>CAVSXY010000025.1:0-200671 GCA_963732015.1 uncultured Alphaproteobacteria bacterium | reverse complement strand
AAACGGTGACGGCGGAACGTCGGCACTGTTGCAGACAAAGATGGGCCGGTCGACGACGGAGCCCGTGCTCTTCGCCGTGTGTGTAACGGAATCTTCATCTGGCCACCAGATTTTATCGGACCCGACTTGAAGGATGAAGAGATTCCCATCTTTGATCGGTTGGTCTGTCACCGAGCCGGAATTGTAGGTGAAGCGGTACATCATCTGTCCTCCGCCCACCAAGGGGGAGTTCTCAGGACAAGACCCCCACAGCAGCAATCGGCTGTAGAACGCATAGTTCAAGCCGCCGGCCCATCCCCCGACGCCGCTCCTGGCGACTGTCGTCCTTCCGGCGGCGCTAATATCCGTCGTGATGAGGAAATTCCCGATGTTCGTCCATTCGATTTGGGCTTGCGGCGGGGATACGCAAACGCAGAATTCGTAGCAGAGTTCCGAGCAGACCCACCCGCACACCTGCCAGCAATAGAGGCCGAGGCCGAAGCGATCGACGATTGCGCGATAGGCTTGAGCGTTGTTGCTGATGACCGCAGCGGTGAGATCGGAGAGAGCGCGCGGCTGGCCCGCCAACTGTCGGGCCGCGAGCGCGAAATTCCGAGCCTCCTCGACCGCATAGGTTCCCTTGAGGATAGGTTGCGGTTCGAGGCAGAGTTCCCTGCACACCCGAACGCAGCGCCATGTGCAGATCAGGCGGCAGATGATTTGGCCGTCTGCTGTCAGACCGCCCTTTTCGATTTCCGTCCGCAACGGGTCGCAATCGAGCGCCTCGGCCGCCTTGACGATCACGCCGGACAGGCTCTCGTTGGCGACGAGGCGTCTCAAGACCTCGGCGTCCGCCCGAATATCGAGGGCGGCGTCCGACACCGGAACGGGTTGGCGCGTGCAGACGACCTCACAGATTTGCCGGTAGAGCGTCGAGCAGATGTAGCGGCACAACAAGTGGCAATACTCTTCCAGCTTCGCTTCGGCGACGGCGGCGTGGAAGCTATCCGCATCGCCGCAGGAAACGGCGTCGACAGCGCGGCGCAGGAACGCTTCATTCGATGCGAGCTGGGTGATCGCGCGTGCGAACTGGGGCAGACTGGGGACAGGGACCTTGGGATCCAGCGGCCCACACACCTCGACGCAACGCAACCCGCACCATTTGACCCGAATCCATTCGCAGATCAGTTCACATTGCGGAAGCAATTCAAGACGTTGGAGAACCCAACTGAGCGCATCCGGATCGTTGGACTCGAACGCCGCGACCACGGCGGCAAAAGCGCCAGTGTCCTGGGCTAGCTTGCCGACGGCGTCGGCCTGCAGGGCGAGTTGGCTGACAGCGTTCTGTTGCAAAGTGATGGTGCTCATGGCGATTTCTTCCGTCCATTATGATTTCGTTTCAGGCAGATGCGCTTCGCTTCCCGACTGCCGCGCGCATCCGTCCGAACGCGAGCAATCCGGATTTTCAGTGACGTCTCGATTAGAAAACAGTCACAAACGTTAGCATAAGCTGACAGCAAATTCCGACACCTTTATTGGCGCTCCTTTCTCCACGCTAACACTTGACGATAAAGTAAGCGGACGCCGCAGTCTGTGAGCGGCGTCACACTGCGGGAGCGGCCGGCCAGTTGGCGCGCCGCCGGCCCGGCCCCGATCGTCTTCCAGCTCGGCGTTCGCTCGACCGCCTGCCCCTGCCCAAACCCGCCAGCGGTCGCTTCAAGGGCTCAAGCCCCTTCGACGGCTCGCTCCCGCCCGATGAGCCGCCATCTCCGGTCCTGAACTTTGTCGAAGGGTTAAATTCCAAGGATCGACGATGAGCGGCGAGGGCCAGGTCGACGCTGAGCCTGGACGGGCCGCCGCCAGGACCGGCCTCGATCGACCAGCGCGGCGACCAGCTCCTCGGCCGCGCCCTCGACGACCTCCGCCAGGACCCGGCCCGACGGCTGCCGCAATGCCGCCAACATTATGCTTACCGCTATCGAGTGATTACTCAACAATAATTACATTATATTTATATTACTTGGATCTCGCGCGCGACGCACGTAAACAGACAGTATTGTTCGAAGTCTCGTATAAGTATTGTGCGAAGTAATGGGCCACTCGATCGGCCCTGCCACAATTTCGTCACCGTTTTTCGGTGCGGGCGCGTTGCGCGTGGTATATGCCCCCATGGATGGATTTCACGAGTGCTGTTAGTGTGCGCGAGATTAAACCCCGTAAGTTGCTGCTTGTTGGGAGGGCAACATGGAACAGATTTTGATCAACGCCATTGCAGGCGCGCTCGGTGGAGTTGGCACAGGTAAGGCATCGCCGACGTTCGACCTCGGTACGGTTGGTAACATCATAGCGGGTTTGGTGGGAGGCGGACTGCTCGGCCAGATCGTTACGCTGTTGCTGCCGTCAGTCGCGGCGGCAGTGCAGTCAGGCAATCTGAGTGTTAGCGGGATTGTCTCGCAGGTGATCGCCGGTGGCGCTGGCGGTGCGATACTCACGGCGATCATTGGTGCAATCAAGAACAAAGCCGCTGCCTGACCCTGACCTGAGGACTACTACTGACGCACGGGACGCCGACGGCGCGCGCCTGCACTTCGGTTGCCCCCAAGGTATTGCGGGGACGCAGGTCACATAGGCAGCCTGAAGGCCTTACCTGACTCAGGTTGGCCGCTGGGTGAGTCCGAAGACGCGGGGGCGCTGCGGGGAGAACCCAAAGGTTCGCCCGTTGCATCCTCAACCCTGTGGTCCTTGTGGCATTCACCTCACGGCGTCGGCCTTGCGGCGTGTAGTGTTCGTCAATCGAGACAGGTTGAGTCCTGGGTAAACCACGCTTGCAACTGCTTCGCTCGGTCTGTGTCGGAAGCGTGCGGCTTTGAATATGGCGCCCGCCTTTTAGAGCGTACAAAAGCAGAGTACAAAACTCGGCAATTGGCTGTTAGGAAACTCAATTTTTCAGACACTTGTGAGGACACGTACGGTCTCCCACGTCCGCACCAGATGGCATGACGCTTGGATCGATCAGGGTCGCAGCTCGCACAACCTGGGCGGTTCAGCAGTCCCCGTTTCCACCGTACCAGTCAAAGCATGCGATGGGTTTGTTGATCATCGCTCCTCGAAGGTGCGCCGCGGCATGGGCGGAACGGGGTAGCGCCCGAGCCTTGTATTCCAGTAAGCCCAGGAACGTTCATCCATGATGCCGGGCGGCGCCTTTTCCAACGCCTCGCGGAAGTCGTCCTGGCTCGCATAGCGGCGCACCACCGCGATTTCCTCGATGGTCCCGTGGGCCATTAGATAAGTGAGGAAGCGTACGGGATTGGCGAGCGCGGCCTCGGCCGGCTCAAACCAGATGATGCGCGGCGCTACCTTCAGGAGATCGGGATTGTGGGGCAGGGGCTTCATCAGGCGGCTTGCCACTTCCTGATCGGGTTGAGGATCGGGAGTTTCTCCGGATCGGTGGCTTGGACAGTCTTCGCCAAATCGGACTTGAGTTCGTTGGACAGTCCGGCCAAGGCGGGGTCGTCGTGGTAGGCGATGGCTTTCAATGCGAGCAGCGGGTTGAACTGCGGACCGAAGATAATCGAGGCCGCGGCTAAGATCGTCGCCAAGGAGAGGCTGCCCTTGGTCAGCAGGGCGTGGATGTCGACGTAATCTTTTGGCTCGACCCGCTGCACGAGCACCTTGGCCTTTGTGCCAGCCAAATCGACGAGCGAGGCGATTGCCAAGTTCGGGTCCTCGACAAAATTCTCGGCCTCAATCTGGCCTAGCTAGGCCGAGATCGCCGAAGAATGACACCTGCACGGGGCCGCCGCGGTCAACCGTGGTGGTCAGGGTATTGGGAGATAACTGCCGCACTACAGGCCCTTCAAGTACGGAATTTCGGCGAGCAAGGCGTCAGGCTGAAATGAAGTTCGCGCGAAAAAATCAAAATCCATCGACTGTCGGTGACCCAGTCGAAGAGCAAGCGCCGTGCCTCCATAGAGCGTGAAATCACTCCGGCGTTCCGCCCAGTTCCGGCCACAGCCGGCGCTGGGCCTCCGGGAGGACATCCAGGCGTGGCGTGAAACCGGTCGACATGGTTCTTGTGTCACGAGTAACGCCGGTCCACACGGCGATGCGCAACTGTACGGGAGATGAAGGGTGGCCCTTCGAGGTCGGCAATCAGGTGTTGATCTCAAGCCACCGCAAGCTGCTGTCGTCAAAAGCGATGGTGGTGAACGTTGCGGAAAAGCCGGAACAGATTCCGGCAGGCATGATTGGGAGAGGCGAACGCAAGTGAACCGTCGATGAAGTGTCGAAAGCGACTTAGACGATGTCAAAACCGGGGGCTGACCCATCTTCCGGGATAAGCTTGGGGGATGCACTGATACTGCCCAAGCGGCATCCGGCATGTAGACGGCGCGAAGCTCAATCTGGCTCCTGTATGGAACGTGAGAACCTGACCGGCGATGCCAAGGGAAAGAGCACAAGCGGCTCCAACCGCGAGGCCGAAAGTACCGATGCGCCGGAGAGGGACGGACTGCCCCGTAGTAGTGATGAAGCGGGGTAATGCCCGTGGAGCGAAGGGGGTGGGTCATCGCTGTTGAGCGTGGGCCAACTGGGTCGACCAGGAGGAGCTCGAAAGTTCAGCAGAAGGCGGCAGCCTTCGTGCGATGGCACGAGCCGGATGATGCGAGAGTATCAAGTCCGGTTCTGTGAGAGGCTCAGGGTGAAATTCCCTGGGCCTACTCGGCATTATAGCCCAATATCAGATTGGCCGGGAGCCGAGGCTTCGAGATAATGTCCCGCGCCGGGTCGGGCGATCGACCGCGGCGACGCGACAACGATATCGACAGTACCGAGGGGAGGGACGGCGCATGCCGACAACACGGCGGGATTTCATCAAACGCGCGGGCGCTTCGGGCGTCGTGTTTTGCAGTTGCAGCTTGCTCGAGGCGGCGCGGGCGCAGGCGCCCGCGCGGCAACATTTACCCGTCATGGTCAATGGCAGGCGGGTCAAGACCATCGACGTGCACGCGCATTGTCTGTTTCGCGAGGCCATTGCGTTGATGGGCGATGAGGCGAGCCGCGTCGGCGTTCAGGCCAACGGCAGGGAAGAAATGGTCATTGCGGTTGATCAGCGCCTCAAAGCCATGGATGCGCAAGCCATCGACATGGAGGTGCTGTCGATCAATCCGTTCTGGTACAAAACCGACCGCGACACTGCGGCGAGGATCGTCGAACTGCAGAACGAAAAGCTCGCGGAGCTTTGCGCCGCCCATCCGGACCGCTTCGCCGCTTACGCGTCGCTCGCACTGCAATATCCGGATCTCGCCTTGCGGCAGCTCGAAACCGCCATGAATAAGCAGGGCCTGCGCGGCGCCGCGATCGGCGCTAGCGTTGTCGACACCGATTTTTCCGATCCGAAATTTCATCCGGTGTGGGCGAAGGCCGAAGAACTTGGCGCCGTGCTGTTCATTCATCCGCTCGGCACGCCGGAGCTTGCCAAGCGTCTCCAAGGAAACGGTTGGCTCGCCAACACCGTCGGCAATCCGCTGGCGACGACGATTGCGCTCCAGCATCTCATTTTCGAAGGCACGCTCGATCGCTTTCCCAATCTGAAGATCATCGGAGCCCACGGCGGCGGCTACCTGCCGTCCTACGCGGCGCGCGGCGACCACGCCTGCTTCGTGTCACCGCAGAATTGCAATCCCGACATCAAGTTGAAAAAACAGCCGAGCGAATATTTGAACCAGCTGTATTTCGATTCGCTGGTGTTCACGCCGGAAGCTCTCCGCCATCTGGTCGCGCAGGTCGGCGTGAGCCAGATCGTCATCGGCACCGATCATCCGATCCCGTGGGAGCAGCATCCGGTCGATCATATCTTCGCCACCACGACGCTGAGCGATGACGAGAAGACAGCGATCCTCGGCGGCAACGCCATGCGTTTGTTTGATATGCAGGGATAGCGCGAGAGCGGGACAATTAGACCCGAACCACGCAGCACGCTTGCGAGCCGCCTTCCGGCGCCTGCTGGATCGGATCGTAGGTGTTGAACATGCAGGTCGTCTTCAGCAACGCCCCGAACACGCCGGACTGCGCGGCGCGCACCTGCTTCTCGGGCGGCAGGCCGCCGCGAAATATCACCGTCGGCGCGCCGAGCACATGGCCGTCGGCGCGCGCGCCGGATTTGATGAGCGCCGCTGCGACCCGATCCGGCTCCGCAAGCTCGCCGTCGGCGTCGAGGCGCAAGCCCGCGACGACGAGCGCGCGCTTCAGTGGGCGCGGGTCGAGGAGGTCGTTGGTGACAGCACTGCATGCGATCAGATCGCCGCCGGCGCCGGTGCGATTGCCGAGCATGATGACTTCCACCTGCTTGACCGTCGGTCCGGTAAACGTCTGCACGCGCTCCGTATAGAGCGATGCGTCAGTGCTGATGGTCTTGTCGGTGACGCGATCCGCGGCGATCTCGCCGAGCGCCATGCCGGCGCCAAGCGCCGCCACCGCCCGGGCGCGCCGGCCGCGGGCTGCTTTGTCGCCCGCCGCAGGCGAGGGCGTATTGACGAACACGGTCACGGCGTCAGCGGCCGACATGCCGCCGTTGCTGAGCGCGGTACTAACGAGATCGGCGACCTTGCGGGCGAAGGCCGCCTTGTCGAGGTCATCGTCGGCCGGCACTGGGCCGCGCGCCAACCCAATCGCGAGCCGCTTGCGGGCGCCCGCCGCGCCGTCCTTTACGTCCGCGAACACATACGCGCACGGCGTCGTCGCGCCTTCGCAGCCGACGACGGTGATCATCTCGGCGCGATCGGTCAAGCCAAAGCGTGCCAGGAGCGCATCGACCGCGGCGCGGGCTTTTTCGCGGGAGCCGTCCTCATACTCTCCAGGAACACGAAAGAACAAAGCCAGCTTTTGCACACGCGGTCCGAATTTTGCGAGCGCCGCATCGAGGCCGGCGAGGTCATCGGGTGAGGCGAGGGGGAAGCGCGCGAATTCGGTGCTCATGTGGACCTAAGCGACGATTATGTTGCATTGCGATGAGAAATGACTCTCGCTAGTGTCACATCACATGATTGCTCGCAAGCAGCCCTCCGCGGCAGACGTCATCGCCTTGCAGGCTTCCTCACATTCATCGCGCAAGTGAAACGTCTATGAGCGATATTGATCGCGTCTTGATTGCGGGCGGCGGCCCGATCGGCACCGTCACCGGACTACGCCTGGCCAGATACGGAATTCCCGTCACGGTGTTCGATCGCCTGCCAAAGCCGGCCGAAGATCATCGCGCCGCAACCCTGCAGCCGTCGACGCTTGATCTGTTCGAGGATTTAGGTCTCACCGAAGGCATCCTGCGGCAGGGGCTGCCGTCGCCGGTCTTTCAGTGGCGCGATCGCGTGACGCAAGAGGTTGTGGCCGAATTCGACTACAGCGTGCTAGCGAAGGAGAGCGCGCACCCCTACGTCATTCAACTCGAGCAGCATCGCACCGTCTACGTGGCGCTCGATGCCGCCGCGAAGGTTCCTGAATTCACCATGGTGCGGCCCGCCGAGGTCGTCGCAGTCAGCCAGGAGACGGACTTCGTCGAAGCGACGGTGCAGATGGAGGATGGCAGCACGGAAATCCATCGCGGCCGCTATCTGATCGGTTGCGACGGCGGCCGCAGCGTCGTGCGCAAATCGATCGGCGTGTCGTTCGAAGGCTTCACCTGGCCGGAGCGTTTCAACATCATCGGCGTACCGTTCGATTTCGGCGCGGCGATGGGGTTCCGGCTGCGCAACTATTGCGCCCATCCTGATCGCTGGGTCTCGCTGATGAAGGTGCCGGGCGAGGATTTCAAAGGCATCTGGCGCTGTCTGTTTCCGGCGAAATCCGAGGAGAGTGACGAAGATGTCATGAGCGACGAGTGGATTCAGGCGCGCTTTGCCGAGTGCCTGCCCGACGGTGCGCCCTATGAGATCGTTCATCGCAACATGTACGCCGTGCACCAACGCGTCGCCGGCTGCTTCCGCGTCGGACGCTTCATGCTCGCGGGCGATGCCGCCCACGTCAACAATCCGATCGGCGGCATGGGCATGAATTCGGGCTTTCAGGACGGCCTCAATCTCGCAGACAAGCTGCATCAGATTTGGCACGGCGCCGCTCCCGATCCGCTGCTCGACCGCTATGACCGGCAACGCCGGCTCACGGCCATCGAATACGTGCAGGCGCAGTCCATCGCCAATAAGCGCACTCTGGAAGAGCGCGATCCGGAAAAGCGGCGGCAGAATCTGGACAATCTGCGCCGTGTTGCCGAGGACCCGAAGCAGCACTACGACTTCGTGCGCCGCAGTTCGCTGATCGCGATGCTCAAGAGCGCGGAAGCAATTGAGTAAGCGGCTGGTCCGCCCGGCTATTTGCCCAAAATCGAACCCGACATCGCCCGCGGATCGCGCGACCGCCATGTGCCGGTATCGACGCTTTGCAGAAACTCCGCGGTGAGGCTGTTGAACAGCGCGGGCTCTTCGAGATTGATGGTATGTCCGGTGTTCGGGATCACAACGAGCGCCGACGTCAGTATCGTCTGCTTCAGCATCAGCCCGGGCGCAAGGCAGGCGAAATCCTCGTCGCCCGACATGATCAGGGTCGGCGCCGTTATGGTCTTGATCTTGTCGGTGAGATCAAACAGCGACGGCCGCCGCTTTTGCACGCCGCGCATGGTCAGCGCCGAGCCTTTGGTCGAATGCTCAGCCAACTGGTCGGCGAACTCGCGCCAGCCGCGCGGGTCCTTGTTCTGCAGCTGCACGCGCGATGGCGCGAGCGCGTAGCCCTTGGCCGCCTTCGCCATGCCGATCTCTTCGAAGCGTTTTGCGGCGGCCTCGGTTTCCTCGGCGAATTGCTGGCGCTTGTCGGGCGACGCGCCGTAGCCGCAGCCCGCGACCACGAGCGAGCGGGCGCGCTCCGGATAGGTGAAGCCGAAGTGCAGCGTCGCGAAGCCGCCCATCGACAGGCCGACGATGTGTGCCTTGTCGATCTTGAGCGCATCAAGCACCGAGCGGATATCGTCGCGCGCGCGGTTCTGCGAGTAACGCTCGACGTCGCCGGGAACGTCGGATGGCGGATAGCCGCGGGCGTTGAATGTAATGCACCGGTAACCGCGGCTGAAATAGCGGACCTGCGTCTCATAGGAGCGATAGTCGCCGGCAAATTCATGCACGAAGACGATCGGCAGGCCCGAGCCGCTCTCCTCGTAGTAAAGCTTGACGCCGTCGTCGGTTGTCAGATGGGGCATGCTCACACCACGTTCTTTTTTCGCAACTCTGCAATGTCACTGTCGGAATAACCGGCTTCCCGCAAGACCTCGTCCGTGTGTTCGCCGGGGTTGGGCGTCATGGTGGCGATGCCCGCCGGTGTGCGCGACAGCGCAAGTGGCTGACCGACGATGCGGATGTCGCCTCGCGTCCGATGATGCGTTGGCACCGCGATGCGGAGATGCTCGACCTGCGGATCGGCGAAAACCTCATCCATTTTGTAGATCGGACCCGCCGGGACCTGGTGCGTTTCTAGGATTTTCAGCCATTCGGCGGATGTGCGCGTCCGAAAAATGTCCCCGAGAAGCTGCATCAGCGTTGGCCGGTGCTCGAAGCGCGCCGTCTGCGTCGCGTAATCCGGATGCTGCGCGAGATCAGGCCGGTCGAAGGCGTTGCACAACGATCGCCACTGGCCGTCGCCGCCGACGCCGATATTGATGAAGCCGTCGGATGTCGCGATCACGCCCATCGGCGTGGAGTAGGGATGATCGTTGCCGGCCTGCGGCGGCACGACTGCCGTCGACCAGATACCGTGCGGCCTGGAAATCCATCATGGCGATCTGCGCCTGCAGCAACGACGTCTGGACCCATTGGCCGAGCCCGGAGCGCTTGCGCTCGGCGAGTGCGATCAGAATGCCGGTCGCGGCGTAGATGCCAGCCGATGAGTCTGCAACCGCAATGCCAGCGCGCATCGGACCTTGTCCTGGCATCCCGGTCACCCACATCAAGCCCGCCCATGCCTTGCGCGATCTGATCGAAGCCGGCACGCGTCCGATAGGGGCCGGTCTCGCCGAACCCCGAAATCGAGGCGAGGATGACGCGCGGATTGGCGGCACTTAGCGCTTCGTAACCGATGCCCAGCCGGTCCTTCACGTCAGACCGGAAATTCTCGACGACCACGTCGGCAGTCTTGAGCAAGCCGCATGAAGACGGCAAGCCCGCCCGGCCGTTTCAGATTGAGCGTCAGCGACCGCTTGTTGCGATGCAGATTGACCATGTCGTAGCCGTCGCGTGCGCCGCTCATGGTCTCGTTGGGATCGACGCCGGGCGGCGCCTCGATCTTGATCACGTCGGCGCCGAAATCCGCAAGGATGCGGCAGCAGGTCGGGCCCGCGCGCACCCGCGTAAGATCGAGAACGCGCACATGCGAAAGCGCAATGGACGGCGCCGGTCTTGTCATGGCGCCATCTTAGCATCGCCGGTGAGATCGGCGATGCCGGCCGGAATGCGGCCATGCCAGTCGGTCAGTTTTTGCACCGCCTCGGCAAGAGCAAGCAGCGCAAGGTCGCTATCGGGCCGCCCGACGATCTGCAGCCCGATCGGCATGCCGCGATCGTCAAAGCCCGTCGGCATCGCAAGCGCTGGAAAACCCAGCATATTGACGAAGCGCGCCCATTGACTGAGACGGTAGAGCGTTCGCGCATCGAATTTTTCCGACGTCGGATCGCAGAGCACGCGCGGCGGCGTGCGGATCGGCATGACGGGGAGCAGCAGGGCGTCCGCTCCGGCGAAGACGTGGTCGAGAAAGCGTTCGGCGAGAGCACTGCGCCGCGCGCGTGTTGCCGCTAAGGTTGCCTCATCGATGGCGCGTCCTTTGGCGAGGCGCTTGCGGAGGATCGGGTCGATCGCTGTGTCGTCCAGCCGAGAGCGATGGACGCGGGCCGGCTCGCCTTGAAGGACAACGAGGGCCTCCCGGTCGATCGCTTCGACCGCGTCGGCCGCATCACGCCGGACGACCTTCACGCCCGTTGCCGCGGTCGCTTCGACGCCGGCCTCGCAGGCGTAGCGCACGTCGGGGTCGGCGGCCGCGATCAGATCGGCCATCACCGCCACGCATGCGATGGGTGATGGATCGGCATCGTGATCGAGCAGAACGGACATCGGCCGCGCGAGGTCTGCGGCGCTGCGCGCCAGGATGCCGATCGTGTCGAGCGTCGGCGCGAGCGGCATTGCGCCGGCGGTCGAAACGCGTCCGTAGGTTGGCTTCCACGCCGTCACGCCGCAGGCGTGCGCCGGTATGCGGACCGAGCCGCCGGTGTCCGACCCCAATGCGAAACAAGCTGAACCGCTCGCCACTGTAACGGCCGAGCCGGACGACGATCCGCCGGTGATGAAATCGGCGTTCCAGGGATTGCGTGGCGTTGTCTGGTGCGCGTTGTAGCCGGACGGCTCGTAGGCCAGTTCCGTCATCGTGCAAAAGCCGATGCGGACGGCGCCAGTTTGATCGAGCCTGCTCAGCACCTCGGCGCTGCAGGAGGACCCGATGTCAATGCAGCGATCAAGTCCGCATGTCGGTTGCCGCCCAGCGGTGACGAAAATGTCCTTTGCCGCATAAGGCATGCCGGCGAGCGGACCTGCGCTAGCTGTTGGTGCGGATTGAACAACCGAGACATAAGCGTGAAGCCGCGGCTCGAGCACGTTGGCGCGTCCGATCGCAGCGCCGGCCGCGGTGTCTCGCGCGCGTGGCCCGAGCGAAGACCAATCGGCAAAGCGTCTGGCTGTCGGCAAAGGTGTCGCCCCCGGCTTGTCCTGCGGGGGCGATCTTACTGCTCGATTGTGGCGCCGGAGATCTTGACCGCTTCCGCCCACATCGGAATATCGGCCGCTATGGTGGCGGCGAATTGCTCCGGCGTGTCGCCGAGCGGATCGACGCCCAGCGCGTAGAGGCGTTCGACGATCGCGGGCTGCTTCACCGCGACGGCGACCTCGCGGGCGACCTTGTCGACGATGTCTCGCGAGGTCCCGGCGGGCGCCATGAGCCCGTTCCAGGTGACGGTGCGAAAGCCTGGAAGGCCGGACTCGCTGACGGTGGGAACATCCGGCAGCTGCGCCGTACGCTTTTCGCTCGACACAGCGATCGGCCGGATCGTCTTCGCCTGAACCTGAGGGATGATTTCAGACAGGTTGCCGAAATAGACCTTGATCTGACCGGCAATCAGGTCCGCGACCGCTGGGCCGCCGCCCTTGTATGGCACGTGGACCATGTCGAGATCGGCCCGCTTCATCAGCAGCACCATCGACAGATGGCTGAGCGTTCCTGTTCCACCGCTCCCATAGGAGAGCTTGCCGGGCTGAGACCGCACGTAATCGACGAATTCCTTCATCGTCGAAACCGGAATTGTCGGATGGACAACCAGAACGAACGGATTGGTGCCGACGTTGCTGATCGGCGCGAAATCCTTGATAGGGTCATAGGTGACCTTGGTCATCGCCGGGAAAATCGCGATCTGCGGCAGCGCGGCCCAGAACAGGGTGTAGCCGTCGGCCGGGGCGCGGGCGACCGCTTCGGCAGCCACGGCACCCATCCCGCCAGGGCGATTTTCGATGATGAATTGCTGCCCGAGGCTCTCGCTGAGGTGCTGGCCGATCAGGCGTCCCAAAATGTCGCTGTTTCCGCCCGGCGCGAACGGCATGATGATTTTGACCACGTGCTGCGGCCAGGCGTCGGCTCGCGCGGGCAGCACGCGATTGGCTGCCGCAAGCGCCGTCAAGCCGGCCAGAAACTGTCGTCGTGTGCTCATTCTTCATGGCCTCTGCAAAAGATGAGCAGGTAAATACACGTTTCGTGCCAGTTTCAGCGAAACCTGCGTTGCAATATATCGATAGGTTGATTGTTTGCTTGTGACATAACGTCATGCCATGGCATCCGGTTGGCAGTGACGAGGGGGGATGTGAGTTGTGCCCGATAATTTGGGATTCCGAAAGCACATCGGCATCGTGGTGCCGTCGACCAATACGACGGTGCAGCCGGAGTGCGAGCCGCTGCGGCCGCGCGGCGTCACCAATCACACGGCGCGTGTGACCATCAAGGAGCGCCGGCTCAATACTGAACAGGCGTTTTTCGAGCACATGCAGGACATGCGCGAGGGCATCGGGACCGCCATCGATCAAATCATGACCGCCGGCCTCGATCATCTGATCGTGGGGATCGCGCTTGAAACGTTTTGGGGCGGTGTCGCGCAGGCCGACAAGTTTCAGCAAGAACTGGCAACGCGTGCCGGCGTCGGCATCTCCATGGGCTCGACGGCATCCGTCGCCGCGCTCAAGGTGTTTGGCGCGAAACGGATCGCCGTGCTGACGCCGCACCAGCCGCGTGGCGACGAGATGGTGCGTCTTTATCTGTCCGAGGCCGGTTTTGAGATCGTGCGCCTCATCGGCTTGAAATGTGCGACGCCGCGCGCCATCGCGCAGGTCCCGGAAGCGGATATCAGGAAGGCCTTGACCGAACTCGACAGCCCGGACGTCGAGGCGCTGGTGCAGGTCGGCACGGCGCTTCAAGCCGCGGCGCTCGCAGCCGAAGCGGAAAGCTGGTTCGGCAAGCCGGTGCTGGCGATCAACACCGTGACCTATTGGGACGCGCTGCGGCGATGCGGCATCGAAGATCGCATCTACGGCCACGGGCGCGTTCTCGAAGAGTTTTAGCGCTACGCTAGCAGATTGCCTGCGCGTTGCTCGTTGCAAATCCATTTTCGGCAATGCAAGCGTCGCGTTTATGCACAAGCACGTAGTGTCGTAAACTTCTGGCCGCCCGCAATTGACCCCAGCAAGGATCTTCAGGACTTAGCTTTCGGCTCCGCCAAAATACTCGGCCTAATTGCGCCGCAGCTGCTGCTCGCCGCCGACGAGGCAATCGACGCGAGTTCCGTCGGAGCCAATGGAATTTGCGCGGCCGGAACGACAGCGTGCACGACCGGAGGAGCGCTAGCGGCGGTAATGCCACTTGCGGAACCCAATCGCAGAAGCTGGTGGAGAATCACGGCGACGACCGTGCTCAACGGAAGCCATGAAATCAGACACCAAAACGTAACGGCTTCGCTAACTCGGACGATTTCCGCCAATTCGCCCGAAGGTGGGCTGCTGTGGCATGTGGATATCTCGGAAGTGGCGCCGTGTCCGAGTTGGGTCTGTAATGCGCTGCTTACCGGACATTAGCTACCGCGGCGAATTAACGAGTACCCAGCAGTTGCTACTGCCGCTCACGTTTTCAGCTCGAATTCGCCATTGATCTCGACCGCGATGCCGTGCGGCAGTTCCGCCATGCCGATGGCGGTGCGGGCGTGCCGCCCCGCCTGCGGCCCGAAGACCTCGTAGAAGAAATCCGACGCGCCATCGATCACTTCGGGCATCCGATCGAAGCCGGGCGCGACATTGACCATGCCGTACAGCCGGATCACGCGCCTGACGCGGTCGAGGTCGCCGAAGCTCCTGCTTGAGGCTCGCCAGGATCGACAGCGCCACCGCGCGCGCGGTGGCGTAGCCTTCCTCGATCGTAACGTCGCGTCCCGACTTTGCCTTTCACTTTCACATTGGGGCCCGTCATGTTGCGGCCGTGGCCCGATGCGTAAATGATCGAGCCGACGACGACGCAGCCGGTCCGATTGGGCTTCGGGAATTTGAACGGCTCGGGCAGGGTGTAGCCCATCGCTTTGATCTTGTCCTCGATGACGCTCATCGCAACTTTCTCTCCCGGTTCTCTGAACTGTCTAACTCGGCAAATATCTGTTCGTGAAAACGGCGTCGAACGGCACCGGCTGCTTCAGAGCGCCAGTCATCATCAGAACCTTCTGATAGGCGTCGGAGCCGGCCGCCGTCATCTTGCCGTCGGGAATCACCGCTTCGCGCACATTGCGCGACGGCGCTGGCAAAGACATCCGCATCGAGCGAGGTGAAGAACGGCCGGACCGTCTTGGCGACCTCGTCGGCGGGATTCGATTTGATGCATGCCTCGCTCTTGACGATGGCCGCGACCATGCGCTTGCAGAGGTCGGTATTGTCGTTGAGGTAGTCTGGCCGGACGTAGATGACGGCGTGCAGAAACTCCTTGAGATCGGGGTCTTCACCACGGGTATTATTGATCAGCCAGACCGCAAATCCTTTCGAGACGGCTTCGTCTGCGGTCGGTGAGGGAAACATCGAAGCGTTGACGATATTGTTGCTCATGGCGGCGAGCGCCGCCGTGCCGGTGCCGGTTCCCACCACCTTGGCCTCTTCTTGCGGCTTCAGGCCGGCCCGCAGAATGTAATAGAGCCCCATGTTGTAGGTCAGCGACCCTGGCGTCGAGACGCCGAATGTCAGGCCTTTCAATCCGGCGAGCTTCTTGTCGAACGGCAAATCTTCGTTGATCTTGCGTTCGTCGGCTGCCGCCTTCGACACCACCATGTTGGTGCCGCAGCGCCCGAGGATGCCGGCGATGCCGAGCAGCTTCTGGTTCTGCAGATAGAGATTGTAGAGGTGGTGCGGCGGCGTCGCCACGAACTCGACTTCCTTCGCCATCAGCGCTTGCACGTCCGGTCCGTCGCCGCGGGTCACCACGAGTTCGAGATCGATGCCGGCTTCCTTGAAGTAATCGTTCGCGCGACCGACGTAGATCGGCATATAGCTCAGGCTTTCGCCCGGCTGGGTGATCTTGATCTTGGTCAGTCCCTGGGCGCGCATGATTGCGGGCGCGGCAACCGCGGCGAACGAGGCGGCTCCGATAGTGAAGGCGCGGCGCGACGTGCCTGCACCGGCACGGGACTTGAGCATGACCGTTGTCTCCTCGTCGTCAGCTGACATCCGAACTCGCGCCGCCTGATGCGTCCGGCCGCCATCGCATCAGGTAGAACTTCGAGCCGATTGAGCGCGGTATTGAACAGGATGACCACCACCATCAGGACCAGCACACCGGTGACGGCTCCAGTGGTGTCGAACTGCGCCGTGTAAAGCTGAATCTTGAATCCAAGCCCGCCCGTCGCAGCCATGAACTCGCCGACGATGGCGCCGACCAGCGCAAACGGCACGCCGAGCTTCATCGCCGTGATGATCCACGGCGATGCCGCGGGCAGCACGACCTTGAAGAACGTCTGCCGCTCGGTCGCTCCCATGACGCGGGCGATCGAAATGTAGGCCGGGTCGACGCTGCGCAGGCCCGACAGCGTCGCATAGAAGCAGAGAAAGAACGACAACATTCCCGCGAGCACGATCTTCGACGGCTCACCGATGCCGAACCAAATGATGAACAACGGAGCGAGCGCAATGCGCGGGATGCCGTTGATGGCGAGGATAAAAGGATCGAGCACTTTGCCGACGAAGACGAAGCGTGCCAGCAGCGCACCGGTCATTATGCCCAGAACGGTCCCGGCGCTATAGCCCAGGAACGTCTCGCGCAACGTTATGACCAGATGGTGGAACAGGTCGGTCTGCGCCCACGACCAGAAGAATTTCGCGATGCGCAGCGGGCTAGAGAACCACAGAGCATTGAACCAGCGGTCCGTGCCGTATTCCCACAACGACAACAGCACCGCGGCGAGCACGACGCGGGCAATCGCGACCTTCCATCGTTCGCGCCGCTCGTGCGCCGCCCAGGCACGGACGTCGTCTTCGACGTTCGCCGCCCCAGGCGGCAGCGCATAGTCCTGAGCCGCGTTCAGGTCGGCTGTGGCCACAGCGTCGATCCTTTCAGAACTTCCTCTTCAAGGCTGGTCCATAGCGTGTCGTAAGTCTTGCGAAACCGCTCGTCGGCATGGATCTCAAAGATGTTGCGCGGCCTTGGAATCGGGACGTCGGCAATCGCTTTGATACGCCCCGGCCGCGCCGACATCACCACGACACGGTCGGCAAGCGCGATCGCCTCGCCAAGATCGTGGGTGATGAAGATCACGGTCTTGCGTTCTTCCTGCCAGAGTTCGAGCAACTGGTTCTGCAGGATCAGCCGCGTCTGAGCGTCGAGCGGCCCGAACGGCTCGTCCATCAAAATGACTTCCGGCTCGTAGGCCAATGTGCGCACGATGTTGGCGCGCTGGCGCATGCCGCCGGACAACTCGTGCGGATAAACTCCTCGAAACCGGTGAGACCCACGCGATTGATCAGGTACTTGCGACCGTTCGCGCCGCTCACGGGCGCCGACGCCGCGCAACTCAAGCGGAAATTCGACGTTCTTGCGCAGCGTCCGCCACGGATAGAGATTGTCGGCCTGCGTCACATAGCCGATCGAGCGGTTGACACCGCCGATGCGCTTTCCTCGATAGAGAATTTCGCCCGTCGACGGCGGAAAAAGCCCGACGATCAAATTCATCAACGTCGACTTGCCGCACCCGGACGGTCCGACGATGGTGACAAATTCGCTCTCCTTGATCTGCAGATCGGTCTCAAGCAGCGCTTGCACGCGCCGGCCTTTGCTGCGGAAGACGTGACCGACGCGGTTGACGGAGATCACGGTGTTGGCGGTCGCAGGGTCGGGGGCGGCTGGCGCGCTCGCGGCGACAACGGCTGCGTGTGCGGCTGTCGCGGAAGCACTCATGCGTCGATCCGGTTTGGGACGATTGCCATTGTGAAGTGTCGAGAATTTCGAATTGCGCTGTCAAGCACGCCAATGCGGCAGTCGTCGGCGCTTTTGCATGCAGACCCGGCGCGCGGCCTCTTGCCCAAGGTGCAGTTTTGCGCACGATGCCAGACTTTCAGGAGCCAGCGTGGCTCCATGAGCGTAAGGAATGCCATGATGAAGCGGCCGTCGGGCTCCAAAACTTCTGCGCGCAAAGGCCGCACATCTGCTGCCGCGTCCTCCGCTGCTGCGTCTGTCGAGCCGCTGCTGCCGGTGGCAATCCCCCACGCCAATGCGAGGCTCGCGCGCGGCATCCGGGCGGGCGCTGGGTTTTTGCGACCGGCCAGGCCGGCACCGATTACGTCAATGGGCTGGCGCCGGACGTTGTCCAGGCTGAGCGCCCGCTCAACGGCGAGTCGCACTATAAGCGCGAAGCGCGGCGCCTCTATCGGAATGTCAAAGAGGTGCTCTCTCAGGTTGGCGCCGGGACCGCCGATGTCGTGCGCGTGGATCAGTACTATACCGCCGAGCGCGCGATGCATCCTTATCACGAGGTCCGGCACGAGGTGTTCGGCGCCAAGATTCCGCCGTCCACGTCGAATTTGCATCAGCGTTTTTCGCGCACCGGACAGACGATCGAGGTCCAGGTGATGGCGGCCGTGCCCGGCGCGGGTCTTACCGTCAAACACGAGACGTTCAGCCCGAGCTACAAGATCTCTCCTGTGTCCGGATATAGCCCGGCGCTCAGCGCCGGCGACTTCCGCTTCGTGCCGGGGCAGACCGGCGAAGCGCGCCGCGAAGATCAGGGGCCGCTCGATCCGGAGGTCCGTCATCCGCGTTCGCCGTGGCGGCAATGGCCGATCAAGCTCGAAACCGGCTTCATCATCAATCGCAAGCTGACGGCGTCGCTGCAGGGCGCGGGCGCGAGCCTTGATACGGTCGTGAAGGCACAGGTCTACCTCAGTGACCGCGAGGATGTGCCGGGCTTCAACGAGGTGTGGCTGTCGCACTTCAAGGGCAGCCCGCCGGCGACGACGATCATCGCCACCAGAAATCCCGGCTTCGGCATCAACGAGCTGCGCATCGAGATCAACACGATCTCGCTTGCCGCCAAGGGCAGGACCAAGCGCGAGGTCATCAAGGGGCGGCAGCCGCCGGCGTTCGACGGTTACGTCTCGGCCATCAAATGCGGCGACCTGCTTTTTCTGTCCGGACTGATGGCGGTGGAGGGCCGCAAGTTCATCGAAGATGGCAAGGTCGACGAGCGGCAGCCGTTCTACGGAATTCCAATCAAGGCGGAACTGAAATCCATCATCCGGCAGGCCGAGGCGATTTGCCGTTCCGCCGGAACGTCGCTCCGCAATGCCGTGCGGATCCAGGAATTCCACACCGACTTGGCCGATCTGCCTGCTGCGATCGAGATCTGGGACGAGGCGCTGGATCACGCGCCGCTGCCGCTGTCACCGACCGAAGTTCCGTGGCTGCCGATCCCCGGCGCCCGCGTGCAGGTCGATCTTTGGGTCTACGTTCCGGGCCATGCGGCATAGACACGCTTCAACAATCCGGCACACGTGCTCAGGAGGCAGCCGGATGTTGGCTGAAACTCCGGCGAGGAAATCCGAAAAAGTGGATGCCGGTTTTCCGAAAAGATCATGCTCCACCAAAATGGAGGACCGGCAATCAATTCAATCTGAAACGATCGCGCTCTAGTCCGAACCTTCAACGGACTTCCGTGCCGGCGAGCTCTTCGCGCAGAATTTCAAGCTGCAACCACTGCTCTTCGGCTGCAGCAATCTTCTGCTGCAGGTCTCCGAGCGCGACGGTGACCTTCTCGAAGGCGGCGCGGTCGCGCTGGTAGAATTGGGGATCGTTGAGCTTTGTTTGCAGCGCGCTGGCTTCCATCTGGAGCGTGGCAATCGTCTTAGGGAGCGTCTCAAGCGAGTGTTTGTCCTTGAAGTTCATCCGCCGTTTCGCAGGCTGTGGCGCCGCCGCAATCACTGAGGGCTCTGCGGTGGCCTTCTGCGGCTCCGGCTTGCGGCCCTCGCGGGACAGGTCGCCGTCGCGCTGCGCCAGCATGTCGCTATAGCCGCCGGCATATTCGATCCAGCGGCCGTTGCCCTCCGGCACGATGACACCGTTCACCAGGCGGTCCAAAAAGTCGCGATCGTGGCTGATAAGAAGGACAGTACCGGGATATTCGCCCAGCATGTCCTCGAGCACATCCAGGGTCTCCATGTCGAGGTCGTTGGTCGGCTCGTCAAGGACGAGCAAATTGGACGGCTCGGCCAGCGTCTGCGCCAGCATCAGGCGGCCACGCTCGCCGCCAGAAAGCTTGCCGAGCGGTGTTCGGGCCTGTTCGCTCTTGAACAAAAAGTCTTTCATGTAGCTGACGACATGCCTGGCGTGTCCATTCACCATCACCGTGTCACTGCCGCGCCGGGTCAGCGCTTCGGCGACGGTCATATGCGGATCGAGACTGTCGCGATTCTGATCGAGCGCTGCGACGGTCAGATTCGATCCCAGCCGTATCGCCCCCGTATCGGAAGGCGAAATGCCGGTCAGCATGTTGATCAACGTTGTCTTGCCGCTGCCGTTCGGTCCGACGATGCCGATGCGGTCGCCGCGCCCGATGCGGATTGAGAAGTCCTTCACGATCGTACGGCTGTCGTAGCTCTTACTGATACCGACGGCCTCAATGACCAGCGCGCCGGACGGCGCCGCTGACGCGGCGGTAATGGTGGCATTGCCGGCGGCCGCGCGATACGTGCGACGCCGCTCCCTGAGCGCTTGCAACTGGCTGACGCGACGGACGTTGCGCTTGCGCCGGCCCGTCACCCCGTAGCGCAACCAATGCTCTTCGGCGACGATCGAGCGATCAAGTTTGTGCTGTTCGCGTTCCTCCTCGGACAGCAGCATGTCGCGCCACTCCTCGAAATGGACAAAGCCCCTCTCGAGTTCGACGCGTGCATCCGCGGTCGAGCCAGACGGTCGCGCGCGAAAGATTGGAAAGAAAGCGGCGGTCGTGGCTGATGATCACCAGCGCCGTGCGCCGGGCATCGAGATCGCGTTCCAGCCATTCGATCGTGGTGAGGTCGAGATGATTGGTCGGCTCATCGAGCAGCAGGATATCGGGGGAGGGTGCAAGCACTCGGGCGAGTGAGGCACGACGCGCTTCACCGCCGGACAGTTCGGTCGGATTCTCTTTGCCCGTGAGGCCGAGCTGGTCGAGGAGGTAGCGCGCCGCGTGGCTGTCGTCGTTCGATACGAGACCGGCTTCGACGTAAGCCAGCGTGGTTGCGAATCCCGAAAAATCGGGCTCCTGTGGCAGATACCGCACCAGCGCGCCCGGCTGCACGAAGACGGAACCGCGGTCGGGCTCGACCAGTCCGGCGGCAATCTTCAGCAAGGTCGATTTGCCCGAGCCGTTCCTCCCGACGAGCGACACCCGCTCGCTCGTGGCCACAGTCAGTTCCGCAGCAGTCAAGAGCGGCGTGCCGCCGAAGGTCAGTCCAATGCCCTTGAGTTGAAGAAGAGGAGGAGCAGCCATATCGCTTTGCTATATCGTCGCGCCGCCGCCGGTGTGTTCTTCGGTCGGGTGCCGCAATCCGATCCGGTACAGGCGAAGACGCCCGCCGTCAAAGACCGGCGTCGGTCCCATGACAATTGAGCGACAGTTATTTGTAATCGATGAAATCTGTGGACAAGCGCACCACGTTCACATGGGTGCGACGCCATCACTTTAACACAGTGCCCAGTTGTCGCCTGGAACGGTTGAGTGGTTGGGCGTCCGCCGTTCTGCGAGCGACAGCTCTGCGAGATACTCAGGTCCGCCGCATCTCCTGAGAACCGCAGTTTCTGCTGCCCGGGACAGTTCTGCGTAAGTGTAACGCGTAAATCCCGGCCGGCACCTATTTGCTGCTCGGCGCGAGGCCTTCTATCGCTGAGATGCGCGGACCGGGATCGCGGCCGGACGGTTGCTGAATTTGAATGGCCGGCGCGCGCGATAACGCGGCAGGCGTTCTCTCACTAGAACAAAGCCGGCGAGCGCGAGGCTCGACCACACCGCTACGCTGAAATAAAGCGACATCCACGCGATCTCGTTTTTCCAGCGCGCCATGTCGTGAGTGACCACCCATCGGGTCGCCGCGTCATACAAGCCGGAAAATGCGCCCAAAAACTCCCGTCCGTCCGCGAGTTGGATCTGCCATCTGGCGTAATACATCGGCACGTCGACGCTCGACATGAAGACCACATAGGCCGCGATGCCCGCGGCCGCCGCCGCAATGGCCCATTGCACCGGACCGCGAAAGCTGGGCACGAGCCGCAACAGCGCGATCGCGATCAATGCGAACGTGACCGTCCAGATCGAATTCTCAATGGCGTTGCCGAGGAAATCCGTGGTGATGACCGCGTACCATGAGAAGCACTCGGCGACGACGATCAGCGGAACGATTACTCTCGAAATGTTTTTTCCGGTGTCCGAATGCGTCATGCGGGCGAGCTCGCGCAGGACGATCGCCCATTGCACGGCAAAGCAGATCTCGGCGATCGTCGCGACCGATCGCCCGACCACGACGCTCGACAGAAACGTGTCGAACAGGCAGATGCGCTGGACATCGGCGCGCGGCAGGAGCGACCGGAACGCGCAGCCGAACACATAGGCTGCGCACAGCAGGACGAGCGGCTCGATCGCGAACGCGGCTCGCCGCCAGTCGGCCACGCTGCGGCGGGACCACGAGTGCAGCATCAGCCAAAGCGCGATGTTCGCTGCGCTGACGGCGATCAAAAATCCCCACCAGATCGCAACCGGATTCGACCAAGTCAGCCAATGCAGGCTCATCCACCTACTCGCGCGTGTTACCGAACTCTCACGGAAGTGTAATAATCCCGTCACGAAATGCTATAGGGCGGCCGGGGCGCCAAATTGTGGCGAACGCTTCGCTTGGAGCCCGGATTAAGCCCGCGCCCGCGTCACCTTTGGCGGACCGCAATGGCCGTGCGGACAAGATAGTTTCGCCACAATCCGCCGGGTAAGGTGGCCTCGCTTGGCGAATCACCCCAGGGGGCGAGCTATGGGCTTTGACCGCATTCCGCGGACGTCGTTTCCGATTCTGATTGCATTGGCCGGCGCGCTGGCGTTCGCGCCCGGCGCACTGGCACAGAACATTCACATTGGGCCTGGCGGGATCGATGTTGGGCCGCCCCCGCCGCCACCTCCGCGGGGAGGCATGATGGGGCCGCCGCCCGGTCCGCGCGACGAACTGCAGGCGCGGATGTATGAGTTGCGCGGCGCTTGCGAGGCCGGCGATCGGCGCGCCTGCGTGCGCTTCGGTATTATGATCGGCGAAAATCGGGAGCGCGTCGCTGAGTGGCGGCATTCGCATCCCGATTATTTCTTCTACGAGCGCTGACGCGACCGATAGCCGGTTTTCTGTGGCGGTATTTGTTGTCCTGGTCGCGCGCCGTAAAGCGGTGGCCGGGGATTTAGCGGCCCTTAAGGTCCCTGACCTTACTTTTCGCTTCGGTGGCTGCAACATTAGCGCCGGGGAATTTTTGTAATGGTTGCCGCCGGTAGTTCCCGCTTGCGTTCCGAGCTGCGAAAAAAGCCGAGACAAGTTCTTTCATTACAACGCACAGATCTTCGTCGACCGCGAGACGCCGCTGCTGCCTTGTCTCCTCTCGGATGTGTCGGAGACTGGCGCGCGCATTGTGCTGGAGGAAGACGTCCTGCTGCCCGAGCATTTCGTCCTACTGCTGACGGCGTCGCGTGGTCCGCGGCGGGAGTGCCGGGTGGCTTGGCGGACCGGACAACAATGGGCGTTCAATTCTCGGGCGATCGTCCCTAGCTGGCTGCGGGCCTGTCCGCCCCGCTGTCTCGCCTTATTTCCGGTGCAGTAGGCTGCAAACGGGCTGTTCCACTGATGCTGGCGTAGCACTATTGTTTGGTGCGGTGTAAAGAGTTGAGCGCGGGCAGTGGCATCAGGTGACCACATCGGGGCGACGGCGGTTGGACCGATCTTTTCGCTGTCGGGGCTATCGGCTGTGCGCGTTCCAACGTTTGGTGCGCTGGGCGCCTGCGCACTCGTCGCGCTCGCGCTAACGGGATGTGGATCGTACGGAGCCGGTTCATTCATTGTCGATCCCGGCCACTACGATGCCTACCATTGCAAGGATCTCGATACGCGCGCCAAGGCTCTGGTCACGCGCGAAAAGGAACTGCGCGCGCTGATGGACAAGGCGAGCGAAAGCGGCGGCGGTGCCGTCATCGGAGCCCTGTCGTACCGCACCGACTATGAGTTCCGTGCTGACCGAGCAGAAGCTTGTGCAGCGTGAACAAGCCGAAAAGAAATGCGCCCAGCAGCCGGTCGGCAACTTTCAGAGCGATCAAATGATCCGCTGAAAGCGGACACACAAGTCGCGGCCTCCGCGCGCAGCGCCCAGCTACTGGGAGAAGAACGCCACTGCGCCCGCGATCGCCACGCCGGCGATTGCCAGGACAACCAGCACCGCAGCGCTTGCGGCGCTGGCCCGTCCACCGGCGAAAGCGGCCGCATAGAGCGCCTTGAGGATGTTGTTGGACGATGCCGCGATCAGGATCGCCGCTGCGAGCGCGGCCATTGGCATTCCGGACAGCCCGCCTTGCGCGAGGTTCAGGACGAATGGGTCGATGTCGGTGACGCCGACGATCGCCGCCAGCGAATAAATTCCGGATACGCCGAACTGCGATTTGGCCCACGTTGAAGCGACGGAGGTGAAGAGGAACAGCGCCGAAAATATCGCGGCAGGAATGAGCTCCAGTGGATTGGCGCTGGCGGCTAGCGACGCGCGTTCAGAGCCGGGTTGCTGCGGCGCGGGTTTGGTGAGCCGATATTGCGCAAAGCAGATGACCAGCGCTGCGAGCGAAAGGACGCAAAGCGGGAGCGCGAGCTTGCGCGCCAGGTCGATGTTGAAGATGGCGATGATCGCCAGAACGCGGATGTACATGATGGCTGTCGCCAGCGTGATGCCGGCTTGCGCGTGGTGTGCCACGGTCGAATCGGTTCGTGCCTGCCGCGCCAGCACGACCGTCGTCGCCGTCGAGGAATAGAGGCCGCCAAGCGCCGCCATCCAGAGGCCGCCCGCCGCAGCAGCCCAATAGCGCTGCGCCAGATAGCTGACGTAGGAAAAGGTGCACACGACCACGAGCGCGAGCCAGACCTGACGTGGCGTGATGCTGGTCAGCGTTGTCACTGGCTCATTTGGCAGTAACGGAAGGATAATTCCCGTCAGGATCAGAAATTGGCCGGCGGTGATGACCTCCTTTACGTCGACCCGGCGCGCCAGATCGTGCAATTGCTGGCGGCCGGTGAGTAGCAGTACGGCCGTCACGGTGGTCGCTACGGCGATCCAATGCGGCAGCGCCAAAACGATGGCGCCGAGCAGGTAGGCGTGAACGTTGAGGAGCGGCACGACGAGACCGACGTTGGGCTCGCCTTCTTCGTCCTGCTCGCGCACGTGTGTGGTGTAGTAGACGAGCAGCCAGCCGCCGAGCACAATCAGACCGGCGGTGAATGGAACGAAGTGGACCGGATCAAACAGGTAGAGCAGGCCGCCCGCCAGCGCGAGCATCGGAAAGGTGCGGATTCCGCCGGGCCGGCGCTTTTCGCCGTGCGCAAAGAAATCCTCGAAGGCGAAGCCGAGAAAAAAGCTCAGGCCGAGAAGGAGCGCGATGCTGGCCGGTGACGGTGCTGAGATCATGGCGAGGGACCCGGGGCCGAGCAGATCAATCGCTGCCGGGCAAACGCATAACTATAGTCACACCGGCGGTATATTGAACTGAGAAATGCGTGCCGCGCGGCGGGACGGCGGAGATCGGCAAATGGTGGCCACCGATCAAGGCCGCGAAAAATTCGGGCGGAGTGGTCCCGCCGGAGAGCATCTTCGCGACGCCTGCGCAATTTTAGTTACTGCGCCGGTGACTCGATCGTCACCTTCTTCCAGGTGTCGTGCGGATTGAACGATATCATCTGTTTGGCAAGCTTGTCCGTATTCGGGCCGAGGTCTTTCTGGAGAGGAAGGCCCAAGGAAGGCCAAAAACAGCTGCTTCTAGCCCGGCTGTCAGAAATCTGTCTGACAACGATGATGCAATCTGCGCCAGAGCCCGCGCCACGGCAACATGACTCGGTATCGCGTTTCGAGCTCCGGGATCACGTCTCGAGCTGATGAATGGTTCTGTTGGCCGTCCGCAACCGCCCGCTCAGTTCGCGGCCGATCGCGGCGAGGAGCCGAATGGCGATCAAGGGCGCTTGGGCCGTCATGGCAGCAAAATCCGCGGTGGTCAGCGCATAACAGATGAGGTCCTCGTCGGCGATTACAGTCGCCGAGCGTGCGCCGGCATCGAAAATCGCAAGCTCGCCAAAAACAGTGCCGGTCGCGAACGTCGCCAGCCGCACGTCGGTGTTCGGCAATGTCAGGTACGCGCTGGCGGTGCCTTTGGTGACGACCAAAAGTTCGTCGCCCGGGTCACCCTCGCGAAACACGACGCTACCTCCTGTAAAAGAGGCTCTTTTTAAATAGGGTTCGATCGCCGCGAGGTCGTCGGCCGTAAACTTCGCGAACAGCCCGACCTCGCGAAGCGGTATCTCCGCGATGCGCGCTCGGCTGCGCGCTGAGCAAATCGTCTTCGGCGCTTTCGATCGCGCGATCGACGTCGGGAAAAAATATTGGCTTCGCCGATCGCCGGCAGCGCGCCGAAATTCTCCAGCGTTCCATCGCCATGGTCTGCTTGGCGACGGCCAGCAACATGGTCTTTTTTTGCTGTGACAGCCTCGATTTGAGTTCGAGGAGCGTGTTGGCGCCGGTGCTATCGATCTCGGTGAGACGCCGAAGGGCGAGGATCACACAGGACGTGTCCTGCGACAGACGCGTTTCGACATCTCCCAGCATCGTCTCACCGGTGCCAAAAAACAGCGCGCCTTGCAGTTCCATGACCAGGATGGTCTCGCCCGCGCGTTCGAGGAACGCCTGTTCCGCCGCGGTGCGCGAGGTCCGGGAATGGATCGCCCCGCAGCGATAGCTTCGCCGGACGATCGAACGGCTCATGCGCAGGACGAACAGCGCGATCGCAATCGCGATCCCGATGAAGACCGCAAGCACTATATTCGCTGCGATCGACAGGATGGCGACGACGAGGACGACCAGAAGGTCGAGCGCGACGTGCGTGCGATAGGCGAGCGGGCCGCGGCGCAGCCCGCCGATCAGCCGCAGGCTCCATACGTCGAAATGCTGGATGGCGATCACCATGATGACAGCCGACAGCACCGTGCGCCGCATTTGCCCGAGCCATGGGAACAGCACGGCTCCGGCGATCAAAAGCGCAGCGGCATTGACCAGAACTGACACCGCTGTGCGCGCGCCGAATGCCCGGTTCGAGATGCTCGCCCCGATGTTGATGCCGCTGGTGATGCCGCCGATGCAGGCGGCCGCGACGTTGCCAAGGCCGAGCCGTAGCAGCAGCCGATTTCCATCAACCCGCGGCTCGCTCGGCGTCGTCACCAGCTTGGTACAGAGCAGCGCATCAATCGAAGCGATGATTGCGAGCGCCAGCGCGCCGCCAGCAATCGTGGGCGCCACATCGGCGAGATCGCCGCGCGCGAGGTCCGCGAAGTACGGCAACGCGGTTAAGCTGAGCGCCGCACGCGGCTCGCTGGCGATGACGGGGCCGAGATAAGCGCCAAGGCCGGCGAGCCGGCAGGCGTAATAGAGAGCGACCCCGACGGCGATGCCGACAAGGATCGGCGGAATCTTTGGCACGACCTTGCGCGCGTTCCACATCGCGGCGAACGTAATGGCGGCGATGGCAAGGCTCAGCGGTTTGATGACGTCGAGATGCTGCGGCACTTGCATGAAGGGGACGTTGCGATCAAACCCGCAGACGTTGCCGAGCTGGACCTGAAATAGCAAAAGCGCTGCGGCGTTCTGAAAGCCCGCCATCACCGGGTGCGGCGCGAATTTGATCAGTGTGCCGAGCCTGAGGAGACCGAACAGAGCCTGCAGCGCGCCGCCCAGCAAGACGACGGTAAAGGCGACCGCCAGGATAAACGGCTTGCCGCCGGCGGTGATCCCGGGCGGATCGGAGCGGACGAGGCCGGCAATCAACAGGCCGAGGAAGAATGTGCTGTTGACGCGGGGCGCGTAGACCGTGGTGGTCTTGTCGCCGGTCAGCACGCAGACGATGGCGACAATGAAGGCGGTCGCGATGCCCGCCAGCGCACCGTCGGCAAAATAATCCTCACCGAGCGAGGCGAAGGCGAACATGCCGTAGCCCATGGCGAGCGGAATAGCGATGGCCGCAGAGATCGGGCCTCCGGCGACATCGTTACGGGCATGAGTGAGCCAAGCCATCAATCAAGCCTGGGAACCGTTGCGGACAGATGCGACCGACACAGCTACTATCGGAGGCGGATCGGCGGCGCCAGCTGGGTTGACGGGCCGCCCAACCGGGAGAGCGTGATGAGCTGGATGCCTGACAAGGACCCTGTGCTCGGCGACAAGAGATCATGCGATGCGCTCGATCTGATCATCGTGCCGCGGGTGCGCGATCTCGGTGACGGTTTTTCCGTGCGCCGCGCCTTGCCGCACGGCAAGCGTCAGATGGTCGGCCCGTTCATCTTCTTCGATCAGATGGGGCCGGTGCAGTTCGTGGCGGGGCAGGGGATGGATGTGCGTCCACATCCTCATATCGGGCTCGCCACGGTGACGTATCTGTTCGGCGGGCGGGTGATGCACCGCGACAGCGAGGGCAATGCGCTTGAGATCACGCCGGGGGCCATGAATCTCATGACAGCCGGCCGCGGCATTGCGCATTCCGAACGCACGCCGGCAGACGCGCGGCGTGGCACCGAGGGAATGTACGGCATCCAAAGCTGGATCGCATTACCGCAGGCGCGCGAGGAAATCGCGCCGTCGTTTCAGCATTTCGATGCGTCGAGCTTGCCGGCGATCGAGGATCGCGGCGTCACTGCCCGTGTCATTGCAGGCAAGGCTTTCGGCAAGACGTCGCCCGTCGGCATGCTGTCGGAATTGCTCTATGTCGACGTGGCGCTTGCTGCGGG
This sequence comes from uncultured Alphaproteobacteria bacterium, assembly GCA_963732015.1. Taxonomy (GTDB): domain Bacteria; phylum Pseudomonadota; class Alphaproteobacteria; order Rhizobiales; family Xanthobacteraceae; genus BOG-931. The sequence continues at coordinate 172,046 of CAVSXY010000025.1, read as the reverse complement.
CGCCACGGTGCCGCTCGATCCCGACCAGGAGGAGCGCGCCATCTATGTGGCCGACGGCGAGGTCGATATCGCGGGTGAGACGTTTGAGGGGCCGCGGCTTCTGGTGTTTCGTCCCGGCGACCGCATCACGGTCAAGGCGAAGGCGCCGTCGCGGCTGATGTTTCTTGGCGGGGCGGCGCTCGAGGGACCGCGCTATATCTGGTGGAATTTTGTCTCGTCGCGCAAAGAGCGCATCGAACAGGCGAAGGACGATTGGCGCAGCGGACGGTTTGCGGCCGTGCCGGGCGAAACCGAATTCATTCCGCTCCCTGATCACTGAGGCAAATGGCGGCGTAGGGGAGCGGGACGTAAAATTTGGCGTTCGGATTTTGCGGCTGCGCACCGCGCTTAAGAAATTACTCCGCGCGCTTCCACGTCAGTTTCAGTGAACCTTTAGCGCCGTCGGATCGAATATTTTCCTGAATCATTTCATCGCCATTGAAACTCACGGCGCGGTGCTGGTCGCGGCCGGCGGCGTTGTTGACGCCAGTGCTGGCGTCGATGTGCAGCGTGATTGAACTGTCGGATTCGTTGACGGTGTAGGTGCCGTAATACCCAACGCTCCTGGCTTGCCCGGCGGTGATCACGATGACCGCATAGTGACCGGCCGCGTCGAGAAACATGGTGCCCTGCGGGTCAGCGCCGTAGGACGGATTGCCATTGAAGAGCACCGAGACGAGCTGCCAGTGGCCGACGACCTGATCCTTCAGCGGCTTGGCCGGCGCTTGCGCGTTGGCGCCGGTCGCGAACCAGGTCAGCGCCAGAAGAATGAGGGACGACGTGGCTGCCGCCAAGCCGCGCGATGCGATGCTCATGATGTGATGCTCATGATGGGCGAACTTCAATCTTAGCGGCGTCTCGTCCGCGACGGAATGCGGCGACTATAAGCCGTATCTATTGTCCAGTGCAAAGCGACTGGCGAAGGAGCACATGCGAATCTTGGCCGCACGCGCGCGGGCTTCGCGAATTGCGCTTTTGTTGCACGTCTTGCTATCATCGGCGGCGCGACGTTTCTCTCGGGTCAATTCAAGCGTTGCCGGTCGAGGGTTGGTGTAACGCCAAGGGGGCAAAAATGCGCGGATTTTATCTTGCTGCGGCGTGCATTGGGGGCCTCATCGGCACCATGTTTGCGCACGCAGCCGGAATCGACGGCGAGCTGTTTCAGGACCAGCCCAGTCTCAGCAAGTCCTATTCCACGCCCAGCCTCCGGCCGCGGGATGGTGTTCTTGGCCGTCCGATCGGGCCGACTTCGGCACGTCCGAACACGCGGCTCGCGCAGGTCGGAAAGGCAACGACGCCGCCTGAGTATTTCAGCGGCAACCCGACTGTAGCGCCGTTCAAATGGGTCGGCATGTTGAAGATTCCCAGCCCGACAAAGGAATATCCGAACGAAACGCTCGACTGCACCGCGCAATTCATCAAGCCGAATGTGCTCCTGACGGCGGCTCATTGCGTAAAGGACCTGCCGTCCAATCCGACGGGCCCTTGGCCTGACCCTGCCAAGGGGACTTTCGTTCTGCAATTTCAGAACGGGGCGGGAACCCAGTTCAAGGTTGCGTGTGCCGCCGTAGGCCCGCAGTGGACGCTGCCGGCCAATTACGCGTCGTTGAATCACGCGCAGCAGCAAGCAGCCTGGACGACCGCGTTTGCGCACGACTTTGCGATGATCCTGGTGAATGGCACCAGTCCGACCGGCGTGATGCCATACGTGCTCGATTGGAAAGGCAAAGCCAACTATGCCTACAGGGTTGGCTATCCGGCGAATATTCTGGACGCCGAAATCGTTCAGGCAACACCCGGTGTTGTTTTCTTTTCTGACGCGATTCCGCTCGGGGTCGGACTCTTCGCCGAATCTTGTCGTTCAGTGGGGGCCGGTGACGGATGCAACTCAAGGCATGAGCGGCGGCGCCTGGGTTACCAATATCGATCCGAATGAAGGGGCCAACAGCAATGTCTTGATTGCCGTGACCTCGTTTGGTCCCGTCAACTCCTTCAATTCCCCGGTGTATCCAGGCGGAACGTTTGCGGCTTACCTGACGGCCGCGGAATTCAACCCGTTGCTGGGCTATGTGTCGAACGGCTGCAAGTGAGGCGGTTCGCTTCGTCTCATCGCCAGCGCATCCGGGTGCGGCGTCTGACCGGCGCTGGCGTTGCACGTTGTGCGCGCTTTCCCGGGTCGTAGGCATGCACTAAACTTACCGCCTGATCAGCAAGGGGCGCGAAAGGCCGAGAACGAGCCGAAGCAACGGCGCGGCCGAATTCAATTCGGCAAGGACAGTGACCCGCTATGCCTTCATCAAAAAAACGTCAGATGCATCTGGCCGTGTTCTGGCTCGGCACCGGCAATCATTCAGCCGGATGGCGCGTCGAGGGAGCCGCGACCAGCAACAGCGACTGGCCTGCGGTCGAACAGGCCGCGCGCACCGCGGAGCGCGGAAAGTTTGACATGTTCTTCATTTCGGACTCCGTCTCCATGGAGTTCGAATTTCATCCGTCGTTCCAGTCGCGGTTCGAACCGACCACGTTGATCGCCGCTCTGGCGCTGGTGACCCGTTACGTCGGTCTCGGCGCAACCGCATCGACGAGCTTCTGCGAGCCGTACCATGTGGCGCGCACCTTTTCGACCATCGATCACATCAGCGGTGGCCGGGCGGCCTGGAACGTCGTGACCAGCTCGCGCGATTCGGCGGCGCACAACTTCAGCCAGAACCGCATCAAAGAGCATGACCTGCGTTACGAGGTCGCCGAAGAATTCGTCGATGTGGTGCGCGGGCTCTGGGACACGTGGGAGGACGGCGCCATCGTCGCCGACCGGGCGACCGGCACCTATCTCGATCGCTCGAAGGTTCGACCGCTCGATCACAAAGGCCGCTTCTATTCGGTCAAGGGACCGCTCAACATCGAGCGCAGCCCGTCGGGCCATCCGATCATCATCCAGGCCGGCGGCTCGCCGCCCGGTCAGGAGCTTTCGGCGCGCCACGCCGAGATGGTGTTTTCCGTCGTCAACGGCGACATGGAGTCGGCCAAGGCCAGCTACGACAGCTTGAAGCAGCGGCTGCCGAAATACGGCCGCTCGCCGGACGAGCTTGCCATTCTGCCCGGCGTGATGCCGATCATCGGCGATACCAACGAGCAGGCCAAAGAGCAACTGGACCGCCTGCAGGGCTGGCTCAAGACTGACAGCGCCAAGGCGCTGACGATTCTGTCGCAGCGCCTGCACCACGACATGTCCCAATATCCGCTCGACGGTCCGGTCCCGGACCTCCCCGAAACCCATCGCGGACAGACGTTTACGCGGACGCTTCTCGAAATGGCGCGGCGCGAGAAGATGACGGTGCGCGACCTGTATAACGTTGCTGCCGCGGCGCGCGGACACTGGGCGGTCTATGGCACGCCGAAACGCATCGCCGACATTTTCGAAGAATGGTTTACCGGCGGGCTCGCCGACGGGTTCATGGTGCTGCCCGCCCATTTTCCCGGCGCGTTCGATGAGTTCGTCAATCTTGTGGTCCCGGAATTGCAACGGCGAGGATTGTTCAGGACCGAGTATTCGGGAACGACGCTACGCGATCATCTGGGCTTGAGGCGGCCCGAGGCGCATTTCGCGGCTCGGCACAGCGCTGCAGAGTGATTCCAGAGAGGAAAGCGATGGAGCGAGGTTCGCTTGTGGCGGCGCTTTGTCTGTCCGCCGTCGCGGCGCCGGTTACGGCTGCCGACTTTTACTCGGGCAAGACCGTCGAGATTCTGGTCGGATCGTCGGCCGGCGGCGGCTACGACATCTACGCCAGGGCGCTGGCGCGCTATTGGGGCAATCACATCGCCGGCCGGCCGACGTTTCTCGTCCGCGACATGCCGGGAGCCGGCGGCGGCCGCGCCACGGCCTATGTGAGCGCCGTTGCGCCAAAAGACGGCACTGTCCTTGGTGCGCCGATGCCGGGCGCCATCGTAGGGCCCTTGCTCGACGACCAGCCGCAGATGGACTTCGATCCGGCCAAGCTAGTCTTTCTCGGCACCGCGGAAAGCGGCGTTCGGGTCTGCGTCACCATGGACAAATCGAAGATCAAGACCTTCGACGACGCTCTCGCCAACAAGACCATCATTGGCGCGACCAGCGGCCACGGCTCGTCGAGCGATTACGCTTACCTTCACATGCACACATCGGGCGCGAAATTCGAGGTCGTGACCGGTTACCCGGGAATGGCGGAAGCGTCGCTCGCCATGGAGCGGGGCGAGATTGACGGCGTGTGCGGCTGGGACTGGTCGAGCCTCAAATCGATGCGGCCCGATTGGATCACCGAGCATAAAGTAAACGTGCTGGTCCAGGTCGGCCGCGATCCCGATCCGGAGCTGACCAAAATGGGCGTTCCGGAGATCTGGAAATACGTGAAGCGCGAGGAGGATCGCAAAGTCGTCATGCTGGTCGTGAGCCAGCAGGTCTTCATGCGCTTATATGTGGCGCCGCCCGACACGCCTGCCGGTCAGGTCGCGACGTTGCGCGACGCCTTCGACGCCGCCGTCAAGGATAAGGATTTCCTAGCGGACTCCGAGCGCCTGCACATCGCGATCGAACCGCTGTCGGGCGACAAAGTGCAAAGCCTGGTGCGCGAGCTTTACGACACGCCGAAGGACATCGTCGAACGCGCCAAGCGTGCCATCAATCCGTAGGCACCACGTTTATTCCCGCCGCTTTTCGATAAGCTAAAACGCGGCATGACGCAGCCGCAGCGCGTTCATCACCACGCTGACGGAGGAGAGCGCCATCGCCGCCGCGCCGAGCGCCGGCGACAGCAACAATCCGAACACCGGATAAAGCGCGCCGGCGGCAATCGGCACGCCGAGCGCGTTATAGAGGAACGCAAACAGCAAATTCTGCCGGATGTTGCGCATGGTCGCAGCCGACAGCTTGCGCGCCCGCACGATGCCGGTGAGATCGCCTTTGAGCAGCGTCATGCCGGCGCTCGCCATGGCGACGTCGGTGCCGCCGCCCATGGCGATGCCGATATCGGCTGCGGCTAGCGCAGGAGCATCGTTGACGCCGTCGCCCGCCATGGCGACGATGCGGCCGCGGCGGCGCAAATCTTCCACTATGGCGCTTTTGCGTTCCGGCAACACGTCCGCTTCGATATCCGTGATCCCGAGTTTCGCAGCGACGGCTTGCGCGGTGGTTCGGCTGTCGCCGGTCAGCATCACGAGCGCGATGCCCTGCGCCTTGAGGTCGTCGAGGGCCGCCCGGGTCGTTGATTTGATCGGGTCGGCAATGCCGATCAGGCCGGCAAGCTTGCCGTCGATGCCGACAAACACCACCGTGGCACCCTCGCTGCGCAAGCGCTCCGCTTCGCCTTGCAGCGGATCGACGGCGACGCCGAGTTCGGCAAGAAATCTGACGTTGCCGAGCAGGACGCGGCGGCGCTCGACCGTGCCAAGCGCGCCCTTGCCGGACGGCGAGTCGAAGCCGAGCACGCGCGGAAGCTCGATGTGGCGCTCGGCGGCCGCCGCCACGATGGCGGAGGCAAGGGGGTGCTCGCTCGCGCGCTCGACGCCCGCGGAAAGACGCAGCAACGTGGTCTCGTCGTAATCTTGCGCTGGGAGGAGGGCGGTCACGCGCGGCTTGCCCTCGGTCAGGGTGCCGGTCTTGTCGACGACCAGTGTGTCGACCTTTTCCATGCGCTCCAGCGCTTCGGCATCTCTGATCAGAACGCCCGATTGCGCGGCGCGGCCGACGCCCACCATGATCGACATCGGTGTCGCGAGACCGAGCGCACATGGGCAGGCAATGATCAGCACCGTCACGGCGGCGACCAGCGCGTAGGCGAGTTGCGGCGGCGGTCCAAAGATCGCCCAGGCCGCAAAGGCGGCGAGCGCCACGGCAATCACCGCCGGCACAAACCATGACGCAACCCGGTCGGCCAGCCGCTGGATCGGCGCGCGCGAACGCTGAGCCGCCGCGACCATCGCGACGATATGGGCCAGCATCGTGTCGCGGCCGACTTTCTCTGCGCGCATGATGAAGCCGCCGCTTTGATTGAGGGTGCCGCCGATCAGCTTTCCGCCCGGCTCCTTTGTGACCGGCATTGACTCGCCGGTGACGAGCGACTCGTCGACGGCGGAGCGGCCCTCGATCAGCACACCGTCGACGGGCACTTTCTCGCCGGGCCGGACCCGCAGTTCGTCGCCGACGGCAACATCGTCCAGCGGTACGTCTTCATCTCCGCCGTCTTTTCTGACACGCCGCGCCGTCTTGGGTGCGAGATCTATCAGCGCGCGGATCGCGCCCGAGGTCGAGGCGCGGGCCCGCAGTTCCAGCACCTGGCCGAGCAGCACAAGCACGGTGATGACCGCTGCCGCCTCGAAATAAAGCGCAACGCCGCCATGCTCGTCGTGGAAGGCTGCGGGAAACAGGCCGGGCGCGAATGTGGCGATCACACTGTACAGATAGGCAACGCCGGTCCCCATGGCGATCAGCGTGAACATATTGAGGTTGCGGCTGACGAGCGAACGCGCGCCACGGACGAAGAACGGCCAGCCGCCCCACAGAACCACCGGTGTCGCCAGCACGAACTGAATGACGCTCGACACGCCGGCTGGCAGACGCAGCAAGCCGAAGTGACCGCCCATTTCGATGACGAAGACAGGCAACGTCAGCGCGGCTGAAATGTAAAACCGGCGCGACATGTCGGCGAGTTCGCCGTTGTCGTCGGCGCCGCCCGCCTCGGGTTCGAGCGCCATGCCGCAGATCGGACACGAGCCCGGGCCGATCTGGCGGACCTCGGGATGCATGGGGCAGGTGTAGATCGTGCTGCTCGGAACGTCCGCCGCCGGTGTGGCCGGCTGCGGAGCAAGATACCTTCCGGGATCGGCGGCGAATTTCGTGCGGCATCCGGCCGAGCAGAAGCAGTAGTTCTGGTGCTGATGCGTGTGCCGGTGCGGCATCTTTTGCGGATCGACCGTCATGCCGCATACCGGATCGATTACGGTAGTGGCGCTGTCATGACGATGCGACGAATGATCCACGGCTGAACCTGCTTGAAACCCATACCCGGTAGGGGTATATAGCTCCCATGCAGCCGCTTGCCAAGACGTCGGTATTGAAGCGTTTGAAGCGCATCGAGGGCCAGGTGCGCGGCCTCGCCCGCATGGTCGAGGACGACCGCTATTGCATCGACATCGTGACACAGCTCTCAGCTGCGCGCGCGGCGTTGCGCCGGGCCGAGGAGGAGATCCTCGCCGACCATGTCGCCCATTGCGTCGAACATGCCATTTCGTCCGGCAACAAGGCTGAGCAGCGCAAGAAGGTCGGCGAGTTGATGGAGGTGCTGTCGCGCAGCGATCGCTGACAAGCGCCGCTGTCCAAGCGGGGCGGCCAGATGCGCCGGCCGAACATCGCGATGGCGACAAGCGGAAGGATCAAGCTGACGACCGCAGAGGCGATCAGCAAGTAGCCAAGCTGCCCATAATCGCTGCGGCTGACGACGAAAATCTGATTGAGATATTTGGTCTGCAGCTGGCCGGCCACCAGCGCCGTGTTATCAGCGACGCCATCAGCGCTAACCAGGTCGCCCGGTGGCCGGGGGTCGCGTAGAACGCGATCAGCGACAGCAGCGGAATCATGCTGAGTTCGGTGAACGGCGACGCCGTCGCGGCATTGAAGATGGCGATAGGCCGCACGCCGAACCCGAACATCGCCTCGGTCCAATCCTGCACGCCGTAATAAAGTCCGATGCTTGGCAGCGCCAGAATGCCGCCGGCGATGACGAGCCAGAACAGCACGGTGGTCACCGAATATTCGGTGATCTCCTTGCTGAACAGCCAAAGCGCCGCAATGGCGATCAGCGCCGCGATCTGCCGGAGCGTGCCGTAGAATGTCGCGTCGAACTTGAGAACGTCGAGAGTCCACCAGAAGTAACCGTCGCCGACCGACGGCGCCGACCGACGGCGCCGACCGAAACACAAAGATGACGTGCTGGTGAACAGGATCGCCCGCCGTGTCTCGGCATCGAGCTCTCGGGTGACGATGACGAGCATCGTGCAAATGACGACGATCGAGAGCGTGAAAATCAATTCCTGCCCGAACGGGATGGGAAGGAGCGCAAGCATCAAAATCGCGGCGCCGAACGCGATCCCGCCGCCGAGGATGCGCCAGTCAAGCGGCCGCCGCTCGTGCGTCTCCAGCCGGTTCAAAAGCACGCCGATCACCGAGATCGCCGGCACCGTCAGGCCGAGCAGAAACACCGTCTCATGGTCGAACATGCCGGCAAGCCAGCCGGAGAGACCCGCGACCGACAGGATGCCGACCCACAACGCCAGCCGGCTGATGACCTGTACCATGCCGATTTCGGCGCGAACCTCCTCTTCGGGCCGCGCGTTCCCGGAGGCGTCGCGCCGCGCGACGACTTCCGTCGACATGGCCTCCGCGACGACGTTCTGAATGACGCTGCCGATCACGACAAGCATGGCGCCGAGAATGTAGAGCCGCTCGGCCGGCGCAAAAGCAATCCATCCGACGGCTGTGCCGGCGAGGACCAGGAGGCCGCATGCCGTCATCAGCGCGCCGATCACCACATAGGACCTTCGCTGCGAGCCGAAGATCGGCACGCTGTCGACCAGTTCTCCGAACACCATCTTGATGGTCCATGGCAGGCTCAACCACACAGCGATGCCGGCCAGTTCGGCGGGGCTCAGCGTCAGACGCTCCTTGATCCAGATATCCCGGCTGACGTCGATGAGGCCGAGTGCGCCCTAGGCGAAATAGACCGTGACCAGCGGCAGATAGGTCAGGCGGAATTCCCGGATCGGACGCAACAAATTCGTGAGCCTATCTTGTCAACGGCGGCCTTGACCGCTCCAATCTCGGCGGTCTTGCTCGGGCTGTCGGTCATCGTCGTCCCGCCTATGGCACGGAAGCCAGATGACCACTGCAAGTCGATTCGCCGCAAGGGCGCTCGTCATGGGGCAAAGCATGCGGCATGATCGAAGAAAGTCCTGCTGCGCTGCGAGCAAATGAAGAAGAGCCGCACGACGAGAAGCACCGCGAAGCCGCGGACCGGTCGAATCCGGGCCGCACGGCCTTCGATCGCCATCAAGCGCGTTTACGACGATGCGGCGCCACAAGACGGACTGCGGATTCTCGTGGATCGCTTGTGGCCACGCGGCTTGTCCAAGGCGGCGCTCAAGCTCGACGCTTGGCCGCGGGACCTTTCGCCGTCAACGGAGCTGCGCAAATGGTACAGCCACGACCCGAAGCTCTTTGCGGAATTTCGCCGCCGCTATCGTGAGGAAATCGCCGCGCACAAGGACAAGCTCGATGAGCTGCGCGCGATGATCAAGGGGCGAGGATCGACTTTACTGACCGCGACCCGCGAACTCGATCTCAGTCACGCGGTAGTGCTGCGCGAACTGCTCGAAGCATAACGGCGCGGCAGAGCCGATCCCGTTTCGGCCGATTGCCGATTAATTCAACAGGATGATGGTGCCTGCTGGAAGATTGAGCTCGGCTTCTTCGCCCGACGTGGCGCGCCTGATCTCAAGAATTGAATAGCAATGGATTTCCTGGTTCAGCAGCCGCCGTTCGAGCTCGCCGCGCGCTTCATGTTCGCTTCCAGCGGAGACACCGTATTGCAGATTCACCCGCATGCCATCGCGGTCGGCGAATGAAACGGTAGTGACGAACGGCACTTGCATTGTCGCTTTCCCTGTTCGATTTTCTTCCATCCAATCGGCAAAACTTTAACAAAATGCTACCTATCGGACGGGCGAAAGGGCGCCGATCCGGCTCTTTGTTGGTTTGCTGTATCGGTGGTTACTTTGGCGGGACTTACCTGGCAGTTCACTGAACTCTGACGGACGCATACTCTGACGGGATGATGTGACGCTAGAAGAACAACCGGCGCGTGACACTCGACCGTGTAACACTCAACCGAATGTCTTGCGTGCCAGCGCGACGCCCCGGCCCAGTGCTTCGAGCTTCATTGCGGCGATTTCGCGGCGCATCGGGGCCATGCCGCAATTGGTGCAGGCGATGATTTTTTCCTTCGGCACATAGGCCATGACTTCGCCGATCACGCGTGCGATTTCTTCAGGCGTTTCGACCTTGTCGGTGGCGACGTCGATGACGCCGATCAATATATCTTTACCGTTAAGCAGCGCGAGCACGCTCATCGGCACGCGTGAATTGATGCATTCAACCGAGACTTGATCGATGCGGCTGTTCGCCAAGGCCGGGAAGAACTGTTCGTATTGCCGCCACTGCGAACCCAGCGTCGCTTTCCACTCGATGTTGGCGGTAATGCCGTAGCCGTAACAGATGTGCACGGCGGTCGTGCAGTTGAGACCCTCGATGGCGCGATGCAGTGCCTCAATTCCCCAGCCTGCGGCGTGATCCATGTAAACATTGAATGCCGGTTCGTCGAATTGGATGACATCGACGCCGTCGGCCGCAAGCGCGCGTGCCTCCTCGTTGAGCAGTGCCGCAAAAGCCATCGCCATTTTTACGCGGTCGCCATAGTGGGCGTCGGCGATGGTGTCGACGATGGTCATCGGCCCGGGCAACGTGAATTTCAGCTTTCTAGTCGTGTGAGCGCGCGCCAGTTGCGCCTCGGCCGCGTGGACGCGGCTGCGCAGGCGAAGCTCGCCGACCACGGTCGGGCACATCGCCTTGTAGCGATCGTTACGGATGCCCATCTCGACGCGCCGATTGAAGTCGATGCCGTCGACGGCTTCGAGAAAGCCGTGAACGAAATGCTGACGCGCCTGCTCGCCGTCACTGACGATGTCGATGCCGGCATCCTCCTGCAGCTTGAGCGCGATCAATGTCGCGTCGGCTTTGGCGGTCTCCAGGTCTTTGCCTTCCAGACGCCAGGGCGCCCACAGCCGGTTCGGCTCGGCGAGCCAGGCGGGCTTCGGCAGACTGCCGGCGACCGTGGCCGGAAACAAAGGGCTAGCGGCTGTTGGCATGACGGCGGTCCCCTCCCTGGTCACCCCCCGGCCACCCCACGGTCTTCCGCCTGGGTATGGACCCGTCAGGACATCGACAATCCCGCAGGAGGCCGCCAGTCATAGAGCCAATCGTAGTGGTGCAACAGGGCCGCGCCGCCCATGAGCCGCATGGCGGTGTTCCGCGCGGCCGCGCGCAGCCCGGCGAAGTGGTAGACCTCACCATTGCGGGCGGCGAGGCGCTGCACCTTTGTTGCGCGGGCGTGCCGCACTGCCCAATAGGTGCGCAAGGCCTGTTCCGGATCGTCCGGCATCCGAGCGAGGCATCGCGCCACCACGGCTCCGTCTTCGATCGCCATGGCCGCGCCTTGTGCGAGAAACGGCAGCATCGGATGCGCGGCATCGCCGACAAGCGCGACCGACTCTTTGACCAACTGCTGAGTCTGCGCCGCTCGTAGAGCGCCCACTTCAGCCAGGCATCCGGCGCGTTGACGAGGGCGAGCGCCAGCGGCGTCCAGCCTGCGGCCGCCACGCGTTGCAGCAATTCGCTGCGGCTCGTGGGCGCGCTCCAGCCCGGCGCGTTCCAGCTGTCGGCCATGATCACCACGATATTGACGGCAGCGCCGGCCTTCACCGGGTAGTGCACCAGATGGGCGGCGCGGCTGAGCCAAAGATGGAGCATGGGCTCGCGGAATTCGGGCGCGACTTTCCGGGCCGGCACCACGGCGCGCCAGGCAGCGCGCCCCGCGAAGCTCGGCGGGTCGGTAAATCCCATGCGTTCGCGCGTGCGCGACCAAAGCCCGTCGGCGCCGATGAGCGCGAAACCGCGCTCGTCCCACGCGCCGGTGCGGCTGCGCGCCGAGACGGTGACGCCGTTGTGATACGCGGCGAAGTCCTCCACGCGCATGCCGAGCTTCAATGAGATGTCGACATTGGCGTGGACGGCGGCGCTGAGCGCGGCTTGTAGATCGCCGCGATGGATCGACCAATACGGCGCGCCGTAGCGCTGCTCCGCCGAGCGCCCGAGCGGCATGCGGACAATTTCGCGGCCGGTTCGGGCGTTGAGCACGCGCAGTGCCACGGGCGCTACGACATGGGGCAGCAGCCGGTCACGCAAGCCCAACTCGATCAAGGTGCGTGCCGCGTTCGGCGATAATTGAATTCCCGCGCCGGTCTCCTCGAGCCGTTCAGCCTGTTCGAGAACAGCGACGCGGAAGCCGTTCCGGGCGAGCGCAAGCGCAGTGGTCAGGCCGGCGATGCCGGCGCCGGCGACGACAACGATACGCGAGGACGTCAGGCGCTCGCTCCCGGAAGATGCTTCAGGCTGCTTGGTCTTTCAGCGCGCATTCCGCCGGCCGCGCCGCATTGGACGCCAGCGCCGGGTCATGACGGTAAAGCGTCGAGCAATACGGGCAGATGTACTCGGCGTCCTCCCCCATGTCGCAATAGACGTGAGGATGATCGAACGGCGGTAAGGCGCCGACGCACATAAACTCCTTGGCGCCGATCTCGATGACCGGGACGCCGGCGTCATTGTGGAAGTGAGGAACGACCGAATCCGTCATGATACGAGAGGTCCACCCAGATGGAGCGCCGCAGCAACGGCGCCACCATAGCGGCCCCGCGGGCCGATTCCTAGGAATGCATTGCCCGGGACGGCCCCGTTGTCAAAAAGCCGCAAACATTCCCCCATGTAGCGCAGTTTCGAGGTTCGACATTGGTTTGGAAATTCGTCCATGGGTCAACGATTCATACTCAATGCCGTGCGCCATCCGGCCTTTGCGCTAATGGGGGCGGCACTGTTCGGGTTTGCGGCGCTTGCGGTCGTTCGCGCCGGGACGGAGGCGCATGTGCGTACGTCCGAGGACGATCCCGTCAAGATCAGCGGTCAGGCCCTCGATGGCGTATTCGATCGCGACGTCGCGGACCGGGAAATCCGCGCGGCCCTGGCATCCGGCGATGCCGATCTGGCGCGAAGCTTTGTCGAACTCGCCGCCGACCGCAACGTGGCGATCGATCCGGCTCTGGCCGATCAGGTCAAGGCCGCGAGCGCGAATGCTTCGTCCATGACGCACACGGCCGGGCGATTTGTCCGCGGTCTGTGGACGGGCGAGCCCGAAGACATGGCAAGCCTTGCAGGCACTGCCGTTGGCGATCTCTTCGTCTTCGGCGACATCCGCGACGCCGCCCGTGAAGGCACGCGCTATCTGACCGGCCAGCAAGGCGACCCTTGGGTCCTCGGCCTCGCCGGTGTGGGTTTGGCGATTACGGTGGGCACTTACGTTTCGGCCGGCAGCGCAACGCCCGCGCGGGTCGGTCTGTCCGTCGTCAAGGCGGCGCGGCGCCCCGGCCGCCTGACCGCGCGGATGACCGGATGGATCGGCCACTCGCTCCGCGAGGTGGTCGATTGGGGAGCGCTGTCGCGCGTGTCATTCTCGCAGCCGGCGCTGGCAGTTCGTATGGCGCGCGATGCGGTCAAGGTCGAGGAGGCCGGAGGTCTTGTCGATCTCGTCAGCGACGTTGGACGCGTCGAAAGCAAAGCCGGCACGCAGGCTGCGCTCGAAAGTCTACAGGTCGCCGAAGGCCCGCAGGACATGTCACGGCTGGCGCGGCTCGCCGCCGCTAAGGGCGGCAAGACCCGCGCCATCGTCAAGCTTCTCGGCCGCGCCGCCATCATGCTCACGATGACCGCGCTCGACTTCGCCATGTGGCTGTTTTGGGCAGCGTTCATGCTGTTCGGGTTCGTGTCGTCGCTTAAAGCGGCGACTGAGCGCGTGACGCTGCGCTATATCCGCTGGCGCAAGGCGGGGCGCGTGCGGCAGGCCGAATTGCGATTACGGCCAGCTATTTCTTGACCAGCGCGCAGGCCGGATCGGGCGGACCGAAGGCCTGATCGCCTGGGATATGCGCGAGGATTGCGTAGTAGTCCCACGGGTATTTCGACGCTTCCGGCGTCTTGACCTGGACGAGGATGAGGTCGTGCACCATCAGCCCGTCCTCGCGCAGTCTGCCGTTACGGGCGAAGAAGTCTTCGACCGGTGTCTCCTGCATCTTGGCCGCGCCCTTAAGCGGCTCGTCGGTGCCCGCCGCCTTGATGGCGTTGAGATAATGCATGACCGACGAGTACACGCCGGCTTGCCACATCGTCGGCATCTTGCCGATCTTGGCGAAGAAACGCTTCGACCATTCCCGCGTCTTGTCGTCCATGTCCCAGTAGAACGACGTTGTCAGCACCAGGCCCTGCGCCGCTTTGAGCCCGAGCGCATTGACGTCGGTGATCAGCACCAACAGTCCCGCCATCTGCTGGTCGCCTTTGAAGATGCCGAATTCGCCGCCGAGTTTGATGGCATTGATGTTGTCGGGCGGGCCGCTGGCGAGGCCGATGATCTTTGCCTTCGAGGCTTGCGCCCGCAGAATGAATGACGAGAGATCGGGCGTCGCGAACGGGTGGCGGACCGACCCGAGCACCTTGCCGCCGTTTTGCGTAATCACCTGAGTGGCGTCGCGTTCAAGCGACGTGCCGAAAGCGTAGTCGGCGGTAAGGAAGAACCAGGTGTCGCCACCGCGTTTGACTACCTGCTGCGCGGTGCCGGCCGCAAGCGCGCGGGTGTCGAACACCCATTGCATCGTATAGGGCGAACAGAACTTGCCGTGGAAATCGGCGGTTCCGGTCGAGTGCGTGATAAAGAGCCGCTTTCGGTCGTTGGCGACATTTTGTACGGCGAGGCCGACGGCGGACACCGGCACGTCCACGATCAGATCGACGTGGTCGATGTCGTACCATTGACGAGCGATGCCGGCGGCGATGTCGGGCTTGATCTGATGATCGGCGGAAATCACCGTGATCGGTTTGCCGAGCACAGAACCGCCGAAATCGTCGACCGCCATTTGGGCTGCGGTGACCGAACCGGGTCCGGTCGCCGTCGATGCCGGTCCCGACAGATCGGTCAGCACGCCGATCTTGATCACATCGTCGGAAATCTGCGCGCGTACCGGCGCGCTCGCAACGAGGCATAGCGCGCCGACGCCTGCGATCCAAAATCGCCGCATGACGACCCTCCCATGACGCGACTGTACCGCCGCCGCCGTTAGAGTGCCGTCTCGCGGCCTGCGTTGCATTCGGTGTGCTTTTGCGTTGCGGAGCTCGCGAAAGAGCGCGGGATGAAATGCGGTGCGCGACCGGCTATGGTCGATCGATGCCGCGATTTACTCATGATGGCGTGGAGATCGCCTACCTTGATGAAGGGGAGGGCGAGCCGATCGTGCTCGTGCACGGGTTTGCCTCCAACAAAGAGGTGAATTGGATATCGCCCGGTTGGGTCACGACGCTAACGCGGGCAGGCCGGCGAGTCATTGCGCTCGACAATCGCGGCCACGGTGAATTGAGTAAGCTCTACGAGCCGGCGGCCTATCACAGTTCGATCATGGCGGAGGACGTTCGCGCGCTGGTCGACCATCTCGGCCTCGGCCGCGCCGACGTGATGGGTTACTCCATGGGGGCGCGGAACACGGCATTCCTCGCACTCGCGCACTCCGGTCGCGTTCGTTCGGCGGTTCTTGGCGGGCTCGGTATGCGCCTCGTCGAGGGCGTTGGGCTGCCGGATACGATCGCCGAGGCGCTTGAAGCTCCTTCGCTGGCGGAGGTGTCGGACCCGACAGCGATGATGTTTCGTGCGTTCGCGGAGCAGACCAAATCCGACCTTCGGGCGCTCGCGGCGTGCCTGCGGGGCTCCCGCCAGACGCTCAGCCGGGCCGAGGTCGGCCGCATCGCAGTGCCCCTGTTAGTCGCGGTCGGTACCATGGACCCGATCGCCGGTTCGCCCGAACAGCTTGCAGCGCTGATCCCAGGTGCGAGAGCTCTTCCCATCCCAAAGCGCGACCACATGCTGGCGGTTGGCGATCGCGCCTATAAGTCGGGCGTGATCGAGTTCCTGGAAGGTCGGCCATAGGCCGATAGTCGAGGCCATTGAACGAGTTAGGTCTGCCAGCGGACGACACGCTGGCACCCTTGGATTTGGCGCTTGTGCAGCACAATATGATAAAGGTCACGCCGCCAGGAGCAGGGGAGACATGTCCGATGGCGCAGTACCAGGCGAAGCCTGCACTTGATACGGTGGATCCGGTTTGGGGCCGCATCCGCCGCGAGGCAGAAGATGTAGCTCGGCGGGAGCCCGAACTCGCCACCTTCATCTATTCGTCGATCCTGCACCACGACGCGCTCGAGGGCGCCGTCGTGTATCGGCTGGCCGAGCGGCTCGATCACGCCGCCTTGTCGGGTGAATTGATCCGGCAGGCCTACACGGACGCGTTGCGGGATGAACCCACCATCGGCGAGAGCTTCCGCGCCGACATCATGGCCACGGTCGATCGCGATCCTGCGACCCGCCGGCTGCTGGAGCCGGTCCTGTACTACAAGGGTTTCCACGCCATCGAGACCCATCGCCTGGCGCACTGGCTGTGGACCAAGGGGCGGCGCGATTTTGCCCATTATCTGCAAAGCCGCGCATCGTCGGTATTCCAGTGCGACATCCATCCGGCGGCAAAGATCGGTCGCGGGATTTTCCTCGATCACGCCACCGGACTTGTGGTCGGTGAGACCGCAGTTATCGAGGACGATGTGTCGATGCTGCACGACGTGACGCTCGGGGGCACCGGCAAGGAGGCCGGCGATCGCCATCCGAAAATCCGCTACGGCGTCATGATCGGGGCCGGGGCCAAGATCCTCGGTAACATCGAGGTCGGGCATTGCGCGCGGATCGCCGCGGGCTCCGTGGTGATCAAGCCGGTGCCGAACAACGTCACAGTTGCGGGCGTGCCAGCCAGGGTGGTGGGGAAGGCCGGATGTCCGGAACCGGCGCGCAGCATGGATCAGATGTTCCTCGAAGAAATCTGATTTCGCCGGGTCCCCCCATCGGCATTGTTGTCGCCGCTGGCCCATGCTATGCGGCGCGGCGTGATGGGAGACTGACGTGGACGTTCAAGAAGTCAGAAAGCTCGACGCCTACCTCAAGAAGCTGTTCGGCAACGCGCGCATCCGCGTGGTGCCGCGGCCGAAAAAGGAGGATTCGGCCGAGGTCTATATCGGCGAAGAGTTCGTCGGCGTGCTGTTTGTCGACGACGAAGACAACGAGCGTTCCTATAATTTCCAGATGGCGATCCTCGGCAGCGATCTCGAATAGCACAAGAGGCGCTGCGCGCCGCCTCCGCTAGTTCTGCCGATGCAGTTGCGTCATAAGGCGATCGAGACCGGCCGCGACGCTTTGCCAGTCCTGCAGCCAATCGCGTGGAAAGCGCAGTGTGATCTCGGCCGTGTCGAGCGCACGCTCGCTGATGCACGTCCCCGGCACGGCGCGGCCCGGCCGCGTGCAGCGCGCGAAGAACTGCTCCGGTTTCGCGGTCACATAGACGAGGTCCTCGTTCTGGTAGGGCGTTCCGGCTCGAAACGGAAGGACGGCGAGACCATCCGGTCCCGCAGTGGCCTGCGCCTCGACATAACGCGGATAGATCGAGCGCAGCCGCTCAAGCGGCGGCAGCACGCTGCCGAGGCCGGCGATCGTTACGAACATGCGGTCTTCGCCGGCGTTCGTCCGCGCCGCGCCGGCATCGCCGTCGGTAGAACTCGGGCTCGCCGTGACATTCGATTTCGGGTCGACTTGCGGCGGCGTGAGCGAGGGCCACAGAAAGGCGAGGTCGATCCTGTCGTGCGGTCCGGGATGGCGCTGCACGGGAATGCGGATCGCCGCGGGTGGCACGTCAAACAAGACACCTGCGACCGTGACCGGCACAGACGGCGCATCGAGGGGGATCGGCGAAGTCGGCCAGGTTGGCCACAGCGCGTACGATATGAACGCGATGCCGGTGATCGAAACACCGATCAGGATCGCGAGCGGCACGAGGACCGTGCCGCGTGCGAACCGTCGGGGCGAGCGTCGCGATACGGTGTGGGCCGTGCTCATGGTTCCGAGTGCCGTCTCGAATCAGGACTTAGTATGACACGGCGGGACCCGCTGAGCGGGGCAGGCTCGGCGCGACCCTGAAAACGCAATTACTGCTTTGGCGGTGCCGCTGGTTCGGGAGCGGGGACGCCGGCGGCAGGGGCGGCGGCAGGTTCGGCGATCGGGTGAGCTTTCAATGCCGCGATCACCTCGTCGGTAAGCGTCGCGGCGATCTTGGCGTGCGCCGCCCCGTTAAAGTGAATGTGGTCCCACTGATAGAAATCGGACGGGATTTCCGGCGGATCGTAAACGATGACGCGGATGCCGCGGGCGCGGAGCCGGCTGACCATCGCGGCGATATTGGCGGCACGCGCTTCCTTGGTGCCGAAAAAGCGAAGATCGTTGGCGCCCGGCTGCAGGATGACAATGTCGGTGCCCCTCGGCACGGCGCCGTCCAAACGGCGAAGCATGCCGGCAGTAACATCGCCGAGCACGCCGGCATTGGTCACGTTAGCGTTGATGCCCTTTTTACGCAGCATCGCCTGCAACAGCGCCGGATAGGCGTTCTGCGCGCCGACGCCCCAGCCGGAGGTATTGCTGGCCCCAATGGTGACGATGTTCACTGCGGCCGCGGCCGCAGGCACGGCGGTCAGGAGGACGATCAGGAACACCACGATCCGCCGCGCGTAGGCCATGTGTTCACGCTCCGTGCGGCTCTGCCGTTAACCTTTCCATACGCAAAACGTCATTCAACGCCGTTTAATTTCGTTCAAGTTGTGCAATGAAATCAGGTACTTCTTGCATTTCATATCTTCAGGGCATTTACTACCATTTAGTCCAATTTCGCATGTTTCGTTAGCTGAGCATTAGCTGGTACGAGATGCAAAAGCGAGCAATCAACAAACGCCGCCTCATTGTGCTGTATGTCCAGAAGCTGCCACCGCAAAGTCACGCCTTTTTAGTTTGGGATACAGATCAGAAGGGATTGGCGCTCCAGGTGCAGCCTTCCGGCTACCGTGCCTACAAGGTGATCTATCGCTATCGCAATCGCTCCCGGTGGTTTCATATTGGCGACGCCAAGGCGATTGGCTTGGCGGATGCGCGCACCAAAGCGGCGGAGTTGATGCTTGCAGTCGTTCGGGATGGCAAAGACCCTGCCGCAGAAAAGCGTATCGGTCGCCAGTCCACCACCTTCGCCGCACTGGCGACCTTGTACGTCGAAGAGCGTGCCAAGCGGAAAAATAAAAGTTGGAAGCAGGCAGAAACTCTTGTCCGCCGCTACCTGCTCCCAGCGTGAGGCGAGCTAGACGCCGGGGCGATAACTCGTGCGGACGTGCGATCCGTGCTTGGCAAGGTCGGTGGACCAGTCGCCGCCCAATCAGGTTCTAGCGTCGGCTTCGGCTATTTTCACTTGGGCCAGTCGTCAAGAAATCCTGACCAACAATCCGTGCCGTGGCGTCGAGCGCCACGAAACAGTCAGCCGCGAACGAGTGTTGTCGGACGCTGAGGTGCCGCTGTTCTGGCAGGCTTTTGGCAATGCGGGATTGCCCGGAATGGCGCTCAAGGTGCTACTCCTGACCGGCCAGCGGCCCGGCGAAGTCGCCCACATGCGATACGAGCAGATTGTCGATGGATGGTGGACCTTGCCTGGAGCGCCCGAGGCAGCGACCAAATGGCCCGGAACCAAGAACGCGCAAACTCATCGGGTCTGGCTCCCGCAGCCGGTGCGCGATGTCCTTGCAGAGCTAGACACCGGCGATACCGGCTCCGTCTTTGGACAAGTGTGGGACTTGGCCACAACGATGCGCCAGATTTGCGAACAGATAATGGTACCGAACCGCGCGCGACGCCGCATGACCTTCGTCGAACCCACGGAACGACAGTGACGGGCCTTGGTCACGGTCGCGATGCGATGAACCGCGTTCAAAACCATAAAGAGGGCGGCATCGCGAGCGTTTACGACCGACATCAATACCAGGACGAAAATAAACGCGTCATGGAAGCTGTCGCGACGCGGATTATAACATTGGCCGAACAAAAAATCGCAGCAAGCAACATTTGGGGCGGCGTCATTGGTATGCCTACCAGCGGCGCGCGCCCCTCAACTACCCGAGGAGGCAATATGAGCGTCGCTGAAGAACTCGCAACGATGCCATTAAAAGATAAAGTAGCCGGAACGGACCCCACGGCGTTTCGCGCAGCAATCTTTTGTTGTCCAGTGACCAACAAGCAGTTTATCGATTGGAGCCCCACACCATCGACGGTCCTGACCGCAACCAAGCAGGCGGCGTGACATGACTCGTCCCTGCGTCGTCAAGTCGCGCGGGATCGCTGAAAGCCAACAAGTGAGAGAGTAATTAACGCAGCGTTTGACGCCGAAGTTGGCTACAGCTCTTGCTAAAAACCCCGAACTTATCCGCCGGCTATGGTGCGCCGGTTATTTTGAGACTGTACGACGCCATTACAATCTTATAGACCTACGTACGCCGGTACTCGGACTTGGCGGGGCGACGAAGTGAAATCCATACTGGCTCGTTTGCCCATGATCATATCGGCGGCGGTGGCTTTAGTTGTTGCCGCGCGCCCCTCTGGAGGGGCGCACTATGGCTCGTTTGCGAAATCAATCTGTGTGGGTATCGCCCACATCATCCGCAAGGCTTTCAGCTCTGATTTTTTGACGATTCTGTCTCGGTTTCGTGCGTCGGTAACCGATGAATCATTCCTCGCAGTCATTCTCGGCCACTTGGAGGTCGTCCGCACTTTAAATCATTGCGGCGCGCGTGCCTTGACAAGTCGTTTTCCGAACTATCCGAACAAATACGTCACCGAATATCTTGCCAAAAGCTTCGATAAAAAAGCTCGCAGGGACATTCTGAAATTCCACCATCTTTATTTGGCCGCCCACGTGAGCGATAGATTTTATGAACAGATCTTGCAGAGCCGATCGATTTTTTGGAGCGAGACTATTGACGGAAATTGCTATTCCATTTCGATGTCTTTCAATCCGCAATGGCATTCCGAAGGTGACATCTCGCTCACTTTCGACAAGGACGACGTTGCGCTTTACGAAGTCTCGTTCACGATCATTCCGGGTCACTTTGCCGGCTGTACGGCTGAACAGGCCGTGTTGGTTGGCCGTATCCAAGGAAGAAAAGGTCAAGCTGAGCTAATTCGGGCAGGAACGAGAGCGTGCCACGACATTGCGCCGCCTAGTCTGCTTCTTGCGGGTGTCGAGTTTATCGCCGACGTGCTTGGGGTCCACGCTCTCGCTGGTGTGAGCAACCGGGAGCAACTTGCAAAATCGGTCTATCATATGCGGGGCTGCTATTTTGATTATGACGCTTTCTGGCGAACATTTTTGATCGAACGGCGTGACGCACTTATTTTTACGATCCCGGTTCCTTTCCCGGAGAAGCCGATTGAGCAAGTCAGCGTTACCCATCGCCGTCGGGCACGAAATAAGCGGCGGTTAAAAAAGCAAATTGCCGAGAGTGTCGGCAAAACCTTTGCGAAAACTTTCTTGAAAACTCCGCCTCCGCTTGTCACAATATGAGTTCAATGTCAGCTATTGTGCCTTCCGCTTCCTGCGCCAGCCGAGCAGACCTAAGCCGCCGATGCCGGTGGCGAAGAGGGGAAGAGCGGCGGGGAGCGGGGTTGTTTGAGGGGCAATGCTGAAATCTGCGGTGAACGTCCTGTCGGTGGTAGAGGGTGCGGATAGCGTCAGCACGTCACCGACGAGGCTTTCAGTAACACCACCAGATGGGAAATTATCTGACGTTTCCACAATCGAGAGCCCCGCAAAGGCGGTATCGGTAAATGTAAAATTTCTAGGACCAGCAGAAAAAGTAGTTCCACCCAATACGAACTTAGTTCCCAATGAATTGCCGGTGAAATCGGCCGTAGTGACAAAACCACCGGCGCTAAGACCGAACTCAATTTGTAATGTAATCTGCGACGCACTGACCAGTGTGCCGATTAGATCAGCCGATGCAGGCAGCACTGATCCAGCCAGTGCTAATGCTGGAAGGACTTTGGCGCTCGGCATACTGCGCTCACGTCCCGGGTATTTGGCGAAGCTTTAAGCAGGCGGAACCGAATGCGTAGTCGATTGTCGCGAGGCGCTTATCGCGGGCGATCAATGAGCTATTGTCAAATGTTGGTGACGAAGGGGATCAGGCGGCGGCGGTTTGAGCTTGCGATCTGAGGACTTCAACTCCGTCGGTAAACTTTACGCCGAGGATTATTTTCGGCAACTGATTGTGACCATCGAGGCGACGCCAGCTTTTCTCGGCGGCCTCGGCGAGCTTGAAGATCATGGTGAGCGCGGTTTTGTTCGAAAGACATCCCTTGGAGCGTACCGTGCGGTGGCGGATGGTCGCGAACGAACTCTCGATGACGTTGGTCGTGCGCAGGTGCTTCCAGTGCTGGGCCGGGAAGTCGTAGAAGGCCAATAGCGCGTCGCGATCTTTGATCAGGCACTCGACCGCCTTGTCGTATTTGACGCCCCAGGTCTCGACGAAGGCGTCAGATGCCACGAGTGCATCCTTCTTGGTCTCAGCCATCCAGATCTCCTGGAGCGCCCGCTTGGCTTTTGAGTGCTGGCTCTTCGGCAGCTTGTTCAAGACATTGGCGGTCTTGTGCACCCAGCAGCGCTGGCCGAGGGTCTTCGGCCACACCTCCTCGCTCGCTTGCCAGAAGCCGAGCGCGCCGTCGGCGACCGCGAGCTCGGGCGCCATCGCAAGTCCGCGCCGCTTCAGGTCGAGAAGCAACTCCCTCCAGGATTGGGCGCTCTCGCGCACGCCGTCGATGAGGCCGACGAGTTCCTTTTTGCCCTCCGGGGTGGCACCGATGATGACCAGCAGGCACTGCGAATCGTCCTCCAGACGGGCCTGCACGTGGATGCCGTCGGCCCAGAAGTAGACGTATCGCTTGGCCGAGAGATCGCGCCTGCTCCAGCGCAGGTGCTCGTCCGACCAGGCGTCCTTGAGCCGGGCGATGGTCGAGGCCGAGAGCCCGCCGGCGTCCTTGCCCAGCAACGCCAGGAGCGCTTCCTCGAAGTCGCCGGTAGAGACGCCCTTGAGATAGAGCACCGGGATCAGCACTTCGAGGCTCTTCGATCGGCGCGCGTAGGGAGGCAAGATCGCCGACGAAAAACGGATACGATCGCAGCCTTCGCCGACGCGGTCGCGCACACGCGGGCAGCGCACCGCAACCGGACCGATGCCAGTCGCGATCTCGCGCTCAGGCAGATGTCCGTGGCGCACCAGCCGCCGGTGGCCGTCATCGGTGAGTTTGTCGGCATGGGAGTTGAGCAAGGCCGTAACCTCGGCCTCAACTGCTTGCGAAAGCAGCGCTCGTGCGCCGTTGCGCAAAACTTCCGTCAGCGGATCGAAAAAAGTTCCTGGTTGGGAGAGCGGCAAAACATTAGTGTCGGTCATGGCGTATCTTCCTTCGATGGAAAGTGGAGGCTTCGACACCACCACGATACGCCACCTCATCCCTTCATGCCGTCACCAACTTTCAAACATAGCTCGCGATCAATCACTGTCAGTGTCTCTCACTCGCCAAATCAAAAGCGCCAATACCAATGCTGCTGGAGTCAGAATGACACTCCAAAGCAAATATGTCTGTACAAACAAAGTACTGCCGTCCTCGCATCAAAAGTGCCAAAACTGGGCAAGTCGATGGCACGCCCAATACGATCATAAGTCGTAATAAGCTTGCTCTCTCCTGACAAACATTTGCTATTTCAAGCCATCAGGCGAGCGGCGTGAACCAAAAATCGATTTGGGTACAGCGGTTCCGGGATATTTTTAGATAGACCTCCCTAAGACTTCCAGCTAAAACGACCGTTATTCAAACACGGAGATACGAACTTATGAAAAACGGAACAAAGAGACGGCCCTGGACATCTGTACAGGTTCGTGAACTGAAGGTGCTCGCCCGGAAGAAGGTGGGGGCTGGAAAAATTGCGAAACGTTTGAAAAGAAGTGAAGGCGCAACGCGACAAAAAGCCTTCAGTATTGGTTTATCACTCGACGCGCGGGCTTGATAAGGTTATTTTTTGCACTGACAGTGTTCTAAGCCCCGCCACTCACGTGCGCGGGGCTTTCTAATGTCTTTGGCTACCGCTTAGTCCTGTCAAACCCGATTATCTTGGCACCTGGCAGACTGCGCTCACGCCCCGGGTATTGCTGGGCCAGAGCTAATTGCTCTTTCGCGTGCTTTAGTTACTGCTCGCCGGCCGCGTCTGTTGCGGTCCCACATATCCTGAGGGCAGTTTCACAAATGAAAAGACCGCCTCACGGCGGTCTCTCCGAAGTCTCTGATTTTTATCAGATGGCTTATGTAGCCGCGAGCAACTGCTTCGCACTCTTGCGACGCTTCGTGAGAAAGCCAAGCAGTCCGAGGCCGCCCGCGAAGAGCGGGAGAGTGGCGGGAAGCGGAGTTGATGACAAAAGGACCGGGTTTGAGTACGAGCCTGCGTCCTGAGTGCCGTTACTCGCATCATTCACGAGGGCCTCGAAGCCCTCACTGTCGGGGGTGAGGACCGCAACCGCGTTCGCCCAGATGTTGGTCCCCTCGGCGGTCAAGGTGATGGTAATCGTGCTGTTTTGTGAACTACCGGTCTCTATCGACATAATCCCGAAAGTTCCCGCCCCGTCCCTCCACCGACACAGGTGGGCGTCGGGCCGCCGTTGCCCCCACATGGGCTGTGACCTCCGGCAAGGCCTTCGGGGGTTGAGGCTAGGAACGCTCCGCTAATGTTAATCTCAACGGGGGCCATATTAACGGTGCTGGGGTTTGAAAATACAACAGTTGCGAAAGTGCTCGGCCCAGTTGCGAGGTGTGAATGCAAGAGAATTAGCGTCAGCAATCGGGCAGCCCAAATCCCATCCTTTCGCCGCACAAAACGAGGACAAAAGCGTTAGCTGAGCGTTAGCTGGATCTAAGCTGGCTCAATGTCCATTGCCAAATTAATTAATGATGTTAATTAGTTAGTCCACGCTCCGTGCGGCTCTGCCGTTAACCTTTCCTTAAGTATTTCGTAGCGGCCCGCCGCGCGGTCTGCAATGGCTTCGCGAAACGGAGGCGTTACAGATGTACGAAGCCGTGCTGGCGGCGATGTCGCCCGAGACCATCGAACTCACTGTTCGCTTTGGCCATGGGTTTTGCTTTGGCTGGACTTTGCGCCAGCGGCTATCGCCTGTTCCGCAAACGCTTCCCAAGCTTCCGGCTTCTCGAAGTCGGTCCAATGACAGCGCGGTTCGCCGCGATCCCGTTGCTCATGTTCTCGGCTCCGTACATCATCATGCGCAACACGTTGCGCGGCCGCCGCAGCGAGGGCCGCCGCGTTGAAGCCGTCATGGTCGCGACCGTGATTTCCGGACTGTGGAGCCTGATGTCCGGGACGGTCATAGTGGCCGTGCTTCAGGCGCTCCTTAACGTCTGATATCGCTTACGGCGCTTGGTCGTTGCGGGCCGTCGCCTGAGAGCGCGGTCGCGGAACGCCGTATCGCGAGCGGGTGTTGCAATGATCTACGAGATCGACGGGCATAAACCGGTCTTTCCGGATGAGGGCCGCTATTGGGTCGCGCCGAACGCAACCGTGATCGGCAAGGTGCGGCTCAATCTCGATTGCAGCATCTGGTTTGGCGCCGTTCTGCGCGGCGACAACGAATGGATCGAACTTGGGACGCGCACGCAGATCCAGGACAATTCGACCCTGCACACCGATCCCGGCTATCCGATCACGATCGGGCCGGACTGCGTGATCGGCCATGACGTGATCCTCCATGGCTGTACGATCGGCACCAAAACGCTGATCGGCATGGGCGCAGTCATCCTCAATGGCGCACGCGTCGGCGACAGCTGCCTCGTCGGCGCCGGTGCGCTCATCACCGAAGGCAAGACGTTTCCCGACAAATCGTTGATCGTCGGCTCGCCGGCGCGGGTGCTGCGCCCGCTCTCCGACGAAGAGATCGGAAAAATTGCCGGTGGCGCTGATATTTACGTTCGGCGTTTTAAGCAATACGCGAAGGGCCTGAAACCGATCGTTGGCCCCAATCCCTGGATTGAGTGACGCGCGCCTTATCTTGCTTCCGCCGTTTCCGGATTATCCGGCTCGGCGGCCGGACCGAGGACCCGAACCCGATCGCCATCGGCGATGCCGTCAGGCGGGCTGATAATGACGCGGTCGTTCGCGGTCAGGCCGGATCCGATCTCGACTTCTTTGCCGAGATCGCGCGCAATCGTGACCGGCTTGAGAACGACGCGGTTGTCGGCGTCCGACCGTCGCGATCCGCAGTCCGCTCTGATCGAAGATCAGCGCGCTCGCCGGCACGTTGAGGGCGACTTCCGGTGCGGCAAGCTCAAAGCTCACATTGGCAAAGGCGCCGGTCATCAATTCGCCGTTGGCGTTATCGACGACGAGCAGCATGCGCGTCGTGCCGGACGCCACGTCGACGGACTGCGCCGAGGCTTCGACCGTCGCGGGAAAGTCGCGGCCCGGATATTCCGGCACCGTGATCTGCGCCTTGGTGCCGATCGTGATGCTGGGCACGTAGTTCTGCGGCACGTTGACATAGACGCGCAGTCTGCTGGTGTCGGAGACCACGAACAGCGCCGGTCCGCCGCCGCCGACCGGCATTGATCAGCGCGCCGACGTCGGTGGTGCGCGCGGTAACCAGCCCGTCGAACGGCGCGATGATGCGCTTGTATTTTTCCAGCACGCGCAGGCGATCGAGATTGGCTTGCGCCGATTTGACCAGACCTTGCTTGTTGGCGCATCGGCCGAGCGCTGGTCGAGATCCTGTTTCGACACCGACGCCCGACGTGATCAATTGCTGGCCGCGCTGCAGCGTCGCTTCGGCGAGGCCGGCGTTGGCCTTGGCGCTGGCGAGCCCGGCTTCGGCCTGCATGATCTGCTGGTCGAGGTCCGGCGCATCGATTTCGGCGAGCAGTTCGCCGGCTTTGACCGGCGTGCCGATATCGGCCCTCCACTCCTTGAGGTAGCCGCTGACGCGCGCGAACATTTGCGCCTGCGAGTAGGCTTCCAGCCGGCCCGGGCAGTTCGAATGTCGTCGCTTCGTCCGCTGCGTGTCCGGCGTCGCCACGGCGACGACCGGCACCGCTTGCTTTTCGGTCCATTCGCTCAGCCGCGCGTCGGCCATCTTGCGCGTGGTGACGCCCATAATGACGACGACGGCCGCGATGGCCGCGATCGAATCACGGCGGCCGATAATTCCGGCGTGCAGAGCGGACGATCGCGGCGGTGACGGGCCGCCGGAAGCGGAGTCGGAATCAGGCGGCATGCGGCTCTCCAATCGCCGGGGCCGATGCCTTGCCGTCGGCGGTCGTGCAGGATGCTGAAAACGACCGGCACGAACATCAACGTGGCGAAAGTAGCACAGATCAGCCCGCCGACCACGGCGCGGCCGAGCGGCGCGTTCTGCTCGCCGCCTTCGCCGAGCCCGAGCGCCATCGGCGCCATGCCGATGATCATGGCGAGCGCCGTCATCAGCACCGGGCGGAAGCGCACGAAGCCCGCTTCGATCGCGGCGCTGACCGGATCGCCGGCTCTGTTCCAGCCGCTCGCGCGCGAAGCTGATGACCAGCACGCTGTTCGCGGTGGCGACGCCCATGCACATGATGGCGCCGGTCAGCGCCGGCACCGACAGCGTGGTCTGCGTGGCGAACAGCGTCCACACGATGCCGGCAAGCGCCGCAGGCAGCGCGGTGATGATGACGAACGGATCGCCCCACGACTGGAAATTGACCACGATCAGCAGATAGATCAGCACGATCGCGCCGAGCAGGCCGAACAGCAGGCCGGAGAAGGCGCTGTTCATCGTATTGACCTGACCGAGCAGGTAGACCTGGGCGTCCTTTCGGCCGATCCTTTGCCGTCTCATCGATGATCTTTTGGACGTCGGTGGCGACCGCGCCGAGGTCGCGGCCCTGCGTGGTGCCGTAGATCTGCACCATCGGCTGGATGTTATATTGCGAATAGACCGCGGGCTTGGATCGCGCGGTTGATGTCGGCGATCGCGCCCAGTGTCTGCGACGACGGTCCCGGCGGCGGTGATCGGCAAGTTCTTCAGCGCATTCAGCGAGTCGATCTGATATTGCGGAGTCTGCATCACGATGGCGTAATTCACGCCGTTGTCGGGATTGAGCCAATAGGTCGGGGCAACCTGGCCGCTGCCCGCCAGATTGACGACCATGCTGTTGGTCACGTCGCGCTCGGTGATGCCGACAAATTGTGCGCGGGTCCGATCGACATCGACATCGAATGCCGGATTGCCGAGGGACTGTTGAATGCGCGCATCGGCAAGGCCCGGAACGTGCCGGAGGTTGCGCAGCAATGTCTGGGCATAGGCGAAATTGTTCTCAAGATCGGGGCCGCGGATCTGCAGGTCGATCGGCGCCGGCGCACCGAAATTCAAGATCTGGCTGACAATGTCCGCAGGCAGGAAGGAAAAGGTCACGCCGGGAAAGCGCTGAGGCAATTCTTCGCGCAGCAGCCGGATGTACTCTGCGGTCGGTCGGTGTTCTTCGGTCAGCTTGATTTGAATCTCACCGTCCTGCGAGCCGATCGTGCCGGTGTTGTTGTAGGTCATGTTGATGCCGCTCGACGGAAAGCCGATGTTGTCGACAACCGTCGCAAGCTCGTCCGGCGGAATAATCCGGCGGATGGCCTTCTCGATTTCGGCGAATTGTTCCGCTGTTTCCTCGACCCGCGTGCCCACCCGTGCGCGCGCATGCATCAGGATCTGTCCGGCATCCACGCTCGGGAAGAAGTCGCGGCCGAGGTAGGGCGTGAGCGAGAACGAGCCGACCACGACCGCCAAAAAGCAGGCGACGAAGATGGCACGGCGGCGTAGCGCCATGGAAAGCAGATCCCGGTAGCCAAGCCGCAGGCGCTCGAACGCAGCCTCGAAGGCGCGCTGCATTCGCACCAAGGGGTTGCGCGACCGCGGCAGCGGTCCATCCAAGCCGTGCATGTCGGTGTGGGGGGCGTGCTTGCGCAGCAAATAGTTCGCCATCGTCGGCACCAGCGTCCGCGACAGGATGAACGAGCAGATCATGGCCGCCATCACCGCTTCGGCCATCGGAACGAACAAGAAGCGCGCAACGCCGGTCAGGAAAAACATCGGCACGAACACGATGCAGATGCAGAGCAGCGACACAAAGGCCGGCGTCACGATCTGCGCCGCGCCGTCCATGATCGCGGTCTCGACCTCTTTACCCTGTTCGAGATGCCAGTTGATGTTTTCGATGGTGACCGTGGCGTCGTCGACCAGGATGCCGACGGCGAGCGCGAGCCCGCCGAGCGTCATGATGTTGAGGGTTTCGCCCAGCGCCCCGAGTGCCGCGATCGAGCCCAGCACCGACAGCGGGATCGAGATCGCAATAATCAGCGTCGAACGCCAGCTGCCGAGAAAGATCAGAATCATCAGGCTGGTCAGCGCCGCGGCGATGACGCCTTCACGGATGACGCTGTTGACCGCCGCGTTGATGAAGATCGATTGATCGCCGATCTGTCCGATATTGAGATTGCTCGGCAGCGTCTCTTTGATTTCCAGAACTTTACGCTTCACGCCGGCGATAATCGAAAGCGTTGAAACCGATCCGTTCTTGAGGATCTGCATCAGAACCGAGCGGCTGCCCTCGACGTGCACGATATTGGTCTGCGGCGGATTGCCGTCGCGAACGTGGGCGACGTCATGAATGAAGACGATGGCGCCGTTGACGCTTTTGATGGGGAGATCACCCAATTCCGAAATGACCGACGGGGCATTGTTGAGCTGGATCGCATATTCAAACGACCCGATCTTCTGGGTACCGACCGGCGTGATCAGGTTTTGAGCGGCGAGCGCGTTGGCGACGTCCTGGCCTGACAGACCGCGGGCTTGCATCTCGATCGGATCAAGATCGATCTGAACCTGGCGCAGCTTGCCGCCATAGGGCAGCGGGATTGCCGCGCCGGGCACCGTCACGAGCGGCGTGCGAATGGTGTTGAGACCGAGGTCGGCCAATTGCTGCTCGGACATGCCGGAGCCGGAGAGCGCGAGCTGAATGATCGGAACGGTGGAGGCGTTGTAGTTGAGAATGAGCGGCGGAGTGGTGTTTGGCGGCATTTGCTTGAGCTGAGTCTGCGAGACCGCCGTGATTTGTGCATTGGCGAGCCGAATATCGGCGCCCGGCTGAAAGAACACCTTGATGATGCCCAGGCCGTTGTAGGAGTTGGCCTCCATATGCTCGATGTCATTGACCGTCGTCGTCAGCGCGCGTTGTGACTGCGAGGTGATGCGCCCGGCCATTTGCTCGGGCGGCAGGCCGGTGTACTGCCAGATGATCGCGATCACCGGAATTCTGATGTCGGGAAAAATGTCGACCGGCGTCCGCAGCGCTGTCAGCGGGCCTATGATGAGTATCGTGAGGGCAAGGACGACGAACGTATAAGGCCGCCGCAGCGCAATGCGCACCAGTGCTATCATGCGGCGTTTGCCCCCAATAACGTCAACGACCGCAGCGAGCCCGCGCCGAGATTGCCGGCGCTCAAAGCGCGCTGCGCGGCACTGCAAGGCGCCGTTTTCGGCACCCGACACTACCTACAACCATAGAGCTTAATGGCCGATTGGTGAGCGGAATAGCGGCCCTTGCGGTGAGTGGCCAACCGTCGCGCTTCGCCGGGACCGACCAACAAAAAGTTTACGCGGCGTTTATACGAAACACCGACATCGTCTGATGTCGGCACGGTCTGCTCGCACAAACTTGGAACGCTGCCCCATCCCTGCGGGTGTCGTGAGGGCGGCGCCTCGCGTCCCTGAGGCGTCTACCTCAGCAACATCAACAACATCGCGTGACCACGATCAGTTGGCTGTCTTCACTTGGCGGTTATTCACTTGGCCATGGCTGATCGGGGTTCGCCCAGCACATGGGGAGGATCGTCTCCTGCGCCCGCCACGCGGACCTTGTCGCCAGCCGCCAGTCCATCCGGGGGGCTGTCAATCACGCGGTCTTCAGCCGTCAGGCCGGATTCGATTTGGACCTCTTTGCCGAGGTCCTGCGAGATCGTCACAGATTTCAGGGCAACGAGGCCCCGGCCGTCGACAGTCGCGACCCGAAGTCCGCTCTGATTGAAGATGAGCGCGCTTGCCGGCACGCTCAGAACGACTTCGGGGTGGGGCAGGTCAAAGCTCACGTTTGCGAAGTCGCCGGTCATCAAATCGCCCTTGGCGTTGTCGACGACGAGCAACATGCGCGTCGTGCCAGATGCGACGTCGACGGCTTGGGCCGACGCCTCCACTGTTGCCGGGAATCGCTGGCCCGGATGTTCCGGCACCGAAATATTGGCGTTGGTTCCAAGTCGAAGGCTCGGCACATAATTTTGCGGCACGTTGACGTAGACGCGAAGCTTGCTGATCTCCGAGACCACGAACAGCGGTGCGCCGGCGCTGCCGGCGTTGATCAGCGCGCCAATGTCCGTGTTGCGGGTTGTCACGAGGCCGTCGAAGGGCGCCACGATCTGCTTGTATTTTTCCAGCACCCGCAGCCGATCGAGATCGGCCTGCGCTGACTTGACCAGCCCTTGTTTGTTGGCCGCGTCGGCTGCCCTCTGGTCGAGATCCTGTTTCGATACCGCGCCGGACGTGATCAACTGCTGGCCGCGCTGCAGCGTCGCGTCCGAAAGCTTGGAGTTGGCCTGCGCGCTCGCGAGGTTGGCCTGGGACTGCATAATCTGCTGATCGAGATCGGGAGCGTCGATGACCGCGAGCAACTCGCCGGATTTGACCGGCGTGCCGATATCCGCCTTCCAGTCTTTCACGTAGCCACTGACGCGGGCGAACAGCTGAGCCTGAGTGTAGGCCTCAAGCCGTCCCGGCAATTCGAGGGTCGTCGATTTGCCGCGGCTATCGGGCAACGCGGCCGAAACGACCGGAACGGCCTGCGTCTCGGTCCACTCGCTCAACTTGGCGTCGGCCATTTTTCGCGTCGTTATGCCCATGACGATGACAATGACGGCAACGCTGACCGTGAAAACGGTCGACAGATAGAGCCGGCGCCGCGACACGATGGGCTCTTTGGACTCAGGCGGCATGCGGTTCTCCAATCGCCTGCACCGCTACGGGGGCGGGCCGGCGCTTATGAAGGATGCTGAAGACGACGGGGACAAACATCAGCGTCGCTACGGTTGCACAAATCAGGCCACCGACGACGGCGCGACCGAGCGGCGCATTTTGCTCGCCGCCTTCGCCAAGACCGAGCGCCATCGGCAGCATGCCGATGATCATCGCCAGAGCCGTCATCAGGACGGGTCGGAAACGGACAAAGCCTGCTTCGAGCGCAGCCGCGACCGGGTCGCCGAGTTCGTCGAGCCGTTCGCGCGCGAAGCTGATCACGAGCACGCTGTTCGCGGTGGCGACGCCCATGCACATGATGGCGCCGGTGAGCGCCGGCACCGATAGGGTGGTGCCCGTGGCGAACAACATCCACACGATGCCGGCGAGCGCTGCCGGCAGCGCCGTGATGATCACGAACGGATCGGTCCAGGATTGAAAGTTGACCACGATCAGAAGGTATATGAGCACGATCGCGCCGAGCAGGCCGAACAGCAGGCCGGAGAAGGCACTGGTCATGGTATTGACCTGGCCGACCATCGCGACTTGCACGCCCTTGGGCCGTACGCTGGCTGAGTCCTCTGCAATCTGGTGGACGTCTGAGGCAACCGCGTAAAGGTCGCGGCCCTGCGTCGTGCCGTAGATCTGAACAAGACCTTGGATGTTGTATTGCGAGAAAACCGCGGGCGTTGCGATCCGCGAGATGTCGGCAATACCGCCGAGCGTTTGCGATGCGAGTGCCCCCGGCGCGGTGATCGGGAGGTTCTTCAGCGCGTTGAGCGAATCCATCTGGTACTGGGGCGTCTGCATGACGATGGAGTAAGACACGCCGTTTTCGGGATTGAGCCAGTACGTCGGCGCCACTTGGCTGCTGCCGGCGAGGTTGACGACCATGCTGTTGGTGACGTCGCGCTCAGTGATGCCAACGTATTGCGCGCGCGTCCGGTCGACGTTGACGTTGAAGCCAGGACTGCTCAGTGATTGCTGGATGCGCACGTCAACCAGGCCCGGGACGTGGCGCAGCCGGCGCAGCAGTTCCTGTGCGTAGGCGAAGTTGTCTTCGATCTTGGGGCCGCGGATCTGAAGGTCGATCGGCGCCGGTGCGCCGAAATTCAAGATTTGGCTGATGATATCCGCAGGCAGGAAAGAGAATGTCGTGCCGGGGAACTGTGCCGGCAACTCCTCGCGCAAAATGCGAATGTAGTTCGGCGTCGGCCGATGCTCTTCCGTGAGCTTGATCTGAATCTCGCCATCCTGCGACCCGATCGTGCCGGTGTTGTTGTAGGTCATATTGATGCCGCTGACCGGAAAGCCGATGTTGTCCACCATCGTGGTGAGTTCGTCCGGCGGGATGATTTGGCGGATGACCTTCTCGATTGCGGCAAAGCGCTGCGCGCTCTCTTCGACGCGAGTGCCGACGGGCGTGCGCACGTGCATCAGGATTTGGCCGGCGTCGACCGACGGAAAGAAGTCGCGGCCGAGATAAGGGACAAGCGTAAAGGATCCGACGACGAAGGCCAGAAACGCGGTGACGAAAATCGTCCGGCGGCGCAGCGCCATCCCCAGGATTTCGATGTAACCGAGGCGAAAGCGTTCGAAGCCTGCCTCGAAATGGCGCTGAAAGCGCACCAGCGGGTTGCGCGACGGCGGCAGCGGTCCGTCGAGGCCGTGCGCGTCGGTGTGTGGCGCGTGCGGGCGCAGCAGGTATTTCGCCATGGTCGGCACCAGCGTGCGCGACAGAATGAACGACCAGACCATCGCCGACATCACCGCTTCCGCCAGCGGCACGAACAAGAAGCGGGCGACACCGGTCAAAAAGAACATCGGCACGAACACGATGCAGATGCACAGCATCGAGACAAAAGCCGGGGTGACGATCTGCGCCGCGCCGTCCATGATCGCGGTCTCGACGTCCTTGCCCTGCTCAAGATGCCAATTGATGTTCTCGATCGTGACCGTGGCTTCGTCGACCAGAATGCCAACGGCGAGCGCCAGACCGCCGAGCGTCATGATATTGAGTGTCTCGCCTAGCGCCGACAGAGTGGCGATCGACCCCAGCACGGACAACGGTATCGATGTTGCGATAATGAGCGTGGAGCGGACGCTGCCGAGAAACAGCAGGATCATCAAGCTGGTCAGGGCCGCCGCGATCAGGCCCTCACGGATCACGCCGTTGATCGCGGCGTTGATGAAAATCGACTGATCGCCGATCAGATTGATGTTCAAATTCTCCGGCAGGATTGCTTTCATCTCCTGCACTCTTTTCTTGACGCCGTCGATGATCGAAAGCGTCGACACGGCGCCATTTTTCAGCACCTGCATCAGCACCGAACGGCTGCCGTCGACGTGTACGATATTGGTTTGCGGCGGGTTGCCGTCGCGCACATTGGCGACGTCGTGGATATAAACCATCGCGCCATTGACGCTTTTGATCGGCAAATCGGCGAGCGCCTTGATCGCCGTGGGCGCGTTGTTGAGATTGATGGAGTATTCGAAGCTGCCGATCTTTTCGGTGCCAACCGGTGTCAGCAGGTTTTGGTTAGCGAGCGCATTGGCGACGTCCTGGCCCGACAGACCGCGAGCCTGCATGGCCGCCGAATCGAGATCGAGCTGAACTTCGCGAGATTTTCCGCCATACGGGTAGGGAATAGCCGCGCCAGGCACGGTGATCAGCGGAATACGCACGACATTGAGACCAAGGTCGGCGAGCCGCTGCTCCGACAGGCCTTGTCCGGACAGTGCAAGCTGGATGATGGGAACTGTCGAGGCGTTGTAATTCAAAATCAGCGGCGGTGTCATATTCGGCGGCATGCTTTTCAGCACCGTCTGCGACACCGAAGTGACCTGCGCATTGGCGATGCGGATGTCAGCACCCGGTTGAAAGAAGACTTTGACAATGCCGAGGCCGTTGTAGGACGTCGCCTCGATGTGCTCGATGTCGTTGACCGTCGTCGTCAGCACGCGCTGATAAGACGACAAGACCCGGCCCGCCATCTGTTCCGGCGCCAGGCCGGTGTATTGCCAGATGGCCGCGATGATCGGGATTCTGATTTCCGGAAAGATGTCGACGGGCGTGCGAAGCGCGGCAAGCGGCCCGACGATCAGAATGAGGAGCGCGAGAACCACGAACGTGTAGGGTCGTCGCAGCGCGATACGGACGAGGGCGACCATTGCAGCAGCAACTCCCAGTCAGCGATTACGCCGCACCTCAAGCCTAACGCGTGGCGAGCACGTGTGCGTGCGATCCGTCACCCCCGCGAGATTTCTCTCGCTGCGCTGCACAAGATACCGAAGTTTCCGCGTCTGACAACTCTGAAAAATGTTCACAATGACTCGATCGAGTGTTCATTTAATGCGCGAAAACAATGGTTTGTTTATGCGGTGGTTACGTGGGCCGATCATTGCTCGGTCACAGCTTTGATTTTTGCAGTGCAACATGCTCGTCCTGCGATCACAACTGAAGCAGCATCGATTTCTGACAGTGATCCAGACCGAAGGATCATTTTTCAAGTCGCAGCCATGACGTCTTCGCGTTTACGAACCTACGCAAGCGTCCGGAGACCGTCAGGTTGCACAAAATAAATGGCTGCAGCATTAGAATAGAGTTGATTCATGGTAGAATTGATGTTTCATACATCAATTCTGATTCTGATCCCATGATCACCGCCGGCCAGCTTCGGGCATCACGAGGGCTTCTCGGTATCGATCAGCGAAAGCTCGCTGAAGCAGCCGGACTGTCGCTGCCGACCATCCAGCGCATGGAGGCGAGCGAGGGCGTCATCCGCGGCAACGTCAACTCGCTGATGAAACTCGTTGCGGCGCTCGATGCACTCGGCATCGAACTGATCTCGGGCAATGCGACAAGCCAGACCGGCGGCCGCGGCGTTCGGCTGAAGAGGGCGCCGACGTGACGTTGACGCTCGTACTGGCCGGTGCGGCGGTTCTGCTCGGGCTCGCAGCGGTCGCTGTCATGCTTGGACGAACGGCGGCGGCGACGCGCATCGTCTATGGCGCGAGCCTGATCGTTACTGCAGTTTCGTGCGGCGTTGGCGTGAGCTATCTGCTGGGAGGCGAAGCGCCTGTCAGTCTCAGTTTGCCGCTTGGCGTGCCGTGGCTCGGCGCGCATTTCCGGCTCGATGCGCTCTCGGCCTTTTTCCTCGCCGTGGTCGGCTTCGGCGCGTTCAGTGCAAGCCTGTTTGCGCTCGGCTACGGCGAGCACGAGACGGCGCCGCAACGCGTTCTGCCGTTTTATCCGGCATTCCTTGCCGGCATGACGCTCGTCGTTCTCGCCGACGACGCGTTCACCTTCCTCTTGTCATGGGAGTTTATGTCGCTCACCTCGTGGGCGCTCGTGATGGCGCACCATCGCGTGCCCGAGAATGTGCGCGCCGGCTACGTCTATCTGATCATGGCGAGCTTCGGTACGCTCGCGTTGCTGCTCGCATTCGGCCTGCTCGCCGGGCCCGACGGCCATTACACGTTCGGGCAGATGCGCGCGGCGCATCCTGCGGCCTTGATCGGCGCGCTGGCGCTGATCCTTGCGCTGATCGGCGCCGGCTCGAAGGCGGGCATCGTGCCGTTGCACGTGTGGCTGCCGCTCGCGCATCCCGCTGCGCCGAGCCACGTCTCCGCGTTGATGAGTGGGGTGATGACCAAAGTCGCCGTGTACGGCTTTGTGCGCATCGCGTTTGAATTAGCCGGCACGCCGCCGTGGTGGTGGAGCATTGTCGTATTGGCGCTCGGCGGCGTCACAGCGGTGATGGGCGTGCTCTACGCACTCATGCAGCACGATCTGAAACGGCTGCTAGCTTATCACACCGTCGAGAACATCGGCATCATCTTCATCGGACTCGGCCTTGCCTTCGCGTTTAAAGCCAACGCCATGCCGTTTGCGGCGGCGCTGGCGCTGACCGCGTCGCTTCTTCACGTCTTCAATCACTCGCTGTTCAAGAGTCTGCTGTTTTTTGGCGCCGGCGCCGTACTCACCGCGACCGGCGAACGCGACATGGAGCGTCTCGGCGGCCTCATTCACCGTATGCCGCAGACCGCCTTCGTCTTTCTGGTCGGCTGCGCGGCCATTTCGGCGTTGCCGCCGCTCAACGGCTTCGTTTCGGAATGGCTGACGTTTCAGGCGATCTTGCTGAGCCCGCAATTGCCGTCATGGGGGCTGAAGCTCCTGGTGCCGGCGGTGGGCGCGCTGCTCGCCTTGTCGGCCGCTCTCGCCGCGGCGTGCTTTGTGAAAGCCTATGGCGTCACCTTCCTCGGCCGGCCGCGCACCGATGCGGCGAGAGCCGCGGCGGAGACCGACCACTTTTCGCTTGCGGCGATGATGCTGCTCGCGGCGTTTTGTTTACTCGTCGGTGTTTTGCCCGGCGTGTTCATCGACGCGTTCGCGCCGGTCACCGTGTCGCTGATTGGCGAACATATGCCGACACAGATCGGGACGCAGTGGTTCGCCATCGTGCCG
Source organism: uncultured Alphaproteobacteria bacterium (assembly GCA_963732015.1). GTDB lineage: Bacteria > Pseudomonadota > Alphaproteobacteria > Rhizobiales > Xanthobacteraceae > BOG-931. Next base: position 134,550 of record CAVSXY010000025.1, on the reverse strand, counting down.
ATTGCTGCGAGCCGCAGCTCGTATGACGGGCTGCTTGTGTTTCTGTTCATGGTCATGTCGGGGACGCTGGCGGCGTCCGCGATTCATCGCTTTGCGTCGGACCGTCTGCGCCGTGCGCCGGCGTGGGATTGCGGCTATCCCGATGCGAGCCCGGCGACCCAGTACACAGCCACGAGCTTCGCGCAGCCGATCCGTCGGGTGTTCGGCACCGTTGCGTTTCGCGCGCGCGAAACCGTCGACATGCCGCCGCCCGGCGATATGCGTCCCGCGCGGCTCACGGTGGAACTCACCGATCTGATCTGGGAGTCGATCTACGCGCCACTTGCTGCCGGGATCGGCATCGCCGCTGACCGTCTCAATCGTTTGCAGTTTCTCACCATCCGGCAGTTCTTAAGTCTCGTGTTCGGCGCGCTCGTCTTTCTGCTCCTGGTGCTCGCGATATGGTCCTGATCCGCGATTTGGCCATCCAGGGCGCGCAGATGCTCCTGGTGCTGATGCTGGCGCCGCTGTTCACCGGCTTCGTGCGTAAGGTGAAGGCGCGGCTCCTGCGGCGGCAGGGCCCGCCGCTGATCCAGCCTTATCTCGATCTCGTGCGGCTCACGCGCAAGGAGGTTGTGCTGGCTGACTCCGCCTCATGGCTGTTTCGGGTCATTCCTTATCTGATCTTTGCGGCGACCTGGGTTGCCGCGTCGCTGGTGCCGACGTTTCGAACGGGTCTTTTGTTTTCCTGGTCGGCTGATTTGATCGCCATCATCGCGCTTCTCGGCACCGGACGCTTTTTCCTGGCGCTGGCCGGGCTCGACGTCGGCACGAGTTTCGGCGGCATCGGCTCGAGCCGAGAGGTGATGATCGCTTCGCTCGCCGAGCCGGCGATGCTGATGATTGTCTTCACGCTGGCGCTGATCGCCGGCGCGACGCAGCTGTCGACCATCGCGCAGTTCCTGGCGTCGCCGCAGGTCGGCTTGCGCGTTTCTCTGGGGCTCGGGCTCGTCGGCCTCGTCATGGTGGCGATCGCCGAGAACGGCCGCATCCCGATCGACAATCCGGCGACGCATCTCGAACTCACCATGGTGCACGAGGCGATGGTGCTTGAATATTCGGGGCGTCATCTCGCGCTGATCGAACTGTCGGCCTCGCTCAAGCTCGTTCTCTACGTTTCGCTGCTCGCCTGCCTGTTCGCTCCGTGGGGCATCGAAGCGGCCGGCGCGTCGGCGCCGACGCTTGCGGTGGGCGCCGTCGCCTATTTCGGCAAGCTCGTCGGTGGCGGCTTTCTGTTGGGGCTGTTCGAGACCTCGATCGCCAAGATGCGGGTGTTTCGCGTGCCGGAATTTCTCGGCGTCGCGCTGATGCTCGGCCTGCTCGCAACGCTGTTGCGCTTCGTCTCGGCGAGCTTCTGATGAGCAGGATCGATTTCGACATCGCTCATCTGCTCGCCGGCTCGCTGGTGCTGATCAGCTTTCTTGAGCTCTATCAGGATCGGCTCTACGCACTTCTCAACGTTTACGCGATGCATGCGCTGGTGCTGGCCGCTTCGGTGGCGTGGCAGGCCTTCGTGCAGGACGCGCCGCACCTTTATGTCACCGCGGCCATCGCCCTGTGCTTCAAGGCGATCGTGATCCCGGTCGCACTGCACCGTATTATCGTGCGGCTTGGCATTCATCGCGAGATCGAGAAGGCGGTGGGGGTAGGGCCCACCATGCTGGCCGGTATGGGCCTCGTCGCGCTGTCGATGGTCGTGATGCTGCGCGTAACGCACGAGGCCGATCCGCTGGCGCGCGAAGATCTCGCCTTCGCCCTCTCGGTCGTGCTGCTCGGCCTTCTGATGATGGTGACGCGGCGCAATGCTGTGGGCCAGGTCGTCGGCTTCATGTCGCTCGAGAATGGTCTCGTCCTCGCCGCGGCCGGCGCCAAGGGCATGCCGCTCGTCGTCGAAATCAGCGTCGCGTTCTCGATTCTGATCGCCTTCATCGTGATCGGAATTTTCCTGTTCCGCATCCGCGAACGCTTCGACACGGTCGATGTGCAGGCGCTCGACCGCTTTCGCGGAGAACGCCGATGACGGTCGACGCCATGACCGGGATCTTGCTCATTCCGGTGGCCGCTGCCGCCCTGTTCGCCGTGCTGCCGGGCTATCGGTTCACCGCGCGGCTCAACGTGCTCGCCACAACGCTGACGCTGATCTGCGCGCTCTCGCTGTTTGTCTCGCGGCCGCAGCCCGGCTCATATTTCCTGGTGGATGACCTCAACGGCACCTTCATCGTGCTCACGACATTCGTGGGCTTCACCACGAGCGTGTTTAGCCTGAGTTATATCGGCCATGAACTCGAAATCGGGCGGCTGACACCGCCCTTCGTGCGCTTCTATCACGCCATGTATCAGGTGCTGATGTTTGCGATGAATCTCGCGCTCATCGCCAACAACATCGGCCTGATGTGGGTGGCGATCGAGCTTGCGACGCTTACTACCGTGATGATGGTCGGCATCTATCGCACCCACGAAGCTCTCGAAGCGGCGTGGAAGTATTTCATCCTCGGCAGCGTCGGCATTGCGCTCGCTCTGTTCGGCACCATTCTGATCTACATGGCGGCCCGGCCGGTCGTCGGCGAGGGCCTCGATGCCATGGTGTGGACGGTGCTCGTCACGCGGGCGGGCGAGTTCGATCCGGCGCTGCTCGACCTCGCCTTCGTCTTTCTGCTGCTCGGCTACGGCACCAAAGTCGGATTGGCGCCGCTGCATGCCTGGCTTCCCGACGCCCACGCCGAAGGCCCGACTCCGATTTCGGCGGTGCTGTCGGGATTGCTGCTCAACGTCGCGCTTTACGCGCTGTTGCGCTTCAAGATGCTGTTGGCGGTGAACCCGGCGGCGCTCGCGCCGGGACCGCTGATGGTCACGCTCGGACTGATCTCGCTCGTGTTCGCGGCGTTCATGCTCTACCGGCGCCGCGACATCAAACGGATGTTCGCCTATTCGTCGATCGAACACATGGGCATCATCACGTTCGCCTTTGGCATGGGGGGGCCGCTCGCCAATTTCGCCGGCCTCCTGCATATGACCATGCACTCGCTGACCAAGTCGGCGATCTTTTTCGCCGTCGGTCACATCTCGCAGGTCAAAGGCACGCAGCGCATCGCCGACATGGGCGGGCTGACCGAGACCCATCCGACGCTGGGCTGGGGCCTGATCCTTGGCGTCGTGGCGATTGCCGGGCTGCCGCCGCTCGGCATTTTCATGAGCGAGTTTCTGGTCGTGAGTTCGACCTTCGCGCGCGCGCCGCTGCTCGCGCTCATTCTCGTGTTCGGCATTCTGGTCGGACTCGCCGGGCTGTTCCTGCGGCTCAATAGCATCGCATTCGGTGAGCCGCGCGGGCCTGCGGACAAAGTGAAAGCGTCCTACGTGCCGATGTTCGCGCATCTGGCGCTGGTGCTCGCCGCCGGAATTTACATGCCGCCGGCGCTGGTCGTGTGGTTCGAGAACGTCGCCAAGCTTCTGGGATGACGCGCATGTCCGCACTCGCCGCGATCATCGCACAAGGCCGCCGCGTCGAAGCGCACCAGCCGTGGCTGCGCGTGATTGTATCGGCGGACGATTGGCGCGCTGTTGCGGGCGAGTGTGCAGCCGGGCGCGCAACCCTGCTGGGACTTTGGGGCGAGGCGGGGGCTTCTCCTGCGGTGCATCTCGCGCTCATCGCGCGGGACGCGAACGAGATCGCGGTCGTGAGCCTCGAATGTCCCGATGAGACGTTTCCGTCGGTCGGCGCGCTGCACCCGCCTGCTATTCGGCTGGAGCGTGCGATTCAAAGCCTCTACGGACTTCGGCCGATCGGCGCGCCCGACATGCGGCCCTGGCTCGACCTCGGTTTTTGGGACGTGCAGCACCCGCTCGGCGCGCGAACGCCGGCGCCGGATGTGCGCCCGGCCTACGCCTTCCTTCCGGTGGACGGTGAAAGCCTGCATCAGATTCCCGTCGGCCCCGTGCATGCCGGGATCATCGAACCGGGACATTTCCGCTTCACCTGTTCGGGTGAAACCGTGGCGCGGCTCGAGCAGTGCCTCGGCTACGTGCACAAGGGCATCGACTCGCTGATGGCTGGCGCGACGATCGATCGGGCGGCGCGGCTTGCCGCGCGCACCTCGGGCGACAGCACCGTCGCCTATGGCATCGGCTTCGCGCACGCGATCGAAGCCGCGTCGACCATCGAGTCGCCGGCGCGGGCGCGCTATCTCCGCGCGCTGATGGCCGAGCTTGAACGGCTTGCCAACCACTTTGGCGACATCGGCGCCATCTGTAACGATGCCTCGTTTGCGATCATGCACGCGCATTGCGGGATCTTGCGCGAGCGGGTGCTGCGCACGGCCGAGGGCTGCTTCGGCCACCGCTTGATGATGGATCGGGTCGTGCCCGGCGGGGTGTCAGCCGATCTTGCGTCCGGCGGTATCAAACTGATCCGCGATCTGCTCGACCAAATTCGCGCGCGCTTTCCGCGGCTGGTCGAACTCTATGACAACACCGCCTCGCTGCAGGACCGCACCGCGTCGACTGGGATTGTTGGCGCCGAATTGGTGCAGCAATTCGGCGCCGGCGGCTATGTCGGGCGTGCCAGTGGCCGAACTTTCGATGCACGCAAGACTCCCGGTTATGCGCCCTACAACGACCTCGACTTCGCTGTTCCGGTTCTGACCGACGGCGACGTCAATGCCCGCGTCTGGATTCGTATCCGTGAGGTTGAGCAAAGTCTGTCGCTGATCGAACAGCTGATCGCGCGCCTGCCGGAAGGGCCGATCGCCGCCGCGCTCGGTGGCTGCTCTGGCGAAGGGCTGGGATTGGCCGAAGGCTTTCGCGGCGATGTGCTGGTTTCGGTGCGTCTCGATGGCGGGCGCGTTGCGCGCTGTCATCTGCGCGATCCGTCATGGTTTCAATGGCCACTGCTCGAAGCGGCGATCGAAGGCAACATCGTCGCCGATTTTCCGCTCTGCAACAAATCGTTCAATTGCTCGTATTCGGGACACGATCTGTAGCGCATCTCCAGGAAAAGTGGTCACCGGTTTTCCGAAAAGGACATGTGCAACTAAAAAGGCATGGAATGCGCAGGACGCTGTTCGAGAGCCTAACGCACGGACCGCTGACCGAGCCGCCGCCGTCGGCCGATGACGCGGCGCTCGCCGAATTGGCGGCAAGCGTCGAACGCGCGGCGCGGCGTCGGCTCGGCCGCAGCCTCGCGATCCGCGAGGTGGATGCCGGCTCCTGCAATGGCTGCGAACTGGAAATCCACGCGCTCAATAACGCGTTCTACGATCTCGAGCGTTTCGGCCTGCGCTTCGTTGCGTCGCCGCGCCACGCCGACGTGCTGCTTGTCACCGGGCCGGTCACCAAAAATATGCGCGAGGCGCTGGAGCGGACCTATCGCGCTACGCCCGATCCCAAATGGGTGGTCGCGGTCGGCGACTGCGCCGCCGACGGCGGCATCTTTTCGGGGAGCTACGCGGTGACCGGCGGCGTCGCCAATGTCGTGCCGGTCGATCTGCACATTCGCGGCTGCCCGCCGTCGCCGACAGCGCTGCTGAAGGGCTTGATCGCGCTGCTGGAGCAGGGGACGAAATCATCGTCCGTGCCATGATAGGATGAAGGCAGCCAAAAGGGATACTCATGAGGCGGCGCGACGTCATCGCGTTGCCAGGCGGCACTGACGAGGTTATCGAGTGAGGCGATGCCGGGAATTTTCCAGTCTATCGCCTATATAATATTTTGTTGCCTGCAGAGGGAGTTGCCATGAACTTTGCCATGAACGCCGACGATCCGTGCGCACTTGACCAAGACGACAACAAGGTTCTCGCGCTCGACTTTACCGATGACGATTTGGAGGCTGCCGCGGATTTGGAGAAAGCCTTCCCAACGGCATCGATCAATATCGTGCCGCCCAACTGCTGCTGATCGGCTTCTGCCAAAGCTCCGCTGCCGGTCAACGGACTAACGCGGCATTCCGATTCCGCCGCCCTTGGCCGATGTGTTCGGCTCTAGGCCAGGCCGAACCGGGTTCCGCGCAGCTGCGACAAAGGTCAGTGAGACTGAAGGATCCTGGCGGCGGGCGATGCGCATTTTTCTGCCGTCTTTTTGGACCCCGTCCTCGGAGTATCCGTATCCGCCGGCCAGGACCGGGAGGGTGGAGCATGCGATCCCCGGCATCGGTAATCTGATAAGTTGTCACTATGGATGCGGGCCGATAGGACCATCGAATTGGTGCGCCGCCGGCGGATTTGATCATTCGGGATTTGAGACAGTGGATTGCCTGTCGGTTAGAACCGCAAATTGTCTCCGGGCATCAGTCTGCGTCTTGATATTGGCTTGCGCGAATCCGAGCTTTGCCCAAGTGCGACCCGCCGCAGACGCTGCTGCACCAAAAGACGCCGCCGCGGATCGCGTCGAAAAAATTTATAACGGGTTTGCTGTCGGAACCGATACCGACGGCAACGAAGGATACAACGCGGCGCAGAAAGCCGCGGAGCAATTGGAGCGGGACTTTCTCAGCTCGTTCCAGAATCCGCAAACGAATGCGGCCAATCAGACCGCCTGGGATCAGGAAGAAGACCAACTGATCAGCGACTTGTTGAAGTATGGCGGCGACAAAACGCTTGACGCTGCCGCCATGTTCTGGGGCGAAACCCACCTGAATTTGCCGGTGCTCAGTCCGGAAGACCTCCTTGCGCAGGCACAGAGCATGCCAGTCTCGGATCAGCCGGACGAGCGAGAGTTTGCCCGGTACATGGCGGGTTACCTGGCCGACCGCTTCGATACGCTCAATAAGCTAGCGTCTTATTATCAAAGCGGGAGTGACAACATCGAAGGGCGCCACGTGCCGCTCGACTTGGCGGATTTGCAGGCCGAACTGCGGTCCGATGAAGTGGATCGAACGTTGGGCAAGCCCAAAAAATTCTGAAGCCAGCAGCCGGGCGTGCCGATTGCTCCATCATTGGCACGTGATCAATCGGACGGCGGCTAAAAAATCAGGGGGGACCAATGGCAAGACAACTCGGCGGGCTTTCGCGTCGCAGAACGTTGCAACTCGCAGCGGTTGCTGCGCTTGCGCCGTTTGGCCAGGCGGCGTTTGCGGAGACTTATCCGTCGCGCGTCGTGCGGCTCTTTGTCGGCTTCCCGCCGGGTGGCGGAGCGGATTTGGCGACGCGCATCGTCGCGAATGGATTGTCGGAGATTTGGCACCAGCAGGTGATCGTGGAAAACCGGCCGGGGGCGGGGGCCCGGATCGCGGCCGATGCCGTGGCGCACGCGTCCCCCGACGGCTATACGATGCTGCTCGCCGCGGGATCGCCCCTAGTCCAGCCTTGCTGTTTTCCAACCTGACCTTCGATCCTGCCGCCGATCTCGTGCCGGTGTCCTTGGTCGCTCCGAGCATCATTGTCGTACCGAACTCGTCGCCCTTTCACACACTTGAGGAGCTCATTGCCCACGCCAAGGCCAGTCCCGGCTCGGTCAGCTGGGCGTCGCCCGGAATCGGCTCAGTCCCCCATCTCGCCAGCGAATTGTTCGAGCATCGGGCCGGGATCGAGATTACGCACGTGCCGTATCGCGGCGTCACGCAGGGGTTGATGAGCGATTTCATTGCCGGCCGGCTCGACCTGATGTTCAACACCACGGGGTCGCTGTTGGAGCCGATCCGATCGAAGCAAGTCCGCGGCCTTGCCGTCACCAGCGCCAAACGCTTTCCGGACGAACCGGAATTGCCGACCGTCGCCGAGGCGGGGGTGTCGGGATATGACGCGTCGTCCTGGTACGCGGTCTACGTGCCGGCGAAGACGCCTGCGGACATCGTCGCCAAGATCAATGCCGATACGGTCGCGATGCTGCGCGATCCGGCGGTCAAAGAAAAATTTAAGCTGCTCGGCGTGTTGCCCCAAAGCTCAACGCCGCAGGAGCTTGCGGCGATGAACGTCGCCGATGCGGCGCTGTGGGGACCGATCATCAAAGAAGCCGGTATCAAGGTCGAGTGAAGGCCGCCTCACGGCGGCCTCGCCGGTCCCCCGCTCCCCTCATTGCAAGCGCTGCGCGGCTTCGCTCACCAACTGGTAGGCGGCACTGAGGGCCGGTTTGTTCTTGGAAACATCCGCACCGACGCTCGAGAGTGCTTTGAGCATCTCCGACCGTTCATCGGCCGGCAGTTCGATCAATTCGCCACCGGCATCCGTCCAGGTTTTCCGCGCAGCGGTGAGAATCTCCAGCGCGCGCGGATTGAATGCTACGGATACGCTCGACGCATCCTTTTCAACAATCTGCTGCAAATCTTCCGGAAGTGAATCAAACCATTTCTTGCTGATCTCGACCACGAAGAAGATGGCAGCATGGTTGGTCATGGTTATGTATTTTGCAGCGTCATAAAAATGCAGGCCGCTCAGAAGCTCGACGCCGGCAACTGAACCGTCGAGAGAACCTTGCTGGAGCGCGGGCAACACGTCACTGGGCGACATCGCTACCGGCGTGGAGCCTAGCCGCTTGAATGCCACTGATTGAAAATCGGACGCGAAAATCCGAAGTTTCTTGCCCTTGAAATCGGCCAGATGTCGGATCGGGTTTTTCGCGATGACCTCCGCTGGTTCTGCGAGACCTAACGCGACACCGTGCAGCCCTTTTTCGGCGCCAAGTCCCAGAACGAGCTTCAGTACCTGCGGGTCTGCGGCGATCCGCTGACCTTGCTCTACGGAGCTGATCAAGCCGGGAGCCGCCAGTACCTCGAAACGCTCGTCGACGCCCACGAAAAACTCTGGCGGAATGACTGCGCACTGAATGGCGCCAAACTGAGTCCCTTCGATCTGTCGCGGGATCGAGCCTAGTCTGCTGGCGGCATACACCTCGGGTTTAATGCGGCCGCCGGAATCCTTTTCGACAGCGGCGGCATACGCATTCGCATATAGATCAAGCGCCGCGTTGAGGGTGGGCGTCGTGATCTTCATCGCATAAGTCTTGTCTTGCGCTTTGGCCGTACAAATTGTCAGCACCAAAAACAAAAGAGATGCGCCGGCGCCTACTGCTTTTCTCGATGACAAATTCTTTCGCAAGAAGCTCAAGCTCATGTTTCCCCGCCCATTATGCACGTCGTTATCGCTCTTGGGCTTGTTAACCCAGGCAACCGGCGTGTAGTCGAGATGCGCGTCCCGGGCAATAGCGGAAGGAACGACAAAAGGTCGGGCTGAAAGAGCGCCAGGCTCATAACAGTCACGATCGGGCGTGACGGGTCCGTGCGACGAGCCATGACCGGGATGCCCAACGGCTCTGATTGGTTTGTCCTCATCAGCGGTGACTTGAGGCAAAGGAGGTTGCCCACCGCTATTTTTGTATTAGACTAAATCTAAATAACGAGAATTCCGATGGTTTATCAGGGGCGTCGGGACAATCTGGGGATATTGGCCGCGATAGTCGCGGCCTTATTGTTTTTGCTCGTTTCGCCTATCGCCGTATACGCGCAGACCGATGAAATCCAGGTCTATGACGCCGAGATCGCCGATCCCGGTGTCTTCAATCTGATGGTCCACGACAACTTTACGTTTGACGGACTGAAAGAGCCGCGCTTTCCGGGCGGTCTCGTGCCCAATCACACGCTCAACGGTGTGCCCGAATGGGCCTACGGCGTGACCGACTGGTTTGAACAAGGTTTGTATCTGCCGCTCTACAGCGACTCCAGCAATCTTGGGCCCGTGCTGGACGGATTTAAGGTGCGCGAACTCTTTGTCGTGCCGCACGCCGCCGATCGGACCTTTTTCTACGGCATCAATTTCGAGTTCAGCTACAACGCAAAGCATTGGGATCCCGACACCTATTCGTCGGAGATACGCCCCATCATCGGCTGGCACCTGGGAAAATTCGATTTCATCGTCAATCCGATTTTCGATAATCCCTGGAAGGGTTTCAAAAATCTCGATTTCGCTCCGTCGACGCGTTTTGCGTATAATGTTTCAAAGACCTGGACCGTTGCGCTCGAGGAGTACGCCGATTTCGGAGTCATCCAAAATTTTCTGCCGGCCAATCAGCAGTCGCACCAGCTCTTCGCCGTCGTCGATTACAAAAGCGAACTGATCAATGTTGAGGCCGGACTTGGCTATGGGCTGACCGGCGCTTCCGATCGATGGGTCGCGAAGCTAATGCTGTCGCGCGATCTCAATCAACCCCCGGGCAAATGATCCGGATGCTGATTTCTCTCGGACTCTGACCCCACTGCGGTGCCGTTGTCGCTGCTCGGCCGCGCCGACGAGGTGATCGAATAGCGAGCGATGCGGCGCACTTTGTTGCCTGGCGGCACGTCGCTTGTCTTGCCGTCTCGCGTCATTTTTGCGGGCAAGGAAAAGCCTTGCGGAGGCCAAGCATCAACGTCAGCCCAAACGGGCGGCTGCCTTCTTCGGGCGATCCGGCGACTTGCTTTCTCAGAATGCTGAGCAATTGCGCGCCGTTCATGTGCAAGGTGTTGGCCGGACAATACAGAGGCTGTTCTTGGCGATCCTCGGCCAGCGAGACATTCACCCAGCTCATGCCGAGTTCAACGTGGGACAGATCGTCCAACATACGTTGTTTTTGCGCTGCGCTCGCTGCATCGTAGTCGCGTAAGAACTTATTGGTCTCCGCTTCCGCATGAGCAACGCCCGTAAGGAGGCAAAGGCCGAAAATCGCCGCCGCTAATCGCTTCATTGCGCTTTCCTCGCTCGGAATTCTCCGATGTGCCGTTCTTGGTCCGCCTCATCGCCGAAGCGGACATCGGCGTGACGTTAGGGCACAATCGCTTCAAATTGAATCGATTGATGCCCTAACATTCTGTTGGTGCATGATCTTTTCGGAAAACCGGCTTTCACTTTTCCGGATCATGCACTAGTCGCCACGTCAGCGCGTTCCGCAATGCAGCGCAAGACCGATTGCGGGTGCGCTCGCCTGAAGAGCACGGCCGCAAAACAGCGGCCGGCGGAGCCAAAAACGGCACGTCAGAGCAACGGCTCGATCGTCTGAATTTCCTTTGGCCAAATCGTGCGCAGCTCGCCCTTCATCCATTCGGCCAACATCTCTTTGTTGTAGATGTTGAGACCGTTGTCGCCGAATTTCACCTCGGTGGCCGGATACGGCAGGCCAGTGAACTCGGTGGAGGCCAGAATATCGCGGATCTTCTTAGGATCGCGGCTCGCCGCTTTTTCCAGAGCCTGGCGGACGATCAAGCCGAGCACGTAGCCCTGACCGAGCTGTTCGTTCGCTGGCGGATAGGGTTCGTTCGGATAGGCTGCCTTGTAGGCTTGGACGAATTCCTTATTGCCCGGAACGTTGAGGTCCCAGTTCCAGGCCATCGGCGCAAAGAAGCGATCGCCGGCGCTGCCGAGTCCTTTGCCGACCGAGTTGGTACCGGCCGGCCCGGCGCCGAAGATCGGCATGTTGGCGCCGACGCCGCGCAGCGCCTTGATAATCAGGATCAGGTCGTTCGTGAACCCACCAAGGAAAAGCATGTCGGGCTTGTAACGCAGCACCGGCGCCACGGCGACCGAAGGGTCGGACAGGCCCATCTGAAATGACTGCGAGAACGGAACCTCGAGGTTCAGCGTCTTGGCGTGCTCGGGAAGCTGCTTCTGGACAACGAGACCGACCGCGTCATTGCTCATGAAAATCATGGCCGATTTCGGCGGGGTGCCTTTCATCGCCTTCCACATGTCGTAGCCGCTCGACATGGAGAAGTTCCACACCGCTCCGCCCTGCGGCGTGATCTTGAACGTGTATTTGTAGCCACGCGTGACGATGCCGTCGGCATAGGAGCCGGTGAGCAGCGGAATTTCCGATTTCTCGGCCTCCACCTGCGCGGCGAGCGTCATGGCGCTGGCGCCAGCGCCGGCGAGCACGATCGCGCCTTCCTGATCGATCATTCGGCGCGTGATGCTCGCCGCTTGGGTCGGGTTTTCCGACGTCGTGTCGGCGATCACAAGCTTGAGCCTGGCGCCGCCCATTGCCTTGATGCCGCCCTCGCGGTTGATCTGATCGGTCGCGATCTGCAGGCCCCATGCCCCGCGCGACCCGACCTCGCCAAGGCCGCCCGTCATCGAGGTAGGCGCACCGATCACGAGGTCTGGCTCGTCGGCTTTGACAATCGCTGGAAGCGCGACGCTCGCTGCGCCCGCCAGCACGCCTTGCAGTCCCTGCCTGCGCGTAATCCTCATCGTTTCCTCCCGAGACGTTTTTCGAATTCAACTTTCTTCAAGCTGACTTATTTTTTGAAGCTTACGTCTTCTTCTTGAAGCTTACGTCTTCGCCACCGCGATTCATATGCCGAGATAAGCGCGGCGGACAAATTCCGAGTCGGCCAAAGCGCGGCGGTCTCCCGCAAGCACCACCCGGCCGTTCGCCAGAATGATACCCCGGGTCGCCATTTCAACACATGTGGCGTTCTGCTCCACCAGAAGGATGGTTGTGCCTTGGCGCCGGATGTCGGCGAGACGCTCGAACACCAGTTCGGCCATGACCGGAGACAGGCCGAGCGAAGGTTCGTCGAGCATCAGGAGCTTGGGAAAATTCATGATGGCCCGGCCGATGGCGAGCATTTGCTGCTCGCCGCCCGACAGCGTGCCGCCGGCCTGGCGCCGCCGTTCGGCAAGGCGGGGGAACAGCCGATAGACCGCGGCGAGGCTCTCGGCCCGATTGAGCTGAGCGCGGCCGGAGAGAAAACTGACGATCAGATTGTCCTCGACCGTGAGATTGGGAAAGATTCGGCGTCCTTCCGGGACATGAGCAACGCCGGCGCGTGCGACCTCGATGCGGCGGCAAGCCGACGATGCTTCGCCCTTCCACGTTGATCGCGCCGTGCGCCTTCGCGAGTCCGGAAATTGCCCGCAGAACGCTGGTCTTGCCGGCGCCGTTGGCACCCAGCAGCACGAACACCGCACCGTCATCGACTGCGAACGAAACATCGTGCACGGCCGAGAGATCGCCGTACGACACGCTCAAGTTCTCGACGGCGAGCAGGGTCATAGCAACGCGCGATGTTTCTTGCCGAGGTAGGCTTCGATCACCATGGGGTCGTGGGCGACCTCGAGCGGTGTGCCGTTGGCGATCACCCGCCCGTTGTTGAGAACGACAAGACGCCGGACCATCGCCGCGAGTACCGAGAGCACATGTTCGACCACGATCACCGTAATGCCGCGCGTGCGATTGAGCGTCAGAACTTCGTCGATGAGATGCTGCGCCTCTCCGTGGGTGAGCCCCGACATGCTCTCGTCCAGCATCAGGAGCCGGCAATGTCCGGCAATGGCGCGGCCGATCTCGACGCGCTTGCGGTCGGCGAGCGTGAGGCCTGCGGGACGGCGCGCCGCCAGCGCTTCCAGGCGAAGCTGTGCCAAAATCGCTTCGACCTCCTCGCGCGTGCTGCGGCCGGGCGCCGGACATTGCGAGGCGGCGACCGTAATGTTTTGCGCGACCGTGAGTGTCTCGAACAGGCGGACCTTCTGGAACGTGCGGCACATGCCGGCACGCCGCCGCACATGGCTCGGCTGCCTCGTGCAGTCGGAGCCGAAATAGGAGACCCGTCCCGCGGTTGGCGCGAGGTTGCCGCTGACGATCTCGAACAACGTCGACTTTCCGGCTCCGTTCGGGCCGATCAGGCCCATGACTTCGCCCTCGCTCACCTTGAAGGAGACATCCGTGAGCGCTGTTACGCCGCCGAAATTGCGGGATACCCCATTCACTTCGAGCGCGGGCGCTGCGTCACTCATCGCGAACTCCCGGCCACCGCATTCTTGAAGACGAGCCCGACGATGCCTTTCGGAGCGCGCAGGATGACCGCCAAGAGCATCAGGCCGTAGACCAGAATGTCGACGCCATTGATGCCGAGTTTGGTCGCACCCCAGTTGGTGACCTCGGACAGAAAGATCATGACGGCGCCGCCGATGATCGGTCCGGGCGCGGTGCCGAGCCCGCCAAGAAGCGCTGGAAGCTGCAGCTGGATCGCTTGCGACAGTCCGAAGGCCGCCTCGGGGTCGATCGCCATGTAGAACTGCATGTACAGCACCGCCGCCAACGCAGTCATGGCGGCGCTGAGCATGAAGCCCATCACCTTGGTGCGGAAGACGGCGACGCCGGCAGCAGCGGCGGCCACCTCGTCGTCGCGCACCGCCTGCATCGCAAGCCCGAAATCGCTCGCCAGCACCCATCGTGTGATCCAGTAATAGGCGACCACGAAGGCAAGCGAGCCATAGAGAAAGGGCGCCGGCGTGCGCGACTGCATGGCCCATAGCGAGTTGCCGAGAAATTTGAGCGCAAGCCCGTCGCCGCCGCCGGTCAAATCGACGAAGTGCAGCGCGATCTGCACGAGCGCAAGCGACACCGCGACCGTCGCAAGCGCAAAGAACACGCCGCGCATCCGAAGCGTCATGCTTCCCATGACCAGTGCGACCGCGAGCGAAATGAGTACGCCAACCCAGCCGCCAATCCACGGCGGGATTCCGTATCTGTTGAACAGGATGCCGGTCGTGTAACAGCCGAGCCCGAGAAAGACGCCGTGTCCCAGCGACAGCTGGCCGCCGATGCCGGCGACGATGTTCCAGGCCTGGCCCAGCGAGATGAAGATCAGCGCCCGTACCGTCGCGGCGATGAAGTAATTGTTGACGAACGGCAGCAGCGGCAGAACGGCGACGATGGCAATCGGCACGACGTAGGGCGCGACCGCGCGCCACTGCGCGCCATCCAACCGCGACGATGACACCGTGCGGGGCGATGCTGCCAAGGGAGCGTCCAGGGGAGCCTCCATGGCTATTCCGACCTCACACCGAAGAAGCCGGTCGGGCGCACCGCGATGAAGAGCAGCAGCAGGGCATAGAGTGGAACATCCTGCAGCGCCGAATTCCACAGCATTGCCGTCATCTGCTGGATAACGCCGCAGCAGATGCCGCCAAGGAACGTGCCGCCGATGCTGCCAAGCCCCCCGATCGTCGTGGCGATAATGATGATCGGCATCAGCGAAAAGCCGATCGACGGCGCGGCCGGGAAATACGTCACCAGAACGCTGCCTGCCATTCCGGCCAAACCGCAGGCCAGCGCGAAGGCTCCGATGTTGATGTATTGCGAATTGATGCCCACGACCTCGGCGGCTTCGAGATCGTCGGCGACCGCGCGCACCGCTTTGCCCCACGCCGACAAGCGCAGCATCAGCTCAACGGCGAGCGTCACGGCAGCCGCCACCGCGAAGGCCACGATCTGCACTTTCGCCACGAAGAACGGCCCAAACACTACGTACTGACCGGCGAACACCGAGCTTGCGGTCCGCGCATCGGCGCCGAAGATGATCTGGGCGACCATTTGCAGCACCAGCGCGCAGCCGATCGCGGCCAGGAGCTGCTGCAAGGTCGCGTGTCCGACAAAGTGCCGGAACACGATCTGATACATCAGCGAGCCGACCAGCGCGGTCAGCAGAAAGCTGAACGGCAGGATGGCGAGCGGATCAACGCCGAAAGTCCGCGATGCAATGACGCCGGCATACATGCCGTACATCACGAGTTCGCCGTGAGCGAAGTTGACGATCCGCATCACGCCGAAAGCAAGGCTCAATCCGATCGATAGAATACCGTAGACGCCGCCGACCAGAACGCCGCTCAGAATCGCCTGCAGAGCGAGGAGTACGGTCGCTTCCATGCCGGCCACGTCCCCCCAGCAGCGATAGCGCTCGAGATCGCGCGCTAACGTCCCCATAATTCCCGCGACGCCAGCTTCGCGCCCTCGACCAGCGACTTCGAGCTTCGCCCACTGCACCGACGGATGGCATCGCACGATGTTGTAGCTCTGCGCGAAGCCGCAGTCGGTGCCGGCGATGACGTTCTCGCGGCCGACAACGCTGGCGAAGTTCTTGATGCGCCACGCCACCAGTTCGGGATGTTCGACCACGTTGGTCGAATGGGTGACGACGCCGGGAATGAGGATCTTGCCGTCCGGCAGCTTGACGTCCTTCCACACCATCCATTCGTGCTCATGCCGCGGGTTGGCGCTTTCGAGCGAATAGGCCTGCGCCCGCACTTTGAGGATGAGATCGGACAGAGTCTTGAGCGGCACGTCGGTGGTGTGCGGCGCGTTCCAGCTGCCCCAGCAGACGTGATAGCGCACCTTGTCTTCGGGAATGCCCGTCAGCGCGTAATTGGTGAGGTCGATGCAGCGTTCGGCGTATTTGTGCACCTCGCGCTCGTCCATCAGACCGCGCAGGCGGTCGTACTCGTGCGCCAGGAACGCATCGTCGAGCTGAAGGATGAATCCGGCATCCACGATCGCCTCGGTATTCCTCCTTCAACGCATCGGCGAGCGCGACCACGATCTCCTCGTCGCTCTTGTAATAGGCGTTGAGCCAGAGCCCGCGCGCGCTCATCGGCGCGGCGACCGGCATGAACGCACCCTCGACGTTGATGCCCTTGAGCGCGGCCTTGAAATTGTCGATGTCCTGCTTGATCGCCGCCTGCCCCTTGTAGGTGATCGGTGCGACGCATTCCCACACCAGAAGATTCTTCCGCTGGGTGGCGAGGTCGTCCTTGACCGACGTCTTGGACTGCCCGGGCGGCAGCCAGTCGTAGTACTGGATCGGCGTGTATGCGGCGTAGAAGTCGCGAAACTTCTCAGCCTCGCGGATCACATAAACCGGATTCTGCTCACGGTCGTCGGGGCGGATTGCGCGATGGTCGAAGCCGCCGAGCCGCTCGCTGACATAGCGAATCCAGCCCGCCTTGCCGTATTCACCGTCGCTGACGATGTCGATGCCGATGTCCGCCTGTTTGCGGACGACGCCGGCGACTTCCTCCCGCAGGGTCTTTTCGTAAGCCGCTTGATCGTAGGGCTGTCCGTGATCGCGCGCCCACAACATGTCGCGGATCGACATAGGGCGCACCAGGCTGCCGACATGAGTGACGAGAATACGATCGGTGCTGCGCTTCATATCGTTCGCCCCCCTGAGCAGATTTTTATGCGTGCCTATCCTTTCAGCTGGGCAAGTATGCCGGCGATGTCGCCCATACCCCAATGCTCTGCGATCTTACCGTCGCGAACGCGAAAAATGTCGCAGGACGTGAAGCGCAGGGCTTTCCCTGTCGGTTCGACCCCGAAATAGACGCCTTGATGGCTTCCGATATAGACGAAGCTCGCCGCGACCATGTCGCCGCCCGCAAGCGACGCCTCGACGGCAACTGAAAGATCCGGCATGCCCTTGAGCCGCGCTGCGAAGAAGGCGACGGAGCCTTGTTTGGCGCTCATGCCCGGCGGCGGCTTCGGCGCTGCCGCGCTCACCTGATGATTGATGTAGTCGTCGGCAAACAGCGCCGCGAACGCGTCGATGTCATGTGCGCTCAGGGTCCGGGCGAAGGCGGCAATCACAGCGGGTTCCGATTGGGCATTTGCCTCGGCGCCGAGCGCGCCGGAAACAACCAGTGCAAGACCCGACACGACGGTCCGTCGGTCCATCGCAGCCTCCCTTTTTCATGACAGCCCGTCATTCTGCGTCTGCGGTACGGCAACCTCTTCGTTTCGGGTCGCCGACACCGCCGACGTCGTCGGCTGTCTTGAGGTGATTGTATCGGGAGCGCTGGGAACCCAAAAGGGGTGTGGCGTGCGCCAAATCTTCCTTCGACGTCGGAACTGAAAAACGAAAAGGTGGGACGAGCCCTGGGGGGGCGGGTGGGCAATCGGCGCACGTCTGCTTTGGTAGGCCAAAGTGGAGATCGTCGCTATCACTCCTCGCTTCCGCTCCTGAATTGGCGCGAGTGTTGCCGCTCGGATGGACAGCAGCAGATCATCGCCCTTAGACTTGCCCACTCTCATCGGGGACGGCGTGCAGCCGTCAGGGCTCGTGCCGTGAGCGCCTCCGCGACACGAGTGGAACGAAATCCACATGGCTGACACCAAAGCCTGCCAAAATTGCAGGAGTGAAATTCCCGGCGACAGCCGTTTCTGCCCGCAATGCGGCACGCCGCAGGATTTGGCGTGTGTGACATGCGGCCACGCCAATCCGGCGGGCTCGCGCTTCTGCGGCCAATGCGGCACCAAGCTCGGCGCCGCGGCGGCGCCGCCTGCGGCCGCTCCATCTCCGCCGCCGGCGCCGCGCCTAACGACAGCCGCCGAACGCCGACAGTTGACGGTGATGTTCTGCGATCTGGTCGGCTCGACGGCGTTATCGACGCGGCTCGATCCGGAAGATCTGCGCGAGGTGATCGCTGCCTATCACAAATGCGCAGCCGACGTCGTCGCTCGCTGCGGCGGCTATGTGGCGAAGTACATGGGCGACGGCGTGCTGGTTTATTTCGGCTATCCCGAAGCGCACGAGGCCGACGTCGAAAACGCCGTGCGGGCGGGCTTGTCCTTGATCGAGGCCGTGGCAGAACTGTTCCAGGGTGGACAGCATCAAGTCCGCCTCGGCATTGCCACGGGGCTCGTCGTGGTCGGCGAACTTGTCGGCGCGGGCGAAGCGCAGGAGCGCAATGTCGTCGGCGAGACACCGAACCTCGCGGCGCGGCTTCAGGCGGTTGCTGCGCCAAATACGGTCGTGATCGACGCGACAACGCGGCGGCTTGCCGGCGATCTGTTCGAATACGAGACCATCGCGCCCGCTGCATTGAAGGGCTTTGCAGAGCCGGTCGCCGCTTGGCGCGTGCTGCGCGAGCGCACCATTGCGAGCCGTTTCGAAGCGCTGCGCGCGGAAAGCCGCACGCCGTTGATCGGCCGGCAGGAGGAAATCTGCAACTGCATGTCCTGCAAGCGAGCACCGCACGCGATATTGATGACGACTTCGCAACCTTGGTCCAACTGCAGGCAAGCGCACTCGTGATTAGCAGTGATCCGTTCTTTACTAGTCAGAGCAACAAGCTCGCCGCGCTGGCGCTCCGCAATGCAGTGCCCGCGATCTATCAGGATCGCGAGTTTGCTGCAGTTGGTGGTCTGGTGGCTTATGGAGGTGATAGTACTGATTCATACCGCCAAGCCGGCGACTATACTGGCCGCATTCTCAAGGGCGAGAAGCCGGCCGACTTACCGGTAATACAGTCCACTAAGGTCCAGCTGATAATTAACCTCAAGACTGCGAAGGCACTCGGCCTCACAGTGCCGCTATCGTTGCTTGGTCGCGCCGACGAGGTGATCGATTGAGTGCGCCAGGCAAAAGCTGGTGCGATCCAGCCGGTGGAAGTCCGGCCCAAGTAAGGGGCAGCGCCCGCTTGCTAGCGAGTGTTGCGCGGCCACCGGCGACGATGGTTGCGAAGCGTACACAGCGATTGCTCGGGGTGTGGGATTGAGCCACGAAAGATCAGACATTGCAGGGGCCGAGGGTTTTCATTCGCTCGAAGGCAACATGTGCGGCACCGTTATGCGAGGTGCTGACGCCCTGCCGGGGTCTAAGTGTCCGTCCGGGAACATCTTGAATCCTTTGAATCGCTTTGATTCAAAGGAGGTGATCTGATTCGAGGAGGGTCACCGATGTGGACGGCGAAGAACCGCGGGCGCTATGACCGCAGCAAATTGCGATACCCCAGTGATCTGACCGACGATGAATGGGTGCACGTCGAGCCGTTGATTCCGTCGGCCAAGCGGGGCGGCAACAGGCGTCACGTCGACGTGCGCGAGGTGATGAACGGGATCATGTATGTTTTGAGTACGGGATGCCAGTGGCGGGCGATCCCGAAAGACCTGCCGGCACGCAGCACGCTGTTCGACTATCTCGACCTATGGAGTTGGGACGGCACGCTGGATCGCATCCATCACGCGCTTTATGTGGAGTGCCGCGAGCAAGGCGAACGCGAAGCCAGCCCCACCGCCGCCATCATCGATAGTCAAAGCGTCAAGAGTGCTGAAAAAGGGGGTCTTGTATCGATCCGCATGGCTATGATGCAGGCAAGAAGATCAAAGGCAAGAAGCGCCACCTTCTCGTAGATAAGCTAGTTTGTTGCTCCACGCCATCGTTCATCCCGCCGATATCCAGGACCGCGACGGCGGCATCCTGCTGCTTGCGACCCTGTTCGGAATGTATCCCTTCTTGAAGAAGCTCTTTGCCGACGGTGGCTATCAGGGGCCGCACTTCCAGAAGGCGCTGGCAAAGATCCTGCCTCACCTCACAACTGAAATCGTCAAGCGTTCCGATCATGCCAAAGGATTTGTGGTGCTCCCACGCCGTTGGGTCGTCGAGCGCACCATTGCTTGGCTCAACCGCTGCAGAAGGCTCGTCAAAGATTGGGAGAACCTCAACCGCACGGCGCTCGCGTTCCTACGCCTCGCCTCAATCCGCCTCATGCTCCGAAAACTTTGTAATCCCGCTTGATGTTCCCGGACAGACTCTAAGGCCACATCACGTGCAAAAGGATCGTATCGGAACCTGGGAGGTCTCGTGTCTGGCCGTCAGGCGTTGCGTGAGAGGGACGGTCCGCATCGGGAAGGTGAGGAACCGAAGCCGATGATGCACGGACACGAGAAGTCGGACCCCGCCATAGTAGCTGTGAAGCCGGCGAACAAAGCGAAGGAAGCCCACTGCGGAGGCATCTGCGGAGGCGGACGCAGCGGAGCCGGTGGAGCCAAGGGCGCGGACCAAGGGGAATGCGGGCCAGCAAAGCATGCGTCGGACACAGAGCCGGGCAAGCGTGTCACAGGCGTTGGACCGCATACGGAAAGTTTGCCGTCACACACCCGAGGTGGGAGCCGTATGCGGGAAAGCCGCACGTACGGTTCTGTGCGGGGGGCGCGATGAAAATCGCGTCCCTACCGCTACGGCGGCGCAATTTCATATCGCTGCTTGGCGGCGCTGCCGTCGTGTGGCCGCTTGCTGTAAGGACGGAGCAACCGTCGATGCTCCGGATCGGCGTGGTGATGGCACATGCCGCGAACGATCCCGAAGGGCAGGCGTTAGTTGCAGCGTTTCGACAGGAACTTCAGAAGCTGGGTTGGACGGAGGGACGCAATATCGCAATTGATACTCGATATGCGACAGATGATCCCAACTAGATACGCGCACTGGCCGTGGAATTGATGGGCCTGAAACCGGCCCTGATGGTAGCCAACAGCAATTTTATAACGGCGATCCTGCAGGCAGAAGTTCGAACGGTGCCACTTTTGTTTATCGGCGTCGGCGATCCAATCGGCAGTGGCTTTGTTACGAACTTCGCGCGGCCGACCAGCAATGTTACCGGCTTCGCCTATTTCGAACCTTCTATGGGGAGCAAATGGCTCGAGACACTCAGAGAAATTGCTCCCCACGTCGAACATGTCGGCTTCATTCTGCATCCCGGGACACCGCCCAATATCGGCTTTCTGAAAGCGGCCGAAGCCGCCGCTCCTTCGCTCAAAGCTGAGGTGACAACGTTTAGGTGTGCACAGCTCGGATGAGATCGCACGCTTGGTGAGCGCGTTCGCAGCCGAACCCAATCGTGGCCTTATTATCGCGCCACATGCTGTCACCCAACTGAATGCCGGTCTTATTATCGAGCTATCAGCACGTTACCGATTACCTGCCATCTATCCAGAGGCTTATTATGTCAAGCGCGGCGGGCTGATTTCTTACGGGCCCGATCCGATTGACCAATTTCGACAGGGAGCAGCGTATGTCGATCGCATCCTCAAGGGCGCAAAGCCTGCGGAGTTGCCAGTGCAGTACCCGACCAAACTCGAACTGGCGGTCAACCTGAAAACTGCAAAGGCGCTTGGTCTTACGATTTCGGAATCTTTCCTTCTCCGCACCGACGAGGTCATCGACTAACTGATCGAGAATTTATAGGTCGGGATAGCTGCACGCTGCCCATGCTGCGCGCACTGAAGTCTGGCCGCAAACCGCCGCTCTGGGTCACGAACCGCCGCGCCGCATCGTCGGAGTCGTGGCGGCAGTACCCTCAATATGAGACACGAGCGCCCGCAAATCCGAGCGCGGCGGAAGTACCCCCGAGACCTGCCGCGCGGAAACACGACCGGCGCGGCTGAGAAGGGCCCAGGCTGTGTGAAAACGTGCTCGCGCGAGTACCGCGCAGAATTGGTTTCTCTATTGTCTTCTCCCGACAGCGGTCGCCAGCGTTTTGTGTTTCAAATTGATGAAGTCGAGACGAAATTTCTAACGGCGAATTCGATTTCGGAGTCTTTCACACAGCCTGGGCCCTTCGCGGCAACGCGGCAAACGGTCGCGTTTGGGCATATAGCGACCGTCGCTGGAGCTCGTAGCGAATCCGTGGCTCCTTATCGCGGCCTGCGCGCGACGCCTTCCACTGCAATGACGGCCCGACGGAGTCCGGTCGATGTCGCGGTGACACTGAAATATGAATTTTAGGCAGCAGTTAAAATCATAGCTTTGTCACCCTTGCACTGGCATACTACGCGCAGGTGTCGGGCACTGTGAGGGTGCCTATGTTCAGCGTTCTGAGAAGCTATGACGCGCCAGAATTTCTTGTGATTGCGGCCGCGACCATGTTTGTAGTCGGCAGCTTTTTTTACTACGCGTTCTGACGCGCGTACCAGCTCCGGCAGCTTGGCTCGATCCGCCGCGCTCCGTCGCGCAAAACGGACCGAAATAGAGACTCAACCGTCGCGGCTGGCCGAATTTTCCGGCCGCGGAATGTCCTTCAATATCTGCCTCAGCACCCTTGGCAGCTTGGCAATGTTCACCGCAATAAGCCGATCACAAACCCGGCAGTCGCAAAGCCACCATCCATCAGCTGTGGTTAGAGCAGAGCCCGGACGTGGCCTGGACGAGGGGTCTGAAAATGGGCCTCCAGCCTGGAAGTTTGCGCACTTGGTTCAGTCATTGGGCCAAGAGCGAGGGCAAACATCACAAGAAGCCCGGAAAGGTGCCAGCGCTGGTCGAGACCAAACCAGAGGCGGAAACGACCGTCGCGGCGTAAGGCCACACTGCAAAGTATCAGTTTCAAAGTATCAGTTTAATGAGACGTGCCGGCAACGACATCGGGCGACTGCTCACGCTGGTCGCCCGTCTGTGTGATCTAGATCACACACGTTTTTCGCTCATCAGCCTACAAGTGTGCTATTCAGAACTCGCAGCAGGCACCACAAGTCCTTGCCGCCACATCTGGCATGACCCCCGATCAAGCAGCGAACGGACAATCAGGGGGGAGCGGATATACCGTGGGCGATCGTCAGCGTGCGAAAAGTCTTTGCCCGAAGGCCGCGAGAGCCCTCTTTGCATTCCTGCGAGGAGACGGCGCAACTGAGGCGCACTCCGCCGCGCCGTCTATAACTGATGGGTTGATAACCATCCTCTCGAGCAATGAGGATTTGACATGAAAGAACCGATCTACGGCTCACGCTGGCCACAACTCGCGAAATGGTGGGATGGGGCCGCGATCACAAAGCAGAGCGAAGTTGCTGCGGTCGCAAAACGTCTCGTTGCTGCAAAAGCCCGATACCAGGGCGTTGAGGCCCGCACCGGCGTGCCGTGGTGGCTGATTGCGGGCATTCACGAGCGCGAGGCAAGCCAAAACTGGAACACTCAACTTGCGCAAGGCGATCCACTTCACCAGGTCAGCACGAAGGTGCCCAGGGGCATGGGCCCGTTCGACACCTGGGAAGAGGGCGCGATTGCAGCTCTGAAACATGACGGACTGACTTCGGTCCCCGATTGGGACCTCGAGAAAGCTCTACACTGGCAGGAGAAATACAACGGCTGGGGCTATTTCTACCGCGGCATTCCATCGCCCTATATCTGGGGCGCAACCTCCGTTCAACGGCCCGGCAAGTTTGTGTCCGACGGTGTTTGGTCGTCCACGGAGATCGATCTTCAGATCGGTTGCGCCGCCACCCTCAAGGGCATGATGGCCCTCGATCCTAGCATCAAGCCTGTGCGTGAGAGTGATGGTGCAGGGGTGCCAGGGGTCGTCGTCCCGTCCGGTCCGGCGCCGGGCGACAGCACGCAGAAGGGTACCGGGGCGGGGTTGCTGAGCCGGGCTCAGAAGCATATCGGCGAAGAATACGTCAACATCCTAGTGCCGAAGGACAATGCCAATTGGACGGGGCCTTGGGACTGCGCCGAGTTCATGTCCTGGTTAGTGTACCAGGAGGCCGGCATTCTCTTTGGCTGCGTCGACGATAACGCCAAGCCTTCCGAAGCGGACGCGTATACGGGCGCGTGGCAAACGGACGTAGAGAAACGCGGCATTCGCGTTTCGGTCGACCAAGCGGCATCTACGGCGGGCGGTATGGTCCTTCGGTTCCCACCGCCTGGCGGCATGGGACACATCGCGCTGTGCGACGGCAAGGGTGGAACCGTTGAAGCCAAGGGACGGAAATTCGGCGTCGTCGCCGACACCGTTCAGGGCAGGGGATGGGACATTGGCGTTCTCATTTCAGGCATAAAGTACGACACCGTCACCAAGGTGACGCCGGTCAAGCCCCCGGTCGAGCTTTACGCGCGCAATGTCCCGAATATGGACAGCGCTATCGTTACCAGGATACAGCAGGCGTTGGCATCGAAGGGCTTTAGTCCGGGGGACATCGACGGAGATTTCGGGCCTGAGACGGAGGCCGCCGTGGTGGCGTTCCAGCTGTTTGAAGGTTTGGTGGCGGATGGAGAAGTCGGGCGCGACACCGCGGGAGCGTTGGGGATTTCGCTGACGGGAGAGAAGCCGGCCGAGAAGCCACCCGAAGTCGCCAAGCCGGTCCGGCAGCCGCCGGCAGACACCAAGCCGATCGAGCAGCCGCCTAAACCGGGGAAGCCCATTATTCCAAACGTCATACCAAACGTGATACCGAGCCTGATACCGAAGGTCATACCAGGCCTGGCGCTGGGATTTGGAAATCCGTTCATTGGGCTTGCGGCGGCGGTCCTGCCGGACATCCTCAAAGCTATCGTGTCAGACAAAGCTGGCACGGTCGCAGGAGCGGTCACGCAAGCTGTTGCGGACATTACCCAGACGCAAAATCCGGAAGAGGCCCGCAACAAGCTCAACACCGATCCTGCGGCGCTGGCCGCGCTGCAGCTCAAGCTCGCCGAAATCGCGGCGGCCCAGGAGGAAAAACGCCAGCAGGCACAACTCTCACAGCTCAAGGAACAAAACGAAGCTCAGCTGGCGCAGGTCAAAGAGCAGAATGGAGCTCAACTCGCGCAGCTCAAGGAGCAAAATGAGCAGGAGGCAAAACGGCGCGAAGCGCAACTGGCAGAATTGCGCGCCGAGATGGAGGACACGAAAGATGCGCGTTCTTCCTTCAGTGCGCTGGCGCTGGCGAACAATCCCATGGCTTGGGGCGCGCCGGTCGTTTCGTTCATCGTGACGCTCGGGTTTTTCGGCATTTTGGTTCTTCTGATCATGGGCTTCATGAAGCAAGCCGATCAACTAGTTGCACAGATCATCAATATCACCATCGGCGCCTTGGCCGCGGCATTCGCAACTGTCGTGAGTTTCTGGCTGGGATCTTCGCAGGGCTCGCGGTCGAAGGATGCCGCCACAGTTCAGCTGCAAGCCGACCAGGTCAGCCAAACCAATGCGGTGCTCGAAAGCCAAGCTAGGCAAGCCGAAGTGTTGAAAACCACGGTGGAGGCTCAGGTCAAACACGCGGAAGCGCTGCAATCCACCGTGACGGCGGCAATGGCCGCGAAACCGGTAATCGGGGTGTCGAAGCCTTCGAATTTTCGACGGTGCGTCGATCTCGTCATCGCCCAGGAAGGGGGCTTCTCTGACAATCCGAGTGATCCGAGCGCAGCTACGCAGTTCGGCCACACGCTCAAGGATCTGAGAGAGTCGAAGCAAAATCAAAACCTTACAGTCGACGATCTGAGGAAACTCGGGCGCGACGATGCCTGTGAAATCTACCGCACGCGCTATTGGAATGTTCTGCGGTGCGATGATCTTCCAATGGGCGTTGATCTCGTCGTCTTCGACTGTGGCGTGGACGCGGGTTCTCCGCGGTCAGCTATGATGCTGCAGCAGGTCGTCGGCGCTGCTGCCGACGGATCGATCGGTGATGCGACGATCGCCGCGACCAAGGCCATGTCTCCGACCGATGTCGTAAACGACATGTCCAATCGCCGGTTGGAGTATTATCGCGATCCAGCGAATGCGCCGAACGTCATTAGAGACGGAACGAACCGAACTACCGCGATCGAGAAGGCGGCCCTGGACATGATCGCGGCCGAGCGGGCAGGCCGTCCAGGCGGTCTCTGATTACGCCTAACACCGCGATTTATTCCCGCGAGATTCTCGCGGTCTACATTCTCTCAGACGCGACCTTGAGCCCGGCCATGGCCGTGCCCGGGCTTTCCTTCCGTGGGCGCCTTCCTGGTCAAGATCACATTATAAGTGTAAGTCTTCAAACTGAGGGCCTGGAATGACGGTCCTTCTTTTTGCTTTGGGCACTGACGAGTTTGACGACATTGCCAACGGGCGGGTTGATGATAGCCTCGATGTGCGCTGCCAGTCTATTCAGCGCGTCGGCTTTTTCATCGGCATAGTCGTGCCGATCATAAACGGCTTCCACTCCGGCAATGGCGTGGCCCAGCATGCGTTCGGCAATGTGCGGCATCACCCCCACCTTCGCCAGTATTCCCGCTCGTCTACCTTTGGAACCGACAGAACTCGATTACCGCATCGTACACGCGACAACTGTGTTCGCCGGTGGCCGTCAGACTGGCTATCGTAAACTTCGAGAAGAGCCCAACCTGCAGGATGCGATCGATCAAGTACCAAATTTGCAGTTTCTTGATCTTCAGCGGATACGAAACCTGCCAATCCCGTCATTGGATTCGATTACCGCGTATTTGAAGGAGACTGCCCCGAGGCTGCCGGTACCCTCCAAGGAGAAGATTGCAACGGCTCTCCTCAATTTCGGCATGCGGTTCCGGCGCCACAGATAGGCCATTTCTCGCCGCAGCTTTTCCAAGGTTCGACTTGCACTGAACTAAGCTGCCGCGCGGCAAAAAGCGCGCTATTTGGCTATCCGCAAACCAATTTTTGGATGCGGAACAATGTCTCGCGATCACAAGATGGCTTTTGCTGTCGAGCCGCTGGTCGTAAAGCCGAAAATGGCTTGGAGAATGCTCGGCTGCGGCAACACCCGCGGTTACGAGCTCCTCGCCGCCGGCGAATTGGAAACCTATAAGGATGGCCGTTCCCGAAAAATCACCGTTGCTAGCATCAAGCGCTACGTCGAACGGCAGGTCGCCGCTTCTGGTTCGGCGGAGCGGGAAAAATAAGTCGGCCCCCGGCAGCAGTTCACGGAACAATTTCGTCGCCTCCTCGACCGAGGCGGTCCACTTCGGTACTTCCTTCGCATCCGCCGGGGTTCGGTCGAGAACAATCGCAATGTCTCGATCGGTCGCGGTCCAGCGCCAAAATCTTTCCACCATCATCTTTGGAGAACGTGCGAGCAAATAGCGAGTATAGGAACCCAAACGGCTTGACCTGGAACTCATATGACCGATTTTGATTGAAATCATTGAACCACCGAATGAGCTTCGGCGTTGTCGCCGCATATTGACTGACCGCAGGATGATTTAGCTCTGGATGATAGTTGAGATCGACGCGATCATCATTGTTGGTCAGAACCGCGGTGATGATTTTCCACCGCCTACTTCTTACCCCCTGTAATCAAGCTACAGGGAGTTGTGCGATGACATCCATCACACCGGCCAGAATCGCAGCATGCACGATCGGAGAAGAAGCAATATCTAGGCCTCCAGGCAACGTCGCGTGGGGCAAATTCAATTGAGTGTCGGTAATTTGCGTCGTTTGGTTTCCGGGAGCGGGAAATACACGCCCCTGACCTGGAAAAGCTGTCGACAGATAACCGATTACACGAGCGACATTTGGACCAACTTCCCAACGTCCTGCAACAAACTGGGCGGCATTGCTATCCCAACAAACCGGATCGATCGGGCAGACAAGCGGAAGGTTGAAGTTGTTTGCCTCAGCCAAATTGGAAAAGCGCAGTGCGGCGTCAGCTCCCAGGGAATGGCCAATGTAGATAACGGTTGCTCCCTCCTGGAGTGCCGCTAAAAGACCCTGGTCGAAACCCGCCTCATCAATTCTCGGATCATTGCCGCCCGAAACGGTGAAGTGGCAGCCATCAGGCGTGGCGTCATTTAACTCGGAAGCAAGTGTATCTAGGCCGGTGGAAAAGAGATCACCTCCAAGGCCATGCCGGCAAACACCGATGATATTCATGGACCACTCCTGTGCTGATCCAATAGGGACAGTATGAGTAAGCAATATTGGCGACTGGTTTTGTAAGTGACAAAAGCTAGCTCCAAAGAGTGATCTTTAAATGACAAAGACCAATTCGAAGCTGTAGCTTAGCAGATCCCGTAGCACTCGTCGCCTTGCTCATGGCGCTTTTTGCTACGCCGCGTAGCCAAGCGGCGTCCGGCCCCGAGACCGACGCAACGTCAATACAACGCTCAATTTGTTCTTCCGGGAAATCTGATCCTCGCGCGAGCTCGCCAATAATGCGTTTGGTATCCCGATTTTGTCCGTTGTGATCAAGGCTGGATAGGGCATATTTCAGCTTGGGGCGCGGGCGCGCTCAGTGATCCTGATTTTATGACCGAGCGAGGAAGCATTGGAAAACCTGCGCCACACAATGGTTGGAAAGGCGGCGTTGACGGGTCGGTCACTATCGTTACGGTGAAATGGCTGAAGTATAATTTGACGCTCGAAGGCTCCAAAGTCAGCGACTAAGGACTCGCACGCATCGTTGAAGAAGAACAGCACCAACAAGAAGGAGGCTGCATGAGCGACGCACCGATCGTCTCGAAGGTCTGGAGCTTTTGCAACACCCTGCGCGATGACGGCGTTGGCTATGGCGACTATCTGGAGCAGCTCACCTATCTCATCTTCCTCAAGATGGCGGATGAATACGCCAAGCCGCCCTACAAGCGCGATGTCGGCATTCCGGAGCAAATACGCTTGGCCGAGCCTGAAGGCCAAGCGGGGCGCGGAGCTGGAAGGCCACTACATCGAGCTGCTGCGCGAACTCGGCAAACGCAAGGACGTGCTCGGGCAGATTTTTACGAAGTCGCAGAACAAGATTCAGGACCCGGCCAAGCTCTACCGCCTCATCGACATGATCGATGAGGTGCAGTGGGTGAGCATGGGCGCCGACGTCAAGGGCGACATCTACGAAGGGCTGCTTGAGAAGAACGCCGAGGACACCAAGTCGGGCGCGGGCCAATACTTCACGCCGCGCGCGCTGATCCGCGCGATGGTGGAATGCGTGCGGCCGGAGCCGGGCAAGACGATCGCCGACCCGGCATGCGGCACGGGCGGCTTCTTCCTCGCCTGCTACGACTTTCTGACCAACCCTGCGCAATTACGATCTCGACAAGGCGCAGAAGGCCGCACTCAAGCACAAGACCTTCTTACGGCAACGAAATCGTCGCCAACACGCGCCGCCTGTGCCTGATGAACATGTTCCTGCACAACATCGGCGAGATTGACGGCGACGTCATGATCTCGCCGAACGACGCGCTCGTCGCGCCGAGCGGCCAGAGCTTACGACTACGTGCTGGCCAATCCGCCCTTCGGCAAGAAAAGCTCGATGAGCTTCACGAACGATGAAGGCGAGGAGGAGACCGACGACCTGACCTACAACCGCCAGGACTTCTGGGCGACGACGTCGAACAAGCAGCTCAACTTCGTGCAGCACATCCGCACGATGCTCAAGACCACCGGCCGCGCCGCCGTCGTCGTGCCGGACAACGTGCTGTTCGAAGGCGGCGCGGGCGAGACCGTTCGCCAGAACCTGCTCAAGACCACCGACCTTCACACCATCCTGCGCCTGCCGACCGGCATTTTTTATGCGCAAGGCGTGAAGGCGAACGTGATCTTCTTCGACAACCGCGAAGCCAGCAAGGACGCGTGGACGAAGGAGGTCTGGTACTACGACTACCGCACCAACATCCACCACACCCTGAAAAAGAAGCCGCTGCGCTTCGAGCACCTCGCCGACTTCATCGAGTGCTACAACCCAAAGAACCGGCACAAGCGCAAGGCGACGTGGGATGCCGACAAGAACCCCGAAGGCCGCTGGCGCAAGTTCACCTACGACGAACTGACCGCCCGCGACAAGACGAGCCTT
Source organism: uncultured Alphaproteobacteria bacterium (assembly GCA_963732015.1). Lineage (GTDB taxonomy): Bacteria > Pseudomonadota > Alphaproteobacteria > Rhizobiales > Xanthobacteraceae > BOG-931. Next base: position 104,520 of record CAVSXY010000025.1, on the reverse strand, counting down.
GATGTCTTCTGGCTCAAGGACAAGAGCCTCACCGACCTCGACAACCTGCCCGAGCCTGACGAGCTTGCCGAGGAGATTATCGAGAAATCTTGAAGCGGCCTCAACAGTTTCCGTCAGGTGCTCGCAGCACTTGGGAGTGGCATCGTCTAACATTCCCGCGCACGTGCTCGCCGAGGAGATGCCGAGGTGCAGTCGGTAGGCGATGATGCCGTCGCCGATCATGACCCAGTGCTGAAACGTCTTGCGTAGCGCGTGCCAGCCTTCGGCAACAAGTTCGCCGACTGGTGCATCCACTTGTCGCGGGATGATGTTAACGACAGTGAACACTCTGTGAACGAAGCCCCCGGATTTTCCCCACTTGATTTGGTCATCTTCGCGCTTCGTTCCGTCGCCAAGCGGCACGAACGCGCACGAATAACTCAATAAATATGCGGTTTTCTTGAATATAAAAAGGTGCGGCCGGCCCTTGGGGGAGGGCCGGCCGCCGCGAACCCGGTCTGGGGACGGGGAGGGGTGGGGACGTGACCGGGGTCGCGTGTCTCCTTCGCGCGCGCTTGATCAGCGCGAGCTTGCGGTGGCGGGCGTCATGTGCGGTTCGCCGAGCGAGACCCACACATTCGGATCGGACTGAGACTGCCGTTTTACAAATCGATAGCCGGTGTCGGACCACAGCAGGATGTCGTCCGTCTGGTTATCGAGAACGAATTCGCCCTTGTCGGTCTTGACCGTGAGAATGGCGTGGCCGTTGCCGTTGCGGTCGCGCACCACGGTGATGAGCAGCGCTTCGCGCGGCCAGCCGGCCTGCATCAGCATCTTGCGCTTCTGCAGGACGTAATCCTCGCAGTCGCCGTAGCCGTCATCGGGATAGTTCCACCGCTCGACGACGCCCCAATGATCCATGTCGGTCATCGGCTTGATGTTGGTGTTCGCCCACCGGTTCACCCGCACCAGGTCCTTCCACGCCTGCGTGGACAGCACGACGTCGCGCGGTATGGACGGCTTGGTTTTGCATTCCGGATCGTAGTCGACGCAGAATTCGACCCATCCGATGGGCGCGCGCGTGGTGGCGCCGATGGTGACGAAGAGCGCGCGCTCTTCGGCGGCGCTGCCCGTCGGCGAAGACAGCTGCGCAAGCGCAATCATGCTCGCAGTCAAGCTTCGTTTGAGGATTGTTTTTGTACGCTCACCCATAGTGACCCCTTCCCGTCTCGTCAGGGTCACGTTTCGCACAAAGCTTTTGCTGTGACGCTAAGTTGAAATGTTCAATTTGAAGTAAAATCAGATCAAAGAGATAGCAACGATCTAGCTTTGTTTTCTCTAATACTGTATAAAATTTTAGATGATCTTATTTGAATAAAATTTTATCTATCGCGCAGAAATGCCGATGGCAACGGCAACATGGCCGCGCCGCTCGCGGCGCCTTGGCTAACAATGGCAGGAGAAGCGAGGAGAAGCGCGCGCGAAAAACCGCGCGCCGTCGGCCCTCCGGACGGCAGAAGGCCGCGGAACCGCGACTTCGGCGTTTACCCGCCGGTGATGTTATCTTCGACGAAGTCCGGGTGTTGCAGCCGGGTAAACTCGATCGCGAAGCCGTCTTCGAGGTGACGCACGACGCGGCCCTGGATCTTGCCGACGGTAACAAGGCACCGATCGGCGGCCGCTGATCGGTCGCGATGCCGGCGCCGGACTGTGACATGTCGATGATGCGGCAGGCGATGTTGATGCCGTTCGGCATGATCAGCCGGCTTATCGGGTTGCGCGGTACGATACGGCCGTGGCGGCGGTCTTCGGGCAAGTCGAGCAGGTGGCGGTTGGCAAGCCAGGTCAGCTGCGCGGCGAGCTTGTCGCGTTGCGGGCCGTGGCCGAGATCGTCATCGCGAAGCCGATCGGCAGGAGTCGCGCGATGTGGCCTTCAAGCCGGCCGAGGTGATCCACGTAGGCAATGACGCGTTCACCGGGCGCGCCTGCGACCGGCGCCACCAGCGCCATCTCGCCCGGCGAGATGTTCACGACTTGGCAAGGAAACTCGCGCCGGTCGGCCAGCATGTAGCGTCCGAGCAGATTGACCCGAACGCGCTGGAAGCGCCAACGATCCTCGCTCAGCGCCCGCAAACTCGCTTTTTGCTCAACCAGCGCCATGCCTTCACAAATCCGCCGCCCCTAAAGGCAGCCAAGGCGCGCGGTGTTAACGGCCCGTTAAATCTGAATTTTGAAAAGCGTGTAGAGTCAGCATCTTAGCCACAAAGGGTTTTCGACGTGGTGGAAGGGTTTACATATTCGGTCGCGCATCGATTCAGGCTTCAGGCGTCTCGCGCGCCTAATGCATGGGCGCATCGCAACTTTTATTTTCGCGGCCAAGAGGACACCGACGAACCCCATTGACCCGCACGTCCAACGAGCTGCGCTATGAGGATTACCTGGCCGACAGCCGACGACCGGCATTCGATGGAATGCGTGCTCTTGGCTTTCTGCTCGTTGTGACAGGCCATATTCCGAGCGTGCCGCTTTTCGTCTTTCTGCAAGGATGGACGGCGGTGTGGATGTTCCTCGCGATGAGCGGATATCTGATTGCCATGCTGCTCATGCGGGAGGAGAAGCGCATGGGTAAAATCACTTTCGGGCCGTTCCTGGTGAGGCGCTTTTGCCGGATAGTTCCGGCCTACTGGATGGCCATCCTGATCTATTGGCTGGCGTGTTTCGCATTTGAGCCTTTGCCGGGCGACTATGCGTCATTCATGGCGCGGCTTCCCTACTACCTTGCCTTTCTGCCGGAATATGCCGACGGAAACGGGTTCAGCATCTTCACCCATTCCTGGGTGGTCGGGGTCGAACTGAAGTTCTATTTGTTGTTTCCGCCCATTCTGTTTCTGATGATCAAGAACGCGATTTTGCGGTTCGCCGTGACCGCGATTGCCATCGTGCTGTTGACGGCGGAGGGGTCGTTTATCGCGCAATCTTATTGTGCGCTCCTGTTCGGGGTCATGCTGGCATTTGGGCTCGAACGACCTCAAGGCTACGCCTTCATCGCACGGCTGACGCGGCTGCCTCTGGCGGTGCCTCTGGCCCTTATCGTCGCGTTGTTCGCGATGCTGCGTTACACCGAGCAGCTCACAGCTGTTGCCTTCGTCGCTACGTACGTGGTGGCGTATGTGATCGTGCGAGAGGCGGCGGTGTCACCCCTTCTAACCTGGCAACCGCTGGTCTATCTGGGGCAGCTCTCCTATGGCGCCTATCTGCTTCACTTTCTGGCGATCCGTTTCGGCTACATGGTGTTTGGGGACGACACCGCGATTGGCGGTCTTCTAACGGCGTGTTTCTGTCTCGCGGTCACGGTGCCCTCGGCAGAGCTCCAGTATCGGGCGATCGAAGCGCCGGCCATTAAATTTGGGCGGCAATTGTTGAGCAGAAAGGAATCGGTCGCGATTCGCTAGGGGACTTGGCGGTCGAAGCAACGGCGCAAAAAAAGCGCCGTTGTTAAGTTCACGTTACGCTTGCTGGAAGTGCGGCGGCGGCATGCCGCCCGTAGCGCGCGCAACGGTACCGGCGGGGCCGAACTACGCGCGGCCGCCGTCATAAACGATGAGGCCGCGTCTCGCCCGCCCGGCAATGAATCGCGGCAAGAACCGCGAGGTCGTCGCCGCGCCGAGGTGGCCACGGCTGCCCAGCGTCAATTCGCCGATCGGACTTAAACCGAGCCGCGCCAGCGGATTAAGCGGGACCAATGTACCTATGGCCCGCGCAAAGGCCGGCCGGCGCGCGCCGAGCGGCAGCAACAACAGCTCGAGTTCGACGTCGTCTCCATCACTGTTCTTTGCCGTGACGCCCGCAACGGTACCAACGCTCTCGTCGACCAGAAAGGTGACAAGGTCGGTGACGGTACGCCGGCTTGCGCTGTCCCAAAGACCGATGAACGCTTCGCCCTTCAGCTCGCGGCCAAACAGAGCGCAGACCCGCGTGCCGGCGAGTCTGAACGGGCATCCTTCCGTGTCGTTGCCAGCCGCAAGAATGAAACTGTCGCTCAGGATCTGTCGGATTGCGCCGGGTTCGATGTCGGAGCGTTCGGGCGCCGCGCGATAGCCGCGCCGACTGTCCCAATACGCGTAAAGTTCCTGACTGACAGTATGCTTCATGGACGCCTCTCCAGCACGCACACCGCCGCAAACCTGTCCCCAAACGGGACGGTGGTCGTTTTCTTGGGGCGTGCGTGCTCGATTGAGCAGGCGGCGTGCCGGGTGAGGGCGCTGGCAAACGCGGCGCCCGCGCTACGGCAAAATTAGTCTTAACGAAACGTTGACGTTGGCGGCATCCGCTCCGCCGCCTAGGGTGGTGTTACGGTAGTCTCACGGAGCCGCTGGAATTCATGCTCGGTGGGTTGAGATAACGGGAGGCGAGGGGATGTGACCGACGCCGTGCGGTGTCCGATCCGGGACACCGCAAGGATCGAGGGTAGACCCGAAAGGGTATGCCCAAGATCGGCGGCGTCGAACGCGGAACCCCCGCGAGCGGTGCAAAAGGGAGGGTCGAAAGGCCCTCCCTTTTGTTCTTTGTTAATGACCCGTTTGCCTGCTATGCGCCTTGCCGTGGCGGCGACCACGGCTTATCTCGCACCAAGCAGGTAGAGTCCGGTGACACGACGTTACGAACCGATGTTCAACGTGCCGCCGGTCGTCATTGCGACTGTGGCCGTGCTTGTCCTGGTCCATGGGTTTCGCATGTTCGCCCTGACCGACGAGCAGGACTTTAAGTTTCTCCTCACCTTCGCCTTCATACCGGCGCGTTATCAGACCGTTGGTCCCGGAACCTCGCTGCCGGGAGGATTTGGCGCCGACCTGTGGAGTTTCTTCACTTACGCTTTTCTCCACGCCGATTTCACCCACATCGCTCTCAACATTGCGTGGCTCTTGCCGTTTGGAACGGCGCTCGCGCGCCGCTTCGGCGCTTGGCGCTATGTGATGTTCATGCTGGTGGTCGCCGCCGCTGGCGGGATGGCGCACCTTGTCAGCCATCCGGAGGCGATGGTGCCGATGATCGGCGCGTCGGCCGCAATCTCCGGCGCTATGGCCGCGGCCATGCGGTTTGTGTTTCTGCAAGGAGGCCCGCTTGCGGTCTTGCGGGACGGCCGAGAGGGCGGCGACGAAGCCTATCGGGTGCCGGCGGTGCCATTAATCGCCACGCTGCGCGATCCGCGATTTCTCGCCTTCGTCGCGGTCTGGATCGGGCTGAATGCGCTGTTTGGTCTTGGTACGGTCCCGATCGGCGGCGAGGAGGGACAGGAGATCGCCTGGCAAGCCCATATCGGCGGCTTTTTCGCCGGCCTGCTCCTGTTCACGGCGTTCGATCCTGTTGCACCGCAGCGCGAATTCGATACCGAACCGAGCGGCTAACGATGGCTAACGATAAGGGCTAATCCCGATTGCATCGCGCCGCAGTAGGATTAGGCTTGGACTTATCTGCGGAGTCGGCGCTGCTTTATGGCGTTCACGCTTGGCTCGACGCTGCGCAAGCTTGGCGCAGACCGCCGATGGAACTCGACGCCGACCCTGACGATTAAATACCAGCGTTTCACTGGCGCCGTTCCGCTGCCGCGGGCGGCGAGCCGGTGATTTTTAGGGAGGCGATAATGACTGTCAGCATCATCCTCGCTGGCAAAGGCCGCGAGGTCGCAACGATCGAACCGAACGCAACGCTTGGCGATGCGGTACGCCTTCTCGCCGAGAGGCGGATCGGCGCTATCGTGATCCTCGGCGCAGATCGGCGCGTGGTCGGCATCTTGTCCGAGCGCGACATCGTGCGGGCCCTTGCCGAACGCGGTGCCGCCGTGCTCAGCGAGCCGGTCAGCCAGACCATGACGCGTAAGGTATCGACCTGTAATGAGAGCGAGACGGTGGTCCAGATCATGGAGCGCATGACGGACGGCAAGTTCCGGCATGTGCCAGTGGTCGATCAGGGACAACTGGTCGGGATCATTTCGATCGGCGACGTCGTCAAGCATCGCTTGCACGAGATGGAGCGCGAATCCGCGGCGATGCGCGATTACATTTTGACGGCGTAGGCCAGGCGCCTGGCCGGCGGTCAGGTCTGATCCCGCGCTCAGCTCAGGCGAGATCGGCGATCGACTCGCTGATCGATTCCAGCGCCTTTTCGGTTGCGGCTTTGCCGATCTCGATGGCCTCGGCGGCTCGATGAAAGTCGAGGAAGCCGACGTGGCCGATCCGCGGCGTAATGTGAACGTCCGGCGGATCGCCGGCGAGCCGCATGCGGGTCAAACGATCCTGCATGATATTGAAGGCCTCGATCATCACGGTGGAAAGGCCGGGCCGCGCTTTCGTCGTGATGATCTGCCGCTTGAGCGCGCGCTCGGCGCTGAACACGCCCCGCAGACCGAGAAAGCCGTTGCGGTCCTGTGTGCGATCCTTGGCCGTTAATGGTGCGGGCGCGTGATCGCCGGGATTGGCACTGTGACTTGCGATGGTAGCGCCGCGGCCAAACCGGTCGGCGTCGAGATTGACCGCGATGACGACGCGGGCGCCGAGCGCACGCGCAGCCGACACCGGTACTGGATTGACCAGCGCGCCGTCGACCAGCCAGCGCCCGCCAAGGTGCACCGGCGGGAAAATGCCGGGCAGTGCGTAGGAGGCGCGAAGCGCCAACGCCAGCGAGCCCCGCGTCAGCCAGACTTCGTGACCCGTTCCAATTTCAGTCGCGATTGCGGCGAACTGAACAGGGAGCTCTTCGATCGACGTCGCGCCCAGCGCTTCTTCCAGCCGGTTCGCCAGGCGGCCGCCGCTGATGAGACCGGAACTGCCGAGCCTGACATCGAGATAACCGAGCACGCGCCGCAACGTCAGCGATCGCGCCCAGGTTTCCAGCGTATCGAGCTGTCCGTTGGCGAAGCAGCCGCCGACCAACGCTCCCATCGAGGTGCCGACGATCACGCTCGGTTTGATGCCGCGTGCCTGCAGCGCGCGAACGACGCCGATATGCGCGAAGCCGCGCGCCGCTCCGCTGCCGAGAACGAGCCCGATCGAAGGTTCGCCGCCTCTGGATGTACCCTTGCCATCGACCGCGCGGGCTTCGACGTCAGTCGCACTCACTGGACACCCGCCTTCCGCGTGCCGAGCCATCGAGCGAAATATAGGTCGAAACACCGCCGTGCCGCTCGTTACAAGTTTTGTCGCAGCGGCCCATGATCCGGCGCGGACCGAGCGTAACAAGACGGAAGCCAAATTATGGTGAAAGCGCCGGACTTTTGGAGCCAAACGGGGAGCTGGCTGGCTTGAAATTGCCGCGATTGGGATCGACAAAAGCTGTCATGTCAGGGGTGGGTTTCGGGACGTTTCGGCACTGGATGGCCGCGGCTGCGCTTTTAGCGCTGCCATTGGTGCCGTTCCAAGCTTCCGCACAGATGCGCAATCTAATGGCGCCGCAGTCGAGCGCGCCAGCGCCTTTGACTCCGGGGACAGGTTCGCCCGGCTCCACCATTGTGTCGCCAGGACCTGCCGCGCCCGCACCCCTTGCGCCGCCACCTTCTCCACCGGTTGCCCAGGCGTCGCCGGTCGTTCCAGCCGGGCACCTGGCGCTGCAAGTTGCGGCGCGCTACGGCCGGGACGCGCCGCAGATCAACGGCGGCGTGATCTGGCGGGTCTATGCCGGCAAGCCCGACGCGACCGGCGTCTTCCGGCTCATCAAGGAAGACAAGACCGCGTCGCCGACTTTCGTTTTGCCGCCCGGGAATTATGTAGTGGACGCGAGCTTCGGCCTCGCGAGCACGGCGAAGGCGGTGCAGTTGCGCACCGAAACCGTCCGCGAAATGTTCGACCTTCCGGCCGGCGGCGTTCGGCTCGAAGGCCGCGTTGGCGATGTCCGCATCCCGACCGGGCAGATCGCATTCGACATTTTTCCGGGCAGTCAGTTCGACACATCGGATCGGCGGCCGATTGCGGCAAATGTCATGACCAGCGACGTCGTGCTGCTGCCTGAGGGCACCTATTACATCGCGTCGAACTACGGCGATGGCAATTCAGTGGTGCGCTCGGACGTCCGCGTGCAAGCCGGCAAGCTCACCGACATCGTGGTCACGCATCGCGCGGCGGTGCTGACGCTGAAGCTCGTCAACGAAACCGGAGGCGAGGCGCTCGCCAACACGCAATGGACCGTGCTGACGCCTGGCGGCGACGTGATTAAGGAATTGATCGGCGCGTTCCCGCGCGTCGTGCTCGCCGAGGGCGACTACCACGTCATCGCGCGCAACGAAGGCAAGTCGTTCCAGCGCGACTTCAAGGTCATCACCGGCGTCGACGGCGAAGTCGAGGTGATGGCGCGCTGAGCGCGCCATCACCGGCATTGAACCATCGTATCTTATGGGCTACAACCATAGCCTGTGATCGAAATTCGCCAGACGCTGGTCTTTGCGCGTTGGTTCACACGCTTGCGCGACAGCCGAGCTCAGCGACGGATCCAAGCGCGCATCGACCGGCTGGAGATCGGTAACCCCGGCGACGTAAGGCCGGTCGGCAATGGCGTGTCGGAAATGCGCATCGATTACGGGCCCGGTTATCGCGTTTATTTTGTCCAGCGCGGCCGCACCCTCATCATCCTGTTGGCAGGCGGCGACAAGCGGACGCAACAACGGGATATAGCAATGGCGCTCAAATTGGCGCGCGAGCTGTAGGAGAAAATCTGATGCGCGCGAGGAAGCCAAATACAAAAATGAAGACCACGCGCTGGGATTCGGCCTCATGTCTGAAAACCGATAAGGATATCAGCCAATATCTTGAAGCGGTTTTCGAGGAGGGCGATCCTGCTTTGGTTGCCCATGCGCTCGGCATCGTCGCCCGTGCCAAGGGCATGACCAAAATCGCGCGTGCGACCGGGCTCGGCCGCGAGAGCCTGTACAAGGCTTTGTCGCCGGGCGGTAATCCCGAACTCGCCACCGTGTTGAAGGTGATGCGGGCACTCGGCCTTAAGCTTAAGGTGGCGGTGTGATGTGATGGAAAAACTGTCGGCGCCCTGAGACGCCGGTACTTAGGCCGCCTGTTTCAGGCGCGCCATGTCGGGCGGCACAGCCTCTTGCGAAAGCGCTGCAAGCGCTGCGTCGAGCGGCATGATCTGCTGCCCGTCCTTGCCGAGACGGCGGATCGAGACTGTCAGTTCGGCCGCCTCCTTTTTGCCGACGACGAGCAGCACCGGGACCTTGGCCAGAGAGTGCTCGCGGACCTTGTAGTTGATCTTCTCGTTGCGCAGATCGCCCTCGACGCGCAATCCCGCCCGTCGCGCGGCCGCGATCGCGTCGCGCGCGTAATCGTCGGCGTCGGACGTGATGGTGGCGATCACCGCCTGCAGCGGCGCGAGCCAGAGCGGCATGTGGCCTGCGTAGTGTTCAATCATGATGCCGGTGAAGCGCTCGAGCGAGCCGAACATCGCGCGATGCAGCATGACCGGCGTCACCTTGTTTGAATGCTCGTCGATATAGAACGCGCCGAGCCGGCCCGGCATGTTGAGGTCGACCTGCACCGTTCCGCACTGCCAGTCGCGGCCGATGGCGTCGCGCAGAACGTATTCGAGCTTTGGACCGTAGAATGCGCCTTCGCCTTTGTTCAGGGTCCACGGCCGGCCTGAGGCCTTGAGCGCTTGCATCAAGGCGGCCTCGGACTTGTCCCAAGCCGCATCGTCGCCGATGCGCTTATCGGGCCGGTCGGAGAATTTGATGCTCACGTCGTCGAAGCCGAAATCCTGATAGATCGACAGGATCAGATCGTTCACCTTAAGCACTTCCTCGGCGATCTGTTCTTCGGTGATGAAGATGTGGGCGTCGTCCTGCGTAAAGGCGCGCACCCGCATCAATCCGTGCAAGGCGCCGGAAGGTTCGAAGCGGTGCACCTTGCCGAACTCGGCGATCTTGAACGGCAGGTCGCGGTAGGATTTCAGGCCGTTCTTGAAGATCTGGATGTGGCCTGGGCAATTCATCGGCTTGACCACAAAGGTGCGTTCGTCCTCCTTGCGGGGCTCGACCAGAAACATCGCGTCGCGGAACGTCGCCATGTGACCCGAAGCAACCCAGAGCGATAAATCGATCAGCTGCGGCGCATTCACTTCGGCATAGCCGGCCGCCACCTGCCGGCGGCGGATATAATTCTCCAGCGTCTGGAAGAGCGTCCAGCCTTTGGGATGCCAGAACACCGAGCCCGGCGCTTCCTCCTGGAAGTGGAACAGATCCATCTCGCGGCCGAGCTTGCGGTGGTCACGCTTTTCGGCCTCCTCAATCTGCTTGAGGTAGGCGTCGAGCTCTTCCTGCTTGGCGAAAGCGGTGCCGTAGATGCGCGACAGCATTTCGCGGTTGGAATCGCCGCGCCAATAGGCGCCCGCAGTCTTCATCAGCTTGAACGCGTTGCCGACCTTGCCGGTCGACGTCATGTGCGGGCCGCGGCAGAGATCGAACCAGTCGCCTTGCTTGTAGATTTTGATCTGCTGGTTTTCCGGAATGGCGTCGACCAGTTCGACCTTGAACAGCTCGCCCTTGTCGCGAAAAACCTTCTTTGCCTGCTCGCGGCTCCAGACCTCCTTGGTGAAAGGTTTGTCGCGCGCGACGATCTCGCGCATCTTTTTTTCGATGGCCTCGAAGTCTTCCGGCGCGAACGGCTCATTGCGGAAGAAGTCGTAGTAGAAGCCGTTCTCGATCACGGGCCCGATGGTCACCTGAGTGCCGGGCCAGAGCGACTGCACGGCCTCGGCGAGCACGTGGGCGGCGTCGTGGCGAATGAGTTCGAGCGCGCGGGGATCGTCGCGGGTTAGAAACTCGATTTTGCCGTCGTGCTCGATCGGGTCCGAGAGGTCGGCAAGCTTGCCGTCCAGCGCCATCGCCACCGTGCGCTTGGCCAGCGACGGGGAAATGCCCTTGGCGATGTCTAGGCCGGCGATGTTTTGCGGATAATCCCGGCGTGCGCCGTCGGGAAAGGTCACGGAGACCATCAATCACTCCTGTTGCTCACTCGCTGCCTACGAATGCAGGTAAGCGTCTCTAGGTCCGATATAGCAGGTGAACGCCGCCGCGCAACCGGCGGAGGGCTTTCTCGTCTTACGGGCGAACACTGCGGCGGCCGCCAACAGTGGCGCGAGGCACTGCCGGAGCGCGCCACATTTCTACAGCGCCATAGTGCTTTTTTGCGCTCGGTTCCATCTGCATGCGGCGGTTGCGCCACGGAATCATCAAACTACTATCATGCCACCGCCCCATTACCATCCCAACGCCACTTATCTGACGGTCGCGTACGACCTCGCGACCGTTCTCGACGACGGCGAGAATTTCCGCATCCTGCCGGTGGTCGGGAAGGGCGGCGGGCAGAATGTCCGCGATGTGCGCTTCCTCAAAGGGGTCGATCTCGGCATCACCCAGTCGATCATTCTCAATCAATTCCGGCAAAGCAACGAGATCGGCAACATCGATGACAAAATCGTTTATGTGACCAAGCTGTTCAATGAAGAAATGCACGTCGTGGTGCCAGCAATTCCGGAATCGACCCGATTGATCAACTCAATGGCAAGAAGGTCAATTTCAGCGATGCCGGTAGCGGTACTCAATTGTCGACGCGCGACGTCTTCAAACGGCTCGGCATCAGCGTCCAGGAAATCAACCTGGCTCAGGCCGATGCGTTCGAGAAGCTCAAAAGCGGTGAGATCGCGGCTGGCGCGCTCATTGCCGGCAAGCCCTCTCCATCGATGGAGAGATTAGGAGCGGCCGACGGCTTCCGCTTGCTGCCGGTGCCGTTCGCCAAGCCGCTGCAAGCCGACTACCTGCCCGCCGTGCTCGATCACGACGACTATCCGGGCCTGGTCGGCAGCGGACACGATATCGATACGGTCGCGGTGAGCGCCGTCATGATCGCCTATATCTGGCCGAGTGATTCTGACAGATATCGCCGCATTGCCAATTTCGTAGACGTGTTTTTTTCCGAAGTTGGGCGAGCTGCAGAAGCCGCCGCGCCATCCGAAGTGGCGCGAGACCAACCTGGCTGCGGTGCTGCCGGGTTGGATCCGGTTTCCCGGCGCGGACGATTGGCTCAACAAGCATCGCCAGCCGGCGCCCGCGGTTAGCCGTGACCAGTTCGATCAGTTTATGGCGTCGCGCCGAACGACCACAGAGCCGCGCAACGCCTATGAACGCGAGCAACTTTATCAGGAGTTCATCAAATGGCAGGCGCAGCATCACCACTGACCTGCGCCGGTCAGACTATGGAGACTGCAAACAAAACGCTCTGCAACGAAAGCACTGCAAACGAAAGCACGGAGGCGATCATGAGTTCTCCATCCATCACGCCGACGATGTTGATGCCGCGCTTGTGTATGCGCCGCCATGGGCGCGCAGCGAGTCGCGCGGCGATGCGCCGCTTGAGGATGTGTGGGAGACGAGGCGATCGCGCGGCGCTTCGCGTCGTTCTGACCCTGCGCCCCGGCCATTCAGCGGCGACCGCGCGATGCGCGACTTGCAGCGCCGCATTTCTCTCGATCCCGAAGGCGTTCCGGAGCCGCCGCCACGGCCCCTCAAAGGAGAGAGCACCTTGAAAACAATGACGCTGCGGCTCGGCGGTTTTGCTGCCGCCGCTGCGCTGATTGCGTGGGGCGCGGTTGCGTTGCTCGTCGCGAAATTATTCGAGAGCCGGCCGGCGGAGGCAGGCTTTCCCGGGCTGCAGGTGGCGCTTGAGCGCATCGCCCAGGATCCATCCCGCGTGCCGGCGCTCGCGCCGCTCGCCGCCCGCGAAGAGCCGGAGCCGGCGAAACTGGTGCCCTCGCAGCCTTCGCCATCGGCGTCGGGCGAGGTCGAGCCAGGCGAACGTGCATGATCTCTGCGTAAGTGACGGGCAGGGTTAATCAATTGGGTCGAGTGGTTCGGCCGACCTTGCTCTCAACCTTACGAGGAGGTCGTTATGTTTTTGATTATCCAAGACCTACTTGGACAGGTGTCAATCCGGCTCCTCAACGACGAGGGCCAGCCACGATACATCTTTCGGGACGAGGAGGTTGGCGGACTGGTGTTCGAGATGGTGAAGCGAATTGTCGATGAGGCTTGCGTCAGACAACACGACATGAAGCCGAAACTCAACAAGGCTGTGGCGTTCTGATCTTTGATGCAAAGCGTGGGTCGATAGAACTCGGCCCGCGCATTTCACACCATAAATCTTGGGAGACTTAAGGAGAATCACAATGGACGAATTCAAAACGTGCGTCGCCAAGATGTTGGCGGGTGAGTTTCCTGCCGATGCAGAATGGGAAACGGACTGGATGGTCGCTTCTGCCAAAGACGTAGACGACTTTGTTGCTCAGGTCGCAAAGCCAAGACTAACCGAGAAAATCGTAGACGTCTGCTCTGGGTCGAGAATGGATGAAGTCGCAGTGGCTCTCCACACTGTACTGCTCAATGTGATTATGAAGTCAGAAAGCTGCACAACAGAGCAAGCTGTTGACCACATAATCAACTGGCTGAACTCGCTGAAACAGCAACTATGAAATGGAACTGCTGTCTACAGCGAAGGCACTGACTAAAGTCTTGGGTCGCTGATCTATACTTTGGGTATGCGGCCTTTTTCTTACGAAGACTGTATTCATATGTGTTTGCGATAATAATTACGTTGCAAATCAATGGTTTCGAGGCGTATAATATATTTTAAATCCAAAGTAAAGGATGTAACCCATGAACGCTAATATGCCGAAGTACATGAGCATCCAGGACTTCTGCAAGTATTCTGGGTTTTCGCGGTATCAGTTCATGCGCATGGCCGAGAAGGCCAACATCAAGCTCAAGGTCCTGGGCACATTCCGAATGGTCAATGTGCAGGAAGCTTTCGCTGGTATCGAAGCTTTGCCCGAGGCCGATAGGGAAGTGCCAATCAATTTAAATCCGCTGGTCCACAAAATCCCTGTCGAGGAAGACGAGGCGCGCGAAATCTTAACTGAACAAACAGAGCGGATGGTTGCTGGTGAATAAGCGAGCCACGCCACGCGAGAGGACCAATCCCGCCGAGCAATAAAGGGGGAGAGGCGTGATGAGCGCCCCTCCAAGAAGTCTGATGCAGATAAAGATGACGACGATGCTTGCCGCACGACCGATGCTAGTCCGCCAAGACTACACACAAGGAGAAGAAGGAACTCCAAATGTTGCAACAATCACACGACGAAAAAGTGGTGCTCGAAGTCAGTTTTAGCCTCTATCAAAGCGCTCATTTGAACTGATACGATCCTTTGTCCGAAGGCTGGGTGGACGTGCAGACGGTGGCCCAGCCTAGCGACATAGTGCGGTCGCTCTGAACGTGACCCGGCTTGTAAGCTCAACCTTAGTTGGATAATGTACGTTTCACTACTTTCAAACTGAAGGTTGTTGGGGTCGAGCCATGAAGCAGTTGACCATGCTTTTTATTGCTGCGATCGCCGTTTGTGCGCTGCCCGCGATTGCTACTGCGTGTCCGAAAGGCTATCAGCCATGCGGCGAGCAAAAACAGCTCTGCTGCCCAGAAAGACCATAGGGGTAGTAAGCGGAGCATTCATAGCTATAGCTCTTGTCATTGTCGCGGTCTGGTTTACGTGGCCGCGACAAGGAAAAGGGACAATAACAGCCATTCTCCTTGAAACTGGATATTTCGAGATCGTACCACCCACCACATTCGGCGGGCCGGGAACGATTAATACGATCGAGTTTTTAAGCAATGGAAAAGTGGAGATGCATCCGACGTGTGACGTCGAACCCGGGTTTCTTGCCGATAAAATTCAAAAATCCCAGACGGTTGATCGTGAGTTGAAGCAGTCACTTGAGAAGACGCTGGATGTTTCTGCGGAGGTCAGGGATAAGTTGGAGGCGCTAGCCGGTATCAGCCAGATCAGCTCTATCCATTTGAAGCTTGAGAACGCCAATATCCTATTGGTTTCTGACGAATTGTTAATATCCGCGCGGAACGCCTTGCTGAAGGGTGAATGCGAGGATGCGGTAATAGAGAACGTTTCAAACGGTGGCATCGTGTGCCAGACGCGATCGGTCCTGGAAGCGGACGTCATCTTTGAAATAAATTATGATGACACGGTTTCGATTGGCGAGCGTGCTAAGTTGACATCGGAAGCCGCAGCAAAGCTCAATCTGGATGCTCGCCAAGACGCGGATAACCGGATTTCGGGCCATCAGCTGTTTTTTGGCGTCAAGCTGGCACCTAAGCCAATTATGCTTGGCTCTAACCCTGGTTCTAACCTTGGTGAGATGAAGTGTACTGTCTTGAAGAAATAGGCCGGCGCAGAAATTCCGGAATTAGCCGATACTATTGAAAAAGATCGGGAATAAACGTCGTCACTTCCGCCTCTGGCCCATAACGGCCGCGACGACGAGCGGCTATCGCGGCAGTTTTCGGGGGTATAGCAGACATCGACCAAACGTTGTTCAGCGGGCTGCAAGACGCGTGCGCCTCGCGTTTGCCCCGCGTTATTTAATCCGATTTGAACCAACCTGTTAACTTTTGATTAACCTCTACGGTCCCACATTTGGTTGCATGGATACTGATGCGCCAAACCCGCGCTGTCCATTCTGCAGCTCGCCGATGCAATTCAGGCGCGCCTCTCCTAACTTCGGTGCGCCGTCCACGTTACAGACATTCGACTGCAATGGCTGCCAAGTAGTGCTGAACATTCCGCCGCAAGCGCAAATTTGGCAAATCGCTGCGCCTGCGGTAGGGCGCGGCTGAGCGACAAGCTACTGGGGCAACACAGAAACGTTAAGGCCACACGATGCACACGAACTTCACGGCCCCGGTCAAAGCTGGGGTCGTTTTCTTTTGGCTATGCCGCTAGCGTTGCATGGGTGCCAAATAACGCCGGTGGCGAACAGTGGTAACGCCCCAGGTAGCGGGGTCGCCCCAATCTCAATCGTAAAACTTTATCGCTTGGCCGTGTCGATCTTAATGACTTTGGCGCTCGGCATACAGCGCTCACGCCCCGGATATTGCTGGGCCAGAGCTAATTGTTCTTGTGCATGATGTAATTGCTGATTGTCAGCCGCATTTGGATCGGCTTGCTCAACGCTCGTAACGTATGGATCGCTCTCCCACGTCTGCACTCCGGGCGGAGTGCCGCGCACTCGGTGCCATTTGCTCATGATTATTTCTCGGCAGGACCAAACACTCTAGCCGATGCTGGCGCGGACTTCTTACTCGCGCGCCGTGCGTCTGCCTCAAGCTGTTGCTTGGGCTGATCGGGCTCACTATCACGTCGGGTGCTGCGAGCCCCCGGCGACAGCGTCACGTCATTGCTCTTGCGATTGATTGGTGAACGGACTTCGGTTGGCATCTGATAATTCCAAACAAATAGATTTACCAAATATATAGCACATCCCGGTCCCTGAAGCCACTTTCTTTTGTTGTTCCGCTGTAGTCAGTGAACCTTTACGTCTGTTAGGATCAATCTTTTGTTGGACAACTCGATCCTAAAATCCATTGGCTCTGTCTGCTCTGTCTCGCCACACATAACATGAGTGATATAAACCATATCAGAGACCCGAGTTACTTTCTTAAATGAACACGCCATCTCATCACTGAAAAGAACTCCACCGACCTCTATCGTAACATCTGAGCATTTGCCTCGTTTATAGACGGCACCAACGTCGTGCGTGGCTGAACACCACGACCCAAGCATCGCCTTCGGCATCTTGTCGCCCGCGTGCGCAGACGCACACAGCACCAGCAGAGCACACCCGGTCATCAATAGCTTTTTCATAACACCCTCTAGTTCGTACAACGAGCCATGAACACAGTGCTTACTCCGCAGCACAAAAGTTCGAGTACAGCACGAGATCGAATGGCTCATGCGGATTAGGATTGTCGAGTTGGGTGAACACAGAAGCGATACCGGCTATAACAGCCCTTTCCTTAAGCTCTTAGCATATTGGCTCGTGCATTGCCTGGACACCAATGCCAAGAAGCACGAAAGCAACGAAACTGATGGTAGCAGTGAAGTAGAGACGACGCATTGTAGTTCTCGTTTGTTGAATAACGCTCAACTTATGACCTGCTATTCAACCGCTCAAAAAGGGATGAAGAACGTGGGGCCTCGGCGGAGAACACCATACACGGCTCCGCCGAGGCCCGTGACCAAGGCTTCTTCAGCCCCTAAGGGGGAGCAAGGGGCCGCCCTTGGCCACGAGTGCAACAGACCAGCCGCGTTACGCACGCGGCTGTCAGCATTTTGCTGAGCATCACAGGGTCATATGTGGCGGCTTCCAATAGGCGTCTTGTTATTTGTCGCCAAAGTTTTGTTACCGTGCGTCATGGGAAGGCTATAGAGAGTTTTGGGGGAGTGCAGTTTGCTCAATCTCCCGATACAGAAACTCGATGTACTCTTTCGCCACCCGGCGCGCTTCTATTTCTGGCAATGGATGCAGCATCGCGCAAAAACTTTCCGTGTGCCTCAAGTCAGTGTTCACTGCTGTAATTACATCGAGTATTGTTTGGTGTTCGTTAGAAACCATACCGGTATTGTAGCATGCTACAATTGCGACCAAAAATTCAGAATTATTGATTAAACAAACAAGACGACCCCCTGCGACGACGTCGTCTCCGACACAGTCAGCGTTATCGGAATATGCGGACACCAAACATGGTAACCGCCGCTACCAACGGCGCTGGCGACTAACACAACCGGCCATAACGGGCCACCTATTGCGCCGCGCGCCTTGGCGTTAGCCAGGGCCACCCGGCACGCGCGCCAGGGACGCTTTGTGTGGCTCGGAATAGTCTCAAAATCGATTGACACAGCGTTACGTAACGCTATTCCATATGGCGTTATGTAACGCCTATCGCTCTGCGTTATGTAACGCTTCCATATGAACCGCGTTATGTAACGGGGGGCGGCGAGTGACAAACGCAGAACGGCAAGAGCGTTTCAGGCAAAAGCAGGAAGCAGAACGGAAAGCGGAGCTAGACGCATTGCACCAGAGGATCGCGGCGCCGGAAGCGGAAAATGCGAAGCTCAAAGCTGAACGCACTACACAGACCGCAAAGCAAGCGAGTTCCGTCCAGTCGAACGCGAAGCCGCTGTACACGCCTCCACCGGGGGGGACTGACCGCCAGCGGTCAATGGATCATAATGACAAACAGCAAATCGACCGACTTCGGGTGCTTTGGAAAAGTGGACGTGAAAAATATCAGTCGTTCTTTACGATCCTTGGCGATGTCCAACGCGACATTGGTGCCGATGCGATGGAGGCATGGTGCCGTAGCGAGCTAATGATCAGTCTTGGCTACATAACAAAAGCGAGCGGCGTCCTAGTACCCGCTTTTACGGAAGGCTAACTCGTGATTCAACATTGGGATGATTCCCATAGCTGCGAAGGTCCGGCTGACACCGGCGGATCGTGCGGTGCTTGAAGCGCGGGTTCGGGCACCGACGACGGAGCAACGCGACGCGTTTCGCGCGCGGATCGTCTTGCTGGCGGACGAAGACCACTCGACCCGTTCGATTGCCCGCGCGCTCGGCACGATGCCGCGAACGGTCAGCACTTGGCGCGGCCGGTTCGCCCGCGAAGGCTTGGCCGGTTTGGCCGACAAGCCGCGGCCCGGCCCGGCACCGAAGTACACCAGCGAGACCGGTCGACGCATTCTGGCGGTCCTGGAACGGGAGCCGCCGGTCGGCTTCGCGCGCTGGACGGGCCCTTGATTGCAGCCGAACTGGGCGACGTGCACGAGCAGCAGGTCTGGCGTTTCCTGCGGGTGCAAAAGATCGACCTCGCCGAGCGAAAGTCGTGGTGCGAAAGCAACGATCCCGAGTTTGTCGCCAAGGCCGCCGATGTGGTCGGGCTCTATATGGCGCCGCCCGAGAATGCGATCGTCGTCTGCGTCGACGAAAAGCCTTCGATCCAGGCGCTGGAGCGCACCCAAGGCTATCTGAAACTGCCGAACGGCCGGGCGCTGACCGGCCACAGCCACGATTACAAGCGCAATGGCACCACCACGCTGTTCGCCGCCTTTGAGGTGGCCACCGGCAAGGTGAGGGCTGCGCACAAGACGCGCCGCCGGCGTATCGAGTTCCTCGACTTCATGAACGACATCGTCGCCGGCCATCCCGACACCGCCATCCATGTCGTCCTCGATAACCTCAACACCCACAAGCCCAAGAACGACCGCTGGCTCAAGCGCCATCCGAACGTGCACTTCCACTTCACGCCGACGCGGGCCTCCTGGCTCAACCAGGTTGAAATCTGGTTCTCGATCCTGGAAGGACAATCGCTGCACGGCGCCTCATTCACCTCGGTCGCGCAACTTAGGGAGCATATCGATGCTTTCATCGAGGCTTACAACGAAAACGCTCGGCCGTTCGTCTGGACCAAAGCCAAGGTCCATCAGCGCCACGTCAAAGGATGCCGTATCAGTGAATTGTGATTCCGGGTACTAGCCAAAGTGGATGAGGAGATTATCAAGCGCACCTTTGCCGCTGCCCGTAAGGCCGGACGGTGATGCAAACGAAAAAGACCCCGGCTTTCACCGGGGCCTTGGCAAAAGATACGGGCCAGCCCGTACATTCGGAGCGACGCGTCAACTGTTACTGAAGCAAACGTCCAACCGAGGTCGCGTGCATTCCATAGCTTGCTGCAATCGTAGCCAGTGTCTCACCGGCTTTGCTTCGTGCCTTAGCTTCCTGCCGCTGAGCGTCACTAAGTTTTGGCGGGCGACCAAACTTCACACCCGCAGCCTTCGCGCGTTTGCGCCCCTCACCGGTCCTGGCGAGGATTAGTGAGCGCTCAAATTCTGCAAGGCCGCCGAGCACCGTCAACATCAACCGGCCATGCGGAGTAGTGGTGTCGCACCACGGATCGGATAGCGAACGGAAGCCTGCACCGGCCTTCGCAACAGTGTCGAGGATGTTGAGCAAGTCACGAGTGCTGCGAGCGAGCCGGTCTAGCCGTGTGACGAGCAGCACATCGCCATCTTGTAGCTCAGCAAGTGCCCTGATTAATTCGGGGCGGTTGCTGACGGCACCCGATATTTTCTCAGCATAGATTTTATCGCACCCGGCAGTGTGAAGCTGAGAGTGCTGAGCCGCGAGTGATTGCCCGTCAGTCGAGACGCGGCAGTATCCGCAAATCATTTGCCATTGTCCTTCTTCAATACTGGGAGTGCAGTACCGGCACGTGTGATCCACACGCGTCGGTACTCGCTGCCGAACGCGCCAAAGCTCCACGACTGCGGATAGCCATCTTGGGCGACGGTGATGCGTTCAGATTGGGTTGGGTTCGCTTGTCTTTATCGTCTTGCATGGGGAATATTCTCCTCTAGGTTGTAGTCACAACCTAAAGTAGAATCATGAATAATGCAAGCGAAAATGAGTATTAATGCAGGTCCAACTAAAGAACTAATGAGGAGCAATGCCTTCGCAGAACTTGGCCCAAGCGTGCATGATCGGCACCCGTTCCTTTAAGCTGTCTTCTCGGTCGTAGGCCCTGTCAGTCTTGGTTCCAACAAGATGGGCGTTACATTTATTGAGGTGGCTATCTTTAAAGGATGTCGTGTTGCCCCAAGCAATGAACGAGGTTCGGAAGCCGTGAAGCGTGGCTACTGGATCAAATTCACGCAAGAGGTTGAGCATAGAATTTGTGGGCAATGATCGATTGTCTTCCGTGAAAATCAGTCCGGCTTTGGGAGCATTATGCAACATCTCCATGACCCGGTCAGACAACGGCACACGATGGTCGCGTCTTTGTTTCGTGCGTTGCCATGGAACAATCCAAATTCGATTTTGAAAATCGAATTCGGACCAGTTCGCTAATCGTGCTTCATCGCGCCGGGCGAGTGTCAGGATAAGAAACTCTAATGCAGCGGCTCGCGGGTGGTTTAATTGACGTAGCTTCTGTATCAGGAACGGCACCTGCTCATAGGCCAATGAGGGAAAGTGGTAATCTTCAGCCCTCGCTTGACCCGGCCATGTGTCCTTATGCAAGCCTTCCCAGCGAGCCGGGTTGGGGGGCTGCCGATATTCTTTGCCAATGGCAAAGTTCATCACCGTATGGATTTTTGCTAGAGTGCGACGGGCTATCACCGGGCTGTCGCGGCACAGAAGCTTGAGTGCGTCACTGATGTTATTAGGAGTAATCGCAGCTAGAGGCTTCCTGCCAAGTTCAGCACAGTGCTTGAACAGCATTCGTTCAATGATGGACAGAGTACGGGGGCTCCATTTGCGTTTGTTGTTGTCGATCCAGATGGTGCACACATCAGCAAATGTTCGTTGCTTAGCGAGTTTGGCCTTACGTTTATCACGCTCTATCTGCACCGGGTCTTGGCCGTTGAGGACTGCCACCATGAGGATGTTCTGAATCTCCCGGGCGTCCGCGTAGCCGAACCTGGGCCACGGACCTATGGTGAATTCACCCGGCTTGCCGGTTGATGGCTTCTTGTATCGGTAGGCCCAGTAGCGATAGCCATTGGGGTTCCTGATCAGCACGAGGCCGTAGCCCAGATACATCCGCTTGCCGGGGGGCAGGGCTGCGATCGCTTCCTGGGTCGGGATGGGCGTTTTTGAGATACGCATTGGACCTCACGAGGATGTGATTAAGAACCTTGCTAAAAACCTTAAATCGGATCATGTTGATATACAACGATAAAGCCCATAATCATTGGGTTTTGCACTGAAAATAGGTATATATGTTCCTATTGACACAGGCCAGGCGAACCTGCCGCCGCGCCGAGCCAGCCAGCGGCGCAAACGGAAGACACTCCTGCCGAGATCGACAAGCAGGAGATGGCGGTGCTCGTCAAACGCGGCCAAGACGCACTGACGAGCGGCGATTTCGCTTCCGCGCGGCTGTTGCTACGGCGCGCCGCCGCGGCCGGCAGTGCGATGGCCGCCTTGTCGCTCGGCGCGAGTTACGATCAGCAGGTGATCAAGCGCCTTGGCGCGGTCGGCGCTGAGCCTGATACCGATCTTGCCCGCAAGTGGTGCCGCAAAGCGCAGGCGCTCGGCTCGGACACCGCTGGCGAGCAACTCGCCAAGCTCGAACAGTCGCGTTAGTGGGGCCGCGCAGCGATTGCGAGTCTCAAGGACTTAAGCCTTTGGCGTAAGCCCTTGCGCATTGGTGCCGCGCCATCGCGCAAGGCGCCAAGGCAGATACCAGCGCGCGTTCGGCGGCAGAGCATTGGGCACGAAATCGAGTTCCCGACGTGCCCCAGGGCTGACAGCGCAGCAGACGCGCCAAAGTCATCCAGCCGCCGGCCCACAGGCCGAAGCGGTCGAGCGCCTGATCGGCATAGTCGGAGCATGTCGGCAAGTGCCGGCAATCGAAACCGATGAGCGGAGACAGCGTGTAACGATAGGCCTTCACCAGTCCGCGGCCGGCGAGCCGAGGGGCGCGGCGCGACGCGTCGAAGAGGTGGTCGAGTTGAACCATTTCATTGTCATGCGCAGGCTTGACCCGCGCATCCATGCTGCCTCTCCGCCCCGAGGGTTGCCGGATCAAGTCCGGCAATGAGGAACGGAGGACGTTACTCGGCTGCGGCCTTCGCGGCGCGTTTTGCTTCGATCTGCCCGATCGCGTCGACCACAGCGTCGAAGGTCAGCATCGTCGAAGCGTGGCGGGCTTTGTAGTCGCGCACCGGCTCCAGCACCGCGATGTCCGCCCATTTGCCCTCGGCGGGCGGCGCACCGTTCTCCTTGAGCATCTTGCGCACGCCTTCGCGCAATGCGCGAAGCTCGTCCGCCTTCGCACCAACGATATGGCTTGCCATGATCGAGGATGACGCCTGACCGAGCGCGCAAGCCTTCACCTCATGAGCAAAGTCGGTGATGGTGTCGCCGTCCATCTTCAAATCGATGGTGACCGTAGACCCGCACAGCCGCGAATGGGCGGTCGCTGTCGCTTCGGGATCGGCCAGCCGTCCGATGCGGGGGATCGTACCCGCCAGTTCAATGATTCTGCGATTGTAGACCTCGTTCAGCATCGCGAAATCGTCGGTTGTTGCCGTATCGGCCTAATTTTATTATGCATACCTGACAATGCACTATATAGGCACAGGCGGGCCGGGGCGAGAGTTCCGGCTTTGCCATTGAGCTATGCGTGATGTGAATGAGGCGACCGGCGCTACGGCGGGACAAAAACCGCGTCGGCAGGCGAGGCGGCCGCCCGGTAAAGAGTCCCGGCATTGCGACCGGGCGATTGGAGACGTGATGGACGCCGCCATCAAGCAATGGTCGCGTGGGGTCGCTTCGGATGACGTGCGCAGCGCCCCGGTGCCGGTCGAAGGCCGGCCGTCGCGAGAAGAAGCCGAGGCCGCGGTGCGCGCGCTCATTGCCTATATCGGCGACAACCCCGCGCGCGAGGGTTTGCTGGCTACGCCTAAGCGCGTCGTCGCCGCGCTCGACGCGCTCTATCGCGGCTACCGTGAAGTGCCCGCCGAAGCGCTCGATCGCACTTTTGGCGAGACCGGCCTGTACGACGATTTCGTGCTGATCCGCGACATTCCATTTACCTCCCATTGCGAGCACCACATGATGCCGTTCACCGGTAAGGCGCATGTGGCCTATCGGCCGGTCGATCGGGTCGTCGGCCTGTCGAAGATCGCGCGCTTGGTCGACGTCTACGCCCGCCGTCTGCAGACGCAGGAGCGGCTGACGAGCCAGGTCGCTGCCGCCATCGAAGAAGTGCTCAAGCCTCGCGGCACCGCCGTTTTGATCGAGGCGGTGCACAGCTGCATAGCGGTGCGCGGCGTCGGCAAGCCCGGCATTTCCACGGTGACGACGCGGTTTGTGGGAACGTTCCATGACAGCACGGAAGATCAGATGCGCTTCGTCACGCTGGTGCGTGGCGCAGCGCCCAGCGCATCGCCCGCCGAGCGCTGACCGAGAATAGTAGTCATTCCGAGCGCCGGGTTTGCGCCCGGCAACGGCGTTCGACCATGTCCGATGCATTGCAATTTGCGCCGCCCGCCGGCGCTGCCGAGCTTGAAGAGGGTGCGGCGCTGACGCCAAAGTTCGACGCCGACGGCCTCGTGACCTGCGTCGCGACCGACGCGGCGTCGGGCGATGTGCTGATGGTCGCGCACATGAACGCCGACGCTTTGGCCAAGACCATCGCGACCGGCGAAGCGTGGTACTTCAGCCGCTCGCGCCGCGCGCTCTGGAAGAAGGGCGAGACCTCCGGCCACACTCAGCGTGTCGTCGAGATGCGGATCGATTGCGATCAGGATGCGGTCTGGATCAAGGTTCAGCAGGTCGCGGGCGCTTGCCATACCGGACGCCGCTCATGTTTTTATCGCGTGATGCCGCTCGGACAAAAAGCCGGCGCGGCTACGCTGACGTTTCGCGACGAGAAGGTGTTCGATCCAAAGACGGTTTATCGCAAGGACTGACCGCAGCTTTCGCTTCACCTTCCAGCTTCCGTAGTTCTTTTTCAGGCTGCCCGGCTTGCCGGTATTTTCCGGGATCACGTAGGTCTTGAAGTCGCCGATGGCTTCGCTGCATCGATGCAAAGCCGCGTATAGGGTAGGACTTCCAAGCGGCCGGGCGGGATCGGCTTACCGCATCTCTCGCACTCACGTTCTTCGCTTATCGTCGTCTCCCTTCTGCGAAGGGGGTCCAGCGTCGCGCTGCTCGACTTGCGTTCGCGACGGTTTCCCAAATAGCCAAATGGCCCCGGGTTGAACCGGAGCCAGAACCGACAGGCATAGAACCCCGCGCCATTTGTATTTGCTACATCAGCCGTAACGCGGTGATTGTCAGGTCGCATCGTGGTCACGATGCGTGAACTCTTTGTAATCCGTCGCGACACAACGGTTGCGATTACGAGCGCCCGGTTTGTCCCAGCAGCCGCTTGGCGCGCACAAGGTGCGGCCGGTCGTACATGACGCCGCCGATGCCGACGACACCGGCGCCGGCGCTTGCAGCAAACGCATCCACGATCGCCTGCGCACGCGCACGCGCTTCGGGCGACGGGGTGAAGACCTCGTTGATGATCGGCACTTGAGCCGGATGAATGGCAAGCTTACCGACGAAGCCGTCGCGGCAGGCGTCCTCGCATTCGCGGCGGAAGCCATCGCTGTTGCGAAAGTCGACATAGACCGTATCGATGGCCGGCACTTCGGCCGCGGCCGCGCCGGCAAGGCAAAGTACGCGCGCGAGCCGGTAGGGATCGAGGAAGCGGCCCTCCGCGTCGCGATTGGTGCGCGCGCCGAGTTCGGCGGACAGATCCTCGGCGCCCCAGGTCAGCGCGGTGAGCCGCGCACTCGCGCCCGCATAGGTGCCGGCGACAAACAGGGCGGCGGCGGTTTCGGTGGCGAGCGCAACGATCTTGATGTGCCCGTCGGGCAGATCGTTTTGCGCCTCGCGCACGGCGAGCTTTGCGTCGGCGTGTATGACGGATGCGCCGCCTTCGGCCTTTGGCAGCATGATGGCGTCCGGTTTTCCCGGCGCGATCGCATCGAGATCGGCGTCGATGAGGCCGGTCTGCAAACCGTTCACGCGGACCAGAATTGTCGGCCGCGACGCGGCCGGAATGGCCTCCTTGAGGAACGCGGCAGCGCTCTCGCGAGCGCGGACCTTGCCGTCGAGCGCGATCGAATCCTCAAGATCGACAATAATGGCGTCGGCGCCGCTCGTCATCGCCTTCTCGAGCTTCTTTGCGCTGCCGGCGGGCGTGAACAGGAGTGAGCGCATCAGGCTTCAATCATGCCTTCGGTGACCAGGATCGCCGGACCGCCAACGCTTGCCAAGGTCAGCGCACCGCCGCGCATGGTCACGCTGAGTTCGATCAGGCTCGGGCGGCCCATTTCGAACCCCTGTTCGATGACGAAACGGTGCTCGCCGTCGCAGAGCGACAAAGAGCTGCGCGCAGAAGCCGGCAAACGCCGCTGCCGCCGAGCCGGTTGCCGGATCCTCGCGTACGCCGGCGCGCGGCGCGAACATGCGGGCATGAAAAGCGTTGGCTTTGTCCTCGGTTTCTTTCGAGAACATGAAAGCCGCCAGGAACCGGCCACCGTTTTCGAATGCGGCATCCCATCGCGCGTCGTCGATTCGGCAGCGGCGAACGGCGTCGATATTGCGCAGAGGAATGAACACGAAGGCAATGCCCGCGGACCAGATTGTCGGCTGATGGCCGTCATAGCCGATGTCGTCAGCGGCAATTCCGAGCGCGGCCGCGAGCGTCTCGCGGCTTGCGGGAGCGCCGGCCTGCTGGGGCAGCGCCGGGATGACGAAAGCCGCGCGGCCGCGATCGGCGCCGTCAGCGGCGACGCTGCATTGCAAAGGCCCAATCTTTTCTTCGAGCACGACGCTGCTGCCCGCGCCGCGCCGCAACGCGAGCGCCAGCGCGGTGCCGACCGTCGGATGGCCGGCAAACGGCATCTCCATGGCTGGCGTGAAGATTCGCACCTGCGCAGTACCGCCCGCCGTCTTCGGCTTTTGCACGAACACGGTTTCCGGGTGGCTGAATTCGCGGGCGACGATCTGCATGGTCGCGGCATCGAGCCCGTCGGCGTCGAACACGACGGCCAGCGGATTGCCGGCAAATCGCGTCGTGGTGAACACGTCGAGTGTCGCGAACGGGTACTTCATGGCGTCCGGTTATTTCGGCCGCATGCGCATGAGCGCCTGACGGCGGCATTCGGCGACGAGCTTGTTGTCCTGGTTGTAGGCGCGGTGATGAAACTCGACGATGCCGGCGCCGGGCCGCGATTTCGATTCGCGCTTGCCAAGGATTTCGGTCGTGGCGTGGACGGTGTCGCCCTCGAACAAGGGGTGGGGGAATTTCACCTCGGTCATGCCGAGATTGGCGATCGTGGTGCCCACGGTGAGGTCGCTTACCGACATGCCGATCATGAGGCCGAGTGTGAACAGCGAGTTCATCAGCGGCTGGCCCCATTCGGTTTCCTGCTCGCAGAAATGCCGGTCGATATGGAGCGGCTGCGGGTTGAGCGTCATGTTGGAGAACAACATGTTGTCCATCTGCGTGACGGTGCGCGAATAGCGGTGCTCGACAATTTCGCAGGGGACGAAATCCTCGAAATAGAGGCCGCCGCGCTTGTGCCGCATGGCCGTCTGTTGCTGCGTCATTGGCGTCTCCCACGGTTGCAATCGGATCCGGGCGTTAAGCACTCGTTTACCATATTCGTTAACAGTTCCGAGCGCTCAAAAAGCACCGGCTGAGACCGGGGTGAGGGGCTTGCCATGCTGGTCGACCCCAGCAATTCCAACGCCGGCTCGTCGGTAACCGGCGCCATCCGTCAAGCCTCGCAGGCCACCGGAACGAGCTTCAATTATTTGCTGGCGACGGCAAAAGTCGAGTCGGGTCTCAACCCGCAGGCTGGCGCAACGACATCGTCGGCACGCGGCCTGTTTCAATTCATCGAGCAGACCTGGCTTTGCGACCTTAAAGCAGGCGGGCCCGGCGCTGGGTTACGGCCGTTATGCCGACGCCATCACCAAGACCGCGTCCGGCCAATACGAAGTCCAGGACCCGGCCATGCGCAACGAGATCTTGAAGTTGCGCAACGATCCGACTGCGAATGCCGTGATGGCCGGGGCTTTCACCCAGAGCAATGCGGATATGCTGAAGGAGCAGCTTGGCCGCGCGCCGAGCGAGCCCGAACTCTACATCGCGCATTTTCTTGGCGCGCCCGGCGCGGCGCGACTCATTGGCCTCGCGGCGTCCAACCCGAACGCCAAGGCCGCCGACTTTTTTCCGGGAGCGGCGCAGGCCAATTCGCCGATCTTTTACGACCGGCCGACAGGACGGGCACGCAGCCTGGCGCAGGTTCGCGATGTTCTGACGGCGCGCTACGACGTGGCCCGCGCGCGGCCGAGTCGATTCTTCGGCAACAGCGGATGCCGACGCCGCTGCGCCTGCCGCCGCGACGGCTCCGATGACCGCAACTCCCGTAAAGACCGCAAGTGCCACCGTGCCGGATACGGCCGGCATGACCAACGCATTCGCCTCGGCGATTCCGGTCGCGCGACAGGGACAATCAGGTCTTTCAACGGTCTGTTTCAGGATCCCGATCGCACTGGGCCGGTGGCGGCGGTGGTCAGCGAGCTTTGGGGCGTGCCGAACGGATCGCGGCAGGGCGGCGCCAGCATGTTCGATCTGTTCAAGGATTTCGGGCCAGAAATCCTGACCAGGCGCTTCGCCCGAAAATGCACGTCACCGCCGTTAATCTCTTGGCAACCTTCGCAAAGATTTATGGTGAACGGTTTGTTAAGCGGGCGCCCTAGCATCGGCTGACCCTTAATCGGATGTTGCGTGAGCGAGCAATGATCGTCCGCCATTTCCTTCAGTGGGTGCGCACTGCTCCGGCCGGAGAGCGGGCCGAAGCGACCAGTTCGCTGGCACGGGCCTACCTCTGTTCCGACCTGTCGTCGGACGATCTCGGCGCCGCCGAAGGCGCGATGCTGATGATGCTCGACGACCCGTCGCCCCTGGTGCGGCGCGCGCTGGCCGATGCACTTGCGGCCAGCCCAAATGCACCGCCATCCATCGTGTTTGCGCTTGCCGCCGATCAGCCGCAAATCGCGGCGTCCGTGCTGGCGCTGTCACCGCTGTTCGTCGATGCCGACCTCGTCGATGCGGTTGCGACGGGAGCCCCCGCGATCCAGGCCGCCATTGCCATCCGCGCCGCGCTGCCGCGTCCGGTCGCTGCCGCGGTCGCGGAAGTCGGCACGGCCGAATCGTGTCTGCTGCTGGTCGAAAACGGCGACGCGGACATCGCGCCGTTCTCGGTCGATCGCGTCGTTGAGCGTCACGGACATCTGGCGGCGATCCGCGAGGCGCTGCTCGCCCGGGAAGACCTGCCGGTCGCCACACGGCACAGGCTCGTCGCCAAGCTCTCGGAGACATTGGCCGGTTTTGTCGTGCAGCGCGCGTGGCTCGATGCCGACCAGGCTCAGCGTGTCACCCGAGAAGCCTGCGAAAAGGCGACGGTCACGATTGC
The DNA here is from genome assembly GCA_963732015.1 of uncultured Alphaproteobacteria bacterium. GTDB lineage: Bacteria > Pseudomonadota > Alphaproteobacteria > Rhizobiales > Xanthobacteraceae > BOG-931. Next base: position 75,592 of record CAVSXY010000025.1, on the reverse strand, counting down.
TGCCACGACGCACAGCAGCGAGCTTCGCACGCTGATCCGTCACCTGCGCGCCAGCGGACAACTGACTGCGGGATTGATTCTCCGCTCGCTCCTGTGCGGCAACACGGCGCTGTTCGAGGAGGCGCTGGTCGAATTGACCGAACTGCCGATCGGGCGCGTTTCAAGCCTTATCTATGACCGCGGCCGCGTCGGCCTGCGCGCCTTGTTCGACAAAGCGGGGCTGCCGCCGTCGACCTATCCGGCGTTCAAAGAAGCGATCGAAGCCATGCGCGAGGGCGGCTTCGTCGGCGATCCGGGCGGCGTGGCGAGGTTGAAGCGCCGCATGATCGAGCGCGTCCTGACGCGGTGCGAGAGCGAAGAGCCTGATGAGCTTGCGCCGCTGCTAACGCTGCTGCGGCGGTTTGCGACCGAAGCGGCGCGTGAGGAAGCGCGGCTCTATTGCGACGAACTTGTCGCTCGAGACGACTTTGCCGGCGAAGCTATGGGCGATGCCGGCGCGTGGAGCGAGCAGGACGAAAATTTCTACGTCGCTAGCGACTCCTTGGAGCAGGGCGGGGAGCCATACGAGGGCGCCGAGCCCTACGAACCGAGCGAAGAGCCCTATGGCGCCGCCGAGCCTGTTGAACGGGATAACGGGCCGTACGGCATCGCATCTGCTGAGCAACTCGAGGCGCTGTATGCCGCCGTATTGTCCGATGACGTGAACACTGAGCTGTATGCCGCTGAATTTTATGAAGAAGCCGTAGAGGTGCGCGTCGCCGCGGCGCTCGATGAGAAAGACGAGCCTTCCGTCGACGCGTCTTATGAACAAGACAACAAACCATACGCCACCGCCTTATCAGAGGAAGTTGACGGTGGGCCGTATGACATTGTGTCCCGCAAGCTGGCCGAAGAGTTGTTCGCCGCAGCCGCGGCGCTCCACGAGGCGGAGGTGCCGGACGTTGCCGCATCTTACGAAGAGGAGGGCGAGCCTTATGCGACGGCTGCTCTCGACGGGTCCGGCGAGGCGGTCAACGAGCTGTCCGCCGCCGCGTCCTACGGACAGACTGCAGCACCGCATGCCGCCGCCTCGTCTAATGAGGTGAAAGGCGAGCCGTTCGCCATTGTGTCCCATAGGCTCGACGAAGACTTGTTTGTCGCGGTCGCGGCGCTCAGTGGGTCGCGCGTGCGAGGCGAGCGGTCCTCCACGTCTGAGGATGAGGCCGAACAGTTTGACGCCTTGATCGTGCCCGAAGCGGCGAACGACGAGCTGTATGCTAAGACGTACGCGGCTCTAGTGTCGGACGCGCCGGTCGAGGCGCTTTACAACCCCGACACCTTTTACGAGGAAGGCGAAGAGTCCGACGTCGCCGATCAACGCCACGACGCGGACGGCCACTATGAGGAGCGCCCCATCGCCGCGTAGCGATATCAGCCCGCCGCGAAAATTCTTTCGAGATAATCCGGCCGAAAGCTGTTTTCCGTTCTGAGAAACTCGTCGGTGACTTCGCGCAGCCGCCGCGACAACTCGCCCGGCATGATCGGCAAGTCGTTACGTGCATACTCGCGCACGATGGCGCGCACGGCATCGACATGCTGATCCACGAGCGCAACGGGAATGCGCGTCATTTCCGGGGTGTGCTCGACAAGCCGGCACAAGCTGTTGGCTACTCCGGCAACTGCGGGATAGCCGAATGTCGCGGCCTCGCCCTTGATATCGTGCGCGGCGCGAAACAGCGCAGGGGTTTTCTGGCTGAAAGCCCTGGCCCTTTATTTCGCGGCGCACACCTTCGAGGCGTTCGCATTCGGCATTCATCCAGCTGTCGAATTCGGCCGACAGCTGCAGCAGCGCTGTTTCGGCGCGCGAGATCACGTCTTTATGCCGTTCGGTCGAGCTCTTCATCGCCTTACGTAACTTGTTCGGCGGCATGATCACTTCGTGATCCTTGAATTTGGCGACCGGTGGCATTTCCTCGTCGCGATCAGCCATGGCGGGTCGTGCTGCTGATGCTCAAACCAAGGTCTTACTCAGACCAAGGCCTTGGCCTTTTCGATCAACGTTTGCGGTTTGATGACGTCCGAATTGCCGCCTTGGCGCCGTTCCGGTCCGTTGTAGGCCGGATTTACGTTACGGCGCCGATCCGGCCCGAAGTGCGAATTCGGGGTTGGATAACGAGTGTCTGGATCACTAATCCCTTTGAGCGGTTTGGAGCCGGCTTAAGTGTCAGTGCGGTCTTCGAAATCCTATTGGATTTTTGGATCAGGCCGCGGCGAAAGCGCGAGCGCTCCTTTTCCCGCGATAAGCAAAGAGGCTGAAAACTGCGAAGCCAGCAATCAGCGTCGTCCAAGTCGATGGCAAGGGCGTGACTGTAACGGGGTCATAGCCTATCGACTCCATCATCGTGAACTCGGGCGAGGACGTTGTGTAGGAGGGTACCAGGTCAACGCACGGGAATGCCGACTGGACATCGCAGGTGCCAAAAACCCAATCCCCGTAGTCACTGCCGCTAAGCTGGTTGAACCCGATAATATTGGTGGTGCCGCCGTCCACCGAGAAATAGGAGGTGGCGGAGCCGGATGTGGTGAAGCTCGGCATGCCTGGTGCCGAATAGCGGTACAGGTCGAGCACACCCATCCTGGAGTTAAAACCAGAAAGCACCGCCGATCCTGCGCCGCCACCGCCCAAAATTTCGTCGATTTCGTGCTCGACGGTACCAATTGCGCTATAATATCCGCCACCAACTGGGGTGGTGGTATAATTTAGAGGTATGGTGGTACTGAGCGTGATGACCCCGTCGTAGGCTTGACCGCCACCCGGGATGAAGGTGCCACTGCTGTTGAAAGAGCCAGTGGCACCGGTCAAACCAAGCGCAACGCGCGCATCGGCGGAGGTCACTAACATCATCCCTTGAGTAGGGATGTTACCAAGGTGGAGGTTGGTGATCGCGGTGGAGAGCGTCGTGTTCGCGGGATTATTCAGGGAATTCGATTGCAGCAGGGATACGTACTGTGAATATGTTTCGACGTAATAGGCTGTTTGGCTTTCCGACACAAAGCTACCGGCGCTTTGCGTGAAGACGATTTGGACGGTGCCTGTGTTGGAATAGAGAGGATCGATGTTGGCGATGGCCGTATTGATAGCGCCCTCAACCGCAGCTGCATTGGCCGCCCCAGTGATTGAACTGCTGAACTCCGGATCGATCGTGAGAGCGTTGACGGATGTTGCAGTCAAGGCCAGAGCCAGAGAGCCTGGCGCAAGTCAAGTAATGTCAAAGAATGAGCCGCTAACTTGTTCAACACCCGCATAAGTGTCACCCTCGGTGGGTATTCCCTAGGGGGTAAAACCTCAACATCTACCAAAGCTGACGCCAATCGCGCCTGCGTTGAGCGCTGCTGGATGATAGACGCTTTACGCCCGCAGTGCAAGGTCGATGGTCTTGTTCGGTGAAGCCGCAGCGGCCTTTCTATTTGTGCGTCAGTAGCTCCGGCAGCTTCGCGATGTTTGCCGCGATCCTGCGCGCCTCGTCGCGGCGACCGGGTTCATACTCGAAATAGACGTAGGCAAGCGCCTGTCCGCCGTCATCTTTCACGATGAAGCACTTGTCGTGGTACTGCTCGTAGACTTCCAGACGCGTGCATCTACTAAAATTTTGTGTTACTTTTGGCGGTAGATTTACTTCTGTGTAAACAACACAGATGCCAACACCACTCTGGACTCCTGGTTCTTCAGGCAATCCAAACGGACGCCCTGTTGGTGCCCGGAACAAAAGAACGACCGAGATCATAAACCAAATAATCAAATCCGGAAATAAAGACCCGCTAGCCACGCTGTCTGATCTTCAAGCAAATAGCCAAGACGAATCTATCCGTGCGTCTGCTGCGTCAATGCTCGCGCCTTATCTTCATTCAAAATTGCAAAGTATTCCTGTTCCTCGTTTTGTTGAAAACCCAGTCACCGTCCCCGATTTCCAAACAGTCGAGGATGCTGAAAAATTCCTCGCGAGCATCCCGGTTCTATTAGGTTCTCAACAGCTCGACAGCCAGTCAGCCATGGAATTATCGACGCTCACCCGCAACTGGTTATCCGCCAAGTACGAGCGTGACGAAATGCGCCTCAAGATGGCGGCTGCCAATGCAGACCCCAACCCGGTAATCCAAATCAGAGGCGGCCTCCCTGCACTCCCCGGCACAAATATCACGATGCCGCAGATCAACAACGGCCAGAAAGTCACTGATCCCGCGTTGCCGTGGGGACCGCCTGATAACGGACCGTGCGATGCATCGCCGGGCGAGGCTGTGTTGCAGATACAGAAGGGCGAACCGGCGACCACGATAGACTCCCCATCGCAACCAAATGGCTCCGCGCCACCCGACCCCAATCAACGCTGGTTTCGTGGACGTCCGATCAGCGACGACAACCCCGACCCAACATGAACAAACAACGGATGCACAATATGATGAGGGAACACCATGACCGATGACCGCTTCGCCATTTGCTCAACTCAGCGCAGCGGCGATTACTGAGGCGCAGAAGGCCTCACGTTGTCTCCAAGTTGCGGCATTTGCAGACAGCATTGACACAATGGGCCGGCGATTGGACGCACTGGAGCGCCGCCGACTAGAGGATACGCGGCGCAAAGCGAAAGCTGACGCGGAGGAGGAAGAACAGCGGGTGCAAGATTATCTCGACAGTCTTCCTAATCCCGACGAACCCAACGAGCCGGCGATCTATCCCTCCTCTGGGCATCTACATGCGGTGTCTCCCACGAACCACGGCACTGCCACCGATCAAGGTGATCTACCCAAAGAGTTACAGAAAGGCGCACCGCCTCAGTTGGGCACTGATCCCGAGTTAGACCCGACCGAGTTGGCACATCCGCAGCGACCCAAGTACGAGCAGCCGGTTTCGGTCTCGCTGGCCTCCGAGGACGATTATTGATCCGACTTCAGCTTCGTGCGTGGCTCTTGGTTTCTGTTAGGGCGTTGACTTCATAAACTCGCAGCCAATGTCTGCTTCTCTAATCGGCCATTCGGGGTCAAGCGCTTTCAGACCATCGACCACCACTGCAGTGTCGGATGTCACCCACGGGCTCGTGCTTCTCTTCGGAATCGGCACCAAGGCCCTTCCATCATGGGATCCGAGGACGAGGTGGAACAATCTTTTGGTCGGCCTTGCCGTCAAACGAAACGGCAGGTCCAAGCGGACATGCGAACTCACCTCATCCATCGTCCCGCGAGGGACATCTTTCCACCGCTCGGTGGAGCTCGAGGTTTCCTCCTATTGGATTTGATCCGGCACGGCTATCATGCTGCTGCAGCTTGCTCCCTTGTCCACCGGAACTCGGTGCCATCAACCCAGATGCGGTGCATGATTACGGCCAGCCGGCGTGCCAGCGCCACGATCGCCTTTTTCATGCCGCGGCGCCTGGCGAACTGCATCGCCCAGGCCTTGAGCCACCACTTACTGTAACACCAATGCGCAAAACTCAAAAACAATTAGCAGAAGAAGCAAAGATAACAGTTCGCACGATGCGTAAGATGCGAGCCGTGGCTTTTAGAGGTGAACTCTTTGATGCTGTTACCTCTGGCCGCATCAGTGTCACGGGCGGGCAACTTCTTGCCAATTGTGCAACCGACGAACTCATAGATTGGGTGCTAGAAGATGCCGTCGGCGACCGCGAGCTCGGGCGCCATCGCAAGTCCGCGCCGCTTCAGGTCGAGAAGCAACTCCCTCCAGGATTGGGCGCTCTCGCGCACGCCGTCGATGAGGCCGACGAGTTCCTTTTTGCCCTCCGGGGTGGCACCGATGATGACCAGCAGGCACTGCGAATTGTCCTCCAGACGGGCCTGCACGTGGATGCCGTCGGCCCAGAAGTAGACGTATCGCTTGGCCGAGAGATCGCGCCTGCTCCAGCGCAGGTGCTCGTCCGACCAGGCGTCCTTGAGCCGGGCGATGGTCGAGGCCGAGAGCCCGCCGGCGTCCTTGCCCAGCAACGCCAGGAGCGCTTCCTCGAAGTCGCCGGTAGAGACGCCCTTGAGATAGAGCACCGGGATCAGCACTTCGAGGCTCTTCGATCGGCGCGCGTAGGGAGGCAAGATCGCCGACGAAAAACGGATACGATCGCAGCCTTCGCCGACGCGGTCGCGCACACGCGGGCAGCGCACCGCAACCGGACCGATGCCAGTCGCGATCTCGCGCTCAGGCAGATGTCCGTGGCGCACCAGCCGCCGGTGGCCGTCATCGGTGAGTTTGTCGGCATGGGAGTTGAGCAAGGCCGTAACCTCGGCCTCAACTGCTTGCGAAAGCAGCGCTCGTGCGCCGTTGCGCAAAACTTCCGTCAGCGGATCGAAAAAAGTTCCTGGTTGGGAGAGCGGCAAAACATTAGTGTCGGTCATGGCGTATCTTCCTTCGATGGAAAGTGGAGGCTTCGACACCACCACGATACGCCACCTCATCCCTTCATGCCGTCACCAACTTTCAAACATAGCTCGCGAGATGGGCGCGTACCTGAATGAGGAAGCTACGCCGATGTTCATTAAGAGCCTGTCGAAGACTCTGGAGCCTGACGTAGTTGATCGGGTACTTACCTATTTGAATGACGCTGGTGAGTATGATCGCATTGTCAAAGACAACAATGGACTGTTACGGTAAGTGCCTATGAGTACTTACCGTAATAATTCGGGCCGCACCACAAATGAAAAAGACCCCGGTTCGTCACCGGGGTCTTGCATTCGTTACGGTGTGGCAACTGGTTACTGAAGCAAGCGTCCGACTGAAGTCGAGTGCATTCCGTAGCTCTGTGCAATCGCGGCCAACGTCTCACCGGCACCGCGTCGTGCCCTAACTTCATGAAGCTGTGCTTCATTAAGTTTGGGCGGTCTGCCAAATCGCACGCCACGAGCCTTTGCGCGCTGACGACCGTCGCCGGTACGTGCACGAATTAGTTCACGTTCAAACTCGGCAAGGCCACCGAGAACGGTGAGCATGAGGCGACCGTGGGCTGTGGTCGTATCGCACCACGGATCAGATAACGACCTGAAGCCAGCCCCGGCTTTGCTGATCGTGTCGAGGGTGTTGAGCAAGTCACGAGTGCTGCGAGCGAGGCGATCTAGCCGGGTGACTATAAAGATGTCGCCATCCTGCAACTCAGCCAGAGCCTTGGTGAGTTCTGGCCTGTTCGTAACGGCACCGCTGATCTTTTCTGCGTAGATTTTATCGCAGCCAACTGAATTCAGTTGGCTGGTGCTGAGCCGCCAGTGATTGTCCATCGGTGCTGACGCGGCAGTATCCATAAATAGCCATAGGAGGGTTCCTTTCCTTTTATTCCTATGCCGTGAAATACCTCTAAGTCTTTGAAATGACAAGCAAAATTGGCTAATTTACGCATCATTCTTAGGGTCGGCGCGTCTCGGTGGAATTTGGCGCACAAAACGAGGACAAAAGCGTTAGCTGGACAAGCAGCTAAGGCCATAATGGTAACGAAAACAATTGGTTAGGTGAAGTACCTCACTAACGCCCGTTAAGGGAAATGGTGCGCTGCAAAAGAGCGGAGGCGCCATGTTCACCAGAATGCGCGTGTTGTTAATTCAGCGTTGCGCCGATTTCGGCTTGTTCGGCAGCGTTTTTGACAGCCAGCTTTCCATGACGCCGGCGATCGCATCACTGTTCTTTTCCAGCATCATCATGTGGCCGTTGCCGTGAATGCCGACGTTCACAAGGTGAATGAAGGTATTTTTCACGCCGGCCTGGGTCAGATAAGCGGCCGTACAGTGATCGTAAGACGCGTGGTACGAGGCCTCCGAGGAGATGATGAGGATCGGGATGTCCTTGAGGTTCGGCAACTTGCGCGCCGGTTCGCCTTGCGCCCAGCAGCGCACCAGGTCCGGCTTATCGGGCTTGTCCTGCCGCACGAACGAGAGCTGCTCGCCATCCTTGAGCGGCGGATCGTAGGTCAGTGGGATATCGCCCAGACCTGATATCTTCGTCTTCTCGGCATCGCTGAACCAGTCGGGCGCGCCCTTGAAATCGACGTCGTGTGCCGGAGGTCCGCTCGGTTCGACCGCGAGGATCGCCTTCACGAGATTGGGCCGCTTGTCGGCGATCGGCCAGCCCATCGCTCCCGATTGCGAGTGAGTGAGCAAGACCGCCGGGCCGATCTTGCCGAGGAGCGCCGCGCCCGCGTCGCGATTAAGTTCCTGCTGCTTGGCGAAATCGGTCAGCGACGGATATTGCGAGGCATAGAAGGCGTCGAATGTCGGATCGCCCGGCTGCGCCGCGCCCGGCCATTGCGTGTGCAGATGCGCCTGCGGCCATAGCTTGGAGCGTTCCGGTGCGGCGAAGCGCTGCAACGTGCGATCGAGCTGCGGTGAGGTCACCGCGCCGTACGACTGCGTCCAGTAACCGGCGCGGCCGCGCGCGACCTGATCGACGACGTAGACCGCATAGCCGCGTCGGAGGAAATACTGTGCCCAGCCTTCACGGCCATCAGGCGTTCCGGTGAAGTTGGTTCCCGTCTGGCTGCCGCCATGGATCATGACGATCGGATAGGGATGCAGCAGCTTTTGCGGAATTTGGAATTCGGCATAGAGCATACCGATCATCGGCGAGCCCGGCGCCGAACTGTCGATGTGTCCGCCAGCGTAGACATAGCCGGACTTGGCGATGACGAGCGGCGGTTCGGCGGCGACGGCGTTGCGCGCCGCACTCCAGGGCAGGGCGGCAAGACAGGCGGCGGCGAGCCTGCGAATAATTTTCATACGTGCGGTGACCTTCGATTCTCGGATTGTTCGTTTCTGCATCGTCTCCACCCGGGCTTTCCAGTTCGGATTTGCGAGGTGAGGGTAGATGGCTCATCCGAAGGCCACAATGGCGTTTGCCTTTGGTCCGATCGGCTGCTGCCCACCGCCTTCGCCCACCTCAGAGCGGTGCCTCGCTCGTCGCCGGCGTGGGCTGCGGCAGGGGACAAACTGTGCCGGGAGAAGGGGACTATTTTTGCCGCGACCGGCAGGCATCGCTTTCCCGATCCATGGCCTGATTCCAAGTTGGTTTGACTGTGCGCCATCCCACCATCTCAATCAGCTCGGACTCTTTGCTGCCGGATTTTTCTGCGCGGCCGCTCGCGGCGCTGAGCGTAGCCGCCTTGATCATCGCGATCTTCGCCGCGGCGGTCGCCTTGCCGCTCGCGACATACACGACAGCCCTTGCCACCTTCGGACTGGCGCATGTCGGCAGCGAGTTGCGCTACGTCGACTATCGCTTTGCCGGCCGCTTGCGCGGCGGACTTCTCCTTTGGCTGATCGCTGGCCTTGCCGCGACGGTGGTCGTTCGCATTCTCGGCATGACGGGAGCCTTGCCATACGGCGCTGCTGTCGTGGTCGAACTCGCCGTCGTGGCCGCGATGACCGCTGCGATGTTCTTCGGGATGAGGCAATTCCGCGCGGCGGGCGCGGTTGTCGCCGCCTTATTGTTTGGCTCTGCCATCGTCGCGCCGGTGCCGACTTTCCTCTTTCTTGCGGTCGCCCACAATCTGACGCCGCTCGGCTTTCTGGCCGACGCGTTGTCCGGAGCCGAACGCCGGCGCGTGCTGGGACTCATGCTGATCCCGTTCGTCGTGCTGCCGCTCGTCATTGCGAGCGGCTTTCCGCACATGCTGCTCGCTCGCGCCGGTCTCGTCGCGCCCGAACTGACGGTATTCTCCGCCGGCACTCTCGCCGACAATCTGGGCGCCTACGTCCCGCCGTCCTATCTCGATGCGCCGTGGGCGGTGAACCTCTTCTCGGCGGCGGTGTTCGCGCAGTGCATGCACTACGCGGTCGTCATTTTTGCTTTGCCGCAACTCATCGACAGCAAAATAGCACGACGCACGGTCCTGCCCTGGCCGAGCGCCGGCCGGTTTGTCGTCCTGCTCGTGGTGGCCGCCATCGCGCTTGCAGTCGGCTTCTCGTTCGACTTCGGCGCCGCGCGCCGGTTTTATGCGCTGGCCACGCTCGTGCACGGCTGGATCGAAATTCCGATCCTCGTGCTGGCGCTCGACCGTTCCGGTCTCAGGACGGTGCGAGAAGGTTGAACGCGGCAAGCGCGGCGCCGATCGCCGCCGAACTGCCATTGGCGGCAAGCGACAGCAGCAACGCCCGTACCGGATTGACCGGCACCAGGACGCGATAGACGGTCGCCTCAACCAGCGTGACGCCCGCTTCGATGACGAAGAAACCCGTAACGACACCAATTGATGCCATCACCGGCGGCGCTGCGTGCCAGGCAAACCAATGCGTCAACAACGTCCCAAGCGTTGCCGATAAGGCCGCTCGCGCGGGATTGCCCCAGCGCAGGAGAGCGATCAGAGCTGCCGCAACGACGGCTTCGATCGCGATCGACAGCACCATGGCGGCCGGCTGAGACATGCATCATTCTGCCAAAGAAGGAACGTCATTGCGCCGGAATCGGAGCAAGAGTCGCAGCGTCACGACGCGAGGCGTCGGATGGAATTGCGCTGGAAGGAAGTCATGTCCGAACTGCACCCTTTGATAAAATTCTTCGGCGTTCGCCGTTCGCGCGGCACCGTCGCGGCGAACGCTCTGTTGATGCTCGTCATGCTGCCGCTCGCCGCGCACGCCGACATCATCGGTCCTGGACCGCGGCCGCAACCTCCGACGCTGCCGCCACTGCTTCTCATCAAGGGGCCGCAAATTTTGGACAAGGTCCACAAGCCCGGATTTGACTGCGCGTCGCTCAGCGATGTGGTCGAAGCGCCCAAGCCGGGCACCAATCCGGTCGTCTATGCGGACCAGCACGTGACGCCTTTCGTCGCGACATGCGGTGGCAGCAAGAAGTTCTTTGTCTCGCTGCCGTACAATTCCGGCGAGTTCGGTGGCGAGGTCGCCGCGCTCGATTAGAGCGCGATCGCTTCAGATGGAATTCGATCGATGCTCTAACATTTTGTTGGTGCATGATCTTCTCGGAAAACCGGCTTCCACCCACGGATCGCAGTCCGAGGGCGAGCTTTTCCGGATCATGCGTTAGTAGCCGAACTGCTCGCTGAGGATGCGGTCGTCCAGGCTGTGGCCGGGATCGAACAGCATGTGCATGGCGATCTAGTGGTCCATGCTGATCTCGACCGAGCGGACCGAACGGACCTCATCGTGATCGGCGACGGCGGCGACCGGGCGCTTGCCGGCTTCGAGCACTTCGATCGTGACATGGGCGCGGTCGGGCAAGAGCGCGCCGCGCCAGCGCCGCGGCCGGAACGGACTGATGGGCGTGAGCGCCAGAAGCGGCGCATCGATCGGAATGATCGGACCCTGAACCGAAAGATTATAGGCGGTCGATCCCGCGGGCGTCGCCAGCAGCACGCCGTCGGCGACGAGTTCGGGCGAGCCGCTCCTTGCCGTCGACGAGCACGCCGCAGCCGCGCCGCCTGGTAGCTCTGGCGGAACAGCGACACTTCATTGATGGCGTGATGGCGGTGCACACGGCCGGCGGCGTCGCGCGCGCGCATCAGGAGCGGATGGATCACGGAGACGCTGCGCGGCGGCGAGCCGTTCGACCAGGCCGTCTTCTCGGAGAATTCGTTCATCAGAAAGCCGACCGTGCCACGGTGCATGCCGTAGATCGGCTTGCCGGAATTCATGAACCGTTGCAGGGTCGCGAGCATGAGGCCGTCGCCGCCGAGCGCGACGATGACGTCGGCGGTCTCCGGCCGCGCGTCGCCGTAGCGGCGGACGAGCCGGCGCCGCGCCCGCTGCGCCTCGGGCACGTCGCTGGCGACGAAGGCGATGCGCTTGTAGCGGTCGGGCGGCGCGTTTCGGCATCGGAGCATTGGGCTTCGCGGACAAGCGGCACAGCGCCGCGGGAGAGACGGTATGGAACGGGCGGTTTTCGTCTATACGACTTATCCATCCGTTGTCGAGGCGGAGAAGGCCGGCCGCGCACTGGTCGAGCGCCGGCTGTGCGCCTGCGTCAACATCCTGCCCGGCATGGTTTCGTTCTATTGGTGGCAGGGTGCGATCGAGCGCGGCGACGAGGTGGTGATGATCATCAAGACCCGCGCCGCGCTCGCCGAGTGCGTGCGCGCCGCCGTCAAGCAGATGCATTCCTACTACGACGCCGGCCATACTCGTGATGCCGATCGAAAACGTCGATCCGGACTACCATGCCTGGATCATGGCGGAAACGCAAGGGGAGGGATATGGCATGAACGGCGTCTCGCGATTGCTCTTGCCGTCTTCGCCGGGTATCGCAGCCGCCGGCGCCGCGCTGGTTCGCGCAGAGCTTTCCCGATCATGCGGTCAAGATCGTGGTGCCGTATCCGCCGGGCGGGCCGTCCGACACGTCGGCGCGCATCGACACGCAAGACTCGGCGCCAATCTCGGCCAGACCGTGATCGTCGAAAACGATCGCCGGGCGCCGGCGGCAGGGTCGGCGGCCGGACGGTGGCGCGATCGCGCGCGCCGGACGGCTACACGCTGCTGTCCGGCAGCATCCAACGAAAACGCCATCACGCCGGCGCTTTACAAGACTCTCGACTACGATCCGGTGCGCGACTTCGTGCCGGTGGCGGCCGTGGCGACCGACTCCAATGCGCTGGTGGTCAATCCGTCGGTGCCCGCGGCAGACGCTCGCCGAGCTCGTGCGCTTACGCCAAAGCCATCCCGGCAAGCTGACATCAGGCTCGACGCTTGGCATCGCTCCGCATCTGCTGCTCGAGTTCGTGCGCGCGCGCACCGGCACCGACATTGTGTTCGTGCCCTACAAGGGGGCGGCGCCGGCGATGGCCGATGTGCTGGCCAATCAGATTCAGATTTATGCCAGCGCCAAGTCGGTGCTGCTGCCGCAGATCAAGGCCGGCAAACTGCGCGCGCTCGCGGTGACCAGCGCCGAACGCTGGCCCGAGCTTCCCGACGTGCCGACCTTCCGCGAAAGCGGCCTCGACGGCTTTCCGACAGACACTGTGGTTCGGCCTGATGGCGCCGGCGGCGACGCCGCCCGCAGTGATCATGAAACTCAACGATTGCGATCAATGCCGGCGTCCGCACGCCCGAAACCCTGGCCGCGATCGCCAAGCTCGGGCTCCAGCCGCAGACGCTGAGCGCGCAGGAATTCAGCGCCGTGCTCGGCAAGGAGGTGCCGCTTTGGCAGAAGGTCGCGCGCGAAGCCAACATCAGCCTCGACTGATGTGGCTGCTTGCTCCGAACTGCGATACTGCGTCCCCCCTCGCGCGGGGACAAGCGCGCCGGGCCGGTTCAGTACGTCGTGGTGCCGTCGATCACGTCCTTGAGCGCACGATATTCGCGGCAATCGGTGTTGCCGCAGATGGTGCGGACTTTTTCGAGATCGTCCTTGGCCTTGAGTACGTTGCCCTGCTCGGCCTGCCACATCCCGTAATAGGACCACGTCACCGCGTGGTTCGGGTCGGCGGCCAGCGCCCGCTCGTACCAGAGCTTGGCGTCATCATAGCGGCCGAGCTTGCGGCTGGCGTAGCCGATCAGGGTCGCAACGTCCGCGTTGTCGTCGTAGCCGAGCGTGCGCAGCGCGGCGATGCCGCCGGCATAGTCCTCTTTGTCGTAAATCAGCGCATAGGCCTCGTGGTAGCCGGTGAGGAAATCCTCCGCCGAACTGCTCTTCGTCGCCTTCGGTTTCTTCGTCGTCGTCTTCTTCTTTGACGACGGGGCGCCGGAGCTTGGCTGTGCGGAGCCGGATGGCGGCGACGGGTTGGGTTCGTCAATGGCGGCGGCGATATCGGCCGCGCCGACGGAGGCGCTCACGACGATGGCGGCGGCGGCAAGCAATCGGGTTTTGCGCATGTCCTGCTCCGGGTTGTGTGCTGCAGGGATAACACCGGCACCCTAGCACATCATCCCCAATAGATCGCGGTCGCCGTCCGAATATTCCCAAGGCGCCGCCGCAATTGCGCCGGCAGTCTTACGAACGCTTCAGGTAGGTGAACGGATACCGACACCCCACTTCAGGGCGCATTCAGCGCGGTGAGTGTAATCTTGACGCGAAGATTGGCGCGCTATCGCAATCAACGCCGCCAACAAACAAGGAGACTACCCATGTTGAGGACTTTCGCCGCCACGCTGCTTGCAACCAGCTTGGTTGCCGGCTCGGCTTTTGCAGCGCAGCCCGCGGGGACTGCCGTCGGCACAACTCCCGCGGCCAGTACTGCCGCAACGCCGACCGCTCCGGTGGCCAAGATCGTGGGCGCCCCGACCAAGCCGGTCAAGGCTGTCAAGCACGTCCGCAAGCACACGCACAAGCGCGTCGCCGCGAACATGAAGATCAAGACGAACAAGGGTCACGTCGCTCGCAACGGCAAGCCCGTCAAGATCAACACCACGGCGAAGAAAGCCGCCTAGCACAATTGCGCGATGCGAGCGTCGACAGAACAAACGATGAGGGTCGACGCTCGCTCGTATGCACCGGCTTGCAGGTGTTCACGGCGCTAACCGTTTCGCCTGCAAGCCGGATCTAAGCCGTCCCGGCGCGCGTGCCGTTCCATAGCGTCACGCTCAACAACAACAAACAATTTGCAGTCGGGATCAGCGAGGCTGGTCGAAAGACCGGCCTCCGATCTTTTCAGACGCGCGGATTTTGCATGGCAGGAGATTTGATTGCGCTATATCAACTTGACAATCTGTGATTGCATACGGTTAAATCGTCCAAACAGAGAAAATCGCCGCATCGGACAGTTTTGGTTGGCCGGCCTTTCAAAACAGGCGACCATTGAGGGGGACGTATGCCCAATTATTACGAAGTCATTCCGCTGTCCCAAGACGCGCTCCTGGCGCGGCTCGCCGGCCAGAACCTTGGAACACGGTGCAAGTTCATCACGCTCCATAACACGTCGGCGCCGTCGCTGGTGCAGTGGGCCCATAACCGCAACAGCTATTCCGCCAAGCAGCTTGTGATCAACATGGAAGTCTACTTTCGGCAACTCGGCTGGCATACCGGCCCGGATTATCTCGTGACGCCGGAGCCCGACACGCCGATCTTTGAAATGTCCGATCCGTCCGCGCCGGGTGTACACGCCAGCTGCTTTAACCTGCAGTCGATCGGGAATCGAGATGGTCGGCGAATATAATTTGGAAGATTTCAATTCGGGCGCCGGAGCGGCGGTGCGCGACAGTGTTGTCCTGCTGCTCGCCGCGCTCCACAACAAACTTCGCCTCACGCCGCTGCCGTTCATCTACGATCAGAGCGGCCTGCATTTCCACAAGGACTGCGTTCGCGACCATCACGATTGCCCGGGAAGGAACGGCGACAGGCCGACGATCATTTCCTGATTCAAGGAAAGATGAGATCGCTCGCGGCCGCTGCTGCTGCTCCAGCCGCCATGGTCGCGAAGGCAAAAGCGCGTCCACGGCGCCCACGGCGCAAAAAGACTACACGCGGCCGTGTTCGAGCGCGGGACAAATAAGCCCGTTGAGAGCGGAAAAGCCGTCCGGCCTGCCGCGCGCCTGAAATCGGGCGGCTTTGCTATCCGGCGCGAAGATTTCCGGAAAGGCGCTACAGCGCCGGCTGCCATTCCACGGGGACGTGCTCGTAGCCGCTTGCCGTCTTGATAAGGTGGCCGCAGGCCGGGAAGGGGAAGTGATACCCCGTCACCAGCATGCGGTCGGCGGCGGCGCGATCGAACAGCGCCTTGCGGGTCGCCACCGCGGCAGCGCCGTCGATGTCGAATGCCGCCTGCCAGTCGGGATGGCGGGCGAAGACGGCGGGATGCTGAGCCGTATCGCCAAGCACCAGCATCGATTGATCGCCGGAATGAATGGCAAACACGGTGTGCCCCGGCGTGTGGCCCGCAGCCGGCAGCGTCTCGATGCCGGAGGCGACCTCCGCACCGGGCGCGAACTGCATCACATGGCGGGCGATATCGGAAAAAATCCGGCGCTGATTGCGAAACGTCAATTTCAGATCCGCCGGGGCTGCGTTCAGATTGGCGTCGTCCATCCAATAGGCCCACTCGGGCGCCGGCACCATGATCTCGGCGTTGGGAAAGAGGAGCGCGTTGTCCTTATCTTTGATGCCGTTGATATGATCGGGATGGAAATGCGAGATGACGATGAGGTCGACCGCTTTCGGATTGATGCCCGCGGCGGCGAGATTTGCGCGCAGGACGCCGGCCGAGGGGGCGATCTGACCGCCGGTGCCGGTGTCGATCAGAACAAGCCTTTTGCCGGTATTGACGATCAGCGTCGTGAACGGCGTCGCCAGTTTGTCGGGCGGCATGAACGCTTCGGCAAGCGCCGCTTCGACGTCCGCAAACGTCGCGTTGCGGATGAAGGCGTCGGTGATCGGCCGATACCAGATGCCGTCGTAGAGCGCCGTCAGTTCGAACGTGCCGATCTTGTAGCGATAGATGCCGGGTGCCGGCTTGCCGGCCGGTACTGCGGTCGCCGCCGCCTGATCGTCATGTCCGGCGAATGCTGTTGCGGCTGAACCGGCGATGATTGCACGGCGCGTCAGCTTTGCCATCGTCGTCCTCGCGCCAGTGTCGCCTCACGCCATAACCCCACCGAAATGGGATTATTCCGTGGCGAACCAACGGCCGAAGAGCATTCGCGGTGATGTGGCTGTCGCGCGTCCGGACCTATTTGATCAATCGGTCTCGTGAGGCGTTGCCAGAACGCTGTCGGCGGCGGTCGCATGCCGTTGCTCGAGCTCGTTCTGCAATCCCTGCGCCTCGTCGTCCATCCCCATCCAACGCAATTTACGAATGAGCTTGACCAGTTCGTTTGTCGTGTGCGCTGGCGATTGTTCCGGAGCTTGTTGCTTAACAGGCGTAGTCACGGGCGTTCTCCCTACATGATGTTTGACGGCATCCCAGATTTCGCAAGCGAGTGCTGGCCGAGCCGTCTGTGTTTGAGCGCCGGTTACTCGGCGTGCTGTTGTCGCTTTTACGCTCATGCAGGTTCATAGCAAGATAGTGTCTGTGCGGCGCACCATTTGAGGTGTTTTAAACTGAGCATGCCGTCGCACGCAGCACGTCCTTTTGGATGATCACGCGATCGCGAGTGCGTCGCTGTTGAAGCGATTATCGCCAGTTTTTGGAGCCTGCACGCGGCGCGGCACGATGTCTCGTCCCGGCGGCAAGGGGTGCATTCTTGCATGGGCCTCAAGCGGGATCATCGCTTGGCGGTGCAGCATAATAGTGCCAATGACACCGTCGTTATGACCACCCGCCGGCCGCAGGCGGTGCCTTCGATGAAAGTGCTCTCTTGAACCTCATGCCCCCTCAGAGCGCGGTCCGGTCAGCGACCGCGCAGCCACGATCGTTTGCGGCGATGCGCCATCGCGGGCTTCCGCGCCCAGTTCATCACCTACGTGCTCGCCATGATGGCCGACAATATCGAGCACGTGATCAGCTACTGGATGGTGTATCAGAAATTTCACTCGCCGGCGCTGGCGGGCTTCGCCATCGTGTCGCATTGGCTGCCGTTCCTGCTGTTCTCGGTCGCCGTCCGGCGCGCTCGCCGACCGCTTCGATCCGCGCCGGATCATCCAGATCGGCATGGCTGCTGTTCATCATCGCGTCGCTGAGCTGGGGCTATTTCTTCGTCACCGGCACCCTGCAGATGTGGCAGGCGATGGTGATCCTGGTGATTCATGGCTGCGCCGGGGTGCTGTGGCAGACGCCGAACCAGATGCTGCTCTACGACATCGTCGGCCCGGCGAATCTGGAGAGCGCGGTGCGGCTCAACGCGATGGCGCGTTATCTCGGCGTGCTGGTCGGCCCGGCGGTGGGCGGCGCCATCCTGCTTGCGCTCGGGCCGGCGCCCGGCATCATGCTCAACACGCTGTTCTATTTGCCGCTGGTGCTGTGGCTGGTGAATGCGCCTTATGGTCCGCGCTTCCGCGCCGGCGCGCCGCGCGCCGCGCCGCGCCGTCCGCGGACTTGGCGACATCGTGCAGACGGCTACGCGACATCAGGGGCCATTCCGTCATCGTCTCGATGACGCTGCTCGCCGGCGCGGCGTCGTTCTTCGTCGGCAACGCCTATAGTGCGCAGATGCCGGGTTTCGCCAACGATCTCGGCCATGGCGACCCCGGTGTATCCTACAGCATGCTGCTGGCCGCGGACGCCGCCGGCGGGTTGCTCGCCGGCATCGTGCTCGAAGGCCGCGGATCTGCTGCCGCCGCGGCCGCGCACCGCGATCGTGCTCGCGATGCTGTGGTGCGCGCGCTGGCGGCTTTCGCGCTGTCGACAAGCTATCCGCTCGCGCTCGGCTGCCTGTTCGCCGCCGGATTCCTCGAACTGTCCTTCAACGCCATGGCGCAGACCCTGGTCCAGTTGAATGCTCCGCCCGACAAGCGCGGACGCGTCATCGGCCTGTTCAACATGTCGAGCCTGGGCTTGCGCGCCTTCAGCGGCATTTCCGTTGGCCTCTTCGGCAGCCTGATCGGCGTGCACTGGTCGCTGGCGCTGTCGGCGCTCGCCACGCTGGCGATCGCGGCGGGTCTGTTGGCGCTGCCGTAAGGTTCGAAAGTTGATTGCCGCCACGCGCGATCGCATGTAGGACCGGGCTGGCACAGAGGGCAGCGGAATATGTCAAAGCAATCGATGCGCGATGAAGCGGAGCGCCTGGTCAAAGAGGCGATGGAGCGAAAGAATGTTACGGTGAAGCACGGCAACACCCGGATCGACGCCACATGCGGCAAGTGCGGTGCGCCGAACCGCGTCTCGGCGCCGCCGGGCGAGGACCGTGTTGCATTTGCCTGCAAGGAATGCGGCCATAAGCAAAGGACGCTGTGACAATCAGGCGTCCCGCCTCAATGAGTTCAACGCCGTGCGTCCGACAGCGCCTAACGGGTAAAGCAAAATGAGTAAAGGTAAGAGCAAGCGGCCGGATCACCAGACCGCACCAACGGACAGCGCCATCGCGACCTCGGAGATTTTTGCTCCCGACAAAGTCGCGTCGACGATTCGGAGGGTGCCGTGGAGCCGCCGCGACGAGCCATGCTGGCCGGTGCCGAAAGAGAAATAGCCGGCGCTTTGGCCGCTGGCCTTATATCCGGCTTCAGATCATTCCGGGTTCCCTGAAGTCGCGCCCATCGAAAAAGCGCTCAATTTTGGCAGCCGGGCGTGACGCTTCCTTCGCCCTCGCGTCACACCCGGATGGGAGACGAGATCGGCCGACGCGTGCTAACGTCGGTGACGACGGCCTCGGTCCACGTCTTGCTTGCTTTCGGTGTCATCGAAACGTCAGAAAGCGCGTTCTGTGATGAGTGAAAATCAAGTTTTAATTGATCTCGCGCTTCAAGGCGGCGGTTCTCACGGTGCGTTCACGTGGGGAGTGCTCGATCGTCTTCTCGAAGACCCGCGGTTTCAGATCGTAGCCATTTCGGGCACCTCAGCGGGTGCGATGAATGCCGCCGTTCTTGCAGATGGCTGGACCGCCGGCGGAGCCGACGGCGCCCGCGACGCGCTGGATCGATATTGGCAAAGAGTGTCGCAAGCTGCCGCCTTCAGCCCGTTGCAGCGCTCGTTCCTCGACCGGCTCATGGGCCGTTGGACGCTGGACACGTCGCCGGCCTACGTGGCCATGGACCTGATGTCGCGGTTGCTCTCCCCGTACGATCTCTATCTCCCCGCGGGCAATCCGCTGCGCAGCATCCTAGCGGAGAGCATCGATTTCGAACGTCTGGCGCGCTCGCCCATCAAGCTTTTCATTACGGCGACGTCGGTCCGCACCGGCCGGGGCCGTATTTTTCGCAACCCGGACATCACAGCCGATGTCCTGATGGCCTCCGCTTGCTTGCCGACCATGTTTCGAGCGATCGAAATCGATGGTGAGGCCTATTGGGACGGCGGGTTTGCCGGCAATCCCACGATTACGCCTCTGATCCGGGAAAGTGACGCTCACGATACGATCCTGGTCCAGATCAACCCGACGGAGCGCCCTGAAATTCCAAAATCCGCCGGGGATATCCTGAACCGTCTCAACGAGATTTCATTCAACTCGCCGCTTACAAAAGAGCTGCGCATGATTGCGCTCCTGCGCCAAGTGGTTGATCCCGGAACGGGTGAGGGCGCTCGCTGGGCCAAGATGCGTACGCACAGAATAAAAAGCGAAATGCTCACTCAATTTGGCGCGTCGTCAAAACTGAACGCTGAGCGGGAGTTTCTCACGATGCTGCGGACTGAGGGTCGTCGGGCCGCGGGCGAGTTTCTTGACGCGCACGGCGACGACCTCGGCAAAAGGTCCACGGCCGATTTGGATGTGTTGTTGGCGGAGTGCTGAGACATGGGCCTGCTCGGCGTCCTGGTCGGGCTTGCTATCCTCGTTTGGCTCGCTTTCCGCGGCTGGAGCGTGCTGCTGCTTGCGCCCGTTGCGGCTCTGGTTGCGGCATTCTTCGGTGGCGAGCCATTGCTCGCCAACTGGACGCAGATTTTCATGATCAGCGCGTCTCAGTTCCTTGCGCAGTTTTTCCCCATTTTTCTGCTCGGCGCGGTCTTCGGCAAACTAATGGAAGACAGCGGCTCTGTGACTGCTGTTGCCGATTTCATGATCGGCAAATTGGGAGAACGGCGCGCGGTCCTCGCGGTGGTGCTGGCGGGCGCATTCGTCACCTATGGCGGCGTCAGCCTGTTCGTGGCCTTCTTTGTGCTCGCGCCGATGGCGCAACGGCTCTTTCGTGCCGCTGCGATCCCGCGGCGGCTGATGCCGGCGGCGATTGTGCTCGGAACGTCAACATTCACGATGTCGGCGTTGCCCGGCACGCCATCGATTTCAGAACGCCATCCCGATGCCCTTCTTCGGCACCACGCCTTTTGCGGCGCCGGGTCTGGGCATTATCGCTTCGATGATCATGCTTGGCTTTGGCCTGTGGTGGCTCGGCCGTTCCGAAGGCGCTGCTCGCCGGTCAGGCGAAGGATTTGGGACTGATACGTCCACTGCGGCGGAGGCTGCGGCCGGTGACGAGCTTATACGCGAGCGTGCAACGACCGCGCGCGAGTTCGATCCTGCCGAAATCCGCCGTGGACATCAAAGCAATGTCACCCCTCCAATCGTTTCCGCCGCCTTGCCGCTGATCATCGTTGTTGCGATCAATCTCTTGATGTCGTTGGTCCTTCTGCCGCGGATGGATTTTTCGTTCTTGACGCAGGCGCGCTGGGGCGGGACGTCCATCACCGCGGTGGCGGGCGTCTGGTCCGTGGTGGTCGCTCTGGCGGTGGCAATTGTCGCGGTTGTGCTTCTCAATCGCAGCCGCCTGACGGCGTTGCGGGAGAGCATGGATGCGGGCGCCAACGCGTCGGTTCTTCCCGCGGTCAGCGTCGCAAGCCTGGTCGGATTTGGCGCCGTCATCGCGGCGCTACCCGCCTTCGCGATCGTACGCGATTGGGTTCTGGGAATCGGTGGCGGTCCGTTGGTCTCGCTTGCTGTGGCGACGAATATCCTCGCCGCGCTGACAGGGTCCGCATCGGGCGGATTGACGATCGCCCTCGATGCGCTTGGGCAAACCTATATGACGCTGGCGGCACAGATCGGTCTCAACCCGGCTTTGCTGCATCGTGTTGCGGTGATCGGTTCGGGTACGCTTGACATTCTCCCCCACAATGGCGCCGTCGTCACGCTATTGGCGATCTGTGGATCGACGCATCGCGAAAGTTATTTCGATATTGTCATCGTGGGAATTGTCGGGGCCGTTCTTGGTCTTGTCGCGGTCATCGTCCTTGGCAATATGTTTGGATCGTTTTGAGGAGGCCGCGTCATCTTCTCTTCGCGCGGCTGATGAGATCATCAAGTCAACGGGCCGAAATTTTATTTTGCTGCTCCGCAATGTCTCCGAACAAGCTTCCAGGAAATGTCCTTGACTGGTCACGACAAAGTGCAGTCAACTTGCGTTGAATATGCCCACTCGAATTTGCCCACTCGTATAACACGATCAAGACGCGACGCACGGACAGAACTAAACAACCTTCGGGCAAAAGTGGTCCGGTTGCTCCAAGAAACTTAGAACATAGTCGGGAGGAACAATGCAGACGCGGCTCGACGGCGAGGGCGATACTCGCGCTCCCTACGTATCGACCGGCCATCTGCCGACCCCTGAAATGGTAGCGGGATTGGTCGCGGAAGCGTACGCACAATACAAAGCCAATTCCGAAGGGGAGAATTCGCAGGTCTATCCGGCGCTCGCCAGGGTGTCCCGCGATCTGTTCGGTGTTTGTGTGGTCGGGGTCAGCGGCAGGATCCACGCGGCCGGAGACGCGGACTACGAATTCTCGATCATGAGTGTGTCGAAGCCGTTCGTCTTCGCGCTGGTTTGTCAGGAGATGGGTCCGGAAGAAGCGCGCGCGAAGCTCGGCGCGAACGCGACCGGGATGCCGTTTAACTCGATGGCCGCCGTGGAAAGGAGCGCCGACGGGCGAACGAACCCGATGGTGAACGCCGGCGCGATCGCGACGACCAGCCTTGTTCCAGGAGACACCATCGACGCCAAATGGCGATTTGTTCACGACGGTCTGTCCCGCTTCGCCGGCCGGCGGCTTGCGCTCAACGAAGAGGTTTATGCGTCGGCCTCGGAAACGAACTATCGCAATCAGGGCATCGCCCGGCTGCTGCAGAGCTTTGGTCGAATCTATTTCGATCCGGCGCAGGCGACCGACCTCTACACCAAGCAATGTTCGCTGAATGTGAGCGCCAGGGATTTGGCGGTCATGGGCGCGACGCTGGCTGACGGCGGAGTTAACCCTCTGACCAGGGAGCGCGTCGTTGATCCCGCTATCTGTCATTACGCATTGGCGGTCATGACGACGGCGGGATTGTACGAGACATCCGGGGACTGGCTCTACGATATCGGCCTGCCGGGAAAAAGCGGAATTGGCGGCGGGATCGTGACTGTCTCTCCGGGAAAGGGCGGATTGGGAACGTTTGCTCCGCCGCTCGATAGCGCCGGAAACAGCGTCAAGGGACAACTCGCCGCCAAGTTTTTGTCGCGGCGGCTGGGAATGGATTTGTTCGTCTCGAAGCCTGACAACTGACGGAGTTTGGTCCGCCTTAAATCCGGGACGAAGATTTTGGTCCGGCATCATGACGTGATCGCTGCCGGGCGCGGCTTCCACGAAGAGTAAAATGATAGTGTCTCAGCTCGTTGTTGTCCTCGTTCTGCTTGGTGCTGCGATCGTGATGTTCGCGATCAACAGGCCGCGCTTGGACGCCGTTGCGCTGATCATGCTCACAGTGCTGCCGTTCACCGGCGTCCTCACCATGGGCGAGGCGCTGGCCGGTTTCAGCGATTCCAACATCGTCCTCATCGCCGCCCTGTTCGTGATCGGCGACGGCCTGGTGCGAACGGGCGTCGCGCAGCGGCTCGGCGACTGGCTGATTGCCAAAGCCGGCAGCAACGAAATCCGGCTTATCGTCCTGCTGATGGTAGTCGTCTGCGGGCTGGGCGCGACGATGAGTTCGACGGCGGTCACCGCCATCTTCATTCCGGTGGCGTTGCGCATCGCGCAGAGCACCGGGACCGGACGCCGAGCCGGCTGATGATGCCGCTCAGCATGGCGGCGCTGATCAGCGGCATGACGACGCTGGTGGCGACCGCGCCGAACCTCGTCGTCAACAGCGAGCTCGAGCGCCATGGCGTGGAGGGCTTTCACTTTTTCAGCTTCACGCCGTTCGGCTTGCCGATCCTGGTTCTCGGCATCGTCTACATGTGCTTTGCGCGGCGCTGGCTGACCGGCGACCAAGGAAACAAGAACGCTCCGACCGCCCGAGCCTGGCCGACTGGATCGAGGAATACAAACTCGCGGACCGCGAATATCGGCTGCGCGTCACGGATCGATCGCCGCTCGTGGGCAAGACCCTCGAAGAGTTGAACCTGCGAGGCAGCGGCGGCGCAAGCATCGTGGCCATCGAGCGAAACAGAAAATTCTCCCGGGATATGCTGCGGCCGACGGCGAATACGGAACTTGCGGCCGACGACATTCTGCTCGTCGATCTGTTCGGCGCCCGGAGGCGAGCATCGACGCGCTTCGGCAACAATTTGCGCTGGAGGAGATGCCGCTCAGCGGCGCCTACTTCACCGACCGGTCGCAGGAGATCGGCATGGCGGAAGTCATCCTGCCGGCCGACCTCGGATCTCATCGGGCAGACGGTGGTCGGCGCCAGATTCCGCACCCGTTTCGGGCTGACGGTGGTCGGCCTGCGGCAGCGGCATTGTCGCGCACGATCGCGGATCTGCTGAACGAGAAGCTGACGGTCGGCGACACGCTTTTGCTGATCGGCCCCTGGAAGGACATCGAGAAACTGCAGTCCGACAGCAGAGACCTGGTCATCATCAAGCTGCCCACCGAACTCGACGAAGTGCTGCCGGTCCCCGGCAAAGCGCCGCATGCGCTGGTGTGCCTCGCGCTAGTCGTCGCGCTGATGGTCAGCGGTCTCGTCCCGAACGTGCAGGCCGCGCTGATCGGGTGCCTGCTGATGGGCGCGCTGGGCTGCGTCAACCTGACCAGCGCCTATCGCTCGATCGACTGGAAAACCCTCGTGCTGATTGTCGGCATGTTGCCGTTTTCGATCGCTCTGCAAAGAACCGGCGGCGTCGATATGGCGGCCGACGGCTTGAGGGCGCTGACCAGCGAGGCAGGTGACGCACGTCATCCTCGCAACTCTCTTCGCCATCACGGCGCTGCTCGGGATGTTCATCTCCAACACGGCGACGGCGGTGCTGATGGCGCCGGTCGCTGTCGCGGTGGCGAAGGAGATGCACGTCTCGCCTTATCCGTTCGCGATGATTGTGGCGCTCGCGGCGTCTACCGCCTTCATGACCCCGGTGTCGTCGCCGGTGAATACGCTGGTGGTTGACCCGGAAACTATACGTTCGGAGACTTTGTGCGCATCGGAGTGCCGTTTTCTGTCATCACCCTGATTGTCTGCGTCATCCTCGTGCCTTGGCTGCTGCCGTTGTGAGAGCGAAGCCAATCACGACCTGACGCGATTTATAAGGACCGGGACCATGAGCCAGACGACCAAAGCGCAGAGCACGCAAGCATCGAAGACGGCGATGCAGAAGATTCTCGATACGATCGAAAGAGTAGGGAACGCCGTTCCGCACCCGGTGGTGATTTTTCTGATCCTCATCGGCATCGTGTTGGTGCTGTCCCATATTCTGTATTTGTTGGGCGCGAGCGTCTCCTATCAGGTCATCAATCCGGATACGCGACAAACTTGAAGCGGCAACGACGGCCGCCAACAGCCTGCTGACGGCGGACGGAATTCGCCACATCTACACGCGCGTCGTTCCCGAATTTTCTGGGGTTCAGCGCGGTCGGCCTCCTGGTCGTCGCCATGATGGGCGTCGGCGTTGCCGAAGAAGCCGGCCTGGTGAACGCGTTGATCCGCAAGCTCGTGGCCGTGTCGCCCAGCTGGGCATTGACCTACATCCTCGCATTCGTGGGCATCTTGTCGAGCGTCGCCGCGGACGCCGGCTACGTGGTGCTGATCCCGCTGGGGGGCGCGGCGCTCTACAGCGTCGGACGTCATCCGCTCGCGGGCATCGCCATGGGGTTTGCCGCGGTCGCCGGCGCGTTCACGGTGAACATGCTGATCAAGCCGCTTGATGCTGTGCTGACGGAGATCACCAACGACGCCATCCACATGGTCGATTCCGACCCGCTCGATCGACCTGACCGCGAACGTGTGGTTTTCGATCGCTTCGGTGCCGCTCCTGACAATCATCATCGCGCTCATTACCGAGCGCGTCATCGAACCGCGCTTGGGCAAATACCAAGGGACGCTCGCCGAGGAGGCGCCGGTCCAACACGACGAGAATGCTTTCTGCAGAGTCGCGTGGACTGAGGTTTGCGGGCCTTGGGCTGCTCGCGGTTATTGTCCTCTTCGGGTTTTTGACGGGGCCGTCATGGGCGCCGCTTCGCAATCCGGCGACTGGCGCGCTGATCGGAAATACGCCGTTCATGAACGGATTAATCGTGGCGATCATGGTGCTGTTTTTGACGACCGGTGTCGCCTACGGCATCGGTGCAAAGACAATCACCGGCGCCTCGGACGTCATCGCCGCCATGACGAAGGCGGTTTCCGGACTGGGCGGCACTATCCTGCTGTTCGTAGTGATCAGCCAGTTCGTCGACTACTTCAACTACAGCAACATACCCACCTTGATGGCCGTCTCGATGGCCGACACGCTCAAGAGCGCAAATATCGGGAGCCTGTGGCTGCTGGTGGGCTTTATCGCTATAGTCTGGATCCTGGACCTGTTCTTTACGCCCGCGATCGCCAAATGGGCGATTTTCGCGCCGGTCTTTATGCCAGTGTTCGTACAATTGTCCGTCGATCCGGCAGCTGTGCTGGCTGCATATCGGGTCGCCGACTCGCCGCCCAATGCGATAACGCCGCTCAATGCGTATTTCGCCCTGGTCGTCGGATTTGCCCAGAAATACGACAAGAACGCCGGGGTCGGGACCGTGGTGGCGCTCATGCTGCCCTATGTAATTTGGCTGACGGTTCTTTGGACGCTGTTCTTCGTTGGTTGGTACCTGCTTGGGCTTCCGTGGGGGTTGTGACGAGACGCGAACCGCGAAGTCCTGGAACTCAAGCCGTCGTTTGTAAAAAGTGAGCAACAAGGGAATGGAAACATGAGCAACCCTCCATCCGTGGACGTGAAAGCCGCCGAGAGTCACCTGATGAAGTTTCTTTCGGTGGACGGAGTCACCGGCGAGGAGGCGGCGATTGCAGCAGCCGTCTCCGACGAACTGAAGAAGGTTGCCGTTCCCGCATCGAGCATCCGCTTCGACGATGTGAACAAGCGCATCCCGGTGCCGACGCAGACCGGAAACCTGATTGTCGATCTGCCGGGCACACGAAGCGGCCCGCGGCTCTTGTTCGCCACTCACCTCGATACGGTGCCGCTGTGCGCCGGCGCCAAGCCGAAGCGGGAAGGCGACCGCATCGTCTCCGACGGAACGACGGCGCTCGGCGGCGACAATCGTACAGGCTGCGCCGTCCTCGTGACGCTGGCCGAGACACTTCTGAAGCACAAGCTTCCGCACCCGCCGATCACGCTGCTCTTCACCGTGCGAGAGGAGAGCGGACTGCACGGCGCCCGTGAACTGAAACCGGCGGACCTCGGCGGGGCGACGATGGGCTTTAACGTGGACGGCAAACTCGCCGCCGAGTTGATCACCGGCGCGGTCGGTCAGGTGAACTGGGACGTGGAGATTTTTGGCAAGGCCTCGCACGCGGGCGTCGCGCCCGAGAAAGGTATTTCATCGACTTTGGTGGCGGCCATGGCGCTCACTGAAGCGCACCGCGCCGGCTGGTTCGGCAAGGTGGTGAAGCCCGAGGGGAAGGGAACTAGCAACCCCGGCATCTTCGGCGGCAAGGACGGCAAACCGGCCGGCGACGCCACCAACGTCGTTACCGACTACGTCCACATCAAGGGCGAGGCGCGCAGCGACGACGTCGCCTTTGCGGCGGCGATCGCGACGGCCTATGGGGAGGCATTCACGAATGCGGGCGCGGCGGTGAAGGATTCCGGCGGTGAAGCCGCCAAGGTGAAATTTACGTCTCAGCCCTCGTACCCGTCATTCAACCTCGCCGAGGACTCTCCCGTCCTCGCCCACGCCAAGCGAACGGCGCAAGCGATCGGCCTCCAGCCGACGACGATCTTTTCCAATGGCGGCCTCGATGCCAACTGGTTCGTCAAACACGGTGTGCCGACCGTGACGATCGGCGCCGGGCAGTATGAGATCCACACCGTCAAGGAGTATGTGGACCTCGCCGAGTTCGCCAACGGCTGCCGTTTGGCGGTGGCGCTGGCAACGATGGAGGGGTAGTAGGGTCTTTGTCAGACGCGCGATCCCCGGCTGCGAGGCACATCGCAGCGTTGGCGCGCGAGCGTTTGACTGCCAAAGGGATCAGATGCCGCATGCTGATTGTCTTGGGGATGTTGCGGTGGCGAAGTAGCCTATCTGGTGGATGTTCAAAGGCGGAAGCGACGTTCCCGGCCCAACAGGCCCAATTGTGATGGAGGATGACAATGTTTTTCTTCCAAGAAGGCTTCACCTATCGAAACTTCCTGATGGACGCGTTGACGATATTCGTCTTCATCGTTTGGTTTTGGCTGCTTATTTCGGTCGCGCGCGATCTGTTCCGGCGCCACGATATCTCGGGCTGGTGGAAAGCAATCTGGGTCATCGCTCTGATCGTATTTCCGTACATCAGCGTGCTGGTTTATTTGATCTCGCAAAGCAGAGGCATGGCGGAGCGTGAAAACCAGGCCATGCAAGAAGCACGCGATCAATTGAGGCAGGTGGTTGGTTTCAGCCCGTCGGATGAAATCCAAAAACTCGATCGTCTGAAACAGGCAGGATCGATCAGCGACGCAGAATTTACACGGCTGCGCGCTCGTCTCGTTCAGTGATGGCCCTGATCCCGGCTAGGCGCTGATCGCGTCAGCGGCCGGACCGAGATTAGAACCGCATTGTGACGGAGCCGACCACGCGATTGGAGGTCGCGTAACCCAAGCCCGCGGCCGCCGTGGCCGCGTTGCCGCCCAGCACGTCGCGGTGCGTGTACACATACTCGATGCCGAGGTCGAGCCATCCGGTGCCGACACTGTTGCCGCGAAGTTCTGCGAATGGGCTCCAGATCAAGTTGACGATCGCCTGTTCCATGCTGGTGTTGAGCGACGTCGCCGCAGCCGAACCGGGCGCAAACAGCAGCGCGTAGGATGGGTAGTCCTGCCACGCGTAGGAGTAGACGAAGTTGCTGCGCAATTGCGTGGTCCAGAAGCGGCGGTAGGCGCCAGTCACGCCATAGGTCGGCAGCGGATCGAGACTGAAGCCGGTGGCGGTCCCGGGCAGGCCGATGTTCGACAGCGCATCCTGGCCGAAGGTGTTGCCGCCGAAATAACGTCCGATGCCTTCGCCGTAATAAGCCATGCCGATCAGCTCGTCTGGGCCAAAGGCCGGCGCCAGCCACCGCATAGGCAGGCGTGCGGTTCCGGCGACTCCCCAGCCTGTGGCATCGCGCGACAGCGCCGGCGGGGCGGCAGCCGTGCCGGCGGTGCGGATGGTGAGGTCGCGTACCAAGCCCCGCAGGTCCAACAGTGACCCGTCGTAGCTGTATGACAATCGGCCGAGCAGGTCGGGTAACGATGCGAACGAGGGGCTCAGGCCCGAGAAACCCGCTGGCGTGCTGACCTGCGTGAATACACCGGCTGCCGAGGTGTACTGTGTATCCGGCATTTCGACTGAGAGCTGGCCGGTCAATCCCGGCGCCAGCGTTGCGGTCGCGCGGAGCTGTGGCTGACGCACAAAGGACTGATTGAGATTGGTCGCGAAGTTGACGGTTTCGTAAACGCCTTCGTTCCACAAGCTGTTCGCTTGACCGACGAGCACGCGGAACGCGTCGGTGCCGAGTTCGCCCCAGGCTTGGCGAAGGCGAAACACCGCGTTGGTGGACACTGGCGCGCCGCCACCGAAATCGCCCTCCAGGCGGGTTTCGAGAGTGCCCCAGCTTGTCAGCGTCCGCGTGTCGAGACCGAAACGGCTGAACCGCGCCGACATGCCGAAATCGCCGCCCTGCATATCGGCGAGGCTGTTGGCGAGAGGAATTGTCTGTGCCGTCGGCGCATCGGTCTGATTACGTCCGTTGAAGTCGCGATATGCGTTGAGGTTTGCGAAGCCGTAAACTCGCACCTCGGATTGAGTACCGGGAACGCGAAGAGACAGGCCCGGCAGATCGGAGCGCAGCGCGTCGTCACCATCGCCATCGTACGTGTTGCCCATCCGCTGGGGTGGAAGCAGGCCTGGAACGTGCGCCGCAGCCGGTTGCGGCATGGCTGCCGCCGTGACCGGCGCGGGTTCCACATAAGTCTCAGCTGGAACTGGCTGCGGCGCATCCGTTGCCTTCGGCGCTGCGGCGACCTGATGTGGTGGTGGTTTTGCTTTTCGTTTGGCCTGCCGATCGCTGCTTTCAAGTTCGTCGACGCGATGTTGCAGCGCGTCGATCCGCTTCAATAAATCCGCGATTGAAGGTTGCTGTTGCTGCGCCGAGGCCGGGCGTGCGACGAGCGCCACACACAACGACCCCAAAAGCACTCCGGTCCGCGACGACATGGTGCGCTTGCCCCCGTAAGAACTCGAACGCGTCTTTGTTTCGAACTGCATGAAATGCGCAAACAGGGACTGCCGCAAGTTCACCAGGGAGGACGCGCCATCGATTCCGCGCGGGTGTGGCATTCGGGTCGCGGTCGATGCGACATGGCTGGGCGAGTGGGCAAAGCGAGCTATTTGCTCGAACGGTTCGAACTCAAAGCTTTCAGGTTTAAAATCGCCAGAACACCGGGACGAGAAAAGTCGCGACGACAAAGAAGAGCAGCAGCAAGGGCAGCCCAAGCTTCCAATAGTCGCCGAAGCGGTAGCCGCCCGGGCCCATCACCATTAGGTTGACGGGGGTTGCGATGGGGGTGAGGAACGCAGCAGCGGATGCGACCGCAATGCTCATCAGCACGGGTCGAGCCGAAACCCCGATCTCGGCTGCGGCCGCCATGGAGATCGGGATCATGATCAGCGCCGTTGCCGTATTGCTGATGAGCTGGCCCAGGATCGCCGTCAACACGAACAATCCGGCGAGCAGGGCATAGGGACCGGCATCGCCGACGAGATGGACCAGCGTCGCCGCCATCAGTTTCGCCGCGCCGGATTTGTCCATGGCGGTGGAGAGCGGCATCATCGCACCGACGAGGATCACTGTGGTCCAGTTGATCGCGCGGTACGCCTGTTCAACTGTGAGCACCCGCAGCAATACGATGGCGCAGGCGGCCACCAGTCCGGCGATGACCGACGGCACCATCCCGGTCGCGAGCGCCAGCACCATCGCGAGCAGCACGACGATCGCCTCTTGGGCTCCGGTTCCCAATGGGACGGCTTGGCGACGGACGAGTTCCGGCGAATCGACGACCAGCACGTCTGGGTCGTCGAGGTGCTCGTCGAGGGCGTTCCAGGTTCCCTGAAGCAGCAGCGTGTCGCCCGCCGCAAGCACGATCTGATCCGGACCCAAGTTTTCGCCCCTGCGCTGTACTGCGAGGATCACGAGGTCTCCGCTCGGAGTGATCATCCCCGGAAACACTGGCTGCTCGATCATGGCTGAGCGCGGCGGGATCACCACCTCGGCCAAACCGGAGGTGCGATTGAACAGCGCATCCACGATGTCGGCCGGCGTATCTCCTGTGCGCAGAGCCAGCACTTTGTCGGCGGCGAGACGGCCGACCGTCTCCGCGTTGCCCCGCACGATGAGGACGTCGCCCACGGCGAGTGCCACGCGCCGCAAGGGTCCGCCGCCGTCGCCAGCCTGAATGGTGACGAGGCTCACGCCGGCGTAGTCCGCAAGCTCAATGCCGGTGGGCGGTAAGCTGGCGTACGGGGAGCTTGGGCGGATACGGAGCTGGAATAGCCCGTCATCCAGCCGGTACTGCTCGACGAGTGTCCGGGCGTGTTTGCTGAGGTCGGGCGGGATCATCCGGCCCTTGCGCTCCGGCAGCAGACGCTGCCCGAAAAACACGACGATCGCGATCGTCCCGAGCAGCAAGGGAATACCCGCGATGGCGAACTCGAAGAAACTGAAAGGCGCAAGGCCGGCGTCAGCGGCAGCTTCCGATACGAGCACGTTCACCGGAGTGCCGGTGAGCGCCAGGAGCGAGCCGGCATGCGCCGAAAACGCGAGCGGCATGAGCAGTTGCGACGGCGAGCGGCTGATGCGAACGGCCATCACGACGACAACCGGAAGAAGCGCGGCGACCGCGCCATTGATGCTGATCAGCGCGGTGAGCAGCGCCACGAGCATCATCGTCAGGACAAGAAGCCGGACGCGACTCTGTCCCGCGCGCGCGATCAGAAGCTGTCCCGCCCACGCGGTGACGCCGGTGGCGTCAAGACCTGCGCTGACGACAAACAGCGATGCGATAAAGATAACCGCCGGATCGCCGAAGCCTGCGAGCGACTCGTGGAGATCGAGCACACCGGTGGCATAAAGGGCAAGCGCTGTGCCGATGGATACGAGCACCACCGGAACGCGGTTCGAAATAAACAGCAGAACGATGACGGCAACGATCGCGAAGACAATTATGATGTGACTCACGCTCTATGCTCCGCCGTCATTGCTTCGAACGCTGGGATGTTTATGTGATCAGCCGTTCACGTCCGAAAAGATCAAGATGACATTCGCGCGACAGTGTAAGACAACAGGATCGTAAGGCAACAGCACCGCCACGACGTTGTGTGCGGTGCATCAACGTGCAATGCTTTTTTTGATCGGTCATGCGTGAATTTGATGATCGCCAAACTGTGACGTTCAGCCTGCCTTTGTATTTTCCTGTACCATCACAAAGACGACTTCGTCCAAATCGCCACGGCCTCTAGCTCAGCCGACCTACCTGGTTATAATCGGTCGAAAGCGCTCCACCTTCTGCGTTGCGCCGGACCACGAACAGAAGGCCAAGCCAATGGCTTGTATCGCCCGTCGGAACTCGATACGTCGCGGTCCGTGGACTGCGCTGTTGGTTCCCGCATTGCTGACGCTGCTGGGCGCGTGCAGTCGAGAGACTGAAACACCTTCGCCCGAAGCTCGTCCGGTTCGGACGGTGACCGTCGCAAAGCGCGACGTCGGTGAAACAGCGTCTTTTACGGGGCGTATTGAGGCGGAGAACGAGACCCGTTTGTCGTTTCGGATCGGCGGCCGGATGGTCGAACGCAACGCAAACGTCGGCGATCAAGTCCAGCCGGGTCAGGTCGTCGCCAAACTCGAACCGCAGAATGAGCTGAACGCATTGAGATCCGCGCAAGCGGCCGTTTCGGCGGCCCAAGCGCAATTCAACGAAGCGCAAGCCAACTATGAGCGTCAGGCCTTTCTTCTGAAAAGAGACGTGGCGTCGGTGGTCCAGTACGAACGCGCCGAGCAGACGCGGAAAACCGCCCAGGCTCAGCTCAATTCCGCGGATGCGCAATTGAAGATTGCGCAGGATCACGTGAGCGATACCGAGTTGAAGGCGGACGCCGGAGGTGTCGTTATTGCGACGGCCGCCGAACCCGGCGAAGTGGTGCAGGCCGGACAATTGATCGTCCGCATAGCGCCCAAGGGCGGGCGGGACGCCGTGTTCGATGTGCCGGGCCAGGCGCTGAGGGTGACGCCGTACGACGGGACAGTGAACGTCAGTCTCACCGATGATCAAAGCGTGACCGCGGTCGGCCGGGTGCGTGAGATCTCTCCGCAGGCCGATCCCGTCACCAGGACCTTCGAGGTCAAGGTTGGGTTGACCGATCCTCCGGCGGCGATGCGCTTGGGTGCGACGGTTGTCGGCCGCGTTCAGTTCGACACGATGCCGACCATTGAGATTCCCGCAAGTGCCCTGACCGAACATGATCGTCAGCCCGCCGTCTGGGTGGTCGATCCGAAGAGTTCTCACCGTCTCGCTGCGAAACGTCGATGTCCTGCGGCACAATCCCGCGACTGTCGCGATTTCAAGCGGACTGGATACCGGAGACATCGTCGTGACTGCGGGAGTCCAGGCTTTGCATCCCGGCCAGAAAACCCGTCTGCTGGGGTCCCTATAGTGACTGGGTTCAATCTCTCCGAATGGGCGCTCAAGCATCGCTCCTTCGTGGTGTATTTGATGCTCGTCACGATCGCGGCGGGCGTGATGTCGTATCTTGCGCTCGGCCGCAACGAAGATCCGGCGTTCACCTTCAGGGCGATGATCGTGCAGGCGGCGTGGCCGGGCGCCACTCTCAACGACACGCTCGATCAGGTGACGGATCGTTTGGAGCAGACGCTCAAGGAGACGCCAAATCTCGACTTTCTGCGCAGCTTCACGCGCGCCGGCGTCACGACCATTTTCGTGAATCTGAAAGGCAGCACGCCGCCCAAAGAAGTGCCGGACATTTGGTATCATGTCCGCAAAAGCATCGGCGACGTGCGCCATACGCTACCTCCGGGCGTGGTCGGACCCGGCTTCAATGACGAATTTGGCGATACGTTCGGGATCATCTACGGCTTCACCGCGGACGGCTTCACCCACCGCGAGCTTCGCGATTACGTGGAGAAATTTCGGACCCGGCTGCTGCAGGTGCCGGACGTTTCCAAGATCGAAATCCTCGGCGCGCAGGACGAGCAGATCATCATCGAATTCTCCACCGAGACACTCGCGGGTCTCGGCATTGACCGCGCGGCGGTGATTGCGGCAATTCAAGCGCAGAATGCGGTGACTCCGGCCGGCACTCTGGAGACCGGCGACGAAACGCTCCTGCTGCGCGTATCGGGTGCCTTCGAGTCCGAGCTCGATCTTTCCAAGATCAACATCGCGTCGAACGGTCGTTTGATCCGCCTGAGCGACATTGCCGAAATCAGGCGAGGTTTCGTCGATCCGCCGCAGCCGATTTTCCGTATCAGCGGCAAGCCGGGTATCGGCCTCGCCATCGCCATGCGCGAAGGCGGCGACATCCTGGCGCTTGGCCGGAATATCCGGCGGACCGTGAACGAACTGACCGCCGATCTGCCAATCGGCATCGACGCGACGCTGGTGGCGGATCAATCCTCCGTCGTCCAAAGTGCCATCGGCGAGTTCATGAAATCGTTGTGGCAGGCGATCGCCATCATCATGGCGGTGAGCGTGGTCAGCCTCGGGCTCAGGGCGGGGGCCATCGTCGCAATTTCGATCCCGCTCACACTCGCTGTCGTCTTTCCGGTGATGCAGCTCGTCAACATCGATCTGCAGCGCATATCGCTTGGCGCGCTCATCATCGCGCTGACGCTCCTGGTCGATGACGCCATGAGCACGATCGACGCCATGAGCATGCGGCTTGCGGCGGGAGACGAAAAGGAACAGGCCGCCACGTTCGCCTACAAGACGTTGGCGTTTCCGATGTTGACCGGCTCGTTCGTGACGATGGCCGGTTTCGTGCCCATCGGTTTCGCCAGGAGCTCGGCCGGCGAATACACATTTTCGATCTTCGCCGTCGTCAGTATCGCCGTTTTGGCGTCGTGGTTGGTCGCGGTGATTTTCATTCCGCTATTCGGCGTTGCGCTGTTGACCAAGCCGAAAGCGCAGCAATCGAGCGAGCCGGGATTTGTGCTTCGCGTTTTCCGCAGCATGGTCGTTGTGGCGATGCGGATGCGCTGGCTGACCATCCTGGTCACGCTTGGCTGCTTCGTCGTGGCGCTGCTGGCTGTTCCTTCGGTGCCGAGGCAATTCTTTCCATCCTCGGACCGGTCGGAACTGCTGGTCGATCTGCGGCTGCCCCAGAACGCGTCGATCTACGCCAGCATGGATGCTTCTGCGAAGATCGATGCGATCCTAAAGGGCGATCCCGACGTCGAGCGGTGGAGCACCAATGTCGGCCGCGGCGCCATCAGGTTCTATCTGCCGCTCAGCGTCGAGCTGCCTAATGATTTCTTCAGCCAGTTCGTCATCATCGCCAAAGACATCGCTGCGCGCGAACGGCTGCGCGCAAAGCTAGACCGCGTGCTGGCGGAGGAGTTCCCGAGCGCGGTGACGCGAAGCGTGCCGCTGGAGCTCGGGCCGCCGGTCGGCTGGCCGGTGCAATATCGCGTGAGCGGACCGGATCTGAACCAGGTCCGCGACATCGCAATGCAGCTCGCGCAGATCATTGCGACCGACGCGCACACGCGGCGGATCAACTTCGATTGGATCGAGCCGGCGCGGCAAGTCCGCATTCGCATCGATCAGGATCAGGCCCGGCTTCTCGGCTTGGGCTCGGAATCCATCGCAGGCGTGCTCAATACCGTGATGTCGGGCACGCCTGTGACGCAGGTGCGGGACAGCATCTATCTGGTCGATGTCTTAATGCGAGCAACCGAACTCGCAACGCGTTTCGTTGTCCACGTTGAGGAACTTGCAGTTCCCGCTTGCCAACGGCCGGACTGTCCCGCTGGGACAGTTCGCGAGTTTGGAGTTCGACCAGGAGTTCCCGATGGTCTGGCGCCGCGACGGCGTGCCGACCCTGACGATCCAGGCCGATGTCACGCCCGGCGCTTCGCCCGAAGCCGTCGTCGCCGCGCTTGCGCCCACAATCGAAAAATTCGGCGCGGGCTTGCCGCCGTCCTATCACATCGCCGTTGGCGGCACCGTCGAGGAGAGCGCGCTGTCGCAGGCCTCGGTCTTTGCCGTCATCCCCTTGATGCTGTTCATCACGATCACGTTCCTGATGATACAGCTGCAGAGCTTCAGCCGTCTCTTCATGGTGATGAGTGTCGTGCCCATGGCCCTGATCGGTGTCGTGGCGGCCCTCCTGCTGTTTCACAAGCCGCTGGGCTTCGTCGCGATCCTCGGGATTTTGGCGCTGATGGGTATGATTGCGCGTAATGCCGTGATCCTCATCGACCAGATCGAAGCCGAACGGGCCGAGGGCAAGGCCATATGGGATGCCGTGATCGAGGCCGCGATGTCGCGCTTCCGCCCGATCATGCTGACTGCGATCTCGACTGTGCTCGGCATGATCCCGATCGCCGCCACCATTTTTTGGGGACCGATGGCTTACGCGATCATGGGCGGACTTCTGGTCGCGACGGTTCTCACGCTGATCTTCCTTCCCGCTTTGTACGTGGCGTGGTTTCGCGCGAGAGAGGGAGAGCCTGATCCCGCGCCCGCGAAATGAGATCAACGTTACAGGGCGCCGCGCCGGATCACGCGTCTAAAATCGCGGGCCGGTGAGCGTAGCGCTTCGCTAGAGCTTTCTGAGACGATGCCGATGGTCATGACAGGCTGGGGCCTGTCCATCGGGAAACACGGAGGATTGCGATGCTGTTCGAAGGCGGGTTCAGCTTTTCCAATTTCTTGGCCGACGTTCTGGCGATCTTTGTTTTCGTTGTGCTGTTCTGGCTGCTTATCACGGTCTTCAGCGACTTGTTTCGACGCCACGATATTTCGGGCTGGGCCAAGGCGATCTGGGTCATCGTGTTGATCTTGACCCCCTATATCGGCGTGCTCGGCTATCTGATCTTTCAGGGGCATGGCTTGGCCGAGCGGAACAAACAGCAAGCACAGCATGCGCGCGAAGAGCTCCAGCAGATCGTCGGCTTCAGCGTCGCCGATGAGATCCAGAAGCTCGATGCGCTCAAGAAATCGGGATCGATCACTGAAGACGAATTCGTGCGCCTTCGCGCGAAGCTGGTTCAGTAGTCAGGACGCATCCAAAATCCACGCCTGGTCGTGGCCGGCCTTCGATGGCGGTTGCCGTCACGCGCCTATTTGGCAGGTTGTCCAGACGACAGCACGCCGGCGAGGAGATCGCTTGCGCCGGTCCAGATGATTTGAATGCCCAGGCAGAAAAGAATGAAGGCGGACAGCCGTACGGCGATATCGGTGCCGCCGCGGCCCAACACCTGTTCGAGCCGGTCCGAATAGGCAAAGCAAACGTAGATTGCGGCTGCCATCACGATGATGGCGAGCAGAGCTGCGACCGCAAACTGCAAATCTTGTGTGTAATCCGAATAGGCCGTTCGGGAGAAGTCCAAGGCTGATCATGACCGCGATCGTTCCTGGCCCGGTCGTGAGCGGGAGCGTCAAGGGATAGAACGCCTGGCTCAAGTAGTCGGTCTGCCGGCCACCCGTGGGCTGTTCGTCGGCCGGTTTCTTCTGGTCGCCGGCGTCCAACAACGTCCAGCCGGCGTGGGCGACGATGAGGCCGCCGGCAACCCGGAGCACCGGAACCGAAATGCCATAAATGCTCAGGATGAACGCGCCCACCAACAGAGACGCCGCCATGACGGCGAAGGCGTTCACCGCGACACGCCGTGCAAGCTGCCGCCGCGTACTGACCGAGGTGTATTTCGTCATGCTGAGAAAGACGAGCGCCGCGCCCGGCGGATTGACCACCGGAAAAATCGCCGCGAGAACGAGCAGAAATGTTTCCACGAGCCCCTGTCCTCGTTTTGGCTGTTGTCCGGTCTCAGCGTTGTCGGACCACGAAGTGGTGCAAGATGGCCGCGCGGTGCCTGAGAACATTGCCACGATTGGCAGCTGTTCTCCAGCCGGCGTCAGGTTCTTCTCCAACTCGCATTCATCGTCAGGCAGCCGAACTCACTCTGGTTGCTGTGACGTTCAAGCCGGCTTTTTATCCGGCCCGGACGCCAGCGTCGCAATCCATCGTGTCGATTTGTGCTCTTCGCAGATCGTAAGCACAGCAATCATAATGGGCACCCCCATGAATGCTCCTGCCAGGCCCCAAAGAAAGCTCCAGAAAAATACCGAAAATAGCACGAGAAACGGCGACATCGACAGCGTGGCCCCCGCGACTCGAGGCTCGAGATAACTTCCAATAAAGAACTGGATCAGGTTCAGGCAGGCAAAAACCGCGATCGCAAGTCTCAGCGATTCGAATTGCACAAGGGCAAAAAGGGTCGGGAAGACGGTCGCAAACAGCGGGCCAACGAAAGGAATGTAATTGAGGACGAATGCGATGACGCCCCACGCGGTCGCCAACTCGATGCCGGCGACCAGCGCAAAACTCCAAACGACAACGCCGGTCAGCACGCTCATGGTGCTGCGGACCAACATGTATTTCTGAAATTTTGCCGCAATGTCGGCGCCAGCGAGCAGCAGCGATTGCCGAACCGTCTGATTGCCGAGCCGGTTGACGTTGTTGCGCAAAATATCGACTTCAAGCAATCCCAACACAATGAAGGCAAAGGCAAGGATCATGAAGGAGATGAGACGATAGCCTCGTCCGCCAGCCTGACGAAGCGCTCCCGAAATCCATCTCGGGTCGTAGCTGTCGGTCATCAGACCTGTAATCGAGACGCCGTGTCCATCGAGCCAGGTCGTGGCCGTCATGTAGAACGACTGGAGCCGATCCGTGTTGCCGATGAACCACCGCGCGACCAGGCCAAATCCCCAGATCACCAGGAATACGAGAACCGCAATAACGGCCAGCGTGATGACGAGAGTGAGGAAGAGCGCGAGTAGTTTCGGAATTCGCTTCTGGAGCGCGCTTTGAAGCGGCCACACGATCGCAATGACGAATAAGGCAAACGCCACGGGCGCGGCGATTGGACTGGACAGATGCAAAGCTGCGAGGGCGAGGATCAAGGTGCAAAGGAGAAGCAACGTTTCCACGATACGCCCTCGGTTTGTGGATTGACTTCGCCCTTGCGATTTAGCCGCGGGCAGCGCCATCGGAAGCGATGGCGGTACGGTATACGAGCCACAGGCTCAAGCCGAGGACGGCGAACTCGCCGAACACTGTGAGGACTAGAGCCATAAGATTTCATCATGTCGGCAGCCGAGACCCAGGTTGCTTCTCCGCTGCCCGTGGTCTGAATCACGGGTACGCCCGCTTGAGGCGCGCGAAGGAAGTAGATCAAGAGCTGCACCACCTCGAACAGCATGACGAGCATCGAAAACACGATGCCGATCGTGCTTGCGGTCACTCCTGTCCACGCAGCGCGCTGCAGTTGCGCATTCGATGGGCGTCGCTGTGGGTCGCTCATTTTCTTCGCAAGACGCGTGTATCTAAACGACCATACGGTGGTGAAGAGGAGCACCAGCAATCCGCCGAACGTCAGAAATTCGATCAGCAGGAATCGCCGCGCGTGCCCGGGCTGGCGTTGCGTGCAAATATGAACGCATAGATCGCGAGCATGAAGGGAATTGAGCCGAACGCGATCTGCAGCCAGAAGCCGATCCATCCCGAGCGAGAAAACGCTTTCGCAAGAGTTTCGCTTGTCGGCAATCGGCTTCCGGGCGTCTGCATTGTCATTTCAGATGGCTCGCCGGTATGGACTATTTTCAGAACTTATGAGACTTAAGCCGCGATATCGTCGTGGGGTCACTCTATCAAAGAATTAAGCCGCTTCATTGCAAATTCTGCGGATGGCGCGCTTAATTCGGTCTTCCTTTTGCGATAAGCACGACGTGGCTCCATCCATTGGTTGTCGGTGGGGCTCAAAGCTGGGAGTAAAAATGCTTCGTCGGGTAAAGCTCGTTCTCGTTCCAATGATTGCTGTTCTTGCATTAGCAGAGCCCGCCATG
This sequence comes from uncultured Alphaproteobacteria bacterium, assembly GCA_963732015.1. GTDB lineage: Bacteria > Pseudomonadota > Alphaproteobacteria > Rhizobiales > Xanthobacteraceae > BOG-931. The sequence continues at coordinate 35,610 of CAVSXY010000025.1, read as the reverse complement.
GCGCAGACGGGCCGTGGCGCACTCGGAGGCGCCGCCGGCGGCGCCCTCATCGGCGGATTGGCCGGCGGTGGCCGCGGCGCGGCGATTGGCGCCTTGGTCGGAGCCGGCACCGGCGCACTGATCGCCAGCCACGGACGGCGCGCCCGCGGGCGTTATTATTGGTACCGCGGCAATTGCTACTATCATGGCCGCAGCGGCCGATGGTACAGCGTCTCGCAACGCAACTGCCGCTGAATGCGCTTGATCGTCATGCGCGACCAACTCCGAAGCAAAACGAACGAGCGGACGACGAGAGCGGCTGCGATGTATTTGGCGACGATAGGTGTCGCCATCACGGATCGCGCGTATAATCGTCCCATACAGAGGAAGTGAACAATGCGCAGGTTATTGTCCGGATTGGCCGGAGCGGCCCTTGTTATATTGGTCATCACGCCGCACTCCGCCGCGGCAGCATTGATTTGCAAGGACGGCCATTTTTACTACGGCGGCAGCGAATTCCATGCCGACAGGGTGCATGCGGAGGCCAGTGCCGTACGAGCTTGGCGCCGTATCAAGGCGGCGACCTATGGGGCAACTCGCGTAGCCAATATGTTCCCCGAGAACGGGCAGATGCAGTGTGCACGCGCAACGACAGGGGAGGGGTGGCGCTGCTTTGTAAGAGGGGGCCCCTGTCACACATCGTAATTGGATATCGAGAGCGGCGCATCTGCGCGCGGCGTTGTGAACAGATGCGCCGACATAACGTGTGCTAATTGCGCGGCAACACGCTTGCTTCATCTGCGGCTAAATTCACCCCGCACGGTCCTGCGATGCCGCTGCGGTAAGTCACCGCAAGACCAACGGGTTGACGCGTTGGTCCGTCTGCGTTCAACTCTGCACGCCGAGGGCATGAAAGAATTCATTTGAGGCGGTGCTTGACTCCGGTGCAAAGGGACGAGACGCGAATGCGGTGTGACGCAAATGTGCACGTTCCTCTCCTGCCCCGGTGACGAGATAAAGGTGAGGACCAAGGGGGACACATGCGGCCCGCAGTTATTATTGTCGTTGCGGTTCTGATCGCGGCACTTTTGGCTTTCGACAGCTATGAATATGACGGGCATTACCGCGACGCTGCCTGGCAGCAGACCAAGCAACAAGTCGAGAAGATCGAGCATGAGGTAGGGGGCTGGCTGGGAGGCCAGGGCAAGTAGGGACTGACACCTCAGTCGCGCGCAAACGCGAGTTCACGCAAGGCGCGTGTTACCAGCTGGTGGTCCTGCCTGTAGCCACGCAGGTGGTCAGCCTGGATTTCGAATAGTCCGGTTCCATTGTGGTGGTGCGCCGCAGTCGCCGCAGCGGGCGCCCGGAGTTTTACGGCGCGAGAGCGATACGTGATAATCCAAAATAAATGGGCTCTCTCTTGGTAAGTGTTGCCGAACGATAGACCTGATTTGGGCAGCCAGTCGACGCGACGTGGCCGCCATCGGAGGGGGCGACGATGCGGAGTCATATTTTCGAATTTAGGATCGGATGCTGACGATTGCTGCGCCTGCTCGCCGCAGCCGCAACGTTTGGATTTAGCGTCGCAACACTGCCCGCGGTCTCGCTCGCCGACGAAAGCGGGGTGAGCTTCTGGTTGCCAGGTTTGTTCGGTAGCTTGGCAGCGGCGCCACAGCAGCCGGGATGGCGATTCTTGGATCGCGTTCGACCGAGCAACAGCCGCAGTTATCTCCGGCGGAGATGCATTGCCGCGTGCGATATCCAGCCTAATCTTGATGTATCGCCGCAACAGCATGAGACACTCGGTTTTGTACGGCGTCGGCAGCAATCGTGCGCGAAGCGCGGTGGTAGCGATGGCATTTGCCTCGTTTAACAAAGCGTCCCGTCGCACCTCGTAGAGCGACAGAGCCATCGAGAAAGTGAAAGCGAAAAGCAGAGCCAGAAGCCCCAGGATTGCACCTTCTATTGTTGAAATATTCTCCTGCTCCCGCCGAGCGCCAAGAAGGCCTGCCGACGGCCTATCTCGGTAGCAACAAAGATGGCGAGAAGACTGGCGATGAAGATCAGCGGTAACGGATAATTGGACAAATCCATTCTTGAAACCTCTCAACGCAACTTACGCCAAAAGACCATATCGGCAATGGAGGCTCGGCTGAACCGCTGAATCAGAATTTTTTATGTGTCGCGTAAGTCGCGGGTATTCATGCGAAATATCGAGTTTGATTCAATCCAGCAGGTTCGTGGCCGCGCGATTTGATAAAACAAACCCAAATTTTCATCCACCTCGATCGCTTCGAATAGTCGCTCTATGGCGGTCGACTGTACGTCGATCGCGTAGATCAGTTACTCCAGCGGCTCAATAGTCGTCGCGCCCGTCGAGCGGCAAGTCTTGCCGTCTCCCGGTGCGGAAACGGCGGCTTCTATCTTGCGGCTTGCGCCGATCCAACGCATCAAGAGCAAGTAGGATGTGGCCGGCCTGCCGCCAAAGGATGCCTCATACCGGCTGAGCCGGTCGAGCGGGAAGCTGGGCAAATTGGCCAGACGCAAAAAGCAACGGGCAAGGTCGATGGCGGGATCAATGGAATTCGGTCCAAGGCTGGAGCTGGCTTCGATTAGGTTTTTGATGCCATGCGATGCTCGATCGGGGCCGGCATCGATACGATCAACCGGCCCGAGCCTTGGGTAGGTAATGTCCTGCAACTTTGATTGAGTTTGGTGGTCCCGTCCGAACTCACGAAGACAGTCAGCCTGGATTTCGAAAAGACCGGTTTCCATTGTTGTCGCACGCCGTAATCGCCACAGAAGACTGGCTAACCGCAGCACCAGCTCCCGCTCCACGGCCAATTGCGCGTCATAGTCACCAATGATGGCCGCTTCGAACGCTCTGTAATCTTCCGCGTCCTCTAACGCACCGATCACCGTCTCAGCGGTCAGGCCGTGGCGGACCGCATTGCAGCGCGAACGCTGCTTGCCTTCTTCAGTTATTGGACCGGTGCTTTTGCAGGCGTTGCGACGGTTGGCCTCGAACTGCCTGAAGGAGGTCATGGCGCACCGACCGATGGAATTGGCTTCGTTTTGCGATTTCGGGTGCCGTTGGAGGGCTGCGGCGCGGACTTTGAATCCGAGGGCAATATGTTCGGGACAGTCGAGTACTCAGGGTTCGGGGCTTCAGCGACCGACCGGAGCTGATGCGTCTCCGTCCAAAGCGCCCGCGCAGCGCCGATGGGGTCGATGCCGGCTTTGCTCCACCAGGAGGCTTCGTCACCGGACCGGTGCACCTCGCGATGATGACCGCGGCACAGCGGGACGATGAACTCGTCGCTCACCTTTCGCCCGAGCGCTGGATGCTGCGCGAACCGAAGGTGATGCCCATCCGCCGGCTGGCGTCCACAAATCAGGCACGGTTGTTGGGCGACGAATTTGCAGTGCGTCTTGTCCCGAAACCGACGCGGTTCGGGTAACGCCAGCATGCTCTTGTCGACGCTTTTGGAAACAGACGCTTCGCTCGGCTCTGCTTCTGTCAGCGGATTTTTCGGCGAACGCGGTTGGCCTGGTTCAGAGGGAGGTGAGGGCGCGTTGATCACTTCTCCATCGCTGCTTCCAAGGGTTGTCATTTTGACCACGAATGCGTCTTCGACGCGTCGCGCATCAACTGACGCCAAGCTATTTTTTACGGCCATGACTTGATGTGCCCACGTGGCGGCCTCGTCGGCTGATAAGATGACCTCCAGGTCAACCAGCATGCGCTCGCATGTCACGGCTGAGACACTGGCCTCCAGCGCGGTTTTGAGAAGGTAGTTCGCGCTTGCTTTGGTCGGCCGTTTGTCCCGCTTTCGGCTTGAAAGCCTTTGCCCGCCATTGAGGCCGCCATTTCCGTTATTAGGCGTATCTGCTTTCAACGGCTGTCCGTCAGGCGGGCTTGGCGCATCGAGATCGGGCGCGTCGAGATCGTCTTCCCCGGCAATCCGACCAGGGTGAACAGGGCATAGCGTCGGGCATAGGTCAGCGCGGCTCCCATCCGATGGGGCGCTGCGGTTTCGCTGACCGGACAGACTGGCCAGTCCGAGGACATCCATTCCCCTGAGGCATGGGCCAGAATGGTGGTCAGACGAATGAGACCGGCCTCGTTGTCAATTGCCGTCGTCTGGACAGTAGCAATCTCGTGCTGGCCTAAAGTCTTGCGCACAATATCGAGCCCGCTTGACAACGGCGCATAGCGGAAAGTTCGATCGCCTTCGCGCGGGAAAGGTGATCGGATTGTTGCGGTTAGCGATTTCTCAGGATTGGTGAGTTCGGCTTGCGCCTTGGCCAGAGCGGCGGCGAGGCTGGCGATGGATTCACTGGACCGATGCACGGCCAGCCTCCGCGCTTAGAAGGTCGAAACTCACCGCACCAGATTTCGACCGCTTCGCCCGCACCCCATGCCCGGTGGCCTCCTTGGCATCCTCTGGCATCAGGCTCTTGAGTTCGGCTTTGGCCTGTTCGTGTTCCAGAAAGGCATCGCGCGTGCGGGCAAAGACGCCGGCGAATTCCGCCCAGGCATTGGACGAACTCATGTCGACGATGCGGATGGCCTCGATGCGCGGTTTGGGCGGCTCAACGCCAAACAGGCGAGGGGGTTCGCCGTCCTCCACACACCGCCAGAACTTCCGCTCGGCCGTCACGATCAGGTGCTGGTAGAGCGGATCGGCCAGTGTTTTGATTTCGACCCATTTGCCGCCGCCGGTGATCACCGAGAGCACCGCTGCTCTCGCAGCAACCACCCACATATTGTGCTGCAACTGTGGCATGTATTTCTCGGCTGCGGCCTCCTCCGAGAACGACCACGGCAGCATGAATTTTGCTTCGAACACAGCTTCGCTGCCTTCAACCCGCCCATCAAGAGTTGCGGCCATCCACTTAAGGGCTGGATGAAAAACCCGCTTTTGGACGTCGGTCAGAACCTGTCCAGAATTGGCCTGATACCACCGTCGATTAAGATCCTCGGTAGCCAGCCCAAGCTGGACGATAAGATTTCCCGAGAGATCTTCCGGTTCGACTTCGCCGCGCTTCTCGCGCCACAATCGCAGAAGTGCGGCTTCGTCGTTACCCAGAATGATCCGGGCGTCGGAGCCGCCGATAAAGTAACGACGGTCTGCTATTTTCACTAAATCGTTGCGCATTGTGGCCTCGTTATTTCGCGCGACATTCGTCCCCGCTGACATGGTCTGCGAGATTGATCGATTTTCAGCGCGTTGGTACGTTGTACAAATACAATAGGACGAAAACGATACCATGTCAACTTGCATTTGGACATTGTACAAATGAAGGCTGTTCAGCTTCGGATGGCGCGCGCCGCAGTAGGTTGGGGAGTGAGAGAACTCGCTGAACATGCGGATGTCACGGCGAATACAGTCACGCGCATCGAAAATGGGGCGGATGCGAAGCAATCAACGATGGATCGGCTGCAGCGTGCACTGGAGTCAGCCGGCGTCGAGTTCATCGACGAGAACGGCGGCGGCGCCGGAGTTCGATTGAAGAAACGGCAACAGAAAAAGGGCACGTAGCCCTATATCGACGGTAACGACGCCGCGCGCGGCCGGCGTCTAAATCGATTAGCGCGCAAGCTCCTCAAGTGGCGCGGATTTGCTTTGAGTGGCCCAATAGCGCGTCCGGGCTGATCAACGTCGAGATCGCTCAGTCGATTTGTTACTGAGGCTGTATTTCGCCAAATGGGACGGAGGCGGCCGGCGTCGCGTTCACCAATAGGGATCAGCCTGGGCGTCCGCCTTATCAAGGCTCCGGTAGTGCGCCCCTCAAGAGCCCGCCAGCGTCGTTTCCGCAAAGTAGTCGGTGACAAAACCGCAAAGGGGACCAAGAGGCCATAAGGTCGAGCACGCGCGACTATTGCGGCGCCTGGTTCCTCTACCCATACTAATAGTAGTTCTGGTAGCTATAATCCTACTACTTGTGGAGTAGTTGGCCATGCGGAAAAAGTCAAAAAAAGCCTCGAAAGCGTTCAGGCGGCCTCACCTCTTCGGTCCGCCGCCGATTCTCGGAGGGTGAAGATGCCAGGGCTTATCATGAAATCCTCGACCGCGTGTTTGGCGCCATAACCCCAACCGATTTCATCGAAGAGATTTGGGTCCGCGACATCGTCGATCTCACTTGGACAATGGTTCGCTTGCGTCGGCTCCAAACAACGTTCTGGACGATCGAGGTGTCGGAAGATGCTGATCGGGAAGCAGCAACGCTCGCGGAGGCCGAATATCGCGCGGCAGCCGAAACAGGACTGATGGAGGAAACGGAAAAAGAAGAGATGACTAAACTGCTGGATGGTGGGTCTGACCTTAGTTGGGAAATGCTTGTTGAGCAAAATCCACGGGCAAACGAAAAATTTCAAGAACTTTATTCGGCAGCTAGGTCAACACTGGACATGAACGCCATACAAGCGAAGGTGATGCTTGATAATTTTTATCGTATTGAACAGATCGACAATTTGATCATGATTGCCCAGCGACGCATTGATGAGGTCATTCGCGAATTGGACCGTCATCGCATCATGCAGAACCAGCGCCATGGTTTTCACGATCGCGATGAAGCCAGATTCGAAACTGTCCAGCCTAAACTGATTGTCGGAAGAGTAAAAAATGCGAAAGTTGCATGACCAGTCCGCGAAAAATAGCAGCTAGTCGTGCCAATGGTCGGACGAGCACGGGCCCAAAGACCGCACGAGGCAGAGCTCGCGCAGCTCATAACGCACGCCGCCATGGATTAAGCCTATCTGTTTTTGCGGATCCAGCGCTATCCGAACAAGTCGAGGCAATCGCCCGAGAAATTGCTGGCGAGCCGACCAACGATGACATCTATCAACTCGCTCGCCGCGTTGCCGAAGCGCAGATCGATCTGCAGCGGGTGCGCTACGCGGCGCCATAGATTTCTGTCCGAGCGGTTGAACAATCCCTATTATGACTTACGAGCAGATATACGGTCGAAAATGTCCATCATCCTCGCTCTTCTGCGGCTCCGGGCATCTGAAATTCCGATTGCAGCCCTGACCAAGTATGTGACCTCAACACCGCAAGGCCCAGACAAGTTCGCGGCAATTCTGTTGCAAGAGGCTAAACAGTTACCGAGCGATGGACCGTTACGAGCGGCGGGCATTATCACGCCGCAGGTTTGCCATTCGCGCGCTCGATTTTGCGCGCTGTCACGCGCTTTGATAGCGATAGGAATATAATCATATCAAAACAAATTTTGGCAGAACGAACCCAAATTCCCTCGTCCGCTCAGGAGTATCCCCCAGGAACAGTATGACGGCGGCCTGATCGCGCCGATGCCTCAGCCCTGCGGCGCCGATAGCGACGAAGGGGAGCATTTGAAACGACGTTCCAGAAATTCGGCGTGCCGAACAACATGCGCTGATCTGAAAACTGGTGATAGTTCTGATCTTGCGGAATCTGCGGCAGAAGCACCAACGCGCCTAGCGACGCGAGCATCAGGCCGAGGAGAGTGAAGGACGTGGTGATCGCGCGTGACGCTGACGGGTATCATTCGGATACGATAGCAGAAACCTGGTTGCTTGCTGATGGAAGTGCGGATGTGAGGGATTTAAGTTTGCGATAGGCGCGCATTAGCGGTCAACGAACAGTGTTCCCATGAGAACTATCGTCAACAGCACGAACAGCACACCTGCCACGGGCCATTGACGCATACGCGCGTCGACCCTCTGCATCGCCGCGGCCAGCTTACGGGCCGTAGGCGTTGCGCGCTCGGCCAACGCCAGCACATCGCCTTCGGGCACGCGCGGCAAAAGGGTGCCCCAGCGCAGCAGCGGTACGGCCAATAGGGCGCCGATGAGCACCGGCCAAAGCGCCGCCCAGAGTTCCTTCGGCGAGAGCGCCTCGGACACCGACACGCCGCCTGAAACGTGAGGATACAGCACCCACGGAAAGAAGATGGAGGCGAGCGCGATCACGAGCCACGGCACGAGGAAACCCATCGGCGCGGTCGTCTGAGCAGCCGTGGTTGCATTGAGTTTCTTTAGGAAGTGAAGCATTAGAACCGTGCTTCCGATGGCCGACAGGACGGAGAGCGTACCGGCGGGTCCATCGCCAAGGGGCGTCTTGATGGCGATTTTCGCCAACGTGCCTCCGGTCAGCGGCAGCCCGCCCAGTCCAAGAGCGAGCAGTGCGGCCGGCAGCATCACGAGCCATGCGCGCTGCGTTCGCGTTGTTGCGGCGACGCCGAGGCCGAGAAACAGTCCGCCTTTGACCAGCACGTGACGCACCGCGTAGAAAGCCGCCGCGATCGGCACCGTGGCATCGCCCGTGGCGAGCCCCATGCCAAGGACGGCGGCGAGCAGTCCCATCTGGCTCACGCTCGAATAGGCCAACACGGTCTTGGGGTTCGACTGCGTGATGCCGATGATGACGCCATAGAACGCAGCAAACAAACCAACGGCGGCGAGCGCCTCACCCCAGCCGGGCAGGGCCGACTTCAACCGGCAGAAAGCGGATCAGTCCGATCACGCCGGCTTTGACCGCGCCGCCGCTGAGCACGGCCGCGGCCGGAATGGGCGCCGCCGAATATGTCAGCGGCATCCAGACGTGGAGCGGTACCAATCCGATCTTCAGGCCAAAGCCGAGAATAAGAAACGCCAGGGCGGCATCGCGCCACGGCGACGACGGCAGCGCGGCGACCGCGTCACGGATGAGCAGGCTGCCGCCTGGGCTTCCCGCAGCCAACAGCACAAAGCCCATCAGCAGGAATGCTTCACCGAGGACGGCCAGGCCGACATACAGGGCGCCCGCATGCTTCGACGCTTGCGTGTTGTCGAAGACGACGAGTCCATAAGCGGCGAGACTGACGAGAGTGAAGAATAAATAGAAAGACACCATATCGGCGGCGATGAAAATGCCAAGGCTTCCGCTGAGCATCATGAGCCACCAGACCGCGAAGCGTCCACCGTCCGATCCGTTCCGCAGAAAGGCGTACGCGTATACTCCCGCGGCGCTCCACAGCAGCGCGACGACTCCCAGCAGCATCGCGCCAGGCGGATCGAGCGCGAACGTCAGGCCGAGCAGCGCTTTGGGCAGGACGAGATTCGGGCGATCGGGCGCTTGCAGCGCAGCCGCGATGGCCGGCAATGGCGCAAGCGCGAGCAGCATCGGCATCCGCTCGCGCACTTGATGCGACAGACACGCCGCCAGCATTGCGAGCGGCAATGCAAGGGTCGCAGCGAGCAGCATTTCACCGTCGGTCACGGCTTGCGCCTCCGCAAAAACTGGAAACGCTTCGATCGCGCCGTGGGCGAGGGGATCCGTCTCTCATCGCGAAATCACCGCCGTTCCGGGGCGACCGATCTGCAGCAATTGGGACGGCTGCAACGGCACCAGTCCGAGCAGGACCGCACCCAACGCCAGCGCTAGCGCCACGACTTCGCGACCGCGCGACACCGGCGCGTGCAGCTTCAAAGGCGCCGTTGCGCCGCTTAGCGCTTTGCCGAGTACCATGAAGACGTAGCCGCCCGCCAGCAGTCCGCCCACCAGCATCACGGCGGCCCACCACCACTGGCCTTCCATGACTGTCGCCGTGAGCAGCAGCCATTTTGCGACGAAGCCGCCGCTCGGCGGCACGCCCATCAGCGAGAGGCCGGCAAGCCCGAACGCGAAGACGGTGATAGGAAGCGCGCGGCCGACACCGCTAAATTCGGCAATGCGGTCATGGCCGAGCGCTTCGGCGAAGAGTCCTGCGGCCATGAACATGGCCGCCTTGGCGAACGCGTGGGAGAACAACTGCATCCATCCGCCCGTCCATGCGACGCTGTCCCAGTTCTGGCCTGCGGCAGCACCCACTGCGAGCGGGAATATGAAAAACAGGTAGCCGATCTGCGCGATCGTCGAATAAGCGATCAGCAGCTTGAGGCGCTGCTGTCGCAATGCGACGACGCTGCCAAAGAGTATCGCGCCGGCACCAAGCGCGCCGAGCAGCTGGGCTGCGGCAAACGTCATGAGGCCGGGCATCGCGTCGAACCACAGCCTCACGATCAAGATGAAGGAGCCTTTGACGACGAGCGCCGAAAGCACGGCGCTGCCCGGCGCCGGAGCGCCGGCGTGCGCCGGCGGCAGCCACAGATGCAGCGGGAAGAGCGCCGTCTTCGCCAGCAGGCCGATCGTCATCAGCGCGGCCGCGATCAAGGCAACCGGTTCGGGATGCACGCGGCCGGCCAAGAGAACAATATCGAGCGTGCCGTAGGCGCCGTAGATGAACGCGGTTCCCAAGAGATAGAGTACCGAACCAAGCAGCGCGAACAGCATGTAGCGCAGCGCCGCCTGGATCGTGTCCGGGTAGCCCTTCAAGCACACGAGCGGCACCGCCGCGAAAGTCAGCAACTCCAAGGCGACGTAAAGATTGAAAAGATCGTCGCCAAGGACGATGGCATTCAGCGCGCTCCAGATCGCGAGAAGAAGAACTCCAGAACACGAGCGGCGCGCGGGTTTCGGGCAATCCGCGCGGTTGGCTGAATTCCTCGCGGGCAAAGAGCCCGATGGCGCAGATCACGACAGCGGTGGTCATCATCATCGCTGCCGACATTCCGTCGGCGCGCAGCGCAAGGCCGAGCGGCGGCTCCCAGCCGCCGACGATGTAAACGAGCGGATGACCGCTGCGCCAGATTGTGGCGAAGACCGCAGCCGCGACGGCGAGGCCCGCCGCCAGCAGAACGAAAGCGAAATATTCGACGTAACGTCCACCGAACAGCAGCGACAGAACAATGCCGGTGACCGGCAATATCAGCGCCAGCACCAGCAGGAATCCGCCGGACGTCGTTGCGTCGGTGAGGACCGTCGCGCCCGGCATCAGGAGCCCTCTGCAGGCTCACCTGCATTGGCGGTGTCGGTGCCGAGCGTCGCCTCGCCCGTTTCCTGGAACAGCCGCAGCAGCAGCGCAACGGCCATTGCGGTGGCCGAGAAGGCGACGACGATCCCGGTGATGACCAAAGCCTGGGGCACTGGATCGCCGCCAAGTCCGGCCGCTGCGCCTCTGCGGGCGATGACACCGAACAGGAGGAACACGCCGGATCCGAGCAGGTTGAAGGCGAGAATCTTGCGCAGCGGCTGCGGGTTTACGATCAGCCCGTACAACCCGAGTCCCGACCAGAGCAGACCCGCAAAGTCCGAACAGCGTTGCGGCATTCATCGTTGCGGCATCCGTTCCGGCGGACCCGCGGCCAGCAGGCCAAGTGTCACGCCGATTGAAATGGTGAGTGCGAGTTCGACGACGATGATCAGCGGCTTGGCGTAGCCTGCTGGATACGCGAGAAAAGCGCCCGCGAGCCCGAAGCCGGCAAATCCGATGGCGAGAAAAAGCACGGGACCGGCGACCAGCAACAGACGCATCCTTTGCCGACTGATCGGAGGCACTGGCTGCAAACCCGCCATCATGACCAGGATCCACATGGCGGCCAAAACGGTGCCGCCCTGGAAGGCGCCGCCCGGGTGATCGGCTCCCGTCCACGTCATGTAGAGGCCGACGATAATTCCGATCGGCGGCAGCACCTGAGCGAAAAAGGTCAGGATCGAGTTTTGCTGCGTATAGACGCGCAGCGACGGTATCCCGCCCCAAAAGCGATCCGGCGCCAGCGACCAGACGCCGAGCACGGCCAGCAGCAGCACCACCTTTTCCAGCAGCGTGTCGAGCGCGCGGTAGACGAACAGCACGCCCGCGACAGGATTGCCGAGGCCGCTCTCCGGCAAGTGTTCCAGGGCCGACGGCGCCAGCGTGGATATGGTCTCTGGCGGGAACAGGACGACGGCGGCGAGGGCTGCGGAGATCAGCGCGCAAAAGAAGCCGGTCACAACACGAAACGAAATGCCTAGCTGTTGCGCATGGGCTTCGGTCGCGCGAAGACGCGCGGCCGCGCTGAGCAACAACATGCCGGTCACGCCGCTGCCGATTGCAGCCTCGGTCAACGCGACGTCGACGGCGAAGAGCCTGACCCAGACGATCGCCAGCAGCAAACCGTAGACGACGAAGGTGACCACGGCGCAAAACGTATCGCGCACCGCGATGGTCCAGGCGGCGATCGCCAACAGCGTCACACCGAGACCGATGTCGAAGGCAAGAGCGACGGTCATGCGAGCGGTCCGCTCTCTCGCGCCATGCGAGCGATCAGCTGCGTGACGATCGCGCCGCACAGCTGGACCAAAAGCCAGATGACGATCAGCTTCAGTGCGCCGAGCAGTCCTCCGGCGCGCGGCAATAGGCCGAGCACGATCAAGCCGAGGCCGAGGTTGTCCGCCTTGGTCAGCGCATGAAGCCGCGTCAGCACATCGGGGAAGCGGAGCAGTCCAACAGTGCCCGCGAGGAAGAAGAACGCGCCAGCGGACACCGCCACGACAGTAAAAATATCGAGCGCGAGCTTCATGCGGGGTCGGCCCCCTCACGCGTTCCGTTATCCGAGCCGGATGCGCTCCTGACAAAGGCCACAGAGACGAATGCGGCGAGCAGCGCCAGCATTAGCGCAACGTCCGCGATTGGCGGCATTTGGGCGGCCACCGCCAGCAGGAGCAGCGCGGCAATGCCACCGGAGCCGGTCAGTTGAGCCGCCATCACGCGATCGGCTTCGGTTCCGCCGCGCAGAATGCGAATGAGTCCGAGTGCCACCATCACCAGCACGAAGCCTGCCGCGCAGATCAGAAAATCAGACATCACCGTGTCCACCTCCGAGCATGCGCACGAACAGAGCTTCCTCTTCTTTCAGTTGCTCGACCACCGGCTGCGTGACATCGAGACAATGGATCACAAGGCCGCCGCTCTCATCGGTACCGGAGGGCAGCGTGCCCGGCAGCAGACTCGTTACCGTGCAGAAGGCATTTCGCGTCGAGCCCGGCCGCAGACGCGATAGATAGACGACGAAGCCCGGCCGCAGCGGCATCCGAGGATCGAGCGCGCGCCACGCAACATCTACTCCTGCGACGATCGATTGACGCAGAAACCGGAGCGCGAATCCTGCGATCGCCAACGGGCGGAAGCTCCAGCGCCCCGGCGGCAACAGAACGAGGCTCGCCCAGGTCGCCGCGGTAGCGGCGAAGACGCCCGCGAAAAGATCGAGCGGCTTGAGGCCGGAGAGGATGACCCAAAATGCAAAGAAAGTTGCCGCGCGTGCGAGCGAGCCAAGAAGCGAATGGTGGACTTTGTCGACGGAGCTATCCACGGCGTAGACTCCACCAGACCGCCAAGTCAGCGCGGACTGAAATCATACCATAAAGGGTGAGCACGCCACCCAAAAACGCATCGTTCAAATATGATCACGGCCGTCGCTCTTGATTGAATAGAACGTCTGCATAAGTCCGAGCGACCGGCGGTCAGAGGCGCACTATCGCGGCGATGAGAAATTCGATATCCCAGACATCGCGACAAGTGAGCCGATGACGTGTTGACGGGACAGCGGGTCGGACGATGCTGGCGAAGACGCTTAAGATCATAAGGCGGACTCTGCTTCTGCTGCTGATCGTCGCGATCTCCTTCTTCGCCATTCGCATCTATTACGCCCACCGTGGTCCGCCTTTGTCGCCGTGGCACACCTACGTGCCGCATGAGATGAAGGCCAAAGAGCTCGATGCCGCCGACTGGACGCAATATCTCGATCGGGAGGCCAAGCTTTTTGCAGCCGTCCGATCCGAGGTGACGGACAAGCTCGATCCGGCCGATCGCGTTCCGATGAACCGGTATTTCGACGGCAGCCCGGTTTATCCGGGACACTTTACTCAGGACTTCAATCGCTCATTCGTTCTGGAGCCGACCGGCACTCCAATTGGGGCCGTGGTGCTGCTGCACGGTCTGACGGACTCGCCCTACAGCCAGCGTCACATCGCGGCGTCCTATCGCGACCACGGCTTTGTCGCGATCGTGATCAGGCTGCCCGGCCATGGCACGGTTCCGGCCGGCTTGACCGACGTCGAATGGGAAGACTGGTCGGCAGCGACACGCCTTGCCGTGCGGGAAGCGCGCCGGCGCGTGCCGCCGACCGCGCCGTTGCATCTTGTCGGATTCTCCAACGGCGGCGCGCTCGCGGTCAAATATGCGCTGGACGCCATTGCCGACCCGCAGCTCGCCCGGCCGGATCGGCTCGTCTTGATTTCGCCGATGATCGGCATCACGCGCTTTGCGCGTTTCGCCGGGCTCGCCGGCTTGCCCGCGCTGCTTCCGGCGTTCGACAAGGCGGCGTGGCTCGGCCTGCTGCCGGAGTTCAATCCGTTCAAGTACAACTCATTTCCAGTCAACGGCGCGGTTCAATCCTTTCGGCTGACGCAAGTACTGCAGCGAGAGGTCGCGCAGTACGCTCGCACCGGTCAACTGGTGCAGCTGCCGCCGATGATCACCTTCCAATCGGTGATGGATTTCACCGTCAGCACGCCTGCCATTGTGTCGGCGCTATATTCGCGTCTGCCTCGCAACGGCAGCGAGCTTGTGCTTTTCGACGTCAACCGGACCGTCAAGTTCGGCGCGCTGCTGCGCCCCACCGCGGACACGGCGCTGTCGCGGCTGGTGCCGAGCGGACCGCGCAATTACCGGACCACCATCATCACCAATGCCGATGTCGCAAGCGGCGAGGAAGTGGAGCGCACGACGGAGGCGGGCGACGTCAACGAACACGACCGTGCCCTGGGCTTTCAGTATCCGCCCGGTCTCTATTCGCTGTCGCATGTCGCCTTGCCGTTTCCGATGACCGATTCGCTTTACGGTCTGACACCCGATCCCGACGAGAACTTCGGCCTCAACCTCGGCTCGCTCGCGCCGCGCGGAGAACGTGACGTGCTGATCGCGAGCCTGGACTCGCTGCTTCGCGCTTCGTCCAATCCGTTCTTTCCCTACATGATCGAGCGGGTCGACGAAGGTATCGACCGCCGAAAATATGCGGCGGGAAGCGCCGAGGTAGCGCCGGCGCCCTCGCGCTCCGACACGGCCGATCACGTGTCTGGATGGAGCTTCGCCGACATCATGGCGCTCATCCTGGGCCCGACGGAGACCGACTCCGATCCATCGGCGGATACCCCGTAGCGGAGCACCTGCGTCACTTCGCGCCCGCCGCGCCGGTCGTGGCGGCGGCACCTCATGCGTCAAATTTTCCTAGCGGCATGACGACGAAGGTCTGGCAAACTCGACGTCACGATTTGGACCGATGCCGAACCCCCACGGCATCCCATCTCCCAGCGGGGGCGACACCCTTCTGCGGGGCGGCGGTCAGGATCACGTCTTTTCCCCACGTGATCCTGATCGTCCGCTGCTCTTTATCCCTAGCGCCACGTTGAATAGCCGAGGCGATGGCGAACGGACGCAAAGAAGACGACCGCGACGGTCCTGATACGGCGACCTGGAGCATTGCTCTGGTGATCGTCGCCATCACCATTGGGTCGGCGCTGCTGTTATACGCAGCCATTGATCACGGGACGCCCTGAACTCAGGCAAGCCGCTTAGCCGAAACGCAACATGAAAACGAGAATTGTGGTCGCAAGACACAACGTGATCAGATTGGCCATGATCAGCGGCGGGTCCCGCAGGATTACGCCGTAGATGAGCCAGAGCGTTATGACTTGCGGTACGTAAGCGACCGTCGTGCAGGTCGCGGCGCCAAGCCCGATCAATGTCGTCAGCGTTAAGTCTGAAAACTCCTTGGCGCCTGAACCGGCCAGGTTCCGGCACCGTCGCCTGGGATACGAAGGCCCCCACGAATCAGCGAGTCAAAGTGAGACCCGTCCGCCGGCAACGCGGCGCGGGTTCCGGGAAACGCGTAAGCGTTTGATGTTACACCAAGGCTACCGCCGGCAGCGCAATCAGGGGCCGGAAATTGGAACTTTCAACAATGTAGAAAACGGCCATTTTGCCTGGCGTTGTGTCTTTTGTGCACTAGGCACCAGCGTTCCCTGCGTCTAGCGTCCGTTCATCGGTGTCATGACGTTGGGGGGCATTCCCATGAAAAAGCTCGCAATAGCTACTGCCGCGGTGATCGCACTTCTGAGCATAGCTGGCTGTACACAGACGGGTAAGGGTAAGGCCCCGCCGCCGGTTGTGACGAAAGGCTAATTGCCTGTTTTGTGGGCCTGGCTGAACGGCCGGGCCCCATTTCGTTGTCCGCGCCCGGCCGAATGAGCCCGCGCGGTTGCGCTAGAGCTGCTTCGGCAACTTGGCGAAAGTGACGGCCGTGATGCGGCGCTCGCCGCCACCGCCCGCTTCCCAAATCGCTTGTTCAATGGCTGCTTGCGACAATCGGCGCCTAGCGCCGCGAGTCCCAAATCTATTGGTGCCGGGTGCCCGGATCGTTCTGACGCTTTACCCTCCACCTGGGTGCTCTCAAAGCGGCATAGATAGAGGCGCGATTAAAGCGGCTCTCCGTGACTCCAGGATTAGCGCGGTATCGTTTTTCGGCCCAGGCCGAAACCACACCCCTACACGGTCATCTGGAAAACGAATTTGTGAGGCCGGGAAGGGCAGGGGAGGCCATGCCTCTCCGCCAGACAAACTGTGATTGGGATCACAGCAAAGTGGGAGATGGAGGCCTAGCACCCGGAATCACAATTCACTGATACGGCATCCTTTGACGTGGCGCTGATGGACCTTGGCTTTGGTCCAGACGAACGGCCGAGCGTTTTCGTTGTAAGCCTCGATGAAAGCATCGATATGCTGCCTAAGTTGCGCGACCGAGGTGAATGAGGCGCCGTGCAGCGATTGTCCTTCCAGGATCGAGAACCAGATTTCAACCTGGTTGAGCCAGGAGGCCCGCGTCGGCGTGAAGTGGAAGTGCACGTTCGGATGGCGCTTGAGCCAGCGGTCGTTCTTGGGCTTGTGGGTGTTGAGGTTATCGAGGACGACATGGATGGCGGTGTCGGGATGGCCGGCGACGATGTCGTTCATGAAGTCGAGGAACTCGATACGCCGGCGGCGCGTCTTGTGCGCAGCCCTCACCTTGCCGGTGGCCACCTCAAAGGCGGCGAACAGCGTGGTGGTGCCATTGCGCTTGTAATCGTGGCTGTGGCCGGTCAGCGCCCGGCCGTTCGGCAGTTTCAGATAGCCTTGGGTGCGCTCCAGCGCCTGGATCGAAGGTTTTTCGTCGACGCAGACGACGATCGCATTCTCGGGCGGCGCCATATAGAGCCCGACCACATCGGCGGCCTTGGCGACAAACTCGGGATCGTTGCTTTCGCACCACGACTTTCGCCCGGCGAGGTCGATCTTTTGCACCCGCAGGAAACGCCAGACCTGCTGCTCGTGCACGTCGCCCAGTTCGGCTGCAATCAAGGGCCCGTTCCAGCGCGCGAAGCCGACCGGCGGCTCCCGTTCCAGGACCGCCAGAATGCGTCGACCGGTCTCGCTGGTGTACTTCGGTGCCGGGCCGGGCCGCGGCTTGTCGGCCAAACCGGCCAAGCCTTCGCGGGCGAACCGGCCGCGCCAAGTGCTGACCGTTCGCGGCATCGTGCCGAGCGCGCGGGCAATCGAACGGGTCGAGTGGCCTTCGTCCGCCAGCAAGACGATCCGCGCGCGAAACGCGTCGCGTTGCTCCGTCGTCGGTGCCCAAACCCGCGCTTCAAGCACCGCACGATCCGCCGGTGTCAGCCGGACCTTCGCAGCTATGGGAATCATCCCAATGTTGAATCACGAGTCAGCCTTCCGTAAAAGCGGGTACTAGCGATCGAGAAATCTGACAAATTCCTGCAATCAACGCGGAACAATATGCCCCTTTGAACGTTCGCGCGCAGAGGGAGTGTTCCATGATATTTGGACACGTCTTACGCCGCCAAGCCCAGGTATGCGCCCGCTTGGCGGAAGAGTGCGAAGACCGCCATCTGGCTGAACGCCTCAAGCTCATGGCGTCAGACTTGATCGCTAAAGCCGACGAAGTCGAGGAGTTGCCACGCGTGAGCAATCGGTACGTGTCCGACCTGCTTCGCCTGTGCTGAAGCTGCGGCACATGTCCATAGACATGAGGTTTTTAATTCTCGGCGCGCTGGCGCTGAGCTTGGCTGCGTGTGGACAAGGGAACCAAGGACCTAAGGGCGATCCTGGGCCGAAAGGAGATGCGGGACCGGCCGGCCTCGCCGGCCCTGCTGGCCCGCAAGGTCAGACTGGTCCGCCCGGCCCTGGCGGTTTGCACGTCGTGCAAGCCCAATGCGGCCAAGCCGGATGCACCGCTCAGTGCGCTGACGACGAGGTTTTGATCAATGCGTGGTGTGGTCCAAAACGCAACGCTGCGGCTTTTCCCACCGAGCGATCGGCATCATGCCGAGCAATCCCAGCAAACAATCCCGTGATTGCCGTCTGCGATAAGCCAGCCGCTCCTTAGAAAATCATGCTGGTAGGACGCGCGCGACCGCGTCATAACCTCGCACGCACGTGTACACGGGGCAAAATCCGTGGCGCCGCTGGCGT
Source organism: uncultured Alphaproteobacteria bacterium (assembly GCA_963732015.1). Lineage (GTDB taxonomy): Bacteria > Pseudomonadota > Alphaproteobacteria > Rhizobiales > Xanthobacteraceae > BOG-931. The sequence continues at coordinate 17,226 of CAVSXY010000025.1, read as the reverse complement.
AGCGGTCTACGCTTCACGGATGATTTGGTCCGAAGTCGTTCCTATCGTGCTGGTCGTTATCTTCGGCATAGTGGTGCTGCTCATGTTTATCCGGCAGCGCGCCGATTAATAGCTAGCATTCGGGATGCTGACACGGCGTTGAAACCTGCTGTGCGGGAGGCGGGGATTTGGTAGTCTGGATTTTAGCTTCGGCCATCAGTGGTTCCTTGGTTGGCGTTACCGGATAGTTTGTAGGAGTCTGTTCGATGGAACTCGGTGCAATCATTTCTCGCCATCAGCGCCCGCAAACCCACCATCACTATTGATCCGAGCGATGTGCGAATTTCAGGCCCTAAACCACCGACCCTTGTTCGCCGGATCGCTACGCGCATGGTGCTCGGTGTCGTGGCTTTGTCCTTGTTCGAGGTAGTGGTCTGGATGGGACAAAAATATCCGAGCGCGGGTGCATCGGCCGAAGCGGCAGCTTTGCCCGAAGCTGACGTCGCGATCGCCGCCGCTGATTCAAAACCGTTCGAGCCTTCTTGGTTCTCGCCTGAGACGTTTAGCGTATGCAGCAGACCCCTCACCATCGGCTCCGCCGCTCGCCGACGTGCCCATGCCCAAACCAAAGCCATCACCACGATAGAGTTCCGGGCGGATTGGACAGCGGCAGCGATCCTACCTCCAACTCTGTCGCGATTTCAAAACCAGCCCGCAGGGGTCGCAAATAGGCCGCCCCAAAAGGAGAAGCCGCGGTGTGCGCCGCCGGGGCTTCCAGAGAAAGGACCGGGGCTCGGACTTAGCCCGGCAAAGTCGCTTGCTATTTGAGTGCCGACGACACTGACGAAAACGTAGTATTCAATTGAGTGCCAAGAGCCTGAACAGTAGCGATGTTGGCCACGGCAATACCTGCGGCAATCAAACCGTACTCAATAGCTGTAGCGCCTGATTCATCCTTCTGGAACCGAATTGTGAATAGGCGCCGAAATGTGCTCGAATGGATCAGCGACTTAGCGTGCCGATCACGCTGGGACCCCACGCCGATTTACAGGCGCGTCTGGAGATCGACGTTGACGCCGTAGCCAGCTCCACAAGCGATAGAATAACGACTTGCGCGGCGGTGTTTGTGTGCGGCTAACGGCCAGCCAAGCCGGCGAATAAATATTATTCATTATGGGACTAAAGTGCCAATCCCCGCTGCGGGCGTTCGATCATGATGTATTTCAACATGAACTCATCGTCTTGTCCGGCTAGCGACTGATCGCAGTACCGGAAGCGGCCTCGCCCGAGGTCTCGATAGCAGTCGCCACCTGAAAACTGGCTTCTAGGGAAGCCTGAAAAACGCTAATATTCAAACTCGTTCAGGATTTATTGTGGGGACCCCGAGCCGGGGCATCCTAGGAATTCGAGAGGCCGATCTGAGTATGTCAACCGCGCTCATCCAAGTACCGTCTGAAATCGTTCAGAAATGGCAAGAGATCGTCAACATCATTGCTGAAATCGTGCACGTGCCCTCGGCTTTGGTCATGAAAGTCGAACCACCAAACATCAAGGTTTTCCTATCGAGCGAGTCGAACGACAATCCCTATGAAAGGGACGAACTCGCCCCTCTCAATACCGGTCTCTATTGCGAGACAGTGATGAAAACGCGCCAATCTCTGTTGGTCCCGGATGCTCTGCGCGACGAGGCGTGGAAATCGAATCCTGACATCAAATTGGGGATGATCTCGTATCTGGGCTTCCCGGTCACTTGGCCTGATGGCCAGATATTCGGCACGATTTGCGTCCTCGATAAAAAGGAGAATTCCTACAGCGAACTGTACCGCAAATTCGTGCTGCAGTGCCGCGACGTGCTGCAGGCGGACCTGAGGTCGTTGGCGAGACTGAGCAGGGAACTTACGCGAAGCGAGGCCTATCTGGAGGAAGCTCAGAGGCTCAGTCATACAGGGAGCTTCGGCTGGCGGGTTTCCACTGGCGAGATCGTGTGGTCAAACGAAAGCTTTAGAATTTTTGGATACGACCAGTCGCTTGCCGTCACATTGGACATGGTTCTTGAGCGCGTTCATCCGGAAGATCGCGCTCTCGTACAAACGACCCTTGGCCGCGCATCCAGGGAGCGGAAGGATTTCGATTATGAATATCGATTGCTGATGCCTGATGGTTCAATCAAACATGTCAATGTTGCCGCTCACGCAGTCGGAGATCAAGCGGATCAGCTCGAATTCATTGGCGCGGTGATGGATGTCACTGAGGCTAGACGTGTTGAAGAACAGATGCATCAGGCTCGAGCGGACCTCGCGCACGTCGCTCGAGTGACGACGCTCGGAGAACTTACCGCTGCAATAGCCCACGAAATCAACCAGCCGCTTGGCGCATTGGTAACCCAAGGCAATGCCTGTTTGCGCTGGCTGGCCCAAGAACCGCCTAATCTTGGAGAGGGGCGGAGTTCGGTCGAGGCCATGATCAACTGCGGAATACGAGCCGCAGAGGTCGTCACCCGGTTACGGGCCATGATGAAGAAATCCCCTCCACATAAGGACTTGTTGAACATCAACGACGCAATTTTGGCGGTCATCGCGCTGGTCGGCGCCGAGGCCCAGCGAAATCGGGTGTTACTGCGGACTGAGTTATCGAATGATTTGCCGGTCGTTCTGGGAGATCGGATCCAGTTGCAGCAGGTTATCCTCAATCTAATCATGAACGCTATCGAAGCCATGCGAGGGATCGATCAGACGCAGCGCAAGGTGTTGGTGGTTTCGAGGAAAGATGAATCCAAAGGTGCGCTCGTAGAAGTACAAGATTCGGGTCCGGGGCTGGAGGGACTTGCGATTGACCGCCTTTTTGACGCCTTCTATACGACCAAGCCCGATGGCATGGGGATCGGGCTAGCCGTTAGCCGAACGATCATTGAGTCGCACGGCGGGCAACTCCGGGCTTTACCTAACGTACCAAAAGGTGCCGTGTTCCGGTTCCAGCTGCCGACTAACGGCGAGGCAATCGAACAGCGCCTGTGACTTACGCTTCTCTAATCGGCCGTTCAGGTCAACGCGTTCAGGCTATCCAGCACTTATGGTGTTGATGCTGATCGCGAGCGTCTCCCGCTTCTTCTTTCTTCAGAAATCGGTACCAAGCCCTTCCGAACATGAGATGGACCATGATGCCATGCCCCAAAGCATCAATGGGATACCTGCCGATCGGCACCAGGCGAATGGACCTCATCGTTCAGATCGTGCGGCCGGGCAACTGGCATGCCCGCGGTGACCTCATAAGGGTCGCTGGCTTGGGCCGCGATGCGAGAGGCTTACCCCCACGGCGCGCCTTGTTGGATGGCCCACTGGCGGAGCGCGCTCGCGCCGCGCCGGATAAAGGTTCACCCACGCGCCCGGACCCAGTGTGGCTCTACCGGCTCATGCCAATGGGCGAAGCGCTGCGCGAGCTTTGTTGTCTTTTGCGGTAGATAGCAGGTTACCCGCCAAACCGCCTAAGACCTCGCTTGAGTGCGGCTCGGAATTCCTGGGCCTGCTTCAACTCATCGAGGAGCTTGCTCTTGTCCAAAATCATGGAAACTCCGCATTGACAGCCGATGCGGTCGTTCGCTTTGATCCACCCGAACGTCTTGCGATGTTTCATGCCGCACTGAGGGCAAAGGGATGTCAATGCTAGTATCGTCAAATATCGTGTCGGGCATCGGTGGCCTTCCTTTCCTCGAGACTAAGGGTCCGCTGAAAAGCGTCCAGAATGTCGCTCGGTCGACACGGCTTGGGTAAAAAGAGGCTTCCAGGAACGCAGAGACGCTGATCGACAAAATTTCCCGATGAATAGAAGACCGCGACGTCCGGTCGTTCCGTTCGAAAGTACTCAGCCACGTCCCAACCGCTTACCGAACCGGCGAGGTTGATGTCAGTAAACAGTACGTCAATTGACACGCTCGACTTACAGTGAGCGATGGCCTCTTCGCCGCTGTCCGTGTCTAAAACGACGTAGCCGGCATCCCGAAGAGATGCGGCAATATTGCATCTCACCCAGGAATTCGTCCTCGACGACGAGAACGACGAGAGCATAAGCACCGTTTGCGACCGACACTGGCATCAGCGCAGCTTTCACTCCAAGGGATTACCCTTGGCAGGTTTAGGTCAGTTCGCTTTTTCGGATCGCGAAAGCGCCCCCTAATTGATGAGGCAAGCGCCTAATCACTAATAACGATCTGTCGACGGTACGGTTCCGTACTTTTCAGTCTCATTTTCCCAGAAATATTTCAATAGCCATTGGCCTCCAGAAGGCGCACCCTTAGTCGCCGCTCGCAACGATCTCCGGGCGCAGGCGATTGAGAGACCGTGATGTGCTCTTGCCCCTTAGTGGGAAAGAGCCATGGCCACTACCTCCGGGTCTCGGAATTTATCGCCGCTTCGCAATCAGCTCCTGGCCGCCATGTCGGTTACGGATCTGATGCTGTTGCGGCCTCACTTGCAGCCTGTCGCAATGCCGGTTCTCAAAGACATGGAACGGCCCAACAAACGAATCGAGACGATCTATTTTATGGAGGCCGGCATCGCGTCAGTTGTCGCCGTTCAGTCGGACAAGACGCGGATCGAAGTTGGTCTCATCGGCCGAGAAGGCATGACTGGCACGGCCGTGGTGCTGGGCGGCGACCAGTCCCCGCATTCCACCTACATCCAGGTCGCCGGCGAAGGACAGAAGATCAGGGCCAAGGATTTGCGCACGGCGATGGACGCCAGCGCGACCTTGCAGCATTTTCTGCTTAAGTTTGTCCAAGTCTTCATGGTCCAGACAGCGCATACCGCCATCGCCAACGCGCGTTCCCACATTGACCGACGTCCGGCACGTTGGATTTTGATGGCTCATGACCGCACTCACGACAAAACGTTGCCGCTTACACACGAATTCCTGGCGCTGATGCTGGGCGTGAGGCGGGCCGGCGTCACAGAGGCGCTGCAAAGTCTCAAGCGGAAGAAGCTGATCGACACTGGCCGAAATCAGATCGTCGTCCTCAACCGCAAAGGCATCGAGCAGACGGCGGGGAATGCCTACGGCGTACCTGAACAGGAATATCGGCGACTCATCGGGTAGTAATCTTGTCCGATTGCTCGTATTCAGTCTGTGGAATCATACCCCCTGAAGCCGAAGCGCCGCCAATGTCCAAGTTCGGGCCATCGCCAGGAAGGCTGTTCGCTGCTCTTCCGTCTCAGCTTGATCTGCCCACCGAAGGCACTCGTCCGCAAATTGAAGGCATTCTTGGAGCATGGCGGGCACCGCGTCCAGCCGCTGTCAGACGCTATTTAAGCACCGCCACTCTGGACTTTTTGTCCGCAATCGTACCAAAGTCTCTTTTTACTGAAATGGAGTTATGATGACGAGGGACGTAGATCGGTGCACTCAATCGTCGATCACGACAAACACGACACAATAGTTTTCTGTCTGATGCTACTCGGTTTTTCCCTCCGAGTTGTCCTGTTTGTAGAGAGTTAGGCCCCAAAACATCGATGAAGGAACGGTGATGCCGAGCGTCTTCGCGGTCTTCATATTGATGATAAACTCGAATTTGGTTGGCTGCTGCACCGGCAGGTCGCCAGGTTTCTCGCCCTTGAGGTTGCGTCCGACATAGGTGCCGACTTGACGGAGCGTATCCGGGATACTTCCGCCTGGCGGTGAGGCGCACGATTGTCCAGTCGCCGAACGCCTCATCCGCAGAGCGAAGCCGGCGAAGCGGATGCTCGGCGACAAGGCCTACGACAGCGCCGAGTTGCACGAGCAACTCGATGAGCGTGGAACCAAGCCGGTCATTCCAAATCGCTGCAACAGAAAGCAACCATTCAGCTTCAGCAAACGCCTATACAAGCTACGCTGGCGCATCGAAAGTACGTTCAACAGGTTGAAGGACTTCAGAGGGATCGCAACCCGCTACGATAGGCTGGCGCGAAATTACGTCGCCTCTGTATGGCGTCCTCGTATGGTGGATTTAATGGGTCACGACCCTAGTATTGATATTGATAATCCGTCCCCACTTTTGCCGTATGAAATGCGGCGCGATCACGTGGGAAATTAGGAACGTACCGTTGACGTGACGTGTAAAGACTCTTGCCAGATGTCCGGGCGCGGTTCCGCGTCCGACCGGCCCGTACGAGGGTTCCCGATGCTCGTTTAATAGTACGTGAAATAGGTTGGAATCCAAGTATTATGGTGGCTTAGCCGGGGGCGACGACGGGAGTGGACGCTTGATTCTGGCGGCCCTTATTGCTGCGTTCCTGGTGGCCACAACGTCGGCTCTGCCGGCGGCGGAGCCGCTGAATGTTCGGGTCGGATACCTCGGCCGCGCAGAAAGACCGGACACGATCTCGCTTCTCGATCGGCCGACAGCCAACGACGGCCTCGCCGGTGCGCAACTCGCCGTACAGGATAACAATACGACCGGCAAATTCCTTAACCAGTCATTCTCGATCGAGGCGATGCACCTCAAAGACGAAGACGATCCTGCGGCCGCGGTGGCACAACTCGCCGATCGAGGCATCTCGCTCATAATTGTCGATCTTGCCGCTGACCGGCTGCTAAAGGCTGCCGACGCGGGACGCGACAGGGGCCTTCTTTTGTTCAATGCTGGCGCAACTGACGACCGACTGCGCCAGGAAGATTGCCGCGCTGACGTGATCCATACGGCGCCATCACGTGCCATGCTTGCCGATGGACTCGCCCAATATCTGGTCTGGAAGCGGTGGCTGCGATGGCTACTTGTGGTCGGCTCCCACGAGCCTGACAAGATGTATGCCGATGCATTGCGGCGCGCGGCGGCCCGGTTCGGCGCCAAGATCGTCCAGGAACGGGTGTTCGAAGATACGGGCGGCGCCCGGCGAACCGACAGCGGCCTGGTACAGATTCAGAGCCAGATTCCCATCTTTACCCGGTCGGCGCCCGATTACGATGTGCTGGTCGCGGCCGACGAAAGTGAAGTGTTCGCTGATTATCTGCCGTATCGGACGCGCGACCCACGGCCCGTTGCGGGCTCGGCCGGGCTCGTTGCCACAAGCTGGGACGGCTCGCATGATCAATGGGGCGCGATCCAGTTGCAGAACCGGTTCATGCGCTCGTTCGCGCGGCAGATGACCGCGCTCGACATGCAGGCTTGGACTGCGGCGCGCATGATTGGCGAGGCCACCGGAAGGGTGCGTGCGGCGGACGCCAAGACGCTCCTCGACTACATCAAGGGAGCCGATTTTGCTCTGGCGGCCTTCAAGGGACGCAAGCTAACCGTGCGCGACTGGGACCTTCAGCTTCGCCAACCCATCCTTCTCGCCGACGGTCGCGTGATCGTTTCAGTCTCGCCACAGGAAGGATTCCTCCATCAGTATTCCGAACTCGACACCTTGGGCTTCGATCGTCCGGAGACCAAGTGTCGGCTCAAATAGTGATCAAGGGAATTGTGTCAATGTGGTTTCGGTTCATGCTTAGCGTATGGATGTCGGCGACACTCGCCGATGAGGCCGCCGCCTTCACGGCGTATGTCTCCAACGAAAAGAGCAACACGGTCTCCGTCATCGATACCAGCAAATGGCAGGTCGTCGGCACGATCAAGGTCGGCCACCGGCCGCGCGGCATCGCCTATACTAAGGACCAGAAATATGTACTCGTCGCGGTCGGCGATGACGACACGATCCAGATGATCGATACCAGCAGCAACAAAGTAGTCGATTCTCTGCCATCCGGTCCGGACCCGGAGCTTTTCGTTCAGGACCCAGCCGGCAACATCCTCTACGTTGCCAACGAGGACGACAACACCGTCACGATCATCGACATGGCGCGGCGAGTGCAGGTCGGCGACGTCCAGGTCGGCGTAGAGCCGGAGGGCATGGGAATAAGCCCAGACGGCAAAATCCTTGTGAATACGTCCGAAACCACCAATATGGCGCATTTCATCGACACGGCCACGCGTCAGGTCGTGGCCAGCGTGCTGGTCGATGCGCGACCGCGGTTCGCGGAGTTCAAGCCGGATGGCTCGGAACTTTGGGTATCATCGGAGATCGGCGGAACGGTGAGCGTTATCGATCCCGTCCGGCGCACTGTCAAGCAGAAGGTCGAATTCAAAATCGCCGGCATGCGCCCAGAGCCGATCCAGCCGGTGGGCATAAATATCACGCGCGACGGCAAGACGGCCTTCGTGGCGCTCGGGCCGGCAAATCACGTTGCCGTCGTCGATGGAATGACACATCAGGTTATAAAATATCTGTTGGTTGGCCAACGCGTCTGGCACATGGCCTTCACGCCGGATGAGAAATATCTCGTGGCGACCAATGGCGTATCGAATGACGTTTCGATTATCGACGTTGCTGCGCTCAAAGTCATCAACACGGTGCAAGTTGGCGATCTGCCCTGGGGTATCACGATCTCCGATCATTAGGCCTTCTAACTCTCGCCGCCCGTTGGGGGAGGGTTAGGGCAGGGGCGCCGGAGGAGACGGATGAGACTTCTTCAGCTTCTGTTCGCTCTCTTTGTAATCGAAGCTGCGTTGTTGTTGCCCACGCACGCGGCCGACCCGCGCTACCCGGACTGGCCGTGTGTTCAGGCCAAAGTGCCGCAAATGTCGGTTGCCGCGATGTGGGATGGTCCTTCCATCGCCGACGTTGGCAACACCTGGCAGGACGATCCCAAGACTAAGGATCTGGTCGCAAGACTTGCAGCTCGCCGCACGCCGCTCGATGCTGCGGAAAAATCCATAGCCGAATTCATTATCGGCAGCCCCGCTGAAAAACAGGATAAAGCAAAAAGGCTCCTTGCAGGTTTGTTCGACGCTTTATCCCAACAACGCAGCGAAGTCATGAGCGGTATCGAACGGGTATCGCACAACCAAAAAGAACTTGCCGACAAAATACGAGCCGATGTGGCCACGTTGCGCGAGCTTCAGGATAAGTCAGAGCAGGACGAATCCAAGGTCACTACGCTTGCTAGTCGGGTCGAATGGAGCACGCGGATCTTCGAGGATCGGCGCAAATCGATTCGCTACGTCTGCGAGGTGCCAACCATCATCGAGCAGCGCTTGTTCGCACTCGGGCGCGCGATCCGCAAAGCTCTGGATTGAAACACCGCCCCTACTGGGCGTCTGCCGCAGCGGGCCTGGAGTCCTGCAGCGGCAGTCCGAAAGCTTCCCAGCCATCGGTACCGTCCGGATACCAGGCGACGTTCTGATAGCCCATCGTCAGTGCTCGCTTGGCGGCATTCCAGGACATCCAGCAATTGGCAAGACAGTAGATGACGAGCCATCTTGCGTGATCGCCCTTGGTGACGCGATTGAGGCCCTCGCGCAGATAATTCCCCGTCACTTCGGCAAGCGCGCCGTATCCTGTATCCGGAAGCCAGATGCTGCCCGGAATATTCATGCGCGGCTTTTCGCGCCAGATTGTTCCGGGCGGCAGATTGGCCGGACGCGGTACAAGCGGAAGTACATCGACGAATGCCGCGCCGGCTTTCCAAAGCTCCTCGGCCTGCGACGTCGTGACCACGCGAGCGCCGGCCAGCGTCACCGGTGTCGGCGCGCGATAATTCTGCATGCGGTAGTCCGAAGGCTCCGGCGGGGCCTGGCTCCAGGCCGTGACGCCGCCGAGCGCGAGCAGCCATATGGCCAGCACGATGATCCGGTGCGTCATGGCCTTTGCGGCAATGAATTGCCGGTGATGATCCGCCCGTTTCCGTCGAGAAGCGGCACGTGGAAATCGAGCAGCACCTTATTCATGTCGGATTGGTTCTCGGCAATCAGCCGGTTCAACTCTCTCTTCCAGTTCTGGTCGCTCGGACGAACGCCCATGGTGATGCGGTAGATGAGACGCGGCCCGCCGGATTCTTTCAAAAGCAACGCGACGTGCATCGACCGATCCGATCGCGAGGCGTAGTAGCCCGCCATTGGTCCCCATAGGACGCCGGCATCGATCTCACCCGAAGCGATGTCTTTCGTCATTGCTGCGGCGGACGAGTCAACTCGGGTATCGATCACCAATGGATAAGGTTTGGCCTTGCTCATCAGCCCGTAGGTTACGAGATACGTCGCAGGCGGTGTACCGGCGACGATACCTAGGCGCCTGTCCTTTAATCGTGGATCGCCGAGCGTCTCCACCCCGTCGAGCGGGCCGCCGGCCTTGGTCACGATCGCATAGGCGGTTTGGTAATAGGGATTGGTGTTTTGCACTAGGTCGTCGCCTTGCGGATAGCCCATGATGACATCGCAGCGGTGCGAATTGAGCGTCATGCGCACGAATCCGGTCGCCTGAGGATAGTACGTGTAGACGAGCGTTTTCTTGAGCTTCGCTGCGAGCAGCTCGGCGAGCGCGTTTTCGAAGCCTTCGCCCTTTTCGTTCGAGAACGGTAGATTGTTCGGGTCGGCGCAGACCCGCAGTACACGGGGATCGACCAATTCGAGCCCCTCGTCCACTGATCCGCCGCCTTGTGCACCGACGTTTTGTCCGCGAACGTCTTGGGCCAACGAAGCCAGCTGCCCACAAATTGCGACGGCCACGCCGCACGCGGCAGCGAATGCCAGCAAGCTGTACCGCACCGGCTTCGTCATCGTGCTCTCAATTCGTACCGAAGCAGGAATTCGTCCACTGCTTCGCCGTCTCAGGTTTTGCCTCATGCTTGTCGGGTCGTATGCGGTCTAGCGCGCCGTTGGCGCGTGCCCGCAGGTAGACGTAGATATCGTCGATTACGCACATCACGTTTTTGTTGTTGCCGAACGCCGGCATCACATTTTCGTTAGCGGTATTCACATTTTTCCGTCCGCCCGCGATCACGCCGAGGAAATCGCTGTAGCTCAAGATCTTGAGCGAGTCCGTGAGCGCCGGCGCATAAGAGGAGCCGGCGCCGTTCGGCCCATGGCAGACGTGGCATTCAGAGTGGTATCGGATGTAACCGGAATAGGTGTACCAATCGGCGGCGCCGTCAGGTTTTATGCTGAAGGTTGGATTGCCGTCTTTGTCGTAATATTTGCCGTCTTCATTTTTGACGGCGGTCGGATCGCCCGACCCATCGGCGCGCGCTGCGCCCGTCCACAGCACCGCGGCGGCTAGTACAAATGTGACCGTGCCGAGACACGATTTCACGGACGGTTTCCTTGTAAGCCGACAGTGATGAAGCGGCTTCTCCGGCGCGCCACTCTTGGTGACGCGCCGGAGGCCTTGGGTACCAGCTTCGTGCAGTCTCAAGGCAACGCGAAAACCGTGAGTTGTCCGCCAAGCGCCGTGTAGTTGCTCAGCGCAGCGTAGCCGCCCACAGCGCCCAACCCGGCGGTCGGCTCGGTCAGTCCGGCCGCGAGGCCGATCCCGGCCCAGCCGCCGACGCCCGAGAGGATCGCGATGTATTGCTTGCCGCCGTGCTCGTAGGTCATGACGTTACCGATAATGCCCGATGGGGTCTTGAACTTGTACAGTTCCTTGCCCGTCTTAGCGTCGACGGCCTTCAGGTAACCTTCGAGTGTCCCGTAGAACACGACACCGCCTGCGGTCGCAAGCACACCCGACCACACTGAAAACTGCTCCGGGTTGGACCAAACGATCTTTCCGGTCTTGCCGTCCCAGGCAATGAAGTTGCCCAGGTTAGTCTCGCCGGGCGGCGGATACATGGAGAGCGTTGCCCCAACATAGGGCTGACCCGCCGTGTAGCTCACCTTGAACGGCTCGTAATCCATGCAGACATGGTTCGTCGGCACGTAGAATAGTTGGGTCTCCGGCGAATAGGCCGCCGGCTGCTCGTCTTTCGAGCCGAGCGCGGCCGGGCAAACGCCCTTCGAGTTGACGTCTTCACCATTATGCTCGGTGGAATACTGCGCAACGACCGCAGGACGCCCGTAGGACGGCGACGACTTATTCATGTCTACGCCGGTCGTCCAGTTGACCTTCGGATCGAATTTTTGGGCGACCAGAAGTTCGCCGCTGACGCGGTCGAGCGTGTAGCCCAGGCCGTTTCGATCGAAGTGCGTTAAAAGTTTACGCGGCTGGCCATCGATCGTCTGATCGGTGAGGATCATCTCGTTGACGCCGTCATAGTCCCACTCGTCGTGGGGCGTCATCTGATAGACCCACCTGGCCACGCCGGTATCCGGATTACGCGCCCAAATGGTCATCGACCATTTGTTGTCTCCCGGACGTTGTTTCGGATTCCAGGTCGAGGGATTACCCGAACCGTAATAGACAAGGTTCAAGTCAGGATCGTAAGACATCCAGCCCCAGGTGCAGCCACCGCCGATCTTCCACTGATCACCCTGCCATGTCTTAAGACTCGAATCCGGGCCAATCGGCTTGCCCAGCGCGGTGGTCTTCACCGGATCGACCAGGATCTGGTCATCCGGTCCTTCCGAGTAGGCGCGCCAAATCAGCTTGCCACTGTTGAGATCGTACGCACTGACGTGACACTGCACGCCGAATTCTCCGCCCGAAAGTCCAACCAGAACCTTGTCTTTGATCACATGAGGCGCTGATGTACCCGTCTGGCCTTTTGACGCATCTCCATTTTTCGCCGACCAAGCGACGTTTCCGGTTTTGGCGTCAAGCGCGACCAGCGTGGTATCGGCTTGGTAGAGGAAGATCTTGCCGTCGGCATAGGACAGGCCGCGATTGACGGTATCGCAACACATCACCGGAATGACGTTAGGATCCTGCTTTGGCTCGTATTTCCAGAGGATCTTCGCGTCGTGATCGAGATCAAGCGCGAAGACGGTATTCGGGAACGGCGCGTGCACGTACATCACGTTGCCGATGACCAGCGGTGCACCTTCGTGACCGCGCAGGACGCCAGTAGAGAACGTCCACGCCACCTGCAGCTTGCCGACATTGTCGGCTGTGATTTGTTTGAGCGACGAATGACGCGTATTGGCATAATCGCCCGCTGGCATAACCCATTGCTTAGCGTCCCGCGACAGCTTGATCAGCTCTTCGTTTGCATAGGACGAACCTGCGGCAAACATAGCTGCGGCGCTTAGAGCTGCGGCGCTTAGACATGTACCAACAAGAAATCTGCGCATCGTGTTTCCTCCCTGCGACGTTACTCGTCGGGTGCACCGATGCGGACCCAAGCGCGCCCGGTATCAGCACATCCCTCACTTGGGGAAGAATTTCCGGCAGCGTGTCAACGGCTTCTGTGAGCGGTACGAATTTTTTTTCTTACTGTGCGAACCAACTGAGCTTTCGGACGAACGTCGACGCTCCCTAACCGCCGACGCCCTTTAAGCCGGAAACCTGTGGAAATAGTATGCTCGTAAAAGTAAGCGCGCAATGATAATCGATCCAGACCATGCCGCAATTGTTCCACACATCCGATCGTGATGTCGTCAGAATCTGGCGACGGGCAGCAATCCGAATTTGCGCCCACTCCTGTGGGCCGGCTCGGACCGACGCGCCGCCGCGACTGCTTCGCTGTCGTCCGACTGCGACGTTTCGTTTCTTCGCCGTTGCGATTCTGATCATGGCCGGTGTGGGGTTTTCGGTGGGTTCCGTCCCGGTCGACGCGCGGTTGCAAGTGCGCGAAGTGGCGGCCGGCGTCTTCGTTTACTTCGGCGTGAACGAACTGATGACAACCGAAAATGAAGGAGCGATAGCGAACATCGGGTTTGTGGTCGGTGATGACGCTGTCGCCGTGATCGACACAGGCGGCAGCGCGCGTGAAGGCCGCCGGCTGCTCGCGGCCATCCGAAATGTCACCGCAAAGCCGATCCGTTATGTGATCGACACCCACGCCCATCCGGATCATGTATTCGGCAACGCGGCGTTCGCGAGTGAGGGCGCTGTATTCGTAGGCCATCGGAACCTGCCGCGCGCGCTGGCGCTGCGCGGTCGATATTATCTCGAGGCATTTGGGCGCAGTATGGGTGACGTGCTTGATGGCGTCGAGCTTATTGCCCCCCAGCAGCTCGTGGACGACGAGGTGAAAATCGATCTCGGCAACCGGACTCTCACGCTTCGAGCATGGGCCGCGGCACACTCCGACAGCGATCTTACGGTATTGGACGATACCGCCCAGACGCTGTTTGCCGGCGATCTCGTCTTTCTCCGGCACATCCCCGTGGTGGACGCGAGCCTGCGCGGTTGGCTTTCCGCGATCGATGCGCTTGCCGGGATTCCGGCGAGGCAGGTCGTGCCAGGGCACGGGCCGATGGCCGAATGGCCACTCGCGCTTGCCGGCGAACGACGCTACCTTGAACGTCTGGCGCGGGATTGCCGCGCGCTGATCGCGAGCGGCGCGTCGCTTGCGCAGGCCGCGGCAACTGCCGGCGTTTCGGAAAAGCCGCAATGGAAGCTGTTCGACGAATATAATGCACGTAATGCGACCGCGGCTTTCGTGGAACTCGAATGGGAGTAGGCTCATGACGACCTTCGATTCGACGTACATACGCGAAGCTCGATCGATGATCGGCCTTGGCATGCGGATACTTTGGGTGGCGGCGCTCGCGGCAACGCTTGCTGCCGGCGCGGCGCGGCCCACGCTGGCGGCGGAACACGCGGACCCCGGCCAGAATTGGCGCGCGACATCTTCAACGGACGCCACCTCGCTGATGGCGCAGGCCTGATTGCGATCGAGATGCCCGATCGCGCCGATGATGCCGCCTTCGTGCCGGTCACGCTGCGTGCGACGCTCCCGGCCGGCGATACCCGCACCGTCAAAGTGATTACTCTTGTGATCGATCAGAACCCGCGCCGGTCGCCGCCACCTTCCAGGTCGGTGCCGGAGTGACGATGATCTCGACACGGGTACGCGTCGATTCCTATACCAACGTACACGCGGTGGCCGAGTTGAGCGACGGGAAGCTCTATGTTTCGACGACCTTCGTGAAGGCTTCGGGCGGATGTTCGGCCCCGACGACAAAGAACGCGGAGCAGGCCAACGCAAACCTCGGGCAGATGCGGTTCCGGCAATTCGCCAAATTGAGCGAAGGCCCCGCGAGCGGCTCGCGCGAAGCGCAGATCATGATCCGTCATCCGAACAATTCAGGGCTGCAGCGCGATCAGGTCACGCTGCTCTACATCCCGATATATTTCATCAAAGAGTTGCGGATCCAGCAGGGCGACCAGCTGGTGCTGGCGATGGAGAGCGGTATTTCGATCTCGGAAAACCCTAATATCCGCTTCAGCTATGTGCCAAACGGCGCTACAACCTTTCGGGTCGAGGCGGTCGACACCGCCGACCATGTATTTAAAGGCGAATGGCCGGCCACCTCTGCGATGTGATCGTCAGAAGCACCGCACTTCGGCCTCCTCCTGGGCGCGACGCAGCTCCTCGACTGCGACCTTAGCAATTTCGGTCGATCTGAACTGGCTGCCAAGCGTCCCCGGCACCTGTGCCATGCTGAGTATGGTCTCGGCGGTGACATAGCGGTCATAAGGCAGGATGGACGCGATCACGTCGATCGAGCACGAACATCGTTCCAACGCCTGCCGCGTTTCGCCATTGGCCTGCATGCAACCGAACACGTAGTCGGCGCGTGCTACGGTCGGATAATCGTTGAGGTCGTCGGCCGATACGGACGACTTAGGGCCGGCGGTCAACAATAACATGCCGAGAGCGAAGTTTGGCCATGCGCATCCCATGCCTGCTGCTCCGTTGCGGAACGTTGTCGCGCCCCGATCAATCTCCATGTTACAATTCTGCTTTGCTCGGATGAAGGCGGCAATGCCGAGCTGGCCGGGCCGCTATTCTAACGCCGTCGTACGCCACGGTTTTGGCTACGCTGCGCTTACTCCGGCATCGACCTTCCGCTCGGTACCCGGAAGCTCGCAGTGATAGCGCTTTACGGCCCATTGGGGATGTTTGCCGATCCATTGCGCGATATAGGGCTGTGCCGACCACGCACACTGCTCCCGCGAGCCCTGCAGGCGAATGGAGATGCTGCTCCTCGCACAGATCGGGTTGCGCGATCCGGCAAACCATCACGACTATTTGAATAAATCCCATGACCGCTCTGTCAATCAAGGCGTTAGCCGGCACGGCGCCATTTTCGCACAAGTTGGTACCAAACCGCCAAAAAATTATTCGCAATCCAGAAACAGGGGATTCAGCAGCCAGTGCATCCGGCACCGGCGCTTGAACCCGTCCACGTTGCCCAGATCTCACGGCATGCCTCGCCAAATCCATAGATGTCGAGGCCGTAACGAACCTTGACTAGGCTCTCAGCGCCCCCGACGTCTTGGCGAGGTGGGTGGCGATCGCGTCCATCAGAGTCGGCGAAAGGCAGTCATACGGCTCGAGGCGAAGCTCCTTCGGCCGAGCCCGGACCGCGGGCATCTGATCGGGAGGTGTGCCGAACTCGATGATCGAGGAGACAAACGCGGCGAACTCGGGGGGTGCCCAGCCATGCTCCTTCGAAAGCTCGGTGTGAATGGGATCGACCCCGTAGAACGGATGCTTAGTATTCTCGATACGGCCATACATATGCACGCCACAACCGGTGCAGGCGTGGCGCTGAATGGATGCATTGGCGTCCACCACTTTGAGCTTTTCGGCGTTCTTGGAGACACCGAGTTTGTCGCGCGGCACAACTGCGACTTGTGCGAACAATGCGCCTGTTGGCTTCCAGCATTTGGTACATCCGCAGACGTGGTTATGGGCGCACTGGGCGGTGATTGTCACCTCGACGGGATCGCTCGTGCACTTACACTGGAGCGTCCCACCCGCGAAGTTCGGTGAGCCGGGCTGCACGCCATTGTCCACCGCCGGATGAATTGAGGTCTTCGCCATATCGTGTCCTCCCTAAATGTTTAGTAACTGCGCTCGTAGCAACGCCACGGACGCATCACGTTCTTCTGAGGCGGTCCATACCGAAGACTTGAACCGTGTATCCCGAGAGGGCGCGCTCTTAAGAGAAGGCTCAATTTCAGCCATGCTTCTCTGTGTAATCCTTTTCAGTCGATAATAGAAGTTTTTTCGAATTTGGACCTCGCATTTCACGGGCAGGATCCTTACGAGCGACCTACCGCTGTCGTGGGATGCGTCAGTGGGAACCTGCGCGAGGCCATTGCCGTCGCTGTTATTGTCTTGCCTTCGAGATTCCATTCAGATTTCTTGTAGATTTTTCATCTCAATTCATGACAAGCACAACAACCGGAGGAAAAGCTGCCATGAAAACCCGCGCCGCCGTCGCATTGGAGAAGGCCAAGCCGCTCGTGGTTGCAGAGGTTGACCTGGACGGCCCGAAAACCGGAGAGGTTCTGGTCGAAATAAAAGCTACGGAAATTCTTGGCACACGGATGAGTTCACCTCTCCGGC
>CAVSXY010000024.1:0-239705 GCA_963732015.1 uncultured Alphaproteobacteria bacterium | reverse complement strand
CGCCCAACGTCACACGCCGAAATTCACGGAGCTTCTTGACAGGGCGGCGCAATGGATCAGCGTAGAGCTCTCGCCAGTACAACTCGACAACATCGACGCCGGGCCGCTGCCCCGTATTCGTGACCGTGACGGACACCCGAATCGTATCCCCGGCAGTTACTGTCAGGTCACTGTACGTGAACGTCGTGTACGAGAGGCCGGAGCCGAACTCCCACTCGGGGTTGTAGCCCCGCTGGAGCAGCCTCTTCCGCGAATAGCGTGGTCGTAGTGTACTGAGGGCACCCGTCGCTCGCGGCCACGTGAACGGCAACCTGCCGCTTGGGATTAACGTCGCCGAACAGGACGCCGGCCAGCGCCTCTCCGCCGAACGGCCCGGTTTGATAGCCGGTCACGATCGCGCGCGCACTATCGACTGCCGGGCGAATAATCCGTGGGCGCTGGTGAAAAGTGCTCAGCACGACGGCGTGCCGGTCGCTTCGATCGCTCTCGCCAGCTGGAGTTGATCTTCCGGGCATCGTCAGATCATTGATGTCGCCGGCTTCTCGACCGCTGGCGGCTCGGCCAGACACACAATGGCGACATCGGCATTGCGCGCCGCTCTACCGCCGCCGCCCCTGGCACATACGTCGCGTTCGGCGCCCGCTCCCGAATCGCGTCCAGCAGTGTCGCCACGTTCTTCGGGTACATCGCCGTGTCCGTTCCCTGCCACGTGAACGTCCACGACCCATACTGATCGACCAGCGACGTCGCACCCGGGCCCGGTCACGAGCACGCGCGCGGTCTTCGCCAACGGCAGCAGTCCCGTGATCGTTCTTGAGCAGCGTCACGGCTTCTTCGGCCGCCTGACGACTCACGGCGAGCGATTGTGCCGAGCCGACCTGTGCGAGCATCGCTGTATCCGGCCCGGCGTTCTTGAACAGGCCGAGCGTCATACTTGAGCTTCAGGATGCGGCGCACCGACTCATCGATCCGCGAGACGGGAATGGCGCCCTCGTGCACGAGCGCCAGCAAGTCGTCGTAGAACGACAGGTTCTCCGGGACCATGCTCATGTCGATCCCGGCCATCACCGCCATGCGCACCGCGTCTTTCGGGTCGGCGCGACATGGTGGACCGTGTTGAGCCGGATGATATCCTCCCAATCGCTCACCGCCACGCCGGTGAACCCCAGGTCGTTTCTCAGGAAATCCGTCAGGATCTCGTGACTCGCGTGGACCGGGACCCCGTTGATGTCCCCGGAGTTGATCATGACGGTCTTGAGTCCGGCGTGCATGGCCGCGGCGAACGGCGGCACGAAATACTCTCGCAGTTGGCGATCGGGGATCCAGGCGGTCGTGCGATCCTTCCCGTCAGCGGGATCGCTGTACCCGAGAAAGTGCTTTCCCGGTCGCGGCGACATAGCTTTGCTCGGCTCGTGACCGCGGTGACGCCGAGGGTCGAGACCAGATAGGGATCTTCCCGAAGGTCTCGAAGAACCGCGACCACAGTGGCTGACGACGCCACGTCGAGCACCGGCGCGAAGTTCCAGAAAATCCCACTCGCGCGGGTCTCGTATCCGGTGATCTCGTGCTCCTGGCGCACGAGCGCCGTATCCCATGTCGCGGCCATTGCGATGTTCTGCGGGAAGACCGTCGCGCCGACCATGTAGTGGTGCCCGTGCACGGCGTCGATCCCGTAGATGATCGGGATCTTGAGACGCGAGCGGGAGGCCGCGCGTTGCACGGCGCTCAATGACTGCTTGCCATTTCTGTGGGGCGAGCGCGACGTCCCACACGTTGAGCAACGAGCCACGTGATGCGCGAGTATCGCGTCGTCGAGTTTCGCGGAATCGAGCTGCTGCTCGACCGAAGCCGTCCCATGAACGCTGGAGACGGCTTCGATGGTCAGCTGCGTCATCTGCCCGATTTTCTCTTCCAGCGTCATGCGCTGCAGGAGCCGCATCGACTGGCTGCTGCGCAGCGCCGGCGCTGGCGGTCAGCACCGCCAGCGCCATGAGAACGACCCGGGCCATTACCAGCCGGGATTCTGCGTCAAAGCCGGATCGAGATTGATCTGCGCCTGCGGGATCGGATAGTACGGCGCGCCGTTGCACGCCGTGCACGGATGTCTCGCCAGGCGCGATCGTGCCGAGCTCGGCCTGCTTGGCGCGGGCGACGGGTCCAGGTGCCCCACCGCTGCAGGTCGAACCAACACTGCCCTTCGAGCCCGAACTCCTTCCCCCGCTCGATGCGCAGCGTGTCGTCGGAACGACGCCTGCGACAAGCCGGCCGTCGACGTGGCATTTGAATCGCCGCGCAGCCGGACCATGTCGAGTGCCTGCGCGCCGTCATGCCGACCGCCGTACCGCCCTCGTTCACTGCCTCGGCGTACATGAGCAGCACGTCCGAATAGCGCAGGAAGTGCTGGATAGTTCCCCTGCTGCTCCCAGGACCGCGCGTGCATGTTCTGCTGGTCGGTCTCATCGAGCGGCTTGCGCGGCGCCGCCCCCGGAGGGACCCCCCAGGTGATCGTCGTGTCGTAGCCAGGCCGTGCGAGATGTGGTACGGCGGCACCATGAACGTGCCATGGTCGCCGCGGACGTCAGTCGCCGAGAAGCGAGTTGACGTACGACGGCATCATCTGCTCGATCGCGTACGCATCGCCGCCCGGAAACCCGCTCGGAAGGCCGAACAGGACCTGGACCTGGCCGACGACACCCGTGACCGTCTCCGGCGACCCGTACTCGATGGAGAAGATGTCCTCGGGGTTCGTCAGCTCCTTCGAGATCGAGAAGTTGTCGTTCCAGACTTCGCGTTGAGCGAATACTGGCCGCTCGAGATCACCTGACCCGCGTATTTCGCCGCATTGGTTCCAATCTTGCTGGTACAGGTACACCTTCGCCAGGAGCGCGCTCGCGGCGCCGGACGTGGCGCGTCCCACGTCCGTCCCCGTGTACGATGCCGGCAGCGACTGCGCGGCGGACTGCAGATCGGCTATGATCTGCGCGTAGACCTGTGCCTTGGGTGTCCGCGGGAGCTTGGCCTGCGCGGCGTTGGTGATCTCCGTCAACACGAGCGGCACGTCGCCGAAGAAACTCACGAGCGTGGAAGTAGGTCAGCGCGCGCAGGAATTTCGCCTCGCCGACCACGCGCAGTCGCGCATCTGGCGCGTCCATCTGGATCCCCGGCACTTTCGCGATGACGATGTTCGCGCGGTCGATCGTGATGTAGAAGTCGACCCACTCGTCGTTGAACCAGTGCAGCGTCTTATCGAGGTTGTAGTCGGCGAACTGGTGGCCGTCCGCCCGAACCCCGGCGTTGGCGAACAGCACGTCGCAGGGGAGATCGGTCAGGTACCACCAGAAGAGATACGTGTACGGCATCTGGGCGTACACGCCATTGACGGCCGAGATCGCGTCCGTTTTCGACTTGTAGAAATTGTCGGGCGTGAGGACGTCGGTCGGGTTGGGGTCGAGGAATTTGTTGCAGGAGGCTCGTCAGGAGGGCGCCGCACAGACACCCAACGATCGGAAGAATATGCTTGCGCATGGTCAGAACCCTGCCTGGAAGCCGAACGTGAATTGGCGCGTCTGCGGATAGGATCCGAAGTCGATCCCTTGCGCCAATGGATTGGTCGCGTACTGCGTGACCTCAGGGTCGTAGCCGCTGTACTTCGTGACCGTGAAGAAGTTCTGCGCGCTGACGTAGATCTGTGCGTTCGTCACGCTGCGGAGTCGCGTGGCGCGCAGCCACGATCCAGGCAGGTTGAAGTCGAACCGGATGTTCTTGCCGCGCAGGTAGGTGCCGTCTTCGACGAACAGGTTCGACGGCGAGTCTGGAAGCCCTTGTTCGATGCGTTGGCGACCGGCACGCCGTCCTGACCCGCATGGAGCACGTCGACGAGCTGGTTGCCCGTCCCCTGGTTCTGGATCAGGATCGCGCGGTTGATGTTGTAGATCTTGTTGCCGACCGACCACTGGAGGAACATCGTGAGGCCGAACGGACCAGCCGTCCAGCGGTTCGTCATGCCGCCCGTGTACAGCGGCTGCGCGTTGCCGATGATCGTCTGTCATTGGGGCCGGCGACGCCCGTGTCGCCGTGGAGCAGCTTATACGTCGGCTGGCCGTTCACCATCTTGTTGTACAGGAAGCCGTAGAACGCGTCGATCGGCTGGCCGACCTTGAGCACCGTCGGGTTCTGGTTCGCGCCGGCGCCGACACCGCCGGCAATGTATCGGGGCGATGATGATCGAGTCGCCCGCGCCCAAGTTCGTGATCTTGTTCTGGTTCCACGCCAGGTTGAGCGACGTGGTCCAGCCGAACCGAGCCCGCGAGGTTGACGGTGTTGATCCCCAGCTCGTAGCCGATGTTCTGCAGGCTTGCCGATGTTCTGCGAGCTGCGTACCGAACCCGACCAGCGCCGGCACTGGGACGTTGAGCAGAAGATCGTGCGTCCTTTTGTTGTAGTAGTCGGCGGTGACCGAGACCCGGTTTTTCAGGACCGCTATGTCGACGCCAGCGTCGAACTGGTCCGTGGTCTCCCACTTGAGGCTCGGGTTCGCCAGCGTCGTCGGCGAGTAGCCGTTCACGCGGCCGCCGCCAATCGCCGCCGGGTTCGAGGTCAATGTCTCGAGCGCGTTGTAGTTCCCGATGTCCTGGTTCCCTGTGCGTCCGTAACTCACGCGGAACTTGAGGTCATCGAAGACATTGAGCGCCCGGAGGAGCTCTCCTGCGAGGCGCGCCAGGCGATGGCGCCCGACGGGAAGAGCGCATAGCGATTGTCCGAGCCGAACTTTGACGAGCCGTCGTCCCGCAGCGTCGCCGTGAAGAGGTACTTGTCGAGGATACCGTAGTTGATGCGCCCGAAATACGACTCCAGCGAGCTGTGGGGGTCGCCCGAGAAAACGCCCAGGTAGGTCGTGGCGTAGTTCAAGCCATTGGGGCCCAGGTTATCGGTGTTGAAGCCCTGCGACTGGCCGGACACGCTCTGGACGTTGGTCCGCTGGAACGTGATGCCGCCGATCGCGTCTAGCGTGCTGAACGAGCTGATCGCGTTGGCGTAGCGGAGCGTCGTCTCGTCGAGCCACGTCGTGGCGTCGACTTCGCCGCGGCTGCCCTGCCCGCCGAACAACAGACCCGGGTACGTCGTCGTGGGCGAGTAGAAGTCCTCGAGCGAGTTCAGATAATCGAGGCCCGCCGAGTTGCGGAGCGTCAGGTGCGGGACGAGATCCCAGTCGGCGAACAGGCCGCCGACGACGCGCTTCTGTGTCTCCTGATTCGTCATGTTGCGCGCGGTCGCGACGGGATTGGCGAAGATGAGCTGGCTCGCTGGATCGACGCCGAGGAAGAACGAGTTGTCGGAGTTTCGGACCTTGAGGACCGGGTTGGCCGACAGGGCGTTGAGCAGCACCGACGACACGTCGTTGCCGGCGCCGCCGTTCGGCATGATGTCGCCCTGCTCGCGGCTCGCGGTGAGGTTGGTCCCGACGCGGAAACGGTTGCCGACGTTCTGGTCGACATTGAGGCGGAAGGCGCCACGCGAGAGGTCGGTCCCGACGATCACGCCGTACTGTTGGAGCAGGTTGCCGGACACATAGTACCGCGTGTCCGGGTTTCCGCCGGCTACCGAGAGATCGAGGTTGCTCGACGGCGCCGTGCGGAAGATCTGATCCTGCCAGTTCGTGCCTTGGCCGAACCCCGCGATCTGGGCCGGCGTGTAGATCGCCGGGGAACCCACGGCAACCTTTGCCGCGTTCGTCTCCGTCGCGAACTGCTGCGCGTCAAGCAGCGGCAGCTTGTGGCTCACGACGGCCGAGCCGTAGTACCCGTCGACGGTGACTTTGGGGCGACCCGAGCGACCGCGCTTCGTCGTGATCAGAATCACGCCGTTCGCCGCGCGAGCGCCGTAGATCGAGGTCGCCGATGCGTCCTTCAGCACGTCGATCGTCTCGATATCGTCGGGGTTGATGCCGGAGAGCGGGCTCAAGCCCGTCGCGCCCTGCACCATCAGCGTGCTGGTGCCGCTGGCGCGGAGCTCTTCGGGGCTCTGCGCGATCGGCACGCCATCAATGACGTAGAGCGGATCGTTGCCAGCCGTGATCGAATTCCCGCCACGGATGCGGACCTCAGACGCGGTGCCGGGCTGCCCGTTGGCGGTTACGATCGTCACGCCGGGGGCTTTCCCGGTCAGGGCCTGGTCGAGTTGAATGTCCGGCGCTTCTTCGATATCCGACGATGAGACCGAGGCCACCGAGCCGGTCAGCTCCCGCCGGGATGTCGTCTCATACCCGATCGACACCACTTCACTCAACCGAACGGCGATCTCGTGCAACGCGAAGTCGGCATTGACGGTCTGCCCCGCGACCACCGTCACCGTCTGACTGTCGCGGGCGAACCCGATGCGCGTCACGCGCAGGAGGTGCTGACCCTCGGGGACCTGGTCGATGCGGAAATGCCCCGATTCGTCGGTGACCCCGCCGAGTCGGCTATCGGCCACCCGGACGGTGACGCCCGTGATCGGCTCCTCGGAGACCGCTGAGGTCACGCGACCGGTGATCGTGCCGACCGCCATGATCGCGCTCGCGGCGCCGCGGCTCATGATCGTCGCGCGGCCGTCCTTCGTGAACACGATATCGACCGGCGCATCGGAGAGGACGTCCGTCAGCGCCGCCGCGACCGTGATGTCATCCGCTTTGAGGTGTACGATCGCGTCGAACGGAATCACGTCGGTCGCGTACGCGATATCGATCCCGGTTTTGTGCGAGATCGCCGCCAGGGCGTCGCGGACCGACAGCCCATCGAGGTCGAGGGAGACCTGACGCCTGAGCATCGGCGTCCGACTGACATTGACGGGCACCATTCTGGTCGCGGAGGTGAGCAGCAAGAACCGTGGACCACTCACTGTCGCATTGGCATACTGCTGCTGGGCTTGTAGTAGGTGCGCACCTGAAAACAGGGCGGCGGCGAGTGCACAGCATCGAACGAGTAGATGCATAGACAGATCCTCTAGTGGTGGCGCGGATGCAGAACGACGGTCTGTCCGTGCCGCTCTTCGCGCAGATCGAGCGACAGCGCGATACGGTCGATCACGATCGGCAGGGACTCGTTGGTGAACGACGCGGTCAACCGACGGCTGCCGATCGAGGTATCGGCCAGCTGCAGCAGATCGCGGTCATACCACCGGCGCAACTCGGCAATCACTTCATGCAGCGGCGTATCCTGGAACGCGAGGCGCCCTTCGGTCCAACCCAGGTACGCGCTCACATTGACACCATGCGTCACGGTGAGCACGGTGTGCGCGCCGCGGCGATCGAGTCGAGCCAGGCTGCCGGCATAGAGCACCATAGGCCCTTGTGACGAATCGACCGCAAACGCGACGGTCCCCTCGGACACGACAACCTCGGTCTCGGCGGACTGCGGATAGGCGCGGACGCCGAAGGTCGTGCCGATATCCCGCACGACCGACGAGCTGGTGTGCACCGCGAACGGGTGCAGGCTATCGTGGGCGACCTGGAAGTACCCGTCGCCGTCCAGGTACACATTGCGAGCGGAGTCGCCGAACGCGCGGGCATAGCGCAGGCGGCTCGCCATGCCCAGCGCGACCCGAGTCCCATCGGGCAGTCGCAAGGTCGCATGCTGGCCTCGGAGCGTGGAGACTTCGGCCATTGCATTCGCGTCCATGCCGTGCTGGCGCGCGTGGCGTGCCCGCGCGCCACACGGCGAAGCTCGCGCCGGCGATCACGAGCACGGCGGCCGCGACACGCCAGATGGGGGTCCCGCTATCGCGGATGACAATGGCCGGGGCTGGGCGCTTGGCCCCTTGGATCAAAAGAAAAGATGGGCGGTTTCGGACCCTCCGGGCCGCGTCGAACCGCCGCCATCCTTCGTCGACGCCCCACTCATACGGTGCCTGGCCACCGGCACGCCACGCCGCCTCGAGCTCGGCCACAATACGCTCACGGCTCGGATCCTGGGCGATCCACCTGCGGACGCCCAAAGCCTCCTCGGCCGTGCACTGACCACTCACATATCTGGTGAGCCGGAGCCCGTCGATGTCTTCTTCCACTAATGGAGAAAACCCGCGAGTCGGGCTGAACCTTTACACGGCGCCTACTTGAGGAGCGAGATCACTCCGGTCAGGACCAGGAGATAAGGTCCGAGCTTGGCGCGTAACGCCTTGAGGGCGCGCCACATTTGCTGCTCGACCGTGCTGACGGAGATGCCAAGGCGCGCGGCGATCTCGGCGTTCTTAAGGTGCTCGTGGCGGCTCATCGAGAACACGAGCCGGCACCGCTCCGGCAGCTCGCGCATCGCGGCGGCCGCCGCCTCACTCAGCTCCTGCTCGACGACGGCGCTCTCGGCCTCGCACGGCCGATCGTCCACCGCTTTCGACTGCCGAGCCTCGTATTGGGCCTCGACCTTACCGTGCCGGAGCGATCGTAATGCGCGATTTCGAGCCGCCGTATACAAGTAGGGCGCGCCCGGAACAGGCGCGCCCCCAGTCGAGACGTTATCCCAAACGGTCAAGAAAAGGTCTTGAATCAGCTCACGCGCGGTATCCCGCGAGCCGACGTACCCATATACCAGGTCACATAACCCGGTGTAATGGGTCCGATATAACACTTCGAATGTCTGCGCCGGTGTCGGCGCATGCGTGACGCCGAGCGGTGAGGCCATGACTGCTCCTGCCAATCGCACCAAAGTTCGCGCATATCATGACCTTCCCACGTCCGTTACGCAAGTGCTTCCGCCGCTCCGCGGCGCGTCGATGCGCGCTTTGCGCGCTCGACTGGTCGGTTGACCTGGCCACGGCTTCGCCTGGCCTACACAGCGGCGGCCTCCTCCTCTGTGCTACTACGATGGGGCTTGTGCGCCGCAATGACCTTCTCCGCGGTCTCATGCGGCACGAAGTCATAATGATCGAACTCCATTGAATAGCTGCCGCGCCCTTGCGTCATGGACACGAGGTCATTCGCGTAGCTCAGCATCTCGGCCAGCGGAACCTGCGCCTTGATCGTCACATGGTGCCCGCGAGGATCACTCCCGCTGATCTTTCCGCGCCGTGAGCTAATATCCCCCATGAGCTGCCCGGAATACGCATCCGGTGCCTGTACCTGCACCTGCATCACGGGTTCCAACAGCACGGGATGCGCCTGTCTCATCGCTTCTTTGAACGCGAGCGAGCCAGCGATCTTGAACGCCATGTCCGACGAATCGACGTTGCGATACTTCCCGTCGTAGAGTCGCACTCGAAATCGACGACCGGGAACCCCGCCAGGAACCCACGGTCGGCGGCCTCTCGGATTCCCTTCTCGACTGAGGGAATCCAGTTCCTCGGGATCGCGCCACCAACAATATCGTCTACGAACTCCACACCCGATCCACGCGGCGAGGGGTTCGATCTTGATGCGGCACACGCCAAACTGACCATGCCCGCCGCTCTGCTTCTTGTGCTTGCCTTCCGCATCCGCATGCCCGCGAATCGTCTCGCGGAATGGCACGCGGGGTGGCTTGAGCGTGAGCGCGACGTGATACCGTCGCCGGAGCTGCGCGACGACGACCTCGATGTGCTGTTGTCCAGCGCCGGAGATCAAGAATTCTTTGGTCTGCGGATCCCGCCGGAATCGCACGGCCGGATCGGCCTCGAGGATGCGATGAATGGCGACGCCAATGCGATCCTCGTCGGCGCGAGTCTTGGGCTCGACGGCGAAGGTCAGTAACGGCTCGGGCAATGTTGCAGGCGGATAGACGATCGGCGCGGCCTTCTCGCCGAGCGTATCACCGGTCAGCGTGTCCTTGAGCTTGGCGATGGCGCCAAGGTCGCCCGCGTGCACCTCGGGAACCGCGACTCCGGTCTTGCCCTGCAGGACCTGCAGGTGCTGCATGCGCTCAGGAACACCACGCGTGACATTTTGCAGCGTTGCTTCGTTGCGCAGAACACCGGACAGGACCTTGAAGCAGCTGATGCGCCCGGCGAACGGGTCGGAGATCGTCTTATAGACGAAGAGCGACACAGGCTCCTTGTCGCTGATGTTGCGCTCGACGTCGCCGCCGTCCGACTGCGTCCCGTGCACCGGCCCCCGCGCCGCGGGCGACGGCAGCATGTCGATGATGAAATCGAGAATGTCGGCCGTGCCGATATTGTGCGTCGCTGAGCTCAGCATGATGGGATGCAGCCGCCGCTCGGCGATCGCCGGCGCGCATGCCCTTCTTGAGATCTTCGACCGGCAACGTGCCTTGGTCGAAGAACTCCTGCATCAGATCGTCGTCACCTTCCGCGACGAGCTCGACGAGCGCTTCGTGCGCTGCCTTCGCTTGCTCCGCGAGCTCTTTGGGAATCGGGCCAACTTTGGCCTTCCCATCGCCATCGGACGGATACTCGTGCGCTTCCATCGTCACGAGATCGACGATGCCGTGGAACTTGCGATCGGACCCGATCGGCAACTGCACGGGAACGGCGCCGCGCCCGAACGCTTCCTGCACGGATTGCATGGCGCGCTCGTAACTGGCCAGCTCGCGATCCATGCCGTTCACGATGAACGCGCGCGGCAGGTGATACTCGTTCGCGTAATCCCAGACGGTTCTCCGTGACGACCTGCACGCCCGCCGCAGCATCGACGAGGATGAGCGCCGCGTCCGCGGCAATCAGCGCCCCCTTCGTGTCGCACAAAAATGCCGAGTAGCCGGGAGTATCCAGAAAATTGACCTTATCCCCGTGCCACTCGGCGTACGCCATGCCCGTCTGAATCGAAACGTGCCGTGCCACTTCTTCCTCGTCCCAGTCGGTGACGGCGGTTCCGTCACCCACTTTACCGAGTCGTGGCGTCATCCCCGCGGTAAAAAGACACGCGGAGACGAGTTGTGTCTTGCCGGTGCCGCCGTGCCCCACGATTCCGACGTTCCGGATCGCATCAGTTACATGATCGATTTTGTGTCACCTCCGGTGGCCGCTCCTTCCCGATATTACTCGCCGCGCGCGCTTAGGCTAGCCACCAAGCTGACTCAGCCATTACGATTTGAGAATTTGGGCGGGTGAGCCTCGTCCTTATCATTGCGGGAATTTCACAAACAGGAGACTCGAGTGCGTGTGCTTCGCTTCGCCACGGCCCTGGCCGTGGTGTGTTTGATAGCCGCCTGTAGCACGAGTGGCCCAAGTGGGCCGCAAGCTGGGACGGTCAGTGGCACAATCTCGAGCTCCTTAGGGGGCGCAATCGCCAGCGCGACGGTGACCGTAACCCCGACGACCGGCACTGCCCCCGCGGCGGTCCAATCCGCGGGCAACGGCACGTACTCGGTCCCGAACGTCCCCGGGGGCGGCGGCACGGTCGCCGTCTCGAATGTCCCCGCTAACTGCACCGTGCCGGCGGCGGAATCATACAGTGGCGTGAACGCCAACACGGTCACCGTCAATGTTCAGGTGACGTGCGCCCAGACCGGCACCCTCATGGGAACGGTGACCAGCAGCCTGACCCAAGGCGCCGGCATCAGCGGGGCCACCGTCACCGTGACTCCGACGGGCGCCGCGGCCCTTCCCGCAGTGACCACGAATTCATTCGGGTCAGTACTCGGTGCCGAACGTTCCCTACGGCTCTGGCACCATTACGCTCTCGAACCTGCCGGCCGGGTGTACAGCGTCGGGTGCCTCCAACTATTCGCTGAATAGCTCCTCGAATTTGATCAACTTCAATGTCCCGTGCTCGGCGGTCAGCACGACGACGCTCAACGTCGGCCAAGCCGCTCTCTTCACAGACTCGCCGCAATTCGCCACGAACCTCACGCTGGCGCCGAACGGCATTTACCTCATGGCGGTAGTGAACACCGACAGCGCCAGCTCGGCCACGGAAGATTTCACCTTATCGGGCGCGCTCAACGCGCAGGGCGCGAGCCGCGTCGCGTCGCTGCGGGCGCACATTGCCGCGAGTCCACTCAAGCGCCGCGCCGCACCACGCAGCGCTCGCGGGCCAACACTCGATCCACAACTGGCGCGTGACCTCGCGTTTGCGCGACGCGCCGAGGCGGGCCACGTCGCGCGGCTCGATCGCGACCTCCGCGGAGCGAGCGCGCTCAGAAGCGCGTCGGCCGCCTGGCGCGCCTATCGGGCCGGCAAAGCGGCCTTGCCGGGCATCCGTGCGCAGTCGCTCGTCGGTACAGTGATCGGCGACGTGAATCCGATCAATGTGCCGGTCCCGAGTTGCACGCAATTCACGACCATTGGCGCAAGGACCGTGTACGTCGGAGCGCACGTGCAGATCGTCGCCGACACCAGCCTGACGAACTGGCCGGCGCAATATCGGCCCGATTCGTCCTACTATACGACATTGGGCCAAGAATACGATACGCTGACCTACGCCAAGCACCTGTTGACGTACATTGGCGATCCGCTTCAATACGACGGGCAGCTCTCGGCGCCGGCAAAGTCACCGATCGTCCTCACGCCGGTGTTGAATGGCGAGAGCACCAGCGGCACGCAAGGCGGCGGAAAGATCCTGGCCTTTGTATCCCCGTGCGATCTCGTGCCGTCGTCGGTCGCGGCGAGCTCGAACCAGACCGAGATGTATCTATCACCTCGTGCCATTGTCGACTACAGCGTCGCCTTCTGGCAGCGCGAGTTCCGGCCGACGTTGGCCCACGAGTCGAAGCACATTGTCTCACTCGGCCAGCACATTTACATGCCAAGCGCCACGGTCTTCGAGCAGGTCTGGCTGGAGGAAGGGTTAGCGCAGATCTCGTCCGAGATCTGGGGCCGGAACTATAACACGGCCACCTGGCGTGGCAACGCGGGCTTCGCGGAGACCCTCGGCTGCGAGGTGACCGGCTTCTCGAGCCGCGTGCAACACGCCGACGAGTCCGTACACGTTCCTCGGCAGCCACATGGCGTGGCTCGAGCATTGGCTCCAGACGGTCGATAGTGTCTCCGCAGACGTTGAACGGCACGACGCCTGGCCGTTATGGCGCGGGGATGGTCGATCGCGCGGTGGACGATCGACCAATTCGCGAGCGGATCGACTCCGTCGCCGAAGCCGGCATGATCAAGGCGCTGATCAACGACGTGACGCAGATCAGGACTCGCGAATATCACCAACGTCACCGGCGCTCTCGTGGCAAGCGACCCTGCTCGATTGGAGCCTCGCGACGGCCCTCGACACGGTGTCGCTCGCTCGACTCGGCGACGTTCATTCCCGACGAGCATTCTGACGAACGCCATTCCGAGCTTCGACTTCCGGAACATTTCTCGGTGGCCGGGCAATGGCGGACTCTATCCGCAGCGCGCGCCGCTTCGGGCGTTCATCGTGAACGCCTGGTCCGATCAACGGGCTCCGATCACCGGCATCTCCGGGACGGACCCGGTGTACATTGAGCTCATTGCCGGCGCGAGCGGCGGGACCGCAGTCGCTCCAACTGCTTGAGCGGCGCCGGCGGTACGCTCTCACCGTCGAGCGGTTCGCGCGTGGCGATCATACGCGGCAGTAGCAGTAGCATATCCGAACACCATCGTTCAAAATCGAACACCCACGCAGTCGCAGATAGCGTGTAATCAACGAGTTACCGAGGCACGAGTCCTTCCATAGAGGAGCGGTCCATATGGACACGCTCCTCCATGACGTCAGGTACGCCGTACGGAAGCTCATTAACACCCCGGGCTTTACGGCCATTGCGGTGCTCACGCTGGCCCTGGGAATTGGGGCGACGACGGCCGTGTACAGCGTCGTCGACACGGTGCTGATCCGCCCGCTCCCTTCAAGAATCCCGAGTCAGCTCGTGCTGATCCAGTCGACCAATTGCCAGCGGCGGCCCGGATGACGCATCGCCGTTGGACCTGACCGACTATCGCGACCAGAACCGCACGCTCAGCGGTCTGCGTGATGATGAAGTCCCCGGAATCCGCCAGCCTGCGTCGCGACGGCACCGAGACCATTCGGCTCAACGAATTGCGCGTCAGCGCGAATTTCTTCTCGGTCCTCGGCACACAGCCCGCGCTCGGCCGCGTATTCGCGACGGGCGAAGATGCGCCGACTGCCCCCCTGGTCGCCGTCCTCTCGTACGACACGTGGCGCGACAACTTCAACGGCGATCCACACATTGCCGGGCAAATCGATCCGCCTCGACGACACGCTGTACACGGTCGTCGGCGTTGCCCCGCAAGGTCTCACATATCCATAGACGCCCGATGTCTGGATCGCCTACCATTTCGCAATCGTGGGAGATCAAGCCCTACCAACCGGGCCATGCACGAGCTGACCGCCCTCGGGCGACTCAAGCCGGGCACAACGGTCGCGGCCGCGCGCGAGGATCTTGCCGACGTTGCGCGGCGACTCGCCGCGCAGTACCCGAAGACGAACACCAACGTCCACGCCTGGGTCGCGCCCCTCAAGGCGCAGATGGTCGACCCCGCAAAGAACGCACTGCTCGCGGTCCTCGGCGCCGTCGTGCTGGTGCTCCTCATTGCCTGCGCCAACGTTGCGAACTTGCTGCTCATGCGCGCCGCCGGGCGACAGACCGAGATCGCCGTGCGCACCGCCCTCGGCGCCACCCGCGCTCGCGTCACCCGGCAACTCGTCACCGAGCACGCGCTGCTCACCCTCGTCGCGGCTGTCCTGGGCGCGATCTTCGCCGTGTGGGCGATCGAAGCCGTGCGGGCCTATGGCCCGCATGCCGCTGCCTCGCCTCGATGAGCTGACCGTCAATCCGCCGCATGCTGCTCTTCGCCGCCACCATCGCGATTGTCACCGGCCTCCTCTTCGGGCTCGCGCCCGCGGTTCAGGCCTCGCGGACGGACGAAGCGCGACGCGCCTCCGGGAGGGCGGCCGGAGCGGCGGCGGCTCGGGCCGCATGACTCGGACGCGCTCTGCGCTTGTCGTCGCCGAGATGGCCCTCGCCGTGGTCCTGCTCGTGGGCGCGGGGCTCCTGCTGAGAAGCTTCGCGCGGCTGACGCATGTCGACCCGGGGTTCCGCGCCGATCGCGCGATCGCCTTCGATGTCCTGATGTCGAAGCGCTACGAGTACGACCCGCAGACGAATGCGTTCGCGTCGAGCCTCATTGACCGCCTCCGGAGTTTGCCGGGCACCATCGATGTGGGCGTCACCGACGCGTACCCGTTCGCGGCGCTCAAGGCATTCGGGGCAAGTACTTCGTTCAATGTGGTCGGGCAGCCAGCCGCCCTTCCCGGACGGGAGCCGAGCACAGACCTGGCCGGTGTATCGTCGGGATACTTTCGCGCACTGGCGATTCCCTTGTTGAAGGGGCGCTCTTCACATTGGCCGAAGATTGGGCGGACACGCCGCCCGTTGTCGTCGTCAACCAAGCCTTCGCCCGCAAATTTTTCTCCGGGTCGGAACCCGATCGGCGAGCGCATCGTGCTCGGCATCACCCACACCACGGGACCCAAGCCAACCGATACGCTGACCATCGCAAGGCGAGATCATTGGCATTGTCGCCGATGTCCGCGATGAGTCACTCGCGGACTGGTACGACCCTGGACGTATATCCCGTACGGCGCGCTGCCTTTCCACGTGTCGGGTGTGCTCCGGACGACCGCTGGATCCCGCGACCGCAACGCGGGCGATCATCTGCCACGGTCAGCTGAGATCGATCCCGATGTGCCGGTCTATGACATTCGACAATGAATCACGCGCTCGCCGCGTCGGTCGCCCAACCGCGGTTCTTCACGGTGTTGCTCGGCGCATTTGCCGCGATCGCGCTGGCGCTGGCGGCGCTCGGCATCTATGGCGTCATTTCGTACTCGGTCAGCCAACGCACGAGTGAGCTGGGCATCCGCATTGCGCTCGGCGCCGCGCCTGACCGCGTGCTCCGACTCGTGCTTGGCGGCGGCATGAGCCTGACCGCCCTAGGCCTGATCGTGGGGTGCTCGGCGCATTGGATTCACGCGCGCGATATCGACACTGCTCTTCGGCATTCCGCCGTTCGATCCGCTGACCTATGTCGGCGTGGTGCTCGGCCTCACGGCCGTCGCGCTCCTGGCGTGCTGGCTGCCAGCCCGGCGCGCCGCGCGCGTCGATCCGGTCATTGCGATGCGAATGGAATGACGGCTCGTCGCCGCTGGCCCGCGGCCGTCACACGCTCCTTGGCGACAAGACTGCCGCTGACGGCGACGGGCACGGCGCTCGATTGCGTCGTCCCATTGCCCAACTGTCCGTGATCGTTCGTGCCCCAGCAGTAGGCGGTGCTCGACAGGGTGACGCCGCAGGCGTGAGTCGTGCCGATGGACACGGTGGCGAACTCGAGGCCGCCGGCCACGGGAAACGGCACGAGGCTGCTGCACGGCGCCGTGTTCGTTGTGATGCTATCGCAACTCACGATGGGCGCACTCGGGTTTCCGAGCTGTCCATACCCGCCCCAGCCCCAACAGTAAACGGCATTCGCGGTGGTAATGCCGCAGGTCGTGAGCGCGATCGAGTTCGCGCTGGATGTGATGACACTCTTGAAGACGAGATTGGGTTGCCCCGCCGGCGTCGGTATTTCCGTGTTCGTCGTCGTGCTGTCGCCAAGGTTGCCGGCGTAGTTCCACCCCCAGCAATAGAGCACACCCGCCCCGGTGAGACCGCACGTGTACAACGAGCCGGCGGAGAGTGAGGCGAACTTGGGTGCTCCAGCGATTGCCAGCGGCGTCGTCGACAACGGTATGGAGTCGGGCGAGGCAGCCAACTCGCCGACCAGGTTCTCGCCCCAGCAAAACGTGGTGCTGTCCGCGGTGAGCGCGCACGTATGCCAGAATCCCACCGAGATCGCCGTCCAGCGCATCCCACCGGCCACCGCAACCGCCGAGGGATGCCGCAGCGTGTCGCCGATGCCGAGCTGTCCGAAGTAAGTCTGCCCAGCAGTAGGCGATACCGGCTTTCGTGAGGCCACACGCGTGTGACGGACCGGTGGCGATCGAGGCCAGCGGCGGCAGACCCGAGGTCACTGAGGTCGGCACGGAGTCACTGTACAAACTCCCTGGACCGTTGTTCAGCGTCTGGCCCCAACAGAGCGGGAGCTCGCCAGAGAGGCCGCACCGGAAAAACTCGGCCCCGCTCAACGCGCTGTACGTGTGGTTCCCGGTGACCGCGATCGGGGCTAGCTCTACCCCGACTGAGGTGCCGTTCCCCAGGACACCGCCCGTGTCGGCTCCCCAGCAGTACGCGCTGCCGCCCTGCGTCAGGAGACATGTCGATTCGTCTCCCGCGGCGATTCCGGATGGCCCTTCCTGCCCGATCGTTGGCCCCGACGGACCGGTATTGGTCGAGCACGCAATCGTCCATGCGACCGCGAGACCGACACAGATCAGGGGCACAACGCGCATGTGCGCGAAAGTACACTGCCGTACGAGTCGGCGGCTAGGATTGACCCGCGAGAAACCTCCAGCCTGCAGGTGTACGGATCAACGTTGTGGTCATGTAGCCCGAAAATGTCGCGGTGCCCAGCTGCCCTACGAGGAAGACCATCGCGAGGAGGTGCATGGTCACTCATCCGTCGAATGAGTCGGGATAACGATGGACCCGCCGTTCACCGTGACGGCTACAGAATGTCGGAGATCTCGCCAAGGCGATGGGCCCTCGATTCTGACCTCGGCGATCGTCTTCCCGTCTGCGTATACGCTGCACTGGCAGGCGATGGACTGGGCCCAGCTCATTACGCTTTGCATGGTGTCATGACCGTGCGTTCGTCGCAGCCTTCCGCCGATCGTTCGGCACGACTCCCGGTCGCTACTTCAGCTCACATTGTCCAGGACGCGCTCGCCAGTCCCCTCGAAGCTCGTCAACTCGAAACTCTTGAGGTGATGCGCCTCGAGCGCCGGATCGAAGCCAGCCACACTTACGCCGCGCAGGGCTAACCGTTCCGCCGACTCGGCGTACACACCAGCGATCCGGTGCTTGATAACGCCGCCGCCCACATCGCCGGGTCGCAGATCGTAGAACCCACCGTCTACGCCCGAGGTCTTCTGATATGTCAGTTGCACGTTATCGAGCGTCACGTCGCTCACGCCGCGCAGATACGCGCCACTCTCACCGGCGCAGATCAGGTTATTGAACTGGAGATGCCTGATAGCGCCAACCGGTGCACCTTGGCTCCGCGCGAGGCAGGACGCGTGAACGGGCTCGCCAGCGCCCCACCAATGTGACTCCTGCAGCTCCGTCGTAATGACCATGTCGGAGAACACGAGGTTCTCCACGAGGCCACCATTGCGCACATGGACGCAGATCCCCCGGTTGCTCTTCTCGATCGTGCAATTCGTGACCGATGCCATGCGAACCGTGCCAGGCCCTTCGGGGTCGATCTTGATCGCGGCCGACCGTGACGACAGCACGCAGTTCGTGACGGCGATATCCTCGGACGGGCCGTATTCGTTGAACATCCCGCGAGGCTCGCAGGACAATTCCATCGTCTGCCGCCCGGATATCGCAATTTTCAATGCGGACATGCCGGCAATGGTCGATCCCCATGCCGTCACAATTCGGCACTTCCCAATCGTTGCGAATGGTCAGGCTCGCG
The DNA here is from genome assembly GCA_963732015.1 of uncultured Alphaproteobacteria bacterium. Classification (GTDB taxonomy): domain Bacteria; phylum Pseudomonadota; class Alphaproteobacteria; order Rhizobiales; family Xanthobacteraceae; genus BOG-931. The sequence continues at coordinate 221,240 of CAVSXY010000024.1, read as the reverse complement.
ATGCCGAGGTTCTCGCAGCCGACGGTGTGAATCGTCCACGTCGGCGCGTCTCGAATCGTGAAATCCTGCAACCGCGCGCCTACACACTCGACGAGCAGAATTATCCTTGGCCGCCCGTCAGGGTGATCCTTTCCCGGCTTGTCGTAGAGCGGATCATAGGGCCCGAGAAACGGTGACGTCACCTTCCATCCACCGGAATCCCGTTCGGTGAAATACGGTCGGAAGTTCCCGTCGATGACTCCGCCTCCAGCGATCGTGACACCTCGTGCCTTGACCGCGACTATGAGTGCGCCGAGTGCCCGGAAGTCATCGCGATCACCAGTGGCCTTGAGCGTCGCACCCGTCTCAATGAACAACGTCACGTTGTCCTTGAGCACGATGGTGCCGGACAGGAATGTCTTGCCAGCCGGAAGCACAACGGTCCCGGCTGAGCGGGCGGCTGCGTCGACCGCACGCTGAATCGCGGCGGTGTCTTTGGTGACACCATCGCCTTTCGCACCATACCGCGTCACGTCATACGGTGGGAGCCCACGCCAGAGACGAGGGACGAAGAGGCCGATGCCAGCCGCAATCAGCGCTCTTCGCCGCTCATCGATCATGCCATGAGAATCTATCTCAAGAAGTTATCCACAATAAAGTCCGCGACGTGGAACCCTTGCTCGTGCCCCGCATCCTCGTCGGTCCGGTAGTGTTGACCGGCATAGATCCGGCTGTTGGCCGCATCCTGCGCCGCATCGGTGAAGCTCGTGAATGACCGCGTCACCCCTGGCAGCACCTCTGACGTGACGGCGAACGAGAAGTTGTTTGTCGCGAAGAAGTTGATCAGGATCTCGGCCGAGGACCATGCCTCGTCCGCGTGCGCGCCGGGATATGACGGGTCGGGTGTAGTCTTCGTGACGAGCGGCAGCCATGTGGTATCAGGAACGAGCGCGGGATTGTGCAGCGCGCCTGCTTCCCGGATCGCCGTCACCGGCCGCCAGAACCCGTACTGGTACTTCGAGAAGAAGTACGCGATGACGTCATCGGCCAGCGACAGATCGAGGAGCGCGAACACGCGGGCGGTCTCCTCGGTGTTCAGGTTGTGTCCGATCGCCGCCGTCTGGGTGATCTCCTGCCAGTAATCCTGGATGTTGCCGTTCCAGAACTTGCCGGCCTCCGTCTGATCGGCGGTCAAGGCCGTGCCGCCGAGCTTCCCATCGCGCTTCACTTCGTTGAAGGCGTTGATGAATGCCTGGCTGGTGAGCGCCGGCGGCGGACCGAGCGGGAACTGCAGAGGGTTCGACAGCACGAACAGCTTGACGTTCCCCCACTGCGTGAACTGCGGCTGCTGCTGGAAGTTGGGCGGCATCGGCTGCCACGTGCCCGGCGCGCCCGTCACGTTGAACAGGGGCTGCGTCGCGTCGTGGCCATCGTTCGCCCGCAAGGCCAAAATGCTGTCGGCGACTTTGCGGCCAATGCGAACGCCTTCGTTCTTCGCCTTCCCGTCGGGAATCGCCGCGAGCAACGCCTGTAGGATCGAGTCCAGCTCCGGCCGGAAATCTTCGTACAGGTTCACCAGCGCTTCGTGCCCGGCCGAAATCGCCGCCGCATCTTCCGAGGCGCCCGCGGCTACCACGAGATTGATCTTGTAGGGCTGATGCCGTTTGGTGATCGAGTTCACGGCGTCATAGATCGACGCATGCAGAATGGCGAAATCCCACGTGGAGTGGATCGTCGGGGATTGCACGCCGGGCGTGCGCACGATCTTGAGCACTTCCCGATTCCACTGAATAACGGGATTTGCAACAACAGTCGAGGCCGCATTCGAGACGGCGAGCGACGGTTTGGACACATTCAACGTCGGCGAGTCGCTGCAAGCAGCGAGGGCGCCAACGGCGAGGGGCAATACTACAAGACGCTTCATGGCCAGTGACCTCTACGGAGTAAGTGTTGCGCAGAGGATCACGGGGCCGATCGGGTTTATTCCCCGGCTAGAGCAGCGGCAACGTCACGAATGCGGGACTTTACATTGGCGCCCTGAGGCGCACGGCCCGCGGGAGCGGCAGCGCCACGAGCGTGGAAGGCAACACGCCCAACGAATCCAAGTCGACCCCCGCCCCGTGCGTGTCGGCGGTTGGTCGATCAACCAACGCGGCGGTGATCGGTCCCGCTCCCGCCCCGACCGTGGTATCCGACACGGGCGCGATATCGACAACCGACGACGACAATGGAGCCAGCCCGTTGATCAGCCAGTTCGCGCGCGTGAACCGCAGGGCGGCGAGAATCCGATCCAATGCGACCGACCATTTTCGCGGCTGTTCGGCCCACACCTGGGAGTCGACCGCACTCGCCCACACCGTGCCTCGCACATACCCATACCGGCGATGCGCCCTGGCGGTCGCCGAGTCCCCAAAAATGATCCCCGTTGGTGCATGCGGATCGGTTCGCAAGGAATCCCACAGCGCTTGCTCCTCGAGGCGGCATTGTGCGCAGGAAATCGTCCCACGCGGCCGATGTCCGAGGGTCGCGGTCGACAATGGTATCGGCCCGCTGTTCCAGCACCCGGTGGTGCAAATACGCCCGGTAGACGGAATCCCGGTCGGGCACAATTCCTTTTGTGACACCAACCGTTCGCGCGGCGGGACTCGACTCGCACGCGAGCGTGCACAGCGCCGAGACGACCACCGCGCGAGCGAAGTTCATTTTGTCGTAAACGTCGCCGTGCCTTCGATCGTGTCCCACACGAGCTGAATCGCGCCACCGGAGCCTTGTGGCACGATGTTGATCACGAATTTCTCGACGAAAGGCGAGACGGATGTCGTGGTCATGGGGATGCGAGCAAGGTCCTGATCCTGATGATACTCAGTCCCCCACTGCTTGTTCTGCTTGTTCACGATGAGCAACCAGGCACCTGACTTCTGCAGGAGCGAATAGAGCGTGTATGTCCCGGCAGGCACGGTCGTCGAACCGAACACCAGATCCTTGTCGGTGACGAACGTCGTCGCCGCATTGGCGCCCGTGCGCCACCAATCGTCGTACGGAATGAGCTTGCCGACAACCTGGCGGCCGCGCTTCGACGGCCGTCCATAGTCGACGAGCAGGTGCGCGGAACCGATGCTCGCGCGGGTCGTATCGCGCGGCGATAGGATGGGCTGCCCGGAGTTGTCCTGGGCCGCGGCCAGTGCGGGCGCGATGAGGGCCATCGCCATCAATAGAAGGGATCGCATGGAATCAAGCTGAAGGAGCGCATCGAACGTGACAAGGTCCTTGCCGATCTGACCCGACACCGTGACACGATACGTCGTTTGTAAAGGACCATGCTCAAGCTCGTCGCGGCGTTCGCCGCTGTGTTGTTGGTTGCCGCAGCACCCAACCCCGGGCCGACAACGGCCACGCTCGTATTCAAGAGTCAGCTCGACACGCTAGGGGCTGCCCTCGACAGCTTGGCGACCGCCGTCCGCGCTGATCGCGCAAGCGACGCCCAGCGCGAGTTCCGTCACGCGCGCAGCGCCTACAAACGCGCCGAAGCATTGCTCGCCTATTACTCGCCGCAGGACGTGATCGCGTTGCAGGGCCCATTGGAAGAGGGCGAGGACGTCTCGCCGCGTCCCTACAATACTGCCGGCGCCTTTCCAATGATCGAAGGCGCGATATTCCCGCAGCTGCCCGACTGGGGCGTGGGGCGATCCTCGCGCGGATTCACGCGATGCGCGAGCGCATTGCCATCCTGCAGACGTTCATTGCTACGGTCGAGGTCGACGAGGTCGCGATCTTCAATGCCGCGCGGGCCGAGGTCGCGCGGGTGAGCACGTTGGACATCGCCGGGTTCGACTCCGATCGCCAGGACGACGCCCTGCTGGATGCCGCGGCCGCCCTCGACGGCGTGCGTGATTTCGTTCCACCGGACACCACTGTTCATCGCGCGCTGCGTGACGCCGCGGACTATCTCCGTACTCACGTGACGTTCGAGACCATGGATCGCTTCGCCTTCGTCACGCGCTACAGCATCCCCGCGTCGCACGCGCTCGCTACGTTGCGGTCCGCGCGGGCCGCGGACCCGATGCCCCATCTGCGTGCGTGGCGGCAGTCGGCGGCATCCGTGTACGACAGCGGCGCGTTCGAGCCGTGGGCCTATTCGGCTCCATTCGCGCGCATACGAATGGACCCGCCAGTCTTGATCGCGCTCGGCGCCCGGCTCTTCGCCGATCCGCGCTTGTCGGGTCCCGGCACGCGCTCGTGCGCGAGCTGTCACGTTGCGACGCACGGCTTTACCGACGGCATCCCGAAACGCACGTCGTTGCTTCCACCCGTGCCGCCACCTCCCGGCGCGACGCCAGCGCGCCACACGCCTACGCTGATCAACTCGGCGCTGCAGCCCGCGTACTTTGACGACGAGCGCGTGCGAACGCTCGAGCAGCAGATCGCCGCCGTTCTCGCGAATGCTGATGAGAATGCGGAGCTCGCTCGGACACCGCCGCGTCACGAGTCGGCACCGATTCGAGTTATCGCGCCGCGTTCGCCGCGGCGTTCGGTGCGACCCCAGAGCACGCTGTGACACCCACGTCATTGCGCGTGGCGCTCGCCGCGTACGTGCGCTCGCTTATCGCGCTCAACGCGCCGTTCGATCGAGCGATACGCGGCGACGGCGCCGCAATCAGCGAGGCGGCGCGACGCGGGTTTACGGTCTTTATGGGCAAAGGGCGCTGCGGGACCTGTCACTTCGCGCCGCTCTTCAACGGTGTGCAGCCACCGACGTACCTCACGAGCGATCCCGAGATCATTGGCGTTCCCGAACGCGTGACATTGCACAATGCAACGATCGATCCAGATCCGGGACGGGCTGTCATTGACAACGTGAGCAGCCATTGCTTCGCGTTCAAGGTGCCGACCGTGCGCAACGCCGCGGTCAGCGCGCCGTACATGCACAACGGTGTCTTCGTTACACTCGATGATGTCGTGGACTTCTACGACGCGGGCGGCGGTGTCGGCATCGGTATCGACTTGCCGTATCAGACATTGTTCGATCAGCCGTTGCACCTCACAACGACCGAGAAGACCGATCTCATTGCATTTCTCCGCGCACTTACCGACACGAGTGGGACCGTTCCGTCTGCTGTGACGATGCGCTAACGGCCGAGGTGTGTCACAGGTTCAAGACGATGGCGTGCCACCGCGCGATCGGGACTGTGACAGTCTCGCTATTCGCGGGGAGTACTGTCCGCTCGCGCCAGAATCGTCGCTGCACTCACTCGAGCGGGGGACACGCATGAATACAGTAGGAAACCTGGGACGTACGATCGCGGGTTGTGTGATCGCCGGATGCGCACTCAGCATCCCGGTCCACGCGCAGGGAAGTAACGATAACAACACGGCGACGCCGATCAAGCACGTGATCTACATCATCGGCGAGAACCGGACCTTCGATCACATCTTTGGCACGTATACGCCGCCGAAGGGATCGACGGTGTGGAACATCCTGTCGGAAGGGATCGTGAACGCCGACGGGACACCCGGCCCGAATTTCTGGAAGGCGCAGCAGTTCAAGGCGAGCCAGCCCGGCGCGTACTCGGTGCACCCGCCGAAGACCGGTCTGTTCAGCACGTTGCCGGCGGAGCCCACGGGCGGCGCGCCGACGGATCCGCCGTTTGCGACGGCGTGGGCCGCTCACCTCGTCGAGCCCGGCCTCTGGTACGAGAGCTACTATCGCCTCGCGACCGGCGGCACGGGACAGCCAAACGGTCAAATCGACAACCGCTTCCCGCCGAACCTCCCGAACGGCCCGTACGACCTCACCCGCTGGATTTCGTACAACGACTATAGCTCCAGCCCTGTCCACCGTTTCTATCAGATGGTGCAGCAGCTCGACTGTGACATCAAGGCCGCGACGCCGCAGAATCCGAGCGGCTGCCAGTCCGACCTGTTCCCCTGGACCGAGATCACGCAGGGCGCCGGCCAGAATGGCAAGGCTCAGCCGGCTGGCTTCAACGATGAGACGACGGGCGAAGGCTCGACCTCGATGGGCTACTTCAACGTCGCCACGGGCTCCGCTCCGTACTTCACGGCGCTCGCCAACGAGTACGCGATGGGCGACAACTTTCACCAGGCGTTCCAGGGTGGAACGGGCGCGAACCACATCATCCTCGGTTTCGGCACGGGCATCTACTATGCCGACTCCACGGGTGCGCCAGTGACGCCGCCGTCGAACCAGATCGAAAATCCGAACTCGCAACCCGGCACGAACAACTACTGGGTCGAAGACGGCTACAGCGGCGGCTCGTACATCAATTGCTCCGACGCGACGCAGCCTGGCGTGGGTGCGATTCGCGATTACGAGAAGCAGCTGCCCTACAAGATCCGCAAGAACGATTGCAAGAAAGGCGCGTACTACCTCGTCAACAACTACAACCCCGGCTATTTCGGCACGGGTGCGGCGGCCCCGCTCGGCGCCAACGTCTTCACGGTCCCGCCCACACGGCAGCCGAACATCGGCCTGCTCCTGTCGAACCACGGCGTATCGTGGCACTACTACGGCGAAGGCTGGGCGAACGGCACCGAGACCGGCGAGGCCAGCACGTATTGCAACATCTGCAATCCGTTCCTGTACTCGACGCAGATCATGACGAACCCCAAGCTGCGCTCGAACCTCAAGGACATTACCGATCTGTACAACGACATCACCAACAGCTCCTTGCCGGCCGTCTCGATCGTCAAGCCCGACGCGTTCCTCGACGGTCACCCGGCGTCGTCGAAGTGGGATCTTTACGAAGGCTTTGTGAAGAAGATCGTGGAGATGGTACAGGCCAACCCCGCGCTCTTCGCCCAGACGGCGATCTTCATCACGCAGGATGAGGGCGGTGGGTACTGGGATTCTGGCTATGTCCAGCCGCTCGACTTCTTCGGCGACGGCACCCGGATGCCGCTGATCGTGGTGTCGCCGTTCTCGAAGGGTGTTGGTGTCGTGCACACGTACGGTGACCACGTGTCGTTCGACAAGTTTGTCGAGCACAACTGGGGCCTGCCGACGATCGCGGCCGACACGCGCGACAATATGCCCAACCCGATCACGACGAAGGCCAATCCGTATGCCCCGACGAACGCGCCGGCCATCACGGATTTCTTCCCGTTCTTCAAGTTCTAGTAGTTCTTCGCACGAGTGCACACAACGGCCGGGGCGGCGCTACTGCCGCTCCGGCCGTTAGTTTTCCCGCCATGCGCCGCGACGGCTACACGCTGATCGAGAATGCTGGTCGTGCTGGTGATCATGGGCCTGGCTGCCGGCCTCGTGGCGCCTCTACTGCTGCGCCCGACCACGTACGATCGCCAGCGCCAGCTCACGGCCGTGGTCCAAGCCGCCCGCAACACCGCGGCCACCCGCGGCGAGGTGATCTACGTCCGCATCGAGCCGACCGGCGAGTGGCACATGGAAGGCGGCGGACTTCCGGTCGAGGGCGACGTTGCACGGGGACGCATGGACCGACTCTCGCAGTCCCCGCTGACGCTCATCGTATCGCCGATCGGCAGCTGCTCGTTCGACGTGCGCAGCACCGCCGCTGCCGCCGCGGTCGTGAAGCTCGACCCGCTGATCTGCGAGCTACAGGTTATTTCCAGTTCATGACGTTCAGCGTCTTCGCCTTCGCCGCCGGGTTGCCCGTCGCGGCCCAAGGTCGAGACATCGAACGACGTTGGGTTGTGCTCGCCAGGGCTCTTATAGATCGTACGGCCGTCCCCACGGGTCATTGGGGACATTGCGCCGCAAGTACGGCCCTCGCCAGCTGATCGGCACGGGCTCCCGAGTGGGGACCTTCTCCAATGCATCCAGCCCCTGCTCACTCGTCGGGTACGACCCGACATTGAGCTTGTAGCTGTCCAGCGCCGTCTCCAATAGCGACAGTTGCGTGCGCGCGGTGGCGCTCTTGCCTCGGTGATCCGCCCGAGAATGCGCGGCCCCACGAGGGTCGCGAGCAACCCGAGCACAATGATCACCACGAGCAGCTCGATCAGCGTGAACCCACGTCTCATGACAGTGATGCTACACGGCTGGCCGTGGCATTCGCAAGAACACGTAGCGACATTGTTGCATGCGGTGTCGGCGCGCTTTCACGCTCTTGGAGATCATGGTCGCGATCGTGCTGACCAGTCTCATTGCGCTCCTGGCATTTTCCGCCGCCCAGGTCTCGATCGACGCCCGCGCTCGCTTGACGTCGCACTTGAACGACGTCGAAAGCGCCCGTGCCGTCCGCACGTTGCTCACCGATGCGCTTCGGAACGCTCGAATCCCCACCCGTCCAGGCGACCCGGGCTTCGACCTCCAAAACGGCCGTCTGTCGTTTGTCTCCGCGGGCGGAGCCGCGCCGCTCGACCCGGACTACGATTGGCGGATCACGATAGTACCTGATTCGCGCGGCCTCTCGTTCGTCGCCACGCCACTCGGGCACGCGCCAGCCACCCAGGTGGCATTCCGTGTACCCGACGTGACTCGATCGGACGTCCAGGTCCTCGAAGCCGATGGCTTGCAGTGGCGGTCGGCTTGGACAGAGACAAAGGTGATGCCTCGCGCGATCTCCATCGCGCTCTGGCACAATTCGGTAATCGGCCGTGATGCCGATTCGCGTGGTATTGTCACCTTGACGCGACGCAGCGGGATGACATTGCTCGAAGTCCTGGTCGCGCTCGTCATCTTGACGATGGTCGGCACGAGCTATCTCGAGCTCTTCTCCCAAAGTCACCGCTTGGTTGGGAGCGCGCGCCAGTGGTCAGACGCGGTCTCGTATGCCCAAGACGCCATGGAGCTCGTCAAGCTCGGCCGCCAACCGGATCCGTTGCCGAACGGCTTTCGCACGCAGGTCACGCGCCGCCCCTGGTCGAGTGGCTACTCGGTAGTCACCGTCACCGTCTTTCTGCCGAGCGGCCAGCGATTCGACCTCGATCGCTTGACGAAGCCCGATGCGCGAGGGACGGACACATGGTGATGACCCGCAACCGCCGCGGGGTCGCGCTGATTTTGGTTCTGTCCCTGCTCGTGCTCCTCGGTGTCGTGGCCGCCGAGGTCGGATCGCGCGCGCGCGCCGAGGGGCAGATGCTGATTGCCCTCAAGTCTCGCGCCGCCGCCCGCTATGCGGCCGAGAGCGGCGTTTTCCTGGCCCGCACGTCGATCGCGCAACTCGTCGACTCGGCTCCGGAAGCCACCGATCGCGCGACCGCGTTTCGCCGTCTCGACTCGCTGAACCGCTCGCTCCGCCATCAGTCGATCGGGAACACGCTCTTCGACGTCGCGATCCTCGACCTGAACGCGCGCATTGATCTCAACCTTGCGAGCCAACGCACGCTCCGGAATCTGTTTCACGAGTTCGTTTCCAATGACCGCGCGGCCACCGTCGCCGAGGCGCTCAAGGCCGAACCCGTTGCCCGGTTCGGCGAGCTCGCGCGGGTGCCGGGCGGCGACGACGCCTTGGCGCTCGCCGTGGCGCCATACGTCACGATCTGGAGCGACGGCATTGTCAACATCAACTCGGCGCCCGAAGCCGTGCTCGCCGCGCTCCCGGGCATCGGCCCCGCTGTAGCCCGCACGATCGTGCAGCGGCGCGACGCCGGCGAGATGTTCTCGTCCGCCGATGAGTTCCGCCGACCCGGGCCCGGCCCGGCTCGGCCGATGGCTTCCCGCCGCATGACGGTCGCGCCGACTCGCGTCATGATCGTCAGTCGCGGCTGGCTCCACGGCTCGCCGATCGCGCACGAGATCCAGGCCATCTATGTCATCGTCGGGACACGCCTCACGCTACAGAGTTGGGAAGAGCGACCGCATCGCCTAGAACGTTTTGAGGTCGATGCCGTAGATCGCTTGGAGCATGGCCAGCGCGACAAACCCGACCAGCGCGCCGAACGTCAGGATCAGCGCGGGCTCGATGAGGGTGACCGCGGTGCGCATCGCCCGACGCACCTCGCCGTCATACGTGTCCGCGACGCGCAGGCACAGTTCGTCGAGGCGTCCACTTTCCTCGCCAACCGCGAGCATCTGCAACGCCAGCGGCGGCAGACGCCCGGACAGCGCCGACGCCAGCGCGCTCCCTTCGGCGATCGCCGCCGCGGCACGATCGATGCTCTCCTGCACGACGAGATTCGACGCCGAAGCGCGCGCGATCTTGAGCGCGGGGAGCGCCGGCACGGCGCTCTTGAGCAAGAGTCCCAGCGTCCGTGTGAACGCGCGCCGCCGAGTACTTGAGCTCGAGATCGCCGAGGTAGGGCCACCGCGAGTCGCGCCGCGTGCCATGCGCCGCCGCATATCGGGCTGCGCGAGCGCTGTGCGCGCCGACGTACACCGCGCCGACGACCAGGACGAGCCACAGCCACCAGCCGCCGCTGATGACCGCGCTCGCGCCGAGCAGGAGGCGCGCCGACAGCGGCAGCGTGCCACCAATGTCCGCGAGCACCGCCGCGAATCGCGGGATGACGAACCCGAGCAGGACGCCGATGCCCACGCAGGCGACAACCGCCATGAGCGCGGGATACAATAGCGCCGAGCGCACCTGGGACGTCAGCTCGGCGCTCTCCTCCAGTTGCCGCGAGAGTTGCTCGAAGACGACGTCGAGCGCGCCGCTCGACTCGCCCGCAGAGACCATGGCGACGAACAGCGGATCGAAGTATCGCGGTTCTCTCGCCAGCGCGTCCGCGAGCCCTGATCCAGCCTGCACGGCGCGCCGCACGTGCTCACGGCTTCGGCGAGCCCTTCGTGCGCCGCATGCTGGGCCGTGAATGCGAGCACGCGGTCGACGGGAACGCCGGCACCGATCAGCGTGGCGGCATTGCGGGTCCACAGCGCGACCGCCGCGCCACGTCCCAGGCGCTTGCCGCTCTTGGCGCGTTCGCCGACGACGGCTTCGTCGACCGTGACCGGGAATAGTTGCTGCCGCCGGAAGCCGTCGACCACGGATCTGTCGCGACGGCGCCTGCATGACGCCCTCGACCACCTGCCCTTCGCGCGTCGCGGCGCGGTAGCGGAACGGCACGCTCACTCGTACAGCCTCGTCGCGCGTGAGCCGCAGGACTTCTTCGGCGGTCGTGACCCCTGCTCGCGCCTTGCCCCAGCCAGCCTCCCGCAATGACGCCATCCCCTCGGCGCCTGCCGCCGCGCGCATTTCGGCCAGCGGCGCTTGCTTGCACCATGCGCTCGCGCATGTCTCGCTCAGCGGCATCAGCTCATATAGGCCGGTGCGTCCGCGATATCCTGTTCCGCCACACGTCGCAGCCTCGTCCCGCCGGAAGCCACCTGGTACCCGACGGCACATGCGTCGCAGATCATGCGAACGAGCCGTTGCGCGACGATGCCGAGCACGGTCGCCGAGACGAGATACGGCTCGATGCCCATGTCGACCATCCGCGTCACACCCGACGGCGCGTCGTTCGTGTGCAGGGTCGAGAACACGAGATGCCCGGTGAGCGCCGCCTGGATCGCGATCTCCGCGGTCTCGCGATCGCGCATCTCGCCGACCATGATGATGTCCGGGTCGTGCCGCAGGATCGAGCGGAGCGCGGCGGCGAATGTGAGCCCGATCTTCGGGTTGACCGGGATCTGCGTCACGCGCTTCATCTGGTATTCGACCGGGTCCTCGACCGTGACGATCTTGACGCTCGGCTGATTCAGCCGGTCGATCGCCCCGTACAGTGTCGTGGTCTTCCCGATCCCGTCGGCCCCGTCACCAGCACGATGCCGTGAGGCTGCCGCACGAGTCGCTCGAACCCGGCGAGCACCGCTGGCCGGCATCCCGAGCTCGCTCAGGTCGCGGACGCCCGAGCCGCGATCGAGGATGCGCAGGACGACGCTCTCGCCATGCAGGGTCGGCGTGATCGACACGCGCAGATCGAGCTCCCGGTCCGACAGCCGCAGTCGGATCCGGCCGTCCTGCGCCAGCCGCCGCTCGGCGATGTTGAGCCCCGCCATGATTTTGACGCGGCTCATCACCGCGGCCTGATACTGCCGCGGGGGGTGCGAGATCTCCTGCAGCACGCCATCGATGCGGTAGCGCACCCGCAGCCCGTCAGCTGTCGGCCTCCAAGTGCACGTCGCTGGCCCGCGCGCGCAGGGCTTCGAGGATCAGGAGATTGACCAGTTTGATGACCGGCGCCTGGTTGGCGAGCGCGCGAAGGTCATCGATCGTGCTTCTTCTTCGTCGGAGCAGGACGATCAGGCTGTCGCTGGCTTTGACTTCCGGCCGCGGACTTCCGATTGCGCCGACATGACGGCCGCTTGGATTTCCGCTGCCGGCGCATCGATGAGGTGACCGGGCCGCTCGTAGTGCCACGCCAGCTCGTCGAGGACGGTCGGATCGCAGTAGCGCGCCGGCCGCGACGACCAGCGCCCCGCGTCGCTGACAGCGACGCGGGACCAGACAATGCTCCTCGAGATACTTGGCGAGAGGCGCTGCGCCAGCGCCCCGACCGCCGCCGCATGCGGAGCTCGGCACGCCGTCATTGCGGCTTGGGGGCGAAGACCTGTCGAGCGGCTCCTTGAGCAGCCGGCATCTTCGCTCGCGCTCCTGCTGCAGCACGCGAATCGGCCTGCTCATCCCTGAACACGACGTACGGGCGTCAAGAAAATCGCGAGCTCGCTCTGGCGCTGGTCGATCGTGCTCTTGCTCTTGAACAGCGCCACCGATCAGCGGAATGTCCTTGAGGATCGGGATGCCGCTCTCGATGTCGCTCCGCTGTCCGCCGATCAGTCCTCCGATCACGACCGTGCCGTCCGCTCTTGACGATCGCGCTCGTCTCGGCCTCGCGCGTCGTGATGATCGGCGCGTTCTGCGCCGCGGCGACCGTGGACGTCGAGAGCTCGCTGACTTCCTGCAGGAGCCGCAGCGTCACGTAGCCGTCGTTGTTCATCGGTCGGCAGGACCGTGAGTTGCGTGCCGACATTGCGATACTGCGACGACCTGATCGACCGATGACGTGATGCCGCTGATGCGTCGCCGACGTGAACGGCACCTCGCTGCCGACGAGGATGCGGGCTTGCTCGTTGTTGAGCGCCAGCACGCGCGGCGCCGACAGCACGCGGACGTTCGTGTGGGCCGCGACCGCCTGCAGCAACGCCGCGCACGTTGACGGCGCCAAGCTGACGACGCGCATCCCGAGGCCGCCGAGCGACGTCAGGGCGCTGTCCCCGAGAAGTTCTGGGCACCGAAGCCGCCGAGCACGCCGCGCGTGCTGTCGCCGCTGCAAGTCCCGCGTGCGAGTACGAGTTGCCAGTTGATCCCGTACGACGTGTTCTTGTCGAGGTTGATCTCCGGCGATCAGCACCTCCAGCAGCACTTGCGGCGGCCGCACGTCGAGTCGGTCGATCGTCTCCTGCAGCACGGAGAAGTTGGGCGGCGCGGTCCGGATCACGAGCGCAGTTCGTCGCCTGATCCGGGCACGATCATCGTGCCGCCGACGAGCGCGCACTTCTGCGAACCCGCCGTCCGCGCCGAATCCACCGGCGCCGCTACGCTCGACGCGGTGCGGCGTCGTCGCGCCGGCATCTGACGCCAAGCGCTGGCTGCACCGATTGCATTCTCGTGCTGCTGCATGCTCCCGAGCGCACGACGACAGGCCTTTCCCTTCGAGCGCCTGCACCCGCTGCCGCGGCGCCGCTGCGCGCCACGTCGCGCCGAACACCTGACCCAGCGTGTCGTCGCCAGCTCGACGGCGTTCGCGTGCTTGAGCGGCATACACGTACGTGCTGAGTCCCGCCTCGCCGCCGGTCTTGACGTCGACCGGGCGGATGCAGATCGAGATACCGCGCGATGTTGACGCCGCGGTCCGTGATCGAGCACCGCGTTCGATCGCGGCACGACCTCGATGCGCGCGAGTCTTGCTCCGCGACTTCGTGAGCAGCTGCACTGCCTCCTCGGCGCGCACGTAGTCGAGCGGCACGATCTGCGTGACCAAACCGAGTGGCGGCGGATCGGAAATCTCTTTCCCGTATGAATCGGGCCGGTCGCCGGCCGCTTGTCCTCGGGCATCACCTGCGCCACCGGACCGTTCTGCACGAGCACAAGCCCCTGTGCCTCGAGGATCCCTTCGAGCACGGCGCCCGCCTGGCGCCGGGCACCGGCTCCGGCGTCTGGAAGGTGATCCGCCGCGCGGGACATCGGACAGCACGACGTTCACGCCCATGCGCTGCGGCCAGCGACCGGATGACATCGCCCAGATCGGCGTTGACGTAATTGATGCGAATCGTCTGCGCCTGCGCGCGCGACGCGACGGTCGGAGCGGCGAGGCGGTGACCGCTACTAATGTCGCGAGCCGTCACTTTTTCACAATTTCTTGCGTTGAGAGTAAGGCACGTGGAGCACCAGGGGCCCCGTTGGGGCGTTCGAGGGTGACGGTGGAATCGGTGATCGCTACCAGCTTCGCGCCGTCCACGATGTCTCCGACGCGATGGATCGTCGGCACCGATGAGCGCCATGGCGCCGCGCGGGCCGATCGTCGTCCCGCGCAACTCGTAGTCGTCGGCCCTGTCGGACGCGGCCTTCGTCCGTGCGGCGCCGGCGGCTTGGCCGGCGCGGCCGCACGACTCTGCGCGAAGATGTTCTGGGCGACGATCGGCTGATAGTTGGCGGGCGCGATGTCGCCACGGCCGCGGCCGGGGCTTTGCTGGGCCGGCAGTCTCAGCTGCACGGGATCGGACGTTGGGCAGCGGGGGCCTGCGACGCGGAGCCACAAGCCCGACAGCGCGAGCACGGTGGCGGCACCGAACAGCACGGGCACGGGCGCGATCTCATTGTCCCCCCGGTCCTTCCGGTACAGCCCGTGCAGCTTGACCGTCCACGTCAACGTCCGTTGCTGCTGGCCGCCCACGTCGTTGATCGATGCTTCGGGCGTGTCAATGCCGGCATTGACTTCCACTCATCGAGCACGAGCAGTTTGTTGCCGTGCTCGAGCCGGGAGAAAATCGACCAAGCTGCTGACACTGCTCGGTGCCCGACAGCTCGACCGGGATCGCCAGCAGGCCGGGCTTGTCCTTGTGCGCCTCGCCCGCGACGTCGATCCGCTGTAGCGCGACCGCGCTCGCCTGGGCGTATCCCTGCACGACATTCTGCAGCGTCGACGCCGCGAGCGCCGGCGTCGGACCCGCTCACGAGCCGGTCCTCGTCGGCCGCGAACGCCACGCGCTGGGCATCGAGCGCGTGCTTGAGCGCGTCGGTGCTCGCCACGAGTGTCGACAACCGTACCCACTGATCGCGGCTGGCCGAGTAACCCGTCTCGCGCTCCGCCCAATGATCGGTGAACGGCAGCACGACGCCGGCGATCACCAGCACCACCGCGCTGACGATCGCTCCGCCTATCACGACCCGCCGCTCGCGGGGTTTAAGGCGCTGAAACGAATCGAAAGGCGAGCGCGAAACTCTCATACGATTGATGACCGACCTGCGCGTGATCCATCGCCGACAAGAAATGCACGTCCTTGAACTCTGGCGCCGCGCCGAGGCGGGCGATGACGTTCGACGCGTTCGGCGCGTAGCCATCGAGCTGCCAGTCGCTCCCCGAACCGCGAATCCCCCTGACGAACGCCCCGGGAGGCAGCTGGCGGGACAACGCCAGCAACACGCTCAATCGCGCCGGGCGCTCCGCCTCGATCTCGCGAATCGCGTGTGAGCGCTGGGCGTGCGCTTCGAGCTCGGTCTCGAGCGCGAGCGCGGGCGCGGCCCGCTGTTTCGACGCCGGGAGACTTGCCTCGATCTCGTCTGACGGCTCGTCGCGCCAGGAATCGAGTGACGTGAACGCAAATACCAGCGCGAGGATGCCAGGCAGCAGTCGCGGTCGCGAGCTCCCGTCGACTTTCGCCCCGTAATCGCTTTCTCGTGTGTGGCGCGACCAGCGTCGTCGGCAAACGCCATCGGCGCGTCACCTTCGAGCGCGGCGCCGTAGGCGGGCGAACGCGGCCGGCACATCGCCGATCGCCGGCACGGTGATGGTCGCCGTATGCGCCCATCCTGACCTCTGAACACGCGCCGCGCGGCGACGACCTGACCGTCGCCAGCTCCATGTACGCACCCGTCGCCAAGGCGACGATCCCGTCAGTGATCCCGACATGACCCAGCGCGCGGGCCAGTGACACTGGCGCGGGCTCAATGAGTCGACGGGCGCGATGCGCTCGAGCGCGCGGACCCACTCGGCGAGGGCTCGTCCTGGACCGCGAACACGAGGTCAGAGTCGGCCCGGACCGCCGGCACAAACCGAGCGAGCGATCGGCGAAGAACCGCTCCGGCTCGAGCAACAGGATATTGCGGCGCTCGGCCGCCGAGAGCGCCGGCAACTTGACGCGTTTGGTGATGAGGAGCGGCAGATCGATGGCGACCGCGATCCGCCGCACGCCGTCGTGTGTCCTTCGAGCGCGCGGATCGCATCGTCCTTGTGCGTTGCGATCGTAGGCGATCTCGAAAACGCTCGTGTGCTGCCGCGGCCACCGTCGACGTACGCCGCGAATGACGCGAGCACCGAGCTCCAAGGCCGAGTCGCTTGCCGAGCCACTCATCATAGTCGGGATAAGATGCGTTCGGGCTCAGGCACCACCCGCCCGCGTGGCAGTCTCGTTACACGAGCGGTCGGCCTGCTCGTCTCTGGCGGGTCACGGTATCTGTTCGCCATTGTGTTGGTATGCGATTCTCCTTGCTCTCGTGGCGGGCATCGTCCCGCTCCTTCAGGCCCAGACCACGACGGGCCCGTCTACTGCTGCAAAAGCCTACCATCAGCCGAACGTCGGTCGCCTTCGCCTATGGCGGCGACATCTGGACGGCGCCGCGAACCGGTGGCGCGGCTCGCCGTCTGACCGCCGGGAATGGCGAGGCATCGGACCCCTCGTACTCGCCGGATGGCTCGTCTGATCGCCTTCACCGGCACGTATGACGGCAACACCGACGTGTATGTCGTCAGCGCTGATGGCGGGGTACCGAAACGCCTCACGTATCATCCGGCGCCGGATGGCGTGGTCGGCTGGACGCCCGACGGCAAGCGCATCCTGTTCCATTCGCCGCGGACGAGTTACAGTCGCTATCGCCAGCCTGTTCACCGTCTCGAAGGATGGCGGCCCGGCGACCGAAGTTTAGCTGCCTCGCGGATACAGCGGGTCGTTCTCGTCCGATGGGTCGCGGCTCGCGTATCATGCCGAACGATCCGGCGAACGAGATCTGGAAGCGCTATCGCGGCGGCGAGACATTCGGAGATCTGGCTCGTCACTATGTCCGACGCATCGATCGAGCGTATCCCGCGCGAGAACAGCAACGACAGCCGGCCGATGTGGGTCGGCACTTCCGTCTACTTTTTGTCAGACCGCGATGGGCCGACGACGCTGTACGAGTACGACACGCACGGCAAGCAGGTGACGAAGGTCGTCAACAACACGGGCCTCGACATCAAATCGCGTCCGCCGGGCCCGGACGCGATCGTGTATGAGCAATTCGGCTCACTGTTCCTGTTCGACCCGAAGACCAAGCAGTCGACGCAGATTCCGATTACGGTCGAGGGCGATCTCCCGAACGTGCGTCCCCACTTTTTGCCCGCCGCGCCCTCGATCCTCGCGCGCCAACATCTCGCCGAATGGCGCGCGCGCCGTGTTCCAGTCCCGGGGCGAGATCCTCACGGTGCCGGCCGAGAAGGGCGATGTGCGCAATCTGACCAATACGCCCGGCGTCATGGAGCGGACCCCGCGTGGTCGCCCGACGGGCGATCGATCGCGTTCTTCTCCGACGCCGTCGGGCGAGTACGCGCTGCACATCGTCCCGCAAAACGGCACGGCCCGCCGCGCTCGATCACGCTCGGCGATGCCCCGTCGTTCTACTATTCGCCCGCGTGGTCGCCCGACAGCAAGAAGATCAGCTACCTGGACAAGCGCCTGAACCTCTGGTACCTCGACGTTGCCACCGGCAAGTCCACGAAGGTCGACACCGATCCATACGAAGCCCCCTGGCGCTCGATCGATCCGGTGTGGTCGCCGGACAGCAAGTGGATCGCCTACACGCGGAGCCTCGCCAATCACTTCCACGCGGTTTTCCTGTATTCGCTCGAGACCGGGACGGCGACGCAGGTCACCGATCCTATGAGCGACGTTCAGGTTCCCCGCGTTCGACCGGGCGGGGAGTACCTGTACTTCACGGCCAGCACCAATGCCGGCGCTTCAGCGGGCTGGCTCGACATGACGAGCTACGATCGCCCGGTGACGCGCAACCTTACCTCGTTGTGCTGCGCAACGACAAACCGTCGCCGCTCATGCCCGCTCTCAGACGATGAGAAGGCCGATACGACGTAAGGCGCCGGCCGATACGGCTAAGAAAGCATGCGCCAGCGTCGACTGATGTTCGCATCGACCTTGCAAACATTGACCAACGCATTCTCGCCCTCCCTTGGCGACCGGCGGTGGAGTGGCCTGGTGGCCGGCGCGGCCGGGCACGATCTACGTCCTCGAGACCGTCGACAAGCCGCCGATGTCGGCCGAAGACAACGCCGGGACGCGGCAGGCGCTGTACAAGTGGGATCTCACGAGCCGCAAGCTCGTGAAGCTCGTCGATGGCATCATGGGCTTTGACCCAGGCGGCGATGTCGGCGAGCGCGAACCGACGACGTTCCGCCTCTCGGCCAAAGGCACGAAGATGCTGTATCGCGCCGATGGCCAGTGGACCATCGCCAGCGTCGACGGCCCGCCGAAGCCGGGCGAGGGGACGCTGAACCTCGGCGACGTTCAGATCGCGGTCGATCCGCGCGCGGAATGGAAGCAGATGTACCACGAGGCGTGGCGCGTCGAGCGCGACTTCTTCTACGATCCGCACTACCACGGGCTCGACCTCGCGGCCGCCGAAGCGAAGTACGCGCGCGTATGTGCCGAACCTCGCGAGCCGCGCACGACCTCGCTATCTGCTCACCGAAGCGCTCGGCGAGCTCACCGTCGGCCACCTGTTCATCTTCGGCGGTGGCGATCCGCCGCTCGCGCATCCGCCGCGCACCGGGCTCCTCGGCGCCGACTACGCCGTGGATCACGACCGCTATCGGTTCGAGCGCATCTACTACGGGCGAGAACTGGAACCCGGAGCTCAGGGCGCCGCTGACCCAGCCGGGCGTGAACGTGCGCGGTCGGCGACTATCTCATCGCCGTCAACGGCGACGACGTGCAAAGCCGACCGACGATATCTACAGCTCTTCGAGGCGACCGCGGGCAAGACGGTCGTGCTGCGGGTCGGCCAAGATCCGTCCGGCACGGCGCGCGCGAGGTGTCAGTGTCGTGCCGGTCGGCGAGCGAGACCGCGTCTACGCAACTTCGCCTGGATCGAGGACAACCGCCGCACGGTCGATCGGCTGAGCGGCGGGAAACTCGCCTACGTCTATCTGCCCGAACACGGCGGGCGGCGGGATACACGTACTTCACGCGCTAC
The DNA here is from genome assembly GCA_963732015.1 of uncultured Alphaproteobacteria bacterium. Classification (GTDB taxonomy): domain Bacteria; phylum Pseudomonadota; class Alphaproteobacteria; order Rhizobiales; family Xanthobacteraceae; genus BOG-931. Next base: position 201,867 of record CAVSXY010000024.1, on the reverse strand, counting down.
TATTTCGCGCAGACGAACAAGCAAGGCGCGGTGCTCGACGAGCGGTTCAACGGCGGCGGATCAGGTCGCCGACTACATGATCGACGTCATGCACCGCCAGCCGCTCTTCCGCGACATGACCGCGCGACGCGCACGGACTTCACGTCGCCGGTGGGCGCGATCTTCGGGCCGAAAGTCATGATCACGAACGAGTACGCCGGCTCGGGCGGCGACGCGCTGCCGTTCATGTTCCACGAGACGAAGCTCGGACCGCTCGTCGGCAAGCGGACCTGGGGCGGCTTGGTCGGCATCGACGACTATCCGCGTGCTCATGGACGGCATGACGCGTCACGGCTCCGCGCGTCGCGCTGTACACGACGCGCGGCCAGTTCGAGATCGAGAACCACGGCGTCGCGCCCGACGTGTCCGGTGGAGCTCGACCCGGCCGCGTGGCGCGCGGGGCACGACACGCAGCTCGAAAAGGCAGTCGCGATCGCGCTCGACTCGCTCAGCAAGAATCCACCGGCGGTCGTGAAGCGGCCGGCGTATCCGAACTATCACGGAGGGACGCCGACGGCCTCGGCGACTACTCAGCAGCCGTGAGGGTCGCGAGCTTGTGACGGTGTTCCAGTTACGGCCGGTCCCTTTATTCAACACTTTATCGATTATGCCAGGGTTAGCTTGGATCGGCCCTGGCCGTCGGGATAGTACATGTACGCGTGCCGGCCTTTGACCGAGCACGCTGGGCCTTTGATGGCGTCCTGGTATCGCGAGGACGCCTTGCTGCGACGTGGCGCTTCTTGAGAAAGAACGACGATGAGACGCGCCGGATCGTTCTTCGCCTCGGCGGGAAAGGGATTCTTCGCTGACGACGGCGCTCCACTCCCTTGCGCTGCGCACGTGAAAGTCCGTGCGGAAGCCCGAGGTGCTTTTCGCTCTCGGCCTCGAGAACGCTCCAGTGCGAGCTGGATCGCCCGGTGTGCTCTCGAACACGAGATTTCCGCTGTTGAGCAGCGTTCTGCACCTCGCGTGAACCCCAGCGCTTCCGCGAACGTCGCGCAAATCGGCCATCGCGACCGAACGGCGGCCCCCGAGGTTATACCCCGCAACAACAGAGCGACATGTGCTCATCGGCCTTAGAATAGTGCGCAGCGTCCGTCAAGGCCAATTGCTTTGAGGGCATGGCCACGGCCGTAGACCGTCCGCCGCGTGACGACGAGATCGACTTCTTCGGCGTCACGCATGCGGGCACCGTACGGACGGTCAATCAGGACAATTTCCTGATCGCCTCGATCCGCCGGAAGGTCGAGGCGCATCTCGACGAGCCTCCCGTCGCTCGACCGCCTACCGCTCGAGGCCGAGCGCATCGCACTGCTGGCGATGGTCGCGGATGGCGTCGGCGGCGGGCCGATGGGCGACGCGGCGAGCCGGTTCGCGGTCGAGGCGGTGACGCAATACGTGACCCAGTGCATCCGCCTGTCGGCGATTGGGGACGGTGGCGGGACGAGCGACTTCCCGCGCGCGCTGGAGACCGCGGCGCGGGAAGTCCATCGGGAGTGCTCCGGCAGACCGAGGACGATCCGAACCTCGGGGGGATGGCGACGACGCTGACGTTGTGGATCGGCATGTGGCCCCGGTCGTATATCCTGCAGGTCGGCGACAGCCGCTGCTACATCCTGCGCGACGGGGAGCTGACGCAGCTCTCGCGCGATCAGACCATGGCGCAGGACCTCATCGACAGCGGCATCCTGACGCGCACCGATGCGTATCGCACGCGCTGGGTCAACGTGCTGTCGAGCGCCATCGGCGGCTCGCAGAACACGCCGGTCGTGAGCTACCTCCACCAGGTGTGGGGCACCGTCGGCCTGCTGTGCAGCGACGGCCTCACGAAGCACGTGTCGGACGAACGGATTCGCGACCGGCTGCTGACCATGACCTCGGCGCAGCAGGTCTGCGAGGCGCTCGTGCAGGACGCGCTCGACGGCGGCGGCACCGACAACGTCACCGTCGTCGTCGGCCGGACCATCCGGAGAGATTGATCCGAGTGTGACGCAAATGCAACCTTCGACGTCCCTTTCCAGCATGAATGAACGACTCCGAAAGATCACGCACAAGGGCGTCTCGATCATGTACACTGACTACTCCGGCTTCAGTAATTGGGATGACTGGAGAGCGCTCATCGAAGCCGAGCGGAAAATCATGCCGAATGAGCCCCTGGGCTCCGTTCGCGCGGTCGCGATATTCACCGACTCACGGTTCACGACTGAAGTCTTCGAGGCGATCAAGCAGTTGGCGATCGCCAACCGGCCGCACATGAGGGCCAGTGCGCTGGTGGGACTGAGCTCGTTACAAAAGACGGCGTTTTTGAAGGCGATCGAGCGGACCTTGGACCGGTCGTTCGGTTGTTCGACAAGTTGGACGAGGCGCTCGACTGGCTGGTCGATCAGAAATGTTGCGCGTGCTCGATCACTTCTGGCGACCTGCACGCCTTCGGCCTCGACGTCAGTTCTCCTCCGCGCACACAACGGTGGGGCCCCAAGTCGAGGTCCACGGCCATTCATTAGACACGTGCGTCCACTACGATGACGCGTGAGCCCAGCACCTCGCCGACGGCTCGCACGAAGTCGTCGGACAATCGCGGCCAGTTCCAGAACTCGATGCCGAGGTGCCCGAATCCCCACTGAATGGGCCCGCGCCATTCATTGAGGCGTTCGGCGCCGCCGCATACCGGACAGGCGAAGACGGTGCGGTCATTCCCGTGGAACCACTGCTCAACGGCCTCGATCCAACGGGCCTCGGGCTCGAATACCGCGCGACAGGTCGAGCACTGCGAGCTCGATGCCATTCTCCATCGCGGTGAAGACCTGCCGGCCGACTTGAATTTTTACGTCGTTCGTGACGAGGCGACGGAAACCATTGTCCGCGCCGGGAACGGTGGCGAAGGCCCAGTTCGGGCCCGGATGCCCGGTGGAATCGGCGATGCCCTTCTTGGATCAGCCATCGCTGCATCATTTCCGCGAGTCGCTCGCGCTTCGTCCGCGGGCGCATCGATATCGACAATGGTTTGAATCGTGTCACTCATGTTGTATAGTCACACCGTGCCGATAGACGAGAAGCTCGCCGAGAACATCCGCGACGTTCTTACGGACGTTCGGTGAGTGGACAGAAGTCAAAATGTTCGGTGGGATTGGATTCATGCTCCACGGGAATCTGCTGGCCGGCGCGTCGACCCGTGGCCTGCTGTTGCGCATCGGCAAGGAGCAGACGCGCGCGGCGCTCGCCAAGTCGGGCGCGCGGCCCCTGGTCATGCATGGCCGGACCATGAAGGACTACATCTACGTCGACCATCCGGCGCTGACCACGCTCGCGCCGTGAAGTCCTGGATTCGACTCGCGGTGTCATTTGTCGAGACGTTACCCGCCAAGAAAAAGGGGAAGCGCACGATGATGCCCGAACCTCATCCTGGCCGACCATTGCCCTGCGGTGTGGTCCTGACGCAGGATTCGTTACCGACTCCGTTGCGGCCCGCCGCGCCAAGTTCGCGGCATCGCTCAAGTACCAGACGGGCGACGTCCCACTCCAAGGCGGGCTGGCGACGCTCAGCGGCGTCGGCCAGGACTACCGGTTCCTCGACGGCGAGCAGGCCGGTCGGGTGCTCCGCGCGTGGGGCAACCCCGTCAAGGAAAACCCGTTGGGGATGCTCGTCCCGGCGGACATGAGCCCGGTCGACAGTGGGGCGTGGGCGATCGTGATCACGTATCAGGAGGACGGGTATGTGTCCGACTCCGGCGCGTCGAAAATCAACTACGACTCGTTGCTCGGCCAACTCCAGCACTCCGCGCGCGAGGAGAATCCCGGCGCGGAAGAAAGAAGGGTACCCGACCATGGAGGTCATCGGTTGGGCCCTGCCTCCGCACTACGACGCGCAAGCCAAGAAGCTCTATTGGGCCGAGGAGCTGAGCTTTGATGGCGATACCGCGCACACGTTGAACTACAAGATTCGCGTGTTGGGACGGCGCGGCGTGCTGGTGCTCAATGCGGTGTCGGCGATGAATCAGTTGCCGCTCGTTCAAGAAGCCACGCCGGCGGCGCTGGCCATGGTCCAGTTCAATTCCGGCAATCGGTACGCCGATTTCGTGAAGGGCGACCACGTGGCCGCCTACGGGGTCGGCGCGCTCATCATCGGCGGGCATCGCGGCGAAGGCCGGGTTCTTCAAGCTGCTGATTCCGGCCCTGCTGGCGGCGAAGAAGCTGATCATTGTCGCGATCGCGGCGGTGGCGGCGTTCTTCCGCCGCTTTTCCCCGGGAAGAAAAAACCGCCCACGCCGCAGCCTAGCCCGCGCCGGGACCTAACAGCGCGCGGCCGGCTTTCGCGCCGGTGTGATGGCCATGGTCGATGGTCACGACGCCATTGACCAGCACCCACTCGATGCCGGTCGGGAATTCCATCGGCTTCTCGTACGTCGCCTTGATCCTGCAAGCCTGTCGTAGTCGAAAATCGTGACGTTGGCCCAGTTGCCGACCGTGATCGTGCCGCGATTCGCGAGGCGCAGCCGCGTCGCGGGCCAGCCGGTCATCTTGCGCATCGCTTCGGGTAGCGTCAGGGTGTGCGTTTCCTTCACATAGCGCGCGATGACCCGCGGGAAGTTGCCGAAGCTCCGCGGATGCGGGAGGCCGGTCTCATCCGGCACCCCGATTTGCACCACCGCGCCGGCATCGCTTCCGATGCTCGTCCACGGGAACTTGAGCGCGGTCTCGATGTCTTGCTCGCCCATCATGTGATAAATCGCCATCACGCGATCATGGCCTTGGGCGACGAGATCCCACGCGGCATCGGCGGGATCCTTTCCAGTTTCCTTCGCGATCTGCGCAATGGTTTTTGCTCGTACTTCGCGTTGTCCGGGTTGCGGGCGTTGACGAGGACAACGCCATCCCAGCCGCCGGCGGCCTCGATGATGTTCCACCAACCCGGCGAGCCCGTGACGATCTCTTTCTTGAGTCGCGCGCGAATCGGCGGGATTCGCCAGTCGCGCTTTGAGCGAGTCTACGCCACCTTCGTGTGCCCAGCTGGGGATGGTCGCCTCGAGCCCGGTTCCGCCGGCGGTGTAGACATACAGATCGGCGGCGACATTGACGCCGCGCGCGCGGGCGGCATCGACCGTGCGGCCGACCGAGTCCATCAGGATGCCCCAGCCGGGCTGATATGCGACTTTGAGATGGAAGATCTCGACCGGCAGCCCGGCTTTCTCGCCGATCGTGATGGCTTCGTTGACCGCCTGCACGACTTCCTTGCCTTCACCGCGAATGTGACTGGCGTACAGCGCCACCGTATGCCGCGGCCGCCTTCGCGACCTCGATCAGCTCGTCGGTCGAGGCGTAGCTCGATGGCGGATAGATCAGCGCCGTCGTCATGCCCATGGCGCCGCCGCGCATGGCGGTGTCCATGATGGCGCGCATCGTCGCGAGCTCGGCCGGGTCGGCTTGCGCGCGCGATTCGCCGAGCACGGCTTCCCTGGCCTGGGTCTCGCTGAAGTAGCTGCCGAAGTTGATGCTGATGCCTTGGCGCTCGAGCGTCGCGAAATACTGTCGGACGCTGTCGGCCGGACCGGCGTGCCGCCTTCGCCACCGATCGCCGTCGTCACGCCCTCCTGCAGCTTGTTCTCGGCCCGCCCACTCTGCGAGCAGCGTGGACCCCGACTGGTCCATCGCGTCGATCCAGCCGGGGCTGCACGTACTTCCCGGTCGCATCGATCTCGATCCGCCCTCGTTCGGGAACGACGCCGATCTTGACGAACTTTCCATCGCGGATGGCCACGTCCGCGAGAATCCACGGATTGCCCTCGCCATCGAGGACGCGGCCATGCCGAATGACGACGTTGTAGCTTGGTTCCCGGTCCTCGCAGCGCGAGCAGAGGCCTAGCACCGCAGTGAGAAGAGTTCGCATTGACCAATTCCTAACGGACTCAGTCTCCGAAACGTGATTCCCATTTCGCGGGCGGTGAGCACGGTATCGCTGCGCGGATCGACGCGCTTGGGTTGGGCGAGCACCTGCTCGATCGGGATCGTCACGATGCGCGGCGATTGGAGCGCGACCATGTGTCCCCACTTGGCATCGGCCACCGCGCGGACGGCGGCGCCGCCGAATCGCGTGGCGAGCAAGCGGTCGTATCCCGGTCGGCATGCCGCCGCGCTGCAGGTGGCCGAGCACGAGCCATCGCGTCTCCTTTCCGGTTTTCTCCTGAATGAGTCGCGCCAGCGGCCCGGCGACGCCGCCGACGCTGTCGGTCGCGACGCCTCCCGGGGATACGCTCCCTCGGCCACGACCACGATCGAGAACAGCCGGCCCGGCGCGATCGCGCTCGCGGACTTTGTCGCAGACGCTGTCGATGTCGTATGGGATTTCGGGGATCGAGAATCACGTCGGCGCTGGCGGCGAGACCGCGTATGCAGCGCGATGAACCCGCTGTGGCGCCCCATCACCTCCATGACGATCACGCGATCGTGGCTCTCGGCCGTCGTGTGCAACCGGTCGACGGCTTCGATCGCGGTGTTGACCGCCGTGTCGAACCCGAAGGTCGTCACGGTTCCGCTGACATCGTTATTGATCGTCTTCGGGACGCCGATGACGTGCAAGCCTTTCTCGAATAGTCTTCTGCGCGATCGCGAGCGACCCGTCGCCGCCGATCGCTGATCACGGCGTCGATCCCATGATTCCTCGCGTTCGCGATGAGCTCATCCGACCGGTCGACGATGACCCCGGCGCGCTCGTACGAGCGGGTTGCCGCGGTTCGTCGTGTGCAGCCACCCCCCCCCCCCCCCCCCCCCCCCCCCCCCCCCCCCCCCCCCCCCCCCCCCCCCCCCCCCCCCCCCCCCCCCCCCCCCCCCCCCCCCCCCCCCCCCCCCCCCCCCCCCCCCCCCCCCCCCCCCCCCCCCCCCCCCCCCCCCCCCCCCCCCCCCCCCCCCCCCCCCCCCCCCCCCCCCCCCCCCCCCCCCCCCCCCCCCCCCCCCCCCCCCCCCCCCCCCCCCCCCCCCCCCCCCCCCCCCCCCCCCCCCCCCCCCCCCCCCCCCCCCCCCCCGGCCGCCCGGCCGCCCGGCCGCCGCCGCCGCCGCCGCCGCCGCCCAACGGGTCGAATTCGTCCCGTCATTGAGGTTGCACGAGCGAAGGGAACGCCACCGGTACGATGTGCCTTGTCTAAGGTATCGGCAAGGGCGCTCGAAAAGTGGATCGCTTTCTCAGGCAAAAAACGTGCCGACTATTTATTCCCTAAAAGTGGCTTGGGCGGCCGTCCAATGACCGGCCGGCAATTAAGCCGCCAGTTAAAGTCGTGGGTGGCTGAGGCAGGACTTAACCCTGCGGACTATGGCGTAGAATCTCTAAGACGGACGAAGGCTCTCCACATTTTGAAAGGCACTGGCGATTTGGAGACGGTCCGAGCGCTTTTGGGCCACGCAAAAATCGAGAGTACGGCGACGTATCTCGGCCTTAAAACAAAGGCCGATCCGATTGCAGTTTGCCGGGCTTTCGATATCTGAGGGAGGGCATTGCCGTGCCTGCGACCTTGCTTGCTCAGGCCGACGAGGTGATTGAATAAGCCTTTCGCAATGCGGCAAATGGCGAGAGCAAATCGACGATATGGATCAAACGCTACACATTCACAGCTTCGGCGCGACTTCCGCTTCGCTTTCAACACCGGACATATCACTGCATCGCAGTAACTGGCGCGAAGGGCCCAGGCTGTGTGAAAACTCCGAAATCGAATTCGCCGTTGGAAGTTTCGTCTCGACTTCATCAATTTGAAGAACAAAGAACGCTGGCGACCCCTGTCGGAAGAAGACAATATTGTACTTATGGCACGAAACGCGGTGCCGCCAACATCGCGCGCGCACGCCAGTTGCTCGCCGTGCCGTCTCGTCCAAAACAACCCGAGACGCCCGAAGCCGCAAGGGTGTGACGCCGCATGCGCTGCGCCACAGCTTCGCCACCCATCTGCTGGAGCGCGGGATTGGTTTCGGCTGTGCCCATGAGCACGCCCATCCGCCGCATCTTTTCGGCTGTTTGAGCGCGCCCACTGAGCGGCCACGCAATTCCCGCGCTGCCAAGAAGCGTGATGAACTCCCGTCGCCTCACGGACAAACCCTCAGGGTCGGAGCGCAACACTACCACATTGTTTTATTGAAAACTGTGTTTGTGCGTCACAACAAATTTGACCGCCGATGTCCGAGTTGGGTCATCAACGTCACTTCGAGCGCGCGCCAGCGATGTCCGCTCTGCCCCCGATTGCGGAAGTAATACTGCAACGCACTAAGTGACGTGATGGATGTGTGAAAACGTGCTCGCGCGAGCATGGCGCAGAATTGGTTTCTCTATCGTCTTCTACCGGCAGTGGTCGTCAGCGTTTTTGTTTTTTCAAATTGACGAAGTCGAGACGAAATTTCCAACGGCGAATTCGATCTCGGAGTTTTCACACAGCCTGGGCCAAAACCGGCTGTGAGCAATTGCAGCAAACGGCGTCCTATTCGAGCACCTCGTCGGCGGTCGCAAGCAGCGACGCCGGAACGGTGATACCGAGAATCCTCGCGGTCTGGTGGTTGATGACCAGTTCGAGCTTGGTTGACTGCACCACCGGCAGCTCTGAGACTTTGGCGCCCTTGAACACGCGGCCGGCATAGTTGCCCACCTGCCGGTAAGCTTCGGCGATATCGCTCCCGTAGCTTAATAGCCCGCCGACCTCGGCAAATTCGCGGTTCGAATAGATCGCAGGGATCGCGTGGCGCACCGCCAGCAGGGACAATTGAAGGCGTCTGCTGTTGAGGAACGGATCGGCCCCGACAAAGAGCGCGTCAGGGCGTTCGCGTGCAAGCGTTGCGAACACGCTATCGATCTCCGGCCCGCTGCTGGCATTGAGAAATTGAACTTCGATTCCCATGGCGGCGGCGGTCTGCTTCACGTTGCGCAATGGGGTCTCGGTAATCTCTGCGTCGGCTGGATTGACGAGTGCCGCAAGACGGGTGGCGCCAGAGACGAGCTCACGCAGAAGCTCAACTTGCTTGGAGGCTACGTCGCGATTGAGGAAATTGATTCCGGTAAGGTTGCCGCTTAGTCGCGCCAGGCTCGTGACGAGACCCACCCGGACGGGATCCTCGGCGATCAGAAAAAGGATCGGGATTGTCGTTGTGGCCGCCTTGGCGGCAAACGCCACGCCCGGACCTCCGCTGGCGACGATCAACGCAACCTTGCGGCCGACCAGATCGGCCGCAAGAGCCGGCAGCTGATCGACATGATTTTCGGCCCAGCGATAGGCGGTCGTCACATTCTCTTCCTCAACGTAGCCCGTCTCTTTGAGGCCCTGCCGAAATCCGCGCAATCGATCCGCCATCGCCTCGGGCGATCTGGGATCGAGAAATCCGATTATCGGCTTCGTCGGCTGCTGCGCGCGTGCCACAAAGGGCCAAACGGACACCGCACCGCAGAGCATTTTGACAAAATGGCGTCGCCTCATGACCCCGCTCCGAAGCCGAGGATGACACCTTTCCACATCGAGGAAGAACCCTGGGCACTACAGCAAATCGGGCCGCTCGACTTCTCATTTGGGTCAGACTCGACTGATTGATAATGATCGCGCAGTGTCCGCTCTGCCTCCCACAGCGACCGAATTGCTAAGTCACGCAACCGCATTTCGAGCGACCGGCCGCGTCCCGATCAACGCGGTTGGATGACGACTTCTACCGCGGCGTCCGGCCCAAGACCCTCGCCGTCACCAGCATGATGCTCGGCGTACCAGTGCCCGATGCCTCGCTTGACCTCGTTGAGAAAGTCGAAGCCGCGCTCCTCTGCCAAGTGTCCAAGGGCGCAGATCAGGTCTGCAATGGCATGCTCGTCACCAGTGCTGCAGCGTCGCTGAAATACGGCAACAGCCTCGGCGGCCCACGCAATGTGGTCGGCTTTATCGGTCATGCTTCCAATCGGCTCCGCGCGTGCCAAAAGCCGGCAGCGCAGGTTCTCTGTCCGACATCATTGTTCTGAAATAATGTTCGGCGTGCTGGTAGTAATTCTCCGCCCCAACTATATCGCCGGCCTGAGCCTGAGCTTTGGCTAACGCGAGATAGTGCTCATAGTTTTTTTGCGCGTTTTGCCAACCCCTTGGCTCGGGGCGGGCAACATTCGATGTCCACTGCCTCGAACGGTTAGCAAGCGGCTTCACCGAATAAAGGCGGTGCGAATTAACGATTGTTCTAGGGCCATTTTGCATGGCTCACTCCTTGGTAAGGACGGGCGAAATTAACCCCGGGAAATCGAGCGAAAATTTACGCGGCGGTTGCCGGTATCTGACCGGCACTATTCGCAGTAGAAAGACTGTTCCTGAGAACCCCGCGATTGCCGGAGCCGGCGGTTCACCCACCTGGCGGCTTTGGACAATTACACGCGATATTTATGAACCAACTGTGCATGATTTGGTGGGCCTCAAAAAGTAGACGCCTCGGCCCAAAAACAGTGCCCCGCCAACTCTCATTGACGGGGCAATATATCGAACCCAACGCTTAAACCGCCATCTTCAAATCCTTAGCCACCCGGAATGCAACTTTCTTGCTTGCCTTGATCTTGATCGTCTCGCCGGTGGCAGGATTGCGCCCCATGCGAGCAGCACGCTTTTTAACCTGAAGGATGCCGAGGCCCGCGATGCGGACTCGTTCGCCCTTTTTGAGATGTTTTGTGATTGTGCTAACGAGATCGCCCAGTATGGCTGCACCCGCCCGCTTCGTTAATTGGTGCTCCTCCGCCAACACCGCTGCAAGTTGCTTGAGCGTGACTGGACGGCTGGATTTGGCCGCAGCGACTGGATTCTTTGCTTTAATTGGCAGCGCCATGTGGATTTTCCTCCGAAGAGCGCGGAATGCGCTGCAGAAACAAGGAAGTGATTCGGTAGCACAAGGAAAGTGGCCGGGGGGCTTTGTGAGTTGGGGGCACGAGCTAAAAACTGCAAAGGCGCTAGGGCTGAACATAAACCTCCTTGAGGAGGTCCACCCATTTTCCGCCTATGCTGTACTCGAAACCGGCAAAGCCGGTGGCATTACCGGTCGGTCGCGCGAGGCTGTCAACGAAACCAGCGCCAACCGGGTCCGGAACGATCGTGAATACAACCGGGATGTTATGGGTCGCTTGAAACATTTGCCCCGCGGCGGCACTCCCCGCCGCCATAATCACTTCCGGTGCAAGCGTCACCAATTCGGCCGCGTTTTTTTTGCAATGTTATCGACATTGCCGTCGCTCCAGCGAATGTCGAGCCGGAGGTTGCGTCCCTCAATCCAGCCAGCTTGTTGCAGTCCCTGTACGAATGCCTCGATGAGCGTTGGATATTCAGAATCATCAGCTTTCGCCGCAAGCAGCACTCCGACCCGGCGTATCCCACTCTGTTGCGCCCCCCCGCTGCAAACGGCACTGCCACAGCCGCACCGCTCAAAGCGACAAGGAACTCTCGCCGTCGCATATCGCCTCTCAAAGTTGCGAGACGTGATGGTATCGACTTGGACCGGCACTCTGGAAGGGCTACGTGCGGCGAATTCCCTAATGTCGCAGTTGGGGTCACCCGCTGCGCATGCGCGAAGCCAGCGGAATGTCCGCTTAGCCTCGGTAGCTACCGTTTCAGTGCGATGCGGTAATGTTGAGGACCAACAGCGGAAATTGCGTGTCCTCATAAGAGGTATTCTTTCACGCTTACAGTGGACGACAACCGTGGTAGGTTGGCTCCATAGGCAAGTCGCTCTGCTTGTCGCTGCTCCAAAGCGAGAATGTGCCGAATTTCTCGTTACTAGCAATTGGCAGCACTTGTGCCTCCGGCAGGCACGTCAGCAAATAATACGACGAATAAACCCGCCATCTTTCGCAGGGCGGCGCCGACCTGCGGCGCGATGATCTACGTTACCTTTTCACAGGGACCATTGGATGCACAAAGTGCTATGGCCTTTCGTCTGTTTGATCGTCGTAGTTCTTGGCGCACTCGGGGGCGTGTTGGCGTTCGATGCGCCCGTGAAGCCGCCGCCTTTGGCCTCGATCAGCGATCCTTTCGCCCAAGTTGATTTCAGCGATTTACCGACGGTAAAGACCTATGCCGCGCGCGACGGCACCAAGCTCGGCTATCGGGTTTGGTGAATGAGGCGCCGTGCAGCGATTGTCCTTCCAGGATCGAGAACCAGATTTCAACCTGGTTGAGCCAGGAGGCCCGCGTCGGCGTGAAGTGGAAGTGCACGTTCGGATGGCGCTTGAGCCAGCGGTCGTTCTTGGGCTTGTGGGTGTTGAGGTTATCGAGGACGACATGGATGGCGGTGTCGGGATGGCCGGCGACGATGTCGTTCATGAAGTCGAGGAACTCGATACGCCGGCGGCGCGTCTTGTGCGCAGCCCTCACCTTGCCGGTGGCCACCTCAAAGGCGGCGAACAGCGTGGTGGTGCCATTGCGCTTGTAATCGTGGCTGTGGCCGGTCAGCGCCCGGCCGTTCGGCAGTTTCAGATAGCCTTGGGTGCGCTCCAGCGCCTGGATCGAAGGTTTTTCGTCGACGCAGACGACGATCGCATTCTCGGGCGGCGCCATATAGAGCCCGACCACATCGGCGGCCTTGGCGACAAACTCGGGATCGTTGCTTTCGCACCACGACTTTCGCCCGGCGAGGTCGATCTTTTGCACCCGCAGGAAACGCCAGACCTGCTGCTCGTGCACGTCGCCCAGTTCGGCTGCAATCAAGGGCCCGTTCCAGCGCGCGAAGCCGACCGGCGGCTCCCGTTCCAGGACCGCCAGAATGCGTCGACCGGTCTCGCTGGTGTACTTCGGTGCCGGGCCGGGCCGCGGCTTGTCGGCCAAACCGGCCAAGCCTTCGCGGGCGAACCGGCCGCGCCAAGTGCTGACCGTTCGCGGCATCGTGCCGAGCGCGCGGGCAATCGAACGGGTCGAGTGGCCTTCGTCCGCCAGCAAGACCATCCGCGCGCGAAACGCGTCGCGTTGCTCCGTCGTCGGTGCCCAAACCCGCGCTTCAAGCACCGCACGATCCGCCGGTGTCAGCCGGACCTTCGCAGCTATGGGAATCATCCCAATGTTGAATCACGAGTTAGCCTTCCGTAAAAGCGGGTACTAGGCCGTGTGGACGGATTTAGCAAAGTCATAGGGTAGAGGGATTCCCAAATCATTTTTTCTGTGACTCATGGGCGGTCGGTTATTTGGAGGACCGACCATGCTCACTGCCATGACGGAAGAGGACTGGACGATTGTTTTGAAGGTATTTGATGCATCATGCCCACGCCGCGGCGACAAAGGTCGGGATGACCGAAAGTTTCTCGAAGCCCTGCAGTATTTCGTGGTTCACAACATCACTTGGCGGGCACTCCCGTAAAAGTTTGGGCATTGGAACAGCGTCTGGAAGCGGTTCTGGCGCTTGAGCCGGTCCGGAACTTTCGAAGCTTTCTTCGATGCGTTGGCGGCATTGAGCGAGACGGCGGATCTGGTGCAGATGTTCGATTCCACCGTGGTCCGCGCCCATGTCTCGGCGGCAGGCGCAAAAGGGGGCAGCACGATCAGGCGCTGGGCCGCTCGCGTGGCGGTTTCTCTACCAAGATCCACTTGAAGACCGATTTCGGTGGCTTGCCAATTGCCTTTCATCTCACCGGTGGTGAAGCCAGCGATAGCCGCAACTTCGAGACGCTTCTCGACATCGGCCCCGATATCAATCCGCGCGCCGCGCTCGGTGACAAGGGCTATGATTCTAAATCAAATCGCGAGGCCGCACGTCAACGTGGAATATGTCCGGCGATCCCGTATCGATCCAACACCAAGGACATCCCCACCTTCTTTCCGAAAACACTCTACAAGGCGCGGGCACGCATCGAACAAGCCGTCGGCAAACTCAAGCGCTTCAAACGTATCGCGCTTCGATGCGAGAAGACGGCGCAGAATTACGGCTCATTCGTCGCGCTTGCTCTCGGCTTCATCTTGATCAAATCCGTCCACACGGCCTAGTGCATCATCCGCAATTCCACATCAGGCCGATAGGCGTCGAGGTCCAGCACGGACCGAAGCTTCCCCCATTCCAGCGACCTCGGAAATAGCCCGGCTCGCCGTAGTAATACCGCCCGCCGCCATACCAGTAGCTTGGGGTATAGTCTGGAGAGCCGTTGCCTGATGATTTGCGAGAAGAATATATTGGAACACTATTGTCGGGCGGCTGATGATATCCGGGCAGGAAGCCGTAGCCGTGCCAGTGCCGGTCAGAGTGCCGCTTCGCGTGCACGGGTGAAGCAAAAACCGTGGCTGGCAGCGATAAGAACGCGGCTATCACGATCGCGAGCGACAACTTGCATAACATTGAATTGTCTCTTCACAGTTCGCGATTTTATCAACCGCCCGCACCAAGATCTCTAATTCACAACCTTCTCCCATGCCGCTTGTGCGGCCGGCGGCAGCTTGTCCATGTGCTTTAGAAAAAGGGCGATGGTCCAAATTTGCTGATCGGTCAGACTACCCTTCCACGACGGCATGCCCGTCCAGCGAATGCCGTGCTGGATCTTCCAAAACGACTCGCCTTCAGGGTCGTCCTCGACGCCATCGGTTCCTAGTTGTGGCGGATTTGGATAGAGCCCCTTCGCGACCGGCGACGCGGACGCCTCGCCCTTCGCCGTCCCGTGGCAAATCGCGCAGTGTTGCCCATAGAGGTTAATGCCCTCAATGAAATTTGCGTCCGTCGCTGCAATCGGATTCGGGCCCGTCGGCGCTTCCCGACTTAAAGTCGCGTCCAGCGAGGTGTTCGCCGCCCACGTCTCGATCGGGCCAGGCGTTGCATCGGCATTGGCTGGAATGCGGCCGCTCTTCACGAGCACGTAGCCACCCGCAATCGCGCACGCGATTGTCACCACAACGCCCGCCATGAACGCTTTGAGCATCTTGACCTCCCTATCTTCTCAATAATCGCGGCCTTGCCACGGAAAGAATAGTCCCTGAACACGTGTACGCCGCGCGTCATTGCCGTGATTTACATACGTCCCCGTAGCGCAACGGATACAAAAGCCAAGCAAAGCATGCCTGCCGACGCCAAGGAACCAATGACAACTGTCCTCTCAGGAATGTCGAGTACATCCTGCGCGAACACGCTCAGAATGAGCGCCACGAGGACTGCCGTCAGAATTCCCATGAGATAGACAAATGGCTTGTTCATCCGGGCAACCTAATGAGCCCGTTGCGAACAAGCCAGTCGCGATGTCGCCCAGCACCTCTCGTGTGCCATTCTCATCGAACCGAAAAACCTCGATGACGTATTTCATTGTGGAAGGGCCAGGGCTCAGGAACTATTTCAAGAGCCGCTTGGTGGTCATTCCAAGTAGCCCTTCGCTCTGAGCCATGCTCGGCGTCCTTCTCCGGAAAGCCATTCCACAGCTTCGGCTTCATTCCGGAAACCGGCGATGTGCCTTTGCTCCCCACTAGGATAGGTCGCCACAACTTGCCACGACGAGCCAAATTCCAAAGGCTTCGGCTCGAACAAGATTTCAGGAACATTCTCCGCCATGGCTAGGAAATATGAGTCCTTGGACCGGATGGGCAAGCCCGAGATCCACATTTTTAAAGCTGACACATTTCTAGCTACAGATCGCCAAAAACGCAGCTCGGAAATCGAACCGGAACTAAGTGCGCGCCTTGGTGCCATAGAAGTGCGGCAACGAAAATCGCGAATGCGAACCCACAGAAGCGTCACAAGCCATCCCAATCCTGCCAACGCGTCATTTTCGAAACGGTCTGCGCCAAAGCGATTGTGGTGCCCAGACCGGCGTAGCGGTTGGTTTAGCGATCCGCGCCATGCTGGCGACAAACCCTTGCGCGACCGGGTCGGAAACCTGCGTGAAAACGATCGGAATCGTTTGAGTTTCCCGGCGCAGCGCGCTCAGGGTTGCAGTAGTCGTTGCAACGAGAACATCCGGTCCAAGCGCAACGAGTTCCTTTGCGAACGCCGGGTATCGATCAAGTTGAAAGCCGGTCCATCTGTGCTCAATGCGAACCGTTTCACCCGGAATCCATCCAATTCCGCGAAATCCTGCCTCAAGCGCAGCATCATACGTCTTTGCCTCCTCGCTGGCGGCACTGTAGGAATCAAGTACGCCAATGAGCGGCACGTGTTTAGTTGATTGCGCATGAGCGGCCAGCGACCACCACGCCGCGCTCCCGACAAGCGATATGAACTCCCGTCGCCTCATGGGGTCGCCCTCTGTCAGAGAAGCCTACCATTGACCGCGTGACTAGCTCATCGCGTTGATCGGCAGCTTTCCATGCGCAATCTGCCACTGGCGGCTGTGTCCTGTTCGCCTTGACACGCCCCAAGGCTGCCTTCATACCGGATTTTCCTCGTTTTCAGACCGATGGAGAGCAGCATGGCGCGCACCGGCGCGGCGGCGGGACAACAGGGCGTGAGCTACTGCGGCTTGCGCGGCTGGCTCGAGCAGGTGGACAAGCTCGGCGAGCTCGAACGCGTCGATGGCGCCAGCTGGGACGTCGAAATGGGCGGCATCACGCAGATGCTCACCGAGAAGAGCAACGGCACCGCGCCGGCGATCCTGTTCGACAACGTGCCCGGTTATCCGCAAGGCTACCGCACGCTCTACGGGCAGCTCTCCTCGATCAGACGTATCGCCCTCACCTTGGGCCTGCAGCTCGAACACGAGCGCAAGGTCGACATCGTGCAGCGTTATCACGCGCGCATGCAGGATATGAAGCCGCTGCCACCGCGTTACGTCAATGACGGCCCGATCTTCGAAAACGTCATGGAAGGCGACGCCGTCGACGTGCTGAAATTCCCGGTCCCGCGCCACCACGAGCAGGACAAGGCCCGCTTCATCGGCACCGCCGACGCCGTGATGACCAAGGACCCCGACACCGGCTGGTACAATCTCGGCGCCTACCGGAGTCAGGTCTATGACGGCAAGACCGTCGGCTGTCAGATTACCGAAGGCAAACACGGTCGCATTCACCGCGACAAATATTTCGAGCGCGGCGAGCCGATGAAGGTTGTCATCCTGTGCGGCCAGGATCCGCTGTTGTTCATGCTGTCCTCAAGCCCGCTCCCTGAAGTCAGCGAACTCGATATCGCGGGCGGCTTGCGCGGCGAGCCGATCGACGTGGTGCGCGGTCCTTATACGGGATTTCCGATTCCGGCCGATTGCGAGATTGCGATCGAAGGCGAAACGGTCGCTGGCGAGACCAAGCCGGAGGGCCCGTTCGGCGAATGGATGGGCTACTACTCGGACGACACGCAGCCGCGGCCGTTCGTCAAGGTGAAGACGGTGCTCTATCGCAACGATCCGATCCTGACCTGCGCGCCGCAGCACAAGCCGGTCGACGAGACCGGGCTGCTCAAGGGCATCGCCGGCGCGTCGCAAATCTGGCGTGCGCTCGACGCTTGCGGCATTCCCGACGTGCTCGGGGTCTGGAACCACGAGGCGGGACCCGCGACGCGCTTCACCGCCGTGCAAATCCGCCAGCGTTATCCCGGCCACGCGCGCCAGGCACTGCACGTCGCCTGCTCATGCCAGGGCGGTGCCTACGCGGGCAAATGGACGGTCGTGGTCGACGAGGACATCGACGCCGGCGATCTCGATCAGGTGCTGTGGGCGATGTGCACGCGCTTCGACCCCAATGTCGACATCGATCTGGTGCAAAAGGCTTGGGCCTCCAAGCGCGATCCGCTGTTCCTGCCCGGCAACTTCAACAACCGCGTCCTGATCGACGCCTGCATCCCCTACGAGATGAAGCTGAAGGGCACGTTCCCGACGACCGTCGATGTCAGCGCGGACCTCCGTACGAAGCTGCGCGCTAAATTTCCAAGACTGTTCCACTGACGGGTCGGCGATCCGGGCGAGGCGATCCATGGCGACGGCGAGCGCTCGATGACGCTGCCCCGCCGCCAATTTCTGCGACTGGCGGCCGGCGCTGCGGGGCTGCCGGCCATATCTCGAGGCGCGCTCGCCCTCGACTATCCGACACGGCCGGTTCGCATCATCGTCAGCTTCGCGGCTGGCAATAGTCCCGACGTCGTTGCACGCATCCTGGCGGAGCCGCTGTCTCAGCGCTTCGGTCGCCCCTTCATCGTCGAGAACCGCCCGGGTGCTGGAGGCAATATCGCCACCGAGGCGGTCGCGCGGGCGGCGCCGGACGGCCACACGCTGCTCATGATGGCGACGCCGAACCTGATCAACTCGCTTTTGCACGACGATCTGTCAGTCAGTTTCACGCGCGATATCACGCCGGTCGCGAGCCTTGTCAGTGGCGTGTTCGCGATGGTGGTCAATCCGTCGTTTCCGGCGAACAACGTTGCCGAGTTTATCGCCTATGCCAAAGCCAATCCCGGCAAAATCAACATGGCCTCGGTTGGCACCGGTAGTCTGACCCATATTTTCGGCGAGCTCTTCAAGATGAAGGCCGGCATCGAGATGGTCCATGTCCCGTATGGCGGCGAAGGTCTCGCCCAGGCCGATCTGATGAGCGGCCGCGCCCAAGTCATGTTTGACGCTCTGTCGGCGTCGATCGGGCTGATCCGGTCCGGCAAAATTCGCGCGCTGGCAGTGACGACGGCGGCCCGCTCCGATCTGCTACCCGACGTGCCGCCGATCGCCGACACGTTGCCGGGCTACAACGAAAGAGGCTGGCAAGGACTCGGAGCGCCGCGCGACACGCCTGCCGAGATCGTCCAATTGCTCAACAGCGAGATCAATCAAATCCTCGCCGATCCAAAGATCAAAGCGCATTTCGCCGATCTCGGCCAAGCGACGACCCCGAGCACGCCTGCGGAATTCGGCCAATTCATCGCCTCAGAAGCCGAAACGTGGTCCAACGTGATCAAGTTCGCGGGCATCAAGGCCGAATAGCCGCATCAAATTTGGCTGTTGCGCCGCCGGCCCGCCAGCGCTCATTATAGCGGCAAACGATTTGGTCACTTTGGGAGGACGTCATGGCGCTACCTTCGGCGCAGAGCGTTACGCTTCTCGTAGACGGCAAGACGCGGACGATCGCGGTCGACGATCCGGACATGCCGCTCCTCTATGCGCTCCGCGACGATCTCGGCTTGAACAATCCGCGGTTCGGCTGCGGGCTCGGCCAATGCGGCGCCTGCACGGTGCACATCGATGGCCGCCCCGCGCGTTCCTGCATCACCTCGGTGTCCTCGGTCGGCGACAGCAAGATCACGACACTCGCCGGGCTCGGCACGCCCGACCATCCGCATCCGATCCAAAAGGCGTGGCTCGAGGAGCAGGTGTCGCAATGCGCCTACTGCATCAATGGCTGGATCATGACGGCGGCGGCGCTGCTCGATGAGAAACCGCATCCGACCGACAAAGAGATCAAAGACGCGCTGTCGACCTTAATCTGCCGCTGCGGCACCCACGGCGCCGCCATCCGCGCGGTCAAACGCGCCGCACAAACGATCTGAGGTGCGGCTATGACCATGTCCATGACCAACGCTTCCGACACCGCCGCCCTGAGCCGCCGTGCGTTTATTTCCTCGACCGGCGCGCTGGTCGTCGCACTCGCAGCCGCCGATTGGCCCGATGTTGCGCTCGCACACGACGAACCGGGCCCGCTCGCCTCGCTGCCGCCCAATCAGCTCGATTCCTACATCGCAATCGACAAGGACGGCGCGATTTCCGCGTATTACGGCAAGATCGACGGCGGCCAGGGGCTCGGTACGTCGATCGCCCAGATGGTCGCCGAAGAGCTCGACGTTCCGCTCGAGCGCGTCCAGCTGGTCATGGGCGACACCGCCCGCACCGTGAACATGGGTGGCGCAAGCGCAGCAACCGGCGTCTCGCGCGCCGGCATGAACCTGCGCCGCATGGCCGCGCACGCCCGCAAGCTGATGATCGACAAGGCGGCCGACAAGCTCGGCGTACCGGCCGAACGGCTGGCGGTCAAAGTCGGCGTCATTCACGACCGCGCCGACTCGACGAAGCGGCATGAGCTACGCTGAACTGCTCGACGGCCGTCCGTTCGGGAGCGCAATCGAGTGGAACGGCCAACTGGGGCTCGGGCTTTCCGTCAACGGCAAGGCAAAGATCAAGGACCCAAAAGACTTCAAGCTGATCGGCACGTCGCCGCCGCGGCGCGATCTGCCCGGCAAGGTGTTCGGCACGCTCGAAATGGCCGCCTGACGTGCGGCTCGCCGGCATGCTGCACGCCCGGATGATCCGGCCGAAGATCGCGGGCGCGGTTCCAGTCACGGTCGACGAAAGCTCGATCACCGACATTCCAGGCGCGCAGGTCGTTCACATCAAGGACCTGCTGGCGGTCGTCGCGGAGAAGGAATGGAACGCGGTGCGCGCGGCGGAGAAACTGAAGGTCACTTGGTCGGAGTCGAAGCCGAATTTCCCCGGCACCGACGGCCTGCACGACTACATCCGGAAAGCGCCGATCATCAAACGCGACTTTCAGATGCAGAACGGCAATTTCGACGAAGGCATCAAACAAGCCGTCCGCATCATCGAAGGCGAATACGAATTTCCGACCCAGTCGCACGCCTCGACCGGGCCGGCCTGCGGCGCTCGCCGACTACCGCGACGGCGCATGCACCATCTACACCTCGACGCAGAAGCCGCACTACGCAGCCGAAGGCGTCGCCGAGCTGCTCGATCTGCCGCCCGACAAGGTGCGGGCGATCTGGATGTTCGGCACCGGCACCTATGGCCGCAACGACCAGGGCGACGCCACCGCCGACGCCGCCGTGCTGTCAAAACATCTCGGCCGGCCGGTGCGCGTGCAGTACATGCGCTACGAGGGCATCGCCTGGGATCCGAAGGGCACGGCGTCGGTCAACCGCAGCAAAGTTGGCCTCGACGCGTCCGGCACGATCATCGCCTATGAGAACATCAGCAAGGCATTCTCGCGCCAGAACGTAATGACCAACGAGGGCCGCGCCGCCGACGTGCTGACCGGTCATCTGCTTGGGTATCCGTTGAAGCCCGACCAGATTTTCGAAATCCCGGTCGCCTCCTACACATTCGCGCACCAGCGCCGCGGCTGGGAGATCGTGCCGCCACTGATGGATCGCGCCTCGCCGATGCGCACCACGCACCTGCGCGATCCCTATGGGCCTCCGATACTATTCGGCAGCGAGTCGTTCATGGATGAGGTCGCGGCAGCGACCGGCACTGATCCGGTCGAGTTCCGCCTGCGCTATCTCACACACCCGCGCGATCGCGACGCGGTGCGGATCGCTGCCGAGAACTATCGGCTGGGATACGCGCCCCTCGCCGCAAAAGAGCGGCACCGATGGCGATGTCGCGGTCGGACGCGGCATCGCCTTCCGCCGGCATTTTACGACGTTCATCGCGCTCATTGCCGAAGTGCGAGTCCACCGCAAGACCGGCGTGATCGAGCCGATCCGCTATGTCTGCGCGCACGATGTCGGCTTGATCATCAATCCCGATACGCTGCGGCACGTGATCGACCGCCAGCTCGTCTACGGCACCAGCCGAACCTTCTTCGAGGAGCTTCGGTTCGATGCTGACAAGGTCACCAGTGTCGACTGGGAGACCTATCCGGTGCTGCACGCCGACTTCCCGCTGCCGCAGATCGACATCGTCTTGATCGAGCGGCCCGAAGAGGCGCCGTCGGGCGCCGCCGAGATGGCGCTCGGTCTCGTGCCGGCTGCCGTCGGCAATGCGGTGTTTGACGCCACCGGTGTGCGGCTTCGCCGGGTGCCGTTCACCCCGGCGCGCGTCAAAGCGGCCTTTGAGAGGGCGTGACCCGCACTACGCGCGGTTCGCGGCAAAGAGTTGCCGGCCAAGCGTATTGAAGCGCGCCTTCTGGTCGTCGGAGAGCGCGTTGTAGAAATCGGTCAGCGCCGGCTCGATCGTCTGCACGGCTTGCAGTATGGCCGAAAGGCGCTTGCCGACGGCGTCAAGCCGAGCCGGCGGCGTACTTGGAACGTCCGTGGGGCAAGCTGCCTTGATGATATCGGCACCCTGTGCGGCAGCGGCTTGCAACGCTTCAAGTTTTGGCCGTTGCGCATCGGTCGGCTTGATCACGCGGTCGATTTGATCGCTCGGCCAGTTCATCACCGGGCCGCCACACGCCGCCTGAGGATTGGCAGCGTTTGCCGTCTGCGGCTTCGCTGCGCCCTGCCGCTCCGGCGTACCCATCGCGTTGAATCGTGCCTTCTGTTCGTCGCTCAGCGCATCGTAAAACTTCCACAACGGCGGCTCGACGATGTCGACCGCCTGAACGAGCGCTTCGAGACGCTGCTGCATTTCAGCAAGGCGTGCGGTCGGCGTGAACGATACGGTGGTAGGGCAATGCGCCTTGATCAGTTCGCTTGCTTTGACGACCGCGTTGCCGAGATCGTCAAGTAAGGCGTTTTGCTGCGTGTCGGGCGCAATCGCGTCATGGATTTGATCGATGGGCCATCCGGTGACTTCGGCCGCTTCCTGGGCGCAGCTTTGCGCCATCTGCTCGGTCAGCGACGCCATCCGCGATTGTGCGTGCGGCCCCTGGACATATTCCTCGTAGCTGTAAGGCGAGAAAATGCCCTGGTAGATGTCGCCATAGCCGTAAGCCCAGAACGGATCGATATAGCCATACTGATCGGGCCACAGCGAGTAGTAGAAGAAATCTCCATACGCGGAGGGCCAGAACAACGGGCCGATCCAACCAAGATGACGGTGCGAATGCCAGCCACCGATCAGAAACGGACGGAATGCGCCGGCCCTCGCAAAGTCGCGGTGCAACACAAACGCGTGGGTATTGACGACAACGTGGCCGCGCGGACCGACGGCGAAATGTCCGGCTGGACCGCGAACCAACCCACGAGGTCCGCCAACAGGCGCGTGAGCGAATGCTGGTCCGGCGTGAAAATGCGGAGCAAAACCTCCCGGGTGTCCACCGCTGAAATGCGGACCGCCGCCGAAATGTCCGGCGAAATGCGCCCCGCCGCCACCGCCGAAATGTCCGCCGCCTCCGAAGTGGCCACCGCCGCCGCCGTGTCCACCGCCACCGCCGCCACCTCTGGCGACGCCCATGGCGGGTGCAGCGCACACCAAGAGACTAACTGCACCGATCGTAGCCGCGATCTTCCACATGGCCGGCAATCCTACGTCCTGATCCGAAAGACCAACATTCAAACGATCCTGGCGTTCCAGCGGCGCGCCCGGTCTAATGCTGCGCCCCACACGCGCCGGAGAGTTGAGCCGCCGGTTTTCGTTCAATTTCGCCGTGCGCGTTGTGGGCAGAACATAAGATCGATCTAAAATGCCGTTCCCAATCTGGGCTGCAAATGTGGTCGAAGATGAGACAAGCAACATGACGCCCGAACAAGAAATGGTGATCGCCTATCAGCTTGAGCGACTGGAGACCGATTATTGGTACGACGTCGACACCAATTGGGGCGCGGCGGCGCACGAGTTCTATGTCGAGGACGGGAATCTTCGATATGGGACTAGGATCGAAGCTGCATGCGGGCCGCGCTGCGGTCCAGCATTTCTACGCCTGGCGCAGGGCTCGTGGCGCCCGCACGGCGCGCCACGTCATCAGCAACTTTCAGGTTCGCGCAAAGAATGCGCGTGACGCCACATCGCTCTGCATCATGAGCCTTTATGCGGCCGACGGCGAGCCCATCCTGCCGTCAAAGCCGCCGATCATGATCGCCGACGTCGTGAGCGAATGCGTGCGCGGCGACGATGGGGTCTGGCGCTTTCGTACGCGCGCGCTGAAGCCGGTGTTTACCGGCGGCGAGGCGCCGACCATCATGGCCGACAAGTGAGCGCCAGCCGCACCGGCGCGACCGATCATGCGGCGGAGACCATCTCTTTGAAGCGCTCGAGCAGGTCTGCCGGCGTATGCGATGCTTCGGCAATCTGTTCAAGAACGGCATCTCCGCTGATCGGATCGACCGCATAGTTCATCGTCTTGGAATCGTCGACAAACGTCTGATCCGTGGTCATGGCCATAAACGCCGTCTGCAGTGCTTGGACGCGATCCGCCGGAACGCCCGTCGGCGCAGCGACCGGCAAAGCGATGAAAAATGGCAACTCGGCGAAGGTCAGGAATTTCTGCTGAACCGGATCTGTCACCAGCTCGCGCGCCGTCGGTACGTCGGCAAGCTCATCGAAACGCGTCTTACGGCCGAATTGCACGATGGGAACGACCTCGTGCTTGTTCCACATATCCGACAGCGCGACCTTGATGGTGCTGAAGTCGGCGAACAGGCCGTCGACTTCACCGCGCTGCAGGGCAAGAAAGATCGGCGCGGTACCCTCATAGCCACGCACCAGGTCGATGTTGAGATTGAAGAGGTCCTTGGCGACCAGCGCGTAGACCAGATTGGCCGAACCGGAGCGACCGGCGCCGAGCCGGGTCTTCACGTCACCTTTCTGCAATTCGACAATTGTCTTTGCCTTATGGCTCGCATTGACGATCAACACGTACGAGTCGCTTGCATAGGCCGAGAGGCTTCCGATCCAGGTGATTTTCAGCGGATCGAACCTAACGCTCTGATAGCCGATCAGCCCGTATTGCGGGACGGCGCGTTGCAGCACGCCGATGACGGAGCCGTCGTTATCGGCGCCGGCGGCGAACCGATTGGCCAGGCCGATGCCGCCGGCGCTCGGCTGATTTTGAACGATGACGCGAGGCTTGCCCGGCAAGTAGTCGCCCAAGTGGCGAGCGAGGAGCCGCGCACCGATGTCGTAATAGCCGCCCGGTCCGAACGGCACGATGAGGGTGATGGTGCGGCCGGCGTAGAACTTTTCCGCGGTTTGCGCCGCAGCCGGACGAGAGGCGAGCGCCGGGAGGGCAAGCGCTGCGCCTGCGATCATGTAGCGCCGTGTCAGCATCGTCGGCACGCGCATGGGTTTCTCCGTGAAGGCCCACTCGGAACACACGAACGGATGTTATTCTACGAATCCGTCCGCTACACTGCAGCAAATTATCGCCGAGGGAGCCCCGATGGGACGATCGCTGTTCGAAAAAATCTGGGACAATCACCTTGTCCACGACCTCGGCGACGGCTTCGGGCTCATCTTTGTCGACCGGCAGCTTCTGACCGAACTTGCGACCCCGCAATTCGATCAGCTGGAAAAGCGCGGCCTGCCGCTGTTGTTATCCCGAATGCACGTTTGCGATCTCCGACCACACGGTCGCAACTCTGCGCGGCAGCGCCGATCGCGCCACGGAACGCGCCAACAGCTGGACGCGCGCCATGCGGGAGAAGGCGGAGAAGTTCGCCTTTACCCATTTCGACGTCGATAGCGCGATGCAGGGCATCAGCAGCGTCACTGCGCCGGAAATCGGTCTGGTGCTGCCGGGCAGCACGTTCACGGTGCTCGACAGTCATTCCTGCACGGTAGGTGCGCTCGGCGCGGCGGCCTGGGCGTCATGCGCGGGCGACGTGCTGCATACGCTCGCGACGCAGACCAGCATTCTGAAAAAGCCGCCGCTGATGCGGATCACGCTGGATGGCCGCCTCGGCAACGGTGTGACCGCAAAGGACATCATGCTCAACGTGATCCGGCAACTCGGCATCGCCGGCGCCGCGGGCTTTGCCATTGAATTTGCCGGACCGGTCATCCGCGACCTGCCGATGGAAGGCCGTTTCACGGTCTGCAACATGGCGGTGGAGCTCGGCGCGCGGTTTGCGCTCATCTCGCCCGACCAGACGACGGTCGATTATCTGAAGGGCCGGCCCTATGCGCCCGCAGCCGGAGCATTGGGACGCGGCGGTCCGCGACTGGCTTGCGCTTGCCTCCGATGCCAACGCGGACTTCGACCGCGAAGTGACCCTCGACGTGAGCGATATCGGGCCGCAGATCACCTGGGGCACGAGTCCGCAGGACGTCATCAGCGTCGGCGAGCGCATTCCCGACCCCGCGCAGGAGAGCGATCAACTGCGGCGCAGCGCAGATCGAGGCGGCGCTGGCCTATACTGGTCTCGGCGCCGGCGCAGCGATCGAGGGTACGCCGATCGATTTCGTGTTCATCGGTTCGTGCGCCAACAACCGGATTTCGGATTTGCGGCTGGCCGCACAAGTGGCGCGCGGCCGCAAGGTCGCCGACAACGTGGTCGCTTGGGTCATACCCGGTTCGCAGAGCGTGCAGCGCCCAGGCCGAGGCCGAAGGCCTCGATGCCGTATTTCTCGCCGCAGGCTTTCGTTGGGGTGAGCCCGGCTGCTCGATGTGCGGCGGCCAAGGCAACGGCTTCACTGAAATTCTCAAACCCCACATGCGCGCAGTCTCGACGATCAACCGGAATTTTCCCAACCGCCAGGGTCCGAACTCGATCACCCACCTCGCCAGTCCGCCGATGGCGGCGGCCGCCGCCGTTTGCGGGCAGATCGTCGACGTGCGGAAGATGAACGCACGGGCCTAGAAGCGGAAGATGGCGCAACCTTCGGAAAAAATCAGCGGCGCCGCGGCGCCGTTTCTCCGCGATAATGTCGACGCCATGATGATCGCGCCGCGCACGCCCGCCGAAAAAGGCGGCGCGGCGACACAGGGCGGTGCCGAAACGGTACGCGCCTGTGACCTTTTTGCGCATCTGCGATTCCCCGAAGGGAAAGAAAATCCGGATTTCGTTCTCAACAGACCGGAATTCCGCAGCGCCAAATTTCTTATCGCCGGGCGAAATTTCGGCTGCGGAAGTGCGCGCGAACATGCGGTCTGGGCGCTGCGCGCCTTCGGCATCGTGGGCGTCATCGCGCCGAGTTTTGGTGCGTTGTTCTACGGCAACTGCTTCAAGAACGGACTCGTCCCGATCGAGCTTCCGGAGGGTGAGGTCACGCGGCTGGCGCAGGAATGCGCCCCCGGCGCGCCGTCGGCGCTCCTGACGCTCGATCTTGCACAGCGCGAGATCGTGTCGCAGTCCGGGCGCACGGTTGCCTTCGCGCTGCCGGCGTTTCGCTATCAGCAATTGATCGAAGGCCTCGACGAGATCGACATGACGCTGCAGCAGCGCGATCGGATCGTCGAATTTCGCCGGCGCACAGTGGCGACGAAACCTTGGCTTGCAGCGGCAAGGCAACGATGAGCACCGGCGCGCTTCGACCGTCGACCCACGCCAAATACTACGAGCAGGCGCCGGACATCGTCGATGCTGGCGGCACGCGCAGCTGGATCACGCGATCCGGCAACATGATCGTCGCGATCTCCGACGCTAAACCGGGCGCCGTGCTGACTCGCGATGATCAACCGGATGAATGGATGTTGCTGCTGCCGGAAGGCGTCGATGCGCTTGTCGAAGCGGGCAGCGAGAACGTCGAGGCCAAAGGCGACAGCCTGACCATTCTGCCGCCGGGCCCAAGCCGCGTGACGTTGCGAACGGCAGGCAACGTCGTACGTATCTTTTCAAGCAGGGCGACCGACCTTCTCGCCAAGGCCTCGAACGGCGCGCTTTACGCCGACGGTGCGCCTGAAACCGCGCCGGTCGTGCCGTGGCCCAATCCGGTCGGCGGCTTTCGGCTGCGCCACTACCGGCTGACTGACTATGTGAGCCCCGACCCGTCGCCGCTCAAGATGCGGCTGTTTCGCTCCACCAACCTGATGATCAATCTTTTCCTGCCCTGGCCGGAGCCGCGCGACGAAACCAGGCTCAGCCCGCACGCCCACGAAGACTTCGAACAGATCTCGCTTGCGCTTGAGGGTACGTTCGCGCACCACCTGCGCTATCCGTGGACGCCCGACAAGACACGCTGGCGCGACGACGAGCACATCGTGTTCGGCAGCCCATCCGTGCTCGTTATCCCTGCGCGGGTCATTCATACGTCGCAGAACATCGGCAAGGGCGTCGCCCGCCTCGTCGACATTTTCGCGCCGCCACGGTTCGATTTCTCATCGAAGCCGGGCTTCGTCCTCAACGCCGCCGATTATCCGATGCCGGCGGCGTAACCGCTCTTCTCGCTGCGCGAGCGCACCAGGACGCGCAACAATCCTCTCGACGTTGTCCCCTGAAACGCGAAGCGTATAGTCGCTTATTCACCTCGCAACGGCTCGTTCGTTGTTGACGCCGATCCTTGCGTTTCGCGGAGTAATTGATGTCCGAGTCCGATACCATTCATCTCGCTGCCGATCTCTCGCACTACCACACCGACTATCTGTGGAAGTTGCCGGGATCGTGGGAAGGCTATCCGTATTACAGCAGTCCGGAATTCTACGAGGACATCGCACGGACGGCGGCGCGCGGCATCATGGACATGCTGTTCTTCGGCGATTCCGGCGGCACTCCCGAAGATTACGGCGGCAATCATCATGCGGCGGTGCGCTACGGCACCAAGTGGCCGCGGCACGACATGATGCCGATGATTCCCTGCATGTCGCGTGTCGCCGAAGGCCTCGGTTTCGGCATCACCATGTCGACGACGTACCATCACCCGTTCCACATCGCGCGCGTCTTCAACGGTCTTGATCACGTCACCAAAGGGCGCATCGCATGGAACGCCGTCACGTCACGTTCGAAGAACGAGGCGGCGAACTACGGCTACAAAAAGATGATCGAACACGACGTGCGCTACGAGCGCGCCCAGGAGCATCTCGCCGTGTGCTGCGCGCTGTGGGACAGCATCGAGCCGGACGCCATCGTGCTCGATCGCGAGAAGGGAATTTTCGGCATTCCTGAAAAGGTGCACCTTCTCAACTACGAGGGCGAATACTACAGCGTGCGCGGGCCGCTGCCCGCGCTGCCCTCGCCGCAGGGCCGCCCAGTCATCATTCAGGCCGGCCAGTCCGGCCCGGGCATGGACCTCGCCGCCCACTATGCCGATTTGCAGTTCAGCACCCGGCGCACGCTGCCGAGCATGAAGGCGCATCGCGCCGAACTCGACCAGCGCCTCGCCAAGTTCGGACGCAAGCCGCGCGACAGCGGCATTCTCTGGTCGGTGCGCGTTCAGGTCGCCGACTCCGAAGAGCAGGCGCGCGCCATGGAAGAGCACTATCTCGATTCCATTCCGCCGGAAGCGGGACTGATCGAACTCTCCTCCATGTACGGTCTCGATTTCTCGAAGTTCCGCCGCGACATGCGGCTGTCCGACGTGGCCGCCGAAGTGAAGGCGCAAAACGTACATTGGGGCAGCTTCGAAGAGATCCTCAAGACAACCGATCCCAGCCTGACGGTCGAACAATTCGGCCGCCGCTTCATGACCGAGCGCATTCTGGTTGCCGGCGGAACGCCGAAACAGATCGTCGACAAGCTCGAGCAGTGGCACTTCGAGACCGGCGCCAACGGCGGCTTCATGCTGGCGCGCGGCTTCTCGGCGCCCGGCAACCTGCAGGAATTCGTCGATCACGTCGTGCCCGAACTGCAGCGCCGGGGGCTGTCCAAGAAGAAATACGCCGGACCCCGGCTGCGCGACAATTTGCTGGCCTAGGGCAACCACGCAGTCCTTTGCTCCCAGAAACCGGCGGCGCTTGACCTCTCCCGCTGTCGCGCTACAGCTTACGTTCGTTGTCTGTTTGCGCCTTTCGGGCAGGCCACCAGCATGGAACGTGATGCCACCGAGCTCCGATTATCCGCGTGACCTGGCCGGTTACGGCCGCACACCGCCTGATCCCCGATGGCCCGGCAACGCACGCATTGCCGTCCAATTCGTGGTGAATTTCGAGGAAGGCGGCGAGAACAACATCCTCCACGGCGATGCCGCCTCCGAGGCCTTTCTGTCCGACGTCCTTGACGTCAAGCCATGGCTGGGGCAGCGCCACATGAACGTGGAATCCATGTTCGAATACGGCTCCCGCGCCGGCTTCTGGCGGCTGTGGCGGATGCTGACCGCGCACAAGGTGCCGGCGACGGTTTTCGGGGTCGCGACCGCGCTCGCGCGTAATCCGCAGATCGTCGCCGCCATGCGCGAAGCGCACTGGGACATCGCCAGTCACGGTTTGCGGTGGATCGACTACAAGGATTTTTCCTACGCCGATGAAGCCGCGCACATGCGCGAGGCGATCCGTATCCATACCGAAGTGACCGGCACTCGGCCGCTCGGCTGGTACACCGGGCGCACCTCCGAGCACACCTTGAAGCTGGTGCTGGACGATGGCGGGTTCGCTTATTCGTCGGATTCCTACGCAGATGATCTCCCCTATTGGATCAAAGGACCGAAGGGACCACACCTCATCATCCCCTACTCGCTTGATGCCAACGACATGCGCTTTATCAATCCGCAAGGGTTTGGCACGAGCGACGAATTCTTCGACTATTTGCGGGACACGTTCGACTTTCTCTACCGCGAAGGCGAGCACGCGCCGAAGATGATGTCGGTCGGCCTGCACTGCCGGCTGGCTGGCCGACCCGGACGGGCGGCGGCGCTCGCGCGCTTCCTCGACTATATGTCAGGCTTTGACAAGGTGTGGCTCGCAACGCGTCTCGACATCGCGAGACATTGGCATCGGGAACATCACGCGCTGGGCGCTGATGCGCCGCTGATTGCGTAAGATTGGATATTTGCGATGACGGCTATTTCACTCGACGCTCTGAACAGCGCCGATCGCGCGACGTTCGTCAAAACGCTGGGCGAAGTCATGGAGTATGCGCCCTGGGCAGCGGAGAGCGTCTACCCGCAGCGCCCATTTGCGAGCCTCGCGGCGCTGCATCAGGCAATGATCGCTGCCGTTCAAAACGCTGACGATAAGCACAAACTAAACCTCATCAAAGACCATCCCGATCTCGCCGGCAAAGCGGCCCGGCAGGGCGCGTTGACGGCGAACTCCACGGCCGAGCAGGCGAGTGCCGGGCTCGACCGCCTGACGAACGACGAATACGCAAGATTTCACAGCCTCAACGACGCCTACCACGCGAAGTTCGGCATTCCTTTCATCGTGTGCGTGCGCCGTCACGGCAAGGATTCGATCCTGCGCCAATTCGAACGGCGGCTGCAGAACGATCCAGCCGTGGAGCGCGACGCCGCACTCTCGGAAATTTTCCGCATCGCGGCGCTGCGTATCGATCAACGGGTCGAAGCGCCCGTGCGTCTCGAGGTGCACGGCCGGCTGTCGACGCATGTGCTCGATACCTACAACGGCCACCCGGCCGAGGGCGTCGCCGTCGAACTCTGGGATGTCCCAAGAGCGCAGCTTATCGCGCGGGCGGCGACCAACGCCGACGGCCGCACCGACAAGCCCCTGATCTCCGGCAGACCTATACCGATCGCCGACTACGAATTGCGATTTGACGTCGGCTCGTATTTCGCGCGGCGGCGGGTCCCGACCCCGGATCCGCCATTTCTCGGCATCGTCCCGTTACGCTTTGGCGTTTCCGAGCCGGAAGGCCACTACCACGTGCCGCTTCTCGTTACGCCGTGGTCCTACTCAACCTATCGCGGAAGCTGATCAGCGGTGCTTGCGGGGTGAAGCTTTTCGCTTCGTTCGCCGCTTCGTCGCTTTGGCTGCCGCACGCTTGGCCGATTTCTTTTTCGTCGCCTTCACGCGTTTCTTTGACAGTGCGGTTTTGCGTTTGGACTTTGCGGCGTCGGCGCGCTTCGATTTTCTCTTCGCCGGCGCAGCCTTGGCCTTTGGCGCCGACCGCTTCGGCGCGCTCGTGGCGCGCCTCGCTTGCGGCGCGGCCGGTTCGGCGGCCGGGCGCACAGGCGCGGCGGGCGCCGGTGCGGGTTCTTCGTCTTCTTCCGGTCCGATCGCAGCGAAATAGGTCTGCATCGGCTCAAAGTAGTTCGACTCCCAGCCGCCCTCCTCGTAGGTGCGGTGATCGTCCGGCGCGTTGCTGTGGATGAGCGTCAATAACGTGCCGTCTTCACCGTCTTCGAGCAGCACGGTGACGATCGAGTCGCCCTGATCGTCGTTGAATTTTGTCGTTCGCCACGACTGAACGATGCGCTCGCCCGGGACCAGTTCGAGGTTGGCCACTGATATAGCCGTCCCAGGCCGACACTTCGGCGCCAATCTCGTCGGACATTTCAGCCGCACTTCCCGTCATCTCGGAATGAGCGATGCTGTCGAGCCATGCGTCGTAGATCGCGCGTGCGGAAGCCGGAATGGTGGTGGTCAAAGTGTACGTGTAGGGCATCGGGATCTCCTCTTGCTCAATAGCGCCAGGCACGATGCTCGGCCGCCCGGTCCTCACGGGTAACTTGCCCGGGACTCGTCTCGAAATTTGGGCGGCGCGGTGTCGCCTGAATATCACATTGTCCCGCAGAACGGTTCTGGGCCGATCCGGGCCGGGGATGCGCGGTTGCTATCGGTCCATGCGTGGGGCATGGTTATGGTTAACGCGGTCGCTGGGGGACGGAGATCGCGACGGAGTGAGCACGGCGGATTGAAGGCAGTGTGACCGTACACCGCAGGCCGCAGGGTCCGGCGGGACGCGCGTACATTGTTCCGGTTGGTGTTCGCGTTTTGCAGCAACGGGTTTGCGGCGGTGCTTGCGTTGGCCCATGCTGGTTGTCGTCGGGGCGGATGGGTGCAACGCGTCGCGTTCGAGCGCGTGCAAACGCGCCTCCCACAATCGGTTTTGATCGTGGCCTTGGCGCTTCTGCCGGGTTGCACCGTCGGCCCGAATTATTTGCCCGAAGCCGCACCTGTATCTACGACGTACAAGGAACTCAAGGGCTGGAAGGTCGCGACCCCGCGCGACGAAACCGACCGTGGCGACTGGTGGGCGCCCTACCACGACGCCAAGCTCGATACGCTGCTGCGGCAAGTCGAGATTTCCAATCAGACGGTTGCCGCCTCCGCCGCGGCCTATGAGGAGGCCCGCGCGATCATCAGGGAAGCGCAATCGAGCCTGCTTCCTGTCCTGACGGGGAATTACAGTTTTACCCGCACACGGACGGGACCGAATGCCGGCAGCACCGGCGGATCGCGGACCGCCGGCAGCGGCGCACTTATCGTCGGCGGCAGCAGCGGAGCCACCTACACCACGATCTATAATCCGTCGCTCAACGGTTCGTGGGATCTCGACGTTTGGGGCAAAGTCCGCCGTCAGATCGAGTCCGACACGTCGGCTACGCAGGCGAGCGCGGCCGATCTTGCCAACGCCAAGCTCTCCGCGCAGGCCCAGCTTGCTACCGCCTACTTCAATCTTCGCACCGCGGACGCGCTACGGAGCCTGCTGGAACGCACCATCGTGGCCTACAAGCGGACCCTTCAGATTGTCCAAAATCAGTTCAAGGCCGGGTACTCCGTCACGAGCGGAGACGTTGCCACAGCCCAGGCGCAGGTCGATTCCACGGAAGCGCAACTCATTAACGCGGGGGTGGCGCGCGCTCAAAATGAGCACGCGATTGCAGTGTTGACCGGCAGACCGCCTGCAGAACTCAGCATCGCACGGTATGACCTCGGAGGCGGCATCCCCAAGATTCCTGTCGTATTGCCGTCGACACTGCTCGAGCGGCGCCCGGACATTGCGGCCTCGGAACGCACCATGCAGCAACAGAACGCGCTGATTGGAGTTGCGATTGCGGGCTACTTCCCGGACATCAGCCTGTCGGGCGTTTTGCAGTGGATCGGCAAAAACCCGCTGCCCTTCACCGTGTCGCAAGAGGTGTGGTCGCTTGGCGCCGCCGCAGCGCAGCCAATTTTCAACGGCGGGCTCACGTCGGCGCAAGTGGACGCGGCGCGCGCGTTCTACTGGCAGAGCGTCGCCAATTACCGGCAAACCGTGCTCACGGCCTTTCAACAAGTCGAAGATGAGCTCGCCGCGATCCGCCTTTTGTCGCAGCAACTCAGACTGCAGCACGAAGCCGTCCTTAACGCGCGCAAGGCCGTGGAGGTCTTCCTCAATCAATTTCAAGCCGGCACCGTGGCGTTTACCACGGTGGTAACAGCGGAGATAATATTGCTGGGTGACGAGGAAGCCGAATTGACGGCCCGGCAGAACCTGTTCCTCGCCAGCGTGAGCCTCATCGAGGCCCTCGGCGGCGGATGGGACGCCACGATGCTTCCGACCGCATCGGAGCTGCAGAAAGGCTTCACATTGCTGCCGCAACTGCCGGCGACACAATTTTAGCGTTGGACGGCCGTGGGTTTTGCCCGGACCTGCGACGCCGTAGAGGGCTGTCCATTGCTGCAGATTGATGTGGGGGCCGTTGCACAAGCCCTTGATTATATAATCGATTCCGGCGACACTGGCGTACCGTGCATACCCAAGCGCAAGAAGCTGCATCGCTGATTCGTCGCGGTGCGGCGGTAGGGGTGAGCCGGACGCTCGCCGGTAAATTAGCGAATTTTCATTAGGCGGGAGATTCCGCGCACTCTATATGTTGACCCGTTCGGACGAATGACCGCCCCCGATGGACGAGCGCACGCGCACAACCGACCACGACTTGGCTCCGAACTTGAGGCGAACGGCACCTTTGGCGCCGGAGGTGAAGAGCCCACCTCGATCGAAATTCCGAACGGCGCTCGGGCTCATCATCGCCGCAGCGCTGGTGTTTGGCGCGTATGAGATCGTACACACCGTTCGTTCGCCCGCGCCAACCAGTTCGCGCGCACCAGTCGGCGGACTACAGGCGGTCGGCGGCGCGACGATCGGACAAGGCAACATTCGGGTGCTCGTGAACGCACTCGGCACCGTGACGCCGCTCGCCACCGTAACGGTGCAAAGTCAGATCAGCGGCTATCTGACTCAAGTCGGATTTACAGAAGGGCAGATGGTCCAACAAGGCGACTTTCTGGCCCAAATCGATCAGCGTCCCTACGAAGCCTTAAAGGCTCAGTACGAAGGCCAGCTTGCGCACGATCAAGGACTGCTCAACCAGGCCAAGATGGATCTGACACGCTATCAGACGTTGGCGCAGCAGAATTCGATAGCGCGCCAGCAGGCTGAAGATCAGGTCTACATCGTCCAGCAATATCAAGGGTCGGTGAAGCAAGATCAGGCACTCATCGACGCGCAGTCGCTGAACATCGCCTATTGCCACATCCTGTCGCCGGTCACCGGGCGCGTCGGCCTCCGCCTGGTCGATCCGGGAAATTACGTGCAAACAAGCACCACCACGGGCATTGCCGTGGTCACACAGCTTCAGCCGATCACGGTCGTGTTTTCAATTCCGGAGGATGATCTGCCGGACATCATGCCGCAACTGACAGCCGGCACGACTCTCGACGTGACCGCGTTCGATCGCGCCAATGTCAAGCAGCTTGCTACGGGCAAGGTGTCGGCGGTCGACAACCAGATCGACACGACAACCGGCACCGTAAAGGTAAAGGCGCAGTTCGATAACGCCGATAACGTGTTGTTTCCGAACCAATTCGTGAATGCCCAATTGCTGGTGAA
The DNA here is from genome assembly GCA_963732015.1 of uncultured Alphaproteobacteria bacterium. Taxonomy (GTDB): domain Bacteria; phylum Pseudomonadota; class Alphaproteobacteria; order Rhizobiales; family Xanthobacteraceae; genus BOG-931. The sequence goes on along the minus strand of CAVSXY010000024.1, from coordinate 166,665 downwards.
GACTCTGCAGAATGTCGTCACCGTTCCGACGGCGGCCATACAGCGCGGTTCGCCTGGCACCTACGTCTATGCCCTCGGTGACGACGGCACGGTCTCGGTGCGCCAGGTCAAGATCGGCCCGACCGACGGCACCATGACGGCCGTGGAATCCGGACTCAAAGCCGGCGATCACGTGGTGGTCGACGGCTCGGACCGCCTGCGCGACGGAATTAAGGTCAACATCACGGAGATGGACGGCAAGCCAGTCGCCGCGAAGGCCGGCGGCGGCGGTCAAAGCGGACAGGTCGGCCAGAATGGCCAGAACGGCAATTTGGGGCGCCGCCGCGCCGGCGGTGCCAATAGCGGCGGCCAGTAACCCATTCCGAAGGCGTCGTGCGCTCGTGCGCCGATGACACGGTCAATGAACGTCTCGGAACCTTTCATCCTGCGCCCGGTCGGAACGACGCTGCTAATGGCAGCGATTATGCTGTCCGGCCTGGTCGCCTACACGTTCCTGCCGCTGTCGACCCTGCCCGAAGTCGACTATCCCACGATCCAGGTTCAGACACTTTATCCGGGCGCCAGCCCGGAGGTCATGACATCGTCGGTCACGGCCCCTCTCGAGCGGCAATTCGGGCAGATGCCCGGACTCAATCAGATGACGTCGGCGAGTTCCGCCGGCGCCTCGGTGATCACGCTTCAATTCGGTCTCGATCTCAGTCTCGACATTGCCGAGCAGGAAGTTCAGGCGGCAATCAACGCATCGGGCAACTTGTTGCCGAGCGATCTGCCGGCGCCGCCAATCTACGCAAAGGTCAATCCTGCGGACGCGCCGATCCTGACGCTCGCGGTCACGTCGAAGACGCTGTCGCTGACCGACCTGGAAGACCTGAGCGAAACCCGGCTCGCTCAAAAGATATCGCAGGTCACAGGAGTCGGGCTGGTCAGCGTCAGCGGCGGGCACCGGCCGGCGGTACGCATCCAAGTCAACCCCCAGGCGCTTTCCGCCTATGGGCTAAACGTCGACGATATTCGCACCACGATCGGCAACCTCAACGTCAACACTCCAAAAGGCAATTTCGACGGTCCGGCGCAAGCCTCCACAATCAATGCCAACGATCAGCTCAACAGCGCCAACCAATATCGCGATCTTATTGTCGCTTACCGCAACGGCGGGCCGGTCAGGCTCACCGACGTTGCCAGCATCGTCAGCGGACCCGAGAACACTAAGCTGGGCGCCTGGTCGAACACGACGCCCGCGATCATCCTCAACGTCCAACGCCAGCCTGGCGCCAACATCATTCAGGTGGTCGACCGCGTACAAACGCTGCTGCCGCAAATCTTGTCTTCGCTGCCATTGGCGGTTGACGTCAATATCATCAGCGACCGCACCGTCACGATCCGCGCCTCGGTCGCCGATGTCGAATTCGAGCTTGCTCTCGCCGTCGTCCTCGTCGTGGTGGTGATCTTCGTCTTCTTGCGGACGATCCCCGGCACGATCATTCCGAGCCTTTCCGTGCCGCTGTCGCTGGTCGGCACGTTCGGCGCGATGTACCTGCTCGGCTTCAGCCTCGACAATCTGTCGCTGATGGCGCTCACAATCGCGACGGGCTTCGTCGTCGACGACGCCATCGTCATGATCGAAAACATCGCCCGCTTAGTCGAAGCCGGCATGGACCCGCTTGACGCGGCGCTGCGCGGCTCGGAGCAGATCGGCTTCACCATCATATCACTTACGATCTCGCTGATCGCCGTGCTCATCCCATTATTGTTCATGGGCGAAGTCGTCGGGCGGCTGTTCCACGAATTCGCCATCACGCTTGCAATTACGATCGTCATTTCCGCTGTCGTGTCGCTCACTCTTGTGCCGATGATGTGCGCCAAGCTGATCCGCCATCGCCCGGAGACGGAGCGCAGCTGGTTCGATGTCACGGCGGAACGCGTCTTCAACTCGATCATCGCCGAGTATGGCAGGGCGCTGAATTGGGTCCTGGACCGTCAGCCGCTTACGCTGCTGGTCGCTGTGCTGACGCTGGGCTTTACGGTCTTTCTCTACATCCTGATCCCGAAAGGATTCTTCCCGGTCCAGGACACCGGAATGATCCAGGGCATTTCGGAGGCCTCACAAAGCATTTCCTACCAGGCCATGGCCGAGCTTCAGAACAAGCTCGCCGAGGCGATTCTGAAGGACCCTGATGTCGAAAACTTGAGTTCGTTCATTGGCGTTGACGGCACCAATCAGACTCTCAACACCGGCCGCTTCCTCATTACGCTGAAGCCGCACGATGCGCGCAACCTCAACGCCAGCCAGATCATCAAGCGGCTGCAGGGCGAGGTCTCCGGCATCATCGGCATTTCGCTCTATATGCAGCCGGTGCAGGATCTCACCATCGACTCGACGATCAGCCGCGCGCCCTATCATTTCGTTCTGGAGGACGCCAATGCGGCCGAGTTCAATACCTGGGTTCCCCAACTGATCCAGCGATTGAGTCAGTTGCCGCAACTAACCGACGTCGCCAGCGACCTGCAGCAGCAGGGATTGACCGTCAATCTAGTCATCGATCGCGCCACAGCCAGCCGCTTTGGCATTACTCCTGCGACGGTCGACAACGCGCTCTACGACTCGTTTGGACAACGCATCGTTTCCACTATCTACACTCAGGCGAACCAGTATCGCGTCATTCTGGAGCTCGATCCCTCGCTGCAGAGCTCGCTGAAGGGCCTGTCTACGCTTTACCTGCCGTCGTCATCCTCAGCGACAAACGGACAAGTGCCGCTCTCCGCCATCGTGCACGTCGAGCAGCAGACCGGTCCGCTGTTGATCACCCATTTCGGCCAATTTCCCGCAACGACAATCTCGTTCAATACCGCGCCAGGCTATTCGCTCGATTCCGCCGTCAAGGCCATCCAGCAGGCTGAAAGCGAAGCCGGCCTGCCGGACAGCTTCATCACCGCGTTTCAAGGAACGGCGGCCGCCTTCCAGGCATCGCTGACCAACGAGATCTTTCTCATCATCGCCGCGGTCGTCGCGATGTATATCGTCCTGGGGGTCCTTTATGAGAGCTTTATCCACCCCGTGACGATCCTGTCCACGCTGCCGTCGGCCGGTGTCGGCGCGCTGCTGTCGTTGATGCTGCTCGGTTATGAACTCGACGTCATCGCCATCATCGGCATCATCTTGCTGATCGGCATCGTCAAGAAGAACGCGATCATGATGATCGACTTTGCGCTGGAGGCGGAACGGGTCGAGGGCCTGCCGCCGCGCGACGCGATCTATCAGGCGTGCCTGCTGCGCTTTCGCCCGATCATGATGACGACGATGGCCGCGATCCTTGGCGCGCTGCCGCTCATGCTCGGAACCGGCACCGGATCGGAGCTTCGCCAGCCGCTCGGAATTTCCATCGTCGGCGGATTGATTGTGAGCCAGGTCCTGACGCTGTTCACGACGCCGGTCATCTATCTCTACTTTGACCGACTTGCCTTTCGCCTGACCGGCCACCGGCCGGCGAACCGGCTCGCCAGAGGCGAGGCGGGCGAATGAACGTCTCCGCGCCATTCATCAGCCGGCCCGTCGCTACGACGCTTCTGACCATTGGCATTGCGCTCGCCGGCGCGCTTGCGTTCTCCAAATTGCCGGTCGCACCGTTGCCGCAGGTCGACTACCCGACCATTTCCGTTTCCGCGCAGTTGCCCGGAGCCAGCCCTGAGACGGTCGCCACCAGCGTTGCGAGCCCACTCGAACGGCATCTAGGCCAGATCGCCGACGTGGCGGAAATGACGTCGCAAAGCGGCATCGGGCAGACGCGCATCACGCTGCAGTTCGACCTTAACCGCGATATCGACGGCGCGGCGCGCGACGTTCAAGCCGCCATCGTTGCAGCTCGCGTCGATCTGCCGGCGAGCCTGAAGAGCAACCCGACATACCGGAAGGTCAATCCGGCTGACGCGCCGATTCTCATTCTGGCGATGACGTCGAAGACGTTGACGCAAGGCCAGATGTACGATGCGGCCAGCAACGTCTTCCAGCAACGGCTTTCTCAAATCACCGGCATCGGCCAAGTCATCATCGGCGGATCGGCGCTTCCGGCGGTTCGCATCGAGCTCAATCCGCAGGCGCTGTTCAAATACGGCATCGGCCTTGAAGATGTTCGGGCTGCGCTCGCGTCAGCCAATGCCAACAGCCCGAAGGGCTCGATCGACGACGGCGATCAGCGCTATCAGGTCTACACCAACGATCAGGCGACCAAAGCTTCGGACTATGCGCCGCTCATCGTCGCCTACCGCAACGGCGCCGCGGTTCAGCTGTCCGACGTCGGCCAGGTGATCAACTCCGTCGAAGACGTGCGGAATCTCGGCTTGTCGAACGGACAGCCATCGGTCCTCATCATCGTCTTTCGACAGCCCGGCGCCAATATCATCGACACGATCGATCAGGTGAAGGCCGAGTTGCCCCATCTTCAGGCGGCAATGCCGGCCGACGTCAACGTGACAGTGGCGATCGATCGCTCGCACCACGATCCGCGACTCGCTGCGCGATACCGAACTGACGTTGTTGATCGCCATCTTACTCGTCACGCTCGTCGTGTTCCTGTTCCTGCGCAATATCCGCGCGACGATCATCCCAGGCGTCGCGGTGCCGATCTCGATCCTCGGCACTTTCGGCGGCATGTATCTTCTCGGCTACAGCCTGGACATTCTGTCGCTTGATGGCGCTCACCATCGCGACCGGCTTTGTCGTCGATGACGCGATCGTCGTGCTGGAGAACATCTCCCGCCATCTCGAGGCCGGAATGCCGCGCCGTGCAGGCCGCGATGCTCGGCGCGCGCGAGGTCGGCTTCACCGTGCTGTCGATCAGCCTGTCGCTGATCGCGGTGTTTGTGCCGATCTTGCTGATGGGCGGCATCCTCGGACGGCTGTTCCGCGAATTCACCCTGACGCTTTCGCTCGCCATCATGATCTCGCTGGCGATCTCGCTGACCACGACGCCGATGATGTGCGCGCTGTTCCTGCGTCCGCGCCCGCCGGCAACAGCAACAGCAACGCCGCCGCAACTGGTTCGACCGGGTGCTGCGCGGCTACGAACGCACGCTCGGCTGGGCGCTGCGCCACAGCGGCCTGGTCATGCTGATCTTTCTCGGCGCGATCTGCCTTGAATGTCGTTCTGTTCGTCATCGTACCGAAGGGTTTCTTTCCGCAGCAGGACACCGGCCGCTTGGTCGGCTCGCTGCAAGCCGATCAGAGCATCTCGTTCACGGCCATGACCGGAAAGCTGCGGCAGATGATGGCGATCGTGCAGCAAGACCCCGCGGTGCAGAACGTCGTCGGCTACACCGGCGCGGGCAGTGGCGGCGGCGGTTCGGCACGATCAATACCGGCTCGGTCTTCGTTTCGCTCAAGCCGATGTCGCAGCGCGACGTCCGATCGATCAGGTCATCGCGCGGCTGCGACCGAAGCTCGCCCAAGTGCCGGGCGGCCGCCTGTTCCTAGTGGCCGTGCAGGATATCCGCGCCGGCGGCCGCCAGAGCAACTCGCCATACCAGTACACGCTGCAGTCCGATAACACCGACGATCTGTTCACCTGGGCGCCGAAGCTGGTCCAAGCGCTCGAGCACAGTTCGGTACTGGCCGACGTCAGCTCCGACCAGCAGCAGAAAGGGCCTGGAAACCGATCTCGTCATCGATCGCGACACCGCCTCGCGGCTGGGCGTCACGCCGGCCCAGATCGATAACACGCTCTATGACGCGTTTGGACAGCGCCAGGTTTCCGTCATCTACAGCGCGATCAATCAGTATCACGTGTCATGGAAATCGACCCGCGCTACACGCAGTTTCCGGCGTCGCTCAACGACATCTATGTGGCGACATCCGGCGGCGGCGCCTCCGGCACCGCATCGTCGAATGCTGCCCGCCGGGAACTGTCACAGCGGCGAGCGCCGCCAAGGCTTCGTCGGCGGCCTCGGCAGCTGCAACGGCGGCGGCCAACGCCAACAACAACTCGGCGCGCAACGCCGCGATCAATTCCCTCGCCACCGCCGGCAAGAGCAGCACGTCCTCCGGCGCCGCGGTCAGCACCGCCTTGGAGACGATGATCCCGCTCTGCCGCGGTCAGCCATTACAAGCCCGGCAACACGCCCTCTGCCGGTCAATCACCAGGGACTGTTCGTCGCGTCCACGATTTCGTTCAACTTGCAGGAAGGCGCGACGCTCGGCGAAGCCGCAGCCGAAATCAACAACGCGATCAATGCCAATCCACATGCCGGCTACGATTCACGGCAGCCTCGCCGGCACGGCGCAGGTGTTTGAGCAATCGCTCAACAACGAGCCAGTGCTGATCGCCGCGGCGATCGCGGCCGTCTACATTCTGCTGGGCATGCTCTACGAAAGCTATATCCATCCGATTACGATTCTCTCGACATTGCCGTCGGCCGGCGTCGGCGCATTGCTGGCGCTGATGCTGTTCCACACCGAATTCGACATCATCGGATTGATCGGCGTGATCTTGCTGATCGGAATCGTCAAAAAGAATGCGATCATGATGATCGACTTCGCGCTCGAGGCGAAACGATCGCAAAATCTGAGCTCCGAGCACGCGATCTTCCAGGCCTGCCTCTTGCGCTTCCGGCCGATCATGATGACCACCATCGGCGGCGATCCTCGGCGCGGTGCCGCTCGCGGTCAGCTTCGGCAATGGCAGCGAAATCCGCCGGCCGCTGGGAATTTCGATCATGGGCGGGCTGCTCATCAGCCAATTGCTGACGCTCTACACGACGCCTGTGCTCTATCTCTATCTGGACCGGCTAGGTCTGTGGTCGCGCGGCAGCGGCGGCGGCTGCTGGGACGGCGCCGTTTGGTGCGCCGTCAACTCGGCTGAGCACAGTCCCGGTCGTTCAGCGAATGTAGATCGGCCTGCGGCTGTAGCAGCACGGCGTCGGCCACAACGACGTGCCGGATATCGACGGCGGCGCGCAACCGATGGATTTTCGGCGGGCGCCCGTGATGATCGGCGGACCTTGTAGCCGTCATCGACGTCCGGATCCGCCTCCAGATAGGCGATCAGACCCTCTTTGTGATGAATGACGTGCTGGACGTGCCGATAACAGGCATCGTCGAGATACGACGAAGCGCAGGCGTCCTGCCAGAACCAAAATTGGCCCGCGCGTGCTGGCGCCGCCGCGCAGACAACGGCGATAATGGCGCACCATGAAAGCTTGGTCTTCATTGTCATTGATTCATTCATCATCGTCATGTTCATCGTCATGGACGGGCCACTGACGCGGCGCCGTCATTAGCCACGCGCGATGATAGCCGCAGCCGCGGACGGCAAGGAAAGCCCAGCGCTTGCGTCGATCGCCTCCCTGCAAGCCCGTGATATGGTCGGCGCCAAGCTGCGGACAGACCGCTGCACGTACGAAGAACGCGGGAGTGAATTCGGTGGCACGGCTGGCGGCACGCATCGTCTGCGCCCTGCTGCTGACCGTCTGGTCCATGGAAACCGTGACGCGCGGATGATGCCGCCAACTTCTATGGCGGCCAAAATCTGAACCTGATCGCAGGCTTCAACGTCGGCGGCGGCGCGGATCTTTATGCGCGGATCGATCGCCCGGCATCTCGGCCAAACATCTGCCGGGCCATCCGAACGTCATCGTCCATAACATGCCGGGCGCCGGCAGCATGGCGGCGGCCAACCACATCTTCAATGTATCGCCGCGCGACGGCTCGGAGATCGGCCTGTTCGCCGGCAATATCGCCGTCGATCCGGTGATCGGCGGCGTACCAAGCCAATACGATGCGCGCAAATTCAATTGGATCGGCGCGCCGGCATCGGAAACATCGACGTGCCTCGCCGCCAAGACGTCCTCATTCAAGACATTCGACGATGTTTTCGCGCGCGACATGGTGACCGGGCGCCGCGGGAACCGGCACGCTACGATTTTCCGGTCGTGCTGAACAGTCTTCTGGGCACGAAATTCAAGCTGGTCAAAGGCTACAACGGCAGTTCGGGGCTGCGCCTTGCGCTCGAACGCGGCGAAATCGACGGCTTCTGCGGCGTTGGATTGACCTCGGTGCGCAGCCTCGGCCTGACCGACGCCACGATCAACATTCTGGTTCAGTTCGCGCCAAGAAAAATCCGGAGCTTGCCGATGTCCCGCTGGTCATGGATTACGCCAAATCCGAAGCGGACCGGCAAGTCATGCAGCTCGTCTTCGGCTGGCTGGTCATGGAACGGCCGCTCGCTGCGCCGCCCGATACGCCGCCGAGCCGGGTACAGGCGTTGCGGGATGGCTTTGACGACACCATGGCGCGATCCGCAGTTCATGGCCGATATCAATAACGCGGCGCTCGCCTTCGCACCGATGCGCGGCAACGGATATCACGGATTTTGTCGACGAGGTATACCGCACGCCGCCCGATGTGGCGAAGAAAGCTGCGCAATTGCTCGGGCGCGCAGAGCCTTGACGGAGCGAATTGCATTGGAAGGCGCGGTCCGCGCGACAATAAACGCCACGCCAGCTTTTGGCGCAATAATTGAAAAATCGATGGAGGAGCGCTCGTGCTGCCGCAAGATGAAAATGAACTGCTGACCCGCGTCGGCCCGGGGACGGCCATGGGCGCGCTGATGCGGCGCTATTGGATTCCCGCGGCGTTCTCCCATCAGATCGCCAAACCGGACGGCCCGCCGATGCGGGTGCGGCTTCTCGGCGAGAACCTCGTGCTGTTCCGCGACACGCAGGGCCGCGTCGGACTTCTCGACGAACGCTGCCCGCATCGCACCGCATCGCTGTTCTTCGGCCGCAACGAGGAGAGCGGACTGCGCTGCGTCTATCATGGCATGAAATTCGACGTCGAAGGGACCTGCGTCGACCTGCCGTGCGTGCCGCAGATGAGCGACACGCACAAGGCGAACGTGCAGAAGCAGCTCGGCGTCAAAGCCTACCCGTGCGTTGAACGCGGCGACGTGGTGTGGACCTATATGGGCCCCGCCGGAGCACAAGCCGGAATTTCCCGACCTCGAATGGACTCTGCATCCCGGCATCGCAGCGTTACGCCACGCGCCACATCCAGGAATGCAACTGGCTGCAGGCGCTCGAAGGCGGCTTCGACGCGACGCATCTGACGTTTCTGCACGGCGGCGAAAGCGATCCGAGCCGCCGCATCGTCGCGTCGCTCTACGAAGTCCTTCCGGCCGATTTTGGATTCGTGGTCGGGACCGGCCGCGAGCGCGGCGATGGCACGATCATGTGGAACATGAACGTGATGCTGATGCCGTTCCACAAGATCATCTCGTCGATCCCGCACGCCGCGCATGTGTGGGCGCCGATCGACGACGAGAACACAATGCTCTACAGCGTCGATTTCCACCCGGCGCGGCCGCTGACTGAGGAGGATCTCGCCCGCTCCAAGGCCGGCCTCGGCATCCACACCGAAAATATCCCGGGCACGGATCACGCGGTGCGCAACAGGGCCAACGATTATCTGATCGACCGCGCGCTGCAGGCGAGCGGCAAGTCCTATACCGGGCATGAAAGGCTTCGGCACGCAGGATTGCGCGATCCAGGAGTCCATGGGGCCGATCGCGGACCGCAGCCGCCGAACATCTGCTCGCCTGCGATGCGGCGATCGTCAAAATCAGGCGGCTGCTGTCTGCAGACGCTCAAGGATCACGACGCCGGCAAACCGTTGCCGGGCATGGACCCGGCGAGCTACCGGGTCCGTTCCGGCCGCTTCGAAGCGCCGAAGGGCGTGCCGTTCGTCGACGCCATGGCGCAATACGTCCGCCGCGACACGCCGATCGCGGCCGAATAGCCGCAGCCGGCCAGGCGCGGCTGGTCTCGCTCGGCAACTGCCAGCGAACGCCGACCATTCCCGCGCATAACCAAAAAAGAGAGAGCACGACTCATGAACGGCGCCGAAGTCATTGCCGAAATCCTCAAACGCGAGGGCACGGAGTTTTTCTCCTGCTACCCGCGCAATCCGCTGATCGAAGCCCTGCGCCGCGCTCGATATCCGCCCGATCCTCTGCCGGCAGGAGCGCGTCGGCGTCGGCATCGCCGACGGCTATAGCCGCATCAAACGCGGCAAGCGCAACGGCGTATTCGCCGCGCAGGCCGGCCCCGGCATCGAGAACGCCTTTCCCGGCGTCGCCCAGGCCTTTTCCGAGAATGTTCCGCTGCTGGTGATCCCGGCCGGCCTGCCGCTGGAGAAGCAATATGTGCGGCCGACATTTCGCGCCGCCGATGTCTATCGGCCGGTCACCAAATGGTCGGCGCTGGCGCATTCGGTGCAGGAACTGCCCGACCTGATGCGGCGCGCCTATCACGCCATGCGCAGCGGCAAAGGCGGCCCGGTCATGGTCGAAGTGCCGGACGAAGTTTCCGAGGCCGAATTCGAGGGCACGCTCGACTACAAGCCGGTGCCGGTGCAGCGCAGCGCGCCCGATCCGGACGCGATCAAGAAAGCCGTCGAGATGCTGCTCGCCGCCAAGAACCCGCGTGCTATGGGCCGGCCAAGGCGTGCACTACGCCGAAGCCGGCGACCGGCTCGCGGCGCTCGCCGAGCTTATTCCGGCGCCGGTCGTCGCCACCAATCCGGGCAAGAGCGCGATCGCCGACAGTCATCCGCTCGCGCTCGGCGGCGTCGACCCGCTCGCGCTCGAAAGATGTTCGCCGATTTCATGAAGCGTGCCGATCTCGTCCTGGCGATCGGTTCGAGCCTGACGCGCACGAATTTCGGCCCGGCGTGCCGCCCGGCAAGACCATCATTCATTCGACCAACGACGCCGGCGACATCAACAAGGAATATCGCGCCGATCACGCCATGGTCGGCGACGCCGGCTCTGGTGATCGACGCGCTGATCGCCGAGGTCAGCAAGCAAAAGCGCGGCGCGGCGGCAACGCGCTCGCGGCGCTCAAGGAGGACATTGCGGCGATCAAGAAATCCTGGCTCGAGGAATGGTCGAAGCATCTCAATTCCGACGAGACGCCGATCAATCAGTACCGCGTGATCCGCGACCTGATGCGGACGGTCGATCGCGACAACGTCATCATCACGCACGATTCCGGCAGTCCGCGCGAGCAGCTGCTGCCGTTCTGGGAGACCACCGCCGCCGGCTCCTACATGGGCTGGGGCAAGTCGACCCAGCTCGGCTATGGGCTCGGCATCACCATGGGCGCGAAGCTCGCCGAGCCGAAGAAACTGTGCGTCAACGTGATGGGCGACGCCGCCATCGGCATGACCGGCATGGACATCGAAACCGCCGCGCGCAATCGCATCGCCATCCTGACCGTCGTGTTCAACAACGGCGTCATGGGCGCCGAGCGCGACGTGCTGCAGATGTCGACCAAGAAATACGGCGCGATGACGGTCGAGCGGCAATTACGCCAAGGTCGCGGAGGGCCTAAACGTCGCCTCGGCGCGGGTGGAAAAGCCCGGCCGACATCGTCCGCGCGATCAAGGACGCTGTCGCCGTCACCGAAACCGGCGCGCCGTTCCTGCTCGAATTCGTCGTCAAGGAAGGCTACGACTTCTCGCGCTACGCCTGACAAACGCTCGAGCAACGCGAGCCATGAGCGCGACGACAAAACATCGGCGAGTGCCATGGCTGGCGAGGCCATGGCTGGCGTGCATCGCCTGGTGCGCCGCGTTTTGCGTCAGTGCGACCGCTGCGCGATCTGAAACGGCCGACGGCCGAGTTCTACAAAGGCAAGGCCATCACGCTGATCACCAGCACCGGCGTCGGCGGCACTTACGACGTCGTGGCGCGGCTGATCGCGCGCTACATGCCGCGCTACATTCCCGGCAATCCCACCATCATCGTGCAGAACATGCCGGGCGGCGGCAACGTGCTCGCCACCAACTACATGTTCAACATCGCGCCGAAGGACGGCACCGCGATCGCGACGATCCACAGCGCCATGCCGCTGCACCAGGTGCTCGATCCCAAAGACGTGCGCTACGACTCCGACTCGCTTCAACTGGCTCGGATCGACCGGCCCGCAGAACGAAGTCATTCTGGTCTGGCACACGGCCGGGATCACAACCCTCCGGGAAGCGACGGAGCGGGAAATCATCCTCGGCGGCACCGGCGCCGGCGCCGGCATCGTCATTATTCCGACGCTGATGAACAATCTGCTCGGCACCAAATTCAAGATCGTGACCGGTTACCGGACGTCCGAAGAGGTCAATCTCGGCATGGAGCGCGGCGAGGTTCAGGCGCGCGCCTTCGGCTTTGGTTCGATCACCAGCCAGCATCCCGATTGGCTCACCGAGCACAAAGTGACGTTCCTCGCCCAGGCCGGCGCCAAGCGGGACAAGCTCCTGCCCGACGTTCCGCTTCTGACCGAACTCGCCAAGACCGACGAGCAGCGCCAAATCTTTCAGCTCGTCTCGTCGGCGCCGGCGCTCGGGCAGCCTTATGTCGCGCCGCCCGGTCTGCCGCCGCAGCGACTCGCCATTCTGCGCGATGCCTTCGCGGCAACGCTTAAGGACGCGACATTTCTTGCCGATGCGGAGAAAATCCGCTTCGACATCGAAGCGATGAGCGCCGATGAAGTTACCGCGCATCGCACACGACACGACCAACACGCCGCCCGACATCGTTGCCAAGGCCAAGGCGGCGATGGGCATGGCCGATCAATGAACGTCATCGAGTGAATCGCTAACCCGGAGGAGCAGCAATGGCGGAGATCAAGATATTCAATCCCGAAGGACTGAGCCGGCCCGTGTCGCCCTACATGCACGTCGCCCGCGCCAAGGCGCAGGAATTCGTCTTCATCGCCGGGCAGGTACCGACGGACGCTTCCGGCGCCACCGTCGGCAAAGGCGACTTCGAAGCCCAATGCGCGCAGGTCTTTGCCAACATTCACACCGCGCTGCGCTCGGTGAACGCCGACTGGAAGAATGTCGTCCAGTTCACCAGCTATCTGGTGCGGCCGCAGGATGCCGCGCCGTTCCGGGCGTTCCGTAGCCGGGAATTTCCCAAGATGTTCCCAAACGGCGCTTATCCGCCCAACACGCTGCTGATCATCAGCCGGCTGGCGGACGAAGCGTATTTGCTCGAAGTGCAGACCGTCGCGGCGCTCTGAGGCTTAGGCGAGCCGGCGCAAGCTCGCTCGACGTCACGTCGTCCAGTAGCGTGCGGAGTGCCTTGGCACGCTTGACGCCGAACGTGCTTTCAAATTGCGCCTGCGCTTGCACCCAGCCTTTCTGGGCAGCACGAAAGCGCGTCAAGCCTGCTGTCGGTCAGGTGCAGGTCCTTGCTGCGGCGATCCGATGCTCCCGGCCGAACAGCGATCAACGCCATCCCTTTGCAGCGGCAAGACATTACGTCCGAGCGTGGTGCGATCCATCACCAAGGCGGCAGCGAGTGCGTTGATCGTCATCGACCCGTTGCGCTCGAGCCGCGCCAGAATCGAATACTGCGTCGCGCGCATCCCGCTTGGCGCCAGCGCCTGATCGTAGAACTGGGTGACGTGCCGCGCGGCCTGCCGCAACGCCAGGCAATTGCAGCCGCGGGGATTGTTGGCTGCAGACATGTGTCCTTCCGATATCGCCTATGCGACGCTTGATATAGGTGTATATACTCTTATGTACTAGCGTGATCAATAGGCCCAAACGCCGCGGACCGACCAAGGAAGCGGCTGCCAAGGGAGCGGCCGCATGACATCGCAAAGCCTCGCAGCGTCGCAACCGGAAGCGGCCGCGGCCCGCCGAACCCCGCGATAAGGCGCGTTACGATTCCCGCACCCGTGCACTGATCGAGGGGCCGATTGCGCTGACGCTGCTGCGCCTCGGCACGCCGAATGTGCTGGTGATGTTCGCCCAAACCTCGGTCGGTCTGGTCGAGACCTATTTCGTCGGCAAGCTCGGCACCGATCCGCTGGCCGGCGTTGCCCTCGTCTTTCCCGTCGTGATGCTGATGCAGATGATGTCGGCCGGCGCCATGGGCGGGGGCATGTCGTCAGCCATTGCACGCGCGCTTGGCGGCGGCCGGCGCGCTGACGCCGATGCGCTGGCGGTTCATTCGCTCGTCATTGCGTTGGCGTTTGGGCTGACCTTTACGGTCAGCGTTGCTTGGGGCGGGCGCTGGCTCTATGCGGCCATGGGCGGCAGCGGCGCCTCGCTCGATGCGGCGCTCACCTACTCGCAGGTCGTCTTCGCGGGTGCGGTCCTGGTTTGGCTGTTCAACTCGCTGAGCAACATCATCCGCGGCACCGGCAACATGATCGTGCCCGCCATGGTCACCTGCGCCGGCGTCGTCGTGCTCATTCCGCTGTCGCCGTGCCTGATTTTCGGCATCGGACCGTTTCCGCGCCTGGGCATCGCCGGCGGTGCGGTGGCGGTGCTCATCTACTATGCGGTCGGCAGTCTCGCGCTTGCCGGCTATCTGCGGTCAGGCCGCAGCGTGATCCGGCTGGTGTTCCGTGGGGTCCAGTTTCGCTGGCCACTGTTCCGCGACATTCTCCGCGTCGGCCTGGTCGCGGCCCTGATCACGATTCAGACCAACCTCACCATCGGCATTGCCACGGCGCTCGTTGGAGCGTTCGGGCCAGCGGCCATCGCCGGCTATGGCACCGGCTCGCGCCTCGAATACATGCTTATCCCGCTCGTATTCGGCCTGGGTGGCCCGCTGGTTGCCATGGTCGGCACCAATATCGGCGCCGGCCGCCGCGAGCGGGCTCTCCGCGTCGCCTGGATCGGCGCGGCGATCGCCGCCGGGCTCTGCGAACTCATTGGGCTCAGCGCAGCGGCCGCGCCTTATGCGTGGTTGTCGCTGTTCGACACCGCACCCGGAATGCTCGACGCGGGATCACGATATCTGACCGCCGTCGGCCCGGTCTACGGCCTGTTCGGGCTTGGCATGGCGCTTTACTTCGCGTCACAAGGCGCGGGACGCCTGCTCTGGCCACTGCTCGCCAACATGGCGCGCCTGATCATCGCCGCCGGCGGGGGCTTCTCGCGCTGCGCTGGACCGGCAATCTCTCCGATGTCTTCATCGCCTTGGCGGTTGCGCTCGCCGCGTTCGGGCTGATTAATGCCGCAGCGGTCGCGGGCGGTGTCTGGTTCGATCGCGACGAGGCTGGCGCCCCCTCCCCGTTCGATGACGCCGGAGCCGGTCAATAAATGAAAGAGCAATATCTCGAAGACTATTTGCCGTCGGGCAGGTCTTCAACTCGAGCCGATTAAAAGTCGAGAAGGACGAGATCATTGAGTTCGGCAAGCGGTTCGATCCGCAACCCTACCATCTCGACGAGGAGGCCGCCTGGACACCGTGTTTCGCGGTTTGGCCGCGAGCGGCTGGCACACCGCGGCCATGACGATGCGCATTCTTGTCGACGGCGAATTCAGACCGGCCGGCGGTATCATTGGTGTGGGTTTCGACGATCTCGGCTGGCCACGGCCGGTGCGGCCTGGCGACGAACTGCACGCCAAAAGTGAAGTGCTCGAGGTCCGCCCGTCCAAATCGCGGCCGGATCGCGGGCTGATCAGGGTGAGAACGACGACGTTCAATCAGAACGACGAGGTGGTTCAAGTCTATACCGGCAACCTCATCGTGCCGCGCCGCTCCACCAGCGGCCAAGCGTAAGCGCCCACAACTCATCCCGCGTTGACTTTGAACGGGAATTGACTTTCGCTCCCTTGCTCGAAATTAAGCGGATCGAGCGGGCGGGAGATAGGCGTTGTCGCAATCGGAAACGATCCATCTCGCGGCAGACCTGTCTTTTCTCCACACCGATTACCTCTGGCGCATGCCGGGCTCCTGGGTCGGCTATCCCTACTACGGCACATCCGAATTTTATGAAGACATCGCGCGCGTCGCCGAGCGTGGCGTCATGGATATGCTGTTTTTCGGCGACACCGGCGGGACGTCCGAAGATTATGGCGGCAATCATCACGCTGTCGTGCGTTACGGCGCAAAGTGGCCCCGCCACGACATGACGCCGATGATCCCGCTGATGGCGCGCGCCGCCTCCGGCGTCGGTTTCGCGCTGACGCTGTCGACCACGTATCACCACCCGTTTCACTGTGCGCGCCTCTTCAATGCGCTCGATCACGTCACGCGCGGCCGCATCGCCTGGAACGCCGTGACGTCGGCCTACAAGAACGAGGCCGCGAACTACGGGTTCGACGTGATGATGGATCACGACGAGCGCTATGTGCGGGCCCAGGAATTCCTCGATGTCGCGTGCAAATTGTGGGACAGCATCGAAGCCGACGCGCTGGTGCTTGATCGAGACAATGGCATCTACGCCGATCCCGACAAGGTTCATCGCATCGATCATCGCGGACGCTACTTTAATGTCCGCGGCCCCTTGCCTGCGCTGCCGTCGCCGCAGCGCCGCCCGGTGATCATTCAAGCCGGCCTGTCGGAACCCGGAATGGGTCTCGCAGCAAATTTCGCCGAGCTGCAGTTCAGCACCCGGCGCACGCTTGCCAGCATGAAGCAGCACCGGCAATCGCTCGACGCCGCGTTGGCGGCAGCCGGCCGCAAACCTCGCGATATCGGCATTCTCTGGTCGATCCGGATTCAGGTGGCGGATTCGGACGCCGACGCCGAAGAGAAGGAGCGGACCTATCTCGATTTCATTCCTCCCGAGGCCGGATTGGTCGAAATGTCGGCTCAGTACGGTGTCGATTTCTCGACCGCAAAGCCGGGAATGCGGCTCGCTGACTTCGCCGACGATGTGCGCTCGCAGAAGGGCAATCTCGGCAGTTTCGAGGAATTGCTCAAGACCGTCGATCCGAAGCAATCATTGCAGGAATTCGCGCGGCGCTTCCTCGTCGACCGCATTCTGGTTGCCTCCGGAACGCCGAAAGCCATTGTCGACAAGCTTGAGGGGTTGCATTTCGGCACCGGAGCAAACGGCGGCTTTATTCTTGGCCGCGGCTACTCGGCGATGGACAACATTCGGGAGTTTGTCGAGTACGTCGTCCCTGAGTTGCAACGGCGCGGCCTGTCAAAACGAAAATACGCGGGCCCGACGTTGCGGGACAATCTGAATGCGTAGCGTGCCCCCCAAGTTCCGCCCACAATCCTGGCATGAGCAAAGTGAACGCCGTCCAGCCGCTGCCCGGCACGACATTTGCCAGAAGGCGTCCGGGGCCACAACGATCAGGCAGAGCTGATCCAACTGGATCGGCGAGAGCGCGACGGACGGAGCGAGGATGTGAAGTGCTGAAATTATTCGCCGGCATTTGCCTTGTTTTTGCGCTGGCCTCATCCCTCAGCTCGGCGGAGACAGCCGACAGCTTTTACAAGGGCAAGCAGATTACCGCCATCGTCGGCTACGGCCCGGGCGGCGGTTTCGATGTGCTGACGCGCATGGTGGCGCAGCACATGGGCAAATACATTTCCGGCAATCCGAACATTATCGTGCAGAACATGCCCGGCGCCGGCAGCCTGCTGGCGACCAACTATCTGTACTCGCTTGCGCCCAAGGACGGCACCACGTTCGGCCTTCTGGCGCGCAACATGCCGATGATCGCCCTGCTTGGTCACAACTCGAATGTGCGCTTCGATCCACGCCAGTTTACGTGGCTCGGGTCGTCATCGGATTTTTCACACGACGCCTATGTTTTTATTGCTCGCAAGGACGCGCCGGCAAAATCGGTCGCGGATTTGCATGGCGATAAGCAGCAGACGGTCATCGGCGGCACTGCGGAGGGCTCGGGCAGCGCCGACGTCCCGAAAATCCTCCGCGAAGCGCTCAGCCTGAACTTCAAGCTGGTGCTTGGATATCGCGACAGCGCGGCGCTGAATCTCGCCATGGAGAACGGTGAAATCGCCGGCCGAACCGGAGAGCTCTCGTCCTTCCGTTCCGTCCGGCCGGACTGGCTCAAGCCCGACAGCGATTATCACCTGCTGGTACAATACGCCCGCGTGACGCGCCTGCCGGACTTTCCGGACGTTCCGACCGCTCGCGAGCTTGCGCCAAACGAGGACGCCCGCGAGGTCATTGAATTCACCGAAGCGCCGCTCACCACGATGTCGTGGCCGTTCGCCGCGCCACCCGGGATTCCTCCTGAGCGCGCTAAAATCCTGCAAGACGCCTTTGCCGCTGTCCACCACGACCCGCAATTTCTGGCCGAGGCCGCGGCGGCGGGATTCGACGTCGATCTGGTGACGCCAGGAGGCATCCTCAGCAGCATCAATAAGATGGCTCAAGTCCGCCCCGAAGTTCTCGATACCGTCCGTTCGCTCATCGGCGGCGCCGACAAGACGCGCTGAACGCTGACGCTAGGCGCCTGACGATGGTGCACGTCAGTTAAAAAGTGCTACGATGTTGCCGAGGCTGCGGTCAAACGCGGCCCGGGGGTGACAGAAGAATTATATCGGGAGGTGCTCATGGGATGCCGGCAGGCGGGCATCGTGCTTGCGGCCATTTTGGCCGCCAGTTGCCCAGCGATGGCGCATCACTCCTTTGCGATGTTCGATCAGCAGAACGAAATCGATATGGAGGGTGTCGTTCAAGAGTTTCGATATGTCGCCCCGCATACGTTCATCATCTTGAAGGTGATGCAGGAAGACGGGACGGCAGAGACTTGGACTCTCGAGGGCATCAGTCCCAGCGAGTTGTCGCGCGAGGGCTGGACGAAAACGAGCCTGAAGCCGGGTGACGAACTTAAGCTTCGGGTCGCGCCGTTGCGAAGCGGTGCCCCCGGCGGAGCGTGGGTCACGCGAAAAATCCAATTCCGCGACGGCAAACCCATCGTGGATAAGCCGTGAATCGTCCCCGTTGCCATGCACGAGAGGACAACATGCATCGACCACATTTAATCGGCGCGGTCACGCTGCTGGCGGCAATGACAATCGCGCTCGCCTCCGCCCAGGCGTTCGACGAGACCAAGTATCCGGACTTCAGCGGTCAGTGGAAGCGGGGTAACGGCTCGGCCAACTGGGATCAGAGCAAACCCGCCCGTCTCGGACAACAACCGCCGCTCACGCCCGAGTATCAGGCGATCTTCGAAGCCAACATACGTGGCTTGGCCGAGGGCAGCGAAGTCTATAACGATCAGGCGCGCTGCCTGCCGTCAGGCATGCCACGCATGATGATTGCCTACGAACCGATCGAACTCGTCGTCACGGCCAAAACGACGTACATTCGGGTCGATCATTTGAGCGAATTCCGCCGCATCTTTACCGACGGACGCAACTGGCCCGCAGAGATCGAGCCGACCTACGCCGGCTACTCCATCGGCAAATGGGTCGATGAGGACGGCGATGGCCGCTATGACGTGCTCGAAGTGGAGACGCGAGGTCTCAAGGGACCGCATTTCTACGACGCCGAAGGCATCCCCTTCCATAAGGACAATGAGGCGGTCCTCAAGGAGCGCATTCATCTGGACAAGGCCAACCCCGACATCCTGCAGGATGAGATTACGTCGATCGACCATGCCCTGACGCGGCCGTGGACGGTGACGCGGACCTTTTATCGCGACCGCGACGCGCCGTGGTACGAGCATGTCTGCGAGGAAGAAAATCACCACGTGCTGATCGGCAAGGAGAGCTACTTCCTGAGCGCCGACAATCTCCTGATGCCGACGCGGAAGGATCAGCCGCCGCCCGATCTCAGATACTTCAAACAAAAGGGGAACTGACTTGGCTCATGGCCGATCGTCACGACGGACATTTGTAAAATCGGCCGCCGGTCTGCTCGCCGGCGGGGGCGCCGCCTTATCGGTGTCCGACCAAGCGTTGCCGCAAGGCGCCAACAGAGCCGGCGCCGACTGGGACGCCGCGCGTTTGCAGAGAGCGCGCCGCATTCTGGTCAAAGGTGGCGTCGTCCTGAGCGTCGACCCGCAAGTCGGTGACTTTGCGTCGGGGGATGTCCTCGTCGAGGACGGCAAAATCCGCGAAGTCAAAGCGAACATCGCGGTGTCGGACGAATCGATCACGGTGATCGACGCCGCACACCTGCATCGTCATTCCGGGCTTCGTCGACACCCACAGCCACTCCTATCAGGGGCTGTTGCGCGACACGCTGCCCAACGGCATCGTCGATCCCGACTATAACCGCGACATCCAGAACAACATCACGCTGCATTACGAGCCCGCGGACGCCTATGCCGGAATGCTGTCTACGGCGCTCGCCATGCTGGATATGGGCACGACCGACGATGGTCGACCTGTCGCAGGTCAACCATACGCCGGAACACACCGACGCGCTGATCCAGGCGCTGCAAGACGCCGGCATGCGCGCCGTTTTCGGCTATTCGCGCGGCGCCGGCCCAAGCTCCCAATATCCGCAGGACGTTGGCCGCCTGCGGAAGACCTATTTCAGCTCGTCGGATCAATTGTTGACGCTGGCGCTCGGCGTGGCGCTTGACCCTGAAATCTACGCATTCGCCCGCGAGTCCGGCCTCCGCGCCATCGCACATCTCAGGCTCAACTCCGAACCTCTGCTTGGCGCTCGGCCAGCGCCGGCCTGCTGCGACCGGGCGACGAGTTCATCCACTGCACGCATCTCAACGATGCGGCGTGGCGGATGATCAAGGACAGTGGCAGCGCGCACGTCGCACTCGCCGCCGCTAGAGATGGCGATGGCCCACGGCATGCCGTCGATCCAGGACGCGCTCGACCACGGGCTGCGCCCTTCGTTGAGTTCGGATCACGCCGCTACCGTCGGGCAGGACATGTTCGGCATGATGCGAACGGCATTCAATCTGCAGCGGCTGTTCATCCTGCAGCGTCGGCGCAATGGCGAACAAAACCCGCCGCCGCTTCTGACCTGCCGCGAGGTGCTGGAATTCGCCACCATCGAGGGCGCCCGCTGCGCCGATCTCGATGACAGGGTCGGGAGCCTCACGCCGGGCAAGGACGCCGACATCCTCCTGCTCAGAGCCGATCGCCTCAATATCTGGCCGCTCAACAATGCGCCGAGTGCCGTCGTCAACATCATGAACCCTGGCCACGTCGACGCGGTCTTTGTGCGCGGAAAAGTCAAGAAGTGGCGCGGCAATCTGGTCGGCGTCGATGTCCCCCACGTGCTGCGCGTGATCGCAAGCGCGCGCGACGCGGTCTTGCAGCGCTCGGGCTTCGAGCTGGACCTCGTCGGTTGAAGCGTTCGGGCCGCCGGGGACTTTATCGCTTCGCAGGAGCGGCAGGAGCGATGGGGTCGACCCAGACCTGATCGATCTTCAAATAGACGGCATGACAGGAGTTCGCAAGCCGTGCGCAGCAACGCCATCGATGCCTTGAAGCTTTCATCGTCCGTTGCGCGGCTGGCCTTGTAGGCTACCCGCGACGCCGCGCTAGCTTGCCGATAGAAATCGCCGAAATTTGTCCAAAGGTCGGGAGACGCGAACGTATCGCGTCCAGGATCGCGCTCGGCGTTTGGCTGCCACTGATTGGTGCTGCGGGAACAGATGCGGGAATGCCATCAGCATAACGGAAATCAAATCGGCGTGCTCGTTGGCTTCGGCGAAGTCGATGGCTCCGCCGGATCGGACCATCTCTTCCAGGGCATCCATGTTGTGGTCGATGGTGTCCATCAGGATTTTACGGGCAAAAATCGTATCCTTCGGCGGGGCTGCGTTTTGGTCCTGAGAAAACGCCGGAGCGCCGCTGGCGGCAGCCAGTCCAGCGGTCAACAACAGCGTCGCAATTGGGCGAAAAAGGCAGGACCTAGATTGCAGGTTTTTGCGCCGAGCCGCCATATCAGCCTCCCTCAATATTGCGAACGCCCTCGACCAAATTGCGACCCTGGCGGCACGCTGTCCAGCCAGGAAATGGAGGCGCTCGGCAGGCAAGGATAGACACGGTTAGACTTCCTTTTCTCGGAAAATGTTCTAAACCTAGAGGTCACCAGCGGGGGTCGAGGGCGACGGCCCGGTCGAAGAATAATCGCTGCGCAAGTCGGGGAGCAAAATGGTGGACCTTGCCGCGTGGCTCGCCGCCACGGGAATTTGCTGTCGGAAAACGTCAGCAGTTTGGTTGGACGTGCGCGCCCGCGGAACAGAGTCATGCATCTGATCCCGCAGTCCTGGCCGCATTTTCACATTCTCGTCAGCGTGTTTCCGTCAGTCGGGCTTGTTTTTGTCCTCGGCTATTACGCGGCTGCATTGTTTACGCGAAACGACGTGATGGCGCGAAGCGGCCTTCTCGCCTTTGGCATCTTGGCCCTGCTGGCAATTCCGATCTACTTCAGCGGCGACAGTTCGGTGGACGCGCTATCCGGCAAGCCCGGCATTTCCCAGGACCTGGTGGATCTCCACTACGGTTGGGGGGTGGCTGCCCTGATCGCCCTGGGGGCAACCGGCATCGTGGCCTGGATTGAGCTCTGGCGCTCTCGGCACAAGCGCCCGTCTGAGAATGCCCTGCATCTGGTCCTCGGCCTTGCCCTCGTTACACTCGCCTTGATGGTGATTGTTGGCGAACTCGGCTGGAGGATCAATCACTCCGAGCTGCAGCTCGCGGCCAAGAGAACTCCGCAGATTTGGTCCCATATTCATGTCATCTTGAATCACTTCCCGACGATCGGCCTCGTGGTTGTGTTTTGTTTCTACCTGATCGCGCTCGCCGCGAGTAATGAGGCGATGAAGCGAGCGAGCCTGGTCGGTTTTGTCGTGTGCGCGATATTGGGCGTTCCGACTTTCGTCACCGGCAATGCCGCGATGTGGGCGTTGACCGATCCTCCGGTACCCGGCATTTCTCAGGCGGTGATCAACGCCCATCGCGACTGGGCCGTGTACACGCTGTTTGGCCTGGCATTCACCGGTGTCACCGCCTGGATCGAGCTGTGGCGTTTTCGACACTTGGGTCGCTTTTCCAGCCGGTCGCTGACTCTGGTGCTGGTTTTCGCGATTGTCACCATCGCGGTGATGGCGGAAACCGGCCATCGCGGCGGGCAGATCAATCACCCGGAGATTCGCACGGAAGCGATGCCGACTGATCCGAGCGCCTACTTGTCTCCCGCCATCGAAGCAACAATCAACCAGGTCTTCTGGTTCGTGCCGTGGCAAACCGTGCATTTCTTCGGATACTCGCTGATCTTCGGCACGGCGCTCGCGATTTCACTGCGCGTCCTTGGCTTCTGGAAATCGTTATCGTTCGCGGCGGTGCACCGGATACTCCCTTTGGGAGTCTTCGGCGTGGTGATGAACGTCTTCAGCGGAATGTTGATCTTGCAAGCGGACTCGGCGCGCTACCTCAATAACACGACGTTCGCGCCGAAAATTGCCTTGATCACGATCGGCGCCATTGCGGTGCTTTACTTCTCGCTGGCGGAGCGGCTTTGGACCGTCAAAGCAGGAGAGGACGCGCCAATGAGCGCCAAATGGGTTGCCGCACTCGTCCTGCTGTCGTGGACCGGAGTGATCATGGGCGGCCGGCTGCTGGCTTATCTGTAACGTGGAAGAGCGACCTATGGTTAGCAATCTCACTGTCATTCTCATGGTCGTCACCGTCGTGACCTGCGTGCTCGGCATCGTTTATGCCGCGCTTTATCGCTTGGACAAGGCAGTGGGGGACCGCTAGTCCGCGTCAGCGGACGTAAAAGTCAACGAGGGACACCGTGCGACACGTGCTCGACTGGCTGGGGGATTCGGCCTACGCGGCGTGGGTCAACGAATTGGGTGGATGGCCAATTGCGTTGACGATCCACGCCTTCGGGGTGGCGATCGTGATCGGCTTCATGGCCATCATTGGCCTCCGACTAAGGGGCTTCTTTCGGACGATCCCGTACACCTCATTGAACAGGCTGATGCCCTATGTTTGGGTTGCGGTTGTATTCCAATTCTTGAGCGGCTTTACGCTTTGGATCTCGAAGCCGCTGCAATATCTGGCCGACGGCATGTTCGAGGTAAAGTTCGGCCTCGTTATCATCGCCTGCATCGTGATGGCATATTTCCAGGGCACGCTCACTCGGGAGAGTGCGCTCTGGGAAGCGTCCGGTAAGGTCTCCCCACGCGGCGTCAAACTTAGCATCGCGTCCTGCGTGCTATGGGCGGCCGTGGTCATTGGCGGGCGGCTGACGGCCTATCTGGGATCACTGTATCTGCGCTGATTGCCGGGATGTCGCTCCAGTCATCGTGGGTACTTCGCTAGAGAGACGTCATTTCGCCTGTTGCTCGAAATACTTCAAATCGGGCGGAGGCTGACCCTTCTTGACCGGCATCAGATAGCCGTCGCCGCTCACCGCGTAGGTGTCTTTGCCGATGTGGACATAGCGGTTGTCCTCCTCGCACACATGCTCATACCAGACCGGCTTTCGCGAGCGTTTGTAGCTATGCATCACGGTCCAAGGCCGCGTCAGCGCATGATCGATGGTTGTGATCTCATTACGTAGAATGTCGGGTTTGGCTTTGTCGAGATAGAGGCGCTCCTTGACGACGGTTTCGTTGTCCTCGTGCAACGGCAGCCCGCTGCCGTCGAAAGTGCGCGGGCCTTTCATGCCCCGCGTCTCCACCGCAAGCGT
The DNA here is from genome assembly GCA_963732015.1 of uncultured Alphaproteobacteria bacterium. Lineage (GTDB taxonomy): Bacteria > Pseudomonadota > Alphaproteobacteria > Rhizobiales > Xanthobacteraceae > BOG-931. The sequence goes on along the minus strand of CAVSXY010000024.1, from coordinate 142,272 downwards.
GTCATAGCGGCCGTCGCCATCGGTGTCCTCCCATCTGCCGATGGAATAGCCGACATAGGTCGGTTCGATTTCGGCCGGCCAGTCGCGCCCATCGGTGTAGATGCGCCGCAACGGGTCGGCGTATTCAATGAGGAAGTAAGTGGTCTGCGGCGTAATGACGATTTCCATCGATTCATACATGATCATGATCCGCGGCATGCCGGGAGGGATGCAGCGCACCGTAGGGTTGTAATCCTGCCCACCGGCGGCGAGGTCCGCGGCATTGCGGTCGAAAACAGCTTGGTATTCGGCCGTCAGCGGCGCTTGTTGTCCCGCGCCCGGCGGCTTGGTCGGATCCCAATACGGGATGTCCGCTCGCGTCCACTGGCCTTTCCAGTCGGGATACTTCGCCTCGTCGAAGGCTCGCGCCCCGCCCGTCATGGCAAGCATCGCAGTACCGATAACGCAACTCAGCAACACGCGACTCATCATAATTGTCATTTTGGTCAAGGTCTCTGCGGGCGTCATCACTTTGACGCGTCGGTGAAGTGGCTCAGATTGGGCGGCGGCTGGTCCTTGCGGGTCGGCATCAATTCGCCGCTGGAATTGATGAAGTAGTACTCAGTACCGATTTTGACCTGATGGTTCTCCTCGGTGCAGACGCTTTCGGTCCAGACCGCGTGACGGGCGCGGCGATGATCTCGCACGACCGTCCACGGCCGCACCAGTGCGTGGTCGATGACCGTAATCTCGTCGTGCAGGGCATTCGGATCGGTTTTGTCGAGATAAATGCGCTCTTTGATGACGGCCTCTCCGTCGGCATGAAACGGCATGCCGCTGCTGTCGTAGACGTGGGGCAGCTTGATCGCCCTCGTTTCGACGAGCAGCGCGTCGTAGCGGCCGTCACCGTCCTCATCGACCCATTGGCCGAGCGAATGACCAAGGAATGCGGGCTCGAGGTTCTCCGGCCACGGCCGTCCGTCGGTATAGATACGGCGGATCTGATCTTCGGGTTCCTGCAGCAGGATGTACGTGATCGGCGCTGTGACGACGACCTCCATTCCTTCGTAGTTGATCATCGTCCGCGGCATTCCGGGCGGGATGCACGCACCCATCGGATTATTGCCCTGCCCGCCCGAGGCGATGCCGGCAACGCTCGCAGCCAATATGGATTGGTACTCAGGCGTGAGCGGCGCTTCCTGGCCGATCCCCGTCGGCTTTGTCGGATCGAACGAACCGGCTCCGACCCGCAGCCACTGACCGCTCAGGTTCGGATATTTGGTTTCATCGAATGCACAGGCGCTCGCGGCAGCCCAAACGACCATCGCGGTTGTGGCCAGCAAGCCCAACAGGCCCTTGCGCCTCATAACCGGCCTCCCTGATCAACAACGATCAAACGCCCCCGCGCCTATTCGCTCTGCGGCTCTACGACCGGCTTGCCGTCTTTGAAAAAAATCTTTTCCGAGGTCCAAAAGCCGCCCGGCGCTCCGCTCCGAAGCGGAGCGATCTTGAGCTTCACCTGGTCGCCGGCCTTCAGGCTTTTGCTGGTCCAGCCGTCGCGCGCCAAGTGGCTTGGGCTGTCACCTTCAAGGCTCCAGCTCGCCACGCTCGCATCGCTGCCTTTGACTTCGAGCAGGATGAACGTGTGAGGACTGACAAACCGGAAATCCTGCACGGCGCCTTCAAGGTCGATCGGGTTCTTCTGATCGAACATCGCCATGGAATGATGAGCGAGTGCGCCGCCCCCTGCGGCACATAGCATGCCGATGACCAAGCCGACCGACGGCAGTCGCATGCGTCCCTCCCTGCGAATTTATTTTCTCCCGGTCCGTGGGAACCCTGGACTTAGTAACGCACCAAGTTACCATTCTATTGGCGGTTGCGCTACCGGCTCGTTGCCAAACTGCTATGCTGCGGACAGAGAGGCGGCTGGCCAACGAACAAAAAGCCACCCTCGGGAGGATTCGATATGCCCGTTTGGGGAATCGTGCGAGCCCTGTGCGGCGCACTGTGCGTCTGTCTGGCCGCGCCATCGAGCAACGCCGCCGAGACCATCGCCACGGGGATGATCGGCGCGCCGAACGCTGTTGGCTGGCCCTGGTATATCGGAATGCAAAAGGGCTTCTTCACCGAAGCCGGGGTCGCCCTCGACGTCGTTTATGTGCCTACCGCTTCCGGCCTCGTGCAGCAACTGTCGGCCGGCTCGCTCGATATCGTCGCGGATGTCGGCGTCGTCGAGCCGATCCACGCCGTCGAGAAAGGCGCACCGGTCGCGCTGCTGCGCATCATCGGACAGGTGTCTGCCTATGAGATGGTCGCCAAGCCGACGATCGGCTCGATCAAGGATCTGAGGGGCAAGACGATCTGCATTGGCGGTTTGGCCGACATCAATCGGGTCTATCTCGAGCGCATCATGACGGCGCACGGCCTCCACAATGGCGATTACGACATCACGGTGGTCGGCAATACCGCAGGGCGTTTCGCCGCGCTCAAATCCGGCGCGGCCGACGCCACGATGCTGGCCCCTCCGGTCAATTTTTTCGCCGAAGATGCCGGCTTCCGGAACGTCGGCATGATCCTCGACTATGCCGGCGACCTGCCGTTCTCCGGGACCGACGTCTCGCTCGCCTACGCCAAGAACCACGGCGAAACGCTTGCGAAACTCCTCGCCGCGCTCGATCGCAGCATCGCGTGGTTCGACGATACCGCTCATCGCGACGAGGCGATTGCCATCCTTGTTCAAGAAATGAAGTCTGCCCGCGATCCGGTGGAGCGAAGCTACGACTATCTGCGCAAGATCAACTATTTTTCTCCGACCGGCGCGATATCGCGGACCCGCATACAGAACCTGATCAATGCCATGAAGGCATTGGGCGATATCAAGGACGACATCAAGCCGGAACGCGTCGTCCTGCCGGGGCTCGTCCGCCTGACCGATTGAGGCGATGCCCGACATCTGCCGCCGCGCTGGTGGGCACGGATCTTGCCGCGGTGCGAAAGATCGCGTTGAATTCGGTCCAATCACCAGGCCGTCAACACTCGAGGAAACCCATGTTTGGCAAGCTCAATCATCTCGCGATCACGAGCGATCATTATACGCTGCTTGGGATGTTCTATCGCGCCACGTTCGGGCTCAAGGCATCGGGCGACACGGCGCGCGAAATCGGCGCCATCTCGGTCGGTGATGGGTATGTCGGCATGACTCTGATCCCGCGGCGCGGCGGCCGCAAGGCGGGCCTCGATCACTTCGGTATCGAAGTGGAGGACCTGGAAAAGGTTCGAAGCAAAGTCGCCAAGAAATATCCGGACATTGAGATCGTAAAGCGCCCGGGCAACCGGCCGTTTGCAAGCTACAGCGCGCACGACCCCGCAGGAAATTATTTCGACCTGTCGCAGCCGGGTCACGAGAACCGCGCTGAAGTCTATGCCAAAGGCGAGTGGAAGCAGGAAACAACGTTCAGCCATTTTGCCATTCGGGCCCGCGAGGCGGAGCGGCTGGCCGATTTTTATGTCGACGTATTTGAACTCGAAGCACGCAACTTGCCGTCAGCCGAGGGTGGCTATCACTTAACTGACGGCCGCATGACGATGGCGATCGTGCCGTGGAAGATTTCGTCGTTCAACGGCGCCGGCATCGAACAACCCGGGATGGATCATATCGGCTTTCGCGTTCCCGACATCGAAGCGTTCACGGCGAATGCCGATATGGTCGCGAAGACCAACATCCATCTCGCACCGAAACCGATCGACTTTGACTCGGAAGGCGCCGCGCGGCTTGCGCTCTTGAAAAAATGTCCGCACGGCAGCCTGCAACTCGCCGATCCGGACGGCACGCTGATCGACGTGGCGCAGGATCATTAATAGGCTGCGGGCGCAGCGGGCTTAAGGACAGGCAGTCATGCGCATCCTGGTCGTTGGCGCCGGCGCGATCGGCGGCTATTTCGGCGGCAGACTGCTGGAGGCGGGCCGCGACGTCACGTTCCTGGTGCGGCAGCGGCGTGCGGCCCAGTTGGCGAAAACCGGGCTGGCGATCCGCAGCCCACATGGCGACGTCACGCTGCCAAACCCGCCGGCCATCACGGCCGATGCGCTCCGCGAGCCTTTCGATCTCGTCCTTCTGAGCTGCAAGGCCTACGACCTCAAGTCCGCCATAAACTCGTTTGCGCCGGTCGTCGGCGGCGGAACGGCCATTCTGCCGGTGCTGAACGGAATGGGTCATCTGGATGTGCTGAGCGCACGCTTCGGCGATCGCGCGGTGCTCGGCGGTCAATGCGCAATCTCCTCGACGCTCGATGCCGAGGGCCGCATCCTTCATCTCAGCGACTTTCACAGCATGTCGTTTGGCGAGTGCGACGGCACCATGTCGACACGGGCCAACGCAATCGCATCGGCGCTGTCGGGCGCCCGGTTCGAACTCGCGTCTCAGCAAAGCGATCCTGCAGGAGATGTGGGAAAAGTGGGTCCTCATCGCCGCAACAGCCGGCATCACCTGCTTGATGCGGTCGACGATCGGCGACATCGTCGCTGCGGGCGGCGCCCAATGGGCGACGGCTTTGCTCGACGAATGCGCTGCCATCGCAACAGAACAAAACTTTGCGCCCAGCGCGCAGTCTTCTGCGCGCAACAAGACCCTGTTGACGACACCCGGCTCCACATTTGCCGCATCGATGCTGCGCGATATTGAGCGCGGTTCGCCGATCGAGGGTGACCATATCATCGGTGACCTTATCCGGCGTGGCGGCCAAGGTCCGAATGACTATCCCCTGCTTAAGATCGCCTTTGCGCACTTGAAGGCCTATGAAGCCCGTAGAGCGCGGGAACAGGCGGTCTCCCAGGCGGCTTGATGAGGAACGAACAGGACTATCGGTCTTTATTCAACGCAGCGAGGACGAAGCATGGTCAAGGTCACTTACGAGATTGTCGAGCATGACGGCGGCTGGGCTTATCGGGTCGACGGCGTCTACTCCGAAACCTTCCCCTCCCGCGACCTGGCCCGTAAGGCGGCGGAGCACGCTGCCATGGAGCAGCATGTCCCCGGCAATACCACAGCGATCTCATGGGAAGACAAGGACGGCCGCTGGCACCGGGAGGTGTCGCGCGGCGACGACCGGCCGGAGACCGACGTCAAAGGGTAAATCCGAACTGCACCCGCCTTCAGGCCCGATTCGCGGGCCAGGCTGCGCGTTTCGCAATCGCTCAAGCGTAATCAGCCTGTAAATTTTCCGGCTGCGCAATCGCGCTATGGAATCAGGGTGTTCGCGGGTATCGTGCGGTCGGCCAAGGTACCGGGAGCCGATGAACGATCACCCTGTAAAAGTGGTTGAGACCGCTCTGAGCGGCTATGAACTGCTGAATGATCCGCTGCTCAACAAGGGCACAGCGTTCACCGACGCCGAGCGTGACGAATTCGATCTGCACGGCTTGCTGCCTCCCCACGTCGCGACGCTCGATTGGCAGGTCAAACGGCGGCTCGATGCGTTTCGCGGGCTGGGCCACGACATGCAGAAATACGTCTTTCTGCGCGGCCTGCAGGACACCAACGAGACGTTGTTCTACGCGCTGCTGACGCGGAACATCGAAGAGATGATGCCGATCGTCTACACGCCGACCGTGGGGCACGGCTGTCAGCAGTTCAGCCGTATTTTCCGCCGGCCGCGCGGCCTGTTTCTGAGCCTGCCGCAAAAAGACAAAATGCGTCGCATTATCGGCCATCCGCGCTTCGACGGCGTCGAAGCCATCGTCGTCAGTGACGGCGAGCGCATTTTGGGGCTCGGCGATCAGGGCGCCTGCGGCATGGGCATTCCGATCGGCAAACTGTCGCTCTATACGGCTTGCGCGGGCCTGCATCCCGCGACGACGCTGCCGATCCTGCTCGATGTCGGCACCGATAACCCGAAGCATCTGGACGACCCGCTTTATATCGGCTGGCGGCACGAGCGCGCGCGCGGTGCCGAATACGACGACTTCGTCGCGGCGTTTGTCGACACCGTCCGCGAGCGCTGGTCGCACGTGTTGTTGCACTGGGAGGATTTCGCGATCGGCAATGCCAACCGGTTGCTGACGCGCTATCGCGACCGGCTCTGCACGTTTAACGACGACATCCAGGGCACGGCTGCGATCGCGGTCGGCGCATTGCTCAGCGCCATCAATGTCACCGGCGTGCCGCTGCGAGAACAACGGATCGCCGTGTTCGGCGCGGGGTCGGCGGGCACGGGCATCTGCACATTGCTGTTGCGCGCCATGATCGCCGACGGTTTGCCCGAAGCCGAGGCACGCCAACAATTCTTTCTTGTCGACCGCGAGGGCCTGCTGACCGAGGGCATGTCAGGCCTGCAATCGTTCCAGGTCCCGCTCGCTCAGAGCAAGGCGCGCATTGCGAACTGGACGCTGAAATCTCCTGGAGTCGTCGATCTCGCCGATGTCGTTGCCAACGCGCAGGCGACGGTGCTCATCGGCACATCGGGTCAAACCGGCGCTTTCTCCGAAGACGTCGTGCGCGCGATGGCTCGGCACGTGAGCCGGCCGGTCATATTCCCGCTGTCGAACCCCACGGAACGCAGCGAAGCGACGCCGGAGGACCTTTGCACCTGGACCGAGAGCCGCGCCGTCATCGGTACCGGCAGCCCGTTCCCGCCGACGGAGCGCAACGGCCATCCGTTTCGGATCGACCAGACCAATAACGCCTACGTTTATCCGGGAATCGGGCTCGCGGCGATCGCCGTGAAAGCGCGACGCATCTCCGGCGGCATGTTTCTCGCGGCAGCCCGCGCGATCGCCGAATTGTCCCCCGCCAGGCGCAATCCGCAGGCGAACCTGCTGCCGCCGCTCGTCGACATCCGCAAGGTGTCCTTTCACGTCGCTGTCGCTGCGGCCAAACAGGCCCTTGCTGAAGGCCTCGCCGGCCCGGTCTTTGGCGATGACATCGCGGACGCTCTTGCGGCGAAGATGTGGGAGCCGGTCTATGCCAGCTATCGGCGGCTGAGAGGTGCGCCGCACTACGCAGCGTGAGGGCTCGGCACCACGGACAATTTTCTCGCGAACCGCGCTGGCCGAAAACCACCAAACGGTACTTACAAGCGGCACCAATCTTGCTTCAATGATCCGTGGCTAGGGCCATCGTCGTCGCTGCCGGGGAGTTCGCATGGCCGGGTATCTCGAGATCGAGCGGCTGAGCAAGCAATTCAACACGCATGGTCACGAGGCCTGCCGCGACATCTCGTTCGCCGTCGACGAGAAGGAATTTGTCGCCCTGATCGGACCGTCCGGGTGCGGGAAATCAACTCTTCTCCACATCATCGCCGGGCTTTCCCTGCCGTCTTCAGGCCAGATCCGGCTGCGCGGCGAAACCGTCGAACTCGCCGCGCCCGCAGATGATGTTCGTCTTTCAGCAATACAGCAAATCGATCTTCCCGTGGAAAACGGTCCTCGACAACGTCTGCCTCGGCATCAAATATCGTTCGCCAGCGCCGCGCCGCGATCTGGAAGAGCGTGGCCGCGCCGAACTTAAGCGCGTCGGCCTCGAACGATACGCCGACTTCTATCCCTACCAGCTCTCGGGCGGCATGCAGCAGCGCGTCGCCATTGCGCGCGCTCTGGCGCGGCGTCCGGAGATTCTGCTGATGGACGAGCCGTTCAGCGCGCTCGACGCGATGATGCGCGTTGAACTGCAGGACATGCTGCTATGGCTGTGGCGTGAAATCGGCCTTACCATTCTGTTTGTGACACACGATCTCGACGAAGCGCTTTACGCCGCACAGCGCATCATCCTGCTGAGTGCGTCGCCGGGCACCGTGGCTGAGGTGGTCAATGTGCCCCTGCACTATCCGCGCGATCAGGTCGAAACGCGCCGGCAGCCGGTCTATCTCGAACTGCGCGAGCATCTCTACCGGTCGATGGTGAACGAGGTTGTCAGCGCGCGCGCGGCGGCGTCATGAACCGCGCCGTTTTGCGATGGCTGCAAACGTCGCGCGGATCGGGAGTGATCCTGATCGTACTGCTGCTGTGCCTGTGGCAGTATTCCGCACTCTACGTGATGGACACGCCGACCTGGCCGCCGGTCACCCGCATTTTTGAAGCTTGGATCGACAACATCGTCGACGGCTCGCTGGTCAAAAACCTGCTCGCGACGCTGTGGCGGCAGATGCTCGGCTATTGGCTCGCGGTCGTGCTCGGCATCGGCATCGGCTTGCTGATGGGCTATTACCGCATCGCCTACAATCTGCTCGAACCACTCATCGAAATTTTCCGCCCAATTCCAGGACCGGCTTACCTGCCGGTGCTGGTTCTGTTTGTCGGCATCGGTCACGAGATGAAGGTGGTATTGATCCTCGTAGCTTCGCTGTTCCCGATCCTGCTCAATACCTATGGCGGCGTACGGTCGATCGATCCGGTCCAGCTCGATACGGCCCGGACACTCGGCCTCACCACGATGCAGACCCTGCGCGAAATCGTGTTGCCGGCGGCCAGCCCGCAGATTCTGACCGGCATGCGCATCAGCCTCGCGATTTCGCTGATTCTCGCCATTCTGTCCGAGATGATCGTTTCGAACGACGGGCTCGGCTATTTCACCCTGCTCGCCGAACGTACCTTCAAAATCCCCGACATGTATGCCGGAATATTCACGCTCGCGATGTTCGGCTACGCGCTCAATCGCCTGTTTCTCGTTGGCGAAGCGAGGCTCATTCGCTGGCACCAGGAGAGCACTGGCCGTCATTAGACCGAAACGGAGACATCCATGATCCGCCGATACACGTCCTGGATATCACGAACGTTGGGCATTGTTTTCACTGCCGCATTTGTGCCTTGGCTCATGTCACAGGCGAGCGCGCAGACCAAGCCTCCGCCAGCGGTCATTCGGGTCGTCGACTTGCCGCTGGCCAATTTCACCCCGCTGCTGGTCGCCCGCGACAAGGGCTATTTTGAAGCAGAAAATCTGTCGGTCACCTGGTCGCCGGTCGCACAAGGCGCGGTCGCCATCGAGGCGGTGGTCGGCGGCAGCGCCGAGATCGGCGCGAGCGCTGTCTTCGAAACGATCGTCGCCCACGGCAACGGCCTCGATCTGATGTTTCTCACACCCGGCGTTCACATCCGGACCGAACCACCGGACAATTCCGCGCTTCTGGTGCGGACCGACGATAGCATTCACGGCGCCGCCGATCTCGCCGGCAAGAAAATCTCTGCGGGGCTGATCAACAGCATCAATTACGTCCACATGATCGAATGGCTCGAGAAGAAGGGCGTCGATCCGGCGAAGGTCGAATTCTTCGAGATCCCGTTCCCGCAGATGGCCGATGCGCTGTTTCAGAACCGGCTCGACGCGGTCTGGAACGTTGAACCGTTCGTCACCTTCATGACCCAGTCCGGCAAGGCCAGAGTGCTGGCCTATCCGTATCTCGAAACCATTCCCGGCATGGATGTCGCCAACTATTTCGCCAAAGGCAGCTGGTTCAAAGCCAACCCCGATGTCGCGCTTCGTTTCAAGCGCGCCATTGACCATGCAACGAGCGACATGACGTCCATGCCGAAGGAAGAACGTGACGACTGGGTTGCCAAGTTCACGGGCATGAAGCCCGAGGTGGTCAAGGCCGTAACACTTCCCATCTTCTCGACGGAGTACAATGTGCCGAGCCTGCAGGCCAATCTCGAGCTTGCCGTCAAGCACAAGATGATCAAGTCGTTCGACGTCAATACGATGATCTGGAAGCCTTAAGATCGCGAATGCACCGCGGAGACAATGCCATGCTCAAAACCCTTGCCGAGAAGGTGCAGCCCGACCACTGCGCCGTTCTCATCGTCGACGTTCAGAACGACTTCTGCGCCAAGGGTGGCGCCCTGCATCGCGAAGGCCGCGACCTGTCGATGGTCGAGGCCATGGTGCCGCGCCTCTCCGCCTTGGTTGAGGCGGCTCGCGCCGCTCAGGTGCCCTTGGTGTGGATCAGAAACGTCTACAACACCGGGCCGAACTGGTACCTCTCCGAAGTCTGGCTCGAGCACGCGCAACGGCGGCGCCGTGGCGCCTACCTGACGATTCCGGTCTGCGAGCCCGGGCAGTGGAACGGTGACTTCTTTGCCATCAAGCCATTGCCGGACGAAGTCATCGTCACCAAGCACCGCTACGGCGCCTTCGAAAGCAGCGATCTCGATCTCGTGTTGCGCTCGCGCGGCATCCGCACCGTCATCATGACCGGCGTCGCGACCAATGTCTGCGTGGAGACCACGGCGCGCCAAGCGTTCCTGCGCGACTATTACGTCGTCTTCCTCAACGATTGCACCGCGACCTACGATCAGGCCGATCACGACGCAACGCTGCGCAATATCGAAGCCTTCTTCGGCGAAGTGGTGAGTGCAGACGCGGTGTGCGCCTGCTGGCCCGCGGCGCCGGCGCGACTCCGCGCCATCACGTAAAGTCTTTGCCGCAAGCGTTCTCTCGATAAGAGTTCACCCATGCCATCCAAGCCGCGCATTGCCCATTTTGCCGGGCCGAACGCCACGATTCAGAACAGCCCGCCCCTCGTCACCAGCAACAAGGCGCGCGAGAAGTACAACCTGCCGCTGGTGACCGATCCGGACGGCAGTCTGGCCCGTTTCGATGTGTTGCGGCCGCAGAAGCTCGCCGCGCCGGTCACGGTCTACGTCGAGCAGTTCAGCGCGCATCCGCTTGAGCGCGACGCCGCCGAACTTTACGGGCCGCCGGACGGCTACGTGGATGCGTCGGGCCAGTTTCACAAGACGCAGCAGAGTCCCACCGACAAGCCCGCCTATGAGATCACGCTCGATCCGGAGGACGGCCTCTATCCGCTGCCCTACATGGCGCGGCAAGCCGACCTGGGCGCATGGGAAGAGGAATGCGCCGTGCCCGGCGCGCCAGCCCATCGGGCGCGCCAGACCTTTTACCCGAACGGCGCCCGTGTGTTCGAGGAAATCGATCGATTTGCAATTGGCGAGAAGGGCTGGGGCAACCTGATCGGCTCTCGCGCCGATATCGATTTCTTTCGGGCGCTGCCGCCGGCCGGCTACACTAAAGGACTTCCCGAAGGCGAACGCACGGATATCGGCAAGGGCGACATCGCGCCCGAGCGGCGTGGCCGGGATTTCTTCTCATACAAGCCGTATCACCTCGATACCCACGAACCGCGACTTGCGCTCGCCCGGATCACCAACTTCATCCAACCGATACTGGCGAGCGGGGAATATCAGGGCGGAATCTGGACACAGGGCAGTCCCCGGATCGAAGAGACCATCTATTGGCTGCATCTCCTGCTCGATTGCACCGTTCCGCTCTGCGGCAACGCCGCACAGCGGCCCCATAGTCAGGTCAGCGCGGACGGCGCCAAGAACCTCGTCGACTCGGTCGACTACATTTTGTCACGCGCATGGGCCGACGATACCGGGCGCAATCGTGCCGGAATGGTGCTGATCCAGGAGCAGCAAATCTTTGCTGCGCGCGACGTGCAGAAAGGCGATGCCCGTCCAGGCGGATACGTTACGACCGGAGGGCACGGCGGCATCATTGGCGCCGTCGGACATGATGGAGCGCCGCGCCTGACCTATCTGCCGCAGAGCCGGCACAGCTACACGTCAGAGGTCAACGTTTCCCGGCTGCCGCGCGAGACCGCCGGCATTCGTCAGGACGGCAACCGCGTCATTGCGATCGACGTGCCGATCAAGGACGGCGCCGGCCGCCTGCTCGACACCGCGATACCCAAAGTCGTCATCGTCAAGGACGGCACCTATCACGGCGACGGATACGACATCGATCTCGACCGCGAAGTCGATCTGATTGCCCGGATCGAGCACAACCTGCAGCACGCGCCGCTTTCAGGCTTTGTGGTGGAAGGCTTGTCGCCTTATGGCACGATGACGTGGGTGCCGCGGCACCGGCTGATGCTCAGAGCGGTGCACAGCGGCATGCCAGTGGTCCGTGTGGGACGCGGCAACAATGCCGGATTTGCGCCGCGGCGCGATTGCCTGATTGGCGGCGGCAATCTCACGGCCACCAAGGCGAGGCTCCTGCTGATGGCCTGCCTGATGCGATTTGGCGGATTGCCGCCCGCTGCCGACCCCGATCGCCCGACCGAGGCGGAATTGAACGCTATCCGCAACAAGGTCGCCGAATATCAGGCCGTATTCGACACGCACTGAAAGCCATCATTTCGAACAGCACGCAGTCGTGGCGACTTTGGCCAAGGAATCGTGCACCATCGCGGGCGCGCCGGTTTCCTTCCTTCCAAGACGATCCCAAGAGGTCATTGATGCCGATTGATGTGCATTGCCACTACGTACCGCACCGGCTCATCGAAGTTCTGGAAGACCGCGCACACGACTTCGGGTTGTCGCTCGTCAAAACACCCCCGCAATGCGCTTTGCATTTCGACTACGGCCTCAAAGTCCGGCCGTTTTTTCCCAAGCTGGTCGAGCCTGTCGAGCGGCGGCTCGACGGCATGGAGGCGCAGGGCGTCACCTGCCAGGTGCTCTCGGTCTGGCCGGACATCTTCGCCTACGGCCTGCCGACCGTGATCGCGTCGCGCTGGCATCGATTGATGAACGAGTGCCTCGCCGAACTGTGCCAACAGCATCCGGGACAATTCGCCCTATTCGCGTCGGTGCCGCTGCCGGACGCTGCGGCCGCCGCGCGTGAGGCCGAATACGCCATGACGCAACTCGGCGTCGCCGGGCTCGTTGTGGCGGCGAATGTCGAGGGAACCAATCTCGGCGAACTCAATCTCGACGAGTTCTGGCATGCGGCGGTCGCGCTCAAAGCGCCGGTCTTCATCCATCCGGTGCAGGCGATGCCGGCACCGCGCACATCGAAATTTGCCTTGAGCCAGATCGCGCAATACACGTTCGATACGACGCTGTGCGTTGGCTCGCTCATCTTCTCCGGAGTGCTCGACCGCTTCCCCGATCTGCGGATCATTCTCGCTCATGGCGGCGGCACGTTCCCCTATCTGCTCGGGCGATTTGACTGCCTCCACACGACCATGGACCGCGCCGGTCAAGGCGACGTCGCTCTGGCGCCGCCCTCCTCCTACGTTAAGCGCTTTCACTACGACACCATTCTCTACAACCCGATGCAGTTGCGCTGGCTGGCTCAGGCGGTCAGCGTCGATCGCATGCTGCTGGGCAGCGACTACTCTTTCCCGCCGGCCGATCTCGATCCCGTCGGAACGGTGCGGCGGTCGGGCTTTACCGACGTGGAAATCGCTAAAATCCTGGACAATAATGCGCGCGAACTGATGCCGCGGCTCGCCGCTGCGTGACATTGAAAAACGGAGATACGGCAATGGACTTGGCCTTGGGAGGAAAGAAGGCGGTCGTAACCGGCGCGAGCGAAGGCATCGGCAAAGCGGTGACGATTGCGTTGGCGCGCGAAGGGGTCGACGTCGCGATCTGCGCGCGCCGCAAGGAGCCGCTCGAGCAAGCGGCGGCCGAGATCGCCAAGGCGACCGGACGCAAGATTTTTCCGATCACCGCCGATCTGACGAAGGCGAGCGACGCCGAGAACTTCATCAAAAAAGCCCACGAGGCGCTGGGCCGAATCGACATTCTGGTCAACAATGCCGGTTCGGCGCCCGGCGGCGTCATCGAACACCTGAGCGAAGACGAGTGGGCGAGCGCGCTGCAGCTGAAGTTCATGGGTTACGTGCGCTGCATGAAGCACGTTTTGCCGATCATGCAGAAACAAAAGAAGGGCCGCGTCGTCAACATCATCGGCAACGACGGCGTCAAGGTTTCGTACTGGGAAGTCGCGCCGGGCGCCGCCAACGCGGCCGGACAAAATCTGACGCTATCGCTCGCCAGCCAATACGGCAAGGACAATATCAGCTTCGTTTGCGTCAATCCCGGCCCGGTCCGCACCGAGCGCTGGACCGGCCTCGTCAAGGCGATGGCGCGCGATATGAATATAAGCTTTGAGCAGGCAGACAAGCTTGCGCCGGCGAGCATCCCGTTGGGCCGCATCGCAGAGTCCGAGGAAGTGGCGAACCTCGTGACATTTCTCGCCTCCGATCTCGCCTTCTTCGTCAACGGCACAATGATCGAGATCGACGGCGGCCAAGAAAAGTCGCTAATGGATCGTCTGCGCGACCGCTGAGCAGGGACAATGAGCTCTTCGCGAAAGACTTTCGTTCTCGTCCACGGCGCATGGCACGGCGGCTGGTGCTGGCGTCGGGTGGCCGATCTTCTGGAAGCCAAAGGCCACAAGGTTTTTACGCCGACGCTGACTGGCCTCGGCGAGCGATCGCACCTGATGCGAGCAGACATCAACCTCGACACCCACATCGCGGACATCGTCAACGTCTTCAAGTGGGAGGATCTCCGCGACGTCGTGCTGTCCGGCCACTCCTATGGCGGGTGGCCGATCTCCGGCGCCCTTGAGCAGGTATCCGATCGCGTGTCGGCCGTTGTTTATCTCGACGCCTTCATCCCGGAGAACGGCCAGAAATCGCTGGACACCGCATCTGAATTCGCCCGCAAGGGCGCATTGGAGGCGATGGCCAAGGGCGAGATATGCCGCCAAGGGCCGCCGGCAAGTGCATTCCACGTCGTCAGCGAGAAGGATGCGGCGTGGGTCGAATCCAACATGACGCCACAACCCATCGGTGTCATGCTCCAGCCGATCAAACTGACCGGTGCACTGGAGCGGGTGGCGAGGAAGGCGTACGTCCGCGCACCCAAATACCCCCAACCGTTCTTCGACAAGTATTATCTGGCCAAGAAAGCCGATCCATCGTGGCGGACCTATGAAGTGCCGTGCGGCCACGACGTCATGGTCGACATGCCCGAGCGCCTCGTGGAGATATTCCTCGAGGTGGCATGACGCCCGTTTTTTGGCCTGAGACCGTACGCCCCTCGCCATCTTGACAGAACGGTCATTAAACCTCTGAAACGATTGCGAAATCTTAATTGTCCCGGGAAGGAGCACAAATCTCGTCCCCGTTGAAAAGCGCGCTGTTTCAAGTAATGTCGCTCTAACACCAAGGGCTTTGGCATCTCTTACACGTCGGCTATGCGCCGCACTTAGAATCACAGCAATTGTGCGCCCAAGAGTTGCCCGAGCGCGCGAGGGGAATTTCATGACGGACTCTGCGACGCGAATTGTCATTCGTCACCTCAGCGGATCGAAGGTCAATCAAATCGACCAATTCGATCTCGGCGGACTGCAGGAAATTACCTTCGGCCGCGATCCAAGTTCGAATGTCCAATTCGACTTTCAACGCGACGACGAAGTCAGCCGCCGGCACGCGGTGATCCGCGTCAAGAACGACAACGAACTGTATTTCCGCATCGCCGATCTCAATAGCAGCAACGGCACGTTCCTGAACGGCGAGCGCATCGGCGGAGAGGTCGAGCTTCTCCCCAACGACCTTATTGAACTCGGCACCGGCGGTCCGAAATTCGTATTTGATGTGCAGCCGCGGCCGGCGAACATGCCGTCGCGATCGCCGCAAACCGGGGCGCTCGATCTCGCCGCAACGCGAGTGGTGGGGCCAGCGGTGCCTCTTGCCGCTACAGTCGAACACGCCTCCGCTTCCGACACGCGCCAGACCGCGGCCGCGGGAGAACCTCCGCCGGTGCCAAAATTGTCCGTCGGTAAAGCAACGATCCAACGCATGTTGTTCGAGGAGCGCCGCAGCACCCGGCAGGTCTGGATTACGGCGCTCGCCGCGGTGCTCGTGCTGGCGTTGCTCGGCGGCGGCGCTCTCTATTGGCACAACCAGAGCGTCGCAACGGCGTTGCAGCAGGAGATTGCCGCTCAATCGGCGCGAACCGATACCGCCAAAAGGGACTTCGAGGCGGAACTGACCAAACAAATGGGTCTGACGTCTTCCGACATCAGCCGGCTTGGCGACGCGACCGTCTACATTCATAACCAGTGGCAGCTCTATGACCGTGACACTAATCGGCCAATTTATCAGAAGATGGCCAAAGTCGATGGTGAGTGGCTGCCTTGCTATGTCAAAATGGATGACGGCCGATTGGTGCGCTGGCTCACGCTCGAAAACGACAAGGACAGCTTCTACAAACCGGTGGGCAAGGATCATACCGGCAGCGGCTTCGTCATCAGCGAGCAAGGGTTCATCCTGACCAACAAGCACGTCGCCGCCGGCTGGACCTCGGAATACGAGGACTTCAATTACTACAGCTGGACACGCGGCTCGATCTACAACGCCAACAAATCGGCCGATCGTCACCAGACTGAAAAGAACGTCCACATGGTGCGCTCGTTGACCGACTGGGTCCCGGAAAGCGGCGGTTATATCTTCGAGTTCGAACCGTCCGGTCTTGATCTCCAGCGGCCAACGCGAATTCTTCGGCCGCAACGAGGTTCTGACCGTTCAGTTCCCCGGCACCAGAATCGACATCAATGCCAGCCTGGTTCGGACGTCGATCGACGCCGACGTCGCCGAAATCAAGATCGAAGCGCCGCAGAATTTGAGCAAACTTGCTCTCGCCGACGACAAGAGCGTGCAAGTCGGCGACACGATTTTCCTGCTCGGTTATCCCGGCGTTTCGCAGGAGACGATCGCCGTGCAGCAGTCGAGCGAGGGCGGCCGCGTCCGCAATCGGACGGTCTACATTCCGGAACCGACGGTGACGAAAGGCATCGTCGCCAAAATGCCGACCAACGCCAAAAAGGACCAGGGCGACGTAACGACCTATGGGACGACCGGCGACACCTACCAGCTCGATATCTTCGCGGGGCCGGGCCACAGCGGCGGTCCGGTCCTCGACTCCACCGGCAAGGTGATCGCACTGCTCTCGCTCGTCAGCACGACGGCGCAGCACGTTTCCTTCGCTGTGCCGGTATCATACGTACGCGAGCTGTTGCAGCCGCAGCGCAACGCCTCGCCGTAAGAATGACGCTACAATCCGATTAGCCCGAGGGCCGATCCGGGCCGGCCGCCAAACCTCGTACCTTACGGTATAAAAATGGTTCAAACGCCGGCCCCTCTGCAGATCATCGGCGCCATGCGGACCGATCCCGGCCTGGTGCGGCCGACCAACGAAGACTCGGTCGCGTGGGTTACACCGCAGGACGAGGACATTGCCAACAGCCGCGGCAGCCTCGCTCTGGTGGCTGACGGGATGGGTGGTCATGCTGCCGGCGAAGTCGCGAGTGCTCTTGCCGCCGATGTCGTCCGGCGCCTCTACTATGATCTTGACGGTCCAGTCCCGCGGGTTTTCGCGAAGGCCTTTGCGGCAGCCAATCAGGCGATCCTCGACTACGCGACCGACCATCCGGAATGCCGGGGCATGGGAACGACCTGCACGGTCCTCGCGTTCCGCGACAGTAGGGCTTGGCTCGCTCACATCGGCGACAGCCGCGCCTATCTGCTGCGTGACCGCGAGTTGGTCCAGCTCAGCGAGGACCAGACGCTCGTGGCTAAACTGGTGAGCGAAGGCACCATGACGCCGGAAGAGGCGGAGCTACAGTCCGGTCAGCAACGTCATTCTGCAAGCTCTCGGGACCAGCAACCAGATCAAGCCAATGATCGGCACCAGCGGCCTTCCGCTTGCGGTCGGCGACGTCCTGGTTCTGTGCTCCGATGGCATTTGCAAGCTCGTCCCGGACGCAACGATCGCCGAGATCGCCGGCCGCCTTCCGCCTCAGGAAGCTTGTGACGCGCTGATCAAGGCGGCGCTTGCAGCCGGGGGCCACGACAATGCCTCACTCGGCATCTTCAATGTCACAACGGGGACCCAGCAGAAACACGCTGTGGAGCCGAAAACCCGCCGCATCAAGCTGCCGATTCTGGATGAGCGCCGCGCGTCGCGTATCGTCACGCCATCCGGCAGCCATGCCGGTCTCGCTCTTGATCCCCGGGCTCCTTGAATTCAATGCAACAGACCATCGGCCAATACGAGATCGGCGAACTGCTCGGCGAAGGCGGCATCGGGCAAGTCCACGCGGCGTTCGACACGATTTTGCAGCGCGAAGTGGCGATGAAGTCGCTGCGGCCCGAGCTTCTCAGCGACTCCAATTTTGTCGAGCGGTTTCGCGCCGAGGCGACAAGTCTGGCGCGGCTCAATCACCCCAACATCACCACGCTCTATTCGCTGATCCCGGATGGGCGCAACCTCTACATGGTGATGGAGCGGGTGCGCGGGCACACCCTCGACGACATCCTGAAGAAGCGTCACGCGCCGCTCGACGTGCGCGAGAGCCTCGCCATCATCGCGCAGGCGGCCGATGGCCTCGCCTATGCGCACAGCATGGGCGTGATTCATCGCGACATCAAACCGTCGAATTTGATGATCGGCGAAAACGGCGTGCTGAAGATCATGGATTTCGGCATCGCGCGCGTGCGCGGCTCGCAGCGGCTGACGCGCAGCGGAAGCATCGTCGGCACGCTGGCCTATATGTCGCCGGAGCAGCTGCGCGGCGAAGAAGGCGACGAATTGTGCGACCTCTACAGCCTTGCCATCGTCCTCTACGAGATGCTTTCCGGCACACCCCCGTTCAGCGCGGCGAGCGAATACGACTTAATGCAGGCGCAGATCAACCAAAAGCCGGATCGGCTGATCCCTCGCGTACCGGGACTTGATGCGCAGGTCGAAGACGCCCTGCTGCGCGCATTGGCAAAAAAGCCGGCGCAGCGATTTCCGTCGACGCGAGCTTTCAGCGATGCGCTTGGCGCGACTGCGCTGCGGCTGGATGCGCCGAAGATCCTTCATAACGATACGCGACTGATCGAGGGTCTGCCCTCGCCCGTTCCCGTCGAGCAGCCGGCGCCTAAGGCGTCTTTTTTGGCGAACATGTCGTCAGACATGCGCGCGATACTCTTGGGCGGTGGGGCGGCGCTCGTGATTGCGCTTGCCGTGCTCGGCTTCATGTTCTTTCCATCAGCCAAACCACGCGATGTCGTGGTGGCCAGCCGTACAGAGCCGCAGCAGCCGCCCGCTGTTCAGCCGCCACCCGCCGTTCAGCCGCCGAAGACGTCTCCGCAGCCGCAGGCACCCTCTTCGCCGGCCGTCTCCCCGCAACCACCCAGCGGTTCCGGCGTGGTTACGCCGCCTTCGCCGGGATCGCTTGCCGACATCATCGCCGCCGCCAATCGCGGCGACCCGGACGCGCAGAACCAGCTCGGCGTCAAGTATGCGCAGGGTGAAGACGGCTTGTCGCGCGACGACACGAAAGCGGTCGAATGGTATCGAAAGGCAGCGAGCCAAGGTTACGCCAAGGCGGAAACGAACCTGGGCGACATGTATTTCTTTGGCCGCGGCGGCCTCGACAAAAGCTACACCGAAGCGCTGTCGTGGTATCTGAAAGCGGCGCAGCAGGATTTTCCCGACTCGCAGTACAGATTGGGAGTCATGTACGAGAAGGGTCTCGGGACCAGCAAGGACATCCAAAATGCGGTGAAGTATTACCGCAGCGCCGCCGATCGCGGATACCCCGAGGCGGAGAACGTGCTTGGCACACTCTACGCGATCGGCGATGCGGGCATTCCACAGGACGACAAACAGGCGGTCGCGCTTTACCAGAAAGCAGCCGATCAGGGTTACGCAAAGGCCGAGAAGAATCTCGGCGACATGTATTTCTTCGGCCGCGGGGTTGCCGAACGCGATTACAAGCAGGCCATTCTTTGGTACGGCAAAGCTGCGGACCAGCAATTGGCTGATGCCCAATTTCGTCTTGGCTTCATGTATGAAAAAGGCCTGGGTACTCAGCAAAGCAACCAGGACGCCCTCGACATGTACAAAAAAGCGGCCCGCAACGGCAGCGTCGACGCTCAGCGCGCGCTCGATCGTTTAAGCGCCACCGTCAGCGGCAATCCCTAACGCAGTCGACGCGACGATGTCGCGCCGGCATGCTCGACAAGACGGGTTCAGCGGGATGGCGAGAAGCTCGGTTCGTCGTTGGATTCCCTGCTCGGCCCGACGGATTTTGCGGCCGGAGCGTCGGTTTCCGCCGATTGCGAGACTTCCCTTGCAGGACCCGAGGGCTGCTTTTGGGCGGTAAGCTTGCTGTCGTGGGAAGATGTATCCTCGTCCCTCGCGTCTTTTTCCTTGGTCTTATCGGCGCCCTTGGCCGCGGAATCATCATCATCCTTGTGGCTGCGGGAGGTACCGCCGCCGCTGCTATGATGGCCCGAGGACGACCTGCCGCGATATCCGCCATAGCCGTGCCCGATGGCGCCGCGAATAATGCCTTCGATGTTGATCTGAGCCGATGCGTCGGTCGGCGCCAGCAACAAAAAAAACGCCGCCAAGGTAAATGCCGCGGCGGTCCACGCCGGAAGTTTGCCGAACATAGACATGAAAAAAGCTCCTGCGGGGAGCCGCTCCCGGGCACCCGTTTTCTCAGGTGAACCTTGCCTGATCAATCGCCTTTACGCAATGAAACGGCAGGGACCCTTGATTTACTGCTCAAGCCTCTGATGGAAATAGGCAATCCCCGTCCAAGGCGAGTCCGAAGTAGCGACCGATCCGCTTTTAAATTTTGGCAATAAATCTGGGCAACGGGGCCCGCGCCTCGACATTCATACCGTCCCCATTCGGGGTGCGCGTTTTTGAATACTTGCGATCGCCAGCTTTGGAAGAACAGACATGCTATTGTTTTTGTTCGGCCCGCGATATGCATGGAATAGCCGATACACAATGACCGTGTGGAGACTGGCGAGGTCGGCATGCTTCCCTCCCGGCGGGACCGGCTCTGATGCCTAAGATCAGTATTTCGTACCGCCGATCGGATTCCGAGGCGATGACCGGCCGGATTTTTGACCGGCTGATCGCGCACTACGGCAAGGACGCGATCTTCCGCGATATCGACGATATCCCGCCCGGGATCGACTTCCGTCACCACATCAACGACACCCTGCTCAAGACTAACATTTTGCTCGCTGTTGTCGGTCCGCAATGGCTTG
The DNA here is from genome assembly GCA_963732015.1 of uncultured Alphaproteobacteria bacterium. Lineage (GTDB taxonomy): Bacteria > Pseudomonadota > Alphaproteobacteria > Rhizobiales > Xanthobacteraceae > BOG-931. The sequence goes on along the minus strand of CAVSXY010000024.1, from coordinate 121,423 downwards.
GCTCGGCGAGCAGCGGCCTCGATCGCATTCACGAGGAGTCCGACCCCGTCCGGGTCGAAGTCGAGACCGCGTTGCGCCGGCGTGTCCCGATCATTCCCATCCTGATTGGCAGCACCAGGATGCCGGGTTCTGATCAGTTGCCGCCGAGCCTCAAGGATTTCGCCTTCCGCAACGCCGTCAAAATCGATACCGGCCAGGATTTCGATTACCACATGGATCGTCTCATCCGCGCGATGGATGCGATCCTCGGACAGGCGTCGAAATCACCACCAAGCGGTGAAACAAAGATACCGACCGGACCGTCATCACCGCCAAGCCGCGAGACGAAGATCCCGGCGGGCCCACCAAAATTGAGCACCGCTGAAAGGCAAGCTGCTGGCCTCCTCGATATACCGCGCAAGAAGGACACCGGCTCACGCCCAGCGGTCACGCCGGGCACATTCGGTCGCCCGGTGGACAATAAGCAGGCCGCCGGTGTTCCGGCCAAATGGTTAGAAAGCTTATGGCCCGAAAGGCAGCAAGGACGAGTTCTGCGTGTCGCGATCGCCGGCGCAATCGCAACTCTGCTTGTCGGCGCGCCCATCGCTTTGTGGCTCACGGACCCTGGCGGCGCGGGCGGACAACGCCTGCTGACGCTCGCGGGCCACACCGCAGCCGTCAGCTCCGTGGCCTTTTCACCGAACACTCGCACCATCGTGACCGGCGGCGTGGATCGATCAGTGCGGGTTTGGGACGCCGGCAGCGGTCAGTTGCTGCGCACCATGACGGGCGACTCTGAAGCGATCTCTTCAGTCGCATTCCTGCCCGATGGCAAACGCATCGCTTCAGGCAGCTTGGACCGGACCATTCTGCTTTGGAATAGCGATAACGGCCAATCGATCCGGACGCTTCGATCCGACCAGACATACTCGTGGGAGGTGCCCCCAGCGGTCTGGTCCATTGCGGTTTCGCCGGACGGCTCGCGGATCGTCTCCGGCAGTGCCGATGCAACCGTCAAGATCTGGAACGATTCCTCCGGCGAACTACTTCACATCCTCAAAGGCCACGGCGATGTCGTCACATCGGTGGCGTATTTCCCGAACGGCAAAGCCGTCGTCTCCGGAAGCAAGGATGGAACGGTCCGGATCTGGGATGCGGAGACTGGCGCCTTTGTGCGAACCCTCACGGGCCATGCCGGTCAAATCCTTACGGTCGCGGTTTCGCCTGACGGTAAGCGGATTGCCGCCGCGGGAAGCGGCAATTCGGTCGTCATCTGGAACGCAGCCACCGGGCAGCAGCAGCGCGTGCTGTCCTCCAAGTCGACGACGGTGGATTCGGTGACGTTCTCCGCAGACAACAAAAAAATTGCGGCCGGCGGCAGCGATACGAATATTGACGTTTGGGATGCCGACAACGGGCAACGCCTGCGAACGCTGACGGGCCATTCCGGGAGCATTCGCGCGCTCGCGTATTCACCGGATGGCCGCCGTCTCGCATCGGCAAGCGAAGACAAGACGATCGATGTTTGGACGGCAAATTAAGTCCAACTCATATTCGTGTCTCTCAGTTGAATGCGCGCGAGCGCGTGCGACCGGCGCCGCCGACACAAACAAAAACCTCCCGGCATGTGTCCGGGAGGCCTTTGCATCTCGCTCCTGATGAGCCGCGTCAGCGCTGTGTTGTTTGCTGGCCGCCCCGCTGGCCGCCGCCCTGCTGTCCGGGTTGGCCGCCTTGTCCGCCCTGATGACCACCTTGCTGGCCGCCTTGCCGACCGGGTTCCTGTTGCTGCTGGCCGGGCTTGTGTTGACCGCCCTGCTGCGGGTTTTGGTTTTCGTTACCCATGATTTTTCTCCTCTAGCGGGACTCGTCCCGCGAGGATCAACGGCTCGGGCCAGACATTGGTTCCGCAGTCAAAAGATTGGAACCCGTCTACTGCCCGAGCAGCACCATGGAAATCGCAGGTATGTAGGTGATGATCATCAACGCAATGAAATTAACGAACAGAAACGGCAGCACTCCGAGATAGATGCGACTCAATGGCGCTTCAAAGATGGCCTGCGAGGAAAACAGATTGAGCCCAAACGGCGGCGTGTACATGCCGAGACTGAGATTCACCGCCACGATGATGCCAAAGTGTATGGCGTTGACGCCGACGCCGCGCACGATCGGCAGCAGCAAAGGCGTCAGAATAAGGATCGCGGCGGGCGGCTCGAGGAAGCTTCCGGCGAGGAGCAGACCGACATTGAGAATGAGCAACAACTCCCAGCGCGGCATGTGCATCGCATTAATCGACTCGACGATGTGTTGCGGAATTCCGCTGGTGGTCAGAAGCCAAGAATAGATGCCGGCCGACGTCACGATGAGCAGGATCTGCGAGATGAGAAAAGCGGACGCCATCAGAATGCGCCACAGACCCGCGAGATCGACTTCGCGGTAGATGAACATCGTGACGATCAGAGAATAAACCACCGCGACGCCGGCAGCTTCGGTCGGCGTGAACACGCCGCCGTAGATACCGCCGAATATCACAACCAGCGAGCCGATCGACCAACTCGCGTCCTTCGTCGTCTTCCAGATGGTCGACCACTGTGCGGGCGTTCCACGCGGCACGCCCTTCACCCTGGCATAACCCATGACATAAGCGGCATCGATGACGCCGATCAGGATGCTTGGCAGAATCCCCGCGGTAAACAGCAGAACCGCCGACTGCTCGGCTGACACCGCATAGAGGATCATTGCAATGGATGGCGGGATGACCACCGCGATCGCTCCCGAGGAGGCGATCAGGCCCACGGCGAAACGATCGTTGTAACCGTTCTCCTTAAGCGCCGGGTAGATCATCCGGCCCATCGCCACCACGGTGCCGACCGCCGTGTGCGACATGGCCCCGAATAATTCCGATGCCGCGACTGTCGTAACCGCAAGCGATCCGCGCACGCCGCCGACGAACGCCATGACCATCGCGATGATGCGCCGTGCAATTCCGCCCTGCGCCATGATCTCGCCGGCGAGAACGAAGAACGGAACGGCCAGCAGGGGAAAATTGTCCAAGCTGCCGAACATGTAGGTTTGGATCGCTTCAGTCGGGACATCGGCCACGGTCAGCACCGCGACAATGGCCGTAACCAGCAGGATCAAGAAAATCGGAAAGCCAAGAATGAGCAGCACAATCGGCAGGCCGAAGTAGATGAGATACGCCATCGCCGCTGCTCACTCAGGAATGGGTGGCGCCGGATGGACGATTGGCAGTCTGGCGGCGAGTCAAAAGCCGCACTGCGACGAGCAGCGCCATCAGGGAGTATCCAAGAGGAATAAAGGCCTGAGGGATAACGAGCGGGAAATTCGCCGCCTGGCTGCGTTCATCGAACTCGGCGAGTTGAGTGATGACCGGCCAGGCGAAGACGGTGACTGCGATCGCGGCGGCGATCATCGTGAGCTCGGAGAGGACGGCCAACAGATCTCGCACCTTCGCCGGCAGCATCGTGACGACCACGTCCATCTTGATCTGGCGTCCCTCCCACGCGACAGCGCAGCACCCCGTAAAGACACAGCCGACCATGAGAAACAGCATGATCTCTTCGGCCCACGGGATCGATATGCTGAAGAAATATCGGCCAATAATATTGGCGAAATTCAGGGCGACGCTCGATATCAGCAAGATGCCGGCCGACGCGCGGGTCAGGGCGAGAAGCCCGCGTACGACTTTGAGGACAGTCTCGATCATGATCGGGCCTCTCGACTCAAATAGACGGGGCGCAGGCCCGCCGGGCTGCGCCCAAGCTCGGGATCGATAGTGCTGTCGTCAGCGCTTCTCAACGACCGCACCGATACGTGCCTCACTCATTGGCTTGGAGCCTGCCGCGTTCGCCCTGCTGCATCGACCACCACTTCGTAGGCGTCGCGAATTGCCGGTTTCGACTTCGACACGTCCTCGCCGACGCTCGTTAACGTTTTCATCATTGCCGACTGCTCGTCGCGCGGCAAGCTGATCAGCTCGCCGCCGCCGTCGACCCACGCCTTTCGGGCCTTGCTGAACAGATCGATGGCTTGCGGATTGATCGCCACCGTTTCGATTGCGGCGTCGCGGTCAATGATCTCTTGCAAATCCTTGGGCAGGGAGTCGTACCATTTTCGACTGATCTCAACCATCAGGAAGATGGCGGGAACATTAGTCTCCGTCACGTACTTCGCAGCGTCTTGATAATGAAACGCGGAGAACACCGTGATGCCGGCGATTGCGCCATCAATGGCGCCCTGCTGAAGCGCAGGCAGCACATCGCCGAGCGTCATCGCGACAGGCGTCGCGCCAAGACGTTTCAACGGCACAGATTGGAAATCAGAGGCAAAGATGCGGATTTTCTTGCCCTCAAAATCGGCCAAATGACGGATTGGTGTCTTTGATACCAGGGAGTCCGGCTGAGCCATAAACAGGCCGACGCCGTGCAGCCCTTTCTCACTACCCAATCCGAGCATCAGCTTCTTCACCGCCGGATCAGCGGCGAGGCGATGCCCGTGCTCAAGGGTATCGACGAGACCTGGTGCAGCAAGCACCTCGAAACGCTCGTCGATGCCAACAAAAAACTCCGGCGGAATGATCGCACATTGGATCGCGCCGAACTGCACACCCTCGATCTGCCGCGGAATCGAGCCGAGTTGACTGGCGGGATAGACCTCAGCCTTGATGCGGCCGCCCGAATCCCGCTCGACTGCCGCGCCAAAATTCTTAGCAAGCTGATGGGGCGCATCGTTGAGCGTCGGGGTGGTAATTTTCATCACATAGGTTTTATCGTCCGCACGCACCGGGCTTGGCGTGGTCGCAAGCAAGACGAGGATGCCACCTGCGATAGAGACCACCGTCGCACGGAATCCATGCTCCGAGAAACGCATGCCGCTCTCCCTCATGTCACCCATCGATCGCGCAAGGATGCAGTGCCCTCGGTTTGCTCCTGCATCCGCAGGCTCAAGCACAATGCGCTGTGGGCGGATTTTTTGTTTGTTGAGCTTTCAAACTCGACCACTTAGGATCGGGTTCGACTGCCGATGTCAGCGGTTGACGTTAGATGATCGTCAGCCAGCGGACAACCGAAATGTCGCGCAGTTAGGCGCGACATGACCGCCGATGGCCGACAGACGATCGGTCATTGTCTATTCGACGCTTCGTGCCGCCTCACTGACGATTTTATAGGCAGCAGCCACCGCTGGCTTCGCTTTCGACACGTCAGCGCCGACGCTCGACAACGTCTTCATCATCGAAGCCTGCTCGTCCGAGGGCAAATTGATCAGCTCGCCTCCGACGTCCGTCCAAACCGTGCGCGCCTTCTTGAGAATGTCGAGCGCCTGCGGGTTGATCGCGACGGACTCCTGCGCGGCGTCCTTATCGACGATCTGTTGCAGGTCAGGCGGCAATGAATCGTACCATTTGCGGTTGATCTCGACGACGAGAAAGATCGACGGCTGATTGATCTCCGTCACGTACTTGGCGGCGTCATTGAAGTGCATGCCGGCGAAGATCGTGGGACCCGCAACGGCACCGTCGATCGTACCCTGTTGGATCGCCGGCAGCACATCGCCGAGCGACATCGCCACCGGCGTGACACCGAGCCGTCCAAAGGATTCGCTTTGGAACTGAGAGGCGAACGTTCGTATTTTCTTCCCTTTGAAATCGTCAAGGTGACGGATCGGCGTCTTTGCGATCACGTTGGACGGTTCGCCCATGAAGAGGCCGACGCCGTACAACCCCTTGTCCGCGCCAAGGCTAAGCATCAGCTCCTTTACCGACGGATCGGCCGCAAGGCGCTGTCCCTGCTCCATCGAACCGACCAGCCCAGGAGCCGCGAGTACTTCAAACCGCTCGTCGAGGCCGACGAAAAACTCGGGCGGAATGACGGCGCATTGGATGGCACCGAACTGTGTACCTTCGATCTGCCGGGGTACCGAGCCTAGCTGGCTTGCCGGATAAACTTCGGCCTTGATGCGCCCCCCGGAATCCTTCTCGACGGCCGCGGCGAAATTCTTGGCAAACCTGTCGGGCGCCGCATTCAGCGTCGGCATCGTTATCTTCATGACAAAAGTCTTGTCCTGCGCCCCGGCCGCACCGAGCGTCAGCGCGAACGACAGGACCAAAACACCAGCCGCAACCGGCGCAACGACTGCGCATTTAACGAGACGCATACGTGGTCCTCCCTGGATCGCTATGAGTTCCGCTCCCTTTCGTAGGCTCGCACGTGCGCTAACGCGCCTTCTGTACGGATGAGGCCACGGCGTTCAACTCGCTAGGTGTCGGCTGGTCATATGAATCGCCCGAATGACCGGCATATTTTCTGAGCCATTATGAAAAACTCGCCCCGGCGTGTCCACAGCGGATGAGTTGCCCGGTCAGGCCGCGACCTGAGACTCGTCCTTGACGGCGAAGAGATCGCGGAAATAGGCCGAAGGGATCGCGGGGCTCACCGAAGCATAGGACTTGTCGCCACGAAGCCGGCGTTCCGGCATCAAGTGCTGCAGAAGAACAAGCTCGCCCGACAGCTCCATGTGCTCGCGCACTCGCCGGCGCAGGTATTCCACCTTCCGGTCGCGGCTATCGAGGCTGTATTTGAGAACCTCGCGCTGCGCCAGATTGGTGTGCTCCCAGATAAAGTACGCCCCCTGGAACAGCGTTTCATAGGGATTTGGCGACACCCATTCCTTCGGCGCCCAAACCTGCCAGATATACCCGGAGTAGAAGTCGACCTTTTCGCTCAAGATTTCGACGCCATGACGGTCATCATCCAGCAGGATCAGGAAGTAATCTTGCTTGGAGTTCATGTGCCGCATCGATTCCAGAAAGGCGGATTCGTTTTCGTCGAGCGTGTCGACGCCGCTTCTGAGGTGAGACTCGTGGCAGAGCACGCCTCTGACATTTGCGTTGGCCACCAGCCGATCCATCAGCCGCGAGCGAAGTTCTCTGGCCTTGCGCTCGCTTTTGATGAGAACCGGGATCGAGTCTGCTTCGTCATACTCGCCAATTTGGCCGATTAGCTTGAACGGCTTTTCACTCGACCAGTCGTTGACATCCCAGGACGGCGCCCATTCCTCGAATCCGGAGAACAGCCAGCGTTGGAGAACCGGGTCCTTCCATTTGATCTCACTCTCACGGCGCTGGACCTCTTTCACCTTTTCCCACCACCCGAATGAGAGCAACGTGCTGGGAAAGAAGTGGCCCGTCACCGTCAGGAGCCTGGGGTTTCGCAGAATCGAAACCGTGTTGAGATTGGCCTTGAGCTCGCCCACCGAAATGCGGCCGCCATCTTCCTCGTGCTTGCGCAGAATTTCTTCGTCGAGCGGCGCGTTGGCGAGCGCCAGACTTTTGCCGGCGCCGAATTTCAGAAAATCGCCGCAATAGTCGTTAAAGGTGGAGGTGAAGCGGGCCACCAACGTCGTCCGCTCGATCATTTCAACGACTTTGGCGCTGACCTCGGACGCGGCAGACCCTTTCGGCCGGAGAATGCTTACGGCATTCACATAGCTCATCAGATCCTTGACCTCGGACGCTATCTTTCCGGTCGGACCGACGCCCACCGGCAACACGCGCTCTTTTGGATGCGGCCACTTATCTCTGGCGAATTGCAATTCCGTCAGCGTGTAGCGACCCGGCGTGACCGAATGCTTGCTGACCAGAAAAACGAACGCGCTCGACTGCAAAATCTGCTGACGGATTTCCTTGTCATATCCACCCCCCGGCTGAAGCTCATCGCGGTCGAAGAAGACATCGAGGTCGTGGTCCCTCAGCGAGAGGCTGATGCGATAGGCCAACTCCCTGTCTTCGGCCGCGTAGCTGATAAAGATTTTCTTGCCGGAGCTCATTCGATCCCTCATCGCGCCAGTAGGCGGCGAGAAATTTGTCTCGCCGGGGCGCCTCAAGGCACTGATATTCTTATGATATATTCATTGAGGACGGCTGACAAGTTGACCGTGACGCGCGGACCTGCTGCGTTTACCTTGACGCCCGCTCTCGCCGCGACGAACACCGCGTCTGGGTGTCGCGGGATATTTTTTGACAACGGAATCAGCGAACTGAGATGCCCTCAGACAGTGAAATACTGACGTTCCGGGAGCTTCAGCACAAGCCGGACGACCTCGAAATCCTCGAGCGGTTTTACAACGACATCTATGTTGCGGAATTTCCGATTCGCGACGAACGCGAATCGCTGCAGAACATGCGGAACTATCTGCGGCTCAAGGCTAGCGGATGGTACGGCAACAACAACTATCACATCCTCATCGGTCTTAGCGACGGTAATCCGGTCGCCGGCGCTTTTGTCGACTATCTCGACGAGCCCAACAGCGCCGTCATGGAGTTTCTTGTCGTTTCGCACGAGTTGCGCGGCACCGGTTGCGGACGCCGGCTCCTCGACGAGACAGAGAAGCTCGTAGCGCGCGACGCAAAGAAACTTGGAAAGGAGGGACTCGACTGCATCGCCGCCGAGATGAACGATCCTTTCAAACAATCCAAAGACAGCATGGATCCCTTTATCCGCGCCGCAATTTGGGACGGATGGGGCTATCGCCGGCTCGACTTCCCATACATTCAGCCTGCTCTCTCCAAAGATAAGGTGCGGGTCGACGACCTGCTTCTGATCGCGAAACCCTGCCGGCCCAAATTTGAGGGCGGCCTGCCTGCCAGCAAGGTCGCCGCTATTCTTCGCGGTTACATGCGCTGGGCCATGCGCATCGAGCAGCCGGAGGAATCGGCGGAATACAAATACATGGGCCGCCACCTCGACACGGTGGAAACGGTGTCGCTGTTAAGCCTGCGCGCCTATACCGGGCGGGATGCGGCGCGGCCGCTCGCGGTCCATGAGATTACCGGACCAGCAGATCCCGAACTTGCCGCCGGCCTTGCCGTCTACGCGCGCGCATTTCCGGGCGCACGCACCGACATCAGCCCCGACAACTTTCGAGCCGCTCTGCTGGATCGCGAGGCGAGTGTCCGCCAGGTCCGATACCATTTCTGGACGATCCGCGCGGGGCACGAAACCGCCGTCGAGGGCATGGCGTCGTTTTTTACGTTCCAAGACGCGGGCTTTGGCGGATACATTGCACTCGATGGCGCGCTGCGCGGCACCGGGCGCTTTCCGCCACTGATCGCGCGCGTTGAGGAGCGCATGATCCGCGACGCCATCGGCGCGACCGGCTGGTACATCGAATGCGCCCCAAAACTGGAGCCGCTTTTTGCCCGGCTCGGCTTTCACACCGTCGATCTCGCTTATTCCCAACCGCCGCTTCCAGATGGAACATCGTATGTTCCGCAAGACGCTCCGCCGCTGCGGCTGATGTATAAATCGTTTGGACGAAATTTTGGCCCGCCTGTGCTTTCGGCGCAGACGTTTCGCGACACGATGGCCCGGGTCTTTCACACCGTCTATGGCACGGAAAGCGTCCTGCAATCGCCTTTCTACGCCTATCTTTGCGATCAGTCGGAGAAGTGGGGCCCGAATGTAAGCTTCCGGCAGACGACGAACGGCTGACCTCACCCTCGAAGGGAGCAATTCGCCATTCGATCACTACATCTTGGCCGGTGCGCTCAGGGCGGAAGGATCAAGAACCTCACGCTCGCGCCGGAAGAAATCGGGAAAGCAAAACCGCGCCACGAACATCAACACGAAACCGAGCAGCAGCGAGCCGACGCCAAAGACCAACGGCGCGCCAACGCCAAAGACCGGAGCGTGGCCCGTCGGATCGGAGAAATCGAAGCATGCCTTGACGAATAGGGCGAACATGATGAGCCCGCCGAGCGCCGGCATGACGCCCATAAAGATGAAATTCTTAATGCTGTTTCCCAGCATCCGACGATAGTAGACGACGCAGGCAAAGCCGGTGAGACCGTAATAGAACGCAATGCCGAACGCGGTAGCGGTCACCGAATCCGACAGCACCGTGTCGCTCGAAAGAAACGTCAGGCCGAGGTACCAAATGACGGACACGGCCCCCATTACGAGCGTCGCAAAACCGGGCGTCAGAAAACGCGGATGGACGGCGGCAAATCGCCTCGGAACAGCCCTCGCCCGCGCCATCGAGATCATCGTCCGAGCCGTCGGCAGAATCGTCGTCTGGGTCGAAGCTGAAGCCGACGTTAGAACCGCAAGGATCAACAGTTTGCCAGGAACATTGCCCAGAACGTTGGTCGCGATCGGCCCGAAGAAGTCCGAACTGTTGGCAAGCTTGTCGGGCCCCGCGAACGCAATTGCGGCGACCGAAACCAGCACGTAAAGACCGAGCAACAGGAATGTCGAGACGATCGCGGCGCGCGCCGGTGCCGTTCCGGGATTTTCCGTCTCCTCATTCACCGAGGCACCGCAGTCCCATCCCCAATAGATGAACACCGCAATCAGCATGGCCTGAGTGAAATCACTGAAATGATCCACCGCAAACGGGTTGAACCAAGTGAGCGAAACAAATTGCGATCCTTCAGGTGCTGCGCCTGTATAGACCTTCGCCAAGGCCACAATCGCGAAGATGGCGAGAATAACGATCTCAGCGGCTAACAGAAAAAACTGCACCCGCGCCGACAGCTCTATCCCGATATAACAAATCGCGGTCATACCCACGATCCAAAGGACGCCAACGGTCGCTACCTCAAAGCTCGTCGGATCCGTGATGCCAAAGAGGTGGAACGAGTATTGGCCGGCGATCTGCGCAAGCCCCGGCATCACCAGGATGTCCGTCGCGATGATGGCCCAGCCGCCCATCCAGCCGCCGTGCGGACCCATGGCCCGCGTCACCCAGGAGAATGTCGTTCCGCAATCGGGATCAGCGCGATTGAGGTGGTAGTAGGCCGCCGCGACAAACAGCATCGGGACGAAGGCCGCCAGCATCATCGCCGGCACACGGGATTGCGCGAAGACGACGATGGAACCGAGCGCGGCGGCGAGCGAATACGCCGGCGCCGTCGAGGCGACACCGATCACGACATTCGACAGGAAGGAAATAGCGTTCGGCTTCAGCCGGTGCGCCTCGCCGCCATCTCCGGAGGCAACGCTTGCCGTGGCTCCGCTCATTACCCTCGTTCCTTCATCCCCCGGAAATCCGCCACCCTATTAGAAATGGCCGTCATGCCCGATCCGCGCATCAGCGCATCGGAGCGGCGAGCACGTTGCTCGTCCGGCGACATCTTATTCACTCCCGCTACCGCCACGTCCTTTAAAACGTCCCTTGGCAAGCTTCGCCCGGCCATTATAGTCATCTCATAAAGCGCGGCAAAAGCCGCCACACAAATCCTTCGGGTGGGAACGATTGGGGGGGCAGACGATGACCGCTTACCGTACGACTAAACGTGCGCGCAAAAGCGCTCGGCGCCAAAAAGGCTTGGCGATCGCTGTCACCAGTGCCCTGGCGGGCGCACTGCCGCTGGCACCGGCCGTTGCCGCCGATTTCGTCATGAAATTCGGCACCGCGACCATGAACGAGGGCCAGCATCAGTTCCTCAAGTTCTACAAAGAGGATCTCGAGAAGGCCTCCGGCGGCCGCATCGAAGTGCAAATTTACCCGAACAGCCAGCTGGGCCCGATCCCGCGCGAAATCGAAGGCGTGCAGCTCGGCAATATCCAGGGCTACATCGGCCCGGTCGACTTCTTCGTCGGCGTCAATTCCCGCTTCGGCGTCTTCAGCGCCCCGATGCTGTTTCGTGACGACGCCAACGCCGCGGCGACGATCCACGACCCCGCCGTCGAGCAGGCCATGTTGGCGCTGGTCGCCCCAAAGCGGATGACCGGCATCGCGACCTTGAGCCTTGGCGCCTCGGACTACGGCGCCAAAAAGCCGATCATGCGGCTCGCCGACTTCAGCGGCAAAAAGCTGCGCATCAACGGCACCGAACTCGAACGCCAGAAGATGGCCAAACTCGGCGCCACCGGCGTCGGCATGCCGCTCTCCGAGGTCGTGCCGGCGCTCGACCAGGGCACGATCGACGGCACGATCAGCGGTTTGTCTGTCTTTGTCGCCTTCAAGATGAACGATATTCTCAAGGTCATCACCGTCACCAATGACACTTTCATCAACTCGATCGCGGTAGTCAGCAAGAGCTGGCTCGATACGCTGCCGGCGGACTTGCAGAAGATTGTTCTCGATACCGCGACCGCCGATCAGGCCAAAACGCAGCAGTGGGAATTCGATTTCAACAAGAAACTCGAAGGCGACTGGACTGCACTAGGCGGAACCGTGCAAAGGCTGTCCGCCGACGATCTCGCCCAGATGAAAACGCTGCTCTCCTCGGTCGCCGACGACGCGACAAAGGGTCAACCGGCCGTTCACGACATGCTTCTGATGGTACGGGCCGCCGCCGCAAAGAACTAGCCGCGCATGCGTGAGACTCTACGGCGAGGCGCCGAGGCGTTGATGGCGTGCCTTCGCTTCGCCGCCGGCGCGATGCTGACGGCGAGTGTTGGCATCAACTTCGTCAACATCATCGGCCGCTATTTCTTCTCGGTCTCGCTGTCCTGGGCCGAGGAAGCGATGCTGTTCCTGATGATCGGCTGCGTGTTCCTCGCCGCCGGCCCGGTCGGCTGGATGGGGCGCCATATCCGCATGGATGTCGTCATCTCGATGCTCCCCGAGCGCGCGCGGTGGGCATTCGAACTGTTCTCCGATCTGGTCACGATTTCGACCTGCGTGGCGCTAGCGATCTTCGCATGGCCGGTCGTGACCATGCTGGCCGAGCTCGACCAGCGAAGCAAATCGGCCAATATCCCGCTGGTCATCCCGCAAGCCGCGGTGCCGCTCGAACTCCTGCTCACGGCGCTGTTGATAGCGGTGCGCCTCATCGTACGCGGCGTGCGGCACGAGGACATCATTTCGAGCCGCAGGTCCGAGTAGTACGATGGCTGCGGCGTTCGTCTATTTCATATTGCCGGCGCTTCTTTTGATCCTCGGACTGCCGATCTTCATCGTCCTCATTCTCACGTCGATGACGGCGATTCTGTTCGTCGCCCACGTCCCTTTGCAGGCGATCCAGACCTATATGTTCGGCAGCCTGGACAATTTCCCGCTGCTCGCCGTCCCGTTCTTCGTCCTGGCGGGTGAGATCATGGGGCGCGGCGGCATTGCCAATCGCGTCGTCACCTGGGTCGTCTCGATCATCGGCGGCGTCCGCGGCTCGCTCGCGGTGACGACCGTGGCATCGTCGGAATTGTTCGGCGCCATGGCGCACACCTCGGTCGGAACGGTCGTTGCGATCGGCAGGCTGCTGTTCCCATCCCTGACGAAGCAGGGCTACAGCGAGCGCTTTGCGGTGAGCCTGATCACATCCTCCGGTGCGGTGGCTGTGATCATCCCGCCGTCGATTTCGATGATCCTTTACGCCATGACGGCGCAGCAATCGGCCATCAAGCTGTTCACCGCGGGTATTCTGCCGAGCTTGCTGATCGGGCTGGTCGATGCGGTCTATGTGCTGATCTATGCGCGCATCAAAATGGTGCCGTTATCAGCGCCGGCGCGCTGGAAGAACATCTGGGCCTCGACCAAGGACGCGAGCTGGGCGATCGGCACGATCGTGGTGATCTTCGGCGGCATCTACGGCGGGGTCTTTACACCCACCGAGGCCGCGGGGGTCGCCGTCGTGTATTCGCTCTTTGTCGCGATGTTCATCTATCGGGAGATCGGTCTTGCCGAACTATGGCAGGTGATCGTCAGTTCGGTCTATCTCATCGCGCAAATCCTGATCATCGTGACCGGTGCCGGCGTCTACGCGTGGCTGATGACAACCAGCGGCATTCCCCAACACCTGATCGCGGAAGTCAGCGCACTCGATTTGCCACACTGGCTGACGCTGCTGTTCGTCAACGCGGGCTTGCTCGTCGCCGGAAGCTTCCTGGAGCCTCCTGCTGCGATTTTGATCCTCACCCCGCTGCTTCTTCCAGTGGTCGAAGCCGCCGGCGTGAACGCCCTGCACTTCGGCATCATCATGGCGGTCAATCTCAGCATCGGTCTCTACATGCCGCCGTTCGGGCTGAACCTGTTCGCGGCGCGTGCGATCTTCAATGTGCCGATGGGAATGATTTATCGCGGCGTGCTGCCCTTCATTGTGGTCAACTTCGCAACGCTCATGGTCATCACCTACGTTCCGGCGATCTCGATGATCCTTCTCAGCCAAGGCCGCTAGCTCGCCCGATGAGCGGTCTTGAGGGCGCTTCACAAATCGCCGGATGGGGGCCAGAATTCGGGCGGCACAGCAGAGACCGGTCTGACAGATCGGCAGGGCCAACGAGGGAAGGAGCCGTCCAATGCGCGATCTCGTTCGAGCCTATATCGCAGGCCGTCTCGACCGGCGCGGCTTTCTCAAAGGAATGGCAACCAGCGGATTCACGCTTGCAGCAGCCGAGTCGGTGCTCGCAGCGCTCCAACCCATGGTGAGCGCCCGCGCCGACGGCAATAGCATCCGCACCGTGGAAGGCACCGGCGCCTATCTTCTGGTCCAGCAACTCAAGGCCGCCGGCGTCAAACACGTATTCTACGGAAACGGCACGTCGTCCGCCGGCATGCTCGACGCCATGGTGGGCGACACCGACATCAATCTCATCCTTGGGCCCGAGGAAGAAATCGTGACCGCGATGGCCTCTGGCTACGCGCTCGCCAGCAACGAGCCGACATTCGTCAACGTGCACGGCACTGTCGGTACGGCCAATCAGATGCTGAACATGTTCAACGCCAAGCGGGACGGCGATCCGCTTGTCGTCTCATCGTTCACGAAATCCACCGAGGGAACCGGTCGCGACAATTTCGAAGAGATCGACGACCTCGTCGGCATGACCAAGCAATTCACCCGCTGGAGCTTCGAGGCGCCGATGGCAAGCCGGGTTCCGGAGCTTCTGCGCAACGCCATGCGTATCTCAACGACGCCGCCTGGCGGGGCAACGTTTCTCGCCATACCGACCAATGTCAGCGAGGCTGTCGCCAAGGCGGACATCTATCCACGCGAGATGTTTACGGTGCCGATCCGCACGCAGCCTGGTCCGCAATTGATCGAGAAAGCCGCCCAAATATTGCTCACTGCGCGCAAACCCTTCATGCTCGTAGGCCAGGACGTGTGGCGCTGCGACGCCTATGACGAGGTTCTTCAGCTTGCCGAACTGCTCGGCATGCAGGTGGTGCAGGGCCTAAGCCCATACACGGATTTTCCTACCGACCATCCCTTGTATATCGGCCAGAACGACCGGTCGTTCACCGGATTCCGGTCGCTCGAGGGGGCCGACGTCCTCGTCAGCATGGGCGGGCCGATGCTTTACCAGGAAGGCGCGGCGCCTGTGGTCTCGCCGGACTGGAAGATCATCGAAATTCGTAGCGTGCCGAACGACGTCGCACGATGGACCGCCGACACCGTCCCGATAGTCGCCGACGTCAAAGAAGCAGCGAAAGCTCTCCTTGAAGCGGTCCGTTCGGCGATGACCGCAGACAACAGAGCAAAGGCCAAGGACCGTACCGACTGGATCGCCGATTTCAATCGCAAGGTTGCGCTGACCCGCGCGCAAATGGCAGACGAGCGAAAAGACCAGACGCCGATCGCCTACGAGCACATCGCGATCGAGGCGCAACGGCAGCTTGAACCCGACGCCATCATCACGCACGAATTCAATTCAGCCATGCCGCGTGTCCTGCCTTGGCTGACCTTCGGCAAAGGCAAGAAGGAATTGTTCGGGCGCTCGCTCGGGTCCGGGCTTGGCTGGTCGGTCGGCGCCGCAATCGGCATCAAGATGGCGAAGCCCAACCGGCAGACCGTCTGCCTCGTCGGCGATGGCGCGTTCCTGATGGGCCAAATCGAAGCGCTATGGGCGGCGCGCAGGTTCGAAGCGCCGGTGCTCTACATCGTCTTCAATAATCGGAGCTTCAACGACACCCGCATGCGTGTGACCGCGGTCGCGCCGCGCCTGCGCCAGACCAAGCTCGATATGGGAAGCTACCTTGGCAACCCGGATGTCAGCTTCGAGACCGCCGCCAAGGCTTTCGACGTCAACGGCGCCACGGTGACGCGCCCTGGCGAGATCGCGCCGGCGCTTGCGCGCGGCATCAACGAACTCAAGGACGGCAGGCCCTTCGTCATCGACGTGGTCTCCGAGCGGATCGGCCTTCTCGCGGACTCGACCTGGTATCCGAAATACTCCATCGCCGAGCGGCGGACGAAACTGGTGTAGGCGGCACGCCATGAAAACGGTCTCGTGTATCACAATGGTCATGCTGGCCGTTGGCTTCGCGGCGGCCGCAGCGGCGCAACCACGGCGCCTCGATCCGGCGGTCACGAAGCTGCCGGACGGCGACGGAGAAGTCGCCGTCGTCGAGTTCTGCGCCGGCGCCTGTCATCCGGCGGCCCGCTTCGTCGATATGCGCAAAAGTCGCGATGAATGGCACAAGACCATCATGTCGATGGTGGCGCGCGGCGCCCAGCTTTTTCCAGAAGACGTCGACACACTGACCAACTATCTCGGCACCTACCTGTCCGAGCAGAGCCCGCCGCCGACCGCCAAGTAATATTGGTGAGTGCGCACGCGGCGGCTAAGACGCCGCCACCAGCTCCGGCGCCGCGGCATAACGACTTTCCGGGAACGGCAAGCCGAGATTGCCGCGCAACGTCGTGCTTTCATACTCCGTCCGGAACAGACCGCGCCGTTGCAGCTCGGGTATGACGAGATCGACGAAATCGTTCAATCCGCCGGGGAAGAAAGGCACGATCACGTTGAAGCCGTCAGCGGCTCCGGCTTCCAGCCACTCCTGCATCTGGTCCGCGGCCTGTGCCGGCGTGCCGATGATCTCGAGGTGTCCGCGCGCGCCGGCAAAGCGCTGGTAGAGCTGACGGATCGTGAGGTTTTCGCGTCGGGCCATTGCCATCATCACATCGGTGCGGCTGGCAACGACGTCGTTCTTGGGAAGATCAGGCACGGGTCCGTCGAGCGGATAGTCCGAAAAATCGAATCCCATGCGCCGCGACAGCAAGCCGAGACCCACATCCGGGTGGATCAGGTCCAGGAGACGTTGATGCTTCTCCATGGCCTCGTCCTCGGTGCGCCCGATCGTGATGGCGAGACCCGGCATGATCTTCAGGTGATCGGGATTGCGGCCGTATTTCGCCATCCGGCCTTTGACATTGTCGTAAAAGGCCTTGCCGCCATCGACCATCGACTGCGCGGCGAACACGACTTCGGCGGTTTCGGCGGCAAGCTCCATCCCGTCTTCGGATGCCCCGGCCTGGACCATGACAGGGTGCCCCTGCGGCGAGCGCGGCACATTCAACGGGCCTTTGACGTCGAAATATTTGCCCTTGTGGTTGAGCACATGCATTTTCTCAGGATCGAAGAACACACCTGATGCGCGGTCGCGCACGAACGCATCGTCATCCCAGCTGTTCCAAAGGCCGGCGACAACTTCGGCGAACTCGCGCCCGCGACGGTAGCGCTCGACCTTCGGCGGATGTGGGCGGTTCCCAAAATTGGCCGCCTCTGTCTCATTGCCGGACGTCACCAGATACCAGCCGGCGCGCCCACCGCTGATGACATCGAGCGAGGCGAATCTTCGGGCCAGTGAAAAGGGCTCGTCGTAGGAGGTGGTCGCTGTGCAGACCAAGCCGATATTCTTGGTCAGGGGCGCCAGCGCTGACAACACCGAGAACGGCTCAATCCAGGCCGTGTAATGCATCCGATGCAGTCCGTCGATCGTCGTCCAGGCGCTGACGGTGTCAGCGGAGAACAGCATGTCGAAACGGCCGCGTTCGGCGGTCTGCGCCATCTCCACAAAGCGTTGAAAGTTGACGCCGGCATCGGCATGCGAATCGGGATGCCGCCAGGACGCGACGTGATGGCCGACCGGTCTGATGAACAGACCGAGTTTCATTTGCTTGGTCTTCTTGGACATTCGCGAATTTCCCTCGCGCGGCCGCGGCATTAAGTCGTGGAAACGACATCTGCTACCAAAAGTCTCGCCAGGGCTTGCGGCAAGTCAAGGAAATTCAAGGTCACCGCATCGCAGCGAGCATGCCTGGATCACACGATCTGCAAAAATGATGGGGGCGGGCTTGCGCCCGCCCCCAAAAGGCCGATCCACTGGACGTGTCTGGAGACGACAACACAACCGGCTGGAACGACCGTTACGCGTCACCAAGCGGAAGCGCCACGAACCTCGTTGCGTCGCCCATCTTCACGCGGATCAGCACTTGGTGCTTGCCCTGCGCCTTGGCATCGCTCAGCGCCTTGCGCACGTCGCCCGCGTTGCCGACGGGCTTGCCGCCGACATCGAGGATCACGTTGCCGGTCTTGAAGCCCTGCTCGGCCGCCGGTCCGTCCGGATCGACCGCCGTGACCACGACGCCCCTGTCGCCGGCTCCCGAAACCTCGCTCGCCGGAGCGACCGAGAGACCGAGATGCGGCACGCCCTTGGCCGGGGCGGCGCCGTCGTTGCCAGTGTCGGCCTTGGCCTGGCGGTCGGTCGGCATCTGCGCGAGCGTCAGCTTCACGGTCTTTGTCTGACCGTCACGCAGCAGTTCGATCGTCACCGAGGAGTCCGGCGCCATCGTGCCGATGGTGCGGGCCAGGTCGCGCGCGTCCTTCACCGGGGTTCCGTTCACGGCCGTGATGACGTCGCCGGCTTGAATGCCGGCCTTGAGCGCGGGGCTGCCCGCCTGCGGCTCGTCAACCATCGCACCTTCGGCCTTCTTCATGCCGAGGCTGTCGGCGATGCTCGCCGTGACCGGCTGGATCTGCACGCCGAGCCAGCCGCGCGTGACGTGACCGGTCTCCTTGAGCTGAGCCACGACCATCTTGGCGGTATCGGCCGGAATATCGAAGCCGATGCCGACAGAGCCGCCGGACGGCGAGTAGATCGCCGTGTTGACGCCGATGACGTTGCCATCGACGTCGAACGCCGGACCGCCGGAGTTGCCCTTGTTGATCGGCGCGTCGATCTGGACGTAGTCGTCGTACGGACCCGCCCCGATGTCGCGGCCGCGTGCCGAAACGATGCCCGCGGTGACTGTGCCGCCAAGACCGAACGGGTTACCGACGGCCACGACCCAGTCGCCGACTTGCGGTGCACGCTCAGAGAACTTGACGAACGGGAAGTCCGTCTTGCCGTCGACCTTGATCAGCGCGAGATCGGTCTTCGGATCGGTGCCGATGACCTTGGCGGTGTAGACGGAACCGTCATCGGTCGTGACCTGCACCGACTTGGCATGATCGACGACGTGATTGTTGGTCACCGCATAACCATCAGCGGTGATGAAAAAGCCGGAGCCCTCACCCGTGATGGTCTGATGGGGCCGAGCCATCCCATTGCCATTCTGGCCGCGCTGACGCCCGAACTGCTCGCCAAACTGCTGGAAGAACTTGTCGAACGGCGATCCTGGTTGAGCCGGAATGGCCTCATCATCGTCGCCGTCGCCACGCTGCATCATCGCAGGCTCAGCACCGGCGTCGATCTTGACCCGCACCGAGATCACGGCGGGCTTCACCTTGGCAACGATGTCGGCGAAGCCAGCGGGATGCTGCATGGTCGTTTCAGCCGCGCTCGCGGCCTGCGTCCCGAAATCGAAGCCGGACGGGCGATAGCCGCCAGGCCCTGCCAACAGCACCGCGCCAACGGCGGCCACGGAGCCGAGAAGGGTCAAGCGGCGGGCCGTGAGGCGCTTCCGCAGATTCCCCTGCGAGAGGTTGTTTTGATTCACGATTGATCTCCATCAATGAAAGCGGCCCTGCGGCCTTGCCCGGTACAAATGGACATGCCGGCTTACGGCGACGTGTAGCCGGGATTAATTCTCCGAAAGGATCGCCGAATTCGCGCGGCGAATTTGTCGCGGCAATGCCCACGATCTCGACGGCCGCGTGCCTATTTCTTATGGCGCAGAAGCCAAGCGGCGCCGAGTTCTGCGGCCTTATCCGCGGCGTCCTATGAGCTTGTAGAAATCACGTGGACGTGACACTCACGTTATCTGATAGCGCGGTTCTCCGCGCCAATGTGGACGGCTCAATCGTGGCGACGGAAGTCGGACCTGTGACGGAAGCCAATTGGCCGCACGGCGTGCGACTGCCTGTCGCACTGACGTTCGAGCATCAATCGGGCGAAGGCACACCGTTGCTGCCGGGCGATCGGCCGAACGCCATGATCGGCGGTGCGATGGAATATGGCGGCCGCAGAGGCATCTGGAACATTCTCGAAGTGCTGGATCAGTTGAACGTCAAAGCCACCTTCCTGGTCTGCGGCACAACGGCGGAAAAATATCCGGACGCAATTCGCGCCGCTCACGATGCAGGCCATGAGATCGCGGGCATGAGCTACGCCTTCGAAAAGGTCCGCACCGCAAGCCCTGCCCGCGAACGCGCGATCGTCAACAGGACACGCAAGGCTTTGGAGGATGTTTGCGGAGCGAAGATCCAAGGCTGGCGCTGCCCGGATTATCGCGTCAGCCCGCAAACTCTCGACATCCTGTCCTACTGCGGATTTCTCTGGGACAGCAGCTTGTTGAACGACGATCTGCCCTGCCTCTTCGATTGCGCGGGCGGCCGACTGGTCGAACTGCCGTTCACCACCAGCACGGCAGACAAAACCTACATCGGCTACCCCTACCCGATGCGCGGCGGCTATGACGGCCTCGCCAACGTCTGGGACAGCGAATTCGACGTGTTGTATCGCGAAAGCGAACGATCATCGCGCTTCATGATCCTGAGCATCCAGACGTGGGCGACCGGCCGCCCTGCCCCGCTGCGGACACTTCGACACTTCATCGAACGGCTGAAGATGCACAATGACGTTCAGTTCGCGCGATGCAGCGAGATCGCCGGCTGGTGCAACGATCCGGGAAAGCACTGAGACCGCTCATGTGGCATGAAATACCGCTGAAGCACGCCGGCCGTTGGCCCGATGGCGTGCGGCTCCCGATCATCATCAGCGTCCATCATCAGTCGGAAGAAGCCGCTGTTGTCTTCCCTGACGGCCAGCCCGATCCGTTCGACTACAGCGAACGGCAATATGGCGGTCGACGCGGCGCTTGGCGGCTGTTCGAAATTCTGCAAAAGCACGGCGTTTTGGGCACGTGGATCATCTGCGGCGCGACGGCTGAGAAATATCCGCAGATTTCGCGCGAGGTGAAAAAGGCCGGCCACGCCATCGCCGGGCACACCTACGAGCACGAAATGATGTGCAATTATCCGCCCGATCAGGAACTGCGCTTGATCAAAAAGACCGTTTCGGTTTTCGAGGACCTCTTGGGCGAGCGATTGCGTGGCTGGCGAACGTGCTTTGCCAGCCACCACACCGTCGACCTCTTGCTGGAGCATTTCGATTTCGAGTGGGACGCCAGCATCTGGAACGACGATCTGCCGTACATGATCGAGGGTTACGGCAAGAAGCTCTTGGAGATCCCGTTCTCATCGTACAGCGACGCCGCGCTCGCGATCCAAATCACCAATCCGATGCCGCCGACGCCGTACGGGACGTGGCATTCAAACACGCCAGACTTCATTCTGAGGACAATGAAGGCGCAATTCGATGCCCTCTATGAACGCGGCGCCGACCGCCCGGTGCTTATGCCGCTGACGGTCCATGATTTCATTGTCGGCCGTCCCTCGCGATCGCTGGTGCTTGATGAGTTCATCACCTACGCCAAGCAATTCGACGGGGTCGTATTTGCGACGCACGACGACGTGCGGTCGTGGTGGCTGAAAAACTATCTGACGCAGTAAAAACCGACGCAGCGCGCCATGCTGGAGAGGATGATGCGACGCAGATATGTCTTTTTCCGCGCGGTGATGCTCGGAGGGTTCGCATTTGGGGTATCGCTTTGCGCAAGCGGCACGGAATGGGCGCAAGCGCCGGCCATGCCCGGCCAGACCCTGGCCTTCGACCGCGGCAAAGGCAACTGCCTGACCTGTCACGATGTCAATGGCGGCGATTCGCCGGGCAATGTCGGCCCCCGATTGTCCGACATGAAAAACCGCTATCCGGACCGCAAAGAGCTTGCCGCCATCATTTTCGACGAGACCAAACGCAACCCGCTGACTGTCATGCCGCCGTTCGGGCGCAATCTGATTTTGACGCCCGAGGAAATCGAATCCGTCGTCGATTTTCTCTACACGCGATGAAATGTCTTGAACGTCCAGCCGGCAGAACGGAGAAACCTGCAATGAAGAACACGAGCCGTTTTGACCGGACGCGCCGGCTGATCCTCAAGGGGGCCGCCGCTGTGGTTGTCTCGGGCTTCGGCCTGACCGCGCTGCTCAAGGGCGCCCGCGCCGCGGCCGATGCAGCCACGTGGCCGAAGGACGCGTTCACGCAAAAGACGCAAGCCGACGCCATCAAGGCGCTGTACGGCAAGGACGCCGAAGCTTCCGACAAGGTCAAGCTCGATGCGCCGGAAATCGCCGAGAACGGCGCAGTGGTGCCGATCTCCGTCTCTACGGCGCTGCCGGTTGTGACGTCGATCGCCATTCTCGTCGCCGAAAACCCGTTCCCTCTGGCGGCAAGCTATAAAATCCCTGCCGGCACCTCGGCGTCGGTGTCGAACCGCCTCAAGATGGCAAAGACCAGCAACGTAATCGCGCTGGTCGAGTTGGGCGGCAAGATCTACAGCGCGACCAAAGAGGTCAAAGTCACCGTCGGCGGCTGCGGCGGCTAAATCGAACAAGGGCAATCGCAATGGCATCGACAACTCGCATCCGCGCAGTGGCAAATGGCGACACAACCGAAGTCCAGGCGCTGATCCAGCACCCGATGGATTCCGGCTTCGTCAAGGATGAGCAGGGCAATCTTATTCCGCCGCACCACATCGAAGTGGTCGAATTCGAGCATGGCGGCAAGTCAGTCTTTACGGCCTTGTGGGGTCCAGCCGTCGCGAAAGATCCCTACGTGAAATTCACCTTCAAGGGCGCGCAGAAGGGCGACGATCTAACCGTGAGCTGGGTCGACAACAAGGGCGAAAGCGATTCGCTTGTGGCGAAGATCATTTAGGCGGTTTGATCGAGACTGCTGGAGGAGTACATGCGGATGCTTCGCATCATGCCGGCGGCCCTGGCGGCGGTGCTGGTCTTTCTCATCTCGCCCGCCCATGCGGCCGACGCCATTAATCCTGATGCCGATTTTAAGGCCTTCCGCGACTATTTCACCAAGCGCTTTCCGAACGTGCCCTTGAACGATTTCGTCAACGGCCCCTATTCGATGGACGCAGATCTGCGCAAACAGTGGGAGGCGATCGACGACTTTCCGCCCTACGAATTCGCGGTCGATCGCGGCAAGGAGATGTTCGAGATGCCGTTTAAGAACGGCGAGACCTATGCCGACTGCTTCCCCGAAAAGGGCATCGGCATCCGGCAGAACTATCCGTATTTCGACGACAAGACCGGCCAAGTTGTCACGCTTGAACTCGCGCTCAACCAATGCCGCGAGGCCAACGGCGAGCAGCCGTACTCCTACGTCAAGGATGAGATGGCGGCGCTGACCGCCTACATGGCTTTCACGTCGCGCGGCAAACCGTTCAACATCAAGATCCCGAACGATCCGCGCGCGCTTGCCGCCTATGAGAACGGCGAGAAATATTTCTATGCGCGCCGCGGCCAGCTCAATTTCTCCTGCGCCAGCTGTCACGTCCAGAGCCCCGGTGAACACATTCGCACCGAAGTGCTGGCGCCCGCGCTCGGCATCGTCGCCGCGATGCCGATCTACCGCTCAGAATGGGGCAGCATGGGAACGCTCAGCCGCCGTTTCGTCACCTGCAATATCCAGGTCCGCGGCGTCCCCCTCGAGCCGCAGGACGAGAACTATCGCGACGTCGAATATTTTCTCTCATTCATGAGCAACGGGCTGCCGATCTCCGGACCCGGCGCTCGGCCATGACGATGGAGCAGACGATGCGCGCGCGCTTGCTCGTAATTGGATGCAGTCTGCTAATGGCTGTGGCAGTAAACTCGGCCTTTGCCGCCGGTACCGAAGCCGATTTCAAGATCGCGATTGCCGCCGCGGAAGCCGCCGAAAAGGATGCCGGCGCCCTCAAGAACCAGTGGACCACCACCGAGCAGGCGCTGGCGGCCGCCAAGAAGGGAGCGGCCGCCGGTGATTTCGACACCGCTGTCAAACAGGCCAGCTACGCCGAGGCGCTGGCAAAGGCCTCGATCGCTCAGGCCAAGGAGCAAGAGGCGGCGTGGCGGGCCGGCGTCATTCGCTGACCGCCCTGCCCGATGCCGCAGCAAGAATAGGGAGTAGGTGCGTTGGATCGCCGGACCTTCTTGCGCTATCTCTCCGCCGCAACAGCCTTGGGCTTAAGCCCGCGCGTCGCCGCGGCAGCCGATGAAGACCTTTATGACATCGCCCGCTTCGGCAACCTCCGCATCCTGCATCTGACCGACAGCCACGCCCAGCTCAAACCGGTTTTCTTTCGCGAACCGAGCGTCAATATCGGCGTTGGCGCTATGCAAGGGCAGCCGCCGCATTTGGTGGGCCATGCGCTGCTCAAACACTTCGGCATCGAACCCGGCGGCCGCAGCGCACACGCGTTGACCTTTCTCGACTACCAGGACGCAGCGCATCGCTACGGTCGTATGGGCGGCTTTGCGCATCTCAAGAGCCTCATCGACCGGCTGCGCGCCGATGCCGGCCCCGGCAACTCGGTGCTGGTCGACGGCGGCGACCTTTGGCAAGGCACCGGCCTCGCCCAGACCATGCAAGGCGCCGACATGATCGAAGCCGCCAATCTGCTTGGCATCGAGGCGATGACAGGCCATTGGGAATTCACCTACGGCGAAAAGGTCCTGCGGCAGAACCTCGAGCACCTCAAAGGCGAATTCCTGGCGCAAAATGTTTTCCTGACCGAGGAAGCGGCCTTCAACGACGCGCCGGCGTTCGATGCCGCGTCGGGCCGCGTTTTTAAGCCAGCCACGATCAAAACCGCGGGCGGCCGCGCGATCGGCATCATCGGTCAGGCCATGCCGTACGTCCCGATTGCTCATCCCAAGCGCTTTGTGCCCGATTGGACGTTCGGCATCCGCGACGCCGAGCTCCAGAAAGTAGTCGATAGACTGCGCCAGCGGGACAAAGTCGATGCCGTGGTGCTACTATCGCATAATGGGATGGACGTTGACCTGAAACTCGCAAGCCGCGTGTCGGGTATCGACATTATCCTCGGCGGTCACACGCACGACCCGGTGCCGCAGCCGACCGTGGCCGCCAATGCGAACGGCAAGACGCTGGTCGCAAATGGGGGATCGAACGGAAAGTTTCTCGCTGTCCTCGATCTCGATGTTGGCAAAGGCGCCATCAATGACGTGCGCTATCACCTGCTGCCGGTGTTTGCGGACATGATCAAGCCGGATCGCGACATGCAGGCGCTGATCGATCGGCTGCACGCCCCCTACGCGGCGCAGTTCACCGAAACCCTTGCGACGGCTGACCAGTTGCTCTATCGCCGCGGCAACTTCTCCGGCCCGATGGATCAGGTCATTTGCGATGCGCTTCGGCAACAACTCGATGCGCAGATCGCGCTGTCGCCAGGCTTCCGCTGGGGCACAACCCTCCTGGCTGGACAGCCGATCACCATGGAGGACTTGCTGGCGGGCACGGCGATTACCTATCCCGAGGTCTACGTGCAGGATATGACGGGAGACCAGATCAAGGCCGTCATGGAGGATATTGCCGACAACCTGTTCAACCAGGATCCCTACTACCAGCAAGGCGGAGACATGGTGCGTGTCGGCGGCATGGACTATGCTTGCGCGCCGAATGAGGCCACGGGCAATCGGATTTCCGATATGACTCTTGATGACGGTCAGAGGCTCGAAACCGGCAAGACCTATCGGGTCGCCGGCTGGGCGTCGGTCAACACGCAGACCGGCAAGCCGGTGAGCGATGTGGTCGCCGCCTACTTGCGGTCGGAGAAAACCATCAAGGTGAAACGCATTAATCGCGTCACGCTCAAGGGCGTCGCCAACAATCCCGGAATTGCTGAAGGAGGCTGAGCCATGCCGATGATCATTCGTTCCATTTTCGCCACGGCCATTCTTGGGTTGCTCGTCATAAGCGGCGCGAAGGCGGAAGACGCAAAGGCGCATCGCATTGTAATTCAGGTCGATCAAAACGATCCGGACGTGATGAATCTTGCGCTCAACAATGCGCGGAACGTGCTCGAATATTATCGCGACAAGCACGAGGACGTTCAGGTCGAGGTCGTCGCCTATGGGCCCGGCCTGCACATGCTGCGCGACGACACGTCGCCGGTCAAAGATCGCATCAAGGAATTGGCGGAAGTCAGCTTCCCGTCAAACCTTGCTTTCTCCGCCTGCAACAACACCAAGCAGGGAATGGAGAAGCGCGAAGGCCATCCGATCACGATCATTTCGCAGGCCAAGATCGTTCCGGCGGGCGTGGTGCGGATCATGGAGCTTGAGGAAAAGGGCTACAGCTACGTCAGGCCCTAATTTCACTGGCGCGAGGCGGAAATTCTAGCGCGGGGCTGGCAACCCTGCCGCATATCGTCACGCTGCGGGGCGGCCTCATGATCGAGGCAGGCAGCAATTTGCTCGGCGCAGTCGGCGTAACCGGCGCCCCCGGCGGCGGCAAGGGAGGAGGAATGCGCGAAGGTCGGCCTCGATGCAATCCGCGACAGGCTTGATTTCTGACCCTGTCCTGGGCGACATCAGCAATCGACACTTAAGCCTGCGCAGGGCTCACAGGAATTGTTGGAGCATTTGATAATGCATTCCACGGATCGCGCACGGCGGTCGACGTTCTATTCAGGCCTGGCCGCCGTTTTGTTTCTCACACTCTCCCGCCCAGCGATCGCGGACGACATTGAAAACTTCTACCGCGGCAAGACTGTCACTGTCCTCATCTCATACACCGCCGGCGGTGGATACGATCTCTACGCACGGGTGCTCGCCCGCTACCTCAGCCGGCACATTCCAGGCAATCCGACCATCGTGCCGGAGAACATGCCGGGCGCCGGCGGATTGCGCGCCAGCAATTATCTCTACAACGCGGCGCTGAAGGACGGCACCGTCATCGGGACATTCTCGCGCAGTATTCCAACGATGCCGCTCCTCACCAACACCGTCAACTTCGACGGACGGGAGTTCAGCTGGATCGGCAGCATGTCGAACGACACCAGCATGTGCCTGACCGGCAGCAAGTCGGCCGTCAAGACCTGGCAGGACATGCTGACGATGCCCGTCGTCATGGGCGGCCAATACGCCGCCGCCGACTTCGGACATCTACGCCCACCTCTACAACAACGTATTCGGCGCCAAGATCAAGCTGGTCTCCGGCTATCCCGGCACGAACGATATTACGCTAGCGATGCTGCGCGGCGAAGTTGACGGCATCTGTGGTCTCTCCTGGGGCACGATCAAAGTCGCGCATCCGGAATGGATCAGGGAAAAAAGCGTGAATCTCCTGCTTCAGGCGGCGCTGCAGAAAGCGCCCGATCTGCCCGACGTCCCGCTGACGCTGGATCTCATCAACGACCCGGAAAAGAAGCAGATCCTGTTTCTGCATTTCGCGCCGCAGGCCATGGCGCGACCGTTCGCGGCGCCGCCCGGCATACCCCAGGACCGCAAGCAAGCGCTGATCGAGGCTTTCGACGAGACCATGAAAGATCCCGATCTGGTCGCTGAGGCCGAGAAGGAAAAGATGGACCTCGCTCCGATGACAGGACCAGCGATCGACGATCTGTTGCGCACAGCTTTACGCGATCCCAAAGGATGTCACTGCAAAAGCCGCCAAAGCCATCGAATAATCTGACCGATTGAATAATTTGGCGATCGAACAACGACGTCACATCAAAATTTTGAGAGAAGATATCCCATGCCAGGCGAAATGCTGTGGGAGCGGCAACTTCCGCGCAACACCGGATTCGTATTTGATCTGGCCAGCGGCCAATCGGTGCGGATCACGTCGCAGACCATCATCGATTTTGTCTGCTTCAATCGCGACAATCTGCGTGAGCGGTTCGATCAGGCCAGGACCAAGGCCAATCAGCGCAAGGTCTTCATCTCAAGCGGCGACATGCTGGTATCGAAGCTCAACAACACCATGATGACGATCGTCGAGGACACCTTCAAGGAAGGCCATCACGATCTCCAGGAAGGCATGTGCAGCCGCAAGCGTCATGAACTGGCTGCGCAACGCGGCATCTGGGAAAAGACCTACGGCCGGCCCCTCTCGGAGATGCCGACCCACGGCTGCACGGAGAACCTGAGCGGTGTGCTGGCGCCGTATGGCGTCGCCCTCGAAGACGTTCCGAGCCCGTTCAATATCTTTCAGCACATGATCATTCATCAGGACACCGGCGAGCTTGAGCATTCGCACATCCGGCCCAAGCCGCCGGGCGCTCACGTTACACTACGCGCGGAGATGAACCTCCTCGCCGCGCTCAGCGTGTGTCCGGATATGTCGATCGGCGGCAATACCGGCGCAAGCGTCGCGGTATTTGCCGCCTAAAGCCGCCGCAGAGAGCGCCTGACGCCGCTACTGAACGGTGGCGTGCTGTGCGCCAGCGTAACCGTGCTGCTGCAGGTTCATGTTGACCAGATCGAGCGGCGCCGGCGTCTCATCAAGGAAGCCCCAGCTCTTCATCCAGTCGAACGTGCGCTGCAGTTCATCGGCCGGAATCGGCGCCGGGTCGACGACGCAGATGCGGCTTTCGCGCAGATCGCCGACGGTCAGCTTGGCGACCTCCGGGTCGTCGGCTTTGTAGTAGTCGATGAAGTAATGCATGTAGGCGCGTTTATTCGCGTTGATGCGGCGCACCGCCTCGCACACCGCACGATTGAAGGCGCTGTAGGTCTCCGCGTCGATGCGATCGGACGCAACCTCGGTGCCGTGATAGAAGCCAGAAATGATGAGCCGGCAGCCCTTTTTCTCAGCAAGCGAGATGTAGGGCTCGGTCAGCGTCGTCGCCTCCACCACACCATCCATTAGAAGCTTGTAACGGTTGGTCGAATCATTCGGGACGCGGCCGAGCTTGATCTGATCGCGCGGAACAAAGCTTTCCAGCATCTGCAGCGCGAGATAATGGGTGCCAAAGAAGAACGGCACGCCTATCTGACGATTGGCGAGTTGCTGCGGCGTCTGCACCGGCGAATCACCGCGCACCACGAGCGACGCGATACGTCACGATGGAGCGCCGCCCGATCTGTCGGCTGGCGACCTTGGTGCCTTCGACGCGGCAGTAATTGCCCCATTCGCAGGCGTTGTAGAGATC
Source organism: uncultured Alphaproteobacteria bacterium (assembly GCA_963732015.1). Taxonomy (GTDB): domain Bacteria; phylum Pseudomonadota; class Alphaproteobacteria; order Rhizobiales; family Xanthobacteraceae; genus BOG-931. Next base: position 92,253 of record CAVSXY010000024.1, on the reverse strand, counting down.
GGCCTTGCCTTCCTCGAGCAAGCGGCCGTGGCTGGCAAAACGGTTGGCCCCCTTGCCCGCCGGGTCGGTCAAATGGAGCTGAGGCGTTTTGTCGACGCCTTTCTCGCGGTCAGCCCATTCGACGAGAATACCTTCCTTCTCAAACAAGCCCTCATCGTACGCCACCAGCTCCGCCAAACCCTGAAATGGCGCGGTCGTTTCCAAAATCAGCTTCTTCATCGATTGCCTCGCATTCAGTCAGAAAGCATATGGCCGCCCGGGGCTCCGCGAATACATACCACAAGTCGGCGTTTGCCCATGCTCAATTGCTGCGCGACTCATGCGGACTGAATATGCACATTCGCCGTATCGCGCCCCCGGTCGCACGTTTCAGTCACACCCAAAATGCACTAGCATCCGCAGAAGTTGCCGAGGACTTCGCCGCATGGCGCACCACCACGACCACCCGAACGATCATCACGATCATGGCCACGGCGATGGCCACGCACACAACCACACTCACGGGTCCCACAGCCATGATCATGGTGCTCGCGGTCATGCCCACAGTCATGCCCCGACCACATTCGGCACCGCCTTCGCGCTGGCGACGATCCTGAATGTGTCCCTGGTCGCCATCCAGGTTGTCTACGGTGTTCTGGCTCATTCGATGGCGCTGTTGGCGGATGCCGGCCACAACGCCGGCGACGTGCTGGCATTGCTCTTGGCGTGGGGAAGTCACGTCATGTCGCGCCGAAATCCGACCGAGCACTACACCTACGGCTATCGCTCGACGTCGATTCTGGCGGCCCTGATCAACGCCACCATCCTTCTGGTGGTGACCGGCGCCATCGCAGGCGCCGCGGTCGGTCGGCTGTTTGATCCTCAACCCGTCGCCGGACTGGACGTGATCATAGTCGCCGCGCTGGCTATTGTACTCAATGCTGCTGCGGCGGCTATTCTCTCTCGCGGTAACGCTCACGATCTCAATGTCTACGGCGCGTTCCTCCACCTTGTGGCGGATGCGGCCGTCTCGGCCGGCGTGGTCGTGGCTGGCGTCGTCATTTTGCTGACCGGCTGGCTGTGGGTCGACCCGGTTGCGAGCCTCGTCATCTCCGGCCTGATCGTGTGGAGCACATGGGGCCTCGTGCGCGACGCCGCCAAAATGTCCTTGCAGGGCGTGCCGTCGAAAATCGACCCGAGCGCTGTTCGCGTCTATCTGCAATCGCTTCCCGCCGTCACGGAGGTTCACGATCTCCACATCTGGCCGATGAGCACCAGCGAGACCGCGCTTACCTGCCACCTGGTCATGCCGCAAGGGTACCCGGAACACGACTTTTTCGATCGTGTCTACATCGAGCTGCAGTCTCGATTCGGCATCGAGCATCCGACGATCCAGATTGAGCGCGGCGACCGTCCCTGCAAGCTCTCGCCGGCACACGTGGTCTGACCAGGGCCGCGGCGGAGTGATGACGTACCGGCCAAGGCCAAGACGCGCCCGAGCCTTGCATTTGCGTGAGTTGATCCACCAAGCGGCTCCGTGCCAAAACCGACAAAAATCGGGCACGAGAGAGCACAATGGACTTTGAACTTCCGGAAGAACTTCGTCTGCTCAAGGACAACATTCGGCGCTTTGTCGATCGCGAGCTGATCCCCCTTGAGCGCGAGGTCGTCAACGACATCAAGCTGCAAAAAGGCCTTACCGACAAACTTCGCGACAAGGTCGAGGCGCTCGGCCTGTGGAACTTTCGACGTGCCGCGAGGAGTTCGGCGGGCTTGGGCTCGGCATGCTGGCCAAGATCGTGGTGTGGAGCGAGATCTCGCGCACCACCGTCGCTGCCCGTCGCGCTACATCACGATCTTCGGACCTCCGGTCAGCCCGATCCTCTACACGCTCGAAGGTGAAGCGCGCGAAAAGTATCTGCTGCCGGTCATCAGCGGCGAAAAGAAAAGCTGCTTCGCACAGACCGAGGCCGATGCCGGATCGGATCCCGCCGCCATGCGCACGACAGCGGTGCGCGACGGCGATCATTATGTCATCAACGGCGTCAAACGCTTTATCACCAACGCCGACGAGGCCGATTTCGCGCAAGTCTTCGCCGTGACCGACCAGGCGAAGCGCGCCCACGGCGGCATCACCGGTTTTCTCGTCGACATGGACACGCCCGGCGTCAGGGTCACCGCATCCTACGACCTGATGGTGGACGACAAGCCCTGCGAGATCGTGTTCGACAACGTTCGCGTGCCGCTCGCCAATCGCATCGGCAAGGAGGGCGAAGGCTTCAAGCATGCGCAGTCCTGGATCAACTCCGGACGCATTCGTCACGGCGCGCGCAGCCTGGGCGTGATCGAACGCTGCCTGGAACTCGGCAAGGCCTACGCCAAGCAACGCAAGACCTTCGGCGCCGCGCTGGCGGAACGCCAGTCGGTGCAGTGGCCGCTGATCGACATGTACATGGACGCCCACAAGCTGCGGCTGATGCTCTATCACGCAGCGTGGAAATACGATCGCGGCGAGGACTGCCGCGAAGACGCATTCATGGTCAAGATTTTCGGCGACGAGCGATCATTTTCGGCCGCTGATCGCTGCATGGCGATCCACGGCGGCATCGGTCTGTCGAAGGAACTGCCGATCGAGCGCTTCTTCCGCGATCAACGCAGCATGATGATCACCGAGGGCGCCGTCGAGGTCCTGCGCATGGCGTTGGCGCGGATGATTCTGCGCTAGACGTTCGTCACAACGCGATCACGCCGTTTTCGCGACCTTCAACTTAAGTTCGTCGATCATGCGCTCGCGCATGATGAACTTTTGAATCTTGCCGGTGACTGTCATCGGGAACTCGTCGACGAATTTGACGTAGCGCGGCACCTTGTAGTGCGCGATCTGGTCGCGGCAGAACGACTTGATGTCCTCTTCGGTCGCGGTCGCGCCGGGCCGCAATTTGACCCACGCGCAAATTTCCTCGCCGTAACGGTCGTCGGGTATGCCAATGACCTGCAGGTCCTGAATCTTGGGATGCCGATAGAGGAACTCCTCGATCTCGCGCGGATAAACGTTTTCGCCGCCGCGGATCACCATGTCCTTGATGCGGCCGACGATGTTGCAATAGCCCTCGGAATCGATGGTGGCGAGGTCGCCGGTGTGCATCCAACGTGCCGCATCGATCGCCTCGCGCGTGCGCTCTTCATCGCCCCAATAGCCAAGCATTACCGAATAGCCGCGCGTCAGAAGTTCGCCCGGCGTGCCGCGCGGCACAATCCGCCCCTCCCGATCGACCACCTTCACTTCGAGGTGCGGCTGGATACGCCCGACCGTCGAGACCCGCCTGTTCGAGCGGATCGTCAGTCGAACTCTGGAAGCTGACCGGACTGGTCTCGGTCATGCCGTAAGCGATGGTGATCTCGTCGAGGTGCATTTCGGCGACGGCTCGCTTCATCACCTCGATCGGACACGGGGACCCCGCCATGATGCCGGTCCGCAGCGATGCGAGATCAAAGCGGCGAAAGTCTGCATGATCGAGCTGGGCGATGAACATCGTCGGCACGCCGTGCAGCGCCGTGCAGCGCTCTTCGGCCACGGTCTGCAATGTGGTCAGCGGATCGAAGCCCTCGCCGGGAAAGACCATGCAGGCGCCGTGGGTGAGCGCGGCGAGATTGCCCAGCACCATGCCAAAGCAATGATAGAGCGGCACGGGGATGCAGAGCCGATCCTCGGGGGTAAGCCGCATGGCCTCCCCGATGAAGAAGCCGTTGTTGAGAATGTTGTGGTGCGACAGCGTGGCACCTTTGGGAAAGCCCGTGGTGCCTGATGTAAACTGGATGTTGATCGGGTCATCGAACTGCAATTGCGCGGCAAGCTCGGTAAGCCGCTGGGCCTCGATGGCTCCGCCCCGCCGAAGAACATCGGCAAAACGGAACATGCCTGCATGCGCAGTTTCCCCAAGCAGGATGACCGATCGCAAAGCGGGCAAATGCAGCGCTTCAAGCTTTCCCGGAGCCACATGCGGGAGCTCGGGCGCAAGCTCTCGAAGCGTGGCGACATAATCGGACGTCTTGAAGCGCTCGACGAGGATGAGCGCCTTACAGCCCACTTTGTTGAGGGCGTATTCGAGTTCAGTCGCCCGGTACGCTGGGTTGATGTTGACGAGGATGAGCCCAGCTTTTGCCGTCGCGAACTGCGTCAGCACCCACTCGCTGTTGTTGGGCGACCAAATGCCGATGCGATCGCCCGGTTCGAGCCCAAGCGCCAAGAGCCCAGCGGCGAGGGCGTCAACTTGACGCCGCAGTTCGCCATAGCTCAGGCGAACATTCTGGTGGCGTACGACGAGCGCCGGATTCGCCGTCCACGCCGCGCAGACGGCATCAAAAAATTGTCCGATTGTCTGGCCGATCAGTAGCTTTTCGCCCGCGCCCTGGACGTAACTGAGACTGGCGTTACTGAGATTTGGCGCCGCCATCGCCGTCTCCTCCCATGATCTTTTGCAGCGATCATAGGAGAAGCCGGCGGAGGCCGAAACAGCGAAGCCTGCGATGTAACGTTCGGGCTGGCGCAGTTGCGCCAGCCCGGTACCGCCGCCTACTCGGCGGGTGTTGCCGCCAGGGCGTGATCGGGCATCGGCTCGGGCGCCGTCAGCGCGGGAGCAAGACCCGGATAGCGGCTCAGCGCGAAGAGGAACACCGCGACAATGCCGTAGGCAACCGTGACCGTCGGGGACACCGCGATGCCCACTTGCTGGCCATGCATGAAGCCGAAGAACGTCAGCACCGCGCCCGCGAGCGCGAAGGCCGAGGCATTAACGAACTTCTTGTCGATGACGAACGCACCGACCGCCGCCAGGACGAGGCCGGTGAGAATCGCGCCACCGCCCATCGTCTCAAGACCCGGATAAAGCACGCCCACGTTGGCGAGCTTGTCGAAGCCGAGCTTTGTTGCGTCGGTCCCAGCCACCTGGAGCGCGCCGTCCATGAGCGTTTTGGCCCAAGCCGCAATATGCGGCGTCAGCGCCAAGATGATAACGGGCGCGTGCGCGCGTGGCGTCGTCTGGAACGCCTGTGCGCCGATCAGCATGCCGATGTAGAGCAGGATCGGCGAGATGGCCACAACCGGCACCAGCGCAAGCAGCAGTGCGATCACGCCGAACCAGGACAGAATGATCACCATGATGCCGGTCGCAGCCGAATAGCCGATGCGGCCACCCATGCCCTTCCAACCTGGGTGGCCGATGTAGACAGCGTTGATGTAGGGATTGCCCATCAGGCAGCCGATCAAGCTGACAACGCCGTCGGCAGTGAGCACGCGGGTCGTCGGGTACGGATCGCCGGCGGCCTCTGCGCTCTCGACATTATCCATGGCCTCGACGAGGTCGTAGATACCGAACGGGATTGCCGTGACCAGGATTATTCCGAGGTATTGGAAACCCGAAAACACATGGTCGAACGCAGGAATGGGCACGTTGAAGCCGAAATTGGCGAAGGCATCGATCACACCCTTGCCGCTCAGCCCGCCATAGTTGAGGCCAAACAGGTTCGAACCCCAGGCGATAATCATCCCGACAGCGATGGCGACAAGGCCGGCCGGGATGCCCATTGGATATTTGAAGCCGCCGAGCCAGCTCACCATGATGATGGCAAAGCACGTCAGCCCAATCACCGGCGTCATATAGACCGAGAGCGCCGGAGTCATGGAAATGAAGGTAACCGACACGCCGGCAAGCGTACCAAGCAGCGCCGCGCGGGGGGTGATCTTACGCACGATCGGCGCAATAAAACCGCCGATCATCAGGATGAAGCTTTGGAAGAACACCCACACCAACCCCGCTTCCCAGCCCTTGATCGGATCGTTGGTCTTCAGCGCGATCGGCAGCATGATCACCAAGGTCACGATGAACATGTGCGGCACGCTGATACCCGAAGGCAGCGCACACACGTCGTTGCGGCCGGTCCGCTTCGCCAGCCTATAGGCGAGAAACGCATAGTACATCGTCGACAGGCACATCATCAGGCCCATCGCCGGAAGAATGCGGCCGAAGACGATCGAGTCGGGCATTTTCAGCACGAAGCGCAACAAGATGGTCAAGGTCAGCATGTTGACCAAAATGTTGGTGCCGAAGCCGAAGAAGGCATTCCAGTCGCCGGGCACCCACAATTTTGGGCGAAATCCCACCGGTACTGCCGTCGAAGCCGTCGTTGCCATGTTACGCTCCCCGTTATGGGCAAGCCGATCTCGATTGACCGGTCGTCCGGCTCGCTGACCGCCGCCCCCAATTTGCTTCGATCCAGCACGAAGGCGGATCCGCGATGCTTGTCCGTCGAGGCCGAGGCGAACAAACCCGACGCATCCGCCTTTGCGGCCGGAAGCTAACAGCTGGCGCCCGTCGCCCTTCGTTTGCGGATTGCCGGCGGCGAGCGTCCGAGAACCTCAAAAAGGAAGTCACGCAAGGCGCATGCCATCACTTGCGTCATCGCTGGCGGCCAACCCGCTCGACGATGCAGGGCACAAAACGGCAATTATTTCAGAGACTTTTTGATTGGAGCGCGTGTTTGCTCCGCATCCACGGCGTTCGTGCTGGACAGAAGGGCCGCCGGATCAGCGACCAAATTGCGGTCACCTGCGTCATCACTTTGTCACCGATTTGAGCAGGCCCCGCCGTCAGCCCGCGGTCGCGAGCGAACTCAAAAACGGCTGCGAACCGGCGACCGAACCGAAGATACCGCCCTGAGCCTTGATCATGGCGAGCCCGGCCTCGTGGAATTCCGGGAAATAGGAGGCGCAACAGTCAGACAGCACGATGCAGCGGAAACCGCGGTCGTTGGCCTCGCGGACGGTCGTGTTGACGCACACTTCGGTCGTAACCCCGGATACGAACAAGGTATCGATCCGCCGATTCCGCAGCATGAGTTCAAGGTCGGTTTGATAGAAAGCGCCCTTGCCCGGCTTGTCGATAACCGGCTCGGTCTGCAGCGGATAAAGCTCCGGAATGATGTCGTGGCCTGGCTCGCCGCGCACCAGGATGCGCCCCATGGGACCCGGTGCGCCGATGCGGGTCGCCGGATCGCCACGTTCGACCTTATGCGGGGGAGCATCGGTCAGGTCTGGCCGGTGACCTTCACGGGTATGGATGACCAACATGCCGACGCGGCGTGCAGCGGCGAGGACGTCCTGCAACGGCGCAACTGCGGCTTGGAGACGTGACACGTCGTTGCCGAGCGCGGCGCCGAAACCGCCGGGCTCCAGAAAATCGCGCTGCATGTCAATGATGACGAGCGCCGATTTGGCGAGATCGATGGAAAGCGGTGCGGGTTCGGCTGCCAATTTTACGTTTGCCATCACTCAATCTCCCTCCCTCGCGACAAAGAACAAAAGTGCAAATTTGGGGCCATCCGCGCTCCATTTGATTTCAGCCGGGCGGTCAATCGGCTGCCCAAAATTTAAGCGCGCATTGCCCCCTCGCCCTTACGCGATGTTGCGCAATTGCTACATGGCAGCGAAAAATGACATTGATTCAGGCGCTTACGTTGCGACACCGGTGCAGCGGCCAATGGCACGCTGCTTGCGGAAGGGGGGTTTCAAGACGAAATTGAGCCAGCCCTGGGAGGCTTTAATGAAGCGCCGCGACTTTTTGAAATCGATGACGGCACTTGGTGCCGCCGGCGCCGTTTCGGCACCCGCCGTGTGGTCTCCGGCCAAAGCTCAATCGCGCCAAGAGACGCTTCTGATCGTCTCCGAGAGCGGCCCCAACAATCTCGACATTCACGGCGTCGGCACCAACGTGCCGGGCTACGAAGTGTCATGGAATTGCTACGACCGGCTGATCAGCCATGAAATGAAGACGCTGCCGAACGGCACGCCTTATTACGACAAGGATAAATTCAAGCCTGAACTCGCCGAGGACATGAACATCGGCGACATGTCGGTGACCTTTAAGCTCAGAAAGGACGCGGCCTTCCAGGACGGCACCCCGGTTACCGCTAAAGACGTCAAATGGTCATTCGATCGCGCGGTCACCGTCGGCGGCTTTCCGACATTTCAGATGGGTGCTGGCTCGTTGACCAAGCCCGAGCAATTCGTCGCCGTGGACGACCACACGTTCCGCGTTGATTACCTGAAGAAAGACCGGCTGACGGTACCCGATCTCGCCGTCATCGTCCCGTGCATCATCAACTCCGAGCTGGTCAAGAAGCACGCAACCGAACAGGACCCGTGGGGCCTCGAATACGTCAAGTTGAACACCGCCGGCGGCGGCGCCTACAAGGTGACGACCTGGAACGCCGGTTCCGAGGTGGTGCTCGAGCGAAATGAGAATTGGAAGGGCGGCCCGCTGCCGAAAGTCAGGCGCGTGGTCTGGCGGATGGTGCCGTCTGCCGGCAACCGGCGTGCGCTGCTGGAGCGCGGCGACGCCGACGTCTCGTACGATTTGCCGAATAAGGATTTCACCGAACTGAAAGCCGCCGGCAAGCTCGCCATCGTGTCGACACCGTATTCGAACGGCATCCACTACATCGGCATGAACGTGAAAAATCCGCCGTTCGACAACGTCAAGCTGCGCTACGCTGTGGCTTACGCCTTGCCGTATCAGAAGATCATGGACGCGGTCTTGTTCGGACTGGCGAAGCCGATGTTCGGCACGCCGGCTGATGCGCCGACCGAGGTCGCATGGCCGCAGCCTCACAAGTTCAATACGGACCTCGACAAAGCCAAGCAGCTGATGGCCGAAGCCGGTTTTCCGAACGGCTTGGAGACCACGATCTCATTCGATCTGGGCTTCGCCGGCGTCAACGAACCGCTGTGCGTGCTGGCACAGGAAAGCCTTGCTCAGATCGGCATCAAGGCGACGATCAACAAAGTGCCGGGCGCGAACTGGCGCACCGAGCTGACCAAGAAGACCATGCCGCTGTTCACCAACGTTTTCTCGGGCTGGCTCGACTATCCCGAATATTTCTTCACCTGGTGCTATCACGGCGGGAATTCAATCTTCAACACAATGGATTATCAGTCGCCGGAAATGGACGCGCTGATCGACGGCGCGCGCATCGCGGCTGCCACCGGCGACAAGGCGGCCTACGACAAGGACGTGAAAGGCTTCGTCGACCTCGCCTACAGGGACATGCCGCGCATCCCGCTCTATCAGCCTTACGTCAACGTCGCGATGCAGAAGAACGTCACCGGCTACGAGTACTGGTTCCATCGCCGGCTCGATTACCGCGCGTTCGCCAAGGGGTGAGTACCGTGAGCCCGCGCTTTGGGGTCGCGCCCGAGTCGCGGTCAATATTGAGCGTGCCATGCTGATCATGATCCTCAAGCGCGCGGCGATGGCGGTCCCGAGTTTGATCGGCGTCATCGTGGTGACATTTTTGCTGACGCGCGCGCTGCCCGGCGACCCTGCGGCCTATTTCGCGGGACCGGCGGCTACCAAACAGGCGATCGAGGAGGTGCGCGCCAAGCTTGGCCTGGACAAACCCTTGATCGTGCAATTCGGACACTATGTGGTCGATCTTGCCCACGGCAATCTCGGCAACTCACTGACCACCGGCCAGCCGGTCGTCACCGAACTGCGCAACCGGCTGCCGGCTTCGGCGGAGCTGACCCTGCTCGGCCTCATCGTTTCGATTGTTATCGCGGTGCCGCTCGGCATCTTGGCGGCGACCCGGCCCAATTCGCTTGTCGATCACTCCTGCCGCATCATATCAACGGCCGGCGTATCACTGCCGGTATTCTTCACCGGCCTCATCCTCGTCTATGTCTTCTACTATTTGCTCGGCTGGGCGCCGGCCCCGCTGGGACGCCTCGACGTGTTCTTCGACGCGCCGCCGCAGGTGACCGGCTTCTACCTCATCGACAGTCTGATCGCCGGCCAGGGCGAGGTGTTTCTCGCGAGCCTCAAGCAGCTCATTCTGCCGGCGCTCACGCTTGCGATCTTCTCGCTGGCTCCGATCGCGCGCATGACGCGCGCCTCGATGCTTGCGGTTCTGTCCTCAGACTTTGTGCGGACCGCGCGTGCAAGCGGTCTTTCGCCACTGACCGTGATCGTCACCTATGCGTTCCGCAACGCGATGCTGCCGGTGATCACGACGCTCGGCATGGTGTTCTCGTTCCTGTTGGGCGCGAACGTGCTGGTCGAGAAAGTCTTCGCCTGGCCGGGTATCGGCTCCTATGCGGTCGAGGCGTTGCTCGCGTCCGACTTCGCACCCGTCCAAGGTTTCGTCCTGACGATGGCCGTGCTGTACGTCGCGATCAATCTTCTCATCGACGTCCTCTACGGCGTCATCGATCCGCGCGTGAGGCTCGAAGCATGACGGACATCGCAGCAGCTCCCCGGTTTGAGGGCGGCCTTCCCGCGCTCATCCGTCATGCCCGCTATGTGTTGTCGGAAAATCCAGTCACCGGCTTCGCCTTCGTACTGTTCGTCTTGATCGTGCTCGCGGCTATTTTTGGGCCGAGCATCGTGCCCTATGACCCGCTCGCGAGCGACACCGCCGAAGCGCTCAAACCGCCGAGCCCGCACCACTGGTTCGGCACGGACCAGATCGGCCGCGATGTGTTCAGCCGCGTTATCGTCGCGACGCGGCTCGACTTTTTCATCGCCGTTGCTTCGGTCGCACTGGTGTTCCTGATGGGCGGGTTGGCGGGCGTCGCCGCAGGTTTCTTCGGCGGCTGGACGGATCGTATCGTCGGGCGCATCGCCGACACCATCATGGCCTTCCCGCTGTTCGTGCTCGCCATGGGAATCGTCGCCGCCCTCGGCAATACGGTGCAGAACATCGTGCTGGCGACCGCGATCGTGAATTTCCCGCTCTACGTGCGCATTGCCCGCGCCGAGGCCAATATCCGGCGCGAAGCCGGCTTCGTCGAGGCCGCGCGCCTGTCCGGCAATTCCGACTGGCGCATTCTCGCGTTTCAGATCCTGCCGAACGTTTTCCCGATCCTGGTGGTGCAGATGTCGCTGACGATGGGTTACGCCATCCTCAACGCCGCGGGTCTGTCGTTCATCGGGCTTGGTGTGCGGCCGCCGACACCGGAATGGGGCATCATGGTGGCAGAGGGCTCGGCATTCATGGTGTCCGGCGAGTGGTGGAACGCGTTCTTCCCTGGCGCCGCTCTCATGGTCGCGGTGTTCTGCTTCAACCTTCTTGGCGACGGACTGCGCGACATGGTCGATCCTCGGAGGCGCACATGACGGAAGCGCCGGCGCTGGACGTTGAAGGCCTTTCGGTCGAATTCCGAACCCGCTCGGGCATCGTCCGCGCACTCGACAACGTCACTTTCAGCGTCGGCAAAGGTGAAACTATCGCGCTCGTCGGCGAATCCGGGTCAGGCAAATCGGTCACCGCCTACGCAATCATGGGAATTCTCGATCCCGCCGGCAAAGTGACGGCCGGCCGCGCTATGCTGGGCGGCCTCGATCTGCTATCCGCAACGCCCGGCCAGCTCGCCGAGGTTCGCGGCCGCGAAATCGCGATGATTTTCCAGAATCCCCGTACTGCGCTCAATCCGATCCGGCCGGTCGGCCGGCAGATCGCGGACGTGCTCATTCGCCACGGTAATGTACCGCACAAGGATGCGCCCGCTGCCGCCGTCGAAATGCTCCGCGCGGTCGGCATCACCGACCCGGCGCGCCGCGCCAAGGCCTATCCGTTCGAAATGTCCGGCGGCATGTGCCAGCGCGTCATGATTGCCATTGCGCTCGCGGCGAAGCCGACGCTCCTGATCGCCGATGAGCCGACCACGGGCCTCGACGTGACCACCCAGGCCGTGATCATGGACCTCGTTTCCGATCTCGCGCGCGAACTTGGCATGGCGACAATCTTCATCACCCATGATCTTACGCTCGCCGGACAGCGTTCGGCGCGCATCGTCGTCATGCATGCCGGCCACGTGGTCGAGAATGCGCCGACCGAGGAGCTGTTCGTCCATCCACGCCACCCCTATACGGCCGAGCTGATTGCCGCGACGCCTGACTCTGCGGCAAACCTTGACGAATTGGCCGCGATTCCCGGCTCCTTGCCCGATCTGCGCCGCACCGACCTGCCGCCCTGCCGTTACTCGGAACGGTGCCCGCGCAAGATCGACGCGTGTGCCAAACCCCTGCCTCCGCCCGATCCAAGCGCCCCGCATTTCGTTGCCTGCTGGAATCCCCTGCCCTAAAATTTTGCGATGAGCGCATCATGACGGTTCTGCTCGACGTCGCCGAATTCTCGAAACTGTTTCCTGTTGGTGGAGTGCCGGGCCCGCTCGCGCGGCTACGGCGGCGTTTCTCCGGCGGCCCCGAAAACCTGCCAAAGGTTTTCGCCGTCGATGACGTGAGCTTCGTGATCGACAAGGGCGAGACGCTCGGGCTCGTGGGCGAATCGGGCTGCGGCAAGTCCACACTGGTGCGGGCGGTCACCCGCCTGATCGACGCCACCGACGGCAGCGTCAAACTTGGCAGCCGCGAACTGTCGCTGACGCCAGCCAAAGAGTTCGCCAGCGATCCGGATCGAGCCCGTATTCAAATGGTATTTCAGGATGCGGGTGAGAGCGTCAACCCGCGTTTCACCGGCTTTGATACCATCGCCGACCCGCTGCGCCGGCTGCGCAAGTTGCATGGCAAGAAGCTCACGGAGCGAGTCGAAACCGTCGCGGGCCAATGCGGACTGCCGCTGCAATTGCTGTCGCGTTTCCCCCATCAGCTGTCCGGCGGCCAGCGCGCTCGCATCGGCATCGCCCGCGCCATCGCGGTCGAACCCGATCTTCTCGTTCTTGACGAGCCCACCGCCGCGCTCGACGTTTCGGTTCAAGTCGTCATCCTTCAGCTCCTGCAGCGGCTCAAAAAAGAGCTCGGCATGAGCTATCTTTTTGTCTCCCACGACCTTAGCGTCGTGCGTCTGCTGTGTGATCGCGTGCTCGTCATGTATCTCGGCAAGATCGTGGAATCGGGACCGGCAGCGGCGGTGTTTGAGCACCCGCTGCACCCCTATACACAGGCGCTGGTCGCTGCAGTACCGCGTTTCGGCGATAACGGCGCCGAACGGTTGCGGCTGACCGGAGAACCGCGAAGCCCGATCGATCCCGACCCAAATGTGTGCCGGTTCTACGGCCGCTGTCCGCGCGGCGTCGACGCGTGCAAGACTGCAATGCCGGCGCTGCGCCGCTTCGGAGATCGTTTCGTTGCCTGCCATTTCGCCGAGGACTTCTTGCCGCAGCCGACAGCCGCATCATGAAGCGTAAGAAAAAACTCAAGCCGAAAAAGGCGCGGCAAGCGAAGTCGTCCGTGCCGCCGCTTCGCAAAGGTCCGGCACGCGCGAAGAGTGCAGCCAAGAGCACCGGCAGCAGAGCTAAGCCGAAAAGAGCTAAGCAATCCCAGGCGACACGCGCCCGTTTCATCGACTTGCTAGTGGCGGCGAGCGCGCAAGCGCTGCACTTGCCGGCCGATCCGCAATGGCTCGCAGGCATCAAGTTCAATCTGCAATTGATCCTGAAGCATGCGGCGCTCGTCGATGAATTTCCGCTGCCGGACGACGCGGAGCCCGCGCCGGTGTTCAATGCTTGAGACGCCGGCGACTGATTTCGCGTGGAGCAGCGCGGCGAACACCGCGGCCGCAATCGCTGCCGGCCGGACCACCGCACGGAGCGTCGTGGAGTCCGCGCTCGCCCGCATCCGCGAGTACGATCCGCTGCTCAATGCATTCACCGCCGTTACCGAGCAGCGGGCAATCCTGCGCGCTCAGGCAGTCGACGCCTCCTTCACCAGAGGTGAACGTCTGGGACCGCTCGCCGGCGTGCCGTTCGCGGTCAAGAACCTGTTCGACGTCGCCGGCCTGCCGACATTGGCCGGCTCTAAAATCAATCGCGATCTGCCGCCGGCGCGCCGTGATGCGACGCTGATCGAGCGGCTTGAGGCCGCCGGAGCGATCCTCGTCGGCGCCCTCAACATGGGCGAATACGCCTACGACTTCACCGGGGAGAATATCCACGACGGACCGTCACACAATCCGCACGATCTCAACCGCATGACCGGCGGCTCGTCGGGCGGATCGGGCGCCGCGGTTGCAGGCGGGCTCGTGCCGATTTCACTCGGTTCGGACACCAACGGCTCGATCCGTGTCCCCTCCTCGCTTTGCGGACTGTTTGGACTGAAACCGACCTACGGCCGGTTGTCCCGCGCACGGACCTTTCCCTTCGTATCGAGCCTCGATCACGTCGGACCTCTCGCTCGTTCCGCACGCGATCTCGCATTGGCTTACGATGCGATGCTAGGCAACGATCCCGATGACCCCGTATGTTCGAAACGGCCGGCCGAACCGGTTTCTCCGCTCCTCGACATGGACGCAGACCCGGGCGTCGACGGGCTGCGTGTCGCCGTCGCCAGTGGCTACTTCAAATGCCGAACAGCAGAAGCCTGCTACGCCGTAGACCGTATCGCGTCGGCGCTCGGCGCCAATCGAGACATTGAAATTCCGGAAGTAGAGCGCGCGCGCTCTGCGGCCTTCGTCATCACGGCGAGCGAGGGTGCGAGTTTGCATCTCAAGCGCCTGCGCACGCGTGCGCGCGACTACGATCCAGCAGTGCGAGACCGCCTGATTGCCGGCGCCATGGTGCCGGCGTCTCTCGTCGTCAAGGCGCAGAAATTCCGGCGCTGGTATCGCGAGAAGGTGCTCGACCTGTTCGCGGAGGTCGACGCCATTGTGGCGCCCGCCACGCCATGTACAGCGCCGCTCATCGGTCAGGAGACCTTTGCGTTCGGAGACGCCGAACTGCCGGTCCGAGCAAATCTCGGGCTCTATACGCAGCCGATCTCCTTCATCGGTGTGCCCGTTGTCGCCGTGCCGGTGCCGCTTGCGCCGCTGCCGATTGCCGTGCAGATCGTCGCAGCGCCGTGGCGGGAGGACGTGGCACTGCGCATCGCCCACGCCCTTGAAGCCAAAGGCGTTGTCGCCGCGATGCGGCCGGCCATGTAGTCTCGCCGCCGGCGTTTCCTCCGCAGCGGCGCGCCACACCTGATCAGTCAAATTCCATCCGCAAAATTCCAGGAGAATGGCAATGGACATCGACCTGCCGGAGGTCGTCGCCGAAGTGAAAGCCGAATTCGAACGCTACGAAAAGGCTCTGATGGCGAACGATGTCGCCATCCTCTGCGACATCTTTCACAACGATCCGCGCACCATCCGCTACGGCGGGGCAGAGATTCTGTACGGCTTCGCCGAGATCGAAGCGTTTCGCGCCGCGCGCTCTCCGGTCGGTCTGGCGCGCACGCTGTCGAAGACCGTGATCACGACCTACGGCCGCGACTTTGCAGTCGCTTCGACACTTTACGACCGGCAGTCGTTTCCAGGAAAAATCGGACGCCAGATGCAGACCTGGGTGCGATTTCCGCAAGGCTGGCGCATCGTCGCCGCTCACGTCAGCATGATCGACGCGCCGAAGTAGCGCGCTTACGCCGGCGCTTTTTGCTGCTCGACGAAGGACCGCCAGCCGCCAAAGCTAGATATGTCGCGAGCGCCGGCGACCGCATCCGCCTCGACCAGAAAGCCTTTGACGGCGCGGCCGTCTTCGAGTGCGATAGTGCCGACCGAAAGCGGCGGCGGCACCGCAGCGACAAAGCGCCCGAATGCGGCGTCCGGCAGCGCCCAGATCTCGACGTCGATCGCAGCGCCGCCGTCGGCGACACGCAGAAGGCCGGGCTTCGGCGGGTTCGTGCCGGCGAGCGCATAAAGCCTGTAATGTGGCGCCGTCTTGCATCTGGCGATCAGCCGCGCACCCGCGGCGCGCATCTCGCTGTTAAGCGGCATACCCGAAAGATGTGCGCCGACGACCGCGATTGAAATTTCGCCGTTCGCCGGCGCCGGTATGGGCGCCGCATGCCGTGGCTGAGGATAGTTCAGCGCGCCGAGCGGCAGGCCGGTCGCACGATGAAATTCCCGTCCGACGGACGCGAGCAACGCATCGTCGCCGGCACGTCCAAGTAAGGTCACCCCGAACGGCACACCGTCAGCGCGCATTGATGCAGGCACCGCCAGGCCGCAGAGATCGAGCAGATTGACGAAATTGGTGTAGGTGCCAAGCCGGCTGTTGAGCCCGATCGGGTCGGCGAGCACTTCGTCGATCGTATAGATTGTCGGCGCGGTCGGCAGGACCAACGCATCGATCGTGCTGAACGTGTGATCGCGGACGCGGCGCAGTTCCTCCAGCTGATAAAAGGCCGCAAAGGCGTCGGCTGCCGTGCCGTGAGCGCCGGCGAGGATGATCTGCCGGGTCACCGGCAACATCGACTCGGGAGATGAAGCGATCAGAGCGCGCGCCGTCAGGTACCGTTCGGCCACCCAGGGCCCCTCATACAGCAGCCTCGCGGCCGCGTAGAATGGCTCGATGTCGATCTCTACAATTTTCGCGCCAAGTCCGGCGAGACGAACAAGCGCCACCTCGTAAGCTTGAGCCGATGCCTTGTCGCCGAAGAACAGACGCTCGCCCGAAAATGGAACGCCGAGCCGCACGACCTGCGGCATCGGTCCGGCGGCGCGCATTGGCCGCGAACGGGAAAACGGATCGGCGGCGTCTGGGCCCGCGATCACGTTCAGCATCGCCGTTGCATCATCGACGGTCAGCGAGAAAACCGAGACGCAATCAAGCGTACGGCACGCAGGGACGACACCTGCCGTCGAGACAAGCCCAAGGCTTGGTTTGAGACCGACAATATTGCTGAAGCCCGCCGGCACGCGCCCCGATCCCGCGGTGTCGGTGCCGAGCGAAAGCGGCACGAGACCGGCGGCGACCGCGATCGCCGAGCCCGTGCTCGACCCGCCCGGAATGAGCTTCTCGTCGAACAGGTTACGACAAATGCCGTAGGGCGTTCGCACCCCAACAAGGCCGGTGGCGAACTGATCGAGATTGGTCTTGCCCAGTATAAGCGCGCCCGCTTGGCGCAGCCGCACAACGGACGTGGCGTCCTTACCCGGACGATAGCTGAACGCCGGACAGGCGGCGGTGGTCGGCAGGCCTTTGACGTCGATGTTGTCCTTGACCCCGACCAGGATACCGTAAAGCGGCAGGTTCTTGTCGCCGGTCGACGCCAACGATCTCGCCTCGGCGAGCAGGTCCGCCTCGTCGCGTAGCGAAATGAAGATTGCCGGATCGCCGTGGGCGCGAATGCGAGCGAAGCTGCGCGTAACGATGTCTTCGGGCGTAGCCGTCCCGGCGCGGTATGCGTCAAGAATTTCAGCAACCGTCTCAGTCACGACAGGCTCCGATGGCGCAACATGCGGGCCGGCGACCGCGTTCGGCGCATTGCTTCGCCGTCATTCCTAAAGCGCAACTTCAATGGATTCAACGGGATGGGTCAGGAGAAACGCCACGGATCGGACGCCGCGGCCCAATAGTCCGTTTGGCCGCCGGCTTACCTGCAAACCTCGCGGATCCTGTCCACCAGGGCGCTGCTGAGCAATGGCTTCTCAACGATAGGAATATTAGCCAGCGCCGCGCGCGCGCTCAGCGAGGCCGTAGCGTGGCTGGCCAGCAGGATGGCCGGCGTCGCGACCTGCCGATCGCGGAGCTGGGCGATCAGCTCCATTCCGCTGAGAATCGGCATCCGCTGATCGATCACGAAGCAATCGCATGCGTCGACGTCGCCGGCGCGGAGCAATTCGGCAGCGCTGCCATAGGTACGGACGGCGAAGCCCTCCACTTCGAGGGCGAATTTCAGTGAATTGCGTACGGCTGGATCGTCGTCGACGACCACGACGACGGGCCGCAGTAACGCAGTTTCAGCACGTGATGTCGTCGCCGCTTGCACCAACATCTCCACCCTCGGCCGCTGCCGGATTCCGTAAGATCGGTACGGAAAATGACGTGGCAGATAGGCGGCCGCATTGATGTGGCTCAATAACCAAGATGCACGCTGGCAGAACTAGCGATTGGAGAATTCTGCAATCCCGGCAATGAGGGCCATGCGGACGAGATCCGACAGGCTGCCAGCCTGCATTTTGTTCATGAGATTGGCCCGGTAAATTTCCACCGTGCGCGGGCTGATCCCGAGGTCGTAAGCAATCTGCTTGTTGGCGCGGCCGGCTACGAGCCCGTGAAGGACATCGCGCTCCCGATTGGACAGCGTCGCCAGCTTGGTGTCGATCTCCCCGCGCTCGGACTGGCGCTTGGCCTCATCGCCGCGCTGCCTCAGCGCCGATCTGACCCTCGTCAACAAGACCTCGTCGTCAAATGGTTTCTCCAGGAAATCGGCGGCGCCGATCTTCATCGCTTCGACCGCCAGGGGGACGTCGCCGTGACCGGTGATGACGATGACTGGCAAGCCATTCGCGAGTTCCTTCATGCGGCGCAGCAGGTCGATGCCGCTCATGCCCGGCATACGCACATCGGTGACCACGCACCCCGGCGGCGCTCCGGGAAGCGCCTCAAGAAAGGCGGCGGCAGACGGGTAGCTGCGCACGTCGATCTGCGCGGTCTTGAGCAGAAAGGTCAGCGATTCGCGAACTGCCTCGTCATCATCGATGATGTGGACCGTTCCGATCTCAGATGGCATCGCCGACTTCCTCCCGACTGACGGCCGGCAGTGTGAAGCTGAAGATCGTTCCTTTGCCGGGATTGGGCCGCGGCGCGATCGAGCCGCCGTGCGCCTCGATGATCGTGCGCGAGATCGACAACCCGACGCCCATGCCTTGGCGTTTGGTGGTGACGAAGGGCTGGAACAGCTGCGCGCTGATCTCAGGTGAGATGCCGCTTCCAGTGTCGGCGACGCTGATTTCAGCCATCTTGTCAGGCAGCGCGGAGGTCGAAACAACGAGTTCGCGCGTCGTGGAGTCCTCCATCGCCTCGATAGCATTCCGCATCAAATTGTGCAGCACCTGTTGGATTTGCACCTTGTCCGCAAGGACATAGTCCACCGCGGGGTCGAATTCAAAGCGCACGCGGATGCCACGGTCCTTGGCCCCGACCAGGGCAAGCGCGCTTGCTTCCTCGATGAGCTTCTTCACGTCCTCGACACGCCGCTCGCTTTCGCCTCTGGCGACGAAGTCACGCAGTCGGCGAATGATCTGACCGGCGCGTAGCGCCTGCTCGCCCGCCTTCTCCATGGCGTCGCGCAGCATCGTCGCGCGCTCATCCGAACTGCTTTCCAGAAGCCGGCGAGAACCTTTCATGTAATTGGCAATCGCAGAGAGCGGTTGATTGAGCTCGTGGGCGAGCGCTGACGCCATTTCTCCCATGGCCGTCAACCTGGACATGTGGACGAGTTCGGCTTGCAAGTCCTGAAGACGGGCTTCCGTCTCCTGGCGCTCGGTGAGATCACGGATAAAGCCGGTGAAGAAGCGCCCATTGCGGCCCCGCATTTCGCCAACCGCGAGCTCCATCGGAAACGTCGAGCCGTCCTTCCGTTCTCCAACCACAACCCGCCCGATGCCGATAATGCGGCGTTTTCCCGTCCGCAAGTAGCGGTCGAGATAACCGTCATGTCCCTCCCGATAGGGCAACGGCATCAGCATTTTGACATTCTTTCCCAGCACGTCAGCCGCATCGTAGCCGAACAAGCGCTCGGCGGCCGCGCTGAAGGATTGCATGATGCCGTGCTCGTCTATGACGACCATCGCGTCGGGAATGGTATCGAGAATCGATTTGACCTGAGCCTCGCCGGCATCCGCGGCGGCGGCGGTCAGGGCTTCGGCAGCGCGGGATCGGCGCAGCAGCTCGCCGCGTCCGGCGATCCCGGCGCCGACCAGAGCGAACGCGGCCGAACTGACGATATCCGCCGCCAAGACCGGATGATCGTCAATAATGAGAAGCAATCCGATCAACAGTCCAAGGCCAGTCGCAAAAAACCCCGGCCCCCAGCCGCCCAGCGCCGAAGCCGCAAGAACCGCCGGCAGAAAAAACAGATAGGTCGCTTCGCCCGCCAGCATCGAACCCAGCGCCAGTCTGACGAGAAGCGCCAGAGCGAGAGCCGCGAGCGCGACCCCGTACGGCATAGCGATTCCACCTAGGGCCGACATCCGCGGCGGCATCAAGCCAGATTGTCCCGATCTTTCAATAATTTTGGCCACACTACTGCCAGCACCGCGACAGCCTTAGCATCGCCACCGGCATTGCCACCAGACCGCCCTCAGGGAAACCCCTTAGGGGCATTATCTGAATTTTTCGCACGCAGCCCAAGCCTTACCAATGGCTTCGAAGCTCCTCGGAGGTAAGGCTCATGCTCACTCAAACCGCCATCCGCACCGCAACGCCCCGTCATGCCACGCTGTCGCCGCGTCACGCTCCGTCCATTTCTCACGACGGGCTCGACCGCGAAGCCGAATTGCTCGAGCAGTCGATGCAGCTTATGGGCGCGACCGTGTCGTACCCCCGCAATACGGAGATCTTTGGCGAGAACGAGCCGGCGGAATACCTGTACAAGGTCGTGAGCGGCACGGTGCGAACCTATAAGATCCTCAGTGACGGCCGCCGCCAGGTCGGCGGGTTTTATCTGCCGGGGGACGTCTTCGGTCTGGAATTTGAGGACGAGCATACACTCTCGGCCGAAGCAATCACCGACGCCAAGGTGCTGGTGGTCAAGCGCAGCGCCATAACCACACTCGCGGGCAACAGCACTTCGGTGGCCCGACAGCTTGTGACCCTCACCGGACGCGAGTTGCGCCGTGTTCAGGATCGTACACTGCTGCTGATCAAGAGCGCTCAGGAGCGGGTCGCGAGCTTCCTGCTCGAGATGGCGGGACGTGCGCCGGCCGGCAACGCCATCGATCTTCCGATGTCACGTCAGGACATCGCCGATTACCTCGGATTGACCATCGAAACGGTGTCACGAACGCTGACGTCGCTGGAAAGCTGCGCGACGATTGAGGTGCCGTCTTCGCGGCATATAGTATTGCGCAATCAAGCCGCGCTGCGCCGCCTCAATGGCTAGGCCCTTCTGAAGAAACAGCAGTAGGTCGTCGGATCGAACCCGAAGGACGAAGGTCATGCAAGTTCGCGATGTCATGACGCGGAGCGTCATCTCCATCACCGCCAATGAATTGGTGCTGAACGCCGCTCGATTGATGCTGCAAAACCGGATCAGCGGACTGCCGGTGGTCGATCCGGCCGGCAAGCTGGTGGGCATGGTCACGGAAGGAGACTTCCTTCGCCGCGGTGAACTCGGTACGCAACGTCGGCGTCCGCGATGGCTCGAGTTTCTGATCGGGCCCGGCAAGCTTGCCACCGAATACGTCCACGCCTGCGGCAGAAAGATCGAAGAGATCATGACGCGAAATCCATATTCCCTAACAGAGGACGAGCCGCTCGAGGACGTTGTCGAGTTGATGGAGCGTCATCACATCAAGCGGCTGCCCGTCATGCGCGGCGAGCAGATGGTCGGCATCGTCAGCCGCTCCAACCTCATGCACGCACTGGCAAGTTTGTCGCGGGTGACTCAGCCTTCTCTCCACAGCGACCAAACCATTCGCGACCAAATTCTGGCCGCGCTCGGCAAGCAATCGTGGGCACCCCAGGTCAACGTCGTGGTCAAAGACGGCGTCGTTCAGTTGTGGGGCACCATCATGGACGATCGCGAGCGCGAAGCTTGCGCAGTCGCGGCTGAAAACGTCAGCGGCGTGAAGAAGGTCCGCGATCACCTCGTTTGGGTCGAGCCGATGTCCGGTATGGCGTTTGCATCTGCCGAGGATGAAGCGAAGCAAACCGCCGAGGCTTCCTGAAATCATACGGCAAAAACGCCTGTCATGCTCCGCCCTGACATTCTTTGCATTGCCATCGCCGCCGCGACCCTCGCGGCGGCGATCACCTTGGCGGCAACTCCGGCGAAGTGTGATGAAGCTCTCTCGGCCGCCAAACGAAGAGGGCTCGCGGCTGTTCACGCCAACTGCTCGCGCTGCCATGCGGTCGGCCGGTCCGGCGTGAGCCCTTTGGCAGCGGCACCGCCGTTCCGCACGTTGCACCTTCGCTACCCGATCGAAGACCTCGAGGAACCGCTCGCCGAAGGCATTGTTACCGGCCATCCCGCAATGCCAGAATTTCGATTCGATCCCGGTCAAGTTGGCGATATCATTGTGTATTTGAAGTCGCTTTCGCGATGAATCGGTTTGTAGTTTAATATAGGTCAACGCTCCAAGCAAAGCAGCATGTTTCCTGCACCTGCTTCGCAGGCCACGCACGAGACTGACCCACGAGACTGACCCATGACGCAATCAAACACGCAAACCAAATACATGACGATAGGCGAAGGCGGTTCGGCATTTGCCTTTGTCACGTTGGCGATTATCGCCATCGTGGTGGCGGCGAAGGCCTATACGCCCGAATACGCATTTCATGCCTATCTGTTCGCGGCGGCGAGTGTGGCCGCGGTCTTTGCGATCTTCAATCGCTATTTCGAGCGAGGCCCGGAAGCGGCCCCGCTCATTATTGACGACAAGCCGAACTACAACATGGGACCGGTCAAGTTCGCGACAATCGCGGCGCTGTTCTGGGGCATTGCCGGATTCACGGTCGGATTATGGATCGCGCTTGAACTCGCCTATCCGGTCCTCAATTTCGACCTGTCCTATATATCGTTCGGCCGGCTGCGCCCGCTGCATACATCGGCAGTCATTTTCGCTTTCGGCGGCAACGTCTTGATCGCCACGTCTTTCTACGTCGTGCAGCGGACTTGCCGCGCGCGGCTAGCCGGCGATCTGGCGCCGTGGTTCGTGGTGCTCGGCTACAATTTCTTCATCGTCATCGCCGGCACCGGCTATCTCCTCGGCATCACGCAATCCAAGGAATATGCAGAGCCGGAATGGTATGCCGATCTGTGGCTGACGATCGTTTGGGTCGTTTACCTTCTAGTCTATCTCGGCACCATCGTGCGGCGCACGGAGCCGCACATCTACGTGCCAACTGGTTCTATCTCGCCTTCATCGTCACCATTGCGGTCCTGCACCTCGGCAACAACGCTGCGGTTCCGGTTTCGATTTTTTCGCCGAAGTCGTACGTCGTGTGGTCCGGCGTCCAGGATGCGATGGTGCAATGGTGGTACGGCCACAACGCGGTGGGGTTCTTTCTCACCGCGGGCTTTCTCGGCATCATGTATTACTTCATTCCGAAACGTGCCGAGCGGCCCATCTACAGCTATCGCCTCTCGATCATCCACTTCTGGGCGCTGATCTTTCTCTACATCTGGGCCGGCCCGCACCATCTGCACTATACGGCGCTGCCGGATTGGACACAGACACTCGGCATGACATTCTCGGTCATGCTGTGGATGCCGTCGTGGGGCGGCATGATCAACGGCCTGATGACGCTGTCAGGCGCGTGGGACAAGCTGCGGACCGATCCGGTCCTGCGCATGCTGGTGCTCTCGGTCGCGTTCTACGGCATGTCGACCTTTGAGGGACCGGTCATGTCCGTGAGAGAGGTCAACTCCCTTTCGCATTACACAGACTGGACCATCGGCCACGTCCATTCCGGCGCGCTCGGCTGGGTCGGGTTCGTCTCGTTTGGAGCGATCTACTGCCTCGTGCCATGGCTGTGGAATCGGCCGCTCTACTCGCTGCGGCTCGTCAGTTGGCACTTCTGGATCGCGACCATCGGCATTGTTGTCTACGTCACCTCGATGTGGGTGTCCGGCATCCTCCAGGGATTGATGTGGCGCGCCTACACTAGTCTCGGCTTTCTCGAATATTCCTTCATCGAGACGGTCCAGGCGATGCATCCGTTCTATGTGATCCGGGCACTGGGCGGTCTTCTGTTCCTCGTCGGTGCGCTGATCATGGCCTTCAACGTGTGGCGGACTATCTATCCGCGTGAACAGCTCGCGCCTGCTGCGAGCCTTGCTCCGGCCGAATAGGAGGAACGTCATGTCGGTTTCTTCCAGTTCGCCGAGAGCCGGTTCGTCGTCGCTTTGGCAGAAGCACTGGCTCCTCGAACGAAATTCGATCTATCTGCTGCTACGAATCCTGATTGTCATAGCGATCGGCGGTCTCGTCGAGATTGTGCCGCTGTTCTACCTGCGCAGCACGATCGAGACGGCGGAGGGCATGCGGCCCTACACGCCGCTCGAACTCGCCGGCCGCAATATCTACGTCCGCGAGGGCTGCTACCTGTGCCATTCGCAAATGATCCGCGCGCTGCGCGATGAGGTGGAGCGCTACGGGCACTATTCGCTCGCCGCCGAAAGCATGTACGACCATCCGTTCCAATGGGGATCGAAGCGCAACGGTCCCGATCTGGCGCGCGTCGGCGGCAAGTATTCGGATGATTGGCAACGCGATCATCTGCTGGATCCACGCTCCGTGGTGCCGGGCTCCATCATGCCGAGCTATCCGTGGCTTTTCACCACCGATCTCGACTTCTCGCATATCGCCGAGGACATGAAGGTGCAGGCGCTGCTCGGGGTGCCCTACTCGGACGACATGATCGCGAATGCGCGGGCCGACGTGCGTACGCAGACGACTACCGACGCTCCGGGTGCGGCCGACCTGACCCGCCGCTACCCAAAAGCTCAAGTGCGGGACTTCGACGGTAATCCCACCCGTGTCACCGAGGCCGACGCGCTGATCGCCTACCTGCAGATGCTCGGAACGCTCGTCGACTTCAAGCTCTACGACAACAAAGCAAATATCCGCTGAGGAGATCACCGTGTCGCCGACTTACGAATTTTTTCGCACTTCGCGCAAACCTGGGGCCTCGTTTATTTCGTCGGGCTCTTTGTGGTGATTCTCGTCTACGCACTGTGGCCATCGAACCAGAAGCAGTTTGACAAATCCGCGCGTATACCGCTCCGGACTGAGATGGCTGACCGCGCGAAGCAAGGGACAAAGGTGGAAGTCGCGACCACGGGGCATGAATGGGACGGCATCCGTGAGCTCAATACGCCGCTGCCGCGTTGGTGGCTTTGGCTCTTCTACGCCGCGATTGTCTGGTCAATTGGCTATTGGGTGGTCTATCCGGCTTGGCCGCTCATTTCGGGATTTACACCTGGCGTATCTGGTTGGAATTCGCGCTCGGCTGTGGCAACCGATCTCGCGGCGCTGCAGACGCAGCGCAGCGCGATGATGGCGCAGCTCGCAGCAGCAACGCCTCAGGATATCGAGGCAAAGCCCGAACTCCTCGACTTCGCGCGCGCGCTTGGCCGCCGCGCCTTCGCGGACAATTGCGCGCCATGTCACGGCGCCGGCGGCGGCGGCGCCAGGGGTTATCCTAATCTCACCGATGACGACTGGCTCTGGGGCGGCACGCTCAAAGACATCCAGCAAACCATCGTGCACGGCGCCCGCTCCGCGGACGATGAGGGTCGCCAGGGTTCGATGCCCGCGTTCGGTCGAGACGGCATCCTCAAGCAGGACGACATTTCAGCCGTCGCAGACTATGTACGCTCGCTGTCCGGTCTGCCAACGACGCCCGAAGCCGACCTGACACGCGGAACCAAGATTTTCGCCGACAATTGCGCCGTCTGCCACGGACCGCAAGGTAAGGGTAATCGGGAAGTCGGAGCGCCCAATCTGACCGACCAGATCTGGCTCTACGCACCCGACAAGGCGACCCTCATGGAGGGCATCTATAATGGCCGCGGCAGCGTCATGCCGGCGTGGGGTTCAAAGCTCGACCCGGCCACGATCAAAGCGCTGACGGTCTACGTGCACACCTTCGGCGGCGGGGAGAAGTAACCGTGTGCCCCGGCCGCACCGTGGCGATTGCCATGCAAGATGCCGGTTCGGGGGCGAACTCTGAGTCGCCACTGGCCGCGCTAGTGAAGCAGGCAGAGCAGGCGCCGCTCCCCTCAATCAGCAGCCTCGGCGAACCGGGAGATGACGAGCCGCTCTACGCCGCGCGCAAGAAGATCTATCCGCAACACGTCACAGGCACGTTCCGAACCGTGAAGTGGATCGTCCTGCTCGTGACACTTGGCATCTATTATTTGCTGCCGTTCGTGCGCTGGGACCGCGGTCCGAACGCCCCGCATCAGGCCGTTCTCATCGATTTTCCGGGCCGGCGCTTCTACTTCTTCTTCATCGAAATCTGGCCGCAGGAGGTCTATTACCTGACTGGTCTGCTGATCATCGCTGCGATGGCGCTGTTCCTGATGAACGCGGTTGCTGGGCGTGTGTGGTGTGGCTACCTCTGCCCGCAAACGGTCTGGACCGATCTCTTCGTCACCATCGAACGCTGGATCGAAGGAGACCGGCGCGAGCATCTGCTGCGCGACCAGCAACCGTGGGATTTTGAACGCATCGCGCGCGCGGCTTCGAAGCACTTCTGGTGGATCATCATCGCGTGGTGGACGGGAGGCGCATGGGTGCTCTACTTCGCCGACGCCCCAACGCTGGTCAAAGACCTCGCAACGTTCCGGGCTCCGTTTACTGCCTACGCCTTTATCGGCATCCTCACCTTCACGACATACGCGCTTGCCGGCTGGATGCGCGAGCAGGTCTGCACCTACATGTGCCCCTGGCCGCGAATCCAAGCCGCGTTGACGGATGAATATGCGCTCAATGTCACCTATCGCTACGACCGCGGCGAGCCTCGCGCGTCGCTGAAAAAGTCGGAAGCTCTGCACGCACAAGGCCTGCCGGCTGGCGACTGCATCGATTGCCAGCAATGCGTCCATGTTTGCCCGACCGGCGTCGATATCCGTAACGGTCCCGATCTCGGCTGCATTCAATGCGGTCTTTGCATCGATGCATGCGACGCCGTGATGGCAAAGATCGGCCGCGCCGCCCGTCTTATTTCCTACGACACCGACATCAACATCAAACGGCGGCAAGAAGGCCTCAAGCCGCTCTACAGAATCGTCCGCACGCGGACGGTGCTCTATGCGGTCATCATCGCCGTGGTGGGCGGCATCATGACATATACGCTCGCGACACGCCGTAATGACGGCGTGAGTGTCATCCACGATCGCAACCCGATGTTCGTACGCCTCTCGGACGGCGCTGTGCGCAACGCCTACGCCGTGCGCATTCTCAACAAGACCCTCGATACGCAGAATTACATCCTAAAAGTGTCCGGCATCGCCGACGCCGACGTCGAAGTCATCGGCAGCCCGACGCGTGTCGGCAATAACCCGGTGATCGAAGTCGGGCCCGACCAAACCCGTGAAGTCCGCGTGCTGGTCAAGACCTACGACACGTTCGAACCGGGGGCATCGATCCCCCTCACCTTCACGATCGTTCCTGACAAGGGCGGAGCCGCCGCGAGCGCCACCGATCATTTCGTAGGCCCGTAGAGTGGAGCCGGATTGCCAGATCGATGAAACGGACGATGACCTCCGATGAACAAGCAATCTGAAACAAACATCGCCGTGAATTCGGCACGAGCGCCGCGGCAGATCACGGGACGAATGGTGCTGTTCTGCCTGTTGGGCTTCTTCGGCGTCGTCTTCGCCGTCAACGGCGTGATGATCCATGCCGCGCTGTCGACATTCAGCGGCCTCGATACGGAAAGCTCCTATCAGGCTGGGCGCAAGTTCGAACACGAGGTTACCCTTGCAAAACAGCAGGACGCGCAGCATTGGCACGTCAGCGCCAAGTTGACTCCGGCTGCCGACGGCAGCGAGCGCGTGGACATCGAGGCCCGTAACGCCGGAGGTCAATTGCTGACAGGCATCGAGGCAACCGCCGTCTTCGAGCGCCCGACGGATCGCCGGCTGGATCGCACCGTCGAGGTCAAAATGGATTCGCCTGGCCGTTACCACGGCAACGCTGACCTCTCGGCCGGCCAGTGGGATCTCGTCATCGAACTGTCGCGTCAGGATGAACGGGCTTTTCGATCAATCAATCGCGTCGTGCTGCGGTAGCGCCGATCATGGCAGAATCTCTCGATCTATCGATGTTCGTCGACCACGGCGATGCAGGCACGGCGCACATGACGCTCGCCGTAGAAGGCGTCAGCTGCGCCGCCTGCATCAGCAAGATCGAGAGTGGGCTGGCAAAGTTGCCGGGCGTCATCGATGCGCGGCTGAATTTCACCCAGCGGCGGCTGTCCGTCGACTGGCGCGAGGTTGAAATCGGCGCCGCGCAGATCGTCAAGGCGCTCGAAAACATCGGCTATCGCTCTCATCCGTTTGCGCCGGAACGCGTCGAGGCCGAAGAGAGCCGGCAAGCCAAGCGGCTGCTGAAATGTCTTGCTGTTGCTGGTTTCGCTGCAATGAACGTGATGCTGCTGTCGATTTCGATCTGGTCGGGCAACGTCACCGACATGACGCAGGAGACCCGCGATCTGTTTCATTGGTTGTCGGCGCTGATCGCGTTGCCGGCGGCCGCCTATGCGGGCCTGCCGTTCTTTCAAAGCGCGGGCCGCGCTATTCGCGCCAGGCAACTCAACATGGACGTGCCGATCTCGGTTGGCGTCGTGCTCGCCCTCGGCCTCTAGCTCTACGAGACGGCAACGCATTCGATGTATGCCTATTTCGATTCGGCCATCATGCTGCTGTTCTTTCTGCTCTGTGGCCGCTATCTTGAGCAGGCAGTGCGGCGTAAAACTCGAGTGTTTGCGGGCAACCTTGCAACGCTGAAAGCTGAATTCGCACACCGGTTTGATGAGAATGAGTCGCTGACGCAGGTCCCGATCGGCGCGTTGAAGGCCGGCGACAGATTGCTCGTTCGGCCTGGTGAACGCATTCCCGCCGACGGCACGGTCATTAGCGGCGCATCCGAAATCGACGAGAGCTTGGTGACAGGCGAGACGACACCCCGCGCCGCCAAAGAGGGCGATGACGTCTATGCCGGGAGCGTGAATTTTTCAGGCGCGTTCACAATGCGCGTCAGGGTGGCCGGAGCTGGCACCCTCGTCGAGGAGGTGGAGCGCCTGCTGCAAAAGGCGACCGAAGCAAAGTCGCGGACCGTTCAGCTCGCGGATCGCGCAGCGCGGCTTTACGCTCCCGTCGTCCATGCGACCGCCGCACTGACGGCCGTCGGCTGGCTGGCCGCTGGCGCCTCGCTGCACGACTCGCTGGTTACCGCCATTGCCGTCCTCATCATCACCTGTCCATGCGCACTCGCGCTTGCCATTCCGACTGTCCAGGTCGTCGCCTCCGGACAGTTGTTCCGATCGAACGTCATCCTCAATTGCGGCGATGCTATCGAACGGTTGGCCGAAGCGGACGCCGTAGTTTTCGACAAGACCGGCACGTTGACGCTGCCCGAACCTTGCGTCGACACGTCAGCGGTCGAGCCCGAATTGCGCGAGATGGCGGCCCGTTTGGCACTCTCGAGCCATCATCCGCTTGCCGCTTCCCTGGCCCGCCAGGCGGCCTGCCGGACCCCTTACGCCGGCGCAGTCGAGACGGCGGGGCAAGGCGTTCGCACCTTGATCAACGGCGAAGAAGCGCGCCTCGGCGGCGTGACGTTTTGCGGCCTCGCCGACGCCGCGACACAAACCATGGCGCACGACGGCAGCGCGTCCTTCATCGCCTTCACCCATGCCGGCCGCCACGCGGTCTTTGCGGTCCGTCAATCGTTGCGAGCTGACGCCGTTGCGGTGACAAAGGCTTTACGCGAGTGTGGCCTCGATCTCATCATCCTCTCAGGAGATCGCCCGTCGGCCGTATTACCGGTCGCGAACGAACTTGGCATCCGGCAATGGCATGCCGGCTTGACGCCTGCGGAAAAGATCGCGGTGATCGAACTCATGAAATCGCAAGGCCGTCGAACCCTGATGGTCGGTGACGGATTGAACGATGCGCCCGCGCTCGCCGCCGCGCACGTCTCCATGTCGCCCATTACGGCTGTTCACCTCACCCAGGCGCAGGCCGACGCGGTGTTCCTCGGCGATCGTCTGGCGCCAGTGTTGAACGCGGTGGCGGTTGCGGGGCGAGCGCGCACGCTGATGCGGCAGAATCTGGCGCTCGCGGTGATCTATAACGCTCTCGCCGTGCCGATCGCTATCGCTGGCTATGTTACGCCGCTGATTGCCGCCGCCGCCATGTCCGGTTCTTCGATCCTTGTCACGCTGAACGCTCTGCGGGCTCGCCTCGCCACGAAGGCTGACGCCATCGTACCGGCCCTGGGAGCGGAGGAAGTGGGCGCGGGGAATAGTCTGGCGCTTGAACCGTGCGAAACGCCGCCCGCTCGCGTCACCGCCTCGCCAACGGATCAAATGAGCGACCAACAGACACTCGATCCGGTAGCGTTCGACTGTTGCGCATAGGAAGAGGTCAGCCGTGAATGTCCTTGTCTACCTCGTGCCCCTGGCGCTGCTCCTCGGCCTCACCGGGCTTATTGCGTTCCTTTGGTCGCTTAGGAGTGGCCAATACGACGATCTCGACGGCGCGGCGCTCCGCATTTTGCCGGACGACGATCTCAAAGGCTGACGGCGATCCTGCCGGCTAAAGGGTAAGCTCTACGAAGGACACGGAAGGATCCTCGCGGTCGGACGCAACCTTGAAGCCGAGATTACGGCACATGTTCAGCATCGTCGCATTCTCTTGCAGAACCTGCCCGTGGATCGAGCGAAGGCCTTCGGCACGGGCATATTCGATAATCAGCTCCATGAGCCGCCAGCCGAGGCCACGCCCTTTCAGATCGGAGCGAAGAAGGATGGCATATTCGCCGGCTTCATAGTTCGCGTCGGCGTGCAGCCGCACCACGCCGAGCATGTCGTTGCTCGCCTCCTCCACAGCAATGAATGCCATCGCGCGTGCGTAGTCGATCTGAGTAAAGCGCGCGATAAAACCGTGGCTGAAATCCTTGACGGGCGCGAAGAAGCGCAGCCGCAAATCCTGCGGGGTCACGGCGGCGAAAAACGGCGGGTACAGGGGTTCATCGTCCGGCCGGATCGGACGAACCAGAACCACTGTGCCGTCGCGAAGCTTGATGTGCCGCTCCCATTCCTTCGGATAGGGCCTGATTGCAAATCGCGGATGCCCCGACGGACCGCGGCGAGACTTTTCGAGCGGTGCAATCAAAACACGCGCATCGACGGCGATGACGCCGTTTTCATCGGCGATCAACCTCGCGGACCTCCGGCAGATCGGCTGCGAGTTGCGCCAGCTTAACCAACAGGAGCTCCACGGCGCGCTCATCGGCGGCCGGCACATTGCGGTAGGCCTTGAGGACGCGGGATACCCGCGTCCTCGCCACAAGTGAATGCGCGAGTTCAAGGTCAAGCGGCGGCAGCCCCAGCGCCTTGTCGCTGATGACTTCGACCGCCATTCCGCCCTGCCCAAAAACAATAACCGGACCGAAGGTCGGATCATCGGCAATGCCCGCGATAAGCTCGCGGGCCTTTGGTCGAACGACCATCGGGACGACGGCAACACCGGTGACGCACGCATCGGGTTTCGCGGCCCGCACACGCTCTAGAACGTCGACTGTCGCCGCGCGAACGGCGTTCTCGTTGCCGAGATTGAGGCGCACACCGCCAACGTCGGACTTGTGCGCGATATCGGGCGATACAATCTTGACGACGACCGCCATTCCCCGATCAAGATAAGGCTTCGCGGCTGCGACGGCTTCGTCGGCGCTGTGCGCGGGAACAGCCGGCGCGCTAGCAATCCCATAAGCCGACAGAAGTCTGTTCGTTTCGATCGGATCGACCACGTCCGGCCGTCGCGAAGGGCCGCCTCGATCGCCTCCCGGCCCGCAGCAACGTCCGGCACAAAATCCTGCGGCAGACTAGAGGGTGTCACCATCAGCAAGTCGCGCAGCTTTCGGTAACGCACGAGGTGCATGAAGCCGCCGATCGCGTCCGACTCTGTCGCATAGTTCGGAATTCCGGCGCTATCGAGCGCTTGCAGAGCGGGACCGCTGCCGCCGACCCAGACGGCAAATGTCGGTTTCGTGCGCATCTGCTGCTTGCGATAATTCTTGGCCATCACGACGATCGAATTCGCGGCCTCGAGCGGCGATGCCAACGCCGTCGGCACGTTCATCACCAGGACCGCGTCGTTGTTCTCATCCTCAAGCAGATGCTGGAGCGCGACGGCGTATCTTGCGCCATCGGCATCGCCGCAGATATCAACCGGATTTGACCTCGACCAAATGGACGGCAACGCTTTGTCGAGCTTTTCCATCGCGCCCGGGGAAATCGTGGCCAGTTCGCCGCCGAGATCGGCAAGGCCGTCAACAGCGAGGACGCCGAGGCCGCCGCTGTTGGTCAGGATTGCGAGCCTACTGCCGGAAAAAGCCGTCAAACGCCCCAATGTCTCGGCCGCCGCGAACAATTCGTCGAGATCGAACACGCGGAGCAGACCGGCGCGCCGAAACGCGGCATCGTACACGGAGTCAGACCCGGCGAGCGCTCCGGTATGGGTCAGCGCAGCCTTTGCGGCTTCGGCGTGGCGCCCTGACTTGACGACAAGAACAGGCTTTGTCCGCGCCGCGGATCGCGCAGCGGACATGAATTTGCGCGCGTCCTTGATCGATTCAAGGTAAAGCAAAATCGCACGCGTGGCGCGATCCACGGCGAAGTAATCGAGCAGATCGCCAAAATCCACATCAAGACTATCGCCTATCGAGGCGATCGCCGAAAATCCTATCTCGCGCGTTGCGGCCCATTGCACCAAGCCCGCCGCGATCGCGCCCGACTGCGAGATCAGGGCAAGATCGCCCTCGCGCGGCATGGTCGCGGCAAAGCTCGTGTTCAACTTCGCCTGAGGCACGAGAACGCCGAGGCAATTCGGCCCGACCAGGCGCACGCCGGCGGCGCGCGCTGCTCGCTCGCATTGATCCGCGTAAGAACCAGGTCCGTGGCCGAGGCCACCTGTCAAAACGATCGCAGCGGCGGTGCCCCTGGCGCCGATCGACGCGACGGCCGACGGCGTCGCCGCGGGAGGCAGATCTATGACAGCAAGGTCCGGAACACTGGGAAGTGATTCATATGCGCTAACAGCACGGATACCCTCAATCGTTTGACAGTGCGGATTGACGAGATGGATCGCTCCGGGGAATCGGGCCGAATGCAGGTTTCGCAGGACGGCATGTCCGGCCGATGCCTCGTGCAGACTTCCGCCCACAATGGCGATCGAGGCCGGAGCGAACAACTTATCAAGGCGATAGATCGACATTGATCATCGACTTCAACGTTTACCTTGCCTTGTTCTTCGGTCGATCTTAGAGGCTTGAGCTCGAACAGGATACCCTGCGGTATCTTTGCGTTCTAATCTTGATCCATATCAAACATCGCTTCGGTTTGGCTCCGTCAAATAGACGGGATCGACATGCCACGCGGAAAAGCATTCCATGAAAGCGCATCTGATCGGGGGAGGACTCGCGTCGCTCGCCGCCGCCGTCTATTTGATCAAGGAGGGCGGCGTCGATGGCAGCGATATCTGCATTTACGAAGCGCGCGATCAGCTTGGCGGCGCGTTGCCTGCCGCCGGCAGTGCAGAGACCGGCTATATCTTTCCCGGCAGCAGAGTCTTCGAATGGCAATATCGCTGCGCCATGGACCTGTTTTCCATCATTCCGTCCGCGAGCGATCCCAGAAAATCGATCTAGCAGGAAATCGCCGAGTTCAACGAGCGCTACCCCTGGTTCGACGAGGCAAGACTTGTCGAGCACGGCGCCAGGATCGTCGTCCCGTATCTTGATCTGAGCATTCGGCAAAGATTTCAGTCCATAAAATTGATACTGACCCCGGAGCGTCTGCTGCAAGGCAAAAGAATAAAGGACTGTGTCACTGCCGATTTCTTCACGACGAACATCTGGGCGATCTGGAGCTCCATCATGGCATTCGTTCCGGAGCACAGCGCTATTGAGATGCGCCGCTACTTCATTCGTTTCTTGCATCTGCTCCCGATCTGTTCGCCGCGGCGGCCTGATAACATTCAAGGATTCCAATTGGCTGATCACCATCGTGTTGTTCCACCAGTCGACCGGCCGGAGGGAACACTGATCTGGTGGGGCTACGGCATTTATCCGGAACGGCCTGGAAATTTTGTGCAGAAGTCGATGCTTGAATGCGGCGGCGCAGAAATACTCAACGAGGTTCTGATGCATCTCGGATTCGCCGAACACGCCGACGCGATCATCGCATCATCATTCTGCATTCCGTGCCTGCTGCCCTATGTGAGCAGCGTCTGTCTGTCTTGCGCGACGCACGACCGATAGGCCGGACATCGTTCCGAGCGGTTCGACCAATTTTGCCTTTATCGGCCAGTTCTGCGAACAACCCGGCGACGTGGTGTTCACCATGGAGTATTCGGTGCGCTCGGCGTGGACGGCAGTCCACAGGCTGCTCCGCAGAGGCAGGAAGCCGCCCCCTGCTTACAGCGGACTTCGCGATCTCGGCGCTCTTATCCGGACCTTGCGGGCTCTGTGCCGAAATTCCGTTTCCGAATTCCCAATCAGCGGCCGCGGACACTCGACAGCCGGTGGCGTTGATCTAAATCAAAGCAGACCTCCTGGATGACGGCATCATGGCCGAAAAGAGGAGCACGGCCATGTCCACCGATCAGATTGTCGTCCTTTCCATCATCGTCGCCGCATTTCTGCTGTTCGCGGCCGTCTTGGCCTGGGGCGATCATCAAACCAAGAATTTGAACCGGACCGCACGACCGAGTGGCGCAAAGAACAATCAGCCGGACCCGCTTGGGCCCGAGACGGTCCACTCGCGTCCGACGATTGTCGGCGCTCGCAGCCGAGAAGTCGCCTGACGTCGATTTCGTTCGGAGCCGACTGAGTCTTTTTTCCGGCCGATATAGTGCGGCGTTATTTTCCGCGACCCTTGAGCCGGCGCACCAGGTAATCGAAATTGATCTTGAACTGCTCGGCTTGCCCGATGTCGTGCTTGAGCTTCTCGATATCGGCGCGTGAGAATTCGGGTGCCGGATCGCCGGCCGCTTCGACGATCATCTGAACGGTCGTCGCGTTTTCCAGCATGATCGCGCCGATGACCGCCTCGTCGATCGTCTTTCCGGTCGACACGACGCCGTGATTCTTGAGGAGAACCGCGCGGCCGGAGCCCAGCGCCTTGGCAACGCCCGCGCCCATGGCGTGACTGCGGATGAGATTGATCGTGTCCGAATAGACGCCGAGCGATTCGTAGAACAGCGCGCTCGGCTGGCTGTAGCATTTCAGCGGCCGCCCGGTTGCCGAGAACGCAACCGAATAGGTCGGGTGCGTGTGAACGACGCAATTCACATCGGAACGCACCTTGAAGATTTCCGAATGAATGTAGACTTCGCTATGCCGCCGCGACGGCCCGGCCACGACGTTACCCTCGAGATCGATGGTCAGGATGTTCTTCAGCGTGATCTCGTCCAAACCGACACTATGCGGTTTCATGAAAAACAGGCTCGGATCGCCGGGCACGCGGATCGAAATGTGGCCGCGCGTAAAATCGTCCTGCCCATTGGCCGCCAAAACCTTTCCGGCCAAGATGAGTTGCTGCTTGATGGCGTCATGGTTCTTCTTGGCCATGGGGTCGTTCACTCCTCGTTTTTAGCGAAGGCCTTGTTGAGGCGAAGGATTTGCCCTCGCGGCGCACCCGCTGCACGCCGTTATCGATCTCTCATTGGCGTCCGTTGTGATTCGGTTGACCCGCCGTCTCGCCGCGGCAGGCGCCCCGGCGACCGTATCGGGCACTCCTCGGTTCTTATTTATGACGCGGAGGAGGCGGTGGTTTGGGTGATGTAGGCCGGGCCGGCCAGACCGCCCTTGCACCCCTGCACGCATCGATACTGCCCCGAAAGGTCAACGCCTTACGCTAAAGCGCCGGTTGCGACCGAAGCGATCAGTGCGGCCAGGGCCAGCAATCCCGCTTTCATCGCCTATCTCCTTCTCACGCCTCGTCCCACTGCACGGAAATGTCTGCGAGATATGGAACAAAATCAACTCTATACGGTATCGAATTTCCGCGTTGGGATATATCAGTCCTGACAAAGACGTCCGGCCTCGACGGCCGATACGGCACCTCGGAGCCGACCAAGCCCTTGCCGAGCGACCATTCGTATGCTCGCAGAGAGCTTCCCCGGCATGCTATCTGTTGATACCCGTCTTTGGACCATCGACGTCCAAGCAGGCTACACGGGGATATAACAATGATCGTCACCATCATACGCCTCTACGATGACCATGCTGACGCCGCCGCCGTAGTTGAGGAGTTGCAAAAGGCAGGCATATCGAAATCCGACATCAGCCTACTCACCCGCGGCGATCGCGTCGGCGGCGCGGCGACCGGAGCCGAAATCGGCGCGGCGCTCGGCGGGCTTGCGGGCCTCCTGACCGGGCTCGGGCTGATCGCAATCCCCGGGATCGGGCCCGTTGTGGCGACCGGATGGTTTGCCGCGACCGCGGCAGGCGCTGCGGCCGGCGGCCTGGCCGGCGGCGCGCTCGGGGTCTTGTCACAGGCCGGCATCAGCGGCGACGAGGCACACGAATTTGCCGAATGCCTGCGGCGGGGTGCTACGCTCGTCAGCGCCCGGGTTCCTGAAGCGGAAAGGAGCCGCTATGAAGCCATTCTCGATCGCGGTGCGATCAACGTGCGGCTGCGCGTTGCCAGTTATCGGGCGTCTGGATGGACGTCATTCGATCCCGAAGCGGCACCCCTGACCGCAGACGAATTGGCGCGCGAGGCAGAGGCCAAGGGATAGCCGCACGAAGCGACGCTCGACCGAGCTTCGCGGTGCCGAGTGAGTGCCGGCGAGGTATTCGCAGCGTAACCTCGCGCTCACGCCGAACAACCCGGCTCATTGATGTCTGCACCGACAAACAGCTCGCAACCCTCGCAGAGCCGGCAAAGAGGCAGAGCGCTTCTCTTGAGCGATCGTGTCGACACCTCAAGTCTGGAACGCGATGGTATCGTCTCAAGTGCCCCGCTGACCTATAAATTCGGCAAAGACGGCTTTGTCGCACTGTTCCGCTATGGCGTCGCTGTCCTCATGGGGCTCACGCCAGAGGAGGAGAACGAAGTCCTCCGCACCCTGCAACCCCGGCTGATCCGTCCGGTGGCTCCTCGCGAAGAGGAGACGGTCACGATCGAGGTTGACCCCGACAAGGACGATCAGATTCTGCCGGGCGGTCCAATAACGCTGAGGACGATCACGCCGGAGCGCTTGATTGTTATCGCGGATGCGCTGTCGAAGAGCGTGGTCCTTGCCCGCGACGAACGTGAAGTTGCGGCCGTTTTCGAGGTCGTCGAACCTTTTGCACGGCAGCTTGCCGAGAAAGGCAGGGTTGGCGCCGGCCGGCGCGACATTCTCAAGCATATCGGCAACGCGCTCCTGGTCCAGCACCGGGTCTCCGGCCGCGTCGCGGTTGCCGACAAGCCGGATGTCGTGTGGGATCGTCACGATCTGGAGAGGCTCTACGCTCGCCTGGAAGACGAATACGAGCTGAGGGAGCGCGCAGAAGCTCTGTCGCGGAAACTCTCGGTCATCGCCGAAACCGCCAAAGTCCTGACCGATATCATCGACACAAAACGTTCTTTGCGATTAGAGATCATCATCGTCGTCTTGATCGCCGTCGAGCTCCTGGTCGCCGGTTACCAGACCGGCTACCAGATATGGCACTGACGCCGCGATATACTCAAACAAATCGGCAACGCTCTCTTGGTCCAGCATCGGGTCTCCGGCCGTGTCGCGGTTGCCGAAAAGCCGGATGTCGTTTGGGACCGTCATGATCTGGAGACGCTGTACGCTCGCCTTGAAGACGAGTACGAGCTGAAAGAACGGGCCGAATCGTGGCGCACTATGCCAGTGATTTTAGAGGTGTCATTGCCTACGATCTAGTCGAGCTACTGAGACATCTGCCAGAAGAAACACGATTCGTGCGAATGTATTACAACGAAGAAGAACCTAATGTTGGACTTATAAGGACGCCGCCTGATGAACTCGCCAAGATGGTACTCTCGCGAATGGCGGATGTTTTCAGGGCAAGGCGAAGTCTTCGACCGTCATCAAAAATGTGTTGCCCAAATTTATATCGGCTCGCGAATGGACTCCGAACAGCGGCACAGAATTGTGGAGCGGCTTAAGCCGACGAAAATTCCAATCAGCACCATGCTCAGAGGCTATTCCATGACGTTTAAGCCAGAGCCAATTCCCAGAGGGAGTCAGCCTGAATTGCTTTGATCTGTCTCATCGTGTGGTCAAAAAGCGTAACTGACGGCGGCTTATCTATAAGCCCTAAGTACAGAACAGGGAAAGCATAAACTCGTATCAGGGAATTTTTCTCGAAGAACAGGGAAAATCTGGCGCTTAAGTCGGAGAACAGCAGCCCCGGTTTTTTCCAGCGTCATGCCACGCCGCATTTTCAGATCGGCGCGCATACCAATTGGCGCACGAGCCGGAATCGCTGGTGAGAACACGATCAGGCAAGCGGGGCGAATGCTTGCCGCAGCACAATTGCGCCGCGCTGATCAAGGCCAACAACGTGGGATGAGTTCTCGCCGATATCGGTGCCAATTGTGGCGTAGAGTATCTGAGACATGGCATTGCTCCTTATCTTCGGCGCCCCTTGCCAACTTCGATCGCTGGCGGGACAGGAGCACGGCCGGACTATTCCATTAGCGGACGCGGAGGGTGCGTCGCAGCAGTCGAGACATTGATTTCGGTTTAAGAAACTGAAAAATACTTGCTGCTGCGCAACTCGTGCGTAGAGAGCTTGCGGGTCAAGTCGCACTCATTCGGCGATAGGGGAGGAAGCGGAATGTCGATCTCGCTCATCGTCAACGGCAGCGCCTATACGGTGGACCTGGAGCCGGAGACCCCTTACTGTGGGTCCTACGTGACTCGTTGAAGCTTGCCGGCACCAAGTTCGGCTGCGGCATCGCCCAGTGTGGCGCTTGCACGGTGCTCATTGACGGTCAGGTCCTGCGCATAAGAACAGGGAATTTGTCCACTAGCCCGCGCTGGCTA
The DNA here is from genome assembly GCA_963732015.1 of uncultured Alphaproteobacteria bacterium. Lineage (GTDB taxonomy): Bacteria > Pseudomonadota > Alphaproteobacteria > Rhizobiales > Xanthobacteraceae > BOG-931. The sequence goes on along the minus strand of CAVSXY010000024.1, from coordinate 53,536 downwards.
GCGCCGCAAAAGGCGGGCGAAAGCACGCTTCAGCGCGTCGCATGACGAGGCCACCCATCAATTCAATCCGAGCGAAATTCGTCCAGAAACCCGATCTTTGCTTTCCCATCCAAGCGCTACCAGATCGCGTGTGTGGTGATGCTGTTGGATTTGGTAGCGGAGATCGGCATGCCGTCTTTGCTCGGCTTCCCGTTTTTGGGAGTCGTGATTTTCAATTTGGTCGGAAGTCCCATCTTGTCGAGCTGCTTCAAGAACGGCTCCGGGTCGAGCTCTTCCACATTTACCATCGTACGCGGCGCCCACTCACCTCTCGCTACGAGTATCGCAGCCGCAATCGGCGGTACGCCGGCCGTATAAGAAATGGCCTGCGATTCAACCTCGCGGTAGCACTTGGCGTGGTTGCAGTTGTTGTAGATGAGCACCTCACGCCACTTACCGTCTTTCCAACCTTTCACGAGGTCGGCGATGCAGGTCCAGCCTGTGTATGTCTTGGCAAGCGACGCAGGATCGGGCAAAACAGCCTTTAGGACCTTGAGAGGCACGACTTTCACCCCTTCAGCGGTCGTCACGGGCTTCTCCGAAAGCATCCCCAAATTGCGCAGCACGCCGAAGACATTGAGGTAGTGGTCACCAAAACCCATCCAGAAACGGATGCTCTTGGCCTTGATGTTTTTGGAGAGCGAGTGCAGTTCGTCATGGCCGTTAAGGTAGACAGGGAGAGTGCCGACGATGGGAAAGGTGTAGTCCCACCTCTCAGAGTGAACCGGACGCTCCACCCATTTTCCGTTTATCCACGTCCATACCTTCTTGAATTCGCGAAAGTTAATCTCGGGGTCGAAGTTGGTTGCGAAGTACTTGCCGTGATGGCCGGCATTCACGTCGAGAATATCTATTGTGTCGATTCTGTCGAAGTAACGCTTTACGGCGAGCGCGGCCCACGCGTTCACTACGCCCGGATCGAATCCAACTCCTAGAATCGCATTGATGCCCGCTTTCTTCGTCGCCGCTTTTTTCTTCCACTCATAGTTGGCATACCACGGCGGATTCTCGGCAACCCTCTTCGGATCCTCGTGGATGGCGGTGTCCATATATGTCACAGGCCGGTCGCTGACTGCTTTCACACGGATGCAGGCCTCCAAGACCGACATATTGATGTATGACGTACCGAGGTTGACGACGATGGCAGAACTCAGTCTCCTTGATAAGGTTCACCATCGCGGGAATATCGAGAGCGTCCGCCTCACGGGCGAAAATGCGCGCCTTCTTGTCCTCGATGCTGCGCTTTCGCTTGATGCTTTGAATGATCTTTTCGGCCTTCTCCTTCGTGCGGCTGGCAATACAAATATTTCCCAATACGTCGTTGTTCTGTGCGGCTTTGTGTGCTGCGACATGCGCGACGGCACCGGCGCCGACAATGAGGATATTAGGCTTCATTTCTGACACACGAATTACGATAAGCTCTTAAAGAAGTCATCGTATTCAAACTTCCTCACAACTTCAATCTTCCCACCAAGCCAACTCACCACGACGGAGGGCATCTGGACGCCGTTGAACCAGTTTACTTTGACCATCGTGTAGCGCGCCGCGTTGTCGAAAATCACGAAATCACCTACTTCGAGTTTTTTCGGAAAGTCGTAGGTGCCCCAAATGTCTCCTGCAAGGCACGTATTGCCCGCGATTGTATAGCGACACGAACCGTTTTCCGGCAGCACAATGGTCGCATCTTCGCGATAGATAAGATTGTCGAGCATGTGGGTTTCAACAGCCGCGTTGATGATAGCGACGCTGCGGTCATAATGCAGGATATCCTGCACTTGGGTGACGAGATACCCCGCCCTCGTCACTGCCGCGTCACCCGGCTCAAGATACACCTGCACATCAAAGTCTCCCACAAACTTCTTAAGACGGTCGCAGAATTCATCGAGCGGATATCCCTCGTCGGTGAAAGCGATCCCGCCGCCGAGTGAGATCCACTCCATTTTCTCAAGCAGCGCTCCATATCCGCGGCCGATGTGATCAAGAATGCCGGAAAATGCAAGGAAATCGGAATTTTCGCAGTTTACATGGAACATCAGTCCGCTGATCTTATCGGCGACTCCTTCGATAGCGGCCATGTCCTTCACACCAAGGCGACTACCGTTCCTCGCTGGGTCCGCTAGGTCAAAGTGGGAGTAGCTCACGCCGGGATTGACGCGCAGACCGAGAGGAATCCCCTTGGCGATGTCATAGAAGGTTTCAAGCTGAGAAATGGAGTTAAAGACGATTTTGGACGCGAAGGTTCGGGCTTCGCGGACGTCCGACTCCGAAAAAGCTACGCTGTATGCCTGCGTCTCGCCACCAAATTGCTCATGACCGAGCTTGGCCTCATAGAGAGAACTCGACGTGGTTCCATCCATGTACTTGCTCATGAGCGGAAATACCGACCACGTCGAGAAGCATTTCAAGGCCAGCACCGCCTTCGCGCCCGACCTTTCCCGCACGTAACCGATTTTCTCGAGATTCTTTAGCAGTCGCGCCTCATCGATCAGATAATACGGAGTCCGTATCTTGGATCTGTTCTCTTCCGCTATTTTGTGAACGCTCTTTCTCATAGGTTGTATTCTTAGAAAACCTTTCTGATGCGCAACTCCAACCGGCTACCTCATAGCGGTATTCCGTCAGAGCCTTAGTAAGCTTGTTTTGTTGAGGGACAATGTGACGGTCATGTGTCGCTGGGCTGAGGGCAATTATTTTTAAAACCCAAAGAACTTTTCGCGCAGCGCGTCTTCATATTTCTTCTTCGCAGCCTTCACTTTGCTACGAATTGAGTCTTCGGCAAAATGAGCTCCCTCCCATTTATCGACTTCGGCTACCGTATGGTTGACTGATGCAAGAGCCTCCTCCTGCTTTATCGCAGCTATCCATTCCTCGACTGCCGACTTATAAACGGCCTGCATTTGATCGAGTTCCAAAGTATCATTCGGCATTCCTCACCTCTGTGGTTGATGCTGAGATCACTAGAGTTTAAAATTACGATGATCGATGAAACAATTGCGACAAATTGCCATCCGCAACCAATAAAAAGCGCACTCTCGACCTCAATCGCCGAATGGCACTGATCTGGTGGTGGGCGCCTCCCGCGAGCATTAAGGCGCGTAGAGCTGTTCCGGGAAACTGGCCAGCTGCTTTTTTGTAGGCCGAGGTCATGCAACAATTTGGTTGCGATCGGAATAGAAACCGACATGCCGCGGTTCCTAAAACATCGCGTGCTGTTTGTTTTTGGTGTCCCTTCCCAGCTTGGTAGAGTGGTCGGCAGGAGCACGGCCGACCGTTCCATTCGCGTCAGACTGACGTCACGCCGCCTTGCCGGTCGACGTTACTGTAACGGCTTTATTGTAGTCATAGAGAACACGCCCATAGGGGAGCGTCAGGTCGGCGACAAAATGATGCGCGCCAATGGTCTTGCGAACCGGGAAGTCCGCAACCGGCGCGTTCACATGGGGAACGAGGTGCAGCCTGCCGGGGCCGAGCCACGATCCTTTGACCGCGATATCGGTCAGATTGTAGGCGACAAGCTGGCATATCTCAGGGTGACCTTCGACGCCCGGAATGACCTTTAGATTGATCTGCGTCTTTGACAGAAGAGCCATCGTCCGCTCACCGTTGCCGGCCATGCTTTCGTGCTTGTAGCCCATCGTCCCCATCGCAACGAGCTGTCCGGCGTATTCCAGCGTTCCGGTCAGCGTGTCCTTCACGATTTCCAGCTTTGGGTGGGCGTACTTCTTCGGAAAGCCCCAGATTTCTCGCCCGGCGGCGATCGGCGGATCATCGTCGAGATACATCTGCACGACGAAATTGGCCTCCTGACCTTGAAACCGGCACGGCAGCACCATGCCGGATTCGGTGTAGTCGCTGCCGGATTGGGGATTGTCGTGCACGACGTTCACCGCCAGACCGATTGACGGTCGTGTCATCGACCTTTTTGAGGGTACCCTAGTGGTTCATCACAGTGATTTTGACTCTTTGGCGGTGGCTGGATAAGCGCGGCCGAGTTTGGCGCGGGCTTTGTCGGTTGTGAACATCCATTTGATGCTGGCTCGGGTTTTATTTCGCTGCCGTTGCCATGCTGCGATTTCGTTTCGGAGCCTTTTGGGATCGTCGATGCGGCGGCCGAGACACTGGCGCTGCAGCACGCTGATCTCGCACTCGACCATGTTGAGCCAACTGGCGTGTTTCGGAGTGAAGTGGAATTCGAGGCGGCGCAGGATGCGTCGAGCCTCGGCGGGCGCGAAGGCCTCATACAGCGCCCCAGGTTTATGGATCGACAGATTGTCCTGCACGACACGGATGCAGGCGGCGTCGGGATAATGGACGTCGACGAGTTCACGCATGCATTGGGCGTAGTCCACGGCGGCGCGGCGGTCGGTGACCTTGACGTTGCGCCAGCCCCGATGCGGATCGAAGGTGACGAAGAGATTGACGGTGCCGTTGCGGCGATACTCGTAATCGTAGCGCTCGCGCTGTCCCGGTTGCGCCGGGACCGGCCGGCGCGCCTCGCCGATTAGCTGGACGGGGGTCTCGTCGAAGCAAACCAGCGGCCAGGCGGGATCCGGCGTCTCGGCGTAGAGATCGAGCACGTCCTCCATGCGGGCGACGTATTCGCCATCGACATGGGGAATGCACCACATGTCCCTGCGCCATGGCTTGAGATCGTTCTCGGCCAGCCGGCGGCGCACGGTCTCGCCCGACAGGCTGTCGTGATCGGTGAGCTTGACCATCGTGTCGGCCAGAAGCGTCAGCGTCCAGCGTTTGCGGCCGGCGGGCGGCTTGGCGCATGCGGTCGCCACCAGCAGGGCCTCCTCCTTGCCGGTCAGCTTGCGCTCTGCGCCCGGACGCGGCTCCTCGCTCAAGGCTCGCTCCAGATTGCCTTCCACGAAACGGCGCTTGGTCCGGCCGACGGTGGAGAGGCTGACACTGACGGTCCGGGCAATCTCCTCGTCGCGGCCGCCCCCATCGGCCGCCAGCAAAATCTGCGCCCGCTTGAGCTTGCGGGCCGCGTGCTTGCCGCCGCCGAGCATCGCCGTCAGTTCATCGCGCTCGGCTTGGCTCAATTCGACCCGATAACGTACATTCATGCTTTGCCTCCTTGTCGGAGGCCGGGACGAATCCAGCGATGAGTTAAAAATCAGGCGCGCGCTTCACCGAGAAGCAGGGTCATTGCCTGGCCTTCATCCATACCTACGCCTACATGTTCGGACGCCCACCCGCCGAAGCCGACATCCAGCGCCACTTCCGTGTCAGCCCGCCTACGGTCCACCAGATGATCGTAACCCTCGAACGAAACGCCTTCATCCGACCTCAACCCGGCGTCCCCAGAAGCATCGAAATCCTCGTGCCGCCCGAAAGCTTGCCGATTTTCTGAATGGCTCGGTATCAAAACGTCAAAATCACTGTGATGAACCACTAGTAGATCGCCGGCACATACAAATCCTTGAGAACGGGGTGGCGCGCATAGTCGGGCTTGTGCTCCCGCTCCGGCAGCGCAATCGAACCGTGTTGAACGTCCTGATAGGGGATCTGCTGCAGCAGGTGATGGATGCAATTGAGCCGGGCCTTTTTCTTGTCGACGCCCTCGAGCACCCACCATCTCGCCTCCGGAATATGGGTATGCTGCAGCATCTCCTCTTTGGCTTTGGTGTAGCTCTCCCAGTGCCTTCGTGACTCCAGATCCATGGGGCTCAGCTTCCATTGCTTGAGCGGGTCGTGGATCCGCATCAAGAAGCGTAAATTCTGCTCTTCGTCGGTGATCGAGAACCAGTATTTGACCAGGATGATGCCGGAGCGCACCAGCATGCGTTCAAATTCCGGCACCGTGCGAACGAACTCCTGGCAGTCGGATTCGGTGCAAAAGCCCATCACCCGTTCGACCCCGGCACGGTTGTACCAGCTGCGGTCGAACAGCACGATTTCACCGGCCGCCGGCAGATGCGCCACATAGCGCTGGAAATACCATTGGGTGCGTTCGCGCTCAGTGGGCGACGCGAGAGCGACGACCTTGCAGATGCGTGGATTGAGCCGCTGCGTCAGGCGCTTGATCACCCCGCCCTTACCGGCGGCATCGCGGCCCTCGAACAGCACCACTACCTTGAGCTTTTGGTGCACCACCCAGTCTTGCAATTTGATCAGTTCCTTCTGCAGGCGCAGCAGCTCCTGGAAGTAGGTGTACCGATCGAGTGATTCTCGCGAGTGCTGTGCCGGGACGTGCTTGAGCAAATCGGCCAACCGGTCATCGTCGATCTCCATCTCGAGCTCTTCGTCGACGGTTTCGACCATCTCGTCGTGGATGCGTTCTGGACTTGGGCGGGAATTCAGCTTCCGCGCATTCATCGCTTTGCCTCCATCGGTCACGCGATCACCGCGCGCCAAACAAGCTCTCAGGATGGTGGTGCGGTCACGTGACGATTGTACGACGCGCAGCGTCCGACAGGATCGATCGACTGGCGATTTCCGCCGCGGCAAAAAATCTCGCTTTAGCCAAAAGAAGCGCTTGCATTTCGCGACAGTTGTGTCTATTTCGCGTCCGCCCAATTTCGCACGTGCCTGTGGCCGCGTGCCGGTTGGTGGGCATCCGGACAAGAGGCCGGACAGCCGCCCGGAGCGAACGCCGAGACTTGAGCCTATGGCAGAGTTCTCGGTGCCTGAGCTCCGATCTACTTGACCGGCAGCCGGAGGCGAAACCGGCGCACCCCGCGCTCAACGGGGGACGCGGCTTAAAGCAACGACGGAGCGGGCTTCTCTGGTCTCGTCGGCCCTCCAAAGGTCGACACCGCAGAGGCTTGTCCATCCTTGCCGGCCGTGCGGAACGGGTCATCCCGCTCCAATCCAAGGCAGCATCTCGGGTGCAGAGCCCGCCGCAGCGTCCGCGCCTCCACCGCGCGGCGAAGCGCCGGCCCCTTACCCGCTGACGCCTGGCGGCTTTGCCGCCTGAATTTCAATCCGAGCCTGACGACGGCTCATTGAACTTGGGTAAGGAGAGCGCCAATGACCGCGCGCATCCACGACTTTCTGCGCAACCGTAACGACGACGGGCCCTGCCTCGTCGTCGATCTCGAGGTTGTGCGCGAAAACTATCTCGGCTTTGCAACGGCTCTGCCGGACACCCGCGTCTTCTACGCCGTGAAGGCCAATCCGGCGCCGGAGGTGCTGTCGCTGCTGGCCAGCCTCGGCTCGTGCTTCGACACTGCCTCGGTGCAGGAGATCGAGATGGTGCTCGCCACAGGCGCGGCCGCGGACCGTATCTCCTACGGCAACACTATCAAGAAGGAGCGCGACGTCGCGCGCGCCTTTGCGCTCGGCGTGCGTCTTTTTGCGGTCGATTGCCAGGCTGAGGTCGAGAAGATCGCGCGCGCCGCCCCCGGCAGCCGTGTGTTCTGCCGCATTCTTTCCGACTGCGTCGGAGCGGAATGGCCGCTGTCGCGTAAATTCGGCTGCGAGCCGGCGATGGCAGCCGACGTGCTGGAGCATGCGCACCGGCTCGGCCTCGAGCCATACGGGGTCTCGTTCCACGTCGGCTCGCAGCAGCGCAATCCGCAGGCGTGGGACCGCGCGCTTGCATCGGCTGCCGCGGTGTTCCGCGAATGCGGCGAACGCGGCATTACGCTGTCGATGGTCAACTTGGGCGGTGGGTTTCCGACTAAGTACCTGAAAAACGTGCCGACCGTGAAAAGCTACGGCACGGCGATCTTCCGCGCTCTGCGGCGCCACTTCGGCAACCGCATTCCGGAGACCATCATCGAGCCGGGCCGCGGTATGGTCGGCAATGCCGGCGTTATCGAGGCCGAAGTCGTCCTGGTCTCGAAGAAGAGCGAGGGCGACGACGTGCGGTGGGTTTACCTCGACATCGGCAAGTTCGGCGGTCTCGCCGAGACCATGGACGAGTTGATCCGCTACCCGATCCGCACGCCACGCGACGGCGAGGTCGCCCCCTGCGTACTTGCCGGCCCGACCTGCGACTCCGCCGACGTGCTCTACGAGCGCGAGCCGTACCTGCTGCCGGTCAGCCTCGCGATCGGCGACAAGGTGCTGATCGATGGCGCCGGCGCCTACACGGCGACCTATTCGGCCGTCGCCTTCAACGGCTTCCCGCCGTTGCGGACCTACCACATCTGACATTGCCGGGAGCCGGCGCCACCGGCTCCCATCGTCCCGCACCGAAGAACGCCATGAGCTGGCGAAAGGAGGTTCGTTATGGTCACCATCCGCAATGAGACCGCCACGGACGTCGAGCGGCGCGAAGCGATGCTGGATCGCGTGTGGGGACGGTCGCGCGCGAAGAAAACCGCGGAGCGGTTGCGCGAAGGTCGCCTGCCTGCTGAAAACCTGTCCTTCATCGCGGCGTTCGACGGCTGCGTGGTCGGCACTCGGCCGGGCCGGATCGGCCGGCTTTGCTGCTGGGACCCCTCGCCGTCGACGAGGCGTGGCGGGGCCGCGGGATCGGCTCCGCCTTGATGAGGCACGCCGCCGATGATGCCGCAGCGTTCGGCCATCAAGCCATCCTGCTGGTCGGTGATGCACCGTATTACGGGCGGTTCGGCTTCACCGCCGAAAAGGCCAGCCGGCTCTGGCTGCCGGGCCCCTACGAGCAGCAGCGCTTGCTCGGCAATGAACTCGCACCGGGCGCGCTCGACAGCGCCCGCGGCATGGTCAGTGCGACTGGCCGCGCCGCACCGCGGCCCGACATGCGCGCGCTCATCGAGGACCTTGTCCGCAAGCCGCCACGGACGTCGCTCGCGGCGTGAACCGCAAGGGTCGAGAGATGCCACGGCCTGCATCCGCAGGTCGTGGCTAGCTCGACGCTTAAAAAGCGAACGAGAAGATCCAGTAGAGGCTGCCGGAGATGATCATGGCGGCCGGCAGCGTCAACGCCCAGGCCAACACGATGTTGCGGATGGTCGCCATCTGCAACCCCGAGCCGTTGGCCGCCATTGTTCCGGCAATACCAGACGAGAGCACGTGCGTCGTCGACACCGGCAACCCGTACCCGTCGGCCGCCGCGATTGTCGCGGCCGCCGTGATCTCCGCGCAGGCACCCTGCGCATACGTTAGGTGGGTCTTGCCTATCTTTTCACCGACCGTGACGACGATTCGTTTCCAGCCGACCATTGTGCCGAGGCCGAGAGCAATAGCGACGACGATCTTGACCCAAAGCGGGATGAATTTGGTCGCGCCGTCAAGGGACGTCTTGTAGGCGTTGAGTTTCGCCACGTCGTCGGCACTGAGATCAGCTTCCTTGTCCTTCATAAGAAAACGGATCGCCTCGGATGTCAGATACATATCGTTGCGCGCGTTGCCGACAAGGTCGGTCGGCATTTTTGCAATCGAGCCAAATTGGCTGATCTGCTTGGCAATGTCGCTCACCAGGACCGCAAGCGACGGAAACGTGCCCTCATTGATACTGTGTTCGGCGACATAGCGGGTCACCGCCGGTCGTGGATCGCCAAGCACGTTGTATCCTGCGGCTTTGGCACCAATGACGGCACTTGCAGCCTGTGAGTTCGTTAGAAACTGCGCGATCTGGCTGTCCGGCATGGCGCGATTAAGCGCATATGCGGTCGGCACCGTACCGATCAGGATCAGCATGATCAGTCCCATGCCTTTCTGACCGTCATTAGAGCCGTGGAAAAAGCTCACCAGCGTGCAGGTGAGCACGAGAATGCCACGAATCCACGTTGGTGGCGGCTGATCCCCCTTCGGCTCGGCAAAAAGCTCGTTACTAGGGATGGCGAACTTCACCACCAACAAGAGGATGGCCGCGAGTCCAAAGCCGAATATCGGTGAGAACAGCAGCGCCTTGCCGATCGAGGTGGCTTGCGTCCAATCGACTCCGGAGGTTCCGTTTCGACCGTGCAGGAGGGCGTTGGTGATGCCGACACCGATGATCGACCCGATCAGTGTGTGGGAACTTGACGCTGGCAGGCCCAGATACCACGTTCCGAGGTTCCAAATAATCGCGGCGATCAACAGCGCAAAGACCATGGCGAAGCCAGCGCTGCTGCCGACTTGCAGGATCAACTCGACCGGCAGCAGCGAGACGATGCCAAACGCGACCGCGCCCGACGACCACAGAACGCCCAGGAGGTTAAACATCCCCGACCATACGACCGCGATATTCGCTGGCAGCGCGCGCGTGTAAATCACAGTCGCGACTGCGTTGGCGGTGTCGTGGAAGCCGTTGACGAATTCGAAGCCGAGAGCAATCAACAGGGCGACAAATAGCAGGATGAACGGCAGGAAACTGGTGATCCGGGCGCCCGCTGCATCAACATCGCTGTAGATGCTGTAGGCGACAAACAAAAGAGCCGCCGCGACGACACCCATAAAGATAATCAATGCCAGCGGGTTAAACCCGCGATCGAGATCAGGCCCCCGCCTGGCAGGCTCTATCGACCCCGGTAAGGCGATGTCACTCATCCGATGCACTCCCCTTTTGCGGTGCCTAATTTGCGCATCCTCTATGACGGGCGCGTGAAGAAATGTGCAAAAAGGGGTCCAAACCGGGCGACCTCCGCGTATCGTATGCTATGCCGCCATACCAATCGCACGAGCCAAAATAAGTCAATTTATCGCACGATGTCCGCAAACTCATGACGGGGCGGGCTGACGGACTGCAGCCCCGCGCTCGCTTGGTCGAATCGGCGCCGATCGGCGACACGCGGATGCAAAACCACGCAGAAAAGCTGGCCGACCGCCTTGTCCTCCCGACGTTGGGCCTCGCGGTTGGCACCGCGGCGCTCACCGCGGACTTCAATCGCTTCCTGTCGGTCGTGATCGTCGACTACGGCACCGGATACGCGTCGCGGCGCCGACCGCGGTGCTTGCCTCCATGAAGCATGCGGCGCGCGCCGGCATCATCATCAAGAGTGGCGCGCACATGGAGCGCCTGGCCGAAGTCGATACGGTCATTTTCGACAAGGCCGGAACCCTGACCCATGGCTCGCCGGCCGTCGTCGACGTGATCAGCTACGAGACCGGCATCACGGCGCCGCATCTGCTCGGGCTCGCCGCCGCCGCGGAAACGCGGCTGCAACACCCAGTTGCCAACGCGTTGCGCGTCAAGGCGGGCGAGCTTGGCGCCAACATTCCCTATTGTGAGGAAGCCACATACCGGATCGGCCTCGGTGTCGAAGGACAGGTCAACGGCTATTATCTGCACGTCGGCAACGAGCGCTTCATGCGGCAGAGCCGGCGCTAAGCTTCGCCGATGTCGGAATTGCCATGAAGCATGGTGCCGAGGTCGCCCGCGAATTGGCCGACGCCGTTCTCATGGAAGATTCGCTCTGGAAACTCGTGAAAGCGGTGGAAATCTCGCGCGGAGCGGTCCGCCTCATTCATCAGAATTATGCCATCGTGGCGGGCTTGAATACGCTAGCCTTGGCGCTGGCGCTGCCCGAAGGCCTGATCATCCCCGAGATCACGGCGCTGATCAGCAACGGCTCGGCGATCCTCGCAAGCCTGAATGGCATAAGGCCGATTCTGCGATACCAATGACCGAGGCGGAACAATCGATCGCACTTTCATCATCGCAACAAGCGGTACTCCGGCGAGCCGTGCTCAACCTGGAAAACCAGGATTTCGCCGGCCAGCTGGCCGACTACGCGGGACGGCCAATCGAGCGTGTGTTGCGGCTCATGCCAAAGGTCGCGACCAGCCGTTTCAACAAGGTCGTCGAAACCGCTATCCTCAATTGCCTCTATGTGGCGATCCGCTCCATCGAGCCCCAATCGAAGCGCCCGCCGTCGCATCGCGTCGCTTCGGTCTTGGCCGGGCTTAGTGGCGGCGTCAGCGGCTTCTTCGGGGTCGCTGCGCTGCCGATCGAGTTGCCGGTTACGACGACGCTCATGCTGCGCGCGATAGCCGATATCGCGCGTCACCAAGGCGAGGATCTGTCGACGCTCGAGGCGCGTCTCGCCTGCGTTGAGGTCTTTGCACTCGGAGCGCCAGGGTCGGGACAGCGTACCGATTTCGGTTATTATGCCTCACGCGCGCTGATCAACCGGCTGACCACCGACGCCACGGCGTTACTGCTCGAACGCGGCGCCGCGAACCTGTCGGCTCCGGTGGTTGGCGGTCTCGTGTCGGAAATCGCGACCCGATTCAGTGTCGTGGTCTCGGAGCGTTCGGCGGCAAGCGCGTTGCCGGTTCTCGGGGCGGTCGGCGGCGCAACGATCAACGTCATTTTCATGAATCATTTTCAGCGCGTCGCGCAGGGCCATTTCGCCATCCGGCAACTCGAACGCGAGCACGGGACCAGCGTCGTGCGGCGGCTCTACGAGGAACACCTGCCACGCCGCCAGCGCTCGCCGCATCGTATAAGCGGGGGCCGACTCCTTGCCGACCGCAGCAAGAGCTAGCAAAGCGCCGGAGGAGGAGCTACCGGCGACGGCGCAACGCTCCGACGGCGCAGCCGACCCCCGCGTCGCCGGGTTGCGCCGCATGCGGCTTATCGCGACGCTCCTGCTCGCACTGATGACGGTCATATTCGTCGCCACGACCGTCGCCAAAGTCGATTGGCCGTGGCTGCCCTACGTGCGGGCGTTTGCCGAAGCCGGAATGGTCGGCGCCTGCGCCGACTGGTTCGCTGTCGTGGCGCTGTTTCGCCATCCACTCGGAATACCCATTCCTCATACGGGGATTGTCCCCAACAACAAGGATCGTATCGCCAAAGCGCTTGGACGCTTCATCACCAACAACTTCCTCAGCGCCAGCGTGCTGAACGAAAGGCTGGCACGCATCGACGTTCTCGGATCGGCGGCGCGCTGGATCGGCGAAGCCGAAAATGCAAAACGGCTTGGCGAATACACCGCCATCCTGCTGCCCAGGACCGTGCGTTCGCTTCCCACTCCTGAGATCGGAGAATTCCTCGGCATGCTTTCGCAGCGCGCCCTTGCGGCAATCCCCGCGGCGCCTCTTCTATCGAAACTCCTCGAGATCTTTTGGGCGCAGGGCGAGGCGAAAGCTCTTGTTGAGGGAGCCATCGCGTACGGCGAAACGACGCTTTCCCGCAACAAAAACTACCTAAGCCGAAAGATCGCGAAACGGTCGTCCTCCTGGATCCCCAAATGGATCGACAAAATAATGGCCGATAAGGCCCTTGATGGAATGCAGAGCACGCTTGTGGACATGCGCAATCCCGATCATCCGTGGCGCATCGAGCTGCAGAAAGCCGTCGAGCAACTGATCGCCGACCTCGCAACGGATCAAAAAATGCGGGCACGCGGCGAGACCATCAAGGCCGAGTTGCTGGCAAACCCGGTCCTCGTCGAACAGGCAAAACGGCTGTGGGCCGAAATCGAGAGTGCCTTGCAGTCGGGAGTGCCCGCTCACGCGGAGACGATTGCGCAGGGTTGTGAGCAGGCACTGCGCAGCATCGGCAATTGGCTGGAAGAGGATGCAGACCGTAAGGAACGGCTCAATCGGCGGATACGCTCCGTCGCGCAGCACCTTCTGTTGCTCTATCGTTACGAGATCGGAGCCTATATCGAGCGTGTCGTTCATGAATGGGACAGCACGACACTGGTTGAAAGGATGGAACTGCAGGTCGGCAAGGACCTGCAGTACATTCGCATCAATGGCACACTGGTCGGCGGCCTCGTCGGCGTTCTGATTTTCATCGCATCAAAATGGATCGCCGCATTTTAGTCCGCGAGCCGACCGCCGCATCCGATTTGCGGGCATCAAAAATCGTTCATACCGCGCCTGTAAGCTTTCCTGTTGGACCACAGGACACACGACAGGTGTCGGCCTCACGCTACCTAAAGCTACGGCAGCAACTTGCCGCGATATTCGGGGATAGAGAACCTCGAAGCATCGCGACGACGTTTTTCAACGCAATGCTCGCGTTTCTGATTATCGCCAGTGTTGCCGGCGTGGTGCTTGAAACCGTGGAATTGATCAGACGGCATATTCCGGCGCGTTCGAAACATTCGAGCGCGCCGCAACAGCGATCTTTGCGGCGGAATATGTCTTAAAGTCTGGGCCGCCGTTGATCTTGACGACGGTCGTTACAGCCACTCGTTTTGGGGCAGGCTGCGGTATATGCGAAGCTTTTTTGCCCTTGTCGACCTCGTCGCGGTCTTGCCGGCGCTTATCGGCCTGTTGGGCGCCGCCGATCTTCGCGTGCTGCGCCTGCTCCGGCTGCTGCGAATGCTCAAGCTGATACGTTACTCGATCGTGAACCGTCAAATGTCCCCGGTCGGCGCATAGGGCGGAACCAGATTTGCGACGTTGCGCAGAACAAAAAGTTCACCGGGATGCGCGTCGAATATTACCTCGGGCGACACGCGTGAATCGCAACAGCAAATCACCATGACCTCTGGACGCTGACCCGCTTCAGCGAGCTTTTGGTACCTCTCCCGCTCTAGCGGCAGTCGCGCATCAAGAAACGCGCGATATCCGTCGATCAGCCGCGCCGGAAATGCCATAGTCACGAACCAGGTTTGATCGCGCTCAACTCTCGTTCGATGATCCGAGCCGAGCACGCACAACAAGTCGATGTCGCAGACATTCTCTACAAGCATGTGACAGACAGCTGTCATCGGCGCGCTGTCGGCCACACCCTCTGGTCCCGAGTATCCAAACAGGCCAAAATTGCCGATGCGAGGCGGCATTCAAAACCTGCATAAAGCCGCGATTGGCATGCCGGTCCGGCTGCGCTACATATCGTTCAGGCGACAGGAAGAGATTCCGTCTGCGAAGGAATTGCCGCGTTTCGGCCCAATGGAGGACGACATGGTTGCACGGATGAGGCACATCGCGCTTCTCGTCACCGACCCCGAGAAATCGGCGCAATTCTATGAAAAGACCCTTGGTTTCAAGCGTGCCGGCCAAGCGGGCCGTGGCCTCTACATGAGCGACGGCACTATCAACATGGCATTGCTGAAGGTTGCGCCCGAAAAGGGTGAAAAGCCGGGTCTGTACCACTTCGGCATGTGGGTGGACGATCTCGACGAGTTGGAGAAGACTGTCACCGCCAGCGGTGGCCGCTATCTGCACGGACGCGAGGACCGCAATCCCAACACCTTCTACGAGGTCAAGTATCGCGATCCCGACGGCATCGTGTTCGACATCACGCCGACCGGCTGGCGCGGCGCGGTCAAAGAGGTCGTTCCCGCCGAGTCGGCCAAGGAAGCCGCCGAGTAGCGGCGCAGGACACCGTCCCACCGTCGCTGCTCAGATCGAGCGGCGACGCAGCCGGACGAACGCATTGCGGTTATTTGTTGCGCGCGGCGGATTCGGCGACCAGCTTGACCGCTTTGTTCAGCTCCGGCCTGTCCTTTGAAAGCTCGTCGCCGATCGTGGAGACCTTCGCCACAAAGGCGGCTTGCTCGCCAGCCGGCGGATGGATGAACTCGCCGCCCTTGTCGGTCCACGCCTTGCGCTGTGCGTCGAAAAACTCGGTATTGAACGGCACAATATCGCGCGACGCCGCCGTCGCATCGTCCCGAATAATTTTCTGCAGATCCGGCGGCAAAGCCTCAAGCCATTTCTTATTCATCACGA
Source organism: uncultured Alphaproteobacteria bacterium (assembly GCA_963732015.1). Taxonomy (GTDB): domain Bacteria; phylum Pseudomonadota; class Alphaproteobacteria; order Rhizobiales; family Xanthobacteraceae; genus BOG-931. Next base: position 37,999 of record CAVSXY010000024.1, on the reverse strand, counting down.
CAATAACGTTGACGTAAGGCTGCTCGATCTCGACGAGGTATTTGGCCGTATCCACGTAGTGCAGGGGCCCGAAGACGGGCAAAGTGCCAAGCGCTCCGTCGATGGCGCCTTGCTGGATGGCCGGCAGGACGTCGCCCAGCGACATCGCCACCGGAGACGCATCCAGGCGTTTGATCATCTCCAGTTGAAACGGCGAGGCGAGCACGCGGAGTTTCATCCCCTTGAGCTCGGCGAGATGACCGATAGGCTTGCGCAAGGCGATCGATGACGGTCCGGTGGGAAAGATCGCAATCCCATGCAATCCCTTGTTTGCTCCAAGGCCCAGCATCATCGCATTGACCGGCGGATCGTTGAGGACCCCCAGGTCCTGTTCCGTGCTCGTGAACAGCCCGGGCGCCGTCAACGTCTCGTAGCGCTCGTCGACGCCGACCAGGAACTCCGGCGGACCAATCCAGGCCTGAATCGATCCGAACTGGGTGCCTTCGATCTGGCGGGGAATCGATCCGAGCTGACTCGCAGGAAAGACCTCGCCTTTAATCTGGCCGTTGGAATCCTTTTCGACCGCAGCCGCGAATCGCTTGAGCCATTCTTGCTGCGGGTCGTTGAGCGTCGCAGTGCTCAATTTCATCGAGTAGGTCTTGGCATCCTGGGCGTGAGTTGGCGTCCCAATAAGCGCGGAAATAATCGCTAACGCGGCCGGGTAACTCTTTCGCATAAGGTCCTCGCTGGTTTCCGGCAAGCCCTAACGCTGATCACCCGGATTACCGCGTGGGCCGAACTCAACAACGCTATTATCAAACAGCGACAGTGACCAGTCCGGCTCACTCGTCGAGACATAACAATTCCGCGACGCAGCGATGTATTGCGGCGGTTCGCGGTCCGCTCGAAGCCGTTCTGAACCGGATCAGCGGAACAGTTCTTCGACGATCTTGGCCGAGCTTTCTGTGTAACCGTTCAGCTTTTCCGGGCTGATGAAGTTTTCGTCTACGCCCGCACGCGACGGCACGATCGGCGCGATTTGCGGTAGAGGATCGACGTCGGAACGCACCGGAAGATATTCGGAGGCAGCAAGAATCTCCTGCCCCTCGCGCGACAACAGAAAATCCATCAGCAGCGCGGCCGAATAGGGATGGCGCACACCCTTCGGGACCACAACGGTTGCGGCAGCGCTCGCAACCGGAGGCAGCAGTTGCGATGTGACCGGCGCGCCTTTGCCCGCGCTGATCAGGGGGTGATGCGCAAAGATCTGCAGGGCGATCGGATATTCCCCCGCGATCACGCGATCCACCAATGTGCGCGGATTGCCCGCGCCGAAATTGATGAGGTCTTGCTTGCTCAGCTTCCGCAAGTAAGCCAAGCGCCCTCTCCTCCCCCCACGCCACCCTCAGATTGGTGACGAAGAGCGGCGCCCCAATGGCGGAGAGCAGCGGCCACGCCATCTTGCCCTTCCACTTCTGATCGAGCAGATCGTCGTAGCTCTTCGGCGCGCTGTCGGGCGCAACCAGCTTGGTATTGTAGGCGATGGAGAAATAGCTCATCCGAGTCGGAGCCCACAGATTGCGCGGATCATGAAGACGCTCTGGAATGGCGGCGATCTCAGGCGACCACGCCGGTTGCGCCAACCCGGCGCTCACCGCCAGTTCGCCGATGCCCGTGCCCTCGATGATGTCGGCCGCGGGGTTATTGGCGCGCATCTCAGCCGATACTTTGGTGGCGATGTCCTCGGAATCGCCACGCCAGAAGGTCATCTTGATGAAGGGATATTTCTTCTGAAACGCCACCGTCACCGGACGGAGCGCCTGGTTGACGATCATCCCCGAATAGAAAACGACATCGCCTTCCTGCTTCGCGCCCGACAACAGCTTCTGCTCGCGATCCGGGCCCTTGTAGGTCAGAACGCTGTCGGCGTTCTCTGCCCACGCAGGCGTCGACAGGACAACAAACAAACCAAAAGCAATGGCGCGGGCCGCTTGCGGTCGCCTGGCCGGACCGTGCCTCTTTGTCCAAAGTCCATCGCGAGCGCGCGGCGCTGCCCGCAAGTCAAGCGCTCCGGCGGAGGTTTTGCGCGGCGCTCGCTTTTGGCGTGACGCCGCAGCCGGCGGCATCGGACAGGCGAAGCACGCCGTCAACGAGGTCGAGGCCCTCCCAAGGGTCTTCAGCGAGACCGTCGAACTCCGACAGCTCCGACGCATACCAAATTCCCGGAAGCGCCGCCGCAAGCTGCATCGCGTGCGCGGCGAGCAGCATCGGCCCGACGTGAGCGCCAAGGCGATATTTTATGCCGCCGGCGTCGCAAATCTGCGCGGCGGCGTAGGTCTTTCTCAAGCCTCCGAGTTTGGTGATCTTCAGACTGATCGCATCGACGATGCGCTCCCGCACCAGAATCATGACCTGATCGAGCGAATAGGCCGCTTCGTCAGCCTCAACGGTGATAGGCACGGCCTGAGTGACCGCTTTCAGGCCGAGCAAATCGTTGGCCTTGACCGGCTGCTCGGCCAAATCGATGCCGTAGGGCGCCATCAAGGTGAGCGCTCGGATCGCATCCTTCGGAAAATACGACTGGTTGGCGTCGATGGTGAGATGCGCCTTGGGTCCGACCTCCGCGCGGATCGCCGCAACCCTCGCTACGTCCTCCTCGACATCGCCGTGAACCTTGATCTTGAAATGCCGGACGCCTTTGTCGGCCAAAGCACGGGCATTCTTCGCCATGTCCGCTGGCGACTTGATCGGCAGAATGCGAAGCGTCGCAAATTCGCGCACCGCCGGCCCGCCGAAGAGGTCGCAGATCGGCACGCCAAGCCGGCGCGCCAACAGATCGTGAAGCGCGCAATCGATACCGGATTTCGCCTGATTGTTGCCGTGCATGGCGTGGTCGAGATCGTCCATGATGCTCGCGATCTCGCGCGAGTTGCGGCCGATCGAGACGCTTGCAGAGACGGTCGAGCGCGCCCTTCACCGCCTCGTGCGGCGCGCCATAGTGATTCATCGTCGAGGCGTAACCGTACCCGACCGTGCCATCCTCGGCGCGAATGCTGACGATCCAGCCCTCGGTTGCAGGATTCGCCGCAAGAGCGAATTTCCAGTCCTTGTCCTTCTTCGGCAGAACAGATTCGTCGACGCGCACCTCGACGATCTTCATCGCATTTCTCCCTTACACAATCGGCACCGGCTTAAGACCGATCCATTCTTGACTGTTCGCGTTATTCAGCCGCGGTCGCCGAAGCCATTCGCGGCTCGCGCAATCCCGCGCGCTCCATGCGCGGCAACAACTCATCCCTGATGCCGGGAAAATCGTTCACGTAATTGATCATCCCCAGCGCCAGCCCATCGAGACCGGCGCTGCTCAAGCGCTGAAACGTCTCCACTGCATCATCGTAGCTGCCGACCATCGGGAAGCCGGCGCCGCTGATCAGGCGGGCCTTCAGTTTATCCTCGTCGGCCTTGAGCCACGTGTTGATGCGCGAGCCACGCAGATTGAAGGCGTAATCCGCCGCCTTCCCAATCGCCCTGCTCATGGACGATGTAATGATGGTACTCCTCCGCCTCCTTGCGCGTATGGCGGACCATCAGGTGGCAACTCGCGAAGATATTGCGCAGTTGCCCAGGCGGTGCGGCGTCGCGAAAGAACTTGAGTTTCGACTACAGATCATCGTGCTGCGGCGGAACCGTCGTGAACAGGCAATCGGCGTTGCGCGCCGCGAAATCGCGGCCCGTTTCCGAATTGCCGGCGCTGACCAGGATCGGCCGGCTGCCCCACCATGGCTTTGGCTTGCCCAGCACGGCCTTCAGTTTGTAGTGGCGCCCGTCGAAATCGAACGGCTGGTGTTCCGACCAGATGCGATTGACGATCTCCAGCCATTCCTCGGCATAGTCGTAACGGCCGTCGTGATCACCGAGCGCGACGCCCATCATGCCGAACTCGATCGGGTTCCAGCCGGAGACAACGTTGAGGCCGAAGCGGCCGTGGCCGATGTGATCGGCCGTCACCATCTGCTTGGCGGCAAATACGGGATTGACGAACGCGACGTGAAGCGTGCCGAACGTCGTGATCTCCTGCGTCGAAGCCAGAAGCCCGCACGCCCATGCCAGCGTCTCGAATGTGGTGCCCTGGGTGTCGCTCTCGCCCTGATAGCCATGCCACCGTCCGATCGGCAGCAGGAATTCGAGGCCGGCTTCGTCGGCGAGCTGCGCCGCCTTGACGTTATTGTCCCAGGAGGCGTCCCAGCGTTCCGGCGCCTTGGTCAGGCTCAAGCCGCCCAGGCAGTTCATCCCGAACAGCCCGAGCTTGAACTTGTTCTTGTTGTAGATCCGCGTCTCGTCTCTGTTCCTTGGCATATGCGTCCCATTGACTCTCTTTGAGCGTCGCGGCGCCCTCGGCCGGCGGTCGCTCATTCGGTCATTGTCGCGATCAGGTTATGCCCATGTCGGCGCGCGAAAAGTCCCACGCCTACGCGTCAGGCCGCGATCTGCCGATGGCGCGTCAGCATGTGGAAAGCGGTGCTGACCACGGTCATCAGCGCGATCCATACGACGCCCATCGATGCAAGCTCGGTGACCTGGCCGTTCTGCCAGAGTTCGAACAGCGTGACCGCCATGACCTCGGAGCCGGGACCCACCAGCAACAGCGGCAGCGAGACCACCTGGACCGACAGCAGAAACACCACCAGCCACGAACTGACAGCGAGGCCGCCAGTAGCGGCATGACGATGCGCCGGAACAGTGCCGCGCGCGGCGCACCCGAAATCGTCGCCGCACTCTCCAGATCGGGATGAATTTGCAGCGCGCCGGTGTAGGCGTAGCGCATGCCATAGGCGCATATAGCGCACCGAGGACGCAATGATGACCGAAATGAGCGTGCCGTAGAGCGGCAGCGGCATATTCACGAAGACGTCGAGGAAGGCCACGCTGAGAATGAGGGCCGGAAAGACGAGCGGCAGCGTGGCGAGATGGTCGAGCATCGCCGCGCCCGGCACGCGCCGCACGACGAGCCACGCGCACAAGCGCGGTAAACGGCACCACGATTGTCGCGGTCGCGGCGCCGAGGATGAGCGTGTTCACGATCGAATTGCGGAACGACGCCCGGGCCAAGCAGCACCCGATAGTTTTCCAGCGACATCGCGGCCCAACGAAGTCGACACTGACGCCGTCGTAGAACGGCTGGAACGAGGTGAAAACCAGCATGGCAACCGGAATGACCGTGACGACGAGAAAGAGGACGACCAGCACAGCGGCGCTCAGATAACGCCACGCGCCGAGATCGACGATGCGAGGCCGAAATCCTTTCCCGGTGATGGTCTGATACTTGTGCGCATGGCGCGACAGCCGGTTCTGCCAGAGCAGCAACAGGCTCACGATGCCGACGAGGCAGATCGAATAGGCGCCCGCCTCGCCATAGCTGGGCATGCCGGTGCGGTGCACGCTCTGATAGATCGTCGTCGTCAGCACGTTGATATTGCCGGCAAGCCCAACCAGTGCCGGCACCTCGAAGGATTCGAACGCTCGCGCGAAAAACAAGCAACAAGCAATGCGCAAAGAGCGCCGGAGTGCCCATGCGAAGCGTCACCGGCCAGAAAGCGCGCAACGGGCTTGCGCCCGCCATGATGGCCGCCTCCTCGAACGACGCATCCATCGAGCGCAAAACCGCCGACATCAGAAGAAAGGTGAGGGGGACGAAGCCAACGCCCTCGATCAGCGCCATGCCCCACATCGAATAGACGTCGAACGCCTGCTCATCGCTGCGTCAGGAAATGAATTGCATCATTGACCGGCCCCGAGCGGCCAAGCAGCAGACAGCCACGCCACGACATAGAGAATGTGCGGAACGCCGAGCGAAATGATCGCTCCGAAGAATGCGAGCTTGCGGCCGGGCGTATTGGTCCGCTCCACGATCAGCGCCTGTACGGTGCCGATCACGATTGCGATCACGGCAGATCCGAAAGCAGTAGATCAGGGTATTGCGAACGCTCGACAGAAAGAGCCGCTCGGAAAACAGCGCCCGGTAAAAGCGCAGCGTGAACGCGCCGAACGAGCCGTCGGGTCGCGTCTCGTGCAGGCTGACGTTGAGCAGGAACAGAGCCGGCGGAACGATCAGAACGAGGAGGATCGCGGCGAGCACGACCACGAGCGGCGAGATGTCGCAAACTCGGCAAATGCCGCGAGGAAGGGTGACGCTGAAGGCGTCGGCTGACGTTCGGTTTGAACTGTCACGTGCTAACCCAGCTCCGTCGAAGCCGATCGCCGATGGCCATCACTGGAACAGCTCTTCGAATATCTTTTGCGAGCTTTCGGTATATTGATTGAGTCGATCCGGGCTCAGAAACAGCTCCGGCACGCCGGCGCGCTCGGGAATGACGGAGGCGAGCGCATCCTTCGGCGGAACATCCGAGCGGGAGGGAAAATAGTCCGCGCTCGGCGAGGATCTGCTGCCCCTCCTGCGACAGGATGAAATCCGCCAGCAGCATCGCCGCGTAGGGATGGCGTACGCCCTTCGGAATGACCATCGTGCCGGCCGTACTCGGCACCGGGTCCATGAGCTGCGAATTGACGGGCGCGCCCTTCGCCTTGCTGATCAGCGGATGGTGCGCAAAGATGTTCAGCGCGATCGGAAACTCGCCGGCGATGACGCGATCGACCAGCGTGCGCGCGCTGCCCGAGCCGAAATTGATCATCTTTTGCGCGGCGAGCTTGTGGAAATACGCGGCGGCCTTGTCTTCGCCGCGCGAGAGCCGGATGGCGGTGATGAACAGCGGCGTGCCGCTTGCGGTGCCGATGCGCCAGGCAAGCTTGCCCTGCCAGCGCGGATCGAGCAGGTCGTCGTAGCTCTTCGGCACCTGATCGGGCGGCACCAGCTTGGTGTTGTATGCGATGCTGAAATAGCTGATCCGCGTGCTGGTCCACCGGCCGCGCGGATCGCGGTAACGCTCCGGCATCGCCTCGACCATGGGCGTGTAATAGGGCTGCGTCAGTCCGGCCTGGACCGCGAGATCGCCGACGCCGGTGCCCTCGACGACGTCGGCAACGAGGTTGTTCGCGCGCTCTTCGGCCGACAGCTTGTCGATGATCTCCTCGGTGTCGCCGCGCCAGAACGTCATTTTCACGAACGGATATTTCTTCATGAAGGCGTCGGCCAACGGCCGCAGCGCCTGATTGACGATCGCCGCGGAGTAGAGAACGACCTGCCCTTCCTTGCGGGCGCCGTCGAGGATCGTCTGCTCCCGATCGGCCGCATGGCTCATCAAAATGTCTTGCGCGAAGGCAGCTTTTGCGCCCGCAGACATGACGACGATCACGCTGATAATGAGCGTATGAAGCGATGGCGCAAACCCAAAGCCTCGTCTCTTCGGTCGCACGCATATCCTCCTGGGGCGCTCGCTTATGGCGCGGCTACCTCGTCATTATCGTCAGCTTTTGGCGGACGCGTCCAGGGGCGCGAATTTCGGCACTGAAACGTCCTCCGCAACATCATCGAACACGACCTTGACCGGCATGTCGCAGGTGACGGCCTCAGGCGGCACGCCGACGATGTTCGAGAGAAGGCGCGGTCCCTCCTCCAGCTGAACCAGCGCCACTACGTAGGGCACCTCCTGCGCGAACGCAGGATGATAGACGCGGTGGAAGGTGACGAAGCTGAAAACCCTGCCGACGCCCGAGACAGGCGTCCAGGCGAAATCAGCCGCAAGGCAATGCGGACAACTTTGCGACGGTGGAAACCAGAATTTGCCGCAGGCATTGCAACGCGGCAGTTCCAGACGATGCTGCCGCGCGGCTTCCCAGTATTGCGCCGACTCGGGCGCCGGACGCGGAACCGGCTTTTTGGCGACGGTCTCGCTCATCAGGCCCGCCCGAGGATCAAGGTCGAATGGCAAACTTGGTTGCCGCCGTGGCCTGACACAAGAGCGATCTCAGCGTCGGCGACCTGACGCTGCTTCGGATAGGTATGACGCATTTGGCGGACGCCTTCGACGATCTGCAGCATGCCTTCGACATGCGCTTCGGACAGCTGTCCGCCCGACGTATTGGTCGGCAGACGCCCACCCATTTGTAGCGCGCCAGACGCGACGAACGGACCGCCCTCGCCTTTCTTGCAGAAGCCGTAGTCTTCCAGCTGCGTCAGCACCATGTAGGTGAAGCAGTCGTAGATCTGGGCCGTGTCGACGTCGTCGGGGCCGACACCAGCCATTTGGTACGCCGCTTCGCCGCTTTTCTTCGCCGCCGTCGTCACCATGTTGTCGTCGGCGAACCAGCCGCGCAGATTATTGAAACTGCCGAATCCCTTGATCGAGACCGGCGGCTGGCGCAGGTCGCGGGCCCGCTCGCGGCTGGTGACAATGACGGCGCCCGCGGCGTCGCTGCGCAAGCTGCAATCGTAGAGCCCAAACGGCGCCACAACCTGCTGCGCCTCGTGATATTGGCTCAAGGTCAGCGGCTTCTTCATCTGCGCATCGGAGTTGCGCAGTGCGTGTTCGCGAAACGCAATTGCGATCGCGCCGAACTGATCACGCGTCGTGCCGTAGAGATGCATGTGCCGCGTGGCGCCGAACGCGTGCGCGGCGACCGCGCCGAAATAGCCGTATTCGGGCCCGAACTCGTGGGCGAGCATGCTTTCGGGGCGCGTTTCGTTGCGTACGTTCACTTGTTTGGAAGAGTGGGTGCGCGACCATGAATTCCGGCCAAAGCCGCACATTACGGTGGTCGCAAGGCCGGCCTTGATCGCCATGGTCGCGAGCGCAATGCCGAGAATCTGACTGGCGCCGCCGTTATCGAGCGTGGTGGAGAAGCGGGCGTTGATACCGAGCCGCTCGCCGATCAGTTGATGATGAGCGTAGCTTTCGTCAGGACCGCGGCAGACGATACCGTCGATGTCGCTGACTTGGAGGCCGGCATCATCGATCGCATTGTGGATGGCTTCGACCAGAAGATCGAGACTCGATACCCCGGGCACTCTGCCGAGTCGGCTATTCCCGGCTCCGACGACAGCGCACACGTCGCGTAGCTCGCGTGACGGCTCGATCATGGTTCCTCTGCGATGTTCATTGAAAGCTTCAGACCGCTCTTTACATTACTTGATGAGTTCGCGAATCCGGGCAACAACCTCCGGCGGGGCCGAGTAGACCCGATCGAGCAGAGCGTTGATCTCCCCGCCGCCAACCGGATCGATATCGGCCTTTTGCAGCTTGGCGTCGTCTAGAAATTCCGGATCTTTCATGGTCTCGTCAAATGCTGACCGGAGCGTCGCAACTCGGTCGGGCGGCACGCCCGGCGGCAGCACAAAAGGCCGCCCCATCACCTGCTCGGCAAACGCAATTTCGAACAACTGCTTTTCGCCTGAGCGTCTTTTCAACCTCGATTGCGGTCGGCACGTCGGGAAACGCAGCATCGCGCTTCATGCCCATCTGCATGATCACCTTGGCGTCGCCCTTAGCCAGCCACGGCTCGATGCGCGCCCGGAACGGCGCCGACGAGCCTCCGGAAATATGCGCATCCACTTCGCCGCGCTCGACCGCCATCAGGCACGCCTGGGAGCCGTCGTAACCGGCGATCGGCTTGAGCTTGGTGCCGATGGTCGCATTGAGGATTCGCGAATAGATCGTGGTCGGCGAATTGTTTGCCGTAGAGCTGACGGTGACCTCCCGCGTCTTCAGGTCGTCGATCGAGTGACATCCCGGACTTCGTCGATAGAATAAACAGCCCGATCTCCTGCTGGGGCGAGCCAAGCCAATGAAATTTCCGCGCGTCAAATTGAATGCCGGCATTGTTGAAGTCGTAAAACCGCGCCAACCCGGTATTCCGCGATAATCCGCCGATCACGCTGCCGTCCTGCTGAGCGACGTTGTACAGATAGTTCGCGGCTCGCAGTCCCTCGGCGCCGACCATATTCTGAACGATGATGTTCGGCTCGCCCAGGATATGGCGCGGCATGTGTTTCGCCAGCAACCTGGCATATTGATCATAGCCGCCCCCCACCGACGCCGACGTGACCAGCATGATCTGCTTGCCGCGATAGAAATCGACAACCGCTTGAGCCGGCGCCCGCACTGATGCAAATAGAGCCAGACATCCGACGAGCGTCATTGAAATTGCGGCCTTTGCGCAGACGTTGACTTTCATGCACCCGCCTTGATCTCTGCCAGAATTTCTTCGGTGTGTGCGCCGAGTTCGGGCGCGGCGGAGCGAATATCCGGCGGCGTCTGCGACATTCGTATGCCATTGCGGACCAGCCCGATCATGCCGACCCGGCTGTGCATCACGTTTTGCCGCATGCCGAGGTGCTGCACCTGTGGATCCGCGAAGACCTCGTCGAGCGAATTGAACGAGGCCGCCGGAACGTCCGCGGTTTGCAGCTTGGTCAGCCAGTCGTCACGGATGTCGGTCTTGAAGATCGCTGCCAGCTCGCCATGCAGAATGTCGTAGTGCTTGCCCCGCGAATTCCTTGGTCGCGAAGCGTGGATCGTCGACCCATTCAGGCCGGCCGACGACGCCGGCGAGCGCTCGCCAGAACTTGGTCGGCGTCGACAGATGAATGACGAACGGCTTGCCGTCCGCGGCCACGAATGCGTAGACCTGCGCTTGGTGAGTTCGCGTCGCGCGATCGGGAACTTTGCCGTTCTCGAAAAATCTCGCCGCGTTCTCGCCGCAAAACGAGACTGTCGCTTCCAGCAGCGATGTGTCGACTCGTTGTCCCTTGCCAGTACGGCCCCGCGCAATCAAAGCGCCGAGAATGCCGTTGCACGCGGTGATGCCGGCCAAATGATCTGACAGCGAAATTCCCATCGGGCGCGGATCAGCGCGATCGGTCAGCAAACTCAGCAATCCGCTTATCGATTGTCCGATCGTGTCGTAACCCGGCCGGGACGCATAAGGGCCGCTCGAGCCGAAGCCGGTGATGGAACACCAGACGAGGCGCGGATTGTCGCGGGCCACCTCGTCATAGCGGAGGCCGAGCCGCTCCATCGTTCCGGTGCGAAAATTCTCAATCAACACATCGGCTGTGCGGATCAATGCGCGCGCCGCGGCGGCGCCCGCTGTGCTTTTGAGATCAAGCACCACGCTTTTCTTGTTGCGGTTGACCGAGCCGAACGTCGGACTGTACTCGACGCGTCCCCAGCCGCGGAAAGGATCGCCGCCGTCAGGCAATTCCACCTTGATCACTTCGGCGCCGAAGTCGCCGAGCAGCATGCCGGCATAGGGACCCGAGACGTAGTTTGCAAATTCGACGACGCGGATGCCTTGGAGCGCTCCCGCCATCAAATTCCTCGAACAGACATGAGATATCGACCCGAATGAACAAGCCCGAAATTACTAGGCGAACGGCGCGCAGGAATGATAATAGCGACAGCCCGGAGCGCCCGAAAGCCGGAATTGTGTTTGTCAATCGACGCTGTCTGGCGGGCTCTTTCGGCTAGTCCCCCGATACGGCCGCCGACCTTCCAACCCTCGGCCGACTTGGGGCGCTGGAAGTTGGCACACAAAGATTGTGCCGCCGGAAGGGGAATTTCCGGCCTGAAACTCATCTATGATAGTGTCGATGCTATAGTAGCGTCTGTGCCCATTGGAGAATGTGTCCATTGCCGGAGTCTGGCGGAGGATGTGACCAATGCCAGTGACGCATGAATCGTGGCTTGTCCTGCTCTCGATCGTGATGGCGATCCAGGGTGCCTACGTGGGCCTCAGCCTCGCCGTGCAGATCGGCGACGCTGTGGGTGTGCGGCGGCGTTTGCTTCTGGCCGGGGCAGCGTTCTCGCTCGCGGTCGCGATCTGGACCATGCACTTCGTGGGCATGCTGGCGGCGCGGCTGCCGTTCCAGGTCGACTATCTCGTATTCCCGACCCTGCTGTCGTTCCTGGTTTGCGTGATCGTCGTCGGAGCCGCCGTTTATGCAACCAGTTCGGGACCGCTGACATTGCTGCGCCTGACACTGTCCTCCTGCCTGATGGGCGGCGGCATCTTCACCATGCACTACATCGGGATGAGTGCGCTGAGCGCGAGCGCCTACATGATCCACGATCGCGTCTACGTCGCCGCCAGCATGACGATCGCGATTGCGGCGTCCGGACTGGCGCTTTGGCTCGCAACCGACCGGGGCGGCCGGCCGCCGCTTGTTCTGTCTGCGGTCGCTTTCGGCATCGCCGTTTCCGGCATGCACTACACGGCGATGCACGGCCTCACGCTTTTGCCGTTCCCGACACCGGCCGCTGCAGCACCCGCGCTCTCAACCGACCTCCTCGCCATTGTGGTCGCTGTCGTCGCGTTTTGCCTTTCGGGCATTTTTCTTCTGCTCCTCGTTCCCGATCCATTACGCGTGACGTCGAACGCCGCATCTCGTGCGAAGGACCACACCGCAGTACCCCCCACGGCGCTTGCCGCGGATGCGCCGGCCGATACCGGCACCGTGCCGCAGAGCGCGGATGCCGGTCCCGAACTTGGACGCGGCTCCTTTGGGCCGCTGGGCGGCGCTGGCGCCCCGCGCCGCTTTGCGCGCCATCTGCCGATCGAGCGCGACGGCAGCACGCATTTTCTCGCGGTCGACGATGTCGTCGCGATCCACGCGAATGCCCATTACACCTATATTTTCAACGGCAGCGACAAGCTGTTTTGCCCATTGGCCATCGGCGACATCGAATCGCGGCTCGACAACAATCGGTTTGTCCGAGATCCACCGCAGTCACATTGTGAATATCGAGCGCGTGGTCGGCTACAAGCGTTCCGGCGATAACGAAATGGTCGAATTGGATGCTGGCCAGCACTATGTGGTGCCCGTCAGCCGCAGCCGCATCGGGCGGCTCAAATCGCGGGTGGCCGCGCTGACCGGGGCCGATCTCAAGACCGTATTGCGCCGCCGGCAGCATGCTGCAGCGCAATAACTCTTACGCCGATCTCGCAAGGGAAGGTCTTTGCGTCAGCATGTCTGACGCAATTCGTGCAGGATCGCCGCCGTTGGTGCGATCGCGCCGGGGTTCGTGCATCAGCCCTCAATCTGGTGCAGCGATTCTTGCCGTTGCACTGCACGGCGCGCGACCATTCTCCCTAGAGACAAACGGAATTGGCGCAATCCCGACGACGGCGGTGGTGACTGCCGCGCAACGGATGCGCAAGGGAGGATGCCTGTGATACCTGGGTCCTTTAGCTATCACCGTCCAACATCCATACAGGACGCTGTCGGGTTGCTCGCCAAATTGGGCGACGACGGCCGCGCGCTCGCCGGCGGCCACAGCCTCATCCCGATGATGAAGCTGCGCCTCGCCACGCCGGCCAACTTGGTCGATCTCGCCGGCATTGCGGAGCTCAAGGGCATCCGGGCCGACGGCAACGATATCGTCATCGGCGCCATGACGACGCAACATGACGTGATCGCCTCAGATGTCCTCGCCGCGAAAATCCCGATCCTGCGCGAAACCTCGCTGCTGATTGCCGATCCGCAGGTGCGCTACATGGGCACGCTCGGCGGCAATGTCGCCAACGGCGATCCCGGCAACGACATGCCGGCCGTGATGATGTGCCTTGGCGCGACCTATCGCGTCACGGGCAAAAGCGGCGAACGCCACATCGGGGCCCGCGACTTCTACCAGGGGGCGTATTTCACCTCGCTGGAATCGGGCGACGTGCTGACGGCCGTGCGCATCCCGGTGCCGCCTTCGGGTCACGGGTACGCGTACGAAAAGCTCAAGCGCAAAGTCGGCGACTATGCCACCGCAGCGGCAGCTGTCGTGCTGACCATGAACGGCGGCAAGGTCGGAAGCTGCTCGATCGGCCTCACCAACGTCGCCGAAACGCCGCTGTGGGCCGAGGAAGCGGCGAAGATCCTCACCGGCTCGGCGCTCGATGCCGCAACCGTAAAGACGGCCGTCGCTGCCGCTGAAGCCATCACGGCGCCGGCATCGGACGCGCGCGGTCCGGCGCAATACCGCACCAAGATGGCGGGCGTCATGCTGACGCGCGCGCTCGCGCGCGCTAAGGCGCGCGCCCGAGGCTGAGCGGAGGGAGTAAACAATGGCCAAATCCCAAGTCACCATGAAGGTAAACGGCAAGACCATCGAAGAATTGGTCGAGCCGCGCACCTTGCTCATTCATTTCCTGCGCGAGCAGCTCAACCTGACCGGCCCACATATCGGCTGCGAAACCAGCCATTGTGGCGCCTGCACGGTCGATCTCAATGGCATGTCGGTGAAATCCTGCACTATGTTCGCCGTACAGGCGAACGGCGCCGACATCCGCACCATCGAGGGCATGGCCAATCCTGACGGCACGCTGCATGCGCTCCAGGAAGGCTTTCGCGAGATGCACGGGCTGCAATGCGGCTTCTGTACTCCCGGGATGATCCTGCGCGCCTATCGGCTGCTCCAGGAGAACAAGAATCCGTCCGAGGAAGAAATCCGCTACGGCATTTCCGGCAATCTCTGCCGCTGCACCGGCTATCAGAACATCGTCAAGGCCATTCAATTCGCCGCCGCGAAGCTCAACGGCGTGCCGTTCCAGGAGGCCGCAGAATGAACGACATGACCCCCACCTCCGCTGAACGCGCCGCCAAGCTCGAAGGCATGGGCTGTAAGCGAAAGCGCGTCGAAGACATCCGCTTCACGCAGGGCAAGGGCAACTACGTCGACGATTTGAAGCTGCCCGGCATGCTGTACGGCGACTTCAATCGCTCGCCGCACGCCCACGCGCGCATCAAGAAGATCGACACCACCAAAGCCGCGGCCGTACCGGGCGTCGTCGCGGTGCTGACCGCCGAAACGCTGAAGACCGTCAACCTGGCGTGGATGCCTACGCTCGCCGGCGACGTCGCAGATGGTTTTGGCCGACGGCAAAGTGCTCTTTCAGAACCAGGAAGTCGCCTTCGTGATCGCCGAAGACCGCTACATCGCGGCGGACGCCGCCGATCTGGTCGAAGTCGAATACGAGGCACTGCCGGTCAATGTCGATCCGCTCAAGGCGATGACGCCGAATGCGCCGATGATCCGCGAGGATCTCAAGGACAAGACCGACGGCGCGCACGGCAAGCGCAAGCATTACAACCACATCTTCTCCTGGCAGGCCGGCGACAAGGCCGCGACCGATGCTGCTTTCGCCAAAGCCGACGTGACCATCAAGGAGATGATCGTCTATCCGCGCGTTCATCCCTGCCCGCTGGAGACCTGTCAGTGCGTCGCCTCATTCGACAAGATCAAGGGCGAACTGACGTTGTGGGGCACGTTCCAGGCGCCGCACGTCATCCGCACGGTCGGCTCGCTGATCTCGAAAATCCCCGAGCACAAGATCCACGTCATCGCCCCCGACATCGGCGGCGGTTTCGGCAATAAGGTCGGCGCCTATCCGGGCTATATCTGCTCGATCGTCGCCTCGATCGTCACCGGGCGCCCGGTGAAATGGGTCGAGGACCGCATCGAGAACCTTTCCACCACGGCGTTCGCGCGCGACTTCTACATGGACATGGAAATCGCGGCGACCAAGGACGGCAAGGTCACGGCGATGCGCTGCTACACCATCGCCGACCACGGCGCGTTCGACGCCTGCGCCAATGCCACCAAATGGCCGGCCGGCCTGTTCAGCATCATCAGCGGCTCTTACGACTTTCCCGCCGCGCATGTGCTGGTCGACGGCGTTTACACCAACAAGGCGCCGGGCGGCGTCGCCTATCGCTGCTCGTTCCGTGTCACCGAGGCGGCTTATTGCATCGAGCGCGCCATGGACATCATGGCGCAGAAGCTCGGCATGGACCCGGCCGAGTTCCGCATGAAGAACCTGATCCGCCGCGAACAATTCCCCTACACGTCGGCCTTCGGCTGGCAATACGACAGCGGCGACTACCACATCGCCATGAACAAGGCGATGGAGGCGGTCAGCTACAAAAAATTGCGCGAAGAGCAAAAGGCCAAACGCGAGGCGTTCAAACGCGGCGAGACCCGCGAAGTGATGGGCATCGGCGTCGCCTTCTTTACCGAAATCGTCGGCGCCGGTCCGTCGCGCGCCTGCGACATCCTTGGCATCGCCATGTTCGACTCGGCGGAAATCCGCATCCATCCGACTGGCAGCGGCATCTGCCGCCTCGGTACCAAGTCGCAGGGCCAGGGTCACGAAACGACCTACGCCCAGATCATTGCAACTGAACTCGGCATTCCGGCCGATAGCATCACGGTCGAAGAAGGCAACACTGACACCGCGCCCTATGGCCTTGGCACCTACGGCTCACGATCGACGCCGGTCTCGGGCGCTGCGACCGCCATGGCGTGCCGGAAGATCAAAGCCAAGGCGCAGATGATCGCCGCCTACATGCTCGAAGTGCACGACGACGATCTCGAATGGGACGTCGATCGCTTCAAGGTGCGCGGCAATCCCGAGCGCTTCAAGACGATGACAGAACTGGCCTGGGCGGCCTACCATGAAGTACCGCCCGGCATGGAGCCTGGGCTCGAGGCGATCAACTACTACGATCCGCCGAACTTCACCTTTCCGTTCGGCGCCTATATCTGCGTCGTCGATGTCGACATCGACACTGGCACGACCAAAGTTCGGCGCTTCTATGCGCTCGACGATTGCGGCACCCGTATCAATCCGATGATCATCGAGGGCCAAATTCATGGCGGCCTGACCGAAGCGTTCGGCATCGCGATGGGCCAGGAGATTCACTACGACGACGACGGCAATGTGACTACGGCGTCGTTCATGGATTATTTCCTGCCGACAGCGGTCGAGACGCCGCACTGGGAAACCGATTGGACGACGACGCCGTCGCCGCATCATCCGATCGGCGCCAAGGGCGTCGGCGAGAGCCCGAATGTCGGCGGCGTGCCGTGCTTCTCGAACGCAATCAACGACGCGTTCGCGTTTCTCGGATCGACCCACATTCAGATGCCGCACGATCATTGGCGGACCTGGATGGCCGCCGAAAAGCTCGGGCTGCATGGGTAGCGACCAACGCCCGGGAGCAATAAATGACTGTCATCGTCCGGCTCGACCGGACGATCCAGTAATCTCCGCGGTCGCCGATCCTTTGGCGCCGCGATTACTGGATGCCCTGCCTTCGCGGGACACGACAATCATCGGGCTTCTGCGTGCACCATGGCGCTAACTCGCGAGCAGATATCAGACAAACTTGCCGCCGCCGGCTACGTCGCCGATCGCGACATCGCCACTGCGTTGTGGCTGATGGAATTCCTCAAGCGGCCGCTTCTGCTCGAAGGCGAGGCCGGCGTCGGCAAGACTGAAGTCGCCAAGGCACTGGCTGCGGTACACAGCGCCGAACTGATCCGCCTGCAATGCTACGAAGGCCTTGACCACAACGCCGCCCTCTACGAGTGGAACTACCAGCGGCAGCTTCTCGCCATCAAGACCCGCGAGGGCATCGGCGAAGATGCCGACGCGATCGAGGAGCACATCTTCTCCGAAAAGTACCTTCTGGAGCGGCCGCTGCTGGCCGCGATCCGGCGCGTTACACCGCCGGTGCTGTTGATCGACGAAGTCGATCGGGCCGATGAAGAGTTCGAAGCGTTCCTGCTCGAACTCTTATCCGACTTCCAGGTCAGCATCCCCGAGCTCGGTACCATCAAGGCGACGTCGATCCCACGCGTCGTGCTCACATCGAACGGCACGCGCGAATTGTCGGATGCGTTGCGGCGGCGCTGCCTCTACCACTACGTCGATTTTCCCGATGTCGACCGCGAGGCAAAAATCGTCCTAGTGCGCACGCCAGGGATCGATACGACACTTGCGCTGCAGATCGCCCGCATGGTTGCCGCCATCCGCAAGGAGGATTTGCGCAAGGTGCCGGGCGTCGCGGAGACGCTGGACTGGGCGGCGACGCTCGCCGGCCTCGAGGTTCACGATCTGCGGCAGGAACCCGAGGCCGTCCACGAAACAATGATGTGTCTGCTCAAGACCCACGAGGATCGCGCTCGGCTGACGCGGGAGGTCAGCGAGCGGCTTCTGGGCAAGGTGGCGTGATGAGCAGCACTGCGCACCACCCCGCTCATTCCCGCGAAAGCCGGAATCCAGCTCCGGGTTCCCGCTTCCGCGCGGACGATCGGGCGGAGACCGGCGCGCCAACGCGCCGCCGGCTTGCCGGCTTCGCGCGCACCCTGCGCGATAACGGCTTTCGCGTCGGTCTTGCCGAAACACGCGACGCGCTGGACATCCTCGGCTCTTCGGCCGCGCTCCACCCCTCGTCGCTCAAGCCGGCGTTTCGCGCACTGTTCTGCGCGACGCATTCCGACTGGGAACGCTTCGACGAACTCTTCGATGCATTCTGGCATGGCCGCGATATGCGGCAGCGGCAGGTGATGTCGGGCTCCCCGGTCGGCGCACATGCTCCCGCGCGGAGGCTCACCGAAGCGCACGTTCCACAGGATGCACTGGGTTCGCCTGATCGTGTCGAGCGGCGCAGCGACGGCGGTCCCGATCATCAAGGCGACGGCCGTGGCCGCCGCGAGGGTGCTTCGCGTGCCGAACGGCTGGCGCGTACCGACCTTCGTCACATCGCCGATCCGGATGACGTTGCGGCCACTCACGCGCTGGCAGCGCGGCTCGCCCGCATCATGCGCGCGAGGCTCATTCGCCGCGAGCAGGTGCGCCGGCGCGGCCGGCGTCTCGACTTGCGCCGCACCATCCATCGCAACGTGTCGCACGGCGGGACGCTGGTGGAACTGGCGTGGCGGCGGCGCAAGGTCAAGCCGCTGCGGCTCGTCGTACTGCTCGACTCCTCGGGCTCGATGAGCCTCTACACCGCATTTTTTGTCCGCTTCCTGCACGGCGTGGTCGACAGCTTTCGCGAATCCGAGGCTTTCGTCTTTCACACTCGGCTCGCGCACGTCTCGCCGTCGCTGCGCGACCGTGACGTCACGCGCGCGGTCGACAAGCTCGCTTTGATGGCCCAAGGCATCGGCGGGGGCACGCGCATCGGCGAGAGCCTTGCGGCCTTCAATCGCTGGCATGCTCGGCGCGTCATCAATTCGCGCACCGCGGTCATGATCGTCTCGGACGGCTACGATACCGGCACGCCCGAACAACTCGGCGAAGAGATGCGCCGCCTGCGACGCCGCTGCCGCAAAATCATCTGGCTCAATCCGCTGATCGGCTGGCGTGACTATTCCCCGCAGGCGCGCGGCATGCAGGCAGCCTTGCCATATGTCGATCTCTTTGCGCCGGCCCATAACCTCGAAAGTCTTGCGGCGCTCGAACCGTTTCTCGCGAAAATCTGACCACGAGAGAATGGCCATGGATCACGCGATCGACGTTCTCGACATCATCTCGTCGAAGAAATCCGCGGGCGAACCGTTCGCGCTGGCGACCGTGGTGCGCACCGTGGCGGCGACCGCCGCCAAGGCCGGCGCCAAGGCCCTGATCCTGCCGGACGGCACGATTTCCGAGGGCTGGATCGGCGGCGGCCGTGCGCGCGCCGCGGTGCTGAAGGCCGCAAGGGACTCGCTTGCCGACGGCCGCTCGCGCCTTGTTTCGGTACAGCCGTCCGACGCGCTCGATGAGCAGGGACACAAACCCGGTGACGAGCGGGACGGTGTCCGCTTCGCCAAGAACATGTGCCCGAGCCAGGGTACCATGGACATCTTCGTCGAGCCGGTGCTGCCGCGGCCCCAGGTTGTGATCTGCGGGTCGAGCCCCGTGGCCGTTGCGGTCGCCAGCCTTGCCAGCCGGACCGGGTTTGCTGTGACGGTATGCGCCCCCGCAGCGGAGCAAAGCGCGTTCGGCAACGCGGACCGCCGCATTGAAGGCTACGCCTTGCCGGTCAACGAGCCCGCGGCACGCTACGTCGTCGTTTCGACTCAGGGCCGCGGCGACGAAGCTGCATTGCTGGCCGCGTTCGCCATCGATGCCGACTACCTGGCGTTCGTGGGCAGCCGCAAAAAGGCCGAAGCCCTGAAGGCGGTATTGTTACAACGCGGGATTGCCGCGGAGCGCCTGGCCAAGCTGAAAGCGCCCGCGGGCCTAGACCTCGGCGCAATTACGCCGGACGAAATCGCCATTTCGATCCTCGCCGAGATTGTCGCGGTACGCAGAGCCAAAAGCGCGCGGACAAATCCTCCGCCAAAGTAGTTATGCCAAGCTACTGATTTGACTCATTGTTTTGTTTGTTCACGTTGGCCCTATCTACGTCTCTGTCCCCGAGCATGACGCTGTTAGTGACGTTTTGTCACGTCGGTCCGCGGCTCTAAATTGCGAGTGCGACCGGCGCGGACAACCCACCAAGCACAGTTGGCATGTGGTTTCGAGCGCGGCCGTCGTCGACGTGGAAAAGTGCATCCCATTGCGAGGTGTGGCTTTCCAACACTAGAGAAGCCGGCCGAGACGCGATTACTCTCCCGCATTGAATTGGGGGTGTTGGCTATGAAAAAGTTTGCGATCGCGACAGCCGCGGTTATTGCGCTCCTTAGCATTGCTGGTTGCGCGCAAACCGGCAAAGGCAAGGCGCCGCCGCCGGTAGTGACCAAGGGCTAGCTTCGTATCGGTGAGCCCTGGTTGGAGCGCGGAGGCGCACGATCGCTCGCGCGGACGAGCCCATCCGCCCACCGAGGTGGTGAGGCGACGCGCGTGCGGCGCCCGCCAAACCCTACGGGTGACCCCCGCCGCCCGCGGACGTCGAGGTCGCCCCGCGCCTTTCCTAATTTTTTGATTCCCAGGATTTCGGGGTAATTTTGCCCGCAGGTCTTAGTCGCGCTCTCGGCCGCGAGCAATCACTGGCCGTGGCTCGCCAAGACCTGCTGGCAGGAGCGACTAATTTTCCCGCGATTGCGCTGCAAGCAGCCGAGAATTCCCAACACGTCGTCGGCGTTGGCGTCGACTTCAGCCTTGCAATACCTGATGACATCAGCATGGCAGGCCGCACGTTCCTGATCGTTGCCTTTTCCCAGCGACGCCGGCGCCGGTTGGGATGGAAATTGCGCCATTGCAACTGATGCGATGGCGACAAGCATCAAAATGGTCAGGCTCGCTAGACGCAACAACATGGTTCCCCCTTTTTTTTAGGCGCCGATCGTGGGTCGACACAGGGGATTTGTCAAAGTGTCGGCCCCAACTCGCGGATCTCGTTCGGGAGCAATTTGAGTGATGCAAGGCGCTCGGGCCTTAAGCGCTGATTGGTAAGAGCCGCTACCCAAGCGGGTCCGATCCAATCCCGGACGGCCTCGATGGCTTGAGCGCGCGTCATCACGGCGGCCCAATAAACGGTGTCGCCGCCCTTATTGGCCGCCACAGTCACGTCCCCGCGATTTGTACCGCTGGTACGTTCTTTATGTCGGTTCTTTGCGCTTGGCGGCCGCGCGTCGGTGCCGACGCGCATGCGCCGCTGCCTGCTACACGGTTTGGCACTGCCAGAGTTTTCGCATGCCAGTGCGTGCTATGTCGCCCCCGACCAGCGGCGAGAAACGGTTGCGTGATTTTGCTTATAGAAGCGTTACCGGGCGATGTGCGGCAGTTGGCAGCGCGCCAAGACGCCCTATTGGTTTGCGCTTCAGATTCTCCAATTTAGGCGAGCAGCGGCTTTTGGTATCCCCCTTTGGCCGTCGCGAACCGGCGGCCCTGCCGGCGGTTACCCCAACGGCAGGGCCGTTTTTCCTGCCGCTCTGCGGCCTCGTGTCATCGTACTAGCTGAGCGGTCCGACCGGCTTATCTGCCGCAAATGGTTGCGTCGAGAATCCCCGCAAGCTGCTGGCATGAACCTGCGGCGTAGTGAGACCACCGGTCATGCCCGGCATGAACAAGCCGGTGCTCCAGCCGGTGACGGGAGAAACAGCGATGTCCCCGTTTGGATAGGTGTCCCAACCGGATAAGCCCCCAGTCCCGGTTTCCATTGTGATCTCCTCGCCACAGGGTTCGCACCTAAAGCTTTCCACAGCGGGAAGATCATTAGCCGCTGGCAGATAGGCAGCTCGCTTCATTTCGCGCCCGCATTTCGGGCACGGAGCTTTGAGTTGCATCTACTCGCACTCCTGCGATTGAGATGTGGGGTGATGCGCGTGATCTCCCATTTATCGTTGTCTAACGGAAAACTAGCGGCCTTCGTAGCGAGTTGCTGCCAATGATTTTCTCGTTCGAGCCAAACTAATCGCCGACCACTATCTGCCCCGCGCTATGTCTTTTGACGGCGACAACGGAAGCCGCCCGGTGTTAGGGCTACCGCTGGACGGATTTTTTCTGTCTGGACATGTTGAGCAACTTCGAGCCCCGGTCGAAAGGCCGGGCTTTTTGTGAGCAGCCGATAACTGGGCCAATCGTCCGGCATGTGATCGCCGTCACGGATTCCCCCTATCGGCTTAGGCAATTTCGAACGGAGCTCGATGCTTTTTCAAGAAAATCAAGCGCTCGATCGTGGTCGCTGGTCATAAGACAAGCGTCAGTTTGGAGGACGCGTTCTGGGCCAGCCTTAAAGAAATCGCGCGCATTCAGTACAAGAATTTGTCTGAGCTTGTCGCAGAGGTCGACGCTAGGCGATCGCACACCAATCTCTCGTCTGGAATTAGGCTGTTCGTGCTGGAGTACTATCAATCCCAGAATAGCGCTACGACCGACCGCACGGCGGCTACTGAAAACACTTAGGCGGTGGTGTCACCCCGCAGCAGCTTCGGCCGCTTAGCGAAGTTCACCGCCATCCGACTAGATGAGCCAGCGCGTCGCGACCTCTCACCACGCGCCCCGATCATCGGGACGGGGCTTCGAAATTGAGCCCGCAGGTGCTGCACCTAAATCGATCGATACCTTTGGTATCGCTGGCTATTGGTCGAATGAAACCCTGCTGATCGCGGACGATCCAGCAGTGAGGACACTCGTAGTTACTTCCGACCTTGGTCTCAAAGCTTGCACGTCGCTCGCGCACATCGCGAGCAAAACTGGCGTCGGATTGCATTTGTCCGTCTATTTTTTCGACAACTTTGGCTATTTCCGCTTCAAGCGACATGTCGTCATTCCAAACCTCAAATGCGCCCTGCCGCCATCTTACAACGGAACGCGTTCGAGCGAAGAGTGGAGCATCGGGCGAACATCGCGACGCTTCGATGCGATGCCCTCGTTCAGGCCCGGCGGCGTGGCTGATCGAATGCGACCCGCTTGGGATCGCGCGTGGCCATGACGCTTCCGCCGCCTTGCCGCACCGAAGCCGCTTTACAAATGAACCAATCGGAGCGTCCGCCTTGAGGCCGGCGTCTATGAGAGTTTGAACCGACAGCACGCCCTCGTGCCGACAGCGCAGGCACCGCACCATGACGGGACGGTCGGAATTCAAGACCAATCCTCCTCCGCCTCGCGCCGTAAAGCCGGAGCTGCCGGGTTCTTGACCTTCAGCCAGATGTCGGTGCGGCCGCCACGGTACGGCGAGCCAAGCCGCTTCGACACGATTCCTTCGCAGCCGAGCGCACAGGCCTGTCGATAGACGATCGCACCGTCTCCCACGAAGTGCTCGTTGTAGGCGATGCCTGGCACGGCACCGCGCAGGAGCGACTTGAGGGTGCGCTTGCGCGTCTCGATCGGCTCCCGTGTCAGGTCGACGCCATCGAGTTCGAGCAGGTCGAAGGCGCAAAGGGCGGCATCAATGTGTGTGCGGCGCTGCCGGATCAGCTCGAACACGGCCATCCCGGTTTCGTCGAAGACGATCTGATCACGCATGAACGGACGGGCAGGGCGCCGACGGCCGCGGCAGCTGCGGGAAAGCGGGCGCTGAAGTCGTGGCCGTTGCGGGTGATCAGCCGCACGCCGAGGCTGTCGCGGCGTGCGATGATCCGGAAGCCGTCGTGCTTGATCTCGTGAATCCAGCCGGACCGCTTGGCGGCGCCTTGGCCGGTTTCGGAAGGCAAGGCTCGATCAGGCCGCCCCGTGTCGCAATACCATGATCGCACAAGGATATGCGGCCGGCGCTTAGAGTCGAGTCTTTGTGCGCTTCGGGCTTTGCTGTTGCCGTTGAGCAACGGTACCCAAAAATATGACGCGAAGGAAATTAAGGGCTTGTCTCGCCACAAAAAAGAACCCCAAGCAAAATAGCTCTTGGGGCTGTTGGAAGTCTGTTGCCTCAAATTAGGCTCTTCTGGCTGGGCGGCGGGGTGTCGGGGGATGGGGACGCCGCCCATCCGGCCTAACTAGTTCAGGACTGGCCCCGGCTTTTCGGGGGTCGGGGGGGACGGGTAGAAAAGCCGGAGCCAATTTTGATGCGCGAGGAGGGGGGCTCCTTTGTGGCGCACCAATCCCGAACAGAGCCAACCTACTTCGCGGTCCCGCCTGCCGAATGTGATCTGCATCACACCTAACGCGACCGTGATCGAGGCAGGGGCCGGGGTGGCTTACCCGGACCTGGCAGGCACGCCACAGGAAGCGGCGGCCACATCGCCGAGGAGCACACGCGGCGGGTGCCGGGTGAGTGAGCTACTCGGGTACATTGTGGCCGGGATTTTGTGATGCTCATCACTGCTTGTCGGACTGCTCGGTGCAAGACTGCAACAATGCAAAATCGCGGCGCACAGCAACTCTTCTTCGAGGAGTTTCGCCATGAAAGCGTTGCTAACTTTAATCGTATGTATGGCCTTCTTTGCAGGCTCGTGCGCCCACGCGACGGTCTACGAGATAAATTTGTCAGTCGGGGCAGGTAGCGTCACGGGGGTTATCGAAACAAACGGCGTCAACGGTGAGCTGTCCCCGGCAGACCTTGTTGACTGGAACTTGCTCATCAATAACGGCGAGCGTTCATTCAATCTATTTGGCCCATTGAGTGGTAACAATTCGCAAGGATTGGTCTCTGGTCCCGGTTTTACAGCCTCTCCCACCGGCCTCTTTCTTGACTTCAGCCAAAGACCGTTCGCGCTCTTTCAGAGCCCGTTTGCTGGATCAGGTACGAACGGGTTCGGCGTGAATTGCTCGGGCAATCTAATGATTGTTGTCGGTGCGAGAGTTCTATCTGTAGCCGACCCCCAGGGCATTTTTAAGCTTGCGAGTGTGGCTACCGCTCAGCTCAGCACCGCGTTGCCCGTTCCGGTCAATACACGGAATGACGGGCGCGGCGCTGACGCCGAAATCACGTCGGAAGCTTCGGTGTCGGCCCATGCTCCATCGGCCGGCTTGAGGCCAAGATCAGCAACCGCTTGGTTTCGTGATCGAAGCCGTGACGATAGCACCTGCGCCAATGTCGATTTGCGCATGGGAAGTCGTAGCGCCTTTTGTCACCTTCACGACCTTGCCCTTGATCTGGTTGCGCGCGCTGGGTCTCATCATTGAAGGCCCGAGACGGCGGGGAATGCCCAATCAGTTATCGGGCGTGACCTAGCGGCGGCGAGAGTTGCGCGCGCTCAAGTCGTCGATGCCCTGGCCCGAGTCACCGCCTTGTGGGCATCACTAATTGCCTGCTCGAACCTTTCATCCGAAAGAGCGCCGAGCGAGCGGGCTTGATGCGCGAGATTCTTGTCGATGCCCTGCGAGGCTAACGTTGGCTTGTCAAAAATTGGGTTGTTACCCAACCCGTTTTTCGGGCGGCGGCCAGGCGGCGACAATCCCACAGTTTCTTTCTGCGCCCCTGCCGGAGCTGGTCGAGTTCGATCGACGGACCCCAGCGGCCGCCAACTGAACGGCCTTCATTCGAACTGTACCAAGGTTACATTGAGCAACTCATCGTAATCTCGCACGCCCTGCTGGGCCCGTTCGATAATGAATTTGGCGAGTACCTCGGTCGCTGGATCGTGGCGAATGGGGAGATCAAGTGTAGTGCACACCGTCTCGAACACTTTACCCATGTTGCGAAGAGTTTCGGGGTCAAAAGCCTGACCGGAAAGGTATGGAGTGATTGGCATTTGACGCTCCCGCTTTCACAGGCGAGAGCGCAACGCGCCTGGCAGGGCCGCAGTCGATGACGCTTAAGCTATGGAATTGGCCACTGCTTAAGTCGAGTGTCGAAAGACATAGGCGTCAAATTCAGGCGGCTCATCCCGCCTCTTTGTCGACAAGACCACAAGCCGTAGCGGCTGGACTCGACGCAAGGGCAGGGCATCCAATGCAGCCCTATGAAGGATCGGAGGCGCGCGTGCTGGGACGTCGGCCGGCTAGGCATCACGCCGGCACTGCGGCCGCGTCCGGCACGCTGGCGCAGTCGCGATCTGAAAGGACCGCTGCCGGTTCGCGTCGTCCGCGCGTTGGAACTCGCAATCAAAAGCCTGCCGTCTCGAGACCGTGGCCTGAGATCGACGAGGAGGCATGGTGGGCGGACGTTCTCGCCGATCGGCGCGCAAGACGACCGACCGCGAAGACGCTTGCGGATAAGCATGAGCATGCCGCCCTGCGCCTCGATCGCCTTCCCACAAAGTCGCTGACGTTTTCGTGCGCGCGCTGCGGCCGGCAGGTGACAATGAATGTTGCGGACCTCTGCGCGACGTTCGGCGGCGACCGGAACGTCAAGACGATCGGGCAGCATGTCATCACCTGCAAGGACAAGGCGTGGCGCCGCGATGGCGGCACATGTCCCATCAGCTACCGGGCGGTGATTGTCCGGGGGCTGCGGATCAACGGGAACCTAATGGCTATCTCGACGTTGCCTGTTTCGGGAAGGTGACGGGGGATATCAGATGCTAGGCGGTCCAGGGCTCGATGCACCTGCTATCGATTGGCGGGGGCTGCTGTTTTGGGCGTTGATGATTGGGCTTTCCGCGGCAGTGCTATTCGTTGTTCCATAGAAATCGATGGCTAGTGGGGCCAGAGGGCACCGTTATGTGGCTCGACTAGCGTCCATATGCCTTGGCGATTGCAATAGGCATAGGCGCGGCTGCGCTGTGCGCCGGAGTTGCTGTTTTCATCGTGCACCGCGGTGGTGGGGAGTTGTTTGGACAGCTTGCCGATGAGGTTCTGCCGGCAGGGCCAACTCTTCACTCAAGCCGGCGTCGCTAGGCCCCGCCCTTTAGTGCTGTCGCCCCGCAGCAGCTTCGCAAGCTTAGCGGAATTTGCGGCTATGCGCCGAACCTCGTCGCGCGTGAGCAGACTGGCCGCCGAACGCCGGCCAGGCTCGTCCTCGAAATAGACGTAGGCGAGCGCCTGTCCGCTGGCATCGCGGATTATGAAGCAGGCGTCCGTCTCGTCGACGGTCCAGGGCGACGGGAAACGGCGTCTTACTTCATCCGACATGGGATGCCCTCGATCGCCAGCACCATGCGCAGCGGCAGCACGAGCTCGGCCGGGTCGGCGCCGTGTGCGACCTCCATCAACTGGCCGGCGACATAGTGCCAGGTCGACTTGGCTCGAAACGGTTCCGGCAAATGCATGATCAGCTTGCGCACGTCCGCCAGCGTTTCGAGAGTCATGATGGTCGGATGATGAGTGCGTGCGGCAGGCGGCGCGACCAGTCGGGACGTTTACGCGACATGCGCCAGAAATAGGCACCCCCCGCCGTTTCCCACCACTATTTGCCAGAGGAGCTGAGCCAAGTGGACTGCCAGCTTAGTGCCCAACCGCGAACCCGTGATAGCGCACCGGGCTTCAATTCTAGGTTCCGGACCATAGCCTCACAGAACGCGTCCATTTCCTTTTCAGACAGCGGTTTCGTCAGCTGCTGCTTCCGAAGCTTCGCTTCCACCTCGCTTTTGGCCTCATCGTAAGATGTGCGGCGGACGACATCGTGCTCTCGCATCAAGACCTCGATCGGGATATTGGCCATCGGAATGGGGAAGCGGCGGCGCTCGGGCATAGGTCGAGCTTAGCGCCGGAAGCTCCGGTCAATTCAGCCTTTTCTGATCAGTGATGAACTGATCCATTTCCTCATTGATCGACGGCTCGATCTCGGGACCGAGCGCGCTAACAAGCCACTGTAGGGTGCCGACCTCGCGCTTGACGGTCTCAATTGGCGGATCCAGCTCACGAAGCCGCAGTTCGGCGGTTGTATCGTCAAGCTCCCGGGTGTCGTGCTGATTTGCTCGGTTCCAGCCGAAAGACTTCATAGCGTCCCGCACAAACCTTCGAAACGCTGCGGCCCATTGCTCGTTCAATCTTGCGGTCGCGATATTTTCGAACCGCCGGCCGCGACGCACATAGTTGTGCATCTCGTCCATCAGGACGCTTTCCATAAATGCGGTCGTGATGTCGTCCTCGTGGTCGGTCACTGTAGTGAAACTCCCGCAACGCCCCGCGACGGCGGGAGTGCCCGATCAGTTATCGGGCGTGACGGACCATCCGCTTTAGAGACCCCCCTGACGCACCGTAAATTCAGTTGCCGCGGCCGAGCGGAGCCCAGTAGTCCGGAGGCTTATCATTACCGCTGCCCCCGAAGCTACGAAAGCCAGATGGTCCCGTCTGGCCGCTCTGAATGCTGAAGTGAAAACCTTGGCTATTAGCATCAGACTTATTTGTGTTCTCGTTGAGTTTGGTTTTGTCGTCCAGATCAAAGTTGTAGTTGCCGTTAGGCGTAACAGTTTGCTGACTGAACGCTGAAGCAGCGGCAGTCGTGAGCACAATTATGGCACCTGCAATCAAGGGAGCTGCCGCAAACCGCTTGAACATGACCCTCCCCAAAATATCAACACGCCGACCCGAGTAAGAAGCTAAGGCCGACACCTGTGGGGGTCAAGGCAATTCCAACGATGCGCAGATCACGCCGGTGCTGTCGCCCTGCTTCAGCTTCGGCAGCTTGGCGAATGCATCGCGCGTGAGCAAGCTCGCCGCCGATCGCCGTCCGCGCGACTATCAGATCGCTTGCGGGATGACCGACTCATAGAAAAGCCCCGCTGTAGACGGGGCTTTTGGACGGGCGGGTGAGGCGGGGGGCCGGGCTACCCATCCATCACCTCAACGCGCCAGATCGGCCGCGGTTCCACGATCCCCAAGGTGTATTCCTCCCTGTTCCCCCAAGGAACAGATGTCTTCGGTGCCTGGTTATCTATCGTGAAAACTTCAAAGAGCCCGGAGGATATTATGAATTCGCTTCGTGGCAGATGGCTGGACTCCGATCGAATCGATCAGCCCGAATTCAAGCTTGAACAGCCACCCATCGTTGTGGCGACGCAGCACGCCCGTCAGGGCGTTACAGGACACAACGTCCGTTTTGTCTTAGCCTTCGGAACGGTCGGTGCTGTTGTCGCTCTCGCGGTGATCTGGTTCGTATTTGTGTGAGCCCGCCTCGTTCGTCGACGGCATGGTGAGGTTCTCTCATTCGGAGGCTATATGCTGCGCTCTGCCATCGCGTTTGCACTTATGAGCGCGCGCAAGGTGGTTCGTGAGCGGCGCCAGCTCCTAGGCCGTGTGGGCGGATTTGATCAAGATGAAGCCGAGAGCAAGCGCGACGAATGAGCCGTAATTCTGCGCCGTCTTCTCGCATCGAAGCGCGATACGTTTGAAGCGCTTGAGTTTGCCGACGGCTTGTTCGATGCGTGCCCGCGCCTTGTAGAGTGTTTTCGGAAAGAAGGTGGGGATGTCCTTGGTGTTGGATCGATACGGGATCGCCGGACATATTCCACGTTGACGTGCGGCCTCGCGATTTGATTTAGAATCATAGCCCTTGTCACCGAGCGCGGCGCGCGGATTGATATCGGGGCCGATGTCGAGAAGCGTCTCGAAGTTGCGGCTATCGCTGGCTTCACCACCGGTGAGATGAAAGGCAATTGGCAAGCCACCGAAATCGGTCTTCAAGTGGATCTTGGTAGAGAAACCGCCACGCGAGCGGCCCAGCGCCTGATCGTGCTGCCGCCTTTTGCGCCTGCCGCCGAGACATGGGCGCGGACCACGGTGGAATTGAACATCTGCACCAGATCCGCCGTCTCGCTCAATGCCGCCAACGCATCGAAGAAAGCTTCGAAAGTTCCGGACCGGCTCAAGCGCCAGAACCGCTTCCAGACGCTGTTCCAATGCCCAAACTTTTCCGGGAGTGCCCGCCAAGTGATGTTGTGAACCACGAAATACTGCAGGGCTTCGAGAAACTTTCGGTCATCCCGACCTTTGTCGCCGCGGCGTGGGCATGATGCATCAAATACCTTCAAAACAATCGTCCAGTCCTCTTCCGTCATGGCAGTGAGCATGGTCGGTCCTCCAAATAACCGACCGCCCATGAGTTACAGAAAAAATGATTTGCGAATCCCTCTACCCTATGACTTTGCTAAATCCGTCCACACGGCCTAACAGAAGACGAACTCTTCCGCGCCACGGGAGATGCTATCGACGGAGGCGCCCCCTGGAAGGTGAATGAGGGCATGCCTCCGCGGGCAAAGTCTTTCCCGGTGACTGAATTGATCGGTGCTCAAACCGACGCCCCGCCGATTGCCCCCACGAAGCCGTCATTGCGCCGTCGCCAATTCTACCTTTTGGATTAGCGTCTCATCGTCCTTATCGGCCTTAGAGCTATTCACGCGCGTCGACACGGGCCAGCGCTGAAGATAAACGCTCGGCGCCGGCTTAAGTTCGTCGACACCCATGTTGCCGCTTAGCCAGTGCTCAAATTGATCTGGCATCAGGAGGACGGGCATCCGATCGTGAACTTCGGCGACGAACGCGTTTGGCTCAGTAATGATCATTGCGCAGGATTTAATGCGCTCTCCGGTTTCCTTGTTCTTCCATTGGTCCCACAAACCGGCCACCGTGAGGACGGGTGAACCATCCCGCGCCGTGAAATACCACGGCTGCTTGCCGGTCGGGGTGTCCTGCCGTTCGAAGTACCCGGACACTGGCATCAGGCAGCGTCTGCTTTTGAACGGCTCGCGAAAGAACGGCTTCGTCGTCACCGTCTCGACTCTCGCGTTGAACGTCGCAAGGCGCAACTCTTTAAGCGGCTTGCTCCACCAAAAGGGAATAAGCCCCCAGCGCATCGTTTCCAGTTCGTGCCGGCCATCATTCGCGACAACCGTATCAACGGGATCAGTGGGGCAGACATTGAAGCTCGGCTGCATGTTGGGAATGGCAGCCGGGACCATCAGTTGGTACATCGCATGGATTTGCTGCCACGTGTGATTTTTAGTGAAGCGGCCGCACATCGCAGCTAATCCCGTCGTCTCGCTACCAAGCGCTTCTGCTGCTCTTTGTTCGTGATCTTGTATTCCTTTATTGCAGCTTCGATCGCGCTCTTTTCGTCAGGCGCATGCCGCCGGCGATGCCTTGATCCGCGTTATCTCCCACTCGTCTCTCTTTGCGCTTCGGCATCCCCAATATGCTACCGCTGTCCAATCCGCCCGGAAGTCTATCGTGGTGATGGCCTTGGTTTGGGCATGGGCACGTCCGCGAGCGGCGGAGCCGATGGTGAGGGGGATGGTGAGGGATCCGCTGCGGTTACGCTAAATAACTCGGGCGAGAACCAAGAAGGCTCGAACGATTTCAATTCAGCGGCGGCGATCGCGACGTCAGCTTCGGGCGAAGCTACCGCTTCGGCCGATACACCCGTGCTCGGATATTTTTGTCCCATCCAGACCACTACCTCGAACAAGGACAAGGCCACGACACCGTGCACCATGCGCGCAGCGATCCGGCGAACAAGGGTCGGTGGTTGAGGGCCTGGTCGCACATCGCTCGGATCAATAGTGATGGTGGGTTCGCGGGCGCTGATGGCGAACCCGAACGTCGCCGCTTCCCTATCCCCTGGTCCGTCGACGAGACGGACGCATGCTTCATTGTGCGGGATGCCAGCGGTTGCGGGCCCCTTTTCGCTTGGTGGCTCTGCCGTCTGAGAATCATGAGCACTACTATCACGCCGAGGATCGTGACCAGCACGACAGAGACCACTTCGGACCAAATCATCCGCGTAGTACAACCGGCGATCATATTGCGAGCGCTGTTTCCTGCCGCCGGCGTCATTGACTGGCCGTTGCGGCGGCGCGCTTTTCTAAATCAGGGGAATCATATTTCTCTGAAGCGGTATCCTACACCATAGAGCGTATCGATCGTGTCGAAGCCAGCGTCGACCATTCTAAATTTACTTCGCACGCGCTTGATGTGACTATCAATGGTCCGATCGTCGACGTGAATGTCATCGTCATAGGCGGCGTCCATCAGGGCATTGCGACTTTTGACCACCCCCGGGCGGCTCGCCAGCGCTTGCAAAATAAGGAATTCGGTGACGGTCAACGCGACCGATTTGCCCATCCAGGTACAGGCGTGCCGCTCGGCATCCACGTGCAGCTCACCACGATCCAGCACATTTTCCGTAGGCACTTTCGAGCCATGACTTTCTTTTGTCGTCGCGCGCCGTAGCAGGACTTTGACACGCTCGAGCAGCAGTCGCTGTGAGAACGGTTTGCGGATAAAATCATCCGCCCCGACCCTGAGGGCGAGGATTTCGTCGATTTCCTCCTCCTTGGACGTCAGAAAGATCACCGGAATGTCCGACTTTTGGCGCAGATGCCGCAAGAGTTCCATACCGTCCATGCGCGGCATCTTGATATCGAGAACGGCTAGATCGGGCGTGCTCATCTTGAAGCTTTGTAGCGCCGAGGCGCCGTCGGAGTAGGTCATGACCCGATAGCCCTCGGCCTCAAGTGCAATGGACACTGACGTCAGGATATTGTGGTCGTCGTCAACGAGAGCGATGATTGGCATGACCTTCTTTCGATGGATGACCAAAAAGGGCGCTGGAGCACCCTTTGAGGCTCGCAAAGCGAGGCTGAAGTGTGTCGCAAGCCACGGCGCAGGGGTTGGCCAGCCCCATAACACGCGTGGCTTAGCGCGTCCTATGTTATAATCAGCTTGCTTCCGGGGGCGATGTGCCCCGGCTGCATCCGTGGTCTTTTCCGGCGGTCGCGGGACCGGCATCCTCATAGAGCAAAACGATGCCACGCATTGAAGGACGGGCCACCGGCGCCAGCAGCATCGCTGATGACTTAAAGGCCATTGGTGACGGCATGTACCGGCCGGTTGACGCGGTCTCGCAAGAGAAAATCCGAAGGATGCCGCGCCAAGACGCCTCGCGCGCGAATGCCGCATTTGATGCGGCGGCTAGCGAGGCGTGACAGATTCTCACCACTCGCGACGTCCGCTATTAACCCGATATCGACCGTTTCGCTGCATTGCGGCGAAGGTCCGCTTCGGGCCCAGGCTGTGCCACTTTCTGCCGCACGCACCCGCAGCAAACGCAGCAAGCGGACCACCGTGAAGTCGGTCGCAGATCTGCCGATTAGGGCATGATATTGTTCCGGTCATTACTGCGGCCATGATCCCGTTGGGGGCGAGGGCAAAATGCCGATCCGCATTGGACGGCGGCGACGTATTTCTGTCCTTCGGCGTCCTCGGTCGCTGCCATTAAGCGCCCTCGTCTGCACCCGGCCTCGGTTCGCGCAATTTGCGGCAGACTTGGAAAGGCACGCGGTATAACGTGTCTGCTGCAGAGTCACCTTTCAGAAAGCCCCGCCGTAAGAGGGCGCCGTTGGTCAAATGCGAGGAACACACGATGCCGCTACGCCTTCTCATCGTCGCTCTGTTGTTGCTCGCGGCGAACCCGGCGTCAGCGCAGTTCTACAAGGACAAGACCCTGACGCTCCTGATCAACTACGGCGTCGGCGGCAACGCCGATACCGAGGCGCGGGTCTATCAGCAGTACCTCGCCGAAATATATTCCGGGCGATCCGACCGTTATCATTCGCAACATGCCCGGCGCCGGCGGTGCCACCGCCATGAATCAGCTTGGCCTCAACATCGGCTCCCAGCCGGATGGGCTTACGGTCGGCTATTTCACCACCAGCGCGACGGTCGCTGATCCCGACGACCCCGTGCTGAAGATCAAGCTCTACGATCTTGTCCCGCTCGCCGCGGCGCGCGGCTGGAACATGGTCTATGCGCGCAAGGACATCGTGCCCGGCGGCTACACCAAGCCCGCGGATCTTCAAGGCGCAGAACATCTTCGTCGGCGGCTACGCAAGGCATCCTCGCAGGACATGCGGCTGCGCCTGGTGCTCGAGACCATGGACCTGCCGTACAAGATGGTGACCGGCTTCCCGTGCACAGCGCAGCTCAACAAGGCGATGGTGCAAAACGAGGTGAACTTCACCGGCCAGTTCGCTGCCGGGCTTTCAGACCACGGCGATCCCGCAGATCATCAATACCGGCATCGGCGTGACGCTGTTCCAATATCCCATCATCGGACCAGACGGTAAGCCGGTGGCAACGCCTCGCTTGAAAAAGCCGGCATCCAGACGTTTCGACAATTTTATCGTGACGCTTTCGGCAAACCGCCGTCAGGCGCGAAATCGGATGCGCTGCTGATGGCCAACGACATCAGCGACCAAAATGCAGCGCGGCATGTTCCTGCCGAAGGGCTCGCCGCCCGAGGCTATCGCGGCGCTGCGACAGGCTTTCAAGGCGGTCGCTAACGATCCGGACTTTATTGCCGACTACCACAGGATCACCGGCGAGGATCCCGACCTCATTAGCGCGGAAGAAACCGAGCGGATTTTCGAGCGCATCCGTAACGTCAATCCCGACGTCAAGCAGGTGCTCAGGGACGCCATGGCGGCCGACTGAATATTTGAGCGAATTGCTGTTTCGCGCGGACGGCGACAGCCTAAACGTCGACGGCCGTCGCATCATAGGTGTAGAGCCAATCCATGCGCTCGCGCAGCCGCACTTGCTGCCAGTCGTGCGCCACCGAAACGGCAACCGCATTCTCATCTGCCAACGCGGGGCTGAACGCCAGTCTTCGATTCTCATGCGACTTGAGAACGACGGCTGCGGTGCGGTCGCGCCGTATGTCCTGATAGCGTTCGAGCGCCAACATCGGCTCCTTGCTGTATTTCGACACACAGCTCGCCAGCACATAGGCGTCCTCGATCGCCATGACCGCGCCCTGTCCCAGAAACGGCAGCGTCGGATGGCAGGCGTCGCCGAGCAAGGTGATGCGCCGCTCCGTCCAGCGCTCCATCGGCCGGCGCACCATCAGCGCCCACTTGTACGGGGTGCCCAGCCCGTCAATCAGCGTGTGGACGTCCTCGTGCCAGCCCTTGAAGTCATTGGCGAGCTCGCCCTTCGTGCCTTCGATGGTCCAGGATTCCACCTGCCAGTCGTCCCGCTCGACAAAGCTGATGAAGTTCATGATCTCACCGCGCCGCACCGGATAGTGCAGCACGTGCCCGCGCGGTCCGAGCCAGTTCGTTCCGACCATGCGCGCCAGATGCGGTGGCAGTCGATCCATCGCCACCAACCCGCGCCACGCCACGCACCCCGTGAACTCGGCTCGGTTCGCACCGAACAGACAGGCGCGCACCTGAGAATGAATGCCGTCGGCGCCGACCACGATCGCTGACCTTGCCGTATGGCCGTCGGCAAAGCTCACCTCGGCATAGTCCGCGGTCTGAGTGACGGCCGTACACTTCTTGCCGAGAAAGATCGCGTCACGCTTCAGCCGCTGGACGGCCTCAACAAGGGTGTTCAGCAAGTCGCCGCGGTGAAGCATGATGTGCGGCGAGCCGAACCGCTTGGCCGAAGCCTTACCGAGTTCGATCCAGTTCCAGGTTTCCCCGGTCCGCCAGTGCCGTAACTCGCGCGCAGAAGGAACAACCTGAACGTTGGACAGCGCGTCCTGCAGGCCGAGCGCATAGAGGACGCGTGTGCCGTTCGAACCGATCTGCACACCCGCCCCGACCTCCTTGAGCAGATTCGATTGTTCGTACACATCCACATCGATGCCGCGCCGCAACAGCGACAACGCGGCGGTGAGTCCGCCGATCCCGCCGCCGATGATGATGGCCTTTGCGGGCGCACCGCTGGACATGGCGAATTCCTCACGAACGTCCGAAGACACCGGCTCGAGGACTACGCGACAAAGACAGGCTTGTCATGCAGGTAGTGCTTTTCAAGCATCGGACGAAATTTTTCCATTGCGGCCCGATTGAGATCGACCGGAGGTCTCTGATCGTGCGGGATCAAGGAGGCATATTGAATGCCGCCGAGTTCCTCCTCGAACACACGCTTTGCTTCCGTGATGACGGCGGGGTTTGTAAAGCACTCAACGAGCGAGGCCGACATGACCTTTGCGCCGGCCACCGCGCCCTTATGCGCGATCGAGGTCGCGAGCGGCACGCCGGCGGCCCAATGGTGAAAGTTGATGTTCGGGATCGCGCCGGGGTAATACAGTTTCACCATCGGCACCTTCCACGATATGTCGCCGGCGTCGTTCGCTGCCGCCTTCTGCACGGCAGGGCCCTTCATCGGCACATAGCGTGACGCCAAGCCCTCGATCGGTACCTTCACCGCCGCTTGTAACTGGCGTGCAAGCTCGTCCTCATCCTTGCTCCAGCTTGGCAGGCCGACCAGTTCGATCTCGCGCTGCACCAGTTCCGCCAACGTCCGATTGCCGCGGACCGGCCACACCGCGCTCAAGATATCGACATCGACCGTCGTGTTCGACATCAGCGCGGCGCCCTCGGCAATACGCTTCGCCTGCTCGAACACCTTGCCGGCGCCTTCGGCCGTGGCATCGCGAAAGTACCACCACACTGCGGCACGGCGCGGCACCACGTTCGGCTGATGACCGCCCTCGGTAATCACACGATGCATCCGCATCGATCGGGGTCATGTGCTCGCGATATTGCGCCACCCCCATGTCCATCAGAACGACGCCATCGAGCGCGTCGCGGCCGCGCCATGGGGCGATACCGGCATGGGCGGTCTCGCCGTGGAACGTGAACGTCGCGGACATCAGGCGCGGTCTGAATCAAGCCATAGCCGACGCCGAAATCGGCGCCGATGTGATCGTGCGATGGACGCGTCGACATCGTCGAACCAGCCGTCGCGCACGTAATAAGGCCGGCTGACGAGTTGTTCTTCCGCCGGCGCGCCAAACACCTTGAGCGTGCCCTTAAGACCGAACTTTCCATCGCGGATCTTCGCCGCCAGCGCGCTCGCGATCAGCACCGCGCCGTTGACGTTGTGGCCCTCGCAATGGCCTGGCGCACCCTCAACGATCGGCTCTGCTCGGCGACGCCGGAGTGCCTGCGAATTGTCGGGATTGGCATCATATTCGGTGTGGATGGCGACGACCGGATGACCCGAACCATAGGTCGCGCAGAATCCGGTCGGGAATCCGGCGATGCCGCGCTCGACCTTAAGCCTGCTTTTTCAAGCTGCTCCGTCATCAACTTCGATGTCTCGAATTCCTGCATGCCCAATTCGGCGAAGTAGAAAATGCTGTCGTTGAGGACGGCGATCGCTTTGGCGTTGCGGTCGAGGTAGTCGAAACAAAAACTCTTGGCCGGACTGAGGTTACTGGCTGAATCGTTCATGGTCGACCACCTGACGTCATGTGCAGCCGTGGATCAGACGTCGAATAATCCACTAGCCGGGTGCGAGCTCTCGCGCTGCGTTCATCATCGCCGCGTATTCGCCGATCTTCGGACGGCGCAGTCCGAGATGATCGCGAAGCGCCTGGCCGGAGTAGGTCTTCCGATAGATGCCCCGCCGTTGCAATTCCGGACGACCAAATCGACGAAGTCGTCGAAGGCCCCCGGAAAATACGCCGGCATGATGTTGAAACCGTCCGCGGCCCCTTCGACGAACCAGCGCTCGAGCGTATCGGCGATGGTCGTCGGAGACCCGCACAAGACCCAATGGCCGCGGGCCGCCGCGGTCAGGTTGTAGAATTCCGCAGCGTCATCTTGTTCCGCCTTGCCGCCGACAGCATTGCGCGGGCAAACCCGTGTGACGTGCTCGGCAGCGGAATATCCGGCACCGGGCGTCGAAGTCGCACTTCGACATGTCCTGGCCGAGACGACTGGACAGCATGGCCAAGCTTTCGGTCGAGCTGACGTAGCTCTGCAGCGTGTTGAGGATATTCATCGCCTCCGTGTCTGTTCGGCCAACCACGGCATGACGCCGGGGAGGATCACGACCTCATCGGGCGATCGGCCAAATCGGCGCACACGTTCCTTTAGTTGCGCGTACGCAATTTTGGCCTCGTCCAGGTCCTGGACCACGCTGAAGACGACGTCGGCGGTATCGGCGGCGAGATTTTGTCCGCGCTCCGATCCCCCGGCCTGAAGAATGATCGGCTGGCCCTGCGGCGAGCGGCTGCCGTTCAAGGGACCTTTGACGGAGAAGAATTTCCCTTCATGGTTGAGACCGCGGATCCTCGTCTTGTCGA
>CAVSXY010000023.1:0-493884 GCA_963732015.1 uncultured Alphaproteobacteria bacterium | reverse complement strand
ATCTTCTAGTAGGTTCCTGGACGCATTCTTCAACATGGAGATGCTTGTGCAACGGGCCGACCGTATCCCACTCTGGCGAATTCTATTCGCTCGCCGGCGGAAGCGCATGGTGCCTATCGGATTTTACTGGTGATGGCCGGAAGGGGCCCGGCTGGTGGATCGCAGGTGCCATCAACTTCATCGGCTCGCACACCCTGTTCGGATGCATTGGGGCGCCATCGAGCACCATCCCTCTCTGCACTTCGAACTGGCGCCACGACCAAGCCATCGACTATGCGATCGTCCACAAAGCTTCGGTCAGTCGAAGCTGCCCCCCAGGGCGAACACAAGATCGCCCGCGGCTACATGCCCAAGACCACACCCTCGGCCCATTACAATCGCCGACCCCGGCTTGCGCCGCGCTATCGCCGACTATCTGGTGCGAGAGTGCTGCCTACGTTCAGGAGGTCGGGACCGAGCTCCCGCGGCCGCGCCGTACCGCAAATATTTGACCGCTCGACACGGAATGACGCCGATCGCTCTTTGCGATGGCGCTGACGGTTGCCGCGGTTTGGTTATTCCCGACTTCGCTTTTTTTGACTTGGCCTTCCCGGCTTGGCTTTTGTCTGTTGTCGCCGAACTGGGTCTAACGTATAATAAAATCTTTTCCGTTTTTGCGGGCATCGCAATGAAACCGCAAAGGAATACGGCTCGACGGCCACAGGCACTGCATTGGCTCATCGTTTCGCTGATTGGCGATTTAATAGATGATTTTCTGGCTGATGCCGGACATCCACCGCGGTCCAGCCGGCACTCCGATGATCTTCCACATGTCTTTTGGGATTATTGATCTTGTGCTTATTATCGTGCGCCTGATCTGGCGGATCACCCACTTTGTCCCGCAAGACAATTCACTACCGGCATGGCAGCGTGTGGCCGCCGAATCCGTGCACGGCTGCTCTATGTATGGTGCTCCTGACAACGATTTCAGGCTGGCTGAATGCCTGATCTAGCTGTCACAACTGCGTTTGGCGCTTCCGTGTGCCCCCCGGCTGCTGCATGTCGTTTTTTCTGCACAGAGGGCCAGTTACTGCAAGGCCAACCTCTAAGCGGCCAGCCTATGTCCTGACTTGGATGTCATGTCGTAGGCTTAAGGTTTGTTCACATCGTCATGACGTTGTGATGGCCACGTCACCATCGGACGACTATACGGGTTTGTTTTTGAGTTCGCTATATATCCAATATCCCATATCCATGTCAATATGGTCGTTGTCAAAATCCTTCACTATCGTCGTCCCTGCCAACTTCTGCTTCAGCTCCTCCAGCCCGTCGGCCAGCCGCCGGACTCACCGCCCCCGGCCAAGGCCCTAGCGGCTCGGCCCACTCGTGGGCTTTTTAAATCAGCGAGGTGTGGCACGCCCCTTGTGGTTCATGGTCGGCAATCGCAGCGGAACAGTGCCAAGTTATGGCCGCTCGGCAAAGCGTCCGGCTTTAGGATAGCTGTAGCACCCCCCCCGCCCCGAGTTGCCGCGCCCTGCGCACGGACGCCCGGCGCCCCGGCAGCTTGTCCGGATGGATCGCCACGAAGCGCGATGAAATCCGGCACCGTTGTATCCACGCCGTAGCGGGCGCGCACTTTTTTGGCCTTATGCTCTTATAGTTGTCTTCGCCGAGGCCAGCTGAAAGCGTATCGCGATCGCCGCTGGCAACCAGCGCCGCGCCGCCGCGCGCGCTTCCTCTGCGGCGGCGCGCGCGGCGAGGAAATAGGGGCCCGCGCGCTCGCTGTGGCGGAGCCGCAGGCGGTCACGAATTGCGGAATGAGTGTCGACCTGCTCCACCAGATCGTCGTCGAATTCGTGCCCGCTCTGGTAATCGGCGTAGTCTTCGTGCCGGTAGGTTGGCGCTTTAACGTGTCCAGGCGACCAGCACGCCCCCCCCTGATAGAGACGCAGCAGTAGATTGGCGGAGCCGAGAGCCCCCGTGCGTGCTCGCCGTTGCCTCCCATGCTTCCAAGGTGCTAATAGCGGTGGGCGAAAGAATTGCTGTTGATCACAAGAAGCGGCCGCCGATCGCTTGAGCGTCGTGGCTTGCTCTCCTCGCGCTCTCCTGCTCCCGGAATCCGGGAACCCCGGCGGGCCTTCGGCTTTCGCGAAGACAAACCGCTGAGCCGTGTCGCGTAACTCCGCCCAAGCTGGCGCGTGGTCGCTTGCACCGTCCTCACCGCGCCCCCCCCGATCGACACCCGACGCCGAAAACCGCCGCGCCGCCTTGGCGCTGAGAAGCAGATGATCGAGCCGCAGTCCGGCATCGCGCAGCCTTGGTTTCGCATGTAGTCCCAAAACGTGTACATAGGCGCGTCGGGACCCAGCGTGCGGATTCGCACCGTCCCAGCCCTGGTCGATCAGGAGGGTGCGAAATCGCAAGCGGCTCTGTGCCTGAACAAGCGCGTTCTTCGAATTCGACGTCGTCGGATAGATATCGTGATCGGCCTCGACGATGTTTGAAATCGCCGGCGAGCACGGCCGCAGGTCGCGGCGAACAGCTCGCGGCGTGCGCCCTACCAGGCGATCCATCCAGGCGAGCTGATAGTTAACTGCGTACCTGGCTGCGGGTTGCCATTTGGCGCGTTTTGTACCTGGTCAAACCGCCATCGACCGCAGCCGCGGGCGGTGCATCGTCCGGATGCGGCAATTCGCTACGCGTTACGATCGGCTCGCGGCCGCGCGCCAGAATGGCGACGCCGTTCCAGGATTTCTGGCCGCGCCACACGGCGCGGTAACCGGCCTTCTCTATTTCAGCTTTCGGAAAAGTCACTGATCTCGTCCCGCCTTCAGTTCCTGAAGACACCGACATCCGGCTCCGCCGTGCGCAGCCAGACCAGACGAGCCAACCGTTCATTGATGTCGTTGATATTGAAGGTCGCAATCTTCATCGCATGCCGTCCGGCATGAAACATCCGTCGCCCTCCCGTCAGATTTTATCGGCAAATGTACCAACCGGCGTCGCGAAGGGGAATATGCTATCGACGCGAGACACTCTGGGAGGGAATGGGACGGCCATGCCCCGGGCTGCGCCCTCGCGGCGACAATCCGGCCGCCGCCTGCGGGTCTCGGAGGCAGCTTGTGGCGATCGCACTCCCTTGACGCGCAGACCGTCGTCACCTGCTGCGGCTCATCGGCGGCCTCGCCGCCTCCTGATGTTCTGGGTGCTCGATAAATTCAGCAGCATGCGACTTTGCAGTGCCGCTCGTACAGGCGCCAGGTCCCGTCACGCGAAGCCACCAATCGCTTTCGATCTGACGCGCCCGCCGTATCATGGCCCCGGCGGCGCGAGGCAGCGGCGCGGCGCCGGGGTTCGGTGGCCGGCAAGATGACTCACGCGTCATGGCGAGAGCAAGCGCACCGATCAGCAGCAGCACACTGGTGTCCCGAACGCCCAGTCATATTGGCCGGTCCAAGGCCCTGATGATCGGTGCCAGCAGGCCGAAGATATTGCCGTCAGCACGGTGAGACCGATCGCCTTACCGACGATCACGCGCGCGATTTTTCGATCGGTCTCAGAAGCTGTGACGTTCGAGCCGAGATCGCGGCGTTGATCCCTGACAACGACAGCGCAAACAACGTCAAAATGATCGTCGTGTTGTCGGTGAACGGTACAAACACACGACGATGCGGCGCAAGCAGCACGCAGCAGATCACGACGGCGCGCCGGCCGCCGGCGAGCAGCGTCTCGCGCCGCAACAGCCGCCCGGCCGATGGCGATGCACGGCGATCGCCCACGGCACCGCCGTGTACACGGCCGGTCTTCATGATCGTCAGATGCTTGGTGTCCTACAGCTTCTTTGCAGCCAGAACAGCAGCAGGTAAAGCGTATAGATACCCGCCGCCTGCGCGATCATCGCGCCCCACTGCGACGGCGATCTGAGTTGCTCCAGAACCACAGCCGCCGTGGATGCCGACTTCATCGGGCCGAACCGCCGAGCGTTCATCTTCGTCTTGCGGCGCTCATCCTCCGTGAGCCAGGTCACGCGTTCGGGGCGATCGAACCAAATACCACTTTGAGGCGAGCCAGATGAAACCGAGCGCGCCGAGGACGACGAAGCCAATGCGCCAACCCCACGCGCTCGCGACGGCTGCAACCACGATCGCGCCGATGGCAGGCCCGACGAAACTGCCGGCGCTCCAAAACACGTTGGCGACGCCGCGTCCTGCGCCGGCATCCATTCCCGCACGATGGCGGCCGCACGATGGGATCGATGTTGCCTCGCGGGTGCCCATGGGATCAGGCGCGTGAGCATCTCAGCGTGAAAAAGCTGCCGGCGCCCCCGCGGCCATTTTGCCAGCGACCAAAACGCGACGGCCATGGAGTCGATGTTTTCGCGCCATAAAGCGATCGAGCATGACGCCGATCGGCACTGAAAGATCACGTACGTCCACAGGAACGACGAGAACAGATAGCCCTATCT
This sequence comes from uncultured Alphaproteobacteria bacterium, assembly GCA_963732015.1. Taxonomy (GTDB): domain Bacteria; phylum Pseudomonadota; class Alphaproteobacteria; order Rhizobiales; family Xanthobacteraceae; genus BOG-931. The sequence continues at coordinate 489,440 of CAVSXY010000023.1, read as the reverse complement.
CCCCTCCCCCCCCATCAAATTCGCCGCGGACCGCCTGAGGGACCACACCCAGCGCCGATCGATCCATGTAGTTGATCGTGACCAGCGCCACCCGCCCCCCTGGCTCGCCCGCGCCGAAAGGCGCGGTCGATCCCGAACTCGTTTCCCCGCTCATCGTCTCCTCCCCGCCTGCCTTATCGTTTGCGGGTTTCGGCAACATTATTTCCACCGCACGAGTAGTTGCTGTTTCGCGATGTCCATGCCCGCTCCCGCTATGTACTGGATGCTGGCAACGGCGCTCACGGCGGTGCCGAACTACACGCTGGCCGATGGCGTGATGACGCCGACGCACACGGAAGCGGGGCCAGCAGGCACGCGCACAAGGCATCGAGCTTTGCAGCCTCGTCCGGGGGTTCTCGAGGACGTCTTATCTCGTTGCTCAAGGTTGCTTGCTCGCGCTGCGCCTTCTTGATTTTGACCTTCTGGGATCGCTTTCTATCGGGAAATATCTTCAACGAGAGCCTTTGCCCACTATACGGGCTGGCTTCTGCGGTTATCGTGGTGTATCCTTGCCGTCGTTTTAATGCTGCCTGGCTGGAACGCCGCACGAGCCCAAGGCACTCAAGGCGGCGACTTGCCATGCGACGCGTTCGCCAAGAACGCTGATGGCTTCGGCATGCGCGGTACTGCGGGCCGCTCGTGCGCCATCCGGCAAGGAGCGCTTCTGCGCCCCGGCGCGGCGTATCAGAGGAACTTCGATCCGGCCACCGTTCTCAACAAAGGTGTTCCGGCCACAGCGGCACCGCCGCCAGCGGCGGTCGCGCCGCCTCCCGGAACGGCCGCTCCAATGCGGCAGATCCTCCGCAAGCTCAGCCGCAAACCACACTGTTGCGCTACGCCGACGCGACAACGACATTTTGACGTGCAGCGCTTGACGTGCAGCGAGATCGCCGATTCGCCGCCGCAAGAAGCCGAGTTTTTCTGTCGTGGTACAGCGGCTGGTACAGCGGCTCAGCCAAAAAGCGCGGGATCAATATAGCGCGCGTCAGATATGCTATCCGGAGCGCTCGTCGACTATTGCAGGGCCAATCCCGGACAAGCGGCTCGTCCAACTCATGGAACTAATGTTGAAGTAGCCGTAAGAGGCATCACGTTGCTGCTACGCGGTCCGGATCAATGGTGCTTAACCTCGCCGATTTCCGAACCGGATCCCCCCGGCGGCTGATCCGCACGGCCCGGGCGTCGACACCCCGCGAGGGTCATTTTTCTTGGACATGCATTTGGCTATGAATGCCGAGCCCCCTGTCAGCTTCTGATCGTCGGCTCCGAAACTCCCACGTCGCCGCCTTGGATTTTGCGCCGACGGTAGAACCGCGCCGTCGGCAGAGGTACGGCCTGAGAATCTGGTGTCAAAGATCAATCGATACATATGCGACGCCTCCTCATTCTCGACATCTCACCCACTACTCAACTTCATCGGCCGGGAACCTGGCTCGGGGCAGGCTGGACCCGCGACTAGCTCATCCAGGCGACATACCCGTTCCAACGCGCTCCGAGAAACGATTGCGAATCTCGTTCCCCCCCCCGCCCGTCAACCCGATTTTGTCCCGCATCACCCCCGGGCCCTCACCGGAAACGCCAGAGATCGTGGTCACGCCCGAACACACCGCGCCGTTCGTCGGCTCGGGCCGCATCGCCGTGCTGGCGACACCGGCGACGATCAACGTGACGACCCTTGTGGTCGAGTACCTCCCGCCGGCCGGCCACCAAAGTCTCGGGATTTACCTCGACGTCTGTCACCGTGGCGGCAACGCCGGTCGGACTTCGGGTCACCGCGACTGCTGAGCTTCTGCGCGTCGAAGGCGCCGCACCATCAGCTTTCGTGTCGAGGCGCGCGACGACGTCGAGACGATTGGCGGGCCGGCACGCACCAGCGCGTCGTGGTGAGCGTGGCGCGCTTCGACGAGCGCGTGCAGCGAAAATTGCGCGCGGCAAAAGGCGGAAGTGTAGGCTTGGTGGGAGTGTCGAGCGGCGCGCGACCGGCCGACTTGTATGTGGAGGAGGAACAGGATGACGGCGGTGCCAGCGGCCGAGAGGCATGTTCTTATGACTTCGCTTGAGCCCACTGCGTAGCCCGGCATGAAGGTTGGTACTGACGGTGGGGGCATGGTGTACCATCATGGTGCAATAACGCAAATGATTGCAAAAAGAATAGGCTATTATCTTCATGTGTTGTTACCCCTCTCCGCAAGCGCTACATACCGCAAGATGGCGATGGGTTAAGCATGAGACCCATCGCAAGAAATAAGTACAATGGCCAGGCAGCTAGGACCATGAGGTTGCCGTCTGGCCCGGCGGGTGCTGGTCGCGTGCGGTGTTTTCAACCCTCCTCTTTGCATTGGCGCTGGGCACCGCTCTGACTTTCGCGGAGCCGACGTCGCTCGCGTCTCAGATCGATAGGCGCACGGCCGCCGTGAAGAATGGCGAGATCAGGCCTCCCGCGCCGTCGGCGTGCGGGTGCAAGGCACGGACACTTCCAGTGACGCTCGACGATCGGTTCCATCTTGGATCAGCAGCAAGGCTATGACGGCGACCCTCGCCGGCATGATGGTCGACGAAGGCAAGCTCAACTGGTCATCGACGCTCGGTGAAACTCTCGGCGGCGATGTCCATGGATTGAACGCAAGCGGCCGCCGTCTAGCGCTGCAGCAATTGCTCTCGCATTCGGAGCCGCATTCCATCCCAGCACCGACGGGTTGTTGCTATCTACTTCAACGTCGATGCATTCTCCTACAATCTGGCCGGCCTTGCGGCTGCGCGCGCTTTGAAGCATGGCGTAACCACGAGCCCAAGGTGCCGGAGGGCTCGCCGTTTCAGAACTCCACTCGCTACATCATTTCCGGCGCCATGATTGAAAAAGCGGCCGGGCAAACCGCTGGAACAACGTAAGACCCCCCCTTCACGCCGCTCGATCTTCGCACCGCGGGGCTTGGACCGCAGGCGACCATGGGCAAGATCGATACTCCGGTCGGTCATCAGATCAGCGATGACGGCAAAGTGACGCCGATGTTGTGGGGCGTCCCCCACGCACCGCCGGTGATCGGCCCCGCGGGCACAACGTCCGATGTCGATCCTCGACTTCGCACGCTGGGCCGATCACCGGCGGTGCGTCGGCCGCTGCGCCCCACAACATCGGCGTCACTTTGCCGTCATCGCTGGATCTGATGACACGACCGCAAGGCGACCCATGGGAAGATCGATACGGCCACCACGGGAAAGCGACTGATGTTGCTGGGCGCAGCGGCCGACGCACCGCCGGTGATCGGCCCAGCGTGCGAAGTCGAGGATCGACATATGGACGTTGCCCGCGGGGCCGATCACCGGCGGTGCGTCGGCCGCTGCGCCCCACAACATCGGCGTCACTTTGCCGTCATCGCTGATCTGATGACCGACCGGAGTATCGATCTTGCCCATGGTCGCCTGCGGTCCAAGCCCCGCGGTGCGAAGATCGAGCGGCGTAAAGATGCGCTCGACGATCAGTTGCTCCCACGGTTTGCCCGCCGCCTTTTCAATCATGGCGCCGGAAATGATGTAGCCGAGATTGGCGTACTGAAACGGCGAGCCCTCCGGCACCTTGGGCTCGTGGTTACGCCATGCTTCAAAGCGCGCGCAGCCGCAAGGCCGGCAGATTGTGGAGAATGCATCGACGTTGAAGTAGATGGCCAACGATTCGTCGGTGTCGGATGGAATGCCGCTCGAATGCGAGAGCAATTGCTGCAGCGTGACGGCGGCCAGTTTTGCGTTCAATCCGTGGACATCGCCGCCGAGCACTTCGCCGATCGTCGATGACCAGTTGAGCTTGCCTTCGTCGACCATCATGCCGGCGAGGGTCGCCGTCATGGCCTTGGTGTCTGATCCAAGATGGAACCGATCGTCGAGCGTCACTCGAATGTCCGTGCCTTGCACCCGCACGCCGACGGCGCCAGAGGCAACGATCTCGCCATTCTTGACCACGGCGGCGGCCAGCGCCTATCGATCTGAGACGCGAGCGACTGCGGCTCCGCGAAACCCAGAGCGGTGCCCAGCGCCAATGCAAAGAGGAGGGTTGAAACACCGCACGCGACCACACCCGCCGGGCCAGACGGCAACCTCATGGTCCTAGCTGCCTGGCCAATCTGCCGGTTTCATTGCGATGGGTCTCATGCTAACCCATCGCCGGGTTGCGGTATGTAGCGCTTGCGGAGAGGGGTAACAACACATGAAGATGATCGCCTATCTTTTTGCAATCATTTGCGTTATTGCGGCCGTGATGTACTACATGATGCCCGCCGGTCAGTTGCCGACCTTCATGCCGGGCTACGCCGCAGGCTCAAGCGTCATTCATTTCAAGCATGCCTATTCGGCCGCCGGCGCCGCCGTCATCCTGTTCCTCCTCGGCATCTTTGTCGGCCGGTCGCGCGCCGCCTGACACTCCCACCAAGCCTACGCTTCGCCTTTTGCGGCGCGCAACTTTCGCTGCACGCGCTCGTCGAAGCGCGCCACGCTCACCACGACGCGCTGGTGCGTGCCGCCGCCAATCGTCTCGACGTCGTCGCGCGCCTCGACACGAAAGCTGATGGTGCGGCCTTCGACGCGCAGAACTTCGGCGGTCGCGGTGACCCGAAGTCCGACCGGCGTTGCCGCGACGTGACTGACGTCGAGGTGAATCCCGAGACTTTGGTGGCCGGCCGGCAAAAGGTGCTCGACCGTGGCGAGCGCTGCGGCCTCGATCACGTTGATCATCACCGGTGTCGCCAGCACGGCAATGCGGCCCGAGCCGACGAACGGCGCGGTGTGTTCGGGCGTGACCACGATCTCTGCCGTTCCGGTGAGGCCGGGGGTGATGCGGGACAGAATTGGGTTGACGGGCGTCTGAGAGGTCATGGTCGAGATTTGCAATCGTTGCTGGAGCGCGTTGGAACGATATGTCGCCTGGATGAGCTAGTCACGGTCCGCCTGCCGCCAGTCGTTCCGGGCCAATGAGGTTCGGTGGTAGGATGAGATGTCGAGAATGAGGAGGCGTCGCATGTATCGATTGATCTTTGCCGCCGGATTTCTGGCCGTACTGCTGCCGACGGCGCCGTCCTTTGCCGTCAGCGCAAAATCCAAGGCGGCGACGTGCAAGTTCGGAGCCGACGATCAGAAGCTGACAGGCAAGGCCCGCTCGGCATTCATAGCCAAATGCATGTCCAAGAAGAATGACCCTCGCGGGGTGTCGACGCCCGGCGGTGCGGATCAGCCGCCGAAATAATCCGGTTCGATCAATCGGCGAGGTTAAGCACCATTGATCCGGACCGCGTGGCGGCGAGCGTGATGCCTCTTACGGCTACTTCAACATTAGTTCCATGACCTGGACGAGCCGCTTGTCGGGATTGGCCCTGCAATAGTCGACGACGCTGCGGATGGCATATCTGACGCGCGCTATATTGATCCCGCGCTTTTTGGCTGAGCCGTTGTACCAGCCGCTGTACCACGACAGAAAAAACTCGGCTTCTTGCGGCGGCGAATCGGCGATCTCGCTGCACGTCAAGCGCTGCACGTCGATGCTGCCGTTGGCGTCGGCGTAGCGCGACAGTGTGGTTTGCGGCTGAGCTTGGGGCTGCTGCGGCATTGGAGCGGCCGTTCCGGGAGGCGCCGCGACCGCCGCTGGCGGCGGTGCGGCTGTCGCGGGACACTGTTCGTCGAGCATGGTGGCCAGATCGAGTCCTCTGATCGCCGCGCCGGGGCGCAGAACGCTGCCTTGCCGGATCACGAGCGGCCCGCCGGTGCCGCGGATGTCAGCGTTGCGGAGCGCGTACCAGAAGCCGTCGGCGTTCTTGGCGAACGCGTCGCATGGCAAGTCACCGCCTTGAGTGCCTTGGGCTCGTGCGGCGTTCAGCCAGGCGGCGTTCAAGCCGACGGCAAGGATCACCACGATAACCGCAGAACCACCCCGTATCATGCACGACCTCGTTGCAGATATTTTCCCGATCGAGAGCGAATTCACTTGACCGCCAGAAGGTCGTGAAATTCAGGATGCTTGATCATGTAGGCGCGGACGAAGGCGCAGCGCGGCACGACCTTAAGCCCACGCGACCGGACGTCCTCGAGAACCCCGCGGACGAGTTGCGAAGCGATGCCTTGTCCGCGTGCCTGTAGCGGCGTTTCCGTGTGCATCAGCGTCATCACGCCATCGGCCAGCGTGTAGTTCGGCACCGCCGTAACGCCGTTGCCGGCGTCCAGTACATAGCGGGAGCGGGCATGGACATCGCGAACGGCCGCAGCACTCATGACGACAATCTACTCGTGCGGTGGAAATAATGCTACGAAACCCGCAAACGATAAGAGCGAGCGGGGAGGAGACGATGAGCGCACCGACGAGTTCGGGATCGACCGCGCATTTTCGGCGCGGCTGGATCTACATCCTCATGTTGGCGCTGGTCACGATCAACTACATGGATCGATCGGCGCTGGGCGTAGTCGCTCAGGCGGTCCGCGGCGAATTTAATCTCTCGCCGGTCCAGATGGGCTATCTGTTCTCGTCGTTCCTGTGGACGTACGTGATCTTTCTGTTGCCGATCGGCATCATGCTCGATCGCTTCATGGCGCGAAACATCAACTCCATCGGCATCGCGTTTTGGTCGCTGGCAATGGCCGCCACGGCGCTCGCCGGCAGCTTTTTCACGCTGATGCTCACGCGCCTGATCATGGGCGCCGGCGAGGCAACATCGATCCCATCGTGCGGCCGCATCGTGCGGGAATGGATGCCGGCGCAGGAGCGCGGCGTCGCCAACGTGTTTTGGAGCGCCGGCAGTTTCGTCGGGCCTGCCATCGGCGCGATCGTGGTTGCGGCCGTCGCGAGCGCGTGGGGTTGGCGCATTGCGTTCGTCGTCCTCGGCGCGCTCGGTTTCATCTGGCTCGCCTGCAATATGATCTGGTTCGATCGCCCCGAACGCGTGACCTGGCTCACGGAGGATGAGCGCCGCAAGATCGTCAATGAACGCTCCGGCGGTTCGCCCGATGAAGTCGGCATCCACGGCAGCCCAGGCGTGGTTCTGGAGCTTCTCAGATCGCCGTCGCAGTGGGGCGCGATGATCGCGCAGGCGGCGGGTATCTATACGCTTTACCTGCTGCTGTTCTGGCTGCCGAGCTATCTGCAGGATACCAAGCATCTGACGATCATGAAGACCGGCCTCTACACGGCGGTGCCGTGGGCGATCGCCGTGCCGGTGAGCATCGCCATCGGCCTTCTGAGCGACGGGCTGTTGCGGCGCGAGACGCTGCTCGCCGGCGGCCGGCGCGCCATCGTGATCTGCTGCGTGCTGCTCGCCGCCGTCGTCGTGTTTGTACCGTTCACCGACAACACGACGATCATTTTGACGTTGTTTGCGCTGTCGTTGTCAGGGATCAACGCCGCGATCTCGCTCAACGTCACGCTTGTGACCGATCTCGTTCATCGCGCGCGTGACGTCGGTAAGGCGATCAGTCTCACCATCCTGAGCGGCAATATCTTCGGCCTGCTGGCGCCGATCATCACCGGCTACGTGGTGGCTTGGACCGGCCAATATGACTGGGCGTTCGGGATCGCCGGTGTGCTGCTGCTGATCGGTGCGCTTGCTCTCGCCATGATGACGCGTGACGTCATCTTGCCGGCAGCCGAACCCGGCGCCGCGCCGCTGCCTCGCGCCGCCGGGGCATGATACGGCGAAGGCGTCAGATCGAAAGCGATTGGTGGCTTCGCGTGACGGGACCTGGCGCGTACGAGCGGCACTCAGAGTCGCATGCTGCTGAATTTATCGAGCACCCAGAACATCAGGAGGGCGGCGAGGCCGCCAATGACCACAGCGGTGACGACGGTCTGCGCGTCAAGGGAGTGCGATCGCCACAAGCTGCCTGCAACCCACAGCAGCGCCAGGATTGTCGCCGCGAGGGCGCGGCCCGTACGGGGGCTCATGGCGGTCATTCCCTCCCAGAGTGTCTCGCGTCGATAGCGTCCTTGCCTTCGCGACGCCAGTTGTACATTTGCCGATAAAATCTGACGGGAGTGGGACGGATGTTTCATGCCGGACGCCATGCGATGAAGATTGCGACCTTCAATATCAACGACATCAATAAACGGCTGGCTCATCTGCTGGTCTGGCTGCGCACGGCGGAGCCGGATGTCGTGTGTCTTCAGGAACTGAAGGCGGCGGATCGTGACTTTCCGAAAGCTGAAATCGAGAAGGCCGGTTACCGCGCCGTGTGGCGCGGCCAGAAATCCTGGAACGGCGTCGCCATTCTGGCGCGCGGCCGCGAGCCGATCGTAACGCGTAGCGAATTGCCGGGCGATCCGGACGATGCACAGGCCCGCTACATCGAGGCTGCGGTCGATGGCGTCTTGATCGCGTCCCTTTACGCACCAAATGGCAACCCGCAGCCGGGTCCGAAATTCACCTATAAGCTCGCCTGGATGGATCGCCTGGTGGCGCACGCCGCAGAGCTGTTCGCCGCGGACCTGCCGGCCGTGCTCGCCGGCGATTTCAACGTCGTCCCGGCCGATCACGATATCTATCCGACGACGTCGTATTCGAAGAACGCGCTTGTTCAGCCGCAGAGCCGCTTGCGATTTCGCCGCCTGATCGACCAGGGCTGGGATGATGCGATCCGCACGCTGCATCCCGACGCGCCTATGTACACGTTTTGGGACTACATGCGAAACCGCTGGCTGCGCGATGCCGGACTGCGGCTCGATCATCTGCTTCTCAGCGCCAAGGCGGCGCGGCGGCTTTCGGCGTCGGGTGTCGATCGGGCCGTGCGCGGTGAGGACGGTGCAAGCGACCACGCGCCAGCTTGGGCGGAGTTACGCGACACGGCTCGCGGTTTGTCTTCGCGAAAGCCGAAGGCCCGCCGGGACTCCGGTCCCGGGAGCAGGGAGCGCAAGGAGAGCAAGCCACGACGTTCAAGCGATCGGCGGCCGCTTCTTGTGATCGACGGCGATTCTTTCGCCCACCGCTCCTATCACGCCTTGCCGAAAACCATTCGTCGCAACGGCAAGCGGCCGGCGGGTGCCATTCTGGGCTTCGCCAATCTACTGCTGCGTCTCTATCGCGAAGAACGCCCGCGCACCGTGCTGGTCGCCTGGGACACGTTCGAAGCGCCGACCTACCGGCACGAAGACTACGCCGATTACCAGAGCGGGCGCGAATTCGACGACGATCTGGTGGAGCAGCTCGACGTCATTCCGCAATTCGTGACCGCCTGCGGCTTCGCCAACACCAAGCGCGCGGGCTACGAGGCTGACGATTTCCTGGCCGCGGCGGCCGCCGCAGAGGAACGGCGCGGCGGCGCGGCGCTGGTTGCCAGCGGCGATCGCGATACGTTTCAGCTCGCCTCGGCGAAGACGACCATCCTCTATCCGGTCCGCGGCGGCGGGATGGAGCGCATCGGGCCGGCGGAAGTGCGCGCCCGCTACGGCGTGGATCCCAAGCAGGTGCCGGATTTCATCGCGCTTCGTGGCGATCCGTCGGACAAGCTGCCGGGGGCGCCGGGCGTCGGTGCGCAGGGCGCGGCAAACCTGTTGAACCGGTACGGCAGTCTTGCAGCTATCCTGAAAGCCGGACGCTTTGCCGAGCAGGCCGATGACTTGCGACTGTTCCGTTCGATTGCCACCATGGACCGCAAGGCGCCGCTGCCGCGCCTCGCTGGTCAAAAGCCCACGTGGGCCAAGGCGACGGCGTTGGCGCGGCAATGGGAGTTGCGGCAGCTGGCCGAACGGCTGGAGCAGCTTGAAGGCAGCCCGGAACAAGCGAAGCGCCGTCCGGGCTAGCCTTCCCGTCTGGGGGTTTAGTCGCTGTATGAATCCGTCGTCACATCTGCGGGAGCATGCGATGCATGATGCGATCGCGGTAGTAGACGAGGTGCACCAGCCCAGCCGCGACATGACATCCGATCAGGACGATCAGCGCCACTTCGAGATTGCCGTGCCAGCGGCTGAGGTCCTTCTCCAGCGTGTCCGACACCGGCAGGAGCGGCAGCGGAAACAGCCAGAACCATGAGATGTGGAGCGGCTTGGATGAGGCATTGAGCCAGCCTGAAATCGTTGTCAGGAGCACCATCACATAGAGCAGCCAGTGCACGGATTCGGCGGCCATACGCTGCCATGCCGGTAGTGAATTGTCTTGCGGGACAAAGTGGGTGATCCGCCAGATCAGGCGCACGATAATCAGCGCAAGAATCAAAATCCCGAAAGACATGTGGAAGATCATCGGTGTGCCGGCTGGACCGCGGTGGATGTCCGGCATCAGCCAGCCGATCATGTATTGAATCGCCAATAGCAAAACGATGAGCCAATGCAGTGCCTTGGCCGTCGAGCCGTATTCCTTTGCGGTTTCCATTGCGATGCCCCCATGCGCCGGAAAAGATTTTGTTAGTTTAACCCAGTTCGGCCGACGACAAAAGCCAAGCCGGGAAGGCCAAGTCAAAAAAAGCGAAGTCGGGAATAACCAAACCGCGGATTTCTCGCAAGCGTCAGCGCCATCGCAAAGAGCGATCGGCGTCATTCCGTGTCGAGCATCAAATCCTTGCGGTACGGCGCGGCCGCGGCAAGCTCGGTCCCGACCTCCTGAACATAGGCGCGTTCTCGCACCAGATAGTCGGCGATAGCGCGGCGCAAGCCGGGGTCGGCGATGTAATGGGCCGAGTGTGTGGTCTTGGGCATGTAGCCGCGGGCGATCTTGTGTTCGCCCTGGGCGCCAGCTTCGACTGACCGAAGCTTGTGGACGATCGCATAGTCGATGGCTTGGTAGTAGCACAGTTCGAAGTGCAGGAACGGATGGTGCTCGATGGCGCCCCAATGCCGTCCGAACAGGGTGTGCGAGCCGATGAAGTTGATGGCACCTGCGATCCACCGGCCGGACCGTTTGGCCATCACCAGTAAAATCCGATCGCGCATGCGTTCGCCGGCGAGCGAATAGAATTCGCGAGTGAGATACGGTCGGCCCCATTTGCGCGAGCCGGTCTCCATGTAGAACTCGAAGAATGCGTCCCAGACCTGCTCGGTGAGATCGCTGGCGGTCAGCCAGTGCACGCTGATGCCGTTTGCCAGCGCGTCTTGCCGTTCGCGGCGAATGCTCTTGCGCTTGCGTGAGGCGAGGGCCCCAAGAAAGTCGTCGAAGGAGTTGTAGCCGCGGTTCTCCCAGTGAAACTGCTGATCGGTGCGCTGCAGAAATCCGAGTTCGCCGAGAAAGCGATATTCCGGCTCGGTCGCAAAGGTGACGTGAACGCCGGAGGCGTCATTGAGCCGGCAGAGTTCGAGCAAACCCGCAGCGAGCGCTTGGCGGATGTTGGGTGCGTGCGGTCCGGGCCGCACCAGCAGACGGTTTCCCGCCGCCGGCGTGAAAGGCACGGCGACCTGCATTTTCGGGTAATAGCTGCCGCCGGCGCGCTCGTAGGCTTCAGCCCAGCCACGGTCGAACACGTATTCGCCGCGCGAGTGACTTTTGAGGTAACACGGCGCGGCGGCCAGCAGCGTCCCATCCTTCGTTTGGACAAGAACGTGCTGAACGTGCCAGCCGGACCGTCCGCCGACCGATTTAGAGTCCTCGAGCGCAGACAGAAAACTGTGCGAAATAAAAGGATTATAGACCGGAGCTTGACCCGCGGTCTGAGCGGCGGACGTATCGTCTTTGTCGACGGCGCGAAGTGGCCCTGCAGGCCGGTTTCGGTCGACGGCTGTTTCGAAGCCGGGATTGGCGCACGCTTCCCACTCGTCGAGCTTGACCTCGCCGATGGCGCCGACGGTGCGCACGTGCAACTCGGTCGCGGCTCGATTCTCCTGGGACGCCGACGCCGGTCCGCTAGATGCACCGCCACTCATGGCCTCACTCATGGCAGAAAGCCCTCAAAGATCATCTGATCGGCCCAGCGCGCGGCGCGCCGCCGGTCCTCGGGCGTGCGCACCGCCCAGGTAAGCAACGGCAGGCACAAAACATGCCGTGCGAACAGAGGGGCCGCGGCCGGCAAATCGGCGACCGCATAGGCGATGAATTGCGGGCAGGCTGTCAGTGCGGTCACGAGGTATCCCATACCGTGTCGCATCCACGACGGCATCACGTCCCAATATGGGTGCGGGCGGTATTTGGCTGCAACGATACCGCGGGTCAGTTGCGGGGCCGTGTGCCGCAGCTGATCCATCTGGCGGGGATCGAAGGACATCGGGGCGACGGGACCCCGATAGCCCGCGAGTACACTGGCGACGCGGGCCGGAAGCCGCGGGTCGTCATCAAATCGGCTCTTGAGCTCGACCAGGAGGGTTACTCGCCCGCCGACAAGGTCGCAAAGCTCACCCAGCGTCATCATGTGTTCGTCGCTGCCGCGAAATGGAGCACGTTTGAGCTCCGCGGCTGTGAAGTGATCGAGACGGCCTTCGCCTTCGGTCAGACGGCCGAGCACATCGTCGTGGTGCACCATCGCCTCGCCGTCGGCGCTGATCTGCGCATCCACTTCGATGCCATAGTTGCCGGCGATCGCGGCCAATACGGCCCCGGCGGTGTTTTCGATCACGCCTCGCGCAGCGTCGTGCAGGCCGCGGTGGGCAATCGGGCGCGCGGTCAGCCAGTCGAGCTTCCTCGGCACCGGATCAGGCCACCTCGAACAGTCCCTCGACTTCGACGGCCGCATCAGCCGGCAACGCGGCGACGCCAATCGTCGAGCGGGCATGTTTGCCCTTGTCGCCGAACGCCACCACCATCAGGTCGGAGGCGCCGTTGAGCACCTTCGGCCCGTCGACGAAGCCCGGGGCGGAATTGACGAAGCCGCCGAGCCGAACCACGCGGCTCACCTTGTCGAGATCGCCGAGGGCTGCCTTCACCTGGGCCAAAATGTTCACGGCGCACGCGCGCGCCGCCTTCTGGCCGTCCTCGACCGACACGCCGTCGCCAAGGCGGCCTTTGGCGACGAGTTTGCCTTGCGCGTCGAAGCAAAGTTGCCCCGACACCGTGAGCAGGTTGCCGCTGCGGACGAACGGCACATAATTGGCGACCGGGGCGGCCGGCTGGTGCAGCGTGATGCCGAGTTCCTGAAGCTTTTTTTCAACCAGTCCCGCCATCGCTGTCTCTCCACGTGGTTATCCGAGTATCTGTCGTTCAAATGCCTGTCGCGGTCCAAAACGAGCGGGCCCTTCTTGGCCGATCGTGCTACCTCAGGCAAGCGGCCGCCGGCCAACGCAGTTGCGGGGCGCGGCCAACGACCGTATCTTCGCCGTAATCGCAGTGAGGAAAGTAACGTCACGAGAAGAGGGGGACGGCCGGGGGCGGGCAAAGTCCGCTAGCGAGCAGAGCGAGAAAGGTTCTTGGCAGTGAATCACGCGTTTGCACCGCGAGGCGCGGCCCTTGCCCTTACAGTGATGGTTTTGGCGCCGGTGCCCCGAACGATGGCGCAAGATATGCCCATTGCGCTGATACCCCACCGGGCGATTTACGACCTGACGCTGTCCGAAACGCGGGGCAACTCGCAGATCGCGGGAGTGCGCGGGCGCATCCTCTACGATTTTGACGGCAACGCCTGCCAGGGCTATTCGCTCGAATTCCGTCAGGTGTCCGAGCTCGACACCGGCGAAGGCAAGATCTCGACGAGCGATTTGCGGTCGACCACGTGGGAAGGCGCCGACGCCAAAAGCTACAAATTCACCTCCGAAAATTTCATCGACCACAATCTCGTCGACGCTGTCGACGGCCATGCCGAGCATGGGGCGACCGCAACGGCCGTCGACCTTAGCAAGCCCGAACACAAGAACCTCGATCTTGACGCCAAGGTTGTTTTTCCGACTCAGCACATGATGCGGGTGATCGCCGCGGCGCGGGCGAGCGAAACCATTCTCAACTTTCCGGTCTATGACGGTTCGGAAACCGGCGACAAGGTTTTCGACACGCTCACTGTCATCGGCAAGAAGATCGCGACCGGCGAGCGCGGGCACGACGATGCGGCCAAGGATCAGCCGAGACTGGCCTCCGTTGCCCGATGGCCCGTGACCATCAGCTACTTTGACACGGGAAAGACCGGCAAGAATGTCGACCAGACGCCGGCCTACGCGATCGGCTTCGAGCTCTACGAGAACGGCGTCTCGCGGGCGCTGACGCTTGACTACAACGACTTTGTTGTCAGTGGAAAGCTGAGCTCGATCGAGCTGAAAGAACCGAAGCCGTGCCCGTGACGAACTCGTCGTAAGTTCGTCTAGCCCTCGTCCGGCGGCTCAAAGGCAAGTCCCTTCACCACAGCATCGTCGCCAAAGCGGGCGCGCACATTGTCAACGGCGTGCTCCGCCAGCGCGGCGCGGCCGTCGACGAGGTCCGCCGGATCGGCGCGTTCGCCGTCGGTTATCGCACTGACGCCGATTCCGAGCAGCCTGAACTTCGTGCCGTCAGCTTCCCGCTCGAGCAGGCCGCGTCCTGCGGCGAAAATCTTTCCGGCGAGTTGCGTCGGCGATTCCAGCGAGCGGGCGCGGGTGCGAATTTTGAAAGCGGCGGTTTTCAGCTTCAACGTGACCGTCGCGCCGGCGAGATTCTTGGCCTTCAGCCGCGCCGACACTTCTTCGGTCTGATTCCAGAGAATGCGCTCCAGGGCGCGGAAGTCCGAGATGTCCTGCTCGAACGTTGTTTCGGACGAAACGATCTTGGCCTCGCGGTCGGCGCTGACAATTCGCGCATCGATGCCGCGGGAAAGGCGGGCGAGGCGCCTGCCTTCGTCACCGTAGCGCCGCATCAGTTCGATTTCGCTCGTCCTCTGCAGATCGGCGATCCGGTGAAAGCCGTCGCCCGCATAGCGCGCCGCGCTCGCCTTGCCGACGCCGAAGATGAAGCCGATGGGTTTGGGCGCCAGGAATTCCGGCGCTTCAGTTGCGCTCAGCACGGCAAAGCCGCGCGGTTTGTCGAGATCGGACGCCACCTTGGCCAGAAACTTGTTGCACGAAAGGCCGATCGAGACCGTAATGCGGAGCATGGTTTCGACCTCGGCAGCAAAGCGCGCGAGCGCCTTGGCGGGCCACATGCCATGCAGGCGTTCGGTGCCGGAGAGATCGAGAAAGGCCTCGTCGATCGACAACGGCTCGACCAAAGGCGTCAGCGCCAGCATCATCTGGCGCACTTCGCGGCCGACCCGCACATATTTCTCCATGTTGGGCCGGATGACTTTGGCGTGCGGGCAAAGGCGCAGCGCCTCGAACATGGGCATTGCTGATTTCACGCCGTAGGTGCGGGCGACATAGCAGGCCGCGGCGACAACGCCGCGCCGGCCGCCGCCGACGATGACCGGTTCGGCCGCGATCGAAGGATCGTCGCGTTTCTCGATCGTCGCGTAGAAAGCGTCGCAATCGACGTGCGCGATGGCGAGCTTTGCGAGTTCATCGTGGCGGACCAATCGCGGTGAGCCGCAAGCGCGACAGCGCGCCGACGGCGGTGGCGCGTCGGCAAGGCAGTCGCGGCAGAAGCTCAAGGTCACGGCCCGTCGCGCTCCCAGACCTTGCCGAGCACGTTGCGCAGCCGGGCGACCGCTGCAGGATCGATCCCCGCGCTGTTAGCGAACGCGATCAACAGGGCTTCGTTGCCCAGCATATGATCGAGCACGCCCGCAAGAAAGTCCGGCTGCCGGGCCGCAGCGCGAATCTGATCCGGTCCGATTCCGGTTTCAGCAAGAAAGCGAGCGAGCTGTTCCGGCTGTTCGGCGATGAATGCAAGTGCTTGAACAGCCAGCGTTTCCGCCGCTTCTCTGGTCGGTCGCGAGCGTGCCTTCATCGCCGTCTATTTGCCTTTCCGTAACACATCGGGACTAGCCTGCCGGTTGTGACGGTGGTGCTTGTGCCCGGGCCTCGGCGCGCTGCCGCTTGCGGCATTGGACTGGGGACAGGCGAGGGTTTCGGGGAATGGCCAAAACTGTCCTGATTGTGGAGGACAATGAGCTCAATATGAAGCTCTTCCACGATTTGTTGGAGGCCCACGGCTACAACACGGTTGCCACGCGCAACGGCATCGAAGCGCTCGACCTCGCGCGCAAGCATCAGCCCGATCTCATTCTCATGGACATCCAGCTGCCGGAAGTCTCCGGGCTCGAAGTCACCAAATGGCTCAAGGATGATCAGGAACTGCGGCGCATTCCGGTGGTCGCCGTTACTGCTTTCGCCATGAAGGGCGACGAAGAGCGTATCCGGGAGGGCGGATGCGAGGCCTATCTGTCGAAGCCCATTTCGGTCGGCAAGTTCATCGAGACCATTCGTCATTTTCTGGGCAATCCTTAAGGAGCCGCAATGACCGCCCGCATTCTCCTCGTTGACGATGTGCCAGCGAACGTCAAGCTGCTCGAGGCAGGGCTGTCGGCCGAGTATTTCGACGTCATCACCGCCACCAACGGCAAAGACTCTTTGGCGCTCTGCGCGCGCGCCGAATGCGATCTGGTCTTGCTCGACGTCATGATGCCCGACATGGACGGGTTCGAGGTGTGCCGGCGATTGAAGACCAATCCGGCGACCCATCACATCCCGGTCGTCATGGTCACTGCGCTCGACCAGCCGTCGACCGGGTGCGGGGGCTCGAAGCCGGTGCCGACGATTTTCTCACCAAGCCGATCCCCGACCTGGCCTTGATCGCGCGCGTTCGCTCGCTGACGCGGCTCAAGATGATCACAGACGAATTGCGCATGCGCGCGCTGACCTCGCGCGATATCGGCATCGAGTCGCCGGAGCGCGAAGCAGTGGCCGATTCCGGACGCGGCGGCCGCGTTCTGATCGTCGACGACCGGCCGTCGTCCTGCGAACGCGTGTCGGCGATGCTGGCGAAGGAGCAGACCGTCGAGGTCGAGCCGGACCCGAACGAGGCGCTGTTTCATGCCGCGGAAGGCAACTACGACCTGGTCCTGGTCTCGCTCGGGCTTGAAAACTTCGACGCGTTGCGATTGTGCAGCCAGCTACGTTCGCTCGACCGCACCCGCAACGTTCCGATCCTCGCGATCACCGAGCCCGACAATAGCGCGCGCATGCTGCGCGGCGTCGAAATCGGCGTGAACGATTATCTGACGCGCCCGATCGACAAGAACGAGCTTCTGGCGCGCGTGCGCGGCCAGGTCCGCAAGCGCCGTTATACCGAGCGGCTGCGCGACAACGTGCAGATGTCGATCGAAATGGCGATCACGGACGCGCTGACCAGTCTGTTCAATCGCCGTTACATGGAGAGCCATCTGGGAACTCTCGTCGAGCAGGCGAGTTTGCGCGGCAAACCGCTCGCCGTGCTTGTGCTCGACATCGACTACTTCAAATCGATCAACGACACCCATGGCCACGACGCCGGCGATGACGTGTTGCGCGAGTTCGCGCTGCGCATCAAACGGTCCATCCGGGGCATCGATCTGGCCTGCCGCTATGGCGGCGAAGAGTTCGGCATTGTCATGCCGGAGACCGACATGGCGGTTGCGGCGATGGTTGCAGAGCGGCTGCGCCGGCGTATTTCCGCCGAGACGTTCGCCATCCAGAACGGGGCGCGCTCCATCCCGGTGACGATTTCGATCGGCATCGCGGCGCTTCGCGGCAAGGACGATAGCGCTGCAACCGTCCTCAAACGCGCCGACCAGGCGCTCTATCGGGCCAAGCGAGACGGCTGCAATCGCGTCGTGCCGGACGCTGCCTAAGCGGCTGGCTTACCTAAGGCGTTGGCTTGCTTGGGGAACCGACCGCCGTCTCAATACCCGGCGCGGCGTGTGGATTTACGCGCCGGCGCGTGTGATGCGTCCTGGTAACTTAAATTTTTGTGGTTGACGGCGATTTCGCCATTGGGGCGAAATTTTGGCCGTTGATTTCCCCGTTCGTTGAGATAGCTTTTTCTCCACGGTGAACATTGCTTGAACGGCAGGACTCCCAGCGAGCCGGGCGTAAAAGCGGCTTTGGGGGTCGGACAGTGCTTGATAACCCCACGGAATGCTCAGGTCCGCCGCATCTCCTGGGTCCGTGGGGTTTCGGCCGGCGCGGGAGCGGTGCGAGTGGCCTCCTCATGACATCGCTTCCGGCCGGCCACCTTTTGTTGAAATTCGAATCCTGAGAGCTGACCGCGCTGCGGTCTGAGCGCCGCAGCGTGTCACAAGAACGTCGACGCCAATGTCGGTGACTCGGTCAGCGCATGCGCCATGTATTCGAGCGCGCCCCGCACCGCAGATCGATCCGCCGGCCCGCCCAGACAAACTCGCACAGCCTCGGGAGGCGTCCCGTCGGTTGCGAAGGCATCGCTCGCGACGACGCCGATTCCGGTGGATCGTGTGTGGCCGACGAAGGCCGACCGCGTCCAGGACTCCGGCAGCGACAGCCAGAAGTGAAAACCGAGCGCATCGGACCGGTACGTTCCGCGCGGGATGATGGCGGAGACGAGCCGCTGCCGCTCGGCTGATTCCCTGCGCACCGCCGTCAGCAACGCCTCCGCGGTGCCGTCGGTTATCCACCGCGTTGCAAGCGCAATCGTCACTGGAGACGCCATCACGGTCGCAGTCCGTACGGACGACGCGAACAGCCAGCCCGAGCGCGCGTCGGGTACCACCACGTAGGCAATGCGCAGTCCGGCGCCGAGGCATTTGGCGAGACCAGCGACATGCCAGGTGAGTTCGGGCGCCAGTGCCGCAAACGGCGAGGGGCCATTGACCGGCAGGAACCCGTAAGGGTCGTCCTCGACGATCTGCACGCTAAAGCGCCGCGCGATATCCACGATCTCAACGCGTTTGTGCGTCGTGGGATTGAGCAGCGTCGGATTGAGATAGAGCGCCTTTGGCGCAAGCCGCGTGCACGCGTCGGCAAAGGCTGCCGGTTCGATGCCTTCGTCGTCCATCGCGAGTCCGATGAGTTTTAGACCGAGCTGCGCCGCGATCGAGCGGACGCCCGGATAAGTGAGCGCCTCCGACAGCACGACGTCGCCTGATTTGGCGACGATGCCGAAAATGCCGAGGAGCGCGGGGTGCGCACCCGGCGCGATGAACAGGCGATCCTGCGGCGGCGCCAAATTGCGGTGGATCAGCCATTTCAGGGCGGCGTCCCTGTCGGCCTGCACGCCGCCGAAACCCTGATAGCGCATCAGATAAACCAGATCGCGGCCGATCGCCTCAAAGCCGTCCTGCATGCGATCGAGCAGTTCGGGATCGTCCGGTTCCGGCGGCAGGTTCATCGACAGATCGACGATCTCCGGATGGCGTGCTATTGGACCATGACGGCGCTTGGCCGACGCCCGCACGAAGGTGCCTTGGCCGACACGCGAACTCGATCAGGCCGCGCTTTTGCGCCTCGACATAACCGCGCGCCACTGTGGTGAAATCGACATCGAGACGCCTGGCGAGAGTGCGTTGCGGCGGCAGCCGATCGGATGGCGATAGCTTACCGGTGCTGATGTCCTCGGCGATCGCATCCGCTATGGCGAGGTATCGCGGCTTGCCGAGCTTGGAGAGTTGGGGAGTCCATTCAGCCATCGTTGGCCTTTTCCAGCGCCGAAAATCTCGCGATCGCCGATCTAAAAATTGACTGTATATTGTTGCGTTGGTGTTCGCCAGCGCGATTTTGTTTGTTTGAAGAAAACCGCCGCTTATTTCGTCGAGCAGAAAACAAGATCACAAGAAATGCGCGATTATTCGGCATCGCCGTGCTCATTTTCGACGCGCGACCGCGAAGCAAAATTTTGTCCGCCAAAAAGTCAGGCAGAAATTGATCGCAAAAGTGTGGGCGATTGACTGGATTTGATGAAATGGACATGCATCCGGGCATTGGCACACGGTTTGCAATTCTTTGGCTCTGGATGACCCGCACGGGCGCCGAGCAAACGCTAGCAAGGAGCAGACCATGCCTGCCGTCACCATGCCCGCCCACAAGAAGGGCGATTTTCTGGTCGACTACGAAGAGAAGGTCTTTGAGGACGTCAAAGCCCAGCCGGGTGAAAAAGGCGCTGATTACATTTCACACCGTCGCCTTCGAAGGTTCGATCGGACTGGTGAACATTCTTCAGGCGCTGCGTCTTCAACGCAAAGGCTTCAAGACGACAGTGCTGTTGTATGGGCCGGGCGTCACACTCGGCGTGCAGCGCGGCTTTCCCAAACTTGGCGACGAACCGTTTCCCGGGGCGCAGAACTTCGGCAACCAGCTCACAAAATTTATGGGCGAGGGCGGCGAAATCTATTGCTGCCGGTTCGCGCTGCAGATGCTGTACGGACACGGTGAACCGTCGCTGTTGCCCGGCATTCGTCCCATCAGCCCGCTCGATGTGTTGGATCTGATCCTGCTGCATCGGCGCGATGGCGCTTTCATTCTCAACACCTGGACGCTGTGAGGAAAGTCCGAGGTCTTTGACCCGCGCAGTGGGAGACCTACGCATGGCGGAGAAGAGAACCGTTCGTGTTGCCGCGGTGCAGATCGCGCCGGACCTTGAAACGTCCGGCGGCACTGTGGCGAAGGTCGTCGCGTCCATCGCTGAGGCCGCGGAAAAAGGCGCGCGGCTTGTGGTTTTTCCCGAAACCTTCTTGCCGTGGTATCCGTACTTTTCATTTATCCATCCGCCGGTCGCGACCGGAGGCGAGCACATCCGTCTCTATGAGAACGCTGTGGTCGTACCGGGTCCCGTCACCGACGCGGTGGCCGCGATGGCGAAGCGCCACGGGATCGTGGTCGTGCTCGGCGTCAACGAGCGCGACCACGGCTCGCTCTACAACGCGCAACTCGTCTTCGACGCCGACGGCAAGCTCGTTCTCAAACGCCGCAAGATCACACCAACATTTCACGAGCGCATGATCTGGGGGCAGGGCGACGGCGCCGGTCTAACCGTCGTCGATACCGCGGTCGGACGCGTCGGCGCGTTGGCTTGCTGGGAGCACTACAATCCGCTGGCCCGCTACGCGCTGATGGCGCAGCACGAGGAAATTCACGTCGCGCAGTTTCCCGGCTCCATGGTCGGGCCGATTTTCGCCGATCAGATCGAGGTGACGATCCGTCACCACGCGCTCGAAAGCGGCTGCTTTGTGGTGAATTCGACCGGCTGGCTCACCGAAGAGCAGATCGCCAAGATTTCGCCCGACGAGAAATTGCGCAAGGCGCTGCGCGGCGGCTGCATGACCGCGATCGTTTCGCCCGAGGGCAGCCACGTCGTGCCGCCGCTGACGCAAGGGGAGGGCATGCTGATTGCCGATCTCGACATGAGCCTGATCATCAAGCGCAAGCGGATGATGGACTCGGTCGGCCACTACGCTCGCCCTGAACTGCTCAAGCTCGTGCTCGACAACCGGCCTGCGCATTCGATGCAGACCGAGACCGTGCCGGGCTTCGTTCACGACATTTCGAATGGGAACGCGTCCGATGAAACCGACGACACCCGAGGCCATGCCGACCGCGCAACTGATCAACGAGTTGCAGTCCTGCGGGGTTCGGCTCGTTGATCCGAAGGCCGGTCACGAGAGCCGGCGCGGCGGCGCAGGCCCGTCCGACCACAAGGCGATGACCATCGACGGCATGGCCGTCATGGTGCCGGTGCACACTGCGCCGGCATTCCAAAGCCCTTACGTCATCGAGAAGCCCGATGCCTTCGGGCAAAGCACGATCAGCCGTGACGGTCTTGCGCTGGGCAGTGTCAGTTTTCCGGCGCGGCCTCGTTTCTACGATCTGGCGACCGCGGACGGCATTCCGTATTGGAAGATCGCAGTGCTGCACAGCCGCGACGTGCTCGCAACCACCGTGTTGCAAACCTGCATTCGCTATCAGAGCCGCGCCAAGACCTGCCAGTTCTGCGCCATCGGACAATCGCTCGCGGCCGGCCGCACCATCGAGCGCAAGACGCCGGCACAGTTGGCGGAAGTCGCCAAGGCCGCGGTCGAGTTCGACGGCGTCAAGCACATGGTCATGACGACCGGCACGCCGCCGGGGCGCGATCGCGGCGCGGCGATCCTTGCGGAGAGTGCGCTTGCGATCAAACAAGCGGTCGACATTCCGATTCAGGGCCAGTGCGAGCCACCGGACGACGACGCCTGGTTTGCTCGCATGAAGAACGCCGGCATCGATGCGCTCGGCATGCATCTTGAAGCGGTGACGCAAGAGGTGCGCGGGCGCATCATGCCGGGCAAGGCTCAGGTGCCGCTCGAGCGTTATTTCGATGCCTTCGCCGCCGCGGTGCCGGTGTTCGGACGCGGCCAAGTCTCCACCTACATTCTCGCCGGGCTCGGCGACACCAAGGAAGCGATCCTCGCGACGTGCGGCAAGCTTATCGCGCTCGGCGTCTATCCGTTCGTTGTGCCGCTCGTGCCGATCTCGGGAACGCCGCTGGAAAGTCATCCAGGACCGTCGCCCGCCTTCATGCACGAGACGCTTAGCGCGCTCGCGAAAATGCTGCAGCAGGGCGGCTTGCAGGCGACCGACATCAAGGCGGGCTGCGGCCGTTGCGGCGCATGCTCGGCGCTGTCGACCTACGAGCGCGAGGTGGTTTTATGATTTTCGAGCCGTTCCCCGACTTCTTGCCGTCCGAGTACCGCATCAAGTTCGCGACGGAACCGTGGGAGCGGCGCGAGTCGGCGGCGCTTCGCCGGCGCGTCTTTTGTGATGAGCAGCAGATATTCTCCCGCGACGATCGTGATGCCATCGACGATGTGGCGATCCCCATCGTTGCGATCTCCTCGTTCTGTGTCGTCACCCAGGAGGTCGTCGGCACGGTCCGCATTCACGAAGTTGAGCCTGGCGTCTGGTGGGGTTCCCGTCTCGCCGTTGCCGCCAACTATCGCCGCATCAGCGCGCTCGGCGCGTCGTTGATCCGCCTCGCCGTATCGTCGGCGCACGCGCGGGGATGCCGCCGCTTCTACGCGCATGTGCAGTCGCAGAACGCGGCACTGTTTCATCGCCTGAACTGGACGACGATCGAAGAGACCGAACTGCACCGCCGTCCTCATCACTTCATGGAGGCCGATCTGCGGCACTATCCGCCGATTGCGGACGCAGAATTTGGCTTTATCGCGCTGCCGAAGAAGGCCGCGTGATGCTCGGCACCACGACCCTCGCAGAGCTTGCGGCGAAACTGCGCTCCAGCCGCGGCATTGCGGCCAAGCACGACATCGCGGCCGCCGCCGCCGGGCTGTCGCTGTCGGCTGAATCTGCAATCGCGGTCGGCGACGACTGCGCGGCTATTCCCGAAGGCGACGGATATCTGCTTTTCGCCATCGAAGGCTTCATGAATGAATTCGTCGTCGGCGATCCGTGGTTTGCCGGGTGGTGCGGCGTGATGGTCAACGTGTCGGACGTTGCTGCCATGGGCGGGCGGCCCATCGCTGTCGTCGACGCGGTGTGGGCTGCCGGCGAAGTTGAAGCAGCGCCGGTTCTCGAAGGCCTGCGTGCGGCTTCAGACACGTTCGGAGTGCCGATCGTCGGCGGACATACCAATGTCCGCAGCGACCGTGGCCAGCTCTCGGTCGCTATTCTCGGACGCGCGAAAAGCCTGCTCACGTCGTTCGATGCGCGCCCGGGAGATCGGCTGATTGCGGCGGTCGATCTGCGCGGCCGCTATCGCGAGCCATTCTCCAACTGGGAGGCCGCGATCGATGCGCCGCCGGCTCGGCTGAGGGCCGACCTGGAAATCCTGCCGTCGCTCGCCGAGACGGGTCTCGCGCATGCGGCCAAGGATATTTCGCAGGGCGGTTTGGTCGGCACGGCGATGATGCTGGCGGAGTGCTCGCGTGTCGGTGTTGCGATCGACGTGACATCGATCCCGAGGCCGGACGGCGTTGCGCTCGATCGCTGGCTCCTGACGTTCCCCAGTTACGGCTATCTGCTCGCGGTTCGGCCGGCGAATGTTCCTGCGGTGCTGGCGCGCTTTCACAGCGGCAATATCGCTGCAGCCGAGATCGGCGATGTTACGACCGATCGGCGCGTGACGGTCGCTGACGGATTCGACAGCGAAGTCATCTGGGATTTTACGCGCGAACCGTTGTTGGGCTGCGTCAAGGCGGAGGCCTTTGCGTGAGCCGCCCATTACACATCGCCATTCTCACGCACTCTACCAATCCGCGGGGAGGGGTCGTACATGCGCTGGAGCTTGGCGAAGCGCTCACGCGGCTTGGCCACGAGGCGACAGTCTTTGCCCCCGATCCAAGCGGCGCGGGCTTCTTTCGTCCGACGCTCTGCGCAACAAAAGGAATTGCTGCGGCTCCCGTCGGCAATGCCGTGCGGGCGATGGTCGAGACGCGTGTCGCTGAGTATGTGCGGTATTTCGAACACGCGGAGAACCGCCGCTTCGATGTCTGGCACGCTCAGGACGGCATTTCGGCCAACGCATTGACCACGCTGAAAGAGCGCGGGCTCATCCATGGCTTTGCCCGGACCGTACACCACGTCGATACGTTTGATGACGAAGAGCTGTCCACTCTGCAAACCCGCTCCATCACGCGTGCAGATCGTCTCTTCGTCGTCAGCTACCTGTGGCAAGACTGGATTGGGCGGACGCTTGGGGGCGACGCGACCTTCGTCGGCAACGGCGTTGATACGCAGCGGTACTCGCCGCGCGCCGACGCAACGGACGACGAGCTGCGCGAGCGGTTGGGCCTGCCAGGGGATGCATCCATTTTCCTTGCGGTGGGTGGGGTCGAAGAGCGCAAGAACACGATCCGCATTGTGCAGGCGTTCCAAAGCCTCCACTTGCAATACCCATCCGCGCGGCTGGTGATCGCGGGCGGTGCCTCGATCCTCGATCACGGCGAGTATCAGGCCCGGTTTGTCGGTGTGCTCAAGCACTGCGGCGCATCGGCTGGCGCCGTTATTCGCACTGGGCCGCTGCGGCAGAAACTGATGCCGGCGCTCTACCGGGCGGCGACCGCGTTGGTTTTTCCGTCGGTCAAGGAGGGCTTTGGCCTCGTCGTTCTCGAAGCGATGGCGAGCGGCGTGCCGGTGATCGCGTCACGCATAGCGCCATTCACCGAATACCTCGGAGACAGCGACGTGCTGTGGTGCGATCCGTCCGACACCGCGTCGATCGCCGCGGCGATGGAGCAAGCGCTTGATGCAAAAAATCGTGACCGGTTGAGGCAGCGCGGGTTGCCGGTCGCCGCGCGGCACGACTGGTCCAGCGTCGCGCAATGCCATCTGGCGACTTACGAGGAGCTCAGGGAGCCACAGCATGCCTGAGATGCGTTTCCTCATCCGCTGGCCCGACGGCAGGGCCGAGGCCTGCTATTCGCCATCCCTCGTGGTGAAGGACTATTTGTCGCCCGGCGAGCGCTATCCGCTCGCCGAGTTCGTCAAGCGCAGCCGCACCGCGCTTGATATCGCGGCCGAACGGGTGAGGGCGAAATACGGATTTCGCTGTTCGCGCGCAATCGCACAGCAGACGCGGATCGAAACCGAGGCGGCGTCGTTTGCCAACATCCCCGACGCTTTCGTCATCGTCGATGCCTTCGAGGAATGAGGGAGGCCGCCCGTGAACGAGACCACGCCCGTGACGCATCATACGGTCGCCGTTATCGGCGGCGGCCAGGCGGGCCTTTCGATCAGTTGGCATCTGAAGCAGAGCGGCATCGACCACGTAGTGTTCGAAAAGGAACGTGCCGGGCACGCGTGGCGCGCCGAGCGCTGGGACACCTTCTGCCTCGTCACGCCGAATTGGCAGTGCCAGCTTCCGGGCTTTCCCTATCAGGGACCTGATCCGCACGGTTTCATGCTGCGCGATGAAATTGTCGCCTATATGGATGCCTTTATCGCGTCCTTCGATCCCCCGTTGCGGGAAGGCGTCAACGTGCGCCAGGTCCGCAGCGACGCCCAGCACGGCTTCGTGCTGGACGCGACCGACGGTATTCGCTTTGCCGAGCAAGTCGTGATCGCCGCTGGCGGCTATCAGATTCCGATTGTTCCGCGGAGCGCTGAAAAGCTCCCCGACGATATCGTGCAAATTCACTCATCGATCTATCGCAATCCGCAGTCGCTGCCGGACGGCGCGGTCCTGGTGGTCGGCAGCGGCCAATCCGGTTGTCAGGTCGCCGAAGATCTGCACCTCGCGGGCCGCAAGGTTTACCTCTGCGTCGGCGATGCGCCACGGGTCTCGCGCCGCTATCGCGGCAAGGACGTGGTCGAGTGGCTGCATCTGATGGGCTACTACGATCTGCCGGTGCACGAGCATCCGCTGCGCGAAGGCGTCCGCGACAAGACCAATCACTATGTGACCGGCCGCGACGGCGGGCGCGACATCGACCTGCGCCAGCGGGCGCTTGAGGGCATGGAACTCTACGGCCGGCTGATGGACGTCAAAGGCGATCGGCTGATCTGCGACGACGATGTGGCGATTTGCCTGGACCAAGCCGATCAGGTCTCCGAAAGCATCAAGACCAGCATCGACAACTTCATCGCCAAGAAGGGCATTGCGACGCCCGAAGAGGCCCGTTACCGGCCGGTCTGGTCACCGCCCCAGGAGCGACCGGAACTCGACTGCAGGATGGCCGGCATCACATCGATCGTCTGGTGCATCGGCTTTCGCACCGATTACTCCTGGATCGACCTGCCGGTGTTCAACGGCCGTGGTCACCCGAGCCATGTGCGCGGCGTCTCGCCGGTGCCGGGGGCCTATTTCCTCGGCCTGCCGTGGCTTTACACCTGGGGCTCGGGGCGCTTTTCCGGCGTGGCGCGCGACGCCGAATACTTGGCCGAGCACATCAAGGCCCGGGTCGGCCTCGCCCCAGTCGAGCGGCAGGGCGCTCTCAACGAGGCCGCGATCGGCTCTTGACAGAGAAATTTCTGACCGGACAGTGACTTACGGCGGATTTTTGCCATGGCGCTGAAACGCCTAGCGGCGCCCTTTCGCAGCATCTCGCAAAGCGGGCCGATGCTTACTTGATCTTGGACTTCGCGAAACTCCACGTGCTTCTTCGCGACCGGATCGTATTTCTTCTTGGTGAGCTTGTCGGTCATCGTCCGCGAGTTCTTGCGCGTCACGTAATAGAAACCGGTGTCGGCGCTCGAAACCAGCTTAACCTTGATGGTGGTGGCCTTGGCCATGGCGGGACCTCGAAATCGGCTTGCGTGTTGCCCGTCAACCTAGTCGGCGAGCTTCGAAAGTCAAGAAAGCGCGGCGCCCGTTAGAGGACTTCGCGTACGAACTTCCTGTGCAGCATCCGATACAGCGGCGCGGGATGGTCGTGGCTCATCCCGGTTGCAATGCGATCCTGCAGCTCCTCGAGCACGACCGCCGTGATGCCGGGCATGTCGAGCGTACGCGCTTCGGTCATCGGCTGCCACACCAGCTCCACCAGCTCAGAGTCGGGGCCCACAAAGCCATCTTCGCGCCGCGCGATGGCGCTGATATCGGCGGCAAAGAAGCGGCTGTCGAAGCGGAGCGGCCGGCGCGGCGGAGTGATGGCGCGCGCGATGAAATGAATGACGCTGAGGTCTGGCAGGATGCCGGCCTTGCCAAAAGCTTCCCACACGCCGGGTGGTGTCGTAACGCCGCCGGCGTGAGGCACGCCCAGCATGAGACCGGTTTCCTCGTAGGTCTCGCGAATGGCCGTGAGCGCGTAGCCCGCGGCCTTCACCGCGCTCGGACGCTTCACCTGTTGTATCAGGCGCGTCACGTCACTTTCATGCAAGGGTGCGGCCGCCGCCATCCTGCGGTCCACGGGTTCGATGCGGCCGCCGGGAAAGACGAATTTGCCCGGCATGAATTTGTGCCGGTCATGACGTCGGCCGAGCAAAACCTTCGGCACGGATTCGGAGCGGTCGATCAGGATCAGCGTCGCCGAATCCCGCGGCTTCAGGTTCGGAAAACTCTGGTCGCGGTTGGTGCCCGTGAGCCGTTCAGCACGGTCGTCAAGCGTGCCGCCGGCTCTCGCAATCGAAATCGTCGTCCATGAACGGGTTACCTGACTGCTAGCGCCGCTTACGGCGGGACTTTTCCTTGTGCGCAGACTTATCGCTGCGGGCAAATGTCCGCCGTTGCTGTGGCCGCTGTCCAGCCTTCGGCGCCGCCGTCCCGGCATGCCGTACAAGCTTGAAACGCAGGGCGCCCGCGACTGGCGCCGCCTCGACAAGTTCGACGGTAACCGGGTCGCCGAGCCGATGCGTCTCCGAATGCCCGACGAACGATCGGCTTGCCTCTTGAAACCGGTAGTATTCGTCGCCGATGAAGCGAGCGGGGATGAATCCGTCGGCGCCGGTCTCGTCGAGTTCGACGAACAGGCCCGCCCGCGTGACGCCTGAAATATGTCCATCGAAGGTCGCCCCGACGCGATCAACGAGGAAATGCGCGATGAGGCGATCCGCGGTCTCGCGCTCGGCTTTCATGGCGCGGCGTTCTGACGCCGAAATGCTGGCGGCAATCTCGGCGAGCGCACGGGCATCCACATCATCGGGAAGGCCGTCGGGTCCAAGTTTGAGCGCACGGATCAAGGCGCGGTGCACGATCAAATCGGCGTAACGGCGGATCGGCGAGGTGAAGTGCGCGTAACGGCGCAGATTGAGGCCGAAATGGCCGAAGTTTTCAGGCGAATACTCGGCCTGGGCCTGCGACCGCAGCACCACCTCGTTGACCAGCCGTTCGACCTCGCGGCCTTTCACCTGCGCGAGGATGCGGTTGAACAGGTCCGGCCGCAGCGATCCGCTCTTGGGTAGCGATATATCAAGCGTCTGCAGGAATTCGCGCAGCGCATTGAGCTTTTCCTGGGTCGGCTCGTCGTGCACCCGGTAGACGAGGGGGGTGCGCGCCCGCTCGCAGGTTTCGGCGGCCGCGACGTTGGCGAGGATCATGAACTCCTCGATGAGGCGGTGCAACTCAAGCCGCTGCGGAACGATGATGCGGTCGAC
Organism: uncultured Alphaproteobacteria bacterium; assembly: GCA_963732015.1. Classification (GTDB taxonomy): domain Bacteria; phylum Pseudomonadota; class Alphaproteobacteria; order Rhizobiales; family Xanthobacteraceae; genus BOG-931. The sequence goes on along the minus strand of CAVSXY010000023.1, from coordinate 460,654 downwards.
GGTGCCGTCGGATTTGAGCACGATCTTGCGTTCGGGAATGTCGAGATCGAGCGGCTCGCGCTCGTCACGGGCGTGGCGGACCGCCCGATATGCGGCATAGAGCGGCTCGAGAATGCTTCCCGTAATCGGCTCGGTGACTTCGTCGGTGCGGCCGGAGATTGCGAGTTGGGCCTGCTCGTAATGCAGCCGCGCGGCCGAGCGGATCATGACACGATGAAACGTATGCGAGCGCTTGCGCCCATCAGCGCCGATGACCATGCGCACGGCGAGTGCCGGCCGATCCTCGTCCGGCCGCAGTGAGCAGAGATCGTTCGAGATGCGCTCCGGCAGCATCGGCACAACGCGATCGGGAAAATAGACAGAGTTGCCGCGCCGCAAGGCTTCGCGGTCGAGCGCCGATCTCGGCCGCACATACTCCGCAACGTCGGCGATGGCGACGCTGACGATATGGCCCCCCGCGTGACTCGGATCGGGTGCAGCATGAACGGCGTCGTCGTGATCTTTGGCGTCAGGCGGATCGATGGTGACGAACGGCACGTCACGCCAATCCTCGCGTCCGGCCAGAGTGGCCGGCTTCGCTGCCTCAGCTTGCGCCAGCACGGCCGCGGCGAAGACGTGCGGGATATCGTGGGCGTGGATGGCAATCAGGCTAACGGCGCGTTCGCTTTTGATCGAGCCGAGTTGTTCGACGACCGTGCCTGTGGGCAGGCCGAAATCGGCCTTGGCGCGACATTTCGACGGCGACGAGGTCGCCGTCGACGGCGCCGCCGGCGCGGTCGGGCGAAATCGCAAGCTCGCGGCCCAACTGTTTCTTATCGACTGGAACGAGCCGGCCGCCGCCCCCCGGAAGCCCGCGAAAAATGCCGAGCATGCGATGCTTGGCGCGGTCGATCAGCTTGATGACGCGGCCGGTGGTCTCATCCCCGGCTTTGCTCGGATGTTCGACGCGTAAGAGCGCGCGGTCGCCAACGCCTGGGGTTTCGCCGGGCCGCACTCGACGCGGCACCGCGACGTGAATGATCGGGGCGTCTCCGTGCGCGTCTTCGTCCCATTCAGTCGGCCGGGCCAGAAGCTCGCCGTCGGCGTCGCGTCCGGTGATGTCGGCGAGCACGACGGGAGGCAATGTGCCGCCGTGGTGCAGGCGCTTGCGTCGCCGGTCGATCTGGCCTTCTTCAGCGAGTTCGCGAAGCATGCGATTGAGCGCGGCGCGGTCGGCGTTCTTGGCGCCGAAGGCGCGCGCGATCTCGCGTGCACCGACATTTCCGGTGCGCTCTCGGATAAAAGCAAGAAGTTCCTCCCGCGAGGGGAGGCCGGTGCGTTTCATAGGCCGCTCATTGGCCGTCCGTGGCCAGTGGGCCCGCGTTGGATGGGGCTACTCTGCAGCTTCGGTGTGTTTGCGCGGAGACTTTGGAGCCTTGGCGTTCGAGGGTCGCTTCGCGGCGGGTGTGGTCGTAGTTTTGGCAGAGCGTTTGCCCGAGCGCGCTGTAGTCGGCGTGGTGCGCGCGCCCTTGCGGGACCGCGAGCGCGCCGGTGCGGTGCGTCCGGCTCTCGCGTCGAGCAATGCTACCGCTTCGTCGAGCGTGACCGAGTTTCGGGCGTCTTGTCGGCCGGAAGCGTGGCGTTGACGCCATCGTGGCTGACGTAAGGACCATAACGCCCATTCTTCACGACAATGGGCCCGCCCTTGGTCGGATGATCGCCAAGCGCGCGGCCAGGATCGGCGCCGAAGCGGCGCCGCGGGCCCTTCGCCAGCTTTTCGGCGATGAGCGTGACGGCACGATTCAAACCGATCGTGAAGACCTCGTCGCCGGATTCAAGGTTGGCGTAGGTCTTGCCGTGCTGCACATACGGTCCGAACCGGCCGATCCCGGCGCGGATCGGCTCGCCGTCCTCGGGATGGCGGCCGACTTCGCGCGGCAGCGACAGCAGTGCGATGGCACGTGCGAGATCGATCTCGTCAGGCGCGACGCTCTTCGGCAGGCCGGCGCGTTTGGGCTTTTCGCCGTTCGCGCCTTCGCCGAGCTGTACGTAGGGGCCAAAGCGGCCGCCGCGCACCGTGACGTCGAGGCCGGTGGCCGGGTCTTCGCCGAGTTTTTTGGTGCCGATGTCGCCGGCACCGTCGGCTGATGCCGAGAGCGCGCGGGTGTAGCGGCATTCAGGATAATTCGAGCAGCCGATGAAGGCGCCGAATTTGCTGAGCTTGAGGGACAGCCGGCCGTTGCCGCAGGTCGGGCAGGCATGCGGATCGGCGCCGTCTTCGCGCGGCGGAAACAGATGCGGCGCGAGCAGTGCGTCGAGCGCGTCGATCACCTGGGAAATCCGCAGGTCCTTGGTGTCGTCGATGGCTGCGATAAAATCGCGCCAGAAATCGCGCAGCACATCGCGCCACGCTACTTCGCTGTTCGAGATCTCGTCGAGCTGCTCTTCGAGCCCTGCCGTGAAATCGTACTCGACGTACTTGGCAAAGAAACTCTCGAGGAACGCGACGACGATGCGGCCGCGGTCTTCCGGATAAAGCCGCCGCTTGTCGAGCCGCACGTATTTGCGGTCTTTGAGCACCTGCAGGATCGACGCATAGGTCGACGGCCGGCCGATGCCAAGCTCTTCCAGGCGCTTGACCAGCGAGGCTTCGGAATAGCGCGGCGGCGGTTCGGTAAAGTGCTGGGTCGCCGCAATCGATCGCTTGTCGAGCCGCTCGCCGGCGCTCATGGGCGGCAGCCTGCGCGCCTCCTCGTCTTCCGGGTCTTCGTCCTGACCCTCCTGGTAGAGGGCGAGGAAGCCGTCGAACTTCACCACGGTGCCGGTGGCGCGCAGTTCGAGGATCCGGCTGCCCACCTTGGCGGTAATATCGGCCGTGGTGCGTTCGAGTTCCGCCGAATTCCATCTGGCTCGCGACGGCGCGGAGCCAGATCAGTTCGTAGAGCCTGGCCTGGTCGGCATCGAGGTACCGTTTCGTATCGCTTGGCTTGCGGGAGAGGTCGGTCGGCCGGATGGCTTCGTGGGCCTCCTGCGCATTCTTCGCCTTGGTTTCATAGCGGCGCGGCGCCGAGGGGACGTAGCGCGAACCATAATCGGCATCGATCACACCGCGCACCGCGGCGATCGCTTCCTCGGCGATCTGCACGCCGTCGGTACGCATATAAGTAATGAGACCGACGGTCTCGCCGCCGATATCGACGCCCTCATAGAGCCGTTGTGCGATCCGCATGGTGTGCGCAGGCGCGAAGCCCAGCTTTCGGCTCGCCTCCTGCTGCAAGGTCGACGTGGTGAACGGCGGCTGCGGATGCCGTTTGACCGGCTTGGCCTCGACCGAGGCCACCGAGAACGTTGCGGTCTCGAGGGCCTGCTTGAACGCTTCGGCCTCGGCGCCAGAACCGATATCGAGACGTTGCAGCTTCTTGCCGTCGGCCCCGACGAGACGCGCTTCGAAGGTTTCGTTGCGGGGTGTCGCAAGCGTGGCGATCAGCGACCAATATTCGCGGCGGACGAATTTTTCGATCTCAAGCTCGCGGTCGCAAACGAGGCGCAGCGCGACCGACTGCACCCGTCCGGCCGAGCGCGCGCCGGGCAGTTTGCGCCACAGGACCGGGGAGAGCGTGAACCCCACCAGATAATCAAGCGCGCGGCGGGCGAGATACGCGTCGACCAGGGCTTGGTCGATGGCGCGCGGATGCTTCATCGCCTCGGTAACTGCCTGCTTGGTGATGGCGTTGAAAACCACACGCTCGATCGGTTGTTTGCCGAGCGCTTTCTTCTCCTTGAGGAATTCGAGCACGTGCCACGAGATCGCCTCGCCCTCGCGATCAGGGTCGGTGGCGAGGATCAGCTTGTCGGCGTCCTTGACTGCCGTGGCGATGTCGTTGAGCCGCTTCTGCGCCTTGGGATCGACCTCCCAAAGCATGCGAAAATTCGCCTCAGGGTCGACCGATCCGCTCTTCGCCGGCAGGTCGCGGACATGGCCGAACGAGGCCAGCACTTCGTAGCCGCGGCCCAGATACTTATTGATCGTTTTTGCCTTGGCGGGCAATTCCACCAGTACCAAATCCATGATAACCCAATGATTTACAGGCCATTTTGTGCTTCGGCGGCGTATGGCGCCGCTGCCTGTCCGCCGGGAACATGGGTAATGCGACCGCGCCTGTCAAATCGGCGGCTTCGGCGACGCCCCCGGGCGCAAGGCTGCGATGCGCACCTGACGGGCCAAACTGAGCCCACTGGGAATACACGCTCTAAGGTTGTTGTATTGTATTTATACCCGTTATTAGATATGTACAGTGGCGCACCGCGGCGACGGTTTCGCCAGCCAGGAGGCTTCGATGTTTCAGAAGCCTGAGCTTATCATGCGGGAACGGGACGACGCCGAACAGACCCGGATCAATGCCGGGCCTGTTGCCGACTATATCGGCTAGATGGCAGCCGAACTGGCACAGCTGGCAAAGCGAAACGGGTTCGACATACTGGGTCATCTGCTCGAAATGGCCCGGCTCGAAAGCCAGTGAGATTTCTCGGGTTGGAGCCGGTGCGTCGAAGTCCACCCTGAAGCAATAACCAGTTCGAAGAACAAACTCCGCTCATCGACCAAGCGCGGGCGCCTGGCCTTAAGGGCTGCGAACTCCGAGGCGGTCCATAAAGGCTCGGCTCGGGTAGCCGTCGGGGATCATTCCGTATTGGCCCTGGAGCTCGCGTATATTGTCCCGCAAATCGAGGTCGAAGTGACCGTCGAAGTCATGAACCTCGTAGCCGAGGTCCGCTAGCCTGTGCTGCAAGGCGATCCGCTCGGCGCGCGACGGCTGAAAGTCGTTTGCCGGCCAGGCGGCGCGGATTGGGCCGAGGCCGCGCATGCGATTGGCAAGGTGCGCCACCGCAAGCGCGTAAGCGTCCGAGTTATTGTACTGCTTGAGCGCGATGAAATTCGCCGTGACCAGGAATGCCGGTCCGGCGGCGCCACTCGGGAAGAATAGGATGGTGTCGCCCGTGTCAGGCAACCGTCCGCCGTCGGCGCGTTTGAGGCCGCGGTCCGTCCATTGCTGAAATGTCCCTCGGCTTGTCTGAAAATCGAAGCCTGCCGGCACGATGACTTCGAAGCCCGACGGCAGTCCCGATTGCCAGCCCCATTTCTGCAAATAGTTGGCAATCGAGCCCAGCACGTCGGGGACGCTCGTCCAGATATCGGCGCGGCCGTCGCCGTCAACGTCGACGGCAAATTTCAAATAGCTCGATGGCATGAATTGGGTTTGGCCCATGGCGCCCGCCCACGAGCCAACAAATTGCCGCCGCGGGACTTGGCCGGCCTGCAGAATCTTCATGGCACCGAGCAGTTCGTCGTGGAAATAAGGCTGCTGGAAGCGTGCGTAGGCCAACGTCGCGAGCGAACGAAAGACATCCCAGGGTTCTTCACCGCCGCCGAACGACGACTCGATGCCCCAGATTGCAACGATGATCGCCGGCTCGACACCGAACTTCGTCTGAACGGCCCGCAGCGTGTCGGACCACTGCGCCATTTTGCGCTGGCCGATTGCGATGCGCGACGGAGAGACGATGCTCTCCATGTAGGCGCCGAATGGTTTGCCGTATTCCGGCTGCTGCCGCGTCGCAGCCAGGACGCGACTGTCGGGAGTTACACCCGCGAGGGCGGCGTCAAACGTCGCGGTCGTTATTCCTTGTGCTGTCGCCTCGGCCCGCAAGGCCGCAACGAATGCCTCAAACGACTGTGCGGGTTCGCCGGCTGTCGGTCTGACCGCGCAAACGAGCGCAACGATCGACAGGAATCGCAGCAGCCGCGAAAGCTTTGCCAAAAGGGCGTTCGAGAGGGCGTTCGAGAGGGCGTTCACGGCGCCGCCCGCCTATAGAAGTGAGACAAGACTGCCGCCGTGACGCTCCAAGCGTCCGGCGATTTCAAGTTCCAAAAGCACCATACGGACAACGCGCGGCGATGTTTGCGACAGGCGGATGAGGTCGTCGATCGACACCGGCGTTGGACTCAGCAGACCAATGATGCGCGCGAGCTCATTGGGCGCTGGTTCCTCGCCGCGAGTGCCGTCATCGCCAACGTCTGGCTCGCGCATCGGAGCTTTGGGCTCCACACCCATGATAGGCTGCAAGACGGAGATGATATCCGCGGCTTCGGTCACCGGCGTCGCGCTTTGCTTGATCAGGCTGTTGGTACCCTCCGCTCGCGGATCGAGCGGCGAACCGGGGTCGCAAAAACTTCGCGGCCTTGCTTCGAGTGCGAGCCTTGAAGCGATCAGCGAGCCGGACCGCTTTGCGGCTTCGACAATCACCACGCCCAGCGCAAGTCCCGAAATCAGCCGGTTGCGCCGCGGAAAATCCCGCGCCCGCGGCTCCCAGCCGATCGGCATTTCGGTCAGCGCCATGCCGGTTTCCAGGATCGCATCCAGCAACCGCGCGTGCTCGGGTGGATAGACGCGATCGTGTCCGCCAGCCAGCACCGCGATTGTGCCAGTGGCAAGGCTGGACCGGTGGGCCGCCGCATCGATCCCGCGCGCCAATCCTGAAGCGGTCGCAAATCCCTCTTCGCAAAGGCCCTGCACGATGCGTTGGGTGAGTTTAATTCCGGCGGCCGAAGCGTTGCGGGATCCGACGATTGCGACAACCGGCATTGAGAGCACCGAACGGTGGCCACGAAGGGCAATGAGCGGTGGCGCGTCGTCAATCACCTGCAGCCGCCGCGGGTAATCCGGTTCGCCGATCGCGATAAGCTCCACACCGAGCTTTTGCGCCGCCTCGATCTCGCGCTCAGCCTGATCTCGTGAACAGATGATCGGCGATACGCCTCCGCCGCCTCGGCGCGCGAGCGCCGGAAGGGCATCGAGAGCGGCGCGTGCACCGCCGTAATGATTGATGAGGGCGCGGAATGTTCTTGGGCCAACGTTCTGATTGCGAATGAGGCGCTGCCAATCGATCCGTTGTTCGTCGGTCAGACGGACGCCCCGCGTACTCTCGCTCACCTCGCCACCCGAAAGCGTCAAATCGCGGGTTCCCTGTTCCGACCATACCTTACAACGGCCGATTTGGGGCAGGGGAACCGAACGTCATTGTTGCAAAATGGCACTCAAACTCGCACAGTCGCCCAACTCCGCGCGCCGTCGCGGCAGCGGTTCGCGTTTCGGAGGGTGTCCTGGCTCAGCGCGCGTTCAGGGTCGTCCTAATCAAGCCGTCGCACTACGACCAGGATGGCTATGTCATCCAATGGATGCGTTCGACTCTGCCTTCAAACAGCCTCGCAAGCGTTTACGGGCTGATGGAAGAGTGCGCCCGTGATCGGGTGCTTGGGCCGGATGTCGAGATCGAGATCGAGGCCTGCGACGAATGCAACACCGTCGTCGATGTCGCCGGGGTTGCAAAGCGCATCCGCGCTGCCGGCGCGGGCATGGTCGGATTGATCGGGGTCCAGTCCAATCAATATCCCCGCGCCCTTGATCTCGGACGGAAATTCCGTGCGCTCGGTTTTCCCGTCGTCATGGGCGGCTTTCATGTCAGCGGCTGCATCTCGATGCTGCCGACGCTGCCGCCCGATCTGCAGGAAGCGCTCGATCTCGGCATTCACCTCTTCGCCGGCGAGGCCGAGGGCCGGATGGCCGAGGTGCTGCGCGATGTTGCGGGCGGCATCGCGAAACCGATCTACAATTATCTCGACGATCTGCCCGAAATGGCGGCCGCTGTTTTTCCGATTTTGCCGCGCGAGCTCGTGACGCGGATCGCCGGGCACTATTCGAGCTTCGACGCCGGGCGCGGCTGCCCCTTCCAGTGCAGCTTCTGCACCATCATTAACGTCCAGGGCCGCAAATCGCGTTACCGCACGCCGGACGACGTTGAAGCGATCGTCCGCGCCAATGCCGAGCAGGGCATTACGCGGTTCTTCGTCACCGACGATAACTTCGCCCGCAATCGCAACTGGGAACCGATCCTCGATCGGCTGATCGAACTGCGCGAGCGCGAGAAATTCAACATCCGGCTGCTGCTGCAGGTCGACACGCTCTGTCACCGCATTCCGAATTTCATCGAGAAGGCGGCCCGCGCCGGCTGCACCGCCGTTTTCATCGGACTTGAGAACATCAATCCCGAATCGTTGATGGGCACGAAGAAGCGGCAGAACAAGATCTGGGAATACCGCGACATGCTCTTGGCATGGCGGCGCCAAAAGGTGATGACCTACGCCGGCTATATCCTCGGCTTTCCGACCGACACGCCGGCATCCATCGCGCGCGACATCGAGATCATTAAGAAGGAATTGCCGGTCGATATTCTGGAATTCTTCTATCTGACGCCGCTGCCCGGCTCGGAGGATCACAAGAATCTTTATCTGCGTGGGGTGCCGATGGACCCTGACATGAACAAGTACGACCTCGAGCACGCCTGCACCGCGCACCCGCTGATGTCGAATGAAACCTGGATGGGGGTCTACGCCGACGCGTGGAAGCGCTATTACACCGACGAGCACGTCGAAACGATCATGCGTCGCGCGGTCGTCTCCGGCATCAATCGGACGAAGGTGCTCGACTCGCTGACGATATTCTCAGGTTCGGCGCGGATCGAAGGGGTCCATCCGCTGCAATTCGGCTTCTTCCGCCGTAAGCTCCGCAAGCAGCGCCGCTACGGCATGCCAGTGCTCAACCCGCTGGTGTTCTACCCGTGGCGCTTTTTTGATTTTCTCAAAGTCACGTCGCAATGGCTGCGGCTGGTCTGGCGCTATCGCCGGATCATGGCGCGGGTGGTGGCCGATCCCGCCTCACAAACTCACTTCGACGAGGCGCTTCGGCCGCACACGGGGGCGGGCGAAACCGATCATTTCGTCGAAGTTTTCGCCGACAAGATTCCGCACACCCATGGCGCGCCAGTCCGCGCGGCGGCCGCCGGCTGAGCGCCGCTCAGGCTGCCGAACTCCGTCCAATTTTGCTTTCGGTGCCGTCGATGAGCCGCGCGATATTGGCGCGGTGCATGATCCATAACAGAACCACCAGCAGCAAAAATAAGACGGCCAGCCGCGTGTTGTGATCCCACCACAGCACGGCCGGCGTTGCGGCGGTGGCGATAAGCGCGGCCAGAGACGAATACCGCGTGGCGAACGCGACCCCGAGCCAGATCACAGCAAAGCTCGCAAGCGCGAGCCAGAGCTTGAAGCCGAGCAGAAGGCCGATAAAGGTCGCGACGCCCTTGCCGCCCTTAAAACCAAGCCACACCGGGAACAGGTGGCCGAGAAACGCCGCGAAAGCCGCGACAATCGCCGCATCGGCGCCGAGGACCCGCGACGCGACGACGACCGCCACAGTGCCTTTGAGCACGTCACCTAATAAAGTCGCCGCGGCGAGCTTCTTGTTTCCGGTGCGCAAGACATTGGTCGCGCCGATATTGCCGGAGCCGACGCTGCGAACGTCCGGAGCTCCGCTCAGACGCGTGATTAGGACGCCGAAAGGAATCGAGCCGCAGAGATGGCCGAAAGCGAAGGCCGCTGCATATCCGGGCGTGTCCGACCAATTGATTGGAAGCATTTGACCCGACCCGCGCTGCTGGTGAAACGACGGACTCCTGCGCGGGCTCATCGTACCGCGGTTTGGTGATTAACCGGTACGCGCCTTCTTGCCGGATTCGCGGGCTTGAAATCCTGCCGCGCGCGCTGCGGCCTCCGTCGGATAGATAACGAAGTGCTTCAGCCTGTCCGCAGGGGCGCGCGCCAGCGCGGCCACGCCGGGGATGAAGGACTTTCGCGTCGTGTCGGCCACCACAAGGTGCGCTGCCGCTTCGTCCTCGACGTCGGTCTCACAATAAACACAGCGCAGCTTGAAATGCTGCCGCGACGCCTGATCGACCAGATAGAATTTGTTCGCCGCGTGTTGGCGTTCGGCGGGATCGCTCACAATGCAGTTGGCATTGGCGCATTGCAGACCGGTCCCGATCGGCTGGGCGTAAATCGGATGCTCCGGTTTGGCAAAGCCGCCGGCAAATTTGTGCAGCGACTTGTTCTTGTGCAGATGCAGCAACAACGAAATCAGCGCCATGCGAACAGGAACGCCGTAAGCGGCTTGCTGGAAATAGACCGCGCGCCGATCGCTATCCAACGCCACGTCGAGCTCGTTGACGCGGGGCAAGGGGTGCATGACGCTCGCGTCGGAATATTTGGGCTGGCCGAGGAATTTCGCGTCGATCTTCGGATACGGCCGTTCCTTCTCGGTCCAGCGTTCCTTCTGGAAGCGCGTGACGTAGACGGCGTCAGTCTTCTTTTCCAGGAGCAGTCCGCAGTCGATTTCAGGCTCGGCATAGAGTGACAGCTGGTGCGGTTGGTCGGCGGTCACATAAAGCGCATCGATCGAACCGTCGCTGGTCTGTTCACCGGTTTTGGCAACCATGCGGCTGTGGAATTCTTCCCGTAGCCGTCGGTCGACATGCGCCGGCAGTTCCATTCCGGGCGCCGGCAGCGGATCGATCGTTGCACCGAAGCGGGCCAGCGCGTAGACAAACGAATGGATCGTGCGGCTGCCTTTGAGATCGCCTGAAATCGCGACCTTCATATTTTTCAGCGTCTTGTTCTTCGACCGCAGCGTGAAGAGGTCGCACAACGTCTGGGTTGGATGCTCGTGGCTGCCGTCGCCGCCGTTGATCACCGGGACATGCGAGCATTCCGCCGCGAGCCGCGCCGCGCCGTCGCGCGGATGGCGAATGACGACGATGTCGGCATAATTCGAGATCACCCGAATCGTATCGGCGAGGCTTTCGCCCTTTGCCGCCGAACTGACCGAGGGATCGGCACTGGTGATGTTGGCGCCGCCAAGCCGTAACATCGCGCTCTCGAACGACAGCCGCGTGCGGGTGCTTGGTTCATAGAACAGGCTCGCCAAAACGGACCGCGGCGCGATGCTTGTGCAGCGGCCGATCCGATAGGGGACGTTGGCGTCGGCGAGTTCCTTCAAAAATCCCTGGGCGACCTCGAAGATCGTCTCGATCTCCTTGTTGGTGAGGTCGTTGATCGAAATGACGTGGCGCGTGAGCGGCTGAGCCTTGGTCATTCAAGCGCTGCTATAGGCCGAATTCCGGCGATCCGGCAAGCGGTAACGGACCGGGATGCACCGGAAATATAAGCCCGGCGACTGGGCGTGCTAGATTGCGTTTCCCGAGAGGCTCCCATGGCAACGCTATCGCGCTTCGACACCCATGAGGTTTTCAACCAGTCGCCGCCCTACGAAAACGTCGATCTCTTTGCGAGCGACATTCCGCTGCAGGAAGCCGTGGCGGCGAACGGCGCGGCGGGCGAGGCGGCCGCGCTGTCCGCCTACGGCAGTCAGCTCGGCGCCGCGGAGATGTTCGCGCGCGGCCGTCAGGCGAACGAGAACCCGCCAAAGCTCCACATCTACGACGCCAAAGGATTTCGCCGCGACACCGTCGAATTCCATCCGGCCTATCATGTGCTGATGCGCCAAAGCATGGAGGCGGGTCTTCATGCCTCGATGTGGACCGAAGCCGGCAAGCGTGCGCCGGCGCCCGCCGAGGTGACGCGCTCGGCGCGCTTCTACATGACCGCGCAGGTCGAGACCGGTCATTTATGTCCGCTCACCATGACGCGCGCCGCACTCGCGCCGCTTGCCGCAGAGCCGGCACTGATTGCGAAAATCGCGCCGAAGGTCGTCGCGCGCAGTTACGACCTTTCGTTTCGGCCGTGGTGGGAGAAATCCGCCATCACGCTCGGCATGGGCATGACGGAGAACCAGGGCGGCACCGATGTCCGCTCCAACACCACGAGCGCCAAGCCTGCGGATGACGGTTATTCGATCGTTGGCGCGAAGTGGTTTTTTTCAGCGCCGATGAGCGATGCCTTGCTGGTGCTGGCACAGGCGCCAGGCGGGCTGACCTGCTTTCTGATGCCGCGGTTTCGGCCCGACGGTTCGGTCAACGCGCTGCGCTTTCAACGTCTCAAGGACAAGCTCGGCAATCGTTCCAATGCCTCAAGCGAAGTCGAGTTTGCGGACGCGTTTGCCTGGCGCGTCGGCGGGGAGGGCGCCGGCATTCGCACCATTTTGCAAATGGTGCAATTGACGCGGCTCGATTGCGCCGTGGCCTCTGCGGGATTGATGCGCATGGCCTTGGTTCAGGCGGTGCACCATTGCCGCTATCGCAACGCCTTTCAGAAGCATCTTTATGATCAGCCGATGATGCGCGCCGTCTTGGCCGACATGGCGCTCGATGTCGAAGGCGCGGTTGCGTTCGCGATGCGTCTGTCGCGCGCGCTCGATCGCGCCGCCGAAGATCCGCGCGAGGCCGCCTATGCCCGCCTGCTGACGCCGGTAGCAAAATACTGGATCTGCAAACTCGCGCCCGCGTTCGCGTTTGAAGCCATGGAGTGTCTCGGCGGTAATGGCTACGTCGAGGAAAGCATCATGCCGCGGCTGTATCGCGAAGCGCCGGTCAATGCCATTTGGGAGGGTTCCGGCAACGTAATGTGCCTCGACGTCCTGCGTGCGCTGAGCCACGAAAAGGACGCCCGGGCGCTCGTTGCCGGTCTGTCTCGCGAGGTCACCAACAGCGACGTAGAGGTCGCGGGCAGTGATGCGAACGAAAATGCGGCGCGCCTTCTCGTGGGCAAGCTTGCGGTCATCGCAAGCGCTGCCGCGTTGAAGGCGTCCGCTCCGCCGGCAATCGCAGAGACATTTATTCAAACGCGGCTGGTGCAGCGGCGCGGCGCTCTCTACGGCGCGTCGCGCATCGACGCGGCAACCACGGAGACGCTGTTGCGTCGGGTTTTGCCGGAGACCTGAGTGCGCTCAAAGCGCGTTGTGATGGAACTTCGATCCCCTCACATCGCCGCGACTGAAGGAACCGTCCTGAGAAGGCCTTGTTGGCTCTCGAGTGCGCTCTCGCACCCACTCAGGAGGTGAGCATGGTTCCCAAATTCTTGAGAAATGGCGCGTTCGCTGCCGGCTTGGCCTCGGTGGTGGTGGCTGCCGCCGCACCTGCTTTTGCGCAATGGGGAGGCCCAGGGGCCACGCCCTACGGCCTGCGGACGCACACGGACTATCCGGCGAACTACGGGTCCTACGGCTACTACGACTATGCCGCGCTCCTGCCATATGCGGCGCCCGCCCCGGCGCCCGTCTATGCCGGGCCCACCTATGACGTTGACGTCATTACTACCGGTCGCCCAATTCGAGCGTGACCTATCAGTTCGGCTGGCACGATCCGGCAAATTGCGGACCGGGTACTCCGGTTTGCTGGGAAGGTCCTTCAGCTCTCAGCCTTCTCCGAGGCGCCTCTCGGTCATAAGGGATGATTCGGGGCATGACGCCGTGCCAGGCGATCGAGAGCGCCTTGGAGGATATAGGCCGCCGCGTGCTGGTCGATGACCGCTTTGCGCTTGGCGCGGCTGGCGTCGGCGGCGATCAATTCGCGCTCCACTGCGGCCGTTGACCAGCGTTCGTCCCAAAGCGCGATCGGCAGAGCGGTGAGTTTGGCGAAGTTGTTCGCGAACGCACGGGTTGCCTGCGCACGCGGTCCCTCGGTGCCGTCCATGTTGATGGGTAGGCCAAGGACAAAACCGACCGCGCGCCGCTCGGTTGCAAGCGCCACCAGACGCTGGGCGTCGATGCCAAAGCGCCGCCGCGTGACGGTCTCGACCGGCGTTGCCAAGCGCCGGTCCGGATCGCTCGCGGCAACGCCGATCGTCTTGGTGCCGAGATCAAGCCCCAGGAGCGCACCGCGCAGCGGCAGTAGATCTGCCGCTTCTGTCAACGAGAGCACCGGCATACGCCCCGCTAGCACGCAAAGCAGATCGCCGCCAACGCCGCTTTTCTCCGCGTTTGGCCGCGCGTATGTTTGCCCGCCACGGTGGCCGCCCCGCGAGCTGTGGAGGAGGTCCGCACATGCCGTTCACGGTCACCAGCAACAGCTTCAAATATGGCGACTATCTGCCGAGCGACTTCGTCCTGTCGGCGGATTACGGCTTCGGCGGCGCCGGCGGCAACAAGTCGCCGCATCTCAAATGGTCGGGCACGCCTGCTGAAACAAAGAGCTTTGCCGTCACGTGCTACGATCCCGACGCGCCGACCGGCTCCGGCTTCTGGCATTGGCTGATCGTGAACATCCCTGCGAATGTTTCAGAACTCGCGCAGGGTGCGGGCAGTTCAGACCCAAAGCTCCTGCCGGCGGGCGCGTTGCAGACGCGCACCGATTTCGGCGCGCCGGGCTATGGCGGGCCCTGTCCGCCGCCGGGCGACCATCCGCACCGCTATCTGTTCACCGTGTTCGCCGTCAAAGCCGAGAAGCTCGATGTGAAGGCCGGCACCTCGGCGGCGGTCGTCGGCTTCAATCTCCATTTCAACACGTTGGCGAAGGCGGAGATCATGGGCCTGTTCAAGCGGGAATCGAGGTCCGCGACCGCTGGCAGCGTCGATGCGAGCCCCAGTCCAATCCGAGGAGTTCCATGCAGTTTGTCTCCACCGTCCTTGCAACGGCACTGACTCTCGTCATGTCACAGCTTGCTGAAGCCGCCGAAATCAAAGTCATCAGCGGCGGAGCCTTCCGGCAGGTGCTCAGCGCGTTGACCGAGCAATACCAAAAGGAGACCAGCAACAAGGTTGATCTCACGTTCAAGACGGTCGGGCAGCATCTCAAGCTGATCCAAAGCGGCGAAGAAAGTTTCGACGTCGCGGTTCTGACGCCCGAAGCCATCGACGGTTTGGTGAAAGAGGGAAAGATTGTCGCCGGCAGCCGTGCCGATTTGGCCAAGGTCGGCATCGGTGTCGTGGTCAAAGCAGGCGCGTCGCTCCCCGACATCAGCACCGTCGAGGCCTTCAAGAAGGCGCTGCTCGCCGCAATTGGCATCGCCAAAGAGGTCAACGCCAAGGCGGTTCTGGTCCAGGGCGGTGCGGTCGCCGATCACATCGCCGACGGCGAGGCTGAACTCGGCGTCCATCAGATCAGCGAGGTACTCGCGGTGCCGGGCGTCGTGCTGGTCGGACCGTTGCCGGCAGAGATTCAGAACTACACGGTCTATTCAGCGGGAGTCAGCGCGGTGGCGAAGGATGGCGCGACGGCCTCTGGCTTCGTCAAGTTCCTCACTGGGCCCCATGCCCTGCCGATCATCAAGGCTAAGGGCATGGACGCGGCGTCATCGTAGGCCGCAAAAACGCCGGCCAAAAAAGCAGCGCCCGCACGAGGCGGGCGCCAGCTTGGAGCAACCCTTAGGCCGGTTCAGCCCTGCGCGTGTTCCCACGCCAAACGCGGAATATCCGAACGGATGATCCCGATATCCGCGAGTTCGCGGTCGCTGAGGTTCGACAGCTCCTGCACGGCAACGCCATAGCGTTTCCAGGCGTGCAGAAAGCGGATGATGGATACAAGCATGTTTCTTATTTCCTTTCCCCGGCAGCGCCGGAAATTATGAGACCGATATAAGCGTTGATGGTGCAACGCAATATCAAAATTGCTGCAGTGCAGATACGCGCCATTTGCATATTTGCAGCAAGGCTTTGCTAAGGATTTGCCGAATCTCGTATGAGGTGTATTGGATCAGAAGTAAAATCTTCGCGAGTGTCGCCCAGCTGAGCCCGTCCGGCGGCGTTTCGCGCCCCTATTCGGTCATCGAATGATCCCGCCCATGCCTCACTTGCCGATTCATATCGGCCGTGTGTGGTGCTGATGAGTCATGATGGAGGGTGCCGTGGGGACGACCCAAGATCATCGGAAGTGGGCTGAGGATTGCGTTGCGAGGCGCAGCGGTCCGATGAGGACAGCGACAAGGCCCTGTGGTTGACGTTAGCCCAGTCGTGGGTGCGCTTGGCCGAAGATGTGGAAGCTCGTTCTGCGGAGGCGCAGGACGACGAGGACGCTCTGGCCCGGGCGGCTGCCGCCGATTAAGGCCCAAGTGCCTTCTGCAGCTTCAAGTGGCTTCTGCAGTTTGACGTCGGCGATAGGGCAGAGTGCGCGCCGCTAGCGGCCATTCCCCGTCAGTACCGCGTTGCACTTGGCGCTGATCTGCGTGCGATGCTGTTGCAGGCAGCTGGCAATGGCAAACGGATCGACCGGGGAATTCGGGTCCGGCGGAACCAACTGCTGGCAGAACCGCTTCACGTCGGGCTGGCAGGCCTCGCGGTCCTCCGCGCTTCCCGGCAGCTTCGGTGCTGCGGGCTGCGGCGGAAACTGAGCGTACGCTGCCGTCGTGGCGGCAATCGCCAAAACCATCGTCAGGCCTGTGATGCGGAGCATGGTCCCCTTCCCCGGGCTGTGGGGCCCGCCTCTATCGAGCGGGCGACTATCCCACATTTTCCCGGTGCGGGACATGCTCAGTGGAACGTCCCGCCTGGATTTCCGAAGCCCGTCGCAAGGAAGTCGCAGCGGTCTATGGAGCGTGCCCCTTGCACCTCGATGGCGCTGAGCGATACATCTCGCCGCGAGGGCGGTTAGCTCAGTTGGTAGAGCGTCTGCTTTACACGCAGAATGTCGGCGGTTCGAGCCCGTCACCGCCCACCAGTTATTTCAAGGGCTTCACTAGGATCCGTGTGGGGCTTGTAGAGCGAAAATTGCCACCGGGTAACGCTGGGGGTAACAGCAATCAAAAAATCCCCATGTGCTTCCGCAGAGTGGCATTTCGCCCGTCGCGGTGGAGCCCGGTCGCCTCAATTAAAATGGGATGTCCATGTGGTATTCGACACAGAATTGGTCATGTCTGCCTCGATGGTCTTGGTCCTTCAAGCAAGTGCCTAAACCGCGAGCGTGTCTGAGTTCTGGGTGATGGCGCGCGGCCGGGGCTTCTTTTGGAAACGCTGTTGGCTGGGTACAACCGACGCGGTAAGAGTATCCTGGGTTCTCGTAACCGTCACCGCCATAAATCAGCGACCGGGCGAAGCATTCAGGAATGGTTGTGCTCGAAGAATTAAGCCCGGTTCGCGCCTGCGGGGCCTCGATCCCGAAGGGCCGAGGTCGTCCAGATGCTGCTATAATTCTAATGTTGTGGATGTTCCTCTGAACGACCTTGAGTGCCCCTTGGGGTCGTTCTTTTTTCAATCGGTCGCGAAATTTTGCCTCGCTCGTAAGCTCTGTTTATTTTCTGTTGTCCTCAGGCTAGCCTATGCGCGGGGCCGGAGCGGGGCATTATGGCCGACATCATCCAATTCAGACCGAGACCGACTGGCAAGCTCATCAGGGGCTTATTGAGCTAGGCTACCTTCAAGAGAGGGAGTGGCGCGATCCTTATGCCGTCGAGGCTGCAAAACAGCGGCTTCAAGACAAAGTGGCTAGATGCTTTAAGAGAACCGGCCCACAGCAAGGCCCTCCGGACGATCCAATGCCCGCCTGATCCACTCGGTGATGAATTAGCGCCACGCGCGCGCGAGGCATTACCGGCGCCGTGCCCACTCGTGCTCTTTCGCCTTCGGCTTGGAGGGCCGCCATATGTCCTCAAGCCACGCACCGCGATCTCCCAAAATGCAGTCGCTTAATGGAGCGCGCCGCCTAATGAGTTGGTACGACCTACTGCCTGCCGCTCCCCTTCTTATCTTTGGCGTGATCGTAGTCTGGACCTTGTGCGGAAGGCACAAGCGCTAATTCTTGCTTTCGAAAAATAGTGAGGCAGCTTAGCTTAAATTGCTGACAAAGTCGTAAGCGGGCTTATGGGACACGATCTCTACCTGGATATACAGAGAACATTCTGCAACATACATTGAACGTCAGAGCCTAAAGTTATTGCCAATGCGACCGCGAGGTCGATCGCGGCGACAAACGCGAGATTTGCGGCAGATCAGGAGCGTCGACGCGATCGGCCAGAAGGCTCCCCAGAGATCAAGCCTTGCGCAGCCATAAACTCCGCTGGCAGGCGTACAGCACCCGCCCTCGCGATCAGGTCGCGCTTCTACGGTCGGCCTCGCAAGCCGCCAGAATTGCGTGTCGTGAGTATGGCGATGCCGACATGCTGATGTCCCAGACGCGATCGAGAGGAGTCGGTTGTGTGCCACGCCTGCTCGCGTGAGGCTTTGTTCGCTGAAACGAACAATGACGCGATTAGCACCAGCCGGACCTCGGCGATGTCAGACTTGACTTCCCAAAGTGCATCGACATTGTTGATGTGGATGCAGTCTCAGCGCCGCTGTGATGCAGCGGCTCGTGTCGCAAGGGTCCTACCTGCTTGGGGACTACTTGTTAGGGACGCAGACGAATGCTGTTCCAAGCGACGCACTAAAATTGAAGGTCTGCGCTCCTTTTGTGGCAGCTTCGCATGCCGCGGTATCTTTGAACGTGCCGACTACTGATTGTGCCAATGCACCGCTGCTTTGTCCCGATGGCGAGCCGATATAAGTCACGAGTAGAAGACTTATTGCCCCGCTTGGCTTCATCGGCGGCGGCTTCGTGGTGAGCTATGTTTGAAAGTTGGTGACGGCATGAAGGGATGAGGTGGCGTATCGTGGTGGTGTCGAAGCCTCCACTTTCCATCGAAGGAAGATACGCCATGACCGACACTAATGTTTTGCCGCTCTCCCAACCAGGAACTTTTTTCGATCCGCTGACGGAAGTTTTGCGCAACGGCGCACGAGCGCTGCTTTCGCAAGCAGTTGAGGCCGAGGTTACGGCCTTGCTCAACTCCCATGCCGACAAACTCACCGATGACGGCCACCGGCGGCTGGTGCGCCACGGACATCTGCCTGAGCGCGAGATCGCGACTGGCATCGGTCCGGTTGCGGTGCGCTGCCCGCGTGTGCGCGACCGCGTCGGCGAAGGCTGCGATCGTATCCGTTTTTCGTCGGCGATCTTGCCTCCCTACGCGCGCCGATCGAAGAGCCTCGAAGTGCTGATCCCGGTGCTCTATCTCAAGGGCGTCTCTACCGGCGACTTCGAGGAAGCGCTCCTGGCGTTGCTGGGCAAGGACGCCGGCGGGCTCTCGGCCTCGACCATCGCCCGGCTCAAGGACGCCTGGTCGGACGAGCACCTGCGCTGGAGCAGGCGCGATCTCTCGGCCAAGCGATACGTCTACTTCTGGGCCGACGGCATCCACGTGCAGGCCCGTCTGGAGGACAATTCGCAGTGCCTGCTGGTCATCATCGGTGCCACCCCGGAGGGCAAAAAGGAACTCGTCGGCCTCATCGACGGCGTGCGCGAGAGCGCCCAATCCTGGAGGGAGTTGCTTCTCGACCTGAAGCGGCGCGGACTTGCGATGGCGCCCGAGCTCGCGGTCGCCGACGGCGCGCTCGGCTTCTGGCAAGCGATCGAGGAGGTGTGGCCGAAGACCCTCGGCCAGCGCTGCTGGGTGCACAAGACCGCCAATGTCTTGAACAAGCTGCCGAAGAGCCAGCACTCAAAAGCCAAGCGGGCGCTCCAGGAGATTCGGATGGCTGAGACCAAGAAGGATGCACTCGTGGCATTTGACGCCTTCGTCGAGACCTGGGGCGTCAAATACGACAAGGCGGTCGAGTGCCTGATCAAAGATCGCGACGCGCTATTGGCCTTCTACGACTTCCCGGCCCAGCACTGGAAGCACCTGCGCACGACCAACGTCATCGAGAGTTCGTTCGCGACCATCCGCCACCGCACGGTACGCTCCAAGGGATGTCTTTCGAACAAAACCGCGCTCACCATGATCTTCAAGCTCGCCGAGGCCGCCGAGAAAAGCTGGCGTCGCCTCGATGGTCACAATCAGTTGCCGAAAATAATTCTCGGCGTAAAGTTTACCGACGGAGTTGAAGTCCTCAGATCGCAAGCTCAAACCGCCGCCGCCTGATCCCCTTCGTCACCAACATTTGACAATAGCTCCTTCGTGGTTGCG
Organism: uncultured Alphaproteobacteria bacterium; assembly: GCA_963732015.1. Taxonomy (GTDB): domain Bacteria; phylum Pseudomonadota; class Alphaproteobacteria; order Rhizobiales; family Xanthobacteraceae; genus BOG-931. The sequence continues at coordinate 440,898 of CAVSXY010000023.1, read as the reverse complement.
GGTTTCGGTGCAGAGGATTGCGTTGGTGTTGGTGTTTGCGCAGACGCGACAAGCGGTATCAAAGACATCCAAACGATAGCGGGCAGTATCGTTAGCTTTCCCATAGGTTCCCCCAGGAGATTGAATAGTTGCCCCTAAGTGAATGTAACGGTTCGGCCAAGGTTGCATTAGGACGAGTTGAACCTTCGATTGAAAAGGGGGGTAATGGATGGGGTTTCTGCCGCTTTTGGGGCCCCAAAATGCTCACCTTCGAAGGATTTTTAGGCGGGGCTCGCAATGTCCATTGCGCGCGAAGACTCCCGACCATCCTCCAAAGACCGCCAGTGCGAAGCTTGCGATATGGCTGGCATTCTCAGGCCGCGAGCAGCGCTACATCCTCGGGCGCAAGGTGGCGAGCCTTCGGAATTTCCGCCTAGTCGATGGTGCGGACGACACTGTTCTGAGGTCGAGTATTTGTAACTGACAGTTTGTCCTGCTGTCGGACCATATCGTCATATTTCGCCAGCGACGTCATCGGTTGCTTCGCCACCATTTGGACGATTTTATAACCACCCGCCTTGAGCTGATGCAATAATTCCGGCATTGCCTCGGCAGTGCCCGACTGAAAATCGTGCATCAAGATGATGCCTTTCCCGCGCTTCTGTAGACTAGTCATCACCGATTGGACCACCTGCTCCGGACGGCGCATTTTGAAGTCGATAGAATTGATGTCGGTCGAGAAACTGGCGATATTGCGCTCGCCAAGGTAGCTCAGTAGCAACGGTGTGTGCTGGAGTTCGGGAAAGCGGAAGAACGGAGCGATAACGCCGTTCACTGCGATCTGCACAGCACTGACGCCCATTTCGATCTCGGCTTTCGCCTGATCGAGATCAGAGGCGAACGGGTTCTTTGCCAAATCTTTGTGTGACCAGGTGTGACTACCGATCGTCATCCCGGCGGCGGCGACCTGCTTGGCGAGTTCGGGGTGCCACATCGCGTGCTTGCCGATCTGAAAGAATGTTGCCTTAGCACAATTGTCGAAGAGCGCCTTGAGCACTGCAGAGGTGTTCGCCGGCCACGGCCCGTCGTCGAAGGTCAGCACCACCTCGTGTTCACGCAGGAAATCATACTGCTTGAAGTGCTCAAAGCCGAAGCCGGGACCGCCGGCAGCATCGATCTCCACCACGCGGGAGACGCCGAGCGCCTCCGGATTTCTGCAGGCCGGGTTCAGTGTGGCGGTCGCATCGGCGCGGTCAAGCGTCGGTACAGAAGGCTCCGTGGTCGGCGGAAAAGCGACCGGTGGCGCCGACTGCTGCGGGGGGATCGAGCGCGAAGCGATTGTGCTGGTCACCAGTTCTGGCTCCGGAGCTTTCGCCGGCGTGACTTTCGCGACTGGCTCCCGGACCGTGAACGTCCGACCGAGCGTAAAGCCTACCATCCCTACGACCACCGCAACGGCGCCCGCGGAGGCTAAGACCGTCAACCTACGCATGACACTGTTTCCTTAGACCCACCCAACCCATACGTTCCGCCGCAATTGGTTAACATCCGGTTCGTCCACGGCGCGTTTAGTCGCATGGGTGATAGCGTGGCTTGTCGACAACGGCCAACCTCTGCTCTCAGGGAATATGATGCACAGGGGCAGCGGCCGCACCCAGATCTGTGCGAAGCTCCGACAATTCGGTATGTGTAGGGCGAGGTGCAAACACGCGCTGTCGGAGCGTCCTCACAAGCGAGGCGGAGCGGGCCAAACTAGTCGCCAAGATCGAATGGTTTGAGAAGCATACCCGCGGCGTCGTCTCGGTCGTGAGATCGCCGGACAATTCTCGCGGAGACTGTGAGCTCGTCTTTAATAGGACAAACCCGACAAACCGGGACGTTAGACGGACCGGCGAGAAGTGGGAGTTCGGACAGCCAAGGAACTACGCCGACAAGTACCGAAGGCTGAGAATCTTCGTCGCGATCCTCAAAGCCGGTTTCGAGTAGACCACAGTGGGGGGCGCCCATATATCACCGGACAATCGTTCTGGAGCAAAGAAGATTGTTGACTCCGATCGAGAACCTACCTGCTCTCCGCGACGGGTTGCCGCCAACGTCCTGCCGATCATTTGAGAGGTTTAGGTAGCCGACCATTCAAGCTGTAACGCTATTGCGAATCAGCTTAATGCTCGGAAGTCACAACATCGCGTGGTGACGATGGACCCATTTAGGTCCAACGGATTCCTAATCAATCAGGAACCGAGCGTCTTAGCTGAGCGTTTCTTTGAGAGACAAATTTTATGGACGAAAAACTGCCCATCCCATGCGCGGCCTGTCGCGCTACCGGATTGCGCCACGGAAGTGTATGCGCCGAGTGCCAAGGTAAGGGCTATCGCCTGTTCAACAACAATAGCCCTGTTCGACAAGAACGACCTTTGAGTATCGGTCGCGACCAGCACCGACCGCCGCGTCAAGGCCAGCGCTCTGGACAGCGCCAACGGTAATTTGTGCTTGCGACCCAAAACAAAAAGCGCCGCACGCAACACGTGCGGGGCGTGAAGTTTTGTTTCATTGAACCCGCGACTATACGGCGACAACTTTAATCTGTCGCTCCTTCATGTATGCCGCCAAGGCTTCCTCTCCGCCCGGAGTATTGTGAATCCGGCAACTCCTAGGCCTGGCGCCGCTGCCGCCCGCCGAGAGCTTTTCGTTCAGGCTGGCGAGTAGCCATGACACTGCCGCTGCCACACCTGCCGCACCGCAGCCGTTTCACAAACGAGCGAATTGGAGCGTCCGCCTTGAGCCTGCGTCTATGAGAGTTTGAACCGAGAGCATCCCCTCGCGTCGACAGCGCAGGCACCGCACCATGACGGGACGGTCGGCATTCAAGACCAATCTTCTTCGGCTTCGCGCCTTACAGCCGGTGCGGCTGGGTTCTTGACCTTGAGCCACACGTCGGTGCGGCCGGCGCGATAGGGTGAGCCGAGGTGCTTCGACGCGATGCCCTCACAGCCAAGCGCACAGGCCTGCCGGTACGGGGCCGGCCTCGAACTTTGGTAGCTGGCCAAATGAGCTTCACCCCAACAGGGTACACCTTGAGGTGACGAGGGATGCCAACAGCCCAGGCGAGCTTGCGAGCCGTCAGCCCTTGACGGAAAGGCGCACTGAGACCGTAACCGGCATCAGCCAGCACACAGCGGAAGCGCACGCCGATCGATATCAAGCGATCAATCTCCGCCAGTGCGATCTCGGGCTTTGTCCGTGTTGTTCGATATTCGGCCGGAACACCGGCTCGCTGCAGCCGCTGCCGATCGCTGATCCAACTGTCTGGAAAAAAAAGCCGCAACGTCACCATCACCGGCACTTCGCCGCGGGCGAGCGTCAGTGACACCAGAGACTGACAGTTGGCGGTCTTGCCTAGTACCCGCTTTTACGGAAGGCTAACTCGTGATTCAACATTGGGATGATTCCCATAGCTGCGAAGGTCCGGCTGACACCGGCGGATCGTGCGGTGCTTGAAGCGCGGGTTCGGGCACCGACGACGGAGCAACGCGACGCGTTTCGCGCGCGGATGGTCTTGCTGGCGGACGAAGGCCACTCGACCCGTTCGATTGCCCGCGCGCTCGGCACGATGCCGCGAACGGTCAGCACTTGGCGCGGCCGGTTCGCCCGCGAAGGCTTGGCCGGTTTGGCCGACAAGCCGCGGCCCGGCCCGGCACCGAAGTACACCAGCGAGACCGGTCGACGCATTCTGGCGGTCCTGGAACGGGAGCCGCCGGTCGGCTTCGCGCGCTGGAACGGGCCCTTGATTGCAGCCGAACTGGGCGACGTGCACGAGCAGCAGGTCTGGCGTTTCCTGCGGGTGCAAAAGATCGACCTCGCCGGGCGAAAGTCGTGGTGCGAAAGCAACGATCCCGAGTTTGTCGCCAAGGCCGCCGATGTGGTCGGGCTCTATATGGCGCCGCCCGAGAATGCGATCGTCGTCTGCGTCGACGAAAAGCCTTCGATCCAGGCGCTGGAGCGCACCCAAGGCTATCTGAAACTGCCGAACGGCCGGGCGCTGACCGGCCACAGCCACGATTACAAGCGCAATGGCACCACCACGCTGTTCGCCGCCTTTGAGGTGGCCACCGGCAAGGTGAGGGCTGCGCACAAGACGCGCCGCCGGCGTATCGAGTTCCTCGACTTCATGAACGACATCGTCGCCGGCCATCCCGACACCGCCATCCATGTCGTCCTCGATAACCTCAACACCCACAAGCCCAAGAACGACCGCTGGCTCAAGCGCCATCCGAACGTGCACTTCCACTTCACGCCGACGCGGGCCTCCTGGCTCAACCAGGTTGAAATCTGGTTCTCGATCCTGGAAGGACAATCGCTGCACGGCGCCTCATTCACCTCGGTCGCGCAACTTAGGCAGCATATCGATGCTTTCATCGAGGCTTACAACGAAAACGCTCGGCCGTTCGTCTGGACCAAAGCCAAGGTCCATCAGCACCACGTCAAAGGATGCCGTATCAGTGAATTGTGATTCCGGGTACTAGCGCTGAAGCATATTGCGCAGCGACGCCGACCGAGTGCGTGCCCTTCTTCGGCACCGCCGTATCGTCGATCACCAACACCGCATCGCTGCCACCAACGAGCCGATCCGCTTGAATGAGCAGCTCCGTCTCCAATGGCGCCGCGTTCCAGACGCCAGCCGAAACAAAATGATGCGGCTGATCATAATCGCCAGGCGCAAGCCGCTCCGCCATGGGCTGAACGCTCTTGCGATCGCCGGGCCCGATGAGCCCCGCCACATAAAGCGGACACCTGCGCCGCCGCGCCTTGTGACCCAGGCGATCCAAGAACGGCTCGAGCCAGCCTCGAAGTTCGTCTTCCCAATTCGACGTTGTGCCTGCCATGGTCGGCCCGCCTCCAAAAGCCGACCACCCATGAATTATTGAAAAACTGATTTGGGAATCCCGTACCGCTAAAAAACTGCCAAAGTAGTGCTAGTTTAGCTTCTCGTTGAGGCCGTCCGCGTTGCGACACCAAGACGAGGGCAGGTGATTGGGAAATAGGCTCCGAGAATAGACATTATCGGAGGTTAGGCCGTCACTGCGCTGCCCTGAACTCGTTACACGGCATTTGCAACCGGTGTTGAGGTTCGGACGGCATAGTGGCTAAGCCCAATTGATCGCCTTGAAGCTTCATGCCGGTTGGTCCAATATTCCTTTGCTGGAAGGGCCGTTCCGGAGGCGCGCATGAACCTCATCACTGTCCATGATCCGCGGGGATATCCGCCGAAGGTCACTGGGAAGCGTCTGGCGTCGCGCTTGCAAAGTCTCGATGGCAAGATCGTTTATCTGGTAGACGCGCTGTTCGACAATTCTGCGGTGTTCATGGAGCAGCTCAAGGACTGGTTCGCTCAGCACCTGCCAAAGGTCGAAACCCGCATCATCAAGCCGCGCGAAAGCTGGGTCGACGATTCGGACATGCGTGCCAAAATTGGTGCGGAGGGCGACGCCGCCATCCTCGGTGTCGGGCTTTGAAGCTCCTGTAGCCCGACGGTCGTCGGGTTGACCTCACTACTGGAAGCGGAAAACAGCGTACCGACCGTCGCGGTGCACACGCACGTATTCCGCCGTGTCGCCAAATCGAGTGCGCGGTTGCGTGGCATTCCCAACCTACGCCAAGCCTTCGTGCCGCAGCCGGTTGTCGGACGCACTGCCGGGGAGTTGCGCGCCTACATCGAAGGCAACGATGCCATCTCCGGCCGTAAATTCATGGAAGAAGTAATCGAAGGCCTGACGAGACCGCTCGATGATGCCGACCTCAGCGGCGAGACGTTCGAAAGGACGACGCCGCGGTTGGTTCCACCTGCTACACGGGAGAATCTCGAGAAGCTTTTCCTCGACAATCGATGGACAGATTTCATGCCCATCGTTTTGCCAACGGAAGAGCGCGTCGCAGCGATGCTCAAGGCAACGGGCCAACCGCCGGACAAGGTTGTCGGTAGGATGCGGGCTGGCAATTTCCGCGAGAGTTGGGAATATACGGTCGAAAAGGTGGCCGTGAATGCCGTGATGGCAGGGGCGCGACCCGAATATTTCCCGGTTATTCTCGCTCTGGCGGCGTCAAATCAGACTTCAAGGCAGGGCAGCACCACGTCGCAGACTTGCTTCAGCGTGGTCAACGGGCCTGTGCGCAACGAGATCGGCATGAACGCCGGTATTGGCGCCATGGGCCCGTACAATCACGCCAACACCATGATTGGCCGCGCCTACAGTCTCCTGTCACAGAACGGGCAGGGTGGCTCAGTGCCCGGCGAAACGTATATGGGCGCGCTTGGCAATCCGCTGGCCTACAGCCTGTGCTTTCCCGAGAACGAGGAACGCAGCCCTTGGCTGCCGCTCCACGTGCAGAAGGGTTTCAAGCCGACTGACAGCACCGTCAGCGTTTTCGTCGGCAATCGCGGAATCCAGGAGGGATTCGGACCGCGCGATACCTGGGAATTGAAATTCCGCCGCTGCATCACCGCCACCGCGCATATCCCGCCGTGCGTAATCCTCGACCCGATCGTGGCGCGGCTGTTCGCCTCGCGCGGCATCAAGTCGAAGGACGATCTGATCGAATGGTGCGCGCGCAATTCGAAAATCACGGCCCGCGACTATTGGGACGACCAATGGATCCAGACCCTGGTGCGGCCGCGCGCGGTCGCCGGCGTTGAGCCCTATGCGGCGCGGCTGAAAGCGGCGCCCGACGACATCATCGAAATGTACGAACCACGCGAGATCAACGTCGTAGTGGTCGGCGGCGAAACCCAAGGCGCGTGGAAAATTTTCAGCGCTCATTATGTGACGACCGTTTCCGTCGATGCCTGGCGCTGAGCTTGTATCGCGCGGCTAGCGTCGTCGTTGCGGCGGTTTCGCCGAGCCGAACAGCCTGCATGCAGGGAGACTGGCGGTGGCGGATCGCCTGAGCCTCGATCATGGCGCCACGCCGCCGCGCTTCGCGTTTGCACCGCGCCGCAGTGGCGCCGTGTCGTTTGGCGGCACGCTTACCACCACCACGATCGTCGCGCTCGGCATCGGGGCTTTGCTTGCGCTGCTGACGCTAGTGCCGCTCGCCGTGCTGTGGATCGGCAGCTTCCGGCCTGATGGGCTCCCGGCGAGCCCCGGCTTAACGCTCCACCACTACATCGAGGTGTGGGGCTCGGCCTACAGTTGGCGTCTCGTCGGCAACACGCTCGTATTTGCCGGCGCGAGCACTTTATTCGCGGTCGGCATCGCCACGGCGCTGAGCTGGCTCCTGGAGCGGACCGATCTGCCGGGACGCAATGCGTTTCGCGCCATGATCCTCATGCCAATGGCGACGCCGCCCCTTCTTCTCGCAATCGGCTGGGCGCTCGTACTCGCGCCGCGGATCGGGATGGTCGCGGTATCGATCCGGCCGTTGATCGGCCCCATCGAACGCTGGTTCAACATCTACAGCATGGCGGGCGCGATCTTCGTGCAAACGCTCGCTTATGTGCCAACCTCTATCCTCATGCTGTCACCGGCGATCCGCGCACTCGATCCGGCGCTGGAGGAAGCTGCCCTGGTCGCCGGCGCTGGCCGCTGGCAGATGCTCTGGCGCGTCGGCCTTCCGGTGCTGCGGCCGGCACTTCTGTCCGTCGTGACGATCCTGCTGATCGTCGGCATGCTCGCATTTGACGTTCCGGCGGTGATCGCGATCCCCGGCCACGTTGATCTGATGAGCATCGAGGTTTTCCGAATGATGACGCCGCCGTCCAGCTTTCCGGACTACGGCGGCGCGGCGGCGATGAACACGGTGCTGTTCGTGTTTCTGGTCGCAGCTCTCGCCCTCTATCGCCGTACCATCCGCCAGGCGGCGCGCTTCGCCACCGTCAGCGGCAAGGGCTACAGGCCTGTACCGGCGCGGCTCGGCCGCTGGCGCAGTCCCGCCGTGGCCGTCGTCAGCTTGTATTTCCTGTTGGCGGTGTTGTTGCCGTTTGTCGCGCTGTTGTGGGCGAGCCTGATCCCTTATTTCGCCGGTTTCAGCATCGACATGCTGCAGCGCGCGAGCTTGCGTGCATACGTCGCGCTGTACGCGAGCCAGAAGCTGCACGAGGCGGTGCTCAATTCGGCGCTGATTGCGGTAGCAGCATCGGTGGCTCTGGTCCTGCTTTCAGCTGCGACGGCCTGGATCGTGCTGCGCGCCAAGCTTCGCTTCGCATGGCTCCTCGACGTTCTCGCTATGGTGCCGCTCGGCGTACCAGCGCTGATGATCGGTGTGGCGCTCGTGTTCGTCGCCTTTACCGCCAAGTTTCTTGGCCTCTATGGCACCGTCTGGGTCATTGCGCTCGGCCACGTTATCGCCTTCCTGCCCATCTCTTCGCGCATGATGCAATCGGGTCTGCTGCAGATCGCCGCCGAACTGGAGGAAGCCGCCGGCATGGCGGGCGCGACACTGCAGCGCACATTCTGGCGCATCCTGCTGCCGCTCTTAGCTCCGACCGTCATCGCCGTCGTCATCTGGATCCTGGTCCATTCGGTGCGCGAGTTTTCCATCGCGCTGATGTTGCAATCGGGTCGCAACAGCGTGCTCTCGACCATTGTCTACAGCTACTGGGACACCGGCAGCCCCGAGCGCGCCGCGGCGCTGGCCGTTCTGCTGACGCTGCTCCTCCTGGCGCTGGTTGGCATATTGTCGCTGACTCGGCGCCGGCTCGAGATTTGAGCTACTGTCGCGGTAAAGTTTCGGGAGGACCGCCATGGCCGCAACCCTCTATAGCCGCCGCCATGTCTTGCATCGTCTTGCGGCTACGACCGCGGTCGCGGGCGGTTTCGCGACCCGTGTCCGGGCTGCCTCAGGTCCAAGCCACGACGAAATGATCGCCGCCGCCAAAAAAGAAAGCGGCATGGTCTGGTACGACCATTACGACGGCGGTGCCGCCAATGACCTGCTGGCCGAGTTCAAGCGCGCATATCCGTTCGTCAACAAGCTCGACTTCGTCGACATCGCTTCGGCACAGAAGACCGCCAAGATCGTCCAGGAAAGCACCGCCGGCGGCCCGACTGCGGACGTGCTCTTACACGGCGCGCCGGTGACCGAGTCGTTCTATCAGCGCGGCTTCCTCCTCGAGAGCGAGTGGGCCGCGCTGGGCGTAACGCCCTCGCCGGTACTGACGCCGACGCCCTATATGATTGTGGTGACCACGGCGCCGGATGTAGCGCTCTGCAACACCGATCAGGTCAAGGACGAGGATCTGCCGCGAAGCTGGGACGATATGGTCGCCGAAAAGTGGAAGGGCCGCACCGGACACTGGATGCGTGCCTCTTTCTTCGTCGACCTAATCCCCGCGATCGGCGAGGACAAATCGCGTGAGCTTGCGACGCGCCTTGCCGCGCTCGAACCGCGTCTGTTCGAGGGACAATTTCCGCTTGCCGAGGCGGTCGGCTCTGGCGAAATCGAATTGGCGATTGTCTCCTACGATTCCAGCGTGCGGATGGTGGAGAAAGGAGCGCCGGTCAAAATCGTGATCATCGATCCGACGACGCTGCCGACCATCGTCGGCTCGGTGCTGAAATACGGCAAGAACCCAAACACCGCGCGGCTGTTCCTGTCCTGGCTCGGCCGGCCGGAAGGTGCCATCACCTTCGAGCGGCTGACCAAGCGAGGCAACTATTTCGTCGAAGGGACACAGATTCTCGAAAGCGCTCAAAGGCCACAAATTGTCGTACTGGAGCGCCGAGGAATTGATCAAACAGGCCGCCCGGCTCAACGCGCTGGAAACTGAATTTTCGCGCAAGCTGGCCGGCCGCTGATAGCGGTTGGGCCGTTGCGGGCCGGTGCCCAAGCTCGCATGAATCGGAAAGTCGGCCACTCCGTGGTCGCATGGGGGCTCGCTCGACAACTCGCGGCCAAGTCTTAAAGTCATCGCCAACGGTACGGCATTTGACCGATAAGCGCCGGGAGGAGAGCGAATGAACGTTTCGCAGATCAGATTGACGAGCCTCGCTCACGGCGGCGGTTGCGGCTGTAAACTCGCTCCGTCGGTGCTGCAAGAGCTCCTCGCCAATCAGGCCGCGACTGCCCCGTTTGCTAATCTCCTCGTCGGCACTGAACCCGGCGACGACGCCGCTGTGTGGCAGATAGACGTGGAAACCTGCGTCATCGCCACCACCGATTTTTTCATGCCCATTGTCGACGATCCCGTCGATTTCGGCCGCATCGCGGCGACAAATGCGATCTCCGACGTTTACGCCATGGGCGGACGCCCGCTAATGGCACTCGCCATCCTCGGCATGCCACTCGGCAAGCTATCGACCGACGTCGTGCGCGACATCCTGCGCGGCGGCTCGCTCGCCTGCGCCGAAGCCGGAATTCCGGTGGCTGGTGGCCATTCGATCGATTGTCCGGAGCCAATCTACGGGCTTGCCGTGATCGGAACCTGCGCGCCGAAGGAAATCAGGCGCAACGGCGGCGCCAAGCACGGCGATGCGCTTATTCTCACCAAGCCGATCGGCGTCGGCATCTATTCTGCGGCGATCAAGAAGGATGCGCTTGGCCAGGGCGGCTACGGCGAGATGATGGCGACGACTACGAAGCTCAACACCATCGGCGCAACGCTGGGCCGCGACGAGGATGTGCATGCCGTCACCGATGTGACCGGCTTCGGCCTATTGGGCCACAGCCTCGAAATGGCGCGCGCGTCGAGCCTGCGGCTCGTCATTCGCACTGGCGAAGTACCGCTGTTGTCCCAGGCAGCAGAGCTGGTGCAGCAAGGCCACGTCACCGGTGCGTCGCACCGCAACTGGGCGAGCTACGGCCACGATGTCATCCTTGAGCCAAGCTTGCACGATTGGCAGCGTCACCTTCTGACCGATCCTCAGACCTCCGGGGGCCTCTTGATCGCGACCGCGCCGGAGCACAGCGCCGCGCTGGTTCGCAGTATTCAGGATGCCGGCTATGCGGCGACGCGGATCATCGGACACGCCGAACAAGGCGTCCCCGCCATCGAGGTCGTCGCCTGAGCGTGGTGGATACGGAGCAAGGCAGTGAGCAAAGAGTTCGATGTCGTGATCGCGGGCGGCGGCATGGCCGGCATGGCGGCCGGTGTGACATCGGCGCGGCTCGGCCGCAGCACCGTCATCCTCACCGGCGACGTTCCAGGTGGCCAACTCATGAGCATCCAAAAGGTTGAGGGCCTGCCCGGTCATCCTGACGGCATTCCAGGCTACGACCTTTGCCCGATCATGCAGGATCAGGCCGGCGCAGCCGGGGCGGATTTCATGATGTGCAATCTCGACGGTCTCGTACCGACGGACGGCAAATGGCGCCTGAGCACTGCGGAAGGCGAAATTGTCGCCGGCGCCGTTATTCTCGCCACCGGCTCGTCGCTGAAGAAGCTTGGCGTACCGGGCGAGGAACGCTTGACCGGCAGCGGCGTCAGCCACTGCGCCACCTGCGACGCACCGCTGATGCGCGGTCGCATCGTCGCTGTAGTTGGCGGCGGTGACTCGGCGATGCAGGAAGCGCTGACGCTCGCCGAATTCTCGTCGAAGGTCGTTATCCTGCAGCGTGATGCGGGATTGACCGGCCAGGCTTGGTATCGCGACCGCATCGCCGCACACCCGAAGATCGAGGTTCGCTGTAACGTCATCGTCCGCGAAATTCTCGGCGAAGCCGAGGTCAGCGGCGTGTGCGTGCAGGCGGCCGGCGGCGGAGAGACGTCGGAGATCGAAGTCGCGGCGATCTTCGCCTATGTCGGGCTAACGCCGAACACGGCGTTCCTGAAAGATGTCCTTGCACTCGACGCCGGGGGTCTCATTCCCGCCCACACCGACACCCGCACCTCGCTGCCGGGCTTGTGCTCGGCAGGCAATATTCGCGCCCAATCTTCCTGCCGCGCTGCGGGCGCCGCCGGCGACGGCGCGGCCGCGGCGGTCGCCGCCGACCGCTATCTCTCCGACTTTACGTGGAGCTGCGGCAATACCAGCCAGTCAAGCGAAATCCTGCTGGCGGCTGCAAGCCGGTAGCTGGCGATCGGAGGGAGAGAAGTGCCGGGTCCATCGCGCGCCGCCACCGATCTGAGCTGGTTGCCATCAGTCGACGCTGTTCTGAAGACGCAAGTTGCCTCGTCGGCAGTTGGCCGCTTCGGACGAGTCGCTGTCGTCGACGCGGTTCGGGCGACGCTCGCTGCGGCCCGCGCGGTGCGCAACCATGCGGTCGATGCGGCTGGTGCCGCCGCCGGGGCGTTGGCGCGCCTCGAAGCCGCGCAAACGTCGCGTCTGCGGCCGGTGTTTAACCTAACCGGCACCATCCTGCACACCAATCTCGGCCGCGCACTGATCGCCGAGTCGGCGATCGAGGCGGCGACGGCGGCGATGCGCAACGCGGTCGCGCTCGAATTCGATCTCGAAACTGCGCGTCGCGGCGAACGCGACGATATCGTCCGCGCCCTGCTGAAGGAACTCAGCGGTGCCGAAGATGCAACGGTCGTCAACAACAACGCTGCTGCGGTCCTGATTGCGCTTAATACCTTGGCGAAAGGTCGCGCGGCGATCGTGTCACGCGGTGAGCTCATCGAGATCGGCGGCGCCTTCCGCATGCCTGAGATCATGAGCCGCGCCGGCGTCAAGCTCGTTGAGGTCGGAACCACAAATCGCACCCATCTCAAGGACTACGCCGAAGCTATCGATGCAAAAACGGGTTTGATTCTCAAGGTTCACACTTCCAATTATCGTATTGACGGATTTACCGCCGAAGTGCCGGCACACGAGCTCTCGGCGCTCGCCCGTGAGCGTGGGGTACCGCTCGTCAATGATCTCGGCTCGGGGACACTTGTCGATCTGTCCCGATTTAAGCTGGCGCATGAACCCACAGTCGCGGAAGCAGTGGCGTCCGGCGCGGACCTGGTAACGTTCTCCGGCGATAAATTACTGGGTGGCCCACAGGCTGGCTTCATTCTCGGTCGAAAGGATCTGGTCGCCCAGGTCAACCGCAATCCGATGAAGCGCGCTCTTCGCGTTGACAAGATCAGGCTTGCGGCCATCGAGGCCACCCTAAAAATCTATCGCGACCCCGATCGAATTGCGGAACGATTGCCGACCTACCGCCACCTAACAAAATCGACGGACGACATGATTGCGCTTGGGCAACGCCTGCTTCCGGTGATGGCAGCCAAGTTCGGCGACCGGTTCTCGGTCCAGACGTTTACGTGCGCGAGCCAGATTGGGTCGGGCGCATTGCCGCTCGCGGCCATATCGAGCACAGGCATTGCAATCCGGCCAGCCGACAAGCGGGAGAAGGGACGCGCTTTGGCAACTCTAACCAAAGCCTTTTGCCGACTGCCAATCCCCGTTATTGGCCGCATTGAGGATCAGGCATTTATCATCGATCTGCGCTGCCTTGATGACGAGGTCGCCTTTGTCGCCAACCTCACGGCATTTGACCTGCGGCCCTCCGCCGGCTCGGGCTCCAAAGAGTCGTCATGATCATCGGGACCGCCGGCCACATCGATCACGGCAAGAGTGCACTCGTCCGCGCGCTTACGGGCGTCGATACGGACCGGCTGAAAGAGGAAAAAAAGCGCGGCATCTCCATCGATCTCGGCTTCGCGTATCTACCAACAAACCACGGCGCTGTTCTGGGCTTTGTCGACGTGCCCGGACACGAAAGGTTCATTCGAAACATGCTGGCAGGAGCGACCGGTATCGATTTCGTCTTACTTGTCGTTGCAGCCGACGATGGGATCATGCCGCAGACGATCGAGCATCTGGCGATTGCCGATTTGCTGGGTATCGAACACGGTATCGTCACCTTGACCAAAGTCGATCTAGTTTCCCCAGCCCGATGCGACCAGGTCGCGCTGGATATCCGAGAGCACCTGAGCGGGACCAGCCTGGCCGGGGCCGAAATTCATCGCATATCGACCGTGAGCGGGCTCGGTATCGACGGGCTTCGGGAAAAACTGGTCGCAGTCTCTCTTGCTTTTACCGCGCGCGCCGCGGACGGGCGCTTTCGGCTTGCGGTCGATCGGAGCTTCACCCTGACGGGCGCAGGGACGATCGTTACCGGCACGGTTTTGTCGGGATCGGTTGAGGTCGGCGATCAAGTGCGCATAAGTCCTTCAGGTCTTGCGGGCCGCGTGCGATCAATTCACGCGCAAAACCGGCCCGTAAAACGCGGTCAGGCGGGCGAGCGTTGTGCACTTAATCTCACCGGTGATGCAATCAGCAAAAGTGCAATTCGACGCGGCGACGTGGTGCTCGAACCGCACTTGCACGCACCGACGGACCGGATTGATGCGCAGTTTCGTGCGCTCGCGAGCGAATCAAAGGCGATCGGGCACTGGACGCCGGCACGGCTCTATCACGCGGCGGACGAAATCGAAGCCCGCATCGTGCTGCTCGGCGCTGAGCCAATCCGACCGGGCGGCACCGCCCCTATCCAACTCGTCCTAAGTCGGCCCAGTGCGGCCGCGGCTGGCGATCGATACGTGCTTCGGGATACTTCGGGGTCGCGCACGATCGGCGGCGGACGCTTTCTCGATTTGCGAGCTCCCGCGCGACGACGCCGGACGCCGGAGCGTCTCGCACAGCTTCGCGCACAAGCATCTTCGGATCCGGCTCAGTCCCTTGCATCTTTGCTGGAGTGTCCTCCCTTTTACGTTGACCTCACCCAGTTTGTGCGTGATCGCGCCCTGTCGATGGAGGCCATCGGTAAGGTCGCTGAGGAGCGTGGCACCGTGCGTGTTAACGGGTCTGGATCGGCATATATTTTCTCGTCAAAATCCTGGCTTCGCCTGAAACAAGATTTGCTGGCGGCTCTTGATACATTTCATTCAGCCAATCCAGATAAAACCGGCATCGACTTGCACCGGCTTCGTCTGCTGCTGACCCAAAAGCTTCCAGTGGACGTGTTGTCTGCCGCGCTGAATGAATTTTCCCGTACGGGCGACATCGGGCATGAAGCCGGTTCCGTACGGTTGCTAGGTCATCGCGCCAAGCTTGGCGCGCAAGATGAGGAGATCTGGAGCAGGATTGCTCCGCTTCTGGCTGATGCGGATCGTTTTCGGCCGCCACGCGGCCGCGACATCGCCGCGCTGCTTAAGTTGCCGGAGGCGGCAGTTCGGCGTGTCCTGAAATCGCTGAGTCGGCAGGGGGAAATAATTGAAGTTACTCCGGACCAATTCTTTCTACGGGGTACGCTGGACGAAATGACGGAAATCGCCGGCGACTTGGCTCGCAATGCCGAAAATGGCGAATTCACTGCGGCCCAGTTCCGTGACCGCATCAATACCGGGCGGAAAATCGCCATCCAAGTCCTCGAATTTCTGGATCGGCATGGTGTAACGCTTAAGCGTGGTGATGTGCGACGGGTTGATCGACGGCGCATCGCCGTTTTCAGCCGCGGGCGTGAAGCCTCACGCGTGAAGGCTTAAGGAGGAGAAGCGCTCCCGGTGGAGCGTCCGGACTTCAAATCCGGGGAGGACCGTCAGCCGGCCCTTGGTGGGTTCGACCCCCACTCTCTTCCGCCAACACCGGATATCTCGCCATCTTTCTCCGAGAATGCGCGTTATCGAAGGTCATGCGCTCCATTTTCGAGCGACGTTGTTTTTCAGGCTTGCTTGCAGTGAGCACAGAAGCCGAGAACTCACGAGGCTCGAAATACATCGGGACTTTCCGATACTTGATGGGCAATCGATCGTCCCGATTTGATCGAAATTACGTGGAAGCCCTGATCCCGCGACGTGCCAGAGCCAGCGAGATAGCCAATCCGGCTGGCAGCTTTTGCGCGCGTGTTCATTATACCTCGGAACCAGCGGCAGCACGGGTTTCCCTTGGGACGGCACAATTTGTGAGTTCGGCTTGGACACGATCTCGGCGAACTCGACGCAGAAATCGGCCATGAACTCAAATCAGCACAGCAGGTATGGCTTTTGAAAAGCCTCGCACCTCAGCGCTTGCTGCGGAACCCGCCCTTGGGTGTGACCGCGTACAGATGCGCGTGCCTTCAATTTTCCCAATTGATCGCGCTACTGTGACTTTTGGGCTTCGTCTTGTATGCCGGGCGGAGATCTCCGATGCGCTCTGCATCCAACGCGCTAATCGCAGCAGCGATAACCGCTGCTGCGTTGATGTCACCTCATGCAGCCTATGCAACTACGGTAGCACCGACGCTACTTACGATTGATGGCGTTGTAACCGAGTTTGGCTTCAGTGGTGATCCGTCCGCTGCATTCCCCTTCACGGCTCCATGGGGTCGGACTGACGATTTAAACGTCGGCGCAGCCTTTGATCCGACCGATGCTGCTGACGAATCGACAATATCCAATCAGCTCAATGGGGGAACGTTCTCGGCGTCGGATGACGTTTCGTTGGCCTTTACGGCAGGTTCCTGGATCGTGGTGCTTTTATCGGCAATCGCGCCCCGCTAACGGGGAAGGGGGACCTGGCGGGCGGCGCGGAGAAAGCAATGAAATGCTTTGCTCTAATTTTCGCCATGGCGTGGGGGGCGTTGCCTCAAGCAACGCTGATACGGTTTCGCAAAAATGGCTACTCGCGCAGGCCTCGAATGCCAGTGCATGGCGGCCTGTAATTCGGATTACGTTGGATGCATTCAGAACTGCGAAGCGAATGATGCATGCATTGCGAACTGCGATAAGCGATTTAATTTTTGCCAACGTTGGTGCAAGTAACCGGCGACATTTCAACTGAAACCAAATGGCGCTTCAGGCGTTGTCTTGCCGTTGATCGGAATGGATGATCCCTTTGGGGCTCTGGGCTTCGGGCCGGGGCCCCATTTTTTTGCTCGGCCAAGACCAAAGAACCCCGGCATTCCCCAAAATGCCGGGGTCCAAGTAGGGCGACTGAACTCCACATGTCCGGAAGAGGTCCAGCGGCAGTGCAATATACTTCGGGTCTAGGCTGAGTTCCAAGCGCAGGCGCATGGCGGGGTTCGTCCAGTAACGATTTAGTCACCGGCTGCTGCTACCTGTCCTTCCGCATACTATAGCTGTCCAAACTGCCCCAGCCTTGAACGCTGGGGCTTTTTTTGCCGGACATCGCCTGAAACACGAAACGGCGACCTCGCTGTAGCCGGCGCGCTTATTCCTAGTGACCCAATTAAATTTTATCCCAAACGCCATGCAACCTGAGATTATATAGCCATAGAGATTTATTCGTCCGCGCAAATTCGCGGGCGTCGTCCTATTTCCACTGATCGACTGATCGAAGCTCAAAAACTGCCGAGCTGCGGGGACGTGCAACTATAAATGAAAATATCGAGCTTTAGTTCTTTAGACGCTGGCGTCCCGTAGTACGGCACCGTTTTCGGTAGACGGATCCACGCTGGAGCGTTCGGACTCTCTTGAGGCGGCGGACCGCTAGTCCAATGGACAGTCAAGCGCACGCCAATGTTCGTCGTGCTACGAATGACCTTCACGACGCCGCCCAAGTCTCCCTTCTCGTGCAGTGCTTTGATCGTTTGAATGGGAATAGGTGGCACGTAAGGCAGCAGCTCACGTAGCTGGTCGATGTAAAATTCGACGTTGATATGCGACACGGGCCCGCCAGCCAAACGCCACATCAGGCTATACGCCAATCGTCGGGCACTCTGCGTGTGCGCTCGATCCGCATTTCGTCCGCGATGATGGCCCGCGATAGCCGCACGGGCTTTCTGCCGGACGTTGGCATCGCACTCAATCAATGGGAAAAATAGCCACAGGCCAAGATCCCCCCTACGGCAGTCGCAACCACTAGGCAAAAGAGAACGTTGAGGACGATTGTCACAAAATCGTTTGGCTCTGGTTCTGTCATAGGCCGAATATGCTAATTCTCGACCTGCGCGACTTGCTAATTTCAGTCAGAAGATTGTTCAAAGGGGTCAACTGCCGCGCAAACGTCCCGACTGGTCGCGGCCCTTATCATGCCCGCTATGGCGGCGCCCTTTCTGCTGCACCGCAGAAAAACCGCCAGCGGTTTCGATCACCCTGTAAGTGCGCGGCCGCAGCGAAAAAAAACCCAACAGCTGGCAGGGCTACGCGGCGCGGCCCATCTCAAAAGCGCGCTGCCGGAGTCTCAAATGCAAAGACTGAGTATCTTGATGTGGCAGTCGATGGATTTGGGCCGGCCTGAGGGAGCGGCCCCGCGTTTCACAGCAACAAGCGGCTCCATGTCTCTGTTGTCCGGCGTCGGTTCGTAATCGCCGGCGATCACCATGGCCCAGTAGGTGCGCTTGCCCCTTGCATCCTTGGCGCTTGCAATCCCGACGCGGGAGGCATTGTGCAACAGCAGGTTCCTGCGGTGCCCGGAGGAGTCGATCCACTGGCCGAGCGTCTTTTCGAAACTTTCGTAGCCGTAGGCAATGTTCTCGGCGGCGCGCCCCGCACGCGCTGGCGCGATCCGTCTGGTGAACGAGCCGAGCACCTCATGACTGAGATTGTCCTTTGCCGCCATGGCTCGCGCCTGCTCCAGCGCGATGCGATCGAGGGTTGCATCGCGCATGACGCGGACCTCGCCGTGCTTGAGGCGGAAGTTGGAGATCAGTTCGGCCGGCAACTCGGCGGCCATCACGGGCGAGGCGAGCAGCAGAAAGCCCGCGGTCACTCTGCCGATTGCACGACGTGTCATCGTCCCCAAAAGTCCTTGCTCATCAGCTATGCCCGGCCGCTTCTCCATCGGCAATGTGGACGCTTCAAGGCACGGGCCGTGTGTTCTGTTCTTGGCACGAAGCGAATATGGCGCGCTGTCCGAGTTGAGCCCGCTTCTCTAATCGGCCGTTTGGGGTCAAGCGCTTTTCAGACTACACACCACTACGGTGTCGACGTCGCTCGCGGGCTCGTGCTTCTCTTCGGAATCGGCACCTTGGCCCTTCCAGTCGAAGACGAGGCGGAACAATCTAAGGGTCGGCCTTGGCGTTCAAGCGAACGACAGGTCCAGGCGGACATGCAAACTCACCTCATCCATCGTCCCGCGAGGGGACATCATTCTACCGCGCGGTGGACCTCGAGTTTCCTCCTATCAATTGCGCGGATGAGAAGTTTAATACTGATTCTATTTCGGGGGCGCATCGTAGAGCGGGACTCCCTTGTCCACGACGTGGACAGCGAGATATTTGAAAGGCGTGCCGCCAATAACCTTCGCTCCAGAATGTGGAACATCGCGATGGTTGATGGCGGATGAACCGGTCGGCAGATTAATCTGCTTCCCGTCTGGTGTTTCAAGCGTTGCCCCTTGAAGCACGTAGAATGCTTCCTCGCCGTGATGAATGTGGCGTGGGAGTATTTCGCCGGGCTGATATTCGGCGACCGAGATAATCATCTCCATATTTGTTCCCGGTACATCGGCTCTCTTCAACTCCTGCCTATTCTTCGGGGTAAGATCATCCTGAGCATGCGCCAGGCCGGCGAATGCAACAACGGCAATTGCAGCGGCGATCCATGTCCTAGTGATCAACATACAGTCCTCCCCATGTTTGTTGTCCGATTATGTTAGCCATAGTCTAAAGCAGTTGGCCGAATTAATAAATTGCTGAAATTGGGGCTTTCAATGTGGGTCATGAACTGCCCCATTGTTGCGGCGCCAAATTGAAAGTTACCGAGATGATCGCCATGGGTCGCAAATCGTAAAATGGGTGCTCGCTTCCATCGGGACCGTTTGTTGGATTACTGAGCAACAAAAGATTGCTGCATGAAGCGCAGCGCCATGGTCTTTATTTGTTGTTGGAGAAAGAAATCAAAATGGCTCAAGAAGTATGTTCACCGATCAATCGTAAACGCAGTGCTCAACCACTAAGTCTTGGCGCGAAGTCCAACCCAAGCCGCGCGAGTGCCGATGCAGACACAGCGCGAAACAAGGAGCCTGAGCCAAAGCAGCAAGAAGCCCGATGCGGGTGAAACTAGGATTGTTTGGGCCTGATGGGCCGGGTGTGGCGACGCGTGGGAGGTACTTCCGCCTGGAGTGCAGACATGGACCTGCGAAGAATACGACACAGAAGTTGTCCGGGCTGACCCAGATGCAGCCGACGATACGCAGCTTCGCCATGCCAAAGATCAGCTAACGCTTGCCAATCAGTATCACGGTCGTCGGCGCAGCTTTCCAAGTGGCGCGTAGGTCATGGAGATCGACACCGGCAAGCGGTCACCAAAGACCAAATAACGTTGAGACCGACCGCTTCGATGAGAACGGCAATTTTCTACAGCAGTTGATCGCGGGCAGCGCACTCGCTTCGCCGTGGGGCTTGGCGCTTGCGCCAGTCGGCTTCGGACAGTTTGGCGGCGACCTGCTGGTCGGGAATTTCAGCTATGTGGACAGCGGCATTAACGCCTTCAACCCGACCACCGGGGCGTTTTTAGGCTCGATCCCGATTGACGTTGGAAGTAACACTCCTGGCGGCCTGTGGTCCCTCATGTTTGGGACTGGGTCCGCTAGTGGAGGCGACCCCAACACTCTCTATTTCACCGATGGCATCAACGGCGAGGCTGACGGGCTTTTTGGCGCAATTCAAGCGGAGACGCCGCTCCCCGCCGCG
Source organism: uncultured Alphaproteobacteria bacterium (assembly GCA_963732015.1). Taxonomy (GTDB): domain Bacteria; phylum Pseudomonadota; class Alphaproteobacteria; order Rhizobiales; family Xanthobacteraceae; genus BOG-931. The sequence goes on along the minus strand of CAVSXY010000023.1, from coordinate 420,417 downwards.
CTCCCTCTCTTCGCCACCGGCCTCGGCGCGTTGGGTTTGTTTGGTTGGCGCAGGAAGCGGAAGAGCGCTATCGCTGCCTGAGATCAGAGTGAGCGGCCGGCCTCAATTAATTGACGGCGCGTCAGCGGCGGCCAAATCGGAGGCGTTCGGCCTCCGCCGCATTGCAGCCCAACCGAAGCCTGCAAGACCGATCAACATGAAGGTCCATGAGGCCGGCAGCGGAGTAGGTGTCAGGGGATCGTCCGTACCCGTTGGCGCAAAAGCCACGCCACGGATCGAGGTGTTCGAGGGAGCCGAATAGAGGGTGGTAAATTGTTCCCCGTCTGTATTCGCTTGGCTGATTGTCATGTCGGCGAGGGTATCGGTGATTTCGTACAGGAAGCTTGGTGATAGTTCGTTCAGACCGAAGCTGGTAGCAAACAATTCGACCTGACCGTTGACGACTTCGCCGGTCAAACCGAACAGGCCGGTGACGCCAGACGCCGTCGGCGTATTTGAGTTGGCGTTGGCATTATTGACCAAATTTAAATTGGCTACGAGATCATAGTCCAGAACCCACGTCGTACCGTTGAACGACCACTTCTGTAGCCCGCCTTCGCCGAGAGCTGCAGCATTAGCGTTGCCGTTCTTCGGCTGCCCGCTATCGGTGACATACATCGTGGTGGAATTGGCGAAGAAATATTGCTCCGGACTCAAATAAACAAATTTGCCGATGCGGGAATTGTTGACACCATTTGCCGTACCGGTCGTAAGATCAATTGATCCGGTATTGCCGCCATTTACGGAGAGCGCGCCAGGTATAACGAGCGTTGAGGTCGCTATAGACGTGGGTAGCCCATTGTATTTACTGATATTTGTGCAGTTGTTGGCGTTTACGCCTCCGCATGGAACTGCGGCCGAGGGATTGAAATCTCGCGACACGTAAAGTGTGTTGGTGCCCGCGACGACGCTGGAAATGGCGAGAGCGCGTGTGTCGGTACTATTGTCGATCACCGTGGCGGTTGTTGCGCCCAACTGAGCGGAAAACACACCTTGGGTCGGATCGATAAAGGCGGGCGGGCCTTTAGTGGTGCCGGCTTGCCCCGATACGTAGAAGGAGGAGCCGTCGACAGTAACCGCACTGCGCGGATTGTTGGTGTTGAATACACCTGTGAGCTGCGTGGAGGTGTTGACGCCGCCATTGCCGCCGATCAAAGCAACGACGCGCGGTACAGTTATTACGGACTGGCCGGTGAGGCTGGTGGTCTGACCAAGCGCCGTCGTACCGTAATTCGTGCCAGGCGGCGGAGCGTTGAACGTGCTCGCGTTCACTCCATATCCCATAATCGCGAGGTATTGGCCGTTCACCGATTGCGTCAGGAAACCCTCCGAGGCAGAGCCATATTCGCCGGAGATTGGGCCGCTTCCCGTTTGCGGCAGAGTCAAGCTGCCTGCTAACGTAGCGGTTGTGCCGCCGGCGCCTAGGCTAAACTGCTGCAGCGTCATTGGCGACGCTGAGTCGAGTGTTGTTCCCGAGTCCGTATCGATCACGAGATCGCCCGGGGTAAATTCGAACGCGTTTGCGGCTGCACTACTACCCAGCCAAAACGCGATGACGGTCAGTGCAGCGCCCCCTAGCAGGCGCCGGTGCGCCGAGCCAAGGAGCCCATGTTGCTTGTCGATTTGCAGATTAATCATAACTCCCCCTGAACCCGCAATCTGGTCAATTTAGCACTATTTCCAGTTCGAAAGTATTAGAGCCGGGCTGAGTGACGGTACAATGACGCAATTCCGATGTCGCGGCGCGCTCGATCCGTGCGTCGATCTCGCTGCGGATGCCGCGTGCTTGGTCGCCTGCTGCCGAGGCAGATCAAGCTCGACGACACCACGACCGGCGTCAAGACCAACTTCACCGTTGTCGTAACCGGCGTGCCAAGCGGCACGATGTTCACTCCTCTAACTGTCAAATGTTTCGGTTAGGATTGCCGTTGAGCTGCCGGGTGGAGGTGCCGAACCCCTGGTCGAAGGCAGGGTCATGCCGTTGGCGCGCATCAACCTGACCTATAATCTCTGGTCCGTTCGTTCACACAGACGGCCGCAGTTGGAGGGGCATCATGCCGGCGATCACACCCGAACCAATCCTGAAGATTGCCACCGGATTTATGGCAGCAAAACAGCTTTTTGCTGCCAGCGAGATCGGATTGTTTGAGGCGCTTGCCGACGGGCCGGCAGACCTGGAAGAGCTGGCGGGCAAGACCGCGGTTCCGGCGCGTACGATGGGAATTGTAGCGGCTGCGATGGTCAGTCTCGGATTGATCGATCAGGAAGGCGGCCGCTACTGCAATGGCGAGGCGGCAGCGACATTCCTTGCCGGCAAGCCAGGTCACGATGTGCGACCCGTCCTGCGCTTCTTCAATATTATCTGCTATCCGCTTTGGGAAAGGTTCGCCGACGCTGTACGCAGCGGTGAGGGTCAGGCGCAGTTCGGTAAATTCGACCGCGAGCAGCAGCAGATATTTTCAGCCGGGGTTGAAGCGCTCACAGCTCCGGTGGCGGCGTCGCTGGCGGTCGCCTACGATTTTGGTAGCCATAAACGGCTGCTCGACGTAGGTGGCGGCACTGGCTCGTTCTTGCTGGCCGTCTTGCGACGAAATCCGGGTCTGCGCGGCACGTTGTTTGAGTTGCCGGGGGCTTGCGCCGTCGCACGGCAGCGACTGTCGGCGGAGCCGGAAAGGACCCGCATCGATATCGTCGAGGGCGATATGTTCAATATGCCACTTCCTGCCGACCATGATGTTCTGCTCGTTGCTAACACGATCCACGTGCTCTCAGCGCCTCACAATCTGGAACTCATGAGAAAAATGCGCGCGACGGTGCAGAGAGGCGCACGGCTACTGTTAGTAGACTTCTGGATGAATCCAACGCACACTGAACCCGGAGCCGCCACTCTCATGTCGGGTGAATTTCTGGTGATGGCGGGCGAGGGGCAAGCCTACAGCGAGCAGGAAGCGGACCATTGGCTGGGGCAAACCGGCTGGCACAAAAACGAACGCACGCCGCTTGCGGGCATGTCCAGTGTCATCGTCGCCGAAGCCGCCTAGGCTTAGACCCACATGGACAAGGCTGAGCTTTTCACTGATGGAGAAGCCTACGAGCGGATGATGGGTCGTTGGAGCCGTCTTGTAGGCGAAACTTTCCTCGCCTGGCTTGACCTTCCAAAGGGCCTTCGATGGCTCGATGTCGGCTGTGGCAACGGCGCATTCTCAGAGGAGATTATTGCTCGCTGTGCCCCTGCCACGGTGATGGCGATTGATCCCTCCGACGAGCAACTCGCCTTCGCGCGGACACGGCCCGGAGCGAAGATGGCAAAATTTCTAACGGGCGATGCGCAGAAGCTGTCATGTGGCGACGGCACTTTCCATGTGGCTATCATGGCGCTGGTGCTTGCGTTTCTGCCCGACCCAGCGAAGGCGGTCGCGGAAATGGCACGTGTGGTACGCCCCGGCGGCTACGTCGCCACTTACATGTGGGATATTTTGAACGGCGGAGCGCGCCGACCACGCCGATTTACACGGCGATAGAATCATTGGGCTCGACGGTTCCGGGCCGACCCAACCCGGCAGCATCGCGACTGGAAGCCATGCACGGCTTCTGGGAAATGGCCGGGCTGGAGGCTATCGAGACGCGCGTCATCCGCATCCCTGTGAGGTATGCCGACTTCGATGATTTTTGGGATTCGAATACCGTACCTGTTGGGCCGCAGGGCAAAGTGATTGTCGGCATGTCGCCCGGTGAGCGCGAGCAACTCTGCATGCGACTACGCGAACACCTGCCTGCTACTTCCGATGGACGTATCGTCTACGAATTATTCGCAAACGCCGCGAAGGGCCAAGTACCCGGATAACGATCGCCGCCACGGTGTTCAGAAAACAAGTGTTTTTGGAACAGCTATCGGACACACAGACAGACTCGCGCCTGATACCTCCACGCCAGCGAAAGCACAGCTATTTTGTCTTGAGGCCTGCGCGTTCGACGATGTCCCTCCACATTGAAGCCTCGCGCACCATGCTCATGTGCAGTTCGTAGGGCCCTTCGTATTGCACCAGGAATCCGGCCTGCATCATTTTGGCCTGGATGTCCGATCTTTGCAAAATTTGCTGGGTTGCTCGCGCGAGTTTTTCCGTGACAAGGGTTGGCGTTCCGGCCGGGGCGAGAAACATCTGCGAAGTCTCCGCCACCACGTTTGGAAATCCGGCCTCCGCCATGGTGGGAACATCGGGTAGATCGACCCAGCGCTCGCGACCGGTCTGCACCAGGGCCTTGAGCTCGCCAGAACGGATGCGGCCGAGCAAACCCGCAACACCAACTGCGGCAATATCGGTCGTACCGGAAAGCGCCGCCATCATCGCCGGCTCCGAGCCGTCGAAGGGAATATGCAAGATGTCGATATTCGCGCGCAGCTTAAAGCGCTCCGCCGCGAGCTGTGAGGAGCTGCCGACGCCTGGTGAGGCGTAAGTAAGCTTACCCGGGCTGGCTTTCGCCTTTGCGATAAGACTCCCGACGCTTGTGATGCCGGAGGACGATTTGGCAATAATAAAGTTTGGTGCGGCACCGAGATAGGCGATCGGCGTAAAATCCTTGAACGTGTCATAGGCAGTCCTGGACAAGCTTGAATTGAACAGTGGGTTGATCAGCACCGCATTGGTGGTAACCAGCAGAGTGTAGCCGTTCGCTGGAGCCCGTGCGGCGGCGCTCAGACCGATGTTGCCGACCGCGCCGACGCGATTCTCAACAATGATGTCTTGACCCAGCTTCGGCGCCAGCTCCGCGGCCAGCAGCCTGCCGAGCAGATCATTAGCACCGCCGGCAGGAAACGGAACGATGATGGTGATGGTGTGCTCCGGCCAGTCGGCACGGGCCTCGCCACCCAGGTTTGCAGCCACCCCCGCCAGGGTGAGCCAGACCAGCCACACGATTTGTTTTGTCGATTTCATAATGGTCCACGGGCCGAGTGACAATTTCTATGCTGATGCCGATGGACACGACCCCAATGGGATCACTCCGCTAGGAGAACGATATCACGCACACCGCGGAACGTCTGCGACCAATTGTTTCATTTCCGTCGGATGCCATCTGTAAACGACGGCCCGTCGGAGTTGCCGGATTTTGGTTTGGCGGCAACCTCGCTTTCGGCTGGTTCACCGACCTCCCGGATTACTGTTCGGCGGCCTCGCGTTCTGCTCGTTCAGCCGCTTCGCGCTCGGCCTCGACCTTCTCCGCAGCTTGGCGTTTTGCCTCTGCGGCAGCCTCTATCTTCGCGATCCTGGCAGCTTCGCGCTTTGCCTCCCTGGCCGCTTCGCGCTCGACCTTGCGGGCGGCTTCACGCTCCGCCTTCTCCGCCGCCTCGCGTTGCACGCGTTCGGCAGCCTCGATCTTCGCTTTCTCAGCGGCTTCGCGCTTTGCTTGCCTCGCCGCCTCGCGCTCGGCTTTTCGCGCAGCGTCGCGCTCCGCCTTCTCGGCAGCTTTACGCTTCGCTCGCTCGATGGCTTCGAGCCTCGCCTTCTCTGCCGCCTCGCGCTTCGCCTGCTGCGCGGCTTCGCGCCGGGCTTTCTCCGCGGCGGCACGCCTTGCTCGCTCGGCTGCGGCTTCGCGACCCGTGGCCTCTCGCCTGGCCTTTTCAGCAAGCGCGTCGAGCTTTGCGGCCGTGTTGTTTGCCTCCTTGACCGCAGCCGCACCCCAGGCGACATCGCGCTTTGCCTTCTTTGCAGCGGCCTCGAGCTTCGCCACCTCCTGCCTTGCCGCATCTGCGTCAGAACGACTTTGCTCCGCGGCGCCTTTTGACTCCGCTGCGGCGGCTTCGTGCTTGGCGGCGAAGTCGGCTGCTTTCGTTGCAGCAGCCTCCAGCGCCGCGGCGGCAAGCCTTGCTCGCTCGGCTGCGGCTTCGCGACCCGTGGCCTCTCGCCTGGCCTTTTTAGCAAGCGCGTCGAGCTTTGCAGCCCTGTTGTTTGCCTCCTTGACCGCAGCCGCACTTTTAGCGGCATCGCGCTTTGCCTTCTTTGCAGCGGCCTCGAGCTTCGCCACCTCCTGCCTTGCCGTATCTGCGTCAGAACGACGTTGCTCCGCGGCGCCTTTTGACTCCGCTGCGGCGGCTTCGTGCTTGGCGGCGAAGTCGGCTGCTTCCGTTGCAGCAGCCTCCAGCGCCGGAATGCTGACAGCAACCTTCCGCCGCTTGGGCGGCGCTGCTCGCCTGCCCTTCTTGGACTTCTTGAGATTTAATTTGGCTTTCGATTTCGCCTTCGACTTCGCTTTTTTTGGCATGGCGGGCCACGTTCAAAGTGGATTGAGTATATCTGTCCAAAGACATGCATGGCCGGGACGGGCCCAGCCATAACGCGTCGCAAGGATAGGTATCAACTGCGCGCCGCTTCGGCAAGCCAGCCGAAGACGTTGAAGACGTACGCTTGCGCTCGAGATTGTACTCCGCGACGTCGCGCCCGGCGCTGTTGACCTGTCCCAGGCCTCCGCGATGCGCGCCATGCGGCCGTGATCGGCGCCTGGTCCGAGGCGCCAGTGCAATTCGACGCGACAGGTTGACGACCGAGGAGCGATTATCAGACATTGTCGAAATCTTCGCGCACTCTGCCGTTCGCGGCATCGTGCCGAGCGCGCGGGCAATCGAACGGGTCGAGTGGCCTTCGTCCGCCAGCAAGACGATCCGCGCGCGAAACGCGTCGCGTTGCTCCGTCGTCGGTGCCCGAACCCGCGCTTCAAGCACCGCACGATCCGCCGGTGTCAGCCGGACCTTCGCAGCTATGGGAATCATCCCAATGTTGAATCACGAGTTAGCCTTCCGTAAAAGCGGGTACTAGTGGTTCATCACAGTGATTTTGACTCTTTGGCGGTGGCTGGATAAGCGCGGCCGAGTTTGGCGCGGGCTTTGTCGGTTGTGAACATCCATTTGATGCTGGCTCGGGTTTTATTTCGCCGCCGTTGCCATGCTGCGATTTCGTTTCGGAGCCTTTTGGGATCGTCGATGCGGCGGCCGAGACACTGGCGCTGCAGCACGCTGATCTCGCACTCGACCATGTTGAGCCAACTGGCGTGTTTCGGAGTGAAGTGGAATTCGAGGCGGCGCAGGATGCGTCGAGCCTCGGCGGGCGCGAAGGCCTCATACAGCGCCCCAGGTTTATGGATCGACAGATTGTCCTGCACGACACGGATGCAGGCGGCGTCGGGATAATGGACGTCGACGAGTTCACGCATGCATTGGGCGTAGTCCACGGCGGCGCGGCGGTCGGTGACCTTGACGTTGCGCCAGCCCCGATGCGGATCGAAGGTGACGAAGAGATTGACGGTGCCGTTGCGGCGATACTCGTAATCGTAGCGCTCGCGCTGTCCCGGTTGCGCCGGGACCGGCCGGCGCGCCTCGCCGATTAGCTGGACGGGGGTCTCGTCGAAGCAAACCAGCGGCCAGGCGGGATCCGGCGTCTCGGCGTAGAGATCGAGCACGTCCTCCATGCGGGCGACGTATTCGCCATCGACATGGGGAATGCACCACATGTCCCTGCGCCATGGCTTGAGATCGTTCTCGGCCAGCCGGCGGCGCACGGTCTCGCCCGACAGGCTGTCGTGATCGGTGAGCTTGACCATCGTGTCGGCCAGAAGCGTCAGCGTCCAGCGTTTGCGGCCGGCGGGCGGCTTGGCGCATGCGGTCGCCACCAGCAGGGCCTCCTCCTTGCCGGTCAGCTTGCGCTCTGCGCCCGGACGCGGCTCCTCGCTCAAGGCCCGCTCCAGATTGCCTTCCACGAAACGGCGCTTGGTCCGGCCGACGGTGGAGAGGCTGACACTGACGGTCCGGGCAATCTCCTCGTCGCGGCCGCCCCCATCGGCCGCCAGCAAAATCTGCGCCCGCTTGAGCTTGCGGGCCGCGTGCTTGCCGCCGCCGAGCATCGCCGTCAGTTCATCGCGCTCGGCTTGGCTCAATTCGACCCGATAACGTACATTCATGCTTTGCCTCCTTGTCGGAGGCCGGGACGAATCCAGCGATGAGTCAAAAATCAGGCGCGCGCTTCACCGAGAAGCAGGGTCATTGCCTGGCCTTCATCCATACCTACGCCTACATGTTCGGACGCCCACCCGCCGAAGCCGACATCCAGCGCCACTTCCGTGTCAGCCCGCCTACGGTCCACCAGATGATCGTAACCCTCGAACGAAACGCCTTCATCCGACCTCAACCCGGCGTCCCCAGAAGCATCGAAATCCTCGTGCCGCCCGAAAGCTTGCCGATTCTTGAATGGCTCGGTATCAAAACGTCAAAATCACTGTGATGAACCACTAGATCGGTGCTCGGGCTAAAGACAATTGAGGAATTGTTCCCGCTCAAAGGACCCAACAGGGAAGCTGACGGGTTGCCGTGCACGCCCAAAGTCAAATTCCAATCGACGATGTCGCTTTGGAGCATCACGCAGTTATTACAATCGTTGCTCGTGTAACGCTAATGGTTATGTCGCGCGCGCGCGTCTTTTTAGGGGATCGGGACATGCTCGTTATCCTACGCTGCAGCGCGGCTTGATGTGCTGGGGGCCTTCTCGCGCTCATGATGGCGACTTTTCAGCGCCACCCAAAATTCGCACCCGGTGCCGAAACAACGCGCTAGTCGCAATGCCGACGACCCGGTCAACCAAGCGGGCGATCGCATGTTTGAAATCGTGTTCGGCTAGTCCGCTTACGCGTGCGTGATCGACGGAGCCTCAAGCGCGCGCCGCGTCAGCCTAGCCGCCGTTGCGGCGTGCGCGATGGTCTAGTCTGTCGTCTCGCCGTCTTCACCGTGTTGCCACTGTTCCGCTTCGTCTTGCAAAGCGGCTCGCTGCTTATCCGTGATCCATTCCCAGCCAAGGGTAGCCGCGCCCTTACGGGCAATGTCCTTGTATTCGGCGGCTGTCGGGCGCGGCACCACTATGGCGATGGCCACTTCGATCTTCTTCCGCTCATCCGCGTTTATCCTGTTGGCCAGCTGGTCGAGGGTTTCAGATATCCGGTCCCATATGTGGCACCGCTGCGCGGGAATCTTGATGGCGCTTTCGGTAAACCCGGCCACGTAGGCAATATGCTGTTGTTTGGGTCGTCCGTTGACGCGCACATTCTCAACCACGATGGCGGACCAGTGAACGTCAGCTTCGTCCCATCCGCCAAATGGGCTGTGCCTGCGCCTGCGATGCTGCCAACGAACGTACATGCGTAGTGCATAACTCTGGTCGCGCGCGCGCAAAGTTATACACTACTGCCAACCGTCTGAACGTCGATCGCCTCGCCGACGAGCGTCAGACGCGCGAAAACCGTCGAAATAGGAATCCGGTCAGGCCCTGACGCCGCGCTCGCGGCCGTGATCAGCTGGCGCGCTCAAGCCTCGATGCCCTCGCCAGGACCTCATAGCGGCAGGCAACATCTTCACATGCCGGACCCAACGGCACAGCTCGCACTCCCGTTGCCCCAGCTGTTGATGTGCGAAGAAGTGCCCGCCAAATCGACACTTCCTGCGTTCCACAAAGCCGTGATGTGCGAAGAAGTGCCCGTAAAATCGACACTTCCTGCGTTCCACAAACATGGTTGAAAGGCGCAAGACCCTGACGTATCAACGCAAATTCGCAAATTTGGTTATATAATTAACCCATTGATCTTACGGTGAAATTTGGCTTGTGCTGGCGATCAGAAAGTGGTGTTAATGGTGTCTCAAGTGGGGCTAGTGAAGCGCAGCGTACTCCATGGTCAACCAGCCACATGCGTTCAAACACCGCGATGTCGTTCGGGCAGTCAAGGCAGCCAAAGCGGCGGCCATCGACGCCAGCCAGGTGACGGTCGACCCCCGCACAGGTGCGATCACCGTGGGTCCGGCACTGGGGGCGACCGGGCTGCGTGACGTCCGGCATCCGACCACCAACGAGTGGGACGACGTGGGATGAAGCTGCCGAAATACACCCACGGCTATGTCAACCGGCATGGCAAACCGTGCTTCTACCTGCGCCGCTCCGGCCGCAAGAAAGTCCGGCTGCCGGGCCTGCCGTGGTCGCCAGAGTTCATGGCGGCACGTGAAGCTGCGCTCAAAGGCGGCTGGATCGAATAGGAAGTAGGAGCCAAGCGCACCGTCGCAGGTACGGTGAATGCCGCCATCGTGTCCTACTATCAGACCAGCGCATTCACGAACGGCTTGGCCGAGAGTTCACAGAAAATGCGCCGGGCGATCCTCGAACAATTCCGTGAAGAACACGGCGACAAGCGCATGGCGTTGATGCACAAGAAGGCGCTGCAAACAATCCTCGACAAGAAATCCCCCGCCGCTGCTGCCAACTGGCGCAAGGCCCTACGCGGCCTGATCGACCACGCCATGTCGCTCGACATGCTGGCAATGGACCCGCTGGCAGGCGTCAAACTGGCACCGGTCAAGACCAACGGTCATCACACCTGGGACCCGGAGGAATGCACCCGATACGAGGCGCATCATGCTTTGGGAACGCGAGAGCGGCTGGCTTACGAGTTGCTTTTGCAAGTCGGACATTCCCGCTGTGACATCGTTCGCATGGGTCGCCAGCACGTCCGCAATGGCGTGCTGTCTTTGCAACGGCAGAAGACCAAGGTCGCATTCGACGTGATGGTGATGCCGATGCTGCAGGCCGCCATCGACGCCATGCCGCCAAGCAATCACATGATGTTTCTGATGACGGCGTTCGCCAAACCTTTCTCCGCTGCCGGATTCGGAAATTGGTTCAGAGACGCCTGCAACGCAGCCGGACTGCCGAAGCGTTGCACGTCGCATGGGCTACGCAAGGCAGCAGCCACCCGGGCGGCGGATCGTGGCGCCACCACGACGCAGCTGATGGCGTGGTTCGGCTGGAAGTCCGCCAGCGAGGCTGAACGCTACACCCGAAGTGCAGATCGCAAATTGGCATCGGCCGCACTCGGCAAGCTCATATCGGCAACAGAAAGTGGCTCACCACCGACCCAGGTGAGCCAAAATGACAGCTAACCTGTTGCAAACACAGGGTCTGAAAATGACATGGCGACCCCGGCAGGATTCGAACCTGCGACCTTCAGCTTAGAAGGCTCCTGCCGATACCATAACAAATCCTACCGCAGCCTCACTTGGCCCAACGGTTTTTTAGCCATTGTCCGGCGTCAGCACCTGTGAGACAGATTTAGCGGCTTGAGGAACGGAGGATTTCTGGCTCATCGGTAACCATCAAGGTATGGAGATGAGACAGAAATCAGGACGATTAAAATCCTCGTCTGAGCGAATTGTGAAAGACATTCGCCGGGCGACCCGCAGGCATCATTCGGCCGAGGAAAAAATCCGCATTGTGCTGGATGGGCTGCGCGGCGAACACAGCGTTGCGGAGATATGTCGGCGCGAGGGCATTGCGGAGAGCCTGTATTACAGCTGGTCGAAGGAGTTCCTCGAGGCTGGCAAGCGCCGGCTGGCGGGCGATACGGCGCGTGCCGCGACGAGCAGCGAGGTCAAGGATCTTCGGCGCCAGGCGCAGGAGTTGAAGGAGGTGGTCGCCGAGCAGGCGCTCGAGCTTCGGCTGCTTAAAAAAAGCATGATCGCGGATGGGGGAGACGAGGAATGAGATATCCCGCCTCCGAGAAACTGGAAATCATCCGCTTGGTCGAACAATCCCATCTACCGGTACGCCGGACGCTGGCGAAGATCGGCATCCTGCCCGCAGCTTTTTACCGATGGTACGACCGCTACCAGACTGGCGGCCCTGAAGCCCTGGAAGATAGACCGTCCAAGCCCAAGCAGATCTGGAACCGCATCCCCGATGCCATCCGAGGCCGTCTCGTACAGTTGGCGCTGGATGAGCCGGAGCTGTCACCGCGGGAATTGGCCACGCGGTTCACGGATACGGAAAACTATTTTGTCTCAGAAGCTTCGGTTTATCGGCTCTTGAAGGCCCATGACCTGATCACTAGCCCAGCCTTCATCGTGGTGAAGGCCGCGGATGAGTTCAAGGACAAGACGACGGCGCCGAACCAGCTCTGGCAGACCGACTTCACGTATCTGAAGGTCATCGGCTGGGGCTGGTTCTATCTCAGCACGATCCTGGACGACTTCTCGCGCTACATCATTGCATGGAAGCTGTGTACGACGATGAAAGCTGACGACGTCACGGACACCTTGAAACTGGCTCTCACAGCATCAGGCTGTAGTCAGGCGCGGGTTGTCCATAAACCACGTCTGCTGAGCGATAATGGTTCGAGCTATGTCTCCGGAGATCTGGCGAAATGGCTCGTGGCCCAGGGCATGAGACACGTTCGTGGCGCCCCTTGCCATCCGCAAACGCAAGGCAAGATCGAACGCTGGCACCAGACCTTGAAGAACCGAATCTTGCTCGAAAACTATTATTTACCCGGCGATCTCGAAGCCAGCATCAGTAGGTTCGTCGATCACTACAACCACCAGCGCTATCATGAGAGCCTGAACAATCTCACACCTGCCGACGTCTTCCTCGGACGGGGCCAGACCATCTTACTCAACCGAGAAAGGATCAAACGAAGCACAATCCAGAACCGCCGCTTGCTGCACCAAAACAAAGCCGCTTAAGATCGCAAACCAGATGAGCTGGAGCCTCCACTAAATCAAACCGAGACTTGTCTCAAATCATTTGACGACGGACACCGATCGCGATGACGAGCGATGATGTCCTCAAAGGAGCTAGGCGTAACACGGTCATTGCCGCGGAGTGCTGCTACGGCGCCCAACTCTTCGATCCGGCGGCGGCGTCAGGAAAATGGCCAGTTTCAAACGCCTATTTCGGCGTTGGTGCCGTGGCCTTTTTTGGCAGCACCACGATTGCTTACGGTCCCAGCGAAGGGAACAGCAGCGCCGACCTTATTACTCAGTATTTCATGATCAACGTTTTGGCGAAGGCCTCCGTCGGTCGAGCTTGCGCGCAGGCACGGCAGCGGTTCGTGCTGACGCAAAAAATGGAGGACCCCGTCAACCTCAAGACACTCGGGCAATTCATATTGTTGGGTGACCCGTCGCTGCAACCCGTTCGCGACAATTCATCGGACACTAAGCTCTCAGCGGGATACGTCGATTATCGGCAGGCGCGAGTGACGCGACGGGTCGCTCTGGCTGCCGCCGGACACTCGGCGGTGTCGGCCTCAGGATTCCCTAATATCCGCGCGGCTCCCGGCAAGACCCGGTTGCACCGGCTGATTCACAAGGCCGCCCGAAAGCGAGGATTTCCAACGAGTTTGGACGGCGTCAGGGGTTACGAAGTTGTCGGGAGGGACTACTATGCAGACGCCATGAAATCACGGAAAGTGCGTCAGAAGGTCTTTGTCGTTACGCATCGGGAAAAACCATCACGGAACTCTGCGCCGGGTGTACCGTTGATCCGGATATTGATTGCGCATGCGCAAAACGACAGTGTCATCGGGCTACATGAATACATCAGAAGATAAGCGAACGACGGAAACGAAGGCGGTCGCCGGCCGGGTGCTGCGGCGCCGGATTGCTCAGGGTTCGAAGAGTGAACGTAGGGCGGTAGTTCTGCAGACGAAAGATGGCGACGAATTCATCTTGCGCCGCAAGGATGGCAACGCATTCCGGGATGATGCACTTGATCGTTTGGTCGGCTCGACAATAAGTGCGGAAGGGCTGGTCGCCGGGCAGACATTCATCATGAGCACCTGGAAAGTCCGATAGGCTGGTCGGTACCCAGACAAAAGAAAAGCCTAGAGAACAACTCGGCGCTATTCGGAAGCGTAACTCCCGCTATTCATGCGGGAGAGTTCGTCATATCCGCCTAGTTCTCTGGTGAGGATGTGGCTTCACAGGAAGGCATATTGGTCCTCGGCAACGCGCGGCCTTCCTGACCTTCGATCCATCGTAACAGCACCGAGCGCCTCGCGCAGAGGATTGAGCCAAGACGAAACACGGGTACTCAGGTGCACTCGACTAGATAGTACACTTTTCGTCAACTCGAACGCTGCCCGAAAATGAATTCGGCGATTTCATCGGCGCCCCGAAGCAGATCACCGGCGAGTTCGGGTGACGTTTCGCTCTTCGGTTCTGCGTGTTTGTTCATTCGTGTTTTCCCTAGTTGCTTGCTGTTGATGCGCCCTTGCGATACACCCACGGCGTCAGATGGGAGCGATTGCCTTCGGGCCGAAATGAGCGCTAACCAACTTTACAAAATAGAGTTTTAGCATCAAAATCTGCTACTTGGGTATTTGTAGGTCCCCGGCGGTTCGAATACCGGGTAACTAGGCCGTAGCGATAAGCGCACGAATGCTGTAGGTTCTCTCGCGTAGAATCCACCCAAGACTACCTCGCGGCTGGGGACCGATTAGCTATTTTAGCGTCCTACTTTCTGTCTGGTTCAACATCGCCGCAGATTTTGTGGATAAATCAGTTTCCCGAAGCGGTAACGCCAAGAACCTCGCTTTCTGGACGAACGTAATTCAGTTTTTCCTGATCTTGCCGTTGATCGGTTTGGTTCGCCCATTGCCGCTGAATGCTCTCCTGTGGTGCCTGATTGTTGGGGCGATAACGTCCTTCGGACGTATACCATGGTATCGCGCCCTCGCAATTGACGGTCAAAGCTTATCGAGATTGACGCCCTTTGTGCGACTGTCGAGCGTGTTCGTGTTGCTAGGCCGTGTGGACGGATTTAGCAAAGTCATAGGGTAGAGGGATTCCCAAATCATTTTTTCTGTAACTCATGGGCGGTCGGTTATTTGGAGGACCGACCATGCTCACTGCCATGACGGAAGAGGACTGGACGATTGTTTTGAAGGTATTTGATGCATCATGCCCACGCCGCGGCGACAAAGGTCGGGATGACCGAAAGTTTCTCGAAGCCCTGCAGTATTTCGTGGTTCACAACATCACTTGGCGGGCACTCCCGGAAAAGTTTGGGCATTGGAACAGCGTCTGGAAGCGGTTCTGGCGCTTGAGCCGGTCCGGAACTTTCGAAGCTTTCTTCGATGCGTTGGCGGCATTGAGCGAGACGGCGGATCTGGTGCAGATGTTCGATTCCACCGTGGTCCGCGCCCATGTCTCGGCGGCAGGCGCAAAAGGGGGCAGCACGATCAGGCGCTGGGCCGCTCGCGTGGCGGTTTCTCTACCAAGATCCACTTGAAGACCGATTTCGGTGGCTTGCCAATTGCCTTTCATCTCACCGGTGGTGAAGCCAGCGATAGCCGCAACTTCGAGACGCTTCTCGACATCGGCCCCGATATCAATCCGCGCGCCGCGCTCGGTGACAAGGGCTATGATTCTAAATCAAATCGCGAGGCCGCACGTCAACGTGGAATATGTCCGGCGATCCCGTATCGATCCAACACCAAGGACATCCCCACCTTCTTTCCGAAAACACTCTACAAGGCGCGGGCACGCATCGAACAAGCCGTCGGCAAACTCAAGCGCTTCAAACGTATCGCGCTTCGATGCGAGAAGACGGCGCAGAATTACGGCTCATTCGTCGCGCTTGCTCTCGGCTTCATCTTGATCAAATCCGTCCACACGGCCTAGGAGCGATTTTCATTCTTGGTGAACCGTTCGATTTGGGAAAATTCGCGGGCGGATGCCTGCTTATTCTCGGGTCAATCCTGGTGTTGCTTGATGAGCCCCTCAACACAATGCTCCAATTATTCAAGAATAATAAGGCTCCCTTATTTGCAACGTTGTTTGCGATATCGAACTCCACAGTGCCGTTGCTGTACAAGTCTCTGGTGAGTAGCGGCCAAGACCTGTTTTCGATCTATTTCCTACTGAAGATGTTTCAAGCTCTCTTTATCGGACTATCCTCGGTCCGCGGTGCGGTTTCGAGTCTTCAGACAACATCCTTCGCTTCATTCAAGTTGATTGTATTCGCCCGCATACTGCAAACATCAGCTGCGCTCATTTACCTCTACGCGCTCAGCGCTCTGGCGCTTTCGATTGCGGAGCCGATTGCAGCCATGGGTCCGTTCTTCGTTATTCTCGTCGAATTCTTTTTGACTATTACACGCCGCGGGGCGCCGACCTATCAAACGGCCTACCCGAACCGACAGATAGCAATTCGAGCCGTATCTACCGTCGCTGCCTGTGCGGGTCTTCTACTAATGCTCAGATAGTCACTATGCTGCTAGCCATTCAGCGTTTCAATTTTGTCTCTGAGGTGCTCCCCATCGTTCTGGTGGGCACCCTACTCAATATCATTGGACGGAACGGTTGCAACTTCGCGCAGAGCCACAATATCATTTTCGCCTCCCAGTTATTCCTAGATATGATTGGCACTGGATTCAGTTCAATTCTTTTGGGCCCCTGGTGGGGGGCAACCGTGGGTATTTTTAGTGCGATCGTGACTGGCAATTTCTACGACAACTATTTCCCGTTCGGAGTAGTGAATATCTGCGGCGGAATAGCCTGGGGCTATGTCGCCGCCGCTCTGGGAGTGCGCGAACAATTAGCGCAAGAAAAACCCAATGCTCGTAGCTTTTTCATTAGCTTTCTCACGCTGTTTACAGCGGGCGCGCTTGCGTGCGGACTAGCGTCATTCTCGGTCGAAGCGGTTTTGTACCCCCCGATGGGACGGTCATTCGTCATGGGAGACTGGTACCAGGCGACCCGTCATTGGTTGGAGTTCTTAGGACCGAGATTGTCGACAGATACCAGCGTCCTGCTTTGGGGCGAAATGACGCGAGAGTTCATTGACAAAACGATCACGCTGCTCATCGCTCTGATCTGCGTCACGTTCTATGCAGTTCCGCGTCAGCAAGTGCAGTCGACGCCGTTCCAACGCATCCAGGTCGACGCGGTCTCCATCCTCGGGTTTGTCGGTGTCTACGGTATCTACCTGTGTTTTGGTCGTGTGTTCAAACCGAGGATCATGTTCACAGGCGGGGAACACAGTGTCGATTGGCTGACGTATCCTCCGATCATTGGCCTCCTTTATTTTCCACTCGTTCTGGCAGTTTTGGTTTTTTGCTTTGGCACGCTGGACCAAAACAGCATCTACAGCAGGCGAATAGAAGCGTTCCGGTTACGAAGACAATTCTTGGTGACGCTTTTTTTGGCGGATAAAGGATGGCAATTCCTCGAAGGAGAAATCAACTCTCGTTGGACAGAAGCTAAGAAATTATATGGCTTGATGGCCGGAGTGTTGACGTGGCCGCTGACGAAACTTGCCGGAGTACCAGACTTAAATACCGGCCTAACGTACGCTGGCGGCGCGCTGGCCCTTGTGGGTTACTATTTCTATCAAAACAATCAAATTGTTACTATCTACCAGAAATTTCACTCAAGCATTAAGAGTCTGCAGGATTGGTTTTCAATCCGCAACACATCCGATAGCAAGGGCTCGAATACAATTTTGCAGCAGTTGACCCATCAATTTGGAGGCGCCGCCGGTCCTACATTTCACGATCCATCCCTTCTATATGTAACGGCGGAAACCACCAAGCTAGATACTACTGGCGCCAGGAGTGGAAGGTCCGAGCGTCGATCCACGATCATCGTGGCGCTATGCGGCGGTAACGCTATCTTGACCACGAAGGCAAGAGAGCAGCTCCAACGCGCGATCGATGCAATCCGGCCGAATGTTGTCTGGCTGCTTTGCGGCAACGCAGGCGACCCTGGTTTTCTTTCATGGATCGGCGAAAACCTACGAACGGGCACAGAACTGTATTTAGTTGATTGGTCACTTAGTGAAGAACTTATGGAAACGATGGGCCGGCCAAGCAGGCTGACACAGTTTCTCGGCAAATTGCGCGTTTCGATGAAAGCCGGATTGGCTGCAGGCGCGCAGCACATAGAACAATTGGATCGCGTGGTGAATATAGGTTTGGCTGCAAGAACATTGCCCGCGCTGGCTTATGTCCTCGATCGCATTCCACGCGGTCAACTGGTACTCGATCTCGGTAGCGGCCGCGGCAGGCATACTTTATACGCGCTGCGGTCGGGCCTGAGAGTTGTGGCGGTTGAGAAAAACGAGAAGGCTTTTGTGGACATGATAGGTCATGTCAAAGTGGGGGCTTCGCCAATTCCTGTACTCCGATTTTGGGTGATTATTCGCAAATTGATCTGCAGCAATTTGGTCCGGCGAGTCTGATTATTGTCACCGGCGTTTTGCAACATGTGAAATCACTGAACGAATTGCAACAGCGTCTAGCAAACGCCCGACAAGCGGCACTTGAGCCGTTTGCCAAGATTTACATTGAAATGCTCTTTGACATGTTTTTCGATGGCAAATCTCCAACCGATGGACGCATAGAAATAAGTCCTGAAGAGTTTGATCGGCAACTCAACACGATGTTTCCTGAACCGGAGTGGGAAATCTTGCGAGTGAACGGGCCGACAAGAAGAACGCAGGACTTTCAAAATGGGCCGCGCAGTTTTTATGCAGCGGGAACTATCACCGAACTGACGACTGCGGAATATCTTATCTTGCACTCTGGATAGAGTACTATGCTGGACCAAGATCGATCCACTAGGTCGTTTGTTATTGTAACCGACGCGGCTGCGCTTGGCGACGATGGCGTGGCAATTGCCATGCTACTTGGGTGTCCGACCATTGATATAAAAATGATTGTGTGCGCCAGCGGTAATAAGTGGGCCGAACAGGTTGAAGGTAACGTTCACGCTCTGTTATCACGACTAAATCGCCTCGACATTCCGGTGTGTGTTGCTTCACCAAATGAACCATATCCGGGTCGCATCGAGGAATTTGTGCGGCAATCCAAAAAAGCAGTGATCGAATACGCTGGGGCATTGTCGACGCCAGTGCCCCCGTCTGATTTCCAGTATAAAAGCGGCCTTGATGGATTTACGGAGATTTTGCGCAACAATCCCAAAACGAATCTGTTCATAACTGCTCCGCCGACGCCCGTCGCCGCGCTACTGCGAGCAACTCCGAAAATACGTGAGGAGATTGGGGAAGTTTTTGTGATGGGCGGCGCTTTGGACGTTCCAGGGAATGCCACACCGTATGCCGAATTTAATTTTTGGTTTGATCCTAAAGCGGCGAGTGATTTGCTCAACGCCGGATTGAATATTACTTTGATCCCGCTTGATGCAACAGCCCCACTATCGTATTCGCTTCAGGAGATTGAGGCACTACATTCAACTCGGCCGTCAGTCGCATATTTGCGAGAATACATTGCAACACGAATTGCTCGGAATAAAAAGCACTTTCCTCTTTGGGATGAGACATTAAGCGCTGTCGTGTTGCGGCCAGCATTGGCTGAAAGAATAACTCTCGAAGGGCTAGATGTTGTAAAAGTAGGAGCGAAAATTGGAAAGCTGAGGAGAATTCATAGCGCTAAGCAAACCAAAGTTAAGGTTGTTTCGCATATAAATTCAACAAAGCTTAGAGAATTCGTACTCGAAATCGATATCGCGATGAACGCAGCCGCTCCGGATTTGAGAATCAAATCGATCCTGATGGATTTGGACAACACTGTTTATGATTTTAAAAAGTCCAGCGAACAAGCCCGGATACGTCTGGCCAGACATATCTCTTTGATAACAAATACACCAGAGTCTTTAATATTAGATACCTACGGTTCGATTACCGATCAGACAGCCGCCACGTTTTTTAAATCCGGATTTCAAATGCGATGCCAACGGCTGGCACTTCTGGCTCAACGATTAGACGTCAAATTCTCAATCGACAGTGTGGCGCGCTATTTCGGCGAGCAAATCATCTTGTCGATCAGCCCCTTTCACGGCGCGGTGGGAGCGATCAAGCTTATGCGGCTTCATTGCCCATTAATCATTTTAACCGATGGCTATGCCGATATCCAAACTGCCGCCGCAGCTAAGCTTGGACTTGGTGACTTAGAGCTGTTCGCAACATTTCAGCATGCAACGCGCAAGTCTGATGGCTCTGCTTATGAAGCTATTATAAGAATGCGCAATCTTCATCTATCTCATGTCGTCATGATCGGCGATAATTGGGGAAATGATGTGATTGCCCCTTCGCGATTGGGAATTGCGCAAATATGGATAGCGCACAAGAGAAAGATGCCAGCGGTCGCTCCGGATCGGTTCTTGGGCAGCATCGACGCATTGACAGCCGCGCCGACTTTGCTTGGCCTTCCAGACCTACCAGTTGATGATGAATAAGCTGCATCCATTATATATCCTCAATTCGCAAAATTTGCTTGTCGGGAGATGGTACTTCGAAGTCAGTCCCTTCGATGGGTTCGGCGCGCTGCGGAACGGTCGGTTTGGTCACGTGCGGGTTATTTGGTTCAAAAAAGGGACCGATGCGGTTATCTTTGAGGGTGAACAAGTGTTTGGTGGGGCAGTCGTCAAAAGCGTATTTCTCCATTACGACCAAGATGACAGGAAAGATGTCGGGCTGCTTGCTAGCGCATTTGCCCGCGCGAGCGGCCTGCTCGTAGATCCGGAGTGGCCGCTGCTAAGAGCCGGTTGGCCGCCGGCTTCCTGTGCGTGTGCGCGATTAAATCCGCTTGTGGAGCCGGCTTTGCCCGAGGGCTATCTGACAGCTCTAAGTCAAACGCAAATTGATATTGACGTAAAGGCCGCAATTGCTGCTCTGGAGACGCGGCTGGAGCAAATTGCGGAAAACTCCGCTTTGGAAAGCGGTTTTACCGCAAAATATGGCGTGCGCCGCATTTTAACTGCTGGTTCTACGTCGCGACAAACGTATTTGGGTAATGCGGTAGATTTTGATCTCTTGATTCAAACCGAAGCCAAGCAGATGCAGATTGCCAGGAAAGACATACGAGATTTGGTCGATCGACTAGTTTCACGGGTCAAGGGAAGTACCGAGTTTCTCAATTACGTCCGATACCTTGGGGGAGGGGATGAGGAAGTAAAATCGGATAGCATTCGAGAATCCTTTTTTGGCGTAAGAGGGAAAGAAAGTTTTGTCGCTCGCTACCAATTGATCTTGCCGGATAGAAATTGCCATGTGTTCGACATTACGTTTGGGCATCTTCTTCAGGTGGTTGGATATGAAATTTGGATTCAGCGTTATTTCAAGAGGCTTGGCCATTCAATGGGTAATAGGATCCGACAGGAAATTCGTTTGGCGAAGTCTCTGCTGAGTCAAATGGACAACCTTTATGGGGTGGGGACTACAGGTTTCCGCGGTCATATTGTAGAGCAATTCATTATACAAGGCGCGAACTATCGATGGCGTGGTTCGCAATTTGGGTGCCTCGCGAATTCATTGGAGTTGATTGTAGAAGAGTTCGACGACGCTGCGGGCAACGGGGGATTTGAATACTACAAAAATAAATTTCCGCTGTGGCATCCAGGTTGGTGGGAGAGTGAAGCCGGGTTATCTGACGATCGGCCAGGCGTTAATCTCTGGAATCTTCTGGGACAGGGGGATTGTGCCGTGGCCGAGCAGCAGTGGAGACGGATCACTGCTTTGGCACTTAGTCACGCCGACATTTGCAACCGTAATTTCGATTGGACCGTTTCAAACGTGGTTTCGACCGCGCGGAAAATCTTGAAGGAGGATCACCAGTATTGAATATGATAGACGTTGGCGCTTAATGAGTTGAGCGATATACTGCCTATGCTCGTCGGCAGCTTATTGCCATCTCTGTCGCGCTGGAGAAGGAACTGGCGCAGGCCAAAGGCCCTCATTGCCGAGCTGGAAACGCAGCTTGCCGGTCGCGACGCGGAGCGCCAGGACCTTGAGGCCGCGTTTGCCCGTGAGCGCGCCGAGCTTGTCCGCGAGCGCCGCGCGCCTGCCGAAGAGGCTGGCGTTGCAGTCGGCGGTGAGCCGATGGGAAGCGGGTCTTCAAAATCCTGCTTATGCTGGAATCGCCCAACGACAACGACGTGCTGGCAACGGCGCGGAAACTGGTCCGCGAGCTAAAAGGCAACGGCTCCGACCTCCGTACCCTGGCCAACGCGCTGGAAGCGGAATGGGAAAAACAGCAAAAGGCAAAGCCGGCTCCCCCACCGCCAATCGATTATTCCAAGGTCGAGGCCGCTATCGCGCGCTACGCGGCCGACAGGACCACGGTGCAATACCACTTGTTGTGGAAGGCGCTCATCGCCGAAGTGCCCGCGCTCGTTAATCGCGGGGGCGGGGCATCAATAACTGGCTACATTCATCGCTTCATGCGCGGCCTCGGGTTCACCGCGAGTGCCTCTCACGCGACATGGCGCAGCGACAATGCACGTCGGCAAAACCGCTAGGAAGCCCGACCGCTGGTGCGTTATTCCGGGGCTGGGGGCATCCACCTAAGCCGCGCCCGCCAAAACGCACCGGCCGGTGGCCGCCGGCCGCGTTATTTCGCGGCCGGGTGGTATGCGTCGGTGGTGTGCGCTCCGCCGTGTACCCCGTGGCCGGTTTCGAGCCGCTGAGCCGGTCGCGTATTGCACTAATGTATTGAAATCATTGGCGACCCCGGCAGGATTCGAACCTGCGACCTTCAGCTTAGAAGGCTGTTGCTCTATCCCCTGAGCTACGGGGCCGTACGCGACGAGCATATAATACCATCGCCGTGGAAAGGCTCGGGAAATTGCCAACGCATCAAACTTTTTTCACGCGGCGGTGAACCCGCCGCGAGCGGTGCGCGACGAAAGTGTCGCGATTGATGTTTTTGGCCATCACCAGCGTAAGGCAGCTGCCGTGGGGTTGCTGCCAGGCCGGCCCTCGCTCGGCCGTGCCGGTACGTCCGGGCAATCGCAAAAAGTTAAGCGCGAGTGGTCCGATTGGTCACGACCTCGACACGATCTGTGCCTCAACTGTTGTTTGGTGGTTCAGAATTGCGCTGTCCCACTTGGAGGAGTTTTCCGATGATCTCGCATTTGCGCGCACGCCTTACGGCGGTGCTTGCAGCCGCATGTGTGATGGTTTTGTCAGCCGGCGCGTACGCCGCTGACAAGCCGTTTGAGGACGGCGATCTTGCCGATGGCGCGGTGACGCTGGAGGCGCAGATCAAGGCCGATGCCGGAGCGCCGACCAAGCCGGTGGCGCAGCTTCGGCGTGACGCCGACGCGGCCTTTGCCAAAAACGATTTCCGCGACCGGCATGGCGGTGCTCGGGCAGATCGTCGCCGCGGCGCCGAACGACGCGACGACCTGGCTTCGCCTCGCCAAAACCATCCTGCAGATCCGCCCGGCCAACGACGGCGAGCGAATTTCGCTGCTCGAAAAGTCCTCGACCGCCGCCTACATCGCCTACGAGCGCACCACCAACCGCAACGAAGAGGCCGACAGCCTCGCGTTCCTCGGCAACGTGCAGAGCCAGTTGCAGCTGTGGCGGCCGGCGCTCGATGCGCTTCGCCTCTCGCTTGAGATTCGGGAAGTCGCGGACGTGCGCGGCCAATACGAACGGCTGCGCGACCAGTACGGCTTCCGCGTGCTCGACTACAGCGTGGACGCGGACACGGCGTCGCCGCGGGCCTGCTTCCAGTTCTCCGAAGAGTTGCCGGTGCGCACTGATTTCTCACCGTTTGTCGTGGTCGCCGGCACCGACAAGCCGGCGCTGTCGATCGAGGAAAAGCAACTGTGTGTCGAGGGGCTCAAACACGGCGAGACCTATAGCATTACGCTGCGCACCGGCCTGCCGTCGGTGGTGCATGAGACGTTGTCGAAGTCGTCGGACTTCCGCATCTACGTGCGAGATCGCAGTCCGTCGGTGCGTTTCTCGACCACCGCCTATGTGTTGCCGCGCGCCGGTCAGCGCGGCATTCCGGTGATCAGCGTCAACACGCACGCGGTCGAAGTCGAAATCTACCGCATCACCGATCGCAATCTGATCGATGTGATCGAAGGCGTGGGCTACGGCCGCGGCGATTTTCAGACCAGCCTGGACCGCTATGACATCGATCGCCTCAAGGAGCGCCGCGGTATTGCGGTCTGGAAGGGCGAGCTTTCGGTCGACCAGCAGCTCAATACCGAGATCACGACGGCGTTCCCGGTGGATCAGGCCATCGGCGACATCAAGCCGGGCATCTACGTCATGGTCGCGCAGCCGCAGGAAACGGCGAACGTCGACAACAATTACGATTCGCTCGCCACCCAGTGGTTCATCGTTTCCGATCTTGGCCTCGCCGCATTCTCCGGCAACGATGGCATCCACGCCTTCGTCAATTCGCTGGCGACCGCTGACGCCAAGGGCGGCATCGAGGTGCGGCTGATTTCGCGCGCCAACGAAGTGCTGGCGACGCGCCGTACCGATGCGAGCGGCCATGTGCAGTTCGAGGCCGGCCTCGCCAACGGGGAGGGCGCCTCCGCGCCGGCCTTGCTGTCCGTCAACGATGCGCAGGGCGACTTCGCTTTCCTCAGCCTGACAACCACGGCGTTCGACCTGACGGACCGTGGCGTCTCCGGGCGTCCCGCCGCCGAGGGTCTGGATGCGTTCGTCTACGCTGAGCGCGGCGTCTACCGGTCGGGTGAGACGGTCTATCTCACGGCGCTGCTGCGCGACCCGCTCGGCGCTGCCGCCCACAATGCGCCCCTGACGCTCGTGGTCGAACGGCCCGATGGCGTCGAGTTCAAACGGACGCTGCTTCAGGATCAGGGATTAGGTGGTTACGCCTTGACGCTCCCGATCACGGGTTCGGCGGCGACCGGAACGTGGCACGTCAGCGCTTATACCGATCCGAAACGTCCCGCCGTCGGCGAGACGACGTTCCTCGTCGAAGATTACGTTCCCGATCGGATCGAGTTCGATCTGACTTCGCCGACTGGCAAAATCTCGCAGACGGCCGCTGCGACAATCGACGTCGCAGGCCGCTTCCTCTATGGCGCGCCGGCCACGGGTCTCGATCTCGAAGGTGAGATGACGATTGCGGTTGCGAAAGAGCGTCCTGGCTTTGCCGATTATCAGTTCGGGCTTGCCGACGAGGAAATTGATCCCACGCGGCAGACGCTCGAAGACCTGCCGACCACCGACAATGCGGGCAAGGCAAGCTTTAAGGTCAATATCGACAAGCCGCCGTTGAGCACGCATCCGCTCGAGGCACAAATCGCGGTCCGTATGGCTGAATCGGGCGGACGCGCGGTCGAGCGCAAGATCACGCTGCCGGTTGCACCCACCGGCAAGATGATCGGTGTCAAACCGATGTTCACCGGCCGCTCGCTTGCCGACGGCTCGAACGCGAATTTCGACGTCATGGTCGCCGCGCCGGACGGCACGGCGGTCGCGCAGCGCGGCCTCCACTACGAGCTGATGCGGATCGAAACCCACTATCAATTCTACCGGCGCGACAACACGTGGCACTTCGAGCCGGTGCACACCACGTCGCGCGTGTCCGACGGCACCATCGACACCACGGTCAACAAGGCGGCGCGAATTTCGCTGCCGGTCAATTTCGGCCGTTACCGGCTGGTCGTGTCCACGCCCGATGCAACCAGCGTAACGACATCGGTTGAGTTCAGTGCCGGCTGGTATGTCGAATTCGAGCGCCGACACGCCCGACATGCTCGAAGTCGCCCTCGACAAGAGCGAGTACAAGGCGGGCGACACCATGACGGTGGCCGTGACCGCGCGCAGCGCCGGCCGTGTGACGCTCAATGTCGTTGGCGATAAGCTGTTCGCGACCCAGACCGCCGACGTCAAAGAGGGCGTCTCGCAGATCAAGGTGCCGGTCGGCCGCGATTGGGGAACCGGCGCCTATATCGTTGCGACGCTGCGCCGTCCGCTCGACGCGCCGGCGCAACGCATGCCGGGCCGCGCGATCGGCGTGCAGTGGTTCTCGGTCGACCACGCCGCCAAGACGCTGACCGTCAACATGACGGCGCCGTCGCTGATGCGGCCCGATGCGAACCTCCGCATTCCGATCAAGATCGACGGGCTCGCCGCCGGCGAGGAGGCGAGGATGGTGGTTGCCG
The DNA here is from genome assembly GCA_963732015.1 of uncultured Alphaproteobacteria bacterium. Classification (GTDB taxonomy): domain Bacteria; phylum Pseudomonadota; class Alphaproteobacteria; order Rhizobiales; family Xanthobacteraceae; genus BOG-931. The sequence goes on along the minus strand of CAVSXY010000023.1, from coordinate 394,616 downwards.
CCGTCGACGTCGGCATTCTCAATCTGACGAACTACAAGCCGCCGTCGCCCGACGATTACTACCTCGGACAGCGGGCGTTGTCGGCCGAGATCCGCGATCTCTACGGTAATCTGATCGACGGCATGCAAGGCGTGCGCGGCCAGATCCGCACCGGCGGCGACGAGGGCGCGCAGCTGCAAGGCAGCCCGCCGACCGGTCCGCCGGTGTCGCTCTATTCGGGCCTCATCACCGTGGGCCAGGACGGCGCTGCCGAGGTTGCATTCGACGTGCCCGATTTCTCCGGGTCGCTCCGCGTCATGGCGGTGGCCTGGAGCAACGGCAAGATCGGTCATGCATCGACTGATGTGATCGTGCGCGATCCGGTCGTGCTGACCGCGACATTGCCGCGCTTCATGCTGCCGGGCGACCGGTCGAGCGTCCACCTCGATCTCGATAACGTCGAAGGGCAGGCCGGCGATTACGCGATCGCCGTCACGACGGCGGACGCCATCGTCGCCGGTGCTGGCGCCAATCAGAAGCTGACGCTGCGCGCCCAAGAGCGCGGCGCGGTCACCATCCCGATCACCGCCAACGCGGCAGGAAGCGGTACCGTCAGGATCAGTGTGACGGGACCGAGCGGCTTCGTGCTCGATCGCAGCTTCGTCATGAACGTCAGGCCGCCTGCGCAAATTCTCGCCCGGCGGACCGTGAAGCCGATCGCCAAAGGCGAAAGCCTGACCGTGTCGAACGATCTGTTCGCAGATCTCGTCCCCGGCACCGGCAGCGTGTCGATTTCCGTCGGCTCATCGACAGCGCTCGACGCGGCAAGTCTCCTGGCCGCGCTGGACCGCTATCCGTATCGCTGCTCGGAGCAGATCACGAGCCGGGCGATGCCGCTCCTCTATCTGAGCGACCTCGCCGCGGATGCGAGTGTCGCCGCGATCGACAACGGCTACAATCAGCGCATTCGCGACACGATCGATCAGCTGTTGACGCGGCAGGGCGCCAACGGATCGTTCGGCCTGTGGAGCCCTGGCGGCGACGACCTGTGGCTCGACTCCTACGTCAGCGACTTCCTGACGCGCGCCCGCGAACGCAAGTTCAATGTGCCGGACGTCGCGTTCAAGCTCGCGCTCGACCGGTTGCACAACGCCATCGCGGTGTCGAACGATCCGGCCAAGAACGGCGGCACCGGACTTGCCTACGCACTCTACGTGCTCGCCCGTAACGGCATGGCGCCGATCGGCGACCTTCGCTACCTCGCGGACGCCAAGCTTGACAGCTTGCCGACGCCGATCGCGAAGGCGCAGATCGCGGCGGCGCTTGCGCTGGTCGGCGACCGGGGCCGCGCCGAGCGCGTCTACGCCGCAGCCTTGGATGCGCTCGGGCCGAAGCCGCAGCCCGATCTGTTCGGCCGCGAGGATTACGGCTCGACATTGCGTGACGCGGCCGTGCTGGTGACGCTCGCCTCCGAGAGCAACGCGAACCGTGCCACGATCGAAGGGGCGGTGCAGCGGGTCGAGGCGTCGCGTGCGTTCCTGCAGCCGACATCGACCCAGGAGGACGCCTGGCTGCTGCTGGCGGCGGCCTCGATGTCGAAGGATGCGAGCAGTGTCTCGCTCGACGTCGGCGGACAAGCGGTCAAGCGCACGCTCTATCGCACTATCCGCGCCCCCGACCTGAAGGATCCGCTCCGCATCACCAACACCGGCGATAACGAAGCAAGGGCGATGGTGACGGTCACCGGCGCGCCGCTGACGCCGGAGCCTGCCGCGGAGAAAGGCTTCAAGATCGAACGTCTCACCTACACGCTCGACGGCGATCCGGTCGATCCGAAGCAGGTCAAACAGAACACCCGTCTTGTGGTAGTGCTGAAGATCACCGAGGCGCAGCCCCAATACGGCCGCCTCATCGTTGCCGATTATCTGCCGGCGGGCTTCGAGATCGACAATCCGCATCTCGTCTCGTCCGGCGATACCGGTACGGTGTCGTGGATCACCGACGCTCAGGAGCCGGTCAATTCCGAGTTCCGCGACGACCGGTTTACCGCGGCCTTCGAGCGCAAGAGCGGCGATCCCGCCGTGTTCACCGTCGCGTATGTCGTTCGCGCGGTGGCGCCCGGAAAGTACGTGCGGCCGCAAGCGACGGTCGAGGATATGTATCGTCCGGACCGTTTCGGCCGAACCGATACCGGTTCGGTTGAGGTTGTGGCGAGCAAATAAGAATGCGTGCTCCACGCCATGGCTGAACTGACCGACCAGAAAAAGGCCCCCTCGCTTTTGGAGGAGGCCGGCCGGCCGTGGCGGCGGCGCGGTGTGCGTTTCTCCGTCCTGGTTTTACTTCTCGCGTGCGCGTCGTTTGCCGGCGCGGCGTGGTGGTGGATCAGCTCTCTCGGTCCGGCGCCGCTCGGCCGTGAGCTTGCGTTTTCCACACGTGTTGTCGATCGCGACGGCCGGCTGTTGCGCGCCTATGCGACCGACGAAGGCCGCTGGCGGCTACCGGCGTCCATTGCCGACGTCGATCCGCGGTTTTTCGACGTCCTGTTTGCGTACGAAGACAAACGTTTTCGTGCGCATCACGGCGTCGATCCGCTGGCGCTGGTGCGGTCGGGTTTGCAGCTTGTAAGCACCGGTCACATCCGATCCGGGGCTTCGACGCTGAGCATGCAGGTGGCGCGCCTGCTCGAGCACCGTCATGGGCGTGACCTTCAGGGAAAACTTCGCCAGATGGTGCGGGCGATCGAGATCGAGCATTCGCTGAGCAAAGATCAGATCCTGTCGCTCTATCTCGAACTCGCCCCCTACGGCGGCAACATCGAGGGCATTCGCGCTGCCTCGCTTGCGTATTTCGGCAAAGAGCCGCGGCGGCTCACGCTCGGCGAGGCCGCGCTTCTGGTCGCTCTGCCGCAATCGCCGGAGCTACGAAGGCCCGATCGGTCAGCAGAAGCCGCTCGCGCCGCGCGCGATCGGGTGCTTGATCGCTTCGCCGCCACCGGACTGGTGCCGGCCGACGAAATCGCGTTCGCCAAGACCGAACCTGTGCCCTCCGGCCGTCTGGCGATGCCGATGCTCGCGCCGCTTGCCGCCGATCGCGCGATCGCGGACTTGCACGGGGCTGGCGAAATTCGCCTGACTATCGATGCGACATTGCAAAAGAGTTCGAGGACCTGGCGCGCGAGCGGATCCGCACTTTGGCGGCCGCGCTTGGGCCGGATGTCTCGCTCGCCATTGTGGCGGTCGATAACGCCACCGGTACCGTCGAAGCCCGGGTCGGCTCGCCGGCCTATTTCGACCAGCGGCATGCCGGTCAGGTGGATATGACAGTCGCGCTGCGCTCGCCGGGCTCGACCTTAAAGCCGTTCATTTACGGGCTCGGCTTTGAGGATGGCTTCATCCACCCCGAAACCCTGATCGACGATCGCCCGGTGCGCTACGGCACCTACGCACCCAAAAATTTCGACTTCACCTATCAGGGCACCGTGTCGGTCCGTCAGGCGCTGCAGCTCTCGCTCAACGTCCCGGCTATCGCGGTGCTCGATCAGGTTGGGCCAAGCCGCTTATCGGCTCGCCTTGCGCAAGCCGGCGCGTCACTCGTGCTTCCGGTCGGTGATGCACCAGGGCTCGCCGTCGGTCTCGGCGGCGTCGGAATTAGGCTCGCCGATCTGGTGATGCTCTATTCGGGGATCGCGCGGCTTGGCACGACGTTGCCGCTGGCCGAGCGCGCCGGCGGGCCGGTGCCAGAGGCGCGCCGGCTCATGGAGCCGTTCGCCGCCTGGTATGTGGCCAACGTGCTCCTTGGCACTGCGCCGCCGCAGAACGGCACGCCGGTTCGCATCGCATTCAAGACTGGCACCAGCTACGGCTATCGCGACGCCTGGTCCGTCGGCTTCGACGGCAAGCGCACTATCGGCATCTGGGTCGGCCGGCCCGGCGGCGCGCCCGTGCCGGGTCTGATCGGGCGTGAAGCGGCGGCTCCGATCCTGTTCGAGGCCTTCGCGCGGGCAGGGACCCCCGTCGCACTTCCGCGGCAGCCCAAAGACGTGCTGGTGGCCTCGAACGCCAAACTGCCGCCGCCGCTCCGGCATTTCCAGCCGGACCGTCTCGCCGGCGCCGGACGGCCGGGTCTCCGCATCCTTTATCCCCCAAATGGCGCCAGGCTCGATCTATCGGAAAGCGGCGGCAAGCCCGATCCGGTTCCGCTGAAGGTCACAGGCGTTTCCGGGCCGCTGACGGTGCTGGTCGATGGCGTGCCAGCTCCGGCCCAAGGTGCCGGCGCGCTGTTCTTCAAACCCGCAGGCCCAGGCTTCTCCCGCGTCACCGTGATGGACGCCTCAGGCGCGGCCGACAGCGTGGTAGTCCGGGTCGAGGACCCCTCTGCAGCGAGGGGGATCATTCGGGCCGAAAGCGCGGCTTGCCCGATTTCGCCGTGCGACGGCCGGGCCGGGACCACAGCGGCGAAATAGCTACGCGGGCTCGCCTGCGGATAGCATTTCTTTATTTCTGGCTTGCATTTAGAGCGCGATCCCCCAGTCGTTTGTTCACGCCGCTGCCGGGCCCTGCGGCGCTTTTCGGACAAGATCGTGTCCCAGCAACGTGCTAGAGCCACCTCATCGGAGTCGGCGGGGGGCGCTGGGACGGCGAGAGCGGCAGGGCATGACCACGACCAGCAGCACGGCGCCGCTGTCCTTTTGGCCGGCCAACGGCTTCGCCGCGTTTTTTGATTTCGCCGCAAGTAGCCACCGCCGTGCCGTCGGCGTGCTCGTATTGGCGTCGCTCATTCTGTTCCTGCCCGGCTTCTTCCAAATTCCGCCGGTCGACCGCGACGAGGCACGGTTCGCGCAGGCGACCAAGCAGATGATCGAGACCGGCGACTACATCGACATCCGATTTCAGGATGAGGTTCGCTACAAAAAGCCGGTCGGCATTTATTGGCTGCAAGCGGCCTTTGTGAAGACGGCGGAGGCGCTCGGCGTGCCGGACGCCCGCACGACGATCTGGCTCTATCGCATGCCGTCGCTGCTCGGCGCGATCGGGGCGGTGCTGACGACCTATTGGTGTGCGCTTGCCTTCGTCAGCCGGCGCGGAGCGTTGCTTGCGGCTTTGATGATGGCGAGTTCGACCCTGCTCGGCGTCGAAGCCCGCCTCGCCAAGACCGACGCCATGCTGCTGTTCACTGTGATCCCCGCGATGGGCGTGCTGGCGCGCGCTTACCTCGCGCCTCGCGATGGCGCCGCTGCCGGCTTGGGCTGGGGCATGCTTGCTGCTTTTTGGACGGCGGTCGCCGCCAGCATCCTCATCAAAGGACCGCTGATTCTGATGTTCGTCGGACTTGCCGCGCTCGCGCTGTCGATCCTCGAACGGTCTGGACGCTGGCTGCTGGCGTTACGTCCGCTCGCAGGCTTCGCCTGGGTCCTTCTGATCGTATTGCCGTGGTTTATCGCGATCTATCTGCGGGTCGGCTCGACTTTCCTGCTCGACTCTGTCGGGGAGGACATGCTCGGCAAGATCGCAAGCGCAAAGGAGACCCATGGCGCACCGCCCGGACTCTACTTTGTGTTGTTCTTTGTCACGTTCTTTCCCGCTTCAATGCTGGCTGGACTGGCGGCGCCCTCCGTGTGGGCGGTGCGCCGGGAGCCGGCGGCGCGGTTTCTGCTCGCCTGGCTCATTCCGTCATGGATCGTGTTCGAACTGGTCGTGACCAAGCTGCCGCATTATGTGCTGCCGCTTTATCCGGCCATCGCGATCCTTATCGCCGGAGCGGTCGAATTCAAAGGTGCTGTCGCGGCGGATATGGCTCGTGCGCGGCATCATGTGGTGGTTCATCGTGCCGATCATCACCAGCATCCTGGTCGTAGTCGGAGCCGTCATCATCAATCGCGATCTTGCGCTGTTGGCGTGGCCGTTCTTCGCCGGCGCCATCGTGTGCGGACTGTTCGCCTGGCTGTTGTTCGAAGAGGACGGCCCCGAGCGGTCTTTCGTTCGCGCCAGTGTGGCCGCGGCTCTCATGGCGTGCGGCGTCTATGCCGTTGTCGTTCCGTCCCTCACCCCGGTCTTCCCCGCCGTCATGTTTTCCGACGTGTTGCGGCATTCCAACTGCGAGCATCCGATCGCCGCGAGCGTCGGGTATGAGGAACCGAGCCTGGTGTTCCTCGTGGGCACCGCGACACGGCTGACGGACGCCTCGAGTGCTGCGGACTTCCTGCGGCAAGGTGATTGCCGTTTTGCATTCGTCGATACCCATCAGGAGCGCGCCTTTGCGCTGCGCGCGGAAGCGGTCGGGCTTCGTTACAATCGCGGACCGAATATCGAGGCGTTCAACTTCAGCAATGGTCAGCCGATCACCATTGCGGTCTTTCGATCGGAAGGCGCGCCGTGACTCTGACGCGGGCGCCGTCCAATGACCTCAAACCCGCGCCGCAGACCGGTTCCGCAGCCGGTTCGCTGGGCGGCTCGCCGGCGCTCCTGAAAGACACGCTCAACACTTTGGCGCAGTGGCTCGCGGCGCTGGCGCGGCCGCGGCGGGCGTACCCGCCGCGGCCCCGCGCCGTGTCCTACGTGGCGGCCGCCGTGACGCTGCTCGTGATCATTGCTTCGATGTTCTTTTTGGATACGGCGGCGAGCAACTGGGCGAAGCATTTGCCGCTGCCACTGACTGACGCGTTCGAGGAGATCACCAATTTTGGCCTCTCCGGCTGGTTTCTTATTCCATTCGGATTCGCCGTGCTGGTCCTTGCGGCGGCGATATCGCCCGCCTTGCCGCACGTCTCGCGGGCCGTGCTTGCATCGCTTGCCGCCCGCTTCGGATTTTTGTTCCTGGCGATCGCCGCGCCGGGTTTGTTCGTGACCATCGTCAAGCGCCTGATCGGCCGGGCGCGGCCCTATGTCGGCACCTTTGATGATCCGTTCGCTTACGTGCCGTTCGTATGGCGGCCCGAATACGCCAGCATGCCGTCCGGCCACGCGACGACGGCGGCCTCGGCGGCCATCGCGATCGTCGCGATCTGGCCGCGCGCGCGGGGCGTCATGTGGCTCTATGCGCTGATCATCATGCTCAGCCGCGTCATTGTCCTTGCCCACCATCCGAGCGACGTGATTGCCGGCGGCTTGGTCGGAGTGATCGGTGCACTTTTGGTGCGCCGCTGGTTTGCGGCGCGGCTGCTGGTGTTTTCGGCGGCTGACCTGCGGGCGTATCCGGGCCCGTCGCTGCGGCGGATCGGTGCCGCTTTGCGCCAGGCCATGGCCTGCCGTTAACCGGTGCTCGCGGCTCATTGAACCCCGTCAGGATGCGCTCTAGAAGCTTCGGCCATGTTGCAGAGTAACGGGCACGATCCCGCTCCCGCGGTCACCGTGGTCGTGCCGGCAAAAAACGAAGCCGGCAATATCGCGCCGCTTGTCGTTGAAATCGCTGCGGCGCTGCAGGGCCGCGCGTTCGAGATTGTCTACGTCAATGACGGCTCGACTGACGCGACCGAAACCGAACTTCGCGGTCTGATGGCGCAGCGCCCCTGGTTGCGGCAAATCCGGCACGCCCAATCGTGCGGCCAGTCGGCTGCCGTCCGCACCGGCGTCTTGAACGCCCGCGCGCCCGTGATCGTTACGCTCGACGGCGACGGTCAAAACGACCCGGCCTTCATTCCGGCCCTTATCGCCAAGCTGGAGCAGGCCGGAGCCGGCGTCGGCCTTGTGGCCGGACAGCGCGTCGGACGAAAATCGACGGGTTTTAAGAAACTGCAGTCGCGGATCGCCAACGGCGTGCGCGGGGCGATCCTCAAGGACGGCACCAGGGATTCAGGCTGCGGATTTAAGGCGTTTCGCCGCGACCTGTACCTTGCGCTGCCGTATTTTGATGCGCTTCATCGTTTCATGCCGGCGCTGGTTCGGCGTGAAGGATTTGATGTCGCCTACGTTGACGTCGTCGACCGGCCGCGTCAGCACGGCGTCTCCAATTATGGTCTGTGGGACCGGCTGTGGGTCGGCATTCTTGACCTCTTTGGCGTCTGGTGGCTGATCCGCCGCCGCAAGCGCGTTCCGCAGTATGAGGAGGTGACCCTTGCTCATTGACCTGTCACACGCAGTCGGCGCCTACCTGATCGATGTGTTCGTCACCAAGCTCGATTGGTGGGTGTTGTTGGGCTTTTTGGCGCAGGGCCTGTTTACGATGCGGTTCGTCGTGCAGTGGATTGCTTCCGAACGGGCCGGACGAAGCGTCATTCCGCTTGCGTTCTGGCTCTTCTCCATTGGCGGCGGCGTGCTGCTCTTTATCTATTCGCTCTACCGTAAGGATGCGGTTTTCATCGCCGGCCAGGGTTTTGGCGTCTTTGTTTATCTGCGCAATCTCTATTTTGTTTTGCACGAACGCAAAGCCACCGCCACCGCTGTTTGAGCGGACGACTAAATTTAGTTGCGCGCGGCGGCTGCTAGCGCCGCAAAGCCGCGTTCGAGATCGCCCAGGAGATCGTCCACGGCTTCGAGACCGATATGAAACCGCACGGTCGGGCCGCCCGGCGCCCACTTGGTCGCCGTGCGCACCGGCGCGCAGTCGAACGGAATAGCGAGGCTTTCGTAGCCGCCCCATGAGGCGCCGATGCCGAATAGTTCAAGCGTATCAAGAAACGCGTACACCGCTTTTTGCGGCGCCGGCTTCAACACCATGCTGAACAGGCCCGACGCGCCGGTGAAATCGCGCTTCCACAGCACATGCCCCGGATGGCTCGGCATCGCCGGATGCAGCATTCGTAGAACTTCAGGCCGCTGCTCCAGCCAGCGGCCGACCTCCAGTCCCGATTTGTAATGGCGATCGAGCCGCACCGCGAGGGTACGAAAGCCGCGCAAGCCGAGAAAGACATCGTCCGGACCGACGCAGAGACCGCTCAGCCGAACCGTCTCTTTGAGGCTCGCCACCTGCGCGGCATTGGCCGACACCGTACCGAGCATCACGTCGGAGTGGCCGCCGATATATTTCGTGCCGGCCTGGATTGCGAGGTCGACGCCGTGCTCGAGCGGCCGGTAGTAGAGCGGGCTGGCCCAGGTGTTGTCCATGAGCACGATAGCGCCTTTGGCATGAGCCACCTTGGCGATCGTGGTGACGTCCTGCATCTCGAAGCTCAGCGAGCCCGGCGACTCGAGAAAGATGGCGCGCGTGTTCGGACGGAATTGTTCGGCGATCTCCGGTCCGATGACGGGGTCGAAGTAGGTAGTGGTGACGCCAAGGCGCTTGAGGATGTGCTCACAATAATTGCGCGTCGGACCGTAAGCGCTGTCGGTCACCAGCAGATGATCTCTGGCGCGGACAACAGAAAGCAGCGCCGTGGAAACGGCCGCTAGTCCAGACGGCAAGAGCGACACGCCGACGCATTTCGGGCCCTCGAGTTCTTGGATCGCCTGTTCGAGCGCTTCGGTGGTCGGCGTGCCGCGCCGTCCGTACTGATAGCGCGAGCGATGTGCTACATAGTCCTCAGCGCTCGGATAGAGCACGGTGGAGGCATGGTAGACCGGCGGGTTGACGAAGCCGTGGTGCGACTTTGGATCGCGCCCGGCGGTCACCGCGCTGGTTTCCGGGCGCCGCGGCGGCGAAGGCCGGCCGGAACTGCTGTCGTTCATCCTTATGTCTTTCGTGTGCTATAGCTTAGCATGCCGGTTGCGCCATTACCCCGGGCTCGTCAACCCCTTGACCTAGCAACGCGATCGTTCTCAGATGGCGCCGGGTTGGGACTTGCCTCGGGGCGTGCCGGATGATTCTGCTTCGGCGCGCGATTCATGCTGAAAGGCTTGCTCATGAAACGTCTCGTTACGGCAATCGCCATTGCAATGACGCTTGCGTTCTCGTCGCAAGCCGCCTGGTCGCAGGCGACGCTCAAGACGGTCAAGGACCGGGGGCAACTCATCTGCGGCGCCAACGGCACGCTGGCGGGCTTCGGCATGCCCGACTCGCAGGGCAATTGGGTTGGCTTCGATGTCGATTTTTGCCGCGCCATTGCATCGGCGATCTTCAACGATCCGACCAAGGTCAAGTTCGTACCTCTGACGGCAGCCAATCGCTTCACCGCCCTGCAATCGGGCGAAATCGACGTGTTGTCGCGCAACACCACCTGGACGATGTCGCGCGATACCTCGCTCGGCATCGACTTCGCAGCGGTGAATTTTTATGACGGCCAAGGCTTCATGGTTCGCAAGGCGCTGAAGGTCAGCTCGGCGCTGGAGCTCAACGACGCGTCAGTGTGCGTCCAGCAGGGCACCACAACGGAGCTGAACTTGGCCGACTATTTCCGCTCCAACCACATGTCGCTCAAGACGGTCACGTTTGCGACGGCGGATGAAGCTATCAAGGCCTACGAAGCGAGCCGCTGCGATTCGTATACGACCGATTCGTCGGGCCTCTACGGCGAGCGCGTTCTCCTGGCCGACCCGACCGCGCACATTGTGCTGCCTGAGATCATCTCCAAAGAGCCGCTCAGTCCCGCCGTACGCCAAGGCGACGATAATTGGGAGGACATCGTGCGGTGGACCCATTACGTCATGCTCGATGCCGAGGAGCTTGGCGTAACCAAGAGCAACGTCGACGAGAAAATGAAGTCCGACAACCCGGAAGTTCGCCGGCTGCTCGGCGCCGAGGGGCAATTCGGCGACGCGCTCGGCCTGACTAACGACTGGGGCTATCGTATCATCAAGAACATGGGCAATTACGGCGAAAGCTTTGAGCGCAATGTCGGCCAAGGCTCGCCGTTGAAGATCTCGCGCGGCCTCAATGCTCTATGGACCAAAGGCGGGTTGCAATACGGCCTGCCGGTACGCTGAGCGGTTGTCGCCGCTGCTGCGTTGACGTCAGAGCCGGTCCGTGAGTGAGGCTGCCACTTCCTCCTCGCCGAGACTGCCGATCGGATTATCCACGCGCACGGTGCGCCGGATCGTCAATGTTGCGCTACAGACAGCCTTTGTGGCGCTGCTTCTCGCCATCGCCGGAGCGGCGGCGTTCAACGCAGCGCAAAATCTCGCACATGCCCACATCGCGTCCGGGTTCGGTTTTTGGAGCAACACGGCTGGTTTCGATATCAGCCAAACGCTGATTGCCTATTCCCCCAGTACATCGACGTTCGGACGCGCGTTTTGGGTCGGCCTGCTCAACACGCTGCTGGTCGCGAGCCTCGCCATCGTGCTTGCGACTGTGCTCGGCTTCATCATCGGACTTGCGCGGCTCTCCCACAATTGGCTGGTGGCTCGATTGGCCGGCGGATATGTGGAACTGATCCGCAACATTCCTCTCCTTCTTCAGCTTTTGTTTTGGTACAACGCGGTTCTGAAGGCCTTGCCGGAATTGCGCGGCAGTATAGCGCTGCCCGGATACGCCATTCTCAACAATCGCGGGCTGTTTCTGCCGCGCCCGGAATTTGCTGCGGATTTCGGCGCTGTCGTTGCCGCGCTGTTGGTTGGCGTCGGCGCGGCGGTTGCTTTGCATATCTGGGCGCGATTGCGTCAGAAGCGAACGGGTGTGCGGGTCCATGTCGGCTGGGCGGCATTGGGACTGATCATCGGGTTGCCGCTCGCTGCATTTGTGCTGGCAGGCTTTCCGCTGTCCTTTACGTATCCTGACGTGGGGCGTTTCAATATTCGCGGCGGCCTTGAGATCCTGCCCGAGTTTGCCGCCCTTCTTCTCGCGCTCTCGATCTACACGGCGGCCTTCATTGCCGAAGTCGTCCGCGCCGGCGTGCTCGCGGTGCCGCAGGGTCAGACAGAGGCCGCGCAAGCGCTCGGCCTGCCGACCGGCACGACCTTGCGCCGCATCATCGTCCCGCAAGCCATGCGGGTCATCGTTCCGCCATTGACCAGCCAGTACCTCAATCTGATCAAGAACTCCTCGCTGGCGGTGGCCATCGGCTATCCGGACCTCTTTCAGGTCTTTACCGGTTCGGTCCTCAACATCACCGGTCAGGCCGTCGAGGTCGTCGCCATCACCATGGCGGTCTATCTCGCCATCAGCCTGGTCACGTCGCTGCTGATGGGACTGTACGGCCGGGCCATCGGCATCGCGGAGCGCTGACAGCGATGGCTTCGACCTCCGCCACCTCGCTCAGTTTTCTTCGCCAGACACCGGCAGAGAGACTGCCGCCGCCCGCCGCTGCCCGCGGCGTGGCCGGATGGGTGCGCGCCAATCTGCTCTCGTCGCCCACAAACGTCGCGCTGACGCTCTTTTGCCTTGTGTTCTTTGCGTGGGCGGTGCCGCCGATGCTGCGATTCTTCGTGTTTAACGCGGTATGGAGTGGGTCAGGCCGTGAGGCTTGCCTGGCCTCGCCGGAGAATCCAATCCCTGGAGCCTGCTGGGCGTTCGTGCGGGTATGGTTTTCCTATTTCGTCTATGGCTTTTATCCGATCGGTGAGCGCTGGCGGGTCGATGTATTCTTCATTGCGCTGGCGTTCGGCATCGGTTGGCTGTTGTGGCTGCGGGCGCCGCGGCGGGACATTGGCGCAGTCTATTTCTTCATTGTCCTGCCGCTTTTGTCCTACGTGCTGCTTTACGGCCTGCCTGTTCTCGGCCTTGTCGAAGTGCCGACCGCGCTGTGGGGCGGCGTGCTGGTGACGATCGTTGTCTCCACGGTCGGCATGGCGTTTTCGCTGCCGTTGGGCATCCTCCTGGCATTGGGGCGGCGCTCAAATATTCCGGTGATCAGGGCTTTCTCGGTCATGTTCATCGAATTCGTGCGCGGGGTGCCGTTAATTACCGTGCTGTTCATGGCGAGCGTCATGCTGCCGCTGTTCGTTCCAGAACGCTTTGCACCCGACAAACTGCTGCGCGCGCTCATCGGCGTGGCGATGTTTGCGTCGGCCTACATGGCCGAAGTGGTGCGCGGCGGCCTTGAGGCGATCCCGCGCGGCCAATACGAGGCCTCGCGCGCACTGGGGCTGTCCTACTGGCGCATGATGGCGCTCGTCATTCTGCCGCAGGCGCTGCGAGTGACGCTGCCCAATATCGTGAACACCTTCATCGGTCTCTTCAAAGACACGACGCTGGTTTTCATCGTCGGAATCTTCGATTTTCTGCGCACGATCGAGGCGGCCCGCGGCGACCCGCGCTGGGCGAGCCCGAACATTGCCGTGACAGGCTACGCCTTCGCCGCGATATTTTATTTTGCCTGCTGCTACGGCATGTCGCGCTACGCCCGCCGCGTGGAAGTGCGACTGGCGCGCGCGAGCCGGCGCTGAAAGGTCGGCATGGACAAGGCATCGCAGGAGTTGGGCGCAACGGTCACATCGAGGCCCGAGGTCGCGGTGGAAGCCATCGCCTTGAACAAATGGTACGGCGACTTTCACGTGCTCCGCGATATCAATCTCAAGGTCATGCGCGGCGAGCGCATCGTGATCTGCGGGCCGTCCGGCGGCGGCAAATCGACGTTGCTTCGCTGCATCAACCGGCTGGAGGATTGGCAGAGCGGACGCATCATCGTCGATGGGATCGAGCTGACCGACGATCCGAAGCAGATTCTCGCTGTGCGGCGCGACGTCGGCATGGTGTTTCAGCAGTTCAATCTGTTTCCGCACCTTACGGTCTTGGAGAACTGCACGCTGGCGCCGATCTGGGTGCGCCGCATGCCCAGGCGCGACGCCGAGGCGATCGCCATGAGCTATCTGGCGCGGGTCAAAGATTCCCGAACAGGCGCATAAATATCCGGCGCGGCTGTCCGGCGGCCAGCAGCAGCGGGTCGCCATCGCGCGCGCGCTGTGCATGAACCCGAACATCATGCTGTTCGACGAGCCGACCTCGGCGCTCGATCCGGAGATGGTCAAGGAGGTGCTCGACACCATGGTGGAACTCGCGAGCGACGGCATCACGATGCTCGTCGTGTCTCACGAAATGGGTTTCGCGCGTCAGGTGGCTGACCGGGTGATTTTTATGGACGACGGCCAGATCGTGGAAGTCAACGAGCCAAAAGCCTTCTTCAATCACCCGCAACACGAGCGGACGCGGCTATTTCTGCAGCAAATATTGCACTGACGGCCTGTATATTGAAGTAGAAATGGCCGACAATTCTATTTGTTTCGATATGAAATACATTGTTAAACTTGCACAACTCAAAGAGTTTTAAACATTACGGAGTTGTAACCTGCCTATAAGGCCAACCTGAAAAAAGTTTAACTTGTCTTGTAGCTGGAGCAGTCCTCTACTTGCGATACATTGTGATCCCTTGCGATCCGTGGAGGAGAAAAATGCTCAAGCCTGTGCTGGCCGCGACGGCGATTATCGCGATAGCCGGCTCTTCGTTCGTCTATGCGCAACAGCGCTTCGGCGATCGCCGAGGTTTTGATGGCAACGGTCCGCGCGTGGAACGTCGCCACCAGATGAGTCAGGAAGACCGGGCGGCTTTTGTTGACGCCCGTATCGCAGCGCTCAAGGCCGGTCTCGAACTCACGCAGGACCAGACCAAGAATTGGCCCGCTTTCGAGCAGGCGCTGCGCGACATGGTCCAGCTGCAGGCCCAACGCCGCCAAGCGCGCCTGTCGGGTGACCAGCCGACGCCGACATCGCCGTTCGATCGGATGTCGCGCCGTGCCGACAACATGTCCAAGACCAGCGCCGCTCTCAAGAAGATCGCGGATGCGGGAGCGCCGCTTTATATGAGCCTGACCGACGCACAAAAGGCCCGGTTCACGACGCTGGCGCGCGTGCTGAGGCCGCACCATCATCGTGACGGCAACCGCGGCTGGCGCCAAGGCTCCGGCAATGATCGCGACGGCCGCGGCATGAACCCCGGTGGCCGTGGACAAGACGGTCGCGGTTGGGGCCATGGCCGCCGCTTTGGTCAGGATGACCGCGGTGCCGGCCCCGTGCGCCCGCTGATGGGTGAAAGCGGCGACAACGACCGGGACACGCACCTCTAAGCCGCAATAGTTGTGACGGCGCACGTTGATTTCGCCTCCCCGCGGCGTGCGTCAAAAGAGAAAGCCGCAGGACATGATCGGCCTGCGGCTTTCGAATTTTTGGTGCCCCGTCTAAGGTCCCCGCGTCACTGGGCCGCTTGCTTTCTTCCACGCATCGATGCCGCCCTGGATGTGGCAGGCAGTCTTGAGGCCGGCGTCTTGGGCGGCCTGCACGGCCATCGCTGAGCGTTCGCCGAACGCGCAGTAGAAAATGAGTTGCTTGCCGGTCGCCGCCGCCAGTTCGTGCAACATCCCGCCGGCGCTGATCTGTTCAGGCAACTCAGGATACGGCGCATGCAAAGAGCCCGGGATGATTTCGTGTTTCTCGCGTTCGCTCTTCTCCCGTAGATCGATGATCGAGACGTCCGGGCGGCCGCGCAGAGCGATCGCTTCGGCCGCGCTGACGGCCCAGCCTTTGCGGGCGATGTCTTCCTGATGAAGGCCGACATGCATGTTGGCCGGCACTGCCACGTCCATCATCTTTGGATTGGGCAGATGGAGGCTGTTCATGAGGTCGACGTATTCATCGATCGATTTGACCTTGAGGCGCGGGTTGAAAACCTTTTCCTCGCCGATGGTCGAGACGGTGTCGCCCTTGTAGTCATGCGCGGGAAACACCAGCGTCTCATCCGGCAGTTTCATCAGCTTGTTGAAAATCGAATCGTATTGCGCCCGCGGATCGCCATTCTGGAAATCCGTTCGCCCGGTGCCGCGGATCAGTAGTGTATCGCCGGTGAATACGCGGTCACCTAAAACGAATGAGTAAGAATCGTCGGTATGGCCGGGCGTATACAGAACGTCTAGCTGCAGTCCCTCGATTTCGATACGGTCTCCTTCTGCGACCCGCATCGACACGACGTCGGCGTGGGTCTGTTCCCCCATCACCGTGATGCAATGGGTGCGGTCGCGCAGCGCGCCGAGACCAGTCATATGATCGGCATGTAGATGCGTATCCGCAGCCTTGACCAGTTTGAGGTCGAGTTCGCGCACGAGCTGCAAGTAACGGTCCACGCGCTCCAAAACCGGGTCGATGATCAGCGCTTCGCCGCCGCGGCGGCTGGCGAGTAGATACGTGTAGGTGCCTGACGTGCTGTCGAAAAGTTGTCGAAAGATCATCACAGGGTCCTTCCCAGCACGACGGGCCAGCGCCAACTCACTCGTCGTAGATCATCTTGCGCGTCATGCCGCCGTCAACGGTAAAGTTCGCGCCGGTTACGAAGCCCGAGCGGTTGCGGTCGAGGAGCCACGCAACGATTTCGGCGACATCCTGCGGCTTGCCGACCCGGCCGACAGGATGCTGCCGGTGATCCTTGCGGCGGAGCGCGGGATAGTTCTTGGTCTCGATCCAGCCCGGACTGACGCAGTTCACGCGGACATCGGGACCAAGGCTGATTGCCAGAGAATGGGTGAGGGCGACGAGACCGCCTTTGGTCGCAGCGTACGATTTGGTGTTTGGCTCCGACATGAATGCCCGAGTCGACGCGACCGCCACGATCGCACCCTTCGCTTTCCGCAGCGGCTTTTCGGCAGCCCGCGCCAGCAGAAATAGCGCGGTCAGATTGGTGTCCAAGACGTGGTGCCATTCGGCCAGCGTAACCCTGCGCAAAGGCTTGCGGATCATGATACCGGCATTGGAGACGAGCGCGTCGAGCCGGCCGAAGCGGTCCAGGATGGTGGCGACGGTTTCGGCCGCGGTCGTTTCGAGGCCAACGTCGCCTTCGTGCGTCAGCACATTGCGTATGCCTCGCGGGAACGCGCGGCGCAGGCCGCTGCCCGGCAGGTCACGATACTGACACGCCAGCCTTGAGCGAGGAGGTGATGGGCGATGGCTTGGCCGATGCCCTTCGCCCCGCCGCTGATAAGAGCGACGGGCTTGGTGCGCGACCGGCTCATCTAGCCGCGTTCAACCGGAAGGTCGGGGCGTGAACCCCATTCCGACCATGAGCCGTCGTAGAGAGCTTGTGGTTCCTTGCCGAGAGCTTCGAGCGCGAAAGCGAGGATCGCGGCGGTGACACCGGAACCGCAGGTTGTGACGATTGGCTTGTCCAGATCGACGCCCGAGCTGACGAACGCCTTGCGAATATGATCTCGCGACGCAAGACGTCCGTCTTGCACAACCTTGTCCGACGGCACGTTGAAGGAGCCGGGAATGTGGCCCGATCGCAGGCCAGGGCGGGGCTCCGGCGCTGTCCCGCTGAATTGCTCCGCCGACCGTGCGTCGACGATCTGCGCGCTGTCGTCGACAACGATCATTCGCACATCGGCCAAAGTGGCGACGGCATTGACGTTCATATCCGCGCTGAAGATCCGCGGCGTCCGTTTGGTCTCACCGGACTTGAGCGGGCGCTCCTCGGCCTTCCACTTTGGCAAGCCGCCATCGAGGATGCGGACATTCTTGGCGCCAAAAATCCGAAACGTCCACCAGACCCGCGCCGCCGAGAAGAAGCCGACACTGTCGTAGACGACGATCGTGTCGGTGTCGGCGATGCCCAGTGCACTTGCGGCCTCACCGAAATGCTTGGGGCCGGGGAGCATATGGGGCAAATCGGTCGAGTTGTCGCAGACTGTCTCGATGTCGAAGAACACCGCTCCTGGGATATGACCGGCGCCATACTCGGCAGGCGCGTCGCGCTTCACGGTCGGCAGAAAATAACTGCCGTCGACCACGACAACATTGCTGTCGTGCAGATGATCGGCAAGCCAATCGGTCGAAACAAGCCAGCGGCTTGTCGGCAGTTGGGTGGGGGTCTTGTCGTCTTTCAGCATGATGGTCTCGATCCACGCGGTAACGCCGCGGGCTTGCGATAGTTCATTCGTAAGGAACTTTGATGTTCGATCGGCGCTCGAGCCAGGCGGGCACCGGCAGCTTTTTCTCCCGGAGAAACTCGGGATTGAACAGCTTGGATTGATAACGTGTGCCGTAATCGGCGAGCACCGTGACGATGGTGTGGCCGGGGCTGAGGAGCTTGGCCAGGCGCACCGCGCCGGCGATGTTGATGCCGGAGGAGCCGCCGACGCAGATGCCTTCATGCTCGAGCAGGTCGAAAATGAGCGGCACGGCTTCTTCATCGGGAATTTGAAACGCGTCGTCGATCGGAGCGCCTTCGAGATTCTTGGTGATGCGGCCTTGGCCGATGCCCTCGGTGATCGACGATCCTTCCGACTTCAGCGTTCCCGTGGTGTAGTAGCTGTAAAGCGCGGCGCCTTTCGGGTCCGCCAGCGCAATCCGCACGGCGCCGCTGCGCGACTTGAGCGCCATGGCAACGCCCGCGAGCGTGCCTCCGGTGCCCACGGCACAGCAGAACCCGTCGACACGGCCGCGGGTCTGCTCCCAGATTTCGGGACCGGTGCCCTCGATGTGAGCTTCACGGTTGGCGATGTTGTCGAATTGATTGGCCCAGATCGCACCATTCTTTTCAGTTTTCGCAAGCTCGGCCGCAAGCCTGCCGGAGATCTTCACGTAATTGTTCGGATTGGCATAGGGCACAGCCGGCACTTCGATCAGCTCGGCGCCGCATAGCCGCAGCGTGTCTTTTTTTTCTTGGCTTTGCGTTTCGGGAATAACGATGACGCTGCGAAACCCCATGGCATTGCCGACCAGCGCAAGACCGATCCCGGTGTTGCCGGCGGTGCCTTCGACGATCACGCCGCCGCGGCGGAGCTGGCCCTTTTTCACAGCGTCCTGAATGATGAACAATGCCGCGCGATCCTTGACCGATTGGCCAGGATTTATGAACTCGGCCTTACCAAGAATGGTGCAACCCGTCGCTGCCGAAACCCGCTTGAGCTTGATTAAGGGCGTGTTGCCGATGGCCTCAACGATACCGTTATACGTGTGCGACATGTTAAATTCCCGAGAGCGCGACCCTAAATGACCAAGCCCCCGGAAACAAGGCGCGGTTCGTGCCTTTGGCAGCGCTTTCACAAGGCCATTTGATGAGGCGAGGGTGTGACTATCGCCTCTATTTCGGCTTTCGTCTGATTTTCGAAGAAGCGCAGAAAACGCTGTGAGAACGAAGCCGCGTCATGCTCAACGCGCTTGCTCAAATCCACTGATCTATTGAAAGCCGATTGAAACCATACGGCAGCTTGCCGAAGGGCAAAACGCCGGTCTTCACCGATTGTTTCCCGCCCCGTTGCCAGCCAGAGCAAGGCAAATAACGCCAGAAATCGTCCGCCAGCACTGGTCAATCTGGTTGATCGCGAAGAATCTTGACGTCAACATCCTGTTTCTCGTGACGATCTACGTGGAAGCGATCCTCGGGTTGCTGCTGCTGTTTGCGTGGACCCAGAACACCTCGATTACCGCGGTGGCGTGGTGGGGTTTCGCACACCTGCTTCGTGCCGCTTCGGTCGTGCTCTTCGGCATGTACGGATCGGTATCCGACCTGATCTCGATCGATCTCGCCAACGCGATCCTGTTCACGGCATTCGCGGTCACTTGGACCGGAGCGCGCGTCTTTGATCATCGCAAGGTCAAGCCGTTCCTGCTGTTTGGAGGCGCTTTGCTCTGGCTCGTCGCGAGCCGCGTACCGGGCATTGCCGATTCCTGGGACGTCAGGGTCCTGCTCAGCTCGGGTATCATCACCTCCTACACGTGGGCGACGGCCTATGAGTTTTGGCGCGGCCGCAGCGAGCCTCTGGTATCGCGCTGGCCGGCAATCTTCATGCTGTTCACGCACGGCTCGCTTTAGCTGCTGCGCACGCCTCTCGGCGCCATGCTGCCCTGGTCGCCGTCACGAGGCGATATGTTCGAAAGCGTCTGGATCACCGTGCTCAGCTTTGAGGCGCTTCCTTTCACGATCGCGATCGCGTTCATTCTGCTGGCTATGGCGAAGGAGCGGACCGAGTATCGCCACAAGACCGCGGCCCTTGTCGACCCGTTGACCGGAATTGCCAACCGCCGGGCGTTTTTGCAGGACAGCGAAGCGAAGCTTAAGCGTCAGCTGACCGACCCACGTCCGATCGCCGTCATGTTGCTCGACCTCGACAACTTCAAGTCGATCAATGACCGTTTCGGCCATGCGATCGGCGATCGTGTCCTGCAGATGTTCGCCGAAGTGGGCAGCGGCTGCATGCGGCACAAGGATATTTTCGGCCGGCTCGGCGGCGAGGAATTCGCCGCCGTCCTTCCCGACACGGCGCGCGACTGGGCGCTGACGATCGCCGAGGAAATCCGCACTTCGTTTGCGGAAACGACCTACGAGGTCGACGGCAGGCCTGTCGGCGCCACGGTGAGCATCGGCGTGGTCATCAGCCACGATGCGGTTCTCGACCTCTCGCTCAGGCCGATCACGCGCTCTATCGCGCCACGGACAACGGGCGCAATCGGACCGAGATCGCTTCGATCGAACTCATCCTGGATCGCGCTAGACGCAGCGTCGCCGATGCTGCGGGCACACCCGCCAAGGGCTCCGCACAGACAGCGGCCAAATCCGCCGCGTAATCCGACGCATCCAGCTTATTTTGCCTCCGCGGGCGTCGCGCTTCTTCTGAGCGCGTGCGTCAAGCTATCGCAGCTGAACGGCACAGGCGAATGGGACTGCGCCCATTTGATCTTGACTTCGGGTGGTAAGCCCACCGTTGCGCCGTCTGCCCGGTGCTGTATTAGGTTTTCCCGCCGCTCGCGCCGAGGGAGCGGTTGGGAGGATAGCGTGAGAAGGCGTTCGTTCATCAACCGCCGACAGGTGCTGCGCGCCGGTGTCGCGCTCGGCGCTGCCGCCAGCCTGCAGTGTGGAAGTATTGCCGCGCCCAAGTCGCCGCAGCACGGTGACGACGCGTTGCCGTCGCGCGGTTCCTTTGTCATCCGCGGCGCCTACGTCATGACGATGGATGATGCGGGGGACCTCGCCGGCGCCGATGTCCACGTCGCGGACGGAGCCATCGTCGCCGTGGGGCAGAACCTTAAGGTGAGCGGCGTGACCGCGATTGACGGGCGTGGCGCGATCGTGCTGCCCGGCCTGGTGGAGACCCACTGGCACATGTGGAACACACTGCTCCGCAGCATGTCGGGCGATAAGCCGGACTTTGGCTATTTCAAAACAACCGCGATCCTCGGCCAGAAATTCCTCGCCGAAGACATGTATCAGGGGACGCGGCTTGCGTGCGCGGAAGCGATCAACAACGGCATCACCCACGTTCACGACTGGTGCCACAACATCCGCGGCCCGGCCTATGCGGATGCGGATTTGAAGGCGTTGCGCGAATCTGGTCTGCGAGGGCGCTTCTCGTATGGCGCCGCACAGGGCATGCCCAACATTCAGGGCATCGATCTCGCTGATCTGAAGCGGCTGCACGACGACTGGGCAAAGATTTCGCCTGACGGCCTCATCGCGCTGGGTCTGGCCTGGCGAGGGCAGGGCGGCAACAACCCGGCGACGGCCATTCCGCCCGAGATCTACAAGGCCGAAATCGACGCCGCCCGCAAGCTTGGCCTGCCGATTTCGGTCCACGCCAGCGGCTCGCGTCCAGCTGTCGGCCAGATTGACGGCATCGCCAAAGCAGGTCTGCTGTCGAACGACATGCAGCTCATCCACGCCAACAAAGCGACACCCGAAGAAATCAAGGAGGTTGCGGAGAAAGGCGCGACGATCAGCAGTTCGCCTTATACCGAACTGCGCATTGGATTCGGGCTGCCGCAGGTGTCGAATTTCCTCGACGCCGAAATTCCGGTGGGACTTTCGGTCGACACCGTCGAGCTGTCGGGAAATGCCGATATGTTCGGTATCATGAAGGTGCTGCAGAATGCCGAGAACGGCATTGCCGAAAACGAATTCAAGTTGACCGCACGCCGGGTCTTGCAGCTTGCGACTTTTGAAGGCGCCCGGTCCATGGGCATCGCCGACAAAGTCGGCTCGTTGAAGCCCGGCAAGCGCGCCGATCTGATCATGATCTCGACAAAAGGCATCAACCTGGGAGTCTTCGGCGACCCGGCCCATATGGTCGTGACGGCGGCTGAGCCCGCCAACGTGGACACGGTCGTAGTCGACGGGCGCATTCTCAAGCGCAACGGCAAGCTCACCGCACTGAACGCCCAGCAGATTGCGCAGGATGCTGCCGCCGCCAACGCCGCGCTTCGCAAACGCGCCAATTGGAACTGACGGTCTCACAACCGCGAAAACACCACTGACGGAAACCCGATGAAGCGTAATACCGATCGTATTTTGACCACCCACGTGGGCAGTCTTATTCGTCCGCCGGCGCTGCAGGATTTCTTGCGCGCCAAACAGGCCGGCAAGCCCTATGACGAAGCCGCGTACGGCAAATGTCTCAGCGACTCCGTGGCCGAGGTGGTCGGCAAGCAGGCCGAGACCGGCATTGACGTCATCAGCGACGGCGAGTTCGGCAAATCGATCAGCTGGTCGCAATACGTGCTGGAGCGTCTCGGCGGTTTCGAGCGGCGGCCTATCAAGTCCGGCGCTAATCCGTTCACACGCGGGGTCGATCGCGAGCAGTTTGCCGAATTCTACGCCGAGCTTGATGCGCGAGAGGGTGTGGCGACCACGGTCGAAGCCGTGTGCGTAGGGCCGATCGAGTTACACCGGGCAAGCCGAACTCAAACGCGACATCGACAACTTCAAGGCTGCGCTGAAAGCGGTCAAAGTCGCGGAGGCGTTTCTGCCGGTCGCGGCTCCGGCCAGCGTCATCCCGGATCGCAAGAACGAATACTACAAAAGCGATGAGGAGTTGATCCGGGCCATCGGCGCGGCCATGCGCACCGAGTACAAGATGATCATCGACGCCGGTTTTCTCCTGCAGCTCGATGACGCGCGCGCCGCCGTGACCTACGATCGCATGGTGCCTCCGGCGAGCTTTCGAGGACTATCGCAAGTGGCTGGCGTCTGCAGGTCGAGGTGCTCAACGAGGCCATTGCGGGCCTGCCGCCGGACCGGATCCGTTACCACGTCTGCTGGGGAAGCTGGCCCGGTCCGCACACGACCGACGTCCCGCTGAAGGATATCGTCGATCTTATCCTCGGCATGAAGGTGGGGGCGCTTGTCATCGAAGGCGCCAATCCGCGGCACGAGCATGAATGGCGGGTGTGGGAGAAGCGCAAAGCTGACGGACGGCAAGGTGCTTGATCCCAGGCGTCATCAGTCACGCGACCAATGTGGTCGAGCACCCCGAACTGGTCGCCGAACGGATCGTTCGGCTGGCCCGGCTGGTCGGGCGCGAGAACGTGATCGCCGGCACCGATTGCGGCTTCGCACAGGGGCCGTTCCATCGCCGCGTGCATCCGAGCATCATGTGGGCGAAGCTTGAGTCGCTCGTCAGCGGCGCACGCCTCGCCAGCGCCGAACTATGGCGGTAGGCGTGCCGAAGCAGGCTTCCGTAGAGCTGTTCGGAGTACGACCGGCCTATTCCGCGGCCACGGCGTGCACCGGCTCGGGTCTCCTCGATCGGTACCGCGCTTGTCGCCGAACAGCCAAGTCTGCAGGCGGTCGAGATAGAGATAGACCACCGGGGTGGTGTAGAGCGTCAGCACCTGGCTGAGCGCCAGTCCGCCGACCATGGCATAACCCAGAGGCTGGCGCATTTCCGAGCCGGCACCGTTGCCGATGGCGAGCGGAATTCCTGCGAGCATCGCGGCGGCGGTCGTCATCAGGATGGGACGGAAACGCAGCAGGCAGGCTTCGCGAATGGCCGCAAGCGGCGGCATGTGCCGTTCGCGTTCGGCCGAGATGGCAAAGTCGACCAGCATGATGCCGTTCTTCTTGACGATGCCGATCAAGAGAATGATGCCGATGATGCCAATCACCGACAGGTCCATGTGGCCGAGGCGTAGCGCGAGCAGCGCGCCGATGCCGGCAGACGGCAACGTCGAGAGGATGGTCAGCGGATGAATGAAGCTCTCATAGAGCACGCCGAGGATGATGTAGACGACGATGAGCGCCGCTCCGATCAGCGCCGGCTCGCTGCGCAGTGACGTCTGAAACGCCTGCGCGTTGCCCTGGAATGTCGGGATGACCGACTCGGGCATGCCGATTTCGCGCGAAGCATCATTGACGGCCTCCACGGCTTGCCAAGAGCGACACCGGGTTTCAGATTGAAAGTAATGGTGACGGCAGGGAATTGTCCCTGATGCGAAATCAAGAGCGGGCCGACCTGTTGCTGTCGATGTCGACGAGCGCCGACAGCGGCACGGCGCCGCCGGTGAGCGGTGACTTGACGTAGAGGCGATCGAGGGTCGAGAGGTCTTTCTGCAGTTCGGGCAGTGATTTCCAGAACCACGAAGTAGGTCTTGAGCTGAGTGAAGTACTGGGTGATCTGGCGCTGGCCGAAGGCGTCATTGAGCGTGTCGTCGATGGCCTGCGGGGAAATGCCAAATCGCGACGCCTGGTCGCGGTTGATGGTGATCTGAAGCTTCGGCGCGTTGGCCAGCAGATCGCTGGTCACGTCGGCGAGCTGCGGAACGGTCCGCAGCTTGTCCAGCAACTTCTGCGACCACTCGTTCAACTCCTCGATATTGGTGTCCTGCAACGTGTACTGAAAGCTGCCGCGGGCAATGCGCGCGCCGACATTGATGTCTTGTGTCGGCTGCAAAAAAGAGTCGGCACCCTGACTTTGGCAAGCTGCGGCCGCAGGCGGTCGATGATCTGCGAGGAGTTGAGCTTGCGTTCGTCACGCGGCTTGCAGTGTGAGGAAATAGCGGCCTGTATTTGCGCCTGAGCGCTGCCGGTACTGCCAGTCTGCGACCCGAAACCTTCCACGTCGGGATCGTGCAGAATGACGTCGCCGAGCTTGCGCATCAGGCGCATCGTTTCGTCTGGGCGAAGTCTGCTGTGCGGCTTCGGCAAAACCTGGAAATCATGCCGGTGTCCTGAATTGGGAAGAAGCCTTTGGGGATCTGGATCGCCATGACCACGGTCAGCGCCATGGTGGCGAAGAACACCCTCAGTGTTATCGCTTGATGGCGCAGCACGATATCCAGCGTCCGCCGGTAAAACGTAGCATGCGCATCGAAGCCGCTTTCGATCACCCGATAGATGCGGCCGTGCGTCTCTGGCTCGCGCCGCATGAATCGCGAACACATCATTGGCGCCAGTGTCAAAGACACGAACGCTGAAACCGCGATCGAGGCGGTTACGGTGAGCGCAAATTCGCGGAACAGACGGCCGATGATGCCGCTCATGAGCAGCAGCGGGATGAAGACGGCGACCAGCGAGCACGAAATCGACAACACCGTAAAGCCGATCTCGCGGCAGCCCTTCAGCGCCGCGGTGAATGGCGGCTCACCGTGCTCCACATGGCGATAAATATTCTCAACCACCACGATAGCGTCGTCGACCACGAAACCCACGGCGATGGTCAGCGCCATGAGTGACAAATTGTCGAGGCTGAAATTCATCAGGTACATCGCCGCGAACGAACCGGCGAGCGCCAGCGGAACGGTTACGCTCGGAATAAGCGTCGCCCAGAAATTGCGCAGGAATAGCAAAATCACCATCACCACGAGGCGACGGTGAGCACCAAAGTAAACTCGACGTCCGCGACCGAAGCGCGGATCGTTTTGGTGCGATCGAGAATGGTTTCGACTTTGACTGACGGTGGGATGCGCGCCGTGAGCTGCGGCAGCTGTGCCTGAATCTGATCGACCGTGTCGATGACGTTAGCGCCTGGCTGCTTGAAGATCGCGAGGATGACGCCTTCCTTGTTATTTTGATAACCGGCGACCGTACGGTCGACCTGATCGGCGACAGCCTGTCCGACGTCGCGCACTCTGATCGGGGCGCCATTGCGGAACGCCAGGATGATGTCGTTGATATTTGTCGGCGCTCGAGCAGTTGATCGTTTGCGGCGATTGTGAACGAGATCTTGTCGGTATTGATCACGCCCTTCGCGGCGTTGGTGGTCGAGTTTACGACTGCGCCGCGGATTTCCTCAAGCGTGAGGCCGCTCGCAGCGAGTTTAGCCGGATCGACTTGAACGCGGATCGACGGCGTACGGTCGCCGAACACGGAAACCTGTGCAACGCCGGTCACCTGCGAAATCTGCTGGGCCAGGAAGACGTTGGCGTATTCGTCAACGTTGATCAGCGGTAGGGTGTCGGAGTGCACCGAGAGCAGGAGAATCGGCAAGTCGGCCGGGTTGACCTTTTTGTAGCTTGGCGGCGCCGTTAGCGCTTGCGGCAGCTGCTTGGTGGCGACCGTGATCGCCGCCTGTACGTCCTGCGCGGCGGAATCGATATTACGGCCCAACTCGAATTGGATGACGATCGTCGAGGCGCCAAGCGAACTCTGCGACGTCATCTGCGCGACGCCGGCGATCTGGCCGAACTGCTGTTCAAGCGGAGCTGCGACCGACGTCGCCATGGTCTCGGCGCTGGCTCCGCTCCAGGTCGCGGTAATCTGGATGGTCGGAAAGTCGACCTGCGGCAGCGGCGCTACGGGCAGAGTGGGGAAGGATACGATGCCGACAAAGGCCAGTGCCGCCATCAACAGGGTTGTTGCAATCGGTCGCCTAATAAAGGGTTCCGAAATGCTCACGTCGCATCCCCCTGCGCGGCGGTCCGCGGTGCGGTGATGGTCACGGGTGCATCGATCTGCAACTTATACTGACCGTCCGTGACCACTCGCTCGCCGTCGTTGACGCCGGACGTCACGATCGTGTCGTTCCCGGTGGTCGCGCTGGTTTGAATCGGCCGCGCCTCTACGGTGTTGTCCTGCTTGACGACCCAAGTAAACAAGCCGTGCGGTCCGCGCTGGACTGCGAAGCGCGGTATGACGACGACGTCCTTGCGCGTCTCAAGCAGCAGGCGGGCATTGACGAATTCGCCGGGCCACAATTTCTCGTCTTCATTATTGAAAATCGCTTTCAAGCGGTAAGTGGCCGTGGCCGGATCGATCAGGTTGTCGATCACCGACAGCGTGCCGGTGCTGAGCAGGCTTGGCGTTGTCGCGGTCGTATGCGGCCACCTGCACCGCGCCGCGCGCGATCGCCTCACGCACGCCGTCGAGCGTTTGCGCCGGCAGCGTGAACAGCACGAACGAGGGCTGGGTCTGCGTCAGAATGGCGATCGATGACTGATCGTTGGCGTGCACGATGTTGCCCGGATCGACCATGCGCACACCCATCCGGCCGTCGCTCGGCGCCTTGATGTCCGTGTAGTCGAGGTTGGTCTGGGCGGATTCGATGGCGGCGGCGTCAGCGTCGAGTCGCCGCCTTGGTCTGGTCGACTTTGGCCTGCTGCTGATCGACGTTCTGTTCGGTCTCGAAGTGCTTGACCAACATCGCCTTGAAGCGTTCGAGGTCCTTCAGCGCCGCGATGAGCGCTGCTTCGTCCTGCGCCTTCTTCGCTTTGGCCTGGTCAAGCGCGGCCTGGTAGAGGCGCGGATCGATTTTGGCGAGCACGTCGCCTTTTTTGACGCGCTGGCCTTCCTGGAAAAAGACCTCTTGGAGCTTGCCATCGACCTGGGCATGGATCGCAACGGTAAAGGAAGCTTGCACCGTACCGAGGCCGGTCAGATAAATCGGGACGTCCTGTCGAGCGGCAGTAGCGATGCTTACGGGGACAGCGGGGCGGGTCGCCGCCTTCGCCGCACGCGCGGGTTCGGGACCTTGGGTCCAGTACCAATAGATCGAGCCTGAGGCTGCGATTGCCAGACAGAATGCTAAGATTAGAGCGGTACGACGACCCTTCCGGCCGGTACCGCTATGGCTCGTCTCCACAGCCTTCCCTCTCAGACGCAATGCCTATGCGTCGCCGCGTGCGGCGTCTAATCAGCTACGTCACTTACATACTCTATAGCGTTGCAGGAACCTTTCTGGAAGATGAAAAGAATGTCATGTTTTGCCAGTAAAGGCTGTGCAAAACCGGCGATTATAGTCCATCACGGCAATCTCGGGTTGTGCACGCGGTGCGCGGCACGGGGGCTCGATGTTGCAGTGCACTAAATCGCGACTCGGCTTGAGGCGTTTGGACGGCCTGTAACGTACTGGCGCCGCCCGGGACCAGCCACAAGCGCCGGGCCAAGCCGACGCCACCGGTTTCATAGCCGGCGGGGGATTTGATAGGTTGCCCCACCGCCGGAGGCCAACAGGAGATCCGCCATGCTCGACGTCAGTAAGAAACCGAGTAAAGCGCCGTTCGATACCGCCCGGCTCGATCAGCTGATGGACGAGGCGGGCATGGACGTTCTGCTCGCGACCTCGAAGCATAATGTGCAATACCTTCTCGGCGGCCATCGCGCGTTCTTCTTCGAGTCCATGGATGCGATGGGACTGAGCCGCTATTTGCCGGTGTTCGTCTATCAAAAGGGGGCGCTCGACAAGGCCGGGTTCTTCGGCCATCGGATGGAAGGCTTCCAGAACGAGAACACGCCGTTCTGGGTCTCTGAAATCAACACCAAGAGTTCCGGCTCAATCGACGTGATGGAAAAGGCGGTGGACTATGCGCGACGGCTTGCGCCAAAGCCGCGCACCATCGGCGTCGAAATGGCGTTCATCCCGGCCGATTCCACGAACGCGCTGCGCAAGGCCTTTCCCGACAGCGAGCTGAAGGATGCGCTGTTTGTGCTGGAGCGGCTGCGAGCGCGCAAAACGAAGGAGGAGCTGGAGAAGCTGCGGATCGCCTCCGACCTCGTCATCGACTCCATGCTCGCGGTGATCGCAAGCCACGGGCCGGGCGCCACCAAGGCCGATTTGACCGAGGCGCTGCGCCGCGAGGAGACCGTTCGCGGACTGACCTTCGATTATTGTTTGATCGCGGCTGGATCGAGCCTCAATCGTGCGCCGTCCGCCCAGCGCTGGGAGAAGGGCGATGTGCTGTCGCTCGAACTCAGGCGGGAATTATCACGGCTACATCGGCGACTTGGCGCGGATGGCCATTATCGGTGAGCCCGATGCCGAGTTGGTCGACTTACTGGCAGAGGTCGAGGCGATCGAGCAGGCGTCCATGAAGCCGATCCGCGCCGGCGCCATCGGCAAGGAGATTTATGAGGCGGCCAATAGCGTATTGCACAAATCGAAGCTGCATAACCACACGCATTTCCTTGCGCACGGCATGGGGTTGGTCAGCCACGAAGCGCCGCGCCTGACCAATTCAGGTCCGGTTCCCTATGACGCCTACGACGCGGACCGGCCGTTGGAAGCCGGCATGGTGGTTTCGGTCGAAACCACGCTGCAGCATCCGCGCCGCGGCTTCATCAAGCTTGAGGACACCGTGGTCGTCACGCCCACGGGTTTCGAAGTCTACGGCGACCGCGCACGCGGCTGGAATCGCGCCGGTCACGCTGCCTGAGCGAGTAAATCGCCAGCCTGAAAAGATTGCGGACGACGCAAGTGGCGTCGCCGTTGAGGATCATCTGCGGCTGGCGGTCAGGCGCCTGTCGCGATCGAATTCCGACTCGCGGCGAAGCCGGTGGACATAGCCGAAGCAGGCGATGCCGGCCAACAGCCAGGACACGCCCACAAAGCAGAAGACCATCGGGTCGACATTCGGCCAAACTTCCGCGATGAGACCGCATGTGAGGGTTTACGGTTCTTAAACTCCGCGCGGAATGTGATGCGGCGCTTCTGAGAGATACCATGCGGCGATTTGTTCTCGCGTCGGAAACCAGACGCGAGGCTGCGCTTTGACGTAGTTCAAAAACTCGCGCAACGCCGCGATCCGGTGCGCTTGGCCGATAACATGGGGATGCAGGCCGACATTCATGATTCGTCCTGCCGTCACGCCTTCGGCGTGAAGCTGATCGAAGCAAAGTTTGAGCATATCGATGCCGTCGCGCGTTGACAGGCCGCCGCGTGCAAACATGTTGAAGTCGTTGACGTCGTTGGAATAGGGGACGCAGACGATCGGTCCGTGAATGGTGTCGATCAGATACGGCTGATCATCGTTGAGATAATCGCAGTAAGCGATGAGGCCGAATTCTTTCAGAAACGCCGGCGTATGCGGCGTGCCGCGGATCGCCGAAGACAGCCATGCCTTGGCCGGCTTGCCGACCACCTGTTGATACACGTCGAGCGTCCGGCCAATGACGGCGCGCTCCTGTTCGGGATTGTAGGCGTAGTAGGTCAAGAGATCGTTCTGCGCCCAATTGTGCGGCACCAATTCCCAGCCGCGCTCCTTGACGGCGTCGACGATGCGCCGTCGCTCGGTCAAGATCATGCCGTTGCAGGTGCAGGACGGCGCGATGCCCATGGCGTCGAAGACGTCCATGACTCGCCAGATGCCGACGCGCTGGCCGTATTTTCGCGCCAGCTCCAGTTGGCGGTGTCGAGCACGTCGCCCGGCAAAGCGTGCGGAATTGTCGCCGGTCCGCCCGGGAACATCGGCTCCTTCTGGCCGGGCCGTGAAGGCTCCCAATATTCGATATTGATCGTGAAGATCATCGCCAGTTGCGCGCCGTCCGGAAACTTCAAGGGCGCACGGTCGGGCAGCGGCACAAACGGATAGGAGGAGGGCGGCTGCGGCATTATCTCGTTCCGGCTGACGTTCGTTCGCGCCGTTCGACCCAATCGAGACGCCAGGCGATTACGCGGCGCGGCAGATCGGGAGCGTCGAGAATGGCGATGACGGCGAGGATAACGCCGGTCACCACGTCGTGGATAGGCGGCGGCACGCCGATCGCGCTCAGACCGGAGCGCAGAACGCACAGCGTCAAAACGCCGGCCGCAATGCCCATCGGAGTGCCGCGGCCGCCGACGACCGAGACACCGCCCACGATGGCCGCCGCTGCCGCCGGCGCCAGCACGTCGGCGAGCGCGACCGGCGAGGCGGCGCCCAGGCTATAGCTGAGCAGCACGCCCGCCAAACGCCGCCGAGGCGCCGGAGGCGGCAAAAACGCCGATGATGACGCGGTCGGTGTTGAGGCCTGCGATCCGGCTGGCGCGGCGGTCGCTGCCGGTCGCGATCATGTCGCGGCCGATATGCGTATAGGTCATCACCAGCGCGGCGATCACGAACACCGCGAGCGCTGCGGCGCTGCGCACCGACAGCAGATGAACGATCGGCGCGTTCAGCCCGAGCGCCACATCCATATTGGGATAGCTGATCGTCTTGTTGTCGGTCAGGACGTATGTGATGCCCTGAAGGGTCAACAATCCGCCGAGCGTGACGCCGACCGAGCTCAGTCCCAGCCGCGTCATGATGAGACCTTGCAGCACGCCGCTCACGACGCCGGCGCCGACGCCAAGGAGCACGCCGAGCCAGGGATTTGAAACGCCCGGTCATGCACCGCGATGCAGCCGGCCAGGCCAACCATGCCTGCGACCGACAGATCGAACTCCCGCACCAGCATCGACAGCCCGAGACCGAGCGCGACGAGGCCCAGCGTCGCGAACAGTTGCATGACGCTGAAGACGGTGCCGACGCTGAAGAAATAGCCCGTAGCCGCGATCCATCGCCGCCGAGCACGATGATGGCGCCGGCCATGATGGTGAAAGGACGCAACCGCGGAGCGAGCAGACGCTTGGCCGCACGCAGCATCGTTACCGTCTCTCGCCGAGGGTGTGCAGCATGATGACGCCGAGCACGATGAGGCCGGTGATGAGATATTGCAGCTGCTGGCTGAAGCCGCGCAGCAGCAGGACGACCTCGATGATGGCGATGACGGTCACGCCGATCAGCGTGCGCAGCACCGAGCCGGAGCCGCCCTGGATGCTGGTGCCGCCGACCAGCACGCGCGGCGATGGCCGTGTAGTCGTAGCCGGCGCCGATCTCCATGTCGCCCGAGCCGTAGCGCGCCGCGAGCAGCATGCCGGAAACCGCGGAGCAGGCGCCGGCGATGAGCATAAGCGAATGTGACGGCGGCGGCGGTGCTCATGCCGGCGGCGGTCGCGGCGCGCGACGTTGCTGCCGACCATCGCCATGACGCGGCCGATCCGCGTCCACGACAGGATCAATTGGCCGATGACGACCGTGGCGAAGAAATAAAGCGCCTCGACCGGAATGCCGGCGACGCGGCCCTTGAACACCTGCAGGCCTTCGCCGCCCGGATAGATGCGCTGTCCGCCGGTCGCCAGAGCCGCGCCGCCGATCAGACAGCGAGAGGCCGGCGATGCTGACCAGGATCGGGTTGGCGCGAAAATAGCCGACCAGCACGCCCTGCGCCGCCGTGATGACGATGCCGAACACCAATGCCAGCAGAAACGCCGGCACGATACCGATCGACAGGCTCGCGAGAAAGACCAGCGCCGACGCCGACACCGTCGCGCCGAGACAGAGCGACATGATGTTGCCGGTCAGCGTGATGAAGGTCATGCCGACAGCGACGCAGCCGATGAACGAAATCGCGTTGAGCAGCGCGTTGATGCTGAGCGGCGAGGTAAAGCCGGGCGTGGTCAGCGCAAAGATCGCGATCGCCGCCACAGCGATGACGCGGATGGCCGGGACGAGGTGCCGGCTGCTCTTGTCATTGGCCAGCAACCGTGTCCGCAGCAGGGTATCGCTCATGCCGCGGCAACCGGGTGGGTGATGTCGGCCAGCACGCGATGCATGTCGGCATCGCCGCGCCGATAGGTCGCCGACCTGGCGGCCGCGATACATGGTGATCGACGACGTCGGCCATGCCAAGCACTTCCTCGATGTCGGACGACGCCATGATGAGGCAATAGCCGCGATCGCAGAATTCCCGGATCAGCCGATAGATTTCCGCTCGCGCGCCGACGTCGACGCCGCGGGTCGGCTCGTTCATCAGCAGGACGCCGGGTCGCTCGCCGCCGATGCAGCGGCCGAAGGCGAGTTTCTGCTGGTTGCCGCCGCTCAGTTCGTCGGCTGGCGAGCGCAGCCGCGTCCGGTCGACGCCGACCGCGGCGGCAAGTCTTGCGGCCGTCGCGCGCGAGGCCGTGGCGCGCCGAGGATGCCGAGCCGGCTGTGTTCGGCGAGCCTGCGTGGCGACGAGATTCTGACCCGACGCTCAGGCGCAGAAAGATGCCTTCGCCGGCGCGGTCCTCCGAAATGAATTGCACCTTCGCGGCCGCGCGTTCGCGACCGAGCGCAAGCCGCATCGTGCTGGCCCGCGACGCTGACCTCGCCGGTCGCGTCCGCGGCAAGGCCAGCCAGCGCGCGCAACACTTCGATCGCGCCGGAGCCGACCTGGCCGGCGAGGCAGATCACCGTGCCGCGCTCGGCGACGAGATTGAAATCCTGGACGATCGGCGGGACGCGGAGAGTGCTTGACCGTCAGCATCGGGCTCGCCGGGCTTGCTGTCCCAGCGCGGATACATCTCGCCCATGCTGCGGCCCGAGCATCATCTGCATCAGATGCGCGCGATCGATCTCGGCGGTGCGGCGCGTGCCGACCAGCTCGCCGTTGCGCAGCACCGAGACGGTGTCGCAGATCTCGAACACCTCGCCGAGCCGATGCGTGATGTAGATGATCGACTTGCCTTCGGCCTTGAGCGCGCGCAAGCGCGGCGAAGATGCGCTCGATCTCGACATCGGACAGCGTCGCTGTCGGCTCGTCGAGGATGAACACGCGGGCGTCGCGCGTCAGCATGCGGGCCAGCTCGACGAGTTGCCGCCGGCCGATGCTGAGCTGCGAGACCGGCGTGTCGAGCGAAAGGTCGCCGAAGCCCGACCTTGTCGAGCGCCGCGCGGGCGCGGTCGCGGAATTCTTTGCGGCGGTGGAACAGCGGCACCTCGCGATTGCCGAGCCAGATGTTGTCGAGCACCGAAAGAGCGGGCGCGAGGCTCAACTCCTGCGCCACCAGCGCGATGCCGAGTTCCTGCGCGTGCTGGGGACTTGAGATCTCGGTCGGCTTGCCGTCAACGCAGAACCGCGCCGCCGTCGGGCGCGATGCACGCCGGTGAAAACCTTGACCAGCGTGCTTTTGCCGGCGCCGTTCTCGCCGCAGATGGCGCGGATTTCCTGAGCGTCCGAGCGACAGCGTGACGTTCTTGAGAACCTCGTTCGGGCCGAACCGCTTGGTTACCCCTTCGACGGCGAGGATGGCGCATCGATGCGCTCAGTACGAGCAGCCGGCGGTGA
This sequence comes from uncultured Alphaproteobacteria bacterium, assembly GCA_963732015.1. Classification (GTDB taxonomy): domain Bacteria; phylum Pseudomonadota; class Alphaproteobacteria; order Rhizobiales; family Xanthobacteraceae; genus BOG-931. The sequence continues at coordinate 360,802 of CAVSXY010000023.1, read as the reverse complement.
ATTGCTCGACGTTCTCCTTGGTGATGCCGTAGACCGGCACGATCTCGTATTTCTTCAGCGTCTCACCGTTGAAATAGCCGGCGATCTTTTTCGCAGCGAACTCGGCCTCTTCGGTCGGGATTTGCGTCGCGGTGCCGAATTGCTCGCCGGATTTGATGTGGACGATGCCATCCTTCATGCAGTTGCTGGCGACGACGACGATCCCCTTGTCGGCGACGCCGAGCTTGAGTCCGGCTGACTGAACGGCGTTGATGGAGCCGGTCGCCTGGTTGTCGGCCATGGCGAAGATCCCGTCGACGCCGCCCTGCGCGTTGAAGCGCACCAGCAGCTCGCCGGTGATCTTCTCGCTCAGCGCGGTGTTCCATTTGCCGTCCTCGACGGCGACGAGTTCGATGCCGGGGTGCTTGGCCAGCACGGCCTTGAAAGCCTCGATGCGGGCGACTGACGTTGGATCTGCTGTGCGAGCCCCGGTCACGGCGACGACCTTGGCCTTGGTCTTGCCCGCGGCCGACGAGGCCCTTGACCATCTCCTCGCCGGCGAGACGCCCGAGTTCGCTGTGTTCGGTGCCGATATAGGACGGTGAACAGATCCTCGTAGTCCTTCTTGATCGGCGTCGCGATACAGCACGACCGGGATGCCGGCCGCTTTGGCGCGCGTCAGCGCGGGCACGACGGCTTGGTCGTTGACGTAGCACAGCACGATCATGTCGAACTTCTGCGCGATCGCGTCGTCGATCTGCTGCGATTGCACGGCGGCGTCGTAGTTGGCGACTGACGTTGGTCACCTTCATGCCGGCCTGCGTGGCGAACTTGGTGAATGTCGATGTCCAGGCGCCGATATACGGATTGGTGTTGGAGGTCGCCGAGCAGCAGCACGCGCTTTCCATCCGGGCGCGGCAACGGCGTCGGCGCCGATCGGCAGACTCGAATGCAGAAACGCCAACAGACCTGTCACGAAACGCATGGACGATTCTCCTGTCGAAAGGCAGCGGCGCAAAAGGCGGCGTAAAAAATGTTAACGGCAATCGGCTGCGTGCGCCAGAACTGCACCGCTATTGTGCTGTGCCGAAATGGCTCTTCCGCGAGCCAGCGCGCGATTGCGGTCGAGACGCTCATCGTCATGCCAGCGCCCGAGCAATTGTAGGCCGAGCGGCGCCTGGTCGACGGTCAGCAATGGCAGGTTGATCGCCGGCGCGCCAAGGACCGACGACGCTTCATTGAAGATCGCGCTGCCTTGATCCATTCCGATCGGGCCTGGCCCGGGAGACGAGAGGGTGATGAACCCATCGGCTGCGCCGCGCGAGTTCGTCGTGAGCGGCACGGAATCGCTCGCGTTCCAGTAGCGCCGCGCGATAAGTCTCCAAGGTGATGTGTGCGCCGTCCTCGATACCCTTGAGCAAGCGGGGTGGCATCTTGTCACAGTAGCGCTCGCGATATTGCAGCATCGGCCAGTGCATTTCGAAGCGGTAGAGATTGGTCCAAAGCTCCGGTGTGCGCGTGTGCATGGATTCGTAGGCTTCGACAGCCGGATCGTCGCGACGCGTGACGATCTCCACGCCGGCGTTCGCAATGCGCGCGAGGCGCGTTTCGAACGCGGCCTTCGCGGCGGGCTCGGCCGCAGGCCAGCCCGCGGTGTCGAGGCGGATGAGTCGTGTGGGCTTGCGCGGCGAGGGCGGCTCGAGCGAGCCGTAGAGACCCGGATGCGAGGGATCGCCGCCGGCGTCGCCCGCAATGTAGCGCGCTGTGGTCCACATGTCGGACAGCGTTCCGGCAAAGACGCCAAGATGATCCATGCTGTATGCCATTGAGAACGAGCCCTGGCGGTTGATCGCGCCGAACGTCGGCTTGAGCGCGAAGGCTCCGCAGAAGCTCGCCGGCCGGATGGTCGAACCGCGCGCATGGGTTCCGAGCGCCACGGGCAACATCCGCGCAGCGATGGCTGCCGCGGTGCCGCTCGACGAGCCGCCCGGCGTCCGTCTGGTGTCGAACGGATTGCGGGTGCGCGCCGGATCGCCGCCGCCGAAGCACACCGTGACGGTCTTGCCGACCAAGACCGCACCGCCCTTGCGCAAGCTGTGGACGCAAGCCGCGTCGCTCAGCGGCTGGTGGCCGCGAAACAATTCGCTGCCGAACTCGGTGGGCATGTCATAGGTCTCGATCAAATCCTTGATGCCGATCGGCGTGCCATCGACCGGGCTGATCGGCTTGCCGGCCTTGTAACGTGCACTCGACTTATCGGCGGCCTGCCGGGCGCGATCGAGATTGAGATAGGCGAACGCCATGACGGCGGGTTCGAGCGCCTCGATGCGCGCGATGCAGCGTTCGAGATACGCGCGCGGCGTGTCGGTTCCGTTGCGGAACTTTGCGACCGCATCGTGAAAGCTCAGCATTCGATGCGTCGCGGCATCGTAGACGCCGGCGGGCGAGAGATTATCGGTCATCACCATCGCATCAATTGCCCGCGCGCGCGCACGCGAATTTTTCTACGAAATATGGCTCTGGTGGTTTTTCAGATACCACTCCGCGATCTCTTCGCGCTTGGCAAACCAGACATCGTCGAATTGCTTCGCGTAGACGATGAAATCGTGCAGGGCCCGGATCGAAACGGCTGGCCGATGACGTGCGGATGGACGCCGATATTCATGAACCGGCCGCTGGTCGCGCTTTCGCGATAGAGCCAATCGAACTGCTCCTTGAAGACCTTGAAGGCGCCATCGACATCCTGGCCTTGCCGCATGAAGACGGTGAAGTCGTTGACCTCCGACGTGTAAGGTATCGACACGATCATTTTTCCGGAGCGGGTCTCGATCAGATAAGGCTGATCGTCGTTGAGGAGGTCGGTCGTAAAGATCAGTCCTTCCTCGGCAATAAGGTCGACGGTGTTCAGTGTGCAGCGCAATGAGCTCGACAGCCAGCCCTTGGCCGGCTTACCGCAGACGTCCTTGTAGACGCGCAGCGTCTCGCGGATGACCTCGCGCTCCTTGTTCTCGTCGAAGGCGTATTCGGCGAGCAGATCGGTCTGCACATAATTGTGCGCCACGATTTCCCAGCCGCGCTTGAGCGCCGCCTCGATCACCGCGCGCCGTTCCAGTCCCATTTTGGCGTTCATCGTGCACGTCGATGGGACGCCGAACTGGTCGAAAATGTCGATCATGCGCCAGACGCCGACGCGCTGGCCGTACTCCCGCCACGTCCAGTTCGGGTTGTCGTAGACGTTGCCTGGCAGGTCGCCGCCGACGATTTCCGGGCCGCCCGGATAGAACGGCTTTGGCGTGTCCTTGGTCACGTCCCAGTATTCGAGATTGGTGGTGATCATGACGGCAAGCCGTTTGCCGTTCGGCCATTTGAGCGGCTTTCGCTGTGAAATGGGGACAAACGCGTATTTCATTCTGAGCTCGTCGATGCGTGAAAGGTCGGAAGTAGCGCGGATTTACCGCGTGCCGCAGGCTTTGGCGGGGCTTACCCTTACCGAACCATCCGATCCCTTCCAAGGCCGACGCGCCGCAGCGCACGCGGCGCGGCGGCGCGCCATGCGCCCAGCGGCTGGCGCACATCCGGTTGGCAGCGGGGCGAGACGCTAAGGGCTTGCACCACATGCGAGTCCGCGCCAGTGTTAGGCGGGGCTACCCACTTCGCCGCGTTCCGGGCCTCCATCCGGGACCGTAATCACTCATCCGGGGGAAACATGCTCAAGAGTTGCTTGTCCGTTATTTTTGGCGCTGGGATGGTTTGCGCGGTCGTTGCGGGACCGGTTGTCGCCGCGGATGATATCGAGTCAAAGGTCCAGCTCTGCGCTGCATGTCACGGCCTGAACGGCGAGCCCACCGATCCCAAGACCATGCCGATCATCTGGGGTCAGCAAGGCAATTATCTCTTCAAGGAATTGCACGACTTTCACAGCGGCGATCGCGACAGTCCGATCATGGGACCTGTGGCCAAAGGCTACAGCTTCGAGGACCTCCGCGCGATTGCGAACTATTTCGCGGCGAAGACCTGGCCCGCGTCGCATGGCAACGGCAGCTCGGCTGCCGCGCCCGAAGGCAGCGCCATGTGCCGCGCCTGTCACGGTCAGAATTTCGAGGGCGGTCAGCCGGCGCCCCGGCTCGCCGGGCTGAGCTACGAATACCTCATCACGGCGATGAACGCCTTTGCCGACGACAAGAGGACCAACAATCTCGACATGCCGGGATTCATGAAATCGCTGACGCCGAGCCAGCGGGAAGCGATCGCGCGGTATCTGTCGTCGCTTTAGTCGCGCGGCGGCACCATCCATCGGTCCGCATAAAGGTTCGCCCCTGGGCTGAGCCCAGGGGATTTGGTCTGTGGTGGGGAAGCTGCTTTGCGGAAGCCCGGGGCGGGGATGGATCAGTTCTAAATTTTTCGTTCGATGTCACGGTAGACGCCGCAGGTTCGACGATTTTTCCGAAATAAAATTTACAGCGATCTTTCGTCCCGTGTCGAAATCGGCGACATTTGCCGGCCACCTCGTGCGAACAGGAGGCACCATGTCAGGTCCGCCGCCGACCCCGCTGCGTCTGAGACTGTTGCGTGGCAACCGTTCGAAGCGCCCATTGCACACCGAGCCCGAGCCCGAGCCCGCGCGCGAGCCAGCTTGCCCGGGCCGCCATCTTTCCTGACCGGCTACTCCGCCGACGAATATTGGCGCACCGCGCCTGAGCTTCATCGGCTCGGCTTGTGCTCACCATCGTCGATCTCATGCCGTTGAGCGACGTACTGCGTGGCCTATGCGCGTTGGCGCGTGGCTGAGGAGATGCTCGCGCGCACGGCGGAGAACGACGCGGCGACGCACGCGCTGCTCATCCGATCGACGGACGGTAATCCGCGCAGGAATCCGCTCGTGAAGATCGCGGCCGACGCGGCGGACGACATGGTGCAATATGCAAGCATGTTTGGTATGACGCCGGTAGCCAGGTCGCGCATTGCCGCCGGCGTCGGCGGCCAGCCGCCGGTTGGCAGTAAGTTTCGCGGCTTGTTGGCGTAGTTAACGGAAAGGCCCCACGCCGGCGAGCGTAGGACTTTTCATTGAGGAGAAGAAATCTCGCGGTAATGGCGCTGAAACTACTTCCGCGACCGGAGCCCCGCAATGCTGAAGAAAATCGCCATCCCCGAATCGGAATTTCTCACGATCGCCGTCGCCGAGCTCCTGGTCCCACATGACCCAGCGTCATTCTTTGTACCGGTAGCCGATGAGCTCGAAGGCAAGGTCGTTGGCCCCGGCAGCGTCGGCTGTGCCATTAGAGCCGCACAAGCGCGATTTAGGCACCCGGAGACGGGTCACGAGCCTCACTCCAGTCATAAGCGGTGGTAGCCGTGGCGTTCTGGGCCGTCGCCCAGCTGCAAAGCCGTCGCGAGCGCCTGGCAATACATTGCCTCGCGCTGGCGGGCTATCCGACTTATCTGCCGCGCATCCGCGTCCGCCATGTCATCGGCAACCGCAGGACGCCCGAGGCCGAGCCGCTGTTTCCGGGCTGTTGTTTCTTGGCGATCGAGTTGCAATGGCACGCTGCACGCTGGGCACCGGGCGTCATCCGTCTCATCCTTGACGGCGAGCGGGCCGGCGCGGGTGCCTGATCAGGTCGTCAGCGAGCTCCGCAGCCGCGAGCGTGGCGGGCTCATCACGTTGCCACCGAAACCACCACCGACGCCATTCGCGCCAGGAGATCGCCTGCGCGTCCATAGCGGTCCATTCACCGGGCTTCACGGCCTGTATGCCGGTCAGGCGCCGCGCGATCGCGTGTTGGTGTTGTTGCAGATGCTCGGCGGCCTACAGCGGGTCGAAATGCCGGCGCAGAATGTGGCTCGCATCTGACCAGCCTTGTGCGTCAGGTGCTAAGGCCAGTGGCGGAGAGGGTGGGATTCGAACCCACGGTAGACTTGCGCCCACGGCAGTTTTCAAGACTGCTGCCTTAAACCACTCGGCCACCTCTCCGCAGTCGGCGCTGGCGTGCCTTCGTAGTGCCTTCGCGGCACCCCCGACAAAGCAAAAATGCTTTCCGCTCAATTGGTTAGCGCTGTGCGCCCGCCGGTTTTCAAGACCGGTGCCTTAAACCACTCGGCCACCCTTCCGTGCTTTGATCCTACTATGGTTTTTCCAGCGGCGCGTTCAAGCCGGGTAGGGCGTTGCCAAAGTGAGGCCGGGCACCAGCGGATCACGCGTCTAAAGGTGTTTGCGTGTCTGGCTTCGCTGTTGCCGATGGGCAACGACTGTCAAAAATGTAACGCGAGGGAAACAAGGGACTTGTCTCGCCATAAAAAAGAACCCCAAGCACAATAGCTCTTGGGGCTGTTGGGAGTCTGTTGCCTCATATTAGGCTTCTGGCTGGACGGCGGGGTGTCGGGGGATGGGGGCGCCGTCCGGTCGGCCTAATTACTCCAGACGTAGGATCGAGCCCACTTCGATACAAGTTACACCTTGGTAAGGGGCGGTCCCCGCAGGGCGTTCCGCGACGCGACCTTGAGTCCTTTCGCCAGGAACATTTCGGACGATCAAGCGGTTGACGGCCGGCTTTGGGGCAAAGCCGGCGACCCGACGCCGTCGGCTAAGCGCGGCCCTGCCGCCTCGTCCACCCAGGGACAGCCCCCGGCAGGGCCGTTCTATCGTTCATTCCAACTAATCGGCTGGTTCGATCACGGTCCGGTCGCACTGCTTGCAGCGAAAGACATCAGTGTTCCCTGCGGGCCAGCGCCAAACCCTTCTGACATAGGTCAGCGGTGTTCCGCAGGACGGACACGGTCGGTCAGAAGGAAGAGAATCGGCGGCCATTGCGGACAGGCCTATTTTTGCTTTCGGGCGCGGTCGTGGCAGCGCGGCACGAGTTCGAGCACAATCACGTGCCCGCAGGCATATAGGCGGGTGCAAGGCTTTTTTCTATGTGCGGCCGGCGTCCGGGCAATCGCCCGCCTTGTGACCGCGGTCACAGTTTACCGCCCCACCTCATGCGACTTTACCGTCGCAATTTCAACCGGGGACGGAGGTCCGTCGTGCGCAAGACCATGATCCTGACAATCGCCGCACTGCTCACGTTTGGCGTCGTCGGCGCCACGCTCGAGATTATGGCTGCGGCGGCCGGGGCAAATTCAACGATCGCGGCCGAGCCGCTCGTTCAGATCTTGCTGACTGTCGCATCCCGCTAGGGATCGCTAGGCCTCGCGCGTGACCGCTTGCGGTGTTCGCATATTGCCCGAACCAAAGAAATCTTTTGAGCTGCCGCGGCGCCGCTTCTCCGGGTTCACGGGAAATTTGCCCTATGGGCCATGTGCGGGGCGTGGAAACAGCCGACTTTGGCCGCTCTGGTGCTTGATGACACCCTTACAGAATGCGTGAGAATTAAAACGATTTGCCGGACCGCGGATAAACCGGCTTTTGTCTAAGTTTTACTGTTGCGAATGCCAAACGCGCACATTGCATCTAAGCTCGAGTGATACTCTTCCCATTAAAGGACATCGAACCAATGGACCAAGACGCCCCCCAGCTAGAGCAAGCTCAGGATGAGATTCTGACGTCAGATGTCTCCGATGACGCGCTGGAGGTCATGGCCGACGGCCCGGCGTTGAGTTACACATTCGCGCAATTCATCAGGCTTGGTGACTCCAGCGAGTAATCGAGCGAACTGACCACGCTTCCCAAAAAAGCGTCATCGGGCCCGGCCTTTTCGGCTGGGACCCGATCTTTTTTGGATCACGCTGTACCGTCGCCATGCTGCAGCGTGACGACGTTGCGCGGCTTGACCCCACACCAGGTGCCGCAGTTTCAGCACATAGCTTTGCTTCAGTGAAAGCATCGCCGGCGAGCGAACGATCGCCTCCCGAAAGGGTCAAAGCCATGCAGACACAATCATGCGCCTTGCGTTATGCCGCCGCAGCGGCGGTGCTGACGGTAACTCTGAGCACGGTCGCGCATGCGCAGACGCAGCCGAGGTATCGTCACAGCGTCAAGCGTCCTGCCTACGACACCCGCGGCGGCTATTACCCCGGCGCTCCGCAGCCCTGCGCGCCCTTCAGCCGCGACAAGATGGATGAGGCCATCATCTACGGAGATTCGAAGTTCCTGACCTGCGGCAGCTATTGATCGATCCATTCGTTATGGCCGCAGCACCGCCAGCATGCCGCCAATCGGTCTCTCGCCGCTCTGACGCACGATTGGGGCGAGGCGCTCATCCGCCGCCAAAAGTCTTGCGATCCTGGATCAGCCCGCGAAGACAGAGCCCGCCCGCGGCGTAGGATTGACGGGCGTAGAGCCTTTGCCGCAGCAACGTGTAGCGCACGTCGCGGACATGGAGCATCAGGCTGTCCAACACGTCGTCAGGCAGACGATCGTGAAAGTCTTCCACGAGCGAAGACACCGCGCTCACCAGTTGGGATGCACCGTCGATCCATACCTCTGGTTCGGGACCAGACGGCGTCCAACTGGCGTAGAGATTGACGGCTTCACGGAATGCCCGGCTAAGATCCTCGGGTATTGGATCTGGTGGCGTTTCGTTCATCGCGGAGCGGCTCATTCTCATGCCGGAAAGCGTTCCGGGAAACATTTATGTCGCAACGCGGCCCAGCAGCCCGCTCTAACATTTTCAAAGGCCTTGGCGTAATTTAGCGCCCCTAAATCAATAAACGCCCCCGCGGCTCGGCCGCGGCGAGGAGGACCAAAAATGCCCCGGGGATTTATGCGCTTACTTCTGTTGGTCATCGGCATGGCGGCCATCATCCTGCCGGCGCAAGCCGACGATTTCTACAAGGGCAAGATCTTTACGATCGTCGTCGGTTTCTCGCCCGCGGGCGGCTACGACAGCTATGCGCGGGTTTTGTCCCGCTACATCGGCAGCCACATTCCCGGCAATCCGACGATCATCGTGCAAAACATGCCGGGTGCCGGCAGCGTTACGGGGGTGCGTTATCTCAACCTGACCGCGCCGAAGGACGGCACGGTGATGACGATCTTCAATCCGGGTCTCGTCACCCAATCCATCGTTCAGCCCGATAAGGTCAATCTCGACTTCCGGAAATATGCCTGGGTCGGCGTCGTCACGCCGGATTTCCGTGTTTGCTACGGCTACGGCCCGAACGGGGTCAGAAGCTGGGACGACATGATGCATCGCAAGGAGTTCATTCTCGGCTCGACCGGAAAGGGGTCGGGCAACTACATCAACGGTGCTACGCTGCGCGAGGTTTTCCACGCGCCGGTGAGACAGGTACTCGGCTTTCCCGGCAGCGCCGAGCAGCGGCTCGCGATCGAGCGGGGCGAGCTTGACGGCGATTGCGGCTCTTTCAGCAGCATTCCAGTGCAATGGATCAATGAGGGCTTGGCGCACCCCTTCGTGCGGTTCACAGACGAGCGCCCGCCAGAAATACCCGAGAACGCCGTCTACATTGGCACGTTCGCAACCGGCAACGATCAGAAGCGGCTCTTGAAGCTGCTCAATGGCGGCGACGAGGTGGGCCGGCCCTTCATCATGTCGCAGGATGTGCCGGCCGATCACCTCGCGATCATCCGCAAGGCATTCGACGACACCATGAAGGACCCGGCATTTCTCGCCGAGATGGCCAAGCAGGAGCTGCCGGTCTATCCGATCGCGGGACCGCAGGCCGAGGCGATCGTAAAAGATCTCATGGACGTGCCGCCGAACATCGTCGCCCAGGCCAAGGCGCTGTACGACTAGTACCCGCTTTTACGGAAGGCTAACTCGTGATTCAACATTGGGATGATTCCCATAGCTGCGAAGGTCCGGCTGACACCGGCGGATCGTGCGGTGCTTGAAGCGCGGGTTCGGGCACCGACGACGGAGCAACGCGACGCGTTTCGCGCGCGGATGGTCTTGCTGGCGGACGAAGGCCACTCGACCCGTTCGATTGCCCGCGCGCTCGGCACGATGCCGCGAACGGTCAGCACTTGGCGCGGCCGGTTCGCCCGCGAAGGCTTGGCCGGTTTGGCCGACAAGCCGCGGCCCGGCCCGGCACCGAAGTACACCAGCGAGACCGGTCGACGCATTCTGGCGGTCCTGGAACGGGAGCCGCCGGTCGGCTTCGCGCGCTGGAACGGGCCCTTGATTGCAGCCGAACTGGGCGACGTGCACGAGCAGCAGGTCTGGCGTTTCCTGCGGGTGCAAAAGATCGACCTCGCCGGGCGAAAGTCGTGGTGCGAAAGCAACGATCCCGAGTTTGTCGCCAAGGCCGCCGATGTGGTCGGGCTCTATATGGCGCCGCCCGAGAATGCGATCGTCGTCTGCGTCGACGAAAAACCTTCGATCCAGGCGCTGGAGCGCACCCAAGGCTATCTGAAACTGCCGAACGGCCGGGCGCTGACCGGCCACAGCCACGATTACAAGCGCAATGGCACCACCACGCTGTTCGCCGCCTTTGAGGTGGCCACCGGCAAGGTGAGGGCTGCGCACAAGACGCGCCGCCGGCGTATCGAGTTCCTCGACTTCATGAACGACATCGTCGCCGGCCATCCCGACACCGCCATCCATGTCGTCCTCGATAACCTCAACACCCACAAGCCCAAGAACGACCGCTGGCTCAAGCGCCATCCGAACGTGCACTTCCACTTCACGCCGACGCGGGCCTCCTGGCTCAACCAGGTTGAAATCTGGTTCTCGATCCTGGAAGGACAATCGCTGCACGGCGCCTCATTCACCTCGGTCGCGCAACTTAGGCAGCATATCGATGCTTTCATCGAGGCTTACAACGAAAACGCTCGGCCGTTCGTCTGGACCAAAGCCAAGGTCCATCAGCGCCACGTCAAAGGATGCCGTATCAGTGAATTGTGATTCCGGGTGCTAGGCTAGCCCGCTGCGAGGAGACGGTTGCAAGCCCTGTTCACTATCCCCGCCGCGTCGCCCATTTTCGCCACAATCTGACCACGCTAGAATCAGATACCCTACGGACGGGGATCGGGGACGATGCGGGGTCTAGCAAGCTCGGCTGGCAGGCGTTTTGCGTCCGTTGGCGCCTGCGCGGTGCTCTGTCTTGCGCTTGCCCAGTGCTCGAATTCGAGCCGGGTCGATCCGCGCTATGGCGTTTCTGCCAGTCCGCGGGTGGTTGACGGTAGCGAGCCGGTGCCTAAAGGCGGCGGCAGCTATCGGGTCGGGGCGCCCTATATGGTCGCCGGACGCGTCTATGTGCCCGAGGAAAATACGCACTATCGCGAGGAGGGGCTCGCCTCTTGGTATGGCGAAGATTTTCACGGCCGAACAACAGCTAACGGCGAGGTCTTCGACCTCGATGGCATCACCGCGGCGCATCCCACTTTGCCGCTTCCGAGCTATGTGCGGGTGACTAATCTCGACAGCGGCCGTTCCCTGATCGTGCGCGTCAATGACCGGGGGCCCTATCACGGCAATCGCATTATCGACGTCTCCAAGAAGGCAGCACACCTGTTGGGCTTCCATAGCCGCGGCACGGCCACGGTCCGCGTGGAATATGTCGGGCGGGCGCCGATGGAGGGGTCCGACGATCGGGTGCTCGAAGCAACCTTGCGGGAAAATCAGCCCGCCCCCGAACCGGGCAGCTTTAGATTGACTGCGACTCCGATCGTGCCGCGCGCGATGGCGCCACCGTCGCCGCGCAACAGCCGCTTTGCATCGACCGCGAGTATTGATGGCTCGCCGACCGGGGCGACCGGTGTCCGCGCCATGTCCTTTGCCGGGGCGCCGTCCGGCTTGGACGGTACCGACCAATTCCTCAACGGCCGCGGTCTTTACTGATCCCTGTGGCCGAACCACAGCTTCGGCCGTGTCATTTCAGCGCTGATTTTATCAGAGGCTTGCGCGTGCCCTATTGTGCACGCGATTGTTGGATGACAATGGGACTGCGGCTTGGGACCGGTTTTGCAGAGGGGCCATTGCGGCGTGCGCCAAGGTCTTGAGGGAATGCGATCCGGCATCGCCGGATTTTGGCTTGCGGCACTGGCGACAGTGACGGCGGCGCACGCTGCCCCGACGGCGACCAAAAGCGGCGACTTTCAGACCAGCGCGCCGAACGCCATTCTGCTGGATCCCGAAAGCGGCAGCGTGCTGTTCGATAAGGGCGCCGACGATCTGGTCGCGCCGGCGAGCCTCGCTAAGCTGATGACGCTCGAATACGTGTTCAACGAGCTCAAGCAAGGTCACATCAAGCTCGACGACGAGTACATGATCAGTGAGAACGCGTGGCGAAAGGGCGGGGCGCCGTCGCATGGCTCGACCATGTACGCGGCGATACACACCCGCGTGAAACTCGACGATCTCATTCACGGCGTCATCATCGACTCGGCGAACGACGCGTGCATCGCCATTGCGGAGGCGCTGGCCGGCAATGAGTCAACCTTCGGCGGGCTTCTGACAAAGCGGGCGCGCGAGATCGGCCTCGAAAAATCGACGTTCACCAACGCAACCGGATACTCCGATCCGGGCCTGCGCGTGACAGTGCGCGAAATGGCGGAACTCGCCCGCCACATCATGCAGACCTATCCCGACCTCTATCCCTATTTCGCCGAACGCGATTTCACCTGGAACAAGATTTATCAGACCAACCGCAATCCGCTGCTGGGCGCCGGCATCGGCGCCGACGGGCTCAAGACCGGCGAGACGTCCGAAGCCGGCTTCAACCTGGTTGGATCGGCGGTGCAGGATGGCCTCCGCCTGATCGTTGTGGTGACGGGCACCAAATCGGACAAGGAGCGCGGCGACGAAGCGCGCAAGATGCTCGAATGGGGCTTCCACGGGTTCGAGTCGCGGGTTCTGTTCGCCGAAGGCCAGACCATCGGCGAGGCCAAGCTGTTTGGTGGCGCGTCGAGTTACGTCCCGCTGATCGCACCGGGCATCATTCGGGTAATGATGCCGCGCAACGTCAACGAGCGGCTGACGGCTCGGATCGTCTATACGGGACCGGTCAGGGCTCCGGTTACCAAGGGGCAGCCGATCGGCAAACTCAAGGTCTGGCGCGGGGATAACCTCGCCCTCGAAGTGCCTTTGCAGGCGGCCGAGGACGTCGGTACCGGCAACATGCCGCAACGGGCCATGGATGGCGCAACCGAGCTGATGATCGGCTTTTTTCGGGCCCGCGTGGGGCTGTGATAACGGGGCGTTTTCTGTGACTAAGTGTGCGGCCGGCCCCAAGGCCGCCTATATTCACTGCAATGCACATTCACGCAGCCTGCGCCTCGTGTTATGGCTGCGGAAATCGACATAAGGTGTTGATTTTCATTGGACTAGACGTGGACGAAGGTTTCTCTCAAGCCCATTCTCCCGCACGTCGCGCCGAGCTTTCGCTGTGAGCGGCAAGTTCATCACGTTCGAAGGCGGCGAGGGGACCGGCAAATCAACCCAGGCGTCGCTGCTCGCGAGCCGGCTGGAGACGCTTGGTCTCCACGTACTGCTGACGCGCGAGCCCGGGGGCTCGCCGGGCGCTGAGATCATCCGGCACGTGTTGTTATCGGGCGCCGCCAAGCCCTTCGGTCCAGAAGCCGAAGCGATGCTGTTCGCTGCCGCCCGCGACGACCACGTCCAGTGCACAATCCAGCCGGCGCTCAAAGGCGGCAGATGGGTCGTCTGCGACCGTTTTGCTGACTCCACGCGGGTCTATCAGGGTGTCGTCGGCTCCGTCGACGAACGCTTCATCCGGGCACTTGAACGCGTCTCGGTTGGCGATCTGATCCCCGACCTGACGTTCGTGCTGGATGTGCCGTTGGAGTTGGCCATGGAACGGGCCGCCGAGCGGCGCGGCGGCACGAAGCCGGATCGTTTCGAGGCCGAGGACATCGAATTTCATGAGAAGCTGCGCTCGGCCTATCTCGCACTCGCCGCGGCGGCGCCGCAGCGCTGTGTGATCATCGATGCGAGTACATCCAAGGAGAGCGTTGCCAAGCGGGTCTGGGACACCGTGAACGCCAGGCTCGATCCGGCCATGGCGCCATTCGTCTTCACTAATCTGGCGTCATGAGCGCCAAAGCTGACGAAGCTCCCGAACTGCCGCATCCGCGCGCGACCAGCGTTCTGTTCGGCCATGCCGAGGCGGAGTTGGCGCTGCTCAACGCCTATGGAGGCGGCCGAGTGCCTCACGCGTTCCTGCTGATCGGCGGCAAGGGCATCGGCAAGGCGACGCTCGCGTACCGGTTCGCTCGCTTCGTGCTGGCGCATCCAGACGCCTCGGCGCCCGAGGTCAGGTCCGCGACATCGCTTGCGGTCGATCCGACGAGCCCGGTGGCGTGCCGGATCGCAGCGCAAGCGCAGGGCGATCTCCTCGTGCTCGAGCGCACGCTCAACGACAAAGGCTTCCTGCGCCAGCAAATCGCCGTGGACGACGTACGCCGCACGGTGTCGTTCTTCGGTTCGACCGCCGGCGAGGGCGGCTGGCGGATCGCCATCGTCGATGCGGTCGACGAACTCAACCGGTCGAGTGCGAATGCACTGCTCAAGGTTCTGGAAGAGCCGCCGCAGCGCGCGATCCTGCTGCTGGTCAGTCACTCCGCCGCCCGCGTGTCTCCGACGTTACGTTCGCGCTGCCGCAGAATTTTATTGCGGCCGCTCTCGGAATCCGACGTGGCGGCAGCAGCCACCGCAGCACTGGGGCAGGAGCCGGGCGATCCCGAGGTCGCCGCGGCTGCCGCCGCCGCCGACGGCAGCGTCGTGCGCGCGATTGCGCTTCTGGACGACGGCGCGCTCGCGCTCCGCCAGCAGGCGATCGTGCAGCTTGACCGGTTGCCGGCGCTCGATCCCCGCGCGCTGCATGCGCTCGGCGACGCACTCGTAGGGACCGATCCGCTGCCGCTAGCCGCCTTCGTCGATACCGTCAACGCTTGGCTGGCGCGGCGGATAGAGAGCGATCTCGACAGCATCGGCCGCCTGGACCGGCTCGCCGAAGGCTTCGAGCGCATCAATCAGGCGGCGCGCGACGCCGAAATGTACAATTTGGAGCGAAAACCGCTGGTTTTCAGTGTCTTCGGCTTGCTTGCGGAGGCCACGCGCGGTTGATACCTACCCGCCATGGCTCAGTCCGGCAAACCCTACTACGTCACGACAGCGATCGCGTACCCGAACGGCGCGCCGCATATCGGCCACGCCTACGAGGTCATCGCCACCGATGCGATCGCGCGCTTCATGCGGCTCGACGGCCGTGATGTGTTCTTCCTCACCGGCACCGACGAGCACGGCATCAAAATGCTGCAGACAGCCGCCAAGGAAAATTTGACGCCGCGTGAGCTGGTCGACCGCAACGTGCCGCGCTTTCAGGCCATGGTGAAACGCTTCAATTGTTCGAACGACGATTTCATCCGCACCACCGAAGAACGCCACTACCGCTCGTCCGAGGTGATCTGGCAGCGCATGGAGAAGGCCGGCGACATCTATCTCGACAAGTATTCCGGCTGGTATTCGGTGCGCGACGAGGCGTACTACGACGAAAGCGAAACGCGCCTCGACGACAATGGGCAGCGGGTCGGGCCGCAGGGCACGCCAGTCGAATGGGTCGAGGAGGAAAGCTACTTTTTCAAGCTCTCGGCCTTCACCGACAAGCTGCTCGATCTCTACAAGCGCGTGCCAGATTTCGTGCTGCCCAAGGAACGCATGAACGAAGCGGCGAGCTTCGTGCGCGGCGGCCTGCAGGATCTGTCGTTGTCGCGCACCACGTTCGACTGGGGCATCAAGGTGCCCGGCAATTCGAAGCACATCATGTATGTGTGGGTCGATGCGCTCACGAACTACATCACCGCGGTCGGCTTCCCGGATACGCAGAGCGAAAAATTCCGCCGCTATTGGCCGGCCGATCTGCACGTGATCGGCAAGGACATCGTGCGCTTTCACGCGGTCTATTGGCCGGCCTTCCTGATGTCGGCCGGCATCGAGGTGCCGCGCCGCATTTTCTCCCACGGATTCTTGTTCAACCGTGGTGAGAAAATGTCGAAGTCGGTCGGCAACGTGATCGACCCATTTGCGCTCGCCGATGCCTACGGCGTCGATCCGCTGCGTTTTTTTCTGCTGCGCGAAGTGCCGTTCGGCCAGGACGGCAACTACAGCCACGAGGCGATCGTCAATCGCATCAACGCCGATCTCTCGAACGACCTCGGCAATCTGGCGCAGCGCTCGCTCACCATGGTGGCGCGCCAGTTCGATGGCCTGCTGCCGAAGCCCGGAGCTTTCAGTGCGAACGACAAGGCGATCCTCGACGCTGCCGGCGCCATGATCGGCAAGGCGCGCGAAGCCATGGCGACGCAGCAATTGCACCAGGTGCTCAATGCGGTGTGGGCGGTGGTCGCCGAGGCCAACCGCTATTTTGCCGGCGAAGCGCCGTGGGCGCTGGCGAAGACCGATCCGGCGCGGCAGGGCACCGTGCTCTACGTCACCGCGGAAGTGCTGCGGCAGGTTGCGATCCTAGCGTTGCCGTTCATGCCGGAATTGGCAGGCAAGCTGCTCGACATTCTGGCCGTGCCGGCACCGGAGCGAACGTTCGCCGTCCTCGGTGGCGAGCATCGCATCGCTCCGGGTGCAAAACTGCCGGCGCCGGCTCCGATTTTCCCGCGCTATGTTGAGGCCGAGGCTCGCGCCGCGCAATGACGATGCTGATCGACAGCCAATGTCAACGATCGGCTGAAAGAGCGGATTTTCGCTGGTTTCCCGAGCTTGCTTAGCTTCTTACGGCGCTCAGGTACCCACCAGGTACCCAACAGGATTGATTTCGCGCGCACCGACGGACCTCCGGCTCGGCCAATTCTGTCGCGGGGCGTGCGGCCGCCAGGCGGCACGACAGCACCGGGATGAGACTGCTTACTGTGGTGTCCCGCTGACGATCTAGTTTCGACGTCGCCGGTCGAGCGGCACGCGGGACAGCGGGCCCACAGTAACCAATACCGGGCCGCGATCGTCGCGCCAATCGTTGGCGAGAACAGCATGGGCATCCGCCGGGCTTGGCGACCGCGAGTTCTTGCACACGTCGGTAGCGCGCCGGGCCGCGGCTTCCTCTTCAGCCGTCGTCTTCCGCTGGTCTTCCATCCTGCGTCTAATTGAAGCCCATGGCCGGATCGTTGCCGAAACGATGTGCGGGTCAATGCGCCTTGCCCCGTATCGGGCTAGGCCGGTAACGAAACTTGGGTTTGGACAGGGCGAAGAACGTAGGTCAGAACATTAGGTGAGGGCGCGTCCGAACCGCGAGCCATTTTGGTTTTTGACACTGCGCCATGGCCAGATGACATGACCCTTGTATTAGCTCACCGCTAGCCTCCCTCGCCCGTTAGAGATCAAGGTGTGCGGTCTTCCCCCAATAGCTGCCGCGCTGGCGCGTGACTGGGGCGGCCGAGAAGGCCAAACGCAGACAAAGTGCGGCGCAGCAAACACCCGCTATTCGATCACTTGGTCGGCGTGCACAAGAAATGACTCTGGGATCGTCAACCCCATTGCCTTCGCGGTCTTCAGATTCACAACTAGCTCGAACTTGACCGACATCTGCACCGGAAGGTCGGCCGGCTTTGCCCCACGAAGAATCTGGTCGATGTAGGTTGCGGCTTGCTGATACGCGTCGTGGGGAACGTTGCCGTAGGAAAGGAGGCCCCCAGCCTGGGCAAAAAAGCGGGACGAGTAGATCGCCGGTAAACGGTATCGCTCAGCCAGAGCGATGATCAAATCGCGATGCGCATCCATGAAGGCGCTCGGCAGCACTATGAGGCTGCTGTCAAGCTCGCCTGCGGATTTCGCGATGACGGTTTCGATCTCGGCAGTGTCCTGAACAGGCGACGCGACGGCTTCCACGCCGATCGACGAAGCCGCGGCTTTGAGGGGCTCAAAAAACCGTCGCGCATAGGGTGCGGTCGGAGGGTGGAACAAATACATCACCCGGGCCGTGCGCGGCACGAGCTCCATCAAGAACTCGAGCCACTTGCTCGTCATTGTGGGCGGGAAATTATTGAATCCCGTGGCGTTGCCGCCAGGATGTGGAAAGCTCGCGACGAACCCGCTGCCGACTGGATCGCCGACCTGCACGAAGACGACGGGGATAGTGCGCGTTTCATTGAGCACCGCCCGGGTCACCGGCGTGGTATCGGTGAGGATCACGTCGGGTCGTGAATCCACGATCTCTCTTGCAAGCTTGGGTATCGCCTCAGCATTCGATGCAGACCAACGATGCTCGAACCGTATGTTTCGGCCTTCGGTCCACCCGAGTTTCAGAAGTGCCTCCCGCAACGCCGTAACCCGTGGCGACGTTTCCGGATCGCCTTCGTCGTACGGCATCAGGACGCCCACCCGTCGCATCTGGTCTGACTGTTGCGCTCGCGCCCTAATAGGCAAAGCCGCTAGTCCGCTGCTGACCAGTGTAAGGAAATCGCGCCGTTTCATGGCTTTCCCGTAGACTGAAGTCCGTACGCTATCACATCGCTGTTATTGAGGGGCCGCGTTTGTGCGCCACAGCAAATTTGACCGCATGACTTTCCGTTGTGGGTCAAACTCTACCGATTGACGATGCCCGGGGCATGTCCGCTTACCCTCCGATTGCTACCGTTTCTCTGCGGCCCGGCAAGCGACGTTCAGGGCCCAGGCTGTGTGAAAACTCGGACGCTCGCAGCGCGGCCAAAAGCCGACATGCGCGCCGGCTTGCATCTAATTCCGAACGGATTAACCGGTCGGCCTGCGAGGGCGCCTAGCCCACTGCGCGGGGGCCAGGATCCACCATCTTTTCGAGCCGGCCGAGTACTCGCATGCAAGGCAGCACCTGGGCAATGCTTGAGATCGGCTCGCGCTTTTGGTTGATCGCAGCGATGAACTCGCGATCTTCGAGCTCTACTCCATCCATGGACACGTCGACGCGTGATAGATCGATCGGTTTCGACTTTCCATCCGCGAGCTCATCGTAGTATGCGGAATATGTTCCGTTGTCGCAGATGTAGCGGAAGAACGAGCCGATTGGCCCATCATTGTTGAACGAGAGTGAAAGAGTCAGGACCGCGCCCGAAGCCGACTTCAAGAGTATTCCCATGTCCATCGCAATGCCGAGAGATGGATGGATCAGGCCCTGTACAGCGTAGCAGTCTGTGACCTGCTCCCCGGTCTGATATTGGAACAGGTCTACCGTGTGAGCCGCGTGGTGCCATAGGAGGTGATCGGTCCAACTGCGCGGTTGGCCCGCCGCATTAATGTTGGAACGACGAAAGAAATAGGTCTGAACGCTCATTTGGAGGATTTTAAGTTCGTCTTTTCTGATCTTTTTGTGAATCCATTGGTGGCTAGGATTAAACCGACGGACGTGACCAGCCATAGCCACGACGCCGGTCTCCTTCTGAGTTTCTAATAGAGCTTCCGAATCCTCCACATTGCTTGCGATCGGAATTTCAATGAGGACATGCCTACGAGCCCGCATTACCTGCTCGCCTTGGCGGCGATGCAGTGGGGTCGGCGTTGTGAGAATAACCGCGTCAGCCCTGTCGATTCCCTCGCTCAGGTCTCCGGTGTAATGTGGAATTGCGTACTTCTGTGCGATTTCAGCAGTCGCCGGCAGATTGCCACCCACCAAGGAGGTGACTTCCACGCCTGGTATGCGCTTGAGGGCATCGAGGTGCTTTTGGCCAAAGGCTCCTTCACCCGCAACGCAGATTTTCATCATGTGC
This sequence comes from uncultured Alphaproteobacteria bacterium, assembly GCA_963732015.1. Classification (GTDB taxonomy): domain Bacteria; phylum Pseudomonadota; class Alphaproteobacteria; order Rhizobiales; family Xanthobacteraceae; genus BOG-931. Next base: position 341,220 of record CAVSXY010000023.1, on the reverse strand, counting down.
CCCTGCTGACTTGAGGATCGCTATTACGCTTCGCCTCCTGGCTTTTAGGCTATTCGCAAAACGGGCTTGATAGCTGTGCCGGCTTCGCTGTCGGCCGCAGCCACGTTGATGTCGTCGAAGTTGTAGAACTTTATCAGGCGATCGAATGGAAACCTGCCCTGACGGTGCAACTCGATCAATTGTGGAATGAAGAGTTGCGGCACACTGTCGCCCTGAATAATCCCGCGGATGCTCTTGCCCGGTGACATCAGCGCGCCCATGTCGAAACTTGCCCTTGTCCCGATTGGCGCAGCGCCAACAATACCGCAGGTCCCGCGTGTGCCTAACGCGTCGATCGCTTGACGCACGACTTCCGGGCGGCCCGTTGATTCCAGGGTGAAACCAACCCCGCCGTTGGTGATCCTACGAATTTCGGCGACGGGATCAGTGTCGGAAGCATTCACGGTGTGCGTGGCCCCTAGCTCCTTCGCCAAAGCCAACCGGGAAGGAACAACATCGACCGCGATGATCGAATTGGCGCCGACTATCCTTGCGGCCATGACCGCGCTGAGCCCTACGCTGCCAGAACCGAAGGCAGCGAAGCTTGCTCCGGCACCAATCGCCAAGGCGTTCATTACGGCGCCTGCGCCGGTCTGGATGCCGCATCCAAGCGGCCCGAGACGCTCAAGTGGAAGGTCCTTCGGTACCTTGACCACGGTTCGCTCGTTCGCGAGTGCATAGGTACCAAATGAAGACTGACCAAAAAAGTGGTCGTGAACCGGCTCTGACCGGCCGTCGCGCATGGCGGTGCTACCGTCTTCGCGGGTCCCACCGAAACAAAGCGGGTGTCCTTTTTCGCAATAGGCGGGCTGACCCATCGCGCAGCGCGCACAATGGCCACACGACATGAAACTTAGGACGACATGATCACCCGGTACTACTTTATGGACTGCGGAGCCCACACGCTCGACAATACCGGCGCCTTCGTGCCCAAGAACGATCGGCAGAGGAACAGGATATACCTGATCGCGAATGACAATATCCGTGTGGCACATCCCTGTCGCGACAATCCGCACCAGAACTTCGTCGGCGCGCGGCTGATCAACCGTCAACGTCTCTATCTGAAAGGGGCCACCTTTGCGGCGGACGACCGCAGCCTTGCTTAACGTGACCATGAGCCGGACACGTTTCTGAATCTGTTCAAGATAGCTCACTGCAAAACGGCGGTGGATAAGGTGGATATTTCTTAGTCGGCCAAGCCAGTCAGCGCCGCGTCGCCGCCGCACAGACGGGCGCCGCTGCCCGGCGCAAATGGAATGCGGAGTAGGAAACATGCCAACTCAGCAGGAAGTTCATGAATTTGATGAGGCGGACCGGAAGGCAAAAGAACTTGCCGACGAAGGCGGTAAACGTCCAAAGCAGGGCATTCTTATTGTCGCAGTGCTCACCGTGGTCGGCGTCTTCATGCTACTCGATTTGTTCGCTGCGGTGATGTTATCTGATCGGAATGAAGTTTTCTGGCCCGTCGTGATTTTAACAATCGTCTGCGGCGGGTGCGCGGGCATTGTGCAATGGTGGCGCGAGGAGAGTTGGCGGCTCCGCTATCACAAAGCGCTCGCTGAGGCTATTCGCAAGAGATGAGCGCGGCGGCGAGTTACCCGCGCGCCGTCTGTGCGGCTGCGCCCCGGTGGCGCACCCACGTCCAGTATTGAAACTAGACGAGGCGCCCTCAGTAGGCCTGCATGGATTTGAAGGTCCACTTTTCGGAGTGATCGCAGTTCGAGCATTCGAAGGTTCGAACCTTAAATCCTCGCTCTTGCGCGATGCGCACAAGGGCCAATTGCTTCGAACATTCTGGGCAAATTGGTTGTCCGTAGGTGGAAAACTTTATGTGCGTGAATCCGAACATGGCCGCCCACCTTGCCCCTCGCCTGATGATGGGTGAGGTTGCCTACGTCATTCCGGCTAATCTGTTCAAAATTGATCACTTTCAAATCGGGCACGGCATGCCAGCGGCGCCGCACTTGTTTGTTGGGCGCGGCGCCGGTTGAAGAGTCAAGGGAGGGAGACCGGCGGCGGCAAATATTCAACGTTGCCGGGTGTCGGCGGGCGGGCGCACCTAATTCGATCGATAGGTCTTTTGACGCCCGCTTCCGCACCCCACATATCAAAGATCTCCGATAACGGCTTCAGCCAGGCGTCGGTGGCTGAGAGTTCGGTAGTGCTCCCGCCTGTAAGGCAATGGAGCACCTCATGCATACAGCCGCCGACTATCGAGAAATGCCGAAGAATGCTTTGAATGGGCGGCCAGCGCCTTAACCGACGAGATTCGCGCCACCTACATCAACATCGCGCAGATGTGGCTGGAGGCCGCTGCCCGACTTGACGGTGGATTACCCGTCCGCAGGGCGTACGTCACCGATCCCAAGCAGGGTAATGGCAAGTTGGACGAGCCCAGCTAGCTGACCGCACACCTGCAAGTGCAGGCGGCCTTTGTCTTCCACCCGCGATGAGCGGAGCGAACAAGCCGAGACCGACGAAACCGGCGATCAGCATCGTCCTGCCACCATGTCGATCGCGCTCATGATTTCCCCCGTCGCTGTCTGATGCACCATGTGTCCTGTTCCAGGAATGCATCGCAGCGTGCTGTGAGGAATAGTACGATGCAGGTGGGCAGATTGCTCGCTTTCGATAAGTCGATCTTCCGCGCCTGCGACGATCGCCACCGGCATCTGCAGCAGCCGGTACTGTTTCTGAAGTGTGTCGGCAGACGGAATCATGAGAGCCGATTCAACGGCACTGGCTCGAAGCTGAGACGGTCGCACGGCCATCTCCTCCGGGAAGCCTTTGAATTTCTCCGGAATCGGACTGGGGCTGAAAAGTTTGCGAAGAATCAGCGGCCACATCAGCCTGCTCAAGAGAGGAGATAGGGTGTGGCTTAAAAGGTCGCCGATCAGCGGTATGGCTGGCTGAGACAGGATCACCACGTCGGCTCGGACGGTCGGGTAATAGTAGCCGGAGGCGAGAACCAGGGCCTGGACCTGTTGCCGGTATTTCAGGGCGAGAGCGAGAGCCACCAACGTTCCCCACGAATGTCCGAGAACGACCGCGCGCGGAACGCCCATTTCCTTTAGCGCAGTAGCAATGAGGCACGCCTGCGCTTCCGGTGTCCAGATTGTGGTGCGAGGCCGCTCACTGTGACCAAATCCAGGTCGGTCAAATGCGATTACTCGGTAGTTCTTCGCGGCCAGATCAATTAACCCGCTGGATTGAAAGTCTTGAATCATGCTCCCTTGGCCATGCAGGAGGATCAACGGGGTCCCTGTCCCCCGCTCAACGTAGTGGAGGCGAACACCGTTGACCGTGATGAATTGTCCGAGGGGCGGGTTACTACGCTCGGCTTTTTGCGCAAGCCACCGGTTCAAAAGCGCCGACGCGACGGCGGCCACGACAACACCGGCCGCAATCGGAAGGGCCTTCTGCGCCATAGTGGAAGAAGTGGGGACGCGAAATCTCGTATCGGTAAAATACACAATGGATGCCTCGGTCGGTGCACGACCGCTCGGGCATCCGAGGATATTGCACTGCAGGACAATCACCAGTTCAGTCATTCGTTCCTACTGTTGCCAGCGCTGGAAGAATCCAGTTGGCGCGCGAGCGCCGAACTGGCCTGCGGACACAGTGGTCACGTGAAAGAGTAGAGGAAGCGACCTCAAATCGCCGCTCAAACCCTGTATAAACTGTGCGTTCGCCAGAAAATCCGACCGCTCGAGGCCAGCGCCATGGAATGAGCCGGAGCGAACCAATCCGATAACATCGCTCTTTGAATTTCGTAGCCGGGATCGAAGCTAACTCAGCCCCGCCACTCACGTGCGCGGGCTTTTCTTTAGATCAAGCGCTCAGGAGTGAGTTGATTAGATGTGGGTAAAACCCCAGCACAATCCCACCGTAACGATCAGAATTATGGCGACCAGACCGAAGTATCGGAACCTTTGCCGCATATTGCGTGGCCTAAGAGTATTTCAAAATAATATATATTCACATGACCTATCGTCATCTGAGCAAAATTGCTCACTCGAAAATGGCGGCGCATACGCTGCAGAAATGGAATCGAACCCGTATCAGCCGAATTATTCCTACATCGCGCTGCGACGTTATTTTCGCTCGACGAATATTGCACGACAGTCCGCAGATCCGACATTCTCCGCCGTATGGGGCTGGGTGATGATCGGAACGGCCGACGAAGTCCCGGCCTTTGAGTTGACATCTCTTATTTGTCCGTCCGCTGCATGGAGCTTCTGCGTGCAGTCAGTGACAAAATATATAACGGACGGAAGCGGGTGCGTGTGGGGCTTATCCGTCGCACCAGCTTTCCAGGTAGCCGCGATAACGCGGAGGTTTTGATCCTCAAAAATGATCTTATAGACGTCTGGGTCGCCCTGGTACGTGGGAGATCCGCTCTGTGCCACGGCAGATGATGCCATACACAGCAAGGCCACGGAACCCAAAGCAAGTGTGGTACGGCGGGTCATGTGTTTACCTCTTTTATTCCAACATACGCCGCTCACGGAGGGCGGCCGCACAAGGTAGCGAATACTGATGTCGGTTGCGTCCAGGCCATCCGGCCTATAGACGCATTCCCCTACCAAAAACCTCGACTGCGGCCCCAATATCCGCCACCGCCGCCGAAAAGCAGCACTAAAACAACGATAATCAAGATTAATTCCATGGAGAATCTCCGTTGACGATGCAGGCTTTATTTGCCGCGCATCGCATCCTTCAATCCGCCGATTGCATTTTGCACCTTGCCGGCAGCCTTATCGGATGGCCGGTGACGACAATCAGAGTTTCGTCCTTAGGACATTCGCCGGGCGCGCACGATTGAACACGCTGGAGCAGGCCGGACTCAGTTGCAGCCTGCTTTTAAGAAGACAGGCCACGACGCGACCTCGATCGGGAATATCTTGCTGGCAAAGCCGCATGACATCCGGAGTACAGGCCGCTTGATCCTCTTGTGACTGGGCAAAGGCAGGACTGGCTGTCGCGCCGAGCACGGCCAGAACGAATGCAATCTTTTTCATGTATCCCTCATATGCTGTGAATGGAACGCACAACTCATGCGAGAGTTCCGCGGTTCAAGAAATATTTCCGGTAGAACCCATTTATCTAGAAGCGAAGACACAATTGCCCTGCGCGAGCGAGGCCCAACCGATTTTGAGAGCGAAAACAACAGCTCTGCGGAAATTACCGTCGCAGCCGGTCCGATGCGGCGATTACCATCTCCTTAATTCTTTCATTTGTGAGCAATTTTGAACGGCCGCAGCTCGTGCAACGGTCTAGGGTTACCAGCGAGGAGACGGCTTGGTTGAACAAGCCGGTTCGGCATCGTCCGCCAAGGAGCCTTTTTTCGACCTCATGAGAGCATGGAGGGAGAAGGATGAGCGACTCCATACCAGCGCGACAATCCCCATTTCAGCTTCCCTGGAAGCGCGAGGTTTGGCGCGATACACACGAACAGACGCAGTATGACGCGCTGACTGCCGAATTGCTGGCGGCTCGTACGCGAGAAGGCGCTTTGCTTCGGGAGAAGTCCGACCTCTTGCAGCGCCAAGACATGCTGGCCCAGGAGTTCGAGCACCGGCTCGTCAACAGTCTGCAAATCATCGTTAGTCTTCTGTCGTTGCAAAGCCGGACCGCTGGCCCTGAAGCCGCCGCGCAATTGACCATCGCGGCCCGTCGGGTTGCCTCGTTTGGACGCGTGCATCGCGCACTACATCTTCTCGATCATCAGGAGAACGTGCAGTTCAAGCAATATCTTCAACACTTGTGCGAGGACCTTTCGGATCTGCTGTTTGAGGGGGAGACCGCACACACGATCGTCGTGGAGGGCCCAACGACTAATCTGCCCACCATGTTCGCTATCTCGCTCGGCTTTATCGTCAACGAGCTGATTACCAATTCGGCAAAACACGCCAAGAGCGACATTACGGTCAGATTGGAAACAACGCCGACCATCGGCCACTCGCTAACGGTGTCGGATGACGGGCCTGGACTGCCAGCGGGATTCGATCCCGCCAAGAACAAAGGGCTTGGAATGAGAATTGTCGGTTCGCTGGTGAAGCAAATCGGCGGAAGGCTGCAAATCGCGCCCGGGAAGAACGGCCGAGGGGCGTCCTTTACGGTCACCTTCTGCTCTCCCAGGTTCGCGACTAACGGAACTTAAATCGTCAGCGCAACACTATCCAAGCGGACCGCCGTGCTCACAATTAGGAGATGATTTTATGTCGCTCGGAACCATCCTGCTGATCATTTTGGTGATTGCCTTACTCGGAGGCTTCAGCGGCTTGGGGGTGGCTTCTTCTACGGCACCGGTTACTACGGTGGCGGCGGGCTCGGCCTCGTGCTCGTTATCGTGCTGATCTTAGGTTTACTTGGAAAGCTTTAAACTGCCAGCGCAGCGCGCCCATGTTTGAAAAATATCACATCGAATATCTTTGGAAGTGGGACGGCGGATTTTGCCCAAACAAGGTACCGTTAGGAGAAAAACCATGCGCCACTCTGGACTTTCAAACGAGCAAATTCTGCTGGCACTTTCCGAAAGTTACAACATCACCGCCGGCATCACAAAATATCAGCTCTTTCTCGTGAGCGGTATTGGACTGCCGAAAGATGATGTGCCCGGAATTGAGCTGACGACCGCGAGCATAAAAGTGGTCGAGAAAATCCGTACCGAGATTAGATCGCTTGAACATGAACTTGATCGGAGAGAAAATCAGGAGAAACGACGTCCTTAGACGTTCGTGGGTTCGCTGATCTTGGTCGAGATCGGCCACATTCGCATCGCTCGGCCGGGAACGGGCGCATCAATTCACGCGGATCAAACTCGTCGCTCAGCCATTGTAGTCGCCTGTAATCAAGCTGCCGATAATCAGGTGCGAGAAATGCAGGACCCCGCTCGCTCGCGCTAAAGCTCGCGTCATTTTGAAGGCCTGCACGGAGTGAGGTGGACGCTGCCTTCACGACTTTGGCCCAACCAAATTCTGCAGCTCAGCGAAAGCCAGGAACACCTCCTGCGCCGCGGAAAAACAACGAGCCTTTTCACCGTCGGCGGACCGTGAAGTCGGTCACAGACCCCCGAATTGAGCCGTGTTATTCTTGCTCTCGTAGCAGCGGACATAACCCCATTGGTAGGGAAAATCGGCATGCTCGCTGACATGCAGTGGCATGCGGATGCTCCGAATGCTGATAACTCCCAAAAGGAAGTCTCCAATGAAAATTAAATGGCTTGATAAACCGCAGAAGCACGACTATCCGGCCGCCGCGTCTTTGTCGATGGACCTCCCGGCAGCAAAGAATGCCACCGAGAAATTGAAAAAAGCTAAGATGACGGAATTTGCGGCTAAAGACATATTCCGAGCATCCGGCCTATCATTACTTGGGATTAGCGATAGCCATGTGGAAAAAGACCGCGCCCAGATCGCCCGGGATGAAAAACTGTCTCCGTTGTTGCTGTACCGGGACAAAGCGAGCGGCAAGTTGATTATCGCCGACGGTTATCATCGGCTCTGCGCCGTTTACAAATTTGATGAGGATGCCACCATCCCTTGCAAAATTGTCTGAGCAGAGTGGCGAGTGGATTAATTATGACACCGACGCAGGATGAGCAACCCGGATCGACGCGGGAGCAGCGCATGCTCCATGCCTCAGCGTTGCCGGATTTTTTGGCATCGGCCCACGAATGGCGGCGACTTTTCCTCAGAAGCCTGGGGCACATTCCTGCTCGTCGTTGTCGCCGCTGGCGCCGGGGTTGTTGGAGCGCTAAGCGGTGGGGCGATAACGCTGAGTATGAAGGTCGCAGCGCCGGGCATGATGGTCATGGCCATCATCTACTTCATGGGTGCTGTCGGCGGGGCCCACCTCAATCCTGCGGTCACATTGGCGTTTGCAATTCGCCGCAATTTTCCGTGGCATCGCGTGCCGGGGTATATCGTCGCGCAGTTCGTCGGCGGCATGGCCGCAGCGTGTTTCCTGTGGGCGATGTTCGGCACCGTTGGACTACTCGGCGCCACCACACCCGGCCCGGGCATTGGCGATGTCAAGGCGCTCATCATGGAGGTGCTGTTAACCGCGGGCCTCGTCAGCACCATTCTCGGCACCGCCTCCGGTGCGCGAAACATTGGTTCGAACGGCGCACTCGCAGTCGGCGGTTATATTGCGCTTGCTGGGCTTTGGGCGGCACCGATAAGCGGTGCCTCAATGAATCCCGTCCGGTCACTCGCCCCTGATCTCGTTCGCGGCGATTTAAGCGCAACCTGGATCTACATCGCGGGCCCGATAATCGGCGCCATGATCGCCGTAGGATTTGAATGGATACTCAAAGGCGGCCCAACCGTAGCTGGCTCATCCGCAGCCCAAGGCAATCCTGAATAAAGACAAAACGCAGTGTGAAGCTTCCCACTTTGAGGTCCAGTATGAATCACTTTTCACTGCAAAAGAAAGCGAAGGGCTCATCGATGGACAAGCACCGGGACCTTGCAATGCGTGAGCACCTTGACCGTCTCGCTACCGAGGACGATCGCCGAGACGCCATGGCGGCCGTGCGAGGCCATCACAATTAGGTCGCAGCGCTTCGCCTCTGCGATGTCAATGATCGCCCGGTAGGGGTGCTCATGCTCGACCTGAACCGTCTCGCAAGCGACGCGGGCCTCTTGCGCTGCGCGAACCACGGCGCCAAGAGTTTTTTCGGCATGGTCGTGCACGCGTATTTTGTACTGAGCCGGCGTGTCCTCGATCATCTGCGGATCGGTCGTGAAGGTATGAAAAGGCGGCAAGACCGTCAACGCGGTGACTTTGGCACCGATTTGTTTGGCCAAGGCGATGCCGTGCTCGACGGCTTTTCCGGCGAGTTCCGAGCCGTCCGTTGGTATCAGGATGTCGGTGTACATCGTCTTCTCCTTCGGCCGCTCCTTGATCCTGTGCTTTGGCGCCAGCTATTCAAATCTTACTTCGCGAGCTGCTTGCGGATCGACAACAATTCCTCCCGGCGCTTTGCGCTCGTTTTCGGGTAAGTCATTTTGAACTCGTCGGCCGCATCCAGAATAACTCTGGATACGATGGGCCGAGCGTTCTCCTTGTCGTCTGCGGGGACGACATACCAGGGCGCGTGTCGAGTGCTTGTTGCACTGAGACACTCCTCGTAGGCCCTCATGTACTGCTTCCAGAATTTCCGCTCCGCGATGTCTGCAAGACTGAGTTTCCAGTTCTTTTCCGGTTCGTCGATACGCGCGAGAAAGCGCTTTCGCTGCTCTTCCTTAGAGAGGTGGAGGAAGAACTTGATGATGCGGGTTCCGTTTTCGTGAAGATGTTTCTCCAGATTGACGATCGAGCGATATCGATTGTGCCAGACCTTCTTGTCGTGATGCGGGGTGTCCGGGATCTCTTCGTTTCGCAGAATCTCGGGATGCACGCGGACGATCAACACTTCCTCGTAATAGGACCGGTTGAAAATGCCGATCCGTCCGCGTTCTGGCAGGTCGCGTGTAGTGCGCCAGAGAAAGTCATGTTCCAGTTCGGCGGCACTGGGACGTTTATAGCTGTACACCTGACAGCCCTGGGGGTTGACACCGGACATGACGTGCCGGATGGCGCCGTCTTTTCCCGCCGCGTCCATCGCCTGAAAAATCAGCAGGACGGCATTGCGATTTGACGCATATAGAAGTTCCTGCTGTGAACTCAATTGCGCGACGTGTTCTTCCAAGATCTTTTTGTATTGCTCCTTCGACTTGTACACGGGGTCAACCTTGGTTGGCCACTTTTTGAGATCGACTTCGCGTCCTTCCTGCACGCGAAAATCCTTTGAATTGATTTTCATTTTCACGCTCCCGAGGGTGCTGGTCGCATGCTGTGTGTACCATCACTTGTAAGACCGCTTTTGGCAGCATCGAAAATCCAATAAGTGAGCAGCTTCACGCGGTCATTCACGAGGAACCAAGCCACGGCATAGCCCCACACGAAAAGTGCCCAACCCCAGCCGAGCGGCGTCATGAACACGCCATACACCGCAATCAGGGTCGCCAGCATTTGTGTGCCGAGTACTGCGATCCATAGAATCCGCGCTGGGCGTATCGACCAGAACGGGCCGCGGGTGCGCGTCAGGAAAACCGTCAGATGACCGGCCACGGAGAGCTTCAGGTACATCAGCGTCTGGATGTGCGCGCGGTCGAGATGGAAGACGCGCTCGCCGAGATAAAACAGACCGAACGCGGCCACGACGCCAGTGACGCCTAGGACCGTGGCGATCCCCAGCACCATGCGCATGTTCCAGGCCTCGGGCTGATCCTTGTAATGAACATTGTCGTAAGCGATGGACAGAATGGCGCCATCGTTGAGCAACGCGAGCATGACAATCATTACAGCCGTCAACGGATAAAAGTTGAAGACCAGGATCGCCATGGTCATGAACAGCAGCACGCGCAGTGTCTCGGCGATGCGGTAGATCGCGTAGCTGTTCATGCGCTGGAAAATTCGGCGGCTCTCCTTTATCGCGTCAATAATTACTGACAGGCCGGGCGTCATCAGCACAATTGCCGCCGCCGCGCGCGCCGCGTCCGTCGCGCCAGAAACGGCGATGCCACAGTCGGCTTTCTTCAGCGCGGGGGCGTCATTCACTCCGTCGCCGGTCATGCCTACGATGTGACCGGACATTTGCAAGTCAGCGACGATGTGGAACTTGTGTTCGGGGAACACCTGGGCGAAACCATCGGCCTTCTCAATCGCCTTCGCCACCACCATCGTTGTTTGTTGCTTCTCGTCGCCTAGGCTGCTGGCATCTAGAATATTCATGCCCATCCCCAGTGTCTTGGCGGTTTCCCTGGCGATAGCCAGCGCATCGCCGGTCACCATCTTGACCTTCACGCCCATATGTTGCGCGGTCGCGATGGTTGCCTTGGCGTCGTCCCGTGGCGGATCGAAAAGCGGCAGCACTCCAAGAAACCGCCATTTGCCATCACCATCGGTCCGTGCCACGCCCAGTGAACGAAAGCCGCGCGCCGCGAATTCGTTGACCGCTTTGTCAACGGCGGGCTTTACTTGCGTCCCGTCAGCCGACAACGCCAAGATGACCTGCGGCGCGCCCTTCGTCACTTTGAACGCCTTTCCGTCAGGGCCCGTGACGGCGGCCTCGGTGCGTTTATGCACCGGGTCAAAAGGCTGGAAATGGCCCACCTTGTAGCTTTTCAAAGCCTGATCGTTTTTCAGGCCGCCCAGAACGGCGAGGTCGATGGTGTCGTTATTGTCGGCCCGTGACGCCAGCGCGGCATCGAGGATCACCTGTTCGGCCGTGATCTTGTTCACGCTGAATGGATCGCCCAGCGTCAGTTTATTCTGGGTCAGGGTACCGGTCTTATCGGCGCACAGTACGTCCACGCCCGCCAATTCCTCGATCGCCTCCAATCGGGTCACAATCACCTTTTTCTTCGCAAGCAGGCGTGCGCCAACCGCCATCGTCACGGACAAAACCGTAGGCATTGCCACAGGAATTGCTGCTACAGTCAGCACTAAGGCGAACTGCAACGTCGTGAGGATCGGGTCGCCACGGAACATCGCGAACGCGATAATCGTCGCCACCAGAACCACCGCGAGGATGATCAGGTAATTGCCGATCTTGAGAACAGCGCGCTGAAAGTGACTGACGGATTGCGCCCCTTGCACCAGTTCCGCCGTTTTGCCGAAGTAGGTGTTCGCACCCGTGGCATAGACCAGCGCGCCGACTTCGCCCTGACGAACGATCGAACCGGAAAATACTGCCTCACCGGATTTGCGCGTGGCGGGTAGCGATTCTCCCGTCAGAGCGGACTGATCCACTTCGATCGGGTCGCCTTCCAGCAAGCGTGCATCCGCCGGCACAATGTCGCCCATACGGACGCGAATGATGTCGCCAGGCACCAACTCGCGCGCCGCCGGCGTGATCCACTTCCCGTCACGTTTCACCCTGGCCTTGACCGCCAGCGTAGCCTTGAGTGCAGCGATAGCGTTGCCCGCCTGGTGTTCCTCCCAGAATCCGACCACGGCATTGGCGAGAAGCAGAACGAGGATGATGCCAAAGTCCGGCCAATGCCTGGCTACCGCTGACAGGAGCACCGCCGCTTCGATCATCCACGGGATCGGACCCCAAAAATAGCTAAGGAATTTCAGGAGTTCATTGGTCTTCTTTTCTTCAATCTCGTTGGGCCCATATTGCATCAGACGCTTCTGCGCCTCGGCCTGAGTGAGGCCGTCCGGCGACGATGCCAATTTTTGCTCTACTTCCGCCAAAGGCAGCGATTTCAAAGCGTCCTTCGCATCGGGCTTCGGTCCTAGCTTGGATGTGGAAGCATTGGGCGGGTTGGCATTAAGTTCCATAGGGGTTTTCCTCTAGCGTCCAGTTAAGGGCGAACGAGCGCAAGCGTATGCTGCGCAATCATCAGCTCCTCGTTGGTGGGGATGACCCAGACCGACACGGTGCTGTCCGCCCCTTGGCTCTGGTCGGGACCGGCAAGCATGTCCACTTCGCCGAAGGCGCCGGCCCAGGCCCGGACATCGCCGGCCTGCAACGTGCGCTGAACCGTCGCGGCGTTTCCGACAGCGATCTCTTTGAAAGTCTTGTTCACGATGGTCTGCATGGCTGCACACAACCGAACGGGCGCGGCGTGATGGAACGGCTTCCGCTCAGTACGATCCCAGCGTTTACTGCGCAGCGATCCAGCGCGCGATTTTCGGCCAATGCTCCTTAAGTGTGCGCGCCCCCATGAACAGGCCGATATGGCCGCCGGACACGGTTTCCTGAACGATGCGGTTCTTCGGTGTCCCGAGATACTTCGCCGCGTCAAGGACCTGTTCGGGCGTTGTGATATCGTCGGCAGTGCCCGCCAGCAGATAGGTCGGGCAAGTGACGTTATGCAGATTGAGTTTGCGGCCGAGACCGACGAACTCGCCCTTGGCGAGCCGGTTCTCCTTGAATAGCTGGGTAATTACCTGGAGATACCAGCGTCCCGGCAGGTCGATCGGGTTTTCATACCAGCTGTTGAACGTCTCTTCTTTCGCGAGAAAGGTCGGATCGTCAATGTGTTCGTAAAGATCGATTTGGTCTTGGATGTAATGCTGCTGGGGATGCATGTTCTTCCAGCCCGCCAGCATATATTTGCCCAGCATCAAGCCACCGCCAAGTTCGATCAGTTGCTGATAGAACGAGACGGGAGATTCATGCGCCATGCGTTTGATCAGCCCGTCGCCTGCGTCGGTATCAATGGGCGCACCAGCAAGCACGAGCGCGTTCACCTTTTCGGGAAAACGCGCTGCGATCATCGATGAAACCCAACCGCCCTGACAAAGGCCGACGAGATTCACGCGGCCACCGAGATCATCGATCGCGACAACGACCTCGGCAAGGTAGTTGTCAATCTCCAAGTCTTTCATGTCTTCGGTCGCCGATTTCCAATCGGTCAGGGCAACATGGCCAATTCCATTGGCCAACAGCGTTTCAACCAGGCTTTGGCCTTTATGGTAATCGGCGATCATGGCGGTATGACCGGCGTGGGGCGCGTCTACGAGCGTCGGAATTCCGCCCGGCTTGCCGTAATCGCGCAGCGTCATGGTTCGCAGATCGAGCCGCACTTGGTTCGGTGTCGCAAGGGTGGGTCTCAGGTCGTCATGAATTTGATCTCTTCGTCGACGAACTTGAGGTTCTTCGCGTAAAGCTCGGTTCCCTGCTCAAGCATCGCCGTCGCTATCGCCATTGGCCAAAACGCCGGGACGCTCAGCAGTGGAAGATTTGCGGGCTTGACCGATGACTTGTCCAACATGCTCTCATCCTTTCATCGGACGCCATTTACCGCGGATTATTGCGGGCGTTTATCCAGCGGCAATGGCACTGGTCCGTTCGTCTTTTGCGCCGGCGTTTGCTGCCCCGCTAACGCGAGCGCCACGACGGGATTCATGCTGTCGACCATCGACGTCGGGATCAGGATGGTGGCGCCGCGCTCCTTAGTCGTCTCATAGATGATGTTCATGGCGCGCAGCTGGAGAGCTGTCGGGTGGCCGGCGTAGGTCATAGCCGCCTCGACGAACTGGCCCGCGATCGCCGCCTCGGCCGAGCCGAGAATGACTCGCGCCTGCTTTTCGCGTTCGGCCTGGGCCTGCCGCGACATGGCGTCCTGCAAGGCAACCGGGATCGCAACGTCGCGGATTTCGACCGACTTCACCGAAATACCCCAGTCGGCCGTTTTACGGCCGATCTCGCCGCGCAAGAGATCATCGGCGGCGGTACGCTCTGATAACAGCGCCGCCAGCATCGATGATCCGATCATTTCCCGCAGCGACGTTTGGGCGACCCGATCGATCGCTTCACGGTAGTTGGTGATGTTCAAAGCCGCCTTTTGTGCGTCATGGACGAACCAGAAGATGATCGCGTCCACATTCACCGGAACGGTATCTTTTGTCAGCGCCGCCTCGGCGCTGAACGCCGTGGTTTGAATGCGCTCATCGATGACGGCCACGACGTGGTCAAGAACCGGAAATGATCAGAAAGAGGCCTGGTCCCTTGACGCCGCGCAACTTGCCGGCGCGAAGGATGACAAACTTTTCCCAGGTGTTGGCCATCTTCAGCGCTGCACTGATGATGATTGCGGCGGCCGCCACGGCAATACCAGGATAAAGGTAGCCTATTGCGGCTAGTCCTGCGCCGATGGCGAGGCAGACGATGGTCAGAAACACCGTGATGGGATTCATTGTCGCGGCTCCCTGCTCGGTCGGGCAGCCCCTCAAGCCCACATAGTAATCTCGGGCTCACTAAGCATCTGAGCAATATTGCTCACACAGATGCCCTCGTTGCGTTTCGCCGAGTTTCCGAAGTTCCAACATTCTGTTGTGGCGACAGCAAACGCCGAACGATATGCCCGCTTTTAAATGCCGACCTAATCCGTATCCTGAATTTACTACCTGAATTTCAGATTGTGCCAGATCGAGAAAAGCTGCATTGATATTAATCAACTGTGTCTGACATCAGACCTTTGTTGGTTCCGATAGCAGGACGGCTTGAGCGAGATAGGCATGAACATCACGCGCACAGACAGGGTCAGCCCATGATCGAATGGGAGATGCCCGATGGCTGGAAGCGGGTCTGGATTTAGGATCGCAGCGGAAGCGATAGGGATTGGGCCGGAACAGGCAAGTACTTGAATGTGGCCCGCGTGGTCGGGCCGGGCATCGATCCTGGCGGGAACGCAACGGATTTTCCGACCTTTTGCGACCTCCCTGACGAACAAATCCTTGAGGCATTCGTCCTGTCAGTCTGTGCGATCACCGGCTGCCAACCTAAACAAATGGACTAAATTTCGCTCGTCACGGTGTTGTTATCCAGCGTATACGCCTAAAGCAAATTCCACGCAGGGACGCCAATTAATGACATCCCTCGGCTTGGTAGACTGCGTCTAATGCCAGCCGTAAGCTGTATAAAATTGCTCGCGTTGTCAGCAGTTCAAAGAGAAATAGCGGGAGCAGCCAATCAGCCAGCGCGGTTCATAGGAGCCCCGCCAAACCCTCCAGAATCCGTGACGCAGAATTCCGAACTCCGCGACCGCGCCAACCATCACTATCAACGGCGACAATCTCGCAATCCCCCACGTCGGCGACAGCTGCGCTGATCTTGGTGCGACCGCGAGCGATACCGGAGCGGGACACCAACCTCGGCTATGCTTACCGATGTCTGCGTGACGTTTTCGGCCCGCGCAAGAAACAAAGAAGAGAAAATAGTGATCAATTCTATACAGATTTGCCTTCCCGATAGGCGCAAAACTTCAAGCCGTCGCGCCCGCGTCCACTAGGTCACCATCGATTACACATTAGTTAGGTAGACGCACGATCCGTTAAAAAACTTCGGGCCGGCCAATTTCAGAGAGCAATTTACTGACGTCGCAGATGCACCGTTCGTGAACCGGTCATCGTGCTCGACAAAGGGTTGCGCGTGATCGCTGCGAGCCGATCCTTTTATTCGGCATTTGAGGTAAGCCCAGAGGATACACAAGGCAGACTTCTTTACGCATTAGGCGATGGCCAATGGGATATTCCGAAACTTCGCTTACTGCTGGATAAAATCATTCCGGAACACGGCGTGATGGAAGACTATGAGGTCGAGCACGAGTTTCCGCGTCTTGGAACGCGAATCATGTGCCTGAAGCCCGCCAAGTATTCTACACAGGAGGCGCCGATACGACCCTTCTGCTTCGTATCAAAGATGTCACGGTGAAGCGTTTGTTGGAGCGCGAAAAGGACGAGCTGTTGCGACAGAAGGACATATTGTTGGAAGAAATTCAGCATCGCATCGCCAACAGTCTGCAAATCATCGCGGGTATCATTTTGATGAAAGCAAACACGGTCCGCTCCGAGGAAACCCGTACCTATTGCAGGACACCCATGATCGCGTCATCTCGATCACGGCGGTCCAACAACAGCTCAACGCATCGGGGGTAGCAGGGCCTATTGAAATCGCTCCTTATCTTACAAGGCTGAGTGACGCACTCGCAACCTCAATGATCGGCAATGCACGGCCGGTTACGATGAAGGTGGTTGGCGACGCAGGTACCTTGAGTTCACGTCGGGCTGAAAGTATTGGATTGATCACAACTGAGCTCGTCATGAATTCTTTGAAACACGCTTCCGAGAGCAGACACAAAGGACAAATCGTCATGAAGTATGAAACCAACGGGACCAATTGGAAGCTGTCGGTCGGTGACAATGGGGTTGGCAAGGGAGATGATGTCTTTGCCCAACCCAAGACCGGGCTCATGGTACGGGCATCGTCGTTGCGCTGGCGCAAGGTCTTAACGCCGATGTTGAAACTTTGGCCGGACCCGAGGGCACGACTGTGTCTGTTACTCACGCGACGTTTTCAAGAACTGAAATCCGCGCCGCATAATAGCCATGGCTGGGTCTTCCGCTCGCAGGGACGGGGTCGCTTCCTCCGCTACCGGAGATGTCGCCACCGGCACCGCCCATTCTGCATGCTCGTCTTTCCGTCTGGAGACCCGACGGCACGCTCATTTGTATTACTGGAGATTAGCATGCCGCTGTGGTGGCCGGCGCCGAAGTGGGATGGCGATCCGCTAACCCCAGTCAACCAGCCCCATAGGAGGGTTACCGCCTCCAAAATCCGTGACGTCGATTTTGGCGTCGACAATTTAGCAGAAAGCCTTCAGGTCCTAACGTGTCATGGGAACGACTCCGCTCGCCAAAGCTTGTCGTTAGCCACCTTAGCGGCGAGTACCTTGGGTGAAACCTAGTGTCTTGTGGAAATCGTACGAGAATGCCGGTGGTGCTCATCGTTGAAGATGAGCTATTGGTACGTTTTGGTGCCGTCAAAATGATCGAGGATGCCGGCTACGAGGTCGTTGAGGCGGGCGACGCCGACGAAGCGATACGAATACTCGAGAGCCGCAGCGACATCCGGGTGGTGTTTACGGATATTCAAATGCCGGGCTCGATGGACGGGCTTAAGCTTGCTCATGCCGTCCGCAATCGCTGGCCACCGATCAAGATTGTCGTAACTTCCGGCCGCGGGTCGATAACGGAGCAAGAGCTTCCGCAAGGCGGGCGTTTCTTCGCGAAGCCCTACAGGCCAGCTCAGATCCGAGACACACTGCGGGAGTGGGCTCTATCAGGCGTACCCGCTCCGTAAATAATAAGGCCGCCGTGTAAAATTACCGCGCCGCTTGCTAGTCTTAGCATCCCCACGTTTCCCGGCGCGATATAACTAACGCCGTCAGCGCCATCTTTGATCAGATGACGCGTCGCAGCCATTACGTCGCTGCTATTGGCCCTTCCATCATTAGGCCTGCAACGACCGTAGATGATCGAGGGGCTTAAGCTGAAGCAGACACCACTGCCCGACGCGACGGCGCTTATCCCGGCCTCCGGTGCTGCAGCGGCTGCACGACGAGGCGACGGCGGATCACTTCACCCTTAGTTGGCTCATGGATAGCCTGCACAAGCGCTCCTTCGGCATCATCGTGCTTCTCCTCGCCCTGGTCGCGATCGCGCCGGGTGTGTCCATCGTGGCTGGCATACTGCTCTTGATCCCCGCGTTCGAGATGATTGCGGGCAGAGCCGCGCCGGTCTTTCCACGGCTCATTGCTACTCGCCCATTGCCGGCACGGCACCTCGCCGCTTTGGTGCAGCGTGCCGTGCCGGTGCTGAAATATCTTGAAAAGGTGATCCATCCGCGTTGGCCCACGCCGTTCGAGGCGACCAAACGCCTTGTCGGCGCCGTCGTGGCGATACTAAGCATAAGCTTGCTAATAACTCCGATCCCCCTAAGCAATGTCGTACCTGCGCTGGTGATCGCCCTTATCGCGCTGGCCTATCTTGAGGAAGACGGGCTTCTGTTATCGATCGCCCTGCTGGCCGCGTTCATCGTAATGACAATTGAGGTAACGGCGATCTGGGAGACGGTCCGCGGGGCGAGGTGGATTATGGGCCTGTGGTAGGCATATATTTGAGACTAGATTTAAGATTCCGAACCAAATCGTACTCTACTGCGTTCCCCGACGCGCGCGTTGCCGCGTCGGGCTGTTCTAACTATCTCGGTCCTTCGTTCGCGTCGTTTTTCCTGATTTCAGGCTTGTCGTACAAAACCACGTTCAACAGCGAGTTGCGGATTTGCAGTTTTCCATTGTATTCAATATAGCCCAATTAGCGAAATTTATTCATGAAAAAGCTCACGCGTGATCGGGTCGTGCCAATCATCTCCGCGAGGGTTTCCTGACTAAAATTTCCGATGATCGGCTCGACCGTGGCTTCCTTGCCGAAATTCGCCAGAAGCAGAAGCACCCGCGCTAGCCGTTTCTCGCTTGAATTGAATAGTTGATCGATGAGGTCCTCTTCAATTCGACTGTTCCGACTTAACAAATCCGCCATGAACAATTCAGAAAATTCCGGCTGATCGTGCAAAGTAGCAATCATTTCTGCTTTGGGGATGCGCGTAATCAGGGATTGTTCGATTGCCGTGGCCGTTGTGACACGAAGCGGATGGCCATTCAGACTTCCTTCGCCGAAAAAGTGATTAGATTCTAGAACCCCCACGACTGCTTCCTTGCCCCGCTCGGAAACGACAGTGAGCTTGATCTTGCCCTTCTGGATGTAAAAAACGGCGTCCGCAGGCTCGCCCTGCCTGAACACGATTTTATCTTTTCGATAACCGGAAACGGATCGGCCGCCGTTTACCTTCGAGAGAAACTCTTTGGGATCGAACGGGAGCCTTGCTTTGCGTTTCATTGCAGGACCTCCTTATGCGAAGGTTATCCTCCGGGCTGATGGTAAACGTGACGCCAGAAAAACGGTTCGCAATCCAGACCGTCTGATCGGGATCGTGCAGGCCGTTACGATCGTCGCTGTGATTATCCAGCGGGTCGACTTGCTCACGGCTGGTTCTGCGCACCTTTTGACAGCCGTACTCATCCTCGACAGCAGGAATGCGAGCGAGGCTACCTCCGCTAAGCCTGAGCGCCATGATTGTAAACCAATCTCGAGCATGCCGTCGGTAATGTACATTACCGATACGGTCGGGGACTGACTATATCACTCGTAAGTTTTGGGAAGGTGAAAAGCGAGGCGCGTCCGGACCAACTGATAACATTCGCAAGATGCCTTCGTGAGGCCCGGCCGATCAAGTATCGTGACTTGGCGTCGGCCCTGTTCGATCAAACCGGCGCTCTCGAACTCCCGGACAGCATTTGTGACGGTCGGTCTATGGACACCCAGTATTTCGGCGAGCAGGCTCTGAGTGATGGGGAGCACGTTACGGTCGCTGCGGTCGCGCATCATCAGCAGCCAACGCGCCAACCGCTGCTTGAGGCTGTGCGCCCGTTGCACGCTACAGATACCATGACCTGTTCTAGAAAGGCTTGGACGTAAGCGTCCATGACACTTCGGAAGGACGGCATTGACTGCATGGCCCGCGTAAACGCCGCGCGCGACATCTTTGCGGCGCTGCCTGGAATTTGGACGAGAAGCTGGACGGAGGAGCGCTTGGCACCGAAGATGGCTTGCACATCGGTGAAGCCCTCCCTTCCGACTGTTGCCATCTCGATGATACCGCCGTCCGCATAAACCGCCACCACCGAGACAACACCGCTGTCGGGGAAGAATACATGGTCGAGCGCACTATCAGCGTCCATGAGGACCTGCGCGCGTTGGCAGGGAATGTGTTCAAGCTCCGGCATAAGCCGTTTGAGATTGCGGGCGGGTAGAGCAAGCAGCAGTCTATTGCGGGGCCAATTTGATGAAGCGTTCATGCTATCCTACAGGACGCGGCAAAGGGGCTGCTGCTTGACGGCAAAAAGTGCCGCGAAGCGGCGAGTTTTTGCGACGTAGCTTCCAAATGCGGGTAGCCGACCCGCTGGATCAAGAACCAGCGTGAGATGCGGCTTCACCAACGTCGCGCGGCGACGAGACAAAGCTTGATCCCAAAACTCTTTCACTCATCAACGCTGCTTGCGCCCAAGTGCAAGCAAAGCCTGCTAGGGAACGCTTCTCATTTTCGCTTGTCGCTTTGGAGGACCAGTGCATGGCCTCCCTGGCATACCGCCGAAACAGGTCGGCATCACTCATGACAGCCTCCTGATGGGGGGCACCTTAGTTGGCCTCTCCCTAGCTGCAGAGCCTGTGCCTGCCGGAAGCAGCGGTCTGTATAGAATTGCTCACTCGCTCAGCCGTGCCTCTTCTCGGGTCAGCCTGTTGGTAGCGGACCGCAGTCTGAAAACCAATCTTTCGACAGTAGATTTAAACGGTGATGAGATAGCTATCGAGTACCCGCTTTTACGGAAGGCTAACTCGTGATTCAACATTGGGATGATTCCCATAGCTGCGAAGGTCCGGCTGACACCGGCGGATCGTGCGGTGCTTGAAGCGCGGGTTCGGGCACCGACGACGGAGCAACGCGACGCGTTTCGCGCGCGGATGGTCTTGCTGGCGGACGAAGGCCACTCGACCCGTTCGATTGCCCGCGCGCTCGGCACGATGCCGCGAACGGTCAGCACTTGGCGCGGCCGGTTCGCCCGCGAAGGCTTGGCCGGTTTGGCCGACAAGCCGCGGCCCGGCCCGGCACCGAAGTACACCAGCGAGACCGGTCGACGCATTCTGGCGGTCCTGGAACGGGAGCCGCCGGTCGGCTTCGCGCGCTGGAACGGGCCCTTGATTGCAGCCGAACTGGGCGACGTGCACGAGCAGCAGGTCTGGCGTTTCCTGCGGGTGCAAAAGATCGACCTCGCCGGGCGAAAGTCGTGGTGCGAGAGCAACGATCCCGAGTTTGTCGCCAAGGCCGCCGATGTGGTCGGGCTCTATATGGCGCCGCCCGAGAACGCGATCGTCGTCTGCGTCGACGAGAAGCCTTCGATCCAGGCGCTGGAGCGCACCCAAGGCTATCTGAAACTGCCGAACGGCCGGGCGCTGACCGGCCACAGCCACGATTACAAGCGCAATGGCACCACCACGCTGTTCGCCGCCTTTGAGGTGGCCACCGGCAAGGTGAGAGCTGCGCACAAGACGCGCCGCCGGCGTATCGAGTTCCTCGACTTCATGAACGACATCGTCGCCGGCCATCCCGACACCGCCATCCATGTCGTCCTCGATAATCTCAACACCCACAAGCCCAAGAACGACCGCTGGCTCAAGCGCCATCCGAACGTGCACTTCCACTTCACGCCGACGCGGGCCTCCTGGCTCAACCAGGTTGAAATCTGGTTCTCGATCCTGGAAGGACAATCGCTGCACGGCGCCTCATTCACCTCGGTCGCGCAACTTAGGCAGCATATCGATGCTTTCATCGAGGCTTACAACGAAAACGCTCGGCCGTTCGTCTGGACCAAAGCCAAGGTCCATCAGCGCCACGTCAAAGGATGCCGTATCAGTGAATTGTGATTCCGGGTACTAGTGGTTCATCACAGTGATTTTGACGTTTTGATACCGAGCCATTCGAGGATCGGCAAGTTTTCGGGCGGCACGAGGATCTCGATGCTTCTGGGGAACGCCGGGTTGACGGTCGAATGAAGCCGTTTCGTTCGAGGGTGACGATCATCTGGTGGACCGTAGGGCGGGCTGACACGGAAATGGCGCTGGATGTCGGCTTCGGCGGGTGGGCGTCCGAACATGTAGCGCGTAGGTATGGATGAAGGCCAGGTAATGACCCTGCTTCTCGGTGAAGCGCGCGCCTGATTTTTAACTCATCGCTGAATTCGTCCCGGCCTCCGACAAGGAGGCGAAGCATGAATGTACGTTATCGGGTCGAATTGAGCCAAGCCGAGCGGGATGAACTGACGGCGATGCTCGGCGGCGGCAAGCATGCCGCCCGCAAGCTCAAGCGGGCGCAGATTTTGCTGGCGGCCGATGCGGGCAGCTGCGACGCGGAGATTGTCCGAACCGTCCGGGTCAGCCTTTCCACCGTCGGCCGGACCAAGCGCCGCTTCGTGGAAGGCAATCTGGAGCGGGCCTTGAGCGAGGAGCCGCGTCCGGGCGCGGAACGCAAGCTGACCGGCAAGGAAGAGGCCCTGCTGGTGGCGACGGCATGCGCCAAGCCGCCCGCCGGCCGCAAACGCTGGACGCTGACGCTGCTGGCCGACGCGATGGTCAAGCTCACCGATCACGACAGCCTGTCGGGCGAGACCGTGCGCCGCCGGCTGGCCGAGAACGACCTCAAGCCGTGGCGCAGGGACATGTGGTGCATTCCCCATGTCGATGGCGAATACGTCGCCCGCATGGAGGACGTGCTCGATCTCTACGCCGAGGCGCCGGATCCCGAGCGGCCGCTGGTCTGCTTCGACGAGACCCCCGTCCAGCTCATCGGCGAGGTGCGTCAGCCGATCCCGGCCCAACCGGGACAGCGCGAGCGCTACGATTACGAGTACCGCCGCAACGGCACCGTCAATCTCTTCGTCACCTTCGATCCGCATCGTGGCTGGCGCAACGTCAAGGTTACAGACCGCCGCGCCGCCGTAGACTACGCGCACTGCATGCGCGAACTCGTCGACGTCCATTATCCCGACGCCGCCTGCATCCGTGTCGTGCAGGACAATCTGTCGATCCATACCGCCGGCGCGCTGTATCAAGCATTTGCGCCCGCCGAGGCCCGTCGCATCCTGCGCCGCCTCGAATTCCACTACACCCCGAAACACGCCAGTTGGCTCAACATGGTCGAGTGCGAGATCAGCGTGCTGCAGCGCCAGTGTCTCGGCCGCCGCATCGACGACCCCAAAAGGCTCCGAAACGAGATCGCAGCATGGCAACGGCAGCGAAATAAAACGCGAGACCGCATCAAATGGATGTTCACAACCGACAAAGCCCGCGCCAAACTCGGCCGCGCCTATCCAGCCACCGCCAAAAAGTCAAAACCACTGTGATGAACCACTAGGCCCAACTGAGGTCCTGTTTCCCGAACGGAAGCGACCGGACCCGCTTGCCGGTGATCTTGAATATCGCCTGAGCCATGGCGGGCGCGATCTGCGGGCATGCTTCTTCGCCCACGCCGGCGATCCATTTGTTGTTGGTCTTGAGGAACTGGATGTTGATCTGCGGCGGATAGTCCGCCATGCGGGCAATCTGGTACTGGTCGAAATTGCCCTCGACCGTGCGCCCGTCCTTGATGGTGATTTCCTGCCACATCGCGTCGCTCAGCGCCCAGGCGATCTGGCCTTCGATCTGCTTGCGGACGGACAGCGGATTGACGAACGAGAAGCCCTCGTCGAACACGGCATCGACGCGCTCCAGCCGGACCAGTCCGCTCCGGCTCACCGACACGGTGACGACTTCGGCGCACAACGAGATGGCGGTCGGTGATGGGCGCTGACGATCCTCGACCGCGATGCCGCGCGCCCAGCCCTCGGGCAACGGCGTGCCCCACCCCGACATCTTGGCCACCATGTCGAGCGCCTTGAGCCAGTCGTCGCGGTTGGGATATGCGGGATTTCGGGCGATCAGCTCGCGCCGGTACTCGTAGGGGTCCCTGCCGGCGGCGTAGGCCAGTTCACCGATGAAGCTCTCGCGGTAGAACGCATTCACGCCCCAGCCCACGGATCGCCGAAACCCCACCGGAATGTGGGTGTTCAACTTGTGGACCTCGTAATAGCGGGTGGGAATGAAATACGGCAGCTCGTTCAGGCAAACCACCGCCTGCTCGTAAACCCCGTTCTTGTGGGTGCCGGCGGGCGTCAGTCTGCGGTCATAGGGATCGCTCGTCGTGTGCATGTTGATGGCCAGCGGCCATCCGTCGGCGTCGAGCGCCGCCTCGAACCGGCCGATGCCCATCGGGCGATACTTTTCGCCCAGCCGCATGTCCTCTTCGCGGGTCCAAAGAACCTTGACGGGCCTTCCGTTCAGGGTCTTGGCGATGGCCACGGCCTGGCGAATCTGGTCGGAACCGCCGCCGCCGCCATATCCGCCGCCCAGGAAGGTGGTGTGAATGAAGACCTTGTCCGGAGAGACGCCGGCCTCGTCGGCAGCCCGCAACAGCCCGAACTGGGGTGACTGGTCGCCGGTCCACACGTCGACGCGATCGGGGGTCACCATCGCAGTGGCGTTGCCCGGCTCCATGCGGGCGTGGGCGAGATAGGGCACCGTATAGGTCGCCTCGACCACCTTGGCGGCCTTGCTCTTGGCGGCGGCGTAGCTGCCGCCGTCCTCCAGAACGATCGTGCCGGGCTGTTCCAGGGACTTGAAGTAGGCCTGCAACAATTCGTCGGAGTTGCGATGGCCGTTGGGTCCAACGTCCCATTCGATCGGCATGAGATCGAGCGCGGTCTTGGCCCGCCACCACGTGTCGGCCACGACCGCGACCGCGGCATACCTGTATTCCCTGCCGCTCGTGCCGTAGTTGGCATCCTCTCTCGGCCCCTTGCCTTCGATCGTGACGGCCGAATGGATGCCCGGACGATCTTTGATGGCGTTGAAGTCGTAGCTCTTGACCGTGCCGCCGAAGACCGGACACGCCTTGACGGCGGCATAGAGCATGCCCGGCAGATCGACATCGATGCCGTAGATGGCCTTGCCGGTGACTTTCAGAGGAACGTCCCGGTTCTTCTGCTCGGTTCCGATCAGCGTGAACTGGTCCGGTCCCTTGATCTTGATCTTCGACGGATCGGGCAGCGCGATCTGCGCGGCCTTGGCGGCGATCGCCCCATAGGTGGTCCGCCGTCCGGTCGGAGTGTGGGTGATGACGCTGTTCTTTGCCGCCAGTTCCGAAGTCGGCACGTTCCACATTGCGGCGGCGGCAAGCAGCAGACGTTCGCGCGCTTCCGCGCCCGCCATTTGCAGATAGTAGCGGCTCTCGCGGACCGATCCGCTGGAGTTTGTGTCGAACCGGCGGTACACGCCTGTCAAGATGGTCGCGTAGACCGGCCGCCCGCCGCCGTCGCGGATTGACGGATCGCCGCCGCCGGGAACCGGTATCGTCCACTCCGGAGCCTTCTCGACCACGTTGCGTTGCGGCGAGGCATATTCGGCGCGCACCTTGCTCCAGTCGCACTGCAGCTCCTCGGCCACCATCATCGGGCACGAGGTCAAGACGCCGGTGCCCATCTCGGTCTGCGCGACGCGGATGGTCACCGTGTCGTCCGGCGCGATCGTCAGCCACGCATTGATCTCCGGCACCATGGCGTCGCGGTACCAGGGCTGGCCCTCGATCCGCGCCGCCTGCGCATTGGTCGCCGGCAGGTAGAAGCCGAGCACCATGGCGCCGCCTATCGCTGCCGTGGAGGCGAGAAAATCGCGGCGGTTCATGTCGGCCTTGGGGGTCATCTCAACCTTCGCCGTCATGGTCGGTCCTCCCCTCTTAAGCCTGCAGTTCGGCCGCGCGATGAATGGCCTGGCGGATGCGCGGATAGGTGCCGCAGCGGCAGATGTTGGTGATCTCGCGATCGATCTCGGCGTCGGTCGGCTTCGGCTTGCGCTTGAGCAGATCCACCGCGGCCATGATCTGCCCGGACTGGCAGTACCCGCATTGCGGAACGTCGAACTCGATCCACGCCAATTGCACCGGGTGCGTGCCGTCGGCCGACAGCCCCTCGATGGTGGTGACGGCCCTGCTGGCTACCGCCGATGCGGCGACGCTGCACGAGCGCGTGGCGCGACCGTCGATGAGCACGGTGCAGGCGCCGCACTGCGCGATGCCGCAGCCGTATTTGGTGCCGGTGAGTTTCAACGAGTTCGCGCAGCACCCACAGCAATGGAGTCTCCGGCTCCACATCCACAGTGTAGGCGATGCCGTTGACGATACGCGAAATCGACATGCCGCTTCCTCCCATCTTTGCAAGTGGTACAACTTAACCTGCAAGCCCGGCTACGCAGCGGTTTGGCGACAGCTGGTATTTTTCTGTTTCTGAGGCGGTCCCAGTTACTTTGCACAGGGCTGATCAAGTACGTTAAACCCGGGGCCCACGCCGCTCAAGGCCGTCGACAATTCGTGCAATGGGATCTCAAACTCAGAAATGGTCCTCAGATATTGCAGCCAGCCGAATGTCGGCTTTCAGGGCAACTGCGGAAGTGATCGGCAAGCGCTCGAAACGTTGAAGATGACCCACAACCGACATCGGGCAGCCACGTTTGCTGCGCTGCGTTAAAGCCACTTCCGGTGAGCCGGGTTGAGCCGCTACGATGGCTCGTTCTCACCCAAGGGCAAGGCAATGAAGCGGCGGCCCTCAGAAGCAAGCGGACGAACCAGCAAGACGGACCGCCCCAAGGCGGCGACGCTAAAGCGGGCCGGCCCATCAAAGACCGCGGCGGGTCGACGTTCCAGCGCGACAAGCCAAAAAGCAGAGATCGCGCTTGCCTTTCGCCAGCGCGACGAAGCGCTGGAACGGGAGAAGGCTACCGCGGAGGTGTTGCGCGTCATTAGCGCGTCGCCCGGCGATATGAAGCCTGTATTCGAGGCCATGCTCGCCAACGCCTTGAGGATCTGTGAAGCCAAGTTCGGCCACATCCTGCTCTATGATGGTGAGAGTTTTCACGCGGCTCATCTCCATGACGTTCCTCCAGCGTATCGGCAGTTCTGGGAGGAACATGGCCCAATACGCCCGGGCCCGCACACTGCCATCGGTCGGCTCGCGCTCACCAAGCAGGTTGTCCACATTCGGGATTTAAAGGCTGATTCAGCTTACGCCGAAGGTGAGCCATTGCGCGTCATCACTGTCGATCATGTAGGGGCTCGGACGTTGCTGGCCGTGCCGATGGTCAAGGAGAATCAACTCATTGGTGCCATCGTCATCTATCGCCAGGAGGTACAGCCATTCAGCGGCAAGCAGATTGAACTTGTTAAGAACTTCGCGGCCCAGGCCGTCGTCGCAATCGAGAACTCGCGGCTCCTCAATGAGCTGCGCCAGCGCACCGCCGATCTCACCGAGTCGATGGAACAGCAGACCGCGACGTCAGAAGTGCTGCACGTCATTGCCAGCTCGCCGGGGGAGCTGCAGCCCGTATTCCAGGCCATTCTTGAGAAGGCCACGCGTATCTGTGAAGCCAAGTTCGGTACGCTGTGGCTTGCGGAAGGCGACGGACTGCGTGCCGTTGCGCTACACAATCCGCCGCCAGGTTTCGCGGATATGAGGCTGGGAGGATTTATACGGCCTAATCCGAATACCGCTGTGGGTCGGGTGCAAGCGACCAAGCGAGTGGCCCAGGTCGCCGATTTGGCTGCAGACGCCGCCTACCTCGAACGCGAGCCGCTGCGCGTCGCACTCGTCGAAGTGGCCGGAGCGCGCTCGCTTGTCAGTGTCCCAATGCTGAAGGACAATGAGCTGGCCGGTGCAATTAACATTTATCGTCAGGAAGTCGGCCCGTTCACCGACAAGCAGATCGCTTTGCTGCAGAGTTTCGCTGCCCAGGCCGTAATCGCCATCGAAAATGCACGCCTGCTCAACGAGCTGCGGCAGCGCACCGACGATCTCACTAAATCGTTGGAGCAGCAGACTGCGACATCTGAGGTTCTGAAAGTCATCAGTAGTTCGCCCGGCGAACTGCAGCCGGTGTTCCAGGCTATGCTGGAGAATGCAACACGAATCTGCGAGGCGAAATTCGGCACAATGTACTTCCGCGAGGGCGATGGATTTCGTGCTGTTGCAATGCATGGCGCGCCCCCGGCCTACACCGAAGCGCGGCTGCACAAGCTCGTTCATCCAGGCCCGGATACGGGCATCGGCCGCATACTGGCAACAAAACAGGCTGTCCAGATCGAAGACGCTTCTGCGGACCGCGGTTATTCCACTGGCGATCCTATGCGGGTTGCGGCGGTCGATCTTGGCGGCGTTCGTACGCTGCTGGACGTTCCAATGCTCAAGGAAAACGAGGCGATCGGAGCCATCGCGATCTATCGCGCAGTGGTCCAGCCGTTCACCGACAAGCAGATCGCGTTGGTGCAGAACTTCGCCGCGCAGGCGGTCATCGCTATCGAGAATACACGGTTGCTCAACGAATTGCGGCAATCGCTGGAGCAGCAGACGGCGACTTCGGAGGTGCTGCAGGTCATCAGCTCCTCGCCCGGCGCGCTGGACCCGGTGTTCCAATCGATGCTGGCCAATGCTACTCGCATTTGCGAAGCCGAGTTCGGCATGTTGTGGCTCGCCGATAGCGACGGATTTCGTTCTGTCGCCTTGCACGGCGTGCCTCCCGCGCTGGCCGACGAGCGTCAGGCAGGGCAAATCTTCCGCTTCGATCCGGAAACCCCTCTTGGTCGGGTGGCGCAAACTAGGCAATTGGTTCACGTCGCCGACATCACAACCGATCCCGGATACGTCAAGGGCTTTCGGCCGCTCGTTGAGCTCGCCGATATTGGGGGAGCCCGCACCCTGCTCCTGGTGCCAATGCTCAAGGACAACACGCTTGTTGGCACGATCGCCATTTATCGCAAGGAAGTTCGGCCGTTTGCGGACAAACAGATCGCCTTGGTACAGAACTTCGCCGCTCAGGCCGTGATCGCCATCGAGAACGCACGCCTGCTGAACGAACTTCGCCAGCGTACTGATGATCTCGCCAAATCGTTGCGGCAGCAGACGGCCACCGCTGACGTACTCAAAGTCATCAGCCGCTCGACATTCGATCTCCAAACCGTGCTCGATACTCTTGTCGCATCGGTCGCCCGGCTCTGTGAGGCGGAGATGGCGGGTATCGCTAGGCAAAGCGGCGACACATGGCGGCAAGTTGCGAGCTACGGCTTTTCGCCGAAATACAATGAATACATGGCTCGGAATCCCATTCCGTCGGGCCGTGGCTCTATCTCCGGCCGCGTGGTGCTAGAAGGACGGGCCGTGCAAATTGCCAATGTCCAGACGGATCCGGAATATGGTCTCAAGGAATGGCAAGATATGGCGGGAGTGAAGACGATGCTTGGGGTCCCGCTTCTACGTGAGGGTAGTCCGATCGGCGTCATGGTGCTTACCCGCCGCGCCCAGTTACCATTTACCGACAAGCAGATTGAGCTTGCCACGACCTTCGCTGACCAGGCCGTTATCGCCATCGAGAACGTTCGCTTGTTCGAAAGTGTCGAGGCCAGGACACGCGAACTGGCAAAATCATTGCAGGATTTAAGGACAGCCCAGGATCGCCTGGTGCAGACCGAAAAGCTCGCCTCGCTCGGACAACTTACCGCCGGTATCGCGCACGAGATCAAGAACCCGCTCAATTTCGTCAATAACTTCTCCGGCGTCTCGGTCGAGCTGATCGACGAATTGCAGGAGACGCTCGGTCGGGTGACGGCCGATAAGAAAACGCGTGAAGAAATCGCCGAATTGGCCGAAACCCTACGCGACAACCTCGATAAGATCGTCCAGCACGGCAAACGTGCCAATTCCATCGTCAAGAACATGCTGCTGCATTCACGCGAAGGCTCCGGCGAGCGCCGTATCGTCGACGTCAACGCCATCGTCGAGGAAAGCCTCAATCTCGCCTATCACGGTGCTCGTGCCGAAAAGCAGGCCTTCAATGTCACCTTAGAGCGATCCTTTGACCCCACGGCCGGTGAGGTCGATGTCTTCCCCCAAGAGATCACGCGGGTGCTCTTGAACCTGATCTCAAATGGCTTCTATGCGGCCACCAAGCGTCAAGGACAGGAAAGCGGCAACGGGTTCGAGCCGACCATCGCAGCTGCGACCAAAAGCCTCGGCGACCGGGTGGAGATCAGGATTCGGGACAATGGCACTGGCATTCCGCCTGAAGTCCGGGAGAAGATGTTCAATCCGTTCTTTACCACCAAGCCAGCGGGCGAGGGTACAGGCCTTGGCCTGTCGATCAGTCACGACATCATCGTCAAGCAACATTCGGGCTCTATAGAGGTCGACACCGAGCTTGGTCAGTTCACGGAATTCAAAATTATCCTACCTCGGATTACCGCATAGCTTTCGCTGAAATAGAGGGGGCGAGCGTGAGCCTGCTTATCCTCGTGGTCGAGCATTTCTTTCAAGACAACTCGTATTTATCGAATGGTGGATAAAGCTGATAACACGATCGTCTACCTCGCCATCAGTACTAAGATAATAAATGGTTCACCGGCAAACGCGATTAGCACGGTTCCGATCATGCCGTGGCAACGCTAATGGCGGTAATAACCTCCAATTGCGCGGCCGACGCACCACCGATCGTAGATATGAATTTCCGCCTCGTAATGTCGAGTGATATTTGCGCCCCCAACGGAATCACGCCCGCTGCAATGAGGAAGCATCTCACGCCCCAATCAGCAGGTCTGTGACGTCATTCACCATAGTTCGGGGCGGGAAGCGCGATTTGTGGCGGCCATGCTAAATTGTCGTATGATTTCTGCCGAAATACACCGTCTTGTGGAAGCAGACCGGCTTGTTTTCGACGCGCATCAGCGTGTGCGACGGCAGCGGGAGATTGTCGCGGAATTCAAGTCCAACGGTAAATCCTCGCGGGCAGCAACCGCGATACTCGTTCGCATGACTTTGATGCTGCCTATTTTTGAAGATCTGAGGCAGCAGGCCTTGGAGGTTGTGACCTCGAGCTAGTCGCTAGGACGTTTCCGAGCGATCTTTTGGGCGCTCAACGTCACTTACCGCGCCGCAGTGAAACGGTAGCTATCGGAGCATTAGCGGAAGTCGTGCAGACATCGCGAATGTGCAGCGGTTGACCTAGGCCGTGTGAAAACGCAAAAAATCGAAAGGTCGCGAGAATGATCTTTCTCAGGCCGACTGAAATTGGACTCGTCACGGAATGTTCGCGTAGTTGGCGACGATTTAGACGATGGTTTGTTCTATCGTCGTCGAGCGCCGTCGAGTTTTCACACAGCCAAGACCCTTTTTCGGACCTCAGCGGTCCTGACTTGCTGTGATGCACAAGGTGAGCGCCATTGGTAGGCTTCTCCTTCGGAGGGCGGTCCATGAGGCGGCGAGAATTCATCACGCTGGTAGGAAGTGATCGCTAATGCCAGTTGATACGGATAAAATGCGAATTTGGTACCAGTGGTCCAAGCAGCCGGAGTTGCGCGTTTCTTGATAAGGGAGGAACACCGATATGCTTCATCTCACCATCAATGGGAAGCCTCATGACGTTGATGTCGAGCCGGATACACCGCTTTTGTGGGTGATCCGCGACTCGCTCGGCATGACGGGAACTAAATATGGCTGTGGCATCGCGCAATGCGGTGCCTGCACCGTCCATATCGATGGCGTCGCCACTCGCTCCTGCGGAATGCAGGCAGGAGATGCGGTCGGCAAGCAGATCACCACGATCGAGGGGCTCGCACAGAACGGATTGTTGACCATCGTCCAACGGGCCTGGATCGACAACGACGTGCC
This sequence comes from uncultured Alphaproteobacteria bacterium, assembly GCA_963732015.1. Lineage (GTDB taxonomy): Bacteria > Pseudomonadota > Alphaproteobacteria > Rhizobiales > Xanthobacteraceae > BOG-931. Next base: position 309,427 of record CAVSXY010000023.1, on the reverse strand, counting down.
GCAATGCGGCTATTGCCAGAGTGGCATGATCATGGCCGTTACTGCGTTGCTCAAGGCCAAGCCGAAGGCAACGGACGCGGATATTGACCGCGAAATCACTAATATCTGCCGCTGCGGCACCTATCAGCAGGTTCGCGCGGCGATCCAGAGCATCACGGCTAAGGCTTGAGAGGTTCGACATGAATCAGCAATTGAAATTCGATCGCCGCTCCTTCCTCGTCAGATCTGCTGCCGCCGTCGGCGGCTTGTCCTTGGGTTTCCATATTCCCTTCGATGATGAGGCCGTCGCGGCGGAGACGGCGCCGGAAGTCAACGCTTGGGTAGTGGTAAAGCCCGACGAGACCGTCGTCGTCCGCATCGCCCGCTCGGAGATGGGGCAGGGGACTCTCACCGGACTTGCTCAGATGGTTGCTGAGGAGCTTGACTGCGAATGGTCCAACGTAACCTATGAGTTTCCGACGCCCGGACAGAATGTTGCCCGCAAGCGCGTTTGGGGCGATTTCTTCACGGCCGGAAGCCAGGGCATCCGATCTTCAAACGAGCTTGTTCGCAAAGGTGGTGCCGCGGCGCGCATGATGCTGGTCGAGGCTGCCGCCAGCGAATGGAAGGTTCCGGTCTCCGAATGCGTGGCGGCCGACGGCAAGATCATGCACGCGCCTTCGAAACGGACCACTACCTACGGCAAGGTGGCGAGTGCAGCCGCCAAGGTCGAGCCGCCGACTGATATCAAGCTCAAGGATCCGAAGGACTGGAAGATCATCGGTAAGGGCGTGAAGCGGCTCGACACGCCCGATAAGACACAGGGTAAGACTATCTACGGCATCGACATGCGTCTGCCCGGAATGTTGTACGCCTCATTCAAAGCTTGTCCGGTCAATGGCGGCAAGATCAAGAGCTTCGACGCGGCCAAGATCATCAACCGCAAGGGGGTGAAGAAGGTCGCCCAAGTCGAGGATTACGGCGTTGCGGTTATCGCGGATACGTGGTGGCACGCTAAGACCGCGCTCGATGCCATGCCGATCGTGTGGGACGAGGGACCCAATGCCAAGGTATCCAGCGAATCGATCGCGGCATGGCTGAAAGAGGGCCTCGATTCCGACGACGGATTGGTCGGTAACAAGGGCGGCGATTTCAAAGCCGCGCTCGAAGGCGCCGCCAAAAAAGTCGAGGCCGTCTACGCCTATCCCTATCAGCACCACGTCACCATGGAGCCTCAGAACGCGACAGTGCTTTATACGGCAGACAAGTGCGAGGTCTGGTGCTCGACGCAGAATGGCGAAGCCGCTTTGGCGACGACATCAGAGGCGTGTGGCCTGCCGGTGCCGAAGTGCGAGGTCTACAAGACATTCCTCGGCGGCGGATTCGGCCGCCGCGCAACGTCGCAAGACTACATCCGCCAAGCGGTCCTCATCGCCAAGGAAATGCCAGGCACGCCGGTCAAGATGCTCTGGACCCGCGAAGAGGACATGACTCACGGCTGGTACCACCCGATCACGCAATGCAAGATCACGGCAGGACTCGACAAGGATAATAACCTGATCGCGATCCACTATCGGGTCTCGGGCCAGTCGATCTTGGCTGACGTGGCGCCGGCGCGCATGCAGGACGGCAAAGACCCCGCGACATTCTCTGGCTTCTATGCCGCCGGAGCGGAGGCGGCCTACGGCTACGAGGTTCCAAACATCCTGGTGGACCACTCGATGCGCAATCCGCATCTGCATCCGGGGTTCTGGCGCGGCGTGAATATCAATCACAATGCGATATACATCGAATGCTTCATGGACGAACTTGCCAAGGAAGTCGGCATGGATGCCCTGGAGTTCCGGCGCAGGATAATGGCCAAACATCCACTCCACCTCGGCGTGCTGAACACGGTCGCGGAGAAGGGCGATTGGGGCAAGCCGCTGCCTTCGGGAAGCGGCCGCGGTTTAGCCCAGGCCATGGCGTTCGGCAGCTATGTTGCGGCTTGTGCCGAGGTGTCGATAACCAGCAACAAGGTGAAAATTAATCGTATCGTTGCTGCCACCAACCCAGGCTATGGCGTAAATCCCGCGCAGATCGAACGGCAGGTTGCCGGCTCGTTCGTTTACGGTCTGACGGGCCTGTTCCTCGGCGGCTGCACCGTCAAGGACGGCAAGATCGAGCAGGAGAACTTCGATACCTACGACATGATGCGCATCGGCCAGATGCCGAAAGTCGAAGTCACGGTCATGCCATCCGGCGGTTTCTGGGGCGGCGTCGGCGAACCGACGATCTGTGTCGCGGCGCCCGCCGTGCTCAATGCCATCGCGGCCGCGACTGGAAAGCGTTACCGCACCTTTCCGCTCAGAGAGCAGGGCCTTACACTGGTCTGAAAAACAGGGTGGCGGCGCAAGCCGCCGCCCAACTCGGCAGGGCATGCGCATGGCGGAGCCAAACAGAAATTGCGGCCGAATATCCCGGCGGAAAATGTTCGGCGCCATCGCGGGCACCGGTATTGTCGCTTTCCTCCGGATTGGCTCGGCTCGGGCCACACCGGCATCGATGAAGGAGGCTATTCGAAACGTTGTTGGCGAAGCGCAGGTGAACAAGGGCAAGGTACACATCGATGTTCCCGTGCTGGTTGATAACGGCAATGCGGTGTCGCTTACAATCGAAGTCGAAAGCCCGATGACGCCGACCGACTATGTCAAGGCGATCTACGTTTTCAACGAATTAAATCCGCTGCCGAACGTCATTAGTGCCTATTTCGGCCCACGATCGGGGCACGCCAAGCTTTCGACACGCTTTCGGCTTGCAGACACGCAGACGATAATTGCCATCGCCGAGATGAGCGATGGCTCGTTCTGGTCGGCTTCAGCGGATGTCGTGGTAACGCTGCAGGCCTGTCTGGAGACGTTGTGATGGCACGCACGCTTATCAATATTCCAAAAACCGCCAAGCGCGGCGATATCATCGAGATCAAGACGCTGATCTCGCACATTATGGAGACCGGCTTCCGCCGCAATAGCGCGGGCCAGCCGTACCCGCGCAACATCATCACAAAATTTGTGTGCACCTATAACGGCGAGCAAATCTTCGGAGCCGACCTTTTTCCCGCGATCGCGGCAAATCCCTTCATCACTTTCTATACCGTTGCAACCGAGAGTGGCTTGATTGCCTTCGAGTGGAATGGCGACAACGGCTTTCACGAGACTGCGTCGGCCACGATTGCGGTCGAATGATCCAAGTGCGCTCGATGAAGATTGCGCTCGGTTTCTCAAAGTCTCGGCAGAGCGGGCCTGTCAGACTGACAGGCGTGTCGGACACACCGCCTGACTTCTCCTTTTGTGGCCCCTTCGCGTCGGCTACTGCGATGCAGTGATATGTCCGGTGTTGGGGACGAAGCAGAAGTCGCGCTCCGCCGTAAATGTGTAGCGTTCGACCCACTGCGGCGGAAAGCCGGGCAGAAATCCCGCACTGCAGGCGGGCCCCTGACCTGACCCTGACCAATCCGCTATGCTGTCGTGCAGGGCTAGGGGTAGCAGATGCAATTCGATCAATTGAAACGACGACAGTTCATCACGCTCCTCGGCGGCGCGGCGGCGTGGCCGCTCGCGGCAGGCGCCCAGCAGGCGGATCGCATGCGGCGGATTGGATTGGTACTCGGGATAGCCCAGAACGATCCCGAGACCGAGGCTCGCTTGGTGGCTTTTCGAGCCGGCCTCGCAGCGCTCGGCTGGATCGTGGGGCGCGACATCCAAATTGACTACCGGTTTGCCGCTGGCGAGCCGAACTTGGTGCGGACCTACGTACGCGAGATGGTCGAATCCAAGCCGGACCTGATCGTTGCAAATGGCACGCCAATCATCGCGGAGCTGCAACAGGCAACGAGCACAATTCCCATTGTATTCGTCGTCGTGAACGATCTTGTCAGCCAAGGATTTATCAATAGCCTATCGCGCCCCGGCGGCAACATTACGGGCTTCACGTTTGTCGAATTCGAGCTGATCGGAAAATGGCTGGAGATCCTCAAGGAGGTCGCTCCGCACACGTCGCGAGCGGCATTGCGACGATCCCGGTCGTCTTTGGCATGGGAAGCGACCCCATAAAGGCCGGCTTGGTTGCCAGCTTTAACCGACCTGGCGGTAATGCCACCGGCTTTACCCTTTGGACGAATGAGATGGAGTCGAAGCGGCTAGGTTTGCTGAGGGAGCTCCTGCCTGCGGTCCAACTTATTGGAATACTTGTAAACCCGAGAGCCCCGCCGTCGGTGCAATAGCTGGCTGATCTTGACCTTGCGGCCAAAGGGGTTGGTCAGCGGCTATTCGTAGTACCGGCAAACAACGACGCGGAATTGGACGCAGCCTTGACCTCACTCGGACAACAGCGCGTCGGCGCGGTTCTTGTCACTGCCGCTCCCTTCTTCGACACACGACTAGAGCGAATTGTCAGCTTCGCGGCCCAAAATCGATTGCCCGCTATCTATCAGTTTCGCGAATACGCCGTAGCCGGAGGGCTGATCAGCTACGGCCCCAACATTGTCGAAAGCTATCGAGACGCCGGGGTCTATGCCGGTCGCATTCTCAAAGGTGAAAAACCCGCAGACTTGCCGGTGTTACAGCCAACCAAGTTCGATTTCGTAATCAACCTGAAGACAGCGAAGGCGCTCGGATTGACGGTACCACCAACTCTCCTTGCCGAAGCCGGCGAGGTGATCGAATAGGAGGTTTTTGCTGCGGCGCATGAGTCCGGTTGTGGCCCAGGCTGTGTGAAAACTCCGAAATCGAATTCGCCGTTAAAAATTTCGTCTCGACTTCATCAACTTGAAAAACAAAACCGCTGGCGGCCATGTCGGGAGGAGACAATACAGAAACCAATTCTGCGCGGTGCTCGCGCGAGCACGTTTTCACACAGCCTGGGCCCTTCACGTCGGTTACTGCGATGCAGTGATATGTCCGGTGTTGGGGGCGAAGCGGAAGTCGCGCCGAAGCCGTGAATGTGTAGCGTTTGACCCTGAGCGACCGGGGCTACATTCCTGAGCCGAGGTTTGCCTTCCAATACGCCTCAATCTGACTGACGAGCGACGCCGGTAGGGGCACATAGTCGAGTTCGTCTGCTTGTTTCTGCCCTTTCTCTAGCGCCCATCTAAAAAATTCAAACGCAAGCTTGGAATGCTCGACATCCTTCGGCCTCTTAAACATGAGAATAAAAGTCGTGGCCGTGATCGGATAAGCCTGTTCGCCGTCTGCGTCGGTCATCATAACATAGAAGTCCCGAGTGCTTTCCCAATCGACCGCTTCGGCCGCCGCCTGAAAGCTTTCGACGTTCGGCTTGATGACACGGCCTGCCTTGTTTTGAACAAGCCCGAACGTCATGCGGTAGTGAAGCGCATAAGTGTACTCGACGTAACCTATCGAGTTTTTGATCTGAGAGACGAATACGGCGACGCCTTCGTTGCCGCTGGCATTAACGCCGATCGGCCAATCAACGGCGGTTCCTTCCCCGACCTTCTCTCGCCACTCGGGACTCACCTTTGAAAGATAATTTACCCAATTGAACGTTGTACCCGAGCCGTCGGAGCGGTGCACAATCGCAATTGCAGCGTTCGGGAGCTTCACGTCTGGATTCAAGGCCTGGAGCGCGGGATCATTCCACTTGCTGAGCTTGCCGAGAAAGATGTCCGCAAGCAGCGGCCTCGTGAATTTCAGTTGCCCTGGTTTGACGCCGTCGATATTCACCACCGGAACCACACCGCCGATGACCAACGGAAATTGTCCCAAACCGAGCCTGGCGAGTTCGTCCGGCTTCAACGGCATATCGGACGCCCCGAAGTCGACCGCTCCGGCTTAAATCTTGGTAATTCCTCTACCCGACCCGATCGATTGATAGCTGACGATGTTACCGGTCTCGCTCCTGTAGTCCGCCGACCATTTCGATATTATCGGATAGATAAATGTCGAGCCTGCGCTGGTAATTTCCCCAGCCTTGACGCTGGTAGCAGTCGGCGCCGTCAGCAATAGTGCCGAAACGACAAGAGCGCCGAACTTTTTCAAGTGATCCTCCTGCGACCTACGCCGTCGATTTCTGCATCGGGCGATAACAGCGCCGACCTTTGGGCTCTCTTATACGCCTGGGCCAAGATGGTCCAAGGGCGAAAAGGGCCTCTGTTTTCCGCACCGCGGAAACGACGCGAATGGCCCTTCTCAGCCGCGCCGGTCGTGTTTCCCGCGGCAGGTCTCGGGGCTACTTCCGCCGCGCTCGGCTTTGCGGGCGCTCGTGTCTCATATTGAGGGTACTGCCGCCACGACTCCGACGATGCGGCGCGGCGGTTCGTGACCCGGAGCGGTGATTTGCTGCCGTCGATTACCGCACCGCAAAAAGGTCTACTCGATCACCTCGTCGGCGCGAGCGAGCAAGGTCGGAGGAACTTCAAGACCTAGGCCCTTTGCAGCCCTTAGATTGATCAGCATTTCAATTTTGGTTGGAAATTCGACAGGCAAATTGCCAGCTTGCTCACCCTTGAGAATTTTATCGACGAGGGCTGCAACGCGGTGCCAGCTTGCGGCTAAATTGATCCCATAGCTGATGAGTCCGCCGACCTCCACAAACTCGCGAAATCCATAAACCGTAGGCAGCCGTGCCGTGGCAGCCAACTCAACAACTCGATTGCGCTCTGTGAGGGTCAAGGCATCTCGCAGTGCGATGAGAATTGGAATACGCTCGCTTTCCAATGAATGAAAAGCGCCATCCAGATCATTAGGTGCGCGGATTTCGGCTGCAAAGGTCTTGATGCCGCGCGCAGCCGCAGTGGCCTCTATCTCTCGCCGTTGAGATTGGTTCCCCACATTTTCAATATTTACAAGCAATCCGACCCTATCGACGCCGGGAATGAGTTCGAGGGCAATTTCAAGCTGCTTGCTGGTCATCCCATCGACAGCGGTCAATATGCCAGTAATATTGCCGCCAGGATGCGCGTAGCTCGCAATCAACCCCAGCCCTAGCGGATTACCCAAAACTGCTGAGACCCTGGGAACGGAAGGGGATGCGTTCTTTGCCGCAATAGCCGCGCCGGTAACGCTGGTCACGATGACATCGGGCCTGAGTTTTGCCAATTCCTCTGCGAGGCCAGGCAATCGGTCTAAATGTCCTTCCGCGGACCGGATGGCTACGTCGAAGGTCTTTCCTTCAACGTAGCCCAATCCTTTCAATCCCTCCAAAAATGTTGCAAGCGGTTTACCTCCCGATAGTTCGCCGATAAGGCAACCAATCAGCGGGCGTCTGCTCGTAGCCTGTCCAAAGGCCGATGATGCACCGGATACCAGTGCTGCCCCGCCGAGCGCGGATATGAATTGCCGCCTCTCAATGCCGATTGCCATTCGACCCGCCCGCAATTCGGCAAAGAATATCACGCCGTAACTGCCAAGTCCGTGACCAATTTCGCGGTAGTTCGCTCGCTGTTTTTGCTGCGGGTGCGTGCGGCAGAAATTGGCCCTTCTCAGCCGCGCCGGTCGTGTTTCCGCGCGGCAGCTTTCGGGGGCTTAGCTTCCGCGCCGGCAGTGAAGTGCCGAGGCGGCTTGTGACCCAACTGCGACATCAGCTCAGCGTCTTTGCTGTGGCGCAAAACAACCTCCAATGATGTGATATACTAGTGGTTCATCACAGTGATTTTGACTTTTTGGCGGTGGCTGGATAAGCGCGGCCGAGTTTGGCGCGGGCTTTGTCGGTTGTGAACATCCATTTGATGCTGGCTCGGGTTTTATTTCGCCGCCGTTGCCATGCTGCGATTTCGTTTCGGAGCCTTTTGGGATCGTCGATGCGGCGGCCGAGACACTGGCGCTGCAGCACGCTGATCTCGCACTCGACCATGTTGAGCCAACTGGCGTGTTTCGGAGTGAAGTGGAATTCGAGGCGGCGCAGGATGCGTCGAGCCTCGGCGGGCGCGAAGGCCTCATACAGCGCCCCAGGTTTATGGATCGACAGATTGTCCTGCACGACACGGATGCAGGCGGCGTCGGGATAATGGACGTCGACGAGTTCACGCATGCATTGGGCGTAGTCCACGGCGGCGCGGCGGTCGGTGACCTTGACGTTGCGCCAGCCCCGATGCGGATCGAAGGTGACGAAGAGATTGACGGTGCCGTTGCGGCGATACTCGTAATCGTAGCGCTCGCGCTGTCCCGGTTGCGCCGGGACCGGCCGGCGCGCCTCGCCGATTAGCTGGACGGGGGTCTCGTCGAAGCAAACCAGCGGCCAGGCGGGATCCGGCGTCTCGGCGTAGAGATCGAGCACGTCCTCCATGCGGGCGACGTATTCGCCATCGACATGGGGAATGCACCACATGTCCCTGCGCCATGGCTTGAGATCGTTCTCGGCCAGCCGGCGGCGCACGGTCTCGCCCGACAGGCTGTCGTGATCGGTGAGCTTGACCATCGTGTCGGCCAGAAGCGTCAGCGTCCAGCGTTTGCGGCCGGCGGGCGGCTTGGCGCATGCGGTCGCCACCAGCAGGGCCTCCTCCTTGCCGGTCAGCTTGCGCTCTGCGCCCGGACGCGGCTCCTCGCTCAAGGCCCGCTCCAGATTGCCTTCCACGAAACGGCGCTTGGTCCGGCCGACGGTGGAGAGGCTGACACTGACGGTCCGGGCAATCTCCTCGTCGCGGCCGCCCCCATCGGCCGCCAGCAAAATCTGCGCCCGCTTGAGCTTGCGGGCCGCGTGCTTGCCGCCGCCGAGCATCGCCGTCAGTTCATCGCGCTCGGCTTGGCTCAATTCGACCCGATAACGTACATTCATGCTTTGCCTCCTTGTCGGAGGCCGGGACGAATCCAGCGATGAGTCAAAAATCAGGCGCGCGCTTCACCGAGAAGCAGGGTCATTGCCTGGCCTTCATCCATACCTACGCCTACATGTTCGGACGCCCACCCGCCGAAGCCGACATCCAGCGCCACTTCCGTGTCAGCCCGCCTACGGTCCACCAGATGATCGTAACCCTCGAACGAAACGCCTTCATCCGACCTCAACCCGGCGTCCCCAGAAGCATCGAAATCCTCGTGCCGCCCGAAAGCTTGCCGATTCTTGAATGGCTCGGTATCAAAACGTCAAAATCACTGTGATGAACCACTAGGTCGGCGCGGAGGCCGACCCATGAGGCGGCGCGAGTTCATCACTCTGCTCGGCGGCACAGCAGCATCATGGCCGCTCGTGGCGCGCGCGCAGCAGTCGGCGATGCCAGTTATTGGCTTTCTTAACACCAGAGCGCGGGAAGAGGCCGGGGGTGTCCTCCCGCCAGGGTCTAAAAGAAGCTGGTGCTGTCGAGGGCCAAAACGTGTCGATCGAGTATCGATGGGCGGAGCGCCAATACGATCGATTGCCCGCACTAGCGGCCGATCTGGTTCATCGGCAGGTGGTGGTGATTGCCGCGAATGGTCCCGCAGCAATAGCGGCCAAGACGGCTACCACGACGATTCCGATCGTTTTCTATACCTCGTGTGACCCGGTCCAGATGGGATTTGTCGCCCGCCTGAGTCGACCCGACGGCAACCTAACGGGCTGGACTACGTTAGGAACGGAGTTGGGGTCCAAACGGCTGGAACTGCTGCACGAGGTAGTGCCCACGGCAAGCACGATTGCTGCGCTCGTCAACCCGAACAATCCCCTTGCCGAGAGCGAATCGAGCGTCCTCAAGGCGGCAGCCCACACGCTCGGGCTATCAATTCACATTCTACATGCGAGCACCGACGATGAATTGGATACGGTTTTTGCAACCCTCGTCCAACTACGTGTGGGCGCGCTTCTGATCAGTCCCGATCCATTCTTTTCGAGCCGGAGTGAACGGCTCGGCGCGTTGACGTTCCGTCACGCAGTGCCCGCAATCTTCCAATATCGCGAATTCGTCGCAGCTGGTGGTTTGATGAGTTACGGAATTAGTGACATGGACGGATATCGCTCGATGGGTCTCTACACAGCCCTTATTCTCCGGGGCAAGAAACCAACGGAGCTGCCCGTTCAGCAAGTTACAAAAGTCGAATTGATCATCAACACGAAAACCGCAAAAGCGGTCGGCGTCATGGTCCCGCTCGCGCTGCTTGGCCGCGCCGACGAGGCCATCGAATAAGCCCACTGTTTTGCTGCATCTGCTCAGGACTGGTTCTGTGCAGGTTTCTCGGACGCCGGAGTGAAGGTCTATCCGCGCGTGTGTGCGCCCGGCGTCCGAGAAGCGCCAAGGCACGAAGTCGCGGGAGGTGATCGCAGGTGGTGCGGCGGGCGCTATGGGGATTGAGGCCGGGCGCGGCCGGTGCGGCGCGGTGATTGTGCGGCGCGGGTGAGACCGGAACCTGGCGCACAGGGGTATTTGTGGCCACTTGGCATGAGGCGGCGACGGTTTGCGGCGCAGACCGATGGGTCGAGCAGATGCGACAGACGCCATTTTGTGTCTGCGGCACGAGCGGCGGCGATGCCGGCGGAGGGCCAGCGATGCGGATGTGCGTCAGTCTGATCTGGCATCAGCCGCGAGTTCATGACGTGTCGATTGATGGCTTGTGCCTGGGCGCCTCGCCGCGTGCAAAGACCTCGATGACGATCATGCGGCCACCGCAGCAGGGGCATGGGCGCGGCAGCACGCGGGGCTGATCGGACTGCTGCGTTGAAGCGGCCTCGGGTTCAGTCTGCGGTGTCGCCACGGCGAGCAGTTCACGCGCCTTGGCGATGCTCTCGGCTCGGTTACCGTTGGCGAACAGCCCGTAGTGGCGGATGCGATGGAAGCCCTTCGGTAACACGTGCATCAGGAACCGGCGGATAAACTCGTGCGGTGCGAGCGTCATCGTTTTCCAGCGGCCAGGACCTTCGATGCGATAGTCCTTCCAGCGGAATGACACGCCGCCATCATCAGCAGCGACAAGCCGACGGTTCGAGATGGCAACGCGATGGGTGTAGCGCGACAGATAGCGCAGCACCTGCTTGGGTCCCGCGAACGGCTCCTTGCAGTAGACGACCCACTTGATCCGGCGCAGCGGCGCCAGGAAGCGCTTGAAGGTTCGTTTGTCGGCGAGCCCAGCGTGGGTGTTGAAGAACTTCAATTGGCCGTCGGCGTGCGCGTCCATAACCATGGTGAGGAACTTGCCTCGGAACAAACGCGCGAGCACGTTGACGTGGACGAGGAAGTTGGAGCGCGACGAGATCCATCTGCTGCAATCGGCCTCTTGCTGCGCCCTCGGTTGCCCATCCGCACACCGGCGCGAGACCGCCGCCGGGCACGATCATATGCACGTGGGGATGATGCGTCAGCGCCGAGCCCCAGGTGTGCAGCACGGCGGTGATGCCGATCCTGGCACCGAGGCGCTTTGGATCGGCCGCGATGGCGAGCGTGGTTTCGGCCGCCGCCTTCATGAGCAGGTCATAGATGACGCGCTTGTTCTGATAAGCGACATCGCGCAGTTGACTGGGCAGCGTGTAGACAACGTGGAAGTAGCTGACGGGCAGCAACTCGGCTTCGCGCTCGGCGAGCCATTTCTGTGCCGCCGCGCCCTGGCACTTGGGGCAGTGGCGATTGCGGCAACTATTGTAGCTGACGACGGTGTAAGCACACGCACCGTTCTCGCAACGCGCGACATGACCTCCGAGTGCTGCCGTGCGGCAGCGCTCGATCGCACTCATCACCTTCATCTGGTCGAGGCTCACATGCCCCGCGTTAGCCAAACGCCAAGCGGAGCCGTGGTCGCGGAAGATGTCCGCGACCTCCAGCGATGGCCGGGCCATCCGACGGCGTTACGCCGGCGGTCCTTCATTCGACTTGTCCTTACGGTTCCGCATTTTCCGGTGCGGCTGCGACAGTTGCGTGAGCGGGCTCTCGACGGCCGCGATCATGCCGGTGGCCACGCGCGTGTAACGCGCCGTCGTCTCAAGTTTGTCGTGTCCGAGCAAAGCTTGGATAATTCGAATGTCAGTACCGCGTTCGAGCAGGTGCGTCGCGAAGCTGTGGCGCAGCGAATGCAAGGTCAGCCCTGGCTTGCGGATACCGGCTGCTTTGACGGCCTCCCGAAACAGACGGCTGAACTGACGTGGCGTGATCGGCTTGCGGCGGCCATAGCTGGGGAAAATCCAGCGCTCTGCCGGCGGCATCCCGGCGTCGTCCAACGCCGAGCGCTCGCGCCACCACTCTCTCAATAGCGCGAGCACATCCGGCGGCAGCATGACGTTGCGATCCTTGCGGCCTTTGCCCTGCACGACGCGGATGATGTTCTGCGCGCTGTCGATGTCACCGACCGTCAACCGCGTTACTTCGCCCGCCCGCAAGCCGCAGCCATAGCTGATCGTCAGCATGGTTCGCGCCTTGAGGCTTGGCGCCATCAATAAAATTCGCTTCACCTCGTCGGGGCTCAATACCACCGGCACCTTCTGCGGCTCCTTGAGGTGATAGATCTCGGCAGCAAGATCGTGCCGTCGCATCGTCACGCGCAACAGGAACTTCACCCCCGTCATGATGCGGTTGCGATTGCAGATGGTGAGCCCTTCTTCTTCGATGAGCGTCAGCTGGAACCGGCGCACGTCGTCGGCTGTCGCCGTCTCCGGCGAGCGTTTGAGGAAAGCGGCGAACCGCTTGCAACTGTGGATATGGCTGCGCAGCGAATGACGCCCGAGTTTGCGTGCACGGATGTCGTCGATCATGCGTTGACGCAGCGGGCTGACCGTGGGCCAGGACATCAGAGAACTCCTGAGTGAGGTTGCTGGGACCTCAATCTCAGGACGCGGCACGCGTCCCCGCTATCGTCATTCTCTCAATCTGGCTACCGGCCTATCGGCTCAAGCACCCGCCTCAGCGGGCTGTCGCGCAGCGACTTTGTGCTTTGGCCCATCTCGGCAAGCCCGGTAGCCGCCCGGCGCGGCGGCTTTCGGGGGTACTTCCGCCGCGCTCGCTTTGCGGGCGCTCCGTGTCTCATATTGAGGGTACTGCCGCCACGACTCCGACGATGCGGCGCGGCGGTTCGTGACCCATCTCTGCCATTCCAGGCCCAGATTTGCTGTGATGCACAACGCATTCATTCAACGGTGTGGTAGGATGCAGTTTTCGGCCTGACTGGAAAGCCGATGAGGCGACGAGAATTCATCACGCTTGTGGGCGGCGCGGCCGCTTCGTGGCCGCTCGCGGGGCGGGCGCAGCAGCCGGCGATACCGGTTGATTGGGTTTCTCCGCAGCACGTCGCTCGCGCCGTTCCAGAACCTTGTTACCGCGTTCGTCCAGGGCCTGAAGGAAGCTGGCTTCGTCGAGGGCCGGAACGTCGCCATCGAATATCGGCACGCGGACAATCAAATTGATCGGCTGCCGGCACTGGTGGCTGAATTGATTCGCCGACCGGTGGCCGTGATCGTCGCCAATAACACTTCGACGCGAGCCGCGGCGGCCGCCACATCAACAATACCAATCGTATTTACGAGCGGCGGCGACCCGGTCCAGGAAGGCCTCGTCGCCAGCCTCAACCGGCCGGGCGGCAACGTCACGGGCGTGGTCTTTTTCAACGCCCAGCTGGAGGCAAAGCGACTGGAGCTGCTGCACCAGCTGGTGCCCAAGGCGACGACAATTGGCGTGCTCGTGAACCCGGACACTCCTGCCGTCGGGGCGGAGCGAACAGACCTGCAGGCCGCAGCGCTTGCACTCGGGCTCCAATTCATCATTCTCGATGTCAGTAGCGACCGCGACCTCGAGACAGCCTTCGTAACGTTCGTCCAACGCGGGGCTGGTGCCTTCTTGACCTCGAATTCGGGAACGTTTGGCCGCTTTGGCGGCCCGCCATGGACTGCCGGCGAGCTATAGCGACCGCGATTTCGCCGTGGCCGGAGGCCTGATGAGCTACGGGACCAGCCAGAGTGATGCCTATCGCCAAGCCGGCATCTACGCCGGGCGGATTTTCAATGGCGAAAAGCCCGTCGACCTGCCGGTGATGCAGTCCACCAAATTCGAGTTCGTCATCAACCTCAAGACCGCCAAGTCGCTCGGCCTGACTGTGCCCCCCAATTTGCTCGCCATCGCCGACGAGATGATCGAATAACGGTGCCGTTTTTTGCGGTGCATTAGTCCGGTTTTGTGCAGGTTTTCGGACGCCGGGATGTGGAGACTATCCAGGCGCGCTGGTCGCCTAACGGCGCGTCCGTTATCAGGGGTACTTCCGCCGCGCTTCAGGTGAGATGGCGAGGCAGAAGATGACCCATCTCGTCATTTCACCGCCGTCAATTACCGCACTGCGAAAGGATTATTCGATCACTTCGTCAGCGGTCGCGAGCAGGGATTGCGGCAGCGTGAGACCAAGCGCCTTGGCGGTCTTGAGGTTGACCACAAGTTCATATTTGGTCGGCGCCTGCACCGGCAGGTCGGCAGGCCTCTCGCCGTTGAGGATGCGGTCGATATAGATTGCCGCCTGGCGATACTGCTCAACGATGTCAGTATCGTAGGACATAAGCCCGCCTGCGGTCACAAAGGCGCGGAACGCATAGACTGCCGGAAGGCGATGCCGCGCGGCAAGCGCGACGACGAGATCGCGATGCGAGAAAGTATAGCTGTCCGGCAACACGATCAGTCCAGCGTTCGGCGCACGCGCGAGCAACTCGATAGTGCTCTCGATATCGCCGGAATCCTCAGCGTAGGCCAGCACGACCTCGATGCCGAGCGTCGGCGCGACGGTTTTGGCCGAGCGCAGGAAATAGTCGAAAGGCGTCCCCTTGGGATTGGCGAGAAGCGCAGCCCGGTCGAGGCGTGGCGCGACCTCCTTGAGCAGCGCCAACCACTTGCCTGTGATACTGTCCTCGTAAAACAAAAAGCCGGTGATATTGCCACCTGGACGCGCTAGGTTCGCGACGAAGCCAGAACCAATGGGGTCGGACACCCCTGCGAATACGATCGGAATCGTCCGGGTTTGGTGCTGCAAGGCTTGGATGGCCGGAGTCGTCTGCGCGAAAATTACGTCGGGATTGAGAGCAACGAGCTCCATGGCGAGTTGCGCCATCCGCTCGATGTTGGCGGCGGAATAGCGGACTTCGATGCGGATATTGCGGCCCTCAATCCATCCGAGCCAATTCAGGCCCAGCTGGAATGCCGCTATCCGTTCCCGAGTGATCGGATCATTCTGCGCGTTGTTCACCAGAATGCCGATGCGCCGTATTCCATCGCCTTGCTGTGCGCGTGCCGCGAGCGGCCACGCGACGGTCGCGCCGCCGAACGCGGCTATGAACTCCCGCCTTCCGATGCTGATTGTCATTGATAGGCACAAGGCCTCTTGCTGCGGTGCATGAGTCCGTTTATGGCCCAGGCTGTGTGAAAACTCCGAAATCGAATACGCCCAGGCTGTGTGAAAACGTGCTTGCGCGAGTATGGCCCGTCGCGTCGGTTACTGCGATGCGGTGATATGTCCGGTGTTGAGGGCGAAGCGGAAGTCGCGCCGAAGCCGTAAATGTGTAGCGTTTGACCCATAGTGTCATTTCGCCACCGTCAATTGCCGCGCTGCGAAAGGCTTATTCGATCACCTTGTCTGCAAGCGCGATCAGATTCGGCGGCACCGTAAGGCCAAGTTGCGTCGCAGTCTTGCGATTGATAACGAACTCGAATTTTGTCGGCTGCTCGACCGGCAGATCGGCCGGCTTGGCGCCGTGTAGAATTTTATCAACGAAGTCAGCGGCATGCCGGAACGAGTTCGTGATGTTCGCTCCATAGGACATCAAACCCCCTGCCTCGACGTAGTCGCGGCTACCGAATGTCGACGGCAATCGAGCGCGCAGCGCCATGGCGATGAGTTGCAGCCGGATGGTGCTGATGAGCGGATCGGGAACGGCATAGATGGCATCCGAATGGCCGGCGATTTTGTCAAACGCGCCCGTAATATCGTCCGGGCCTCGCAGCGCGAATGTTGCAGCCTCAAGGTTGAGCGCGTGCGCCGCCGTCTCTGCCGATTTCATTTCGAACATCGAGCCCGGACTGGCCGCGTTGGCAATGATGGCGAGCCGTCGCAGGCCCGGCACCAGTTGGCGTAGAAATTCGATCTCTCGTCCTGGAGTGTCAGCCGACTGCGCAGACACTCCCGTGATATTGCCGCCCGGTCGGTTGAAACTTTCGACCAGGCCAGAGCCGACAGGATCGGAGTTGGCGGCAAACACGATGGGAATGGTCGCGGTCGCCCTTTTGGCGGCGAGCACTGGCGCCGACGCGGAAGTCACGATGGCGTCGACGCCGAGCTTAACGAACTCGGTGGCATAAGCATCGAACCGATCGTTGCGGCCTTCGCCCCAGCGATATTCGATCGCCAGCGTCTTGCCCTCGATCCAGCCGAGTTCGCGTATCCGCTGCGCAAAGGCCAAGGCGAATTGGCTTTGCACAGCCGCCGAGCCCGAACCCAGATAGCCGACGGTGCGAATTTTCCTGGCTGCTGCGCGCGTGCGGCGAGCGGCCATGCCAGTGACGCGCCGCCGAGTGCGGCTATGAATTTCCGCTTTGCAATGTTGATCGCCATCGGACCCTCCGCTGGGGGTCACGCGCACTGGATCATCGCCAACGATAGCACGCCTCTACACAGGGGTGTGTGACGTACTTCGCAGTCCGCTGGGACATCGCGCAGCGATCCCGGTCGCTATTGGCGGCACAGCGGACGCTGGGCGACCATCGCAAATTGGGCGCTTTTGACCCGAATTCGGACCTCGCTGCTCCCGGTTTGCTGTGATGCACAAGGCCGTTGTCAGTGGTAGAGTTTCACAGGGGGTCCCATGAGGCGACGCGATTTCATCAGGGGAGTTACTGGTGCGGCAATCGCTTGGCCCTTTGCTTCAAGAGCGCAGCAGGCACCCGTACCGGTAGTCGGATTTCTTGATTCACGATCGACTGAGGCGATTGGCAATCGCCTGCGAGGATTTCGTCAAGGTCTTGGTGACGAAGGTTACGTTGAGGGTCGAAACGTAACGATCGAATATCGCTGGGCGGAAAATCGGTTGGATCGGCTGCGAGAATTGGCGGGCGATCTCGTGAGCCGACACGTCAGTGTGATCGTTGCGAGCGGAGGCCAGCCCGTGAACTTTGCCGCAAAGGACGCGACGACAACGATACCTGTCTTGTTTCTTTCCGCTCAAGACCCTGTGAAGGTCGGTCTCGTGACCAGCCTTGCCCGCCCGGACGGTAACCTCACAGGTGTCAATTTTTTCAATGCCGAGCTTGCGGCGAAGCAGCTCGATATCTTGCATGAGATGCTGCCCAACGCTAGACGCATTGCCGTTCTCCTCGATCCGGCTGCGGAAGTGAACGCCGAGACGATATTGCAGGACTTGGAAACAGCCGCGCGTGCCAGTGGCATGGAAATTGAGATTATCAAGGCCGCTAACAGCCGCGACATCGATGTGGCGTTCGAGAGAATCGCACGCGAGCATTTTGATGCTCTCTTCGTGGGCCAGAGCCCTTTTCTGAACTCGCGACGCGTCCAATTGGCACAATTAGCGGCGCACTGCAGTATCCCCGCAGTCTACTCGGGACGCGAGTTTCCTGAAGTCGGCGGGTTGATGAGCTACGGCTCGGACATTACCGACGCCTACCATCAGATCGGCATCTATTGCGGGCATATCCTCAAAGGCGCAAAGGTGGCCGACCTTCCAGTCGTGCAGTCTTCGAAGCTCGAGCTTGTCATCAACGCACAGACTGCACGGATGCTGAGCATCGCAGTTTCGCCGCAGCTGCTTGCCCGCGCCGACGAAGTGATGGAGTGAGACAGCAGTTTTGCTGCGCCGCCGTTGGTCGCATATTGGCCGTTCGCCGCCGCGCCGATTGATCACCTTCGCATCCGTTATCGGAGGTGTTTCTGCCACACGACCCGGTAATCGCCGAGGCAGTTCGTTACCCAATAAGGGAAGTCGCTGCTTCGAGCTTGCCGTGGTGCACAACGCATTGGCCAATGGTAGTCTTCTTGGTCGAGAGGGGCTTTTTACGCATGAGGCGACGGGATTTTGTCACGCTGATTGGAGGTGCGACTGCTGCATGGCCACTAATAGTTCGAGGGCAGCAACCATCGTTGCCTTTGATTGGCGTCCTCAGCAGCGGACCTGCCAAATTGCGTGAAGATCAGTCGAACGGTCTCCAGCGTGGGCTGAAGGAGGCGGGCTTCGCAGAAGGCGAAAACTTGAGCATCCAGTACCGTGGCGCGGATGGTCATTATGACCGCTTACCATCGCTTGCCGCTGAGCTTGTCAGCCGGCCAGTTGCTGTAATCGCGACCGCTGGCGGTCCTGTGGCGGCGCTTGCGGCCAAGTCAGCGACCACCACGATTCCGATCGTATTCGCAGCCGTGTCCGACCCGGTGAAGAGCGGCTTGGTAGCGAGTTCTCAATCGCCCCGGAGGAAATGTCACCGGAAACGCTGGGCTGACTATCGAACTCGACGCCAAGCGCCTCGAACTGCTGTGCGAGCTTATCCCAAGCGCGCGGGTTGTCGGCGCGCTGGTAAATGCCAATCGGCCTGGGATCGAGGACGAAGAGCACGATTTGCTTGCAGCGGCAAAAAATTTAAGCCGCGAACTCGTGGTTCTTCGCACGAATGACGGCCCTTCAATCGAAGCTGCGTTCGCTACGTTAGCCGAACGCAAGATTACCGCGGTTCTGGTGGGCGCAGATGTACTGTTTAATGATCATCGACAGCAGGTCATCTCGCTCGCATCACGCTATGCCATGGCAGGCGTCTATCCATGGCGCGAGTACGTGACCGCAGGTGGCCTCGTGAGTTACGGGCCAAATCTGTCGGAAGGTTATCGCTTGTCGGGACTATATGTCGGTCGCATCCTCAAGGGAGAAAAGCCAGCCGATTTGCCCATTATTCAGCCGGAAAAATTTGAGCTCGCAATCAACCTCGGAACAGCCAAGACGCTCGGTATTGAAGTTCCGCCAACCGTAATCACCCGCGCCGATGAGGTGATCGAATAGCATTGCTATTTGCTGCATCTGCTCACGACCGGTTATCGCCCTCAGCCGCCCCGATTGCGGCTGACCGGCGCGGCAGCTTTCGAAGGCACTTCTGCCGCGACCGCGACAAGGCGGCGCGGCAGAGGTTGACCCATATGCGACATCAGCACGTAATTTTCGCTGTGATGCAAAAGACAGTTTTTTCAGGGAAGTGGTAGGGTGTGATCCGCGGCTGAGAGGGATAGCTCATGAGGCGGCGCGAGTTCATCACGCTTCTCGGGGGGACGGCGGCAGCTTGGCCGTTCTCGGCGCGCGCGCAATTGCGCAAGGTGTATCGTATCGGAGTGCTGGAGACGACATCGGCCGCACTGAATGCCGCCAATATCGCTGCTTTTCATCAAGGCATGCGCGAACGCGGTTACCAGGAGGGCCGGGACTACGAGATCGAATATCGCTTCGCTAGCGGCGATACCGGACGTTATCCGGCGCTGGCGGCCGAGCTTGTTGGCCGGCACGTCGACCTAATCGTGACCCGTGGGACACCCGCTGCACTAGCGGCCAAGAACGCTACAACCACGATCCCGATAGTCATGGCCGCGATCGGTGACGCTTTCGAAGCAGCCTCATCGCTCGCGCATCCAGGCGGGAATGTCACTGGGCTCAGCGCGTTCGTAACCGAACTGGAAGCGAAACGGCTAGAACTGCTTACAGAGACTATCCCGGGTCTCGCGCGAGTTGCTCATATCGCCAATATGGGCAACCCAATGTCGGCCTCGGAGCGCGCTGAGATCGCGCGGACCGCTCCAATCCTTAAGGTTCTTCCCCAGTTCATCGACGTGCGTACGGCTAACGACTTTGCGCCCGCGTTTGAGGCCGCCAGCCGCGAGCGGGCCGAGGCAGTGCTTGTGGGAATCGACGGGCTCACCCAAGCAAACCGCCATCTGATCGCGGAACTCGCTGCGAAGCATGGCATCCCAACGGCCTACCCAGCGAGAGAGTTCGCTGAAGCCGGAGGGCTGCTTTCGTACGGCGTAAGCTATCCCGATCTCTATCGTCGCGCGGCGAGCTATGTGGACAGGATTTTCAAGGGGGAAGCGCCGGGCGACCTTCCGATCGAGCAGCCCGTAAAGTTCGAACTCGTAATCAATCTCAAGACCGCTAGAGACCTGCGCTTCACCATTCCGCCGACAATGCTCACCCGCGCCGACGAGGTGATCGAATAGAGCGCTATTTACTGCGTTGCTTAGTGCGACGCAACGATTTGGTCGCTCTTGGGTGAGAAGCGGAAGTCAGAACACGCGCTCGAAATGACGCCGTTGACCCCACTGCTACAATCGGCTGCTGTTTATCGGTCGCTCCGAAGCCTGTTGCCATCGCCGCGACCGTAAGTTTAACTGGCGTGACCATCTTAGCCACGGCGGGCGCGTGCTTTGTCACGTCTCTTCATCAGCCATTCGAGCAAGAACGACGCTTGGGCGATCGCGCTGAAGGATTGGCTCGTTCGAGAAGGCTGGAGTGCGCCTGACGACATCTTTCTCGATCTCGATCCTGAGCGCGGCATTGCCGCCGGCCAGCGCTGGGTGCGCGCGCTTGAAGATGCGGCCACCCGCTGCGAGGCGGTGCTTTTCCTCGTGTCGGAAGAATGGCTCGCATCGATATGGTGCACGGACGAATATCAGCTAGGTAATCGGCTCAACAAAAAGCTGTTTGCGCTGGTGATCGACGATATTGCGCTTGATCGTATGCCCGGCGGGCTCACTGCGCAATGGCAGATCGTTCGTTTCAAAGGAGAACCGGCTGAGCGTTTTCTCTCAGTCCATCCACTAACGCTGCAGCAATTGCCTGTTCACATCGCCGAAGCTGGACTAAAGAGTCTTAAACGCGGACTTGATAAGGCCGGCATCGGCCCCGCAACTTTCGAGTTGCAGCCGGATCAGAACGGTCCGTTTGGATGGCGGGCACCCTATCGTGGGCTTGAGGCGTTGGAGCCGGAGGATGCGGCCGTCTTTTTCGGACGCAGCGCCGACATCGTGCACGGAATCGACACGCTGCGTGGGCTCGCGCTCCGCAAAGCGCCGCGGCTTCTTGTCATTCTAGGCTCTTCGGGCGCGGGAAAATCGTCTTTCCTCCGCGCCGGACTATGGCCGCGGCTTCTACGCGACGACAGCCAATGGTTGCCGCTGCGCGCCATCCGCGCTGGTCGCGGCGGTGCGATCGAAGGCAGTGAGGGATTACTCGCGGCACTCGAAGACGTGCACCGACGCTTTACGCTGCAAGAAAGCCGAGCCGATTTGCGCGACCGCCTGGCAACGCCTGAGTCCTTCATAGCCCTGCTGTCCGAACTGCGTCGGGTCGCGGCGAAGCGTGCGCTCATTTCCGAGCCGCCCCTGCCGCTTCCAGTCCTTTGTTTGGATCAAGGTGAGGAAGTGTTCGCCGCCAGCGCTGCCCCCGAAAGCGGGAAACTTCTTCAGCTTGCCCGTGGCAGCATTGACAGTGACGCCGCGCTCCTACTTGTCAGCATTCGTTCGGATTCCTACGGCGATATGCAGAGCGCCAAGGCGCTCGCCCGTATTGATCAGGTTCCGGTCAGCCTAGGTCCGGTACCGCATGGCGAGATCGCTCACGTAATCCGAGAACCGGCGGAAATCTTGCGGCACAAAGTCGGACCCGCTGCGCCCGTATTCGATCCAGCGGTAATTGAACGTCTGCAACAAGAAATCGAGGGCGAAAAGGATGCTCTACCGCTACTTGCCTTTGTGCTGCAGAGGCTGATGCGAGAACACCAGAGCTTGATAGCGATTGGTCTTAGAGAACTTGATCGCACGGGCGGCGTAGCCGCCGCCATTGAATCCGCGGCGGAGGCCGCTCTCGACGATGCTGGCTTTGGAACCGATCGCACGAAGCAGCGTGATGCGCTGAGACGTCTCTTCATTCCGCGTTTGGCACGCATTGATCGAGAGAGCAAAGCACCGCAGCGCCGCGTGGCTTGGCAGAATGAAGTTCCTGCTGATCTCCTTCCGCTCGCGCACGCTCTGACTCAGCGTCGGCTTCTTGTGGTGAAACTCGGCGCCCAGCCTGGGGATCTGGCAACTGTGGAAGTCGCGCACGAAGCGCTGCTGCGACGCTGGCCGACGCTCGCCGAGCTTCTCGCCAAGGACCGGGACGCGCTGCTACTTCTCGACGGCGTGCTTTCCGCTATCGGACGCTCGGGCGCTCGCATCGCGGGGCCAGGACTGGGAGCGCCCGATCGCTCCAGCACGGTCGTATCTTGCTGCTTGCGCGGCGCGCGAGGAGACCGAACGAGAGGAGAAGGAAGCCTCGCTTGCTCGGGAGCAGGCTCGGCTTGCCGAAATCGCGGCCGCGCAAGCACAAATAAAAGTCAGCCAAACGCGGACTGCGCGCACGCTAGTCGCGATCGCAGGGGCCATCCTCGTAGCGCTTGGACTTGGAGGATGGGAGTATCTCAATTTGAAAGCGTCGCTCGATTTCGGAACGCTCAATCTTCTCACTGAAGCGTCAGCGGTCGAGGCGCTCAATGGCAATTTTGATGGGGCGCTGAGGCTCGCCATTTTGGCAAACGACCCGGCAGGCACGGCGTGCCGCCTCAGGCAATCCACTTAAAACGCTTACTGGCCATCAGGGAATGGTAACGTCAGCCGCCTTTAGCCTCGATGGTCAGTGGATTGTCAGTACGTCGGCGGATAACACTGCGCGCATTTGGGATGCGGCCACGGGCGACGAGAGCAAGACCCTGACAGGTCACGAGGCGACCGTGTGGTCCGCCGCGTTCAGTCCGGATGGGAAATGGGTGGTCACGGCGTCCGACGACACCACTGCTCGGATTTGGGATACGAGCACGGGAACGGAACAGCAGAAACTAAAAGGTCACGAGGATTGGGTGAGGTCTGCGGCTTTTAGCCCCGACGGAACGCGGATCGTAACAGGGTCTTATGATGACACCATAAGAGTCTGGGATGCTACGAGCAGCAATCCGGAGCGAGTCCTGCGTGGCCACGAAGCCTATGTCGAATCTGCCGCCTTCAGCCCTGACGGTTTACGGATCGTGAGCGCCTCGGACGATCGCAGCGCGCGTGTCTGGGATGTAGCCAAGTCCAGGGACGCCATCGTGCTGAGCGGTCGTGACGACCCGGTAAGCTCCGCTTCGTACAGTCCCGACGGGTCCCGCATTGTGACGGCGTCATACGATGGAACCGCCCGCCTATGTGACAGTGCCAGCGGAGAGGAGCTCAAACCTCACATCGATGCCCATAAGGCGTACTTGTTTTCTGCCGCCTTCAGCCCCGACGGAAAGCGGATTGTTACCGGATCATACGATGACACCGCGCGGGTTTGGGATGCCACAACGGGCGACCAGCTCTTGCCGCCGCTCGGCCATGAGGGATATGTGGAGATCTGCCGCTTACAGCCCTGATGGAACGCGCATTGTCACCGCCTCGGACGACGATACCGCGGGCATCTGGGATGCCGTCACGGGCAAGCAAATAATGGTCCTCACAGGTCACGAGAGCTTCCTAGACTCTGCAGCATTCAGCCCTGACGGCCGGCGCATTGTCACCGCCTCGGACGACGATACCGCGCGCATCTGGGATGCCGTCACGGGCAAGCAAATAATGGTCCTCACAGGTCACGAAGGTTACATCGAGACGGCCACTTATAGCCCAGACGGAAAACGCATCGTCACGGCGTCATACGATGGCACCGCGCACATTTGGGATGCCGAGACGGGCAAAACGATCCTGATCCTGCGCGGACACCAGAACGCGTTGCGGTCCGCCGCCTTCAGTCCTGACGGCAATCGGATTGTTTACGGCTTCCGCAGACCGAACCGTGCGCATCTGGGATGCCGTCACAGGCAACACAATCGCCGTCCTGCGGGGGCACGACGATGTGGTTAACTCTGCCGCTTACAGTCCCGATCGGGCGCCAAATCGTGTCAGCATCTGACGACAATACCGCGCAAGTCTGGAGTGCCCGCTTCCCGATAAAGACGGTAAAGGAACTGCGCGAAGAAGCTTGCAAGCAGCGACTTCGCCGGCTCGCAACGTTGACCCCGCGAAGAAATGCATATCGCTGGCAAGCCTGATAACGCGCCCCTATCGATTGAGGTCTGCGCGGGGCTTGAGTGAGTGGAGCCGGCGACCTCACAACTTTAGCCAATCGAACGCGGCCAATTCCCGCGACGGCGCGCCCCAATGGGGCTCAAGCCCTTTCGAAATGCGGTTGTAAACAATTCACCTGCTGTCGAAGCCGTCCCGCCGCTGAGGACTCCGATCACCGACATTGTCAACTGCTACGCCGTCCCCCATAGGGTGACGCCCGCTGCAATGCCGGGAACAATATCACGCCTCAAATTGGACTTCCGTGACCTAATTCACGGTGCTCCAGCGGCGAAAAAGTACGTTGTTTTTCTGCGGTGCGGAAACGACGCGATTGGCCCTTCTCAGCCGCGCCGGTCGTGTTTCCGCGCGGCAGCTTTCGGAGGCTTAGCTTCCGCGCCGGCAGTGAAGTACCGAGGCGGCTTGTGACCCATCTGCGACACTTCGCGACCGTCAATTGGCGCACTGCAAAAGATCACTCGATCACTTCGTCGACGATGGAGAGCACTGCGGGCGGCACCTCGATCCCGAGCGCGCGGGCCGTTTGCAGGTTGAGGACGAACTCGAATTTGGTCGACTGTAGCACCGGCAGGTCGGCGGGGTTTGCGCCCTTGAGGACTTGGCCGGTATAGACGCCGACTTGATTTAAACATGTTCGCGATGTCGGTCCCGTAACTCATTAGCCCGCCGGCTACGACAAAATTACGGTCCGCATAAGCCGAAGGAATCCGCTCGCGTGCCGTCAAGGTCGCAAATTGCCCGCGGCGACTGGTGAAGAATGCTTCGGGACCGACGAAGAGGGCGTCGGGGCGTTCGCGCGCAAGGGTGACAAAGGCCGCATCGATCTCGCCGATCGTCGTGGCGTTGAGTATCTGGGTTTGCAGCCCGATAGTGGGGGCGGCTTCCTGCACTTCCCGCAATGTGGACTCGGTGGTCGAAGCATCGGCTGGATTGACGAGCACCGCAATACGCACCGCCTTGGGGACGAGGTCGTGCAGGAGCCGCAGCCGCTTCGCCACCACCTCCAAAGTGAAAATATTGATGCCGGTCGCGTTGCCGCTGGGCCGGGCAAGGCTGGCGACAAGACCAAGCCGGACCGGGTCTTGGCCGACGCCGAAGATGATCGGGATCGTAGCTGTTGCAGCTTTGGCGTCGAGCGAAGCCTGCGTGTCGCCGGGTGTTGCGATCACGGCCACGCGACGGCGGACCAGATCGGCCACCAGTGTCGGCAGGCCATCGTATTGGCCCTCCAGCCAGTGGTACTCGACCGTCACGTTCTGGCCTTCGACATAGCCGGTTTCGTTGAGGCCTTTGCGGAATGCGGCCGCACGGGGCGCGGAGGCATCGGCCGACGCGCCGTTGATAACCCCGACCACCGGCAGCGCCGGCTGCTGTGCGCGCGCGGTGAGCGGCCACGCGACGACCGTCGCGCCGCCGAGCGCAGCAACGAATTTCCTTCTTGCAATGTTGATCGCCATCGGACCCTCCATTGGGGGGTCACGCGCACTGGGATTATTGCAAACGATAGCACGCCTCAATCGGCAGGTCTGTGACCGACTTCACGCTATTCCGACGGCAAAAAAGCTCGCTGTTTTTGCTGCGGGTGCGTGCGGCAGAAAGTGGCCCGTCTCAGCCACGCTGATCGTCCACCTTCGTGTCTGCTTTCAGGAGTACTTCCGCCGCGCTTCCCGTGAGATGGCGAGGAAGAAGATGCCGAGTAGGCCCAGGGAATTTCACCCTGAGCCTCTCACAGAACCGGACTTGATACTCTCGCATCATCCGGCTCGTGCCATCGCACGAAGGCTGCCGCCTTCTGCTGAACTTTCGAGCTCCTCCTGGTCGACCCAGTTGGCCCACGCTCAACAGCGATGACCCACCCCCTTCGCTCCACGGGCATTACCCCGCTTCATCACTACTACGGGGCAGTCCGTCCCTCTCCGGCGCATCGGTACTTTCGGCCTCGCGGTTGGAGCCGCTTGTGCTCTTTCCCTTGGCATCGCCGGTCAGGTTCTCACGTTCCATACAGGAGCCAGATTGAGCTTCGCGCCGTCTACATGCCGGATGCCGCTTGGGCAGTATCAGTGCATCCCCCAAGCTTATCCCGGAAGATGGGTCAGCCCCCGGTTTTGACATCGTCTAAGTCGCTTTCGACACTTCATCGACGGTTCACTTGCGTTCGCCTCTCCCAATCATGCCTGCCGGAATCTGTTCCGGCTTTTCCGCAACGTTCACCACCATCGCTTTTGACGACAGCAGCTTGCGGTGGCTTGAGATCAACACCTGATTGCCGACCTCGAAGGGCCACCCTTCATCTCCCGTACAGTTGCGCATCGCCGTGTGGACCGGCGTTACTCGTGACACAAGACCCATCTCGACCGTTTGCTGCAATTCGTCGGTGCAATGCAGCATGGGGTCCCGATGAGAAATGTTCGACCAGTTACTCGATCACCTTGTCGGCGGTGGCGACGATTGTCTGCGGGATGGTGATACCATGTGCCTTTGCAGTTTTCAGGTTGATCACCAGATCGAATTTCGTCGGCTGCTCTACCGGCAAATCGGCCGGCTTGGCACCCTTCAATATCTTATCCACAAACGTGGCGGCTCTCCGAAATAACGCCGAAATATCCGCCCCGTAGGACAAGAGAGCATCAGGTTCTCCGGCAAGGCTGCTGGTATCAAAAGACAGCGGCACTTTCGTCCTTGTCGCGAATTCTCCGATTTCGCTCCGATAAGCTGCATATATCGGAGAAAGCACAATGAGAGCGTCGGGAGGGTCATTGGCGGCGGCAGTCAGGGCTACGGAAAGTTCGTTTGGACCGAGCGCCGGGATTGGTTGAAACTCCAGTGCGAGCTTTAGCGCCGCGGTCTTTATTGAGTTTAGTCTAATGATCATGCCCTGATTTTTCGGGTCAAAAATCATCGCCACTCGCCTAGTTTTGGATAGCATCTCCTTCAGAAGTTCTAAATTTTTCTGATCTGTCTCAGGCGCAAGGAGAGACAAGCCGGTGACATTGCCACCAGGGTGCCCGAGACTGCTGACCAATCCTGCCCCCACTGGATCAGCAGAGACAGCAATGACGATAGGAATCGTGCTAGTCGCTCGTTTCGCGGCTTGAGTGGGCGGCGTGTCCACCGTGACGATGACATCCACATTGAGACCAACGAGCTCAGCCGCGAGCGCAGGGAGACGGTCAGCTTGACCATCCGCGTTCCGGTATTCGATGCCAATGTTCTTTCCTTCGACCCATCCGAGGTCCCCAAGACCTTGCCGGAATGCATCTATTTGAGCGGAGACGGAGGCGTCGGAGTAGCGTGTTAAGAAGCCTATTCGTGGCATTTTTTCCGACTGCGCCCGCGTAGCGAGCGGCCATGCAACAGCCGCCCCGCCAAGCGCGGACATGAATTGCCGTCGTCCAATGCCGCTTGCCATTCGCCCCGTCCCCAATGGGTTCAAGCTACTGCAATTTTGAGGATGGTATCACGCCCTAACCAGCAGGTCTGCGAACCACTTCACGGTGGATAGCTCGCTGCTTTTGCTGCGGGTGCGTGCGGCAGAAGATGTGCAGGTTTCTCGGACGCCTGAGTGAAGGTCTATCCGCGCGTGTGTTCGCCGGCGTCCGAGAAGCGCCAAGGCACGAAGTCGCGGGAGGTGATCGCGGGTGGTGCGGCGGGCGCTATGGGGATTGAGGCCGGGCGCGGCCGGTGCGGCGCGGTGATGGTGCGGCGCGGGTGAGACCGGAACCTGGCGCACAGGGGTATTTGTGGCCACTTGGCATGAGGCGGCGACGGTTTGCGGCGCAGACCGATGGGTCGAGCAGATGCGACAGACGGCATTTTGTGTCTGCGGCACGAGCGGCGGCGATGCCGACGGAGGGCCAGCGATGCGGATGTGTGTCAGTCTGATCTGGCATCAGCCGCGCGTTCATGACGTGTCGATTGATGGCTTGTGCCTGGGCGCCTCGCCGCGTGCAAAGACCTCGATGATGATCATGCGGCCACCGCAGCAGGGGCATGGGCGCGGCAGCACGCGGGGCTGATCAGGCTCCTGCATTGAAGCGGCCTCGGATTCAGTCTGCGGTGTCGCCACGGCGAGCAGTTCACGCGCCTTGGCGATGCTCTTGGCTCGGTTACCGTTGGCGAACAACCCGTAGTGGCGGATGCGATGGAAGCCCTTCGGTAACACGTGCATCAGGAACCGACGGATAAACTCGTGGGGTGCGAGCGTCATGGTTTTCCAGCGGCCAGGACCTTCGATGCGATAGTCCTTGCAGCGGAATGACACGCCACCATCATCAGCAGCGACAAGCCGACGGTTCGAGATGGCAACGCGATGGGTGTAGCGTGACAGATAGCGCAGCACCTGCTTGGGTCCCGCGAACGGCTGCTTGCAGTAGACGACCCACTTGATCCGGCGCAGCGGCGCCAGGAAGCGCTTGAAGGTTCGTTTGTCGGCGAGCCCAACGTGGGTGTTGAAGAACTTCAATTGGCCGTCGGCGTGCGCGTCCATAACCAAGGTGAGGAACTTGCCTCGGAACAAACGCGCGAGCACGTTGACGTGGACGAGGAAGTTGGAGCGCGACGAGATCCATCTGCTGCAATCGGCCTCTTGCTGCGCCCTCGGTTGTTGCTCACGCACAAGCGGCGCGAGACCGCCGCCGGGCACGATCATATGCACGTGGGGATGATGCGTCAGCGCCGAGCCCCAGGTGTGCAGTACGGCGGTGATGCCGATCCTGGCACCGAGGCGCTTTGGATCGGCCGCGATGGCGAGCGTGGTTTCGGCCGCCGCCTTCATGAGCAGGTCATAGATGACGCGCTTGTTCTGATAAGCGACATCGCGCAGTTGACTGGGCAGCGTGTAGACAACGTGGAAGTAGCTGACGGGCAGCAACTCGGCTTCGCGCTCGGCGAGCCATTTCTGTGCCGCCGCGCCCTGGCACTTGGGGCAGTGGCGATTGCGGCAACTATTGTAGCTGACGACGGTGTAAGCACACGCACCGTTCTCGCAACGCGCGACATGGCCGCCGAGCGCCGCTGTGCGGCAGCGCTCGATCGCACTCATCACCTTGATCTGGTCGAGGCTGACATGCCCCGCGTTGGCCAAACGCCAAGCGGAGCCGTGGTCGCGGAAGATGTCCGCGACCTCCAGCGATGGCCGGGCCATCCGACGGCGTTACGCCGGCGGTCCTTCATTCGACTTGTCCTTACGGTTCCGCATTTTCCGGCGCGGCTGCGACAGTTGCGTCAGCGGGCTCTCGACGGCCGCGATCATGCCGGTGGCCACGCGCGTGTAACGCGCCGTCGTCTCGAGTTTGTCGTGTCCGAGCAAAGCTTGGATAATTCGAATGTCAGTACCGCGTTCGAGCAGGTGCGTCGCGAAGCTGTGGCGCAGCGAATGCAAGGTCAGCCCTGGCTTGCGGATACCGGCTGCTTTGACGGCCTCCCGAAACAGACGGCTGAACTGACGTGGTGTGATCGGCTTGCGGCGGCCATAGCTGGGGAAAATCCAGCGCTCTGCCGGCGGCATCCCGGCGTCGTCCAACGCCGAGCGCTCGCGCCACCACTCTCGCAATAGCGCGAGCACATCCGGCGGCAGCATGACGTTGCGATCCTTGCGGCCTTTGCCTTGCACGACGCGGATGATGTTCTGCGCGCCGTCGATGTCACCGACCGTCAACCGCGTCACTTCGCCCGCCCGCAAGCCGCAGCCATAGCTGATCGTCAGCATGGTTCGCGCCTTGAGGCTTGGCGCCATCAATAGAATTCGCTTTACCTCGTCGGAGCTCAATACCACCGGCACCTTCTGCGGCTCCTTGAGGTGATAGATCTCGGCGGCGAGATCGTGCCGTCGCATCGTCACGCGCAACAGGAACTTCACCCCCGTCATGATGCGGTTACGATTGCAGATGGTGAGCCCTTCTTCTTCGATGAGCGTCAGTTGGAACTGGCGCACGTCGTCGGCTGTCGCCGTCTCCGGCGAGCGTTTGAGGAAAGCGGCGAACCGCTTGCAACTGTGGAGATGGCTGCGCAGCGAATGACGCCCGAGTTTGCGCGCACGGATGTCGTCGATCATGCGTTGACGCAGCGGGCTGACCATGGGCCAGGTCATCAGAGAACTCCTGAGTGAGGTTGCTGGGACCGCAATCTCAGGACGCGGCCGCGTCCCCCGCTATCGTCATTCTCTCATCTGGCTACCGGCCTATCGGCTCAAGCACCCGCCTCAGCGGGCTGTCGCGCAGCGACTTTGTGCTTTGGCCCTTCGCGTCAGTTACTGCGATGCAGTGATATGTCCGGTGTTGGGGGCGAAGCGGAAGTCGCGCCGAAGCCGTGAATGTGTAGCGTTTGACCCAGGCTGTGTGAAAACGCGCACAACCAAGACCCGAAGGCGACATGCGCCCGGCTGCCTTACCCTACCGTTCCAGGTTAGGTTGGCACTGGTTTGCGCTCACCTATTAAATCTAGACGCCGAGAGCGGCAAGGTAGTGTAGCGCCTTGATACCCGGCAGGAAGAAATAGGCGCCGCCTTTTACGGTCGTGAAAGCGGGCAGGCCCTTTATCTTTCGTCGGACTGGCCGCTTCGGAATCGTCATATCGTAGGTGCCGTCTTGAGTGCCGATCATCGGATCGCGTTCATTGCCTAGCTCGTGGAAGTTTGGGTCGTTTACCCAAACGTTCTGCACGAATTCGAATTGGCGAACGAGACTGGCGCAGACCACGAACGCCGCAATACCGCGATCGGCTCCATCCTCCGGAGCACCTTCGGGCAAAGGCGGCCCGTATGTCGCGCCACGACGAAGCACCTTGCGCCGATTTAGATTCACGGCCGTGTCACGTGGATTCATCCGGCGGATATGCGCACCCAGCGGCACAGCGTAACCTTGGGGGTCCATCTTCGCATAGTCGAAGTTGTTATTGCGCTGGGGGTCGTCGGCAAGCGACGGATCGTCTTTAACGGGCGCAAGCACAAGGGGAGCGCCGCTTCGCCAGCGGCCCATCAGTTTTGCCGCAATCAGCTCCTGGTCATGTGCGGCCGGGCCGCCTTGCTCGCGTAAAAATTCCCGGAAGGCGCCTACATGCTGGTGCAGCCGTCGATACGCCATGTAGCTGCCGTTACGAGATAGAACTTCCGGTTGCGGCAGCTTCGGTGAGAGACCATCTTCATCGGGATAGCCAAGGATGAATTCGCCGGCTTTGATAGGCGGCCCGGAACCTGGTGTTGGTTTAATTCCGGTTCCTTCAATTTCCGGGGTCGTGATCCGGTCGCGGTAGCCAAAATGTTCGCGGACAGATTGGAACGGCGGTATCGCTTCTAAATCCAATGACGACAACACCTCTACGCCGGGAACGCGTGCCAAGAGTGCGTTATGCTCCCGAACGCTCCGATCCCTTTCGGCCGCATCGCGAGCAAAGAGAATAGCGATCGCATGTAGCCGTGGCGTCGCGAGATCACCGACCCAATTATCAGGATGGTTCGTGCCGGTGTCACCGAGGACTTGCCACCGGGCCGCCATGCCTTGCCGGAATTCCTCTGGAAATGTCGCGAGTGATGCCTCGTCCACTCCGAGTGCGCGCAACCCGTTCCAGGTGAACGCCACGGATACCCATCGTTTTTCCAGCTCGACCGCACCGGCGACGGCCTTGGCTGACGGCACCTTCTCTTTTATGGCCTTAAGCCAAGCGCGCCCTTGAGCAGGTTGCTGAAATGAAAGAAATTCATATCGGCCAGTCAGCGCCGGTACGCGCGTAAGCAAGATGTACTGAATGTCGTCGAATTCGAGCATTCAGAATTACTCAACGATCAGACTGAACGTGGTAGGCGCGATCGACCGATCTGCATATATTTTCTGCCTCTGCTGCCGGGGCTCTGGTGCAGCCAAAAGTCACTGCATTTGATCCAGCATTCCGGCCAGAGCCGCCTTCACTTTGAGAGCCTTCTTTATCTCGTCGGCGGTGACGAACGGATACTCGCCATATTCGAGGAAGCTTGGGTTTTGATGTTCGCGGACGAATTTGATGAATGCCGGAGCGTTGGTCTTCCAATCCATCGGGAACCCTTCCAGATTCTCGAATGTGGTGCTGACCCCGAGACTGGTGAACAGGGCAACGGCATCTTCGGTATATTTGTCAAAGTCAGTGTCGAAAATCCCCTGATACATGAAATACATTTCGCCACCGATGTTAAAGAGGACCCATCTCAGATAGTGAAGCTTGAGCGGGGCGAGAGCGGACGGATTGTCAGCTATGGCGTTCTCTATTGTTTTTCCGTACGCTCGGATCGCTTCTTCCCGACCCGGTTTGACTTTAGCAATAAGCGTGAAGCCATAGTTGGCCGGAGTCTTCGGAAAAATTGGACCGTATCGACCCTGTTCAAGCTGGAAATACCCCTCTTTGGGGATTGCCATAGCCGCCGGCTTTGTCCAGTCGCCCGCTTTAGCGCGTGACATCAACTGTGCGGGAACACCCGCATCGGCTTGCGCCAGTTTAATCGGCTCGGTCGGATTACCTCCGACGCCTTGAGACGCGCCTGCGACCGGTGCGGCCAGCGATGCTGCCGTCGCGACGGTTGCCGTGCCAAGGAACGCACGTCGGGTAGTTTTGCTGATTTGATCCTGTGACATGACCGCCTCCTTCGTCAGCAACGTGTGGCTGACGCTTTGTGTTATTCGAAGTCAGCGGATGCAAAGCTGACTTAGCACCCGTTATGTGCGTATAGCTAGATTGTTCCAGAAACGGTCCAAACTCTCGGCGCCGCCAAACAGCGTTGTAAACATCGTTAGATCAACCAGTACAATATCGCCTGCTCGCGTTCCGCTTGGCGGCATCCAAAGGAATGTATTGAACTCGCGATTTCCGGCTTCCGTGAACGGGTGGGGACGCGACATATCGATGGGCTGTCGCGCCAAAACGCGAATCAACTTCGCATCGTCTGTTGTCAGCGCGTAGTGCGGCAGATGAGGGTGGAAATTGAACGTCGTAACGCCGGTAAGCCATCCGTGCGTATCCAGGTCCCTCATGGCAGTCAACGGAGCAATCTGGTTCGTCTCGGGCGCTAGCGCAGGGCGCAGGCCCCATCGATTCTCCACGGGTACACCCAGTCCCTTCATAAGGGAGCGTGTGTACAGGCCGAAACGCTGCTGCCTCGGTACCAACGGGTCGCCGTGGTGAGCATATTCCATTTGACGCTCCGCCGGATCGGGAGACACACCGACGTCGTGATGCGGTCCTATCAGCAGGCAAGTTCCTTCCCGCGTCAGAAATTTTCGAACCGCTTCAATTTCTTCTGCGCTGGCCTCCTGTTCTGTGATCATGTGATCCAGACCGAAAATCATCATCGTATCGGTGTCGCCAAGGATCGCCTCGTCTACTGGCAAGAGTTGGCCCGCCTGATCAACCCGCTGGTAGACTACGACCGGCTGTCCTGTGGCCTCACCGACAATGTTCTGAAATCGCACGGTCGACAGATGAAATAATTCCAGCGTTCCAGCGATCCCTTGCAGAAACTCCCGCTCCGACCATTGAGGCTCCTCGTAGCGCGGCCATCCAACCCGGCGCACCTCGGTCATGGTCGAGAAGCGATTGTCTAGCTCCGCTACATCGCGGTTGGCTTCCCAAGGATAGCTCCAAGTCCAATAAATGGTGAAGCGCCGTCGACCAGCCGCGTATTTCCGCGGAACGTTGATCTGGTTATAGGTCCGTGGCGAATTCTTGATGATGATGGTTGGTGCAACCGCCTTCGCAGGCGCACTCTGCAATTCCTCGGTCGACATTTGTGCGAGCGACGATTTCGCAAAGATGGGGCTAGCCCCAGCGCCGAGCACAATACGATTGAAATCCCGACGCTTCATCACGATCTCCCTTTTGATTCGATTAACAACAAATCATAACGCGAGGTTGTGTGCAGACGGTGAGACGGATGTGTTGAGTCGCCATTTCTTAGTTCTTGCGCGTTTGATCGTGGCGCAGGTACAACCGCTGTTCCAGTCTCTCCAGCTTCGCCATTGATCACTTCTAAGGGATGGCCCGACACTGCGAGCAAGCGATAGGCTACCGCTTTACATAGCAATATCCGCTTAAAGCGAGGATCATCTTTCGCTTGGCCTGACAGTAACATCCGGTGACGAGCGTGTTCTAGGCCGTGTGGACGGATTTGATCAAGATGAAGCCGAGAGCAAGCGCGACGAATGAGCCGTAATTCTGCGCCGTCTTCTCGCATCGAAGCGCGATACGTTTGAAGCGCTTGAGTTTGCCGACGGCTTGTTCGATGCGTGCCCGCGCCTTGTAGAGTGTTTTCGGAAAGAAGGTGGGGATGTCCTTGGTGTTGGATCGATACGGGATCGCCGGACATATTCCACGTTGACGTGCGGCCTCGCGATTTGATTTAGAATCATAGCCCTTGTCACCGAGCGCGGCGCGCGGATTGATATCGGGGCCGATGTCGAGAAGCGTCTCGAAGTTGCGGCTATCGCTGGCTTCACCACCGGTGAGATGAAAGGCAATTGGCAAGCCACCGAAATCGGTCTTCAAGTGGATCTTGGTAGAGAAACCGCCACGCGAGCGGCCCAGCGCCTGATCGTGCTGCCCCCTTTTGCGCCTGCCGCCGAGACATGGGCGCGGACCACGGTGGAATCGAACATCTGCACCAGATCCGCCGTCTCGCTCAATGCCGCCAACGCATCGAAGAAAGCTTCGAAAGTTCCGGACCGGCTCAAGCGCCAGAACCGCTTCCAGACGCTGTTCCAATGCCCAAACTTTTACGGGAGTGCCCGCCAAGTGATGTTGTGAACCACGAAATACTGCAGGGCTTCGAGAAACTTTCGGTCATCCCGACCTTTGTCGCCGCGGCGTGGGCATGATGCATCAAATACCTTCAAAACAATCGTCCAGTCCTCTTCCGTCATGGCAGTGAGCATGGTCGGTCCTCCAAATAACCGACCGCCCATGAGTCACAGAAAAAATGATTTGGGAATCCCTCTACCCTATGACTTTGCTAAATCCGTCCACACGGCCTAGGGATTCCGCGAGTGATTTCATTCACCACACTGATGCCAACCGCCCTGAATACCCTTGTCTAGGTAAGCTAGAGGCAGCTACCAGTTTTTGATCTGAATCAAAAAGGAGGTACGCTCCCGGCGCGGCTGGTCGCTTACCCGAGAGATTATCTCAGTCATCACGGCATCCCCCACCTGGCGCACGTTTGACATAGAGTCAATTCGACGGTCCCCTAAACGCGGCAAGTATGCACAAGGAGGTAGCTGAATGGCTTCGCAAAATATTAAATCATTAAGCCAGAATGAGCCAACACCGACTGACGATTCATATCGATCTTCTTGCTTGTCACCAAATAGGCAAGGAAGCCTCGTCGATCACCCGAGCGGTACCGGCTGTAGCCGACTGTCCCTTGCTGAATGAACAGATGGGACGACTTCTTTCGCCATTCGATGCGATCCATATGTCTACAATTGGCCCTCAACGTCGATTACCGCGCCGCAGTGAAATAGTAGCTGTCGGAGGGTAAGCGGGCATTCGCTGACATCGCGAATGTGCAGCGGTTGACCCGAATGCGACATGAGCGGACCGATTTGCCACTGACGCTCGGCGGAAAAGTGATAACCTCAACTAATCATCTCGCACGGGGAAGCCTATGAGGCGACGCGAATTCATCACGGTCATTGGAACTGTGGCGGGATTGCCACTTGCGGCTCGCGCGCAGGAAACGGGGCGAAACCCCCCGAGAGAAATTCAGACCCTAATCGATAATCACATCAACGGTTTCAACACCCAGAATATCCAGCTTTTCGTCGGCGTTTTTGGGGACACCGCCATCATCATTGATGGCATCGCACCTTATCGCTGGTTGAACCCGAATGCCCCGGCCAATTGGCTTGCGGACGTAGAAAAGTGGCGTAAGGACCTTGGGGTCTCGCACGAGCACCTGTCGTACGAAATGGGGTTCTGGAACGTGGAAGGCTCCGATGCGTACGCCGTCATAGCGGGGACGCTCACGGTAACCATTAAGGGCCAAACTGTCTCTCGGACCGGCACCCTCGCATATACGTTTTCAAAGCACGGCGAGGAGTGGAAGATCGACGCACAGGCATGGGGGCGCACGTCGTAAAGCGTGCAAGCCCCACCGCCCGCCACGTCTTTTTCTGCTGCACCGTTGTACGTCCGCGAAGCGAAAGAACCGAAGAGTGGTGAATTTAGCATCGAAAAGGGCTTAGAGGGACCGCCGCGAGAGGCGGTCTCTCCTATTCCGGCTCCCTCCATCGGCGTGCGATGGGATCGAGCTTCAAGCGTGAATGTGGGCCACTCTACCTGATGCAAACTTGAAATATGACTGGAGAGGGTTTTCGTCGACTACAGGAGCGATACCGCGATCCGCTGCTGACCGCGCTGACGGTCATGCTTGCGATTCTGCTGTTCGTGGTATCGCCGCTCCAGGCCGCGGGGAACGTCGGGGCAAATCATTTCGGCATTGCCTTCGGTTTTGTTCTGATTGCCGCTGTCTTCATCGTGTCGAGAAGCGTCGTGGCGGTTGGAGCAGAGCCGCCGCCTTGCGCGTAGCGCTCTACCGCGAGAGCGGTTTCGTTCTATGGCCCTTCTCCGGCGCGCCGACTGACCACCTTCGCGTCCGTTATCGGAGGTGTTTCTGCCACGCTACCGGTAATCGCCGAGGCAGTTCGCGACCCGAAACGGCGCTTTGACACCGTTAATTGATGCATTGCGAAAGGATCACTCGATCACCTCGTCGGCTATCGAGAGCACGTCCGGCCGCACCTCGATGCCGAGCGCGCGCGCCGTGAGCATGTTAATTGCGAGCACGAACTTGGTCGATTGCAGCACCGGCAGGTCGGCGGGCTTGGCGCCTTTGAGGATTTTGCCGGTATAGACGCCGACTTGTTGAAACATTTCCGCGACGTCGGTGCCGTAGCTCATCAGCCCGCCGGCTGCGACATCATCACGGGTGTCATAGGTTGCCGGTATCTTGTCGCGCGCCGTCAAGGTGGCAAGCTGCACGCGGCGGGAGTTGAGGAACGCGTCGGGAGCGACGAAGAGGGCGTCGGGACGCTCGTGCGCAAACGTGGCAAAGACCGCATCGATCTCGCCGATCGTCGTGGCGTTTAGGATCTGGATTTGCAGCCCGATCGTGGGGGCGGCTTCCCGCACGGCCCGCAGCGTGGACTCAGCAGCCGAAACATTTGCCGGATTGACGAGGACGGCAATACGTGCAGCCTTTGGCACCAAGTCATGCAGCAGCCGCAGCCGCTTGGCCGTCAATTCGTCGTTAAAATAATTGATGCCGGTTGCGTTGCCGCCGGGCCGTGCAAGGCTGTCGACAAGCCCGAGCTGGACCGGGTCATCGCCGACGCCGAACACGATCGGGAGCGTCGCGGTTGCGGCTTTGGCCGCGAGCGAAGCGGGCGCGCTGCCGGGTGTAGCGATCACAGCCACTCGACGGCCAACCAGATCCACCATCAGTGCCGGCAGGCGATCGTATTGGCCCTCGAGCCAATGGTACTCGACTGTTACGTTTTGGCCGTCCACGTAGCCGGTTTCGCTGAGGCCTTTGCGGAACGCTGTCGCTACGGTCGGGGCGGTATCGGGTGATCGGCCGCTGACAAACCCAATCACCGGCATTGGCGACTGCTGCGCACGGGCGGTGAGCGGCCATGCGACGGCCGCACCGCCGAGCGCGGATATGAATTGCCGTCTTCCAATGCCGATTGCCATGTGATCGGTCCCTAAAGGGATCACGTCCGCCGTAATACCAGAGACGATACTATGCCACGATCG
This sequence comes from uncultured Alphaproteobacteria bacterium, assembly GCA_963732015.1. Classification (GTDB taxonomy): domain Bacteria; phylum Pseudomonadota; class Alphaproteobacteria; order Rhizobiales; family Xanthobacteraceae; genus BOG-931. The sequence goes on along the minus strand of CAVSXY010000023.1, from coordinate 271,649 downwards.
GCAGGTCTGTGACCGGCTTCACGGTGGTCTGGCGGCGAAAATGCTCGCTGTTTTTCTGCGGTGCGGAAACGACGCGTTTGGCCCCTTCGCGCCGGTTACTGCGATGCAGTGATATGCCCGGTGTTGGGGGCGAAGCGGAAGTCGCGCCGAAGCCGTGAATGTGTAGCGTTTGACCCCAAGCGAACGTGAAGGCGTGGTTGGACGCACTGCGCACTCCCGTCGCCCAGTGCCGTGCTAGGGTGGGATGCTCGGCCCGAGGACGAGGCCCATGAAGCGACGGCAGTTCATTGCGCTAATAGGCGGCGCGGCAGTGGCGTGGCCACGCGCCGGGCAGGCGCAGCAGGCGGGCAAGCTGCCGACGATTGGTTTTCTGGGTGCTTCCTCGCAGTCTAGCTGGAGCTCATGGACCGGCGCCTTCGAAACACGGCTGCGCGAACTCGGTTGGATCGAGGGCCACACCGTCGCAATCGAATATCGCTGGGCTGAGGGACGCAAAGAACGCTTCGCCGAGTTCGCAGCAGAGTTCGTTCGACTCAAGGTGGATGTCATCGTTACGGTTGCTAGCGCGGGATATGCAGCAAAGCAGGTGACATCCACGATCCCGATTGTCCTTGCGGTGGCGACGGACCCAGTCGGCGACGGAATGGTTATGAGCCTGGCACGACCGGGCGGCAACGTCACCGGAATGTCGCTCCAGCAGAACGATATTGCCGGGAAGCGACTCGGGCTTTTGTGCGAAATCCTACCCAGTCTAAAACGCGTGGCGATCCTGGCCGATGCTGGCTTTCCCGCCGACGCGCTCGAGATGGACCAGGTCGAGGCGATGGCGCACTCGTTCGGCATCGAGATCTGGCCGATCCGATCGGCAGGGGCTTCGCCACAAGTCTCGCGCATCCGGGCGGCAACATCACCGGCCTCTCGAATGTCGATCCCGCAGTCGGCCGGTAAATGGGTAGAGTTATTGAAGGAGATCGCGCCGCGCACAGTGCGCGTGGCACTCCTATCCAAGCCGGCGACAGCCGTCCCGCTCGAATTCTTCATGCCCCAATTCGGAAGTCGAAAGTGAACACTCTGACAGAAACATTAAACCGCGACAACGATGCGACGACTGATTTTAATGAGCCGTTAGTCGCGGCGTTCGAGCGCGTCGTCGAGAAATTCCAATCACGGATCGCGCTGAGTTCGGACTCTTGGCAGCCAACCTATCGAGAATTGAATGAAACGGCGAACCAGTTCGCACATCAGTTGATAGCATATGGCTGTGGCTTGGGCGATCGCGCCGCGATCTTAATGTCGCATGATACGCCAATGGTCGCGGCGATCTTGGGGGTCTTGAAGTCCGGGCAGATCGTTGTCGCACTAGATCCGAATGATCCACTGGCGCACCTCAAAATGCTCGTCGCGGATGTCGAGCCGTCTGTCATTGTGACTGATCAGGAAAACCGACAGCGCGCTTCCGAATTAATAGTGCCGGGCTGTCTAATTTTGAATCTCCAGCCCGAAACCTTAGAACAACCGATAGCAAGCCCATCGATTAATATTCCACCAAAGCAAACAGCCTTTCTGATTTACACCTCCGGCACGACTGGCCGGCCAAAGGGTGTGATGAGGAGCCATCGGCAGTTTTGCCGGGGAGCAGCCGCCCACACCGACGCCCTCAAGGCCACCGAGTTTGATCGCATCCCACTGTTCGCGCCACTTTCAACCGGGCAGGGCCTGGCGGTGCTCGCCTGTACTTTGCTCAATGGAGCGACGCTATGCCCTTACCCGCTGAAGACTAAAGGATTCGCCGGGCTTGCGAAGTGGATCATCGATCGTAAGTTGACTGTTTGGTTCTCAACGGCATCGATGTTCCGGACCCTATTCAAGACGATTGATAGTCTGCAACTCTTTTCCAACCTTCACACTGTCCTATTAGCGACGGAATCAATTACCGAAGATGATTTCAGAGCATTTCGCAAGCATTTCCCACCAAGCACGGTTTTTGTTCATACGCTTGCGTCTTCTGAAACTGTACTCATCGCTTTTCATCGTTGGACGTGGAGCAACAACATTCCCGAAGGCGTCTTACCAGTCGGGCATTTTGCTCGAGACATCCACGTCTCGCTCGTGGGCGACAACGGCGAACCTGTTGCTCACGGCGAAATCGGCGAAATCGCTGTTAAGAGCCGATATCTCGCCAATGGCTATTGGCGCGACACAGAGCTCACCGCACAGCGGTTTTCAGCCGATCTCGATAGCAGCGGAACGCGGCTGTTCTGGACCGGGGACCTGGGTAGGATCAACCAAGACGGGATGCTCGAAGTCTGCGGCCGCAAGGACAATCGCATAAAAATTCGTGGCAACCGGATCGAGGTCGTTGAAATTGAACGTTGTCTCGAAAAACTTTCAGGTATCGATCGCGCCGCCGTTTTAGCAATCCCCGACAAAAGCCACGAAGCGATTCTGGTCGCCTTTGTCAAAACAGGCGATCGGTCATGGACGGCAGCGCGTCTACGCCAAGCGCTGCGAGCGAAGCTGCCACTCCACATGATGCCGTCAAGGGTTGTTTTCTTAAGCGATCTGCCCTACCGCGGTAACAAGATCGACCGGCAAGCACTTCGACAATATCGCCTACCTATTGAGGACAGCGCCAAAGGCGACAAGCCGCGCACGAAAACCGAGATAGCGGTTGGCGATATCTGGGCCGATATTTTTGCCTTACCCGAGATCGGCCTCGATGCGGATTTCTTCAATTTGGGCGGCAACTCGTTGCAAGCCGCAATTCTGGCAATGCAAATTGAAGCGGCACTTGGCGTTCAATTGAGCTTGGGGACGATAGCGGACCACCCGACGATTTCGACACTCGCCGCATTTATTCATCAGTGTCCAACCACACGAGTGGTTAGTTTGCCTCCCATTGTCTGTGCTCCGCGCGCAGCTTCGATGCCGCTTTCGATTTTTCAAGAAAGCCTGTGGGCTGTCAGTCACGGCCCGGAAGGCACGTTCGTAACCGCTTCTCACATTTTTGGCCCGCTTAATCTCGAGATTTTCCAGGAGTGCTTGAGATATCTCATTGAACGACATGAACTCTTGCGGACCACTTTTGACCATGTTGATGGCCAGCCAGTTCAGATTATTCACGCGGCCGCGCCGCTTGGTTTTTCCTTCATCGATCTGGCGGAGGCTGATGATGCGGATAAACGAGCAACTGTGATGCTTCACGAGGCCGCTTCGCAGACAACCGATCTAACAAAGCTACCAATTTTGCGTTACCTGCTGATAAGAATCGCTCCCGACGTTTATCGGCTTGCGCAAATCAAGCACCGCCTCATATGCGATGGGTTTACCGGGCGGATCCTCGATGAAGAATTTGCAACATTGTATGAGGCAAAGTTGCAAGGAGACATACCGCCTCTGCCAAGCCTCGCAGCATTGCAATACGCGGACTTCGCAGTGTGGCAGCAACAGCTCATGCGAATTGATTGTGCTTATTTCAAGGAGGCCTTGAACTGGTGGCAAACTCTCTTTTCGAACCAACTAAAAACTCTTCGACTTCCATTTAGATATTTGATTCTACGTACAAACTGTGATTCGAACCAAGGTATTCTTCCATGGACAGTCGAGGGACAGACGACAAATCGATTAGATGAAATTGCACGCCGGGTCGGCACTACCCCTTTCATCGTTCGACTGGCGGCGTTTGCCGCATTGATGGCCGATGCAACGGCCAATTCCACGGTCGTGATTGGCAGCCTATTTCAAAATCGCAACCGGAGGGCAGCGCAGGGTATTGTCGGTCCCCTCGTCAACACGGTTCCACTTGTCTTCTCCTATGACCCGAGTAACACGTTTATGCGGTGGCTGCAGATTGTTCATAAGCGCGTGTTTGAAACACTGGCGCACAGCGAATTACCGTTTGAAATCGTTCGAAGACAATTGCGGACGGTGGGGGTCAAGCCACCAGACTTTTGGGTCTACTGTATGTCATCCCGAGACCATTCTGACCAAACGATTGGCGGCGCACTCATGAGCAACGAGGCCTCGATCTTTGGGGGTATGCCTGGAGGATGCCATTTTTATAACGACGAGAAAAAGCCAGAGAATTGCCGCGTGTATTTTGACGCCCGCCGGTATGCCAAAAAGGAAATGCGCGTGCTATTGGATCGATATCTGCGATTGCTTGAGGTGGCCGCGCGCGAGCCAGAGAAAACCATCGGCGGTCTGCAGAGGATGGTGGGCCCAAAGCCATTGCGATGGGCGTGCGCAAACTACGGATGGGCAGTTTATGAGTTCTTTAAATCACATCTCGCGCCTCATTTCGACCCTTTTTTGCAGGCGTGTTGGAGAGTTATAAGACGATTTGTCTAGACATCAGACACGTCAGCAGCGGCTTTGTTGTCAGATCGACTTCCGCCAACGCGGGCCTGCGCTCGCAGTCTTAATAACTTGGATTAAGGTATCGAGCGTAGAGCGGGTCCGAAATCAAAACGTCTGCACACCACGCTGACGTCGAAACCTTCTCGATAATCTTTTCAGCGGCCCCTGCTCGATCACCAATGCTATTATATTCTTGACTAGATTTAACATCAGATCCAACACGCCAATTAAAACCGAATACGGTCTGCTCATAATCGCCATCTGCACCGACGCACAGGAAAAATTTGCATTCGCAAGTCTAGACTTGTAGCCGTCCGTTCCGCCCCAGAGAAAATCAAAGACCTCACAGTCACTATTGTCGATTAAATCGTGAATCATTCGCATCATTAATACCGTGCCTGGCGAAAATCGCTGAAATTCTGGGTCATAGCCGGTTTGTCGAAAATTAAACCGGCGATAAGTCAGCTCGCCCCAGCCAAACGCACATGGCGTGCCATTAATATAAGAAATATAACAGCGCAGATTTCCGCTGTTTGCCAACCTGATGAAATTCTGCCTGGTGCGCTCGTCGTTATGAAGCCCATCGAAATCCCAATGATAGGTTACGCGACTAATTCTCTCGGCATCGCATAGAAACTGGTCTACCTCTTCCGCGAGTCGCATGATCCGAATTTCGGGGCCTTTTCGCTCGAAGCTCCGACAATCTCTCATTAAATGCGCTCTCGTTCTTTCTGGAATTGATGCGAGATATTCATCAAACGAGGCGGGCATCCGGATCAGCCACCACCGTCGTTCTTTGCGCCAGCCAGTCCAAGTGAAAGTGTTTGGAAGAGTAGTAACCGCCTTGTAAAGAGGCGAATGGGTAAAAATGTTGCCGACACTCAACAAATCAAATCCACCCTCCTTAATGATGACCTCAAACAAGCCGCGAATGACAGGTTCGCTTGGTTCACCAACGACACATCCGCCAAACAGCACAACCAGCTTGACCGGAAGGCGACAAAGCGTTCTCCAGGCAATTTCATAACTCTTTGTCGAGTTGACGTATAGAAAACAAGCGCAAGCAATAACTTGTGAATTGTCGACCGCGATCAGCAGGCGGAATTTGGATTGGCGGTCAGCTAGGGCATCGCGTAATTCTGCAAAACGCGGAACGAAATAAAGTCCCCTTTTTGCCAACCGATTCCAGTCCGCCTCGATAGCATCTAATTGAGTGGCATTATTGATGCTCACAATGTCCATCTACTGCTCCAACAGCGCTACATGTCGATCAAGAATTCTCGATTTTGTCGAGCTCATCGGCAATCGCTTTAGCGAGGTGTCGGACCAGACGCTCTGTGGTCATTGATTGGTGGTCGCCCGGTATGACGCGCACTTGCACCTCGCGTTGAGCGAGATTTTTCCAGCCTAGTGTCGAGTCCATAATCAGGTGGCGCATCAAGGGGATCTTCGCGCGAAAGAGCGTAATCGGTACCGGTGACGGCGCCGGCCGATAGGCGCGCAGTGCTTCAAGCCCGGCTTCGAATAGTAAAATCAGTTCGGTTTCACTGCAGTCGATTTTGAAGATCGTGGCGGCGTTTCGCTTGAGGCCAAGTGCCGCTTTCGACCAACTAACAAATAAACGTTGAAGCGCTTGGTATCGCTGAGCCGGAGCGACCTTCGTGAGCTCGTAGCGAATCCGGCCGGGAATGGTGGTGAGGATCCGATACATTGCAGGGATCGCAGTTTCTGGCTCGAGCCGCCAACCCGGCCAATGTTGATCGATGATAGCAAGGAATCCGATGTCATGCCCTTGTGCCAACAGTTGCAATGCCATCTCGTAAGCGATCATCGCCCCAAAGGAATGGCCACCAAGATAGAATGGTCCGTTGGGTTGACGATCGAGCATTGCCGCGACGTAGCGCGCGGCGGTTTGGGTAATCGACTCGGTCGGGGGGTCTTGTGGCCGACGGCGAAGACCGAAGACTGGGCGCTTGGTGCCCATATGCATAGCAAGACGATGCAGGTGCAGCACATCGCCACCAATGCCGTGAACGCAGAAGAATGGCGGAAGATCGCCGAATGGCTGAAGCGGAACAACCGGCGTCAATTCCGTATCGGCCGGTTCGGGGTGCGTCAGGAGGTGCGCCAGGCCAGCTATAGTCAGGCCACCGGCCAAGCACGTCAACGGTTAGGCGGCGGCCGAATCGGGCTTCAATGGTCGCGAATAGGCTCAGAAGTGCAAGGGAATCACCGCCGAGATCGAAAAAATCCGACCGGACGCCAACTGGTGAGCGCTGCAATAAATCTTCCCAGATGGCGACAAGCTCGCGCTCGAGATCAGTGGTTGGCGGAGGATCATCAGATAACGAATCATCGTGCGTTGGCGATGCCGGAAGCGCTTTGCGATCAATCTTGCTGTTGGGCGTCATTGGCATGGCGTCGAGCCAGACAAACACGCTCGGGCATCATGTGACGCGGCAATTGTTTTTCCTAAGCGCTGCACGGACCCTCGTCTGTATCTTGGGCTGACTGTTTCGGATGAGCCAACCAGATAAGCGGTGAGGCGCGGGGTATCAGTGGCATCGGGGCAGAGCTTGACAACGGCGGCATCGATCTCGGGCAAAGTTAAAAGAGTGGCTTCGATCTCGCCGGGTTCGACGCGTACGCCACGGATCTTAATTTGATCGTCAGTCCTGCCGAAAAACTCGAGCTCACTGTCGTCACGCCAGCGTACCCGGTCGCCGGTGCGATAAAGTCGTCCAGGACCGTACGGATTGGCGTAGGAAACGCTCGGCGGTTAGTTCAGGACGGCCGAGATAGCCGCGCGCGACCCCGGCGCCGCCAATGAACAACTCTCCCTCTGTGCCGGGAGGCAACAGCGCCAGCCCGCGACCGAGCACATGCAGGGTGGTGTTCCAGATCGGGCGGCCGATGGTCGGCTCGTGCGCGATCTGAAGGATCTATAACACGCACAACTCGAGTAGACGGTAGTTTCTGTCGGACCATAGCAATTGAGCAATCGAATTCCGGGTCTCGCGTCAAACAGCGAGCTAGCCAGATGCCGCGATAGCTTTTCGCCGGCGACAACAACCGTCGTCACCCCGTGCGGCAAACCGTCGACACGCAACAGCGCCTCGAGCAGCGACGGCCCGGTATTAACGAACCGCACCTTTTCCCGCAGTGGTGCGGACTTTAGTGCGAGCAGATTTTCCACCAACACGATGCAGCCACCAAAGGCGAGCGGCAGGAACATTTCAAACGCCGAAAGATCAAAATTGAGCGATGTTGAAAACAATACGCCGCGCAATTCGGCATCGGACAGGATCGAACGACCCCAGGAAATGAGATTGATCAAATTTGTGATGCTCAATACCGACCGCCTTGGGGCGCCCGGTCGAACCTGAGGTATAAAGCACGTAGGCGAGATCATCGGACGTGCGCGGAACTGGTTCAGCGGTTGCGCCCTCCACCGGATCGGTGTCAAACACCAACCGGGCGCCGCTATCGGCAAAGAGCGGCGCAAATGCGGGCTCGGTCAAAATGACTGGCGCAGCTGCATCGGCGACCATGAAGCGAATTCGTTCGGCCGGATAGGAAGGATCGAGGGCGAGGTAGCTCCCCCGGCCTTGTGTACGGCGAGTATCGCGATGATCAGCGCGGGTGTGCGGGGCAGGGCGATGCCAACGACGACGCCGAGCTTCACACCAAGAGCGGCAAGCCGCTGCGCCAAGCGGGCCGCCTTGTCATGCAATGTGCAAAAGTCAGCTGTTGTTCGCCGCATATCAGGGCAATGGCATTGGGTGTTCGCTCCGCCTGTGAGGCGCAGAGCGTGGCTAGCGTTAGCCCTTCCGGCACTGGGACGGTCTCGCCGCCAGCAAATTCCACGAAGCCGCTGGCTGTTGCCTCCGGCATGATCGGCAATGAGGCGAGCGGGCAACCGAGATCGTCCATGCCACGCAACAGCAGTGTTTCGATGCTCGACGCCAAGCGGCTCGCCATGTCCGCAGCGATCAAGCCTGGATCGGTGTCGATGGTTACGTCGAGATCGCGCGACAGACCAAGATCCTCGATCGTCACCGTCCAGGGTGCGGTAAGACCGTGGGACAGATTGGAGTGTTCTACTGGACGATCCTCAAAACCGAAGTCATAGCGAAGGGGGATATAGTTGACGATGATGTCGAATAGGCCGTGATAGCCCTTTCGGGTGATGCCAAGGCTCTTGATCAGATCTTGGATTGGAAAATGGCGGTGCGGATAGTCTCGAATCCGGCATTCGATCGAGATGGCGCACAACATCGGCTATCGTGGTACTGGGATCAACCTTCAGAGGCAGCGGCAATGGTCGCGACATAAGTCCGATCACTTGCTTGGTACTGGCATCGGGACGGTTCGCGAGTTCAATGCACAATGCCATGTCAGATCGATCATACAGGCGCGAGAAAGCAACATATGTAAGCGCAATGATCGCGCGAAAACCGATGATCCCAAGGCGCGAGCGGCTGTCTCCATCGGACGAAATCGGCGCGTTTGAGCGAGAATGAGATCCGCGCACGCACGTCCGGACTTGCCGCGTTCGGTGTTTTCCCGATTGGTTTCAAGAAGCGGCCCTGGCCAGTGCGCGAGACGCTCTAACCAATAGGCATGATCAACTTCATAATCGCTCGACGCGGAATAGCGCCGCTCGCGATCAAGAATTTCTTCCGGCGTGGCGGCGTTGAGCGCGGCCAAAGGCTCGCCAAAACGGAGTGCACGATAGCGGGCAGCAGTGCGGGCTTGCAGCAGTTGCCGGCCCAATCGAGTCCATAATGATATGGTGAGATTTTTTGAAACCAGAGCGTCTGATCCTCACTAATCTGGATCAGAGCGAAGCGAAACAGCGCGGGATCGTCTAACGACACCGACCGACCCATCTCCGCTCGCATCCATTGCTCGGCTGCGGCAAGAGGATCCTTCCGATCGCGAAAATCGAGCAAAGGCAGATTGAAATGCAAGGGGCCGCTACGCGGCGGCAACCTCAGAGAGGGGCTTTCGGCCACAGTCTCCCGCAATGCGGTCTCGAATAAATCAAATTGAAGATGACCTCGGATCGTGAGGGACCCACCGGTGTTATAGATCGGCCTGCCGGGAAACAGCTGCTGGTCGAGCCAAATTACGGTCTGCGCGACCGTAAGGTCAGGAGGTAACACGATTTGCATTGAACTCCACTCAGCGCGACTTCTGCATCTCTCTTTGTGCTGATCAGTCGCCCACTACATCTTTTAGCTGAAATGTTTTTTCACAATAGACAAATAATGCCGTTCAGTACGACGGCCTCAATTCGACAGTAGTATCGCGAAATTCCGGGGGGCAGGTGGGCAGTGCGGCTCCCCTTGGGGATTTCGCGCGGGTTTGTTCTCGCTTGGCACCCATTCCGCTCGTCAACTGCCGGCGCCGGTCGCGCTCATACGGCTCCCGTTCCAGGACCGCCAGAATGCGTCGACCGGTCCCGCTGGTGTACTTCGGTGTCGGGCCGGGCCGCGGCTTGTCGGCCAAACCGGCCAAGCCTTCGCGGGCGAACCGGCCGCGCCAAGTGCTGACCGTTCGCGGCATCGTGCCGAGCGCGCGGGGAATCGAACGGGTCGAGTGGTCTTCGTTCGCCAGCAAGACGATCCGCGCGCGAAACGCGTCGCGTTGCTCCGTCGTCGGTGCCCGAACCCGCGCTTCAAGCACCGCACGATCCGCCGGTGTCAGCCGGACCTTCGCAGCTATGGGAATCATCCCAATGTTGAATCACGAGTTAGCCTTCCGTAAAAGCGGGTACTAGGAATTGGCCCTCCGCGTCATTTAGTGCAAAGCAGCGATATGTCTGAGATTTGAGCCGAAGCGGAAGTCACGCCAGCACCCGGAATGTGCAGCGTTGACCCATCATTTAGTCGGCGCCTCCACCGGCAAGTCGGCCGGCTTCGCGCCTTTGAGGATGCGATCGACATAGCCTGCCGCGCGGCGTGTTTGGTCAGCGAGTTTCGGCCCATACGAGATCAACCCGCCGGCGGCAACATTGATGCGGTTGCCGTAGACCGCGGGCAGTTTGTACCGGGCGGCAAGCGTGATGATCAGACTACGATGAACCACCGACAACGGGCTCGCAGTCACGACCAGGCCGCCATTGGCGGACTGCGCGAAGGCCGAGACGGCGCGCTCGATCTCGGCAGCATCGCGCACGTCGACTGGGGTCACGTCCACGCCAACCGACGGCGCCACGGACTCGATGATTGCGAACTGGCCGATCCCGGCGGCTATGGACTTATCCCGAAGGATCGCCGCTCGCGTCACGCCCGGCGCGATCTCCTTGAGCAGTTCCAGCCATTTCCCGCTCAAACCGTATTCAAACATCATAAAGCCGGTAGCGTTGCCGCCCGGCCGCGACACACTATCGACGAAGCCGGCGCCAACCGGATCGGGGACGATTGCAAATACGATCGGCACGGTACGGGTTGCCTCAAGCAATGGCCCCATAGCCGCGCTGCCAGTAGCCAGGATGACGTCAGGCGCAAGCGCGACCAATTCCACCGCGTATTTGCGCGTGTCGGCGGCATTTCCCGCCCAGCGTATGTCGAAGCGCACGTTGCGACCGTCAGTCCAACCCAGTTGCTGCAGCCCTTGCAGGAATGCCACATAGTTCGCCTGAACGCCCAGATCGTCTGCGCTGCCGCCGTTGAGTACGCCGACGCGGCGCATCTGCTCGGGCTGCTGGGCGTGCGCCGCGAGCGGCCACGCAGCCGCAGCGCCGCCGAGCGCGACTATGAACTCCCGCCGTCCGATGTTGAGTGCCATCTGACCAATCCGACTGGGATCGTGCCCGCCGCAATGCGAAAGAATATCACGCCACAATCGGCCGGTCTGTGACGTCCTTCAGAATGGTCCTCGCTTTTTTTGCTGCGGGTGCGTGCGGCAGAAATTGGCCCTTCTCAGCCGCGCCGGTCGTGTTTCCGCGCGGCAGCTTTCGGGGGCTTAGCTTCCGCGCCGGCAGTGAAGTGCCGAGGCGGCTTGTGACCCGGATGTATGGTCCGGCCGTGCGTTGCAAGAGTCTTTGTCGAGATAGCGGTGAGCGGTCTTGCATCAATGTATCCGGCCTTTGATTGGAGCGCTGCTCCTGGCCATCATGGATATCAGCGCGCGAGCGATCTGATTAGCGGACCGGCCTCGACCGGGCCATTCGGGTCACCAGTGTTCGCACGCGCCGGGAAGACCGAACCTCCATCTCGTCTCATCCTCTCGCAGACCTCGGCAGGTAAGTCGTATCAACCTGGCTATGTCATCGCGAGCTCCTCATTTCGCGCGGTTCCTAAGATTGTCGGCGAATGACAATCAAATAGATTGAGCGGCAACCTCATCGATCTTTCTGGCCTCGAAGTTCCGGCCATGAGCCAGAACACTCCAGGCGATGCGGGCGAGCTTGTTGGCGAGCGCGATCGCCAGAACGTTGCGGTGCAGCCGCTTTTTGGCTGCCTCGATCCAGGGCTTGAGCCCGTGGCGCTCCCAGCTCTTCGGCCTGTCAGCACGACCCATGCCGCCTGCACGAACAGAACCCGCAGGTAGCGATTGCCACGCTTCGATATCTTGCCGAGGATGGTGCGGTCTCCGGTCGATATCTGTTTGGGGACGAGCCCCAGCCAGGCGGCGAAGTCGCGACCTTTCGAGAACACATCTCCGGTGCCGATCGCAGCCACCATGGCGCTTGAGATGATCGGGCCGATGCCAGGTACGCTCATCAGCCGCGCAATCGGCATCCTCGCGCGCAACAGTCTCGATCTCGCCCGATAGACCCTCGACGCGCTCGTCGAGCCGGCGCCAGTCGCCAGCCAAATCCTCGATGACCCGCGCCATGCGGGGCGACAGGACATCGGGGGCGTCGCCAGGATGCGCGGCAGCTCGGCGCGCAAAAACCGCTATCCCTGCCGAACCGCAATGCCACGCTCCAACAGGAAGGCACGGATTTGATTGATGATGCCGGTGCGCTGGCTGACCAATCGCTCGCGAACACGATGCAGCGCCTGCAGGTCGAGCTGCTCTGCGGTCTTCGTCGCCACGAACTTCATCGTTGGGCGCTGTACCGCCTCGGCGATCGCCTCCGCGTCGCGGAAGTCGTTCTTCTGTCCTTTGGAGTAGGGCCGCACGTATTTCGCCGGCATCAATCGGGCATCGTGGCCAAGTGCCTTTAGCCGGCGACTGAGATGATGGGCACCAACGCACGCTTCCATGCCGATCAGGCACGGCGACATATTTGCAAATCGTGCTTCAACCTGGCCGCGCGACCACTTCTGCCGCAGCACGATTGCGCCGCGGTTATCGAGGCCGACGATGTGGAACGAGTTCTTGCCGATATCGATGCCGACTACGGCGATCGTGGTGTTTGGGTTCTGAGACACGGCGTGCTCCTTGTCTTTGGCACCCCTTGCCAGCTTCGATCGCTGGCGGGGCAGGAGCACGGCCGGACCATTCCATTAGCGGACATCCTTCCCTGACATTGGTTGCCCGTAATTTGCTATAGATTCGGCCCGGCATGAGGCGGAGTTTATGCAGACACATGCGGCGGCGTGAATTCATCATCCTTGCAGGGGGTGCGGCAGTCGCGACAGGGCTTCTGCCACTCGTAGCCAACTCGCAGGAGACGAGACGTATCTATCGTCTGGGCGTATTGCATCCATTGCCCCGAACAGCACCGCAGTTCGCACAGCTATTCGATGGGCTGCGGCGGGAAGGCTTCATCGAGGGTCGAAATCTTGTCATCGACTCCCGGGGTTTTGACAGCCCCTCTGAGCAGTACGAGGAACGGGCGGCGCTGCTGATCCATTCGGGTGCCGAGGTTCTCGTTTGCGGCGGCGATCTCACAATTCGAGCAGCGCAACAGGCGACCCGAACGGTTCCAATCGCGGGCATAGCCGATGACATGGTGGCGTCGGGGTTAGTGCCTTCGCTCGCGCGTCCGGGTGGCAACACGACCGGCGTCAGCATTCTGACAACCGAGCTCGATGGAAAACGCCAGGAGCTTCTCCTCGAGCTCGTGCCTGGCGCACGCCGAATTGCAGCGCTTTTTGACCCCGACAGCAAGTCGGCAACACAACTTCAGACGATGGTCGATGCGGCGCGCATGCGCGGGCTCGAACTTCTGACCTATCGGGTGACCAGCACGGAGGAGATTGTTTCGGCCATCGACGCCGCCCACGCGGCTGGGGCCGCGGTGCTCAATGCGATGGCGTCTGTGCTAATTAATGCCAATCGTCAGGTCATAGTTGATCGCACGGCTGCACTCCGTCTGCCGGCGATCTACCAGTTTCCCGAAAGCGCGGAGCAAGGTGGATTTGCCGCCTATGGTCCCCGTATCGAGCAGATTTACCGTCAGCTCGCAGTGCCCGTAGCCCGCCTGTTGCGCGGTGAGCGCCCCCAGGACATGCCGGTGCAACAGCCGGCGACATTTGAACTCGTGATCAATCTCAAGACCGCCAAAATGCTTGGACTGACGATTCCAGAAGCGCTCCTAATCCGCGCCGACAAGGTAATCGAATAGAGCCACAAATTGCTGCGGTGCGAATGTCGCCTTGTGTGCAGGTTTCTCGGACGCCTGAGTGAAGGTCTATCCGCGCGTGTGTTCGCCGGCGTCCGAGAAGCGCCAAGGCACGAAGTCGCGGGAGGTGATCGCGGGTGGTGCGGCGGGCGCTATGGGGATTGAGGCCGGGCGCGGCCGGTGCGGCGCGGTGATGGTGCGGCGCGGGTGAGACCGGAACCTGGCGCACAGGGGTATTTGTGGCCACTTGGCATGAGGCGGCGACGGTTTGCGGCGCAGACCGATGGGTCGAGCAGATGCGACAGACGGCATTTTGTGTCTGCGGCACGAGCGGCGGCGATGCCGACGGAGGGCCAGCGATGCGGATGTGTGTCAGTCTGATCTGGCATCAGCCGCCGCGTTCATGACGTGTCGATTGATGGCTTGTGCCTGGGCGCCTCGCCGCGTGCAAAGACCTCGATGATGATCATGCGGCCACCGCAGCAGGGGCATGGGCGCGGCAGCACGCGGGGCTGATCAGGCTCCTGCATTGAAGCGGCCTCGGATTCAAGTCTGCCGGTGTCGCCACGGCGAGCAGTTCACGCGCCTTGGCGATGCTCTTGGCTCGGTTACCGTTGGCGAACAACCCGTAGTGGCGGATGCGATGGAAGCCCTTCGGTAACACGTGCATCAGGAACCGACGGATAAACTCGTGGGGTGCGAGCGTCATGGTTTTCCAGCGGCCAGGACCTTCGATGCGATAGTCCTTGCAGCGGAATGACACGCCACCATCATCAGCAGCGACAAGCCGACGGTTCGAGATGGCAACGCGATGGGTGTAGCGTGACAGATAGCGCAGCACCTGCTTGGGTCCCGCGAACGGCTGCTTGCAGTAGACGACCCACTTGATCCGGCGCAGCGGCGCCAGGAAGCGCTTGAAGGTTCGTTTGTCGGCGAGCCCAACGTGGGTGTTGAAGAACTTCAATTGGCCGTCGGCGTGCGCGTCCATAACCAAGGTGAGGAACTTGCCTCGGAACAAACGCGCGAGCACGTTGACGTGGACGAGGAAGTTGGAGCGCGACGAATCCATCTGCTGCAATCGGCCTCTTGCTGCGCCCTCGGTTGTTGCTCACGCACAAGCGGCGCGAGACCGCCGCCGGGCACGATCATATGCACGTGGGGATGATGCGTCAGCGCCGAGCCCCAGGTGTGCAGTACGGCGGTGATGCCGATCCTGGCACCGAGGCGCTTTGGATCGGCCGCGATGGCGAGCGTGGTTTCGGCCGCCGCCTTCATGAGCAGGTCATAGATGACGCGCTTGTTCTGATAAGCGACATCGCGCAGTTGACTGGGCAGCGTGTAGACAACGTGGAAGTAGCTGACGGGCAGCAACTCGGCTTCGCGCTCGGCGAGCCATTTCTGTGCCGCCGCGCCCTGGCACTTGGGGCAGTGGCGATTGCGGCAACTATTGTAGCTGACGACGGTGTAAGCACACGCACCGTTCTCGCAACGCGCGACATGGCCGCCGAGCGCCGCTGTGCGGCAGCGCTCGATCGCACTCATCACCTTGATCTGGTCGAGGCTGACATGCCCCGCGTTGGCCAAACGCCAAGCGGAGCCGTGGTCGCGGAAGATGTCCGCGACCTCCAGCGATGGCCGGGCCATCCGACGGCGTTACGCCGGCGGTCCTTCATTCGACTTGTCCTTACGGTTCCGCATTTTCCGGCGCGGCTGCGACAGTTGCGTCAGCGGGCTCTCGACGGCCGCGATCATGCCGGTGGCCACGCGCGTGTAACGCGCCGTCGTCTCGAGTTTGTCGTGTCCGAGCAAAGCTTGGATAATTCGAATGTCAGTACCGCGTTCGAGCAGGTGCGTCGCGAAGCTGTGGCGCAGCGAATGCAAGGTCAGCCCTGGCTTGCGGATACCGGCTGCTTTGACGGCCTCCCGAAACAGACGGCTGAACTGACGTGGTGTGATCGGCTTGCGGCGGCCATAGCTGGGGAAAATCCAGCGCTCTGCCGGCGGCATCCCGGCGTCGTCCAACGCCGAGCGCTCGCGCCACCACTCTCGCAATAGCGCGAGCACATCCGGCGGCAGCATGACGTTGCGATCCTTGCGGCCTTTGCCTTGCACGACGCGGATGATGTTCTGCGCGCCGTCGATGTCACCGACCGTCAACCGCGTCACTTCGCCCGCCCGCAAGCCGCAGCCATAGCTGATCGTCAGCATGGTTCGCGCCTTGAGGCTTGGCGCCATCAATAGAATTCGCTTTACCTCGTCGGAGCTCAATACCACCGGCACCTTCTGCGGCTCCTTGAGGTGATAAATCTCGGCGGCGAGATCGTGCCGTCGCATCGTCACGCGCAACAGGAACTTCACCCCCGTCATGATGCGGTTACGATTGCAGATGGTGAGCCCTTCTTCTTCGATGAGCGTCAGTTGGAACTGGCGCACGTCGTCGGCCGTCGCCGTCTCCGGCGAGCGTTTGAGGAAAGCGGCGAACCGCTTGCAACTGTGGAGATGGCTGCGCAGCGAATGACGCCCGAGTTTGCGCGCACGGATGTCGTCGATCATGCGTTGACGCAGCGGGCTGACCATGGGCCAGGTCATCAGAGAACTCCTGAGTGAGGTTGCTGGGACCGCAATCTCAGGACGCGGCCGCGTCCCCCGCTATCGTCATTCTCTCATCTGGCTACCGGCCTATCGGCTCAAGCACCCGCCTCAGCGGGCTGTCGCGCAGCGACTTTGTGCTTTGGCCCTTCTCCGCCGCGCCGACTGACCACCTTCGCGTCCGCTATCGGAGGTGTTTCTGCCACACGACCTGGTAATCGCCGAGGCAGTTCGTGACCCATCTCGTCACTTCGACGCCGTCATTTGACGCAATGCAAAACGATCAATAACCGCGTCATGTAAGCGACATTCGCCTAACGGGAGGTTTTGGAATATCGGTGGCGGCGGATGAACCTTACTCCGCCTTGATGTTGGCCGCCCGAATGACCGTGCCCCACTTCTCGGTGTCTTCGGCAAGCAGCATGCCCTTTTCCTACAAATGGCGAGAGCATTGTTGGCTCTGGCGCAAAAAGACCAGACAAATGCTGATTGTGATCAAAGTCTAGAGGACGAGATCATAGCTTGCCTCTTGGCTGCTTGCACCTCAGCTTCCCCCGCAAGCTTCGCCCACATCGCTTCCATTTCCAGCAATATTTTTCTTTGCTCGTCTGTCTTAGCTAATAGAGCAGAGCGGCGGCATTCATCCGCGAATTCGCGGTATTGTGTTGATGGCTCCATGTAAAAGAAACCGCTTGGCCGTCTGCCACGTTCCCCAAAAATAAAGGCCGAGCACGCTGGAACTTGCTTTTGGCAATGTCGCCTATTGGCCCAGGCTGTGTGAAACCGTGCTCGCACGAGCACGGCGCAGAATTGGTTTCTCTATCGTCTTCTACCGACAGTGGTCGTCAGCGTTTTTGTTTTTCAAATTGACGAAGTCGAGACGAAATTTCCAACGGCAAATTTGATTTCGGGGTTTTCACACGGCCTGGGCCGGCCATAACCGGACTCATGCACCGCAACAAAATAGCGAGCCTTTTCGACAGCATCCAAAAATCCGCCGATAGTAAGCTCGTCGACGAGCGCGGCTTCGTCAACTTCGATCGAGAGAACGATCCGGCCCGCGTTCTGCGCGGATGGGGTTGGCATGCTAAAGTGTAAACCCTTCGCCGTCGCGACACCACCGCCCGGAAAGGTCAGCGCGGAGCGGACATCGCGACGGTAAGGCGATGCGAACGGGTGGCCACCCGGCCAGCGCTTGTCTCAATCTTATGCTTCGGCGCGCATCGGCACCACGTTGGGAGCTGCGTCGCCGTCTGTCACCACGACGGCCAGATGCCGCGCCCACCGCTCTAAGGCCCTACGCTTCTCCTCACGGTAAGTGAAAACATTGTACGTACGTTCGAGCTGGGGCATGGCATGTCCGATCACTCGTTCGGCGATTTCATAGCTGACGCCGAGCTCGGCGAGGCCCGAGCGCAGCGTGCGGCGAAGATCATGGAGGCGCCAATCTTCGATTCCGCTTTCGCGATCTAGCCGCGCCTTGATCTGATGCACGGTCATCGGGCGTCTGCCGTCGATCGTGAACACGTACGGGCCGCGTCTAGGCATCGACGAAATGATCTCAGCGGCAGCTTCGCTAAGCGGTATCTCATGCGGCCGGGCGGCTTTTGTGCGCTGAGAGGGTAGGGACCAGAGGCGGTCCTCAAGATCAAGTTCGCTCCATTGCATGGCGCGCGCCTCTTCGCGGCGACAGCCAGTCAGCATCAGGAGACGCACATAGCTGCGACCGGGGTTCGGAATGCGATCGAGGGCTTGCCAGAGGAGCCGCAACTCGTTCGGGGAAAGAATGCGTTCCCGGGGCCTCTCGACGTTTCGGCGTTTGGTGCCGGCGGCGGGGTTAGTTTCGACAAGCTGGCGCTCGAGGGCATACCCAAATAGGCAGATGAGCGTTTCCCGAACCCGGTTCGTCGTGTGGCAAAGACCGTCGTTATGCTGGAGCTTGTCCAGCAGTTCGACGATATCCGCTCGCCGAACGTCACCGATCAGGCGATGGCCAAGCGCCGGAAAGATGTGATTGCGGAAGCGGCTGTTTATGTCCCGGTAGCTTTTTAGGTGCCCCTCGACATGGGCGAGATAGTCGTCTCCGACCTCCCATATGGTCCGCGCCCTAGCCTCGACATTGCGTCGCTCCTCGGCTTGGCGCTCCTCTTCGGCGAGCACGTCGATTCCCTTGTTGGCCGCGTTGGCGATGTCACCGGCGCGCTGACGGGCATCGGCAAGGCTCAGAGCCGGGTAGGGGCCAAGGACGGTCGAGCGCCGCGCTTGGTGCCGCGGGCGATAGCGGAGAAGCCAATATCGCAGGCCATCAGGATTTTTAGTACTCGCAGCATTGATCCGAAGACTTAGACCGGGCACAGCGGTGTCCGTTATGATGAGCCGGCCGCTTGCCGGTGCCTTGCGAGTGCGGATAAAGCGGTCGGTGAGCTTGGTTTTCATGTTCGGCCAGTTCCTTTAGCTGTCCGCCCGGTACCCACCAGGTACCCAAAAGCCAGCCGCAAGAGGGCGAATTGGAGCGAACGGACACGGTGAGTATATGCTACTAAGCCAATGCAAAACAACGAGTTTGTACCGGTGGCAGCGAACGGCAGCGAACGGCAGCGAATGAACCCTATGCTGGTCGACAGCCATTGCCATCTCGATTTTCCCGAGTTTGCCGCGGAACTCGACGGCGTGGTTGCGCGTGCACGTGCTGCGGGCGTGGGGCGTATCGTCACCATCTCCACCCGCGTCGCGCGGCAAAACAATCTGGTCGCCATTACGGAGCGATTTCCGGACGTGTTCTGCTCGGTCGGCACCCATCCCCACAACGCCCACGAAGAACTCGACGTGAGTGTTGCTGATCTCGTGGCGTGGACGCGCCATCCGAAAGTCGTTGCGCTCGGCGAAGCCGGCTTGGACTACCACTACGACAATTCGCCGGTCGCGGCGCAGGAGCGCGGCTTCCGCAATCACATTGCGACTGCCCGCGAGACCGGGCTGCCGCTTGTCATTCACGCCCGCGAGGCTGACGACGACATCGCGCGCATCCTCGAGGAAGAAACGGGGAAGGGGGCCTTCCCTGCTGTGCTGCATTGCTTTACCGGCGGCCCCGATCTCGCCCGCCGCGCCATGGCGCTCGGGCTGTTCATCTCCTTCACCGGCATCCTGACTTTCAAGAATTCGGCCGCGCTTCGCGCCATCGCCGCCGATCTGCCGGCGGACCGCATTCTGGTGGAGACCGACGCCCCGTATCTTGCCCCGGGCCCGTTTCGCGGCAAGCGCAACGAACCGGCCTACGTGGTGGAAACGGCCAAGGTTTTGGCCGAGACCCGTGGCGTAACGTTCGACGCGATTGCGCAGCAGACGACCGAGAATTTCTGCCGCTTGTTCGCCAAGGTGCCGCGTCCCAAAGCGGCAGCGGCCGCGTGATGGCGCGGAGCGGATGACGTTGAAGTTCACCATTTTGGGCTGCGGATCGTCCGGTGGCGTGCCGCGTCCGGCGCTGGGCTGGGGCGATTGCGATCCGGCCAACCCCAAGAACCGGCGCCGGCGGACGTCGCTGCTGGTGGAGCGGCACGCCAATGGCGGTGTCACACGCGTCCTGATCGACACCCCGCCCGATCTTCGCGAGCAGCTGCTGGACGCTGACGTCGACCGGCTCGATGGCGTCCTCTACACCCACGAGCACGCCGACCACACCCACGGCATCGATGACCTGCGTTCGGTCTTCATCAAGCAGCGGCAACGCGTCGACGTCTACCTTGACGAACACACCTCACAGGTGATGCACAGCCGCTTCGACTACTGCTTTGTCTCACCGCCGGGCAGCGAGTATCCGCCGATTTTGACCGAGCACCGCCTCACGGTCGGGACGCTGGTCGTCGTCAACGGGCAGGGCGGCGCGATTACGGCTCTGCCGGTTCTGCAGCGGCACGGCGACATCAACTCGTTCGGCTTTCGCTTCGGCAACGCCGCGTATTCGTGTGACCTGAGCGGCATGCCGAAGGAAAGCGCGGCAGCTCTTCACGGGCTCGATGTCTGGATCGTCGACGCGCTGCGCTACAGGCCGCACCCGAGCCACTTCGCTGTCGCGGACGCGCTCGCTTGGATCGAGCGGCTGAAGCCGCGCCGCGCCATCCTGACGAACCTGCATTCCGATCTCGACTACGAAGTGCTTCGCGCGAAGCTGCCGCCGCATGTCGAACCGGCCTATGACGGGATCACGTTCGAGGTCGCTGAATAGCGCCATGAATAGGCCCCAGATTTACTGGGCTTATTGGCTTGGTTCCATAATATGTCTTATGCGAATCATGGATTGGCGTCTGGCCGGCGACTGCGTTCGGGCTCCCCGTTCCTCACCAGATGCCCGGTACGAGGCGCCAGCGCACGCGGCCGGCATACTCGCGATAGCCTGGTAGCTCGGCCTGCAGCACCCGGTCCTCGCTCACGACGCGGTGGAGCAGAAACGGCACGCTGAAAATCACAAGGATCGCCATGGCGAGCCACGAGCCGAGCCCGATGCCACTCGCGACAATGATGAGAATGCCGGCGACATAGCCCGGGTGCCGAACCACCGCATACGGTCCGGTCGTGATGACGTGCTGGCCACGGTCGGCCTGGATGCGGACAATCGATGAAAAGAAGCGGTTGACCCGCATGGCCCACAAGGCCAGCGCGTAGCCGGCCGCCACGACGATGAGGCCTGTGACTCGAAGCCAGAGCGGCACGTCGTCGCTCACATGGATGCGTCCGCGGTCGAGGCCGGCAACGATCCAATGAGCGACCATGACGCCGGTGAAGAGTTGCAAAGCGAGCGGCGGCCGCTGGCCGCCCGGCCGCATCCGTTCACGCAAGAGGTCCGGATCGAGCAGCGTGAACGACGCCACCATGACGGCGGCAAAGATCGCGAGGTAAACCCAGAAGCCTGGGATGTCAGTGGTGCCGGCAGAAACGAACAGCGCGGCAGCAGCCAGAAGCACGAACAGGGCGGCTTGGACGTAGACCGTGAGCGGCATTTGCCAACTCCTGACGTAAGAGGCCGCCAGACCGAGACGGGCGCACGATATCGGACTCGAAAATGGCGCGGGAACGGCTGTAGTCGCCGCCCTCTTGGGCGTCTGGTACGGTCGCGCCCCGTTGCTGCGAATTCGTCCACAGGATCAGCGAATGACCCCTTCCCGCGATATCGGCCGGCTCATTGAAATCATGGCGGCGTTGCGGACGCCAAAGACCGGCTGTCCTTGGGATCTGGCGCAGAATTTTGCGACGATTGCTCCCTACACGCTCGAAGAAGCTTACGAAGTCGCCGACGCCATTGAGCGTGACAATCTCGCCGATCTCAAGGACGAGCTTGGCGATCTCCTGCTGCAAGTTGTCTTTCACGCGCGCATGGCGGAAGAGCAGGACGCGTTCGCGTTCGGCGACGTGGTCCGGGCGATTACCGAGAAGCTTATTCGGAGGCATCCGCACGTCTTTGGCGACGAGCAGTCGTCGCATACGGCGCACGCCGTCGAAGGGCTGTGGGAACGCATCAAGGCGCAAGAAAAGGCCGCGCGCGGTGTGACCCATAACGACGGCGCACTGTCGGGCGTACCGGTCGGCTTGCCGGCGCTGACCCGCGCGCTGAAGCTGCAAGCGAAGGCCAGCAAGGTCGGCTTCGACTGGAACGATTCCCGCGCCGTCCTCCGCAAGATTCGTGAGGAGGCCGATGAGATCGAAGCGGCGCTCGACAGCGGCGAGGACGAAGCAGCAGCCGCGGAGGTCGGCGATCTGTTGTTCGCGGCCGTTAACCTCGCCCGCCACTTGCGCTCCGATCCCGAAGCGGTGCTGCGGCAGACCAATCAGAAGTTTCAGCGCCGCTTCGCCGAAATCGAACGGGCCCTCGCCGTCCGTGGCAAGACGCCACAAGATGCAACGCTCGCCGAAATGGACGCACTGTGGAACGAGGCCAAGGCACGGGAGCAGGAGTGACGCAAGTTGCTCCGGGCCGCTATTGGAGGCCGGCTGCCTTGAGATAGCGCAAATCGACGAAACGTTCCGGCGCCGGAAGCGGCGGCTTTAGCGTGCCGCCCTGCCCCATGAACGCGATGACTTGCGCAAGGCCGCCAAGGTCGATTTCGGCTTGACGCGGCAGCACACCGCGATCGGGATCGAAATAGAGGGCCAACGTGGCGCGTGCGATATCGTCCGATGCGCCGGTCAGTGCTACAATCGCTTTCGCCACGTCGTCGCGGTGGGCTGGGTCGCGGATGTAGTGAAAAGCGTCGCCAATCGCTCTGACAAACCGGACTATGACATCGGCATGGTCGTTTGCATAAGCGCGGCGGGTGGCAATGACTTCGAACTGAAGCGCGGCGACCGCATCGGTCGAGAGCCCGAGCCGCCGAAAGCCTTGCTTGATGGCGATGAGGTCATTGGGCTGGCCGAGCGGGACTGCGTCGCATTGGCCGTCTTTGAGGCAAGCCGCGCGCACCGGCGTGCCCACCAGTTCCTTGACCTTGTAGTCAGCGTCATTCAGTCCGTTGCGGGCAAGAAGCTTGCGCGTGGAGATCGAGATCGTATCGATCGGCAAAGACAGCCCGACAGTCTTGCCTTTCAGATCGGCAAAACCGGCGATCTCGGACTTCGCGATCAGGCTATAGATCGGATTGGCGACTTCGCCGGCGATCGCCACCGCATCAGAACCGGCCAGCACGGCCTGGATCAGATAAGGCGTTGCGGTCTGCGTCAGGTCGACCTCGCCGCGATCGAGCGCAGCAATCATCTTGTCGGTGCCGCCGGCGATGGGCACCTGCTCGATCGCAATGCTTTCTCGCGCGAAGAAGCTCTGCTTTTCGGCAATGAAATGATAGAGCGACGTTACCGAATGTACGGTGGACGGGATTTGGCCGAAGCGCAGCGTTGCGGGTTTCGCTCCGGCCGAACTCAGCATCGTGATCAGCGCGGCAAAGCCGACGAGCAGGCGAACTGGTGCGGCTATCGGCATTGGTCAAGCGCGCGCGTGATGCGCTGAACGCGGTTCGATCAGTGCGCTTTCGAATTTTGCCCGCACAACGTTTGCCTTGTCGGGATCGGCGCGGACCGTCATGGCGAGATGGCCGGTGTCGTCCATCGCCTTGTGGATCACTTCGGTGTGCCGGTGCAGCCAGCTGACGCCGGCGCCGTCGGCCGGATCGAGCTTGAGTTCGAGCAGCACGCGGCCGGCGCTCAGCCGGGCCTCGATGGCGCTCTCCAGGGAGGGTATCCCCTCGCCCGTGATCGCCGAAACCAGCACCGGCCGTTGTTCCGCCGGACGCCGCTCGACAATGTTCGCCAGCCGCGTCCGCTCGCTGCCCGGCAGCCGGTCGGCCTTGTTCCACACTTCGATCAGCGCGTTCTTACGCCGCGGATCGTTCGCGGGGTCGATCCCGAGTTCGCGCAGAATCTTTTCGACGTCGTGCAATTGGGCTTCGGCGTCGTCGTGCGAAACGTCGCGCACGTGCAGGATCACATCGGCTTCGATGACCTCTTCGAGCGTGGCGCGGAACGCAGCGATCAGCATGGTGGGCAGGTCGGAAATGAAGCCGACCGTATCGGAGAGGATCACGCGCGCGCCATGTGGCAGATCCACCGCGCGCAATGTCGGATCGAGCGTGGCGAACAGCATGTCGGCGGAAAGGACGCTGGCGCGCGTCATGCGGTTGAACAGCGTTGATTTTCCGGCATTGGTGTAACCGACCAGCGCGACGATCGGATAAGGCACGCGGCGGCGGCTCTCGCGATGCAATTCGCGGGTGCGTTTGACCTTGGCGAGCTCGTTCTCGATCTTGGCGAGACGCTCTTCGATCAATCGGCGGTCGGCTTCGAGCTGAGTTTCGCCCGGCCCGCCGAGAAACCCAAAGCCGCCGCGCTGGCGTTCGAGATGGGTCCAGGACCGCACCAGCCGGCTTTTCTGATAGGTCAGATGCGCGTGCTCCACCTGCAGCGATCCCTCACGGGTCCGCGCCCGGCGGCCGAAGATTTCGAGAATGAGACCGGTGCGGTCGAGCACCTTGGCGCTCCAGGCCCTTTCGAGATTGCGCTGCTGCACCGGCGAAAGCGCGCAATCTATCACTACGATGCCGGCCTCCAAGGTCCGCACCAAACCCGCGATTTCCTCGACCTTGCCTTTGCCGAGATAAGTCGCCGGCCGCAGCGCGCTGAGCATGACGATGCCGGCTTCGGCGACATCGAGGTCGATCGCCCGCGCCAGCCCGACGGCCTCGTCGAGCTTGGCCTCGGGCATGCGTACGCCTAAGGCGCCCTGCACTGTGGCGCGGCGCAACGCCGGCTCGATGACGAGCGCACGGCCGGTCGATGAGCCTGGTGCGCTCAGCCGGTGAGTGCGCGTGTCGCGACGGCGCGGCTCCAATCAGACCTTGTCCCCCGCCGGCGGCTCTTCGGCGCCTTCGAAGAGCTGGACGGGATGACCCGGCATGATGGTCGAAATTGCATGCTTGTAGACGAGCTGCGAATGCCCGTCCCTTCGCAACAGCACGCAGAAATTATCGAACCAGGTCACTACGCCCTGCAGCTTGACGCCGTTCACCAGGAAGATCGTGAGCGGGATTTTAGCTTTGCGGACGTGATTGAGGAAGGTGTCTTGTAGATTTTGTGCGCGGTCGGCTGCCATGGCCGTTGTTTCCGTTTTTGTCGCGCGGGCCCCTGCCCCGCGGGTCTTTTTTTACTTCTTCAATGAAGGCGGGTTGAGCAAAAGAGAACCGCCATTCAACAAGCTACTCCAGTTAGAACATCACCCTGCGACGGGTCTCGCAGAAGCCTAACTCATGTGAACAGGCATCCCCAATCGGCCAGCACCCCAGCCAGCCGAATGCCCAATGGGCATTAGAAGGCGCGGCGGGGGGCGATGCAAGCCCTAGTTGGGAGCATCGCGGCCGCAGGCCGGAAACAAATCTCCGGAGCCCGTGATCACAGACTTGTCATCCGGTCTCGGCGTAGCGATGAAATTCCCGTCGGAGCGAGGCAGCAATGGGACCCGGCTTGCCGTCGCCGATCGGCCGGCCGTCGATCCTCACCACTGGCATGACGATCTGGCTCGCCGAGGTGATGAACGCCTCTCGCGCCGCGAACGCCTCATCCAGCTTGAAGGCGCGCTCATCGACAATAAGCCCTTGCGCCTTGATTACGTCCATCACGACCGTTCGCGTGATGCCGCGCAGGATCGCGTGATCGGCATGACGCGTCACCAAAACCCCCGTTGGCGTGACGATCCAGGCGTTCGCGGACGCTCCCTCGGTCACGGCGCCGTCCTCGTCGACGAACCAGGCCTCGCGCGCGCCCTGCTCGATTGCGGCCTGTCGAGCCAGCACATTGGGAAGAAGTCCAACGGTCTTGATATCGACGCGCGCCCAGCGATTTTCCGGAACCGTAATGACAGCGATGCCTTTTGCAGCCAGCGCCTCGTTGCGCGCGCGGTTAAGCGTTCGTGCGGTGACGACCACGCTCGGCGCGACCTCAGGCGTCGGAAAAGCGTGGTCGCGCCTTGCCACCCCGCGGGTGATTTGCAAGTAAACGCCGCCATAGCGGATGCGGTTGCGCGCGACGATTTCACGCAGGATCACGCCGAGCGCCGCGAGCGACATCGGCAGGCGGATGCGCAATTCGCCGAGCGAGCGGACAAGACGCTCAAGATGGCGCCGCTCGTCGATCAGCCGCCCGCCCCGCACCTCGCAAGCTTCGTAGACGCCGTCGGCGAGCTGGTAGCCGCGATCCTCGACATGGACCATGGCTGCGCGCATCGGCACATAGCGGCCGTTCACATAAGCGATGCGGGACATCAGGGATCGCGTTCGAGGGTTATGGCAATTCGCTCAAGGATCAGCGACGTCTTCTCTCGTTGATACCCGATTCCCGAGATCCGATGTCGAATCAGTCGATACCCAGCGCCTTGAGCTTTCGGTGCAGCGCCGAACGCTCCATGCCGACGAATTCGGCGGTGCGCGAGATATTGCCGCCGAAGCGATTGATCTGCGCCAGCAGATATTCGCGCTCGAAGACTTCGCGTGCCTCTCGCAAAGCGAGGCTCATGAGATGCTCGCCGCCGTTGCCGTTCGGCATCGACGGGATCATGGAGCCGACGTCCTGCGGCAGCATGGCGGCGGTGATTTCCGCCTCGGCGTCGCCGCCGGCGAGAATCATCAGGCGCTCCACGTTGTTGCGCAGCTGCCGCACGTTGCCCGGCCAATCGTGCGACTGCAGCACGGCGAGCGCGTCGGCGCCGACCTTGCGCTTGGGCAAACCGGTAGTCTGTGAAATCTGCGACATGAAGTAGTCGACGAGTTCCGGAATGTCCTCACGGCGTTCCGCAAGCGGCGGCACGCGGATCGGCACCACGGACAGCCGATGGTAGAGGTCCTCACGGAATTTTCCCGCCGCGATATCGGCTTCGATATTGCGGCTGGTCGACGACACGATACGCACATCCACCGACACCTTGGTGCCGCCGCCGACGCGTTGAAATGTCTGTTCGACAAGCACGCGCATGATCTTGTTCTGCGTCTCGCGCGGCATGTCGGCGATTTCATCGATGAACAAGGTGCCGCCGTGCGCCTCTTCGAGAGCGCCGATCTTGCGGCTCTGGGTGCCATTACCGCCTTCGACGCCGAACAGCTCGACCTCCATGTATTCGGGCGTAATGGCGGCGGCGTTGATTACGACGAACGGCGCGTTGGCGCGAACCGAATGGGCGTGAATGGTCCGCGCCGCAAGTTCCTTGCCGCTGCCTGGAGGCCCGACGACAAGGACGCGGCTGTTGGTCGGCGAGACCTTCTCGACCGTTTGCCGGAGCTGATTGGAGGCTGGCGAATGCCCGACCAATTGGGTCGCAAGCGGCGTGAGTTGCTTGAGTTCACGTACCTCGCGCCGCAGCCTCGAGTTCTCCAGTGTGCGTTCGGCGACCAGAAGCAACCGGTCGGCCTTGAACGGCTTCTCGATGAAGTCGTAGGCGCCGCGCTTGATCGCCGAAACCGCGGTCTCGATGTTGCCGTGGCCCGAAATCATGACGATCGGCAGCTCGGGATGTTCTTGTTTGAGTGCATCGAGAAGCTGCAGGCCATCGAGGCGGCTGCCTTGGAGCCAAATATCGAGAAAGACGAGATTGGGACGGCGAGCGACGACCTGCGCCAGCGCATCATCGCTGTCGCGCGCCGTGCGCGTGCCGTGACCTTCATCCTGCAAAATACCCGCGACCAGTTCGCGAATATCCGCTTCGTCATCCACGATGAGGATATCGGATGCCATGATGATCACCCCACCGTTTCAGCGGCTTGGACGGGCTTGTCGGCAGCGGGCAGCGGCTCGGCGGAGAAGCGTAGCTGCATCCAGGCCCCGCGGGCGCCGGGAGTTTTTTCCGACGCATCCCGCAACTCGATGCGTCCGCCATGCTCCTCGAGAATGCGGCCGACGATGGCGAGGCCAAGCCCAGTCCCCTTTTCCCGCGTCGTCACATACGGCTCGAGCAGGCGTGCCCGATTTTCCTTGGGCAAACCGATACCGTTGTCGATGACGTCAATCACCGCTTCCTTGCCTTCGCGCCGTGCCGATACGACGATGCGGCCGCGACCTAGCTCAGCCGGCGCCACCGCGCCGATCGCCTCGGTGGCGTTCTTGACGATGTTGGTCAGCGCTTGGGAGATCAGCCGCCGGTCGAAACGCGCCGGCATGGTTTCGTTCTGAAGTTCGACATCGAAATCGATGTCGGGGTGGGCGACCCGCAGCAGGAAGACGACCTGACGCACGGTATCGGCGACGTCCTCGTCAGCCATGACCGCCTTCGGCATGCGCGCGAACCGCGAGAATTCGTCGACCATGCGTTTGATGTCGTCGACTTGACGCACGATGGTGTCGGTGCACTGCTGGAACACCGCGGCGTCCTCGACGATCACCTTACCGTATTTGCGGCGCAGCCGTTCGGCCGACAACTGGATCGGCGTCAGCGGATTCTTGATCTCGTGGGCGATACGCCGCGCAATATCGGCCCAGGCCGAGGAGCGCTGCGCGATGACGAGCTCGGTAATATCGTCGATCGTGATGACATAGCCGTGTTCGGATTCAGTGCCCTGCTCGCTTGTCACCCGCACGGAGAAATTCCGCTCCTGACCATCACGCGTAATCGTCACTTGGCGTTGCACGAGACGCTGGTGGCCGTTGCGGGCGGTGTTGAAAATCTCCGCGAGCTCGGGTGCAACCTCGCCGAGCGGCTGGCCAAGAGCCTCGCTTTCCGGGCGGCCGATCAGCCGCTCCGCCGAGCGATTGAGAATACTGACGAGACCGTCCGCATCGACGCCGATGACGCCGGCGCTGGCACCGGCCAGTACGGCCTCGGTGAAGCGGCGCCTGCTGTCGATCTGATCGCGCGCGCGAACAATGTCCTCGTGCTGCGTGCGAAGCTCATGCGTCATCTTGTTGAAAGTCTCGCCGAGATGGGCGAGATCGCCCTCCGAGCGGCGTACCGGCACCTGGATGTGGAGATTGCCGGTCGAAACGACATTTGCGGCACCGATCAGGCGGCGGATCGGCGCGACCAGACGATTGGCGAAGTCCAATCCGATCCATGCCGAAGACAGCAACACGATCAGCGCGATGACGGCGAACATCAGCGCGAAGGCGATCTGGATGCCGAGGCGGCGCGCCTCCAGGTTGGCATACTCGCTGACGCTCTCTTGCGTCGCGCGCAATTGCTGCACGACCCGGGGATCGAGCAGCTGTGCCACGTAGAGGTACATATCCTCGTAGCCGTGCAGCTTGATGGCGGCGGCGACGTGATCGCCCTCGGGAATGAGAGCGACCTGCGGCTCGGTTTCGGTGATCTGGCTCAGAAGCTCCCGGGACGGCAGGACGATGGTCTTATCCATCGTGACCTCGGCGCGCTCCACGGTGCTGCCGTCCGGTGTAATCATGAGGGCCGCGGAGAGGCCGCGCGCGGTTGCCTGCGCAGTGAGAAATTTCCGGAACCGGTCACGGTCCTGGTCGAACATTGGCCGGGCGCGGCCGAGGTCAAAGGCCATCGCCAGAACCTCGGCACGGATCGCTTGCGCGTGCTCGCTGACATAGGCGTCGGCCACGATCATCGACTGTTCGATCATCGCCCGCGTGCGGGTCGAAAAGAACCGGTCGAGACCGCGGTCGAGCGTCGTAGAAGCGACAACGGCGACAAGGACGGTCGGCACGGCGGCGATGACGGCGAACAGTCCGACGATTTGCACGTGCAGGCGGGAACCGGCGCGGCCGCGCCGGCGCGACTGCACCACGACCCAGACCTCGCGGCCGATGATGGCCAGCAGCAGCAGTCCGGTCAGGGCGTTGCCGGCAAGGAGCTTGACCACAACTTCGTGGACCGGCGCGATCGGGGTCAGGCCCGAGAGGACCAGGAAGGTCGCCGTGGCGGAGAGCAGCGCAACGCCGACCGCGATAGCGCCGATCAGCCGCGACGCAACCGGCATCGGTGCCGCTGCCGCAGGCTCAATCGGCGCGGCCTCGATGGGCGCGACTTGGTCCACAGTCGTCATTGGCGGTTCTAGAAGGCTTTTTGAACGCTTCGACCACGGGACTGTGACCGCAAAGACGCTTTGGAGAGCCCGGCCCGGCCCCAGTTGCTTTTATACAACAATGTTGCCCGATTGCGACAATTCCTTGGCGCGATTTTTGAGGCAGGCCGGGCTTGGTCTCGATAGGGCTTGGGGAGGGCCCTTCGGCGAGGCTGGGGCTCGCTAGCCGCTGGTGCGGTAGACCTGGATCTCCAGGTCGCGGATTTTCTTGCGCAGCGTGTTGCGGTTGACGCCCAGGAGGTCGGCGGCACGAATTTGGTTGCCGCGGGTTGCGGTCAGCGCCGCCGACAGCAGCGGGCCTTCGACCTCGCGCAGGATGCGATGATAGAGCCCTGGCGGCGGCAGGCCGTCGTCAAAGCCGGAAAAATAGTGGGCGAGATAACGCTCGACGGCGATCGATAGATTGTCGTCGCCCCGTGTCGGTTCGCCCGGCGCAGCAAGGGCAGGCTGCGACAGTTCGGCGTCGACCACGGCGGATGTGATCGTCTCCTGCGGATAGAGCGCAGCAAGGCGCCTCGCCATGTTTTCCAGTTCGCGCACATTGCCCGGCCAGCGATGGCGCTTGAGGCGATCGAGCCCGGCCTGATCGATCTGCTTCGGCGGCAGTCCTTCGCGAGCCACCACCGCGAAAAAATGCCGGATCAGGTCCGGAATATCCTCGGTGCGCTCGCGCAGGGGCGGCAACCGGAGCGGCACTACGTTGAGACGGAAGAACAGGTCTTCGCGGAACAAGCCCTGCTGAATGAGCTGGCGCAAATCCTTGTTGGTGGCAGCGATGATGCGCACGTCGGTCTTGATCGGCGTGCGGCCGCCGACGGTGGTGTATTCGCCTTGCTGCAGCACACGAAGGAGGCGGGTCTGTGCTTCCATCGGCATGTCGCCGATTTCATCGAGAAACAGCGTACCGCCTTCGGCCTGCTCGAAGCGGCCGGCGCTCCGCGTATTGGCGCCGGTAAAGGCTCCCTTTTCGTGACCGAACAATTCGGATTCGATGAGGTCGCGCGGGATCGCCGCCATGTTGATGGCGACAAACGGACCGGTGCGCCGTTTGCCGTAATCGTGCAACGCGCGCGCCACCAGTTCCTTACCGGTCCCCGACTCGCCGGAAATCATCACGGTGAGGTCGGTCTGCATCAGACGGGCCAGCACGCGGTAAATTTCCTGCATGGCCGGCGAGCGGCCGACGAGCGGAATGGATTCGAAATCCTCGACCTTGGCCGGCTGCCGCATGCGTTCTTTAGGCTCAGACAGCGCACGCCCGACGATCGAGATCAGTTCCTTAAGGTCGAACGGCTTCGGCAGATATTCGTATGCGCCCCGTTCCGAAGCGCGGATCGCCGTCATGAACGTGTTCTGCGCGCTCATTACCAGCACCGGCAGATCCGGCCGAACCTTCTTGATGCGCGGCAACAGATCGAAGGCGCTCTCGTCCGGCAGCAGCACGTCGGTGATGATCAGATCGCCATCGCCTTGGCTGATCCATCGCCACAGCGTGGCGGCGTTTCCGGTTGAGCGGACTTCGTATCCGGCGCGCGATAGCGCCTGATTGAGCACCGTCCGGATCGCGGCGTCGTCGTCGGCAACAAGGATGCTTCCCGCGGGCATCAATGATCCCCCCGTGGCTGCAGGGCACCGTCCGGCTCAGCCCCCACACCTGCGTAGATAGGCATGAGAACTCGAAAGATGGTGCGTCGCGGCTGCAACTCGCATTCAATGATGCCGCCGTGGTCACCGACGATCTTGGCGACCAATGCGAGACCGAGGCCCGATCCGGTCGGCTTTGTGGTGACGAACGGATCGAACAGGTGCGGCATCAACTCGTCCGGCACGCCCGGCCCGTTGTCCTTGACGCAGAATTCGAGCGGCAGCGATACGCGTGCTTTGGCGCCGGGAAGCGAAAGGCGCACGCCCGGCCGAAATGCAGTGGTCAACGCGATCTCGCCGCTGCTGGCGTTCTCGCCGATCGACTCTGCGGCGTTTTTGACGAGGTTGAGAAACACCTGCACCAGCTGGTCGCGGTTCGCCAGGACCGGCGGCAGCGAAGGATCGTAGTCCTCGACGAACTTGATGTGCCGGGCGACGCCCGATTGTGCGAGCCGTTTGACGTGGTCGAGGACCACGTGAATGTTGATCGGTTCGCGTTCGACCGGCCGCTCGTCGGCGAACACTTCCATCCGGTCGACCAGCTTAACGATGCGATCGGCCTCATCGCAGATCAGCCGCGTCAGCGTGCGATCGTCGTCTTCGACCGATTGCTCAAGCAACTGCGCGGCGCCGCGAATGCCGGACAACGGATTTTTGATTTCGTGTGCCAGCATGGCGGCGAGCGCGATGACCGAACGGGCGGCGCCACGGTGGGTGAGTTGACGGTCCATCTTGTCGGCGATGGTGCGCTCCTGCAGCATGACAACGACGTAGTCCGGCTGCTCCGGCAGCGGCGCAACGTGGAGGTCGACAACGCGATCACCCGGATTGCGCGGCGTGCCAAGGTCGACCTTGTATTCGTTGACCGCGGCGCCGCGGGTGCGCACCTGCTCGATCAACGTCAGTAGCGGGCTGCCGAACGGAACCAGATCACGCAGCAGATGGCGGCGCAGCAACGAGACAGAGACCTCGAAGAATGCTTCCGCCGCCACATTAGCGTCAGTCACTTTGCCGTCCGATGACACGACGATAACCGGATGCGGCAGCGCATTGAGCACCGCATCAGCGGCGGAAACCGTCATGAGGCGCTCGACGGTGCTCATGCCGCTCTCCACGCCTTACCCGTCTTCGCCAGTTCGCCAAAGGCATCGAACGCGGCCGCGAGGCGGCTCAGCACGATGGCGGGATCGGTGGCGGTGAGCACAAGGCCGCGATGGGCCTTTAGCACCTCGGGCGGCACGCCCGCGGTTTCAGCCGCCACTTCAAGGGCCCAGCCCAAATGCTTTCGGGCGTGACGCAAGCCGATGTTTGTTCCGTAGTGGGTGAGCATTTCACCGTAAAGCGCGCTCACGAATGCGAGCTGCTCACTCAACGGCGGCGGCGCCTCGCGCTGTCCGGTCGCGAGATAGCGTGCAAGTTGGCCAGGAAACCAGGGTTTGCCTTGCGCGCCGCGGCCCACCATCAGGGCGTCAGCGCCGGATGCTTCGAGCGCTGCGTCGGCATCGTCAAAGCTTTCGATGTCGCCATTAACGACGACGGGGATCGATACGGCCTCCTTGACCTTGCGTACCGCCGTCCAGTCCGCGCGCCCTTTGTAGAACTGGCAGCGCGTGCGGCCGTGAACCGTGATCATCGCAACTCCGGCCTGCGCGGCGCGGCACGCTAGGTCAGGCGCGTTGAGCGAACGCTCGTCCCAACCGAGGCGCATTTTCAGCGTCACCGGCACACGGACCGCAGCGATCACCGCCTCGATCAACGTCAGGGCGTGATCGAGATTGCGCATCAAGGCGGAACCAGACTCGCCATTGGTGACGTGCTTGACCGGACAACCCATGTTGATGTCGATGACAGTGGCGCCTAAACCCTCGGCGATCCGCGCACCCTCTCCCATCCAATGCGCTTCACAGCCGGCGAGTTGCACAACGTGCGGGGCCGCGCCGCCGTGGTCTTCCACGCGCAAGCGCGCAATGCGCTTGCCCTCGGCGAGGTCTTCGCACGCAGTCATTTCGGAAACGACAAGGCCCGCGCCAAGCGACGCAGCCTGTCGCCGGAACGGCGCGTCCGTGACGCCGGACATTGGTGCCAAAAGAACGGGATTCGGAACCTCTATTGGTCCGATGCGCAGCGATTGACGCGTTCCCGGTACTTGGGTTTTCGATCGATCGTCACACATCTGCACACGAAATAGGCGGCAAGATTGTCTGCATATAGTTTAGACAAAATCGCACGTTGCGCAAGTGTTGCACTGCAATATTCCTAATTTTTCAGCAGACGGCCTTAACGTCGTGGGTAGCCCCATGGCAGGTCGATGGGAATTTGGCTTGCGTCGGATCGCTGGCGCGCTAAAGCCCTGTTACGGCACTGCAAAACGAGACAGATTTATGACGGCGAGCGTAGCAGCTATCGTGATCGCGGCGGGACGGGGCCTGCGGGCCGGCGGGGATATCCCCAAGCAATACCGGGAACTGGGGGGCGAACCGGTGGTCCGTTCGACCCTCTCGGCGCTGCTGGCCCAGCCTCAAATTGGGACCGTCCAGCCGGTCATTCATCCGGACGACGACGAGGTGTTTCGGGCGGCCACCGCCGGACTGAAATTTGCGCCGCCCGTCTCCGGAGGCGCCACGCGGCAGGCCTCGGTTCGCGCAGGCCTTCAGGCTGTCGCGGCGCACGCTCCCGATATTGTCCTCATCCACGATGCGGCGCGGCCCTTTCTGAGCGCGAGCCTCATCGGCCGGGCCATCGACGCGGGCGGCCGGTACGGCGCGGCGGCCCCAGCCGTCGCCATCACTGACACGGTGAAGAAAATCGACTCCGACGGAGTAGTGATCGAGACACTCGATCGCAATCGGCTCCGCACCGTGCAGACGCCACAGGCTTTCAAGTTCGATCTCATTATCGATGCGCACCGCCGCGCATTGGCTGCGGGGCTTGAGGACTTTTCCGACGATGCCGCGCTCGCCGAATGGGCGGGGCAACGCGTCAGCGTCTTCGAAGGCGAGGCCGGCAACGTGAAGCTGACGACCAGCGACGACTTCGTGCGCGCAGAAGCGGCGCGCGCCGCCGTGTTGGGTGACGTTCGCACCGGCAACGGTTTCGACGTCCACGCATTTGCCGACGGCGATCATGTCATGCTGGCGGGCGTTCGCATTCCGCACAGCTGCGGCGTTACCGGACATTCCGATGCCGACGTCGCACTCCATGCCCTCGTCGATGCCATCCTCGGCGCGCTGGCCGAAGGCGACATCGGTCAACACTTTCCGCCGAGCGACCCGCAATGGCGCGGCGCATCGTCGGATCGCTTTCTCGCTTTCGCCTGTGAGCGCGTGCGTGCACGCCGCGGAATGATCGCGCATCTCGATGTCACCGTGGTCTGCGAAGCGCCGCGCGTCTCGCCGCATCGCGACGCCATGCGCGAACGGATCGCGGCCATTGCCGGCATCTCTTCCTCACGCGTCGCGGTCAAGGCGACGACTAGCGAAAAGCTCGGATTTACCGGCCGCAGCGAGGGTATTGTCGCCATGGCGACAGCGACGGTGCGGTTGCCGTGGAGCGCAACGTGATCGACGACGCGGCGCTGCGGCGAGCCGCCAAACGGGTGCTCGACATGTGCCGCAAGCGAGGCTTGCTGGTCGCGACCGCGGAATCCTGCACGGGTGGCCTCGTCGCTGCGGCGCTGACCGAAATCGCCGGATCGTCGGATGTCGTCGACCGCGGGTTCGTCACGTATTCGAATGCGGCCAAGCAAGCGATGCTCGGCGTATCCGGGGCGACGCTTGAACGCTGCGGCGCCGTCAGCGCCGAAACTGCGAAAGAAATGGCGGCCGGCGCGCTCAAGCATTCCGAGGCCGATCTCGCGGTCGCGATTACCGGTATCGCTGGACCGGGCGGCGGATCCAAAGCCAAGCCGGTGGGACTTGTTCATTTCGCGGGTGCAAGCCGCGAGGGCCGCCACGTCGAGCGCCGCCGCCTGTTTGGCAAGATCGGCCGCCGTCGCGTGCGCCTGCGCTCCGTTGCCGAGGCGCTCGAACTCCTGGAACTCTTGGCGCAGCCCCCGCAGTAGCCAATCCAGGGCCTTTACATCGCCCGCTGCGGCGCGGTTTCGAGCAGCTCACGCAGTTGCTTCGTATAGAACTTGGCCATGCCCGTCGTGCCGTGACCGCGGGTCTCATCACTCGCCGGTATCAGGTAGAGCTGGCCGTTCTTCACGCGCATCATGGCGCGCACCGTGATCCCGGTCTCCGGCGGATTGCGCTCATCGTCGGCGGAATTGATCGCCAGCAGAGGCGCCGCGATCCGCTCAAGCCCCGGCGATGGATCGTAGTCGCTTGACGCCTCATATTCGTAGATAAGGTTGTTGGCATCTTCGTTGAACGGTTGCGCCAGCTTCGCATCGACGGCGGCGTCGGCCTTTTCCCGTGTGGGGGCGAGGTTCTGATACGCGATGGTGCCGCCAGCGGTCGCGGTCGAGTAGAACAGGGCGGCGACATGCAACGAATGCGGCGGCGTCGTGTAGTTGCCGTTGTTCCATTCGGGATCGCTGCGGACCATTTCGATCAGCAGACGCCGCAGCATCCAGTTGCGACTTGCCATGGGCGTCGGTTGCGACGCCATCGGCATCAGCGCGTCCATGAATTTGGGATACTTCTCGCCCCACATCCAGGTTTCCATGCCGCCCATGGATTGACCGGTAATCAAACGCAGATGATGAATGCCGAGACCGTCATTCAGCAGCCGATACGTGGCTTCGATCAGATCGTCGTAATCGTATTTTGGAAAACTCATCCGCAGCCCGTCGGACGGCTTCGATGACTTCCCGTGACCGATCGCATCCGGCAGGATGATGAAATACTTGCTGGAGTTGAGCGGCTGGCCGGGGCCGATCAATTCGCCGGCGTAGGCGGGCAACAGCATGCTGCGCGCAGCACCGTTGGTGCCATGCATGACCAACACCGGCTGTCCCGATGGCTCGCCGACGGTGATGTAGTGCAGCCGCAGTTCCGGAATGACCTCGCCGGTGTGAAACTTGAAGTCGCGCGCAACCCAGTCGCCGTCCTGCGGGGCCGGATAATCAGCGGCGAACGCCGAAGCCGATCCAGCCGCAACAATGAACGCACCGGCGGCAAGCGAGCGAATGCGTCTGTCCATCGTGTATCTCCGCGCCATGAAATCTCCACGGCAAATGCAAATCCCGCGCCGATCTTATTCGGCCGCCGTGGGCATCTTCTCTTCGACGGGGGCGCTGCCCTCCCAAGGCGATCCGGTAATGTCGAACACGACCCCGTCGGGCCCGCGGAATTTCAGTTCGGCATGGGCGCCGGGCGGGACCTTATCGGCGATGCAGGGTGCGCCCATGGCTTCGAGCTTTTTCGTCCAGGCCTCGGTGTCGTCGACCACGACACCGAAATGATGCATGCCGACGAAGTCGATGCCCTTGCCGAGCTGATCGTTGTCGAATTTGAGGATGGCGATGTTGAGGACGCCGTCGGTGAGGAAGACACCGGACGGCCGTGGCGCTTCGTCGGGTTTGTTGGGATCAAGGCCGAACCGCCGCAACTCCTTGAAGCCGAACGCCGACTTGTAGAACTCCGCGGCCTTGCCGGGATGATCGCTGGCGAGCGCAATATGCCGGATTTTCAACATGTCCCTGCCCTTCCGCTTCGATAACGTTCTTGCCGCACCGGTCGCAGCATAAAGCTACATCGGTTTAGCGGATGGCCGATAGTGGAAAAGGGCCAAAGACCGATTATGCCACTGCCGAAGAGGCTGCCTGGATTCCAGTGTCTTGGCCGAAACTCAAGATTCCAGAGCCGTACGAATATGAGCGCGGAGTCCCTCGCCCGACTTGATTATGAATGCACGGTCTGCGTGAGCCACTCGGTTGGGATCGATCGGCCGATGCCGCGCTTTTGGGCTCGCTCGTAGGCGAGCGCGCCAAGCGCTGCAAACTGTACGCCGTGTCCCATGTTGTTGAGAAAGCAGGTCAGGCTGCCGGGCGGCGCGGCTTGGACCTTGCCGCTTACGATTTGAGTGATATCCGGCCGTCCTTGCCGATCGAATTTGCGAGACAACCGGCTCGTCCGGACATCGGCCACCGCGCCGTCCAACACCTCGTTCGGATCATGGCCATGATCGGTTGCTGGCCGCGGCCGACCACGTAATTCGCAGGCTCGCCGATCTGCGTGTGCAGCACGACCTGCTGGCAGCGATCAAGCACGTCCACGCCGACCTCGGCCGTCTTTATCGAATTGATATGAGCCCCGGGCGAGAGCCACTCGTATTTGAGCACGGGCGTTAGGCTATTTGGTTGGCCGTGCCCACGATATCTGCGCCTTGCATCGCCTCGGCGGCATCGTCGACGGTGCGGACAATGATGCCAAAACGATCGCGCAAGCTGTCAGCAAGTCTTTCACGGTTAGCCTTGGTAGGACTGAACACCCGGATTTCGCGAAACTTGCGGACATGCGCCATCGCCAGCGCCAGGCCGCTTCCCTGCCAGCCCGAACCTATTTGCGCGTAGATACTGGCGTCAGGGTGCGCGAGGTATTTTGCGCCAATCGCCTGTGTTGCTGCCACACGCAATTGCTGGATCACTCCGTCCGGAATGATCGCCAACGGCTCGCCGTTCCTAGTCGAGAACAGCATCACCAGCCCGATCCAAGTGCCGCCGGGTCCCATGGGCTCCTTTTGCTTGAGTACCGAGGATGATGACGCGCTCCAGCGGATGACATCCGAGTTCAGTCGCAGCGCGGCGACCTCATATTTCGGCAGCATGCCATCCATGGTCTTGAATATATATCGTCCTGCGGGAGCGCGCAAATATCCGAACGCGGCCGGTTGATTGCCCGATCATGCCCCAATACGCGATAGGCATCTTCCATACGATCGAGGCAATCGGAAATCGGCAACAACTCTGCGATCTCCTCGTTCGACAAAATTAGGGTCATGAGCGTGGCCTTGCATCGTGATAGGAGACCATCAGATCGAACTTTCAGCGACCGCTGACGATCGCTTTCGCATATTCGACCAGCGGCTGCGGCGCGGAATAAAGCTTCCGATGAGCGCCTGCACAACGTCGCCGGTCACCGGCCTTACCTCGAGCCGGTCCTGTGCGATCTCGGCGAGAAACTCCTCGTCCGTCATGACATTCATGAAGGCCTCACGCAACAATCGCACTCGTTCCGAAGGCACGTCGGGCGGGACGACATAAGGTCCACCGAAAATCTGCTGGGTGACGACCAACTCAGCAGCGGCGCGATCCCGCGGGTCCGTGACGAAACTCCATAGATGAGGGACGCCCATTGCCGTCAATTCGAGAGCCGGCTCCGGCCCGATCTGTAACAGGATATTGACCGTTCTGTTTTCCAGCCAACTTGGCCTCAACAACTTAAACGCTCACCAATCCTGCCCGCATACGCCATCGATTTCGCCACGCTCCGTCGCGAGATAAATCTCGTTGGGACCCTTGTAAGCCGCAACCAGATCAAATTTGGCACCGGCGATCCGCATGACGAGGTTAGCGTAATCGCGGCTGGCGCCGCCAACTGCGGTCGCACCGAAGATACCCTTTTGCGTCAGCGCATCTTTGAACGTTTTGATTTTCGACGGACCGTAGGTCAGACAGATGCGCGGCCCACCATAGACGCTGCCGAGATAATTGAACCGCTTTGGATCGAATTGTGTCGAAGGCCGCTCGTCGAGCAACTGGCTAACGATGACACCCGGAAACAGCGACGCCATCTCGGTGCCGTCCTTCGGCGCGAGATTGTAAATATAAGCTGCGGCCGTACCGCTGCCCGCGCCCGGCTGGTTACGCGCGATCGCCAATGGATTGCCCGGGAGATAGTGGCCGATCCGATGCGCCACCGCGCGTCCATAAGCGTCAAACCCGCCGCCCGCATCGGCGCCGACGATGACGGATACGATCTTCCCGGAGAATATCTCGGATGAACGAACCGTCGTGCATAAAACAAAAGCTGCCACCAGCGCGAGCGCATATCTGAAATGTTGCGTCTCCAATTGAGGTCCTCTTTGCGAATAAGCGCCTATTGTGATTTCGATAGCAGACTGCCGCAGCGGAGCGGACCGCCAATTTAGCATAAGAGATTTATTCTAATCTCAAAGTCGGCATCCGACTGCGCCGGGGCATTCGGTCCCGCAAGCGCCCACTGTACCTCTAAGCCAGAGCGTCCCTACGCGGGCTGCGCGCCATAGACTTGATCGGCGCGCCGTTCGAAGGCAACGGCGAAGCGCCGAAACGCGGCATCAAACATGCTGCCCATCAACAGAGCGAGCGTGCGGCTGCGAAATTCATAGACGATGAAAAACTCGACATCGCAGGCGCGATCGCCGGACGGACGAAAGCTCCATCGGTTGTTCATGCGTTGAAAGGGTCCTTCGAGGTATTCGACGAAAATCCGAGGTTTGGGCGATCAAGTGTGACCCTGCTGGTGAATGTCTCACGGATGAACTTATACGCGATCGTCATGTCGGCGATGATCACCTCCTTGCCCTCGCTCGCCGGAGTGCGTTTGCGAACGTTCAACGCCTGGCACAGCGGCACAAATTCCGGATAGCGCTCGACATCCGCGACAAGGTCGAACATGTCGGCCGCGGAGTGCTGCACCCGCCGCGTGGTTGAGAATTGCGGCATCGACTCAGCGCGCCGAGCGCTGCGCCTTCAGCCGCGCGAAATCTTCGCCTGCATGATGCGACGAGCGGGTGAGCGGCGACGCCGACACCATCGAGAAGCCCTTGGCGTAGGCAATGGTTGCCAGAGCCTCGAATTCGTCGGGCGGCACAAATCGCAGGACAGGATGATGCTTGCGCGATGGCTGCAAGTATTGGCCGATGGTCAGGAAATCGACGTCCGCGGCGCGCAGATCGTCCATGACCTGCAGAATTTCATTTCGCTCCTCGCCGAGCCCAACCATGATTCCTGATTTGGTGAAGATGCGCGGATCGATTTCCTTCGCCCGCTGCAGCAGCCGGATTGACGCGAAGTAGCGCGCGCCCGGACGCACCGTGAGATATTTCGACGGCACTGTTTCGAGATTGTGATTGAAGACGTCCGGCCGCGCCGCAACCACGACTTCGACGGCGCCCTCCTTCCGCAGAAAATCCGGCGTCAGGACCTCAATTGTCGTGTGAGGACATTTGGCGCGGATCGCGTCAATGACGGCAGCAAAGTGCGCTGCGCCACCGTCGTCGAGATCGTCGCGGTCGACCGAGGTAATCACGATGTGGGCGAGACCGAGCTTCGCCGTCGCATCGGCAACGTGCTCAGGCTCGGCGGGATCAAGTGGACCAGGCAAGCCGGTTTTGACATTGCAGAAGGCACATGCCCGCGTGCAGGTGTCGCCCATGATCATGAAGGTGGCGTGCTTTTTGTCCCAGCACTCGCCGATGTTGGGGCAGCCCGCCTCCTCGCAGACCGTATGCAGGCGATTGTCGCGAACGATTTTCTGCGTCGCCACGTAGCCGGGCGACACCGGCGCCTTGACGCGAATCCAGTCGGGCTTGCGCAGCGTCGGTTGATCGGGCCGATGCGCCTTCTCGGGGTGGCGTGGCGCAGCCGCTGGACCGGACAATGTGTCGATGACGACGGTCATGAAGGCTCCGACAACATGTTTTCCACTTACTTACGAGGCGGCGTGCTGCACCGCAAGGTGTGCATTTACTATGAGCGCCGCTAACCAATGCTTTTACGTGAACGAATTGTAAGCAAATCAACAAGGTTTCGTGCGCCCCGTTGAAACTTTTGCCACAATAAACTCTACTAATAACCCGGCGCCTACTTCGGCGTTGCGGAGGACGTGATGAGCCCTCGTGGAAAAGAGGCGGCAGCACTCGGCCTGCACCGGTTCGGTTTCGGGCCGCTTGGCGGTTCGATTGCGGCCATCGCCGACGATCCGCGCGGCGCCATACTGGCCGATCTGGATCGCCCTGACGCCGGACGCTTGAACGCGAATTTGCCGTCGAGCGGCGAGTTGGCGCGCAAGGTGTTCGACTTTCGCGCTGAACAGGCCGCCAAGCAAAAACTCGCGCTGCGGGCGCAGAAAGAGGTTGAGGCCAAAAACTCCGTCACGCAGACGAACGCCAATGTTACCGAATGCTCGAAGTCCGCGGCGACGCCGTGCGTGCAGTTGCCCCCGCCGAAGCCGGCGGCCAACCCGCAACCGCCACTGCCACAACAGCTCCTTCAGGACGAGGCCAAGGCACGCTTCGACGCCGCGACTGGCGCCAACATCGGATTCGTCGAGCGGTTGGTGTGGTTCTGGTCCAATCACTTCTGCATATCGGCCGACAAGATCGTCGAGATGGCCGGTCCGTTCGAGCGTGAGGCGATCCGCCCGCACGTCCTCGGGCGCTTTGCCGATTTGCTGCAAGCCGTCGAAAGCCACCCAGGGATGCTGTTCTATTTGGACAACGTCCAGTCCATGGGCGCCAACTCGACCGCCGGCATCAACCGCGACAAAGGATTGAACGAGAATCTCGCTCGCGAAATTCTCGAACTGCACACGCTCGGCGTCCGCAGCGGCTATACGCAGCAGGATGTCACGAGCTTTGCCAATGTGATCACCGGCTGGACCTGGATCGCGCCGGAAGAACCGGCGCATGGCGGAGAATTCGTGTTCTCGCAGCGCCTGCACGAGCCGGGCGACAAGGTCGTACTCGGCAAGCGTTACCCGGATAATGGGGTCGGACAAGGGCACGCGGTGCTCGCCGACGTGGCGAGCCACCCGGCGACGGCGCAGCATATTGCGGAAAAGCTCGCCCGTCACTTTGTGGCTGACGATCCGCCGCCGTCGCTCATCGCGAAACTTGCCAAGACGTTCACCGATACGGGCGGCGATCTCAAGGAAGTCAGCAAGACATTGATCGCAGCCGACGAGTCCTGGACTCCGCAGCGGGTCAAGCTCAAGCAACCCTCCGAGTGGGTCGCCGGCGTGCTGCGGCTGACCGCAACGCCCGAAGCAATCCCGGTCGGACGCATTCTGGGCGCGCAGGCGACGCTCGGTGAAGCGCTGTGGCGGCCGCTGGCGCCGAACGGCTATCCCGACACCGAAGCTGCCTGGATCGATGGCGTGCCGCACCGTCTCGACATCGCCAACGGCTTCGCCGGTCAGTTGGGCGCGAACAATGGCGACCCGCGCACCGTGCTCGATAACGTGCTTGGTCCCCTCGCCTCGCCCGAAACGCGCGAGACCATCGCGCGTGCGGAGAGCCGGCCCCAGGCATTGGCGCTCCTCGTCATGGCGCCGGAATTTCTGCGGAGATGACCATGAACCTGCTTCACGCTCCGTCACGCCGCGACCTGGTGCTGACCTCAGGCACACTGTTCGCCTGGGCGTATCTGCCGAAACTCGCCCACGCCGAAGGCCGCGACCCGCGCTTTCTGACGATCATCCTGCGCGGCGCGCTCGACGGGCTTGCTGCGGTCGCTCCGGTCGGCGATCCGAACTGGGTCGCGCTCCGCGGTGACAGGGCGCTGACGCTCGACAGCAAGACGCCAGCGCTCAAGCTCAACGACTTCTTTGCGCTGAACCCTGCGATGCCCAATCTGAATCGTATGTATGGGGCCAACGAAGCAATCATCGTGCACGCCTGCGCCACGCCATATCGTGAACGCTCGCATTTCGACGGCCAGGATTTGCTCGAAAGCGGCCTGCCCAGGCCCGCCATCAGCGAGAGCGGCTGGCTCAACCGCGCGGTCGCAGGTCTCACCCCCGGCGGGCGGGTCGATCCGAAACGCAGCAAAGTATTTGCGGTCGGCCCGGTAACGCCGCTTGTCGTGCGCGGATCGGCGCCGGTCCTGTCCTGGTCACCGCAGCGCGCGGCGCCCGCCAGTCCCGATACGGTGCAGCGCCTGCTCGATCTCTACCGCCACACCGATGTGAAGCTCGCCAGCGTGCTGGAAGACAACGCCCGGGTGACCGCGATCGAGCAGTCCGGCGACATGACGCAAAAACCGGGCGGTCCCCGACCCGCGCAGGTGCGCGCCTATTTCGCCGAGGCCGCCGGCACGGCTGCAAAATTTTTGGCGCAGCCCGACGGGCCGCGTGTCGGCGCGCTGGCGCTCGATGGCTGGGATACGCATTTCAACGAAGGCATTGCGCAAGGGCGCTTGTCGCAGCTG
This sequence comes from uncultured Alphaproteobacteria bacterium, assembly GCA_963732015.1. GTDB lineage: Bacteria > Pseudomonadota > Alphaproteobacteria > Rhizobiales > Xanthobacteraceae > BOG-931. The sequence continues at coordinate 227,833 of CAVSXY010000023.1, read as the reverse complement.
CTTGGCGCGCTCGATGACGCCCTTGGAACGATCCAGACAAACATGGGTCCGGCCTGGCGCGATACTGTGGTGGTGCTGGCCACCGAATTCGGCCGTACCGCCCACATCAACGGCACCGACGGCACCGACCACGGCACTGCGACGGTCGCGCTCCTTGTCGGCGGCGCGCTCAAAGGCGGCCGCATCGTTGCCGATTGGCCGGGGCTCAGGCCGGCCGATCTTTACGAGAACCGCGACCTCAAGCCGACCACCGATCTGCGCGCCGTGCTCAAAGGCCTGTTGAAAGATCATCTGCGCGCCGACGATCGCGCACTTGCTGACAACGTTTTTCCCGGCAGCGCGGATGTGAAGCCGATGGCGGGATTGGTCAGTTAAATCGCGCCGCCTATTCCACCTGGACCTGAACAGGAGCACCGTGCTCCTGGACGGTTCCCGACACGATCACCAGATACCGCCGCGGCACCTTATCCTCTCCCTGCACCACCTGACGGATGGGGCCGATGGCGTTAACGATCGCCGCTCCGGCCGGATTGGTCATGAAGCTGGATAGCCCCTCGAGAGATCCGCCGCCGTCCGGACGATCGGACAGCGCGAGCAGATAAGCTTGTTTGGGTTCAAGCCCGGTGACGGAAGCCTCAAGCACCTGCACCAATCCTTGATCGTAAAGCGCCACGCTGGTCGGCTGCGAAACGTTTCCCTCTTGTGCGCCGGGCGTCCGCATCGCGAAATGCGCAGCTTGGCCGGCCACACCCAGCGGCACTAGGCCGTCAGTTCCTGCGCCGGCCGGAACAGCATTGGGCACATAGGCAATGGCTTGCGGGGCCTGGCCGATCGGGACGGAAGCCACAACTCTGTTGGTTGACGTGTCAATCGCGATCATCTGATCGTCCCCCTCAAGGCCGACATACACGCGCGTTCCGTCTCCCGACGGCCAAATCCCATGGGGCAGTTTGCCGACGGAGATCGTCGCGACCTGATCGAAATTGTCGGTGCGGAAAACCTTTACCTCATTGAGGCCGCCGATCGTGACGTAAGCAAACGTTCCGTTGCCGTTATGGACGATATTGACGTGGTTGGTGATCGGACCGGTGTCGAGCGTCTTCAACACCCCGAATGGAGGATGGGCGTCGAAGACTTGGGTCTTGCCAGTGTCCTTCAACGTGAACCAAACCTGTGAACCATCCGGCGTAGCAGCGATATTGGGGCAGAATGGACTTGCTTGTGTGACTTTGCCGGCGATCGAGTGATCCGCGACAGCGACCACATCAGTTTCCGGATTGAAGGACGAGCAGACATAGCCGTATTTGCCGTCCGGCGAGAAAATCGTCATTCCAGGCCCGTTGGGCGTGACGATCCGGGCTTTCTCCTCGTAGGTCGCACCGTCAAGCACCGATACGTAGTTCTCGCCGCGGACTGTGATCCAGACTTCCTTGGCGTCAGGCGTGAAGAAAGCCTCGTGTGGCGACCGGCCCACATACGTGGTGTGCTTCACGGCATTCGTCGCCGTGTCGATAAAAGTGACTGAATTCGATCCGATCGAGACAATGGCGAGGGTGTGGTGATCGGGCGAAGAGCCCATGCCATGCACCAGAACCTGTCCCTTGTATAACGGACTGAAATTTGCCGGCGAAGGCTCGCCCAGCCGGATGACGCCGAGCAATTTGTTGTCGGCGGGATCGGTCACGGAGACTGTGTTGGAGAACTGCTCCGCCGCGTAGACGCGATCGCGATGACTGACCGGTACATCCGGGTCGCTGGCCGCTCCCGGCACTTGTCCCGACGCAGCGGGTCGAACGGCGGTGATGGCCGCGGTGGTCAATATGACGCTCATCAAGAATCCAGCTCTCATGTCGCAACTCCTTCTGGATTTGGACCGTCTACGGAGACTTGGCGCCGCCCGGTGTGGTCGACGATGCTTTGTCGGGCGATGCAGCAGACGGCGGCAGAGCTTCGCCGATCGCAAGCCGCATGGCGGCAATCTCCTGCTGCTGAGTGACGATGATTTCCTGGGCCATACGTCTTAGCTGTTCATTATGGCCGTAACGCAACTCGGCCCTTGCCATGTCGATAGCGCCTTGATGGTGCGGCACCATCATCGAGACAAAATCATGGTCGATATCTCCCGACGGAGAGATGCCCATGTCGACCATCATCTTCGACATGGCGCTCACATTTTCGGTCAGGAAAGGCGCCTCGTCGGGCGGCGCCGAACGAAATTGCGCCGCGCAGATCGAAGCTATGTAATCAGCGATCGATTGCGATCTTTCGGAGCAAGCCGCGAGGACTGTCACGACACCCAATGCGACGATGCAAAGTGCGCCCCGGACTTGAGCAAGTTCGTGCAGGAAAAGCGGCATGATCGGCCTCCGCCGAACGCTCACCAAGCGCCCCAATAAAAATATGCTCGCAAGCGGAACGCGTCAGCTCAAATATTCAACACTCGCCCATAAGCGTCCAGCACCGCTTCCTTCATCATTTCCGACAGTGTCGGATGCGGGAACACGGTGTGCATCAGCTCTTCTTCGGTCGTCTCAAGGTTCATCGCCACCACGTAGCCCTGGATCAGCTCGGTGACTTCGGCGCCGACCATGTGGGCGCCGAGAAGCTGCCCGGTTTTCTTGTCGAAGATCACCTTGACGAGGCCCTGATCCTCGCCAAGCGCGATCGCCTTGCCGTTGCCGACGAACGGAAAGCGGCCGACGCGAATATCGATCTTCTTGTCCTTCGCCGCTTGCTCGGTGAGCCCGACCGAGGCGATTTGCGGCGTGCAATAGGTGCAGCCGGGAATGAGGCTCTTCTCGATCTGATGCGGGTGCAGACCCTTGATCGCCTCGACACAGATGACGCCTTCGTGTTCGGCCTTGTGTGCGAGCAATGGGGGACCGGCGACATCGCCGATGGCATAAATGCCCGGCACGCTGGTCTTGCCGACACCGTCCACGACGATCTCGCCGCGCTCGGTCTTTACGCCGAGCTTTTCCAGTCCGAGATTTTCGATGTTGCCGACAACGCCGACCGCGGCGATGACGCGGTCCACGGTCAGCGTCTGCCTGCCGCCTTTGCCGTCATCGATAGTGGCGGTGACGCTGTCGGCTTGCTTGTCGAGCTTCGTCACCTTGGCGCCGGTGAAAATCTTGATGCCTTGTTTCTCGAAACTTTTGCGCGCGAAGACGGCGATCTCGGCATCCTCGACGGGCAGAATTTGCGGCAGCACTTCGACGACGGTCACGTCGGCGCCGAGCGTGCGGTAGAACGAGGCGAACTCGATGCCGATCGCGCCGGAGCCGACGACCAGGAGCGATTTGGGAAAGCGATCGGGGACCATCGCTTCGAAATAGGTCCAGACCAGTTTCTTGTCCGGTTCGAGGCCGGGTAGCACACGCGGCCTGGCGCCGGTCGCAAGGATGATGTGCTTGGCCTGGTAGGCGCCGGGACCGAGCGCGCCTTTCGGCGCTTCGCTCTTGCCAGCCTTAACGGTGATCTTGCCGGGCGCGTCGATCGAGGCTTCACCCCAGATCACGGCAACCTTATTCTTCCTCATGAGGAAGCCGACGCCGTCGTTGAGCCGCTTCGACACCGCGCGCGAGCGCTTCACCACGGCGGTCGGATCGTAAGTCACCTCGCCGGCGGAAAGCCCATAGTCTTTCGCGTGCTGCAGATAGCGGAAAATCTCCGCCGAGCGCAGCAGCGCCTTGGTCGGGATGCAGCCCCAGTTGAGACAAATGCCGCCCAGATATTCGCGTTCGACAATCGCGGTCTTGAAGCCGAGTTGCGCGGCGCGGATGGCGCACACGTAGCCGCCCGGTCCAGAGCCGATGATGATGACGTCGAATGCCGTATCTGCCATTGACTAGCCTCGCGGGGGTCCCGATCACCCTCCCTATTTAGGGAAGGCCGCCCAGTGACGTAAGACAAGCGACGTTAGAGCCCTATCGCGAGCCCGTGTGCAAGGGTCTTTGAGCAACGCGCTCTTGCGGGCGCTAACGCCGCTCGTTGTCGGGAATGGGCCGGAATACGCCGTCGTCGCCGAGCCGCTCGAGAATGCCGGAGCGGATATCAAAGAAGCAGCCATGGAGCCGTAACTCGCCGGCTTCAACCGCTGACTTGATCCAGGGGAAGGTCATAAGGTTCTCAAGCGACAGCCGGACCGACTTATGCTCGCAGACGGTATGCCGCTCATGGGGCGGCGCCGTGATGGCACGCTGGCGCGCCGGTTCGGCGATGCGGACCCATTGCCCGACGAAGTCCGCCAATTCCGCCGGCGTGCCCTCGAGGAGCGCTTTGATGCCGCCGCACATGGCGTGCCCCATGACCACGATGTCGCGCACCTTGAGCGTCCGCACCGCGAATTCGATTGCCGAACTGACGCCGTGCGGCTGATCGTCGGGGCCGTACGGTGGCGCAAGATTGGCGACGTTGCGGATGACAAAGAGTTCGCCCGGCACCGCGTTGAACACCATCTGCGGATCGGTCCGGCTGTCCGAACAAGCGATCACCAAGGCCCGCGGCCGCTGCCCCAGTCGGCTCAATTCCTCGAAGCGGGCGCGTTCGGCAGGCCATGTGTCGGTGCGAAACCGGCGATAGCCGGAGATGAGGTCATCCATTGGTGAGCCGCTGGGCGAAGCTATTCGTTTGGATCGGGCGCAGGAACGCCACGCGTCGTCGAAGCAAGATAGATGCCTAGACCAGCATCATCACTGGATTTTCGATCAGCGCCTTGAATGCGCCGATCAGCACGGCGCCGAGCGCGCCGTCGACCGCGCGATGGTCGCAAGACATCGTGACGCTCATGATGTGGGCGGCTTCGATCTTGCCGTTGCGCACCACGGCGCGCTCCTCGCCGGTGCCGACCGCAAGAATTGTCGATTGCGGCGGATTGATCACGCCGGTGAAATCCTTGATGCCGTACATGCCGAGGTTCGACACCGACGTGGTGCCACCTTGGTATTCCTGAGGCTTGAGCCGCCGCGCGCGCGCACGCCCGACCAAATCTTTCATTTCGTTCGAGATAGCGGAGAGCGATTTGGTCTCAGCGTTGCGGATGATCGGCGTGATCAAGCCGCTCGGCAAAGCGACCGCAACGCCGACGTCGGAATGCTTGTGTTTGAGCATGCCGGCTTCGGTCCAGCTGACGTTGGCGTCTGGTACGCGTTGCAGCGCAAGCGCCAACGCCTTGATGACGAAATCGTTGACCGAGAGTTTGTAGGCGGGCTTGCCGTCCTTGTCCTTCGGCGCCTGCGCGTTGATCTCCTCGCGCGCGTCGAGCAGCTTGCCGATGTCGCAGTCGAGCGTCAGATAGAAATGCGGAATGGTTTGCGTCGACGACGTGAGCCGCTGCGCGATGGTGCGGCGCATGTTGTCGTGCGGGATGAAGTCGAAGCTGCCATCCTCATAAAGCGCGCGGATCTGCTGATCCGACATTGAGGGCGCGATGGCTGGAGGGGGCGCGGCCCCAGGCGCGGCCGGAGCGGATGACGCGCGCAAGCCTTGGCCCGATTTCGCCGCTTCGACATTGCGGGCAATAACGCGGCCGTGGGGGCCGGTCCCCTGAACGCGGCCGAGATCGATGTTGGCATCCTTCGCCAGCCGCCGCGCCAGCGGCGAAGAAAAAATACGCGGAGCGCCGTGCACGCCGGCACCGTTAACAGGCGCTTGAGGCGCGGCAGCCGGCGCGGGCACTCTCGCGGCAGCCACTTCTGGCGCGATGGTCACCGCCGCCGGCTGGGGCGCAGAGGCTGAAGCGCTCGGCGGCGCGGCAGGTGGCGCTCCCTTCCCAGCCGCGGCCGCCGCGGCTTTCGAGTCTTCGCCTTCCTGCGCCAGCACGGCGATCAACTGATTGACCGGCACGTCGTGGGTGCCCTCCGGCACCACGATCTTGGCGATGACGCCGTCATCGACAGCTTCGTATTCCATCGTCGCCTTGTCGGTCTCGATCTCGGCGATGACATCGCCGGTCTTGACCGCCTCGCCTTCCTTCTTGAGCCACTTGGCGAGGTTGCCCTTCTCCATCGTGGGCGACAAAGCCGGCATGAGGATGTTGATGGGCATGGAGCGGCTACTCGGGTCTTTGAGAAAAACTTCAGCGGTAGCAAACAGCCTTTGCCGCCTCGACCACGTCGGCGACCGACGGCAGCGCGAGCTTTTCGAGATTGGCGGCATACGGCATCGGCACGTCCTTGCCGCTAACGCGCGCGACGGGGGCGTCGAGATAGTCGAAAGCCTCTTCCAGCATGCGGGCGGCAATCTCGGCGCCGACGCCGGATTGCTTCCAGCCTTCCTCGACGGCGACGAGGCGTCCGGTCTTCTTCACCGACTTAACGATCGTCGCGCTATCCATCGGCTTTAGCGTTCGCAGGTCGATCACTTCGGCGGTGATGTTCTCTTTCGCCAATTCTTCGGCAGCCTTGAGCGCGTAGGTCATGCCGATCGACCAGGCGACGATGGTGACGTCGGAGCCGCCACGCACCACGCGCGCGCGGCCGATCGGGAGCACATAGTCATCGAGCTTCGGCACCGGCGACGAGTGGCCGTAGAGAATTTCGTTCTCGAGAAAGATCACCGGATTGGGATCGCGGATGGCGGCCTTGAGCAACCCCTTGGCGTCGGCCGCGTTCGACGGCGCGATCACTTTCACGCCCGGAACATGCGAGTACCAGGACGAATAGTCCTGACTATGCTGTGCGGCGACACGCGCCGCGGGTCCATTCGGCCCGCGAAACACCAGCGCCACCTGGACCTGGCCGCCGGACATGTAAGGCGTCTTCGCCGCCGAATTGATGATCTGGTCCATCGCCTGCATGGCGAAATTGAACGTCATGAACTCGACGATTGGTTTCAATCCGGCAAGCGCTGCACCGACGCCAAGGCCGGCGAAACCATGCTCGGTGATCGGCGTGTCGATGACGCGCTGCGCGCCGAATTCCTGGAGCAATCCCTGCGTCACCTTGTAGGCACCCTGATATTCGGCGACCTCCTCGCCCATGACGAAGACGTCGGGGTCCCGGCGCATCTCTTCCGCCATGGCGTCGCGCAGTGCTTCGCGCATGGTCATGGTGACCATTTCCGTGCCCGCCGGAACCTCGGGCTCGGCCGCCGTTGCCGGTGGCGGAGGCGCATGTGGCTCGGTCTTGGGCTCCGCGGGTAGTAGTGCCTTGGCGGGCTCAGCGGCTGCGGGTGATGGTGCAGCAGGCGCGGTCGGCTTGGCGTCCTTGAGCGCGGCGTTGTCTTCGCCCTCGGCAAGGATCATGGCGATCGGCGTGTTGACCGCCACATCATTCGTGCCTTCCGGCACGAGAATTCTGCCGAGCGTGCCTTCGTCGACGGCTTCCACTTCCATGGTGGCTTTGTCGGTCTCGATCTCAGCGATCACGTCGCCGGATTTGACCGTGTCGCCTTCCCTCTTGAGCCACTTGGAGAGGTTGCCCTTCTCCATGGTCGGCGAAAGCGCGGGCATCAGAACTTGGGTCGGCATAGCGGTGGCTCAATGACTTACAGAACGACGGTTACGGCTGTGCGGACGCGCGGGAATCTTCACCGATAGACATCGGTGTAAAGCTCGGCAGGATCGGGTTCGGGATCGTGGGTGGCGAATTCGGCGGCTTCATTGACGACGGCGCGAACCGAGGCGTCAATCTTCTTCAGCTCGTCTTCGCTCGCCCATTTCTTTTCGAGAAGCCGCTGCCGGACCTGCTCGATCGGATCGTGCTCGGTGCGAACTTTGTCGACTTCTTCCTTGGTCCGGTATTTGGCCGGGTCCGACATCGAGTGGCCACGATAGCGGTATGTCATCATTTCCAGAATGGTCGGACCTTTGCCGGCGCGGCACCATGCCATCGCCTCTTCGCCTGCCGCCTTGACCGCGCGTACGTCCATGCCATCCACCTGGACGCCCGGGATGTTGAATGACAGGCCGCGTTTGGAGAAATCGGTCTGCGCCGAAGAGCGCAGCACCGCGGTCCCCATGGCGTAGCGATTGTTCTCGATGACGTAGACGACCGGGAGCTTCCACAGCTCCGCCATATTGAAGCTTTCGTACACCTGGCCCTGGTTGGCGGCGCCGTCGCCGAAATAGGTCAGGCACACGTTGTCGTTGCCGCGATACTTATTGGCAAAGGCGAGGCCGGTGCCGAGCGGCACCTGCGCGCCGACGATGCCGTGCCCGCCATAAAAATTCTTCTCGCGGGAGAACATGTGCATCGAGCCGCCCTTCCCCTTGGAATAGCCGCCGCGGCGTCCCGTGAGTTCTGCCATCACGCCCTTGGGATTCATGCCGCACGCCAGCATGTGGCCGTGATCGCGGTAACCGGTGATCATCTGGTCGCTGTCGCGCTTCGCCATTTCCATGCCGACGACGACAGCTTCCTGGCCGATGTAAAGGTGACAGAAGCCGCCGATCAGGCCCATGCCATACATCTGTCCGGCCTTCTCTTCGAAGCGTCGGATCAGCAGCATTTGGCGCAACGCCTGGAATTCCGCCTCCTTGGTGAACTCCGGAGCTGGATTGTGCGGCGCACTCCAATCAACGGCGGGGCGGAGTTCCTGGGCTACGGCCATTTATTGTCCTCAAGACAGCGCGGGCGGGCTCTTCCCCATATCCGAAATCATCCGATTGCGGAAGTCGGCCGCTTAATTGCGGGGATTGAGGCAGCCGCCCAAATCATTGCCACTAAAAATCAATTTTGGGGAGAGTGGCGCGAAGTTCAAGGGCTGGCGACGGGTTGCGCAGCGCGCAGTCGCGACTCAAGCATCAGCGTAAGATCGCTTGGCCCCGTGTAGTCGAGAAGAGCGCGGGTGCGCTCGTCGAGCATGTCCGGATCGAGGCGGCTTGACTTAAGCAGGCCAACGCGCCGCTCCCATTGCGCACGCTCGAGCTTGAGGCGGTCAAGTTCGGCAGTAAGCGCGGCTGTCTGTTGATCGATATCCTGCTTGGCTTTAATCCCGCGATTGCCGCTGAAGGCATTGACGCCGAAATAGCCGATAAGCAGCGCGGCCATGACGTAGAGGCCGAGCGCGGTCAGGAACGAACGCAGACGCTTGCGAGTGACCATGCCGCAGCATGCGAGGACACGGCTTAAGACCGCATTAATAGCTGCTCAGGGCGAATAGCCGCGAGTTCGGTTTTGGCTGCCATCGGCGCAGTGACCAAGCCGTCACGGCAGGCGATTGCGAACCTCGCTGAAGACGAAGTTGCCGAAACGCTTGGCCCGGTTGCGCAAGTAGCGCAGTGCGCCTGCGTCGACGAAATAGGTCAGAAGAATACTGTCGCGCGTCTGCACTTCGGGCCCGACCGCGTCGGCCGAATGCCACGTGTCGGTGCCGACCGCAAACGCGTATCCGCTGTTGGGCGCAAACGTCATCTGTTTCCGTTTCGGCAACGAACCGTCGGCAAGCTTTTCGTGAAAAATCGTGCCGATGTGTGCAATCGACCGATCCCGCGGCAGATAAAGCTGAACGGTAATCCCCTTCCAGCGAGTATCGGTGTGCGGGGTGATCAGATAGCCGGGAATGTCGCGCGTCAGGACTGGGATCGGATACATGCCGACGTCGCCATAGCCGGAACCGAAGCGGCGCGCCAACGGAGGTGCGAGGCGGCGCACGAACGCGTCTTTGACCTCATTCGAGCACAATGCGCGGCCGACGATATCCCAGACGGCACGCTTTGCCGGTGTCAGGTGACGGATATATTCCGGAAACAGGTCGATCTTGACGCGCGTATGCGTGCCGTCGGCCAGATCGTGGCCTTTGCTGCGCCCATGCATCGGCCGATAATCCAACGCGTCCGGCATGTTGGCGAGCATGCTGGCGTAAACATCGTCGGGAAAGACGCGGTCAAGCACGAGATGATAAAATGGCGCGTCGGAAGGAAGCGCTGCATCGACCGACGTCACCACGAAATCGCGCAACCGCTCGGCCGCAAGCTTGCGGCTTCCCAGCCTTAATTCAGGCGTCTGATCCATATTGCCGTTTCCGCAAACGCTGCGGCCCCTCATTCCCCCGCAGTGCAGCATAGGTATAGCGCCGGTTGTCATGGCCGGACAAGTTACGCACCGGTAACAGCTACGCGATCACCCTAAAAGCCGCACGACCGGCATACCGCGCTTGCGCCCCAAGTTCCTCTTCAATGCGTAACAACTGATTGTACTTCGCTGTGCGGTCGGAACGCGCAACGGAACCGGTCTTGATCTGACCGCAATTGGTCGCCACCGCGAGATCGGCGATTGTAGAATCCTCGGTTTCGCCGGAGCGATGCGACATAACGGCCGTATAACCGGCCTTGTGGGCCATTTCGACGGCAGCGAGAGTCTCGGTCAGAGTTCCGATCTGGTTGACCTTGATCAGAATCGAATTGCCGATGCCGTTTGTGATCCCTTCCGACAATCGCGCGACATTCGTCACAAAAACGTCGTCGCCGACGAGCTGACAGCGGTCGCCAATTTTCTGCGTCAGCGCCTTCCAGCCGGCAAAATCGTCTTCGGCCATCCCGTCTTCGATTGACACGATCGGGTAGCGTTTGACCAGTTCGGCGAGATAATCCACCTGCTGCTCGATCGAGCGCACTTTGCCTTCGCCCTTGTAGCGATAGGCGCCGTCGCTGAAAAATTCGCTCGCCGCCGGATCGAGCGCAATCATCACGTCGTGACCGATGCGGTAGCCAGCCATCTCGACCGCCGCGAGGATGAAATCGAGTGCCGCTTCAGCCGTCGGCAGATTCGGTGCAAAGCCGCCCTCGTCGCCCACATTGGTGTTGTGGCCGGTAGCCTTAAGAGACGCGCGCAGCGTATGAAAAATCTCCGAGCCCGTGCGCAGCGCTTCGGCAAATGACGAAGCGCCAAGCGGCATGATCATGAATTCCTGAAAGTCGATCGGGTTGTCGGCGTGTACTCCGCCATTGAGAATATTCATCATCGGCGCGGGCAGGAGACGAGCGGCAGCGCCGCCGACATAGCGATAAAGCGGCAGGTTGTTGGCGATGGCCGCAGCCTTGGCGACGGCCAGCGACACGCCCAAAATGGCGTTGGCGCCAAGCCGGCCCTTGTTGGGCGTGCCGTCGAGCGCAATCATTGTCTCGTCGATTTTGATCTGCGCCTCGGCCTCCATTCCGCTCAGCGCGTCAAAGATTTCGCTGTTGACCGCCTCAACCGCATTGCGCACGCCCTTGCCGAGGTAGCGTTTGCCGCCATCGCGCAGTTCGACGGCCTCGTGCGCCCCGGTCGAAGCGCCCGACGGCACGCCGGCGCGGCCGAGCGAACCGTCGGCGAGCACAACGTCGACTTCGACAGTCGGATTGCCGCGGCTGTCGAGAATTTCCCGGCCGATGATGTCGACGATGGCGGTCATGCTCGCTCCCGGTGTAGACTGGCCAAGCGTGACCTTTCGGGATCACGCGCCGCGCAGCGGGCTTCTACAGGATCGGCAAGGCGCTTGTCATGCCCCGCCAAAGCGAGGCATGCAGTCATCATGGCGCAGAAGCGGCTTCAACTTGGCCGGCCCACCGCGACTCCTGTTTCGCCCGGCGAGGCGGTGCTCGACCGCGTGCACAATCCGCATCCCGATACGAACTACGTCGCGCGCTTTACTTTTCCGGAATTCACGCTGATCTGTCCGGTTACCGGCCAGCCCGACTTTGCGACGCTGGTGATCGACTACGTGCCGCGCAGCTGGCTCGTGGAATCGAAGTCGCTCAAGCTCTACCTCAACAGCTATCGCAATCACGGCGCATTCCACGAGGAATGTACAGTGACGATCGGGAAAAAACTGGTCGGTTTGTTGAAGCCGAAATGGCTGCGCATTGGCGGCTATTTTCATCCACGCGGCGGTATGCCGATTGACGTTTTTTGGCAGGCCGGAAAGCTCCCAACGGGTGTCTGGGCGCCTGACCAGGGCGTCAGTACGTACCGGGCGCGCGGATAGCGAGAGCGCCCTTAAGTGTCGCCAACAGAGCCCTCACCTCCTGCGCCGGATCGGCGGCGCGCATGACCCCGCCCATCACCGCGACGCCGGCGCAGCCCGCCGCTATCACCTCTCCGACCCGCGCCGTGTTGATGCCACCGATGGCAAGGATCGGCACGCGCGCGCCGCGTACGATACCGCTAAGCCCGAGCCGCCCGATTTCCGGGCCATAGCCCGGCTTGCTGACCGTCTCGAACGCGGGTCCCGCGAGCGCGTAGTCGACGGCGGTGGGATCGATGGCTTCCACCTCGGTGACGGTGTGGATCGAGACCCCGACGAGCCTTTGCGGCCCGACAAGCGCGCGTGCCGCCCCCGGGTCGCGGCCGGCAGAAAGATGAACGCCGTCGGCTGCAGCGAGCTTCGCTAGTTCAGCCTCACCGTGCAACGTCAACCGCGCGCCGTGACGGTGCGCGACGGCCGCCAGGCTGCGCGCCAGTGGCACCTGCTCGTCGTCTGACAAATCCTTTTCGCGCAGACTGATCCAGCGGCAGCCAGCCTCCGCCGCCGCATGGACAATCTCGGCGAGCGGACGCCGCGCCTGCCGGCGATCGGTGACCAAGAGTAAAGGCGGATCGGGAAGTCTCATTCGGAGCAAATTTTTGGCTGGTGATCATCGTGCGTCGCGCCTTGTATACAATGCAGGATTGTGAAAAATTTCTGCTGCTGGGGCGATCTGGGAGGCTGATCCATGCTTATGAAATCGATGACGTCAGTGGCATTGGCCTTGGCCCTGGCTGGAGCATCATTGTCGCCCGCGCTGGCGGCAAAGAAAATGTCGCACAAGATGGCGGGCGCGTGCGCGCAACCAGCTCAGCGCTGCATAGCCGACTGCAACCAGTTAAATTGGTGCACAATGCAGACATGCACCAACGGACAGTCGTCGCCGGTCGCGTTATGGCGCTGCTACGAGCCGATGTGCTTCACACCGCACTGTTGAGCGGTTTTGGCAGAGGCGTGTGAGCGCCTCAGAGCCCGAAGACATCCTTGAAGAAGCGCGCCGTTGCAACCTTCGACTCGGCGTTCGCTCGTTCCTCAGCGGCGTCTTTCGGCGTTGAGAATCCGTGCTCGGTGCCGCTGTAGAGGTTGAGCTCCCAGGGCACTTTCGCCGCACGCAGTTGATCGACCAGCATGACGACCTCCGAGATTGGAGCAACCGGGTCTTCCGAACCGTGGAGGATCAGGACGCGGCCGTTGATATTCTTTGCCGCTTCGGCCGGGAAACCGCGGAACGAACCGTGGATCGTCACCGACCCGACAATCGGAGCGGCCGACTCTGCGAACTCGATCCCGACTTCGCCACCAAAGCAGTAGCCGACTGTCGCAATCTTCGAGGCATCAACCATCGGATTGGCGCGCAGCACGTCAAAGCCGACCTGTGTTCGCGCGTGCATCAGCGGGCGATTGGCGGTGAACATGGCCGTTTGTGCCTGCTGCTCCGGGACGGTCTTGGGCCGCACGTCCTTGCCGAAGATATCCGGGGCGAACACGACATAACCTTGCTGCGCATACATTTTGGCGTTTTCCAGCGTCAGGTCCGACATGCCGTCACGCCGATGCAGCAACAGCACGCCCGGCCGCTTGCCAGTGATGTTGTCGTCGTAAGCCAGGTAACCTTGAAGGGCCGTATCGCCCTGCTTGTAATCGATCCACTGCGTCTTGATTTCCGCCCGTGCCGCGGCGCCAAAAGAACACGCCATTGCGGCACTGAAAATAACGAGCGCTAACCGGCCCATACTTACCTCCCCCGTTCATCGTTGTTATCGGCAGCAGCCCGACGCTGCCACCCCGCGACCGCAGAAGTTGTAACGGATTTCGGCGCTTTTCGCCATGCGGGCCGGAGCGTCAGCGGGTCGGCGCGTAACTCGAGACGGCACTTACGGTCGCCGATGGCAGCGCGACGAGGTGACGTGGAACGATCACCCGCTGGCCCTCGGTCAACGGGGTGTGGATCTTCATCTTATTGATCTGGTCGAGGGCCCAGACTGGCACATGGTAGGTCGCCGCCATCGTTTGCAGCGTGTCACCGGCATGCGCCGACACCGCGATGCCGCTGTCCCAAAGCTCGATCGGTGCATCGCCGGGAACGACAAAGCGAACGGGAACGGCTTCACCCTCGCCACTCGGCGGCGTCGCCGACAGTTCGGCGATCTTGGTGACCACCTGCTCCTGAAGGTGTTCGGCCTTCTCGATGTTGATGTGAATGATCTCGCTGTGCCACGACAGATTGTAGCTCGCATAGTTGCCGTGAAAGCCGCGGCCCTGCACGACATCGCCGCCACCCAACATATTGCGCGATTGGAAAATATTGATGTAGCGCTCGACGTTCGGCGCCACGCTGTCGGCAATTCGGGTCGGGTCATAGGTAACCAGCAAACTCACCGGGATATCGGCAGCGTTGAGAACTTCGGCAAACGCCATGGCGGAATTGCCGCCCGCCGAATGGCCGATGATCGTGATTGGCTGCGGATCGCGCCGATAGTCGCGGATGGCTGCGTCACAAATGACGCGCCACACCAGATAAGTATTCACCGTTGCTTTGATGCCAGCGCGGTTGATCCGGTCGGCCAGCCGGTCCATGCCACGCGAATAGATCAGGCCGGCGATACCGCGGAACAGGTAGGCGCGGCCGTGCGGTTCGACGGCAACCTTCTCGATCGCGGCTGTCGGCTCGACGGGTTTGGCAACAGCGCTTGCTGGCGCGGCCGCTGGGATCGCATTCGCCGGCGTGGAATTCGCGGGCGCAGAGGCGGACGTAGAGTTTGTCGGAACATCCTGGGTGCTGTTGGCCAGCGCGCCGATCGGGTCGAGCGGTTTCGCCTCGACCTTGGCTTCGGAGGCCCGCGCAAACAACGACGTGTTCGCCGTCTTAGCTTTGCTCGCCGACGGATCGGCGGTTGCCGTTGCCGCGGGTGCCTGAGAAGCGGGTGCGGAGGATTCGGAACCGGACGGATCCGGTGTCGGGGTCGCTGCCGCGTTTCGCCATTCCGCGGATCCATTGGATCCGTTGAACGATGCGGCTGTGCTCAATTCGTACATCGCATAGCCGCCGCAGCCGGAGAGGCCAACAGCGAGCATCATCACCGCGATGTGCTTCGATCGGAGCATACGCGTGCGCACAAGCCCTTCGTCGTTTGGAGAAACAGACAACACCAGACGCCCAATCAACGGAGCGCCGACCCGCTCTCTCAGAAGGTTGTCGCGAAACAAATCCCCAAGAGTCGCAACAAAAGTCGCTACGATCCGAGAAGACGCCGAAATCCTTAATTTCCCCCGAACGGAGCACCCGCCCTTAGGGGTGAAATCGGGGTCTTGTCCCGGCATTTTCGTGGCAGAAGCCGTTTCAAGGACTGCGGAACGAAATCGGGACTGCTGCAAATGGCGCCATGAGCCGGAATCGGGTCATTGACGCGTGATCCCTCCTCGCCTAACGCCGTCGCGAATGACCGCTCCGATAACCCGCGCCCCCCGCATCTCCTTCGTTTCGCTCGGTTGCCCGAAAGCGCTGGTCAATTCCGAGCGTATCGTGACGCGGCTGCGCGCCGAGGGTTACGAACTTTCCAAGGACCATGCCGGCGCCGATCTCGCCATCGTCAATACGTGCGGATTTCTCGACAGCGCGCAGGCGGAGTTGCTCGCCGCGATCGGCACCGCGATGGCGGAAAACGGCAAGGTCATCGTCACTGGCTGCCTGGGCGCGGAGCCCGAGAAAATCGTGTCGGCTCATCCGGGGGTGCTCGCGGTCACCGGACCTCAGCAGTACGAGACCGTTTTGGCGGCCGTGCACGAGGCCGTGCCGTCGCGGCACGAACCGTTTGCCGATCTCATTCCACCCGAGGGCATCAAGCTCACGCCTCGGCACTACGCTTATCTAAAAATTTCAGAGGGTTGCAATAATCGCTGCACGTTCTGCATTATTCCAAAACTGCGCGGCGATTTGGTCTCGCGCCCGGCCGCTGATGTGTTGCGTGAGGCCGAACGGCTGGTCGCAGCCGGCGTCAAAGAGCTTCTGGTGATTTCGCAGGATACGTCGGCCTACGGCATCGATTTGAAATACGCCGCGAGCGCCTGGAAAGGCCGAGAAGTCCGGGCCAAGTTTCTCGATCTCGCACGCGAACTTGGCGAGCTCGGCGTCTGGGTGCGGCTGCACTACGTCTATCCCTACCCCCACGTCGACGACGTGATCCCGCTCATGGCTGACGGCAAGGTTCTGCCCTACCTCGACATCCCGTTTCAACATGCGAGCCCCGACGTGCTGAAACGCATGCGACGGCCGGCCGCGCAGGAAGAAACGCTCGATCGCATTCGGGCTTGGCGAACCGAGTGTCCGGCACTGACGATCCGCTCGACCTTCATCGTCGGCTTTCCCGGCGAGACCGAAGCGGATTTTTCGCGTCTGCTCGATTGGCTGGACGAAGCTCAGCTCGATCGGGTCGGCTGCTTCCGGTACGAGCCGGTCGCTGGCGCGGCGGCCAACGACCTTGGCTCGCCCGTCTCCGACGGCGAAAAGGAAGAGCGCTGGAATCGCTTCATGCAGCGCCAGCAGGACATTTCGCGCAAGCGCCTCAAACGCAAGGTGGGGAGCCGCGAGCGGGTCATCATCGACGAAACCGGTCCTTCGGTCGCCAAGGGCCGGACCAAAGGCGACGCCCCACAGATCGACGGATCAGTGTTTGTCGCTAGCCGCCGGCCCCTTCGCATCGGCGAAATCGCGACTGTCAAGATTGAGCGATCGGACGACTATGATCTGCATGGCACGGTCGTAGGCTACTGATCAGTCTGGCTTTCGTTGCACTCGCTCACGACGGTTGCCACGGCATCCGTCAAGACCGCGAGCTCCTCCTCGGTGATCGTGAAGGCCGGGGTCAAATAGACCACCGAGCCGAACGGACGTACGAAAACGCCTTGTTCGACAAAACGTTGTCGCAGGGCGTTCAGATTCTCGATGCGATCGAGTTCAATGACCCCGATGGCGCCCATGACACGGACGTCTTTGACGCCCGGCAGGCCGCGGCAGGGTTCGAGGCCGCGCGCCAGCGCGCGCGAGAGCTTTGCCACCTGCTCGATCCGCGGCTCGCGCTCGAAGAGATCAAGGGACGCATTCGCTGCCGCGCAGCCGAGCGGGTTCGCCATAAAGGTCGGACCGTGCATCAGCGCCTTGGCAGGGTCGTCGGACCAAAACGCCTCAAAAACCCGATCACTCGCCATCGTGGCGGCAAGCGGCAGCGTCCCCCCCGTCAGCGCCTTGGACAATGTCATGATATCCGGCAGGACATTGGCCGCCTGAAATGCGAACAACGAGCCGGTGCGGCCAAAGCCGGTAAAAATCTCGTCGAAGATGAGAAGCGGCCCGTAGCGGTCGGCGCCTGCGCGCAGCCGCCGAAGAACCTCGGCATCATGAAAGCGCATGCCGCCGGCCCCCTGGACCAGCGGCTCGACGATGATCGCGGCAATCTCATCGCCGCGCTGCGCGAGCACGTGCTCGAAGGTCTGCATGCTCGCATCGTCGATCGGCAGATCAACGGAAATTTGTGCTGGCAGGTGACCGCGAAAAGCCGCGTGCATGCTGCCATCCGGGTCCGACACCGCCATGGCGCCTGTGGTGTCGCCGTGATAGGCGCCGCTGAAGCTCAGAATTCGGGTGCGGCCCCGGGTGCCGCGGTTGAGCCAATACTGCACGGCCATCTTCAGGGCGACTTCAACGGCGACCGAACCGGACTCGCAGAAGAAAACGCGTCCGAGATCGGCGGGACCGGCCATTCTTGCGAGTCGCTGGGCCAGGATCAGCGCTTGCTCGTGAACAAGGCCGCCGAACATGACGTGCGGCATGCGCGACAGCTGCCGCTCGACAGCAGCGCGGATGTGGGGGTGATTGTAGCCATGGCAGGCCGTCCACCACGACGCAATACCGTCGACCAGTTCGCGGCCATCCGCCAGCACGATGCGGCTGCCCTGGGTTGCCACGACCGCAAGGGGTGGGCTCGCGGTCTTCATCTGAGCGTAGGGAAGCCACACATGGCCGAGGCCGGCCGCATGCCAATCGGTCGTCGTAGCGGTGGCTATTCTCTTGTTTTCGCTGGTGTTCACCGACATTCGGCGCTTTCATGCCACGTTGCGGCTCGCCAAGGGCTTTTATTTTGCCTCTCGGCTATGTCGAGGTCACGAGATTCGAAGGGGTTCCACGGGAGGATCCCCGAGGGAGCGGGGATGCGTTCGCTCGATGAGTTCGCATGCGGCAAGCTTGCGGCGCTGGAGCGCGCCCAATTGCGCCGCACACCGGTCGAAACGACGCGGTCCGGCATCTATGCCGAGCGCGGCGGACGGCGGTTGCTGTCGTTCTCGTGCAACGACTACCTCAACCTGACCGGGCATCCTTCCATTGTCGAAGCCGCGGTTGCGGCGACGCTCCGCTACGGTACCGGCGCCGGCGCCTCGCGCCTCGTGACCGGCAATCACCCGCTTTATGCGGAACTCGAGAGCCGGCTTGCGCAACTGAAGGCTACCGAAGCGGCCTGTGTGTTCGGTTCGGGCTACCTCGCGAACACGGGCGTGATCCCGACGCTGGTCGGACCGGACGATCTGATCGTGGTCGACGAACTCTCCCATGCCTGCATCCATGCCGGCGCAAAGCTGAGCGGCGCTAGGGTGAAGTGTTACCGACACGCCGATGTCGAGCACGCTGCCGCCGTGCTGGCGGAACATCGTAGCCGTCATGACCGCGCGCTGATCGCGACCGATGGGGTTTTCTCCATGGATGGCGATCTCGCCCCGCTCGAGGCGCTTTCGCAAGTCGCGCAGCGGTTCGACGCTTGGCTTCTATCGGACGACGCGCACGGTCTTGGCGTCGTTGGCAGCGGCCGCGGATCGACGTTTGCCAATAGCGGCGCACCTGACGTACCGCTGCAAATGGGGACGCTGTCGAAGGCCGTCGGCGCTTATGGCGGATATCTCTGCGCCTCGCGCGTCGTCATCGACGTCATGCGGACGCGGGCACGGACGCTGATCTATTCGACTGGCCTACCGCCGGGCGTGATTGCCGCTGCGATCGCCGCCCTAGACCTCATTGCGCGCGACCCGAATTACGCCACTGAGCCGCTCCGCAAGGCGAGGCTCTTTACCCGGTTGCTCAACCTGCCGGAGGCGCAAAGCGCCATCGTCCCGGTGATCGTCGGCGACGCCGAGGCGGCTCTCGCAGCATCTCGCGGTCTGGAGGACGAAGGCTTTCTCGTCGTCCCGATCAGACCCCCTACGGTACCGGCGGGTACGGCCCGCCTGCGCTTCGCTTTTACCGCCCAGCACCCCGACGCGGACATTGAGCGGCTTGCTGAAATCGTGCGAACGGGTGTCCTGAGGCATTAGGCCGTGACCGCGATCTTCATCACCGCGACTGGAACCAATGTCGGCAAGACTTACGTCGCCGCCTCTTTGATTCGTCATTTGCGGCAGATGAATCATGCGGCCGACGCCATCAAGCCCGTCGTCAGCGGCTTTGATCCTGCCCACGCTGCCGAAAGCGACCCGGGGACGCTCCTGACCGCGCTGGGCCTGCCGGTGACGATGGAGGCCATCGACCGGATTTCGCCCTGGCGTTTTGGCGCTCCGCTGTCGCCCGACCTCGCAGCGCGGCGCGAGGGCCGCAGGATCGACGTCGACCAGGTCGTGGGCTTTTGCCAGAACACCATCGAGCAGCGGCGCGGCGTGCTGCTGATCGAAGGCGTCGGCGGCGTGATGGTGCCGCTCGACGAGCAGCGGACGATCCTCGACGTCATGATGGCGCTGCAGCTGCCGCTTATTCTCGTGACCGGCAGCTACCTCGGCACCATCAGCCACACGCTGACCGCGCTCGAACTCGCTGTTTCGCCGCGACATGAACCTGCTCGCGATCATCGTCAGCGAGACGCCGGATAGTCCGGTTTCGCTCGATGATACGGTGGCGAGCATCGCCCGCTTCGTCGAGCCGGTGATCGGCATTCCGCGCGCACGCGGTCAAAGCGCTCCCTCGCCTTTTGGGCGCCTGTTCGATCCGTTGAGCCGCGGGGCGTCACGGCAGCCGAAATAACGCGCACTGATTTTAAGAGGAGAAGTGTATCTTCAGCACGGTTTCCAGCGTGCCTTCCAGATTGAACAACGCATGCAGCAGCAACGTCAGCGACGTTGAAGCGCTGCGCCAGCGTACCCAGCCCAGGACAAGACCGACGACAAAAATCTGCAAAATTCCGGTCCAGTCGTACTGAATATGCAGTCCCGCCCACAGCAGCGAGATTGCGACGATCGCGATCCGGGTCCCCCGCTCCGAGCGCGCCCAGCCGCGAAACAGAAAACCGCGGAACATGATCTCCTCGCCGGCCGGCGCGACAATGATGGCGGCGATGGCCATGGGCCATAACCAACCCTCCGCCGCGGCGGTCGTGTAGGATTCAAGCTGAAAAGGCGTCACCAGCGCGTGCCCGCTCAAGAACAGAAGCGCATCGCTCAGTACGATCAATCCAACGATCAAGCCGACGCCGATCATGACGTCTCGCATCGGCGGCCACGCCAGGGCGAAATAGTCTTTTGGATTGACGCCAAGAAGCCTCGCAGCGAATGCCAGCACCGCGATGACGACGGGGTTGGAAATCAGAATGAACAGCGTGACCATAACGCCGTCGTATGTACCCATCAGGGCGCTCAGGCCCTTCTGCTGCCACCATATGACAGCGGCCATAGCGATGAACTGGCCGAGCATGAAGGCGACGACCGTCCAGGCGAACGTCGCCCAATAACCCCAAATTTTCATGGCCTAATCGTATTTGCCGCCGTGCCGGCGAGGTGCTCGTCAGGACTTTAGGGAATCAAGATCGAGGACCCCGTCGTAGCACGTCCTTCGAGATCGCGATGCGCCTTGACCGCGTCGCGCAAGGCGTAGCGCTGATTGACCGGAATCTTCACAGCGCCCTTGCCGACCACGTCGAACAGGCCGTCGGCAATGGCGAGCAAGTCCGTGCGCTTCGCAGCGTATGTATTCAAGGTCGGCCGGGTCGCAAACAGTGAGCCTTTGGTCTGGAGAATGTTGATGTTGAAGGCGTCGATCTGGCCCGACGCACTGCCGAAGCTGACGAACATGCCGAGTGGACGGATGCAGTCGAGCGATGCCGGAAAGGTGGTCTTGCCGATGCCGTCATAGACCACGTCGCACAGTTTGCCGCCAGTGATCTCCTTGACGCGGGCCACGAAATCCTCGTCGCGATAGAGAATGGTGTGATGGCAGCCGTTGGCGCGGGCAAGTTCCGCTTTGTCCTTCGATCCCACAGTACCGATGACATTCGCGCCGAGATAATTGGCCCATTGGCACAGAATGAGACCGACGCCGCCGGCCGCCGCGTGCATGAGCACGTTCATGCCCTTTTCGACCTTGAAAGTTCGGCGCACCAGATATTCGGCCGTCATGCCCTTGAGCATCATGCCGGCGGCCTGTTCGTAGCTGATCTTGTCCGGCAATTTGACCGCACGATCGGCCGGGACAAGACGTTCAGCCGTGTAGCAGCCCAATCCGGTGACATAACCCACCCGGTCGCCGACCTTGAAGTCGGTAACACCAGGGTCGACCGCAACGACTTCGCCTGCGCCCTCGTTGCCTGCGACGAACGGCAGACCGACCGGTGACGGGTACATGCCCATGCGGAAATAAGTGTCGATGAAATTAACGCCGCAGGCGTGCTGCTTGACGCGGATTTGACCTTGTCCCGGAGCCGCGACGTCGATGTCCTCAAAAGTCAAAACCTCGGGCCCGCCGACTTTATGAACACGCACTGCAGCAACCATTTTCCTCTCCTATCGTGGGGCGTCCTACGCCGATCGCGCCGGATCATAGGTACTCATTGCATCGAAGCAAGCGATCGATCCTCAATTGCAAAGCTCAACGCTGGCCGCGGTTCGCGCGGCGTTGGCGTACGAGAATATTGACGGCCTCGACGCTGCCGGCGAACGCCATGGCGAAATACACATAACCGCGCGGGATATGGACATCGAAGCCGTCAGCGATCAAGGCGACCCCGATCAGGATCAGGAACGAAAGCGCCAGCATCTTGGTGGTGGGGTGGCGCGTGATGAAAGCCGCCACCGTATCCGACGCCACGTACATCACCAGCATGGCAATCATGACGGCGGCAATCATCACCTCGATGTGCTGTGCCATGCCGATTGCGGTCACAATCGAGTCGATCGAGAAAACAATGTCGATTACCGCGATTTGCAGGATCACGAGCAGAACATTCGAGGTTGCCTGCGCCTTGCGCTCGTGCTCCTCGCCATCGATTTCGCCGTGGATTTCAAACGTCGCTTTCGCGATGAGAAAGAGACCGCCGCCGATCAGAATGACGTCGTGCCATGAAATCTCGTTGCCGAGGATGATGACGATCGGGGTGCGCAGCCGCGCCAGTGTGGTCAGCGCGAACAGCATGAGGACGCGGAACAGCAGAGCCAGCAGCAGACCCGTTTGTCGCGCGCGCCGGCTTGACGCCGGTTCCAGGCGGGCGGCCAAAATCGAGATGAACACGACATTGTCGATGCCGAGAACAATCTCCAGCGCGGTAAGAGAGAGAAGCGCCGCCCAGGCATTCGGATCAGTCAGCAACGCGAGCATTGTCCGAGCCGTTTAAGGGTGATGGCGGCGAAGAAAGCCGATGCCGACGAAATAGATCGCCAGCGTGCACAGGATCGCGACGGTCGGGAAGCCTGGATCGAGGCGCTCGACGATCGACTGGATCGCAAGCAGAGCCCATAGCACCAGCGCCGCAAGCGTCAACGTGCGCAGATGCGGGATTCGAACCGGATGAATGAAATGAAACGGCACAAACGTCAGGACCGCGAGGGCAACGACGATCGCCGCGCCGATCCAAGGCGCAGGTTTCAACAGGAAGAGATAAAACGCCGCGATGTTCCACAGCGCCGGAAAGCCGCGAAAATAATGATCGGTCGTTTTCATGTAACGGTCGGCGAAATAGAGCGAACCGGTGACGGCAATAATCAGGCCGAGCGCCGGGGCGACAGAGGACGGCAGCAACCCGCCAGCGGCGATCGCATAGGCGGGCACGAATACATAGTTGAGAATATCGACGACGAGGTCGAGCACGTCGCCCGACCAGCGGGGCAATAGAACAGCCACGTGAAGATACCGTGCAAAACTTCCGTCGATGCCGTCGATGATCAGTGCAATACCAAGCCAGGCAAACATCATGGACCAGTCCGCACGCACGGCCGCCAGCAGCGCCAAAAGCGCGCAGCCGGCGCCTGAGGCCGTAAAAATATGGACCGCGAACGCGGCCGCTTCACGCGTTGACGTGGCTTCGGGCGACGGCTTGCCTGGCTCCATCCGCTTAGCCTACACGGGGAATCGGCCGACGCACGCAATTGCTCGATCAAGAACAATGTTGCGACCATAAATCACACGCAGTGGCAGGTGATTGCGCAAATGGGTTGAAGTCATCCGTGAACGGGTCTGGAAACCCAGCTGACATTGAAGTCCTGGTCGTCGGCGGCGGCCCGACAGGACTTGTTTGCGCGATAGCGCTGGCTGCGGCTGGCGTCGAAACGGTGCTGTTGGCTCCGCCGAGTCCGAACGACCATCGCACGACCGCGCTCCTTGTCGGTTCCATAACGGCGCTGTCGACTTTCGGCGTGTGGCGCGCGTGCGAGCCCCATGCCGCTCCGCTTCGTCAAATCCGTATCATCGATGACACGAAGCGACTGATGCGAGCGCCCGAGGTCGTGTTCGCCGCCTCCGACATCGATCTCGATGCATTCGGTCACAACGTCGAAAATCGGCATCTGGTCGGGGCTCTGGAGGCGCACGCGGCAGAGCTTAAGATTCCGCGCATTGGCAGCGTGGCGCTTGAGATCAAAAGCGATCGCGACGCCGTGACCGTCAAACACGCGCAAGGGCACGTGCGGGCGCAGCTTGTTGTCGGCGCCGATGGACAACGTTCGCTGTGCCGCGGCGCCGCCGGAATCGAAATGCGGCGCCGGACTTATCCGCAAGCAGCGTTGACGCTCAATCTCGCTCACGCCCGGCCGCATCACGACACATCGACAGAGTTTCACACACAAAACGGCCCGTTCACCCTCGTTCCCCTTCCCGGCTCCCGTTCGAGCCTCGTTTACGTCCTCGATCCGGCAACTGTGAACGAGCTTGCAGCTGCGCCGGATGCAGAGCTTGCTGCACACATCGAACGCCGCGCGCACTCGCTGCTTGGCAAAGTGACCGTCGAGCACGGCCGGGGTGTATTTCCGCTGGCAATCGAGACTGCGGATTCATTTGCGGGCGAGCGTATCGTGCTTGTCGGCGAAGCCGCCCATGTGGTGCCTCCCATTGGGGCCCAAGGACTCAATCTCGGGCTGCGCGATGGAGCGACCATCGCTGAACTCGCCGCCGACGCCTATCGGCAGCGCTGCGATGTCGGTGCGTCAGGTGTCACCGCCCGTTATGAGGCGCAGCGCCGTGCCGACGTCACGAGCCGCACGATGGCCGTCGACATCCTCAACCGCAGCCTGCTGACGGATTTCATTCCCGCCCACACAATTCGCGGGCTTTCGCTCTATCTCGTCGACCAGATCGGTCCGCTTCGCCGCGCGCTGATGCGCGAGGGCGTCACTCCGGCCGCCTCGCAGCCGCGCCTGATGCGCGGCGAGATGGTGTGAAGGATGCTATTTCCTAGGCAGGACTGGCGCTAAAAGCGGCTTGGCGGGGTCCGGCCGTTCAGCCTACCGTTCGGCTTTAGGTATTCAGGAGTTGCGGGAACGACGCGCATGAAGCTGCCGCGCAACTTTTTTAAGCCGCTCGCCGTCGGGGCGCCGGCGCCGCTTCGCGAATTGCCGTTGCGGCTCGAGCGCATGATTCATTTCGTGCCGCCGCACATCGAGAAGGTCCGCGCTCGGGTGCCCGACCTGGTGCATCAAGTCGATGTCGTGCTCGGCAATCTCGAAGACGCCATCCCTGCCGACGCCAAGGAAGCCGCGCGGGCGGGCTTCATCGCCATGGCGAAATCGTGCGACTTCGGCAACACCGGATTGTGGACGCGCGTCAACGCCCTCAATTCGCCGTGGGTGCTCGACGATATCGGCGAGATCGTCGCCACGATCGGCGACAAGCTCGATGTCATCATGCTGCCGAAAGTCGAAGGCGCCTGGGACATTCACTATCTTGATCAACTGCTCGCACAGCTCGAAGCAAAGCACGCGGTCAAGAAGCCGATTCTCCTTCACGCCATTCTGGAAACCGCGGAAGGCGTGAACAATGTCGCCTCGATCGCCACCGCGTCGCCACGCATGCACGGCATCAGCCTCGGCCCCGCCGATCTCGCTGCGTCGCGCGCCATGAAGACAACGCGCGTCGGCGGCGGGCATCCTGAATACAAGGTGCTGGCGGACGCGCCCGCTGGTGCCGCAGCGGACGCGCCGCGCATCTCCTTCCAACAGGACCTGTGGCATTACACGATCGCCAAAATGGTCGACGCCTGCGCAGCCGCCGGCATCAAGGCATTCTATGGCCCGTTCGGCGACTTCTCCGACGGCGCCGCCTGCGAGGCGCAATTTCGCAACGCCTTCCTGATGGGCTGCGTCGGCGCCTGGACGCTGCATCCGAACCAAGTGCCGATCGCCAAGCACGTGTTCTCGCCGGATCCCGCCGAGGTCGCCTTCGCCAACAAAATCATCGCCGCCATGCCCGACGGCAGCGGCGCGGTGATGATCGACGGCAAGATGCAGGACGATGCGACTTGGAAGCAGGCGAAAGTGCTGGTCGATCTAGCGCGCCTCGTCGCCGCCAAAGACCCCGAGATGGCCGCGCGCTACAGCCTGTGAACGATTGTTCAGGTCTCGGTCAGCGGCATGCCGCATTGGTCGCATATATCCTTGCCGGGAACAGGCTGTAAGATAGGGCGGCCATGGATAAGATTCGAAGCGCCAAATATCAGATCGGCCAAGTCGTGCGGCACCGCCTCTATCCGTTTCGCGGCGTCGTGTTCGATATCGATCCGACTTTCGACAATACCGACGAATGGTACGAGTCGATCCCGGCAGAAGTCCGGCCGCACAAGGATCAGCCGTTCTATCATCTGTTCGCCGAGAACGATGAAACCGAATACATCGCGTACGTGTCGGAGCAGAATCTGTTGCCTGACACCAGTGGCGAACCGGTACGCCATCCTCAAGTCGCCGAAGTGTTCATCAAAGACGGCAAGGGCGGCTATCGCCCGCGCTCGGCGATGCGGCACTGAAAGCCTGTAGGCTTCGGACCGGCGACCAAAATCTAAGACGAATTGTCGAATTGCATCATCCGCCTGCTTCGCAGTGCGGATGACGTTTCTTGAAAGCGGCTTCTTACTGGGTCTTGCCAGCCTGCGGCGCAGGTGCGGCCTGCGATTGCGGCGCTGGCGGTGCTCCGGCCGACGGCGCGCCTTGGCTTTCCAGCTTCTTGCGCGCTTCGTCGGCGCGCCGCTGCAATTCTTCCTGCAGCTTCTTCTGCTGCTCTTCAAAGACCTTCGGGTCGGTCGGCGGACCGTCATAGGCCTTGGCGAAATCGGCGAGCGGCAGAACGAGGCTGATCGGCTGGCCGGTCGAATTGATCGCCTGCACGACCAAGCCTTGAGCCTTCTTCATCTTACCGATCATGTCTGGATTGGCTTCATAGTCGGCCATGCAGCCGTTGGTGAAGCAAATCACGTAAGGGGCAGTCATCGGCTGATTCTGATCGATGATGACGCGCGTACCGTGGACGAGCTGCATGCCGAGCGGCAGCGTCACGCGCAAAATCTTCTTGGGCTCATTCTCAGGTTCGATCAGGACGGCGGCGACGACCGGCATTCCCGAACTCGATGCGCGCGTCCTTGCCGGTGAAGCAAACCTGTTTGGCGTTGGCTTCCTGCCCCTTGAGACAGAATTTGGTCCACGGCGAATAGATCAACTGGACCTGCTGGTCAGGCGCCGGCGCGGACGCGGCGGTAGGCGGCGTGGAACCCTCGCCCGGCGTGGGCTGCGTCGCGGTTGGGGTCGTGGGCTTGGCGGGTGGCTTCTTCGCCGGGGGCTTTGGCTTTGCCGCGGGTGCTGCCGGCGCAGGGGCCGGAGGCGCCTGTGCAAGCGTGACCGAACTTGCCGCAAAGGCCAACGCGACGGCGACGGCGGTGGTCTGAGTGATGGCAGCGAGCGAACGGCTCACCGGCCAAGCCGGCGCCGACGCTTTCCAGTAAATCATGAGATGCCGTTCCTCTCTCGTGCCGCCGCCCGCAAATCGATCGACGCGATTTGCCCGCTCAGACTTTTGCCTGCTCGGGCTTGCGAATTCAATGGGTCATTCGGATTACCCGACATCCGTCGCCGCGCCTGGCCAGCACCCCCGCTTAGCCGGTAAATCGACGCAGAATGCGGCAACAGCGTGACACCGCGTCGGCCGACGGCCGCCAAATAGCCGAATCGAGCGCGGCGATAAAGCCTCAGCATGGAGTTGCCACATAATGATGGCGACCTTCGCATCGATCTAAAGTGGTCGCGGTCCAGCGCCTATGGCCGGTGTGATACGGTTTTGGCCGCCAATCGAATCGAAGGCGAGTTGACCTGCTTCCATGCGGACCCTGCCGACCGCCGTTACCGACTCGACACTGCGCGCGGTGCTGGTTGCCGGCGTGATGGTCGCAAATAGCGTTTTGCCGCCAGCCTGCGCCGAAGGCGCCCACGCCATTGCAATGCACGGCTCGCCGGCAATGCCTGACGGTTTCGATGCGTTTCCCTATGTCAATCCGGATGCACCGAAGGGTGGCCGCATGGTGGAAGGCGTGCTCGGCACGTTCGACAGCCTCAATCCCCTTGTCGTACAGGGGCTCGCCGTACAATCCATTCGCGGCTATGTGATCGAAAGTCTGATGGCGCGCGGTTACGACGAGCCTTTCTCGCTCTATGGGCTATTGGCGCGCACCGTCGAAACCGACGATGCGCGAAGCTATGTGACATTTGCGCTTGATCCTGCCGCCCATTTCTCCGATGGCACGCCGGTCACTGCCGAAGACGTGGTGTTCTCCTGGCAATTATTGCGTGATCACGGCCGTCCCAATCTCCGCTTGTACTACTCGAAAGTGGTGAAAGCCGACATTTTGGCCGAGCGCGCCGTGCGCTTCGACCTCACCGGAAGTAACGATCGCGAATTGCCGCTGATCCTCGGCTTGATGCCTGTGCTGGCGAAGCACACTGTCAATGTTGAGGGGTTCGAGCGCACCACGCTCGCGAAGCCGATCGGCAGCGGCCCATACGTCGTTGCCGACGTCGACATCGGCAAAAGCGTCACATTCAAGCGCGATCCTAACTATTGGGGCCGTTCGCTCGCGGTCAATCGCGGGCTTTGGAATTTCGACGAGTTGCGCTTCGACTACTACCGGGACGCCAATGCCTATTTCGAAGCCTTTAAAGCCGGGCTGTATGACGTGCGTATTGAAAGCGACCCTGGCCGCTGGCAGACCGGCTACGACGTTCCGGCCGTTCGCGACGGAAGGATCGTCAAGGAGTTGTTTTCGAACGGCTTGCCCAAATCGAACAGCACATTCGTGTTAAACACCCGGCGGCCGATCTTTGCCGACATCCGCGTGCGGCAGGCGATCTCGCTGCTGTTCGATTCCCAATGGATCAATCGCAATCTTTTCTTCAATCTATATGAACGCGCCGCCGGCTTCTTCAACGGTTCGGAACTTTCAGCTTACCATCGCCCCGCCGATGACCGTGAGCGCGCTCTGTTGGCGCCGTTTCCCGATGCAGTTCCTCCTGACGTGCTCGATGGCACCTGGTCGCCGCCCGTCTCGGACGGCTCGGGCCGCGACCGCGACATGCTACGCCAGGCACTCGCGCTATTTGGCGCCGCGGGCTACGAGTTGAGCGGAACGACCCTGCGCCAGCGCGACACCCACCGGCCATTCAGTTTTGAAATCATGGTGACAAGCAAGGACGAACAGCGTCTCGCGCTTGCCTTCGCCAATAATCTCTTGCGAGCCGGAATTAATGTACAAGTCCGCATGGTCGACGCCGTGCAGTACGATCAGCGCCGCGTCACCTTCAATTTTGATATGATCGAATATGGTTGGGACCAATCGCTCTCGCCGGGCAATGAGCAAAGCTTCTACTGGGGTTCGGCCGCCGCCAATGAGGAAGGATCGCGAAATTACATGGGCGTGCGCAGCCCGGCGATCGACGCCATGATCGCCGCTATGCTGCAAGCGCGCGAGCGCGCCGACTTCGTCGCAGCCGTGCGCGCGCTCGATCGCCTCTTGATCTCCGGCGTCTATGTCGTGCCGCTGTTCTACTTGCCGCAGCAATGGGTGGCGCGCTGGACCTTCATCCAGCATCCGGCACGAACGTCGCTCTCCGGCTATTTGCCCGAAACATGGTGGCGTAAATCCGCGGGGCGAGCGCTGAAATGATTCTCGGCGATCCCGCAGCCGTCTCGGCCCGAGGCCCCCACGGCCAAAGCCGCATCACTGTCGACGAGGTGTTCCACCACCTCGCCGAGCGCCGGCCGGACGCGATCGCGCTCGTCGATCCGCCAAACCGTGAAAGCTTCTTTGACGGCGCGCCGCGGCGGCTGACCTACGCGGAGGCGGACCGCATGGTCGCGGCAATCGCGGGCCGTCTGCGCCGCATGGGTCTTCCGACCGATGCGATCATCGGCGTCCAATTACCGAACGTCGTCGAAAACATCCTCACCATTTTGGGCATACTGCGTGCGGGTATGATCGCCGCGCCGCTGCCGCTTCTGTGGCGGCACGCCGAGACAATCGACGCGCTGGCGCGCGTCGGCGGCAAAATGCTGGTGACGTGCACGCGCGTCGGCAGCTTCAGCTACGCGCCCTTTGCCATGAACGTGGCCGCCGGGGTGTTTTCCATCCGCTACATCTGCGGGTTCGGCAAAAAGCTCCCCGACGGCGTCGTGCCGTTCGACGATCTTTTCACCGCCGAAAAACTTGATCCGATTCCGCCTTACGAACGCGATCGGGTTGGCAACTCAGCGGCCCATGTCGCCATCATCACGTTCGATAAGGAGGGCGGCGTCGTTCCAGTCGCGCGCAATCACATCGAGTTGCTGTCGGGCGGACTGGCGGTGTTTCTCGAAAGCCGCATGGCCCAGGAGAGCACGATCGTAGCGACTGCGGTCCCATCGTCGTTTGCCGGCATCTGTGTGACCATGTTGCCGTGGCTGCTCAACGGCGGCATGCTGATATTGCACCAGCCGTTCGATGTCGGCGTTCTTGCCGAACAACTTCGAGGTGCCCATGGCGGTACGCTGATCGTGCCCGCTCCGGTGGCCTTCCGCCTCGCCGACGCCGGCACGATCACGAACGATCTGTCATCGGTGATCGCGCCGTGGCGCGCGCCGGAACGGATCGCGGAGAGCCCGCCCTGGCGGTTCGGCGACATCAGCTTCTTCGACGTTCCGGTGTTTGGCGAAGCCGGTTTGTTCGCCGCCCGCCGCGGGCATGACGGCAAGCCCTTGCCGGTCCCACTGGGTCCCGTCGCAGCCCCGCGCGGCAGAGCCGGGTCTATCGTGCTCGCTGAATTGGTGCACACGCCGGCCGAGACCCTCGGCTTGCGCGGTCCGATGGTGCCCCATCACGCCTTTCCTCCAGGCCCCGAGCGATCGGGATTGCCGCACTTCCGGATCGGGGCCGGCGGCCTCATCGATACCGGCTACGCCTGCCGGGTCGATCCCGCGACCCAGGCCGCGATTGTGACCGGCGCTCCCCCAGGAGTCGTCAGCATCGGCGGCTATCGCTTCCCGCTTCGCGACCTCAACGAGGCCGTCAAGCGCTTCGATGAAGGCGCTTCGGTGACCGCGTTACCGGATTCGCTGGTCGGCCAGCGGCTGATCGGCCATGCGGCCAATCGTGCGAGCGTCCAGGCTGCCCTTCAAGCGGAGGGCGTCAATCCGCTCGTCGCGGCAGCCTTCGACGAGTGGCCGAAAGACGGCGCTTCGACGAAGGCTTGAGGCTTTCGTGCGCCGTTGACGAGGCATTATCGGATAACGCCACAACCGTTTGATTTTGTTGAAGTAGGATTACGTATCGGACCGGTGCGCGCCCGTGAGACCCTGAAGAATCCTGCGGATATGTAAACCCTTTTTGTGCGCGCCCTCGCACGACCATGTCATGAGCTGCCTTACAATGCCGATGATGGCAGCTCTTCGCTGTAAAAAGGCCGGAATAAACTAACGATACGACGGTTCTCGATCCTTGGTGGAAGCGATCAAGCTGAGGTGGGCAGTGTCCGCTACCGAATATCGCGAACTTGCGGCCGAGTGCGCGAGTTGGGCAAAGACCGCCAAGTCGGAAAAGGAGCGGATGATCTTCGAGATGATGAGCGCGGCGTGGCTCCAAGCCGCAGCGCTATCAGAGGGCCAGCAGGCGCCTCCGGGACCCATCCTGCTCGACAATTTCCTGCAAGCTCCCGACGCTCGCTCCCCGTAGTCAATCCAGCGGCTCGGCCGTATAATACCTCTTGTGCGAGCGCGCAGCTTGGGGGTTGCGTGATGTCGTCCACCGATGATCCGAAGCATTGGTACGATCGTGCCGCCATGATGCGCACGATTGCCGACATGATGTCCGATCCCGAAACACGGGCAATCATGTTTCGGCTGGCGGGCGATTACGACAAGCTGGGCGATCGGGCTGTAGAGCGGGCGAACCGCAAAATTCAGTCACCGAACCTAGTGCCAAAACCGGTCCCGCCGGGAGATCGGGCACCGCGCGGCCACAAATGAAAGAGCACGGCAGTTTGGCGACGTTGGCAGCGATGCGTCTGGCTTCGTCGCACGTCAATAGGCTTGCCGCGCAGATCGCCGGCCGGGCTCCTCCTCGAAATACTATCCAGTGCCTCGCCGCTGGCGTCGCATTTCATCCCCCCCCCCACGGGATACTCAATCGTATCATCGATCAGCGGCTGGATTGGGAACGAATCTCATTACGTCGGGTTGTCTAGCTAAGACGGGCAGCCCCCCAGCCCCCTCACCTCAGCCCGTCCGAAGCCCCGTCGCCAGGCGGGGCTTTCTCTACTTGACGTTCGCGTTACGAGGCTACCAGCCCATGGCCTGGTCGGATTTGCTGCCGCCACTGATGTCTGCCGCTGTCTGGTCGATCGTGGTATCAATGCTGTACCGAAGTGGCCGCGTCCGGTGAGACCCGACGCCACCATCAATCATACGATCCATGCTAGACAGAGCTGCCGCATAGCGCGATCTGCCCATCGCATACAGAGGCGCGCACATGCCGATACAGATCACCGGCGCTGACCAGGAACACTTGATGGCGCTGATCGACGGCATCCTCGAAGCCGTTGTCACGGCAGAAGTCACTCCGCAGCAAGCCAGAGAAGCTATTGCCAAAATCGTTATGATGGCGGTGCAGGACTACGAGCGGGATGTTCGAGATTGGCTCGCCGGGGAATGGTTCGAGGATTGGAAACTGGCCTGCCGTTCGGGCCAAGCTCTGAGCCGACGTCGACCGGCACCGTCTCCATGATCACCTGGGTCACGAACAACATCACCGGCGAGGCCGCCGCGGTGCAGATGCCGCATGACGCAATCTCCAAGACATAGACGAGCCTGCCGCCGAAGCCGTGATGCGCCGGCCGGCGTGGCTCCGCCTTTGCATGGCTGCGAAGGAACCCCGGCAAGAGGGGGCTTGCCGGGGCTTCAAGGCGTCGAGAGGACGGACGTTCCCACGCAATCCGCCCCGACGCTGAAGCTACGGTAAGTCGGCTCCGCGATGCACGGTCATTCACGCGCATCCGTCTACGGTCTACGGCCTCGTCGACATCACCGCCGTCAATGTCGACGTCGACCAGCAGCGCCGCCACGTTCACCTGCGTGATGAACGGCGTGACCGTCGAAGCGCGTGTATATGTGTCAGAATGCCGCATATTTGCCCGGCATTATTTCTTGACTTTCTATATGTCTGTTGACGGGCGCGCAAAGAACAGATAGGGTACAAAAGTGATCTAGACCCTCGCGAGGGTGGCCGGTAGAAAACCGACAACGCGCATGCCAGGATTTGTGGCCCGGACCGCCTACGTCATGGACGAGGCCGAGGCTCGGGTTGAACTGGGCAAATGGTGGGGCGCCCGAAATCCGCGCCAAGCAGAGGGAGCGGTGCGCCTTCGACGAAGCGGACCCCCTGCTTGAGACCAGAGAAACGGTCGCCTCGGGTGGGAATGAGCGGAGAGTCACATGAGTGTCGGGGTCGCCTCTAAGGGATCACACATGGATTCCGACGAGCTGTTACTGGGTTGCCGACAGCTCATCCGAATCCAAACAAAAAATCCCCATCCAGCTCGGCCCGACATCTGTGTCAGGCCGGGTTGCCGGCACCTGGTCCGCCCTCATTGCCGACTTCAAGCAGAGCAACGACTGGAACCGGCTGCGGCCGGCTTCAAAACGGGGCTACACGCATTTTCTAGATCGGATCGAGGCTGAAAGCCGGCGATCGCCAAGTCGCAGCCATGACCGAGCGTGACGTCTATGCGCTGCTGATCGCATGAGCACGCCGGTCGCCGCGAACTATATGCTCGCAGTCTTGCGCACCGCTTTGGAATGGGGCGTCCCGCGCGCCTACCGCGACGATAATCCAGCTATCGGCGTGAGACGTCTTGCGGTGGATGACAGCGGTTATGAACCGTGGCCCGATACGGTGTACACATTCGTCACCCAGAACGCGCCGACACCCCTACGCCGGATGGCGTTTCTCGGCCGAGCCACAGGGCAGCGACCGTCGACGTTGGTGAAGATGCGGCCGGCCGACCTGGCTCACGACGGCATCTATCTGCGGATCGGCAAGCAGCGGGACCGGAAGCACTTCGTCCCCCTCACCGCGGATCAGATGGCCGAGATCAAATCCTTGGACGTCAAGGACCTCTCGTTCTTCATCACTAACCCGACAGGCAAGCGATGTACGGAGTAGTATCCAAAGAGCCTGTGGAACGATTGGCCGGCCTCTGGAGAGGCGGCATCGATCCGCGGCCTCAAGATGACCATCCACGGAC
Source organism: uncultured Alphaproteobacteria bacterium (assembly GCA_963732015.1). Lineage (GTDB taxonomy): Bacteria > Pseudomonadota > Alphaproteobacteria > Rhizobiales > Xanthobacteraceae > BOG-931. Next base: position 193,846 of record CAVSXY010000023.1, on the reverse strand, counting down.
TAGGCGCCACAGCCGTCAATGACAGGCGCGTAGCGGGCACCGAGCACGGTGCGATCGCCGACGAACTCGGGATGTCCGTGAAGATGGTGAGCCGCTATGTGCGGTTCGCGGACAAGGCCGCATCGGCTCGCGCAAGCCATCGGCGAGAACAAAAACGGCGAAATATGTAAACCCTCAAGGCGATATGCAAACCCTTGGCCGCTAACACATTGAAAAAAATAGCCTTTCGAAATCTGCGTTTAACGAGGCATTAACAGCGCTTTGGCATGGTTCTGCGGACGTATCCTTGAGTTTTACACCTCGACCCGACCCATGGCGCTGCAAGGTCCGTTTGTTGTCGTTGCCGACAGTCCTGCGCCGGATGTCGTGGAAATGCTGCGGTCGGCGGGAGCGTTCCCGATCGTCGAGACCGCCTGGGCCGATGCGCCGGCTGCGCTGGCTTCGGTCGAGCCGGAAGCAATTGTCGTCGCCGACGGGTTCGGCAATCGCGACGAGGCTCATGATCTTGCGAAAGTACTCGCGGCCCGGCTGAAGACCGGCAAGCAACCGTTCACGCCCATCGTTGCGCGCACCCGCGATGACGGCGCCACGGCGCTGCCCGACGCACTGCCGATTGCCGCCAGCGCGCCGGTCGAACGGATTGTGCGCCGGCTGGTGTCTGCGCTGCGCATTCGCACCTTGCACGGCACAGTGCTGCGGCGGACCAACACGCTGGCATCGCGTGGCGAGTTGCCGCCCGAACTGCCGCAGAGCGATCCGCTCGATGATGCGACCGTGCTCATTACCGGGCGCGGCCGTTCTTATCCCGCACTGTCTGTTGCCGTCGGCGAACGGGTTGGACTCGTCGGCGCGCTCAGCGTTGAAGCTGCGGCGCGCGCGCTCAACGTCCGCGACGTCGACGGCCTCGTGATCGGCGACGGCTTCGGCCCGCGGGTAATCGAAGCCCTGCTCACGGTGCTGGCCGAGGATGTGCGGTTTCGCGATCTGCCGGTTGCCGTGCTGGGCGGCCATCCGGCTGTGACCGAGCCCTTTGCGGCTCATCTGCCGAATCTCGAACGCATTGCCGAGGGACCGCAGCGGCTGGTCGAACGCTTTCTGCCGTTCGTGCGCCTGCACGCCTTCGGACAGCGGCTACGCCGCATGCTCAAGTCGCTCGACGCCAAGGGCATGATCGATCCCGACACCGGGCTGCTCGGCCAGGAGGCGTTCTGGCGCGATCTCAACCGCGCCGTCGACGATGCCGAGAAACGCGGTGTCGGCCTGTCGATCGCGCGCTTTTCCTTCGGCGGCGGCGGTGACCGCCGTATCGGCATTGATGCGGCGCGGTTGGTTGGCCGCCTGATGCGTCAGGTCGATTTTGCCTGCCGCGAAGCTGACAACTCCATTTTCGCGGTATTCACTGAAACCGACCTGCGTGCCGCCCACGTCATCGCCCGCCGGATCGCCAGCATTTTGAAAAACACCATGCTGGCGCCAGAGCAGAAGCCGCAAGGTATGGACACCGCCGTCACGCTCGCAACCTTGAGGCCGACCGACAGCGTCGAAACTCTGATCGCCCGCGTGGTCGGCGAGGTTGCGTCCGGTTGATCGCCGCCCCATCTCTCTGGCTTGCAGCGGGCCGATCGAGCGAAGGAATCCGTCATGGCCGTTGAGTCTGCGACGCAGCCCGCCGTGCATATCGCAGCCCGCCGTGCATATCGATGTCGTCTCGGACGTGGTCTGCCCCTGGTGCTATATCGGCAAGCGGCGGCTCGAAATGGCCATCGAGCTTTGCCCTGACGTGACGGTCGACATCAACTGGCGTCCGTATTTCCTCAATCCGTGGATCCCGCGCGAAGGCATCGACCGGCAGACGTACCTTGAGACCAAGTTCGGTTCCGCCGAGCGCTATGCGGTGATCGCCGAGCGCGTCGCCGCCGCTGCCGCAATGGAAGGCCTCGTCTACGCGCCCGAAAAGATGAGCCGGCAGCCCAATACAAGCGATTGTCATCGCCTCATCCTGTGGTCGCGCAGCGCGACCGACCCGGCGGTGATGAAGCAGCGATTGATGGACCTCTATTTTGCAGAGGGCGGCGACCTGAGCGACCCGAAAGTGCTGATCCACGCCGCCATCGACTGCGGCATGGATGGCGACCTGGTCCGGCGCCTGCTCGCGAGCGACGCCGACGTCGACCGTGTCGAGGGCGAAGCCAACAGCGCCAAGGAAGCCGGCATCGACGGGGTGCCCTGCTTCGTGTTTGGCGGCGGCGTGATCGTCACCGGCGCGCAGTCACCCGAATATCTCGCTAGCGCCATCGAGCGCAGCGCCGGCCGCCACGCCCGCCGGCGGGCATAAGCTGTCGAAACTGCCAAGCTCGTTTCTGATGAGGCGGCGCGGAGGCTGAAGGCTTTCGCGTACGACGCGGTGCCACATGGCGACTATCCAGACGTCTAAATAGAGTTTTAGTGTAACGCGTCGGACGTTTTGCAACAGAGGGGTGAGACAATGCGCATGATGCTGAAATTTACGGTGCCGATGGCGAAGGGAAATGCCGCGATCAACGATGGCTCGCTCGCCGCGACCATGGAATCGATCATGACCAAGCTCAAACCCGAGGCGGCGTATTTCGCCCCCTTGGATGGCAAGCGTGGCGGCATGCTGTTTTTCGATCTCGCCGACCCCTCACAGATCGTCGAAGTGGTCGAGCCGTTCTTCCTCAAGTTGGAGGCCGAAACCGAGCTGGTGCCGGTCATGACCGGCGACGATCTTCGCAAGGGGCTCGGCAAGGTCTCGGGGAAATAACCGCGTCTGCGGCGGAGCAGCCCTCCGCCGCCGGATACATCAGGCTTTGCACCGTTTCGTAACCTCAGCCTGTTACTGTGGAACAATACCCGGTGCGTGTTCGTTGGTCCGGTCGCATCGCACCGCCAAAAAAGACCGGGAGACGTCGAATGGTGCAAAGCCAAAATCAGCCCCGCGGTCAGCAGCAGCAGGGCGGCAATCAGCAAGGCGTTCATGGCGGCCAGCAGGTCCAGCAAGGCGGCGGTGGACGCCGTCCCGATCAACAGCAGCAGGACCCAAACCGCCGTGCCGGCCCCCGGCCCGATCAGCAGCGAAGCCAACACGCCTGAATAACCGCGTCCCGAGTCCGCAGGCGCAACAGGTTTTGTGGCCCCCTGCCCCGCTATTCAGCCGAGCAGGTGATGTCGCCGGTCCCCTCCCAGTTTTGACTTTGGCTGCCGGTCGCAGACCGTGCCGCGTTGATGGTGAGATCGTAGCGGCCGCAATACTGGCGCTCCTCGACCGCGTTGGTCAGAATGACAAGGACGAGATCCCCCGAGGGTCCTTTGTTGCGCGCACGATAGAGCCGAAGCTTGAACTCTTTGCCGTCGAGCCAGCGCTGGCTGACGGCAGCTTCGGTAAAATGCAGCGTGCGAAAGTCGCTCGGCACATCGGCGAGTTTTACCGCAAGATCGGCCGTGAAGTTCAGGAAGCCGCTATTGACGCCGTTGCTCATTCCGGACCTCAGCGCAAACGTCAATGTCGCGTCATCGGCGTTGCACCAGACCGCGCCCGAAGCTCTAGACGTTCGCACATCTGCTAACAGCATTGCGGCGAACAGAGCGGCGAAAAGCGCTCTGCACATCATTGCGGCTCTGTGACCATCATGCGGCGAACCGCCATTGCCGGGCCATCAAAATAGGCCGGGCGCCAAGCGCCAGCGAACGCGCTTTTGATAATCCGCATAGCCGGGCAGGTCGCGCGCCAAAAGCTTTTCCTCGTTGAACAGACGCCAGATCAGGAAGGGGATCATGGCGACCGTCACCAACACTGCCCAATACGAACCAAGCGTCAGTGGTGTGCCGAAAAACATCAGCAGCATTCCGGTGTACATCGGGTGGCGCACGATCCCGTAGGGCCCGCTCGATATGACGTGCTGCCCGGCTTCGACACGGACCGTCGCCGCCGTAAACGTGTTCTGCCTGTAAACCAGAAAGACGACGCCGAGGCCGGCCGCAAGGAGCGCAGCGCCGAGGATCGAAACTGCGGCAGGAACATCCGACCAGCCCCAGCGATGATCGAGCGCCGGCACGACCAGAAGCGCGAAATATCCGATCGAGACGAACAGCATGATGATCCGCTGCGTCATCGACGGCTCTGCCAGCGGCCCTGAGCGCAATCGCCGCTGCAACAGCGCTGGATCGTGCTTCATAAGATAAAGCATGGTCAGCAGCGAACCGGCGACATAGACGGCGACATAAAGCCAGCCCTGCCGATAGTCGAAGGTCTTGGCGAGACCGAAGATCGCCAGCATGCTCACCGCTGTCATGAAGACGAGACCGAGCGCGGATTTGACGTTCACGTTCGAGGTCGCGGCGAGCGACAGGCCGGCGCAGCCCAGCGCGATCGCAGCCAACAGATGAAAGGCGGAGCCTTTCCCCTGACCCGTCAGTATCGTCAGCCCGATCTCAACGATGGCGCCGATGATGAGCAACCAGCCGATAATCAGCATGGGACCACCGTGGCGCGGGAGGGGGCGAGGCAACGACGCCTCGTGACCTATGCCATCAGTGGGCGCGGTTCAATGGCGCGCGCCGTCGTCGATCCGCTGCGTGTCTCGCGTCAGCGCCCCAAACTGTCGGCCAGAAGGTCGAGGGCCGCAGCCGCGAACGCGCGCATGTTGGCGACGCGGTCGGCGCTGCCGGTTTCGAGCGTGATCGCCCGCTCAGCTAGGCCTGCGATGGCGATGCAGCAGTGGCCGGCGGCATCGCCATAGCGGTTACCGGTGGGCCCGGCGGCGCCGGTTTCGCCAAGCCCCCAGGTGGCCGAGAACGGCTCCTGCGCGCGCCGCGCCAGGAGCAGCGCGTGCGGCTCGGTCGCCGGACGATACTGAGCGAGCGCTTCGTCGCTGACACCGAGGAGACGCTGCTTCGCCTGGCGCGTATAGGCGACGGCGCCGCCGAGAAAATACGCCGAGGCGCCTGGCACGGCGAGCAGCGCCGCCGCGATCAAACCGCCGGTCGACAACTCGCCGATCGCAATGGTCTCGCCGCGCGCCTTGAGGCGGGCGCCGATCGTTGCAGCGAGCGGCAGGAGGTCGTTCAAGGTCTCATCCCCGTGCACAGTTTGCAAAAAAGCCAATCTCGGCTGAAGGTAATGCAGCAGAAGGTGAGCGTCGAGTGAGAGCGCCTCGCGCATTTGCGGGCGCGGTGCGGAATTCCTATCTGCGTTGGCGCACGTTCACGCCGCGCCGGCCATGAAACACGAGCAGCTGTCACTCTTTGCATCGCAAGTGAAACCGCCGCCATCGATGCCGGCCGGCTTTCGTTATGCGCCGGATGTGATCGATGCGGACGAGGAAGCGCGACTTGTCGCCACGTTTGCCGGCCTGCCATTTCGGGAATTCGAGTTTCACGGCTTCCTCGGCAAGCGCCGCGTGGTGCCGTTCGGCTTCCGCACCGATTTCAACGGCGGCGGCTTGCTGGAGGCGGCGCCGATCCCGCCGTTTCTTTTGCCCCTGCGCGAGCGCGCCGCGGCCTTCGCTGGACTCGCGCCCGACGATTTGGCGCACGCGCTGATCACCGAATACCGCCCAGACGCCGCGATTGGCTGGCATCGCGACCGCCCGCATTACGGCGACGTGATCGGCATCTCGCTCCTCTCACCGTGCACTTTCCGGATGCGCAAACAACGCGACGCCAGATCACGGTCCGAATGGGACCGCGCCGCCGTCCGGCTCGATCCGCGCTCGGTCTATCTGATGCGCGGACCCTTGGCAGCACAGCATCCCGGCGGTGGACGCGCTTCGCTATTCGGTGACGTTCCGCGCGCTGCGCGAGGGAAAACTTAGGATGAGCTGAACCAACGGGTCCAGCCTTTTGGCCGGCCCGATGCCACTCCACCCGGACTACGGTCCGGCGGCGCGAAGCGAAACCTCAATGCGGTCGCCGATCGGCAGCTCGACCGAGACGTAGCCGTTTTTTGGATCGCGAACATAATCGAGGTAGCCCTTGAGGTCTGCCGGCGCCACATCGAGGTCATCCCCGATAACCAATGCGCCGGGCGCAAGCCACGGCTCGAGGAATTTGAGCAGCGGCAGGTAAAGCTGTTTCCAGCCGTCCAGCAACAAAACGTCGATCTTGTCCGCGATACCCTCCTTGAGCGTGTCGAACGCATCGCCGACGCGGACGTCGATCAGATCGTCGAGGCCGACGCTGCGAAAATTCTCCTTCGCGCGCGCCGCCTTGGTGGCGCTGAGTTCGGTGGTGATCAGCCGCCCCTCGCCGCCGTCGCGCAGTGCCGCCGCCAGATGAATGCCGGAAATGCCGAACGACGTGCCAAATTCGACGATCGTCCTGGCGCCGCGATTGCGCGCGAGGATATAGAGCAGCCGTCCGACGTCCGGCGTAATCGGCATAAAAATATCGCGCATCAGATCGGCACGCTGTTGGCTCGTCGGCGGCCCGCCGAGCATGCCAGCCTCGCCCCGGAAGCGATCGAAAGCGGCCGGGTCGTTGCGGTCCGCCTCGGCGAACAGGCGATCGAGCAGGCTTGAGACTTTGTACGAAGTCAGGGTCGACATGAATGCATTGCTCCGATTATTCGTTTGTTGGTCTTTTGCACGACCATCTCACGCATAAGCCATTCGCCTGCGTAACCGTACCGCCGAATTTGCGGGGCTGTGATACCCTCTCACAGAAGGTTGCTGGTAGGGCGGATTAGCGGAGCGTAATCCGCCGTTCGACCGCTAAGGGGCGGCCGATTACGCGCTTATACAGCCAATCAGTGATGCGTTTGGCGTAGCTGACGCATCCATGTCGGCGGAATCGATTTCGAATGCTGCCACAACACGCTCATAGACCTTCCAAAGTGGAGCTGCGGACTGGCTTGTCATTATAAATCCCTACGCCGCGTTTGCCCCCTTCTCCGCGATCCCGACCAGCGCGCGCAAAATGTCCATTGCGCCTTTGATGCGCTCGTCGGCGGTATCCCACTCGTCGAAGAATACGACTTTCATGTCGGGGCGGATACGGGCCCCGACGGGGTGCTTGGCGATGTAGGTGATGAGGCCCTCCGGGTTGGCGAAGGTGTTGTCGCGGAAGGCCAGCACCGCGCCTTTCGGGCCGACCTCGATCTTCTCCACGTTGGCGCGGCGGCACAGCGCCTTGATGGCAACGATCTGCAGGAGATACTCGACTTCTTCGGGCAGCGGGCCGAAGCGGTCGACCAGTTCGGCGCCGAAGGACTCGATGTCGCGGTCGTCCTCGATTTCGGACAGGCGGCGGTAGAGCGTGAGCCGCACCGGCAGATCGGCAACGTAGTCCTCGGGGATCAGCACCGGCGTGCCGATGGTGATCTGCGGCGACCAGCGGTCGGCGACCGGTTCGCTGATGCCGGCCTTCATGGAGGTGACGGCCTCTTCGAGCATCTGCTGATAAAGCTCGTAGCCGACTTCCTTGATGTGGCCGGATTGCTCGTCGCCGAGGAGGTTGCCGGCGCCGCGGATGTCGAGGTCGTGCGAGGCGAGCTGGAAGCCCGCGCCGAGCGTGTCGAGCGATTGCAGCACTTTCAGGCGGCGCTCGGCTTGCGGCGTGATCTTGCGGTTGGCGGGCAGCGTCAGCAGCGCATAGGCGCGCAGCTTGGCGCGGCCGACGCGGCCGCGCAGCTGATAAATCTGCGCCAGCCCGAACATGTCGGCGCGGTGCACGATCAGCGTATTCGCGGTCGGAATGTCGAGGCCGGATTCGACGATGGTGGTCGAGAGCAGCACGTCGTATTTGCCGTCGTAGAATGCCGACATGATGTCTTCGAGCACGGTCGACGGCATCTGGCCGTGGGCCACGGCGACGCGTACTTCCGGCACGGTCTTGTCGAGGAACGCCTTGGTGTCGGCGAGGTCCTCGATGCGCGGGCAGACATAGAACGCCTGGCCGCCGCGATAGCGCTCGCGCAGGAGAGCCTCGCGCACCACGATCGGATCGAACGGCGCGACGAAGGTACGCACCGCGAGCCGGTCGACCGGGGGCGTCGCGATGATCGACATTTCGCGCACGCCCGAGAGCGCGAGCTGCAAGGTGCGCGGGATTGGCGTCGCTGTCAATGTCAGCACGTGGACCTCGGCGCGCAGCTGCTTGAGTTTTTCCTTGTGCGCGACGCCGAAGTGCTGCTCCTCGTCGACGATGATGAGGCCGAGGTCCTTGAACTTGATGGCCTTGCCGAGGAGCGCGTGGGTGCCGATGACGATGTCGATGGTGCCGTCGGCAATGCCCTTCTTGGCCTTGGCGAGGTCGGAGGCGGAGACCAGCCGCGAGGCTTGCGCGATGTGCACCGGATAATCGCGCAGCCGATCCGAGAACGTCCTGAAGTGCTGGCGCGACAACAGTGTGGTCGGCACCACCACGGCGACTTGTTTGCCGTTCATCGCGGCGACGAAGGCAGCGCGCAACGCCACCTCCGTCTTGCCGAAGCCGACATCGCCGCACACCAGCCGATCCATCGGCCGACCGGAGCTGAGGTCGTCGAGCACAGCCGAGATCGCGGCGAGCTGATCGTCGGTCTCGTCGTAGGGAAACCGGGCGCAGAACTCATCGTAAAGGCCGGCTTCGACCGCAAGCTGCGGCGCTTCGCGCAACAGCCGCTCGGCCGCGACCTTGATCAGCGCGCTGGCGATCTCGCGGATGCGGTTCTTCATCCGCGACTTGCGCGACTGCCAGGCGCCGCTGCCGAGGCGGTCGAGTTCGACGCCCGAGCCTTCGGAGCCGTAGCGCGACAGCAGCTCGATGTTCTCGACCGGCAGGAACAGCTTGTCGCCGCCCGCATAGTGGATTTCGAGGCAGTCGTGCGGCGCGCCGGCCGCCTCGATGGCGCGCAGCCCGACGAAGCGGCCGATGCCATGATCGACGTGGACAACGAGGTCGCCGGAGGCGAGGCCCGTCACCTCGGCGATGAAATTCTCCGCCCGCTTCGACTGCCGGCGCGTGCGAACGAGCCGTTCGCCCAGAATATCTTCTTCGGTGATGAGCGCGACATCGGCGGTTTCGAAGCCCGAACTCGACGCCGAGGATGGCGAGCGCGACCTCGTGCCGTGGCCGCCCCAAGGCTTGCGGCCACGACGCGACCGGCTTGAGATTGACGAGGCCATGCTCGGCCAGCACGTGCGACATGCGCTCGCGCGAGCCTTCGCTCCACAGCGCGATCACGGCGCGCTTGCCGGCGGCCTGTAGCGCATTGACGTGTTTGGTGACGGCCTCGAACACGTTGGTGCCCGGCGTATTTCGTTCGGCCGCGAAGTTGTGGCCGGCGCGCGCACCGATTTCGATCGCGTTGGGCGTTCCCTCGGGCGCGGCAAACGACGTGAAGCGTGCGAGCGCAGATTGATCGAGCCGCTCGCGCCATTCGGCTTCGGCGAGATAAAGCCGGTCCGGCGGCAGCGGCTTATAGGGCGCGCCGCCGCCGGCCTGGTCGACGCTGTCCTTTCGCGCCTGATAATAGTCGGCGATCTGGGCGAGCCGCTCGTGCGCGGCTTCCTCGTCGAGCGGCTCGACCGCGACCGGGCTTCCGTCGATGTAGTCGAACAGCGTTTCGAGCTTGTGGTGGAACAGCGGCAGCCAATGCTCCATGCCGGCATGGCGGCGGCCTTCGCTCACCGCCTCGTAGAGCACGTCGTCCGGGCCCGCCGCGCCGAACGCCGCCACATAGCCGGTGCGAAACTGACGGATCGTTTCCGTCGTCAACTGGAATTCCGCCATCGGCACGAGATTGAGCGCGCGCAGATCGTTCGTGGTGCGCTGGGTCACCGGATCGAAGTTGCGGATCAACTCCAGCGTGTCGCCGAAGAAATCGAGACGCACCGGCGCGTCCATGCCGGGCGCGAACAAATCGATGATGCCGCCGCGCACCGCGTAGTCGCCGGCCTCGCGCACGGTCGCAGCGCGGTTATAGCCGTTAAGCTCAAGCCATTGGGTGATGCCGGACATTGGCAGGACGTTGCCCGGTGCAGCGGCGAGCGACTGGCGGCCGACCACCTCGCGCGCCGGCACCCGCTGCAGGATGGCGTTCACGGTGGTCAGCAGCGCCGACGGTGTGTCGCGGCCTTTGACGCGGGCGAGCCGCGCCAGGGTGTTCATGCGCTGCGCCACGATGCCGACATGCGGCGACATCCGATCGTACGGCAGACAATCCCAGGCGGGAAATTCCAAAACTTCGATGTCGGGCGCGAAGAAGCCGAGCGCGCGCGACAGCATCGCCATGCGCGACCCGTCGCGGCAGATCACCGCTATGCTGATCGCCGGCGGCTTCGCGCCTGCGGCGATCGAACGGGCGAGATCGGCAACGACAAGCCCTTCGGCGCCATCGGCAATGCCGGTCAGCGTCAATGCCCGACCCGGCGCAAGCCGCGCCGCCGGCGATTTTGCCTGCGAGAGCACAGCTGCGGTCACCTCTCCCCCTGTGCGTGAAATGCAATGAGCTGGCGAAGTACGGTTGTGTCGTAGTCCGCCGGAATGCTCTCGGCGGTCACCACCCAGCCATAGAGGTCAGCATTGGGCGCTTCGATCAGCAGCTCGAAGTCGTCGAGCGCGCGGTCGTCGAGACGGTCGATATAGGCATCGGCGAAGCGGCCGACTATCAGAATCCATTTCGCGCACGCCGCGGCGCCAGGCGCGGAACAAAAGCTTGCGCCGCCGCACGTCCAGTCCCTCGCTCGATCGTTCCGTCATCGTGTGATCCCGAACGCCAAAAGCCCGGACGCGGCCGGGCGGTGGGTATATAGAGGGCGAGGCATCGGATGTCAGCGTTTTTCCATGCGGCCGAACGTACTCAATCCGCTTTTTGCTGCGCTGTCGGCGCTCCCAGGGATAGGCCCGCGGCTGGAAAAGCTGTTCGGACGGCTTCTTGGCCGCGACGGCGAGCCGCCCCGTATCATCGACCTCTTGTTTCACCTGCCGACCGGATTCGTCGACCGGCGCAATCAGCCGAAGCTGAGCGACGTTCAACCCGACACCGTTGTGACGGTCGCCGTCACCGTCGATCGCCACCAGCCGCCGCCGCCGAACCGGCCGCGCGCGCCCTACAACATCGACACCAGCGACGACACCAACACGCTGATGATCACCTATTTCAACCCGCGCAAGGATTATCTGCAGAAGCTCTTTCCCAAAGGGCAGTTGCGTTACGTCTCGGGCACCGCGACGCTCTACGACGGCCATCTGCAGATGGTGCATCCCGACCGGGTGGTCGACGAAGCGGGCTTTGCGCAATTGCCCCTGCTCGATCCGGTCTATCCGCTCACCGAAGGGCTGCACCCGAACCAGGTCCGTAAAGCGCTGGATGCTGCACTCGAACGCGTGCCGACGCTGCCCGAATGGCAGGACGCCGCGTGGTTTGAGCGCAGCGGCTTCCCAGCGTTTTCAGATGCTTTGCGGACCATTCATCGTCCAACAGCGCCCGACGACATGGCGCCGGACGGACCGGCGTGGTCGCGTCTCGCTTACGACGAATTGCTCGCCGGACAACTCGCCCTCGCCTTGCTGCGCGCCCATCAGCGCACGCGCCGTGGGCGCGGGAGCACCGCCGAGGGGCGTCTGCGTGAAAAAATCATCGCCGCCCTGCCCTATTCGCTGACGCCATCGCAGCAGCGCGCTGCAGCCGACATCGTCGCCGACCTCGCGCAGCCGCAACGGATGCTGCGGCTGCTGCACGGCGACGTTGGCTCGGGCAAAACGCTGGTCGCGCTGCTTGCGGCAGCAACCGTCATTGAAGCAGGCCGGCAGTCGGCGCTGATGGCGCCGACCGAAATCTTGGCCCGGCAGCATTTTGCCACCATCGCGCCGCTCGCGGCGGCGGCCGGCATCCGCGTCGCCGTGCTGACCGGCCGCGAACGCGGCCGGGAACGTCCCGACATTCTCGCCGATCTCGCCGCCGGCAAGATCGATCTTCTGGTCGGCACGCATGCGCTGTTCCAGGAGGACGTGGCGTTCCACGATCTCGCGCTCGCGATCGTCGACGAGCAACACCGTTTCGGCGTGCATCAGCGGCTCGCACTGACCCGTAAAGGCGAGGCGGTCGACCTTTTGGTGCTGACCGCAACGCCGATCCCGCGCACGCTGGTGCTCACCTATTTCGGCGACATGGATGTCTCAGAGTTGCGCGAAAAGCCGGCGGGCCGGCAGCCGATCGACACCCGCGCGGTGCCGCTCGACCGGCTCGACGAGGTGATCCATGCGGTGGCGCGCGCGCTCGACGCGGGCCGCCGCGCCTATTGGGTCTGCCCGCTGGTCGAGGAATCCGAGACCACCGATCTCGCCGCCGCCGAGCAGCGCTACGAGGCTCTCAAAAAACGGTTCGGCGGAATCGTCGATCTGGTGCACGGCCGCATGCGCGGCGCCGACAAGGACCGCGCCATGGAGCGCTTCGCGGCAGGCGAAACCCGGCTCCTGGTGGCGACGACCGTGATTGAAGTCGGCGTCGACGTCCCGGAAGCAAGCGTCATGGTCATCGAGCACGCCGAGCGCTTCGGATTGGCGCAGTTGCATCAGTTGCGCGGCCGCATCGGGCGCGGGAGCGAGCGCTCGACCTGCCTCCTGATCTACAAGGCGCCGCTTGGCGTGACCGCGAAAGCGCGGCTTGCCATCCTGCGCGAGACCGACGACGGCTTTCGCATCGCCGAAGAGGACTTGCGGCTGCGCGGCGAAGGCGACGTGCTCGGCACAAGGCAAAGCGGCATGCCGGGCTTTCGCATTGCCCGTATCGAATTTCACGGCAAACTTCTGACGGCCGCGCGCGACGATGCCGCGTTGATGCTGACGCGCGATCCGACGCTAACGACCTCGCGCGGGGAAGCGTTGCGGGCGCTGCTCTATCTGTTCGCGCGCGACGAAGCGATCCGGCTCCTTGGCGCCGGATGAACGAAGAGGCCGCTAAACGATAGGAGCGAGGAGCGATTATTTTGCCGGCGTCGGCGCCGTGTCGCGGGCCATGTGCGCCGCGCGGGCGGTTTCCGCAAGCGCCGCAAGCTTTTTTTGCGGATCGGCGCCGGGCTGAATAATGCCGGCCGACATGATCACCTGCATGGCTTGCTCGACAGTGATATCGAGGTCGACGACGTCGCGGCGCGGCACGTAAAAGAAAAAGCCGGTCGTTGGGTTCGGCGTACACGGCAGGAACGCGGAGACGTGTTCGGTATCCGGCAGACACGCCGCAATCTCGCCGGTCGGCGGCTGCGTCAGAAAGATTAGCGACCACATTCCGGGCGCCGGAAATTCCACAAGGCCGACGCGGCGAAAACTCGATCCGGAACTCGAAAACAACGTCTCGAATATCTGCTTCGTGGTGCGGTAGATCGGCCGCACGATCGGCATCCGATGCAGCAGGCTTTCGCCGAAATTGACGAGCTTGGTGCCGACCAGGTTGGCGGTGAGGAACCCAAGCAGCGTCAGCGCCACGAACGCGATAATCAGTCCGAGCCCGGGAATGTTTATCGGGAGATAGGTCTCCGGCCGGTAGACTATCGGGATGAAAGGCCGGACCAGATTGTCGACCCACGTGACGAACCACCAGATCAGCCACAACGTCACGGCCACAGGTCCGGCAACGATCAAGCCGGTCAAAAAGTAATTGCGGATCCGGCTCATGGGATGCGCGGCGGTGCGCACCGTCCCCAGGGAAGGCCCTTCGCCCTGATCGATATTGTCCGTCATGCTTTGTCGCCGCCCGTGCCTACCACGCGCGATAGATATGCACGCTTTCGAGTTAACACAGCACCCCATAGACCGCGAGAAGCGGCCTTCATTCTACCGTCACGGATTTTGCCAGATTGCGCGGCTGATCGACGTCGGTGCCCATGACGACGGCCGTGTGGTAGGCAAGAAGTTGCACCGGAACCGCGTAGACGAGTGGAGTCACGGTCGCCAGCATGGCCGGCAACGTCAGCGTTACTTGCGGCTGGCCGCCGGCGGCGCGCGCGCCTTCCGCGTCCGTCATCAGGATCAGCCGTCCGCCGCGAGCGGCGACTTCCTGCATGTTGGAGACCGTCTTCTCAAACACCTGATCGTGCGGCGCGATCACGATCACCGGCATGGTCTCGTCGATCAGCGCGATCGGGCCATGCTTGAGTTCGCCGGCCGCATAACCTTCGGCGTGAATGTAGGAGATTTCCTTGAGCTTCAGCGCTCCTTCCAGCGCCAGCGGGAAGCTTGTGCCGCGGCCGAGGTAGAGCACATCACGACACTTCGCGAGATCGCGCGCGAGCTGTTCGATCTGCGGCTCGAGCGCGAGCGCCGCGGTCATGTGGCGCGGCACTTCGATCAGCGCGCGGACGAGCGTCTTCTCTTTGGCTTCACTGAGAACACCGCGCGTCCGGCCTGCAGCGATGGCGAGAGTGGCAAGTGCTGCAAGCTGACAGGTAAACGCCTTGGTCGAAGCGACGCCGATTTCCGGCCCGGCGAGTGTTGGCATGACGATGCTGCTTTCGCGGGCAATGGTCGATGTCGGTACGTTGACGACGGAAAGGACGTGTTGCTTGTGCTCGCGTGCGTAACGCAGTGACGCCAGCGTGTCGGCCGTTTCGCCCGACTGCGACACACAGATGGTGAGATCGCCCGACGCGAGCGGCGCGCTACGATACCGGAACTCGGACGCAATATCGACCTCGACGGGCAGGTGCGCGAAGCGCTCGAACCAATACTTCGCGACCATCCCGGCGTAGTAAGCCGTCCCGCACGCGGTGATCGAGACGCGATTGAGCGTACGGAAATCAAACGGCAGCGCCATGGGCAGCGCCACGCGCTCGGCCGCCATGTCGATGTAGTGCGCAAGCGTGTGGCCGACGACTTCGGGCTGCTCGTGGATCTCCTTCGCCATGAAATGGCGATGGTTGCCCTTGTCGATCAGCATCACCGACGCTTGCGATTTCAATACCGTGCGCTGAACGACGGCGCCGCTGGCGTCGTGAATTTCCGCGCCTTTGCGCGTGACCACGACCCAATCGCCGTCGTCGAGGTAACTCACCGTGTCGGTGAACGGCGCGAGCGCAATGGCGTCGGAGCCGACGAACATCAAGTCATCGCCGAACCCGATCGCAAGCGGCGAGCCCCTGCGGGCGCCGATCAGCAGATTGTCCTCGCCGGCGAACAGAAAGGCGAGCGCAAAGGCGCCGCGCAGCCGCGGCAACGCGGCCTTGACGGCCTCGACGGGCGACAGGCCGTGGTTCATCTCTGCGGTGACCAAATGCGCGATCACCTCGGTGTCGGTCTCGGTCGCGAACTTGGCTCCCTTGGCTTCGAGTTCCCGCCGCAGCTCGCTGAAATTCTCGATGATGCCGTTGTGCACAACGGCGAGCTTTTCGGTAGCGTGGGGATGCGCGTTATTCTCGGTCGGCCGGCCGTGCGTCGCCCAACGGGTGTGACCAATGCCGATCGTGCCGGACAACGGTTCGCGCGCCAGCCGGTTCTCCAAGTTTCTAAGCTTGCCTTCGGCGCGGCGCCGCGTCAGCACGCCGTGCTCGAGGGTGGCGACGCCAGCTGAATCATAGCCGCGGTATTCGAGGCGCTTGAGCGCATCGACGAGCTGCGGCGCAGCCGGTTCGTGGCCGATAATCCCGATGATGCCGCACATCCGAGTGGATGCTCTCCTCAATCCCCGACGAAACCGCCAAGCCGTTTATGGTTAAAGCGCAGCCCGGCACGAACCAAAAATCAAGAAACGTTTCGCCGCGTGACAGCTTCGCCGCAAGCAAGACGGCAGCGGTTTCCGCCGGTTCAGTCGCGCGCGCGCGCTTTCTTCTTGCCAAGCGACTTAAGCGCACGCAAGCGCGCCGCCCAACCTTCCTTAATAACTTGCCGCCCACGCCCCAACGCCAGCGCGTCGTCCGGCACGTTGTCGGTAATCACCGAACCCGACCCCACATAGGCATTCGCGCCGATCTTCACCGGCGCGACCAGCGCCGAATTCGACCCTATGAACGCGCTCGCGCCGATCTCGGTGCGATGCTTGTCGCTGCCGTCGTAATTGCAGGTGATGGTGCCCGCGCCGATATTGGCGTCGGCCCCGACCAAGGCGTCGCCGATATAGCTCAAGTGATTGGCCTTCGCGCCGGCATCGAGCGCCGCCTCTTTCAGTTCAACGAAATTGCCGACACGCGAACCTTCGCCGAGCCGCGTTCCAGGCCGCAGACGCGCAAACGGGCCGACCGAGACATTCTTGCCGACGTGCGCGCCGACGAGGTGAGAAAACGAATGAATAACGGCGCCGTCGTCCACCTTCACCTTCTCGCCGAAGATCACGTAAGGCTCGACCACGACGTCTTTGCCGAAGGTGGTGTCCGTGCTCAGGAATACAGTCTCCGGAGCGACCATTGTCACGCCGGCGTCAAGTGCCGCTGCGCGTAGCCGCTGCTGTGCGACGGCTTCCGCTTCGGCGAGCTGAGCTTTGGTATTGATGCCGCGCACGTCATCCTCCTCCGCTTCGATCGCGACCGCTTTAAGCTTCATAGTCCGGGCGATCTCGACCGCATCGGTCAAATAGAATTCCTTTTTGCGATTGTCGTTGCCGATGCGCTCCAAAATGGCGAGCGCGGTTGCGCCGGCAAAGGCCATGATCCCACCGTTGCATAAGCCGATCGCCCGTTCGCTTGGCGTCGCATCGGCATCCTCCCGGATTGCGACGAGTTCACCGCCGTTGACGATAAGCCGTCCATAGCCTGTCGGATCGGCCGGACGGAAGGCCAAAGCCGCAAGAGCCGCGCCGGCTGCGAGTGGCTCTCTGAGCCGCGCGAGTGTGGCCGATTGTATCAGGGGCGTGTCGCCGTAGACGACCAGGATGTCGTCCGGCTTAGGCTCGATCGCCGGCTTCGCTGCCAGCACCGCATGAGCAGTCCCACGCCGCTCCTGCTGCACGAAGCATACGGCCTCCGGAGCACCGCGGATGGCCTCCTTGGCGACGGCATCCTGGCCCGGACCGATGACGACGGCGGTCGACGACACGCCGGCGTCCGCAACCGCGGTCAGCACGTGGGCCAGCAACGAGCGGCCAACGACCTGGTGCAAAACCTTGGGCAGCGCCGAGCGCATCCGCGTGCCTTCGCCGGCCGCAAGTACGATCGCCAGGCAGGTTCGCGCGTTCATTGCAATCTCCGCGGCGCTCTCTTTAGCCGAGGCAGCCACTCCCCGAAAGGCAGCGTATATTTCGCGAATGGCAAACAAAAATAACAAACGGGCGACGGCGTCCGAAACGACTGAAATCTGCTACCCTTTTGACATTGATTCGCTTGATGAAATTCGGAACCGGGCAGAATGGTAGGCCAACAGCAAGCCTTGAGGGCGCCGCTTCGGCGCTTCGTGCCGCAGCGGGCCGACCCCATGTCGGGGCTATGGCGGCTGCTGCTCTGGGGCGGGATAGCGACAAGCGCCCTGCTAATTGCTGTCCTGGCCGGTCGTGGCGATACCGGCTCGGAGCGCGCCGCTGCGGCAGTGGCGTCACTGGGCGGCGGCGCGCCGCTTATTCGGCCAGACGGCCCCACGCCGCAGAAATTCGATGCCGAGGCCGAAGCTCGACGCCTCGCTGAGGCTGTTCGTGGTCTGCGAGCCGAGAACGAGGACCTCAAGACGCGCCTCGCCGCAGTCGAGCACAGCATGGACGACGTGACCGGCTCGATCGGCAAGGAAATCGAGGCCGTCAAAGCTGCGGCCGCCGAAAGCGCGTGGCCAACCGACGACCGGCCATCACCGGCTACGCCCGCCGTGATCGCCTCCGTTGTCCAGCCCGAGGTGCCGCCGCCGAGCGGGGTTGCCAGCCCGCTGCCGCCTAATCCTTTGGCGCCGGCCGCAAAGTCCGCCGATCCCGGGGCGCGGCCGGTCCAATACGGCATCGATATTGGCAGCGCGCTGAGCATCCGGGCCCTGCGCGCCCGCTGGATGGGAATCCGCTCCGCGCATCCGGACCTGTTCGACGGCCTCCAAGCGGTCGCCACCCTGAAAGAACTGCCGCGTTCCAACAAGGATGAATTGCGGCTGGTCGCCGGCCCGCTTCCCGATGCCGAGTCCGCAGTCAGGCTTTGTGCCTCCCTTGCGTCCTATCGGGTGTTCTGCCAGGCGGCGATCTTCGATAAGCAGCATCTCGCCTTGCAATAGAGAGCGGATTAGGCTGCGTGTGTCCTTCCGAGGCAGCGTCGCTCGCCGCTTGAGGGATAGCCGTCCCGGTTGGTCTGGTGTGTGAGATAGCGTGATGCGCCGACCGTTGTTCTTTCCGACCACTACACAGCTCAATTGGCTTCTCGTCGTCGCTTTTCTCTCGGTCGGCGAAGCCCTCTATCTGCGTTACGTGGCCATCGAGAATCCGACCACATCGCTTGCCTGCCAGGCCGGCCTGAAGACTTGGCTGTGCGGCACGTTTCGGCTGTCGATCATCCTCTTCAACCATCAAGTTTTCGGCTGGATCGCACTCGCGGTCGCATGCCTCAACCTGTTGCGCCCCTCAGTCGTGCTGGTTGCGCTCTCGCTCGCCGCCGCAGGCTTTGGCGTGGTGCTGCACAATGCTGACCTTTCGGCCCTTGCAGCGGGCGTTCTTATTCTGAGCTTGGCGCGTCCCGCGCCCGCACGAGAATAAGGGCGAGGCCAAGAAGCGCCGCGCAAAACCAGACGGCTTGCCAATTGGCAAAGGTCTCGTTGATCGCGATGTAGCAGGCGGACACCGCCAGCACCGCCGCAGCAACAGTTTCAGCCATTGCGCGAGACCCGATCTGAGACCCGCTTCGCTGCGGGAACCGCAGAACCAGAAACGGCACAACACCGGCGGTCAACGGGGCAAACGGAATCTCGCGATAACGCGGATCGAAGACGAGGCCGAGGGCGGCCAGCACCGAGAGCAGAACCAGAGCGGCGAACACGACGCCAAGCAGCCAGCGCAACACTTCGCGTTCCTGCCACGAGCCTCCAATGAGCGCCGAGAACGTCGGCATCGGGCGGCCGGCGGCGCAGGCAATTGCACACACGACCGGTGCAGCAGCTGCGACCGCCGCAAAGGACAGCGAACGAATCCAGCCTCCTACGCTGAAGCTGTCGATCGGAACAGCTTCGATTGTCCAGCCGAACATCACCGCGGGCAGGAACGCCAATGCAACGACCCTCGGCCATAGGAGGCGGACCGGATCAGCGCGCCGTTCGACGAACCAGGCGCTGCCAAAGATCACGCCACAGAGCAAAACGCCCGCGAGCGCCTGAACAGCCCAACGAGGATGATCCGACACGGCACCGCCAAAGGTAAATTTCGGCGCCTGCGTCGCCCGGTCGAAAATGCCCCAATAGCCGCCGACGGCTCCTTCGAGCCAGCGCTTCCAGGGCTGATCATAGGCTTCGATGATGTTGGCCCGGAAGTTCTCCCGATGCGCCAGCGTCAGAACCTCCTGGATGACGCGCGCCTGATTAGACGGAGACGGCCGCGCGGCTTCGCGCATTCGGCCCGCGCTCGGCCACCCGACTTCGCCGATCATGATTTCCTTGTTGGGAATGGCGGAAGCGACGTCTCTGCGAATGCTGTCGACATGGGCTGCGGCCAGCGACGCCCGCAATGGGAAGTCTTCCCAGTACGGCAGGATGTGGATGGTCACGAAATCGACCGCGCTTTGCAGCTCGCGATAGCGCAGCCAGTACTCCCAGACATCCGCATAGGTCACGGGCATCGAGACTTGAGATTTGACCTGGCGGATGATGGCGGCGAGGTCTGGGGCGGACATTTCGCCGCGCAGCAGCACTTCATTCCCGACAATGACGGCGCGGATCGCATCTGGATATTTCTTCGCCAGTTCGATCGTCGTCGCGATCTGACGGCGGTTTCTCTCCGCGTTGTTGCCGAGCCAAATGCCGTGCAGGACTTTCAGCCCGTGGCGCTGGGCAATCTCGGGAACCTCGTCGAGCCCGTTGTCGATCGAATACGTGCGAACGCAGTCGGTGTAGCGCGACAAAAAAGTCAGATCCTCGTCGATCTGCTGCGGCGAAACGACGGTACTTTCAACGAGCGGGTCCTGGCCGTCGCGAAACGGCGCGTAGGATAGGCAGTAGAGTTTCTCTCCCGTTGCAAGCGGCGATGGTGGCAGCTTGATCGGGGTGCCGAGCCACCACCACGTCAGGCAGATTGCCAGCAAAGTTAGGCCAAACAGGGCGAGGGGTTGACCCAACGTATGTCTTAACGCGCGCGCCACATCCGTCGCATTAGCCGTGGAAGCGCGGTCTGCCAAGTTCGACATGGTGCGCGACCGTGAGCGCTGGACAAGCTGGACAAAAGGACAGAGTTAGGGTGTTGTCTTGCCCGCCCCACGGCGCAGGAAACACCCCTCAGCTCATGACACGGCCCAAAAGCTCAAGACGGATCATGTTCCATCGCGTGTTCAGCGTTGTCGTCGGCTTATGTGCAGCATTCTGGCTTCTTGCAGCAGTCCCCTTCGCCTCGTTCGCGCCGCCTGCCCTGGCGCAGGCCAATGACGGCAAGGCTCCAGACAAGGGATCGGGACCCGATGCGTCCAAGGACGCCCAAAAGGTCGATGAATTCGCCGAGGCGCAGCGGGTTCTCAACGGGCCGGCCGGCAATCCCGAATGCGTCTGGCTGGGGCGCCGGGTCGTAAGCCTGCTATGGCGCGACGACCTCGATACCGCCTTCCGCCACCTCGACCTCTACGACCGGTTCGGCTGTCCGAGCGGCCACATTCAGACGACATTCCGCTGCCTGGTCTTGCACGCCGGTACCATCGATCCGAAGGCAGCCGACAGTCTGGCTGGCCACGTTCACGCCTGTTGGATCAACCCCTCCCTGCAGGTGGCTGCTCCGGCGCCGGTACCCGCCCCCGCGGCGGCCGCACCGACGACGACGGAGACCCGCTGACCGTTGGGACGCGCCGCTCGCCGCAAATGTTTTTGTCGCACCGGCCGTTGTCTTGAATTTGCCACGCCTTAGCTTTACGTTCTTTACGCCGCTCGCAAGGTAGCCTCATCGCCTTACGACCATTGTCGAACCTTGGGGACAGGTTCGGGCCCGTGTCTTCTCGCCCCGCGTGGTTGAAAAGTCGATGCGCACCGTCGCTGCCGTGCTCGCGCTCGTAGCGTGCGTGCATGCCGGGCTGTGGGCTTTACTACAAACAAAAGCAACCGCTCCTGACTTCACTGGCCAGCTTGCTAGCGTCTCCTACGCCCCCTTTGCCAGTTCGTCGCACCCCGACACGGGCGAACGACCGACAGCCGAACAAATTCGCGCCGACCTGAAGGCGATTGCTCCGTATACCCGGGCGATCCGCACTTATTCAGCCACCGGCGGCGCCGAGCTGATCCCGCCGATCGCCGCCGAATTCGGCCTCAAGGTTACGGTCGGCGCCTGGATCGACAAGGATCAAGCCCGCAACGAGCGGGAGATCGCTTCGGCGCTGGACTTGGCGCGGCACTACAGCAACGTCAACGCCATCGTCGTCGGCAACGAAACCACCCTGCGCGCCGAGATGAGCGTCGATGAGCTGATCCAGCTCATCCAAAAGGTGAAGCGGCAAAGCCCCGTTCCTGTCACGACCGGAGAAATCTGGACTGTCTGGATCGACCATCCGGAACTTGCCTCGGCGGTCGATTTCGTCGCCGCTCACATCCTGCCGTATTGGGAAGGCTTCGATGCGAAGCGCGCGGTCGATCACACCATCGAGTTTTATGACAAGCTGCGGCGGAATCCATCCCGGCAAGCGGATCGTCATTGCAGAATTCGGCTGGCCCAGCGCCGGCTACAATTTCCACGGTGCCAATCCCGGCCGCGTCGAGCAGGCGATGGTGATCCGCGACTTTGTCACCCGCGCCGAGGCCTATGGCATCGACTACAACATCGTCGAGGCGGTGGATCAGCCCTGGAAGACGGCCGAGGGCGGCGTCGGTCCCTACTGGGGTCTTTTTGATGCCTCGCGTCAGGCCAAGTTTTCCTGGACCGGCCAGATCACAGACCCGGATTACGTAAAACGCGCAAGCCTTGCGGTCTTGCTGGGGCTTGTCCTGTCCCTTCCGCTTTTGGCCATGAGCGGCACGACCGCGACGCAGGCTTTGATGCTGGCCATATCCGCAAACGCGGTCGGCGCCTGGTTTGGCGCTATCGTCGCCTTCTGGAAAGGGCACTACTTTGTGCCGGGCGCCGCCTTCGCGCTTGGTCTCGGCATCATCCTCCTGATCCCATTGGTCGCGATCGCGCTTGCGCGTTTGGACGAGATCGCCGCCATCGCGTTTGGCCGCCCGCCGCGGCGGCTCGCGCTATCGCCGCCGCTGGTGCCGGAGGTCTATGCGCCGAAAGTGTCGATCCACATCCCGGCATATTGCGAGCCGCCAGACATGCTCAAGGCGACGCTCGATGCGGTCGCTCGGCTCGACTACCCCAATTTCGAATGCGTGGTGGTCATCAACAACACGCCTGATCCTGCGCTGTGGCGGCCGATCGAGGAGCACTGCCGGGCGCTCGGCGAGGGCTTCAAGTTTCTCAACGTCGAAAACATGCGCGGCTACAAGGCCGGCGCGCTGCGCGTCGCACTCGACAATACCGCAGCAGATGCGGAGATCATCGGCATCATCGACGCCGACTATGTCGTCGAGCGCGACTGGCTCAAGGACCTGGTCCCGCATTTTGCCGATTCACGCATTGGGCTGATCCAGTCGCCACAAGATCATCGCGACGGCGACCGCTCGCTCATGCACCGCGCCATGAATGCCGAAGTGGCCGGGTTCTTCGATATCGGGATGGTGCAGCGGAACGAATACAACGCCATCATCGTGCACGGCACGATGGTGCTGATCCGGCGCGCTGCGCTGGGCACAGCCGGCAACTGGTCGAGCGAAACGATCTGCGAGGACACCGATCTCGGCCTCACTCTGCTCGAGCACGGCTGGCAGACCTATTACAGCAACAAGCGGTACGGTTACGGTCTGCTCCCCGATACGTTCGACGCCTACAAGCGCCAGCGGCATCGCTGGGCGTTCGGCGGCCTGCAGATTCTGCGCAAGCACTGGCGCTGCATGCTGCCGTGGTCCGACGGGCAGCTGACGCGGGAGCAGAAGCGCGAATACGGCATCGGCTGGCTGAACTGGCTGGGCGCCGAGAGCATTGGTGTTGTCGTCGCCATTCTCAATGTCCTGTGGGTGCCGGTGGTGGCTTTCGCCAACATCGCCGTACCGGACCGCATCCTGACGCTCCCGATCCTGGCCGCGTTCCTCGTGTCGTTCACCCATTTCGTCGCGCTCTATCGGCTGCGCGTGAAGGTGCCGTTCGGGCAGATGGTAGGCGCCGTTTTTGCGGCCATGTCGCTGCAATGGACGGTGGCGCGCGCCGTCGGCGTCGGAGTGTTCAAGGAGCGCCTGCCGTTCCTGCGGACATCGAAGGGCGGTGCCAGTCACAAGGGCCCGGACTTTCCCGCGTTCTGGGAAGCAGTGATCGCAGGGCTGATGCTCTCAGGCGCACTGACGCTCGTGATGACCAATTACAAACAGGTCCACGAAATCAATATCTTCGCGCTGGTTCTTCTCGTGCAGAGCCTGCCCTTCCTGTCGGCGGTCGCAATCGCCGCCATCGAAGGGACCCGGCTCAACTCATTCGCGTATTGGCGCAGCATCGAGGCCAAGGCGGCAAGTCTCCTGCCACGCCCGGCCGTGATCGCGGAGCAGCCCAAGCTGCCGGCCGAGAACCGGGTCGAAGCCGCCCAGTAAGGCGAAGAAGGCCATCCTGTTCTGACATTTGGTTCGGTCGCCGGGCAAAGTCCCAGCGGCCGCCGCGCCCGTGCGCTTGGAGCGGGCCGATCAGGCGGCGAGCGCAGTCTCTGCGAGCCGCACCCAGTAGGAGGTGCCGATCGGGATCACCTCGTCGTTAAAGTCGTAGGCCGGGTGATGCAGACCCGCGCTGTCGCCGTTACCGACAAAGATGAACGCGCCGGGCCGCTCCTGCAGCATGAAAGCGAAGTCCTCGGCGCCCATCATCGGCGGATAGTCGTCAAAGACGTTGTTATCGCCGGCGATCGAGCGCGCGACGGACGCCGCGAATGAGGTCCGGCCTTCGTCGTTCACAACGACCGGATAGCCGTTGGAGTATCTGATCTCGGCTTTGGCCCCGTAGAGCTTTGCGGTCCCCTCCACCACTTCGCCTATCCGCTTCTGCAAGAGTTCGCGGACCTGCGGGGTCAGGGCACGCGCGGTCCCGCGCAGCCTGGCGTGCTGGGGGATCACGTTGTCGGTGTGACCAGCCTGGAACATACAGACCGAGACGACCGCAGCTTCGAGCGGATCGACGTTGCGCGCCACGATCGACTGCAGCTGATTGATGATCTGTGCGCCGACTAGAATCGTGTCCACGGCACGGTGCGGCCGTGCCGCGTGACCGCCCACGCCTTCGATGAGGATCTCGATGTGATCGGCGGAAGCCATCATGGCCCCGGGACGCAGGCCGAAGCTGCCGACCGGGAGGCCGGGATAATTGTGCATGCCGTAGACTTCCTCGATGCCGAAGCGGGCAAGCAGCCCGTCCTTGATCATCGCGAGGCCGCCGGCGCCGCCTTCCTCGGCCGGCTGGAAAATCAGGACCGCGGTCCCGGCAAAATTGCGCGTCTCGGCAAGATACTTGGCGGCGCCGAGCAACATGGCGGTATGGCCGTCGTGACCGCAGGCGTGCATCTTGCCGGGCACTGTCGACCGGTAAGGGAGGCCGGTCTCCTCTTCGAGCGGCAGCGCATCCATATCGGCGCGCAGCCCAACCACCTTGGCTCCGGCCTTGCGGCCCCGGATCACGCCGACGACGCCGATTTGCCCGATACCGGCGACCACATCATCGCAGCCGAAGCTCTTGAGCTTCTCGGCAACCGAGGCGGCGGTCCGGCGGACATCGTAAAGAAGCTCCGGATGGGCGTGCAGGTCCCGCCGCCAAGCGGTGATCTCGCCGTGCAGGTCGGCGACGCGATTGACGATCGGCATCGGATAACTCCTTGCCCGCGGCTCACCCGGCGGCAGGGTTATTCTAGCAAAGGCCGGGCCGTCCTGCGAATGACGTCCCGACTGCCGGTGTTCCCCGAGAATGGTCGTTGACGGGGGGTCTCGGCCATCCCATTTGGTTCGTTCGGCACAATCTTCCGCGAGGCGCGTTGCCTCCGGCCCGTTCAGTTGATACCAGAGGCCGCCTAGGCCGCCCCTGCGGCGGGTTTCCACTCCCGCGGCTTGTGCGAGCGGACATTCAACCGAGCCCGTAGCTCAGTCGGTAGAGCACGTGACTTTTAATCATGGGGTCGCGGGTTCGAATCCCGCCGGGCTCGCCAACAAAATCAAAGACTTACAGCCAAATCTGAGTGCGACAAAAAATCGCGGGACAACGTACGGGACAACAATCAGCGATTTTGAGCTCTGGGCAGAAGCCGCGCGTTGCAGCGTAGGATAAGGAACATGTCCCGATCCCGTAAAAAGACCCCCATCACCGGGTTCACCACCGAGCGCAGCGAGAAAGCCTTCAGGCAAGAGGCAGGAGAACCGGCGGCAGCGCGGGGCCGCGCGCTCGGGGCAGGAATTCGTGCCGCAATCGTATGGGCCCAAGGATGGACGGCAATACCTCGGAAAGCACTACCCGGAAGCGTTGCGCAAATGACCCGCATCGCGGAGCTGATCCCTGGCCGGAAGAGGCTGAGTGCAGCGGGGGCCGTGTTTCCGGCAGCCCGCCCGACGCGATGGAAAGCTCAGTCGCCTAACACAATCGTGAAGGTACGATCAGCGGCCTGGATGATCGGCCGCGACCGGGTGCCGGATCGGAGCTTCAACCACGGAAAAGCGGCCTCAGCTGCGAAGGCGGTCCAGAATTGTGCAGGCACGATCCATTGAAAAATCCCGGACCTTCTGATCGAACGCGTCGGGCAGTCCCCGCATCATGTAGCTGTGCTGGACGCCCGGGAATATATGGAGATCAAGGTACGGCAAGCGCCGAGCAGCCGCCCGGTAGGCGTCAAGAACTTCTGACGGGGCACGATGGTCGCGGTCGCCCCAGATAATACACACTGGTTGAACCATCCCTTCAAGCTCGCCGAGGTAGTCGAGCATCTGGCTTCCATGGCAAGAAATTCCAGCTGTATAGCCAAGCCTCTTCGGTCCAAGAATCGCATAGGGCCCGCCATAGCAGAGACCAATCACTGCGGCGCGCTCGTTAAATCGGGCAACAGACTTCAGGTGAGCGAGCACATCCGTCATGTCCGTTTCGCCGGCCTTGATGCGATCAAGACGCGGTTCCGATCGCGTTCTCGTCCGCTCGTCCCCAGCCGGCAGCGGACCGGGGGTCGAACGCCAGAACAGGTCAGGCGCTGCAGCAATAAATCCACGCTCGGCGAATTCATCGGCCAGCGCGCGGATGTCGGCATCGACACCGTAAACGGCTGAGGCAATTACCACCGCGGCCGTTTTCCGCTGTGACTGCGGCACGGCCAGATAGCAGTCAAACAGGCCACCTTGGCTGGACCGGACTTTTGTCGGTTTGCCCGCAGCGGGACTGTGATCTGATTTAATGGTTTTGCTCTGCATCATAGGCGGCCTCCTTTCGCCTCTTTGCACCGCTCATTCGCGAAGCGGCCGTTTGGCCGATGCGGCTGCGCGGTCTCCTTGCTCGCGATGGAGTTTGCAATATCTGTTTTGCGCATCGTTATGACCGGTGCTGCGGCCTGCTCCATCGCCAGTTCGGCTTCGAGATTCCCCACATCACGGAAGATGGACGCTACGGGAAGAACCTGTCCATTGCGCTTGCATCGATCAATGCAATCCTTCGCTTTCAAGTCGCCCTTAATTGCGACTTCGTCCCACTGCTCGGCGTGGCCGATGTAGTTGATGGCACGTCGTAGTGCTGACTCCGGAAGAACGGCATGGCGTCGAAAACGTTCGTTTGCTCCAAGCATGTTGACCGCAGCGGTTTGTCCAGGCGTTCCGCCACCACCCAATGCTCAACGCGGATCGCCGCGGCGGAATGCGGGTCGGGCCGGCGCGCAATGTCACCGGCGGCGTAGACAGTGTCACGCTTCGCGTAAGATCGGGCCCGCTGGAAGAAGCTTGTTCCCGGGCCATAACGGTCTCCCTTCGGCGTCAGGAATTCATGCCGAGAAGTTCTTGACGAAGTAGCATGTTGTCACGAAAGCAACCCAGCATTCGGCTGGTGACCAGATCGGTCTCGGGCTTGTGAACGCCGCGCGCCGACATGCATCGCGCGCTGGTCCCTGCAGATTCTAGTTATGTCTCCGTCTTAGTTGTAGCACGCCTTACGCTAAGCGTTCGGTGTCGGATTTCGGGCCATCGGTGTTCGATTTCGCCCAGTAATCAGATCTTGCTTTTGTCGCTAGTAGGCTCTTAGCATCTTCATATCCGGGCGCCATCGAAGCCGAAGTCCCTGCCATATATTGATGATGCTCTATGTTGAGCAGACGCAACCAGCTTTGCTGCCCAAGCGTAAGTCCTATCGTGCAGCCGAGTTCGACCAGTTCCGGCTCGCTGAAGTTAGCGTGCATTCGTTCCCAAAACGCATCGTTGGTATCAAGACGCCAAACGATGGCTTCGGCATAAGCCAAAGCAGCCTTTTGCCGCCCGGAATACCTCGCTGATTTTTCGAACTCCAGTAGATCCCGAACTTGGTCCTCGATAACGGAGCCGCTCCTTGCCGCCTTCACCGAGCGCTGATTACCGCAGTATTCGCAAGTCACCGATCGTGACACATATAATCGGCAGAGCTCTTTGATCGAATGATCGAGCACACCCGTTCGAAAAATATTGTGCCATGACTCCGCGAAGAACCAGAAGCAGCTTTTGACGTGAGCGCGGATCGCGGAGCTCTCGGGCCGCGGCGTTCCCTCGCGTTGGCAACGTTCCATCTCTGCACGCATTCGGGCGTCCATCCGTTCCAGGGGGACGTAGCTTATTCTTGGCTGGCTCATGTTCTGTCCTCGTAGCACGGGGCAGCGCCGAGCTTATGGGCGGCCGCCGCCTTGGCAACGCTCAAGAGGGTCAACTCACAAGCCTTAGGACTGACTGGTCATAGCGTTTTGAGCCCAGATCGCCCTCGGTGAAAATGTGGTGTTCGGACACCCATTGAAGCATGTCGTTGAAGACTTCGATTTCATAAGGCTCGAACACGATGCGTTCGCCGGGGCCCCAGCGCCTCGTGTCCATCTGGCCATGCCAGCGAACCGGGAATTCCTTTTTGTAGTAATGGGTATAGAGCTCGGGCCGCTGGTCGATGTCGCGCTGCGCGCGTTTAAGACCGCGCGCATATTTGCGCAGATCTTCGAGTGCCGGATCGGCGTGCACCATCATCGCCATCATGAAGGTCGTATCGATGACCTTACGGAACCCGAGCTGTTCCGCGAAATAATACGGTCCGCTGAAGAGGTGGACTGCCGGCACTTTGTGCTCGAGCAGAAGCTCCATGCGTTTAAACAGCAACCCGTCGTTGAAAGACAGATTGATTTGTTCCGGCTTGAGATATTGCTCCATTGCCTGGACGGTCGAATAGTGGCTGCCGGATTGGTAACCGACGGAAATAGGAACTCCGGCAAGCTGCTCCGGCGAGGTGATGTTGCACTCGGGATGGACGAAGATCGCGGCCGGGCTCACCGAATAAAGCTCACCGAACAGTTTGCCGTGGCCTGCTGACGCAGCGACTCCGATTGTCCAGTGACACGCGCAACTCACATCCGCCTTGCGGCCAGCCTCGATCGACTGATACGCGCCCACCTTGGTGGGCGTGTCGTGCGTGGCTCCTTCGGTCGATTGCACGCGCTCGCGAAAGATGTAATCGAGTCCTTCATCTTTGAAATAGCCCTTATCCTCGGCAACCCATTCCTGGAGGCGAAAGTGCGGCTCAATGATGAACTTTGGCATCGGGGGCTCCTTTGATGGCGTGAGCGTCCATAGTCAGGCGAGGAAGTTTGCGCTTGAGCAGTTCGTCGGCTTCGTGGGCGATCCGCTTCACAACCTCGGCGGCAGGCGGAATATCGTGAATCAGTCCGGCGTCCTGTCCCATCGACAATGGACCTTCGTCGACGTCCCCGGACTCACGAGCGGCGCGCAGTTTCACGCTGGCTTCAGCGCGGCATTGACGAAGAGCCCACTCGCGCCCGGCCCAACGCTCGATGAAGCGGTTGCGGCGCGAACGCGTCATGGCGCCGGGCCAGACCAGCCCGGCGGCGATGTCCGGGATTTCGGAGAGTTGTGTGTCGTGCCCGTCGCTGTCGACGATCGCTTGTTTGAAGTTTGGGTGAAGCGGCGATTCCTTCGTGGCGAGAAAGCGCGTTCCGAGCAGGATGCCCTGGGCGCCAAGCGCAAGAGCAGCGACGAGGCCGCGCCCATCAACAAAACCCCCGGCCGCCAGGACGGGAAGCGGTGAGACTGCGTCGACGATCATGGGGATGAGCGGCATACTCGCCATCCACCCCACATGGCCACCACCCTCGGTGCCCTGAGCGATGATGACATCCGCTCCGGCCTTGGCGGCGCGCACGGCCTCGGCGACAGTGCCCGCCATGTGTGTGACCTTGCAGCCGGCGCGATGCGCGCGATCGAAATAGCCTTTTAAGTCCTGGTCCGGGCGAGCCCATGCAAACTGCATCACGCGTGGCCTGTCATCGAGCGCCGTTTCAAAGCTGTCCTCGCGCATGTCGAAAAGGAGAAAGTTCAGCCCGAACGGCTTATTTGTTTCTCGGCGAATGGCGACAACGCGTGCGTGGACTTGCTCAGGTGTCTGGTAATGGCAACCCAGCGCGCCAAGACCACCAGCGTGCGAAACCGCGGCGACTAACTCGGGTGAGGTTGCCGATCCCATTCCTCCGAGCGCTATAGGATGTTCGATATCGAGGAGATCGCAGATCGGAGTCCTGATCATAAGCGGTTCTCCAGTTCAAGTTGTGGCCGCTGAAATGAGCCTCTCGAATTGCCGCTCTTTAAGGTGCTGATCCAGGCCCCAGCGGGCCACCTGCTGCATGACTTCATCGAACTCCGCCTTCGGTACCGGCTCATATATAAACTTCGGTACCGGCTCATATATAAACTTCGGTACCGGCTCATATATAAAACGCTCGCCGCGGCTGAATTTACTGAAATCCCACGGTCGATCCTGGAATTCGACAGGTATCGCGAGTTGCCAGAGCGGGAGAAATCTCTTGAGGTCGGCCTCGATGGCGTCTTCAGCGCGTGCGAGAGCTCTGAGGTAGCTGGTGATAACTTCGGCCGGCATATTGTCCGGCACCCACCAGATTGTATGGAACGTATCCTCGATGACCGAGCGCAAGCCGAGTTGCTTGGCCATGTCGATTTGGGGCGGCAACAGGCTTGCGGCTTCGACATCTCCGTCGAGCAGTGCTGATAAACGTGCGCCGAAGCCGCCGACATTCACCGTTCTGATGTTCTCGAGCGGCAGATATTTTTCCAGCCGATAAGGCACATTGAAGTGACTTCCGGCACGCATCCCGACTGCGATCGGAACATCCTTAAGATCTGCGGGACTCGCGATGCCCAACTCTGGCCGCACGAAGATGCACCAGGGTGAAATGCCGTAACAATCGGGCACGAACTTTCCCATGCCTGCGCTGGCGTTGCAGATGCTGCCCCAGGCGCAGGCGCCCTGAATGACCGAGCGCCCCTGTGCGAAAGGTCGGTCTTGGGGACGGTCGAAATACTGCAAATCTTTCCAGCTGCTTTGTGTGCCCCGAAACGTTTTCATGTCGAATTCAACGTCGAGGCCCTCTTTGGCGAAGAACCCTTGCTGCATCGCCACGAAATCGTTGAGGCCCATGCCCTTTGGGGCAACGGCAACTTTGGTGGCCATCGGCGGCGCCTCCCTGGAACTTCTTGTGATTGCGTAACGCGTACTGTATTGCGTAACACCGAACTGTCAATGAGGGTGCCTTGCCATGGAAAGAAGGCGTACAGCCGCGCTCAAACCGCGCGGCGCGGCGCGACGCGGCAGTGTCCAAGCGGTGACAATCGCTGCGAGAATCTTGAGTTCACTTGCGGTTCGGAGCGCGGCGGTACCGCTCAAGGAGATCGCCAAAGATACCGGGTTGGCGCGCGCCAAGGTTCATAGGTACCTGACAAGTCTACGCAACACCGGACTAGTGTCTCAAAGCGACCAAACTGCCTGTTATCAGCTAGGGCCGCAAGCTATCGGCATCGGGCTTGCTGCGCTGCGCGGCATCAATCCCATTGCAGAGGTCTGCAACGCGCTGCCTACCCTGAGGGATGAAATCAATCAGACTGTTACGGCTGCTGTCTGGAGCGACGCCGGCCCTATTTTGGTCGCGATGCAGGAGAGCGACCACTGGCTTACGATGAACATCAGGGTCGGTTCGAGGCTGCCAATATTGACGACCGCCATAGGGCGAACCTTTCTTGCGCATCTGCCCGAGTCAGCAGTGCGTCCCTCACTCAGTGCTGAACGCCAGAGAGCGCAGTCGAACGGCCTTGTACTGCCTTCCGCCGAGGAAGTCGAAAATCTCGTTCGTGAAATTCGCGAGCGACACCTGGCTCGAGCACCCAGCGCTATTATTCCTGGCATCGATGCGGTTGCCGCTCCAGTGTTCGACTTCCGCAACGATCTTGTCGCCGTGATCTGTGTCGTTGCGAGGTCGGACGCCAAAATCACGGGCTGGAATGGCAGCGCGGTTCGTGCGCTCTTGGCCACCGCGAAACAGATCTCCGCGCGCCTCGGCTTTCTGCCCGACGGACCGACGGCACATGCGGTCTCGGTGAAACGTGGTTCAAAAGTGCGCCGGAAGGCCTTGTAGCAAGTCAAACCATGCAAGAAAGTCACGGGCCGCAGAGCCTCATCCATCGCGATGCTCCAGGTATTCTCCTTGCGCTGTCGCTCGCTGCGATCTCCCTTATCGGCCCCTTGTCGGTTCACCTTTTTCTGCCGGCGATCCCAGCTGTGAAGGTCGGATTCGGATTGTCCAACGCGACGGCACAACTGACCTTTAGCATTGCGGTCTTCAGCATGGCCGTCGCCACATTGTTCTATGGATCCCTGTCGGATCGGTACGGTCGCCGCCCGGTATTGCTATCCGGACTAGCGCTGTTTCTGATCGGCAGCGCAGTTTCGGCCTTTGCGCATTCGGTTCTTCTGCTGATTGTAGGCAGGCTGATTCAAGCGATCGGAGCGGGATGCGGAGTCACTCTGGTTCGAGCGATCGCGCAGGACCTTTATGGTCCCAGTCGTCTTATCAAAGCCATTGCTTACCTAACAATGGCGTACACAATCGGCCCAATGATTTCTCCTATTGTGGGTGGTGTTCTCATTGATGCCTTTGGCTGGCGCAGCGTATTCGCATTTGCGCTTGCGCTGGGTATCGGCATTGCGATCCTTGCGTACCTAGTGGTATTCGAATCACATCCACCCAACAACGAAAGTCGCCACTCTGGCGAGATCATCCGAAGTTATGTCACCCTCTTTCGAGACATCCGCTTTAGCGCGTTTGTCTTTCAGACCGGCTTTTCGACCAGCTCCTTCATGGTTGCGGCTACGGCAGCTTCTACACTTATGAACGAAGTGCTTCATCGTTCTTCCACAGAATTTGGCATCTACTTCGTGCTGTTCCCATTTGGCCTGCTCTGCGGCAACTTTCTTACCACACGCATCGGAAACCGAATTGCCAATGAAACGATGGTATTCATCGGCTCGCTGCTTTCAGTGGGTGCTGTGGGTACTCAAACAGCGTTGATCTTAGGCGGGGACATCAGTCCATTAACGCTCTTCGCACCGGGATTCCTCATCACGTTTGCGCAAGGCTTGGCGCTTTCTTATGCCCAAGCTGGTGCGATGGCGACAAATTTGAAATTGGCAGGGACGGCGGCAGGCATCGGTGTATTTGTACAAAATTTTTGCGGAGCTCTGTTTGCGCAGATATACGGTATAGTTGCTGATGGGACAGCGATCCCGCTGACCGAGATAATTGGCGTCAGCGCGGCTCTTTGCCTCGTAGCCGGTGCCATACCATTTGTGATCGCTCTGAGACGGCGACGTTTGGCTGCATTCCGGACCTGATGGCGGCCGGAAACTCATCAAGATTCCGCACCCGCACCCCCTTCGGTACTTTTGAAGGCCTATTGCTTGACGTAAACCGTGAGGAAGACGCTGAGCGGGTCGCCCACAAAGGCGCCCGCGGCGTTGGCGGCGACGAAGTATCGCTGGTTCGTGATGTTCTTGACGTTCAGCGCCGCGCCCCACGTCGGCGTCTCGTAGCTCAATTCGGCATTGGCGATCACGTAGCCCGGGATCGAATTGACGTTCGTAATGTCGCTGTAGGTCTTGTCGCGGTAGTTCAGGCCGGCGCCGACCTGGAAGCCCGGAACGCCCGCGATTGAAAAGTTGTAGGTCGACCAGAGATTGGCCATGTAGGCCGGAACGCCTTGGGGATGATTGCCGACCGAGGTGATGCCTTGCGGATTGTCGGTGATCACCGCGTTCTGTGCCGTCGCATTGGCGAGGATGTGCCATTGATCCGTCATTCTAGCATCCATCGAGGCCTCGACGCCCTTTGTCCGCTGACTGTCGTAGACAACGGACTCCACGCCATTGAGAGTGACGGCCGCGGCCACGTTCTCGCGCTCGACGTCGAAGGCCGCGGTGAACAGCACGATCCGATCGTTGAAAAATGCGAATTTTATTCCGACCTCGTACTGCAGGGCGGTTTCCGGTGCGCCGATGCCGGCTTGGGTGTTCTCCGAGTTGAAGTTGGTCAGATAGCTTCTCGATACGCCAAAGTAGGGCGAGACACCCGGAAACAGATGGTAGAGCGTGCCGGCGTTCCAGCTGACCGGTTTTTCCTGTGCCTCTTGCGCGACGCCCCCGATAATCGGGACGCCGCTGCTGGTGAAGCGGCCGGGCACAGTAATCAGCGGGTCCAATGTGGTGTCCCACCAGTCCTGACGGACGCCGGCGCAAATCTTCCAGCGGTCGGTGACGTCGATCTGGTCGGTGGCGTAGGCGCTCAGATAGGTTGCGTACAGGCGGTCGTTGTCGCACGAGTGCTTTGCATCGCACTGAAATTGCAGACCGTTCACCGAGGCTTCCGGCGGAACCGACGCAAACGCGTTGGCGATGTTCGGCAGGTCGGCGGTCTGCCGCGCGGTGGCCGTCGTCTGGTGCAGCACTTCGAAGCCGGTGAGCAGCGTATGGCCGATCGGACCGGTGGCGAATTTCCAGACCGGCTCCAGCTGATAGTCGAAGCTGTTGTCGAGATCGCTCTGCTCGCGGAGCTGACGGCCGACCACCTGATTGAGGCTGTTGACCGTCGTACTCGTGCTGTCGCCGTTGCGCAGGACGTCGATGTCGCGATGCGTATAGGCAAACCGGTTGTTGATCGTCAGAAAATCGCTGACGAACCATTTGTCGGACACGACCGGGCGCAGAAAGTCCTGGTCGGCGTGTGCGAACGGTGTCGAGTATTTCGCGGTGTCGGGCACGCCCTGGATCGGTGCGCCCTGGAAATAGATGAGGCCGTAGGAGTCCGGCGTTTGCTGGAGCTGACGCGCGTCGAGGCTGACCTCGAACAGGTGATCGTTCACGTTCCAGGTGAAGTCGGGCCGGATCTCGGCATCGCGGCTGGCAAGATCGCGAAAGCCGTCGGCCCGGGATGCCGTCGCGTCGATCCGATAGTTCAAGCCCGCAATGGTGGTCGGTCCGGTCACGTAATCGTTGTTCGTCACGGTTCCCCAGGAACCCGCCTGCAGGCTGGCGCCATAGTGAAATGTGGACGACGGCTGGTAATGCAGGAGATTGATCGTGCCGCCGGGTGGCCCGCCCCCCGAGCCCGGGCCTTCCAGCACTTCGATCTGCTTCACCCCGTTGAGCGAATGCGAGACGCCGCCGAGCTGGTCGCCGTCGGAAAAGCCGTCGCTGTAAATCTGCGCGTTCAGGCCGCGGATCAAAAAGTGATCGAAGTAGCCGAGCGAATCCTGCCCGCCCTCGTTGACGCCGCTGGCATTGGTGATCGCCTGCCGCAGCATCGTGTCGCCCTGCTGGTTGATCACCGAGCGGGGAATGATCTGGATGCTGACCGGAATGTCTTCGAGCTTCGTGCCGGTCTTGCCGAGCCCTGGGACCTGTTGCGGCAGGGGCGGCCCGTTTCCTGCCTGGTTGCCCACGCCGAGATTTTGGGAAACCTGCGATGCAGGCTGCGCCGCCGGCGGCGCCGTGCCGCGCGACACCGCCCGCGCGTTGCTGCGTTTCACTGCGGTTTGGCGCGGCTTCGAGGGCTTTGGCTCTCGCTTCGGCTCGTTGACGACGAGAGGCGGCAGAGAGTCCTGCCCCTGCGCCGGCGGCGTGCCGCCGTCCTGCGCATAGGATGTCGCGGCTGTGCCGATCGTCAGTGTGAGCAGTGAGATGACCGAAGTCGTGGATGCCAGACGCAAGCGACGCAACGAACACGACATCGACGCCCCCGAAAATTTCCCGCCGGACCTTCCCTATCAACCCGTCCGACGAAAGGAAAAAACCAGGGCGCGTCCGATATTCCAAGAAATAAATTGTTTATAGCGATTCAAAGATAGACTTAGAAAAATTAAAATCCATAGCGCTCTTGTGCCTCGCTGTTTGGAATGAGTTTAAGCAAGCAGTGACGCAATCGGATCTCCACCTGGCATTCATGACGATCTATTGACGCGAAAAATGAGTCTCGATCAGCGGGTCGATTGTGCCACGCCAGACCGTCATCAAGCGCCGACAACCGACGACGCCTATCAGGCCTGAACATCAGGGCAACGGTGCAAAGCATGATGCAACCGCGCCGATTAGTGCATTGAGAGCAGCCGCGCGGTGTAAGCGCGGCGTCGCGGTTCAGCCCAGTGCGATGAGCCATTCCGGCGTTCGGCACCGGAAGCGCTTTTGATGCTCACAATTCCTTGCCGATCGTGCGGTCCAGCGAATAGGGGCCGCCGCCGCGCAAAGCAATTGCGAACATGAATAGGCCCCATAAGAATGGAAATTCCCAGCCGCCACCCGGACTGCTGAAGGCAAAACCGTTATGCCAACTCACCGCGAACGTGATGACGGCGAGTTCAATGGCAGCTGCCGCCGCGAAGAACCGGGTAAATAATCCAAGCACGACGCAAATCCCACCAACGATTTCCACAAACCAGACCAGATAAGCCAGCGGCAATGCTGGCTCGATACCGCGGCGGGCAAAAGCCGCTGCAGCATGCGCTGCAACCGTCGTCGTCATCAACTTGATGATTCCATGCGTGAGCAGAAGCCCCCCGGCACTAACGCGAATCAACAAGTAGGAAAGGTCCGGTAGAATCTTGTAAAGTGGTCCCAGCGCAGGAATGATTGGCTTTGGCTCGTTCGATTGCGCTGCGTTCATATGAATGCCTCCGTGCATCACTGCTACGCCCACCTAGCAAGTCGTGCAAAACCTTACAAGAAGCGATGCCTCGGTACCGGACCTTCCGAGTTTTGGCCCTCAATGTCAGTTGCTGCGCCACAGAGAAACGGTAGGGGTCAGTGGTTAAGCAGACATTTCGCTGACACGGCGAATGTATCGAGTTTGAGCAGCGGTCATCAAATAGCTCAGTTTTGTTATACTGCACACCGTAGCCGTCAAGGTTCTCAACCGAGGGGTGCCCTACGAGACGACGAAACTTCATCGCCGTGCTCGCTGGCGCTGGGGATACTTGTGCAAGTCGCATTGTCAGACGGCGGCGCGATTTACTGGGTCGCTCGGTCTGAAATGTGCCGGCCCGATTCGAACGACTCATTTGAAAGATCGTCCGGTAGACAGGTAGCGATCAGCCGCCGAACGCGCTCCCAATGACATGCTGGGCGGTTAGCATCAATCACAGCGTTGCTGTGCATTTGGGATACCCGGAATCTAGCTTCCTGGTGTGCCCTCACCCCATATCGGAGCATGAATTTTTTGGCGTCCGCTATCGCCAATTCGTGCCGAGCGAGTTTTTTCGATACCATCGAAACACGGTGGTTTTCCCACGCCAGACGACCCACGCACCTCTACGATACCTCTGGTGTATCCGATCGGAAAATCAAATATTTGCGCTGTCTGAATCACTGGAAGATTCTCGATACGTCTAGAAACGGTCGCCTCAGTTGGCACAGGCCTCATTCAATCAAACCGGGGATGGGATGTCGCTTGTTGACCCATCGCAACGGGGTAATGCGGCGCAAGCGGATGTCGGCCTTCACGGCAACTGCGGAAGTGATTAGCGAACGCTCGAAGCGTCGAAGATGACCCCGAAGCGATCGGTTGCCGCGCCAAATTGGCCACCTGTATGTGCCGCGAAAGTCTTGGCGAGACCGGCACGTGGCCCTCGGTTACGATCATGTCAGTGGCAGTCGTCGCTTCAACGTAGAGAGCGGCTATGCTTCGCGCGGCACCACCACGATCGGCGATTGCGGCGTTCGCCGTGGTTTGTCTTCTGGGTATGCAGGCTTCCGCGCGGGACGCTTCCGCATGGGATGCGGAACCACATGCAGCGGCGCACCTTATCGCTGGCTCAATTATCAAGGGCGACGGCGCAACGTTTCTGCGAGCGGGTGCCGAAATACGGCTCGATCCCGGCTGGCATATCTATTGGCGCGATCCCGGCGACTCCGATGTACCACCGACGTTCGATTTCGCTGGTTCTGAGAACGTCAAGTCGGTGACCGTCCGCTGGCCAGCCCCAGGGCGATTTTCTCCGGTGCATCGGTACTTTCGACCTCGCGGTTGTCGCCGCTTGTGCCTTTTCCCTTACCATCACCGGCCAGGTTCTCACGTTCCATACGAAAGCCCAGTTGAGTTTCGCGCCGTCTACATGCCGGATGCCGCTCGGGCAGTATCAGGACATCCCCCGAACTGATCCCGGAGGTAGGGTCAACCCCCGGTTTTGACATCGTCTAATCGCATTTCGACACTTCTGCAGCGGTTCGCTTGCGCTCGCCTCTCCCAACCTTGCCTGCCGGAATCTGTTCCGGCTTTTCCGCAACGTTCACCACCATCGCTTTTGACGACAGCAGCTTGCGGTGGCTTGAGATCAACACCTGATTGCCGACCTCGAAGGGCCACCCTTCATCTCCCGTACAGTTGCGCATCGCCGTGTGGACCGGCGTTACTCGTGACACAAGACCCAACTGCGACATTTGCCAGTCAGTTTTGCTGTGATGCACAACGGAGCCGCAAATGGTAAACTTCTGTGCCTAAGGGGGCATCCACACATGAGGCGGCGCGAGTTCATAGGACTGCTCGGCGGGACGGCGGTCTCGTGGCCGCTCGCCGTGCGTGCCCAAAAGCCTACAATGCCCGTGATCGGGTTCCTTGGCAGCGCATCGCCAGATTTGTGGGCAGCTCGTTTGCTCGCGTTTTATCAAGGCCTGAGCAAGACTGGCTACCTTGAGGGCCGTGACGTAACAGTCGAATATCGCTGGGCAGAAGGTCAAAACATTCGACTGCCTGCACTGGCGGCCGAGCTAGTTAGTCGTCAGGTGACCGTTATTACCGCACTCGGCAGCACGCCTGCGGCGCTAGCGGCAAAGGCTGCAACTACGACAATCCCGATCGTCTTCGAGATTGCAAGCAACCCAATCGAGCTCGGACTTGTCGCCAGTCTTGCCAGACCGGGGGGCAACGTCACCGGTGTGACGACGTTGAATGCGGAGGTCGAGCCAAAGCGGCTGGAGCTACTGCACGAATTGGTCCCCACGGCAACGAGCGTTGCGTTGCTGGTCAATCCGACCAATCCTCAACTTGCCCAGTCCTCGACTAAAGTCTTTCAGGCACTAGCGCGTAAGATTGGCGTGCAGTTCAATGTGCTCCAGGCAAGCAGCGACCTCGATTTCGATGCAGTGTTTGCAGGCCTAGTCCAACTGCAGACTGGGGCGCTCGTGATCAGCGCCGATCCCCTGTTCACGAGCCACATCCAACAACTCGCCGAACTGGCGCTCCGTCATGTGCTGCCCACGGTTTACGAATTTCGCGAGTTTGCGGCGGCTGGCGGCCTGTTGAGTTACGGAGCCAGTCTCACGGGCACGTTTGATCTTGCTGGTACCTATACCGGCCGCATTCTCAAAGGCGACAAGGCGGCCGACTTGCCGGTCCAGCAGGCTACGAAAGTCGAACTGATAATCAATCTCAAAACCGCAAAGGCCTTCGGCCTTACGGTTCCGCTGTCGCCGCTCGGCCGAGCCGACGAGGTGATTGAATAGACGGCCGACTTCCGCTTCTGGCCCAGGCTGTGTGAAAACTCCGAAATCGAATTCGCCGTTGGAAATTTCGTCTCGACTTCATCAATTTGAAAAACAAAAACGCTGGCGGCCACTGTCGGGAGGAGACAATACAGAAACCAATTCTGCGCGGTGCTCGCGCGAGCACGTTTTCACACAGCCTGGGCCCTTCTCAGCCGCGCCGGTCGTGTTTTCTCCCCGCGGCAGGTCTCGGGGGTACTTCCGCCGCGCTCGGCTTTGCGGGCGCTCGTGTCTCATATTGAGGGTACTGCCGCCACGACTCCGACGATGCGGCGCGGCGGTTCGTGACCCCTTTCGGACCTCGGCGGTCCAGTTTTGCTGTGATGCACAACGCGGTCTCCAATGGTAGGCTACTCAGACAGAGGGCTTTTCGATGAGGCGACGGGAGTTGATATCTCTCATCGGCGGTTCGGCCGCCGCGTGGCCGCTCATGGCGCGCGCGCAGCAGCCCGATACGGTGCGGCGCATTGGAGTCCTCACCAATCTGTCCAAGGACGATCCCGAGGGGCGAACCCGCGATGAGGCGTTCGTCGAGCGGCTACGGCAACTGGGCTGGAGCGAAGACCGCAACCTACGGATCGAAGAGCGCCGGACTGGCGGCAGTGCAGAGCTCGCGCACAAATATGCAGCCGAACTGGTGGCGCTCGCCCCAGACGTCATCGTGACCACCGGCAGCGCGGGACTCATACCGTTGCTGCAGGTGACACGCACGATACCGATTGTCTTCACCATCGTGCCCGATCCAGTGGGGGCCGGCTTTGTCGATTCCCTGGCCCGGCCCGGCGGCAACGCCACCGGGTTCAGCCAGTTCGAGTATGGCCTCAGCAGCAAATGGCTGGAATTGCTCAAGGAGGTCGCTCCGGGCGTTACCCGTGTCGCGGTGGTGCGCGAGCCAGGTCTCACCGCCGCGATCGCGCAGTTTGCGGCGCTGGAGGCGGTGGCGCCCTCGCTACATGTCGAGCTCGTGCCGCTCAATCTGCGCGAGGGCGGCGAGATTGAGCGCGAGATTGATACGTTTGCACGCTCTCCCGCCGATGGGTTGATC
The DNA here is from genome assembly GCA_963732015.1 of uncultured Alphaproteobacteria bacterium. GTDB lineage: Bacteria > Pseudomonadota > Alphaproteobacteria > Rhizobiales > Xanthobacteraceae > BOG-931. Next base: position 153,596 of record CAVSXY010000023.1, on the reverse strand, counting down.
GTGACCTCTGGACCGCTCGCCGCGGTGCATCGCAATCTGATCATCCAAGCCGCCACGCGGCATAGGCTGCCGGCGGTCTACGTCACGCGCTACATGGCGATTGGTGGCGGGCTCATGTCCTACGGCCCGGATTTTGCTGAGCAGTACCGCCTCGCCGCCGGATATGTCGACCGCATCCTGAAGGGCGAAAAGCCGGCCGACCTGCCGGTGCAGGCGCCGACGAAATACGAGACGGTGATCAACCTCAAGACCGCCAAGGCACTCGGCCTGACTGTGCCGCAGGCGCTACTCGCGCGTGCCGACGAGGTGATCGAATAAACCTGAGTGCGGCAACAGATTTTGCTGCATCTGCTCACGGCAGCTGTTGTGCAGGTTTCTCGGACGCCTGAGTGAAGGTCTATCCGCGCGTGTGTTCGCCGGCGTCCGAGAAGCGCCAAGGCACGAAGTCGCGGGAGGTGATCGCGGGTGGTGCGGCGGGCGCTATGGGGATTGAGGCCGGGCGCGGCCGGTGCGGCGCGGTGATGGTGCGGCGCGGGTGAGACCGGAACCTGGCGCACAGGGGTATTTGTGGCCACTTGGCATGAGGCGGCGACGGTTTGCGGCGCAGACCGATGGGTCGAGCAGATGCGACAGACGGCATTTTGTGTCTGCGGCACGAGCGGCGGCGATGCCGACGGAGGGCCAGCGATGCGGATGTGTGTCAGTCTGATCTGGCATCAGCCGCGCGTTCATGACGTGTCGATTGATGGCTTGTGCCTGGGCGCCTCGCCGCGTGCAAAGACCTCGATGATGATCATGCGGCCACCGCAGCAGGGGCATGGGCGCGGCAGCACGCGGGGCTGATCAGGCTCCTGCATTGAAGCGGCCTCGGATTCAGTCTGCGGTGTCGCCACGGCGAGCAGTTCACGCGCCTTGGCGATGCTCTTGGCTCGGTTACCGTTGGCGAACAACCCGTAGTGGCGGATGCGATGGAAGCCCTTCGGTAACACGTGCATCAGGAACCGACGGATAAACTCGTGGGGTGCGAGCGTCATGGTTTTCCAGCGGCCAGGACCTTCGATGCGATAGTCCTTGCAGCGGAATGACACGCCACCATCATCAGCAGCGACAAGCCGACGGTTCGAGATGGCAACGCGATGGGTGTAGCGTGACAGATAGCGCAGCACCTGCTTGGGTCCCGCGAACGGCTGCTTGCAGTAGACGACCCACTTGATCCGGCGCAGCGGCGCCAGGAAGCGCTTGAAGGTTCGTTTGTCGGCGAGCCCAACGTGGGTGTTGAAGAACTTCAATTGGCCGTCGGCGTGCGCGTCCATAACCAAGGTGAGGAACTTGCCTCGGAACAAACGCGCGAGCACGTTGACGTGGACGAGGAAGTTGGAGCGCGACGAGATCCATCTGCTGCAATCGGCCTCTTGCTGCGCCCTCGGTTGTTGCTCACGCACAAGCGGCGCGAGACCGCCGCCGGGCACGATCATATGCACGTGGGGATGATGCGTCAGCGCCGAGCCCCAGGTGTGCAGTACGGCGGTGATGCCGATCCTGGCACCGAGGCGCTTTGGATCGGCCGCGATGGCGAGCGTGGTTTCGGCCGCCGCCTTCATGAGCAGGTCATAGATGACGCGCTTGTTCTGATAAGCGACATCGCGCAGTTGACTGGGCAGCGTGTAGACAACGTGGAAGTAGCTGACGGGCAGCAACTCGGCTTCGCGCTCGGCGAGCCATTTCTGTGCCGCCGCGCCCTGGCACTTGGGGCAGTGGCGATTGCGGCAACTATTGTAGCTGACGACGGTGTAAGCACACGCACCGTTCTCGCAACGCGCGACATGGCCGCCGAGCGCCGCTGTGCGGCAGCGCTCGATCGCACTCATCACCTTGATCTGGTCGAGGCTGACATGCCCCGCGTTGGCCAAACGCCAAGCGGAGCCGTGGTCGCGGAAGATGTCCGCGACCTCCAGCGATGGCCGGGCCATCCGACGGCGTTACGCCGGCGGTCCTTCATTCGACTTGTCCTTACGGTTCCGCATTTTCCGGCGCGGCTGCGACAGTTGCGTCAGCGGGCTCTCGACGGCCGCGATCATGCCGGTGGCCACGCGCGTGTAACGCGCCGTCGTCTCGAGTTTGTCGTGTCCGAGCAAAGCTTGGATAATTCGAATGTCAGTACCGCGTTCGAGCAGGTGCGTCGCGAAGCTGTGGCGCAGCGAATGCAAGGTCAGCCCTGGCTTGCGGATACCGGCTGCTTTGACGGCCTCCCGAAACAGACGGCTGAACTGACGTGGTGTGATCGGCTTGCGGCGGCCATAGCTGGGGAAAATCCAGCGCTCTGCCGGCGGCATCCCGGCGTCGTCCAACGCCGAGCGCTCGCGCCACCACTCTCGCAATAGCGCGAGCACATCCGGCGGCAGCATGACGTTGCGATCCTTGCGGCCTTTGCCTTGCACGACGCGGATGATGTTCTGCGCGCCGTCGATGTCACCGACCGTCAACCGCGTCACTTCGCCCGCCCGCAAGCCGCAGCCATAGCTGATCGTCAGCATGGTTCGCGCCTTGAGGCTTGGCGCCATCAATAGAATTCGCTTTACCTCGTCGGAGCTCAATACCACCGGCACCTTCTGCGGCTCCTTGAGGTGATAGATCTCGGCGGCGAGATCGTGCCGTCGCATCGTCACGCGCAACAGGAACTTCACCCCCGTCATGATGCGGTTACGATTGCAGATGGTGAGCCCTTCTTCTTCGATGAGCGTCAGTTGGAACTGGCGCACGTCGTCGGCTGTCGCCGTCTCCGGCGAGCGTTTGAGGAAAGCGGCGAACCGCTTGCAACTGTGGAGATGGCTGCGCAGCGAATGACGCCCGAGTTTGCGCGCACGGATGTCGTCGATCATGCGTTGACGCAGCGGGCTGACCATGGGCCAGGTCATCAGAGAACTCCTGAGTGAGGTTGCTGGGACCGCAATCTCAGGACGCGGCCGCGTCCCCCGCTATCGTCATTCTCTCATCTGGCTACCGGCCTATCGGCTCAAGCACCCGCCTCAGCGGGCTGTCGCGCAGCGACTTTGTGCATTGGCCCTTCTCGGCCGCCCCAGTCACGCGCCAGCGCGGCAGCTATTGGAGGAAGACCGGACACCTTGATCTGTAGCGGGCGAGGCAGAAATTGACCCATCTCGGACATTCGTCATCTTCAATTGACGCGCTGCGAAAGGATTATTCGATTACCTCGTCGGCGATAGAGAGCATCGCCCGGCGGCACGTCGAGGCCCAGCGCTCTGGCGGTCTTCAGATTGGAGAACGAACTCGAACTTGGTCAATTGCACGACCGGCAGGTCGGTGGGCTTGGCGCCCTTGATGATATTACCAATAGATGCCGACTTGATGTGACATGTCCGCATTGTCGGTTCCGTAGCTCATAAGTCCGCCGGCTACGACAAAATCACGACTCCCATAAGCCGCCGGAATTTTGTTGACCGCCGTCAAGGTGGCAAACTGCACGCGGCGGCTGTTAAGGAAATTGTCGGGCGCGACGAAAAGCGCGTCGGGGCGTTCGCTCGCAAAACTGGCAAACGTCGCATCGATCTCCCCGATTGTCGTGGCATTGGCGACTTGGATTTGGAGCCCGATGCTGCGGGAGGTGCGTTGAATTGTCCCGCATGCATTCGACACGGCGCCAGCGCCGGAGGAAGCAGTGGGATGGGATCGGCGATGTCCGCTGGGGCTGCTGAGATGGGCAAGCGATCAGGCTTCGAGCGAATCCCGCGCGAAAATGAAAAGACCCCGGTGCGTCACCGGGGTCATTGTCTTTGTTGTTGATGCGGCAACTGTTACTGACAGCAGCGCCCGACTATCGTTGGATGAATTACAAACGCGCGAGCGACACTAGCTTGGGTTTCGCCATTATGAACACGCTGGATAACTTCTTGGCGCTGTTGAGGATCGAGTCCCCTGTTGCGATTGTTTGCGGCGACGGGCTCTCGGACGAGACACGGTCGGTCCTTGCGGGAGAGGCCGACAGTCGGCGCCGCAGCGCGGCCGGGCGGAGCGCCGCAGCGTCTGTTTTCAGCGCGACGCGGCTTGCCGTGCTGAGTACGAGCGGCGCAAAGCGCAATCCGCCACACAGGATATCGGCGATCCTCTCTAAGCCTTGGCGATCAATCATCGGCAAAAAGTGCGTCTAGGTCGTCAACTATGATTTGCTCAACCGAGTCCTTGTCTCTCGCATCGTCAGATTTTGCAAGGTCGCGGGCAATGTCCCTGACATGGGCCGTGCCGCGCCGACTAATGAGCATGTCATGATGTCATCCAGCCAACGTGCGGCCGTCCGGTGCGTGGTTAGAAATGCGCGAGCCGAGTTCATCCATAACTAAAATATTCTAGCACGGCGCGGAGGCGCTTCCCCCGCACGAAGCCAGTCCGCTTCCTTCGCGAAACGCCATTCTTCGATGCTCACATTTCAATAGGATAACGGCTCCACACCGTTCGAAACCAAGTGTCACCCGGTCGTCTCAGGCACGTATAGAAGCGCCGACCCGATCGCCGAATCATGGAGTTGCAGATAAAACAGTCCCACACCTGCGAGACCCAGCATGAGGCCCGGCGTCTCGCCCTCAGGGGTTCCGCATGGCCACGCCTGGCCGGGACGCCCAAACCGTTCGATTCCGGACGCCGCTACCTCCAGGGCGAGGTCGCGCCATGCCGTGCCAGACAGGCCCAGATTCCGACGCCCCATCTCCAGGATTTCAGCGTTGCCTGCCGGTCCGTGGCAAAGTGAGTAGGATCCCACCCCAGCCCGCAGCGCCGCCCGGGTATGGAGGAATGTGGTCTCGAGGGCGACCTCTGCCTCCTGCCTGAAGATCGGCAGTCCGGTGAGTTCGAACGCCCGAAGTCGTGCCAGCCCGATCCCGGCTGCGCCGTGACACCAGGCGGCAGGATAGACTGGCCGCCGGTGCTCCTTGCGGTCGCTCCGGGGCGGGTGCGCAGATCCGGCCAGTTCCGAACGTCGGCGTCGAAAAGGGAACGTTCGTAGGCAAAGCCCTGTTCCGCGAGCACGGCGAGGTCACTCTCGCCAAGCGCCGCCGCCTCAAGCAGCGCGCAGGCCGCGCCAGAGGCGCCGTGCGAGAATCCAGTGAGATTTCTCGTGGCTGTTCGGCGGTCGGCCGCCCATGACGCACCTCTTTGCGAAGACCCACATCGCCCAGAATTGAGCTCAGCCAGAGCAGACCGTAGATCGCTCCGGCGCGGCCAGACATGATGTCGAAGGCATCTCGCGCCATCGGTCTGGGAGGCTCTGCGATAAGGCGCGAAGCGGCATCCAAAGGCTCCGCGTCTCCCAGTGCGGTACCGACCGCCGCGGCAGCCACGGTGATCCCTAGCCTGCCCGAGTAGAGAGAGCGATCGAGGTTAGCTGGCAACTCGGATGCCCGGGCCAGGGCGTGGGCAATCGCGCCCTTTGCAGTCCGGCGGAATCGACCGTCGCCTGTGGCGGAAGCCAGCTCGGCAAGGAAGATCGCGATGCCGCCCGAGCCCCCATAAAGATCGGGTCCCAAAGTAGCGTAGCTCGTCACCGTCTCGCCGCTGCGACCTTCCTCGGGCGTGGCTCCCACCCAGGCGCACCGGCCCTCGTGCCAGATCGCCTGGTCGTCGATGCGCCGTCCAAGGAGGATGGCGACCTCGAGACATCCAGCCCAGTCCGAGCTCGCTGTATTGGGCGGCTGCATGGGTTCCAGCGGAGCAGACCCTGCCATCAGAAACGATATCCGTCGAGTGAGCCAGGGTTGAGATAGGGCGCCGCTAGGCTCAATCCCTCCTCTGTGAACACCTCCCCAACGACCGCCAACCGCTTGGAGAGCTCGAGGACGGCGCGCTCATGAATGCGCAGGATCGCCTCCGCGAGAAGCCGGCAGCGGTGCATCCCGAAGCTGTCCTCCGACGCTAGCGGCTGTTCGGCCAGTCCGAGGCCCGGCGCAAGTACCTTAGTGAAGACGGGAGTCGCCGACCCTAACCGGGCGCCGATCTCCGTTAGGATTTCGCGGACGGCGGGGAGGACCCGCTCGTAGTCCGAACGCTGAACATAGAGTACGCCTGCGTCGCAGCGACTATATAGCGCGGGATCGTTGATGACCTTCAGGCGGAAAGCGATCCGATCGCCATTCAGCAGCTCCGTGGCGCGGCCGATCAGCCTCGGTGCGTCGTCGGCGCGCAGATTCCAGTAGAGCCGCACGAGGACCCTGCCAGGCTCGAAGGTCAGGCCTTCGTCGCCCAACGCCATGTAGAAACCGGGAGACCGCTTGAGGAGCTCCTTGGGGAACCGCACCGCGCGGATTTGACCAGGCGATATAATTTCCTCTGGTTCCGCCCAGACATCCCGACGTCCCGCGTAAATGCGTAAGCCGTCGCGTTCCATGGCGACGACATCCCGCGCCACGTCCACGACTTGCCAACCGCCTTCCTTGGCCCCAGCTCCGGTGTTCGCAGCTGACAGCCCCACGATGAACGGGCTCGCCGGGGGTCGCCTCGACGCGCTGCGTTGCGCGAACCCGGGCGAAGCGGAACCCTTACAATAGAAGTCACTATAGAGGCGCACCTGAAGCTGATGACGCAAGTAGTCGCGCATCGTCGGGCCGCTCATTGCTCGCCGCAATGTGGCCGAGAGGCTCGGCGATGGTTCACCGAACCACGAGAACGAACCGGTCTGCCGGATCCTAACGGCGGCCAGGGCGTCCCCAATCTGGACCTCCAGCTCTCTGGTCACCGTCTCCTTATCCCACTAGAGCGAGGCCAAGAAGGTGTACTAAGGCTTCCTGGGGCCTGCTGAGGATGTTCGAAGCCAGCTGAAGGTGAAGCACCATACGACCGTCCAATGCAGCCGCTACCTGAGCCGCCTCGAAGGCCGTCTGCATCAGCCGGGCTCCGGCGTAAGAGGCGGCTGCCGAAAGCCATTGGGCGTTGCCGGCCCCATCGAGGCCAGCGCGTTTACGGTAGGCGGACCAACAATCGGCTATCGCCGGCTGCATGCGGCTCAATGGAAAATGAGCAAGCTCGGGAAACCTCTCGGGGGGATCACGCCCGGTGATCGGGATTGAGAAGAGCCAGAGGCTGAGATAGTGGGCGAAGAACGAGCCCAAATCCCAGCGGGGATCGCCGAACTGAGCCGCTTCCCAGTCGACGATCTTGAGCACGAATTTCGCTCCCTGGTTGCAACCGACGCGGCAGACAATGAGGTTGTCCCACTTGACGTCGTAATGAATGAGGCAAGACGGTGCCCAACTTGCGCGCAGAGCGTCAAGCCGATCGCCGACCTCAGGGACGGACTGCACGATGCGGATGAGCTCCAGCGTCGTCGAGCTCGCATCGCGAAAGATCGACGGACTGAGCAAGTGAACCGACAACACCCAAGGGGTCGATCGCTGAGGCGTCGCGGCGGTGCTTTCCGCTGTCTCTCCGTGAAGCGCCGCTAGAGCGTCGCCGAACGATGCGGCAAGTGCTCTTGAGAATCGGCCGGAGCGAACATGGTGGCCCCGGAGATCCCTGTCGCCGCTCGCTTTACCGAGGACCAGAACCTGCCTTGCGGAATCGTATTCCCACATGGTCGGCAGGTAACGCCTGATGCGGCCGCCTCGCCGGCCGAGCATCTGGTAAACCGCAGCCTCGTGTGCGACGGCGGCAACCCCTTCCGGACCGCTGCCCTGCTTCAGCACGAAAGATGAGGATTCGCCGCCGTCTACTACAAAGATACGATTGCGGCTCGACGTATCGCGAACCACAACCGACCCATCCACGACAACGTGCGGCTGGAGCCATCCGCGATCGAGCAGATAATGAACGACCTCACTCTGTTCGAGCACTCCCGCTTCACCCGTCCCTAAGGCTAGGACTCCGTACGGTTTCTCCAGGTTATCATATAGTGCACAGGGGGGCGAACTCGCTTGGGCGGCACCAAGCGATCTCTGTTGGCGGCGGGGGACAGCCTTCCCAGGTGACACAGCCGACCGAAGGACAGAGGGAATCGATTACGGAACCACAAGTGTTGACCGGGAAGCTCACGAAGCCGCCATTCCCGAAGCCGCCGCCGCCGAAACCACCACCCCCAGGCGCGCGACGATGTTCCGCGCCGCCCCGCGGGAAGCGGTGCTCGGATGCCCGGTGGCCCGCAGCCGGCCCGCGGCGATCGCGCCGGAGAGGAATTCAGCTTGTATAGTAGCGGACGAGACCCTAGTCACTTTGAGTTCGAGTGACTTCGACACCCACACAAGCGTTCCGGCATCGTTGGCCAACCTCCTGTGATGCAGGATGTCACCTTCCGAAACCTCCGCGTACGCTTCTAGACCGGCGTCCAAATACAACCGCCAGTGCCCGGCCCGCGTGCTCTTGCCGGCATAGCCGTGCAGCACAACCGCGTTAGCGGGACCTTCGCCAGGATCCGGAACCAACGCTGCGACAAGCGGATCCTCTGTCAAACGCCCTTCGCCGCCTTCTTCATTGTCGGTTGATGCTGCCACGCCTGCGCCCTCCCACTTCGAACGTTCAATGACGAATTAGGACTCCGCCGCGACAAACTTACTTCCGGCAAATGGACCATGGCCGGTCCAACCTAGTCAAGCGCCAACCATACCGACGAACCTCACCCGGCGTGCAGGTATTTATGCAAATTTGATGGTCGTGGCGAAGCCGGCGCACCCATCTGGGGCTCACTCAGGCAAGCGCGAAAGCCTGGGACGCCTGTTCAAGCTTGGTGGCTTTTCCTCCGGCTGCCTCCCGAGCCCGTGTACACCGAAAGCTAGGTCAAAAACGGCCCGCGGCCAGTGAGGATTCTCATGGACCCATTGGGGCCCTTGTCGGCGTCGTTCTGGATGCTGTTCGGAAGTCCACGCGCCAGATCAGAGCAACCATGGAAACTGCGATGGTTGATCCGTCGCTTCTAACCTTTGCCGAGAAACTGCAGTACGAGGGGTACGTACGCCGCGAGGAGACAAACGCCGCCCTCCTCTCGTTGTCCCAGCAAGGGATTGCGTCGTGTCCTATCTTTGATGAGATTTGTCGCGAGATTCGCGGTCCCTCTCGTCTACCTCGCGGCCGATTTCCTCCCGCGAGAAGCGTTCAATTAGCGATTCTAATCCCAACTCTGTTTCGCCTGAAGGCTAATGGCTTTTCTCAACTTCCGCTAAGGCCCGTTGGATTTCTCCTTTAGATTCCATCCACTAGGGGGATGGTGGTGCAGCGGGCGTTGCATTTTTCATTTGTCCAGCCAGCCACGACGCTTGTTGCCGGTGCGCCAACTGCGCGAGCCGACGTCAGTTGCTCCGGCACGGTGGGCGGCGCCTCAACAGTCACCACCATCACCGGCAATGTTACCGTCCCGGCGGGCGCCTCCTGTACCCTTAGCTTCGTTAATGTGACCGGCAACGTTACGACAGGAGCCGGCGACCCTGCAAACGGAGAACTCGGCCAACTCCGACCTTGCCACGATGTCATTGCCGGCATGGGCTCGGCCATTACGACAATGGGCGGCCGGTGACGGCGGCACTGCTCGACGACTTGGGCGGTCCGCATCATTCCTCGAACACTCCCTCGAACGTTGTCTTCAGGGACTTCACCGGCGCTTCAGCGTCGATCTCGATCTCCGAGCGGCATTTCCCCTGAAGGTCCAGACGCGCATCGATCTCTTGTTCGCCGCCAATCTCGCCGTCGACGCTCACCTCGGCCGAATGCACCGAAAACGTGATCGGCTTCATCGTGAAATCGAACGGTCCGAACGTGGCCAGAACCACGCGGCGGCCCCGCATGAACGGCAAGGCGACGCGCACCGGCACTACGCCAACTTCGGCGTGGATCGGACCGGTTGTCACATCCAGCTTCCCCCCGCCGCGCACGGAGAACTCGAACGGCCGGACACGCGCGTTCACCTTGAGGTCCGGGTTCATGGCGACGTTCAGGCGGGACTTGAAGTTCATTGGGCCTACGATAGCGTCAGCGAGGCCCACGCTTCGATCGGCCATTACCTAAACTTTTATAATGGCCGGAGGCCGCACTCGAGCCTTGACGGCGCGACACCTGATCAAGCCTACTTCAACCCGCTGCCCCTCCGCACGGCGGCCTAACCCCGGCAGACGCTCCACTTATCGACGCGGAAAATCTGTTCAGACAACCAGGACCATCTCACTCTTGCCGCGCAAGCCGCAGGCAGCCGTCTACGAATTGGTGTTCTTGAGATTAATTCTGCGGCGTCGGACGCACGGAATATCTCTGCCTTCCGTGAAGCCTTGCAGCGCCTCGGGTACGTCGAGGGTCAAACTGTGGAGGTTGACTACCGCTACTCGGATGGAGACACGTACAAGCTAACAGCGCTGGCGCAGGAATTGGTCCAGTTGAAACCGGATGTCGTGCTGGCCAGTGCGGTAAGTCCCACCAGGGCATTGAAGCAACTTGCGCCCGCGCTGCCGATTGTTTGTCCGGGTTTCAGCGATAGCTTTGTTCCGGACCTAGCCGAGAGCTTTGCGCATCCGGGAGGCAGCGTCACGGGAATTGCTTCAGATGTCGAGGGGATGATCGGCAAGCTGACCGAGCTGGCTCTAGACGTGATCCCGGGAACTACCAAGATCGGGTTTCTCGCCAATCCTGCCGGTGGGTCCATGGCTCGTTTTGAGCAGCAAGTTCGATCTGTCGCCCAAGCGCACGGAGTTGAGATGTCCATCGTCCGTCTGGCTAGGCCGGTGGGGGGTCGCCGACAACACGGCGCTGTCCACATCATCATCTGAAGCAATCGAGCGCGAGATTCTTTTTGATCGATTCGGAAAGCGTCCGCTCAAGCGAACTGCCGATCGGAGGATCACTGCGGCAGGGGGCGGAGTCCGGATGTCCGTTTCCCACCACCGGTCATGTCCTTGTCCCTCACTTACATCCGTAATCAAGCGTGGCCGCGCCAGCGCCAAAGTTTGTAAAACTTGTAAGTGTCACAAAAAATCTTGGACATCGATTTTTCAATGGGTTATGGTTTGTGCCACTTGGTTGTGAAATGGAGTCGCGAAATGACCGTTTACGGCTATGCACGGGTCTCGACATTGGATCAGCAGCTGACGGGACAGCTTGCAGCCCTCAAGGCTGCCGGCGCCGGCACGATCTACCGTGAGAAGATCTCCGCTGTCCGGGCTGACCGGCCGCAGCTTGCCAGGCTGATGAAGGGGCTCAAGCCTGGCGACGTCGTTGTCGTGACCAAACTCGATCGCCTGGGCCGCAGCACACGAGAGCTGCTGGATCTGATCGACCACATCAGCAAGGCCGGTGCGTCGTTCCGGTCACTTGGTGATCCGCTGTGGGATACCGGGAGCTCGCAAGGCCGGCTGTTGTCGACGATGTTGGCCGCCATAGCCGAGTTTGAACGTGAGCTTATTCGTGAACGCACCGGCGAAGGACGCAAGCGTGCCATGGCCGCCGGCGTGAAGTTCGGCCGCAAGCCCAAGCTGTCGGACTTTCAACGGGCCGAGGCCATCAAGCGGCGATCTGCCGGCGAAAGACTGGCCGACATTGCCGAAAGCTACGCAGTCGACATTTCGATGATCTCGCGGCTGGAAGCCTGAGCTAGAATACCCGCCATTCGCCCAAGGAAGCCGCTGGGTGAGCGACGAGCGAGCGATCCGCCCCCACCACCACCCCCAAGCCGCTCGCCACGCGGGCGCAGCTGCACTATTCTCGCAAGCCATGACCGTCACCAACATCAGGACCATCGAGACCGGCGGCCGGCACTGGGTCCACGTCGCCCTCGATGGCGATGAACTGGCCCCGCGCGGGCCGTACACTGCTGACGAAGCCGCAGTTACGGCGGCGAAGATTGCCGCGATCTGTCGCTGCCTATCCCAGTCAGTTACACAAGCGGCGCCCGCGGCGGCAGTGCGGCCGGCCGCGCAAACAGCGCCCCAGATGATGGAGGCTCGCCATGGGCGACGCCGTAGAGTTTCCGATTCTCGATAGCGAGTTGGGCCAACAGCTCGTGGTCGCCCTTGCACAATTTCGCGAAGGTTTGTTGGACGAATCGAAAATCAGAAAGCGCTTTCGCCTTGCCGACGACGTTTTCGAAAAACTCGGTAATGACGACGAGTTTATCCGGGCGGTCGAGGAAGAATCGATCCGCCGCACCCGCGACGGCAGCACCAAAAGAGAACGCGCTCAACAACACGCCGTCAAAATCCCCGATGTGGCGGCCGCAATCGCTTTTGACACCAGCGCGAATCCAAAACACCGGTTGGATGGTTGTCAGTTGCTCGACCGGCTCAGTGCCGCTGGACCGGACGCCGCAAACACCGATTCAACCCGGTTTTCGATAGTCATTAATTTAGGAGCTGATGTTTCCGGCCGGGAAATCATCGAACGGTTCGACAAATCGGTTCGTCCGTTGGCGCCCGGTGAAATCGATCCGAATGACATCAGTCCCGACCACATCGATGACAACAAGTCGCGGGAATTATTTCCGGTCGTCGCGGCCAAAAAGGACGACGACCAGTGAATGTATTCGAGCGGTTGGAAAAAGCGCGGCCGCCGACGACCGAAACGGCGATCAAACAGCCGCACAGAGAAGACCGGATAGCCAGCACAATCCTGCGGGCGCTCCGTCAAACCCGACCAAACGGACTGAACAGGCGTGCGATCTTCGGCCTGCTTTATCGCAATCATAACGCGGCAAAACTCGATGCCGCGCTCGACAAGCTGTGGCAGGAGGGCAAGGTGCATCGCGAGCAGCAGGGCACAACACCGCGCGGCGGGCGTCCGTCGGAAGTATGGTTCGCCACCAACCACGATTAAAACAACAGTATGTTCGTTTGCTCGTGACAGGAATTCCCGCCCCGCGCAGCAGCACGAAGGCCGCGAGGCGTTCAAGGTAGCCTATGACTTGCGGATCGGATGGCACCTCGTCCTTGCGCATCAGCCGTATCGCCTCCAGTTGCCGGGTGGCGTGCTCTCGTCTCTGCTGCGCTATTTCAGCACTTGCCGGCCAAACATTGGCGACGTCCCAGGCGACACTGAGTCTGTCTACCAAGTTTGCGTAGTCGTTGGCGCGTTGTGCCGGCGGTATCCCCGGACATTGGCGCAGACGCGCAAAAAACTCCGCCCTCTTCGGAAGGGCCGGGAGGCCATGACGTTGAAGGTAGGCGTCGATCGCATCGGTAAATGTTTGGTCGGGCGCCTTCATCGGCTGCCCTCAAGCGGAATGACGTTATTACTGCCCTGGTGCAAAATGCGATCGAGCTGATCGGCCAGCGCTGCGAAAGCGTGTTTTTTCTCCTGACGGAATTCGTACCGATCGTAAGTTCCGCGAATGCCGCTAATCACATGCCCCAGCGCCCGCTCCGCATGGTCGCTGGGGACCCCTGCCCGGCTCATCAGCGATCGCGCCGACCGCCTCAAATCGTGCAACGCCCACCCGGTTACACCGCAAGTCTGGTCGAGCGCCCGCTTGAATTTGCTGAAGCCGCTGATCGGCACCCTGCCGTCGGTGGTGAAGACAAAACCGGCGGTGCCAAGCTGCGGGACCTTGGTGAGCACCGCCTTGGCCGCAGGCGACAGCGGAATCACCAGTTCAAGATTCGTCTTGTAGCGTTCCGCTGGGATGATCCAGTCGTCGCCGACGATCTCACTGCGGCGCATCCCGGCCGCCTCATTGCGCCGGACGGCGGTCAGCAGGAGGAATTGCACGAAACAGCCAAACACCCCCGGTGCAGCTTCGGCAGCGTGCCACAGCGCACGGATTTCATCATCGTCGAGAACCCGCTGGCGGCGCTGCTCACTCGGCTTGACCCGAGCCATGCCGCGCACGATCGGCGACCGGAAATCATCACTGCGCCCGGCATGCCAGCTGAATAGCCGACGCAGCACCGCCAGAGTGTATTGCGCCATGGCCGGCCCGCTGCTGTCCTCGATCCGGTCGAGCAAGGCGGCGATTTCGCCCGGCGAATGCTCTCGATCGGCCGGGCGCCAAACTTCGGCAGCACCAGCCGCTCCAGGATCGCGCGACGCTGGTCGATCGTGCGCAGCTGTGACTCGCGCTTGAGGTAGACCTCCGCGATTGCCTGCAGGCTGTCAGCCCGCCGGGCTCGCCAATGAGATCAATAACTTAAGACATTCACCTCGACTAGAGAATCGGTCTGGGGTAACAACCGGGGTAACGAAATGTGGCTCGCCACTCATCCGCTGAATTCCCGTCGTTTCTTGACGGGCGCTCATCGGGCGCTCTGATCGAAGTGGGCTCCAATGATCTTAAAGCTGCGCGATGCTCCGGGGTATAAGGGTAAAGCGGAGTGTCCATTTCGGCTTCGGCGCGGCCGTTACGGCGTGTTCCCGACCGGGCGCATTTCGCTTTAGAAGTCTTCGTCTTTGTGTAAATGTACCCGTGCGGGAACTTGTGCGCTCTTGAAGCGATCAAGCGCTTCGAATGTTCCCTGACGGGAACATTTTCATTGAAATTTGAGATTTCAGGTCCAATATTCCCGTACGGGAACATGGACAAAACTGATCATGGACAACGATGAGAGCGCGATTGACCGTAGGGCTTCAGAGGCGGCATTGGCCTTCGGCTCGCTGATCCGGAGCCGCCGCAAAGCGCTAAAGATGCGTCAGGATCAGCTTGCACTGGCGACCGGTGTTGGCCGCAGGTTTCTAATCGAATTAGAAGGTGGCAAGCCCTCCTGCCAGCTTGGACGAAGTCTTTTGGTAGCTGAAGCCCTGGGGCTTAAGCCGGCCGACATTCTGGCATCGGGCGGCTCCTCTCAACCGGCAAGCACTCCCGAACTGCCCGATCTTCCCGAAGCGGTGGAGGCGCCGGATGGCCAGTCTACCCGTATACTTTGAGCAGCGGCTCGTCGGCACGATTGATATTGATAAGAGCGGCCCCGGCTTCACGTATGATCTGAACTGGATCGGATTGAAAGGCGCCTTTCCGATCTCAATAACGATGCCGTTGAAACCGGAGCGCGTTGCTTCCGACACTTTCCTGCCGTGGGCGGCAAACCTGCTGCCGGAAAGCGAGCAGTTGCGAACTCTCGGACAACTTCTCGGGATGGCGCGGAGCGATGTAATCGGTCTGCTTTCTGCGACCGGCGGCGACACCGCGGGTGCACTCTCGATTGGTCAACCTGGGAGGACCGCCTCAGTTCAATGGAAGCCGATCGCCAACCCGGAAGACCTTGAGAGGGTCATAGAGGAACTCCCAAACAAGCCGTTTCTCGTTGGCGAGGAAGGCGTCTCGATGTCGCTCGCCGGCGCGCAGACGAAACTTGCCGTCGCCCTCGACGATACAGGCCGCGTCTGCGTTCCGATGAATGGCTCCCCGTCGACGCACATCCTCAAGCCGGATGCGCCGCGCTTGTGGGGCGGCGTTCAGAATGAGGCGTTCTGCCTGACGCTGGCGAGACGCATGAAAATCCCGACGCCTAGCATCACCACCGGCCAAGCCGGCAAACGAACCTATCTACTTGTGCAGCGATACGATCGAACGAATGTAGGGGGCCGTTGGCGTCGCTTGCACCAGGAGGACTATTGCCAAGCGCTTGGGAAGCCGCCATCCGCCAAGTACGAGTCCAACCAAACCGGAATACGCGCGCCGACATTGAAGGACATGTTTGAGGTGACGCGCCGGTACATGCCACCGACCGACATCGTGCGTTTGCTCGATATGGTCGTAGTCAATGTTCTAGCGTGTAACACCGACGCACATGCCAAGAACTACTCGATAATGATCCGCGGCAACGGCATCTCGCTTGCACCGATGTACGACGTCATGTGCGGCGAAGTTTGGGAGAATGTCACAAAGAACCTTGCCCAGAAAATCGCCGGCAAGAGTTGGGGCGATCACCTCAAGGGGAGGCATTGGCAGGGCTTCGCCCGCGAGTGCGGCCTCAATCCCCGGCAAGTCCTTGACCGTGTCGCCACGTTGGCAAAATCCGCAATGGCCGAGACCGAGACGGCCGCGGCCGAGGTGGCCGCGATGCCCGCAGGAACTCACGTAATCCTGGACCAAACACGACAAGCTGTCGAACGTCGGGCGAACGCACTCCTCGCGCAACTGCACGAGTTGGGTGACGAGCCTGTTGCTGACGCCGGCCGTGAAGAGGGCTCGAGCGCCGAAAGAGGCGCGAACTTGGGATAGCCAAGCTCCAGAACCGGGTTTTTGATTTCGGTACCTCTTCGCTGAATACTTGCTCTAATCGCCGACATTCTGCGTGCAAACAAGAGCGTCGCTCCTTGCGCGTCGAAATGAAAGTCTGACTTCGCGCTCGCTACGCTCCTCGATCACCTATCAGGCATGAACGCTAGTGGACTAATTCGTCCTCTTGGGCAGCCAGCAGTATTGCATTCCATGCCGCTCGAATGCCGCCGCGCATCGCGACGTCATCCAATATGTGCTTGGCGTATTGCCAGTGCTTCTGCCGAAGACGTTCCGGATGTTCGCGCAAAAAGCGATCAGCGCTCACTACGCTGTCTATAGTCACGCCCTCGATTGTCACCGCCGAAGGGAAGCGCATCTGTAACTCCTTCCGCCCCCCTCGACCCACACCTAGAATTTATGGCTCGAAGCGGCGTCCCGCAACAGCCGCCACAAGAGGGGCTACCCCGTCAGTTGGCGTCACGATCAGGCAGGATGACGAAAATCAGCACGCCGAGGATCACCAAGGTGATGCGGAAAGCCGCCTCCTGTCCGTTCCACGTCTGAGATTGCCACATCGCAAAATATTCGCCCGCAATCACCAGGAAGCCGAAGAACCAGACGCCGAAGCCGACGGTCAAGCCGGCCACGGCCCAGACCTTGGCGCGGTTAAAGCGCTCGGCCGGCGCCCCCAGCCGCACCAGCAATGCCAAGGCGCCGATCGCCAGGAGGAGGCTTGTCAATCCCTCGACCACGATGATCACCGCGTAAGCATACGTCCAGATACGCTTGTCCGTGATCGCGCGATCCATCAAAGCGTTATTGGGGAACGTCGTGTCCATGCTCAGTACGTGCCACACGAAGTCGTAGTTCGAGTTGTAATCGACGATATTGTCGTAAGTGACGATGAATGCGAAAGCCGCG
Source organism: uncultured Alphaproteobacteria bacterium (assembly GCA_963732015.1). Classification (GTDB taxonomy): domain Bacteria; phylum Pseudomonadota; class Alphaproteobacteria; order Rhizobiales; family Xanthobacteraceae; genus BOG-931. Next base: position 136,555 of record CAVSXY010000023.1, on the reverse strand, counting down.
AGCGCGGCGATCATCGTGATCTTAGAAAACCGCAACAAGAGCATGGGGCTCACCCGTGCGATCCGACGTCGTCCAACATGCGATGTTTTGCACGGCGGTTGCCGCATCGTAGTCTCGTAAGAACTTTTTGGCCTCTCGTTCCGCATGAGCGACCCCCGTAAGGAAGCAAAAGCCAGAAATCGCCAACGCTAATCGCTTCATTTTGCCTTCCCCCTCTTCGAGAGGCACTGTCACCGCGCAGCGGCAGCGGTTGCCCCAACGGTATCCCTGAACTCGGTCAGGCAGGAGGCGCAAAAAATGCAGCGCCTTGATCTTCTGTGTATACCCCCGGTCGTTGGGGTATCTCGCTTGTTGGTTCATGATACGCTTTTTACGCGAATTGGTTGTTGCCTTGTGTTTGATCTTTCAACAAAGGAGCTACCCATGGCGAAGAAAGCGAAGAAGAAAAAAGCGAAAGCGAAAAAGAAGAAATAATTTAGTACTTCAACGACAATCAGCGTCGCAACACGGTGCGGCGACTAAGATTTGGCGGCTGGACACTCCGGCCGCCTTTCGTGGCCGCTTAAAACGGCCAGTCAATAACGCCGGCAGAAAACAGCGCCACCATATGATGACCGGTCGAAAAGCGAGCCGGGGCGCGTGGAACCACCAACTCGATGAAATATGCGGGACGTTGATGCTGTCGATAGCGTGTTTGAAATTGGCAGGCCACACGCAGGCGGCATAGACGGCAAAGGCAACGCCGGCCCAATGCCGCAAGGGTTGCGTCACCAAAGCTGCGGCACCGGCAAATTCACACAAGCCGGTAATAAGATCACCTGGGACGCGAACGGCACCCATCCAGGGGTGATTTTGAGAAGCTCGCTGGGCGTCGCAAGATGAGCCACGCCGGCTGCGACAAAAAACGCAGCAAGTATCCAGCGCATGACCTCGCGGATACTGGCAAGGGGGAGTTCCGATGGATGGACTTCCGTGTCGGCCTCCTTTGGACGCCTCATCTAGATAAGCCGTTTCTGCTGCGCTAATGTGGCCCCCCACGCAACCACTCGCCCAGCTTCGACCAGCGCTGCGCCGGCCTGATACGTTACGAACCGGGATACCGACCGCCCTCTTCTGGCCAACTAGTTCGACCAGCCGCTTGCCGGACATGACTTAGTAGCGGCGCCCAGAATATGATGGGCGACAGCGGGGGCCAAAGCCCGCTCCGGTCGAAAGTGGTAGAGATGGAGAGCTTTATGGAAATCGCCCTTTACTACGCCCCTAACACCTGTGCACTGGCACCCTACATTACGCTGACGGAAGCCGGTGCGAAGTTCGAGGTGCGCCCGCTGAATTTCAGAAAGGGCCAGAACATGTCGCCTGAGTACCTGAAGATCAATCCCAAACACAAAGTGCCGCTGCTAATCGTCGACGGAAGGATTCTGAGCGAGAGCGTGGCGATCCAAACCTGGATTGCGCGCACCTTCCCACAGGCCAAGTTGCTGCCGGCCGAACTCTGCGGCTAGAGTTGCATGCGATCTCATTAATGTCGTGGTGCTCAGGCGGTATTCATCCTTTCCTGGCGCGCATTAATTCTCCGTCGAAAGTCTGCGACGTTCCTGGGACCGATGAGAGCGTGAAGAAGCTCGCAGTCGCAAATCTGACAGAGTTGTTCAAAATAGCTGATGATCTCTTGGCCAGCCGTGATTTTTTCTTCGATCACTTCACGGCACCGGATGCGCACTTCTTTTGGTGCCAGCGGCGGGCACGGCAATTCGAGATCGATCTCTCAGGGTTCAGGAACTGCATCGCACACTTCGAGCGCATGGAAATGCGGTCCAGCGTACAGAAGCTCCTGGCATTCGAGAAGTCCGTACAGGACGACTTCGCTAAGGCTGCTTGATCGGTCGCCGATGATAAATCGAAAGTGGACTTGCCATCGTAGATCGGACGGTTTGACCGAATCTTCCGCGTCAACGACAACGTGTCCCGTTTTCCCCTGAAATTTAAAGCCGACCGCAAATTGCACCTGTGCTCTGCGGCTTTCAACGTTCAAAAAGTAGCACAATTCAATTGGGAGGTGTGAAGTAGGTTATTCGATCACTTCGTCGGCTATGGAGAGCACCCCTGGCGGCACGTCGATGCCGAGCGCTCGCGCGGTTTGCAGGTTGATGACGAACTCGAATTTGGTGAGCTGCTGCACTGGCAGGTCGGTGGGCTTCGCGCCTTTGAGGATTTTACCGGTATAAACGCCGACTTGACGAAATGAGTCCGTGAGGTCGGTTCCGTAGCTCATCAGCCCGCCGGCCGCGACAATATCACGATCCCAATATGCCGCCGGAATCTTGTTGACCGCTGTCAAAGTGACAAGTTTCAGGCGGCGGCTGCCGAAGAACCCGTCCGGAGCAACGAAAAGGGCATCGGGGCGCTCGCGCGCAAAACTCGCAAAGGCCGCATCGATCTCGCCAATGGTAGTGGCGTTGAGTATCTGGATTTGTAGCCCCATGGGGGGGCGGCTTCCTGCATGGGCCGCAATGTGGGCTCGGCGGTCGCAGCATTGGCCGGATTGACGAGCACCGCAACGCGAACGGCCTTGGGCACCAGGTCATGAAGCAGCCGCAGCTCCTTGGCCGTTACTTCCACGTTAAAAAGATTGAAGCCGGTCACATTGCCGCCGGGCCGGGCGAGGTTGGCGACAAGACCAAGTCGGACAGGGTCTTCGGCGACGCCGAAGACGATCGGGATCGTCGCTGTTGCAGCTTTGGCCGCGAGCACAGCCTGCTGAAAGGCGGGCGTGGCGATCACGGCCACTTGCACCGTTGCATTTTTGCAGCAGGGCGAAAAATCTGTGTTTACAAGCCAATCTGTCGCAGCAGTCGCCCGCTACCTGCGTCTTACAGTGCGATGGGCCGTCCGCCGCGGATCAACACTTTCCACCGCGGCGCTCGGTTTTGGTTGGGGGCGGACATTGATCGTCGTTGTTGGCCTTGCATTTGAGGCGCGTATTGCCGCTGGCCCCGGAGTGCGGGTGATTTGCAGCGGCGACGGCCGCACCCTCGCCGGAAGGCTTGAGGATGCGATTTCGGATGCTCGAGTGGTTGCGGGCGGTTGCCCCGGCATCGTGAGTTTCGGTGTAGCCGGTGGGCTCGCGCCGACTTTGCAGCCGGGCACGTGCATTATCGCGACGGCCATTCTTTCGGGCTCGCAGCGCATGGAAACCGACGCGGCGTGGTCTCAGCGGTTCATGCAGACAATTCCCGACGCGATCGCAGGCACGCTTCTGGGTGTACCTGCCCCGGTTGCTCACCCGGACGAAAAGCGGGCCCTGCACGAACAAACGGGCGCCATAGCGGTCGATATGGAATCCCACATCGTCGCCGCCGTGGGAGCGCGTAACGGCGTGCCGGTGGCCGCCGTTCGCGTCATCACCGATCCCGCCATGCGCGCGCTGCCGCCGTCCGCAGTGGCAGCCATGCGTCCGAACGGCACCACCGATATTGGCGCCATGATCCGATCCGTGCTGTCGTCTCCCCGCGAAATACCGGCCTTGATCCGCACAGCGCTCGACGCGCGTGCGGCGCGCGCATCACTGATACGCGGACGAAAATTGCTCGATCCCACGTTCAAGACTTCGGCCAAGGCGCTTGAACCAATACTCGCCAAAGCGCGGCCAAAGGCGATGGCGCATTCCGGCTGGTATGCTGCCGGTCAGGCAAGCCAACGATGAACGCGGCCAAAGAAATTCAACAATGGGCTGACCGCTGCCTGGCCTGGTCCAAAAAGGCGCGTTCCGAAGAACAGCGCGCGACCTTGGTCGAATTGGAGCGCATCTTGCGCAGTGCGGCGTTACGCGCCGACGATCCCTCGGCCGAAACGAACCCCCGGCCGCCCAGAGCCCGCCAGTAGCGCCCGGCTTGCCGGCGCCGTCTTGACCACACATTATCTGTGGATTGTTGGGAAATCTCGCAGATTGCTCAATTGTGAGCGGTCAAGAGCCACCGCGCCTGATACGCCGCCTTTGGAATGTGTCCTCGCATGACTGTTCCAACCAAAAGACGACTTACCGGGAGGGTAAGATGGCTCAAAGTCATCAGCAAGGCGATCAAAGAGAGCAGACTGTTCAGCACGCTCAGCAGGGCTCGGCCGGCCGCCGAACCGACCAACAGCAGCAGGATCCGAGCCGCCGCAGCGGGCCGTGGCCCGACCAGCAGCAGAGCCAACAAGTCCAACTGTGACCGCTCCCCGTTGCTGCAGGACAAAGCGGCACTCGCCAAGATAGTGGCGTTCGTCGTCATCGCGAGTGCCTTGTCGGCTTGTAGCGGCTCTGCCACGCAACAATCGCCGTCGGCGAGTTTGGCCGACGTGTTCGATCCCAAAGCCGCCGCGCAGCGCAACTATGACAAGTCGCTCGCCGACTACCAGAATTGCTACGCTGCCAACCCGTCGAACCCGGAGGCGTGCGAGAAGCAGCGTCAGATGCTCGAAGCCAGCACGAAGGTGTTGGCGGGCACGATCAATCCCGGACGCTAGAGGTGGCTTTCCGCCACTGCAGGCCATCGGCCAGATGCCTCCTATCCAAAGGCCGCCGGCACGATGGCCTATGGGTGCCGTAGCGCTACGGAACCGGCAGCACTTGCGCTTGGCCTTCGCCAGACACCATGCCTCGTCCGCTGCCAGACTCGATCATGCCGGTCCCGTTCGTCACGACGACGTTGCTGTTGAGGTCCCACCGGTTCGCCACGATTTGCGACGACGGCGCAACCCTCGCCATCAGCGTATTCGTGCCGCTCATTCCGTTGGCCCACGAGCAGGTGAGCGAGACCGCGCCGTCGCTCAACGATCCGGTGAATTTCTTGGCATTCGGACCGTCTCCCTTCCAGTTCCCCTCCACGAATGCGAAATTGGAACTGATGGGCGTTTGCGAGGTGATTTCCAGCGTGTGATTGGGGGCATTTGGATTGGCTGGATTGTTCGATTTCAGGCGAAAAATAATTCCCTGCAGGAATGGGCCGTCGAAGCTGTTTGATGGAGACATGATCATCGTACCTCCCCTGGGTGCTGCGACAAGATCAAGCAACGATAGACGGGACGTTAGTGTGCGTACTTCGATTTCGCGTTCAGTGATTTCCGTCAGCATCGGACTATCGGCATCGGATCGGAGGCGTTTCTTCGAAGAACCTCCACTCCTTCTTGTTGCAGCATCATGGCATTTTAGATGTGACCCGCGGCACAAACGGCGGGTTCCAATACGTTCAAATCGACGCGATCCAAGGTTCCAGACTTTTTCGAGTTCCGAATCTTGAATTTGAGGTTCCGTATGGAGCGCTCAGCCGCCTTAATGGGGGACGTCTCCAACGCCACGGGGCTTTTGATTAAGCGCTTCGATGAAAGTTTCCCGGGCACGGGCAAATCGCCCGTACCGTATCGATCCATTTGGACGCCACGCGACAGTCGTAATCATTAAAAGACGGCCGGCAGGTTGCGAGCGGCACGCCCTCATTGCCACATTTGCAAATGAAGAACTGTAGGAGCCCGAACACTGACACTCACCTGCAAAATTAGGATTTGTGTCAGCGTCAGTTCCGCCGGCCTCACTTACGACCCATCCACGTCCTCGTTCTGGCCCGATCAGATGCGATCAAGTCTGGTCGTCGGCGGGGACGTTTCGATGAGATCGATGATTTGCGTTGCAGTCTGCTGCGCGCTCATTTCGCCTGTCCGTGCGAGCGGACTTATGCTGACAAGTTTCTATAATCCACGCACGCCTGATACAGCCGCCCATAGAACGCTGCCGTTCGGAACGAAATTGCGGCTCACCGACCCTCGAAACGGGCACAGCGTTACGGTGACGATCAACGATCGCGGACCCTTCGTACGCGGCCGGTCCTTGGATATATCGCGCGCCTAGCGTCTCGGCATCGTCAAAGATGGGGTCGCGGCGCTCGATGTCGCGCCAGCGAACTGAGACCCGGTACTGCTCACGTCCGGCGCGACGGCAGTCCCTTTACGTATGCAAGTGTTTCGGCAAGCGATACGACATCGCCGTATTTGGCATTTATGTCGTAGAGGTTTGCCTCATGCGGCCGCAAATCCCGGTCGCCGACCGCCTCTCGCACCACCATCGGCCGAAAGCCCGATGAAACGGCGTCGACACACGTCGCGCGGACACAGCCGCTCGTCGTGAGGCCGGTGATCAGCACCGTGTCGACGCGAAGCGTCGTCAGCATGGCCGCGAGCCCGGTATTGAAGAAGGCGCTGGGATATTGCTTGGTGAGAACAATCTCGTCGTCGCGAGGTGTGAAGCCGTTCGCCCAGTTCCCAAGCGGATTGCCCTCCTCAAAACACGCAAGCGGCGGCGTTTTGAGAAAAAACGTACCACCGTCGATCCCGCCCTTCTTGAACAGAACGCGCGTGAGAACCACCGGGATGGCGGATGTGTGCGCCGCCTCGCGCAGTGCCAGCGCTGAGTTGAGCGCGCCGGTCATGTCACCGTAAAGCGGCGAACCCTTCTCGAAATAGGCTTGAGCGAAATCGACCAGGATCAACGCGGGACGATCGCCGAAGCCGAGGCGCTGATGATACCCGGCACGGGCGTAATTGCGGTCAAGCGATTCACCGGACATTTTGGCGCCCTCGGGAACATCGACGAACTCATACGTGAAGGGCTATTTCGCAAACAAGCCCTTCGGGACGCCAGTCGAAACGAACACCGCCCTTTAATTGTTCAATCAGCCGTTCGATCACCCGCCCCCCAAATCCCTGGCGGGTCGGTATCTGCACCGGAGGGCCGCCGACCTCGGTCCAGCGAAGGTTCAGCTGTCCGTCCGCATTGTGCAGCCATTTCAATTCGACTTGGCCCTCGGCCTCTGAAAGAGAGCCGTACTTGGCCGCATTCGTAGCCAGTTCGTGCAAAATGATGGCGACGGCCTGAGCGACGTTGGGCTCCAACAAGACAGGCGGACCGTCGATACGTACCCGCCTTTTGTCCGTCTCAGCATAAGGCGCCAGCTCCTGTGTTGCGATCGTCGATAATTCGGCGCCGATCCAGCGCGACTCGGCAAACAGCGAGTGAACATTGGCAAGCGCCTGGATTCGTCCGACGATTGCTTGCTTCAGACCTTCAGCCGTGTCGGCCTGGGAAAGATTAACGGCGGCCTGCACGTTCGCGAGCAAGTTTTTGCTTCGATGCTCCGCTTCGCGCGCCAGGATGGCGATCTGTTCCTGGCTGCGCTTTTGCTCCGTAATATCCCGGGCTATCTTCGAGGCCCCGATAACCCTGCCCGCGGCATTTTTGACTGGGGACACCGTCAGTGAAACGGTGATCAAGTTGCCATGCTTACGCCGCCGGATTGTCTCGAAATGGTCGAGACGCTCTCCACGCCTGATGCGAGTCAGGATATCGCGCTCCTCGTTCAATCGCTCTTCCGGAATCACGATAGTTATGGGCTGTCCGACCGCTTCTTCGGCGGAATAGCCGAACACGCGCTCCGCGCCCCTATTCCAGCTTGTGATAATGCCGTCGAGATTCTTGCTGACGATGGCGTCGTCGCTCGAACTCGACGATGGACGCCAGCGAACGTAAACGTAATTCGCTTTCGAGGTGCGCTGCTTCCATCTCCTTGCGTTCACTGACGTCGCGATTGACTTCAAGCACCGTGCCACCGAGCAGCTGCATCCGGCTGTCCACAAAGACTTCGCGGCCATCCTTGCAGACGTGGTGCAATTCTCCAGACCAGGAACGCTCCTCCTTAAGCTGCGAACGCATTTCCCCGACGTCGACCGGGAACTTGGTTTGCAGGAGAGCGTGGCTGCTTTGCCCGACGGCCTCTTCGGCTGCATATCCGTAAAGCCGTTCGGCTCCCATGTTCCAGAATTCGATCACCCCATCCAAACTCCAGGCAAACATCGCCTCGTCGGACAGCATGAGCAGATCGGCCAGGCGTTCGGCGGATTGGAGGGCCATCTGGCTTCGACTTTACGCGCTGCACTCGCGTTTGAGTAGTGTTGCGGCGCAACTCGTTCCGTCGACGAATCTTTGCCTTATTCGCTCGGCCCCGCCGCGAAGAATGTGCCCGGATCGAGTTCACGCGCTGGCCCAACCAGATCGGCGCCGCCAATATCTGCCAGCACGCGGTAAAGCGCGCGCGCATCGGATGCTTCATCACCGAGCGGACGGCGCGGTATGCCTTCCAGATAACGCCGCCGATAAACATCGAGCGCCGCTGCATCGCCGATCCCGATCCGCGGAGCAAGACGCTGCCATTCCGCCGGGGTGCTCGCGAGCATATCTTTGGCCCGTCGTGTGAGGTCGAAGAAACGATCGAGCAAACCCCGGTTGCGTTGCCCCCATGCGCCGTCAAAGACGTAGCCCACTGCCGCCACCGGACCTTTGGCGCCAAGCTCCTTCATGACGTCAGACATCAACACGGCGCGCTTCATCCCGGCCGCCTCGAGGTCGGCGCAGAAGTTCCAGAATGTCAGCGTGGCGTCGGTTTCGCCCTGCAGCGCCTTTTGCGAAAGGAGCGGCGGCGCGCCGTAGACGATCGATGATTCGGTCTTGAGATCGATGCCAGACTTTCTCGCCAAAGCCTGCAAGAGCAGCCAGCTTTTATCGAGCGGACCGCCGGCCACGCCGAGGATCTTTCCTTTGAGGTCGCGGAGCGCATTGATCACCGAAGTGGCTGGCACCATCACGGCGCCGAGCGTGCTCGAATAGGGATAGAAAACGAGGTCGTCGCCAAGCGCTCGCTCACGTCCGACCCAAAGCCAGTCCGACAGGATCAGATCGGCGGAGCCGCCCCTGAGCGCGATCTTGCCGGCCTCGGTACTCGCGAGTTCGGTGATCTCGATATCCAGGCCGGCCGCGCGGTCGAGTCCATGGGCACGCAGGACATCGAGCTCCCAGGCGAATGTGCCGGTCTTCTGCGTGGCAACGCGGATACGATCGGCCGAGAGCGCGCTCGAAGCTGCCAGCACCATCACTGCGACGAAAGCCGTCGCAGCCGTCAGGCGACTGGCTCTCATCGACATCATTAGTGCATTCCCGGTCCGGGCATCGCCATTCCGCCATCAGCCTTGCGTCCGCTGCCCTCCACTGTGACGGCAGGAGCGGAGGCGATCTCCGGTCCGGTGACGGTGATCTCTCCGATCATGAACGGATGCGGCGTGCATTGGAAAAAGTAGGTGCCGGGCTTGTTGAACGTCACCTTCCCGGCCTCGCCGTTCATCAACAAGCCGATGTCCCAGCCGCCAGCGTCCGCGCCGGCCGCATTGTGCGGCTGCTGGCCCGTATTGGTGAACGTGATTTTGGTTCCGGTCGTCACCGTGATGCGAGCAGGGGTAAACGCGTAGTCGACCATCTTGATCGCGTCAGTTTTAACGACCGGTACTTCACCTTTCAGCAGACCGGTGAAATTGAAACTGACCTCGGTCGGCGGCGGCGGCGGCGGGTCGAACTGAGCGATCTGGTGATTAGGATTGCCCTTGAGCGAGAACACCCAGATCATGTCGCCATTCGATGATGCCGTCTGGATCGATACGCCCCCGGCGGCGATGGCGATGTATTGCTCGCCGTCGATCTCGTAAGTGATCGCGGGCGCGTCCGCGCCCGCGCCGGTCTGCCATTTCCACAGCAAATCGCCGGTCTTGGCGTCGTAGGCCTGGAAAGTCCCGTCCGGTTCGCCGTGGAACAACACGCCGCCGGCGGTCGTCAGGGCACCACTGCCCTGCCCGATCGAATACGGCGTCTTCTTTTGCCAGACGATGCGGTTGGTGCGCGAATTGACGGCGGTCAACGTGCCGGAATATTTTGCTCCGATGGCAGGCGGCGCGACGTTGCCGCTGCCTTGCGCAATGCGGCTCGCCGGCCGATCCGCCGCCGTCGCGTAGAAGTAACCGGTCTGCGGATCGTAGGACATCGGCGCCCAATTCACGCCGCCGTTGCCGCCCGGCGCCATCAGAACCGGCACGTCCCAGATCACGCCGAAGATGCACTTGGTGATCCAGCTGCCGAACGGCTGCGGGCATTGGGGCATGACGGCATCACCGATCGGGTACGGCTGGGTTGCGGCCGACGCCACCTTTGGCTCCTGTTCGACCGGCTTCTCATCGATGCCGATCAGCGGCTTGCCGTCGGTGCGATCGAGCAAATAGATCCAGCCGGTCTTGCAAGCTTCCGCGATCCCCTTGCGAAGCTTGCCGTTGTAAACTTGGTCGAACAGGATGACCGGGCTAGGGCAATCAAAATCCCATAGATCGTGATGCACCTGCTGGAAATGCCACGCATAGGTGCCGTCGAGATGCACCGCCACGATCGATGAACTGAACAGATTGTCGCCGGGCCGGTTTGCGCCGATGCCCCCTGCTGTAGGACCCGGATTGCCGGTGCTGAAATAGATCAGGCCAAGATCGGGATCGATCGCCGGCGTCTGCCAGATGTTGGCGCCGCCGTGCAGATACGCTTTGGCCCGATTCGGGTCGGGATCGTTCGGCGAGGGCCAAGTGTCGGAGCCTTTGGTGCCGGGATCCGGCACGGTCCAGAAATGCCACAGCTCCTTGCCGGTCTTGGCATCGAGCGCCGTCAGCTTGCCGCGCGCTTCGCGATCGCCGCCGGAGATGCCGGTATAAACCACGCCGTTATAGTAAAGCGGCGCGGAAGCGATGGTGTACCCATCCTGCCAGCGGCCGACAGTCGCCTTCCAAATTTCCTTCCCGGTCTTGGCGTCAAGCGCCACCAGGCTGCCGTCGAGCTGGCCGACAAACACCTTGCCGTCGCCGACAGCCACGCCCCGATTGTCCCAGCCGCAGCATACCGTGTTGATATTCTGGTCGATGCCGGAGAGATGCTGCCAGATCAACGCCCCGGTTTTGGCGTCAAACGCATAGGCGTCATCGTTGCCGGAGGCGATATACATAATGCCGTCTTTGACGATCGGCGTCGCCTCCAACGAATATTTCTGACCAAGACCCGAGCCGAGGTGGACCACCCAAGCCGCCTTGAGGTCCTTGACGTTGCCGCGGCTGACTTGCGTGAGCGCCGAGTAGTGGGTGTTGCGCCAATCGCCACCGATGGTCAGCCACTCCTTGCCGGGCGGCTTGCGCAAATCGGCCTGCGCGAGCGCAACAGCTGGAACCAGCGATAGCAAGAGCGGCGTGAGCCGAAGCCATTTCCGAAGCACGAGTCCTCCCGGAGATTTGTGCGCGTTTTGCACGGACTTCTTCCGACAAGCTTGCACAGCTTGGAGCGCCGGAAAAGCCACGCAAAAAGGTGGGCCGTATGCATTAGCCGTATGCACTATTGGAGTGGGCAGAAAAATCTGCCTAACATCCGGGGGCGCGCGTCAGATCAAGAACACGAAAAGATTGGGCAGGACTTCCATGAAGCGAACGAAGCTATTTGCGGGGTTGTTTGGCGCAATCGTGGCGTTTGTTCCACTTGCGGCGATTGCTCAGACCGCCGATGACTTGAAAAACGACGAGAAAACACCCGAAAACGTCCTGGTCTACGGCATGGGCTATTCGGGAGACCGATACAGCCCGCTGACGCCGATCAATAAGGACAACGTCGGCAAGCTGGTTCCGACATGGTCGTATTCGCTGGGAGATGTGCAGGGCGGCGAAGGCTTCCCGCTCGTCAACGACGGCGTCATCTACGTGACGACGCATGATGTGACGGCGGCGGTCGACGCCGTCACCGGCAAGCAAATCTGGCGCGTCAAACACGAATATCCGCCGGAAACGCTGCGCGTCGTCTGCTGCGGCATCGTCAATCGCGGCGCTGCGAGCTACGACGGCATGATCATCCGTGCGCTCATGGACGATCGCGTCGTCGCACTGGACGCCAAAACCGGCAAACAGGTCTGGGAAGCGAAATCGCCCGATCCCGCGACGCCGGCGAACGGCTACGCGATGACTGGCGCGCCACTGATCGTCAAAGGCGTCGTCATCGTTGGCGTCGCCGGCGCCGAATTCAGCAATCGCGGCTTTGTCGAAGGCTATGATGCCAAGACCGGCAAGCATCTGTGGCGCACCTACACGATCCCGGCCAAAGGCGAACCAGGATCGGAAACCTGGGAAGGCGATTCGCTCCTGACCGGCGGCGGCAGTTCATGGGTGACCGGGACCTACGATCCCGACCTCGACCTCGTCTATTGGGGCATCGGCAATCCGTCGCCCTGGAATCCGCGCGCCCGCAAAGGCGACAACCTCTATACGAACTCCGTCTTTGCGCTGCGGCCCGAAACGGGCGAGCGGGTCTGGTACTACCAAGCCACGCAAAACGATCCGTTCGACTACGACGCCGTGCAGACGCCGATCAATGCCACCATCAGCATCAATGGCAGCCCGCATAAGGTGGTGATCCAAGCCAACCGTAACGGCTTCCTCTATGTGCTCGACGCCAAGGACGGCAAACTGATCGCCGCCAATCCTTTCGTCAAAGTGACGTGGGCAAGCGGTGTCGACATGGAGACTGGACGCCCGGTGGTGACGGACGTCTTCAAGGGCGCAGTCGAAGGCAAAAACGTCACGGTTTGGCCGTCGACGTCGGGCGGCACGAATTGGCAGCATTTCTCGTTCAGCCCTCGCACCGGCCTGCTCTACGTCAATACGCTCGATCTGGGCATGACCTACGAAGCGCCTGAGCCGCCAAAGCTGACACCCGGCGCCCCGTCTGGACCGCCGACGGTCAAACGCACCACCGTAACCAACGATCCCAAAATCCGCGGGTACCTGAAGGCGCTTGATCCGCTCACGGGCAAAGCGAAATGGCAGACGCCCTACGCCAGTCCGAACTACTCTTCGACCATGGCGACGGCGAGCGATCTCGTGTTCACCGGCGTCATGACCGGCGAATTCCAGGCGCTTGATGCCAATACCGGCAAGATATTGTGGAGCTTCCAGACACCGTCCGGCATCGTCGGTCAGCCGGTGACATGGCAGAAGGACGGCAAGCAGTACGTGACGGTGCTGAGCGGCATCGGCGGCGTCTATGCCCAGCGCAGCGGCGATCCCAATCTCGTCAACGTGCCGACCGGCGTGACGTTATGGACCTTCGCGCTGTTCGATAAGTAGCGCCCCGCCGTTGAGCAAACATGCCTGAGAGGCCGCCTCCGGCGGCCTCTCCTCTTGTCAGACACCCTTCCCGACGGTTCACAGTAGAAATCACAGCAATGCAAGACTTGCATCTGCGACCAACGCTCGCCGTGTCACTGGTTATCGTGCCCTTGCTGATGACGGCATCCTTCGCACAGAATGCCGCGCCCGGCGACGACCAAGCCAAGATTGCCGCGGGTGAGACGGTGTACAATACCCGTTGCGCGACCTGCCACGGTGACGATCTGATCCACACCAGCGACACGACGTTCGATCTTCGCCGGTTGAAAGCCGATGAACGGCCGCGCTTTGAAAATTCAGTTCGCAACGGGAAAAACCAAATGCCGCCCTGGCAGGGCATTCTCAACGACGAGGAAATCGACGAGCTTTGGCACTACATTCGCGCCAATGCTTATCAGAAGTAGGCCGCACGACCCTGCCATCGGCGCGTTGACGCCACGCCGGAAGCCCCATGACGAGCGAACAATCTGTGCCGGCCCTCCTCCTCGACAATGTGGTCAAGACCTATGGTCAGATCAGAGCCGTCGACGGCGTGAGCCTGATGGCCCACGCGGGCGAATTCATCGCGCTGCTTGGCCCCAACGGCGCCGGCAAGTCGACGCTGTTCCAGCTACTTTCAGGTTTGTTCGTCCCCGATTCCGGTCGCATCGAGGTCATGGGCCACGACATGCTGCGCCATCCGGTGCCGGCTTTGGCGAAACTCGGCATCGTGTTCCAGCAGCCGACGCTCGACCTCGAACTGACTGTCACCGCCAATCTGCTGTTTCATGCCGGGCTGCACGGCATTCCACGCGCTGTGGCGCAGGCGCGCATTTCCGGCGAATTGGCTCGTCTCGGCCTCAAAGAGCGTGCCCACGACAAGACGGCGCAGTTGAGCGGTGGCAATCGCCGGCGCGTCGAACTGGCGCGCGCACTGCTGCACGAGCCGAGCGTGCTGCTTATGGACGAAGCAACCGTTGGACTCGACCCCGCGAGCCGCGGCGATCTCCTGAAACTTCTCCTGAAGATGCGGGCCGAGCGATCGGTCGCAGTGCTGTGGGCGACCCATCTGTGCGACGAGGTCGCCGACGCCGACCGTGTGGTCGTTTTGCATCGCGGCAAGGTGTTGACCGACACGACGCCCACGGCGCTGCTTGCGGCGCAATCTGCAACCACGGTCGAAGAAGCTTTCTTGAAAATGACGGGGCCGCCTCGCGATTGAGGCGTTCCTGGCCAACGCCCCTACTCTTTGGGCGGCAGTAGCGGACCCGTCATCGGACGAAATTGAACATGTTGCGCGTTGTTCAATTTCTCGTCGAAGACGATTCCTGCTCGCCCGCTCTCGACATGATCGGGCGCCTGCTGGGCGGTCAGGTCCATGTTCTTGGCTTCAGCCGATACATCGTTGGGGGTTAGATCGTCGGCGTCCCCTTCCTGAGGACTGCCTGACATGATCTCGTCGCGCGCCTTGATGGACCGGTCGGCGAGCGGCCGCGAATATGGCAGCTGATAGGCGCGCGGAATTCCAGACGGGACGTTGTTCGCGTCGACCTCCTCGACCCAGAGAAACACAGCGCCCCGATCGCCGGTCTTGGTGTCGGGCTCGACCACGCGCGTCCACAGCAGTTGGAAACGCGCCGGCAGGCGGCCACTGCCGGGCCAACCAAGCAGGCTTTTGGTTGCGAAGAAGGCTTCGATGAAGAATACCGACGTGACGACGATGGCCGACGCCTTGATCCACCAGGCAAACCGGGACGTCAGGCCCATCGCCAGCAGCAACACGGCGATCACGACGTAGGCTGCGGAAATGGCGAGGACGGTCAGGGTCATCGCGCCATCATTTCCCGGCGGTGCGGCGTACGCTGCGAGTCAACTGAATGAGCGATTTGGCACGATGGTTGACGTCGACCACGCTGCCGCTTTCGGCGATACGAAAGCGCACCGCCGTTACCTCCTCCCCGGTGTGATCGAGAATGATCGTGTCGTAATACACCACCTCGACGGTCGGGTTGACCTTTTCGACCTTGACCGACACTGGCACGGGCTTGTCGGTCGTTGCGAGATAATGGTCGACGTTGACGGTGTACTCGCCCGCTATGATGCCGCGGATGCTTACCGTTTCCTGGCGGATCGGGCTTGAAACCTTCTGACCGTTCACCAGGATGGTGTTGTTCACGCCGCCGCGGTCGTCGCGATCGAGCACCATGAAGCCGGCCTCGCGCTCGTGATACCAGACGATATTGCCGAGCGGATCCTCCGCGTAGAGGTCGATGTCGTCCGGATGATTGTCGGGCCAGTTGATCGTGATGATGAATTCGGCCTTGGTGTCGATTTTGCCCTGCTTGGCTTCCGGATTCATCACCAGCAGCGCGATGAAGAACAGGAAGGCCACGACCTGCAGGGCCTTGAACAGCATGACGCTGAAAGGATCGAACGGCCTTTCCCGTGGATAGTTGCCGAAGCTATCCATCCTGCTCTCGTTCGAGCACGGAGACGACAAACACCTCGGTCAGGTCGGTGGCAAGCGCGAACACTCGCTGAGTCGCGCCATCCAGCATGTAGTATTGCGTCTGGATCAAGATCGAGCCGATCAGTCCGGTCAGCGTCGTGTACATGGCGATCGCCATGCCGTCGCTCATCAGACCCATCGACGTTTTCACGGATGCGCGATCGGCGGCGTCGAGGCCTGCGATCGGCGCCAGCATCAAGATAAAGCCGATAATGGTGCCGAGGAGACCGAGCTTGATCAGGCTGTCGCTCGCAAACGAGCCGAGCTGATTGGGGCCGCGCAGGGCGTCGGCAAGGCCGCGCAGCAGCAGGGTCTGATCGAGACGGTGGTGGCCCTGCAGCGTGGCCTTGAGGATGAGGTTGCGGATATGGCCGGTGACCTGGCTGCGCGGCAGCGTCGTGCCGTCCGTCGTGACGACATCCTCGCCGACAACCTTGAAGCGTGGAGCGCTGTGAGTGATCAACGATGAGACCCGATGCACGTCGTCCAGTTCCCGCGAGATCGTTATCGTGCGCATCAGGCAATGCAAAGAACTTGCGATATAGAGCACGCCGATGATCGCCGAAATGTAGGTTTTGTCGCTGGCGAGCATCAGATGGAACAGGCCGTAGTACCAAGCGAGTACGAAGCCGAATGCCGACACGCCGGTAAACATCAGCCAGCGCAGCAGCGGCAGATGGTCGGTCGCGTAGTCACTTCGGAGGCTCACGCGCATTTGCATGTGTGGTTGCCGATTGGCGGATTCTGAAAGCGCCCGCCGCATAGTGGCCCACGCCTACACTCCGATCAAGTTGGGCCGTCTTTCCGTCTTGGATAAACCGAGTTACAACGAACGCAAACAGAACATCGTACTTTCGGGGAGAGAAACGTGCTGAGATTGTTCGTTGCCGTCGTCGTGCTCGCCATCTCGTCAGTTCATGCGCTTGCCCAAAACCGGCCGACGCGATTTTGGAATCTGACGCGGCATACCATCTCGGAATTTTATCTGGCGCCTCAGGGAACGTCGAATTGGGGGCCCAATCAGTGCAAGAACGACAAGGACGGTACGGTCGACAGCGACGAACGGCTCCGCATCACGGGGTTGACGTCCGGCGTTTACGACGCCAAGCTCGCTGACGATAGCGGCCGCGTCTGCATCGTCCGCGATATCAAAATTGAGACCGGCGAGATCTTCTCGATCGAGGAAAAAGACCTGACGTCTTGTAACCGCTGAAGGAGAGCGGGCCCACGGCGTATTGGGCGAACTCCCACCGCACACCAATCTCGCCCGAGCATTGCAGAATCGCTCACAGTGCGTGACACGACCTATTCCTCGTCTTGCCGGATTGACCCGGTCAGAGCATCATGAGCTAGGTGACGAGCCAAAACGAGAATCGAAAAACCGGGAGGACACACGATGGGGATTCCATCCGCGCGAAGCATTCTGATCGGTTTACTGCTTGTTGCGAGCGCGCTAACGCCGGCCCGGGCGGCCGACATGACATTCGACCGCGCGCTCAACGCCGACAAAGAGCCGCAGAATTGGCTGACCTATTACGGCAATCTCCAGGGCCACCGGTTTTCGCAGCTCAATCAAATTAACACCAACACGGCCAAGAACCTGAAGATGGTGTTCGCCGTGGCGCTCGGCGGCTTCCAGAGCGGCGGCCGATATGCGTTCGGTAACCTCGAGGGCACGCCCATCGTCGAAGACGGCATGATGTACGTGACCGACGGCTGGGGCTCGGTCTACGCCATCGATGTCTCCAGCGGCACCCGAGGAGTGATTAAGTGGAAGTTCGATCCTGGTGTTGACCGGGCCTGGGCTGGTGACGTCGCATGCTGCGGCGTCAACAATCGCGGCGTCGCGCTCTGGAAAGACAAAGTCATTTCGATTGCGCTCGATGGACGCATGTTCGCCATCAATAAAGCGACAGGCGAAATGGTCTGGGAGCGCAAAATCGCCGATCCGGCGATCGGGGAAACCATCACCATGGCGCCACTGGTGGTGCGCGACCTCGCCATTGTGGGTCCGGCTGGCGGCGAATTCGGTATTCGCGGCTTTATCGATGCAACCGATCTCAATACCGGGAAGCAGGCTTGGCGCACTTACACGATTCCCGGCGCAGGCGAGCCCGGCAGCGAGACGTGGAAGGACGGTAGCGAACGTTGGAAGCACGGCGGCGGCTCGATCTGGGAAACCGCGACTTATGACGCCGAGTTGGACACGATCTACCAGGGCGTCGGCAATGCCGGCCCCGATTGGGACCCCGAGTATCGTGCCGGCGACAACAAATGGGCCGCGAGCGTACTCGCGCTCAATCCCAACACCGGCGCCATCAAGTGGGGGTTCCAATACACTCCGAACGATCCCTATGACTTCGATGAAATCTCCGAGCACCCCATCATCAACGCCAAAGTCGACGGTCAAGACCGCAAGCTCGTGGTCCATGCAGCGCGCAACGGGTTCTTCTACGAACTCGATCGCACCAATGGTTCATTTGTGGCCGGCAAACAGTACGTCGACAAATTGACCTGGACGACCGGGCTCGATCCGAAGACCGGCCTGCCAGCGAACTATGACTCGGCGGGCGGCGTTCAAATCTACAGCGCGGGCTCTCATGGAACGCGCGCTAATCCGAACGGAACAGTCTGCCCCTCGCACTTTGGCGCCAAGAACTGGGAGCCCACGGCCTATAACCCGCGGCTCGGGCTTCTCTACATTCCGTCGGTCGAGGGTTGCGATAACATCGAGACGGTGGCGCAGAAGGATTTTGCCGATCAGGGCGGAACATTGAAGCCGCGCGACCGCTTCAGCGGCGGTGCGTTCAAGCTGAACGGCCGTCTGTACGGCAGCCTGAAAGCCGTGGACCCGGCGACGGGTGAAACAAAGGCAGCGGTGACGCTGAAATTCCCGAACTACGCCGGGGCTCTGGCCACCGCCGGCGATCTCGTGTTCCTCGGTCAGCCGGACGGCTCATTCTCGGCGTATGACGCGAAGACCCTGGAGCAGCTCTGGACCTTCAGCGTCGGCACCGGCATCAACGCGCCGGCGATTTCGTACTCGGTGAACGGCAAGCAATACATCGCGGTCCTCGCCGGATCGCGGCAATCGCCGTTCGTCATGCAGAACGATCCCGAGGTAAAGAACACATCGACGGCGTCGATGCTGTTCGTCTTTGGCCTGTAGATCGTCTGCTCAATCAAAGTTGGCCAGCACAGGCGGCTGCGGCTGCGGCTGCCGTGCTGGCCGTCGATTCTAAAGGTACCCTCGCAATATCCGGCCCCACAACATGGACACGCAGTTCCTCGGTTCGAAAAGACAAACTCAACATATCATCGAAGCAATCGTCCTCGGCTTTCTACTGATATTTTCCGTTGATGCCACTCGCAGCCAGGATGCCCAGTCCGCCGAGACGGAGCGGCTCTTGAACTACGGCAAGGAAATCTTCAAATCGAAAGCAGTCTGCCAGTTCTGCCACAAATGGGACGGCTCCGGCGATCAAGGATACGGCGGCAACGCGCCGTCACTGCGGAAGACCAAGCTGACGCAGGCGCAAGTCGCCGAAACCATCAAATGCGGCCGGCCGGGGACCGGCATGCCTTTTCACGACGAGTTCGCCTACATCGACAAACGCTGCTTCGGGGTGACACGCGAGCAACTAGGTAATGATATTCCTCCGGAAGCGAATGCTTTCCTCAATCAGCACGAGATCGACGCGGTCGTGCAATATCTGTTTGCCAAGGTGGTCGGCCGCGGTAATTCGACTTACGACGAGTGCGTTGAGTTCTGGGGTTCGGAAACGCGGCAATGTGACCCGATGAGAAACTAAAAGCGTGTGCATCATGCGAGACGTCGGCTTTGCGTGCGCTCTCTTCTTCATTGTTGCAACATCGGGTGCGGCTATTGCGCAAAACCAGCCCGATCTCGGCGAGGTTCATGGTCTCAAGCTTGGCTTGAATGCTAGCTCAATGACGACGGACGACTGGGGCGAGCTGGCCTGCGGCAGCAACGGCGGCCCGCCCCGGCAGGTACTCGACACCTGGACGGATTTCAAAAAGTGCCGGCCGGAACCCAGCGGATTGCGCGAAGTCGCTGCGCGTTTCGACGACGAGGACGAGTACGTCGCCAAGGCCAACGACAATCCGCTCTACGCCTCGCAATTCACTGGCACAAAGGTTGCCGGCCATCCCGTGATCCTGTCGGCGCTGTTCGACGATGGCGGTATTCTCCGCGGTATACGCTTCATGAGCGATCCGCGCAGCACGCCGATCGAGCGGCGCATGGCGCATCTCTTAAGCGTCGCAATCATAAACCATTATGGCACCGACGGCTGGACCTGCGCGGATTTGCCTGCGGCCGAGGGCGAGACGCCGGTCGGCGGCGTCTTCATCAAGCAGGATTGCTCCAAAGTCACAACGGAACGTGCGATGAAGATCGAGACGCGATTTCTGCGCAAGCCCGGTCAGCATGGCATCGATCCAGCGACAAACGAGTACACCGAGGGCCAATTCGAAAGCTCGACGCGCTTCGAACTGTACGATCCCGCTTACAAGCTGCCGTAGCTATTATTTAGAGTTTTGCCCGCAACCCGACGTAAAGCGACAAAGGCTGGGAAGGCGTCACTGTCCGTTGATCCGTCAGTACGGTCGGAATGGCGTTGGTGACCGACGTCGGATCGAAAAAGGTCCCATAAGTAGCGAATTTCTGATTGAACACGCTGTTCACCAGGCCGAAGACCTGCACCTCCTTGTTGATCTGATAGGACGAATGCAGGTTTACGTATGAATAGGCCGGCAGTTTCGGGTTCTGATTGGAGTCGTCGCCGACATAATATTGGCTGCCGACGATAACGAGATCGGCTCCGATGGTCCATGCCTCCGTCGCGGCATAATCGGCCCCGGTCTTGAACTGATGCAGCGGAATGCCGGGAATCTTGTCGCCGGGCATGACGAAAATATTGCCGTTGGCATCCGCCATGGGATTGTTCGGGGAAGACAACGAGCCGCTGAACTGGTAGGTCGCATCCGTATAGCTGTAATTGGCGTAGACGAGGCATTTCGGCGCCCGGTACTCGACACCCGCTTCGACGCCCTGGCGCCGTGTCGTGGGAACGTTCTGGAAGACGCCCGGCCGGCGATGACGCTCGCGACGTTGATGATGTCGTTGGTGCTGCTTGTGCGGAACAGTCCGGCTTTCCACTCGACTTTTCCGTCACCAACGTCGTATCGCCCCGCAATCCTCCCTTGACGGTCCGCGCCACCACCTGCTGAAGCGGCGGATCGGAGACCAGGAAGCCCTCGATCAGACACGGCTGGTTAGGATTGGAGCAACCCAGCTCGAGCGGCGTCGGCGCGCGGTTGGCTTCCGAGTAGCCCCCATAGGCGGTCAGTCCCGGCACGATCTTGTAGGCGAGGCCGGTCACTGAATTGAGCCGCTGGTAGGTGTAGCTGCCATTGAGACCGGGGCTGGTGCGGAGTTCGTCGGACATCTCGATCGTCGCAACGTTAAGTCTCGCTCCGAGCGTCGCTGCAAGGCGCGGCGTCACATCAAACGTGTCGGTCGCATAGAGGCCGTAATAGGTCGTCTCGGCATCGAGCGCGACCGGTCCGTAACCGATACGCCCAGCGTGTGGATGACCGAGCCCATGCCGGCGAAAACCGGATTGGGCGTGACCGAGAGGTCCGGATTGATGAAACCCAAAACGCTCTCGGCGCTGAAATTGGTGTGGCTGCGATCGACACTGCCGCCGACGATGAAGTGATTGTCATGATCGATCACCTTGGCGTCGCTCGTCGCCTGCAGCGAGCCGCCGTAGGTCAGCGTGCCGGTCCAGGTGTGATCGACCGTCCCGTAGGGAACGCTGTTGCCGCCGAAGCGGATGGGGTTTCCGTTCTGATCGAGGATCGCGAACTGATTGCGGAATGCCAGCGTCTTCCCCCCGGGCGGGACGGGGAAGCCATCGTCCTGCAGACACAGATCGCCGGCGAAGGATGAGCTTCCACTGCAACTCTCAACGTCGGCATCGTTGCCGTCGATATGGGCTTGATTGAACTTGCGCATGTAGAGATTGCTCTGGATCGACCAGGCATTCGACATGGCAAAATTACCATTGAGGGCGACGAGGCCCATTTGATTGAGGGTCGTCTGCGGCCATGTGAAGATCGACTTGTAATCTTGGTCGATCAGCTGGATCGGCGTCGGGCCGACTACGCCGAAAAAATTCGACGCCCCGGTGGCGACGAGATGCACCTCCGGGCTATCGCCTCGCCACCCGATGTCACCATAAAGCCGTGTCAGGTCGGAGGGTGATTGATAGCGCCAGCCGTCGTCTTTCAGACCCTGGACTGCCACGTAAACGCTGGTATTGCCCTGCTGCGCGCCGTATTGCAGTGCGCCGCTGATGCGCCCGTACGATCCGCCTATCGTTTCGGCTTCCACCCCGTGGAAGGTAAACCCGTTTTTCATCTGCATGCTGACCGCGCCGCCCAAGGCATTGAGGCCGAAGAGCGGGTTGCTGCTCCAGACATCGGCACGATCGATGGCATTGCTCGGGATGAGGTCCCAGTTGACGGTGTCGCCGAAAGCTTCGTTGAGGGCGAATGCCGTTCATGTAGACGGCGATGCCTTGCGGCGTTCCCTGCAGCGGCGACGCGGCAAAACCACGATAGCGAAAATCCTGCATGAAACTGTTGCCCTGCACGTCGCTTGTCGCCGCGCCGGGAACACGCTGCATCAACGTGTCGGTCACGTTCATGGAGCCGCTGCGTTCGAAGGCGGACGCGCCCACCGTCTGCACCATCGCCGGTACCTTATCGCGGTCGAGCCCGCCGCTTGGCGGGGCGGGTTCACTTTCGGTACTGGGCTGGCTGGTCGTAGCCGCAGAGGTGCCGCCGGATCCGGTCCGCCGCCCGCTGCCCGTGGTTGTGTGGCTCGTGGCAGGAAGAGGCGTCGGCGGGACGACGTCGATCCCAGGAAGTGCAACCGAATTCGATTGAGCTCTTACGACGGTTGGCAGCAGCAGTGCAGCGCCAAAGCCCGTCAGCACACAAAACGCACGTCCACTCATGCCCGCCCCAATGCCACGCCCGACTGTCCCCTGGCACGGCGTCCGTCGTGATTGTTGAGCGTGCGGTTGGTTCTGTCCCGGTACGTTTTGCCAAAACGCACCGGGAACATTTGGCAATGGACCGGGAAGGGCCGCAGGAGCGCGCGAAAAGGCTCTACGCGCGCGTCGAGAGCAGCTGAACAGCCGACCGGATCAGTTCCGGCAGGTTGCGGACATCAAGCTTCTGCTTGAGCTGCGAGCAAACGTTGACCACGGTCTTGTAGCTGACGCTCAGTTCATCAGCGATGCGGCCGTAGGGCTTGCCCTCGGCGAGCAAGGCCAGGGTTTGCAACTCTCGCGGCGTCAACTCGGTGAGCGGGTTCTGGCGCTGACCGGCGTGAACCAGCGCAACCTGCATGGCGAGATCGTTGCTCAGATAGGGCGTACCGGCGCGGACCTTCTCGAAGGCTTTCAATAGTTCCTCCGATGACGTGTCCTTGACCACATAACCGGTAGCGCCGGCTTCAAGGGCCCTCGCCACGATGATCGGATCGCGGTGCATGCTGAAGACGAGAATACGGGTACGCGGATCGTGCGAGCGGATACGCCGGATCAGCGGCAGACCGCCCAGCCCGCTGCTTTGAATGGCGAGATCGACGATCACAACATCCGGATGGTGGCGGCGAAACAGCCGATAGCCGGACGCGACGTCACGCGCTTCGAGCACGGCTCCGACGCCTGCGTCCTCCAGCATCCGCCGGCAGCCCTGCAGGACGATCGGGTGATCATCGACAACCAGGACACCCGTCATGTCTGCGCCTCAACGAAGCCATCGACGGCATCCGTCTGCGCGTCGCGTGCCTCGCTCGTCGGAATACTGACGTTCACGCAGACGCCACCGCCATCCACGTTCTTGAACATGAATTTGCCGCCCAAGCCTTCAACCCGCTCCTGCATGCCGCGAATGCCAAAGCCCGCCGATTGTCCCGGCCGTATCCCGACGCCGTCATCGCAGACGGTCAACGCGAGCGTTGCGCCCGCATCGGCTTCGGCAAGATCGACGATTGCGCGTTTGGCCCGCGCGTGCCGGATGACGTTGGTCAGGCTTTCCTGAATGCAGCGATAGATCGTGAGGTCGATCGAATCGCCATAGCTGCGCCTGAGCTTGGCAGCCGAGAATGAGAATGAAATGTCCGGATGCTGACGCGAGCGCTCGCTGACGAATTCGGAGAGAAGCTCTGTAAGGGGCACATGACCGAGCGCCATGGGGCGCAGACGGTCGAGCATGCTGCGATTGATCGCCTGCAGGTGCTCGACGATGGCCCGGATGTCGGCGATCCGCTGGTCGAGGCTTTGCCTCTTCTCGTCGGGCAGATTGCGGGTCGCCGTCGCGATCGACGACAGGTTGGCGTTCAGGCCGAACAGGCAAGGCCCGACCTCGTCATGCAATTCAAGCGCAGTCCGGCGGCGCTCGTCGTCCTGCGCCGTGATCAGCCTGCGATTGAGCCGCGAATTCTCCGCGCGTGCCGTCTCGAGCGCCAAAGCGAGTGAGTTAAATCGTCGGGCAATAGCTGCGAGTTCCGACGTCTGCGGCTGCGACAGCCGCACGCCGTGGGTCTGCTGTTCGAGGTCGGACAGTTTTCGCGCCAGTTCGCCCAGCGGCCCGAGGACGCGGCCGAACAGGACGTACAGAATGCCGATGATGGCGGCATTGAGCAGCAGTGCCGCACTGCCGGTCGCGACCGCGTTGTCCCACACTTCGGCGATTTCGTCGGCCGGCTCGCCGATGATCTCAACCGTGCCGACGGCCTTGCCGTTGGCGGTCACCGGTACCTCATGGGTCTCGGTCGGGGGGGCGATCAGCGCGGCAAACCAGGCCGGTGCCGGCTCGCGCCCATCGTCGCCTTGTCTGTCCGGCGTCAACGGAACGGCGATCCCTGCGCCGTCAGCGCCCTTTACGGCGATGCGCACGTGGCGAACCGAACGCAGTTGCGCGGGCAAGGCTTCGATAAATTGCTCGGCGCCGACTTGTTGCTGTGCGAGACGGACGGCGTCGCGTACCAGGAGTTCGGCAAGGCGCATCGAGGCGGATATTTCGACCCGGGTCTGCTGGCGAGCCCGCAGAACGATGACGCTGCCAGCCACGAGTACGGCGAGAAGGTCGATCAGCACAAAGACGACAAGAAGCTGGATGCGGAGCGGG
Source organism: uncultured Alphaproteobacteria bacterium (assembly GCA_963732015.1). Lineage (GTDB taxonomy): Bacteria > Pseudomonadota > Alphaproteobacteria > Rhizobiales > Xanthobacteraceae > BOG-931. The sequence goes on along the minus strand of CAVSXY010000023.1, from coordinate 111,744 downwards.
CACGCGTACCACAGCGCGCGCCATCTCCTTCGCCTAACGGGCGGCGCTAGCGGCAATATTCCAGGAACAAAGTGTGACTGCGCGCGAACGGCTGCCTCCTCCCCTGTCGCCTCCTCGCGGCGATGACCGTCAAGCCGCTATAATCCGGCAGGTTTGCCCAGCCGATTTAAAGGTTCAGGCAGCCCGCACTTTCGATTACCATAGCAGCATATCCGGAGTCCTGCTGGGCCCCGGCACGAAAACGGGGAGGATTAGGATGCTCGCAAAGGGCGCAGCGGCGATCGCCGCATTGGCCGCATCGTGCAGCGGCGTTATCGGACTGGCCCACGCTGAAAGCCTGATCGAGCACAGCGCCGAAGTCCGCATGCAGCTCGATCTCGCCGTGTCGCCTACCGCCCTGAAAGCGCTGCTGCCGGACGGCTGGGAGCCGTTTGTCGCCACCTCGGGCGCCGCCAAGGACTGCAACATTCGAATGATTTTCGTCGACCGCGTCGACATTACGGGACCGGACGGCGCGCCCGTGGGCACCAACCAGATGGTCTACCTGGCGAGCCCGATCAAGAAGACCGGATCAAACGAAATGGCGGGCCAGATGGTCGTCGACGGCATCACAGCCGACGCGAAAGACGCACCCGGACCCTTCAAGGTCTATCAGGCCGCGACCGCTTACCGCGTCGAGAGGAGCATGCGGGCCGCCACTGGCCAGCCGATCGCCAACGAGGATCGTTGGGAGTTCACCGGAGCGAACGGCGAACACATGGAGCTTCATCTGATTTACGAACGCGGCGTAGCCCGCAAGGGCGGCTCGGAAGCCAAATTCTTCTCCGCCGCCGATCCGAGTGTCTATCAGATCTTCAAGATCGAACAGGGCCTCGACATCATGCGCAACGCGACGATCACGGTGAAGGACAGAGTGAAGACCTTCGAACTGAAAGCCTCGGGCGGCAAGGTGGGCACTTTGTTCGACGGCACCGAGCGGGTCCTCAGCGTCGACGCGTTGCACTGGTACAATCGCGGCGTCTACGCGCCGTAAAAGCACTGATCGTTCAAAAACCAATCAATGAGCTGCGGAGGACACAATGACGAAGCGCAATCGCACGATCCGTAACCTGCTTCTCGCCGGCATCGCGCTTGTGGCGCGCCCGGCCCTCGCCGCCGATGTGACGCCTGACCGGCTCGTCAACGCCGACAAGGAGCCGCAGAACTGGCTGATGAACCATCGGACCTACGATGGCCAGCGTTTTTCACCGCTCAGCGTCATCAACAAGGACAACGTCAAGAATTTGAAGCTCGCCTATGCGGTCGCGATCGGCGGCACATCCGCCAACGAGAACCTGGAATTCGACGCCGCTCGCCGAAGACGGCTACCTCTACGTCGTCGATCAATGGGGCGTACTCTACAAGATCGACGCCCGGTCGGGCGGCATGGGCCGCATAGTCTGGCGCATGGACCCGGGCCAGGAAAAGCTCCCGCTGTCGAACCGCGGCGCGGCGCTGTGGGGTAACCTCGTGATCACGACCGCCAACTACCCAGCGCGCGTCATCGCGACCAACAAGGAAACCGGCAAGGTCGTCTGGGAAACCAACGTCAACGATCAGCCCGACGTTCAGCTGACGGCGGCGCCGCTGGCGGTGAAGGACAAGATCATCGTCGGAGCCGCCGGCGGCGATCGCGGCGTGCGCGATTGGATCGCGGGCCTCGATGCTGCGACCGGCAAGCTCGAATGGCGCAAATACGTCGTACCGGCGCCGGGCGAACCCGGCAGCGAAACCTGGAAGGATAAGAACAACGCCTGGCAGACCGGCGGCGGCGCCATGTGGGTCACCGGCACCTACGATGTCGCGGGAAACCAAGTCATTTGGGGCACCGGCAATCCGGTGCCGATGTTCGATTCCACGTACCGCCCCGGAGACAATCTCTATACTGACAGCGTCATCTCCTGGGATCCCGAGCAGCGGCAAGATGAATTGGTACTTCCAGTTCACGCCGGGCGATCACTGGGACTATGACGAGGCCTCGACCCACATCCTGATCAGCGGCCAAGTCAACGGCCAGCCGCGTACGCTCATCACGCATTCCGGCCGCAACGGCTTTCTCTACACCATGGAGCGGGCCAATGGTCAGATGGTGATGGCTAAGCCCTATCTTCAGAACATCAACTGGACCAAGGGCATCGACCAGAAGACCGGTAAGCCGGTCGAATACGTGCCGAACGCCGACGTGCAGATGTACGCGGGCACCGCGACGCCGACCCTGCAAAGTCCGACCAAGACGATGTGCCCCGGTCCGTCGGGCGGCAATAACTTTTGGCCGTCAAGCTACAGCGTGAACACCAGATTGATCTACATCCCGACGGCGACGCCATGCGTCGACATCACCCAAAACCCCGGCATGAGCAACAAAAAGGATGACTGGAAAGGCGGAGCCTATAAGCAAACCGAGCGCTTCGAGTTGGAGTTGATCGCCGCCGACCCGCTGACCGGTGAGATCAAGAAGCGCGTCCGTGTTCCCTACCCGAACTACAGCGGTGCGTTGTCGACGGCGGGCGGGCTGATCTTCACCGGTTACACCGACGGCACGTTTGCGGCCTATGACGACAACACGCTCGACCAGCTTTGGAAGATCAATGTCGGCACCGGATTTAACGCCCCGCCCATGACGTTCGAAGTTGACGGCAAACAATACGTCGCCATCCTCTCCGGCCTGAGCAAGATCGCGATGGGCAAGCACGCGCTGATCCCCGAGCTCAAGAACCAGCGCAATCAGACCATGCTGTTTGTGTTCGGTCTCTGAGCGCCAGATAATGCGGAGGAGACGACCGGACGCCATGGTCTATCCAGCGCCCATCAAAGCACTCGGCGTTGCTTTGCTTACGGTCGGTGCACTGACGCTCGCCACGCGCGCCGACGATGCGAGCGACTTTTTGGCCGGCCGAAGCAAGTCCTGCGTCGGATGCGACCTTGCGAAAGCGCCATTGAAGCGCAAGGACTTGTCGGGCGACGATTTATCGGGCGCAAATCTCACCGGCGCAGTCATGCACCGTGCCAAGCTCGGACGGGTTAAATTCGACGGCGCGAACCTGACCGATGCCAATCTCAACAAGACCGAGTTGCAGAATGCATCCTTTGTTCGCGCCAAGGCCGAAAAGGCGATGTTCTATGAATTCGACCTGAGCGCCGCCGATTTGACTGACAGCGACCTCGCAGGCGCCAAGATAGGCCATGCTCGCTTGGTGCGCACCAAGCTCGACAATGCCAATGTGTCCGAGACGATGTTGAACGGCGCACGGCTCGACGACGCGTCGTTGCGCCGTGCGAACCTGAGCCAATCCAATCTCAACGACACATCGCTGCGCCGCGCCGCGCTCGAAGGCGCCAACCTGGACAATGCCGGTCTGGTCAACGCGGTGCTCCGCGAGGCCAACCTCAAAGGAGCAAAGCTGACCGAGACCGATCTCTACGGCGCGGACCTCACCGGCGCCGACCTGACTGGCGCCGACCTGTCGGGCGCCAGGCTGACCGGCGCCATTCTCACCGGCGCCAAGCTCGACGGCGTCAATTTGTCCGGCACGATCATGCCGGACGGCACAGTGCACGGGTAATCACCACGCGACGGCCAGCGCCGATGTTGGTATGGTCGCTCCAACCAAGGCGCCCCGTCAGCGAAGGCGCGCAACGATAAAACGGGAGGTAGCGTGACGACGCCACTCAAATACGGGATTGTGCCAGCGTTTGCGGTGCTTCTGACGCACGGAGGAGCGCTTGCGGCGGAGGTGACCTACGAACGCCTGCTTCAACCGGAGCCGCAAAACTGGCTCATGAACAATCAAGACTTTGGCGCTCACCGGTACTCGCCGCTCGCCGTCATCAACAAATCGAATACGAAGAATCTCAAGCTCGCGTTCGCGGTCGCGATCGGCGGCACGTCGGGCAATGAAAACCTCGTGGCGACACCGCTGGTCGAGGACGGTTTCATGTACATGCCCGACGCGTGGGGCGTGGTTTACAAGATCGATGTGCGCTCCGGTACGCTTGGCCGCATCGTCTGGAAGATGGACCCCGGACAGGAAAAGATCGAGCGCAACCGGGGCGTCGCGCTGTGGGGAAATCTGGTCATTTCGGTGACCGGGCGGGATGCGCGCGTGATCGCGACCGACAAGGAAACCGGCAAGATCGTCTGGGACAAGAATCTGCGCGATCAACCGGACATCACGCTCAATGCCGCGCCGCTCGCGCTCAAAGACGAAATTGTCGTCGGCGCCTCTGGCGGCGACCAAGGCGTGCGGGATTGGCTGGTGGCGCTCGATCCGAAGACCGGCGATGAAAAATGGCGCATGTACCCGGTCCCGGCACCGGGCGAGCCAGGCAGCGAGACCTGGAAAGACAAGAACAACGCCTGGCAGACCGGCGGCGGCGCCTTCTACGTCACCGGCTCGTACGACCCGGCGACCAACCTCACCTATTGGGGCTCCGGCAACCCGTCTCCCAAATACGACTCGTCCTATCGTCCGGGCGACAACCTCCACACTGACAGCGCGCTCGCCATCGATGCCTCGACCGGCAAGATCGCCTGGTTCCATCAGTACACGCCGAACGACACGATGGACTATGACGAGACCGGCACGCACATCGTCATAGATGCCAAGGTCCGCGGCGAGGACCGCAAAATCCTCACCCACGCCGGACGCAACGGCTTCTATTACGAGTTCGACCGGCAGAACGGCCAGTTCCTCAAAGCCACGCAGTACGTTCCGGAAGTGACGTGGACCAAAGGGATCGATCCAAAGACCGGCAAGCCGGTCGAATACGATCCGTCGAAGGATATGCAGACATACGCCAATCCCGTGGCCAAAATCCTGGCCGGAGAGAAGAGCAACGGCGTCTGCCCCGCGGTGCCCGGCGGCAGCAATTTCTGGCCGGCCTCCTACAGCGAGCAGACCAAGCTCATCTACATCCCCGAAGTCGAAGGCTGTTCGTGGATCAATCGCGATCAAACCCGCCATGTCCGGGGCAAATTCGAAGGCGGCGATTTCGGCTATGACGGGCGCCTGTCGAGCGGCTTCGTCGTGGTCGACCCCGTGACCGGCGAGGTCAAACAGCGCAAGGCCATGCCCTATGCCGACACCAGCGGAGCGCTCACGACGGCGGGCGGCGTCGTGATCACCGCGCTCATCGACGGCACCGTGATGGCGCTCGACGACCAAACGCTGGAGGAATTGTGGAGCGTCAATGTCGGTACCGGCATCAACGCGCCGCCCATGACATACGCGGTTGACGGCAAGCAATACATCGCGATTGCGACGGGCCTGACGGGCAATCAGATGGGCCGCGTAGCGACGACACCGGAGCTCAAGAACTTCGGCAAATCGGCGACGATGATCTTCGTCTTCGGGCTCTAGCAATCGCGCGGAATGCGGTCTGGGTACGGACCACTTTCGACACGCTTAAAGCATCTGGGAGGATCGTGATGCGAGCCAAGCTGACAGCACGTGTGACCAAGGCCTCAGCTGGATTGGCCGCTTCGGCCGCCTGCCTGTTGCTGACGCCGAACTTCGCCGGTGCGGCGGACGTGACATTCGAACGGCTGTTACACCCCGAGCCGCAGAACTGGCTCACCAACCACCGCGACTTCAGCTCGCACCGCTTCTCGCCACTCGCCGTCATCAATAAGGCGAACGCCAGAAATCTGAAGCTGGCTTTCGCCATCCCGCTCGGCGGCACCTCAGGCAACGAATACAACGAGGCGACGCCGATCGTCGAAGACGGCTTCATGTACGTCACAGACGTGTGGAGCGTTGTCTACAAGATCGACGTGCACTCCGGCACGGCTGGCCAGATCGTCTGGAAGATGGACCCCGGCGTGCAGAAACCCGATCGCAATCGCGGCGTCGCGCTGTGGGGCAATCTGGTTATCTCGGTCGCCGGCCTCGACGGCCGGGTAATCGCCACCGACAAGGAAACCGGTAAGGTCGTCTGGGACAAAAGCCTCAACGACCAGCCCGACATGGAGATCACGGCGGCGCCGCTTGCGCTCAAGGACACCGTGATCGTCGGCGGCTCCGGCGGCGACAATGGCGTGCGCTGCTGGATCGCCGCCCTCGACGCCAAGACCGGCGAGCAAAAGTGGAAGACCTATGCCGTGCCGGCACCGGGCGAGCCAGGCAGCGAGACCTGGAAGGATCAGGCCAATGCGTGGCAGACCGGCGGCGGCGCTTTCTATGTCACCGGCTCGTACGACCCGGCGACCAACCTCACCTATTGGGGCTCCGGCAACCCCGCGCCGCGCTACGATTCCGCCTATCGTCCCGGCGACAATCTATTCACCGACTCCACCATCGCGTTCAATGCCGACAGCGGCAAGATGCAATGGTATTTTCAGTACACCCCCAACGATATCCACGACTATGATGCCAGCGGCTCACAGATCATCGTCGACACCAAGGTCAACGGTGAGGATCGCAAGATCATCTCGCTCGCCAACCGCAACGGCTTTCAATACAGCTTCGATCGCCTGAACGGCCAGTTCCTCAAAGCGACCCAGTACGCCGAGAAGGTCAACTGGACCAAAGGCATTGATCCGAAGACCGGCAAACCGATCGACTACGATCCGGCGAAGGATGTCCAGATCTATAACAACGACTGGAAGGGCGGCACCGACAAGATGGTGAATTCGTGTCCCGACGTGCATGGCGGCACGAACTATTGGCCGCCGTCCTACAGCGACAAGACGCACCTGCTTTACATCGGCGGCGACGAAGGCTGCGCCGACATTACACCCGACCGCACCGCGCACGTGCGCGGCAAGTTCGGCGGTGGCGGTTATGTCAACGAAGCCCGCATTACCGGCAGTCTCGCCATGGTCGATCCCGCAACCGGCCAGGTCAAAAAGCACATAGACCTGCCCTACGGCGACCTCAGCGGCGTATTGACCACGGCCGGCGGCATCGTTGTCACCGCGCTGCTCGACGGCACCATTATCGCCTATGACGACGAGACGCTCGCCGAGTTGTGGAAGGTCAACGTCGGCACCGGCATCGCGGCGCCGCCAATGACCTATTCGGTCGGCGACAAGCAATACATCGCCATTGCAACCGGTCTTGGTCCGGTCGGACGAGCAAAGCTCGCACGCTCGCTAGAACGTAAGAATCAAACCAACGCTTCGATGCTGTTCGTGTTCGGGCTGTAGCCGTTTGCCTCGCGCGCAGCTCAAAGAAAATTCGCTCGGGAGATAAGCAATGAAAAGACCCGCAAAATCGCGGATCGCTGCCGCAATGGCTGGCGGTGGCGTCGTGTTCGCCGCGAGTGCGGCGTACGCCGCCGACGTGACCTACGAGCGGCTGCTCAATCCCGAGCCGCAAAACTGGCTCATGAACCATCACGACTACTCGTCGCAGCGCTATTCGTCGCTCGACATGATCAACCAGACGAACGTCAAGAACCTGAAGCTTGCTTATGCGATCGCATTGTCAGGCACCTCGGGCAACGAGGCCCTCGAAGCGACACCGCTGGTCAACGACGGTTTCATGTATGTCATGGATGGCTGGGGCGTGGTCTACAAGATCGACGTCCGCTCCGGCACCCACGGCAGCATCGTCTGGAAAATGGACCCCGGGCAGGAAAAGCTCGGGCGGCACCGCGGCGTGACACTGTGGAACAACCTCGTCGTTTCGACGACGGGCAAAGACGGCCGCATCATCGCGACCGATCGGGAAACCGGCAAGATCGTCTGGGACAAGAACTTGCACGATCAGCCGGAAGTGGAACTCAACACGCCGCCGATCCCGCTCAAGGATTCACTGATCGTCGGCGCATCAGGCGGCGATCAAGGCGTGCGCAACTGGCTCGCTGGACTTGACGCCAAGACTGGCGAACTCTTGTGGAAGACCTATTCGATCCCGGCGCCAGGCGAGCCCGGCAGCGAGACGTGGAGGGGCGAAAACAACGCGTGGCAGACTGGCGGCGGCGCCTTTTACGTCACCGGCTCCCATGATCCCGCGACCAACCTCACCTATTGGGGCTCGGGCAATCCCGTGCCGGGTTATGACGCCCATTATCGTCCTGGCGACAACCTCTATACGTCGAGCGTGCTGGCGATCGACGCAGCCACCGGCAAGATTCGCTGGTACCACCAGTACACGCCGAACGACAATCGCGATTACGACGAGACCGGCACGCACATCCTCATCGACACCAAAGTGAACGGTGAGGACCGCAAGATCGTTTCGCACGCCGGACGCAACGGCTTCGAATACGTTTTCGATCGCACCAACGGCCAATTCATCAAAGCCACGCAATACGTCAAAGAGGTCACCTGGACCAAGGGCATCGATCCCAAGACCGGCAAACCCGTTGACTACGATCCGGCCAAGCTGCTGCAGGTCTATGCCGAAGGCGACAGCGTCAACGATGACAAAGCGATGCGCCGCGTGTGCCCGGATACCGCGGGCGGCAACAATTACTGGCCGGCCACGTACAGCCGCAAGACCGGATTCGTTTACATCCCGACGCTGGAAGGCTGCGCCGACGTGACGCCTGATTACACCCGGCACGTCAAAGGCAAGTTCGAGGGCGGCAACACTGTCGATCCGCAGCGCATCACCTCGAGCGTCGTCGCCGTCGATCCGGCAACCGGCGCGATCAAGGCGCGCAAGGACCTCGACTATGCGAACTTTGCCGGCGCGCTTTCGACCGCAGGCGGCATCGTGGTGACGGCGCTGATTGACGGCACGATCGTTGCGCTTGACGACCAGACGCTCGACGAGCTGTGGCGCATCAATGTCGGCACCGGCTTCAATGCGCCGCCGATGACCTTTGCGGTCAACGGCAAGCAATATATCGCCATCTGCTCCGGGCTGTGGCGCAACGCCAAGGGCAAGCTCGGCCGGGCCCCGGAGTTGAAGAACCTCAGCAATGCCACGATGATCTTCGTGTTCAGCCTTTGATCGGTCTCACCGCACGAGCATCAGTTCGAAATGCACGGTGCTTTCGAACTGATCTGCGATCTCCTTGCCCGAGTGCGGATCGAACTGGTTTTGGCCCTTTTTGCGCAAATAGCGTGTCTGCAGCGCCGCGGTTTCCGCGCCCCCGTCCATTGTCTTCTGGCAGTCCTGCTTGATGAAGGTGCGGCCGACCGGCTCTTCGCCATCGCCGGGCGGATTGTCCGTGCACGTCCAGCCGTCGCGGCCAAATCGCGCGGTGAGGAAGTTGCGCAGCGTATAGGCCTCGTCCCTGTCGCGGGTCTTGTCGCGCGGATCGGTGACAATGCGCAATCCGGCGAGAACTCCGTTGTCATTGAACAGAGCGGACAGCACCACGGGGAAATCATAAACCTTGGTGCCGGAATAGCGCGCGATCTCGGTCGTGTAGTCGTTCGCTTTGGCCCAATATTCAAGTTCATCGTCATAGCGGAAATAAACTTCGCGTAATCCGCTCGGCTCCGGGCGGCAGCGCCGGAAGTCGCTCCAGCCGCGAAGCGGCATCGAGGGCGGGCCGCCGTTGGTGCCGCAGGCGTACTCGTCGAACGCGTCCGGCAGCGAGGCAACGGCTGTCCCGAGTTCGAGGTCCCAGACCTCCAGCCGGGTCGGCCGATCCTCACGTGAGGGCTGTAGGGCAAAAACGCTGGTCGCAATCAGGAGGCCGACGCCACCGGCGGCAACCGTCAGCCATTGCGATCGCATCTGCTTTATCCCATGCGGACGATGGACGACGCTGATGATATAGGAGGCGCGACCTTCGCCGAAACAGGTATCGATCATGCCGGGGCCAAACACTGGAGGAAGCGTCGCCGCAGGAACGGCGAATCGCAGTCCGTACGTCATGGCGGCATTCGCCGCACTGGTCCTGGCAACCACCGTGTGGCCGGGTCCGGTGAAGGCGGACGACGACTTCGCCTACGGCCGGCGCGTCTTCCAGGAGAAGGCCCAGTGTCCGTACTGTCACGGCTGGGCGGGCGATGGTTCCGGCGAACCGCAGTCGAGCGGCGGCGCCGCCAATCTGCGCGAGACCAAGCTCACCCGCGATCAACTGATCGAGGTGATCAGTTGCGGCGTACCCGGCAAGGCCATGCCTAGGTTTGACGATCAGGCCTACGCGGAGAAGCGCTGCTACAATGGCGTGACCGAATCCTCACTGGGCCAATACTTGCCGCCGTTGCCGCCCGGCTCCGTTCTGCAGCGCCGGGAAATCGAAGCACTGGTCAATTTCCTCCAGGCCAAGATCATCGGGCGCGGCCCGATTACCCGCACGGAATGTCTGGAGGCACTGGGCGAGCGCGCGGCGCGCACCTGTTCGCAGTATCCCGAAACGCCATAACAGGGTCGCGCTGGGAGCAGTGCATGCTGAAGAACTACGATTTCGTCAGCGCCGAGACGTTCGCCTACTTTTCGCAGCGTCCGCCCCAGGCCGAGCGCGATTTACGTTTTGCGTCGACTACGCCCGGCAAAATGCCCGCACTCCGGCCGAACAACATCAGGTGCTGGCGGCACTGGAATTCAAATCGACGTGCTGTGGGCGATGCTCGACGCGCTCTACCAAGCCTATGTCGCGCCGAAGCACGCGCCGCCCGGCGCGTTCGCGGCAAGCGACTAGGAGATGATCGTGAACGCACCCGCGATACCAGCCGACGCGCGTCCGCGTTTGCCGCGCGGCGTGCGCCTCGTCCACAACGAGGCCCAAGGCGGCTGGGTGCTGCTGGCGCCGGAACGGGTCTTCAAGGCCGACGCCATCGCCGTCGAGATCGTCAAGCGATGCACCGGCGAGGCGACATTCACCGCCATCGTCGACGATCTTGCGAAGACCTTTAACGCGCCGCGAGACCGTATCGGGGCGGACGTAACGGTTCTGCTGCGTGGGCTGGCGGACAAAAAGCTCTTGGACCTGTGAGCGAAGAGACGACGCTGTGGCGGATAGTCAGGCCGCAATCCAGGCGCCGCTCGGCCTTCTCGCCGAATTGACGCACCGTTGTCCTCTCGGCTGTCCGTATTGCTCCAATCCGCTTGCGCTCGAGCCGCGCGACAGCAAACTGGACACTGCGACTTGGGCCCGAGTGTTCCGGGAAGCGGCCGCACTCGGCGTGCTGCAGGTTCATCTCTCCGGCGGCGAGCCCGGCGCGCGGCGCGATCTGGTCGAGATTACGGAGGCCGCGCATGGCTCGGGCCTTTACACCAACCTCATTACGTCGGCAGTCGGCATCACCGCCGCGACACTCGAAAAGCTCGTCGATGCCGGGCTCGATCACGTGCAGATTTCGATTCAGGACAACGCTGCACAGACGGCCGACTTTATCGCCGGCTATGAGGGCGCCTTTGTGCGCAAGCGCGTGCTGGCGGCGGAGGTGGTGCGGCTGAAACTTCCACTCACGGTCAACGCCGTCATGCATCGCGCCAATATCGACCACATCGAAGACATGGTCGCTCTGGCGCTGGAGCTTGGCGCCAGTCGTGTCGAGATCGCCCACGTCCAGTATTACGGCTGGGCCCTGCGCAACCGCGCCAAACTGATGCCGACTGCCGCCCAGGTTCAGCGCGCCGCGGCAGCCGTAGAGGCTTTGCGGAAGCGGCACCATGATCGTCATTGACGCGGTGGTCCCCGCCTACTTTGCCCGGCTTCCGAAGCCCTGCGTCGGCGGCTGGGGCCGGCGCTCCCTGAACGTCACGCCGTCGGGGATGTTGCCCTGCCACGCCGCCGAGTTGATACCCGGACTGGAGTTCTGGTCTGTCCAGGCGTACTCGCTTGCCGAGATTTGGGCCAGTTCGCCGGCGTTCCAGGCGTTTCGCGGCACAGCATGGATGGGCGGACCCTGCGCGAGTTGTGCACGGCGTGATATCGACTCTGGCGGCTGCCGCTGCCAAGCTTTCGCGCCGACGGGCGATGCCGCCGCAACCGATCCGGTGTGTCACTTATCGCCACACCATGGGGGGTTGGCTGCGCTTGCCGCGATCCGGGACGAGACGCCTTATGATTATCGCCGCCTCTGAACGAGCGACGCTTCGCCAATGAACTTGGCGCTCCGAGCGGTCTCGCTGATCATTCTGATCGCCGCATGGTATGCCGGCTCGCGTATGGCGGGGCCGCGGCTTTTGCCCGATCCAACGGCCGTCGCGGCCGCGGTCGTGAACGAGGCTCGGTCCGGAGCCCTCGCCTTCAATCTCGGGGTGACGCTAGCGCGGGTCGCGGTCTCGTTTGTGATTGCCATGGCACTTGGGACCGTGATGGGCCTAGCGATGGGGCGGCTGCCCATGGTGAATCGCCTGGGCGATCCTTGGCTGGTCGTCCTGCTGAACCTGCCGGCGCTGGTCATCATCGTGCTCGCCTATGTGTGGGCGGGCTTGACCGAAACCGCCGCCATTGCCGCGGTGGCGTTGAACAAGCTGCCGATTGCGACCGTCACCGTGCGGGAAGGCGCGCGCGCCCTCGACCGGCCGCTGGACGAAATGGCGCAAGTGTTTCGCATGAGTTCGTGGGCGCGCATGCGGCACGTCGTGCTGCCGCAGCTTGCCCCTTACCTCGCGGCGGCGACCCGCTCGGGCCTCTCGCTGGTCTGGAAGATCGTGCTGATCGTCGAACTGCTCGGACGGCCAAATGGCGTGGGGTTCGAGATCGGCGTCGCGTTTCAATTGTTCGATGTCACGCGTATCCTGGCGTACGCTCTGACCTTCGTCGCCGTGATGCTGGCCATCGAAACCTTCCTGGTGCAGCCGCTTGAACGACATGTCTCCCGCTGGCGCCCGAGAAACGCCTGAAGAATTGGCTGAGCTCTCGCGGCTTGATGTGCGCGTCGAGCGAAAGTGCTTTCGCGCCGCCTCCGGCGGCGAACTTCACGTGCTGGGCGACATCGCCATCAGTCTTCCCAAGGGCGAAGTTGCCGCGCTGGTCGGCCCCTCCGGATGCGGCAAGACCACGCTGCTGCGCATCATCGTCGGGCTCGATCGCGATTTCGACGGCACCGTTCATCTGCCGGACCACGGCACGCTGGGCGTCGTCTTTCAGGAGCCGCGGTTGTTGCCGTGGCGCACCGTCGAGCAAAACGTCAGACTCGCTGCCCCCGGCGCAAGCCACGCCACGCTCGATGCTCTGTTCTCGACACTCGAACTGACGGAGCATCGGGCCTATTACCCGGGAGAACTATCGCTTGGACTGGCTCGCCGGGTCGCCCTCGCCCGCGCTTTTGCGGTCGACCCGGATTTGCTCGTGCTCGACGAACCGTTTGTCTCGCTCGACGCCGCGCTCGCCGTTCGGCTGCGCGCCGAACTCGCCGAACTCGTGGCCCGGCGGCCCATTACAACCTTGCTGGTGACCCATGACGTCGACGAGGCGATCGGCCTTGCCAACCGATTGCTTCTGCTTTCGCCGAGCCCGGCTCGCATCCTGGCCGATGTCCCGATCAAGCGGTCCAACGGCTCCCGTTCGGCGAACGAAATCGCCGCGATTAGAGACGAGATCGCGCAGAAGCTCGCCCAAGCGAAGTTCTAAAACCTCAGGCCGGCTGCGCCTGGGCGCGGCGGATCAGTCCGCGTTGCGGATCGTAGCCGATAACGGCGAGCAGGAAGAACACGACGGTCCAGCCGGCAACGACGGCCGCGGATAGAGGCTCGAACATGCCGTAGAGCGCGAACCGTATCAGCTCCACCGCGTAGGTGAACGGATTGATAAGGGAGACGTAATAGATCGCCTCGGAACCGCCTTCGCGCAGCTTCCACAGCGGATAGAGCGCCGAGGAAAAAAAGAACATCGGGAACATCACGAAGTTCATGGCGCCGGCAAAGTTTTCGACCTGCCGGATATAGACCGAGAGGAACAGCCACAGGGCACACAGCATCAACCCCGAAATGATGAGGGCGGGCAGCACAGCGAGCCAGTTGATCGGCTCGAACGTGACGTCGAACAGAATGCACACCGCGAGAAACACGTAGCAAGTCAGAACCGACAGCGCGGTGCCGGCCGCGAGCTTGCACGCCAGCAGCACCCACCGCGGCAATGGCGCGGTCAGCAACAGTCGCATGACGCCCATCTCGCGGTCATAGACCATCGACAGCGACGATTGCATGCCGTGAAACAGCAGAATGATCCCGAGCAGTCCCGGCACGATATAGACTTGATAGGTGATGTAGGTCTTGTACGGCGGAATGATCGAGACGCCGAACACGTTATAGAAACCCGCGGCAAAGACCGCGAGCCACATCAAGGGACGCACCAGGGCCGACAAGAGCCGACCGCGCTGCTGCACGAACTTGATAATCTCCCGCGTGGTCACGGCACGGAGGGCCCGGGCGATATGAACGAGTTGCATGACGCCTACTTGTTCAGGTGACAGGACGATTCCGGTTCATCGTCACCGAGGGTGTCGAGTTCATTGGTGCGATGGAGAAAGCCTTCGAGCGGCGCGTTGGCGATCACGGCATATGGGGCTGCAAGCAGGATGGCCTGACGCACCTGATGGTCCCAGGGGCGCACGCTCACCGCAAGACCCTTGTCGCCATCGAAGCTGCCATCGCCGAGAATGAACGCGCGCTGCTTCTGGAAATCGGCGGTACGCGTGCGCAGCGCTGATTGTACGATCATCTTGACGGCGACCCAAGCGGCCCAATCGGGTCCCTCCATGCGCCGACCGCCTGACTTCTTGTCGAAGCGGGAATTGACCTGCGGCGCGCCGTTGTGCTCCCAGGTCCAGTGCCAGGCCGCCGGCTCCAGATCGATGCTGCCCACGACAGGCCGCGGCCGCACCAGGTGATACGGCACACCGCGCACAAAGTCGAAAGCGCTGTCGGCAACAAACACCACGTCGTAGTCGCGGCTGATAGCGCTGAGCAAGGCCGGATCGTTCTGCTCGCGGTCGCGCGGATTGGTTCCAGGCTTGAAATGCTGCGTCGCCACTACGCGGGCGCCGAATTTCTGCAGCGAGTGTGCGAACGCCGTGGTCACGGCCGCATCCTCGGGAAGCGGACCCACAAACACGAGCACGTCGCGCCACTTGCGGGAGACAAGGTACTGGACCAGCCCGTCCATCAGCTGCGCCGAGCTCGGATAGACGTGAACGAATTCGCGTCCACAAAGATCGCGCCGCAATCCGTCGTCCGGCGTCGAGACATTAAACAACAGCACATCGCGGCCGCTGACCGCCGCGGCAAGCGGCTTGTATACCTCTGCCGGGACATCGAGCAGAAAGAAGTTGATGCCCGCATCGGCGGCTTTGAGTACCGCGGGCGCAACCTCATCGTTCGACTTCACGGTGATGCGCTGTAGAGCAAAATCGGTCTTCAGCACGCGCGTGAGCGCCGCCGCCTCGTCGATGCCAACCTCCGCGCCCGCAAAGGGATGCTCGCGAACCTTGAGGATGATTCGCTCGTAAGCGCGGATCGGCTCGTAACGTGGATCGCCTTCGACCTCGACGAAACCGATGGTCACGTGCTGCGTCAGCGATGCGGGCGCTGCCGGCGGTGGTGTCTGCGCCCTGCCCGGCAGCATCGCACCGGCGAGCGCGATCGATGCGCCGATCAGCAGCTGCCGCAACCGCCGTGCGGCCCTAGGCACCTCGCTACTCATCGATCACCACGCCCCACGGCACACGCCCCACCGGAATGGAAACCGTTGCCTTTTGGCTTTTGACGTCGATCAGCGTGATGTCATCGCCGAGGCCGTTGGCGACATAGAGCGTCTTCTCATCGCGCGAAAGCGTGATGCCCCAGGAGCGTTTGCCGACCAGGATGTAGGCCAGCACTTTGCGCGTCGCCACGTCGACGACAGCAACATGCGCGGCGTGGCCGAGCGTGACGTAGGCGGTCTTGCCGTCCTTGGTCATCACCAGGCCGACCGGGGTCACGTCGGATTTGCGCATGCCGGGCGGCAGAAATTCGATCTTGCCGGACACCACGAACTTCTCGCGATCGATGATGTAGACCTCGCCGGACAATTCGGTCGAAACCCAAAGCTCCTTGCCGTCTGGCGTCGCCGCGAAGCGCCTTGGCCGCGTGCCAACGACGACATCCTGCGTTACGTAGCCGCCGTCGGCATCGACCGCGTGAACCAGATCGCCGACCTCTGAGGTGACATAGACGGTCTTGCCGTCCTCGCTCACATAGACGCCTTCCGGCTCTGCGCCGGTCGGCACCTCCTTAATGATGATGTTTTGGTCGATGTCGACGATGGACAGCGAAGACGCCTCTTCGTCCGAAACATAGATGCGCCGGCGTTGCTCATCGATCGCAAAGGTTTCCGGGCTCGGCCCGGTGACCAGCTTGCCGACGACTTCAAGCTTGGCGACGTCGAGAATGTCGATCACGTCGTCGTCGCCGCACGCAATGTAAAGCTTGGTGTGATCGGCATTAAAGTGCATGTCGCGCGGACGGCGCGACACCTTGATGTCCTTCACGATCTGATTGGTCTTCGGATCAATGACAATGAGGTTATTGGATTTCTCGTTGCTGACGAAGATCAGCCCCGTGCCTTTGGCGTCAGCGGAGTTGCATTCGAGAAGCATGATGAGTGCGAGGACGGCGTAACCCAACATTCGCATTGCGACGTTCCATTCCGCGCCCCGCGGCGCAAAGTACGGCCTCGGACGGCGGCGAGGCAAGGCAAACGCATGCTGCGTTGCAATGCGGCTCGCCCCACGTTTGATCACCCATCAACGCACTTCGAAAACGAGTTTTCCCCGAAAGTGCCGCGAACTCGCTCAACCGGTGCGCCTCGGCCGCTTGCTGCAGCCGATAAAGCTTGACCTCAGGCGGCCGCACTGCGCCGCTCTGGAACAGCGCGGCGATCTGATCGAGAGGCGCACGGCCGCGATCCACCGGCGGCCTAAGTGCGGTCACGCCGCTCCGGTTTGGCTTCGGGGCCTGCATGCCGGACGCAATGAACGCGGCCCGGCCGCCGGGTTTGAGGACGGCGAATGACTTCTGCGCCACGTCACCGCCCACCGTATCGAACACGGCGTCACAGCCGCTGACGACTTTGGTGAAATCCCGCGCGTTGTAGTCGATGACTTCGTCGGCGCCGAGGCCCCGCACATAGTCGCGGTTCGCCGCGCTCGTCGTGGTGATGACCCGTGCGCCAAGATGCTTGGCGAATTGAATGGCAAAACCCGCAACGCCGCCGGCGCCGCCTTGGATGAGGATTGTTTCACCGCGCTGCAGTTTCAAGCTCCCGGCGAGCGAGTCGATAGCGGTGAGCCCGGTCAGCGCCAATGCTGCGGCGTCGACGTGCGACAGTCCGTCCGGCTTCTTTGCAATAATCGCGGACTTGATCGCGATCTTTTCGCAATAGGTTCCCTCGCGCCCCGCGCCCAGCACGCCGAAAACGGCATCGCCGACCTTGAGGTCGGCGCCGTCGCCCACGGCACTGATCACGCCGGAGAAATCGCGGCCGGGAATCTGTGGAAATTTCGCCTGGTCATGCCGCGCGTATTGACCGGACCGGAATTTCCAATCGGCGGCGTTGACGGTTGCGGCCGCCACGTCCACTACGACCTCACCCGGTCCAGCTACCGGGTCCGGCAAGACGCCGTATTTGAGGACGTCGGGGGCGCCAAATTGATCAAAATATGCCGCGTGCATGGATGCTTGCCTCCCGTATGACGGCGCTCCCCACGTAGGGCCAGGCCCTTGTTCGACCCTGCCCACTAAGCGGTTGCCCGAAAGGTGTGCGCAGGGCCGTCTCTCGAACCGCTGGCATAACGTTTGCTTGCCTCACAGGCAAACAGGAGGACGCACCATGACCGGAACTGGCCTCACCCGACGCGGCGTGCTGCTCGGCTCTGCCGCGGCCGCCCTGACCATGACGACCGGCGCCAAAGCGGCGACGCTCGATGAGATCAAAAAGCGCGGCTACATGACGGTCGCGACCGAGGATGACTTCCGGCCATTCGAGTTCACCGTCGACGGCAAGCCGACCGGGTACGACCAGGAGCTCCTGGAACTGTTCAAGAAGACGGCCGGCTTTGAAATCCGTCAGGACATCATCCCGTGGACCGGCATCCTCCCCGGCGTCACGACCGGCAAGTACGACGCCGCGGTCACGGCCGTCCTGGTTACGCAGGAGCGCATGAAGACGCTCGATTTCTGCAGCCCCGTGGCCGAATCCGTCGACTACTATCTCAAGCGCAAAGGCGACAAGAAGATTCAGAGCATCAAAGATTTGAGCGGGCTGCCGCTCGGCGTTGAGGCGGGCAGCGCCATGCTCAAGATGCTGCCCCAGCTTGGCGGCATGCTCAAAACAACCGGAGGATCGCTTGGCAAGATCGTCGAGTACCAAGGCTACCCGGAGGCGTATCAGGATTTGGCACTCGGCCGCGTCGACTATGTCGTCAATGTCTGGCTGAGCCTGCAGACGATTGCCAAGGAGAAGCCCGACACCTTCGAAGTCGGCGAAGCCGTGTCCAAGCCGACCTACATTGCCTGGCCGCTGGTCAAAGGCAACACTGAGCTTTTGGCACTGATGAACGACTTTCTGCTCGGCGCCCGCAAGGACGGTTCGATGTACGCGCTGCAGACGAAGTATTTCGGCACCACTTACGAGTACATGCCGGAGACGCCGACCGCAAACGTCTGACCTCAGTCGCCATGGGGACCGGCGACTATCTGGCTCTGGCGGCCGGAGCGCTCAACACGATCGCGGTCAGCGTATTGGCGATCGCGATCGGCAATCCGCTCGGGCTAGGCTTGGCCTTGATCCGCTGGGGCAAGGTCTCGGGCCTCGACGGTGCCGTCGCCGTTGTCGTCAGCCTGCTCCGCGCCACCCCGGCCGTGACCCTCGTGCTGCTGGTGTATTTCGCGCTGCCGACCATCGGCCTCGAGGTGCCGCGCTTCGCCGCCGGCGTCGCCACGCTGACGCTCGGGACCATGGCCTATAACTGCGAGATCTGGCGCGCCACGCTGCTCGCCTTTCCAAACGATCAGCTCGACGCCGCGCGCGCGTTCGGCATGCCACGCGGCTTGCGTTTTCGGCTCATCGTGCTGCCTCAGATCGCCCGCGCCGCGTTGCCGGCCTTGGTCAACGAAATGACCCTGATCATCAAGGTCAGCCCGGCCGTGGCGGTGATCGGCGTGATCGAAACCACGCGCGCAGCAGTTCGCATCGGCGCTTCGACCTACAAACCGATTCCGCCCTTCATGGTCGCGCTCGCCATCTATGTGATCGTCATCGGCGCGTTTGTCGCCGCGCAACGCCTACTCGAACGGCGCAATCAGGTTGAGGCGTTTGCATGATTCCGCGCGGCATCGAAGTGCTGTGGGAACAGCGCGACGCGCTGATCGCTGGGTTCTTCAGCACGCTTGCGATCGCGGCGGTGGCTGCGGTGTGCGCCGGCGTTCTTGGGCTTTTGTTGTTCGCGGTGTTGATCTCCCGGGTACGCGCCGCCGCGATGCTTCTGGCTTGGCTGATCGATTTAATGCGCTGCGTGCCCTTCATGCTGTTCTGCTACCTGATCTATTATGGCCTGCCGTCGTTCGGCATCGTCATCGGCAACCTGATGGCCGGCATCATCGCGTTGACGATCTACAACGCCGCCTATGTTGCCGAACTGCTGCGCGGCGGCTTTGCCGCCCTGCCGCGAGAGGGGATCGAAGCCGGTCACGCGTTCGGCTTCCACGGCTGGCGGTTGCTGTTGCGCATCATTCTGCCGCCGGTGCTGCTGTCGTCGGTCCCGATGCTCGGCAACCAGGTGATTCAGATCATCAAGGACAGCGCCTTTCTGGTCATCATTGCGGTGCAGGAACTGACCTTCGCCGCCAACGAGATTCAAGCGACCTACTATGTGCCGTTTGCAAGTTTCGTCTGCGCGATGCTGCTATATTGGCTGCTGTGTTTGGCGGTCGAGGCCGGCGTGCGCCCCGTGTTGAGCATGGCGGAGGCGCGGCGATGATGCGGAGAACACGATGGCCAAGACCCTGACCGACGCACAGGTTGCGCAATTCCGCGAGCAAGGCTGGCTCGCGCCGCTGCGCGCCATGGATGCCAGGGAAGCCACCGCATGCGCGGCGCGCATCGCCGCCTACGAAGCCAAGGTCGGCGAAAGCGCGAACCGGAGCCTGAAGATCAAAGGTCATCTGGCGATGCCGTGGCTCGTCGAACTCGGCCGCGATCCGGCCATCCTCGACGCGCTCGAAGATCTCGTCGGCCCCGACATTCTACTGTTCGGCGCCTCGATCTTCGCCAAAGGCGGCAAGGATCGCGCGTATGTTTCTTGGCACCAGGACAGTGCGTATTTCGGTCTCGACCCGCATGAGGAAATCACGGCCTGGGTCGCATTCAATCAGACGACGGCTGACAACGGCGCGCTGCAGGTGCTGCCCGGCACCCACCTCGGCCCGGACCTGGTGCACGAGGAAACCTACGCGCCCGACAACATGCTGGCGCGGGGGCAGTCACTGCACATCGAAAATGAAAGCCGGGCGGTCACAATTGAACTGAAGCCTGGAGAATTCTCGCTGCACCACGAGCGCACCGCGCATGGTTCAAAGCAGAACCGCACAGCCTCGCCCCGCATCGGCTTCGCCTTTTTCTATATCCCGGCGCACGTGCGATCTACCGTCGGACGCCGGAGCGCCACGCTGGTGCGCGGCGAAGATCGTTTCGGTCATTGGGATGCCGACCCGCTGCCGCGCTACGATCTCGATCCGGTCGCCTATGCGGCGCTGCGCGCCGCTTGGGGCCAGTATCGCGACGGAGAGGTCAAACAGGCCGCCGAAGCGTGAGCGCTGTTTCCGTTCTTCAGGTCACCGGCCTCTGCAAATCCTTCAAGGACCATCAGGCCCTCGAAGGGATCAACCTCTCGGTCACGGAAGGTGAAACGGTCTGCATTCTCGGGCCGTCCGGCGCCGGCAAATCCACCCTGCTTCGCTGTATCAATTGGCTCGAAGTGCCGGACAGCGGTGCGGTCTTCCTATCCGGCCAACGCGTCGGCATTCGCCACGACAACGTGCCGATGTCCGATCGCGCGCTCGCGCAGATCCGCACGCGGATGGGGATGGTGTTTCAGCATTTCGCGTTGTGGCCGCACATGAGTGTGATGAACAATCTGATGGCGGCGCCGCTTCACGTGCAGCGGCGGCCGCGCCGCGAGGTGTCCGATCAGGCGGAGGCGCTGCTGCGCAAGGTCGGCCTGTGGGACAAACGCGACGCCCCGCCGGCGCGGCTCTCCGGCGGCGAGAAGCAACGGGTGGGCATCGCGCGGGCGCTGATGATGCAGCCTGAGCTGCTGCTGTTCGACGAGCCGACCAGTGCGCTCGATCCTGAATTGGTCGGCGAGGTTTTGGCCGTCATGAAGACGCTCGCCGCCGACGGCATGACGATGGTTGTGGTCACCCACGAGATGGGCTTTGCGCGAGAGGCGGCGACGCGCATCGTGTTCATGGATCAAGGGCGTATCGTCGAGACGGCAGAACCGGACGTCTTTTTCAGGAAGCCGGCCACGGACCGCGCCCGGCAATTCCTGGCGCGTTATGGTCAACGTCCGGCCGCCGTCTAAGGCTTTGCGACCATCAGATAAAACACAACGACGATGGCCGGGAATGCCAACAAGCCGGCAACGATCCACCAGCGGTCCAGGGTTCAATATGCTTCGGGCAATGGCTTGCCGGAGGAAAGCGCGGCCTTCGCCATGTCGCGCATCTTGATCCGCATCCAGACGACGGGGAGCCAACAGGCCCCGGCAAAAAAATACAGCGCCAATCCCCAGAACACACCGATCCGTCAGCGCATAGCCGGTGAGATGAACGAGCCACAGCCCGGTCACCAGCTGAACGATGACAGCGGGCGTCGTAAACAGCCAATGGGCGATCACCACATGAGTGGCGGCGAACGCGATGGCTGCGACATCTTTTCCACGATTGGCCATAAACAGATTAGAAGGCGCTGCCTATCCCGGTGCCGAACAGGATTGTCGATATAAATCCACTTGAGCAGCAGGTAGTCCATTGTCGTATTCTTCCAAGCGCTCGCCCGGATGACGATGACCGCTGCCCGCAGGAAACGCGGCAATGAAAGTTCTTCACCGAGGCGAAGCGGCGCAAACGCCGTGATCAGCGGCGCCAGTACTGTACCGGCGCTCACCTCAGCGGTCGTCGAGCATTTTCGACCGCTATTCGCCGACATCGCCTCCCTGACATTCGGTATCGCGCCAGGCCAGAAAGCCGAACGCGGGCTCGCTACTACAAAGGCGATCTTGAGCTATGTCGGCAAGAAGCTGAAGCCGTGCGCGCCGGACATCCCATCGATTTGTCGGCCCATGCCTCTTTACTGCTGAACGCGAGCCACTGGTTTGACGTCATCGGCTCGGCCGATGGCGGCATGCATGTCATCGTTGAGGGCACCGATAGATTCCGGCGCGCCCATTACGAGACAATGGTTCATCGTCGCGCTCGACGGCGATGGACCCTATATCCCGACCGTGCCGGCGGTCGTGCTGGCGAAGAAGATCGTCGCTGGGACGCCGATCGCCGCCGGCGCGCGGCCTTGTATTGGGCCGTGACGCTCGACGAATATTTGGATGAATTGAAGGGCTTCCAATATCAAGACTTACGAGTTGGACGAATAACCTGAATGGCAAAGACCCTGGAATTCGGCCTCGACACCTTCGGCGACATCACAGCGGACTCCGAAGGCCAGCCGTTGACGCATGCGCAGGTGATCCGCAACGTCGTCGAGGAAGCGGTGCTGGCCGACGAGCTTGGCATCGATGCATTCGGCGTCGGCGAGCACCACCGGCCCGATTTCGCCATATCGGCTCCCGAAGTGATGCTCGCCGCCATCGCCGGTCGGACGAAGCGCATTCTGCTCGGCTCGGCGGTCACGGTGCTCTCGTCGGACGACCCGATCCGCGTGTTCGAGCGGTTTTCCACGTTGAATGCCGCGTCGAACGGGCGCGCCGAAATCACGGTCGGGCGCGGCTCCTTCACCGAGTCCTTTCCGCTATTCGGCTACGATCTCGCGAAGTACGAAGAGTTGTTCGACGAAAAGCTCGATCTGTTCGTGGCGTTGATCAGAAACGATGCCGTTACCTGGAAGGGTAACACGCGCCCTCCCCTGACCAACCAACGCGTCTTTCCGCCGCTCGAACATGGCTCGCTCAGAACTGATGCATTAAGAACTTGGGTGGGCGTCGGGGGCAGTCCGGAATCCGTCTTGCGCGCGGCCCACTATGACCTGCCGCTGATGCTTGCCATCATCGGCGGCGATCCCAAGCGCTTCATTCCTTACGTCGACCTCTACCATCGCGCCTTCGCGAAATTCGGCAAGCCGGTGCAGCCGATCGGCCTGCACTCGCACGGCTACGTCGCCGAAACTGACGAGCGGGCGCGCGAGGAGCTGTGGCCCGATTACAAGAAGATGCGCGACCGTATCGGCGCCGAGCGCGGCTGGCCGCCGATGCAGCGTGCCGATTTCGATCGCGAAGCCGATCACGGCTCGCTCTATGTCGGCTCGCCCGAGACCGTGGCGCGCAAGATCACCGCCACCGCCAGAGCGCTGCGCATCGCCCGCTTCGACATGAAATACAGCGCCGGCACCCTGTCGCACGAGAAGATCGTGCGCTGCATCGCGCTCTACGGGGAGAAGGTCATTCCGCTGGTGCGGGAGATGGCGGCTTAGGGCTCAGCGATCTCACGTCCCCACCAGTCCGAACTGCGGACTCGACGGTTCGGCGTGGGTGCGTTTGGCGATGCGGCCGGCGAGCCTTGACAAGCGGCCCGCTTCGACTCCGGCGCGCATGCTTTTCGCCATCGTCACAGGCTCGCGCGCCTTCGAGACGGCGGTGTTGATCAGCACAGCGGCGCAGCCAAGCTCCATGGCGAACGTCGCATCGGACGCTGTGCCGATGCCCGCATCGCACACCACCGGCACCGGCGAGCGCGCACAAATCAGCTCGATCAGATGCGGATTCGAGACGCCAAGCCCGGAACCGATCGGCGAGCCCATCGGCATGACGGCAGCGGCGCCGGCGTTGGCGAGCTTGCGGCACGTCACCGGATCTTCGGTGCAGTAGGGCAGCACGACAAAGCCTTTCGCGACCAGCGCCTGTGTCGCCAGTAGCAGTTCTTCCACATCGGGATAAAGCAGTTCGCGGTCGCCGATCACTTCGAGCTTGATCCAGTTGGTATCGAGTGCTTCGCGCGCGAGTTCCGCGGTGAGGATTGCATCCTTGGCGGTCTGGCAGCCTGCCGTGTTGGGGAGAAACTTGACCCGGTCGCCGAGCAGATCGATCAGGCTCTCATCGTCGCCGGCGAGGCTTATGCGACGGATCGACGCGGTGACCATCTCGGCGCCGCTTGCGGCAATCGCATCAAGCATCATTTTCCGGTTCGGATAACCGGCGGTGCCAAGAAACAGCCGCGAGTGAAATTCGTGGCCGGCAATGATCAGGGGATCGGACATATTTTGCTCCTAGCCACCCTGCCGGGCTCGTACGATCTCGACGCTGTCGCCGGGACGCAAGGCCGTAGCTCGCCACGCAGCGCGCGGTACGACGGCGCCGTTGAGCGCAACTGCTATGCCGCGCTGGCCGGTATCGACGGCCTTCTCGGCCAGCAGCGCATCGAGCGTGGCGGCAGCAAACGGTTCGCTTTCCCCATTCACACGGATGGTCGCGTCAGTCATCAGCGTCTCCCTCATTCGGCCGCGCGCGCCGGCAGGAAACGTTCGAGGCCGAACGGTTTGATCGCCGGGTCGACCACGCCGTCGAGCACAAGCTGCGCCATGGCGTCCGCGGTCACCGGCGCGAGCAGAATGCCGTTGCGATGATGGCCGGTGGCGTAGAACAGACCGTCGAGCGGGCCGGGTCCAAGCACCGGCGCATCGTCCCGGCTGCCCGGCCTGTGCCCGACCCAGATTTCGTCGATCGGCAGTTCCTCAACGGCAGGAATTGCCCGCCACGCCGCGTCGAGCAGCGCAAGCAGCCCGCCCGCGGTCACGGTCTCGTCGAAGCCCTTCTCTTCGACGGTGGCGCCGACGATCAAACGGCCGTCGCGGCGCGGCACGAGATACGCGCCGGGCGCCCACAGCACGTGATTGAGGAGCGGCGATGCCGGGTTCATGCGCAGCGCCAGCATCTGCCCCTTTACGGGCCGTACCGGCGGCCTCCGGTCCGGCGGCAGCCCCGCGATAGAGCGCGACCGGGCGCCGGCGGCCAACACCACGACGTCGGCGGGCGCGATGGTGCCATCGTCGAGCGCGACGCCCCTCGCCCGCCCGCCTTGCACGACGAACTCCTTGACCGGGGTCTGCTCGCGGATGGTCGCGCCGGCCGCTTCGGCGGCGATGCGCAACGCCTGCACCAGCTTGCGGTTATCGACCTGGTGGTCCTGCGGGCTGAACACGGCGCCCGCGATTTTGCCGGCAAGATGCGGCTCCCGCGCTCGTGTCGCCGCGGCCGAGAGCCATTCGAGAGGCAGGCCGAGGCGGTGCTGAAATTCCAGCCGATGCGCAAGCTCGCCCTGATCGTCGGCGGTGAGCGCCAGCACCAGCGTGCCTTCGGTACGCAATTCGACGTCGATGCCGCTGACGCGCTGCAGTTCGGCGGCAAAAGCGGGCCAGCGCGCCTGGCTCTCGCGGCCAAGCGTCACCAGCGCCTCTTCGCCGGGCTCGGCCTCGCAGCAGGCAGCCAGCATCCCGGCGGCGGCGTGGCTCGCGCCTGAACCGGCCCGGCCGCGATCGAACACAGTCACTGCGGCGCGCCCGGCGAGCCGCCAAGCGATGCCGAGGCCGACGACTCCCGCACCGATGATGGCGACGCGCGGCTTTCGCGAAGTATGTGGCGCTTGGTCCGTCAGACTTGCTTCCCTCCGCTGGAATGACTTCAGACAGGAGCTTCCGATCTAAATAAACCCAATGACTTAGCGAGGCAAACCGACCTAAAGACGCAGTTGAAGCTAAAAGGGTTTCTGCCACGGTGGCTAACCCACCGCCGCCAAGGCGATCACCCAAAAAGAGAGCCCCCGCGCGAGTGGCACAAGCGCGGCGGCCTTCTAAACAAAACGAAAGCAAAGCAGCTACTGAAAGTCGTACGGCACCGTACGTCCATGGCGTAGGCCTCCAAAGCCTTTCCCGCCTTCTCCAAGCAGATGCAGCTCTGACCGTTTACGACGGCCAGCAACTGACTGGCGTCGTGACTAAGAGCGCGTCAGCACCTACGCGGCCCACGACCCACAGGGACGCTTCCTGGGCGCGTTCCAGAGCCAACGCGAGGCCGTGGCGGCATGTCCGACAGGGGGCGCGCCATGACCACCATCCCGACGCGGGTTATCAAGCCAGGGAAGCGAGGCCGCCCGGTCATCGCTCCACATCGGATTGTGAGTGTCCCTCAGTGGGGCGAAATCGCCGGGCTAGCTGACGACAGCACATCGCTCGAAATAGCCCGCAAACTACTTATCGACGGCGACGGGCCGGAAGTGGTGAAGGTCGGGCGACGTGATGGTGTCCGGCTTCGCGATCATGCCCGGTGGGCGCGCTCGCAACCGTGGGCGGAATATCTTTCTACGGTCTCAGCGTCCGAACGCGACAAGCGACAAGCTCAGGCCATGAGCATCGTCGGGGACGAGACCTACACGGCGGTCCTCTACGACAAGTATCTCGCCTCACCTTGGCGTTTCAAGATGACGTTCAAGAAATGGCTGAAGCGCCGTGAACGCCTGAAGGACCGACATAACAAAGGGAGGGGCAAATAAGCGAAGCCCGCGCAGCGGACATATGCGCGGGCTTCAAAAGTCTCTCGCCGGACGGTTATGACCAGACGGTGGCGACGAGAGAGTGATGCGGTACCACGGGGCCTCACCTAACCGCAAGATGCAGTCCGAAAGGCCGAAGCATGTGAGAGGGCGGGTTGCTTTATCCGTCCGCAAAGTAGCGGCCGACGTCATCGAGGTAGCCACGCTGCGGCGTGCGACGATGACGGCCTAAGCGACGCCCGGCTCCGGCCAACATGATCGCAGACGGCATAAGGGACCGACCCCGCTCACTGTGGGGAAGGTCGTTCTATGCCGTCACAACACCCTCTCCAACCAGCATGAAACGAAGAAGAATCTAGAGGGCGCCGCCCTGCGAAAAATTCGCGTTGACGTCCTTCGGCATTGGCACGCACCCGCTGTGCCGAAGCCTCAGCCAGCCCGAGAAGTCCTGAGGAAGAAACGCCTCGAAAGTTGGCATTTCGGGCAAGACTCTGGGTGCGTTCCAACACACTCGGTCGTTGCTTCCAAGCTATCGAGGATGCGAACCGAATATGAGGAGAAACATGAAACCGAAAAGAAACCAGAATGACTCCGCTGAGTATCTGCGATCGGGTACCCTCGCCTAATCGCACGCGTTGAACCCCAGGGGAATATGCGTATGAAACGTACGCGGTTTATTCGCCGGGTCGAGTGTGACAGCGACGAGGTCCTCGACGAAGGTTATGATCCGAAATACAGCCCGCTGGGTTGTCCGGTGTACTGGCGCATCGTTAGGCGAGACGGTGAAACGCTGTATTGCAGCACCTTTTGTGCGACGCGCGACCGCGTCATCAGTGCATGGGGGGTGAACGGCCTTGCCCATTGCGATCCGATCACGGGAATGGCGATAGCGCAGGTCGAGACGCTTCTGGAGTACCCGTGAAGCAAAATCGCCGGAGGCGCCATCGCCGCTCGCCGTGTCGTGTTCCAAACGACCGGAGCGATCAACCTTGTTTGGAGGCTTGAGCCTGTTCGCCCCGGCTAGCCACGCGGGGGCGAGCAAACAGACGCGTCAATGCTTCTCCGGGTAACGGCTGACGAAGCCGTCGCGGTTTGGCATTCTGACTTTGGGCAGCGTATCGGCATTCATCACGTCTTCGTCGGTGATGATCTTGTTGAGCGCCAAGATGTAGGCGGTCAGCGCGTAGACCTCGTTGTCCGTGAGAGACTTCGGCTGCTGCCATGGCATCGCCCGCCGGACGAAATCGAAAATGGTCGTGGCGTATGGCCAATAATTGCCGATCAGCTTCGCGGGGTCGCGGTCGATGGCATTGAGCGGACCGCCGCCGACCAGCGGGCCGGCCGGGCCGCCGCTGCCCTTCTCGCCGTGGCAAGCGGCGCAGCCCTGGTCGGCGTAGACCTTGGCGCCTTGTTCGGGTGTCCCGCTGCCGGGCGGCAGACCGGCGCCGTCCGGCCCGACGCTGATGTCCCAGGGCGCGAGATCGGCTGGGCTGATCGGCCGTCCGAAGTGTGGACCCTCGGCCGCACTGGCGATGCCGACGCCGAGCGCAAGCGCCATGGCGACGGCGGACAACGCACACGCAGATACTGTCTTATGCGTAAACATGGCTCACCTCGCCTTTTCCATCGACGCCCCAGCTGGTGATGGCGTTGAAGTGCTCCATGGTGAATGCCGCGACATTGGGTGTGCCGCGTGGCGGACCGCGTTCGGCGATGATTGTGTCCCGCGTCGGCTGTACGTTGCCGGCCTCGTCGGTCGCCCGGCTTTGCAGGACCGCCGGCCCGCCATCCCAATTCCACGGCATGCGAAAGCGCGTATGGGCTTTGCTCAGCACCGGCTCCTGCAGCGCCGCCAGAGCCCAGCTCTTGCCGCCGTCGGCTGAAATCTCGACTTTGCTGATGCGGCCGTTGCCCGAATAGGCGAGGCCGGAAATCTCGTAGAAACCGGGATCCTTCAGATTGAGCCCCGGCGACGGCCGCGTGATGAAAGATTTAACCTCTTGCGGGAAGTAGAACTGCCAGGCTTTACCGCTCGCCAAGAGGATCGTGTATTGCTTGGTCTCGTTGATCGCCATGACCGGCTGCTCGACGAGCTTAATCCGCCGCAGCCATTTGACATTCATGTTGCCCTCGTAGCCGGGCAGCAACAGGCGCATCGGATAGCCGTTCGACGGATTGAGCGCCTCGCCGTTCTGATAAAGCGCGATCATCGCGTCGTTCATGGCCTTGGCGATCGGAATGCTGCGGTTCATCGTCGGCAAGTCCGCGCCTTCGGCGATCAGCCATTTCGCTTTCGGGTCGACGCCAACTTCATCGAGCAGCGTGGACAGCAGCACGCCGGTCCATTCGGCGCAGGACGTTAGCCCGTGGATTGCCTGGACGTTGGCCTGAATAGGGTCCTTCGAGTAGAGCGGCGCACTGTTACCGCCGCATTCCAGGAACGTGACACGCGAGACCATCGGATAACGGTGCAACGCGTCGACCGTCCATTCCATCGGCTGCTTGACCAGCCCATGAATCACGAAACGATGCTGATCCGGGTCAATATTGGTTTCGCCGCCTCGGGCGATCACGAAATGCAGGCCGTTCGGGGTGATGATGCCGTTGAGATATTGATGCGGTGTGCGTGCGGCGCTGCCGCGCGGTTCGAGATTGGGGTTGCTGAGCGTGCGCGCCACCTTTTTCTCGAATTTGGACGGCTGGCCATAGGGCGGCACCGGCACGCCCGGCGCCATGCTCCATGGCCCGTTCGTCAATGGCTCGGCTGCGGCGCCCGTAAGTGATGTGACTGCGCCCGTACCGATGGCGCCAGCGATCAGAGCGCCTTGTCCGAGCAACGCACGGCGATCGATGAGACCATTGCCGGCGACGTGCGGCAACGAGTTGTCGCGACGATTCCTCCTCATGATGTCCTCCTTGCGGATCGGCATGTCCGATCCTGCGCTTCAAATCGGCGCGGGCCGTCGCCCGCTGCCGCGGCCGCCAACCAGAGGCGTCTTGTATTTCCGTGTTGGCGATTGCCACGAAGAGGGTGCGCCTTTTCACGATGTGCCGCAACGGCCGTCGCGGCGTCCTTTCGTTTCAGCGCGTCAGCGCCGTCACGGCCCTAGTTGCGCCCAACAAGAAAGAGCCGTCATTCTGGCTCGGATAACCTTGCCCTCATTCTTTGAGCGCGCCATGATTATGGGATGGGACGCGACCAGGACGACAAATTAGCGCCTGACCTTTTCTCAGCCGAAGGCGGCAAAGGCGCTATCCCTTCGTCGGCCATTCCAGTTGCGTCGAAGGGAGCGACTGATTCCGCTCCGCAGCAGCATATCCTGCCCAAGGACCTTCGTCGCGCCGTTGGTCGATTGAGCGACGGGGACTTGGACGAACTTCTTGGGGTAGCTTTCGACGAGGCAAAGCGGCGAGGCAGACTGCCGCGAGATGTGGGGACGGATACGACGCCTGCGGCTCTACATCCACCGGTGTTGATGCCAAGGCGGTCACCTCCAACCGATAAACGACGAGCAGTGGAAATCGCTGAAGTCTCTTTAACGCGCGGTCAGGTGAATGCAATTCGTGCCGCATTCAAGGCTGGCATCACACCGACGCGCATTGCCCGACAGTTCGGAGTTTCTCAGTCGAATGTCAGAAAAGCGTTGGCGAGCGACGAACCGAAGCGTTGAGCCGCGTTCGAGAGTAGCGGTCGCGAGCCACTGTTGCGAAAGTACGAAGGGAGCGAGCCGCTATGGCAGACGTTGAACCGGCAAGGCGCACCGAGTTTAAGCGCAACGGCGAGACGCAACTGCTCAATAGCGGTGTTGGTGTTGCGGATGAACCGAAGCGGCAAGCGGCGTTTCGTTGGACAGGTGACGAAGCTCAAGCGCGTCGGCTCCGTGAGGAGAAAACACACCACTATGTCCGCTGGACATTCGTCGTCGCTATCGCTGCGGTGATCGTCGGTCTTATCGGTTTGGGCTTAGCGCTTTTGCATTGAAGCGATAAGCTACTCGAGACGAGGCCGGATGGCGGTGAACTTCGCCAAACTAGCGAAGTTGCTGCGCCCAATGCCTTCCCGTTAGATGCCCATCCCGGCCATATTCGGCTAGCCAGGGGCCACAGCGGCAATCACCGAGGCTATGTTTCACAACGCTGCTGCTCCCTCCCCGAGGTGAACGCGATGCGTCGACGCTACAAGATTGGTCCCAGGATTACGGCAGCAATGGTTCTTGCCAGTGCACTGTCAATTGCTGGAGCAATGCATAGCGCGGGCGCAGAAAACCGAGTTAACACGGTGCACGAAATTCATGCAGCATTTCGCGCCTGTTGGATGCCGTCCAACGATGGATGGGAGCCAGCGCAAAAGTCTCGATACGCTTGAGTTTCAAGCGCAACGGTGAAGTTCTCGGACAGCCTCTCATCACCTATGAAAGTCCTACTGCGTCCGAGGATGAGCGCACCGCGATTTATGCGGCGATTGCAGCGACGGTGATGCGTTGCAGTCCGCTTCCACTGAGTGACGCGCTTGGCGACATTATCGCCGGGCACCCGATCAATCTGAGGCTAGGCGAAGGGTGGCGGCGAAAGAAAGGCGCGGCAATCGAACTGATCAATAAGGCGTCAGTGGCCATCATAATTGCAGTTTAATCCGATGCGGACGATGCGCGACCGGCCAGCCACTCGCTCATGTCTATTTCGATGACGAGCCGCAGCGTTGGTCAGCAACCAATCGGCTTACACGAGAGGAGGCGCGGCGCATCGCTGCAAAGTCGCCAAGCTGCTCTGCTGAGGAGCAACAGCACGTCTTGAGGTAACGCTCGATAAACCATGTTGCGTTACTGTTTCGGCGTCGGGGGTCTTCTGGCCTGACTTAGCACCCTGACCACGCCTTAACACCACTGCGTGGTCAGGGTTTTCCCCTCGATTGCCGGCCCAAAAGAGCGACAGCGCCCAGAAATTTCATCCAACTGTCACAGACCAACGCCAATGTATTTCGCGGTTTGGGTGAATTTCTTGCGCTTGGAAATAATAGCGGCAATAGCGGCGATATGGGTTCTCGGCCTACTGAGTGTTTTATTCGCATTGCCTCATGAATTTGCACGCGAAAAGTTCCGAAGATGACATCACTAAAGTGAAGTCCACGCAGACTTTCGGCGACTTGTCAGCCCGAGCGGAGCGCGCAATAATGTCAGTTGTGTCTAGAGGAACCAACAAGCTGATTTTTGTGTCCCGAATGCGGGACCTTATACTGGGTCGTGTGCTTTCCCAAATCAGAAGCAGCGACAATAGAGCATCAACCCATCTTTTGTGCTCACTGCGATCAGCCGCTTGCCGGACAGGACGATGAGTTCATGATGGAATACATCATGGTCGAACGCCCGCAGTGGGGACTAGCAATTTAGCTCTCACACAATGAATAATATTTATTCGCCAGCTTGGCTGGCCGTTAACCGCACACAATCACTCGCACGCAAGTCGTTCTTTTATCGTTTATGGAACTGGCTGCGGCGTCAACGTCGATCTTCAGACGCGCATTGATTATGGGCTCGCCGCGTGGCGATGATGCTGGCCTTAGCGAGGCGATCGCGATTTGCAGATTTTAATAGACTGGGCTGTTTAATCAGATGAAGGGCACGGTTCAATGACGTGTTCTGTCAAGCCAGCCGTTTCATTGTCAAAGGTCATACGGCGGCAATTAATCCCATCAGGCAGGGCATAGACAACATCACCCGAAGCCACCCCCAATGTTTTCATACCGGAGAGAAAAACTATTCACGGCAAACCGGCCAATCGCCAAGGCCGCCCCGAGGAGTCCTAGAAATAAGACCCAGACAAATACCAACGTGGGCGTATTGATCCCAAATTCTCTCCGCGACAGGGGGAGCGGAGCCCCGGGCTCACACGTTCCGGCGTGACTCTTCTAAACTTACAGAATCTGCCGAGCGCCGGTGCATCAATTTGAGTAGGTAGCGCGCACCACCTCGGTACGATCTGTCTTTGGCAAGACCCTCCAAGAAGTCCTGGTCCCCAGCGTTCAAGAAATACATCAAGCTGCCAAGAAGGCCGTCAGGCATACCATCGCTACATTCAATCACCAAATTGCAAACCTCGCTGATCGTGTATCGCCGACCGTCCACCCTGACCAAAAGTCCGTGACTGAGTGCGGTCCAATTCGGATAGAGTTGCACCGCTCCATAAAACGCATCGCGCAGGTGGCGCGATATTGGTTCTGACTGCGGCTCGTTCATTTGGGCTTGTCCGCGCTGCCCCGGATCATCTGCCGAGCAGATGCAAAGCAGCGTATTGCTTACGATGTATGTCGCAATTGTCGCTCGACAAGGTCAGCGTCGCCATGCGCGGGGCCATTAATCCCATCCCCTCAGTAGCCGTCGTGAGTAAAACGCCGAAAAGTTCGAGCAGCAATTTGCTCGTCTCAACCAGATAGGCCCTCAGGGCATACTTCCTCGTAGAGTATTTCGTAAATCAGCACGGAATATATTGGCGTCATACATTGGCCAGCCGTTTTATATTCCGGCCTTGCAGAAACGCTTCTGCCTCACCTTCATCGTGAGGAATGCTGAGAGTAAATTTACTCTTGGCCGTTCCACGAAGTCCGCAGTTCTTGCAACGAAGCCTGAGCGAGCGGAGCGAGGTCAAGTTGTTCAGCATTTTGGGAAGTTCGGCTGACCCCAGCACAGCCCGGTGCCTGCACCCATTGCAGTGAACCGCCAGTATCTCGGCGGCGAGGAACAAGGTGTGTAGGCTGTCGTGTGGCATGGCGGCAGTCTACAGCAGTCGTCTGATCATAATGAGGGAATCCACCGCCGGTTTCAAAGCGAATACGAAAATCCGTCATAGCGGAGGGACGACGCGCATGTTGATCTTAGTTGATCCCGGATAGGGGCATGCACCTGCGCATTGATGCTGTCCTGGCGGCCAAGGGCTCCGACCTAATGTGTGGGGCTTGAGGGTGCCTGACGTTGGGTGCGTCCTTGCAAGAAGCTGAGGGGCACTCTTGGCGCCGCCTGGATGCTGGAGATGCTCCTCGCCGCGCACGACGCCGGCCGCCTGCAGTTCTTCGGCGATCAGGACCGCGTTCAAGGTCTATCTCGCGCCGTTGCATCGCACCGAGTGGTTCGTCTACAGCAAGCGGCCGTTCGCCGGGCCCGAGCAGGTGCTGGCCTATCTGTCGCCCTACACCCACCGGGTTGCAATCTCCAACAGCCGGCTCCTCGCCGCCGACCCGACCGGTGTCACCTTCAAATACAAGGACTACCGGATCGAGGGGCCCGGCCGTTACAAGACCATGACGATCAAGCCGGGCGAGTTCATCCGCCGGTTCCTCATTCACGTCTTGCCAAAGGGATTCCACC
The DNA here is from genome assembly GCA_963732015.1 of uncultured Alphaproteobacteria bacterium. GTDB lineage: Bacteria > Pseudomonadota > Alphaproteobacteria > Rhizobiales > Xanthobacteraceae > BOG-931. Next base: position 77,735 of record CAVSXY010000023.1, on the reverse strand, counting down.
GCATCAGGCACTGCGGGCTACTGGCGAGTGGCACCAAGACCGAGACCATCGCGCGGGCGCGTGAGTTGATCGCTGCGTCGGCGACAGCTGCGCAAACGGTGCACAAACAGCAGGCCCCCGATAGCGCCGCGGCAACAGACCAGCTGAACCACCCGTGCCCGCGGTCACATGAGCATCATCGAGACGTTCGAGCGCGGCTCAACTCCGCGATATCGGCCGCCGCCACCACCCGCGATCAGTATCGATACGTCATGATCACAATCCTCACATCACAAACTCAAACTACCGATCTTTCTCGCTGGTCGTCGACCCGCCACGGCGGCGCCCGCTCAAAGGCCGCTTGCGGTCGCAACTTGGCCACCGGTCCTCATTGCTCAAGGCAGATACTTACGCTCGCAGCGGCCTGTCATCCCCGCAACCTCGTCGACCAATGCGCTCATGAGTGTCGGTTGCCATCACGCTCCTCTTCTGACCTGATCAAATCCCCATAGCGCCCGCCGCACGACTGCGTGCCACCTCCCGCGGTTTCTTTCCTTGGAGCTTTTCAGACGCCGGCCTCCGGAGCCATTGGCACCGCCGGTCACGGCCGGCATCCGAAAAGCTTCACAACACCAGACGCGAAGATCGATCAATAACCGGTCGAAGACAAAGACAGTCAGATGACGGTTCGTCCTGCACCGCTGCGCCGTCGCAGCTAGGGCCCAAGGCATGGTTGACTGTCATGAGTTCGCCACTACAGCCCTCGATGGTTGTTGTAATTTTGCCGCCATGTCGGGAAATGAGCCTCATGTCGACCTCAGCCCTGGAAGAACGAATCCGTCGGGTGATGTCGGACTTGCGCGAGGAGACTACCATTCCGGGCCAGTATGGTTCGCCCTCCCCGGTCCATCAAAGGATGGCGCAGACTTGCACACCGGCGCTGAGCGTGGGCGTTATCGATAACTTCGAAGTGGCGTGGGCAGACGGCTTCGGCACGCTTACCGCGGGGGCTGAGCCCGCAACAGCGAATACGCCTTTCCAGTCCGGCTCGATTAGCAAGCCGGTGTTCGCGCTCGCCGTGATGAAGCTGGCCGAGACCGGGACCATCGATCTCGATACCGACGTCAACGACTACCTCAAATCGTGGCACTTGCCTGGCAAAGACGGATGGCAACCGCGAGTTACGCTGCGGCAGCTGTTGAGCCACACCGCCGGCACCACCGTACACGGATTTCCGGGTTATCCGGCTTCGGGGCCATGGCCCACGGTACCTCAAACCCTGCGCGGCGTCCCGCCGGCGAACACTCAGCCGGTCGTGGTCGATATTCTTCCGGGCATGCAATTCCGCTACTCGGGTGGCGGGACGACAATTGCCCAGCAAGCCGTCGTCGACGTGACGAGAACGCCGTTTCCAGAACTCATGCGGGAGCTCATTCTCGATCCCGTTGGAATGACAGATAGCGGCTACGAACAGCCCGCGCCCTCCGTTTTCGCCAAACGAGCTGCCAGGGGGCACCCCTTGAACGGCACCGAAATTGAAGGGAGCTATCACGTCTATCCCGAAATGGCAGCGGCGGGACTCTGGACCACTGCCGCCGATCTTGCGCTGCTCGGCGCGGAGGTCGTGCGCGCGTTGCGGGGCGATACTTCCAAACTCGCGCTCGCGCCTGAGACGATGAGCTGCATGCTTCGGCCTCAATTGCCGGGCCAGGAGATAGGGCAGGAGTTCGTGGGGCTCGGTTGGTTTTGCGCGGGTAAAGAGCAGAATTTTCGGTTTTTCCACGACGGCTGGAATCATGGGTACGTGGCCACAATGCTGATGCTTCCGGCAACTGGCAAAGGCACGGTTGTGATGCTGAATTCCAATCAGGGTTGGATGTTGCGGGGCGAGATCACGGCTGCCATAGGCCGTGAATACGGCTGGCCCGCGCTCAAAGAAATTCCGGAGATCAGCAATGTCGTACCAGACGTAGCGTATTCCGGAACTTATGAGAGTGTGAACAGCAAGATAACGGTGGCACGGGACGGCAATCGCCTTCTCGTCGAGTTCGCGCATCAGCAGGCGCTTCAGGTGTATCCTGCCGCAGACGGGGAATTCTTCGCAAAAGCAATTAACCTGCGACTGCGATTTGCCGGCGGCGATGCGGCAAGACCGCTCGAACTGATCGTCGTCAATGGTACCAAGACGGAGCTGTTTAAGCGCACCGATTGAACCATTGTCGCCCGCATCGCCCCAACGCGGACATTCCGTCGTCAATTGGAATGTTCGCCATCGCTATTTCGAAAACCCTTCCCCAGGCTTAGTAAGCTGCGGCGGCGGTATCACGGATGCGTATCATGTTGCGGGTGCCTACGCTGGCCGCATTCTTAAAGGGGCGAAAACCGCTGAACATCCAGTTCAGCAGTCGACCAAAGCCGAATTGTTTATCAATCTAACGACCGCCAAAGCGCTCGGCATTGCTGTGCCGCCGATCCTTCTCGCACGCGCCGACGAGGTGATCGAGTAAGTGTTCAATCGTTTGTTGCAGTGCAAATTGAGAGGCACAGCGAGGACTGCTTTGGGTCAACCGCTACACATTCGCGATGTCTGCACGACTTCCGCTAATGCTCCGATAGCTACCGTTTCACTGCGGCGCGGTAAGTGACGTTGAGCGCCCAAAAGATCGCTCGGAAACGTCCTAGCGACTAGCTCGAGGTCACAACCTCCAAGGCCTGCTGCCTCAGATCTTCAAAAATAGGCAGCATCAAAGTCATGCGAACGAGTATCGCGGTTGCTGCCCGCGAGGATTTACCGTTGGACTTGAATTCCGCGACAATCTCCCGCTGCCGTCGCACACGCTGATGCGCGTCGAAAACAAGCCGGTCTGCTTCCACAAGACGGTGTATTTCGGCAGAAATCATACGACAATTTAGCATGGCCGCCACAAATCGCGCTTCCCGCCCCGAACTATGGTGAATGACGTCACAGACCTGCTGATTGGGGCGTGAGATGCTTCCTCATTGCAGCGGGCGTGATTCCGTTGGGGGCGCAAATATCACTCGACATTACGAGGCGGAAATTCATATCTACGATCGGTGGTGCGTCGGCCGCGCAATTGGAGGTTATTACCGCCGTTAGCGTTGCCACGGCATGATCGGAACCGTGCTAATCGCGTTTGCCGGTGAACCATTTATTATCTTAGTACTGATGGCGAGATAGACGATCGTGTTATCAGCTTTATCCACCATTCGATAAATACGAGTTGTCTTGAAAAAAATGCTCGTTTTCTGACTAAACGCCTCTTCAGTTTCAACTAGCTTTGATAAATCAACGTCGATTGGACCAATTTGTTTGCATGCGATCGAAAAATTAGATGGATCTTCATTTAAGCCAAAAGGCTGTCCCCACCCGCCTTTTCTAGCCTGCGAAATATGGCACACGACGCCAGGTACTTTCGGATCTTCAAATGCGCTGACGCACACCTTGTCGTCGGGAGAAAGTAAATTAAACGTGGTGCTAACGCAGTCCAGATCTGTGGCGTGTACAGAATGAACAGGCATCACGACCAGTAGGGCCGATATAAAAAGCCACTTCATTCGTAAATCTCCGCATTTGTTGCGACGACGTGCTTTGGCTCTCTATCGCGAAAACGACAACGGACGCTTTCCGACAGCTACCGTTTCACTGCGCGGCAAGCGACGTTCAGGGCCCACAAGGGGACTCATTATCATGCACTCACAAACAGCATCGTTATTCGATCACTTCGTCGGCGCGACCGAGCAACATGGCCGGCATGTCGAGGCCGAGCGCCTTGGCGGTTTTAAGATTAACCGCGAGCTCGAACCGAGTGGGCAATTGCACCGGCAACTCGGCCGGCTTCGCTCCCTTGAGAATGCGATCGACATAGGCAGCAGAGCGGCGGAAGATGTCGACGTTGTCGACGCCGTAGGAAATCAGCCCACCTGCAGCGACCATGAAACGATAGGGGTAGATCGTTGGCAAACGGTGATTGGCGGCAAGCGAGATGATGAGATCGAGGTTGCGTCGTGTTGTTGTGAAGATGTCTGGCATTACGACGAGACCAGAGTTGTCGCGGTCGGCAGCGCCGCTGATGACGCGCTCGATCTCTGCGACATCATGGACCTGGGCGGCGATCGGCTCGATCGACTGGGATCGCGCGGCGGCGTTGAACGGTTGCCAGTAATAGTCGTGATAGGGGGCGGTCTCCGGGTTGAACATGAGCACGGCACGTCTGGCCCGCGGCAAGATATCTTTTAGAACTTCAATCCATTTGCCTCCGAGCGACGACTCGAGATTGACGAAGCCAGTTATGTCACCACCAGGTCGCGGCAGGCTGGCAACGAATCCGCTGCCGATGGGATCCGAAACGACGACGAACATAATCGGAATTGTCGTGGTCTCGTGCTGCAGAGCGGCCACAACCGGGGTTGTGTGCCCTACGATCACGTCGGGCTGCAAACCGACCAGTTCATGCGCAAACGATCGCATTCGATCGGGATCGGCCGCTGCCCAGCGCGTTTCGATGCGGATGTTGCGGCCGTCTGTCCAGCCAAGTTCCTGCAGCGCTTTGATGAAGGCCGCCAATGCCACTTGCGTTTGTGAATTGCCCTCGGCGGAGCCCAGCAGTACACCGACTCGGCTTATCCCACTCTGTTGCGCACCCGCTGCAAACGGCACTGCCACAGCCGCACCGCTCAAAGCAACAAGGAACTCCCGCCGTCGCATATCGCCTCTCAAAGTTGCGAGACGTGATGGTATCGACTTGGACCGGCACTTTGGAAGGGCTACGTGCGCCGAGTTCCCTAATGTCGCAGTTGGGTCTTGTGTCACGAGTAACGCCGGTCCACACGGCGATGCGTACTCGATGCGACGCCGTGCACGGATTTGACCTTCCTCGTCACCAAGGGCGGCAGGCCGTACAACGGCAACGATTTCAGCCAGCAGTTTCGAGCGTGGTGCGACGCGGCTGGGCTTCCCAAGTGCTGCACAGTGCATGGGCTGCGTCATGCGACCCTCACGCAAATCGCAAACGTTGGCGGCTCCTTGCACCAAATAGCGGCCTTCGGCGGGCACAAAAGCCTGAGCATGGTTCGGACGTACACCAAGGCCGCGGATCAAGCCCGGCTCGCACGTGGGGCAGCAGGGCTGAGAACAAAAGGCGACGACGCTAGTACCCGCTTTTACGGAAGGCTGACTCGTGATTCAACATTGGGATGATTCCCATAGCTGCGAAGGTCCGGCTGACACCGGCGGATCGTGCGGTGCTTGAAGCGCGGGTTCGGGCACCGACGACGGAGCAACGCGACGCGTTTCGCGCGCGGATCGTCTTGCTGGCGGACGAAGGCCACTCGACCCGTTCGATTGCCCGCGCGCTCGGCACGATGCCGCGAACGGTCAGCACTTGGCGCGGCCGGTTCGCCCGCGAAGGCTTGGCCGGTTTGGCCGACAAGCCGCGGCCCGGCCCGGCACCGAAGTACACCAGCGAGACCGGTCGACGCATTCTGGCGGTCCTGGAACGGGAGCCGCCGGTCGGCTTCGCGCGCTGGAACGGGCCCTTGATTGCAGCCGAACTGGGCGACGTGCACGAGCAGCAGGTCTGGCGTTTCCTGCGGGTGCAAAAGATCGACCTCGCCGGGCGAAAGTCGTGGTGCGAAAGCAACGATCCCGAGTTTGTCGCCAAGGCCGCCGATGTGGTCGGGCTCTATATGGCGCCGCCCGAGAATGCGATCGTCGTCTGCGTCGACGAAAAGCCTTCGATCCAGGCGCTGGAGCGCACCCAAGGCTATCTGAAACTGCCGAACGGCCGGGCGCTGACCGGCCACAGCCACGATTACAAGCGCAATGGCACCACCACGCTGTTCGCCGCCTTTGAGGTGGCCACCGGCAAGGTGAGGGCTGCGCACAAGACGCGCCGCCGGCGTATCGAGTTCCTCGACTTCATGAACGACATCGTCGCCGGCCATCCCGACACCGCCATCCATGTCGTCCTCGATAACCTCAACACCCACAAGCCCAAGAACGACCGCTGGCTCAAGCGCCATCCGAACGTGCACTTCCACTTCACGCCGACGCGGGCCTCCTGGCTCAACCAGGTTGAAATCTGGTTCTCGATCCTGGAAGGACAATCGCTGCACGGCGCCTCATTCACCTCGGTCGCGCAACTTAGGCAGCATATCGATGCTTTCATCGAGGCTTACAACGAAAACGCTCGGCCGTTCGTCTGGACCAAAGCCAAGGTCCATCAGCGCCACGTCAAAGGATGCCGTATCAGTGAATTGTGATCCCGGGTACTAGTGGTTCATCACAGTGATTTTGACTCTTTGGCGGTGGCTGGATAAGCGCGGCCGAGTTTGGCGCGGGCTTTGTCGGTTGTGAACATCCATTTGATGCTGGCTCGGGTTTTATTTCGCCGCCGTTGCCATGCTGCGATTTCGTTTCGGAGCCTTTTGGGATCGTCGATGCGGCGGCCGAGACACTGGCGCTGCAGCACGCTGATCTCGCACTCGACCATGTTGAGCCAACTGGCGTGTTTCGGAGTGAAGTGGAATTCGAGGCGGCGCAGGATGCGTCGAGCCTCGGCGGGCGCGAAGGCCTCATACAGCGCCCCAGGTTTATGGATCGACAGATTGTCCTGCACGACACGGATGCAGGCGGCGTCGGGATAATGGACGTCGACGAGTTCACGCATGCATTGGGCGTAGTCCACGGCGGCGCGGCGGTCGGTGACCTTGACGTTGCGCCAGCCCCGATGCGGATCGAAGGTGACGAAGAGATTGACGGTGCCGTTGCGGCGATACTCGTAATCGTAGCGCTCGCGCTGTCCCGGTTGCGCCGGGACCGGCCGGCGCGCCTCGCCGATTAGCTGGACGGGGGTCTCGTCGAAGCAAACCAGCGGCCAGGCGGGATCCGGCGTCTCGGCGTAGAGATCGAGCACGTCCTCCATGCGGGCGACGTATTCGCCATCGACATGGGGAATGCACCACATGTCCCTGCGCCATGGCTTGAGATCGTTCTCGGCCAGCCGGCGGCGCACGGTCTCGCCCGACAGGCTGTCGTGATCGGTGAGCTTGACCATCGTGTCGGCCAGAAGCGTCAGCGTCCAGCGTTTGCGGCCGGCGGGCGGCTTGGCGCATGCGGTCGCCACCAGCAGGGCCTCCTCCTTGCCGGTCAGCTTGCGCTCTGCGCCCGGACGCGGCTCCTCGCTCAAGGCCCGCTCCAGATTGCCTTCCACGAAACGGCGCTTGGTCCGGCCGACGGTGGAGAGGCTGACACTGACGGTCCGGGCAATCTCCTCGTCGCGGCCGCCCCCATCGGCCGCCAGCAAAATCTGCGCCCGCTTGAGCTTGCGGGCCGCGTGCTTGCCGCCGCCGAGCATCGCCGTCAGTTCATCGCGCTCGGCTTGGCTCAATTCGACCCGATAACGTACATTCATGCTTTGCCTCCTTGTCGGAGGCCGGGACGAATCCAGCGATGAGTCAAAAATCAGGCGCGCGCTTCACCGAGAAGCAGGGTCATTGCCTGGCCTTCATCCATACCTACGCCTACATGTTCGGACGCCCACCCGCCGAAGCCGACATCCAGCGCCACTTCCGTGTCAGCCCGCCTACGGTCCACCAGATGATCGTAACCCTCGAACGAAACGCCTTCATCCGACCTCAACCCGGCGTCCCCAGAAGCATCGAAATCCTCGTGCCGCCCGAAAGCTTGCCAATTCTTGAATGGCTCGGTATCAAAACGTCAAAATCACTGTGATGAACCACTAGTGGCAAACCTTCGGTGAGGGTTGCCAAAAATGTGCCCTAAACCATTGATTTTTCAGGAGGCGAAAGTGAGAGCCACGAACCCAGACAGGTTCGATCGGTTTGATCTCAGCCGCGTTTTGCCGCGGCACCCCAGACCGACATCACAATGATGGGAGATTTAGGCCCCTTCGGCAAGGCCCGGGCCCTCGCGGCGGTGCCGCAGAAACCGCGCACACACCAGGCCGATGGCAAGGATGATCGCCGCGCTTAACAGCAGGGGATCGCTGGTGCCAAACCGGCCGAAGGCAAAGTTGTAGTAGACCGGCCCAATCGCTTGGCCGAAGTAAAACGAGGACGAGTGCAGCGACAAGGCGGCGCCACGCGCCGTCTGCGTCAGGTCGGTGACGTGCAGCTGGATGCAGTTGTGCAGCATGTAGAAGCCGACGCCGATCCCAGAAAGATCGCCGCCTGCCAGTACCAGGCGGGATTGAGTGCGATCAGCACAAAGGCGATTGCGGCCAAGCTAGCGCCCGTCAGCATGAGCTGCCGTTCGGTCATGCGCCTGACCAGGACCGGCACGGCAAGCGAATACACGACACCGCCGAGACCGAATCCAGCAATGATGATGCCGGCGTAAGACGAATGGATCTGTCCGCTGGCGAGCAGCAGCAACGCCACGAATGGGAACAGACCGTGGATAATGATGCCTTCGAAGAACACGGAGCCGAAACAGAACTTGGCGCGCGGGTCGGCCAATACACCCTGAAATCCGGCAATAGCGGCTTTCAGGTTGAACGGCTTGGGCTTGCCGGTCGGCAGATTGCGGAACGCGAAGTACGCCACGATCGCGACCAAAAGGCCAAACGAGCCGATGCTGAAGAACACGCCGCGCCATCCGAACAGATCACCGATCACGCCGGAAATTGTCGCGCCGATCAGATTGCCGGTGAGGCCGACCGCAAGCAGTCGGCCAATTGCAACTTGGCGTTCGTGCACCGGCACAAGATCGCCGATGATCGCCATGCCGACCGGAAAGATGCCACCCGCGAGAACGCCGGCGATCATGCGCATGACAACAAGCAGCGAAAAGTTGCTCGCAAACGCACAGACGAGTGTTGTCATCACGACGATCGCGAGACTCACATTCATCAATCGGGTCTTGCCGAAAAAATCCGCGATCGTGCCCAGCGCCGGCTGCATGAGGGCGTAAGGAAACGTGAAGGCCGTCGACAACAACGCGGCGGTCTTCACATCGACGCCCACATCGGCGGCAATTTTCGGAATCACCGGATCGACGGCGCGCGTGAACAGCGTCGAGGCGAACACCACCAGGCTGACAACTCTGAGGACCGGAGGAATGGCGGGTCTCGCTTTACGTGTTGACGGCGCTGACCCGGCGATTTAGGAGTTTTTCGCCAGCACGTCAAACTGCATCAAACGCTGAAGCAGCGGTTCCATGTCCTTGAGCGCCATCATGTTCGGGCCGTCGGACGGCGCCCGGTCAGGGTCCTGATGGGTCTCGATGAAGACCCCGGCGACGCCGACAGCAACGGCGGCGCGCGCGAGCACCGGTACGTACGCCCGTTCACCGCCCGAGGATGTCCCCTTACCGCCCGGCTGCTGCACCGAATGGGTGGCGTCGAAAATCACCGGCGCGCCGATCTGTGCCAGCACCGGCAGCGCGCGCATGTCGGAGACGAGCGTGTTGTAACCGAACGACACACCGCGCTCGGTGACAAGGACGTCGGGGTTGCCGGCGCCCGTGACCTTTGCGACCACGTTGGCCATATCCCACGGGGCCAGGAATTGTCCCTTCTTCACATTCACGACGCGCCCGGTCTTGGCGGCCGCGAGCAGGAGGTCGGTTTGCCGGCACAGAAACGCGGGTATCTGCAAAATGTCGACGACATCGGCGACCGGCACGCACTGCTCCGGCTCGTGGACGTCGGTCAGCACGGGAACACCAAGTTTCTCGCGCAGTTCCGCGAAGATGGCGAGGCCCTTGTCGAGGCCGATGCCGCGTGCGCTTGCCGCGCTGGTCCGGTTCGCCTTGTCGAACGAGGTCTTGTAGACCAAGCCCATGCCGAGGCGCGCTGTGATCTCCTTCAGCGCTCCCGCCATCTCGAAGGCGTGCGCGCGGCTTTCCAGCGCGCAGGGTCCGGCAATCAGGGCAAGCGGCAGCCTGTTGCCGAAGCGCACCTGGCTTACGGTCACGATGGCATTCGGCTCGGAAGATGGCGATTTCATCGGCGGGACCATGACGGCGGCGGCCAGCGGGGTCAACCGCGCTCTTTGACCGCGGGCAGCGTGGGATTACGCCGTCACTTCATCGCGGAAAACGCCGTCGGCCGCAGGAATGCACTCTTGATATTGGCGATGATCGGACCGTCCTTTTCGCTTTCGTGGCGCGCCTTGTGCCATGCCGGATCGGCTTGAAAGACGTTCCATTTCTTTTCGCGGTCGGCAAGCGAGTCCCAGACCAGCATGTAATGCAGGTCCTGACTGCCGTCGCCGACCAGCACGGTCCAGAAGCCGGCCGGTTTGATGCCGTGCTTGTCCCAGATCTTCAGCGTGTGGTCCTCGAAACGCTTCAGCAGAGCCGGAAGCTTACCGGGGATGCAGGTGTAGATGCGCGATTTGTAAATCATGACAACCTCTCAACAGATCGACCGGGCGGGACGTTAGTGCCGGTGCGGCAAAAGGCAATGCATGTTTGCAAAGCCGCTCGGCGTGGCAGCTTCTCGTATCCGCCGTCAGGCGCAGCTAGACTTCCCCCGGAATGGGGAGAGAACGCGATGAATACCGGCAATAAGGACACTTACGGCGTGGTTCCTGGTTGTTGCTGCGAGAGCGAACCGCCAATGCCTGCCGCATCGCGGCGAGGCTTTCTCAGTTCGACCGCCGCCTTGCTTGCGTCCTCCGCGGCTCTGACAAACGCGGCCCCAAGCCCGGCGGGTGCGCAAAGCGCATCCGGCCCCGACACCGAACTTGCAAAACTTCAATCGGCCCGGCGTATCGTCATCAAGGACGCCGTCATCCTGACGCTCGATCGTCCGGTCGGCGACTTTGCCAAAGCCGACCTGCTCATCGAGGACGGAAAAATCCGCGAGGTGCGTCCAAACATCGACGTTGCGGCCGACACCGCCGCGGTCATCGATGGGACAAACCGGATCGTCAGCCCGGGTTTTGTGGACACCCACAGCCATTCCTATCAGGGGCTGCTGCGCGGCATTTTGATCAACGGCCTGCTTGACCCCGACTACAACCGCGACGTCCAGACCACGTTGACCCCGGTGTATTCGCCGGACGATGCCTATGCGGGCGTGCTGGTCACGGCGCTCGGCATGATCGAATCCGGCACCACCGGCGTGGTCGATATCTCGCAGGTCAGTCATACGCCCGAACACACCGACGCGGTCATTCGCGCGCTGCAGGATTCCGGCATCCGCGCCGTGTTCTCGTTCCACCGGGGCGCCGGACCGGCGGCACAATTCCCGCAGGATATCCATCGCCTGGCGCGCACTTATTTCAGCTCAAAGGACCAGCTCCTGACGCTGGCGCTGACCACGACGCTCGACGTGAAGATGTATCAGCTCGCCCGCGAGGTCGGCGTTCCCGCGGTCCAGCACATCGTCGGCAAGGATCTGAGCCAGCCGGTGCTCGAGATCGGACGCGCCGGCTTGCTGCGCCCCGGGGATGAATTCATCCATTGCCTCACCGTGAACGACGAGGCCTGGCGGATGATGAAGAACAGCGGCGGTCACGTGTCGATTTGCGCACCGATCGACATGTCCATGGGTCACGGCGTTCCGGCGATCCAAACCGCCCTCGACTACGGTTTTCGGCCATCGCTCAGTTCCGACCACGGCACCGCCATCGCTACGGATTTCTTCACGGTGATGCGATCAACCTCCACGCTGCAGCGGATGCAAGTGTTGCAGCGCAAGCGAAATGGCGAGCAGAATCTGCCCGCGCTTCTGAGCTGCCGCGACCTCCTGGAATTTGCGACCCTTGATGGTGCAATCTGCGCCAATCTCGACGCCAAGGTCGGCTCGCTCACGCCCGGCAAGGAGGCCGACCTCGTCATCCTGAGCGCAGAGCAGTTCAGCGTATGGCCGCTCAACAATGCGCCCGTCACCGTCGTCAACCTGATGAACCCGAGCCACGTCGACAGCGTCTTCGTCGCCGGCAAGGTGAAAAAGTGGCGCGGCCGCCTGGTCGGGGTCGATGTTCCTCGCGTCATGCGCATGGTCGCCGACGCGCGCGACGGCGTCACGCGCCGCGCCGGCTTTCACATGAACGTGGTGGGCTGACGAATATGGGAGGCGAGCAAAGCAGCCGCTGCCCCTGGGGTGCAATCGTTTCAGATTGAATTGATTGCCGCTCCAACGTTTTGGTGAAGCATGATCTTCTCGGAAAACCGGCATCCACTATTCCGGATCATGCTCTAGCGCATCATTTCATCAGATCACGTCGCCCTAACCCAGTCGGAGGCTCAGTCGTAGTATCGACAAAATCCGCTTGAACAGAGCTTCCACCGCACGCTCCCAATCACCAAAAAAATCAATCCATTGACGCGTGGAGAGCTCGAATTCCAGGGCATCATTCGGCACCACATCCTCGATGCGTACCGGTATGACCACGAGATTGTTTCGGCTCGCCAGAGCAATCTCCTTCTTGATCTCATCCGAGTTGTTGGCGCTTTCGGTGAAGACCAGCAGCATAACCTTAGCATTGCGGATCGCGTGAACGATGGACGCCTGGTAGTTCGCACCGCCCGGAACGTCGCGACTCGATATCCGGCACGGCAGGCCCCGCGCCTCGAGGGCCTGGACCAGAGTTCTCAGCAACCTTGCGATCGCGTGACGAGTGGCTGATGAATATTCGGCCTCCTGCTTCCGCGGCCATCGGCGCCTGCCGCGCGGCCGCGTTAAAGACATCGGCTTTGCGGGCCCGGTCCACGACCTCGCGAAAGCGACGTTGATCGGAAGCTGCATTTTGATCGACGTCGTCCAGAAATACGGCGCCCCTCCCAGAATGCCTACGCAAAGCATCGTAGATGCGTCCGGAGATTCCGAATGCATCCGTTGTTCGACAGAGAATGACAATCTTGGGCATAGATCGGGAACGCCGACGAATATCGGCGAGAAACTCTACTACACCAGCCGGCTCTTATCGACCGCTGCGCCAATAAATGACGAGAACAGCGGATGCGGCGCAAACGGCCGCGACTTAAGCTCGGGATGGAACTGCACGCCGATAAACCAGGGATGGTCCTCGTATTCGATGATTTCCGGCAAGAGGCCATCGGGCGACATGCCGCAAAACCGCATGCCGTGTTGGGTAAGACGGTCCTTGTAGGCGGTGTTGACCTCGTAGCGATGGCGATGGCGCTCGGAAATCTCGCCGGAGTGATAAATTCCGGCAACCTTGCTGCCCCGTCGCAGAACGGCCGGAAAAGCCCCAAGACGCATGGTGCCGCCAAGATCGCTACCGACCCCGCGCTTTTCCAGCTCGTTGCCCTTCATCCACTCGGTCATCAGGCCGACGACCGGCTCGCGGGTGGCTCCGAATTCGGTCGAGTTCGCCTCTTCGATGCCGCACAGGTTTCGCGACGCTTCGATAACCGCCATCTGCATGCCGAAGCAGATTCCGAAGTAAGGGACCTGCCGCTCGCGGGCAAACTGCGCCGCGCGGATTTTGCCCTCGGCGCCGCGCTGGCCGAACCCGCCAGGCACCAAAATGCCGTCGACGTGTTCGAGAAACGGCGTCGGATCCTCCTTCTCGAACACTTCGCTTTCGATCCAATCGAGGTTGACCTTCACCTTGTTGGCGACGCCGCCATGGCACAGCGCTTCGATGAGTGATTTGTACGCATCCTTCATGCCGGTGTACTTGCCGACGATCGCGATGGTCACGTCGCCTTCCGGATTGCGGACACGCTCGTTGATGTACTGCCAGGTTGCAAGATCGGGAGCGGCCCCCGGCTCGATGCCGAACGCGGCAAGAACTTCGTTGTCGAGGCCGCCAGCGTGATAAGCCTCCGGCACCGCATAGATGTTGTCGACATCGCGCGCCTCGATCACGGCGCTTTCCCGCACATTACAGAACAGGGCGAGCTTGCGCCGTTCGCTTTCCGGGATCGGCCGATCGGTGCGGCACAACAGAATATCGGGCTGGATGCCGATGGCGCGCAATTCGCGCACCGAGTGCTGGGTCGGCTTGGTCTTCAGTTCTCCCGCGCTCGGGATGTAGGGCATGAGCGTGAGGTGAATGTAGACGGCGTGACCGCGCGGCAAGTCGTTGCCGAGCTGGCGAATAGCCTCGAAATACGGCAAGCCCTCGATGTCGCCGACCGTGCCGCCAATCTCGCACAGCACGAAGTCGAAGCCGTCGTTACCCTCAAGGATGAATTCCTTGATCGCGTTGGTGACGTGCGGGATGACCTGGATGGTGGCGCCGAGATAGTCGCCGCGGCGCTCCTTGGCGAGAATCTCCTGGTAGATGCGGCCCGTGGTGATGTTGTCCTGGCGAGTTGCCGGCCGCCCGGTGAAGCGCTCGTAATGACCGAGATCGAGGTCGGTCTCAGCGCCATCGTCGGTGACGAACACCTCGCCGTGCTGATACGGCGACATGGTCCCCGGATCGACGTTGAGATAGGGATCGAGCTTGCGCAGGCGGACCTTGTATCCGCGCGCCTGCAAAAGTGCACCGAGCGCCGCGGAAGCCAGACCCTTGCCAAGTGAGGAGACCACGCCGCCGGTGATGAAAATATACCGCGCCATGGGGCCTAACGTTTAGCGCGGCGAACTCGATTCGACGAGCGATTTTCTGGAATATCTGCTGCGCTCCAAATCGCTTGTCGTTTGGGTACGAAAAAGCTCCGTGATTTCATAGGCTTTTGGCGAAATCCTCAGGCAAAGCCCAAGACCCCAAGAAGCGCGCCTCTTTTGGCTTTCAAGGCAACGCCGCTTTGGCGAATCGCAGACCTACTTCGACTGCGGCACTTGCGGTCCAGACGGTGCTGGCGCCGCCGGGGCCGGAGTTGACGGCGTGTCGCCGCCGAGCTGATTGAGGACTCCGCCACCCGTGCTCAAGGGCGCAGTTGGGGACGGCGGCGCTTCCTGCCCCGCCGGCGCACCCGAATGAATGATCGAGCTGGGTTTGCGCTCGTAGCTTGCGATCCAGGACAGCATCAGACTGGTGACGAAGAAGCCGGCAGCCAGAAGGGCTGTCGTTCGCGTGAGCACATTGGCCGTGCCGCGGCCGGTCAGAAACCCGCTGGTCGAGCCTACAAGCCCGCCACCCTCGGATTTCTGCAGAAGGACGACGCCAATCATGGCGACGACGAGCAAAAGGTGGATGACGACGATGACGGTCAGCATTGAACAATAACCCGATTGCGGCGGCGAGACGCTCGGCGTCCCGGGTCCCACGCCTTCGATATAGGAATTCGCGGGCGTCTCTACATGATCCGGCGGGGCATTTCCAGGACCGCCTTGGGTCCCGCTCGCCCCCCCTACCGGTGACAGTCGAGGCGCCGCCCTGCCGCCCCCTTCCAGGCCTTGGGCCGTCCGCCAGGCCGCGCCCCTATTTATAGGTATCGAGATAGGCGATGAGATCGTCGATGTCCTTGGGATCGGTCAGTCCGCCGAATGGCATACGGTTACCTCTGACCTCAGCCTGCGGGTCCTTGATGTAGGCCCGCAAGGTCGGGTCATCCCAAGTCAGGTTCGCGCGCATCATGGCATTCGAATAGCGGAAATCGTCGAGGGACCCTGACTTCCGGCCGACCACGCCGCGCAGACTTGGACCGATCGCGTCAGGTTTATCGCTGTGGCAGGCGGCGCAGCTCAGAAACACCTCTTTGCCATGGACCGGATCAGCCGCACGCGCGGTGTCCGCGGACCATGCCAGCATCATTGCGGCGCCCAGTAACGTCACAATAGCAGCTCCGGGCGCGGCGCCCGCTTTCACCTTACGCATTGGTCCTCCCCTTAGATTGTTGACGATGCATGCTAGGCGTCATGCGTGGACGAGCGGTCCAGGATTCTTGAGGTAGTTCGCCGTGATCGCCTTCGCCGACCAGTACGCGAGCGCGCCCACTGTTCCGGTTGGATTGTAACCGTGCTGTTGCGGAAAGACCGAGGCGCCCTGCAAGAACAGATTATGAGCATCCCAGGCCTGCAGATAGCGATTGACCACGCTCGACTTAGGGTCGGTCCCCATCATCGTGCCGCCGGTGTTATGGGTCGATTGATACGGCACGACAGTGAAGGTCTTTGGCCGCGGGTGCATCTCGTAGTGCGTTGGATTCATCGCCTTGATGACGCCATCGAGTTTGGCGAGCAGATAGTCCGACATCTTGAATTCGTTGTCGGGCGGATTGTAGGTAAGCCGGAGAAGCGGCCGGCCGAATGCATCCTTGTAGGTCGGATCGAGGTCCATGAAATTGTTGCGGTTGGCATAAACCGAACCCTGCGTGTTGAAGCGCGCCGCGTGGTGGTACCACTTGACGGTCGCGCGCTTCCATTCGGAACCCCATTCCGGCGTGCCGTGCGGCACATTGCGGCCAGCGATCGGCGGCGCCGCCGACGTGTTGCACAAGAGGTAGCCGCCGCCGAAAAAACCCAATCCGCCGTGGTCGAACGTCTCGCCATTGAAATCGTCGATGCACATGCCCATGCCGGCCGAACCCCAATAGGGGTTCAGTTCCTTATCTTCGAAGAACGCGTTAGCGCCTGCTTCGAACTGATAGGCGTAGTTCTTGCCGACGACGCCCTTGCCGGTCGCGTGGTCATAAGGCTCGCCGATGCCGGCCAGCAGCATGTGCTGCACGTTCGAGAACACGTAGGAGCTCAACAGCACGATGCCCGCCGGCTGCGCGTACTCCTCGCCGTTACGCATGTCGGTATAGGTGACGCTGACGACTTTCTTCGCGGCCTTGTCGTAATTGAGCTTGGTAACAAAGCAGCGGGTGCGGATTTCGAACTTCGGATCGAGCCGCAGCGCCGGCAGGATCGTGGAATTGGCCGACGCCTTGGCGTTGGTCTCGCACGCGATGCGATTACAGAACCCGCAATATTCGCAGGCGCCAAGCGCCACGCCCTCGGCATTCGTGTAAGGCGCACTCGCGATCGCGATCGGCGCCGGGAACGGATGATAGCCGAGGCTTTTCGCCGCCTCGCCGAACATCAGGCCGGCATTGCTCGATTTTATCGGAGCGTTGGGGTAGTGGTCGCTCCGCGGTCCCTCGAACACATTGCCGCCGTCGATCTTTTGGCCGCGAAGGTTGCCGGCCTTGCCCGATACGCCGCAAATCTTGTCAAAGAGGTCGTAGTACGGCTCAAGTTCATCGTAGCTGACCGGCCAGTCCTGGATGGTCATGTCATCCGGGATCGACTTTGCGCCGTAACGCTCGGTGAGCGCGGTACGGATGCGGAAGTCCGGCGGCAAAAAGCGCCAGTGCAACGCGCCCCAGTGGATGCCGGAACCGCCGACGCCCTCGCCGGGCAGGAACGCGCCGATGCGGCGAATGGGCAGCGCCTGCTCGTTGCCGAAATTGCGGAACGTCAGCGTGTCGATCGAATTGTCCCACATCAGTTCGAGGCGCTGCGCGTAGCGCACTTCGTCGCGCACCGCCGGCAAAATGAAATCTTCGCCGGGAATGCGGTCCTGGCCCTTCTCCAGCGCCACCACATTCAAGCCGGCTTTGGTCAATTCGCGCGCCATGATCGCGCCGGTCCAGCCGAGGCCGATCGTGACCGCGTCGACGTCTTTCAGTCGCGTCACCATGTTGGCCTCCCTTATGAAAAGTCGGCAATGGATTGCGGGGCGGCGACGTAGCGTTTGTTGCGATACTCGTCGATCAGGTTGGCGTAAGTCGCCGGCAGACCGGGAAAGCCGAGCATCTTCCACGACACCTTGTTGCGATTGCCGCCATAGATCGGGTCGCCGAAAAACCCTTCCATGGTCATCGCGAGAAGCCGGGCAAAGAAGGCGCGCGAGCTGAAATTCACGAACTCCGCCTTACCGGATTCGATTGCCTTGAGAGCTTCGACCCGCTTGTCGGGAGCGAGCCGGTCGAAGTCGTGGCCGTAGGTCTTGCGCGACCAGTCATTGGCAGCCGCGATCCCCGCGGCAAAGAATTGCGCCGGCGTCAGCGGCAGCTGATAGCCCTGCTCGGGCTTACCTTTCACGAAGGGCCCGGCGCGATACATCTTGGCGCCGCCACCCCAGGCGCTCGCAAGCTGGCGATCGATGTACGTGGCGCAGCCGCAATCGCTCCCTGAGGGCGACAGTTCGTCGGCAGGAATGAGCGTGTCGACCGCCGCAACGACGAAAGCATGTTCGGTTTCGTTGAGCGCCAACAGCGCTTCCGCCTGCGGTGGCGCAGCCGGCGCGGCGGCGGCCGGCGCTTGAGCCTGTGCGTCCGCCGACTGCGTCAGCCCCGCGGCTGCGGCAGTTCCAGCGAGACCGGCACCCATCAGGAATTCGCGCCGTGGAATCGTTTCGTCGGTCATCGCGTCCTCCCTGCCACCGCAAACGGCGGCGGATATTTATTGTGCGTTACGTAACAATAAGCCCAAACAACGCCGCGCGACAAACGGAGGGACGAGTTTCGGCTATTTTGCCATTCCGCACTGCAGCGAATTCACACGAAAAACTCAAAACGTAGTCGACGTCCTCAACTCCGTCCGGGAGCCTCGTTAGGGGATTCTTCAAACTTTGCGCGCCCACTCTTTAAATGCGGTGCGGTTGACCTACATGTTTATCAATCGGGCTAACCTCTGGAGGGAGGGCCCATATGAGCAAACAACTGCAAGACCACAAAGCAGACTGCAAACTTCAACCCGGCCTCGAGTTTGAGAGTTCCACGGACGCGGCAGGTCTCTGGTTTGCGGCAGCCGCAGTCTTCGCCGTTCTGGCAGCCGGCGTCATCGTCTACCGTGCCGCCAGTCCGGAGATCCAAACCGCCGCAAACGGGCCAGCGATTACGGCGACGCATCCAACGCGGTAAGGGCCGGCGCGCTTTAGCTTGTTCAAGCGCCGGTCGCTTGATCCGGCGAAGTTATCACGCGTGCACGAGCGGCCCTGGGTTCTTTAGGTACTGGGTGGTGATCGCGTTCGCCGACCAGTAGGCGAGTGCGCCCACGAGACCCGTCGGGTTGTATGACGCGTTCTGCGGAAACACCGACGCGCCCATCACGAACAGATTGTCGGCGCCCCACGCCTGCAGATAGCGGTTGACGACGCTCGTCTTCGGATCGGTGCCGGTGATCGTGCCGCCCGTATTATGCGTCGATTGGTAAGGCACGACGTTGTAGTCGCCACGCTTGACGCTCGGGCTGCTCATGACCGTCGGATTCATCGCCTTGGCGAGCCGGCCCAGCACGCCGCCGACATATTCCGCGAGCTTGTAGTCATTCTCGCGGAAGTTATACGACATGCGGATCAGCGGCCGGCCGAGCGCATCCCGGTAAGTAGGATCGAGGTCCAGGAAATTCTCGCGGTGGGCATAGTTGCAGCCCGATGCGCCGATCGCGAAGGCGTGGTTGTACCACTTCGCCGTCGCCTTCTTCCAATCGGAGCCCCAGCGCGGCGTGCCGGGTGGCACCGGACGCGTGAGGATCGGACGGCCGTTGGTCGGCCCAGACTGAATCCAGGCGCCGCCAAAGAAGCCCAAGCCGCCGTGATCGAAATTGTCGCCGTTGAAATCGTCGATCAGCACGCCGTGGGCGCCGGCGGCCATGAACGGGTTGATCTCCTTGTTCTCGAAGAACACCGCCACGCTGTTGCCGCTAACCTGATAGCAGTAGTTCTTGCCGACCGCGCCCTTGCCGGTCTGGTAGTCGTATGGCTCGCCGATCCCCGCCGTCAGCATCAGCAGCACGTTGTTGAACACATAGGCGCCGAGGATGACGATGCCCGCGGGCTGCTCGTATTCCTCGCCGCTTCGGGTATCGACATAGCGGACCGCCTTCACCTTACGCGCCGCCTTGTCGTAGACGAGCTCCTTCACTTGCGCGTGGTGCCGCAGTTCAAACCTCGGATCGGCGAGCAGCGCCGGCAGCACGCAAACGTTCGGCGACGCCTTGGCGTTGGCTTCGCAGCCAAAGCGTTCGCAGTGACCGCAATATTCGCAAGCGCCGAGCGTCAGCCCTTCGGGATTCGTGTAGGGCTGGCTGGCGTTGCTCGACGGCGCCTGGAACGGATGATAGCCGAGGCTCCGTGACGCGTCGTCCATGATGGTTCCGGCCATGCTCTTGGCGAGCGGCGGATTCGGATATTCGTTTTGCCGCGAACCCTCGAACACATTGCCGCCATCGATGATCTTGCCGCGCAGATTGCCGGCTTTGCCCGACACCCCGCAGAGCTTTTCGAACTTGTCGTAATAGGGCTCAAGCTCGTCGTAGGAGACCGGCAGGTCCTCGATCGTCATTTCGGCAGGAATAGCGTTCTTGCCATAGTGTTCGGTCAGATGGGTACGCAGGTTGTGATCGGACGGCAGCCATCGCCACGTCATGCCGTTCCAGTGGGCGCCGGCACCCCCGAGGTCGGTGCCTGGCAGGAACGAGCCAAGCCGGCGAATCGGCAACGCAGTTTCAGAGGGAGAATGGCGCAGCGACACGGTTTCGAGCTGCGTGTCCTGGAACAGTTCCTGACGGACCGCGTATTTGAGATCGTCACGCACCGCCGGAATCGTGAAATCCTCGCGCGGCATGCGCTTTGCGCCACGCTCCAAACCGACGACATTGAGACCGGCCTTCGTCAATTCGCGCGCGAGGATCGACCCGGTCCAGCCGACACCGATGACGACAGCATCCGTTTCCTTAAGCATCGTGGTCATGGTCCGCCTCCCTCACGAAAAGTCCGCGATCGAGCGCGGCGGCTTATCGTATTTCTTGCCGAAATAGGTCTTGATGTCTTCTCGATAGGCCGCAGGCAGGCCCGGATAGCCGACCATCTTCCAGGCGACCTTGTCGCGGTTGCCGCCGTACATCGGATCGGCAAAAAAGCCTTCCATCGTAATTTGCAGCAGGGCCTCGAAGAACATCCGGCTGGAGAAACCCGGAAACTCCGCCTTGCCGGCTTCCATCCCCTTGAGCGCGGCTTCGCGGTCGGCGGCGGCGAGGCGATCGAAATCCTTGCCGTAGGTTTTGCGCGACCAGTCGTTGGCCGCAGCGATCCCGGTCCTGAAGAATTCGCGCGGATTGAGCGGCAGCTGATAACCAAGCTCCGGCTTCGCCTTGGTGAACGGTCCGTCGCGGTAGAGCCGCGCACCGTTGCCGTAGGCTCCGGCGAGCTGGCGGTCGATAAAGGTGGCGACGCCGCAATCGCTGCCGGACGGCGACAGATCATCGGCCGGAATCATCGTATCGGCGGCGGCGGCAAAGAAGGCGTGCTCGGTCGCGGTTAAAGTCAGCAGCGGTTCGGCATCGGGAGCAGCCGGGGCCGGCGCTGAAGCATGGGTCTCTGCGCTCGCGGGCGGTGCGACGGCTGTGGCAAACGCGGTACCCGCGCCCAATAGCAAGGAACGTCGGCGAATCGGATTTTGCGAATCCGTCATGGCATCCTCCCTGATGCGGCGGCTGTGTTCGCCGCGTTCGTCGCCGCGCGGCTGAACCGAACGCGCGGCGACGTCTTTCGTTATCGGAACGATAAACCGAAACGTAAACGCGCGCGAGGCCTTCGGGCGCTAACCCGGCTCCATCCCCTTGGCCTTGATCACAACGACTGCCGCCGGCGCGGTCAGGAACTTGATCAGCGCCTGCGCTGCGTCTGCCGCTTTACTGTCCACCGCGACCGACGCCGAGAAGTTCGTGTAGGCCTGCACATCCGCCGGCAAAGGCCCAACCAATTCATCGTCGGCGTAAGGCAGGATCTCGCTGATTTGCGTGATGCCGATCTCGACTTCGCCTTTGGCAACGGCGGCGCCGGCGGCGCCGTCGAGCAACTTGATCTTCGGTTTCAGGTCGTCCGCAATGCCGAGCTTCTGGAAGATCGCCTGTAACGCTGGAGCGCTGGCGCCTTGAGCCGCATAGCCGATCGACTTGGCATTCAGCAGCGCGGTCTTGAAAGCGGCCGTCGTGCTAATGTCCGGTTTCGGAGCACCCTTATGGACCGCAACGCCGAGGCCCGCATGTGCAATCGGCGTGCGGCTCGCGGCACTCGCCTTGCCGTCACTGACGAGAACATCGGTCAACGGAGCGGTCAGGATGGCGACGTCAAAGACGCCGCCCTTATCGATCTGCCCCTTGAGGACCGCGGCAGGCCCGATGTTAGTCACGAGTTTGTTTTCGGTCGCTTTTTCAAACTGTGGGCCGAGTTCATCGAGCACGGTCTTCAAGGCCGTAGAGCTGAACACCTTGAGGTCGGCCGCCTGGGCATAGGCTACGAAAAACGGCAGCACCAAACCGACGGTCACCGCGATGATCCGCTGAATGCTCATAACATCCTCCCATCCGCCTTTGTTGGCTTCGGCGGTGAGCGGATGTTACCGATAAACCGACGCAATCGCCATAAACTCGTCGGCAACCAGGCTCGCGCCGCCCACCAGCGCGCCATCGACGTTGTCGATCGCCATCAACTCCTTGGCGTTGGCCGGCTTCACCGAACCGCCGTAGAGGATGCGAAGCCCCTGCCCGGCTTCGCCGTAGCATGAGCAAACCCGTTGCCGGATAAAACTCTGCATGTCGGCGACGTCGCCGGGCGTCGGCGTCAGGCCGGTCCCGATTGCCCAGACCGGCTCGTAGGCGATCACGAGATTATCCGCGCCATCGGGGAGCGAACCGTCGAGTTGGGTACGGACGACCGAAAGCGCATGACCGGCATCGCGTTCGGCGCGCGTCTCACCCACGCAGACGATCGCAAGAAGACCGGCCCGGTTGGCCGCCAGGGCCTTGGCGCGCACCTCGGCGTCGGTTTCGTGGTGGTCGCTCCGCCGCTCCGAGTGGCCTACGATCACGGCGCACGCACCGGCATCCGCCAGCATTTCGGCGGCAATATCTCCCGTGTGCGCGCCTGACGGTTTGGCGTGGCAGTCTTGTCCGCCGATACCCACGCGCGTCCCCTTGGCGCGCGCCGCGAATCCCGGAATAAGCAAAAACGGCGGACAGACCAGGACATCGACGTGGGCAGGCAGTTTGTCCGACCCGGCAATGATCTTGTCCAACTCCACCTGGGCGCCGGAGAGCCCATTCATCTTCCAATTGCCTGCGACCAGCGGGCGGCGCGCCATGGAGAATAGCCTTACAAATGCGCCAAACAGCCGTTAGCAGATCGGTTGAAACCGGAAAAGAGGCGTTTTACCTGAGAATCCCGTTGGTTGCGGCGCAAGACGGCGCTCCTTATGATGCGCCGCTTTTCATCAGCAGCCTGACGGACATCGTCAGCGGCATCATTCCCGAGCGTTGAACCCATGCTTCGAGGTATCCGCAAAGCCTCCTCTAATTGGCTCGGCCGCACGGTCATGGGCGTGGTCATGACACTGCTCGCGGGCAGCTTCGCAGTCTGGGGCATCAACGACATTTTCCGCGGGTTTGGCCGGTCGACGGTCGCCAAGATCGGCGGCACCGAGATCCCGATCGACACATTCCGGCAGAACTATAACCAGCGCATGCAGCAATTAACTCAGCAACTGGGTCATCCGCTGCCTCCGGAACAGGCCGCCGCGCTCGGCCTGCCGGGCCAGGTGCTCGGCGAAATGGTAACGCAAGCGGGTCTCGACGAGCGCGTCAAGCAGATGGGGCTCGCCATTTCAAACGAAGAGATTGCCCGCCGCATTACGACCGACCCGACGTTCATGACGCCTAACGGCAAATTCGATCGCGTTCGATTTGAGCAACTCCTGCGCAACGCGGGCTATAACGAGCAGCGATTTGTCGCCGAGCAACGCGCCGCCATGTTGCGGCGGCAGATTATCGATTCAGTATCCGGCAATCTCGGCGTGCCGAAAGCCTGGGCGGCTGCGGTCAACCAATTTCAGAACGAGCAGCGCAGCATTTCATATGTGGCGCTCGGTCCGGCCCAAGCTGGCGACATCCCGCAGCCGACTGCGGAGGAGCTCAACACGTATTTTGAGGATCGCAAAATCCTGTTCCGCGCGCCCGAGTATCGAAAGATCGTGACCGTCGTCGTTACGCCTCAAGAACTGGCCAAGACCGTCGAGGTGTCGGAGGAGGACGTCAAGAAGGCGTTTGAACAAAACCGCAGCCGTTACATCACGCCGGAACGCAGGCACGTCGAGCAGATCGTATTTCCGACCATGGCGGACGCCCAGGCTGCGAGCGATCGCGTCAAAGCTGGGCTCACATTTGCGGCGCTGATGGCGGAGCGCAGTCTCAAGGAGCAGGACATCGATCTCGGCACGGTGCCGAAATCCGCCATCATCGACCCCGCCGTCGCCGATGCGGCGTTCTCGCTCAAAGAGGGTGAAGTCAGCACGCCCGTTGCCGGCAAATTTGGCGCGGTTCTCGTCACCGTCTTGCAGATCGTGCCTGAGGACGCCAAGACGCTGACCGATGTTGCCCCGCAAATTCGCAACGACCTGGCACTCGATCGCGCCAAGACGCAAGTCCAGGACATTCACGACAAGATGGAAGACGAGCGCGCCGGGGGGGCCACGCTCGAAGAAGTTGCGCAAAGACTTAAGCTGCCGGTTGTGACCTACGATGCGATCGACCGCTCCGGCCGCGACCCTTCGGGCAAGCTTGTGAGCATCCCGCGCAACGGCGATGTGGTGAGCGCGGCGTTCGCGACCGATGTCGGCGTCGACAACGATCCGATCGAGGCCGACGGCGGTTACGTCTGGTACGACGTGACCAGCATTACGCCCGCGCGCGACCGCACCCTCGACGAGGTCAAGGACCAGGTCCAAGAGCACTGGCACAATGACCAGATCGCCTCGCGCCTGAAGTCCAAGGCCGCCGACATGCTTGAAAAGCTCAACGGCGGCACGCCCCTCGATACGCTTGCTGCAGGCGACGGCCTGAAGTTGGAAACCGCGACAGCCTTGCAACGCGAAAAGGCGACAGCCGCTCTTTCGGCGAAGATGATCGACGCCGTGTTCCGCACGGGGAAAGACGCCTACGGAACCGCCGAAGGCGACCAGCCCACACAATGGATCGTCTTCAAAGTCACCGACGTGAAAACGCCGCCGCTCGATCCGCAATCGCCCGAAGCCAAGAGCCTCGATCAGACGCTGCAGCGCCAATTGAGCGACGACGTCTTCGGCCAATATATCGGCTGGCTCGAAGCCTATCTGGGCACCAGCGTCAATCAGGCCGGGATTGCGCAAGCGCTCGGCAATAACACTCCGGATAATGCAAATCGAGCCTTCGCCGGAGGCGTTCGCGGCGCGCTATGCGGCCGGCGAACCGCAGGTCGTCTGGACGACGCTGGTCGCCGACCTGGAAACGCCGGTCTCCGCGTTTCTGAAAATCATCGCGGTCACGCCCGATGAGTTTCCTGCTCGAGTTGGTCGAGGGCGGCGCCGTGCGCGGACGCTATTCGATCATCGGGCTTGAGCCCGACGTCATCTTCCGCGCCAACGGCCGCCGCGCCGAAATCAATCGCGCGCCGCAGAACAATCCGGACGCTGTTTACGCCGCTGACCGAGCAACCGCTGACTGCGCTGCGCGCCTTCATCGCGCGAGAGCCGCATCGCACTGCCGGACGACCTGCCGCCGATGGCGGCCGGCGTGTTCGGCTATCTCGGCTACGACATGGTGCGGCTGATGGAAGAGCTGCCGGAGCCCGGAGCCGATCCGATCGGCATTCCCGACGCCATCCTGGTGCGTCCCGACGATCATCGTCGCTTTCGATGCCGTTGAAGACACGCATCACCGTCGTCACGCCGGTGCGCCCGCAAGCCGGCGTCGCGGCGAAGGCCGCGCTCGCGCGCGCGACCGAGCGCCTGTCGGCTATCGTCGATGCGCTCGATCGCGCCGCTCGACAAATCGGCTGCGGACGTCCACGCCGGACCGCTCGATGTGGCGCCGCGCTCGAACACGACACCCGATGAATTCAAGCGCGATGGTGCTGCGCGCCAAGGAGTACATCGCCGCCGGCGACATTTTTCAGGTGGTGCTGTCGCAACGCTTCGAGGCGCCGTTCGCGCTGCCGCCGTTTTCGCTCTATCGCGCGCTGCGCCGCGTCAACCCATCGCCCTATTTGTTCTTCCTCGATTTCGGCGCCTTTTCGGTCGCCGGCTCCAGCCCCGAAATTCTGGTCAAGGCCGCCGGCGGCACCGTGACGATCCGCCCGATCGCCGGCACGCGTCGGCGCGGCGCGACACCGCACGAAGACCAGGCGCTCGAGGCCGAACTCCTGGCCGATCCCAAGGAGCGCGCCGAGCATCTCATGCTGCTCGACCTCGGCCGCAACGACGTCGGCCGCGTTGCCGAAATCGGCACGGTCAAGGTCACCGACCAGTTCTTCATCGAGCGCTACAGCCAGGTGATGCACATCGTCTCCAACGTCGAGGGCAGGCTGCGCAACGATCGCGATCCGCTCGATGCGCTCGCGGCCGGTTTTCCGGCCGGCACGGTCTCGGGCGCGCCCAAGGTGCGCGCCATGCAGATCATCGACGAACTCGAGAAAGAGAAGCGCTCGCTCTACGCCGGCTGCGTCGGCTATTTCTCCGCCGGTGAGGAAATGGATACCTGCATCGTGTTGCGCACAGCGCTGGTCAAGGACGGCACCATGTACGTACAGGCCGGCGCCGGCATTGTCGCCGATTCCGACCCAGCCTTTGAGCAGCAGGAATGCATCAACAAGGCGAAGGCGCTGTTTCGCGCCGCCGAGGAGGCCAAACGCTTCGCCAGCTCCGCCCGGCGCGGGCAATAGCGCGGCACTCAAGCAAACAAACAGGGCCGGCCGATACGCTTCTGATAGAGCGCGAAATCGTCGGCGTAGGCCGAACGGACCGCCGCGCGGATTGTATCATCAAACAGGCTTTCGATGGCTGGCGGTACTCCGCTCCGCTTCATGGCGGCAATGTCGCGCACCGGCATATCGGCAGAGCCGCTGTCCCGATCGATAAGCTTGTGACGATACGTACCGTGATCGAGAAGGTGCCGGGTGTCTCTTACCTCGAAGCCGATCCTGTCGCGCAGGGTTTCGACTGCACGGCCGAAATCCTCGACGCAAAACCAATCGTCGTAGTTCTCATAGATCACAAAATCGGCCTGCGGGCGCCAGTGCTCGTTCCGGCGCAGCACCTGAGGGATGCGCTCAACAAACGTCCGAAAGGTCAGGTCGTCCGGATCGGTCGAGTAGCCGGTCTGCGCCTGGAAGCGCCATGCCTTGAAGGTCTCGTTGTTCTCGTGAATCCAGTTCACATCGGAGTCGCCGGATACGCAGCCATTGGCCAGCGCAACGGAAAAGCGCAGGGTCGAGCAGGCGTTTTTGGGAATGAACGAATAGATGGCGGTGGGCTGATAGATGCACATGGCATGAGACAGCGCAAACTGGCGGGCCCCATTGCCCGACAGTGCCGCGGTGTTGCGTCGCGCGAATCGAAAAAGCCTCGGCCTAGTCGTCATCATCGCCCCTGACAGCTCCCCTCAAGCCTGCAGCCCAACGACGGTTAGTGTACTATCTCTAATTCGCCGCCGCAGGAATGCTGCTGCGGCACGGAGACTATGAAGGACCGGAGAGCGCGGTATGGACCAGCAATCGCCAACGGCGAACGACCTCCTTTTCGAGCTTCGGGACGGCGTCGGGCGGGTCACATTCAACCGCCCGCAGGCCCGCAATGCCTTTACCTTCGAAATGTATGAACGGCTGGCGAAGATTTGCGAGCAGGCGAACGGCGACCGCACGATCAAGGTGCTGGTGTTTCAAGGCGCCGGCGACAAGGCATTCGCCTCCGGCACCGACATCAACCAGTTTCGCGCCTTCACCACGCCGCAGCATGCGCTCGACTATGAAGCCCGCATCGACCGCGTGCTCACCCAGCTCGAACAATGCCCTGTCCCGACAATTGCGGCGATCAACGGCGCGTGCACCGGGGGCGGCGCCGGCATCGCCGCGTGCTGCGATCTGCGCATCGGCACCAAAACCGCGAGGATCGGATTCCCGATCGCCCGAACGCTCGGCAACTGCCTGTCGATGTCGAACATCAGCCGACTGACCGCCCTGGTCGGACCGGCGCGCGTGAAAGACCTCATCTTTACAGCCCGCCTTGTCGGCGCCGATGAAGCCGCAAGCGTCGGTTTGCTGAGCGAGGTGGTGGAGGACCTTCCGGCGCTGCAACGGCGTGCCGACGAACTTGCGGCCCTGATCGCGAGCCACGCGCCGCTCACGCTGAACGCCACCAAGCAGGCGCTGGGCCGTCTGCAGCGTCGACTCACTCGCGAGGAAGGCGAGGACCTGATCCTGATGTGCTATATGAGCCACGATTTCCGCGAAGGGCTCGACGCCTTTCTCGCAAAGCGCCCGCCGCAATGGACCGGCGAGTAGGCCCTTAAGGCACCACGATCTGCTTCAGCCGCGCCACGACCATCTTCGGCGCCGCGTAAAGGTCGAGGACCGCGCGCTCGACGGCGTCCCCACTCTGCGGCGTGATCTCGATACGCTGCTTTTCGGCGTCGGCCAAAAGCTCCTTGTCGCGCAGCGCAGCGGCAAACGCGTCGCGCAGAATGGCAATACGGTCGGCCGACACGTCGGGCGGCGCCACGTACGCTTTGCCGAAGGCCTGCTGAAAGCCGATCATCAGTTCGACCGCGCGGCGGTCGATCTCGTCCTTGATGTATTTCCACGGCTGCGGCACGCCGAACGCGCTAAGTTCGGGATCGGGCTCGATATTGTCCTGGATCAGGAGATGGAGTTTCTTGTCGCGCAGCCAATCCGGCCGCTGCGCCTTGGTGGCGGCCCAATCGAGGCCGCACACGCCGTCGATCTCGCCGCGCTCCATGGCGAGATAGATGTCGCCGGGATCGCGATAGCCGCTGACGATGTTGAACTTGGCGCCGAGCGCGCGCTTGTGAAAGGCGGCATATTCGGTCGCGGGACTTCCGCCTGTGGTCGCTCCGATAATCGCAGTCTTTGCGAGCGCATCCTCGAATGTTTTGATCTTCGACGTGTAGAAGGTCATGCACAGGCGGGTGCCGCGCTCAGCGCCCGCGAGGTAATAAAACTTTGTCGGATCGAATTGGCTCTGCCCCTCCTCCATCACCTGGCCGCTGATGGCGTTCGGCGTCAGCGCCGCGATCGTCAAGCCATCGGCCGGCGCGCGACGATAAAGAAAAGCCGCCGCCGTCGCACCGCCCGCGCCCGGCATGGTCTTGACCACCATGGTTGGATTGCCGGGAATGAAACGGCCGAGATGCTTGGCAATCAGGCGCGCATAGATCGCAAAACCGCCGGCGACGTCAGTGCCGACAATGAAATTGACGATCTTACCGGCATAAAAATCATCGGCCGACGCGGGGTTCGGCGCAAAGCCAAGCAGCACCGCCGTCAACAAGGCAGCCCTGGCCGAAGCGCGGGCGATCGCCATGGCCGCGCTACCGCGTCATGGTCTTGCTCAGCGCCGGCTGCGGCAGATACGAGCCGGCGGCGCGAAGCGTTTCCACCAGTTTCTCAGTGTCGAGGTCGCAAGCAGGTTCGCCGGTGGCGATGCTCTGCACCGCAGCCGTCGCCGCGGCTTGCCCCATCATGAAGGCGGCGGACTGCGCTCGGATCGAGCCGTGCACTTTGGTCTCGCTCGAGTGGCAGCGTCCCGCAGCCCAGAGGTTCTCCCAACCCTTCGGCACCAGGATGCTGTACGGGATGCCGACGCAGGCGCCGCGCGGCAGCTTCTGCGATCCGTGCATGTCGCGCATGAAGCGCTCGAACTCCTCCTTCGACGAGTTCGTCGAATGCACGTCGGCCGGCCGATTGTAGACGGCGACCTGGTCTGGGAATTGCCTGGCGGCTTTGTAATCCTCATAGGTCAGTTCGAATTCGCCGACGATGCGTCGCGTGTCGCGCATGCCCATGACCGGAGATGTCGCAGCAAGCTCGATGCGCTCGCAGCCCGGCACATATTTCCGGTAAAATTCCATGTATTCGACGGCAAGCTTGCGGCCATGGATCATGCCTTCGGTCAGGCTCTTGGCGCTAAGGCCATCCAATTCATAGATATGACCGCCGTTGAGATTGCCGGTCATGTGACCGACTTTCTTCATGCCGGCGATGAAGTGATCGGGATGGCTGAAGTGACCATCCTCGTTCGCCCGCGGCAGATATTCTTTCTTGACCTTCTCGCGCACCGCGTCGGTCCCGGCATTGGTGTTGTAAGCGGGATCGTCCCAATTGATGCCGCTGAACGTCGAGCACACCGTCGCCGGCTGGTACGGCCAATCGCGGCCGGCAATCTTGCACGGCACCTTGCAGGCAGCCGCAAGCACGGCATCGCCGGTGGCATCGATGAAGGTCTTAGCGCGGATCAGGCTTAGACCTTCGATGTTGCTGATGACCGCTCCTGTGACGGTGTGTCCCTCGCACTCGGCGTCAATGACCCGCGTGAAATATCGGATTCGACCCCCGCATCGACGCAGTATTCGTCGAGCACCCGCTTGAGTGCTTCGGGATCGAACGGAATCCAGCGATTATAATGAGTGATCCAATAGTGCGGCGTGACCTCGGGACCAAGGAAGCCGCGCTCATGCATCGCCTCGATCAGTTCGAACGTGAATCCGCCGACCAGCGTCCGCTCGCCGTCGCCCATCGGGCCGAACGTGTTGACGAGCCCCGATGTCGACATGCCGCCGAGGCACCCTGTGGCCTCGACCAGCAGCACTTTCGCGCCAAGCCTCGCCGCCGAAACCGCAGCAGCACTGCCCGCCGGCCCGCCGCCACACACCAGGACGTCATACTGATCTTCGACCGGTATGGCGCGCATGAAATTGAAGGATTTCATTGAACAGCAAGTCCCCTAAGCCGAAAGTTTCGCAAACGGACCGCGATGATAGCGATTTTCCACCGCCCCGAAAGAGACGCAATCCGGAGCGGGTTGATGACTGCCTCGGTTGCTAACACAATAGGCTCAGCCGGAGGCGAGCAGCGAGCACAACGCTGCCGGTCATACCGGCCGAACCGGGAGGATTTCATGCGCTCGCCATCGTTTGCCTTCGCTCTCCTTGCTGCCGCCTTGCTTTCGAGCGTCGTGTCTTCGAGCGTCATCTCCTCGAGTGTTATGGCGCAAACGGCCGCTCCGCCGCCGATGCGTACGTTCATGAGTAACTCCGACATCACGGCTCTGATCGACAAGGCCAAGGCGGACCGCAAGGGCGCTGCGCCAAGCGTCGCTGAACCGATCCTGTTATTAGCGCCCTACAAGGCGCAGCTCGAGTATCGGCCCGGCAAAGCGCCGGCCGCGTCCCACGAAAAAGATGCCGAGCTGTTCATTGTCCTCGAAGGGACGGGCACCATCGTCACCGGCGGCAAGCTCGTGGACGAGAGGCGCACCAACGCCAACAATCGCAACGGCTCATCGATTGAAGGCGGTGAGACGCACGCGGTCGTCAAGGGCGATATGCTGATCGTGCCGGCGAATACGCCGCATCAGGTCATACCGGGTAGCGGCGCGCCGATCGTCGTCATCACGATGCATGTGCCATATCCGCCGGCTGATTGGCCGCCGACCAACTGAGGTAGGCTTCTCCGATCGCAATCCGAAGTCGCCGGGGCAACACTGAAGCCCGAGGCTGTTAACATCCCGGCGAGGCCGGATAATCAAGGCCGTGTGACTCCCGGGAGAACCGACATGGATATGGAGACCGGAACCGTCGGCAAGGTCTCGGCGCGGCTTATCCCGTTCCTGATCGCTTGTTATTTCATCGCCTATCTGGACCGTGTGAACGTCGGCTTCGCTGCGCTGACGATGAACAAGGCGCGCTCGGTCTGACGGCAACCATGTTCGGCTTCGGCTCCGGCGTCTTTTTTCTCACGTATTTTCTGTTCGAGTTGCCGTCGAATTTGGCGTTGGACCGATTTGGCGCACGCCGGTGGATCGCGCGCATCATGGTCAGCTGGGGCATCATCTCCGCGCTCACCGCCTTCATCCCCAACATTGCGGGTGCGACCGGCCTGAGCAAGGAGACCACCTTCTATTTGCTTCGCGTTGCCGGCGCTCGGCTGCGAGACGATCGGTGAGCCAGGTCCGCTCGTCCGGCGACCGAAATGCTGTCGGTCGAGCAAGCTGCGCGCCGTAGCGCCACGACATTCGGCGAGATCGCGGATTTAACGGCGCACCTGGCGTCCCGCGCCAAGGACCTCGAATCGAAGGTGACCGGATTCTTCAATGGTGTGCGTGCCGCTTGAACGTCCGGCAGGTCCGGCCTGCCGAGCAGGCCCTATTCCAAGCCGGATAGCTCATTCGCCGCCGTTCTCGTCGCCCTCTTCGGACAAACGTTCAACCGACGCGACCTTCTCGCCTTCCGCGGTCGAGAACACGATGACGCCCTGCGTTGCGCGGCCGGCGATACGGATGCCGTCGACCGGACAGCGGATAAGCTGCCCGCCGTCAGTGACCAGCATGATCTGGTCGGTTTCTTCGATCGGGAATGACGCGACGATGCTGCCATTCTTCTCGGTGATCGCCATGGCGACGATGCCTTTGCCGCCCCGACCGGTGGTGCGATATTCATAGGACGACGTGCGTTTGCCAAAACCATTTTCAGAGACTGTCAGCACGAATTGTTCGGCCGCTGACAATTCGACGTAGCGCGTTTGGCCAAGCTCGATGGCGCCCTCGGCCTCTTCGGCATCGGCGCCGTTCTCCTCGCCCTCCCCGTTGCCGCCGCGACGCACGGCGTTGGCGCGCTTCAGATAGGCGGCCCGCTCTTCGGCCGTCACGTCGACGTGGCGGAGGATCGACAACGAAATCAGCTTGTCGCCCAAGCCTTCCTTATCATTTCCAAGATTGATGCCGCGCACGCCCATCGAGGTGCGGCCCTGGAAGACCCGCACATCGTCGACGGCGAAGCGGATGCACTGCCCGGCCGCCGAGGTCAGTAGAACGTCATCGTTCTCGGTGCAGATTTGCACGTCGACGATGGCGTCGCCCTCGTCGAGCTTCATGGCGATGATGCCCGAACGCCGTACGTCGGCGAAGTCGGACAACTTGTTCCGCCGCACCGTGCCGCGCGTGGTCGCGAACATCACGTCGAGCTTGTCCCAGGTCGCCTCGTCCTCGGGCAGCGGCATGATCGTGGTGATGTTCTCGCCCTGCTCGAGCGGCAGGATGTTGATCATCGCTTTGCCGCGCGCCTGCGGCGCGGCTTGCGGCAGCCGCCAGACTTTTTCTTTGTAGACCTGGCCGCGCGAGGAGAAGAACAGCACCGGCGTGTGCGTCGAGGCGACGAACAGGCGCGTGACGAAATCCTCGTCACGGGTCTGCATGCCGGCGCGGCCCTTGCCGCCGCGCTTCTGCGCCCGGTAGGTCGAAAGCGGCACCCGCTTGACGTAGCCCGCATGCGAGACGGTTACGACCATGTCCTCGCGCTGGATCAGGTCCTCATCCTCCATCTCGCCTTCCTGGTCGATGATGACCGTGCGGCGCGGCGTGGCGAACTCGGACTTCACAGCGTTGAGCTCATCCTTGGCGATCGCCTGGATGCGCGCGCGCGAGCGCAGGATGTCGAGATAATCGGCGATCTCCGTAGCGAGCTTGTCGAGTTCGGCCTTGATTTCGTCGCGGCCAAGTGCGGTGAGGCGCTGCAAGCGCAGATCGAGGATGGCCTTGGCCTGCTCGGCCGAGAGCCGCGTGGTGCCTTCGGGCGACACGCGGTGCCGCGGATCGTCGATCAGCGTGACCATGGCGGCGACGTCGCGCGCCGGCCAGTCGCGGCCCATCAACTCGTCGCGCGCCGCGTTGGCGTCTTTCGAAGCGCGGATCAGCCGGATCATCTCGTCGATATTGGCGACTGCGATCGCGAGACCGACCAAGATGTGGGCGCGGTCGCGCGCCTTGCCGAGCAGAAACTTCGTGCGCCGCGAAATGACCTCTTCGCGGAACGCAACGAAGGACGTCAGCAAGTCCTTCAGGTTCATCACCAGCGGACGTCCGCCGTCGAGCGCCACCATGTTGGCGCCGAACGAGGACTGCAGCGCGGTGAAGCGATAAAGCTGGTTGAGTACGACGTCGGGCACGGCGTCGCGCCGCAGCTCGATCACCACCCGGTAGCCGTCGCGGTCCGACTCGTCGCGCAGCGCGGCAATGCCCTCGATCCTTTTCTCGCGCACCAGTTCGCCGATGCGCTCTACCATATGGGCCTTGTTGACCTGATAAGGGATTTCGGAAACGACGATCGCCTCACGCTCGCCGCGCAGCGTCTCGAATTCGACCTTGCCACGCATCACGATGGCGCCGCGGCCGAGGTGATAGGCGGCGCGGATGCCCTGGCGGCCCAAAATGATGCCGCCGGTCGGGAAGTCCGGTCCCGGCACGATGCCGATCAGATCGTCGATCGTCAGCGCCGGATTGTCGATCAGCGCGATGCAGGCGTCGATCACCTCGCCGAGATTGTGCGGCGGGATGTTGGTCGCCATGCCGACGGCGATGCCGCCGGCGCCGTTGACCAGAAGAT
This sequence comes from uncultured Alphaproteobacteria bacterium, assembly GCA_963732015.1. GTDB lineage: Bacteria > Pseudomonadota > Alphaproteobacteria > Rhizobiales > Xanthobacteraceae > BOG-931. The sequence continues at coordinate 43,434 of CAVSXY010000023.1, read as the reverse complement.
TGGGAAAGCGCGCCGGCAGCACCGACGGCTCGTGCTCGGAATTGTCGTAGTTGGCCTGGAAGTCGACGGTGTCGCTGCCGATGTCGCGCAGCAGTTCCATCGCCGACCTGGCGAGCCGGCACTCGGTGTAACGGTAGGCCGCGGGATTGTCGCCATCGACCGAGCCGAAATTGCCCTGCCCGTCGATGAGCGGCAGGCGCATGGAAAAGTCCTGCACCATGCGTACGAGAGCGTCGTAAATTGATTGGTCGCCGTGCGGGTGATATTTGCCCATGACGTCGCCGACGACGTGCGCACACTTGACATACTTTTTGTCCGGTGTGTGTCCGTTCTCGTGCATCGAAAACAGAATGCGCCGATGCACCGGCTTCAGACCGTCGCGAACGTCCGGCAGCGCCCGCGCCACGATCACGCTCATGGCGTAGTCGAGGTAGGAGCGCTTCATTTCCTCCGTGATCGAAATGGGACGGATATCGGAGGGATCGCCGTCAGACGACGGTGGCGGCGGGGGATTATCCTGATCTGGCAACGAAAGAATCCGTAGCTCGAATCGTATCGAATTTTCATAGCCGATTGAGCGGCGGAGCGCCACCTGAATCGGCTATAGTGATGTATGATTTTCCGCTTCAGTTTCAAGGCCTTATGGCACGAAATCCGGCCCTCGAAATCCCCTTGCGAAAGTACTCTTTCAAGGGCCGGCCCCGCTTGGTTGTCCGTCCGCGGCGCCGGGACAAGACCGCGCTCTGCGTTCCTGGCACACTGCGGCGGCACGCCAATGCTGGATCGCTCATGTTGCTCGATTACGCCGTCTCAGCGCTGCTGACCCTGTTTGTTGTTGTCGATCCGATCGGCCTCGCGCCGGCCTTCCTGTCAGTGACTGAAGGCTTCCCGCGTACCGCCCGTGTCAGTGTCGCCGTGCGCGCGAGCCTGATCGCCGGCCTCATCCTTGTCGGCGCGGCGCTGATCGGCGATCGGCTGCTCGATACTCTTGGTATCTCGCTGTCGGCGTTCCGCATCGCCGGCGGACTTCTGTTGTTCGCCACCGCCTCCGAAATGGTGTTCGGGGTCCGCATGCGCCGCGAGGGCGAAGCGGCCGAACAGGCCATCGAAGAGCATGTGCGCAACGTCGCTGCCTTTCCCCTGGCGATTCCGCTATTGGCGGGGCCGGGCGCGATCACCGCCACCATTCTCCTTGCCGGCCGGGCGGGCCAAGACATCGTACTGCTGGCGTTTCTGATCGCGGTCGTGCTGCTCGTCGCAGCGTCCTGTTTTATCGTTTTCTTTTTCGCCGAGCGGATCGGCAGACTCCTCAGCAAAACCGGCAACATCGTGCTGTCGCGTCTGCTTGGGGTGCTGCTTGCGGCACTCGCGGTGCAATACGTCGTCGATGGCGCCCGCGCCATTCTCGCAGGCTGAAACGTCGAGGCGCTAATGTTTCGTTAACCAGCATCGCGCACGATGTCGCAGGGGGCGCACCGGCGAAGCGGTGGGGCATGGAAGCGATCCCTTTTTGGGTGCGGGCGGCACACCCCTCCGACGTTTCTGAGTTGATGCGGCTGAAGCGGCTCTTGGTGGAAGCCGAAAATTCTCTTCACGCCGTCTGCGCCACCGAAGCCGACCGGCTGCGCGATGGATTTGGTCCAAACGCTAGTTTTACCGCGTTCATCGCCGAAGACGCCGGCCGCGCGATCGGCATGGTGACCTGCAGCCAGCGCGCCATCACCGGCTGGAACACGCCGATCGTCTACATCCAGGACCTTTTCGTCGAGCCCGCCCACCGCCAGGCCGGCGTGGCGCACGCGCTCTTCGCGCGTGTCGCCGCGCTCGCGCAAACCCTCGGCAGTCAGATCCTCGAGTTGACGGTCCGCTCCGACAATCCGGCGCAGAATTTCTATCAGTATAACGGATTCCGTCCATTGCCGGAATGTCTCACTTATATTTTGGCCGGTCCGGCACTGTCGGCGCTGGCCGAGGAAAGCGAGACACCGAATCCGCCGATCGCACTCGCCGGCTGACGGTTGCGCAAAGGCGGCCCACTGCGCCGTCGACGCCGCTCAGTCCCACTGCGGCTGCCAGACCATCAACGCAAACAGCGCGACCATGCCGCCGAGGATGGGGACCGCAAGTGCTGCCCAGACGCGGAACAAGGTTTTGTAGGCCGCAGGCAGCGGAACGTTGTTGAGCGCGGCCTCGCGCGTCACCTTGCGGATGCGAAATTCGATGACGACGGCAGTGAGCCAGCACAAGACCACGACGCCGTACGCCGCGATCGAAACGACGAGCCAGAGTTCGCCGAGCGGGTCCAGCCCGATCGCATAAGCGAGCGGAAAACCGCTGATCGGCTGCAGCACGACGGCAGCGGTCATCACGATCATTTCGATCCTGACGATGAATTGCGACGTCAGCGCCACGACCGACGTGTTGCGCGAGCAATGGGCGAGCAGCATGAACGCGGCGATGGCGAGCCAAGTCCCGAACATGACGGCGACGCCGAGCATGTGTGCGAACTTGATGGCTAGGATGACATCGATCATCGCTCTGCCCCCGCGCTACGGCGTAGCGCCAAAGACGACCGTGTGCATGACGCGGCCGGGCCACAACGTGAAAGCGCCGGCGATGACCAGTGCGCCGACGAAGATCGAGATCATCGCTGCGCGGTGCCACGCGACCTGATGCCGTCGCGCATGCAGCACGGCGAGCGGAACCATGATGAGAGTGAAGATCGCCAGCAGATGGATCGGGCTCCACGGGCCCCATAGCCGGTTCGTGTGAATGAAAAACGCGCTGACGCTCACCGCGATCATCAGCAACACCCACAGCCAGCCGATGGTCCGATGGATGGGCGTGCCCTTGGGCGCGCAAAACTGCACGATGCCGAGCACGAACGCAGCCATGGCGGCAAGGGCATGAACCGCGATCGTCGGCCCCGCATTCCTTAGCGGCGCAAAACTCATCGTGAGGCCCCCAAGCCCTAAGAGAGGACGAGCGTTGCCATCATGCGAGGAGCCGAATTGCTGGGGAGCCAAATCCGAAGAAGAGCCGACCGGGGTTGGCTCACAACTGCCTCGCGGCGGCCACTGGATTGTGCCGCCGGGCTCGCGCCCTAAAACGGAATCTCATCGTCCATGTCGCCGCGCCCACCGCCGCCGCGCGCACCGGCTGTGGCAGCCACTTTGCGCGTCGGTCCGGGCGAGCCGAAATCGCCGCCCATGTCGTCTGAGCCGAAATCGCTGCCGCTACCGCCGCCGCCAGCGCGGTCGAGCAACGTCAGTTCGCCGCGAAAGCCCTGCAGCACGACCTCGGTCGAATAGCGATCCTGGCCGGATTGGTCCTGCCATTTGCGTGTCTGCAGTTGGCCTTCGATGTAAACCTTCGAGCCCTTCTTGAGGTATTGCTCGGCGATCCGGCACAGATTCTCGTTGAAGATAACGACACGGTGCCATTCGGTTTTCTCCTTGCGCTCGCCGCTTGCCTTGTCGCGCCAGGAGTCCGAGGTGGCGATGCGGAGATTGGCGATCGGACGCCCATCCTGGGTCCGCCGAATTTCCGGATCGGCGCCGAGGTTGCCGATCAAAATCACCTTGTTGACGCTTCCCGCCATGATTGTCTCCGCTAACAGCTTTAATTGCACCCGCCGTGCTGGCGCGGTGCCGACCGCCCAATTGGGATCGGCCTTAATGTGGGGTCGACCCTAATGTGGGACAGTCCCGTTGTCCCAGGCTCCAGCGGCAATGATCGCCGCTTTCCACACAGAACTTGTCCTCTTATGTTCTTAGTTTGTTCCGGCGCCGAATTCAAGTCGGCATGCGCAATTTTCGCCCGCCGATTGTAGGGCCCGCGGAGAAAAGGCGCTGTGGTGCAGCCCTAACGGCCGATGGCAAACTGGCCCGATACCTCAGTCAAAAAAAGTCAACCGTGGCAGCGAAAACACAGGGGAAGATTTCCCCCTTATTCCCACAATCGAGTGTTGAATTCACCGTCCCCCTCGCTTACGATTCGCTTGCCGGCTTCCATTTTCGTCATGACACAGACCGGCCTGAAGGGGCCCCGATGCGATCATTCATCGGGGCTCGTTCTTTTTCGGGCCCTCGGAGCCGTTTCGGCAGCCGGGCGGAGGCCACATTCCGTTCCCGTAATACCCTGCTTACTAATGTGGATTATCATTCTGGCTTGTTGGGCTCAGGCCCCCCTTCGCCCCCGGCACCCGTCTGGTTGAGAAGCCCCAGCAGCTCGGCTCTGGGGCTTCTTTTTTTGCCAGAACATTGCGCCGCAACATGCCGGCGCGCTCAGCAGAATTGTCTGCCGCCCACCATAACGAATTCGCCTGCCTGTGACGCCGAAGGCACATTGCACGCTGAGGAAGTGAAGTAAGCTCATTCCGGGGCGATGCAGGGAGGGCATCGAGGGGGTTGGTGTTTTGAACAGTCGATTATTGCTGAGCGTCGCCGTCTCCGGCGCGTTGCTCTGCCTTATTGGTTCGGCGTCCGCGGCGGATCTTCCCGCACCATCGGCGGGTCCGGCTTATTATCCCTCAGGAATAACGCCCGTCCCCTATTACAACTGGACCGGCTTTTACATCGGCGGAAACTTCGGCGGCGCCTGGGCCGGCCAGAACAGCGCCGTCACGACTGATGCCGTTACCGGAGCCTTTATCAGCTCCGGCTCGAGCAACTCATCCGGAATCATCGGCGGCGGCCAGATCGGCGCGAACTGGTTTTTCTATCCGAGCTACATGATCGGCATCGAAGGCGATTTCGATGCGCTGTCGAACAAAGGCACGACCATTGCCCCCGATGGTTCAAACCAGCACGAAGGCAAGATCAACTATCTGTCGACGGTTCGCGGCAGGTTTGGGCTGACGGTTGACCGCTTGCTGTTCTACGGCACCGCCGGCTTTGCCTGGGGCCAGGATCAGGTCACCCGCACGCAGAATTTCGGCTCGGTAAACAACGCCACCGCCGGCGCCGTCGAGACCATCACCAACAACAGGATCGGCTGGGCGGCCGGCGCCGGCTTCGAATACGCGTTTGCGCCAAACTGGACCGGTCGAGTGGAATATCTCTTCGCCAACCTTGGCGCGGTCACCTACACGTTTCCGCTGGCCGAGCGCACCACGGCGACGTCCTTCCAGGGCATCAGCGTGATCCGTGGCGGCATCAACTACAAATTCGGCTTCGACGGCGCCCCGCTCGCTACGCGCGATTAAACCTAAGCCTCGCCCAAGCGCCCGGGCTGGTAGGGTCCGGCGGCATTAACCATATCGCGGCCTCCAAAAGTCGTTCCCTGTTGCTTTTGGGCGATGCTTTTTTCTCATCAGGTCAGAAACTTGTTGGGCCAGTTGGCGACGGCAACAAACGGTTCCTGAACACCAAAAGTGTTAACGGCGCGGTTGTAGTAGGGCGCGCCATGGAACAGGAGAGTTGCATGACGCGAACGCTCGTCGCCGGCGTTGCCGGCGCGCTCATGATCGTGGCCGGATCTCAGGTTTTTGCGGCTGACCTTCCGCCAGCGCCCGCACCACCGCCACGCGCGCCCGCCACATACGTTCCGGTTGCTCCGCCCGTCTACAATTGGGGCAGCGTCTGTGTCGGCATCAACGGCGGCGGCGCCTTCGGCACCGGCAACTGGACCGATGCAAATAACGGTCTCGGTACGACGACCGGCGATTTTGACACCAACGGCTGGCTGATCGGCGGCACGCTCGGCGTCAACTTCCAAGCCAGCCAGATGGTGTTCGGTATCGAAGGCGACATCGACTATTCGACCATCAAGGGTACGGTCACTCCGTCGAACGGATTTCTGCGCCAACGTCAACGCCGCCGGCGTGACGTCCGCGAGCTGCCAGACGGCAAACAACTGGCTCGCACCGTGCGCGGCCGCATTGGCTTGGCCGCGGACCGCGTCTTGATCTTCGGCACCGGCGGTTTGGCCTTCGGCAATGTCCAAGCCGGTCTCGCCAACGGCGCCATCGGCACGGTGACCTACGACAGCGGCACCCAGCTGGGCTGGACGGCGGGCGCGGGCGTCGAGTTCGCGCTGGGCGACAACTGGACGGCCAAGGTCGAGTACCTCTACGTCGACCTTAGCTCGAACGCGACGTGTACGTCGGCGGCCAACTGCGGCTTGGATTTGCTTCCCACGTTCGGCAGCCCGGCCAACGACACGGTCAAATTCACCGTCAACGTTGGCGGGGTAGCCGGAGCCAGGGTCTACCGGCCTTTCCCGCCGCGATATTCCGGTGTGATGTTGTTTTTTTGCACTATGCGGGGGCGGACCGCAGAAGCATTGTACCCGCCGGTTAAAAAGAGAAACTGCGGTTCGTTGCGTTACTCCGAGGGTCCGGTATGAGGCGCCTCACTCCCGCTCTCTTGGCATTTCTGTCGGCTGCGGCCGCAACGGCCGCGGGCGCTCCCGCGCGCGCCGCCGATATGCCGACGCCTGCCCCCGCCTACACGCCGCCCGCCGTCTATCGGCCCGCGATGTACGACTTCACGGGCATCTATGGCGGCTTCCACGTCGGCGCAGGCATCGCCAACGATACCTTCACGGCGCAATCCACGGTACTCGAAACCAGCGGCACCCAGACCACCGTCAATCCCTACGCGGTGATCTTTGGCGGCCAGTTCGGTGTGAATTACCAGTTCACCCCGTGGGTCGTCGGCATCGAGGGTACCTATACCGCGTCCGACATTTCGGGCTCTGGAATCGCGCCGACGCTGCTGACCAATGCCTTCGGCGTCACCCAACGGTCCACGGCGGCGCCCAAATGGTTTGCCACCGCGACCGCACGCGTCGGCTACGCCCTCAACGATCTGTTGTTCTATGCCAAGGGCGGCGCCGCCTGGATGAATGCCGACTACACCCAGGACATCCTGGTCAACAATTTCTTCAATGCGACCCAGACCATCACCGACACCCGCACCGGATTTGTGGTCGGCGCCGGCGTCGAATACGGCATGACGGAGAATTTGTCGGCCAAGATCGAGTACGACTTCCTCGACTTTGGCACCAACACCTACAACTTCAACAATCTGACGCCGACCGTCCTCGGTACGCCCTTCGCGCTCGGCAATATGCCGATCTCCGAGCAATCCTACGTGCACATGTTTACGGTCGGCCTGAACTACCGCTTCACCTGGAGTGGAAGGTAGCCGGTCGCTGCCCAGTTCTGACTACCGCTCCGTTGAAGCGCGCAGCAACGGCCGGCTCGATGCCGGCCCTTGTCACTTTGTCGGTCAGTCATTTGAGCGCGAATGATCGGAGGCCGGATTGAGGGAAATACTGGGGAATGAAGGCCCCGGCACTGGTAAACGCCCCTCGTTCTCACTACGTTCATGGCGCTCGCGACCACTCGGCCGCGAGTTCCATTTTGAGCCGGCTTGCGAATGAACGACCTGTTCGACCGCTCCCAGAAGGCTGCCGCTGGCGCCCCCGCCCGATCGAGCCACACGCTCTCGATCCGCGGCGCGCGCGAACACAATCTGAAAAACGTCGATGTCGACATTCCGCGCGACAAGCTCGTGGTGTTCACCGGCCTGTCGGGCTCCGGCAAATCCTCGCTCGCCTTCGACACCATCTACGCCGAGGGCCAACGCCGCTACGTCGAAAGCCTGTCGGCCTACGCGCGGCAGTTTCTGGAAATGATGCAGAAGCCGGACGTCGACCAGATCGACGGCCTGTCGCCGGCCATCTCCATCGAGCAGAAGACCACCTCGCGCAATCCGCGTTCGACCGTCGGCACCGTCACCGAAATCTACGACTACATGCGGCTGCTGTGGGCCCGCGTCGGCGTGCCCTACTCGCCGGCTACCGGCCTGCCGATCGAGAGCCAGACCGTGTCGCAGATGGTCGACCGCATCCTGGCGCTGCCGGAAGGCACGCGGCTTTATCTGCTCGCCCCCGTGGTGCGCGGGCGGAAGGGCGAGTACCGCAAGGAACTCGCCGAATTCGCCAAGAAGGGCTACCAGCGCGTCAAGGTCGACGGCGCCTTCTACGAGATCGCCGACGTGCCGGCGCTCGACAAGAAATTCACCCACGACATCGACGTCGTGGTCGACCGCCTCGTCGTTCGCCCCGACATCGCGGCGCGGCTCGCGGACTTGCTCGAACAGGCGCTCAAGCTCGCCGACGGCTTGGCGATCGCGGAGCTTGCCGATGCTCCTTCACCTCCCCCTGCAGGTGGGCGGTCGACGAGCGCAGCGAGGCGGGAGAGGGCAAGTGCAGACGGCGAGACCGAGCACCCCACCCCGGATCGCCAACGGCGATCCGACCCTCCCCCTCCAGGGGAGGGTGACAGGCTCACCGAGCGCGCCAAAGCGAACCGGCAGCGCAACGAGACCGCCGAGCGTCTCGTGTTCTCGGAGAAATTCGCCTGCCCGGTATCGGGCTTCACCATTCCGGAGATCGAGCCGCGGCTGTTCTCGTTCAACAATCCGTTCGGCGCCTGCCCGAAATGCGGCGGGCTCGGCGTCGAGCAGCACATCGACGCCGATCTCGTCATTCCCGACAAGGAGCGCACGCTCCGCAAAGGCGCGATCGCGCCGTGGGCGAAATCGTCGTCGCCGTATTACGTGCAGACGCTGTCCGCGCTCGGCAAGCACTACAAGTTCACCCTCGACACCAAGTGGAAGGACCTGCCGAAGAAGACCCAGGACGCGATCCTCTACGGCTCCGGCGAGACCGAGATCCGTTTCAGCTACGACGACGGCATGCGGGCCTACGACACCAAGCGGCCGTTCGAGGGCGTCATCACCAACCTGGAGCGGCGCTACCGCGAGACCGACAGCGATTGGGCGCGCGAAGAGATCGGCCGCTACTTCACCGACGTGCCGTGCGAGGCATGCAAGGGCTATCGGCTCAAGCCCGAAGCGCTGTGCGTTAAGGTTGGCGGCCTGCACATCGGCGAAGTCTCCGATATGTCGGTCAAAGGCGCAGCTGCATGGTTCATTGAGCTACCCCAGCGGCTGACCTCGAAGCAGAATGAAATCGCCGTCCGCGTGCTCAAGGAAATCCGCGAGCGGCTGAAATTTCTGGTCGACGTCGGCCTCGAATATCTGACCTTGGCGCGCGCCTCTGGCACGCTGTCCGGCGGCGAGAGCCAGCGCATCCGGCTTGCCTCGCAGATCGGCTCGGGGCTGACCGGCGTGCTCTACGTGCTCGACGAGCCGTCGATCGGCCTGCACCAGCGCGACAACGCCCGCCTCCTCGACACACTCAAGCGGCTGCGCGAGCTCGGCAACACCGTGATCGTGGTCGAGCACGACGAGGACGCGATCCGCACCGCCGACGAGGTGGTCGACATCGGCCCCGGTGCCGGCATCCACGGCGGCCACGTCATCGCCCAGGGCACCGTCGACGATCTGATCGCGGCGCCGCGGTCGTGGACCGGCAAATATCTCTCCGGCGAACTCGTCGTGCCGACCCCCGAGCGGCGGCGCTTCGACGCCCACCGCACGCTCAAGATCGTCAACGCGCGCGGCAACAATCTGAAAAACGTCAGCGCCGAAATTCCGCTCGGCCTGTTCACCTGCATCACCGGCGTGTCGGGCGGCGGCAAGTCGACCCTGCTGATCGACACGCTCTACAAGGCGATCGCGCGCCGGCTCAATGGCGCCAACGAAGCCCCTGCCCCGTTCGACCGCATCGAAGGCCTCGAACACCTCGACAAGGTGATCGACATCGACCAGTCGCCGATCGGCCGCACGCCGCGCTCGAACCCGGCGACCTACACGGGCGCGTTCACGCCCATTCGTGAGTGGTTTGCCGGCTTGCCCGAGAGCAAGGCGCGCGGCTACGAGCCTGGCCGCTTCTCGTTCAACGTCAAGGGCGGCCGCTGCGAGGCCTGCCAGGGCGACGGCGTCATCAAGATCGAGATGCATTTCCTGCCCGACGTCTACGTCACCTGCGACGTCTGCAAGGGCAAGCGCTACAACCGCGAAACCCTCGAAGTGCTGTTCAAAGGCAAGTCGATCGCCGACGTGCTCGACATGACGGTCGAGGAAGCGCTGGAATTCTTCAAGGCGGTGCCGCGGGTGCGCGACGTGCTGGCGCTGCTACACCGCGTCGGCCTCGACTACATCCATGTCGGCCAGCAGGCGACGACGCTCTCGGGCGGCGAAGCGCAGCGCGTCAAGCTCGCGAAGGAATTGTCGAAGCGCGCGACGGGTCGCACGCTCTATATCCTGGATGAGCCCACCACCGGCCTGCACTTCCACGACGTCGCGAAACTTCTCGAAGTGCTGCACGAGCTGACCGATCAGGGCAACACCGTCGTGGTCATCGAGCATAATCTCGAAGTCATCAAGACCGCCGACTGGATCATCGACCTCGGCCCCGAAGGCGGCGACGGCGGCGGCGAAATCGTCGCGGCGGGCACGCCCGAAGACATCGTGCGCGAGAAGCGGAGCTATACGGGGGCGTTTCTGAAGCCGGTGCTCGCCCGCCGCACCACCGAGCGCGGCAAGAAGAAACGCGTCGAGGCGGCCGAGTAGTTCGCCCGCTCGCGCGCCGCGATGCTTAATCATGGCAAAGACGCGCACACCAGTTCCAGAAGACATAGCAGCCAGAGTGCTATATCTTCACGATCATACCTGCTGCGTGTGCCAGGTGAGAGGTCGTCTAGTACAGATTCATCACCTTGATGAAGACCCTTCAAACCATGATCCAGACGATCTCGCAGTATTGTGTCTCGAATGCCACAATCAGACGCAGATCAAAGGAGGCTTTGCCAAAAAGCTGCGCGAAGTGGAAATTCGAGAGTATCGCGACAGCTGGCTCAACAGAGTTGCGCAACGTCGGGAACGCGCTGACGAAATCGCAACGGCAAAACAAGTTGGCATTACCAACAATCTGGCTTTGGTGCTAAATTCGGTTACTTTAGAAAATTGGCACCCACCGTCGAAAATCACATTACGCTCGTACATTGATAGCGCTCCCTCAATTTTGAGCACCGCATATGCCGCGGCAAAATCGGACTTGGAATCTGGTTTCACGCTCGTTGAGCTGCAGGCTGTCTATTCAATCACTGACGTGGTCGAACAAATTTTTCTGCATCTTGCCTCCGCGTTTTCGTCACCGCCGGGTATGATCCGGCGATCCATGCTGACTTGTCGAGTACGCCGTAGTGCCGCATGGATTGCCGGATCAAGTCCGGCAATGACCGTAACACACACAAAGTCGGCGCAAGACGCTGCGCAAGTGCACCCTACGAACCGCGTCCGCCCACCCGCCTCCGGACATGCTATGCTCCATCCATGACCGTCGAAGACATCGAAGAAGCCATCCTCAAGCTCTCGCCCGAGGAGCTTGCCAAATTCCGGCGCTGGTTCGCGGAATTCCAATCCGGCATGGCTGCGCCGAAAATGCCGGAGCCGGCGGCGGCCAAGCTTGGCCGCATCGCCGGCAAGGCCATCGCCGAGTTTCGCAAGCGCTCGCGCGAGCCCTAGGCCGCTCGTCCTGTGTGTCCGGCAATGAGCAAGATAGTCATGACGTTCCCCCCTCAACCCTGCCCGAGCCATGACAACAGCAGCGCGGCGATCGCGTCGCTGTTCTTCTCCATCATCATCATGTGGCCGTTGCCGATGATGCCGCGGTCGCCGAGATAGATGTAGTCCGCCTTGGCGCCGTTGGCGTTGAGAAACGTGACGATGCCCTCGTCGAGCGCGCGCGGATGGTCGGCGTCGGCTGTGCCGGTCAGCACCAGGATGCGGCGGCCGCGATAGTTGGCGAAATCGCCGATCTTGAGCTGGCTGCCGCGGATGTTGCGGCGCTCGTAGAGCAGGCGCGGCGGGATCGGCACCAGCGAACTCGCGTAGCGGCCGATGAAGTCGCGCGGGAACTGCGTGCTCTCGCCGACCAGTTTGATGTCGACGAAATTGCGGTCGGAAACGACCGGCTGCTTGAGATTGATGGTCAGCGTCACCGAGCTTTTCACCACCACCGTATCGCCGGTCTCGCTCACGATCTCGGACACCGCCTGGATGTTGCCGGGGCTGCCCGGCGCGACTCCGATCAGCCGGTCGATGTGCGCCCCGTATTTTTCGATCAGCTTCCAGCCATAGGCGCCGGACATCGAGTGCGTCATCACGATCGCCGGCTTGCCGAGTGAGGCGATCACCTGGCCGACACCGTCAACGACCGTGTCTCCGGTGATAGTGTCGAACGCGACATAGCCGCTGCGGCCGACGCCCGGCCAGTCCGGCAGCACCACCGTGTGGCCCGCCTGCGCGAAGGCATGCGCCCAGCCCGGCCGGCCGTCAGCCGTGGCGAGATAACAAGCCCCGGTGTGGGCGCCGCCGGAGATCATTCGACAGGCGGCTTGGCGGCGCCTCCGGACGGTTCGAGCACATCGAAATAGGTCGGCGGCGCCTCAATCAGACCCTGCGAGAGGATCACCGCGGCGCCCTCCGGCGCTGCCGCTGCGGCGCCGCCGGAGGCCACCAGCACTCCGGCTGCGGTAAGGCCGAACCCTCGTCGCGAGATGACAGGTTGGTCCACGGCATTCCTCCCATGATGTTTGGCTTTATGCTTGACGGTGCGAACTGCACGTGCGGTCGGCCCCGGAAGCGCGGATATTCGCGCTCCCGATAGCCGGCCACAAGACACGCGATATCCGATGGCTGACACAAGCCCGGGAATGAAGATTTGCGTCATTGCGAGCGCCAGCGAAGCAATCCAGCGTTCAATGCAAGCGGCCCTGGATTGCTTCGTCGCTTCCGCTCCTCGCAATGACGGGTCTTCCCGCTCTGCCCGTGGCAATCTGCCGCCCCGACCCTACATGAGAGCCTCATGAAAAAAATCGGTTTCCTCTCGTTCGGCCATTGGACTCCGTCGCCGCAATCGAAAGTGCGGACGGCCTCGGACGCGCTGCTGCAGTCGATCGAGCTTGCGGTCGCCGCGGAAGAACTCGGCGCCGACGGCGCGTTCTTTCGCGTGCATCACTACGCCCGCCAGCTCGGCTCGCCCTTCCCGCTCCTCGCCGCCGTCGCCGCGCGGACCAAGCGCATCGAGATCGGCACCGCGGTCATCGACATGCGCTACGAGAATCCGCTGTACATGGCGGAGGATGCGGGCTCAGCCGACATCATCAGCGGCGGGCGCCTGCAGCTCGGCATCAGCCGCGGCTCGCCCGAGCAGGTGATCGACGGCTGGCGCTACTTCGGTTACGCCCTGCCCGAGGGCGAGACCGACGCCGACATGGCGCGGCACCACACCGAGGTTTTTCTGAAAGTGCTGGGCGGCGAAGGTTTTGCAAAGCCCAATCCGCGGCCGATGTTTCCGAATCCGCCGGGGCTGTTGCGCCTCGAGCCGCACTCGGAAGGCCTGCGCGAGCGCATCTGGTGGGGCGCGGGCTCAAGCGCCACGGCCGAATGGGCCGCCAAGGTCGGCATGAACCTGCAAAGTTCGACGCTAGTCTATGACGAGACCGGCGAGCCGCTGCACATCCAGCAGGCCGTCCAGATCCGCAAATTCCGCGAGGCCTGGACGATGGCCGGGCACACGCGCGAGCCGCGGGTATCGGTCAGCCGCAGCATCTTCGCGCTTGTGGACGATCGCGACCGCACCTATTTCGGGCACGGCAGCGAGAACGAAGATACGATCGGCTTCCTCGGCGACAACCGGCGCGCCGTGTTCGGCCGCAGCTACGCCGCCGAGCCGGACGTCCTGGTCGAGCAGCTGAAGAAAGACGAGGCCATCGCCGAAGCCGACACGCTCTTGCTCACGGTGCCCAACCAGCTCGGCGTCGATTACAACGCCCATGTCATCGAGGCGGTCCTCAAATACGTGGCGCCTGCGCTGGGGTGGCGGTGATTGCCGGATCACGTCCGGCAATGACGCACACGACCTCACCCTGAGGCGCTCGGCGCCTACGCGCCGAGCCTCGAAGGGTGCCCGCGCAAATGCCTCGGCGGCATCCTTCGAGGGCCGCTGCGCAGCCACCTCAGGATGAGGTCAAAGCGAGCGAAGCTGGGCCTGAGGATTGCGACAGTAGAATGAACCTTGTGGCCCGCGCTGACGTCAAAGGGCTTTGGATGGCCGGATCAAGCCGCACATGACAGATGATGCTCTCTGTCGTCCTTGCCTTGCTTGCTGGACCGCTCGCGGCCGACGGAGCGGTGTGTAGCGTGGCACAACGCGAGGTGGCCGCGTACGGTTCGGCCGCCGAACTGGCCGCCGCAGAACCGCGTGACCTCATGGCGCTTTCGCCGGGACAATTGTTTCGCGCAGCGACCTCGCGGTGGTTCGGGCCGGCGGCCAACGCAGGCAGCATCGTCAAGGTCACGGTCCGCGACGAGGATTTTCAGCTCATCCGCGTGATCGCCTCGGAGCGCGATCTCGCCGTGTTTCGCGCGCTATGGGCGGGCCTGGTCGAGGCCGATCCCAGCTCCATTGCTCCACCGCCCGGCTGGCGGCCGTACAAGCTCAACATCGAAACGGCCGGGCGCGGCGGGCAAACCAAAAGCGCAAGCTGGTTCTACTTTCCCTCGAGCGGCACCATCAAGCTGCTCGCGGTCATCCGCTCCGTCCTGGTCCGCCGCTTTACCGGACGGCGACCCCGGACGCGTTCGAGGCGCTGTTGCGCCCCGAGCGGCCCTGAAACGTCACGACGATCTCGTCACAGTTTTATTGACTATGGTCACTGAATATGATACACGCCGGTCACCTTGCTCGGCGACGGGCGTTTCGCGAGACGGCTCGCAACGGAGCAAGGGCGGCGTCTTTTCGCTGAGCATGATTTTTTCGGAAAACCGGTGTCCCCCCACGGATCGAGTCCGAGGGCAAGCTTTTCCGGATCATACACTGTGCAGCGCCGCGGTGAAGCGCCGGGAGGCGCGCCCGAAGCGCAGAAGGCGGTGACGCCGACTGCGTGGCGCGCATCACGACCCAGCGCCTCCCGGCGCTTCGCTCCCACCGCTTTGGCGGCGAATTTACAGGGACGGCGGCGAACCTCGGATGCGGATGCAAGCCGCCCCTGGATTGCTTCGTCGCTCGCGCGCCTCGCAATGACGAATGAGGCAACCCTTTGCCCGACTACTTCGGTACGATGCCCGCCTTGACGATCACGTCGGTCCAGCGCGCGAGATCGGCAGCGAGCATTTTCGTCACCTCGTCGGGCTGGCTCGCGACCGGCTTCATGCCCTGCTTGTCGAACAGTTCGATCACGTCGGGCGCGGTGACCGCCTTGGCGATGGCGTCGCGCAACGTCTGCACGGCGGCGCGCGGTGTGTTCGGCGTCGCCAGGATCACGTAGTAGTTCGACACGTCGAAATCCTTAAAGCCCGACTCGGCGAAGGTCGCGACCTCCGGTAGCGCCGCAAGTCGCTCGCGGCCCGTCACCGCGACGCCGCTCACCGCGCCAGATTTCACCTGCGGGATCTCGATCGGCGTGGCGTCGAACATCGCGTCGACGCGGCCACCGAGAAGATCGCTCAGCGCTTCGGCCGAGCCTTTGTAGGGCACATTGACGACATTGATGCCGGCGGCGAGCCGAAGGAGTTCGACGCTCAGCGAGAATGAGCCGGAAACGCCGCCGCCGGAGGCGAAGGTGAGCTTGCCGGGATACTTTTTGGCGTAGTCGACGAGGTCGTTGATGTTGCGAAAGCCAAGCTCCTTGCGGGCGGTGAGGATGAACGGCCCGCGCCCGACCTCTGTCACTGCGGTCATCTTGCGCACGTCGAACGGATAGTCCCTCTGTGACGGCTGAGTGACGACGGTCGCGGTCGAGATGAAGAACAGGGTGCGGCCGTCGGGCTCGGCGTTGACGAGTTCGCGATAGGCCGGCTCGAACACGCCGCCCGCCTTGTTCTCCACATACACATTGGCGCCGAGGCTCGCGGTGAGCCGCTGCGCGATCAGCCGCGCCGTCACATCGGTGCCGCCGCCGGGCGCGAGCCCAACGATGATGCGGATCGGCTTGCCGGAAAAATCCTGCGCGGCGGCCGCCCCGGCACTGCTTCCGGACAGTGCCAGCGCGATCAGCGCGGAAGCCGCCCCGTATGGCGTCATGGTGTCCTCCCGTTCGCACTCTTATTGTGGCGCGACGTTATCGCGAATTGCGTCTTCTGCCATACGGGCTTTCCGCCGCATGAGCGGGTCCCGTCCCGCAAGTACCGCCTATCGATCTCACTGCCCTCCTCGGCCCGATGCGCTACTCGCTTGTCATCTTCGATCTCGACGGCACGCTCGCCGACAGCGTCCCGTGGTTCCTGCGCAACGTGAACGACGTTGCCGACCGGTTCGGCTTTCGCCGCGTCGCCGACGGCGATGTCACCACCTTGCGCCGCGCTGGCGTCGACGAGATTTTTCAGCGGCTCGAGGTGCCGCGCTGGAAGCTGCCGATGATCGTGCGGCACATGCGAAAGCTCAAAGCCGCCCATATCGCCAGCATCGCGCTGTTTCCGGGGATCGATCCGATGCTGCGCGTGCTCGCGGATGCCGGCCTTCGCCTTACGCTCGTCAGTTCGGACAGCGAAGCCAACGCGCGCCGCCAGCTTGGTGACGCCAACGCGGCGTTGTTCTCGTCGTTCGACTGTGGGGCTTCCATCGTCGGCAAGGCCGCTAAATTCCGCCGCGTCGTCAAACGCGTGGGCGATGCCGCAACAACCATCGCGATCGGCGATGAAATCCGCGACATCGAAGCCGCCCGCTCGGCCGGCATCGCCTGCGGGGCGGTCACATGGGGCTATGCGGCACCCGAGACGCTGCACGCACGAAGACCCGACTTGGTGTTCGAGCGCATGGAGGACATCTCAAGCCGGCTACTTGAAGCATAAGACGATGTCGGCCCTGCGTTCTGAAGTGAGCGTTCAGGGTTGTCCTGGGCGGTGCCCCATTCCGAACCGGAGTGACCAGATCCAAGACTGTCTGCGAGAGCAGAGAATGTCCCGGCCAGTTTGCCGCCCATCATCTGGAACGCGCCAATCGCGGTCGCCGCAATACCTGTCGCGATGAGTCCGTATTCAATAGCCGCAGCGGCGGTTTCATCCGCCAAAAAACGCGCCAAGAAGCGCGACAGCAAGCGCATTCCAAGTTCCCTTCTGGTCGCAATCTGCAACGCATCGGGATTCTTCCCGATGTCCCCGGCGCGGACAGTAAGCAGCAGACGTTAGTTCCAGGATAATTGCGGTGGCTACCGAATTCTTAATTCTGCATCTCAGCCAACTCCGGAATTGATCACATCGGCGACGCCATCCGCAACGACGCGGCGGCCGGCACCGCCGCCGACCCGATCGCCAGCACGGATGACTTGGCGAATGACGTGGCGGATGACCTGGACGTCGGCGACGACACGGATTTGCCGGCGGAAGCCTCGATTCGGGTGGCACCTACGACGCCCGATCCTCATCGCCGAATGGCATTACTGCTATTCCGCCAATAGAGAGCACGCTTTCCTCCTCCGCCCGCCAAACCTAGTATGGATTTGGCGAAACATTGAGGGCGAAGTGAAAGCGGAAAAGCCCGTCGTCGGCGTGATCGGCACGGCGCAGCTGTTTGAGGGCCGGTTCAGCGCGCAGCGGGTCGGCGAACGCAATCTGCGGGCGGTGGCGGACGCGGCCGGCGCGCTGCCGCTGATGTTCGCCGGCACGCCCGAGATCACCGACATTGACGCACTCCTTGCCACCGTCGACGGCATCCTGCTCACCGGCGGCCGCAGCAACGTCCATCCGAGCCATTTCGGCGAGCCGGAGCATCCGCGCTACGAGCCCTACGATCCGGATCGTGACGCGCTGGCGCTGTTGTTGATCCAGGCCTGCGTCGCGAGCGGCGTGCCGCTCTTTGGCATCTGCCGCGGCTTTCAGGAGATGAACGTCGCGTTCGGCGGCTCGCTGCATCCCGAAATCCGGGAGTTGCCGGGGCGCATGAACCATCGGGCACCGCGGCTCGAAAACGGCGACCTGCATCCCGACGTCACCGTCATTTTCGCCGATCGCCACGACGTGCGGTTCACCCCGGGCGGCGTGTTCGCGAGAATCCTCGGCGCCGAAACCGTCCGGGTCAACTCGCTGCACGGTCAGGGTATCCTCGAGCCCGGCCCGCGCATCGTGGTCGAGGGCATCGCCGAGGATGGCACCATCGAAGCCATCCGCATCGCGGACGCGCCGGGCTTCGCGCTCGGCGTGCAATGGCATGCCGAGCACGACGCGCCGCGCAATCCGATCAACCGTAAACTGTTTGAGGCGTTCGGCACTGCGCTGATAAAATATCGCCGCGAGAGGTGATCGCCGCGAGGGTTGCCGTAAGATGACGACAGCATGAGCGGAATATTTTTATCAATTATCGCCGCGGCGATGAGCCCGGATTCACGCAGGCGCTGGTCGGACGCCTCGAGCAGGGTTTCCCCGCCGAGCGGTTGTTCATCGATGTCGACCATATTCCGCCGGGCGAGGATTTCGTCCGCGTTCTGGAGGCGCAGGTCGCGCAGTGCGACGTACTTTTGGCGGTGATCGGCAAAGGCTGGCTCGATGCCGCCGATGGCGGCGGGCACCGGCGGCTCGACGACCCCAACGACTTCGTCCGCATCGAAATCGAATCCGCGCTCAAGCTGGGCAAGCGCGTGATCCCGGTGCTCGTGAACGACGCGCACATGCCGCGCGCCGACCAAACGCCCGAAGCCATCCGGCCGCTCGCCACACGCAATGCCGTGCGGCTGACGCATGAACGCTTCCGGTCCGACGTGCAGGGCCTCATCGCCGCGCTGCAGCGCGGGCTCGCCGATGGGAAGACCGCGCCTTCCGGCATCTCGACCACGCCGCCGCCGGCGTCGCGCCGCGCGTTGCTGATCGCGAGCGCCGCGGCCGTGCTGCTCGCCGCCGCCGGCGGCGTCTGGCTTATGGTCCCGCATCCCAAATCGCTGCCCAGCGTAGCCGCGACCGCGCCGCCAACGGCTGCGCCTGCACCTGCGGGTACGCCCGCCAGTGTGCCCCCGCCTCAGCCCACGGCGCAGCCTGTACCGCAGCCGCCGCCCGCCCCGACGCTCAACCGGCGCCGACATCCGCGCCTGCCAAGGAGGCTTTGCCGGCACGCCCGCCACGGCCGCACAGCGCCACCGAGGCATGCGCCACTTTCATGCGCTCAGGCGACAGCGAACAATATTGCGTAAGCTCGGTCTTGGCGGCCGAGGCCGGCAACTTGTACAGCGTGGACAATCTCTTCAGCGCCAATCCGGCGACCGCGTGGGTTCACGGCACGCATAAGAGTGGAATCGGCCAGTGGATCGTCGTGGAATTCGATGGCTGGCGCGCAGTGAAAAGCGTGACGGTTCGCAACGGCTACGAAAAGAACGCCGATATCTTTGAGAAGAACAGCCGCGTCCGGCAGCTTCGCCTCGCGTTTTCCCAAGGTGAAAGCAAAGTTGTTTCGCTCGAAGACCGTCAGGGCGACCAGACAATCGTCCTGGATCAGCCCGTCAAGGCTTATTGGATTCAGTTCGTCATCGAGGATGTTTTCGCCGGATCGAAATATCCCGACACTGCAATCTCTAAACTCTTCGTCAGTTCCGACACGGTGCGATAGCCAAGAGGCCGAATAGCCAGATGCCTTTGCGCAGAAGATCGCGAGCTTCGAGCAGAGCCCTGATCAAACACATAAGTCAGACACATCGCCGCGTAAGAGGTCGCCTCGGGAGCGGCGGCCTTCGAGCATCGACAAGAACGCCCCTTTTGATCCAAGAGCCGCGGCGCATTCGCGACAAGGACCATCTCCGGTTTGTTGCCAAGCAGCCCTGCCTCGTATGCGGACGCAGTCCCTTAGACCCGCACCACCTGCGCTTTGCCCAACAGAGCGCGCTAGGTCGAAAAGTCAGCGATGAATTTGCCGTGCCGCTGTGTCGCGGACATCACCGCGAAGTCCATCGCTGGGGCAATGAGGCTCTCTGGTGGCACAACAAGGAAGTCGACCCAATGACTCAGTCCCGAAGGCTTTGGCTCATCAGCCATCCAGTACCGGGCGCCGACCAGGCGGAGACCCTTCGTCCCCAATGGTTTTAGACCGATCCGTGCGCCGCTGAAGCAACGATCAATCACCAGTGTGGGTGCACTTAATGAGGAATTATTCGATCCAACGAGAACGGTAACGAAAATGGCGCGGCGCTTGAATTCAGCGGCCGGACCTCGATGCAAGTTGGGCTCGAGCGTCGCAGCGCTGGAGCCAAAGCGCACGCGATAGACCTGCAAATTCTCCATCACGCGTTGAACGTAGTTGCGCGTTTCCGGAATGGGAATGCGCTCGACCCAATCGACCGCGTCGACATTCGGATCGCGCGGATCGCCGTGCAGCGCCACCCATTGGCGGACCCGGCCGCGGCCCGCGTTGTAGCCGGCGAACGTCATGATGAAGGAGCCGCGGTATTCCTTCAGGAGGGCGGCGGCCTCAGCTGAGCCCATCTGGGCGTTGTAGACCGGATCGGATACGAGCTTGTTCCAATCGTAGGCGGCGCCGACGCGCTTTGCGGTATCGCGTCCCGCATCCGGCGTGACCTGCATCAGCCCGACCGCCTTCGCGGGCGACATGTCGCGCTGGTCGAAGGCGCTCTCGGTGCGCACAATCGCGTAAACGATGCAGCGGTCGAGTTCTGGACCGAGCGGACTGAAGTTCGGCACGCCGATGTCGGGAAAGGCGTATTGGTCCATCGCCAAGCCCTTCGCCAGCGCCGTCTTGCCGACGATCAGCATCCCCCGGGCATCGTTGTATTGCGCGGTCAACTGGCCGATCGCAGCGAGCGCGGCCCCGTCGCTGCTTTCATTGGCCAGATCGTTGACGAACGAAGCGACGAGGTCGCGTTCGCCGATCGAATAAAGAACGTCCACCGCGCGCACCAGTTCGCTCGCGCTGTCCTGCAGCGGGGCTTGAGGTGGCGGACGCAGCTCGAATCCGCCGAGACCGAGCCGAACGCGCGCCAATTGGCCGTAATACGCCGTCGGATAACGCGCGGCCGTCTCGTACTGCGTGCGCATCTCCCGAACCTGGCCTGCAGCCTCCGCGGCTCGGCCGCGCCAGTATGCGGCACGCGCCCGGATGATCGGATCGGCCAGGTCTTCGTCGATGTGCGTGAAATGCTGAAAAGCGGCGGTTAAATCGTTCAGGAAACGCAGCGCGATCCATCCGGCCAGAAAGTGGACCTCGGCGCGGTAGTAAGGATTGTCAGGCAGTGCCGCGATGCGCACCACCCGATAGGCGGTGTCGGTGTCGCCCTGGTCGATGAGCTTGCGCGCCAGCAGCCGGATCGCGCGCCACCACTCGTCGGTATCCTGACGCTGCAGATCGTCATGCGACACGCCAAGCATCATCTTGCCTGCCGCCGCGACATCGTCTCGCCGCATCAGGTAATGAAGCCGGCACAGCGTATAGCCCAAGTCGTCGCGAACTCCGCTCGGCACCGCGTCGAGTAGCGACCCAGCCTTGGAAGAACTGTCCTCAACGGCAACGCACGCCTTGACGATGGCGACTTGATCATTGCCGAGATGCTTTGCCGCCCGCATCGCGGTGGTGAAGTCCTTGGCGGTGATGCGCCAGTCCATGCGCACCACATAATCGTCTTGAGAAAGCTGGTCGCCGAACGCCTTGAGCACCGCGTTTTCGAGGTCCGAGGACAGGGTGGATGATTGCCAGGCGGCCCGAACCTCGCGGGCGCCGCCGTCTCGGTCACCTGTGCTGATCAACGCGCGTGCCAGTGCAAGTCGGCCAAGCGCGGTGCTTGGCTCTTCTCCGCCGAAGAAGTTCCGCACGGTGGTAGCATCGCGGCGGTCTTGCCACAGTCCTGCCTCCGCGCGCCGGCGCAACTGCTGCATACTGGGCCAAGCCGGATTGGCCCGAATGAAGGCCGCATAGCGATCGTATCCGACGTCGCTATCGGAACGCAGCAGCACCCATTCAACGAGTTTCCGCTCGACCGGATCTCCGGTCGCCGACGCGACCAGCGCGGCTTCAGCAAGCTTGCCCTTCCGCACGAGTCCGACGGCCTGCTTCGTTGCTGCCAAATCGGGCGGGAGCGCCGCCGCCTCGTCGACATCGTCGGGCCGATCGGAAGGCCGTTCCATCGGCACCGGCACGCCCGACTTGGTACCATGTCCCTTCGCGCGGGCTTCGTCGTGGTGCTTGCCGTGCTTTCCCGCGGTCTTTTTCGTGTTCGCCGCGCTCCTCTTCAATTCGCCGGCATTCTTTTTCGAGTCGGCTTTCTTGCCGTGCTTGTGTCCGTCGGACGCAGCCTCCCGGTGCGGAGAGCCCTTGTCTTGGCTGTCTTTGGCAAACGCATTGACGCAAGCGCCGGAGATCGCAACCGACGCCAGCAGCCAGACAACGAGAGCGCGCCGCCGAACCCGCAAAAAGGGCGTCAAGCCGGCGGCATGAGCCCGCGCGGCATCGCTGCAGAGCCGGGCTGTGCTTCTGTCAGGCAAACGGTTAGTCCCTCAGCTCGGCTTCCGGTGGGCGAAAGCACTGGCACGGCGGTGGGGCGAAGGTGTGGCGTGGAAACCCGGCAATGGTGTGGTCATATAGCAAAGGCCGGCAGCCGACAAATCCCTCGGCGCACGGCGCGCACCTGCAAAGAAGCGCTGATGGTCCAAATCCGCTGCAATCGGATACCGCGATCGTCTAATATTGCAGCGAAAGACGCGGAGCGCGCTATGCCGACCTACGACCCCAACAATGTGTTTGCCAAGATCCTGCGCGGGGAACTTCCAGCGCATAAGGTCTACGAGGACGACAAGACCTTTGCGTTTCTCGACATCATGCCACGCGCCCCCGGCCACACCTTGGTGATCCCGAAGGCTCCGGCCCGCACGATTCTCGACATCGCTCCGGACGATCTCGCGCATGTTTTCAGGACGGCGCAGACCATCGCCCGAGCGGCCGTGAAGGTCTTCGACGCGAACGGTCTTACGATCCAGCAGTTTAACGAGCCCGCGGGCGGACAGGTGGTGTTTCACCTGCACGTACACGTGATTCCCCGTAAGTACGGTGTCGCACTGAAACCACCGGCAAGCGTCAAGGAAGACCAGGCGGTTCTGTCGGAGCAAGCGCTGCGGCTCGTAGCGGCACTCAAAGGCTAATTTTTGAAGCTGCCGCCGCTAAGAGTCGGCGCTCGGAAAGACGACGGGTGACGATCAACCCGCCCGGCCGCGTGACACGCGCTCGATCTCGGCCCTGACCAGACGCTCGACCAAGCTTGGCAGATTATCATCGAGCCAGGACTTCAGCATCGGCCGCAACATTTCGCGCACCAGATCTTCCAGCGTGCACGCATTTTGCACCAGCACGGTATGCGCCAGCGTGTTGAAGGCGGAGTCGACTGCAGCAGTTGTTTGGCTGGACAAGAGCCGGCTTCGATCATCATCGCCGCGCTTAACCTCGACAGGAGGTGGGGCTATGACGGGTTCCGGTGCGTCGTCAAAGCTCACATCGGAATCGCCGTCGATGGTGCGAAATTGCGGTGCGGAAATTGGCTCAAGGTCGGGCTCCGATTGCAGTGGCATCGGCGCGGCCATCAACTCGGTCAGATCGAGGATGTCGACTGATTGATCGCCGGCATCCTCCTCTGCCGGATCACTGGCCGCGGCAGGAATCTCAGCCATCTCCCGAATGCCTGGCTCCGGAGGAGCGGGAGGCGGTGGCGGTGGCGCGGCCCGAGGAGGCGGAGCTACAGGTTTCGGCGGCTCAGCGACCCGTTGTGCCGATTTGTTGGCGTCGTCGTCAGCAATGATTCGCCGAATGGAGGCGAGAATCTCCTCCATCGACGGTTCCTGCGATTTCGCCGGTTGGGTCATGCCCGCATCCTCGCCTGCCCGCGTGGGCCCCCCTGTCAAGGTCGACCTGCACGTTCCCAGCAGTCAACTCGAGAAAGCGAATCACACGAGCGAACTATGCATCTTTGCCGTTGAGTATGTCATGGCGAAAGCCGAGTGCAATTGCGATCCTGCGGCAAGCTTGTGGGCATTGACGCGCCCAGTCGGCGCGACGCGTGCAACTGACCGCGCGGCGCAGCAGCCATTTCGGCAATCGATCAAACCCACTGTGACTGAGAGCGGCTACCTGCCGTCAGGAGTGCGCACGCCGAGCCAGGCATCCCGCACTTGCTGGTAATGAACTTGCGGATCGTAGATCGTTACATTGAGGCCAAGCCTCTGCATCGAAAGCCCGCCGACCGCCGCTAGCAGAGTGTAAGACGCGACAACGCGATCATGTTGTGCGGTGACCAGCGCCACGCGCGCGTTGACGAGTTCCTGTTGCGCGTTGAGAACGTCCAGCGTCGTACGCTGGCCGACCCGCGCTTCCTCGCGCACGCCATTGAGTGCGATCTCTGCGGCGTTGACCTGTGCGGTCGTGGCCTCGATCTGCGCCTTGGCGGCGTCGAGCTGGCCCCAGCTCTGGACCACGGTGGCGCGAGCCTGATCGCGGTTGACGTCGAGATTGAGCCGCTGTTGCCCGAGCGATTCCTTGGATTGGCGGATCGCCGAATATTCACCGCCGCCCTGGTAGATCGGAACGGTCAGCTGGCCGACAATCGAGGCGACAAGTTGCTTGTTGGTCAAAAGCGCCGCATCATAGTTCTTCGAAACGCTCGCGATCAGACCAAGGTTCGGATAGAGCGATCCTTCGCTGACCTTCACGGCAAGCTCGGCAATATCGACGCCGTACATGGCCGCCAGTACCGAGGGGCTCTGCTGTTGTCCCTGCGTAATCGCGCCGGCAAGGTTTGCCGGTGACAACCGGTCGACCGGCGTCCCGGGTGCGAGCTTGCCTGGATCAACACCGATCACGCGCCGGTAGTTGGCTTGCGACGTGACGTAGTTCGATTGCGCTCCCAAGAGCGCCGATCGCCCCGCGGCGAGACGCAATTCGGCCTGTGCCACGTCGGTGCGGGTCACCTCGCCGACATTGAAGCGATCGCGCGTCTGTTTCAGTTGTTCGGTGAGCACCTCCACGTTGCGGCGATTGAGCTCGAGGATCGCCTCGTCGCGCAACAGGTTCATGTAGGAGGTGGAGGCATCGAGCAGCACTTGCTGCTCGGTCACGCGCAGTATTTCGCGCGCGCCCATGACCTGGCTTTCGGCCTGGCGGACGCGGTTTGCCGTCTGGAAGCCGTTGTAAAGCGTTTGCGTCGCGCTCGCGCCGGCGCCGCGAGACGCAAAAGTCCCAGCGAGGCTGCTGTAAGTGACCGTATTGGGGAACGTGGTCTGACTGACCGTGTGCGACAGCGTGTCGGTGTAGTTATAGCCGCCGTTCGCTGTGACGGTCAGCTTGGGACGATAGCCGGACAGCGCCTGCGGGACGTTTTCGTCGGTCGCGCGCAAAGACGCGCGCTGCGCGTTGAGCGACGGGTTGTTCTGGTAGGCCTGCACCAGAGCCCATTCGAGGGTATCCGCCGCAGCCGGTCCGCAACCCACGCCGAACGCGAAACCCGCCAACGAGAGGCTTGCAACGGCCCAAAAACGCCCCCGCACTCCCCTTCGCCTCATAACGAACTCACTCTCCCGCCTCGCCCCATCAGTCACGCCGCGCGAAGCGCTGTCGCGAACAACAGCGCCGCGCCGCCGCCACCGGAGCGTCGAGGTTCCCACCTTGCCACAATAAGCGGCGGGTGCGCGGGGTAAACCCTGATCCACAGATCAAATGCAGATTTCTGGGAATTGGCACATATGCGCCACAGGTGCGACCGTATCGCACAGCCGCAGGCCACGAAGGGGTGAAATCGGTCCCGATTCGTCCTCTATGGCAGGATGGCAGGCCTTAGAAGACGAAGCTCGCCGGCGCCGCGAAGCCGGGCAGCACGGCTGCCGCGGCATCAAAGACCGGACGGCCGACCAGGTGCCCCTCGATCAAGCGAAAAATCGTGGCTTTGCCGGTCGGACCGCTGCCGAGCACACATGCAAGCCGGCCGCCGGGCTTCAGTTGCCTCCCGAGCGCGTCGGGGACGATTTCGCTCGCCCCATCAAGGAGAATGAGGTCGTACGGCCCCGCGGCCGGCCAGCCTGTCGAAAGCGGCCCGGTGACGACGGTTACTTTGGCCGTTCCCACTGCCGCCAGTACCTCGCTTGCCACGCGAGCCAAGGCCGGATCCTGCTCCAACGCCACGACCGAACTGGTCAATTGCGCGAGCACGGCGGATGAATAGCCGGTTCCACACCCCACATCGAGAACGTGATCGTCAGCACCGACGGACGCCGCCTGCAGAAGTTTGGCCAAAACCATCGGCTTGAGCAGTGTGCGCCCAGGAGCGACGGTAAGGTCGCCGTCAGAATAGGCCTGCTCGGCGAGGTTCCTCGGCACGAAGCGCTCGCGGGGCAGCGCCAACATCGT
The DNA here is from genome assembly GCA_963732015.1 of uncultured Alphaproteobacteria bacterium. Classification (GTDB taxonomy): domain Bacteria; phylum Pseudomonadota; class Alphaproteobacteria; order Rhizobiales; family Xanthobacteraceae; genus BOG-931. Next base: position 17,142 of record CAVSXY010000023.1, on the reverse strand, counting down.
GGCGATCAAGCCGGGATTGGTCACATCTGCGGTCCGGACCTGCCCGTCCACCATCATCCGGCGCGCAGCGGCAGCGTCGAACATGCCCTGAATTCCCCTGATCTGCGGAAAGCCGTTGTGGGGCACCGTCCGCCAAAACGCAAGTTCCCCTGCGCCGAGCCGAAAAGATAAACGCTGGTACAGTTGTTAACGCGACGGTGCGACGGTTGCCCGCGTGCGGGCCTTCCACTATAGAGCAAGGCCCTCGCTTCGGTCTGATCACGACGACGCCGAGGGCAATGGCCACGTGGCGGAGTGGTTACGCAACGGTCTGCAAAACCGTGTACCCCGGTTCAATTCCGGGCGTGGCCTCCAACAAAATCAAAGACTTAGCCAACAGGATGATTCGGCGGGGCGATCTGGGGTAAGCAGCGGGGTAACGCCAGGATGACCTCTCAACGCCCCTCATTTGGCCGCTGACGCGCGTTGCGGCTCGGTCCCCCCATGCACCCCTTGACCCTGGGAAACCTCACAGGCGGGCTCCGTAGCGGCTGCGCCGATTCGACGATTCGATTCGATGCTCGGTGGCCGAAATAACGCGACAGCGGCGCTCCTAGCTGCTTTGCCGACGACGGGCGCTGTCGGCCTTCCGTGCCGTGAACGCCTTGCAGGCTTCGGCCCGCGGCGCGCCTCGCTTGGCGTGTGATCGGGGATGCAGGGCTTTCGCGATCACGTTCGACCTCATGGCCAGCGATGCACGCCTTGCACGGCGATCTGCCAACCTTCTTCGTTGTCATTATAGCCACGACCGCATTCCTAGCTGGCCTTTGCGCCGAACGCCTTCGCGCAAAGGTCCGGCAACAATGCCAGAGGGACTTGCTTAAGAACGGCGCTCCTGGTGGAGATGATCGAGAGGAGCCGCAAGGCTCTGAACTCGAACTAAGAAAGACGGTGCGCTAGAACCATGCCAGCCAACGCAATCGAACCGGAGAAGCGGCTTCGGTCTTCGGCTCCGTACTCGTCCAAAATCATCAAAGCGGGAGCCTTGATCGGGGACACGAAGACGCTGCTTTCCCACTGGGATGTCGATGCTTCGGTAGACGAGAACATCAACCGGGTGCAGCGGGATAACGTCTTTGGGAAGGCGTCCCGTTCTCGTGTCGAGGACATCTTGGCGATCTTCCGGCAGCGCTACCTCACCGAAGAATCAGTCACGAAAGCACTTGTCACCCTCGTCCGAGGAAAGTTCCCGACTGCCGCTCTGGAGCGGTTGTTGTATTTCCACTCCGCTCGTGCAGACCAGTTACTTCACGATGCCGTCACTGAAATTCTTGTTCCGATGCAGGCACGGGGTTTGGTGGACATCAACGTGCAGGATTTCCAGCGGTCCTTGGCAAAGTGGGTGGATGAAGGGAAGACGACCGGCCATTGGTCCGAACCCACGATCACCCGCATTGCCCAAGGATTGCTCTCGGCTCTTCGGGACTTCGGTGTGCTTCAGGGAGCAGTCAACAAGAAGATCGCTCCCGCCTACTTTCCCATCGAGTCGTTTGCGTATGTCGTGTTCTATCTGAAACAGCACCAACCATCAGGAGCGAAGCTGATCGAGTTGCCAGACTGGAAGCTGTTCTTTTTGCCGAGGGAAGGAGTGGAGCGATTCCTGTTTGAAGCCCACCAGCGTGACTTGCTGGAGTACCACGTTGCTGGCAGCGTCACCCGGTTGACCTTCCCCGCTGAAACCCTTGAGGAGTATGCGAATGTCCTCGCTCAAAGATAGCATCGCTCCTCTGGAAAGCGACCTGAAGGCCGTGCCGCCGAGGATCAACGTCTACCATGATCTGCCCTTTGCGATCATGCGGTACGACCCGACCGATGAATGGGAGCTTCGGCGGGAGATCAAGTTGCTGGCCACTCGCCTGGAAGCTGTCGGCAAAGAGGTTCACATCATCCCGATGTCGGAACTGCTTTGGTCGGCGTTAGAGAAGGTTCATCAAAAGGACGATGACGAAGGTTTGGAAGCCGTCATCGAATTGGAAAAAGAGCGAGGCTACGTTGAGGCCCAGCAGCAGGTGACCACGTACTTGTCGAGCAAGGTCTGGATTCCGCTATGGGATTTGCTCGCAGAGCGACTCGCCTCAATCAGCCCGGAGAATTCGGTCGTCTTCCTGACCCGTGTGGCAGCGATGTCGCCGGGGATTTTCCACATGTCGATGCTCCTCGACAAGATGCACGGCAAAACCAAGGTGGCGACGATCCTGTTCTATCCCGGCTCCATCGAAGGCACGACGGGCCTGCGTTTCATGGACCTGAAAGACCGGGATGCACTGGGCAACTATCGAGTCAAAATCTATGGCTGAGGAAAAGGGTAACCAAATGAAGACAATTGGCGATCTGCTGACACGTGATCTCAGCCGCAAGATCGAAGAGATCATCCAAGTCGATCAGGCGGACGAGCAATCGGTCCATGCCGAAATCACGGAATACGTCGCCACCGATAGTATCCGTGAACAGTACCACGATCTCCTCAAAGCCGTCGCTGAGGCTCCCAGCGATCCTCACGAAAGCGTGGGCGTCTGGGTGTCGGGCTTCTTCGGGTCCGGCAAAAGTTCGTTTGCCAAGAACCTCGGCTACGCACTGGAAAACCGCACGGTTCTCGGCAGCAAATTCGCTGATCTCTTCAAGCAACAACTGGGCGATACCCGCACCAGCGACTTGCTCGACCTCATCAACGCCAAGACGCCAACCGAGGTCATCCTCTTTGAAGTGGCGAAGGAGGCCGACACACGGAAGGTCACGCAACGAATTGCCGAGTTGATGTACACCGTCCTCTTGCGTGAGCTTGGGTACTCGGAAGACTTTGACATTGCAGAACTGGAAATCGAACTTGAAGCCGAAGGCAAACTGCCTGAGTTCATCGCCACCTGCAAGACTCTGCTGAACAAAGACTGGGAAACAGTCCGGGCCGGGGCGCAGAAATTGTCACGTGCGAGCGCCATTCTGCATCAGCTTGATCCGAAGCTCTATCCTTCTGCGGATTCGTGGTCGCACTCCCAACGCAATCGAGACGCATCGATCTCCGTCAGCAAGGTAGTCAAGCGCACGTTCGAACTCTGGGGACGCCGCCGTAAGGGTAAAGCCCTTGTCTTCATCATTGACGAAGTAGGCCAACACGTCGCTCGCAGCGGCGACAAGATCGAAGACCTGCGGGCGACCATCGAAGAGTTCGGCAAGGTCGGCAAGAACTTGCTCAAGGAGCGCAAGATCATCGCTCCTTGCTGGATCGTGGTCACGTCCCAAGAAAAGCTGGATGAAGTGGTTGCCGCCATCGATTCCAAGCGGGTCGAACTGGCCAAGTTGCAGGACCGCTTCCGCTACCGTGTTGACCTCGCCCCCTCCGACATTCGGGAAGTGGCCACCAAGCGTGTTTTGGCGAAGAAAGCCGAAGCCGAGAAGCCGCTGAAGAAACTCTTCTCCGAGAACCAGGGCCAGTTGAACGCTGCGCTGCGGCTCGAACGCACGACCCGTCGCACCGACATCAACGAAAGTGATTTCATTCACTTTTACCCCTACCCGCCGCACTACATCGATCTCTGCATCGGGATCATGTCGGGCATTCGACTTCAGCCGGGCGCTCCACGGCATTACGGTGGCAGCAACCGTACGATCATCAAGCAGGCGTACGAGATGCTGGTGTCGGATCGTACGGCATTCGCCAAGAAGCCCATTGGGGCGCTTGTGACGCTCGACAAGGTGTTCGAGTTGGTGGAGGGCAACCTCTCGAACGAGAAACGCACTGACATTCACCAAATTGCCGAGCGATTCAAGAACGATCCCGAAGATCACGGTTGGGCATTGCGGGTGGCCAAGGCCATCTGCCTTCTGGAATTCATTCGTGACCTGCCCCGCACGGAAGCCAATCTCGCCGCTGTGCTGGTCGATGAAGTAGGCAAGGCAACGCCCCTGAGTGAAGTTCAAGCTGCCGTCAAGCGGTTGAATACCGCCCAGTTCATTCGCAACACCGAGGAAGGCTGGAAGCTCCAGACCGCCCAAGAAAAGAACTGGGAAACCGAACGGCGGGGCCATCTCGAACCGAAGCCCCGTGAGCGGAATGAACTGGCACGCACCGCACTCCAGCAAATCTTTGATGAGCCGGAATTCAAGACCTTCCGCTACCAGAATCGCTCGTTCCGCATCGGCATCAGCGTCGATGGCACCGAGCATTGGCGATGAGGGCGAACTTCCGCTGACCCTGTGCGTGGCCGAGGATGCCGACGAACTCACCAAACGCATTGAAGAGATTCGCACCGAAAGCCAGCAGAAGTCCCACGAGAACGATCTTTACTGGCTCTTCTGCCTGACGCCCGAAATCGATGAGTTGGTCGGCCAGCTTCACGCCTCACGCAAGATGGTGGACAAGTACAACCAACTCAGCGCCCAGCAGAAGATCAGCCCCGACGAAGCAACGTGCCTTCAGGACGAGAAGAACTCCAAGAACGGCTACGAAACCCGCTTGCGGGACAAGCTGACCGAGGCGATGGAACGTGGAACCGGCATGTTCCGGGGCGTGCAGAAAGATGCGTCCGCCTTGGGCAAGGGCCTGGGCGAAATCCTGAAGAAGCTCTTCGGGCAGGTCGTGCCCGACTTGTACCCGAAGTTGCAAATGGGTTCTCGGCCCCTGAAGGGCGATGAAGCCGAACAAATCCTCAAGGCGGCTGACCTCAAGGCACTGCCCAACGTCTTCTACGTCGGCGATCACGGGCTGGGGCTGGTCGTCAAGGATGGCCCCAAGAACATCGTCAACACGAACGCCGATGTCGCCAAGGAAGTCCTCGATTACCTGAAGAGCGAACACAGCTACGGCAACAAAGACAGTCGCATGGGCAAGGCGCTGGAAAAGCGATTCGGCGGCACGCCCTACGGTTGGGAACGTGACATGCTGCGGCTGATCCTCGCCACGCTTGTTCCGGGCGGGCGAGATCGAAGTCACCTACCAAGGCAACCGCTTCCACAATTACCAAGACCCGGCATCCCGCACGCCCTTCACCAACAATCCGGCTTTCCGGTCGTCGCTGTTCTCGCCTCGGCAATCGGTCGGCCTCAAGACGCTCACCCAAGCGGTGCAGCAGCTTGAAGACCTCACCGGAGAAGAAGTCGATGTCGAAGAAGGAGCCATCGCCACGGCGTTCAAGAAGGTCGCCGCGGAGGAACTGGAAAAGCTCTACCCGCTGAAAGCCACCGCCGAGGCCCACCGGCTCCCGATCCTGTCCATGCTGTCCGAGTACCAGCAGACGTTGGCGGGCATTCAATCGTCCGCTTCTGACGACTGCGTTCGCATTCTCACCGAGAATGGCAAGGACTTCGGGGAAACCAGAGACAAGGTGCGGAAGCTCCGGGAATCGCTGAACGCCGAGGCCATTGGCGTTCTGCGGCAGGCTCGCGTAGCGAAGCAACCGAGCAAGTCTGGCAGCGGCTTGCCGCTCACAGCCCCTCGCCGGAACTCGCCAGCTACGGTTGAAGAACTGAAGACCCTGCTCGGCTCCGAGCAGTTCATCGACTCCTGGGACGAGATCGCCGACCAGCACCAAGACGGTGCTGGACGCCTATCAAGCAATGCCTACTGCGATCTGTTCGACCGCCGCAAGAAGGCCTACGAGTCGGCCATCGAGGAGATCAAGAACCGCACCGAATGGGGGCCGCTGGAAGCCAACAATCCCAGCATGGCCGCTACGCTGTTGTCGCCGCTGCTGGGGCGGGTCGGCACCGACGAAGACAAGGAAGCGGTGACAAGCGGCACGTCGCTCGGCAAGGCCAGCCTGACCGAGATGGAATCGGACCTGGCCGCGGTGGACGGGCTGAAGTCCTCGGTCCTGGTCAAGCTGCAAGAATTGTCGATTGGCGGCGAGAAGAAAGCACCCGTGCGAAAGGTTCGGGTTTCGGAGTTCTTCAATCGCCCGATTCAGACGCAAGAGGAACTCGACAAAGCGCTCGAACCTCATACGGGAGTCACTTCAGAAGTGCATCGATGAAGGCGCAGTCATCATTCTGGAGTGAACCATGCTCAGTCCTCGACAAATCTTTGAAGACAACATCCGGCCTGCGGACCTGCTGCTGAAGGTCTTCCGGCTGCTGGAGCATGATGCCCTCAACACCGAAGAAGCATTACTTCAGTTCGCTTCGAGAACTTGTGAAAGCGGAGAAGGACGAAAGCCTGCTGGTCATTTCCAACGAATCTTCTTGGGACTGATCCGAGAATTGGCCGAAGTTCCGCCGTCAGCAATCAAACGCAGTGCCCTGTGCAATTTGCTGCGACAGGCCGTTGTTACCGCCAGCACTGCTTTGGAGACGTACCTGCCGATCTTGCTGAGGGACAACCTGCCCGAAGTGATTCGGCTCCGAGGACGAGATTTCGTTCCGAGGAACGACGAAGCGTTCAAGAACCAATTCAAAGAACTTGAAATTCGACCTTGATGAAGCCGTCCGCATTCTGGTTGATCCTGACCCGCTGTTCGTCGCCAACAAGATGATTAGCAGCCTGAACTTCAGCTACCTCAACGGCAGACGGGGTATCCATGTCACGGGCGTGCTGCTCGCTCTGGACAACCCGTGGAGCCTCATCGCCCAGCAACTGGGTCGGGACGAAGACGAAATCAAGAAAACGCTCGATGCCACGGTGAAACGTCGCAACGACATCGTGCATCGGGCCGACCGTTCGCAGGACGACCCCGCTGGCGCCGCCCAGGAGATTGGCTTTCCGTGGGCGAAGCAGGCGTCGAAACGATTCGGGTCGTTTGCCTTGCACTGGATGACCTCGTGACGAATCGGCTCAAGGAACTGAAGCAGCAAGCGGCGGCATCGCAGCCGCAGGGGACGGCGTGACATGGACCAAGAGATTCGCAACAAGCTCCGCAACGTCGTGACGCAGTGCCGCAAGCTGCTCGAAGACTCCATTTCGCAGGAGCTTGAGGGAAAGTACGGCATCTTCGCCAAGAAGGATCAGGTCACCGCCGATCCGAACGCCACGATGACCCACCTGACCGAAGAGGAGCAGGCGGCACGCAAGGATATTCTCGATCACTTCGGCCACATCAAGGCCCGTGGCTTCAAGCCGAAGGAAGCGCTCGACCAGTTGGTGCGGGAAATCGCCTTCACGCATCTGAACCGGCTCTGCGCCTACAAGATGATGGAGGCCCGGGAAGTCTACGTCGGCGGGCAGAAGTTCCGTGAGGCGGTCAGCCGGGGCATCAACTCCAACGGCGTGAAGTTCTATCTGGCGGACCACCCCGAAGAAGAGCGGCTCTTCAACACCGGCCATCAGGATGTCGCCTACCGGCATTTTCTGGACTGGCTGGGCGGCTTGCTCTCCGACGAAATCGGCGTGTTGTTCAACCCCAACGATCCGGCCAACCGCCTCTATCCTCGGCAGAAGACGCTCGATGAAGTGCTGGACCTGCTGAACGGCGGCGGCATCAAGCCCGAAGAAACCGAGTTGCGGGAGGAATGGCCGAAGATCTGGTCGCAGGACGAGACCATCGGCTGGGTCTACCAGTATTTCACGCCCAAGGAACTGCGGGATCAGGCCCGCAAGGAAAGCCAGGCCCCTCGCAATTCCTACGAACTGGCCTTCCGCAACCAGTTCTTCACGCCCCGCTACGTGGTCGAATTCCTCACCGACAACACGCTGGGCCGCATCTGGTACGAGATGCGAAAGGGCGACACCAAGCTCAAGGACCAGTGCCGGTACATGGTCCGTCGCCCGACCGAGATTTTTCTGAAGGAAGGGGAACAGCCGCCGAAGGACGCTGCCGAGGGGCGGGACGATCTTTCGCAGGAAGAACTGCTCAAGCTCCCGGTCTACATCCCGCACCGCCCGAAGAAAGACCCACGGGAACTGAAGATTCTCGACCCGGCCTGCGGCAGCGGCCACTTCCTGCTGTACTGCTTCGACCTGCTGCTCACGATCTACGAGGAAGCCTACGCCGATCCTGACCTCGGCCCGGCACTCCAGAAGGACTACCCGACGCTGGAAGACTTGCGGCGGGATGTTCCTCGGTTGATCCTCGCCCACAACCTGCACGGCATCGACATCGACCTGCGGGCCAGCCAGATTGCGGCCCTCGCCCTCTGGCTTCGCTGCCAGCGGGCCTATCAGGAGATGGGGCTGAAGAAAGACCGGCCCAAGATCACCCGCTCGAACTTCGTCTGTGCCGAGCCGATGCCCGGCGAAGAGCAGATGCTCAAGGAGTTCGTCGGCCAACTTGAACCGAAGCTCCTCGGCCAACTGGTCGAGGTCGTCTTCGACAAGATGAAGCTGGCCGGGGAAGCCGGGTCGCTCCTCAAGATCGAGGAAGAGATTCGGGATGCCGTGGCCGCAGCCAAGAAGCAATGGGTTCGAGAGACAACCCAAGCCACGGATCGCAAAGGCCAGCCGCTCTTGTTCACGCAAGCGGCGATGGATCGTCTCGCCGGGAAGCCGGAACAGCCCTCGCTCTTCGATCTGTCCGACATCACCGACGATCAGTTCTTCGAGCAGGCCGAAGCCAAGGTGATCGAAGCCCTTCGTCAGTATGCCGAGAAAGCTCAGAACGGTCAGCGGCTTCAACGGCGGCTTTTCACCGAAGATGCCGTGCGAGGCTTTGCCTTCGTGGACCTCTGCCACAAACGGTACGACGTGGTGCTGATGAATCCTCCGTTTGGCCAACCAAGCCGTTGATGCAAACAATGGAATGATGATCAATCAGTTCGTTCAAAACGTATTCTTGGAAGGTGCATTTATTGCAAAACGCCATCTCTCGCTTCCTTCGTAGACTTGGGGGGAATGCTCGATGACGCATACGTAGACATCGTGTATATATTGTGAACAGGGAACATCTTCTTTTCGTCCTATACCCCATGGCGCAATGCCGTGGCTGCGAGTCAGACTGGGTCGAATTGATGGCCGACTTGGGCCAAGGGGAACTCGATACCGAATGGCGGAAGCTGTGCGTCGGTTTTCCGCAGTAATGCGCTACACGCTCCCTCTGTTTCTCATTGATGTACGGAACGTATTACAGATAAGCAAAATGCAATTGTGCGCAATGTAATCTGTATTGCTGGCCTCGGCGAATCGAGTCACGTTTTCTCCGCCCTTCTCGCATCATTCCGCGATATTCCTACCATTTCTTTTTGTTACTGGGTTTCTTGTAGCACTCGAAGTCCGTTTCGAAGACTCGCTTCGTTCTTGGGAAAGTACGGCAACGAGACATGGGTCGGTCTCCAAACTAACGATGGTTTTCGCTGGGTACGCTTGTGGACCGAGGTGCCGCTCGACTGTCATGGTCGAGAGCGCGTAGATCAGTTATGTCGCAGGTGGGAGTTGCACATATTCGAGTGCCGGTGCATTCGCTATTCTTATTCCTGGTGATCTTCATCTTCCGAGTCGTACTGAGACAACCACTGTCGGATAGAATCATAGTTTGGAGATACGTCGACATTCCACCCGTGCCACGCGACACCCACCTTATCGGATGAATCGGATGACGATACGGACAACGAGTACTGATGCGGTCGAGGAAGTGCAACGTGTTGGGCAGACACTGATCAGTTACGCTGTAGGGTGTGTCGTTGGTCGATGGGACATCGTCTACGCTACTCGCCAGCGAACCCAGCCTGGTTTGCCGCATCCGTTCAGACTTCTTTGCCGGTATGTCCTCCGGGTATGCTTGAGGAGTCGGGCGTCGCCTGTTCAAGAGTCGACCATTACTCTACCCTCTTCGGATTAATTGGGGCGGCGTTATTCCTGACGATAGCGATCAAGCGGACGATATAGTCGCTCGGTTCGGGCAGGTACTGAGAACTAATGCTGGAGGGACCGTCGCTCAGGCCAATGAGAAGGAGGCCTGCAGAGAGTCTCGGTAGTAAAAGAATTACGAGAAAGTATTCGCAAACCGGGCAAAGGTGGTTTCTGGAAGATCACATTTCCCTCTACTCGAAGAACCGCCGCAAAGCACCGATCTACTGGCTGCTTCAGTCCTCTAAGTGTCCGTCCGGGAACATCTTGAATCCTTTGAATCGCTTTGATTTCAAGGAGGATCTGATTGGAGGAGGGTCACCGATGTGGACGGCGAAGAACCGCGGGCGCTATGACCGCAGCAAATTGCGATACCCCAGTGATCTGACCGACGATGAATGGGTGCACGTCGACCGTTGATTTCCGTCGGCCAAGCGGGGCGGCAACAGGCGTCACGTCGACGTGCGCAAGGTGATGAACGGGATCATGTATGTTTTGAGTACGGGATGCCAGTGGCGGGCGATCCCGAAAGACCTGCCGGCACGCAGCACGCTGTTCCAGCTGGACCTGGAGTTTGGGACGGCACGCTGGATCGCATCCATCACGCGCTTTATGTGGAGTGCCGCGAGCAAGGCGAACGCGAGCCAGCCCCACCGCCGCCATCATCGATAGTCAAAGCGTCAGCGAGTGCTGAAAAAGGGGGTCTTGTATCGATCCGCATGGCTATGATGCAGGCAAGAAGATCAAAGGCAAGAAGCGCCACCTTCTCGTAGATACGCTAGGTTTGTTGCTCCACGCCACGTTCATCCCGCCGTACTAGGACCGCGACGGCGGCATCCTGCCGCTTGCGACCACCTGTTCGGAATGTATCCCTTCTTGAAGAAGCTCTTTGCCGACGCTGGCTATCAGGGGCCGCATTTCCAGAAGGCGCTGGCAAAGATCCTGCCTTGCCTCACAATGAAATGTAAGCGTTCCGATCATGCCAAAGGATTTGTGGTGCTCCCACGCCGTTGGGTCGTCGAGCGCACCATTGCTTGGCTCAACCGCTGCAGAAGGCTCGTGAAGGAATTGCGGAGACTACTTCCGCAAGCCGGGCAAGGGCGGCTTCTGGGACGATCACGTTTCCCGTCTACTCCAAGAGCCGCCGCAAGGCCCCGATCTACTGGCTGCTCCAGTCCTCGAAGAAGAACTACGCCCTCTGGCTGTACTACCACCGGCTCGACAAAGACCTGCTCTTCAAGGCGCTGGTGAACTACGTCGAACCGAAGATTCGGTTGGAAACCAGCCGCCTCGAAACTCTTCGCAGCCAAAAGGCCGCAGCGGGCGAATTCGGGTAAGGAAGCCAAGCGGCTCGCCAAGGAACTCGAACGGCAGGAAGACTTCCTCTCCGAACTGCGGGACTTCGAGGACAAGCTGCGTCGGGCGGCGAACCTGCATCTCGAACCCGATCTCAACGATGGCGTTGTCCTGAACATCGCCCCGCTCCACGAACTCGTCCCGTGGAAAGAGGCCAAGAACTACTGGGACGAACTCCTCGAAGGGCAAGTACGAGTGGTCCTCCATCGGCAAGCAACTTCGCCAGAAAGGATTGGTGAAGTAATGGCCGTCGTCACCGAATCTCTCGTTCAACTGATCGCCAAGCAGGTCGATGAGAAGGGGCTGGTGGTCTGGTACGACCCGGAGCAAGCCTACGGTACGGCGGCTGCGGAACTCTCCCTGCCGAACACGACCGTGGCCCGGTACGACGGCAGCTTCCTCAAGCTGCGAAAAGAGATCGACCATCTGCTCAACGACGGGCAACCGCCTCGGCTGGTCGTGTACGTGCCGATTGAGCGAACGGAAACCCACAGCGCCCTCATCGAACTCGATTGCGCCGGGGTCATCATGCAGCCTCGGCAACAGCCCCCAGCCTGCAACACCCGGCTGTCGGTCGTGGCCCGCAATGCCCTGAAGCCGATTCTGGGCGAGGATCAGGTTGCCGAAATCGAACGGCAGGTGGAGGCGGGCAAGCTGTCGCTGGCCGATCTGAATTCGCTGGCCGAACAAGGGAATCGATATTTCGACCGGCGTGCTGAAGCTGATCTTTGGCTCGGCCAACCCGCAAGAAGTCGCCTTGGCGTTCCTGCACAGCGAACAGCACGACGAAGAAATCGGCAAGAAGGAGGCCCAGAAGGAACTGCGTCACCTGCTGCAAGTCAGCTTCGACATCGAACTCCCCGCCGCCGAAGCCCTGTCGAATTGGCGGGTCAGGTTGGGGCGACATGTCTTGCTGACCGATTTGTTCGCCGCCCTCAAGAAACAGGTGCCATCGTCGCTTTCGTCGGTCCCCGTGGCCACCAGCACGGGTGGCATCGATGCCTGCGTGCGATTGGCTCGAACATGGCGAAACAGCCGGGACGTGCGGGACAGCTACGTGACCGTGGCCAACAAGGTCGAACAGGAACTTGGCCTCGACCAGCTTGAACTGCCCGTGGAACCGCTCAAGGAAAACGAAACCTTCTTGTGCGTCGAGCGGGCTTTGCTGGTGCATGTGGAAAGCGAACTGCTCAAGGCGGCGACCCCGGCCTTGCTGCAACTGGCCGAGTATCGCCTGTCCCGATTCTGGGCCGACGTGATTCCAGCGATCCAGGCTCGGTGGGCGCTGATCTCTTCCGCTGCCGAGGTCTTGATCGAAGCCGACCGGGTAGGCAAGGCGCTCAAGAACGCTCCGACCACGGTTCCCGCTCTCGTCAAAGCGTATGCCGATGATGACGAGCCGTGGTGCTTGCTCGACACGCATCACCGGCACATGGAGAGCCGCAAGTACAACTTCGAGTTCGCCGCCAGTAACGATCATCACGGGCTGGAAAAGCTCATCACGAAGGCCGAGCAACGCTACACCGAAGTCGGCTCGGAATTGGCCAAGCACTTCGTCACCCACTTCCAGAAGGCCAAGCATCCGATCAAAGGGTTGCTGCGGCAGCGGGACATTTTCGAGAAGCAGGTGAAGCCGCTACCTGGGCGAAGGCAAAGTGGCCTACGTGTGGGTGGATGCCCTTCGATTCGAGATGGCTCGTGAGTTGTGCCGGTTGCTCAAGGACGACTTCAAGTTGGAAATTCAGCCCGCCATCGGCACGATGCCCACGATCACCGAAATCGGCATGGCGGCGTTATTGCCGAAGGCTCACGAGTCCGCCAAGGTGGTGGCCGTGGGAGGCGGCAAACTGGCGCTGGAGATCGGTGGCAAGGTCATCAAGGATCGCAAGGATCGGGTGGCGTTCCTGAAAGAAAATGCGGGCGTGTCGGTCTTCGATGCGAAGCTGGACGACCTGCTCCCCAAGCCAGCCAAGAAGGTCAAGGACGGCATTCAGAACGCCCAGTTGATCCTGATTACCTCGCAGGAGATCGATGAACTGGGCGAGGCCGACAACATGGCCCAAGCCCGGCTTCAGATCGACGGCGTGCTGAGTCATTTGCGGCGAGGCGTGCGGGTGCTGGCCGATCACGGCATCAAGACCATCGTGCTGGTGGCCGACCACGGCCATCTGTTTGCCGACGAGATCGGAGAGGACATGAAGATCGAGGCTCCCGGTGGCAAGGTCGAAGACCTGCATCGCCGGGTATGGGTGGGCGTTGGGGGAACTTCGGAACCGTCGTATCTGCGGACCTCGCTGGCCTCGTTGGGAGTGGACAGCGAATTCGACATTGCGACCCCGTGGACCTTCGCTGTCTTCAAGTCGAAGGGTGGCGGGCGAGCCTATTTCCACGGCGGACTGTCTCCACAAGAACTGATCGTTCCCGTGGTCGTGATGCACTCGGCGGTGAAGTCTTCGGCCCCCTCGACCGGCATTCAATGGACACTGACCCCCGGCACGGCGAAACTGACCACGAGGTTCTTTTCCGTGCAGATTGCCGGGAGCCAGAGCGAGTCGAGCCTGTTCGGATTTGAACCGCCCAAAGTGCGGATCGAACTGCGGGCCAACAAGAAGTGCGTTTCGCTCCCGGTGAGCGCCTCGTACGGATTCGAGGATGCGACCGGCGAAGTGAAGCTGAAGATTGCGGAGAACGACAACAAGCGAATCGAACCGAATACCGTCACCGTGATGCTGTCCGAGGAGATTTCCCAGAAAACGGTGGGAGTCTACCTGCTCGATGCCACCACTGGGGCAGAACTGGCGGCTCCACTGACGGTCGATGTCGCCATTTCGATGTGAGGATAAGTCATGCCTGAACTAGATCGAAAAGCGGCTTCCGTGTTTGCGGGCAAAGTGGTTCGCAAGGACTTGGTTCGCAAGGTGAAGGTCGGGGCCAATGTCCCGGTCTTCGTCCTTGAGTACCTGCTGGGGAAGTATTGCGCCACCGATGACCCCGTGGCCATCGACGCCGGGCTGAAGGTGGTCAACAACACGCTTCCTCGAACTTCGTCCGTCCCGATGAAGCCAACAAAGCGCAGTCGATGGTCAAGGACAAGGGGAAGCACACCCTCATCGACAAGGTGCAGGTGCGGTACGTTTCCGACGACGACAAGCACTGGGCCGAACTGAAGAACTTCGGTCACAAGTACGTCCACATCCCCGAACACTTCCTGCGGGATTACGACCGCCTGCTGATGGGCGGGATTTGGGCGCAAGTGGATATTCGGCATCAATACGACGAAGAGCAGAAGGGCAAGCGCAGCCCATTCTGGATCGACAGCCTGAAACCGATCCAGCTTGCGACATTCGACCTCGAAGAGTACCGGGCGTGCCGCAGCCAATTCACCACCGACGAATGGATCGACCTGCTGCTGCGCACCATCGGCCTCGAACCGTCGCACTTCAATCGCCGCCAGAAATTGCATTACTTGGTGCGGCTGATACCGCTGGCCGAGGCCAACTACAACTTGGTGGAACTTGGCCCACGTGAGACGGGGAAAAGCTACGGCTATCAGGAGTTGTCGCCGTACACCATCCTGCTCACTGGACCAACGACCGTGGCCAATCTGTTTTTCAACATGGCCAGCGGCAAGATGGGATTGGTCGGAATCTGGGACGCCATCGGCTTCGATGAAGTGGCCGACCTCCAAAAGATGCCCAAGGAAGTCGTGACGACGCTCAAGACCTACTGCGAGTCGGGGACATTCGCCCGTGGAAAGGATTCCCTGTCCGGCATGGCTTCTATCGCCATGTTCGGGAACACGAACCAGCCGGTCGAAGTGATGGTGCGGTCGTCGCACCTGTTTATGCCAATGCCCGACGTGATCCGAGAGGACATGGCGTTCCTCGACCGAATCCACTTCTACATCCCCGGCTGGGAGATGCCGAAGATGAAGGTGGATTTCTTCACCAATCATTACGGCTTCGTTGTGGATTATCTGGCAGAGGCCCTGCGAGAGCTAAGGAAGCACACCTTCACCGAAGTCCTCGACCGGAACTTTTCGCTGGGATCGCACCTAAAATCACGTGATGTCAAAGCGGTGCGGAAGACCGTTTCGGGTTTGGTCAAACTGATCTACCCGAACGGGGAACTTTCCAAGGAAGAGGTAGCCGAACTGGTCGAGTTGTCCCTCGAAGGCCGTCGCCGGGTGAAGGAACAACTCAAGAAGATGGGTTCCTTCGAGTTTCATCAAACGTCGTTTTCGCTGATCGACAACGAAACACGAGAAGAGAAGTTCGTCGGCGTCCCCGAACAGGGCGGGCGGGACATGATCTCGCTCGACCCTCTGGCCCCAGGATCGGTGTACACGTCTTCGGTGGACGATCACGCCAAGGTCGGCCTCTACCGTCTTGAAGTCGGCTGCTCGCCCGGTACTGGTAAGCTCAAGATCGCCGGTGGGGTCGAAGGGCTGATGCGGGAGTCGATTAACCGGGCCTTTGCATATCTGATGGGCCAGAAGGTCAAGATGGGCGTCGGCCAGCAGGTCGATACGACCGATTTCCACGTTGAAGCCATCGATCTACTCAGCAATCACGTCCCTTGCGAAGCCGGGATTGCCTTGGTCGTCGCCATCTACTCGGCGCTAAAGAGACTGCCAGTCCAGGCGGGCCTCGTCATCCTCGGCGACCTGAGCATCCAGGGGAACATCAAGCCGATGCGGTCCCTGGCCGAGCCGTTGCAGGTTGCAATGGACAACGGCGCACGCAAGGCGCTGATCCCGCTGGAAAACAAACGGAACTTTCTCGAAGTCTCCGGCGACATCGTGGAGCGGGTTGACCCCGTGTTCTTCTCCGATCCGATGACGGCGGCGATGAAGGCGTTGGGGATGACGTGAGCAGCACCTGGATCACACGCAGATCGGTGGCTCGGTTCCCATCCGCGTGCCTTCCGCGATACGGACAGCGGAAGCGGTGCACCGAGCGGACTCCAATTCATCTATGCTATGAACCTCGGCGGGCTTGAACAGGCCGGTGGCACGAAATTGACAGACGGCAGAGAAGCGTGAGACAGCAAACGCCCGGGCTTACCCCAGCCGATTGTTTTTGTGAAGCTACGCGATGCGCCTGAACGCATTTAATAGATGGGGAAGCAGGATTGTTGGATTGCGGAAGCGGCGCAAGCCTTCCCTGTGTTCGCGCCTTGGCTCAATGACCGGCGCGTGCCGCAGGGCAACGCTTCCGCGTAGCTGCTTGGTTGCTTTGCGACGCGGAAGATGCCGAGGCGGCTTCTTGAACAGCAAGCATTCGATGGAAACGGCCGGTTGCTGTAGAGCGCCCCGCCGTGATCGCTTCTGGCAACGAGCCTAGCGTGAAGCGATACGACGCCAGCCAAACTGAGGCTAGAACGGGCGGCGCTCGTGCTGTGCGGAACCACCACATCGAGGGTGCACACATGGTGCTGCGCAAGGGCGGATAGAGTGTTCTTTGGGGCAGGGAGGCTATTCTGTTCACGCGAGGCAGTGTGCCGACCTACCGAACATCTCGGGGTTTCGAGTGCCACGGCCCATCATGCTCCGGCCGTCAGTAGGAGCTTGCTGCGCGTGATGGCTACTCACGTCAGGATCGTTCGGGTAACGTCGTGAAGCTCGGGCCCGAGGCATCCTCCTCATCCTCACAAATATCATGTTCACGATCAGCGATGCGCCAGACCGGGTCGCAAGATGACTAATGTGCCAGCGTGCAAACATCTTACCTAGTCACCTTGTGAGCATGGATCGGCAGGATGGAGTACGATCAGAGGCGTGGCAGCCAGTTCTCCGCCGTTGCAAGCTAACAACTTGAGACGGTGTGACGGAGCAACAACGGGGCACGCTGTTGAAATTCAGGCACTCCCGAAACTGATAAGGAAATGGCAGTTTCCTTATCAGTCATGGTGTTTTCTCGAATTCAGCTATTTTGATTGTGCCGCCGAATTCTGCTTTCGTATACTTGCAATCGTCATTGACGCACTAGCCAGTATGCCCGGAAGACGAGCGAAAATACTTTCAGCACCGGACGTCGGCG
>CAVSXY010000022.1:0-628043 GCA_963732015.1 uncultured Alphaproteobacteria bacterium | reverse complement strand
CCCATCTCGGCCACGCCGACCGCCCACTTTCGCGGCTGCTTTTGGGAGCAAAGCGGACGCTCTCAGTGTTTTGTGATTCCCCGCTTTGCCGACCGATTTGTTGTGGCGGCTGCGCCGAGTGGAAAGGTGAGTTATCGGATAATTGGATAGTCCCCTCGCAACAATTTTCGTGCGCGCTCGATTTCGCTATCGCGCCGCCACCACTGCTTGGCATCGAACCGTGACTGGACATGCCACTGCCACATCGTTGCGCCTTGCACTATCCTCGCAATATGCCACCCCCGCGCCGCTTCCCACCGCCTTGGATCGTCGAAGAATTGAACGCATACTTCACCGTCCGTGACCACACGGGACAGGCGCTCGCGTATGTCTATTTCGAGGAGGAGCCGGGGCGGCGGTCAGCGGCCAATCTGCTCACACACGACGAGGCGCGACGCATTGCGGCTAACGTGGCAAAGCCTGCCGGAACTACTGACGCGCAAATAGAAAGGCCGCCTCGCAGCGGCCATTCCAAATTCTGCTTGCATTGTTTGTTCAGGCGACCGCTTGCGCCTTCCGCTTCCTGCGCCAGCCGAACAGACCTAATGCACCGAGGCCGGTGGCGAACATCGGTAGGGCGGCGGGAAGCGGGGTCGCGGCGACCTCCGGGGCAAACGTGCCGGTGAGCGAGCCAGCCAACTGGCCAAAGCCCACAATTATGCACAAAGGGTCGCCGGGATTACATGTGGGAAATACAGAACCCGCCGTAATCGATCCCCCGGTTGTCAGGCTCAGATTATCCAGTTCGATGGTGAGCTGATCAGGAACGTCATTATTCACCTCGACTTGATAACTGTTTGGCGCAGCCAGAGCCGTAGTGGAGATCACCTTGTTAAAGTGGTGCGATATAGTTCCTACAACTAGGTCCGCTTCAGTCACCGTGGCGAGCGTCGCATCCACTCTCAGAGTGCCAGTCAATAATGTGGCTGGCGACGCAAACGATCCCATAATGTCGAATGTCGTGAACGTGTCCGCCCTCGCGACTCCCACACTGAACGCAAGGAAAAATGCAGTAATGGCCGTACCCGCCAGAGCAGCAGCTTTCCTCTTCCCGCGCCAGCCGAGCAGACCCATCACGCCGAGGCCGGTGGCGAAGAGCGGGAGGGCGGCGGGAAGCGGTGAACTCCAAACACCACCGAGGCCTAAACCCACTCCCTCCGGGGAAAAGTTTACCTGGTCGATAGCGCCAAGCATGTCGCGATATGTATAGATAAAACATCCGTCAGTGCTGGGACAGTTGGAGTTGAACATCGTGACGTCCCAAAAGTTTATATTGCCTGAGCTGTCTGTACCAATGTCAAAATAGGTTAGGTTTGCAACGAAATTTGCTTGCGTGATGGTTTGAACGTCGCTTTAAAAGAAAATGAAATTGGAGTGACCGAAGTTGTTGGGAGCTGGTTTGAGGGAAGTGGGCTTGATAGCGTAATACTGCCCGAAACAAAATCACCAGCGGTATAATCTGGGAGGACAAAATAAAAGGGCTGGCCCGTGTATGTATAAGTCGCCGTCATCGCGTTGGCTGTAGAGATCGAAGCGGCGCAAGCTAGACCACAGCAAAGTAGGATCGATGTGAGCTTAAGCATCGTCTGAACCTCCGTTAACCCCTCCCAAATCAGCGACCGAAAGTCTGTGGCCCGAAGGCCAGCGACTGGCGCAGCCCGGCTGCAAATCGTGCCACGACCAAGACAGAATTTCTTGGGCTAACGCGCACAGGCAATATGAACGAGTGCGCGAAAACCCATAAACTCGTGATTGAAAATCGAGAGGTCTCCATTTTAGCGGGTAGTTGTGAAAGCGCACAAATAAAAAGGCCGCCTCGCGGCGGCCCTTTCGTGTTTCCGTTTATTTGTTTGTTCAGGCGGTAGCGGCGTTCTTCCGCTTCCTGCGCCAACCAAACAAACCTAATGCGCCGAGGCCGGTGGCGAAGAGAGGGAGGGTTGCCGGGATCGGCGTAGCAGCGACATTCGGCAGCGAATTGCCGATGAAGTCGCTTTCGAAAAACGTGACGCCATCCGGCAGGTTCGACAGGTCGAAATAGGGATCGATGAGCGCGTCCGATATACTCTGGCCGGATATGTCCTGGTAGGCGTCTGCGTCGGCGTTCGCGTCCATAAGCACCGTATAGACGCTGTTGTTCTGGAACGTGACGGTCTGATCCAACGTGGTCTCGTATCTGCCACCGTTCGGGCGTTGAGAGAACGCGCTTACGCTTGCTAACTGTCCATACTCATTGCTGATGGTCATGTAGGCGGCGGCGGCGCCGGAGTTGCCGGAGACTCCCGGAACCGCTCCAGGGGAACTTGCCTCGGCATAAGCTTCCACGGTTATACTTGTAGTGCCCCCGGAAGGACCGACAAATTCTATATTGTAAACAAGCTTAGACTCAGCGGTGGCCCCCGCGTCACCTTTCGTGCTCATCGACACGTAAAGCTGAGGTATGGTGTAGTCATTGCTGGTCCCTACTGTATAAAAGGTTGCAGGGGGCGTATCGGGCGGTTCACCCTGAAGTCCGATCCCTCCGGTCGGGTTTGATGTGCTATTAGGCCGTGTGGACGGATTTGATCAAGATGAAGCCGAGAGCAAGCGCGACGAATGAGCCGTAATTCTGCGCCGTCTTCTCGCATCGAAGCGCGATACGTTTGAAGCGCTTGAGTTTGCCGACGGCTTGTTCGATGCGTGCCCGCGCCTTGTAGAGTGTTTTCGGAAAGAAGGTGGGGATGTCCTTGGTGTTGGATCGATACGGGATCGCCGGACATATTCCACGTTGACGTGCGGCCTCGCGATTTGATTTAGAATCATAGCCCTTGTCACCGAGCGCGGCGCGCGGATTGATATCGGGGCCGATGTCGAGAAGCGTCTCGAAGTTGCGGCTATCGCTGGCTTCACCACCGGTGAGATGAAAGGCAATTGGCAAGCCACCGAAATCGGTCTTCAAGTGGATCTTGGTAGAGAAACCGCCACGCGAGCGGCCCAGCGCCTGATCGTGCTGCCCCCTTTTGCGCCTGCCGCCGAGACATGGGCGCGGACCACGGTGGAATCGAACATCTGCACCAGATCCGCCGTCTCGCTCAATGCCGCCAACGCATCGAAGAAAGCTTCGAAAGTTCCGGACCGGCTCAAGCGCCAGAACCGCTTCCAGACGCTGTTCCAATGCCCAAACTTTTCCGGGAGTGCCCGCCAAGTGATGTTGTGAACCACGAAATACTGCAGGGCTTCGAGAAACTTTCGGTCATCCCGACCTTTGTCGCCGCGGCGTGGGCATGATGCATCAAATACCTTCAAAACAATCGTCCAGTCCTCTTCCGTCATGGCAGTGAGCATGGTCGGTCCTCCAAATAACCGACCGCCCATGAGTCACAGAAAAAATGATTTGGGAATCCCTCTACCCTATGACTTTGCTAAATCCGTCCACACGGCCTAGAACCATAATAACTCATAGGACCGTTATACGCTGAGACGTCATTGTAATAAGTGGCGGCTCCCAGCGACGAAGCATGCGCCAAACCGGGCGCTGCTATTACAAGCGCCGTCGCTACAATCGGCATTAGTTGTTTCGCTTTTGCAGGCTGGACGCCAAAGCGTTGACACATCGTCCCCATCTCGCAGTCTCCTTCGGTCCACAGGTTAATTCTGCCCGACCGCATCTTTGAAATCTTGGTCTAGAGCGCACTCAATTCATCGAGCGCGAGTGCACAAAAAGCCAGTGCCGCTATGGCCAGCGCGCCCTCAATTTTCTCTTATTATTCCCAATGCCAAGGACTCCCTTTGGGGTATCCCCAAAATGGGCTTTGAATAGCCGGTAGAAATAGGTGAGATCGGAGAATCCGACCTCGAACGCAATATCGGAGACGCGTCGACTGCTATCCGCCGCCGCAAGCAGGGAACAAGCTCGCTTTAGTCGCAGCTCGTTGACATGCTCGGTGAAAGATTTTCCGGTCTCCTGTAGGAGTCGATAAAGGTACCGCTGAGAAATTCCCAAGCTTTGGGCAAGGCTCAATCCAGTAAGCCCCGGCTCCTGGAAGTGAGAACAGATGTGCTCCAGCACGGCAGCCCGTCGGGCGGCTACGACGCAATCAATTTGGCTCTCGCCGACAGAGGGTCGTGTTGCCGCGAGCACACTCAAATCAATCAGGTGTCGGCCAACGGCGTCGCGAGCTTCCGGATCCCTTGTCGGTCCGGTTTTCGCAAGCACTCCAATATAACCGAGCAGAATTTTGAGACTTTCCGAACGACGATTGATGACGTTCATCAAGGCATCGTCGGAACGCGCCGTGCGCATGTCCCATTCCTGGTGAGGGATGCTGACCTCGTAAAATGCGAACTGCCGCCGTGCTCCAGCTTTTCCGGGCTCGTCGTTTTGAACGATTGTCGCTTCACCCCGACCAAGGCTGACTTCGCAATTGCGATGCAAAAAATTGAGGTCGCGCGTCAACGAGACAACGAGACTACGGTTGTCGTTGCCGTCTCGAACCATGCTCCTGTCGCGGAATACCTGGCCAGGAGAAAGTGTCGTTCGAACAACTCCTGGCGAATCGCAAATCAATTGAACGGATGCGGAGAAAGGGGCATCTGTCTCGGGCTTATAATCCCAAGCGGGAACCGCCAGAGCCGTAGCGTTCCTGCCACTCGCGCAGCGAATCGAACGGCATGTCAGTGTCGCCCCAACCTGACTACCAATTTGACTTCAGGCTAGAAAGGAGAAATCTGATCTGACGCGCTTTAGAATGCCTCAAGCAAGCCAGTAAGTTTGCAGTCATGATATTCTCCACAGCCCGTTTCCAGACGACACGGTTCTCGTCTGCTGGATGTAAATACTTGCGGATTCATAGCTCCACAAACATCTAGGCGGTCCGTTGAGGCACAATTCTCCCCAACAACCGCCTGCGTTAACCAAGGGTATACTTGGATATTTCCGTGCCTCCACTGGCACAGATTTCTCAAATTGAGTCTTGCGTTTGGAGGACTAGCTTTTGTTTTTGTGTGCCAATGCGTGGTCTAACCGCTGACGCGCCACGAGGCGCGACGCATTGCGGCCGACATGGCCGGAGCTGCCCAAACTACTGACGCGCAAATAGAACGGTCGCTCCTCGCAGCGGCCATTCCAAATTCTGCTTGCATTGTTTGTTCAGGCGACCCGCTTGCGCCTTGCGCTTCCTTCGCCATCCAAACAAACCCAATGCGCCTGCTCGCGGTCGGATTAAATGCACCCCATCGATGTCGACTATGCACAATAATGACTAACCGCAGCGGCGACCCTTCGTCCACAGTGTGACCAGAAAATACCAAGCTCAGTGCGACACACATCTGGGCGCGACTGCGGCGGTCACCAATGTTGAAAATTTCTGAAGCACCCCTTGCTATCGTCGCAGACGCGATAACTCCACCCACACTGTTTCAAGACGCGGCTCAAGGATTGTCTTTGTCCATGCGTTACGATCGCTCGAATAAATGCAAGCCAAGGCCGCCGCGTTGCCCAAGCTGCGCGCAAATCATGAGGCTCGTTCGAACAACGTCGCGGTTTAACGACTTGCCCGATCTTTACACCTTTGAATGCTCAGCTTGTGGCGTATCGCACATCGAGGCAGGCTCGGCATAGGTCGCCTCGCGGCGGCCATTCCGGTGTTTCCGTTTATTTGTTTGATCAGGCGGCGACCGCTTGCGCCTTGCGCTTCCTGCGCCACGGCGGCGGGAAGCGGCGGCTGAACGTGTTGGGTCATCTGATTGATCTTTCTTGTTTGTACTGCTTGTCTTGGCTATCGAGCAGCATGTCGGTCCTCCTGTTTGCTGTTGGCTAACATCGTCGTGACTCAGTGTTCTGTTGCATCCAGTTTTTGCGCCACCCCCAACAGCTCTTCGGTCGTGGCTTTGCCGCCTTCGTGGAATTCAAGGTCTGGCGCGCCCCAGAATTTTCGCACGACATCGTCCGTGGCGGCTGCCAGACATGGTTCGCACAGCGGGACGTGGGTCGTGGATTGATCTGCATTGATGCGGGCGAAGCCGAGCGCCTTATGCACCTTGCTGCAGACAGAGCAGTTAACAGTCAGTCCAAAATTCTGATCGCGTGGTGAGAGCTGGCCGTGGTGGATCAGAACCAAATCGCCGACGCGGTACTTGGCTTTTCGTTTTTCGCGACGGCTCATGGCGTATTGCTCCTGTTGTGTTGTTGTTTGCTCTCGACCGCGCCACCTCGCCGCGTCCTCTTGCTGACATGCTTGTCGCTCTTGACGGCGGCATCTCCGGCCTTCACAGCCCGCGCGACAGCCTGCTGCTCCAACGCCTCGTTGGGCTCCTGCATCAGGCGCTGCCAGTCGCGCTCGGCCTCGGCGGTGATGCGGATCATGTTCAGCCCGATCCGCATCTCGACCGGCCCACGCCCCTGCGAGCGCAGCCGGTGATAGGTCGGGCGACTGAGGCTGTTGCGGAAGCAGAATTCGGGAATCGTGAAGGCAACTCGCTCCGGGCGCTGCTCGCCTCTTGGCTTGCGTTTCTTTGGTGGCGCCCACGTGCCTCCTATTGCAGGGAGGCGGCCCATTAAAAACGCAAATGGGAGCCCCCCGACGGCGCAGAGACCATTCTGCGCCTTCGGGAGACTCCCACTTTTGCAGTGCCCGGCACGTCGGGCAGTGGAAGCTTTGCTCTATGGATGCGCGCCGGCATTCCTGCCTTGATCGGCAGTCAGCCGGTCCATCGCCTTGCCGCGAGCAGCGGCCGATAGGCAGGGGACTCAGATGCTCCCCCGTAGCTGATAGCCAATCATATGGCGGCTCGCCTCGTTTGTCCAGAAAGTTATTTTTCAGGCAGCACCGAAACAATATGACCTATCAACGCCGCAGCGGGACCACGTTGACCGGTCCGCCATGCTCGGCGATCGCCACGATCTGCCGGGCGACCGTCTCCATGATCTTCTTGTTTTCTTCACTGTAACGGTGCCGGTCGTAGACGTCGGCAATGCCGCCTTCCTTATGGTTGGTGATCCGGTTCATCGCCTCGCGGCCAAAGCCAAGCGCGGTGACTTTGGAGCAGAATGTCCGACGCAAATCATGCGGCGTCACTTTCTCACTCGACCCCGAGCCTGTCGCAGAGATCGCGCATGTCACGCTGCATCTGGTCGGTGTTCGCCGAGAGTCGCGAACACATCCGCGAGCAGCGGGAGACGGGCTCGGATAGCCAGACACGATGCGCCTGGGCGTTCTTGGTGCCGGGCCACGATGTCCTGGGATCAGGAGCGCCCGGCATGACCCACCATCTGTCATCGACAACATGCGCCCGATGCAGATGGGCAACCTCGCCCGGTCGCTGTCCCGTCAGCAGGATCATCTTCAGTGGCTGCACTGAGGTGGGGCCAGAACACTGCGATCTCGGAATCACCAAGTATCCGTTCCCGGCTGGTCGTGTTGTTCCGCTCGACACCGGAGCAGGGATTCGCGGCGATGATGTCCTGCCGCACCGCCCAGCTGAAGACTGCACTCGCCGCAGCCAGCACCTGGTTTGCCAGGACGGGTTTTGTGATGGCCGCGATCGTGGCTCTGACATCGGTTCTCCGGATACTGCCGATGTCCAGTTTCGCCCATCGCGGCAGGAGATATCTGGTGACCAGTGCATCGCCCTGCCGCCAGGATTTATTCTTCTTGCTGGCGTACTCCTTGACATAGCGGGAGGCCACCTCAGCGAAGGACCCCCTGCCTCTGAGCGCCATCCGATCGGCATGCGGGTCCTTGCCCTCGGCAACCTCGACCGTGATCCTGCCGGCCAGTTTGCGGGCCTCAGTCAACGGTATGGCCCCGGCGTTGCCGATGTGAATACCAACGAGAGCCGCGCCCGGGGACGGTGTAGACGCACTTCCAGGCGAGGTGGCCTGACGGCTGCACCGCCAGCGCCAGACCGCGCTGCAGGATGTCCCAGTAACGATGACCCGGTCCGGGTCAGGCCGCACGGTCCTGATGAAGGCGTCCGACAATTTTCGTCTGTTGGGCAGCGCACGGGCTGCAGTGCCATCGCGTCTTGGTCTTGGCATCAATCGCTCCGCTCCAATAAACGTCCAATAAACGATCTACATGAAACTAAGAGAAACAACCAATAACTAAGGAACAGCAAAAAGACCATATGGCTCAAGCGTTTCCAGCGGTTATCCAGTGGATTTATCACGTCCCGTCAGGGCGTCAAATTTTAATGAACATTAAGCATAAAAGATTTCGAGGATATGGTTAACGGCCGTCGCCGGATTGCGTTTTGGCAGAACAAACCCAAATGTTTGCCGGGGACCCACTTATGCGGCGGCGCGAGGGGCAGAGGCGCTGTCCGTACTTGGCCAGTAAGCTGATAGACGATCCCCGCCATTAACGGCCCAGCAGCCGTTGACGTAGGCGATGTGCCTCGTGACTGGCCATCGCGATCAGCGAACCTGGACGCGATGGTTATGCAGCTCCGGGGAGGGGCGGAAACCGATGACAAATAGACCATGCAACGAGCAGGGGACACCGCCATGAAACGACCAGCAAGCATCTTACTGATACCCGACGAGCAGCAATTATTGGAGAGGCGTCAAAAGCTTCCGGTATACGAGCCGCATGACTTGCGCTCACTCGTCGACGAGGCGAAATCAGATGGCCAAGTCGATTTCGCTACAGCGTTTTTTCGCGCATGGCGCCGGCGAAACCAACCACAGTTTGAATTGCTGTTACGGAATTCTTGGAATTGATCCATCGCGGCCTGATGCCTGGAAGGTGGGGTTCTTGCTGCTGGCCTTCTACCACCACGGTGCTGGCCAACTTGCGTGGTTTCGGCGTCGCACCAACGCAAACTCTGCAACGTGGAAGCCGGAACACGATCTTACCGAAGTCATCGCTCTGAAGAGCCGCGGTTTCAGCGAAAGCGGCGCTGTAAGGGAGCTCGCAAAGAATCCTGGAAAGCGGGCGCTATTTCCCTACCGGCCCAGGGGGTATTCCTCGAAGGGCGGCGTTAAACAACGGGAGGCCGCCCTTTGGAAACGTTGGCAGAAGCTCAAGGCACAGTCCCGCGATGGCACGCGATTAGCTGAGATTCTAGGTGCTCGGACGCAGGCTTTAAGCCCAGTTGAGCAATTGTTGTACGCTCTTGATACGCCGCAGCTGGTTCTTCCAAAGCTGTAGGAAGCCGAACGCGCAAAAAACGACCATTCAGCGTGTATGGACATTGAGGGTTTGTACGGTGCGATTCCCGCGCTGCATGGAATCGAATTGTGCGGATCCACTTTGTCCAGAGTGCCGCCGTACCAAAGAGTTTGATGCTCCGGCGTGCCTTCCTTCGTACAGCTCCAGTGAATATCGGATCGGGCTCTAAAGTACCCGGTTCGTAATTCGCCGACTGATCGCGGTAACGGGGGCCAATGCGGCTTCAAATCGAATGCCGCCTTAATGAGGAGCTTAAAATGAATAGGCGTTTGTTGGGGCCGCCTCCGGTCCTTAGCATGGTAGAAGAAACGCGGTTCTGGAAATTCTTCGACCGCACCGCAGCGGTTCTGGAACCGTCGAATATGAACCAGGTGTATAAGATCTGGCATTACTTCTGCTCGGAGTGGGTCATGAATTGCTCGATCCGGAATGGCACCGTTGCCGTTGAGCAGCGCGCAAAAGCCCGCAAGGCGCGCAAGGAAGCGCTGATCAAAATGAAAACCAAGCGCCTCGGTTAAGTACCCACCGGCCCCCGTACAGCGACTGGCAAGGACATTGCCAGTCGCGACGCGGTGCAGCACGGATTGCCGTTCGGCCATTCACCCCAGTCAGCGCCGCCGCCATTCTCGATCTTCTTAAGCCCGAACATTACGAACGTCCGAACGTCGCGCTTGCGCCGGCGTTCACCACCGGCGCCCAACCCGCCGTCGCCGTCGTCCCTGCCGCCTCTGGCGCCGCCGCCCCCGCCAGAGCCACCGCCGACACGACCCGCAGTATCCGCCGTCCGCGGAAGCGTTGCCGATGCCGCAGGCGCCGCCGGCCGCGAAGGTCGGGATCTCGGTACTAGCCACCTACGCGCGAAATCGTGGTGACCCACGCCGCGCCGCCGCATCTCCAGAGTCTGGCGCGCTGGCCGGCGTGCCTGCTCTCGCACAGCGGCTGTGAATATCGGATCGGCTTCAAAGCACCGGGTTCGTAATTCACCGGCTGATCGCGGTAGGTCACATATGTCGCCGCTGTGGCGATGCCGCATCCGTCCTGATGGACGCATGCTTTTCAAACGGATATAGTCATGAGTACAAAAATTCGTCGTGGACCCCTGACCGACGAGGAGGTCCAGCAGTGCAAGGCTCTTCTGGGAAAGCCGCCGGTGCTGAGCACGGAAGAGGGAACGCACTTTTCGGCCATTTACGACCGTATCCTGGTGGCGCTCGATCCGTGGGACGTGATCCAGGTGATCAAGATCTGGCATTACGTCTGCACCGCCTGGGTCATGAATCGCCTGATCCGGCATGGCACCGTTGCCATTGAACGCCTGGCCCAGCAGACCCTCGAGCACCAAGCGCAGCGTGCCAAAGCCCAGAAGGCGCGCAAAAACTCGTTGGTGTGCGCGACGGCCGACGAGCTGAGCCAGACGCCGGCGGACGTCGCCAAGCTC
This sequence comes from uncultured Alphaproteobacteria bacterium, assembly GCA_963732015.1. Taxonomy (GTDB): domain Bacteria; phylum Pseudomonadota; class Alphaproteobacteria; order Rhizobiales; family Xanthobacteraceae; genus BOG-931. Next base: position 617,417 of record CAVSXY010000022.1, on the reverse strand, counting down.
GTGACGCTGGGAGACAAGGTCATGGGTTCGATCTCCGACATCGACAACATCTTCGAGTACAAGGTCGGCGAGATGGATCACAACAAGGCCCTCAAAGACGGCATCGAATTTCAGGAGCAGATCGACCGTCTCGTCTCAAGCCACGCCAAGCGTTGCGCCGACATCCTGCGCGAGCTCGACCACTATCGTGCCGGGTTGGGCGAGTTGACGTCGCACGTTTAACGAAGAGCTCGAGGCCGAAGACCAGGCTGTCCAAGCCTATGCGGCCGAAAAACACGCGTGGCTCGCTCGGTCCACGGAGGCGTACAAAAATGACAACCCGCCGAACACCATCAAAGCGGCGGAATAACCGCCGCGGCGGCGGCCCGCGTACAGCGACTGGCAAGGCGATTGCCAGTCGCAACGCGCTCCGCCACGGATTGGCGGCGATCACTTACCGCCAGTTCGCGCTGCCCGCCGAGATCGAGCGTCTCGCCAAAGCCATGTGTGGACCGGACGACGATCCACGAAGTCTCGCCCAGGCGGCCAAGATCGCTGCGTGCGAGCTTGAACTTCAAGCCGTTCGTATCGAGCAGGTCGCAGCCGTCGAGCGCTTGCGCGAGCCGTACGCGGTCTTCGCCAAGCGCGACAATAGCGTCCAATTGGGATTGGCGCGCTCGATGGAAAGATGGTTGGCTGACCGAGATCTCGCTGCCGGCCTGCCGGGGGTTCTCAAAGCGCACGAGCATGAGATGCCGCCGAAGGAATCGCCGACGGATGATGATCTGCCGGGTTTCTTGGTGCCATTCCGTCTCCTGGCGCTGATCAAAGGACCGGACGAACCAACGCCGCAGGCGATCGAGCAGGCCAAAAAACTGATCGAGGAGCGCGACGAATACCAGGCGTTAGAAGCCGCCATCCTCGACCTTCTGAAACTCGATCGCTATGAACGCCGCGCCTGGTCGCGTCAAAAGCGCGCTATCCGGAAGTTCACAACGTTGAGAATCCTTCGCGCCCTTGGGACTTTCTAGTCTAGGTGTCTAGCGAGCATTTTAAACGACCCCTCTGGGTAGCTAAGGCGCCTGCGGCTTCAAGATTGCCCAGCCAACATGCGTGATGGAGTCGCCGCGGCGCGGCGGCAGATCGAACGGCGCGCCGACCTCGGCATTGCCGGCCATCGCCGCGAACTGTTCCGGCAAGTGCGCGGTGTCGCCGCCAGTCCACACCACCATGGCGCCCTTGGCGCGCAGGTCGTCGAGGTCGATCCATGGAGCGCGGCGCGGCAGCCCGTCGATCAGCACTTGCGGCTGATCCGGCGAATAATGCGCGAGATTGCCGCCGTCCCACATTGAGCCGATGACGTAGCTCAGCTTTCGCCCTGTCGCGTCGTGAAAGCGCTGCGTCAGTGCGGCGGCGAGCGTGTTGCCAGGAAAAAGCACCGCACGATAGCGGTGATCGAACAGCGGCAGCACCGAATAGTTGACGATGAAGACGACCGCAAAAATGGCAAACACGAACGCCCACGCGGACACCACGCGCGCAATGCGAACGGCGTCAAGCACGCTCTGCACCTTCAGGACGATCCACAGCCCGACGTAGAGCCACAGTGGATAGCCCCACATCGCGAACGTGCCGCGTCCTGAGACGGCCGTGAGCGCGATCATGGCGAGGCCGGGTCCAAACGCCAGTACCGTCACGATCCGCCGGTCGAAGGCGTCGGCGGCCACCGGGTCCCGCGCCCTTGGCTTTGGCCACAGCAACGCGGCCGCGATGAAGAATGACGGCAGCAGGAAGAAAATCTGGCTGCCGGTGAAAATCGCGGGATGCAACAGATGGTCGAACCAGCCGCGCACCGGCGACGCGCGTGTGCTCGCATAGGCGAAAGGCAGAAAGTCGGTTTGCACAAGCCAGATCAGATGTGGCGTCATGATCGCGAGCCCGAGCACGAGCGCGAGCCATGGGCCCGGCGTGGCCAGCGCCCGCCGCGCGTCGCGATCGAACAGAAGAAACAGCGCGTAGGGTGCCGCCAGCACCACCACGAAATACTTTGCCCAGAGCGCGCTGCCGATCGCTCCGCCAAGCAACGGCCAGTGCACCATGCGTCCGTGTTTCAGCGCGGCGTGAAAGGCATAGCCGGCGAGCGCCCAGAACGGCAGCTGAATGACGTCGTGGTTGAACTTGACCGCCGTGTACTGGAAGTAATGCATGCCGTCGATGATCAGGACCGCGACCAGCGCTCCTACAGCACCGACCAGCGGGCGCGCGGTCGCCCAGACGGCCGCGAAGGCGATGACCACAACGGCCTGGGCCAGGGCGTAGTAAGCCGCGTCCGTGCCAAAGGCCCGGTACATGATTTCGACGAGCCACCACGGGAGGGGTGGGAGTTTATCGTAGCCGATCTGCCATTCGCGGCCGTAAGTCAGGGCTTCGATCAGGTCGAGCGGCAGGTTGGCGTAAAGAAGGGCCGGCAGGGCGGTCCAGACCGCAAAATGCAGGGCCAGGAACGCCGCGAATGCCGCTGACGGCTGGCTTTCGATCCATCCGATGATGCCCAGGCCTTGCCTCGGTGCGGCGGCGGCCGTGGAGGTCGGTTCGAGCACGATTTGCACGCCTCCTTGGACGTTTGCGGGATCGGGCCTTGCGGCATCCGGGGCAACGGCTGCCGTAATTTGCCGCTCGGCCACCTTGGCGTTTGGGCCTTATAGAAGGACGCCGTAAGCTTCGCTACGCATGGGGGCGGACTTGCGGCGCCGCAGCGCTTGTGAACATTGATGATATCCGGGTGCGAATTGCTTTGGAGCGGGTCTTTGGAGTTCCTTCGAGGGGAGCTTTGGGGCATCGGCCGGCGTAGGCAGGAGCGGGGTTAGGCATGGTGCGCATCAGCGCCATCTTCATTGCTGTCTGCATGGTGCTCATCGCCGCATCGGTCAGCTTTGTCGTCTACCTGCGCTTTGGAATGACTGGTGCCGAGTTGGTGCTGTTGGGGCTCGGCGTGCTGACGGCGCTCGCGGTCTACAACGCGGTATCGGCGCGCACGCGAGACCGCGCCGAGATCAGCAATCAAATCGCCAATCTGGCGCGAGGCTCGGCCGATCTGGCGCGCCAGGTTGCCGAGTATGGCCGCAAGCTCAATACGCTGGAGGGTAAGGTCGAGGACGTCTACGAGAAGACGCTGGCATCGGCTCAGCCGCTGGCTGCCGAATTCGAAGAACTCTCGAGCCTGGTGAAGCGGCTGGCTGATTTCAGTCGCGGCCCACGATGTGGCGATGGCGAAGCTCGCCACCACGGCCAGAGCCGTGCATGCCCCGGCGCCGGTCGCCCCGGCCTATGAGCCGCCGCGTCCCGAGGCTGTCGCTCCTCCGGTCGCGACGGAGTTTGCGGCGTCCCCGGCTGCGCCGGCCCGGTGCCGGCGCCAGATGTCGAGCCGGTCATGGCAGAACCGCCGCGCAAGATCGTTGCCGCGTTCAGCGGACTCGACAAAGACGGCATCATCGCCGCCATCGGCAGCGCCATCGAGGCGCACCGGATCGATCTCTACCTGCAGCCGATCGTGACCCTGCCGCAGCGCAAGGTGCGCTATTACGAGGCGATGTCACGGCTTAAGGCCGGCAACGGCGATCTTATCGTCGCCGGCGATTTCCTCGGCTTCGCCGAGGCCGGCTCGCTGGTGCCCAAGCTCGACAATCTGTCGGTGCTCCGCTGCGTGCAGGTGGTGCGCCGCCTGTTGCTGAAAAACCGCGACATCGGTCTGTTCTGCAATCTGTCCGGCGCGACCCTGACGGACGCGACCTTTCCCGAGTTGCTCGAATTTGTCGAGGCCAACCGCGCGATCGCGCCGTCGCTGGTCTTCGAGTTCACCCAGAGCGCGGTGCGCGCCATGGGCCCGATCGAGCACGAGAGCCTTGCGGCGCTTGCCGAGCGCGGCTTCCGCTTCTCGATGGACAATCTCACCGACCTCCGCGTCGAGCCGCGCGAATTGACCGAGCGCGGCTTCCGCTTCGTCAAGGCGCCCTCGACGCTGTTGTTGAACCGGGTCGGCGCCAGTTCGTCCGATATTCATCCGGCCGATTTTTCCGATCTGCTCGGCCGTTTCGGCATCGATCTGATCGCCGAACGCATCGAGAGCGAAAACACCGTGGTCGATCTGCTCGACTACGATGTTCGTTTCGGCCAGGGTTTCCTGTTCTCGCCGCCGCGGCCGGTTCGCGCCGAAGCGCTCCAAGGGCTTTCCGGCGAGCTTTCCCGGAACGAGTTGGTGGATCCGGGCAGGCGCACCGGTGCTGCGTCGGTCGCGGCGCCCGCTTCGTCCGAGAGCGCCGCGCGCGGCGTGCTCGCTCAGTTCGCGCGCGCCGGCAACGCACGCACCTGATTGCTCCCGCCGGCTTGCCCCAACATTGCGCGAAACGCCTTGTCCAATCTGATCGAACGATTTGAGCCGCTCGCCCGCGACTATGATGTGCTGCTCTGTGACGTCTGGGGCGTCGTTCATAACGGCGTTACGGCTTACCCGGCGGCGTGCGATGCCCTGGCGCGCTTTCGCGCCGCGGGTGGCACCGCGATCCTCGTCACCAATGCGCCGCGTCCGGGCGCATCGGTGCAGCGCTTCATCGACAACGTTGGCGTGCCGCGCGAGGCCTACGACACCATTACCAGTTCGGGCGATGTGACGCGCGGCGTTGTCGAAAGCCGGCTCGGCGAGCGCCTGTTTCGCCTCGGCCCGGATCGTGACCTGCCCATCTTCGCCGGCCTCGATGTCACCTTCGCGCCGCTTGAAGCCGCCGACTACGTGGTGTGCACGGGATTGTTCGACGACACCACTGAGACGCCCGACAGTTACCGCGACATGCTCGCGCGGATGCACGCCCGTTCGCTGTTCATGGTGTGCGCCAATCCCGACGTCATGGTCGAGCGCGGCAATACACTGGTGTATTGCGCCGGCGCGCTGGCGGACGCCTATGTGGCGCTCGGTGGCCACGCCCTCTATTGCGGCAAGCCGCACGCGCCGATCTATGAGACTGCGCTTGCCAAAGCGGCCGCTTTGCGCGGCGCGCCGCCGCCACTCAAGCGTGTGCTGGCGATCGGCGATTCGGTGCGGACCGATCTGAAGGGCGCCACGTCATACGGGATCGACAGCGTGTTCGTGATCTCCGGCATTCATGCCGAAGCGCATGGCGGCCGCGACACGCCCGACCTGAAGGCATTGAACGAGACCTTCACCGCCGCGGGCGTTGCGCCCAAGGGGGTCATGCGCGGATTGGCGTGGTAAAGAACTGGTAAAGTGTTGGTGCGGCGAGCCGCGGTCTACGCGTTTCCCGCAAATACGGCTTCGATCTTCGCCTTCAGCGTCTGCGCGTTGGAAGGCTTGACGATGTAGTTTTTCACGCCGGCTTTTTTCGCGGCGATCACGTTCTCGGTTTTAGACTCCGCCGTCACCATGATGAACGGCGTCCCCTCGATGCCGGGATCGGAGCGCACCTGCTTGAGTAGGTCGTAGCCGGTCATGGGCTCCATGTTCCAGTCGGAGATCACAAGCCCGTAACGCTTGGCATGCATCATCTTCAGCGCCGAGGCGCCGTCGGCGGCGTCGTCGACATCGGCAAATCCGAGTTGCTTCAGGAGATTACGGATGATGCGAAAGCACCGGCATCGATTGATCGAGAGCCATAATTTCGCTCCTGGGACGCCCAATGACGGGCGCTGTGGTGCCCGGCTCGGTCTTTTCGAGGCGGAGCCACCCCACAGCCACCCCTCCTGAAACAGCCTATGAGGCTACCAGCGGGTGTTTGAGGATCGGTTAATCGCGTTAACGCGCCACCGGCAGCGGGTGCAACTCATGATGGTGGCTGTGCTTGACTTTGACCTGCCGGGACGGCACCTACCGCGCGCCAGTGTCTTAACCCTTGAAGGTCATGCCGGAGAAAAGCTTCCGCGTCGTGCGCGACAGCGCGCCCGATGGTGCCTTGCGCGGCGCGGTGGTCGCCATCGGCAATTTCGACGGTGTGCATCGCGGCCACCGGGCGGTGATCGCCGCGGCTCTCAAGCGGGCGAAGGAGCTCGACAAACCGGCCGCAGCCCTCACTTTCGAGCCGCACCCGCGGGCCTTTTTCAACCCAGGGCAGCTGCTGTTCCGCCTGACCGACGAGACCGCCAAGCTTCGCCTGCTCGCCTCGACCGGACTCGACGGCGCGATCGTGCTGACCTTCGATGCGGCGCTCGCAGGCCTTACTGCGGAGCAGTTCGTCTCGCGCATCCTGGTGGACCGGTTCGCCGTCGGCGGCGCCGTGATCGGCTTCAACTTTCATTTTGGAATGAGCCGGGGCGGTTCGCCGGACTTTCTTGCCGCCGAGGGCCGAAAGCGCGGATTTGCGGTCGAGGTCGTGCCGCGCTTCGAGGACAATTGCCGCCCGGTGTCGTCAGGCCCGATCCGCGATGCGCTGATCGCCGGGCGAGTCCACGAGGCGGCGGAGTTTTTGGGCTTTCCCTGGTTCGTGTCCGGCAAGGTCATCCACGGCGACAAACGCGGCCGCGAGCTTGGCTTTCCGACCGCGAACCTCCTGCTCGATGCCGGTTGCGGGCTGCGGCACGGCATTTATGCGGTGCGCTGCGGGATCGGCGGACGGCGCTATGACGGTGTGGCGAGTTTCGGCCGGCGGCCGATGTTCGACAACGGCGCCGTGCTGCTTGAGGTCTTTCTGTTCGACTTCTCCGGCGATCTCTACGGCCAAAGCATCGATGTCGCATTCGTCGCCTGGATTCGCGGCGAGCAGGTGTTCGCCTCGGTCGACGATCTGATCGTGCAGATGAAGGACGACAGCCGCCGCGCGCGCGCGGCGCTCCCGCGTTCGCCCGGCGTGGTTCCGCCGATTTAGGACGCCGGTCCGGGCGCTTGGTCCTCGCGCTCATGCGGCCGATGCTCGCGCGCAAACTGCGCCACCATGAAGCCGGCAAGCGCGATCGGCACGATGCGCTGCCAGCCCAGCGAGCGGCCGACCTGAAGCGCGGTGGCGAGGAGTTTTGGATCAAGCAGCCACGACGGAGTCTGCGCCCGCGCCGCGCGTTCAAGAATGGCGCGCTCCCGGGCGCGGCGCCGCGCCACCGCGCCGACGACTCCGGCGACGATCGCGATGACCAGGAACACGCCGGCCAGGATCAACGCCGCGGCAATGCTGCCGAATTCCTGAGCGAGCCACAGATCGGCGGCGATGGAAAGGAACACGACCGCAGCCAGCACGGCGAATGCGGTCGCCGCTATCCATTCGAAGAGAGCAGGGGTGGCGCCGCTCCTCGCCTGAATCGCCAGCGCGATATCGTACATCCAGCTTTTGATCATGGCGCCAGCGCGTCTCTCATCGCCGCGACTTGGACCGCGCCTGCGACAGCGCCCGCTCAGCGCTTCCAGGTCTTTTGCGTTTCCACGTCCAAGTCTTTAGCGTTTCCACGTCGCTCCGAACAGGAAACCGATCGCCGCGACGATCGCGAGCGTTGTATAGGGGCGCTGTTTGATCGAATCGTCGATCGCGCCTACGACGTCATCGGAGAGGTCGCGCATCGCGTCGACCGTGTCGCGGCCCTTGTCCTGGGCGTCGGACATGACGCTGTCGACGCTCGAGCGCGCGCGCTGCCATGCCGCAATGCCCTTTTGTCCGATGACCGCGCTGATCTGATCGGCAAGGCGCGCGAAATCGTCGCGCAGCGCTTGAAGATCGCTCTGGATATCGGCGGAGGCTCCGGCGGTCGCCTGACGCACCTCGCGGACGCCTTCGCGGGAGTCTTTGACGGTATCGCGAATATTCTGCGTAGCCTGGGCGGCGGTGTTCATACCTACACTCCCTGAATGGAAAGCCTCACTCGGGCAGACAATGAACCGGTCCGGGAAAAGTTCCCTTGATATCGATCAAACGCCGGAAAGCGCCGTCTATTCAGGAAGTTTGAGCTCTTCGTTCGGCAAGAGGTGATGGAAAACGACGAGTCCGATAATGGACAGCGGCGCCGCCAGAAGCGAGCCGATCGGACCCCACAGCCAGGTCCAGAACACCAGCGACAGAAAAACCAGGAGCGGATTGAGCGTGAGACGGCGGCCGACGATCGTCGGCGTGATGAAATAGCCTTCTAATGTCGTGAGCGCGATGAAGCCGGCCGGCGCGATGAGCGCCTGTCCAAGCGACGGAAACGTCACCAGGCCCACGCCGAACAGCACCAGGATGTTGAACGCCGGTCCCACATAGGGCACGTAGTTCAGGAGCGCCGCCAATAGGCCGAAGATCAGCGGACTTGGAAAGCCGAGCAGCCAGGTTCCGAGCGCCACGATTGTGCCGAGCGTTGCGTTGATGATCGTCACCACGGAGAGGTAGCCGGCGAGATTTCGCTCGATGTCTCGCATGATCTTCAGAAAGCGGAGCTTGGCGTCGCGATCGCCGAACAGCGACACGATCTGGCTGCGCAGTTCGATCTGGCCGACCAGAAGGAACATCACCGCGCCGAAAAAGATCAAAAGTTCGCCGACCGCCGGCGTGACGAAAGCGACCACCGGTAACACCACGTTCGGCGGCGACTTCACGCTGACAACGCTGTCGTCGCTGCTGAACAGCGTGTGTTCCAGTTCGCGGAAGGCGGCGATCGGCTGATCGAGCACGGCGAGCTTCTGCCGGACGGTCTCCTCGATTTCCGGGGCTCGGCCGATCCATTCCTTGACCGGCGCGGCAAGCGTGCTCGCGACCAGACCGAGGCCGCCGATGCACAGAAGCACGATGAGTACGCTGGTGATCCAGGGCGAAACGCCGTGGTACTTGGCGGCCTTGATCAATGGCGCGAGCGTGAGCGCAATGACGGTCGCGGACACGATCGGCAACAGAATGGAACGGCCGATATAGAGGAAGGCGCCGAACAGCAGCAGGAACACGCCGATGCTGGCGACCTGGCCGGCCGTCACCCACATGGCGCGGACGTTGTCGACCGGAAGCGGGTCGTGGATCACGACGGTTTGCTGCCGCGCCTCCGGCTTGGCACGGAAATCATCCACAACGCCCTCCGTCGCCTTTGGCGGCATCCGCCCGTCACCCACATCCTAGCATAAAGAACGCGACTGCCGACCCGCCGGTTCCTGGCTGTAGCGTTAGGCGGGCCCCTGCGGACCCTTCCCGCACCGCCATTCGCTTGTTAGAAGGCGCACGGATTTAAAGGCCCTTCATGGACGAAAAGACCGCGAAAGAGCGCGACTACAGCGAAACGCTGTTTCTGCCGAAGACCGACTTCCCGATGCGCGGCGGCCTGCCGCAAAAGGAGCCGGAAATCCTCGCGCACTGGCAAAAGATCGACCTCTACGGCCGGCTCCGCGCCGCTGGGCAGGGGCGGCCGAAATTCGTCCTGCACGACGGTCCGCCCTACGCCAACGGCAACATTCATATCGGGCACGCGCTCAACAAGATCCTCAAGGACGTGGTGACGCGCAGCCAGCAGATGCTCGGCTTCGATTCGAACTACGTGCCGGGCTGGGACTGCCACGGCCTGCCGATCGAATGGAAGATCGAGGAGGAGAACTACCGCGCCAAGGGCAAGCCGAAGCCCGATTTCTCCGATCCCGCCGCCATGTTGGAATTCCGCAAAGAGTGCCGCGCCTTTGCCGAGCACTGGATCGGCGTGCAGAAGGCCGAGTTCGAGCGGCTTGGCGTCACCGGCGACTGGGACCATCCCTACACGACGATGGATTTCTTCGCCGAGGCGCAGATCGCGCGCGAACTGATGAAGTTCGCGGCGAACGGGACGCTCTATCGCGGCTCGAAGCCGGTGATGTGGTCGGTCGTTGAAAAGACCGCGCTCGCCGAGGCCGAGGTTGAGTACGAGGATTATGTCTCGGACCAAGTGTGGGTGAAGTTTCCGGTCACAGAGATCGAAGTCACGATCGATCCACAAGCCACAGAGAAACACCGTGCCTTGGCGCAAAAGATAAAGGGCAGTCTCAGCGGTAGTGCGGTTGTTATCTGGACAACCACGCCATGGACAATTCCCGGCAATCGCGCGATCAGCTTCTCTGAGCACATCGAATATGGCGTTTACGAGGTAACGGACGCGCCCGCTAGCAACTGGGCGCGGCGCGGCGATCGTTTGGTGTTAGCCACAAAGTTGGCTCTTGAAGTTCTCAGGCAAGCGCGTGTGACTGCTTTCGAGCAACTTTGTAGCTTTGAGTTTGACGCGGGCTGGGCGCAATTCGTTGTTGTCTGCGAGCATCCGCTTAAAAAGCTCGGCGGTTACGATTTCCCGGTGCCGCTGCTTCTGGGTGACCATGTGACGGACGACGCAGGCACGGGATTCGTGCACACGGCACCTGGCCATGGGCGAGAAGATTTCGAAGTATGGATGGGGAGCGGGTTTATCCTACAAAGATTGGGAATTGATAATCCCATTCAAGCGATCCCTTACACTGTCGACGCTGACGGCCGCTTCACCGACCAGGCTCCAGGCTTCACCGGCAAGCGCGTGCTCACTGAGAAAGGTGAGAAGGGTGATGCCAACGAGGCGGTGATCAAAGCGCTGATCGACGCCGGCATGCTGCTCGCACGCGGGCGGCTTAAACATCAATATCCGCATTCGTGGCGTTCGAAGAAGCCGATCATCTACCGCAACACGCCGCAATGGTTCATTGCGATGGATAGACCCATTGGACACGTGCCGGCTCTTTCGTTTGGACAGTGGACCCCGGAAGAAAAAGAGCCGTTTCGCAATCCAACACTGCGCGAAGCGGCACTACGCGCGATCCGAGAAACCCGTTGGGTACCGGCGCAAGGCGAGAACCGCATCAACGGCATGATCGAAAGCCGCCCCGACTGGGTGATTTCGCGGCAGCGCGCCTGGGGCGTGCCGATCACGGTGTTCGTGCGCGAAAAAGGCGACGGCTCGGCGGAAATTCTGCAGGACGAGCGCGTCAACGCCCGGATCGCCGAGGCGTTTGAAAAAGAAGGCGCCGACGCCTGGTACGCCGCAGGCGCCCGCGATCGGTTTCTCGGCTCGCTCGCCAACGAAAGCTGGCAGAAGGTCGACGACATTCTCGATGTCTGGTTCGATTCCGGCTCGACGCACGCCTTCGTGCTCGATGACCCCGAACACTTTCCCGGCCTCGCCGGCATCAAGCGCAAGATCGACGGCGGCTCCGACACCGTGATGTATCTCGAAGGCTCCGATCAGCACCGCGGCTGGTTTCAGTCGTCGCTGCTGGAATCCTGCGGCACGCGCGGCCGCGCGCCGTTCGACGTTGTCGTGACCCACGGTTTCACGCTCGACGAGAACGGGCGCAAAATGTCGAAGTCGCTCGGCAATACGGTCGCTCCGCAGGACGTGATCAAACAGGCCGGCGCCGATATCCTGCGGCTGTGGACCTGCGCGACCGACTACTGGGACGATCAGCGCATCGGGCCGGAAATCCTCAAAACCACGGTCGACACCTACCGCAAGCTTCGCAACACGCTGCGCTGGATGCTCGGCAACCTCGCCCATTTCCATGCCGCCGACCGCGTCGCCGACGCTGAGATGCCCGAGCTCGAACGGTTGATGCTGCATCGGCTTGCCGAACTCGATCCGCTCGTTCGCGAGGCCTACGGCAATTTCGATTTCAAGCGCATCTTCGCGCTGCTCAACGCGTTCATGACCAGCGACCTGTCGTCGTTCTATTTCGACATCCGCAAAGACGCGCTCTATTGCGATCCCTATTCGTCGGTGACACGCAAGGCTTGCCTCACGGTGCTCGATCATCTGTTTCGCACCACGGTGATCTGGCTCGCGCCGATGCTGTGCTTCACCGCCGAAGAGGCGTGGCTCGCGCGCGACCCTTCGGCGGACTCTGTCCATCTCGAACTGTTTCCCGGCGTGCCGCAGGCATGGCGCGACCCGGCGCTGGCGGAGAAATGGCGCAAGGTGCGGCAGGTGCGCAGCGTCGTCACCGGCGCGCTGGAGATCGAGCGGGCGCAAAAGCGCATCGGCTCGTCGCTCGAGGCGCACCCGATCATTCATATTGCCGATGCCGCACTGTTCGACGCCGTCGTCGACGTCGACTTTGCGGAAGTCTGCATTACGTCGGGCGCGCAGCTTGCCGAAGGGGAAGGGCCGGCCGAGGCCTTCCGGTTGCCCGAGGTGCCGAGCGCTGCGGTGGTCCCGCAGCGGGCCGAGGGCCGCAAATGCGCCCGCTCGTGGAAAATCTCGCCAGCGGTCGGCGAAGACCCGCAATTCCCCCAAGTGACGCCGCGCGACGCGAAGGCGCTGCGCGAATGGGAAGCAGAACGCCGGGCGGCGGAGTAGAGCGGGTGGCCGAGGCCGCGGAGAATAAGCCCGATCGCGTTTACGCCTGGGGGCCGATGAGCGCGCTCGGCCTCGTGGTCGCGCTGATTACCTGCGCCATCGACCAGGGTACGAAGCTCTGGCTTTTGCTGCCGTTTGATATTGCGAGCCGGGGCCCCGTCCATGTCGGGCCGTTTCTCGACCTTGTCTTGGTTTGGAACACCGGCATCAGCTACGGGCTTTTCCCCATGGAGGGGCCGGTCGGCCGGTGGGGGCTTTTGGCCTTCAAGGCCGCGGTTGTGGTGTTTCTGTGGGTCTGGCTCGCGCGCTCGACGACCCGCCTGACGGCCTACTCCCTCGGCCTCATCATCGGCGGGGCGCTCGGCAACGCCATCGACCGGCTGCATTGGCCCGGTGTCATGGATTTTGCGCTGCTGCACCTCGACACCGCCGAGTGGACCCTGCAGTGGTACGTTTTCAACCTGGCCGATGCGGCCATTGTTGCAGGGGTGGTGGGACTCCTGTATGAATCCCTGCGGGGCGAGGGTGCCGTAAAAGCGCCCTGATCGCGTATAAAAAGCCTGTAGCGGGGCAGGTTTTATCCAGGTTAACAACCGGGTAAGGCGCATACCGGTTCCTCAAGGGTGAGGGCATGCCGCAGGATCAAGTCAGCGACCTTAAGGTTGCGCGCTTAGGCTTTATCGGGCGCGCGTCTGTGCGCGTCGCCGTAGGGCTGACCTTCGCCGCTTTCGTGGTCTGCGCGAATACGTCCGGCGCCCGTGCTGGCGACGATGACGCCAGCGACGAATCGTTCCTCACCAAATTCATGCACACGCTCGGTCTAAAGAAGGCGGGCGACGTCGAATACGGCATTGATTACAACGAGCGTTCGCCGCTCGTCGTGCCGCCGACGCGGGACTTGCCGCCGCCGGCCAAGACCGCGGAGAAACCTGCTCCCGATTGGCCGAAGGATCCGGACGTCACCCGGCGCAAGGAAGCCAAGAAGAAGAAGGCTGAGCAGCACTACGACTTCATGGAAGATTCCAAAGTGCTCTCGCCGTACGAACTCGATAAGGGCAAAGGGACAAACGGGAACGACGGCAAGGCCGCATCATCCGGCGGCGACTCGGCGCTGGGTCAGGTCAACCAGCAGCAGATGGCCGGCAAGAAGAGCTTCTTCGATCTCAGCTGGTTCAAGAAGGAAGAGTACGCGACGTTCACCGGCGAGCCGGCGCGCACCAGCCTGACCGAACCGCCGCCCGGCTATCAGACGCCGTCGCCCGATCAGCCTTACGGCATCGGCCCGCAAGGCACCAAAGCCAAGCCGAAGAACATCGGCGAGCGTATGGAGGTCGAATCCGGGCACTAGTGGCCGGCATGACGCATGCTCGGCTCTGTGCGAGGCGGCTTCCGCAGCGGTCATGCCTAGCGACAGTGACCGGCGCCGGTCGATCAACCTTGGAACGATTGGGCGCGCGGTGCGCAAGACCGGACAACCGGCCCGCAGCTTAGAACGGCCCGCTAATTGCGTGTGATGTTCATCTGACATTGTGACAGTCCGCCGCTCGACGCCGAAGGCCGTTTCGGGCAGCAACACCGGCACCGTGCATGCAACGATGAACGCAGAGACCGAATGAACGCAGCGAGTGAGTGGAACGGGGGGCGCGAGTGAGGGGCAGGGGGCAAACCAGAGAATGAAACTTGAGCCCACGAAAGGTGCCTTAGTGTCAAAACTGTTGATCCCCGCTCTAGCTGCCGCTGTCGCAGCCGTAACCGTCGTCCGCGCCAACGCCGAGCCGACCGTCACGCACTTTACTCTGAGCAACGGCCTTGAGGTCGTTGTGGTGCCCGATCATCGCGCGCCCGTGGTGACGCACATGATCTGGTACAAGGTCGGCGGCGCCGATGAGACTGCCGGAAGGTCCGGGCTCGCGCATTTCCTCGAACACCTGATGTTCAAGGGCACCAAACAAAATCCGGGCGATCATTTCTCGCAGGAAGTTGCGTCGATCGGCGGGCAGGAGAATGCCTTTACGTCGAGCGACTACACCGGATACTTCCAGCGCGTGCCGCGCGAGCACCTCAAGGAGATGATGGTGCTCGAAGCCGATCGCATCACCGGCCTGGTGCTGACCGACGCCGTGGTGCGGCCCGAGCTTAATGTCGTGCTCGAAGAGCAGAACATGCGGGTCGCCAACAACCCGAACGCGCGGCTCGGCGAACAGATGGATGCCGCGCTCTACCTCAATCATCCGTACGGCAGGCCGGTGATCGGCTGGCGCCAGGAGATCGAAGCGCTGACCAGCGAGGACGCGCTCGCCTTCTATCGCCGCTTCTATACGCCCAACAACGCGATCGTCGTGATCGCCGGCGATGTCACACCGGACGAAGTGAAAGCCGACGCCGAGGAGACTTACGCCAAGATCGCCGTGCGCGCCGAGATTGGGCCGCGGCATCGGCCCATGGAGCCGGCGCAGGAGGCGCCGCGCACCGTCACACTGGCGGACCCCCGCGTCGAACAACCGACCGTCAACCGCAATTATCTCGTGCCGTCGGTCACGACGGCGAAGCCCGGCGAGAGTGAGGCGCTCGACGTGCTGGCGCACGTGCTCGGCAGCGGTTCGAACAGCCGGCTGTACCGCACGCTGGTGGTCGACAAGGGCATCGCGCTCAGCGCCGGCGCGTATTACTCGGGCACAGCGCTCGATTACGCGAAGTTCGGCGTCTACGGTTTGCCCAAGCCAGGAACGACGCTGCGCCAGGTCGAAGACGGCATCGACGCGGTGCTCGCCGACGTCGTCGAACATGGCGTCACCGCCGACGAACTCGATCGCGCCAAGAACCGTCTGATCGCGGACGCGGTCTACGCCCAGGATAATCAGGCGACGCTGGCGCGCTGGTACGGTGCGGCGCTGGCGACCGGCGAGACCGTGGAAACGGTGCAAAGCTGGCCCGGTCGCATCCGCGCCGTAACGGCCGACGCCGTGCGCGACGCCGCGCACAATTGGCTCGATATGCGCCGGTCGGTGACCGGTTACCTGGTCAAAAGCCTTCAGCCCGAGGAGAAGCGCTCGTGAACGCAATCGCGCCGATGAAGACCCTGTCCGCGTTGCGGTCCGCCGCGGCGGCGATTGTCGCGTTCGCGGCGTTTGCAGCGCCTGCTCACGCCACCACGATCGAACGCGTCGTCAGCCCTGGCGGTATCGAAGCGTGGCTCGTGCATGAGCCTGCGGTTCCGTTGATCGCCATCGATTTCGCCTTTTCGGGCGGCGCCATTCAGGATCCGGCCGGCAAGGCCGGCACCGCGAACCTCGTGACGTCGCTGCTCGATGAGGGCGCAGGCGATCTCGACTCCAAGACGTTCCACGACCGGCTCGAGCGCAAGGCGATCGAGCTGAGCTTCCGCACCGAACGCGACAACGTCCGCGGCTCGCTGCGCACGCTCGTGGAAAACCGCGACGAAGCGTTCGACTATCTGCGGCTGGCGCTGACCGCGCCGCGCTTCGACGCCGCCGACATCGAGATCAACCGCGCGCAGATCCTGTCGATTCTGCGGCGGGCCACGACAAGCCCGACCGACATTGCGAGCCAGCGCTGGTGGGAAACGGCGTTTGCCGGTCATCCCTATGGCCGTCCGGTCAACGGCACGCTGGAATCGGTGCCGAACATCACGATTGATGACCTCAAGGCCTACACGCACCGGGTGCTGGCGCGGCAGAACCTCAGGATTGCGGTCGTTGGCGACATCGACGCCGAAGCGGTGAAGACGATGCTCGATCACGTGTTCGGCGCGCTGCCAGCCAAGCCGGAGCTCACGCCGGTCGAAGCGGCGTCGCCGCAGGGGTTGGGCCGCCGCATCGTCGTCAAGCTCGATGTGCCGCAGGCCGTGGTCGATTTCGGCGGTCCTGGAATCGCGCGCAAGGACCCCGACTTCATGGCCGCCTATATCGTCAACCACATTCTCGGCGGCGGCGCGTTCTCGTCGCGGCTGTACCAGGAGGTGCGCGAAAAGCGCGGCCTCGTCTACTCGGTCTATGACGGACTGGTCTGGCTCGATCATGCCGCGGTGTTTCTCGGCTCGACCGCAACGCGCGCCGACCGCACCGGCGAAACCCTCGATCTGATCGAGAAGGAGATTCACCGGCTCGCCGAGAACGGCCCGACGGCCGAAGAGCTCGCCAAGGCTAAGGCGTATTTGAACAGCTCGTTTGCGCTTAATCTCGACACATCGAGCAAGATCGCCGCGCTGTTGGTGCAGTTGCAGCTCGACGATCTCGGCATTGACTACTTCCAGAAGCGTCCGGCGCTGATCGACGCGGTCAGGCTCGACGACGCCAAGCGCGTCGCCAAGCGCCTGCTCGACGGCGGGCTCCTGGTTACCGTCGTCGGCAAGCCCGAGGGTGTCGCTTCCACCGCGACGACCGCAAACTAACGGCACTTAGCCCGCATGGAGCGAGGCGATCCCGGATTTCGCTAACGCGTAATCCGGGTTACGTTTCGCCGATGATCCGCGTCACCACAAAGATCAGCCTCGACGAGCGCGAGATCGAGGAAAGCTTTGTTCGCGCGTCGGGGCCGGGCGGGCAGAACGTCAACAAGCTCGCCACCGCGGTTCAGCTTCGCTTCGACGTGCGGCATTCGCCGTCGCTGCATCCCGACGTACGCGACCGGCTGGAGCGCTTGGCCGGATCGCGGCTGACGCGGGACGGCGTGCTTGTCATCATCGCCCAGCGTCATCGCACTCAGGCGCGCAACCGGGACGATGCGCTCGATCGGCTCGTCGACCTCATCCGCCAGGCGGCGGTCGCGCCGTTGAAACGCCGGCCGACCAGGCCGACCAGGGCGTCGAAAGAACGCCGCATCGAGGGTAAGAAGAAGCGCGCCGACGTCAAGCGCCTGCGCGGCAAGCGGCCGTCGTTCGATTGACGCGGCTCGCACGCCGTGTCGACGCCTGTGTCCCATCTGTTAGACTGCCAGAAAGTCGAACGAGAATAATCGGGGGAGGGACGCATGCGCCGGTTTCGCCGCGCAGGCTTGCTCGCGCTGGGCGCCGCGATTTTGTCTCCGGCTGCGGCGCATTCGCAGGAAGCGGTTTCCGATTTCTATCGCGGCAAGCAGATCACGCTCACCGTCTCGACCAGCCCCGGCGGCAGCGCGAGCTTTTACGCACAGGCGCTCTCGCACTAGATGGGACGCTTCATTCCGGGCAGCCCAACCATTATCGTGCAGCACATGCCTGGCGCCGGCGGCCTGGTCGCCGCCAACAACGCCGCGCTGTCGATGCCGCGCGACGGTACCGCGATCGTGACGACGAGTCGCACCGAGCCGCTCGAACCGCTGATGGGCAATCAGAACGCCAAATTCGATCCGCGGGAATTCAACTGGCTCGGCACCGCCAATGTCGAGTACACGACCTGCATCGCCTGGCATACCGCGCCGGTCAAAACAGTGGCCGACGCCGCCGCTGGTCGTCGGCGGCTATGGAACGGAAGGCATTTCGACGATCTTCCCCAAGGCCGCGAACGCGCTCGCTGGCATCAAATTCAAAGTCGTCACCGGCTATCAGGGCAGCCCGGAAATCCTGCTCGCCATGGAGCGCGGCGAGGTTGAAGGCATGGATCGCGGGAGATTGAAGTTTAATAGGAGTGACACAATCGGGCAATTTTAGGCTTAAACCCCGCGGCCATTGGCTGCACGAACAAGCGACGTGACGGGTGGATTTCCCCGCTCGCCGATCCGGGCTAGCCTCGAACTTGAGCGAGTCGTCACCCCCAAAACATCGCCAAGATGCCCGTCCGCCAATTGTCCGAGGCCGTCGTCAACCGTATCGCCGCCGGCGAGGTGGTGGAGCGGCCTGCGAGCGTGGTGAAGGAGTTGGTCGAGAACGCGCTCGATGCCGGCGCAAGCCGCATCGACGTGCTGACCGACGGTGGCGGGCGGCGGCTGATCTGTGTGACCGATGACGGCGAGGGCATGACGCGCCCCGATCTCGCGCTCGCGGTCGAGCGGCACGCCACCTCGAAACTCGCCGACGACAATCTCGTGCAGATCCGCACGCTCGGCTTTCGCGGCGAAGCGCTGCCGTCGATCGGCGCGGTGGCGCGGCTGTCGCTCGCGACGCGGCACGCCAGCGAGCAGCACGCCTGGACCATCGAGGTCGATGCCGGCGTGAAGTCCGACGTCAAGCCGGCAGCCCTGAACAAAGGCACGCGCATCGAGGTGCGCGATCTGTTTCACGCGACGCCGGCTCGGCTTAAATTCCTCAAGCTCGACCGCACCGAGGCCGAAGCGGTGCGCGACGTGGTGCGCCGGCTGGCCATGAGCCGGCCTGACGTCGCGTTCACGCTGGCGGGCGAGGAGCGCGCGCCGGTAACGTTCGCCGCCGCGCTTCCCGGCGCAACGGGACGGCTGACACGGCTCGGCGACATTCTCGGCGCCGATTTCCGCGCCAATGCGGTCGAGGTTGCGGCCGAGCGCGACGGCGTAACGATCGAAGGCTTCGCCGCGCTGCCGACCCTCACCCGCGCCAATGCGCTCGGCCAATATCTGTTCGTCAATTGCCGGCCGGTGCGCGACAAGCTGCTCCTTGGCGCGGTGCGCGGCGCTTATGCGGATTATCTGCCGCGCGATCGGCATCCGCTCTTGGCGCTGTTCGTCACGCTCGACGCGCGCGAGGTCGACGTCAACGTGCATCCGGCCAAGGCCGAGGTGCGCTTTCGTAATGCCGGCCTGGTGCGCGCGCTGATCGTCTCCGCGCTCAAGCAGGCGCTGACGCGCGACGGTAGTCGCGCCGCAACGACCGGCGGGTCAGCGACCATTGCAGCCTTTCGGCCGGCGGTCGCTCCACAGCGAGCCTGGAATTGGCGGCGGTCGCCCGCCCGCCCGGGCGATCTGCGCCGCGCCTATGCGCCAGTGCGCGGAGGCTTTGCGGAGGCCGGGCAGGCGGCGTTCGATGTCGGCGGTCCGGCGGCCGATCTCCGCGACGCCGCCGTCGCGGAAATGTCGGTCGCGCCGGCGGTGCCGGCTGCGGAGATGCTCGAGAACCCGCTCGGCGCCGCGCGCGCACAGGTGCACGAGACCTATATCGTGGCGCAGACGCGCGACGGGCTCGTCATCGTCGATCAGCACGCCGCGCACGAGCGCATCGTCTATGAGAAGCTCAAGGCCGCGGTCGAGAAGAGCGGCGTCGCCCGGCAAATTCTGCTGATCCCCGAAATCGTCGAACTCGACGAGGCCGATGTCGAGCGCCTCGTGGCGCACGCCGACGAGCTCGCCCGCTTCGGCCTCGTGCTCGAAGCCTTCGGGCCCGGCGCCGTGGCGTTGCGGGAGACGCCGTCACTGCTCGGCGAGATCGACGGCTCGGGTCTCGTCCGCGACCTCGCCGAGCATATGAGCGAATGGGACGAGAGCCTGCCGCTCGAACGCCGGCTCATGCATGTTGCCTCGTCGATGGCGTGTTACGGCTCGGTGCGCGCCGGCCGCCGCCTGAAGCCGGAGGAGATGAACGCGCTGCTGCGCGAGATGGAAGCCACGCCCAATTCCGGCCAATGCAACCACGGCCGGCCGACCTACGTGGAACTGAAGCTCTCCGACATCGAGCGACTTTTTGGCAGGCGTTAAGTGCCCGCGGCCGTGATAGGGTCCGCCCGCTCCGGGAGGAACACCAATGACGGTGCGGATATCGCTCGGTGCGTTGGCCGCCGCGCTCATTGTCGCGTTGATGGTCGTTGCGGCGCAGCGCGCAGAGCTGGCCGACGCGGCCGGTCACCATGGTCGTGCCGTTTGCGCCGGGCGGCGTCTACGACACCTTGGGCCGCGTCTATGCAGCGGCGTTCGCGGCGCCGCTCGGCCAGCACGTCGTCGTCGAGAACGTTCCGGGCGCCGGCGGCATGACGGGCGGCGTGCGCATCGCCAACGCCGATCCCGACGGCTATCAGTTTCTGTTCGGCGGCGACTCGCCGAGTGCCCAGGTGCAATTGCTGCACAAGAAGCCGCCGTACGACGGCGCCCGCGATTTTGCGCCGGTCGCGCTGGTCGCCGAACAGCCGCTGATCCTCGTGACGCGCAACGGCATTCCGGCCGGCAACCTCGCCGACTTCATCGCCTACGCGAAAGCCAACCAAGGCAAGATGCAATACGGCTCGCCCGGGACCGGGTCCGGATCGCATCTCGCCTGCGCGCTGTTCAATGTCGCGATCGGCGTATCGGTCACGCATGTGCCGTATCGCGGGCTCGGTCCGGCGATGCAGGACATGCTGGCCGGCCGGATCGATTACGTGTGCCCCACCATCACGACCGCGATGGCGCAGATCGAGCGCCCATCAGGTGCAGGCGCCGGCCGTGCTCGGCGGCGCGCGCTCGCCGAGCTTTCCGGACATCCCGACCGCGCAGGAGCAGGGGCTCAAAGGCTTCGAGGCCAACAGCTGGAACGCGATCTTTCTGCCCAAGGGCACGCCGCAGCCGATCGTCGACAAGCTCAATGCCGCGACCGTCGCGGCGATGGACACGCCCGAGGTGCAGCAGCGGCTGCGCGAACTTGGCGCGACGGCGCCGCCGCCCGCTCATCGCACGCCGCAATACCTGCAAGGTTTCGTCGAGAGCGAGATCAAGACCTGGGGTGCCGCCATCGAGGCCGCTGGAATCACGCCTGAGTGACAGGGCGATTTAGAACCAAGGAGTAAAGACGTGTTCAGACTGTCTGTCGTTGCCGCATGTGCCGGCCGCTTGACGCCGTCTGCGCCCGCCTTCGCGCAGGACTGGCCGACGCAGCCGATCACGCTGGTCGTGCCGTTTGCCGCCGGCGGCGGCGTCGATGTCAGCGCACGCATCCAGGCGCAGCGCATGAGCGAATTGCTCGGCCAGTCGATCGTGGTCGAGAACATGGGCGGCGCCGCCGGCATGACCGGCGCCCAGCGCGTCGCCAAGCCGACGCCCGACGGCTACACTATGCTGATCGGCAACACCGGCACCCACGCCTACAGCCAGTCGCTGCTACAAGAAGCCGCTCTACAATTCGGTGACCGATTTCACGCCGGTTGGGCTGGTCGTCGGAATCACCGCGCATCCTGATCGCGCGCAAGGACTTGCCGGCGGAAAACCTTCAGGAGTTCGTCGCCTACGTGAAAGCGAACCAGAGCAAGATGCAGTTCGGCTCGGCCGGCGTCGGCTCCGGCACGCATCTGCCGTGCGTGCTGCTCAACACCGCGATGGGCGTCAATGTCACCCACGTGCCATATCGCGGCGAAGGGCCCGTGCAGCAGGATCTGATCGCCGGCCGGATCGACTACATGTGTTCGACGATCCAGACCGGCGCGGCGCATGGTGAAACAGGGCACGGTCAAAGGCATCGCTGTCATGGCGCCAAAACGCGCCGCGGTCGTTCCCGATCTGCCGACCACCCGCGAGCAGGGTCTGCCAGGCGTCGAAGCGAGCGTGTGGAATGCGTTCTTTCTGCCGCCGCGGACGCCCGAGCCGATCGTGCGCAAGCTCAACAAGGCGATGAGCGACACGCTTGACGATCCCAAGGGGCGCGAGCGTCTCGAAGATCTCGGTCTTGAAATCGCAACCCCCGACCGCCGCACGCCTGAATATCTCGCCAAGTTCCTGCCCGAAGAAATCGCGCGCTGGGCCAAGGTGGTCCACGACGCCGGCATCACGGCGGATTGAGTTTCAGGAACACGAACTCGGTATCGTCGTACGTCCGCCGTTCGACCTCGCCAAAACCTTCGGGCGCGGCGAATGCCGATGTCTTCGCCTCTTCGACGACGATCAATGCGTCAGGCGTCAGCCAGCCGCCCTCACGCGCTGACGCGAGTGCCTTCTCAGCCAGACCTTGCCCGTAAGGCGGGTCGAGAAAGACCAGCGTGAACGGCTCGATCGGATGAGCGGGGCCAAGCTTCGTCGCATCGCGGCGGAAGATGCGGGTCGTCCCGCCGAGGCCGAGGGTTGCGACATTCTCGCGAAGGAGCGCCCGGGCTTCGGCGCCGTCGTCGACCAACAGGCAAAACGACGCGCCGCGCGACAACGCTTCGATGCCGAGCGCGCCGGTGCCGGCGAAGAGATCGAGCACGCGCGCGCCGCTGACCGGGTTGCCGTAGGCATGTGCGAGAATGTTGAAGAGCGACTCGCGCAGCCGGTCGGCGGTCGGCCGGATCGCTTTGGTCTTCGGGCCGGCGAGCGAACGTCCACGCAGGCTGCCGCCGACAACGCGCATCAGTGTTTGCCCCGCGGATGTCGCGGCCTTGGTCCGGAGGCGCGATCCGGCGAACGGCGGCGACGGCCGGGGCGTTTATCCCGATGCGGCTTCGCCGCGGGCGACTGGGGCGCTTCGCCGTGGCGTTCGACCGCAATGGTGCGGCCCTTGCGATCCGTGAGTACGCCGGCGCGCACGGGTCCGGACGCTTCTCGCTCTTTCTTAGTCTCTTGATCGCGGCGCTCGCCGCGAAATTTGCGATGGAGCGGCTTGTTCGGACGTTCCTCGCTAGGCGCACGCCAAGCGTGGCTTCCGGACGGATGACTTTTCGTCTTCGGCCGCGCGGCTTTATCGGCGAATCTGCCGCCAAAACTTCGCCGGTCGCCTGGACGCGGTTCATTGCGCGGCTGGGGCGGCGGCGTGATCGGCGCCGCAAAGTCCGCACCTGAAAGCCCGACCAGCCGCGCACCAAGCTGCTCGCGCAGCACGCGCGTGCGCACTTCTTCGACGTCGCCGTCGCTAAGCTCGCCGAGCTGGAACGGACCGAACGAGACGCGAATAAGCCGCGTGACGGTCAGCCCCAGATGGCTGAGCACGTTGCGAACTTCGCGGTTCTTGCCCTCGCGGATGGCGAAGGTGAGCCACAAGTTCGAGCCTTGCACGCGGTCGAGCGTGGCCTCGATCGCAGCATAATGAATGCCGCTGACCGTCACGCCGTTGCGCAGCGCGTCGAGCTCGCGTTGCGTGATCGAGCCGTGCGCGCGGACCCGGTAGCGCCGCAGCCATCCGGTCGCCGGCAGTTCCAGCACGCGGGCGAGCGCGCCGTCGTTAGTGAGAAGAAGCAGGCCCTCGGTGTTGAAGTCGAGCCGCCCGACGCTGATGAGGCGGGGCAGGTGCGCCGGCAGACGCTGGAAAATCGTCGGCCGGCCCTGCGGGTCGGCGTGCGTGGTCATCAGTCCACGCGGTTTGTAGTAGAGGAACATCCGCGTGCGCTCGCGCGCCGGCAAGTCTTCGCCGTCGACGGTGACCCGGTCGCGCGCCGTCACGTTGAGCGCCGCGGACTTGATCACCGAGCCTTTGACCGCGACGCGGCCTTCGGCAATCCATGTCTCGGCGTCGCGGCGCGACGCCAGTCCGGCGCGGGCAATGACCTTGGCGATGCGCTCGCCGGCTTTGTGCGATGGGGTGCGGTCGTCCATGATTACGAAGGCTGATAGCAGAGTGGGCCGCTAGCGACCATGGTCTCGTTCATGAGGATGGCGATCGAGGAAGCGCGCGCCGCGGGTGGGTGCGGCGAGGTGCCGGTCGGCTGCGTCGTCGTGCGTGCCGGCGCTGTGCTGGCCCGCGCGGGCAATCGGACAATCGGCGATCACGACCCCACCGCCCACGCTGAGATCGCCGCCATCCGCGGGGCGGCTGCGGCCCTCGGCACCGAACGGCTCGAGGATTGCGACCTCTACGTCACGCTCGAGCCCTGCGCGATGTGCGCAGGCGCGATCGCATTTGCGCGGATTCGCCGACTCTATTACGGCGCGGCCGATCCCAAGGGCGGCGCGGTCGACAATGGCGTCAAATTCTTTGCCTCGCCATCGTGTCACCATCGGCCGGAGGTTTATGGCGGCCTTGCGGAAGCCGAGGCATCGGCGCTGCTGAAAGAGTTTTTCAAAGAGCGGCGCTGAGGCCGGGCGGTTGCGCGCGCGGGCGAAATCCGAACGGCGTGGATCACCCGCGCCAGTATCCGGATTTAACCCGCAGTAGAACCGGGTATCAGATAAGTTGCCAAGTGTGCATCGAGGGCGTCCAGCGTCGCGTCGTAGGTGCGCTCAGCGCAGAAGCCGACAATACGCTCGGCGCGCCGCCGGCGTCGCACATGGCGATGAGTTTCATCACAAAGTCATGAATCTCGTCGGACACTTCGAGCACATGATGGTCGGCCATGCCGCGTTCGGCCGCGTAGCTGTCGAGCAACAATGGCCTAGCTGCGCCGCGGATGACGAGGGCGAGCTTCCAGGCAATATTAGCTGGATCCATGAATGCTGCATTGAGCCCCTCGCCACCGAGCGGGCTCGATAAGTGGCCGGCATCGCCCAAGAGGAAGCGCCGCCCATCGCTGATGCGCTCGGCAACCCGCTTGTGCATTTTGAAATAAGAAATCCATTCGAGATCGTGCAAGCCGACATCGGCGCCCACGCGGGCGTTGAGCAAGGCTCCCAGCTCCTGCGCAGCGGGACGTTCCGTCTGCACATCCGTCTCGTCGCGATTGACAAAAATGAGCCAGCGGTTGTCCGGAAGCGGCGACAACAGCACGAACCCAGTCGGCCCCACGATGATGCGGCCGGTTTCGGATAGGCATGCGAGACGAATTTTCGCGTCGGCGACGATGAACCGGCCGTCATAAGTCTCGCCGCCGAGATGTTCCTGCATGGAGTGACGGGTGACGCTATGGGCGCCGCCAGCGCCGAGAGCGAGCGTCTCCATTCGGCCGTCAACATCGAGCGACACTTTCAGACCGGCCTCATCATCTTCGATCGACTTTACCTCCGTGCCATAGTCGATCTCGACGCCGAAACTTTCCAGATGTTCGCGCAGGATCGTCTCGGTGCGCCATTGCGGCAGGCTGCACTGAAATTCATACTTGCTTCCGATACCGGAGAATTTCGTCGTTGCGATTTCTCGCAAGCCCGGTCCAAGCAGCTGAATTTTGCCTGACGTGCACACCCGCGCGAAGAAATGGCTCTATCAGCCCGCCGCGTTCGATGATGTCCAATGCCGCCGGCTGCAGAGCGGTGCCGCGCGCCTCGTGGTGCGGCGCCAGTCTGCGCTCCACGATTCGCGGTCTGACGCCGTAGCGAAGAAGTTCGCAAGCCGCGAATAATCCGGCCGGGCCAGTTCCTATGATCAAGACCGGCGAAGCTGGCAACTCGACATTTGACTCTGACTGCAACCTGCGCGCCTCATCGTCGCCGGCCATCGTAACCATAACCGCGCGTGGCGCGGCAGGCGGGGCAAAGGCGGCGACTTTCCCTCTAAGGAATGCCATCGCCCCTCCGGGTCACGCCGCGTGCCGCGTTTTTTGTCGATACGCCGGCATTGTGACCGGCCGGAGACACGGCCTACATAGCCTTAGGTGCCGCACAACGGACATCGCAGAGCGGATCGGTTAAGCTGCGAGCAGCGATGCGAGCTTCTGTGTCAGTTCCGCCTTCTCCGCCTCGGCGGTGCGCAGGATGGCGCTGGCTTGATAGAAATCGAGCGTGCGGAAGATCGCGACGTTCGGCTTGATCGAAAGGTCGGGCGCTGAGTGCTTATGTTTGGCGGCGACGATGGTCGAGCCCATGACGAGCAGCGTCGTGAACATGGCCTCCCATGTATTCGGCATGTCGTTTCGGCCGGCGTCGGGGATTCCGAAGACGTCGACCGCAACGACAACGTCGGCACATCCGGCGAGTTGATCGGCCGGCAGCGGGTTGGTGGCGCCGCCGTCGACCATGATGCGGCCGTCCAGCGCCACCGGCCGGAACAGGCCCGGAATGGCGATCGAGGCGGCGAGCGCCGGAGCGAGCGGCCCGGATTTAAGCGCTGCTTCTTCGCGCCGGTGCAAATCGGTCGCCATCACGGTCAGCGGTATCTGCAACGCCGAAAAATCCGCCGGCATGTACTCCGGCAAGAACTGCTGGCAGAACTTTTCCGCATCCATCTGCGCCGCGAGGCCAAAGCCGCCGGAGAAAAAATCGGCAAGGGTTCCGGCGCGGGCCGCCATCAAACGGCGCGTCGTCTCGCTTGGGCTGTGCGCGATGCGGACGACGTGGCGGCGGATGTCCTTGGCGTGCATGCCGGACGCATAAGCGGCTCCGATCAGCGCGCCGATCGAGGTGCCGGCGATCGCGGCGGGCTTGACGCCCATCTCGTCGAGCGCTTCGAGCACGGCTATGTGGGCAAGGCCGCGGGCTCCGCCGCTGCCGAGCGCCAGCGCAAAGGTTTTCATGCGCCGGCCTGACGCGCGAACTCCCAGGCCTTCGCGGCGAGAGGCCGCGCCAGCTGACCCTTGGCGGCGGCGAGCGCGCTGGTCGCGGTGCCGTCGCGCACGCGCCCGGCGATGCCCTGCATGATCGCGGCGAGGCGGAAGAAGTTGTAGGCGAAATAGACCGGGAGCTGCGGACGCGGGTCGAGCCCGGTGCGCTCGACATAGGCATCGACATAGGCGTCCAGCGGCGGAATGCCGAGCGTCGGCAAGTCGAAGCCGACCAGCGAACCGGTGCCGGCGTCCGACGGCGGCATGTGCCATTGCATCAGATGGTAGGAGAAGTCCGCGAGCGGATCGCCGAGCGTCGACAGCTCCCAGTCGAGCACAGCCGCGATTTTCGGCGCGTCCGGCCAAAGGATCACGTTGTCGAGGCGATAGTCGCCGTGCACCAGGCGCGGCGGCTGCGGCGGCGGCAGATGCGCCGGAAGCCACGCGAACAGGCGCTCCATGTCCTCGACCGGCTCGGTCTGCGACGCCCGATATTGTTTGGACCAGCGATCGACCTGCCGCGCCACGTAATTCTCGCCACGGCCATAGTCGCTGAGCCCGATCGCCGCCGGCTCGAATGTGTGCAGGCGCGCCAGCGTCGCGTTGAGCGAATCGTAGACCGCCGCGCGTTCCGCCGCGTGGGAGGCGGGCATCTGCGGCTCCCAGAACACCCGGCCGTCGACATGAGACATGACAAAGAACGCCGTACCGACGACGCCGGTGTCGCCGCAATAAAGCATCGGCTCGGCGACCGGAAACTTCTGCGCATGAAGTGCGCTGATGACCCGAAACTCGCGGTCGACCGCGTGTGCGGACGGCAACAGCTTGCCGGGGGGCTTGCGGCGCAGCACGTAACGCCGCTGCGGCGTCTCGATCAGATAGGTCGGGTTCGACTGCCCGCCCTTGAACTGGCCCACCGTGATCGGGCTGGAAAAGCCGGCGACGTTGGCGCGCAGGTACTCTTCGAGCCGTCCGGCGTCGAAGCGCAGGCGCTCGGCAACCTCGCGAGTCCCGGTAAAGGCGCTCTGGCGGTCGATCCCGGTCATGCGGAAATCTAGCGCGGAGCAAAGAACTCCAGCAATGCCTTCGCCGTCGCGTCGGGATTTTCCTCGGCGAGATAGTGGCCGCTCTCGATGGCGAAACCGCGCAGGTCCGTCGCCCAATCGCGCCACAGCGTGAGCGGATCGAGGCCGCCATTGGCCGGCAATCCGCCCGTGCCCCAAAGAGCCAGCATCGGGCAGCCAATCTTTTTTCCGGCGCGGCGATCGGCTTCGTCGTGAGCGAGATCGGTGGTGCGGCCGGCCCGATAGTCTTCACACATGGCGTGGATGCGGGTTGGGTCCTGGTAAGCGGCGTGATAGTGCGCGAGCGCGCGCGGATCGAAGATCGAAGCGTCTTTCCCTTTGGCGCCGGCGCGAGCGCGCGAATCGAAGAAAAACGTCGGGTCGTGACCGATGAGCGTCTCGGGAAACGGTGCGGGAAGGGCGAGGAACGTCCAGTGCCATGCCCGTGTCGCCAGCGTCGCGTTGAAGTGATGCCACATGTCGCAAGTACTGACGATGTCGAGCACGGCGAGCTGCTCAAGCCGGCCGGCGTGATCGAGCGCGAGGCGGTAGCCGACGCGGCCGCCGCGATCATGACCGGCGAGACGGAAATGCACGAAGCCGAGCGCTTCCATCAATTCGACCATGCCGGCCGCCATGGCGCGCTTGGTGTAGGGCGCGTGGTCGTCGCGGGCTTCCGGCGCGGCCGACCAGCCATAGCCGGGCAGATCGGCGATCACGAGCGTGAAATGCGGCGCCAGAAGCGGCGCAACGCGATGCCACATCACGTTGCTCTGCGGGTGGCCGTGCAGCAGCAGAAGCGGCGGCCCGCTGCCGCCGACACGGGCAAACAGTTTGCCGGCCGAGGTGTCGATCCAGCGCGACGCGTAGCCGGGATAGAGGTCGGCGAGATCAGGCATTGTCTTCAGGCTGCGTTCGGATTCGCGGCGACTACGGACGCCAAGCCGGCACGATATCAGTCTTGCAAGAAGTCTTCGCCTTTGAACAATGGGGGTTCGTCACGCGTCTTGGCGAGAGCATAGGCAAAGCAATCGGCGAGGTTTAGTCGTGCGGAGTGGTAACCTCGTCCGTACCGGAAATAAGCTTCGCGCGCGGCAAGCGCATCTTGGATCGTCAAAGTCGCAATCTCGATCTGCAGTTCGCGAGCGAATTCGTCCACACGGTATGCCGCGCTCGGGGTCCCAATTTTGTTCGCTGTCACAATCGAGGCTTCGTGAAAGGTCACGGCCGAGATTGCTATTTTTGGTTCGGCTACGAGTATTTGGTCGAATATTGCACGCTCCGGCTCGTGCATCAGGATCGCGATGATGGCCGACGTATCAATGACCATCAGTCGAAATGTCCAAATTCATTGTAGCCAATGACTTCGTCAGGCGTTCGATCGTCGACAATGGGCGTGGCGTCCCCCTTGGCGTAAAGCTCGGCGAGCTTTCGCTTGCGCGCGGCGATTTCGCCTTCGCTCAGCCGCACTCGCGCCAAGCGCTCACGCACGGCCTCTGTGACGGCGTCGGTAATGCTTTCGCCGCTCCGCCAGCGTGCGGATCAATTGGTCGGCCTCGTGATCCTTGATGAGGATGGCCACTTATGGCCATTTTCGTTTTCCGTATATACAATCAGCTAGAAATATATACGATGCGACGACCGAGTTCCAGCACATTGATCTTATTAATTTTTCTTCCACTCCACGGCGCGCCAGCCGATGTCGTGGCGATAAAAGCCGTCGGGCCAGCGGATGCGGGCGATGGCCTCGTAGGCGCGGGCTTGCGCCTCGCGCACGGTCTTGCCGACCGCAGAGATATTGAGCACGCGACCGCCGTTGGCAAGGATTTTTCCGCCGTCGGCCTTGGTCCCGGCGTG
The DNA here is from genome assembly GCA_963732015.1 of uncultured Alphaproteobacteria bacterium. GTDB lineage: Bacteria > Pseudomonadota > Alphaproteobacteria > Rhizobiales > Xanthobacteraceae > BOG-931. Next base: position 588,049 of record CAVSXY010000022.1, on the reverse strand, counting down.
AAAGATTTCGACGCCGTCGACTTTGGCGGCGTCGTCGAGGCCCTCGATGACGGAGCCCCGCGCGTAGTTGCCCGGATAGCCTTTGGCGGCCATCACCACGGTCAGCGCGGGTTCGGCAAACCAGCGCAGATCGAATGATTTCAGCATGCCGTCGCGGCTTGCGAGCAGCGCCGGGACGAGGTCCGACATCAGGCGCAGCATCAGCACCTGGCATTCCGGATCGCCGAAGCGGACATTGTATTCGATCAGCTTCGGCCCCTCGCGGCTCATCATCAGTCCCGCATAGAGCACGCCCTTGTAGGGCGAGCCCAATGCTTTCATCGCGCGCAGTGTCGGGAGCACGATCTCGTCCATGACGCGGACGCTCATGGCAGCATCGACATTTGGCGCCGGCGAATAGGCCCCCATGCCGCCGGTGTTCGGCCCCTGGTCGCCGTCGCAGGCGCGCTTGTGGTCCTGCGCGGTGGTGAGCGGGATTGCGGTCTCGCCGTCGCACAAAGCAAAGAACGACGCTTCCTCGCCGTCAAGAAACTCTTCGATCACGACTTCGGCGCCGGCTTCGCCGAGGCTACCGCCGAACATCATGTCCACCGCCGCCTCGGCTTCGGCGAGGCTTTGCGCCACCACGACGCCTTTGCCGGCGGCGAGACCATCGGCCTTGACCACGATCGGCGCTCCCTGCGCGCGCAGATAGGTTTTGGCTGGCTCGGCAGCGCGGAAGCGCTCATAGGCGGCGGTTGGAATACCGTTGGCCCGGCACAGGTCCTTGGTGAAGCCCTTGGAGCCTTCGAGGCGGGCTGCGCCGCGGGTCGGGCCGAACGCCTTGATGCCGGCCGCCTCGAGATCGTCGACAATGCCGGCGCAGAGCGGGGCTTCCGGGCCTACCACGACCAGTTCGATCTGGCGGGCGCGGCAGAACGCAACCACAGCGCCGTGGTCGGCAAGGTCGAGTGCGACACATTCGGCCTCGCGGGCGATGCCGGCATTGCCGGGTGCGCAATAAAGCCGGTCGGCGACCGGGCTCGCCGCCATTTTCCAGGCCAACGCGTGCTCGCGTCCGCCGGAGCCCAACAGCAAAATATTCATATCTCGGAAGGCCTTGGCGCTGAATGCTTGAGTTCAGACCCTGCCGCAGCGAAGGGCTTTAGCGCAAGAGAAGGGCGCGACAAATCTGAGGACAATTCGCTTGCCCCGTGGGCCTTGAGCGGGTCTTGGCCGGGACTTGACCCGCGCTTGCGATCAACAACACTAACCGCGCGAAGACTCATATAGTTGGCGGGATGTTCGCCCGGGAGAATTCCATGAACCGTCACCCTGCCGGTGCAGTGCTGGCGATCGCGACGCTTGGTGTGGCCTTTGTCGGCTTAGGTGCGCCTAGCGCCGAGGCCGAGACCATCGCCGTTTTCACAAAGAGCCAGACCAGCCCGATCTTTACGGCGCTGCGCGCTGGCGCCGCCGTTGCCGCGAAAACTCTCGGCGTGCAGATCGTCAACTACGTGCCGTCGACGGCGGACAGCGTTCCCGATCAGACCAAGCTGGTCGACGACGCGATCAAGGACGCGCCCGACGCCATCGTCTTCGTGCCGATCGATTTCACCAAAGCCGGCGGCATGGTCGAGCGGATCAACGCCGCCCATATTCCGCTCGTCAACATCAATGAGCGCCTCAGCGGCGGGACCGTCGTCGGCTATGTCGGCACCGACGATGTCGCGCTCGCCAAGGAAACCGCCCGTTATTTGATCAATGCGATGGGCGGGGAGGGCAATCTCGTCATTCTTGACGGGCCCGACACCAACTTGACCGCGCAGGGCCGCGCCAAGGGCTTTCGCGACGCCGTCAAGGAGTTTCCGGATGTCAAACTTCTCGCCGGAAAATCGGGGAACTACGCGCGTCCGCAGGGCAAGCAGGTGACGACGGAGTTCCTGCGCAGCTTTCCCCAGATCGACGGCATTTTGGCCGCCAACGATCCGATGGCGATCGGCGCGGTCGATGCGCTGAAATCCTGGAGCCGCAAATCGCTCGTCGTCGGGATCAATGCGAGCCGCGAGATCATGGACCTCATCAAGGGCGGCGACGTTCTTGGCAGCGGCGACTACGACTCGTTCCAGCAGGGCTGCCTCGGCGTCGAGATGGCGGTGCGCAGCCTGCGCAAGGAAGAGGTGCCGCAAGAGGTCATGCTCAAACCGGTGGTGATCGACAAAACCAACGACGCGCCGTTCGACCAGCCCTACGACAAGCGCGAATGTCCGACGCTCGCGAGCGTCGCGGGAAAATAGCGAGGCGATCCCTTTGAATGAACCGCGCCTCAATCTGCCGGAACTAACGGTCTCGGAACTGTCGAGCGCGCTCAAGCGCACGATCGAGGACGCCTACGGCTACGTGCGGGTGAGGGGTGAGCTCGGCAAGGTCAGCTACCACGGCAACGGCCATGTCTATTTCGATCTCAAGGACGAGCGTGCCTGCATTGCCGGCGTGATCTGGCGCAGCACTGCGCCGCGGATCAAGCTCAAGCTCGAAGCCGGCCTCCAAGTGGTGATCACCGGCCGGCTGACCACCTATCCGGGCCGCTCGCAATACCAGCTTGTCGTCGAGACGCTGGAGCCGGCCGGTCTCGGCGCGCTGATGGCGCTCCTTGAAGAGCGCAAGAAACGGCTCGCCGCCGAGGGTCTGTTCGACGAGGCGCGAAAGCAGCTCTTGCCGCACCTGCCGGCGCTGATCGGCGTCATTACCTCGCCGACCGGCGCCGTCATCCGCGACATTCTGCATCGGCTGGCCGACCGCTTTCCGCGGCATGTGCTGGTTTGGCCGGTCAAGGTGCAGGGCGACGGCTCGGCCGCCGAAGTCGCCGCTGCGATCGAAGGCTTCAACGCGCTGCCGCCCCACTCACCCTCCGGAGGGAAAAGTGGGGGCTTGCGCCGGCCCGATCTTCTCATCGTCGCGCGCGGCGGCGGGTCGCTGGAGGATTTGTGGTCCTTCAACGAGGAGATCGTCGTTCGCGCGGCGGCCGAAAGCCTCATCCCGCTGATTTCGGCAATCGGCCACGAGACCGACGTCACGCTGCTCGACTTCGTCGCCGACAAGCGGGCACCGACTCCCACGGCCGCAGCCGAAATGGCGGTGCCGGTGCGTGCCGACCTTTTGCTCGAAGTCGATAGCTTGGCGCGGCGCGCGCTCAGTGCCTGGCTGCGCAATCAGGACGCCCGCCGCACCGAATTGCGGGCGGCCGCGCGCGCCTTGCCCGCTGCCGACGAAGTTCTAGCCCTGCCGCGGCAGCGGCTCGATCATGCGGCCTCGGCGCTGCGGCGCGCGCTCCATGCCAACGCGCAAATTCACCGCGTCGCCTTTTCGCGGATCGGCGGTCGGCTGAGCCCGCAGCTTCTGCGCACCAATGTCGAACGCCGCCGCGAGCGTTTTGGCGGTCTTGCACTGCGGCTGCGCGCCAGCGTCGCCGCCAATATCGAGGCGCATCGGACGCGCATCGCGCGCCAGCGCGAGCGCGTCTTAACCTTCGCCGCGCGCGCCGAACGCGCCATCGGCGTAATCCTCGACCGCCGCGCAGCGCAGTACGAGCGTGCTGGGCAATTGCTCACTGCTTTTTCTTATCGCGGCGTGCTGGCGCGCGGCTTTACGCTGGTGCGCGACGCCGCTGGTCAGCCGCTGCGTGCGGCGGGTGCCGTCAGTTCGGGCATGCGCCTCGATATCGAGTTTTCCGACGGCCGCGTCGCCGCCGTTGCGGGCGACGCGCGGGTCACGCCTGCTGCGGAGCCGGTGCCGTTGTTTCCAAGGCGCCGGCGCCGATCGACCGGTGGCAATGAAGGGCAGGGCAGTTTGTTCTGATCTACGCCGGCGCAGCCGCGAAGACGCGATCAATCAGAGCGTCGAGGCGTTCGCCCGCGATCTTGGCGGACGGCGCATGATAGGCCGGCCGGATCGGATTGAAGAACGAGTGCCCGGCGTCCGGGTAGCGAAAGATTTCGATCGAGGGCCGCGCCCTTGCCGATTTCGGTCACCGCTTCGACTTCTTCGAGCGGGATGTGCGGATCCTTAAACCCATAGTGCAGATGCACGGGGCAGCGCACTTTGCCGAACTCGGCTGCGTGCTTGGCGATGCCCATGCCGTAGAACGACACCGCGGCGTCGACATTGGCGCGCGCCGCGGCGACGAACGCCATGCGGCCGCCGGCGCAAAAGCCGAGCGCGAAGACCTTGCCGTTCGAATACGGCTGGCTGCGCAGCCACCTCACAGCCAGATCGATGTCGGCACCGGCGGCGTCCACGTCGAACGCCTTCAGTCGCGCCCAGGCGGCGCTGCGATCCGGCTCGTCGAAGCCGAGTTCACCGGGAAATTCCGAGCGCCAGAATAGGTTCGGCACCAGCGCATTGAACCCGCGTCGTGCATAGTCGTCCGCCATCTCGCGGTTGTGGCGGCTCAGTCCGAACATCTCGGTGAAGATCATGATGCTCGGCGCCGTGCCACCGGGCCGCGCCAGATAGGCGTCGAAGCTGCGGCTGCCGTCGTGCGCGAGCGCAATCGTCTCCGTCGTGATCATGCGCGGCCGTTCTCCTGAGGCATCGTGACTTTACCGGCATCTTAGCGCAGGCTGCCGGCTGCGCACGAGCGAATGAACCGGGGGTGGAGACGATGCAGGGCAAGATTGCCGTCGAGGAGCATTTCAGAATTCCTGAGACGGCCGGAAGCGAGGCGCGCTATCCGGGCGATTATTGGTCGGGATTGTCCGCCAAGCTTCTCGATGTGCATGGCGCGCGTCTTGTCGAAATGGACAGAGCCGGAATCGAGAAGGCGGTGCTGTCGCTCAACTCGAACGCCATCCAAGGCATCTTCGAGGTCGGACAAGCGATCGAGATGGCGCGCAAGGCAAATGATGCGCTGGCCGACGCGGTCGCCAAGCGTCCGGACCGGTTTGCCGCGCTCGCCGCATTGCCCATGCAGGACCCGCAAGCAGCGGCGGTAGAGCTTGCACGCTGTGTGCGCGAGCTATCGTTCAAGGGCGCGCTGGTCAATGGATTTTCGCAAGTCGGCTCAGCCGACACCGCTGTCTATTACGACGGGCCGCAATACCGGCCGTTCTGGGCCGAAGTGGAGCGGCTCGGCGTGCCGTTCTATCTGCATCCGCGCGACCAATTGCCAAGCCGCCGTCATGCCTATGAGGGGCATCCGTGGCTGATCGGCTCGCCGTGGGGATTTGCCGAAGAGACGGCGATCCACGCGCTGCGCCTGATGGGAAGCGCCTTGTTCGACGAACATCCGAAACTGCAGATCGTCCTCGGCCATCTCGGCGAGCGCATTCCGTTCGACCTGTGGCGGCTCGATCACCGGCTCGCCAAAGTGCCGAAGCGGCCGGCCAAACGGCCCATGGGCGAATATTTCCGCGAGAATTTTCACATCACGACAAGTGGGAACTTCTGCACGCAATCGCTGCTGCACACCATTCTCACGGTCGGCGCCGACCGCGTTCTGTTCGCGGTCGATTACCCATTTGAAGATCACACGCAAGCAGTGTCGTGGTTCGACGCCGTCGAGATTGCCGAGACTGATCGAATCAAGATCGGCCGCACCAACGCCATGCGGCTGTTCGATTTGAACTGAGAACACCGCCGAGCCTCGCCGACCCATTCGTCTCAGCGCATTTGTCTCAGCGCAGGTCCTGCGGGAACCGCCGCTCCGTTCGCGTGTTATGTGCGAGCGGGTGAACTCTATATTCAAGGAGGATCTTGATGGGACGAATTGTCATTGCCATGCGGTTGCGCTTGTCGCCGTTACCGGCGTTTCGCTAGCCGCGCCAATTGCGCCGCTCGCGACGGAGGTACAGAGCAGCAACAGCAATCTGACGCTCGCGTATTGCTATCACTGCGGCCATCGCCGTTGCTGGGTCAGCCGGCACGGCCACGTCCATTGCGATTAACAATGGCCGGTTTCGAAGCAGAGTTTGCGCTCTAGCGAGGTGAGGTCCGCGCCAGGCAAGTGTGGCTTTTTTCACGAAAACGCGGCAGAGTGGCATCGCGCCGGTCACAATCGGCGCGGTGCGAATTTTTTCGCAGCCAACCAGCAAGCGACGATTTGGGAGTGACGCCATGGACCTTCTCGCCGACCGCGGCCGCCGCGTGCCGATTGAGGAACTCAACACCAGTCGGCTGCTCGCGCACGCCCGCAGACAGGCCCATGAGCGCAAACTCGACGACCTCCTGATCGCCGACGTCGACTCGCACCACTACGAGAACGAATGCTTCGACGAATTTCTTCCATTCATCGAGAACGAGGTATTGCGTCAGCTCGTGTTGTCGGGCCGGGCCAAGGGCCGCCAGACGCTGATGCCGAGCCAGGTGAGTTTCCAGGACATGGGCGGCCGCATCACACGCTATCCGCTGCGGTCATCGGAGAAGACGCCAAGCGGAAAGATGCGCGACGTCGAGCTTGGCCATCGCTGGATGGACGCGATGAGCGTCGATTATTCCTGCCTGTTTCCGACCATGCTGCTGGCGGTCGGCCTGCACCCGTCGCCCGAAATGGAGATCGAGCTGTGCTGGGCCTATAACCGGTGGCTCACCGAAAAGGCGCTGCTGGAGGGCGACGGACGGCTCTACTCCATGCTGTCGCTGCCGATCACCGATCCGGACGAGGCGCTGCGGCAGGTCGAGACCTTTGGCGATTGCAAGCACGTCACCGGCTTTCTCGTGACGTCGGCCCGCAGCCTGCCGATCCATCACAATTCGAACATGAAAGTCTTTCGCGCCATCGAAGAGCGCGGCCTGGCGCTCGCCTTCCACTCCGCCGTCAATGTCGGCGAGCCGGTGTTCAAGGGACTCAATCGCTTCGCTTCGGTGCACGCGCTCGGGTTCCCGTTCTTCAACATCCTGCATGTGACAAACTGGGTCACCAACGGCCTTGGTGAGCGTTTCCCGAAGCTCCCGGTGATCTGGATCGAAGGCGGCCTCGCCTGGGTTCCGTTCCTGATGCAGCGGCTCGATCATGAGTTCATGCTGCGCAGCTCTGAATATCCACTCCTGAAAAAGCGGCCGAGCGACTACATGCGCGATATGTATTACGCCACGCAGCCGATGGAGCGCGTCGACATGATCGCGCTCGAATGCACGTTCCGCATGATCAATGCGGAGACGCAGTTGATGTACGCGTCCGACTATCCGCACTGGGACTTCGATTTGCCCGCGACGGTCTGGGATCTGCCGTTCCTCACCGAGAAGGCCAAGCACAATATCCTCGGCGGCACCGCGGCGCGGCTCTTCAAACTGCCGCCGCGCAACGCCAAGCAGAAAGAGAACCTCGTCCGCTTCGGCAATCTCGCGGCGTAACCGTGAATTCAGCTCTCCGGACGCTCACCGTCGCGGCGGCGGTGTGGTGCAGCGCCGGCGCGGCGTTCGCGCAGAATGCGGTGGAGGACTTTTACCGCGGCAAGCAGATCAACCTGATCGTCGGCTACGGTCCCGGCGGCGGCTACGACATGACCGCGCGTCTCGTGGCGCGCTTTCTTGGCCGTTACATTCCCGGCAACCCGACCGTGGTGGTGCAGAACATGCCGGGCGCGGGTTCGATGCGCGCCGCCAACTCGCTCTACGTCAACGAGCCCAAGGACGGCACGGCGATCGCGCTGATCGCGCGCGACATGCCGCTCACCGGCCTGCTCGGCGAAAACCCGAATGTTCACTTCGATGTGCGCAGGTTCGCCTGGCTAGGCTCGTCGTCGAGTTACGCCAACGATGCCTATGTGCTGATCGTCGGGCCCCACTCGCCGGCAAAGACAATCGAGGAGGCGCGCCGCGCGAATACGCCGCCGCTTGTTCTCGGCGGCACCGGCGAAGGCGCCACCGACGTCGATGTGCCGAAGATCCTGCGCGACACCATCGGCATCCGCATCAAGCAGGTGCTCGGCTATACCGACACGCCGTCGATCGTCCTAGCGCTCGAGCGCGGCGAGCTTGACGGCCGCACCTTCGACTTCTCCTACGTCAAGACGTCGCGGTCGCAGTGGCTCAAGCCCGACAGCGGCTTTCGCGTCCTTGTGCAGTTCGCGCGCCTCACGCGTCATCCCGACCTGCCGGATGTGCCGACGGCTCGCGAACTCGCGCCGAACGATGCCGCCCGCGAACTCGTCGTCTTCGCCGAGGCGCCGCTTCTGACCATGGCGCGGCCGTTCGCGGCGCCGCCCGAGACGCCCCCGGACCGCCTGCAGGCGTTGCGCACAGCCTTCGATGCCGCCCATCGCGACCCTGAGTTTTTAGCGGAAGCCGACAAGCTCGGCATCGATATCAGTCCGGTCACGGCTGCCGCCTTGATCCACGCGCTCGACGACATGGCCCATGCGGCGCCGGCGACGCTTGATTACATGAAGCGGCTTTTGGCTGGAGCGAAGGGCGGGTAGGACGTCAATTGCGTTCCTTTCGATGACCTCGTCGGGGATGGCGAAGCGAACTGGCTAACAATCTGTTTATCTGGTGGTCACATAATACGTTGTTTCAATTAAAGTTTTGGCTTTTGGCCGGGTCTCGAACTAGCGTTCGACCAAAGAATTACTGAATATCTTGGACACGGTCGCCAAGGCAGGCGCGGGTTTTCGTTCACTGGCTGACACATGGGCGGATACTACGACTCCCCATGGCCGGTTGATGCTGACTGTGCTCGGCGGTCTTGCTGAGTTCGAGCGCGAACTCATTAAGTCGCGTACCGGGGATGGCCGGGTGAGGGCGAAGGCTGCGGGAGTGAAGTTTGGTCGTCCGCCGAAGTTAAGCTCCGAACAACGCCAAGAAATCATCGAGCGTCGCAGAAGGCGTGAGACACTGGCAGTGCTTGCAAACGAGTTTGCAATTCATCCGGCTTCAGTCGCGCGCTGCTGTCAGTAAAATACTGCAGCGAAGGATAAGGCCCCGGTCCCGCACCGGGGTCTTTTCGTTTGCATTCGAGCCACACCGTTGGCCGCTGGCGCGCTGGCCGGGTGCCCGCTGCCTTGCTAGCGCCAAGGCGCGCGGCGCAACGGCGCGGCAATTATGGGCGGTTGCGTTAGCCGCTAGCAACCGGGTTTGGGGCGGGTGCCATGCCCTTAGGCACGCAGGTCGCTTTCGGAGTTTAGCGGACATGGCCCAGGCAAAACCGGCTGGATCGGTCGAAAATGACCCAGAATGGTCCTTCAAAGGCGTCGGCGACTGCTGGGGTTAATGGTGTTAGGCTCTTGGCATCACGGGCAACGCCCTGCTCGAGCATCGGGAATGAGGTCCAATGGGGCCGCGCGAAGTTGAGTTACATTCGGAAGCCAAGTCTGCCGAGGCAGAGACGGCTTCGAGACGCCCAGAGCGTTTCGCTGATCTTCTTACCTTGTCCTATGAACCGATGTTTGCGTGGCGTCTGGATGGATCGGTCGAGTTCTGGAACGCAGGCGCCGAACGAATTTACGGTTTTGCAGCGGGTGAGGCGGTCGGGCGTTCCAGTCACATACTCCTGCAAACCAAATTCCCAATCGATTTTGCGGAGCTATGCTCAAAGCTACTGAATGAGCGTTACTGGTCAGGCGAGCTACGACATGTCTGCAAGGACGGTCACGAAGTCATCGTAGACAGCCGGATGCAGTTGCTCAGTAATGATACCGTGCTTGAGGTCAACCGCGACGTTACGCGGGTCAAAGTTCTCAATTTTCAGCGAGCAAAGCTACTGCAAGAACTAGCCGCTACTTCTGCCAAATTTGAAGCCCTTTTCAACCAGTCTGGCATTTTTTTGGGTATCCTGGATCTGCAAGGTTACGTCCTGGAAGTGAATAATCTGTCCGTGAACGCGTGCGGGTACACGAAAGAGCAGGTTCTCAACCGACCCTTCTGGGACACCCCTTGGTGGCGCAGCTCAGAAGATATGAAGGCGAGGATACGCTTTGCGACCGATCAGGCCGCTTCGGGGGTCGTATTCCGCGAAGAGCTTCGGTACTGGGTCGCCGACGGAAGCGAGCGCATCGTGGACTTTGCGATGTACCCCATTCGCGACCAATCCGAGGCAGTGACGTTCCTGCATCCCACCGGGATCGACATTACCGAGCGCAAGCAAGTCGAAGCTGCTCTTCGCGAAAGCGAACAACGATTGCGCTGGCTGGCGTCCGTCGTCGAGTTCAGTGACGATGCGATTGTTAGCAAGAACCTCGACGGCATTATCACGAGTTGGAACAAAGGCGCGGAGCGTGTCTTTGGCTACACCGCCGAAGAGGCTATTGGCCAGCCCATCACAATTGTCATTCCAACAGACCGGCAAGATGAAGAGCACGCAATTCTAACGCGCATTAGAAGAGGAGAACGTATCGAGCACTTCGAGACTGTTCGACAACGTAAGCATGGCAGCTTAATCGTCGTTTCACTGACCGTTTCTCCCGTCAAAAATGCCGAAGGCAAGATCGTTGGCGCTTCAAAGAACGCGAGGGATATTACCGAACAAAAGCGTGCTCAGGAGCAGATCGCCACGTTGGCCAGGGAAGCAGAGCACCGAAGCAAGAACTTGCTCGCCACCGTGCAAGCAACGGTGCATCTTTCTCAGGCCGACACGGCCGAAGGTCTAAAGCAGGCAATCGAGGGACGCATTCTGGCACTTGCGAATGTTCACTCACTATTTGTCGAAACTCGCTGGAAAGGTGCCGAGTTATCGACGGTCGCGCGACAGGAGCTTGCCCCTTATTCCGCGAAGGACAAAAAGCGCGTGCGAATTTACGGTCCGCAAGTTCTGTTGGCGCCGAACGCCGCTCAGGTCATCGCCATGATCTTACATGAACTGGCGACAAACGCCGCCAAGTACGGTTCTCTGTCCGTACCGAATGGCAGTATTGGCCTGACATGGCTGGACAAGGCAGGCGGGTGGCTAATCCTCCGCTGGAGGGAGATGGGCGGTCCGGTGGTGCAGACGCCTACGCATCAAGGCTTCGGCACGCGAATTATTGAACGAATGATCGACCAACAAAAAGGCAAAGTGCGTTTCTACTGGCATGTGGACGGGCTCGTTTGCGAAATCATTCTTCAGGCGTAATGTGCATCTCAGTCCGAAATTGGCCTAGGCTGTGTGAAAACTCCGAAATCGAATTCGCCGTTGGAAGTTTCGTCTCGACTTCATCAATTTGAAAAACAAAAACGCTAGCGACCACTGTCGGGAGAAGACAATAGAGAAACCAATTCTGCGCGGTGCTCGCGCGAGCACGGCCCATCGCGTCAATTCGCTGCCGCGCAACAATTAGGTGGCTTTCGGATCAAAGCAGACATCGAGCCAGGCTCACAGAGCCGAGTTTATGAATACCTAGCCGGTTTCGAATCCACGCGTAAAACGGATGCGCAGCTTCAATCGCCTAACTGTTTGTTGGTCACTGAACAACAAAAGATAGCTGCGCGAAACGCGTGGCCGCGCTATACTTAGTGTTTCTATTTATTTGTTTGGAGTTTATCAGATGCCGACCGAAGTGCGTTCACCGATCAATCGCAAGAGCAATGACGTGACGCTGTCGCCGGGGGCTCGCAGCCATCCAAGTGCGCGGCGTGATAGTGTGCCCGAACAGCCGCGTCATGCGACGCACACGGAGCCTGAGCCCCGGCAGCAAGAGGCAGATGCGCGACGCGCCAGCAAGAAGCCCGCACCAGCACAGACCCGGCTTACCGGACCTGAGGAATAATTATCGTGGGCCGGGGATGGCGGCGCGTACGAGGCACTCCGCCCGGAGTGCAGACATGGGAGAACGCGGCGAATGAAACGGATGTTATCCAGGCTGACGTTGCCGGCGATCAGCAACTGCGGCACGCCAAAGAGCAACTAACTCTTGCCAGTCAGTATCCCGGACGCGAGCGCAGCTTGCCAAAAAGAACTGAGCGGTAACTATAACGGCGCTGTTACAGTTGTGTCACAAGAAAGTACCAAACAACAGTTTGGGATAACCCTCTTGACACGGTTTTTGTTGAAGGAATAAAATTTTATAAACTGCTAATGCGGATTTGCCGAAGATAGCAGTTTTGAAGTGCCGTCGGCTGGCGCAGCACTGGACCCCACGATTTCTGGTCAAGCCATATCTCGACCGCCTTTTTCAGAGGGCGGTGCATCCATTTTCTTGGATTGCCGATGGGAAATATGGAGGGGCAGATGTTACGAGTACGGCTGCTGCCGCTAGCGGCCGCGTTGCTGTGCGGTGGATTGATACTGACCGCGTCGGTAGCTCGGGCTAGCGTCCTCACGGTCACGAACCTGAACGACGGCGGTCCTGGTTCGCTGCCATCCGCGATCATGAGTGCCTCCTCGGGCGATACGATCCAGTTCGCTGCGGGTTTGTCGGGGACTATTTTTCTGAGCAGCACACTCCCGATCAGCACCAGTCTGATGATCAATGGAGGGTCTGGGGTCACGATCAATGGGAATAATAGCGTTGCCGGCTTTGCCATTGCGAATGGCGCAGTAGTGATCCTCGACGGCGTAACAATCACAGGCGGGCAAAGCGCGTCGAACGGCGACGGCGGAGGCATATTCAACGACGGGCAATTAACGCTAGAGAACAGCCTTGTTACGGCCAACTCTGCCGTCAACGGCGGCGGCATCTATAACAATGGTGGGATATTGACCCTCGTTAACAGCACCCTCGAAGGCAATACGGCTACCAACGGCAACGGCGGCCGGCGGCGGCATCTATAACAATGGTGGGATATTGACCCTCGTTAACAGCACCCTCGAAGGCAATACGGCTACCAACGGCAACGGCGGCGGCATCTATAACAATGGTGGGATGGTGAACTTAGCGAATAGCACCTTCCTCAACAATTCCGCGAGCTTCGGCAATGATATATACAATAATGGTGGGACCGTAGCAGCAACTCCACTTCCCGCCGCCCTCCCGCTGTTTGCTAGCGGCCTCGGCGCGTTAGGTCTGTTCGGCTGGCGCCGGAAGCGGAAGCCGCAAGCGGCGGCCTGAAATAATCCGGGAGAGCGTGCAATGGTAGATCATCTTGCTCGTGCCGAGGAGATGCGGGCTCGCGCTAGAAATTGCGAGTTGGCAGCGGAACGGAGCAGCTCCGCCAAATTTGCAGCCTGCTTTCGGCTGCTGGTTAAAAACTACGACACCCTCGCAACGGTCGAAGAAGAATACCAGGCAAGAGCAGAATTCCGGGCAAAAGAAATTGCCGCTACCCGTTGGTGATATAAGTCGGTATTAGGATTCGACCCTGCGGCTGTTAACTGATCAGCGTAAGAACTGCCGTCTTTAGCTCTTACGTGTCTTCTTGCGTCGGGCCGGTGAGCTACCCGAAAGCAAATACTTGAAGACGAACGGTCCCTCGCGAGCAGGAAGCCACGCAACGCACGCGACGCAGGTTAGCTGACGATCACGGGTTTCTGGTCCGGCCTCGGTTTTGATCAAATGATACAACGCGCCGCAATGCGGGCAGTTGAACCGCACGGTTGTGGCTTGCACGACATTGTCCCCACGGAAGATGCCCCGATCCGAGTGTCTTTGCCGGGTCCGAGAGGAACCGTCAATGCTGCCGCCTCTAATCCTTTGGCATGATGCGTTTAAAAAGTCTCGGCAACGACCCAAGCTCCGGCTTCCGAGGGTCCCTAGATCGCCGCCGGGACAGAAGCACGAACCTGCCTTCCGGCTCGTGCTCCTCGGTAAGTGCGCGCCTACACACACTCACCAACTGAAAGTGCTCCGACCCACTGGGTTCGTCAGCAGTGGGCCGGGGACGGAGCGCTTAAGACGACAACGCCCCAATGCCGTTCCCCACATAGGAGAAAAAGGAACGGCGATTATCGTAACGGTCGCCCAGAGGCATCGAAAAAACCTTGATTGGTGCGGAAGCTCACGACACGGCGACCGGGGCGGGTCATATCTTTGACGAAACTCTCTTGACCAATGAACTGGATCTCACGGACTTTGCCGTAGTCGTCGAGTTTCTCGACCTTGCGCATTTCGCCAAGGGGGACGTTTTTAGGGTTATAGGCTTCGACAACGACGGCCGAGAGGACCTGCTTCTCGAAAGGCTCAATGGCCTCGGACGGTAAGCCACGCATATTCACACGGTTGAGTTCGTGATTGGTCAAGAAGGTGCCTTCAGAGTTCTCAAAGTCTCGCGCCGATAATCGTCGGGGCTCTGGCCTAGAACTGGCTCCGGCGCTTTCATCCCAACCTGACGCAATGTGTCGTCGTTTCGAGCTTGATAAATGCGGGCTGAGCGCTTCTGATAGTCGAGTTGTTGATCATTTAAGGGCATACGACGGCTCCTTATTCCTCGGTCTGCTCAGCCGTGGTCACATCGGCCATGTCCGCCATCGCTGCGAGTTTTAGGAACTTGAGGCGGAGGCTATCGCCATCTGCGTCAAAGAAAACCGTATCGCCTTGCGATAAATCGAACTGACGGACAAATGGCGCGGGGATCGTTAGGACGCTGAACTCGTCACGCATTATCCTTGCTTCACGCTCTGCAAGCTTGAGCAGTGTGTCTGGGCCCTTCGCAAAGAGATTGGGAGCATAGGTATTCCAGGCGAACGGAAGCTTGTACCGATCGCCAAACTCCATCTGTCGTTCAAGCAGCGTTTCGAACGCTGCTTTCACCCGAAGGGGAAAGGCTGGTTGCCTTCCAGAACGAGGTACAGAACTCCGCCGTGGCGCTTGATCCGGTATTTGTCGATGTAAGTGGTTTGCTCGCAGTCAGGAATTAACCGCACACCAAGATGTATGGCTTGGAAGCTCTTGCCGCCTCCTGTTCTCACCTACCCATTGCGATGGGGGAATTACATCAATCTTTGCGGGTGGATTCTCGGCTTTGGCTTTTGCAATCTGTCCCAAGGCGTACTCACGCGGCTTCGCCTGGGCATTGACGTGGTCTCGGTCAACGCGCGTCTCGAAGCCATGTCGGCTCGCGCCGCGACCGCCGAGACATTGCTCGCGGAGGCGCGCCAGAGTTTGCTCGCGCGTGCTGCGGAAGCAAACCGCGCCGTCGCCGAACTTGCCAACGAGACGGCGGCGCGCCACGCCGCCGAAAAGAAGCTCGATCCGGTCCAGGAAGCGGTGCGGGCGCAGGAGCGCCGCGTCCATGAACTTGAACAGGCGCGCTCTAAGCTCATAGAGGACGCTGGCGCACTCGTGAGAAGCTTGGAGGCGCGGGATGGGGCTGTGGCCCGCGCCGACGAGACGATCAGGCTGACAGACACTGCTCAGACTGAAGCGGCTGCGTCCCCGCCCAAGTTCCAGAAGACAGTTCAGGAACCGAGTTCTACTACGCAAGGCGACCCTAAGGGGCGCGCTGTGCCGGGGGGTATCCGCAAGAAAGCGTATGCCGATCAATCAATGCTGAAACGAGACTTGGACCGGGATGACTGGGTATTGGGCGGGCGCTAATCAGCTGATGGCTTATTCGATCACCTCGTCGGCGCGGCCGAGCAGGGGAAGCGGTATCGTGATCCCCAGCGCCTTGGCCGTCTTGAGATTGATGACCATCTCGATCTTTATTGACTGCTGGACGGGGAGGTCCGCCGGCTTTTCGCCCTTGATGATGCGGCCGACATAGGTACCAGCAAGGCGGTTGGCATCTGTTTGGTCACTGCCGTAGCTCATTAAGCCGCCTGCCCTCGGCAGATCAGAAATGTCACCGCACACAGGCACGTCGTGGCGCGCCGCCAAGCCGGCAATTTGGGCAGGCAGACTGTTGAGGAAAGGGTCGCCCTCAAACACCAATGCGCCGGCCTTAAGCTCGACCGCCCCGGCAAACGCGGCGCTGATCTCGTCGAGTGTGCTCGCCCGCATAATTTGAGTGGTGATGCCGAGTTGCGTTTGAACGCCTTGCGCCTCGCTCATCAGCATGTCGGCATTCGGATTGGCGTGATTGATCAGCACGGCGATTGACCCGGCATTAGGCACGACCTGATGCATCATCTCGATGCGTTTTGCGAGCAGGCCGACAGACAAATTGAATATTCCGGTCACATTGCCACCCGGGCGATTGAGACTGGCAATCGGTATGTCGGAGGTCGTTCTCCTTGGCTGCACGCGCTGCCGGAAAAGGCACCGCGGCAATGGCTGCGACCGCCCGGCGAAACGAGTTAGGCGGCCATTGCGGGAAGCCGGTCATAGTGGCCATCGGCATAGCGGTATTCGATGACGACACTTTGTCCTTCGACGAGTCCTGTTTTAGTCAAGCCTTTGCGAAACGCTTCATCCGCATTGGGCCGGTCATTCCGCCGAACGCTGCTGAGATATCCGATCACTGGCACTGCCTGCTGCGCGCGAGCAACGAGCGGCCAAGACAAAAGGGGCCAGGACGAAAGCGGCCAAGACAAAGACGCCGTTGCCGCCGAACCCGCAAGCCCCGTAATGAAGTCGCGCCGCCTCATGCCGCCCCCAGGCCGCCAGCCTACCACACCCACCTCATTGGTGCGGCCAAACGGCGTCGTACTGGACAATCCGGTTTCCCATGGTTCAAAGCTCGGCGGATTGCGCTTGCGGCATCGACCGCTGGCGCCGCCGAACACCAGGTTCGGACGTCCCAGGGAGGGGTTATGCTCATGGGTTGGTTTCGCCTCAATATCGTTGCCGCGCTGGCGCTCGCGATTGCCTCGACTGCAAGCCTCGCCCAGCAGTGGCCTACGCATCCGGTGCGCTTTGTGCTGCCGTTCGGTCCGGGTTCCGGCGCGGACATTGCCGCGCGGCTGATCACCGACACGCTGCAGCAGAAATGGGGCCAACCCGTCATCATCGACGGCAAGCCCGGAGGCGACGGCTTGCTGTCATTGCAGACCGTCGTGTCGGCAAAGGATGACCATACGTTCTTCTTCGGGCCGAGCAGCATCTTCGTCGTGCAACGCTACATGCACGAGGACATATCCTTTGATCCCGAGACCGATCTTTCGCCGATCGCGGGGGTCGCCAAGGTGCAGATCGCCATTGCCGTGCCGACGAGTCTCGGCATCTCTACGCTCGCCGAATTCGTGGCGCTGGCGCGCGCCAAGCCGAGCGAGACGAGCTATGCGGTCGCGCCCGGATTCTCCGAATTCGTCTTCGACGGCTTCGTCAAAGAAAACGGGCTCGCGGTCGCCAAGGTGCCTTACCGCGACATCACCAAGTCGCCGCTCGATCTCGGCGAAAACAGGATCCAGTTGTCCATGCAATCCTATGCCGCCATGCGGACCTATGCGCAGACCGGGAAGATCAAGTTCATCGCCATCAACGATCGCGAGCGATCGCCCATCGCGCCGGACATTCCGTCCGTGGTCGAAGTCCGGATTCCCGTCCTTGCTCGCCAGTCCCGTTCTGGGCCTGCTCGGCCAGCGCGACATGCCGATCGAATTGCGGCGCCGGATCGCGGCGGACGTGCTCAGCGCGCTCGACGACAAGACGGTCGGCGAAAGATTGGCGCTCTCGGGGCAGCCGGCCGTGCCCATGGACCTTGACGCATACACCGCCGCCCTCAAGGAGCAGTATGCGCAAGTCGCCCATATCGCGTCGGTGCTGGGTATCGCGCGGAAGTAATCATGGCCCACGACGCGATCACCCGCGACCGCCTCTTGCCCGCATCGTGTCCCTTGATCATGATTGTTCGCGAATTTTCCGTCAGGCCTTTAACGCAGCAGCGATGCTGTCGCGCACGCTGTTGAAAGTTGATCGTTCATATTCTCCGATCTGAGCGGAGAATTTTGCTCGCGCCGCGCAAGGAAAGGACCTGGATGCTGCTCGCGCTCACCGGCGCCACTGGGTTCATCGGGCAACACCTGCTGCAGGAATTGCCGAAGCGCGGCTATCGTATACGCGTGCTCCTGCGCCGGCCAACCTCGATACCCCTGGCGGCAGCAAGCGCGGTTGTTGGAGACCTCGCCCGCCCGCAGAATATGTCGGCCGCGCTGGCGGGAGTGGATGCAGTGATCCATTCGGCCGGACTCGCGCATGCGATGTCCGGCGTTCCCGAGGACGACTACCGGATATTCAACACTGAAGCGACGGTTGGCCTCGCCCGGGCCGCGAGACGAGCCGGCGTCAAGCGCTTCGTCTTCCTCTCGTCGATCCGCGCTCAGTGCGGACCGGCGGCAGATATGGTCTTGACGGAGACGTCCGAACCGCAGCCGACCGACGCCTACGGAAAGTCGAAACTCGGAGCCGAGCGCGGTTTGGCGGAGATCGACATTGATTGGGTGTCGCTGCGGGCGGTGCTGGTCTACGGTCTTGGCGTCAAGGGCAACATGGCGCAACTCATGCGGCTCGCTCGCTCACCCCTTCCGCTGCCGTTCGGCAGCCTTGGGGCGCGCCGATCGCTGCTCGCGCTGGAAAATCTGTCGGCGGCGATCGAGACCGTGCTGTCAGCGCCGTCGACGCTGCGGCGAGCTTTGATCGTCGCCGATCCGCAGGCGCTGACGGTCGCGGAAATGATCGCGGCGATGCGTCAAGGAATGGCGCGGCGGCCGAGTGTTTTTCCGTTCCCCGTACCGTTGCTCGAATCTCTGCTCCGCGCCGCCGGGAAAGAAGAAATATACCAGCGGCTCTCCGGCGCGCTCGTCGCCGATCCGTCGGCCTTGATGGGATTGGGCTGGGCTCCGCAGCTCGCTACGCCGGTTGGGCTCGCCAAGTTGATGCAGCCGCTGAGTGCAGCGTGACGACTGCGCCGGTCATTCAAGGACGTGTGCCTCACTGCCGGTCGGACGACCGGCGCGTTCTCTGTGCGACGATGTCTGGTTTCGGAGGCGAAGCAGACTAGCGAACTTCGATGCACGACTTGGCGTCGCGCCGACAGCGGACTCACGTACCACAGCAAATATCGGCGTGTTATTCGATCACCTCATCGGTGTGGGCGAGCAGCGTCGGCGGCACATCGAGACCGAGTGCTTCGGCGGTTGTGAGATTAATGACCAGCTCGAATTTGGTTGGCTGCTCGACTGGGAGATCGCCGGGCTTCGCACCATGCAGAATCTTGTCGACGTAGTCGGCCGCACGCCGGAACCGTTCCGTGTAGCTTGGTCCGTAGGACATGAGCGCCCCGGCTTTGACAAAATCGCCGGTACTGAAAATCGTCGGCAGGCGCGCGCCAAGTGCAGACGTGAGAATGCTTGCACGGTTGGCAACCATGAGCTGATCGACGGCAACATAAAGTGCGTCCGCTCGGGTCTTGAGCCCCTGAAAGGCGGGAGTGATATCCTCAGCCCGCTGGATCACGAGTGGCGCGACTTCGATACCAAGCATTCGTGCCGCGGCCTGGGTCTCGCCCATCTCGAGCACGGGCTGGGCATTTCCAATGTTGAACATGATCGCCAGCCGATGCAGCCGAGGGACAAGCTCACGTGCAAATTCTAGTCGCTTGCCGGCGAACTCGTCCGCCTGGATCGATAGTCCAGTGACGTTGCCGCCCGGTTGCGCCAAGCTTGCGACCAAGCCACTGCCGAGCGGGTCGATCCCTACGGCAAAGACGATGGGGATAACGGTTGTAGCCTGCTTTATCGTAGGGACAGCGCTTCCGACGGTGACAATCACATCGACTTTGAGACGGACAAACTCGGCCGCGATTTCGGCGTAGCGCTCAGTACGGCCCTGCGACCAGCGGTACTCGGTCGCGATGGTTTTGCCCTCGATCCAGCCAAGTTCGCTCAGGCGCGCCACAAAAGCAGCCGTCCATGGAGCAAAAGCCGTAGAATCCGCACCCAGGAATCCGATGGTGGGCAGCTTGTCTGCTTGCTGAGCCGACGCCGCCAGCGGCCCAGTGACTGCCGCTCCAGCCGCAAACTTCAGGAATTCGCGCCGTCTCATTCGCCCGCCCCCGGCTCAGAACCACGCCACGACACAATTACAGCAGGGATCGGGAGACGACGAAATAGGAGAGACCGGTTTGCAGAGCAGCAATTTCCTAGTCGTCCATGTCGCCTTTGGGTCTCATCGGCGGTCATTTTCGCAGGCTTGCGGGACGTCAGCTTTTGCCGCTGAGACGAACACCGGCCGCCGCGCTAATAAGTGTGCGCTGTGGTTCTAGCGCGGTCAGCCCGCCACAAGCTCGAAATGTTCCCACACGGTCGGCGCTTGTTTGAGCGCCGCCGGCCAGCCGCCCTTGGTGTTGCCCTGGCCGGGTGTGACGGGGCGTCCGCCGAAGGCAAACTCGCTTTCATTGGTCGCGAAGGGAAACGGCGACACCGCGTAGGTGTTGTTGCCCCCCGGGCGGATCGTGATTGAGGCGTCCTTTTGTGCGCTCATCGGGACGTTTTCGAAGCCCTGCTCGACGCGCTCGCTCGGGTGGACGCGGTTGAAATAGAGCGCAAGCGTATCGATGAATTGCAGCTGCTTGTAGTTCTGAAAAATCTTGGGCTCGTCGAGCCAGCCGGATGTCTGCGGATCGTTGGCGAGTTCCGCCTTGAGGCGTTTCTGCCGCTCAAGCTCGCCGTTGAGCATCTTGTCCGCCATCGGGCGGTCCTGATCTTTGATCTTGTCGAGCAACACCAGTTTCGACAGCCCGTAACGGCCGTTATAGAGGCCCCAACTGTGCATGCTCGATATCAGGCCCGTGTAGGGGTGATGGCGCTGATTGAACTCCGGCGACAGCCGGCTGGTGACGCTGATGTGCTGGATCGGCGTTTCGACGAGGTTGTAGGGAAGCCCGGTTTTGTCATCGATCGCCGGATCGCGATCGAACTCGAGCCAACCCGCGTCGTGATGGGAGATCACGTAGATCATCGGATCGAGCGGCGCCAAGGGCTCGAACTGATCGTTGCCGAACACGTTGGCGAACTGCTGGCACAGCGCGGTATGCTCGTACATCATGATGGCGAGCCTGGGCGTGCCGGCGGGCGCTGTCTGGATGATCATGGCGAAAACGTCTCCGTGGCTCGCGGTGTCTCTCGGGCCGGCCCTTAATACTGACCGCGCGGCTCAAGACCCAGCGCCATCTGACCATACATGGCGGCGACGGCATCCCAGTTCAGCGACACATGCCGGCCGATGGCGTTGACGTCCCGCCACGCCCGCTGCACCGGGTTCGACATCGCGAGCCCGTTGCCACCCATTGCGGCGTTGAGCAGGTCGACGGCGCGGACCGAGAGATTGACGGCAAAGACTTGTCCGCGGCGGTTGGTGACTCTTTGCTGCCTTGATCCTTCACCGGTCTCGCGCACTTCGCACGCGATCGCCTCAAGATCGCGAAGCAGAATGGTGCGCGCCGCATCGATCGACGCCGCAGCCTCAGCGAGCTTGATCTGAATGGTCGGAAACCCGGCCATGCGATTATTGCCGCCGGTCACCGAGCCTCGCGTGACGCGTCCGGTCGTGCTCTCGATAAAATCGTCGACCGCACCGGCCGCTGCGCCGACCGCCGCGGCGGCAAGGCACGCGGACACCTGGGAGTAGATGGGCACGGCGTAGAGGCGATTGGCATAGAGCCGGCTGCCGGGACTTCGGCCCGACGCCGCATCGGCAAACAGCAGCATGCGATGCTCGGGCACGAACACATCGGCGAGCACGAGCGTCTTGCTGCCGGTGCCGGCAAGGCCGATGACGTCCCAGGTGTCGTCGATCCCATAGTCGGTCGCAGGCACCAGCAGAAAGCCCGGCTGGCTCGGCCGGTCGGCCGTTGCCGGCAGACGCGCAGCGCACAGCGCCCATTGCGCATTGTCGCAGCCGCTCGCAAACGACCAGCGGCCAGTCAGGCGGTAACCGCCCTTGTCCAGCCGCGCCTCGTTGACCGGCGCGTAGGACCCGCACAGCGTTGCGTCGGGATTGCCGCCCCAGATGTCGCGCTGCGCCTGGGCGGGAAAAAGACCGGCAAACCACTGGTGCCCGGACAGCAAGCCGCACACCCACCCGGTCGATGCGCACGCCGACGCCATCTCCATGATCAATTCGGCGAGCACGACGAAGTCCTGCTCATAGCCGCTGTACGCGCTAGGCTGGACGAGTTTGTAGAGGCCTGCTTGACGAAGTTCTTCGACGGTCTCGACCGGGACGGTCCTTGCGCGTTCGCACGCGGCGGCTCTCGACTTGATCGCCGGCAACAGGGATTTGACCGCCGCTCTCACTTTGTCGGCGGCCACTTCCGCCTGCGCGACTAAAGGGACATCGTGCACGAAATTCCAATCCGTGATTGTTCGCGACGAGCCAAACTCTCAGATGGTTGTGCGCGTGTTTTGCATCCTTTCAATCCGATCCGGCCGAGTCAATGTGGGGCCGCGGGGCGGCCGCATTGAGCCAGCGCGTCGTCGAGCTTTTCGCTTCAAGGCTTACGAGACGTAGTCGCATGCATGCCGGTTGGATAGACACGCACACACCGGTCTCATAGGGTCTGACGGTGAACCGCTATGTTGGAGACTCGATCGCCCGATTGGAGGATCCGCGGCTGCTGACGGGCCGTGGACGTTATGCCGACGACATCCACGTCGATGGCATGCTGCACGCGGCTCTGTTCCGCAGCTCCTGGCCGCACGGACGCATTCGGTACATCGATGTTTCGATGGCGGCGGCGCTTCCCGGCGTGGTCGGCGTTTTCACCGCCGAGGATTTTGCGCCGTTTCTAAAACCTATTCGGCCGCGGCTCGCGGCGATGCCGGGCTTTGAGAATTTTCTGCAACTGCCGCTTGCCGTCGATAAGGTCCGCTATGTCGGCGAACCCATGGCCATTGCGGTCGCCGCAGCGCCGCACATCGCGGAAGACGCGGCCGCGCTGATCTCAGCCGAGATTGATGAGCTACCGGCGGTTCTGGACTGGACGTCGGCACAGTCTTCGGCTCTCGTCCACGAAAACGCTCGGCACCAACATTTCGAGCGTCGACGTGAGCCGCGGCGATGCCGAAGCGGCGTTTCGCGCGGCGCCTTACATGCGCCGCGAGACCTTTCGCGTTCACCGGCACACGGCCGTGCCGATGGAGACGCGGGGGCTTGTTGCCGAATGGGATGCCGCGAACGAGCGAATGACCGTTTCGGGCATCACCAAGGTGCCGTTCTTCAACCGGACCATGCTCGCGGGGATGCTGGAGCTTCCCGAGAGCGCGGTCGTCATGAAGGTCGCCGACACTGGCGGCGGCTTCGGCGTTCGCGGCGAATTCTATCCGGAAGATTTTCTCATTCCGTTCATCGCCCGAAAGCTCAAGCGCGCGGTGAAATGGGTCGAAGACCGGCGCGAACATTTTCTGACGACTAATCACTCGCGCGAAGCCACATGTCACCTGGAGATCGCCTGCGATCACGAAGGCATCATTCTGGCGCTTCGCGGCGAGGTTATTATCGATATCGGCGCGTACGCGCGCGGCACCGGCGGCACGTCGCCGACGCGATGCGCGCAGTTTTTGCCGGGGCCGTACCGCATCCCCAATTTCTCCTGCAAAGTGAACGCTCACGTCTCCAACAAGACGCCGTGCGGCACCTATCGCGGTCCCGGCCGTGTCGAGGCCAATTTCTTTCGCGAGCGCCTGATCGATATGGCGGCCGCCGATCTCGGCGTCGATCCCGCCGACATCAGGCGGCGCAATTTCGTCACCGCGCAGGAGATGCCGTTCAAGATCGGGAAGCTCGTCACCTATGAGCCGCCGGCCGAATTCAACTCCGGCACATTTCGGCGACGTCTTCGAGCAGGCGCTGAAGGAAATCGGCTGGGGCGACAAGCAATCGATGCAAGGGCGCGAGATCGGCGGCTGGCGTCACGGCATCGGACTGGCGTCGTTCGTGGAAAGCAGTGCCGGCGGACCGAAGGAACATGCCCGCGTCCGCCTGCGGCGCGACGGCGGCGCTCGACGTGTATGTGGGCTCGACCAGTTCGGGGCAGGGGCACGAGACGGTGTTTGCACAAATCTGCGCCGATGCGCTCGGGCTGCCGCTCGATGCGATGCGCGTCATTTGTGCCTCGACCGACGATCTGGAGGATGGCGGCGGGACCTGGCACAGCCGCTCGGCCGTGATGGCCGGCAACGCCGTTCGCACCACCGCGGAGGCTGTTTATCGAGCGGTTGAAATCGGTGGCGTCCGACTATTTCGGGCGGCCGAACGTCGCGATCGACTGGCGCGGGGGACGGTGCTGGCGCCGCGACAGCGAGGCGAGCGTGACGCTTTCGGCCCTCGCGCGTTTCGCGGCGGATCGCGGCGAGACCATCGATGTGCCGGGCGTCTTCAACTACTCCGGCGCGAAGCCATTCAGTTATGGAACCCACGCCGCTCATGTCGCCGTCGATCCGCGCACCGGATACGTCAAGCTCATCGACTTCATCGCCATCGAGGATATCGGCCGGGTGCTCAACCCGCTCATTGTCCACGGTCAGGCCCTTGGGGCGATCGTGCAGGGTTTGGGCGGCGTGTTCCTCGAACATTTGCGCTACGACGAGCACGGGCAACTGCTCACCGCATCGTTCGCGGATTATCTTTTGCCGACGGCCACGGATTTCCCGAACATCCGCGGCGCGTTCGCCGAACTGGCGCTGGCGCCTGGCAATCCGCTCGGCGCCAAAGGCGCGGGCGAGGGCGGCATCGTTGCGGTCGCCGCGGCCGTCAGCAATGCCGTTTCCGCTGCCCTCTCGTCGTTTGGCGTGCAAGTCCGCGAACTGCCGCTCTCGCCGCCTCGCGTGTGGCAATTGCTTCAGGATGCCGGTGGAAGCTCTCAATGAATGGAGAAACTGCAATGACGCATTGCTTTCGGCCGATCTTTGCCGCGCTTGTGCTGGCGCTGACGTTCGCATCGCCTGTGCGGGCGGCATCGGATTTTCCCAACCGACCGGTTCGGATCGAAGTCGGTTTTGTGGCAGGCGGCACCACCGATCTTCTGGCCCGCATCATCGCCGATGGGCTGCAGTCACTGTGGAATTCGCCTGTGGTGGTCGAGAACCGGCCCGGCGCAGATGGCATCATCGCGACCAACGCGGTGCATCAGGCCGAACCTGACGGCTACACACTGCTGATGAGCACCAACGCTCTGGTGATCACCCCGCACATGAAGCCGCTGCCTTACGATCCGATCAACGATTTCGAGCCGATCACCATTGTCGGCCGCGAGTACCACCACATGATGGTGACGAACGCGCTGACGGTGAAGACCGTCAAGGAGTTCATCGAACTGGCGAAGTCGACGCCGGGCGGACTGACATTCTCCTCCGCCGGTCCGGGCAGTGCGCCTTATCTCGGCATGGAAGGCTTCCGGCAGGCCGCCGGCATTCCGAGCATGGTGCACGTGCCATATCCGGGCTCGTTGCCGGCCGTCATGGCATTGGTGTCCGGTGACGTGCAGTCGATGTTCTCGTCGCCCTCGACGACGCTACAATTCGTCCACGACGGCAAGGTGCGCCTGTTGGCGGTTGCGGGCCCGACGCGCGATCCGAATGCTCCCGACGCCCCGACGCTTTCGGAGTCCGGCCTGCCCGGATTTGAGAGCAACACCTGGTTTGCGTTGATGGCGCCCGCGCAGGTGCCGCCGGAGATTTTGGAGAAAATCCGGACCGACGCCATCGCCGTCATGCATACGCCTGAGGTGATCAAGCGGATCAAAGACATCAACTCGACCCCGGTCGGCGACAGTTCGGAAGATTTTCGTCAGATCATCAAAAGCGATCTCGAAACCTTCGGCCGCGTCATCGCCAACGCCAAATAGCAGACCGCTCACTAGCGCTTGAGCCATTGCGGCACGCGCTTGAGCGTATCGTTTCGCGCCGGCGGGTTGGTGCCGCCGTGCGCGCGGCCGGACGGATCCGCGGTGTTGGCGAGCCCCGTGCGCAACCGGATCGGCGTGTTGGAGCGGTCGAATTCGTGGTGCGCGCCCGGATAAACGACGATCTGCGCGCCGGCGCTGCGGCCATGGGCGCCGGCCACCATCTGCTGGCAGTAGCTCGCCGGCGTCCAGTCGTCGACGCTGCCGATCAGGATCAGGGTTGGGATGCGCGCGCTCCAGGCGGTGTCGCGCAGCCGGCGGCAGCCCGGATAGAGCGCCACGGCCGAGCGAAAATCCGGCGAACCGTCCTTCGGCGCCGCGGTCGGACGTACCGTCCACAGCGCCGCGACGCCCCCGTTCGACCAGCCGAGCAGCGCGACGTGGTCGCCGCTGACATAGCTCTGGGACTGCAGCCAGAGGCGTGCGGCGTTGGCATCGGCGACGCGGTCGCGCGAGGCGCGCACCTTGCGTTGCCGTACCCGGCATTGCGAGCCGAGCCCGCGCGAGCCGAACGAATCGGGAAATAGCACCACGAAGCCCTCGTCGACGAGCAGCTTGGCCCATTGGGTGTAGAGCCGTTCATTCGCGATCGGCCGATAGTTGATGCCGCCGCAATCGTGCAGCGCCACGACCGCCGGGAACGGTCCCGCTCCCTCCGGCCGATAGAGCGTTCCGTGCAGCGTCAGTTCACCGGACGGGATATCGACCCGTTCCGCCGCGGCAGAGGCAGTCACCCCCAGGGCTGCGCCAGCGAGCGCAATAAAGAGAGCCCTCAAACACATGTTGGACAAATTTCGGCTGTCTCGATCGTTCGCGGCTGCCCGGAAAAGTAGCACGAGGCGGCCGGCTTGGGCATCTTTGGCCGATCAATTGTGCGAGGGTTTGATCGATCGGCCGGATTGACTATCTTTCTCGATTAAATCGGCGGGCCGGCGGCCCAATGGACGGCGCTGCCCGCAACGGAGGCAAATTTGCTCAATCGGACTGATCGGCCGGCTCCCATGCCCGGCGAGGCGGAGGTCAAATATCTCGACGGCGATTTCCGCGTCGTGCGGCCCGGCGCGTTCGTGCGGTGCGCGCTGACCGGCGCTCCCATTCCGCTCGAAGAGCTTCGCTACTGGAGCGTCGATCTGCAGGAAGCCTATTCGTCGCCCGAGGCGGTGCTCGATCGCCATGCCGCGGCGGGGCACGGCAACAAGAAGTCCTAGCGCCGCCGCTTTACCGCATTCAGCACCATCCGCCGG
Source organism: uncultured Alphaproteobacteria bacterium (assembly GCA_963732015.1). Lineage (GTDB taxonomy): Bacteria > Pseudomonadota > Alphaproteobacteria > Rhizobiales > Xanthobacteraceae > BOG-931. The sequence continues at coordinate 561,200 of CAVSXY010000022.1, read as the reverse complement.
AACGGCTCCGCTTCGTCGATGACGAGGCGGACCGGGAGCGCGGTGGCCCGCTTGGTGAGTTCGGCCAGCGCCGGATCGCCCCCCAGCCGGACCATGTCTTTCTCGGTCGTGAGCAGGACAAGGCGCGCAGCGTCGGCGCGGGCGATCAGGTTTTTCGCCTCGGCCGCCGTATAGCGGTGGTGATCGGGGAAGCTTGCGCGTTCGCCGACCTCGATGCCGGAAGCCGCGAGCGTCGCGTAGAATTTATCCGGGTTGCCGATGCCCGCGAAGGCGAGCACCTTGCGCCGCCCGATCGCCGCAAGGGTGCTGCGGTCGGGCTCAAGCTTGCCGTGGAAGATGGTCAAGCCGAAACGGCGGGCCGCGTCCAGAATATTCTCCGCGCCGGTTGGCGGTCCGATCATCACGAGCGCCTGGGCGCGGGCCATCTGCGTGCGAAGCGGCGCCCGCAGCGGTCCGGCCGGAAAGATGCGGCCATTGCCGATACCGCGCGGTCCATCGACCACCAGGATCGAAGAATCTTTGACGAGCGAGGGATTCTGAAATCCGTCGTCCATCACGATGACGCCGGCGCCGGCGGACCGCGCGGCCTGCGCTCCCATCGCGCGCTTTCGCGCGACGATGGTCGGTGCGAGCCGAGCCAGTATCAGCGGTTCGTCGCCGACGTCGGCGGCATGATGCAGCGATGGATCGACCCGCGCCGGGCCGACAAGCTGCCCGCCGTAACCGCGGCTCAAGAAGAACGGACGCTGATGCGCGGCGAGAAGAAGGTGCGCGACCGCGAGCGCCGCCGGCGTCTTGCCGGCGCCGCCGACGGTGAGATTGCCGAGACAAATGACGGGCACGCCGGCGGACTGTCCGCGCATTTGCAGGAGCAGCCACGCCACGGCGCCATAAACCGCGGCCAACGGGCTCAGGATCCTTCCGCCGCTCGGCTCCCACCAGAACTCCGGCTCGCGCATCAGGCCACGATCCCGAGCACGGCACGCGGGCTTGCAAGGATGATCATGCTCAAGGTCTCTATGACGCCCGCTGCTCCAGCCGAAGCTGCATCAGGTAGGGATCGAGCGCGGCAAGCGTGCGGTCGAGCGCGCCGCCAAGTTTTTGCAATGTCTGGCTGGCGGCTTCCGCAAGCGCATTGCGTGACGACGGATTGGAGATCAATTCGCCAAGACGTGCCGTCAGCGTTTCCTCGTCGGTGACCAGCGCGGCGCCGCGCGCCTGGTCGAGCGCGTTGTAGATTTCGGCGAAATTCCAAACATTCGGTCCATGCACGACTGCGGCGCCGAGCTTGATCGCCTCGATGGGGTTCTGTCCGCCGTGGCTTGCCAGCGATCCGCCCATGAACACGATCGGCGCCAGCCGATAGATCAGTCCGAGTTCGCCCAGTGTGTCGGCGATGTAGATGTCGACGTCGCGCTTTGGCAATTCGCCGCGCGAGCGCAGCGCGACGCTCAGACCTGCGACCTTGGCGATATCGGCAATAGCGGGACCGCGCGACGGATGACGCGGCACGATCACGGTTAGGAGCGACGGCGATTTCGGGCGCAGGCGCCGGTGCGCGGCGATGATGGTGGTCTCTTCGCCTGGATGCGTCGAGGCTGCGGCAACGACGACGCGCACCGCGATGATGGTGCCAAGCTGCCGCAGGGTCGATTGCTCGACCGGCGGATCTGGCGTGTCGAGCTTGAGGTTGCCGGTCGAACTGACGCGCGGCGCGCCGAGCTGCGCGAAGCGCTGTGCGTCCGCCGCCGACTGCGTCAGGCAGAGATCGAAACGCGACAGCAGCGCCGCAATCATGCTGGGGACGAGCCGCCAGCGGCTGAACGATCGCTCCGACAGCCTTCCGTTGACCATGATCATCGGGGTTTTGCGGTCGGCGCAGGCGATAATCAGGTTCGGCCACAGATCGGACTCGACGAACAGCGCGAGGTCGGGCCGCCAATGCTTCAGAAACCGCTCGACGAAGCGCGGCGCATCGAGCGGGATGAATTGATGCAGCGCGCCTTCCGGCAGTCGCCGCTCGGCGAGCGCCGCCGAGGTGACCGTACCGGAGGTGACGAGTACCGCGAAATCACGCTCGCGAATTCGCTCGATCAGCGGCACGACGGCGAGGATTTCGCCGACGCTTGCGCCGTGTACCCAGATCAGCGGTCCTGCGGGACGCGGCTGGCTCGCTTTGCCCTGGCGCTCGGGCAGCCGCACCGGATGCTCCTTGCCGTGGCTCAATCGCCGCGCCAATAGCCGCGGCGCCGCTGGCGCAGCAGCAGCGGACGCCAGAGCATAAAGGCGCAGCGCCAGCGGCAGGCGATCGGGCACGATCATGTTCCCCCGTTCGGCCGATCGACCAGATCGTAGGCCCGTTGGGTGGCCGCGTTGAGTCTTTTTTCGAGCAGGAGCCGCGCGGCTTCAATTCCCGCATCGTCCGCATCGGCTGGAACCTTCAGCGGTTCGGCCGCAACGCCCGCGCCACGGCTGAAGGGCAGGTTGATCGTCGTGCGGTCCCAGTTGTTGAGCACGATGCGGCGGCTGGTGGCGATGGCGCTCGGATAAATCGGGCGGCCCGAGGCTTGAGCGAGCTTGATGATGCCGAGGCCGGCGACGCGCGCCACCTTGGGAACGTCGGCCGACAGCGCGATAGAACATCCTCCCGCCAGCGCGTCGAGCATGCCCTGGAACGCCGCGACTCCAGCTTTGTGAATGAAACCGCGGCCGTGATTGCCCGAGCCCCGAATGGTGCCGACGCCGAGCCTCTCGGCGGCGATGGCGTTGATCTCGCCGTCGCGATGCCGCGACACCAGCATCTTGACCTGATGCTTGACCGTGCGACCGACCGGTGCGATCAGATGCTGGCCGTGCCAGAACGCCAGAATAATAGGCATGTCGGCCTCGCCACGCTCGTAGATATCGGCCGGTTCGAGCGTGAACCGCGACGTGAAGCCGACGAAACGCAAATACTCGGCGGCCGCAACACCAATCGTGACTTTAGCCCATCGCCGATCTCCGACATACCTCCACAAATTCATCGCGGGCTCAGTGCTGCGGCGCGTCCGGTTCGTCGAGCAGCCGGTGCAGATGAACGATGAAGTAGCGCATCTCGGCGTTGTCGACGGTGCCCTGCGCCTTGGATTTCCACGCCGCGTACGCGGTCGCGTAATTCGGATAGATGCCCACGATGTCCAACTTGTCGAGATCCTTGAATTCCGAGCTTCCCATCTTGCTGATCTCGCCGCCGAAGACGAGATGGAGTAATTGTTTCGCCTGCTGTGCCGGAACAGTGTTCGCCATGATCCTCGATCCGCTAGTCTTTGATTTATGGAGACGCGATCTGCCGATCTCTGATAAGATCGATGAGGGTCGCAAGCCTGTCCCGGCCGGCTGCGACGAGCGCCCCGTGCCGCGGCACAGGACGATTGTAGATCACTGGTTCGCCCCCTAACGTTGTGAGCGCGCCGCCTGCTTCGTGCACCAAAAGATCAGCCGCCGCAAGGTCCCAATCATGGCTGTTGCCGCCGGCAAACGCGGCATCCACATCGCCGCGGGCGACCCTGGCGATCCGCAATGCGAGCGACCGCACTCGCGGCACGACCGTAAACGGAGAAACCACCGTCGCGAGCCGATCGAGCAGTCCCTTCGGACCGGCAATTCGCGTATTGGCAAACGATGAACCGGGCGTCGCCGTAATTGCCGCGCCGTTTAAGGTCGCGCCCGCGCCGGCGGTCGCCATGAAAAATTCCTCGCTGACGGGCGCATACAGGCAGGCTGCGATCGGCCGGCCGTTCTCGGTCAGCGCGGCCGAGACTGCCCAATCAGGGAAACCGCCGAGATAGGCCCGCGTGCCGTCGATCGGATCGACGATCCAAACGTAGCGCGCCTCAAGCCGCGCCGGATTGTCGATGCTTTCCTCCGACAGCCAGCCGATCCTCGCGTCCGCGAGCCTCTCGCGCAGAAGATTGTCGACCGCAATGTCGGCTTCAGACACCGGCGACAACTCGCCCTTGATCCAGTTCTTCAGCGGCGTCTTGAACATCGAGAGCGCGAGCCCACCGGCTTCGCGCACCGATGCCGCAAGCCGCTCCGCTTCACGCGCTGGATCGACGACCTCAGTGGCCGGCAACAGTCAGGCCCTCCACCTGAAGCGTCGGCGCGTTGGTGCCGTAGCGAAACACGAGATCGTTCGCCGGTACCATGTTGCGGAACATCTCCAGAAGATGTCCGGCGATGGTGACTTCGCTGACCGCATAGGTCAGCTCGCCGTTCTCGATCCAGAAACCGGAGGCGCCGCGGCTGTAGTCTCCGGTCACCATGTTGGCGCCCATGCCGATCAGGCCCGTGATATAAAATCCGTCCTTGATGTCGCGGATGAGTTTTTCGGGGCTTTCGGCGCCGGCGGTCAGATGCAGATTGCTCGGTCCCGGCGCCGGCGTCGAGGACACGCCGCGCTGCGCGTGGCCGGTGGTCTTCAGATCGAGTTCGCGCGCGGTGCCGCAATCGAGAAACCAGCTCTTGAGCACGCCGTCCTCGACCACCTTGAGCGTGCGCGGCGTAACGCCCTCGGCGTCGAACGGCCGCGAGCGTAAGCCGCGCGGTCGCAACGGATCGTCGACGATGTCGATGCCGGACGCGAGAATCTTCTGGCCGAGCTTATCGCGCAGGAAGCTTGTCTTGCGCGCGATCGCCGAGCCGTTCGCTGCGCTGGCGAGATGGCCGACTAGCGAGCCGGCAATGCGCTGGTCGAACACGACCGGAACCTTCCGGGTCGCAACCTTGCGCGGATTGAGCCGCTTGACGGCGCGCTCGCCGGCGCTCTTGCCGATCGCCTCGGCGCTGTCGAGATCGGCGGCGTGCAGCGTCGATGAGAAATCGTAGTCGGTCTCCATGCCGGTGCCTTCGCCGGCGATCGCCGACATCGCGATGCCGTGCCGCGAGCCGATGGTGGCGCCGTGGAAACCGCCGCTCGTCACCAGCACCATGCCGCCGATGCCGGCGGACGCCGAGGCGCCGCCGGATTTGGTGACGCCCGGAACCGCGAGCGCCGCCGTTTCGGTTTGCCGCGCGCGCTGTTCCAGCACCTCGACCGACGGCATGTCCGGATCGAGCAGATCGAGCGAAGCGAATGTCTCGGTGAGCAGCGCCGGATCGGCGAGCCCGGCGAACGGATCGTCGGGCGCGACGCGCGCCATGGCAACGGCGCGCTCGGCAAGCGCGGTGAGACCGTCGGGGCTGAGATCGTTGGTCGAGACCACGGCCTGCTTGCGGCCGACCAGAACGCGCAGGCCGAGATCGTCGCCTTCGGAGCGCTGCGATTCTTCGACCGCGCCGTCGCGCACGTCGACCGAGAGCGACACCGAGCGCACTGCGAGCGCATCGGCCTGATCGGCGCCGGCGCGCTTGGCGGCGGTAACGAGACGTTGAGCAAGATCGGTGAGGGTGGATTGGTCGAGCAGCGATGACATTGCGGCGTGGTCTCTACGGCGTTTCTTTGGTTGATGGGGGATGAAACGGCAAAGCGAAGATGTGGCCGATGCAGACGCGATTCAACCCATGCGCCAGCGAGTCGTTCTCCCAATCTCGCTAATTTGGCGGGCCCCGGCAACCGCTCGTCAATCATGCGCGCGTTTCGAGAGCGCAACACGACCAGTTAACCAGGGTTCTTAAGCCCATTGCGACCGCACTCTGGCATGGTCGTGTCAACCAGGCGGCAACAGCCTGGGGGGAGCTAAAGTTTTCGGGGCGTCAGATGGTGTTCGGCAGGATTGCTGCCGGGTCGAGTCGTGCATCGCGGCTCGACCCGTTCTCTCTGCCCGTGCGTTTCGAGGCCGCCGACGAAGCGGCCGATGAACGGCGGCGCGTCGTCGATCTGCATCGCGAGCGCGTGGTGGTGCGCCGGTGCGTGCGCGGCATCCGCATGGCGCTGAATTTGCCGGTCGCCGCCTATACGGGCGTCGCGATCCGCCTAGTCGCCGACACCGGCACCGTTCCTTCCGCGATCGCGGTCGTGCTCGAACATACCGATCCGGCCTTGTCGCTGCCGCTGCTCTCCTCGACCGAGAGCGACGACATCGTCGCCGAGTGGCAGTCCTGGGGCCGCGTGCTCAATCTGCCGCTGCTGGTCGCCGAGACCGACGGCACCTTGCGGGAGCCGTTCGCCCGCATGGGCGCCGTGCGTGTCGAAGCGCCGACCTGGCGCCGCCGCCGCAGGAGCGCGATCGCCCGCCGCCGCCCGTCGCGCCTGATGCGCCGCCGTGCCGGTAAGCTGCCCGCCGATCCGACCGTGCACCGCGACGAACGCGAGATCATCGCGCGGAATTAACATCCGGCTTGTTGGCTCCGTCATCCCGAGGTGCGAGCGCTAGCGAGCCTCGAAGGACGACGGCCCCTGCGCCCCGGCCGGCATCCTTCGAGGGCCGCTGTCGCGGCCACCTCAGGATGACGGTGAACAGGCAAGCTCATTCTCGCGATGCGCTCGCATCCGAGTGACGAGCACGAACTGCACGAAAGCCTTTGCCTCCCGAACAAAAGAAAGGAGGCGGAGCGCCGACAGGCGCATCCAACCATGATCCGCGCCACACCTTCAGATGTTGCCATCTAAAAGTGCTTCGGGCGCGGGGCGCACCATGCAGAAAGGCTCTGCTTCGAGTGCGCTCGCCTCTCGGTGCTCCACCGCGGCTCTTGGTTAGGCGACCGAACGCCCCCGGGCCAGTGCAGCGAGCTCCTCGCAGACCGGTTAGTGCCGGCCGGGCGGGGTCCCGAAGCCGCCCGGGAGCGGTGTGCGAAACCGCGCGCGGGCACCGCTTCCGCTCCGCGATCAGGTGTGCCTCCGGACGGCGCCCTCGGATGAGTTGGGATGGCGACTGGAACCATTGCGGCGATGGCGTTTTGATGAGCGACTGTCGCTGCGGAGAAACGGCCATGTACCTCTCGAAGGAGAGCCTTCTCGTCATCCTTTTCGTCGGCATCGTGGCCGGATGGCTTGCCGGCAGAGTGCTCGATGGCGGTGGCTTTGGTCTTATCGGCGATCTGGTGGTCGGCCTGCTCGGCGCGCTGATCGGCGACTGGCTCTTGCCGCGGCTCGGCATCCACCTTGGGGCCGGTATCGTCGCGCTGATTATCAACGCTTTCATCGGCGCAGTTGTGCTTCTGCTCCTGTTGCGCCTCTTCGGTCGCGGCGGCTGGGGTTACCGGCGACGCTGGGTCAGGCGCCTTTAGCGAACCACTCCTTCAAAACGGGCTGGTGCTGCACCGGATTGAATTCGGTGATGCGGGAAAACCGCATTTTCTTCGCCTTGGTGAAAGGCTCGTCGGCCAAAATCTGCTGCAGTTTTTCGAGCGATTCCGCGCGGGCCAGAAGAAATCCGCCGCGCGCCGGGATTTGCGGTCCGGAACAGAGGAAAAATCCGGCGTCGTAGCCCTTCTGCAGGAAGGCGCGATGCTGCGGCACGAGGTCGGCCATCTCCTCGAACGGCACGAGATACTCACCCTCCAGCAGAAAGTGCTTCATTCCATCGCTCTCTTCCAAGTGGTTACGCCTCGACGTATTCCGCGATACTGGTCGGCGGCGGTATGTCGGCGCCATCTGCCTTGAGGCCATCGATGTGGAAGCGGATCGCGTCGCGGATTTCCTACTCGACTTTGGCAATTGTCGCCCCGGTCGCAACACGGCCGGGCAGGTCGGGCACATAGGCGGAATAATGGCCGCCTACTTTTTCGATCACGACTGCGTAGCGCATTAGGTCCTAACCGTTCGGAGCGTGGCATGGGTATGCTCCGCCCTATACATCCTACAAATCATCAAAACAAAAAAGGGCAAAGCCACCCGGCGTGGCCTTGCCCATGGAGTGTCCATGAAGCCGATGCACACGCCTTAGAGCGCGTGCATCGCAGTGTGTGTAAGGCTTAGTCGAGCGTCTCGACCTTGACGATCCGATGATCGTGGTTGCTGCCGACCCAGAACGTCACCGGCGTCGTCGAGTTGTCGACGAACACGGTGCGCATGTTGGTGTCGGATGGCATCAGATACTGCTCGGTCTGGCCGGTCTTGGGATCCATGCGCACGACGCGGTCGGTCGACATGGTGGAGGCCCAGATCTCGCCGTTCTTGTCGAAGTTCGCCCGGTACGGGAAGGTGTATTCGGGCAAGCTGTATTCGGTGAACTTCTCGGTCTTGGTGTCGAAGAGCGCGACCTTGCTGGTGCGATATTCGGTCACCAGCACGCGGTCGTGATCGTCGATCTCCATGCGCCGGGCGCGAGCATGCGCGGTCGGCGTGGCGAACCAGGTCACTTCGCCGGTCTTGGCGTCGATCTTGCCGAGATGACCTTCGGTGAATTCGGCCATCCACAGATTATTCTTGGAGTCCGCCATCACCTGATAGATGCCGGCATTCTTGAGGCCGGGCAGGCTGTCGGTCGGGTGGAATTTCTCCCACTCGCCGGTTTTCAGATCGACCCGGAAGATGTCCTGGGTGCCGACGCTCTTGGTCCACACCTTGCCGTCGACTTCGTAGTGCAGGCCGGTGAAGTTCAGTTGCACGCGGTCATCGTTCCACTTCGGGTCCACCGGATAGTACGAAATCTCGCCGGTCTTCGGATCGAGACAGCCGAGCGAGCCCTGGTACATGGTGTCGAACCAGATCTTGCCGGTGTGATCGAACTCGATGCTGAGAAGCCCGGTGGGCGCGTTCGGCTTGAACTTCTTGATCGGATATTCGGTCAGCTTGAGCGTCTTCGGATCGAACTTGCCGACATACATTTCGCCGAAGTCCGAATACCAGACGTTGCCTTCCTTATCGACCAGGATGTCGTGCGGCTCGGTGGAGAGGCGGCCGACATCATACTCGGTGACGATCGCGTGCGTGTTGCGCCCGGTCGGCCGCGGCAGAGTTTTCAGCTCATAGGTCCAGTGGTCGTTCGCGCTCAGATTGAGGGTCGCCAGATATTCGGCGAACTTGCGATACTGCTCCGGCGTGCCGGCACGCGAACGGTCGAGCATCGGCTGCGGCTTCACCGGCTGGCTCACCGCGCCATAGCCCATCATGCGGGACACGACTTGCATCCACTCGTCGACGTTATGAGTGGAGCGCATGATGCGTTCCATGGTGTGGCAGCTGGTGCAGTTGAGCAGCTGCGCCTTCTGATCCTCGGTGCCGGGGATGCTCATCATCCACTCGGCATTGGTGAGCTGGTGCGCGAGGTTCTTGGTCTTGTCGAGCTTGAGATCGAGGGTCGCGGTCTTCTCGCCGACGACGTCGGCCGCGGGATTGCCGTTGAGGTCGTAACCGACGGCGCGGGCCGCAAGCGTATAGTGGCCGGGCTCGAGACGATCCTCAGGGAAACTGAACACACCCTTTTCGTTGGTGGCGACGCTGACTGAGACGATCGACCCGTCCTTCTGGGCGGTGACGATCACGCCTTCCATGGCGCCTTCGGCTTCGGAGGAGACCTTGCCGGTCAGCGCCGGGCCCTGGGCGTGCAAATGTGCCGGGATAGCAAGTGCGAGCACAACCGCAATCGCGGTGGTCATGCCCAGAGTGTAATGGGATTTCATCTATCACTCCCTAAGTGTGATGATCTGTTCTTATGAGGCAGCGCAGCCTTCCTAATGGGCCGCGAGTTTCGGGGGTTGCCGATACTTTTGGCATCCTGCGCTCGTCCGGAGCGGCCGACAAGCGCGATTTAGGCGGGTCTGACAGGATTTAGCGGACGGTCGGAGCCGATCGGGGCTCGCCGGACGCGAATCAGAAGACGCTTCGCAGCGCAGCGTCGAGCACCAGCCCGGCGAACAGAATGAGCCCGGCATCGCGGTCGGATTTGAAGACCGCGAGGCAATTGTCGGGGTTGGCGGTGTCGAGGCGGCGGATTTGCCAGCCGAGATGGGCGGCGAAGGCCAGGAGGCCGAGCGCGAAGACGATGCCGCCGCCGGCCCAAAAGCCGGCCGCGCCGATCAGCGCCACCGCGATCCCGTAGGAGATGGCGAGCATCCGTTTGGTGCGTTCGCCGAACAGCAACGCCGTCGACTTGATGCCGATCAGCGCGTCATCGTCGCGATCCTGATGGGCATAGATGGTGTCGTAGCCGATGACCCAGGAAATCGATCCGGCGTAGAGCAGCACGGCCGGCATATCGAGCCGGCCGAACCATCCGGCCCAGCCCATCAGCGCGCCCCAGGAAAAGGCGAGGCCGAGCACGATCTGCGGCCAGTAGGTGATGCGCTTCATGAACGGGTAGATCGCAACGATCGCGAGCGAGGCGGTGCCAAGCGCGATGGTGAAGCTGTTGAAGCTCACCAGCACCGCAAGCCCGATCAACGACTGCAGCACCAGAAACAGCGCGGCCTCGACGACGCTGACCTGACCCGATGGGATCGGCCGCGAGCGGGTGCGCTCGACGCTGCCGTCGAGATCGCGATCGACGATGTCGTTCCAGGTGCAGCCGGCGCCGCGCATGGCGAACGCGCCGATGAAGAACAACACAAGATGCGAAAGCCGCGGAGCAGGGGCGTGAGCCGCGATCGCGGCCAGCGCCGCCGACCACCAGCACGGCAACAGCAAGAGCCACGAGCCGATCGGCCGGTCGAGACGGGCAAGCCGCAGATAGGGGCGCAGCCAGAGCGGAGCGAACGTGTCGACCCAGTTGCCGGTCGAGTTGGCGACGGAACCCGCCGCCTCGTTCATTTTGCCAGCGGGTTGCCGGTCAGCGTGTCGAACGTGCCGCGGCCCGTCTTGGTGTTCTTTCCCGTGTCGGTCGACGGCGTGCCGAGCGCGTCGCTGAGCGTTGGCACCTTGGGCTTGGATTCCGGCGCGTCCGTGCAGGCTATGGTGCGGAATTTCATCGACTTTTCGTGGCTGGCTTTGGCCTGCGCGATGGCCTGATCGGGCACGCCGCACCAGGTCCTGTTGTCTTCGAGGAATTTGATCATGGCGCCTTCAGCGCCGACGAAACTGATCATCAGGTTGCAGACTTCCTTGCGGTCGGCGTGACGTTCGGTTGCGGCACGCACCGCCATGCCCTTCTTCTGGGCCTCGTCCCTGACCTTGACGAAATCGTTGCACTGATTGCTCGCCGCCGGGGCGCCCTGCGCCGAGGCGTCGCGGGACTCCATGACAGACCCGATGGCGGTTACGCCGAACGCTACCCCGAGCGCCAGGGCCGTGGCGAGGCTGCGCCGCATGGTGGTCCTTTCCCGTCCAGTCACTCTGCCCGAGTCGATCGACAATTTCGGGCGACTATTAAAGGCTAGGCGAATCCGGCGACAAGGGGGCAAAGCGGCTCGGGCACGAGGGGGTGCGACGCTAGCGCCCGGTTACCGCTACGCTATGGTCATCTTTAACCGAAGCACGTCCCGATGTCCCGTTACGACTTCAGCAGTCCCCGGCTTTACGTTGACGCGCCGCTCGGGGAGGACGCCCTGGTCGGGCTCGGTCCGGCGCAGGCTCATTACCTGACCAACGTCATGCGCTTGCGATCGGGGGAGGCGGTGCTGGTTTTCAACGGCCGCGACGGCGAGTGGCGCGCGACGCTCGCAGGCGAGAAACGCAAGGTGTCGCTCGCGGTCGACGAACGAACGCGCGAGCAGACCGCGCCGGGCGATCTGCATTACTGGTTCGCGCCGCTCAAGAGCGCGCGTCTCGACTACATGGTGCAGAAGGCGGTGGAGATGGGCGTGTCACGGCTGCAGCCGGTTGTGACCCGCCACGGTCAGGTGGCTCGCGTCAACGACGAGCGCATGCGCGCCAACGCGGTCGAGGCGGCGGAGCAATGCGGCATACTTTCAGTGCCCGAGATCGCCGCGCCCGCGCCGCTCGTCCGGCTGCTCGCCGCGTATGAGGCGAAGCGGACTCTGATCTTCTGTGATGAAGATGCCGACGTCGCCAATCCGGTCGCGGCGCTCAAAGCCATACCGCCGCGCGCGCCGCTTACGCTGCTGATCGGCCCGGAGGGCGGTTTCGCCGACGACGAACGGGCGGCGCTGCTCAAACTGCCCAACGTTGTGCGGCTGTCGCTCGGTCCACGCATCCTGCGCGCCGATACGGCCGCAGTCGCGGCGCTCGCGGTCGTTCAAGCGGCGATCGGCGATTGGCAGTAAGCGCCGGCCGTCAGTGGATCATCCACGGCTTGTCGATGCAGACGAAGCTGATGTAGTCGCCGTATTTGCGATGCACGCTGGTGATCTGCGAGAGGCGTCCCCAGCGGGCGCAATGGGCTTCAGCCATGCCTTTGTAGATGCCCTCGAGGTCCGGCGAATAGGGGATGATACCGCCGGTATCGTTGCCGGTGATGTTGGGCCCGGGGCCGACCAGACTGGCAAACACCACGTCGCCGGCGCCAAGCGTCAATGCCACGCTCAGTGCGGCCACGATCAAGGATTTTCGGCGCATCGCACAACCCTCCCGCCCGAAGCCGGAAGAGTAAAGCATGAGCGCGAAAAAGGAAGCCCGCCGGGACAATCAGTCCGGCGCTGTGTCCTCACTGCATCGAATAGGCGGTCGCCACCATGCCGACCGGCCGCTTGTCGGCGGCGCAGAGCAGCATGACCCGGCCAAAGCAGGTGTTGAGGCCGATGCGCACCACGCGCGCGTCGGCGACGATGTCGAAGCTGACCGGCCGCAGGAAGTGGGTGGTCTGGTCGATGGTGCTCATGGGCCGATAGCCGTTCGAGGCCGCCGAGCAGGCAATCACCATGGCGGCGTCGGCCAGCGCCATCACCGCCTGGCTACAGACAAAGTTGCCCTGGCCGCAAATCTTGTTCGAGAACGGCAGCCGCACGGTGGCGCCGGGCTGCCAGTCGGGAAGTGCGCCCGGCGGCCGCACCGCCTCCACGCTCTCCACCAGCAGCGCCAAATCCTGCACCCATGGCGGAAAGACCTTGGACATCAGCCGTCCCGCGGCCTGAAGGCTGAATGCCGGCTCTGCCGCCGCCAAAAGCTGGTGCACTTCGCCCATGCCGATTTTCCCCGGTCGCCCGCCCATGGTTCCACTGGGTTTTTGAAAAAATCGCGTCCGCCACAGCCGCCGGAAACGATGCCGCACACGGTTCATCAACGCCGCTTTACTTCGCCGTTTGAACGCACGGGCAAGCCGAATGAATACACGCGTAAATTGTCACGCATACTTGGCTAAACGGACAGACCAGAAGTAAAGCGGGGCGCCTTCTTGAACTTGTACACCCCGCGGTCCGCCGACGCGACGAATCACCTTAGACAATACATGAATTGAGTCCGCGTAAAACTGGAAATACCACCACGGACGTTATTCCATCGGATGCCAGGCCTTGGCGTGACCTGATTGACACGCTGTCCCGGCAAAGCGGGGCCAAAGGCGCCTCGACCCTTGACCGGCCACGGCCGGCGCGGCACCGTCGTGCAGGGACTTTCGGGAGAGGGGCCATGCTCGGCCGTACGGCGTGTTTTGCGCTCGCACTGGCGATGAGTGCTGTGTCGTTCACGCAGCCTCGCGCAGCAAGCTGGCTTGAGAAGAGCTTCTGGATGTCGGGACCGAATTATGACCGGGTCATGCCGGCCTGCGATTTCCCCGGCGCGCTCGACCGCATCATCTCGAATTTCCGCCAGAAGGAATACAGCTTCTGGAATTCTCAGCTCCGCATCGTCGGCATCGAAGACATTCGCGAAACGGCCGAACTGCCGTGGGCGGCGCAGTCGATCCCGCGCCGGTTCTGCAGCGGCGCAGCGCTCATCAATGACGGCAGCCGGCACGAGATCTACTACTCGATCGCCGAAGACACCGGCATGATCGGCATGGACTGGGGCGTCAATTTCTGCGTGACGGGCCTGGATCGCGATTGGGCGTACAATCCAGCTTGCCGCGCGGCGCGGCCGTAAGCGTTTGGCGCAAAGCCTCTAAATTTAGCGCACGCCCTTCCAGGGATCGGGTTTTTCCGACTTTTCCGGCACGCTTTTCAGCGCCGCGTCGTAGGCCTTTTCGTCGACCTTTGGCTTTTGCTCTTCGGTCTTGGCCGCTGCTTTTTTGTGGTCGCGGCGGCTGCCGTTGTCCATTCCGGTGATGCCCTGCGCATGCGCGCTCGACGTTGCAAGCGCACCCGCAGCCAAGGCAATGGCGATGACAAGCGCAAAAAGACGAGCGCCGATCGAGTTCATGAAGCGGATGCTGGTGGATGGGGCGGTAGGGGAAATCATTGGTCCTCGCTTTGGGTCCTCGCTTGGGTCCAAGCTTTGCGAATTCCAGACGGTCGCCCTCGCTGCACTTCGCGTGTTTCGCCTGGAGACTATCAAGAAAATGTGGGGCGGAAAATATGGCGGCCGAAGGCTTCAACCGGTCGGTAAGCCCGATGGTGCGTCAGAGGCTCTTGGACCGGTCCGGCGGATCGCTGCGCAGCGCCTCGAGCACAGAGTCGCGTAACCGCGCCGGATCGCGCTCGCCGCGCTGAGCGAACTCGATCACCTTCTTTGCCACCGCATCGACCTCGCGTGCGTCGGCGCCGTCGAGCTTCAGCGCCTGACAGACGCCGTTGTAGACGCCCGTCATCATCGTGATCGCCTCGGGTTCGAATGCCCTGTTCCTGAAAAGCCAATACACGGCCATGGAACGTCCCTCACAGACGGTTCGTCGGACTCTTCGAGCAGATGCGGTCGCCAACGAGGCTCGGCTGCCGCGATTCTGTCAACCGGCGCCCGCCCGATAGACTGCACCGAAGCGCGCAACATCGCCATTCAAAATTATGCTTGCGGAAGGTTTACGCAAAGGGGCGGCGCTACAGGGCGGTTAGACAAGGATGTTCTTGATATGTTCGTGCAGCGTCCTATGATTGGCGTGATAGATCAGAGGCCGCAGTGCGTAGCGGGGGAGTCATGAAGTGTTTGATAGCGACAGTCGCGCTTTTGGCCTTTTGGGTGGCTGCGACGATCAGTGCGGCGTCGGCTCAGGATCCTCGGCAGGACGCGCCGGGTCAGTTCGACTTCTACGTGCTATCGCTGTCGTGGTCGCCCTCGTTCTGCGCGGCCGCCGCCGAGCGCTACGGGTACGCCCGCGGCATGCAATGCGGCCCGCGGCCTTATTCGTTCGTGGTGCACGGCTTGTGGCCGCAATATGCGCGAGGCTTTCCTGAATATTGCCAGCAGCCGTCGCCGCGGCTCGATCGTCGCATCGTATCGTCGATGCTCGACCTGATGCCTGCGCCCAATCTCATCTTCAACGAATGGGACAAGCACGGCACCTGCTCGGGGCTGTCGCCGCGGGCCTATTTCGAGACCGTGCGCCGGGCGCGCGCGGCGGTGAAAATTCCGCCCCAATATGTCGATCTGAAAGAGCCGCTGACGGTCGCGCCTTCCGCCGTCGAAGATGATTTCATCAAGGCCAATCCGGGCCTCACGCCGAACAGCGTCGCGGTCGACTGCGACCGCAAGCGGTTGACCGAGATCAGGCTCTGCTTGTCGAAGGACCTGCAATTTCGGGATTGCCCCGAAGTTGTCCGGCGGAGCTGCCGGCGCGATCAGCTCATCATGCCGCCGGTGCGCGGGGGCTGAGGCAGCCGATGCGCGCGACGCCGCATTGTTCGCGCTGATCGCCAGACGATGAACTATCAGCACGCTTTTCACGCCGGCAATTTTGCCGATGTGCACAAACACGCGGTGCTGGCGCGCATTCTTTTGCAGTTACGCGCGAAGCCCGCGGCGTTCCGCGTGATCGATACGCACGCCGGCGGCGGCCGTTACGATCTGCTCGGCGCCGAGCCGAGCCGAAGCGGGGAGTGGCGGCAAGGCATCGAACGCGTCTGGAATGCGACGCGGCCGGGAGCCTTGCAGACGTTGCTCGCGCCGTATCTCGACGTCGTTGCGGCGCTCAATCCTGACGGCAGGCTGCGGACCTATCCGGGTTCGCCCGTGATCGCGAAGGCTCTGCTGCGGGCCCAGGATCGGTTGATCGCATGCGAACTGGAGCCGCGAGCGGCGGCTTCGCTCAAGGCGGCGCTGCGCGGCGACCAGAGGGTGAAGGTTCTGTCGATCGACGGCTGGACCGCGCTCAATGCTTTCGTGCCGCCGAAGGAACGGCGCGGACTGGTCATTGTCGATCCGCCATTTGAAGACGCTGACGACTTTCTGCGGCTGTCTAACGTGGTCGAGGCGGCCCACCGGAAATGGCCAACTGGCATCTATACGCTCTGGTACCCGATCAAAGCGCGGGAGGCGTCCGACGCGCTGGCCAAACGCCTAAAAAAACTTGGAGGGGCCAAAATCCTGCGCAGTGAAATCGCGCTCAGGCCGCTGCGCGCGGATTCCGGCCTGATCGGGTCCGGCCTGATCGTCATCAACCCGCCGTTTCGGCTGGATGAGGAGCTCGGAAGCCTCGTGCGGGAGCTTGGGCAGCTGCTTTCGCCGTCCGCCAGCCATCGGCTGGACTGGCTCGTCCAGCAACCTTAGGGCGAGAGCAGAGCCGAATTGGCTGCCGCCGGGTTCCGCCCACTTTTCCACACGTTAAAATTGGTCTAAACAATGGCGTGTGCAGGCTTAGACGTTCCGCCTCCTGTGGGGGGCCGGCGGAGTGACTGAGGCCGAAGTTGGCTGATGCTCTTTGCTCGTGTGGATGTCCAGCCTAGCCGTCGCGCCGTGGGGGCCGGCGGCGAAGGCACCACGGGGGAAGGAGTTGCCCGATGGCAATGACGGGTACGGTCAAATTTTTCAACGGTGAACGCGGCTACGGCTTCATCAAGCCGGACGACGGTGGCCGCGATGTGTTTGTGCACATCACCGCCGTTGAACGCGCGGGGTTGAAGTCGCTGGTTGAGGGGCAGCGCATCAGCTTCGACGTCGAACCCGATAAAAAAGGCAAGGGTCCGAAAGCCGTCAATTTGGTCGTCACAGGTTAGGCGCAGCCGCTTTCAGCTTGAAGATTACTTCACGTTGGATGCGGCTGATGAACTGACCTCTGATCGCGCATGACCGCGGCCAATTTTTTGTTGTGCCTGCGGGATTATGCTTTAAACGTCGCCGTGCCGTGCGAAGGCGCTGCGGAGCATTGTGTCGTGCGCCGATGTAAGCGCACACGTTCTGTGGCGCGGCCGTACGGTGGAACCGCCGCGCGGTTTCGTTTCTCTCCGCCCGGCCTCGATTTACTCTGACCTCATGAAGCTGCGATGATGGTGCTGCAATGATGATTTTGCGTTCCTCGCCGGCTTCGCCGTTCGGACGCAAGGTGCGGATCGCGATTTCGCTCCTGGGCTTCGATGGCGATGTCAAAGTCGAAGCCGCCGACACGAGCGACGTCAACGACAGCGTGCGGCAGCAAAATCCGCTCGGCAAAATTCCGGTGCTGATCGACGAAGACGGCACGGCTTTCTACGATTCCCGCGTCATCCTCGACTATCTCGACACCCGCGCGGGCGGCGGCAAGATTGTGCCGCGCGACGATAAGAAGCGCCTTGCCGCGCTGCGCCTGCAGGCGCTGTGCGACGGCATTCTCGATGCGTCGATCCTCACCGTCTATGAGGGGCGTTGGCGCAAGCCCGACGGCCACGAGCCGAAATGGCTCGAGTATCAGGCCGGCAAGGTGACGCGCGGTCTCGCGGCGCTTGAAGCGTCGCCGCCGCCGCTTGATCCGCTGCCGACGATCGGTCAGATCGCGCTCGCCTGCGTGCTCGGCTATCGCGATTTCCGCTTCGCCGGGACGTGGCGAAACGATCATCCGCGTCTCGTCGCCTGGCTCGACAATTTCGCGGCGCGCGTGCCAGCCTTTGCGGCTACGAAACCGCCGGGCTGAATTGCCGCGCGCACCCGGCAGCATGGCAATGCGTTGCCGATGATTGCTGCCGTTATTCCCGCCGCGTATGGTCCCGCCTCAATTCGGTTGCGATTACTGGATGCTCCGGGTTCGCCGTTCGCGGAGCATGACAAGTCAAAGATTTGGCGCTGCCGGGCAATCGGCACTGGTTGTTCTCGCCGAATAACAAGAATGCCGGCACCGCCAGGACGGGAGAGCGTCATGGGAGGAGTTTTCGCCAGCCGGTGGTGGATCGTCTTCGCCTGCGCGTGCGGGCTCGTCGTCGGCGCCGGCTCGGTTGTGATCTTCACGTTCGGCGTTTTCCTAAAACCAGTGACCGAGGATCTCGACATCACCCGCGGCGATCTGTCGACCGCGCTCGGCACCAGCACGTGGCTCACCGCTTTGGCGTGCCCGATCGTCGGCTGGCTGATCGACCGCTTCGGCGCGCGCCGCGTCATGATCCCCAGCATCCTGCTGTTCGCGCTCGCGGTCGCGAATTTCGGCTTGATGCAGGCAAAGCCGATGATCCTCATCTTCGTGACGTTCGGCATCGCGTCCTTTGTCGGCGGCATCCAGACGCCGATTGCTTACGCCGCCGTGATTTCGCGCTGGTTCGATCATCAGCGCGGCCTTGCGCTTGGTTTGGCGACGGCGGGCGTGGGATTGGGCGTCGTGCTCATGCCGCAACTCGCCGCGTTTTTGATCAACAAGGTCGGCTGGCGGGAAGCCTATTTCGGGCTGGCGATCGCGGTCGTTGTGCTGGCGTTGCTGCCGGTCGCGATTTTCGTCCGTGAACCGTCATCGGCAGAAGCAAGCGCTACCGACACGCCCGCTGCCGCGGTCGGAACCGACGCCGCGGCCGCCCTCAAAAGCGGGACGTTCTGGGCGCTGACGGTGGCGTTTTTCCTCGGCGTCTTCGCCATCAATGGGACGATCGCGCACATCGTCGCGCTGCTCACCGATCGCGGCATCCCGCTGCAAACCGCAACCGGCGCACTGTCGGCGGCGGGGATCGTCATCATTGTCGGCCGCATCCTTTGCGGGCTGTGTCTCGACCGGTTTTGGGGACCGTACGTCGCGATCTGCTTTTTCATCCTGCCGATGGCCGGGATTGCGCTGCTCGGCAGCGGCTTGGGATTTCCCGCTCCGCTGATCGGCGCGGCTTTGTGCGGCGCCGGCATCGGCGCCGAGATCGACCTCATGGCGTTCTTCATCAGCCGCTATTTCGGTCTGAAGGCCTACGGCAAAATCTACGGGCTGATGTTCGTGATCTTCAACATCGGGCAACGGTCTCGGTCCGGCCCTCAGCGGACGAGCGTTCGACATGTATCATTCATATTCGCGGATCTTCATCGTTTACGAGGTGGCGCTCGTGCTCACCTGTGTGCTGCTGGTCGGGCTCGGGCCGTACGTCTATCCGGGGCCGAAGCGGGCGGCGTGAAAATCCCATCGTGAAATCGCAGTCATCGTAAAATCGTAAGTTAAGGAGACCATCATGGCCGATGCGCGAATGCAGCCTCCCGTTCTCTCGCTCGCCGAGCGCGAGCGCCGCTGGATACGCGTGCGGCAGTTGATGCGCGAGCGAGGTCTCGAAGGGCTTCTGGTCGCCGGCTTTCGCGCGCGCGAAATGTACGAGACCTACATCAGCGACGACTACAACGAAGGCTGCGTCATCTTTCCGCTCGAGGGCGCGCCGGTGGTCATCACCTGGGCGTACCTGCGGGTAATGCGGGCGCGGTGGTCGCAGGAGCGCGGCAACAACCTCTGGGTCGACGATTATCGGGTCTCGACCAGCGGCACCGGCGTCGCCGACGTTCTCAAGGAAAAGCACATCGGCGAAAGCAAACTCGGCGTGGTGGGCTTAAGCTCGCAAGCACCAACCGAGATCTACGGCGCCATCCCGGCGAATTTTTGGGCAGAGATCACCGCGGCGCTCCCCAAGACGCGCTGGGAGGATATCTCCGAGGAGTTCAGCCACCTGATGCTCGTCAAGAGCGACGAGGAAATGGCGCAGGTCCGTTACGCCGCCCGCGCTGCGGAAGCGGCCTGCAAGGTGATCGTCGACGTCGCGGCGCCGGGCGTCGGCGAGGAGGTGATCTTCGCCGAGGCGACGCGCGAGATGCTCCGCCATGGCATCGGCATCCGCTACCCGATGATCGTGATGAACTCAGGTCCCCACACCCTGTCGTGGGGGCCGCCGCGCTGGACCACGCGCGGCGAGGCGCCGCGCATTCTGCAGCGTGGCGATTTGATGCAGGCCGAATTGATGCCGCTGTGCGGCAACCAGGAAGTCCAGGTGCAGATGACGGTGGCGCTCGATCCGCTCGACGAGACCAACGTCAAATGCGAGCGCGTGGCGCGCGCCTCCTACGATGCCGGTATCAAGGCGCTCAAACCCGGCATGACGTTTGCTGATTTGCTCGCCGCCATGGAGGAGCCGCTGAAGTCGGCCGGTTGCTGGGGCTATACGCCGCTGGTGCATTCGCTCGGCCCGCACTTCCTCGCGGGCCGCACCCAGGTCAACCAGGATCAGGTCAAGCTCGACGTGCGTTACGCCGGCGCGAGCACGGCGCGTCAGCGCAAGGCCGTGATCCAGCCGGGAATGGTGTTTGCATTTGAACCCAATGCCTGTATTGGCAACCATCGGGTCAATATCGGCGGAACCGTCATCGTCACCGCAACCGGATGCGAGGAACTCAACCACATCCCGACCACCGTGGCCCACAAGCAATAGGACGATTGCGATGCGTTTCTTCGCCGCGATTTTGGGATTTTTGTTTGTAATGCCGATCGCCGGCAGCGTGATGGCACGGGCGGCAAACGCCACGGATTTGTACTGTCCCGATCCCACGCACGCGGGGCCGGCACAGGTTCCGGCGGGCTTGGTCGCGGCGGTCGCCAAGGCATTTCAGATCGGTGCCAGTGCGGTCAATGACGGCGCGTTCGTGCGCTGCGTCGGTGCGACGCTGATGGGATGCTACGTCGGCGCCAATCTGGTCTGCGACAAGGCGGATACCCGCCGCGTGCTGCCGGGCGCGACGACCTGGTGCCGCAAAAATCCAGGCTCGCCCAACATTCCGATGTCGGCGACCGGCCACGCGACAATCTACGGCTGGTCCTGCACGGGCTCGAATGCGAATGCGGGAAAGATCGTCATGCCGGTCGATGCCGAGGGCTACATCGCCGCGAATTGGAAGCAAATTCCCCAATAGTGGGTCCTCGGCGGTCGACGTGCCGAAGCCGTGAGCCTATCATGCAGGGCCGTTTCGGGCCTGAGGAGGTTGTCATGCAAAGGTTGACGATCTTGTTGGCTGTGTTGGCGAGCGTTGGAACTGCGGCGAGCGCGTCCGCGCATAGGACCATCAAACTCGCGCAAAGCTCCGCTACGACGAATTGTATAAACACGTGCAGCAATCTGTTCGTGACGTGCCAATCGTCGTGCATTTCGGCGGGCACCACCAACCAGGGCCAGGTATCGACAGCGACCACGAATTTCAGTCCGAGCGCGACGTGCATATCGGTCTGCACCAACCAGCAACTGTCCTGTCAGATCACATGCTCCCGACTAGGCGCGTCACAACAATAATCTCCGCAGCCGGCGCGGCGCACGCCGCGAGCCCCGCGGTCTGGCGAACAGCAAATAAAAACCCGGGGCGCTAGCCCCAGGGTTGATGGTTCGCGCCCCCTTGCGAGCGATCAGAAGCGATAGTTGATGCCACCCCGAACGATGTTGGTACGGAACGAGACGTTGTTGATCGCAACGCCCGGACCGCACGCGGTGCCGCAATTGAAATTGCGAGGTCGACGTAGAGATACTCGGCCTTGGCAGTCCAATTGCCGGCGAAAGCGAACTCGAGGCCGCCGCCAAGCGTCCAACCGGCGTTGGTCGCGCTGTTGCCAGCGAAGCCGGGCTCCGACGCCTGTATGTTGCCGAACGCGGCGCCGCCGGTGATGTAGGGCATGAAATGGCCGGCTGCGTAGCCAAACCGGCCGCGGACGGTCGAGAGCCAGGTGTTGCCGTTCGTGCAGCCGGGCGCGCAGGCATTATTCGTCGTGCCCTTGATGCCGCTCCAATCGATGTCGCCTTCAACGCCGAGCACCGCCCAACCCGTCTGATAATTATAGCCGACGGTACCGCCGACCAAGCCACCGGACACGTCGAAGCTGCCGGTCGAATCCCAGGCAGAGCGGCCCCAGCCGCCGCCGCCGTTCACACCAACGCAGAAGCCGGTCCAGCTAAAGGCCGGGGCGTAAGCGGGGGCAGGCGGCCGGAAGGGCGCGGGCCGCCCCAGGTCTGCGGCTGATGCCGCAGTCACCAGCGTCACCAAGCTGACGCCCGCAAGAACAAATACGCTTCATTGCGGTCTCCATGACGTAAAACGTGTACGCAAACTTGACCACATAGTATTTGCAATAGATGAGGCGTCTAGTGCGTAAATGACACAGTTATTAATTGAATTTGACGATCGTAATACAGCAATGACTTGATCGCCACGTTTATATCTAATAATGTCTTAAGATAGATCAAACATGATCAACGAAATACTAATTTTCGATGAAATTCTACTATGAGTAGATTCGTGCCGTGCTGCCGTGCTGGAACAAGCCGCGGCCGGCCCGCGAAGTCAGTCGCTTAGAAGTGATAATTGACGCCCAGCCGGATCAGGTTGGTTGTGAGCCCGTTATTGGCGCCGGTCAGCTGATAGGTGTGGTCGGCGAGGTCGAGGTAGAGCCATTCGGCTTTGGCCGACCAGTGCGGGGTGAAGCCGACTTCGATGCCGGCGCCCGCGACCCAGCCGATGCTGGTATTGCTCTCGGTCAGGTTCGCGGTTTCGGCGCGCAGGTCGCCGTAGGCGAGACCCGCGGTACCGAAGATCAGGACGTTGCTGAACGCCACGCCGGCGCGGCCCCGCAAGGTGCCGAACCACGGATTGGTGAACTGCCACGGCGCGAACGTGTCATCGGCGCCCGAAAGGTTGATGTCCGCCTCGGCGCCATAAACGAACTGGCCGTGCTGCCAGTTGAAACCGGCTTCGATGCCGCCGTTGACGCCCGATGGCTTGGTCGGGTTGTTGTCGACCGTGCCCCATTGGTAGCCGGCCGTGGCGCCGAGATAGGGGCCGGCCCAGCCGCTCGCGATCGGCGCCGGCGCCGTATAGTAGTTGCCGGCCGGGAAGTCGGCGGCCTGCGCCGTATTCGCGGCCGCTACGGCGAAAGAGACGCGCGGCACCGACACCAATCAATCCTCATTCTGGCCTCCGCTAACGCAAACGGTGGCTACTGGCCGAAATCCGCGAGCGACGCGTCTGCGGAAACCTGCGGCGTGCGCAGATACGTCCTTCGATTGATAGAATTTATCGCGAACTTTAAGTTAAACGGTGATGAATCCCTAAGTAATTCCGAAGTCTTATCGTTAATAATGTCTTGATTGAATTGGTTAGTGCATTCGGATCATCTTGGGGCGGCTGTCTATGCCCCCGATCCGGGTGTTCAAATCCTGTGAGCGATCCTGTGGAGCGGCGAGGGCCGTGCGCGGCGTGCTATGGCCCGGCGAGGGAGCGAACCTTACCTTTGCAGTGCAGGCCCGTTAGTGACGACCGATGAACGTACCGAAGAAAAGATCGCTTGAGCCGAGAACTCGAGAGCATCGAGGAGGACGACGAGCCGTCGCTGCCCGAAGCGGACGACGCCGATACGGCGTCCCTCCGGATGGCGAGGGTTCGGACGATCAGGGCTTGGAAGGCTCGCTCGCCGAGGGCCGCGCCGCCATCGTCCACTACGCCAAGCTCGCGCCGTCGCAGCCCGGCGTCTACCGCATGATCGATGCGCGCGGCGACGTGCTTTACGTCGGCAAGGCCAAGAACATCAAGAAGCGCGTCCCCGCCTACGCGCGGCCGACCGGCCACGACACCCGCATCGAGCGCATGATCGCAGCGACCCGGACGCTCGAATTCGTCGTCACCCGCACCGAGACCGAGGCGCTGCTGCTCGAGGCCAATCTGATCAAGCGGCTGCGGCCGCGCTTCAACGTGCTGCTGCGCGACGACAAATCGTTTCCCTATATCCTGATCACGTCCGACCATTGGGCGCCGCAAATCCTCAAGCATCGCGGCGCGCGCACGCGGCCGGGCCAGTATTACGGGCCGTTCGCCTCGGTGTGGGCGGTCAACCGCACCATCAACGCGCTGCAGCGCGCGTTCCTGCTGCGCTCATGCAGCGACGCCTTCTTCGAGAGCCGCACGCGGCCGTGCCTGCTGTACCAGATCAAGCGCTGTTCCGGCGCCGTGCACGCGCGAGATCGACTTTCGCGACTATGGGGCGCTGGTGCGCGAAGCGAATGCGTTCCTTTCGGGCCGCAGCAAGACGGTGAAGGATGAACTCGCCGCCGAGATGGAAAAAGCTTCGGCTGCGCTCGATTTCGAGCATGCCGCGGTTTATCGCGACCGCTTGTCGGCGTTGTCGGCGATCCAATCGCATCAGGGCATCAATCCGCGCGGCGTCGAAGAGGCCGACGTGTTCGCCGTTCATCAGCAGGGCGGTTTCACCTGCGTCGAGGTGTTTTTCTTCCGCACCGGCCAGAACTGGGGCAACCGCGCCTATTTCCCCAAGGCCGACCGCTCGCTGCCGCCAAGCGAAGTGCTGTCGCCGTTTCTGGCGCAGTTTTACGACGACAAGCCGCCGCCGCGGCTCGTTCTGATCTCGCACGACATCGAGGACCGCGCGCTGCTCGCGGAGGCTCTGTGCACCAAGAGCGGCCACAAGGTCGAGGTGTCGGTGCCGCAGCGCGGCGAGAAGAAGGATCTCGTCGAACACGCGCTCGCCAACGCGCGCGAGGCGCTCGGCCGCAAGCTTGCCGAGACCTCCTCGCAGCAGAAGCTGTTGCGCCAGCTCGCCGAGACCTTTGGTCTGCCGCGAGTACCGCGGCGCATCGAGGTCTACGACAACAGCCACATCCAGGGCACCAATGCGGTCGGCGCCATGATCGTGGCCGGGCCTGTGGGCTTTCGCAAAAGCCAGTACCGCAAGTTCAACATCCGCTCGACCGAGCTCACGCCCGGCGACGACTTCGCCATGATGCGCGAGGTGCTGCAGCGGCGGTTCAAGCGGCTCCTTGCCGAGGCGCCGCAGCAGCCCGCACCTGCCGCTGCCGACCTCGCGGCTGCGGCCGCGCTCGCGGCGGACAATGGCGTCATGCCGCCCGAGGAGGCGGATATTCTTGAGGCGGAGCTGCCGGCGGAACCCGATGCCGACGCGGAGGAGTCGCCCTGGCCCGACCTGGTTCTGATCGACGGCGGGCAGGGCCAACTGACTGCGGCGCGCGAGACGATGGCGGAACTCGGGGTCGAAGTTCCGCTTGTCGCCATCGCCAAGGGACCCGACCGCGATGCCGGTCGCGAAACCTTCTTCCTTCCGGGCCGCGAGTCGTTCAAGCTCCCGCCGCGCGACCCGGTGCTTGTACTTTGTCGAGCGGCTGCGCGACGAGGCCCACCGCTTTGCCATCGGCTCGCATCGGGCCCGCCGCGCGCGTGACTTGCGGGAGGCCGGCCTGCAGGAGATTTCGGGCATCGGCCCGACGCGCAAACGCGCGCTGCTGCATCACTTCGGCACGCTCAAGGCCGATGGAGCGTGCCTCGGTCACGGATTTGATGCAGGTCGATGGTATCAGCGCTGAAACGGCCCGGCGGATTTACGCCTTCTTTCACGATGGGGCGGCGTAATCGGGGCGCGACAAATCGGCAGGACCGTCAAGGTTTTCGCTCACTTGGCTTTTATTAACCAGCATCCCGGGATATTTGGTGTGCGGCCCGCCAGTCTGTCACGCACAGGCGGGGCCTGTTGGCGCCGGCGCGGCGGCGCTATGGTGCAGCCATGAATTCGACCAGCACGACAACAACGGGACGGTTCCGAACGAACTCGCTAACGCTGCCCAACATTCTGACCTACGGCCGGATCGTCGCGGTGCCGCTCGTCGTCGGCGCGATGTTCTGGCAGAACATCCTGCACGGCGGGCTGTGGCTGCGGTGGGTCGCGCTCGTCATCTTCATCGCCGCCGGCGTGTCCGATTTTCTCGACGGCTACTTCGCCCGCATCTGGAGCCAGCAGTCGTCGCTCGGCCGCATGCTCGATCCGATCGCCGACAAGCTTCTGGTGTCGTCCTGCCTCCTGATGCTGGCGGCCGAGAGCACCATTCACGGCTGGTCGCTGTTCGCCGCGGTCGTCATTCTGTGCCGCGAAATCCTGGTCTCGGGCCTGCGCGAATACCTCGCCGAATTGCGCGTCAGCGTGCCGGTGACGCGGCTCGCCAAGTGGAAGACCACGCTGCAGCTTGTCTCAGTCGGCTTTCTGATCTGCGGCGAAGCCGGCGACGCGATCGTGCCGGTGGTGACGCAGATCGGCATCGCGCTGCTGTGGCTTTCCGCGCTGCTCACGCTCTACACCGGCTGGGATTATCTGCACGCGGGACTGCACCACCTCTATCAGGAGGACGCGTGAAGGTTCTCTACTTTGCCTGGGTCCGCGAACGGATCGGCAAGGCCGACGAGCAGATCGATCCGCCTGCGGACATCACGACGGTCGGCGAACTGATGACGTGGCTGTCGCGGCGCGGCGAAGAATACGCCCACGCGTTCGAAAATCCGAAAGTGATCCGCGCCGCGATCGACCGGAGCCACGTCCGCGCCGAGGCGAGAATTGCCGGCGCCGGCGAGATCGCGTTCTTTCCGCCGATGACGGGCGGTTGAAGCCTGGCTCAGTCCGGCAGCCCGGCGGCGCGGAGCGCTTCGCCGAACGGACCTGCCACCGCCGGCACACACCCTACGGCGGTCAACTGTCTGCTGATGGTGAATGCCGGCTGCAGTTCCAAGACCCGCGCGGCGGCCGCCTTGGCATCGTCGAGGCGGCCAAGCTTCGCGAGCGGCGCCGCTAACGTCATGTGACAGACGCTGAAGCCCGGTGTGGCTTGAATCGCCTTGCGGCCGGCGGCGGCGGCCTCTTCATACTGGCCGCACTGGAAATGGCCGATGGCCGAAGAAACAAAGGCTGTGGCGCGATACGGATCGAACGGGCTCAGCCGCATGGCGCGATCGGCCCATTCGATCGCCCGCCCGCCTTCGCCCCCGAATGCAAGAATGACGCTGCCGAGAATGTAGGTGACGGCCGAGGAGGGGCTGACAGCCAGCTCGGCGTCAAAGGCCGTGAATGCGGCTGCCCGATCGTGCTTGTCCATGCCGATGACAAAGCCGGCGAAAGCGAGCGCGGACGCGTCGTCGGAGCCGTGCGCCAGCGCGGCCTCGGCATGACGGATCGCGGCGGTGCGATGTTCCAGACGCTTCCGCCACGAATATGAAGGCTGTGCAGACATTCGGCCGCGTAGGCGTGCGCCAGCGCGTAATCCGGATCGAGGGCGAGCGCTTTTTCCAGAAGCACGAGCGCTTTTGCCGAAAGCTCAGGCAGCCGCGAATACACCTCCGGCTGCGCCTGCAAGACCAGATCGTACGCATCGAGGCTGTCGGAACGCTTGCGCTTGACGCGTTCGATCTCGGCCAGCCGCAGGCTCGGCTCAATCGCGCCGACGACCGACAACGTGATTTCGTCCTGCAGGGCGAAGATGTCGTCCGATTTGCGGTCGTAGCGTTCGGCCCAGACGTGCGTTCCGGTTGCGGCGTCGATCAATTGGCCGGTGATGCGGACGCGGTCGGCGGCCTTGCGCACGCTGCCCTCGAGGACATAGCGCACGCCGAGTTCTTGGCGGACCTGCTTCACCTGGACGGCTTTACCCTTGTAGATGAAGCTCGAATTGCGCGCGATCACGAACAGCCACTTGATCCGCGACAGCCCGGTGATGATGTCTTCGACCATGCCGTCGGCGAAATAGTTCTGCTCCGGATCGCCGCTGATGTTCTGAAACGGCAAAACCGCAATGGACGGCTTGTCGGGCAGCGCAAGGCCGGCCGCCGAAGCTCGCGCGGCAGGGGCCTGCGAGTTCGGACGCCACCGATAGAACTCGCACCGGACGCGCAATGTTTTTCAGCTCCTGCTCGCCGATACCCTGAAAGTCGGCGTCGAGCCTGTCGCGCACCTGCTGGTACGCGTCATCCGAGATGCAAAGCCCGCCGGGCGGCGCGATGTTTTCGAGGCGAGCGGCGATGTTGACGCCGTCGCCGAAAATATCGCCGTCCTCGATCATGATGTCTCCGACATGGATGCCGATGCGAAGGTCGATGCCCCGTCGTCGGCTATGCCCTGGTTCCGGCGCGCCATGCCGTGCTGGGTCTGAATGGCGCAGCGGCCGGCGTCAACGGCGCTCATGAACTCGAGAACGCCGTCGCCGGTCCGCTTGACGATGCGGCCGCGGTTTTCGGCGATCGTCGGTTCCAGAAATTCGCGGCGATGAGCGTTGAGCCGCGCCAGCGTGCCTTCCTCGTCGGCGCCCATCAGCCGGCTGTAGCCGGCAACGTCGCCGGCGAAGATCGCCGCAAGCCGCCGCTCGACGCGCTCTCCGGCCATATCGGGCCGTTCCTTCTTCCCGTGCGGGCGGAACTTTACGGTTGGACCTTCATGGTGTCTATCGAAGCGAGCCGCGATGCGTTCTGGAGCGGCCAGATCGTCCGCGGCTGCCCATCGCCGTTCGCGCCGTGTGGAAGAGGCGGCCGGAGAGGTGTAGATAAACTGTCATGATCAAGACGGTCCGTCTGCAGCGCGAAGCGTTCGACGCCGCCGCCGAGGCTGCGCTGCTGTCGCGAGGGCGCACCGATATCGGCGCGGTTGTGACGTTCACCGGACTATGCCGCGCCGACGAAAACGGCGAGCGGATCGCGGCGCTCACGCTGGAGCATTACCCCGGTATGGCCGAGGCTGAGATCGCGCGCCACGTCGAGGAGGCCTGCACGCGCTGGCCGCTTCTCGGCGTGACCGTGATCCACCGCCACGGACGGCTCGTGCCCGGCGATGTGATCGTCCTGGTGGCGACCGCGTCGAGCCACCGCGCGGCCGCCTTCGCGGCCGCCTCGTTCCTGATGGACTATCTGAAAACCCACGCCCCGTTCTGGAAGCACGTCGAGAAGGCATCTGGACACTTTTGGGTCGACGCCAAGGCCTCCGATGACAGGGCGGCGGAGCGCTGGTCGAAGCGCAGCGGGGAAGCCGCGGAATAACCGCCAGATAATCAGCGTTAGGACGCACCGCGCGGCCATGAGGCTCTTGAGCTTGATCAAAGCCACAGGCCTCGTGGCGCGCTAACGGTCGACCCTGCCGTCAAAACTGCAGCAATCGAGACCTCGCATCCGCATCATGAAAGCTCCAAGCCTCCGACCGAAAAGGCTCGCCCTGCTGCCGATGATCCGCCGCGCTGCCGATCCGGCGCCGCGGGCCCGGCACGGCAGTTTCGCGATGCTGACCGTCGGCGCGCTTGGCATCGTTTATGGCGACATCGGCACATCGCCGCTTTACGCGATGGATCAACTTTTTCTCAGCCGCGACGGCGGCGGGCAGACGTCCGCCGAGGTGCTCGGTGGCGTCTCGCTGGTGATCTGGACCATCACGCTGATCGTCGCCATCAAATACGCGCTCCTTGTGCTGCGCGCGCAGAACGATGGCGAGGGCGGCGTCTTCGCGCTCTACGCTCTGCTCGCCGAGCACAAGAAACGCGGCGCGACTTTTCTGCTCTGGGCCCTGATGCTCGGCGCCGGCCTCTTGTTCGGCGATGGCATGATCACGCCGGCGATCAGCGTGCTGTCGGCGGTCGAGGGACTGCAGGTCGCGACGCCCGCATTGGGACATACCGTCCTGCCGATCACCATAGGGCTGCTCGCCGCGCTGTTCGCCGTTCAATTCAAAGGCACGTCGGGCATCGGTATCGTGTTTGGTCCGATTCTCTCGATCTGGTTCGTTGTCATTGCCGTGCTCGGCATCTATCAGATCGAACAGCATCCGGGCATTCTTGCCGCCTTCAATCCCGCTTACGGTTTGAACTTCCTCCGGCACGCCGGTTTGTTTGAAGCGCTGCTTGTTCTGAGCGCGCTGATGCTGGTCGTCACCGGCGGCGAGGCCATGTATGCGGACGTCGGCCATTTCGGCGCGGCGCCGATCCGGGTCAGCTGGTTTGCGGTTGTCTATCCGGCATTGCTGCTCAATTATCTCGGGCAGGGCGCGTATCTGCTAAGCGGTGAGCCGGTCGCCGGCGGCAAGCTGTTTTACAGTCTGGTGCCAGAGCCGCTGCTTTATCCGATGGTACTGCTCGCGACCGCGGCGACCGTCATCGCGTCACAGGCCTTGATCTCCGGCGCGTTCTCGCTGGCCTCGCAGGCGATCCGGCTGGGCCTGTTTCCGCGGCTGCATCTGTTGCACACCCACCAGGCCCATGCGGGTCAGATCTACGTTCCGTTCGTCAACCGGTCGCTGTTTCTCGGCTGCATTTTGCTGGTGCTGGCGTTCGGCTCGAGCGCCGCGCTCGCCGCAGCATACGGGCTCGCGGTGTCGGGCGTCATGGTCATCACGTCGCTTGCGATGTTTCCAGTGGCGCGGCGCTATTGGCATTGGGGAGCGGCCAGGACGGGCGTGGTGTGGGGCTTTCTGTCCGCGGTCAACGGCTCGTTTCTGATCGCGAGTTCGCTGAAATTTTTGGAAGGCGGCTTCGTTCCTCTCACCGTCGGTATTGCCGTGTTTTTGGTGATGACGACGTGGCGGTGGGGCCGCAAGGCGACATTTGCGGCCTATACGGCAAAACCGACGATGACGATGGCGGAACTCGTGGCTCTGCACCGGAGCTGCAAGGTCTTTATGGAGCGCAACGCCATCGTCATGTCGCCCAAGCCGTTGCATGAGGAAACCGATCGCGTTCCAGCCCTGGTCGAGATGCTGTGGGAGCGGCACGGCATCCTGCCGCGCAACCTGATCCTGGTCGAAATCACCCACCGCAAAGTCCCCTATATCAGGGACGACCGCTATCGGGTGACGGTGTTCGATCGAGAAAAGAATTGCGGCAGCATCATCGGCGTCGAACTGAGCTTCGGTTTCATGGAGGAGCCGAACGTCGAGCGTCTTCTGGAAGAGATGGCGCGGCACCGGGAGATCGATCTGCCGACCGACCGGCGGCAATGGATCGTCCACGTCTCGCACGAAAATATTCTGCCATTGCGGAGAATGGGTCTGCTGAGGCGGCTGCGCTTTCGCCTGTTCATATTCCTGCGTTTGGTCTCGCAGGCGGCCTACTACTACTATGGCCTCGGCGACGAAGTGCGGCTCTCCGTCGAAATCATTCCGGTGCGGGTGCGGTAAAGCTTGAATTCAAAATCAGACTGGCGGAACCCGGCACCGCTCTGTGCCGGCTTTTCACCCGGTTTAGGACACCGAATTGCCATTTTCTGCTGCGGTTCCCGCAATTCCAGTTAATCCGGGATGAACCGATTACAATCAATATTGGAGAACCTGAAGATCCCGTCTAATATCGCGTCCGGGAAATCGTCGGGGACCAAATGAAGGCCTTGCTGTACAGCGGCATCGTGGGGGCCATTGCCTTTGTCGGAGTTGATCACGTCTTCGTCGAGAAGGCGACGGATACGGCTCCGCTGAATGCAACGGTCGAAGCAGGCATCAAAGCGGACACAAATACGGACGTCGCGGACACGTCCTCGATCGGCACTATGACGGTTGCGCTGTCTCACGATGAGGCGTTGCCTCTCGCGGAGGGACCGGCCGTGGTCGACCTGCCGGAAAAGGAGCCGGAAAAGGATCAGTCGCGCTTGGAGGAGGACGACACGCCTCCTTCAGATCAGGCGAATGCAACCCCGCCGAAGGCGGATTTCTCCTACCTCGCTTATTACGCCTATTCGGAAATTCCGCCCGAAGTGAAGCCGGCCGAGGTCGTGCTCAATTCGCTCAAAGGCACTCCGGTCGGAACGCCGGTTGAGGAGATCAAGCGGGCGTCAGACGCGTTCGGTATGGACTTCGGCTTCATGAAGGCCGTTGCCAAGATCAAGTTCCGGCTTCGATCCGAAGCAGCGCACCGGCTCGTATATCGGCCTGTTTCAGCTCAGCCGCTACGAGTTCGGCAAATACGGATCGGGCGACATTCTCAATGCTCGCGACAATGCGGTGGCCGCGGCCTACAAAATGATCACCGAGAACGTCTTGTTTGAGTGGGAGACGCACAAGAAGCCGACGTTCAGCGACATGTATCTGATTCATCAGCAGGGCTGGCAAGGCGCAACCGAGCACATCAGCCATCCGGATCAGGTCGCTTGGAAGTCGATGTGCGGCACCGACGAAGGCCATGAGAAAGGCGAGAAGTGGTGCAAGCGCGCGATTTGGGGCAACACGCTTCCCGAGATTAAGAAAACCTGGAAGTCGGTTGAGAAGCTGACGTCATCCGCCTTCGTCGCCATGTGGCGGCAGCGCGTCGAAGGCCTCTATGCGCGCTATACGGAGGCGGCCGCCGGCGATGCCAAGCCGGCAAACGCCGCCGATACCAAGCAGGCCAACGCGGCCGATACCAAGCATTGATATCTCTGACCGTGGCGCTCCGTTGAGCGTCACGGGTTCGAAATTCCGTCATCGCGCTGACGTGTCGCGACGTGATTTCGGCGCTGACTGCTTTCTTCTCTCGCGCGGCGCTGTCGAAAGCCATCGAAACGTCGTTGTTCATGCCGATCGCACGGGCGACGTTTCGCACTGCGCACGCCTTTGCGCGGGCATGGGTTTTGAGTGATAATATCTCACCTCGCTACGGCCGAGGACCGATCTTACGGTGACTTTTGAAGCTTCAGAGAGAGACTTCAATGATTACCGTTCCAGAATTGGCGGCTGAGGCTCTGGGCTCATACCTCGCCGAGCACATGGGCCGAAAATTCGGATCGACCGACGCGCAGTTGATCGAAACGATACCGTCGGCCGCCAGACTTGCCCTCGACTGCATCGGCAACAGCGACGCGCTCTATCACAACGTCGAGCACACGATGCTGGTGACGCTGGCAGGCTATGAGATCATGAAGGGCCGCGCGCTGCTGACACCGACGAATGCCTGCGATTTTGCGCACCTTATTATTGCCTGCCTGTTTCACGACATCGGCTATGTGCGGGGCATCCTCGAAGGGGACGGCCCCGACGGCTATGTGATCGACGCCGATGGCGGCAAGATCCGGCTTGAGCGAGGCGCCTCCGACGCGGCGCTGATGCCGTATCACGTCGATCGATCGAAACTGTACGTAATGAATCGCATCGGGAACAGTCAGCTTCTCGACGCCGACCGGATTGTCCGGGCCATTGAATGTACCCGGGTTCGGCCGCCCCAGGCGGTGGACGATAAAGACGACGAAGAAGGTTCGCTGATGCGGGCTGCTGACATGATCGGACAGCTCGGGGATCCGCATTACCTGCGCAAGGCCAATGCTCTCTACTACGAGTTCGAAGAGGTCGGAATGAACCGTCAGCTTGGCTACGCGTCGCCGGCCGATTTCGCACAACAATATCCGCAGCTGTTCTGGAACAGAATATCAGCGAACGTCCAAACCGCGATCCGCTATCTCAATGTCACGTCGAGCGGACGGCAGTGGATCGCCAACCTCTACAGCAACTTGTTTCGCGCCGAACGCGAACTGAGGCTGCTGGACAGCAGCGCCTAGAGAGACGTCAATCACAAGGCGGGCAGACCTTTCAGCTTTCCAGCCCCATGCGCATGGTAACGATCCTAGAGACGTTGAGCGGTGAACTCTGCCGTGGCGCTCAACACAGTTTCAAGGTCGTGGTACCATGGGCTCTTCGGGTTGAGACGGATGTCCATGAGGCGACGCGAGTTCATCTCTTTGTTCGGCGGTGCGGCCGCGGCATGGCCGCTCTCGGCGCGTGCGCAGCAGCCGGCGATGCCGGTGATCGGGTTCCTGCATTCCGCGTCGCTCGAACCGAATGCCAATTTCGTGGAGGCATTCCGCAAGGGTTTGAACGAATCCGGCTTCGCCGACGGCCGCAATGTCACGATTGAATTCCGCTGGGCGAACGGTCAGCTCGACCAGCTGCCGGAGCTCGCCGCCGATCTCGTTCGGCGCAACGTCGCGCTGATCGCGACGCCCGGCAGTTCCCCGGCGGCGCTGGCCGCCAAGGCGGCGACCACGACGATTCCGATCATCTTTGCAATCGGGGCCGATCCAGTCTCGCTCGGGCTGGTCGCAAGCCTCAACCGGCCGGGCGGCAACATCACCGGGATAAGCTTCGAGTTCGACGGCCATCGGCGCGAAGGCGCTCGGCATGTTTCGCGAACTGGTTCCGCGCGCCGAGCGCTTTGCCGTCATCGTCAATCCCGACGCGGCGTTCACGGCCGCGGTCATCGAGAACATGCGGGCGGGCGCCGAGACGCTTGGCCTGCAGGTTGATGTACTGCAGGCCCGCACCGAGAGCGAGGTCGAAGCGGCTTTCGCGGCGGCAGCGCAGCGGCGCGGTACCGCGCTACTGCTGGGCCCGATCCCCTCTACACCAACCGCCGCGTAAGGATCGTCGCAATGGCGGAGCGCTACGCCGTACCCGCGATGTATATTTTGCGCGAATTCGCCGAAGCCGGGGGGCTGATCAGCTATGGCCCCGATCTGACCATTGCCTACCGCGAGGCCGGCGCCTACGCGGCTCGCATCCTTAAAGGTGAGAAGCCCGGCGATCTGCCGGTCGTGCTGCCCACCAAGTTCGAGCTTGTCATCAACGGCAAGACGGCAAAGACACTTAATCTGGCGGTCCCGGACCGCCTTCTCGC
Organism: uncultured Alphaproteobacteria bacterium; assembly: GCA_963732015.1. Classification (GTDB taxonomy): domain Bacteria; phylum Pseudomonadota; class Alphaproteobacteria; order Rhizobiales; family Xanthobacteraceae; genus BOG-931. Next base: position 526,739 of record CAVSXY010000022.1, on the reverse strand, counting down.
TCTCGCCGATGAAGTGATCGAGTAGGGAGCCACCCTCCGATCTACTTCTCCTGCAACTCGGCCGGCTGGAACCACTTCCTCGCTTTGACCTTCGCCATCTGCGCCGTATCGACGAACGGCAAAATGGTCTTGCCGAAGGCAAGCAAAACTCGCTGGTATTCGGCTTTGCAGTCCTTGACGCGGTCGGCCGGCAGCCAATGCGCGTCGATCATGTCCTGGAAGCCCGCAGGATTGCCGCCATAGGCGATGCAGAGCGCGTTGTACATGCGTTGGCTCGCGGTGCCGTGCTGGTCCGAATAGGCGCAGAACGGGTCCAGCATGCAGCGTGAGTTGGGATCCTTCGGCATGTTCGGGCTGAACACTGGGATCGCCACCGAGCCGGGGTCCTCTTTGCCCACCATCGCCTCGTAGGCCCAGAAATAGGCGAAGCCTTTGATGATGGTGCGCGCGGTGTCGGTATCGAACAGCGTGGCGATGAAAGATGCCATCTGATCGGCGGCGTCCTCTTCGCGCCCGAACACCGGGACGTTCAGGAAGTCGAACAAGGCATGGCCGGTCTCATGCAGGACGGTCGCCGCAAACATGCCGGCGATCAGCTGTTCCTTCGAGACCGGCGTCCACAATTTGAGCTTCGATTGGTTCTGCACCAGATAATCGGCCGTGGTCTCGGCAAACGCCATGAATGAATAGCAAAGGTTCATCCAGCGATGCAGCGGGTCGCCGTCGTAGTAGGGACTATCCTGGGAGCCGCCCTGACAGCCGCTCGCGAACACCCGGTAGGTGCGGGGCAGGCGCAGCGGTGACAGAAATTCGGCGTAGGTTTCGAGCACGCGGCGCTGCATCATACGCTGCCGCAGCGCCATCAGATCGGAACTGATCGGATGCGCGACCTGCTTCGATTTGTCGGAATTCTGCGGGTCGGGGAGGGTCTTGGTCCAATAGCCGCCGTCGCCCGCGGTTTCTTGGAGAAGAACGATCTTCGGGTTGCTGAAGTCCGCGGAGACCTGTGCCGAGGCAACTGCAATAAGACCGGACAGCAAGGCGACGAGAGACACTGGCACGAGAGTCCGGAGTGCGTATCCGAACACGGCGTGTCGGCGCGGTGTCATTGTGCTGAGCTCCATCATTTGCCCGGACTCCACGTCAGCCATTGCGTCGACCTGACTTTCACCAGCGCATCCGCATCGATGTACGGCATGATCCGAAGATCGAACGCCTTTTTTATCTGATCGTATTCGTACTGGCAGTCGGCGGCGCGGAAGCTTGGAATTGTGCCGTCCGTCAGGACGCCGCCGAACAAAGCCGGATCGGCGCCGGCGGCGATGCACAGATAGTTGTAATAGCGCTGCGCATCGGGTGAAGCCGTATCGGCGAAATCCGAGCCGGTCCAGGTTTTCTGCCCGGTCGCGAGCGCCTTGAACAGCGCGGTGGAGCCGTAGATCGTGACTTTCTCCATGTCCTCGCCGAACTGCATCATCATCAAGGCGGCGAGCCGGTCGGCGGCGTCGTCTTCACGCCCCCAGACCGGTATCCCGAAAACATCGAAGATGCCGTGTGCGGTCTCGTGCAGAATGGCCTCGACCGTCGCGCCGACGACGATCACGGCTTGCGAGCCGGTATCCTGCGGATAGACCTTTTGCGCCTGTTCCTCGATCGTGCTGATCAGGTCGTAGCAGATCGTCACCGGTCCGCCGGCCGGATAGGGCAGCGTTTGCGCGCCGCAATCCTTGGCGACAATCTTGAGATCCCTGGGAAGGCGCAACGGCACCAGGAACTGCTGAAGCTCTTCCAGGACCATGCGCTGCTTCAGCCGCCCCGCCACGTCGGGAAAGTGCGTCGACGCGTCGTACTCGATCGCGACCGTGCCTTTGGATGCCGGTCCGGGTGCGGCGGGTGCTGGTCCGGACCCGGTGTTGGGTTTGGATGGCTGAGCTTGAGCGAAGACCGGTGCTGCGGCGACGAATGAAGCTGTCAAACAAAGCGCAACTGCGGCGGCGCACGAGGTACGCTTCATCGAAGTTTCCTTGCTTGGTTTGGTCTGTCGGTCTAGAGCAACTGCAAAAACGTCAATGCCCCTTCAGGATAACGGCAACGATCAGCGCGTAAACATTGCGATGATATCGTGGTCCTGTGTTTAGACAACAGCAAAAGCGAATTGGGACGGCGGCAGGTACACTTTACGGCTGCGACACGTTGGCTGGTGAAGGCCCTCGTTGGCCTTTGCAATCGGCCGCCCCTATAATTCTTGACGCAGGCTGCCGTTTGCGCCTGCGGGGAGGTACAATGATCTGTCAATTCGTCGTTCGCATCACGGCGCTGTTTACGGCCATTGCTGCAGCGGCCTGCATGTCGACGGCGCAGGCACAGAACGTCGACTGACGCTTTTTCAAAGTGACGACCAACGGCTTGAACGCGTTTGACCAGCCACGTGGCGACGCAAACTTCATTCTCGAACTGGGCCGTAACGATATCGTCTGCGTGGCGGGCGATCAGGCAGTCGGAGATCGGGTCTGGGCCTTCATCCCTTACAAGCTGATGGCGCAGGATCAGCACACATCCGTGCAAGGCTGGGCGATTATGAGTTCACTCCAGCCGGCGACGCCGGCTGAAGTCGCGGCTGTTCACAATGCGCCGGCCACGCCGCCGCCAGCTACGGCTCCGGCGGCAGCTGCCGCAGCAACGCTGGGCGCTCCACCGAACGTTGCGGGGGCTGCCGGGGCGTCACCTTCAACGCCTGCGCCTCTGACTGCTCCGACGACACATGACCAGGCTTCAGGAAGTGCTGAAGACCACCCGTATCATGTATCCGCTGACCTTTACGGTTGCCCTTCACGGCATGATCAAAGACTTTGAGACGCTAGTCTACGCGACTCGTCTCAGCGATACGACGGTCTCGGTGTCAACTGTGAAGCCGATCATCGTTACTGCCGACACGTTCGGCCTGACCGCAGGCATTGCCAAGCTGTCCGAAGCGGTCAACGGTACGCCGATCGTGAGCGCGGCGAGCTTCACGTTCGATCTGGTCTTTCAGTCCGGAAGCAAGATCGCCGCGGTAGAGCAGGAACGGACAGCGGCGGCCCAGGTCAAGCAGCAGCAGGAGACGAGTCCGATCACGGCGGAGGAATGTCAGACCCGATTTGGTGTGATCTCGACGACTGGCGCCATCTATTTCAAGACCGGCAGCGCGGACTTGGAGCACTCAAGCGACGCATTGCTCAACAGCGTCGCCGACATCGCCAACCGCTTTCCCTCGGTGAAGATCGAAGTAAGCGGTCACACCGACTCGGTTGGGAGTGCGCAGGCCAACATTGAACTGTCGGTAGCCCGCGCCAAGTCCGTCGCCGCGTTCCTCATTCAGCGCGGTGTAGCTCCGGCCCGGATCACCACGGCGGGATTTGGCGACGCGCACCCGGTCGCTTCCAACGATACGGACACCGGCCGCGCCAAAAGCCGCAGGATCGAGTTCCGCGTCCTCTTGTAGTGTCGCCCCCGACCTTACGCGGCCGCGGCTTTGCCCTTCGGCTGCACCTCGGCGGTGTAGTCGCTCATCAGCTGCTGGGTGATGCGGCTGGGTGTGAATTTCCAATCGGCGATTTCAGAAACGGCCGTCACTTCGGCGGCGGTGCCGGTGATGAAGCATTCCGAGAAGCCGGTAAGTTCGTCCGGCATGATGCGGCGTTCGATCACCTCGATGCCGCGCCTGCTGCGCCAGATCCATCGCGGTCGCGCGCGTGATGCCGGCAAGGAAACAATCGGCGATCGGCGTGTGGATCTTGCCGTCCTTGATGAAGAAGATATTGGCGCCGGTGCATTCGGCCACGCGACCTTGCCAGTCGAGCATCATGGCGTCCGCATAGCCGCGCTTTTCGGCGCGATGTTTGGAGATCGTGCAGATCATGTAGAGGCCGGCTGCCTTGGCCAGGCACGGCGCGGTCTTGGGATCGGGGCGGCGGTAGTCGGCGAGATCGAGCCGGATGCCCTTGAGACGCTGCGCCGGATCGAAATAGCTCGGCCACTCCCAGGTCGCGATGGCCAGGTGGATCTTGTTGCCCTGCGCCGAAACGCCGAGCGCTTCGGAGCCGCGCCAGGCGATCGGCCGCACATAGGCGTCCTGCTGATTGTTCTTTTCGAGCACCAGCTGCTTGGCGGCGTCGATCTCGGCGACCGAATAGGGGATTTCGAAATCGAGGATCTCGCGCGGAATGCTTGAGGCGCTCGGAGTGCTCGGTGCCCTTGAAAATCTCGCCGCCATAGGCGCGCTCGCCCTCGAACACGCGCTCGCGTAATGCAGGCCGTGCGTCAGCACGCTGATCTTGCAATCGGCGGTGGGAATGAGCTTGCCGTCGAACCAGATGACGTCGGAGCGTTGGTCGAAGGGCACGGCCATGGCATTGCCTCCCTCGCAGTGTCGCCCCAGCGCCGTAATTCTCGCGTCTGGGCTTTTGCGTCGGGACCGGACTCCCGGTATGGTCTCAGCCGCTCACGAAACCGCGCCATGAGAGCGCCCTTCAGCGCCGGGTGCAACGTCGTCCGAGAGCGGCGCGGTCAGGATGCCGTCGCGATTCGCTCTGGAACCGCTGCTTGGGCAACATCAGGCTTAACAACCAACCCGAAATATGTCAATAGTGCTGACTTACCATAAATGGCTGACCTCAGCATGGCCGACTCGGCGTAACGACATGGCCACGCGCTCGGCCGCGGAGCCGGCCGAGCCGCTCTCAGCCGGCGGCCGAGCCGTACTGGGACCTCATCGAGCTTCTGTTCTTCGCCTATCGCGATTTCGTCGGCGATCCGGACGAGGTGCTGGCCGAAGCTCGGCTTCGGCCGCGCGCACCACCGCGTGCTGCATTTCGTCAATCGCAATCCGGGCATGAAGGTCGCGGACCTGCTCGACGTTCTGAAGATCACCAAGCAGTCGCTTGGCCGCGTGCTCAAGCAGCTCATCGACGAGGGCTATGTCGTGCAGAAGGAGGGCGCCAACGACCGCCGTCAGCGGCTGCTTTATGTCAGCCCGGCGGGCGAGGCGCTGGCGATGAAGCTTGCCGGCCTGCAGACCGAACGCATCGCGCGCGTGCTTGCCGAGCTCGGGCCCGGCGCACGCGATGCGGCGCGGCGTTTCCTCGCCGGCATGATCGACGCCGAGGATCGCGACCGCGTGCTGCGCTTGATCGCGCAGGCCGACCGGGTCGCGGCTGCGCGGCCGGAGACGGCGCGTCATGACGCGCCGCAGCGCCGCCAACGCCCGGCCGACGACGCGCCGCATCTGCTCGTCGTCGACGACGACCGCCGCATCCGCGCGCTGCTGTCGCGCTTTCTGCTCGGCGAAGGCTACCGCGTCTCCACCGCCGAAACGCGCGGCCGAAGCGCGCGCCAAGCTCGAAGGCCTCAAATTCGATCTGCTGATCCTCGACGTGATGATGCCGGGCGAGAACGGCTTCGATTTCGCCCGCGCGCATGCGCGCAGGCTCGGCGGTGCCGATCCTGATGCTGACGGCGCGCGACGAGAAGGAAAGCCGCATCATGGGTCTCGAAATCGGCGCCGACGATTATCTGGCGAAGCCGTTCGAGCCGCGCGAACTGTCGCTGCGGGTCGCCAACATTCTCAAGCGCGCGCGGCCGCCGACGGCGCCGCCAGTCGAATCGGTGCGCTTCGGCCCGTTCGTCTTTCACATCGCGCAGCGGCGAATTGCGCCGCGGCGACGAGGTCGATCCGCCTCACCGATCGCGAGCGCGAGATGCTGCGCGTGCTGGCGACCAACGTCGGCGAGACCGTGCCGCGGCCAGGCGCTCGCCGGCAACGGCGAGGCGGTCAGCGAACGCACCGTCGACGTGCAGGTCAACCGGCTGCGCCGCAAGATCGAGCGCGACCCGGCCAATCCGCTGATCGTGCAGACCGTGCGCGGCGTCGGCTATCGGCTGGTGCCGGCCGTGTGAGCGGCATCATGACCAGTTTCGACGAGGGCATCGGACATTTGCGCAATGCCGCCGGCCACGTTGGCGCGGCGCGCGAACGCCGTGGCGAGTGCCGTCGCCTACGTCGCCGGACCGATCGTCGGCCGTGGGATCGCTTCACCCGCTGGCTCAAGTCGGTGATGCCGAAGGGGCTTTATGCCCGCTCGCTCCTGATCATCATCGTGCCGATGGTGGTGCTGCAGTCGGTCGTCGCTCTGATGTTCATGGAGCGGCACTGGGATTTGGTGACCAATTATCTTGTCGTCGGCGGTCACGCAGGAAATCGCGACCCTGATCGACGTCTACAAGACCTATCCGCAGGGCGCCGACCGCGCGCAGTTGCGCCGCATCGCGCAGGACCGGCTCGGCCTCGTGGTCGATTTCCTGCCGGAGACCGAGCTGCCGCCGCCCGGCCCCAAGCCGTTCTTCTCGCAGCTCGACGAGGCGCTGTCCGACGAAATCCGCAAGCAGATCGGCCTGCCGTTCTGGATCGATACCGTCGGCCGCTCGTCGATCGTCGAAATCCGCATCAAGCTCGACGACACGATCATGCGCGTGTTCGCGCGGCGCGCCGACGTCTACGATCCGAATTCGTGGATGTTCCTGGTGTGGATGGTGGCGACCTCGCTGGTCGTGCTCACCGTCGCGATCCTGTTCCTGCGCAACCAGATCCGGCCGATCGTGCGGCTTGCCGACGCCGCCGAAGCGTTCGGCAAGGGCCGCGACGCGCCGAACTTCCGTCCGCGCGGCGCGCGCGAAGTCCGCCGCGCCGCCGCGGCGTTCCTGGAAATGAAGGCGCGCATCGAACGCGCCATCGAGCAGCGCACCACCATGCTGGCGGGCGTGTCGCACGACCTGCGCACCGATCCTGACGCGCTTCAAGCTCGAACTGGCGCTGCTCGGCGACAGTCCCGAGATCGAGGCCGATCAAGAAGGACGTCGACGAGATGGCCGGCATGCTGGAGGCCTATCTGGCGTTCGCGCGCGGCGATACCGGCGAGCAGTCGGCGCCGACCGACATCGGCGGCGCTGCTCGACGAACTCAAGCTCGACGCCGAGCGCCACGGCCACAAGGCCAACGTCGCCTTCCACGGCCAGCCCGAGGTGACGGTGCGGCCGGCGGCGTTCAAGCGCTGTCTCGCCAATCTCGTCTCCAATGCCGGCCGCTTTGCCTCGACCGTTTCGATCACCGGCCATCGCGACCATCGCTGGCTTACGGTGACGGTCGATGACGACGGGCCGGGCATTCCGGTGCAGCTGCGCGAGGACGTGTTCAAGCCGTTCCTGCGCCTCGACGACGCGCGCAACCAGGACGAAGGCGGCACCGGGCTTGGCCTCGCCATCGCCCGCGACATCGCGCGCTCCCATGGCGGCGACATCACGCTCGGCGACAGCCCGCTCGGGGGCTTGCGCGCGACCGTCAGGGTGCCGGTCTGATTGCTGCCTTTCCAATTGCCCGCACGTCCTTTGATCTTGAATTGGCGGTAGAAACTCGCCATCTCGGTGCCGGATTATTTTCACCGGGGAAGGACCGATGACTGTTGCGAAAACCAGCAAAGAGCAGCCAAAAACCGAAAGCCGTCCGTTCGAGGCCGATGTCGCCAAGCTTCTGCACCTGATGGTGCACTCGGTTTATTCCGACAAATCGGTTTTTCTGCGCGAACTGATCGCCAATGCCGCGGACGCCTGCGAACGGCTGCGCTACGAATCCATCGCCGATCCGGCGCTCCGCGGCGACGACGTCAAGCCGCGCATCACGGTGTCGTCGATGCCGAGAAAGCGGCTGCTGACCGTCGAGGACAACGGCATCGGCATGAGGCGCGACGAGATGGTCGAGGCGCTCGGCACCATCGCGCGCTCGGGCACCAAGGCGTTCCTTGAGCGCATCGAGGCGGCGCAGGCGGACAAGGCCGCCGACGGCACGACGCTGATCGGCCGTTTCGGCGTCGGTTTCTATTCGGCGTTCATGGTCGCGGAGCGGGTCGACGTGATCTCGCGCCGCGCCGGCATCGGACGCGGCCTGGCTTTGGTCGTTCGGACGGCAAGGGGACATTCACGGTCTCCCCCGTCGCGGCCGCCGATGCGCCGCAGCGCGGCACCCGCGTCGTGCTGCATCTCATGGAGGATGCGAAATCTTTACCGAACGCTTTACCATCGAACGGCTGGTGAAATCGCAGTCCGGCCATGTTCCGGTGCCGATCGCGATCGTAGAGAAGCCGGGCGCCGAACCTGCCGCAGATTACCGACGGCGCTGCGCTCTGGGCAAAACCGAAGTCCGAGATCACGCCTGCCGAGTACACCGACTTCTATCGCAGCATCGCCGGGCAGTTCGACGAGCCGGCGCTGACCATGCATTTCCGCGCCGAGGGCCGGCAGGACTACACGACGCTGTTTTTCGTGCCGGGCTCGCGGCCGTTCGATCTCTTCGATCCCGACCGCAAGGGCCGCATCAAGCTTTATGTCAAGCGCATCTTCATCACCGACGACGCCGATGTGCTGCCGCGGTACCTGCGCTTCGTGCGCGGCCTGGTCGACAGCGCCGATCTGCCGCTCAACGTCTCGCGCGAGAAGATTCAGGAAAGCCCGCTGCTGGCGGCGATCAGGAAGGGCGCGACGAGCCGCGTGCTTACGGAATTCGAGCGCCTCGCCGACAAGGAGCCGCGACACCTACACGAAAATCTGGGAGACCTTCGGCGCGGTGCTCAAGGAGGGCATCTACGAGGATTTCGAACGGCGCGACGCGCTGCTCGCGCTGGCGCGCTTCAAGACGACGGCCTCGGCCGAGGCTTGGCGCAGCCTCAAGGATTACGTCGCCGCGCTGAAACCCAACCAGACCGCGATCTACTATCTCGCCGGCGACGACATAGCGCGGCTCGAATCCTCGCCGCACCTCGAAGGGTTCCGCGCCCGCGGCATCGAAGTGCTGCTGCTGCCCGATCCGGTCGACAGTTTCTGGGTCATGCCCGGCGTCTCGTTCGACGGCAAGCCGTTCAAGTCGGTGACGCAAGGTGCCGCCGATCTGGCGCTCATTCCGCTCGCGGACGCACAAGGCGCCGCCCGCGCCGGAGACCGCCGAGGCGGTGAAGAGTTTTCTCGCATTCGTGAAGACGACGCTGGGCGAGGCGGTGTCGGATGTACGGGCCTCCGACCGACTGACCGACAGCGCGGTGTGTCTGGTCGCGCCGGACGCCGGACCCGACCGCGCGCTCGAACGGATGCTCGCGAACTCCGGCCGGCTTAATACCGCGTCGAAGCCGATCCTGGAAGTCAATCCGCGCCACAAGCTCGTCGTTGCGCTGGCGGCGCTGGGCGAGGGCGACCGCGCCTTCAAGGAGGACGCCGCGCATCTTCTGTTGGACGAAGCGCGAGTGCTTGACGGTGACCGTCCGGCGGACGCGCGGCTGTTTTCGGAGCGGCTGGCGCGCGTGCTCGACCGGGGATTGCCGCAGGGGGCCGCTTCGGGCCCCGCCTGACCGCGATGTCCGATACCGCCTGAACGCTATTCGGCGGGGCTGACCGGCATCTGCTGCGGCGTGCCGCCCGTCGCCGGTATGATCGAGCGCCGGCTCGATCGGCGGCTTGCCGCCGCGCAGCCGGAAGTAGATCTGCGAGCCGATCAGGAGCACGCACATTCCGACGAACACCGCGCTGATCGGCCGTTCGATGAACACCAGGATGTCGCCGCGCGAGATCAGCATGGCGCGCCGGAAGTTCTCCTCGAAGCGCGGTCCGAGCACGAAGCCGAGCAGGATCGGCGCCGGGTGGAAGCCGAGCCGCAGCAACAGATAGCCGAACATGCCGATGACAACGACTTCGCCGACCTGGAAGAAGTCGTTGTTGGCGGCGTAGACGCCGATACAGACGAAGAACAGCGCGCTCGGGTAGAGGAAGCGATACGGGATCGCCAGCATCTTCACCCAGATGCCGATCAGCGGCACGTTGAGCAGCACCAAGCAGGATGTTGCCGATCCAGAAGCTCGCGACCAGGCCCCAGAAGATGTCGGGTGCTGCGAGATCAGCTGCGGACCCGGCACGATGCCTTGGATCATCAGGGCGCCGAGCAGGAGCGCCATGACGGCGTCGCCCGGAATGCCAAGACTCATGGTCGGAATGAAATCGCCCTGCACCGAGGAGTGCGTCGACGCCTCCGGGCAGACCACGCCTTCGATCAGGCCGGTGCCGAATTTCTCCGGATGTTTGGAGATTTTCTTTTCCGTCGCATAGGCGACGAACGACGCGATGGTCGGACCGGTGCCGGGAATGAGGGAGCACAGGCTGCCGATGATGGTGCCGCGCCACATCGGGAAAAACGCCTGTTTAAACTCGGCCAAGCTCGGCCGCATGTCTTTCAGTTTGACGTTCGTGTATTTCGTGTTGATCGGCGCCACTTGATTGACGCTGTTCATGAACTCGGCGATGCCGAACAGGCCGAGCGCGAGTGCGATCAGTTCGATGCCGTCGTCAAGTTCGGTCACGCCGAAGGTGTAGCGTTCCGAGCCGGTCTCGAGGTCGGTGCCGACGGAGCCGAGGAACAGGCCGAGCACGGTCATCGCCACGCCCTTGATCGGCGAGCCGCGCGCCAGCGTCGATCCCGCCAACAGGCCGAGCAGCATCAGCGAACAGACTTCGGTCGGGCCGAACTGCAGCGCCGCTCTCACAAGCAGCGGCGACAGGAAGATCATCTCGGTGATGCCCCACGACGCGCCGACGAACGACGCGATCACCGTGAGACCGAGCGCGACACCGCCACGACCCTGTTTGGTCATGGGGAAGCCGTCGAGACATGTCACCGCGTGAGGTGGGTGACATGGCAAATTCAAAAGGATCGAGCAGATCGCGCCGCCGTACTGGGCGCCGTACATGACGCCCGCGAGCATCAGAATGGCGCCGACCGGCTTCATGCCGAAGGTCAGCGGCAACAGGATCGAAATGGTGGCGAGCGGGCCCATGCCGGGCAGCACGCCGACCATGTTGCCGACCAGAACGCCGACGAAGCACCACCACAGATTATGCGGTTCGAGCGCTACGCCGAACCCGTTCCAAAGATCCGAGAGTGCGGTCGTAATCACAGGCCACCCCTCCACGTGAAGATCGGCATCGGAACCTGCAGGAAATAGGAGAACAGAGTGACGCCGAACAGGGTCACAACGGCCGCAAGAATAAACGAGCCTTTGTAGGTCGCGTCTTTGTCACCGAGCGCAGAGAAAAACACGCACGCGAACGTTCCCGGCGCCATACCAAAAAAACGCCCGAGAACAACGAAGAGAACCGGACCCATCAGGATGCAGAACCATGCCCACCATTGCGGATTTTCGGGCAGAATGCGTTCGGCTTCGGGATTGAGAGCCTCGTGCGGCGTGTAGGCGGCTGCCGCGATGGCGATGCCGAGCATGACCAGGATGATGCCGAGCGCGGTCGGCAAAAATCCAGGACCCATATGCATGAGTGTCCCGGCGCGGTAGGTGGATCCCTTGAGCGCGATGCCGACGCCAAGCAGTAGCATCAAGCCGCCAGCGTAGAAGTCACGCTTGCGCACTAGCTCGCGGAGATGGCTGGTGGAAGGTCGCAAAATTTCCTCCCGGCCGTCTTCGTGGCCATTCGGGTTTCTTCGCACGGACTTTGCCCGACACGAAGGAACTACAGCAAAATCCGATAACATCCGCAGCGACGCGGTGTCGCGGGTCTCCCATCATCCCCCGATTTGCGCGCGGATATCGCGTTGGGGGAGCCTGCTTTTAGCAGGTGGCAGACGATATAGGCGACCCGCTTTCGGCGCAACTCCTATGTATGACGGCATTATAACGCGGGCGCGGCGAGTTTGATTTTTTGCACTGCAATGTCCGGGGGCGGCCATAAATATTCGGTTTCGGCCCGGCTAAACCGGATTATTCAGCGGCGTGAATAAATCCGGACTGTTGTTGCGGACATTGCCGACGCGGCGGTCGACCGGCCAGAACGTCATGGCCTCGCCGGGGTAGGGTTTAAGCATCGCTTTCAGATCGGCGTCGGTGGCCGGCATTTCGCCGAGCCACTGCGCCCAGCGGCCGGGCGCAAGCAGCACGGGCATGCGGCCATGCAATGGAACCAGCACGTCGTTGGCCTGCGTGGTGATGATGGTAAAAGATTTCAACGTGTTACCGTCCGGCATTCGCCACCTGTCCCACAGGCCGGCGAATGTCATCGGTCCGCGATTACCAAGCGCCACGGCGAAGGGTTGTTTGTCGGCGTCGCGCCATTCGTAATAGGCGTCGGCGACGACGAGGCAGCGGCGGCGTTCTTTCCAGGCGGCGCGAAAGGCCGGGCGCGTGTCGATGCTGTCGGCGCGCGCGTTGAAGGTCGAAGAACCGATCTTGATGTCTTTGGCCCAGAACGGCACAAGACCCCAACGCATCATCGTCAGCGTCCGCTGGCCTTGTTTCGAGACGACAACCGGAAGTTTTGCGGTCGGCGCGGCGTTCCAGTTCGGCTGGTAATCGCCGATTTCATCCCAATCGATTTTGAGATCGAGTTTCATTTCGGAAACGTCGTCGGGAAGCTTGGCGCGGCCGCACATGTGAGGCTCCGGTGCTGATTTTCAGGAATTCGAAGGTGGAAGGGTATGCCCTCGCCCCTTGCGGGAGAGGGCAGCGCAGGGCTTGCAACAAACTCTGTTTGGGTGAGGGGTTGCGTGTTGCTGAAACTCCGAGGAGCCTTCTCCCGCAAGGGGAGAGATTGCATCTAACTGACTTCACGGAAATCATCATGATTTCAAATCATTATTTGTTTTTCGACCAGCTGACTTCGCCTTAGACTGCATATAGGTAGATCGCCGTGTTCACGCCCATTATTAACTTCGAAGAGGGGGCCGCGACACCGCTGGCGGTGCACGGACGTCGCGACTTGATTGATGAAGTCCACAGGCGGACCCGCGCAAATGCGAAAGGCCGCATTCGCACTTCCGCAAAGCCGGCCTAAAGTCCTTGAGCGTCACACGGCGTTGAGATGCTGCACCCCTGCGACCACGCGAGACTTCAGGGGTCAAATAGCGCCTTATGCTCGGGTCCTGTGGCAGCCGCGCGGCGATAATCCTGCAGCTTATACCCAACAAACTTGAGCAGCTGACTCTTAATCAGCGGGTCCAAGGTTCGAATCCTTGTGCGCCCACCAATTAAATCAAAGACTTACAGCAAAACTTTGAGTTTGCCAAAAATCACGGGACAACGTACGGGACAACAATCAGAGATTCTCAGCTCTCGGCAGTGTTCCGGCAGGGGTGCGAAAAATCGAAGCGCCGATGATCACGTCGATCACTTCGAGCGTGCCATGGCGACCATCAACCCGCACGCTGCAGCGTAGGATAAGGAGCATGTCCCGATCCCGTAAAAAGACCCCCATCACCGGGTTCACCACCGAGCGCAGCGAGAAAGCCTTCAAGCAGCAGGAAAACCGACGGCAGCGCGCGGCCGCGCGCTCGGAGTCCAGCCCGCTCGCATTTCCATGACGTCAGCAAGGTGCTCCATGCAATGGAGCAGGTTTGCCTACCCCTGTGCATCTCAGCGTAGGGGGGTCTCGGCGCACAGCTTCGCAAATGGCCCTTCTCCGCCGCACCGACTGACCACGTTCGCGTCCGCTATCGGAGGTGTTTCTCCCACACGACCCGGTAATCGCCGAGGCAGTTCGTGCCAACCGTCTACTCAGGCTTGATGTTGGCCGCGCGGATGACCTTAGCCCATTTACCGGTTTCGTCGGCGATCAACTTCCCAAAGTCAGCTGGTGAGCCTGGAAGCACCGTACCACCTAGGGCGGCAAGTCGTGCTCTCAGCTCGGGGTCGGCAATGCCCGCATTGATCTCCTTGTTGAGCTTGTCGATGACCTCGGCAGGCGTGCCCATTGGCGCGCTCATGCCGTACCACGCGCTCACCTCGTACCCTTGTACAAACTCGCCCACGCTTGGAATGTCCGGTAGCTCCTCCGAGCGCGCCGCAGTCGTCACCGCGAGCGCGCGTAGCTTCCCCGCCCTGATATACTCGATTGCCGAGGGCATGGTTCCGAACATGACCTGCACCTGTCCGCCGAGCAAATCCGTGATCGCAGGTGCCGCTCCCTTATAAGGAACGTGAACCATGTCGATGCCGGTCATCATCTTGAACAGCTCGCCGGACAAATGGACCGATGTGCCGACGCCGGGAGACGCCATGTTGACCTTGCCTGAATTGGACTTGGCGTAAACGATGAACTCGGGGACCGTCTTAGCCGGAACTGATGGATTGACCACCATAACGTTGGGTATGCGGATGATACCCGCAACCGGCGCGATGTCGCGCAAGAAATTGAAATTGAGCTTTTCATAGAGGGTCGCGTTGATCGCGCTGGTAGGAGCCACGAACAGAAGCGTGTAGCCGTCCGGCGGCGCACGAACAACCGTCTCGGTCGCGATATTGGTGGCTGCGCCCGGGCGATTTTCTATAACGACGGGCTGACCAAGCCGCTCCGAAAGCCATTGCCCCATCAGACGCGCGACGATGTCGTTCCCTCCGCCGGGGGCAAACCCAACAATCCAGTGCACCGGACGCGAGGGATATGTATCCGCCCTCGCGATCCGCGACATTGTCGGGAGCGCGGCGGCGCCCGCTGCCAGATGAAGAAATTTTCGGCGGGGAAGTTTCATCGATTCCTCCCAGTGTCGTCGCGTAGTGCGCGCGACGACGCTCAATATCTGAATGAGGAAGCTGGGATGCCCGCCGACAGCACCATTGCCGCCCATTGCAATAATCGGGATTTCGGCACGTCCCGTTGGCAGCTCTCCATCAATGCTACACGAAACTGATGCGGTGCGGGAGGGGGTTCATGGTCCTGAACCGCCGCGCCGACCGTCCACTTTCGTGTCCGGTGTTGGGGGTCTTTCTGCCGCGCCAGCCAGTGACCCGCGAGGCAGTTGATGACCCTGAGCAGACATCGTGCGCCACAATTGGCTGCGCCGCACAACACCGTCCGCGATATGCTAGGGATAAATCCTTGGCCGCGGGGGACCCTGTGAAGCGACGCGAATTCATCGCACTGACAGGCGGAGCGGGAGCCGCATGGTCGCTTGGCGCACGCGCGCAGCAGGGCGAGCCGATACACCGTATCGGCGCACTCCTCCCAGCCCCCAAGGATGATCCGGACTATCAACCCTGGATGGCCGCATTCCTGAAGGCACTGCAAGAGCTGGGCTGGACCGAGGGTCGCAATATGCGAACTCGATATCCACTGGGCTACGGCGAATCCTGCCGAGATTCGCAAACAGGCGGCGGAATTGGTGGCGCTCAAGCCGGACGTCATTTTGGCGCCTGGGACTTCGGTCGTAGGCCCGCTGATGCAGGTGACACACACAATCCCGATCGTGTTTCCGATCATCGCCGATCCGGTTGCCGGCGGCTTCGCCGACAGTCTCGCGCATCCGGGCGGCAATGCCACCGGTTTCATGCTGTTCGAATACAGCATCGGCGGGAAATGGCTGGAGCTGCTCAAGCAGATCGCGCCTGATGTGATGCGCGTGGCGGTCGTTGGCGATCCCAGTACGGCCACCGGTCCAGCCCAGTTCGGCGTCATCCAGACCGTGGCGCCGTCACTGCGAGTGGAGGTCAGCGCGCTCAACAAGCTCGACGCCAACGGCATTGAACGCGCAATCACCGCCTTCGCCGCATCGCCGCATGGTGGTCTGATCCTGACCGCCGGCGGGCCGGCGCTCGTTAATCGCGAGCTGATCGTTGCACTCGCGGCACAGCATAAGCTCCCCGCAGTCTACTTTGATCGCGCCTTCGTCACCGCTGGCGGCTTGCTCTCCTATGGGCCTGACCGGCCCGACCTCTTCCGGCGCGCGGCCGGCTATGTTGACCGCATCCTCAAGGGGGAGAAGCCCGCCGACATGCCGGTGCAGGCGCCAACTAAGTATCAGCTTGTCATCAACCTCAAGACGGCCAAGACGCTAGGCATCGATCCGCCGAATAGCTTGCTCGCTCGCACGGACGAATTAATCGAATGAGACGACGCGAGTTCATTACGCTTGTCGGCGGCGCTGTGGCTTGGCCGCTTGCGGCGGAAGCGCAGCAGCCGGCGGTGCCGGTGATCGGGTTCCTGGGCTCGGACGCTTCAGCTTGGAGTTCATGGACTGCTGCTTTTGTCGAGCGACTGCATGCGCTCGGCTGGATCGAGGGTCACACCATCACGATCGAGTATCGCTGGTCGGAGGGACGGCCCGAGCGCGTCGCCGAAATCGCGGCCGAGTTTGTCCGCCTTAAGGTCGACGTCATTGTCACGAACGGAGACGCCGCCCCAACAGTAAAGGGTGCTACGGCGGTCGTCCCGATCGTCTTTGTATTGGCGAACGATCCGGTTGGCGGCGGCCTAGTCGCAAGTCTGGCGCGACCGGGCGGCAACGCCACTGGACTGTCGAACCAGCAGTCCGATCTTGCCGGCAAGCGACTCGAACTCTTGCGTGAGGTAGTCCCCCGGCTCCGCAGGTTGGCAATCATGGGAAATGTTGGCTTTGCCCAAGCCGTGCTGGTGCTGGGCGAAGCTCAGGCTGCGGCTCGCACGTTCGGCCTCGAAGTCGCACCACTTGAAATCCGGCGAGCGGAGGATATCGCTCCCGCCTTCGAGGCGCTCAAGGTCCAAGTGGACGCACTTTACGTCGTGGGCGATGCACTCACTGCCGCCAACCGCACGCGCATCATCACGCTTGCGCTCGGCGCGAGGTTGCCGACCATCTTCAACACCCGCGATTATGTCCAAGCCGGGGGTCTCATGTCCTACGGACCAAACTACTCGGATCAGTTCCGGCGCACCGCCGACGTTGTCGACAAGATTCTGCGCGGGACGAAGCCCGGCAATATCCCGGTTGAGCAGCCGACGAAATTTGATCTTGCCGTCAATCTCACGACCGCCAAGGCGCTCGGGCTGACGATCCCCGAATCCTTTCTGTCGCTCGCCGACGAGGTGGTCGAATAGAGGCATTTTGCTGCACCTGCTCACGGCAGTTGTTGGCCCGTTGCTTCACTTAATGCGACGCAGCGATCCGGTCGCGATCGGACGAGAAGCGGACATTGCGCGGACATCGTCAATCGGTCGAAAGTGACCCAATGTATGGTCCGGCCGTGCGTTGCAAGAGTCTTTCGTCGAGATAGCGGTGAGCGGTCTTGCATCAATGTATCCGGCCTTTGATTGGAGCGCTGCTGCTGGCCATCATGGATATCAGCGCGCGAGCGATCTGATTAGCGGACCGGCCTCGACCGGGCCATTCGGGTCACCAGTGTTCGCACGCGCCGGGAAGACCGAACCTCCATCTCGTCTCATCCTCTCGCAGACCTCGGCAGGTAAGTCGTATCAACCTGGCTATGTCATCGCGAGCTCCTCATTTCGCGCGGTTCCTAAGATTGTCGGCGAATGACAATCAAATAGATTGAGCGGCAACCTCATCGATCTTTCTGGCCTCGAAGTTCCGGCCATGAGCCAGAACACTCCAGGCGATGCGGGCGAGCTTGTTGGCGAGCGCGATCGCGAGCACGTTGCGGTGCAGCCGCTTCTTGGCCGCCTCGATCCAGGGCTTGAGCCCGTGGCGCTCCCAGCTTTTCGGCCGGATCAATACAACCCATGCCGCCTGGACGAACAGAACCCTCAGGTAGCGATTGCCACGTCTCGATATCTTGCCGAGGATGGTGCGGTCGCCAGTCGATATCTGTTTGGGAACGAGGCCGAGCCAAGCGGCAAAGTCGCGACCTTTAGAGAACACATCTCCAGTGCCGATCGCAGCCACTATGGCGCTGGAGATGATCGGGCCGATGCCAGGTACGCTCATCAGCCGCGCGCAACCGGCATCCTCGTGCGCAACAGTTTCGATCTCGCCCGATAAACTCTCGATGCGCTCGTCGAGCCGGCGCCAGTCCTCGGCCAAAGCCTCGATGATGCGCGCCATGCGGGGCGACAGGACATCGAGCGGTGTCGCTAATATGCGAGGCAGCTCAGCGCGCAAAAACCGTAATCCCTGCCGAACCGCAATGCCACGCTCCAACAGGAAGGCACGGATTTGATTGATGATGCCGGTGCGCTGGCTGACCAATCGCTCGCGAACACGATGCAGCGCCTGCAGGTCGAGCTGCTCTGCGGTCTTCGTCGCCACGAACTTCATCGTTGGGCGCTGTACCGCCTCGGCGATCGCCTCCGCGTCGCGGAAGTCGTTCTTCTGTCCTTTGGAGTAGGGCCGCACGTATTTCGCCGGCATCAATCGGGCATCGTGACCAAGTGCCTTTAGCCGGCGACTGAGATGATGGGCACCAACGCACGCTTCCATGCCGATCAGGCACGGCGACATATTTGCAAATCGTGCTTCAACCTGGCCGCGCGACCACTTCTGCCGCAGCACGATTGCGCCGCGGTTATCGAGGCCGACGATGTGGAACGAGTTCTTGCCGATATCGATGCCGACTACGGCGATCGTGGTGTTTGGGTTCTGAGACACGGCGTGCTCCTTGTCTTTGGCGCCCCTTGCCAGCTTCGATCGCTGGCGGGGCAGGAGCACGGCCGGACCATTCCATTAGCGGACAAACTAGACACAGAGCGGCGGCTTCGATAAATAAGGCAGTCCTCTTTAGCGATTGGTGCCCGGAAACATTTTGAGGGACCGGTCAAAATGAGCGGAGGGATATAATGCCCGTTTGGCGCTCTACCGGAAACAAAACCTCGCCTCTGAAAATAATCGGCGTCCTGACTCTGATGCTGCCGGTCATGACGACGGGTTACCAGAGCACTGCCAACGCCTCGCCGATAACTTACGATTTGGTTGGTGTGTCCGCCACATTCGACGATATCTCCGGCTCCTTCACAAATACTTTTTCGGGAAACTTCACCTTCGATCCTACTACAGTAACTCTTTCCGCAGCGGACATCATTGCCTCAGGCGACCTACTGGTAGGAGAAATTTTACCGTACAAGACACCAGCCTTCAGTTTCAATAATCAAATCAACGTCTTTAGTTTTGGCTTCAATGAGATTGCGCTGGTCTTTACGACTCCTCTTGATTCGTCGCCCAACTCGATCAGCTCAGTGGTAATTTTTAACGTGGGCCTAGGCTTCTGTGAAAGTGGCGCTGACTATTGCATTTCGAGTTCCGCCGCTGGTCAGGTAATTCCGGAAGCGACACCGGTTCCCGCCGCTCTCCCCCTCTTCGCTGGCGGCCTCGGTGCAATAGGTCTGCTCGGCTGGCGCAGGAAGCGGAAGAACGCCGCTGCTATCGCAATCGCATAGTCAAAATGTCTGATCCGATCTCGAAGACCGCCGCCGCGAGGCGGTCTTTCTACGCGCGCACATATTGCAGCGCATGAGTCTCTTCTTGTGCAGGTTTCTCGGACGCCTGAGTGAAGGTCTATCCGCGCGTGTGTTCGCCGGCGTCCGAGAAGCGCCAAGGCACGAAGTCGCGGGAGGTGATCGCGGGTGGTGCGGCGGGCGCTATGGGGATTGAGGCCGGGCGCGGCCGGTGCGGCGCGGTGATGGTGCGGCGCGGGTGAGACCGGAACCTGGCGCACAGGGGTATTTGTGGCCACTTGGCATGAGGCGGCGACGGTTTGCGGCGCAGACCGATGGGTCGAGCAGATGCGACAGACGGCATTTTGTGTCTGCGGCACGAGCGGCGGCGATGCCGACGGAGGGCCAGCGATGCGGATGTGTGTCAGTCTGATCTGGCATCAGCCGCGCGTTCATGACGTGTCGATTGATGGCTTGTGCCTGGGCGCCTCGCCGCGTGCAAAGACCTCGATGATGATCATGCGGCCACCGCAGCAGGGGCATGGGCGCGGCAGCACGCGGGGCTGATCAGGCTCCTGCATTGAAGCGGCCTCGGATTCAGTCTGCGGTGTCGCCACGGCGAGCAGTTCACGCGCCTTGGCGATGCTCTTGGCTCGGTTACCGTTGGCGAACAACCCGTAGTGGCGGATGCGATGGAAGCCCTTCGGTAACACGTGCATCAGGAACCGACGGATAAACTCGTGGGGTGCGAGCGTCATGGTTTTCCAGCGGCCAGGACCTTCGATGCGATAGTCCTTGCAGCGGAATGACACGCCACCATCATCAGCAGCGACAAGCCGACGGTTCGAGATGGCAACGCGATGGGTGTAGCGTGACAGATAGCGCAGCACCTGCTTGGGTCCCGCGAACGGCTGCTTGCAGTAGACGACCCACTTGATCCGGCGCAGCGGCGCCAGGAAGCGCTTGAAGGTTCGTTTGTCGGCGAGCCCAACGTGGGTGTTGAAGAACTTCAATTGGCCGTCGGCGTGCGCGTCCATAACCAAGGTGAGGAACTTGCCTCGGAACAAACGCGCGAGCACGTTGACGTGGACGAGGAAGTTGGAGCGCGACGAGATCCATCTGCTGCAATCGGCCTCTTGCTGCGCCCTCGGTTGTTGCTCACGCACAAGCGGCGCGAGACCGCCGCCGGGCACGATCATATGCACGTGGGGATGATGCGTCAGCGCCGAGCCCCAGGTGTGCAGTACGGCGGTGATGCCGATCCTGGCACCGAGGCGCTTTGGATCGGCCGCGATGGCGAGCGTGGTTTCGGCCGCCGCCTTCATGAGCAGGTCATAGATGACGCGCTTGTTCTGATAAGCGACATCGCGCAGTTGACTGGGCAGCGTGTAGACAACGTGGAAGTAGCTGACGGGCAGCAACTCGGCTTCGCGCTCGGCGAGCCATTTCTGTGCCGCCGCGCCCTGGCACTTGGGGCAGTGGCGATTGCGGCAACTATTGTAGCTGACGACGGTGTAAGCACACGCACCGTTCTCGCAACGCGCGACATGGCCGCCGAGCGCCGCTGTGCGGCAGCGCTCGATCGCACTCATCACCTTGATCTGGTCGAGGCTGACATGCCCCGCGTTGGCCAAACGCCAAGCGGAGCCGTGGTCGCGGAAGATGTCCGCGACCTCCAGCGATGGCCGGGCCATCCGACGGCGTTACGCCGGCGGTCCTTCATTCGACTTGTCCTTACGGTTCCGCATTTTCCGGCGCGGCTGCGACAGTTGCGTCAGCGGGCTCTCGACGGCCGCGATCATGCCGGTGGCCACGCGCGTGTAACGCGCCGTCGTCTCGAGTTTGTCGTGTCCGAGCAAAGCTTGGATAATTCGAATGTCAGTACCGCGTTCGAGCAGGTGCGTCGCGAAGCTGTGGCGCAGCGAATGCAAGGTCAGCCCTGGCTTGCGGATACCGGCTGCTTTGACGGCCTCCCGAAACAGACGGCTGAACTGACGTGGTGTGATCGGCTTGCGGCGGCCATAGCTGGGGAAAATCCAGCGCTCTGCCGGCGGCATCCCGGCGTCGTCCAACGCCGAGCGCTCGCGCCACCACTCTCGCAATAGCGCGAGCACATCCGGCGGCAGCATGACGTTGCGATCCTTGCGGCCTTTGCCTTGCACGACGCGGATGATGTTCTGCGCGCCGTCGATGTCACCGACCGTCAACCGCGTCACTTCGCCCGCCCGCAAGCCGCAGCCATAGCTGATCGTCAGCATGGTTCGCGCCTTGAGGCTTGGCGCCATCAATAGAATTCGCTTTACCTCGTCGGAGCTCAATACCACCGGCACCTTCTGCGGCTCCTTGAGGTGATAGATCTCGGCGGCGAGATCGTGCCGTCGCATCGTCACGCGCAACAGGAACTTCACCCCCGTCATGATGCGGTTACGATTGCAGATGGTGAGCCCTTCTTCTTCGATGAGCGTCAGTTGGAACTGGCGCACGTCGTCGGCTGTCGCCGTCTCCGGCGAGCGTTTGAGGAAAGCGGCGAACCGCTTGCAACTGTGGAGATGGCTGCGCAGCGAATGACGCCCGAGTTTGCGCGCACGGATGTCGTCGATCATGCGTTGACGCAGCGGGCTGACCATGGGCCAGGTCATCAGAGAACTCCTGAGTGAGGTTGCTGGGACCGCAATCTCAGGACGCGGCCGCGTCCCCCGCTATCGTCATTCTCTCATCTGGCTACCGGCCTATCGGCTCAAGCACCCGCCTCAGCGGGCTGTCGCGCAGCGACTTTGTGCTTTGGCCCTTCTCAACCGCTCCGACTGACGACTGGCGCGTCCGCTATCAGGCCAACTTCCGCCGCGCTTCCGGTGAAGCGGCGAGGCAGAGTTTGACCCAACTGCGACATTAGGGAACTCGGCGCACGTAGCCCTTCCAAAGTGTCGGTCCAAGTCGATACCATCACGTCTCACAACTTTGAGAGGCGATATGCGACGGCGAGAGTTCCTTGTTGCTTTGAGCGGTGCGGCTGTGGCAGTGCCGTTTGCAGCGCGTGCGCAACAGAGTGGGATAAGCCGAGTCGGTGTGCTGCTGGGCTCCGCCGAGGGCGATTCACAAACGCAAGTGGCATTGGCGGCCTTCATCAAAGCGCTGCAGGAACTTGGCTGGACAGACGGCCGCAACATCCGCATCGAAACGCGCTGGGCAGCGGCCGATCCCGATCGAATGCGATCGTTTGCGCATGAACTGGTCGGTTTGCAGCCCGACGTGATCGTAGGGCACACAACCCCGGTTGTGGCCGCTCTGCGGCACGAGACCACGACAATTCCGATTATGTTCGTCGCCGTTTCGGATCCCATCGGCAGCGGATTTCGTTGCCAGCCTGCCGCGACCTGGTGGTGACATAACTGGCTTCGTCAATCTCAAGTCGTCGCTCGGAGGCAAATGGATTGAAGTTCTAAAAGATATCTTGCCGCGGGCCAGACGTGCCGTGCTCATGTTCAACCCGGAGACCGCCCCCTATCACGACTATTACTGGCAACCGTTCAACGCCGCCGCGCGATCCCAGTCGATCGAGCCGATCGCCGCCCAGGTCCATGATGTCGCAGAGATCGAGCGCGTCATCAGCGGCGCTGCCGACCGCGACAACTCTGGTCTCGTCGTAATGCCAGACATCTTCACAACAACACGACGCAACCTCGATCTCATCATCTCGCTTGCCGCCAATCACCGTTTGCCAACGATCTACCCCTATCGTTTCATGGTCGCTGCAGGTGCGCTGATTTCCTACGGCGTCGACAACGTCGACATCTTCCGCCGCTCTGCTGCCTATGTCGATCGCATTCTCAAGGGAGCGAAGCCGGCCGAGTTGCCGGTGCAATTGCCCACTCGGTTCGAGCTCGCGGTTAATCTCAAAACCGCCAAGGCGCTCGGCCTCGACATGCCGGCCATGTTGCTCGGTCGCGCCGACGAAGTGATCGAATAGGCGCTCTTTTTTGCTGCGGTGCACGAGTCCGGTTTTGTGCAGGTTTCTCGGACGCCTGAGTGAAGGTCTATCCGCGCGTGTGTTCGCCGGCGTCCGAGAAGCGCCAAGGCACGAAGTCGCGGGAGGTGATCGCGGGTGGTGCGGCGGGCGCTATGGGGATTGAGGCCGGGCGCGGCCGGTGCGGCGCGGTGATGGTGCGGCGCGGGTGAGACCGGAACCTGGCGCACAGGGGTATTTGTGGCCACTTGGCATGAGGCGGCGACGGTTTGCGGCGCAGACCGATGGGTCGAGCAGATGCGACAGACGGCATTTTGTGTCTGCGGCACGAGCGGCGGCGATGCCGACGGAGGGCCAGCGATGCGGATGTGTGTCAGTCTGATCTGGCATCAGCCGCGCGTTCATGACGTGTCGATTGATGGCTTGTGCCTGGGCGCCTCGCCGCGTGCAAAGACCTCGATGATGATCATGCGGCCACCGCAGCAGGGGCATGGGCGCGGCAGCACGCGGGGCTGATCAGGCTCCTGCATTGAAGCGGCCTCGGATTCAGTCTGCGGTGTCGCCACGGCGAGCAGTTCACGCGCCTTGGCGATGCTCTTGGCTCGGTTACCGTTGGCGAACAACCCGTAGTGGCGGATGCGATGGAAGCCCTTCGGTAACACGTGCATCAGGAACCGACGGATAAACTCGTGGGGTGCGAGCGTCATGGTTTTCCAGCGGCCAGGACCTTCGATGCGATAGTCCTTGCAGCGGAATGACACGCCACCATCATCAGCAGCGACAAGCCGACGGTTCGAGATGGCAACGCGATGGGTGTAGCGTGACAGATAGCGCAGCACCTGCTTGGGTCCCGCGAACGGCTGCTTGCAGTAGACGACCCACTTGATCCGGCGCAGCGGCGCCAGGAAGCGCTTGAAGGTTCGTTTGTCGGCGAGCCCAACGTGGGTGTTGAAGAACTTCAATTGGCCGTCGGCGTGCGCGTCCATAACCAAGGTGAGGAACTTGCCTCGGAACAAACGCGCGAGCACGTTGACGTGGACGAGGAAGTTGGAGCGCGACGAGATCCATCTGCTGCAATCGGCCTCTTGCTGCGCCCTCGGTTGTTGCTCACGCACAAGCGGCGCGAGACCGCCGCCGGGCACGATCATATGCACGTGGGGATGATGCGTCAGCGCCGAGCCCCAGGTGTGCAGTACGGCGGTGATGCCGATCCTGGCACCGAGGCGCTTTGGATCGGCCGCGATGGCGAGCGTGGTTTCGGCCGCCGCCTTCATGAGCAGGTCATAGATGACGCGCTTGTTCTGATAAGCGACATCGCGCAGTTGACTGGGCAGCGTGTAGACAACGTGGAAGTAGCTGACGGGCAGCAACTCGGCTTCGCGCTCGGCGAGCCATTTCTGTGCCGCCGCGCCCTGGCACTTGGGGCAGTGGCGATTGCGGCAACTATTGTAGCTGACGACGGTGTAAGCACACGCACCGTTCTCGCAACGCGCGACATGGCCGCCGAGCGCCGCTGTGCGGCAGCGCTCGATCGCACTCATCACCTTGATCTGGTCGAGGCTGACATGCCCCGCGTTGGCCAAACGCCAAGCGGAGCCGTGGTCGCGGAAGATGTCCGCGACCTCCAGCGATGGCCGGGCCATCCGACGGCGTTACGCCGGCGGTCCTTCATTCGACTTGTCCTTACGGTTCCGCATTTTCCGGCGCGGCTGCGACAGTTGCGTCAGCGGGCTCTCGACGGCCGCGATCATGCCGGTGGCCACGCGCGTGTAACGCGCCGTCGTCTCGAGTTTGTCGTGTCCGAGCAAAGCTTGGATAATTCGAATGTCAGTACCGCGTTCGAGCAGGTGCGTCGCGAAGCTGTGGCGCAGCGAATGCAAGGTCAGCCCTGGCTTGCGGATACCGGCTGCTTTGACGGCCTCCCGAAACAGACGGCTGAACTGACGTGGTGTGATCGGCTTGCGGCGGCCATAGCTGGGGAAAATCCAGCGCTCTGCCGGCGGCATCCCGGCGTCGTCCAACGCCGAGCGCTCGCGCCACCACTCTCGCAATAGCGCGAGCACATCCGGCGGCAGCATGACGTTGCGATCCTTGCGGCCTTTGCCTTGCACGACGCGGATGATGTTCTGCGCGCCGTCGATGTCACCGACCGTCAACCGCGTCACTTCGCCCGCCCGCAAGCCGCAGCCATAGCTGATCGTCAGCATGGTTCGCGCCTTGAGGCTTGGCGCCATCAATAGAATTCGCTTTACCTCGTCGGAGCTCAATACCACCGGCACCTTCTGCGGCTCCTTGAGGTGATAGATCTCGGCGGCGAGATCGTGCCGTCGCATCGTCACGCGCAACAGGAACTTCACCCCCGTCATGATGCGGTTACGATTGCAGATGGTGAGCCCTTCTTCTTCGATGAGCGTCAGTTGGAACTGGCGCACGTCGTCGGCTGTCGCCGTCTCCGGCGAGCGTTTGAGGAAAGCGGCGAACCGCTTGCAACTGTGGAGATGGCTGCGCAGCGAATGACGCCCGAGTTTGCGCGCACGGATGTCGTCGATCATGCGTTGACGCAGCGGGCTGACCATGGGCCAGGTCATCAGAGAACTCCTGAGTGAGGTTGCTGGGACCGCAATCTCAGGACGCGGCCGCGTCCCCCGCTATCGTCATTCTCTCATCTGGCTACCGGCCTATCGGCTCAAGCACCCGCCTCAGCGGGCTGTCGCGCAGCGACTTTGTGCTTTGGCCCTTCTCTGCCTCCCCAGTTACGCGCCAGCGCGGCAGCTATTGGGGGAACACCGGACACCTTGATCTGTAGCGGGCGAGGCAGAAATTGACCCAACTGCGACATCGGAGCGCATTTTTTGCGGCGATGCAAAACGTCACGGCAAGATGGATGGCGTGGTAGGATGCATCCTTCGGACTATGGGGGCGACGAATGCGACGCCGCGAGTTCATCGCTGTCAGTAGCAGCAGCGGCTATCGGCTGGCCTATTGTCACCCGCGCTCAGCAGCCCGCGTTGCCAGTGGTCGCGTTTGTCAATGCCGGATTTGCTGATGGTCTCGCACCGCGCGCGACCGCGTTCCGCAAAGGCTTGAGCGAAACCGGCTACGTCGAAGGCCAAAACGTTACGGTCGAGTACCATTGGTTGGAGGGCCGAAACGATCGACTGCCCGCGCTAATGGCTGAGATCGTTCACCGGCAAGTGGCGGTGATCGCGACGCCGGGCAGCGTGGTTACTTCCCTCGCGGCTAAATCGGCGACACCGACGATCCCTATCGTGTTCGGTGTCCCGGAAGACCCTGTCGGACTTGGTCTTGTTAGCAACCTGGCTCGGCCGGGTGGCAATGCGACGGGTATTAATACTTTCTCCCAAGAGGTGATAGGTAAGCGGCTAAAGCTGCTGCACGACTTGGTGCCCAAGGCTGCTCGCGTGGCCGTGCTCGTCGATCCAAATAATGTTTCAAGCGCCCGAATTACTGTGCAGGAAGTCCAGAAAGCAGCTCAGGGCTTAGGGTTGGTCGTCCATGTTTTCAATGCCACTACAATTTCAGAGATCGATGCGGCTTTTGCCGTACTTGAGAAAGCAGCTCAGGGCTTAGGGTTGGTCGTCCATGTTTTCAATGCCACTACAATTTCAGAGATCGATGCGGCTTTTGCCGTACTTGCGGGCGAGCACTTTGATGCTCTCTACGTTGCGCCCGACGCATTCTTCAATAGCCGAGGCGTACAATTTGCCACTTTGACGGCGCGGGAAAGGATTCCGGCGACCTTTTCGAGTTCGGAAATTGTCTCAGTCGGCGGTCTCATTAGCTATGGATCCGACCTTGAAGACATGTCTCAGCAAGTCGGCGTCTATACGGGCCGCATTCTTAAGGGTGAAAGACCCGCCGAATTGCCGGTGGTGCAGTCGACGAAATTAACGTTTGCCGTCAATCTTCAGACCGCGCGCTCGCTCGGCATCGAGGTGCCATCAGGAGTGGTGTCCATTGCTGACGTGGTGATCGAATAAGGGTGGCGTAAGCGGCATTTTCGCTGCGCTGCACATGTCGCCTTGTGGCCCAGGCTGTGTGAAGACTCCGAAATCGAATTCGCCGTTGGAAATTTCGTCTCGACTTCATCAATTTGAAGAACAAAAACGCTGGCGACCACTGTCGGGAGAAGACAATAGAGAAACCAATTCTGCGCGGTGCTCGCGCGGGCGCGTTTTCACACAGCCTGGGCCCGTTGCGTCACTTAATGCGGCGCAGCGGTTTGGTCGCTTTCGGGGTTAGAGCGGAGGCCGTTGGAACACGCTCGAACCGACAGGGTTGACCGAGGGCTTACCTGACGCGTCGGCGCGATCCGTCGGGTGAGTTGCGTAATTAGGCAGGAACGTACGTTAACCTGATCGCGTCCTCGCCGATTAAATCGCTGGCCACAAGGCGGAGCGGCGGCCGGGGGCCGGCGAAGAATGGCTTGCCGCGTGCCAGGTCTGGTCCGCCAACTTCAATCTCCCCAACGAGCCGGGCCTTCAGCCCGCGTATCACCGCCTCGACGTCATCCGCGACAAGTGTGGCGTTGGGACCGACTGACTTCGACGAGCGCGACACGACCCACTTCGGTTGGCTCCGCCACGCCGCCGCGAAGTCGCGCTCCTGCGCGTCCCACTCAGGACGGTCTTCGTCCCAATAACGCATCACCTCGTACATGCGGCGACCGTACACGGTGCCGGCCAAGTCGCGCACTTGCTCGGTGAAGTGACGAAAGAGCGAGGGACCAGGCGCAAATTCCTGGTGGTCGACATAGCCGTCCAGGGACTGGTTTAATCCGAAGACGAGCTTCGCCATGCTACAAAATCTCCATCCCAGGTTCTTCAGAATACGTTGAGCCGCCGTTACCCGTAAGTGACGTTGGGCACAAACTGCGCGCCGCTTTGTCGGTGTGACGAATAACCAGAGGTCCGCTACCCTCCATCGCTTCAGTTACTGCGATGCATTGATATGTCCGGTGTTGGGGCGAAGCGGAAGTCGCGCCCCAAGCCGTGAATGTGTAGCGTTTGACCCATGATGTCACTTGGCCGCCGACATTTGACGCATTGCGAAAGATTTGATCGGTCCTGAGATTGGCCCCCCTTGTCAGCTTTAATCGCTGGCGGAGCAGGAGGCAGGCCGCTTTACGGCATGGTTCTGCGCTGATCGAGCGCGCGTGCTAATTTCCGCTTCTGGTTCAAGCTCCGGGCGGCAGCAGAGTCAGACCGAACGGTCGCGCCAGTTCGGCCAGTTGTGCGGGATTGGGGGGCGGCGGACATTTCGCCACGGCTAAGAAATACTCCTCTAATCCACCGGGAGTGATGACACCTAGCAATCGGCCGGGCGTGGACGCCACGTTGCGAAAGCCGTGTGGAACGTCGCGTGGCAGGATCGCACAGGCGCCAGCGGAAACGGTCCGACGCTCATCGCCAACATGCAGCTCGTAAGTGCCCTCGAGAATGTAAAAAATCTCGTCTTCACGTGAGTGGATGTGATGCGGTGGACCCCAACCGGCCGGCGTAACCTGCTCGAGCACCGTATATCGTCCTCCAGTACCGGCGGCCGTGGCGATCAAACGCATTGTGGTCCCGAGCATCGTGAAGCTGGGCCCATTCCCGGTATCAGTCAGAATCGGATGAAAATGAGGCGTGGACAAACCGGTCATTGTGTTTCCACTCAAGAATTGCCCTTTAAGGAAGAGAACTCCGCGCAATTATACACGACTTGAGTCCGGAAGGCCCGTCACGTCTTGCCGCGATGCACCGGTTCGGTAGCTATCGGAGCATAAGCAGGCGTTCCGCTGACATCGCGAATGTGCAGCGGTTGGTAGAGTTGAGATGTGGCGCGGTGGTTTTAGGTTGAACATATCTGTTTCCGCCCCTTTCGTCTGGCGGTGCCTTAGTGGTTCAGCCCACTCGCGTTGCGGCCAGCACACTCGCGCTGTCACCAATTCGTGACACGCTAATCGAAGGCTTCAGCCGCTTCGTTACCTCCATGACTGCTCCGATGCTTCCGGCTGGAGCGGTCGCCGGGCGGGACTTGCACCCACTGGAAAACGCCGCCTTACAGCGGACATTTCTCACTAACGCCAAAATAACTTCATAGACAGGACCCAGAACGGGCGGTCGCAGTGAACCAGAAACAGCAAAAACACCTCTCCGAGATGTGCCGATGCGGCAAGGTGAAATTGGAGGCAGTCGGCTGGCCGATTCTGACCGCCTCCTGCTATTGCGCGAGTTGCCAAGAAGCCGGAAGTCGCTTCGAGCAACTGCCTTCCGCGCCGCCTGTCCTCAATCCCGACGGTGGAACAGACTACGTCCTATATCGAAAGGATCGAGTGCACTGTGTGAGGGGGCAGGAGTATCTTGAAGAGCACCGGCTCAAGCCTGATTCTCCGACCCGGCGGGTCATTGCCACATGTTGCAATTCGGGAATGTTCCTCGACTTTACCAAGGGACATTGGCTGACGATGTACCGGAACCGCTTTCCGGCAGGTGCGCCGCCTCTTGAAATGCGGGTCATGACACAAGACCGACGAGAGGGCGTCGCGCTTGCTGATGACTTACCGAATTATGACGGTCACTCCGGCAAGTTCATGTTGAGGCTTATCGCCGCTTGGATCGCGATGGGTCTCCGCAGGCCAGAATTCACCTTGGGAAAAACAGTCTGCAAGTCGCACTGACCACTTGCCGTGGGCGTAACTTCGCGCCGATACGATGATGCATATCCGAATCTGGCCCTCTTCGACGCCTGTCGTAGTGCAGCAGTAGGGTAGCGATCGTATCAATAGCGGACTTCCTGGCGCTCGCTCAAACTTTCGCGCCTGACCCAACAGCGACATTGGCTGTGCGCTCCGGCAATGGTTTTGAAGCCGGTTTCAGCCCCTATCGAAGTACTCGTTTGAACCGCTAAGATGCCGTCTGCTGGGCCTGGGGGCGGACATGAAGCGGCGCGAGTTCATCCAGGCTCTTGGCGGCGCGGCGGTGTTTCCGCTCACGGCGTACGCGCAGCAGCGCGGCCCCATGCGGCGCGTCGGCGTGCTTATGAACGTGGCCCCGGACGATCCGGAATCAGCGGCCCGCATCGCGGCTTTCCTCAAGGAGCTGCAGCAATTCGGTTGGAGCGACGGCGGCAACGTGCAGATCGATACGCGCTGGGCCGTAGGCGATGTCGACCGTTTTCGTCAATACGCCGCGGAATTGATTGCGCTCGCGCCGGATGTCGTGTTGGCCAGCAGCAGCTTGGCGGTGGCAGCGTTACAAAAGGTGACCGGCACGGTGCCAATCGTGTTCGTAGGTGTCGTCGATCCGGTTGGCGCCGGCTTCGTCGACAGTTTGGCGCATCCAGGAGGAAACACCACCGGGTTTACGAATTTCGAATACGGCCTGAGCGGGAAATGGCTGGAGCTGTTGAAAGAGATTGTAGCCCCCGTGAAACGAGTAGCGGTCCTTCGGGATCCTGCCTCAGTTGCCGAGAGCGGTATGTTCACCGCTATCCAATCGGCGGCGCCATCGTTTGGAGTGGTGTTGAGCCCATTCGGAATGCGCGACGCCGGCGAGATCGAGAGTGCCATAACGGCATTCACCCGTGATTCGAATGGCGGCCTGATCGTGCTAGGGAGTTCGTTGGCAAACGTTCATCGCGAACTGATCATCACGCTGGCAGCCAGTCATCGACTACCCGCGGTCTACTCGGACCGTATATTCGTCACCAGTGGGGGCCTGATCTCCTACGGACCCAATCGGATCGACCAGTTCCAGCGCGGGGCAATTTACGTCGACCGTATCCTCAAGGGTGAGAAGCCGTTCGACCTGCCGGTGCAGGCACCAACCAAATACGAGTTATTAATCAACCTGAAGACCGCCAAGGCGCTCGGCCTCACCGTGCCCCCTACGCTTCTCGTGGCCGCCGACGAGGTGATCGAATAGAGATGCTGTTTGCTGCGGTGCGTTGGTCGCTATTGGCCCATCACGACCGATATTGCAGCGCAACGAATGTCGCCTTTCAGTGGCACTGCGGAATTGATCGGCGAATCCACAAAGCCGCGCTATTAACTTGGACAACATCAACGCCGACAGGAAAGCAGGAGCGCGTTCGAGTCCCCACCGTACATGACTCGGTCATCCAGTGGGTATAGGTTCGCTCTGGTACGGGCACTCAATCAATATGCGCGTCTTTGACGAAAACGGTGTCTTTGATTTACTCCGATCAGAAGTGAAACGAGCGGGCAGCCAGGGGGCATGGGCAAAAAAAGCTGGCGTTAATCGGACCATGCTCAATAAGATTCTTAACAACAAGCTGCCCCCAACAAAGAAAATTCTCAGCGTGCTCAATCTTCGCACGGTTTATGTATCCAAAATGAAGCGCAGCGGTAAGTCCGGTTTCGGGGGTAAACCGAAAGTGTCTGGCGCACGCTCAAAGCGTCGAAGATGACCCGGAGCGTCAATTTGCCACCGGCAATTGCCGCATTGAACAAGGTCATTTGTCTGCCGAACGCATGATCGTTGGTGAAGGAGCACTAGTCGAAGAGTGTAGCGTCGCCGTGCGAAGTACTGTAGCCTTTGTGAGCAGGGCAGGTCTCCGAATAACGCGATAAATTGAACGGTCAGCGAGCCTCACGCTATGCGCGGCGGCCGCCACGCTTTTTCTTGCTCCCGGCCTTGTTGAAACAGGCAGACAGGAGAAGCAATTATGAGACGGCGACGTGAATTCATCGCAATGAGATCATCCATCATTGCGCTCGGGTTCTGCGTGTTGAACGCGACGCCGCCAGCACTGCGATGGACCGGGAAGAATTAAAGAATGTTCGCCCCGAGGTTCGTCAGTGGTTTGACCAGATGAGGTCTCCCGGTGGACAGGTGTGTTGCTCTTACGCTGATGGTCACCGCACTGACTACGATATGAGGCAAGGTCAATACTGGATTCCGATCGAGGGCGAGTGGTATCCGGTGCCGCCCGAAGCTGTGATCTACGACGTTAACCCCATTGGGGATGCAGTTGTCTGGTACTTGTCGCAGTTCGTCGAGGGGATGACCGCCGCGATGCTTAGCGCACCGTACAAGATTTTTTGCTTCGTTCCGTCGGGGGGCGTTTGATCGCTGCGGCGCAGCTGGTCGGCTTTTTGGCCCCATCGCAATACTTAATGCGATGCAGTGATATGTCCGGTGTTGGGGGCGAAGCGGAAGTCGCGCTCCGCCGTGAGTGTGCAGCGTTTGACCCACAAGAGACATCACCTATCGTGGCGCTGGTCACAGCGCCTTTGAAAGTGATCCGGCAGTAAAGGTGAAGGCGACATAGGGGATGCCCTCGTTCGTGAAGCGACCGAGATCCCGCATGCCCATTTTTCGGTGCGCTCTCAGCGATGGGTCGTTATCGGCCCGGACGAATGTTATGGCAGGGCAGCCCATGTGCGACTGCAATTTTTCGAACATCGCGCCAGCGAGGCCTTTCCACGCTCCGTTGCGGCAACGCAGACCGGGCCATAGAGGTAGCAATCCGGAGGCGTTGGGAAAGTCTTCAACATGGCCCGGATAATCGGCACGTGTGCCTTCATTGCGATTGAAGTTCCCAGCACGTACCCGACAAGTTTTCCCTCACATCGGGCAACTACGAGCGACTGCTCAGCTGTTGCGTGCTGAAACCAATCCGCAGCCTCTCGCACCGAGAGGCTGTCCGGCTTCGAGCCGGCCCTTCCTTCATTTGTACAGCAATTAGCCCTTCGTGACGACCGGTGGCGGGGCCTTACCTTTGCCGGTCTGAGTGCAGCCGGCGATACTCAGGAGAGCCAACACCGCGGCCGTAGCTAGAGCGAGCTTTTTCATCGGAGAAGTCCCTCTTCACATGGGGATAATCGTAGGGGTGCCGCCAGGGGGCTTCTAGTGCTGAAAAGACACAGCCCCGATCTATTTGACCGCATCGACTGGGGTGGCTTGATCAGCACCGATAATATCCAGTGCTCGAACGTTTTCTTGCTCGCGCTCCAACTCTTGCGAGCGAGACAACATCTGAATTTCGCCTGCTCGAAAATGCCTTAACCATGTTTACGGTCAGCTTGCAAAACTGAGCTAACGGTGGTGACGTCAATCGGGGGGTAAAGGCGCTGGACACGCGCTCGACTTAACAGTTCGGCAGC
Source organism: uncultured Alphaproteobacteria bacterium (assembly GCA_963732015.1). GTDB lineage: Bacteria > Pseudomonadota > Alphaproteobacteria > Rhizobiales > Xanthobacteraceae > BOG-931. Next base: position 493,434 of record CAVSXY010000022.1, on the reverse strand, counting down.
GTGGAATAATTCTCCGTGCGAGTGGGAAGGCACACTTGCGGCAAAGTGCAACAAAATAAAATGGAGGTAAAATGGAGGTTGGATCGCTGACGATGTTGCCGTTGCGCAACACCCAAGCTCATTTTGCTGCGCGACGCTTGTAATTCACATTTTGGCAATTCACATTTTGGATGGATTGGGAGTGCAGAAAGTCATGATCAGAAAAGGGGACGACCAACATGCCTAAGTCCAAACTGCTCTGCACAGCCGCGCTCTTATCGTCGATGCTGGGGCTGCCTATGGCCGCAAATGCTGCCGATCTCCCCGTTCGGCCGCCGGCGCCTGCTCCGATGTATGCGCCTCCACCGCCTTTCAGTTGGACCGGCTTTTATATCGGCGGCAATCTCGGCGCTGGCTGGAACCACGGCAACGTGTCGGACAGCAACAATTTCTTCAATTTGGGCGTCGATAACAGTACGACCTTCGTTGGCGGCGGCCAAGTCGGCGGCAATTACCAATTCAACAATCTCGTTGTTGGTGTCGAAGCGGACTTCGACTGGTTCGCTAACAACAACAATTCGGGGGGTGGAACGCCGTTCTCGAGCACCGTCATCCAAGGCAGCAACAATGGCAGATGGCTGACCACTCTGGCTGGGCGGTTTGGGTTCGCCGCCGACCACTACCTGTTTTATGGAAAGGGTGGCGCCGCATGGGTTGGGAGCAACAATCTGACGCTGCTCAACGTGCCGACGGGCGCCACAGTTTCCTTCAGCAACGGCAACACCAATACTGGCTGGGTGGCTGGCGCAGGTGTCGAGTGGGCTTTCGCGAACAATTGGACGGGGAAACTGGAGTATGACTACGTGGGGCTGAGCGGTTCGTCCTTTACTGTTCCGGGCAACTTTATTGTGCCCGCGCTCCAGAACGACGTTTTCTCGACCAGCAACCGCAACGTCCAGACTGTGACAGTTGGCATCAACTACCTCTTTCACTAACGCAATCGCCCTGAGGTGACGGTTTTGCGAACAGAGGACTTCTGGCTCATCCCCCACAGCTCAACTTTTCGGCTTCGCCTGTCGGCGTCCGCTTATTGAAGCGATCCCGACGCGCCAGCCGGCGACCGGCGAGGCAGTTCGTGACCCGGATGTATGGTCCGGCCGTGCGTTGCAAGAGTCTTCGTCGAGATAGCGGTGTCTGGTCTTGCATCAATGTATCCGGCCTTTTCGTTGGAGCATTGGCTCCTGACCATCATGGATATCAGCGCGCGTGCGATCTCATTAGCGGACATCCTTCCCTGACATTGGTTGCCCGTAATTTGCTATAAATTCGGCCCGGCATGAGGCGGAGTTTATGCAGACACATGCGGCGGCGTGAATTCATCATCCTTGCAGGGGGTGCGGCAGTCGCGACAGGGCTTCTGCCACTCGTAGCCAACTCGCAGGAGACGAGACGTATCTATCGTCTGGGCGTATTGCATCCATTGCCCCGAACAGCACCGCAGTTCGCACAGCTATTCGATGGGCTGCGGCGGGAAGGCTTCATCGAGGGTCGAAATCTTGTCATCGACTCCCGGGGTTTTGACAGCCCCTCTGAGCAGTACGAGGAACGGGCGGCGCTGCTGATCCATTCGGGTGCCGAGGTTCTCGTTTGCGGCGGCGATCTCACAATTCGAGCAGCGCAACAGGCGACCCGAACGGTTCCAATCGCGGGCATAGCCGATGACATGGTGGCGTCGGGGTTAGTGCCTTCGCTCGCGCGTCCGGGTGGCAACACGACCGGCGTCAGCATTCTGACAACCGAGCTCGATGGAAAACGCCAGGAGCTTCTCCTCGAGCTCGTGCCTGGCGCACGCCGAATTGCAGCGCTTTTTGACCCCGACAGCAAGTCGGCAACACAACTTCAGACGATGGTCGATGCGGCGCGCATGCGCGGGCTCGAACTTCTGACCTATCGGGTGACCAGCACGGAGGAGATTGTTTCGGCCATCGACGCCGCCCACGCGGCTGGGGCCGCGGTGCTCAATGCGATGGCGTCTGTGCTAATTAATGCCAATCGTCAGGTCATAGTTGATCGCACGGCTGCACTCCGTCTGCCGGCGATCTACCAGTTTCCCGAAAGCGCGGAGCAAGGTGGATTCGCCGCCTATGGTCCCCGTATCGAGCAGATTTACCGTCAGCTCGCAGTGCCCGTAGCCCGCCTGTTGCGCGGTGAGCGCCCCCAGGACATGCCGGTGCAACAGCCGGCGACATTTGAACTCGTGATCAATCTCAAGACCGCCAAAATGCTTGGACTGACGATTCCAGAAGCGCTCCTAATCCGCGCCGACAAGGTAATCGAATAGAGCCACAAATTGCTGCGGTGCGAATGTCGCCTTGTGGCCCATCTCGGCAACCCCGGTAGCCGCCCGGCGCGGCAGGTCTCGGGGGTACTTCCGCCGCGCTCGGCTTTGCGGGCGCTCGTGTCTCATATTGAGGGTACTGCCGCCACGACTCCGACGATGCGGCGCGGCGGTTCGTGACCCTTAACGTCATTTCGCCACCGTCAATTGATGCATTGCGAAAGGATCAGCCGCTGCCTCACGGCAGCGACATTCGCCCAACGGAAACTATGGAATATCGGCCGTCAGAGTATCTATGTCACTGGCCCTTAATGTTGGCCGCCTGGATCACTTTCCTCCACTTCTCAGTATAGTCGACTATAAACTTGCCGAACTCGGCGGCCGACATTGGCATTGGGTCACCACCGAGATCGACAAGCCGTGCCCTCATCGTGGAATCAGCGAGGCCCGCATTGATCTCCTTGTTGAGGTTGTCGACGATCTCAACGGGTGTGTTCTTGGGGGCACCGATGCCCTGCCAACCGATCGCCTCGTAGCCCGGCACTAACTCGCCCACAGTTGGGATGTCTGGCAGCTCATCCGATCGTGTGGCTGATGTCACCGCCAGCGCCCGCAACTTGCTTGCCCTGACGTATCCAATCGCCCCGATGATCGGGTCAAAGATCACCTGCACTTGGCCGCCCAGCAGATCGGTCATTGCCGGTGTCTCACCGTGGTAAGGCACGTGGATCATTTCGACACCGGTCATTGCCATGAATAGCTCGCCGTATACATGTTGCGGGCTTCCGACCCCTGCTGATGCCATATTGATCTTGCCCGGATTGGCTAGCCGTCAGGGGCCGCATGCACGACTGCCTCAGTGCCAATATTGCTGGCGGCTCCCGACCGGTTGTCGACAATGAATTGCTGCCCGAAACGCTCTGACAACCATTGAGCCATAAGGCGTGCGATGATGTCTGTCGTGCCGCCGGGCGGGAAACCGACGACCAAGTGCACGGGCCGCGACGGATAGGTCCCCGCTTTTGCGATCCGCGAGACGGCTGGAAGCGCGGCAGCACTTGCTGCCAGGTGTAGGAATTTGCGGCGGCGAAGTTTCATGATGCCTCCGAGTGTCGCTGTGCAATGCGCATGTGTGAACGCGAAGCTGGGACGCTCGCCGACAGCACCATCGCTGCCCATTGCAATGATCGGGAGTTCGGAGCGTCCCGTCGGCAGCACTCGAACAATGCTACACGAGACTGCTGCAGCGCGGGAGGCCGTTCTTAGGTGGGGAATGAAGTCGGGGTGGGGCAAGCGTCACGGCGTCTCCCCCTCACCCTCGCCCGATAAACGACCGCATGTGGTTCGGCAAAATCGTAGCCTCGTACAGATTCACTTCCGGCGGCAGCGCAGCCATGACCACCGCGACCTTCGCCACATCTTCGGCGGCCATGACGTAGTCCTCGGGCCGCTCGCCTGCGCCCGCCTTGGTGCGGCCGCGGCGTGTCGTGAATGAGGACAGCGTCGCGCCGGGATGGATGATCGAGGCGACGATGTTGTACTTGCGTCCGTCCATCGTCAGCTGATGCGTCATGCCCTGGAGGCCAAATTTGGTCACCGTGTAGGGCAGCGAATCCGGCCGCGGCGTCTTCGCCGAAACGCTGCCGATGTTTATGATGCGCCCGCCCTGCGGTGTTTGCGCCTTCATGATGCGGATCGCCTCACGGCTGCAAAGGAACGCCGCCGTGATGTTGATGTCGAGCGCCGCGCGCCAGTATTCGAGAGTGATGTCCTCTATGTCCCTATGCGTGGCGATGCCGGCGTTGTTTACCAACACGTTGAGGCGGCCGTAGGTCTTCTGCACCGTGGCGAACAGCGCGGTAACCGCCTCTTCGTGCGTTAGGTCAGCCGGCACCGGCAGCGCTTGCCCGCCCCGCGACTTGATGCCGGTGGCGACCTCATCCAACAACGCGGCTCGGCGCGCGACCAACACGGTCTTCGCCCCCTCCGCTGCAAATGACTCGGCAATGCCGCGGCCTATCCCATTGCTCGCGCCGGTAACGATCACGACCTTGTCCTGCAACTGTTCGCCCATGCCAGCACCCTCCGCATCATCCCGAATGATCCTGGCTCACATCATGCCAACGCTTTTAGAGGCTCACTGCACGCGTATTGGTTCGGAAACTCGTCAGGCTCAATTTGTGACGCAAGACGTGTGGTCTGTCACAGAATTGTCAGTGTGTGACAATCAACGCATCCAGCGCCGTCGCTCCCTGTCCCTTGGCATGCACCATCAGCGGGTTGACGTCGATCTCGGTTATTTCGGGGACAGTCTGCATCAGCCGGCCGATCGCCAGCACGATCTGGACCACCGCGCCGACGTCGGCGGGCGGCGCGCCGCGCACGCCGGCCAGAAGCTTCGCCGAGCGCAGCCTGCCCAGGGCTTCGACGGATCTGTGCTTCGTCGGCGGTGCCCGGCAGCAACTGCACATCGCCCAGCGCTTCGACCCAGATGCCGCCGAGGCCCAGCAACAGCACCGTACCCCAACCGGGATCGCGCTTTGCGCCCACCATCAGCTCGATGCCCTTGGGCGACATCTTCTCGACCAGCGCGCCGTCGAGACTGACATCGGGCGCGGCGCGTTTGACGTTCCGCATCATCGTGTCCCACGCCGCGCGAAGCGCGGACTCTTCGGTCAGATTCAGCGCGACGCCGCCGGCTTCGGTCTTGTGCGACAGCGCCGCGGCCTGCGCCTTGAGAACCACCGGATAGCCGATCCGCTTGGCTACCGCGGCCGCTTCGTCCGGCGTGCGCGCGAGGTCGCCGTCGGGCACGCGAATACCGGCCGCGGCGAGCACCTTCTTGCCGAGCCATTCCGGCTGCGCGCCCTTGCCGAGCTTGGGCAGTCCGGCGATCGGCGCGGGCGTGCCGGTAACGCGCGTGCGCGCAAGCGAGCGGCCGTATCTGGTATAGAGCGCGATGGCGCGCAGCATGCGATCGGACGAGCGGGAGTACACCGCCGGGCTTTCCTTCACCGCCTCATTCACGTCGGGGCCGAGTTGCCAGGTGTCGCCGAGCGCGACCATCACCTTTGGCTTGGGCGAGTGCGCCATGCCCTCGTTGAAGGCCCGCACCGGGATCGCCGTGTTGATCGGAAACGAGATGAACAGCATCCCGACATTGGGATCGTCGATCAGCGCCTTGGCCACGGCGGGAAGCATGGCCGGCGCGAAGCCGGCCGTGGTGTCGAGCGGGTTGCCGTAGTTGCCGTAGGACGGGAAGCGCTTCGCTGACCTTCTTCAGCGTCGCCGGCTCCAGCTCGGGAAGCTCGAGACCGATCTCCTCGGCGAAATCGTTGGTCAGTCCGACGTAGGCGCCGGACGCGGTGAGGATGCCGGGCCCTTTGGTCGGCGGCGTCGGAAAGCGCTGCAGGATTTCGACGAGGTCCATCACCTCGTCCATGGTGGAAACGACGATGGCGCCGGCGTCCTCGACCTGCGTTCGCATCGTGGCGAAGTCGCCGATCAGCGCGCCGGTGTGCGATTGCGCGGCCTTGCGGGCCTTGGCGCTGCGGCCGGCCAGCATCAGCACCACCGGCTTGCCGGCGGCGCGGGCGCGCCGCGCAGGCGGCAAGAAATGCCTGCGGCCGCCTGATCTCCTCGCAGTAGAGCGCGATCACGCGGGTCGAGCGATCCTCGACGAGGAATTCGAGGAAATCGGTGGTTTCGAGGCCGGCTTCGTTGCCGGTCGAGATCACGTAGGAGAGCGGAATGCCGCGGCCGTCGGTGGCGCGCTGGAAATGGCCGAGCAGGCCGCCGCTCTGGCCGACGAAGGCGACGCCGTCCTTGACGCCGCGCAGCGCCTCGCGCGCATACAGCATGTGCAGCATCATGCCGTCGACGTTGTTGGTGACGCCGAGGCAGTTCGGCCCGACGACGGCGAGCCCCGCAGCCCGCGCGGTGGCGGTGACGGCGTCCTGCGTCGGCGTAATCGCCGACCTCGGCGAAGCCCGCGGCGAACACCATGGCCGAGCCGACCTTGCGCCGCGCGCAGGCCTCGATCGCCTCGCGCACGCCGGCGGCCGGCAGCGTGAACACGGCAAGGTCGACGCCTTCGGGCAGTTCGTCCGGACTCTTCAGCACGGGGCGGCCGTCGATCGGCTCGTCGGTGCGGCCGACCAGATGAATGTCACCCTTGAAGTTGTTGACCTTCAGGCATTGCAGAATGATCTGGCCGGCGCTGCCCGCGCGCGTCGACATGCCGACGATCGCGACCGAACGCGGACGCAGGAATTTGGCGACTGCTTTCGGACCGCGCGCATCTTGCGGTCCGCTCATGCCGCATCCTTGTCGGGCTGGAACATCAAGCAGATGCGTGCCGTCGCCGAGCGGATGCCAGTACGGCTTCACCTTCATGCCGACCTTCAGCTCCTCGGCCGTGCAATTGACGATGTTGGCGATGAAGTTGACGCCGACGTCGAGCGTGACGCTCACCACGGCGTAAGGCTCGGTGCCGCGAAAGGCCGGCGTGCCGCGCTCGGTGATGGTGTAGGAGTACACCACGCCCTTGCCGGAGACCTCGCGCCATTCGATGTCGCGCCGCCGGCCGGTGAAGATGCTCACCGGACGCGGAAAGTGCTGATATTTCTTCGGTCGCCTTGCAGTACTGGATGACGAGCTTCTTCTGCTTCGTCGCCCTCCCAATACGGCTCCGAGAAATCGAATGCTTGATGGCGCGCTTGACGCCGAGCGTGTCGTTCAATGCTTTGGTAGCCATGGCATGCGCCTCTCTCATTCCGGGACCAGCACCAGGGCCGCGCTCGAGCCCCAGTTGCGTCCGTAGTTGATCCAGCCGATGCCGGTCACCAGCGCATTGTTGGTGTTCTTGACCTGGCGCTTGCCGGCTTCGCCGCGCAGCTGCCGCACCGCCTCGACCAGGTTGTGCGACGAGCAGGCGGCCTGGCCCGCGGAAATCTGGCCGCCGCCGGTGTTGAGCGGCAGATCGCCGTTGTAGGAGAAATCGTGCTCGCGGATGAACGGCATGCCTTCGCCCGGCTTTGCAGAAGCCGAAGGCCTCGAGCTGCAGCATGATGGCGATGATGAAGTCGTCGTAGGGGTGGAACGAGCGCGATGTCCTTGATGGTCCAGCCCGGCCTGCCGCGAGCGCCTTCTTGCCGCAGATCTCGTGACCGCTCTTGGTCACGTCGACCAGGTTCTCGCCGCCCTTGAAGTTGGTGCGCTCGGCATAGCCGATCGGGATGATGCACTTGGTCAGGCCTTTTTCCTTTGCGCGCTTGCGGCTCATCATGATTAAGCCGGCCGCGCCGTCGGCGCGCATCACGCAGTCCAGCAGCCGGATCGGATCGGCGATGATGCGCGAGTTCATGTAATCGTCGATGGTGATCGGCACGCGCAGCTTTTCGCAGGCGTTCTCGTTCATGAGCGCGTGGTTGCGCTGCGTCACCGCGAGCTTGCCCAGCATCCGGTAGTCGAGGCCGTATTTCGCCTCGTAGGCGCCGGCTGAGCAGCCCGAACGCGCCGGGCGGTCCCATCAGGCCGTAAGGGTCGGTCCACTCGCGCCGATAGGAGTGGCTGTGGTCGGTCTTGTCCTCCAGCACGTGGGTGTCGGCGAACAGACAAGAACGCGACGTCGCACATCCCGTAATCGATCGCCGCCGCGGCCCGCACGACGCAGCCCGCCGCCGAGCAGCCGCCGGTGTGGACCTGCTCGCAGAAGCCCACTTCGAGGCCCAGCACGTCGGCCGTGGTTTGCGCCCAGAACGGATTGGCGGCGCCGGTGCCGGTCAGGCCCGCCATCACCAGCCGTCGATCTCGTTTTTCTCGACGCCGGTCTTGTCGAGCAAATCTTCAAGAATTTCGCCGGCCAGGACCCAGACGTCGCGGTCGCTCTTCTCCATCACCTTGGTTTCGGCGTAAGCCACGATCGCGTTGTCACGCAAGCTCATTGCTTTCTCCCTGAAATCGGTGTCGGCTAGGTTTGATCCGGCATGCGCACGCGCGGCGCGGTCTTGTCGAGGAACTGATTGAGCCGCTGGATCGATTCCGGGCTGCGGGTGTATTCCGCCACCATGCGCTCGAAGAACAGGCCGTCGTCGTAGGACATGTCCTGCAAGCGCGGCAGGCTGTTGGTGATGGCGAAATTCGACAGCGGCGCGTTCTTGCAGATCTTCAGCGCCAGCTCCTTCGCCTTGGCCATCGCCTGCCCCTTCGGCACGACGTACTGCACGATGCCGTAGCGCTCGGCCTCGTCGGGCTTGAGCACGCGGCCGGTGAGCATCATGTCCTGCATGCGGGCAAAGCCGATCAGCCGCGCCACGCGAACCGAGCCGCCGCCGCCGATGAAGATGCCGCGCGTTCCCTCGGGCAGGCCGAAGAACGTGGTTTCGTCGGCGACGCGGATATGCGCCGCAGCGGCGGTCTCGAGCCCGCCGCCCAGCGTTGCGCCGTGCAGCGCCGCGATGAACGGAATGTTGCCGCGCGCCATCGCTTCGAAATAGGTGTTGCGATTGAACGGAAACGGCAGCCGCTCGCGAGCGCCCGGTCTTCCAGTTCTCCGCCGCCCAGCGCAGATCGAGCCCGGCGCAGAAATTGTCGCCATGGCCGAAGATGATGCCGCATTTCGCCTCTTCGCCGGCGCGCTCGATGGCCTCGCGCAATTGCTTCATCACAGTCGGATTGAAGCAGTTGCGCTTGTCCGGACGGTTGAAGCCGACGAGCGCGATCTCACCTTCCAGCTCGTAGGTGACCGTTTGCTCTTCACTCATGAATTTCTCCTGGTTCAACGGAGCAAGTCCCGCTGTGCGATGACGTATCCCTGGATTTCGTTCGTGCCGCGAATATCGGCGTGGCCTGGCTAGCAAATATCCGCCCATAGCGGCTTCGCGGATCTACACCGTCAAGTCGGCGATTTCGACATAGCGGCGCCGCTGCGCCGCCGCATTGCCGAACAGCGACGACAGCAGCATCGCCCGCTTGAGATAAAGGCCGATGTCGTGCTCGTCGGTGAAGCCGATCGCGCCGTGAAGCTGGATGCAGGCCTTGGTGACGAACATCGCATCTTCCGACGCCTTGGCCTTCGCGGCGACGGCCAGCGCGGGATCGATGCGATAGGGATCGTTGTTGGCCGCGACCTGAAACACCAGCGACCGCGTCGCCTCGGTGCGGATATAGATGTTGACCGCCTGGTGCTGCAGCGCCTGGAAGCTGCCGATCGGCTTGCCGAACTGCTTGCGGATGCGCAGATAGTCGAAGGTGATCTCCTGCGCCTTTTCCATCACGCCAAGCAATTCGGCGGACAGCGCGATCAGCGCGAGATCGATGAAGCGCCTCCACCGCATTGCGCGACGACTGGATGCGGTGGGACGAGATCGGCCGGCGTATCCTGCAAGGCTCAGGGTCGCAAGCTTGCGGCCCTCCACGGTCTGCGTCGTCGTCAGCGTGCAGCCGGGCGCATCGCGCGCCACATAGCACGAGCACGGGTCCATCGCGCCCGCTGGCGCTGACCAGAAAGCCGTCGGCGCCGTCGGCGCAAACGAATATCTTCTGTCCCGGTCAGACGGAGTGCTCCGTCCGCTCCCGGCGGCTTGCGTGCGCGGCGCAAGCGGGTCGTCGCCATGCGCGCTCTCCTGCAGCGCCGGGACGACCAGCGCCTCGCCGGTCATCGCCCGTTCCAGCATCGGATGCGGCGTGTGCCCTTGCGCCAGCGCCGCCGCCGAGATCGCCGCCAGCCCGATCGGCTCGCAGACCAGCCCGCGGCCGGCCTGTTCAAGCACCAGGGCGAGTTCGGTGAGGCCGAGACCGAGGCCATTCGCCGAACTTCGGAACGAGAATGCCAAGCCACCCGAGCTCCGCCGCCTGCCGCAGCCTGCCGGCGCGAAGCTCGGATCCTGCTCGCGAAATCCGCGCGCCACCTTCGGCCCCGCCGCCGCCGATGAATTTGGCGGCGCTGTCGCGCAACAGAGTCTGCTCCGATGTCAGATGCAGGTCCATGACCGTCTATTGCGCGGCTGTCCGTCAGCTTCGGCAGGTTCAGCACGCGGCGGGCGAGCGACGTTGCGCTGGATCTCCGATGAGCCGCCATAGATCGTCACGCGCCGCGACTGAAGGAACGGCGCCGCGACGTCCACCGCGCCGAAATTCGTCGTGATCGGATTCGTCGGCGGTCGCGTGGCCGCCTGCCGCTTCGATCAATAAGTCGTTGAGCGACTGCAGAAGCTCGGAGCCGAAAATCTTGATCATCGACGATTCCGGCCCGGGGCTTTGCTTCTGATTGGTGAGCTCCACCGCATGGCTGAACAGCGCCGACAGCGCCGTGACATTGATGCTGGCCGCCGCGAGACGATCCTGGAACGCCGGATCGGCCATGATGCCGGAAGCGCGCGCCATCGTCTTGATGCGCTCCAGCGCCATCAAGGCAAATTGCGGATTTGAGGTGCCGAGGCGCTCGTGTCCCAGCAGCGCATTGGCGATGCGCCAGCCGTCGTTGAGCTTGCCGACCAGATTTTCGGCGGGCACGATCACGTCGTCGAAGAACACCTCGCTGAATTCATCATCGCCGGCGATCGTCTTGATCGGCCTGATCCGAATGCCCGGGCTGTGCAGATCGATGCAGCAGGAAGCTGATGCCGGCGTGCCGCGGCTGCGCCTGCGGATCGGTGCGCACCAGCGCGAACATCCAGTCGCGAATGATGGCCCCAGGTGGTCCAGATCTTTTGCCCCTGCACCACGAAATGATCGCCCTCCAGCGTGGCGCGGGTCGAAAGGCTGGCAAGGTCGGAGCCGGCGCCCGGCTCGGAATAGCCCTGGGCCCAGATCACTGTGCCGGCGATGATGGGCGGCAGATGTTGCGCCTTCTGCGCGTCGGTCGCCGAACTCCATGATGATCGGGCCGATGTGATTGAGGCCTTGAGCCGGCAGCTGCGGTGCGCCGATGCGCGCCAGCTCCTCGGTCATGATGATCTGTTCGTTCAGCGTGGCGCCCATGCCGCCGTACTGCTTGGGCCAATGCGGCGCGACCCAGCCTTTGCGCGAGAGCGTGTGATACCAGGGCATCAGTTCCGCCGGCGGCGGCCGTGCCGTGCGCCCGCGCAGCGCGACCGGAAGATTGGCCTCGAGCCATGTCCGCACTTCCGTGCGGAATTCGGCTTCGGCGGGCGTATCGCGACGGAACATGGCGGATGGAATCTCACTGCTGAGTACGCGAGAGGGGTTCGACAGGCTTTGGAGACCGACATGCTCAAGCGTCATTCCATCTTGATGTTGGCCGCCTTGACCACCCCGGTCCATAGCGCACGCTCGGCGGCGAGCATCTTGTCGAGATCCTCGGGGCGTGCCGATCTTGACTCTCGGCGCCGAGCGCGTCGAGCCGCGCGCGCGTCTCCGGCGCGGCGAGCGCCTGACGGAATGCGCCGTTGAGCTTGCCGATGATGGCGGGCGGCGTTCCGGCCGGCGCCACGACGGCGAGCCAGAACGGCGACTGCAGCTTGGGAAAGCCTGCCTCGGCCACGGTCGGCACGTCGGGCAATTTCGGATCGCGCGTCGTTGCCGGCGATCGCGATCGGGCGCAGCTTGCCGTCCTGGATGTACGGCAGGCTGGTGGTGCTGGGATCGGCGATCATCTGCACCTCGTTGGCCAGAATGGCGTTGAGCACGGGCGCCGGTTCCGCGATAGGGCACGTGCAGGATGTTGACGCCGGCTTCGAGCTTGAACATTTCGGCGAGCAGATGCGGCGCGGTGCCGAAGCCCTGCGAGCCCCATTTGATCTTGCCCGGATTGGCCTTGGCGTAGGCCACGACCTCGGCCATCGATTTCACCGGCAGGCTCGGATTAACCGAGACGATCAGCGGCGTCTCGATCAGCTCGGCAGACCGGCGCGAACACCTTGACCGGATCGTAGCCGATGTTGGGGTTCATGGCCGGCCCGGTGGTCAGCGCATCCGCCCGGCGTCATCAGGATAGTGTAGCCGTCGGGATCGGCGGCGGCGACGAACTTGGCGCCGATGCCGCCGCCGGCGCCGCCGCGATTTTCGATCACGATGGTCTGGCCGAGCACTGCGCCGAGCCGCTCGGAGATGATGCGCGCCATGCCGTCGGTCGGTCCGCCGGGCGGGAAGGGGACGACCACCTTGATCGGCTCCTTGGTGGGATAGGCTTGCGCGTTCGCGAGTTCGGCGCCGTGCAGCGCCCATCCGGCGCACAGTGATGCCGCAAGCAAGGCCCTCATCATCTTGGCGTCTCCCAGGTTGGTCCGACTATGCCGACCTTGAACCTATTCTATTCCGGAATTTATCGCGCTCAACCATCGAAAAACCTGGGTCTCTCGTGATGGGTGTCGTGCTGCCGGCACGCTTTTCGTTCGCGATGTAACACCTTCAGCAATTTCGCCGAGGTGGCGGCCCATGTCCGTTTTTGGATCGCAAACCGGAATAGACATCAAGAACGTCGACTTCCGCTGGGATCATTCACGTCACTTGGATGTCCGCTTCACTCCGAAAGCGACCGAATCGTTGCGTCGCATTAAGTGTCGCGATGGGGCCCTCAACGTCGGTTACCGCACCGCAGTGAAACAGTAGCTATCGGAGGGTAAGCGGACCTTCCGCTGACATCGCGAATCGGTGGCGATTGACCCATAGCGTCACTTCGCCACCATCAAATGCCGCACTGCGAAAGATTTATTCGATCACCTCGGCGGTGGCGAGCAACCTCGTTGGAATTGCAAGGCCGAGCGCTTTAGCGGTCGTGAGATTGATAACTAGCTCGAACTTGGTCGGCTGATCGACGGGGAGATCGCCGGGCTTCGCCCCGCGTAGAATCTTGTCCACATAGTCTGCCGCGTGCCCGAACCGTTCCGTGTAGCTCGGTCCGTAGGACATGAGCGCGCCGCCTTTAACAAAGTCGCGAGTACTGAAAATCGTCGGCAGCCGCGCGGCTAGCGCGGACGAGAGAATGCTTGTGCGATTGGCAACAATAAGTTGATCGACCGTAACATAAAGCGCGTCCGCTCGGGTCTTGAGCGCCTGAAAGGCGGAAGCGATATCCTCAGCCCGTTGGATCACGAGTGGGACGACTTCGAGACCGAGCATGCGTGCCGCGGCCTGGGTCTCGCCCATTTCGAGCACGGGCTGGGCATTGCCAACATTAAACATGATTGCCAGACGGTGCAGCTGAGGGACAAGTTCACGGGCGAATTCTAGTCGCTTGCCCGCGAGTTCATTCGCCTGGATCGATAGGCCAGTGACGTTGCCTCCTGGGTGGGACAGGCTTGCGACCAAGCCGCTGCCGACCGGGTCGATTGCCACTGCGAAGACAATGGGGATAGACGCCGTCGCCTGCCTAACAATGGGGACGGCGCTCCCGACTGTGACAATGACGTCAACCTTGAGGTGGACAAACTCGGCTGCGATCTCGGCGTAGCGCTCGGTCCGGCCTTCCGACCAGCGATATTCAATCGCGATGGTACTGCCCTCGATCCAGCCAAGCTCGCGTAAGCGAGCCACAAAGGCAGCCGTCCATGGGCTAAAGGCTGAAGCATCCGCGCCCAAGAATCCGATGATTGGTATCTTGCCCGCCTGCTGCGCGTGAGCGGCGAGCGGCCACGCGAATGCCGTGCTGCCGAGTGCGGATATGAACTGCCGTCTTCCGATTGCCATTTGAGCCGCGCCGGACGGGACTATGCCCGCCGTGATGTTGGGAACACTACCACGCCTCAATCGGCAGGTCTGTGACCGACTTCACGGTGGTCCGACGAAAAGGCGTGCTGCTTTTGCTGCGAGCGCGTGCGGCAGAAAGTGTGCAGGTTTCTCGGACGCCTGAGTGAAGGTCTATCCGCGCGTGTGTTCGCCGGCGTCCGAGAAGCGCCAAGGCACGAAGTCGCGGGAGGTGATCGCGGGTGGTGCGGCGGGCGCTATTGGGATTGAGGCCGGGCGCGGCCGGTGCGGCGCGGTGATGGTGCGGCGCGGGTGAGACCGGAACCTGGCGCACAGGGGTATTTGTGGCCACTTGGCATGAGGCGGCGACGGTTTGCGGCGCAGACCGATGGGTCGAGCAGATGCGACAGACGGCATTTTGTGTCTGCGGCACGAGCGGCGGCGATGCCGACGGAGGGCCAGCGATGCGGATGTGTGTCAGTCTGATCTGGCATCAGCCGCGCGTTCATGACGTGTCGATTGATGGCTTGTGCCTGGGCGCCTCGCCGCGTGCAAAGACCTCGATGATGATCATGCGGCCACCGCAGCAGGGGCATGGGCGCGGCAGCACGCGGGGCTGATCAGGCTCCTGCATTGAAGCGGCCTCGGATTCAGTCTGCGGTGTCGCCACGGCGAGCAGTTCACGCGCCTTGGCGATGCTCTTGGCTCGGTTACCGTTGGCGAACAACCCGTAGTGGCGGATGCGATGGAAGCCCTTCGGTAACACGTGCATCAGGAACCGACGGATAAACTCGTGGGGTGCGAGCGTCATGGTTTTCCAGCGGCCAGGACCTTCGATGCGATAGTCCTTGCAGCGGAATGACACGCCACCATCATCAGCAGCGACAAGCCGACGGTTCGAGATGGCAACGCGATGGGTGTAGCGTGACAGATAGCGCAGCACCTGCTTGGGTCCCGCGAACGGCTGCTTGCAGTAGACGACCCACTTGATCCGGCGCAGCGGCGCCAGGAAGCGCTTGAAGGTTCGTTTGTCGGCGAGCCCAACGTGGGTGTTGAAGAACTTCAATTGGCCGTCGGCGTGCGCGTCCATAACCAAGGTGAGGAACTTGCCTCGGAACAAACGCGCGAGCACGTTGACGTGGACGAGGAAGTTGGAGCGCGACGAGATCCATCTGCTGCAATCGGCCTCTTGCTGCGCCCTCGGTTGTTGCTCACGCACAAGCGGCGCGAGACCGCCGCCGGGCACGATCATATGCACGTGGGGATGATGCGTCAGCGCCGAGCCCCAGGTGTGCAGTACGGCGGTGATGCCGATCCTGGCACCGAGGCGCTTTGGATCGGCCGCGATGGCGAGCGTGGTTTCGGCCGCCGCCTTCATGAGCAGGTCATAGATGACGCGCTTGTTCTGATAAGCGACATCGCGCAGTTGACTGGGCAGCGTGTAGACAACGTGGAAGTAGCTGACGGGCAGCAACTCGGCTTCGCGCTCGGCGAGCCATTTCTGTGCCGCCGCGCCCTGGCACTTGGGGCAGTGGCGATTGCGGCAACTATTGTAGCTGACGACGGTGTAAGCACACGCACCGTTCTCGCAACGCGCGACATGGCCGCCGAGCGCCGCTGTGCGGCAGCGCTCGATCGCACTCATCACCTTGATCTGGTCGAGGCTGACATGCCCCGCGTTGGCCAAACGCCAAGCGGAGCCGTGGTCGCGGAAGATGTCCGCGACCTCCAGCGATGGCCGGGCCATCCGACGGCGTTACGCCGGCGGTCCTTCATTCGACTTGTCCTTACGGTTCCGCATTTTCCGGCGCGGCTGCGACAGTTGCGTCAGCGGGCTCTCGACGGCCGCGATCATGCCGGTGGCCACGCGCGTGTAACGCGCCGTCGTCTCGAGTTTGTCGTGTCCGAGCAAAGCTTGGATAATTCGAATGTCAGTACCGCGTTCGAGCAGGTGCGTCGCGAAGCTGTGGCGCAGCGAATGCAAGGTCAGCCCTGGCTTGCGGATACCGGCTGCTTTGACGGCCTCCCGAAACAGACGGCTGAACTGACGTGGTGTGATCGGCTTGCGGCGGCCATAGCTGGGGAAAATCCAGCGCTCTGCCGGCGGCATCCCGGCGTCGTCCAACGCCGAGCGCTCGCGCCACCACTCTCGCAATAGCGCGAGCACATCCGGCGGCAGCATGACGTTGCGATCCTTGCGGCCTTTGCCTTGCACGACGCGGATGATGTTCTGCGCGCCGTCGATGTCACCGACCGTCAACCGCGTCACTTCGCCCGCCCGCAAGCCGCAGCCATAGCTGATCGTCAGCATGGTTCGCGCCTTGAGGCTTGGCGCCATCAATAGAATTCGCTTTACCTCGTCGGAGCTCAATACCACCGGCACCTTCTGCGGCTCCTTGAGGTGATAGATCTCGGCGGCGAGATCGTGCCGTCGCATCGTCACGCGCAACAGGAACTTCACCCCCGTCATGATGCGGTTACGATTGCAGATGGTGAGCCCTTCTTCTTCGATGAGCGTCAGTTGGAACTGGCGCACGTCGTCGGCTGTCGCCGTCTCCGGCGAGCGTTTGAGGAAAGCGGCGAACCGCTTGCAACTGTGGAGATGGCTGCGCAGCGAATGACGCCCGAGTTTGCGCGCACGGATGTCGTCGATCATGCGTTGACGCAGCGGGCTGACCATGGGCCAGGTCATCAGAGAACTCCTGAGTGAGGTTGCTGGGACCGCAATCTCAGGACGCGGCCGCGTCCCCCGCTATCGTCATTCTCTCATCTGGCTACCGGCCTATCGGCTCAAGCACCCGCCTCAGCGGGCTGTCGCGCAGCGACTTTGTGCTTTGGCCCTTCTCGGCCGCCCCAGTCACGCGCCAGCGCGGCAGCTATTGGGGGAAGACCGGACACCTTGATCTGTAGCGGGCGAGGCAGAAATTGACCCAAGTCGGACGTCGAGCAGCCGAGCTTGCTGCGCCGCAACGAAGCTCTTTCGGTACTATGCCTTGACCCGCTACGATGCCCTGTACGCAGCTAGGGCATGGCAATGAAGCGGTACACCAAGGCAGGGCGTACGACATTAAAGGCGCGACGTCGCGAGGGCGCTCTGCTGAAGGTCTCTAATCCGCAAAAGCTCGTCTCAAATCGTCGTTCCGCAAAGAGCAAGGAAACGGAGAACGCTCGTCTCACACGCGAACGCCACCAGGTGTTGGAGCGGGAGAAAGCCACGGCGGAGGTGTTGAGCGTCATCAGCTCCTCGCCAGGGGATTTAAAGCCGGTTTTTGCGGTCATCCTGGAAAATGCAACGCGCCTCTGCCAAGCCAACTTCGGTGTGCTATTCCTCTGCGAGGGGGACGCTTATCGCGCTGTGGCGATGCACAACGCGCCATCCGCGTATGTTGAGGCCCGGCGGCGCGAACCGCTAGTGAGTATGACTGGCACGACGGCAATCGCGGAGGTGGCGAGAACCAAACGAACGATCCAGACCGCCGATATGGCCAAAAACCCGGCCTACCCGAAAAACCCACAGAACACGCAACTCTTCGTCAAGCTGACTGGCGCGCGATCCTTCGTCGGCGTGCCGATGCTCAAGGACGACGTGTTGATCGGGGTTATAAGCATCTACCGGCAAGAAGTCCGGCTGTTTACCGGCAAGCAAATCAAGCTCGTACAGAATTTCGCCGCGCAGGCCGTCATCGCCATTGAGAACACGCGATTGCTCAATGAACTGCGTCAATCGCTGCAGCAGCAGACCGCCACCGCCGAAGTGCTCAAAGTCATCAGCCGATCGACCTTCGATCTTCAGTCCGTGCTCAACACTCTGGTCGAATCGGCGGCACGCCTTTGCGAGGCGGATATGTCTGCGATCCACCGTCCGAGCGTGGTTGGCGAGACGTTTGAACGGGTCGCAAGCCATGGCTTTCCGGACGTGCTGACCGAATACATGAAAAATGCCAGCATGATGGGGCGCGGATCACTGGTCGGGCGCACCCTTCTCAATCGCGCCGTAGTTCAAATTCCAGATGCATTAAATGATCCTGAATACACGACGCAGGCTCCACGCATCGGCGGTTTTCGCACCATGTTGGGCGTGCCGTTGCTACGGGAGGGGATTCCGATTGGCATCTTAGTTCTGACGCGCCGCACCGTGAGACCTTTCACGGACAAGCAGATCGAACTGGCCACGACCTTCGCCGACCAAGCGGTGATTGCGATCGAGAATGTGCGCTTGTTTGACGACGTTCAGAAGCGCACCCGCGAACTCGGGAAGTCGCTGGAAGACCTGCGCGCCGCGCAGGACCGCCTGGTGCAGACGGAGAAGCTCGCCTCGCTCGGCCAGTTGACCGCTGGTATCGCGCACGAGATCAAGAATCCGCTCAATTTCGTCAACAATTTCTCGTCCGTCTCGGTTGAACTCATCGATTAGTTGCGGGGGACGCTTGGCGGCATTCACCTCGCTGACAAGGTGCGTGGCGAAATCAACGAGATCGCCGATGCGCTGCAAGGTAATCTCGACAAGGTCGTCCAGCACGGCAAGCGCGCCGACGCGATCGTCAAGAACATGCTGCTGCACTCGCGGCAGGGCTCTGGAGAGCACCGATCGGTCGATATCAACGCTCTCGTCGAGGAGAGCCTCAATCTCGCCTATCACGGGGCACGGGCCGAGAAGCAAGGCTTCGAGGTCAAATTGGAGAGTTCCTTTGACCCGAATGCGGGCGAGGTCGATGTCTTCCCGCAGGAGATTACGCGGGCGTTGCTCAACCTGATCTCAAACGGGTTCTACGCAGCCACCAAGCGCAAAGCGGAAGCCAATGGCGGCGACTATGAACCGACTATCACTGCCGTGACCAAGAACCTCGGCACCAGTGTCGAAATATTGATTCGCGATAACGGCACTGGTTGTGAAGGAGAAGCTGTTCGTCCGGAACTCGCAGCGAAGCGCCTGGAGCTGGTCAAAGAGGTGGTGCCCGACTTGGCGCGAGCAGGCACCCTGATCAACCCGGAAAATTCTCTGCGTACGCCATTCATTTCGGCCATGAAGATCACTGCCAACTCGCTAAAGCTTGAACTCGTGGAATTTGCAGTGCGTGGCCCGGCCGATCTGGAAGGGGCTTTTGCGGCAATGGCCGCCAAGCCGGTTGGCGCATTCATCATGATCGAAGAGCCAATTCTCATCTTCAACGTTGAGGCATGCGCAAACCTTGCGACGAGATATCGGCTCCCCGCATGCGGAGTGGTTGAATTTGCGCAGGCCGGAGGTTTTATCGGTTATGGGGTTGATGTTTCCGCGATGTGGCGTCGTGCAGCAACTTTTGTAGACAAGATTCTGAAGGGTGCGAAGCCTGCCGAACTGCCGGTCGAACAGGCGACCAAATTCCTTACCGTCATCAATCTGAAGACAGCGAAGACGATTGGCATCGACATTCCGACCTCGCTGCTGATCCGTGCCGACGAGATGATCGAATAGTTTTTTGCCGCGCGGCATGAGTCAAGCTTCGGGCCCGTCGCCTCACCTAATGCGACGCAGCGATTCGGTTGCTAACGAAGTAGAAGCGGACATTCCCGGCGGACGCTCAAAACGTTGAAGATGACCCATCTGAGACATTTGCCGCAAGATTTTGATGCGGCGCGGCACGGCAGCGTGTAGCTCTCACTCGATCACCTCGTCGGCGAAAACGAGCAAGGATGGCGGAATGTTTAGGCCAAGGGTTTTGGCAGCTTTGAGGTTGATGACTAGCTCAAGCTTAGTCTGCTGGAAGATTGGGAGATCTGCCGGCTTTTCACCCTTGAGAATACGCCCGGTGTATTCGCCGGCCTGACGATATGCGCCCGCTATATTTGTTCCGTAGCCTATAAGCCCTCCAGCAGTCGCGAACTCGCGGAATTGGTACATCGTGGGAATGGCGTAGCGGTCCGCCAATGAGACGAGTTGATCGCGTCGGCTCACGAAAAATGGATCGGTAGCAACAAGCAATCCGCCGGCCCGCTGCTGGACGATGGTCGCGAATGCGTCATCGAAGTCGCGTTCGCTGCTGGCATTCACAACTACAATTTTCTGTCCAATCGTACGACCGGCCTCCACCACATCTTGCCGTTCGGGCTCGGCATTGGGGTTGTTCGGGTTAACGAGTAGCCCGATCACTGCCGCATTCGGAATGAGATCATGCAATAGACCCAATCGTTTTGCCCCAAGGCCGCTAGAGATCAGGCTCACGCCCGTGATATTGCCTCCAGGGCGGTTGATGCTGTCAACGAGGCCAAAGCGGACTGGGTCACCCCCAATAACAAAGACAATGGGAATAGTCGGTGCTGCTCGCTTGGCCGCTAGTGCTGAAACAACGTCACCAACTGCAGCGATCACAGCTACTTTGCGGCCGACCATCTCGGTTGCCAGCGCTGGCAGGCGATCGTATTGGCCCTCCGCCCAGCGAAACTCGATCGCGACGTTCTGACCTTCGATGGAGCCGGTTTCCCTTAGACCTTGGAGGAAGGCCGCGACAATTGATGCAAACTCGCCGGGAGACCTACTACTTAGGAATCCGACCACCGGCAGCGCCGGCTGCTGTGCATGCGCCGCCAGCGGCCTTGCAACAGCCGCTCCACCGAGCGCAGCTACAAATTCGCGCCGTCCGATGCCGATTGCCATTTGATCTGCCCCAACGAGATCACGCCCGCTGCAATGTGGGAAGAATATCACGCCCTAACCAGCGCGTCTGCGACCGACTTCACGGAGGTCCTCTCGCTGCTTTTGCTGCAGGTGCTTGCGGCAGAAATTGGCCCTTCTCAGCCGCGCCGGTCGTGTTTCCGCGCGGCAGGTCTCGGGGGTACTTCTGCCGCGCTCGCTTTGCGGGCGCTCCGTGTCTCATATTGAGGGTACTGCCGCCACGACTCCGACGATGCGGCGCGGCGGTTCGTGGCCCACAGCGGGCATCGCGTTGGCTATTGATTTGCGCTGCAACAAACGGTTGGACGCTTACTCGATCACCTCGTCGGCGCGGGCGAGGATCGACTGCGGAACGGTAAGCCCAAGAGCCTTGGCGGTCCTAAGATTGATAACGAGTTCGTATTTGGTCGGCGCCTGTACCGGAAGATCGGCCGGATTCTCCCCCTTGAGGATGCGATCGACGTAGCCGGCCGCGCGCCGGAACTGATCCGTTGCGTCTGCCCCATAGCAGATCAGGCCGCCGGAGGTAGCGTAGGCGAGAGAATTGTAGGCTGCAGGCAAATGGTGTCGGGCCGCTAGCGTGACAATCAGGTCGCGATGAAGCATCATCGATGATCCGGGGCCCACCACGATCAGCCCACCATTCGACCCGCGCGCGAATTCCGTGATGCCGCTCTCGATTTCGCTGGCGTCGTGCACACCAACGGGGGTCAACTCCACTCCGAACGACGGTGCCGCAGTCTGGATCGCAGCAAAGCCACCGGACCCGGCGGGCACGGAAGGATCGCGAACGACCGCCACTCGCGTCACACCGGGCGCGATCTCCTTGAGCAGTTCCAACAATTTCGCACTCAGACTGAATTCGTACGCGGTAAAACCGGTGATGTTTCCGCCGGGGTGCGCGAGGCTGGCGACCAATCCGCTTCCGACCGGATCGATTGTCGTTACGAACACGATAGGTACGGTGCGGCTTGCCTGCTGCAAGTCCCCGACGATGGAGGCGGCCGTGCCCACGATGACATCCGGCGCCGATGCGACCAAATCCGCCGCGTATTTGCGAAAGCGCTCGGTGTCGTTGGCACCCCATCGCGTGTCGATCCGCACGTTGGTGCCGACTTCCCAACCCAATTGCTGCAATCCCTGTGCAAACGCCGCGATGTTGGTCTGTCCCAGGGAATCGTCGGCGGCCGAGGACATCAGTACGCCGACGCGGCGCACGCCACGGAGCTGCTGCGCGCGTACCCCAAGTGGCCACGCGGATGCCGCGCTGCCGAGAGCAACAATGAATTGCCGCCTTGCGATGTTGATCGACATCGGACCCTCCCTTGGGGGCCACGCGCGCTGGATCACTGCAACGATAGCACGCCCTAACCGGCAGGTCTGTGACCGACTTCAAGGTGGTCCGACCGCGAAAAGAGGCGATGTTTTTGCTGCGCTTGCGTGCGGCGGAAATTGGCCCTGAACCGCCGCGCCGACCGTCCACTTTCGTGTCCGGTGTTGGGGGTCTTTCTGCCGCGCCAGCCAGTGACCCGCGAGGCAGTTGATGACCCACAATGTCACTTCTTCACCGCCAATTGCCGCACTGCGAAATCACTCATTACCTTGTCGGTGCGACGACACGGCATGATCACTCCGCCTTGATGCCGGCGAATTTGATCACCTTGGCCCACTTCTCGGTTTCGTCGACGATGAATTTGCCAAATTCGGCTGGCGTCATCGGGATGGGCTCAACGCCTACATCCGCCAGCCGCGTCTTCAGCTTCGGGTCGGCGAGCGCTGCATTGATATTCTTGTTGAGCTTGTCGACGATTTCGACCGGCGTACTGCTGGGCGCGGCGATACCTTGCCAGCCGCTCGTCGCGTAACCGGGTACGAAGTCACCGATCGTCGGGACAGCCGGCAACGCGTCCAATCGCGCCGCCGTCGCCACGGCCAGTGCCGTAAGCTTTCCGGCCTTGATGTGTTCGATGGAGGCGGAGATGCCGCCGAAGGCCACTTTCACCTGTCCGCCAAGCAGGTCCGCCAGCATCGGGCTGTCGCCCCGATAGGGCACAATCAGGACATCGACATTCGTCATCATCTTAAAAAGCTCGGCGGCCCTGTGGGGCCCGGTTCCTATCGGAGGCGTCGCGATGTCAACCTTGCCGGGATTGGCCATTGCGTGGGCGATCAAGTCGCGTACCGTCTTCGCCGGGAAGGCGGGATGCACTTCAAGCACAGCCGGAATGCGGTTGGTGGCAGCAACTGCAGCAGTGTCGCGGATGAAATTGAAATTCAAGTTCTCAAAGAGCGTAGCATTCACGGCGTTTGCCGTAGTGCACATGAGAAGCGTGTAACCGTCCGCCGGCGCGCGCACGACCACCTCTGTGGCGATATTGCCACCAGCGCCGGGCCGGTTCTCAACGATGAAAGTCTGGTCCAAACGCTCCGACAGCCATTGTCCGATCAGCCGCGTGACGATGTCTATCTGGCCGCCAGCGGGTAGGCCGACGATGATGCGCACCGGCCGCGACGGATAGGTTTGCGCCCAAGCAAATCGCGCGGCGGTCGACAGCGCCCCAGCGCCCGCTGCCAGACTCAGGAAATTTCTTCGGTGGGGAAGTTTCATAGCATTGCTCCACGAGCTTGAACGACTTCCGCAGATGCAGAAGGTGTGCGCGAACCAATGGCGATTTAATTTCGGATTGCTCGCCCGCCGGAGGCATAAACGCCGCCCTTGATTTCACGGAGCGTCGGCAAGCCCGCTGGCAGCTCTACGATTAGGCTACGCCAATTGTATGAGCACGTACAGGCGCAGGTCACCTAGCGCCAAATTTTGAAGTAACTATCCCGAAGGTCTCAACGGGTGTTTACGAGCCTGATATTCTTTGAGAGCGGTTGGCCAAGCGGTTTGCGCAAACACGCCGTCAATGCAAAAGTCCGAAAATTCTGGCCATCGCTGGGTAACGGACGCATGGCCAGGTTGATGGAGGGAAAGATGTTACTACGCATCATTCGCGGTAAGCTTAAACCAGGAACCTGGGACGGGTTTGAGCGCGCGTATCAGGCGGCGATCTCGAATGCCGGGCCCGTCGAAGGTCTTCGCGGACGCTGGCTGGTGCAGGACGTTGATGATCCCGACTCTGGCTCGACGATTAGCCTGTGGGCGACCGAACAGGCGCTGCGAAACTATGAAAGCAGCGACCTGTTGAAGAGCAAGATCACGGCCAACCTGGCACACTTCTTTTCCGGACAATACGAAACGAGAATATGCCGAGTCCGTTTCGCGACGGGAACGCCCGCGCCAGACGAATGGGTCGCGGAAATCAACCTCTGATTTCGAGCCCAGCGAGTTCCGGGTCGGCCAAACCGAGAGGCTGAGCGCGCGGCCCGAACTTCAAGGGGGCGGACGTCGCTTCACTTAATGCGACGCAGCGATTCAGTCGCAGTTGGACCAACAGCGGAAGTCGCGCTGACATCGCGAATGTCAGAGGCTGTTAATTTGCGCTGCAACAAACGCTCGGACGCTTACTCTCCCACCCGCATCCGGCCGCTTGGTCGCGCCTTTGGAATTCCAAAGGCCGCGCGCAGGTGACCTGGTATGGGCGGTCAGTCCGCCAAATCGTTTGACCAAGTGCTTGTGAATCTTCGAATAGAGGGCTCGTTTGAATTTACGGCCATGGTTGTCCTGAACGGGCAGCAGAATTTGAACCAACTTCATTGAGATTTAAGCTTCGAAACGACGCCCGCTGCTAGATGCAGAAAAGTGCGGCGACGCCGAAGTGTCATGGCGTTTGCTCCCAAAACTGCTCGACGAAATTGGCCGATCAGTCTGGCTTGATATTCGCGAACTTGATGACCTTGGCCCACTTCTCAGTCTCATCGGCGATGAACTTTTCAAAATCGGCCGGCGAGCCGCGGAACACCGTTGTCCCCAAATCGGCGAACCGCCCCTGCATTTTTGCGTCTCCGAGAGCGGCGTAGATTTCCTTGCTAAGTGTCCGTCCGGGAACATCTTTGAATCCTTTGAATTGCTTTGATTCAAAGGAGGTGATCTGATTCGAGGAGGGTCACCGATGTGGACGGCGAAGAACCGCGGGCGCTATGACCGCAGCAAATTGCGATACCCCAGTGATCTGACCGACGATGAATGGGTGCACGTCGAGCCGTTGATTCCGTCGGCCAAGCGGGGCGGCAACAGGCGTCACGTCGACGTGCGCGAGGTGATGAACGGGATCATGTATGTTTTGAGTACGGGATGCCAGTGGCGGGCGATCCCGAAAGACCTGCCGGCACGCAGCACGCTGTTCGACTATCTCGACCTATGGAGTTGGGACGGCACGCTGGATCGCATCCATCACGCGCTTTATGTGGAGTGCCGCGAGCAAGGCGAACGCGAAGCCAGCCCCACCGCCGCCATCATCGATAGTCAAAGCGTCAAGAGTGCTGAAAAAGGGGGTCTTGTATCGATCCGCATGGCTATGATGCAGGCAAGAAGATCAAAGGCAAGAAGCGCCACCTTCTCGTAGATACGCTGGGTTTGTTGCTCCACGCCATCGTTCATCCCGCCGATATCCAGGACCGCGACGGCGGCATCCTGCTGCTTGCGACCCTGTTCGGAATGTATCCCTTCTTGAAGAAGCTCTTTGCCGACGGTGGCTATCAGGGGCCGGACTTCCAGAAGGCGCTGGCAAAGATCCTGCCTCACCTCACAACTGAAATCGTCAAGCGCTCCGATCATGCCAAAGGATTTGTGGTGCTCCCACGCCGTTGGGTCGTCGAGCGCACCATTGCTTGGCTCAACCGCTGCAGAAGGCTCGTCAAAGATTGGGAGAACCTCAACCGCACGGCGCTCGCGTTCCTACGCCTCGCCTCAATCCGCCTCATGCTCCGAAAACTTTGTAATCCCGCTCGATGTTCCCGGACGGACTCTAAGCTCTTCGACAATCACTGCTGGTGTGCTTTTGCGCAAACCGATGGCGAACCACTCACTCGCCTCGTAGCCCGGCACGGTATCAGCGACCGTCGGGAGATCAGGCAATAAATCAAAGCGCGTCGAGCTGGTCACCGCCAGCGCGCGAAGTTTGCCGGCTCGGATATGCTCAATTGTTGCCGGCAGGGTCCCAAAATAAATCTGCACTTGGCCACCGAGCAGGTCGGCGATTGCCGGCGCGCCGCCGCGATAAGGAACGTGCGTCATATCAATATGAGTCATCACCTTGAACATCTCTCCCGCCAGATGCGTCGGATTTCCGACACCCGCGGAGGCCATGTTGATCTTGCCCGGATTCGCTTTGGCGTAGGCAATCAGTTCGGGAACCGTCCTGACTGGAACCGATGGATCTACCATGACCACGAGGGGACCGCGGATCATGCCAAGGATCGCGATATCGTGGATGAAATTAAAATTAAGGTTCTCATAGAGCGTTGCGTTGATTGCGGCGGCGGCATCGACCCCGAGAAGTGTATAGCCGTCGGCCGGGGCGCGCACGACT
Source organism: uncultured Alphaproteobacteria bacterium (assembly GCA_963732015.1). Taxonomy (GTDB): domain Bacteria; phylum Pseudomonadota; class Alphaproteobacteria; order Rhizobiales; family Xanthobacteraceae; genus BOG-931. The sequence goes on along the minus strand of CAVSXY010000022.1, from coordinate 467,345 downwards.
GCGTCGGTCGCGACATTGCTGGAGGCGCCTGCCCGGTTCTCGACGAGGAATGGTTGGCCGAACCGCTCAGAAAGAGATTGAGCCAGCAACCGCACGAAGATATCCGTTGGACCGCCGGCGGGATACCCTACAATGCAGCGCACTGGTCGGGTTGGATAGGACTGCCCCCTCGCACTAGGTGACAAAGCCGAAAGCGCGGCAGCGCCCACTGCCCGTTGCAGAAAACGTCGGCGGGGAAGTTTCATTGTTCACCTCATCGGCGCACACAATAATATCACGCCGCAGTCGGCAGGTCTGGCTCGACGCAGCGGTGGTCGAAACGCAGCGACGCTATCGAATTCGGGAGCGGACATTCTCAGTGGACGTTCAAAGCGTCGAAGACGACCCATCACGTCGGTTTGCCACCGTCAACTGACGCATTGCGAAAGGCTTATTCAATCACCTCGTCGGCCTGAGCAAGCAAGGTCGCAGGCACGGCAATGCCCTCCCTCAGATATCGAAAGCCCGGCAAACTGCAATCGGATCGGCCTTTGTTTTAAGGCCGAGATACGTCGCCGTGCTCTCGATTTTTGCGTGGCCTAAAAGCGCTCGGACCGTAAATTAGGAAACCGCTGCTCTATCCGACAGAGCTACGGGATCAATTGAGGAATTTCGATCGTAGGCACTTTTAAGGCAAATGTTTGTTGCCGTTTGATTCACGTGACATGACTGCTTCGAGATTGACAATTGGGTTTCCCAACAATCCGCAGTAAGGTCCCAGCCGCCGCAGGGTTACGCGGAATAAGAGCTTCACCCCGGTCATGATGTGGTTAGCCGTTGCAACGAACTTAGCGCTGGCTCATAACCGCTTGGTTGGAAGTTGTATTTAATGGCTGCACATACGCACCGGCACACGCGGTAACTGATGAGGAAAGTAGAGTTTCCTTATCAGTTCGCGTCCCCGAAGGATCTGCGGCGCCACAATTCATACTCACGCTCAATTCCGACAACTTAGAACGCTATAATGAAATCAATAGACGCATATTCAGGCCTTTGTCGGAATAGCCTCGGTAAGCTTCAGTTTCTTCGGTGACTCTTAATCAGCGGGTCCAAGGTTCGAGTCCTTGTGCGCCCACCATTGATCCGATCTCACGTCACGTACGCACCTGACGCGTCACTCGACGATGCCGATGAGCTTGGCCAGGAGTTCCGGATCGGCGCGCAGCGGCCGGGATTCGGCGTCGTAGACGATGCGGCCCTTGTCGAGGATCACCGTGCGCGGCGAGAACGCCAGCGCTACGCGGCTGTTCTGTTCGACGAGGATGATGGACAGCGCGCTCTCGGCGCGCAGCCGTGCGAGCACTTCACTCAATGCCTCGACCAGGACCGGCGCCAGGCCTTCGGTCGGCTCGTCCATGAGCAGGACGGAAGGGTTGGTCAGCAGAGCGCGCGCGATCGACAGCATCTGTTGCTCGCCGCCTGAGAGCTGATTGCCCATATTGCCGAGTTGTTCCTTAAGCCTTGGGAACAGTTCGAAGACGCGCGCCAGCGTCCAATGTCCGGGGCGCGCTCCGACGTCGAGGTTCTCGCGCGCCGTCAGCGAGGGGAAAATCTCGCGCTCTTGCGGTACAAAGCCGATGCCGGCAAGGGCGCGACGGAAGCTCGGCACCGCGCCGATGCCTTGCCCGTCGAGCATCACGTCGCCTGCGTGCAGGGTGGTGTGGCCCATAACGGTTGCCAGCAGCGTGGTTTTTCCCACGCCATTACGGCCGATCACGCTGATGCACTCGCCGGGCGCGAGTTTCAGATCGATATCCTCGATCACGACGGTCTCGCCATAGCCCGCCGAGACGTGCCTCAGCTCGAGCGTGCTAGGCATGGCCAGTCCCTTGGCCGGCTTGACCGAGATAGACCGCGCGCACCTGCGGATTTGCTTCGATCTCCCGCGGCGTTCCCTCGGCGAAGACCGCGCCGCTGACCATCACGGTGACGTGCTTGGCGAAGCGAAACACCACATCCATGTCGTGCTCAATGATCAGCACGGCAATATCCTTGGGCAATCGTTCGATGGCGTCGAGAATGATGTGGCTCTCGGCGCTCGGCACGCCGGCGGCGGGTTCGTCGAGCAGGAGCACCGCGGGCTTCAGCCCGATCGTAATCGCAAGCTCGACCAGGCGCTGGCGCCCATACGGCAGTTCGGACACGCGATGGCGTGCGGAATCCGCAAGCTTCAGCGTCTCCAGGAGTTCCATCGATTCGGCGATGATGTCGGTGCGCCTGCCGGCCGGATAGAACATGGACGGCGCCGCACCGACGCGCTCGGCGACCGCAATGCTGATGTTTTCCAGAACCGACAATCCCCGGAACAGCCGGTTGATCTGGAACGTGCGCGCGATGCCGAGTTTGACCCGCTCGGCCTGCGCGGTCGCGGTGATGTCGCGGCCTGCCAGTAGTACGCTGCCGTTCGTCGGCGGCAGCACGCCGGTCAGCAGATTGATGAACGTGGTCTTGCCGGCGCCGTTGGGACCGATCAGCGCATGGCGCGCGCCGGCAGCGAGCTTGAAGTCAACCTCCTGAACGGCCTTGAGCGCGCCGAAGCTGCGGCTGAGCGCCCGCGTCTCTAAACGAGTTTCGGTCACGACACCGCACGCCCGGCGCCGTAGCGCCGCCACAGCACGTCGCCGAGACCCAAAATGCCATTGCGCGCGAACAAGGCGATCAAAACGAGCAGCAGCCCGAGGCCGAGTTGCCAGGCGGTCGGATAAATCCGCGCCAGGAAGTGCTCCAGGGCCATATAGGCGATGGCGCCGACGAACGCGCCGTAGAGCCGGCCGTAGCCGCCGAGGATGAGAATGATGAGCACGGTCGCCGCGCGATCGAGATCGAACGCGCTGAGGTTGACGTAAGCGTTGGTTTGCGCCCACAGGCCGCCGCCGATGCCGGCGATCGCCGCCGAGATGGTGTAGCAGATGACAAGCCGGCGCCGCACCGGCGACCCGATCGCATGCATGCGCAGCAGATTTTCGCGGATGCCCGTCAGGCTTTGGCCGAATGGCGAGTAGACCAACGTGCGCACGAACAGAAAACAGATGACCAGAACGGCGAGGGCGTAGAGATATTGCGTGTTGGCGTAAAGCGGATTGAACTCGAACACGCCGAACACCGGCGAAATGGAGAGATTGGGCAGGCCATCGAAGCCGCCGGTATAGTCGTGCGCCATGTTCGCCGCCTCTTGCAGGAGCGCCATGGTGCACAACGTGAGCATGAGCAGCGTCAGGCCCTGGGTGCGCAACAAGACAAGACCCGACAGCAAACCGACCAGCCCAGCCGCCACAGCGGCTATAAGGAGGCCCGTGATCGGCTCGGTCCAGATGCCGTAGAAGGCCAGCATGCCGACCGTGTAGGCTCCGGCGCCGAAGAATGCCGCATGGCCGAGCGTGATGATGCCGGCATATCCGAGCGCGAGATCGAGCGACAGCGCGAACAGGATCGCGATCAAAAGCTCAGTGCCGAAGCCGAGATAATCGGGAAAGGCGAAGTAAAAACCGAGCGCCGCGATCCACGGCAGCGCTTCCCACCAGCGAAAGCGATGGCGCGTGATCAGCAAGCGGGCCGCCGGATGATCGAGTTGCGTGGCGGCAGCAGGCGTCGGCGCGGCAGAGGCAGCGGAACTCATGTCTCTTTCCTGCCAAAGAGTCCCTGCGGCCGCCACAGCAGCAGCAGGATGGTCAGCGCGTAGATGAAGATGGTGCCGCCCTTGGGCAGATAGAGCTTGAGCACAAAGTCGAGCACGCCGATGAGCAGCGAGGCGAAATAGACACCGGCAACGCTGCCGAGACCGCCGACCGACACCACGATCAGAAAATACACCAGATATTTGAGCGCGTATTGCGGATCGAGGCCTAAGAACTCGGCGCCAAGCCCGCCGCCAAGCCCCGCCATGCCGCCGCCGAAGGCGAAAGTAATCGTGAACAGTCGATCGACATTGATTCCGAGCGATTCCGCCATACGGCGGTTGTCGACGGTGGCACGGATTTGGATGCCGATGCGGGTGCGTTCGAAGGCGAGCCAGATGCCGGACACGATCAGAAACCCGATCACGATGAGGAAGATGCTGTAGGTGCGATACTGCGTGAAGCCGAGGTTGAGCTGGCCGCCCAACGCCGGCGGCAGCTGAAGCGGCTGGCTTTCGGGGCCTACCACGATCGTGATCGCGGCTATGAAAATGAAGATCAAGCCGAGGGTGAACAGGACCTGATCGAGTTCGCCGGCCCCGTAGAGCCGGCGATAAAGCAGCCGCTCCAGCAGCACGCTGAGCGTCGCGGTGGCGACAAAGGCGAGCGCCAGCGCCGCGGCGAACCCGATATGCGCGCGATTTATCGCCAGCACGACGACGTAGCCGCCGAACATGGCGAAGGCACCGTGGGCGAGGTTGACGAACCCCATCAGGCCCATGGTCACCGAAAGCCCGACCGAGACGATGAACAGCACGGTGCCGGCGGAGAGTCCGCCTAACAAGATGCTGGGGAAATTACTGGCAAAATCCACTGACAATCCCGCTTCCCGCCGTCCGCGTCTGCGGATCGGCGGCCCCAGCGGTGAAAATCGTCGGCGTGTGCCGATCATTTCTTGGGAGCGCACGGGCCGAGCGCTAGCACCTTGCACTCGTCCTTCACGTTATTGACCACGGCGAGCTGCTTCTCGTGAAACTTGCCGTCCGGGCCTTTCACCACCTCGGACAGATACTCGTTCATGATAATGTCGCGGGTCTCCGGATCGATCATGATCGGCCCTTGCGGACTGTCGAACTTCCAGCCGAGCAGCGACTTCACGGCGTCGTCGCCATCCATCTTGCCTTTGGTGGCCTGGGCGGCGTGGACGATGGCCGCCATGCCGTCGTAGCCGCCGACGGCGGTGAAGTCCGTGGTCGTATCGGCGCCGTATTCCTTTTTCCAGGCGGCGACGAAGCGCTTGTTCTGCGGATTGTCGAGGTCCGCGTTGTAGTGGCCCATCGTGATCAGGCCAACCGCCGCGTCACCCATGGCCTGCAACTTGATATCCTGCGTGATGTCTCCAGGTCCGATCAGCTTGATGTCGGCGGCGGCCATGCCGAGCGCGCCGTATGTCTTGACGACTGCGCTCGCGTGGTCGCCCGCCGGCACGAATACGAACAATACGTCCGGCTTCTCATCCTTGGCGCGCTGGAAGAACGGCGTGAAATCGGGCACGGCGCCGGGCCCGCCCGCCGGGATGGCGTCGATCACTTTGCCGCCGCTGGCTTCAAAGGAGGTCTTAAACGCCTCCAGGCTGTCCTTGCCGGGCGGATAGTCGGTGTAGGCCACGACGGCCGTTTTCGCATGCAGCGTCTTAGCGGCTTGCTCGCCCAACGCGTAGCTGGAATGCCACATGGTGAACGACGTGCGAACGTAGTCCGGAGACAGGTTGGTGATGAACGAGGTCGCGGCATTCATAATGACCGCGAGCTTCTTGCCGGCGTTGACGACCGGAGCCGATGCGATGGCATCCGGCGAATAGACCCAGCCCGCAAGCGCGTCGACCTTGTCTTGTGTGAGCAATTCTTGGACCGCGATCTTGGCGGCGGCGCCGTCCGGAGCCTTGGAGTCCCGCTTGACGAGCGTGATCGTGTAGGGTTTCACCTGATCGGCATCGAGCTTCAGATAAAGCTCCAGGCCGCGGTCTATCTGTTGGGCAAGTTCAGCACCGACGCCGGTATAGGGCAGGACGACGCCGACCTTGACCTCCTGCGCCGATGTTTGTTGCACCAACGCCCCGCTGGCGGAAATAGTAATGGCAGCGACAACCGCGATCGTTCGTTTGGACATCAGAAGCCCCTCGATGTTTCCGAAAACCTCCGATTTCACTGCTGGTCTAGGTGCTTGATACTAGGGCAAAAGCCTGAAATAGCGCAAGCGAACGCTGGCGTCCGGTGCGAGTCTTTGTCGCTCTGCCCTGAGCCTGGGATGCCTGAATTTTGATCACGTCCATTGGCGGAAGGCCTCGCGTTCGGTATGGCGTAGATGTCGGACCTGGAGTGATACCATGAGTGCGCGCCGCGATTATTATTTTCCCAGCACAGAGCCGCTCGCCGCCGACGAAATCCGCGTCATTGCCCTTGGCACCGGCCGGCCTTTCGTACGCCGCGGACAGGCCAATTGCTCTTGGCTGATCGAACTTGGCAACGGCGATAAATTCATGATGGATTTCGGTTCGGGCTCACAGGCCAATTTTACCGCGCTCGAAATCCCGCCCCAAGACATCACCGCGTATTTCGCCACCCATCTGCATGCCGATCATGTCGGCGACTTCGCGCAGGTGTGGGTCGGAAGCTGGGCCGGCGGTCGGGCAAAGCCGCTCGTGCTCTACGGTCCTTCCGGCCCCGAGCCGAAATACGGCACCGAACATTTCGTACGGCATCAGATGGAATCGCTTGCGTGGGACACCGACACCAGGCTGGGCCTGCTTCCGGATGCGGGCGCGGAGGTCGAGGTCCATGAGTTCGATTTCCGCAAGACCGGCGTCGTCTATGAGCAAAATGGCGTCGTCATCAAAAGCTTTCCGGCCATCCATATCTACGACGGTCCGGTGAGCTATCGGCTGGAATGGAACGGACTTTGCTTTGTGTTTTCCGGCGACACCACGCCGAGCCAGTTCTTCGTCGACAATGCGCAGGGCGCCGATCTCCTGATCCACGAATGTTTCAACACGGTAAAACAGCTGATCGAGCGTTCGGGTTATCCGGAGAAAAGCGCGATCGGCATCGGAACGATGGCGCACACCGCGCCGGAGGAATGCGGCAGGGTTCTGAGCCTCGTAAAACCGCGCCAGGCCGTGGTGTTCCACTTCTTCAACGACTTCGACACGGCGCCCGAGATCGAGCGCGAAATCCGCAAGCACTTCCAAGGTCCGCTTGCGCTGGCGCAAGACCTGATGGCTTTCAACGTGACTCGCGAGAGCGTCCGCACGCGGCTTGCGATCACGCCGACGCTGGCCTGGCCGAACAAGGAACGCCATGACGATTTTCGCGCGGCTGCGCGCAAAAAGCGGCCGACCATGTCGCGCTGGCTCGCGGACAAACAGCTGTTTCCGAAGTTTTAGGATCGTGATCCCGAAAAAGTGGTCAGATTTTTGGACGACTTGATGCGCGAGAAGGTCAAGCAGGCGGCACCGCAGCGAGGTCTCAGCGTGTACCGAATGACGCGTCGGCAGGCATTGGCAAGTGCTGTTCTTGCTCCATTCGTCGCTAAGCGCGCAAGCGCGGCCAAGTATCCCGATCGTCCGATCCGGGTCGTCAGTCCCTATGCGGCCGGCGGCGTCGGCGAGACGATCATGCACCTGTTAGCGGTCAGCATGGAGCCGCAACTCGGTGAGAAGCTCGTCTTAGAGGCAAAGCCCGGAGCCGCCGGCAATGTCGGCACGGAAGAAGTCGCGCGCGCCACACCCGATGGCAGCACGATCCTCCTCGGCGCCACCAACAACTTCGTCATCAATCAGTTCGTGATGAAGATGACGTTCGACCCGTTGGCAACTTTGGCCCCGATCGCCAAGACCGCGGAGGTCCCGCTGGTGCTGTTCTCGAATCCGACGGTGCCGGCACGCACGCTCCAGGAATTCATCGCTTACGCCAAGGCCAATCCCGGCAAGGTGAACTACGGCGTGCCGAGTCTGGGGACGGTAAACCATTTGATGATGGAGCGGCTGAGGCAGACCACAGGCGCGGACATCACGTGCATTCCCTATCGCGGTTCACCGCCGGCGGTGTTGGCGCTGCTCAAGAACGAAATTCAGGTCTTTCCAATCGGGCTGGCTGCGGTTGGGACGAGTTTCAGCGAGGGCAAGCTGACGGCGCTCGCGGTCGCGACCGAACAGCGCGTTCCGATGCTGCGTGACGTGCCGGCCATCGCCGAGTCCGGTTTCCCGGGCTTCGTCGCATCGAATTGGTTCGGCATGGCTGCCCCGGCCGGCACCCCGGAGAGCGTCCTCGACACCTTGGCGCAGGCGGTGTTCGAGGCGCAAAGCACCGCTTTGGTGCAGGAGCGCTTTACGACTTTGGGTATGCTGGTTCCCAAATTGTCGCGCCAGCAGTTTGCGGCAAGCATCAGGTCAGAGGCTGATTTCTGGCGCGAAACAGTGCAACGCGGGAAAATCTCAATCGAGTGATCGTATTGCTCACATCGGGGCACGACGAGGAAACCTCGGTCGTTGCGGTCGCGCGCACCGCCATAACCATCCCGAGGACATATCATTGCATTTTTGGCCGTGCACGGCACACTGACCCTCCGGTCTACGCGAGCGGGTCGTGGGAGTATCTGGCCATGAAGGTCATTATTGCAGGGGCGGGCGTCGGCGGGCTGGTGACGGCGCTGATGCTGCACGCGCGTGGCATCGACTGCGAAATTTTCGAGCAGGCGGACGCCATCCGCGAACTCGGCGTCGGCATCAATACGTTGCCGCATGCCATCAAGGAACTGGCCGAGCTCGGCCTGCTCGAACGCCTGGATGCGGTCGCGATCCGCACGTACGAGCTATTCTACACCAACCGTTTCGGGCAGGATATCTGGCGCGAGCCGCGCGGGCTCGACGCTGGCTATGACATCCCGCAATTCTCGATCCATCGCGGACGGCTTCAGGGCGTGATCTACCAAGCGGTCCGCGCGCGGCTCGGAGAATCGCGCATTCATCTCGGTTGTCGCCTTGGGTCATTCACCGAGGACGACAGCGGCGTGACGGCCTATTTCTTCGACCGCAACGGCTCGCACAGGCACACCACGCGTGGCGACGTTCTGATTGGCGCCGACGGCATCCATTCGCTGGTGCGCGAAAAGCTTTATCCTAACGAGGGCCCGCCGGCCTGGAACGGCCTCATGCTGTGGCGCGGTGCGGTCGATTGGCCGGCCTTCCTGACCGGCCGCTCGATGGTCGTGGCCGGAGGGCTTGCTGCAAAAGTCGTCATTTATCCGATCGCAGAAGGTTCGCGGCCGGATAAGCGGCTGACCAATTGGGCGGTGGTCGGCCGGGTCGGTGACGGATCGACGCCGCCGCCCCAGAAGCAGGATTGGTCGCGGCTGGGCCGTTTCGAGGATCTGATGCCGCACGTGCAGCGTTTCCGCATCCCGTACGTGGATGCGAGAGCGCTGATCGAGGCGACCAACGAATTCTGGGAATATCCGATGTGCGACCGTGATCCATTGCCGCGCTGGAGCCACGGCCGCGTCACCTTGCTGGGCGATGCGGCGCATCCGATGTATCCGGTGGGCTCGAACGGCGCCTCGCAGGCAATCCTGGATGCGAGGTTCCTGGCCGACCGGCTGAAGGACAGCGAACATCCGATGCACGCGCTGTGGACCTACGAGCAAACACGGCTGCCGCTGACGGCCGAAATCGTGCGCATGAATTGGCGCGGCGGACCGGAAGGCGTCATCGACGCGGTCGAGGCGCGCGCGCCGGACGGTTTCAGCAACATCGACGACGTCCTGTCGTTCGAGCAGCGCAAGGCGATCGTATGCGGCTACGCGGCAACGGCGGGGTTTGCCCGCGAGCAGGTCAACAAAGCCGCCTAGGTGTCGGTGTGCCGGCGATCGGAGGAAATTCCGTAACCGGCCTTGCTTACTCGGGAGGCGGCAGGAATAAGACTTCGTACTTGGCCGAGAGCGCGACGACCTCGGGAGGCGACTGCTCTTTCATACTGTGAATGGCCCAGAACAGGTCGTAGAGTTTACGGGTCGGGGAGACCCAGAAGAAGCACTTCACCGGCTGGTCGGACTTGTTGAAGATGCCGTGAGGCAAGCCCATCGGCAACCGAATAAGGTCGCCCGAAGTCGCGACAAAATCTTTGCCGTCGAGCATGAGGTCGAAGCGGCCCTCGAACATGTAGATGAATTCGTCCTGGGTCGGATGGATGTGCGGTGGCACGAAGGTGCCAGGCGGAAAGGTCGCGTGCCAGGAGAACGAGCTCTCGCTCACCGATTTCGGCACGTAGGTTTGGCCTAGGATATTCCACACGATGCCGTCGGTGCCGGCGCCAGCCTTCGTAATGCCCGCGGTTAGTGGTTGCATGACGCATATACTCCCGTCGCTCGGTGATCGATGGTGTTCGCGGACATTCAACCACGAATGCAGCGCAGCCGAAACAATTCCGAAGGGCACCGGCGGCTCCATTTCGCGGCGAGTAAACGCGCCTACGATAGGGCTTGGCTCGGCTGGGCAATGGGGGCCTTCAACCCGCGTTTCACGGATGAAGCACTGAGTGCCGCCGCTCTCACGCCGGAGCGCCAAAACCGATCACCGAAAGACTTTACCGTGAACTGTGCAAATCATCTCGTCGCGCTCCGGCTCTTCGCGGCTTCGCCGATGCCGGTCAGCGCATTGGTCAACCCCGGACCGGAATGCACGCTGACCAGCGTCAACTCGCCGGTCGCCTTGGCATAGGCGTCGCCCATGCTCGCCGCATTACATTCGTGACGGGCGGAAATGAGCTCGACGCCGTTCTCGACCAGCGCGTGCGAAATCCTGAAATTGGCGGTGCCAAGCAGGCCAAAACAGCGGCGCGCGTCATACCGCGCCAGATCCGCCGCGATGTTGGACTGCCACTCATGCGATCTTCTTTGCGTCCAGTTTCTCCCGCCGCGGACGCGAAAACCCTAGACAATACAACACGGCCAGGGACCGGCCGGAAGGGTACAGGCACAGTGACGGCATTCCGCCGGTACTTCCTAAAAGCTTCTTCTTCCGGGGATAAAGCTTCAAACTTAAATGTTTAAGCTTGAAGTATATCGTTGGCAGTGCCATCATGCGGCTGGTTCCAAGTAGGAAGGCGGCATCATGAAGATCGCTTGCCTCGGCGGCGGCCCGGCGGGCCTTTACTTCGCGATCAGCATGAAGCTGCGCGACGCGGCGCATGACATGACCGTGTTCGAGCGCAACCGGCCTGACGACACCTTTGGCTGGGGCGTGGTGGTTTCCGACGAAACGTTCGACAACGTCACCGCCAACGACCCGGTCAGCGCCGGAGCGATCCGCCCCCACTTCGCCTATTGGGATGACATCGCGGTCCATTATCGCGGCCAACGGGTGCTATCGAGCGGTCATGGCTTCAGCGGCATCGCCCGCAAGCAGCTCCTGTTGCTGCTGCAAAAGCGGGCGCAAGAACTCGGCGTCGAACTGCGTTTCGAGACCGAAATCGCAAGCGCCGCGGAGCTGGCGAAAAACTACGATCTGGTCGTCGCGGCGGACGGGCTCAATTCGAGGACACGCAATGAATTCGCCGCGCATTTCAAGCCGGCGATCGACCGCCGCAAGAACAAGTTCGTCTGGCTCGGCACGCATCAAAAATTCGACGACGCCTTCACCTTCATCTTCGAGGAGACCGAGCACGGCTGGATCTGGGCGCACGCCTACCAGTTCGACGCCGACACGGCGACCTTCATCGTCGAGTGCTCGGAGGCGACGTGGCAGAAATTCGGCTTCGGCGCCATGAGCCAAGAAGAGAACTGCCGCGCCTGCGAGAGAATTTTCGCCAAATATCTCGGCGGCCATTGCCTGATGTCGAACGCGGCGCATCTGCGCGGCTCGGCGTGGCTGAACTTTCCGCGCGTGCTTTGCGAAAAGTGGTCGTACCAGAACGTCGTGCTGATGGGTGACGCGGCCGCGACGGCGCATTTCTCCATCGGGTCGGGAACCAAGCTCGCAATGGAGAGCGCGGTCGCCTTGGCCAACTATCTCCACGCTGAGCCGACTATGCAGGCGGCATTCACGAAATACGAGGACGCCCGCCGCACCGAAGTGCTGCGCCTGCAATCGGCCGCACGAAACTCGCTGGAATGGTTCGAGGACGTCGAGCGCTATCTGCATCTCGATCCGGTGCAGTTCAACTATTCGCTGCTCACGCGCTCGCAGCGCATCAGCCACGAGAACCTGCGGCTTCGCGACAAAAAATGGCTCGAAGGTGCGGAGGCTTGGTTCCAGCGCGCGGCCGGCGCTGGCGACAACGCCGTGCGGCGGCCGATGTTCGCGCCGTTCAAGCTCCGCGACATGCGGCTAAAAAACCGCATCGTCGTGTCACCGATGGCGCAATACAAGGCGGTCGACGGTTGCCCGACCGACTGGCATCTGGTGCACTACGCCGAGCGCGCCAAGGGCGGCGCCGGTCTGGTCTTCATCGAGATGACCTGCGTTAGTCCGGAAGGCCGCATCACCCCCGGCTGCACCGGCATGTACGCGCCCGAACACGAGCGGGCCTGGAAGCGCATCGTCGATTTCGTCCATGCCGAGACCGATGCCAAAATCTGCTGCCAACTCGGCCATTCGGGCGCCAAGGGCTCGACCCAGCTTGGCTGGGAGGAAATGGACGCCCCGCTGAAGACCGGCAATTGGCCGCTGATGTCGGCCTCGGCTACGGCCTGGTCGGAAAGCAATCAGCGTGCTCGCGCCATGGATCGCGCCGACATGGATCGCGTCCGCGGGCAATTCGTCACCGCAGCGGAGATGGCGCAGCGCGTCGGCTTCGACATGCTCGAAATCCACTGCGCGCATGGCTATCTGCTCTCCTCCTTCATCACGCCGCTGACCAATTGGCGCACCGACGAATATGGCGGCTCGCTTGAGAATCGCATGCGCTATCCGCTGGAAATCTTCCATTCGGTGCGGGCAGCGTGGCCGGCGAAGAAGCCGATATCGGTGCGCATTTCCGCCACCGACTGGGTCGGCGCCGCGGGCATCGAGCCGCCCGAGGCAGTCGCAATCAGCCGCATGCTGCAGGAGGCCGGCGTCGATATCTGCAACGTGTCGGCGGGCCAGACTTCGATCGACGCCCGGCCGGTCTACGGCCGCATGTTCCAGACGCCGTTTTCCGATCGCATTCGCAACGAGACCGGCATGGCGACCATGGCGGTCGGAAATATTTTCGAGCCGGACCACGTAAACTCGATCTTGATGGCCGGCCGCGCCGATCTTGTCTGCTTGGCGCGTCCGCACCTCGCTGATCCGTATTGGACGCTGCATGCCGCCGCAAAGCTCGGCGATCGCGGCGAGGCTTGGCCGCAACCCTATTACGCCGGTCGCGATCAGCTTTACCGGCTCTATGGCAACGCCGATCCGGCAGCGATGGTGGTGTGACGATGACAAACCTGGACGGCAAACATGCGCTTGTGACCGGAGGCGGCAGCGGCATCGGCGCCGCCATTGCTTTTGCGCTGGCGCAAGCCGGGGCGAGCGTCACAGTCTGCGGGCGCCGACTGCCGAAACTCGAATTCACGGCTGAGCGTCACCACAACATCCATGCAGAAGTGGCCGACGTGACCGACGAGACATTGGTCGGAAAGCTCTACCGGCGGGCGCAAAAGAAACGCGGAAAATTCGAAATTGTCGTCGCCAATGCCGGAACAGTGGAGAGCGCGCCCGCCGAGGACATTTCACACGAGCTTTGGAGCAAGATCATCGATGTCAATCTTACCGGCGCGTTCCTTTCCGTGAGGCCGGCGCTTGCCGGCATGCGCGAGCAAAATTGGGGACGCATCATCTTCATTGCCTCGACCGCGGGGCTTAAGGGCTATGCCTATGTGGCGTCTTATGTCGCCGCCAAGCACGGCGTCGTCGGGCTATCACGAGCGCTGGCAGCCGAAACCGCAAAGACGGGCATCACCGTGAACGCCGTCTGCCCGGGTTTCACCGAAACGTCGCTGCTAGACCGGGCCGTCGATCGCATCATTTCAAAAACGAAACGCAGCGAGGCCGACACGCGCAAGATGCTTGAGGCCAAAAATCCGCAGGGGCGCTTCCTCCAGCCGCAGGAAGTGGCCGACGTCGTGCTTTGGCTGTGCCGCGAAGGGAGCGCTGCAATAACCGGCCAGGCAATCTCTGTCTCCGGAGGCGAAACATGGTGAGCGTACCGCAGCCGGCCGTGCGCCAGGAGAGCGACAGCAAGGCGCGCCTGCGGCTGTGGATCAGGCTCCTGCGGGCCAGCCGTCTGATCGAAGCCGTGGCGCGCGAGCGGCTTAAATCGCAATTCAACGCCACGCTGCCGCGCTTCGACGTGATGGCCGCGCTCTATCGCAATCCCGGCGGCATGCTGATGAGCGAGATTTCGCGCTTTCTCATGGTATCGAACGGCAATGTCACGGGCATCGTCGATCGGCTCGTCTGCGATGGGTTCGTCGCGCGCTCGCAGCGCAACGGCGACCGCCGCACGTCTTTCATCAGTCTCACCCGCAAGGGCCGGGCCGTCTTCGCCGACATGGCGGCCGAGCATGAGCGCTGGGTCGACGAGCTTCTCGGCGGCGTCTCGGCGCGCGACGCCGAGCAATTGTCCTCAAAGCTGAAATCGTTTCGGAGTGACTGGGAGGGCGAAGCATGACCCCAATGGCCGCCTTGCGACCCACGCACTTTCTCTGGCGCATGGAGGGCGCCGTCGCCGTCATTCAGTTGAACCGGCCGGACCGCAAAAATTCGCTCACGTTCGACTTGTACGTCGAGCTGCGCGATACGTTCCGCGCGCTGCCTTACGCCGACGACGTCCACGCCGTGGTGTTCTTGCCCAATGGCGGCAATTTCTGCTCCGGCGGCGACGTGCACGACATCATCGGTCCGCTGGTCGCCATGGAGATGAAGGAGCTGCTCGCCTTCACCCGCATGACCGGCGATCTCGTCAAGGCGATGCTACATTGCGGCAAGCCGATCGTCGCGGCCATCGATGGCGTCGCCGTTGGCGCCGGTGCGATCATCGCGATGGCGTCGGATCTGCGCATTGCCGCGCCTAGCGCGCAGATGGCGTTTCTGTTCAACCGCGTCGGTCTTGCCGGCTGCGATATGGGCGCCTGCGCCATGCTGCCGCGCATCATCGGCCAGGGCCGCGCCGCCGAGCTTCTCTACACCGGGCGCGCGATGACAGCGCAGGAAGGCGAGCTGTGGGGCTTTTACAACAAGCTTGTCACCACCGACGCACTCGAGCCGGAGGCGCTGGCGCTGGCGCGCCGGATCGCATCTGGCCCGGCCTTTGCAAACGGCATCACCAAGACACAGCTCAATCAGGAATGGTCGATGAGCCTCGATCAAGCCATCGAGGCCGAAGCGCAGGCGCAGGCGATCTGCATGCAGACCAAGGATTTCGAGCGCGCCTACAGAGCGTTCGTCGCCAAAGGCAAACCGGTTTTCGAGGGCAACTAGCAATGCCTGCTTATCCGCTCGTCCCCGCGAAAGCGGGGACCCAGCCCAAAGCTCGGGCACGTAGCCCTGGGTTCGCGCTTGCGCGGGAATGAGCGGAGGTAGGCATGGCCGATAAGACTTTCCTGACCTGGCCGTTCTTCACCGATCGCCATCGCGCGCTGGCGGAGGCGATCGAGCGCTGGAGTGCGGCGAACTTGCCCGCCGATCACGGCGACGTTGATGCGGCCTGCCGCGATCTTGTGAAAAACCTCGGCCGCGACGGCTGGCTCACACACACGGCGCCCGAACCCGATGCGTCCGCCCCGCTCGACGTGCGCACACTTTGCCTGATCCGCGAGACGCTCGCGCGCCACGACGGCCTCGCTGATTTCGCTTTCGCCATGCAGGGCCTCGGCGCCGGTCCAATCAGCTTGTTCGGCACCGCGAAGCATCGGGGCCGGCTTAAGCAAACGCGCGCCGGCGAGGCGATCGCCGCATTCGCGCTCACCGAGCAAAAATCCGGATCGGACGTCGCCAATATCGCGATGACGGCAACGCGGGACGGCGACGATTACATCCTGGACGGCGAAAAGACCTGGATCTCAAATGGTGGTATCGCCGATATCTACGTCGTGTTCGCGCGGACCGGCGAAGGCCCGGCCGCCAGAGGTCTCTCTGCCTTTCTGGTGCCGGCCGACGCGTCCGGTTTTTCGATCGCCGAGCGCATCGATGTGATCGCACCGCATCCGCTGGCGCGCATCAAATACGATCGCGCGCGCGTTCCGGCCTCCGCCATGATTGGTGCGCCTGGTGAAGGTTTCAAGATCGCGATGACGACGCTCGACGTCTTTCGCGCGACGGTCGGCGCCGCCGCGCTTGGCTTCGCTCGCCGCGCGCTCGAAGAGACCATCGCACGCGCGCGAAAGCGTGAGCTGTTCGGCGGCCCGCTCGCCGACTTGCAGATGGTGCAAGGCTACATCGCCGAGATGGCGATCGAGGTCGATGCAGCGGCGCTTCTGGTTTATCGCGCCGCCTGGACCAAGGACAACGGCGCCGCCCGCGTCACGCGCGAGGCCGCGATGGCCAAGCTTTACGCCACCGAACGGGCGCAGAAGGTCATCGACAAGGCGGTGCAGCTTCACGGCGGAGACGGCGTCCGCCACGGCCACATCGTCGAACGGCTGTACCGGGAAATCCGAGCGCTGCGGATTTACGAGGGCGCATCCGAAGTCCAAAAAGTCGTTATCGCACGACAAGTTCTTTCTGGAGCTTGACCATGGCTTTGCAATCGCTCGGCCGCACGGCACTCACCGATACGTTCACCCGCGACAACCTTCCGCCATCGCAGCAATGGCCGCAGATCCTGCTCGACGGCTTCGACTATCCCGAAGAGCTCAACGCCGCGGTCGAACTGACCGACCGCGTAGTGGCGCGCGGCTTCGGTGATCATGTCGCGCTGATCGGCAACGGCCGCCGCCGCACCTATAAGGAGCTCTCCGACTGGACCAATCGCCTCGCCCGCACGCTGGTCGAGGATTTCTGCATCAAGCCGGGCAACCGCATCCTCATCCGCGCCGCCAATAATCCGGCGTTGGTCGCGTGTTGGCTGGCGGCGACCAAAGCCGGCGCCGTGGTCGTCAACACCATGCCGATGCTGCGCGCCGGCGAGCTCAGCAAGATCGTCGACAAAGCTGAGGTCGCGCTTGCGCTCTGCGACACCAGGCTGATGGACGAGATCGTCACCTGCGCCAAGACCAGTAAGTTCCTCAAGCAAGTGGTTGGTTTCGACGGCACCGCCAATCATGACGCCGAGCTTGACCGCATCGCACTAAGCAAGCCCGTTACGTTCGAAGCCGCGAAGACTGGGCGCGACGACGTTGCGCTCTTGGGTTTCACCTCCGGCACCACCGGCGAGCCCAAAGCGACCATGCACTTTCACCGCGATCTGCTCATCATCGCCGACGGCTATGCCAGGGAAATCCTCGCCGTCACGCCCGACGACATATTCGTCGGTTCACCGCCGCTTGCCTTCACCTTCGGCCTCGGCGGCCTCGCAATTTTTCCGCTGCGCTTCGGCGCAACGGCGACGTTGTTGGAAAACGCCTCGCCCGCCAACATGATTGAAATTATAGAGACCTATAAGGCGACCATCTCGTTCACCGCGCCGACCGCCTATCGCGCCATGCTGGCGGCCATGAATCAGGGTGCAAATTTGTCCTCCTTGCGCGCCGCCGTATCGGCCGGCGAGACGTTGCCGGCGCCGGTGTTCAAGGATTGGATCGCCAAGACTGGCAAGCCCATTCTCGACGGCATCGGCTCGACCGAAATGCTGCACATTTTTATTTCCAATCGGTTCGGCGATGCGGCGCCCGCCTCAACCGGCAAACCGGTCACCGGCTACGAGGCAAAAGTCGTCGACGACGACATGAAGGAAAAGCCGCGCGGCGAGGTCGGCAAGCTCGCGGTCCGCGGGCCGACCGGCTGTCGCTATCTCGCCGACAAGCGGCAAGCCGCCTACGTTCGCGACGGCTGGAATCTGACCGGCGACGCCTTCACGCAGGATGAACGGGGGTTCTTCCACTTCGCCGCGCGCAATGACGACATGATCATCTCGGCGGGCTACAACATCGCCGGGCCGGAGGTGGAAGCTGCACTGTTGTCACATCCCGACGTCAAGGAATGCGCTGTGATCGGTGCCCCGGACGAGGGCCGCGGCCAGATCGTCGAAGCGCATGTCGTGCTCAAAGAGGGCGTCATCGATGGCATCGATACGGTCATGCGGCTGCAAGATCACGTCAAAGCAACGATTGCGCCGTTCAAATATCCGCGGTCGGTGAAATTCACCGACGCGCTGCCAAAAACGCCGACCGGCAAAATTCAGCGCTTCCGTCTGCGGCCAGGCACGTCATGAACGAGGCCGAAAGAATGACACAGCCGCACGAATCTCTTCATCCATGGGGATGGAAACAGCCGAAGGGCTTTGTCAACGGCATCGCCGCCGAAGGACGCATGGTATTTCTCGCCGGCCAGGTTGGCTGGAATGCCGAGCAGCAATTCGACAGCCAGGATTTTGTCGCGCAAACCCGACAGGCATTGGCGAACATCGTCGCGCTCGTTCACGAAGCCGGCGGCAAGGCGGAGCACATCACGCGTCTGACTTGGTTCGTCGTCGACAAGTCGGAATATCTGTCGCGGCTGAGCGAACTGGGACAAGCCTACCGCAGCGTCATGGGCAAGCACTTTCCGGTTATGACGCTGGTGCAAGTCGTGGCGCTGGTCGAGGATATGGCCAAAGTCGAGATCGAGGCAACTGCCGTAGTGCCGAAGTAACGTCTGCCGGCAGAGCCCGAAGCGCGAATGGTGCCTCAGGACCAAATGATGGGGCCGTTCCCTAACGAGATGTTTCTTGCTTGATGAGAAGCGCGTTTAGCACCTTATCGGCACTGATCGGAAGATCAGTGACACGCGCACCGACCGCGTCGGCAATCGCGTTCGCAATCGCCGCCGGTATGGTGAGGTTGCCGGCTCTCGCCGCGAAATTCCGTATCGGCCGATCCACTGCCAGCAAGGAGAGCACGGAGAGGGTGGCGCTCGCCGCCGTGGACGATGTCAAATGCTTCAAAGTCGACGTCGGCGCGATTGCAGCCGAGCTTGTCGGCGGCGAACGCCCGTACGGCGTCGCGCGCTTTCTCCGCGGCCTCGCGCATGGCAAGACCCGAAACCGTAAGCCCACAGCTTGCGTGAGTGCCGGAATCGAATGCCCGATCAGTTATCGGGCCTGACAGGAGAGAAGCGCTCACCTCGCAATACACGTAGCCGCTGCGCTAATGTGGCCCCTACGCAACCACTCGCCCAGCTTCGACCAACGCCGCCGGCCTGAGACGTTCCGAACCGCGATAGCGACGGCCTTCTTCTGGCCAACCGGTACGACCAGCCGTTTGCCGCGGGTAACGCCTGTATAGAAAAGGTTTTTCGGGGGGTCGAACAGATTTTTTCGGAGGCACTGGTGCGGTCGTCCGAAAATGACGTGGGGGGACATATAATCAGTCCGATTTTCAATCAGTAGCCTCCGCAAGGTCTTTGTAATGCTTTGGATTACGGAAGACCGGCTTCGACGGGCAAACAGGCAAAAACGGTTCATTTTGGCCTTTTTTTCAACAGCATCGGTCATCTTCGACGTTTCGAGCGTGGTCCGGTCATGTCTGCTTTCCGTCCGATAGCGACGGAATCGCTGCATCGCGACAAGTGACGCTTCGGGCCAACAACTGCCGCACGCACCCGCAGCAAAAACAGCGAGCGTTTTCGCCGTCTGACCACCATGACGTCAGTCACAGACCTGCTGATTGGGGCGTGATAGTCTTGTCTACATTGCAGCAGGCTTGATCCCATTAGGAGACGGGTCGAATGGCAATTGGGATCGGTAGAAGGCAATTCATATCCGCGCTCGGCGGCGCGGCGGTTTGGCCGTGTGCCGCGCGCGCGCAGCAGGTGGAGATGCCGGTCATCGGGTTCCTAAACAGCCAGTCACCCGATGCATTCGCGCCCAACGCGGACGCGTTCTGCCTGGGCCTTCAGGAAGCAGGATACATCGTCGGCAAGAATATCGCGATTGAATACCGCTGGGCGGAGGGTCGTACTGACCGATTGCCGGCCCTGGCGACCGATCTCGTGGGGCGCCAGGTTAAGGTGATCGCGGCGACCGGCGGAGTCGCTTCGGTGCGAGCCGCCAAGGCGGCGACCACAACGATACCGATCGTCTTCAACAGCGGCGAAGATCCCGTCGCGGCGGGCCTAGTGTCGAGCCTCAATCGCCCGGGTGGAAATCTCACGGGGGTGAGTTGGTTCAACGTCGAAGTGGTGGCAAAACGATTGGCGCTGCTGCATGAGCTCGCTCCTGCCGCCACGATCATCGCCGTGCTGCTGAACCCGAGCGATCCGGAAAGCGCGCCGCAATCCGCAAGCGCACTGGAAGCAGCGCGCGCTCTCGGCCGGCAGCTCATTGCCATCAATGCCCACACGGCGGACGAAATCGATGCCGCCTTTACGGCCCTTGTGCAGCAGCGGGCCGGTGCGCTGGTCGTCGGTTCCGGTCCGTACTTCAGCAGCCGGCGCGACCAAATCATCGCATTGGCGGCGCGGCACACGATCCCAGCGAGCTATTCGGGTAGGGAGTCGCCCGCGGCCGGTGGATTGATGAGCTACGGCAATAATCTTCCGGACGCTTATCGCCGCAATGGCGCTTATGTGGGACGAATTCTCAAGGGCGATAAGCCAGGCGAACTACCAGTGGATCGATCGACCAAGTTCGAACTGGTGATCAATCTCAAGACCGCCAAGGCCCTCGGCCTCGACGTGCCGGCCACATTGCTCAGCCGTGCCGACGAGGTGATCGAATAATCCTTTCGCAGTGCGGTAATTGGCGGTTGCGAAATGACGTTATGGGTCCAGGCTGTGTGAAAACGTGCTCGCGCGAGCACCGCGCAGAATTGGTTTCTCTATTGTCTTCTTCTGACAGTGGTCGCCAGCGTTTTTGTTTTTCAAATTGATGAAGTCGAGACGAAATTTCTAACGGCGAATTCGATTTCGGAGTTTTCACACAGCCTGGGCCAATTCTTGCCGCGAGCGACTGCAGCAAAGCGCCCCCCTTCCTCCGATGCTGGCCGTCGTATAGCGTTATCTGAGAGCTGCCACTGCGACGTGCCGAAAGTCCCCGAAGCGAATTTGGCAGCGTTGATGCCAGCGGCAGGCGAGATGCCAAAGCCAATCCAGGCAAGATCAACATGGCCTCGCAGGGAATTGGGACCACGCCCCATGTCTGCGGCGAACGTGCAATTCTATTTTGCTCCAATGGCTCAGGCGAAGAACTGAATTCGCTTTGCCAAGAAGACGGATGCGTTGTCATCCGAGGGGAGGACCTGATGCTGCTCTTCGGCCTGCGCGCCGCGGTGGCGCTTGCGATAGTCGCTTATCTTGTTCCGCGGGTATCGGCACAGAACCTCCCGAACGGCACGATCACCCTGGTGGTGGGCAACGGGGCCGGCGGCATCGCCGATGTGACGGCACGCATGTATGCCGAGGCGCTCAGCCGCAATATCGGTCGCACCGTCGTGGTCGAGAACCGCCGGCGGGCGGAGGAGCCGCCGCTGCGGTGAGCGTGAAGAACTCGCCCCCGGATGGGCGCACCCTGCTGGTCTATCCGGGGACGCAGCTCGCCGCCCTGCCGGTCCTGCAACAGGTTCCCTACGATCCGCTGAAGGATTTCGAGCCGGTCACGACCCTGTTCGATCTGTTGAATTTCATTGCGGTTCCGCCGGACAGTCCTGCGAACACCATTCCAGAACTCTTGGACTATTGGAAGCGAAACCCGAAGGGCCTCCGCGTTGGCTCGGCCGGGTTCGGCTCGCCAGCCCACTTCAATAGCGTGATCCTGTCGCTCGACAACGCGCTGCCGATCATGATGGTGCAATACCGCGGCTCGGCTGCGTTGATGCCGGACCTGATCACGTCGCGCATCGACATGGCGATGATTTCCTACATCGTGGCACAGCCGTTTCTGCCGGAGCACAAGATCAAGATCCTCGCCCAGGATGGCGCGACCCGCTGGAGGGGCATGCCCGACGTGCCAACCATGGTCGAGAGCGGTCAGCTCAGGAAGAAAGCGAGCGGCTGGTTTGCGGTCTCGGCGCCGGCCGGCACCCCCAAGGCGATGGTCGATCGCCTGAACAGCGAGTTCATCAAGGCCTCGAAGGAACCGCAGCTCGCGGCGCGGCTGCAGGAGAGCGGCGTGCTCAACAAGACCTCGACGCCGGAGGAGCTGCGTAAGCTTCTGAAGGCCGAAGTCGAGATCGTCGGGCCGCTAGCGAAGTCGCTCGGGATGGCTTCGAATTGATGCTTTGGCGGACGGTGAACATCGCGCCGGAGGCGGCACGGCGCTAGCACGCCATGGTCGCAGATGGGTCTTGTGTCACGAGTAACGCCGGTCCACACGGCGATGCGCAACTGTACGGGAGATGAAGGGTGGCCCTTCGAGGTCGGCAATCAGGTGTTGATCTCAAGCCACCGCAAGCTGCTGTCGTCAAAAGCGATGGTGGTGAACGTTGCGGAAAAGCCGGAACAGATTCCGGCAGGCATGATTGGGAGAGGCGAACGCAAGTGAACCGTCGATGAAGTGTCGAAAGCGACTTAGACGATGTCAAAACCGGGGGCTGACCCATCTTCCGGGATAAGCTTGGGGGATGCACTGATACTGCCCAAGCGGCATCCGGCATGTAGACGGCGCGAAGCTCAATCTGGCTCCTGTATGGAACGTGAGAACCTGACCGGCGATGCCAAGGGAAAGAGCACAAGCGGCTCCAACCGCGAGGCCGAAAGTACCGATGCGCCGGAGAGGGGCGGACTGCCCCGTAGTAGCGACGAAGCGGGGTAATGCCCGTGGAGCGAAGGGGGTGGGTCATCGCCGTTGAGCGTGGGCCAACTGGGTCGACCAGGAGGAGCTCGAAAGTTCAGCAGAAGGCGGCAGCCTTCGTGCGATGGCACGAGCCGGATGATGCGAGAGTATCAAGTCCGGTTCTGTGAGAGGCTCAGGGTGAAATTCCCTGGGCCTACTCGGCATGAACCGTCGCGCCGCCTCGTCGGAGTTCTTGGCGGCAACACCGTCGATAGGAGACACAGAGCGCCCGCAAGGCCGAGCGCGGCGGAAGTACCTCCGAAAGCCGCCGCGCCGGGGACTACCGGGGTTGCAGAGATGGGCCAAAAGCGACCAACGCACCGCAGCAAAGAGCGTCGCTATTCGATCACGTCGTCGGCGGTGGCAAGTAGCGACTGGGGAACGGTAAGGCCAAGCGCCTTGGCGGTCTTGAGGTTGATCACCAGTTCGAACTTGGTCGGCTGCATCACCGGCAAATCGGATGGCTTGGCACCCTTCAGGATGCGGCCGGCGTAGATGCCTGCTTGTCGATAAGCGTCGGAAACACTGCTTCCGTAACTCATCAGACCCCCAACTGCAGTAAATTCGTGCAGAGGGTAAATCGTCGGTATCGCATAGTGAGTCGCCAACGCGACGAGTTGTTGGGCCTGACTATTGAAGAATGGGTCGCCTCCGATGACAAGTGCTTGAATTTGATGTTGGGCGAGAGTCGCAAACGCCGTTTCAAGGTCGCGATCGGTGCCTGCTTTCGTGACAATGATCTGCAGTCCAAAAGCGCGAGCTGCCGTTTCCATTTCTTGTATGTCGGAGTCTGCCCTCGTATTGCTCGGATTTACAATAAAGGCGAACGTCGTGGTCGCAGGCAGTAGTTCATGCAGTAGCTGCAGTCGCTTTGCCGCGACCGTGCTCGTGAACAGGGTGACCCCAGTGAGATTGCCTCCCGGCCGGTTTAAGCTCGCCACGAGCCCCAATTGAACAGGGTCTGGACCGCTCACGAAGACAATGGGGATGGTTGTAGTAACAGCCTTCGACGCCTGCGCCGAAATAGAGCGGTTGTGAAGATTAGGATTGCATGGCCTCGTACCAGTTCGGCCGCTAGCATCGGCAATCGATCGTATTGACCCTCGGCCCAGCGATATTCAATTCTTACGTTCTGACCATCTATGTAGCCGGTTTCGCTCAAACCTTTGCGGAACGCCGGAATAAGATCCGCAAATTGTCCTTGCGATGCGCTTTCGAGATATCCAATCACTGGTAACGACGGTTGCTGCGCACGCGCCACAAGCGGCCATCCTGCGGCCGCACCGCCTAAGAGCGCGATGAACTCACGCCGCCTCATGTCCGACCCCATGCTCAGGAGGCGGTATCTTAGCGGCTTAAACGAGTACTTCGATAGGGGCTGAAACCGGCATCAAAACCATTGCCGCAGTACACAGCTAATGTCGCTGATGGGTCTTGTGTCACGAGTAACGCCGGTCCACACGGCGATGCGCAACTGTACGGGAGATGAAGGGTGGCCCTTCGAGGTCGGCAATCAGGTGTTGATCTCAAGCCACCGCAAGCTGCTGTCGTCAAAAGCGATGGTGGTGAACGTTGCGGAAAAGCCGGAACAGATTCCGGCAGGCATGATTGGGAGAGGCGAACGCAAGTGAACCGTCGATGAAGTGTCGAAAGCGACTTAGACGATGTCAAAACCGGGGGCTGACCCATCTTCCGGGATAAGCTTGGGGGATGCACTGATACTGCCCAAGCGGCATCCGGCATGTAGACGGCGCGAAGCTCAATCTGGCTCCTGTATGGAACGTGAGAACCTGACCGGCGATGCCAAGGGAAAGAGCACAAGCGGCTCCAACCGCGAGGCCGAAAGTACCGATGCGCCGGAGAGGGACGGACTGCCCCGTAGTAGTGATGAAGCGGGGTAATGCCCGTGGAGCGAAGGGGGTGGGTCATCGCTGTTGAGCGTGGGCCAACTGGGTCGACCAGGAGGAGCTCGAAAGTTCAGCAGAAGGCGGCAGCCTTCGTGCGATGGCACGAGCCGGATGATGCGAGAGTATCAAGTCCGGTTCTGTGAGAGGCTCAGGGTGAAATTCCCTGGGCCTACTCGGCAATAACTGCCGCGGAGCCTAAAGAGAGGCACGGCAGCTTTACCCCTAATAACGGACTCGATGGCGGAAGACCGGCGCGGAAGAGACGGGCCAAAGCACAAAGTCGCTGCGCGACAGCCCGCTGAGGCGGGTGCTTGAGCCGATAGGCCGGTAGCCAGATGAGAGAATGACGATAGCGGGGGACGCGGCCGCGTCCTGAGATTGCGGTCCCAGCAACCTCACTCAGGAGTTCTCTGATGACCTGGCCCATGGTCAGCCCGCTGCGTCAACGCATGATCGACGACATCCGTGCGCGCAAACTCGGGCGTCATTCGCTGCGCAGCCATCTCCACAGTTGCAAGCGGTTCGCCGCTTTCCTCAAACGCTCGCCGGAGACGGCGACAGCCGACGACGTGCGCCAGTTCCAACTGACGCTCATCGAAGAAGAAGGGCTCACCATCTGCAATCGTAACCGCATCATGACGGGGGTGAAGTTCCTGTTGCGCGTGACGATGCGACGGCACGATCTCGCCGCCGAGATCTATCACCTCAAGGAGCCGCAGAAGGTGCCGGTGGTATTGAGCTCCGACGAGGTAAAGCGAATTCTATTGATGGCGCCAAGCCTCAAGGCGCGAACCATGCTGACGATCAGCTATGGCTGCGGCTTGCGGGCGGGCGAAGTGACGCGGTTGACGGTCGGTGACATCGACGGCGCGCAGAACATCATCCGCGTCGTGCAAGGCAAAGGCCGCAAGGATCGCAACGTCATGCTGCCGCCGGATGTGCTCGCGCTATTGCGAGAGTGGTGGCGCGAGCGCTCGGCGTTGGACGACGCCGGGATGCCGCCGGCAGAGCGCTGGATTTTCCCCAGCTATGGCCGCCGCAAGCCGATCACACCACGTCAGTTCAGCCGTCTGTTTCGGGAGGCCGTCAAAGCAGCCGGTATCCGCAAGCCAGGGCTGACCTTGCATTCGCTGCGCCACAGCTTCGCGACGCACCTGCTCGAACGCGGTACTGACATTCGAATTATCCAAGCTTTGCTCGGACACGACAAACTCGAGACGACGGCGCGTTACACGCGCGTGGCCACCGGCATGATCGCGGCCGTCGAGAGCCCGCTGACGCAACTGTCGCAGCCGCGCCGGAAAATGCGGAACCGTAAGGACAAGTCGAATGAAGGACCGCCGGCGTAACGCCGTCGGATGGCCCGGCCATCGCTGGAGGTCGCGGACATCTTCCGCGACCACGGCTCCGCTTGGCGTTTGGCCAACGCGGGGCATGTCAGCCTCGACCAGATCAAGGTGATGAGTGCGATCGAGCGCTGCCGCACAGCGGCGCTCGGCGGCCATGTCGCGCGTTGCGAGAACGGTGCGTGTGCTTACACCGTCGTCAGCTACAATAGTTGCCGCAATCGCCACTGCCCCAAGTGCCAGGGCGCGGCGGCACAGAAATGGCTCGCCGAGCGCGAAGCCGAGTTGCTGCCCGTCAGCTACTTCCACGTTGTCTACACGCTGCCCAGTCAACTGCGCGATGTCGCTTATCAGAACAAGCGCGTCATCTATGACCTGCTCATGAAGGCGGCGGCCGAAACCACGCTCGCCATCGCGGCCGATCCAAAGCGCCTCGGTGCCAGGATCGGCATCACCGCCGTACTGCACACCTGGGGCTCGGCGCTGACGCATCATCCCCACGTGCATATGATCGTGCCCGGCGGCGGTCTCGCGCCGCTTGTGCGTGAGCAACAACCGAGGGCGCAGCAAGAGGCCGATTGCAGCAGATGGATCTCGTCGCGCTCCAACTTCCTCGTCCACGTCAACGTGCTCGCGCGTTTGTTCCGAGGCAAGTTCCTCACCTTGGTTATGGACGCGCACGCCGACGGCCAATTGAAGTTCTTCAACACCCACGTTGGGCTCGCCGACAAACGAACCTTCAAGCGCTTCCTGGCGCCGCTGCGCCGGATCAAGTGGGTCGTCTACTGCAAGCAGCCGTTCGCGGGACCCAAGCAGGTGCTGCGCTATCTGTCACGCTACACCCATCGCGTTGCCATCTCGAACCGTCGGCTTGTCGCTGCTGATGATGGTGGCGTGTCATTCCGCTGCAAGGACTATCGCATCGAAGGTCCTGGCCGCTGGAAAACCATGACGCTCGCACCCCACGAGTTTATCCGTCGGTTCCTGATGCACGTGTTACCGAAGGGCTTCCATCGCATCCGCCACTACGGGTTGTTCGCCAACGGTAACCGAGCCAAGAGCATCGCCAAGGCGCGTGAACTGCTCGCCGTGGCGACACCGCAGACTGAATCCGAGGCCGCTTCAATGCAGGAGCCTGATCAGCCCCGCGTGCTGCCGCGCCCATGCCCCTGCTGCGGTGGCCGCATGATCATCATCGAGGTCTTTGCACGCGGCGAGGCGCCCAGGCACAAGCCATCAATCGACACGTCATGAACGCGCGGCTGATGCCAGATCAGACTGACACACATCCGCATCGCTGGCCCTCCGTCGGCATCGCCGCCGCTCGTGCCGCAGACACAAAATGCCGTCTGTCGCATCTGCTCGACCCATCGGTCTGCGCCGCAAACC
The DNA here is from genome assembly GCA_963732015.1 of uncultured Alphaproteobacteria bacterium. Taxonomy (GTDB): domain Bacteria; phylum Pseudomonadota; class Alphaproteobacteria; order Rhizobiales; family Xanthobacteraceae; genus BOG-931. The sequence goes on along the minus strand of CAVSXY010000022.1, from coordinate 440,121 downwards.
GTCGCCGCCTCATGCCAAGTGGCCACAAATACCCCTGTGCGCCAGGTTCCGGTCTCACCCGCGCCGCACCATCACCGCGCCGCACCGGCCGCGCCCGGCCTCAATCCCCATAGCGCCCGCCGCACCACCCGCGATCACCTCCCGCGACTTCGTGCCTTGGCGCTTCTCGGACGCCGGCGAACACACGCGCGGATAGACCTTCACTCAGGCGTCCGAGAAACCTGCACACAAGCGGACATCGCAATGGCCTTCCGGGATGGCAATGCCTCGTGTATTTTTGCGATGCAAGGCGGGGCTTTATAAATCGCCGCAATGCGATTGCCATCGGGGTTGGCGTTCTCATTTCTCCGCTTGCATTGTCCGAAGCGCGGTCGACCTCTGCGGACCCGCGCGTCGGTGATTTTGTAAGAAGCGGCAAAATTCGAGCGGGCTTGGCCCAGGCTCCCATCATGGCCACCAAGGACCCCGCCACCGGCGAGTTACGCGGCGTGGCCGTGGACATTTCTCGCGAACTCGCTGCTCGGATAGAGGTTGAATTGGTGCAGGTGCCATACCCGCGACCGGGCGCGGTCATGGACGGTCTTAAATCCAACGCTTGGGACGTAGCTTTTCTCGGTATCGACCCGGCGCGAACTGCCGAAGCGGATTTCTCGCCCGCCTATATGGTAGTAGACCTGAAATATCTGGTGCCGCCTAACTCTTCGATTTTTACTCTGACCGATGCGGACAAGGCGGCGACGCGCATTGCCGTCCCTCGCGGAGACCTCGTTGATATCCTCCTAAGCGAGAGATTGAAGCAAGCTGAACTGGTCCGCGCGGATACCGTAGTGGGCGCCTTCGAGTTGCTGAAGGCCGGAAAAGCTGACGTCTGCGCCTTGCCGCTCCCAAAGAACAGCCCGACGTGATATCCTAACCCTTGACCGGGCTGGAACGGGTTAAATGACAATCGGCATCGGTAGACGGCAATTCATATCGGCACTCGGCGGTGCAGTCGTCGCATGGCCTCTCGCTGCGCGGGCGCAGCAACAGGCGATACCGGTAGTCGGATTTCTCTACTCCGGTTCGGCCGACGCAAATTCCTGGGTCGCAACGCTCCGCCAGAGCCTAAACGAAGTCGGCTATGTCGAGGGACACAATGTGTCGTTTGAATACCGTTGGGCGGAGGGTCACTATGATCGTCTGCCGGCCCTCGCGGATGATCTGGTCCGCCGTCGGGTGGCGGTGATCGTCGCCGCCGGTGGTGCCGTCGCAGTCCGGGCGGCCAAATTGGCGACGTCAATTATTCCCGTGGTCTTCAGCATGGGCGACGATCCGATCAAGTTGGGTCTCGTCGCCAGCCTAAACCGGCCGGGTGGCAACCTCACCGGCATCAGCCAATTTACGACCGGGCTAGAGGCAAAGCGTTTGGAGCTGCTGCACCAAGTGGCACCCAACACTTCCTTGATTGCTATACTTGTAAATCCGACTTTCCCCGACGTCGAGACCCAGTTAAGCGAGTTGTCCGCGGCGGCACGTGCGCTCGGGCTGCAGTTTGCTGTTCAGAAGGCCAGTAGCGAACGTGACTTCGACTCCGCTTTCTCCACGTTCGTTCAACAGCGCGCTGGCGCGCTACTCGTCGCGTCCGACCCATTCTTCTTCGATCGGCGTAAACAGCTTGTCGTGCTGGCAGCGGACCACGCGATGCCCGCAATATATCAATGGCCCGAGTTCGTTGTGGCCGGCGGCTTGATGAGTTACGGCACCAGTCTTACCGATGTGTATCACCAAGTCGGCACGTACGTCGGCCGTATTCTCAAGGGCGAAAAACCCGCCGACCTGCCGGTCATGCAGCCGACCAAGTTCGAACTGGTCATCAATCGCAAAACAGCCAAGGCGCTCGGCCTAAGCATCCCCTCCACATTCCTCGCCACCGCCGACGAGGTGATCGAATGAATCTTTCGCAATGCGGTAATTTAAAGCGGCGAACCGCCGGTTCGGGTCACGAGATACCGATTTGAGATGACCGCGGAATATCCGCTGTCACTCCGGCAGCGACTGAATCGCTGCATGGCGGGTCGGTGCGAAGGCTAACGCGAAGCATCGCTCGCCTATACGCGCCCATACAATTGGCGTAGCTTAATCGCAGAGCTGCCAGCGGGACGTGCCGACGTTCCGTGAAATCAAAGGCCGCGATTGTGCCCCCGGCGGGCGAGCATCCGAAAAATAAATCGCCATTGGTTCACGCACACCTTCTGCATCCGCAGAAGCCGTTCAAGCTCGTGGAGCAATTGCTATGAAACTTCCCCGCCGTAAGTTTCTGCATCTAGCAGCAGGTGCTGCCGCACTCCCGGCGGTATCACGCGTCGCAAGTGCGCAAACCTATCCATCGCGGCCGGCACGCATCATCGTCGGCTTTCCCGCAGGCAGTTCATCCGACATCACCGCGAGGCTGATCGGGCAATGGCTGTCGGAGCGGTTCGGCCAGCAATTCACTGTCGAAGATAGAACGGGTGCGGGTACCAATATCGCGACGGAGTTTGTCGTGCATGCGGCGCCTGACGGCTACACGCTGCTCTGGGTCACTCATGCAAATGCGTTCAATGCGAGCCTATACGACACGCTCAACTTCAACTTCATCCACGACATCCAGCCTGTCGCCAGCATTCTTCGCGTCGCGGCCGTCGTGGAGGTTACTCCGTCTTTGCCGGTCAAAACGGTCCCGGAGTTCATCGCCTATGCCAAGGCCAACGCCGGCAAGATTAATATGGCCACACAGGGCATCGGGAGCATCAATCATGTGGCCGGTGAGCTGTTCAAGATGATGGCTGGTGTCGATCTGGTCGCGGTGCATTACCGAGGCAGCATCTTTCCCGATCTGCTCGGCGGACAGGTACAAGTCACGTTCAGCCCCGTACCATCGTCGCTTGATTTCATTAGGGCCGGTAAACTGCGCGCGCTGGCTGTAACCACCGCCACGCGCGCGAAGGCGCTACCGGATGTCCCCACGGTAGGCGAATTCGTCAAAGGCTATGAGGCAACGGCATGGTTCGGGATCGGCGTGCCGGCGAATACGCCTGCAGAAATTGTCGACAAGCTCAACCGGGAGATCAACGCTGGCCTCGTCGATCCCGAGTTCAAAGAGCGGCTTAACGACCAGGGCGGCATCCCCACGCCAATGACGCCGATCGAATTCGCCAAGTTCATCGCGGACGAGACCGAGAAGCGGGGCAAGGTGGTCAAGTTTGCCGGCATCAAGCCGGAGTGATCCTGGAAGCAATTTTTCCATCCTGGCGGACGCCCATTTCGAGACTTAGCCACGACCCTCAAAGTAACTTGATTTGAAGTCGCCAGGGGCCTTCAATGCCGATGATTTCAAGCTGTCGGCCGATCGACATGTCCGCTCCGGATCCAATCAATGTTCTCGCCGGGTTGTTGCGCGTAGCGGGCCTGGGCGATCCGGCGATGAGCGAAATTAAATTCACCGGCACTGAGCCGGTGCTTCCCTCTTCATTCGCGATCGGAACCGCGGCTCAGGCGACGATTGCGGCTGCAACGCTGGCTGCCGCAGATTTGTGGCGGCTGCGCACGGGTCGGCGCCAGCGCATCAGCGGCGACATGCGAAGCGCTGCTATCGAGTTCCGCAGCGAAAGATACTTGCGCCTCGATGGAAAACCCCCCTCCTGAGTATCACGATGAGATCGCGGGTCTATATCTCTGCGGTGACGGCCGTTGGGTGCGGCTCCATACCAATTTGCCGCCTCACTGCAGCGGGCTGCTCGCGCTCCTGGGTTGTCATCACGATCGGACAGCGGTGCAACGCGCCCTCGACCGATGGCAGGGCGAGGCGCTCGAAACTGCGGCCGCCGAAGCCGGCCTCTGGTCACCGCGTGCCGGTCGTTCGCCGAGTGGGATCAGCATCCGCAGGGCCGTGCGCTCGCAAAGCTTCCGCTCTTTACCATCGAGCAGATTGGCGATGCGCCGGTGGAGCCTCTATCCGCGGCCGCACGCCCGCTTACCGGTATCAAAGTGCTGGACTTGACGCGGATCATCGCCGGTCCGGTGTGCGGCCGTACGCTTGCCGCTCATGGGGCCGATGTGCTGTTGGTCACCGCATCGCACCTACCGTCGATGCTGCCGCTCGTCATCGACACGGGCCGAGGGAAATTGTCGATGGTCTCGCGTTTTTCAGCCGCGGGATCACGCCCCTCAAGCCTGGCGGCGAACACCTTCTGTGCGGTCACGCGTGCTTGATGAAGAGTTACGCGCCCGTATGGGCCGATCGTATATTTGCGCAACTTCGAACCGGCGCCGCCGGCGCGGTAAAGAACAACGAACACCTTGCGGCCCTTCGGCGTAACCTTCACGCCGAAACCGGGCAACCCGATGTCCCAGTAGACCACGTCTAAATTCGGGGTCGGCAGCGCATCGATGGCGCTCTTGGTCAATCTGATACGCGGCATGGCGCACACACCTGTTCCGCGGTGCTACTTTCACTTCACATAGGTAGCATCGCAAATGAAAAGTCAGGACCGAACGTGATACGTTGTCCGCATTCGCGCAAGTAAAATCAATGCGTTATGAACCACCAGCAATCAACTTCCATCTTGGGGAAAATGCACTCCGAGAACGCAAGGGGAGAAGGCGAGGCCGCGTGTGCCGAGTGTTTGGCGATCCCAACAGTCAGTGAAAGTCGCGGCTTTTGAGCGGGCTCCAAGACGCTTCATGCCGAGACTCTTCACGCCGGGAATCGCTGCGCCATGAACCTTCCCCGTGCGACGGCGAGGGCAGGTCCGGCAGGAAATGCTCGCCGTCGCGCAGCGCTGCCAGTGTGCCGCTCAGATCGACGAAGCTTGCCGCGACCACATGGATGACGAGACCCACTCGCTGCAGGCGTCCGCGCACGGCGAGAAATCGCGCCGTCATCACGGTGCGGCGATTTTTTGCAAAAATCTTCGGCCAGACGATGATGTTGGCGATATCGGTTTCGTCTTCCAACGTCATGAACACGACGCCTTTCGACGTTCCCGGCCGCTGCCGCACCAGCACGAGGCCTGAGACGGTGACAAAGGCGTTCTGCGGCAGATCGCCGCTTCGCAGCCCCGCATTGTGAACGGCGCCGAGTTTGACGAGGCGGTCGCGAAAGAAGCGCACGGGATGGTCTTTCAGCGACAGGCCGGTCGCCACGTAATCCTCGACCACGTGTTCGCACAGCGGCATGGCGGGCAATGCGACCGGCGGTTCGGGAAAAAGCTCGTCGCTCAGATGTGGCGCCAGCAGAGATAATGCTTGCTCATCTTTGACAGCGGTTCGGCGCGAGCCGCGGACGCCGATGACGTCGAGGCGGCGGGCCGCCCACAAGGCGGCGCGGCGGTCCAATCCGATCGAGCGGAACGCATCGGCCTCGGCAAGTCGTTCGATCGTAAAGCGCGAGACGCCGGCGACGGCTGCGAGCCGTTCGATCGAAGAAAAGCCGTTGCCGCGCGCCGCGATCAGCTTTTTCAGCTCGTCTTCGCTTAAGCCTTGGATGAGACGGAAGCCGAGCCGAACGGCATGTCCTCCACTCGACCCTCCCCCGCAAGCAGGGGAGGGAAGGGAGGGGGCGCCTGGCTCGAGCGTGCAGTCCCAATCGCTGAAATTGACATCGGCCGGACGGATCTCGACGCCGTGCGCCCGCGCATCGCGCACGAGCTGCGCCGGCTGATAAAAGCCCATCGGCTGGCTGTTGAGGATGGCGGCGCAGAACACGTCCGGATAGCGGCATTTGATCCACGCCGAGGCATAGACCAGGAGCGCAAAGCTTGCGGCGTGACTTTCCGGAAAGCCGTATTCGCCAAAGCCTTCGATCTGGCTGAAACATTGCTCGGCAAAATCGCGCGCGTAGCCGCGCCTGGTCATGCCGCCGATGAACTTGTCGCGGAACAGGTGCACCGTGCCGTTGTGGCGAAAGGTCGCCATGGCGCGCCGCAATCCATCCGCCTCGTCGGGCGTGAACTTCGCTGCGGTGATGACGATCTGCATCGCCTGTTCCTGGAACAGCGGCACGCCGAGGGTGCGTTTGAGGACGTCCTCCAATTCGTCGGGCGGACCGTGCGCGGGATCGGGCGAAGGGTAATATTCCTTCTCGATGCCGTCGCGCTGCCGCAGATAGGGATGCACCATGTCGCCTTGGATCGGCCCCGGCCGCACGATCGCAACCTCGATGACGAGATCGTAGAAGTTCTGCGGCTTCAATCGCGGCAGCATCGACATCTGCGCACGGCTCTCGACCTGGAACACGCCGATGGAATTGGCGCGCGACAGCATCTCGTAGACCGCGGCGTCGTCCTGCGGCAGCGTCGCGAGCGAGTAGTCCTTGCCGTCATGCTGCTTCATGAGATCGAGCGCGCGCCGCAGGCAGCTCAGCATGCCGAGCGCCAGCACATCTACTTTCATCAGACCGAGCGTGTCGATGTCGTCCTTGTCCCATTCGATGAAGGTGCGATCGTCCATGGCGGCGTTGCCGACCGGCACCGTCTCGTCGAGCCGTTCGCGGGTGAGCACGAAGCCGCCGACGTGCTGCGACAGGTGCCGCGGGAAGCCGGTCAGGTCGTTTGCGAGCGTGACGGCCTGCCGGATCGCCGGATTGGCCGGGTCGAGTCCGGCCTGGCGAATATGATCGTCCGGCAGTTCGTCGCCATAGCCCCACACCGTCTTGGCAAGCGCGGCGGTGATGTCGGGGGTCAATCCCAAAACCTTGCCGACCTCGCGGATGGCGCGGCGCGAGCGATAGTGCACGACGGTGGCGCAGATCGCCGCGCGGTGACGGCCGTAGCGATTATAAATGTATTGGATTAGCTCCTCGCGCCGCTCATGTTCGAAATCGACGTCGATGTCGGGCGGCTCGCCGCGATTTTCGGAAATGAAGCGGGCGAAGAGCAGCTTGGTTTTCTCAGGGTTTACCGAGGTGACGCCGAGGCAGTAGCAGACCGCGCTGTTCGCCGCCGAACCGCGGCCCTGACAGAGGATTTCTTTTTGCTGCCGGCGCGCGAACGCCACGACGTCATGGACGGTCAAAAAGTAGCGCGCATAGTTGAGCTTGGCGATCAGCGCGAGTTCGTCGTGCAATCGCTTTCCAACGTCTCCAGGAATCCCTTCGGGGTATTTGTCTTTTGGATAGCGTTCCCGCGCGCCCGCGAAGGTCAGATCCTCAAGGTGCTGCTGGGCGCTCTTGCCGGGCGGCACCGGTTCATCGGGATATTCGTATTTGAGTTCGCCGAGCGAGAAATGGCAGGCGTCGGCGATCTTGACGGTGCGGGCGATGGCGTCGGGGAAGCTTGCGAACAGCCGCGCCATTTCGGCCGGTGGTTTCAGATGCCGTTCGGCATTGACGGCAAGGCGAAAGCCCGCTTCGGCAATCGTGCATTTCTCGCGCACGCAGGTGACGACGTCGGCGAGCGGCCGGCGCTCCGGGGCGTGATAGAGCACGTCGTTGATGGCAACGAGCGGCGCATTCAGCTCGGCGCCGAGTTCGGCAAGAAGCCTGAGCCGGCGCGGTTCGTCGCCGCGGTGATAATGCGTGCCGGCGAGATACGTGCGGCCTGGGGCTGCCTGGGCGAGAGCGGAGAGGCGCGAGGGGAAAGTGTTTATCCGCCCCCGCTGAAGTCGGATGTTTCCGACTTCAGATATTGAGCTGCTGAACTCGGGAACACCCGAGTTCAGTGCGGGGGAGGGGGACCGCGCCAAAGGCGCGGTGGAGGGGGCCTCGGCGTCATCAGGCATTCTGAATCGAAAATGGACTGGAGAGTCAGCATGCCCCCACCGCCGCCTGCCGCGGTCCCCCTCCCCCGTTCCGCTGCGATCCACGGGGGAGGATGAATTTGAAAACAGCGATAGCGGCGGCAGCGCGATAAAAATCTGGCCGTCGCTTGCGGCCAAGATGTCGTCGAAGGTCAGATGGCATTCGCCCTTTTTGGCTTTGAGATTGCCGGCAGTGAGCAGGCGGCAAAGCCGGCCATAGGCGGCACGATCGGTCGGATAGGCCAGCGTTTCGAAGCCGTCGATCGTCACCAGGCGCACGCCGACCACAAGCTTGATGTTTCGTCCTTTGGCTTCGCCGTAAGCGCGCACCACGCCGGCAAACGAATTGCGGTCGGCGACGCCGATGGCGGTGAGCCCAAGGTCATCGGCGTGCGCCACCAGCTCCTGCGGATGCGAGGCGCCGCGCAGGAACGAAAAGTTCGTGGTCACGGCGAGTTCGGCGTAAGCGCTCATTTCCCTCCCCCCTTGTGGGGGAGGGTAGGGTGGGGGGTCGTGAGGTGACGCGCATTCGTGGACGCTTGCGCATGACCTCCCGACCCCCACCCCCAACCCCTCCCCAACCGAAGTCGGATGTTTCCGACTTCGGTCATTTTGAAATTGGTCGAACTCGGGAACACCCGAGTTCGGTTGGGGAGGGGAGCGCGCATGATGAGTTCTCATCTCACTCACGCAAACAGCCCGTGCACGAACCAGCGGGCGTCCGTCGTTTCGCGTCCGTAAAGTCCCTCGCGGTAGAGCCAGAAGCGGCGGCCCTGCATGTCTTCCACGAGGAAATAATCGCGCGTCGGTTTGGGACTGCGGTCGCGCCACCATTCGCTCGCGATGCGTTCCGGTCCTTGCGCGCCGGCAACCGCAACGTCGTAGGTCACGCCGCGCCATGAAAAACGCCGGGCGGACCGTCGGGAACGAGCGCCAAAACCTCTTCGGCCGGTTCGGCATGCGGCAACAGCAGGAGAGGACGCGTTGTTTGGTCCAAAACCGGCCATGCCGGCGTCTCGCCGTTGCAAGGCGCCAGCGCTGCGGCGCGTTCCGGCCAATGGCTTTCGACCGCAACGAACTGCCGCACGCTGTGCGGGCCGAGACGCTGCCGCAATGTGTCGATCAGCGCCGCGCACCGCTCCGCCTGATCGCTATGCCCCCACCCTGACTCTCCCCCGTTAGCGGGGGAGGAAGTCAATTCCGTCTGGCGCGCCTGCATCGGTTCGGCGTGCGTCACCGCAAGACCGAGCGCCTCAAAGCCGAAACCGGCATCGTTCGCCGCCGCCATCGCCTCAAGTTTGAGATCGATCAGACGCGCGACGTGGGCGGTATCGCGGGTCGGCAGCGTCAACCCGATGTCGATCGTTGTGACCGCGCCGTCGACGCGATAGAGCGAAAGCCTGAGCGTGCGGGCTCCCACGTCGTCGCGCACGAGTACGCGCGCAAGCGTCTGCATGAGCCGGTCGGCGTGAGCGACGACGGCATCCTGCGTGAGGATCGGCTCGAGCAAATAACGCAGGCTGTGATAGACCGGCGGCGCGATCACCGGCACGAGCGGTTCGTCGACGCGCGCCAGCGCCTGATCGAGCCGCCGCAACAGTTCGGCCGGGAACCGCGCCGCAAACGGCGCGCGCGGTTTGTCGATCAACGCGCCGACGGTTTTGAAGCCGAGCCGGCGCAGTGTGGTGCGGGTCTCGGGCGACAGCCGCAACGCTTCGATCGGCAGCGGCGCCAGCGCCTCGGTTTCCCGGCCCGACGGCAGAATGGGGGAAGACGCGGCGTCGAAACGCGACAGCGCCCAGGCTGCGCCGGGTGTCGCGGCCACGGCGATCCGCGCCGGCAAGCCGAAATTGTTATCGAGCCGGAACGACAGATCGGCGACGAGACGGTCTTCGCCGCCGAACAGATGCGCGGCCCCCTCGATGTCGAGGAAAAAACCGTCGGCGCCGTTTTCCTCGGTCCAGGGTGAAGCCGTCGGCGTGTAACGCGTGGCCCACAAGGCGAGACGCCGCAGCGCTTGATCGTCGGCGGAGGGATCGATGGTGCGGATCTGCAGCGCATCCGCTTTCGCCCGCGCATCGGCCAACGGCTCGCCGACCGCAAGGCCCGCGGCTTCGGCCGCTTCGTTCAGGGCGGCGATGCGCGGTCCGCCGGCGGCCGCGACCGCCAGCACGAACGGCGCATCAGGCGCGACGGGCTCTGCTGAAGGCGTCTTCGTCTGCGCCGCGAGAAAGCGAAGGATCGGCCAGCGCGGCAACCAGACTGAAACGATGCGTGACATGGTCGTACTCCACTTGCCATTCGCCCGGCCGTCCGTTGCGGCAGCGTTCGAGGTGCAGATGCCATCGCGGACACGCGATGAGACCGAAGCGGTCGCGCGCCGCGCGCGCCATGCGGACGCGCCAGCGCGTTGCGGCCGCGCTCGCTTCGAGCGTTTGCGCCGGCCGCAACAGAAAGAGCGGCAGGCCCGCATCGGCGGCGGCAAGATGCAGCCGCTGGCTCAGTTTCAGATCGAGCGTGTCGATGACGCCGGCGACGGCGAGCGGCGCCGACGAACGCAGCGCTTCCTCCATGGCCCACAAGGTTTGTTTTCTGTGCGTCGTCTCGACCAGGATCAGACGAGACGGATCGAGACCGAGCGCGTTCACGCCGTGTCCGGACAGCCGGCCGTATTGGCGCAGCCCGTAAGCCGGCGAGATCACAAAAACCCTCCCCCCTTGTGGGGGAGGGTAGGGAGGGGAGTGGAGAGGTGATGCGCAGGCGTCGACGTTAGCGCGCCGCCTCCCGACCCCCACCCCCTCCGCACCCGAAGTCGGATGTTTCCGGCTTCGGTCATTTTGAAATTGGCCGAACTCGGGAACACCCGAGTTCGGCTGGGGAGGGGAGCAGCCAGCCAGCAGCGCCGCGATAAAACCCATGGCGGCCGGCATGGCGCTGGCGCTGTCCGGCACGACTTCGTGCAGCGCCCCGCAGGTGAGGCCGCCGTCCGGCAGATGGGAATCGATCGCCGCCACGCCGAAGGGCAGGGCTTTGCGGAAGCCCTCGGCCCTGGGCAGCAGGCGGCGTAATTCCTCCATGACGGCGGCGCGGTCGCGCGCTGCCGCAAGCGCAACGGATTGAGGCATAGTATGTCTGGCGTTCTATGTCTGTTCTGCCGGCGAATTTAGAACAAAAAGAGAACAACGCCAAGTACCAGGGACAGTAGCCGGGACCGCGAGAACGACTAGGCGAAGGGATTGGCGCCGGTGTTTCCCCTTGAACGACACCCGAACTACGTCTTGCTTGGCGTCTTGCTGGCGTTACAGCGATGGCGCATACGTCTGGCGACAGCGCGCAAAGCAAAGATACGACATAAGACAAAGGTGACCTATGCCCGAAGCCGACAAGGAAGGGGAACGCTACTCCCTCGATCAGCCGCAAAAGACGCCGGGCTTCTATCTCAAGGGCTCGCACCAGCTCGACTGGGGCATGAAAAACCGCATGGCGCGGGTGTTCGATCCGGTGTCCGGCCGCACCGTGATGCTCGCGGTCGACCACGGCTACTTCCAGGGTCCGACCACCGGCCTCGAACGCATCGACCTGTCGATCGTGCCGCTGCTTCCCTCCTGCGACGCGCTGTTCTGCACGCGCGGCATTTTGCGCACCGTCATTCCGGCCGAATGCCAGAAGCCGATGGTGCTGCGCGCGAGCGGCGGTCCGAGCATTCTGCGCGAGGAATTGTCCGACGAGCAGATCGCCATGGACATGGACGACGCCATCCGGCTCAACGCCGCCGGCGTCGGCATCCAGGTGTTCATCGGCGGCGAGCATGAGACGCGCTCGGTGCACAACATGACGAAGCTCGTCGACGCGGGGCTTCGCGCCGGCGTGCCGGTGATGGGCATCACCGCGGTCGGCAAGAACATGGTGCGCGACGCCAAATATTTCCGGCTCGCCTGCCGCATCATCGCCGAGCTCGGCGCGCAATACGTCAAGACTTATTACGTCGACGAGGGCTTCGAGACCATCACTGCGTCGTGCCCGGTGCCGATCGTGATGGCCGGCGGCAAGAAGCTTCCCGAGCTTGAAGCGCTCACCATGGCCTACAACGCCGTGCAGCAGGGCGCCTCCGGCGTCGACATGGGCCGCAACATATTCCAGTCCGACGCGCCGAAGGCGATGATCGCCGCGGTCGGCGCCGTCGTGCACAAGAACTTAAAGCCGAAGGACGCCTTCGACCTGTTCAAGTCGCTCAAGGCCGACGGCGAAGCGGTGGCGTTCCGCGGCGCGGCGGAGTAACGCTGCGCGGTTGCGTTGCCACCTTTCCAGATGGCGCAACTGACGAAAATGCGAACCGAGGCATCGTTTACTGCTCGAGCCACTGCTGCTGCGCTGGCGATCACGTTCGTGTTGATGGTTCCGGTGCTGGCCGCGAGCCAGGATAAGATTTTCACCATCGGCGGTCAGAATCTTCACATCGAAATGTTTGGCGAGTCCGGGCCCACGATTGTCTTCGAAGCCGGCCTTGGGAACGATACGTCCACCTGGAAGCTTGTCGCCGGCCCTGTCGCCAAGTTCGCCCGCGTGGTGCTCTATGATCGCGCCGGACTAGGGCGAAGCCTGCCGATGATGAACAAGACGTCCGCCATCACGGCAGACCGGGTCGCGGCCGACCTCCACGGCTTGCTCGGGGCCGCTGATATTCCGCCGCCCTACGTCCTGGTCGGCCATTCGCTGGGCGGTCTCTATGTGCAAATGTTCGCCAGGACGTATCCGAGTGAGGTCTCTGGCGTTGTCCTGTTGGACTCATCGAGCACCGAAGCGCCGAGCGAATTGAAGACGCGCGCCGTCCTTGAGCCGGGAACGCCGGCTTACCTAGAGGAAGCGGGTATTGCCGAAAGCAACGAGCAGGTCAGGAGCACCGGTCCATTTCCAGACGCGCCGCTCACCGTGATAGCGGCGACCGATCATGGACCCTTCTTCAAGGATTGGGAGCCCACGTTGATGCGCTTGCAACAACAGCTCGCAACACTTTCCTCGAAGGCTACTCTGATTGTTGCCCAAGGGAGCGGCCACGATATTCAGATTGATCGTCCGGACACAGTCATTGAAGCCATCAGACGAATGGTATCGCCGGGCAACTGAGCCGGTGAACGTCCGCCTTCGGTAACTCACCGCGGCGGCAGCCGATCCAGCAACGCTTGCGCGGCGGTGACGGCAGCGGCGAAGCCGGGTTGATGCCGCGCCTGCGCCGCGAAGCAGCGCAGGAACTCGGATTCTGATTTCGCGCTCAGCGCCTCCGATTTCTTCAACCGCGCTTCGTCGTCGAGGCCCGGTTCTTGGGCGGCGTCTTCGGCCTTCTTGGTGAGATCGCCGCGGATGCGGTCGCACGCCGCGATCGGCCCGACCGCCGCGAACTCTTTCGTATTGGCGACAAAGACGCGTTTGCCCAAAGCCGCCGCGACGAAAACTTCGTCGGCCTGTGGCGGCACTTCGCTCTGGGTCCGTGCCGCCAGCATCGCATAGGCGAACGCGGCGGCGGCCGGCTTGTGAACGGGGAGTTCGGCAAAGCGCATGATCGCAGCGTCCGTCAGCACCGCTTGCGAATAAAAGTCGTCGGTTTTGACCGCGGCGCTCGGCTGCTGCGGCATGCTCGCCGAGTTCGGACCTTGCCAATTCTTGTGTTCGCGCAGCCAGAGCGCAAACATCGTGTCCGTCGTCACGATGACGCGGGTCTTGGCGTCGGGCGCGCCATAGACCATGCCGTCGAGCAGGCCAAAATCCTCGTCGCCTTCGATCAGCGTGTCGAGATTGAGCGCGCCTTTGTCGTCGTCCATGCCCTTGATGGCGGCCGGACCGACAATGACCCGCATCTGTTGCTCCAGATCGGCGCGGGCCTTTTCTTCCATCTTGATGATGGCGGCGCCGTAATTGTCCATGGGGCCGCGCTTCTCGGCCTTCACGGCGGCCTTGATCTTGGCGATCGACGCGTCGCGCGCAGCGATATAGGCCTGCTCGGGCGTTGCCGCGGCAGCGGATGGCAAGGGACCGCCCGCGCAGGCGAGGGTGGTCAGCAGGATGCATATCAAGTTTCGCATAGTCTCTCGTCGTATCGGGCCCGTTTGAGGTTCATGCCGCCTTGTCATTCCGGGGCGCGCGAAGCGCGAACCCGGAATGAGGTCAGACCCTCATCGCCGAGACGACTTCGTCCTCGATCAACTTCCAGACGTTGTCGACGTAGGTGAGGAAATCCGGGCTGCGCTTGAGCGCAAGATCGCGCGGGCGCCGGAACGGAATGCGGATGTCGGCGGTGAGCCGCCCGGGCCGGAACGAAAAGACCAGCACGCGGTCGGCGAGGTAGATCGCCTCGTCGATCTGATGGGTGATGAACAGCACGGTCTTCCTGCGCTCGCCCCAGATTTTCAGGAGTTCGCGCTGCATGATCTCGCGCGTCTGCGCGTCGAGCGACGCAAACGGCTCGTCCATCAGCAGCACTTCGGGGTCGATGGCGAGCGCGCGGGCGAGATTGACGCGCTGGCGCATGCCGCCGGACAATTCGCTCGGGTAGTGCTGTTCGAAGCCGTTAAGCCCGACGAGCTTGATCAGCGCCTCGCCGACCGGCCGGCTCGCCGCCGACGAGCTGCCGCGTACTTCGAGTCCGAACAGCACGTTGTTGAGCACGTTCCGCCATGGCATCAGCGAGTCGTTCTGAAAGACGAAGCCGCGATCGGGTCCCGGGCGCGTCACGGCCTTGCCGTCGATCCGCACCTCGCCCTCTTCGGCCCGGACAAGTCCCGCGATGCAGCGGATGAACGTGGTCTTGCCGCAGCCCGATGCGCCGACCAGGCAGACGAATTCGCCCTCCGCCACGGTGACGTTGATGTCGTCGAGCACCTTCAGCACGCGTTCGTCGCGGCCGTAAAAACATTTCGACAGGCCCTCGACTTCGAGTTTCGCGGCCACGCGGTCTCCTTGGGTCTCGCGGCATCGGGGCAAGCGACCGCCGATGGGAGGTGTGATAGGCTTTCCTACACTGCAGTTGCGCGCGACTCCATGCGGCAGAGTGTGGGGATATGATGCGCAACAAGGGAGACGACGGTTGGGGACGGGAGCCTTGAGGAGGCGCGGCTTTGTGGCCGCGCTCGGCGTTGCCGCGGCGTGGCCGCTCGTGCGCACACGCGCCGCCGAATCATGGCCGGTCCGTCCGGTGACCGTGATCTGTCCGTTCGCGGCCGGACTTAGCACCGACATTCTGATCCGCATGGTGGCGGCCTCTCTCAGCGACGGCCTCGGGCAGAATTTCGTCGTGGAGAACAGGCCCGGCGCCAATGGCAATATCGGCGCCGCCACGGCGGCGAAGGCGGAGCCGGACGGCTACACGCTCCTGGTCGGCACCGTCGGACCGATGGTCAACAACAAGTTCATGTACAAGAACATGGGGTACGACCCCGATCAGGCGTTTACGCCGATCGTGCTGATGAGCGCCTCGCCGCTGATCATTGTCGGTACGCCGAAAATTCCGCCAACCAACCTTCGCGAACTCATCGCCTATGCGGCAAAAAATCCGGGCCAGCTCAACGCCGGCACGGTCGGCATCGGCTCACAGGCTCACATCACGCTCGAACTGATCAACAAGCTCGCCGGCATTTCGATCGGGCATGTGCCGTATCGCATCACCACACAGGCGTTGCCCGATCTGATGTCGGGCGATCTGCAGCTCGGCTTCAATTACATCCCGACCTTCGTGCCGGCGGTGCAGACCGGAATGATCCGTGGGCTCGCGGTCACAAACCTGACGCGTCTCGGCGATCTGCCGGACGTTCCGACCGTCGATGAATTGGGATTTCCGGGCTTTGAGGCGAGCGGCTGGAACGCGCTGTTCGCGCCCGCCGGGACGCCGCGCGACATCATCGACAAGCTCAATGCGAGGGTGAATGCCTTTCTCAAAAGCGATGCCGGCAGAGAGCAGCTTGGCCGGATTGGAATGGCGCCGATCGGGGGCACGCCGGAAGCGCTCAAAGCCTATCTTGAGCGCGAAAACGCCAAGTGGGGGCCGATCATCAAGGAAGCCAACATTTCGCTGCAATAGCCGCCGCCGCGGCGCGTTGTTGAATTCGTTATTTCAGCAGAAAAAGACCGACCATGCCTGAACGCCTGCCTCGACACAGCTGCGACACGCACCTTCACATTTTCGGCGACGCCAGGCGTTATCCAGTGAACAATCCGAATGCGCTCTATCAGCCGCCGCAGGATTGCACCTTCGAGGCGATGGCGGCGCTCCATGACGCCATGGGGGTGGAGCGTGCGGTGTTCGTGCAGCCGACCATCTACGGCACCGATCACAGTCTCCTTCACGACGTGCTCAAGACGGCGCCGAAGGCGAAGTATCGCGGTGTTGCCATCGTCGACGACAGAGTCAGCGATGCCGAACTGGAGCGCCTCAACAGCGTCGGCGTGCGCGGCGCGCGGTTCAATTTCGGCGGCCGCTTCAAGCTCGCGCCGAGTCTTGCAAGCTTCCGCCGCTCGCTTGACCGCGTCCGCGGGCTTGGCTGGTTCGTCAAGATTTTCGGCTTCGGCGACGATTTCTTGGCCGTCGAAGCGGAGCTGCGCAGCATCAAATCGCCCGCCATCATCGACCACATGGGCGGCCCCGACTATGCGCGCGGCACCGCGCAGCCCGTGATGCGCCTCATTCTCGATTTGCTCAAGAGCGACAACTGGTGGATCGGGCTCTCTAACGGTGATCTCCGCTCGCAGACCGGCGCGCCGTGGGACGACGCCGCGGAGTTCGGCCGGCTGCTTTATGCGGCGGCGCCGGACCGGTGCCTCTGGGGAACGGACTGGCCGCACGTGCATCGCTTGATCCGGCCCGACAAGGACGGCCATTCAACTTACGGCGTCGACCACGAACTCGCGCGCGTTGCGCTGCTCGAACGTTACGTCCCCGATCGGGCGGCGCGCGACCGCGTGCTGGTCGATAACCCGGCGAAGTTTTTCGGTTTTGCGTAGCGCACGCGGCTATGGCGCGTGCGGTTTAAGCGGGTCGTCGCCCGTTGCTTATCGGCGGACGTCGCTCGCATAATGGAAAAAACGTCTCAGCCGGGATAACGCCATGAAAACCGTCTCAATGAAAGCCGTCTCAATTCTGCTCTGCGCGGTCACTTTAACGTTGATCACGCCGGCCGCCGCCGACATAAAGTCGACGCGATCGCTGCGCGGGGTGTTGCCGCGGCAAAGGCGGCGAAGGCGGCGAGCGCGAAGATCTCGATCGTTTTTATTACCGATTTCGATCCGGTCAACGCCGGCCTTGTCACGAGCCTGAACCGTCCTGACGGCAATGTCACCGGGGTCAGTCTGCTCGGGACGGAATTGGAGGCTAAGCGTCTCGGGTTGCTCAGCGAGATCGTTCCAGGCTCTGTGCCGATTGCCGTTCTGCTGAATCCTCAGTTTCCCGCAGTCAATCTTGAGCAGAAGGAACTGGAGGATGCCGCGCGATCAATGGATAGACCGATCAATATTATGCGGGCCAGCACGCCCACTGAGATCGACGAGGCTGTCGCGACCGTAGCTCAACAAAAGAATGCTGCGCTTCTGGTCGTCCAGGACGCGTTCTTCGGCGGGCGTCGAGAACAGTTGGTGGCGCTGGCCGCGCGCTACAAGCTGCCCGCGATGTACCCCGAGAGCGACATTGTCGAGGCAGGCGGCCTTGTCAGCTATTCGCCGGATTTTGACGACGGTTATCTAGAGGCCGGGGTGTATGCCGGAAAAATCCTTAAGGGCGCCAAACCTCCCGATTTGCCGGTGACGCAGCCGGTCAAATTCGATCTGGCCATCAACCTAAAAACCGCGCGGTCGCTGGGCCTCAGCATTCAGCCGCGCGTGCTGTCCATAGCCGACAAGGTCATCGAATAGTCGCTCTGTGCTGTGATGCGGTCGGCACAACACCAGGCTGACCATTGCGATTTTGCAGCATCAAAAAGCGGCTCGTGGCGAAGCTCCCGAGTTTTGAAACCTCACAGGTATCAGTTGTCGAATCTCTCTGAACATGTCGAGGAACCGTGCATCGCCGGTTTCACAGAAGCGCTGCTTGAGCAGGTCGCACGTTTGCAGAACGCCGCGGGTCGAATGATCCACGGCAAAGAGACGATCCGATATTGGAGCAGCGCTGCTTAAGTTCAGCGTGCAGGTTTTGAACTTGCCGCCGGCGAGAATAATGGCCGGCAGCCGTTCCTGAATGAATGCCTTCATAGGCGCCTGATTGATCGCCGACCCATAGCTGGTCGTGCGCTTCAGGCTCTCGGCGAGCTCTGTCGATTTGTTTTCGATCAGATCGAACAACCCGTCGGCGAGCCTGAGCCATTCCCGCCAATAGGCGGGCTTGGCGATGATGTAGTTGCAGAATGTGAAGTTCGCGCTGCAGCTCACCAGATCGCTCAGGCTGCCCGTGTAGCCAAGCTTGCGCAGTGCGGTCTGGCTCAGAGCTGAAATCTCCGGATGCCAGACGTCGCCTTGCTCGAACGGGTTCAAAAAGTAGGCGACTTGATCCCAGTCGGTCAGGATCAGCGCCACTTGTGCGCGATCCTTCGAAACCTGCAAAAACCGATAGACATGCTGCGCGGTCAGGCCGGTCTTGCCCTTGAATTGCGGCGACAGGAATCCGTACCAATCGTTTTCAGACAGCGAATTGTTGCGAAGAAAATTGCGAATGACCCACAGCTCGTACCAACCCGGCTTTTCATTCCTTGTGTTGTCGAGCGGCAGGTATCCCGGATCCAACAACAGCCGCGTCGCCTCGTTGTAATAAATCTGAAAGATGTGAAACGGCGGCATAACCGACCTGCGGCGCTCTATTGTCTTCTTGCGCCGCGGTTCAACGCTTCTGGTACGGGTGGAAGATGTGGTCCTTCGCCTTCACGGCCGTATGGCACGCGTGTCCGCAATCCGAAGGGCTGGGGTCGGCCGTGAACGTGTCGGATGCGGCTTCGTAATTGAACAGCGCGTATCCCCATCCGCCGCTGTTCGGAAATCTCTTGCTGTCCTTTTCGATGACGAAAGCCTGCGTGAACACGTCCGGTACATCCACGACGAAGGGAGCCTCCGTGCTCTTCTTCGGCTTCCACTGAAGCTTCACGATCTTGGAGCCATCGGGGAAAGGCTGGCCGTTCCCCGGAACGCCGGCCTTGTACGCTTCGATCATGATCGGATTGGCGACGATCACCTTGAGCACTTCGTCGGTCCGGGCGGAAGAGACCACGGACCAGTCCTCGTATCCCCTGAAGTCGGAGAACGCGATTCCGCTCGTCGTTTGCAGCGAGTATTTGTCCTGCGCGCAGATGGCGGTGGCGCCGAGGACAGCGAACAACGCTGCAGCTGCCGCAATCGTGAGCTTGCCGTTGCGCTTCATGGCTTATCCCTTCTGAATTGGCGTGACTGAGCTTACTTGGCGGTGATTTATACGTTACGGCCTGTGGCAAGGACGCGACGTTTCGTCCGCTAGTGGGCATTGATGGGATCGTGCCCCGGCTTCAGCCGGCGAGATCGGCCTTGGCGCGCCGACGCATCCGGCCCTCATAGGCGGGCGCGTCAGCGTCGCTGTCGCCCTGCAGATCGATGAACTCGATCGCGTTGCCGTCGGGGTCGTGAAAATAAAGGTGCCGGCCGGGGAAGCTGCGGTGCCCGGTATCTTCGTAAAGCTTCACTTCGACGCCGCTTGCTTCCACATGCGCACACGCCGCATCAAAATCCTCGGACGGAATGACGAAGGCGTGATGGATCAGCGTGTCCGATCCGCGGTTCGGCGCCGTGTGATAGCCGGTCTTCGACAGCGTGATGTAGTTGTCGTCGCCGCAGCGCATGAAGACCGTCGTATCGTTTTGCCGCCAGAAGGTGCAGCCGACGACGTCCTCGTAGAACCGGCGTGCGCGGTCGAGATCGGTCACGCCGACGGTGAAGTGCAGGACGCGGGACGGTTTTACGCGGCGCGGCGCGGTGTAGCGGACGGTCTTGGCGTCTTTGAGAGCATGGCTCTTGTACTCGCTCATTGGATTGTCCTTGCGCGTTGTCCTTACGATACGATCGGCGGCGGTCCCGCGATCTTGCAACTCCTATTGTTTGATGGCGTCGCGCGCCTTTTCGGTAATGGCCGCCGGCAGCGAGTAGACGCGCGTCACGATCTCCTTCATGTCGGTGCCAGACACCGGATCGATCGTGCCCAGCGACTTCTTGGCGTCCGCCAAAAAGTCCGGGTCCTTCATGGTCTGCATGAAGGCCGTGCGCAAGGCATCGGCCCGATCCTGCGGAACGTCAGGCGCGACAAAATACGGCCGGCCCAGCGCCTTCATGCTGACGAGCATTTCAAAAACCTTCCGCTCCTCATCGTTGCGCGCGAGGTCGAGGATCAGCGGCACGTCCGGCAACGCCGCGTTCTTCTTCAAGTCGAGCTGCAGCAGCAGCCGGATCTTGTTGTCGCGCAGCCAGTCGGCGTGGCCCATCTGGATGTCGGACCACGACCAGTTGCCCGTGCCCTGAATTTCGCCGCGCTCCATGGCGAGAGTGATTTGCGCCTGCCCCGGATAACCGCTGACGATCTTGAACTGGGTACCGAGAATGCTGTTGAGCGCGCGCGGAAAGATTTCGGTGTCGGTCGCCGGGCCGTTGCCGCCGATCACCATCGGTGCCTTCAGCACGTCCGCGATGCTGTGCTGCGGCGCTGTAGTCCAGACCACGATGAGTCCCATCTCGTTCATCGTGCTGCCGAGCCACTGAATTTTGCGGACGTCGTAGCGGGCGCCATTGCCGACGAAGAGGGTCGGAAACGGAATGGGTCGCTGCACCTCCGCGATGACGGTGCCGTCCTTGGGCGCGATCTCGTAGACGTAGTTTGCGGCTAGGAGCGAACTTGCGCCCGGCTTGTTCTGAACGATGATGTTGGGATTGCCTGGAATGTAGCGGCCGAGATAACGGCTGAGCACACGCGCGTTGAGATCGTAACCGCCCCCTGAATCGGAACCCACCACGATGGTGATGGTCTTGCCCTTGTAGAAGTCGGCGACCGCGTCCGGGGCGGCCATCGGCGCGCGCGCCGTCATCATCGCGGCGAATACCAGCACGCCACCGGTCAGCGGCAGCGCGGACAGCAAGGCGCGAAACCTGTTCACCGCATCTCCTGCGTGGTTTTGCGCCACGGCGCGATCGCGTGCTCGATCCATTTCAGGGCCTCCACCATAGCAAGCCCGATGGCGGAGAACATCAGCACGCCAAACAGCACGGTCGGCGTGTCGAAGGCCTGGCCGGCGGTACCGATGAGCCAGCCAAGCCCCGCAGTCGATCCGAACAATTCGCTCACCACCACGCCGGTCAGCGCCCGGCCGATGCCGAGCCGCAGCCCGACGATGACGAACGGCAGTGCCGCCGGAAACAGAATTTTGGTGAAGACCTGCGCCCGCGTGCAGTTGAACGCCGCCCCGACCTCCAAAAGGTGCGCGTCGGCGGCGCGGATGCCGACGAAGGCGTTGAGCAGGATCGGAAAGATCGAGACCGTGAAGATGATGGCGACTTTCGACGAAATGCCGACCCCGAACACCAGGATGAAGAACGGGATCAGCGCCACCAGAGGGCTCGAGTAGAAGAACGACACCCACGGATCGAGAATGTCCTGCGCGGCGCGGTTGGTCGCCATCAGAAAACCGAGTGCGACGCCGCACAGGGTAGCGAGGCCAAAGCCGATCAGAAACTCGATCGAGCTGACGGCGAGGTGCCGTTGCAGTTCGCCGCTCACCAACAGACCCCAGCCGGCCACCATCACTTTCGAGAACGGCGCGAACAGGATCGGGTTGGTAACGACATAGCGGCCGACGAATTCCCAGAGCGCTAATCCGCCGAGCACCGAGAGCACCGCACGCCGGCGCGAGCGGCGCGCGATCCGCGACGGTGGCTCCCGCATCGCGAGCGGCGCGGATGCCTTCAAGTCGGTGGGGTTATGATCCGCTCGTCCCCGCGCAGGGTCCCCATCGCTCGAGCGCGATGGGGTGCCCCGTGGCGGGGACCCAGCAGGACGCGCCGCAATGAACTCGCTGCCCGCCTGGATTCCCGCTGTCGCGGGAACCAGCGGAAAGTCCTGCTCGTCACTTTCCAAGCGCTTTTTTCCAATAGCTGAGATCAATGTAGCGCGATGGCTTCTCAGAACTGCCGCGCAGGTCGAGCCACGGCTGCAATAGCCGGTCCGTCAGTTCGAAGTCGGGCGACATGATCTTGTCGGTGCCGTAGAACGAGTCATAGCTCTTGCCGATGTCCACCGGCGGGCTCTTGGTATACCTCACGAGGAGCTCCACCGCCTTCTGCCGGTTGGCGTGATCGTAGAGAAATGTCTCGGCCTTGTAGGCCGCGCGGATGAAGCCGACCAGCGCATCGGCGTTGGCCTTGGCCCAGGCATCCGAAACAACAAACAGCACGCCGACCCCCTCGAACGCGTCGAATGCGCTGCCCATGCGGGTCATGCCGTCGGCCATGGCTTTGTAATCGAACGGCGGGCTGAGCATGGTCGCCGCCACCGCGCCGCGCACCAGAGCGGCGTAGCGGTTCGGTGAGCCGCCGAGTGCGATGTAGTCGTATTCGTCGCGCTTGACGCCGTGCTTTTCCAGCAGCAGGCGGATCATGGTCGCCGTCGATTCTTGCAGCTGCGTCACGCCGATCGTCTTCCCGCGCAAGTCGCCGTAGCTTTTGATCTCAGGCCGGGTCAGAAATACGAACGAGATGCGATCGTCTTCCGAGCCGACGAATTTGAAATCCGCGCCCTTGTCGACCGCCGATATGGCGACCTCGGTGGTGATCGAGCCGATGTTGCAGGCGCCGGTGGCAAGAAACTGCAGGCTTTGGATCGGCGTGTCGTTGTTGACGAGCTTGAGGTTGATACCCTCCTGATCCATATAGCCGAGTTCGACGGCGGCGAGCACGTCCCAATAATACGACGACCCCATCGTGGGCGCGCACCAGACGACGTCCTTCTTCTGCTGAGCCTGCGCGCTCGTCGCGCCGAAAAGCAAAAGTGCTGCCGCCGCCGCGATTAGTCTTTTCATTATGCCCCTCCCTGGCGCACGCGGCCAAGTGCAAATGCAAGCCAGGTGCAAATGCAAGCCAAGTGCAAATGTCAAATAGAGTAGCGAATAGGGGAGGTGTGAGCCACCATCCCCGTTCGCTATTGGCTATTCGCCAATTCGCGGTTGCAATAGGCCTTGCGGGAAGAGCGTTCGCGACCTCAGCCGTACACGCGATGCGGTGCCGAGCCGATCAGGAACCAGGCGATCGAGCCGGCTGCGACCGCGCCGCCGAGCGCGGCGAAGACCTGCATGTACCATGAGCTGTCGCTCATGGGGGTGGCATCGGCGGCCGCCACCGTGGCGACGGACGCCGAAGCGGGAGCGGGCGTGTCGCTTTTTGTCGCGGCCGGAGCGCCGCCGTTCTTATCGCCGGCGAGATCAAGTTCGTTAACGTCGTTCGGCGACGAGATGCGCACGGTCTGACCGTCGATCACCATCTCGCGAAGCTGACTGTCTGACGGCGGGTTGGCTGGAAACGCCGACGCCGGCGGCGCCATGGATGCCGCGTCTGAGGCAGGCATCCGGCTCAGCGCAGGCCACGCGGCCGGCGTCGGTGACGCTGCCGCGCCTTGCATGGCCACGTGGACCGGTCTCACGGCGGCGAATTTGCGGTGCGCCCTCTTCTCGGTCTTTTTGTCGAGTTTTGCTGCGCTTTTGACGTGCGCCGGCTTCTTGGCCGTCACCGTCGCGGGCTGGGTCGTCGGTGCCAGCGATATCGGTCTGCCGGGAACACTGCCGGGCGCACCTTCCGCGCCGGTCTCCGCTGTTGCCGTGCCGATTCCGATCAGCAATGCCGCGCTTGCCGCCACGATGCGAAGACAAACCATGACGTCCCTCGACTACCGATAATGCAGCCGCATTCGGCACAGTCGGAGTGTCGCCACAGTGACCTAAATGAGGAATCTTTGGCCAAAAGCGCGGACCAAAAGCGGCGCCGTTAACCAAAGGCGTTCCGGGTGCGGTCAAACATCGCGCCCGGAACCGCACGCCTTTATTCGACGCTGACGCCGCTCGCTTTGATCGGAACCGCCCACTTGGCGATCTCGCTCTTCACCAGTTCGCCGAGATGTTGCGGCGTCGCATCCTGATCGGACACGATCTCGGCTCCGAGGGTCGTGAGCCGGTCGTGAACCGCCGGCGTATGCATCGCTTCGAGCGCCGCGTCGTGAAGCTTCTTCACGATCGCCTCCGGCGCATTCTTCGGCAGGAAGATTGCGTTCCACGTATAGGCGATCAGATCGGGCGTGCCTTCTTCGGCCGCGGTCGGAACGTTCGGCAGCGCCGGCGAGCGTTGGCTGTCGAAGATCGCCAGTCCCTTGACGGTGGCGCTGTCGATCGGCGGCTTCGCTGTCGTGATGATATCGCAGATGTAGTCGATGCGGCCGCCTTCGAGGTCTTGGAGCGCCGGTCCGGTGCCGCGATAGGGCACGTGGGTGATGTCGACGCCGATGACGTAGTTCAGCAGCACGCAGCCGAGGTGCGTCGCCGAGCCGGCGCCGGCCGAGCCGAACTGCATCTTTTTCTGATTGGCTTTGGCGTAGGCGACGAACTCCTTGAAGCTGTTGACGGGCAGATCCTTGCGCGTTTCCAGCACGATCGGAACGTTGGCGATCAGGATCACCGGCGTGAAGTCGGTCACCGCGTTGTAGAGGGGGTCCTTGTAGAGCGTCTGACCCTGCGCATGGGTGCCGACCGTGCCGAGCACGAACTGATAGCCGTCAGACGACGCATTGGCGACGCGCGCCGATCCCGCCATGCCACCGGCGCCGGCGACGTTCTCCACAATAACGTTCTGGCCAAGAATTTCGCTCATCCGTCCGGCCATGACGCGGCCGAGAATATCGGTCGGGCCGCCGGCGGCGAACGGGATGACCATGGTCATCGGCTTCATTGGAAAGTTTTGCGCCTCGGCTTGGCTCAACAGGCCGCCGAACGCGGTTGCGGCTGCACACAGTGCAGCAAACACTCTCATCTGCATCGCAATTCCTCTGTTGCGGCACTTGCTGCATCGGCGGCGCCCCCCAGTCAACCTAGCCGTTAGACGCAGGCGCAAATGTCCCGGAAGCGGGTCTTCGGAGGAATGTTTAGCCGAGCTCGGTGAGCGCCTCCGGGAAGCGGTGCAGCCGCTCGCCCGGGCCGTTCGGCCCGATGAGATAATTGTCGCAGACCCAGGACAGCACGTGGCCGCGGATATAGGTCGGGTGCACCACGATGTTCATGTCCTTTTCGATCGCCATCGGCTCGTCGCTGCGGATGAGCGGCCGCTCGACCAGATCGTAGCCCTGGCCGTGGGAGTGCAGGCGCTTCTCCTCCGGCCGGCCGTTCTTGCGCATGAACTCGTTATAGGTCTCGAAAATGTCCTTGCACTTCGCGCCGGGCTTGAGCAGCGCGAGGTTGAACTTGCGGGCTTCGAGCGCGAAGGCGAATTCGTCCTTGAGTTCCTGCGACGCTTTGCCGACCACACAGGTACGGCCAAGCTCGGTGTACATGCCGCCGGGACCGGAATCCTCGACGAGCAGCGCAATGACGTCGCCTTCCTTGATGACGCGGTTCTGATAGTGGCGCTGGCTGAACTGAGCCGGCTTGTCGGCCGGCATCGAGGCGCAGAGGTAGATGCCGTTCTCGCTGCCGTGGCGCTGGCTGTAGCATTGCGCGATGGCGGCGATGTCGCGGTCGCGCATGCCGGGCTCGACCGCGGCGAAGGCAGCCCGCATGGCACCGTCCTGCATCAGCGCGGCGCGGCGCACGAGCTCCTGTTCTTCCGGGCTCTTGATCACCTTGATGCGGTCGACGAGGTCGGAGGCGTCGACGAACTTGGTGTTGGAGAAGCGGCCCTTCTGCAGGTAATCGACCAGCGCGAACGACATCTGATAGGTGCCGACGAGGCCGATCGTGCCGCCCGCGTAGGGTGCGAGCGCCTTGGCGGCAAGCTCGGGATCGTAGGTGTTGGTATAGACGCACGACGCGTAGCTCGGCGTCGTGAACCATTGCTTGACACCGCGCCGCATACCGTCGCCGTTTGCCGACGGGGTAAACGCGCCGCCGAACGGCCCCTGACTGATCGTCGTCATCTGGTCATCGCGCGGGAACACGACGGTGAGTGGGTAACCGTTGGTCGCCGGCAGGTCGGTGAAATATTTGACGTAGCCGCCCATGTGGTCGTTGTTGTTCTGCATCAGCAGCACATCGACCTTGTCGCGCTCCATGGCGGCGCGCACCGCCTTCCAGCGGCGCTCAAGTTCAGCCGTCGAGATCGGCGTCTGCAGGCGTTCGGACAGCTGTTCCATGTCGCAGTCTCCTGTTTGTCACTCTGGGGCCGGGCCCCGGAATGATGAGTGCGGTTCATCCCTGCTCATGCGGCACGACGTTGATCATGGCGCTGGTGTTGCCCCTGAGGAAAGCGGCCATGTTGGCCTCGACCGTTGGCAAGGCGTAATCGATATAGACGTCGCAGAAGCCGCCCTGGTGGGTGGTGATGATGACGTTCGGCATCGACCAGAACGGATGATCCGCTGGCAACGGCTCCTCGTTGAACACATCAAGCGCTGCGCCGGCGATCCGTTTGGCCTTGAGCGCCTCGACCAGGGCCGGCTCATCGACCACGCCGCCGCGGGCGAGATTGACCAGGAAGCTCGAACGTTTCATGGCGGCAAAAACCTCGGCGCCGATGCTGTTGCGCGTCGCCGCTGTGAGCGGCGTCAACAGCACGAAGAAGTCGAACTCGCCGACCGCCTTGGTCAATTCGTCGCGCGAACGCATGGCATCGAAGCCCGGGACCTGCCGCGGCGCTGAGCTGACGCCGACGACCCGCATGCCGAACGCCTTGCATTTCGGCGCCAGCGCCTCGGCAATGACGCCGATGCCGAAAATGCCGACGGTCTTGTTATGCAGAAGCTGCGCCGGAAAACGGACCCACTTCTGCTGGTCCTGGGCGCGGACCGCGGCCGGAATGTTGCGGGCAAGCGCCAGCATGGTCGCGATCGCAGCCTCCGAGACCGGCGGACCGTGAATGCCGTGAATGTTGGTGACGATCACGTCCTTGCGCAGCGTGGGCTGGTCGGTGAGGTTGTCGACCCCGGTGCCGAGCGCCTGCACCCATTTGAGCTTTCCGGCCGATTCCAAAACCTTGCTCGACAGCATGGGGGCGAACGTCAAAAGCGCGTCGGCGTCCGCGATATGCGGCACGGCCTTGGAATGATGATCGACAAGCGTGATCGAAAGCTCGGGAAAGCGCGCCTTGAGGCGGTCCCGATACTGGTTCCGGATCGGCTCGGGCAGCGTCAACAGTATAAGAAGATTGGTCATACGACGGGTTACTGGTGGCAGGTGACTGATGGCAGGTGACTGGGGTCGCGGGGCGCCGTCACCGAAGGATCGTGCAGCGGCCTTATATCGTCTCGTGCGAAGCGCCGCCAATATGACGATTCATCGAACGGCCACGGGCCCCGGCCGCAGGTGTCGCGCTTGGCGGCGGCCTCGGCTAAGCTGACCCGGTTGGCTGCGGGGCGAAATTCGTTGAAGCATTCTGGGAGCAAACGATGCCTCTCGATCTCACAGCTGTGAATTGGGCTTATGTCGGGATTTTATCGGGATTTGCGTTCCTCTCGGCGTTGCTCGGCAGCCTGATCTCGTTTCGAAATCGCTTCGTCGGCGCCATTATCGCGGGCATTCTGTTCGCGGTCGCCTTCGTATTCTGGACCTACTACCCGCACGACAACATTCCGGGGCCGACCAGCCTGGGTCAGACCACCGCGAAATAGCGGCGCCGAACCGGCACGCGGTTCTTTTCGGCTCGCGGTTGACCTTTCCGGCGGTCCCGGTAAGCGTAATGGGGCGGTTGCAAGCGTCGTTGAAAGCTTGCCGGGGGAAATGGAGCAGTCATGAAAAAGGTCTATGCGGATGCGCGGTCCGCGTTGGCCGGGTTGCTCAAGGATGGCATGACCATCATGGCAGGCGGTTTCGGCCTGTGCGGCATACCCGAGTCCTTGATCCTTGCGATCCGTGATTTCGGAGTAAAAAATCTCACGGTGGTGTCGAATAATTGCGGCATCGACGGCGTCGGCCTCGGCGTCTTGCTGGACACGCGGCAGATCAAGAAAATGATCTCCTCCTACGTGGGGGAGAACAAGACCTTCATGCAGCAGTTTCTCGCCAACGAACTCGAGATCGAGTTCAATCCGCAGGGCACGCTCGCGGAGCGTATCCGCGCCGGCGGCGCTGGCATTCCGGCGTTCTTCACGAGAACCGGCGTTGGCACCAAGATCGCCGAAGGCAAGGAGGTGCGCGACTTCGACGGCCACAAGTACGTAATGGAGCGCGGGCTGGTCGCCGATCTGTCGATCGTCCACGCCTACCGGGGCGACACCGAAGGCAACCTCGCCTACCGCAAGACCGCGCGCAACTTCAATCCGCCGATGGCGACCGCCGGCAAGGTAACGGTGGCCGAGGTCGAGCATCTGGTTCAGCCAGGCGATATCAACCCCGATCACATCATCACGCCCGGCATCTATGTGCAGCGCATTATCCACGTCCCCGCTGCGACCAAGCACATCGAGCAACGCACCGTTCGTAAACGCGAGAAATCGGCCGCTCCGGCCGGCACAGGAGTGGAAGTGTAATGCCCTGGACCCGCGATCAAATGGCGGCGCGCGCCGCCAAGGAGCTGAAAGACGGCTTCTACGTCAATCTCGGCATCGGCATTCCGACGCTGGTGTCGAACTACATTCCCGACGGCATGAGCGTGCAGCTGCAATCGGAAAACGGCATGCTCGGCACCGGGCCTTTCCCCTATGAGGGCGAAGAGGACCCCGACCTGATCAACGCCGGCAAGCAGACCGTGACCGAATTGCCGACCACGAGCTATTTCAATTCGGCGGACTTGTTCGCCATGATCCGCGGCGGCAAGATCGACATCGCCATCCTCGGCGCCATGCAGGTGGCGGAGAACGGCGACATCGCCAACTGGATGATCCCCGGCAAGCTGGTGAAGGGCATGGGCGGCGCCATGGACCTCGTCGGCGGCGTCAAGAAGGTCGTCGTCGTCATGGAGCACTCGGCCAAGGGCGAGTTGAAGCTCCTGCACCAGTGCAATCTGCCGCTGACCGGCGCCGGCGTCGTTGACATGGTGATTACCGATCTCGGCGTCTTCAACGTCGACCGCAGCGGCGGCGGCCTTACGCTCATCGAGCTTGCGCCCGACGTGACGCTCGACGAGATCAAGTCGAAGACCGAAGCAAGCTTCAAGGTCGCCAACACCCTGACGCACTGAGCCTTTGTACGCGCGGTCTTAGGAAGGGCACCAGCATCCCGACGCGCTTTCTGTAGGCGCGATACTGGTCGCCGAAGGCTTCGATCAGATCGTCTTCCTCGAGTTGGATGGCGACCAGGATGTTGACCGTGGTGGCCAGGGCGAACAGGAGCCGCCCCACTGTCATCGTCGGCGCCGACCAGAACGCGATGATGAAGCCGAGATAGAGCGGATGCCGCACCACATGATAATAGAGCGGCGTGCGGAACCGCGGCGCCGGCATCGGGCGGCCGGTGAGGTTGTTCGCCACCTGATGCACCCCGAACAGTTCGAAGTGGTTGATCAGGAACGTGCTGGTGAACACGATCACCCAACCGGCAAGCGACAACACATGCAGCGCCGTGACGGCGAGCGGATCGAAGACCTGCCATACGACGGCCGGCATCGGCCGCCATTGCCAGAACAACAGCAGCAGCGTCAGGCTGGCCAGCAGCACGTGGGTGCGGCGCTCGATCGGCTGCGGGACGTAGCGGGTCCACCATTCCTTGAACGACTTGCGCGCCATCACGCTGTGCTGAATGGCGAAGAGCGCGAGCAGCAGCACATTGACGACGATGGCTTCGGCGGCCGGTACGACCGCCCCGCTGTCGATGGTCTTCGGCACTGCAATGCCTTCGACGAAGCCGATGGCGTAGAGGATGGTGACGAAGAAGAGGGCGTAGGACACGAGTCCATAGAGAAATTCGAGGATGCGGGTCATGACATCATCCGTGCGTTCGTGTTCTTGTTGATGTTGAGCTGCAGGCGCGCGAGCGCCGCCCGAAGGTGCCCTTCGGGCGACGCGGTCGAAACGGCGGACGTCACGCGGCGTGACGCCCGGCGGCAAGCGCTTTGACGGCTTCGGTGGTCATCGGCTGGCCGCCGATGCCCCATTCGCCGCTTGCGGTCTCCGAAATCTTCACCCAGGTCACGCCGCGCATGTTCTCGCCTTCGATCGAGACCATGGCGTCGGTCAGCTTGTGAATGATTTGCCGCTTTTGCTCGGGGGTGAACACCTTCTCGATCAGGTGAACTTCGATCAATGGCATCGGGGGTACTCCTTGTTTGTGTCTCACCCCGGCGAATTCGCGTTTTTCGCCTCGCCGGAGCGACACCGTGACAGGGGTATGGACCCTGCGGACGTGCAAGACTTTCAGAAGATCCTGATTTATTCTCCAGAGGACCTTGAGGCGCCCATGATTTTCATCGTGCGGTAAGTGCGCACCTGCCGCCGACAGCACCGTTGACGGCCGCCGTTCGGGCAAAGGAGGCAAGTCGTGGACCCCAAGTCGCGGACTCGAGTCGCGGACTCCGTGTCGCGATTCGATGTCGCGGTTGGTCTTTGGCTCACAAAATGATTTTGCGATTCGGCGATTATGAAATCGATGTCGAACGGCGCGAGCTTCGGCGCGCGACGGCGCCGGTGCATGTCGAGCCGCAGGTCTTCGACCTTCTCGTGTATCTGGTGGAGAACCGGGAGCGCGTCGTCAGCAAAGATGATCTCATCGCCGCGGTCTGGGGCGGCCGAGCCGTATCCGACTCGACGCTGACCAGCCGCATCAACGCGGCGCGCAAGGCGCTGGAGGACAGCGGCGGCGATCAGAAGTTCATCCGCACCGTTCCACGTAAGGGGCTGCGCTTCGTCGGCGACGTGCTGGTGCAAGCGCCGAGCGCTGCGTCGCACGAGACGGCCCCGCCCGATGACGTCCGCGAGCCGGTGCGCGCCGCACTGCCGTTGCCGGATCGTCCCGCCATCGCGGTGCTGCCCTTCACCAACATGACGGGCGATCCGCAGCAAGACTATTTCTCCGACGGCATCAGCGAAGACATCATCACCGCACTGTCGAAACTGCGCTGGTTTTTCGTCATCGCCCGCAATTCCTCGTTCATCTACAAGGATCGCGCCGTTCACCTCAAGCAGATCGCCGAGGAACTCGGCGTCGGCTACGTGGTCGAGGGCAGCGTGCGCAGAGGCGGCGACCGCGTACGCATCACCGCGCAGCTCAACGATGTCGCCACCGGCAGCCACATCTGGGCGGAACGCTACGATCGTAACATCGCCGACGTGTTCGCGGTCCAAGACGAAATCACCGAGGCGATCGTCGCGGCGATCGAGCCGCAGATCTACGCGGCGGAGAATTTTCGCGCCAAGCGCAAGCCGCCGGACAGCATGGACGCCTGGGATCTCGTGATGCGCGCGCTGTCGCATTACTGGCGGATCACGCGCCAGGACAACGTCGTCGCCCAGGCGCTGCTCGAGAAAGCGACCGCCATCGATCCGCACTACGGACAAGCGCTCGGCGTTCTTGCGACCACGCACACGTTCAGCGCTCACATGGGCTGGGCCGACATGGCGGCGGTGGCGCCGATCGCCGAACGCTCAGCGCTCGCGGCCATCGAAGCCGACAGCGAGGACCCTTGGGCGCACTACGCGTTAGGCTGCGTACATCTGTTCGGCCGCCGCTTCGACGGCTCGCTCGCCGAGTTCGAAGCGGCGCTGCGGCTGAACCCGAACTTTTCGCTGGCGCAAGGCTATTACGGACTGACGCTCGCCTATTGCGGCCGCTGGGAAGACGCCGACGCGGCCGCGCGGCGCGCGATCAGGCTGAGCCCGCGCGATCCGCTTTCGGCGATCTATTACGGGATCGATTCATACGCCCGGTTCAACGCGCGGGACTATGATGAGGCGATGCGGCAGTCGCGTGAGGCGATCCGGCAGCGCGGCGACTTTGTCGGCGCGCACCGGGTGCTGACCGCCGCCGCGGGCATGGCCGGAAAACGCGTGGTCGCCAAGGCGGCGTTGTTGGAGTTACGCCGGGTGCAGCCCAACATTTCGCTCGCCTGGATCGAGGCACAGATGCCGATCAAGAACGACGCCGACCGCGCACATTATCTGGAGGGGTTTCGGCGCGCCGGTCTGAAATGACCGATCGTCCGATCGGCCACGTCTGCGCGACTGCACAGACTTGCCGCGGCGCAGCACAAATCAGCGCGACAGGGCAGCCATGCGCGAGCGCGGGCCGAACCGGTCATCGCAGCAATGACATGGCAAGTGTTTGCCGGTATTGACCGCTGTTGAGGCACAAAGCCGGGACGCGGCGAGCGCAGAAATCGCCCGCGTAAGACATCGATGGACTTCGAGCGGAGCGAAAGCGCCATTGGCGAGGTGGTGCGGCCGGAAGCGGCGCGCACCCCGTGGTCGCGCGCCGCGTCGCTTGGCGCATCGCGGGGCGCAACCGGTCCGCTGACGCACAAAGAGCGTCGCCTGATCTGCTTGGCCATGATGCTGCCGGTGTTTCTCGGCTCGGTCGATCAATCGATCCTGGCAAGTTCATTGCCGACCATCGGCCGCGATCTCGGCGACATGCACAATCTGCCCTGGCTCATCACCGGGTTTCTGATCTCCGCTACGGCGCTGACGCCGCTCTACGGCAAGTTCGCCGACATTCATGGCCGCCGTGCGTCGCTGCTGATCGCGCTCGGCGTCTACATGGTCGGTTCGCTCATCGCTGCATCGTCGACCAGCATGCCGATGCTGATCGTCGGCCGGATCGTGCAGGGTTGCGGCGGCGGCGGCATGACGACGACCGCCACCATGGTGCTCGGCGACATCGCGGCGCCGCGGGATCGCGCCAAGTATTATGTGTACTTCTCGGCCGCGTTTACGACCGCGGGCGGCTGCGGTCCGGCGCTCGGCGGCTGGATCTCAGATCACCTGCGCTGGCCGGTGATCTTCTTATGGAACTTCCCGCTTTGCGTGCTCGCGGTGATTTTCACGCTCACCTTGCTGCGGCGGCTGCCGCGCTACGAGCGGCCGCACCGGCTCGACGTGATCGGCGCGGTTCTCGTGATGGCGGCGAGTTCCTCGTTCATGCTGGCGCTCAATCTCGGCGGTGTCCGCTACCCGTGGCTGTCGGCGCCGGTTCTCGCGCTCCTGGTCTGCGCCGTGGTTTTGGCTGCGGGCTTCGTGATCCGCCTTTTGACCGCGGATGAGCCGCTCATTCCGATCATCATCCTGGCCGATCCGGCGGCGCGTCTCGTCATGATCGCGAACTGCTTCGGCTGGGGCGCGATCATCGGGCTCAACATCTTTCTGCCGATGTATCTGCAACGCGCGCTCGGCTGGTCGGCGACAGCGTCCGGTCTGAGCTTGATGGTGCTGATGGTGACGCTCAACGCGAGCGCCGGCCTGTCCAGCCAGTTGATCGGCCGCGTGAAGCACTACAAGCTTGTGCCAAGCGTGTGCCTCGTCATCGGCATCGCCGCCGTTCTCGCGCTGTCCTACTCGATCTCGACCATGACTTCGGTCAAATTCGAGATCATCCTGTTCCTGATCGGCCTAGGTTTCGGTCCGACACCGCCGCTCACCCAGGTGGCACTGCAGAACACGGTGCCGACGCATCATCTGGGGACCGCCGTCGGCACGATGAACTTTACCCGCACGCTCATGGGTACGATCATCGTCGCCATCTTTGGCGCCGTCGTGCTTGGCGGCGCTCAGATCGGCGGGGCCGCCGATACGGTCGGTCAGACGCTGCCTGCCGGAGCGTCGGCGGAGACCTTTACTTACGTGTTTCTGGGCGCCGCGGCGGCGCTGACGGTCGCCTTCGTGGCACTGCTTCTGCTCGAAGAGAAGCCGCTGCTAGGCGCGATGCCGGCGGCGCGAACGGTGGAGTAGGGAGCAGCCGGGCTGGCCACTCCGTCAAGCGTGATATTTGACACCAGCCACTGCCTTTAAGCATGTTATACTGTTGCGGCGGTGCTGGGCGGCGGGCTGCCGTACAATGCTGGTTTCGTTGAGAGAGTGAGTGCGCGCTCTGATGCGCTGGTTTCGATCAAACGTCCGCTCTGGGGCCCGCCTGGCGATCGTGTCGCTGGCGATCCAGTTTATTGTGACGTTCGGTCACATCCATCTCTATGGGCTCGGCTTCTCAACAGCAAAGTCAGCGCCGATCGCGTCGATCGACCGCTCCAACGCCGCAGTGCCGGGATCGACCGATCCGATCCGCAAGGGCGGCTCGGCCGACTACGATTGCCCGATCTGTGCGTTGATCCAGTTGGCCGGGACCTCGGCGCCTTCCGTCGCACCGGACCTGCCGGTCCCGGCACCGACGGGCGGCTTCAGGCTTGATGCGCCTGACGAGCCGGCAAGCGGCGCTTTCGCCGCATTTTTCATTCCAAGCACGCGGACCACCGTCGCTCTGAGCCGATCGCGCGCGGCGTTTGCGCCGCGTGAGCGATCGCAGACTGCAGCGCCGGTGCGCGTTGCGTTGTGTTGTTGGCGCGCGCCTCCTCGTAAAATCTATACGGACAGACAGCGTATGCTCGTCGATCCGCAATCCGAAGCCAAAAAGGGCGAACCCGCGTCGCCGCAAGACGAGCGCGCGCCCGGCGCCCACGAGCCGGTGCTCGGGCCGTCGCTGTACGCCAAGGGCGTCGTCCTAATTCTTCTTGCCGCAGCGATCGGCGGCGCTTTGTATTGGCTGTTCGTCAACCGGGCCGGCCACTACCACGCCGGCGAGGTGGTCGAGAAAGCGGAGCCGGTGATCCGGTCCGGCAACACGGTCACGGTGCCGGAGGCTTCGCCAGTCCGCAACAAGCTCGTGATCGAGCCCGTGGCCGCCCGCGTGGTCAAACGCGATCTCATTCTTCCGGCGACGGTGGAAGCCGATCCGGCGCATCTCATCAAAGTGGCGCCGCCGGTGTCCGGGCTGGTCGTGCAGCTCAAAGTCGAACTCGGCGCGCGGGTCAAGGCGGGGCAGCCGCTTGCCGTGATCGACTCTGCCGGATCTCGGATCCGCCTATTCGGATTACGACAAGGCCAAAGTGGAATTGGCGCTTGCGCTCAAAACCCGCGATCGCGAGCGCGGGCTGGCCAAGGCCGGCGGCGCCGCCGACAAGGATCTGCAGCAGGCGGAATCCGACTACGCCGCCGCCGAGGTCGAGTTTCAGCGCGCGACAGCGCACCTCAAGCAGATCGGCGTCCCCGTCGAACCGACCGAAAAGTCGCAAACGGTCACGGTGGTCTCGCCGATGGACGGCAGCGTGATCGATCTTCAGGTCGCTCCCGGCGAGTACTGGAACGATCCGACGGCGGCGCTCATGACCGTCGCCGATCTGCACAGGATCTGGGTCACGGCGAGCGTTCCGGAAAAAGACACGGCGCTGATTTCAAAAGGGCAGGACGCCGACGTCGTTTTTCCGGCTTACCCGGGCGAGGTTTTCAAAGGTCAGGTCCTGTTCGTCAGCGACGTGCTCGACCCCGACACGCGCCGCACCAAGGTCCGCATCGCCTTCGATAATCCGAGCCTGCGGTTGCGGCCGGGAATGTTCGCCAACGTCACCTTTTATGCGCCCACGCTCAGCGTGCCGGTGGTGCCGACGAGCGCGCTGGTCCTCAAGGACGACCTCAACCAGGTCTTCGTTGAAACGGCGCCGTGGACGTTCGAGGCGCGCAGCGTCGATATCGGGTTTCAGCAGGGCGATGACGCCGTTCTGACCAGCGGCGTCAAAGCCGGCGAACGCGTCGTCGTCAGAGGCGGAGTGCTGCTCGGTGATTGATTGGCTCGTCGAGTTCGCGTTTCGCAAGCACCTCGTGGTGGCGATGATCTGCGTCTTCACCGCCATCTACGGCTATTATTCGTGGACGCAGATCGCGATCGAAGCCTATCCCGACGTCGCCGACACGGAATTGCAGGTGGTCACGCTCGCTCCGGGACTTGCCGCCGAAGAGGTCGAGCAGCAGGTCACCATCCCGCTCGAGCGCGAACTCAACGGCACGCCGGGCCTCTCGATGATGCGCTCGCGCTCGACCTTCGGCCTGTCGCTGATCACGATCCAGTTCCGTGACGGCATTGAAGACTATTGGTCGCGGCAGCGCCTCACCGAGCGAATCCAGAACGTGACGCTGCCGTCAAACCTGTCGCCCGGCCTCGATCCCTTGTCGTCGCCGACCGGGCAAATCCTCTATTATGTTCTCGAATCCGAGTACGAAAAATCTTCGCCAGTTGTCGGACATCCAGCAATGGATCGTGATTCCGGAACTGAAGCAGGTGCCGGGCGTCGCCGACATTTCGAACTTCGGCGGATTGACGACGCAATACGAGCTCGAGCTCGATCCGCAACAGCTGATGCGTTTCAACATCGCGCTCAGCGACGTCACCGACGCGATCAGCGCCAACAACGCCAATGCTGGCGGCAGCGTGGTCAATCGCGGCGAACTCGGCTACGTGGTCCGCGGCATCGGTCTGGTGCAGACGCTCGACGATCTCGGCAACATCATCGTCACGGAGCGCAACGGCACGCCGATCCTGGTGCGCGATCTCGGCAAGCTCAAGCTCGGCAACCAGGAACGGCACGGCGTCGTCGGCAAGGACGACATCAACGACGTCGTCGAAGGCACCGTGCTGCTGCTGCGCCACGAAAATCCTTCGCGGGTTCTGGAGGGCGTCCACGCCAAGATCGCGGAGCTGAACGCGCGGCTGAAAGCCGACAACGTGCAGATTGTGCCGTATCTCGACCGCACCAATCTGGTCGATGCAACGATCGACAAGGTCTCTCACACGGTGTTCGCCGGCATCGGGCTCGTGCTCATCGTGCTCATTCTCTTCCTGGGCAGCCCGCGCAGCGCGCTGATCGTCGGCATCACCGTGCCGTTCGCGATGGTGGTCGCCTTCATCCTGATGTACCACGCCGGAATCTCGGCCAATCTGCTTTCGCTCGGCGCCATCGACTTCGGCATCATCGTCGATGGCGCGATCGTGATGACGGAGGCGATCCTGCGCCGCCGCGAAGCCAAGCCCAACGAGCCGCTGACCGAAGCGGACGCACGCGACGCGGCCCGTCAGGTTGCCGGCCCGATCTTCTTCGCGACGCTGATCATCATCACGACCTACCTGCCGCTGTTCGCGTTCCAGCGCGTCGAGGCGAAGCTGTTTTATCCGATGGCTTACGCGGTCGGCTTCGCGCAGCTGGGTGCGCTCGCGTTTGCCCTGCTGGTCGTTCCGGGATTGGCGTATCTGGCCTATCGCAAGCCGCGCCGCACCTTTCACAATCCGGTCCTGCAATGGATCGAAGCCGGCTACCGGCGCGCGCTGGCCGGTTCGTTGCACAATACCGGCATCGCCTATGTGCTGAGCATCGGCGCGGCGATCGCTGTCGTCATCCTCGGCGCCACGGTCTGGCGCGAATTCCTGCCGGATCTGGACGAAGGCTCGATCTGGCTGCACGCCGAGATGCCGCCCGGTATTTCATTGCAGAAATCGACCGAGATGGTCGCGGAGCTGCGCCGCTCCATCAGCGCCTTTCCGGAAGTGGCCTATGTGGTGAGCCATATCGGACGCAACGACGACGGCACCGATCCGTGGACGCCCTCGCACATGGAGTTGGCCGTTGGGCTGCATCCGTATAGCACGTGGCCGGCCGGCGAGACCAAGCAGGATCTGGTCGAGCGCATATCGGCGCGGCTCGACAAGCTGCCGGGCTTTGAGATCGCGTTCAGCCAGCCGATCATGGACAGCGTGCTCGATTATGTGTTCGACCCGCACAGTGCGCTTGCCATCAAAGTCTTCGGCGACGACTTCAATGAGCTGCGGCGTATCGGCAAGGAGATCATCGGCGTTCTCAACACGATTCCCGGCGTTACGGATGCCGCGATTGATCAATATACGCCGCTGCCGCAGATTTCGATTAAGGTCGATCGCGCCGCAACCGCCCGCTATGGCATCAACGTCGCCGACGTCGCCAACCTGATCACCACCGGGATCGGCGGCGGCGCGGTTAGCCAATTGTTCATCGGCGACCGCCGCTACGACATCACGGTCCGGTTTCCGGCGGAGAATCGCAACAATCCCGAGGCCATCAAAAATCTGCTGCTGACGTCGAGCGACGGCGCGCTCATCCCGCTGTCTCAAATCGCCGAGGTCAAGCTGCAGACCGGCGAGAGCATGATTAATCGCGAGATGAACCACCGCTATCTCCTGGTCAAGCTCGACTACCACGATCGCGATCCGCTCTCGGTGGTCGCGGAGGTTACGAAGGCCATCGACGAGAAGGTCAAATTCGATCGGCAGAAGTATCGCATCCAATGGGGCGGCCAGCTTGAAGGCCAGCAGCGCGCCGAGGCGCGTTTCAGGCTCATCATCGGCATGGCGCTGGCGGTGATGATGGTGCTGCTCTACGCCGAGTTCGGCGCGCTGCGTCAGGTGTTTCTGATCATCGGCGTCGTGCCTTTGGCGACGCTCGGCGGACTGATCGCGCTTCACGTCACCGCAACGACGCTCAATGTCGCGTCAGGCGTAGGCTTCATCGCGCTGTTCGGCGTCGCGGTGATGAACGGCGTCATCATGGTGGCGAACCTCAATCGCGTCCGCGAACAGGGCCTGCCGCTGTTCGATGCCGTGGTGGCTGGCGCGGCGGAGCGGCTGCGGCCGGTGCTCATGACCGCAACGGTCGCCACTGTCGGCATGCTGCCGGCGGCGCTTGCGACCGGCGTGGGCAGCGATGTGCAGCGCAACCTCGCGACCGTAGTTGCCGGAGGTCTCATTCCGGCTACTCTGCTGACGCTGTTCATTATCCCGACGTTCTATTTCGCGTTGGAACGGCGTTGGGCGCGGCGGGCGCAAGCGGGGGAGCCGGCGGTCGGCGCGGTCTAGTGCATGATCCGGAAAAGTGGAAACCGGTTTTCCGGAAAGATCATGCGCCAACAAAATGTTAGAGCATCAATCGATTCGATCTGAAGCGATTGTGCTCGAGGTGTCGCGGGGCGTGGGGTCGTGAGGCTTAGAGTATGGCCAGGGGGGTTTTGCAGAGGACCGGTGCCGCGCTCGTCACCGCCGTTTCGCTCGCGGCGTGCGCGGTCGGTCCTGATTTTGCTCCGCCGCTCGCGCCGGAAGTGACCGGCTATACGCCCGAGCCGCTTGGCAGCACGACGGCTGCGGCCTCAACGAAAGGCGGCGAGGCGCAACATTTCGTCAAAGATCTCGATCTGCCGGGCGAGTGGTGGGCTTTGTTCCACTCCAAAGAGCTCAACGGCATTGTGGAGCAGGCGCTCGCCGCCAATCCCGATCTGCAGGCGGCGCAGGCGGCGCTGAAGGCCGCGAAGGAAAATGTCTACGCCCAGCAAGGGGCGCTGCTGCCGACTGTCGACGGCAATTTCACCGGCAGCCGGCAGAAATTTCAGATCGGGCAGCCGTCCGATGTGGGCGCAGGCTCACCCATCTACAATCTGTTCACCGCGCAGTTGAACATCTCGTACACGCCCGATGTGTTCGGCGGCACGCGGCGTGCGATCGAGTCGCTCGAGGCGCAGGCGGACTCGCAACGCTTTGCGCTCGAGGCGACGTATCTGACGCTGACCTCGAATCTCGCCGGCGCCGCCGTGCAGGAAGCCTCGCTGCGCGGTCAGATCGAGGCGACGCTGACCATCATCAAGATCGAGCGCGATGCGCTCGATCTGATGCGCAAGGAGTACAAGCTGGGTCAGATCGCCGAGGGCGATATGGTCGCGCAGGAAGCGGCGCTGGCGCAGGTCGAGCAGACGCTGCCGCCGCTGCAAAAGCAGTTGGCGCAGCAGCGCGACCTGCTGGTGGCCTTGATGGGCGGCTTTCCGAGCCAAAGGGTGCCGCAGAAATTTTTTCTCGCAACGCTTCACCTGCCGCGCGACCTGCCCGTCAGCCTGCCGTCGAAGGTCGTCGAGCAGCGCCCGGACATCCGCGCGGCCGAAGCCAATCTGCAGTCCGCGAGCGCCCAGA
This sequence comes from uncultured Alphaproteobacteria bacterium, assembly GCA_963732015.1. Lineage (GTDB taxonomy): Bacteria > Pseudomonadota > Alphaproteobacteria > Rhizobiales > Xanthobacteraceae > BOG-931. The sequence continues at coordinate 400,255 of CAVSXY010000022.1, read as the reverse complement.
TTGGTGTGGCGATCGCCAACCGGCTTCCGAACATCACCCTCTCTGGCGTGGACGGAACGACCGGGCTTGCGCTCGATCAATTGTTCACGCCGGCTTTTGGCTTCTGGCAGGCAACGGGCGCCATAACCCAGCCGCTGTTCCACGGCGGCACGCTATTTCACCGGGAACTTGCCGCCAGGGACGCCTTCGATCAGGCGACGGCGCAGTATCGCAGCACGGTCATTACTGCGTTCCAGAACGTTGCCGACTCGCTGCGCGCCATACAGTCCGACGCCGTAGCCTTGCAGAAAGCAGTCGCCGCCGAGCGCGCGGCAGCGAGGAGCCTTGAAATCACGCGCCGCCGCAGAGAACTTGGCGACGTCGACTATCTCGCGCTCTTGAACGCCCAGCAGACCTATCAGCAGGCGCTCCTCAGCCTGGTTCAAGCCAAGGCGGCGCGCCTCGCCGACACCGTCGCATTGTTCCAGGCACTGGGCGGGGGCTGGTGGAACCGGATGGACGTCGACCCTCCGCGGCCGGTTTCCATCGTCGACGTGTTTCGGTAACCCGATAAGGGTAAGCTTCCGCGCGTCCAGCCACAACGTCACGGCAGAAAAGTGTCAAACGCCTAGCGGCCACGCCCTCTTGGATGCCGCCTTGACCCTCTCAGATTTTCTAAGCTACTGAGGATAAAAGAGTTCTTTGTGGCCACATCCCTGCGACGCCATGTCAAAATTCCTCACGGCCATTTGAACCTCACCGTCACAACCCGCAACCAAATCTATGAGCCGACCGTAGGGCGATGCAGGCACCGGCAGACGAATTGCTGATCAGCCGGATCGCACAGGGTGACCGGCTTGCGATGCAGGTGCTGTTCGCGCGGCATCACGTGCGAATTTATCGTTTCGTCCTTCGTCTGATGCGTGACGAAATGGCGGCGGAGGACGTGATCAGTGAAGTTTTCCTGGACGTGTGGCGGCAGGCGAGCCGATTTGAAGGCAGAAGCGCCGTTTCGACTTGGCTTATTGCGATCGCACGATTCAAAGCGCTCTCCATGCTGCGCAAGCGGCGCGAGGCGGAACTGGACGACGAGACCGCGCATTCGATTGAGGACACGTCGGACGATCCCGAACGGATCGCTCAGAAGCACAACAAAGGACAGAAGCTGCGGCAATGCCTGGCAGCCCTTTCACCGGAGCATCGGGAGATTATCGATCTCGTCTACTATCACGAGAAGTCGGTGGAGGAAGTCGCCGGGATTGTTGGCATTCCGGAAAACACCGTGAAGACGCGCATGTTCTACGCGCGCAAGAAGTTGGGAGAGTTGTGCAGGATGGCGGGAATAGATCGAGGTTGGCCATGACGAATAGCGATGCGGCACAAAATCGCGAAAAGATCGACGATCGAGAGATCGAACAACAGCAGCCTGCGGAGATCGAGGCGCTCCTGCCGTGGTACGCGGCCGGCACATTGCGCCGCCGTGACCGGATGCGGGTCGAGGAGGCGTTGCGCGACAACCCCGACCTCGCGCGCCACGCCGATCTCGTCCGCGAGGAACTGGCAGAGACCATTTGTTTGAACGAGTCCCTCGGCGCGCCGTCGGCGCGCGCGCTCGACCGGCTGATGGCGGCGATCGATGCCGATGCCGCCGCCGAACGCCAGCGCAGTTCGCCGCGGGCCATTGTCAGCCGCTTCGCCAATTTCGTCGCAAGCTTCTCGCCGCGCACGCTCGCCGTTGCCGCCTCGTTCGGGGTTGTCGCGATCGGACTGCAGTCCTTCTTTCTTGTCAGCATGCTGACCAAGCCGCTCGGCGTCTATGAGACCGCCTCGGTGAGCGCCGAGCCGCACGGCCATGGAACATTCGCGCTGGTACGCTTTGCGCGGCAGGCCAGCGCCGGCGAAATCACAAAGTTTCTCGAGACTTACCAGGCCACGCTGGTGGACGGCCCCAAGGCCGGCGGGCTTTATCGGGTCAAGCTTGCGATGAGCACGGCCGCCAAGGAAGAACTGGCGCGGATCGTCTCGCGAATGCAGCAGGACCGCGTCGTCGAGTTCGCGGCGCCGAGCGAATAAAAGCCGCTGGCGGCTGGGGCTAAAGCGGCTATTGATAACGTCTGCACGCGGGGGCATGTGCGCGCGGGGGATTTGCGGCATTCGTTTGACGCGATGGCTCTACGCGATCGGGATTTCCGCGCACCGCGTCGCGATGGCGTTGCGGCCGCGGCGTGTTCCGCGCGGCGTGTTGGCGGCAATCGCCTTTGCGGCCGCCTCGATCGCCGCTGTCCCGCCGGTCGTAGCGCAAAACTGCGACGTCAGCGTTCCGGCTTCGGGCTATCCGGCTGTTGCTCAAGCGCCCCGAAACTCTTTGACCCGGTCGCTCACACCCGTGACGCCGCAGAGCGGACTACCGCGGGCGGGCGATCATCGCTTTGTCCCTGATGAGGTGGTGATCGAGGTCGACGGCGCTCCGAGCCAAGCCGACGTCGACGCGCTTGCCGAGCGTCATCACCTGTCGCTCGTGGAATCGTGTGCGCGCAGCCACACGACCCTCTACCGCTGGCGCATTCCCGACGGCCGGCCGATCACCGATGTTGTGCATGAGCTCGAAGCCGATCGGGCCGTCCGTTCGGCCCAGCCGAACTACGTCTACACCACCCAGGACCAGGGATCAGGACTCGGCGCCGCGCAATACGCGATCGTCAAGCTGCATGTTCTGCAGGCCCAGCAATTGTCGCAAGGCGACGGAATCCGCGTTGCGATCATCGATTCCGGAATTGATGCCGACCATCCGGAGCTCGCCGGCGAGATCGAGGCGAGTTTCGATGCGCTTGGCGACGGCGTCGGGGCGGACGCCCACGGCACGGCCGTTGCCGGATTGATCGTGGCACATATCCGGCTGACCGGCGTGTCGCCCGGAGCACGCATCCTCGCGGTGCGGTCTTTTTCCGTCAGTGCCAACGGCGGCGACAGCACGACCGGCACCACGTTCAGCATCGTCAAGGGCCTCGATTGGGCGATGTTGCGGCATGCTCAGGTGATCAACATGAGCTTTGCCGGCCCAGCCGATCCGGTGACGGCGCGGACGCTGGCGGAGGCTGCGCACGCGGGCATTGTGCTGGTCGCCACAGCCGGGAATGCCGGCCCCGGCTCGCCACCGCTGTTTCCCGCAGACGATCCGAATGTCATCGCGGTCGCGGCGACCGATGAAGGCGACCGTTTGTTCAAGCTGTCGAACTCCCGGGCCGCACATCGCGGTCGCTGCGCCCGGTGTCGATTTGGTCGTAGCCGCTCCGAACGGCCGGTACGACATCATGTCCGGTACGTCGCTTGCGGCGCCGCTGGTTTCGGGCGTGGTCGCCTTGATGCTCGGCCGTAACCCGACCCTCGATCCCAAATCGGTTCGCAACATTTTGATGGCGACAGCCCACGACCTCGGAACGCCGGGACGCGACGATCTGTATGGCGCCGGTCTCGTAGACGCTTCGCGCGCGGTGGCGGCGGTCGATCCCAAGACGGCAGGGGCGGGGAAGCCGACCGCGAGACGGTAATTAATTACCACATTAATGTTTGATTAACACTGAGGGCGGTTCGAACCTTCCTTCGGACTGCGCCGACCAACTGCCGATGGCGAGGTATTGCCGCCGTCATCGGCGCGCTTCTCCCCCGACGCTGGCGCCGATTTTTTGGGCCCGCCCGGTCTGTCCCCACCGGGCGGGCTATTTCTTCCGGCGATGCGTGCGCGAGGTGTCGTCCCATGCCGACAAAAGCGCGAAGCGCCTACAGCCCATCGAACCGGCGACAGTGCCGCCTAAGCCATTCGAAGCTTTATTGTTTGGTCGCGCCGTCGAGCCCTGCGACGGCGTCGTGGTCGATCTCGCCGGAAGGTCGAGGCCACGTGCTCTGCGGCTGTCAGCGCCGGTCATTGCCGACCTGTCACTGATTTCGGATCCCTACACGCTTCAATCAAAAGCCGGAGCGCGTTGACGCGTGTGACACCTCGGGAATTTTTGGTGCTTGCTTGCCACGCGCCGCGCCACGGTCACGTTTCAAAGTTTTGCGCCACGCGAGGTCGCGGGTCAGGGAGAAGGGGCGGGACCTGTCTTGCCGCCGTCCGCCGCGACTTCGGGTTCGACCCGTTGCAATCCGGGGAAGATTCCGAGAGTGCCGCCCCAGACGTCGAATGTGAGAATTTGCGCGCCCCGGCGGATCCTGAGCTTACGGAAGCCTACGCCGACAGTCAGATCGTTCAGCTGCTTCAGCGACATGACCGGCAGACCTTTGTAGGAGAGAATGCGGTCGCCCGCCATGAGCCCGATACGGGCGGCTGTACTGCCGGGAACGAGGCCGCGAACGACCAGTTCCATCTGCAGCTCGTGGTTCTGCGCGTCCAGATAGGTCACCTTGGTCTGTTCGCCTGCGTCATCGTAGGCATATTTGATGGTCACACAGCCGTCGTCGTGCGCCGGTTTGCCGTCGGCCCCGAAGTATGACTCTTCAATCAGCTTGCCGCGCGCATCATAGGCCCACGTGACCTTGGCGTACCCGCCCTGGGGAATTGCTATCGGCTGGTCACCGACGCCAAAGAATGACTTCATGACGAGGTTGCCGCGCGCGTCGAAGGCTTGGCGGAAGCCGGCAAAGCCACCGGCGCTGATCGTCGGCTTGCCGTCGACACCGAAGAGCGCATGTTCGACATCGTTGCCGCGATCGTCGAAGGCGAAGGTAACCCGGGCGATTGCTTCCTTACTGAGCGTCGGTTTGTTGTCGGCGCCGAAATAGGCGATCTCCACAACTCTGTGGCGATCGTCGAATTTCTGGCGGTAGCTGGCAAAGCCGGACACGTTCAAGACCGGTTCACCGTCAATGCCGAAAAACGACACTTCAATGAGATTGCGGTGCTCGTCAAAGACCTGCCGAAAACCGGCCTGACCATTCGAGGCGAGTGTCGGCTTGCCGTCGACACCGAAGAAGGCTCTCTCGATCTCGTTGCCGCGCTCGTCATAGGCGTACTTGAAGATCGCGATATGCTGAGCGTCGAACGTCGGATTGCCGCCGGCGTCGAAGTACGACATCTGAGTGGTGTGGCCGCGCTCGTCATAGGTGCTACGGACAATGGCAAAGCCGCCGGGCGCCGGAGTCGGGCGGCCGTCGATACCGAAGTAGGTAATTTCGATCAGTCTGCCGCGCGTATCGAAGACGTGGCGATATTTGGCAAACCCGTTGGTGCCAAGAGTGGGCTTGCCGTCGACACCGAAGAAGGCCCGTTCGGTTTCGTTCCCGCGGCTGTCGAAGACATGGGTGGTACGAGCGATGCCTTCCTGATTTGCCTTCGGCCTGCCGTCGATCCCGAACAGGCGCGTCTCAATTCCGTGGCCGCGTTCGTCAAACGATTGGCGTAGAATGGCCCCTCCGCCCGATGCCAGCGTAGGTTTGCCGTCGGCGCCGAAATAATCGATTGCGATCAAATTGCCACGGTTGTCGTGATTGTAATGAATGCTTGCCGCAGCGACCGACTTGGACAGGACAGGCTCCCCATCGATGCCCAAATAAGACTGCGTCGCTAAATTGCCGCGCTCGTCAAAGGTCTGGACGACCCTTGCGAAACCGTTGGTGCCGAGAGTTGGCTTGCCGTCGATGCCGAAAAAGGCACGCTCGGTCTCGTGACCGCGGGCATCGTAAACAAAGGTCACTCGTGTAATATTCTCCTTGCTGAGCGTTGGCTTGTTGTCCACGCCGAAATACACCGCGCCCGCCTTCCTGCCGTGCGGGTCGAACGATTGGCGGTAGCCTGCAGTGCCGTTGGACCCGAGCGTGCGCTGGCCGTCGGCGCCGAAGAAGGCCTGCTCAATTTCATTACCGCGAGCGTCGTAGGCATACGTGATCTTGGCAACGGTCTCCTTGTTGACCGTTGGTTTCCCATCCACACTGAAATAGTCCGTTTCAACTTTGTTGCCGCGATCGTCGAACGTTTGGTGGAAGCCTGCATAACCATCGGTGCCCAGTGTCGGCTTACCGTCAACGCCAAAAAACGCGCGCTCGATTTCGTAGCCGCGAAAGTTCGAAGGCGTAAGTGACCTTGGCGATGTCTTCCTTGCTGAGCGTGGCCTTGCCGTCGGCGTCGAAGTAGTCGATCTCTATCCTGTTGCCACGATCGTCGAATGCTTGATGGTATCCGGCAAAGCCGCTTGGCCCGAGCGTGCGCTTGCCATCGGCGTCGAAAAAGCCGCGCTCCACCTCGTTACCGCGGTCGTCGAAGGTGTAGTTGACCCTGGCGAACGCCTCTTTACTCAGCGTCGGTTTGCTGTCGACGCCGAAATAGGCGATCTCGATCCGGTTGCCGCGGTCGTCGAACTTTTGATCATAGCCGGCATAACCGCTCTCGATCAGTACGGGTTTATCGTCGACATCAAAGTTGACAATTCTGATCAAGTTGCCGCGCTCATCGAACGTTTGCCGATAACCTGCGCTACCGGTCGGTCCAAGCACAGGCTTGCCGTCGACGCCGAAGAAGGCACGCTGCACTTCGTTGCCGCGGCCGTCGTAGGCGTAGGTGACCTTGGCGATGGCCTCCTTGCTCAGCGTCGGTTGGCCGTCGGCGCCGAAATACGCCAGTTCGACTTTGTTGCCGCGGTCATCGAACGTCTGGCGGAAACCGGCGTATCCATCCTTGATCAGCGTCGGTTTGCCGCCGTCATCGAAGAAGGCTCGCTCGACTTCGTTGCCGCGTGAATCGAACGTGTGGACGATTTTGGCAATTCCTTCCCTGTTCAGGGCGGGATTGCGGTCGGCGTCGAAGCAAGACGTTTCGGTCAGGTAGCCGCGTTGGTCGAATTTGATGCTGACGCTGGCGCAGCCGGCATCGTCGAGCGCGGGCTTGCCGTCGATCCCATAAAATGCACGCCCGGAAAGGTAACCGCGCGGGTCGTAGGTATTGATCGTCTTGGCGCTGCCGAATTTGTTATAAAGGGTCGGCTTGCCGTCGGCGTCAAAAACGGCAATTTCGCTCAGATTTCCGGCGTCATCGTACGCCCGGCGGGCGACCGCATAGCCGTCCCTGTGCGTGGCAAGCTTGTCGTTGAGGCCGTAATAGCTGGTGACGACCTCGTTGCCCCACCGATCGTTCTGCCGAACGTTGTAGGCGTAGCCATCGGACCCGATGACAGGCTGATCGTTGGGCCCGACCAGTCCGTAGCGGATGGGATTGAAGTCGGCGTCGTAGGCGTAGGTCACCGCCCGCACCCCACTCTTGAGAGTGATTTCGCCGCCGTCGGGTCCGATTTCGGCGTCGCGCAGGCGGAGCCCGTCGGGTGAATTGGAGTAGCGTTCGCCGAAGCTGTTCTGGGCGTTCTGCCGCGGCATCCCGTAGTCGTCCTGGTAGCGGCGTTCGGCCACAAAACCGTTCTTGTCGAAGGTCAGCTCGTTACGCGTAATCTCGCTGCGGCCGCCCGTATCCTCCTGTGCGGCTCTCAGCGGGTCGAATTCCAGGTTTTCCTTGGCCGATTGCGTCAGCGGAATCGTGTCGCGCTCGAACGTAACGATCAATTTGTTGGAGACCGGTCCGCGTTTATAAACGTCGTTGAGCATGAGTTGATTGGCGGCGGTGAAAACCTCAATCCGCTCCGCCGTGCCGTTATCCTGATAATGGACAACCCATCGGGCCTTGCCGTCACTGTCACTTTCGAGCGATCCGGCGCTGTTCTGTCGCTTTGCCTCCACGACTCTGGCCGGTTGCATGATGCCGGCGCGCTGCACGACCACACTGTAATTGCCCTGGAGATGGCCGCGCGTCTCTTCGTTGATCTTGCCGAGCCCTTCCGGCAACCCCCAGCGCCAGACCAGTTGGCGGTAGTGCGTTATCGTTGGCCGCATCAGAGTCCAGTAGAAGCCGCCGCCGCCGCCAGCCAAAAGCAGCAGAGCGGTGGCCGCTGCAATCCACACCAGCCGATGCCTGCGTTCGCGCTCAAGTTCGCGCTGGCGCAGATCGTCGAATTTGACACCGAGGATGACGGCGACGAGCCGCAGCAGCGCGAAACGCTTCAGGTGCTCGGCCGACACGCCGGGCCGCGGCCGCACGTCGGCGGCGAGCGGCTCCTTGTCCTCCTTGACGGTTCGCCTGGTGCCGTCCGGATCCGTGACCTCGCGCTGGCGCACCAGCATCGCGTCCGGGAACGAGTTCGCCGGGCTCGCCTTCAGTCAGCAGAGCCAAGACCTGATCGCCGCGGCCGAGTTCGTTGAAGATCTGGATTTCGCGCTCGACCCACTTCGAGCGCGGCGTGAATGCCGAGCAGACTACGATGAGAAACCGCGAGGCGACCAGCGCTTCCCTGATCTGGTCGCTCAGGTCGGAGGAGGCCGGTACTTCGTCTTCATCGCGAAAAGCCTTGCGCAGCCGCGGCGGGAATCCTTTCTGCTGCAGCGACGCCGGCACACGGTAGCGTTCGAGCGCATCGATCAGCCACTCGGCCCATTTTCGGTCGCGATCGACGTGGCGGTAGCTGATGAAAGCATCGTAGAGGTATTCCTTACCGGATGCTTCGCCGCTCCCCGTCATGGCATCGCAACCCCGCGCCGCGTGGCGCTCCCCGTCAACTTCGTTCGATCGTTTGGCAGTGTACGCCAGCACAATAAGGCTTTGTAGTAGCCGCACCTAAATCGCGGGGTCGGCGCCTCCGCCTAAGGTCGAACACCGCGCGACGCTGGTGCCTCTTTACCCCCGGTCTGAACCTGTCAAAATCGGCCCGTAGGGGAACAAGGTTGTGCCTGCCGACACGGTCCTTGAGGCGGAAGATTTGACCAAGGAGTTCGCCGGTTTCGTCGCGGTGCGCTCGGTCAATCTCAGCGTCGCGCGCGGCACGATCCACGCGCTGATCGGACCGAACGGAGCGGGCAAGACCACCTGCTTCAATCTGCTCAGCAAATTCTTGGGTCCGACGCGCGGCCGCATCGTATTCGACGGCCGCGACATTACCGCGCTCATGCCCGCCGATGTCGCTCGCCTCGGCCTGGTGCGCTCGTTTCAGATTTCGGCGGTGTTTCCACACCTGACGGTGCTCGAAAACGTCCGCATCGCGCTGCAGCGCCGGCGAGGCGGTTCATTCGATTTCTGGCGCTCCAAGCGCGTCCTGCACGCGCTCGACGATCGTGCCTTGGCGCTGATCGCCGACGTCGGGCTGACGCCCAATGCGGAGGCGCTCGCGGTTGAGCTGCCCTATGGCCGAAAACGTGCGCTTGAGATCGCAACGACGCTGGCGCTCGATCCAAAAATGCTGCTGCTCGACGAGCCGATGGCCGGCATGGGGCAAGAGGACATCGGCCGCATCAGCGCACTGATCAAATCGCTCGCTGGCGCGCGCACGGTATTGATGGTCGAGCATAATCTGAGCGTCGTCGCCAATCTGTGTGATCGCATCACCGTGCTGACGCGCGGCCAAGTGCTGGCGGAAGGCGACTACACGACCGTTTCAGCCGATCCGGCGGTGCGCGAGGCCTATCTTGGGACCGGTCATGCCTGAGGGACGCGTCCAGCTCGCGGTGAAGGACCTCGAAGCCTGGTACGGCGAGTCGCACATTCTGCACGGCGTCACCTTCGATGTGCGGCCCGGCGAGGTGGTGACGCTGCTCGGCCGCAACGGCGTCGGCAAGACGACGACGCTGAAAGCCATCATGGGCATCGTCGAGCACCGCAGCGGCTCGGTGAACTTCGAAGGCAAGGAAACCATCGCGCTGTCGTCCGACGTGATCGCGCGCGCCGGCATCGCCATCTGCCCGGAAGAGCGGGGCATCTTTTCCGGCCTCAACGTGCGGGAAAATCTGTTGTTGCCGCCGCGGGTGCGTGAAGGCGGTCTCGATCTCGACCGCATCTTCGAGCTGTTTCCCAATCTGCGCGAAAGGCTCGACAGCCAGGGCACCAAGCTCTCCGGCGGCGAACAGCAGATGCTGGCGATCGGCCGCATTCTACGCACCGGCGCCCGGCTCCTTCTGCTCGACGAGCCCACCGAGGGTCTGGCGCCTGTGATCATCCAGCAGATCGGCCGCACCATCGGCGCGCTCAAATCGCAGGGCTTCACGATTCTCCTGGTCGAGCAGAATTTTCATTTCGCGGCGACCGTGGCCGATCGCTACTACGTGATGGAGCACGGCCGTGTCATCGACCACCTGACGAACGCGGAACTCAAGGCCAACACCGACAAGCTCAACGACTATCTCGGCGTTTGATAGTCACGATGGAAAAAGCGACAAGGACTAACAGAGAAGCTGCAATGGTGACAAAGCGGGAGGCTTTATCATGAAACTAGCAGGCAGATTGGCGATCGCTGCGGCCGCGCTGGCGCTGCTCAGCACTGCGGCGCAGGCACAATATACGGATGGCACAGTCAAGATCGGCATTCTCACCGATATGTCGAGCCTTTATTCCGACCTCGCGGGCGCGGGCTCGGTCGCCGCCGCCAAACTGGCGGTCGAGGACTTCAATCCCGCCGCGCACGACATGAAAGTCGAGATCGTCAGCGCCGACCACCAGAACAAGCCGGATGTCGGCTCCAACGTCGCGCGCCAGTGGTTCGACGTCGATCATGTCGATGTCATCGTCGACACGCCGAATTCGGGCGTTGCGCTGGCGGTGAACGAGGTCACACGAGAGAAGAATAAGGTGTTCCTCGTGTCCGGCGCGGCATCGTCCGATCTCACCGGACCGAAATGCTCGCCGAACACGATTCACTGGACCTATGACACCTGGATGCTCGCCAATGGCACCGGCAAGGCGCTGGTGAAATCCGGCGGCGACACCTGGTTCTTCCTCACCGCCGACTATGCCTTCGGTCAGGCGCTCGAGCGCGACACCGCGGCGGTGGTCGAGGCCAACGGCGGCAAGGTGGTGGGCCACGTCAGCCATCCGCTGAACAATCAGGACTTCTCGTCGTTCCTGTTGCAGGCTCAGGCCTCGAAAGCGAAGATAATCGGGCTTGCCAATGCCGGCGGCGACACCATCAACGCCATCAAACAGGGCGCCGAGTTCGGCATCGTCAGTGGTGGCCAGCATTTCGCCGGGCTCCTTGTCTTCATCAGCGACGTCAACGCGCTCGGGCTCAAGAGCGCGCAGGGGCTGGTGCTGACCGAGACTTGGTATTGGGACATGACCGACGCCAACCGCGCCTTCACCAAGCGCTGGCAGGTCGAGCGGCCGGGCAAGTTTCCGACCATGGTGCAGGCCGGCGTCTATTCCGCCATCACGCACTATCTGAAGGCGGTCGCGGCGCTCAAAAGCGATGCCGACGGCAAGGCCGTGGTGGCCAAGATGAAAGAGATACCGACCGACGATCCGCTGTTCGGCAAGGGCGTCGTACGCGCCGACGGGCGCAAGATCCACGACGCCTATCTGTTCGAGGTGAAGAAGCCCGACGAGTCCAAATATCCGGGCGACTATTACAAGCTGCGCGCCACCATTCCGGCGGCTGAAGCGTTCCGGCCGATGAAGGACGACAATTGCGCGCTGGTCTCCAGTAACTGACGCGTGTCACCTCTCCCCGCAAGCGGGGAGAGGTGAACCCCGGCGGGCCGCAATGTTCGAAATCTTCGGTGTTCCTTCGCAGGCGCTGTTCGGGCAATTGCTGCTCGGCCTGATCAATGGCTCGTTCTATGCGCTGTTGAGTCTTGGGCTCGCCGTGATCTTCGGCATGCTCAACATCATCAACTTCACCCACGGTGCGCAGTACATGATGGGCGCGTTCGCCGCTTATCTGCTGCTGCAGTACGCAGGGCTCAGCTATTGGGCGGCACTGGTGGTCGCACCGATTCTGATCGGGGCCACCGGCGTGCTGATCGAGCGGTTGTTTCTCAAGCACCTGCACGGCCTCGATCCGCTCTACGGGCTTTTGCTGACCTTCGGTCTGGCGCTGATCATCGAGGGCCTGTTCCGCAATTATTACGGCTCATCGGGCTTGCCGTATCAGGTGCCCGAATCGCTGCAGGGCGGGCGTAACCTCGGTTTCATGTTCCTGCCGAACTATCGCGCCTGGGTGATCGTCTTTTCGGTCGCGGTATGCCTTGCGACCTGGTTTGCCATCGAGCGAACCCGGCTTGGCTCGTACCTGCGAGCGGCGACGGAGAACCCGACGCTGGTGCGCGCGTTCGGCATCAACGTGCCGCGCATGATCACGCTGACCTACGGCTTCGGCGTCGGGCTCGCGGCGCTGGCCGGCGTGATGGCGGCGCCGATCTACAACGTCTCGCCGCAGATGGGCTCGGACCTGATCATCGTCGTATTCGCCGTCGTGGTGATCGGCGGCATGGGTTCGATCATGGGCGCAATTCTGACGGGCTTCGCGCTCGGCATCGTCGAGGGCCTGACCAAGGTGTTCTTTCCGGAGGCCTCGAACACCGTGATCTTCGTCATCATGGTCATCGTCCTTTTGGTCCGGCCGGCGGGCTTGTTCGGACGGGGCGCCTGATGGAGCCCGCCGCCGATCTCAAGCTGCCGCAGCGGCGAAGCGACAGCGACCGGAGCCTGATCATCGCCTTTGTGGCGATGGCGGCGCTGCTCGGTATCGGGCCGTACGTCGTCTACCCGGTCTTTCTGATGAAGGCGCTGTGCTTTGCACTGTTTGCCTGCGCCTTCAATCTGCTGATCGGATATGTCGGCTTGCTTTCGTTCGGCCACGCCTTGTTCTTTGGCTGGGCGAGCTACGTGTCGGCGCACGCCGCCAAGATCTGGGCTCTGCCGCCGGAGCTTGCGGTCCTCGTCGGCGCCGCGACGGCGGCAGCGCTCGGCATCATCGCCGGCTGGGTCGCGATCCGCCGCCAGGGCATCTATTTCGCCATGATCACCCTGGCGCTCGCTCAGATGATGTATTTCTTCGCCTTGCGGGCAAAGTTCACGGGCGGCGAGGACGGCATCCAGGCGGTGCCGCGCGGCCGGCTGTTCGGCACGTTCGATCTCACCAACGAAAAGACGATGTATTTCTTCGTCCTTGCCGTCGTGCTCGCCGGATTTTTGTTGATCTTCCGCATCATCAATTCGCCGTTCGGCGAGGTGCTGAAAGCGATCCGCGAAAATGAGCAGCGCGCGATTTCGCTCGGCTACAAGACCGATCGCTACAAGTTCGTCGCCTTCGTGCTCTCCGCGACGCTGGCCGGGCTCGCCGGAGCGCTCAAGGCGCTGGTCTTTCAGCTTGCCTCGCTCACCGACGTGCATTGGACCATGTCGGGCGACGTCGTGCTGATGACGCTATTGGGCGGTCTCGGCACGGTGTTCGGGCCGGTCGTCGGCGCCTTTCTGATCGTAGGCATGCAGAACTATCTGGCGACGTTCGGCCAGTGGGTCCTGGTCATCCAGGGCGCGATTTTTGTAGTTTGCGTGCTGGTCTTCCGGCGCGGCATTATCGGTGAACTCGCCAAGGCGCTGCGCGTGCGGCTCTAGGCCGCGCGCAGGACCTTCATTCCATTCTAATCAGCGGAGAGACACGATGGGTGCGGAAGCGCGGTTGAAGGAGCTTGGTCTGGTGCTGCCGGTGCTGCCGAAGCCGGTCGCCAATTATCTGCCGTATCGGCTTGCGGGGAATATACTTTACCTCGCTGGACAGGGGCCGCGCGACGCGGACGGGCGCGCGCTGACCGGCAAGCTCGGCGCCGACATCGATATCGACGAGGGCTACCGCCGCGCCAGGCTGGTCGGGCTTGGCCTGCTTGCGGCGATGCGCGACGCGCTCGGCTCGCTCGACCGCGTTGATTTCATCGTCAAGTTGCTCGGAATGGTGAACGCGGTGCCGGATTTCAACGAGTTCCCGAAGGTCATCAACGGCTGTTCCGACCTGTTCGTCGCGGTGTTCGGCGAAGCCGGCCGTCACGCGCGTTCCGCGGTCGGCAACGTCATGCTTCCTAATCAGATTTCGGTCGAGATCGAGGGGATCGTTGCGGTCAAGCCGTGACCACGCTGCGCTGCAGCGTAACGCAGGGACGAATCAGATTTGCACGCAGTTATCCACAGAGTTTTGTCAACAAAATGGGAATCAAACAAATAAAGTAATTTTATTGCCCGAATCAAACACGGACGTGAATATGCGCCAACATCGATTCCACGGGCGGTTTTTGGCTAAATCATGTCGCCGCGGCAGGCAAGTCGGTACTACAGCGTATCAAAAAAATGGCTCGCGCTCGTTGAGCGCCGCAAGCAACATTTCATCGATCTCTGCGACAGCGGGCGCTGGAAGTTTTATTTCGATACGGAAGACGAGCTGCGCGAACAAATGCGCAAGGTCATCATGCTGCGCCTGCAGTGGGTGACGCTCGTCGACGACATGTCCGCGGAGGTTTCTGATTTGGACCCGGGCGTGGCCTCAGATTTGGATGCGCTGGCGCAGGCCGATTTGGCCGAGGCCGGTTTGAGCAAGATCGTTTTAGCCCGGCCAGGCTTGGGGCACGCTGACTCAGAGCAGGCAGACTTGGCGCAGGCAGAATTGATGCAGGCCGATTTGACGCCAGCAGACGAGGACGAAGCGCTCGTCGCTGCATAGTCGCCATGACGGCACGGGCTTGACTCAGTGGCAAGCGCTGGGCATCGGTGTTCGCGCTCGGCCTTCCCTCCGGCCTTTCTCCTTTCACAGCCTGTGAGCCGTCATGACGAGCGCCCTGTTCTCGCCGATCAAGCTTGGCGATCTCGAACTGTCGAATCGCATCGCGGTGTCGCCGATGTGCCAATACAGCGCCAACGACGGTGTCGCGGACGATTGGCACATGACCCACCTCGGCATGCTGGCGAATTCCGGCGCGGCGTTTCTGGTCATCGAAGCAACTCACGTCGAGCGCCACGGCCGCATCACCCACGGCTGCCTCGGCCTCTACTCGGACGCTTGCGAGGCGGCGCTGCAGCGTGTCGTCGATCATTGCCATCGCATCGGCACCGCGAAGCTCGCGGTGCAGCTCGCGCACGCCGGCCGCAAAGCGTCGGCGCAGCGGCCCTGGGACGGCGGCAAGGCGCTGCCGGAGGCGGAAGATCCGTGGCAGACCATCGCGCCTTCGGCGCTTCCGTTCGGTCCCGGCTGGCACACGCCGCGGGCCGCGACCGAGGCGGACATGGCGCGCGTGCGCACCGCCTTTGTCGACGCGGCGAAACGCGCCGTGCGCATCGGCTTCGATGCCATCGAGCTGCACTTCGCCCACGGTTATTTGCTGCATAGCTGGATGTCTCCCTTGACCAACAAGCGCAACGACGAGTGGGGCGGTTCGCTCGCCGGCCGCATGCGCTACCCGCTCGACGTGGCGCGCGCGGTGCGCGCCGTGGTGCCGCGCGGGATGCCGCTCGGCGCCCGCATCACCGGCAGCGATTGGGCCGACGGCGGGCTCACTCCGGACGACGCGGTGACGCTCGGCAAGGCGCTCAAGGAGGCAGGCCTCGATTACATCGACGTCTCGTCCGGCGGCGCGACGGCCGAGATCAGGACGCCGACCAGCCCCGGCTACAACGTGCCGATCGCCGAGCGGTTGCGGCGCGAGACCGGCATCGCGGTGCGCACGGTCGGCATGATCACGAGCGCCAAACAGGCCGAAGAGATCGTCGGCGGCGGCAAAGCCGACGTGGTGGCTCTGGCGCGCGGTTTCCTCGACGATCCGCATTGGGGCTGGCACGCGGCACAGACGCTCGGCGCGGACGTGAAACGGCCGCTGCAGTACCAGCGTTCGGCGCCTTCGCTATGGCCGGGCGCGACCTTGCGCGGCTGACGGCGGAAAGGGCTGCGGCAGCGGCGGCGGTGCGGGACGCGATTGCCGGTAGCGCCGCGCAAGCAGCGTCGGCGCGACGCCAAGATAGTAGGCAAGGCGCAACTGCCACATCAACACGATGGTGCGAACGACGCCGTGCTGCTCCCAACGGCGGCCGGACGTGATGACGAGCGTGCAGATACAGTACGGCCGGCGCAGGCGCTTCAGTTTTTGCGAGAGCGCGATGTCTTCCATCAGCGGCAGGTCGGGGAAGCGGCCGACCCTTTCGAACGCCTCGCGCATGACGAACATCGCCTGATCGCCGGTGGCGATACCGGTCAGCCGCGAGCGCAGGCTGATCATGCGGCCGACGACGCGAAGGAGCGGGTGCCGTCCGGCGATCCGCACATCGAAGCGGCCCCAGCAACGGCGCGCGAGCGCGTCTTCGATCAGATCGTCCGCGCCGCCGGGAAGGGCGGTGTCAGCATGCAGAAACAGCAGCAGGTCGCCGGTCCCGGCTGCCGCTCCGGCATTCATCGCGGCACCGCGGCTGCGCGGTGCGGCGATGACTTGGTCCGCAAATGGCCAGGCGAGTTGCGCTGTGCCATCGCGGCTGCCGCCGTCGGCGACGATGATCTCGGCGCCGCGGGCGCGCAGCGGCGCCAGAGCCTGCAGCGCCGGGCCGATGATCGCTGCCTCGTTCAGCACCGGGATGACGATGGTGAGCCTACCCTGGCTGAGCGGAATCATAGCCGACAATGGCGAGACTCGTGTCGTGCGGTCAAGTTCTCGGCCGCAGTACCTTAGAGTGACGCTATTTGAAACCTATTGCACCGCTGCGACGGCGGTCGCACCGGCAAGGCCGACGGGGCCGAAGCCCGGGAGCTTGATGGCGGGTTGGAGCCAATCGAGGCCGGCGACGAGGCCCAGCATGTTGACCTCCAAGCCTTCGACCAGCCCAACCTTGAGCCCCAGCAGGCCCCAGAGGTTCAATTCGACGCCGGTGCGGCTGCCGGTCAGTCCCGCATAGGGCAGGGGGCGGAAATCGCGGCCGATGGCGTTCGACGGCAGCGCGGCGCCGATTTCCGGCACGGCGCGCAATACGGTGGCGGTGAAGGTGTTGCTATTCGGCCCAGGCCAGATGCGGTAGTCGCCGGCGCGGTCGTACGCATAGTCGCGGACCGCCGCCTCGATCTTGGGGATCAAGGCCTCGGCCTCCGCGCCGCTGATATCGGCGATGATCGTCGGCGTGGTGCCGTACCAGCGGCCGTCCGGCGGCCAGTTGTTGATCTTGACCGGGCTGCCCCAGCCGGCCACGTCGTAGCGGGTCCAGGTCTGCGCGTTGGCGCGCTTGAATTCGATCCAACTATGGACGGCCACGACGCCCTTAAGCCCTCCGGCGCGGGCGCTCATCACGACGATGCGCGCCTTGGGATCGGCGGTCGCTTGCGCCAACAGGCCGGTGCTCGACCAATTGGCGTCGCGCCAATGCGTTGGGCCTTTCTCGAACGCATAGAGCGAGGCGCGCAGCAGGACCGGAAGCAGGAAGACAATGAAAACGGTGAGCACAATAATTTTCCGCAATCGGCTCGGGCCGGTCTTTGGCGGCGGGGGATTTGAAATGTGCAGCATGAGCGTCCGAAAATGCTACATGGTGACCGATTGCGGCGCGGCCAAGTCCGGTGAAGTTGGCAACGAATGAATAATGAGTAACCCAATTCTGGTTGAAGTCACGCGCGGCGCCCTGGTCGAAAGCCGCCATCGCGGCGCCGTGGCGGTGGCCGACGCCGACGGCGCGATCGTGTTTGCGCTGGGCGATGCCGAGAAGCCGGTATTTCCGCGCTCGGCCGTCAAGGCCTTGCAGGCGGTGCCGCTCATCGAATCCGACGCGGCCGACCGCTACGGGTTCGGCGACGAAGAACTCGCGTTGGCCTGCGCTTCTCACTCCGGTGAGCCGGAACACGTCGCCTGCGCCGAGCGCATGCTGGCAAAGGCGGGCCTCGGCGCTTCGGCGCTGTCCTGCGGCGCCCATTGGCCGGTCTCACAAGCGGCGGCGTTTGCGCTGGCGCGGACCGGCACGCCGTCGGCGCTGCATAACAATTGTTCGGGCAAGCATGCCGGCTTCCTCTGCGTCGCCTGCGCCCGCGGCGTCGATCACGCCGGTTATTGGCGGCCCGATCATCCGGTGCAGCGCGGGGTGAGGTCGGTGCTCGAAGACTTCACCGGCGCAAAACTCACGGACGAGCGCCGTGCCGTCGACGGCTGCTCGGTTCCGACCTGGGCGATCCCGCTCAACGATCTGGCACGCGCCTTCGCCAGGTTCGGCACCGGCCGCGGGCTCGCGCCCGAGCGCGCCAAGGCGGCGGCACGGCTTCGCGCCGCCTGCACGGCGAAGCCGTGGTACGTCGCCGGCACGGGACGTTTCTGCACCGAGATCATGCAGCTCTTCGGCGCGCGCGTTTTCGTCAAGACCGGGGCCGAAGGCGTCTATTGCTGCGCGCTGCCCAAGCAGGGGCTTGGCATCGCCGTCAAATGCGACGACGGCGCCGCTCGGGCCGCGCAAGCGATCAATGCGGCGCTCATCGCGCGGTTTCTTCCGCTCGGTGACGAGGATCGCGCGGCGCTCGCGCCGTTTCTGCATACCGTGCTGCGCAATTGGAACGGCATTGAGGTCGGCGGCATCCGCGTGACCGACGCGATCTGAAGATCACTCGGGCGCAAGGCCGGTGGCGAGAATCATCTTGCGCCACACCGCGATCGAATTGTTGAGATAAGGCTGCGTCTCGGCGAGCGGCATGGTGCTCGGCTCGTAGCCCAGTGTGCGCAGCCGCGCGTTGAGAGCCGGGCTATCGACAGCGGCATTGATGGCTGAATTCAGCTTCGCGCAGACGTCGTCCGGGGTCTTGGCCGGCACCATGATGCCGATCCAGCCGTTGATTTCGAGACCGGGGAAGCCCGACTCCGTCAAGGTCGGCACATCGGGCAGCGCCAGCGCCCGCTTCGGCCCGCTGACGGCAAGCGCGCGCACCTTGCCCGCACTCGCCTGCGCGAACACTTCCGAGATCGGCCCGGCGAGGACGTCAACCTGATGGCCGAGCAGCGCGTTCATCGCCGGCAGGCCGCTCTGAAACGGCACCGAGGTCGCCTGCAGTTTCGCCGTCACTTTGAGAACGTAGTCGGCGATGATGTGCGAGGACGATCCGCCGACCGCTGCGCTGATCGGCTTGTCCTTCGCGGCGGCGATGAAGTCCGCGAGAGTGCGGGCAGCGGAGTTGGCATTGACGGCGAGCGCGTGGCTGTCGCGCGCCGGAAACGCCACCGGCCGCAATTCATCGACCGAGTAGGTCAGATCCTTCGACATCGTCTGGTTGATCGCAAAGCTGTTGCCGGTGACGAAGAAGGTGTAGCCGTCGGGCGGTGCGCTCGCGACCACTTTGGCCGCGACATTCGATGCCGCGCCGGGCCGGTTTTCGACCACGATCTGGAAGCCGGAGTGCTCAGTCAGCTCCTGCGCCACGCTGCGGGCGAACACGTCGATGCCGCCGCCCGGCGCAAAGCCGACGATGAAGGTGATTTTCCGGTTCGGATAATCGGACGATTGCGCGAATGCCGGCGCCGGCAACGGCGCGGCCAGCAACGCCATCAGTCCAATTGTAAGACGCGGCGCGACCGCCATCTGCTCCTCCCGAAAATCTTCATTTCGTTGGAATGCAGCTTAGCAAGGTGAGCGCATCAAGCGAAGCGTCATTGCAAGGAGCGGTAGCGACGAAGCAATCAAGACGCGGACGCCAACCGCACTGCTTCGCTTGCAATGATGGAGCAGGCGTGCCGTCACCGCACGCGGTTGCCGCCGATCGACAATTGCGCATAGCGTGCGGCGCCGTCTTTGCTGAGGTCGCCGGTGACGTTTTTCTTCCACTCCATGCCGACAATGGCGCCGCGCCGCGCTTCGGAAATCAGATTGTCGGCGATCACCACTGAGCCCGCGCCCGGCACCACCGAGACGCGCGATGCCGATATCGGTGCCGCGCACGATTCGTACGGCAACGTCGCGGAGATAAGGTCCGTAGCCCACCGCGATGCCGATGCCCTCGACGTTCTCCACGACGTTGCCGCTCGCGACCGTGTCGGCCTCGATGCCGATGCCGATGGCGGGAACCCGCTTCGCGGTCGCGTCCTGCGGCCGGCTGCTGTGGAGATTGCGGATCAAATTGCCCTGCACGACGCCAAGGCGGCCGCCGACATTCGAGTTGGTGACCGACACGCCGACGGCTGCGCCGTCGACAATGTTGTTGGCGATCACCGCACCCTCGAAACTGAATTCGGCATAGAGCGCGACTTCGCCGAGACTGCTGCAGGTGTTGCCGGTGATTTGCAGGTTTGAGGCCGAATTGCCGCGCACCGCGGTGAACGCGGCGTTGCGAATCCGATTGCCGCGCACCATCACGTTGTCGGCGCGAAAGACGTTGATGGCATTGCCCTATTGCCCTTCGCCGCCGGCCCTCGCCATGACGTCTTCGATCCGATTGCCGGTGACGATCGTGCACCGTCATCGCCCGGCTTGCTGCGCCAGACCCGAATGCCGCCGTTGCCGGCGCTGCGAATGGTATTGCCCGCGATCCGCAGTCCGCGCGCATCGGTCGAGAAAATCGCGATGTCGGCAACAGTGCCGACCGTGTTGCCCGTCACCTCGCCATCGATTGCCTCGAGCGAAATGCCGCTGCGGCCGGAAGTGACGATTTCGCAGTCGGCGATGCGCACGGCGCGGCCTTGCGCGAGATGAACGAGCCCGCGCCGGTCCGGCAGCGGAATGCCGGCGCCGTCGAGAATGAGCCCGCTCAGGTTGATGTAGTCGCTGCCGGTCGACGACATCATCGACGGCCCGCCCGCCATCACAATCCGCGTTGCGCCGGGCGTTCCGGCAATCGCGGCATGCGGCGGCAAATGCAGGTCGCCGGCGCGATAGAATCCCGGCGACAAGTGCAACACCGCATGGTTTGCGGTGGCGTGATCGATCGCGCGCTGCAGTGCTGACGACTGGTCCTCGGCGGCGTTGGGCCGAAGACCGAGCGAGGCGCCGTCGAGGCTGCTTCGCGGCACGGCATCGCGCGTTGCCGGAGCTTGCGCCGGGCGGGGCGAATTCACCCTGGCTTCGCGCCAGCGCAGGACGCGCGGCGCTGGCCGACTTGACGCCCGCGAGGGCGGCGAACAGGCGGCGGCGATCGAATGGCATCGTGGAACTCCCGGCGGAGAGGAGACCTGATACCCATCAAGTCGTGTGCCAGCCGTGTGTCCCGCTACGGCACGGCGTGGGAATCCATCGCCAGGGTTAATAGCGGCCAAAGTTAATGGCCGCCGGCTTTTAGTTCCGGCTCGCGGCGGCAAGCGCGATCAGGATCGCTTCGGAAGCGGCGACCAGCTGAGCTAATGACACGGCGCGGCGGCGCCGGTGACGCTTCGGCCGCGGATGTCCTCTCAGCTGCGGAACATGAACAAACTGGACGAGCGGCGCGCCGGACGGAGCCCGCTCCAGGGCGCGCCAGTATGCGTAGTTGCAGAGATAGCGCCCGGCATCGCGCGAGGATCGGACGGCGACTCCATGTCCGCGGGCCGCGCTCACCAGCCGGACGAAGGGCGCGCGGCCCCGTAACGATGCGGGGCCGCCAAGCACGATAGCGCCATGCCGCGGACGCCAGCCGCGCGCGTCGGGAAACAGCAGCGAGACCGCGTTGCGGGCGCGCGTTTCGATCCGTACATGCCGCGTGTGGCCGGCGAGGCCGAACAGCACCACGATATCTGGGCGCCTGGCGAACAGCTTGGGCAGGTCATGATCGACCGCGGCATATGCGGTCGCAAAGACATGCGTCGTGAGATCAATCCCGGCTAAAGCCAGGCGCCGGCGCGTCAGAGCCTTGACCAGCGGTGCCGTCGGATTGAACGGCGCGCCGGGAAATGGGCCGAAGGCGGTGAGCAGAACACGCACGATGTCAGAGCCCGAGCATGCCGGCGATTTTCTCGACCGCGCTGGCGGGCGCCAGACGGCCGGCTATCACGTCGGATTCGATCTGCGGCAGCGCCGCCTTTAGCGCACGATCCGACCGTACCGGCGCGAACAGCCGTTCCTCGAGCATCGACCACATCCATTTCACCTGCTGTTGCCCGCGCCGCGCCGCAAGCTCGCCCGACCCCGTGAGCTTTTCACGATGGTCGAGGACGTGCGTCCACAGCGTCTCGACCCCATTGCTCTTGAGCGCCGAATAGGTGATGACTGGCGGCGACCAGTTCGGCGAGCCGGGCGAGAGGATGTGCAGCGCCGCCCGATATTCGGCGGCGGTCGCTTTGGCGCGGGGCAGATTGTCGCCGTCGGCTTTGTTGATGGCGATCATGTCGGCGAGTTCGACGACGCCCTTTTTCAGTCCCTGCAGTTCATCGCCGCCGCCCGGCAGCACCAGCACCAGAAAGAAGTCGGTCATGTCGGCGACCGCGATCTCGGACTGGCCGACGCCGACGGTCTCGACCAAGATGACGTCGTAGCCCGCGGCCTCACACAACAGCATGGTCTCACGGGTCTTTGCCGCGACCCCGCCGAGCGTGCCGGCGGCGGGCGAGGGGCGGATGAAGGCATTCGGATCGGTCGCGAGCTGCGCCATGCGGGTCTTGTCGGCGAGGATCGATCCGCCGGTGCGCCGCGATGACGGATCGACCGCCAGCACCGCGACCTTGCGGTCGTGCCGCGTCAGCATTGAACCGAGCGCGTCGATCGTGGTCGATTTGCCGACGCCCGGCGCGCCGGTGATCCCGACCCGTACGGCTTTGCCGGTCCGCGGCAGAAGCTTTTGCGTCAGCGTCGCGGCGGCGTGACGATGATCCGCGCGTTTGCTCTCGATCAGCGTGATCGCCCGCGACAGCACCACGCGGTCGCCGGCGGTGACGCCGTGGGCAAGCCGATCGATATCAACCGCGGGCGGGGACAAAGCCATATCGTGTCATCGGCGAGCGCGGTCAAGCCGTCAAGATATCGTCGGCGCCGGACGTGGTTGATTGGCGGTAAAGCCAAACGCGGAGTCGCGGCCTGTTGTTTCGCTGCGGCCATTTATCGATTTGCAACGCGGCGGGTCCATATCAATGCGGACACGTCCGACACGGTGGCGGCTGCAATTGACAAGGCCGATCTGACAGAACCGCGCCACCATTGGTCTCCGAAAGACCGCCTTGTTGTCGAATTGAGGCCGCATCGCCGGGCTGACATGGCGCGTCACTACCAGCGCGGCGGGCGGGGGCACGCTGTGCGTCCATTGGCACGGGAGACGACAATGAACTGGGACCAGATTCAGGGCAATTGGATGCAGTTCAAAGGCAGGCTTCGGCAAAACTGGATCAAGTTGACCGACGAAGACATCACCCGCATCTGCGGCCGCCGCGAGGAACTGGCGGCGCGGCTGCAGGAACGTTATGGCTTTGCCAAGGCCGAGGCCGACCGCGAGATCGGCGCTTGGGTGCGCTCGCAGCGGCACGCCGCCTGATCGTGCGTTGACGCGGGCCGCTTTCGCCCCGCGGCGCAAGTTTTACGACACAGGCGGACCCGTCGCATTCTCGTGCTGGCCGCCTTCGGTTGCGCCCTCAGGGCATTCCGAGAAACACGCGGCACGCGCCTTTTTTGCTGCGGGATGACAATCGCTCGCGGCAGTTCCGCACCAGCGCCACACCTGCCAAGCGACTGCGCCTCATCGAAGTCGATCGACACATATTTCCTGACGGTCACCTTTACACGGTCTGGCTGATCGGGGTGAAGGGAGCGGTGTTGGCGATTACCGTCGCGCCGCCCTCGTCCGACCATTTGGAGTCCTGGTCGCCGCGGGACGAATCGATGATGCAGGTATAGCCCGGGCTGCCGCGCAGGCCGCACCAGATGACATTGACCTCAAGCCGCTTCACTGCGCCGTCGGCCAGCGTGACCGTGGCGTCACCAGAGACGCAACGGGCTTTCACTTCATTTGCGGATTTCTTGTCCCGCGGTCGACGATACCGGTCGATGCCACCAGGAGAACGGTCAAACAGATGAGGTGCTTCATAGCGCTCTAATGAGATGCTTCATAGTGCTTCTAATAAAGTCGGTGTGATTGACCGCGATCGATCTTAGAATTGCCTCTTGGTCGTTCCTAGCCCGATGAGGGTTCAATGCCGGACCTGGCAAGTACAGCTTCGCTGCCTGCCCCAAGGCGGACTTCACCGAGGCCGACGCCGCTGGGCAGCCGATCATCTGTGATGCCCGACACTTGCGTGGATCGAGATTGTGCTACGCTCGGGCAGCGGCCCCGAGGGCGACGATGAGGCGGCGCGACTTCATATCGCTTGCAGGAGGGGCGGCGGCTTTGCCGTTCGCCGCGCACGCCGCCGGGGAACCGTCCACGGGTGACATATCTCAGCATCGGCAGTGCGGAATTTGATGCACCTGGTCCCCGCGCATTCCGCGATGGCTTGCAAAGCCTCGGTTACGCCGAGGGGCCAAGCGTGGACATCGATTACCGGTACTCAGACGGCGATATAAACGTGCTTGCTAAATTAGCGCGAGGAACTCGTTGAGTTGAAACCGGACGTGGCGCTAGCAAATGCCATAAGCCCAACAAGGGCGTTGAATCGGTTGGCGCCAACACTTCCAATTGTCTGTCCGGGTTTTGGAGACAGCTTTGTTCCAAGCTTGGCCGCCAGTTTCGCCCACCCCGGTGGCAGCGTGACGGGTATCGCCACGATTGTTGAGGGCGTGTTTGGTAAGCTCACCGAACTGGCGATCGATGCAATCCCTTATACAACGAAGGTCGGACTTCTCGCCAATCCGACAGGTGCCTCCATACCGGAAGATGAGCGGCAGATTCGATCCGCTGCCCAGGCGCGCGGCATAGAGGTGCGAACCGAAAACGTTCAAGCGCCCGCCGACTTAAACGACGCATTTCAGCGGCTGAGCGCGGGCGGTACGCAGGCAGTCATCATACCGCCGAATGGATTGTTAAACTCTCAGATCAAACAGATCATGGCGTTGGCGATGTCGTCGAGGT
The DNA here is from genome assembly GCA_963732015.1 of uncultured Alphaproteobacteria bacterium. Classification (GTDB taxonomy): domain Bacteria; phylum Pseudomonadota; class Alphaproteobacteria; order Rhizobiales; family Xanthobacteraceae; genus BOG-931. The sequence continues at coordinate 375,533 of CAVSXY010000022.1, read as the reverse complement.
TGCCATTGTTCTTTTCAACTCGCTACGAAGTCGAGGCTGGAGGCTTGGCAAGCTACGGGACCAATTCCTCCGAGAATTACCGGCTGGCCGCGACTTACGTAGTAAAAAATACAAAAGGCGCTGCGCCCGGCGACTTACCGATTGAGTTTCCCACCAAACTTGAGCTTGCCGTCAATTTGAAAACAGCGAAGGCGCTCGGGCTCACGTTGCCGTCCTCGCTTCTCGATCGCGCCGACGAGGTGATTGAGTGAGACGGCACAAATTCGTGACACTGTTCGGTGGTTGGGTGGCCGCTTGGCCGCTCGCCGCGTGCGCAGGTCGGCCGGACCTGATGCTCATCTATGCAACCGAACTCGTGAGCAAGCCGGCTACCGTCATCGTTGCGCAGGGCACGCTGGTGGTGATGATTCTGAAGAAGCTCACCGGCACGATCCCGATTGTATTTACTCAGGTCGCCGATCCGGTTGGCAGCGGCTTTGTCACGAACTATGCGCGGCCCGACGCAAATATCACGGGTTTCGCCGAGTTCGATACGGCCGTCGCCGGCAAATGGATCGAAGTTCTCAAGGAACTGGCGCCGAACGTCCATCGCGTGACAGTGCTTCTGAACCCGGATCAGTCCAATCACGAGCGTTTCTTTCATGCCATCAAGGCTGCTGCGTCGGCAAACGATGTCAAAGTCTCGGCTGCGCAAGTTCGCGATCGTTCCGATCTTGAGCAAGCGTTCGCCGGCATGGCCGGACAGGCGGACAACGGTCTGGTGGTGCTGCCGAGTCCGCTCACCAATACGCAGCGTGGTGTCATCATTGAAGCTGCTGAGCGATATCGCCTGCCGGCAGTCTATCCGTACGACTACTACGTCAAGGACGGAGGCTTGCTGTATTACGGCACCAATCAGGTCGACGAATGACCGGGCGCTGCCGGTTACGTCGATCGCATCCTCAAAGGCGAGAAAGTTTCCGATCTGCCTGTGCAGGAGCCGACCAGATACGGATTGGCGGTTAATCTAAAAGCTGCCAAGGCGCTCGGCTTAAAAGTCCCGCAGTCGCTGCTCGCCCGGGCTGACGAGGTGATCGAGTAGGCCTGCTGCAGCGCTTTGGGCGCAACAGCAGCCCTTAAATCCAGAGTGGCGTTTCAAGCTGTTTTGAAACGCCGCCCTTGCGTCTTTTCAAAGTTGTTCGTCAGCGTCTAGCGCTTTACGAGGCTACGCTGCCTTCGCGGAGGCGAGGTCGTAGCGGTCAAGGTTCATCACTTTGTTCCACGCAGCCACGAAGTCTTTCACGAACTTCTCCTTCGCGTCGGTGGAGGCATAGACTTCCGCCAGCGCCCGCAGTTCCGAGTGCGAACCGAAGATCAGGTCGACGCGAGTGCCGGTCCACTTGACCGCCTTCGTCTTGCGGTCGCGACCCTCGTATGCGCCATCGGAGCCCGCAGGCTGCCACTCCGTGCCCATGTCGAGCAGGTTGACGAAGAAGTCGTTCGTCAGCGTCTCGGGCCTGGTGGTGAAGACGCCGAGCTTGGATTGGCCGGCATTGGCGCCGAGCACACGCAAGCCGCCGACCAGCACCGTCAGCTCGGGCGGCGTGAGCGTCAGCAGCTCCGCCTTGTCCACCAACGCCTCCTCGGCCTCCATGAACTGAGGGCCGCGGCGGCGATAGTCGCGGAAGCCGTCGGACGCAGGCTCAAGCGGCGCAAACGAGTGGGCGTCGGTCTGCTCCTGCGAAGCGTCCATGCGGCCCGGCGTGAACGGAACCTTCACGTCGTGCCCTCCGGCCTTCGCGGCCTTCTCGACCGCCGCACAGCCGGCGAGAACGATCAGGTCGGCCAGCGAAACCTTCTTGCCGACGGCGGCCGAAGCGTTGAACTCCTTCTGGATCGCTTCGAGCTTTTGCAGGACTGTCTTGAGCTGAGCGGGCTGATTGACTTCCCAATCCTTCTGCGGGCTCAGCCGAATGCGCGCGCCGTTCGCGCCGCCGCGCTTGTCGGAGCCGCGGAACGTCGACGCCGACGCCCAGGCCGCCGAAACGAGCTGGGACACAGACAGCCCTGACGCGAGGATCTTCGCCTTCAGCGCAGCAATGTCCTGCTCTCCGATCAGCGGATGGTTCACAGCGGGGATGCGGTCTTGCCAGATCAGCTCTTCCTTCGGGACGAGCGCGCCGAGATAGCGCTGGATCGGGCCCATGTCGCGATGCGTGAGCTTGAACCATGCCCGGGCAAACGCGTCGGCGAACTGTTCCGGATGCTCGTAGAACCGCTTCGAGATCTTTTCGTAGACCGGATCGAACCGCAGCGAGAGGTCCGTCGTCAGCATAGTCGGCACATGCTTCTTCGACTTATCGTAAGCGTCCGGGATCGTTGCGGCGGCGCCTTTCGCCTTCCACTGCTGGGCACCGGCCGGACTCTTCGTCAGCTCCCATTCGTTCTTGAACAGATTGTCGAAGAAGTGGTTGCTCCACGTCGTCGGCGTCTGCGTCCAGGTGACTTCCGGGCCGCCGGTGATCGCGTCAGGCCCTTTGCCGCTGCCATGGGTGCTGAGCCAGCCGAGGCCCTGGTGCTCGATGCCGGCGCCTTCCGGCTCGCGGCCTACTAGTTTCGCATCGCCGGCGCCGTGGGTTTTGCCGAAGGTGTGACCGCCGGCAATCAGCGCGACGGTCTCCTCATCGTCCATCGCCATGCGCGCAAACGTCTCGCGGATATCCTTCGCCGCAGCGACCGGATCCGGCTTGCCGTTCGGCCCTTCCGGGTTGACGTAGATCAGGCCCATCTGCACCGCGCCGAGCGGGTTCTGCAGTTCGCGCTCGCCGCTGTAGCGTTCGTCGCCGAGCCACGTCCCTTCAGGACCCCAGTAAAGCTCTTCGGGCTGCCAGACGTCGGGGCGTCCGCCGGCGAAACCGAACGATTTGAATCCCGATCGAGTTCGAGCGCCACGTTGCCCGCAAGAATCATGAGATCGGCCCAGGACAGTTTCCGGCCGTACTTCTGCTTGATCGGCCACAACAGCCGGCGCGCTTTGTCGAGGTTGGCGTTGTCCGGCCAGCTGTTGAGCGGAGCGAAGCGCTGCTGGCCGCCTCCGGCGCCACCGCGGCCGTCGGCGATGCGGTACGTGCCCGCGCTGTGCCACGCCATGCGGATGAAGAACGGTCCATAATGGCCGAAATCGGCCGGCCACCATTCCTGCGAGTCCGTCATCAAGGCAGTCAGATCCTTGATCACAGCGTTCAGATCGAGGTTCTTGAATTCCTTGGCGTAGTCGAAGTCCTTGCCCATCGGATCGGACAGGGACGAGTTTCGGCGCAGCCCCTTGAGGTTCAGCTGGTCCGGCCACCAGTCACGGTTGGTCTGGTGGTGCAGAAACGGGCACTTGCCCGCGCTTTTGTCGTCAGTTTTTGCGTCCATGTTTCTCTCCAACTCTGTTCTGCGATTTCGCTGGGAATGCTGGGGGCGAGCCACTATCGCTCTGCACTTAGATCAGGTCTAATCGTATTGACTGCCGACGTCGATAAGAAATATTTATCGGGATGCTCACGCTCCGTCAGCTCCGCTACCTCTCCGCCTTGGCGCGGCACTGCCATTTCGGCCGCGCTGCCGAGGCTTGCGCGGTGACCCAGCCGGCGCTGTCGATGCAGATTCGCGATCTGGAGAAGGAGCTTGGCGTCGAACTCGTCGAGCGGCGATCCGGTGCAGCGGTTTTGACCGAGGTCGGCGCCGAAGTCTCGCGCCGGGCCGAACGCGTACTCGCGGGCGCCCGCGACCTTGCCGATTTCGCCCGCCACCACAGCCGCACACTGTCCGGCCGGTTGCGACTGGGCATCATCCCGACACTGGCGCCGTATGTGCTGCCGCAAGTGCTGCCGGATCTGCAGGCGAATTATCCAGATCTCACCATCGAATTGCGCGAAACTCAGACCAAAACTCTGTTGGACGAGCTTATCGGCGGCGATCTCGATGCAGTGATGCTTGCTCTGCCGTTGCTGGACGCGGAGGTCGAAAGCATCCGTTTGTTCGATGATGCGTTCCTGCTGGCCGTGCCGGCCAGTGATCCTTTGCCGCACAATGCGCGCGTCGATCCGCGCGAGATCGACCAGCAACGGCTGATATTGCTCGAAGAGGGCCATTGCCTGCGCGATCAGGCGCTCGCTTACTGCGCGACCCCGCGGCATGAGATGCCTATCTGCCTCGGCGCGACGAGTTTTGCGACCGTCATGCAGATGGTCGCGAACGGTTATGGCGTGACGCTGGTGCCGGAAGTCGCGGTCGATGTCGAAGTGCGCGACGAGCGCGTCAAGCTTCTGCGCTTCACCTCGCCGGAGCCCGGCCGTACCGTCGGCTTGGCCTGGCGGCGCACGTCGCCGCGCAAGGGCGATTTCTTTGCGCTCGGCGAGCTTGTGACACGCGTATTAGAAGCACGGGCGCAGCCCAAGTTACAGAAAGCGGTGCGATACGCGGGCTAGTTTAACGATGATCCAACCGGTCTCAGGCGTAAGTTCGTCCTACACTGCGCGATCGGTGTTTGATTTCGAGCCATTGGCGCTCGGTTTCGCCCAGTAATCGGACTTGGCCTTCGTCGCTTGGAGGCGCTTTGCATCCTCAAATCCGGGCGCCATGGAAGCCGAAGTGCCGGCCATATATTGGTGATGCTCGATGTTGAGCAGACGCAACCAGCTTTGCTGTCCAAGCGTAAGCCCAATCATACAGCCGAGTTCGACCAGCTCCGGTTCGGTGAAGTTCGCGTGCATCCGGTCCCAAAACGCATCGTTGGTCTCGAGACGCCAAACGATGGCTTCGGCATAGGCCAGAGCGGTCTTTTGCCGCTCGGAATACTTCCCCGATTTTTCGAAGTCCACCAGTTCCTGAACTTGATCCTCGACAACGGCGCCGCTCCTCGCCGCTTTCACCGAGCTCTGGTTGCCGCAGTATTCGCACGTCACCGATCGCGACACGTACAATCGGCACAGCTCTTTGATGGAATGGTCGAGCACGCCCGTCCGAAAAATGTTGTGCCATGACTCCGCGAAGAACCAGAAACAGCTCGCGACGTGAGCGCGGATCGCGGAACTCTCAGGCCGCGGCGTTCCCTCACGCTGGCAGCGTTCCATCTCCGCGCGCATCCGCGCGTCCATCCGCTCCAGAGGGACGTAGCTTATTCGTTGCTAACTCATGGTCTGTCCTCGCGGCGCATGAGCGGTTCTCCGGTTTAAGCCGTGGCCGTCGAAATGAGCCGCTCGAATTGCCGCTCCTTGAGGTGCTGATCGAGGCCCCAGCGCGCCACCTGCTGCATGATTTATCGAACTCAGCCTTTGGCACCGGCTCATAGATGAAACGCTCGCCGCGGCTGAATTTGCTGAAATCCCACGACCGATCCTGAAATTCGACGGGTATCGAGAGTTGCCACAGCGGAACAAACGTCTGCAGATCGGTCTCGAGGGCTTCCTCGGCGCGCGCAAGCGCCCGCAGGTAGCTCCCGATAACTTCGGCCGGCATATCGTCCGGCACCCACCAGATTGTATGGAATGTATCCTCGATGACCGAACGCAAGCCGAGTTGCCCGGCCATGTCGATCTGCGGCGGCAACAGGCTTGCGGCTTCGACCTCGCCGTCGAGCAGCGCCGAGAGACGCGCGCCGAAGCCGCCGATGTTCACGGTCTTGATCGTCTCGAGCGGCAGATATTTTTCCAGCCGATAAGGCACGTTGAAGTGACTTCCGGCGCGCATCCCGACCGCGATCGGAATATTTTTGAGATCTGCGGGATGCGTGATGCTCAACTCCTTGCGCACGAAGATGCCCCAGGGTGAAATGCCGTAACACTCCGGCACAAACTTTCCCATGCCCGCGCTGGCGTTGCAGACGCTGCCCCAGGCGCACGCGCCCTGGATGAGCGAGCGGCCTTCCGGGAAAGGACGGTCTTGAGGCCGGTCGAAGTATTGCAAGTTTTTCCAGCTGCTTTGCGTGCCCCGAAACGTCTTCATGTCGAATTCAACGTCAAGGCCCTCGTCGCGGAAGAACCCTTCCTGCATCGCGACGAAATCGTTGAGGCCCATGCCCTTTGGGGCAACGGCAATTTTGACGACCATCGGCAGCGCCTCCCTGCGAGCGAATTCTTGTTGTGATTGCGTAACGTGTACTGTACTGCGTAACACTGAACCGTTCAAGCTCAACGGGGATGTCTGGGCCGATGAAAAAAAGGCGAACAAAGGCGGTCAAACCGCGCGGCGAAGCGAGGCGCGGCAGTGTCCAAGCCGTAACGATCGCTGCGAAAATTTTGAGTGCCCTCGCGGCCGGAGCGCGGCGGCGCCGCTCAAAGAGATCGCCGCAGATACCGGCTTGGCGCGCGCCAAGGTGCACAGGTACCTGACGAGCTTGCGCAACGCCGGACTGGTGTCGCAGAGCGAACAAACCGCTCGCTATCAGCTTGGTCCGCAAGCGATCGGCATCGGGCTCGCTGCGCTGCGCAGCATCAATCCCGTCGCCGAGGTCTGCACCGCGCTGCCCGCCTTGAGGGATGACATCAATCAGACCGTTACGGTCGCTGTCTGGAGCGACGCCGGTCCTGTTTTGGTGGCAATGCAGGAGAGCGACCACTGGCTCACGATGAACATCCGGGTCGGGTCGAGACTGCCGATCCTGACCACGGCCATCGGGCGGACCTTTCTTGCTCATCTCCCCGAGTTTGCCGTGCGTCCCTTGATCAGCGCCGAACGCCAGCGATCGCAGTCGAGCGGCGTTGTGCTGGCTTCCGCCGAGGAAGTCGAAGATCTGGTTCGCGAAATTCGCGAGCGGCGCTTGGCGCGAGCGCCCAGCGCGATCATCCCTGGCATCGATGCCGTTGCTGCTCCGGTGTTCGATTTCCGCAACGATCTTGTGGCCGTCATCTGTGTGGTTGCGAAGTCGGACGCCAAGATCACGGGCTGGAATGGCAGCGCCGTTCGCGCGCTCTCGGCCACCGCGGAGCAGTCTCGGCCCGTCTTGGCTTTTTGCACGCTGGACAAACGACAACGAGCCGGGCCTCGGCGCCGCGCGTTTCAAAAGCGCGCCGCAAGGCCGGCGGCGTTTAGCTGCTTTGGCCAATGAGTAAGCTTGGACAATGGCTGACCCGCACTCCGGTGCAGACGTTTGTGCTGTGCCCGATAGCGGTTGTCGCTGTCGATGCCGCGTTGCACGCTGGCAAGGTTGAAGTCGTTGGCTGGGGAGCACCGCTGTTGATCTGGGGATATTGTCAGTACCTGATTGTCGGTCATTATCGCTTGCCGCGTGCTGGCGGTAGCGCTGGAATGCAAACGCTTCCCGACCGCATGATCACGACCGGTCCCTATCGCTACACGCGCAACCCGATGTACCTCGGACATTTGATTTTCCTGCTCGGCCTTGCGGTGACGTTCTGGTCGTTGTTCGGAGTGCTGTTGCTCAGCGGCCGCGCCGTTTGGTTTCATCTACGGGTGTTAAAGGACGAGCAGCGCCTCACGGCTCAGTTCGGCCCGGCCTACGCCACCTATCGGCAGCAGGTGAGGCGCTGGATACCCGGTGTTATCTAGGGCGACAGCGAGGCCGGACCCGGCACAGCGGGGACAAGAGCCGCGCCGAAATTCATTCGGAACTCGCTTGCGCCAGCAAACGCTGCTAATCACACGGCATGACGATATTGATCGTGCGTCATGGCGAAACCGACGGCAACGCCGCCCGCGTTCTGCAGCGTCCCGATGTCCCGCTCAACGAACAGGGGATGCGTCAAGCCGACCAGCTGGCGCGGCGCCTGGTCGCTCTCGGTTTTGTTCGCATTGTCTGCAGCGATTTGTTACGCGCGCGCATGACGGCGGCGCCGATCGCCGCCCGCTCCGGTATGGAGATCGAAGAAAGTCCACTGCTGCAGGAGCGCAACTTCGGCGATTTGCGCGGCACGCCTTACGCCGCATTGGCCGAAGATCCGTTCGGGCCCAACTTCGCACCGCCCAACGGCGAGGACTGGCCGGCGTTTCACGCCCGCGTCGCCGACGCCTTCGCCTTCATTGTGGAGAGACGCCGCAGCGCGAACGGCACGCTGGTGGTGGTCACGCACGGCCTGGTCTGCCGCGCCCTCGTCGAGCGGCATGCGCTGTTATCTCAGGGCGCCGTTATTCCGGAACGCTTCGACAATGCGAGCGTCACCGTGCTGCACGAAGATGCGCCGCACCGGGCGAGCCTGATCAATTGCACGCAGCATCTTGCGATGGCGCTCGATGTCGACCGCGCCGGCGGCGCGGCTTAAGCCTCACGCGCGGCGCGACCTTTCAGCGTCATGAATCCAGCGCGTTTACTGCGAACAGTTCCTCCATGGGCATGACCTTCGGTGTCAGGCCCTGCTGGTTGGAATATTTCGCCGCCGTTTCGAGCGTTGCGCGATTGGCTTTGAGTCCGTGCGTAATGAGCCGCGTCGCGAGCGCCTTGCGATAGTCGGGCGGGACGAGGCCGGTTTCGAGATGGTAGGCGGCGTGCTCACGCCGCTCACCCTCGGCGATGTCGTTCGCCTGATTGAACGCCTTCAGGATGTTGATGACCACCCAAGGGCTCTGCTCAAAGACGGCGCGTTTGACGACCATGCCGTGGTTGATCGGATAGGTGCCGGTCTTTTTGTAGTAGCGTACGGCTTCGGCGGCGGAATCGGTGAACAGCGGCCTGACGTCGGGATGGTTCTCGAGATCGGCACTGCTGCGATCGATGAGATCGCCGTGCCTTTGATTATAGGACATGCAGGCATCGAGCTCGCCTGAAAGCATCATCGATCCGATGCTCTTCTCCGGCGGAATCTGGTTGATGGTGACCCCGGGCGGCGCCTTGAATCCGATCGCGCCGGCGTGGCTGCGCGCCGGCACGCGCTCCATGAAGAAGGTCATGTCCTTGGGGGCAACGCCGAATTCGTTCTCAAGGACGCCGCGGGTCCAGAGCGCCGAGGTCTGCACGTATTCTGGCACGCCGATGCGCTTGCCCTTGAGATCGGCCGGACTGTCGATCTTGGCGTCCCGGCGCACCATGATGCCGGTATGATAGAAGCGCCGCGTCGTGAACACCGGCATGCCGACAAAGCGGTCGTCGGCGCGGGCGCGGATCATCATCAGTTCCGACATCGACATTTCGGAGACATCGAACTCGGCGAAGCTGAGCTGCCGCCAGAACATTTCCGCGGGGCCCAGCACGGTCATTGTAAAATCGATGCCGGCCGGCTTGACGCGCCCGTCGATGATCGACCGGGTCCGCGGATTGCTGGTGATGGCGAGACTGAGCTTCAAATTGGCCAATGCGTCCTCCCCGTTCCGGCCGAGCGATGAGAGTGGAGCTTGTGCGTGCTGCGCCAGTCGCTGCCGGTTACGCCGCATCATTCCGATGCCGGCGGCTACTTGCAAGACGGGCGGGGCGCGGCGGCGGCTGGCTTCATCGTTGTCCCTGCGACACCGGCATCATTGTCCCTGCGGCACCAGCGCGCGACGGCGGCCGCGAAATGGGATAAATTGACAAAAAACGCCGCTTGAAGCGCTCGTCAACGGGGGAGGAGTTTTCCAATGGCATTGCGTCGGCACGAGTCCCGGGCTGCGATCGTCACCGTCGCGCTAGTCTTGACCGCGACGGCGTCCGCTGCCGCGGCCGATATGGCATTGACCGTCGGCAAGGCCAACTCAACCTCGGATGCCATCATTCCCGTCAACGTCGGCGACACGCTCGGCATCTTCAAGAAGCGCGGCCTTGAGCTGACCATCACCGACTTCGGCGGCGGCAGCAAAATGGTGCAGGCGCTGACCGCGGGCGCGATCGACATCGGCGACGGCGCCGGCACGGAGATGGCTTTCGTTGCCAAAGGCGCACCGATGATCGGCATTTGCGAAACCACGTCGACCGCGCCGTTTCTCGGCGTCGGCGTGCCGTGGGATTCGCCGATCAGGTCGATCGATGAGCTCAAGGGCAAGACCATCGGCGTGTCGAGTTCCGGCTCGTTCAGCGACTGGTCCGGCCACGAACTGGCGCGCAAGAAGGGCTGGGGCGAGAACGGCGTGAAGACCGTGGCGATCGGCGGCGGCCCGACACCCGCGCTCGCCGCTATGCGCACGCATCTGGTCGATGCCGCGATCGGCAACACGGCGCAATTTCTCGCGTTCGAGCAAACCAAGGATGCGCGGCTGCTCACGCCGGTCACGGCTTTTGAAGGCAACGTCGCTTCCGGCGCGCTCTATGCGTCGAACAACTTGATCGCAAAAAATCCCGACGCGATCCGCGCCTTCATCGCCGGCTGGATCGAGACGGTCGACTACATGCGCACGCACAAGGCCGAGACGGTGAAGATCGAAAGCGCCATCAACCATTTCGACGAAGGCGTCATGTCGCGCGAATACGATCTGGTGCTCGGAATGTATACCAGGGCCTGCGGCTTCGACGAGGAGTCGCTGGCGACGCTGAAGCGGTCTTTTGGCGAGATGAAGCTTTTCGAGGGCGAGGTCGACATGTCGAAGCTTTATACGGAAGCTTATCTGCCGAAGTGATCGAAATTCGCCGGCGCCGCGATGCGGCGGCCGTCTTTTGACCCCAATTCGACATGAGCGACCAAAGGTGGCATGAGAGGCCAATTGTCGCTGTGATGCACCATCGCCGCGGTCAGTGGTAGGCTCCTCTAAACCGGGGCGGCGGTTATGAGGCGACGCGAGTTCATTGCGCTTCTTGGCGGCGCGGGGGCGTGGGCTCCTTGCGCGCGCGCTCAGCAATCAAGTCTTCCAACGATAGGTTTCCTGAGCGCGCGTTGCATCAATAACGCCGGGCAAATCACAGTGAACACTTTTGGGGGGAGGGACCATGACGCGCCGGTTATTTGCAGCGATTGCATTGTTGTGTTTGGCGATGATCGCCGCGACCGAAGCCCAAGCCGACCGGACCCGCAGCATCGTCGCGTATGATGACGTTCGCATCGACGTCATCGCGGAAGGGGCCGGGCCGCTTGTCGTTCTTCTGCCATCGCGCGGCCGCGGCTCGGAGGACTTCGACGAGATCGCGTCGGGAATCGCCAAAGCAGGGTTCCGCGTCCTGCGCCCGCAACTGCGCGGCGCGGGCGAGAGCAAGGGTCCGATGAAGGGGCTCACGCTGCACGACTTCGCCCGCGACATGGCGGCTGTGATTCGACACGAAGGCGGCGGCCAGGCCGTGATGGTGGGGCACGCCTTTGGCAGCTGGGTCGCGCGGATGACGGCCGTCGACAATCCCGATCTTGTCCGCGGTGTGGTCATCGTGGCGGGGGCCGCCAAGGCTTATCCGAATGGCTTTGAAGGGGCGAAAGAACTGTCCGAGGCGGTGAGAAAAGCGGGCGACACCAAGCTGCCGGATGTGGAACGGCTGAAATATCTGCGCATGGCCTTCTTTGCTCCCGGCCACGATCCGGCGGTCTGGCTGACCGGCTGGTATCCAGACGTCGATGAGATGCAGTTCGAAGCCGGCCGCGCGACAAAGCAGTCGGAGTGGTGGCCGGGAGGCAACGTTCCGCTGCTGGATCTTCAGGCGGCGAATGATCCTTTCAAGCCGCGCTCCATGATGAACGAAATCAAAGACGAATTCGGCGACCGCGTCACGATCGTCGTCATACCAAATGCCGGCCATGCGCTTGTCCCGGAACAGCCGGCCGCCGTCGTCGACGCGATCGCGACCTGGATGCGGCAACTGCCGCCAAAATCCTGAACGGGCGAGAACGCGCGCGCGTTTGCGGGAGGAGGGCGAGGAGCCGCACGTCTCGAACTTGCAGCGATGCGCGGTTTCCGACCGCGTTCGGCGCCGAAGCGGACATCGTTAGCACGGTATTCAACGTCCGCTCATGGACCCGAAGCAGTCTGGTGGTGCCTCGCTTCGTGGCACTGCATCTTAGTCGTCCAATATGTGCTAACGTGGGCTTGTCGGGGCGAAGGAAGGCAATGAGGCGTCGCGACTTTATCGCTTTGTTTGGAGGCACGGCAGCAGCCGCTACGCGGACCGTCGTCGCGCCCGCGCAGCAGCCGTCTCTTCCGGTTGTCGGCTTTATCAGCAGTCTGTCTGCAGCGGCTCTGACTGATCCCATCGCTGCATTTCGCCAAGGCCTCGGGAGCGAGGGCTATGAAGAGGGAAGAAACGTCGCCATTGAATTTCGATGGGCGGAGGGACACTACGACCTGTTACCCGTTCTCGCAGCAGAATTGGTGAAGCAGCAAGTAGCGGTGATTGTCACCGTAGGAGGAGACCCGCCCGCGTTTGCAGCTAAAGCTGCCTCAACGACGATTCCGCTTGTATTTATGGTCGGGCAGGACCCGGTCAAATTAGGTCTCGTATCGAGCCTGAGCCGTCCAGGCGGAAATGCGACCGGGGTAAACTTACTCGTAGCGGAAACGGAATCAAAACGCATAGAGCTTTTAAAACAGCTGGCGCCGGGAGTGTCCAACTTTGCCGCGCTCATTAACCCGGACAATGCGGACGCTGACGTGCAGTTGAATGCAGTGAAGACAGCGGCTGATGCCATTGGGCAGCGGATTGAGATCGTCAACGCCAGCAGCGATCTTGATCTTGAAAATGCGTTTGGCCACTTCGCGCAAGCCAACATCAACGGATTTCTTGTTCTTGCAGATCCATTCTTTGTCTTCCGTCGACAGCGGATCATAACAGAAGCGGCACAACGCCATATTCCGGCTGTCTACTTTCTACGGGAGTTTGCGCTCTCCGGAGGCTTGGCGAGCTATGGGACTAGCCTTGCAGACGCTTATTTGCAGGCGGGGGTTTATGCAGGCAAAATTCTTGGCGGCGCAAAACCCGCCGACCTGCCCGTTGTTCAAGCGACTAAGTTTCAGCTCGTGATCAATCTTAAAACTGCGAAGGCGCTCGATCTTGCGGTGCCGGATAAATTGCTGGCGCTTGCCGACGAGGTGATCGAGTGAGACGCCGCGAGTTCGTTGCATGTGTCGGTGGCGCTGCAGCGGCATGGTCCCTTGCGGCACGTGCCCAGCAGCCAGCGATGCCAGTGATTGGATTACTGCAGAGCCAAAGCTCGACCATGAGCACAGGCCTCGTCGGCGCGCTCCGCCAGGGTGCCGATGCGGGCTTCGTCGAAGGTAGAAATCACAAGCGATTGGGCTAAAAGCCATCGTGGCGAACATCGACAGCGAAGCGGAGATCGACGCGGCTTTTGCGCAGTTCGTCGGACAGCGGGTCGATGCGCTCGTCATCGCTTCGGGCGCGTTCTTCAACCGCCTCGTCGCTCGTCTGGTGCGCTCACCGGGCAGTATGCGATTCCTGCGATCATGCCGACCGGCGATTTTCCCGCTGCGGGCGGTCTGATGAGCTACGGCGCCGAGGTGTTCGACACCTACCATCAGGCCGGGCTCTACATCGGTCGCATCCTGCGCGGCAACAAAGCCGGCGACGTGCCGATCATGCAGCCGCCCAAGTTTACCCTCGTCATCAATATGAAGACCGCTAAGGCGCTCGGCCTCACTGTGCCGCCCGGGTTGTTAGCGATTGCCGACGAGCTGATCGAATAGGGTATGTACCGTTTGTTCGCTGTTTCATCGCTGCTTGCGTTATCCCTGGCGAGGACCACGGCAGCGAGCGCTCAATTGCCGATTTGCGGTGGCACACCCATGCCAATCGATACGTCTTTTCTAAGCGAGCCGTTTGCCAATCTGACTTTGGATGGAAAACGGGGCAATTTCCTGATCGACACGGGCGCAACCCAAAGCCAAGTCAACGGGCACGCCTATGGCGTGCCGGAAGGTTCGACGATTTCTTTATCGGGATTCTCTTTACCGTCGGTGCAAGGCGGGACATTCATCGCGGCCGATCTCAACTCCTTTGGAATCGATCGCGGTGGAGAGTTGGGAGTTGTCGGAACCGATTTCTTGAGTTTGTTGTCGATCGAATTCCACTACGAACAGCCGAATCCATTCGCCGTGCTGGACTGGAAACCGTGCGAAGCGACCACCCTTCATCGCGCCGGATTCGTTGAAATCGGCCTGCCAGGCTACTATGGCGCCGATCTAAGCCGATTGAAGCGAGGCACGCCCAACGTGCCAGTGATTAGCCTGCGCGTCGGTGAGGTTGCATTTCCGGCCCAGGTGGACTCAGGCTTCGGCGACAGCAGCCCCCAGGGGGTTATCCAGGTCAACGCCGCTCTGATGAGGACTCTCCGTGCGACGGGTATGCCGGCGCATCCGGTACCGGCCCATGTAGCCACCGCGGACTGTTCCGGAACTCATCACTATGAGCGTTGGCAAATCGAGCAGGACGAACTTTCCATCGTGACCCCCGACGGAATGATCGTTGCGAGCTTTCCTCCGCCATTGCTCGAAATAAAGACCGACGCAGGCTGCGGCGGTATCTCCTCATTCTACGAGCCGTTCGCACAAATTGGTGCGTCCTGGCTATCGAGGTGGGGTAGGAGCGTGTTCGACGGCAAGAGCTCTTCTGTCTGGGTTCCCGCAGCGACACCGGCGCCAGGTGCCATGCGGCGCTAGGTGATTATTGCTCCGACGTGCTGGCGGCAGCGAGTAGCAACGCCGGATCGCACCAACTCATTTGACCTCATCAGAATCGCCCGCCAGTCGGAGCATGATCGCCTTAGTTTCGGGATCGGTCATCGTATCGGCGATGGCCGACATGACCTCTGCAGTTCGCCTCCAATAAACGAGCATCCCGACATCATCGGGTTGTGCTACTTCAAAAAAGGTTCGACCGGACCGCTTTGGACTATGCGGCGCAATCCGCTCACGGCTTGGATCGACTCGGCAATGGGGGGAAGCAATGGTGGATGGGAAGCTCAGGCCGTTTTTGTGGGCGGCGGCGATCATCACGATCTTCAACGGGATCAGCTACGTCCTGGTGCCGCAGGCCCTGTCGCCGACCTATGGCGTCGAGCCGACCGCCGGCGCCGTGCTGGGCTTTCGCTTCCTCGGCTCCATCTTACTCGCATTCGGCCTCATTCTTTGGTTCGTGCGCAAACTGCAAGATTTGGGTGCCGCTTCGCGGCGTTCTCATCGGGGCGACCGTGGGCAACATCGCCGGCGTGTTGGTTTCGTTGTGGGCGACGCTGACCGGGGTGATGAATGGCCGCGGCTGGTTGTTTGTCGCCACCGCGCTGCTGCTGATCGGCTACCTCTATTTTCTGCTGACCGGTTCGCGAAAGCACGCCGTGACGCCGTAACCTCGCGGCGCCCGAATCTCGCTTGCGGTAACGCTTGGATAAAATCTGCAACGCATCTCCGCGCGCGCCCGTGGATTCGCTCGACCTGCGTCACTCGGACCTGCCTTGGCAAGAGGCCTAAAAAAGCCTGCGGAAAATGAAGGTTATTTGAAAGGCATCTTCACTTCAGTTGTTATCGTCCGCGTAAATGCCTCGCCAAGTCCTCTTGTTTGAGCGACGAAATTACTGATTTGTGCTTGCATATATTCGGTTTGAATTCGAAAAATGTCCTGAACGTCCTTCGCGTGGCTTAACTCGTCGACGAATTCCTTTGCGGCGGCTATGTTTTGCTCGGTGTAGCTTCTTACTTTTCCGCCAAGCTCTGTCCCATCCGGAGGAACCGACGAAAGTGTCTTAAGAATGAAATCAAAATAACCGTCCCACGCACCGCGGGTTTGGGCGATAACCTGTTTCACAGACTGCTCAGCCGCGCGCTGTGTGTCTGTATTAAAGGGATTCGTTGCCATGTCATTCTCCTGACTCTGCACACGGCAGTCTATCAGAATGCCCTGAAAACTGCCAAAAGCTGCTCGGCCTTGCCATTTCGGACAAGATACTAGCCATTGCCGATCAGGTGATCGAATAATTGGTTGTTTTGCGGCGGCGGACTTTGCCGCTTGACAGCGCGTTTCAGGGGCCGCGATGCACTCCGGCCTTTGTGCTGATGCCGATAAAGCAGCGGCCATTTTCCCGCTCATTGATGAACAATCTTCAATGAGACCATGTCAATTCAGGCGGCTAATCGCCGGGGCCGCATGGCAATAAATACTGATTTGCTCGCAGCGAGCGATCATTCGAAGGCAGGCTTCGCGCTCATCGGAGCCTTGAACAAAACGCATGGTTCTTTCGCGGGCCCTCTTCGCGAAAGGACCATGCTGCCCCGCGGTTTTGTTCAGTTGGATTATTTTTGGCGCAAATCGTCTTTGCACAATTATTTGACCGGCCATCCCCTGGTGTGGCCGGGAACCGACAACAAATCCCAAAGACGCGCGATCGGGTGCTCACTGCGATCGCGAGAGTAACGAAACGATAAACGCGCGGAGGAAAACGAGACCGAACCGGACGAGGAGCCCAGCCAATGGGGATCGTGAGATTTGCATTGAGATTTCCCCACACATTCTATGTGCTGGCGGCTCTCATTCTCTTTCTCGGCATCGCCGCGATCCGCGCCATGCCGACCGACATTTTCCCGGAAATCCGAAATCCCTGTCGTCACGGTGATCTGGCAGTACACCGGCTTGAGCACGCCGGAGGTCGAGCAGCGCATCACCACCTACAGCCAGTATTCGATCAGCGCCAACGTCAACGGCATCAAGGATATCGAGGCGCAGAGCCTCGACGGACTGTCGATTCAGAAGATTCATTTCCAACCCGATGTGAATCTCGACCTTGCCATTGCGCAGATCGTCTCGGCGACAAACGCGATTCGGGCGCTGATGCCGACCGGCATACAACCGCCGATCATCGTGCAGTTCAACGCTTCGAGCGTCCCGGTCCTGCAAATCAGCCTCAGCTCCGACACCTTGAATGAGCAACAGCTTTACGATTACGGCATTTACCGTGTGCGCCAGCAGCTTGCGCCGATTCCCGGCATCACGCTGCCGACGCCGGCCGGCGGCAAATACCGGCAGATCATGGTTGACCTCGACCCGGCCAAGCTCGTGGCGCGCGGCCTGACGCCGCTCGATGTCGTCAACGCCATCAACACGCAAAATCTGATGTTGCCGTCCGGCACGGCGAAGATCGGCGATACGCAATATACGGTGCGTACCAATGCGACGCCGGCGACGATCAGCGACCTCAATAACATCCCGGTCAAATTCGCCAACGGCGCGACGGTTTTGATCAAGGACGTCGCTCAGGTGCGCGACGGCTCGATGGTGCAGCAGAACATCGTGCGCGAGGACGGCAAGCGCTCGGTGCTTCTGAGCATTATCAAGAATGGCAACGCCTCGACGCTAGACGTCGTCAACCGCGTGAAGGACGCTTTGCGCACGGCACGCGCGGCGGCGCCGGCCGGCCTCAAGATCGACGAGCTGTTCGATCAATCAGTGTTCGTGACATCGTCGGTCGAGGGCGTGTTGCGCGAGGGAGCCATCGCCGCCGTTCTGACCGCTCTGATGATCCTGCTGTTTCTCGGCTCGTGGCGGTCAACGCTGGTGGTGATGATCTCGATCCCGCTCGCGATCCTGTCGTCGCTCGTGGCCCTGTATTTTCTTGGCGAGACGCTGAACACCATGACGCTCGGCGGCCTGGCGCTGGCGGTCGGCATTCTGGTCGACGACTCGACGATAACGATGAGAACACGCACCGCCTTTTGACCGAGGAGGGCAGGCCGTTACCGGAGGCGACGCTGCATGGCGCAGCCGGCATCGCAGTGCCGACGCTGGTGTCGACGCTTGCCATCGTCTGCGTGTTCACCTCGGTGATGTTTCTGGACGGCCCGGCGAAATACCTGTTCACGCCGCTCGGCCTTGCCGTGGTGTTCGCGATGCTGGCCTCCTATGCACTGTCGCGTACGTTGACGCCGATCACGATCGGGCTGTTGCTCAAAGGCGAACGCCATGGAGAGCATGGCGACAAGCGAAGCTGGTCCGGCCGCTTTCACGATGCATTCACGCGCGGTTTCGAGCGCATGCGCCGCGGCTATGTCGCGCTGCTGACCTACCTCGTCGGCCATCGCTTCATCGTGCCGGTCGCGGCCGTTCTGATCCTCGGGCTTGGCTCCGTGATGCTAATGCTGGTGGGCCGCGATTTCTTTCCGGCAATCGACGGCGGCCAAATCCAGCTGCACGTCCGCGCGCCGGACGGGACCCGGATCGAAGCGACGGAGCGCATCTTTCAGGCCGTCGACGACAAGATCCGCGACGTTATCCCGGCCAGCGAACGCTCGCTGGTTGTCGACAACATCGGGCTGCCGGCCCGGTCCTATAATCTCGCGTTTTCTGACGGCTCCACGATTGGAATCAACGACGGTATCATCCTGGTGGCGCTGAAAGACGGTCACGCGCCCACCGCGGACTATATCCGTAAGCTGCGGACGACGCTGGCGGCGGCGTTTCCGGAGGAGGTGTTCTATTTCCAGGCGGCGGACATCGTTACACAGATTTTGAATTTCGGGCTTCCGGCGCAAATCGACGTGCGCACCGTCGGCTACGACCGCGCCACCAATCTGCGGGTCGGAAAAGAGCTGCAGCGGCGCATGGCGGCGGTGCCGGGGATCGTCGATGCCCATCTGCAGCAGGAGATCGACGGGCCGGCGTTCTATGCCACGATCGACCGGGCGCGCGCGGCCGGGCTTGGCCTTAACGCCAATACCATCGCCACCAACGTCAACATCAGCCTGAGTTCGTCCGAACAGGTTTCGCCCAATTTCTGGACCGATCCGTCGTCCGGCATTCCCTATTACCTCGCGGTGCAGACGCCCGAGCCCAAGCTCGCGTCGCTCAACGACCTCGGCAACACGCCCGTTTCGTCGGCGATCCAGGCGGGGGGAAATCCGATACCGGGTCTGCTCAGCAACGTCGCGACGCTCAAGCGCGGCACCGTTTGACGTCCTCGTTGATGTCGAAGTCGTTCTTGAGAAATTGTTCGGGCGTCATTTTCTTGCAGTCGCCGATGCCGTTCTGCTCCAAGCGGGTCATTTTTTCCTTGGCGACCGCGAGCTTCACGAGATGTGCCATCACCGTCACGGTCGGGCCGTTGTCGGCGGTCTCGGTGAAGAACGGCCGGATACTGATGCGTTTTTGCGCGCTGCGGTCCCACAGGATGGTGTCGATGTCGGTATTCGGGTGAGCGCCGCCCGCATAGGTCGCGTCGGTGCGCACGATGCTGACATAGCGGTCGGCCACGACCGAGCGCTGCGCGTAGGTGCGGTCGAATTGCCATTGCTGGCCTCGTGCGAAGCCCGACGGATCGTCGCGCTTTTCCTTCTCCTTGTCCGCGCGCATCTTGTCGGCCCAGGTGCGGCCTTCGGCGAGGCAATCGTTATAGGGGCCGGGACTGGCCTTGAGCGCCTCTTTGATGGTGACGGAGGCCTCGAAGAATTTGGTCTCGGTCGAGAACGCCGGCTTCGTCTCGGCGAACGCCGCTCCGGGAAGACCGCCGAAGAGGATACTGAGGCTCAAAACAGCATGCAGGCGGACAGGGCGAAGCGGCATGATGAACTCTCTAGTGAATTCTCTCACTAATAGTGTCGCGCGCGACGATCCGGTTCAGACAAGGCGAGCGTTCGAGTCACAATGATACAAGGCACAATGGTCAAGGCACGATGGCAAAGGCGCGCGCCGGGAAGCCCAGGCCTTTCTCCACTTTGGGCCAGGTCACGACGATAAGCGCGCCGGTCGGCGGGACCTTGTCGAGATTGGCCATCACTTCGATCTGATAATGGCCGCGCTGCAGGATGTAGGTTTCCGAATCCATCTTGTCGGTCGTATCGGTGTCCATCGACTCGTGGCCGGTCGCCGTCACGTCGCGCTGTTCGTAGAGAAACTTGATCGTTTCGAAGGCCCAGGCCGGAAACGGGTTTCGCTTGAAGCGCTCCGGGTCCTTGTCCCAGTCCTTGTACATGTCAGTGCGCAGCGCCACGAACGCGCCTTTGGGCACGCGGCCGTGCCGGTGCTCCCACACCTTCAGATTGGCGACCGAAAACGCGTGGTTCGGGTCCTTTTCCAGGAACGGCGTATCGTCGACCACGATCAGCGGCAGGATCATCTCGCGCAGCGGGATCTGATCCATAGTGATGCCGGTCTCATCGAAATGCGCGGGCGGATCGACATGGGTGCCGTATTGCCCGACCATTTCGTAGTAGGTGGTACGAAAGCCGTCCTTCGGGATGGTGTAGGGCTCTTTGGTCTTGGGATCGGCAGCCGGCGAAAATTTCGCCTGGCCGAAGCCAGCCCAGACCGGCGTCTCCGGTCCGAACGTGTGGGTCAGGTCGACCATGTGTTTGGAGGAGATGATGCGATAGGCGAGGTCGAGGTCATTTGCCCAGGCAGCCGGGCCAACCGCGGCGGCCGCGCTCAACGCGGCAAGCAAGGCAAGCGCGGCGCGCGTAAGGACCACACGGTGCATAATCTCCCCCTGTCATGGCGCCTCGGATGCGGGCGGCATCCGCGCGATACCTAGCACGAAGGAAGAGGCGGCGCGTCCCGGGCTAGGCGTGCCGGTTCGGCCGCCGAGCGCCGCTATCTGGCTTTTGCCGGCCCGGCCTTGGCCACGACCTCGGCGATAAAGCGCGGCAGCGCGAAAGCGGCGACGTGCACTTCCGGCGTCCAATACTGGGTCTTGAAACTTCCGGCCTTGCGGTAGCGCGCCGCGATGGTCTTGACCGGCAGCTGGCGCAGCCGCTTGTCGTCGGTCGCCCAGCCCATCGCCATGTGGCCGCCGATATAGGTCGGGATGGCGGCGACGTAACAGGCGCCGTCGGCGAACAGCTTGCGGAATTTCGACACGCTTGAAATGAGCTCTTTCGGCTGAAAGATCGGCACCCCGTTCTGCGTCACCATCACGCCGCCCTTGTTCATGCAGCGCCTGCAGGCTGAGTAGAATTTCTCGCTGAACAGCACCTTGCCGGGTCCTTGCGGATCGGTGGAGTTGACGATGATGATGTCGAAGCGCCGGTCGGTTTTGGCGACGTACTTCATGCCGTCGTCGATCACGCTCTCGAAACGCTTGTCGGCGAACACCGGCTTGGTGAACTCCGGAAAATGCTCCTTGGAGAATTCGACGACCGCCGGATCGATCTCCACCTGGGTCAGCCGCTTCACCGACTTGTGCTTGAGCACCTCCTCGGCGATGCCGCAGTCGCCGCCGCCGATGATCAGGACCTCGCGCGCGTTGCCGTGCGCGAAGATCGGCACGTGCGACATCATCTCCTGATAGATGAACTCGTCCTTCTTGGTGATCTGGGTCGCGCCGTCGAGCATCAGCATCTTGCCGAAGAAGGGATGCTCGAACAGCACGAGGTGCTGATGCTCGGTCTGCAGCTCGTAAAGCACCTTGTCGACCTGAAAGCTCATGCGGAAGCCAAGCTCGTCGAACAGCGTTTCGGGAATCCAGCGCTTCTCTGCCATGACGGTGGTCCTCGGGGCTTTAGGGGATAGGCGGGTTGCCGAAGCCGGCGCGCCTGCAGAGACAGAAACGGCCGGGACTAAGGCCCGGCCGTTCAAGCGTTGTCAATCGGGGAACGGCGTTACGCGTTCTGGCCGCGCAGCAGTTCGTTCACACCGACGCGCTTGGCGGAAAACGCCTCGCGCAACACCGGAATGCACTTGTCGGGGTTGGCCGACCCGCACATAAACACGTCGAGCGCGGCAAAGCCAGCTTCCGGCCACGTATGGATCGAGATATGGCTCTCCGCCAGCACCGCCACGCCGGACACGCCGTTCGGCTGGAAGTGATGCAGGTGGATATGCAGCAGCGTCGCGTTCGCTGCGTCAACGCAGCGCCGCAGGGTTGCTTCGATGTGATCGATGTCGTCGAGCCGCTCGGCTCCGTGCAGATCGACGATCAGATGCACACCGGCACAACGGACGCCGTTGCGGACCGCGAAGTGATCCTTGGCGGCGTCATTCTGGCAAGTCTCCGCCGGCACCGGCGTTGCCACTTTCAGCTTGGTCTTCTTGTCTTCCTTTCGGGCGGTACCTGGGATCCCCAAGCCCTTCACCGATCGCAAGAGGGCGTTCTGCGCCATGTCGTCCTCCAACAACCAGAGATCAGAACCCGAGATGCCGGCGAGCCGGCGCCACGGAAAGCGAAAGCCGCCCGATCGAATCCACGCGGACCGATCAACAGCGGCAAAGTCCCCACTTAAATGCAACCGAACGTGAGTCAAGCAGATTCTGTAAAAAAATCTGTAAAGAGTCGTCTCGCCGCCGTCACACAGCGCCGCGTGGAGCGGCGCTCCGCGCTCGCGGCAGTTTTCCGGACGCGCGTTCGCCGCTAAGCTCGGCGCAAGCTCAGCGCCGACGAGCGCCAACAAAGGCGAGGACAGGGATGGACGCCAACAACACCGACCGACGATCTGCCGGAGGCCAAGCGATGCGCCAGAAATCGCTGCGGCACAGGCTTTTGCGCACCTGCGCTTGCTGCCAGACCGAGCTTGCTCCGGTCAGCCCTGCGCGGCGCAACTTTCTCGCCGGCGGCATCGCGGCGCTCGGGCTCGGCGCGTCGGGAGCTTCGCCGGCGCTGTCGCAGGCCGCCGCGCCGAAAGTTCGCATCGACGTCCATCATCACTACGTGCCGCCGGTGCTCGCCGAGGTGATGGCGAAAGATCGCGCCAACGGGCCGCCGCCCAAGTGGACGGCGCAAGCGTCGCTCGCCGACATGGACAAAGGCGGCGTGACGAAGGCGGTGCTGTCGCTGGTGCCGCCCGGTGTCTGGTTCGGCGACGTCGAGCAGGGGCGCAAGCTCGCGCGCGAGTGCAACGACTACGGCGCGCAGCTCCGGAAGGACTATCCGGGCCGCTTCGGCCTGTTCGCCGCCATCCCCCTCCCCGACACCGAGGGCAGCCTGCGCGAGATCGAATACGCCCTCGACGTGCTCAAGGCCGACGGCATTGGCCTCTACACCAGCTATGGCGACAAATATCTGGGCGATCCGGCCTTCCTGCCGGTGTTCGAAGAACTCAATCGGCGCAAGGCGGTGGTCTATACGCATCCGGTCGTTCCGGTCTGCTGCACCCACCTCGTCAAAGGCGTCTCGCCCGGCTCGATCGAGTTCGCGACCGACACCACGCGCACCATCGCAAGCCTCCTGTTCAGTGGCGGGACCGCGTTCAGCTGCCCCGATATCCGCTTCATCTGGTCTCACAGCGGCGGCACGCTGCCGTTCCTGATCGGCCGGCTGGTCCGCGAGCAGATGGTCAAGAAGGACCCGCGTATGCCGGACGGACCGGTCCCGATCGTGCAGCGGTATTATTATGAGATCGCCCAAGGCAATCTGCCGGGCCAGTTTGCGGCGCTGCTGAAGCTCGTTCCCGTCTCTCAACTGCTGTTCGGGTCGGATTTTCCGTATCGCGAGGCGGCCGAGGCGTTGGACGGCATGACCGCCTATCCGTTCAGCGACGCCGAGCGCGTCTCGATCGATCGCGACACTGCGCTCAAGTTGATGCCGAGCCTGGCGGGCTGACGTTGGCCGGGCGAGGTTGGCTTGCAGTGACTGCCGTGCTGGTACGATGCAGCACAAGTGAGTCATACTTTCGCCTGTCCATGGTCTATAATGGCCAGGAATTCGGGTCAGCCCGAACCGATTTGAAATCCGGCACTTTGAAATTTGGCCATCGATATCTGGCCAATAAAATCTAGCGAGGGGCCGCCCGCCGAAGCGGGCGCGGGAGACGAAGGAGAACGGATATGGTGCGCACCTTGGGACTGCGCTCGCTTGGAGCCGCGGCACTGTTGACGCTGGCGGCGGTGATGCCGGCGCAGCAGGCGGCGGCGCAGGATCCGCTGGCGGGCGCGATCGTCGGCGGAGCGCTCGGCGGCATTATCGGCGGGGCAGTGGGTCGCGGAGCCGGCGGCGCGATTGCGGGCGCTGCGATCGGCGCCACGACCGGCGCGGTGATCGCCTCCGAAGCGCAGCGGCGCAACGGCGCTTACTACTGGTGGCATAGCGGCTGCTATTACCGTTATCCCAACGGTGCCTGGGTTCAGGTGCAGCCGGGCTATTGCGGCGGGTACTAAGTTTTGGTCTAACCGTTGACGGCGACAGCCGGCGGCACCATCGCTTCCGCCGGCTTTTTCGTGCGCGTGCGGAAGAAGCCGAGCACGCGCCGCCCGGTATCGGGCTGCAGGCGGTTGAAGCTCGACAGCGCCTGTTCGAGGTCCTTGGCCGACATGCCGCGGTCGGCAGCGCGCAGCAGCAGAATGGCCTTGGTCGTCGTCGACGACAGGCCGGCGACT
Source organism: uncultured Alphaproteobacteria bacterium (assembly GCA_963732015.1). Classification (GTDB taxonomy): domain Bacteria; phylum Pseudomonadota; class Alphaproteobacteria; order Rhizobiales; family Xanthobacteraceae; genus BOG-931. Next base: position 351,427 of record CAVSXY010000022.1, on the reverse strand, counting down.
TTGGCGAGGATCAGCACGATCTCGGCGCCCGGATCGAGCAGCGCCCGCTCGACGACGTCGATCGGGGTGTCGCACATCAGCGACAGCGCGATTGCCGTCTCCTCGAATTTGCGGTCGCGCGCATATTGATAGATTTCGAACTCGCCGATCCGCCGGATGCGGTTCTGCCGCTCGACTGCGGCCTGCGCGGCGGCAAAATCCGGCGAGGCGTTGCGGGCTTCGCTGCGGATGCCGCCGACCACTTCGGCGACCACGCCCTGAATGGTGGCGCTCGCCTCCGGGTTCTCGGCGGCCAGCCGTTCGCGAACGGCGGTCCATGCCTTTTCGAGAAGCATCAGGAAATGCTGCGGGGGAATGTCGCGCCGCAGGCCGACTTCGGTGGCGAGCATGTCGTCTTCGGCCGACCTCGTCACCAGCATCCGGAAGCCCGCATCGGAGAACCGCGCGCCGGTGTTTTGCACGACGGAATGCACGACGTCGCGGTCGCCGCGCTCCACCAGTACGTCGGTCAACTTCTCGCTCAGGGACTTGCGCTGGGAGATCGCGAACAGATGCTTCTGACTTTTGCTTGTCGCGTTGGCGAGCAGGTCGCGCTCGCTGAGCCGCTCCGATTGCATCAAGACCGGACGCGCGACTTCGATGTCGTCGTCGAAGGCGAGCATGTGAATGACGGTCGCGGGCGCGTTCGCGATCGGCGCCAGGCGGTGCGCGAGTTTGGTGCGCGCCTTTTCCTCGATCGCAGTGACGAGGCGCGCCATGACATCGTCGAACAGGGTGATGTGGTCTTCGGAATAGTACGGCGCACCGACGACGAAGAGATCGGTGATCCTCGTCACGATCCGGCGTGTATTGGTTCCGGAGGCGAGCGCCGCCTCGAGTTCTTCAAGAAGGGGGAGGCTGGCCATTATGGTTTCGGACACACTGCACGCCTTTGATTTCACGCCAACAATGCCGCGCGAACAGTGAACAAAGCCTTGCTCGCGCTGGCGCGCCAGCGGCGAGCCAGGTTAATGAAGGCTTACTCCGCTTAGTGGCGAATAATGTTGGTATATCAATATGTTATATCGAGTGCGAGACTTTGAAATAATCAACCAATAAACGGCTCGGCGGTGTCTGGTGACCTCTTGGCAAGGTTGAGTGCGCCAATTCTTTAGGTAGCTCTCTGAAACTCAGAGAGCACTTCTTCGCAACTCTCGGCGCCGGGGCACGCATCGGCGGCTAGGCTGACGCAGCGCGCTTGAGCTGTTGGTCGTGCAAATCCGTCGCGGGCATGTTACGTAACGGTGCCGACGGAGACCCCAAATGAGACCACTGACCAATGCCGAACGGCAGGCCCGCTGGCGCGACAGGCGCAATACACTCGCCCACAAGGCGGTGCTGGATAAGGCCCGCAAGCCCTGGGATCTGCAGGAGGCCCGCAAGGGTGACGCCGTCGGGTACGCCGACGAGGTCGCGACTGGTGGACGGCCTACGACTACCGCCTGCGCAAAGAGCTGGCGCTCTGCCCCGCGACGTTCTCCGACGAGGATGACAGGGCCGAGCTGGTGCGCGCACTTGAAGAGGTCGGCGAGGGCATCAGGGGCTTGGCGCAAAAAGTACGCTCGCGCGCCGTTACGTAACATCGCGACCGGGTGCCGGATCGAAGTTTGAGCCATGGAACATTCAGACCGGCAGCGGCGGGCAGCAGCATCCCCACCAGGGTACTCAAGCGGAATCGAATACCAACGTGAACGTGGCGTCGGCTGCCTGGACGACAGGCTGACTGCTGGTGCCGGATCGAAGTCTAAGCCAGCCGATGGAAAAACCGACGCCAGGCGGCATCAGCAGAACGGAGCCCGGAATCACCCTCGCAATGCTCGCTTCATAGGGGTCCACGCCTCTTCGACGGTTTGGGCGACGTGGAACAGATCCAGATAGTTCGCATCGCCCGGCGGAGCCTCCTACGTTGGCAGCGCGGCGGTCTGAAACGTCAACATTAATCAAAACAGACTGGCGACAAGCCACACCAGGAACGCGCACCAGCCCACCGTGCCCACCAGGCCAGCCACGATAAACACCACGGGCCACTCGATGCGGCGAAAAGGGAGGCTGTGGTGATGGGGCCGCGCCGCTTGTGCCATATCGGGATTGGTCATCGTTTTGCTCGCTCTCCGAAGCGTCAGGTTATAGTGACGCATTCACCTGCAATTTTAACCGCACGCCAAACGCGATTGGCTTTAGCTTAGTTTTTTGGAGAGGGTGTTGAGCAAGAACACCATGCGATTCGGCACGCCGAGTTTTTGGTAGATATGATGGAGGTGAATCTTTACGGTACCAACCTGCAACCCAAGCTTCCGGGCAATAACTTTATTGCCAAGCCCGCGCAGGACGAGCTCCGCTACTTCCGATTCGCGTGGTGTTAGCGGTTCGTCGGCAACCAATCGATCTAGTTCGACAAGCACGACTCGCCGTCGGTTTTGAATCAACTCATGGCGTTTGTTGGTCCCCGGATTCCCCGGGCCGGCAGGCGTTGCTGCCAGCGTGGAGATGATCGTCGAGTAAGAGCGTTTGGTCATGGTGGTTTTAGTTCTTCTCAATTCGCTAGTTTTAAGAATTGAGGTTGGGCTCTTAGTAGTGTCCGCGTTGGTACCGACGGACTTCCGCCGGTTTCGATATAGATTGTTATCCGGAGGCATTCTTGTTATTTTCCGCCAAATACTTGGTTGCGAATGATGAAGAAAAGCTCGACGCAACGATCGATTAAGCAGCTCGCGGGCTTACCAACGGCTCAGGGCGGGCTGACGCGACTTGCTGCCGATTGCCTGCGTAAAGCGGGCATCAAATTGGGGCCGCTTTTGTCGCGCGTTGGGCTGACCATCGACCAGATCGATGATCCCGAACATCGCATTAGCGTCCGAAATCAGATCGCGTTTCTTAAAGCCGCCGCCGAGGCACTAGACGACGATTTCCTTGGCCTGAAACTGGCCGAAGAGTTCGATTGTCGCGATGTCGGATTGCTGTATTACGTCATGGCCTCCTCTGACACGCTCGGAGATGCGTTGAAGCGTGCCTCCCGCTACAGCCGCATCACAAATGAAGCCATCGTGCTTGATTATCGAGCGGCGCGCGAACCGACGCTACGCCTGACCTATTCGGGGATCCCACGGCATGCCGATCAACAGCAGATCGAATTTTGCATCATGGCGATGGTGCGGATTTCTCGCGTGCTGAGTGGTCGGCAGCTTTTCCCCAAGCACGTATCCATGATTCACGTCCGTTCTGAAGGCAGATCGAAGTTTGCGCGTTTCCTTGGAAAAGATATCGAATTTGGCGGCGACGCGGACGAGATCGGTTTTCCGGCTGGCTCGGCGGAGTGGGCACTGCTCGATGCCGACCCGCGACTGAACAAAATCCTGCTCAAAAACTGTGAAGAGAGCCTGAAGGCTCGCAACGGCAAGCGCGGCTCGTTCCGCGTCACGGTTGAGAATACTATCGCCCCCTTGCTTCCTCACGGTGAGGCACACGCGGACGTGGTCGCCAAGAAGCTCGGGATGAGCGAACGGACGCTGGCGCGTAGGCTCGCCGAGGAGGACGTGTCATTTATTGAAGTTTCACAGCAACTCAAGGAGAGCTTGGCTGTCCGTTATCTAGAGGACGATGGTATGCCGATTTCCAGGATCGCTTGGCTTCTCGGCTTCGGGGAGGTGAGCTCTTTCAGCCACGCCTGTCAGCGTTGGACCGGCAAGTCACCCCGCGAACTTCGGCGTTTGTCTTAGACGTCGAAGTTACAGCCAATCTCTCCGTCGTAGAGGTAATTGTTTGGTTTGATGTCTAGGTCTGGATCTGAGTGTGTGTAGGCGCTCACTCACCGAGAAGTACGAGCAGGATGGCACGCGTGCTTCGTCCCGGCAGCGATCTAGGGACCCTCGAAGCCGGAGCTTGGGTCGTTGCCGGGACTTCTTCGTGCATCATGCCAAAGAATTAAATAGGCGGCAGCATTGACGTTTCCTCTCGGCTCTTAAATACTCGGTCGGGTCGGGGCTTCTTCCGTGGGGACAATGTCGTGCAAGCCACATGCGGGCAGTTCAACTGCCCGCATTGCGACGCTTTATATCATTTGATCGAAACCGAGGCCGGACCGGAAACCATCGACATTCAGCTAACCTGCGACGCGCCGCTTCCTGCTCCCGAGGGACCGGTCGTCTTCAAATATTTCCGGTCGAGTAGCTCACCCGGCACGACGCAAGAAGACACGTAAGACCTAAAGACGGCAATTCGCTAACACGCAACCGATGTCTGCATTTCTGGGAAAGGCCATTCGCAACAACAGTTAAAGCAATGGAGAGAACGATGACGCGCTTCACGCTATTGCTCCTCGTGATGCTGCTTGGCGGAGCAGATCGCTTGGCGGCTCAAGAAAAGGTGGAGGCACGAGGCATCACGTCGGTGATCAAACTCGAGGAGGTTACCTTCGGCCACCTGCCCGAGCTCAACGGTAAGTTCAAAATGCGGGCCACTGAATTTACGTTTGCCCCCGGAGCCTACCTTGGATTGCATCACCATATTGGGCCTGGGATTCGATATATTCTTTCCGGCGAGCTCACGTTTGATGAGGGGGCCTTGTGACGGTCTATAAGGCTGGCGACTATTATTTTGAGACGGGGAACGTCGCACATACCGCCGAGAACAAGACAGACCAGCCGCTTCGCATTTTGATTGTGGAGATTCTTCCGAAAGACTGGACGGGTCCTGCGGTCATTCCACCTAGTGCTGGCCCTTAACTGCCGCGCGGCGGCGAACGAATGTCGCGGCAGATTTCGGGGCAGGCTGTGTGAAAACTCCGAAATCGAATTCGTCGTTGGAAGTTTCGTCTCGCGATGCAGTGATATGTCCGGTGTTGGGGGCGAAGCGGAAGTCGCGTGGTCAAGGCGAGATCGAAGGCACGGGCCAAAGCCCGCGCTGGTGGAATATGCAAGACCTGCGGCAAGCCAACCAAAGCGCAGCGTGCCACCAAGCAATACTGTTCCGTCGGTTGCCGGGTAGCCGCCTTTCGCGTCCGCGCCTGAACTCAACGGCAAGCTAATCACCAAACATGATTGCGAACGTGCGATCGGCCGATTGATTGATTGGTTGCGACCGGGTGCCGAATTGAGGTGAGGCCGCGAAAGCGAGACCTCGTTTCACCATCAGCCTGAAGCGCAGCACCCAAAATCTTCAGCTATCCACAAGCTGGTCGGCCGATTACCCCATCTTTTGGGGGTGGTGGCGAGGATGGCCCTTAACGCAGGTGCGTGCCTACGGGCTGCACTCGATCTCAATTCGCCCGCTTCGGCGCCCCTGGGTGGTCGTCATCGGGCAGTTTGCAAGAAAACCCGGCCTCGCGTAACGCTTGACCGATACGTTCGGCAATACGTAGGCGTTCCTCATGCGAAGATGATCTAACAACGGTCGGCGGCTTGGGCCGCAGCGCGGCCCCGTCGTTCTGATTGCAGGTCATTGCTTCCCCGCTACACCTAAGCTTTCTAGCGGAGCGTGCGTGTCAGAAATGCGATAGTCAAAACATTATGCCGTCGGAGGCAAACTTTCCGCTCGCATGTGGTTTCTATGCCACACAGGACAGTGTATCTATTCCTTTACCACTGATATGCGAAATGGCGTCAGTGCTGGGAGACGCGCCCGCGCTCCCGCCGAACGGCAACCCCGGAGCGCGCAATGTCTCAGGCATTGATTGCGATTGTCGATGACGATGAAGCCATGCGCGACGCGATACAGTCGCTCGTGCAATCCCTGGGCCACAACGTTTCCACGTTTGCCTCGGCCAACGAATATCTCAAATCCGAGCAGGTCCACGACACATCGTGCATCATCTCGGATGTGCAGATGCCGGGGCTGAATGGCCTTGACCTGCAAGACCACCTAATCGCCCGAGGTCATTGCATCCCCATTATTTTCATAACTGGCTTTCCTGACGATCGCGTGCGGGCACGAGCCATAAAAGCTGACTTCCTAGTCAAGCCATTCAGGCCGGACCACTTTATCGGATGTATTGATAAAGCTTTGAAGGCTGCCTGACACGAAAACTTTGTCCGACCCCGATTTCAGCTAACAACGACAATGCCGACACTACTAGTCTTACTGAGTCAGAAAGTCGCAGGCGACGCACTGTGCGATTCAGGTAAGCGGAGAGATTCAGACATCAGCGGATGAGGGCTGATATGGGTCTCCGAGCGGCAGACGACAGTGAATCGCGGTTTTCGGCTTATGTCGAGGGACTTGTGAGCGTGATTGGGCACAGGGACCGAGCCCGGCCGCTGCACGACTACTGCGTGGGGCTGATGTTGCCTTGCGAGCGCAAGAGCGTGGAGCCGATGGCGGCGGTAACGGCGCCATCACGGACGGCGGCGCAGCACCAATCGTTATTGCATTTTGTCGGCGAGGGTCGTTGGTCGGACGAGAAGGTGTTGGCCAAGGTGCGCGAGATTGTGCTGCCGGAGGTCGAGCGTTACGGTCCGATCAAAGCCTGGATCATCGACGATACCGCCTTTCCCAAGCAGGGCCGGCACTCGGTCGGGGTGGCGCGGCAATACTGCGGTCAACTCGGCAAACAAGACAATTGTCAGGTCGCGGTGTCGCTGTCGGTTGCTAATGACCACGCCAGCCTGCCGGTGGCCTACCGTCTTTATCTGCCAGAAGACTGGGCGGGGGACGACGAACGTCGGCGCAAGACGGCGGTGCCCGAGGATGTGCGCTTCAAGACCAAGCCAGAGATCGCGCTTGAGCAGATCGATGCGGCTCGCAAGGCCGGCCTTCCTCGCGGCGTGGTGCTGATGGATGCGGGTTATGGCAGCAACACAGATCTGCGCGCCGGCGTCAGCGCGCTCGCGCTGTGCTATGTCGCCGGCATCATGCCGCAGACGTCTGTGTGGGCATCGGGCACGGGGCCGCTGCCGCCGAAAAAGTGGTCGGGCCGCGGGCGACCACCAAAGCTGTTGCGCCGCGACGGCAAGCATCAACCGATTTCGGTTAAGGAACTCGCTCTCGGACTGCCCAAGCGCGCATGGCAGACAATCAAGTGGCGGGAAGGTGCGACCGACTGGCTGTCCTCGCGCTTTGCGCGTGTCCACGTTCGGGTCGCGCATCGTGATTACAGTCTCACTGACAGCCGGCCGCAAGAGTGGCTGCTGATTGAGTGGCCGAAAGGCGAGAACGAGCCGACCAAATACTGGCTCTCGACCCTTCCGAAAGACATCTCCTTCCGCCGACTGGTCGACACCGCCAAGTTGCGCTGGCGCATCGAGCGCGACTATCAGGAGCTCAAGCAGGAGCTCGGGCTCGGACATTTTGAAGGGCGTGGGTGGCGAGGCTTTCATCATCACGCCACGCTCTGCATCGCGGCCTACGGATTCCTAATCTCCGAGCGGGAGACGATTCCCCCCTGTAGACCTCGTTCCACCACGATGTTCACGGAACTTGCCGTACCCGACGATTACCGACCCAGAGGATCCGCCGTTGCGGCCCGAGCGTCACATCCCAAACTCCATCGCAACCATGCGTCGACGGCTGATCGGCACGCTCGTCAGAAGCCTGCCGCGATGTCCATGCTGCAATACTCCGATCGCAGCACCGTCGCAGCCAAGAAATTTGTGACGCAGTAAGACTAGTGAGCAAATAAGAAAGGCCGCCCACGCGGCGGCCCTTCGTGTTTCCGTTTATTTGTTTGTTCAGGCCGCCGCTTGTGCCTTGCGCTTCCTGCGCCAGCCGAGCAGACCCAATGCGCCGAGGCCGGTGGCGAAGAGCGGGAGGGTAGCAGGAAGGGGGGTAGTCCCAACGGAGGTCTGAGTGACGACCACGTTGTCCAAGCCAATGTAGTTTTGTCCTAAGTTTCCTACGAATGATATCAGCGTGTTGGGATCAGTGGCCGTAAAGGACAGGCTTTCCGATTGCCACAGATTTGAGGTCCCGCCGTTAGTCGATGCGAACGATTGCGAAGTTATTCCTGCGGTCAAGAGGAGACCGTTCTGTAATCCGTATTGCGGAGAGCTGCCAAGATCGAAGGTAATCAGGTAAGTTGCCCCCACTTGCGTCACTAGCGACTGCTCTATGCCGCCATTGACAACGTTGTTGTGATAACCGGTTAGATCAAGAAAATAGCTTCCGTCACTAGCAAGCAGGCCAAATGGATTGGTTGGACCAATCCAAGAAATGTCGTTGCTGGTCACAGTCCAACCGGGGATGGTCGTTGAACTTATGGCAACCTCGTCTACGTCATTGCCATCTCCAACGAAACTATTGGTCGGATTCTCAAAACTTCCGTTCGTCAGCAAATTGGCTTGTGCGTTTCCCGCAATCGCGAAGCAAAACAACCCCGCGCCAAGCACAGTCGTAGCGACTTTCATGGTGATCTCCCTCTCCCTTAGCCGCATGGCTATGAGGCCCGCAAGAAAATATAGAGATATTTTCTAGGTTAGAGAACAACAAAAATGGCCTCCACTATATCCTTCGATAGGCGGCTGCGCGGGACGGCATGGGCGACGCCACACTAAATATCTAAAAAAATAAACATGATGTCGACTGTCAAACGACATACAAATTTGTCTTCAGCGGCCAAAAATTTGTTTTTCGAGGCCACGTTCTTAAGGTCACGGTCGATGTCGGCTACTTCCGCCGAACACGGCCAGCCGGGATGATTAACGGCCGAGATTTTCAGGAGCCGTTCTCGGCTTGTACACTCGATTCCGTTGCCGTGGGGTCTATCATAAAGCGCAGTTGTTTTGTGTTGCGTACAGGAGTGTCCCGTGGCGTCGCGTGCACCAAGTTTGGTGCCCCATTATCGTGCTCGACGACTTCGGCAAGGCGGGCCGGGCCTATCGTGAGACCGCCGAGGAAGACACTACCTTGGGGTCGGTGGTCGACGATCTGTTGGCGGGCCAGTTCAACAACCCGGTGCGGGTCGTGGCCTTCAACACGTCCGAAGGATGGTCGCGGGATGTCTCCGAGGATGTCGCGCGCGAGGTGGTGAGGCGCCTCGCAGGACGACGCCTCGCTGCCAGCTCGCGCGAGTTCGTCGAAGCCTACGTCGACGAAGATGAGCTGTTGCGTGCCGAAAACGGTGTCGCGTAGCACATGGTTTTGTTGCGTGAGCGTAACAGCGGCTTCATCGAACCGTGCCTACCATCGAAGGTGACCCGGCCGCCCTCCGGCCCGCTCTGGGTTCATGAGATCAAGCACGACGGCTATCGGTTGATGGTGCGCCGGGATGGCGCGCGCGTCCGCTCTTTCACACGCAACGGCCTTGACTGGGCGGACCGCTTCCCGGCCATCGTTGCCGCCGCGCACCGCATCAAGGCGTCGTCATTCCTGATCGACGGCGAGGTTGTCATCGTCCGCGACGATGGCACGCCAGACTTCCATGCGCTGCGCAGCAGACGCCGGGTCGCGTTCGACCTGATCGAGCAAGACGGCGACGACCTGCGCGACCTACCGCTGATCGAGCGCAAGCGATGGCTCAACAAGCTGATCGGCCGCGCCAAGCACGCCATCCGCTTCACTGAGCATCTGGCGGGTGACGGTCCGACCGTGTTCAGCCATGTCCGCCGGATGGGGCTGGAGGGCATAGTGTCGAAGCGGACGGACGCGCCCTATCGCAGCGGACTAGCAAAGACGTGGCTCAAGTCGAAGAACCCGTCGAGCGATGCGGTGCGCCGCGAGCACCAGGAGGAATGGTACTAACCCTCATCGACGCGGTGGGCCGCCGATGGGTCGCTACAATGGACGTGGTGATTTCGTCGGCGTCCGCACAGCACAACAATTTTCGGGGCTTGCTCGATCTCGCTATCGCGCCGCTGCCACTGCCTGGCATCGAGCCATGACTGGACATGCCACTGCCACATCGTTGCGCCTTGCACTATCCTCGCACTATGCCATCCCCGCGCCGCTTCCCACCGCCTTGGATCGTCGAGGAATTGGACGCTTGCTTCATCGTCCGTGACCACACGGGACAGGCGCTCGCGTATGTCTATTTCGAGGAGGAGCCGGGGCGGCGATCAGCCGCCAGCTTGCTCACACGCGACGAGGCGCGACGCATTGCGGCCAACGTGGCGAAGCTGCCGGAACTACTCACGCGCAAATAAAAAGGCCGCCACGCGGCGGCCCTTTCGTGTTTCCGTTTATTTGTTTGTTCAGGCGGTAGCGGCGTTCTTCCGCTTCCTGCGCCAACCAAACAAACCTAATGCGCCGAGGCCGGTGGCGAAGAGAGGGAGGGTTGCCGGAATTGGCGTAGCAGCGACATTCGGCAGCGAATTGCCGATGCCGTCGCTTTCTAAAAACGTGACGCCATTCGGCAGGTTCGACAGGTCGAAATAGGGATCAATGAGCGCGTCCGATATACTCTGGCCGGATATGTCCTGGTAGGCGTCTGCGTCGGCGTTCGCGTCCATAAGCACCGTATAGACGCTGTTGTTCTGGAACGTGACGGTCTGATCGAACGTGGTCTCGTATCTGCCACCGTTCGGGCGTTGAGAGAACGCGCTTACGCTTGCTAACTGTCCATACTCATTGCTGATGGTCATGTAGGCGGCGGCGGCGCCGGAGTTGCCGGAGACTCCCGGAACCGCTCCAGGGGAACTTGCCTCGGCATAAGCTCCCACGGTTATACTTGTAGTGCCCCCGGAAGGACCGAGAAATTCTATATTGTAAACAAGCTTAAACTCAGCGCTGGCCCCCGCGTCACCTGTCGTGCTCATCGACACGTAAAGCTGAGGTATGGTGTAGTTATTGCTGGTCCCTACTGTATAATAGGTTCCAGTGGGCGTATCGGGCGGTTCACCCTGAAGTCCGATCCCTCCGGTCGGGTTTGATGTGCTATTAGAACCATAATAACTCATAGGACCGTTATACGCTGAGACGTCATTGTAATAAGTGGCGGCTCCCAGCGACGAAGCATGCGCCAAACCGGGCGCTGCTATTACAAGCGTCGTCGCTACAATCGGCATTAGTTGTTTCGCTTTTGCAGGCTGGACGCCAAAGCGTTGACACGTCGTCCCCATCTCGCAGTCTCCTTCGGTCCACAGGTTAATTCTGCCTGACCGCATCTTTGAAATCTTGGTCTAGAGCGCACTCAGTTCATTGGGTGCGAGTGCACAAAAAGCCAGTGCCGCTATGGCCAGCGCGCCCTCAATTTTCTCTTATTATTCCCAACGCCAAGGACTCCCTTTGGGGTATCCCCAAAATGGGCTTTGAATAGCCGGTAGAAATAAGTGAGATCGGAGAATCCGACTTCGAACGCAATATCGGAGACGCGTCGACTGCTATCCGCCGCCGCAAGCAGGGAACAAGCTCGCTTTAGTCTTAGTTCGTTGACATGCTCGGTGAAAGATTTTCCGGTCTCCTGTAGGAGCCGATAAAGGTACCGCTGAGAAATTCCCAAGCTTTGGGCAAGGCTCAATCCAGTAAGTCCGGGCTCCTGGAAGTGAGAACAGATGTGCTCCAGCACGGCAGCCCGTCGGGCGGCTACGACGCAATCAATTTGGCTCTCGCCGGCAGAGGGTCGTGTTGCCGCGAGCACACTCAAATCAATCAGGTGTCGGCCAACGGCGTCGCGAGCTTCCGGATCCGTTGTCGGTCCGGTTTTCGCAAGCACTCCAATATAACCGAGCAGAATTTTGAGACTTTCCGAATGACGATTGATGACGTTCATCAATGCATCGTCGGAACGCGCTGTGCGCATGTCCCATTCCTGGTGAGGGATGCTGACCTCGTAAAATGCGAACTGCCGCCGTGCTCCAGCTTTTCCGGGCTCGTCGTTTTGAACGATTGTTGCTTCACCCCGACCAAGGCTGACTTCGCAATTGCGATGCAAGAAATTGAGGTCACGCGTCAACGAGACAACGAGACTACGGTTGTCGTTGCCGTCTCGAACCATGCTCCTGTCGCGGAATACCTGGCCAGGAGAAAGTGTCGTTCGAACAACTCCTGGCGAATTGCAAATCAATTGAACAGATGCGGAGAAAGGGGCATCTGTCTCGGGCTTGAATCCCAAGCGGGAACCGCCAGCGCTGTAACGTTCCCGCCACTCGCGCAGCGAATTGAACGGCATGTCAGTGTCGCCCCAACCTGAAATACATACTACCAATTTGACTTCAGGCTAGAAAGGAAAAATCGGGCGAAGCAGGATCGGACAAAGGCAACCACGCAGAAACGGAGACGTTCGCAAACCTAGCCCCCGGCACCCTAGGAAAGCCATTGCCAGCGTGTATGTCGCTTGTTGGCCCTTCGCGAGGCTTTAGCGGCTCACCAATTCGGTAGCGATGAGGTGAATAGCGGACATGCCTCCCACGTCGTCCATCGGCCGCGAATGACCCTTCAGCGACATGAGTTGCAGCATTTTGCCGCGATGCACGGCACCACCGTTCGTGCAGTGATGTGCAAGCTCGGCTCGTGCAAATTCACGAGGCGACGGGACTTCATCACGCTTCTCGGCGGTACGGCCGCGAGTTTTTATTGCGTCGATCGTCCCCTGTGGTGCTAGGCTCCGTCCCGGGCGCAACGAAGCGATAAGAGCCCGAAATCGGAGGAAGCGATGACCGCTGCGCTCGGCCGCTTGTTTCTGCTCGCGTGCCTGCTCGCGAGCCCCGCCGCTCTGGGACAGACCTACCCCAACCGCAACGTCACCATCGTGGTGACCTCGGCGGCCGGCGCGTTGACCGACACGCTCACCCGTGCCGTTGCACAGCGGCTATCAGAGATGTGGAAGCAGAGCGTGATCGTCGAAAACCGGGGCGGCGCTGGGTACTCGATTGCAGCCGAATTCGTGATGCGCTCCGAGCACGACGGCTACACGCTGCTGGCTTCGGAGACCGGCTTCTACACGACCCAACCGCACCTCTATGCTGAAAGCAATCTGGCCTACGACGCGGAGAAGGACTTCGTTCCGGTCGCCGGCTACGGCACCATTCCGACAGCACTGCTAGTGAATCCGTCGGTGCCGGTGAATTCGGTTAGCGACCTGATCGCGCTCGCCAAGAAGAATGCCGGGGCCGTGACCTTCGGTACGGCCGGCGTCGGCACCGCGCTGCACATCGCAGGGCTGGAACTGGAGAATCTCACCGGCATCAAGATGACGGCAGTGCACTATCGTGGTGCGGCACCTGCGCTGAGTGATGTGATTGCCGGACACATCAACACGGTGATTATGGGCCCATCCGTGGCGCTGAGTTCGGTGAAGGCCGGAAAGCTCAAGATGCTCGCCTTTGGTAGCGAAAAGCGGGTGCCGCAGTTCCCCGACGTGCCGACCATCGCCGAGACTGTTCCGGGGTACGAGGCGAGCGTATCGTTCGGGCTGTTTGCGGCGGCCGGCACGCCTGCCGACATCATCAAAAAGGTCAACGCCGACGTGCAAAAGATCGTCGGCGATCCCGAATTCCAGAAGAAGTATCTCGTGCCCTTTGCGGTGCGGCCGGTACCTGGGCCGCTCGATGCCTTTGCCGAATATCTACGCAAGGACTCGGCCAAATGGGGCGAGGTCATCAAGGCGGCGAACGTGAAGATCGAATGAGTGTCGCTGTGCCGATCTGGACGATCGCACACTAGGCCTTGGCAAGCGCGACCACGACCGGCCTCACTCCGGCTTGATATTGGCCGTCCGGGTTACCTTGGCCCACTTTGAGGTTTCGTCGACGATGAATTTTTCAAAGTCGGCGGGCGTGCCCGTGAACACCGCGCATCCCAGATCGACGAAGTGCTGCTTCATCGCGGGATCGGCAAGAGCAGCATTGATTGCCTTATTCAGCGTATCGACAATCTCCGTGGGCGTGCCTTTGGGCACTACAATGCCATACCAGCCGCTTGCCTCGAAACCTGGCAGGAATTCGGCTACGGCCGGGACGTCCGGCAAAAGCTCCTGGCGCTTCGCGGTGGTCACACCAAGTGCGCGCAATTTGCCGGCCCGAACGTAACCGAGCGAAGCGGGCATCACACCGAACAAGACTTGGACCTGCCCGCCGAGCAGATCGGGCAGCGCCAGCGCCTCACTGCGGTAAGGAACGTGGACCAAGTCGACGCCGGCCATCATCTTGAACAATTCGCCCGCAACGTGGAGCGGGCTGCCAACTCCGCCCGACGCCATGTTGATCTTGCCGGGATTGGCCTTGGCGTAGGCGATGAATTCAGGGATCGTCTTTGCCGGAACCAACGGGTTCACTTCCATGATGAGGGGAATAGTGGCGATGCTTGCCACCGGAGCCGCGTCACGGATGAAATCGAAATGAAGATCGGTGTAGAGCGATGCGTTGATCGCGTTCGACGACATAGCGAGAAGGAGTGTGTAGCCGTCCGGCGGCGCTTTCAAAGCGAATTCGCTGCCAATGTTGCCGGCGGCGCCCGCCCGATTGTCGACGACGAATGGTTGTCCGAGCCGCTCCGACAGCCACTGGGCTATGAGGCGTCCGACAATGTCGGGCGAACCGCCGGCAGCTACCTCAACAATCAAATGCGCTGGCCGCGCCGGATAGGTTTGCGCCGTTACGCTCCGCGGCAACGCCTGTAGCGTTGCGATGCCTGCTGTCAGACACAGGAGTTTTCTGCGGGAAAGGTTCGCCATGCGCATACCATTCGGTTGCAATTGCTAGCACGCCTTTCTTCATCAGCTTATCTCGATTTAAGGCTCGCCGCGGAAGTGGCGATGTCGCCGATTGGTTTTCAAGGACGGGTTAGTGCGATGCAGCAATACTGCCGGGGTGGGAGCAGAAGCGCATTGCGCAAACACCGTGAATGTGGCGCAATTGCTGGCCGAAAATTCGCAATCACGACTTGTACTCAGGCGGGGTAATATTCAGTCCGCCCGATGTCCTGCGTCATTTGTGACCTTGGACTACTTCGCCATTTCGGACTTGAAGAAAGCGGCGCACACGCATCGTTGATAATGACGCTGCCGCTCGCTGCCGGCGATGAAACAATGCGCTGATCACGGCAAAGATGGCAAAAGGCAGAGGAGGAGATCATGTGCACGATCCACCTGCGTGGCGTTGTGCTCGCCGTGCTCGTCGCATCCGGGCCGGCCGTCGTGGGCTCGGCGGCGTTTGCCGGCGGGACACTCAGCGTCGGCAAGGCCGACGCCAACGCGTCGCCGATCTTGCCCGTGAATGTCGCCGACAAGCTTGGCCTCTTCAAGAAACACGGCCTCGACGTGAAAATCGCGGATTTCACTGGCGGCAGCAAGTTGTCGCAGGCCATGGTGGCGGGCAGCATCGATATCGGTGTCGGCGCCGGGACCGAGATGGCGTTCGTCTCGAAAGGGGCGCCGATCATCGCCGTCTGCGACGCCGCTCCGCCCATCCCCTTCATCGGCATCGCCGTGCCTTGGGATTCGCCGGTCCATACGATCGATCAGCTCAAAGGCAAGAAGATCGGCATCTCCAGCGCCGGCTCGCTCACCGATTGGCTGGCGCGCGAGCTTGGCGCATCACCAGGGATGGGGGCCGGACGGCGTGACGCGGGTCGCTATCGGCAACGGGGCCGCCGCCATACTCGCGGCGTTCCGCACCAATGCGATTGACGCCGACATTGCGGTGACCTCCAACATCTTCAACTGGGAAGAGAAGAAAGAGGGGCGGCTGCTCATTCCGGTGTCGCAATACGTCGGCAATATTGCCGCCGGCACGATCTACGCGACGCAGCACCTGATCGCGACCGATCCCGACGCGCTCCGCGGCTTCCTCGCCGCCTGGCTCGAGACCATCGACTACATGAGCAAGCACAAAGCCGAGACGGTCAAGATCGAGAGCGAAGTCACCGGCTATTCCGAGAGCGTGATGTCGAAGGAATACGACAATACGAAAACTATGTTCAGCAGGGATTGCAAATTCGACGCCGCATCACTCGCCAATCTCAAGCGGGCATTCATTGACCAGAAGCTCGTCGAGTCACCGCCCGATATGTCGAAGCTCTATACCGAGGCCTTTCTGCCGAAATGAGGCGCTCCGCATGATCGCCTGTCGCCTCAAGACTTTCTAGGCGCCCGCCTTACTGCGCCGCAGTGATACTTCCGCAATCGGGTACAGAGCGGACATCGCCGGTGCCCTCTCAAAGTGACGTTGCTTTTGGGGAGCTGTTGGGACCATTTGATTGGCGACGACTTTGACGCAGACGCTAACGACGTGGTGATAGGGACCTCAGGTAAATGATGCGCGGCACTGGGCTGATGGTGGCTCGAAGATCCGGAGCGCCAGGGTTTTGAGGTTCTGAACAGTAGCGGCGAGAAGGAACTCGTCGCGCGCGCCGGAAAGACCCCGTAGTCGCATACGCTCGAAGCGGTGGTGCGTCTTCAGGTGGGCAAAGCGCATCTCGACGGCGTTTGCGTTGGTCGCGCGACGTGAGGAATGCCTTTGTTGCATCAGCCGGCGTGTCACGTCGCGGGCATATTCATGAACATCGCGGGGCACTTCTCGCGACGGCCCCTTGGGACAGCACCGCATCTTGAGCCGGCAGACTTCGCAGTCGAATTTGGAAGCGCGATAGCGAAGTTTGGTGCCTTCGCATGCGGCCACAACGTCACTTCACCACCCTCAAATGATGCGTTGCAAAACGGTTCACTTCGCGGAACCGGACTTATGGAATGTGCGTCAGATTCACTCCGGCCTGATGTTGGCAGCGCGAACCACCTTGCCCCACTTCTCAGTTTCATCGACTACGAGCTTGTCGAGACCGGCGGGCGAAAGCGTCAACGCCGTGCTACCCAAGTCGGTGAGCCGCGCGACGGTCTTTGGATCGGCGAGCCCCGCATTGATCTCCCTATTGAGCTTGTCGATGATCTCGGCGGGCGTATTCTTAGGCGCGCCGATCGCAATCCACGAGTTGGCCTCGAAACCCGGCAGAAACTCTCCAAGCGTCGGAATGTTTGGCAGCGCAGGCGAGCGCGATACAGTCGTGACCGCGAGCGCGCGCAGCTTGCCGGCCCGGATGTGTTCGATAGAACCCGACAGGTTATCGAAGGCAACCTGTACTTGCCCGCCGAGCAGATCGGTGACCATGGGCGCGCCACCGCGATAGGGCACGTCTACCATATTAACGCCAGCCATCATCTTGAATAGTTCGCCGACAACGTGAGAGCTCGTGCCGATCCCAAAATTGCCCAAGCTGATTTTTCCTGAATTGGCCTTCGCGTAGGTTATCAGTTCGGGGACGGAGGTGACCGGGACAGCCGGATTCGCCTCTAAGACCAGGGGCGAACTGTTAATACCTGCAACCCCCGACATATCGCGAACAAAATTAAAATCGAGTTGGGTAAATAGCGCGGGGTTGACTGTGTTGGTTATGCTGAATGTCATAAGGGTATAACCATCCGGCGGCGAGTGGACGACCACTTCCGCCGCGACATTGGTACTGGCGCCAGGCCGGTTCTCGACCGTGAACGGTTGACCGAGCCGGTCTGACAACCATTGTCCAATCAAGCGAGCGGCAATGTCGGTCGCGCCGCCAGGGGCAAATCCGACAACGATGTGCACGGGCCGCGTCGGGTAGTCGAGCGCCGATGCGGAGCGAGAAAAAGCCGGCATGGCGGCCGCGCCCGCAGCCAGATGCAGGAATTTGCGACGGGGAAGTTTCATTGTTCACCTCATCGGCGTGCACAATCACAGAACAATATCACGCCGCAGTCAGCAGGTCTGGCTCGTCCCAGCGGTGGTCGAACCGCCGCGATACCGTCGCTATCAGAGCAGGAGCGGACATTCCCGGGTAGCTGACCAAACGGTAGAAGATGACCCATCTCGTCACTTTGCCGCCGTCAATTGACGCACTGCAAAACCATCAATCGCTGCAAGCGACATTCGCCTAACGAGAAATATGGAATGCCGCAACGCGCCGACTGCTCTTATTCCGCCTTGATGTTGGCCGCCCGGATCACCTTGCCCCACTTCTCGGTTTCGTCGGAGATGAATTTCCCAAATTCGACGGGTGTTAGCGGCATCGGGTCGGCGCCCAAGTCAGCAATTCGCAGTTTCAAATTGGCATCAGCGAGGACGCCATTCATCTCGTTGTTGAGCTTCTCAACGATCTCGGCGACAGTGTTGTTCGGCGCCCCGATGCCTGACCACAGGGTCGCCTCATAGCCCGGCACGAATTCGCCCACGATTGGGATATCCGGAAATGCCTTCAGGCGCGTCGCGGAAGTTACCGCAAACGCGCGCAGCCTATCCGTCCGGATATATTCAACGAGGCCGATCTGGCTGGGAGATGAAAGAGGCCGCTTGCGGGCGGCCTCTCGTGGTCACGTTGGCGATCGGTCCAGCTCACTTATCGAACAAAGCGAACGTCCAGAGCGTCACTCCGGTTGGTAGATTTTCCAGATTGGGATCACCGCCCCGTTGCGCGTAGACACCGCCGATGCCGCTGAGCACCGCAACATATTGCTTGCCGCTCTTTTCCCAGGTTACCGGCTGGCCGACGATTCCAGAAGGAGTTCTGGAAGCTCCACAGGATCTTTCCGGTATCGGCATCGAGTGCCTGGAATTCACCCGTCATCACGCCGGTGAAAACGAGATCGCTCGCCGTCACCATGGTTGATGAGTAATTCGGGCTGCGGTATGGCGTTTCCCACTTCGACTTGCCCGTGAGCGGATCGACCGCTTTGAGATAGCCACGTACGTTGGGATCGTCGGTGACAACGGTTCGTTTCACGGTCGGAACGCCAGAGGGCTTTCCAGGACTCAGCTTCGGCGGCTCCGGCGCCTCATAGGTCATGCCGACATTTAGCGTGTTGATGTAGAGGAGCCCCGTGTGCGGGCTGAACGACATATGCTGCCAGTTGGTGACGCCGGATATCGACGGCCAGACCGTGACCTTTTCGCCGGCAAGCGCTCCTTTGAACACGTCCGTGACGATCGGACGTCCGGTCTTCATATCGACGCCGCTCGCCCAGTTCACCTTGCCGAACGCATTGGCGGCGAGAAGCTTGCCGTCTTTGGCATCGAGCACGTAGAGGAAGCCGTTGCGATTGGCCTGCATCACCACCTTGCGCGGGCCGCCGGTGACATTGATCGTGGCGTTGATCGGCGTCTGCACGGCGTCATAGTCGAATGGATCGTTCGGCGTCGCCTGGTAGTACCAAACGCGTTCGCCCGTTTCCGGCCGGATGGCCCAGATCGAATTGGTGTAGAGGTTATCGCCTTGGCGCGCGCGTGGATTCCACGGCGCCGGGTTGCCGACTCCCCAATAGACCAGATCCAGGTCCGGATCATATGTGCCTGTGACCCACGAACTGCCGCCACCGGTCAGTTCGGAATCGCCAGGCCAAGTCTCCGAGCCCGGTTCACCCTTGGCGGGAATCGTGTAGGTGCGCCACAGGTGTTTACCGGTCTTCGCATCGTAGGCTTCGATGAAGCCGCGATTGCTGAATTCGGCGCCGGCCACGCCGACGAGGACCAACCCTTTGACGATCAGCGGCGCGCCGGTCATCGCATAGCCGTTAGCCGGCGTCACCGGATCCGGCGATTTTGACTCCCAAATTTGCTTGCCGGTCTTCGCGTCGAGCGCGACGAGCCGATCGTCCATCAAGGCGCGGATAATCATGCCCTCGTAAATCGCCGCGCCGCGGTTGACGATGCCGCAGCACACGACTCGCAGCGTTTCCGGCGGGTACTCGTGTCTCACACGCCAGATCTGCTTTCCCGTTACGGCATCGACCGCTGCTGTCGCATCGTGCGTCGTCACGTAGACAACGCCGTCGCTAATGATCGGAAAGCCTTCACCGCCTTGCAGATCCGCCAGCGAATAGGACCACACCGGAACGAGCTTGCTCACATTTTGCTTGTTGATTTGCGTCAGCGGGCTGAATCTATTGCCCGAATAACCCATGCCATAGACGAGTACGTTGTCCGACGTCTTTTCGTCGTTTTTCAAATCGTCGGCCGTTTGAGCAAGCGCCGCAAACGCGACGACCGAAACGGCCGTACCAAGCAATGCAGCTAACAGCGTTGATCGCATCATCGAAGTCCTCCCTGTCGTCTGGCATTTTTTAAGAAGCCGATGGCGATATATGTTAGGCAGAATTTCTGCCTACTCCAATAGAACAATCCTGCCCGTTCGTCTTTCGACTTTCCAGGCTCACTTCGTCGGTTGCCGAGTTGCAGCAATACGGTAGCTGTTGGAGCAAGACCGGAAGTAGACGGCGCACGCTCAAACCCGCGCTTTTGACCCATCACGTCACTTCGTCGCCGCCAATTGGCGCACTGCGAAACGATGAACCGCTGCCTCACGCAAGCGGCATTCGCCTAATGGTGAGGTTTCTGTGACGCCGTGCTTGTAGTCAAGGTCAAGCGCTGACCTTTCGGGGGCGTTGCAGAAACCTTCGTTGCACTGAACCGCGGGCGGCGAGTTCGGGCTATGGAGATTTGGTTGAGGTTGTCGCCGCTGCTTTGAGCAGGCGGCACGGGTGAATATGTGGCGAGACGACGCCGGCAAGGGCAAGTTGGCGGTTTGCGGGCCGCATGGTTCGCTCGCGAGCGATTTTGTCGGTTCGATAGGACGAGGAAGTTGCAGCGATGTGCGGGTTGGAGCACGGCTGGTCGTGGCCATCGGTGCGGCGGCGTGCTTGGTTCTCGTCAGGCAGAGCGATCACGAGATGCTCGTTGCTATAAGGCGTCGAGCCTGCGGACGCGATACGGCCGGGAGAGCGGTCCGTCGAACGTTTCGATGATCTTCATGCGGCCGCCGCAGCAAGGGCACGGGGGGCGGTTCATGGTCGGAAACGCCGGGACCATTGTCATCATCGTTATCGCGATGCGTCGGCGCGGATGGCACATCGAGCAAAGTTTGACAGAGCGCGAGCTTGTTAGCGCGGTGGCCGTTGGCGAAGAGGCCATAGTGGCGAATGCGATGGAAGCCGTTCGGCAGTACATGGATGAGGAAGCGTCGCATGAACTCGCCGGCGCTGAGGCGCATGACTTTGCTCTTGCGACGGCCGCTGTCGCGATAGTCCTTCCAGCGGAAACTGACATGGGTCTCGTCGAGATCGATCAAGCGGCTGTTGGCGATAGCGACGCGATGCGTGTAGCGCGCCAGATAGGCCAAGACCTGCTTGGGGCCGGCGAAGGGTTTTTTGGCAAAGACGACCCATTCGGCTCGGCGCAGCGGCGCGAGAATGGCGGCAAACGCGCTCGCCTCGTTGAGACTGACGAGATCGGCAAAGAATTGCAGCTCGCCGGCAGCATACATGGCTTCGAGGCCCTGCAAGAACAGACGCCGAAACAGGCGTGAGAGCACGCGAACCGGAAGGAAGAAGCCGGGCTTGCAGGCGATCCAACGCTTGCCATCCGGCGATATGCCGCCGCCCGGAACGATGCAGTGCACATGGGGATGGTGATGGAGGTTCTGGCCCCAGCTGTGCAGGACGGCAGTGATGCCGATGTCGGCGCCGAGGTGCTTAGGCTCGGCCGCGATGGTGGTGAGCGTCTCGGCCGCGGCCGTAAAGAGCAGTCCATAGACCTTGGCCTTGTTCTGGTAGGCGATCGCGCTGATTGCGGCTGGCAGCGTGAACACCACATGGAAGTACGCCATCGGCAGCAGTTCGGCTTCGCGCGCCGCAAGCCACGCCTGGGCGGCCGGCCACTGGCACTTGGGGCAGTGCCGGTTGCGGCAAGAGTTATAGGCGATGCGGGCGTGGGCGCAGTTCTCACAGCGCTCGACATGGCCGCCCAGCGCCGCCGTGCGGCAAACCTCGATCGCGGTCATCACGCGCCGCTGGCTGAGGCTCAGACAAGCTTTGTTGGCAGCACGCCAAGCGGCACCGTGGCGGTGGAAAACGTCCGCCACTTCGAGCTTTGGATGGGACACCGCCGGCGCATCAATCCGGCGCTGTCCTCACCATGTTCAGGAACTCGAGCGGGCTCTGAACCTGCCGGATCAAGTTGATCGCGACCCGCGCATAGCCCACGGTCGACTTGATGTGCCGATGCCCGAGCAAGTCCTGGATCACGCGAATGTCGACACCCTGTTCGAGGAGATGGGTCGCAAAGCTATGCCGCAACGTGTGGACGGTGACCGATTTGCTGAGCCCGGCCGCTTCGGCCGCTCGCCGACACGCAAGTTGCAGCGTGCGCTTCGTCATGGGACGCGAGGGCTTAAGGCCGGGAAACAGCCAATGTGATGGCCGGGTACGGTGCCAATAGTCGCGAAGAATGCCGAGCAACTGGTCGGACAGCACCGTATAGCGATCCTTGCGCCCTTTGCCTTGCCGGACGCAGATGACCATGCGTGCGCTGTCGATATCGTGCGCCGTCAGCGCAATGGCCTCAGAGATACGCAGACCCGCCGAGTAGATCGTAATGAGGGCTGTGCGCTGCTTGAGATCGGCTACCGCATTGAGCAAATGCTCGACCTCCTCGCGTGCGAGTACTGTGGGCAGATGATCCGTCCGGCGGGGCATCGGAATCTGACGGGCGATGTCCGGCCGCCGCAATGTCGTGCCGTAGAAGAACCTCAGCGCACCCATCTTCACACAAATGGAATTGGCCGTGAGACCGTGTGATACAAGGTGCAGATGATATTCCCGCAAATGCTCTACTCCGAGCTTGTCGGGAGATCGCCGGTGAAACGCACTGAACTGCGCTACCGCACGAATGTAAGTCTCATGGGTGCTCGGCGACAAATTGCGCATCGTCATGTCGTCGATCATACGCTGACGCAGAGGAGAGATCGGCTTGGTCATCGGTGGACTCCTGTCTACTGGACTGCACAACGTGCAATCCTGACAGACAGAACGATCGCTACCGACAGGTGCAGCCGCCGCTCCAAATAATCTTGTGCGACGCTGGAAGAATGGCTCTACTGAGCCATATGC
The DNA here is from genome assembly GCA_963732015.1 of uncultured Alphaproteobacteria bacterium. Taxonomy (GTDB): domain Bacteria; phylum Pseudomonadota; class Alphaproteobacteria; order Rhizobiales; family Xanthobacteraceae; genus BOG-931. Next base: position 328,620 of record CAVSXY010000022.1, on the reverse strand, counting down.
CCTATCATTATTAATCGTCGAATCACTAAGCTCAATTCTGAAAAAGACTGGCGCCGATGCTCGACAATCCAGAGAAGACCGCGCACCTCTTGGCCGCGCTCAAGGCGGCCGTGCCGTTCGAAGTCGAATTGCCGCCAACAGTGGTCAAGCAACTGCAAGCTGACAAAGTCGCTGCCGCCCATCAAACGCGTCAGACCGTCGCGGACTTATCGTATCTCGGCGACGAAGGTGGGATCATGTGTCATATCGTTCCGCCGGGAGACGAAGCGGCGATCATTATCTCGCTGACACACGTTCGGGTCTCTCGCTCCATGCCGCTGGCCGCATCCGTCCTCAATTATCAGAAGCATCGAGTGAAGAAGCTAAAGAAGCAGGCCAACTTGCAGTGATCCCGCTCCCTACCGCGGAGCGGTTTGGTGCAACGGGAAATATGGAATATCGGGCGCGCAGAGATCATTCCGGCTTGATGTTCGCTAACTTGATCACCTTAGCCCACTTCTGGGTTTCCTCCGCGATGAACTTGCCGAACTCGGCGACTGTCACCGGCATCGGCACGCTACCGAGGCCGGCAATACGTTGCTTCATTTTCAGATCGGCGAGGCCCGCATTAATTCCGCCGTTGAGCCTGTCGATGATCTCCGCTGGCGTGTTCTTGGGCGCGCCGAGACCGGTCAGCAGGCTCGCCTCGTAGCCCGGCAGTTATTCGGCCATGGCCGGCACGTCCGGCAACGCCTCAAAACGCGCCGACGAGGTCACTGCCAGCGCCCGCAGTTTGCCGGCTTTGATGTATTCGATCGCCGGCGGCATGGTCGAAAAGTCGACCTGGACCAGACCGCCAAGGAGGTCGGTGAGCGCCGGCGCCTGGCCGCGATAGGGCACATGCACCATGTTGAACCGGGCCATCAGCATGAACAACTCGCCGGCCATGTGGCTTCCGCTGCCGACGCCGGCCGAGGCCATGCTGATCTTGCCCGGATTAGCCTTGGCGTAGGCGATGAACTTGGGAACCGTCTCGGCCGGAAACGAAGGATGCACCACCATCACGTTAGGTGCGCAACCAATACATGCGACTGGCGCAATGTCGTTGATGAAATTGAAATTGAGATTGCCATACAATGTCGCGTTAATTGCATCCGGCGAACCAGTGACGAGGAGATAACGTATAGAATCTTTCGCACTTTCAGGATTGGCGGCTTCTTCTACAATGAAGGAGCAACCGATGAGTGACGAGAAGCCGATGGGCCAGGTGATCCAGATCGATGAAGCCCGGATTCGAGACCATCTTGGCGAGATGGTACGGGGCACGGTGGAAGAGACACTGAATGCCATGCTCGATGCTGAGGCAGACCAGTTATGCGGGGCTGGACGTTACGAGCGCAGTCAAGCTCGACGGGATACGCGAGCTGGGAGCTACGAGCGGACGCTGCAGACCAGTGCGGGCGGCGTCAATCTCAAGATACCGAAGTTGCGGCGGCAAACCTTTGAGACGGCAATCATTGAGCGCTACCGCCGGCGGGAGAGCTCGGTTGAGGAAGCGCTGATCGAGATGTATCTGGCGGGCATTTCAGTGCGGCGGGTGGAAGACATCACCGAAGCGCTGTGGGGCACGCGGGTGAGCCCGAGCACGGTGTCCAACCTGAACAAGAAGATCTACGCCAAGATCGAAGCTTGGCGGAACCGGCGCATCGAAGGCGAGCATCCGTATCTGTATCTCGACGGCATCGTGATGAAGCGGACGTGGGCGGGTGAAGTGCGCAATGTCTCGCTGCTGGTGGCGAGCGCCGTCAATTCGGAGGGTTTTCGGGAGATTCTGGGCATCTGCGAGGGCGCCAAGGAAGACAAGTCCGGTGGTCGGCGTTTCTGCGGCACCTGGTCGATCGCGGCCTCAAAGGCGTGCGACTGATCATTTCGGATGCCTGCCGCGGCCTGACGGAGAGCGCCGCGGAGTACCTACCCGAGGCGCGCTGGCAACGCTGCATGGTGCATTTTTACCGCAATGTCTTCAGCCACGTGCCGGCGACCAAGGTCCGCGAAGTGAGCCATATGCTCAAGGCGATCCATGCTCAGGAGAGCCGGGACGCTGCCGAGCAGAAAGGCGCGAGCGATCATCGACGAGTTGCGTGCCGCTAGGATGAACACCGCGGCCGAAATCGTCGAGCGTTGCGTTTCCGAAACGCTGACCTACTACGCCTTCCCGGATATCCACTGGCAGAAGATACGGACCAACAATCCACTCGAGCGGATCATGAAAGAGATTCGCCGACGGACCCGTGTCGTTGGAGCGTTCCCTGACGGCCAGTCATGCCTCAACTTGGCGGCCGCGCGACTGCGCCACATCGCCGGGACCGCATGGTCCGCCAAGTGTTACATGAATATGCGACCGCTCTATCAGCCGCAGGTCGTGCAAACCGAAGCCGTCGCCTGATCAAATGTGCGAAAGATTCTTGACACTACCGACGAGGAGCCTATATCCGTCGGGGCGTGCCCGCACCACCGCCTCGGTGGCGAGGCTGCCGCTCGCACCGGGCCTGTTTTCGACGACAAACGGCTGGCCGAGCCGCTCTGACAGCGATTGACCGATCAGCCGCGCGAAGATTTCGAACGCGCTTCCGGCAGCGAAACCGACGATGATGTGCACCGGCCGCGTCGGATAGGTCTGCGCCCATGCGATCCGCGAAATGGCCGGCAACGCGGCAGCACCCGCCGCCAGATGCAAGAATTGGCGACGGGGAAGTGGCCCAGGCCGTGTGAAAACCCCGAAATCAAATTCGCCGTTGGAAATTTCGTCTCGACTTCGTCAATTTGGAAAACAAAAACGCTGACGACCACTGTCGGTAGGTAAGCCTACGCTGAGCACCGCGGCGCAGCGGCCACGGATCAGGCGGCCGCTTGTAGGTTCGATTGCTTCCAATTCCACGGCAGTAATTCGGCAAGCCGGCCCTGCGGGATGTCGGCGATGTGGGCGAGCACATCGCCGAGCCAGGCCAGTGGATCAACGTTGTTGAGCTTGGCCGTCATGATCAGCGTTGTCATGGCGGCCGCCCGTTCGGCGCCACGTTCGGAACCGGCGAAGAGCCACGACTTTCGACCCAGGGCAAATCCCCGAAGCGCACGTTCGGCCGCATTGTTGGTGAGGCAGATCCTGCCATCGTCGATGAAGCGGGCAAACCGGTCCCAGCGTTTGAGCATGTAGTCGATCGGCTGGGCCACAGAGGCCGAGCGCGACATGCGGGAACGCTCCTCACGCAGCCAAGCTCCCAGAGCAGCCAAAAGAGGCACACTTTTGTCCTGGCGGATGCGCAAGCGTTCTTCGGCGCTCAGGCCGTTGATGTCGCGTTCGATATCAAACAGCGCGTCGATGCGCTTGACCGTCTCCAATGCGACTGGCGAGATTGCCATCGCCTTCTTTCCGCGCCGAGCATTGCCGGCGATGTCGGCCAGCTCGAAGAACTGCCTCCTGGCATGGGCCCAGCACAATGCCGACGTAATCGCTCCCGGAGCACGCGAGGGATCGTAAAGCTCGTTGTACCCGCTATAGGCGTCGGCCTGCAGGATGCCGGCGAAGCCTTGAAGATGCCGCGTGGGATGCTCATGCCTTCGATCGCGCGAGGCGTAATACAGCGCGGCCGGCGGCGCGTGACCGCCAAATGGCCGATCGTCGCGGACAGACCCAAATGTGCCCAGTGACCGTTTTGCCTTTGGCCAGGATCGGCACGGTCGTGTCGTCGCCATGCAGCCGCTCGGCAGCCAGGACATGGCGCTCGATCAGCGCATGCAGCGGCTGCAAAGTCGCCGTGCAGGCGCCAACCTGATCGGCCAGCGTCGACACGCTCAGATCGATGCCTTCGCGACGATATCGATCGCTCTGCCGGTTCAACGGCTGATGTTGGCCAAACTTCTCGAACAGGATCATGGCCAACAGGTTCGGTCCGGCAAAGCCGCGCGGCGTCACGTGGAACGGCGCCGGTGGCTGGCTGATCGTCTCGCACTCCCGGCACGAGAACTTCTCGCGGACCGTCTGGATCACCTTCCACTGCCGCGGGATCACCTCCAGTGTCTCGGTAATATCCTCGCCCAGTTTCGATAGCTTTGCCGATCCGCAGCAGGGACAGCTGTCTGGCGCGGCGATGACGATGCGCTCACGCGGCAGATGATCGGGGAACGGCTTGCGCGAAGGCCGCTTGCGCTCGAACGCTTTGACTGTTTGCGTCTGGGCTGCCGCATTCTCGGCCGCCAATTCATCCTCGGTCGCTGCCGCCTCCAGGTCTTCCAGCTGAAGTTCCATCTGCTCCAGTAGCCGCGCCTTGCGCTCCGAATGGCTGCCATAAAGCGCTCGGCGAAGCTTCTCGATCTCGAGCTTGAGATGGGCGATCAGTGCTTCGGTGCTGACATTTACCGCCTGGGCGCGAGCCGCAACGGCCTCGGCTTCCACGCGCGAGGTGCGCTCGGCGAGGATCATCGCATGAGCGGCGGCAAGATCGGATGGCAGAGATTCAAATTCCGATGTCACATCGCGACAGAATCATATTCGCCCGCAACCGCAAAGCAAAACTGTCACCCCACAGACGTCGGGCGCCACGTTTCCTGCGGATTTCGCCAATCAATGCCAGACAACAGATAACCAAGTTGGGCCGCGGAGATCGTCACCGCGCCATCGGCCGGGTTCGGCCACAAAAAGCGGCCTCGCTCCAATCGCTTCGCAAACAGGCAGGCTCCCTGGCCGTCATGCCAAATCACCTTCAAAAGATTGCCGCTGCGGCCACGAAAGCAAAACAGATGACCGCTCAGTGGATCGCGCCGCAGCACTTCCTGCACCTGCAGCGACAAGCTCGCAAAGCCCTTCCTCATGTCAGTGTGACCAGTGGCCAGCCACACCCGCACGCCGCTCGAAACCGCGATCATGGCAGCGTTTCAAGACCACGCATGATCCGCAGCAGCATCTCTACATCAATGTCACAATCGACGATAACGCGGCGGCCGTTCGCGATCACAATCTCAATTCGACGACAACCCGTTCCGGTACCCTTCTCAGGCTGCTCCGGCTCGATCACCGCCGGCACGAAGCCGGCAATGTCGCTAAGCCGACCTTCGCGATACGCCTTGCGCCACGCAAATAGCAGCTGGTTCGAAATTCCATGCCGACGCGCCGTCGCCGATGCCAGTCGCGGTGCCGAAAAACTCTCCTCAACTATCCGCAGCTTTTCTGAAGCCGACCAGCGCCGCCGGCGACCCGTATCAACAATCTCAAGGCGACTGATATGGCGAGTGTCAGTAAGGTCATCCATACCGACAGTCAGCTACATGCCGGACAATTCGGCAAGACGGCCTACACCGAGTGGATACGTCGGTAGAAGACAACAGAGAAACCAATTCTGCGCGGTGCTCGCGCGAGCACGTTTTCACGCAGCCTGGGCCAGTAAATCACATACGCACTGCGCCAAAATCACGCTGTTATGCTTAGTGATTCTTGAGGTTTGCAAGCCGCTGAGATGCGGCGTCAGAGCCGAGTTCCTCAGCTTTCTCGTACCACTGCGAGGCGCGCGCGACGTCGGGCTCAATACCGATGACGCCGAACTGCCGAATGATAAGCGGATCAAAAGTCGAGCCAAGCATCAGCGCGGCGTTTGCGCTGCCAGCCTCAGCGGCCCGCCGAAATAAAAGTCTGGCCGAGGCGAAGTCGCCTCGCTTGAAATAAGCCGAGCCGCCGTCCATGAGAGTGGTGATCTCCTGGGAGTTGAGACGTAAAGCCGTAATGCTTCCCTGTGCTGGCGTCGGTTGCGGGCCAGAGACCGACGCGGCTCCCGCCTGGGCGCTCGCCACTGAATGCGGCGGCTCGGCCAGCTGCGTCGGCTCATTGGCCTCCGCATGCTGCTCCGGGCTGGAGGCCGGCACAGCTTCAACCTGATTGCTTGCCCCAGACCGTTGCGGAGTCGGTGGCGGGGGTGCCATCGCGGCGGGCGCCGGCTCGACCAACTGCGTCGGCTCATTGGCCTCCGCATGCTGGGCGCCCAGCGTGCCAGCCCCCTGTGGCGATGGCAGTGAAGCTGTGGCCTCGTCCGGCGCGGCTTCGATCTGCGCCGGTTTAATGGACGCGGTCTGCTGGGTGGGAACCGTCGATGGTACTGTCGCCGCGACCGGCTGAGGTGCCGTAGTCGGCCCAACTTCGTGGGCCATGCGCGGCGCGCTGGAAAGAACCATTGCCCAGGTGAGTAACGCTGAAGCGCCACCGACGGCACATATAAGAATCGCGGTAGATGCCAAATTTCGAGCTGCCCGCCATAGTACACTTTGCAGTCGATTAGTCGGTTTTATTGCCCTCGAAATTGCAGCAACGTTGTTCTGATCGAATTCAAAATTTCCTCGCTGCTCCCTCACAACGCGATCGTCGCTGAGTGGCGTCGTCATAGCGGCAGGCAGCTTCGGGGCACTTTGGGATTGATAAGATGGTCTAAGCGCCCTCGAAACCGCAGCAATGTCCTCGTCGCTGTGCCCTGAATACCCTTGCTGCGGTGTCGCAGGGCGATTGTCCGCTCTAAATGGCGCGGTTAAAATAGTGATACTTGGCGGATGATCGGTCCGCTGAAACGCACTCAATATCGCCGAGGCAATCTCGTCTTGGACGAGCCCGGAATGCTCGTGCTTAAGTGTCGCGGGGCGATCGGCTCTACCGGAGACGACTAGCTTTCGGGCTACGTCGTCAACAAGCTGCTGACCGTAATCACTCGGGATCACATGCGCGGGACTGTTATCGTCTTTGCTGTCATCTTGAGCGGCCGCAACCGATTCAGGCTTGGTTGCTGGCGTAGCTGATGCCAGAACTTTGGCCGTCTCATCATTTGGCCAACGAGTATGGACCGCACGTGCCATCTCGTAATGGCTGCCAAAGGTCAGCATTTCCTTGAAGCGGCTTTTCAGTATTGCGATAATACTTGCGCGTTGAATTTCCGCATCTGCTTCATCTTCGAAAAAACCGAGGCAAACCGCTTCGTAGACTTTGCTCCCGTTTGCGGCAATGTAGACGTAACAGCAACCGCTACTGGGAAGACTGAGCACTGGCCCAATAAAACCTAATCCAGGATCGTACTGGCCTAGAAGCGGTTCCAAATCCCTTAGATCGGATGCCAAATTTCGAGCGTCCTCAACTGCCCGGCACAGTACACTTTGCAGTCGATTAGTCGGTTTTATTGCCCTCGAAATTGCAGCAACGTCGTTCTGATCGAATTCAAAATTTCCTTGCTGCTCCCTCACAACGCGATCGTCGCTGAGTGGCGTCGTCATAGCGGCAGGCAGCTTCGGGGCACTTTGGGATTGATAAGATGGTCTAAGCGCCCTCGAAACCGCAGCAATGTCCTCGTCGCTGTGCCCTGAATACCCTTGCTGCGGTGTCGCAGGGCGATTGTCCGCTCTAAATGGCGCGGTTAAAGAAGTGATACTTGGCGGATGATCGGTCCGCTGAAACGCACTCAATATCGCCGAGGCAATCTCGTCTTGGACGAGCCCGAAATGCTCGTGCTTAAGTGTCGCGGGGCGATCGGCTCTACCGGAGACGACTAGCTTTCGGGCTACGTCGTCAACAAAATCGTCGCTGAGTGGCGTCGTCATAGCGGCAGGCAGCTTCGGGGCACTTTGGGATTGATAAGATGGTCTAAGCACCCTCGAAACCGCAGCAATGTCCTCGTCGCTGTGCCCTGAATACCCTTGCTGCGGTGTCGCAGGGCGATTGTCCGCTCTAAATGGCGCGGTTAAAGAAGTGATACTTGGCGGATGATCGGTCCGCTGAAACGCACTCAATATCGCCGAGGCAATCTCGTCTTGGACGAGCCCGGAATGCTCGTGCTTAAGTGTCGCGGGGCGATCGGCTCTACCGGAGACGACTAGCTTTCGGGCTACGTCGTCAACAAGCTGCTGACCGTAATCACTCGGGATCACATGCGCGGGACTGTTATCGTCTTTGCTGTCATCTTGAGCGGCCGCAACCGATTCAGGCTTGGTTGCTGGCGTAGCTGATGCCAGAACTTTGGCCGTCTCATCATTTGGCCAACGAGTATGGACCGCACGTGCCATCTCGTAATGGCTGCCAAAGGTCAGCATTTCCTTGAAGCGGCTTTTCAGTATTGCGATAATACTTGCGCGTTGAATTTCCGCATCTGCTTCATCTTCGAAAAAACCGAGGCAAACCGCTTCGTAGACTTTGCTCCCGTTTGCGGCAATGTAGACGTAACAGTAACCGCTACTGGGAAGACTGAGCACTGGCCCAATAAAACCTAATCCAGGATCGTACTGGCCTAGAAGCGGTTCCAAATCCCTTAGATCTCTGAGCATGGGCCAGTACTCAACTCCTGAAATCTGACGCTAGCAGGCTTTTTTGGACCGGTACAGTTCCATGATGTCGGCGTTTGAGTTGTTGTGCGCTGGAGATTTGCCAGAGATCGATTTCGGGCGCATCATAGAGATTACCCGACCGCGATGCCCGGCCGCTCAACATTAAGCTCGCGCTTGATGTAAGATATAGCGCTGTGACACCTCAGGTGCCCAATATCCCAGGGAAGGTTCCGGAACCGTCAATATCGCACTCCCTGACTGCTATCCTCCGACTGCTATGCATCCATGCCAACGAGGGGCCTCCATGAAGCGCGCATTCCTTCCTCCACTCGCTGTTTGCTTATCGCTGTCCTCAGGTTTTCCGGCGTTGTGCCAGACGGCATCGACTTATGGACAACTCTGGCAGCGGGTGAATGACAACGTTTTATTTCTCATGGGAGGCCAACCCGGCGCTACCTTCAACCAACTTGCCAACGACATATCCTTGGTGGTGAGCGATGGATATAAACTGCGCGTGCTGTCGGTCGACGGTGGCGCGGCAGTCGAGAATGTGGAGGACGTTCTTTTGTTACGAAACATTGATCTGGCGCTGACTACCCAGGAGGCGATGGACTATCTGAAGGCTTCCGGTGAATTCGGACCAAACCTAAATCAGCGACTGGCATATATAGCGCCGCTCTTTCCAAATCCGTTGCAGATATTGGCGCGCGGAGGGGCGACGAGCATCACAGATCTGAGTGGGAAAAAGGTCAACTTCAATAACAAAGGCAGCGCAACGGCGCAGTTTGTCCCCAAACTGTTCAAGACATTGGGAATAAACGTGCAGGAACTCTACCTGACGCAGGGAGATGCATTGGAAAAACTGCGGACAGGCGAAATAGATGCAACTATATGCTCCTGTCCCGCGCCAGTTCCGGCATATGCGAATGTCAGACCCGAATTGGGCCTAAAATTTGTCTCTGTGCCCTACGACAAGTCGATTCAAGCCAGTTATCTGCCTGCTGTCATCACAAATGAGGATTATCCCGTCCTGATCGCTAAGGAACAGCCAGTAAATACCATTGCTGCAAGTACCGTTTTGATTTCGTTCAACTGGCCTAAAAACACGCTCCGATACGAACGGACTGCGAAATTCGTCGATGCCTTTTTTTCGAAAATCAATGAGTTTCACAAGCCGCCACGTAGCCCACTTTGGAAATCCGTAAATCTGGCGACAGATATTCCGGGATGGTCCCGCTTTCCGGCCGCCGAGGAGTGGCTAATTAATTGGCGAAAGCGAAATCAGACGCCAGAACAGAAAGACAAACTCGTCCGTTAATTCCGAACCCCTACTGGTCGGCGGGCTTGGTGTCACGAATCGAGGCGGTGTCGTCGGCTCGATGTCTAGATCGATTACAGCAGCGATTTGCAACCGCCCGAATGGGTTGAGTCGTCATTTTGAGGTGCGAAAATCCGGAGCCGTGGATGTCCGCTTCTCTAATCGGCCATTCCGGGTCAAGCGCTTTCAGACTTTCCACCGGCCGGTCTGATAGCTGGGTGAAGATCAAAAACCCGGCGGCGCCGGCGGTGCGGCGTGAGGCCGAAGAGGATTGGGGATAAGCCGGGTAGACACTAGATTTCCTGAGCATGGGTTAGCCTCTCCCAAATCAGCGACCGAAAGTCTGTGGCCTGAAGGCCAGCGACTGACACAGTTCGGCTGCAAATCGTGCCACGCACGAGACAAAAATTCTTGGGCTAACGCGTACTGGCAATGTGAACGAGTGCGCGAAAACCTAGTGTCGTGATGGGAAAGGGGTCGCCAACGTGCAATCATGAGTTGTAGTCGGGTTTTTGGGTCATAGGAATTTGGGGGACACATAAAGTCGCCCGCCGCCGGGGGTGCCAAGGACAGCCTGGGTACTGGCAAGGCCCCGGGGGTGGCCGCGACAAAGTGGGAGCGTCCAACAGCATCATCAAACAAATCGAGCGCGAGAATCTTTTCGAACAATTCGGCGAGAGTCCGACGATCGAACTGCCGACCGACAGCTGCGGCAGAGGGTGAGTCCAGATGTCCGTTCCGTGGCGGGGGCAGTCAGTCCGGATTGATCGCGGGCCGATCCGCCGACCGGCAATGATCCGGATTGATCGCGGGGTCACAAGCAGCTCGCCTCGACGAGCCATAGGAGATTCACTCGTCAGCTATGTGCGGAAGGTCACTAGCCCCGTGGGGAGTACTGATTCCTCCGTGGCGCAGAGTCTTGGGAATTAGGTCTTCGAGATGGAGCTTCGCGCGGGCGATTATCTCCCGACGGAAAAAACGCTTCCTCTATTTTGAAAGATATTTGATAGAGCCATTTCTCGGCGCGGTCGGCCCGATCCTGATGATACCTGGCATGAGCTTCGAGGTCTCGGATTCGATCTTCGGCAGCCCTAAGTTGATGCGAAAGTTTAGCCGCCTCATCCCTCGCACGTTGGTAATTTTGTTCGGTTACCGTAGCCGCCCTGTCGAGCAAACCCAAAATCGTCTGCCCCGCACGATCCAAAAGATCGTCATCGTTTGGAACTGCATTTCTGCCGGAAGAGGAGAAAGAAACAACGGTTTCCGATGTATCCGCCGCGTTGCTCATTACTACTAACCCCCACATGTCCGCTTTGCTTCAATTTGCTATTTGAGGGTAATGGATCGCTAAAATCAACGGGTTTTCGGCGGATCACTTTTTGATCGATTCGGCGAGAGGCCAACGATCGAACTGCTGATCGGAGGATCACTGCGGCAGCGCCTCTGCCGCAGCGATCGATATCCGCTATAGTGCGCGCCGCTTGATCGACGAGAGGTCGTGAACGTGAATATGAGAGTGAAACTTCGCCGCATTGTCGTGTCGCCCGGCCGACTGACGGTTGCAGCGGCCGCCGTCGGATGGCTCGTCTGCGGCATCGCTCCGCTTCATGCCGGATTCTTTTCGCCTCCGCGGGGCACGTGGTGTGCGTTCCAGGCGACCGGCTTGAACGACTGTTCGTTTTTCTCGCAACAGCAGTGCCGGGCGACGTTGTCCGGCATCGGCGGAGTTTGCAGTCCGAATTTACAGGCGCCGCAGGCTAGTCTTCAGCCTTCGTCAAGATCGTCGCGCCGCAGGCGTCCGCCGCAGCCGACCTATTGGTGGTGACGGCAAGGACCAGCGGAGCCGGCATCAGCGCCGGCCGAACGCGCCCATCCGATTAAACACCTCGGCGGGGACGCGATAGTCGCGGATCACGGGCTTCGGATCGCGCAGCCCGCACGCCTCGCGCTGAACGATATAGAGCCACAGGGCTTCGCTTGCGTCCCGTACCAGCCGGGCGCGCGTCGCGGCGATAGTCTCACTGTCTCTGGTCCGTTCACGCTCGTGGTCTGACAACGCGGTCAGCGTAGCTTCGAGCGCACGGCCCAATCGGCCAAGCGCAGAGGCCTGCTCCTGTGCGGCCTCGTAGTCGAGTGCCGCCGCGAAACGCGACATTGCCGAACTTGAACTGCGGCGGGGCCGGCGTAAAGTCATTGCCAGAGCGTCAGAAGCAAATCGTAAGGCGTTTGGGAGGATACCATGCGACGGCCCGTTGTCTTTATCTTGTCCGTCATCGTGCTCGCGGGCGCGATCCGCAACGCGGCTGCCGAGGATACCCTCAAAGTCGCCATTCCGCAGCGCGGCGCCTGGGATGCCGGCGTGGCCGAACTCGGCCAGCGCGGCGGCATCTTCAAGAAGCACGGTCTCAATCTCGATATCCTCTATACATCGGCGGGGCCTGAATCGATCCAGGCCGTCATCGGCGGCAGCATCGACGTGGCGGTCGCGTCCGGCGTGTCGGCGGCGATCGGCACCTTCGCCAAGGGTGCGCCGATCCGCATCATCTCGAGCGAAATGACCGGCGCGCCGGACTTGTATTGGTACGTGCCGGCTGCGTCGCCCATTCACACGATCGAGGACATGAACGGAAAGACGGTGGCGTATTCGCTCACCGGCTCCTCCAGTCACGCGTCGCTCCTGGCGCTGATCGCGCAATATCACCTGACGGCGAAGCCGGTATCGACCGGCAACATCGCGGCGACGATCACCCAGACCATGACCGGGCAGGTCGATGTCGGTTTCGGCGCCGCTCCGTTCGGCCTCGACCTGGTCGAGGACGGCAAGGCGCGGATCGTGGCGAGCGGCAGCGACGTGACTTCGCTTCGCACGCGCGCGGTGCGCGTCAATCTGAGCGGCGCTAGCACATTGCAGAACAAGCCCGACGCGATCGTGCGCTTCATGCAGGCCTATAACGAGACCGTCGACTGGATGTATTCCAGTCCCGAGGCTCTCAAGGTGTACGGCGAGTATTCCAACCTGCCGCCCAATATCGTGCAGCGGGTGCTCAAACTCATTCCGAGAGAGGCGCTGCAGACCGGGGAGGTCAAAGGCCTCGGCGACATCATGGCGGACGCGGTGACGCAGAAATTCATTTCTGCGCCGCTGACGGCCGACCAGATCAAGGAACTGATCCAGATTCCGAAATAAACGGCCGCGGTCCGCGGCGCACAGCGTTCGTTCGTTGGGAAGCCATAAGGGAGGAAGTCATGCGTGCAGGTTGTCAGCGCCTCACCTTTGCGTTTGCTGCCCTGTTTCTCTCGGCATCGGTGGCAAGCGCGGCTGAGGTCAAGCTCATCAGCGTCGGCGGCGTGAAGGTCGCGCTCGATAAGATCGTCGCCGATTACACCAAAGCAACCGGCAACGCGGTCGCCTACACGGTCGCGTCGCCGGGTGCCGTCTCGCAGAAGCTCGCCTCCGGTGAGGTCTACGATGTGGTGGTGCAGTCGGCGCCCGCCATGGACGATTACGCCAAGCTCGGCGGCCTCGATTCAGAGAGCCGCATCAAGGCCGCCCGGGGCGGCATCGGCATGGCGGTTCGTCAGGACGCGACGCCGCCCACTATTTCGACGCCTGACGCGTTCAAGAAGGCCTTGATGGATGCCAAATCGATCGCGGTGACCGACCCCGCCACGCCCAACGGCAGCGGTATCGTCACGCAGGCCATTTTGCAGAATCTCGGCGTGATGGATGCGATCAAGCCGAAGGTGACAGTGGTCGGCCTCGACCCCGGCCAGCAGCAGATCGCCAAGGGCGAGATCGAAATGGGCTTTTTCAACATCAGCGAAATCCGCCCATTCGTGAAATACGCCGGTCCGGTCCCGGCGCCGCTGCAGCGCTACACGAACTACGATGTGGCGATGACCGCGAAGGCGCCGACGCGCGACGCCGCCGCAGCCCTCATTAAAACGATAACGAGCGATGCCGCGCGTGCCCATTGGACCGCGGCGGGGATGGAGCCCGCGTACTGACGCTTTCCGATGGTCAGCGGCGCTGGGTCAGCGTTGCCAGGTCAGCGTTGCCAGGTCAGCGCTGCCACGTCACCAGAAAGACGCCGGCGGCTGCGTCAAGGTCGCGGCGCGGTGCCGGCTTGAGGCCATGTGCGGTGAGAATGTCGCCCGGCGTCGCATTGGGCCCGACGCCGGCAAACACCGGCGTGCCGCCGGGGATCCGCGCCTTTGTGGCGCACGATAGATAAAACGCGTCATAGCGCGGCAGGAAGAGGGTAAACACCTCGGTGCCGCCGATGATGGCGACGGCGCCGTCAGCGGCGCCGATCGCATCGGCGGTCTGTTCGAGGGTCGCGCCGGCTGGATTCCACAGCATCGCATTGGAATTTGTTTCGTCCGCCGCGATCGTCTCGATACGGCGCGTCACGATCAGACGCTTGCGGCGCGGGGCGTGCGGCCCGCCCTCGCATGAGTGGCGCCCGTGTACTATGAGGGCGACTCGGTCGAGGCTCGATTGAAAGAGCGCCTGATCGGCGTCGTTGTGGATGGCTGCCGGCATCTCGCGTTTGGCGTCGGCGATCATGCCGTCAGCCGAAACGATGACGTAGCCTTCGATGCGGCGCAAAGCGGGTCTCGCGGCTCCTAGAGCACAATCGCTTCAGATTGAAGCGATTGATGCTCTAACATTTTGTCGGTGCATGATCTTTTTCGGAAACCCGGCGTCCACTTTTCCGGATCATGCGCTAAAAGCCGACCAGCGGCCGCAGCAGCGACAACACGCCGATGATGATGACGATGACGCGCACGAGCTGCTTGGTGCGCCCGTCGACCGGCAACAGGTTGACGAGGTAAAGCACCAGAATGACGACAAGAAACGTAATCAGGGAGTTGATGAGAAGGGACATGCAAATCCGCGCGGAAAATACGGGACGCGTCGTATCGGCTCGATCATGCGATTGCTAACACGCCGGCGAGAGCGACTCATGCCGGCAAGGATGGCGGGTGAACTGCGTTGAGCAACGCCGGGGGCTCCGCTTTGTTCCGGTCCTGCCATGCGCGCGGCCGGCCCGCCGTGTGACCGGCGGCGGGGACCATAAGGGGAGGCTGGCCCTGCGTGCGTTCCACGCTATGATGCGGGCAGCGGCGCCGCAGAGCGCCGGGCTCCGACACAGGCGCCGATGGCGGAACAGAGGAGGACGCTGTTCCAAATCCATCGCGTTGGCGGGGCGTTTTAGGGAGCGCGCATGGCGGAACTCAAGAGGTCCGAGCGGATAAGGTCCGAGCCCGGCAGATCTGAACCCGAACCCTCCGAACCGGCAAGCTCGATCATGGTCCAGTTCCTGGACTGGGTCGCAGATCGTCCGCGGACCTATCCCGAGACCATGGAAGCCTGGCACAGTACGTGTCCGAGGCTTTCGGTGTGGGAAGATGCCGTCATCGATCGTCTGGTGCGCATCGACAATGAAGCCGGCCGTGCCGTCGTCTTGACCGAACAGGGCCGCGCCGTGCTCAAGACAGCGAAGGCCAACGCGCTGTGAAGGTGCGCTGTCGCGGCTCTCGCAGCCGCAACAACGGCCGCACCATCAAAGCTTGAACGCGCGCACGGCGTTGCCGCCGACTCAAGACAGCGAAAGCCAATGCGCTCTGAAGGTGCGCTGTCGCGGCTCTCGCAGCCGGAACAACGGCCGCACCATCAAAGCTTGAACGCGCGCACGGCGTTGCCGCCGAGGATGAGATTGCGATCCGCCTCGGCAACCTCTTCCAGGTCGCGGACGAAGCTAGTCGGCTTCGTCAGATCGCGCATGGGCGAAGGGTAGTCGGTGCCGAACAGCACGCGGTCGGCGCCGACCAGGCGGATCAGATCGGTCACGATCTCGGGACTTTCGATGATGGTGTCGTAATAGAAGCGCTTGAGGTAGAGGCTCGCCGGCCGTTTGGCCTGCGCGAGCTGAGGCATGCGCTCGACCGTGCGGTCCAACCGCATGATGCCCCACGGCGCGTTGCCGCCGGCCCGCGGCAGGAACACGTCGAGTTTCGGAAATGCATCCATGACGCCGCCGAGGATCAGCGAGTAGGCGGCAAGACCGATCTCGACCGGATTACCCAGAAGATTGCTCAGATAATACTTGCTCATCCGCTCGCCGCCGAGCGGCGCGACCGGATGGGTGAAAATCGGCCAGCCGAGTTCTTCGCATTTGGCGTAGATCGGGAAGAAGGATTTCTCGTCGAGATTCTTGCCGTTGACGGCTGTCGCCATCATGACGCCGCGTAGCCCCGGCAGGCGGCCGGCGCGCTCCAGCTCGGTCAGCGCCAGATCCGGCGACTGCATCGGCAGCATGGCGAGGCCGACAAAGCGATCCGGATATTTCTGATGCGCTGCCGAGCAGGCATCGTTGTAGACCTGCGACAGCTTGAGCCCGAGGTCGGGCGGCGCCCAATAGACCATCGGTCCCATCAGCGACAGCACCTGGGTGTCGATGCCGGTTTCCTGCATCGAGGCGATGCGGCTTTCGAGACCTGAAAAGTCCGGGCTGAACACCGCGCGGATGCCGCTGGCGAAAAACGTAATGCCGCCGCGCTCGTCGGTGCCGATGCGCGCGCCCGCGGCGGGGCCCTCCGCCTGGACAAGTTCGACCCATTCGCGCGGGAACCAGTGGGTGTGCGAATCGACAACGCGGCCGCGCCCTTGAGCAAACGCCCGGTGGCCGCCCAGCATCGCGGCGCCGCTTACCACGGCGGCTGTGCGCAAGACGTCACGCTTCGTGAATGTCATCCCGGCTCCTCCCCGAAAAACGCGTCGCGCACTATCGGCGCCTTCGCGTATCAGCCCGTTAGCTCGATCGCGCGAGTTCTCTTGCAATGGCGTCGATGACGTGGGCGTCCATCGGCTCGACCGCCGAGGCAAAGACCGATGCGATATGGCCGTCCCGGCCGATCAGATACTTGTGGAAGTTCCACTGCGGCGTATCGAGCGGTCGCTCGCTTGCGGCCCATTTGTAGAATGGGTGCGCGTTCGGTCCCTTGACGTCGGCCTTCGCGGTGAGCGGGAAGGTGACGCCGTATTCCTTGTTTGCGGTCTCCGAAATTTCGGCGGCGCCGCCCGGTTCCTGTCCGCCAAAATCATTCGACGGCACGCCGATGATCATCAGCCCGCGGTCGTGAAAGCGCGTGAACAGCGCTTCGAGGCCGGTATATTGCGGTGTGTAACCGCACAGCGACGCCGTGTTGACGACAATGACCGGCTTGCCGGCGTATTCGGAGAGGCGGATTGTGCCGCCGGCGAGACCGGCGAACGAATAGGCATAGGCGGTAACGGGACTCATCGTTGCACCACTGGTGGAGGTTTGCGCCGCGGCCGGCGTAACGAGGCCGCCGGCAAGAAGCGCCAATAGCTGTCTGCGATCGGGCATCATGGTGGCTCTCCGTAGGCGCCGAGTTTAGCGCGTTTTCGGGTCGTGTACTATTTGCTAGGGTCGCGCATCCGGGGAATCACCACATGAACGGACTACCGGTCGATGCGCAGACCAAGGCGCTGGAATTTGTCAGCACCGCGAGCAGTTATGCGCTGCTGGCGACGATCGCGCTGCTCGCCTGGGTGTCGTCCGGCGTCGAGTTCCAGAACGAAGGCCTCCGCCTCACGTCGATGGCGTGCCTGACGCTGTCGGTGGTGTTCGGCGTCGGCACGCTGGTGCTCATTCCGCTGGTCCAGGAGGCGCGGCGTCCGGGACAGTCGAATTTCGACGTCGACGCCCGTTTCCGTCTGATCGGACGGCGCAGCGCGCGGCTGAAGACGACGATGCTGCCGCAATACGTGCTGCTGATCGCGGGCCTTGTTCTCTACGTCGCCGGCATGGTGGATTGAACCGTTACGCAAGTTGGCTCGCGCCGCCCTGCGGCGGGATCTCAAACACGTTGAGCACGTAGCCGATCATTCCGTAGAAGCCTGCGCAGGTCACGATCTCGACGACGCCTTCGAGACCGAATGCGGCCTTGGCGCGCTCGAAGGTGGGCGTTGTCACCGTCCTGGTCTTGGCGAGTTCGGTGACGAAGTCGTAGACGAGTTTCTCATCATCGCGCTTGAAATCGGGCCGCGTCCGGGCGGCGATCGCGTCGATCGTCTGCTGCGTCAGTCCCTCCTTGAGCCCGAGCGGGGCGTGCACCGACCACGCATATTTCGCGGTGGCCTCGCGGCACATCAGCAGGATGATCAACTCGATCAGCCGTTTGTCGAGCTTGGGGTTGACGCGAAAGCAGTTGACCAGGCGGTCGGCGTGCTCGGCGATTTCAGGAGTGTGGATCCACACCGAGAATGGTCCGGTGAGAGTTTTGCGGTCCGGCGGACGGGTCCGCATCAGATCGTCGAAGAGCGCCTGCTGGCGTGCGTTCAGATCCTGCCGTTTGACCTCGTCGATGCGGGCCATGCCGCTCCTCCGGTTGATTGTTCAAGAAACACTTTGGTGCGCCACCGCCGCAAATAAGAAAAAGCGCGGCGCTCCAAGGCGCCGCGCTTGAACTTGGCGGTATCGCGGTTCAGCTCAGGACTTTGTACTTCTTGAACCAGGCGATCATCTGATTCCAGCCGTCCTCGGCCGCGGCCTTGTTGTAGCTCGGGCGGTAATCGGCGTGGAAGCCGTGCGGAGCGCCCGGGTAGATATGGAATTCGGCGGTCTTGCCGGCGGCCTTGAGCGCCGCCTCCATCGCCTTGACGTCCTCGACCTTGATGCCGGCGTCGGCATCGCCGTAAAGCCCGAGCACCGGCTCTTTCACTTCCGATGCAAGCTCGATCGAGTTCTTCGGTGCCGCATCGCTCTTGTCGACGAGCGTGCCGTAGAAGGCGACACCGGCCTTGAGATCAGGATTGTGCGTCGAATAGTGCCACACGTTTCGGCCACCGCGGCAAAAGCCCATGACGCCGAGCCGGCCAGTGTCGCCGCCCTGCGATTTCGCCCACGCCACCGTCGCATCGAGATCGGTGAACAGCGTGTCATCCTTCAGGCTGTTCACCTTCGGAAACAGCTGCTGCATGTCGGTGACCTTGGTGAGGTCGCCCATCGTGAAATAATAATCGGGCGCCACCGCAAGCGCGCCGAGATGACCGAGGCGGCGCGTGACATCCTTGATGTATTCGTGCAGCCCGAAAATCTCCATGCAGACGAGAATGACGGGAGGGTTCGCGACATTTGCCGGCCGGGCGTAGTAGACCGGCATGGCGCCGTCAGGCACCTGGACGGTGGCGTCACCGACCTTGAGACCGTTCGTGTCGGTCTGGATGGCGTCGGCGCGCACCGGGCCCGCGGCCAACGTGTAACCGGCGGCGGCCGCGGCCGAACTCGTCATGAAACCGCGGCGCGACAGCGGCGGCATGACTTTCGACAGCCCGATGAAGTCGGACGGCATTGTGGGGACATTCATTCTTAACCTCCCGTGTGATCGGCGACATTTGTATGGATGCAGCATAGTATGACCGCCGAACGACGTATAGCCGCTCGCGGCGTAAAATGGTTCGGCTCGTGCCGCGCCGGGCGAGCAACAACAAAAGGGGAGGGTGGACGTGCCGTCAAAACGGACAGCAGCCGAACGGTGCGCCAGGCTGCAGAGAAAAACGGCAATCGTCTTCGCACTATTTTGCTTGATGGCTCCGCTGCCGGCCGTTGCCCAGGAAGCGACCACACTGCGGATTGGTGTTAACGCCAATTCGGCGCGCAATCTTGCGCAACTCCCCTATGTGGCGATTCAGCGGAAAGGCTTTCTCGCGCGCGAAGGGCTTTCGCTGACCATGGTGCCGCTGATGGGCACCACCAACATGGTGGCGGCGCTCGACAAAGGCGACGTCGACGTAACGGGCACCGCATCGCCCTACATGATCGAAGCCGCGCTGAAGGGCTCGGACGCGGTCGCGGTGATCGGCGGTGTCGCCAATACGGTCTACAGCCTGATCGCGAAGTCTACGATCGGGAGCGTCGCCGATCTGAAGGGCAAGCTCGTCGCCATCTCGGCGCCGCCCGACACCATTACGCTGTCGACGCGGCTTCTGCTCGCCAAAGGCGGTCTGAAAGAGGGCGACTACCGCACCAAGGAGATCATCGGCAGCAATCAGCGCGCCGACTGTCTGGCGCAGGGCGAATGCGATGCCGTGCCGCTCGGCCAGCCGGACGACATTGTGTTCGTGCAGAAGGGATTTCACAAACTCGGCGACTCGCTCGAGGTGGTGCCGCAGCTGCAATTCAATGTGATCGCGACACGCCGCGCGTGGGCGGCCGCGCACCGCGATGCGGTGATCGCGCTAGCGCGCGCTTTCGGCGCGACGTTTCGTTACCTATGCGACCCGGCAAACCGCGATGACGTCGCGCGCTTGATTACGGAAACGACGGGAGCGTCCCCGGAGGTCGCGCGCGCGGTGCTTGCGCTCTACTACGAGCCCGATCGCGGAATCATGCCGAAGCAGGCCGAGATCAGCATGGCGGGCCTCACTAACGTCATCGCGCTCCTCGCCGACGCTGGCGAGATCGCGAAGCCGGTGCCGAACGCGGATCACTTCGTCGACCTGCAATATCTGCACGCCGCCGGCCTGCAGTAACGGTTCCGTTAGAGGGCGTCACCGGCGGATTTCAGCCCCCAAAGTTCCATGCGTCGCGATAGACGATTGCTTTTCGCGGTCCAAACGCTTATTCGAATTTCGAACGTCGGTTTGAAAACGGAACCCCCGATGACGCGGCCTTCCGAGTTCACTCGCGATCGAATCATCAAGGCGGCCGAGCGGCTGTTCGCCGAGCATGGCTACGAGGGAACCAGCATTCGCGCCATCGTCGCCAAGGCGCGCGTCAATCAGGCCGCCATCAACTACCACTTCGACGGCAAGGATGGCCTCTATCGCGAGGTTTTGCGGGCCGCGTTCAAGGCGTTGACCGAGAACCAGCTCGCGCACGCCGAGGAGGTCAAGACGATGTCGCGCGAGGCGGCGCTGACCGAGTTCATTCGCCGCCAGCTCTGGCCGCTGATGGCGCGCGACGAGCTCAGCCGCCACCTGCGGATTTTCAATTGGGAATCGGTGCAGCCGACCGCGGTGTTCCGCAAGCTGTTGAGTGAGGAGGCGGCGCCGTACATCGGACTTGCGGTCGACCTGGTCCGCCGCTTCCTCCCCTCAGCCGACCACCGCACCCTCGTGGTCGCGGCCATCTGGGTGATGGGCCAATGCAGCGTCTTCGTACGCAACCGCGAGCAACTGGCCGGACCGCCCGTCGAACTCACCTTCGACGAAACATCGGTCGAATGGCTGGCGCAAATGATCAGCGCCTGGACCGTCGGCGGCCTCATGCAGACGTGCGGGGCCGGGCAGGCCGCTGTCAGCGCCGCCGGACACCGGGCCTGAAAGCCACACTGCGCAGGAAAACCCCGGGACTGCCCCAATTTTTCCTTGATCCCGGCAATCGACTGCCCTAAACGCATGTTTGAAATTCAACCGCCCGTTTGAAAACGACAGCGGTAGGGGGACAGGGTCATGCAGACTGGGGTCATGCAGACTGGGGTCATGCAGACTGGGGTCATGCAGCAAGCCGGGGCCGCGCCAATCTCGCAGAATGTGCCGCTGCTCCTGCGCTTTCTGGCCAGATTCACCGTCGACATCCTGCCCGCGGCGCTGGCGAGCTTGATCGGCGGATTTCTGTTTACCCAGTACCACCTCGGCCGGACCCCCGAGCACCCGGCACTGGTGCAGGTGACGCCGGCGTCGGACGAGATGATGCAGATCGTCCGCGACGAGCACACCCTGATCGTCGACTACCTGAAAGCTCAGATGGCGGCCGAAAAGAGCAAGCTCGCCGCCATGGACCAGGACGATGCGCGTGCCGTGGCGGACGCAAAAGCCGCCGCAGCAGCGGCTGCCGCCAAGCGCCTCGTGGCCGCGGCCGTTCCGCCGAAGCCCGCGGCCCCGCGCAGCAAGCCGGTCACTGTCGCGGCGGCTGCACCGGCGCCAGTGCCGCAGGCTCCTCTTGTCATCGCGCAGGCGGGACTGCCGTCTGACGCCGCGCCCGCCGCCGAACCGCCGCGCGATCCGGACTCGCTCCTCGCAAAGACCATCGACCTCAAGGATCACGTTGTCGCCGCGACGCGCAAAGTCGTCACCACGATCGGCGACATCCCCTCGTGGCTCGCTTGGCGCATGGGCGGAGCCAATCCGCCGGCCGCGTCCGACAGGCGCATGTTCTCGTCGTAACGGCGCGGGCCGATTGCGCCGCGTGGGCTTTGCCGCGCGGCGGCGTTTGCGGCCTGCGGTTACAGCGTCACCGGCGCTCCCATGAAATCGCGTTTGCCGAGTTCGATGCCGTTGTGGCGCAAGATGTCGTACGCGGTGGTGCAGTGAAAGTAGAAATTCGGCAGTGAATTGTTCAAGAGCATCGACTGGCCGGTGAACTCGCGCGTCCCGCTCGAGAACGTAATCTTGATCTGCTTGTCTTCGGTGCCGTCGACCTGCGCGGCTTTCACGCTTTTGACGAAGTCGACCGCTTTTGTGATCCGCTCCTTGAGATCAGCGAAGCTCGATTCCGCGGTGGGGAGTGGCGGCGGCTCCATGCCGGCGAGGCGGGCGGTGGCGTTGACGGCGTGATCGCTCGCCGCGCGCACTTGGCGCGCCAGCGGATACATGTCGGGATAAAGCCGCGCCGTGATCAGCGCGGCGGGCTCGATTTTCTTGGCCTCACAGTAAGCCGCGGCTTTGTCGAGCGCTCCGGACAATGCGGTGAGAAATTGCACGAAGATCGGCGCTGAAATTTTATGCATCGATACGGTCATAGATCACCTTCAGTTTACCGGCGAGGGGCGCGATGAGAACAATACCGCACGCCGCGATTGTGCTGGAGAGTCTGCGGGCGCAACTGTAGCGGCTTTTCCGACCGCAATGAACGATCATCGCACCGCAATGGTCATTGCGGCGCGCTCGCCGCCGCGGCTCCGCTTCGCGACATTGTGAGCGAAACACGGCGAGCCCGACAAAAGATCGCCACCATGCTTTGTTCGGCTCGACGCGTAGAAGGACAACCATCCTGGCTGTTCACAGCGAAGGAGCCTTCGATGTGCGACTATAGTCTGCATCATGTCGCCAGCCGGCCCGCCAAAGTCGGCGACAAGCTGGTCACGACGAAGTTCATCAACACGCCGACCGGCGGCTTCTCGGCGGTCGACAACACTGGCGTTGCGGTTTGCTTGCTCCCCGGCACCGAGCTTGCCTTCGAGCGCGATGTCGAGTGCGAGCCGACATTCGGCATTCTGCCGACGCGCAAAGTCGGCCAGAGGCTGGCGCGCTTCCGGCAGGTCAACATGGACCAGCCGTGTGTGCATCACGACGCACTGGAATTTCCGGACGGCAAGATCGTCCTGGTGACGCGCCTGCGCGAAGGGCAGCGCGCGACCGTGCTGCAAATGCCGGCGACGGCGCGCAACGCCGATGTGCCGGCGGAACTCTCCGGCGAGGACCGTCCGGAGGGCGAGGCCGCCCGGCGGCTGGCGTCTCTGATCGATTAGTCGCTCGCCGCACGGGGCCGTGCGGCGCAACACGGCCGGCGAGCGGCGCGCTTACGGATTACCACCTGCGGGAGCGCGAGGCGCTCGCCCTCGGCTCCCGCAAGGCCTGTGGATTACTCATCCCTGACGCGGCTTTTTTGCCTGCATTTGTCCGTAAATCCCCCATAAACTCGAACTTGGCCGCGGGCAATTTGATGCCATTTGGCAACGCTTATGCAGGTTTTGCGACAGTATGGCTTGCGGGCGGTAGGGATCGCGGCTAAGGCGTTGAAAGTTCCGGCGCGCCGGAACCCGCGCTGTGTTGAAGTGCTTTGATCAAAAGGTGCGGGCGGTGGCCAGCCTGTGCGGGAGGTTGTGATGCGTTCCTCTGGGAATGTGCAGCCAGCATGGGGCTATGTGGCTCCGGCGCCGAGTTTCGCTCGCACGGCCCGCATCGTCATCGTGGCAATTGCAATCGGCGGTACCGCAAGCGCAGGCGTCGTGCTGTCGCTGGTCGGCCGCACCGCCGCAGACCAGGAACCCAACGCGGCGAAGGTGCCTGCCGTAGTCGTGCGGACCGCTGTTGCACCGGTCGCTCCCGCCGCGCCGGTACCGGCATCGCCGGCGACGACAGCCCCTGCATCGGCACCGGTAGCAGCCGCCGCCGCCGCACCGACATCGGGACCTGCTGCGCCGACGGCGATGATTTCGGCGCCGGCGGCTCCCCCAAGCGCAACGGTAACGCCTCTGCCGCCGGCCGCACCGATCAGAGCCGGGTCCGCGTCCACCGCGGCAGCACCGGCTGCTGCTGTGCCCGCGCCTTCATCGGCTGCCCCTTCGGCCGTGCAAGTCGAAGCGCGAGGGCCGGCGCCCGTCGTCGCGCCTCCAGCCGCGAGCGCGCCTGCGTCTTCGATGGCGAACAGTGCGGTTCAGGATGCGCCCACCAATGTCGCGGCGCTGACGCCGGACTCGAAGGACGCGACGCCGCCGCAAACGGATGACGCGGCCGCCGCCGATACCGACGCCGCGCAAAAGAAGGCCGCCGCCGCGAAGAAGCATCACGGAGCGCCCGATTTCAAGCGGCGATTATTCAGCGGCTTCCACGGCTTTGGCCGGGTACTCCGCCACTTGTTCAGCGCCCGCAACAGCCCGTCGTCCTATTGATTTGATTCGCTGTTGGCGGCCGACGCGCAAAATACAGAGTGTCAAAAGACCTGCGACCGAAAAAGAAACCGCCCGCCGGTCATCAGGCGGGCGGCAAAAGATTCAAACGACAGCCCGGACGCGGAGCGCAACCTTACATGCAGGTCTACATGCAGGCTTTCTTGGCGACGGCGTCGTCAAGCGCCTTCCAGCCCGCCATGAAATCGGGTGCGGTCGCAACCTTGGTCCAGCCTGTGCCGAACGGCATCGCGCCGGCCCATCAGATCTGGCAGTAGCCGTTTTCGAATTTGATCACGGAGAAATCGGCGCGCGCCGGATCAGCGGCGGCGAAGCCGAGTGCCACGACACCCAATACAAAAGCCAATCGCTTCATTTGTTCAGCTCCCTGTTGTGCCTGCCCCGGAACTTTCGGATAGTACGGGCCCGAAAAGGAGGCAAGCCGACGCCGGTCGCTGCGCGCGACTTGTGGGCAGGTGAAGCCGACGTACAACAATGGAGGCTCGTATGCCGGAAGTCGTCGTGTACATCGTCGAAGGCCGCACGCTCGATCAGAAGCGTGGTCTTGTGAAAGACATCACCAGTGCCGTGGTGAAGAATACCGGGGCGCCAGCCGAGGCCGTCACGATCTCGCTCGTCGAGACCCCCAAGGCGTCGAAGGCCAAGGGCGGCGTTCTGTTCAGCGAGATGCCGGCCCGCAACTAGGCGCGCTGCGCACCCTTAAAAGCCTTCGAGACCGTACCGGAAAACCAGCGCACGAATGTGCGCTGGCCGGGCGGTGTTTTTGCTTTTGGGACGGCCATTAAGCCTGTTAAATCAACCGGGAGTGCGTCGCACAATTTTTCTTGCTGCGGTGCAGTAAAAAGCCGATAATGAGGAGTGCAAGTACGGCGGCGAACGAGACGGACGCAACGGCCAACAGAAGACTGCAACGAGACATAAAAGACTGCGAAAAAAAGGAAAGGTTCGACATGAGCGACATTTGGCAAACAAAGGACGGTCGGCGCCGGGTGAGGCGGGATCCACCGACGGTCGAAGAGGCCGTGCTTGCCGCGCAGGGACTGACGGACGAGCTCAGCGAGCAGATCGAGATCGTGGCGTCGCTGATGGAAGTAACGGTCGACGAGGCGCGCGGCGCAGTGCTGCGGTTTGGTCAGCGCAAGGACGTCAACCGTGTCACCATTGCCGGCCGCGGCGGCGCATCGCGCGCTGTCGTCGTGGAACGGCGCGTCGCCCGCCGGCCCATCGTGCGCGGCACGCGGCCGATAGGAGTCTCAAGCAGCTCCTGACATCGTCACATCCGCAAATCCGTACGGCGCCGGTAGCGTTACTGCTGACCGGGGTCGGGGATTTTGCGCGCCGCCACCAGACGGTTCCAGATGAACAGGACGACGACCGCGCCGATCGTCGCGGTGATAAAGCCGGCGCCCTGGTCCGGACCGTAATGCCCGATCATCTGGCCAAGGAACGTCGCGATAAGCGCACCAGCAATCCCGAGCAGCGTCGTCAGGATGAACCCTGAAGGATTATTCGGGCCCGGCGACAGGTAGCGCGCGATGAGACCCGCAACGAAACCGACAACGATGATCCAGATTATTCCCATGGCGACCCCCATTGTGAGTTGCGCACGATGATCTTCGCACAACATCGCTGGTAAGCGCCAGACCTGTCTCGCGGTTCCGCGATACCGCGCCCGGCGCCGAGATCAGCGCTGTTGTTTCATGATAACGTTGCCGGCGTCTGACACACTTTCCGGGACGCTGAGGGTCCGCGAATGACCAAAACCCTCGTCAAGCCGCGCGCCAAAACGCGGACGAAAACCGAGCGGCCGCCGCTCTACAAGGTGATCCTGCTCAACGACGACTACACGCCGCGCGAGTTCGTCGTGCAGGTGCTCAAGGCGGTGTTCCGAATGAACGAGGATCAGGCGTATCGCGTCATGATGACGGCGCACCGACGCGGCGCCTGTGTGATCGCGGTCTATACCAAGGATGTCGCCGAGACCAAGGCGAAGGAAGCCACCGAGCTCGGCAAGAGCAAAGGCTATCCGCTGTTCTTCACCACCGAGCCGGAGCAGTAGCGGCCGCTTTATTCAATGCTAAGCAATGCTCCGTTCGACGACGTGCAGCGCGATGCCGAAGATCGTCATGCCGAACGCCACCGCCGCAAGCGGCAAAAGAATCTGCGCCGCGGCCTGCCTGCCGGTGAGCCGGCTCTGCCAGGTGTCGAAGTCCCATGCCCTCCAGTCGCGGAACGTCGGCGAAGTGTCGCCGCCTCTTACCGCGCGGTCGCCGCGTCCGACGCGGGAGAGTATGAACGGCAGTGTAGCCGCAATGAAAATGAAGCCGCTTACAATGAACAAGAGATAATCTGTGACGCCGGGCCCGGAGAACAGCCAAACCGACAGCACAAACCAAAGTGACAGGCTGCCAATCAGCGCATAGACGCGAGGGTGTAGCTGGCGCGTCACGGGTCGTTCGTTTCCCGCACGCATGGTATTGCGGGTCTCGTTCATGCAGGGCCTCATGTCGGTGTCTCAGCAGATGACGTGCACCCGCCGGACGGCGTTCCCTGCGTGCCGATGTCGCGGACCGTGAGGGTCCGGGCTTGGGACCGCGATTTTGGACCGCGGATTTGGGACCACGGATTTGGAGCCGATGAGGCTGTCGCGAGCGCGTTCATGAGGTATCAAACCCGGAGTTCGTAATGCCCGAGCCGTCGCAACTGACCGTCGAGGAGCTGCACGCGCGGATGCTGAAGAAGCGGCTCTGGCTGGTGATCACCAAGGCCGTAGCGCCGCCGGACGAGGTGAAGCGGCACCTCAAGGTGCATCTCGAGCATCAGATCGCGCTCGAAAAGGCCGGCATCATGTATGGCGCAGGTCCCGCCACCAAGCCCGGCGAGACCGCGGCATCGTTCGGCCTGATCATCATCC
This sequence comes from uncultured Alphaproteobacteria bacterium, assembly GCA_963732015.1. Classification (GTDB taxonomy): domain Bacteria; phylum Pseudomonadota; class Alphaproteobacteria; order Rhizobiales; family Xanthobacteraceae; genus BOG-931. The sequence goes on along the minus strand of CAVSXY010000022.1, from coordinate 301,402 downwards.
GCGCCGGCAGCGAAGCCGAAGCGCGCCGCATCGCCGATGCCGATCCGATGCATTCATCGGGCGTGCGCCACTATGAGCTTTACGCGTGGTCGCTCAACGAAGGGCGCATCAGCGTGACGCTGAATTTTTCGGATCAAACATTCGCGTTCGATTAGCGCCTTCGATGAGATTTCTGTGCCGATGCTGTTGCGTGCGGAACTTTTCGCGCGCCGATCACGCCATAAACAAAAATTTATTGCGGCAAGCTGCATCAGATTTTTGTGATGTGCACGCGAGCGTTGATTTCGCTAGACGCGGACAGGGCCGGGCGATCAGGGGATACGCGTCTTGCAAATGGATCATGCCGCTACAGCGGGTCTGCCGGCCAGCTCATCCGATCAGACGTTCGCCGCAACGATCAGCCGTTACGCGCCGTACGTGCTCAGCATTCTGCGGATCATGGCGGGGCTTTTGTTCCTCGAACACGGCCTGTCGCGCCTGCTCGGCTTTCCATCGCCGCTGCCGACGCCGCCGCTCTTCACCATGTACTGGTTCGCCGGCGCGATCGAACTCACGGGCGGTGTTCTTGTCGTCCTCGGCCTGTTCACGCGTCCGGCCGCGTTTCTGATGTCCGGCGAAATGGCCTTTGCCTATTTCCTCAGCCACGCGCCGCGCGGCTTTTTTCCGATCCTCAACAGCGGTGACGGCGCGATCCTCTACTGCTTTGTCTTCCTCTACATCGCGTTCGCCGGACCGGGGCCGCTCAGTCTCGATGCGCTGTGGCGCAAGAAAGCGTGATCGCGGCTTCGCTGCGATGAAGCCAAACGAGCGCTGGCGCGGGCCGCGGTGAGACTCTGAGCCGCGGCGTCGCCGCTTGAAATCTATTCGCCCAGAATCTGTTTGAGCCAGACGCGCGATTCGTCCGGCACGTCGTTGCGCGCCGCGATGGCGGCCGCGAACTCCTTGTCGCCGTTGATGCCGACCAGGATTCGCGCAAAGCCGGATTCCGAAACCGGGCTCTTGTGATTGTGGATGATCTTGCGCTGCAAGGCGATGTTGCGGCGCTTGAGCAGGACGTCGGTGAGCGCGGCGCTAGGCTGCCGGCGGTTATCGGCGATCGTCATCAGCATGGTCTGGTCGATGCGATCCTTATCGATGATCTCGGCCAAGTCCTGTTCCGGCAGCGTTCGATTGTTCGAGGATCGGGCGGTGCACCATATCATGTCGCGGTGGCGGGCCAGCGATCCGAGCAGCCGCATCGGCGGGTCGTTGACCGGTCCGAGCCGGGTGCTGATGTCGGCCAGCACCGAGCGGTCCATTTTCTTGAGCAGCCCGGCACATCACCGTGTCGAACAGTTGATCTGATCGCGCGAACACTGCTTAGCATGTCTGAAATAAAGGTCGGCGATCCGCCGCAGCGCGGTCGTGCGCCACGTCTCCGTCGAGCCGGTCATGTTTCTTCGCTTTGCGGAGAACCGCTCAATGAACGCCGAACCAGCCTTCCCAGATGTTCCGAAAGTTCCTTACCTGTGCACGTATGGGCGGCGACCAGCCGCGCCAGCCGCCCGTCTTCGCGGATAGATTGCAATAGCGAGGCTCCGGCAATCTATCCGCGAAGGGCAGCGCGTCATGATGCCAAGAATTCCTGGATTTTACGTTACGCTCGCGTGCGGCCTGTTGACCGGCCTCGGTCAAGCCCTCGCGGCGTCGGAGCGCCAGCAGGCCAAGGCGCAGAAATCGCGGCCATTGCTGACGTGTGGAATACGTGTCGGGCGAAGTGCGCTAGGCGCGCCGCCGCACCGGCACCCGATAGGCCATGCGGGCGTGGCCGGCGCAGTAGGAGAAACCCTTTGCCGCTTCATTGCCGCAGAACCTGAAATCTGCGGCGCGCGCGGTGCCGTTGGCCTCGCCGGCTGCATCACTCACCGGCCAGCGGCACTTGTCCTGCGTAAGGTCGAGCAGCGAGCAGCGCTGCGTGCTTTCCACCGGCACGCAGTCGAAGGCCGTGCCGTCATCGCTGCGCGCCTCGGCGCCGACGAGTCTGAGGAATGCACGCTGGGGCGAAACCCGCGGGCGCCGGACGCGCGGAGGGCATGAGCGCGCCGGCTCGCCCGCGGGCCGCCCCTGCGAAAGGCCGAGGCGGTGGATTTTGCCGATCACGGCGTTCCGGGAGACGCCGATCTCCGCGGCAATCTGACTGCAGGTCAGCCCCGTGACGACGCAGTCGCGGAGTTGGGCAATGCGCTCGGGGGTCCAGGTTGCAAGAGCCGTGCGTTGAAAATTCATGTGTTGGCCTCGTTAGACGCTGCGGCCTGTTCTGGGCCGCTCACAGAGGCGAAAGCCCGCGCAACTGGCGGTGCCTGGACCTGCGGATCTTTTGGGCACGAAATCGGTGCTCGACGGCGCCTGCCATACGCGCAGGGAGCCGCGATCACCGAGCCGCATCCATGCCCTAAGGCACTGCAGGCCCGACGTTTTTTAACTCAATCCCCTAATGGGGCCGTATTAAGTTTGTTGTGCGAAAACCCTCGCCGAAATCGAAACGTCGCATGATTCGAGTCGCCTGCCAAGAGTTTTAACCGTATAATAACCTAGTTATAATTTGAGGCGTACGGTTCAAGCGTACGGGGACCATGGCGCGACCCGAAAACCGCTCGGAAGCGAGGGCGTTGAGCCTGACGCTGCCGGTCGAGACCTTCAATTACCTGGCACTGTTGGCAACGCTCGGAAAACTCGGCCGCACCGAGAACGAGGTCGCGACCCATATCCTGGTGCGCGAGGTCTACGAAATGATCGAGCGCCGTTTCCACGACAGCCGCATCCCGTCGCCTGCCGATGAGGGCGGGTAGCGGCGGTCGTTGGCAGCTTTCGTGTTGGAGGCTGATGGGTGATCGTCGGCGCCAGCGGCGGCCATCATCACTTCAAACTTCTGGCAGGATATATCGCATTGGTGCACAAGGACGAGAGAACGAGCTACGGCATGAGTTTTCCAGACGTGCCCGGGTGCATCGTTGCCGGCGACACTTTCGAAGAGGCGGTTGCCAATGCCGCCGATGCGCTCGGCGCGCAGTAAAATCCGCAGCGACAGACACCGGGACGACAACATGCCGGGGCCGGATCGTCCGTTCCGGACGATCCGGCAGAGCAGCGGTTATCCAACGTCTGCCATTGATAGCAGCAACGTTCGCTGCTTGCTCAGCCGATGCTACGCGTTACTTCGTCTGGCTGAGCAGCTTCACGCAAGCCTCGGCGACGCGGCGGTCGGGCTCCGAACCCGGAAACGTCGTCCAGCCGGCTTTCGCGATCAGGTCGTCACGCATCCACGAGTCGGCCTTCAGAAGCGCTGCCAGATTGGCGCCGGCGTCGGCGGCGTGCTGAAACTTGTCGGCGCAGATCGGCGCCAGCACGCGCACGACGCCCGCCTGCTCGGCGTCGTTGACCTGTTTGGCCGCGGTGCTGCCCAGCATCCAGCCGCCCCATTGGAAGCCGATGACCATGGCGATGACGGCGCCCGCGCAAGCGCCCTTGAACAGGTCCGGCAGCCGGTCGCGAATTGTAGCCCAGTCCATGCAATATCCTTTCGCCCGACGTGTCTCGGTGCGAGCAACGGAAACCCGGATGGGCTCCGATAGGTGATGCAAATGTAAGTCGGAGTGAAGGCCCGGCCGCTTTGCGCTGGCGTTTCGGTCGCAGCGACCATGCGCCTTTATTTGGACGAAGTCGATGACGGCGAGATCGGCACGGTCGGCGTCTTGACGCAGATGAAAACGCCGTTGCTGTTATTTGCTCCCCAAGTCGGGCCGGCCAATGAAGACCTCGGTCTCGGTCAGGACGTTGAGATAAACGTCGAGGTCGTCCTGGTGGCGCAGGAACTTGAGCGATTTTTCCAAGTGTTCGGGCGGCACGACGGCGTATTGCCGGCTGAGCGATTTTTCGTAGGCCCACCCCTGCGGACAAAACACCTGGCCGACGGCGGTCTCCTTCAGCCGCACGGCCGCGACGGTCTCGCCGGGCTTTGTTTCAATATGGCCGTAGTCCAGCCAGTCGCAGGGAACGGTGACGCCGCTGCCCTGAACCGCGAAGGCGATGTCCTAGCTCTCGCCGTCGCGCAGAAAGGCAAGGCCACCGCGTTCCAGGCCGGCGATGAAGGCCTCGCTGTCGTTCGGATCCATGAAATCCAACTCGCGCCAATTCGCCGTCGCTGCACAGCGTGTTGTTCGGCAGGCTGTCGTCGAACGCAGCCCAGCCGCCGGCATAACTATCGTGGATGGCCTGCACGCGGACGATGACGGAATTGGCTTCGACCAGGACGGCCATGAGGTGTCTCCACGGTCGCTGGGACGCGTGCCTCGCAGCGAGTGTAAGGCTCAAACCATCCTACGCGCTCACAGGTGATTGAACAGGCACGCCACGTTGACCACACAGGCGGCCGCAAGAGCGGCGAACAGCATCGCGTTCATCGCTGGCTCCAGAAACGTGTGCCAAAAATTGTGTGCGGAGGATGGGCTGAGTCTCGGCCGAGAGTCCCACAGTTTGTTTTTTGGGCGGATTCATTTCTCGTTTACGAAACGCGGCGCGATTCTCCGACAAGCGCGCGGTGCCGCTAATCGGTGATGATCTGGAAGAGGTGGCGCAAATCGCTTCGCGCCGTCTTTGCGAGCAGCGAACGCGACGAAGCAATTCAGGCCGGCACCTCCGGCTGGATTGCTTCGCTATCGCTCGCAATGACGGAGTGACCTCATCCAGAGGTGCGAGCGGAGCGAGCCTCGAAGAATGAGGCTTGGCGCCGAGGATTGCCCCGATTTCCTTTCATTCAATCCGGGCTACGCGCTTGCTCAATCCGCGTGTTCAGTCTGCCGCGTCATGTCGCTGCGGCCTGCCAACAGACCCGCGATCGAAATGTCCTCGTCGAGGTCTTCCCAATGCAGACCGGTCCGGCTGATCTCGACGCGCGCCCGCGCTTCCGGACTGGCGCGAAGCAATCGCGGAAACCACGCGAGCGGCACACTCAGCGTGCGTCCGTCGCTCAACTCGATCCACATCGCATGCTCGTCAAAACGGACGGCCATTGCCGAAATGGTCATTCGGTCATTCCTCTTCATCCCAAGGCCGCCGCGCCGTGTGGTGGATGTGCAGGATTTCAACGGCACTTGGCGTAACGCGGTAGAAAATCTTGTAAGGGTAATGGCCCAGCGGCGCCACGCGCACATCTGGGCGGTATGTGGAGCGGCGCATGCTTTCTGGCCAGCGCGCGATATGTGCAACGACAAGCCTCAGCCGCCGCTCGACGGCACGGCCGAGCCCCGGATAGTGTTGCTTAAGCCAAGCCGTAATTTCGTCGATGTCATCGAGTGCAGGGTCGGTGTAGACGACCTTCATGCGCCGCGGAGCTTGGCGAACGCGGCCTCGACTTGCTCGTCAGTGGCAAAACGACCTTCGTCAGCGGCGCGCAGGCCGCGGTCGATGCCGGTCAATTCCGCCTCGCTGGGTTCGTACTCGCCCTTTTTGAGGCCTTCGTCAATATCGCGTGCGATTTCGGCCAGCTCATCTTGGGCATGAGCGGGCCAGCTTTCGATGCGTTCAAGAACTTCGGCGAGCTGTTTGGTCTTCATGCTGACAGCTTAGCACGAATACCGATCGGCGGAATACACCACGCTTCCCCGCTCTGCGGCTTCTCGTAGGATGGGTTGAGCGCAGCGAAACCCATCAGTGGTTCGTAGGGATCGCGTGATGGGTTTCGCAAATGCTCAATCCATCCTACGGGCTACGCTTGCTAGGGCGCGGACTCATTAACTCGCAGCCATAGTCGGATTGACGCAAGCTGGATGAAGGCGAGGTAATTCGCCGCAAGCTTGTCGTAGCGCGTTGCGACCCTCCGACACTGCTTGATCTTGTTGAAGAACCGCTCGACCAAATTGCGGGCGCGATAGAGGTGGCGGCTGAAGCAGATCGGCTCCGTCCGGTTCCGTCTCGGCGGAATGTTCGCCCATGCGCCATGCTCGCTCACAAATGTCCTGATCCAATCAGCGTCAAATTCACGATCGGCGAGCAGCATTGCTCCCGATTTCAGCGCAGACAGCAGGGTGAGGACAAGACGGTTGTCGTGTGCCTCGCCTGTGGTCAGCGCAAGACGGACAGGCAACCCGCTGGTATCGACGACTGCATGAATTTTGGTCGTCAGTCCGCCACGCGACCGGCCCATCCCAGTTGTTCACTGTTTCCAGCGATGCAGGCTGCATGCTGGTGCACGCGGACGATGGACGTATCAATCATCTGCACGGCTGCATCATGGCCTGCGGCCAACGCATTCATGAGCTGGTCCCACACGCCAGCCCTGCGCCAGCGAACAAAGCGATTGTAGCAGGTGGTGTACGGGCCAAAGTTCTGCGGCAAGTCGCGCCACGGCGCCCCCGAACGCAGGACCCAGAAGATGCCGTTGAGCACGCGCCGGTCGTTCACCCGTGGCACGCCGCGCGGTTTGTTCGGCAGGAACGGCTTGATGGCGGCCCATTCATAGTCGGTGAGTTCGTAGCGCATGATTCGAGGCTCCAGTTTGGGAGCTTGAATCACGGGCTGGCAGCCAACCTCAACCTCCGCTTTGACAGTCGCTATGGGGTGGAAAGCGGAAAACTTGTGCTCAATCTGAGGTTTACCGTTGTTGACCCGAATGTCGCAGGGGTTGAGCGCCTTCGACAGGCAGGTATGCTTGCCTGAGTTCCGACGAGCCCCGCATGGATCGTGTTACCCCCTTACTTGCGCAGTTTCCCGGCCCACTGATGTTCCGGCCCTCGAGGAGGAAATGGTTCGTCATGCTGGCGGCAGCGGGATTGTTCACCGTAGGCGGTGTTAGTGAAGCTGTTAGCTCCAACTCCGGCAACATCTTAAATTGGGTAGGTGCTGTCTTCTTTGGTCTCTGCACCGTTGGTTTCGTCTACATGATCTTCTTTGCCGGTTTCGAAATGACTCTCGACGGCGACGGGTTCGGTTGGCGCGGTGGACGCCTGTCCGAGCAGTGGCAATGGACCGACGTGCGTGATTTTGCGGTGGTCGAGTATGCTCCCGGCGCGCCCGGTGCGGCTTTACGCAAATGTGTCGGTTTCAGCGACATGCGACAGAACAAGACCAAGTCGCAGAAAGCAGGAGAACTCATATCCGGTGTTATGACAGGTCGCGATTGCCTGGTTCCCGATGCCTTTAGCTCATCTTCTTTCGGGCTGCCGATGGCAGATTTAGCGCGCCTGATGTCGGAATGGCAAAAGCGTGCTGTTGCGCTGCGTGCCGCACCGGGCGGCAAGCATTTCGATCGCTAGTACCAGCGGCCTGCTTCGGCTGTTGGCACCCCCCACATGATCTCTTCAGCCACATGTCAGCTGCTGGCCCGCTAGAGGCCATTCTGCATGTCCGCGTTCCGTTCGCGATCGGGGGGTAAGCGAACAACATAAACTCCTTCGGAGTATTACCGTCCGTGACCCGCCGCTGACATGGGCGGCCTGCTGCGCGGCCCGCCGGATCGCAGGGCGGGCTACCTGACGAGCCTTCAATGCTAGGCTAAGTACGCGCGGCCGCGCGAGGTTTGTGGGGCATCCAAACATGAACGCAATCCCCGATACCGCTCCGGGAGGTGCGACGCACGCCATCGTACGCCCACGGCGTGTCTTCCGTGTGCCGCTTGCTGTGCGATTGCTGTCTCTCTTCGGCGTGATCTTTCTCGCACTCACCACCGGCATCATGATCGTGTTTGCTGTCCTCACCTTTACCATGCAATGGGCGCTGGGTCTTTTCATAATGGCGTGCGCAGGCTTCATGGGCGCTCTGACCGGCTATGTGTGGCGCGACCTCAGAGGCAAATGGGGATTGTGCGTCGTTCTCGACGTCGACGCCGTCAAGCTCGATCTGCCTGCGGGACGCTCGCTCATACACCGTCCGCCAGTACAGCATCTGACCATTCCCTATGCTGACATCGAAGCGGTCGATGCGCGGTACGAAGCCTATGGCTCCCTCGGCATGGAAATGATGCAGCACGCTTATGTCTTGCACCGTAAGAGCGGCGAACTGATCTTCCTGTTCGAGGAACGCGCGCTGGCGACGACAATGCAAACTTCGATGTTTGCGGACATCGCGGCCGACCTCGTCGCACGGGCGGACATCCCGCTGCGCGAGCTTGGCACGGTAGAGGGCAAAGGCGGCATGCTCGGTGTGTGGGGAACTCACGCTCCAGATTGGGCCGCGCCGGCGCTTCCACGTGAGCGCGCAATGCGGCTGTGGCGGCATGCGGCCTCAACCGGCTCGCTGGCGATCTCGATCACCATTCTTGTGATCATAATAATGCGGTACTTCGGTACAGGATGAGGCTGGTCTGAAATGGCCATCTCGTTCCGACGGTTTTGAGACACACGTGGAGATGGTCCCGCGGCGTCTCGCCTTTTGTTTTCCCAATTCTGGCGAAACAACGCCCGCGGCAGCCACTATCTCCTGTTCGCCCTAAGCGGCGGTCCGGAAATGTCCGCTCTTGTGCCGCTCTTGGGGGACAAGCGGACATCGGCCCGACTGGATCGACCAAACCGATTTTACGAGTACACGGCCTAGAACTCGACGATGTCGCCGTCCTGAAACCGGTCAAAGACAGTATCACAAGTTTGGCACACAAACTTGTGGCCGATCGGAAAAACCGTTGCATTCCGGCACACTGAACAAGGTTCGGGCAAGAAGGTGACTGTCGGCATCCTTTTAGGCGGTGATAGGATTGCTCGGACTTCCTCCGCTATCCGGCGCACGTTTTCATTGCTTTCCCCCCGATTTCTTCGGGCTGTAAGCTGTCGAAAGTATATCTTGGCAGACTCTAAGCTTATGCCGAACTCTACCGATATCTCTTCTGCGCTGCTATAAGCCTGTCCGCTACCTCGTCGTTTATCAAAAACGCTGGAGCGAAGCTCTTGGCTTGGTGTTCCGCAGATTTCGAACGGTTTTATGAAATTGTAGTGCGCATTCCCAAGCGCGCGTCGCGCCTTTGGCGCTCCGTCATGCATGACCGCATGACCGAATTCGTGCGCAAAGGTGTTGCGAGCATATCCATCGCCCATGTACGCGCTGTGACGGATTGAGCGTTTAACGGCAATAATAATACAATTGCTTTCGTAGATCGTTAGTCCGTAGTCCGGACCTATTTCGTGATCTGATCGAAGCTGCAGCCGCAACTCTCGTTCACCGTTCACGGTCCATATCGAACGACGCTCCGCACAAGCGATCACATCAACCCGCCGGTCGCCAGCGACCCCAAAAGACTCACGGAGACGCTTTGCGAGCTGCTTCACTTGTTCATCGGAGAGTGGCTTGACTGGATAATCAGACATTTCCGCCTCTTACATTCCCCCTCCCGCCTGTGGTTACGAAATTTCCTCTAGCGCCCATTTCACGCTGGCCACTCGGTTGATCTTACGAACACCCCGTCGTGCTTCCGCACGTATCGCACTTCATGCAGGTGCCGTTTCTCACCAAGGTGAAATTCCCGCACTCGCCGCACGCCTCGCCCTCGTAGCCCTTCGCGCGCGCTTCGGCGCGCTTTTCGGCGGCGGCGTGTTTGGCGTGCGCACGGGCGTCCGACCAGTTGAGCTGTTCGAGCGCCTGCGCGGGCGAGAGTTTTTGCTCGGGCTCGGATTTGAGCGCCGTGCTGCCGGCAATTTCGCCGCGCGGGCCGGAGGTGGCGAGCGCGGTGACGTTCGAGGCCGCCCCACCTCGGCCGGTTTCACCGGCCGATCCTCCCCCTGCAGGGGAGGATAACGAGTCCGCTCCGCCCGTCATCACCTTGAGGCGGTCGGTGCGCGAGCGGGTCAGGCCCTTCGACACGAAGCGCGTTTCAGGGCCGGGCTTGCCTTCCTCGACGCCTTTGCCGAGCGCGTCAAAACCTTCGCCGCTCGGATCGACGTGGGCGAGGTCGAAGCGCTCCATGTAGGAGACCGCGAGTTCGCGGAACACGTAGTCGAGGATCGAGGTGGCGTATTTGATCGAGTTGTTGCCCTGCACCGGGCCGGACGGCTCGAAGCGGGTGAAGGTGAAGGCATCGACATATTCGTCGAGCGGTACGCCGTATTGCAGGCCGAGCGACACCGCGATGGCGAAGTTGTTGAGGAGCGAGCGGAGCGCCGCGCCCTCCTTGTGCATGTCGATGAAGATTTCGCCGAGCCTGCCGTCGTCATATTCGCCGGTGCGCAGATACACTTTGTGGCCGCCGACCACGGCTTTCTGCGTATAGCCCTTGCGGCGGTCGGGCATGCGCTCGCGGTCGCGCATCACCACGATGCGCTCGACGACCTTCTCGACCACCTTTTCGGCGAGCGCCGAGGCGCGCGCGGCGGCGGGCTTTTCGACAAAAGCCTCGATGACGTCGTCGTCCTCGTCGCCCTCGCTGATGAGCTGCGACTGCAGCGGCTGCGAGAGCTTCGAGCCGTCGCGGTAGAGCGCGTTGGCTTTCAGCGCGAGCTTCCAGGACAGCGTGTAGGCTGCCTTGCAGTCCTCGACCGTCGCCTCGTTCGGCATGTTGATGGTCTTGGAGATGGCGCCCGAGATGAACGGCTGCGCCGCCGCGAGCATCCGGATGTGGCTGTCGACCGAGAGATAGCGTTTGCCGATGCGGCCGCACGGATTGGCGCAATCGAACACCGCGTAGTGCTCGGGTTTGAGATGCGGCGCGCCCTCGATCGTCATGGCGCCGCAGACGTGGATGTTGGCCGCCTCGATCTCGCGCTTGGTGAAACCGAGATGCGCCAGCAGATCGAAAGTCGGCGCGGCTAGGTCTTCGGCATCGACGCCGAGCTGATCGCGCAGGAGGTCGGCGCCGAGTGTCCACTTGTTGAAGGCGAACTTGATGTCGAACGCCGTCGGCAGCGCCTTTTCCACCTTCTCGATCGCCTCGGGCGTAAAACCCTTGGCCTTCAGCGTCGTGTGATTGATCGCCGGCGCCTGGCAGAGCGAACCGTGGCCGACCGCGTAGGCGACGATCTCGGCGATGTCGCTTTCGCTGTAGCCGAGCTTGCGCAGCGCCGCCGGCACCGCGCGGTTGATGATCTTGAAGTAGCCACCGCCGGCGAGCTTCTTGAACTTCACCAGCGCGAAGTCGGGCTCGATGCCGGTGGTGTCGCAATCCATGACGAGGCCGATGGTGCCGGTCGGCGCCACCACGCTCGCCTGCGCATTGCGATAGCCGTGCGCTTCGCCAAGCGTCAGCGCGCGATCCCAGGCAAGTTTTGCATGCTCCGCGAGTCCCTGATCGGGATTGGCCTTGTGGTCGAGCGGCACCGGCGGGGTCTGCACCTGCTCATAGCCGGTGCGTTCGCCGTAGGCGGCGCGGCGGTGATTGCGCATCACCCGCAGCATGGCGTCGCGGTTTTCGGCAAAGCGCGGGAAGGTGCCAAGCTCCGCCGCGATCTCGGCCGAGGTGGCGTAGGCAATACCGGTCATGATCGACGACAGCGAGCCGCAGATCTGGCGGCCGGCTTCGGAGTCATACGGAATGCCCGACGACATCAGAAGTCCGCCGAGATTGGCGTAGCCGAGGCCGAGGGTGCGGAAGTCGTACGACCGCTGCGCGATCTCGCGCGACGGGAACTGCGCCATCAGCACCGAGATTTCGAGCACGATGGTCCACAGCCGCACCGCGTGCTCGTAGCCCTCGACGTCGTACTCAAGTCCGCCTGCCGCGGTGGCGGCCGACGACGGGCGCACGAACGCCAGCAGGTTCATCGACGCCAGATTGCACGCGGTGTCGTCGAGGAACATGTATTCCGAGCACGGATTGGAGGCGACGATCGGACCCGACGCCGCGCAGGTGTGCCAGTCGTTGATCGTGGTGTGGAACTGTAGGCCCGGATCGGCGCTCGCCCACGCCGCGTAGCCGATCTTCTCCCACAGATCGCGCGCCTTCATGGTCTTGGAAATCTTGCCGGGCTTGGTGCGCCAGAACAGATCCCAATCGCGGTCCGCCTCGACGGCTTTCAAAAACTCGTCGGTGATCCGCACCGTGTTGTTGGAGTTCTGGCCCGAGACCGTCAGATACGCTTCCGAATCCCAATCGGTGTCGTAGATCGGGAAGTTGAATTCGATGTCGGTATAGCCCTGTTTGGCGAACTGGATCACGCGCCGGATGTAATTGTCCGGAACGTGGTTCTTGCGCGCCGCCTTGATCTCGCGGCGCAGCACCGGGTTCTTTTCGGGATCGAAGCAATCGTCGCCCGAGCCCTCGCAGTTGACGCAGGCCTTGATGATGGCGCGCAGATGCTTCTGGTTGATCTTCGAACCGGTGACGAGGTTCGCGACCTTCTGCTCCTCGATCACCTTCCAGTTAATGAACTGCTCGATGTCCGGATGATCGGCGTCGAGGATCACCATCTTGGCGGCGCGGCGCGTGGTGCCGCCCGACTTGATCGCGCCGGCGGCACGATCGCCGATTTTCAGAAAGCTCATCAGACCCGACGACTTGCCGCCGCCGCTTAGCCGCTCCCCTTCGCCGCGCAGCCTGGAAAAATTCGAGCCGGTGCCGGAGCCGTATTTGAAGAGGCGCGCCTCGCGCACCCACAGGTCCATGATCCCGCCGTCGTTGACGAGATCGTCGGCGATCGACTGGATGAAGCAGGCGTGCGGCTGCGGGTGCTCGTAGGCAGTCGCTGACTGCACCAGCTTGCCGGTCTTGTAATCGACGTAGAAGTGCCCCTGGCTCGGGCCGTCGATGCCGTAGGCCCAGTGCAGGCCGGTGTTGAACCATTGCGGCGAGTTCGGCGCCACCATCTGCATCGCCAGCATGCAGCGGTGCTCGTCGAAGAACGCCTGCGCGTCTTCCTCGGACGTGAAATAGCCGCCCTTCCAGCCCCAGTAGGTCCAGGTGCCGGCGAGCCGGTCGAATACTTGCTTGCAGGAGGTCTCGCCGACGAAGCGCTCTTTCTCCGGCAGTGCGGCGAGCGCCGCTTCATCGGGAACACTGCGCCACAGCCACGAGGGGACGCTCTCCTCCTCGACCTTCTTCAGGCGAGAGGGCACACCGGCCTTGCGGAAATACTTCTGCGCCAGCACGTCGGAGGCGACTTGCGACCACTGATCCGGCACCTCGACGTCGTCGGCGTGAAAGACGACCGAGCCGTCCGGATTGCGGATTTCGCTCGTGGTGAGACGAAAGACGATCTCCGCGTAGGGTGACTGTCCCTCTTTGGTGTAGCGCCGCTCGATCCGCATTCTCTGCCCCTTTCAGTCTTTTCATGCGGCGGCTAGGCGAAACTCCGCCCTTAATATAAGCCGCCGACCGTTTCCCCGCGACGCAGACCGAGAAATTCAGACCGCGTCAGACTCCCGCCGCAGATGCCTGACGCCATGTGGTCCGGATCATGATCCGGACATCGTCCCGGCACGTCCCCGTTACGAAACTCTGGTACCCCAACAGAGGGCCCAAAGATTTGGGCAAAGCGATCCGCGCCCGCGCCACGCAGCGCGGAGCATCCCGCAACCCCATTTTGGAGAGCCCGGCTGACTTCGTACCCGCGCGCCGAACTTTTCAAGGCTAGGCCAAGCCCGTCGCGCCCGTCAAGACCTAGTATGAACGGGTAAATATATCCCCAACATGTGGGGATAACGGGGACGAATTGAAAGGGGATGCCCAAGTATCGGATATTGGGGCTGAATCCGGAAGCGAGCGGCTGTGGGGTGCTGTGAGTTTTGTGCGCGAAGGCCCACCGCGGGCGGTCGCAACCACGCTCGGTGCATACCGGGAATGGCGGACGCCTCGGCCACCCCGAGGGGTGGCGGACGATCCCGGGTCACGCCACTGTCACGCATTGGCGCGGGTTTCTCGCTGATTTTGAGTGAGATGATCCGATGCGGCCGCGCTTTCTTTCGTTTGCTCGTCACAGACGCTCGTTAAGGCCTTGAAAGCTTGCGCTGATCGACCGCGACGAGTTGCGCCAGGGCCTTGCCATCGTTCTGAGCTTCGGCAGCGTCTCCCAGGTGCGGTGGTAGGGCGGCCCGCTGCGCGACTACCGGGCCATGGGACAATCGCCCCAAATTGCTGTTAACCTTAAAGAAGTCTTACTTTTTCCGTTCGCTTGGGTTCGCTTGACGGGGTAGGAGGGGGGCGCTGATAACCTTCCATTAATGTTGTGCAGTTTGTTCCAGCGTTATGCGCGCGTGGGGCGCATTGTTGCGTGTGCAGCCCTAACGGCTGGCTGTACCCAAATCATCCACAACGATCCGATCAATTCGCCGCTGACGGCAAACGCCGCCAAGATCGAAGCGGCGCTCGCATCCGACGTCGACACGCCCTACGACGACATGGAAGTCGCGCTGACGTTTTCCGGCGGCGGCTCGCGGGCGGCGGCCTTCTCCTACGGCGTGCTTACCGGCTTCGACGAGACGCGCGTGCCGACCCGAAACGGCACGATGTCGCTGCTCGATCACGTCGACTTCGTCTCCGGCGTATCTGGCGGGTCGGTGCTTGCGGCCTATTACGGGCTCAAGCGGCGCGCGGCGATGGCCGATTTCAAGCAGCGCTTTCTGTTGGCAAACGCCGAGGAGAATCTGCAGGTCGATCTGAGCCTCGCCAATATCGCACGCGGGCTGCAGGGCGGCGTCAACGACACCACGGCGTTCCCGAAATGGCTCGACGCCCACCTGTTCAACGGCGCGACGTACCGGGAACTGCTCACCAACCGGCGCCCGGTGGTGTGGATCAACGCCTCCGACATCTATAACCGCACGGCGTTTCTGTTCAGCCCCATCACCTTCTCCGCGCTGTGCAGCGATCTGACGACCTATCCGATCTCGCTTGCGGTTGCGGCATCGGCGGCGGTGCCGGTCGTGTTCGCGCCGGTGGTCATCCAGAATTATCCGGGCGGCTGTCCAATCGCGCTGCCGGAGTGGGTGCAGCGCGTGCGCAACGACCCGACCGCGGCGCCGATGCTGAAGTCCTATGCGGACGCGCTGGAACGCTATCGCACCGGCGAGATCAAATACGTCAAACTGCTCGACGGCGGCCTGGTCGACAATTACGGCCTCGCCGGCTTCACCATCACGCGGCTCGCCACCAAGACGCCGTACGGTCCGCTGGAGCCGGCCGAGGCGGTCAAGCTGCGCCGGCTGTTGTTCCTGGTCGTCGACTCCGGGCGTGCGCCGTCGGGAGCGTGGGCGCGCACAGTACAGGGGCCGTCCGGCGTCGATCTGATCACCGCGGCGTCCGATACCGCGACCGGCGCCGGCGCACTCGGCAGCTATTCGGCCTTCCAGGGCGTCATGGACGAATGGAAGGACTTGCTGATCCGCTGGCGCTGCGGTTTGTCCGAGGCCGAGCGCCACAAGCTTAGCGCGCCGGCCGGATGGAATTGCCGCGACGTTCACTTCTACATCAGCCGCATCGCGTTCGAGGATCTGGGGCCGGAGCGGGCGAACGCGCTGAACGCCGTCGAAACTCGCTTCCGCTTGCCGCCCGATCAGGTCGACATGCTGATCCACGCCGGCCGCGACGCGCTTTTCGCCAATCCGATGTTTCGCAACTTCCTCAACACGCTCGGCGGTCCGAAGCCGCGGCCGGCGCCGGTCGCGTCGCCCGCCGCAGGCCCGCACGAAGCCAAGGCCGAATAACGCCGCGAGCACGTCGCGCGACGATGTTGCGCGCGCTGGTGTTGCGGGCGAGGTCGCTTGATTCGTACGCCGATCCGGCGTTCAATTTAGTCAAATTCGAAAAACTATAAGTCCGCGAAAGCGGCTCATCAGGCGACGACACGTCGCGATCGAAATCGGGAGGAGACATCATGACCGGCATTGGACGGCGCGCCTTCATTGAGGGCGCGGGGATCGGCGCGCTGGCCTTCACGGTCGGCGGCGCCGAGGTTTTTCTGACGCCGCGCGAGGCCCGCGCCGAGGGTGTTCCGCTGCGGACCTTGACCGCCGACCAGGCGGCAACGCTTGACGCCATCGGCGAGACGCTCGCGCCCGGCGCCAAAGACGCCGGCATCACCAACTTCGTCGATCAGCAGATTTCGATTCCGCCGGAGGAGGCGCTGCTGCAGGCGCGCATCCTCAACGTCCGGCCGCCGTTTGCGAACTTCTACCGCGCCGCGCTCGGCGCCGTCGACAAGGCAAGCGACAAGGCTAAGGGCAAAAAGTTCGCGCAGCTGACGCCCGACGAACAGCACAGCTTCGTCGATCTGATGCGGCAGAACAAAATCGACGGCTGGGAGGGTCCGCCCGGACCGTTCATCTACAACGTGCTGCGCAGCGACGCCGTCGACGTCGTCTACAACACCATGGAGGGCTACGCCGCGCTTGGCGTGCCTTACATGCCCCACATCGCGCCGACGAAGAGGTGGTGACATGGCAAACGAAAAAGTCGATGTCGTCATCGTCGGTTCCGGTGCATCGGGGTCGGTCTATGCCGCCGTGCTCGCCAAGGCAGGCAAGAAAGTCGTCGTGCTCGACAATGGTCCCGACTGGCAGCTGACGGACCTGATCAGTTCCGACATGTGGGGCCGCCGGCTCAAGCCCGCTGGCGGCCCCATCCTGCTCGGCGGCAAGCATCCGTTCGCCTACGCCAACCAGGCGTCTTACGCGGTCGGCGGCGCGGCGCTGCATTACTTCGCGCAGTTCCCGCGCTACCTTCCGACCGACTTCAAGATGAAGAGCGAGCACAATCGCGGTCACGATTGGCCGATCGCTTATGAGGATGTCGCTCCGTTCTACGACAAGGTCGCGGAGGATGTCGGCGTCTCTGGGGATGCCAAGGCGGAAGAAAAATGGCGGCCGGCCGGCAAACCCTATCCGATGCCGCCGATGAAGATATTCCCGGGCGGCGAAGTCTGGGTCAAAGGCGCCGAGGCTAACGGCATTCACTTCATCCCGATGGCGAACGGAATGAACTCGGTGCCCTACAAGGGGCGGGCGGCGTGCATCTATGACGGCTGGTGTCACGTCGGCTGTCCGATCGGCGCGCTCGCCAATCCGGTGGTGACGTATCTCGGCGAGGCGCGGAAAGCCAACGCCGAGGTGCGCGGTATGAGCAACGTCACGCGCGTGCTGACCAATCCGGAGGGCACGCGTGCGATCGGCGTCGAATATTACGACGCGCAGAAGCAGCGGCAGGTCCAGGAGGCGAACGTTGTCGTGCTTGCCGCCTGGTCGGCGCAGAACCCGCGCATCCTGCTCAACTCGGCAACCGACAAGCATCCCAAAGGTCTCGCCAACAAGAACGAGCTGGTCGGCAAATTCATGATGACCCATCACATCGCCGGCACCTTGGCGCTGTTCGACGAGGACATCACGCCGCATATGGGCACGGTCGGCGCGCAGTTCATGTCGTACGACCGCTACGCCAAGACCAGCTATCCGGGCGCGTTCGGCTCTTCGTTCATGAGCGCCGGCGCGTCGCACAAGATGAGCGACTATGCGCAGTCGCGCAGCGATTTGTTCGGGCCGGCGCTTGCCGCCTACATGAAGCGCGCAGCGCGCGGGCTCACGCATCTGACGATCTTCGGCGAGGACTTGCCGAATATCGAAAACCGCGTCGAACTCGTCAGCGACAAGGACGAGTTCGGCCTGCCGATGGCGCGCCTCATTCACAGCTTCGACGACGATGCGGTGGCGCTGTGGAACGCGAACTTCGATCAGGGCCTTAAGATCGCCAAGGCCACGGACGCTAAGGAGTCCTGGTCCGGCAAGGGCCCCGTCATGCCGACAAGCCATCTACACGGCGGCGCCATCATGGGCACGGACTTGTCGAACTCCGTGACCAACAGCTACGGCCAGACCCACGAGGTTCCAAACTTGTGGATGGCCGGCCCGTGCATCTTCCCGACCGAAGGCGCGTCGAACCCGACCTACACGATCTTCGCCGTGTCGCTGCGCGGGGCGGAACAGCTGGCGAAGACGTGGGGGAGTGTTGCGGGGTGACGTCATTCCGGGGCGCGGGCGAAAGCCCGCGAACCCGGAATCTATATTCGCCGACCTGTGATTATGGATTCCGGACTTGCCGCTTCGCGGCAATCCGGAATGACAACGGAATTCACTCAGCCGCGGCCTTGGTGTGGCCGAGACGGCGGTTGAGCGTGTGCAGCAGCGCCTCGGCGGCTTCGGCGATGACGGTGCCGGGCGGAAAGATCGCCTCGGCGCCGGCGGCTTTGAGCGTCTCGTAGTCCTGCGGCGGCACAACGCCGCCGACAACAATCATAATGTCGCCGCGGCCTTGGCTCGCGAGTTCCGCCTTGAGCTGCGGCACCAATGTCAAATGCGCGGCAGCGAGCGAGGAGACGCCGAGGATGTGGACGTCATTCTCGACCGCCTGGCGCGCGGCTTCGGCGGGCGTCGCAAACAGCGCACCGATGTCGACGTCGAAGCCGAGATCGGCGAATGCGGTGGCGATCACCTTCTGGCCGCGATCGTGCCCGTCCTGGCCGATCTTGGCGACGAGGATGCGGGGCCGGCGGCCCTCATTGTCTTCGAACTCGGCGACGAGTTTTTGCACCCGTTCGACGGCGTCCGACACGCCGACCTCCTGCTTGTAGACGCCGGAAATGGTCTTGATCTCGGCCTGATGGCGGCCAAAGACCTTTTCCAGCGCCAGCGAAATTTCGCCGACGGTCGCTTTGGCGCGCGCCGCATCGATGGCGAGCGCCAACAGATTGCCGTTGCCGCCTTCGGCGTTGCGCGTGAGCGCGGCGAGCGCATCCGCAACGGCCTGCGGATTGCGCTCGCTCTTGAGACGCTCGATCTTGTCGATCTGCAGCTGCCGGACCGCGGCATTGTCGACTTTGAGCACGTCGATCGCCGCTTCGTTCTGCGGCCGGAATTTGTTGACGCCGATCACGGCCTGCACGCCGGCGTCGATCCGCGCTTGTGTGCGGGCGGCCGCCTCCTCGATGCGCAGCTTCGGCAGGCTCGCCTCGATCGCGCGCGTCATGCCGCCGAGTTCTTCGACCTCCTGGATATGCTCCCAGGTTTTCCGGGCGAGATCGTAGGTCAGCCGCTCGACATAGAACGAACCGCCCCAGGGATCGATGGTGCGGGTCGTGCCGCTCTCGCGCTGGAGCACGATCTGCGTGTTGCGCGCAATCCGCGCGGAAAAGTCGGTGGGCAGCGCCAGCGCTTCGTCGAGCGCGTTGGTGTGCAGCGATTGCGTGCCGCCTTGGGTCGCCGCCATCGCCTCGATCGCGGTCCGCGTCACGTTGTTGAACACGTCCTGCGCAGTGAGCGACCAGCCCGAGGTCTGGCAGTGGGTGCGCAGCGACAGCGAGCGCGCATCGCGCGGCTCGAACTGCTTCATCAGCTTCGCCCACAACAGACGCGCGGCGCGAAGCTTGGCGATCTCCATGAAATAGTTCATGCCGATGCCGAAAAAGAACGACAGCCGTGGCGCAAAGCGGTCGACCGCGAGGTTGGCCGCAAGGCCCGCGCGCAGATATTCGACGCCGTCGGCGAGCGTGTAGGCGAGTTCGAGGTCCGCCGTCGCTCCAGCCTCCTGCATGTGATAACCGGAGATCGAAATCGAATTGAACTTCGGCATATGCGCCGACGTGTAGGCGAAAATGTCGGAGATAATGCGCAGCGACGGCTTCGGCGGATAGATGTAGGTGTTGCGCACCATGAATTCTTTGAGGATGTCGTTCTGGATCGTGCCCGCGAGTTTTTCCGGCGGCACGCCTTGCTCCTCGGCGGCCACGATATAGAGCGCCAGCACCGGCAGCACGGCGCCGTTCATCGTCATCGACACCGACATTTGATCGAGCGGAATGCCGGCGAACAGCGTGCGCATGTCGTAGATGGAATCGATGGCGACGCCCGCCATACCGACATCGCCGGAGACGCGCGGGTGATCCGAGTCGTAGCCGCGGTGGGTGGCGAGATCGAACGCGATCGAGAGGCCTTTCTGTCCGGCCGAGAGATTGCGGCGGTAGAAGGCGTTGGAGTCCTCCGCCGTCGAGAACCCGGCGTATTGCCGGATGGTCCACGGCTGGGTGACGTACATGGTCGGGTAGGGGCCGCGCAGATAGGGCGCGATGCCCGGATAGGTATCGAGGAAGTCGATGCCGTTCAGGTCGCCCGCGCCATAGGCCGACTTGACCACGATCCCCTCGGGCGTGAGCCAAGGCGCGGCCGTTGCCGCTTCAGGCGAGGCGGTTTCGGCGAATGCGACGTCAGCGAAATTCGGGATTCGGCTCATCCGGTCACCCGTTTTCAGTTGCCCAGAATATCGTAAGCGGCGCGAAGAGTCGCGAGTGCGTCGCAGCCCTCGTAAATGAACGATTGCACGCCAGCCGTTCGCAAATCGGCTTCCCGCTCGCGCGGCCGGCCGGCCAGATAGATTTGGCGCACGCCCGTCGCTTTCAGGGCCTGCGCCGCCGCCCCCGCGTCCTTGTCGTAAATCTTGTCGGTGGAGCAGAGGCAAACAAGAGCGGCGCCGGATGATGTGCAGGCGGCCGTGAGCGCCTTGAGGTCTGTTGTTTGCTCGCTGCCCCCCGGTGAGAAACCGTCGTTGCCGAGGGCCTCGATACCGCCGGCCTCGAAAAAATTCTTGGCGAAGCTTGAGCGCGGCGTGAATTCCGCGAGCGTGCCGAGATTGGCGAGGAACGCCTTAGGCCTCGCGCCGCTTCGCGTCAGCATGTCATCCGATTTGTCGCGAAGCGCCTCGAACGGCTCGGCGAGGCGAAGCCGCGGCAGTTTCTCGATGGTGACGGCCGTAGCGCCTTCGCTCGGCGGCGCCTTCGGCTTCACGTCGAGAACTGCCGGCGTTCTTTCGTGAATATTTGGAAATTCGTTCGTGCCGGTCAGAATGTCCTTGCGATGCGCTATGGCTTTTTGACGCTCGGCGCGGACCGCTGCGGCTTTTTGTTGGATCATGCCGCTTTCGAGCGCGGCCCAAACGCCGCCGGAGCGTTCGATCTCCTGGAACAGCAACCAGGCCGCGTTGCTCAGCTCCTGCGTCAGCGCCTCCAACGCGCCCGAGCCCGCGGCTGGATCGGCGACGCGCGCGAGGTTTGACTCGTCCAGCAGCACGAGTTGCGTGTTGCGCGCGATACGACGGGCGAGGGCATCGGGCAGACCGAGCGGCGCGGTATGCGGCAGCACCGTGATGCTGTCGGCGCCGCCGAGGCCCGCGGCGGCGACCGCGATCGTGGTGCGCAGCATGTTCACGTCGGGATCGCGCTTGCTCATCATGCGCCACGCCGTCTCTGCCGCGACCATGACGGGCTTTAGCGCAAGTCCGCAGGCAGCCTCGACGCGCGCCCAGAGTTTTCGCAGCGCGCGGAACTTCGCCATGGTGAGAAACTGGTCGGCGTCGGCCGACAGCCGGAAATAGATCGCGTCGCGCGAGGCTTCCAGCGTCATGCCGCCTGCTTCGAGCGCGCGCAGATAGGCAACAGCGCTGGCCACCGCGAAGCCGAGTTCCTGCGCTTCCGAACCGCACGCGTTATGGATGATGCGGCCGTCAGCGACCGCAAATGGTCCGCGGAAGCCTTCCCCGGCGAGTTCGCCGATCATCGCCGCGAAATTCGGCGCAAGTTGCGGCCAGAGCCGCGGCGCGGCACCGGTCGCGGCAAAGCCCCCGATCGGATTAATGCTGGCGCGCAGATCGACCGACGCCGGCGACAGTCCGCGGTTTTTGACGAGCGCCGCGAAATTCCGCGCAGCGTCTCGCGTTGACGGACTGAGGTTGAGATCAATGGCGATCTCGGCATCGAGATGGACGCCCTCCAGCACGCGGGCAAGCGTGGCAGCGGACGCATCGAGGCCGAAGCCGTTGGCGCTGACCGAGCCGGCAAACGCCAGCACGAGGCCGGTCGCGCCGTTTTCCAGATCGTCGAGCGCCTGCGCGTTCGCCGCAGCGGGATTGGGGTGATCGACCCGCTGCATCAGCGTCCAAGCGGCGCCGGGTGCCGCTCCGGCCACGGTATGCGCGGCCGCCGCGCGGGCGTAGAGCGGCTCGATGGTCAGGCCATCATAGGTCTTGCTCTTGAGCCGCTCGAACGGAGCGCCTTTGAGGACGCCATCGACCAGTTCGCGCCATTCATCCCGCGTCGCCGGGGGGAAATCGGCAGCCAATGTCAGGGTGTCCGCGTCCGTCATTGCTGCAAAATGCCATGAGTGGCCGGGTGGGCCAATATACCCAAAGGTCAACGCTTTTGCGCGTGCAAGTGGCGTGCCGTGTGGCGCGATGTTGCGGGGAGGGGGCTACCGGGGCGGAGCTTCTCGATGCCGCTTGCATCGAGCCGCCCAGCGCGTCGGCAACCCGAACGCCGCTGATGAGGACGTCCGGCGCGATCTCGGCGAGCGGCACGAGGACGAAGGCGCGCTCGAACAGCCGCGGATGCGGCAGGGTCAGCGTTGCGTCGTTCAGTGCCGCCTCATCATAGCCAATGAGATCGAGGTCGATGGTGCGCGGCCCCCACCGCCGTTCGTGGGCGCGGTCGCGCCCCAGCGCGCGTTCGGTGTCTTGCATGCAGGCAAGAAGACCATGAGGCGGCAGCGATGTCGCGACCGCGATCACAGCGTTGAAGAAAGGCGGCTGGTCGGTGACGCCCCAAGGCGGCGTCCGGTAATCGGACGAGCGTCTCGAGAGCCGGGCCGTATCGCCATCGCACAGCATCGCAAGGGCGCGATCGAAGGTGGACCGCACGTCACCGATATTGCCGCCGAGCGCAATGAAGCGCCCCCACCACCGGCGAGGCGGTCATGCCCGCGTGCGCTCGATGACGACGCCGACATCGTCGAAGGTCGCGGCGATAGGAGCGTGCGGCTTGTGCACGGTGACGCGGATACGGCGAACGGTCGGGCAGCGGCTGAGCACGGCATCCGCGACCGCGCCGGCCGCGGCCTCGACCAGCCGGTAGCGGCGGGCGCAAAACGCTTCGCTCGCGGCCTTGACGACCATGTCGTACGAAACCGTGTGCTTGAGCGTGTCGGTGCGCGAGGCTTCAGCGAGATCGATGTCGAGCAGAAGATCGAGCTTGAAGGTCTGTCCGACCTTGGCCTCGTGCTGCATCACGCCGTGATAGGCGTGCAGTACGAGGCCGTTGACGAAGATCGCGTCGCTCATCGCGACTGCCTGATCGCCGCCGCGATGGCGAGCGCCTGAACGGTCGGCGCGACGTCGTGAACGCGCACAATGGCGGCGCCGTTCTCGACCGCGAGCAGATGCGCCGCGAGCGAGCCGCCGAGCCGCTCCATCGGCTCCGACGGCACGATAGAATTGATGAAACGCTTGCGCGATGCGCCGACGAGCAGCGGCAGGCCAAAGCCGCTCCAGGCATCGAGCCGCGCGATGCAGGTCATGCTCTGCTCGGCCGTCTTGCCGAAGCCGATGCCGGGATCGAGCACGATGCTGTCGCGCGCAACGCCGGCGCGCGCCGCGATGTCGAGCGAGCGCGAGAAGAAAGCCGTCACGTCGGCGACGATGTCGATCGCCGGATCGGCACTGTCGCGGTTGTGCATGATGACGACGGGAACGCCGCGCTCGGCGACGACGCGCGCCATCCCGTCGTCGTGCTGCAAGCCCCAAACGTCGTTGACAATCGCCGCGCCTTGATCGACCGCCCATGCGGCCACGCCGGCCTTCATGGTGTCGATCGAAACTGGAACGCCGAGCCCAACGACGGCGGGCAGCAGCGGAGCAAGGCGTTCGCGTTCCTCATCCAGCGGCACACGCACCGCGCCGCCATAAGGCCGTGACGATTCCGCGCCGACGTCGAGAATGTCAGCGCCTTCGGCGGCGAGGCGCTGCGCCTGCGCTATAGCTTGCGCCGGGTCGAGGAAACGGCCGCCGTCGGAAAACGAATCCGGCGTGACGTTCAGCACGCCCATGACAAGCGGCCTGCGCTTTGCCAAAAGCCGCGCGAGCGTGCCGCTGCCGCCCGGCGATCCCGGCGTGGAGCGGGCAGGGCGGGTCAGGCTTGCGGCGGTTCCTTCAGCCATCGCGTTCGGCCATTGCGTCAAAGCTTGCGGCGTGGCTTTGCGTGGCCAGCCGCAGGGAGTTAAGCAGCGCGACGGGCGTCTCTGCCTTCGCGTCCTTCAGGTCCGCTGCTCGGTCGGAATATAACGCAAATGGCCGACGATATGGGCTTTCGACCCCGCGCCCTGATCGCTCGGATGCATGACCCCGTCGATCACTGGCACATCCTCGAAGTCGAATGGGCTCACGCCGGCAAGGCACGCGACGTTGACGCCGTACTGATTGGGGTTCGAGCGGCGCCGGTGGTGGGTATAGATGCCGCATTTGGAACAGAAGTAATGCTCGGCGATGCCGGTATTGAATTTGTAGAGCGTCAGCGCGTCTTCGCCCGACTGGAATGAAATATCGCCGAACGCGGCCGATAGAGCCACGGCGCCCCGCATGCGGCAATAGGAGCAGGTGCAGCGGCGCGCGCTGTTGAAGCCATCCGACAGCTTCACGCGAAACCGGACCGTCCCGCAGTGACAGGCGCCGTCCATTTCCATTGTTTCGCTCATGGTGTTCGCCTTGTGCTCTTTGATGGCCTTAAAGGTAAGGCACGCGGCAGCGAGCCGCCACCGCAACGCGCGCTGACGCGGCAGCCTCTGCTAGGCCGTGTGGACGGATTTAGCAAAGTCATAGGGTAGAGGGATTCCCAAATCATTTTTTCTGTGACTTATGGGCGGTCGGTTATTTGGAGGACCGACCATGCTCACTGCCATGACGGAAGAGGACTGGACGATTGTTTTGAAGGTATTTGATGCATCATGCCCACGCCGCGGCGACAAAGGTCGGGATGACCGAAAGTTTCTCGAAGCCCTGCAGTATTTCGTGGTTCACAACATCACTTGGCGGGCACTCCCGGAAAAGTTTGGGCATTGGAACAGCGTCTGGAAGCGGTTCTGGCGCTTGAGCCGGTCCGGAACTTTCGAAGCTTTCTTCGATGCGTTGGCGGCATTGAGCGAGACGGCGGATCTGGTGCAGATGTTCGATTCCACCGTGGTCCGCGCCCATGTCTCGGCGGCAGGCGCAAAAGGCGGCAGCACGATCAGGCGCTGGGCCGCTCGCGTGGCGGTTTCTCTACCAAGATCCACTTGAAGACCGATTTCGGTGGCTTGCCAATTGCCTTTCATCTCACCGGTGGTGAAGCCAGCGATAGCCGCAACTTCGAGACGCTTCTCGACATCGGCCCCGATATCAATCCGCGCGCCGCGCTCGGTGACAAGGGCTATGATTTTAAATCAAATCGCGAGGCCGCACGTCAACGTGGAATATGTCCGGCGATCCCGTATCGATCCAACACCAAGGACATCCCCACCTTCTTTCCGAAAACACTCTACAAGGCGCGGGCACGCATCGAACAAGCCGTCGGCAAACTCAAGCGCTTCAAACGTATCGCGCTTCGATGCGAGAAGACGGCGCAGAATTACGGCTCATTCGTCGCGCTTGCTCTCGGCTTCATCTTGATCAAATCCGTCCACACGGCCTAGCAGTCAATAACGGATCATCGGCGGCAGTTTTTTGGCGTCTTCGAGCCAGCGCTGCACGATGTTCAGCGACGGCATGAGCCGGACGAGCTTGCGCTTGGCGTTGGCTTCGGCCATCGCCCGCACGAGCTTCTGCGGGTTTCGATACTTGAGCTCGTTGACCGTCCGCACGCCGACCGCCGACAGCAGCACAGAATACTCCCAGCCGACGCCTTTGACGCGCAGCCGGTCGGCGGCCGTCACCCAGTCGAGCACGTGCTTCTCATCGGTCCCGATCCGCTCGGCGAGCCTGAGCCGCTGCTTCGGCGTTTTTGCTGAACGGAGTAAGCCCGTGGTGGTGCGAATTCCGGCCGACTTGAGGATCGCGGCCGCGTTCGGCCCGATGTCCCGGATATCGGTGATGGGGTAGGGCATCGTAGCCTCGTCGGCGCAGGAGCGCCCGCGCCTTCAGATAAACTGAGCAAGACCAGGAATGGCCGCGACGGCATCGGCTACGGCGTCCACGCCGGCCTTTTCGCGCGAATAGGCGAGAATCTCGCGCGCGACGCTCTGTACCTGCCCCATGCTCAACCCCAGGGCCATCATCTGCATGCCAGCGCCCATGATCCCACCCATGCCGCCCCCCAAAAAGCCGCCTGCGCCGGCGCCGGCATCATCGGCGCCGCCGTCTGCGGTCTTCGCCATCAAGGCTTCGGCTCCATGGAGCTTGGCCAAGAAAGGTCGCACCTTGTCGGCTGGTCCTTCCCTGACCAGAAAATTGAAAACGATGCCGATGGCCTTCTCAGCGGCCGTTCGGTCGATGCCGAGCGCGACGAGACGCTCGATCAGTTCGTCCATAACCCCCTCGACAACCCTGCGCTATCGACAGGTTCTTTGAATAATGTCCGTTCAGGGAAGGCGTGACAAGTTCCGGAGCAGCAAAGAAGGCCGTTTTGCCGCGGTGGAATGCAGCGATGCGGCAAAGCGTTGCAAACGTGCAACGCTTTTGCGACGTGAGAGCGGCACTTGAGACGCGGGAGCGGCAGTAGAAATGAAGCGACCCCCGCACTATACATTTGCAAACGCGCTTGGCTTGCGGCCGCGATCGGCGCTGATGCTCGCGGGATAGGATACTGGTAATGGCAAATCCGGATCGGGACGGCAAAATTTTTGTCGGCAAGAGCGCGGCGGACGAATTTTTGACTTTGGCGCTCGCCAACCGCCATGGGCTTGCCACCGGCGCGACCGGCACTGGCAAGACCGTCACGCTGCAGGTGCTTGCCGAGGGCTTTTCGCGCGCCGGCGTTCCGGTCTTTGCCGCCGACATCAAGGGTGACCTCTCCGGCATCGCTGCGAGCGGCGAGGCGAAACCCGATTTGGTCAAGCGCGCCAAGGAGGTCGGCTTTGACTACGAGCCCGAAGAGTTCCCGGCGATCTTCTGGGATCTGTTCGGCGAGCAGGGCCACCCCATCCGCGCGACGATCTTCGAAATGGGGCCGCTCCTGGTCTCGCGCATGCTGGCGCTCAACGATGTCCAGGAAGGCATCATCAACATCGCCTTCCGCTATGCCGACGATGACCCGGAGCTGAAGGCAGCCGATGGCAGCGGCCTCGTCGATTTGAAGGATTTGCGCGAGCTGCTGTCCTATTTGTCGAAGAATTCCAAGGAGATCGGCGCCCGCTACGGCAACGTCCCGGTGACTGCGGTCGGCGCCGTGCAGCGCCAGCTTCTGGTGCTGGAGAACCAAGGCGGCACGAAGTTCTTCGGCGAACCGGCGCTCTCGATCACCGATCTGATGCAGACCGCGCCGAACGGCCGCGGCTATATCAACGTGCTGGCCGCTGACAAGCTGATGGCGAACCCACGGCTCTACGCCACGTTTTTGCTCTGGCTGCTCTCGGAATTGTTCGAGAAGCTGCCTGAGGTCGGCGATCCGCCGAAGCCGAAGCTCGTCTTCTTCTTCGACGAGGCGCATCTGCTCTTCAACGAGGCGCCGAAGGAATTGCTCGACAAGGTCGAGCAGGTGGTCCGGCTCATCCGCTCCAAGGGCGTCGGCGTCTACTTCGTAACACAGAATCCGATCGACGTGCCGGACAAGGTTTTGGCGCAGCTCAGCAACCGTGTGCAGCATGCCCTGCGGGCGTTCACGCCCAGTGACCAGAAGGCGGTGAAAGCCGCGGCCGAAACCTTCCGGCCGAATCCAAAGCTCAACACCGCGCAAGTCATCACGCAGCTCGCCAAGGGCGAGGCGCTGGTGTCATTCCTCGAAGGTTCAGGCACCCCGTCGATGGTCGATCGCACCGTGATCCGTCCGCCGTCGGCGCGGATCGGTCCGGTCACGCCCAAGGAGCGTCAGGCGGTGATCGCCAAGAGCCCGCTTCAAAGGCAAATACGACACGACGGTCGACCCGGAATCCGCCTATGAGATTTTGCAGAAGCGGCTGGCGGCTGGCGGTGGGCTGCCGGCGCCCGGCGCGGGCGTGCCGGGTGCACCGGGCGCTGCCGGAGCGCCGGGTCAGGCGCCGGAGCATGTCGGCTTTTTTCGCCGGATCGGCAACTGGTTCAGCGATCTGTTCGGCATCGGCCGGCCGCGCGGCCAGGTGTTGAGCACCTCGCAGCAGGTCGCGCGCAACGTCGCGCGCGCGGTCGTGGCCGGCGTCGCGACGCAGGTTGCGGCAGAATTGGCCAGGGAGACCGGCAGCAAGAGCGCGGGCAACATCAGCAAGGCGGTCGTGCGCGGCGCGCTCGGCGGCGTGCTGAAGAGGTGACGCGAATGAGTACGGCATCCGACGCGCTGCCCGCGGTCCTTGACCGCATCGACCGCGATCTTGACGCGAGCCTCGATCGCCTGTTCGACTTACTGCGCATCCAGTCGGTGTCGACCGATCCGGCTTACGCGCCGCAGTGCCGCAGCGCCGCCGAGCATGTCGCGGCGGATTTGCGCAGCCTTGGCTTCGAGACCAGCGTGCGTCCGACCGAAGGCCATCCGGTCGTTATCGGCAAAAGCGGCAACGGGCACGCACGGCAGCGCACCGCGCGTCTTGTTTTACGGCCATTACGACGTCCAGCCGGTCGATCCGCTGGATTTGTGGACAGACGCCGCCGTTCGAGCCGCGCGTCGAGACCCTCGACGGCGGCCGCAAGATCATCGTCGCGCGCGGCGCCTGCGACGACAAAGGCCAGGCCATGACCTTCGTCGAGGCCTGCCGCGCGTTCAAGGCCGTGACCGGGACGCTGCCGCTCGACATCACGATGATGATCGAGGGCGAGGAGGAGTGCGGCTCAAAACACCTGTTCGGCTTCGTGCGCGACAATGCCGCGGAGCTGAAGCGCGATCTCGCGCTCGTCTGCGACACCGGCATGTGGGACGCACAGACGCCGTCGATCACGACGTCGTTGCGCGGACTGGTCTACGAAGAGATCAAGCTTACCTGCGCCGACCGCGACCTGCATTCCGGGCCTGTTCGGCGGTGCGGCGCGCAATCCGATTCACGTGCTCGCCGATATTCTCTCGGCGATGCACAAGCCGGATGGCTCGGTCGCCATCCCGGGTTTTTACGAGGGTGTTCACGACCTGCCGTCCGACATCAAGGCCGATCTCGCCGCTCTCGACTTCACGCCGGAAAAATTCCTGCGCCCCGTCGGCCTGAAGGAACCGGCCGGCGAAAAAGGCCGCATGCTGATCGAGCAGGTTGCGACGCGGCCGACGGCCGAGGTCAACGGCATTATCGGCGGCTACACCGGGGAGGGAGCGAAGACCGTGATCCCCGGGAAGGCGAGCGCGAAGGTGTCGTTCCGTCTCGTCGGCGCCCAGGACCCGGAAGAAATCCGCGCCTCATTTCGCGAGTTTGTGCGGGCACGCCTGCCGGTCGACTGCGCCGTCGAATTCGGCAATTTCGGCTGCAACCCCGCGTTCGAAGTCGCGTTCGATAATCCGGCGCTCAACAAGGCGCGCAATGCGCTCGGCGAAGAGTGGGGTAAGAAGGCGGTGACGATCGGCGCCGGCGGCTCTATTCCGATCGTCGGCGACTTCAAGACCGTGCTCGGAATGGACACGCTCATGGTCGGCTTTGCGCTCGACGACGACCGCGTGCATTCGCCGAACGAGAAGTTCGACCTCAAATGCTTCCACAAGGGCATTCGCAGCTGGGCGAGGATTCTCGCGGCGCTGGCGGGGTGAAAGAAAACATGTCCGGGCGCGGACCCGAGGCCGGGATGACCTGTACACGCGCGCCAGCAATAGTGTATCTTTCTTTTAGGACCACTTGATGGGGCGTCGCTGGTCCCCGTTAACGTCATGTCTAAAATCATTGTCTCCTACCGTCGATCGATTCGCAGGCGATCTCACGCCGCATTGTCGATCGTTTGATTGCGCATTTCGGTGACAAATCGGTGTTCATGGACATCGAGAATATCCCTTTCGGCACCGATTTCCGGCAGCACATCAAGTCCGCCTTGTCACAAGCCGAGGTGCTTCTCGCCATTGTCGGTCCTGAATGGCTTGCTCGCGGAAGCGACGGGCGCTCGCGTCTCCAAGACGACAGCTTGTCCAAGCGTGGACACGTCAATGTATCGGGAGGGTAAAGAGCGGTGTCTTTCACTGTGAATGGGGGACGTCCGGTCAGCCGGGCTATACGCAATTCGATGGGACGATCGCATCTGATGGAAGTATTCAGCTGGTTCAAAAGGGTCTGACAATTAACGCGAGCTATTCGCTCGTTCGCCGCTCCGGTGTTAAGTTTGAGTTTCCCTGGACGGGCCAATTCGACGATACCCATGCCAAGGCCACTCGTGTCGAGGGACGAACCTGCCGTATGGACTTGGTGAAGCAGTGACGAGCCCATCATGACGTGATGCCGCAGCATGCGGCGCCACGTTGATCGCGTTGCCCTACTCGATCACATCGTCGGCGCGCTGCTGCAAATAGAGCGGCACGGTCAGTCCGAGCGATTCCGCCGTCTTGGCGTTGATCACCAGATCGAATTTGACCGGAGCTTCGAATGGAAGGTCGCGCGGGCTGGTGCCTCTGAGAATTCGATCCGCATACGCCGCCGCCCGGCGGAAATTGTCGCGCGGGTCGCTGCCATAAGAGACGAGCCCGCCGAGATCGGCGAAAAATCGGTAGGGATACACTGCGGGAATTTTGTAATGGGCGGCGAGCGCAACAATTTCAGCCCGATGCGCGGTCGTGAAATTGTCCGTCATAATGAGGAGGCCGCCGTTCGGTTCGCGCGCCTGAGACGCGAAGGCCATTTCGAGTTCGGCGTTGTTGCGAACCGGAGCAACACGGCCCTCGATCGAGAGCGACGGTGCCGCCGCCTTGAAGGTCTTCAGATAATAGTCAGAATAGGGCGCCGTCACCGGATTAAACAGGAATGCGGCTCTCCTGACATTCGGCGACAGCTCCTTGAGCAGCTCCAGCCATTTGCCGCTCATCAAGTCTTCCATGTTGATGAAGCCGGTGGCGTTGCCGCCGGGGCGCGGCAGGTTGGTCACAAAGCCGCTTCCGATCGGATCGGTGACGTTGGCAAATACGATCGGAATGCTGCGAGTCTCCCGGAGCAAAGTAGCCGTCGTCGTCGTGCTGTGGGACAGAATGAGATCGGGCTGTAACGCGACGAGGTCCTTCGCCAGCTTCTGCATGATCGCGGGATCGGCTCCCGCCCAGCGATCGGCAATTCGCAGGGTGCTGTCTTCCGACCAGCCGAGCGCGCGCAAACCCTCGCGGAAGGCCGCGACAAAGACCTGACCTTCCGGATCGCGCTCGGCGTAGGCCATCAGCACGCCGATCCGCTGCTGCTTTGCCGGCTGCGCGTCCGCCGCGACAGGCCACGCCGCCGCTCCGCCGTATGAAGTCGCGCCACCGCATCTGCCGCCCCCCGGCGAATGACCACGCAAAATCTTGCTCAAGAGAAATGGTAGCTGATGAGGCCAGAGCGCGGCCGAGGCCAAGTGTCACGGGGGGCCAAGTGTCACAATGTCGGAAACGGCGTCGATCTTGTGTCGATCAAAACACACGGTCGCCTATGACGACGTGACGTCGCAGCATGCGGCGCTCCTTGTCGGAAAAATCCGTGCGCGCATGCAGCGTACAGCGGTTGTCCCACAGCACGAGGTCGCCGACGCGCCATTTGTGCGCGTAAATGAATTGATCCTGCTCGATGTGTGAGAATAGGTTGTCGAGCAGCGCGTTGCTCTCGTTCGGCTCCATGCCTTCGACGCTCCACGTCATCAGGCGGTTGACGTAGAGCGCCTTGCGGTGCGTGTCCGGATGGGTGCGCACGACCGGCTGCGCGTAGTGCGGATGGGCGGTGAGATCGAGTTTCGACCGGTTCATGCCGCGCGTCGTGGAGTCGTAAAGATAGGCGTTGAGCGCCTTGCGGCCGTCGACGCGCGCTTTCAGCTCGGCCGGCAGCTTGTCGTAGGCCTCGTACATGTTGAGGAACAGCGTGTCGCCGCCGATGGACGGCACCTCGATCGCGTAGAGGAAGGTGCCTTTGGCGGGTTTTTCCAGATAGCACTGGTCGGAATGGAAATGCATCTCGCCGTCCGGCAGCGAGCCCAGCAGTTTGCCGTTTTCCCGAATGTTCGACACCAGCATCGTGAATTCGGGATGCTTGATGATCGCCTCTTCGTTGCGCGCTTCGGGCGGCCGCGTGCGCTTCTGCAGGACACCGAAGTGCTCAGCAAAGCGGATCTGGTCGTCCTCGGACAGCTTCTGGTCGCGGAACAGCAGAACGAGATGCTGATGCCAGGCGTCGACGATCTCGGTGAGCGTCTTCTCGGGCAATTTCTCGCGCAGATCGACGCCGACGATTTCGGCGCCCAACGCGGGCGACAACGGCTTCACAACGAGCGGCATGGCGGGACCTTGGGATGACCTTGGGCGGGTTTATGGTTGGTCGACGATAGCACTCCGTTTGCCCCGCCAGCAATGCGACGCCGGCACACTGCGCACGCGTAAGTTCCCGTGCTAGACTTTCTCATCGACGCAGGCCGGCTGCATATAAGCGCCGCCGCTGAAAGATGAGGGGGGCTGGATGTTTCGCCGATTTGCTTTCGCCGCTGCGACGATCGTCGCCACCGTGGCGCCGGTGCTGGCGCAAGGTTATCCCGAGCGTCCGATTACGCTCGTGGTGCCGTTGTCGGCGGGAGGCACGGCGGATCTGTTGTGCCGCATTGCCGCCGACCGGGCGTCGGCCGTGCTCGGCCAGCAGATGGTGGTCGACAATCGCGCCGGCGGCGCGGGCGGCAGGGTCGGAACCGAGTCCGTGCTGCGGGCGACGCCGGACGGCTACACGCTGCTCTGCGCGCCGCAACTGACCTACAGCATCACTCATCTGGTGTTCGCGAAATCGGCCTTCGATACCCGCACGATGGAGCCGATCAGCGTGCTCGCCACCTATCCGCTCGTCGTGGTCGCGCGGTCCGGCTTCCCCGCCGATAATCTCCGCCAGATGATCGACTACGCACGCGCCAATCCCGGCAAGGTCAATTACGGCAATCAAGGCAAAGGCAATACCGGCGATCTCCTCGGCGCGCTGTTGATGCTCAAGGGCGATTTCCGCATGGCGCAGATTCCCTATCGGGGTTCGGCGCCCGCCATCAATGACCTTTTGGCCGGCAACATCGACGTCATGTCCGACTATATGCTGGCCAACAAACAAAACATCGACAGCGGTCGGTTGAAGCTGCTTGCGGTCGCGAGCCGCGAACGGCTGAAGAATTATCCGAATGTCGGCACCATCGCCGAGACCCTGCCGGGCGTTTATGCCGACACCTGGATGGGCGTCGCCGCACCGCCCGGCACGCCGAAGGAGATCGTCAACAAACTATCGGCCGCGATCGCCAAGGGCTTCAGCAAACCCGATGTGCGCGCGCACATTCTGTCGCTTGAGGCCGAGCCGTTCAGCAGCACGCCGGACCAGATGCGCGATCTCATCAGCAAAAGCCTCGAACAATGGGCGCCGGTGATCGAGGCGGCGCATATCACGATCGACGATTGAGGAGCGGCGCACGGCCGGACGGCGAATGGCGGAATAGGGACCGCGGCTTCGCCGCTCGCCACTCGCCACTCGCGTTTCGCCGGCGGTGGCAGTAAGCAGGACCATGGATTCCGCCATACCGGGCCGCCGATGAGCGCCACTGTCGCCGCGCCGTCGTCCTTGCTGGGGCACCGATCGTTCCTGTTCTTCTGGTGCGCCCGCACCTCGACCAGCGGCGCCTACCAGATGCAGGCTGTGGCGGTCGGCTGGCAGCTCTATGATCTGACCAACGATCCGTTCGACCTCGGGCTGGTCGGGCTCATGCAGTTCTTTCCCGTCGTCGTGTTCGCGCTGGTCATCGGCCAGGTCGCCGATCGTTTTGACCGGCGCGATCGTTGCGGGGGTCTGCCAAGTCATCAAGGCGGTTTGCGCCGCCGCGTTTGCGCTCGGCACGCTGCAGGGCAGGCTCGGCCGCGACATGATCCTGGTGCTGATCCTGCTTACCGGCACGGCGCGCGCGTTCGAGGCGCCGACGCTGCACTCGATTGTACCCGGCATTGTGCCGCGCGAGCTTCTGCCGCGCGCGATCGCGGCGTCCGCGACGGCGCAGCAGACCGCGATCATCTGCGGTCCGGCGCTCGGAGGCTTTCTCTACGTGTTCGGACCGGCGACGGTGTATCTGCTCTGCACCGTGACGTTCGTCATGGCGAGCATTCTCATCAGCTTCGTTGAAGGCAAGCATCGCGCCGAGCAGGGCAAGAAGATCACCCTCGAAAGCCTGTTTGCCGGGTTCGGCTATATCCGCAAGAACCAGATTCTGCTCGGCGCCGTCTCGCTCGATCTATTTGCCGTACTGCTCGGCGGCGTGACCGCGCTGTTGCCGATCTACGCGCGCGACATTCTCGATGCCGGACCCTGGGGTCTGGGCCTGCTGCGCTCGGCGCCTGCGGTTGGTGCGCTGAGCATGTCGGTCCTACTCGCCCGTCACGCGATTGAAAGGCGGGCGGGGCTTCTGATGTTCGCCACCGTTTGCGCTTTCGGGCTGGCCTCGACGGTGTTCGCGCTCTCGACATCGCTTGCGCTGTCGTTTGCGGCGCTCGCCGTCTACGGCGCCTCCGACGCCATCAGCGTCGTGATCAGGCAATCGCTGGTACAGACGCGCACGCCTCACGACATGATCGGCCGCGTCATGTCGGTCAATTCGATGTTCAGCGGTTCGTCGGGGACGCTTGGCGAATTCCGCGCCGGCGCGCTCGCGGCATGGTTCGGCGCGGTGCCATCGGCGCTGATCGGCGGCATCGGTGTGATCGTGGTCGCGCTGGCGTGGATGCGGCTGTTTCCCGCGCTGCGCAGCATCGAACGCCTGACCGGCGAGCATGTCTAGATGAACAATCAACGGGCGAAATTCACCGAATGTCTCGCGTATAAGTATTTAAAGGTGGCGCGCAAATGACGATGTGCTTACGTATGATCGCAAAACGATCACGTCATGACTAAAAAAAGATAGTCGCGAACTTTCTTATAAATCTTGCTGATGATTGGCCCGCCGTGGAGGCATGCCGTGTTGCTTCAGCAAGAGACGACTTGAGAGCGGCCGCCGCCGGGGTTCGATGACCTCATATTTGTCGAGCAGCGGCAGGACGTACGCATCATCGTCAGCGTCCCCGGACGATACTCGCTGGCCGACCACCGCAATTTATTCGGTGAGCGCCGGGTCTACTCCTGCCGCGCGGTCAACGTTTCGCCGAAGGCCATTGCGCTTGCCGCCCCGAACGGCGGCACGCTCGGCGAACACGTGATGGCCAATATCGATCATCTCGGAAAGCTCGAAGGGGTCGTCGTCCGCCACCTGGACCGCGGCTTTGTCATGAGCATCAACGCCAATGACGAAGACCGCGCCAAACTTGCCACCAAGATCGAATGGCTCGATCGCTTCAAGAACCTCGACATCGCCGATCAGCGATCCGATGTCCGCTTCGTGCCGACGAGTCCGTACAGTTGGCTCTTGCTGGCCGATGGGCACCGGGAAACGTGCTTCGTCCTCGATCTGTCGATTTCGGGTGCTGCGATTGCGGCCAATACGATTCCAAAAATCGGAACGGTGCTCGCGGTCGGAGCGGTCGTGGGCCGCGTCGTGCGCCACTTCGAAGGCGGCTTCGCCGTCAAGTTCATCATGCGGCAGGCGCCCGAGACCGTCGAATTGCTCGTCATCCCGCGGTAGCCACGGCGATCGTTTTTGGGATTGAACCTGCCGGACCGGCCGCGCGACATAGGGGCTGGTCGAGACGGACAGTCCCCGACATGCATCGGGACGAACATGAATCTGCTCAATAACTGGAGTTTCTTCGGGCGGTTCACGCGCATCCAATGGTGGCGTTTCCAGATCTGGACGACGCTCGCCTTGGCCGTGCTGCTGTTTGCGGTCATCAATATCCAAAACGATCGGGTTCGGATTGGACTGATCGCCTTGTCGATCGCGGCGTGGCTTTTGGCGGCGCTCGCAATCAGCGTGAAACGGCTGCACGATCGCAACAAGCGCGGTTGGTGGCTGATCGTCTTCTATGTCATTCCGCTGCTCTGCAAAGCGTTGGCCTATTATTTCGGCCAGGACGATGCGGTTTTCTTCGCGGCGCCGTCGGCGTTGCTGAGTCTTTGGGCCGTGGTTGAACTCGGCTTTTTGTGCGGCACTCCCGGGCCGAACGCATACGGCGACGATCCCGCTTCGGCTTGACCGGCGTGGCTAATCCGTTTGGTGACGCACCACCAGAACCGAGCACGTCGCGTAGCGCACGACATGTCCGGCATTCGAGCCGAGGAAGTAGGTCCGCATGCCGGTGCGGTGCGAACTCATCACAATGAGGTCGGCGTTCATCTCCTTGGCTTCGTCGAGAATTTCGCGATCGACGCCGCCTTGCTGCACGATCGCCGAGACTCGATCCGGCGGCAGGCCGGTTTCCTTGGCGACGATCCCGATCGCTTCCTCGGCGGAGGCGCGCTGTTGCGCTTCGAAATCGGGGGGCACGTATTCCGCCAGCATCACCGGCGTCATCGGCAGGACATTGATCAACCGGACCGAGCCGTTCGATTCGCGCGCCATCATAACGGCCGTCGCGACGGCGGGCTTGGCAAGATCGACGTCGGCAAGATCGATCGGCACGAGAATGCGGCGGTACACGGCAAGCCTCCTGGAAGCGTCTGAGAAGCGTCTAATCGGTCGCGGCTGCAATCAAGCGGGGACTGACGAAACGCTCCAGCCGGCCGCCGTTGGCGTGGAGCTTCGACCAGTCTTCAAACGGAAGGTCGATGATCACCAGTCCCGACGTCGGCAATCCTTCGGTGATCCGCTCGCGCGTCTCGACATCGCCCGACGCGATCAGCCTGACCGCAAGATCGTGCAAGCCGGGATTGTGCCCGACGACGAGAAGCGAGCGGGCGGCGCGCGTTTCCCCGATCAGCTCAACCAGCTCCTTGGGGCTGGCGTTGTACACCCGCTCGTCGTTGACGGTTTTCGGCGTTTTGGTGAACGCGGCGCCGACAAGCTCCCAGGTTTCCTGAGCGCGCTTGGCCGGCGACACGATGGCGAGATCCGGAATAAGCCCGTGATGCGCCATGTAGGCGCCGATCGCGGGCGCGTCGGCGCGGCCCCGCTTCGTGAGCTTGCGATCGCGGTCGCGCTCGCCCGGTTCGGGACGCTCGGTCTTGGCGTGGCGCAACAGCAACAGACGGCGCATGGCGGCAATGTCGCTTTCTCGATCGCAGCAGTCTACCATGTCGCCGGCTTGGCGCTGAACAACCGTATCGCGCAGCACACAGGACAATGAACGCTACGGATACGACAGCCTACGGTCAAAGCTGGTACGCCGCTACGATGGTGGATGTACCGCAGCGGCCGCCGTTGACAATTGATGCCGACGTTGACGTGTGCGTGATCGGCGGCGGCCTGGCCGGCCTGACGGCGGCGCGCGAGATCGCGCGCCGGGGCTGGACGGTCGCTGTGCTGGAGGCAAGCCGGCTCGGGTCCGGCGCGTCGGGCCGCAACACGGGTTTCGTATTGCCGGGCTTCGCCGCAGAGCCCGACAGCCTGATCGCCCGCGTGGGTTTCGACCGCACAAAGGACTTATGGGCACTGTCGCAGGCCGGCGTCGATTACGTTCGCGACATTATTCAAGCCGAGGCAGCGCCCGGCATCGATGCGCAGGACGGCTGGCTTTACGTATCGAAGGTCGACCGCGGCGACGAATTCGTGCGCCTCGTCGGCGAACTCGGTGAGCTCGGCTGTGAGATCGAAAGCTGGCCGACCGAACGGGTCCGCTCGGTGCTGCGGAGCGATCGTTACTTCAACGCTATCCATTATCTTCGCGCCTTTACGGTTCATCCGCTCAACTACGCGCTGGCGCTTGCCGCGGCGGCCGAACGCGACGGCGCGCGCATCTTTGAGGATACGCCGGCGCTGTCGATTGACCCCGCGGGCGTGCGCAAGCGTATCGTCACGCTGAGCGCGCGGCTTCGCGCAAGCCATGTCGTGCTCTGCGGCAACGTCCAGATCGGCACGCTCATGCCGCAGCTCGTCTCGACGCTCGTTCCGATCACCGCCTACGTGATCACGACGGCGCCGCTTGGGCCGGCTCTCGCGGAGGCTGTCGGTTATCGCGGCGCCGTCAGCGATACCGATCTCGCTGATAGCCATTATCGTATCGTCGGCGGCGACCGGCTGATGTGGCTCGGCCGTTCGACCGCTTGGCCACGCGATCCGCAAGCTTACGTCGGCGCGCTCACCGCGCAAATCAGGAAAACCTATCCGCAACTCGGCGATGTCACGGCCGACTACGCCTGGTCGGGGACGCTGGGAAATACCGTCCATCGCATGCCGCAGATCGGCGAGTTCGGTCCCGGGGTCTGGCTCGCGAGCGGCTTCGGCGGCCATGGTCTCAACACCACCGCGATGGCCGGCAATCTGATTGCCCGCGCCGTCGTCGATGGCGACGACACGTGGAAGCAGTTCAATCCGTTCGAGCTGGTTTGGGCCGGCGGAATTGGCGGGCGGATCGCCGCGCAGCTTCGCGTCTGGCTGAAACGGGTGCGCGACGCGATCGACGAGCGCCGCTCACAGGCTCGCTACGCTGCGCAGCGCGAGACTCGTGAAGCCGAGCGGGCGATGGTCGCCGAACCGGACGAGGGCCTCGCCCCGGAGCCTCAGCCCGGGTCTCGCGCCGAGGCGGCCACGACCGAAGGCAATCCGGCCAGCCGCGAATCAGTCTGGCCGTCGAGCGCCGGCGATTCGGCTGAGCCGCAGCTGGCGCTCGAAGCCGAGCCAGCGCTCGAAGCTGGGCCGCCGGCGAACACTCCGCTGAGGAAACGGCCGCGGACGAGACCTCGGCGGGAGCGGGCAAAGGCGGAATGATAGGCGAGCGCGTGTGTCCGTTTGGGCACACTCATTGATTCCCTTACGTCATTCGTGTGGCAAAGCCGAACAAACGGCAAACATCGGTATTCCAATCCTGTAGGCGCTTTCGCTCCTTTCACATTTTTGCTTTATGGTCTGCGTGCGCTTTGGGGTTTGAGCGGGCGGGAGGCGTGCATTGATGTCGTTCACCAAGTGGCGGCTGGCGATCGCGGCTTTGATTGTCGCTCCGGGTGTGGCTGCAGCAGCGGACCTGCCGGCGCCTTCGGCCCCGCCCGCAACGGCTCCCGCGACTTACGCCGCGCCGGCCTCGGATTGGACCGTCACGGTCGGTATTGAACCTCGCGCGGTCCCGGCATGGCCGGG
The DNA here is from genome assembly GCA_963732015.1 of uncultured Alphaproteobacteria bacterium. GTDB lineage: Bacteria > Pseudomonadota > Alphaproteobacteria > Rhizobiales > Xanthobacteraceae > BOG-931. The sequence goes on along the minus strand of CAVSXY010000022.1, from coordinate 262,257 downwards.
CGCGGCCGATAGCAGGTTCGGTTTCACCTTCCTGCCGCTGTTCAGCATTCGCAAGGCTGGGAACTCCGGCGCCGTATTTCGGGCCGCGCGACAGTTTCGGTTTTAGCATCATCGATCTCGGCCAGTTCAAGATCGGTCCCGCCTTCAAACTCGTCTGGAAACGCGATTCGACGTCCTATGACGAGTTGAACGGGCTCAATGACGTCGACTACGCCCTGCAAGCCGGCGGCTTCGTCGAATTCTGGCCGATTCCCTGGCTGCGGTTGCGCGGTGAGGTTCGCCAAGGTTTCGGCGGCGAAACCGGCGTCACCGGCGATCTCTTCCTCGATGCCGTGATTCCCTTTGGGCAATTCCGCTGGTCGATCGGGCCGCGAGCGACGGCGCAGTCGGCGAGTGCGACCAGCCCGTATTTCAGCATCACGGCTGCCGAGGCCGCCAATGCCAATGCCGCGCACCCCAATCTCGGCACGCTGACCGCCTATACGGCGGGCGGCGGCTTCTATTCGTATGGCGCCGGATCGCAGCTTGAGTATGTCTTCAATCAGCAATGGTCGGCGCACGTGTTCGGCGAATACGAGCGGCTGACCGGCGATGCCGCCAACTCGCCGCTCGTCACCCAACGCGGTTCGCCGAACCAGTTCACGGTCGGCATCGGCGCGGTCTATTCGTTCGACATGCACCCGTTGTGGTGAGCGTCGTGCGGTGATCGCCGACAGGCGAGGGCCGTTTCAAATCTTCTCGAAGTGAATTTCGTCGGCCAGCGCCGACCACTTGGCGATGTCGTCGACGACGATCTTCTTGAATTGCTCCGGCGTGCTCGGAGACGGTTCATTGCCGAAGCTGTGCAGCCGTTCGATCGTTGCGGGTTCCCTGAGAATGCGCCCGATCTCGCCGTTGAGGCGGGTAAGGATCGGCGCCGGTAAGCCCGCCGGTGCGATCAACCCCTGCCACGCCGCGGCATCGAAGCCGGGAACGGCGCTCTCGGCGACCGTCGGTATATCGGGCAGGGCGAAATAGTGCGATTTGGCTCGACACGGCGAGCGCGCGCAGTTTGCCGCCGCGAATGAATCCGATCAGGCTCGCGGGCGGGTCCATCATGAAATCGAGACGGTTGGCGACAAGCTCGGTCGCGGCCGGCTCGCTGCCCTTGAAGGGGATGTGCTGCACTTTGATTTTCGTCTGCAGCGCAAACAGTTCGATGGCGAGATGCGGGCCCGAACCGGTGCCGGGCGTGCCGTACAAGAGCGGGGTCGAACGCGTGCGCGCGCCGCTTCGATGAGTTCGGCGACGCTTTTGATCGGGCTCTCGACATTCACCGCCATCACGTACGGATAGTTGGTCGCGAGCGAAATCATGGTGAAATCGTCGACCGCGCGGAACGGCAGTTTGGCGAAGGTCGCCGCCGCCGTGGCGTGACCGGCTGGGATGGTGCCGAGCGTGTAGCCGTCGGGCGCGGCCCGCGCGATCTGGGCGGCTGCGGAGGTGCCGGAGGCGCCCGGCCGCGGCTCCACGATGACCGACTGGCCCAGCGATTTCGACAGGCCGTCGGCGACGACACGAGCGACGACGTCGGACGGACCGCCGGCGGCAAAGCCGTGGATGATCGTGATCGTTCGGGATGGCCAATCAGACTCGGCAAAAGCCCCGCCGGCCGCAAGACCGCCGGCGGCGCCGCCCGCAAGACCGCCGATCAACGCACGGCGCGTGAGTTCGCTCATGCCGCTTCCTCCACCTGTTGCCTTTGTGTGCTCCGGCGTCTGCCGCGCCGGTTTCACGAGCCGCTATCTTAGCGGCCTTCTCTTCTTGCCATAAATGCCAGGCGCTCGAACAGGTGCACGTCCTGCTCATTCTTGATGAGCGCGCCGTGAAGCGGCGGAATGAGCCGCTTCGGGTCGCGCTCGCGCAGCGTCTCCGCCGAGATGTCCTCGACCATCAAGAGCTTGAGCCAGTCGAGCAGTTCGGATGTCGAGGGCTTCTTCTTCATGCCCGGTACGTCGCGGATCTCGTAGAACAGCTTCAGCGCTTCGGCGACCAGGCGATGCTTGATGCCGGGAAAATGCACGTCGACGATGGCGCGCATCGTGTCGGGATCGGGAAAGCGGATGTAGTGGAAGAAGCATCGGCGCAGAAACGCGTCCGGCAATTCCTTCTCGTTATTGGAGGTGATGACGACGATTGGCCGGCGCCGCGCATGGACCGTTTCGCCGGTCTCGTAGACGAAGAACTCCATGCGATCGAGTTCTTGGAGCAGATCGTTCGGAAATTCGATGTCGGCCTTGTCGATCTCGTCAATCAAGAGCACGGGGCGGTCGTCGGACGCGAGTGCTTCCCACAGCTTGCCGCGTTTGATGTAGTTGCGGATGTCCTTGACCCGCGCGTCGCCCAATTGGCTGTCGCGCAGCCGCGTCACCGCGTCGTACTCGTAGAGGCCCTGCTGCGCCTTGGTGGTCGACTTGATGTGCCACTCGATCAGCGGCGCGCTCAGCGCCTTGGCGATTTCGATAGCCAGCACCGTCTTGCCGGTGCCCGGCTCGCCTTTCACCAGGAGCGGACGCTCTAGCGCAATCGCGGCGTTGACGGCGATCTTGAGATCATCGGTGGCCACATAGGCGCTGGTTCCTTCAAAGCGCATGACAATCCATTCGGTTGATCCTTTAGACAAAATTAAGCATGCCGAACTTGCCTGTCACAAGGCGTCGTCGTGACGCCTAGCATGTCGCGCGGCGCAAAATGCATGTGCGTCTCGGCAATTTTTGCCGCAAGCCCGGCAACATCCGTACCGGCCACAATCGGCGACGTCTCTCTAACTTGCCGCAATAATGGGAAAAATTTGATGGCACGGCGCTCGCTGAAAGGCTCGCCGGAGCGGGCTGTGCAGCGTTCAACGCGCGCCTCCTCGCGTTGGACTATCGAGTTGGAGATTATGTCATGGGTATCGTAAAACTGGTAACTTGAGGAACGGAGGATTTCTGGCTCATCGTAGCCCATCAAGGAGCGAAGATGAGACAGAAATCCAACTCCACCCCAGCGTCGTCCGAGACCTTGTTCGCAATATTCCTGCGCCTCGCGCCTGAGCTGCTTGACCTCATCGGTCGTCGCCGCGCGTGCCGTGTCGCCGGAAAGGACGACGCTTTGCGCATGCGCGTCTACGGACCGAACGGGACGACAATCGGGACAGCCACGTCGGCAGCGCGACGCCAGGCCGGCGGGACCTTCACACTCACCGAATCGGAAGCGCCGCAGCCCCAGACCGCGGCGGTCGCGTTGCGGGCGCTTGGGGGAATCGACGCGCTAATCGCGCTCCAGGGAATCGAGGAGCCGGCCGAGCGCCGCCGCCGCTCCGTCAAGTATGGGTATGGGCGCCGGGAGCTCGATGCGCTGGATGAACTCAAGCTCGGGCTTCTGTCGGGTAGCCTCGATCAGACAACCCTGCTGCGGCTTAAATCCGCGGCCACCGACCTCAAGGACGGCTCAGGCGACGAACAGCTCGGCCAGGTGCTGGCGGAGATCGATCTGCGGGTCGCGGTTGAACTGGCAAAGGCTGGAATTGGCTGAGTTTTGGGCGGAGGCCAGGACAGCCGCCCCCGCCGAGCAGGTTTTCTGGCCGTTTTTAATGTTTTTCAGCTGTTCTGACCGGTTCGAGCGGCCAGCATGAACGATATTGCTCTGTCATAGACCCTGGATATATAAGCCAGCCTCGCGGGAACGGCCTCGCGCCAGTTCGCGGCGGAGTAATAGCAAGATGCAGTCGGCGAAGAGCAAAAACGGTCGATCCGACGACAAAAGTGACAAGAACGGCAAGAACGGCAAGAACGGCAAGAACGGCAAGAACGGCAAGAACGGCAAGAACGGCAAGAGCGTTCTGCCGGTCGAGAAGCTCTACCGTCCCACGGACAAAGAGCCCTTCATGAACGAGCGGCAGCGGGAGTATTTCCGGCTGAGATTGCTCGATTGGCGGGAAGACATCCTGAAGGAAGCCAAGGAAACCCTGCAGCACCTCCAGGACGAGAGCCAGAATCACCCCGACTTGGCCGACCGCGCCTCGTCGGAGACCGACCGGGCGATCGAGTTGCGCGCCCGGGACCGCCAGCGCAAGCTGATCGCCAAGATCGACGCGGCGCTGCAACGGATCGAGGACGGCACCTACGGCTATTGCGAGGAAACCGGCGAGCCGATTTCGATCAAGCGGCTTGAGGCTCGTCCGATCGCTACCCTGTCGATCGAAGCGCAGGAGCGCCACGAGCGGCGCGAGCGGGTTTATCGCGACGATTGATGCACCGCTAGACGCGCGCCCGGCCGGTTCCGGGCCGCTGTTCGACCACCTCGTGGTATTCGGGGGATTCGGTGACGGCTGTCCGAGCCCGGTCAACCTCTGCGGTAAATTGCGAGATTTTCTTGCGCCGGTCGGCGAGAACGAGCTGCTTGGTCAGGGCTACCGCCTTGGGCGAATTGCGGCCGATCGCTCGCGCAAGCGCAAGGGCCTCCTGATGCGGATCGTCGGCGATGCGCTGGACGAGACCGCACGTCAGCGCTTCCTCCGCATCGATGATCCGGCCCGACAACATCAGGTCGAGCGCCATGGGTTCGCCGACAAGGCCGGGCAGGGTGATCGCGCTGACCCCGGAAATCATGCCGTGCTGGACTTCGGGAAATCCGAGCCGCGACGACGGCGCGGCAATCCGGAAGTCGCAGTGAATCGCGAGCGTCAGGCCAAACCCGATGGTGAAGCCGTGCAGCGCGGCGATCACGGGCTTGTTGAGTTCGACGCCGATTCCGGGAATCGCCTGCATCAGCGTGTCGGTCGACACCATCGTGCCGGTCCGCTGAATTTCCTTGATGTCCGAGCCCGCGCAAAACGCCCGCTTGCCCGCGCCGCGAAGAATAATGACGCGCACATTGGTATCGGCCGCGGCCGTCTTCCAGAGACCGGCGAGGTGCTCCTTGCTCGGCACGTCCAAGGCATTCAGACGCTGGGGACGATTGAGCGTCACGACCATGATCCCCTCGGAACCGACCTCGTGCAGAATGTTCATCAGGGGCTGCCCTGCGGCCTCGGTTGCCGTGGTTTGTTGAATTGACCGGGGAGGGACCTTAAGAAAGTTCTCGATGTCTGCGCAAGGCTTGCGTCCTTTGGCGCGATGCCGCGCATTTGGCAATGATTGGGCGTTGCGATGAAAGCGGTCGTGATCGAAGCGTTTGGCCCACCGCACAATCTGAAAGTTCGCGAGTTTCCGACGCCGCAGCCGGGACCCAGCGACATTCTCGTCAAGGTCCAGGCCGCCGGCGTGTGTCACCACGACGTGCTGCACCGCGCTGGAAAACTTCCAGGGGCCAAGTCGGGCGTCGTGCCCGGCCATGAGACCGCCGGAGAAATTGTTGCGGCCGGCGTGAAGGTAAAAACCCATACCATCGGCGATCGTGTTGTCATCTATCAGCGGCGGTTTTGCGGCCAATGCCGCAATTGTCTGCGCGGACGCCAGGACATGTGCCGCGCACTCAGTGCCCCCGCGGTCGATACCGAAGGCGGCTATTCGGAATTTGTCTGCGTGCCGGTCAACATGGGAATCAAGATTCCCGACGGGGTCGATTGGAGCGCCGCGGCTTTGTCCTGTTGCCCGATTGGAACGAGTCTGCGCGCGTTGAAGGTCGTCGCCGGCATCAGCCCCGGCGATATCGTGCTCGTCAATGGCGCGAGTGGCGGTTTGGGTGTCCATCAGATCCAGATCGCGCGTGCGCTCGGCAGCCATGTGATCGCAGTGACGACGAGCGAGGCGAAAGTTGCCTTTCTCAAGTCGCTCGGCGCGCAAGACGTGATTGTCGCCAAGGACCTCACCTATTCGGCCGACGTGTGGCGGCTCACCGGAAAAAACGGCGTCGACATCGCCATCGATAATGTCGGCGCCACGCTGCCCGAGACGCTGCGCTGCATGACTCAGGGCGGCATCGTTGTCGTTCTCGGCAACGTCGGCGGCGAGGCGGTGCCGGTCTTGCCCGGTTTGTTGATCGGTCGCCGCTTGCGCATCGCCGGCTCCGGAATGGCGACGCTCGAGGACGTTCGGCAGTCGCTCGCCATGCTCGACGCCGGCATGGTCAAAGCCATCGTCTCGGCGACGGTTAAATTCTCCGACGCCGCCAAAGCCCACGCCATGCTGGAAGCGCGCGCGGTGGAAGGCCGCGTCGTCATGCAAGGCTGGTGAGCACGCGATGACGATCGCACGTCTCTTCCTGCGTTCCGCCCAATTGTGGGGCGACCGGCCCGTTGTGATCGACACCGCGTCGGGCCGTTCGATCTCATTCGTAGAACTCGCCGAGGCGATCTTCCATTTCGGCAGGACGCTGCGGGCGCGAGATATCGCCGTCGGCGACAGGGTCGCCATTCTCGGCGATGCAACGGCGGCTTATCTCGTTGCCGACTACGGCTGCATGGCGGCCGGTCTCGTGCGCGTGCCACTCGATCCTAGTCTGACCGCCGACGAACTTGCCAACCAAATCCGCGATGCCGAGGCGCGCGTGCTCATGTTTGATCCGCCGCGCGCCGATCTCGCGGCGCAGCTCATCGAGCGAGCGCGCGGGATCGAATCGGCGCGGATCGGCATGGAGGTGTTCGATTATCCACGCACCGCGATGCTCACCGCGCCGCCTGACGACGAGACAATCGGCCTCGGTGCGCTCGCCTCGCTCAACTATACGGGCGGCACGTCCGGCGAGCCGAAGGCCGTGATGCTCAGCCAGGGCAACATGCGCGCGATCGTGCGGAACATCGTGATGGCGCGCGGCATGGGGCCGGACGATGTCATGGTGAACATGCGGCCGTTGTGGCCGATCGCCGGCGTCATCGTGCTTGCGCATCTCGCGGCCGGCGGTGCAGTCGTGCTGGGCGGCCGCTTCGAATCCGCGCGCATGGTGGCGCTGCTTGAGCAGTATCGCGCGGCTGCGACCTCGATGGTGCCGACGCATCTGGTCCGCGTGCTGCGCGATTGTCCGCCGGCTACGCTGCGATCGCTCAGCGCGCTTCGCGCCATCGACATCGGGGCGGCATCGGTGCCGCCCGAGACATTCGAGCAAGCGCTCGATGCGTTCGGCCCGAAAATCGGCGTGCTGTATGGCCTCACCGAAGCGTCGTGGAGCTGCTATCAGCCGCCGTCGGTGCTGGATGCCGCAGACGATGTTCGCCGCGCGCGCATGAAAACCGTCGGCCGTCCGGTGTTCGGCTGCGACGTCATGATCGCGGGCGAAGCCGGACCCGTGCTGCCGGGTCAGGCGGGAGAAATCTGGATCCGCGGCGCCCACGTGATGAAAGGCTACTGGAAGCGACCCGATCTGACGGCGCGGGTGCTGCAAAACGAATGGTTCAGCACTGGCGATCTCGGCGTGATCGATAACGACGGCGTTCTTTCCATCATCGGCCGGATCAAAGAGGTGATCCGCACCGGCGGCAAATCGGTTCAGCCCAACGAGGTTGAGGCGGTGCTGAACCGGCATCCTGCGGTCGAGGAGGCGAGTGTGGTCGGCATCCCCGACACCGAATGGGGCGAGCTGGTCACTGCGGTCGTGGTCCCGGCGGCGGGCGCCGACGTGAACGAACAATTATTGAAGGACTACTGCGCGGTGTCGCTCTCGCCGCACAAGCGGCCGAAGCTCATTCAGATCGTGCGCGAGCTGCCGAAATCGCATTACGGCAAAGTCCAGCTCAGCAAAGTGCGCGACACCGCGGCAGAGCTCTATCGCGATAGAATGAAAAGCGAGCCCACGCGCGGAAACCGCTGACGCGGCAACGCCGATGCTATTTCGGTTCAGGCCCCGTCGCCGCAGGACGAGACGGATCGGCGCTCCAGGCCGACCACGATCCGACGTAAAGCGCAGCCTCAAGTCCCGGCCGCGGACATGGCGGCAATCTCATGGGCCGCCGCATTGCCGCTACCGCAATAAACTCCGATTTTCGCCGATCCATCCGCTCCCAACGAAGCAAAACGAGCGGCGCAGATCATCGCTCGATTTGAATTTTCCGCCGGCGATATTTTCGCCAGAGGCGGCTGATCGCGCCGGGAATATGCCCGGTGCCGGGTTTGCCGGGATCGCCGACATAAGACGAGCCTGCGGCCGTGCATCCAGCAGCCGGGATTGTTTGGCGAGATCGGCAGCCTCTCGGGCATCGATGGTCGGCATGCACCCCGCTGTCAGAACGACGTCGCCTGCGCGCGCAGCGTTAGTGGCGACATGAGTTTGAGGACGGTCCGGCCAGCCGCTATCCAGGCTGGATATCCGCCATCGAGGATGCGGACATCGGCCAACCCTGCCCATCGCAATGTCCACCATGCGCGCGAAGCCTGAGCGCCGCCGGAATTGTCGTACACGACGACGACGCTGTCGCCGCGAATACCCCAGGCACGCGCCTTTGTTTGCAGTTCGCCAATATCCGGCAGAGGCCGCCTGCCGGCCGCAGGCGCGGGCTTGCCGGAAAAATCCGTCGCCAGAATCACAGACAAGCGCACCCGGTATTTTCGGCCGGTCTTCCGGCGCCGCGCCCTGTTCGTCAATGACGTCGAGCAGCACGACGGGCTTTTCGAGCGTCCAGCAGCCGAACAAGTTCGTCGGCTGCGATCAGCGTCTTGTGCAGCGGGCGTCGTTCACCAGCAGACGCCGCCTTACGCAGTCATGGTCGCGCGATAGAGAATACGGCGGCCGCTGCCGTAATCTTTTATGCCCTTGTGCTGAACGACGCGGTTGTCCCAGATCGCGAGCGCGCCGCGGGTCCAGGCGTATCGGGCGGTCGCCTCCGGCGACTTGATCATGTCGAACAGAATCCCAAGGATATTCTGGCTCATGATCCGGCCGACGCCCTTGATGTAGTTGGTGTAGGACTCGTTCACCGCGATCCACTTGCGTCCGGTCGCAGGATGAACGCGGACGAGCGGCATTTCGAACGGAGGCATGCGCTGCCGCGCATTGGCCGCTTCCTGCGCGTCGAGATACCGATCGGTGATATGCCCGGTCGCGTCCGCCGACTGAATGACGGTCAGCAACTCGAGATAGGCCGCGAACAGCGGATCGAGATGTTCGTAAACCCAGGCCGTGTTGCTGAAGATCGTATCGCCGCCGCTTTCGGGCAACAAATGCGCGAACAGCGCCGTGAAAGCCGGCGCATCCGAGCGGAAACCGCCGTCGGCGTGCCAGATGTGATTGCGAAGATTCTTGTCCTTGAGCGAGTCGATCATCGTCGCGTCGGGATTTTCCGGCGCGCGCGGCGTGTGCGGACCCGCATAGTGAAAAAACTCGCCGAGAAAGCCCGCGAAAGCCGTGAAGTTCTCGGCGGTCACGGTGCCCGGTTCAAACACCACCAGGCCGCGATTGTGCAGGAGATCGCGTAACGCGGAACGAAACGCCTCATTCAGAGGCCGTCCGTCGAACTTGAAACCCGAAATGATCGAGCCGAGCGCCGGCTGCAACTGGGTGACGCGCACGTCGGCAGGCATGGCGGAATCTGAAACAAGCCTGACAGTGTTCGTTGAAGTGGACATTGCGAGCACCTTTCCCGGGTTCTTCGTTCGAAGCGAAAATAGAGATTTTGCGATCGCGGGCAAGGTTTGCGCGCCGCGAGGTTGATCCGTTAACCATCCCGCCGGATGTTGCTCGATAGAACGACCTGTTCTATTGGCCGTGTTGAACTCGCGAAAATGAAAAAGTGATGTCCGGAGAATAAAATGGTTCGACGACAGTATTGGTCCAGCGTCTTTTTTGTCGCTGCTTGCATGACGTCCACGCCGCCGTCAAGGCGGCGGATTATCCGGACAAGCCGGTAACGATCATCTCCGACGCAGCGGCGGGTTCCGCTCCCGGACGTCGTCGCGCGTTTTGTCGCAGACGGACTTGGCAAGTTGTGGGGACAGCAAGTCGTTGTGGTCAATCGGCCGGGGGCCAATGGCAGCGTCGCCGCGCACGCCGCAGCCGATGCAATCGCCGATGGCTATACGTTCTTCCATCCCACGCTATCGACCTTCGTGGCTCGCCGACCGTCGCGCCCAACATTCCGGTCAAACTGCCGCGCGATTTCCTGCCGGTCGGATTCACCTCCGACCAGCCGATGTTCATTGCCGTGTCGCCGTCACTCGGCATGACGACGCTGCCGGAACTTATCGCGCTCGCCAGGAAGAAGCCGGACAAATACACGATCGCCGTTACGGGCGTCGGCCGGTTTACGCATCATGACCGGCATTCTGTTGCAGGAGCGGGCAGGTATCACACTTACGCCGGTTCCCTATACGCATGGCCCGGCTTCCGCCATCGGCGATGTCGCCGACGGCCGCGTCTCTCTTATCATCGAGGGTTACGCCGGCATCGTCGGAGCCATCAAAGCAGGGCAGGTCAAGCTGATCGCGGTGGCTTCGTCCGTGCGCCTCGCCGAATTTCCCGATCTGCCGACCGTGGCCGAGACGATTCCGGGTTTCGTTGCCGCCGGCTGGCAGGCGCTGGTGGCGCCGGTCGGCACGCCTGCGCCGGTCATCACGAAGGTGAGCGCTGATCTTACCAAAATCGTCAGCAATCCGGATTTCAAAGAGAAGCTCGGTGCATCGGGAAATTATCCGCGCGCCATAACGCCCGACGAGCTCCTTGCCTTCGTCGCCAAGGAGCAACAAACGTGGCAGCCTGTGGTGGAGAAAATCTCCGAGAAGTGAACCAGGCCGGCACTCATAAACGCGACGGCCAATGTCCGGACATCTCGCAAACCTCCGCTGACCTGAGCCCCGCGATCTCCTCCAAAAATGGGTAAAGTCCGTCACCTGGAAGGGGATGGACATGAAGCCGAGCCGGTTCACGGAAGAGCAGATCATCGGGATATTGCGGGAGCAGGAGGCCGGGGCGAAGACGGCCGATGTGTGCCGCAAGCACGGGATCAGCAGCGCGACGTTCTACAAGTGGAAAGCCAAGTACGGCGGCCTCGACGTATCGGACGCGAAGCGTCTGAAGTCGTTGGAAGACGAGAACGCCAAGCTGAAGAAGCTGTTGGCCGAGGCGATGCTCGACAATGCGATGCTGAAGGATATCGCCGCAAAAAAATGGTGACGCCCGCCGCCAGGCGAGAGGCCGTCGCTCAGCTTCGGGTCGCGTATGAGGTCAGCGAACGGCGGGCGTGTTCGGCACTTGGAGCGGATCGCACGTCGGTCCGCTATCGCAGCAGCCGGCCGGACGATGCGGCGGTGCGGGCACGGCTACGCGAGCTCGCCGCCGTCCGCCGGCGGTTCGGTTATCGACGGCTGCACGTCCTGCTCACGCGCGAAGGCATCGTCATGAACCACAAGAAGCTCCGCCGGCTCTACCGCGAGGAACGGCTGCAGGTCCGCCGGCGTGGCGGCCGCAAGCGTGCGTTGGGCACAAGGGCGCCGATGGCGATGCCGCAAGGCCCTAACCAGCGTTGGAGCCTGGACTTCCTGTCGGATGCCTTCGATGGCCGACGGTTCCGGATCCTGGCGATCGTCGATGACTTCACGCGGGAATGCCTGGCGCTGGTGCCCGACACGTCGCTGCCCGGACTGCGGGTCGTGCGCGAGCTTGATGCCCTCATTGCGGCTCGCGGCCGACCCGCCATGTGCGTCTCCGACAACGGCACCGAGCTCACCGGCATGGCGATCCTGCGCTGGTCGCAGCAGACACGGGTCGAATGGCATTACATCGCGCCCGGCAAGCCGCAGCAGAATGCCTTCGTCGAGAGCTTCAATGGACGGCTGCGCGACGAGTTGCTGAACGAGACGTTCTTCACTTCGCTCAAGCACGTGCGTGAAGCACTGGCGATCTGGAAGGACGATTACAACACCGTCCGCCCGCACAGTGCGCTCGGCAATCTGCCGCCAGCCGCTATGCCAACTCAGCGCTCCCGAGATGCAACGGGACGGGGCGCTGCGCTATGTCGGGGGCTTCGCGCCCCATCCCGTTGCATCACCGAGCCAACAAGGCTCAAATCAACCCGGGACTCTACTCATCGGTGGATGAAAGAAGGGGCTCAGGTCACCGCGAACCACCGCTGATGAGCCAAAGCGGGATTTTGACGCCTGCCGTCTCTCGTAGGAACTCGATGTTGAGAAACGGGTCGGGTTTCACATTTTGCGTTTCCCGCCATCCGTGCGCTACCCGCCCTCTCGGCAAGGCCAGCAACAGACGGTAGCGAAGCCTTCATTGTGACACCTATCTCCCGTTTCCGGATCGATCCAGGTCGGGATGCGCCTCGTGCCTTCGTATCGCCAGCCATACCGCACCATGCATCGCTTGTACTGCGCCGAGGTCGGCACGCTATTCCGGTTCGAGCCGACTTGCTGATCGCAGGCGTTAGTGGCCGCGTCCAAATCAGCGTGCCTGGCTATGGGCGACCAGACATCAACATCGGCCAGGGCGCCGAAAGTCCCAGCTAGGAACGAGGCTGCGGCAAGAATTGCGCTTTTCATAATTGTGCGTCTCATAGAATTCTCCATCGAACGATCCGGACGGTCTCCTTATGGGTAGAAAGCTGCTCCGCCGCGTTCATTTGTGCTGGATTACAGATTGGAAGGATTTCTCGCGGCTTTGAGTGTCAATGCCGCCGTGTCCGCTTTTTGGAGGCAAGGCGGACGCAAGCTGCAGCACTGGCTGTTGCAAATCTTCAGTGTGCGCTAACGGACGAAAGCGCACGGTGCAGGAAGTTGCCGCACAGACCCGCGTCTTCGTCTCAGAACTTGAGGATGCGCTGCACGCTCGGCGGAAACACTTCGTCCAGCGTCACCTTGCGGTGGGCGACGCCCTGCTCGAACGCGAAATTCAGGAACGCTTCGAGCGTCGTCCGATTGGGCGCGACGCCGTACGGCCAGAAATCCTGGCCGAACATTTCGGTCGCGCGCCGCGCATTGTCGGGATTCCACGGCAGCGGGAAGTGGGAAATCATCATGTTGCGCATGCGCGCGATGCTTCGGTCCTTCGCTTCCTCGAACGCCTTGTAGAGGTTGACCGCCATCCACGGATGCCGCTCGAACAGCAGCCGCTTGATCGCGACGAAGTGCATGATCGGAAAGATGCCGGTGCGGCCGAAATAGTCGGCTTCGACGTCGACGTGGTTCGGCACCAGCCGCACCATGTTGGGATTGCCGGCGACAAAACTTTTCGGAGGAATGGCGGAGAGGATCGCATCGATCTCGCCGGCCAGCAGCATGTCGTCGAGCGTCTTGTCGGGCACGCTGACGCGCTTGACGTTCGGCAGGTTGATGTCGAGGTTCTCGTGCCGGCCCGCTTTGTTGGTGCCGGCCTGCACCCACTCGATCTCTTCGAGTTTGAGACCGACGTCGTGCATCAGATAGCCGCGCGCGTAGATGCCGGCGGTGTGGGCGAAATCGGGGTCGCCGACGCGCTTCCCGCGAAGCTTTTCCAGCGTGTCGACGCCGCTGCCTTTCTTGACGTAAAGCGCCGAGTGCCGGAACACCCGTGACGGAAACACCGGAATGGGCACCAGGCTGTCGTCGCCCTGCGAGAACATCCCGGTCCATTTGCCGAGCGACATTTCGCTCACGTCCCATTCCTGGTCGCGCGTGGCGCGATCGAAAATCTCCGGCGTCGGCAGGATCTGGAAATTGATGTCGAGCCCTTCGGCGCTCACCCGGCCGTACACAAAATCGCGCACGTGATCGTAATCGCTGATCGCGAGAGAAATCGGCAGTTTACCCATTATGGATTGCTCTGCTTGGCTTGCTTTGCGCCGTTCGCGTCAGATGCCGACGACGGCCGGCCGGTCGAAGGCGCCGATCGACGGCACGGGCTTGGTCCAGCGCTCGACCTCGACCAAGGCTGTTTGGGCGATCGGGCCTTGGGCGAGCTTGGAGGTGCCCTTGTCGAGCGTCAGCATGTTCGGATTGCCATGCCGGTCGAGGGCGCCGGCACGTCCGGGCGTTTCCGGATCGTACCAGGCGCCGGTTTGCAGCTGAACGACGCCGGCGCTGACCGCGTCGGTCACCAGCGCTCCTGCAAGGCACGCGCCGCGATCGTTGAAGACGCGCACGACGTCGCCATGCGCGATGCCGCGCGCCGCCGCATCGGCCGGATTGATCCACAGCGGCTCGCGGCCGGCGATCTTGCCGGTGCGGCTGAGCGGTCCGTTGTCGAGCTGGCTGTGCAGCCGCAGAGTCGGCTGATTGGAGATCATGTGCAAGCTTCGACCGCCCAGACTTGCGCGAGCCGAGCCACTCTACCGGCTCGAGCCACATCGGATGACCGGGGCAGTCGTCGTAGCCGAACGAGTCGACGCGCTCAGAGAAAATTTCGATGCGGCCCGATGGCGTCGCGAGCCGGTGCGTCTCGGGATCGGAGCGGAAGTCGGCTAGGAAGTCGTAGTGGCTCGGGACGGGATCGACCACGTAGCCGTCGCGCCAGAATGTTTCGAAATCCGGGCGCTGATGCCGTGGCGCGCCGCCTGCTGCCGGGCCACCTCATAGAGATGACGCAGCCATTCCATCTCGCTGCGCCCTTCGGTGAAGGCATCGCGGAAACCAAGCCGGTCGGCGAGGTCGGCAAAGATATCGAAATCGTTGCGCGCGCTTCCAACCGGCGCGATCGCCTGATGCATGGCGAACATGTAGCGGTCGGCCGACGCCGCGATGTCGTTACGTTCGAGCGTCGTGGTCGCCGGGAACACGATGTCGGCTTGGCGCGCGGTGGGCGTCCACCAGATTTCGTTGACGATCACCGTTTCGGGACGCTGCCACGCCGCGAGCAAGGCGATTGATATCCTGATGATGATGGAACGGATTGCCGCCGCACCAATAGACGAGCTTGATGTCCGGAAAGGTGATCCGCTCGCCGTTGTAATCGATCGTCGCGCCGGGGTTGAGCAAGAGATCGGCGATGCGCGCGACCGGGATATAGGAGCGGAGCGGCGTTGCGCCGGTCGGCCGGTTGAGCGTGGGCGCGAGCGACCGCGGCGCGCCCATCCGGTTGACTGAGCCGTAACCGATGCCGAAGCCGCCGCCGGGCAACCCGATCTGTCCGAGCATCGCCGCAAGCACGATCGTCATCCAGATCGGCTGCTCGCCGTGGTCGGCGCGCTGCAGCGACCACGTCGTGGTGATGAACGTGCGGGTTGCCGCCATCCGCTGCGCCAGCCGCCGGATCGTGTCGGCGCTGAGCCCAGAAATCTCGGCGGCCCAGTCCGCGTCTTTCGCCTGCCCGTCGGGCTCCCCGATCAAATACGCGCGGAAGCGGTCGAAGCCGGTCGTGTAGCGTTCGAGAAAGACCGCGTCGTGCAGCCCCATCGTGTACGAGCGTGTGCGCGAGGCCGAGCATCACGGCCGTGTCGGTGCCCGGAACGGCCGGCAGCCATTCGGCGTTGAGTTCGGCCGCATAATCGGCGCGGATCGGGCTGATACAGACAAAGGCGATGCCCCGGTCGGCGAGGCTGCGAATGGCGCGGGTCGACGAGTGGTCGCCGGTGCCGCCGGATTCGATCTGCAGGTTTTTGAGCGGCATGCCGCCGAACGACACGACGAGTTTGGTGTTGGCGGCGATCTGGTCCCAGGTCGTGCCCGGCCCGCGGATCGCCCGATCGTCGCCGAGCACGTGCGGCGCAATGACCGAACCCGCCGCATTCGAGTAGGTGTCGACTTGCAGCGTCGCGCCGCCGAACAAATTGGTGAAGCGCTGCAGCAGCGACTTGGCATGGTGCAGCCGTCCGGCGCTCGACCAGCCATAGGACCCGGCAAAGATCGCCGTATTGCCGAACTCAGATTTCACCCGCGACAGTTCGTTCGCCGTCAAGGTGAGCGCGGTATCCCAATCGACCGCGACGAACGGATCGGCACCGCGGCGCGTGCGGTCGCTGCGATGGCCGTGTTCGAGAAAGCCTTTGCGGACGTGAGGCCGGTCGATGCGGCTCTGATCGTAAACGGCGCGCACGAAGGACTTGACCAGGGGCGAGGGATGGGCGTCCTTCTCGAACGGCTGGGAGCCGACAATACGGCCATGGTGCACCTTGGCCCAAAAGGCTCCCCAGTGCGATGCGGTGCGGACCAGAGTCTCGTTCATGGCGTTTGTTCTATCGCCTTGGCGACAAGAGATAAAGAATGCTCTTTCCGGCTCGGTTTTTAGACCCGGCACGCGAATTGCGTGATCTGCCGCAACTGCGACGATTGCGAGGTTGCGCTACGATGCCAGATCGAACCACGATGCCGGATATGAGCGAAAATCGCGCCAGAAGCGCACAACCAAAGAGATGCGGGACCGTGGTGGCGGTGGCCATCATGGCTTTGGCGGCATTGGGGGCGTGGCCTTCACTATCGCAGGCCGAGCCGGTCGCGGATTTCTATCGCGGCAAGACGATCATCTACAATCTGGCCGTGCCCGACGGCGCGTCGTGGGGCCTCTATGCGCGCAATTTCATCGAGCATTTGCGCAGCCACATGCCCGGCAACCCGACCATCATTCTCCAGGTCATGCCTGGAGGCGGCGGGGTCGCCGCGGCAAATTACATGTTCAACATTGCGCCCAAGGACGGCACCGTCATCGGCACGCCGCTCTCGACCGCGATCGTCTTTGCCGCCACCAACCCGAACGAGGTCAAGTTCGATCCGAGAAAGTTCTCCTGGATCGGCTCGCTCGCGGTGGTGCAGGACGTCATTTCGGTGTGGTACACCGCGCGCGCCAAAACGCTCGATGAGGCGAAGACAACCCAACTCGTCATGGGCGCAACCGGAAAGGGCTCGAACTCCTTTCAGGACATCGCGCTCGCCAATAACCTGCTCGGCACCAAATTTCGGACCGTGCTCGGCTACAAGGGCGGCGCCGACATTAATCTTGCGATCGAGCGCGGCGAGGTGGACGGCCGCGCCACCACCTGGGACAGCTGGCCGGCCTCCAATCCCGACTGGCTGCGCGAGAAGAAGATCGTGCATCTGGTCCAGCTCGGACCGCGCAAGCTTCCCGAGATCGGCGACGACGTGCCGTTGTTGCGGGACCTCGTCAGCGGCGAAGAGCAAAGGATGGTCGACTTTGTAGGCTTGAGCCTGACCATGGGCCGCTCGGTCTATGCCCCGCCGGGAACGCCGGCCGACCGGCTGGCGGCGCTGCGCGCGGCGTTGACCGAGACTGTCAAGAATCCGGCCTACATCGCTGACGCACAACGGCTGATCCTCGACGCCACGACATGGCAGACCGGAGAAGCCGTCGCCAAAGCGGTCGACGACGCCTTTTCGCTGCCGCCGAATCTGGTCGAGAAGGCCAAGGCGGTGATGGATTTGCCGTGACACACTGCGCGTCGCCGACTTCCGCTTCACGCTCGCGCGGCTTCGCGAATATAGCGAGCAGATCGCGCTGCTCGGCGGCGAGACCGCCGAGCAAAACGTGGTGCGGGGACGCTTCGGGTCGCTCATGGATAACTGGGTCGCCGTGATTTATCGGTTGGTCCGGGTGACCGCGTTCACGCAGGCCTTCAACCAGGTATCGACGGTCATCCCTTATCTGTTCACGGCGTCGTATTTCTTTGCTGGCAAGATCGAACTCGGCGTGATGATGCAATCGGCCGGCGCGTTCATGCAGGTCGCCTGCGCGCTGACCTTCTTTGTGACGTCGTACGTCTTCCCGGCGGCATTCAAATCGGTGGTCGATCGCCTCAACTCGTTCGACGCGGCGATCGACAAGGCGCAAGCGCTGACCAGTTCCGGGCCGGCCCGGGTCGCCGCCCCGTCCGGAACCCCGGCCACGGCGTTCGAAGACATCGATATTTCGCTCCCGGCGGAAAGCGCGTCCTGCACAACAAGGATCTGGTTCTCACCTGCGGCCAAAGCGTCGCGCTGTCCGGACCGTCGGGTGCGGCAAGTCGACATTGTTTCGTGCGATCGCTGGAATTTTCGTATCCGCAGTCCGGACGGGGCCCACGTCATGGTCGTGCCGGCGAAGCCGTTCATTCCGAACGGGACGCTTCGCGCCGGCATCAGCTTCCCGGCGGTGACCGGCGCCTATTCGGACGACGAGATCCGCAGCGCGCTTGCCGATACCCACCTTGGCCATCTTGCCGATCAGCTCGACCGCAAGGACATGTGGACGCAGCGTTTGTCGACCGGCGAACAGCAGCGCCTGGCGCTCACCGGCGCCTTGCTGATGCGGCCGCAATGGCCGTTCCTCGATGAAGCAACGTCGGCCCTCGACGAGAAAATGGAGTGCGAACTCTACGCCGTGCTGGCGCGGCGGCTGCCGAATACGACAATCGTGTCGATCAGCTATCGCTCGACGTGCGTGGTGCTGCACCAGCGCCATATCGAAATGACGCCGCAGGGCGATCACTACACGCTGCGCGATGTCGCCAAAGCGGCCGCCGCGGCGGAGGGACGGAGCGGAGGCGCGCCCCTTACGGCTGCTTCGCCAGCACCGTACACGATGCGATGCGGGTGGCCGGCGACAGCATCATGTAGCAAAGCTCCATCCGGTCCGGCGCGAGCATCGTGCCGACCGTATAGCCGTCGTCATCGACCAGGAAGATCGCGCCGGTGTGCGAAATGACAGCGATGATCGGCTCGGTGCTGCGCGGTGACGCAAACGTGCCGGAAAAGCGGCGGTCGTCTTGCTTGTCGACCGTCAGCGTGAAGGGCACGCTGTTCAGCCGCGGCGCCGCTGCGGATGGCGCCTCATGGTGTGGATTGCCTGAGCCCAAAATGATCGTTTCGCTGTTGCCTTCCAGGTGCCGCGCACGTCGGGAATTGCGGTTTGTGCCCCGGCCGAAGTGGCAAATGTCAGTGCTGCAAGCGTCACAATGAAAGCAAGTTTCGACATGGCTGTGTCTCCCTTGGCTGCATCTTCCTGGGCTGGCTCGGCATGGTCGACCGCAATCAACAGCAAGCGCCCAATGGCGATTTGCGGTGCCCGCACGCTTCCATAAGATTATGACAGTGCCGTTGGCGCGTCGATTGCATGTCCGGCCGGCGGCGGCGGCAACAGCAGCAAGATAAGAGGCGATCCTCATGGCTACCCATCGTTTGGACGCATCGCCCGATACCGTACATTGGGGCTACTTCGACGCGGCGTTGAAGCCGCTCATGTCCGTCGCGTCAGGCGATACGGTGGTGATGTCGACCGTATCGGGCGGACCGTCGCAATTGCCGCGCAGCGATTCGGGCCTCACGGTGCCGGAGGCGCTGCCCGCGATTCACGCGCGCCTGTCGCCGAAGCTTGGCGGTCCGCACATCATGACCGGACCGGTCGCGGTGCGCGGCGCCAAGGCCGGGCAGGTGCTCGAGGTGCGCATCAAGGCGATCGATCTGAATTACGACTGGGGCTACAACGTCATCCGCCCGCTGGCTGGCGCGCTGCCGGACGATTTCGCGGAGTCGCGGCTGATCCACATTCCGCTCGACCGTGCGCGCATGGTTGGCAAGCTGCCGTGGGGTCTCGAACTTCCGCTAAGTCCATTCTTTGGCATCATGGTGACCGCGCCGCCGCCGGCCTGGGGGCCGGTGTCGTCGCCGCCGCCGCGGCGCAACGGCGGCAACATGGACAACAAGGAACTAGTCGCCGGCACGACGCTCTATCTGCCGATCTATGTGGACGATGCGCTGTTCTCGGTCGGCGACGGCCATGGCGTGCAGGGCGACGGCGAGGTTTGCGTGACCGCGATCGAGACCGAACTCATCGGCACCTTCGAACTGCATGTGCGCGCTGACATGACGCTCGAATGGCCGATGGCGGAGACCCCGACGCATTTAATGACCATGGCGTTCGATCCCGACCTCGACGACGCCGTGGTGGTCGCGCTGCGCAACATGATCAAACTGATCTGCGTGCGCACAAACCTTTCGCGCGAAGACGCCTACACGCTGTGCAGCCTCGCCGCCGATCTGCGCGTCACTCAGGTGGTGAACGGCACCAAAGGCATTCACGTCATGCTGGCGAGGTCGATGCTGGGGATGGGCGCGTAGGCCAACCCGTCACGAGCAAACGCTGTCCGGCTCGTAATGGGCGCCGAGCGCGCGCTCGAGCGCGGGCAGGGCGGCGGCAAGTTCGGCTTTGTCTTTGGCGCCGGCGCGCATTTGCGCCAGCACTTCGGCATTCGCCGCGGGAAAATCCGCGCCTAGTACGACGCCGTCTTTCACGACGCTGCGCCCGCCGACGATCAGCTCGCGGATGTGCCGCGCGGTGGCGCGCTTGAGCACCAGTTCCAGCGGATCGAGATCGTCGCGCAGGCGGTCGTCGTCGATCGCCGCATAATCGAGGAGGAGAAGATCGGCCGGCGCGCCGGCGTGTACGGCGCCGCTGTCGTCCACATTTGTCACCGATTTCCGGCCGTTGGCGAAGGCGATCTGCAGCACCTGTTCGCGGCTGACCGCGACGGTGAAACCCGTGCCGATGTGGAGCACATGCCCAAGCCGCAGTTCGCGCAACGCGTCATCATCTTCTTCCAAGGCATTGCCATCGATGCCGAACGCGACGCGGCAGCCGGCCTTGAGCATCGCCGCAAGCGGCGCGATGCCCGAGCGCAGATTGAGGTTCGAGCTGGTGTTGACCGAAATGATGACGCCGCGCTCGGCCAGCAGTTCGAGTTCGCCGGGCCGTGCCCACACGCAATGCGCCAAGGTCAGCCGCGGCGAGAGCAGGCCGAGCGCGTCGAGATGCTTGACGATGCCCTCGGGATGCGCCGCGTCCGCCCAGACCCGCTGATAGCGGCTCTCGAGCAGATGCATGTGAATGCGGCGGCCGGTGCGCGCTGACGCCTCGGCGATGGCGCCGAGCATGGCGTCGCTGCACCATTGCGGCCCGCGCGGTCCGTATTGCACGTCGAATATCGGGCCAGCCGCGGCCGCCGCGACATCATCGGTGAGCGCAAGCGCCTGCTTTGGCGTCGGAACCGATTTCGGCAGTCGCTGCGCGATCGCGCGGCGCGCCGGCTCCGGCAGCGTCGCGAGGAAAGGCTCGGTCGGGCCGTAGACCAGCGGATTGCGGTCGCCGACCGCGACCGCAAAGCCGATGCGAACGCCGACGTCGCGCGCGGCGCGCGCCACCGCCGCCGCTTCGGTTGGAAGATCGGTGAAGCCCTGCGGACGAGTATAATGACACATCACGGCGCCGGCGCCGCCGAGCGCCGCACGCGAAAATGCGACAATCGCGGCCGCGTAAGGATCGACCGAGGCGTAGAGCGCGGTGTGTTGAATCCACGCTTCCAGCGCCTTTCCGCTGGCGCCGACCGAGCTCGATCGCACCGGGCGCCCATGATCGTGCGCGTTGACCGGCGCCGGCATGACGAACAACGGCTCGATTTGGCCGGGCGCGGCAGGGCCGACCGCCTGCACCGTGGGGCCGTCGATGTCGATCCGTCGAGCCGAAGCGGCCGGACGGTCGGCGGCTTCGATCAAATGGGCGCAGGAGATGGTTCGCATGGCAGCGACGGGTGACCGGCGTCAGCCCATCGCCAGTTCGTCCTTGCGATGCGCCCAGCCGGTGACGCGGCCTTCGATCAGCGAGAATACCGCATAGAGCGCGACGCCGAGCACGGCGAGGATGAACAGGCCGGCGAACACCAGCGGCACGTCGAAGTTCGAGCTCGCGATCATCATGAGGTTGCCGATGCCGCGGTTCGAGGCGACCGTTTCGGAGATCACGGTGCCGACGAACGCCAGCGTCACGGCGACTTTCAGCGAGGCGAAGAAATAAGGCATGGTGCGCGGCAGGCCGACGTTCCAGAGAATCTCGAGCTTGCTTGCGCGCAACGCGCGCATCACGTCCTCGAGCTCGGGCTCGGTGGTGGCGAGCCCGGTCGCGACGTTCACGACGATCGGGAAAGATGCACATGATCATCGCGGTCAGCATCGCCGGCACGGTGCCGGCGCCGAACCAGAGAACGAAGATCGGCACCACGGCGACCTTCGGAATGGACGCAAACCCGACCAGCAGCGGATAGGCGACGTCGTAGGCGAGCCGCGACGAGCCGATCAGCATGCCGAGCAGAATGCCGATACATGATGCCGAAACCGAAGCCGACCAGCGTCGTGTAAAGCGTCTGCACGGCGTGCGGCCAGATCGCCGGCATGCGCTCGCACCAGCGTGACCAGGATCTGCGCTCGGCTTGCGGCAGCACGATGTCGCTGACATTGAAGAGCCAGCACAAGCACCTCCCAGGCACGAAGAAGCCGACAATGAACAGTCGCCGAAGCGATGCGGCGTCGGAATTGCGGGTCCATCACGGCCCCATGCCTTCTGTGGCTGGGCGCGCGGAGACGATGAGTTCGCGCAGCCGCTGGGTCAGCGAGACGAAATCCGGCTTGAACGACATCTCGATCGTGCGCGGCCGCGGGAACGGCACCTCGGTGTCGTCGATGATGCTGCCCGGGCCGCGCCCGCATCACGCAGATGCGGTTGGCGAGATAGGCCGGCTTCCTTCAGATCGTGGGTCACCAGCAGCACCGTCGGCCGCATCTTCATCCACAATTCCTGCATGATCGCCCACAGTTCCTCGCGGGTGAATTGATCGAGCGCGCCGAACGGCTCGTCGAGCATCAGAAGCTGCGGGTCGTGGATCAACGCGCGGCACAGCGAGGCGCGCTGCAGCATGCCGCCGGAGAGCTGCCAGGGATGTTTGTCGCCGAAGCCGGCGAGGCCGACTTCCTTGCCAGCAGCGCTTCGGCGCGGTCGCGAAATTCGGTCTTGCGCTTGGCGCGGATATTCCTGCTCGGAACGGCGGCACGATCTTGAGCGGCATCATGACGTTGTCGCGCACCGTCAGCCACGGCAGCAGCGTCGGGTTCTGGAACGCCATGCCGACGCGCACCGGCTCGGCGCCGACTTCGCGGCCGGCGACGTAGACGTTGCCGCTCGATGCGCTGAATGAGCCCGGTCACCAGCTTGAGGATTGTCGACTTGCCGCAGCCGGATGGACCGACCAGCGCGACGAATTCGCCTTGCTCGACGCGCAGGTCGGTGCGGCCAGCGCCTTGACCTGTTGCTCGCCGCGGCCGTAGGTCAGCGTCACGCCTTCAAGCTCGACAAAAAATTCGGAGTGCCGGTGGCGGCTCCGATGGTGCAGCCGCAGTCATGCCCGATACTCCATGCCGCGACCGTTGCCCTTGCGCGACGATCGCCTCCATGGTCTGGTCGGCTGTTGCGCGGCGCGGGCGGCGGCATGTGCTGGATGGCGTGGACCGAGCGGCCCCAGCCGCGCGTTCCGTCGACCAGCGTGCGGTCCTTCATGACGAAGCGGCCGCGCACCAGCGTGTGGATCGGCAGCCCTTTCACGCGGCGGCCGTTCCACGGCGAGATCTTCGAGCGCGACTGCAGCGCCGCATCGTCGATCGTCCAGCTCGCGCGCACAGATCGACGATGGCGATGTCGGCGTCGGCGCCGACCGTGATCGCGCCCTTGCGCGGATAGAGACCCCAGATCCTCGCCGGATTGTACGGCACTCCAGCGCACATAGTCGCAGATCGACATGCGGCCGTTATTGACCTCGGTGAGCATCAGCGGCATCTGCGTTTCGACGCCGGGAAAGCCGCAATCGACGGTCCAGATGTCGTTGCGCGTTTTTTCCTCCGGCGTGTGCGGCGCGTGATCGGTCGCGATCATGTCGATGGTGCCGTCGGCCAGCGCCGCCACAGCGGCTCCTGGTTGCGCGCCTCGCGCACCGGCGGATTGACCCGGATGATGCCGCCGAGATCGTGATAGTCGTCGGTCGGACAGCAGCAGATAATGCGGACAGGTTTCGCCGGTGATGTCGACGCCGCGCGCCTTGGCCTCGCGCAGCGGGCGCAATTCCTCGGCCGAGGAAATGTGCAGGATGTGAATGCGCGCGCCGGTCCATTCGGCGAGGATTGCGGCGCGGCTGACCGCTTCGACGGCGACGACCGCGGGGCGCGAGGCGAGATGCGCGAGCGGATCGTGCCGGCCGGCGGCGCGTCAGCCGCGTCCTGCCGCCGCTCCATGATCGAGTTGGTTTCGGCGTGCAGCGAAATGCGCTTGCCGGTCGGCGCCACCACCTCGAACGCTTCCAGCATCGCGCCGGTGGAGGGCGAGGGGATGCTGCCGAAGGTGTTGCCCATGTAGAGCTTGAAGCCGATGACGCCGCCGTCGACCAACGCCGGCACATGTTCGATGGTGTCTTCGCCGAGCAAGCCATAGAGGCCGAAATCGACGTAGGCCTTTCTGGCCGGCGATCTCGTGCTTGGCGGCGAGCGCCTCGGCGGTGCCGGTCGGCGGGATCGTGTTCGGCATGTCGAACACGGTGGTGACGCCGCCGAAGGCCGCCGCCGCGGTGCCGCTCGCCCAATCCTCCTTGTGCGGGTAGCCGGGATCGCGGAAATGCACGTGCACGTCGATGGCGCCGGGCAGCACGTGCAGGCCGGCGGCGTCGAGAGTCTCGCGCGCCGGCGGCATCGCCTCGGCAGCGCCGATCGCGAGGATCAGCCGTCCTTGATGGCGATGCTGGCCGACATTCGCGCGTCGGGCGAGACGACCGTGCCGCCATGGATGACGAGATCGGCGGTCGTCGACTGGCCATGTTCGGCTCCTCACAGCATCGCCCAGCCGCCGTCGACCGGAAGATCGACGCCGGTGATCTGGCGCGACACGTCGCTGGCGAGAAACAGGCAGGCGTTGGCGACGTCGCGATCGACCGTGACGCGCTTCAGCGCATATTCGGCGGCGTGGCGCTCGGCCGCTTCCTCGATGCTGATGCCGAGGCGCTTGCGCCATGTCGGCGCAGACCTTTTCGCGAAAGCGCGGGCCGTCGACCATGCCGGGCGCGACGCAATTGACGTTGATGTTGTGCTGGCCGACTTCGAGCGCGAAGCTCTTGGTGATGCCGCGCAGGCCCCATTTCGACGCCGAGTAGGCCATGCGGCCGGCGCGGCCGCGCATGCCGAAGGTGCCGCCGACATTGACGATCTTGCCGTAGCGCTGCTCGATCATGGTCGGCAGCACGGCGCGCATGGTGTGGAAGCAGCCGTTCATGTTGAGCGTGACGATCTCGTCGAATTCTTCCGGCGTGGTCTCCACGCCGGTCTTGCCGATCGGGCCCGAGCCGCCGGCGACATTGACCAGGATGTCGATGCGGCCCCGTAGGCGGCCTTGGTTTGTTCGGCCGCCGCTGACGCATTGCTCCGGGTCGGTGAGATCGCAAGGGACGACGATCGCTTCGCCGCCGTCGCCTTGACCGAGCCGGCGACCGGCTCGATCGCGGCGATGTCGCGCCCGATCAGCGCCAGCCGCAGCCTTCCGCGGCAAAGGCTTCGGTGATGGCCGCGCCCATCCCCTTGGCCGGGCCGGTGATCATCGCCACCTTGCCTTTGAGCTGCAAATCCATCGTCGCGTTCCCACTGGCTGCACCTTGCCGCTCGTCCCCGCATAGGCGGGGATCGGCCTCCCTTATGCCCGCTCGCGCGGGAATAAGCGGATGAGTTTCAGAACAATTTCTTCGGCAGGTCGCTCGCCGGCGGCAGGAAAGCCGGCGTGAAGATTTCGGCGACCGTCGGCGTGCGCGGCAGGTTGTCGGCTTTGACCAGGATGTCGATCGATCGCTTCAGGCGGTCGACATCGACGTTGCCGACGCCGATCTTGGCGATTTCCGGATGGTTCATCTCGTCCTTCAGCGTCGCATCCAGCCGCTCGCGCTCGACCGCGCTTTGATCAGCGGCTCGCGCTTGGCGACGGCGGCGACAGCGGCGTCCGGATCCTTGAGCGCATCCTCGAGGCCGCGATTGATCGCGCGCAGCAAGCCCTTCACCGCCGCCGGATTGTCCTTCACCAGCTTCTTCGAGACGATGATGGCGTTGGAGTAAAGGTCCATGCCGTAATCGCCGTACTTGATGAAGCGGATCTGCTTGTCCGGATCGACGCCGATCAGCTTGGCGGAAAAGCGGATGGTGTTGACGTAGCCGAACACGCCGTCGACCTGGCCTCTGCATCAGCATCTGCTCGCGCAGGTTCGGCTGCATGTTGGTGATCTCGACCTTGCTGCAGTCGATCTTGGCGATCTTGCAGAACGCGGGAAACAGCTTGAGCGCGCCGTCGTTGGCGGCGCCGCCGAGCGTCTTGCCTTCGAGATCCTTCGGCGTCTTGATCGGGCTGTCGGCCTTCACCGCGATCGTGAACGGCGGCTGGTTGTACATCATGTAGACGGCGACCGGCGCTTCCTCGGGTTTCTTGGCGGCGAATTCGATCAGCGCATTGATGTCGCCGAAGCCGACGTCATAGGTGCCGTTGGCGACCAGCGGGATCGGCGCGCCCGAGCCGTTGCCCTGGTCGAACGTCACGTCGAGGCCTTCGGCTTTGAAATAGCCGCGGTCGTCGGCCAGGAAGAACATGCCCTGCGGCCCCTGATATTTCCAGTTCAGCACCATCTTGATCTTGGTCTCGGCCGCGGCGGGCGCAGCCGGCGCAAGTGGCGAGGCTATGGCGACCGCGGCCGCAAGCGCGAGAGCAGAGCGGCGGGTGATCGATGTCATGGATGGCTCCTGCGGCTTCATGGCGACAGCGGTGTGGCCGGACAGCGCTGGGACCCGGACACGAGCTTAAGCTTTAAGCCTATGCCCAATCAGCGTTGCCTTCTGCCGCTGATTTCTTGCTAGAATGGTGCCGAAAAGGCATCACTGACGATCCCACGGCAAGGCCATGAAACATCTGCGCATTTTGAACTATGTCGACGAGGTCGCGCGGGCCGGGCTCGATCCGCAAGGCTGCCGAGCGGCTCAATGTCACCGCCTCGGCCGTGAACCGCCGGATCGCCGATCTCGAGGATGAACTCGGCACGCCGCTGTTCGATCGGCGGCCGCGCGGCGTGCGGCTCACCTCGGCGGGCGAGGTCTTCGTCCATTACCTGCGCGGCCAGAACGGCGAAGTCGAGCGCATGAAATCGCAGATCGAGGACCTGAAAGGCCTGCGCCGCGGCACGGTGCGCATCGCCTGCAGCCAGGCGCTCGCACTCGATTTCCTGCCGCGCGAGATCGGCGAATTTCGCAAGACCCATCCGCTGTGTCGATTCGACGTCAAAGTGGTCGATCACGAGTGGGCGATGGCGGCGCTCGCCGCCTACGAGGTCGATCTCGTCATCGTGTTTCGGCCGCCGTTTCTCGCGAACTTCCAGCCGCTGATGACGCTCGAACAGCAGCTGGTCGCGGTGATGGCCAAGAATCATCCGCTTGCGGCGCTGCGGAAACTTCGGCTGTCGCGATTGCGCGGCTTATCCGGTCGCGATGCCGGAACGTTCGATCGGCGGGCGGCAGCTGCTCGACGAAGTCTCCGCGCGCACCGGTCTCACTTTCAAGATCGCCGCAGAATCGAATTCGTTCGAAATGCTGCGCGGCCTCGTCATTCGAGCCGGCCTGATCTCGTTTCAAATCAAGATCGGGACCATGCCGGCCGGCAATCGGCTCGGCGTCGTCGCCCGCGAGATCGACGACCGCGACGTACCGCGCGCCAACCTGGTGTTCGGCCGGCTGCGCGGCCGCAATCTGCCGATCGCCACGGCGGTCTTTGCTGAAAGTCTGCGGCGGACGCTGACGGCGATGCGCTCGGAACGCGCGTCTTATTCCGACAGCAAGCTTTCCGCAGGCCGAAAGACGGCAGCGGTCGTGCACGCGTCATAGACATTAACAAAAGGTGCTGCGTCTTGGTTATTGCGCGCACCGCATCAAACATTATATAAAGGACGTAACGGTAGGCCGTCTGGCAGTACCGGTATGAACCATTGAAATTCGACTGTCAGGCCCGTCGTTAGCGGCGGGCCATTAGCTTTTTGGGGCACGCAATGACCCGCTCGAACCGGACCGATCACATCCGGATCACCTCCCACCCGGAGCCCGGCAGCAAGCCGCGGTTTCCGATCCACTGGGGGGCGGCGACCGCGCGCGAACGCGGCCCGATCATCGGCACGGTGTCCCGGCAGGGCGATCGCAACGTCATCGGCAGCCATCGGCGGCTCGTACGCGCTCTATCGCGCGCTCGCGGTGTCCGCCGGCGCGCTCGATCCGATCCGCCGGCCCGACCTGACCAACACCTATCCGGCCGTCAACATTGGGCCATTTCCGCAATGGAGCGAGCCCGCACGTATCGTTTCGCTCGATCCGTGGGGTCATTTGGCCGCCGAAGCCTTCAAGACGGAGATCGCCGAAGGCATCGACATTCGCCCGACCATCGCCGTCACCAAGGCGCGGCTTGACCTGCATGAAATGCAGAGCGCCATCGCGGCGGGACGGCTCAAAGCCGACGGCGATCTCGTTCACGCCAATGGCAGCTATCGCGGTTTCAAAAATCGCCATCGATCCGGTGTGGTATCTGCCCGGCATCGCCGAGCGCTTCAGTTCGACCGAAACGGGGCTGCGGCGCACTTTGTTTGAACAGACCGCCGGCATGTTCCCCGAATTGGTCACGCGGCCCGACCTTCAGGTCTTCCTGCCGCCGATCGGCGGCACGACGGTTTATCTGTTTGGTGACGTCGAACAAGCTCGCCGACCCCAAGACCAGGATCACCTGCCGGGTCCACGACGAGTGCAACGGCTCGGACGTGTTCGGCTCCGACATCTGCACCTGCCGGCCCTATCTGATCCACGGCATCGAGGAATGCGCCCGCGAAGCGCAGGCCGGCGGTCTTGGCATCATCGTCTACAACCGCAAGGAGGGCCGCGCGCTCGGCGAGGTGACGAAGTTTCTGGTCTACAACGCACGCAAGCGCCAGGAGGGCGGCGACGCAGGCGGCGCACTATTTCGAGCGCACCGAATGCGTCGCCGGCGTTCAGGACGCGCGCTTCCAGCAACTGATGCCGGACGTCATTCACTGGCTCGGTCTGCGCCGCATCGATCGCTTCGTGTCGATGAGCGACATGAAATACGATGCGCTGGTGGGCCAGGGCATCGAGGTGGTCGAGCGCGTGGCGCTGCCCGATGAACTTGTGCCGGCCGACGCCCATGTCGAAATGGCCGCGAAGAAGGCCGCCGGCTATTTCACGCCGGAGGCGCCGAAACTCGAAGACCTCGCGGAGACCGGGCGGTCGCTCGATAAGTACTAAGCGCGAATATTAGACATATGTCAGGTGTCGATCTTCGGCGCGGTTTCATGAACGCTGATACGGCCGCCGCTCTTTCGCTATTGAATGCCGGGCGCTGTCCGCGCACGCGCCAAGCGCATGCTGGCTACTAGGCCTCGACGACAAGCTGCCGAACTTTCGCATCGATCTCGACCGTCTCGACGAAGCCGTCGATCTCGTCGTCGCCACGATCAAAAAGAATTATCCGTCGCTCGACGTACCGTTTCACTCGCGCTGGCGGCATTTCGTCGTCGACGGCAAAGAGCCGCTACGACGCGCTGGCCGCGAGTGCGGCATGGCGCGACGCGGCGGCGCGGGCCCGCGCTGAATTCGATCTCGCCTTCGTCAGCGTTCTGCTTGACGCCGGCGCCGGTGCGCAGTGGCGCTATCGTCGACCCGGGAGCGGCGAACAGCATTCGGCCGCTCCGAAGGGCTCGCGCTCGCGAGCCTCGACATGTTTGCGCGCGGCGATTTTTCGTCCGGCAAAAGTGACCCGCTGCGCGCCGATGCGGTCCGTCTGGCGAAGCTCGATGCGGAAGCTTTGAGCAAAGGCTTTCAGGTGACGAGCGACAATCCGCTGGTCGGATTGAAGGGCGGGCGCAGCTCCTCCGCGCGCTCGGAGAGTTGCTCGCCGCACGGCCGGACATTTTTGCCCGCAACGACACGCCGCGGCCCGGCGGATTCTTTGACCATCTGGCGACTCGCGCTCAGGGCCGCGAAATTCCGGCGCCGCTCATTCTGTCCGAACTGCTCCAGCAATTCGGCGCGATCTGGCCGTCGCGCCTGACGCTCGGCGGCGTGCCGCTCGGCGACTGCTGGCGTCATCCGGCGATCGTGACCGATGACGCGACCACAGGCCTCGTGCCGCTGCATAAGCTGTCGCAGTGGCTTGCCTATTCGCTGATCGAGCCGCTGCAGCGGGCGGGCTTTACGGTGACCGATATCGACGGCCTCACCGGACTTGCCGAGTATCGCAACGGCGGCCTGTTCGTCGATACTGGAGTCCTCGCGCTGCGCGATCCGCAACTGGCGGCGCGCGAGCACGAAGTCGGCTCTGAGCTTGTGGTTGAATGGCGCGCGCTCACGGTCGCGCTGCTCGACCGGCTCGCGCTTGCGGTGCGCGCAAGGCTTCATCTGGATGCAGCCGCATTGCCGCTCGCAAAGATACTTGAAGGCGGCAGCTGGGCGGCGGGCCGGGCCATTGCATTCATGCGGCGGCCGGACGGCGCGCCGCCGATCAAGGTTGTCAGTGACGGCACGGTGTTTTGAGCGGCACGTCGTGCCGAGGGAGAGTCTCCATGCAAGGCGTCATCGTGGTCGAACATCCGCTGATCCAGCACAAGCTGACGCTGATCCGCGACAAGGAGCGCTCGACCAAGTCGTTTCGCGAGCTGCTCGCCGAAATCGGCATGCTGCTGTGCTACGAGGTGACGCGCGATCTGCCGCTGGAGAAAGTTCGGATCGAGACGCCGCTTGCACCCATGATGGCGCCCCGGCTTGCCGGCAAGAAGCTCGTGTTCGCGCCGATCCTGCGCGCGGGACTGACGTTCGCGCAGGGCATGCTCGACCTCGTTCCGGCGGCGCGCGTCGCACACATCGGCCTCTACCGCGAGCCTGAAACCTTCGCCGCCGTCGAATATTTCTTCAAGGCGCCGACCGACATCGCCGAACGGCTCGTCATTGTGGTGGCGCCGGTGCTGGCGACCGGCAACACGGCGGTCGCGGCGATCGACCGCTTGAAGGAGCGCGGCGCCAAGGACATTCGTCTGGTGTGTCTGATCTGCGCGCCGCAAGGTCTTGAATACACCCGCGGGCTTCATCCCGACGTGCCGATCTGGACCGCGGCGATCGACGACACGCTCGACGAGCACGCCTTCATAGTGCCGGGCCTCGGCGACGCCTCCGACCGCGCCTACGGTACGAAGTGACCTCGCGCTTTCCGCGGATCGAACTATAATTCTGCCACCGGTCGCCGCCCCTACGCCTGCGCACCGGCGGACAAGACGATGGGAGGATGGCCATGTTCCTGCGGAACTACTGGTACGTCGCCGCGACGGATGCCGATGTGGGACGGAAACCTCTCGGCCGCATGATCCTCGGCGAGCCGATCGTGTTCTTTCGCACCGAACAGGGCGTGCCAGTCGCGTTCGAAGACCGCTGCGCGCATCGCCATCTGCCGCTGTCGATGGGCAAGCTCGTCGGCGACGTACTGCAGTGCCACTATCATGGTCTTCGCTTCGGTATCGACGGCCAGTGCGTGCGCATTCCCGGCCAGGACCACATTCCCCATGCGGCGCGCGTGAAGACCTATCCGGTGGTCGAGCGCTACCACTGGATTTGGATCTGGATGGGCGATCCGGCGCTGGCCGATCCCGCGCAGATCACCGATTTCCACTGGCTCGACGATCCGAATTGGGGCGCCAAGAGTTCCTATCTGCACGTCGAGGCAAACTGGCAGCTTGTCGTCGACAATCTGCTCGATCTGACGCACCTCGCCTTCGTGCACGAAACCACTATCGGCAATCTGGCGCTCGCCGAGCACGCCAAGGTAAAGGTCGACCGTGCGCCAACCAATGTCGTGGTCACGCGCTGGATCATCGATCAGGAGGCGCCCCCGACCTTCAAGAAAGTCGGGGGTTTCACCGGCAACGTCGACCGCTGGCAGATCATCGATTTTGTGCCGCCGGCGTTTCTGCGCCTCGATGTCGGCGCGACCCCGACCGGCACCGGCGCGCCGGAAGGCAAGCGCGTCGGCGGCATCGGCATGCGTAATCTCAACGCGATCACGCCCGAGACCGAGACAACGTCGCATTATTTCTGGGGCCAGGCGCACGATTTCGACGTCAAGAACTCCGAAACCACCAACAAGATCTTCGAGCAGATTCGCACGGCGTTTCTCGAAGACGTCGCGGTGTTTTCCGCCCAGCAGCGAAACATGGACCTCATTCCCGACGCGCCGCAGGTCGATATCGCGGCTGACGCCGGCACCATTGCGGCCCGCCGCATCCTCTCCCGCCTGCACGACGAGGAAACTGCCGGTAGCCGCGTCGCCGCGGCCGAGTAGGTAGTTCCGCCACAATCGGTCCCCTCATTTGCGTTGAGGCGGCTGACTGACGGCGCGCCGCGCGACGATGGAACTTCGTGCTACCGTCGCGCCCTGCGTCGAGAGGTGTCATGCATGATGGCGGACGCTGGTGTATGCGCAAGCGTGGCAGGCCGGACAGCAGGGAAGACGCAACGTGCTCAGCATTTCGGTGCTCACGACCCTGATCGCGGGGCTGCTCGTCCTCATTAGCTTCACCCTGCCCGCGGCCGAGCGCCTCAATCTGCCCTATACGGTGTTGCTTGCGGTGATCGGGACCGCGCTTGCCGCCTTGGCGTCTTTTCTGTTTTACACGCCGCTGTTCGACACCTTTGATGACATCGCCCAGCCGCTCGCTCAGTTTCCCATCGATGCGGAAGTTTTTCTCGTCGTCTTCTTGCCGCTTCTCTTGTTTCACGCGGCCCTGACGATCGACGTTCGCGAGCTTATCGAGGATGCGGCGCCCATCCTTACGCTCGCGATCGTGGCCGTGTTCGTTGCGGCGGCGGGCGTCGGGTTGATCCTTTCTGTCGTTGGCGGTGTGCCGCTGACGATCGCGCTTCTTCTCGGCTCGATCGTTGCGACCACAGACCCCGCCGCTGTGGTCGGCATTTTTCGCGACCTTGGCGTTCCGCTGCGGCTCGTGCGGCTCGTCGAAGGCGAAAGTCTGCTCAACGACGCCGCCGCCATCGTTCTCTTCACCGTCCTGCTGCAGATCATCAGTCAGCACGTCGAACCGAACATCGTGGCGAGCGCCCTGCACGTGGCGATAAACTTCGGCGGCGGCCTTCTGCTCGGCGTACTCAGCGGACGGCTATTCGGCAGCCTCGTGCCTCTTCTCGGCGAAGCGAAGCTGGCCGAGGTGACGCTCGCGGTGGCTTTGCCCTATCTCACGTACCTCGCGGGCGAGGAGTTGTTCCAGGTCTCCGGTGTTGTGGCGGTCGTCGGAGCCGGATTGACCGCAGGCGCGTTGGGCCGCTCGCGGCTGACACCGGAGAACTGGCACTACCTGGAGCAGGTCTGGGAACAGATCGGTTTTTGGGCGGGCTCGCTCATCTTCATCATGGCGTCGCTCTTGGTGCCGAGACTGCTGTTATCGGCCGATTGGCGCGACCTCTGGCTGCTGTGCCTCGTGATCGTTGGCGCGCTGGCGGCGAGGGCGGCTGTACTATTCGGGCTTTTGCCGGTCTTGAGCGCGCTGCGGCTCAATGAGCCCGTCGACGCCGCATACAAGCTCGCCATCACCTGGGGCGGTCTGCGCGGCGCTGTGACACTCGCGCTTGCGCTCGCCGTTACCGAAAACCCGAAGATCGATACGGCGACACAGAGCCTCGTCGCCGTGCTCGCCACCGGCTTCGTCTTGTTCACGCTGCTCGTCAATGGCCTCACGCTGCGGCCGTTCATGCGGCTCCTGAAACTCGATCGCCTGTCGCCGCTCAATCAGGTTCTCAGAGGCAAGATCGTGGCGCTGGCTCTCACCGATGTGCGCGACGCGATTAGCAAAACGTCGCGGGAATTCGAACTGGCGCCCGCCATCGCGGACGCGGTCGCCGCAAAGCTCGATCAGCGGCGGGATGCGGAGAACGCGGCGCCGGACAACTCGATTTCCAGCAAAGACCGCATAACGATCGGACTCATTTCGCTGATCAACCGCGAACGCCGGATCATCCTCGACCATCACGACCAGCGCAGCGTTTCGACGGCCGCCATCGAACGGCTGCTGCGCTATGCCGATACGATGCTCGACGCCACCAAGGCCAGCGGAGAAATCGGCTACAATCAGAGCGTGGCGCTAGTGCTGTCCTATTCGCCGGCCTTCCGTTTCGCCCATTTTCTGCATCGCCGTTTCGCGATCGATCGGCTGCTCCAGCAGGAGATTTCGCTGCGGTTCGAAACGCTGCTGGTGCAGGGATTCGCGCTGAAAGACTTGGTCCGCGCCAACAGGCGCCGGTTGCAGCCGCTGCTCGGCGACGCCGCCGCAGAAACGCTCGACGGGCTGCTGGCGTCCCGGATCGCCGCGACGTCCCGTGCGCTTGAGGCTCTGCGCCTCCAGTATCCCGAACACGCCGCCGGCCTTGAGCAGCATTTCCTTGATCAGGTCAGGCTGAAGCTCGAGGTCTCGCTGTTCCGCCAGTTGCGCGATGAGGGCCTGCTGCGCGGTGAACTTTCCAATGCGTTTGAGCGCGAGCACACGGTCGAGCGCCGTCACGCCGCGGGCCTGCGGCCTCTCGACCTCGGCCTGCGCACGGAAGAGCTGATCGGCCGCTTTGAAATGTTCCGCGGCCTCAAAGAAGCTGAAATCAAGGTGCTCGCTCGGCTGTTTCGTCCGCGGCTTGCGCTGCCGGAGGAAAAGATCATTCGGCGCGGCGACCGGGGCTCGCACGTCTTTTTCATTTCGTCCGGCGCCGTTGAAGTTGTCCTGTCGGAAGAAAGCGTGCGGCTTGGGCGCGGGGATTTCTTTGGTGAAATGGCATTGCTGAGCGGGCAGCCGCGGACGGCCGACGTGATCGCCATGGGCTATTGCCAGTTGCTGGTCCTGAGCGCCGCCGACTTCCGCCGGTTCCTCGCGACCAATCCGGCCGCCAAGGCGCATATCGACGCCGTGACCGCCGCGCGCACGACGATGAACGAGAGGGTGGTGCAGGGCGGCGTTGCCGGCCGGACCTGATCGTGCCGAAAGCGAATGCTCGTTTTCAGCCGCGTCAAGGCGCGGGGAGCTTGAATACGCACCCCCACGACGTTTGCGCCGAAATTGCGCTTCGCAAAGCACGTTGGCCGCCCTAGCACCCTCAATCCAGCTTTGGGATTTTCGCCTGCTCTACGACCTTGGTGAAGCGCGCGATGTCGGCCTTGAACTGGGCGTCAAACTCGGCGGGCGGGTTGCCGACCGGCTCTTCCCCGACCGACACCAGGCTCTCTCGCACCCGCGGGTCGGCCAGGACCTTTGCGATGTCCTGCTGGATCGTCAGCACCACGTCTGGCGGAGTTGCCGCCGGTACCCACATTGCGATCCAACTCCCCTGTTCGAGGCCGGCGAAGCCTTGCTCGAGGGCCGTTGGCACATCGGGCAGGAAATCCAATCGCTTGGTGCCGGTGACAGCGAGGCCGCGGATGGTGTTTGCCTGGACCGCTGCGCCTCCGGTGGCTTGCGGCAGAAATGCCAGCTGAACGTCGCCCGCCATTAGCGCGGTGATGACCGGCGCGTCGCCGCGATAGGGCACGTGGACCAAGTCGACACCTGCCGCATTCTTGAACAACTCGGCAAACAAATGCAGCGACGAGCCAAGCCCACTCGAGGCGTAGTTGAGCTTTCCGGGTTTTGCCTTGGCTTCCGCCGCCAGTTCCTTCAGTGTTGCTGCTGGATCTTTCAGGGTGCCGCCGATCACAAATTGGGTGGCGATCACCATGGTCACCGGCGCGAAGTCCTTCACGACGTCGAACGGCAGACTGTTGTAGAGTGCCGGCGCGCTGGCCAGCGCGCTGGTGTGCAGCAATATCGTGTAGCCGTCGGGCGGCGACTTCGCGACCGTGTCGGCACCAAGATTACCGCCGGCGCCCGGCCGATTGTTGATCACGACCGGCTGCTTTGTCAGCTCCTGAAGCTTAGCGCCGACGATCTGCGCCAGTACGCTCACGCCGCCCCCCGCCGCATAGGGCACCACGATGTGGACGGTCCGATTCGGCCAGTCCTGCGCCGCCGCCTGGCTTGCAGGCCCAAACAGCGCGAGCAAGCTCGCGAGCAGAAGCTGTCGGATCATTGGCGCTCCTTCCCATCGGGGATCGTGCCCCGTCGCAACTTTGCGTAAGAGTATCACGCCTCAAATTGCCGGTCTTTTGCTCTCGCAGAAGTTGTCGCAGGCCAGAGGGGTCTGCCCATCGCTTGACAGCTTGCCGCCGGATAGTAAAGTTACTTAACTATCTTGGATCGGAGTGTGCGCCGTGGCTTCACCAGCGACCGATCAAAAATTCAGCAATCGCGGTCTCGATGCTTCGCTGCGCGGCTATCTTGAGACCAACGCCGACATCGTCACCCGCATCACAAAGCCGGTGCATATCGACGATATCGGCGCGCTGTCGGCGCAGAGCGATCAGCCGATCCTGTTCGAGAACATCGTCGAAAAGCCGGGCTTTCGGCTCTGCGACATCCTGGTGAAGAACCGGCGCTCGCAGGCGCGCGCGCTCGGCGTCGAGCCGGACGAGTTTCTGCGCACGCTGGCCTTCCGCCTGCGCCAGCCGCCGCGCGGGCTTGAAGAACGTCAAGACCGGCCCGGTGAAGGAAGTCAAAAAGCTCGGCGGCGATGTCGATTGGACCACGCTGCCGATCCCATTTCACAAGGACAAGGACACGACGCCGTACGTGACGGCGATGAACATCATCAAGGATCCGCAGACCGGCTTCTACAATTCCTGCCATGCCGGCACGCACGCGGTCGGAGCGCGACGCGGGCTCATCAGCTTCGTCACGCCGCATTCGCACGTCATCATGCGCAAGTATCGCGACATGGGCCTGAGCGAGATGCCGATCGCGTTCGTGTTCGGCGTACCGCCGGCCTACGAGATCATGGCGAATTTCTCCGGCCTGCACATGGATGCGTGGGGCGAGATGGAGATGGTCGGCACCATCATGGACCGCGATGTCGAAATGGTGCCGTGCGAGACGCTCGATCTGACGGTGCCGGCGGAAGCCGAGATCGTGGTCGAGGGCAAGGTCAAGCTCGACGGCCAATTCCGCGTCGGCGACGTGACATCGCCGTCGATGTATCACCTGCCGCATTACGAAGAGCTGCCCGAGGTCGAGATCACCGCGATCACCATGCGGGCCGACCGGCCGATCTATCGCAACCATCAGACCTGCCCCGACACCGACCATCAGCCGCTGCCGCGGCTGTGCCACGAGGCGGTGCTGTACAACCGGCTCACCGAGATCGGGCTCGACGTGAAGGACGTGCGCTTCCCGACCTGGGGCGCGGCGCTGTCCTGCATCCTGCAGTTCAATTATCCGCGCGAAGGCTTCGTCAACGACGCGCTGATGACGGCCATGGGCGCGCCGTGGCTCAACACCAAGATGGTCGTTGCGGTCAGCCCCGACACCGACATCGACGACGCGCGCGAGGTCTATCACGCGATCGCCACGCGCTGCGATCCGGCGCGCGACGTGATCATGGTGCCGCATACGCGCGGCTCGCCCTACGACCCTTCGGCTCGTCCGCTGGACGGCCAGGCGCCGTGGCGCATCGTCGGCAAGATGGGCATCGATGCGACGGCGAAGTCGCGGCACGACCCGGCCGACTTCGAACGCGCCTGGCCGAAGAACTGGGGCAAGGTCAAGCTTGCGGATTATTTGTAGGACCGTGATGTCAGTTGCCGTCATTGCGAGGAACCGAAAGGGCGTTCACGCCCGTCTTCGACGGGCTATAGCGACGAAGCAATCCAGAACGGCGCACTAGAGATGGATTGCTTCGCTTTCGCTCGCAATGACGCATAACGGAGGAGCCAAACCATGGACGCCATCACCCCGCCGAAACCGAAAGTTCTGGTCGAAGGCGAGCCCTTCATTCCCTACGTGAAAGAGGAGAATTTCGATCCGCGGCTGAAGCCGGTGGTCGAGCCTTACAAGAAGCGCATGGGATTTTTGCCGAACGCGCTCAAGCTTTACGCCCACCGGCCGGAGATCGCCGAGACGCTGTGGAAGCTCAACAGCAACGTCATGCGCGATCCGACCTCGACGCTCGATCAGCTGCTCAAGCGCAAGCTTGCCGCG
Source organism: uncultured Alphaproteobacteria bacterium (assembly GCA_963732015.1). Taxonomy (GTDB): domain Bacteria; phylum Pseudomonadota; class Alphaproteobacteria; order Rhizobiales; family Xanthobacteraceae; genus BOG-931. The sequence goes on along the minus strand of CAVSXY010000022.1, from coordinate 224,417 downwards.
GTCGCCTGCGCGACCAACGGCTGCGCCTACTGCACGGCGCACAGCTGCTCGATGCTGAAAAAGCCGCGCGAAGCGGGATTCGAGGGCTGGGGCCTGAGCGAGCAGGAGCTGCAGGACATTATTACCGGCGCCTACGAGCCCAAAAGCGACATGGAGCGCGTCTGCTTCGACTACGTGCGCGCCGCGTCCGAGGACCCGACCTCGGTCCCCGATGAGCTCTTGCAGCGGCTGGCAAGAAGCATCTGACGCCGCCGCAGATCGTCGAGCTCGCTTGCGTGGTCGGCTTCTGGAAGTTCTACAACGCCGTGCACGACAGCCTGCATATCCCGGTCGAGAGCCAGCTTTTGGCCGACACCGGATATGTCAACCTCTAAGCGCGGCCACCGCCGGTCGCGTCCGGGCGTCCGATCGGCGATGGCGTTCTCGGCGCTGCCGCTGACCGTGTCGCGGCGTGCGTTGCTGGATGCCGGATCGGACCGGCGGTTCCGCACGCTGCTGCATGACCTCTTCACCATCGCGGCGCGCATGGAGCTGGTGCGCGAGCATCTTGGCCGCAGGCTCGGCATCAGTGGTCCGCAATACACCGTGCTGGCCGCGGTCGCGCATCTGCAAGGCGAGCACGGCACGAGCGTCAGCGCGGTGGCGAGGGCGCTTCACGTCTCCAGCGCGTTTGTTGCGACGGAGACCGGCAAGCTCGCGCAACGGGGGCTCCTGGACAAGCGAACCAACCCGCACGACCGCCGCGGCGTGCTGGTGAGCCTGTCGCGCCTCGGCCGCAGCGAAATCCGCCGCATCGGCGGCGAGATCAGGTCGGTCAACGATCTGTTCTTCGGCGGCCTCGACGGCAAGACGTTCACGGCGCTAAGCGCCGCCGCAAGCGCGCTGGTCACGGGCTCGCGAAAAGCCATTGCGCATGTCGGCACGGCGCGAGACGATTCCGGCGCGGCGCTTGAAGCGGCGGAGTGAGGGACGGCGGTCCGATTGTCATCGTGCGAAACCTGGAGCAGCATATCGTTGGTGTCATCTGTGGCGGAAGCCACCTTAGGCGCGTGGCCGGATGACGCTCCAAAGGAAGGGCCGTTCCGATGAAGCTCCTTACAATCGCCGCCGGCGCGCTGGCTGTCGCAGTCGCCGGAATCTTCGTCGTCGCTAGAGCGCATCCAGCGACGGGTTTCAGCAAGCACAATTACAATTTCAGTCCGTGGACCAAGGGCCGGTTCTCGGAAATGATCACCGTCACCAATCCCGCGCGCTTTATCACGGTGGCCGGCATTGGCGCCGAGTCCGAAGAGGACGGCCATACAATGTATCCCGGCGACATGCTGGAGCAGTGCCGCTACGCGTTCATGAAGATCAAAAAGGCGCTCGCGACCGAAGGGGCGACGCTCGGGGACGTGACTCGGATGATCACGTTCGTCACCGACATGGGGGGCGGAACGCGCGAGACGGCCAAGCCGTATCAGGATTATGTCACCTGCCGCCGCGAGGCGTTCGGCAACGGTCCACCGCCCGCCGGCACGATCGTCCAGATCACCCGGCTCGCCGCCCCCGACATGCTGATTGAGATCAATATCGACGCGGTGCTGGCCAAGTAGCGTGGAAGGAACGTCTCACGCCGGCCGCATCCGTATGGACCGCAACCCGGATCGCTGATAATGTATATGTAATGTCGCGGCAGTGCGACGATGGATCGACGGGGGAAGACGATGCGAACGCTTTTCGCTGTCCTTGCTGTGTCCAGTCTTGCCTTGTGTGCCTCGGCGAAAGCAGAGGACAGCCAGCACCTTTTCTTCGAGGGCGACATTGTCAGCCACGCGCTGGAAGGGCAGGCCGGCCCGTTCTGCGTTCTGAAGAACCAATACAAGCGCAGGGAAGCCGTCGCCTGGCGCATCCGCGTTCTCGATCAGACTGGCGCCGCGCTTGACGATAAGGGGCTCAAAAGCGTCGTCGTGGTGTTGGGCAACGACCAGGAACTGCCGGCGAAATTCGGCCCGCATCCGCCCCGCGGTCAGGCGACCGACCAGTTCTGGTCTTTGGCGTGGATTATTCCGGCGGACTTCCCGACCGGCTCGCTCGGCTACAAGGTTGTCGCGACCAAGCTCGACGGCACGACCCAGACCTGGGAGCCGTTCAAGCGCGAGCCGACTGAATTGACGGTCATCGCCGGCGAACCGGCGATGAAGCAGAACTGAAATCAAGGCACCGCAAAATGACAATGCGTGGCAGCAGCCGTTGGCTGATCGTATTTGCGTGTGCGCTGCTCGCGCTCCCGATGACAACCGGCAACGGCGCGCGCGCAGCAGCCGCGGCGTCCACGCTCGGGCCCGAAGCGCCGCCCGCAGAGCCGAAAGGTGGTTATGTCGGGCGCCTTGATGTTAGTCCGGATCACGGATCCGCCGGCACAGCGGTAACCGTGACCGCGCAGGACTTGCCGCCTGGGCAGGACTTTCAGCTCGTCTGGCGGACCGTCGATGGCGCGTGGAAGGTCGCGAACGCCGAGTATCACGGCCGCGCCTACAAGCCGATCGGCTACGAGATCGCCAAGGTGAAATCCGACGTCAACGGCCGCGTGACGGCGAATTTTACCGCTCCGGAGGATTTTGGCTTTTCTCACGACATCGTGCTGCAGCAGGGCGGCAGGCTGTTCACTCAAGCCGGCTTCAGCATCGACATGAGCGTAAAGATCGCCCCGGAGAGCGGGCCCATCGGCACGCCGATTCATGTCGAGGTCAAAGGCATCGGCTGGCGCCAGCTCTTCAACTCGTGGGACCTGCTTTACGACAACCAGTTCACCGGCTGGATGTCGGCGGTGACGACGGCGGGCTCCGCCGATTTCACAATTCCCGCGACGGGCCTGCCGGGCGCGCACGTCCTTGAGGTGGTCCACGGCGAATTCACTTTCCCTTATCGCAATCCGCAGCAGAACCCAGAACCGGACCGGCCCCGTTGGACGCTGACATTCAAGGTCACACCGGGAGCGCCGGTGCTGCCGCCGGCGCCCGAGACGCAGGCGCAGGCCGCCGTTCATTCGCTTCCGCCGCAGGGCGATCTCGCCGCGACGCCGCCGTTCTCAGGCGTTGGCGCGCCGATCGTCGTGCGCGGAAACGGTTTTGAGCCGGGTAAGAGCTATCGGCTCAATTGGAGCCGCGTCACCGGCAATCGCATGACCGACGCGGGCTGGGAGGAATCCGCGAAAGTCGTCGCCGAGGCCACGGCGGATTCGAGCGGACGCGTGGAATTCGCCTTCAACACGCCCGACGATCTCGGCGGCGCACACGGCCTGTGGGTCGAGACCGGTTCGGGCAAGACAATCGGGACCCATTGGATTGCCACGACCGCACTTTCGCTCGATGTCGGCCGCGGGCCGGTCGGCACCACCTTCTTGGTTCATCTGAAAGGCGTCGGCTGGACGGAGACGTCCAACATCTATCACGTTGTCTACGACAACAGCTACGTCGGCTACGCGTGCGGCTTCAACAGCCAGGGCGATGTCGAGGTTATGCTGAGAGCCACCGGCGCGCCGGGCTGGCACTTCATCGACCTCTATCCCGGAATCTACAAGGGCACCGAGACGCGGCCGAACAATTTCCGCATCCCGCAGCTCACCTATGCGAACGATCATCCGGGTGAGGATTTGCCGGGTTTCCACTTCGCCTTCGAAGTCACGGCGGGCGACCACAGCCCCGTCGGGCAATAAGGTTTTCAATTCGGCCGAACAATTTTGCACGCAGGCGTCGCGCTGTGCCGGCAAAGAACGCACCCTACCACATCGAATTGTGGGTCACAGCAGTCCGGCCGCCTCGATGAGCAGTGGTTAAGTCGCAGGCCGCGGCGACACGCTGGCTAATGGCGAGGGCTCGTTTCATCCATTTCGATGGCGCCGCTTTTTTCCAGAAACGCATGACCGAAACTCGCGATGGCGTCCGCCATGAGTTTCGATTGTTCGTTTTCCGGCGCCAGCAGGATTAGATCGGCGAGGCTTTCCGCGATCTTCGCCGCAAGCTCGGCAACATCGGCGCCGCCGCGGTCGATGTGGTTCTGCACGAGTTCGTTTATATCGCAGTGCAGACAGTCAGACATGTCACGTCCTCGCGGCGAGCATTTCGGGGGCCTATTTACCAACCACTTTCCTCAGCGCCTCGTTGATGCGCTCTTGCCAGCCCGCTCCGCCTTCCTGGAAATAGTCCAGAACGTCACGATCGATGCGCAAGGAGACAAGTTCTTTGGCGTTGGGAATGGATGGAGGCTTCGGCAGAGGATCGGGGCCGGGCACCGGCTTGGTCGTGACCGCCTTGAATGCCGCCTCGGCGGCTTGCCGCGGGTCGCTCCGTCGTCGGGTTCGGTCGGCAGCCATCGCGGGAATCCGTGCCTTTGCGTTATGATTCGATGATTAAGCTATATAGTCACGAGGAATGCCAGCCGCTACCGGCGCTGCGGACCCGCAGCCACGGCCCGGCCGGTCACATCCAGTCCTTCAGCTTGAACCAGATCAGAGGCAGCGCAATGGTGATCAGGATCAGAGCCAACGCGTAAGGATAGCCGTAGGTCCAGTCCAGTTCCGGCATGTTCTTGAAATTCATGCCGTAGATGCCGACCACCAGCACCGGCGGAATCCCGACCACGGATGCGATTGTCAGAACCTTCATCACGTTGTTCTGATCGATATTGATGATGCCGGTCGCCGCGTCCTGCAGCAACTGGACGCGGCTGACGAGCCCTTCGGTAAACTGGATCAGAGACGTCACGTCCGAACTGACTGCCTGCAGCCGCTTCGCCGCGTCCTGGGCGATCCAATCATGGCACCGCTCGACGGTGAATTTGGCCATGCGGTCAAGGCACACCAGGGCGTAGTGAATACGCGCCATCCGCTCGCTGGTCCGCCCGGTGCGGATCATCAGCCGCCGCAGATGCGTCGTCTCGCGGGAGAGTTTGATCCGGTTCTGCCTGTCCTCATGGAAGATGGCGTGGGAGGCATCGTCCAGGTCGTGGCCGCTGGTTTCCAGAAGGTCGGCCATGCGGTCCACGAGTTCTTCGAGGATTCTCACCGAACGCGAGCGTGGGCTCGAATTGTGGTGCGGTTTCCAGCTCCTTGATCACGGCGTCGAAGGCCAGCGATTTCGTGTAGCGCACCGTCATCAGCACCTGCTTGCACAGCACAAATCCCATCGGTGCTAAGGTCCACGGTTGGCCCTCCAGGGCAAAGATCAGCGGCGCGGTCAGATAGAGTGCCTCCTTCACGATCCGAAGCCGGCTGGTCGCTTCGATTTCGGAAAGCTCTTCTTTGCTCGGCACGCGCAAGCCAAAGGCTTTTTCAAATGCGTCCCTTTCGGCGTCGCTAGGGTCGATGAGGTCGACCCAGATCGCACTCGACAGGGGAGAGCCTTCTTTGCGGGGGTAGGCGCTTAGCATGGAAACCGTCCGATCGTTGACGCGGCGACAAGTCCAGGCCCGGCGGGTCCGCCGGCGCGGTTCCGTCCGGTTACAAGAATTGCGCAAGGCGCATCATAACCACAGTTAAGTTTCGGTAACTGCTCCAAGGATCCATTAAGCCGAAGTTAGCACGAGCGGCATTCAGCGCCGTTTAATTCCGTTCGAGTTGTGCAATGAAATCAGGTACTTCTCGCATTTCACATCGGCAGGCCATTTTTCGTTGACGCCGACCTCGCGGACTACTTCGGAAGCATTCCGCATTCCGACTTACGAAAATCGGTAGCGCGCCGAATTGTTGATCGGCGCGTGCTGCATCTGATCAAGATGTGGCTGGAATGCCCCGTGGAAGAAACCGACGATCGAGGAAGGAAGACACGCACGACCGAAGCCCAAGGTCAGTTGGACTGGGATACACGTTTGGGCGGATGCATTCAGCGAGAACCGGAAAGGCGTACCTGGGGTACCGGCCATCGAAGAAGAGCATCAAGCGCAGCGACTGCGCGAGATCATGGGCAAGCTGAAGCTCACGGTCAACGATGAAAAGACACGAAACTGCAAGGTACCGAAACGAGGCGAGTGCCGAGGCTTCGCTCCAACCCGAGCATTTTCCATCCCAGCAACGAACCGGCGCATGTACAGATTTGCCAGTAGCGGTGAGATGGGTGAGCCTTGCGGAATGCCGCGCCGGTTTGCAATGCCTCTTCGGCCTTGCCGTTCCGACACAGGATCACGAGGTCATCGGCGTAGGTCAGCATGGTCGAAAACGTCCACGCGCTGACTGCCCGATCGGGGACCTGGCAAGAGACCACGGAGCTGGTGAACCAGTTGAACCGAATGATACGCGGATGGGCGAACTACTTCGAAGTAGGCGCCGTCTCAAAAGCGTACCGGACGATCGACAACTACACCGCTGTGCGGTTGCGCCGGTGGTTGCGCATCAAGCACAAGGTCAGGCGACGCAAGGGCGGGATCTGTCCACTCTCCCACCTTTACGGGCACTTCGGGCTCGTACGCCTGTCCCGGCTTGGGCATGACCTGCCGTGGGTGAAGGCGTGAGATCCTGTCCGAGAGCCGGATGCGGGAAATCTGCAAGTCGCGGTTCGATGAGCGGGATGTGGAAACAGAGTCATGGCTGAACCACTAAGGCACCGCCAGACGAAAGGGGCGGCAACAGATATGTTCAACCTACAACCACTGCGCCACATCTCGACTCTACCCAGGCTGTGTGAAAACTCCGAAATCGAATTCGTCGTTGGAAGTTTCGTCTCGACTTCATCAATTTGAAGAACAAAAACGCTGGCGACCACTGTCAGGAGAAGACAATAGAGAAACCAATTCTGCGCGGTGCTCGCGCGGGCACGTTTTCACACAGCCTGGACCCAAAGCTGCCATTGCCCGGCAAAAAGTGTAGTAGTCTACGTTCTCTTGCACGGAGCAGAATCTGCGCGGGCTTGAAATTTCGACAATGGAGAATGCGCGTTGGGGGCACTCCGGTCGACAATCCAGATCTTGATGTGGCGGCCCAGCGGAGCGATTAAATGAAGCGGCGAGAATTTTTTGGTGTTCTGAGCGGCGCTGCGTTCCTCTCGTCGGCGTCCGCGTTTGCGCAGCAGCCGAGAAAAATCCATAGAATTGGTGTTTTGTGGCACGGAGCAAGCGCTGAACAAGAAGCAATCTATTTGGCAGCGCTGCGACAGGGGTTGCTTGATCTCGGCCTTGTGGAAGGTCAGAACTTCGATTTAGAAATGCGTTTCCCGGCGGAGCAGTATGGACGGTTCTTCGTCCTTGCGGCCGAACTTTCCGAGCAAAACGTGGACGTATTAGTTTGCGCAACAGCGATCGCTGCCGTTGCCTGCCATCGTGCAACAACGACGATCCCAATTGTCGGCATCAATGTCGCCGATCCGGTCGGACGAAAGCTGGTGGCCAGCCTTAACCGGCCCGGCGGAAACTTGACAGGCCTGTCAAATATGGCCGTCGAGCTGACGGGGAAGCGCATCGAACTCGCGAAAGAGGTGATTAAGGACTTGTCACGCGTGGCATTACTTGTAAACGCGGCAGATGAAATCGGTTCGCGCGCGTATATTGCAGAAGGTGATGCCGCCGGTTCGCGGCTTGGCGTGGCCGTTGTGCCGGTTGGAGTACGGGACGCCGATGACCTGGAAGGTGCGATTTCAAAGATCAGTACAGACAACTTCCAAGCAATGGTCGTGACACACGACGGTTTGTTCTACGTGCAACGAAAACGCCTCGCTGACCTGGCTATAGAAAGGCGACTGCCGACCATTGCGTTTGCTAGCGAGCAGTGGCAAGCCGGCGTGCTTGCAACCTATGGACCGAACGTGCCTACCTTGTACCGACGCGCAGGCGTGTTCATCGACAAGATCTTCAAGGGGGCAAACCCCGCCGATCTTCCCGTTGAGCAACCCACGAAATTTGAGCTTCTTATCAACCTCAGGACCGCTAAGGCGATTGGTATAACGGTTCCACCGACGATTCTTACCCGCGCTGATGACGTGATCGAATCGTGATAGAATAGTAACATCTGCCGCGCCGGTCTTCCGCCATCGAGTCCGTTATTAGGGGTAAAGCTGCCGTGCCTCTCTTTGGGCTCAGCGGCAGAGTTTGACCCTTTTCGGACATCGGGCGGTCCCATTTTCCGCGCTGCACCACTCTGACCCCAAGTATGGTAAGATCAATTCGTCGGCCGAGGCGCGACCATGCGACGACGGGAATTCCTCACCCTTCTTGGCAGTACCGCCTTGGCTTGGCCCTGCACTGCGCATGCGCAGGCGCCAAAACTGCCGACCATCGGATTTCTCAATAGCGCGGCACCCGACGATTGGGCGCCAAACATCGCGGCGTTTCGTCAAGGTCTAAGCGACGCGGGCTATGAGGAGCGGCGCAACGTAGCGCTCGCTTTTCGCTTTGCGGAATATCACTACGACCGGCTGCCGGCGCTGGCGCTCGATTTGGTGAGCCAAGGCGTGGATGTGATCGTGGCCACCGGCGGCGACTATCCGATAAAGGCTGCTATTGCGGCAACGAGCACAATTCCGATCGTCTTCACGACCGGCAACAATCCTCTTGGGGAGTTCGCTTGAAGCCAAGCGACTTGAGGTACTGCACGAGATCGATCCGAAGGCGACCTCAGTCGCCGTGCTGATCGGACCGGCGGATGCGCGAGCTGAGAGCGACATACGCGAAATCGAAGGCGCGGCAAAATCACTGGCGCTGAGCGTGCGTTTCGTAAGGATTTACAGCGAGGACGACATTATTCCCGCCTTCAAGGACATCGCTGCACATCGGGACAATGCGATCCACATCGTGACCGATCCGTTCATCGCCCGTTCGCGGACGCTCGCAGCGCTTGCGGCACAAGCGGGCTTGCCCATAACCGGCAATGCACGGGAGTTCGCAGCCGTCGGCGGCCTTCTGAGCTACGGTGCGACTTTGCGTTCAGCCTATCATGACGCCGGCGCCTATGCGGGTCGAATCCTGAAGGGTGATAAGCCTGCGGATTTGCCAGTGCAGGAGTTGACAAAGATCGAACTCGTTATCAACTTGAAGACTGCCAAAGCGCTTGGCCTCACGGTGCCCCTCACTCTTCAGGGACGGGCCGACGAAATGATAGAATAGTGACGCCTTTCGCTACGGTGCACTTGGTCGTTGTCATTTCGCGACCGCCAATTGCCGCACTGCGAAAGGATCACTCGATCACCTCGTCGGCGCTCGCAAGCAGCGGTGCGGGTACGGTAAGGCCGAGCGCCTTGGCGGTCTTGAGGCTGATCATCAGCTCGTGTTGCTGCTCGCACTTTGTTGCTTTTGGCCCGTCTCTGCCGCTCCGGTCTTCCGCCATCGAGTCCGTTATTAGGGGTAAGCTGCCGTGCCTCTCTTTAGGCTCCGCGACAGAGTTTGATGACCCGAACTCGGACATGCGGCCAGAAAATATGCTGCAGCGCAGCAGTAGAAACGACGTTGACTGTGGGGGCAAGGCGTAACCCTGTGGCCACCATGACCATTCCGGGGACCGCTACTGGATCACCTCGTCGGCGACGGCCAACAGCGTTTCTGGGATGGTGATACCGAGCGCCTTGGCGGTCTTGAGGTTGATGACCAGATCAAACTTGGTCGGCTGCTGCACCGGCAAGTCGGTGGGCTTGGTGCCCTTGAGAATCCGCGCCACATAGTCGGCGATCATCGGCCAAAGGGGAACTGGGTCAGCGCTATAGCTCATTAGGCCGCCACGTGAGACCCAGTCCGATCAAAATAACACGCCGGAATTCTGTGGTGCGCCGCCAGGGCCAGAAGTTTATCGCGATTGCTTACAAACATCACGCGGTTAGGGAGCAGAAGCGCGTTAGCTCCGCCCTGGGTAAGAGTCGTGAATGCTGCATCGAAGTCGCGAACGTTTCGCACTTCGACGACGATGACCTGCTGCCCCAGCGTGCCGGCTGCCGCAAGCACCTCACTGGTTTCCTCCTCCGCCGTGGGTGACCCTGAACTGGAGCTGGTAAGATAGGCAACAGTCATCGCCTTGGGGACGATCTTGCGCAGCCAATCCAGCCGCTTGGTCAACAGCTCGGTGGACAGTGTACTGACCCCGGTCATGTTGCCGCCCGGTCTATCGAGGCTGGCGACAAACCTATCCTTCACCGGGTCGCCGACTACAAAAAGACGATTGGAATCGTCGTGCTGACGGCCTCGGCTGCTCGGATTGAGGGAGTATCGATAGCAACGATCACGGCCACCTGACGGCTGACTAGATCAGCGGCAAGTTCCGCCAGTCGTGCGAATTGGCCGTCACCCCAACGGTATTCAATCGCGACGTTCTTGCCTTCAACGTAGCCAGCCTTCTCAAGGTTTTGAAGGAACTCGGCTACGACATTTTGCCTTGCCGAACCAAGGTTGAGGAACCCGACCACAGGCATCGCCGGCTGCTGCGCCCGCGCCGCAAGCTGGCCACGCCGTCGCGCTCCCGAGCACGCCGATACGCCGCATGCGATCGGTTTGCTGTGCCCGCGCGGTGAGCGGCCAAGCGACCGTGCCGCTGAGAAGCGTAATGAATTCCCGCCGCCTCATTCGATCACCTCGTCGGCGATGGAGAGCACGTCAGGCCGCACCCCAATGCCGAGCGCGCGCGCTGTTTGCAGATTGATGGCGAACTCGAATTTGGTCGGCTGCTGCACCGGCAGGTCGGCCGGCTTGGCGCCCTTGAGGATTTTGCCGGTATAGACGCCGACTTGACGAAATGCGTCCGCTAAGTCGGTGCCGTAGCTCATCAGCCCGCCCGCCGCCACAAATTCACGATCCCAAAATGTCGCCGGAATCTTGTTGACCGCCGTCAAAGTGACAAGCTGTACGCGGCGGCTGCCGAAGAAACTGTCGGCGCCGATGAAGAGGGCATCGGGCCGGTTCTGAGCAAAACTGGCAAAGGCTGCATCGATCTCGCCGATCGTACTGGCATTGAAGGCCTGGATTTGCAGCCCGAGGGTGGGGGCGGCTTCTTGCACGTCCCGCAATGTGTGCTCGGCGATTGAAGCATTAGCAGGGTTGACGAGTACGGCAATACGAACGGCCTTGGGCACTACGTCATGCAGCAGCCGCAGCTCCTTGGCCGTCACCTCCGTCGTAAACAGATCGATGCCAGTCACGTTGCCGCTGGGCCGTGCGAGGCTCGCGACAAGACCAAGTCCGACAATTTCTTGAACGGCGATGACGATCGGAATCGTCGTTGTTGCCGCCTTTGCCGCAAGCACCGCCGGTGTGCTGGCAGGCACGGCGATCACGGCCACCTGTCGGCGGACTAGATCGGCTATCAGTGCCGGCAGGAGATCGTAGTGGCCTTCCAGCCAGTGGTACTCGACCGTCACGTTCTGGCCTTCGACATAGCCGGTTCGTTGAGGCCTTTGCGGAACGCGCGCACACGGTCCGCTGAGGCATCGGCCGACGAGCCGTTGATAAATCCGACCACCGGCAGCGCCGGCTGCTGCGCCCGCGCGGCGAGCGGCCACGCGAGTGCCGTGCCGCCAAGCGCGCCGATGAAACTCCGCCTGCCAATGCCTATTGCCATCTGCCCCGTCTCCGACGGGATCTCGCCCGCAGCAATAGGGGGCAGAATATCACGCCCCAATCGGCAGGTCTGTGACCGACTTCACGGTGCTCCGACGGCGAAACGCCTCGCTGTTTTTGCTGCGGATGCGTGCGACAGAAATTGGCCCGTTGCGTCACTTAATGCGACGCAACGATTTGGTTGCTAACGGAGCATGAGCGGACGTTCCGCTGACAGCTCGGACATTCGCCACGGCCAATTACTGCATCGCGAAAGCATTATTCGATAACCTCGTCGGCGAGCAGTTGCATCGAATAAGGAACAGTTAGACCGAGCGCCTTGGCGGTCTTAAGGTTGATAACCAGCTCGAATTTGGTGGGTGACATTCACCATTCCGTTGACCAGACAAAATCGGAGGTCTCTCGGATGCTCGACGAGCCGCTACCTGCTGGCACATAGCGTCTGGCCAAGCCGGGATTTTGCTACTATTAGTGTTGGGTCGGGGATCATTCGGTGAAATTTCGGCAAAATTCGCCGCCGGGGGTCGCCATGGCGAAGCATTCGTCCTCCAAATCATCCTCCGAAACCAGCAAGGTCAAGGCAGTCAACCTCGCGTATTACAAGGCGCTGTCAGCACGCGACTTGCGCGCGATGGAAGCAGTGTGGACCTGCGCCGCTGACAACATCCTGATAGCGCCGCCGACCAATCCGCATTCCCACGTAGGTTGGGCTGCGATCAAGCGGAACTGGGAGGCCTATTGGCCAACATTCGACCAGTTCAGCGTGTCGATGCGAGTGACCAAGGTCAATATTAGCGGGCCAGTCGCCTGGGTGCATGGTTTGGAGACGTCGCACCGGCGCGAAACAAGGGGCAATGTGAGCAGTAGCCGTAACTATGGCACCAATATTTTCGTGAATCGCGATGGCCGCTGGCGGATGACATTTCACCAGTCGGCCATGATCTCGAAAAATTCTAAAGCGTAGCGCGTGCGGCGGCAGCTTTCGGGGGGCAAAGCGAACGCCAAAGGTTAGGACGGTTGCGGCAGCTTTTTGTGAAGCTTTTCGGATGCCGGCGACGGCAGTGACCTCTCGGCCCAAACTGCGGCGAAGTTCTTCCGCAACGATGCCATCATAACGTCCGCATTGCCGGAGCGCTGCGATGGTCTCGCGGATCTGTCGGTCACTGCGATGGCACTTGTCTGGATCGTCTTGCCCCAGATAGCGCACAATGGGGATGTGACCGATGGCGATGTTGCCATCAGTATCCCGCTCCTTCGGTCTGCTGCGGGCAATTGCTATTGCGCGGTCATCTTCGGAAGCGTTCGCAATTGAGGAATGCCCAATTGTGCATTCCTCCAACAGACCCGCGACCAGCCGCCGGATCACTGCGGCAACCTCGTTCATCAGCGCCCCGGCATTGCTCCCGGTTTGCAGGGCGTTTTCGTCGGTCATCAAGCGGAGCATCGCATCGTCATCGAGATCGCCTAATGAATATAGGCACGCTTTCCAGCCCGACTTTTCGGGCCGCTTCGATCCGCGCATGACCGCAGCCTATTTCGATCTTGCCATTGCGATGACGACCTTTGATGCCACCAAAGAAGCCGTGGTCATTGATCGATTTACACAAGCTGGCGAGATGCGCGGGATCGATCGGATAAAGAACTAGGTCGCGCCATGGATTGGACACAATATCGGACAGCAAAACGTTTCGGATTTCATCCGGCACTAAAAAATATTGTTGCACAATTATGCGGACCGCAAGCGCGGATATGCTTTACAAATCAAAATTCTGAAATCGTTTTAGATTTCTCATTGTAATGCGATTACATCGTGTTTTGCGGTCGAAAAACATCTTTTTGTTGTTCAGTGACCTACAAACAGTTTAGCCGATTGAAGCTGAGCATCCGTTTTACGATTTGCAATTCATCTCGCGTGGATTCGAAACCGGCAAGAGCTGGTATTCATAAACTCGGCTCTGTGAGCTTGGCTCAATGTCTGCTTTGCTCCGAAAGCGACCTAATTGTTGCGCGGCAGCGAAATGACGATTTGGCCAATCGCGAACATTGACAACCTGCACACCATGCGAGTTTGTCCATTGCTATTGGCATGACTGTGCTGATGACATATCGTATTGAGGTCCAGAATAGGCAATAAACCTTATGATTCATTTTGAACTTCTGCGCGACCGAGGGATCCTTGTCGTTAGTCCCGATGGTCCGCTTGAAGAAGCGGACTTCGAACGACTTGCGAAAGAGGTTGACCCTTTCATTGCGTCAAAAGGAAACCTCACTGGCGTAATGATCTACACAAAATCGTTCCCTGGCTGGGAAAGCTTCGGAGCACTTGTGTCGCATCTCAAGTTCGTCGCCGATCACCATCAAAAGATTGAGCGCATTGCTGCCGTAACCAACAGCGGATTCCTAAAGATCATGCCACGCATCGCCGATCACTTCGTTCAGGCGAAGGTTAGGCACTTTAACTTCGAAGAAAAGGATCAGGCGCTCGCGTGGCTAGAAACGGGGCAATAAACGACCAGCCGCGAATTGGTCTAGTACCCGGGATCACAATTCACTGATACGGCATCCTTTGACGTGGCGCTGATGGACCTTGGCTTTGGTCCAGACGAACGGCCGAGCGTTTTCGTTGTAAGCCTCGATGAAAGCATCGATATGCTCCCTAAGTTGCGCGACCGAGGTGAATGAGGCGCCGTGCAGCGATTGTCCTTCCAGGATCGAGAACCGGATTTCAACCTGGTTGAGCCAGGAGGCCCGCGTCGGCGTGAAGTGGAAGTGCACGTTCGGATGGCGCTTGAGCCAGCGGTCGTTCTTGGGCTTGTGGGTGTTGAGGTTATCGAGGACGACATGGATGGCGGTGTCGGGATGGCCGGCGACGATGTCGTTCATGAAGTCGAGGAACTCGATACGCCGGCGGCGCGTCTTGTGCGCAGCTCTCACCTTGCCGGTGGCCACCTCAAAGGCGGCGAACAGCGTGGTGGTGCCATTGCGCTTGTAATCGTGGCTGTGGCCGGTCAGCGCCCGGCCGTTCGGCAGTTTCAGATAGCCTTGGGTGCGCTCCAGCGCCTGGATCGAAGGCTTTTCGTCGACGCAGACGACGATCGCATTCTCGGGCGGCGCCATATAGAGCCCGACCACATCGGCGGCCTTGGCGACAAACTCGGGATCGTTGCTTTCGCACCACGACTTTCGCCCGGCGAGGTCGATCTTTTGCACCCGCAGGAAACGCCAGACCTGCTGCTCGTGCACGTCGCCCAGTTCGGCTGCAATCAAGGGCCCGTTCCAGCGCCGGTGTCGGGGGGATGGGGATGTCCGGGGCCGTGTGCAGGACGGATGGTTGGGGACCAAAACCGGCTTGCGACTGATTTGTACGTGGCGTGTCGACGGCTGCCCATTGAACGTTTGTTTGAGCGAACCTATACGACCGTATATTCGGCACCTAGATAGGGCTGACGCACTATCATCATCAAAATACGCCGCATCTCCGCTAAACTCCGAAAGCGACCTGCAACTCGCCCCAAACCCGGTTGCTAGCGGCTAGCGAGTTCGTAATCATTGGCGGCGGCTCGCCGGGTTCGGACCATCCGAAACCACTATGGTGCGTGAACTTCGGGCTTATTTTTGGCCGCTTGTCGGTTTTCCCTGTCCGCGCGTGCTGCGCCAAGGAGTGCCGTCGCCGTATGCGCCGTATTGATATTGTTTATGCAGACTGACGATTAGACAATCTTCAGGTCAAAATTAAAATCTAACTTCGAGGTCAAGCGCTGCCTGGCACGGCCATCACCATGGGCCAACTTGGTTGCCGGAAGCAGTTGGAACCCGAAAGCTTCGCTGTAAAGAGCGCGCTGGAACAAAGTCGGTCTTGAAAGACCGACAAGCGGAGACATCAAAGTGATGCCGACCATCCTCTTCCGCATGTTGTCGACATTGGCCGCCGCGGCCCAAACAGCCGACCGGATCGACTATTGGATCCGTCGGCATGTGATTGAGTACTGGGACGAAACCCATCCCTCTCTCAACTCAAGTTGGATCCCGGTCGAGATAGACGCGTCGGGCTGCCAGCAATTGGACAATGTCGCAGCGGAAAACAAATGTTTGGCGCGAAGTACCAAGACCCGCACAGGGTTTCCGGCGACTAAGAAGCGTGAAATCAGGGCGCGTCCAACCCCCGAAGTCTCGATCAGCTACGCTCAGACGTTCTTGACTCGAAGTTGATTGGTCCGCCGCGCCAAGAGTTCATCGAACTTCGCCTCGGCGGGCTTAACAACCTCGTCCTTCAGCACCTCTATCAGGCGGTCGACTGAGGAATAGGCGATTACGGGCTGGAGCACCCAGTCGTAATTGTTCTGAAGGTCTACGAACATCGCGAAGGGTTTCTCCCCCTCCTGAAGAATGGGGGCGAACGGGACCATGTAGTCCGGCACGGTCGCCTGCAGTTCAAGCGGTGCCGACCGAGGATTGGTGATGTCGACAATCACGAACTTGGACTGGCTAGCCAGCAGCCGCACCGTCTCGGTGAAGTCCTTGGTCTCCGGCTTATCGGAGTTGAAGACCATCGGCACGTAGCCGAGGTCGCGGAGTTTCTCTCGCAGGCGCTCCAGGACTACCATCCGCCCTTCAGTAAAGCGGCCCAACAGGAGCACGCCTTTCTTTCCAATGGTGTCGATGACATTGCGTATCTTCTCGTTGTGGAGCAGGAGATAGACGAACTGCGCGACCTCGATGTTATCGACCGTGATCTGGGGCTCGTTGCGACGTGTGATGACCAAGTTCCTCTGCTGCGTGGCCCCATCCAGTTTTAGACCCCACGCGGATACGCCGTAGACCTGGCAGCCGGTGAGATCAGCGCCCGTAAGCTTCGCTGCAACTAAACTAGCCCCGCTCAGGTCCGCCCCGCTCAGGTTCGCCCCACTCAGGTTCGCCCCGCTCAGGTCCGCCCCGCTCAGGTCCGCCCCGCTCAGGGTCGCCCCGTTCAGGGTCGCCCCGTTCAGGTCCGGCCTGATGTCGGGGTTCTCCCGTCATCGCTTCTCGAAGGGCCATCGCTTGCTCGAAGGCGATTTGCGCGTCGTGCACACTCCGCGCCCTCGTATGTGGAGTGTCAGTCATGTCGGACGTCAAGGAAGCGCCTGCTCGCAGCAAACCGGAACTCGCAAAAATTAGAACCGACGTGGTCGGCAGCCTGCTGCGGCCAGCGGCGGTGAGGGAGGCGCGGATTGCGTTCGACGAAGGCAAGATCACCACCGACGCGCTGCATGCGGTCGAAGACGAGGCGGTGCGTGACGCGGTGCGGCTCCAGGAAAATGCCGGCCTCGATGTCATCACGGACGGCGAGATGCGCCGGCTCAATTTCCAGGACAGTTTCGGCGCGTCGGTCGAAGGCTACGACGCTGCGCGCTCGACGCTGAAGGTCTATGAACGACGGGTCGAGGGCTCGGCGCCGGGCCAGCGCTGGGAAATTCCGACCATGCATCAAGCCGGGACGGCGGTGTCGCACCGCCGGCCGGCGAAATCGCGGCTGAAGCTGACGCAAAACATTCCGCTCGAAGAGTATCGTTTCGTCAACAAGATCGCGAAAAAACCGGCAAAGGTATCGCTGATCGGGCCGGACCGCATCTCGCAGCGCTTTGCTTACGAAAACTCGCGGGCTGTCTATCGCGATATGGATGCGTTCGTCGCCGACGTAGTTGCGATCGAACGGCAGATTGTGACCAGCCTGGTCGACGCCGGGTGCCGCTACGTCCACATCGATGCGCCGGGCTTCACCGCTTACATCGATCCGCCGTCGCTCGATCAGATGCGGGCGCGCGGCGAAGACCCGATGCAGAACTTTGCCCGTTCGCTCAAGGCCGAGGCCGCCGTCACCGCCAACTATCCGGGCGTGACGTTTGGCATTCATCTGTGCCGCGGCAACCAGCGCAGCATGTGGCACCGCGAAGGCGCCTATGACGCCATCGCCGAGCGGCTCTTCAACGAACTGCCGCAAGATCGCTTTCTGCTTGAATACGACACGCCGCGCGCCGGCAGTTTCGAGCCGTTGCGCTTCGTGCCAAAGGGCAGGGTGGTGGTGCTCGGCCTCGTCAGCACGAAAGTGGCGGAGCTTGAGACTGCCGATGCGCTCAAGCGGCGGATCGACGAGGCCACCAAGTTCATTCCGCTCGATCAGCTTGCCATCTCGCCGCAATGCGGCTTTGCGTCCGATGTCGTCGGTAATCTGCTCAGTCCCGACGACCAGAAACGCAAGCTCGAACGCGTCGCCGAGGTGGCGCGCGCGGTGTGGGGATAGGGGCGGCGGAAATTACGTTCCTAGCTCTGAATGAGCGATCCGGCGACCAGCGTCCAGCCGTCCACCAGAACGAAGAAGATCAGCTTGAACGGCAGCGATACCACGACCGGCGGCAGCATCATCATGCCCATCGACATCAGGATCGAGGCGACCACGAGATCGATGATGAGAAACGGCAGGAACAACAGGAAGCCGATTTCGAAGGCGCGCTTCAATTCTGAAATCATAAAAGCGGGCACCAAGACCCGCATCGATACTTCCTCGGGGGCCTTCGGCTGACCTTCACCCGACATGTCCACGAACCGGTAAGTCCTTATCGCGAACGTTCTTTTCCATGAACGCGCGCAGCGGCTGACTGGAGCGCTCCAGTGCCTCGTTGACGCTGATCTCATTGGCGACGAGCGGTTTGACGCCGAGATCATAGGAGCGGGTGAGCACCGGTCCCATGACGAAGGCGGTCAGAAACAGCGCCAGTGAGATGACGACGGAATTGGACGGCGAGGTTGCCGTGCCAAGCGCGGTGCGCAAGAGTGACAGCACCACGACGATGCGCGTAAACGACGTCATCATCACCAGGATCGACGGCGCGAGCGACAGCACCGTCAACAGCGCGATCAGCTGAATGATGCGTTCGTTCAGTCCGCCGCCCGTGGCGCCCTGACCGAAGTTAATGCTGATGTCCTGAGAGGCGAGCGGCGTCGCCGAAACTATGAGTGCCGCTACCGAGGCCGCCACCGTTTTGAACCGGACGCGGCGGCCCTATGGTACTGGCATCAAGTCTTGCCTGACGGACGGCCGAGCAAACTTGCCATCTCCTGTTCGAGACTGTCGTAGAGGGTCTTTCCCTGGCTCTGTTTGGCATCGTGCCGCGGCTTCGGCTCCGCAGGACGCGGCGCGCGTGGCGGAACCGGCGGCGGCGCGGGTGGTTCGGCTAAGACTTGTGGCTCATGCTCAGCCGGCACTGCTGCGCGCGGCTGCGGAGCAGGCGGGCGAACGTCGGGCGTGCGCGCTTCGCGCTTTTCAGGTGTGCTGGGCTTGCGCAGCGCGGCCTCAAGCCGGTGGGCCATTTCGGCAAAACTCTGGTCGGTGTCGTCACCTGCCGCAGTCTCTTCGGCCACGGGCGGCGGCGCCGGCGTGCGCGGTGCGGCCGGGCGCGGCGGCAGCGGCGATTCCATTCGGGGCTCCGAACGTGCGTCCTGCTGGCGCGGCGGTTCGGCGTGGTTCGGTCGTGTTGGCGGCGCAGGCGGACGATTGCGAGGAGCCGAAGGGCGAACCGACAGTTCATCAGCGAGCGCCGCGAGCGTGTCGCGTGGCGGGCGAGCCGGGGGCTCGGCGTGCGGTTGCAGCGGCCACGGCGGAGGAGCGGGAGGAGCAGGTTCCTCTGGCATAGCCGGTTCAATTCGAGGCGCGGCGCGCGGCAGCGGCGCCGGTTCCGGCTGCAGCGGCCAAGAACCATTGGTCGTTTCCGGCAGTGGGACGGCGCGCGGCGGAAGTTCCGCGGGCGCAGGCACCCGCGGCTGCACTGCAACATCGCGCGGCGCAGCGACCGCCCGGACGATATTGGGTTCGACGACCACATCGGTTGGGCCGCCGATCATCAGCAAATGCTCGACGTTGTCGCGCCGCACCAGGATGAGGCGCCGGCGGCCATCGATGGTCGCATGATCGATCACCGCGAGCCGCGGTTGACGGCCGCGCGTGTTCGCGCCTCCGAGCCGCCCGGCGCCGAAACGGCGAACCGCCCAAGCGGTCGCGCCGATCAGTCCGAGCACGATCAGAAACGCCAAGAAGAAGCGTACGGCGAGCGGCATCTCCGCGCCGAACAAATCGAACATCCGCTCTTCTCCCCGTTGTGTTGCGGCTGTCCATTGGGCTCCCAATGGTTAACCGCGACGGCAATATTTGCCGCCCTGAATACTAGCAAAGAATTAAGCTCTGAGGGCGATTTAGCGCCCAGTCCCACCGACTAAAGGTTTATCATGGTAAACGGCAAATTGATGGCGGAATAGCTGCAAAAGCCACTTTAACCGGCCATGAAACGAAATATTGCAAGAAGTGGCTGTCTCGCAGCGGTTTCTTGCATCGGCGCGGCGGCGTTCTAACGCTCTTCTAACGCCAAGACGATACTTTTACGGGATGAGAATTTGTTGCAGTCCGGGTCACGGCAAGATAGTTAAGAAATCGAGGAGCCGTCCGGGGCAAGGCGAAAATACCACCGGGCGGTAACGTCTCATTAGGCGGAGGCTTAAGCATAAGTTCGCCCGGACGAGCCCTGGATATCATCCGATGGGACGAGCCGTGAGGCGGTGACCGAGCCGTAGAGTCCGGAGTGCCGCAGTGTGCATCTCACCCACGACCGCGCCAGCCTGGCGGTCATTTGGGCGCGAGCGTCTCGCGCCGGGTGAGGATGCCGCACTATGTCTATTTTCAGTTCCGACAGCGATACCAAGAAGCCCCGGCTGAAGGCTGGCCCGGTCAAGCCCGGGCAACCTCTCATCAACAAACCCCAGCTGCTCGAGCTGTGCGGCGATCCGTCCTACTCCACGGTGTGGGGTTGGATGCGGCACGCCGATTTTCCGCTGCCGCTCGAACTCGGGCCGCCAGGCGGTAGAAGCTCTCGGGTGGTGTGGGTCGTCGCCGAGGTGCTCGCCTGGCTGGAGTCACGGCCGCGGCGCGCGATCGGTCATCTCAAGGGACACCGGGCGGCGCAGGAATCCACCAAGGTCGAGAAGCCCGCTGCCAAGATCACGCGCGACGCCGGGTCGGCGCTGGCCGCCGCGATGGCCGCTTCGCCGGCGCCGAAGGCAAAGGTGAAGCCGGAGCTGGAACCGGCGCCGGCGGTAGCCAAAAAGTTCACAGGTGTGCGCACGCGCCACTCGAAGCGAGTGGCGCCGTGATCGTCGACGAGAACAATCTCTGGTTCGCGTATTGCGCCGGCGGCACCTGCGATTTGTGCGGGGCCGCGCTGACGATTCCATTTTGCGAATACCACGGCCGCCTCAAAACCGGCGGGCATCACATCGGACTCTGTTGGTCCTGCGCCACGCAGCACGCTCGCGGGATCCGGAAAGATTTGAACAGGCTGGTGGCGATGCCGCCGCCGAGCGGTCAACCGCATCTGAAGATCGTCGTCTGGCCGTCGAGCGACAGCGATCAACGACACTGAAGCAGCGGATTGAAAATGGACACGACACCGCGAGGTAAAAGCCGTCCCATATCTCTCATGACCTATGAGATTGCTGATCGCTGGGCCGATTGGGGTTGGCGAGAAGACCAACATCACTGCGTCCTAATCGCATTCTTCGAAAGCTGGAACGGCGTCTCGAAGAGCCTGCAGGACTATCACGCGCTAGCGAAGGTTCTCGAAGATCACTACCGCCAGGCGGTGTTTCCTTGCGACGCCAAGACCAATCCGTTTGTCTATTGGCTGGCCGGACCAAATCGCCACAAGGAAGTCAGCTATGTCGCCAGCCGCGAAGAGTTTGACGAGCGCTACCTTGTCCGCTTCGGGCCGTTGTTCGACGCAGTCGAATGGCTGAAAGCCTATCGAGCTGATCCACGAGCGGCAGTCGCCGCGATCTCGGGGCAGCAGCTGGCCGGCGATCCAAACGTGAAACCGCTCGCCGATGGCGTCGGGTGGCCGCAAGGCAGCAAGAATAATGTGGTCCAGGACCACATTAATACGAACAAACTAAGTCCCCGTTCCGCGGAACGCATCGTCCGCCGCCTCAAGCGTGATCATCCCGCCATCGCCGCGGCGCTCGGCCGTGGTGAGTATCCCTCTGCTCGCGCCGCCGGCATCGCCGCCGGCTTCATCAAGCAGCCGTCGCCGCTCGACATCATCCGCGTGCAGCTGGCCAAGCTCGACGCAACGCAACGCGACACCGTGCAACGCTGGCTCGATGAGATGAACGACGCTCAAACAAATCAGAAAGGTTCACACGATGAGCAATGATCTAAAAGACGAACACCTGAAAGCGGCGCGAGCGCTGCTGCGCGAGGCAGCCGGCGTCTTCGCCCGCTACGATAATGACATAGGCGCCGCGCCACCCGCCTGGATCCAATTCCCCGGACTGATTGCCGCCATGGTGCAGGCGGCGGCCATCAGCCAGGCCGCCGACAAGATCGCCGAGGCAATCAAGAGTCTCGGCGACAACGATACCAGCCGCATGCTGGAGTCGCTCGTCGTGGCGGTCGGGGAGATCGGCGGACATATTTCCGACTCGATCGACCGGCTGCCGAGTGAATCGACCGTGGAGTTGTGGCGCGAAGCCGACGGCAAACGGAACATGCCATGAGCACCGCAAGCGGAGAAGCCGTCGCGAGCATCGAAGACCTGTACAACAAGATGTTTGGTACGCGGGAGCGCTGGTTTTACGCGGACGACAATCAAGTGATGGCAGGGGATGAAGGCGGTGGATTTGTTGTTTGTGAAATCGAATATGCAGATCCCGAAATCGCTGTGTTGATAGCAGAACTGTTGAATGAGGCTCGGGATAGGGCTCGACGTCGTAACATCAAGTAGAACTTGAGCTAAGTATCTGGCCGGACTAGCTTTTTTCTTGACTCTGTCGCGGCGCGCGTTAGCAATAGCGAAAATAGCGGTGGTAACGGACAAGGGCTTTCCCCGATGTTTTGGGACGACGAGAGAACGCGAAGAGCCATCGCGCTGTCGGATCGCGGCGTGGCGCATACCGCGATCGCCGCCACGTTCCGCAAGGAAACCGGCCGCCCCTTAACGCGGCAGTCCGTAACGTCACAGATTTACCGGTTCAAGCGCAGCTCCGCGGCGCGCCACGAGCCAACGGGCGCGCTCGCCGGGCGCGATGTCACGGTCGATTTAGATCGTAATCCTCGATTGCACTTGCGGCTCGAGCGCATCGGCGCCGCGACGACGTAAGCGTAGCGTAAAGCGTACCGCCCCATGTGGGTGGATTCCCGCGCCGCGAGGGGCTCGCCTGTGAGGGCTCGCCAAAGCGAGCCCTCACAACACCGCGAGTAAGGGGTAATACGAACGCCCGAGGAAGGCGTGAATATTACCCCGGGCTTCCGGTCTTGGCCAGCGGTTGGTCCCATGAGGATGGCCGCCGGGCAGGCTTCCAACAGAAAGGACACATCGAGCGCCGCGCTCTCGCACCGAGAGCGCGCACGAGGAAGTATTATGCCCGGACCATTGCTGCCCGACCGCGACGAAATGCTCAAATTCGTCGACGTCATGTTCAAGAACGCCCACTCCGAGGGCTTCATATCGCTGCGTATTTTTCCGGACAAAGGCAGCAAGAACGACAAGCCGCTTCTCATCCAGTCGTTAAGGCTCGACGATTATCAGTTCGAGGAGTTGTTGCTGATACCGGTCGAGCTTGCGGCCAACTGGAACCCGCCCCCGGCGGTGTTTGCTCCACCGGTCTGCACGTTCAAAAATCGCCACAGTGCGAAAACTGAAAACATTCTCGAAGGCATCGTGTTGTCGGTCGAGTGTGACGCAACCCCCAACACAGCCCGCGGTCTTCTCGAAGCCTTACTTGGTCCCGCCACCATCGTGGTCGAGAGCGGCGGCGAATGGGTCAATTCGCAAACCGGTGAGATCGAGCGGAAGGTGCATCTGCATTGGCGGCTGAAGCAAGCCGCCGCCACGCTCGAGGAATTGGCGGCGTTGTACGAGGCCCGGGGTCTGGCCACGGCGCTGGTCGGTGCCGACACGAGCTGCATCTCGATCGTCCATCCGCTGCGGTGGCCGGGCTCATGGCACTGCAAGGCGACACCGAAGCTGGCCCGGATCGCGGCGATTTCAGAAGACACCGAGATCGATCTTGCAACGGTGCTGGCGACGCTGCGGGAGGCCGCCCGGAAGGCCGGCCACGCCGCCCCGGGTAGAGCCCCCTCGGCCGGCAACGGCGCCCACGGGCCCGCCGGCGGCTCAGGGCAGCCGGTGCATCGCTCGATTATCGCCCAGGCTCTCGCAGTCATTCCGAATGACAGCGCGCTATTGGATGCGAAGGGTATCCAGCTGCACGGTTGGAACTTCTGGAACACGGTCGGAATGACGATCTGGGCCAGCACCGGCGGCTCGGAGGAAGGCCGCGCGCTGTTTCACGAATGGTCGGCCAAGGCCGCAATATACAACGAGGCCAATACCAACAGCCGCTGGGATCACTTTGCGACGTCGCCGCCGTCACGGCTGAGCTTCGGCTCGCTGGTGTACCGAGCCCGCCAGGTCGATCCGGATTGGGAATACCAGCATGTCGACCCCGCTCTCGTGGCGTCGATCGGCAAGTTCCTCGCCGAGATGGAGCTTGAGCACGACGAGGCGGACGACGAAGGCGACGACACGGAGGATGCAGCTGCACCGGGTGGCGGCACCGGCACCAGCTCCGGCACCAGCTCCGGCACGGGCACGAGTAACAGTTCGCAGACAGAGCCCACGGACCTGTGGGGCAAGTTCGATCCGCCGGACTTTCCGCTTGGGCAGGTCCCGAAGGTGATCGAGGACTTTGCACTCGATCGTGCCGCGACACAGGGGGCGGATGTCGAGCGGATTCGCGGTCGGCGCACTGGCGGTCTGTGCGGGCACGATCACGGACGAGATCAAGCTGCAGCCTAAACGCCACGACACGGAATGGCGCGAATCCGCCCGGTTGTGGGTGCTCAAGATCGGCGATCCGAGCACCATGAAGACGCCGATGATCAAGGCTGCCACCAAGGCGCTGCGGGAGACTGATAGCAGGCTGGCGCATGACTATCAGATCGCCATGGCAAGGTGGCGTGAAGCGGCGAAAGACGAACGGGGGCCAGAACCGGCAAAGCGCCGGGCCATGATCTTCGACACCACGATCGAGGCGACGCAGGAAATTTTACGCGACAGTCCCGCCGGTGTGCTCCTGGAAGACGACGAGCTGAGCGGCTGGTTCGACGCCATGTACAAGTATTCGGGTCCCCGTGGCGCCCAGAAGGATCGATCGTTCTGGCTGCAGGCCTACAACGGCGGCGCCAAGACCATCGACCGTGTCGGCCGCGGCACCGTGCACATTCCGAATTTGTCGCTCTCCATCGCCGGTGCCTCGGCACCCGGCCCGATTCGCAAGATCGCCAGCATGGGCGAAGACGACGGGCTGCTGCAGCGGTTCAATCCGGTGATGCTGCGAGCGGCTACAGGCGGGCGGGACGAACCGCCCGGGCAGGCAGTGACCAACTATCGCGATCTCATCGAACGGCTGCACCGTCTGCAAGCGCCGCTCGGTTATGCCGTGTTGAAGTTCGACGGCGGGGCGTTGCAAATCCGTGAAGAGCTTGAACGCAAGCATCTTGAGTGGATGCAGAGCGAGTGGTTCAACCGCAAGCTCGCCTCGCACATCGGCAAGTACAACGGAATGTTCGCCCGGTTGTGTGTGATCTTCCATTGCGTGGAGTATGTCCAAAGCACGCCGCCCCTCATAGGAGCGCCGCTGCCACTCATCGTCACCGAAGACACCGCACGGCGAGTTGCAGATTTCCTGCACGGCTTTTTGCTCAAGCACGCGGTTGCGTTCTACGGCAGCGTGGTCGGACTCTCGAACGACCACGAACGGCTGACCAACATCGCGGATTACATTCTCGCGCACGGACTGAAGGAGGTTACCAATCGCGACGTCGCCCGCGGCGACAGATCGATGCGGGGCCTGAAGCGAAACGAGACCGATGCCATCTTCGAACAGCTCGAAGCGCTGGGCTGGGTGACGATCGTGCCGTCGCGGCGGCGAGGCGCACCGCCGCAGTGTGTCGTCAACCCGCTGGTGCATCAGAGATTTGCGGAACACGCAAAGGCCGCCAAGGAGCGCCGCGAGCGCGGCCGTGAGCTGGTCGAGATCGCGGTTTCGGCCGCCAAGGGCCCGCGGGTCGAGGACGAGTAAACAGTGTCACCAGTATTTGGCGTTTTTGGCGGACGTGGTGACAGAAGCCTCGGCGTAGCCCGCGCTGCCTCGCGCGCGCGAGGGACAATGGTGACAGCTGCCGCAAAGTTGCCAAGGTTATGTCACCAATGTCCCTCCTGCGCGTTACATAAACGCGTTTCTCTCTTTTTTACTGGTGTGGACACCTGCCGAGGCTACTTTTCAGTACGCTACGCGCACGAGGGACATTGGTGACAATTGTCCCGGCGAGGTCGTGACGGGGGTTTCAGCGCTCGTTTTGAGGCGGACTTCGTCCGGTTCCTCGGCTGTGGTAATCGTTGGGGGTCGAAGTGCCGGTCTAAACCGGGTAAATCACAGCGTCTTGGTGTGGAATTACCCGGAAACGGGACCTAGTACCGAGCCGCCTCGTGGTGATGGTTGAGCCTGAAGCCTCTGATTCTGCAGAATAGCGTCTCGGACGGCCGCCAGAAAAAACGCAAAAGCAGGACTCGAATCAAAGCTGTAATTACTAAAGCTGTTTTTTCAATCAAACAAACACGAGCAAACAAATGCCGCGAAAACGAACAGCTCTTGGACCAATAAGAAGAAAGCCGCGGCTTCACACCGTTCAACAAATCAATGACGAGATACGCCGCCTCTACAGACAACAACAAAACGGCGAGATATCTGATATCAAATCAACCAGACAAATGAATATTCTTGTTGCTCTGCGCAACGGCATGGATCAAACAGTCGAGCCGCCGGGCGATTTCACGCCTATCACCATCAATGTGCTGGCTGTCCCCTCCGGGTTCTTCTTGTCTGAGCAACAAGTCGCCGCTGCTCGCGCGGGCCGTTCGCTGATCCCCACCGAGCAACTGCAGCCGTTGTTGCTCGATCAAACAGATGAGCCAGTAGCTGATCCAACAAATAAACCTGTCGAGCTGGAACGCTGGCGGCAGCGTGACGCTCACTTCCGTCCTGACTTCAAGCTCGGCGACGTCGGCGACATTGCCTGACTTCGCGAGACTGTTCGTAAAATGACTATTGTTCGAACAGTCGCCGCTCGAGGCTTCCGGTATTTGCTGGCTTATTTGCCGCTCGAGGCGACCGCCTCGGCGATCGTAAATCGAACAGTCGCCTGGCAAGTGAGACTTTCCACATTCTATACTCTACGTGGCGAGTCTGACCGGCAGACGGCGCAATTCGCCAGCAAATACACACTGCCACGAGGTGCTCGATCGAGTTGTAATGTGTAAAGTAAAGCTTGTTTGCAGCCCAACCGGCGTCGAAGTCCCCTGACCATGGCCGCGACCATGGTGCGGAGACCGTGGCGAAATCCCACGGATTTCCTGGTGGTGATAGCCCTGCGTTAGCCAGGTGGGCGGCCCGGCATCAAGTCGCTATGTATCGATCGATGCAGACCGAAGCGGCGCTTCGGCAAGTCCGCCATGGCGGACTGTCCACGCATGGAAGTGGACCGTGCGGAACGCGGCTCGCAGCAGGCTGGGGGGACTGGGGTTTACCGCCGATCGCTCGCGTGACCGCCGGCGGGGGGCTCTCTCTGAAATTTTCCAAAAATAACAACTCAAGCAGCACTTGAAATTTCGGCGCACCGAAATTTTGCACGCAATCCCGGACTGTCGCCGTGATCTGCCGCTGGTCCCCGCAACCTGCCGGTTTTCGCTAGGAAAATTTCGCCTAAACTCGTCTGAAAACGCGGTGGCACAGAGGCTCTGGATGACGCAGCTAACAAGCACGAACGCGTGTTAACGCGTTTAAAATTGTACGCGGCGGCGTGCCCTCAATTGCGAGGCTAATTTAGGGACCGGCGTTTTGCAGAGCTTCCCACTGTGTGAATGCGGTCTCTACAGCCAAAAAATATGCATGTTCGCTGTACTCAGGATGCCTCTTAACCGAAGCGCGTGCCCTGGCGAGCCGGCCACGCCGTGCCGGGCCAACGGCGTTTTCCGCGAGAACCTCTGTCAACGCATCCGTGAACTCGCGGTAAAGGGCTGCAATGTCGGTGCCGCTATTCATATCCTTGCCTCCGACTTGGGATTTGTCCGCGCGTCGTGAACCCCGACGGAAAGAGCTCATTGCAAGGGCCATACGCTATAAAATGTCACCCTCCAAAAGCCACAACCGGACTCATGCAGCGCAGCAAAAAGACAAGCTATTCGATCACCTCATCAGCGCGGGCAAGAAGCGACGCATCGTTCTCGGCAACACTCGTGATGACACCAACCGTACCGCGTCGCTGGTTTGTTGTGCGCGCGTTGTAAGCGGATAGAGCTTAACATCATCTGGCACAGAATCGCCGATGTCTTCTGGGCGAGAGTTTTCCTTCTGCACGTGGGGGTCCCCAAGTATGATCTCTCTGATGATGTACTCCCGTTCCGCGTCAACTTGAGGCGAGGTGCGGACGCGACCGCCGGTGGGGCGTTCGCCTGTGGTGTACATGTCCGGCAAAAGTGCACAAGCCGACCAACCCGATAACCGTTGCAGCGGTCAGGAAACTGGATGTTCGTACGGAACCAATGCATTAGCGGCGCCCTTCAACTGCTCAGGAGCGGTAGAGATTGTATCGGCAAGCGGCCAGACGTCACCTCGACCCAATTTGTATGTGATGCCGTTCGGTGGACATCGGAGCGCACCACGTATGAGGGCTGCTCTTGCAGGCGTTGTTCATAATCCCGCCGGCCACGAGTACAACCGCGATGAGGACGATCAATAAGGGGATGAACTTCATTGCTCGTCCCTAAGTTTGGGTTCGCAGGTGCTCCCTGCATTCGCGCAATAACTGATTGCCTTCGAGTGCGTCTGATTTCCTGACAAGCGAAAATAGACCGGGCGGCAATATTCTTCGGAGGCTTGGTAATCTTCTCTGAGGCCCCGCCCAATCTTTTCTCTGATGAACCACCAGGCAATTGGCTCAAATCGCGCGCGAGCGTTTGGCAACATCGGGCGCCGAGCGGTTGGCACCCCCACATACCCATTGTGCTAATCGGGGAACCTAAAGCTCGTTCCGGACTCACCGCCAAATATTGAGTTCCAGTGGAACTTCGGTTGGTCACTTTACCGTGAGAAATTCCCAATCCGCGCCAGCCCAAAGCAGCATTGATGATAGCAGACATCTGCCTGCATATACTGGAACTGGCTGACGCAATCTCCAAATGACACGATTGATCCGGAACTGGACTGGCTAGGAACCTCCTTCAGTGGAGAGTGGAGATTCGGATTTGGCCGGGCGATATTGCTTTGACCTTAAGTTGGCTACCGACCACCGACCTTCGCGTATCGGAAATTAGTAACGAGTTTTGCTCTCACGCGCTTATCGATCAAGCTGATGGCTCAAGGGTCCGTGTCATCAAAGCAACCAAGAACTGGCCCGTTGAACACGTGCGGCAGTCCATGAAGAAAGGATAGTCCGAAGCGGAAGCGCAAATCGGGGCTATCACTTGTCGAGACGCCGCCCGCGGCCAGCTGAAAATGAAAGACCCTGATCATGCCTGTTACACGGTCAGGGCTACATGTTCGTCCGGACTAGGACGGGAAGCCTGGGGGGCTAGGGTTGAGGTTTTTCCGTCCGCCAAAGTAACGGTCCCAAGGGACAGCCATTCCTGCGGAGCTGGTAAGCGCACAGCGGATAGGAGGAACTAAGTTCAAATCGGCCGGGAACTGAGGCGGCCTTATTTCTCGCCCTCCCGTTCGCGCAGTCGAACGAGGAGGGTAAGCATCGGTTGCGATAAATCTTGTGGCACTTCATAGCGCACGCCAAGCTCTTGTCCGATCATTCTGAGCAGGTCACCACGCGTCGCTGCTTTCGACCGCGGCACGTTATCCGATTCATAGCTTGATCGAGGACCGTAATCCGCCATCGGCGCGCCATGCAATTTGCGCCCCTCATGAGAAGCTAAGGCAAGGAACCGGCAATTCGTTCCGAAGGAAAATTAGGACCGAGCGGGTCAAATCCGGCCAGGGTCTTCGCATGCCAGTACAGCGCTGTGTCGCCCCCGACCAGCGCGGGCACCGTGCGTGATTCTGCTTATGGAAGCGTTACCGGCGTCGCCGAACAGCCGGTGCCGCAGGATTTTTCACCTTAAGCCAATACAAAGAGCGACCGGACCGATAGGGCGAGCCCAGCCGCTTTGAGATAATGCCCTCGCAGCCGAGCGCGCAGGCTTCCCGGTAGACGATCGCGCCGTCCGTCTCGTAATGCTCGTTGTAGGTGATACCGTGTTCGGCGCGAGCCAGGATTCCTTGCAACATGCGTTTACGTTTTTCAATTGGATCATTCCGCAGATCAGCGCCGTTGAGTTCGATAAGGTCGAAGGCGCAAAGCACAGCATCAAGATGTGTGCCGCGCCGGCGGATCAATTCGAATACGGCCAGTCCCGCCTCGTCGCAGACAATTGCCTCGCCGTCGATCACACATGAACGGACGGGCAGCGCGCCGACGCTCGCCGCGATGGCTGGAAACCGGGCAATGAAGTCATGGCCGTTGCGCGTAATCAGCTGTACGCCGAGGCTGTCACGGCGCGCGATGATCCGGAAGCCGTCGTGCTTGATTTCGTGAATCCATCCCGAGCCGCTCGGCGGCGCCTTGGCGGGCTTTGGGAGGCACGGCTCAAACAAGCCGTCAAGCTTACCCAATACCATAAAAGTTTGCGCTGTTGCCAGCGAGCAACAGCCTTCAAGAATGTAGGGATAAGAGAAATAAGGCCTTATCTCGCCACAAAAAAGAACCCCAAGCATAGCTCTTGGGGCTGTTGGAAGTTTGTTGCCTCAAATTAGGCTCTTCTGGCTGGGCGGCGAGGTGTCGGGGGATGGGGGCGCCGCCCATCCGGCCTAACTACCAACAAATAAGATCGCGCTTCCTGCGCGGCAAGTTACACCTTCGTAATGCGTCGCTCAGCCGCATAACTTCTGCTTGTCAGCCGCCCGACGGTCTCGGACGGCTGCATCACACTCGTAGAAAGCAGAGCATCCATCGCGCCGGCATCACGGCCGCGCCGGGTGCTCGCTATCAATCTGAAACAGGAGTGGGCCGAATGCCCCAAAAGGGGGAATCATGTTGCGTCTAGCGGGCCTGACCATTCTTATGCTTGCCGCCGCATCAACTGCAGTGGCACAATTTCCGGCTCAACCGCCGCCCGCGTCTGTCGGAAAAGGCAATGATCAGGAACGTGCGGCCTGCCATCCTGACGTCATCCGGTTTTGCAAAGCTGAAGTAGACGCCAATGCGGACGATGTTCTGGGAATCCTCAGCTGTTTGCAACGAAATCGCGGAAAAATCAGCCGCTCCTGTCAGCAGGTCTTGGCCAGCCACGGCCAGTGACCTCGCCCGGCGCTTAGCTCGCGCATTTCCCGACATTCAGGACGTGCTGTCGCCCCGCAGCAGCGCCGGCAGCTTGGCGATGTTGGCGGCGATGCGTCGTGCCTCGTCGCGGGTGAGTAAGCTAGCTGCCGATCGCCGGCCGGGCTCGTCTTCGAAATACACGTAAGCCAGCGCTTGGCCGCTGCTGTCGCGGACGATGAAGCACGCGTCCGTTTCCTCGACGGCCCGGGGGATTGGGAAGCGGCGGCGCTCGGGCATGGTCTTCAGGACTGGCCCCGCCTTTTCGGGGGTCGGGGGGACGGGTAGAAAAGCCGGAGCCAGTTTTGATGCGGGAGGAGGGGGGCTCCTTTGTGGCGCACCAATCCCGAACAGAGCCAACCTACTTCGCGGTCCCGCCTGCCGAATGTGATCTGCATCACACCTAACGCGACCGTGATCGAGGCAGGGGCCGGGGTGGCTTACCCGGACCTGGCAGGCACGCCACAGGAAGCGGCGGCCACATCGCCGAGGAGCACACGCGGCGGGTGCCGGGTGAGTGAGCTACTCGGGTACATTGTGGCCGGGATTTTGTGATGCTCATCACTGCTTGTCGGACTGCTCGGTGCAAGACTGCAACAATGCAAAATCGCGGCGCACAGCAACTCTTCTTCGAGGAGTTTCGCCATGAAAGCGTTGCTAACTTTAATCGTATGTATGGCCTTCTTTGCAGGCTCGTGCGCCCACGCGACGGTCTACGAGATAAATTTGTCAGTCGGGGCAGGTAGCGTCACGGGGGTTATCGAAACAAACGGCGTCAACGGTGAGCTGTCCCCGGCAGACCTTGTTGACTGGAACTTGCTCATCAATAACGGCGAGCGTTCATTCAATCTATTTGGCCCATTGAGTGGTAACAATTCGCAAGGATTGGTCTCTGGTCCCGGTTTTACAGCCTCTCCCACCGGCCTCTTTCTTGACTTCAGCCAAAGACCGTTCGCGCTCTTTCAGAGCCCGTTTGCTGGATCAGGTACGAACGGGTTCGGCGTGAATTGCTCGGGCAATCTAATGATTGTTGTCGGTGCGAGAGTTCTATCTGTAGCCGACCCCCAGGGCATTTTTAAGCTTGCGAGTGTGGCTACCGCTCAGCTCAGCACCGCGTTGCCCGTTCCGGTCAATACACGGAATGACGGGCGCGGCGCTGACGCCGAAATCACGTCGGAAGCTTCGGTGTCGGCCCATGCTCCATCGGCCGGCTTGAGGCCAAGATCAGCAACCGCTTGGTTTCGTGATCGAAGCCGTGACGATAGCACCTGCGCCAATGTCGATTTGCGCATGGGAAGTCGTAGCGCCTTTTGTCACCTTCACGACCTTGCCCTTGATCTGGTTGCGCGCGCTGGGTCTCATCATTGAAGGCCCGAGACGGCGGGGAATGCCCAATCAGTTATCGGGCGTGACCTAGCGGCGGCGAGAGTTGCGCGCGCTCAAGTCGTCGATGCCCTGGCCCGAGTCACCGCCTTGTGGGCATCACTAATTGCCTGCTCGAACCTTTCATCCGAAAGAGCGCCGAGCGAGCGGGCTTGATGCGCGAGATTCTTGTCGATGCCCTGCGAGGCTAACGTTGGCTTGTCAAAAATTGGGTTGTTACCCAACCCGTTTTTCGGGCGGCGGCCAGGCGGCGACAATCCCACAGTTTCTTTCTGCGCCCCTGCCGGAGCTGGTCGAGTTCGATCGACGGACCCCAACGGCCGCCAACTGAACGGCCTTCATTCGAACTGTAACAAGGTTACATTGAGCAACTCATCGTAATCTCGCACGCCCTGCTGGGCCCGTTCGATAATGAATTTGGCGCGCAACGCGCCTGGCAGGGCCGCAGTCGATGACGCTTAAGCTATGGAATCGGCCACTGCTTAAGTCGAGTGTCGAAAGACACAGGCGTCAAATTCAGGCGGCTCATCCCGCCTCTTTGTCGCCAAGACCACAAGCCGTAGCGGCTGGACTCGACGCAAGGGCAGGGCATCCAATGCAGCCCTATGAAGGATCGGAGGCGCGCGTGCTGGGACGCGGCCGGCTAGGCATCACGCCGGCACTGCGGCCGCGTCCGGCACGCTGGCGCAGTCGCGATCTGAAAGGACCGCTGCCCGTTCAGGTCGTCCGCGCGCTCGAGACAGCAATAAGGAGCCTGCCAGCGCGCGGCCCATGGCCTGAGATCGACGAGGAGGCTTGGTGGAAGGACGTTCTGGCCGATCGGCGGGCGCGGCCGCCGGCGCCGAAGACGCTCTCAGAGAAGCACGCCCAAGCCGCGCTTCGGCTTGACCGTCTGCCGACGAAGTCACTGACGTTTGCGTGTGCTCGCTGCGGCCGCTCCATCACCGTCACGGTCGTCGCTCTTTGCGCGAGGTTCGGCACTGACCGCAACGTCAAGACGATCGGGCAGGAGGTGCTCGCCTGCAAAGACAAGGCTTGGCGCCGCGACGGCGGCGAGTGTCCGATCAGTTATTGGGCCTGACGGAGGAGACGCCGCCTTGGAAATGGCCTAATGGGGTTGCACGGACTTAGCGGGACGGCCCGTGTGGACGCGAGGCGGTCACCCTCAATCCTTCAGCCCCGGTTTCCGTCGGGGTTCTTTTTTGGAGAGCGCACTCGCCCGACCTGGGAAGCGGCGGAGCTCGGGTATGACCCGATGATAGCGCTATGGCCGCCGAGATGCGCGAGGAGCACACAAAGGGTAAGTTGAGTGGCTTGTTGCTGGATTGCTCAGGACTTGCCCCGGCTTTTCGGGGGTCGGGGGGACGGGCAGAAAGGCCGGGGCCATTTTGGATACGCAAGGAGGGGCGCGCGGCCAAGTGACGAGCTTGCGAGCGGTTGCCGTCGAGTTTGTGAGCGCTCCGAAGCGAAACGCAACATCCACCCCCTCTTTCACCAAGTCTTGCCTTTGGTCATCGAGTAACAGGTCGACCCGCAATGCTGGATGCCGATCAAGGAAGGGCTTCAGGTGCGGGATCACTATTCGCGCCGCCAAGCTTGTGCCGATGCCGATGCGAAGTGTGCCCCGTAATTCGTCCGAATGGCCGGCCGTTTGTTCGGCTTCATCGAGATCGGACATGGTAACCGTCCGGGCTGTGCGCCGGCGCTTGCCTGAACATGTCCACCTCATGGTCGACTTCAACCAGGGCCTGAGCTTCGCCGAAGCTCTGCGTTATTGCCGGGGCTCGACGGGAAGGCATCTACTGGATCGAAGAGCCGATGCGCCACGACGATTACCGGCACCTAGTGGTTCATCACAGTGATTTTGACTCTTTGGCGGTGGCTGGATAAGCGCGGCCGAGTTTGGCGCGGGCTTTGTCGGTTGTGAACATCCATTTGATGCTGGCTCGGGTTTTATTTCGCTGCCGTTGCCATGCTGCGATTTCGTTTCGGAGCCTTTTGGGATCGTCGATGCGGCGGCCGAGACACTGGCGCTGCAGCACGCTGATCTCGCACTCGACCATGTTGAGCCAACTGGCGTGTTTCGGAGTGAAGTGGAATTCGAGGCGGCGCAGGATGCGTCGAGCCTCGGCGGGCGCGAAGGCCTCATACAGCGCCCCAGGTTTATGGATCGACAGATTGTCCTGCACGACACGGATGCAGGCGGCGTCGGGATAATGGACGTCGACGAGTTCACGCATGCATTGGGCGTAGTCCACGGCGGCGCGGCGGTCGGTGACCTTGACGTTGCGCCAGCCCCGATGCGGATCGAAGGTGACGAAGAGATTGACGGTGCCGTTGCGGCGATACTCGTAATCGTAGCGCTCGCGCTGTCCCGGTTGCGCCGGGACCGGCCGGCGCGCCTCGCCGATTAGCTGGACGGGGGTCTCGTCGAAGCAAACCAGCGGCCAGGCGGGATCCGGCGTCTCGGCGTAGAGATCGAGCACGTCCTCCATGCGGGCGACGTATTCGCCATCGACATGGGGAATGCACCACATGTCCCTGCGCCATGGCTTGAGATCGTTCTCGGCCAGCCGGCGGCGCACGGTCTCGCCCGACAGGCTGTCGTGATCGGTGAGCTTGACCATCGTGTCGGCCAGAAGCGTCAGCGTCCAGCGTTTGCGGCCGGCGGGCGGCTTGGCGCATGCGGTCGCCACCAGCAGGGCCTCCTCCTTGCCGGTCAGCTTGCGCTCTGCGCCCGGACGCGGCTCCTCGCTCAAGGCTCGCTCCAGATTGCCTTCCACGAAACGGCGCTTGGTCCGGCCGACGGTGGAGAGGCTGACACTGACGGTCCGGGCAATCTCCTCGTCGCGGCCGCCCCCATCGGCCGCCAGCAAAATCTGCGCCCGCTTGAGCTTGCGGGCCGCGTGCTTGCCGCCGCCGAGCATCGCCGTCAGTTCATCGCGCTCGGCTTGGCTCAATTCGACCCGATAACGTACATTCATGCTTTGCCTCCTTGTCGGAGGCCGGGACGAATCCAGCGATGAGTCAAAAATCAGGCGCGCGCTTCACCGAGAAGCAGGGTCATTGCCTGGCCTTCATCCATACCTACGCCTACATGTTCGGACGCCCACCCGCCGAAGCCGACATCCAGCGCCACTTCCGTGTCAGCCCGCCTACGGTCCACCAGATGATCGTAACCCTCGAACGAAACGCCTTCATCCGACGTCAACCCGGCGTCCCCAGAAGCATCGAAATCCTCGTGCCGCCCGAAAGCTTGCCGATTCTTGAATGGCTCGGTATCAAAACGTCAAAATCACTGTGATGAACCACTAGTGGTTCATCACAGTGATTTTAACTCTTTGGCGGTGGCTGGATAAGCGCGGCCGAGTTTGGCGCGGGCTTTGTCGGTTGTGAACATCCATTTGATGCTGGCTCGGGTTTTATTTCGCCGCCGTTGCCATGCTGCGATTTCGTTTCGGAGCCTTTTGGGATCGTCGATGCGGCGGCCGAGACACTGGCGCTGCAGCACGCTGATCTCGCACTCGACCATGTTGAGCCAACTGGCGTGTTTCGGAGTGAAGTGGAATTCGAGGCGGCGCAGGATGCGTCGAGCCTCGGCGGGCGCGAAGGCCTCATACAGCGCCCCAGGTTTATGGATCGACAGATTGTCCTGCACGACACGGATGCAGGCGGCGTCGGGATAATGGACGTCGACGAGTTCACGCATGCATTGGGCGTAGTCCACGGCGGCGCGGCGGTCGGTGACCTTGACGTTGCGCCAGCCCCGATGCGGATCGAAGGTGACGAAGAGATTGACGGTGCCGTTGCGGCGATACTCGTAATCGTAGCGCTCGCGCTGTCCCGGTTGCGCCGGGACCGGCCGGCGCGCCTCGCCGATTAGCTGGACGGGGGTCTCGTCGAAGCAAACCAGCGGCCAGGCGGGATCCGGCGTCTCGGCGTAGAGATCGAGCACGTCCTCCATGCGGGCGACGTATTCGCCATCGACATGGGGAATGCACCACATGTCCCTGCGCCATGGCTTGAGATCGTTCTCGGCCAGCCGGCGGCGCACGGTCTCGCCCGACAGGCTGTCGTGATCGGTGAGCTTGACCATCGTGTCGGCCAGAAGCGTCAGCGTCCAGCGTTTGCGGCCGGCGGGCGGCTTGGCGCATGCGGTCGCCACCAGCAGGGCCTCCTCCTTGCCGGTCAGCTTGCGCTCTGCGCCCGGACGCGGCTCCTCGCTCAAGGCTCGCTCCAGATTGCCTTCCACGAAACGGCGCTTGGTCCGGCCGACGGTGGAGAGGCTGACACTGACGGTCCGGGCAATCTCCTCGTCGCGGCCGCCCCCATCGGCCGCCAGCAAAATCTGCGCCCGCTTGAGCTTGCGGGCCGCGTGCTTGCCGCCGCCGAGCATCGCCGTCAGTTCATCGCGCTCGGCTTGGCTCAATTCGACCCGATAACGTACATTCATGCTTTGCCTCCTTGTCGGAGGCCGGGACGAATCCAGCGATGAGTCAAAAATCAGGCGCGCGCTTCACCGAGAAGCAGGGTCATTGCCTGGCCTTCATCCATACCTACGCCTACATGTTCGGACGCCCACCCGCCGAAGCCGACATCCAGCGCCACTTCCGTGTCAGCCCGCCTACGGTCCACCAGATGATCGTAACCCTCGAACGAAACGCCTTCATCCGACGTCAACCCGGCGTCCCCAGAAGCATCGAAATCCTCGTGCCGCCCGAAAGCTTGCCGATTCTTGAATGGCTCGGTATCAAAACGTCAAAATCACTGTGATGAACCACTAGCGCTGATTGCCGAGACCGCAGCCACACCGATCCAGATCGGCGAGAACCACACCGGGACAGCGCAAATGACCGCGGCGCTGGCGGCAGTGTCCTCCGATTACGTCATGCTGGACCTGCATCGCATCGGCGGCGTTTCGGGCTGGCAACAGGCCGCGGGGATCGCCGCCGCCCATAACCGGGAGGTCTCATCTCATCTCTTTCCGGAGGTGAGCGCACACCTTCTCGCGGCGACACCTACGCGGCACTGGTTCGAATATTTCGATTGGGCTGTCCCGATCCTCCAAGAGCCGCTACGCATCGTCGACCGTATGGCGCTGCCGTCGAGCAAACCGGGCAGACGGCTTATCCTGGAACCTGGATGCTGTGGCGAAATACGGGATTTCGTGACATGGCAACTGCGCCGCAGTCGGGCGACCCGAAACATCAATGATGGTTGCCACCGCAGGTTACCGATCTATTGCTGACTCACGAGTGCTGATTGAAGACTGGGGTGAAACCTCAAAATTTCGCATCGAATCAAAGAAGACCAAGCAGTTCAGTCAGAGCGGAAACTGTGTAGTCCGGCACGTAACCTAACGTTTCAGCGTTGCCCCGAAGCAGACGATACATCTGCGCGGGCAAGACCGGGCCTGAGGGCAGACCCGGACCGCCGCCGCGCCGAATCCAGGCAACCTTAAAGCCGAAATGCTTGGCACCCGCGACGTCGAAGCTGTTGGAGGAAACGAACAGGACCTGGTCGTTCTTGACACCGAGGGTTTGTTCCACGAGAGCGTAGCAATCTGGATGCGGTTTGTACTTTCTTGCTCTGTCCACGCTGATGGCGCCGTCAAGGTAGGCATCGAGGCCGGAATTCCTAACCAGCGCTGAGAGCATCGCGGTGCTGCCGTTCGACAGGATGGCCAGCTTGTAATTATCGCGGCTCTTCAACTTGCTGAGCGCGTCCTTGGCCTCAGGATACGGATCGAGGTCGAGATATTTGTCGAACAGCGGCTTGGTGATATTTTCACTTGGTTCGATTCCCACCGCGCGCAGCGTAAACTCGAGCGACGCATGCGTGAGAAAAGTGAAGTCACGATATTCCTGCAACGAGGTCTGCAGCCAGGTATATTCAAGCTGTTTGAGACGCCAGATCTGGGTTATGAGATCGCCCTTCCCAGGGCAAAGCTCCTCGGTGTTCGCATAGACCGAGTGAACATCGTAGAGCGTCCCGTATGCATCAAAAACTAGCGCCCTGATCGCCATGCTCGCCTTGCCCGCGTATCCCTTTGTTGATTTGCTTTATGTCCATGAGCCCATCGATCATACACCCCTCGCGTGATTAAGCAGATCGACCAAGCGATACCGCGATTGATCTTCGGCAATCGAGCGAGGCTTTGCTTCCGCTTCGAGATCGCTCAACCGACGGCGTCCCGCTGAACTCGTCGCCCACCTTTACGAATGGTTCGATCTAAGGCCGGTCTGAATTCGGAATGTCACTTCGTCAAAACGCTTCTCATGCTCATGATTGCGTCCGGCAAGCAGGCTGCCGAACACCGCGC
Source organism: uncultured Alphaproteobacteria bacterium (assembly GCA_963732015.1). GTDB lineage: Bacteria > Pseudomonadota > Alphaproteobacteria > Rhizobiales > Xanthobacteraceae > BOG-931. Next base: position 185,709 of record CAVSXY010000022.1, on the reverse strand, counting down.
CCAGGATACCGAGCGGCAGGGCGACCACTGTCGGATTGACCAACGGCCAAATCGCATTAGCACCCAGAAAAGCCGGTCCGATCAGCGCCAGGCCTACTGAGGAGGCGAGACCGAGTGCCATTCCGCCGACGACGCCACCGGTATTGAAGCGCCGCCAGAACAGGGACAGCACTATCACCGGGAAGTTTGCGCTGGCCGCTATGCAGATAGCCAAGATGACTAGGACCGCTACGTTGACTCCCTCGGCCACAATACCAAGCAAGGTTGCGACGCCAACCAGCACGGCGGTAATACGGGCAACGAGGACCTGTTGATGCTCCTCGACTTTTCCTTTCCTAAAAAGATTGACGTAGAGGTCATTTGCGACCGCGCCCGACGTTGCAAGCGTCAACCCGGCAACGACGGCAAGGATGGTCGCGACCGCCACCGCCGAAACAAAACCAAGCATAAGCTGGCCGCCGACCGTATCTTTGCCGCCGCCAAGATACTGCGCCAATAGCGGTAGCGTCAGGTTGCCGCCCGGATTGCCCACGCGCAAAGCTTCCGGACCGAGATAATGGACCGCGGCGAGACCAAAGATCGTCGTGCAGGCGAAGAAGGCGCCGGCGAGAAACATGACCCAGATCACCGAGCGCCGCGCAGTAGTCGCATCCGGCAGGTGTAAAAGCGCGTCATCACGTGCGGCAGGCCGGCAAGTCCGAGCATGTAGCCCAGTCCGAGCGAGACCTCGTCGAATGGGTTCTTCAGTAGGTTGACCGGCAGCAGAAAATTCGGTCCAGCCTTTGCCTCCGCCGAGGCAAACAGGATCAGCGGATCAAAACCCACTCCTGCCAGAGCGAGAACCAGAATAATTGCGTCGGCGCCGAGCATGAGAGCGGCCTTGATGATTTGCACCCAGCTCGTTGCCAACATGCCGCCGGCGGCGACGTAGATGATCATACCGCAACCGACCAAAATCACCGAGACATCATAGCGAATTCCGAACAGCAATTTGATCAGAATGCCGCCTCCGGCCATTTGCGGAATGAGGTAGGCAAGGTTGATGACAATGGTTCCAACGATCGCAGCGGCGAGCGCCGGCGGCTGGCGCATCCGATACATGATGACGTCACCAATCGTATAGGTACCCGTATTCCGCAGCGGTTCGGCGATCACCAACAAAACAGTACAGAAAGCAACCAGCGGACCGACGGCGTATAGCGCACCATCCATGCCGTAGAGGGCGGTGAGACCCGTGAAGCCGATGAAGGCCGCGGCCGAGCACCAGTCACCCGCAAGCGCAAATTTGTTCTGAGCTGCCGTCAAGCCCTTTCCGGCGGCATAGAAGTCGACGGTCGTGCGCGTGCGTTGCGCCGCCCATGCGGTGATGCCGAGGCTGATGAGAAGGATGACCGCAAACATCGCGATGGTGATGAGATTCATCAGGGCCCCCCAGGCGAGCGCGCCCTGTCAACCACCACCTTGAGCAGAGGATCGTGGCGGTTAACGGATATACGGGCGTAGACGATGGCAAGCACCCACGACATCACATAGTTGCCGGCGATAAGCACGAAGCCGAGATTGACCGCTCCCAGTACTTTCGTGCCGAGAATGCCGCGGCCAAAGCCGGCCAGCACCGACAACCCCATATAGCCGACGACGTAGATGACGATCATTGGCACGATCGAGCGCCGTTTGGTATCGATCAGCGTTTTGAACTCGACGCTCTGCACGCTGTCTAACCACGTACCGGGCGCGATCGGAGCACCGCATGCTGGCTTGGTGCTCGCCCGGCAGGTAACGTTCAAATGACTAAGTGAAAGGAATTGCGGATGGGAAGACCCAGAGAGTTCAATGAGATGGCTGCCTTGGAGGCGGCGGTCCACTGTTTTTGGCATCGCGGCTACGAGGCGACATCGATGCGCGATCTTACGGCTTCCATGGGTCTGACTGCGCCGAGCCTTTATAACGCCTTCGGGGACAAGCAAGCTCTTTTTGCCCGCGCCTTGGAACGATATCTCGATCGCACAACGCGCGACCGGCTACGCAGGTACGAGACATCGCTGCCTCCCAAGCAGGCGATTCGTAAGTTCTTTGCCGAGATCATTGACCACTCGATCAAAGATCGAGAGCGCAAGGGATGTTTTCTCGTCAATTCCGCGCTCGACGTAGCGCCACATCAAAGCGAGCTTGGTGCCTTGATCGCCGAACAATTTGGCGAGATCGAAGCATTTTTCAAAAGGTGCATACTCGCCGCGCAAGCAGACGGAACGGCGCCAAGCGGCGTCGATGCGAAAGACACAGCACGCCTGCTGCTCGGGGTGCTTCTTGGCATCCGGGTTCTTGCACGCTCCACTCCGAAGCGTTCGCTGCTTGAGGGCGTATTGCGGCCGGCGCTTGCTGTGCTCGATTTAACCCGTCACAAAGGCAGGAAAAAGCAATAATAAAATCTCGTCCGCGTTTTCTTATAATCGGAAGCGAAGCGCGTTGAATTGCCGTAATTTAAAAGAGGAAGTCGCTCGCCAGCCCGTCATTGACTTTCGAATACATAAACACGGCGCAAGCATCAAACTTCCTCGTAATTCTCTTAATCGATAGCGAATGAGACACGTCTCCCGCAACAATCCACTTTGGTCTGGACATACTGTAGCGACTGTTATACAACAGCAACAAGGATTTTGGTTTTGCCAGCGCTGGGGACTTGTTGCTGCTGGATTATGAATGGCCGATCGTTTTCGAAGCTTTCGACTGTAATGACCCGCCAGCCGTTTCGCAGTACCCGCGCGCGGCACATCCGAATTCACGGCGCACAAATATGATTCTCTTGCGTTCGAAATGACGTGAAGCGGAGCGATCTTATTGCGTCCTTGCGTGTTCTACTTCGCACCAGGCGCCGCGGCAAAATCGCGACCAAGTTTATCCAAGGCCGGTCGGTGGCCTGCGTGCGGGGGGCGGTTGGGTCGGAACTAATGCCGAATACACGGAAAATTCTCGTTGTCGACGATGATTTCGAGCTGCGCGAAGCGCTGACGGAACAATTGTTGCTGTACGAGTTCGATGCCGTTGCGGCGGAAAACGGCAGGGAGGGCGTTCAGGCGGTCAAGGTTGGACAGATCGACCTAGTGATCATGGACGTTGGCTTGCCCGACATCGACGGTCAAGAAGCTGTACGCATCCTGCGCAAGATCGGTTTCAAGGCGCCGATCATCATGCTGACCGGCCGTAGCACCGATTCCGACACCATCCTCGGCCTCGAGTTGGGCGCCAACGATTATGTCACCAAGCCGTTCCGATTTGCGGTGCTGCTCGCCCGCATCCGCGTCCAACTTCGCCAGTACGAGGCGAGCGAGAACGTCATCATCACGATCGGCCCGTACACGTTCCGCCCAAGCACGAAGCACTTGCTCAACCCCCAGGGCGGCAAGGTCCGCCTGACCGAGAAGGAAACCTCGATCCTGCGCTTCCTGTATCGCGCCGACCAGCAGCCGGTATCGCGGGAGACGCTGTTGCAGGAGGTCTGGGGCTACAATTCGGGCGTCACCACTCACACGCTTGAGACGCACATCTATCGGTTACGGCAAAAGATCGAACAGGATGCCGCTTCCCCTGGCATCCTTGTCACTGAATCTCGCGGCTACAAACTTGTGCCATAATCGCCGTTGCCATGACGATCGAGGGCGACATCGCGTTTCTTGAACTCGTGGCGACTCCACGACGGCTTCGCTCAGCGCATTCTGGCCGTCGGCACCGAAGAGATCCAACGCAATTGCTATTCACGGTAGGCAAGCGCTGGTGGCGCCTCCTTATCCAACAAAACGAGTTTCAGTTTGAAGTCGGAAGGGCTTGGCGAGGACGAACTCACAATTGAGGAAAGGAATACGACCGATAAAGCCGAGAAAATTACCTGGGCAACCGAGGCAATCGCGGTTTTTCAGCAGCACTGACGCACCGATGACGAGAATGCCATGACGAACTTAAGTCCGCCATCAATCGCTTTGTCGCGGAAACCAAGCCGATCCAAAACCCTTTGTCTGGACCGCTGATCAGCGTCGCGTCCTGGCCGCTGTCAAACGCAGGAAACAAGCGTTAGAGTCGCTCCACTGGTTCCTGCATTCCATTTCTGCTGCGGCTCAATGGAGAACTCCGCGTCACTTTTTCCTGGTTCGTGGCTGTCTTGGTTCGTGGCTGTCTTGGTCCATGCTGTCTCGGTCCATGCTGTCTCGGTCCATGCTGTCTCGGTCCATGCTGTCTCGGTCCATGCTGTCTCGGTCCATGCTGTCTCGGTCCATGCTGTCTTGGTCCATGCTGTCTCGGTCCATGCTGTCTCGGTCCATGCTGTCTCGGTCCATGGCTTTCCTGTTCGTGCGTCATCTGTGGTGTCGGCAAGGCTGGGCAGCTCGATCGGCTGACCATTGCTAGGCGGTACTGGAGTGACCGTTTTGCAAACAGCGCGCGCTTATCCAGATGAAGTTTTGAACTTCCACAAGCACATGATTGCTGTCCTGGACATGCCTTTGCATTCGCTGGCTGAGCCAGTCCTGATACACGCTTATCACATCGGGCATCGAGCGCGCCGATGCCAACTTGCTCGTCAAGTCTGTAGTCAGCTCAGCCTCCGATCTCGCGCGGGCGAACCAGTGCTTGTTCATTTGCGCTAAAGTGTCGAGCAACTCCTTCTGCGACGCGAATATGAGCTCGGCCTGCTTTTGAGCCTGGCTGAACTGACTGATAACGTTAGCGGCGATTGAACTATCGTAGTCCGATTGCGTATTGGTCATGGCACGCTCCCACGGGAGGTTTCGAAGTTGAGGTGCCGAACACGACACCACGTATAGGTGGGAATTATTCCCGAACCGCGGACAAAAATTCAGGCGGCCGCCTGGGCCATTTCTGTTCCCGTTGAAGCGAGCCGGCCGGGACTTCGCGCAGCCCGTGCTCGCTTCAACGGAATCACCATTCGCGTCGTTGCAACGGCAGTTTTGCAACGGAATCGGAGCTTAAGCAGATGCAGCCCAGGCATCCTCAATTGGCCGAGATTGACCTGAGGCTTCTGCGAACGCCGCTCCGATGCGCGCCGTTATTGTAATAATGGTAGTTATAGAGGACTCTCGATCGTCCGTGCACGGAGGGGGGAGCCGTTGGTGCGTCGGTCTGGATGCCTGGTAACGAATTCCCTCTGTAGATTAGGCCAGCTTGAGCAAATGCAGACGGCTGCAAACCAAGGAAGCATCCGGCTGCGACAATTGCCGCGAGAAGTTTCGTGCGCATAGCTCACCTTCCTTTCTTTATTAGCGTCGCCCTGTCAGCTATTCGCACAAGGGTGCGGGTTCGTTACGAGGTCATGCGTCAAGACTTCGTGATTGGCGGTTTCTGTGACCGCGTAACGCAAACGACATTTGATGAATTAACGTGGGGGTCAGCAGAGAGGTTGAGGCCAGTTTAGGGAGTCAGGTTGTCGAGATGGGTTGCCGCAGCGCGGGAGTAGACGGCGCTACTGCGTTCAGCTTGGGCGGCGGCATTCAACCAGACGCCCCCGTGTTGAGAATCCACAGAACTGCTTCCAGTACTGTACAAGACGGGCGAGGTATTGGGACGCTCCCGTCTTGGCGCCTCAATGCGCGGACATCAGGTAAGTTCCTTTGGGGCTACGGGTCCGTGCGGCAAAAGGGAACATAGGCGAGTTATCTTCTAAACCGGGCGTCCCCGCTCGTACCAGATCAGGGCTCCTACGGCGATGGCTGCTGCCAACATGATGAGAATAGTCGTCGTCACGCCGATGCCCCCACAAGGGCTTCCAGGCCATCAAAGAGAATGGCGTTTAATTTCACTCGCTTTTTCCATCAGCTCCACGCCAATGGCCTCAAGCTGATGAGATGTTGCAAGATCAGGGCAAGAACGCGCCAAACGAGTGAAGCGATGCGCCAAGTCTGGAAGGTATTTAACAAGTCCAGCGGGCATTGTCTCAATTCCGCGTTGTTTGTTCCCCTTTACCTAGAGTTATCGTCGAGACGATGCCGTTCGGCGACAGGATGGAAATAGGGGTTATGTCAGTCGCTCCAACTCAAATTGCCTTGAATAAACTCTCATAGCGATAGACAAGCTCTTGTGACCGCTCGGCTGCACGACAAGGCGCGAGCCGTCGCGGACCGAACAGGCGATTTCATATCGCTGGTTGCGCTTGAACGCCTTCCTGCACGTCACGTCATCGGCCGAACGAGAGAGCCCCGGCCGTGAGGCCGGGGCCCTAGACGGGGCTTCAGCTGGACGCTGATTACCGCCAAACGTGGTTCGCCGCCGCTCCTGGCTCCGCCGGGATAGCTCCCGGAGCGTGACTGATCACGTAATTTCCGTACTGGTCGATTTGCGTCACACCGCCTTGGTGGACGTTCGAGGAGGCAGCGGAAGCCGCGGCCACGCTGCCAACAAGAATCAGCGCCGCTGCGATTGTGGAATATCTAAACATTGCACGATCTCCTTCTTGATGGTTGGGTTCTCATGAAGCCAATCGGGCTTTTCGTTTTGACGATATGGCCCCAAGTTCTCGGCGCCAAGCGGACCGCACCTTCTAGCTGCGCCGCTGATCAGTATTTCGGGAGAGAGTTGCCGTTTGTTACGATGAGGTGCGTCACGACTTGGTGATCGCGGAAGCGGCCTCTCCGGCCGCGAAGCGTGGCACTCGATGAATCAACCGGGCTCGTTGACGATATGGCCCCGAGTTTTGGCACCAAGCGGACCGCAGCTTCTTGCTGGCGAATTGGGTCGCCTATGAAGCCTTGTTGCGTAACTGCGTCCCGGTCCTCAAACGGGTGGTGCATAGTCAAGGAATGCGGCCTTATCTGTCAGACGATGTTGTGCAAGAAACCCAGTTCACGGTTCACCCGGCCCCGTCGCACCTGTGATCGCGCTCGTTCACGGCTTGGCTCAGAACAATCGCGGAGCGGCGCGCGATCGACGGTCTTCGCCGCGGTGGCCGTAGACTGCTCATCGGAACGCTATGTCCAGCCTAGACGTATTTAGAGTGAGAGGCACAGTGCTACGCCGCACAGCCTGAGGGGTCGCCGCCCCGCTCACTTAGTCGTGACGCACCTCATCGTAACAAACGGCGCTCTCGCCCGAAATCCTGATCAGCAACTCGCTAGAAGCTGCGGCCCGTTTGGCACCGAAGCTTGGGGCGATATCAAAAATCCGGTTCGGCTTCATGCGAAGCGCCGCTTGAGACAATGGGAGACGTGACATGAAACTCAGTCCTATCAAGAAGGTCGCCGCCGCGTTCGCGCTGGTGGCGGTCGCCACCCTGGGTACGGCGTCGGCTTTCGCTGAGCCTATCCCGACCAGTGGGGACCACATTGGAAGCGCCCGTCCATTCCATTACGACCCAACAACACTTAAGCAAGTCACTGGGTGGACCGTGGAAGAAGCTGCTCCGCGCCTTTACGCAAACACTCCCACATTTCGTAAAGAGGCTGTCCTTACTCTACTCAGACAGCCCAGGGGTGCAACGATCGCCACCAACGTGAGGGTGACCGGCTGGCAGCAGCACTCAGTCCGCGGCTTCTTTGCTGGTGCAGTGCGCAAGAAGCTCGGCTTGACCCTGACCGCTGGCAAGCCATCCAAATCCAAGTCAAATACGAAGAATTCTACATCGCCGGCCGTCTAGCCATGGCCAGAGTGAACACAAAGGCGATCGAGCGTGAGCTCGATCGCATCAGCTCAACCCTGAACCTCGGTAAACTCGGGACCAACAATCTGCGTACCGGCGGGCCTATCCGTCCTGCTCTGGAAAAGTTTGGTGGCGCGTGGCTCGCCTGCCTACTCGTCATGGCGCGCGGCAACGTCTTATCCGCATTCAGCGTCGAGCATGTGCTCCTCGCGTCGGTTTGTGGGACCGTAGGCGCATTGACTACCGTTGCACTCCTCTTCCAGATGGACCGCACTACTGACAGCATCGGCCGCCAGGCAACAATCAGCGCGGTTGTTACGTTCATCGGTGACGTCTTCGCACATCCGTCGCACTTCCAGCCACAATGGGCGGGGCCGCTGGCCACGGCCGCTGTATCCGCGGGCATTGCCGTCGCGCTGTGGTACGCGAAACGGTGGGCAGGCTTCGCTTGGCTGACGTCATCTCGCAAACCGCTGTGAGCGATTGCTATTTGCGACGCATTCTGGTCGTCGGAGCTTGTGCGGTGTTGAAATTCGCGCGGCAGTAGCCGGAGAAAAACCTTTGGCGACGGCCTATCTCAGCCGCGCTAGTCATGCGCTGGCGTGACAGGCATTGAGGAGGATTCTGTTGCAAAACTCCTATTTGAGACGTCACGAGCGATGATTCCGTTGGATTGAGACGGGCATCATCGGGAGCGGCTCATGATGGGTCGGCGCGAGCGCGAACAGGGCCAATTTTTTATTCGTTGGACCTCGGATTCGTCACTAGGGCCTCTTGGCGAACCGCATCGCGCCGACCTGCACCAAGGCGCTGAGGGCCACGTTCGGGTGCTGCGCCAACTCATCGCGCAGCGCGGCGGTGCGATGCGCCGTCAATTCGGCGACCAGCTTGTCGGACAGCGGTTCGGGGCCGTCGGCTGCTTTGCTGTGATCCTTGCCGTTCGATCTGGTCCTGGCTTGCGGCTCGGACTCGGGCTAAACAAAGGCGCGCTTGACTTGTCCTCCTTTGCCCCTTCGCAGATGCCGAGAATCTCCCGATAACCCTCGCCGCTTAGCTCGACCGCCACCATCGGACGTTATCATACGACTCAACCTCCCTCCGGCTCGCCCTGTCAGGCGAGCCAGAATGAATCATCGAGCGCCGCGGTGCACAGCCACAGTCTCGGCCACACCTCTCACGAAGTCGTGACGCAGCTCCCCGTAACAAACCGCATCCTTGGCCGAAATGCTCATCAGTAGCACTCCTGTAGCGCTGCGTTGACGAGCACGGTTTTTCGAATTCCTGGCCGCTGCGCGGCTTGCCATAGTTTCAATTTGGTGCGACGCCGATGACGGACATCTCACTTTTCTATGAATCGAGCGTGACCACACGATCGGTGTATGCAGCGCCGATGACGCGTGGGGCTACGACGATGGATACCATGGCGTCTAGTCAAGAGAAGGAAATTGATCGCCGACGGGCAGGCTGGATGGTCGCCGCCCAGGCCGGCGATCGAGCCGCCTATGAGACGCTGCTACGCGACTGCATACCGTTCATTAAACGGGTGGCGCGCGGCTTGGGAATACGACCCGATTTAATAGACGATGTGGTGCAGGAAACGCTGCTCACCGTCCATCAGGCGCGGCAAACCTATGATCCAAACCGCTCATTCACAGCTTGGCTCAGAACTATTGCGCAGCGGCGTGCGATCGACGGCCGGCGCCGCGTTGCGCGCACCGGAGCCCGCGAAGTTCATTCGCCGATCGTTTATGAAAACCATTCCGATCTAGGCAGCGATCCCGAAAAAGCAGCGATCCAAGTTGACCAAACCGAGGCACGCAGTTCGGCCCTGCACACACTCTCTGCAGGACAGCGCCAGGCGGTGGAGCACCTAGCTCTGCAGTCCCAATCGCTCGCGCAGGCCGCGAGGGCTACCGGACGGTCGACCGGCGCGCTCCGTGTCGATTGGCATCGCGCGCTGAAGAACCTGCGTGCGCAACTCCGCGGAAAGGACTAAAGATCATGATCCAATCCGATTCAAATGACCACTTGGTTCAAGCCCTCAGCGGCGATCTCACACCGGTTCGTCGCTTGGCGCCCCCCGGTTTGCGCCTACTGATGTGGTTGGCGATTCTCGGCACCGCCGCCCTCGCGCTTGCGATGGTCTCGGACGTCGGAGCGATGATCCGCCGTCTCATGGCCGCGCCCGACATGATGCGGCTTGCGGCGATAGGCTCTGTGTTGACCGCCATGCTCGCGGCCGCGGCCGCGTTCGAACTCAGTCTACCGGATCGAAAGGCCACCTGGGCGCTGCTGCCACTGCCGGCTTTCTTGCTTTGGATCGGCACCAGCGGGATGGGCTGCCTTCGAGCTTGGGCTGTTCCGGAAGCCTATCCGATGCCGCCTGCTCAGGCCGAGCACTGCCTGGTCTTTATTGTCGGCGTTTCCTTGCCGCTGTCGCTACTTCTTATCGTCATGCTGCGGCGGGGCTTCTCATTGCGACCAAACCTCACGGCAATCATTGGCGGCCTCGCCTGCGCCTCCGCTGCGGCCACGCTTCTCAACTTCATCCACCCCTACGATGCAGCAGCAACCGACTTAGCCGTCCATTCATTAGCGGTCGTGATTGTCATCTTGGCGAACACGATATTCGGAGGCCGCATCCTCATAGGAAAAAACACACTGACCTCAAGGTAACAACGCACCCTCGCTCATTTTCGTTGCAGCGCCTGTCAAGTCAGTTAGGGCCCAAAGTTCTGGCGATCGTCGCCAAAAGGATATGTGACCTGAACGAGCTCTTATGCTCCAGGCCTCTAGGATCGCGAGTTGCCGCATCTTCTTGCCGGCGAATTCGGCGTCAATTTCGCCGGAACATATGCTCCTGGCGTTGATCTAGCAGATCCATCAGGAACAGAAACCCTTCTGGTGGCGAACGGTTATTCACAATGCTTTCCGCGCAGAGGCCCTCATGATTGATCGAACCCCGACGACGCGTCTGGCATCCTACGACAAGAGGGTCGGCTTGGTTCTTCAGGGCGGCGGCGCACTCGGGAGCTATCAGGCCGGCGTCTACGAGGCGCTGGCATCCTCGGAATATCCACCCGATTGGGTGGCGGGTATCTCAATCGGGGCAATCAACGCCGCGATCATTGCCGGCAATGCACCGGAGCACCGCGTGCAGCGCTTGCGCAGTTTTTGGCAGCAGATCACAGGCTCGGCCACGCCGTGGTGGTTTGCGTCCGACGGACCACCGACGGCATGGCAACATCACGCGAGCGTAATGACGGCACTGATGTTCGGCCAACCCGGCTTTTTCACGCCGCGTCCACCGCACGATTGGTTTTTCTCCGGCAAATGCGTCAGCTACTATGCGACCGCGGTACTAAAGGCAACGCTGGAGCGGTTGGTCGATTTCGACCGGATCAATGACCCTGGAGAGATGCGGTTGAGCGTCGGCGCGGTCAACGTGCGCACAGGCCATTTTGCCTATTTCGACAGCGAGGAAGTCACGATTCGCCCCGAGCACGTCATGGCCAGTGGGGCATTGCCGCCGGGCTTTCCGCCGGTCGAGATTGATGGCGAGCAGTATTGGGATGGAGGTCTCTTCTCCAACACGCCATTGCAATACATAGTTGATTACTATCCGCGCCGCAGTCGCTTGATCTTTCAGGTCGATGTTTTTCCAGAATACGGGCGCCTGCCGACTAATCTCGATGAAGTCAGCGAGCGCGAAAAGGATATTCGCTACTCCAGCCGTACGCGATTCGTTACGAACACCTTGCGCGAAAAGCATGACGTGCGGCACGCGATCAATGAACTGCACAAACTACTGCCGCCTGAACTCGCGAACACCGAACAGGCGAGGCGACTCTACGAGCACGGCTGTGTGACTGAGATGGACATCGTGCAGTTGATCTACCGGCCTATCGAACCCCAGGGTGCGTTAAAGGACTTTGTGTTCAACCGCTCGACCATGGAGACGCGTTGGCAGCGGGGGCTTTCCGATGCACGCAACACTTTGCAGGCCTCGCCGTGGCTCGCGCCAATGCCGAGAGAGCTCGGTGTGCGCGTGTTCGACATAGCGCACGACCTCATCGCCGAATATCGCGAGCCGACGCCTCATTCTGAGTCTCCTGCTGCGGCACTTGATCCCGTTACCGCAAGTTGAAGCCACCTCCTTGAGAGAGAGAGCCGCGAGAGCACAGCACATCGTGGTGGGCGTAACAGCGTGACCATGATACCAAAAACAAAGGGCGCACTCGGATGGCGGTAAAGCGCTAGCCAGCATGGCCCAGCCATACAGCGGAGCAGAAGTTCATGTCCGGTGCCACCCACAGAACGGCCTTTGTCTTTGCCGGTGGTGGCAGTTTGGGAGCGGTTCAGGTGGGTATGTTGCGTGAGCTGATACGCCACGGCCTGAGCGCTGACTTTGTCGTCGGCTCCTCTGTGGGAGCGCTTAATGCGGCTTACTTCGCGGCCGCGCCCAATGCCGCCGGAGTGGATAAACTCGAACGGATCTGGTGCAGCCTTCGGCGACATGACGTCTTTCCCGTTACGCTGCGGAGCTTGCTGAGATTCGTCGGCGGTCAGGATCATCTGATCGATCCCTCCAATCTGAGGTTGCTCATCAAGCGTCATGTTCCGTTTCTAAATCTCGAGGACGCCTCCATTCCGGTGCATGTTATCGCCACGAATTTAGGCGGCGCTGCAGTATGTCTTTCATCGGGTCCCGCGATTGAACGGATACTCGCTAGTGCAGCCATTCCGGCTGCGTTCCCGCCAGTTCGCATCGACGATCAATATCTCATGGATGGCGCGATCGGGAGCAACACAGCCATCCTTACGGCGGCCAAGCTGGGCGCTGCACGCATTATCGTTCTGCCGACGGGATTTGCATGCGACCTCCATGAGCCCCCGAGAGGCGCAATCGCGCGAGTTTTGCATGCGATAACATTGCTCATCGCAAATCAAATCGTGCGTGACCTGAAAGAGCTTGCAGGCAAAGTCGATATCTCGATAGTCCCCAGCCTGTGTCCTCTTGACGTATCACCCTACGACTTTTCCAATGCCGCGCAGTTGATTGAAAGAACTGCAGATAACACCCGGAAATGGATCGAAGGTGGCGGGTTGTCGCGCCCGGATATCCCCGATTCATTGTTGCCACACTCGCATTGAGGCTTCGACGAGCTGACTCGAGTCAGATCAAGGCACATCAGGTTTAGGAGGATTTGCATGAGATACAAATTCCGATCGATGCGGTTGCTGGCTTGGGCCGTCGCCTTGGTTCTCGCCGGCGAACTCGTCGCCGCCACTGCTCTTGCCGACGATCTTGGGCCGCCACTCGGCACCAAAGCGCCAGATATCGGGACGCGCCTCGATCAGACCGGCAAGCCACGTACACTTGCTGACCTCATGAGCAAGAACGGCCTCGTCCTGCTGTTCTTTCGCTCGGCCGACTGGTGCCCCTTTTGCAAGGCGCAGTTGATCGACGTGAATAGTGGCGTCGCGGAGATCGAGAAGCGGGGCTACGGTGTGGCTGCCCTTTCCTACGACAGCCCCGAAATCCTGGCGGCTTTTACCGCTAAGCGAAATATCGCCTATACGCTGTTGTCCGATCCTAAGTCCGAGGTGATCGATCTCTATAAGCTGCGCGACCCCCAATATCCGCCGGGGAACCGCGCTTACGGAGTACCGCGACCGATTATCTTCGTTCTTGATCCTAACGGCATCATCAAAGCCAAGTTGTACGAGGAGAGCTTCAAGGACCGGCCGCCGATCACAGCCGTCATCTCAAAACTGGACCAGCTCGGCGGACGCAGCTGAAGTGGCAAAGATCGTGAAGTCCATTTTGGGCGTTGTTTTCGCGGCTGCCGCAATTGCGATTGCGGGTAATGCGGTTCGGGCACAAACGATTCCGCCGGATAGTCGCCACGTTGCGGCTAGCCTCGTTGCCGAGACCCAAAGCATGGTCCCGGGCCAGCCGCTGCATCTGGCGCTTCGGCAACAAATCCCCCCGGGTTGGCATACGTACTGGTCGAATCCCGGGGATTCGGGCCTGCCGACGACCATTGATTGGACCCTGCCGCCCGGATTCAAAGCAGGGCCAATTGCGTGGCCGACGCCCGAGCGTTTCGCCTATGGACCGGTCGTGGACTACGGCTACGAGCATGAAGTTCTTCTCCCGGTGACGATCGAGACACCGGCCAATCTGCCACCCGGAGGCGTAATTTCGCTCTCTGCTCATGCAAGCTGGCTTGCTTGCTCGGACACCTGCATCCCCGAGGATGTCGAGCTGAGCGTTTCGCTCCCGGTCACAACCGTGACCGAGCCTGACCCGCGTTGGGCGGAAGCCTTTGCTTTGACACGGGCGCGGATGCCGCTGCCGAATCCATTTTCGACGAAGTTCTTGGCGACCGACGACAAGCTCACGCTGCATGTAGCGACGGGTGATGCAAGCCAACTTCGCGACGTGATGTTTTTCCCCGCGGATACGCAGGTGGTTGACGACGATGCGCCCCAAGTGATCACGGCGGACTCCGAAGGCCTGGTGCTCGCCCTTGTCCGAGACGCGTCGAAGCCGCCGCCTGAGGTTCTCAACGGCGTTCTTGTCTTCCGTGATCGCGCAGCGCAATCCGCAGGTTCGTCGGAGGCGATCATGGTTTCGGCGCCGCTCACCGCGGCAGCAGTTGGCGCACAAGCTGGTCTCGGGCTTATCGGCGCCCTCTTGCTGGCATTCGCCGGCGGCTTGGTCCTAAACCTGATGCCGTGCGTTCTTCCCATTCTTGCAATCAAGGCATTCGCCGTGATGCAGCACGCCAGTTCCGCGCCGCGCGAGGTGCGGCTTCAAGGCGTGGCCTATGCGGCCGGTGTTCTGATCAGCTTTGGTCTAATCGCCGGCGCCCTGATCGGGCTGCGCGCGGCAGGCTCGGAGATCGGCTGGGGATTTCAGCTGCAATCGCCGCTTTTCGTCGCGGTAATGATCTACATTCTGTTCGCGGTCGGCCTCAACCTCTCCGGCGTGTTCACATTTGGCGTCCGAATGTCCGGCGTCGGCGGCGAGCTGGCGTCGCATGAGGGCTATTCTGGGTCGTTTTTTTCCGGAGCGCTGGCGACGCTGGTTGCGACCCCCTGCATTGCGCCGTTTATGGCGGCGGCGCTTGGCTACGCGATAACGCAGCCCTGGTACGCGTCACTTGCCATCTTCGAGGCCGTTGGATTGGGGCTGGCCATTCCGTACCTTGGGATCGCATTCAGCCCCGGTGCGCGGCGTTACCTCCCGAAGCCCGGAGCCTGGATGCATCGCTTGAAGCAAATTCTTGCCTTCCCGGTCTACGGCACCGCGGTGTGGTTGATGTTCGTATTGTCGCTCGAAGCCGGAGCAATCGGGGCGACCGCAGCGCTGGCTGGAGTTGTGCTGATTGCCTTCGCGGCATGGCTTTACGAGGCGATACGGTGGAGCGAGGGCCGATGGCGCGGCTGGGGCATCGGTCTTGCCGCGGCATCGGTTGTCGGCGCTTTTGCACTTCTCTTCGCGTCGGACGGCAGCGGTCAGCCACACTCGGCTGAAACTACGGAGGATGCCGGACTTCGTTGGCGGACCTTCAACCAAACAACACTCGACGCCCTTCGAACGGAGGGCAAGCCGATCTTCGTCGACGTCACGGCGGCATGGTGCATCACCTGCAAGGTCAACGAACGAGTGGCGTTGGCCGATCCGTCGGTGCGCAAGGCATTCTCCGATGGCGATGTGACGGCCGTTAGAGCTGATTGGACCCGCCAAGATGCCGGCATCACGCGGATGTTGGCGGCAAACGGCCGCGCCGGTGTGCCGCTATATTTGTTTTATCCGAAACCTCGCACAACAGGAGAGAGGCGGCCGCCGATCATCTTGCCGCAGATTCTGACGGCAGAGGCGGTGCTACGCACAATCCACGCTGAATAATGTCACGCGGTTCGGCGGGGATGGTTTCGACCACACGTGCACAGCCGAGTTGGTGTTGCTCGTCTTGGCCCTATCTTAAACAGGAGGAAAGCATGTTGGAACTCTATTACAACATCAATTCGGTGTGCGCTCAGAAAGTGCGTATCGCGCTCAAGGAAAAAGGCCAGGTGATCAAGGAGCATTTGCTCACGTTGCAAGGCGACCAGAACGACCCGGCCTATATGAAGCTCAATCCGAATGGCGTCGTGCCGACATTGGTGCACGACGGTAAGGTGATCACGGAAACCTCACTAATCCTCTACTACATCGACGATGCGTTTCCAGATCCACCCTTGATGCCGAAGTCCCCGGTCGCGCGTCATCGTGTCCGTCTCTACAACAAGCTGATCGACGAATATATGCACAACGCGTGTACGATCATCACCTTCGCCACGGCGTTCCGTCCCCGGTTCCTCCAAATGCCGCGCGAGCAATGGCTCACCGAGATCAACAAGGCGCCGCTGAAACGGCGAGCCGAGTACAAGCGCAGCGTCATCGAACGTGGCCTCGATTCGGAGTTTGTGATCGACGCGCTTAATCAGCACCAGAAGATGATTTCCTGGATGGTAGAGGACCTGAAGTGCGGTTCCTACCTCGCGGGCGATAAGTTCACGAATGCGGATTGCGCGGTGATTCCGTATATCCTCCGCCTTGAACTACTCAGCCTCGGCGCAATGTTCCAACAAGAGCCAACGATTGCCGACTGGTGGGGACGGGTGCGGGAGAGAGTTTCAGTGAAGTCCGCGATCTTCGATCGGATGCGGGAGGCCGACTGGGCGCCCTTCAAGAACCTTGCGCCTGATCCTTGGCCGAAAGTACGAATGCTATTGAACGCAGCGTGAACCTGGCGAACTCGCACGTTTGCGGCTAGCCGTCGAAATCAACGAACCTGTCACCCCATGCTCTATCTCTACCACGGCACGACATCGGTCTGCGCCATCAAGGTCCGGATGACAATCACGGAAAAGGCGTTGCCTTGGGAGGGCGAGGTGCTTTGGCTGCAACGCGGCGATCAGTACCGCCCCGACTATCTTAAGCTCAATCCCAATGCAGTCGTGCCGACATTAATCCATGACGGCAAGGTCATCATCGAGTTGACGGTGATTATGGAGTACCTCGACGAGACCTTCCAGGATATTGCCTTGATGCCGTACGATCCCTACTCGCGGTCGCAGGTACGCCTGTGGCTCAAGCGCGTTGATGAGTTGCACTCTCACTGCGGCACAATCACCACCGCCGTAGCCTTCCGCCGTTATTTCATGCGTCAGACTCCGGACGGCCGCGACGCCTATGTCGGCCGCACGCTCGATCCAGTCAAGCGCGAGCGATTGCAGCGGATAATGGATAACGG
Organism: uncultured Alphaproteobacteria bacterium; assembly: GCA_963732015.1. Taxonomy (GTDB): domain Bacteria; phylum Pseudomonadota; class Alphaproteobacteria; order Rhizobiales; family Xanthobacteraceae; genus BOG-931. The sequence goes on along the minus strand of CAVSXY010000022.1, from coordinate 168,759 downwards.
GCTCGCGGCGCCCGACGCAACAGATGCGGCGCGCTGTTTCGACACGTTCGCAGGCGCTATGGATAGTGCATTGGCCAACTCCGAATATCTCGTCGGCACATCCTTTACGCTGGCCGATGCCGCCGCAATTCCCTACGTCAACCGCGCCGACATGCTCGGCCTGGCCGGGCTGTGGGAGAACCGGAGGCCACGCGTGGCGGACTGGTACGCGCGCATGCGACAGCGCCCGAGCTTCAATTCCGCCATCACCGCTTACTGGGATGACGACGCTCGGCAGCGCTTCGACGTACCGCGCGACGAAGTCTGGACGGAGTGCGCGAAGATACTGCCGTTGAACTAATGCGAGCAGCATGAGTATGACCGCCGGGAAGAACCTCTTCTTAGGATTGAGGCTGGAATGAGCGGTTACAACATCCATCTCGTCGGCAGCATTCCGCTGCGGAACGCAACGGAAGTGTTCGAGACGGTCAGCGCGGCTCTGGGTCCGCAGCTCCTTCGCATCCCGGACGGCGAAATCGGCGAACGGGCGGAATGGATGGGCTGGCTCGGCCAGGATTTCCAGTCGCATTCCGATCTTGAGCCTACTGATGAGACATTCCGGCCGCACGCGGCAGGACGCAGCACGATCCGCTATCGCCTGAAACCGTCGGCTCGGGCGGAACTGATCTCGTTCGACAATCTACGCCACGCGAGCGTCGCGATCGAGTCCTACGATTTATTCGTGAATCTGAAAAAGGCTGGCAAGATTCCGTCGCACTGCCGCTACCAATTCGCCATGGCTCATCCGATCTCGGTGACGAACCATTACGCCGTCGTATCGGCGCAGGACGCGATCGAGCGTGCCTATGAACGCGGACTCGTCCGGCAGATCACCAAGATGCTCGCGGTGATCCCACCCAAAGATTTGGCGATTCAATGGGATTTGGGATCGGCCGTTTTTGCTCCCCTGCAGCTTGGCACGCCGACCCGGCACGGCGCGACCAAACAAGAAATGCTAGACACGATTTGTGCGTCGTGCGTTCGCATCGGCAATGCGGTACCGGCCGGAGTCGACCTTCTGTATCATCTTTGCTACGGCGATTCCGGTCATCGCCATGCGATCGAACCGATAGACATGCGCGATATGGTTGAACTCGCGTCCCAACTGTCTGCAGCGATTGCCCGCCCCATTCAGCTCTTTCATATGCCGGTTCCGCGTGATCGCGACGACGGCCGCTACTTCGAGCCGCTGGCCAGGCTGGCGATGCAGCCGCACACCCGCGTGAGTCTCGGTCTCATCCATATGACCGACGGCAACCCCGGCGCTGAGCGGCGAATTAGGGTGGCGCAGCGGTACCTTGCCGACTTTCTCATCGCCACCGAATGCGGATTTGGACGCCGACCACCGGAGTCGATACCCGCTCTGTTACAGCTCCACGCTACCCTGGCAGGTGTCCCGAATTCACGTTAGCAGCGCTCGGCGGCCGTAAGGGGAATATAATGAGACTATCACGACGCACGCTGCTTCAAGTCTCGGGCGCTTCGATCGCGTTATCCTCAAGCGTGGCGCACGCGCAATCCTATCCAAATCGCCAAATTAAATTCATTCTGGCGGAGGCAGCGGGATCATCCAACGACGTCGTCGCCCGTATCATAGCGCAACCCCTCTCATCGATCCTGGGGCAGAGCGTGATTGTGGAGAATCGTCCTGGCGGCGGCACTCTGATCGGCGTCCGCGCCGTCGTCGAGGCGCCGCCCGACGGCTACACGCTCCTCGTCTCCAGCAGCAGCGCGCTTATTACAACAGCGTTGCTCAACAAGAACGAAACCTACGACCTGAACCGCGATCTTACGCCGATTGCCGGAGTAGCCAGCACGTCCTGGGTTCTGGTCATAAATCCCGCTGTCCCGGCGAAGTCGCTGCAAGAGCTTGTCAGCTTTGCCAAGGAAAATCCGGGCAAACTGAACATCGGCTTCGCGCAGGGCACCGGCCCGCAGCTGGTCGCGGAATCGTTCAAGACGGTCGCCGGCATCGATATCGTCGGCATCCCCTACACGGGTGGCGCACGTGTGGTCACCGACCTCCTGGGTGGTAGTTTGCAGCTCTACTTCGGCTCCGCGGCGACCACGCTGTCGTTCGTTAAGTCGGGAGCGCTGCGGGCGCTCGTAGTCACCGGCGAGGAACGCGATCCGCTCCTTCCTGACCTCCCAACGATGAAGGAGGCCGGCTTTCCAAGCCTCACCTTGGCGTCCGCACTCGGCATATTCGGCCCGGCCCACATACCGGCGCAAATTGCCGATGATATCTACCGCAGCGTCACTGAATGTGTGCGCTTGCCGGCATTGGCGGCCCAGATCAGAAGCGTCGGCTACAACCCCGACGTGATTCCGGCGCGGAGCTACGCCGATCTGCTTCGGCACTATCAGGACATATGGACACCGATCGCGCGCGACATCGACGCGGCGAAGAAGTGACCTAGTGGTTCATCACAGTGATTTTGACGTTTTGATACCGAGCCATTCAAGAATCGGCAAGCTTTCGGACGGCACGAGGATTTCGATGCTTCTGGGGACGCCGGGTTGACGTCGGATGAAGGCGTTTCGTTCGAGGGTTACGATCATCTGGTGGACCGTAGGCGGGCTGACACGGAAGTGGCGCTGGATGTCGGCTTCGGCGGGTGGGCGTCCGAACGTGTAGGGGTAGGTATGGATGAAGGCCAGGCAATGACCCTGCTTCTCGGTGAAGCGCGCGCCTGATTTTTAACTCATCGCTGGATTCGTCCCGGCCTCCGACAAGGAGGCAAAGCATGAATGTACGTTATCGGGTCGAATTGAGCCAAGCCGAGCGCGATGAACTGACGGCGATGCTCGGCGGCGGCAAGCACGCGGCCCGCAAGCTCAAGCGGGCGCAGATTTTGCTGGCGGCCGATGGGGGCGGCCGCGACGAGGAGATTGCCCGGACCGTCAGTGTCAGCCTCTCCACCGTCGGCCGGACCAAGCGCCGTTTCGTGGAAGGCAATCTGGAGCGGGCCTTGAGCGAGGAGCCGCGTCCGGGCGCAGAGCGCAAGCTGACCGGCAAGGAGGAGGCCCTGCTGGTGGCGACCGCATGCGCCAAGCCGCCCGCCGGCCGCAAACGCTGGACGCTGACGCTTCTGGCCGACACGATGGTCAAGCTCACCGATCACGACAGCCTGTCGGGCGAGACCGTGCGCCGCCGGCTGGCCGAGAACGATCTCAAGCCATGGCGCAGGGACATGTGGTGCATTCCCCATGTCGATGGCGAATACGTCGCCCGCATGGAGGACGTGCTCGATCTCTACGCCGAGACGCCGGATCCCGCCTGGCCGCTGGTTTGCTTCGACGAGACCCCCGTCCAGCTAATCGGCGAGGCGCGCCGGCCGGTCCCGGCGCAACCGGGACAGCGCGAGCGCTACGATTACGAGTATCGCCGCAACGGCACCGTCAATCTCTTCGTCACCTTCGATCCGCATCGGGGCTGGCGCAACGTCAAGGTCACCGACCGCCGCGCCGCCGTGGACTACGCCCAATGCATGCGTGAACTCGTCGACGTCCATTATCCCGACGCCGCCTGCATCCGTGTCGTGCAGGACAATCTGTCGATCCATAAACCTGGGGCGCTGTATGAGGCCTTCGCGCCCGCCGAGGCTCGACGCATCCTGCGCCGCCTCGAATTCCACTTCACTCCGAAACACGCCAGTTGGCTCAACATGGTCGAGTGCGAGATCAGCGTGCTGCAGCGCCAGTGTCTCGGCCGCCGCATCGACGATCCCAAAAGGCTCCGAAACGAAATCGCAGCATGGCAACGGCAGCGAAATAAAACCCGAGCCAGCATCAAATGGATGTTCACAACCGACAAAGCCCGCGCCAAACTCGGCCGCGCTTATCCAGCCACCGCCAAAGAAGTCAAAATCACTGTGATGAACCACTAGTACCAGGCCGCCGAATTACCGCACGGCCGTTGAGTGTAGCAGGGCGCATCCTATCGGGGCAGCACACAGGGCGTCTTCCGACCACCGCGAGGGTTATTGGGGGCAAAACAGACACGGCCCTATCGCACGCGTGGCGTTTGGCGATCGCGGTGAAACTGCGTCAGTTGCGCAGCATGCTGCGTGTTGCGGTGCTGGATCATGATGTTTTGGCGCTGGGTGGTTCAAGCGCCACCTCGATCATGGCGCTTTTCTGGTCGCAAATGCGATGTTATTAGATATCTCGTAATCATCAGCGTTGAGATAGCGCAGCATTCGCATTAGCCTCACCACTTGCGAATGATGCGGCCGCGCCTGTGAGGAACTGAAGAATGGGGCACCATACGCTTGTGGCCTCACCGCTTGTCGTCGGCATCACGTCTGCGGTCGAGGGCGTGAAGCACGCGGAGCGCAAACGCCGCGCACGTAAGCCGACGCTCGCCAGCGTGGCCAAACAGGCGAGCAAGGCTGGCGTTGAAGTCGCCCGCTACGAAGTCGAGCCGGATGGCAAGATCAGTGTCATCCCCCGGCCAACCCGTGGCCGATCAAACGAACGATTTGGACCGGTGGTTAGCTAAGCACCGTGAGGATTAGGCTGAAGGGCATCAATTCGAAGCAAAAGCGGGTCGCGGACGGTAGCCGCAAGAATGAGGCCGTCGCCAAAATAAGGTCGCGCCGCCAGCTGCAGTATTGCTTTCTTCAGCGCAAAATGGGTAGCCAAAGTCACCATTTCCAATCTAAAAGGAAGCCGGGTGATCCGATGTGCGACCAAATCCCGGCCAGCCGGATATGCCAACAGCGTCGTGCCTGGCAGGATGGCACACCCTACTTTCAAACGAACAAGATCGATAATCGTGGAAACGCTATCCACTTCGATTTTGACGTCTAGCGCAAGTCCCGCTCGACGCAAATGAGCATCAACGAATGTACGTAATGTATGGGGGCTGCCGGGGATGATAATTGAAAGCTTCGGCAAATCGCGAAGATGAAACACAGTGGACCTTTTTAGCAATGACCGACCTTTGCGCGATGTAATCAGGCTAAGCACGTCTTCGACGAGAAGTTTTGCCCGAATTCCCGGGGCGTCTGTTGAGTTGAAGACAAGGCCGATATCAATCCGCCCCGCGGCCAGCCACTCAAGAATGTGCTCCGACGACGCTTCGACCACGGAAAGTGTCGCCTGAGGAAACGACTGCACAAATGACTGCACGAAGCCGCGCGGCGAAGATACGGCCTACGCTGAACGGCAGGCCGACAACGACCTTTCCCGCTGGCACGTCATTGCGTTGCAACAGGTCCTGTTTCGCACGCGACGCTTGCTCAAGGATACCGCGGCCGTGTGTGTAAAGACGCTTACCAGCTTCGCTCAGCGTCACGCCGCGCCCGGTTCGGTTAAACAGCCTCTGCTTGAGCTCCACTTCCAAATCGGCGACGTGGCGACTGAGCGCCGATTGCGCGACAGACAGTGATTCCGACGCACGCGAAAAGCTGCCCAAGTCCGCGACCCAGATAAAATACTTAAGTTGCTTCAGATCCATGCCGTGTTCCAGGCCGGCGGCCGGGAGTCCGATGGTTAAACGTCTGGCCTATCTCAAAATACGATAACTGATAGAGCAATTTCGCGCTTGCTGTTGTCAATACAAACTTACACATTCGCACCAGTGACTCTCGATTAATCAAAAGGCGTCCGAGCGATGCGGGGTGGAGGAAAACGCATGATCGAACTCTATCATCATGGCTCTTCCGTCTGCGCGGCCAAGGTGCGACTGACGCTCGCCGAGAAGCAGCTGGAGTGGAAAGGTCATTACGTTGACATCCTCAAAGGTGATCAGTTCGACGCGTCCTATCTCAGACTAAACCCCAAGGCAGTAGTTCCCACGCTCATCCATGACGACAAGCCGATATTGGAATCGACTGTCATCTGCGAATACCTTGACGAGGTCTTTCCCGATTGTCCTCTTAAGCCCGCCAGCGCGCAAGACCGGGCGGAAATGCGGATTTGGACGAAGGCGGTCGACGAGCTTCTGCATCCCGCCTGTGCGGAAGTCACCTTCGCGGCGTCGCATCGTTACACCGTAGCGCGGCTTGGGCCGGACGGTGTTGCCAAGTTCCTCGAGAGCACGCCACCAATTTCGGTCACCGCGGCTTGGCACGAGCGGAAGAAAGTCATTGTGACGATGGGGTTCGAAGCCCCGGGTATCGCGAAGGCCTACTTGCTGTACGACGGTTTTCTGCAGAAAATGGAAGACAAGCTTCGGACCTCATCTTGGCTCGCCGGTCCGAGTTTTTCTTTGGCCGACATCGCTCTGACGCCCTATGTGACGCGGCTCGACATGCTGAGCATGTCGGAGATGTGGGGCAATAAACGCCCGCACCTGACCGAATGGTTTGAGCGCATCAAGTCGCGGCCCAGCTATAGCCCTCAGCTGCTCGATTGGTGTCCTCCGGACTTGACCGACGACCTAGCGACGTTCGGATCGCAGAGCTGGCCGTTGGTGAAGCAGATTCTTGAAGCCGCCTGAGCTGGGGCCAAAGTGACTGGGCTCCGGAGGAACATGCCTGCCCATCCGCAAAAGTCGATAATGAGAGCGATCGTTTTGGGTGCAGCAAACGCGATCAACCATTCGACGAGGCAACCCGATGCTGACGCTTGAAGCGGCACGCACCCAAGTCGCGCTTGCAAATCGCGTTCTCGCTCACGAACGTGTGCTCGACGCATTCGGCCACGTGAGCATGCGTCATCCGCTGGACCCTGAACGATATCTACTCGGCCGGTCGCGCAGCCCGGAGTTGATCGACCCTGATGATGTTCTGGAGTTCAGATTGGACTCACAGCCCGTCACTCCACCAACAGGATTCATGTATGGCGAGCGCGTCATCCATGGTGAGATATACCGCATGCGACCGGACGTGCACGCGGTGTGCCATCATCATTCACGGGCGGTGATGCCATTCTGTATTTCGGGGACCCAATTGCGGCCGGTCGATCATCTTGGCGCGACGATGGGCCGGACCGTTCCGTTTTGGGATCAGCACGATGAATTCGGCGATACCAACCTAATTGTCGCGAAGCCGGAAGAAGGCCGCTCGCTCGCCCGCGCACTTGGCCCGTATTGGCTCGTTCTGATGCGACGCCACGGGGCGACCGTAGTCGGGACGTCGCTACAGGAAATGGTTTTTCGCGCGGTATTCTCGTGCCGGAATGCCGAAATGCAGCGTGAAGCGCAGATGCAGGGTAACGTCACCTGGCTTACAGAGATCGAGATCGAGAAGGCCAGCGCGTTCAATCTTGAGCCTCGCCCGATCTCGCGAGCGTGGGAATATTGGACCACCCGTTTACAGAAATTCGAAGGCGATGGTTCCAGAGGAGCTGCCGACAATTAGACGATCGCTTCCGACAACACCCGGACGCGGCAACGCTTGCGCGCACCATCAGGATATGACGATGAGACGGGAATGATGCGCGCTCCTCCTTTCTCGAACGCAGTCTGGGAAGGAACATGAGCCTCCAGCGCCGCCGGTTTCTCGGGCTAGCAGCCTCTATGGTCGTTTCCGCATGCGACTCCGGCGCAGCGATTGCGCAAGCATATCCACCGGGTGTCGTGCGAATTGTGCTCGGCTCCACGGCCGGCGGTGGGACCGACATCATCGCGCGCCTCATAGGCCAATACCTGTCGGAGCGTCTCGACCGAACGTTCATCGTGGATGATCGCCCGGGCGCCGGCAGCAACATCGCGACGGAAGCGGTTGTACGCGCGGCGCCCGACGGGCGAACACTTCTTCTGGCAACCACGGCAAACGCCATCAACGCGACGTTCTATAAGAACCTCGACTTTGATTTCATACGCGAAATCGAACCGGTCGCCGGAATCGCCCGCGTGCCGCTTGTGATGGTCGTGAAGCCGACGTTCCCGGCAAAGACGGTCCCGGAGTTCATCGCATATGCTCGAAAGCACCCCGGTGCGATCAACATGGCGACCGGCGGCATCGGAGGCTCGCCCTATGTCGGGGGCGAGCTGTTCAAATTGACGACAGGCATCAACATGACGCTAGTCCCTTACCGTGGCTTGGCGCTTGCGTTGACAGGTCTTCTCCAGGGCCAAGTAGATGTGATGTTCAGCAGCCTTCCTGCAGCTGAGGGGTTCATCAAGGCGAACGAAATCCGTGCACTTGCGGTAACGACTGCGGTTCGCGCGCCGTCACATCCTGATATCCCTTGATGAATTCGTGCCAGGCTTTGAAGCAAGTCAATGGTACGGCCTGGGCGCGCCGCGGAATACGCCCTCCGGAATCGTAGAGACGCTCAACACGGAAACTAATGCAGGTCTTGCAGATGACAAGCTAAAGATGCGGCTTACGAGCCTGTGCGCCGCGACGCTTCCAGGCACACCCGATGATTTCCGAAAGTTCATCGCGTCCGAAACCGAGAAGTGGCGCAAAGTCATCAAACTATCAAGCCTGAAGGCAAACTGATCCAGGATCCGGGATGCCGAAATGACGACAGCGAAGACAATCGCGGTGATAGGTGGTGGCATCGGCGGACTGACCGCCGCGCTGGCGCTGCTCAAAAGAGGCCTCGATGTCGACGTGTATGAGCAAACCGCGCGGCTCGAAGAGGTAGGAGCGGGAATCCAGATCAGCGCAAATGGAACTCGCGTCCTCGCCGCTCTTGGTCTTGAAGAGCCGCTTAGAGAGATCCAAGTCAGTCCGTTGCGGAAGGAAATTCGCCATTGGCGCACCGGACAGGTTTGGAAGTGGTACGACCTAGGGCCGTCTGCCAACCAGCGTTATGGCTCGCCTCATGTTCTGTTACACCGCGGCGATTTGCATGACATGCTTATCAAAGGTGTCAAAAGCCTAAAGCCGGATGCGATCCATCTGGCCAAACGCTGTGTCGATGTTAGACAATCCGGCGGGGACGTGGACCTCAGATTTGCAGATGGCGATGCAGCACAAGCGAGATTCGTTATTGGAGCGGACGGCATACACTCGCAAATTCGTACGCACCTTTTTGGTCCCAGCCGGCGTGAATTCACTGGATGCGTCGCATGGCGAGCTGTGGTGCCGATGCAACGCCTTTCGACGGAGGCCGAGGCGATAGTCTCGACGAATTGGCTCGGTCCTCATGGTCACGTCTTACATTATCCGCTTCGTGGCGGAAATCTCATGAATTTTCTTGGAATCGTCGAGCGCGATGATTGGCAAGTTGAAATCATGGACGATCGAAGGCACGGCGAGCGAGCTCGCGAACGACTTTGCCGGGTGGCATCCAAGGATCCAGGCCATGGTGCAAAGCATTGATCGGCCGTTCAAGTGGGCTGTGATGGTTCGTGCGCCAATGCCAAAATGGTCTAAAGGACGAGTTACGTTGCTTGGAGACGCTTGCCATCCGACACTTCCGTTCTTAGGCCAGGGTGGTGTCATGGCGATCGAGGATGCTTATGTCATCGCGGCGTGTTTGACCAAATATCACGATGATCCGGCGAAAGCGGGCGAACGGTATGAGGATATCCGCCGTGAGCGAACTGCCGCTGTTGTGCGCAAGTCTCACGAGAACAGAAAGCAAGCGTTCCACCCGGAACTCGCCGATGACGATGACGCAATCCGCATCATGGCTGAGAACTGGCAGCAATCGCTCGCGAAAGAGCGATTGGATTGGCTCTATACATACGACGCAACGACTATCCATATTTGAGAGGCTCGGAAACGGTGCGTCAGTCGACAAGACCTCAGAGGCGGAGCTGGTGGCGCAAATTCCCTCGGTCTTGCCATTTCGCCTTCCCACTGCAGCATCTTCGCGCGTGCGTGATCGTCCAGGTTGGACTCGCGATTGATGTTACGTTCGATACAGAATGTCCAGGTTGAACAGGCAGGAGGAGAACGGATATGCGAACGCGAATCGGGTTGTACCTGGGCGTGGCGGTCCTCGCCATTGCGGCGTTCTTTTGCGCCCCGCCAGCTCAGCTGCAAGCCCAGCAAGCCGCCAATCCGGCGATCCATGTCGGCGCCAACGATCTCGGCGGCGCGGTGACCAGCGCGAGCGGGCCGGAAGCAGGCGTCTGGGTGATTGCGGAGACGACCGACCTTGGCACCAAGATGGCCAAGATGGTGGTCACCGACGATCAAGGCCGCTACGTGCTGCCGGATCTGCCAAAGGCCAGTTACGAGGTGTGGGTGCGCGGCTATGGGTTGGTCGATTCGCCCAAGGTCAAGACCGCGCCCGGCAAAACCCTCAACCTGACCGCGGTGACGGCGCCCGATGCGGCCGCCGCCGCGCAATACTATCCGGCGATCTACTGGTATTCGATGCTGAAGATTCCGGACAAGAGCCAGTTCCCCGGCACCGGTTCGAGCGGCAACGGCATCAGCCCGGCGATGAAGAGCCAGGGCGAATATCTGGACATGGTCAAGACCGACGGCTGCGTCACCTGCCATCAGCTCGGCAACAAAGCGACGCGCACGATCGAGCCCGAGCTCGGCCATTTCAATTCGGGCTACGAAGCCTGGACGCGCCGGGTGCAGTCCGGGCAGGCCGCCACCAACATGATCAATAATCTCGGCCACATGGGCACTTCGGGAACCTTGAAGATGCTCAGTGACTGGACCGACCGGATTGCGGCGGGCGCGTTGCCGTCCTCCAAGCCGCAGCGGCCACAGGGCATCGAGCGCAACATCGTGGTGACGATGTGGGACGTCATGGGCCCCACCGCTTATCTGCACGACGAGATCTCCACCGACAAGCGCAACCCGACGATCAATGCCTATGGGCCGCTCTACGGCGCGCCGGAATTAAGCACCGATAATCTGCCGGTCCTCGATCCCGTCAAGAACACCGTGACCCAGGTCAAGATCCCGGTACGCGATCCCAAGACGCCGAGCACCAAGGATGATCCGATGGTGGCGCCGTCGCCATATTGGGGCGCGGATCCGCAATGGGACAGCCAAGCCAATGTCCACAACCCGATGTACGACGAGAACGGCGATGTCTGGTTCACTGCGCGCATCCGTCCGGCCGCCGATCCAGACTTCTGCAAGAAGGGCTCGGACCTGGAATCGGCCAAGCTGTTCCCGCTGGCGACCTCGACACGTCAGTTGGCCATGCTCGACCGCAAGACCGGTCAGTTCACGCTGATCAACACCTGCTTCCCGACTCATCACCTGCAATTCGGCTTCGACCAGAACGATACGCTATGGACTAGCGCCGGCGGTCCAACGTCGAACGTGGTCGGCTGGCTCAACACCAAGATGTTCCGCGAGACCGGCGATGAGGCGAAGTCGCAAGGATGGACGGCGCTGATACTCGACACCAACGGCAACGGCAAGCGCGACCAAGGCTATACAGAGCCGAACCAGCCGGTTGACCCGACCAAGGACCATCGCATCAACGCCGCGTTCTACGGCGTGTCGCCGAGCCCGGTCGACGGCTCGGTGTGGGGCTCCTCGCTCGGCTATCCCGGATCGACGATCCGGCTTGATCCGGGGTCGAACCCGCCCGATACCGCTCTGGCGGAAATTTACGAGCCGCCTTTCCCGGGCTATTCACCGCGCGGAATGGATATCGACAGCCAGGGCGTGGTCTGGATGCCGCTGGCGAGCGGCCATCTCGCCAGCTTCGACCGCCGCAAGTGCGAGGTCCTCAATGGCCCGACCGCCACCGGCCAGCATTGTCCGGAAGGCTGGACGCTCTATCCGCTGCCGGGACCTCAATTCTCGACCGTGACCGACTCCGGCAGCGCAGAAGCGAGCTATTGGACCTGGGTCGACCAACACGACACGCTCGGGCTGGGCAAGGACGTGCCCGTTGCCACCGGCAATGAAAACGAATCGTTGATCGCTTTGGTGAACGGCAAGATGATCAACATGGTCGTGCCCTATCCGATGGGCTTCTACGCCAAGGGCATGGATGGCCGCATCGACGATCCCAATGCCGGCTGGAAAGGCCGCGGCATCTGGACGAGTTACGGAAACCGGACGCCGTTCCACGTGGAGGGCGGCAAGGGCAACTTGCCCAAGATGGTGCACTTCCAGGTTCGCCCCGATCCACTGGCCGACTGATCCGGCCCCCGGCGATCGTCGCCTGAACAGTGAACCCCGCCCGGCGTTTGGGCGGGGTTTTGTCGGGATCTGGCGCCGAGCGAAACCAACTCCCTCAGATTTTGGTGCGACCCGGCGAGTAAGCAACTACTTCCCTGTCCCTACCGTAGACTTCAAAGTGGCTGACGATTGACAGCAGATACTTTCTCCCGATGAGCGATCCTTGCCGGTTGATCTGGTCTACGATAGTCGGACTGTTCCGGGCGCAGGCTGCGTTGCAGGCCGAAATCGTGGTGCTCCGACACCAACTCAACGTGCTGCGGCGCAGTTCGCCGAAGCGCGTGGCTCTCAACAACATCGATCGCCTGGTGTTTGCCGGGATGTATCGTCCGGCCCACCAAGTGCTAGACGTGTTGCAAATCATCAAGCCCGAAACGGTGATCCGTTGGCGATCGGTTGAGCCGGCAGTACAAAGCGGACATTAGACGGTCGGTCCGCGGTCTGCACTCCCGGCCACTACCAGTGTGATAGTTTGACCCGCTACGATGCCCTGTCAAAGTAGGAGGACGCGATGACAAAATTTGCGCTGTACGTTCCGTTGCAGGCCAAGCCTGGAAAAGAGAAAGAGGTCGCGGATTTTCTGCGTTCCGCAGTACCCTGGGTGAACGCCGAAGCAGGCACGATCTCGTGGTTCGCTATCCAAGAGGGGCCATCCCGCTTCGCCATTTTCGACACGTTCGACGACGAGGCCGGGCGCGATGCGCATCTCAACGGCAAAGTGGCGGCGGCTTTGATGGAAAAAGCGAATGCCGGCGACCTATTTGCCAAACCACCCGAGATCCACAAGCTCGAAATTCTGGCGGACAAGCTCCCAAAATGAACCTCCGCCCCGCCTTTGGCTGCTTTCGACCCAAAGATGGGGTAATGATAGCTGAAGATTTTGGGTGCTGCGCTTCAGGCTGATGGTGAAACGAGGTCCGTGGTGACGGGCTCAAGCATCAGAAGGAGAAGCGCCGCGCTGCGGCCTGTCGGATCTCATGGTGTGTCCTCGGCCGGCCGCCAGGCGCCGCGGGCAGAAGTGCAATGCAGGAACTCAATCCGGGCCGTAATCGATGTTTAGTGCTTCCACCATGGAGTCGCAGTGACTGCGCATGAAGGTCTCGGCGCCACCGAGGCGGTTGCGCCAGCGCGGCAGCAAATCATCAACGCACTTCTGCGCCTCGGCATCCCGATAAGCGTTGACCAGGCTCCAGCGATTGGGGTTGGCGACGGTTTTGGCAACCTCTTGAAACGATACCGCGGACATCGCCGCGCGCGCCGCGCGCTTGAGATCGAGGACGAACTCCCTGCCGACCATGACGTCCTCGCGCGTTCCCGGCCGAGTCACGTGGCCACCTATATAGGTGTCGAAATCATAACCGAGTGCTACGTCATAGCCGCGCACATATTCCGGCACATCCTGCGATTCCGCGAGATTCTTGTAGGGAATCCATCCTGGAAATGCGACGTCGACCAGCATCAAGACTTTCTGCTTCGGCGCATAGATGAATGTGTTGCCTGCGACATGGATCGGTCCGTGATAGTCGAGATGCAGTTCCTGTCCGCCGACGTTGAGAACATAGTGGTCCTTGAACGTCACCTGCGGAAGCGGCCGCCGGGGATCCTGATAACGCTTGAGTAAATCAGCCGTTTCCTCTTGCGCCATGATGACCGCACTTTTCGGAAACATATCCGCCGACCCGATATGATCCGTGTGATCGTGGCTGTAGATCACGTGCGTGATCGGTTTCGACGTGACGTCGGTAATGGCGGAGAGATATTTCCTACCAATGGTGCGCGGTGCATCCACGGCGATGACGCCGGTCTCGTGCACCAGGAACATCGTGTTGTAAGAACCGTCGCCGACCCAATACAGCCCGTCGCGAACCTCCTGGACGAGGTAACCCTTGTCTTTGGGCACCGGAGGACCCAATGCGGCCGGCGGAAGCGGCGTGGGTCCCGCCGCGGGCTGTTGCGCAAAAGCGACCGCCAGTGTTGCGGGCACGAGGACGGCAGCAGCCCACCATATGCGATGCAGCTTCGAACGGGTGCGACTTGTGTTTGTGGCAGAGAGCTTAGTCATCATCGGCGTGCCTTTTGCGAGATGGCGGGATGTACTGCGCAGTTCAAAGGAGGGAAGGCGATCGAGCAAGGAGGAATGTAGTCCAGGAACGCCTCGAGCTCGGTCGCGCCTTGATGACCTCGTCGAGATACTCGCGGATGAGGGTCGATTCGCGGATCACATGCCCGTCATGGACCAGCGTCGGCACCACGTGCTTGGGATTGAGCTTCAAATATTCGGGAGCGAACTGCTCGCCCTTGAGGATGTCGACATAGTGGCCGGTCCAAGCGAGACCCTTCTCCTCGAACATGATGCGCGGCTTTGCGGCGCAAACCGATGTTCCATGATGATGGAGCTCTAGCATCGATCTTCCCCCTTCGTTCCTGCCGATCCAGGCGCTGCTTCGATCCTTGTGAAAGCGCTCCCGATCTAACTCAATCCGAGTCGCAGCACCTGCACGCCTGGCACTAGGTTCATGCGTCCGACGGCCTGGCTCCTCGCATCCTCGCTTGCGAGCAGCCCTTTGCGCAGCGCGATGATCGCCTGGGCGGCGAGCGTCCTGTCCCAGAACCAGCTTTGCATCTGCCGGCTTGACGGAATGGTACCGTCTGCCGACATCGCCTCAAAATAATAGGCCTTCAAATCGTCTACCGCCCAGCGCAGGGCCTGTACGGGCCTCACTGCCGTGTCGGCGCCGGTGGGTGGAGCCCCGGATAGCCAAGCCGCCAGCAAGCCGACGCAGTCATCGGGGCCGAGACCGCCGAGCCCCATTGTCGTCCGCCGATTTGCCGCAACGAACCACTCGTAAAAGGGCGCGATCGCCTGCGCTTCCTGGCGCAGCGCGTCCTCGAGTGCCGCCCGGTTGCCGATCTCGAGGGCCCCGGCCTTGAGATCGAACGGAGGCTGCCATCCGGGCAAGTCGATAGCCGTCGGATCGTCGTCGGGAAAATCCTTCAGCACGACCGGGCCGGGAGCAGCTTCAAGGAGACGCAGCGCGGCCGTGACGACGCTAGTCTGGAATTGCGCGTCGTTTGGAGCGCCGATCGGACGGCCGAGTTCGAACGGAACCCACAAGGCGCGCGGCGGGGCGACCTTCTCGGTGTGCAGCCGAATGAGGCTGATTGCGACGCTCGGAACGCCTTCCTTTTCGAGATAATGCGCGAGCGCGCTCACGGCGCGCGAGCAGAGGGGTCAAACAGGGGTGAGGAGAACCCCGTCGACCCGGTCGGATTTCAAGCGGCCAGCAACGGCCCGGGCGTTCGGTTCCATTCCGCGCGGGTCGGTCGCGCCCATGAAGGAATAGTGCGTCTCGGCCACGGAGCCGATCGTGCCGGCCTCCGTCATCGCGCGCAGCCGGTCGAGCGGAAACACGACGTTGATGTCACGCAGGAACCCCGTGCGGTCAAAATTGACCGACACATGGCTCATCAGAATCTGGTCAGCAGGCGTGTCGGCTGGAATGACGCGGTAATCGACATCGCCCGAGACGAAAGGCCGCTCGCCGCGCCGTAAAAGGCCCGCCGAGCTCACCACCGCGACGCGCCGCTTGGCAAGCGGCGGCCCGGAGACGAAGGGTCTCGTCTCGAACACGGGGCACTCCAGATTGGCCATGCCGGTCTGGGTCGTCTGCGGAAGATCGGTCATGCGGACCATGGAGTGCTCCCTCACGGTGCCAAATCGAAGCCAGAGGAAATCTACCATCGCCTGGCGGCTCGCACTATCCATTTTGTAGCGTTCGATCCAGAATCTTGGTCAGGTTGAACTGTCGATTTGTCCCCCGTCAGGGCCTACCGGACAGCATGAGCTGATTGCATAAGGGAGAAGTTCGGGCTCATCGTCACAAGAGAACTTGGCGGATTAGCCTAATTAAACGGCACGGCCGAGTAGACGATCTTGCCGCCGACGAAGGTGAGCACCGAATCGAGTTCGTGAATTTGATCGGCGTGAATTGTCATGAAGGGCTTGTCTAACACAGCAAGATCGGCAACTTTTCCTGCCCCAATGCTCCCGCAGTTATCTTCGTCGAACGTTAGCCACGCCGCATTTGACGTATACAAATGCAATGCCTGAGTCCGCGATAGCACCAGATCGGTGCGGCGCTGCACCGTTCCGCCTACGGCATACAAGGTCAATGACGATTTTGACTTTGAGCGGTGTTGGATCTCTGCTTGGCGACCACAGTGAACCGACCAGCTGACCCTGCGACCACGGTTTGGGGACAGCCGGTCCGGAAATGCAACTCAAGCCCGTAAAAGGAATAAAGTGTCATGACGGAAGCTGCCACCGCCAGAACCAAGACTCAGGATCCTGCCATCTTGTTTGGCCTGCCGCACTACAAGATCCCGAAATTCAACCTGCCGAATATGGAAATGCCGGCGGTGTTCCGTGAATTTTCTGAGCAAGGTGTTGCTCACGCCAAGGACGTCTGCGAGAAAGCAAAGGCGGCGGCCGAGGAAGCCACTAGGCCGTGTGGACGGATTTAGCAAAGTCATAGGGTAGAGGGATTCCCAAATCATTTTTTCTGTGACTCATGGGCGGTCGGTTATTTGGAGGACCGACCATGCTCACTGCCATGACGGAAGAGGACTGGACGATTGTTTTGAAGGTATTTGATGCATCATGTCCACGCCGCGGCGACAAAGGTCGGGATGACCGAAAGTTTCTCGAAGCCCTGCAGTATTTCGTGGTTCACAACATCACTTGGCGGGCACTCCCGGAAAAGTTTGGGCATTGGAACAGCGTCTGGAAGCGGTTCTGGCGCTTGAGCCGGTCCGGAACTTTCGAAGCTTTCTTCGATGCGTTGGCGGCATTGAGCGAGACGGCGGATCTGGTGCAGATGTTCGATTCCACCGTAGTCCGCGCCCATGTCTCGGCGGCAGGCGCAAAAGGGGGCAGCACGATCAGGCGCTGGGCCGCTCGCGTGGCGGTTTCTCTACCAAGATCCACTTGAAGACCGATTTCGGTGGCTTGCCAATTGCCTTTCATCTCACCGGTGGTGAAGCCAGCGATAGCCGCAACTTCGAGACGCTTCTCGACATCGGCCCCGATATCAATCCGCGCGCCGCGCTCGGTGACAAGGGCTATGATTTTAAATCAAATCGCGAGGCCGCACGTCAACGTGGAATATGTCCGGCGATCCCGTATCGATCCAACACCAAGGACATCCCCACCTTCTTTCCGAAAACACTCTACAAGGCGCGGGCACGCATCGAACAAGCCGTCGGCAAACTCAAGCGCTTCAAACGTATCGCGCTTCGATGCGAGAAGACGGCGCAGAATTACGGCTCATTCGTCGCGCTTGCTCTCGGCTTCATCTTGATCAAATCCGTCCACACGGCCTAGGGCCATGACTTAGCCTATGACTAAGGGCATAACTTAGGCCGCCACGCCGGTAGAGCAGCTTAGGCTCAGCGGGCCGCGGTTCGGTTTTAAATTTCGCACGCCAGAAGTGCCACGGTTCGCGGGACTTCTCACTAGTGGCCGTCTATCGAACCGCGCGATTTGGATAAATTTCCCTGTATTTTTCACTGTTATCAGGGAATTCGGCGCCAGAGACGGGTTCGAATCCCACTGCCGCCTCAGCCAGCCAGTCCCGTCTCTCCGGGCGGTTTCCGCGCTCTCGGAAAACCCGCGAGAAGTTAGGCGTTTAGGCGTGCACTAGCCGGTCTCTTCGCTGAATATTTCGCAGAGATCCAGCCCCCCAAGAACTAAGCTTTTCAACTGAATAATCCAATATAGGATTGCCATTGGCGTGCAACGATCGGTGATCCGACTCAGCCGCGGTATCGGTGGGCGTAATGGTAAAGCCGCACATCATCAACAAGCGAATGCAGAAAGTGTTTGGGTTACCCGACGAGCCCACGCCGGTTCTCCAGACTCTTCACAATCCGCTGGCGGCGACGCGGTGCAAGTTAGAGGTCCCGTTAAACGCAATGACCAACCCGATGCCTCGGGAAGACGCGTACATGATGGTCATACAGATTTGAGGAAAGAACTCCCGTGAACTTTGGCTGGACGGTAAGCCGGTAAAAACCGAACCGCTCCATGAAGGCGGCATTGTGTTTCATGATCTGCGCCAAAATCCGCAATTTCATTTTTACGACCCCCTCGATTCCGTAAATTATTTCTTGTTGCGGAAAACTCTGGATGCGATCGCGGACGGTGAAGATGCGTCAAGGATCTCCAGCCTAAAATTTACGCCCGGCGTAGGCATCAAGGACGAAGTCGTGGAGCAACTGACGCGACTGCTGTTGCCGGCTTTCGACAGCCCGAAACGGGTCTCCCGGCTCTTCGCGGATTATGTCAGCCTCGCTTTGGGGTCGCATGTCGCCCAGACATATGGAGGCATGAGAATCACGGTTGCCCCCGGGCGAGGCGGTCTCGCCCCATGGCAAGAACGTCGCGCGAAAGAGCTGCTAAGCGCCAATCTCGGAGGAAATATCACAACGGCCGACATTGCGAGAGAATGCTCACTATCAACGGGTCATTTTACCCGCGCGTTTCGGCGTTCGACCGGTATGTCACCGCACCAATGGCTCCTGCGGCACCGGGTTGACCTGGCGCATGATCTGTTGCGCGACGCCAGGCTTTCGCTTGCTGATATTGCGCGCGCTTGCGGCTTCGCCGATCAAAGCCACTTCACGAAAGTCTATACGCGTCTGCGTGACATCGGCCCGGGCGCCTGGCGGCGACAGCATGGAATTCTTCCCCAGTCGTGAAAGACGCGCGCCGTTAGCTTCAAGTAGCTCCTCGCCTTCGATTTCGGTTCAAACTGACAAGCGATGTTCGCTTTTTACAATACCGCGCGCGCGGCGCTCTTTAACGTCGCGACTGCGGCGAGCTATCTGAGTAGATCAAACTAACAACTCCTCCGTAGTGAGTGAGCGGAACCGAAGCGTGGCGTTTGCCATTCTGACCAAAGAGGAAGGCGAATTATGCCAAGCCCATCGACCTATCGCGCCGTTCATGCCGTGAGCCCCGGCAAACTGGAACTTGCTGAAAAGCCGCTGCTCGATCCACCCGCGGGCCATGTTCGCATTCGCGTCGAGGCCTGCGGCGTGTGCCATTCAGATTCCGCGACTGTCGAGGGGATACTGCCTATCAAGTGGCCGAGGGTGCCTGGTCACGAAGCGGTCGGACAGATCGACAGGATCGGCGACGGCGTCGAGGGCTGGGAGGTTGGTCAACGCGTTGGCATCGGTTTCTTGGGTGGCAACTGCGGGCACTGTCAGTATTGCCGCGACGGGGACCTCGTGAACTGCACAAATCAAGGCTACACCGGCGTGCAGCATGACGGCGGTTATGCGGAGGTGATGATCGCAAAGTCGAGCGGCCTGATCGCGGTACCCGACGATCTAAAGTCGGTCGATGCCGCGCCGTTGCTGTGCGCCGGCCTGACCACCTTCAGCGCGCTGCGCGACGCGCCGGCGAGAGCGGGTGACTTGGTAGCCGTGTTCGGTGTTGGCGGGCTGGGCCACCTCGGCGTGCAATACGCGCGTCGCATGGGCTTCGAGGTCGTCGCTATTGATCGCGGCAACGGCCGGGCCGAGCTGTCGAAGAAACTGGGCGCGCATCACTATATCGACAGCTCCGCTGCCGATACGGCTAAGGCGCTCCAAGCACTCGGTGGCGCGCAGGTGGTGCTCGCTACGGCCTCGGGCGGCAAGGCCGTCGCCGCCGCTCTCGGAGGCTTGCGGCGCGGCGGGACGGTGATTTCGCTCGGTGCGACCGACGAGCCAATCGAACTCTCTGCATTCGAACTTCTGTTCAAGCAGCTGGGTGTCGACGGCGCGCTAACCGGCACCCCGGCGGCAGGCGATGCGACGCTCAGATTCAGCGCGATGAGCGACGTTGCCGCGATGATTGAAACCATGCCGCTTGAAAGAGCCCCGGAAGCGTACGCGAAGATGATGTCAGGCAAGGCGCGCTTCAGGATGGTTCTCACGATGGAGTAGGCGGCGCGTTTTCCGCCGATAAGTCTTGCAGAAGGAAACGATATGGACGGCAACGATGTAAAAGCAATCGCCCAAAAATTCTTCGCCGCCTACGACGCTCATGATGTCGAGGGGATGCTCGCTCTCTGCGCTGACGGTGCTCAAGGACGCTACGCTCCCTACGGCCGGGACAGTGTCGTGCCGATCAAAGGCGGTCTTGACGCGATCTGGCGCGCTTTTCCCAATGCCGTTCCTAATTTCCGTGTCGAAGTCGTCGAGATACTCGCCGAGGGAAACATCGTCATAATCCAGACCGTGATGAGCGGCCCGATACCGGCGGATGTTCCCGGCATCGCAAAGAAGGCGCAGGTCGTATTCATACCCCACGCTTATTTTTTGCGTTTCGATACGCGAGGCAAAATCACGCGCCTCGACGCCTATTGGGATAACACCGTCCTCAACAGCATCAAGCCAAGCGCCGTGTAAGCCCACACCGCCGAGAGGCGCGATGCGGCGCGTCGTGCTTTGCCGGAAATCCTGACATCTCAGCGAGGTCCCATGAATTGCTTTCAGAAAATCTTCGACGCACAGAAGGCGCTTTTTGCGACCGGGGTCACACGGACCTACGAATGGCGCGTCGATCAGCTCGACCGTATGGCCCGCATGATTAGGGAGAACGAGGGCCGCTTTCAGAAGGCGATGGCGAAGGATTTCAAGACAGCCTCGCAAGAATACATCTTCGAGACCCAAGCGTCGGCCGGCGAGTCCGAGGTTCAAAAGAGCCAGTTGAAAGAGTGGATGAAGCCGGTCGAGGCGCTGGTTCCACGCTTCCTGGCCGAGACCGGCCACAAAGGGATGGTCTATCGCGAGCCGTACGGCGTCGCGCTGATCATCGGACCGTTCAACGGGCCGTTGCTTTTGCTGATCCGCCCTGCGCTCGCGGCGCTCGCGGCCGGTAACACCTGCATTCTCACGCTGAGCGAAGCGCTTCCGGCGACAACCGAAGTGTTGCTCGATCTTGTGCCGAAATATTTCGATCCAAGCGCCGTAACAACTGTGGCCGGCGGCAAGGATCCAAACACAGAGCTATTGAAGCTACCATTCGACTTCATCTTTTTCACCGGCAGTACCTTCGTCGGAAAAATCGTTGCTCGGGCGGCTGCTGAAAACCTCACGCCCGTCCTGCTCGAACTCGGCGGGATCAACCCGGCGGTCGTGGACGAAACCGCCAACATTCCGGATGCCGCGAAGAAGATCGTTTGGGGCGCGATGGCTTGGGGCGGCCAGTGGTGCACGTCGCCGGGCTACGCCTATGTTCATGAGTCCATCGCGGACGCTTTTGCCGGGGAAGCCAAAGAGGCGCTGGTCGAGCTTTTCGGTAACGATCCGAAATCCAACTCCGACTACTCGCGCATCATCAACGCGCGCACGGTTGATCGGCTGGCGTTGCTCATTGATCCCGCCAAGGTGATCGCCGGCGGCAAGTCAGATCGGGATGCGCACTACCTCGACCCGACACTTCTTTATCCCATCACATGGGATGACAAGATCATGGAGGACGAGATTTTCGGCCCGATCCTGCCGATCCTAACCTACAAGTCCTTCGACGAGGCGATGGCTAGGATGGCGGCGACACCACGCCCTCTTGCCGGCTTTATCTTCAGCCGCGATCAGAAAACCATCGACCGTTTCATCGGTCAGCTCTCTTACGGAGGTGGTGGGGTAAATCTGGTCAATGTTCACCTGTTCGTCGAGACCATGCCGTTCGGCGGCACCGGATCGGCTGGGATCGGCCACTACTACGGCAAGTATGGCTTTGACGCGCTCTCGCACGCCAAGTCGATGTTGATCTCCCCGCCCGATGTCGCAATCGAACACCTGTACTCGCCCTTCACCGACGAAAAGAACCGAGCGCTGCAAGGGTGGTTTGAATATTGAGGAAAGTGCAATGGCGACCAAAGATGACGTTCGACGCGTGCTTGACATCATCTACGGCCAAATCTTCAACCGGGGCCGTGCCGATCTGCTGCCCGGCCTCATCGCCGGGCCCTACATTCAGCACAATCCGCTGGTCGCGGATGGCATTGACGGTGTCATGGCTTTTCTCAAACAAGCCGGCCGCGTTCCCTGCGAGGTGAAACGCGTCGCCATCGACGGCGAATTGGCTTTTGTCCATGTGCGTTACTTGAACTTGTTTGGTCAGGAGATCGCCGGAGTCGACATCTTCCGCTTCGATGACGAGGGCAAAATTCTCGAGCATTGGGATGTTCTCCAGCCCGTACCGGCTACCTCCAAGAACGCCAACACGATGTTCTGAGGACGCGGCGGACGGCGAGCATGCGCCTGGTTAGGCGAACCCGACAGATTTAAGCAGCAGGGAGGAAATCTTGTCGCCACAGAACGCCTTAAGCGCCTTGCCGCGTGAGATTGCTGGAATCAGGCTTCCCGATAGCGCGCTGGCGCGGAAAGCCGTCGATCTCACCTTTCACGTCTCGCCGGCCGTGGTGTGGACCCACGTGCTGCGGACCTTCGTCTTCGGCGCTCTGGTCGGCCGGGCGCGGAACCTGCGCTATGATGAGGAATTGTTCTTCCTTGCGTCTGTGCTGCACGATCTCGGACTTACTGCCGAGTTCCGGGGCGCTGAGCGCTTCGAGGTCGTCGGGGCCGATGCGGCCGATGCGTTCCTCAAGGATCGAGGCGTCGATCCCGAGCGGCGAGAGATCATCTGGGACGCGATCGCGCTTCACACCTCCGTTGGCATCGCTTCGCGCAAACGGCCCGAGATCGCGCTGGTCCATATTGGCGCCGGAGTTGACGTCTTGGGGCTAGAGCTCGACAAGCTGCCGCCGGCCCTCGTAGCGGAAACGATCGAGGCGCTTCCGCGCCGCGATTTCAAAAACGCATTCTTTGCGACATTGGTCGATACGGTCGCTCAAGCCCCGCGGAGCGCAGCAATGACATGGATGAGCGAGATCGCAAAGGAGCACGTCCCCGGTTGTCATTGCCCGAGTTTGGAAAGCCAGCTGAAAGCCGCTCCGTTCAAAGAGTAACCGTCGAGGTTCCCATGAGACGATTTCAAATGATCTTCGAGACTCAGAAAGCGCTGTTGCCGTGAAGGTCATCCCATGAGCGCTCAAGGCCACAGCATCCGCATCGGGCAATTGGAGATTTACGCAGAGGAAGAGGGTCAAGGCGGCCCGGCTTTGGTGTTCCTGCACTATTGGGGGCGGCTCACGGCGCACATGGTCGGGGGTCATCTCCCGGCTCTCCAATCACTTCCGTTGCATCGGAGTGGACCTGTGCGGTTGGGGCAAGTCTGAGCACCATGCGGACGACTACAGTCTGTTTGCTCAGGCCGATGATGTCGAAGGAGTGATCAAGGCGTTAAACGTGAAAGACTTTGTTCTCGTCGGACATTCGATGGGCGGCCAAATCGCCCAGATATTGGCCGGCCGGCGACCGGATGGGCTGCGAGCGGTGGTTCTCGTCGCCCCCGCGCCGCCGACGCCCCTTAATCCCCCGGCGGCGCAAAAACGTTCGAGCGGCAATCGAGTGCAGTGGACAATTCGCGTCGGTCACCATCAACATGCCCGCGGGCTCGGCTTCATCCGTCGCGGATCGCAGCGCGATGACGCGGCAGGTGCAACCAAACTCGATCGCTTCAATCGTACCCGGCTCCGGCACCCGGCGGCCGAATTTGACATCCATCATGGCAAATGGCTGGCGGCGTTCCTAATCTAACCAAAACTCGCCCGTTTGGGTTCCCTGTGAATGGTGCGCTTTGCAGCCCATGGTTGGCCTCTTGAACTTGATCGCTTATTCGATTGCCTCGAACCGGTAGTAATTTGAGAACCGCAGCAGCGGCTCGTCCGACAGCGCGAACAGTTGCGCATCTGATGTGGCGCGGTGGCCGATCGCATGCCAGCCCGGCGCTACGAAGGTGTCGCCGTGTTGCCAGCTGAAGCTCTTGTCGCCGACCGTGCTTTCGCCTGAGCCCTCGGCCACGTGGAAGATGATATTCGCCGTGGTGCGATAGCGTTTCGTTTTGGCGCCCGACGTGAGGCGCTCCATTTGGAGACCCATCGGTGGCATACTAGGTGCTTCCAGCGTGACGCGAGGACCGTGGAAACCATCGGGCTCGGCTTTCGCCGCGTCGAGGCGGCGTGCAATGTCGTCACGCTTGAAACGAAACGGTGAGGACTCCACCACACGTTCGACCTTCTCATACTTTTGCGGATGCTCCTGAAAGAACATCGTTTCAAAAAGACGGGTGAGTGGTACGTCAAGCCCGTCGAACCAGTACGCCGGTTGCTCACCGTCGTGGCCGTGGCCATGCCAGCACCAGCCAGGCGTGAGCACCACATCGCCGGTCTCCATCGGCATCTTCTCGCCATTAACGGTGGAGAACGAGCCCTTGCCGTCGATAATGACGCGTAGCGCGTGCGACGAATGCCGATGCGAAGGCGCCTTCTCCCCGGGCAAGATCATCTGGTAGGCACAGACCAGTGTGCGGCTCGTCTCGAAATCGGTACCGGGTGCAGGGTTGCGCATCACCAGATTGCGACGCTCGGCGAGCGAGACATCGATCAACTGGCCCGCGGCATCCAATCCGGCCTTAGCATCCTGATATGTCCAGCGCCCGGGCATATATTCCGGACGCGGCTCGCCCCAGAGCATCGGCTTCTTGCGTGGCACCCAGCCCGGCGTGAGGTTCACGCCTCCCGCTACCTCATAGAGCGCTTCCAGTGTGGGAATGTTCCGCCCCGACAATGTCTTTGGGGCGTTGGCGACAGCGGCAACTGACATGCAAACCTCCCTAGTTCTCAAAGTGCGGTATGACTTCTTGTGCGAATAGCGTCATCGGCTGTACGGGTCGGCTTGCCCAATCATACCAAAATTCACCTGCAACGAGGCGGATTCGAAGCCACTGACTGTTCGCGATCGGCGCCAAGGGCGGCGCCTAGGTCCAGCCGATTGGGGCGTGATAGCGTCACTACGTTGCGCCTAGGTCCAGCCGATTGGGGCGTGATAGCGTCACTACGTTGCAGCTCCTCCGCGTGTCAGTGCGCGACAGACATGACCTCGCCGCGCCGCTCCGGGCTGAACCGGATTACGATCACGATTGCAACCGCAACGATCCCCGCCACCAGCGCAAGAGCGAAACTGTAATTACCACCGGAAGACTCGGCGATCTTGGCCTGGAACGGGCCGTTATAGGAAGCTAAGAAATTGCCGATCTGATAGACGAAACCCGGTAACGTCGCGCGGACCGGACCGGGCGAGAGTTCGTTAAGATGGGCGGGGATAACCCCCCATGCGCCTTGCACACTGATTTGCATGATGAAGGCACCGATCGCGAGCATGAAGGGCGTCGACGAATAGGCCCAAAGCGGGAGAGCCGGCAGGGCTATGAGGGCAGCGATAGTGATGGCATTAACGCGCCCAATCTTTTCGGACACAAAGCCAAAAAGTAAGCCGCCGGCGATCGCGCCCAAATTTGTTCGCGATCGGCGCCAAGGGCGGCGCCTAGGTCCAGCCGATTGGGGCGTGATAGCGTCACTACGTTGCGCCTAGGTCCAGCCGATTGGGGCGTGATAGCGTCACTACGTTGCAGCTCCTCCGCGTGTCAGTGCGCGACAGACATGACCTCGCCGCGCCGCTCCGGGCTGAACCGGATTACGATCACGATTGCAACCGCAACGATCCCCGCCACCAGCGCAAGAGCGAAACTGTAATTACCACCGGAAGACTCGGCGATCTTGGCCTGGAACGGGCCGTTATAGGAAGCTAAGAAATTGCCGATCTGATAGACGAAACCCGGTAACGTCGCGCGGACCGGACCGGGCGAGAGTTCGTTAAGATGGGCGGGGATAACCCCCCATGCGCCTTGCACACTGATTTGCATGATGAAGGCACCGATCGCGAGCATGAAGGGCGTCGACGAATAGGCCCAAAGCGGGAGAGCCGGCAGGGCTATGAGGGCAGCGATAGTGATGGCATTAACGCGCCCAATCTTTTCGGACACAAAGCCAAAAAGTAAGCCGCCGGCGATCGCGCCCAAATTGGCAACGATGGTGATCCAGCTAACTGTCGTGGGATCAAAATCTAGCTGCTTTTGCAGGAACGTCGGATAGAGGTCCTGCGTGCCGTGACTGAATAGGTTAAAGCACATCATCAGTACGACGCTATAAAGTGCAATGCCCCAATTGGAGCGCAACGTGTCGATTAGGTTTGGTTTGGGAGTCCTCTTCGCTTCGGCAAAAGGTGGCGACTCCGGGACATGAGAGCGGATGAACAACACGACGATCGCGGGCACGAAACTGAGCAGAAACATCGCGCGCCAGCCGATGGTGAAGCCGCCAATGCTGTGCTGGTAGATCAGACCATAAGCGATTGATGCGAGCAAATAACCGGCCGGATAACCACATTGTAGAATGCCCGAAACGCCGCCGCGTGCTTGGGGCGGAATCAACTTCATCGCAAGCGAACTGCCAAGACCCCATTCACCGCCCATCGCAATGCCGAACAAGGTCCGCAATGCCAAAAAGATCCATAAATTTGGAGAGAAGGCAGCAAGAGCCCCGATGACGGAGTAAAGTATTATGTTGAGCATGAGGATCGGCTTGCGGCCGAAATGGTCGCCGAGACGGCCGAAAAAGAAGGCACCGATAAAGCGCATGGCGAGTGTGAGAAACAACGCATAAGCGACTTCCGAAATGGCAACGTCAAATTCCTTCGCTATGTCTGCCAGCAGGAAAACGAGAAGAAAGAAGTCAAAGGCATCGAGCATCCAGCCAAGGAAAGCGGCGAGGACAGTCTTCTTCTGTTGGCTGGTCAAAGTCATAATTCCCCCCCCCAATGCGACAATGCGCGCGATATCATGAAGTATGGTGCCTCCAGTCCAGGCGTCCTTGCAAGCTTGCCTTCCCCGTTGGCCGGGAGTTCAGATGCTAAACGTGCCGCAGCCTCCAAGTGGTCTCGCACTTGGTAGTGCGTGCCGCCAATGTTGGTGAACCAGCTGAAGCGTCGGCGAAGACCGCAAAGGCGCTCGGCCTCAACGTGCCGCAAAATCCACTCTCCGCTGCTGACGAGGTGGTCGAATGAGTGCGCCAGGCAAAGCTGGTGCGATCCAGCCGGTGGAAGTCCGGCCCAAGTAAGGGGCAGCGCCCGCTTGGTAGCGAGTGTTGCGTGGCCACCGGCGACGGTGGTTGCGAAGCGTACACAGCGATTGCGTGGGGTGTGGGATTGAGCCACGAAAGATCAGACATTGCAGGGGCCGAGGGTTTTCACTCTCTCGAAGGCAACATGTGCGCACCGTTATGCGAGGTGCTGACGCCCTGCCGGGGTCTAAGGCCACATCACGTGCAAAAGGATCGTATCGGAACCTGGGAGGTCTCGTGTCTGGCCGTCAGGCGTTGCGTGAGAGGACGGTCCGCATCGGGAAGGTGAGGAACCGAAGCCGATGAAGCACGGACACGAGAAGTCGGACCCCGCCATAGTAGCTGTGAAGCCGGCGAACAAAGCGAAGGAAGCCCACTGCGGAGGCATCTGCGGAGGCGGACGCAGCGGAGTCGGTGAGCCAAGGGCGCGGACCAAGGGGAATGCGGGCCAGCAAAGCACGCGCCGGACACAGAGCCGGGCAAGCGTGTCACAGGCGCTGGACCGCATACGGAAAGTTTGCCGTCACACACCCGAGGTGGGAGCCGTATGCGGGAAAGCCGCACGTACGGTTCTGTGCGGGGGGCGCGATGAAAATCGCGTCCCTACCGCTACAGCAGCGCGAGTTCATCCCGCTTTTTGGCGGAGCCACAGCCGTTTGGCCGCTCGCGGCTCGGGCGCAGCAGCCGGGCGGCCTCATGAGCTACGCGCCGAGCCCGGAGGTGCGTATCGTGCGAACTTGAGTCCGCTGCTGGCCCGGGCTGTGTGAAAACTCCGAAATCGAATTCGCCGTTAGAAATTTCGTCTGGGCCCAACGCGTTGGTCTTTCAAAGACTACGTCGCGCCCCCAATCCCAACGGCGCAAAAAATCTCATGGAACTAGAATCGATAGAGGCGACGCCACCGTCCCGGACTGTGACCTTCGCTCCTGGAAAAGACGCGCGTGAAATGGCTTTGGTCAACAAAACCGCAGAGTTGCGCAATATCGGCGAGTTCCCGCCGCGGATCCTGTAAGAGTTTCTTTGCGCGTTCGACGCGTTGTTTGGTTAGCCATTGGTAGGGTGGGACACCCGTCGTCTCCTTAAAAGCCCGGGAGAAGTAGCTGCTCGATAGTTCGCACTCTTTCGCGACCTCGGAGATCGAAGGATCGCCTGCCAAATTGGCGTTGATGAAGTCGCGGGCGCGCCGCAGCTGCCACGGCGCGAGGCCGCCACGGGCGTTCGGTCCCGCGGCTGGCACACTGCCGTAAGCGCGCACCACGTGGGCGAAGAAAGCGAGCGCAATACAGTCGGAAAACAGCGCGGTGCCGTCGCCGGGCTGCTCCATCGCGCCGGCAAGCGCTTGCGCCAATCCGAACATGACTAAATCGCGCCCGCCAAAATTCGGCGCGTAAAGTCCTTTCACTAAGCGAATTCCGGCCTCATTGGCCATCTCATCGAGCGCAGTTTGAGGGATATAAAAGCGAAGCGAATCGAATGGGATATCCAGACTGACCGTCGCTTTGTCGCGCAAGTCGATCAGCTGTGCATCGCCAAGACGCCAGTCAGGTACTTCTCTGCGCCGTCCCGCCGTCCACTGGTTCGAGAAAAACGGCATCGACAGCGGAACGTGGAATGCAAAAGCCTCTTCGGGTGGCACGGCCATCGAACGGCCACGCATCGGACAACTGCTCCGCATGCGCGAAAAACCGATGCGTGCTTTTGAAGATTTTCGCGCCAAGAGTGTCGTCGGACGATCTATCCGGAAGCGTCTAGCAAGGTCGTCCTCGATCGTATCCGCAGCCATCGTTGCTCTCCGGGATCCTTAAATTCATAGCAACAAACACTCGCTGCCTGCACGCGAGCAGCCGCCGCCTCAGACGGAAAAAGTACAACGACTAATGCCCGAAAAACAGGGGCAGCTCGTCAGTGGCGTTGCCTGTCGCGGCGATTTTCGGGCGAATCTTACAAGGCAGGACGGCTTCGTACAATTTTGCCAGCGCTTCGAACGGATACGGTGTGGGCAGTCTCAAAGGGCGCCGAGAACGGTTCAGGCGTCTGAGATTTGAAAATCAAAATGGTCCGCGTGGATCTTTATCGCAAAGGAAATGGTCATGGCGCAGCGTATTAAGAACGTGGTCCTGGTGCATGGAGCTTTCGCCGATGGCTCCGGCTGGGAAGCTGTCGCTCACATCCTAACGAATGACGGATACAAGGTGTCGGTGGTGCAGCACCCTGAAACCTCGTACGCCGATGACCAAAAATATACGAAGGCGGCTATTGAGGCCATGGGCGGGCCTGTGGTTCTGGTGGGTCACAGCTATGGAGGGTCGGTCATCACCGAGGCCGGCAATCATCCAAACGTCGCTGCGCTTGTCTATATTGCAGCATTTGCGCTGGACGCGGGAGAAAGCTGCGCCGCGATTGAGGCGGCCGTGCCGCAAGCCTCCACGGCGTTCAAACCGGACAGCAACGGCAACTGGTGGATTGAACAGGAGCATTTCGCGGCAGACTTTGCGGCGGACATTCCGAAGGATCAGGCGGAGTTCATGGCTATGTCGCAAGTGCCGATCTCCACCGACGCGTTCACCCACAAGGTCACAAACCCCGCCTGGAAGACAAAACCCACCTGGTACATGGTGGCGACCGCAGACCGGTCGATCAATCCGGAGCAAGAGCGCATGATGGCAAAGCGCGCCCGCGCCAAGACGGTTGAAGTGAATTCCAGCCATGTCGCGTACATGTCGCATCCAAGAGAAACAGCCAAGCTGATCGAGGAAGCTGCCACCTCCGTGCCGGCCAACGAGTAAACCGAAGCCTCTGGCGCTGGCTCAAAAAACTCTTCGGCCCGCGTGAAGCTTCTCAAGAGTCATGACGCGGCTCATCAGGAGGGCTCTGTGGAGAATCAAATTGTCATCAAATCTCCGGATGGAGCTTTCCACGCCTACATCGCGCGGCCAGCCAAGGTACCCGCGCCGGCCGTGGTCGTTCTGCAGGAATTGTTCGGCGTTAATGCCGATATTCGCGCGACCTGCGACGAGTTGGCAGCCCAGGGGTTCATCGCGATCGCGCCGGACCTGTTCTGGCGGCAAGAGCCCGGCGTCGATCTCGGCGTAAGATCTGAAGACGACTGGCAACACGGCCTACGACTTTACGCGGCGTATGATCGCGACGCCGGCGCGAAAGATATCAGGGAAACGGTCGGCACCGCCGCCGAGTTGCCCGAGTCGACCGGAAAAGTCGGCCTGCAGGGATACTGCCTTGGTGCATTGATGGCTTTTATCACAGCCGCCCGTCATAAGGTCGACGCTGCCGTCGCTTACCATGGCAGCGACACGGAAAAATATCTGGGCGAGGTCGGCGAGCTGCACGCTCCCTTGCTGATGCACCTCGGCGAAGAGGACGAATTCATCTCAAAGATAGCGCAAGGCGAGATCAAAGCAGCGCTTTCGAGAAAGTCGAATGCCGCCGTTTACAGCTATCCGGGTCAGCGTCACGCTTTCTCCCGGCATAATGGGCTTCATTACAATGCGGCCGCCGCGATGCTCGCCAATGGGCGGACAATAAAATTTTTAAATCGGCAACTGCAATGATTTACGGCTTGCTTTAATGCGAATGTCGGCTCCGAGTTCAACCGCGTAACTTCGGGCGGGGTTGGGACTTCCGCTTCTCAGCCAAGAGCGACCAAACCGCTGCGTCGCACTAAGTGTCGCGGCGGGCCACAAGCAGACGTCGCAAATCGCCCCTCACCCTGTGCGCTTTAGTGTCCGTCCGGGAACATCTTGAATCCTTTGAATCGCTTTGATTCAAAGGAGGTGATCTGATTCGAGGAGGGTCACCGATGTGGACGGCGAAGAACCGCGGGCGCTATGACCGCAGCAAATTGCGATACCCCAGTGATCTGACCGACGATGAATGGGTGCACGTCGAGCCGTTGATTCCGTCGGCCAAGCGGGGCGGCAACAGGCGTCACGTCGACGTGCGCGAGGTGATGAACGGGATCATGTATGTTTTGAGTACGGGATGCCAGTGGCGGGCGATCCCGAAAGACCTGCCGGCACGCAGCACGCTGTTCGACTATCTCGACCTATGGAGTTGGGACGGCACGCTGGATCGCATCCATCACGCGCTTTATGTGGAGTGCCGCGAGCAAGGCGAACGCGAAGCCAGCCCCACCGCCGCCATCATCGATAGTCAAAGCGTAAAGAGTGCTGAAAAAGGGGGTCTTGTATCGATCCGCATGGCTATGATGCAGGCAAGAAGATCAAAGGCAAGAAGCGCCACCTTCTCGTAGATACGCTGGGTTTGTTGCTCCACGCCATCGTTCATCCCGCCGATATCCAGGACCGCGACGGCGGCATCCTGCTGCTTGCGACCCTGTTCGGAATGTATCCCTTCTTGAAGAAGCTCTTTGCCGACGGTGGCTATCAGGGGCCGGACTTCCAGAAGGCGCTGGCAAAGATCCTGCCTCACCTCACAACTGAAATCGTCAAGCGCTCCGATCATGCCAAAGGATTTGTGGTGCTCCCACGCCGTTGGGTCGTCGAGCGCACCATTGCTTGGCTCAACCGCTGCAGAAGGCTCGTCAAAGATTGGGAGAACCTCAACCGCACGGCGCTCGCGTTCCTACGCCTCGCCTCAATCCGCCTCATGCTCCGAAAACTTTGTAATCCCGCTCGATGTTCCCGGACGGACTCTTAGGCGCCAAGATCTCCAATTATTTTGGTCGCACCAATTTTGTGATAAGCGCGTCGAACAATAATTTGCTTGTGGGTTTGATTTCAGCAACAGGCGCGCCTTGCATGAACAGGGCTAGAATGCCGTTGGAGGCCGCCCAGATCGTTCGTGCCGCTGTGTCGACCTCGGTCTTCAAACGCCCTTCGGTCGCTAGGCGTTCGACAATCGCCCGCATAATGATGAAAGCCTCTTGGCTCGCGCTCGGGTCCGATCGGGTGCTCTCAATCATCAGGCGGAACAGCTTTGGGCGTTCGAGTGCGAAAGCGATCCAGCCGTCCCAACCGCGCCTCAGGTCAGCCATAGCATCCGCCGTCTGACGGTTGGCCCGCTTTTGAACCATGAACGTGTTGATGCCCCGAGCGACAACGGCGCGTAGCAGACCATCCTTATCGCCGAAGTGATGATAGAGCGTCGGCGCGGTGACCCCCGCCGCCTCACACACAGCGCGCGTTGGGGGGCTCCGGCTTCGTCGGGCAACCACTGATCCGGCGGCTCGCGGCACAAAACGTTCGTGTCGTGGCGCTGGCCCGGAGCGAGGCTGCAGCGGGCGCCGTCAAGAAAGCGGGTGCAGAGGCCTGTCGCGGCGACCTGCTAGACGAGAGGGCCATTACCGAGGGCATGCGGGGGTGCGATACGGTATTCCATGTTGCCGGGCACCTGAGTGAATGGGACACGTACGAGGTCTTCCACAAAGCGAACGTCGTTGGCACCCGCACGCTGCTGGTGTCGGCGAAGGCCGCGGGTGCGTCGACATTCGTTGCTGCCGGGGCGGCTGCCGTCGTTATGGGACAACCGATGTCCATGACGAACATATCGGAGGACCTGCCGCTCCAGGCGCCGTCATGGGGCGCTTACATCGCAACGAAGGCGGAAGCTGAGCGCTTGGTGCTGCAAGCGAATACGTCTGAACTGCGAACGGTCGTGATACGGCCACTAATCTGGGGCGCGGGAATGCCGATGCTCGATGAGATGGTCGCCGCGGCGAAGGGCGGCCAGTTCGCATTGCCAGATGCTGGGCGGCCAGTCATCTCCACCAGCCACGTCGACAACGTCGTAGAAGGCTTGATATTGGCCGCTGAAAAAGGCCGGGGCGGGGAAGCTATTATGTGACGGACGGCGATGTCATCACGCTGAAAAACGTGCTAAACGAACTTCTGGGAACGCGCGGCGTGCGCCCAATTGAACGTAGCGCCCCCTTCGGAGTCGCTTGGCGCATTGCCGCCCTCATGGAAGGAGTTTGGCGCACGTTTCGGTTAGATAAAAAGCCGCCAATCACACGTCAGACTCTTCGAATGATCGGCCAGGACTTTACCCTCGACATCACCAAGGCACGCCGCGATCTCGGTTGTAGACCGGTCACTAACTGGGCTGACGGTATCGCGCGCATGCGCGGATAGCAGTCACGGAATGTCCGCTAAGGTCATTCACGTCAAATCGAGCATGCATGAGCGCCGTCCGCTCTACCTCCAATCGCTTCTGAATTGCTGCATTGCGGCACCGTCGGCGGGGTGATCGTCTTCCGTCTGAGGCTCAAGTCATATAGCATGATGCGAGAGCTACCGGCGCGGCGTGCCGAAGTCCTGCCAATGTACCGGCTGCGCTCGTGCCCACGGCAGGGCAAACTCCACTAATCAAAATTTCATCATCGGGCCGTTTAGCGGATGAGCCAACAAACCGCCACGAGCATGGCGACTCTGGAGGACAACATGCGGACGAAAATCGGACTGGCGAGCGTCGCCGTGCTTGCGCTCGGCACTGCGCAGGCCAGTGCGGACCCGGTAAAAATTCGCGTGGCTTGGGTGGCGCCGGTTAGCAACTGGATTTCAATGTGGCTCGACAAGAAGGAGCTCGCCCAGCACTTCGGCAAGTCCTACGTGTTCGAGCCTGTGCATTTTGCCGGCACGCCACCGATGGTCACGGCGATCGCTAACAACGAAGTGGAAATCGGTGATCTCGCTTATTCGACGCTACCGATTGCCATCAAGAATGCTGGTATGGAAGACACTCGCGTGATAGCGGACGACTTCCAGGACGGTGTTGACGATTCCTGGACCAACCGATTCGTCGTGCTCAAGGACAGCCCGATTAAGAGCATTGAGGACCTTAGAAGCAAAGTCGTCGCCACCAATGCAGCAGGAAGCGCCGTCGATGTTGCTATGAGGGCGATACTGCGCAAGCACGGCCTCGAGGCCAATCGCGACTACACCGTAATCGAGGCGCCGTTCCCGGCCATGAAGGCGATGTTGGCTGAAAAGAAAGTAGATTTGATTTCGGCAGTATTGCCGTTCGCGGTCGATCCGGAGTTGCAGAAAATCGCCACCACGCTGTTCACCAGCAGGGACGCCATAGGCGTGTCGCAATTCGTGATGTTCGATGCGCGAAAGCCCTTCATCGACAAAAATCGCGCCGCGCTGGTTGATTGGCTGGAAGACAGCATACGCATTCTGCACTGGTTTATGGATCCGAAGAACCATGATGAGGTGACGCAGATCGCGGGCCGCCTCGTTAAGGCGCCGCCCGAACGCTTGGGCTGGGTGTTCACCAAGAACGACGAATACCGCGATCCGCACATGATTCCGAACCTCGGAGCATTGCAGAAGAATGTCGACATGACAAAGGAGCTCGGCTACGCCACGGCGAGTTTCGACGTAAAAGCATACTCCGACCTAAGCATGGTCGAGGAAGCGGGCAAGCGCCTTAAGTGAATGAAAGCTGCGCCATGCCAGGAGCCCTCACCGCGCTCTTTGAAAGGGGGAACAGCATCCTCACAGGGCGCGATGCCCGCCGAACCGCTGGTGTTGCAGTTGACCAAATTTGAATTCCTTCTCAACCTTCGAACGGTGCGAGCGCTCGGCATGGACGTGCCGCCGACGCTGCTCTCCATCGCCGACGAGGTGATCGAGTGAACCGGCGCGAAGTCGTCACGCTGGTAAGCGGTTAGCCAAAGCGCAAGGGGAAGCATTTGCTAAATACGATTCTCCGTTATCGTGGCGGTTTTGGCCAGGTGCTCGGCTTAATAATCTGCACAGTTACGGTGATCTATTTCCAATATTTTTTCGAGTGGACTTGGTACGTCTCCATTCTGGTTGGCGTGCTGGCTTTCATATCAACGCTCATCCTATGGACCAGACTCATTTATTACCTCGAGAAAAGCCAACCTCGCTCCTGACAATCAATCCACCTGCTCACAACAACGATCGCCGACGAGGTGATCGAGTGATCCTTTCGCAATGCATCAATTGACGGTAGCAAACGGTGGTTTGGGTCATATTCGACGCCTCGAGCGTTCTGAGAACACTTCCGCTTCGTCCCTAATACCGGACATATCGCTGCGTCGCATTAAGTGTTGCGATGCACCGCAGCAAACAGCATCTCTATTCGATCACCTCGGCGGCGGTGCGCAGCTGATCGAGACCGGGCTCGAAAGCGATGTCAGGAAGCCGAACAAGCGATCAGCGTAACGCCACCACGTTGCTGATACCCACACCGTCGACGATCGCCGCGACATGGCGCGCCACCGCGACCATGATCCGGCGATCCTCGTCGGCATAGCCGTGCCGGTCGTAGTATGGCAAGGTGGTGCCTACCGTTTAGGAGGCCATCAGTATGGGTCGCGTAACGTTGTCCACCCGCACCCTAGTCGCGTTACGTATATTGCGGAGAGACTATCTGGCCCACAAAAACCGCACTCCTCAACGTGGCATCAAATTTCTACTGACGTGGCCCGAATGGTTCGATATTTGGATCAACTCCGGAAAATGGCATCGGCGCGGAAATCGGCCAATACTGCATGGCGCGTTTTGGTGACCGCGGCAATTACGCGGTTGGCAATGTCCGTATCTGCACCAACAAAGAAAATCATCTCGAATACCGTCCGTCATCCGAGGTGCGTCAGAAGATATCAGACGCACAACTACGATCATGGAATGGTCCGAGAAGGAGCAAACGAGCGGCAGTCAATCGTCACACATGGGCAACTGCCACAACCGAGATGCGCGAAAAGCACCGTGCTGCCGTCAACCGTAACAACGCATCCCCCGAGCATCGGCAGAAAGTGTCCGATGGCGTGCGTCGATCCTGGACCGATCCGGCTAGACGGGAAAAACACCTTGCTTCAATGCGCCGCCTCGCCGCCTCACCCGAGTATCGGCAGAAGCTATCTGATGCCAAGCGGCGTTACTGGGCAGCGCGTTCCGAAAGCTGAACCACGTTGCTGGTTTCCATCGGCTCGATAATGGAGAGGATGTGGCGCGCAATCGCGTTCATAACCCGCTTGTCCTCGTCAACGTATGAGTGTCGATCGTAGACATCGCGAACCAGATTGGTCTTGTGATTGGCGATTCGATCCATGGCGTCGCGGCCGAAGCCCAGTCTGGTGATCCAGGTCAGGCAGGTGCGCCGCAGGTCATGGGGCGTTGCCCGTTCGAGCCCAAGCTCAACCACCAGCCGCGCCATGAGTGCGCCCGATCGGTTGGCGTTCGCCTTATGCTCAAGGTGGACATCGATCAGATCAAGCGCAGACTGCGACAGCGCCACCCGGTGGTCGCGGCCGTTCTTGGTCCCCGGCCAGTTCCCCGCAGGCTTGCCGGGCATCTGCCACCAGCCCTCGGCGTATGATCCCTCGCCATGGCGGCGACTTCGCCGGGCCGCTGGCCGGTGAGCAGGATCAGTTTCAGGCCATGCTCCAGCCGCGGCCAAAGGATCCGTAGTTCGATGTCGGACAGCACCCGTTCGCGTGCCGCGGTCGGGTTCCTGTCGACCCCTGAGCACGGGTTGGCGGTGATGATCTCCTGCCTCACCGCCCACGAGAAGACAGCCGATGCTGATGCCAGGACTTGGTTAGCGACGATCGGCGCCTCGATTCTCGCCGTTGCGGCTCTGACATCGGCACGGGTGACGGCATTAGCCTTCAGCTTCCCCCACCGGGGGATCAGGTGGCGTTCGACCAGGGCGGCGGCCTGCCGCCAAGACTTGTTGTGCTTCTTGGCGTGCAACTCGACATACTGTCCGGCCAGATCGGCGAACGTGCCACTGCCGCGATCCGAGCGCCGTTCGGCGGCGGGATCCTTGCCCTCGGCGACATCCAACATGATGCGCGCCGTCAGCCGGCGGGCGTCGGCGAGCCCGATCGACCGGGTGTTGCCCAGCGTGAGCCAGCGCGGGCGACCCTGGTGCCGATAGACCACCAACCAGGCCCGATAGCCGGAGGGACGGCTAGACAATGCGAGGCCGGGCGCCTTGGTGTCCCAGACCAATTCCGGGGCGGCCACCCGCCGCGACGATTGCACGAACAGGTCGCTGAGCTTGCGCCGGCTGGCGGCACGGGCCGGAGTGCCGTCGGCTCGTGATCTTGGCATCGGGGATTCCCTTCTAACGCCCTTCTAACGCGAAATCGAAAATGTATCCGAACACTACCGAATACAGTTGGAAGGAAAACGCTAGCGGCATCAAGTGCTTGCCGGCCTTATCAACAGCCTTTCCGCGGCGTTGGCAAGCGTCGAAATTAACCGGCCATTAACCGGCAAAGTCTGCCCAGTTCCTTTGGAGGAGGGGCCGATGCCGATCGCCGACATCCCGATCCTGTCACGAGCTCTCGACCTGGTTCATGATGGCCGGCGGAACGCTGACCGTGATGGTGCTCGCAACCTCGGTCGCGGGCAGCCTCCAAAACACGCTGTGCGGCGTGCTCGCCCATTCGTACGACTTGCCAACCGATGGGGCGGCGCTGGTCAGCCTGACCAAGAAACTCGCCCTCGACGTATTGGCGGCGCTTGGCATTCCTTTTCTGCTGCTCACGCTGGCCGCGCTCGGCGGTAACGCCATCCAGCATCGGATCGTGTTCTCGGCCGAGCCGCTGCGGCCGGCGGTGTCGAAGATTTCGCCGATCGCGGGCTTGGGACGGCTGTTTTCCAAACAGGCGCTCGCCAATTTCGCCAAGGGCCTCGCCAAACTCACTGCGTTCGGCACCGTCATCGGCGCCCTGCTCTGGCCGCAACGGCACCGCGTCGTCGCGCTCGTGACTAGCGACCCGGCGGCCATCCTGCAGGTCACCCGCTCGATGACGATGCAACTCCTTGGCACCGTCGTTGCGATTCTCGCGGTCGTTGCCGCGGCGGACTACCTGTTTCAATACCGGCAATGGTACGAACGGCAGAAAATGTCGGTCAGGGAATTGAAGGAGGAGTTCCGCCAAACCGAAGGCGACCCGACCATCAAAAACAAATTGCGGCAATTGCGCCAGGCCCGCGCGCGAAAGCGCATGATGGCCGCAGTTCCCAAGGCCTCGGTCGTCATCACCAACCCGACCCACTTTGCCGTCGCACTCAAATACGAGCGTGGCATGAACGCGCCGATCTGCCTCGCCAAGGGTGCCGATTTGATCGCCCGCCGCATCCGCGAAGTGGCCG
Organism: uncultured Alphaproteobacteria bacterium; assembly: GCA_963732015.1. Classification (GTDB taxonomy): domain Bacteria; phylum Pseudomonadota; class Alphaproteobacteria; order Rhizobiales; family Xanthobacteraceae; genus BOG-931. Next base: position 130,446 of record CAVSXY010000022.1, on the reverse strand, counting down.
AGGCGCACAACATTCCAGTGGTCGAGAATCCTCCGCTCGCCCGGGCGCTCCATGGTACGGTCGAGATCGACCAGGAGATTCCGCCCGAGCACTACCGCGCCGTCGCTGAAATTATCGGCTACCTGATGCGGCTGCGGCGTCTGGTTCCGAAGTGAGCGTTGGCATGACGCGCATGGCGGACCACTTGCGAATATAATCGGGCGAGTCGGTCGCAAGGGGCACGGACGATGGCTGCGGCGGAACTCCGCTCGTCCTGGGACGGCAGAAGAGGCAAGGCATGACGGGGCAGGCGATGACGACGCGTATGAGCCGGAGCGGCGCCGACCCAAAACGGGCGCGAAACGGTCTCGATCGCACTCCGCGCAGTGAACGCGGCAGCATCGTTCTGGTTGTGCTTGTCGCCGCCATGCTGGTCGGCGCCGGCACGGGCATCGTCTTGCTTGGCCGCAGCAATGCGGAACCTTACATCCTCGCGTTTCTCGCCATGCTGGCGACGATCGGTGTGTTTTCGCTGTTTGCGCTGGCCTGCGGCATCATGCGGATGTCTGCCGGGGAGGGCGTCAGTCCGCTCATCAAATCCGTCGTCGACGGCGCCTTCGACGGCATCGTCGTCACCGACGGCGATGGACGCGTGGTCTACGCCAATGCGGCCTACTGCGAACTCATCGGCGCGTCCGACCAAAACGACATGCGGCCGGTGGAGCGCGTGTTCATCGGCGACGCGGACGCCTCGGAGGCGATCTACCGGCTGCTCAAGGCCGCGCGCGAGGGCAAGCGCCTGCAGGAAGAGGTCCGCATCGCCGGCCTCAAGGACCGGCCGGCGCGCTGGCTGCGCTTCAAGATTCGGCCGCTCGGCGCAAGCCGGCGCGAGGGCCGCCTCACGGTGTGGTCGCTCAGCGACGTGACGCGCGAGCGCGAGCGGCAGGAGAACGTCTTTCAGGAATTGCAGCACGCGATCGACTATCTCGACCACGCGCCCGCGGGGTTCTTCTCAGTCGATGCCAAGGGCGACATCGTTTACCTCAACGCCACGCTTGCGAACTGGCTCGATCAGGATTTGGCCCAGGTCGGTTCGGGCGGTCTGAAACTCGCCGACCTCGTCTCGGGCGACGGCGCCGCGCTGTTGACGACGCTGCAAGCCGCGCCGGGCGAGGTGAAGACCGAAGTGCTCGATATCGACCTGCGGACCCGTAACGGGCGAACGCTGCCGGTCCGGCTTTTTCATAAGCTCGCGTTCGGCGCCGACGGCACGCCGGGCGCGTCACGCACGCTCGTGCTCAATCGCGCGCGCGATGACGGCACCGATCCGCAGCGCGCCGCCGAAATTCGCTTCATGCGCTTCTTCCACAATACGCCGATGGCGATCGCGACCATCGACAAGCAGGGCGGCGTGGTCCGCACCAATCCGCTGTTTGCGCGTCTGTTCCAGGGTGCCCGCCGCGGCGAGGGCGAGGATCGTTCCGTTCACGCCATTGTCGTCGAGCGTGATCGCGAGGCGCTCGATCGGGCGATCCTGCAGGCGGCGCAGGGCAGGGGCGACATCGCTCCGGTTGACGCGATGCTCACGGGCGACGGCGAGCGCTCCGGCCGTTTCTACGTCACCGCGGTCGAAGAGGAGGAGCGCGACCAGGAAGCTGCCATCGTCTACGCGCTCGAAACGACCGAGCAGCGCGAACTCGAGAACAAGGTCACCCAGCAACAGAAAATGGAGCTGGTGGGTCAGCTCGCCGGCGGCATCGCGCACGACTTCAACAACGTGCTGTCCGCCATCATGATGGCGACCGACTTTCTGCTCAACGCGCACAAGCCGACCGATCCGTCGTTCCAGGACATCATGCAGATCAAGCAGAATGCCAACCGGGCGGCGAGCCTGGTGCGGCACCTCTTGGCCTTTTCGCGCAAGCAAACCTTGCGTCCGCAGGTTCTCGATATCGGCGAGGTGCTCGGCGATCTCACCATGCTGCTGCGCCGTCTGATCGGCGAGAAAGTCACGCTCGACGTGGTCCACGGTCGCGATCTGTGGCCGGTGCGCGTCGATATTTCTCAGTTTGAGCAGGTCGTTGTGAATCTCGCGGTCAACGCCCGCGACGCCATGCCGGGGGGCGGCCGTCTGGTGCTGCGGACCGCTAACGTCACGGCGAAGGACTGCGAGCGCTATCACGCCACCGGCATGCCGGCGGCAGATTACGTGTTGGTTGAGGTCGCCGATTCCGGCACGGGGATTCCGCCTGCGATCATCGACAAGATTTTCGAGCCGTTCTTCTCGACCAAAGATGTCGGCAAGGGGACTGGTCTCGGCCTTTCCACGGTTTATGGCATCATCAAGCAGACCGGCGGCTTCGTGTACGTGGATTCGGTGGAGCGCGAGGGCACGACGTTCCGTATCTTCCTGCCGCGGCACGTCGCTGCCGTCCGGGAGGCTCCGGCCGAAGCACCGGCGGCCGTGAGTGTGGCCACTGCTGCCGAACAGGGCACGCGCGCGGTCAGCCCCGATCTCACCGGGGAGGGCACCATCCTTCTGGTCGAAGATGAGGAAGGTCTGCGTGCGCTCAACGCCCGCGGATTGACCTCGCGCGGCTACACAGTGCTGGAAGCCGGCAACGGCGTCGAGGCGATCGACGTGCTGGAAAAATCCGACGGCCGGGTCGATCTCGTGGTGTCGGATGTGGTGATGCCGGAGATGGACGGCCCGACATTGCTTCGCGAATTGCGCACGCGAAATCCGGATTTGAAAATCATCTTTGTGTCAGGCTACGCCGAGGACGCGTTTCAGAAGCATTTGCCCGCGGACGGCCAGTTCGCGTTTCTCGCTAAGCCGTTCACTCTCAAGCAACTGGTCAATGCGGTGAAGGAAACGCTCGCCGCGTAATCGAAAGCCGCTTTGTTGCGCGGCGTCCGCGTCGGCATTTATTTTCAGACGCCGCTCACGCGCGACGTTTCAATCGGATTTGCTTTGATGCTAGCTCTCGTTCGCCGCCCCGCCACGACGGCGAACGGGAGTAAAGGATATGGACGAGTTGAACGGCAGGATGATCGCCTGCCAGATCCTCATCGCCGGACTCATCGCCAGAGTTGCGAACGATTCCAAAGATCCGTTGACGTTTCTCACGGATTTTCGCGATGAAATTCATGCGGTCGTCAGGCAAGTGAGGATCGCTGGTTCGATCGACACAAATCAAGTGCGGCAGATCGCATCGAAGACGGTCGACGAATTGTTTTCGCTGATGAAGCCGCCGAGCCTCGACCCCGAGGAAGAGCTTTGAGACGGTCGTCGCGGCCGCGGCGATTGCCGCCCATTGCCATGTGAATGCCGAAGAGCCGCCATGTTTGACGGTGCGCTGTTTTGTAACAAGATCAGTCCGAGGGTCTCTTTGCGCGCGAAAGATCGTGCGCGCACCTTGCGCGCCCTCAAACGCGATGCGAATTATTTCGTCCCCGCAAGGCCTCGGGCTCAATTTTAGAAACGCTCTGATCTGGGTTCGTTTCTTTTATTAGATCAATTCAAAACAGCAGAAGCTCATTTGTATTGGAATGATTCAAGTATAGAGCGCTGGAAATACTGCAAATTTGTTTGACCCCCCAAACCTCGCTTCATAGGTTGCTTTTGGGCAAGGGAATTTGCGGGGGCTTCAATGGGTAAGACGATTAGGCCGTATTCGCTGCGCTTTTCGGCGCCACTGGAGTCGTTCAACGGCGCGCTCGACGGCCAGGCAACCCGCAAAGTCACGGTCGGCTGTCTGATCGCGGTGGCGTCGATCACAGGAGCGGAAGCGCAGCAATCGCCGCTGCCGCCGGTCACCGTGGATGCACCCGTCACGCGCAAGAAGCCGGCTGCGACCAAGCCGACGGCGGAGCAGCTGCGCGCGCGCAACGCGTTGCGCCGCGCGACGCGCGCCAAGCAGGAGGCTGCAAAACCGGCGTCCGCGACGACTGCCACACCGGCTGGGCCGCCCGATGGCGATCCCTATGCCAACCCGGCCGCGCCCTATATGGCGAACACCCTTGCATCGCCGAAGTTCAGCGAGCCGATCGTCAACACGCCGAGATCCATCACGGTGATCACCAGGGAGGTCATCGACGACAAGCAGGCCACCAGCCTGAAGGATTTGGCGCGCACGACGGCGGGTGTCACGCTCGGCACCGGCGAAGGCGGCAACGCCTTCGGCGACCGCTTTTTCATTCGCGGTTTCGATGCGCGTAACGACATCTTTGTGGACGGCATCCGCGATCCTGGCGTCAGCATCCGGGAGAACTTCTTCACGGAGCAGATCGAAATTCTCAAAGGGCCGTCGGCGACCATCAACGGCCGCGGCACCACCGGCGGCGCCTTGAATATCGTGACCAAGGAAGCGACGACGGGGGGAAATTTCTACAACGCCGACACCACGATCGCATCCGACGACACGCGGCGCGTCACGCTCGACGTCAATCAGGTGATCAACCCGACCTTGGCGGTGCGCGTCGACGGCATGTGGCAAAACGCCGGCGTCGCGGAACGCGACTACACAACTGACGATCGCGGCGGGGCGCTTGCGGCCGTGAAATGGACGCCGACCGAAGCCGTCTCGGTGACGGCGAATTACATACACACCGATCTTTGGGGGACGCCGGACTTCGGGGTGCCCTACGATGTTCAGGCCAAGCTTCCTGTAACCTCGGTCGGCATTCCGCGCGAGACCTATTACGGCTTCGTCAATCGCGACTTTCAGAAGGTCAAGCAAGACTTCGGCACAGTGACCGGCGAAGTCAAGGTGAATGATTACATCACACTGTACAACGAGTTTAGGGATCAAAAATCCGTGCTGGACTACATCGGCACGACTCCCGAGCAGCCGGTTACGACGAGTCCCAATCCGGCAAATTGGACGACCAGTCTCAATCCGCAGAGCCGCTATCAGACCACGACCGTTCTCGCGAACCAGACGTATGCCGTGACGGAACTCAATACGGGCCCGGTCAAGAACACGCTGGTGACCGGATTTGAGGCTTCGCACGAGCAGGTCAGTATCGACAGCTACACGGGTTTTTCCTCGGAGGCGCTCGGGGCCGGTGCATTCACCGGCTCAGGCAGCCTCACAGGCGCGTCTGTATTGAATCCGCCGAATTTGATCCCTTTCACCGGCTACCCATCGGTGACAGGAAATCCGAATATCATTCCAGTGGATACCAAGAGCGTCTATGCCCTCGAGACCGCCAACTATCGGGACTTCGTTATTCTGACCGCTGGCGGCCGGTTTGATCGCTATGACATCAGCGCGAGCAAGATCGGGTTTCCCACCGTTTGGACCACATCCGGCATGTGGAACTACAATCTAGGCGCGGTGGTCAAACCCATACCGATCGCCAGTCTCTACTGGGCCTACGGCACGGGTCCGAGCCAGTCGGGTCGGAATTGGACGGTACGTCGGCAAATTACGGCGGGTTTAATCCCTCGTCGCCGATCAGCCAGATTTTCAGTCCGATCGAGAGCACGGCGCAGGAGGTCGGCACCAAATGGGAACTGTTTGACCGGCGCCTCTTGGCGACGGCCGCGCTGTTTCGCACCGACGTTAGCAACGCCCGCGAACTGGTGCCGGCCGGCTTTCCGAATGCCGGTACTGTCCAGGCCGGCGCCGCCTATCACGTCCAGGGCATCGATCTTGGCGCTCAGGGCAAAATCACCGACAAGTGGAGCATCTATACCGGTCTCGTGCTGATGCAGACGCGGGTGGACCAGTCGTCCGTGCCGGCCAATATCGGCCTGCCGCTCGCGTTCGTCGCCAATCAATCCTTCAACGTACTGACGAAGTATCAGGTCACCGACACGATCGAAGTGGGCGGGCAGGCAACCTACCGATCGCAGATCTTTGGCGGGACGCTTCTGGCGGCCAATCAGGGTACGGTCCTTCCGGATTACTGGCGATTCGATGCGTTCCTCGAAGGCAAGGTCACCAAGAACTGGCGGTGGAAGCTCTACGCCAACAACATCTTCAACAAGCTTTATTACGACGCCATGTACCAGAGCGGCGCTCCGTTCGTCCTGGTCGCGCCGGGCCGAGTCCTCGGAGTGGAGGTGTCGGCGAGATTCTAACTTGTTCTAATTCTAATCTGAGATGTGAATGCTGATCTGCGTACCTGATGTGCTAAGCAAGTCCGAGGTGGCCGAATTCCGCAGCGTCATGGATGACGCCACTTGGGAAGACGGCCGCTCCACGGCAGGTGCGCAGTCAGCGATGGTCAAGAACAACGAACAATTGCCGCCGGACGGCTTGCTGCCGCGGAGGTTAGGTGATCACGTCATCAGGACGCTGGTCGCCAATCCGCTGTTCGTTTCCGCTGCGATCCCGAGGCATATTTTTCCGCCGCTGTTCAACCGCTACGGCGTCGGTCATCGCTTTGGCGTGCACGTGGACAATGCGGTGCGCGGCGACCAGCTGACCGGGACGCGCATACGTACTGATCTCTCCGTGACCCTTTTTCTTTCCGAGCCGGACGAGTATGACGGCGGCGAATTGGTCGTCGAGGACTATTACGGCTCACACGAAGTCAAGCTGCCCTCCGGACACCTCGTTCTCTATCCGGCCAGCAGTCTGCACACCGTGACGCCGATTACCCGCGGCGTCAGGGTGGCCTCATTCTTTTGGTTGCAAAGCATGATCCGCGACGCCCACGCCCGCAGCATGATCTTCGATCTCGATACCGCCATTCAGGGTCTAGTCGAACGGCTCGGGCGCAACGACGCCGAGGTCGTGAAACTCACCGGCATCTATCACAATCTGATTCGCTACTGGGCTGAGGTATGAGGAAATTTGTGGTGCGAACGTCTTGCGCTTTGCTTCTCGCCGTCGCGGTGAGCGGTCTTGGCTCGCCGATGGGAGTGCAAGCGGTGCTGGCGCAGCAAGGCGCGGGCGCACCCGTGACGCAGCCGGCGCCGCCTGCGGCCGCAGCGCCTGCCGGATCGCCGGCCGATGCGGCGCAGCCCGTGACAACGCCGGCTGATCCTTCCCCCGAAGGCGCAGGCTCCGCTCGTCCGGTATCGATCACCGGACAGCTTCACGAACTGTCGCCGTGGTCGATGTTTCTGTCGGCCGACATTCTGGTCAAGGCGGTGATGGTCAGTCTGGCCTTCGCGTCGCTTGTGACCTGGACGATCTTTCTCGCCAAGACACTGCAGCTCGCGCGCGCGCGGCGAGCGCTCAGCGCGGCGCTGGCGCGCCTCGCCAACGTGCGTTCGCTGAGCGAGGCGCAACTGGCGCTGGGCTCGAGCAACAACGTGGTGTCGTCGCTGCTCGCGGCCGCGACGCAGGAGATCAGGCTGTCGGCCGATCATCCGGTCGAGGGCGGCATCAAGGAGCGCGCCGCCACGCGATTTGCCGAAATCGTGCGCACCGAGTCGCGCGCGGTGCGTTTCGGCATGGGACCCGTCGCGACCATCGGCGCCACCGCGCCGTTTGTCGGGCTGTTCGGCACCGTGTGGGGCATCATGAACAGCTTCATCGGCATTTCGAAGGCGCAGACGACGAATCTCGCGGTCGTGGCGCCGGGCATTGCCGAAGCCTTGCTGGCGACCGCGATAGGCCTTGCCGCCGCGATACCGGCGGTCATCATCTACAATCACTTCTCGCGGCAGACGAAGAGCTATCTCGACCTGGTCAGCCGCGCATCGGGCGCGGTGGGCCGCTTGTTGTCGCGTGACCTCGACCGTTTCCAATCCGGCATGATCTCGCGGGCGGCGGAGTAGGCCATGGCGGTGGCTCTCACCGATCTCAACGACGATGAGGACGACTTCGAGGAAGCGCACGACATTAACGTGACGCCGTTCATCGATGTGATGCTGGTGCTGTTGATCATCTTCATGGTCGCAGCGCCGCTGTCGACCGTTGACCTTGCGGTCGATCTGCCGACCTCGACCGCGGTGCCGCAAAAGCGGCCCGACAAGCCAACCTATGTGACCATCAAATCCGATCTCGCCGTTGCCCTTGGCGAAAACCCCGTGAAACGCGTCGACCTGGTGCGAACGCTCGATTCCATGACCGACGCCGGCAAGGACCATCGCATTTTCCTGCGCGCGGATCGCGGCGTGCCTTATGGCGAGCTGATGGACGTGCTCGAACGTCTGCGCGCCGGCGGCTATACCAAGATCGCGCTGGTGGCGCTCGAAGGCGTGCCCTCGGATCCGAACCAACCTCCCGCGGCCGCAGGGCCATAGCCACTGCAGTAAGCAATGGACCACAACGACGCCATAACGTCCGATTACGCGCCGCGGCATTTGTCTCGCGCCATGTGGCTTTGGGCCGCGGCCGGCGCGGTGGCGCTGCACGCCGGCTGCGTCGCGCTCGCGCTCGGTGCGATGAATCCCACCGACCCGGACGACGATCTCGGCGCGCCGGCCATCGAGATCGGCATCGAGCTTATGTCGCCGCAAACCGAGCCGACCGATCTGCCGCCCGGTCCGTACGCCGAAGCGACCGCTCCGTCGCCCGCGGTCATCGAGCAGAAGGAGGTGGTCGAGCAGACCGACTTGCCGAACGCCAAGCCGACCGAGACCGACGATCCGGATCGGGTGGTTTCGCCCACCGACACCAAGAGACCGAAGGAGGACGATCCTAAGACCCCGACCGCTCAATCGGACCCGTCCGAGGCGTCCGCTGCGACCGAAGCGACGGCGACGCCGAGCGTCGAAACGGCTCCGGTCTCGCCACGTTCGGTCGCCCCGGTTCAAGGCACCGGTCAAAGCGCCGAGCGCGTGCGAGTCACGTGGCAAAAGGAGCTCATGGCCCACCTCAACAAGTACAAAAGGTATCCGACGGATCGGGCCGCTCGCGCCGCCGAGGTGGTCGTTGCCTTCGTCCTTGATCGCGTCGGTCACGTTCTGTCGATGCACGTCGTGAAAGGATCGGGCGACGCTTCGTTCGACAACGCCGCGCTCACGATGTTGCAGAAATCCGATCCCGTGCCGGCGCCGCCGCCGGTGCTGGCCGACGAGGGCCTGAGCTTCGCGCTCCCGGTCATCTTTCAGGTCAAGCCGCAGAAGTGATCCGCGATACCGGCGTGTTGCTATTGAATTTAACATAGTGCGCGAGCCCCATACTCGCGTCTTTGTGATGCTCCATTAAACATCGTAAGGGATATGCTGCGCTTGAAGGGCGCCCCGCAATCTCTTTCACGAAACATCATACCGCGATCAACAATCAGCGTTTTCTGGCGCCCTCGACGCGCGGCCACCGGCCGCAAGAGCAAGTTTTCTTGGTAACAGGAGAGGGCCATGTCGAACCATTTCACCGGACTCAGTCTCGGCGCGCCGCTTGGTGATCAGCGGCTCGACCTCTGCGACCTCTACGCATTCCAGTCACCCTCTGACAACAGCAGAACGGCCATCATCCTCAATGCAAATCCCAACGCGGACGCGCTTCATCCCGACGCCATCTACCGCGTCAACATCGATACCGACGGCGATTATCTGACGGACGTCGCGTTCAGCTATGTGTTCTCGAAGCCGCAGAACGGCCGGCAGACCGTCGATGTATTCATGGCGAAGGGTGCGGAGTCGCGCTCGGCCGAAGCGGTCGGGAAGAAGATCATCGCCGACGCCCAGGTCTCCTTCGGCGCCAAGCCGAATATCATCAAGTCGGGCGCCTATACCTTTTTCGCCGGCAGCCGCAGCGACGCGTTCTTTTTCGATTTCGATGGCATCAAGAACCTGTTCGACATCAGGGGCAAACGGAACTTTACCGAGCCGCATCTCGGGGCCAAATCGCCCTGGACCGGTGTTGATTCAAACACCGAAGCGAACGTGTTCTCGACGGTGATCGAGTTGTCAACGAGCGAACTCGATCCGAAGCCGACGATTCACATCTGGGGACGGTGCAGCCTAAGACGCGACGGCAAGTTGCTTCACGTCGATCGCGCGGGCCATCCGAGCGTCAGCAGCTTCTTCAACACCGATGACACCAAGGAGGAGTACAACGCTAGCGAGCCGGTCAACGATCGCAAGCGTTGGCTCGAGCAATTCGTGCATTTGCTGGGGCATACCGGCAACTACACGCGCGAAGAGGCGATCGCCGCGATCGATACCGAGGGCACGCTTCCCGACGTGCTGAGCTTCGATCCCTTAAAGCCGGCAAAATATCCCAACGGCCGGGTCTTCACCGACGACGTGATCAATTACCGCGTCGGCTTTCTGACGAAACATGAGGCCCGCCCACCGGCCTCAAGCCCCACACCGACGTTCTGAAGGAGTTTCCGTACCTGGGAACGGCGCATTCAAAGGCGTGAGGCCGAGATGCGGGTTACTGAGACCCAGCCGGATTCGGATGCCAGTACCAACCGGACATGAATTTGAGGCATCCGGCACTGTAGGGCCCGTTTTCGTTGCTGGCCGGGCATGCTGGATCGTGCGGATCGGACGCCGCGGGCGGTGCTTCGGCCGCGACGGCGTGCGTGCGTATCACCGCTGAGCGGCCCCCGATGAAGGCGAGGCAATCCGCGCTGAATGGAACGCTGTCCTTTTCGGGACAGACCGAACCGGGTCGCGCCGGTTCGGCTACCGCCGGCGTTGCGATGATGATGCGATGTTCGTGCTCGACCCAGAACATCGCGCCCGCAAGGACGGCCACGATCGCCAGATCGAGCTTAGAGAGCACCATCGCGGCTCCTTACTTCGCAGCGAGCGTCCACCACGGCATCAACGAATAGATGATGTAGGGGATCGCCAGGATCGGAAACACCCACACCAGCCACAGCGGAATCTTCCTGGTGATGTGTTCGGGCAGGAACATCGCGATGATGCCCATTGCGGCCGCGATCAGAATGGTCGTGCAGGTCCAGCCGTACCACAGCATGTTCGGGCCTTCGCCGCTCCGAGCCGCCTCGTAACCCCAGACCATGACGATTCGTCGCCGGATGGAAGGTCAACAGCGGCCAATTGAAATACTGGACCAGGCAGTATACGACCGTGCCCGAAATCGAGAAGGCCGTGGCGAAGGTCTTGAACTTGCTCGAAGCCGCCAATGACGAGGCGGACGGTGCCGCGTTCTCGGCGGTTGTTGTCGTGGTCGTGCTCATGATCCAAACCCCCGGGTGTTGTTGAGGACGTGGCCGACGATGAAGAGGAACCAGCACATAGCGGCGAGCACGATGGTCAGCCCTTGCGCGCAGTGTCGTATTCCGGGTTCTGAGCGTTCTTCCAGAAGTACCAGTAGGCCGGCAGCAGCACGAGGCCGAGCGTGGCGACGTGCTCCTTGAAATCGAAGAAGCCGCCGGTCTTGTAATAGTGCCCGGCCTCGAGCGGAATTCGGATGTAGATGCGGTACTTGGTGTAGATGTACGAGCCGACGATGAACGTCAGCACCCACAGCACGCAGACCGCGGTGGCATATCCGGCGGCCGGCACAGCGCGGAAGCGCGTGACGATGCCGCCGGCCGGGTGACGGACCGGCAGCGCGACCGCCATCGCCTGATGGGTGAGCGCCCCGAGCAGGCCCACCGCCAGGATCAGGTGGACGAACAGCCAGAGCGTCCAGAACGTATTGGTTGATATCAAGTCGGTCATGATCCTCCCCGTATTTTATGGACATCGCGTTTGATGGAAATGTACCTCGCCCAGGTTGCTTGTCGAGCGCCGCTGCTCGCATTGGGGTCTGCTGTGCGCTCAATGCTCATCCGCATTTTTGGCGCGTGATTTGCTGATTCCGCGCTGCCGGGACTGCGACATTGTGAGCGTGTGACACTTCACCGTTTTGCGGCTGCGGTTTAGGGGCGCCGGCCTATCTTCTCAGCGGCGAGCCGACGCGTTACATTGCACTGGGCGCGAGTGCTGAATTCAGGGGCCGCGCGGGGCAGGGATCGTTCGGGAAGGATCCGCATGAATTTCGATCGTGGGCCGCTTCGCGTCGCCTTTGCCCTGGCGTTGATGGTCTCTGCCACCGGCCTCGCGAATGGCAGGCGGCACCGGCTTTGGCGACGATGACGATACCTCGGCCGATGATGGCCCGTCCTATTTCGGCTTCGTACGGCTGGTGGACGGGCCCGGCGTCGCCGACGCCAAGGTGACCGCCGAGTTGAAGGACCGCGGCGCGCTGGTGACTCGCACCGACATCATGGGCGTCTACAAAATTCCCGGCTTCGGCAAGGACATCAATCCCGACGACGTGATCATTTCCTGCGCCAAGGATGGCTACAAGGAAGCGAATGTGGAGCGCCGGCCGCACGGCCGACGCCAAAGACCCGATCGAGATCGAGTGCTACTTGAAGAAGAACTAGCGAGTCGCGCGCCGCCGCTGCCGGGCATTATACGCGGCCGTGCTGCGTGATGCGTTGCAGAAGAGTTCAGCGATGGCCGTCGGCGCCCTAAAGGCAACAGCAAAGCGGCTTTTGCTCATCGCAGTGAGCGGATTCCGCCATCGCTTGCGCCCCGCTCGGGGCCCATGCGCAGACCCTGACCGGATCGGTGAGTTCCGCCGAAGAAGGGGCGATGGAAGGCGTGCTGGTCAGCGCGCAGAAGTCCGGCTCACCCATTACCGTGACGGTCGTCAGCGACGAGCATGGCCGTTTCCGCTTCCCCGACGGACGCCTTTCACCGGGACAATACGATCTGCGGATCCGGGCTGTCGGTTACGATCTCGCCGGCCCGCAATCCGTCGATCTCGCCGGGCCGTCGACCGACATTGGGCTGAAGTTGACGCGGACCGCCGACATCGCCGCGCAGCTGACCAACGCCGAATGGTTCATGAGCATGCCCGGGACGCCGGAGCAAAAGCGGCCGCTGATCGAATGCATGAGCTGTCACACCTTCGAGCGCATCGTGCGGTCGAAGTATGACGCCGACGCGTTCTTCCCCGTCCTCAAGCGGATGGCGGAATACGCCAACAACACGATCCAGGCGCACATCCAGGCGCGCGTCGCCGAACGCGAGGTGCACGACGATCTGGTGCGCAAGCTTGCCGCCTATCTGGCGACCGTCAATCTGAGCAGCGCACCAACCTCGGCCGCTACTGCCAGCTTGCAGACCTTGCCGCGTCCGAAAGGCCGCGCCACCCGCGTCGTGATCACCGAATACGCCATGCCGCGTAAGTCCATCGCGCCGCACGATGTCCGTACCGATACACAAGGCAATATCTGGTATTCGAACTTCACCGAGAATTTTCTCGGCGAGCTCGATCCACGCACCGGCGACCACGCGCGAATATCCCATTCCCATGCTCAAGCCAGGCTCGCCGACCGGCTCGCTCGACCTTGAGCCTGACGGGGACGGCAATCTGTGGCTCGCTCTGATGTTCCAGGCCGGCGTCGCCAAGTTCGACATGAAGACGAAGACCTTTCAGTTGTTTCCGGTGCAGGCCGATCTCGACAATGACGCGACGCAGCAATCGATGGTCATGCCGCGCGCCTCAAAGGTCGACGGCAAAGTGTGGAGCAACGAGGTCGCCAAGCAATCGATCATGCGGCTCGATCTCGAAGACCGGCCAATATCGAGCTCGTCGATCCGTTCAAATTTCTGCCGAAGGGCCGCCAGCATGCGCCGTACGGCATGACGGCCGATGCGCAGAATAATCTCTACTTCATGGATTTTGCCGACGAGAATATTGGACGTGTCGACGCCAAGACCGGTGAGTCTACGCTCTATCCGACGCCGACGCCGAAATCGCGGCCGCGGCGAACCATGCTCGACGATCAAGGCCGGCTCTGGTTCACCGAGTTCGCCGCCGACAAGCTCGGCATGTTCGACACCAAGACCGAGACATTCAAAGAATGGAATGTGCCGACGCCGCACACCTATCCATATGACGTTTTTATGGACAACACCGGGGAACTATGGAGCAGCGGGATGGCGAGCGACCGCGTCCTGCGATTTGATCCGCAAACCGGACAATCTGTCGAGTATTTGTTGCCGCGGTCGACCAATATCCGGCGCGTCTTTGTTGATAATTCGACGAGTCCTGTCACTTTCTGGGCCGGCAACAACCATGGGGCGGAGATCGTCAAGGTCGAGCCGCTCGACTAGGCCCCGGGGCGTGATCACATGTCGCGGGCCCATTCCGCGCGCCGCGAAGCGGCGATTTTTGCTGCGATTGCCCTGCGACATGCGCGCGTGCGACGCTTTGCGACAGGTCTGATCGCCCGGTCATCGCGTACCAATCGAATTGCGTATGGTGACTGCCGCGACGCCGCGATAGCGTGCTGGAACGAAGGGGCCGCCACGCCAACCTGTGTGGGGATTTCAACTGATGCGGTCACTGCGATCGCTCGCGGCGCTCGCCACCCTCGCGGTGGCGCTGCTGACGTCAGCCGAGGACGCCGATGCGCGCTTCGGCGGGCTTCGCGGGGTTCGGGGTCTCGTGTTGCCCCAAACGGTCGCCGCCCAATCGGCGCCGGGATCGCCGACCGGCCACACCATGATGGCGCAGGCCGGCTCGCCGACTCATTCGGGTTCCATCAATGGACTCACCAATCGCCGCGACCCGCTCGGCGGCTTTGCGGCCGGCTTTCTGGGCGCGGGCCTGCTCGGTCTCGTCTTTGGCCACGGCATGTTTGGTACGCTTGGCGGAATGGCCTCATTCCTCGGTCTCGTGTCGCAGCTTGCGCTGGTCGCGCTGCTCGGCTGGCTGGTCTGGATCCAGATCAGGCGGTATCAGGCCGCGGCCTATGTGGGCCTCTCGCCGCGGCAGCAGGCGGAACCTTATCTGCGCTCGCGCAACGAGTTGCTTCCCGGCGTCTATCCGCTTGGCGGCGGGAATGAGGAGGCTTCGGACAGCGAGATCGTTGCGCGGCCTTCCAGGTCACCAGGACCGAAAAGATAGCCCGCAGCCTTCCCGGCAACGTCTACTGAAACGGCCCATCGCTGTGGCACGACAGCGGGACGTCGCTCGCGCCGCTCCTCGGCGTCGGGATATGGCATTTGTCGCAGGCGCCGAGCGCCAAGCCGAAGCCAAGAACCACGGCGAGCCGCAGGGCGGTTCGGCCCGGCCGGCCAATGATACACGCTACAAAACGCTGCATGGTCCCCCTTGCCGCGCCCCGACGCACCTTAGCGCGCCTCGTCTCCTGCCGCGAGCCTGTTGCCAGGAGGCCGCGGTGATGGCCAAGGTATCGTCCTGACATTTCAACTATCTTACCGCGCTGCGGCCGCCGATCCCGGGACGCTCGGATCGCACCGCAAAGGGAGAAGAGCATGGACATCTACCACTGCGGTGCTGCGTCGTCGCGCCGGATGTTGGATGAGTGGTTTACGGGCACCGTGTGGCAAGAACCTGTCATTGAAGCGCCGACGCCGGCGCGGGTCCGCTCATCGTTCGTGCATTTCGAGCCGGGGGCCCGCACGAATTGGCATACGCATCCGCTCGGCCAGACGCTGTGCATTATCTACGGGGTCGCCCGCATCCAAAGCTGGGGCGGACCGCTCCGCGAAGTGCGTGCCGGCGATGTCGTCTGGTTCGGCCCGAACGAAAAGCATTGGCACGGCGCCGGTCCCGCCACCAATATGGTGCATCTCGCCATCCAGGAGGCACTCGACGGCACTCACGTCGACTGGCTGGAGAAGGTCACCGATGAGCAATACAAGGCGGAGGTGACCCGCTGACGGTTCCGGGGCATTCCATGCGCTACGAACTTTATTATTGGCCGGCGATTCAAGGCCGCGGCGAATTCATCCGCCTGGCTCTCGAAGAGGGCGGCGCCGACTATGTCGATGTCGCCCGCCGCGGCAAGAGCGGTATGGCCGCAACGATGAGATTGCTGGAGGGCAGGGGCGTCGCGCGCCCGCCCTACGCGCCGCCGGTTCTCAAAGCCGGCAAACTCGTCATCGCGCAGACCGCAAATATTCTGCTCTATCTCGGCCCGCATCTCGGCCTCGCTCCGCGCGACGAGGCCGGGCGGCTCTGGGCGCATCAATTGCAGCTCACCGTCGCCGACATGGTCACGCATATTCACGACACGCATCATCCGGTGTCGGGGTGGCTCTATTTCGAGGAGCAGCGGCCGGCCGCGCGGCGGCGCACCCAGGATTTCTGGCGCTACCGCGTGGCCAAATTTCTGGGTTATTTCGAGCGCGTACTGAAGCAGAACGGCGGCACCTACATGGTCGGCCGACGCGTGAGTTACGTCGACCTCTCGCTGTTTCAGATCGTCGAGGGGCTGCGTTATGCCTTTCCGAAACGCATGAAGCGTTTCGAGAAGAAAGTGCCGCTCATGATCGCGCTGCACGATCGTGTCGCCAAGCGCCCGCGCATCAAGGCCTATCTGGAATCGAAGCGGCGCATCCCGTTCAGCCAGTGGGGCATCTACCGCTACTTCAAAGAACTCGATGCCTAACGGCGCCCGCTGACGACAACGTTCTTTGATTTCGATCAATGCGCGCGCCGCGGTCGCGCATCAGATGTCCTCGTGGGCCGGGAGTTTATGACGGCGCGATCGCGCCTCACGCCCGAACGCTGAGGAGATCGTCATGAATCGGGACGGCAATCGAGAAAGCAATCGGGCAAACGCCGATGATCAAACAAGTGCCTATCCCATCTTGACCGTCTACTTCCGGCTGACGATGGCGTGGACATTTCTCTACGCCGCGTCGCACCAGGTCTTCGATCCGAAGTTCACCGTGGTGGGCTTTCTCAACGCCACCAAGACGTTCCACGGCTTTTTCACGATCTTCACGACGCCCGCCATGGCGCCGGTGACCACGTTCCTCGTCGAATATGGCCACCTGCTGATCGGCCTGTCGTTGTTGTCCGGACTCATGGTTCGGATCAGCTCGGCGTTTGGCATCGTGCTGATGATCATCTACTGGTTTGCCCATATGGACTGGCCGTTCATCGAGAACACCAACAATTTCATCGTCGATTATCATCTGGTTTACGCGGGCGTCCTGGTCTACCTGATCCTGGCGCGGGCCGGTCATGTGCTCGGTCTCGACGGCGTCGTCGAGAAGCTGTCGTTCGTCGACGAGCGTCCGAGCCTGCGCTGGTGCTTTGCCTGAAATATCCGGACGAGAGAGTGAGCCACGGCACGGCCCAAATGGGCCGTGCCGCCCTGTTTCAGGCTATACGCCGGCCGCCAAGAAATCGCGCGCAAGAATCGCGCGAAAAAGTCGCGCCGAGAATCATCTTGCTTGTCGGATCATCGTGCGCGACCCTGCGGGGGCTTCGGTGTGCATCCTCGCCGGGAGGATTTTGATGAGACGCTCCAAAATACTTGCCGCGGTCGCGCGCGTGGCGCTGACGCTTGCGGCCGTTTTCTCACTCAACGGCATCGCGGCGGCGCAGCCGGCCTATCCGACGCATACGGTCCGCTTCATCGTCTCGTTCGGCGCCGCGAGCGCGACCGATATCACGGCGCGCTTGTTCGCCGACCGGCTGGCCGCGCGCTGGGGCTATCCGGTCGTGGTCGAGAACCGGCCCGGCGGCGACGGCCTGGTCGCGATCAAGGCCTTCATCGACGCCAACGACGACCACACGCTGCTGTTTGCGCCGGTGGGGACGTTCACCGTGCATCCCTACGAGCACGATTCGCTGCCGTACGATGCGCGCGATCTCAACCCGATCGTCGGCGTGTCGCTCGTCGAGCTTGCGATCTCGACGACGCCCGCGCTCGGCGTCGACAACCTCGATCAGCTGGTGGCCCTGGCGCGCGCCCAGCCCGGCAAGATCAACGCCGCCGCCGCCAACGGCATTTCGGACTTTTTGTTGTTCGGCTTCATCAAGAAGATGGGGCTGAACGTCGCCAAGGTGCCTTATCGCGACATCATGCAGGCGCCGAACGATCTCGTGGAGAACCGCATCCAGTTGTTGTCCACCTCGCTTGCGGTGGTCCGGCCGATGATGCAGTCCGGCCGCGTCAAGGTTCTGGCCGTGGCCAGCAAGGAACGCGCTCCGGGCGCTCCCGATGTTCCGACCGCGGCCGAGGCCGGATATCCGGCGCTGACGTTCGAGAGCGGCGGCGGCCTGTTTGGTCCCCGCACCATATCTCCTGAATTGCGGCAGCGCATCGCCTCGGATTTCCGCGCCGTCGCCGCCGATCCGATCATCGCCGCGCGGATGATCGATATCGGTTCGGTGCTCGCCATCCGCGGCCCGGACGACTTTGCCGCCGACATTGCGCGCCAGCGGCAACAGCTCGCCGAGATCGCCGACATTCTGGGTCTCAAGGCGACGCAATGACTTATGGCGCTGCCCCTTTAGGGGGGTGATGCGCGAGGCGCCGTACCCGCGCCTGAGCTTGACCACGCATAGCTCGCCGGTTATGGATTAGATCAATAACCAACGGGTTATTGATCCCGATGACGAACGCTCACGATATGCTGTTTCGAACGCTCGCCGATCCGACGCGGCGGGCCATCTTCGAGCGGCTGTGCCGCGACGGCGAACAGACGGTCGCGGCTCTGACGGCGCGGGCCAAGGTCTCGCAGCCTGCCGTCTCCAAGCATCTCGGGGTCTTGAAACAGGCCGGACTGGTCCGCGACCGCCACGAAGGCCGCCAGACCCACTATAGCGCGCAGCTTCGCGCGCTCGCCCCGCTGATCGACTGGACCAAGCAGATGACGGGCTTCTGGCACAACCGGTTCGATCGCCTCGAAGACTTGCTGAAAAGGATGGACCAATGAGCAAACCGCCGGCCGAAACGCTTTCCGTCGTGGTCGAACGGGAGTTCCCTTTTCCGCCGGACAAGATCTGGCGCGCGCTCACGCAGCCGCATCTGATCGCCGAGTGGCTCATGAAGAACGATTTCGAGCCTGTCGCGGGTCACCAGTTCAGTCTTCGCATGGACCGGCAACCGCACTGGAACGGCGTCATCGACTGTCAGGTCCTCGCCGTCGAGCCGAACAAGACGCTGTCCTACGCGTGGGGTGCGCTGGGTCTTGAGAGCGTCGTGACGTTCACGCTCACTCCGACCGCTACGGGCACCCACCTGCGCATGGAGCAGACGGGCTTTCGGCCGGATCAGCCGCAGAACTACCAGGGCGCCAAGTACGGCTGGCAGAACTTCTTTGCCAATCTGGAGCAGGTCTTGGGGCGGATGGAGTGACGCCGGCGCATCCGTCATTGCGAGGAGCGAACGCGACGCAGCAATCCAGTCAGCCTCTCGGCTCTGCACCCCGCCCCTGGATCGCTTCGCTTCGCTCGCAATGACGCGGTTGGAACAATATGAATGGAGGACACATTAAATATGAAAGAAGCGACCCAACGCTCGATCGTTCGCTGGATTCACATCGTCTGCAGCATTCCGATCATCGGCTATATCTATAGTCCGTTTGCACATCTTTCGGACTACGCGCCGCCGACGCGGTTTGTCTTCTTTCCGGTCATGCTGCTGTCGGGATTGTGGATGTGTGGCCACCTCGTGCGGCGGCTTGTTTCGAAAAGGCCTGGTTAACGGGCGAAATGCGCCGGATTTCGCTTCGCTCGTCCGGGCTCCATTTGCTACTTGCTCACGACATACCTGTAACGCAGACGAGGGAATTCATGCAAGTCGTCGATCTCAATCGCCAGCCGAAGGAAGAATGGCGGCCGGGCGTCATGACGCAGATGTACGTGTCGGCACGAAACGGCGCGGCCCAGCTTTGCGTGTTCGAGCAGTGGTGCGAGCCGGGCCACGGAGCGCCCACGCATCTGCACGCGGTCGAGGAAATCCTGCACGTGTTCGAAGGCCAGGCCGAGGTGTGGATCGGCGAGGGGCGCGTCACGCTCACCGCGGGCCAGCTCGTCGTCGTGCCGGCCGGCCGCAAGCATGGCTTCTCCAACAGCGGCAAGACCACGCTCCGCATCCAGTCCACGCTCGCCGAGCCCGTCTTCGAGGCGGCCTACGAGGACAAGCGCGAGACGCCGCGGCGCTACCTGCCGGAGTAGGGGCTGGTCGCATCAATAATTGTCGATCCGCCACGCGTTCGGGTGGCGCGCCTTGATGGTGGCGGCTTCCGCAACCGAGCGCGCGCCGGCGTGAAGGAGCTCGGTCTTGATCTCGTCGAGGAACAGGTCGGCGACGTGCGGCGCGCCGGCGGGGCCGAGCGCGCCGAGCCCGTAGGCGAAGCAGCGTCCGGTGAAGCAGAATTTCGCGCCGAGCGCGAGCGCGCGCACCACGTCGAGGCCGCCGCGGATGCCGGAGTCGATCATCACGGTCGCGCGCGATCCGACCGCCGACACGATCGCCGGCAGCACGTCGACCGACGCCGGCGCACCGTCGAAATGCCGGCCGCCGTGGTTCGAAACCCAGATGCCGTCGGCGCCCAGCGCCACCGCACGCTCGGCATCCTCCGGATGCAAAATGCCCTTGACCACGAACGGCCGCTTCCAGCGATCGCGCAGGCGCTTGAGTTCGTCCCAGGTGTGGCTGCCGCCGGAGCGCAGCTGCATCACTTCGGCGGTCGCGTTCTGGCTCGCCTTCTCGGCGTAGGGCACGAGGTTTGCCGTGATCGGCATGCCGTTGCGCAGAAGCTGCAGGGTCCAGGCCGGCGAGGTCAGCACCTGATAGGTGGTCCACGGGTTGATCGGGAACGGCACGCGGCAGCCGTTCCGGATATCGCGCGGGCGCTTCGACTTGCCGGCTGAGTCGACCGTCGGCACCAGCACGTGCGCGCCGGCCTCGTCGGCGCGGCGCACCAGGTCGTAGGTGATGGCGTGGTCGTTGTAGGGAAAGCGGTAGAGCTGAAACCAGAACACGTCCGGCGCGATCGCCGCAATCTCCTCGATCGAGGCATTGCCGGGTGTCGCCAGCACGTAGGGGATGCGCTGGCGTTGCGCCTCGGCAGCGAACAGTTTCTCCGCCCCCGGCCACATCAGGCCGGCCGAGCCCATGGGGGCGACGCCGATCGGCGCCGCGTAGGTGCGGCCGAACAGTTCGGTGCCGGTCGTCACCTTGCCGTCGATGCAGTAGTGCGGCAGGAGCTCGATCGCCTGGAACGCCGACGTATTGCGCGCGATGCAATATTCCTCGGTGGCGCCGCCATCGATGAAATCAAAACCGAAGCGCGGCACCCGCGCCCGCGCGCGGGCGCGCAGGTCATCGATGGTCGGATAGCGCTGGCGCAGCCGCGCCGCCGCGCCGTTTTCGGCCTTTTCAGTCCGACCTCGCTCGACCATTGGTTCCTCCCACATCACTTGTAGCCCGGGTTGAGCTCAGCGAAACCCGGGGGCAGCCGCGGCAGGGTCTCACCGATAGACCTGGCGCCGATGGCCGACGGTCACCACCAGCACAACGAACCGGTCGTCCTCGATGGCGGCGACAATACGATAATCGCCAACGCGGTAGCGCCAAAGCCCTTTGCGGTCACCGGTCAGCGCATGGCCGAAACGGCGTGGATCGTCGCTGCCGGCGATCCGATCGCGCAAATAGCGCAGCACGCGCCGTTCGGCGTCCACGCCGAGCTTGCGCAGGTCGCGGACGGCAGCGCGATCGAGCTCGACCCGCCAAGCCGGCGCAGACATCAGCGCATGTCCCGGAAAAGTGGGAACCGGTTTTCCGAAAAGGACATGCGCCACTCAAAATTGCTTTAGCGCTTCGTGCGCTTCTTGAGGTCGCGCTCCAGGCTTTCAAGCGTCACCCGCGGTCCGCCGCGTGAAAGACGCCGGCGCGCCAGGTAATAGTCCTCAATATCCTCGATTTGGCGCAGGATCGCCTCGCGCGCGTAGTAGCTTTTGCTGCGGCCGGTTTTTTTTGCGAGAGCATCGAGCCGCTGCTCGATTTCGGGGGGCAAGCGAAGGGCGAGCATGTTGAATCCTCTTAATATGCTATACATGTATAGCTGACCATCCGCCGAGGCAATGGCCATGGGGGGCGTCGGGTTGTGCTGGCGCAACCGCGCCGGCGCGCCGTTTTCGACCCTCTCGGCCTGACCTCGATCGACCATCGTTTCCTTCCCGACGCCGCAATAATGCCAGCGGCGAGATATTCTGACTCGTCATGCCCGCGCTTGTCGCGGGCATCCACGTCTTAAAGGCCCAAGCAAGTCAAAGACGTGGATGGCGGCACAAGTCCGGCCATGACGGCGTGAGTGAGCCGCGATCAAGTGCCGTTGGTATGACGTCCGTGTGCCAAGCAAAAATGGGCGATCCCGTGGGCCGCCCGCAACTGTTTACTTCGCTATGGCCGGGCATGGCTAGAAAGCGCAGCGCGGGTGGAGCGCGGCCTAATCCGGGCTATGCTTGCCGGCAACAGCGGCCAAAAGGCGAGCACAATTATCGTACTGTTGGACGTGCCCTCGTCTAGTCGCCCCGTCTGAAAGCCGGGCATTCCCAAGAGCTCCGAACCAGCAGGCGCTGAACCGCAGCCTGAACCAACATTGCGTTCGGACCACGCGGGCCGGTCAGCGTCGCTTGCCTTCACCTCGAAGTTTGGTCGCGCCTCGCAACGAAGGACATGGTGGTCCCTGGCGGGCGAGTAGCCGAAGGATTAGATAGATCACGCTGTGTCCATGGGGCCGATCGTTCTTTATGACAAGTCTGCCTTGCTGAGCTTGAGCAAGGACGAGGCGTTTTGGCTTGGGATGCGAACCTCTGCCCGCTTTTCTACGTCGAGGTGCTTGCCGATCTGCACAAGGACGCGCCGGAGGGTCGCACGGCTGCGCGGGTGGTCGGCGACTTGGCCAAGAAGGTCGACCCGATGGGCACCCGGCCCAATGTCCACCACACCACACTAACCATAGGTGAGCTCCCGGCCACAAGGTCATGGTGCAAGGTCTATCGATCGTCAGCGGCGGTGAGTGCGTGGAAGTGCCGGGCGACAAGTTGGCAATTGTGTTCGACGAGCCCCCGAACTCGAGGCGTTCAGAAGATGGACGCACGGCGACTTCGATGGCGTAGAGCGCGACTTTGCGCCGGTCTGGCGCGCGATGCTTGCAAATCTCGATCTCAAGACGTTGCCAGGATGGTGCGCGGGGACGTCAAGCTGAGCTTTCGCAACCTCGCTGAAGTCAAAGCGATGGCCGATCAAGCAGTGGCCGGGCATCGCGGGCGCTTTGTTCTGCTTCGGGGCGCGCTGCATTTCCTCGGCATTCCGCCGGCAATGCACGCCACGATCATCAGTCGATGGAAGGCAGCCGGTGGAACACCGCTCGCCGACTTCGCGCCTTACACCCACTATTTGCTCACGGTCGAGGTCTTCTTCCACCTTGCAATCGCGTCCGCCCTGATCGGCACCGACCGTGCCTACAATCGCGTCGATATCGCCTACCTCTATTACTTGCCGTTCTGCATGATCTTCACATCGGGGGACAAGCTTACGCGAAAACGGCACCGTTGTTCATGAGACCCGATCAGGAGTTCGTCAGGGCGGCCGACCTGAAGGTAGACCTTGCGGCACTGGTTAAGCACTACTCCACGTTGCCGGATGAGGTCACGTCAAAGGGCGCTATGACGTATGCGGCGTATCCGCCGCTCGAAGGTGACTACCTGACCTGTCGGCTGCATGATCGTTTCTTGCCCGGATGGCGACAGCATGCCGAGAATCCGATCGAACTGACACCAGAGATTCAGGAGAGAATCTTGAGCGAGATGCGTCCGATGATGGATGCGATCAAAGGGCGAGGTCAGGCGGCTGGAACGACGAGTGGTGCCGCGGGCGAGACCCCGCACGTCTTGAAGGTCATGGCTCACCGCAACGTTAATCGGTGGAAGTTATTCTGACCGAATGTCGAGAGGAGCAAGTAGCCGGATGAAGCGCAGCCCGTAGTAGCCCGTAGGGTGGATTAGCGAAGCGTAATCCGCCGACTCCGATGGACCAAGGTGGCGGGTTACGCCTTCGGCTAACCCGCCCTACACGCTAATGCAGCAAATAGCCCGGCTAAAGCGCAGCGAAATCCGGTGCGGCCCATCAATCGTTGCCGGGCGCGATGCGCCGCCCCTTCAGGCGTCGGCCGCTTGCTCCATCGCGAGCGCGGCTTTGAGGCTGTCGAGGTCGCGGTAGATCGAAGCGACCGCCAGCACCTTGCCGCCGCGCTTGTAGCGCACCACGCAGTCGCGCTGCATCACCTCGCCGTCGATCGCGATCTCGTCCCAGCCTTCCGCATGGCCGACATAGTTGATCGGCACGTCGTAATGCTGGCTCCAGAAGAACGGCGGGAAGACGAGCGGCGCGCGCTCGCCGAGCATGTTGAGCGCCGCGATCTGTCCCTGGCGTTCGGCGACCACCCAATGCTCGACTCGGATACGGGCCCCCCCGACGCGGTCCGGCCACCGCGCAATATCGCCGGCGGCAAAAATGCCGGGCACGCTGGTCTCCATGTATTCGTCGACGTTCACGCCCTTGTCGACCGCCAGCCCGGCCCGCTCGGCGAGCGCGATGCGCGGGCGAACGCCGACGCCGACGACGACCAGATCGGCCGCAAGCGTGCCGCCGGTCTTGAGCGTCACATCCTTGTCGCCGATGGCGGTGACGCCGTTCTCCAGGTGAAAGTGGACGCCGTGTTGCTCGTGCAGGGCGCGCACGAAATCGCCGATCTGCGGACCGAACACCCGTTCGAGCGGGCGCTTCTCGGGCGCGACGACGTGCACCGCGATATCGCGGGCGCGCAGCGAGGCGGCCGCTTCCAGCCCGATGAAGCTTGCACCGATGACCACGGCATTTTTGGCGGACTGCGCCGCCGCGATGATCGCACGGCTGTCGGACAATGATCGCAAGCTGTGGACGTGGGGCTTGCCGGCGCCGGGCAGGTCAAGCCGCATCGGCTCGGCGCCGGTCGCCAGTAAGAGCTTGTCGAACGCCATCGTTTCCCCGCCCGCAAGCGTCACCTGCCTGGTCTTGGCGTCGAGCGCCGTGACCTCGGTGTTGAGGCGGAGATCGATTTTGTTTTCGCCATACCAGTCGTCGCCGCGCAGCGGCACCCAGTCCTCCGGCGCGCTGCCGGCGAGATAATCCTTCGACAGGTTGGGGCGGTCGACCGGCGCGGTGTCGTCGCTGCTCAGCATGGTGATCGCGCCGGCAAAGCCGCGCCGCCGCAGCATCTCGGCCGCGGCAAAACCAGCGGCCCCGCCACCGACGATGACAATGCGTTGCGGCGGCGCGGACGATGTCTTTGGCGCCGGCTGGTCCTTCCTGCCGCGGACAAAAATCCTGCCGTCGCGCTCCTCGGCCTGCCAGCAGGCAAGCGAGCCGAAGGCCGGCGCGGCGAGCGCCTCACCGGTCTCAAGGCTGAAATGAGCATGATGCCAGGGGCAGCGGACTGTATCGCCGACCATCAGGCCCTCGGCGAGCGGCCCGTGATAGTGGGTGCACTGCGCCGATACCGCAAACAGCCGGCCGCCTCGCCGCGCCAGCAAGACCGCATCCTCGCCGACATGGCCGGCCAGCATGGCGCCATCGGGAAGATCGCTCGCCGCGATGCCGGCTGCGAGATCGGGTCCGGAGGACTCGTTGCCGTTGTCCGCCATCGTTGTCGTCCTATGCGGCTGATCGTGGCAATAACACCACAAATGGCAACGGGTTGCACCCGCGCGCTGTCACTGGATGTCCGGGTTACGCTTCGCTCCGTGTAGCCTGGATTGAGCAACGCGAAATCCGGGGTCGCGCGCCCGAGTAAGCTAGTCCCGGATTTCGCTGCCGCTCAATCCGGGCTACGCTTGCTTCGCAAGTGAGCCCTTAGGAGATTTCGCCATGGCAGCCCGCATCCGCCACATCGCGCTTTGCGTCAAAGACATCAAGGCCACCGCCGAATTCTACGAGAAGGCCTTCGGGCTCAAGCGCACTCCGATCCGCGAGGGCAAGACCGCCTGGAACTGCTACATGAGCGACGGCGAGGTGAATCTCGCGCTGTTGCAATACAAGAGCGAAGTCGGCTCCGGCGTGCCCAAAGGCTTCGTCGGCATCCACCATTTCGGCTTCCAGTGCGACGACCTGCCCGCCCAGCAGAAGAAGGTCGAACAGGCCGGGGCTGAGTTCTTCTACGATCTCGGCGAGCCGGAGGACGAGGGGTTCGAGCGCAAGTTCAAGGACCCCGACGGCATCGTCTTCGACCTCAACTGGAAAGGCTGGCAACTGACCCGCGGCAAGATCAAGAACGCCGTCGGCGGCCTGCGCCCGGCCAAAACTGCGGCAGCAAGAAGAAAGCCAGCGGCAGCGAGAAAAAAGATCGCGGCGGCGCGCAGGACGATCAGCAAAAAGCGCAGCGCGGTGAGAGCGCAGCGCAATCCGCGCTCTCAGCAAGCGGCCCGGGCGAAGCGCGGCAAGTAGGGCGGATCACGGCCGTAGTCCGCCCGCCGGCGACTCTAATGCAGATGCCGCAGCTTGTCGGAGTTCGGAGCGACTCCAACTACGCAAAAAGCGACAACCACCATGAAGAAGACGAAGAACGCCGCGACGAAAGCAAAGGCCAGCGCCTCTCCCTCCGCGCTGATCGACGCGCGGATCAAGGAGCTGGGCGATTGGCGGGGTGAGACGGTGGCGCGGGTCCGGCGTCTCATCAGGGAGGCCTGCCCTGGTGTGGTCGAGGAATGGAAGTGGCGCGGGGTTCCGGTGTTTGAGAACGCCGGAATCATCTGCACCGGCGAGACCTACAAGGCCGTCGTGAAGCTGACCTTCGCCAAGGGCGCGTCGCTTGCGGACCCGTCGGGGCTCTTCAACTCCAGCCTCGAAGGCAACATGAGACGCGCGATCGATATCCATGAGGGCGAAACGATCAACGAGCGTGCGTTCAAGGAGCTGATCCGCGCCGCGGCCGAACTCAATCGGAGCAAATCGAAGAAGACCGCGCCTGCCGCTCCTCGCGCGAAAGCGCACAGAAGCAAAAAGACCTGACGGCGCAGCGCTGTTTTTCTGATCGTCTCGCCGCCAACAGTCCGCCGCATCGCGGGGCGTGAAGGGGAACGGGAGTCGCGGCAGCGCCGCAAGTCTGCTAGTCTTCGTGCGCCACATAAGGCGCCGTGCGGTTTCGCTACACGAGCCGCGCCAAAACAAAGTTTTGGGAGGACGAACGCGTGAAAAAGCTGCTTTGCGTTGCCGCGGTCGCCGCCACCCTGTTCTTGAGCGCGGCCTTTGGCGCCGACACATTTCCGTCGCGGCCCATCACCATGATCGCGGTGTTCGGCGCCGGCAGCGCCAGCGACACGGTGTGCCGCGTCATCGCCGATCCGCTTGGCACAGCGCTGAAGCAGCCCGTCGTTGTCGAGGATCGTCCGGGCGCCGACGGTGCGCTCGCCGCCCAATACGTCGCGCATGCGTCGCCGGACGGCTACACGCTGATGCTTGCGACCAATTCGCCGCTGTCGGCCGATCCCGTCCTCTTGAAAGACATCAGCTACGATCCGGTGAAGGATTTCGAGCCGGTGACGCGGGTCGGCAGCTTCACCCTGATGCTGGTGATCAATCCGAGCCTGCCGGTTCATTCGGTGAAGGAGCTGGTCGACTACGCCAAGGCGCATCCGGGTGAGCTGTCGTTCGCGAGCGGCAACACCGCGGGCATCGTCGCCGGCAAGACGCTCGCCCGTTGGGCCGGCATCGAGATGCTGCACGTGCCTTACAAAAGCACGCCACCGGCCATCGAAGACGTCATCGCCGGCCGCGTCACGATGATGTTCTCCGACTTCACGGTCGCCATGCCGCATGTGCAGGCCGGCCAGGTTCGCGCGCTCGCCGTGACGCGCATCAAGCGCAGTTCGCTGTTTCCGGATCTGCCGACCTTGGACGAGGCGGGCGTCAAGGGATTCGATCTCGACGCCTGGGCCGGCCTGGTCGCGCCGGCGCGCACGCCGCCCGCGATCATCAAACAGCTCAACGGCGCGCTGCGCACCATCATCGGCAGTCCCGTCGTCAAGGCCAAGCTGCGCAACGTCGGCTTCGAAGCGTTCTCAAGCTCCACCGAAGAGTTCAGCGACTACATCAAGGTGCAGCTCGGCCAATGGTCGAAGATGGTCAAGGACGCCGGCATCCAGCCTGACTAACGGCGGGCGGCGTCCCATCGGCAGTCGTTGTTGGGCCTGAGCGATCGGGCAAACAATTTTTGGTCAATTGCTCAAAAATCGGCGCGCCGGTGCCGCGATTGATGCCGAGGCATTGAGGGTGACAGCGCCATAACCGCCTGACGCCGTTCGCAGAGGCCCGCTCTCCACAAACATGCCGCAAATTGTTTTCGTTTTTTCGCGTTTCGCCGCGATGGCACGCTGCTTGCTAACGTTGGATGCGAGTCAAGTTTGCTTTCAGACCTTAACGACGTGTTAATTTATCTGACGTTCATCAACGTTCATCAACGTTAGAAGCGCCGATAAACGCTGGACTTGCCCGCAGATATGCCCGAACCCACGGCCTGGCAAAATCGCCGGGTCATTAGTTGTGGGTTAGTTTCAAAAATGGCGCGGCCCTGTCGCGATGGCAGCAGTCCCGCTGCCACCCGCAAGCGCAAGCTCACCGATCGCCTGATCGATCGACTGAAAGCGCAGACGCGGCCCTACGCGGTGTGGGACCTGCGCCAGCGCGGGCTCGCCGTCATGGTGCAGCCCAGCGGGCACAAGGCCTTCAAGTTCGTCTACAGCTTCGGCAACCGCCCGCGCTGGTACCACATCGGCACCGCCATCCCGGTGGCCGAGGCGCGGCGCCTGGCAGCTGCGGTTCATCTCGAGGTGGTCCGCGGCTCCGATCCCGCCGCCGCGAAGAGAGCCCAGCGGCCGGGCGGCAGCTTTGCCGAGCTGGCCGCCGATTATGTCGAGCGGCATGCCAAGAAGAACAACAAGTCCTGGCCGCAGGCCGCCAAGCTGGTGAGCAGAAATCTGCTGCCGCGTTGGGGCAAGCTTCCGGCCGACGCCATTTCGCGCGCCGACGTCAAAGGACTGATCGGGCGGATCACGGCGCCGATCGCCGCCAACCAGACGCTGGCGGCGGCCAGCGCGATTTTCTCCTGGGCGATCCGGGAAGACATTCTGAAAATCAATCCGTGCCAGAAGGTCGAGCGCAACGCCACGACAGCGCGTGAACGTATTCTGTCCGACCGCGAAATCCCGTTGTTCTGGTCGGCGTTCGACGACGTGTTCGAAGGTACGCTGCTGAAGATGATCTTGTTGACCGGGCAGCGTCCCGGCGAGGTCCGGCACATGCGGACTGAGCACATTGTCGACGGCTGGTGGGAACTGCCGGGCGCCCCGGTGCCGGCGCTGGGCTGGCCGGGAACCAAGAACGGCGCGGCACATCGCGTGTGGCTGCCGGCACCGGCGCAGGCTCTGATCGCTACGCTTGACGCCAACGGCTGGTATTTGCCGGCGGCCGCGGCAGGCCCGTGACCTCGGCGCGGCTGACGGCTGCAATGGCGAGCATCTGCGCCAAGCTGCAGGTCGAGCGGGCGACGCCGCATGATCTGCGACGGACCCATGGCACCACGATCACCGCGCTCGGATTTGGCCGCGATGCCATGAACCGAATTCAGAACCACCGCGAGGGCGGCATCGCCAGCGTCTACGATCGGCATTCCTACGCCGACGAGAACAAGCGGATCATGGAGAGCGTCACCAACAAGATCACGGCGTGCATTAATAATGGCACAACGGGAAACGTTCTTGCATTTAAAGTTTAGCTCGGTTATGTGGAACGCGAACACTGTCCGCCCCTAAAAAGGAAGGGCCGTTCTAGCGCTTTAACGAGCGCCGGGCGGCCTTTTTTAGTGTCCGCCCCGGTGCTCCTCATGAGGAGTTCCGTGTGCCGTGAGCCGCCCCAGGAAAAAGCGCACGCTCGACGAGCGCCGCGCCGATACCGCCGCCGCTACGGCCGCCCGCGCAGCTCCGCTGCCTTCCCTAGCCGATCTTCCTCTCGCCGATGATGACGGCTCAGATGGCATGCGCGTGTTGCACAAGCCTGTGGTCCTGGATGTTGTTGGCGAGGGCTACCCGACGATTTGGAAATGGATGCAGGAAGGCAAGTTTCCGCGCGCTCGAGCCATGGGCGGCAAGACCGTCTGGCTTAAATCTGAAATCGACGCCTGGATTTCAGCGCTGCCGATCAGACAGCTGAAGGGCGACGCGGTGTGATCATGCAGACGCATTGCGTCAACTGCGGCGCACCGCTGCCGTCGGGGCTGCACCGTTCGCGTAAGACTTGCGCCTGGTGCTACCGCCGCATGGATGGAGTTTATCGGTACGTCTGTCCCGAAGGACGGTCTTATGTCGGCAGCAGCAGCGATATCCGCAACCGTAATCGAAACGGCATCGACCGCAGCAATCCGTGGCTGATCGAGGCGTTCAAGAAGCACCCGCCCGAGACATGGCGCTTCGAAGTGCTGGAGGAGTTTCCGTCAGGCTCGAGCAGCACATTGTTTCATGCCGAGCAGGATCACATCGAAAGGTTCAGATCGTGGGATCCGGCGTACGGTTATAATTTTTACCCTGCCATACAGCGGAACACGCCAGGAGCACTGGCGGCACAAGAGCGCCAGCGTCGTCACGTCCAAGCCTATTGCAACAAGCATCTGAAACAAACAAGCGGCCTGGCCAAGGCCGAAGCTCTCGCAAAATGAACGGCGGCGCGTCTATCGATCCATTCTCGGTGCTGCCGGAGCGGGCATCGAAACTGCTCGTGGTGCTGTTCGATCCGAGCTCGGCGAGCACTGAACGTGCAACCGCGCTGGCCGCACTCGATGCAGTCTTCAAGGATGCGAAGATCGATTGTCATGCCATCAGAGAGAAACTGATAACGCCGACGCTCAACCGCGAAGACCTTCAGAAGCTCTTCGACGCAGGACGTGAAATGGGACAAATGGAAGAGACCGCGCGCCGTCAAAAGGCCGCCGCTACCATCGCCAAAATCCGCAACAGCAACAAAAAAGTCGAGGACGAATACAAGGGTTATGCGTGGACCGAAATCGTCGGTTTCTGCTCGCCAATAAGCAGAAAATTAACGACGCGTGGGAATTGGAGTTTATCGAGAGCATCGCCGGCCAGGAGAGTTTAGCCGACTACGGCAAGCCGACCGTGAAACAGGCGCCGATCGTGCGCAGAATTTTCGAGCGGTGGTTCGACGGCAAAATCATCTAACAACAAAGAGGAAGGAACAACAGCTATGGCGAACAGCGTGTCTGCACCTAAACCGGTCTTATCGATGGTTGATCAATTTCTTGCCAGTGTTAACGCACCGGCGGCGGCGTCACGAGGACGGCTGGTCTTTGTGCTCGATGCGACGGCCAGCCGCGAAGCGACCTGGGACCGCGCGGTGCACCTGCAAGCCGAGATGTTCCGCGAGGTCGCGGCGATCGGCGGCCTCGATCTGAAACTCGTTCACTTCGGCGGCACGGTACCGATCAACGCCGAGTGTCTGGCTTCGAAGTGGCTGTCCGATCCGATGGTCCTTGCCGCCTACATGACCAAAATTCGCTGCAAAGCTGGTCTGACGCAGATTGGTCGTGCTCTGGATCATGTTCTCCAAGAGCCTCTTCAACCAAAGATCGGCGCGGTGGTTTACGTCGGTGATGATTGCGAAGAGACGATGCGCGACCTCACACCGGCGGCGATGCGGCTGGCCGATCGCGATACGCGGCTCTTCATGTTTCAGGAAGGTCATAATCCGGAGGCGGAATTGATCTTCCGGAACATGACCGAAATCACCGGCGGTGCCTACGAGCGCTTCAGCGACAGCAGCGCCCGGATGCTCGGTGAATTGCTGCGTGCCGTTGCGGTGTTCGCAGCTGGTGGCCGGCTGGCGCTAGAGCGGCAGGGCTCGAGCGCCGCGCGGCTGTTGTTGGGTCAGATGCGGTGATGGAGGGAAATCATGAGAGACCCGCTACGAGAAGATTTTCACGCTGGTACCGTTGCGCATATCGAGAAGCACGGCCGCAGCATCATCGGGGTCTTCGCCTGCGCGGACGACGACATCCCGTTCTCCTACACCATCGGCAATCATCTCAAGGGACTGCCGGAGCTGCTGGTGATCGGCTCGAGCCGGGCGCCGTATCTGAATGATTTCTCGCGTTTGATGATTGCCCGCGGGGGCCCGTTCGCCAACGGCGAGGTGGTGGCACTCCCGATGCTGACGCTGCCGATGAAGTTCATCGTCGCCGATACGCGGGCGCACGAGAACTACACGGTGCAGGCCGGCGAGTATCTCGGGCATCAGAACTACGACGTGCTGCAGGTGCTGATCTCCGATCGCGAAGGACGCTTTCCCGACCAGCCCGGCTGTCAGCCGCCATGGTCGACATTCCCGGTTCTGGCTGCGTGGGTGATGTGATGCGAATTCGGGGCAATTGCATCGTACGAAACAGAACCAGCGGAGCGGCACAATGACCATCATCCGTGACGCCAATGGCGCCAGCACGTACTGCGCCGGCCAGGAATGCGACTTGTGCGGCCGGCAATTAGTGAAGCCGCCGTGGCTCGAATGGATGGCCAAGGGCCGCGGGATGTGCGCGCTGAAGTTTTGTTATCCCTGTTGCATTCGAATTCGAAGAGGGCTGGTCCGCGACCTCAACGACATCGTCGGCGATCTCGGTGATGACCAGCGGCCGCTCGGCCCGATGACATTATCCGCCAGCGCGAACAGCCGCCTTGCGCCGAGACCCCAAAACCAGGACCCCAAGACTTCAGCAAACCATGGACGAAAACCAGCCCCGAGTTAGCCCAGTGTTAGCCCGGCTCGGCATCATCTGATACCGCATAAATGCGAGAAGTCGCTGCAGCGCTAGGCTTTCTGCAAACGTGATCTCCTGATGCTTAAGCAGAAGCTCGGCCAGAGCAATGAATATGATCACGTTATGTTCTTCAATGCCGCTGGTGGCGTTCGAACAGGCGACCGGCTGGTGCCTCGTTATGGCGGCTCAGTTGCAGGACGAGGACAAGGCTGCAGGACAGCGGCACAGCACCGAGCCGTAGAGCGATTGAGCAAGGATGCGTGCTCGGATCAACGGCTAAGATCGAAGCCTCGATCGCGTGACCGCATCGGCGCGAACGTGAACAAGGCCGAGCAACAGCATTGCGAGTGCGATCGTCTGCGGTGGGGGGAGTACTAATCACATCGTTTCGATCGCGCGACCGCCCGCGGGGCCTTCCCTCTGAATTTTCAGAAATCCAAATTCAAGTGCCGCTTGATTGTTGCTGGATCGCCGCGGATTTCTGGATTTTATTCCGGTTGAGGCTAGATTGCCGCCGATGTTGAAGCACTGCACCGCCTGCCGCCGGACCTTCACGTCGAGAAGAAACGACGCCAAATTTTATTGCCCAACCTGCCGCGCGACGTACTGGAGACAGAGCCGCGGCTCGAGCTTCCGGCACGAACTCACCGAATTCACCGCCAGTTTCGGCGAGCAATTCCGCCATGCCGGAAAATTCGTAAGGGCATGTTCATGGTTTCCGACGCGCCCTGGCGCCCCAGCGCCCAACAATTGCGGGCGGAATTTCCCGAGCTGGTCGAGGTCATCAACGAAGCCGACAAACAGGCGCTGGCTGAACTCGCCGCGCTCAACGCCGAGCGGGTCGACCTGCAGGCCCGCGTGCGCGCCTTACAGCAGCAGCTCGACAATTTGCGAAAGCGCCGCAAATGACCACCGGTGAGGGCCTTCGTCTGCGGGCCGCGATCGCACGCTTGGGCGCGCGCCACGGCACCGCGCCCGTTGCCCTCACGCCGCCACCGCTGCTCGCGCCGGTCGACGGTCCAGCTCTGGCCGTAACGCCGTTACGCCGGCCGAAGCCCACCAATCTCGGCATAAACTCCTGCCAATTAGGACGTCTTTGGCGGCGCGCGGCCGACGAAATGCACAACTTCTATCAGCGCAACGGTCCAAGTCCGCGGCGTTAAAGTGGTCTCGCCTCACCGCTCAGCCGATCAGCGTGCTACGATTTATGATAGCTCGCTTCTCGCGCGTGTTTGGACCAATTGCACCGACGCGGATCGAGTGCTAGCTCGCCCAGAGCGTTCGGACATGCCCTGAACGTTGTTGGAATGGAGGTTTCGCTGTGACGATTGAATCTTTAGTAAGGCGGCTCAGCGCGCCCGTCGTCGTTTTCCTTCTGACGTTGCCATCGATGGCTGCCACGGTGCATGCGGCAGAGAACCCTCGCAAGATGACCGTGGTGTCATTCGGTCTGTTTGGCGATGAAGGAGTTTTTCGCCGTGAGGCCACCGGTGCAGCGCAAATCGTCGCCAATCGGTTCGGGGGTGACCCAGTGGTCGTAAAATACAATACCAAGACGGGCGGCAGCGCGACTGTCGAGACGCTTGCAACAACATTGCAAGCGGAGACAAAAAAGATGAATCGCGAGAGCGACATTCTGTTTCTGATTCTTACGTCGCACGGCTCCCGCGATGGCCTTGCCGTCGTGGCGGGACGGCTAGCCGAAACCCTCAAGCCATCCGATCTTTCCGAGATGCTCGGCCGCACGAAAGTGCGAAACAAGGTCGTGATCATTTCGGCTTGCTATTCTGGCGTCTTCATACCTCGTCTCGCCGATGCTGATACGCTTGTCATCACCGCGGCAGATGCTAACCACCCGTCGTTCGGATGCGAGGACAAGGCCAAGTGGACCTATTTCGGCGATGCCTTTTTCAATGCTGCACTCCGCCGGGCCAATAATCTGAGAGATGCCGTCCTTAGCGCGCGTTCGCTGGTGTTAAAGCGAGAATTGCGAGAGGGCTTTGAGCCATCGCACCCGCAGATGGCTGGCGGTGGAAAAGTGGAGCCCCTGCTCGTAGCGCGCCCCCAGGGCATCACCGGAGTGGTTGAGAAATAGCGTCGGATCTCGCGCGTCGAACCACTTACCCGTGCCGCCCCCACCCCCACAGTGGATAGGCCCCCCTTCCGGGAGGACTTCCTCGACTACGAGCCCATTTGCCCTCGGACACGGTTGAACATGCGGAGAACACAGGTGGCATTTGATAAAGACACGGCAAAAAAAGTCCTGGAAAACATAGATCGCAAAGAACTGGCACAGGTCGGTTGCGATCTCGCCTCCATTCCGAGCCCGACTGGGCAAGAAAAAGCGATGGCGGAATATATTCTGGCCTGGTTCGACGCCAATGCACTCAAGGCCGTGCGCCAGGATGTCGACGTCGACCGCCCCAACGCTGTCGGCTTACTCAAAGGCGACGGCACAGGATTAAGTCTTGGGTTCAATGGCCATACCGATACGAGCTTCACAGGCACCAGCGCGGATCTGCGCATGGTCGCCAATATCGAGCCGGATTCGGAGCTCAAGGGTAGAATCATGGGTGACAAGGTACAGGGCCTCGGCATTTCGAACATGAAGGGCGGTCTCGCTTCCTTCATGATGGCCGGCAAGGCCTTAAAGAAGAGCGGAATCAAGCTCAAGGGCGACGTGATTCTCGCATGCGTCGTCGGTGAGATTTCCCGCACGCCCATTGGTCCGTGGCAATCCCAGGAGTATCGTGGAGAAGGCGTTGGCACACATCATCTGCTAACGCACGGCATGCACTCCGATTACGCCGTGTGTTGCGACGGTTCAGACCTCAACATCGTCTGGACGCAAACCGGCGTTGTTCAGATCAAGATCACGACCTTCAGTAAAGCAGAGGCTGCCTGGGGTACCAAGCGTGCGAATTTCCCGATGGAAAAGGTGAATGCCATCGTAAAGATGACAAAGGTCATCGCGGCGTTGGAAGAATGGGGTGCGACATTCGAGGAGAAATACATTTATAATTCTCCGACTGGCCCGTTGTGGCCCAAGGTCAACATCGGTGGCATCGAAGGCGGCGCACCGTATCGGCCAAACTATTTTCCAGGCGTTTGCTCGATTTATGTCGACGTACGCATGCCGCCGCAGGTGCGTCCGCTTACGATCCAGCATGAAGTGGAGTGTACGCTCAACAAGCTCGGCCTCGATTATGAAATGGACGTCTACAAATCGCTGCTCGGTTATGAAGGTAAGAATGTTGCGCCGTTGGTGCAATCAGCGGAAGAGGCCTTTCAATACTTGTTTGGAGAAAAAATCAAACCGGAGAGTCCAGATCGCGCCAGTATATGGACCGACACCAACATCTACAATGAACTCGGCATCCCGGCGATTAAGATCGGCCCGCGTGGTCGGCGCATTAGTGCCAGAAATGAAGAGATCGACGTCGATGAAATGGTGAAGGCGGCGCAAATCTATGCGCTTATGGCGCTGGATATCTGCAGTCGGGAGAGGGTGCGTCAGTGACAACCTTGCGCTCTTGCAAGGGAGCGATCTCGTCTCACATCGGATTATGAAGACCCACGGGATCGCCGACTCCAGCAAGTCGTACAGGCCTTGAAATTAGCCAGCCACAGCCGGATCATTTCCTCCGATTGCTTCGGGTCGGCAATCGACGTTCGCATTCAAGCGCTCGTGGTGTCTCATTTCAGTTTCCAGCTACCTCGATTTAAGATGGTCCGCGCGACGGCCAGCCCTGCCATTTCTCGGTACTGGACTCTCGCGCATACGGTCACGGACTGTGCCGCTAGTGGAAAAATCACGAGATAGCATGGAACCGAACGCTTTCGTCGGAACGTGACGAGTACTTCTCCCTAAACAACATTTCACGAAATCAGCTAGGGCGGCATGACGGTGGAGGACATGACGGCACTGCCTGAGGCGATAGGCCCTGCGCCAGCTGTGACGCCCATGTGAGGACACGCTTTGAGGTGTTATTCGCCGTCACGGTCGAATTTCGGCGAACAGCTTTCCGCAGCAAAGTTCGCCGTGTCGGTCGCCCGCTCCTGCCACGCAATCCAAGTTGCATATTTTGCAGGGTCGTCGATATCGAAAGTCAATCGCCAATCGCTCAATTCTTCGACGGCGAAGCCGCTTCTACGCGCAGCTGTCACATGGGCGGCATAGCTGCTGGGACCATAACAAAAAGGAAATCGGCGCAAGGCCGACGTCCGCAGGAGCAGCAGATTGGTCCCGGTGGCGCCGTCGTCTGCGGCAATGACGATATCTGCGGGGAACGAAGCCGCCTTCAGAAGGGCGTCGGGCGATGCAAAGGGGAGATCGATCGGCAGTATCAGCAACGCGTTCTCAGGAGAATTCGTCGTCAGCAATGCAACGCGCGCGAATTCCAATGCGACATTGAGGCCGCCCCCGGGATCGGCGATTAGAGCTATCGAATAGTGCTGGGCGATCGCGGCCACGCGGGCGTCAGATGTCACCACAAAAATCCGGGCCGGTGCGACCACTCCGAGGGCGTGTTCTAGTGTTTGCGTCAGCAATTGTTCGCATAAGTGCCGTCGCGCCCGTGCATCGAGGCATGCGGCAAGGCGCGACTTGCCGATATCCAAACTCTTGCACGGAATCAAAATGTGCACGGCGTTACGATTTCGCACTGAGGAGTTGGCCGGCGAAGGAGAGGCACTCCTGGGCGAGAGCTACGCGATCGTCCGTACTGCGCATCACCGTTTGCGCGACACGCACGGCCACGCCCGATGCGGAAATCTCCTCGCAGGAGCGTACGTCCACCTCATCGAGCACAATTCCGTCGATGAGGTCATGATAGTGTGCCGCAACAGTGGCGGCGGAGGGTTCGATATCGAACTCCCGCATGATCTTTGCGGCCGGTCCCTTGATCGCAGCTCCGCCCACGATCGGCGAAACGGCGATCACGACAGCGCTATTTTCCCTGAGCCAGTCCCGCAAATTTGGCAGAACCAAAATCGGGTCGATGCTGAGATAGGGATTTGATGGGCAAATGACGACGACCAACGACTTGGGGCGTTGAACGAGGTCGTGGAGCAGGGGGTTGAAGCTGGCCGATGACGCGCCGTCGAACGACAGTTTCGTCACTGGAACCGCACATTTCAGACGCACGAAATAGTCCTGGAAGGCGAGCTGCCGCTCGTGCGAATGAATGATCGTGCGAACGCGGTCGTTGGTCATGGGCAGCACGTTTGATCGGGCGCCCAATACTCGGCACAGATCTTTCGTGATAGTTGTTAGCGTTTCACCGCGACGCAATCGCTGCGTACGCATGGCATGGGTCGCGAGATCGCGGTCGCCGAGACGAAACCATGTCGGCCCGCCAAGCGTTTCTACTTGGTCCATGAAGGTCCAGGTTTCGCCGACGACGCCCCAACCCATTTCGGGATTATCCATTCCAGCGAGAGTATACATGACCGTGTCGAGGTCCGGCGAAATGTGTAGGCCAAGATGGTCGAAATCGTCACCGGTGTTCACGAGCACAGTGAGTTGTTCGCCCAGGAGGTGTGCCAGCCCTGACGCTAGCTTGGCCCCGCCGATGCCACCGGCGAGCGCCAGGACGCGCATCGGCATCGTCCTCATCATCCCTTGTGCCGCTCACGATCCAGCTCGCCAACAAACACGAATTCCGGCAAGGGCTTGCGCGGCTTTACCGGTGCCGGTCGGGCGGCATAGCCAAGCGTCACTAGTCCCTGAACCTGCCAATCATCGGGTAGCGACAGGGCGTGTTTCACCTCGGGCTCGCAGAATAGTGGCGCGCATATCCAACATGCGCCGAGACCTTCCGCCTCGGCGGCAAGGAGAAGGTTTTGCCCAGCCATACCCGTGCTCTGCACGGCCATAAGCCATTCAGCGTGCGCCCGAGGTCCGTCGGGATAACGATCCATCTCTGCTAGCGTCATCGCAACCAGGATCACGACCGGAGCGCCAGTGAGCCGCCGGAACGAGCGTTCAACGTCAGTCCGAATTGCCAATTCGGGATCACCGTCGCGTCTCCTGTCGGCAGCCAAGCGAGCGCCCATGGCTTCCGCGAGTTTGACCTTGAGATTGCAATCAGAAATGACAAGAAATCTCCACGGCTGGCGGTTATGGGCGGACGGAGCATAAGCGACGCAGGCAAAAATGCGTTGGAGCACCGCGGCAGCCGGCGGTTCGGGTGCATAGTGCCGGATGCTTCTCCGGCCGCGTAGCAATTCGTGTCCATCCGACCCCGGCGACGTTTCGATCGGGCGAGTTATCACACTCATCGAAACAGGTCCTTCTCCTTCGGTCGTAACAGGTCTTGTGCTGAACCTGCTTGCCGAGCATAGGGCACTCCTCGCGCCAGCACGATCGGTTGGCTTTCGTCGGCTTGGCCCATGACGATGGAGGCGGCGCATGCGAGTTCGTCGGCTAGGCCGATCTCTGTAGTTTCAAGACGCCGACCAAACAGATTTCGACGTCCGCGCAGATCGACCAGGGCCGGCATACCGCTCACGCCGATCGCTGTGCCGATAGTTCCCAGCCGCCAGGCGCGCCCAATACTGTCGATGATCAGGACGGCGACGTCGACTCCGGCTTGAGTGCGCAAACCCTCCCTGATACCCGCCGCCGACGAGTTCGGGGCCAACGGCAGCAAAAGAACACTTTCGCCGTCGACGTTCGACTGGTCGATGCCGGCATTCGCGAGAACGAATCCGAGTTGATGCACTACAATAATGAGACCCGGTCGACAGCGCAGAACCGCGCTCGATTCTCGCAGGATAAGCTCCACCAAACGCGCATCTTTTTCCGTTTCCTTGGCGAGGTCGCGGGCGCGGTCTGACGGCACGATGTCGGCAAGTTTAAAAGCGCGGCCTTCGGCTTTGGAAACAATCTTTTGCGTCAACACCAGCACGTCACCGTCGCGGAGGCGTTCGTTTGCGCTGGCGACTGCGGTGAGCACAATTTCAACGAGATCGTCGCCCGTCGCTATGCAGGGAACGCCACGTAGTGGCCGCAACAGCAGATCGCGGGGAATCATGATTTTTCCGCTGTTGAAGGAACTGCCAGGCCGGTGATGCGGATGCCCGCATCCGCAATCTTGTAGGTGCGATTGATCCAAATCAGCGCCGAAGTCAGGCTCTCCGCAACGACCGAATTGGCGAGCGGTCCGACATCGATGCCCCGCAGGCCCGAGGCTTCCGCGAGCGCGATCACGATTTGGCGCGCCTCCTTGTCATCACTCGCCACAAGCACATCGCAGTCGATATGATGCGTTAGGTCCTTTAGCTTGTGCGCCGAGACGTTTTGAAACGCCGATACCACGCGGACTCCCTCGCCGAGCATCTCCTGAAGCGCGACCACGCACGAATTGTTTGGCGGTAATTGTACTGTCGATACTTTCGGAGGCATCAATGGTACGGTCACGTCGACGAGAATTTTGCCACCAAGTTCCTCCTTCAACTCTCTTGCGGTCGCCATCTGGGCGGCGAAGGGCACTGTTAGGACGATGATTTCCGCGGCCTTCGCTCCGTGCGCGTTTTCCAAACCACAAACGCGATCCCCGCCGAGGATCGCGTTGAGCTCTTCTGCAGTATGTTGGGCCTTGGTCTGGTCGCGCGAGCCTATCATTATCCGATGTCCGGCCCGCGCCCAGCGCAAGGCAAGACCACTACCCTCTGCGCCTGTTCCTCCGACGACACAGATCGAAAAAGGCTTGTGATCCATATCAG
This sequence comes from uncultured Alphaproteobacteria bacterium, assembly GCA_963732015.1. Lineage (GTDB taxonomy): Bacteria > Pseudomonadota > Alphaproteobacteria > Rhizobiales > Xanthobacteraceae > BOG-931. The sequence goes on along the minus strand of CAVSXY010000022.1, from coordinate 90,224 downwards.
AGACTCGCAGGGCTGCGATCAGTGGGCAGGGTGGGTCGGCCGCCTGGTTTCGAATGGTGTCTGCACCGGCAGACCGAGCGGCGCGGCAGAAAAGCTTGCGTCTCGCCGTTCACCCGAGACGACCTTGTAATGGGTCGTTCGCTGTTGCGGCTTGCGGCCTACAGACGCGATCAGAGTCTCCATCGCGCGGGGTCGGAGTTCCTGGCCATGTTGGGTGCCCGCAGCACGCGAAATGCTTTCGTTCATCAACGTACCGCCGAGATCATTAACGCCGGCACGCAGCAAGTCCTGAACACCGGCCGTGCCGAGCTTGACCCAGGAAGCCTGGATATTGGTGATGAAGGGGTGTAGTGCCAGGCGAGCGACGGCATGCATGAGCCGCACTTCGCGCCAAGTTGGTCCCTTACGCGCAAAGCCCCGCAGATAAAGTGGCGCTTCCATATGGACAAACGGTAGCGGTACGAATTCAGTGAAGCCGCTCGTTCGCTCCTGCAGATCGCGCAGCGCGAGAAGGTGGCGCGCCCAATGGATGGGTTGCTCGATATGGCCGAACATGATCGTGGCGGTGGTCCGCAGTCCTATTTCATGTGCGGCACCGACTACATCGAGCCATTCATGCGTGCTGAGCTTGTCCGGGCAGATGACGTTGCGAACCTGGTCATCGAGGATCTCCGCCGCCGTTCCGGGCAGCGAACCCAATCCTGCATCGCGTAGCTTCACTAGAAATGCTCGGACCGAAAGTCCAATCGTGGTGGCGCCCTGGTAAACCTCGAGCGGCGAAAATGCGTGCACGTGCATCTCCGGCACGGCACCTTTGACCGCGCGCAGGAGCGATAAATAGGTTTCTCCCGTGTAGTGTGGATTGATGCCGCCCTGCATGCAGACTTCGGTGGCGCCGCGTCTCCATGCCTCATCTGCACGGCGCACCACTTCGTCGAGCGACAAATCATAGGGACTGCCCCGCAGCCCCTCGCGTAGCATGCCCTTGGAGAAAGCACAGAAGCCACACTTGTAAGTGCAAACATTAGTATAGTTGATGTTGCGATTAACGACATAGGTCACGACATCGCCGTTCTGCCTTTGCCGCAGTCCATCCGCGGCGGCACAGATGACGTCGACTTCCGCACCGCGCGCCGAAAAGAGGTTGTTAATTTCATGCTCCGCTAGTCTGTCACCGGAAGTCGCGCGCGCTAGGAGATTGTCAATGTCACGGCTCGCCTCACTTCGGCGACGGTCGAGCTTCGGTATCGGACATGCGAGACCCGGTGACCAATTTTCGTCATGCGCCCAACCGGCAGCGTCGGCCTTGCGGAACACGTGCTTGTGCACTCGCGGATGAAGCCATGTCCCAGCATCTCTGACATAAGCCGGATAGACGGCAAGCCGTTCGATCAGAGCAAAACCTGCCGCTTCTGTCGCATCTGCGAGGCGCTGCAGGTCGGGCCATGGTGCTTCCGGATTTACATGGTCTGGGGTAATAGGCGAAATGCCGCCCCAATCGTTGATGCCCGCATCCAATAGCCTCGCAAAACTTTCGTGGCTAAGGTTCGGCGGAACCTGTATGTTCATCTCCGCACCAAAAATCAGGCGGGCGACTGCGGCGGTCCACAGCAAATCAGCCAAAACAGGCTCGGTTGCGGAGGCCATGCGAGTGCGCGGCTTGGCGCGAAAATTTTGAATGATGATCTCTTGCAGGTGGCCGTATCGTGCGTGCAGATCGCGCAGCGCTATGAGCGACTCCACTCGTTCGTATCGTGTTTCGCCAATTCCGATGAGAATGCCGGTGGTGAACGGGATGTGCAGACGACCGGCGGATTCGATCATGGCGAGGCGTACCGTCGGTGCCTTGTCTGGGCAGCCGAAATGCGGGCCGCCCCGCTGGCAGAGCCGCTCCGACGCGCATTCCAGCATCAGTCCCTGCGAAACGCTGACTTCGCGCAACCGCTCCATTTCATGATCGGTCATGATTCCGGCATTAACGTGCGGGAGAAGCCCTGTTTCCTGCAGGACGCTTTCGCACATCGCAGTAAGATAATTCGCTGTGGTCGAATAGCCCAATCTCTCCAGCGCCGCGCGCGCCGCGGGAAAGCGCAATTCCGGCTTGTCGCCGAGCGTGAACAGCGCCTCGTGACACCCAGTACGTACCCCTGACGCAGCAATCGCCACCACTTCCTCTTGAGCCAGAAAAGGCGATGTGACCCTGCTTGGTGTCGTGGCGAACGTGCAATATCCGCATGTGTCCCGGCAGAGACGAGTAAGCGGAACAAAGATTTTCCGGGAGTGTCCGACGATTTTACCGTGTCCTCCCTTCCGCAGTGTCCGTGCCTCAACGAGAAGATCCTCGAGCGGCCGATTGGCAAAACCGTGTGTTAACGCCTCCGCTTCCGTCCGCACATCTTGGACGTAACGTGGGTCCCCCCAAGCCTGAGAAGCACCGGATTCCGGGCTGTTCCCTGCGGCGGTTTCGTCAAGGCGTTTGCAGGACTTCGTCAAACTGATCACCAATTGGCATATCTGGGAGACATCCGCGCGCATATTGTTGGAGGAAGAATCCGAATTTGCAAGTGGTTTAGGCGATCGCGCAGACCGGAGCAGAAATGTTGTACGAACCGGTGCTGCCCTATTGGATGTCGGGGACCTGCGGATTTGCTTGAAAGAAGGCCGGGAGTCCATGCAAAGTTTTTGAAGTGAGCTTGACAGAGGCGATGTTGGGCTCACTCGACGAAAATCGCATCGTTGCGACAGCAGCCGGCGAATAATAGTGGAGACCCGCGCCTCGGCCAACCGCGTCTTGACCCCTAGGGTAGCGCTACCATCACGACGTAGACGGTTTGACAGCCAATGTGCGAATTTCGTTCACGAGAGTCTCGGGCACATGCACTCCGTCGCGGGACGCTTTCGCTCTATTGGTGTGGCGGCGGTCGGCTGGCAACCGTGTGCCTTCGATTCCGAGCAGCCGCTCGAAGAATTGTTCGCTGTGCGCCAACCAGCCGTTGGGATCGCCGAAGCGAGACGGATCGATGGCAATCAGTAATTCGCCGCCGCGCGGAGGACCACCATCGTGATTATCTCGCTCTGCCGCTTCGTAGGCAAATGCTTCGCCGATTAGGCCGCCGGCCAAAAGTTCCACCATGAGGGCAATCGCAGACCCCTTGTATCCACCGAACGGCAATTGTGCACCGCGCAGAATGCTAGCGGGGTCTGTCGTTGGGTTCCCATCGGCATCGATACCTGCTCCGAGTGGCGCCGGGTGCCCATCCCGTGCCGCGATCTGTAGCTCGCCCCGCGCCGTCGCTGCGGATGCCTGGTCGAAGACCATCGGAGGACGGTCGCCTCTCGGCCATCCAAACGCCATTGGATTGGTTCCGAAGAATGGGCGCTTCGCGCCCGCGGGTGCGACGAATGGAAGGTATGAGGTGAAGGCGAAGGCGATGAGTCCCTGCTCGGAAATCGGTTCGACCTCCGTCCAAACAGCCGCAAAATGATATAAGTTGACAAGAACCTCTGCAGCGATCCCTTGCTTGCGCGCAAGATCCACCAGCGGCGCGCGGCCGTGAAGGAAAGCGAGTGGCGCGAAGCCACCGCTTCCATCCACTCTGAGCACAGCCGGTGCGATATTCTCGACCTTAGCCCTGGCTTTTCCGTCCACCTTTCCGCTTTTCAGCGAGGCGACATAGCCTGGGATTCTAAACAAGCCGTGGGAGGGACAGCCATCGCGCTCGGCAGCGGCTACTACCTTGGCCACGGTGCTAGCATTTTCCTCGTCGCAGCCGTTGGCGCGTAAAGCGTCGAGTGCAAGTGAGTTCACAGCATCGACTGTCATCCGGATCCAGTTCATCGCCCAATTTCCTTTTCATTGGTGCTTCTTGCAGAAAGGAGATGAAACTTAGCGCAAAACGCTCGGGAGCTCGGCTAGTCACGCGCGGCGAACTTCCAGAGGGTTGTGGACAGGGATCCTAGCGAGCGGCGGTTGTTAGCTGGTTCGGATGTGTCATCCTTCCCTTCCGCCATTCGTACTTCATGCGGAGCTGTTGCCCGGATATATTTGCATTATGCATAAGTATACGGCAGCCGCACTCATCCGTCATGCGGTCGGCGGTCATAAACATTGGCCGCGTCTGTGGCGCGATCCCTCTCCCAGACCGGCCTATGACGTCGCGATCATCGGTGCCGGCGGGCATGGGCTCGCGACCGCCTACTATCTCGCGAAGGAACACGGCGTGACCAACGTCGTCGTGCTCGAGAAGGGCTGGCTCGGTGGCGGCAACACCGGCCGGAATACGACAATCGTCCGCTCAAATTATCTGTGGGACGAAAGCGCCGCCCTCTACGAATACAGTCTCAAGCTCTGGGAACGGCTGAGCCAGGACTTGAACTTCAACGTGATGTTGAGCCAGCGCGGTGTACTCAACCTCGCGCACAATCTCGGCGACATTCGCGAGGGGAAGCGTCGTGTCCATGCCAATAAGCTAAATGGTATCGATGCAGATTGGCTCAGCCCCGAAGAGGTGAAAAGATTCTGCCCCATCCTCAACACTTCCAAGAATGTTCGCTACCCGGTGTTGGGAGCCACGTTGCAGCGACGCGGTGGCACCGCGCGGCATGACGCGGTGGCTTGGGGATATGCTCGGGCGGCGGACGCACGCGGCGTCGACATCATCCAGAATTGCGAGGTCACCGGGTTCATCATCCAATCCGGCCGTGTGCACGGCATCGAGACCAGCCGCGGCCGAATTATGGCCCCGAAAATCGGGATCGTTGCAGCTGGGCATAACTCCGTGCTTGCCGCCATGGCGGGTGTTCGCCTACCTCTGCAAAGCCACCCGCTGCAGGCGCTCGTGTCCGAACCGGTGAAGCCGATCCTCAATTGCGTGGTGATGTCGAACACAGTGCATGTGTATGTTAGTCAGTCTGACAGGGGGGAACTTGTAATGGGCGCGGGCATAGACAGCTACAACTCCTACGCCCAGCGCGGCTCATTTCATGTCATTGAAAACCAGATGGCCGCATGCCTCGAGCTTTTCCCACCCTTCAGCCGGCTGCGCATGATGCGTTGCTGGGGCGGCATCGTGGACGTTTGCCCGGACGCCTCGCCGATCATCGGCACGTTACCCGTTGAGGGGCTCTACTTGAATGGCGGCTGGGGCACCGGCGGTTTCAAGGCAACGCCCGGTTCCGGTAAGGTCTTTGCGCATACGATTGCATGCGAAGAGCCGCATTCGCTGGCGGCACCTTTCTCCCTTGATCGGTTCAAGATCGGCTCGCTCATCGACGAGCACGGGGCGGCTGCCGTCGCACATTAAAGCTGACCAATGCTGCTCATCACCTGCCCATGGTGCGGTCCGCGCGACGAAGTGGAATTCCGTTACGGCGGTCAAGCCCACATCGCGCGCCCCGCGGATCCTGCCGCGCTCGACGATGCCGCATGGGGCGACTTTCTGTTCATGCGGAACAATCCGAAGGGGTTGTTTAGGGAACGCTGGGTCCACGCTGCGGGATGCCGCCGCTGGTTTAATGCAGTGCGGGATACTGCCAGTCATCGTATCCTGGCGGTCTATCGCGTCGGCGCAGACCCACCATCGGACGTGGTGCCAGATGACCGGATTTAGGCTCAAGAAGGGTGGCCGGATCGATCGCGCGCGCCCTCTGTCCTTCACTTTCGACGGCCGCCCCTATGGTGGCTATAGCGGTGATACTCTCGCCTCCGCTCTAATCGCGAACGATGTTTATCTCGTCGCTCGCAGCTTCAAATTTCATCGTCCACGCGGAATTATGACCGCAGGAGCCGATGAACCCAATGCGCTCGTGCAGCTTGAGTTGGGTGCGTATGCTCAGCCAAACCTTCGCGCCACGCAGGTCGAGCTTTATGATGGACTTGCAGCACGCTCACTGAACGCATGGCCGAGTTTGCGGTTCGATATCGCGGCCGTGAATGGGCTGTTTTCGCCGCTCCTGATCGCTGGATTCTACTACAAGACATTCATGTGGCCGCGCACTTTCTGGCATCGGCTGTATGAGCCGGCGATTCGCCACATGGCGGGGCTCGGCACAGCGCCCACCGAACCCGATCCCGACATTTACGATAAGATTCATGCCCATGCCGATGTCGTGGTCGTCGGCGCTGGTCCGGCCGGCCTTGCGGCCGCGCGCGTGGCGTCGCGCAGCGGCGCGCGAGTCATGCTGATCGATGAACACGCCGAGTTAGGCGGCAGCCTTCTGTACACGCGGCAGTCGATAGATAGTCGCCCGGCGATGGAATGGGTCGCCACCGCTGCCGCCGAAATATCGTCATGTCCGGAGGTGACGATCCTGCCCCGCACCACGGCATTCGGCTATTACGATCAAAACTACCTTATGTTGCTGGAACGACGCACCGATCATCTGCGGCCAGGCCCGCGGCCCGGTTGGTCGCGTCAGCGGCTGTGGCACGTGCGCGCAAAGCAGATTGTGCTGGCGACCGGAGCGCACGAGCGTCCCGTTGTATTTAGGGACAACGACCGGCCGGGCGTCATGCTGGCCAGCGCCGTCTCACGCTATGTCGCACAATACGGTGTCGCTCCCGGCCGGCATGCGGCCATCGTCACCAATAACGACAGCGCTTATCAAACGGCTTTGGCTCTCGCCGACGAAGGTATCGGCGTTGCTGCGATTATCGACTCCCGTCCGGAACCGCAGAGTGATCTGGTGTCGGCTGCCCGGCGGCTGGGCATTGAGGTGCTCCCCGGCAGTATGGTGACCCGCGCTTTGGGCCGTTCTCGGCTAAAGGCAATCGAAGTCCATCCATTGGGCGATGACACCCGGCCGCGGCGCACCGCAGGGCGCCGCCTCGCGTGCGATCTCCTGGCAATGTCCGGCGGATGGAACCCGGCCGTACATCTGTTTGGTCAGTCGCAAGGGAAACTTCGCTGGGACGCCGCCCATTCGTGCTTCGTACCGGGAGAAGCGTTGCAGCCGCAGCACTCGGTCGGCGCAGCGAAGGGTACCTTCGATCTGCGCGACTGTTTGAGCGAAGGCGCGGCGGCCGGTGCCATGGTTGCCGTTACCGCAGGATTTCAGAGAGCCCGAACTCGAAGCACTGCCGGCAGTCGAGGACACTGGTGCAGCGCTGCCGCCGGCTAAGCCGGTGCGAGCGACAGGAGTGTGCCATCGAGGCAAGGCGTTCGTCGATTTTCAAAATGACGTGACCTCTGCTGACATTCGGCTAGCGGCCAGGGAGGGGTTGAGTTCGGTCGAGCACGTGAAGCGCTACACCACGACCGGAATGGCAACCGATCAAGGAAAAACATCGAATGTGAATGCCCTGATGATCCTTTCAGACACCATCGGTTGTTCTATCCCTGAAACCGGGATGACTACCTTTCGCCCGCCTTATACGCCGGTTACCTACGGCGCGCTTGCCGGGCGGGACGTCGGCGATCTCAGCGATCCTGTCCGAATTACGCCGATGCACGCTTGGCACGTTCAAGTCGGGGCCGCCTTTGAGGATGTCGGTCAGTGGAAGCGACCCTGGTTCTATCCTCGCCCCCGTGAAGACATGCATGCAACCGTCCGGCGCGAAGCCAAGGCCGCGCGGACTTCCCTCGCCATCCAAGATATCTCAACACTTGGAAAAATCGAGCTACGCGGGCCGGATACGGGCGAATTCCTCGATCGCATATATACCAACGGCTTCAGCAAACTTGCAGTCGGGCGTTGCCGCTACGGCCTCATGTGCCGCGACGACGGCATGGTATTCGATGACGGCGTCGCGACGCGCCTTGCCGACGATCATTTCTTCATAACGACAACTACGGGAGGGGCCTCTCGCGTCTACGACTGGCTCGAGGAGTTGCTGCAAACGGATTGGCCTGATCTCAAGGTGTACGTGACCTCGGTGACCGACCATTGGGCCGCCATGGCGGTGGTCGGACCACGCGCGCGCGATGCGATGAGGGATGTAGCGCCCGACATCGCTTTAGGCAATGACGCCTTCCCGTTTCTTTCCATGCGAACGGGTGCGGTCGCTGGGCTTCACGCTCGCGTCTTCCGCATCAGCTTTTCCGGTGAGCTCGCCTACGAGGTTCATGTCGAGGCCCATCATGGCCTCGCCGCGTGGCAGGCTTTGATGGAGGCTGGCCGCCGATATGAAATCACTCCGTTCGGCACCGAGACTATGCATTTGCTGCGTGCAGAGAAGGGTTACATTATTGTTGGCCAGGAGACGGATGGCACTGTAACGCCACTCGATCTCGGTATGGATTGGATCGTCTCCAAACAGAAGACGTTTATAGGACAGCGCTCCTTGTCGCGTTTCGATACCGCCCGTGTTGACCGCAAGCAGCTTGTCGGCCTGCTGCCCGAGGATCCGGGGCTGGTGTTGCCCGAAGGAGCTTGCCTCATCGAGCCTCGGACCACGACCTTGGCGACTGGTGGTGGAATGAAGCGACAGCAGCACTCGCTCACGGGGGCGATTGGCCACGTGACATCGAGCTATTGGAGCCCGAATCTCGGCCGGAGCTTTGCGCTGGCGCTGGTGAAAGGTGGTCGGGATCGGCTCGGAAGCGTCGTTCACGCTTCCCTAGAAGTATCAACAGCGCCCGTGCGCATCGTGGAGGCAGTCTTTTGGGACAAGCAGGGGAAACGCCTGAATGCCTGAATCCTCTCGCCCACATCTCGCACAACGCGCAAGCGCGATTTAGGCGTTCTGGGGCGATATGGCTGCCGCCTCCCTCGGCGGACCGCTAGGTATTTCGTTGCGCGAGTTGCCTTTCCAGGCGCAGGTGAGCCTGCAAGGTAATGCAGAAGAATCCGCGTTTCTTGATGCGGTGCGGCGCTGCCTCAGTTTCGACCTTCCGATCGTTCCGAATACGGTGAACGCCGCTCCCGCCGTTTCCGCTCTCTGGCTCGGGCCCGACGAGTGGCTGCTAGTCGGCGAGCCTTGCTCTGAGGAAAGTATTGTAGCGCGATTGCGGAAGGCGCTGACTGGACTGCATAGCCTGGTTGTCGACGTTAGCTCCGATCGCACCGTCGTCGAAGTGTCCGGCGGTCGTTCACGCCATCTTCTGACGAAGGGATGCGCGATCGATTTGCATCCTCGCAAATTCGCGCCGGGACGTTGTGTACGAACGATCTTCAGTCGAACAACTGTTATTCTAGAGCAGACGGACGCCGTGCCGACTTGGCGGTTGTTCGTGCGCAGGTCCCTCGCGTCCTATCTGGCCAACTGGCTGATTGATGCCATGAAGGAATATTCGATTTCGTAAGGCGGGGCGGCCAAGACGATGTCATTGGCTCCGTGATTCACTTCACGTAGCTGACTGGGAGAGCCGTCGTATATTTGATAGTCTCCATGGCAATACTCGAACTAACGTCAAACAAAGTGATCCGCTCGATCAATCGTTTGTAGAGTGCATCGTAGGCGGCAATATTGGGAACCACCACGCGCAAAAGGTAATCGATTTCACCGCTCATGCGATAAAATTCAACGACTTCGGGAAAGTCGGCAACTGATTTGGCGAATTTCTCAAGCCAGGCGAGTTCATGTTGGTTCGTTCGCACGGCAACGAAAACCGTCAGTCCGACATTCAATTTTTCCGGATCAAGGAGAGCGACCCGCGCCTTGATGAAACCATCCTCCTCGAGCTTCTGGATGCGTCGCCAGCACGGCGATGGGGACAACCCGACCTGCTGGGCGAGATCGGAGATCGGGACCGTGGCATCCTTTTGCAGCAGAAACAGGATTTTTTTATCTATCGCGTCTAATGACAATAGCATACCTCAAAAGGGTCAAAATGAGGATTAAATTGTTAATTTTTACCACATTACCGCAATTTTTTGCAACCAATTTCGATCAGCTCAGATGTATCCTTAATTATGAAGCTGAGCGAGCCGTTTGTCCGTCACCCGGCATCCGTTGGCGAGACGTACGCGGAGCATTTCGTGCATGCTAGCCGTTTTGGCGCCCAATTGATCGTAGCCGGCTGTGCATGTTTCATCCATGCTGTCTTGCCCTTCCTCCTGACTTCGACAGGCAGCACCACGGTCATTCGCCTGCACAATGAAATGGTCCAGCGTAGAGCGATGGCCGCGAAGCAATCCATACGTGGGCAACGCTAGGCATCCTAAACTTGGTGTCACAAAGCCGCGTCGATTATGCGGATCGTTGAATTTGACGCGGTGAGCGGCACGCGACTGACCTATCGGTAGATCACGTCGCTTGTCGGACAATCGTCGAGAGCACCAGTTAGAAAGTCCGTCACGGCGCCGTTGAAAACGAGTGGTTTTTCGAAATAAGGGGCGTGCCCCGCGCCTACAATGATGACAAGGCGCGATCCTGGCAGTGCTTCGTGGGCCGCCATGGCGACATTCAATCCGACAGATTGGTCTTTTTCCCCCCAAACTAGGAGAATGGGGATGCGCGACGACAATTTTGCAAGGTCCGGCCCGACACAATCCTCATCGAGGCTCATTACGAAATAGGCAGCGAGCCGCTCGAACGTTTCCTTCGCGCCGTACGAGTTGTTGATCTGAAACTCCTCCGCGATCCATTCGTTCGAGACCACGGACGGATCGGCATGCGCCCGCTTGAGCTTTTCGCGAATGCCTTGCATTCCTGTATCGAGGATGGCATTTGCGATCAGGCGGCGAACAGCAACACCGACCTCGACAATGCCGAGACTTCCGACCAGCACCAGTGCGTGTACCCGTCCGGGCGCGTGGCAAGCCACCGTTCCCACAATATGGCCGCCCAATGAAGTGCCGATCAGCACGGAGGAGGTCGCGCCGATCGAGTCTAGGAACATTTCAACAAACTTGGCATATCCTGGCACGGAATGATCAAAATCCGGGCTCTTGATTGCAAAACCGTGTCCCGGCAGGTCAAGGGCGTAGCTGCGTCGATCTGCGCTTCCGATCGCATCGATATTGCGAAGCCAGCGATGAGCGTACGCGCTCACACCGTGGACAAAGATAGTCGGCGTTGTGCCGTTGCCAGCCTCTATGACCCGAGTCATCGTGGTCCCGACGCGCATTGGATAGGAGATCAAGCTAAATCCTCGATCATCGCGGCTTTCGGCAGCCACACTTTGGCGTTTTGAAAATCATGACGGTTACAACATTGGTAGGACTTCGTTGATGAAGCGGCGAATCTGGCCGGGCTGATCGTAGGACGTGAATCTCAGGCTAATGGTCTGCGCGCCCGCGTCCACGTATGCGCGGATCTTTTCCGCGCAGCGCTCAGGTGGGCCGCCGGCAACCCACAATTTAATCGTTGACATTGCGATCGGGTTTGGAGATCGATAATAAGCACTCAAAAATTTCTGGCTCTCGGCATAAGCGCTGCCCTCATCGTCGTCGATATTGATACTATAATAAAGACATGACTCAATGCTCTCGCTGTCGCGGCTGGCGTCCCGCGCGAAGGACCGAATGGTCTGCCATGAGCTTCCAAACTCATCTGGCGTAACTCCCACTGACATCCATCCATCCGCAAGTTTCCCGACACGCTCGAATGCCTTCCGGATGATCGTCGGCTTTCCGCTCACCAGAGGATTGTTGGCGATCCACACTGGCGGACACGGCTTTTGCACAGGTTGAGGATGAATGGTTAGCTCCTCGAAGTTGAAAAACTTCCCACTAAAGCTCGCCGGCGATTTCGTCCACAGGGTCCGTAGCACCTCGATGCCTTCCTCCATCCGGGCCATGCGATCGCGCGGATCGACCTCAAAGGCGCGGTATTCGCGGTTAAAGTTGGCGCCGAATTCACCGGCGCCAATGCAGGCGGCAAGCACTGTCCGCCCTTCCGACACGTTATCAAGCGCAGCCCATTGCGCTGCCAGCAGAATCGGATTTCGCAGCGGAAAGCTTGCCATGCATGCGACGCCAAGCCTTACCCGGCGGGTCCTGGCGGCGATCGCCGACAGCAGAACGATTGATTCAAGCCGTGGTCGCGCAAACAGGTTGTCGCCCACGAACACGGAGTCGAAGCCGTGCGACTCGTCGGCGACCTCGGCCAGGTCGAGCAGTTCCGATGGCGAGGTCGCACCGAAACTCACGCTTTGATTGGGCAGGAGGAGAGCGAGACGAGGCTTGTTTCCCATACGCAAGTCCTTTCGATCACACGACTATTGTTAATCAGCTAAAATCGCGGCTACGTGAGTCCGGTCCGCCTCCGGTCATGCCGGTTTGCGCCATGCACCGCAAACTTTAAGCCCACGCTTGTTAATCGGATTGGTCGTCAGCAGTCGCTTCCTGACGCTTCGCTTGTGCGCGATAATGGCCCCCGGCGAAGCGACGGCCGGTCTGCCGCAGCAATTCCTTCTCAGCTTCCATAATAGCCCTCGGCGACGCGGCGGCCGGTCTGCCGCAGCAATTCCTTCTCCGCTTCCTCGGTGCGCGCCTTTGGTAACTTTAGGACGGTGTTCTGGCAGTAAGTTGAAACCAACTCGGCGCCTTGGCGAATGATGCCCTTGGGATCACGATTGGCTTTAATTGACTCGATTCCCTGCCGCACTAGCCGTCTGAACTTTACAACCCCCATGTCGGTGGTGGCGAGATGTTCGAGAGCGTGAATGGCGGTCGGCCCCTGTCCGATGAATACGTCAACGTCGGCCGGCACGCGCTGGCGCTCCTCGTAGGGCCGATCGGGAAGCTCACCGAAAGCGGACTTTGCCGCCTTCTCCCACGTCATCTCGCCTCGTCCAGCTTCGGGCTGGCGGATGTTGAGGTTCATCGTGTGCGTGTCGTCGATTGGGACCGACCAGATCGTTGCGCCGGGACGGCTATTGATCTTCTCCTGGGTCCCGTCTTCCCAATTTGGCGGGACCTGAATGATGTTGGGCAAGATGAGGTCGTTGATCCTCACCCACACATTCGGGCCGATTCTCCTGGTTGCGATATAGATCATGCCAAGCGGCGATTCCTGCCATTCGAACACGCCGAGCAGGCCATAGGCCTCAGAAAACTGTATCTTGCTAGATCGCGTGTGCAGGAAGACGGCGTGGACGGGATCCATCCCGTTGTCCAATATTTGAAGCCAGTTGCATGGGATGATGAACTTGACCGGAAAATAACCGGAGTAGTTAAGCGTGTCATATTTCGGAAAAGGCGGTTTTGCTTCTGGAGGACCCATATATGCGAACACGATGCCGTTGCATTCGTGTGCGGGATAGGCGCCGTGACAAATTTCATTTTTCAGGGGGCTGGACGCCGGCTCTCCAGGCGTTTCGAGAATCCGACCGTCGATATCGTAGAGCCATCCATGATAACAACATCGGATGCCCCGTTCCGATACCAATCCAAACTCCAGCGAGACTCCGCGGTGACTGCATCGAAGTTGTAGCAGTCCTACACGTCCTGAGCCGTCACGAAAAACTATGAGGTCCTCGCACAGAATTCGAATCCGGACCGGAAGATCCTTCAATTCGTGCGAGAAGGCGACCGGCTGCCAGAAACGTCGCAGATATTCGCCACTTGACGTGCCGGGGCCAACTTGCGTGAGCTCCAGATTTGGGCTTGGCACGTCCCGTTGGTGATAGGCGCCAAACGGCGTGTTCATGAACGGCTTGGCCACTGTCATCTCCTTTCGACGGATTACACGAAATCCATATGGACTATACCCACGGAGAACGAAAATATTCTACAAATAACGAGACGACAGCAATGTAGTACTCTAAGATGGCCAGTAGCAAGAGTAGTCTGTTGTCCCAGCGCCCTAAATCAGAACAGGAATGCTCTTGGGCAAGACGAAATGTCTGGGGGTGGAGTAAAATGATACGCAGTGCACGTCTCGCAATCGATATCGGAGGGACCTTTACCGACTTCGCCTTGGACCATGGCGCGCAAGTTATCAGCACCAAGATATTGACGAGCCCACGGACGCCCGAAAGCAGCGTGCTCAGCGGCATCAGATTGATTCTCGAAAAGGCAAGAATTGGCCCGAGCGATGTAGCGGCAATCATTCACGGAACAACGCTCGCCACCAATGCGATCATTGAACGTAAGGGCGCAAGAACGGCGCTGCTTGTAACTGAAGGATTTCGGGATTCCGTCGAGATGGCCTTCGAAAATCGTTTCGAGCAGTACGATATCTTCATGGACAAGCCGTCGCCGCTTGTGCCGCGCGAGCTCAGAATTTCTGTCTCGGAGCGCATCGACGCTCGCGGCAACGTGATCCTCAAGCTTGATGAGGATGTACTCAGTAAACTTGCGATGAGCCTCGAAAGCCAGAGAGTAGAAAGCGTAGCGATCGGCTTTCTTCATTCCTATGCGTGGCCCGATCACGAGCGCCGCGCCCGCGATCTGTTGAAGCGGCTGTTGCCAAAACTTTGGATCACGTGCTCCGCGGATGTCAGTCCCGAGATTCGAGAATATGAGCGCTGGTCGACCGCATGTGCAAACGCATATGTACAGCCGATCATCGCCGGATATCTTAGTCGGCTTGAGCGCGCGTTGATGGACCTCGGCTTCTCATGTCCCGTCTACATGATGACCTCAGCCGGAGGGCTTACGAGCTTGGCGACAGCGTCCGCCTTTCCGATCCGCCTCGTCGAGTTGGGCCCAGCTGGTGGCGCAATCCTTGCTTCGAGGCTGGCAAAGCAATGCGGGCTCGATCGTGTGCTTTCGTTCGACATGGGCGGGACGACGGCAAAAATTTGCCTGATCGATGATTGCGAACCACAATTTTCGCGGACCTTCGAAGTGGCGCGGCAATACCGGTTTTTGAAAGGTAGCGGTCTGCCGTTGCGAATTCCTGCCGTTGAAATGGTCGAGATCGGCGCCGGCGGTGGTTCCATCGCGACGCTCGACACCATGCAGCGTATCCAGGTTGGACCAGAGAGCGCAGGATCGGAACCTGGCCCTGCCTGCTACAATCGCGGCGGCACTGCGCCGACCGTCACTGACGCGGATGTCGTTCTGGGCGCGATCAATCCTGAGCGTTTTGCTGGCGGTACGATCCGACTGGAAACAGCACGATCAGCAGACGCGATAAAGGATGAACTCGGCGCAAGACTCGGTTTCACGCCGGAGGAGGCGGCCTGCGCCATTGCCGAGATTGTGGAGGAGAACATGGCAAATGCAGCACATGTTCATGCGGTGGAGCACGGCAAGGAACTCGCCGGGCGCACTATGATCGCGTTTGGCGGAGCCGCGCCGTTGCATGCCGCGCGCTTGGCTGAGAAATTGGGGGTCGATGAAATACTCATTCCCACGCGCGCTGGCGTGGGGTCCGCGGTCGGTTTTCTGTTAGCGCCGGTCAGCTATGACATCGTCCGTACGAGCTACACCCAACTCGACGACCGCTTCGACACTGCGGCGATCAGGTCGATGCGGAACGAAATGCGCGCCGAAGCGGAAAAATTCGTCAAGCAGGGTGCTCTGGATGAAACATTGACCGAATCCTGGACGGCGGACATGCGCTACATGGGCCAGGGGCACGAATTGACGATACCTATTCCGGCTGACGATTTTGGCCCTGACGCGGCGGCTTTGCTCGAACGACTGTTTGCTGAGGAATACAAGCGCGTGTTTGGGATTACGATCCCCAACTTGAATGTGGAGGTGATGAGCTGGTCGCTGCGGGTCGTGGCGCCGTCGCCAGCAATGCCCGCCGTGCCTCCGTCCCCAGCGGACGCGGTCGTGCAACCGGTCGGGCACTGCGAACTCTACAATCTCCGCTTAGGTAAGCGCGAATCGATTCCGCTCTATTGGCGGATCGATTTGGAGCCTGGGGCTGTGGTCGATGGCCCGGCAATCATTGCCGAGGATGAGACATCGACGCTCGTCAGTGCTGCGTTCAAAGCGAAGATCAAGGCTCTTGGCTATATCGCATTGCAGAGAAAATAAGGGCTGGCTGATGAGCACCTCACCTGAACGCATGCCGGCTTCCTGGTCTCGGCTGCAGATGCAGATCTTGTGGGATCGATTGATCGCCGTGACCGAAGAGCAGGCGATCACCCTGATTCGAACTGGATTTTCCACGTCGACCCGTGAAGCAGGAGATGTGTCTGCCGGCATTTTCGACACGGCGGGGCGCATGCTTGCGCAGGCTGTGACTGGCACGCCAGGCCACGTGAATGCTATGGCGCGGGCGGTGCGCCATTTCCTCGACCGGTTTCCCGCCGAGACGATGTGTGAGGGCGATGTGTTCTTCACCAATGATCCATGGAAGGGTACCGGACATCTGCACGACTTCACATTCGTGACCCCGAATTTCCGTGATGGCCGATTGACCAGTTATGTCGCCTCCACCAGCCATATGGTGGATGTCGGCGGTCGCGGTCTGGGGCCCGACGCGCGTCAAGTTTATGAGGAAGGTATCCGGATCCCGATCATGCGCTTCGCCAGGGAGGGGGAGGTTGACAACAATGCCCTAGATATCATTCGCGAGAATGTGCGGGAGCCGGCGCAGGTGATCGGTGATCTGTTCTCGCTAGCGGCGTGCAACGGCGTCGGGGGGCGACGCATGGTCGCGATGATGGATGAGTTCGCCATCGATTCGCTCGATGGTCTTGCGGCCCACATCCTGCAGCACTCGAGAGCCGCAAGTCTCGAGGCCATCCGGCAAATACCTGCTGGAGTTTACCACAATGAGATGACGCTCGATGGCTACGACAAGCCGGTTAAGCTTGTGGCGACTATGGCGATCGGCCCAGACGGCATCGACGTCGACCTCGTTGGGACGTCGGGAAGCTCTTCCTACGGGATCAACGTTCCATTCTGCTATACGGAAGCATACGCTACCTTTGGCGTCAGATGCATCATTGCGCCGGGAATTCCAAACAACGAAGGCTCCCTATCAGTCATTCGAATTTCGGCCCCGGAGAATTGCATTCTAAATGCCAGGCATCCCTCGCCGGTAGCTGCGCGCCATATAACAGGCCAGATGCTGCCCGATCTTATGTTTGGCTGTTTGGGAAAGGCGCTTAAACATGCTGTTCCCGCGGAGGGAACGTCCTGTTTGTGGAATCTGGTTGCAATGAGTGGCGACAGCCGGTTGAACGATGGCTCACCCGTCGTGAACAGCGGGCCTTTCAACATCATGAGCTTTCATTCGGGAGGAACGGGCGCGCGCCCAGGCAAGGATGGGCTGTCGGCAACCGCCTTTCCGAGCGGAGTGCGGAACTGCCCGGTCGAAATCATCGAGACGCTGTCGCCGGTCCTAATAACACGTAAGGAGTATCGCGCGGATTCCGGCGGGCCGGGTGAGTTTCGCGGCGGACTTGGTCAGGTGATGGAAGTGCGCCATCTTTACGGCATGCCCTTCATAATCAGTGCACTTTATGACCGCGTGCAGTTTCCGCCGCGCGGACGTGAGGGGGGGATGAATGGCGCTAAAGGCGTTGTGCGCCTCGGCTCCGGAACGCAACTGCCCGGAAAAGGTCAGCGAACGATCCCACAAGGGGAATCCTTCGTAATCGAAATGCCGGGCGGTGGCGGACTCGGCTCCCCATTCAAGCGCGAACCGGCTCTCGTTGCCGCCGACGTGCGTACGGGTCTGGTCTCACGCGAGGCGGCCGAATGCGATTATGGGGTCGTCCTGCGAGCGGACGGCGCAATCGACGTTGAAGCAACCACGCATCGCCGCAACAAAGCCCCTGAGGGTCGTGCGTCACCCAACTGAATTAACGTCGCCGGCCAAAATTTGGCTTCCCGCTATGGCGTCAGGCGCTCTTCACGACCGGACTTTGTGGCATGAGATTGTCCTAGCTTACATCGGAGGGGGGAAAAAGCGCTGATCACCAGTCGCGCGGGCCCGCGCTCGAACCATTTGGTCTCGCCCGCCGTGCTGTTGCCAAGGCTCTGCGTCAACCGGTCGAGCATGATGCCGAGGATGACGATTCCCGCTCCGCCCTGCGTAGCCAGCCCCATATCCAGGCTACCGATTCCCCGCAGCACGAGCAACCCCAACCCGTCGGCAGCAATCATCGAGGTAGTGACGCACATGGCGAGTGCCATCATCACCGTCTGATTGATTCCGAGCATGATCGCTTTCATGGCAAGCGGGAGTTCAATCCAGAACAGAATCTGATTCGATTTCAGTCCGAGTGCCTTGGCCGCCTCAACCGGACCAACGGGTACCTGCTGGATGCCCAGCGCGGTCAGGCGGATTGTCGGCGGGAGCGCGAACACCATCGTTGCCATCACACCAGGAACGCTGCCAATTCCCACAAGCATGGCGATGGGCACGAGGTAGACAAATGTGGGAATGGTCTGCATCACGTCCAGCACCGGACGTACCGTGGATTCGGCGCGCCTGTTTTTGGCGACAGAATTCCCCAGGGGATGCCGATGACTACGCAGAACAGTACCGCGGTCATCAACAACGCGATGGTAATCATCGTTTGCGGCCAGACACCGATGATACCAAGAAAGCAAAAGCCGAGGATGTAGTACCCGGCGCGCCGCGCGCCGGCGATCTGCCAGGCCAAAAGTGCGACGACGAGCAGGACCGCCCAGAATGGTGCCGACGTCAGAGTCCGCGTCATCCAGTCGAGCACTTCGGCAAACGGCCATCGTATCGCCTGGAAGGTCGTCCTGAGGTGCGTTGCCGACCAATCGACGAGAGACTGCGCCCAGTCGCCGACCGGAAGTTCGTAGCCGCGGAATGGGTCGCCGGTTTCCACGGCGCTCGACCCTGAGCGAAACTAGCGATGAAATTCGGCGACCACTTGATTCACCCAGCCATCGAACTGCGCTTGGTGATCGGTAATCCATTTTCGCGCGTGTCCCTGAATGGCCTCGGGCGATTTCTCGCCGTCGTGAATGACGAAAGCCTCGCGGTTGACGTCGGCGACCGGGATCGTCACCAATTCGAACCAGCGCTTCACGGCAGGGTTTTTCGCAAGGAATTCGTTGTTGGCGACGACCTTAAGGTCAGTGATCTCCCAGCCGATGTTACGTCCATCCGGTCCGATAGTGTGAGGTTCGCCGTCGGTTGTGCCTGGCGGCAACGCAGTGAACGGCACGGCCACCGACTCAACGTCTCGGCCGGTGACAAGGACTGAGTTAACCCACAGTGGCGTAAACGAATAATAGAGAATGCGGTCACCATTCTTGTATTTGCTGGCTATATTAGCAAACAGAATCGAGGCGGTGCCCTTCACTTGCTCGACCGTGTCGGAAAGGCCATAGGCCTGAAGCTGGTAATCAATGATCTTTTCGCACGCCCATCCTGGTTCGCACCCGATGAGCTCTGCCTTGCCACCAGGGTTGCTCGCGAACAAGGCCGCGATTTTCGGATCCTTTAGCTGCGCGAGGTTTGTGATCTTGAACTCCTCCGCTGTCCGCTTGTCGATAAAGTAGCCTTGCGTTGCGCCGGCGACGACTTTGCCGATGAGCGTCATCTTGCTCGCGCCGCCGGCGTGTTCGTATGCGAATCTGTGCGCCGGCCACCAGGTCTGCGTTCCGAAATCACCGTCGCCTTGCGCGACTGCCGCATAATAGAGAGCGACGTTGAGGGTTTTGGCGGGCGCCACCGTATATCCGAGCTTTTCGAGCCCTGCGTTCACGATAGCGACCTGAAAGAGACCGAGGACCTCCGTCTGCTGGACCGGATGCACCGTGGTTCCGGCACCTGGCAGGGAAGAGCTTTCCGCCCAAACATACGTTGTCGAAGCGACGCCAGTGAACAGTGCGACGGCGGCAATGCAAAGATATCTTGTCATCTTAACCCCAACGTCTCGCGGTAGAAAGAGAGCGCGTCACGAAGGTCCGCTTATGCTACTTGCACTTGTGGGCGTCCTAAGCTCGCAGCCCTCGCTTGTCTAATCAAAAATCTACACTTCGACACCACGCAACGCAAGAACGATGCCATCGAATGAATTTGGCGTCTCCAATCGTGCGCGAGAATGTTATCCCAGCGAAAGGGTCTACGGGAGTTGAGATAATCAACTTGGCTATTCCTTGCGCAACGCGTTGCTTCGCGCGATTATTCTCGAACTTTACCAAAGTCGCACGCGACCACGTCGCCAAATGGGGAAGCAGAATGCCTGGCCGTAACGTCGATTTCGATAAGTTCCGCCTGCGCACCTTCGTGCAACAGCTCATGGAAGTCGGGGAAGTGGAAATTCACGACAAGCCCGTTTCCTTGCTCGACCTGAGCTCCGTCATCGAAGCGACGCCGAAGGCAACCCTCTTCAAACGGGTCGGTCCTGAACAATTCGAAATGATCGCTGCCGTTTCGGGAAGCCGGCGGCGTATCGCGATGGCGTTGGGTGTCGAACCTAGCGACTGCGCCGACGAATACGCGCGTCGGATCGCAAATCCGCAGACGGTTATTGAAGTGCCTTCTGATGAAGCGCCAGTCCATCAAGTCGTGCGCACTGGCAATGATATCGATCTGATGAAGCTGCCGTTCCACATCCAGCATACGTTCGACGGCTGCGTTTACATTTCCTCGGCCATCGACTACACGGTTGATCCGACTACCGGAAAAGGCAATGTCGGCTGCCGCAGACTGATGCTGCGGGATCGCCGAACCATGCGCACCAATTTGACTTGGGCGAGCGATCTCAAGCGGATCTATCTCGGTTGCGTCGACCGCGGCGAGAAATTGCCGCTCAGCTTCGTCATCGGGTCGCATCCGCTCGACTTCATGGCGGCGACGCTCAGATTGCCAGATGACGAATTCAGTCTGGTCGCGACGTTGCGCGGCCAACCTGTGCCGATGGTTCGTGGACTCACCAACGGCATTCTAGCGCCTGCCGACGCGGAAATGATCATCGAAGGCTATCTGGATAAGCATGGGTATGTCGAGCAGGAAGGGCCATATGGCGAGTACTGGGGATATTACGGTCCCGTCCATATGGATCCGGTCTTTCATGTCACCGCGATCACGATGCGAAAGGACGTGCTGCACCAAACCGTGTTGCATGGCACGAACCGGCTCACACGGACGGAGGCGGCCAATCTCAACAGCGTCTCGGCCGAGCTTCGTTATCTGAAGGCGTTACGGGGCGCAAACATCGAGCCTGCGAAGGTGCATTCGGTGGTCTCGGCGCAAACTCACGCGCGCGTGGCATTGCGCCGCGGTGTCGCCGGGCAGGCCCGCCGCGCCATTGCTGCGATGTTTGCCCTTTATGACGTGAAGCACGTTGTCGTCGTCGATGACGATGTCGATATATTCTCCGATGAAGACATTGAATGGGCGATGTCGACTCGCTTCCGAGCAGATAAAGATACGGTGTTGGCAAGCGACTTCACTGGCGCCTATATGGACCCAACGCTGCGAGAAGACGGGAATGTCTCGAAAATCGGATTCGACGCGACCGCCCCCTACGACAAGGCCGATGAAATCGTCAGTTGGCGCCCCTCGCCGCCGCGTATCAGAAAACCTCCGCGTTTCCAAAGCGTAAGACATGCGCTTGAATCGGGACCAATGTTCTTTCTGCAAATCCTAGAGGCCGTCGGAAGCAAAGACGGACGTGAAGTCGCGGTGGAGCTTAGCGCGTTGCATGAGGAAGGCGTGCTGGCGCGGCTCTCCAACGGAGAATGGACAATTAACGCGCCAGCAAAGAATTAGCGCCTCAATAAAAGTCACGTGGGAGTGAGGATGACTGAAGGCGGCAGGCGGCTGATGATCGAGCTGCGCCATGTCCACAAATGGTATGGCGCCTTCCATGCGCTCGACGATGTGTCGCTTAGTGTCGGCCAGGGCGAGAGAGTCATCGTGTGCGGACCTTCGGGCTCGGGCAAATCGACGATGATCCGTTGCATCAATCGCCTCGAAGAGCATCAGGAAGGCGAGATCATCGTCGACGGCATCGAGCTCAATCGCGACCTCAAGCATATTGAGGCGATCCGCCGCGAGGTCGGCATGGTGTTTCAGCAGTTCAATCTTTTCCCTCATCTGACCGTGCTCGAGAACTTGACCTTGGCGCCGCTTCGAGTTCGAAAAATGAAGCGGCCGGACGCCGAGGAACTCGCGATCCATTTTCTCGATCGAGTGCACATCGCCGAACAGGCAGCGAAATATCCTAGTCAGCTTTCAGGGGGGCAGCAGCAGCGCGTTGCTATTGCTCGTTCGCTCTGCATGCGGCCACAGATCATGCTCTTCGACGAGCCGACATCGGCGCTCGATCCGGAAATGATCAAGGAAGTGCTCGACGTCATGGTCGATCTCGCAAACGACGGCATGACGATGATCTGTGTCACGCACGAGATGGGCTTTGCCCGTAGCGTCGCCGACACCGTAGTCTTCATGGACTGCGGCGAGATCATCGAGCGCGCGCCACCTGCCAGGTTCTTCGCCGCTCCTGAGAGCGAACGGGCGCAGCTTTTCCTTAGTCGGTTGCTCAGCCACTAGTTTCGTCTCTCAGGAGGGCTCCGGAGAAGCCTGTGCATCTGTCTGTTAAGTGTGGTGGATACGCTCAAAGGACCGTGGCGAAATTCGTCCGTATCGAGAACATCGCCCATGGACGTCGCGCGGCTTTCAAGCGTCACGGGGCATTGCCGTGAGAAAGGCGGGAATTGTCGGAGACACCTTTCACGATCTGCGCGGCACCGCGGTGACGCGGCTTGCGCTCGTCGGCTGCTCCGAGGCCGAGATCGCGACAATCACCGGGCATTCGCTGCGCGACGTGCGCTCGATCCTCGATGCCAATTACCTACACCGCGACCCGGCGCTCGCCGCGAGCGCGATCCGAAAACTCGAAAGAGGAGCGTGAAAATCTCCCGACTGGACGCCCGACTGAACAAAGACAGTACGATCACAACGCAGGAAAGGCCCGCGAAATCAAATAGTTAATTAACTCGACCTGAGCCCCTACGGACGGTGCATGAGTCCGGTCCTGGCCCAGGCTGGGTGAAAACTCCGAAATCGGATTCGTCGTTGGAAATATCGTCTCGACTTCATCAATTTGAAAAACAAAAACGCTGGGCGACCACTGTCAGAAAAGACAATAGAGAAACCAATTCTGCGCGGTGCTCGCGCGGGCACGTTTTCACACAGCGTGGCCCCATAGCGTCATTTCGCTGTCCTGAATTTCCGCATTGCGAAACATGATTGGGTTGATGCTAAAGCGTCAATCTTCCCAGACGCGGCGTGTTCCTCGTCGTTGGCGCCCCTGACCAGCTTCAATTGCAGGCGAGGCAGGAACACGACCGGACCATGCCACAAGGAGTGCCGTCCGAGTTTGATGAGATATCGACGCCGAAGCCTTGGCACTTCGACAGATAATGTTGATTCACTATTCCCGCATTACGGGTGAATAGATTGCGACGCTCGCAAATTTCCAAAAAATCCAAGACACATACAGAATTGCAATACTTGACAATTAAGATGACCGGTCATATTAAACCACCCATGGCCAGAACCAATGTACGCCAGAAAATCGTGGATGCCGGGCTCAAGGTCCTGATTGAAAAGGGCTTTAACGGCTCCGGCGTCCAGGACATCACGGCGGCGGCCGGGGTGCCAAAGGGCTCCTTCTATAATCATTTCGAGAGCAAGGAGGCGCTCGGCGCCGAAGTCGTCGATCGCTATGGCCGCGACAACCCGCGCCGCGCTGCACTCGCCGATACATCCGTTCCACCGCTGCAACGGTTGCGCGCTCATTTCGAGCGGCTGAACGAGGCCTACACTGGCGCGCGGTTCGGACGCGGATGCCTCTTGGGGAATTTCAGTGCCGAACTCGCCGACCAAAGCCAACTGATCCGCGAACGCCTGGCCGACCTTTACCTCTCGTGGTCGACGGACATCGCCACGGTCATCGCCGAGGCCCAGGCCGACGGCTCGATCTCCACCAAGACGCCGGCCGCTGACCTGGCCGCCTTTCTTCTTGACGCCTATGAGGGCGCCCTGTTGCGGGCGCGAGTTGAGAAGAGCGGGCGCGCCTTCGACCGCTTCATGACGGTCGCATTCACCCAGATCCTCGTCTGAGTTCAAAGCCATGGCCAGCGAACCACCCGATTTTTTGACCGAAGTTCAAGATGACCGACACGCGTTTTGGAGGAAACAGGGACTTGCGATGTTGGTCGTTTATCTGATGACGCTCGCGGACACACTGCGTAGAAACACCGACCTCCGCTCGTTCGAGGCGGTCTATCTGTTTTGCCTGCTCGGAATTGTCCTGACCGTGGCGTTTTCGCGCTTCAGCGACATTTAACCTGCAGCGGCGCGGGATGGCTCAATCGGGGCCGCTTGATTGTTTCGGCCCGATCAGGCGCTGTTGCCGCCACAAGAGGGCTTGCTGGTCGAAGCCGTCGGCCACAAGCCGCGCTTCGTGCCAATCGAGGTCCTGCTCGCGGACGAGCACGCGGTACTGCCGTGGCGGCACGCCGAAGCGCGCGCGAAACGCCCGGCTGAACTGGCTCGTGCCGCCGAAACCGCAGCTTTTGACGATTTGCTTCAGCGAGTGCTCATCCTTGTTGTCTTCCAGCATGAGCCGCAGCGCCTCATCGAGCCGGCGCTTCAGCAACACGGCGCGAATGCCGCCTTCCGCCGCCAGGAGCCGGTAGAGTGACGCGCGCGAGAGGTGGGCCGCATCGGCAATCTCCTCGGGCCCAAGCTGCGCGTCCGCAAGATGCGCGTCGATGTAATCCAGCGCAGCCTTTCTCCTCGACTTGAGGTGATCCGATTCGTTGCCCGCCAACCTGATGCGCGCGAACGCGGTCGTCATCGCCACGATGCCCTCGATCGCCGCCTCGGCTTCGCTGACCGTCATGTGGTCGGCCTGCGCATAAAACTCCCGCATCGCTGCGCCGATCAGACGCGCCGCGCCGCTCTCGCGCGGAAGGAGAAGGCCGTGCGGTTCGAGCGCCAGCAGGCCTGCGGGCACGCTCTCGCGCGAAAGGTGAGCGATCAGAATATCGTAGTCGGTCGACACATTGTGGAACGGCCGCGCAATTCACGCCCTTGCGCAGTGCTGCAGCTCAAGACAGCGGCCCCATCATCCCTCGCATTTGCGGTGATCGAGAAGTCGCCGTTATCACTCTAATAGACGATCACGCTGAAGTCGAAGATCTTCCGCCCGAACAGCTCTCGAACGCTTTTATAGCGCTGCTTTATGCTCGAGCAGCCTGTTACGCCGTACAAACAAGCCAAGCCGTCGCGCAATACGATGGCATTCTGACCTCGCTCGGCCGACTGCATATCGGCCGAGCTAGAGTGGCCGGACAGACGTCCGGACAATAGGCATACCGAAGTCGATCGCTGAAGGCTTTCCGGCACGTCGCATCGCCCGGCGCACATCGTCATGCATCACATGCGCGTCGATGTGAGGATGCAGGCGAGAAGTCCGCTATTCGCCCAATCACCGCCATGAGATTGCCGCCCGCTGCTGCAGACCGGCAAGCGCGAAGCTGGCGGCAGCGTGTGCACTGACTGGAAGTCGTGGCTGACGTGCCGGACCCTGAGGGCCAAGGAGCGACATTTGCATCTTCACGGATCAGGACGTTGGGTCTACCGTCAGCAGATAACGCGCGCCATCGTACCGGCGCCGGAAAATGATAGGGAGCAGAGGGAGATCCAACATGAAGCGCCGAGAGTTCTTGCAGGCTATCGGATCGGTTGCTGCAGCGGGCGCCATTGGCGAGGCGGCAGATGCGCAAGGATCAAAGGTTCTTGCTGAAGAAAGGACGGTGCCGGTCTCAGATCGCGTTATCACCGATAGGGCGAATGACTATCAGGCGCTGTTGAAAAAGGGATACGGCCATATCGGGCGAATTGGCTTTCTGTCTCCGGGAGTTGTCGACGAGACTCTGTCAGGTCAATGGTACCGCATGGCGCCGCACGGCGTTACACTGGTGCGAACTAGCCTCGAACTGAAGGATGTTACAGTCGACGAAGTCAATGCCGCGTTGGCGCGAACGGAAAAGGCGGCGACCGAACTCGGTAAGTACAGTCCGGACTGCATCATCTTTGGCGGGTCACCAACAGTCGCCGTGCCGGGGCACGGCTTCGAAAAAACCGTCGTCGAGAAGATCGAACAAGCATCGGGCAGGAAGGCTTTCTCTGCACAAGTCGCTGCGATTGAGGCTTTGCAGAAATATGGCGCACGCAAGCTTGCTCTTGCGACGCCGTTTCCCGACAATGTCAATGCCATGGTCAAGGAGTATCTTGAGAAATCCGGCTTCGAGGTGTTGAGCATCAGGGGCTCTGGCGTCGCCTACCTCGATCTGACGCGGACACCGCTGCAAAAAAGCTGGGACCTGGGAAAGCAAGTCTTTGAAGAGGCAAAGAGCGCCGACGCGCTGTATTTTCCCGGCGCGCCGCAACCCTGTGTTGACATCATCGACGCACTTGAGAAGGAGCTTGGCACCTTCGTCATTTCGAGCCTGCAGGCATCGCTTTGGAAGGGGCTGCAATTCATCGGATACGGTGTTCCGATAGCCGGTTATGGGAAGCTTCTTCGCAACGTCGGATAGTTTGCGCCCGCGCGCGTTACACAAGCACAATGTCCTGCCGGGTTGCTGCCCGACGAACGAGGACTAAGAATGCGTTGCATCGGCCGAAGGGTGCGCGCAGAACAGCAGTAGCCGGGGGGGTGGAAGAAAGTGGCGTCTCACTGAATGCTCTAGTCGGCCGCCTTAGAGAGTTCCCGTCATCGTTGCCAATGAGAGTACCCCCGTGATTGTCACGACATTCCCCAGAACTGTGCGGGTGATCGAGCATACGTTGATCCCGTTGAAAGACGGTACGAAGCTGGCGGCCCGCATCTGGTTGCCGGAGGATGCTGAACAGAACCCGGTTCCCGCGATCCTGGAGTATCTGCCGTATCGCAAGCGCGACGGGACCTATGAACGAGACGCGCTCACGCATCCCTATCTGGCAGGTCATGGCTACGCGGGCGTCCGCGTCGACCTTCGAGGCAGCGGCGAATCGACGGGGCTGCTGTTCGACGAGTACGCCAAGCAGGAACAAGACGATGGCGTGGAGCTAATCGCCTGGCTGGCGGCTCAGCCTTGGTGCAATGGCTCGGTCGGGATGATGGGAATCTCCTGGGGCGGGTTCAACGGACTTCAAATTGCGGCGCGGCGTCCCCCCGCACTCAAAGCCATCGTCACCATCTGTTCGACCGACGATCGGTACGCCGACGACGCGCATTACATGGGTGGCACGTTTCTGACCAAGGCTGGGCTCGAGTGGGCCTTTTTCTTTTTCAGTTTGATGTGCCTTCCGCCCGATCCGGTGCTGGTCGGCGATAGCTGGCGGGCGATGTGGCTGGAGCGGCTGCAGAACATACCGCTGTTTCAGGACAATTGGCTGCAGCACCAACGGCGCGATGCGTATTGGAAGCACGGATCGGTATGCGAGGACTACGCAGCGATCCAATGCCCGGTCTACGCCGTCGGTGGTTGGACCGATGGTTATAAGAACGCCATTCCGCGGCTGCTTGAGGGACTAAAGGTGCCGCGCAAGGGTCTCATCGGCCCGTGGGCACACGCCTATCCGCACTTCGCGCTTCCCGGCCCCCAAATCGGATTCCTCCAGGAAATCCTGCGCTGGTGGGATCTTTGGCTGAAGGGTGTCGACACCGGCGTGATGGATGGCCCGATGCTGCGTGCGTGGATGACGGACAGTGTGAAGCCGGCGGCTCACCACGACACGTTGCCGGGCCGATGGGTTGCAGAGCCGTCGTGGCCACCGCCGGGAATAACGCCGCGGCGGCTGTTCTTGACGGATGAGGGATTACGAGACGGCGCGACGCCTTTGACGGCTCGCGCAGTGTGCTCGCTGCAGACGGTCGGTGAATGCGCAGGCGACTGGGTTCCGTTCGGCCGTGGGCGCGATCAGGCCCGCGACCAGCAGGAAGACGATACGCGCTCGCTCCTTTTGGAGACGCCGCCACTCGATCAGCCGATCGAGATTCTGGGCGCTCCGATCGTAACGCTCGATGTCGCGTCCGACCGGCCGGTTGCGAATCTGGTGGTTCGGTTATGCGATGTGCACCCAACCGGTGAATCGCTGCGCGTCAGCTATGGCGTACTGAACCTCACGCATCGCGACGGACACGAAAATCCTGCGGTGCTGGCGACGGGTCAGCGCTACCAAGTGCGCATCCAGCTCAACGATATGGGCTCGGTATTTCCAGCCGGTCACAAAGTGAGGCTTGCGATATCGACGGCTTACTGGCCGACGATCTGGCCCGGTCCTGAGACGGCAACCGTGCAGATTTTTGCCGGCACGCTCGATCTGCCGCAACGCTCGCCCAATGTCGCAGACGCGAGACTCACGCCCTTTCCTGAACCGGAGACGGCGCCGCCCCAGAAGCCAACCATCACTCGTCGCGACGGTGTGCGAATCGAACGTATCGAGCGCATTGGCCTGGAATCGGGCATCCAGTACAAGTCTGAGTATCACGTCGGGGACAACGATCCGCTGAGTGCCGTTGCCGAACTGCGCCAGACTCAGACGCTGTCGCGAGACGAATGGCAAATCCGGGTCGAGACGCAGCTGCGGATGTCATGCACGGGCATTGCTTTCCTGCTGCAAGGAAGTTTACGCGCCTTCGAGGGCGCAAACGAAGTGTGCCGTCGCGACTGGGAGCGCTCTGTTCCCCGAGATTTCTCATGATCGGCCCGTAACGACAGGAAAATCGGGAGCGAGGGTAGCGTCATGATAAGCGGCATCAACGATGAGCTCATTCTCGCGGCCCGTCTTCTTCTCGCGACGGTGTTTCTGATTTTCGGCTGGAGAAAGCTGAGAGACTATTCGGGCACGGTAAGTCAAATGGTGGGGCTTGGTGTCCCCACGCCGGTCCTGGCGACTGCCGTATCGATCTTCATGGAGCTTCCGGTTGCGTTCGCGGCCGCTGTTGGCGCGTTCACGCGTCCTTCGGCTTTACTTATGTTTTTCTACACGCTGGGAACTGCGCTTATTGGGCATCGCTATTGGACCATAACAGGGGCGGATTACGTCGACAGCATGGACAGCTTCTATAAAAATCTCAGCATTATGGGAGGCTTCTTGCTATTGTACATGACCGGTGCGGGAAAATATTCGATCGATGCATTGCTAGGCATCGCCGCGTCATAACTTGTAGCTATTGGACCGCGATGAAGCGTCATGTTGCGCATGTCCGGTACCGGACATGTGATCGGCCATCTCATCGACAGCCATCCCGACGAAGCGTAACCTCGTTTTCAATGTTCATGCGGCTTGCTTGATTTGTGTGCCCAAAAAAACGGCGACGCAGCGAACTCGCCGCTGACCATCAATTGGCAGCCTGGTGTCGTCGGTAGGCGCAAAAGCGAAATCTAAATCCGATTTTGACTCTGACTATGGAGACCGCAGCTCGACTTACAGGAGTTGCGCCTTGTCGTCGCGATCGCCGTCAATCTAGCCGCCGTCCTTGCCGTTTTTTCAGCGTGAAGAAGGGCCATAGCGAAGGAGAAGGTCATGAAAGTGCTGATGGTAATCACATCCCACGATCAGCTCGGTAACACTGGCCGAAAGACAGGGTTCTGGCTCGAAGAGCTTGCCGCGCCCTATTACGTTTTCAAGGACGCCGGCGTCGAGATCACGCTCGCATCCCCGAAAGGCGGCCGTCCGCCGCTGGATCCTAAGAGCGACGAACCCAAATCGCGTACTGATCTCACGATCCGGTTCGAGAAGGACGCAAGCGCGGAATCTCAGCTCGATAAGACTGTTCGCCTCGACAGCGTCAAGCAAGAAGACTTCGACACCGTCTTCTACCCGGGTGGCCACGGCCCGATGTGGGATCTCGCCGAAGACAAGCATTCCATCAAACTGATCGAGTCTTTCATTGCTGCCGGCAAGCCGATCGGCATCGTGTGCCATTCCACAGGGGCGCTGCATCATGTCAAGACGACGGACGGCAAGTTTCTAGTCCAGGGCAAGGAAGTCACCGGCTTCACCAACGGCGAGGAAGAAGAGATGGGTCTCACCAAGGTTGTGCCCTTCCTCGTCGAAGATGAGATGTTGAACCTGGGCGCCGTCTTCTCAAAGGTAAAGGACTGGGGGGTTCACGTGGTCAGCGACGGTTTACTGATCACGGGACAGAATCCAGCTTCCTCCGGCCCTGCCGCGAAGACACTGATGGCAGCGGTAAAGCAAAAGGCAGCACCGGGTGCCGCCGTTCGGGCGTCGTAGAGGTGGGGCCGGCAGGTCACGTTTTCCGGAATTCCCGCGCGAGGTCTCTGCATTTAAGGCGATCACCGAAGGAACGCAAAGCACTAACGCGTATTTAGGTTTCTGACCGGAGGCTCGGATATGTCGCTAGACGGCACGCTGACTGCAACCGCCGGCTCGAGGCTGCCGGACGCGACCGGGGCTGGCTTTGCCGATAAGCTTTATCGGCTGGATGGCGGTCATTCCCTGGCGAACGACGAGTCGGTCTGGACCCCCGGCGAAAATGTCGGGCGTAGCATCGAATTCTCGTCGACGTGCTGGCTGATACAGCGGGGAAACGAATGGTTGCTCTGGGATACGGGTGTTCCTGAATCCGCGTTGAACGACCCCAAAGGCTGGTCAACGCTGCCTAAATTGATTGTCTACCATCTGGATAAGACGCTGACTGATCAACTCGCTGCCATCGGCCTTAAGACAACCGACATGACCTATGTTGCGCT
The DNA here is from genome assembly GCA_963732015.1 of uncultured Alphaproteobacteria bacterium. Classification (GTDB taxonomy): domain Bacteria; phylum Pseudomonadota; class Alphaproteobacteria; order Rhizobiales; family Xanthobacteraceae; genus BOG-931. Next base: position 59,714 of record CAVSXY010000022.1, on the reverse strand, counting down.
GTCCCATACTCACGGTGACCACATTGGCAATGTTCGCTTGTTCCCGACTTCAACGGTTCTGATGCAGCGGGCCGAGTATGAGTGGATCAGTTCTGCCGATGGCCCGAACGACAATGTGAATCAATTGAAGGCTCTCGCACGTAAGCTTTTGGGCACTCCGAAACATCTCAAGTTACTCGACGGTGATACAGACGTATTTGGCGATGGTAGTGTCACCTTGGTTTCCACACCGGGACACACTCCCGGCAGTCAATCCTTGTTGGTGCATCTGAAGAACTCAGGCTTCATCATTCTGTCCGGCGACGTGGTTCATCTGGAAGAGAATTTTGAAAAAGACACGGTGCCGTCCTTGAACACGGACAAGGCAGCGTCGATCGCCTCTATGGAGAGGATCAGGCGGATGATCGCAACATACAAAGCGAAGCTGTTTATCAATCACGACAAAGCGGAATCCGACGCCCTAAAGCTGCTCCCCGCATTCTACGACTGATGTCTCCATCAGCGCGCTCGATCTCCTGCGCTGACGCCAGCGAGCGCCCGGCCGCTACGGACGGAAATTATGATGACAGCAACTTCTCCGACAGCTGCGGCGGCGTCGATCGTTGGTCATCGTGTGCAAACTACTTCGCTAGCGTCGACATCCGCGACGACGACCTATCACCGTATGGCGGTTAATGGTGTCGGAGTTTTCTACCGCGAAGCTGGTCCGAAGAGCGCGCCGACGATCGTGCTGCTGCATGGTTTCCCCTCTTCCTCGCGCGAGTTCGATACGCTTATCCCGTTGCTCGCAACACGCTATCATCTGGTAGCGCCGGATTTTCCAGGATTTGGTCAGAGTGACGCCCCGCTACCGTCGTCGTATGCGTACACCTTCGACAATTTGGCCAAGACGATCAACGGCCTCCTCGAGCAACTTGAGATCAACAAATACGCGTTCTATCTTCATGACTATGGCGGGCCAGTCGGCTTTCGTATCATCTTGGCGCAACCGGAGCGGCTACGGGCGCTCATCATCCAGAATGCCAATGCGTATAAGGAGGGCCTGGGCGCAAAGTGGGCCGGCATCGCGCAATATTGGGCCGATCCGAAAACGCATCCTGAAGTGTTCGACGCGTTCGTGTCGCTCACAGCGACCGAACAGCGTCATACCCTCGGCACCTCGCACCCCGAAAGTTATAACCCGGACACCTGGACTGACGAGTACGCCCACCTGTCGAGACCCGGCCAACGCGAAATCCAGGCCGATCTGCTGTACGACTACCGGACGAATGTCGCGTCTTATCCGGCGTGGCAAGGGTGGTTGCTCAAGCACAAGCCGCCGACTTTGGTGGTCTGGGGGCGGAACGATCCCTCGTTCATCGCTCCCGGTGCGGAGGCGTTCAAGCGCGATCTGCCAGATGCCGAAATTCACCTACTCGACGCCGGCCATTTCGCCCTGGACGAGAAGAACGACGAGATCGCGAGTCTCATTCTTGCATTCCTGGCCAAACATTCCGTCTGACGGATCGGTAGATTACTCCACGCGCCTCTTAACTTTATATCCCCGAGCCTAAATAGGAGTTGTCCATGAGCCAAGTAGAAGTCGAGCAGAAAACCTATCAGATGCCACCGCAGGACGGCATTACCGTCGCACACTTTCTCACCGTCGCCGACGTCGAACGATCGCTCCGATTTTACGAAAAGGTCTTCGACGGCCGCATTCTGAGCAGAGGCGACAGCAAGGGCGCGCCGGGCTACCTTCAGATCGCGAACACGTGGCTCATCGTCAACCCCGGGGGCGGTCCGACACCGGACAAACCAACGGTAATCCTCAGCGTCCCCCCCGATCCCGATAAAGTCAGCAGCTTTATGAATGTCCGCGTTGCGGATATTCAAGCGTGCTACAAACTTTGGCGAAGCCGAGGAGCCGAGTTCATCACCGAGCCAAAGCCCAAATACGGCGAGACGCGCTGCTACATTCGCGATCCTGACGGTTACATTATAGAAGTTGGGCAAAGCAACCCGGGCGTCACGTACGGCTAAACGGCACGACACATGAAAACATCTGTGGCGACCGCGTACACATTGGCTTCAACGAAATGGCTAGGCCGTTCACGGGCAGCAGCCTGATCCCGCAATCGCCACAGAAAGTGTTCGCCGGCCATCCTGCCGTTCAGTCCTCGAGGATCCACCGAAGTCAAAGACGGCCGAAGTGAAGGTTCGTTATCGTGGAGCAACAAAGCGCGGATAACCGCGAGTTGGCTCGGATCGACGACCGCCCCGCGGCCGACGAACCCCCTTCGGCCGAGCAGGGAAGCAAATCAATACAGAGCGGTTCTTCTGGCCGCGCGGGCACCGCCGCCGAGCATCGACCTGGATTGAAACAAGGACTGGTGATTGGAGCGCTGGGAGCTCTTGCGCTGGGGGCCATCTCGATATTCGGCGTTCCCTGGATCCGGCTGACGCTCAACACCGTCTCGACTGATGACGCCTACGTGAATGGCCACGTCACATTTGTTGCCGCTCGCGTAGGCGGACAAGTCGCCAGCGTCTTGGTCGACGATAACAACCGTGTTCATAAGGGAGATCTTCTCGTCCAATTGGACAAGGAGCCCTTTCATGACGCGGTCGCCGTGAAGAGCGCGGCTGTCGACACCGCGAAGGCGGACCTTCAGGCGGCCATAGCCACAGTTCGCGGCGTTGAAGCACAAGCCAGGAGCCTGAGCTGGCAATTGGAAAATGCCATGGAGGACGTCGACAACCGAGTGGCCCTCCTGAGCGCTCGCGTTGCCGCACTCGATAAAAGCAAGGCCACACTCAAGTTGGCACAACTTGAATTCGACAGGGCTGTGCAGTTGTTGCCGCACGCGACCATTAGTCAGGACGAGTACGATCGACGGCAAGCTGCCCTCTCGGTTGCGCAGGCGGAGGTCATTCAAGCAGTATCTGACGTACATCAATCCCGTGTTTCCCTGGGATTGGTGGCGCAGCCCGAAAGCGGGAACCTCGGTGAGGTGCCGGCCGACATCGATCAGACTTTCTCTTCCGTTCGAGAGGCCCAGGCCGCTCTCATCCAGACGGCAGCGCAGCTTGGCGTTGCTCATTCGTATGAACAGCTACCTAAGGAGATGCTCAAGCAGTTCGAAAGCCTGGATCAAGGCGATATCGATCGCACGCTGGCCGAACTTACGGATAACGCCCCGGCCGTAAAGCAGGCGCAAGCCAAGCTCGAAGCCGCCAAACGCGATCTCGTTCAGGCTGAACTGAACCTTCGTTACTGCGACGTCGTTGCAGAAATTGATGGGGTTGTGACGCGCCGAAATGTTAATTCCGGCAATAATGTGCAGGTTGGGCAGTCTCTGATGGCAATCCGATCGCTCAACGAGATCTGGGTCGATGCCAATTTCAAGGAGACACAGCTGCGTGACTTGCGCATCGGCCAGCCTGCCGACCTTTATGTCGACATGTACGGAAGCCGACACGTATTCAAGGGGCGGGTTTCCGGATTTACGATGGGAACCGGATCGACGCTGTCATTGCTGCCGGCAGAGAATGCGACCGGCAATTTCATCAAAGTGGTCCAGCGGCTGCCCGTTCGAATCGAGATCGAAGGATACGACCCAAACGAAAACTCCCTATTCGTCGGCACATCCGTTGTTCCCTACGTCTATGTGAACAAGCCGCCGACTGGGCCCGACGCCGGGAAATTCCTGCAAGGCTATGAGCCCCAACCGCAAACTTCTGATCCTTCACATCAAAGCGCGCTTGGCGCCGGCAAATGACCGACGCGGCTCTTTCGCCCTCAAGATTTTCCGTGGCGGGTAACCCTTGGCTGGTGGCCGCCGTGGTGGTGATACCGACCTTTATGGAGGTGCTCGATACGACGATCGCGGTGGTGGCGTTGCGTTACATCGCTGGTGGCCTGTCGGCTACGGTGGACGACGGCGAGTGGGTTCTCACCAGCTACCTTGCTGCCAACGCCATCATCCTGCCGATCACCGGGTGGTTGAGTGCGCATCTGGGGCGCCGCAACTACTTCTTGCTGTCTATCGCCGTCTTTACTCTTAGTTCCGCGCTGTGCGGAATGGCCACCAGTCTCGGCCAGCTCATGCTGTTCCGTGTCGCCCAGGGCCTGGCTGGCGGCGGTTTGCAGCCCAGCAGTCAAAGCGTGCTGCTCGACGCCTTCCCGCGGGAAAAGCAGGGCGTAGCGATGACCCTGTTCGGCTTGGCGGCTCTGCTCGCGCCGGTGGTCGGACCGACCCTCGGGGGCTGGCTGACGGACGAGTACCAGTGGCGGTGGGTCTTTCTGATCAACGTGCCGATCGGTCTCCTGGCATTTGGCGGTTGTTACGCACTTCTCCGCGACCCGGATTACCTCACGAAAGAACGTAAAGAGCTGAAGAAGCGGCCGTTTCATTTTGACTCGATCGGTTTGTCGCTACTGATTATCGTCATGGTCTGCTGGGAAGTAATGCTCAGTAAGGGGCAAGAATGGGACTGGTTGGGCGATCCATTCTGGCGCGTGCAGACATTGGCCACGCTCTTTGCCGTGGGGCTGGTTGGATTGGTCTTCTGGGAGATGCGCAGCCCCAACCCGGTGGTCAATTTCCGACCGTTGGCCGAACGTAACTTCGCCGCGTGCTGTATTATTATCTTTTGCGCCTATGCCGTGCTCTACGGTGCCAGCACGTCTTGGCCCAGCTTGCTTCAGACGTTATTTGGTTACAACGCCTTGGACGCGGGGCTGGTCATGTCGCCGGCCGGGTTGTTCGCTGTCGTTGCGATGCCCATTATTGGCTTTATGCTGGGCCGCAAGACAGACGCCCGATGGTTGATAGGCACGGGCTTGCTGCTGATGGCCGCCAGCAATTACTGGATGTCGCAGATGAACCTCTTGATCAGTCCGGATCAAGTCGTGTGGCCGCGGGTCGTTTTGGTGTTGGGGCTGTCCATATGTTTTGCACCAGCAAATGTGGCTGCCTATCTCTATACGCCGGTCGCGCTGCGCGGCGCGGCTGTGGGCTTATTGAGTCTTCTGCGCAACGAGGGAGGCAGCGTTGGCACGTCCATGGCCCAGACGCTGCAGGAAAGACGCGATCAATTCCATACGCTGCGGCTCGGCGAGAGCCTTGATCCCTTTAATCCGGCGGTACAGTCTTTCATTGAACAAGCTCAAGCTCGTTTCCTGCAGCAGACCGGCGACCCAGCAACTGCACAACAGTTGGCCTGGCAGGCGCTGGAAAATCTGCGTCAACAACAGGCATCGGCACTGTCGTATTTCGACTGTTTTTGGCTATTCGCCGTCGTGATGCTTGCGCTGACGCTCGTCGTCTTCTTGATGAAACGTTCGGTGGCGGAGAAGGGCGCGCCGATCGGCGGTGGGTGAACAGATTGTCCGTGCGGATTGGGAGTTGTTTGCTCTATGGAATCGAATGATGCGTCGCGACTAGGATCGCTCTGTTCCTGGAGATTTCATGTGACGATCTAGATAATGCCTGGCTCGATGAGCGCAGAGTCTTGCTCCGCCGTAAACGCGGACCATGCGCGAAGTTTTTGCACCGCGTGGCAGGTTGGGCTGAACAGGAGGCAATCGGAGGTCCATCATGCCGAACTACGACGCGATTATTATTGGCGCTGGACAATCCGGGCCGGCCTTGGCGCGGCGATTGGTGGCTGCGAGCCGGAAGGTCGCGATCATCGAACGCAAGCTGTTCGGCGGCACATGCGTGAACACAGGCTGTACTCCGACCAAGACGCTAGCCGCGAGCGCCTACGTTGCACATGCTGCGCGCCGCGCTGCCGATTACGGCGTCAGGATTGAGGGGTCCGTAAACGTCGACATGAAGGCGGTCAAGGCGCGAAAGGACGCCGTTGTGGCTGTGTTCCGCGATGGCGTCGAGCAATCGCTGAAGAGCTTACAAGGATGCACGGTTTACCAAGGCCATGGCCGCTTTGTTGCGGAAAAGAAAGTAGCCGTGAACGGTGCGGAGCTTACGGCCGATCAGATTTTCATCAATGTAGGTGCGCGAGCCGCAATTCCGCCGATACCCGGCCTCGACCAGGTCCCGTACCTGACCAACAGCTCGGTGATGGACATCGATTTCCTCCCCTCGCACCTCATGATCCTTGGCGGCAGTTACATCGGCCTCGAATTTGCTCAGGTCTATCGTCGTTTCGGAAGTGAGGTGACCGTGATCGAATTCGGACCGCGCTTGATCTCGCGGGAGGACGACGACGTCTCACAAGCTATTGCGGGCTTCCTCAAGGAGGAAGGCATCGACGTGTGCGTCGACAGCGCGCTCGTCGGTGTGGAGAAGCAGGGGAACTCGATCGTGGCGAACGTCAAATCGAGCGGGAGGGTCTCACAGATTGCCGGAACTCATCTGCTGATTGCGACCGGACGGCGGCCAAACACCGACGACCTTGGAATCGACAAGGCGGGTATCGCTACGGACGGGCGAGGATATATCCAGGTGGACGATCAGTTGCGTACCAACATTCCAGGTATCTGGGCGATGGGCGACTGCAATGGTCGAGGCGCGTTCACGCACACGTCATGGAATGATTTCGAGATCGTTGCAGCGAATCTTCTCGACGACGATCAAAGACGAGTGAGCGATCGGATCATGGCCTACGCGCTCTACACCGATCCGCCGCTTGGCCGCGCCGGGATGACCGAAGCGGAAGTCCGCAAGACCGGAAAGTCCGCGCTGATCTCGACCATGGCAATGAAGGACGTCATGCGCGCGTATGAGAGAGGTGAGACCAAGGGGTTCATGAAAATCCTCGTGGATCGCGATAACAAACAAATACTGGGCGCCTCCTTCCTGGGACTTGAAGGTGACGAGGTCATCCATTGTGTACTCGACATCATGTACGCCAAGGCGCCCTACACAATGATCCAACGCGCGATGCACATTCATCCCACGGTGTCGGAGTTTATTCCGACCATGATGGATAGGCTCAAGCCGTTGTAATGATCGGGCGATGCGAAGTTGAAGCGAACGAAAGTTAGCGAGGAGCCATGAAGTCCGAGAGGGATGGTATCAACCCAGCGGCCAAGCCGAGCGGTACAGGTTGCGTCGAATGCTCGAGGCTGGGCGGATGGTGGTTGCATCTTCGCAGATGCGCCGAATGCGGGCACATAGGCTGCTGTGACAGTTCACCACATCAGCACGCATCGAAACACCACGCCGCGACGGGTCACCCGATCATCACGAGTTTCGAGCCGGGCGAGGAGTGGTTTTACGACTATCGTACGGAAGAATCTTTCACCGGCCCGAAGCTTCACGCTCCCGACTGTCGTCCGCTGGATCAACCGGTGCCCGGACCAGCCGGACGGGTGCCTTCAAACTGGAAAAGGCTGCTTCACGAATAGGGGCGGCTCTTTACGCTGAAAGAAGACGCTGCGTTTGCGAGTCACCACTGGTCTGAACGCAAAGCCTGCGGCTGATGCAAAGCCGCGGCCCGAAGGCCGCGGCGGTCACATTGTTTACGGCGCAGCAAGCGAACAGCTGTCCGCTAGATGCGATCGGGGTAGGGCATGATGAAGTTGTCGCGGTTCGGCATCTTCACCTTTGGCAGCGTGTTGGCGTCCATCACGTCATTGTCGCCGATCAGCTTATTGATCGAGAGAATGTATGCGGTGAGCGCGTAGGTTTCGTCATCGGTCAGCGACCGCGGCATGTTGTACGGCATGCCGCGCCGGACGTAATCGAAGATCGTCGTGGCATAAGCATAGTAGTTCTTGATGGTCTTGACCGTGTCGATGCCGTCGGTGAGCGGCGCACCGCCGACCAGCGCCGGATAGAAGGGCGCAACGCCGCCTTTGCCCGCTTCGCCGTGGCAGGCGGCGCATTTCTGCGCGTAGATCTCGGCGCCGTGAGCCGGGGTGCCACTGCCGGGCGGCAGATTGGTGCCGTCGGGCAGGATGGCGATGTCCCATTGCTTGACGTCTTGTTCCGAGAGCGGCTTGCCCAGTCCGGAATTTTCGGCGAGTGCGGCGCCGGCGCCGAACGACAGCGCAAGGGCGGCCGCAACGAGCGACTTACGCGTATACATGCTTGATCTCCCCTTGGCTGTCGATCGCCCAGCTCGTGATGCTGTTGTAGTGTTGGTTGGGGAAAGCGAGCGGCGTCGTGACCGGCTTGACCGCTTCGCCCCGCATCGCGACGAAATCGGCGCGTAGCGGCTGCACGTTGCCGCCGTCGTCATAGGCGCGGCTCATTAGGACCGCCGGCTGGCCGTCCCAGCGCCACGGCATGACAAATCGCGTGAAGGCCTTTTCGTGGATCGGACCTTGCAGCGCGGCTTCGCCCCAGCTCTTGCCGCCGTCGGCCGAGACCATCACCTTTGAGATGCGGCCGGTGCCCGAATAGGCGACGCCCGAGATCGCATAGAGGCCGGGCTGTTTCAGACTCGTGCCGAACGACGGATGCGTGATGAAGCTCTTGACTTCCATGACGAAGTGGAAACGCCACGTCTTGCCGCCCGGCAGAATCTGCGAGTAGTTCTTGGTCTCGAAGTAGCTCATGGCCGGCTGATCGATGACCTTGATGCGGCGCACGAACTTCACGTTCATGTTGCCCTGATAGCCGGGCAGCAGAAGGCGCATCGGATAGCCGTTGCCGGGCATCAGATGCTCGCCGTTCTGGTAGATCGCGATCAGCGCGTCGTCGTAGGCCTTCTTGACCGGCACGCTGCGATCGAGCATTTGCGCGTCGGCGCCTTCGGCGACCAGCCACTTCGCCTTCGGATCGATGCCGGCTTCGTCGAGCAATGTCGACAGCGGCACGCCGGTCCACTCGGAGTTGGAGACCAGGCCGTGCAGCATCTGCACGGAGACCTGCAGCGGATCCTTGGCAAACATCGGTGCCGAATTGCCGGCGCACTCGACGAACGCCATGCGGCTCACCAGCGGATAGCGCGACAGTGTCTCCAGCGTGAACTCGAGCGGCTGGCGCACCATGCCGTGGATGACAAGCTTGTGCTTGGTCGGGTCAATGTTCGGAATGCCGCAGTGGTTGATCGAGAAGTGCAGCCGAGACGGCGTCACCGTGCCGTCGATCAGTTGATGCGGCGTGCGCGCATGCGAATTGCGAAACTCGCCGTCCGGATTGCTGAGCGCGCGCACGACGTTCTTTTCGAACGGCGATGGCGACTGCGCCGGCGGCGTGTTGCCGCCGAACTCCAGACTCCACGGCTCGTCGATCAGCGGCTCGGCGGCCGCGGCGGTTATTCCAGCAACGCCCGCTGCGCCCGCAGCGGCAAAACCTTGTCCTAACAAAGCGCGTCGATTGATGAGACCGTTGCCGGCGACGTCATCGAGCGATGGCGTGCCCCGTCGGCGTCTCCATTTGCCCATGATTTCCTCCCTGATGAGGGACGCCATGTGCGTCTTCCTCACCGCAATATCCTGCGGCACGGCCCCTGCGGTGTCCAGACGATGGGGCAGTCGCCAGCGGCCGCCAGTGACCGGCAGTCGGTGCGAGCCCAAATGGTCAGCGATGTTGTCGTAACGGGCGCTATAAGGGCGTTTGCGGAAAGTTTGCCTCAGTGGAGCAGTGATGCTGCGCTCAACGTGTAGCGGCGCTATTCGCCCTTGATACCGGCGAACTGGACCACTTTGGCCCACTTGTCAGTCTCGGCGGCGATGAACGTGCCGAAGTCGGCGCTCGATAGCGAGAGGACGGTCCCGCCCAGGTCGGTGATCCGCGTCTTTATCTTTGGATCGGCGAGAGCCGCGTTGATCACGCTGTTGAGCTTTTCGACGATCTCGGCGGGCGTGCCTTTCGGTGCGCCCAACCCAGTCCAGTAGCTCGCTTCGTAATTGGGCACGAACTCGGCCACGGTCGGAACATCGGGGAGCGCCGGGCAGCGCTCCAGGGTGGTCACTGCGAGCGCGCGGAGCTTGCCGGCCTTGATCTGTTCGAGTGAGTTCGTCACCACGTCGAACAGGACCTGCACCCGGCCGGCGAGCAAGTCGGTCACCGCGGGCGGTCCGCCGCGATACGGCACATGCAGCAGATCGACGCCGGCCATCATCTTGAACAGTTCGCCGGCAACGTGGCCCGAGGTGCCGTTGCCTGCCGACGCCATGGCGATCTTGCCGGGATTGGCTTTGGCGTACGCGATGAATTCGGGAACGGTCTTGGCCGGAAACTCAGGGTTCACCACTATGATATCGGGCAGCCGCGTGATGCTCGCGACCGGAGCGATGTCGCGAATGAAGTTGTAATTGAGTTTCTCGTAGACGGTCGCATTGATGGCGTTCGGCGAAGCGACCGAGAGGAGCGTGTAGCCGTCCGCCGTGGACCGCACGACGGCTTCGGTCGCGAGATTGCTGCTCGCGCCGGGCCGATCCTCGACAATGACCGGCTGACCGAGGCGATCCTGCAGCCATTGACCGATGATGCGAGCCAGGATGTCAGGCGCGCCACCGGCCGGAAAGCCGACAAGGATGCGTATCGGCCGCGACGGATAGGCTTGCGCCTTCGTGATGAAGGAGAAAGCCGGCAGCGCGGCAGCGCCCGCGGCCAGACGTAAGACTTGTCTGCGGACGAGCTTCATTCCGAAGCTCCTGCGCTTTCGGCATCTTCGATCCGGGCGAAGATCTCTTCGACCGGCGCAGGCGGCGTCACGTTATAGGTCTCGTCGAGAACTTGACCGAACTCGGCGGCACTGCCGAGTGAGCGCTCGGAGGTCACCTGACCATCGCGGGCCTCGATCGCAAACCGGCGGTTGATCAATTTGTAGCGCTTGCCGCTCGTGACGCGCTCCATGACCAGCATGCTGAAAAACGGCACCTGCGAACTCGTGGACGTGTACCAATTGCCAAGCCCGTAGTCGGCGTGAATTTGCGGTTCGAGGTTGAAGAGATACATCGTCCGAAAGCCGTCCGGCTGTTTTGCGCTCAGCGAGAAGTGGCCGTCGGTTTCGCCCAGCACGAACGTGCCCATCGGGGTCCGTTGCTCGATGCCGGTCTTCAATTGTAGCGGCGCGTCGAGCACGCAGGCGCCAAAGCCGACATCAGCGAGGTATGGCCCTTCGGGCAGGTCGACCTTGAGCAGCATGTGCTCGCGCGGACCGAGCGGACCGTCCGGCGCCGACATCCAGCGCACACGCCCGGTAAGGCCGGTGATCTTGAAGCCGATGGCCTCGAGCGCTGCCTTGAACAGCACGTTCTGCTCGAAGCAATATCCGCCACGCCGGCTGTCGACGAGCTTGTCCTGTACCGACGCGAGATCGAGGTTCACTGGGCGGCGCAGCAGTGGGTCAAAACCTTCGAAGGGGATCGCATCGACGTGGGCGGCGTGAATCGCGGAGAGCGTCGCAAGGCCCGGCTCGATGGGCTCGCGCACGCCGATGCGCGTCAGATAATTGCTGAGACGAAATTCGTTAGACATCGATAGCGCCCCCGATGTGGGTAGTACGCTATTTCAAGCGCTCATGAAAGTGAGGCGGCAGCGGCATTTCGTCGGCCGCAAGAGCGGGGTGCAAGCTCTGACGCCGCATCAATCAGTGCGGCGGCGTTGTCATCTTGATGCCCGTGAGCGCCGCCAGATCGCCCTGCCTGACGGTTTCGCGGCGCATCGTGTCGACAAGCCGTTCGGGCGTATTGTTGGCCGGCACCGTCATGCCGAGCGCCTCCATGCGGCTGCGGAACGCCTCCGATTGCACGACATCGTTCAGCGCCTTGTTGAGGTACGCGATGATCGGTTCGGGCGTCTTCGCAGGAGCCGCCAGGCCGACGAAGCCGTTATAGTCGAAATAGGCAAAGCCCAATTCCTTCATGGTGGGCACTTCGGGCCAGGTCGCGATGCGCTGCGGGCTTGCGATGGCGAGCGCGCGCACTTTGCCGTCGTCGGCGAGGGGCTTCGCCTGCGCGTAGAACACGAATGCGCCCTGGATCGCGCTGCCCGATACGTTGCGGGCGGCTTCGCCGGCGCCGCCATAGGGCACGCCGGCAATGTCGGTCTTGGCAAGAGCGTTGAGTTGCGCCAGCGCCATCGCCGGCGACGTCGCCGGCCCCGAGGTGCCGAAGCTGATCTTCTTCGGATTGGCTCTCGCGTCGGCGAGGAGATCGTCGAGCGTCTTGTAGGGCAGGGCGGCATCGATGATCAGGACCAGCGGCGGACCCTCGACAATCATCCCGATCATGGCGAAGTCGTCGATCGCGTTATAGGGCACCGGCAGGAAATACAGATTCTGCGTGTCGGCGATTGAATTGGCGAACAGCGTGTAGCCGTCGGGCGCCGAGCGCACCGCATATGAGCCGCCGAGCGTGCCGGAGCCACCGGGCTTGTTCTCGACGATGATGCGCTGGCCGATCCGGTCCTGCAGCATCGCGGCGAGAATGCGCGCCGGCACATCCGTCAATCCCGCGACCGCGAACGGCACGATCATGCTGATCGGACGATTGGGATAATCCTGCGCCGCCGCCTTTGCCGGCAACAACGCGCCAGCGATGAGCGCGCCGAGCAGCGGCAAGAGGCGTAGTGATCCAAACCGTGACGATCGCGATGACTGGACTAATCCACCTCGCGCCAATGTGCTCATGAACCGCTTCTCCGCGTACCGTTCGGCGCATCTTCCCACCGTCGCGCCGCGATGCCAAAGTCCCGCCCCTGCAAAACACGGGCCGTCAGAGACTACCGTAGATCACCAGAGAGACCCGATGACTAAAAGCGCAACCTGCGCCGTCGAGCCGCTGCTTCCGGTCGAACTCGGCTCGGGCAAGATCAAGTTCGCACAGGGCGTCAAAGCCGGCCGCTGGGTCTTCGCCACCGGGTTGATGGCGCAGGATTTCGTCAACGGCATCGCGCCGGATGTGCTGTCCGAACGAACGCCGCATGCGGGCCTGCCCAAGCGCGAGAAGGAAGCGCTGCGCATCTTCGAGAATCTCGACGCCGTGCTGCGCGCCGCCGGCACCAGCCGGGAGAACCTGGTGCGCACTGATCAGTACTGCACGACCGTCAAGGCGGTGCCGTCCTATCAGCAGGTGCGGCGGCAATTCCTCAACGGCCGCATTCCGCCCTCGACATCGATCGCGCAGCAAGGGCTGCTGCTGCGGGGCGCCGACATGAACATCCAGGCCATGGCTGTCATCCCAGACGGCGAATTTCGCGTCGAACACCTCAAGCACCAGCAACTGGCCGGGCGCCCCACCTCAGGCTACTCGCCCGCGCTCACGGTCGGCGACTACATTTTCATTCCGGGCATCACGTCGCTTGCGATCGGCGACGAGCCGCGGCGCAACGGCGTCTCCGCCGCGGCGCTGATGGCCGAAGGCGCGCAATGGGGCGGCCAGCCGATCAAGCTCGAAACCGGATTCATCATCACAAAACGCATGGTGGCTTCGCTTGCGCTCGGCGGCGCGACCCTTGATGACGTCATTCATGCACAAGTCTATCTGACGGACCGGGAAGATTACTCCGCCTTCAACGAGGCGTGGACGCGGCATTTCGGCGAGAAAGGCCCGACCGTGTCGATCATCCCGTGCATCGAGCACGGGCTGGCGCCCTATGACGGCAAGATCGAGATCAACATCATCGCGGCGAAGCCCGGCAGCGCCGCCAGCAAACGGCACATCGATGCCGGCGTGGCGGCGGCGTTTCGCCATCAGCCGCAGGCCGTCAAAGCCGGCGATCTTTTATTCATGTCGGCGCTGATGGCGGCCGACCGCGACGGCCTTTTACCCTCGGCTGCGATGAACCCGCGGCAGCCCTATTTCTCGTCGCCGCCGGAGGGGCAGGCTGACGCGATCATCGACAACATTGCGCGGCTCTGCGAGGCCGCAGGCAGCACGCTTACCAACGTGGTGCGTGTGCTCATGTTCCTGACCGACATCCGCGAGTTTTATCCGGTCTACAAGGCGTGGGAGCGCCGGCTCGGCGGGCGTCCGCTGCCGTTTTCCGCAGTCGAGGTGCCGGGCCCGCTGCCGGTGCCGGGAGCGACCGTGATGATGGAGGCGTGGGCTTATGCGCCGTAGCGTGAAGTGCGTGCCAAGTGTTATTGGGCAGCCTGGCGTGGCTTAGGTCCCTGATGGAAGCCAGCGATTCCAAGCGTTCATCAGTGCAATCGCAAACGTCAGATTGACGACGTCCTTTTCGGCATACGAGGCCATCGATTCGCTCATTGGATTCGCCGGCGCGCCTTAAGTCGCCGCGTGCTCGTCGACACAATAAGAACAGCCATTGATCTGCGACACGCGCAGGAATACTCGAGGCCAGCTGCAAGCAATACGGCGTTGACGCCGGCGATGTGGGCGTAATCGAGACGCATCAGCGTATTCTCCTCGGGGGCAAGGATATCGGCGCGGCCGATTGTATCTCAGGCGCTTTCCTTGGACACAAGCCGCCATTGTGCTCGCCATGCCTGGCCTCTCTTCGAAACGGTTGGGCCGATCGATGCGATCGTGCCGTTGAGTGCGGCCATCGTGATGGCGGTCGGCTGGTACCAGATATCGGCGGCAAATTCCGCGCCGACGTATGAGCCGCGCAGGCGGCTGCCGGGATCGTCCGGTGTCAGCCGGTAATTTTGAGCGGCGGGACCAACAAACAAGCTCACGCTGAGATTGTCGCGTGCAAAATGCCAGCCGGGGAGCATAGCCGCCGACAGCATCGTGCCGCGCACGTCGCTCTGCGTGCCAGAGGTGTAGATATAGTCGCCCGCGCTCAACAGAAGCTTCAGCGTGAAACCGTCGGCATCGAGTCCGCCCGGCGACCACAGTGTGCCGCCATAGAAAAAAGCGGCGAAGCGCCACAAATCAGTCCCGGCGAAAAACAGAAACGAAGGACTGTTCGGCTCGCCGGCTTTGGCTGGCGATACAGCGGCACACACAACCATTGCTTTTGCGACGGCGGCAACCGTCGCGACCACACGCCCCAACCTGAACACGGAAGCGCCCCGCCCCGGGGACTAATCCGGCCCCACCGATCCTTGTCTCGATAGCCTATAGGGGAGGGAGTAGAAGTAGAGTGAAATGCGCTACATAGTTGTACACGAGATGCGTGTATTATTCGGTCCGAGCCATGGCCACGCCGGGCTGCCCTGCACGTTTCGGGTATGTGTTGAGCACGTCCGCCGCTATATGTCAGGCGCAAATCGACTGGGACCGCTAATGACTGTGCAAGCCTCTGCAACAGACCGATTTACGTCCGACCATGCGGCCGACCAGTCGCGGCGGCGGCTTGCCATCGGCTTTCTCAATTGGGCGCACGCGATCGATCACTTCGTGATCCTGATCTTTCCGACCGTCGTCATAGCGCTGGTCGCAGTGTACGGGCGCTCGTACGCGGATCTGATCTGGGTGAGCACGGCGTCCTTTATCGCATTCGGGCTGTTCTCCTTGCCGGCCGGCTGGCTCGCCGATCGATGGAGCCGCCGCAACATGATGGTGGCGTTCTACATTGGCTGCGGGCTGTCGTTGCTGGGCGCCGCTGCGGCGCCGAACTCTTACGGGCCTTGCCGTCGCGCTGTTCGCGCTCGGTATGTTTGCTGCCATCTATCATCCGGTCGGCACCGCGATGATCCTCGAAAACGCGACGCAGCGCGGCCGCACGCTGGCGTTCAACGGAGTGTGCGGCAATCTTGGCGTGTCGCTCGCGGCCGGCGTTACGGCTGCGCTCACGGCGGCGTTCTCCTGGCGCGGCGCTTTTCTGGTGCCGGGCCTGATCTGCATCGTCACCGGCGCGGTCTATGTCTGGCTCGTGCCGGACACCGAGCGCCACGCGGCGAAGCGCAGCGCGACAGCGGACGTGCAACTCTCCACCGCCACCGCCGCGATGATCTTTGGTCTCTTCATCGTGGTCGCGCTGAGCGCAGGCCTCGTCTTCAATACTATTTCGATCTCGCTGCCGAAGATGGTCGATGAGCGCGTCGGCAACGGCATATCGCTGCTTGAAGTCGGCGGCCTGACGACGGCGGTGTTCCTGTGCGGAGCGCTGGTTCAGATCACCGTCGGCCGGCTGGTCGAGCGGTTTCCGCTGCACATCCTGTTCGCGATCAGCGCCGTGATGCAGTTCACCGGCGTGGTGTGGGCCGCCTACGCGGGCGGCATATCGCTGTTGTTTGCGCTCGCGTTCACGATGGCTGCGATCTACGGCCAGATCACGCTGAACGATCTCGTCATTGCGCGCTACACCGCCGACGCGTGGCGCGGCCGCGTCTATGCGGTGCGCTACTTCTTGACCTTCATGGTCTCGGGCGTCGCGGTATCGATGATCGCGCTGCTCTATGGCCGCGGCGGCTTCGACCTTGTGCTCGGCGCCACCGCCCTGATCGCGCTCGGCTTCCTCGTCGGCGTCCTCTTGATCGCGCTCATCGCCAACGGCGTCGAGAGGGCACAGCTGCCGCAGCCGGCGGAGTGATCTGTTGCGCCGAAAGGTTTGGGTGGCGCAAGAGTTCCGCCGGTTCGGCTCGCGATTTTTTCTCTTGCGCCTTGAGGCGCACGGACTAGATTAACGACAGGGGACACGCAGACTCCCCGTCAGACGGCTTCCGTCCAAGCTCTGCGCAACACTCGCTTTGCGAGGGGATTGCGCATGGACGGGACAGTTCGTCCGTCGATTTCGCCAAATGATCTCGCAACGATCGTCAGAGGCGCGCCGGCACACGGCGTGTCGTTCGCCGAGGCGGTGCGTGTGTGGACGCGCGTCGCGCTGCTGAGCTTTGGCGGGCCGACCGCGCAGATTGCGGTGATGCACCGCATCCTGGTCGACGAAAAGCATTGGATTTCCGAGAGCCGGTTCCTCTACGCGCTCAACTACTGCATGCTGCTGCCTGGTCCGGAAGCGAAGCAGCTGGCGGTCTATATCGGCTGGCTCATGCATCGCACGCTCGGCGGCATCGTGGCGGGCAGCCTTTTCGTCGTGCCTGGCATCATCTCCATCATGGCGCTGAGCTACGTTTATGCGCTCTACGGCAAAGTACCGTTCGTCGCCGCGCTGTTCTTTGGATTGAAAGCGGCCGTGCTGGCCATCGTCATCGAAGCGGTCGTCCGCATCGGCAAACGTGCGCTGAGGACCAGTGCCACGCGTGTCTTGGCGGCGGCGGCTTTTATCGGCATTTTCCTCTTCGCCATTCCGTTTCCGCTCATCATCCTTGCCGCCGCCCTGATCGGCTTCGTAGGAACGGCGAGCGGCTTCGAGGCTTTCAAAAGCGACGGCGGGCACGGCAAGGCCGGCACGCAGGGCGACGATAAAAGCTTGCTGGGCGACGAGTTGCCCGAGCACGCTCGTCCTACTGTCGCCCGCGCATTATCCGTATCTGCGATCTGGCTGGCGCTGTGGCTCGTTCCGGTGATCGTGATCGTTGGCGCGCTGGGCACGGGGAATGTCTTTAGCGAGATCGCGGTGTTCTTCAGCAAGATGGCCGTCGTCACCTTCGGCGGCGCCTATGCGGTGCTCGCCTATGTGGCGCAGGGCGCGGTCGAGCAATACGGTTGGCTCAGGCCCGGCGAGATGCTTGATGGCCTCGGCATGGCGGAGACCACGCCGGGCCCGCTGATCATGGTGCTGCAGTTCGTAGGCTTCATGGCGGCGTTTCGCGATCCCGGCACGCTGCGGCCGCTGGTCGCGGGGACATTGGGCGGCCTGTTGACGACGTGGGTGACGTTCATCCCGTGCTTCTTGTGGATTTTTCTCGGCGCCCCATTCGTCGAATCCATGCGCGGCAACAAGGCGCTCAGTGGCGCCCTGTCCGCCATCACGGCGGCCGTCGTCGGCGTTGTCCTCAATCTCGCGATCTGGTTTGCGATCCACAGCCTGTTTCGCACGACGATCCCCGTCCGCACGGCCCCGTTCTCATTCGACGCGCCGAACCTCGCGAGCGTCGATCCGTGGGCACTCGCGCTGTCAGTCGCCGCAGCCATCGCGATCTTCCGATTCAATGTCGGAATGATCACGACGCTCGCTGCCTGTTGTGCGGCCGGCGTCGTACTTCACCTGCTGGGAGCGACCGCGTGAGAGCCCAAATCCCCCTTTGCGTCGCCAGCGTCGGCCTGCTTGCCGTGTGCATCACCGCAGCGCCGTCACAAGCCGAAGACAGCCGAATTGAGGCCCCATTTGGCGAAGATCGCATTGGCATGCCTCCGACGGGCTTCGATTTTGGAGTCACCGGCCACGGCAGCCAAGGCAGGTGGACTGTAGTTGGTGATCGGACGGCGGACGGAGGTGTTGCGCTCGAACAATCGAGCCATGACCCGAATGACGATCGCTCGACTTTGCCGTGCGGCAATCCCTATCGCTCAAGAACCTCGCGGTGACGGCCCGCTTACGCCATCTCGTACGATAAGGGAGTCACAGCATGCGCATCCTCGCCTTGATTCTTTTGGTGGGTGTCACGATCTGGAGCGCGCCGCGCGCCGCGCGCCGCAATCGCTGCAGACAGTTGTAAGGCGTGCGCCGATCAACGGCGCACCTGCATGTCGAACTATTCCGGCAAGACCTGCCAGACCGAATACGACCGCTGCATCAAGGACTGCAAGAAGTGATCGGAAGCGAAATGCCGCCACAGATGTTGGCGCTGAAACCGGGCCTTGGCCCAAAACAGGAGGACGTGATGCGTTTTGTTCGTACGCTCGTGACCTGCGGAGCGATGCTGTCGTCGATTACGGTCGCATGCGCTCAAGATGTCGATTGGCAGTCCGTGGACCAGATTTTTGGCCGGAAGCCAGCCGTTGTATCCGGCGACGTGCATCGCTACGGCTTTCCGCGCACCGATCTCGCCGTGACCCTCGATGGCGTCGCCATCAAACCGGCTTTGGCGCTCGGCGGATGGATCGCGTTCAAGCCGATGGGCAAGCAGGCCATGGTAATGGGCGATCTGGTCTTGCTGGAGACCGAGATCAATCCCGTCATGGCGAAGCTGATCGAAAACGGACTTGAGATCACGGCCGTCCATAATCATCTGCTTCGCGGCAGCCCGGAAACCTTCTACATGCATGTCGGCGGGCAGGGCGACGCCATCAATATGGCGACGGCGATCCGCAATGCCTTAGCGGAGAGCAAGACGCCGCTGCAGGCGCCGGCTGCGGCCGCCCCGCCGCCAGCCGTCGATCTCGACACCGCGCAACTCGACCAGATCATCGGCGTCAAGGGCGTCGCGAACGGCGGCGTCTATCAGTTCGGCGTGCCGCGCCGCGACCCGATCAGCGAAGACAGCAAGGCGCTCGCGCCGGTCGGCCCGCTCGGCCTCGCGACCGGCATCGGCTTTCAACCGACGGGTGGCGGCAAGGCGGCGATCACCGGCGATTTCGTCATGACGGCCGACGAAGTCAATCCGGTGATCAAGGCGTTGCGTTCGAATGGCATCGAGGTGACGGCGCTGCACAGCCACATGCTGACCGAGCAGCCCCGACTGTTCTTCATGCACTTCTGGGCTAACGACGACGCCGTCAAGCTCGCCAAGGGACTGCGCACAGCGCTTGACAAAATGGCGAACGCGAAGAGCTAACGCCTTTCAGCGACAGAGAAGGAGGACAATATGATGAAAAATATATTGATGGCTCTCGCTGCTGCAAGTGTCGTCGCCTGCGTTGGACTCCATTCAGCAGTATCTGCGGAAAGAGAGGACCAAGAACTCATAAAGGCGTTGAGCGGCGCCAAGGTTACACTCCAGCAGGCCTTGAATTCAGCCGAACACAATGGCCGTCCGATCTCGGCAAAATTTGAGATGGAAGACGGAAACCTTCAACTTTCCGTCTATACGGAAAAAGACGGAAAGTTCTTCGAGGTAATCGTCGATCATACGACCGCGCAAATCGCCAAGACCGAGCCGATCACCGAAGGCGATGATCTTAAAGATGCCAAGGAGCAAAGCGCTGCGATGGCTAAGGCCAAAGTTAGCCTGAGCGCGGCGGCCGACAAGGTGGCAGGCGGCAACCGAGCAGTTTCGGTCACGCCGGCGCTAAAGGGCGGGCGGCCTGTAGCGTCGGTCGTCCTCCTTCAAACCGGTAAATTAAAAACCGTCTCTCAGCCCCTCGAATAGGGGCATCAAGGTGCGGATAAACATGGTGGCGAGACCCAACATCACTTGTCTAATCTGTCTGCTGCTTGGTGTGACGTCAGCGGTCGCAAGTTCGCTGCGCGTCACGCCGGCGCACTCGGAAGAGGCGGGTCCGTTGCGCCTCGAAGCCACCATAGCGCTTGGCGATGTGCGCGGCCGGATCGATCACATGGCCATCGATATAGGTCGCCGCCGGCTGTTTGTCGCCGAACTTGGTAACGACACGGTGTCCGTCGTCGACCTGGACGCACGCAAGGTGGTGAAACGGCTGAGTGGACTGCACGAACCTCAAGGGGTCGCCTACCTCCCGGCAACCGATACGCTTTACGTCGCCAACGGCGGTGACGGCACGCTGCGGCTGTTCCACGGTTCGCAATACGAGGACAACGGCAGCATCGCTCTCGGCGATGACGCCGACAACGTCCGTATCGATCCGCTGACGCGACTCGTGTTGGTCGGTTACGGCCGCGGCGGAATTGCCGTGATCGATCCCTTTGCGCGGGCAAAGATCGCCGACGTTCCGCTGCATGCCCATCCGGAGAGTTTTCAGGTCGACGCGGCGACGGGCCGGGCCTACGCCAATGTGCCCAACGCTCACAGGATCGGCGTTCTCGATTTGAATGCCGTTCAGCAGGTTGCGAGTTGGGCCACCGGGGGGCTGTCCAGCAATTTCCCGATGGCGCTTGACGGGGAATTGAAGCGCGTCCTGGTGATGTTTCGCAGCCCCCCGAAGCTCGGCGTGTTTAACATGCAGGACGGTTCGCCAGTAGCGACCGCCGATGTGTGCGCCGACGCTGACGATATCTTCGTCGATGCGAAGCATCGTTTTGTGTATGTGAGCTGCGGCGCCGGCGTGATCGATGTTTTAGATGCGCAATCCTATGGTCGCGTCGTAAGGATTCCAACCGCCTCCGGAGCGCGCACCTCACTCTACGTTCCGGAACTCGACCGGCTCTACCTCGCGGTGCGGGCCGCCGGCGGCAATCCGGCAGCAATTTGGGCTTTTCGGCCGGCGCCATGACGCGGATTTGCCTTCGCGTTACAACCTTGGCCCTCGCCGGACCGCTGCTGGCCTGGTCGCCGGCCGCTCTAGCCTATCGTCCGTTCGACGGCACTGACGCCGCCGTTGCTGATCCGGGAGAAATGGAAATCGAGTTTCAACCTGCCGGCACGATACGGCAGGACGGCGAGACGACCCTCATTGCGCCTGCCACGGTCCTGAATTTCGGACTGCCGCATGACTGGGAAGCCGTCCTTGAGAGTCAAACTTGAAACGCCGGTCTCATCGTCCGGACCAACCGTGCTCACGGCATCGGGCGCCTTTCTGAAGCACGTACTCCGCCCTGGCTCTCTTCAAGATCAGGCCGGTCCAAGCGTTGCGACCGAATTCGGTGTTCTGTTGCCCGACAGCATCGGCGAAACTGGCTTCGGTGCAAGCATCGCCGGCATCGTCTCGCAACGATGGCAATGGGGAACAGTTCATTTCAATCTCGAAGGCTCGCTCACGCGCGACCAACGGGCTGACGTGTTTTCCGACCTCATCATCGAGGGCCCCGCAACGTGGACCGTGCGCCCCGTCACCGAATTCTACTACGAAGAAGAATTCGGAGTTTTTCACACGCTCTCGGGGCTCGTCGGCGCAATCTGGCAGGTCAGCGACAAGCTCTCGTTCGACGTGGGTTTCCGGCACGCCCTCGTCAACGGTTCCAAAGTCGATGAAATTCGCGCAGGGCTGACGGTAGGATTCCTGCTTCAGCCGCTCAGCCGGAACAACCACAAATGAACCCGCACACCCTGATCATCTGCACTGTCGGGGGCTTATTGCTGCTGGCGGAAGGCATGCCGATAGCCGCGCTGTCTGAACAAATTGTCCCGAGCGCTTCCTTTCCGAAGGAACCGCCGCTGTCTCTGCGCAGCCGTATCGCTCTCCCGGGCGTCTACGGCCGTCTGGACCACTACGGATGGGACAGCAAGCGCGGCATCCTGCTCGTAACGGCATTGGGCAACAATTCGGTGGAGATCGTTGATCAATGGAAGCGCGTTCGCACGATCGAAGGACTCGAACATCCGCAAGCAAGCGTCTATCTGCCGGACGCCGATCGCATCGCCGTGTCGAGTCAGTCGGGCAAAGTGCGATTCTTCGATGCATCGACCTATGAGTTGATCAAAACACTCGACTTCGGCGCAAGAGCCAATGCCGACAACATGCGATACGACGGCAATACGCACCTACTCTTTGTCGGCGTTGGCGAAGATTTGGCAGGTGCCCTCGTGGCCATTGATCCGATTGCTATGGAAAGCTTGCACGAGTTTGACGTCGGCAGCCATCCCGAGTTGTTTCAATTGGAGAAGAACGGCAGCAAAATCTTTGTCAATCTTCCAGACCAGGAGGCAATCGCCGTCATTGATCGGGCCAGCGGAGCCGTGCACCATTTCAAAGATTCCTGGCAACTCGAACGGCCACGCTTTAGCGCTCGATGAGGTTGGGCGCCGCCTGTTTACGGCCGCATTACAGCCCGGAAAATTTACGGCGATCGATGCGGATACTGGCGCAACAGTCGCCGAACTGCCGTGCGTGCTCGGCGCTGATGAACTGTGGTTCGATGCGGGGCGTCGACGGATTTATGCGACCGGCGCTGGCGCTATCGATGTCTTCCAGCAGGAAGACAAAGATCACTACTCAAAAGCTGCACGCATTCCTGTCGGTACAGGCGCGGGGAGCACCAGCCTTCACGTTAGGACCCGCACACAAGACAGTTTGTACATGTCTTGGCCAAACATGCTGCCTCAGGGCGGCTCTGAGGTGTTGCTATTTTACGTCAACGACTAGCCGTCTATTCGCTCATTTGATCCAGCAAACCGCGTTGGTGATGGTGCAATAGAATGAGACCCTACAAAGTCGCAATCCTTTGGCGAGGCGATCGCGCAGCGCGTGCCGCTGTGACGCCTCAGAACAATCGCTATCGCCGCATTTTTGAGGAACTTGATGCACTCGGCATTCACACGGAACCCGCCATTTACGCCGACGACATGGTTAATGAAGTCCGCGAGCAACTCTTGGGGATGGATGGGGTGCTCGTCTGGGTCAATCCAATCGATGAAGGCCGGACCCGCGAGAAGCTTGATCCGTTGTTGCGCGAGGTGGCATCGAAAGGCCGCTGGGTGAGCGCGCATCCCGACGTCATCCTCAAAATGGGCGTCAAGGAGGTCTTGCACCGCACGAAGCATCTCGGCTGGGGCTCGGATACCCATCTGTACCGGACGGCGGCCGAATTCTGCGATTCTTTTCCACTTCGGCTGCAATCCAGCGGCCCCCGCGTCCTGAAGCAGAACCGGAGCAACGGCGGCCAAGGTGTTTGGAGGGTTGAACGGGCAGTTCGGTCAAGCAGCCTGATCAATGCTGTTTCCGTGCTGGAGGCGTGCAGCGCTACGCCAGAGGAACTCTCGCTTCCGACATTTATGGCGCGCTGTGAGGGTTACTTTGCGTCCAACGAATGTGTGATCGACCAGCCGTTTCAGCCCCGCCTGCTGGACGGCATGATCCGTTGCTACATGGGAGCGGATCGAGTTGTTGGTTTCGGGCACCAGTTCATACGAGCGCTCATGCCGCCGCCCCCCAAGGGTCCGAGCTCGTCGGGCCCGCGCATCATGCATGGAGCAGATGCGGCCCCTTTTCAGACCCTCAGAATGAAAATGGAAATCGAGTGGACACCGCAGATGATGCAAACTCTGGCCATTGGCGCCTCCGATTTCCCCATCATCTGGGATGCTGACTTTCTCTATGGCCCGCGTACCGCCCTGGGCGAGGACACCTATGTCTTATGTGAAATCAACGTCAGTTGTGTTTTCGCGGTCCCTGACCAAGCGCCTGCCGCCATCGCCCGGCTCACGCTTAGTCGATTGAAGGAACAGAGCACCAGTTGACGCGGCGCCGGCTTATCACAACGAAGGGGCTTCGTCTGGATTTTGATTGTTTGTTTGATGAGTGTTTGCGCGGCGGAGTAATTTGCGTTATAGGGCACCATCTGGGGCTTTAGCGGTCGCCCCGTTTTTTCAGGCTCGCGAGCCCAAGCACCGTCTCCTTCGTTGAGCGGGAGATCTTGGTCGACGGGTGATGACAAGCTGAGCCAAATCCCAAATTATCGTTGAGGGGGATATCGCGGTCTCCCCACCAGATGGAATCGCCATCCAAGCGCCGCTCGCTTCCTGTTGTGGGAGGGGAGTCGTCATGGATAGCGTTTTTCTCGTTTTATTCCTGCTCGCCGCGTTCGTTGGCGGGTTCGCATCCGGTCTCGCCGGCTTTGCCATGGGTTTTGTGGTCTCGGGCGTCTGGCTGCACTTTCTCACGCCGATCGAGACAACCGCGCTGATCGTCGGCTATGGCCTTCTGACCCAGGGCTATGGCGTTTGGAAGCTGCGGTACGCGTTGAATTGGCAGACCGTTGCACCGTTCATTATCGGCGGCATCGTCGGCGTGCCGATTGGGACGATGCTCCTCACCTATATCAATCCGGCCTATCTGCGCACCGGCGTCGGTGTGCTTCTGGTCGCTTATGGCGCTTATGGTCTGATGCAGCCGGCATTCAAACCGGTGCCGGCCAACGTTGCCGCAGATACCGGCGTTGGGTTCGCGAACGGAGTGCTCGCCGGAATGACGGGCCTTCCCGGATTCATCATCACCGTCTGGTGTCAGCTGCGCGGCTGGTCGAAGGATTTCCAGCGCGCGGTCTTTCAGCCGGTCCTGTTCGGGGCGGTCCTGATGAACGTGGTATCGTTGGCATTTGTGGACGCGATTACGGCCCACATCCTGCGGCTGTACCTCATCGGTCTGCCGGCCATGATGGTCGGTCTGTGGGCCGGGTTCATGCTCTACGGAAAGCTCAACGACGCCACATTCCGCAGGGTGATCCTCGTGCTCTTGCTTGCGCCCGGCTTTCGCTGATCCCTCCCGCCGGTTTTTGAAGAAGCTACCGATTATTTGGCCGCCAATGCTTCGAGCACCGGGCGCCATTGCGCCTGCTGCGCGTTGATGAACGTGTTGACCCCGGCCGGCGACATCGGATTGACGTAGCTGCCGCGCTGCGCGAGCTGATGCGCAAGATCCGGCTGGTTCAGCACCTTGTTCAGGCCGTCGTTGAATTTCAGAATGATCGGCGCGGGCGTCCCAAGCGGCGCCACGATGCCTTGCCATCCGCCGGCCGTGAAGTCGGGCAGCGTCTCGTTGACGGTTGGGACATCGGGGAATTCGTGGAGACGATGCGCCGAGGCGACCGCGAGCACCGTGAGCGTGTGCGCCTGGATCGCGCCGGCAAGACCCGTATAGCCCTCGATGATCAGCGGCACGCGGCCGCCCAGCACGTCGTTGAGCGCGGCCGCCGGGCCGCCCGTATAGGGCACGACCTGCAATGTAATGCCCGCCCGGCGCTGCAGCAGTTCACCTGTCAGGTGCGTTATTCGTCCTATCCCGGTTGCCGCAAAGCCGATTTCGCCGGGATGCTGCTTGGCGCGCTCGATCAGCTCCGGCAGCGTTTTGATGCCTGATGCCTGGTTCGCGCAAATGAACATCGGCTGGTCGATCAGCGAGCCGACCGGGAGAAAATCGCGCGGCAGAACGAGCGGCAGGTTGTCCGCCTTGCCGGGCACGGCGATGAAGAGCGAAAGCGCCGGCGCGAACAGCGTATAACCGTCGGGTATGGTTTCGGACGCGGCATGCGCGGCAACCGCACCGCTGGCGCCGGGTTCGGTCGACCGGAACGATCTGTTGGCCCAACAACGTGCCAAGCCGATCGGTGACCATCCGGAAGGTGACGTCCACGGCGCTGCCCGGCGCGGAATCCGAAATGATCCGGATGGGTTTGGTCGGGTAATCGTCGGCCCGTGCGGACGCCGCGGCGATGACGGCGAGCGCCAGCACAACCAGCGCCGTGAATTTGAGCGGCGTCTTCATGTCTCCTCCCAATCGCAGATCGGCGCCTTATGGAATGGCGCTCTTCACTGCAACGATAGCCCACGGTCATCTGTCGCGAAAGGCGCGCGCCATGCGCCGCACCGACGCAGCAGACCGATTGCGAAAATAGCGGCGCTGCCCGCTACGAGGCGGTCTTGGCTGCCGCGTCCGTCGGATGACGGGCCGCGAGCGCCATGCCGATCATCGCGGTGCCGCCGAACAGCATGTTGATGCCGACCAGGAGGCCAAGCGCCCAGGCTGCTGTTCCCGGCAGGCCGGCGAAGATGATGCCGGCAAGGATAAGGTCGACGATGCCGCTCGCCAGCATCCAGCCCCAGCGTCCGGACAGCTGATTGCGGTGATCGATCGCGTACATGATGGTCGCGATGCCCTCGATGACGAAGAAGGCGATCAGCACCAGCGTCAGCGACAGGACGCCGCTGACCGGCCAGCCGAGCAGAACAACGCCAGCCGCAATGCCGATGATGGCGGAAACGCAGCGCCCACCAGAAACCGGGGGCGTGCCGCATCCAGAACGTCGTCACCAGGCCGACAATGCCGCTGATCAGGAACAGCCAGCCGATGACGAGTGTGGCCGCAAGTGTCGCAATCACCGGCACGATGATCGCAGCGATGCCGAGAATGACGAGAATGATGCCTTCGGCCAGAAACAAACCCCAGTGCTCGTGGATCGCCGCTATGACGGCTTTCTCCATGCCAGCTTCATCGTTGGTCGTTGGGTTCGTCATTGTTCGCTCCCGGTTCTGCAATGGACCGCGTCTGCAAATTGTAACCGCCCGCCTCGCCGCGACGATCGGCCCCGCCGGGTAGGCCCGTTCTAAAGGAACCTGGGCCACCTTCGGGAATTAATCTCGCACAAATGCCGGTCTTGCATAAGCGCCAAAGTGCGCTTATGTAGGTTCCAACGGCGTTGACGCCCAAAAGGCTCTGCCGTTGGGACGGCCACGGTTACGATGGGCGACGCCGGATGTACGCGCGCCAGTCGAACGTGGCCGTTAGCATTTTCAGGCCTGCATATTGTCGCCCGCGCCAGTCATGAGATCGTGATCTTCGCGGCCCTATCGGGATTGTCATAATTTGTCACAAGGGGTGAAGGCGGGAGGGCTCACATGGCTGATGCACCGATTGATTTCGGTATTTTGGCAGGGGCGGGCGTGCCGGTGCGCGAGTTTGCCGCCGGTGAGGTGATCTTCCGTGAAGGCGATCCCGCGGCGGAGCTTTACGTTATACAGAGCGGCAGCGTGGATATTCGTCTGGGCAACCGCCTGCTTGGGACGCTGCCGGCCTACAGCGTATTCGGCGAGATGGCGCTGATCGACGCCGCGCCGCGCAGCGCCACGGCCGTGGCGGCAACCGACGTGAAACTCGTTCCGGTCGGCGAGAAGCAGTTTCTGTTTCTGGTGAGCCACACGCCGAATTTCGCGCTCAATCTGATGCGCGTCATGGTGCGCCGGCTCAGGACGATGAACACTGCTATTTAATTCAACGTCCCAATCGCGAGATCAGCGCCATCGCTGCGGCGGGAGCGCGGACTTTGCCTTCGTGAATGACGTAGGCGAAGACGTCTCGGGCGAAGACGTCGCGCGGCTTGGTCTTGCCTTTGCCTTTCGGCGACGCATCGACCCGCGGCAGATCGTCCGGCTCGCTGCCCTGCGCCCACTGCTGCAGCCGGCCGGCCCAGCCGTCGATCTCCTTCGGCGGATAGGCGGTCGGGACGGTGTCCTTGCCGCGCTGCAGCCGGGCATAGACAAAATCGCCCGTCACGTCGGCGATGTTCGGATAGCGTTCGTGATCGGTGAATACGACCGGCAACGCGAAGCTGCGCAGCAATGCGGTGAACTCAGGCACACGAAAGCTGTCGTGCCTGACCTCGATGACGTGCCGCACCGGGTGCTTGTCGTAGGTGTGCGGCAAAAGCTCAAGAAAGCCGCCGAAGTCGGCGGCGTCGAATTTTTTGGTCGGCGCGAATTGCCAGAGCAGCGGCCCGAGATGATCGCCGAGTTCGGTGACGCCGGAATCGAGAAAGCGCTTGATTGAGTCGCCGGCGTCCTTCAGCACGCTCCGGTTGACCGCAAAGCGCGGTCCCTTGAGTGCGAAGACAAAGCCGTCCGGCACCTCGCTCGCCCATTTCCTGAACGTCGCAGGCGTCTGCGACCTGTAGAACGTGCCGTTGACCTCGATCGACGTCAGCCGCTCGCTCGCGTAGGCGAGTTCCTTCGCGTGCGGCAGGCCGTCAGTATAGAAGACGCCGCGCCAAGGCTCGAACGTCCAGCCGCCGATACCAACGTAGATGTGGCCTGTTTTCGGAGTCATCTGGCTGTCACCCGACGATGCTACTTTAATAATGTAAATGGCGCTGGGACGTGTGTCTGTAACCCCCTTCGCCAACGGCCACGGTGAGATCAGGCGACGCCGGATGAACGCGCGCCCTCGCTCGTGGTCGTTTCATTTTGGCGGCGGCCATCGCTTCATCAGCGGCCCTATTTCGCGGTAGTCTCCGGCAGCGAAAGCCTAAGGAGAAGTCCGATGGACATGAACGTTGGCGTGCTCGACCATTACAACGTGTCGACCCGCAAACTCAAAGAGACCGTGCAGTTCTACGAGGACATACTTGGATTCGTGAACGGTCCACGGCCGCCGTTCAATTTTCCCGGCGCCTGGCTCTACAGCGCCGGCCATCCGGTGCTTCATCTCAACGACATTTCGCAGACCGACCGGCAGCAGCGCGACGATTCGGGCGTGATCGATCATGTCGCGTTCGGCAGCCGCGGCTTTGCGGCGATGAAGCAGCACCTCTCCGGCAAGGGCGTGGCGTTCCGCGTCAACGATGTGCCGAACAGCACCCGCAAGCAGATTTTTTTGCGCGACCCCAACAACGTCGAGATTGAGCTCAACTTCGAAACAAAGAATGAGACGGCGGCCGCCTGAGTTGCGTGGCCTCCTCGTTCTTAGTGTCAGTCCAGTCGCAACGCGAAAAACCCTTCCGCTTGTCATGACCTGTCCAAGAGCGGCCCGACAGCGGACGTCGCTTTTCGTCAACAGCCGTATCCCGGGATAGGCATCCCGGTGGTCGGATCGGGCGGGACGAGACATCGGGCGCAATGGGAGGCGGACAATCTAAGGTTAAATCCGGCATAATGCAAGCGAAACTTACCGATTTCTGCAGCTAGGCTAACTGATGGGGGATGCTGTCAAATTTAGCTCTCAGGCGAGGCTTTCTTACGGCGGCGACCTTCGACGAAACTCTATCTCGCCGGGCCGCTGTTCACGCTTGCCGAGCAGAGTTTCGATGCATCCACGTTCTGCCGAAAGGATTCCATCGCATCCGCCACTACGGCCTGCTCGCCAGCAATCGTGCCGCCAACATCGCGCGCGCACGCCAGTTGCTCGCCGTGCCGTCTCGTCCAAAACAACCCGAGACGCCCAAAGCCGCGCTCGACAAACCCCGCGTGCTGCCGCGTCCATGCCCCTGCTGCGGCGGACCCATGATCATCATCGAGACCTTCGCGCGTGGCTGCGAGCCAAACCATCGCCCCACACCGGTGCCGGCAGCCATCAGGATCGACACCTCATGATGATGTCAGAACCGTTCCACCACCGCAGTGACACCCGTTATTCTTGCCGGCTCGCAGCCGGCAGCGTCCGCGCTCGCACCGGGTCGCTCAATTCGACAGCAGTCACGTTGCAAATCTCGTCGTGCAACGCGCCGGCCACTCGGTCACGCCGACACGCCCAACCATGCTTTGCACCAAACCCATCGCCAAAACCGCTTCCGTCCCTCCTCCGCACGCCGGCTCGCGTCGCAAAATCCCCATAGCGCACGCCGCACACCGCCGCGGCTCAACCGACCGCGATTTCCTGCATTGGCGCTTTTCTGACGCCGGCCGTCAGCGCGCCTGGATAGTCTCCACATCCCGGCGTCCGAAAACCTGCACAAGAGCGGTCATGGGCAGCTTTACGGCAAGTGACGGGGAGTGCCAATTCCCAACTCTGCACCGCTTCAAACCGCATCCTATTCGATCACCTCGTCGGCGCGCAGCAGGACGGAGGTGGATATGTCGAAGCCGAGCGCCTTCGCGGTCTGCAGATTGACGGCTGAGAGGAATTTGGTCGCCTGCTCGATCGGAATGTCGCCGGGTTTTGCGCCTTTTAGAATCTGATCGACGAAAAAGGCGGCGCGGCGGAAAATCGCCTGAAAGTCCACGCCATAGCCCGCGAGACCGCCGCTTTCGGGCAGCGACAGCGGCCCGATCGAAGCGAGGCGCTGCTTCGCCGCGAGGGCCGCGATCGTGCCGGCGTTGTAGGTGAGAAGCGTATGGTCGGCCATGACCAGGCCGCCGGTTTGCGCCTTGGCCCACGACGCGAACGCGTCCTCGAATTCGTCCGGACCGCGCACGTCGATCGGATGCAAATCGACCTGCAAGGCTTTCGCGGTGGCTCCCATCAGCTCGAGGATGTTGGCGTTGGCATTGTCGTTGCGGCGGATCAATAGAACACCGGCCCGAGTGAGCGGCGGCACGAGCTCTTTGAGCAGCTCGAGCCGTTTCGCCATCAACTCTGGAAGAAAAAAGGACGATCCGGTGACGTTGCCGCCGGGGTGGGCGAGGCTCGCCACCGCGCCGGTGGCAACCGGATCGGGGCCGACCGCCATGACAATGGGGATCGTCTTGGTGGCGCGCAGCGCGGCGAGGACTCCGGTGGCATGGACGACAAGGACATCGACGTTCAGGCCGATCAGCTCCTGCAGCCGGGCGGGAATTTGGCTCTCGTCGCCTTCGGTCGACCGATACTCGATGTGAAGATTTTTGCCGTCGACGTAGCCGAAATCGGCAAGCCCCGCCAGGAAAGCGCCTTCCTCACGCTGCGACTGCGCGGCGGGCGCGAGGCGCAAATAGCCGATCCGGGACGGACGCTCGGGCTGCTGCGCCCGCGCCGCAAGCGGCCAAGCGGCAGCTCCACCACTCAGCAGGGCGATGACGTCTCGTCGTCTCAATGAAAGCCCCCCACCCGATGCGAGGAAGACTACCATCAGTGGCGACGTTGCGCAGGAGAGCAAAATCCCGTTCCATTTGACCGGCATCGGCCAGACGTGCTGCTATCGTAATCTCAAAAATATCGGGAAACGCCTTTGGTGAAGCCATGCAACGTAAGGTCATGATCTCATGCGCGGTCACCGGCTCAGCTGATACGCCCCGCCGCAATCCGGCCGTGCCGGTGACGCCCAAACAGATCGCCCAGTCCTCGATCGACGCCGCCAAGGCAGGCGCCGCTATCGTGCACATTCACGTCCGCAATTCCGAGACCACCAAGCCCAGCATGGATAATGCGCTTTATCGCGAGGCGGTCGAGCGCATCAGAGACAGCGGCACCGACGTGCTGATCAACCTCACCACCGGGCCGGGCGCGCGCTTCGTGCACGACGACGCTGATCCCTCGAAGCCCGGGCCCGACAGCACGCTCAGATCGCCCGACCAGCGCGTGCGCCACGTCGTCGAGCTCAAGCCCGACATCTGCAGCCTCGATATGGGCAGCCTCAACATGGGGGACCGGGTGTTCATCAACACGCCGGCGCATCTGCAGGCGATGGCGATCTCGATCAAGGACGCCGGCGTGATGCCCGAACTCGAAGTGTTCGAGACCGGCCATCTGCTGCTCGCCAAACGCTTCATCGAAAACGGCTACGTCAAGCCGCCCGGCATGTTTCAGATTTGTCTCGGCATCTCATGGGGCCAGCCGGCAACCACCGAGGCGATGACCTATATGCGCAACCTGTTGCCGGCGGATTCGCCCTGGTTCGCGTTCGGCATCTCGCTGTACCAGTTTCCCATGGTGGCGCAGACCGTCCTCCTTGGCGGACATCCGCGCGTCGGGCTTGAGGACAACATCTATCTGGAAAAGGGCAAGCTCGCTCCGAGCAATGCGGCACTGGTGGAGAAGGCCGCCAACATTATCGAGATTCTCGGCGATCACGTCGCGACGCCCACGGACGCGCGGCACATTCTCGGGTTGGCGCCGGTCAATACCTGAACGTTCGATCGGAATGTTGACCAACGATCTAATCATCTGAAGGAGGACACCGTGGCTCAAGCGACTCTGGCGAACGAACTTGCGTCCCGCTTCATCGAGACCGCAGCGGTGCCGTGGGTCGAAACCTCGCCCGGCAACAAGATGAAGGTGATCTACCACGATCCGGTGACCGGCATGCTGACCATCCTCGCAAGGCTTGAGCCCGGCGCAGGCATTCCGGCCCACGTGCATGAGGATTTGGAGCAGACCTACGTGCTCGAAGGCTCGCTGGTCGATGACGAAGGTGAATGCACCGCCGGCAATTTCGTGATCCGCGCCAAGGGCAGCCGCCATGCGCCGACCGCGCCGCGCGGCTGCACGATGCTGGTGTTCTTTCTCAAGCCGACCGCAGGCCTGCAGAAGGCGCTGCTCAAACACGCTTAGACGCCGCGCTGCTCACGCCGTCAGGCCGCATTACGTCTCGTTATTTGTCGTGTTAGCCTGCATTGCAGCTCTACTTCCAGGAGTCATTCCATGATCATGCCCGCGGCACGCATTCTGGATTTCTCCGAGATCCCCGTTATCGACATTGGGCCTCTCGTTCGTGGCGAACGGCAGCGCGAGGCACAGGTCGTAGAGGCGATTGCTCGCGCCTGCCAGGAGGTGGGCTTCATGTACGTGCGCAATCACGGTGTGCCTGCCGCGGTGCTCAGTCGGCTGGTCGAACAGGCGAAGGCGTTCTTCGCTCTGCCGGCCGCCGAAAAGAACACCGTGGCGGTTGAGAATTCACCGCAGTTCCGCGGCTATCTGCCTCTCGAATACACCGGCGATGAGGGGGAGAAAGGCAAGAATCTACAGGAAGGCTTCATGATCATGCATGAGCGGCCGCGCGATGTGTTTGCCATGCACGGTCCGAACCAATGGCCTCATGCGCTGCCTCCGCTGAAGTCGGCGATGTGGGCCTATTTCGATGCGATGGAAAAGCTGGCACATCCGGTCATGCACGGCCTTGCGCTGGCGCTTGGACTAAGCCCCGACTTCTTCGACAGCGTGCACCGCAATCCGATGAGCGTTCTTAAGCTCAACCACTATCCACCACAGCAGATCATGGACGAAACCGAAATCATCGGCGTCGGCGGGCATTGCGACGGCGGCAGTTTCACCATCCTATGGCAGGATTCACTCGGCGGACTCGAGGTGCGCAATAAGAGCGGCGACTGGGTCGGCGTGCCGCCGATCGAGGGCAGCTTCGTCATCAATATCGCCAACCTTCTGCAGCGCTGGACCAACGGACGATTTTCCTCGACCGAGCACCGGGTGATCAATCGCTACGGCAAGGACCGCTATTCAATCGCCTTTTTCGTCTATCCGGCGCACTCTGCCGTAATCCAACCGGTGGTCGATCAGTCGCGCGGGGACTTCGATCCGGTTGTCTGCGGCGAAGACATGCTGACCTATTTTCGCCGGGTCTATCCGCAGCGTGCTACAGCCGGCGCCTAATTATCGAGTTGCTGGCTGGCTCGGCAAAACGACGCCGTTGACTGCGATCCTACAAAGGCCGGATGATCTTCGGGCACGCAATGGTTAGGTGCGCCATGACGGGGTGCACCATGAGGGTGCACCAAGACACGTGCGCAAAGACCGGGCAACCGTCACTTTTGTCGAATGCAAAGGGGACTCCGATGACACACGTGACACGCCTCGCCGGTCTCGCGCTCGCTGCGGGCTTCGCCATCACCGCGTCCAGCTCGGTAGCGCTGGCGCAGAACAAAATCGTGGTCCGCACGGATTTCAAGTTCAACGGCTACGTCTCGCCGCTGGCACTAGCGATCGACAAGGGTTTCTACAAGGACGCCGGCCTGGACGTTTCCATCGAACAGGGTCAGGGCTCAAGTACGACTGTGCAGACGGTCGCGACCGGGGTGGACAATTTCGGCCTGGCGGATTCGGCAACGGCGGCCCTCGGTATTTCGGCTCAGAACGTCCCGGTGAAAATTATTGCCGTCTACAATCAAACAGGAACGATGGGGCTGATCTACCACCCGGATTCGGACTTCAATGGCGATCTGAAGTCGCTGAAGGACAAGGTCGTCATCTCCAGTGCGGGCTCTGCCGATGCCAAACTGTTAGAGCCGACGCTGGCGAGCGCCGACATGAAGCTCGACGACGTCAAGCTGCAACTCGTCGACATCAATGCTCGTGTGCCGCTGTTTCTGCAGACGCCCGGTTCGTTCCTCACCGGCTTCGCAACGGGCGATCTTTTGCGTGTGCGCGCGCGGCTTCCGGGCGCCAAATACGTTCCTTACGCACAATACGGCCTGATCGCCTATGGCACGGGCCTGATCGTGAACACCGATACGATCGCGAAATCTCCCGACCTGGTGAAGAAGTTCGCGGCAGCATCGCAGAAGGGCTGGGAGGCTGCCGCTAAGGATCCGGAAGCCGCGGTCGCGGCAAGTCTCAAACTTTACCCGGATCTGAGCACCGACCTTCTGCGCGAGGGACTGAAGATTTCGCTTGAAGAGCAACTCCACACGCCAGCCACGGCGGGCCATCCAATCGGTTGGACCGCAGAGGACGATTGGAAGAAGATGCTCGACATCCTGAAAAAATATAGTGGCCTCACGCCGAAAGACCCCGCGGCCTACTACACAAACCAGTTCATCTCCGAATAGACCCAGCCGCGCTGTGACCAAAGAGCGAAGGCCGCCGCGCTATGGCTAAGGTCAATGGCATGGGTGACGGTGGTGACGGTTCCGCTCACAGCACGGATGCCGTTGCACAGAGCGGGATCGCCGTCCGCCGGAACACCACGCCCGCGGTCGCCGTGCGCGGCGTGTCGAAGCGCTTCCAGTCGCGTAACGGCGAGGTTCACGCCGTCGACAATGTGAGCTTGACGATCAGCGAAGGTGAATTCATCTCCATCGTTGGGCCGAGCGGTTGCGGCAAGAGCACGTTGCTCAACATGATCGCCGGCCTGTTGCCGCCGACGGACGGCGCCATCGACGTGCTTGGGCGGCCCGTTCGGGGACCAGTGCACGAACTGGGAATCGTTTTTCAGCAGCATCTCCTGCTCGCGTGGCGCACCATCCTGAACAATGTGCTGCTGCAGATCGAGGTTCGCCGCCTGAACCGGGCCCACTACGCCGAACGGGCGAAGGAGTTGCTGCGCCGCGTCGGCCTTGAAGAATTCGCCGACCGCTTTCCCGACGAGTTGTCAGGCGGCATGAACCAGCGCGCCGCGATCGTGCGCGCGCTCATTCACGATCCCGATCTGCTGCTGATGGATGAGCCGTTCGGAGCGCTCGACGCCATTACGCGCGATCAAATGGGTCTCGACTTTCATCAATTGTCGCGGGAGGAAGGCAAGACCGTTCTGTTTATCACCCATTCGATCAGCGAGGCCGTCTTTTTGTCCAACCGCGTCGTCGTGATGTCGCCGCGGCCGGGCAGAATTGAGGAGATCGTTACGATCAATCTTCCTCCCGACCGACATTTCGAACTCCGCGACGCGCCGGAGTTTTCCCGATACACGGGCCACATCCGCCGTCTGTTCGAGAAGATGGGTGTCTTACGCGAGCGGCGGCGCGAATGACACAGCAGGCCGTCTCCAAAGCCTACGAACTGCTCGATCGCTGTGCGGTGCCCCTTTCGCTCGCGGGCGTAGCCATCGCCTGGGAGATTTTGGTCCGCGCCGCAGGGATTCCGCGATACGTGCTGCCTGCGCCGAGCGACATCTGGACCTCGATCGTCGCCCATTGGCAGCCGCTGCTCGCACACTCCTGGGTGACGCTTCTGGAAACACTCGCAGGCTTCGGACTGAGCCTCGCAATCGGAATTCCGCTTGCTGTTCTCATCGTTTACTCGCGTATCTTCGACCGCTTGCTTTATCCCATTCTGGTTGCGTCGCAGGCGGTCCCCAAGGTCGCGTTGGCGCCTATTCTCCTGGTCGCTCTCGGTTACAGCATTCTGCCGAAGGTGATCGTCGCTTTCCTGATCGCCTTCTTTCCGGTCGTTGTGAATACCGTCACCGGTCTTGCGTCGGTTGATCGCGATACGCTCAGCCTCATGCGGTCCATGGGCGCATCGAAATTTGATATTTTCGTCAAGCTGCGTTTCCCCCATGCGGTACCCAGCATGATTGCCGGCTTCAAAGTCGCGATCGCACTCGCTGTGGTCGGTGCGGTGGTGGGTGAGTTCGTCGGCAGCCGATCCGGACTGGGCTATTACATGCTGCTCGCCACCGGCAATTTCGATACACCGCTGGTGTTCGCCTGCGTGGTGTCGCTGACTCTGATGGGCATTGTGCTTTTCTACACGGTTGGACTGCTTGAGCTTGTTCTTGGTCGCTTTAACCGCACGGCGAACATTGCCCGAGGCGACGA
Organism: uncultured Alphaproteobacteria bacterium; assembly: GCA_963732015.1. Lineage (GTDB taxonomy): Bacteria > Pseudomonadota > Alphaproteobacteria > Rhizobiales > Xanthobacteraceae > BOG-931. The sequence continues at coordinate 23,369 of CAVSXY010000022.1, read as the reverse complement.
AGCAGCGGCTCAGTTCGGGATGTGATGGGTGTGCATGACGCCGGTCCGGTTGCCCAGTGTCGCTCATGAGTTATTCGTTTGTGGCCGCGCGCTACTCCGCCCTGATGTTCAGGTCGTGAATGAGCCGCGTGTAGAGATCGGTCTGGCGCTTCATGTGGGCGTCGAAGTCGGCGCCGCATTTTGGATTGGGATAGAGCGCCTGCGTGATCAGCTTCTCCTTGACCTGCGGCGCGAGCACGGCGGCGCGGAACCAATCGATGAGCTGGGATGAGACCGCCTTTTGCGTATTGGCGGGCGCCACGACGCCGAACCAGACGTCGGTCTCGAAATCCTTATAGCCGGACTCCGCGACCGTCGGCAGATCGGGCAGGGGCTGGATGTGCTGCAGCGACATGGTCGCAAGCGGCCGCGCCTTGCCGGCGAGAATGTGCTCGCCGATTTCCGACCAGTTCAGCACCGCCGCGGTGATGTGCGCGCCGAGCAACGCGTTGATTGTGGTCGCGCCGCCCGGATAGGGCACATAGGTCAGCTCGGCCTGGGCGAGCTTTTTGAACCGTTCGATCCCGATGTGCTGGGTCGTATTCGGCCCGACGCTTGCGATCGAGAGTTCGCCCGGCTTGGCGCGCGCCGCCTCGACGAGGTCGGCAAGCGTGCGATAGTGCGACGCACTGTTCACCGCGATGATCTGCGGGGTGGAGACCAGATAGCAGATCGGTTCAAAACTCGTCAGCGGATCGTAGTTCACCTTGCGCAGGATCGAGCTGATGATCATGCCGTTGTTGTTGATCAGGAGCGTATTGCCGTCCGGCGCCGCGCGCGCCACCATTTCGGCGGCGATGATGCCGCCGGCGCCCGGCTTGCTCTCGACGATCATCGGCTGGTTCGCCGTATTGGAAATCTGATCCGCCACGATCCGCGCCAGCAGGTCGATGCTGCCGCCGGGCGGGACCGGAATGACGATGCGGATGGTCCGGTCGGTCTCCGACCATGCAAGACGCCCCGGCAGCGCAAGCAAAAGGCTCGCGGCCGTCAGCGTTCCGAGCGTCACTCCCAGAAGTTTCCGCATGTGCATCTCCCAGAAATGCCTGCGGGATTTTAAGACGAGTTGATCCCTTGGATAGCATGCCGGCCGCTTCATTAGAACAAGAGTTGTGGCCGACGGCGTGCGTCAATGAGCCCGCCATGGGCCGGGATCGCCTCGCATGCCCCGATAACCTCGCCGTAATATGCTGGGCCAAGGATCGGCCCCATGCGCATCGTCACCACAGCGTTCATCATCACGGCTTGCGGCGCGTTGCTTTGCAGCTGCGCCACGGGAAAACCTGCTTGGGAGCACTACGACGATTGTGCGAGCCAGAACCTGTCATTCACCGCTATGGTCGCCTGCGGCAAGCAAAAACGGAATGCCTATTGCGAGGCCAACCATAGCTGCGCGCCGGAAGGCGACGCCGTGGTGGAGTACGCCGATCGCCTGGCTCAAGCGGTGAGCCGGCACGAAATGACCGAGGCGGAAGCTCAGCGCAAATGGATGGCATTTAGAAACGGCGGCGGCGTGCCGCGCTAAGGGGCCGCGCTGAACCTTGATCAAGGTGACGCCGTCGTACACAGCCAAATTTTGCGCGTCACAGCATTGACATAGGCGGTCAATACCTTGTCCGCCTCCCCGTGGCCACGGAACTGCGCGAGCGCATCGCGAAGGAATTTCCGATGTGGCGTGACACTGTCCTGGTGCGCCCAATGGAAACTTCGGAATGCCAAGCCGCTCACTCCGGCTTGATGTTAGCGAACTTGACCACCTTGCCCCATTTGTCGGTCTCGTCCGCCAGCAGCTGACCGAATTCTTGGGGCGTCATCGGCAGGGGCACGCTGCCAATCTCGGCAAGCCGCGCCCGCATGGCCGGATCGGCAAGCGCGGCACCGACCTCGCTGTTGAGCTTGCTGACGATCTCGCCGGGAACGTGAGTAGGCGCGCCCAGACCATTGTGCGCGTCCACCTGATATCCCGGCACCGTTTCGCCCACGGTCGGTACGTCTGGCAATGCCGGCGAGCGCGCCGCGCCGGTGACCGCAAGAGGCCGCAGCCTGCCCGCCCGAATGAACTCGATAGCCGAAGGCAGGGTCGCGAACGCGACCTGCACTTGGCCGGAGAGCAGGTCGGGCAGGTAATTGCCCCGGTACGGCACGTGCGTCAGGTTTACTCCGGTCATGAATCTGAAAAGCTCGCCCGAAACGTGCGGGAGGCTTCCGATGCCGCCCGACGCGAAATTGATTTTGCCGGGGTTGGCATTGGCGTAAGCGATAAACTCGGACACTGTCCTCGCCGGGAACGATAAGTTCGCTGCCAGGACGCCGGTCGTGCGCGCAATGCACGCCACCGGCGCAATGTCGCGAAGGAAATTGAAGTTCAAATTGTCATAGAGCGTCGCGTTGACCGCAGCGACCTGCGCAGGGACCAAAAGCAGCGTGTAGCCGTCCGGCGCCGCTCTGGCGACGAATTCGGTGCCGGTGTTCGATCCCGCGCCCGGCCGGTCTTCAACGAGGACTTGTTGACCGAGGCGCTCTGAGAGCGATTGAGCGATCAGCCGTCCCAAAATGTCGGACAAGCTGCCGGCAAAGAAGCCCACGATCAGGCGGACCGGCCGTGCCGGATAATCGAGCGCCGCTGCGCCGCGCGGCAGGGCAGGCAAGGCTGCAGCGCCGGCGGCAAAGTGCAGAAATTGGCGACGGGCACATTGCATCGCCATGCCTCCCGGCTCGCGCTCCATTTCGCGCGGGCAAGCGCTGCCTTTCAATCCGCGGAACGTCGGCATGTTCCGCCGGCAGCTCTGACAACAGAACTTACCTCAAATGCGCGGCAAAGGGTAGGGCGGGGCAACGCGGTGGGCGCCGTGATGTGTTCGTCAACGCGAAAAAAGCAGCATCGATGCGATAGCGGACAACATCGCAATGCACACCGTTATGCAGGCGCACCCAAACAGAAGCTGTCTCAAAGTGATTTGGAATGGCGTTCGCTTCAAGCCTAATAAAGGGCGCTTGGCGCTGTCGTCCATAGGCCGCGTACGGTCACTGAGAATGTTCGGCATGAAATGAGCCCTGGCCGGTGTTCCGCGTCAGTTCCTGGTTGAGAAGGAGCTTGATCTCCGAACAAATGATGTTGACCCGCGCTCTGCGCCAATTGTCGTTTTGATATTTCTGGATAAGCGCGATGGCCCGTTCGACCGTCTGGCGGTCAATCGGTGGGGAGCGATCATGTGTCATGCGGCAAACTAAGCATAAAATTTTAGACGGTTTGTAACTCGGTTCTTCAGAAATCGGGTGCTTGTGATAAGGGTTTGTTAGCCAATTCCCGTCGCTCTCTTAGAGTATTCCTGATCGCCCACCGCATTGGCGTCTGAGCTTCGGAGAGGTGACAAGGTGGCGGAGATCGCACCGGTCAAATATCGTGCCTTTCTGAGCTACAGCCACCGCAACTCAGCGTGGGCAAAGTGGCTGCACGCCGCGCTCGAAGCCTATCGCGTCGACAAGGACTTGGTCGGGCGCACCCGTCCGGTGCCGACGACGCTGCGGCCGATTTTTCGTGACCGTGAAGATTTCTCGGGTGGGCATTCGCTGACGGACGCGACAATTGCGGCGCTGGATGCGTCAGCAGCCGTCGTCGTGCTGTGCTCGACGGTTGCGGCGGGGCGTGCCGCGGTCAATGAGGAGGTGCGGCTGTTTCGGTACCGCCACCCGGATCGGCCGGTGATCCCGGTCATCGTCGAAGGTGCCTGGCCGGACAACTTTCCGCCGGCGTTGCGCTACGAGATCGGTCCCGACGGGACGATCACCGATCGGCCGATCACAATCCTTGGGCCCGACCTGAGGGAGAGCGGCGACGGCAAGAACCTTGGTCTCGCTAAGGTGATCGCCGGTTTAACCGGCATCAGCACCGACGCTGTCTTCCGCCGCGCCGAGCGGGCACGCCGGCGGCGCCGCCGGTTCTGGGCGGCACTTGCGGGCGTGTTCCTTCTCCTCGCCATCGCGGCGAGCGGCAGCGCCGTCTACGCATGGGAGCAACTCAAGACCAACGAGGCGTTTCTCAACGCGACCCTCAAACGGGCGACGGAAATCATCGATGAAGCCGTCGCGCAGTCCGAAAAGTACAACGTACCACGTGCCGCAACGCTTGGGATTTTTACCAAGGCCGAAGGCCTGTTCGACGACATGGCGCGGTATGGCCGTCAGACCCCGGAGTTGCGCTATCGTAAGGCCTGGATGCTGATCCAGTTTGCGCGCAACTACGCAATTCTGGGCGACACGGGTGCGCAACTCGAGCGCGCGCTTGAAGCGCAGCGCTTGCTGGCCGGATTAGCAGCCGAAAAACCCGAAAACACGACCTATCAGCGCGACCTGTCGGTCGCATACATTGATCTCGGCTACGTGTTGGCCGCGCACGGGCAGCTCGACGACGCGCTCAAAGCCTATCGCGCCGGCCTCGCCATCATGGAGCGTCTTGCGGCCGTCGACGGCAGCAATACCACTTGGCAGCGCGATCTGGCCGCCGCGTACAGCAAAGTTGGAGAAGTCCTCGAGGCCCAGGGTCAGCTCGACGCAGCATTCGAAGTTTACCGCGAAAGCCTCGCCATCATGGAACGCCTCACTGCCGCGGATCGCGGCAATTCTGGCTGGCAACTCGATCTCTCGGTGGCTTATGACAAAATCGGCGAAGTGCTCGCAGCGCGGGGCCGGTTGGATGAGGCAGACAAGGCCTACCACGAAACCCTTGCTATCAGAGAGCGTCTCGCCGCCACCGATCGTAGCAACACGAACTGGCAAAGCTATCTGGTGAAGGGGTACATGGTAGTCGGTGACGTGCTGGTGGCGCGGGGCCAGCTCGATGAAGCGAACAAGGCCTACCATGACGGCCTCGCGATCAGCGAGCGCCTCGCCGCCACCGACCGCGATAATGCGCAGTGGCAGCGCGATCTGTCCGCCTCGTACAGCAAAGTCGGACAGGTCTTGGTAGCGCAAGGTCAGCTCGATGCGGCACTGCAAGCGTACCGCGAGACCCTCGCCATTTCCGAGCGCCTCGCCGCCGCAGATCGCAGCAATTCACAGCGGCAATACGAACTGGGCATAACCCATAACTTGGTTGGCGGAGTTTTTGCGGCCCAGGGCGACCTTCCTGAAGGTCTCAAGGAGTATGAGACAGCGCGAGACATCTTCAGCAGCCTGGCCGCCACAGATCGCAGCAATACGTTGTGGCAGCACACCCTGGCGATCTCGTACTTGAACACCGGCGACGTGCTGGTGGCGCAGGATCAGTCCGGTGCCGCACTCCAGGCTTACCGCGAAGGCCTCGCCATCGCCGAGCGTCTCACTGCTGCCGATCCCAGCAATACTGTATGGCAGCACGATCTCTTGGCGACCTACAACAAGATCGGCGACGTGCTGGCGACGCAGGACCAGCTTGATGCGGCACTCGAAGACTATCGCGCCAGTCTTGCCGTTGCAGAGTATCTCGCCGCCGCCGATCCCGGCAATTCACAATGGCAATACGTGCTGGGCCTGAGTCACGAGGTGATAGGCGGAGTTCTTGCGGACCAGGATGACCCTGCTGGGAGTCTCAAGGAGTATGAGACAGCGCGAGACATCTTCGATCGCCTCTTCGCCACTGATCGCAGCAATACGCTGTGGCAACGCAACTTGGCGATCGCGTACACACACACCGGCGACGTGCTGGTGGCGCAGGATCAGCTCGATGCCGCACTTCAGGCTTACCGCGAAAGCCTCGCCATCGCCGAGCGCCTCGCTGCCGCCGATCCCAGCAATACCCTCTGGCAGCACGATCTCTCGGAAGCCCACGACAAGGTCGGCGACGTGCTGGCGACGCAGGGCCAGCTCGATGACGCACTCAAAGCCTACCGCGACGGTCTCGCCATTGCCGAGCGCCTCGCCGCCGCCGATCGCGGCAATACGCAGTGGCAGAGCGGCCTGCAGGACAGTATCGAAAGGATCGGGGGCTTAGCTTACTGGTTTGTCCTCGCGCGTGATTTCGCCAAAGCGCTCGAAGCGGCCGATCAAGCCATCTCCCTGGCACCTGATAGCGTGTGGCTCTACACCAATCGCGCCCACGCGCTCATGTTCCTCGATCGCGTCGATGAGGCTCGGTCGCTTTATCTTCAGTATCGCGGCGAGGCGAATGTGCAAGGCGAGAAGTCGTGGAACGCAGTCGTGCTTGAAGACTTTTCCGAACTCCGCAAGTCAGAACTCATCCATCCGCTGATGGATGAGATCGAAAAAGTATTTGAACATTAGTTCGCCGATCCAATGGGATGCGTGTCATCGCTGTTCTTGCTGGGCACTGAGCGGGCACTGGGCGGGCGCTCATCCACTTACATCATCACCTTCACGTCCTTGATGAACTCGGTGGTGATGCATTGCGAGGTGTCGGTACTCGCCTTGAGCAAGCTGACCTCGACCAGGAAGTCGCGGGTCTTTTGCCAGCGTTCGGGCGTGATGATGCCGATGCCCATGGTGGCCGCGTCGCCGCTTTCGATCGCCTTGACCTCGCGCAGCTTGGTCAATCCGAAATTGATCTGGCCGTCGTCCATCTTGTCGTTGGTCTTCTTAATGAGCTCGTTACCGAGCGCCGGATCGTGCATATAGGCCTTCCAGCCCTCGACCGACGCGCGGGTAAAGGCTCGCACCGCGTCGGGATTGGCTTTGATGAAATCGGCCGTCGTCGCCATGGTGTTGGCGTAGGATGGATAGCCTTCCTTGGCGAACAAAAAGAATTTGGTCGGCAGGCTCTGCTTTTCGGTGATGTACGGCTCTGAGGTGATATAGCCCGCGACCGCCGAGGTCGGATCGGTGAGGAAGGTCTGCAGGTTCGGGCCTTTGGGGCCGGCCATGTCGTCGGTATAGCCGTATTTCTGTTTCAGCCACGGCCAGTAGGTCGAATAGCCGCTCGAGGCGAAATAGATCTTGTGGCCCTTCAGATCGGCCAGTGAATTGATCTCGGGGCGTGTCAACAGGCCGATCAGGTCGAACTGAAAACAGGTGAAGATCGCTTTGATCGGGATGCCCTTCTCGAGCGCGCTCATGATCGCGATGTCGTAGCTCATCACGATGTCGGCTTCGCCGCCGGCGAGGAGTTGGATCACGTTGAGCGCCGGGCCGCCTTGCTTGAGTTCGACATCGAGGCCCGCCTTCTCGTAGAGCCCGGCCGCAACCGCCTGATAGAGCCCGCCGTGCTCGGGTTCGGCAAACCAGTTGCAAAGCACGCGGACCTTGGTCGTGGCGCGGGCCCGCTGCGGGCGCCACAACGCGCCGCTTCCCATCGCAAGCCAGCCTGCCAGTGCCTGCCGCCTGGATATCCGCTTCATCGCCGCCCCCAGTGCTCGCGGTTTTGTTGCGCTGGAAGCAAAATCCGAACCATGCGGGCGGGGCGGCGCGAACCGCCAAGCGGGGCGGATTTGCGCGACAGAGCAGACAGTGCCTAAACGCTCATCAGCGCCGCACAAAAGCCAGTCAGCCGCCAGCGGTCATCCCCGCCCCACAGCGGCGCAAACTCCGTTGCGACGACGTCCTCGTAGGCTGGATGGCGTGTGAGTAGGCCCGCGGCCCGCGAGAAACCGATCATGCGTTCGATAGCTTCGCGCGAGATGGCCGCGGAATAAAACGGCAAATCCCGCCGGATGAGATCGGCGATAAGTTCAGCTTCGGCGGTTGGGAACAGCTTCCGTCCGATGCCCCGGGCCAGTGCGACACTATCCTTCAGTACCTGCTGGGCGCCCACGATCGCGCGCACGGCCGCGGCGGCGACCTCGGGACGCTCGGCGATCAGCCGGTCCGACGCGACGATCGACGCCATGGTGTAATCCGGCACGCCGGGATCGCGCCGCGCATCCAGCACGATGGTGCCGACGCCGCGGCGCAGGGCGAGTTCCGCGCCCATGCCGTTCGCCCAGAAACCGTCGACCCGTCCGTCCTCGAGCGCCTGCGCGGCCATGACGCCGAAGCTCATGCCGGCGCCGTGAGCGCCTGGGATCGGCGCGATCTCCACCTGGTCGCGTTCGGGATCGATGCCGGACTTGATCAAGAGTTGCCGCAGCGCCAAGCCGACCCAGTGCGCCGCGCCGATGCGGCGGCCTTTGACGGCACCGAGATCGCCGCGCGCCGCATGAAGGTCGGTGCGCATGACCAGAAACCAGTAAAGGCCCTGCGCCTGGGCGCAGAGCAGTTTCGCGCCGCGCCACTCGGGGAAACCGCCGACCACAAGGTGCGACGAGCAGCCAAGGAATTCGAGGCTGCCGCCGGCAAGCGCCGAAAGCGCATTTTCGACCGGCACCACGAGTTCGAGCGCGACGTCGAGCCCCTCGCGCTGGAACAGGCCCAATTCGACCGCGGCGATCGCCGGGAAATAGGAATTCGATATCAGGTCGGGGATCGCGATCTTCATGGATTGCTGCGAGAACTTGAGGGCAGGGCAGGGCTGTGTTGCGGCATAATGTTTGCCTGCGAGACGGCGAACCACGCAAGATGCGCGCCGGAGAGATCGTATGACAGACGTACCGGTTCTCAGCCTCAAGCCGATCGTCGACGGCGCGCCGGATGCGGACCGGGACGTCGCGCGCGAGCTGTTGCCGATCTTCGAAAGCTGGGGCGGGTTGCTGCTCGTCGATCACGGCGTTCCGCTTTCGGTGATGTCGGGGGCTTTCGCGGCGGCGGCACGCTTCTTCCAGTTGCCGCTCGAGGAGCGCCTGACCATCCGCGTCGGCCGCGACAACCGCGGCTATGTGCCGATGCATCAGACCCATTATCCCGGCAACAAGCCCGATCTGAAGGAGAGCTTCAACGTCGGGCCGCCGCTCACGGCCGACGATCCCGACGTCAAAGCCGGCAAGCCGTTGCGCGGCGTCAATCGCTGGCCGGCGATGGCCGGCTTTCGCGAACCGGTCGAAGCCTACTTTGAGTTCCTCACCGCGCTCGGTCGGCGGCTCCTTGGCCCGCTCGCGATTTGTCTCGGCATGTCGCCCGATGCGCTGCGCGCGCTCTACGGCAAGCCCGTCGCCTTCATGCGGTTGTTTCACTATCCGCCCGACAGCGATGTGGCGGATAAGGAATTCGGCGCCGCAGAACACAAGGACTACGGCTTTCTTACGATCCTGGCGCAGGATGCCAACGGCGGTCTTGAGGTCCGCTCTCCTGAAGGCGCGCTTGTGCCGGTGCCGCCGCGCACCGACGCCTTCGTCATCAACGTCGGCGACATGCTCTCGGAAATCACCGGCGGACGGTTCTGCTCGCCGCTCCACCGCGTGGTCAATCGCTCCGGCGTCGCGCGCTATTCGATTCCATATTTCTTCGACCCGGATTTCGACGCGACGTTTCCCGCGATGCCGGACGTCGGCGCTGGCCAGTATCTGCTCAACAAGTTCGACAAATTCTACAAATACCGTCAGCAGGCCGCCGCGGCGTCATAGGTTTCCCCGCGGCCGCGGCGAGGGCCGGCACAGCGGAATCCGGGTTTCCAAGCGGTCATGCTCCGTGACAATGCCACAGCGGAAATCGATATAAGCCGGTCAGTTCTGCTCTAAGCTCGTCGCAAACGACGGGAGCTCCTTGCGGCCTACGCTCTCGCACCGCCGACCTCTGAGCAGTCGCTAGTTGCGTTCTCGATGCAGCCGGGGTCCCATACGACTTGTGCTTGCTTGAGGTCGCCACACGGCGGTTGTATCGTTACTTTTTTCAATCGCAGCATCCGCAAATTCGACGCGCGTCCCCACACCATCGGAAAAGGCCACCACGATGAAAGCTAGTCTCTACGTTGGAACGGCATTCACGGCTCTTGCCATCGCCGCTGCCTCCGCTTTCGTATCGGCCAGCGCAACGCTCGCCGATGATGCGATGTCGCTTCTCGCCGGCAGGGTTGTGTCTTCCGCCGGCGAGGTTCTGGCCGGGATTCCGATCAAGGCGCATCGCGACAACAGCTCCATCACGGTGGCGGTCTACACCGACGCCAAGGGCGAATATTCGTTTCCGACCTGGTCGGACCTCGCGCCCGGTTCCTATTCGGTCGGAATCGAGCTGCCGGATTTCGAACATACCGCGCAGGCAGTCGTTATTGCGGCCGGCAAACCCTCGAAGATCGACTTCACGCTGAATTCAAAGCCGCTCGCCTTCGAGGATGCAACCGCTGCCGAAATCATCGCCGGCCTACCCGGCACCGACCAGCAGAAGACGCTGTTTTCCCAGTGCAGCAATTGTCACACGCTGCAATGGGCGCTGCAGAGCGGACGTACGAAGGAAGAATGGGTTGCCGTCGTCACCAAGATGGCGGGCCGCGCCGAGCGTGAGATGCCGGGCACCTATGCGTTCGGCCAAAAACAGTTCATCGAGCCCTTGGCTGATTATCTGACCTCGATCCGCGGACCCAACTCTTCGGACAACATTCCGTTCAAACAGCGCCCGCGACCGATCGATGCCGCCTCGAGCAATCTCGTCGTAACCGAGTATGCGCTGCCTAGGGGCGGCGCGCGCGAACTCTATATGTTGCGTGGCGACCGACGGTTTGTTTGGCCGCACGATGTCATCATGAACGATAGGTACGTCTACTACACGGATCATTTCTCCTATGTTCTCGGCCGGATCGACCTGAAAAACGGTGAAGGGAGGGAAATCAAATTCCCGCTGCCGCAAGGCGCCGGCCGACTGCCCGGCGGCGGTGACGGGCGCCCCGGCCAACCCGGCGGCGGCGCGCACGAGCTGCAATTCGATAGCCAGGGCAATGTCATCATCGGCATGGACAACGGCACCACCAAATACGATCCGGAAACCGGCAAGTTCACCGGCTGGTCGGCCGGCCAAGCGATGTTCGGTCTGGATCGCGACGACAATGTCTGGTTTTTGCGGAAGAACGGCGAGTTGGCGAAGATCGACACCCACAACGACGCGCTGAGCCCGACGGCTTTCGTTATTCCGAAGAACCAAGGAATCTACGACGTCGACACCGATTCCAAGGGGCGGACCGATATCTATATCTGGAACGAGGGCAAGATCGGCGTGTTCGACCCCAAGACCGTCGAGTATGTCGAGTACAAGACGCCGACGCCGATGTCCGGACCGCGGCGCGGGCAGATCGACGGTCAGGATCGTCTCTGGGCCGCTGAATTCTATGCCGGCCAGCTCATGATGCTCGACCCGGACAAGAAGGTCATCAAAGAGTACCCGCTGGTGCCCGGGACTAAACCCTACACCGCACCGTTCGCCGAACCCTACTCGGCGAGTGCTGACGACAAGAACCAGATCGTGTGGACCCACGACTTCAGCAGCGACCGTCTGTACCGGATCGACATGAACACTGGGCAGTCGACGGAATATATGACACCGTCGAACTATGAGGTGCGCGATCTGAAAGTCGACACCACGGCCGAGCGCGCGACGGTGTGGGTACCGGCCTATCGCCCTCCGTCCAAGCTGGTGAAGATCCAGGTTCGATGATTTAATCGCGTTGGCCAGCGCAATTGCGCTGGCCGGAGCATTGCGACCTCAAAATAATTCCGGGTGGCTCTCCGGACGAGAGCGGCATTCTTGCCGACACACCTCGTCCGCTCCTGGCCGATTGTGTTGCAAAAGTCATTTAGCACTGTCGCTCAAAAATTCTAAAGGCTACTGGCGCGGTTTTCGTGGGCCTCATCGCCCCACGTTAAACTCATAGGCGACGCCGGTAGCGCGATTGAACTTATACGAATCGGCGATTGCTTCTGGCTTCAGATTTTTCTCAAAAATCGGTTGCTCTGCAGCTTTTCAACTTTTGCAAAACAATCGGCCCAAAGCCATCGCCGAACTGCCGACGCCATTTTCCGCGCCCGCGAAGATGAAGTACAGCAAACTGACGGCCGACTTCCAAAAGGGGTCAGACTGGACATATCGAGGTGCTCGGAGTGGAGTCCGCTTCACCCCCAACTGCAGACGAATTGATGCACCGCCGTGATCGGTAGAAACGGGCCCCAATACCGGACATTGCGTCTGCGCCGAAATCAGTTCAGTCGCTGTACTGGTGGCGGTGTCCATGAGCCGTTGGTGATCTCATCCCTGGGCCAGTACGAGCGCATGTAGAGCGAAAAGGCGCCATCCTTAGGAGCGGGCAACCAGTTGGCGCGCTGCAAGGGGTCGCTCGGCGCGTCGGCCTGCACATAGATCGTCAGTGAGCCGTCCGGATTGTATTTCAGCGTTTTGTTCTTGGTTCCGAGCGAATAACGTTTGATCTCGTTTGGCTCGAAGAAGTGATGTTGGTTGTAGAGCGTGAGCGACCAGAAACCGTGCACGGGTGGCGTCTGATCTTTAGTGAAGGTCACCGTGTAGCGGTTGGCACCGCTGAGCCTTCCGCCGCCGTTGTCGAGGTCCTGATAAAAGTATTTCGTTTCATTCGGCTTGTTGACGAAGATATTGGACTTCGCCGCCGCCGTCCGCGTGAAATAGTCCGTACCGAATTTAGCGCCGTTGCTTTGGGTGCTCCAATGGTCTGGTAGCTGAATTCCCCAGTTGCGGAATTCGAACATCGGATCGATCAGGTCGCTGTCCGCCTTCGTGGCCTCGTCGATCATCGCCGCCTTCAGCGCCGGATCCTTGTTCGCGGCGTCGATCACGGCAAGGACCTGCGCATAGCGCGCTTCCTCGCCCGGCAAAGGCGGAGCGTCCTTGAGCACCGCAGGCAAGACATCGAAGATCTTGTCGGGCTGGACACACTTGGTTTCCGCCGAGCCTTGCGATTGCGACGGGAAATTGGGCAATTTGCTCCAGTCGATTTGCTTCATCTTTCCGTCGAACTCGGCGAGCGGATAAAGACCTATACCGCTGACGGCGGGCTGCGCCGCCTTCCTGTCTTCGGGCGTATCGTCCTGGAAGACGCGCGGAATGACGACGCCGGTGTTCGTCGTAGAGCGGAAGGCCTTTGTGATGCCTTTGGGCGTCGGCCCGGTCCAATCCGGGGCCACCAGCAAATAGAATCCCGGCTTGGTACCGTACATCTTGCCCAGATTGGCGAAACTGTCGGTGCGAAGATCGACGACCTGGTACACCCAGAAGCGATCGCCAAAATCCGGCACCTGGATCACGACCGGGCTTTGATCAAGCGCGAGGACAGAGAAACCGTAAACAACGTCCTGGTTGGGACACGCGACGAGGCGCTCCTCCGGCTGGATATAGTCTGTCAGCATTGCCAGGCGATTTGACGGCGCGACCGGCACAATTCCCCCCAGCAGGCCCGCTTGCGGCAAGTCCTTGAAGGTCAGGCGGCGGTTGTAGACATTGACCATCGGCCTCGCCCACAGCATCGCGTCACGCCCGACGAGCCGCGCATAACCTTCGGTAATCTTCACGCGCAGATCGGGGCCGCCACCGTCGCATGCGTCCAGTTCGGCGACGGCAGTGTGGTTTGCGCTTGCGTACGGGCGGTCATGCTCACGGTAGCAAAACGCGCAGGCGAAGATTTCGTGACGCGTGACAGCCATCATGTCGTCCTCCTGAGAGCTAGTTGACGCTCGATTTTTCTTCGATATCGCCGGGCCTCCACGGTTGGAGAACGCCTTCTGTGAACCGTGGTTTTGGTCAATTCCATTCCGCCAGGTGCGGAGCACTGGTTGCCACCCGGTTCGTTGAAATAGCCGAGATGACCAAGCAGACGAGTGCGATAAGCCAGATCGCGCCTTTGCCGACGATGGCGCCCACTTCGGCCGGGTTATTGTCGCAAATGACTTCCCCTCTGAGATGCCCTTCGAAGTGTCCCCAGAAGGCGGCGTTCATGACGCCCAATACATAGGCCCATGCGATGACGAGGAGCAATTTTGCCGGCTTCGCTCCGCCGGCTGCTGCGCGCGTGCCACAAAGGGCCAAGCGGACACCGCACCGCCGAGCATTTTGACAAAATGGCGTCGCCTCGTGACCCCGCTCCCAAGCCGAGGACGACACCTTGCCACATCGAAGGAGGAACCCTGTGCACTACAGCAAATCGGGCCGCTCGACTCCTCATTTGGGTCACGAGCAACCGATTGGCGATGTCCGGACAATGTCCGCTTGCTCCGTTAGCTCCCGGAGGTCTTGTGGCCTTTATCGGTAAGCATCGGCTCACCCGAAGCGCTGTCAATGATGAGGCCGGCCGATTTTAATTCTGAAATGCCCTTCTTGACGGTCTTTGCGCTACCAACCCTCATATTCAATTAAATCAGCGGAATACCGGAACCGGGCAATCGGCCAAACGACTTGATCTTTTGCAGCACTTCTTGAGCTTCCCAACTGAGGCCACCGCTATCAGTCATTTCCCATACTCCGAAGGTTCCAGCACTCGCACGATATCACTTCATTCGCATTTGTTGGGGTTTAATGCGCGTCGCGCAGCATTCGCAAGTGTTAGCCATCTTGCGAGTTAGCTCGCGTCTGCCGAAAATGACCGCTGACGGCAAAGCCGACCATAAGATTGTTCCACCTCGTCCTCGGATCCCATAATGGAAGGGCCTTGGTGCCGATTCCGAAGAGAGGCACGAGCCCGTGGGCGACATCGACACTACAGTGGTGAATAGTCTGAAAGCGCTCGACCCCGAAAGTGAACTACGTCACAGACTTCTGCGTTGATGCGTGGTATTGTCTACTCCTTGCACCCGCGGTGATCCACCAATGGTAAGTTCACTGCGGTCTGCAGAAAGGATGCTCAATTGACCTACGTCGTCAACGAGAGCTGCATTCGCCGCAAAACCATGGACTGCGTCGAGGTGTGCCCCGTGGATTGCTTCTACGAAGGCGAGAATATGCTCGTGATCCACCCGGACGAATGCATTGACTGCAGTGTTTGCGTGCCGGAATGTCCAGTGGATGCCATACAACCCGACACGGACCGGGGGCTTGAAAAATGGCTGTCGCTTAATGCGGAATACGCAAAAATCTGGCCAAAGATTACGGTCAAAAAGGCGCTCCCGCCGGACTCTAAGGAGTGGGAGGGGAAAGCGGATAAACTCCAATACTTCTCACCAAATCCCGGCGCGGGTGATTGAGACGAAATGACCGGTTATGGGTCAGGCTCGACGCTTTGAGCGCCCGCCGATTACTTCCGCAGTTAACCTAAGTGTCCGTCCGGGAACATCTTGAATCCTTTGAATCGCTTTGATTCAAAGGAGGTGATCTGATTCGAGGAGGGTCACCGATGTGGACGGCGAAGAACCGCGGGCGCTATGACCGCAGCAAATTGCGATACCCCAGTGATCTGACCGACGATGAATGGGTGCACGTCGAGCCGTTGATTCCGTCGGCCAAGCGGGGCGGCAACAGGCGTCACGTCGACGTGCGCGAGGTGATGAACGGGATCATGTATGTTTTGAGTACGGGATGCCAGTGGCGGGCGATCCCGAAAGACCTGCCGGCACGCAGCACGCTGTTCGACTATCTCGACCTATGGAGTTGGGACGGCACGCTGGATCGCATCCATCACGCGCTTTATGTGGAGTGCCGCGAGCAAGGCGAACGCGAAGCCAGCCCCACCGCCGCCATCATCGATAGTCAAAGCGTAAAGAGTGCTGAAAAAGGGGGTCTTGTATCGATCCGCATGGCTATGATGCAGGCAAGAAGATCAAAGGCAAGAAGCGCCACCTTCTCGTAGATACGCTGGGTTTGTTGCTCCACGCCATCGTTCATCCCGCCGATATCCAGGACCGCGACGGCGGCATCCTGCTGCTTGCGACCCTGTTCGGAATGTATCCCTTCTTGAAGAAGCTCTTTGCCGACGGTGGCTATCAGGGGCCGCACTTCCAGAAGGCGCTGGCGAAGATCCTGCCTCACCTCACAACTGAAATCGTCAAGCGCTCCGATCATGCCAAAGGATTTGTGGTGCTCCCACGCCGTTGGGTCGTCGAGCGCACCATTGCTTGGCTCAACCGCTGCAGAAGGCTCGTCAAAGATTGGGAGAACCTCAACCGCACGGCGCTCGCGTTCCTACGCCTCGCCTCAATCCGCCTCATGCTCCGAAAACTTTGTAATCCCGCTTGATGTTCCCGGACGGAACTCTAAGAGCCGACATTCGTATGCGCCGCAATTTCAGACGTGGTGGGCCACGGACGGACATTCCGCCAGTCACAAGCCAAACTTGTTAAAGAAGAACCGCCGAGGTAGCGGCGCTAAAATTCAAAGGATTGTTGCGAACTGGCCCCGACTAACATCATAGCCCTGCGTTGGGCGCTGTGGGACGGGTGTTGGCGGTAGTCAAACTCTGCGAAGATCGCGCCATTTCAAGACAAGTAATGAGATCGGTATAGCTCGACTCGCCTCCTATGCTCTGCGAGGCCGTATTCGGGTTTACGGTGTTCATAAGCGTTATCTCCAAAATATCGACAAAACATCATCTGAATGTGCGTCATTCAAACAACGCTCGTATAAGGAGATCAATTGCGTCAATCACAGGACCAGGTAACCGCTTATTCAAAAATAAAGTTCGCGGCGCGATACCCCATCACTTCCGCGTGTGCCGCAATTGGGGAAGAGGGGTAGGTCGGCAGTTTCTTTCGTCATATGGTTTTAGAAATACAGTCGGCAAATCTTTCTTCGTCCTCGTGATCATGTAAGAAGCGGGCATCTGGCCTCTCAGCGCCACGGTTTTCAGTACGTCCCCGAGTGAGCCTGCGGTATCGAAAAGCTCGCGTTGCAGCTGCGTCGGGATAAGTTCCAGTGCATGATGACGGCCGCCCCGAGGCAGCGCAGAACATACTCTTCAATCTTTGCGACAGCCTTGATGTCGATCCGGTTTCCAGCGGCCTCGTCCTTGCCAAGGATGTCTTGCGAACGGATCATTTTATCGAAGTTGTCCGCCAGCCAGTCTTCGTTTTTGGCCAACAGGCTGTAGCTTTGCACTAACTGCTGAAACTTGCGGATTTCGTTTGGAACGTCCGTGCTTTTGATTGATTCAGCGCTTTCCGCTGCCTTCGCGCGAAATTGCTCCGCGGTGAACATGGTCATTTCCCTCCGTGACAAGGGCCGAACGGTCTGCCGCTCGACAGTGCCGCAGTGTCTGATTGTCGGTTATGGTAATGTACATGGGTACGGCCATCTTGAATTGCGACGAATATTACGCAATTCCGGGATCTCGCTAGCCCGGCGGCGGCTTGCCTTATTTGCCCTGAATAAATGACCGTTAGAGGGATTGGCTATTGCCGCGAGTGACGACGAAACACGGGTGCGCGCGTCTCGACGGCAGACCATCGTGGTCTTACGCAGAGAAATCGATGGATCGTAACACCACGGGTCGATCGGACTGGACCTGCTCTTCGAAGAATTTACGCGATGCTCGCTCCTCTATGACATCGCGCAGCCGGATAAACTGATCCATGCGCTGATCCGGCTTTACGTCACGCCGACCTTCAAGATCGTCCATCGCCGCGGTGCTGATCGCGCATGGAATGACCTTGCTCTGATTGAGCATCGTGAATTCCATGACCATCCGATTAAAGTCGTAACCCCCAACTTCGCCTCGCTGTAGCGGCATTGCAAATGCTCCATGGTAAGAAGGATTTCATTTCATTGTACACCATTTCGCCGCCACCGAGAGGTCGTTGTTCATCTGTATTTCTGCCGTTTCCCGAACACGTCCGCGGTGGCGAGCAACTTCGGCGGTTTCGCCGGCCAACCCGCCGCCGCCTCAAATGCCAACCGCGCGCTGCGGCTCAGTGGATTCGATCCTTTTGCTTCTTTTTGACCATAACGTGCTCGGAGCAGCGGCGACCCAGGAGGCGCGTTACGACGAGACGGCGTCGCACTATGCCACGCATGTCCGATTTCGCGAGGCCACGGTGGCGAGAACTACATCTTCGCCACGGCGCGAACGCGCGTGATGAACTCGTTGGCTTCGCGCACTACCTTCGGCGCGTCGATGGTGGTCAGTTTGGCGCCCTGCTTGAGGATGCGGCCGTCGACCATGACGAGCTCGATATTCGAGGGTTGCGCGGACTGCACCAGCATGCGCACCGGATCAGTCAGCGGCGCCATGTTGATGTCAGTGGTTCGGACCAGGATCAGGTCGGCGCGCTTGCCGGGCGTGAGTGAGCCGACACGGTCGGCGAGCCCGAGCGCCTTGGCGCCGCCGAGCGTCGCCCATTCCAGCACCTTGCGCGGTGGCAGAGCGAACTCGCTGTTCGTGTTGCCGTCCTCGATGTTCTGGATCATCTTCATGATCGCGAACATGTCGGCGTTGCCGCACAAAATCGTCGTATCGACCGAGAAGCTGATCGGAACGCCGGCCTTCGTAAAATTTCCGACCGGTGTCATGCCGAAGCCGGTACGCAACTCCGTGAACGGGCTGAGGCTGACGGGCGTATTCGTCTTGCCCATCAGCTCGAAGTCGCCGGCCGCCATGTTGGTCGCGTGCACGACGACCACATCGGGCCCAAGAAGCCCTGCGTCGGACATTCGCCGGATGGTATCGAGACGCTTCGGATTGGTGCCGGCGTGGGTGGTGATGCCGATACCAAGCTTACGCGCAGTCTCCCACTCGCTCCTGCAAATCTCGATGGTGTTGAACTCCGGCCCGCGCGAGGCGATGCCGAGCGTCAACAGCCCCGGAGGACCGCCGAAATACTGCCGCTGCACGCGCGCAACATCGTCGAGCGGCAACGTCTCGTCCGCCTTGGTGTTGCGCGAATAACCGTAAGCAAAGCGCGCGCGGCCGCCGACTTCGTAATGCACGGCCAACTCCGCGTCGGCGTAGGTTGGCGTCAGCAGATTGTGGGACCAGTTGTGTACGGTCGTGATGCCGGAGGTGATGGCCTCGGCAAGCGCCAACCGCACCCCACGCGCGTTGTCTTCGGGTGTGAATTGGGAGCCGAGCACGCGGCTGAGCGGAAAGTACCCGGCCTTCTCCTCTTCGCCGGCCATGTTGCGGGCGACGGCGCCCCACATGTGCCAATGCGTTTCGATGAAGCCCGGACTGGCGATCATGCCGCGGCCGTCGATGACCTGTGCGCCCGGCGCGCTCAGATTGGAGCCGACCGCGACGATGGCGCCGTAGCGTACGTGGATGTCGCCATGCGGCAAATCTCCGATCGCGGGGTCCATACTGAGCACGAAGGCGTCGCGGATCAGGGTCTCGTTTGCTGCCGGCAAACTCGCCGTCTGCGCCTGCGCACCACCGAAAATTTCCACGGCGCCTGCGGCCGCCGCGGTGTTCATCAGCGCACGTCGCGTTATCGCCGGCATCGCAGACTGTTGTGCATGCACCGCGAACGGCCAACCCGCAGCGGCGCTTCCAACCAGCGCGACGAAATTCTGTCGCTTCATGGGCGAACCCTCCTTCATAGAAGCGTACCATTGGCGGGGGCTTTGCGTATCACCAAAACTGTCTGTCCGATGTCGCTGACGGTCAACCGCACCACATTCGCGGCGTCAGCCGAAGGTCCGCTTACCCTTCGATCGCTACCGTTTCGCTGCGGCACGGTAATCGACGTTGAGGGCCGATTTTGTTGAAAAAGTCGCAAGTCTAGAGTCGTTGTAAATCCGCCAATTTACCAACGGCATCTTCGATTGACGCTAATCGCCACCGCAAATTGATTTAGGACCGCCTCCGTTGAGTCAGAGGTGGACGACGAGGTCCCCTTTGTCCGCGTCTGAAAAAAATTTGATCGGGTCGTCGATACTCGGATTTTTCAACAGAATCGGCCAAACGCAGACTTCGTGAGCGTCTACTCGATTACCTCGTCGGCACGCGCCAAGATCGTTTGCGGCACATTGATGCCGAGCGCCTTCGCTGTATTGAGGTTGACCAGCAGATCGTATTTGGTCGCCACCTGTACCGGCAGATCGGCCGGTTTCTCGCCCTTGAGGATGCGGTCAACGTAGCCGGCCACTTGCCGGTATTCGGCGACGTCGTTGGGACCGTACGAAGTGAGGCCACCGGCCGCGACGAAATAGCGTAGAGGGTAGACGGTCGGCAGCCGATAACGAGCTGCCGAAGCAATGATCAAATCCGCCGCCACGAAATTCTCGAACGTTCTGGTCGCGATGAGGCCGCGACCTGCTGAACTCGCGAACGCAACGATGCCGCGCTCAATTTTATCCTTGTCGCCGATGTTGATGACTACGAGTTCGACCCCCAGCAATGGGGCGGCAGCTTGGATCGCGGCAAGTTGCGGCGCGGTTGTCGGCACGGCGGACCCGCCGGCAAGTACGCCCACTTGCTTGACGTCAGGCGCAATTTCCTTGAGCAATTCCAGCCATTTTGCGGCCAAACTGAACTCGAAAGGGGTGAAGCCGGTGACGTTCCCGCCCGGTCTCGCCAGACTCTGGACAAAACCCGAAGCGACCGGATCAATGACCGCCGTGAACACGACCGGTACGGTGTGGGTTATTCTTTGCAAGGCCTGCACGCTGGTAGAGGCGTTGGCGACGATGACATTGGGAGCGAGCATGACTAACTCTGCCGCGTTTTTTTGGACGATGTCCTGGGCGGCTCCCAAGCGATACTCGACGTGAAGGTTTTTTCCCTCGCTCCAACCCAACTCGCTTAGCGTCGCTACAAACGCTTCGATGCGGCGTTTCGCTTCCGGATCGTCATCGTTGAGATTGATGAGAACGCCCACCCGGCGCATCTGCTCGGATTGTGCGCGAGCGGCCTGCGGCCGTGCGATCGTCGCACCACCGAGAAGCGTTATGAACTCGCGCCGCCTCATGTGCTTCCTCGAGCCGAGGACAATACCCTATCACATCGTTGAGAAAGTCGTGTTGTGCATCGCAGCATTTTGGCCCGCCCAACTTCCGCAACGGGTCAACCGCTGCACATTCGCGACGTCAGCGGAATGTCTGCTCATCCTCCGATAGCTACCAGCGATTTTCGTTACCAGATCGATTTGCAACATCCGCCGCGTGACGCCCTGGCGCTCGTTACCGACGAAAACTTTCTTTGCCCGCCCAAGCCGACTTTGGTGAAGTGAAGGGTACACTCGAAATGGCGAAGCGCTAGCGCGCACTATTTCCTAGGCGTGAAGGAGGTTCTTTTGACCAAGCTTTTGACTGACCGCTCCAGAGCGCGGAGTGGACATACTCATCGTACCCTACTGGTCTGAACTCGGACACGAGCTGTGGCGGAAGCTCAAGCATCCGTCGCGGCCGGAAGCTGCGCTCGTTCCTCGACAACTAGCTCAGCCCGTCCCCCTGGGCTAAACCTCGGCATCCATCGTCGCGAGCGACCGTCGGGAACATCCAACGTCCGCGAATTGATCGTGCCATTCGGCCAACCCGGCTATGCGCTGCTCTACACATACCGCGAGCAAGCTGGTGACGGGTTGGGTCTTTGCGGGTTAGGATACGCGGATGGTGAAGTCCTGCCGCCTCCTCCTTGCCCTCGTCCTGCTGCTCCTCGCCGCCCCCGCGCTCGCCGCGCCATGCGGCGGCGACTTCAGCGCTTTCCTGGCCGCGATCGCGCGCGACGCGCAGGGCCAGGGCGTCTCGCGCGCGGTCATCGACCAGGCCTTCGCCGGCCTGACGCCCGACCCCGCCGTCCTCGCATTCGACCGCCGCCAGCGCGGCATGTTCCACGCCAAGAGCTTCGAGGAATACGCCGCCACCCGGGTCATCCCGGCTCGCATTAGCCGCGCCAGGAAACTGATGCAGGTGCACGCCGCGCTGCTCGGGCGCATCGAGCAGCAATTCGGCGTGCCCGCGCCGGTGATCGTAGCGGTCTGGACGCTGGAAACCGACAACGGCACCGGCGACATGGGCAAGCTGCCGGTGATCCGCACGGTGGCGACGCTGGCGCATGACTGCCGCCGCACCGAGCTGTTCCAGCGCGAGCTTATCGCCGCCCTGCGGATCGTCCAGCGCGGCGATCTGCCGTTGCGCGATCTCATCGGCGCCTATGCCGGCGAGATCGGCCAGACACAGTTTCTGCCTTCGTCGTACATCAAGTACGGCGTCGACTACGACGGCAACGGCCATGTCGATCTGCGCCATTCCGTTCCGGATGTGCTGGCCTCGACCGCCAATCTGCTCAAAACCAATGGCTGGCAGGCTGGCGCGCCGTTTACCGCGGGCACGCCGAATTTCGAGGTGGCGATGCGTGAGTGGAATCACTCCGAGGTCTACCGCAAGACCATCGTGCTGATGGCGCAGCGGCTGGGCGGCGGGTGAGGGTGCGCGCGAGCGCCGACGAGGTAATTGAGTAAATGATCGGGATAGCTGCATGCTGCCCATGCTGCATCGCACCGATGCCTCAAGGCAAACGGGTCGGTCACAGACCTTCCGATGGGGCCGTGGTATTCTTCCCGCATTGCAACGGGCGTGAGCCCGTGTGGGGCTGGCTGAATGGCAATCGAGATCCGAAGACGTCAATTCCTGTCCGCGCTCGGCGGCGCGACAGTCGCTTTACCGCTCGCGGCGCGGGCGCAGCAAGCGACCCGGATGCGCCTCGTCGGCCTTCTCATGGGAGGGCCAAGCAAGAACGATCCGGGCGCTCAGGCCCGCTTTGATACGTTCCGCCACGCGTTGCAGGAACTGGGTTGGACGGAAGGACAGAATGTCCATTTCGAGGCTCGCTGGCCGGGCGGCGATATTGAGCGCACGCGTAGCTTTGCAGGCGAATTGGTGAAGCTCGCGCCGGATGTCATCCTTGCCGGAGGAACGAGCTCTATTGCAGTGCTCAAGCAGGCGACGCACTCCATCCCCACCGTTTTCGTCATCGTCAACGACCCGGTAGCTCAGGGCTTCGTTTCGAGCGTTGCGCACCCGGGCGGCAACATCACCGGCTTCAGCTATATTGATTTCTCGATGCTCGGCAAAGCGCTGCAATTGCTCAAGCAGGCGGCGCCAAGCATTGATCGCGTCGGCTTCATGTTCAATCCGGACACCTATCCCTATTACGAAGTTTATCTAGATTCGCTGCGTGGCCAGCGTCAGGAACTCGCGCTCGAACTGATTGCATTGCGGGTGCGCTCTGAGGTCGAGATCAAACAAGGATTTGCAGTTCTCGCCGCGACGCCGGTCGCCGGATTGATCGCTCCGCCTGAGCCGTTCCTCGCCGCACATCACAAACTTGTCGTCGAATTGGCGGCGCAATACCATTTACCAGCAATCTATGGATTGCGTGATTTCGTTGCCGATGGCGGGATGATGTCCTACGCACCAGACCAAACCGACATCTTCCGTCGCTCCGCGTATTATATTGATCGAATCCTCAAGGGGGCGGACCCCGGCGAGCTTCCGGTACAGGCTCCTACCAAATTCGAGATGGTCATCAACCTCAAGACCGCCAAGGCGCTTGGCCTCGCGATACCGACGTCACTGCTCGCCACGGCCGACGAAGTGATCGAATAGACCTATTGCAATGCGGCGATCGGCGGCACGGAGAGTCCGCTGTGGGTGTGCGC
>CAVSXY010000021.1:0-277347 GCA_963732015.1 uncultured Alphaproteobacteria bacterium | reverse complement strand
TACGTGCCGTCATTGCCGCTCGTGCTCTTCATATAGATCATCTTGTCGACGCCGATGATCTTCAACTCCAATGGTTGCGCCACGGTCGCCTCAAGCACCTCAGCAGATGCGCCCGGGTACATCGCAGTAACCTCGACCTGGGGAGGCACGATATCGGGAAGCTGCGCGACCGGAATTCGCGTGAGGGCCAGGAGCCCACCCAGCGTGATGACGATCGCGATGACGATCGCAAGGCGGGGTCGGTCGATGAAGACTGAGGAGATCATGGCGTCAGCTCCGGCTGGCGGTGGACGCTACAGGTGCGGGTGTCACTGGTGCGTTGGGTCGCACCCGCTGGACTCCTTCCACGACGACCTGCTCTCCTTCTTTGAGCCCGTCGGCGACGCCGGCCATCTCCGGGGTCAATTGGCCGAGAGTCACCCGGCGTTGCCGCGCAATATTCTGATCATCGACGACATACACGTAGCTGCCCTGTTGATCGGCGAGAACCGCTGCGCGCGGCACCGCGATGACCAGCTTCGGGTTCACAGATTCAAGGAGCACCGTGACGAACTGGTCTGCCACGAGTTCGCGAAGCTGGACTCCTCCCGCGGCCTGGGATCCGAGCACCGGATTCGGAATAACTCCCCGGATGAGAAGGGTATCGGTGTCTTGTGCGATTGCGTTGTTGATGAAGTCGACCTTTCCGGTCGGGCCGTAAATCCGCCCGTCCGGCAGCCGAACTCGGATCTTCACTGCATCAAATCCGCCCTTTTGGGCATACTCCTCGCGCAACTCGACGGCTCGGCGGGTCGGAACTGGAAAGACGACATACATCGGGTTCTGGCTCACCACGGTAGTCAGGACGCCCGACTGCGGATTGACCGCATTGCCGATGGTTACCGAGGTGCGGCCGATCCGGCCATCGATGGGAGAGCGAATTTCCGTATAGTCGAGATTGATTTGTGCAGTCTCAAGCTGAGCTTGTGCCGCTTGCAACAGGGCTGTTGCGCTGCGCTGCGTCGCGTCCGCGGAATCTAAAGCCTGTTGGGTCCCGGCATTTGTCTTGACGAGCTGCTGCGCGCGCCAAAGCGAGAAGATATCATTATCAAGCTGGCCTTGGCCTGCGCGATTGCCGCATTCGAGCGTCGACAGCCGCCTGGTATGGCGGACGTTCGAGCGTGTAAAGCAGGTCGCCCTTCTTGACGTCGGCGCCTTCCGTGAAATGCTGCTGCTCCAAGAAGGCGCTCACGCGCGCGACGATGTTGACGCTGTTGGTCGCCTGGATGCGACCGTTGAATTCGTAGCTGTCGGCCATCGGCTGGCGTTCCACCTTGATCACGCTGACCGGCGGAGGACCAGAAGGCGCGGGCTGTGCGATTGCCGAAGTGGCCAAAACAATGCCGACTAAGGACAGGGCGAACCGGGTCATGAGAGGCTCTCTTTGATGTCTGCCGCTAGAGGACGGCAAGTTTTCGATCGCAATCAAAATACCGAAATCATCGTGATGAATTCTTGCGACCAAGCCAATTCTGAATGGGTCGAATTTGCATAAGCCAAAGGAGAAGAGCTACGTCTTTAGCTTAGTCCCGGCCGGTGCCCGCGTTTGTCGCAGCATCCAACCCCTTCATGGCATCGCTGCAAAAGCGTGGATGATTGGACAGGCGCGGCCGCGGCGAGTGCTATTCGAGCGGGGCCAGGCCGGCTGCGTAGTGCTCGCCTGAGGCAATTCGTCTAGGCCCGCTGTTTGCCCTCAAGCGGTAGCAGCGAAAACGCCTGCGTTGGTTGGCGGCGAGCGGCAGAAAGCAATCGCTAGATACCACGCGACAGCGGTAAAGTGAGCGCTGTTGTGTTCAACCCTTTCTCTCGCCTGTCATTACGATGCGGCAATCAGGACTGAGGTCTCGTATCTTTTCCCGCAGGCAGGCCGTGATTCGATCGGCGTCTGGAATGAATTCGCCACAATGTTTGAAGACATCCGGGGTGCAGGCGCGACGCTGCTCCAGAGTTCCCTGCTCGGCTCCGATTGTCGCGCTGCTGAGAAGTGACAAGAAAAGCCCCAGCAGCAGAATGGCAATGTGCTGATTGATTGTGGATACTGGACCGGACGGTACTGCAGCCGATGCCTGCCCACGTCTGCAGATTTCGTTTCGAGCCATTGTCTCCTCCATTCCGAACCGCTGCATTAGACCATTGGCACGAGGACCAAGTGTCCTCCTCTGGAATTCGCGTTGCTGATGCCAGAGGCATATTTGTGCGAAAAATGGAGATATACGATTAAGCGAAGGGCGAGGCGCTTTCTCTTATTGGATTATCCGCATGCAACCTATGTTCAGGGACGGGGCGGCCTTGTAGCCAGAGGGCTAAATTACGTACCGAAAAATCTTCCGCCAAAAGCAGCGCCGTAGCATACTCCGTCGCGTGCGAGATTGGGCGCCGTGCTCGATTGGGCGGCAGAGCGCCTACCGTCGCCCTCGTTTTTTCCAGGCGGCGGGCATTTGTTCGGGGCGTTGGGATGGAGAGTGCGCGCAAAAAATGACCCCGATTAGTGGCCGGCGTCGTCCAATTCCTATTGGGTCTCACCGGTTTGGCGATCATCACCGTCGTCTGCTTTCGGCTCGGAATTGGGCTTGCGAGGACGGGCTTTGCTTATGTGATTGTGGTTGCGGCGGTCTCGCTACTAGGCAGCTTTGGTGCCTCCGCCCTTCTATCGATCGTCGCGGCGGCCTGTCTGAACTACTTCTTCGCGCCTCCGTTGTTCGAGCTGCGCATCGATGCTGTAGACGATAGCATGCGGATCGCGGCGTTTTTGACAACGTCGCTGGTCGTCGCCGCGCTTACAACCAAGTTGCGGGCGAGTGAAGCGCGCCTTCGCACCTTCGTGGATCAGGCTACCGACGCTTTCTTCTTGCTTAACGATCGTTCGATAATTGTCGATGTGAATCGAGAAGCCTGCCACAGTCTGGGTTATACGCGGGAAGAACTGATCGGCAGATATCGCAGCGACTTCGATGTCGGCCTTGACGAGGAGACCATCGCGCGCATCAGGCAAAAGGTTTTCGCTGGGGCAGCCGTCACTTTCGAAACCCGCCACCGGCGCAAGGACGGAAGCTCATTCCCAGTTGAGATTCGCCAGGGCCATTTCGAGCAAGGCGGACGCCGGTTCCTGTGTCTTGTGCGCGATATCACTGAGCGAAAGAGGGCCGAAGAGGCCCTGCGACGCAGCGAAGCTTATCTGGCAGAAGCACAGAGACTGAGCCACACCGGCACAGCCGTTCTCGATACGCAAGGTGCGGTCTACATGTCCGAAGAATGCTATCGTATTTGGGGGCTTGATCCATCGCAGGGGCTTCCGAGCCGCGAAACTCTGCTGCAACGGGTCCATCCGGATGACCGCGAGAGGGCAGATTTAGCAACCCAAGCGGCCTTGCGGGAGAAAAAAGATTACGTGATCGAGTTCAGGATCATCCGCCCTGACGGGGCCGCGAAACATCTCGAAGCGACTGGCCACCCTTTGCTCTCCGCGGATGGCAACGTCGAAATTATTGGCACGCAGGTCGATGTGACGGAACGCAAGCGTGCTGAGGAGGAGCATGAGAGACTTCGACAGCTCGAGGCTGATCTTGCGCACGTGAATCGACTGAGCATCATGGGAGAGTTGGCCGCCTCGCTGGCTCACGAAATCCTGCATCCGATCGCCACAGCGCGCAACAATGCGCGGGCCGGCATACGCTTTCTGGAACTGCACCCGCCAAATCTCGACGAAGTTAAGGAAGCGCTCAGGTGTGTCGTCAGGGACGCTGACCGTTCGAAAATGATCGTCGACCGCATGCGTGAGCACATCAAGAAAGCGCCGGCGCACAAGGACCTCATCGACGTCAATGAGGCGATCAATGAAGTGATTGTCATGGTGCAAAGTGCAATCAGTAAGAACCGGGTTTTGGTCCGCACCCGCCTAAGCGAAGGCTTGATTCCGATTGATGGCGATCGGGTTCAACTTCAGCAAGTGGTCACTAACTTGATCCTGAACGCGCTCGAAGCCATGGGCTCGGTGGAGGACGGACCGCGGGAATTGTCGATAATCACAGAGCAAAGCCAGAGGTATGGGATTTCTGTATCCGTGTGCGATTCAGGACCGGGCATCGATCCGCAGCATCTTCAGCGAGTGTTCGAGCCTTTCTACACCACAAAGGCCAATGGTATCGGCATGGGGTTGTCGATCTGCCGTTCCATAATCGATGCCCATGGGGGACGCCTGTGGGCAGAGGCAAATGAGCGGCGGGGCACCACGTTCCGGTTCACCCTGCCGGCGGCCCGAGACGACTCATAACTGATCCTTAGCCGGCTCGCCGGATTTAACAGCCGAACGGAGGCATCGCTCGAGATGATCATCGTCCACGGGCTTGGGGAGATAACACACGACACCGTTCCTCAGGGCGCGGTTGCGTGCCGCCTCATTGGGGTATGCGGTGACGAGGATCGTCGGGATCGGGTGCCCTGCCTCGATAAGGTGCTTGTGGAGTTCGACGCCAGTCATTCCCGGCATTTGCACATCAGCTACTAAGCAATCGGTTTCAGCCACAACCGTCGATTTGAGGAAATCGGCTGCCGACGCGAACGCTTCGACGGTGTAACCGAGCAGCATCATGAGCTTTTGCATAGATTCGCGAAATAGCTCATCATCTTCGACGATCGATATCAATTTACGTTTCACTTTTCGCGGCTTCCTGACAAGGGCTCGGCCAACACGGCACCGCCCGCACACTCCCTGGTAATGTCGATCGACGCTCGAGATAAAGCAATACCGGCAGCCTTAAGCGATGGCTTAGGTCGTCGGCCGTACGCTTACAGCCAAGGGGCTGTTCATCGCGACAGGGCATGGGTAGAATCAGTTCCATTCCAAGCCGAAAGGGAGCGCTCTCCTAGGGCAGGATCCTCGGGATGGGTGATGCGACGAACGCCAGTGTCTGTATCGTCGATGACGACACCGAGTTTCGCGACTCGGTCGCTCGGCTCTTGCGCTCGGTCAGCATTAACATCCGCGAATTTGCGTCCGTGCCGGAGTTCCTCTCGGCGCCTTCGTCGGACGGCCCGACTTGCTTAGTACTCGATGTGAGGATGCCGGGACGAAGCGGCCTCGAACTGCAGCGCGACCTTGCAGCCGCGGGCCGGCAACTGCCAATCATCTTCATCACGGCGCACGGCGACATTCCGATGAGCGTGCAAGCGATGAAAGGAGGGGCTATCGAGTTTCTCACCAAGCCATTCCGCGATCAGGACCTGCTGGAAGCCGTTGAGTCCGGTCTCGCGCGCGATCAGGCCCGACGCGAGAACGAGAGGGTCCTGGAGGCGCTCAGGCAGCGCTTCGACTCGCTCAGCACCCGCGAGCATGAAGTCATGATCCGGGTTACGGCCGGTCGTCTGAACAAGCAGATTGCTGCCGATATAGGCATCTGCGAATCCACCGTGAAGGTGCACCGCACCCATTTGATGCGGAAGATGAAGGCCCGCTCCCTTCCCGAGCTCAGTCGAATGGCTGACATGCTCAAGCTGTCGTCGGGCGGGCAGCAGCGGTTCTGATCCTGCCAGCGGCACCCCCGTTCGGGCTTTGGCGGGGGGAGGGGGGCCACTGTCCGCGCGAATACTTCAATTGTCGCCCTGTACATAGTGCGATCGTCCGTATGGCTGCTTCCTCGGAGGCAGGGATGGGGATGCCGCTGTGTCGTCGCCGCTTTTTCGAGATCGCATAAGCATTCGCTTAGCATCCTCAGCCAGAAGCGAATTTCGCCGTACCCAGGCACAATGGACCATGCCGCGCCGGAGATCATGATGTTGGCGTCCAGCGACACGGGCGAGCAAGGGGCCCGGATGTCCTCCGCATCCGCGAACGAATGGAACGACCATGATGGTAACCGATCGGGTGCTGCCTACCGCCCAGGAGCTGCTGAAGAGGCTGACTCTGGCCGAAGCGCAGAAGGCAACGGAGGAGGCACGGCGCGCGGCGGCCGCCGAGGCGGAGAAAGAGAATTTGCTCGAGCAGCTCTCCAAGCCCATCGGTATCTCCGATGATGAACACATGAAGCGCGCTGCCACAGTAATCGAACGTGCCGCGGCAAATGGACATACTGAGGTCCTTGTCACGCGCTTCCCGCATGATCTCTGCACGGATCGCGGACGCGCCATCAATCAGGCGGAGCCAGGCTGGGAAAAGACGCTGACCGGGCAGCCCAAGGAACTCTACAACTTCTGGGAAAAATGCCTGCGGCCGCTCGGGTACCGCCTCAGAGTTCAAGTGCTCGATTTCCCTGACGGAATGCCGGGGGACATCGGCGCCAGTTTGAGCTGGAGCGACCCGCGGGTGGGCGGGTAGCCAATTCAATCGCTCAAAGGAGCGCTTCGATGTCGTCGGTTTCGGAAAATTCGCGATGTATGAATGTCGGGAACTTCGGCGCCCTCGCTCCTGCCGTGGAATACATGGTCGACGCCGCGCAGCGCAGCATCCTGTATTGGGACGTGATGCGTCAGCGCGGCAATCAATACCGCGCGCACCTGGCCGAGACCGTCCCGCACGTCCTCGAATTCGCCTTTGAACCCCTGATGGATGGGCGGGCGCTCGAAAGGCCGGTCAACTATGGCCTCGTGCGGATTATTCCGCCGAAGGGCGTCCTGGTCGACCCGCAGCGCCGCCCATTCGTTATCGTCGATCCGCGCGCCGGTCACGGCCCGGGCATTGGTGGATTCAAGGCCGACAGCGAAATCGGCGTCGCGTTGAAAGCGGGCCACCCCTGCTATTTCATTGGCTTCCTGCCCGAGCCGGTCCCCGGCCAGACCATCGAGGACATAGCGCGTGCCGAAGCGGTCTTCCTCGAGCACGTGATCGCCCTGCATCCCGATGCGGATGGCAAACCCTGCGTCATTGGCAACTGCCAGGCCGGTTGGGCCGTGATGATCCTAGCAGCCATGCGGCCCGACCTTTTTGGTCCGATCATCATCGCGGGCTCGCCGATGTCATATTGGGCCGGAGTACGAGGCAAGAACCCGATGCGCTACTCCGGCGGCCTGCTCGGCGGCAGCTGGCTCACAGCGCTCACCAGTGATCTCGGCCACAATAAATTCGATGGTGTGTGGCTGGTGCAGAATTTCGAGAACCTCAATCCAGCCAATACTCTGTGGACCAAACAGTACAATCTATACTCCAAGGTCGACACCGAAGCGCCGCGCTATCTCGGTTTCGAGCGCTATTGGGGGGGGCACGTTAATCTCAATGCTGATGAAATCCAGTTCATCGTCGACGAGCTGTTCGTCGGCAATCATCTGGCAGCGGGCGAAATCAAATTGTCCGATGGCACGGCAATCGACCTACGCAATGTCGACCGGCCGATCGTGGTGTTCTGCTCGAAGGGCGACAACATCACGCCGCCACAGCAGGCGCTCGGCTGGATTCTCGACCTCTACAAGGACGTGGACGAGATCCGCAGCTACGGCCAGACTATCGTCTACACAATGCACGACAGCATCGGACATCTCGGCATCTTTGTCTCCGGAGATGTCGCCCGTAAGCAGTACGACGAGTTCTCGAGCAACATCGACCTGATCGATACTCTGCCGCCCGGCTTATACGAGGCGGTGCTCGAACCAAAGAGCGATGGGACGATAAGCCCCGATCTCGTGACGGGACAATGGGTCATGCGATGCGAGCAGCGGACGCTCGACGACATCCGTGCGCTGGGTGGCAATGACTCCGTCGACGAACGTCGATTTGCGACCGCCGCGCGGGTGTCGGAAATCAATCTCGGACTCTATCGGACTTTCATGAAACCTTGGGTGCATGCCCTGCTGCCGCCGGCGATGTCCGAGGGGATCCGGAAGTTGCACCCGCTCCGAGTGCAGTACGATTTCTTTTCCGACGCCAATCCCCTGATGGCGCCGCTGAGTGCCATGGCGAAGCAAGTGCGCGAGAACCGCGCCCCGGCAGATCCTGACAATCCATTCGTTGCAATGCAGGAGTTCGCTTCGCGCCAGATCATCGCCGCTCTAGACGCTTGGCGCGATTTGCGCGACTGCGCCGGCGAGCAGCTTTTTCTCGCAGTGTACGGCTCGCCGTTGCTCCAGGCGGCTGTCGGCGTCGATCCCTTTGATACGCGCCGGCCGCGCCACGCCGGTACGAGCCCGCTACACCAAAAGCTAGTAAACGCCCGCATTGCTGATCTCAAGTCGAAAGTTTCCGAAGGCGGCCTGCGCGAAGCCTTAGTGCGTACCCTGATTTATGTCGGCATGCCGCTGGACGGCGTCGACGAACGCGGTTTCGAGGCAATCCGCCGCATGCGGGTCGCCAACCTTGCGGGAGGGATGCTACCCGAACTCACAACGGTGACACTGGCGCAGTTCAAGGACATCGTGCGGAACCAATTTTTCATGCTGCTCATCGACCAAGCGTCGGCCGTCGCGGCGATCCCAGCACTGCTGCCGAAGGATAACGAGGTACGACAGACGGCCTTCGCCCTGCTGTGCCAAGTGCTGGGCGCGGCCGCCGAAATCAGCGGCGAAACAGAGGACCGGCTACGCGAGGCGGCAGCCTGGTTCGGCGTCGATCTAGCGCTTGGCCGACGGGAAGATCGTTTTCATGTCGATCGTGGGGAATTCCGTTTGATTGGCGGGATCCGATGAGCGCTAGCTTGGTTTCCGCAATCGCCGCCCTTACTGGCGCAGCCATTGGCGGGCTCACATCTCTGCTCGCTTCTTGGTTGATCGGTCGAAGGCAAGCCCGCTCTGAATGGTTTGCGCACGAAAGGGCACGTCGGTCAGACCTCTACAAGGAATATATCGAGAATGCTGCGAAATGCTACATTGACGCACTCCTGCACGAAGAACCGGACATTTCGTTACTTGTAGTCCTGTATGCAAAGATAAGTTGCATGCGCGTAGTATCTTCCACTCTCGTTATTGAAAGTGCCGAGCGCCTGATTTCAAAAATTATTGATACGTATCCCGAGCCGGCGAAAACGTTTTCCGAAATACAGGCGATCAGACATGGCTCGCTCGACATCATTTGCAGCTTCAGCGAAAGGTGTCGCGCAGAATTCGACGATTTGCGTGCGAAGCAATTTTGAGATGACTGACGAAACCGGATACTGCAAAAGCGATTGGATCGGCGGTTCGACACCCTTCCTATCATGCTGACAAGGTGATTCCGGCACAGCGTCCACAACGCCGAAAGAGAAGTGCCCTCACGCCGTCAATGCAGGATCGAGCACCATTCGGCCTTCGATCTTGCCCGATTTCAGCTTGGCGAAAATCGCATTGATTTCGGTGAGAGGGGCTTTGGTGACATCGGCGCGGACTTTGCCTTCGGCGGCAAAAGCGATTGCTTCGTCAAGATCGCGGCGGCTGCCGACAATCGAGCCGCGAATGGTGATCCGCTTTAGTACTACCTCGAAAATCGGGGTTGGAAAATCGCCTGGCGGGAGACCAACCAGGACGACCGTGCCCTTGCGACGGGCCATGTGCAAAGCCTGCCTGAAAGCAGGTGGAGAAACGGCGGTGACCAAGATGCCGTGCACGCCGCCGCCCGTGGCTCCTAGCACATCGGACACCGCGTTTGGCGATCGGGCATCAACCGCAAGATCAGCGCCGGTCTTCTTCGCAAATGCCAGTTTATCGGCAGCGACGTCGAGCGCCGCGACGTGCAGTCCCATCGCCTTTGCATATTGAATGGCGACATGACCCAGCCCGCCTATACCAGAAATCGCTACCCATTCGCCTGGCCGTGCCTCGGTTTCCTTCAGACCCTTATAAGTCGTCACACCGGCGCGGCGCTTTAATCCACCTGCCTACGGTCGCGTTTGCATCGAAGACCGCACGTCCGCTGGAGACGGCGTGATTATCCACCGGCAAAACCGTGCCCGGCCCTCAGTCGAATGTCGACTGCGTGCTAAGCTTGCTGTGCCGAAATCGAGTGACACCCGCGTGTTCGCGCGATCTTGCGACACGCTTGATCTGTCGTCATGGTTCGGAAATGCCCGTAACATCAGTGTATGTGAAAACTTGTTTGCCAACGGCTTGCGAGGCCGCCGTGACGGTCTGGCAAAAGAGCGTCAAACAAGTTTTCCGGGCTTAACTATAAAGACACCGATATAAATCGGGGGCAATGCGGGCGTAGTTCAGTGGTAGAACGACAGCTTCTCAAGCTGTGCCTCGCTGAATTGGCAAGTGAGTATGACGGCGAATTTGCAGTCCGATGGCCGCGGCCGCTTCCTGTACTTCCCGAGACGTGTTCTCGGCGCTTGAAGCGTTAGCCGGATTGACCAGGACTGCGACCCGAACGGCTTTGGGCACTAGTGGTTCATCACAGTGATTTTGACTCTTTGGCGGTGGCTGGATAAGCGCGGCCGAGTTTGGCGCGGGCTTTGTCGGTTGTGAACATCCATTTGATGCTGGCTCGGGTTTTATTTCGCCGCCGTTGCCATGCTGCGATTTCGTTTCGGAGCCTTTTGGGATCGTCGATGCGGCGGCCGAGACACTGGCGCTGCAGCACGCTGATCTCGCACTCGACCATGTTGAGCCAACTGGCGTGTTTCGGAGTGAAGTGGAATTCGAGGCGGCGCAGGATGCGTCGAGCCTCGGCGGGCGCGAAGGCCTCATACAGCGCCCCAGGTTTATGGATCGACAGATTGTCCTGCACGACACGGATGCAGGCGGCGTCGGGATAATGGACGTCGACGAGTTCACGCATGCATTGGGCGTAGTCCACGGCGGCGCGGCGGTCGGTGACCTTGACGTTGCGCCAGCCCCGATGCGGATCGAAGGTGACGAAGAGATTGACGGTGCCGTTGCGGCGATACTCGTAATCGTAGCGCTCGCGCTGTCCCGGTTGCGCCGGGACCGGCCGGCGCGCCTCGCCGATTAGCTGGACGGGGGTCTCGTCGAAGCAAACCAGCGGCCAGGCGGGATCCGGCGTCTCGGCGTAGAGATCGAGCACGTCCTCCATGCGGGCGACGTATTCGCCATCGACATGGGGAATGCACCACATGTCCCTGCGCCATGGCTTGAGATCGTTCTCGGCCAGCCGGCGGCGCACGGTCTCGCCCGACAGGCTGTCGTGATCGGTGAGCTTGACCATCGTGTCGGCCAGAAGCGTCAGCGTCCAGCGTTTGCGGCCGGCGGGCGGCTTGGCGCATGCGGTCGCCACCAGCAGGGCCTCCTCCTTGCCGGTCAGCTTGCGCTCTGCGCCCGGACGCGGCTCCTCGCTCAAGGCCCGCTCCAGATTGCCTTCCACGAAACGGCGCTTGGTCCGGCCGACGGTGGAGAGGCTGACACTGACGGTCCGGGCAATCTCCTCGTCGCGGCCGCCCCCATCGGCCGCCAGCAAAATCTGCGCCCGCTTGAGCTTGCGGGCCGCGTGCTTGCCGCCGCCGAGCATCGCCGTCAGTTCATCGCGCTCGGCTTGGCTCAATTCGACCCGATAACGTACATTCATGCTTTGCCTCCTTGTCGGAGGCCGGGACGAATCCAGCGATGAGTTAAAAATCAGGCGCGCGCTTCACCGAGAAGCAGGGTCATTGCCTGGCCTTCATCCATACCTACGCCTACATGTTCGGACGCCCACCCGCCGAAGCCGACATCCAGCGCCACTTCCGTGTCAGCCCGCCTACGGTCCACCAGATGATCGTAACCCTCGAACGAAACGCCTTCATCCGACGTCAACCCGGCGTCCCCAGAAGCATCGAAATCCTCGTGCCGCCCGAAAGCTTGCCGATTCTTGAATGGCTCGGATCAAAACGTCAAAATCACTGTGATGAACCACTAGTACCCGCTTTTACGGAAGGCTGCCGCGAACGGTCAGCACTTGGCGCGGCCGGTTCGCCCGCGAAGGCTTGGCCGGTTTGGCCGACAAGCCGCGGCCCGGCCCGGCACCGAAGTACACCAGCGAGACCGGTCGACGCATTCTGGCGGTCCTGGAACGGGAGCCGCCGGTCGGCTTCGCGCGCTGGAACGGGCCCTTGATTGCAGCCGAACTGGGCGACGTGCACGAGCAGCAGGTCTGGCGTTTCCTGCGGGTGCAAAAGATCGACCTCGCCGGGCGAAAGTCGTGGTGCGAAAGCAACGATCCCGAGTTTGTCGCCAAGGCCGCCGATGTGGTCGGGCTCTATATGGCGCCGCCCGAGAATGCGATCGTCGTCTGCGTCGACGAAAAGCCTTCGATCCAGGCGCTGGAGCGCACCCAAGGCTATCTGAAACTGCCGAACGGCCGGGCGCTGACCGGCCACAGCCACGATTACAAGCGCAATGGCACCACCACGCTGTTCGCCGCCTTTGAGGTGGCCACCGGCAAGGTGAGGGCTGCGCACAAGACGCGCCGCCGGCGTATCGAGTTCCTCGACTTCATGAACGACATCGTCGCCGGCCATCCCGACACCGCCATCCATGTCGTCCTCGATACCCTCAACACCCACAAGCCCAAGAACGACCGCTGGCTCAAGCGCCATCCGAACGTGCACTTCCACTTCACGCCGACGCGGGCCTCCTGGCTCAACCAGGTTGAAATCTGGTTCTCGATCCTGGAAGGACAATCGCTGCACGGCGCCTCATTCACCTCGGTCGCGCAACTTAGGCAGCATATCGATGCTTTCATCGAGGCTTACAACGAAAACGCTCGGCCGTTCGTCTGGACCAAAGCCAAGGTCCATCAGCGCCACGTCAAAGGATGCCGTATCAGTGAATTGTGATTCCGGGTACTAGGCGCGTCCGTTCCGGGTCAACCTCTGCCGCGCCGCCTCGTCACAATCGCGGCGGAAGTACCTCCGAGACCTGCCGCGCGGACACACGACCGGCGCGGCCGAGAAGGGACCGACCGATTCCGGGTGTTGCCAAAAGCAGCCATTCGTCCGCCAGCCAACTTGGGAAACTTCGTTCCAAGCACGATCCTTTAAGCGCGCGGATGCCTTGGCTCCTAATGCGGCGCGCGCCGCGTGAAGGCGGTAACCACTGATGCGCTGCTTTCGACGTGATCGTAGAGAAGCTTGCTGGCAACCACGACAAGGGTCGCAGCAAGCAACAGACGTAACGCCGACTCCGGAACGCGAATGGCGATATGGCTGCCCAAAAAAATGCCGGGCAACGAACCGGCCAGCAGCGAGCCTATGATCTGCCAATCGATCGTTCCGATCATCCAGTGTCCCATTCCGGCGATGAGTGTGAGAGGTACAGCATGGGCAATATCCGACCCGACGATTTTGGCCATAGGCAGTTGCGGATAGAGGATTATGAGGGCAATGACACCGGCGGCACCGGCACCGACCGAAGAAATCGCAACGAGAACCCCGAGAACGGTTCCGACGGTCACCGTCACAATCTGGGTACTGCGATCATCCAGTGCCGAAAATCGGCTGCGATAAAATCGGACGACCGTGTTGCGGAAAATTAACACGCCGGCAGTCATCCATAACGCGCCGCACAGCACCAAGGTGATCAGGCTGCGTGTAGTTTGGCTCTCCGGGTTCATGAACGATAAGACAGCAAGTGTGACCATAGTCGCCGGCACACTGCCCGTCGCCAGCCTCCGCACCACCGGCCATTCGATGTTACGCGCGAACCCATGCACGAGGCTGCCACCAGTCTTAGTGGCTGCCGCGTAGAGCAGGTCGGTGCCGACAGCAGTCGCCGGATGAATCCCAAACAGCAAAATCAACAACGGGGTCATCAACGATCCACCACCGACGCCAGTCATACCCACCAGCAGTCCCACGCCAAAACCGGCAAACGAGTAGAGCGGATCGATCATGTGTGGATAATAGCCAATATTTATCCGCTTGGCTCGGGATAATGCCGATCGGCGAAAGTTCCCTCGGCGAGTGGAGAAGACACCAGAAGAATGTTGTCGTCGAATATCGCACCAACGAAATAACACAGGAATTTTGGATCAGCGAAATGGGGGCTCAGGTTGCACAGCAGCAATCGTGACGCGCAAATGTCGCCTATGAGTTTTGGCTGTGTGAAAACTCAACAGCGCTCGACGAAGATGGAACATCGTCTAAATCGTCGCCAACTACGCGAACATTCCGTGACGAGTCCGATTTGAGTTGGCCTGAGAAAGATCATTCTCGCGGCCTTTCATTTTTTTGCGTTTTCACACAGCCTAGGTCACTTTGAGACTCCCCGCTTCTCTTCGGGCGCGGTCGGTGTACCCCTGAAAGCCGCCGCGCCGATCGGCTGCTATCGCGCCGTTGAGGGCCCAGGCTGTGTGAAAACTCCGAAATCGAATTCGCCGTTAGAAATTTCGTCTCGACTTCGTCAATTTGAAAAACAAAACGCTGACGACCACTGTCGGTAGAAGACGATAGAGAAACCAATTCTGCGCCGTGCTCGCGCGAGCACGTTTTCACACAGCCTGGGCCATTAGCGACATTTTGCGTTGCAGTAATACAGAAAGCTTTTTGCCGATCACTGATGCGATGGTCGCACGATCAATTAGCAAATGCCCTGACAGGTGGATATGACACTCCCGCAGTCACTCAAGCGCGGAGAGCAGCTCATCCGTCGGCGGTCGCCTCGCCCGGAGGCGCGGTGTCCGGCGCCAGGATCAGTTCCGCGTCGTCGATGACGTAGCGGACATATTTATAATCGCGGATGAAGCTGATCCGGCCGGCCGTCCACTCCACCCACATCAGATAACTGGGCTTCATCGCAGCAGCATCCTCGTAGACTGCGATCACCTCGCGGCCGTCGAGCCAGGCGGGGACGAGCCGTACCGGGGCGCCGCGCGAATAGATGCCGAAGAACATGCCAACGTCGGCGGCGCCGGCGCGCAACGGGTGTGTCGACTGAACAAGCCGCACGTCGTCGGCCAGCATCGCGCGCAACGCGTCCCAATTGCGCTGGTTGAACAACGCGACATAACGGGCCACGGCGGGTGACGGCGGGCGCGGCGCGGGTTTCGCCGGCGCCTGGGCATTGATGGTTTTGAGCCGGGCCCGGCCGCGGGCGAGGTGAGCCTTCACCGCATTGACCGTGAGATCGAGCATGGCGGCGATTTCTTCCAGCGATTGGTCGAGCACGTCCTTGAGGATCACTACGCTGCGTTGCATTGTCGGAAGCTCTGCGAACCGAGACACCGCTGTTTCGACCGCCTCCCGCCGCATCATGACCTCCACAGGATCTGGAATTTCCGAATCAGCGATCTCCTGGAGCGCCTCGATGGGCTCGGCCCGGCGAACCGCACGGCTGCGCAAGAGATCGAGCGCGCGGTTGTGGGCGATGCGGAACAGCCAGGCGCGCATCGGCGCGCTCTCCTCCAGCTCGTCGAGCGCGAAAAAGGCGCGGGCGAACGTGTCCTGGACCACATCTTCGCCGTCGATCACTGAGCCCATCAACCGCGCGCAGTAGCGGTGAAGCTCCGGCCGCAGCTTTTCGACCAGCGCCAGGAACTGTGCCTGGCGCGGCGTTGGCGCCTCGTTGGGTGGCGAGGATGGGCTCAAGCTGCCGCTCCCTCGAGGACCGTGATGCCGGTATCACCCTTGAGACCGAAGGCGACGCCCTCGGCATATTTCGGGTCGTCGAGGAGCGAAACAACTTTCTCGCCGAACTCTCGGGGCGGTAGCGGTGCGCCGAAGCGAGCCAGGAATTGTTCAGGCTTCATGCCCATGGCGCGCGCGTAGGCGTTGGCGCCCGCGTCGCCGACCCCGGTCCCGCCAATGATCTGCAGCGGCACGATCGCCTGGAAGGAGATGCCAAGGCCCTTCTCCGCGGAGATGCCGTTGGCGTATTTGGCCATAATCCAGAGCATGCGCTTGGCGCCCGCATAGCCGCCCGACATCGGCGATCCATTCACGGCCGCGCCGCTCGACCCGACCAGGACGCGACTTCCCGGCTTGAGCGGCAAGTTGAGCGCCGCCTGCAGCCAATAGAGCCCGGCCTTGACATCGGTGTCCCAGGTCGCCGTGAAATCCGCCCAGCTCACTTGATCCAACCGACCCATCGACGGCTTGGCGCCGGCGTTGAGCACAAGAATGTCCGGGCGGACTTCGGCAATGATACGGTGGGCGGCGGTCTTGTCCGCAACGTCGGCGGCGAATGTTGCGACGCCGAGCCGGGCGCTGACGGAGCCGAGCGCATCGGCGCCGCGCGCAACGACCGTCACTTTGGCGCCCTGGTCCACTAGGGCCGCGACGAGCCCGAGGCCCAGGCCTCGGCTGCCGCCGGTCACTACGATGATCTTGTCCTGGAGGCTCATTTGCTTGCTCCTGTGTCTTGTGAGTGCCTAACCCTAGGACGTTCGGGACCACGGAAAAGAGTCACCGTGGGCGCGATGAATTGCCTCAAGCTGCGGCCGCGGCCCGGCCGAATTCGTCTGCATTCTTCTGCGCAAACTCAAAGAAGGTTGTAGGTTTGACGTTGAATAGCTGGTGAGTTGAAAGGTCCACTTGCGACTCGATCCCGCCCTTCAGTCGCTCTTCAACCTGCTTGTCCAGAGCGTCTGCGAACTCCGCGGGAATACCGTGAGCGATCAACGCTTGGCGGCGCGCGTCCGGCGATATGGGCACGTAGCGCACTGTCCTTCCCGTGGCCCGTGAGATGCGATCGGCCATTTCCGCTATGGTCAGCGCTTCCGGGCCGGTCATGGGTATCCGTGCGCCCTCGTGTCCACCGTTGCGCAGGAGCGAAAAACCGACCTTGGCCACATCGCTCACATCGATCGGATTGAGCTTCGTGTTGCCGAGCGCCAAGTACAGAGCACGATCTTTAATGATACTCGGTGCCTCCCGCAGATACTCTTGCATGAAGCCGGTTGGCCGCAGTTGGGTCCATACGACGCCGGAGGCCTCGAGGTATTTCTCAATTTCCAAATGCATAAGACCGAAGGGGAAAGTCGTATCAGGCCGAGCGTCCAAACCGGAGAATTTGATCACGTGGCGAACGCCTGCCGTCTTGGCAGCGTCGGTAAACGTGGTTTGCGTTTCGACCATATCCAGGAGAGGAGCTGAGATCATGAGGACTCGGTCGACGCCGTCTAGCGCCGGCCCCAAGCTGGTCCGTTTGGACATATCGCCCTCGACGATTTCAACAGTTGGAACTTTTTCGAGCCCCGCCGCCTTTGCCCTATTCCGCACCAAGATCCGGACAGGCACTCGCTCGCGCACGAATTCGTTGGCTATGAATGAACCGGCCGTACCGGTCGCTCCTGTGAGAAGAATCATCGCGGTTTCTCCTTGGGTTTCACCCTTCAGCAAGCTAGTGAGGCTCAGTGGCCTCCTGGTTCTAAGACGTTCGGGACAGGCCAAAAGAGTCACAGTGCCCTGCGCGGCACAATGGATGACTCATTCGACGTGCCTGAACGATCAGCTTGAAGTCAGAGTGCAGCGCATTGTAACGGCGCGGCCGATGTCGCTGATGGGTCAAAAGCGAGCGATTTCCGGTGCTGGCCGACCATCACCGGCAAGACCGCCGATCTCGGCACGAGCGTCCTCAAATTTGAGGACGTCAGATTGGTTTCGTCCAGTGAATTGGATCGACGCCAAGGGTGAGCAACCGACGTGTTAGCGTAGGAGGCCGTCAAATTTGCTCGGCGTCGCCGGCGGCTGGCCGCCGACTCCGGCGGCAATGCGCGACCTGGCCACCGGCGTCATGCCGAACATGCTTGCATATTGCACCATGTCGTCGGCGCCCTGCCGGGCGATCTGCACGAGCGGATTGCGGCGCGGGCTGCCGTCCGTCGATTTGATCAGCAGCGCATGCGTCACCGGATCAGCGTCCGCCGTGCGCGCAAGCGACTCGACGGCCGTGCGCCACCGCGCGTAGGCCACGACGTAGGCGGCGAGCGGCATGAGATCGACGACGGTCAGCAGCTTGAGCGCATAAAGCTCTGGCGCAATGCGGTGCCACTCGTCGGCGGCGTATCCAATGACGAACGGCGGCGGCTCAGGGCAGGCCTCAGCGCGCGGCGGCTCGGGCTCGGGCCGGATCGGCCGCTTGCCGGGATTGCCTTTCAGCAGGCGTAGATGCAGCGGGGTCGGCGGCGGACCAGGCATGGTTGCCTCCTGTTTCGCGGCGGGACCGCCAGCTTAGCGTAGAATTTTATTTCGGAAAAATTGGGTCAACGTGCGGCCGCTAGCGCGGATTGGCGGGGCGCT
The DNA here is from genome assembly GCA_963732015.1 of uncultured Alphaproteobacteria bacterium. Lineage (GTDB taxonomy): Bacteria > Pseudomonadota > Alphaproteobacteria > Rhizobiales > Xanthobacteraceae > BOG-931. The sequence continues at coordinate 259,243 of CAVSXY010000021.1, read as the reverse complement.
CCGCGCTTCGTCGGGCCTTTAAAAAAACGACCGCCCCCCTTCATGCCGTTGCCAACGTCGGCGTTCACATCAACTTCGCGCCGGAGCCGTTGTACGCGGCGAGCGCCGCGGTCGCGGCCTCCGCTTCCGCTTCCTCAGGCGTTCTGGCGATCCTGCGAAGCTCGCGCAGCAGTTCGCTTTCGCGCTTTTCAGCTTCGGCGTGGCGCTGCATGAGCGAGACGAGCGCGGCCTTGGCCGCCTCCAGCTCCTTGGCGAGCCGCTGTGTCGTCTCCATCGCGCACCGCGCTACGTGGGTTGCCTGTCTGACCCTTTCCTGATGCTCGCGCTGATCCCGCTCATGCTCGCGGCGCATGAGCGCGGCCATCGTCAACTGCCGGTTCTGCTCGACGTCGGAGAGCGCGCGGCGCCGGTCCTGCCATTTCCGAACGTGATCGCCGATCGTGCTCATCACTTCCGCGATCGCGGGCGCGAACGTCTTGGTCTCGACGATCTCGCGGCAGGCGCTTTCGAGCGCGACGTCCGTCAAGCCCTCGATCGCGGCGACGTGCTCGACCAACATGCGAGCGTAATCTTTCGGCGTGCCCGGATTGGCATTCGGAAACGCGCCGATCATCACGCCGAGCCGCTTGGCGATATGCGTCTCGCTCAACCCTTCGTCGTCGTAATTGTCGGCGCGATCGAACGTCTCGAATCCAGCCTTGCACTTGGCGACCAATTCCGCGAGCCATTGCGCGTCGTCCTCGACGTCGCCCGACGCGAGGTTCGGATCGGCAGCGTCACGCAGCTCGCGCAGCTCGTCGAAATATTCGCGCAGCTTGTCGGCCTCCGCGACGAAGCTGTTGAACGCGCGCCAGCGGACGACCGGCTTGGAAATGGCCGGCAGCTTTTCCGCGACCGGCACGACCTGGTTGAGGGTGGCGATCTTCTTCATGACGCCACCTCGCGGGCGGCCCGCTCGGCTTCCTTCTGCCGCGCGATCTCGAAGAACTCGCTGAGCATGTCGGGCTTGCGCGGCCTGCGATCGCGGCGACCACCTCCGCGGCCGCGGCCGCGGCGCTTCGCTGGCGGCGGCTTCTGCCAGCCCCTCGCCGCCAGCCATTGCGGCAGCGGCGGCAGATAGCGCGGCGCGTCGGCGGCGGCGATCCATGCCTTGGCCGCCGCGAGGATCGCGGCAGGCTCGGCGAGCTCGCAGGCCGTGGCGAAGGCGTTGCGGGCGACCGCAAGCGCCTTGGCGGTCTCGTCGGCCGCCCAGCCGCGCTGCCAGCTTTCGAGCAGCTCGCGGCAGGCAAGATCGCGGGCCTCGCTCGGCGGCTCGGCTTCCGCCGCCGGCTGGCTTTCTTCTTCGTTGCCGGTCTGCTTGCTTTCTTCTTCCTGGTTTTCTGAGCGGCCGGGCGCGTCAAGCGCTCCGGCCCGATCGGGGGGATCCGATTCGCGCGTCAGCGCGTCTCTCTCTCCCAGGCTAGCGGGGAGTCCGTAGGACTCCCCGCTAGCTCTTGGTTCTCTATTAAGTTCGGGCGACAAAGCTATGTCACCCTTTACGGGCGTCGGATGTCGCCCTTTCTTGTCATCCTTTCGGCCGGGAAAGGGTGTCACGGGTGACACCCTTTGCGGATGGATCCAGTAGCGGGACGACTGGCCGCGGCCGTCGCCGGGAACGACCACCAGGCCGTGCCGTTCGAGGATGTCGAGCAGCCGCTGGACGGTCCTGATCGAGGTGCCGAGATCGGCCGCCAGCGTCGTCTGCGACGGGTAGGACAGCCCGGTCGCGCGGTTGGCGTATTTGTACAGGATCAAGTGCGCGAGCTTGAATGCGATCGGCGGGACGTTCGGCGCGCCGACGCGCTCCATGAAGAGGGCGCGGGTTTTGTTGAAGTCCTTGGCGGCGGTCATGACTCGTCCTCGTCGTCGAGATCGTCTGCGTCGCCGTGACCTTCATCGTCATCGTCCGGCGTGGCGTCGGGATCGACGATCAGACGCACGGCGCGATGCCAGGTGATGTCCGGGTTTTCCTTGAGCTTGGCCTGCACCTGCGCCTCGAGATCGTCGGGCACATCCTCGGCCTCGCCCCCGGTGTCGAGCTTTTCCTTCAGCTCGTCGAACGCCTCGAAGAGACGGTCACTGGCCGCAAAAATCTGATAGGTCCGCGTCAAGGTCTTGGCGCCGGGGATAACCTTGCCGATGCCGTGCTGCTCTCAGCTTGGTTTCGACGAAATCGACCAGCTGGCGCGACGTCATGGCGTTCAGCTCGACCCGCTGTTCGCGCAGGAAGTCGATAGCGGCCTGACCGAGACCGGCTTGCCTTAAACGTTCATCGCCGATGCGGGAATTGTTTGGTTCGGATGGCAGGCCGTCTATGTCCTCGTAGCGTAGACCGAGGTCGATGACCTCCGGCCGGCTCGCATAGCTGTAGCGGCGGGTGCTGTTTTCCAAGGTGTCTTTGATGACGATCCCGGCCGAATCGAAATCATGCAGCACCAACAGCGGCATGCTGCCGCAAATCCTATCGACCAACTCGCGCGCCGCGGTGACCGACATACCCTTCGATGACATGATGGCGATGTCGTAGCGCTCGGCCAGCCTCACCCGCTCGAACAACGGCATGAAGCCTTCTTTCTCGACATAGAGGATTGCGCCGTAGGCGCCGTCCGGGCCGTAGGTCTTTATTGACGCCGGATCGAAGTCCGCTTCTTCGAATTGCAGCGGATGCATCCGGCTCAGGTAGCCGCGCACGTTCAGCGTACCGAGACCGATCACCCGCTTGATGTGTGGCTCTGTGAAATGACCGCGGTCGTCGTAGACCACGTCCCAGCTGCTGCCATGCTCGTTGACGTAGTTCGGCAGCAGCGTTTGGCTGAAGTAGGCGTAGTCGAGCGGCTTGTCAGTTCTCTGCTCGATCAGCGGCCGGGCGACGTAGTAGATTTGCCGGGCGGTAGCCGGCAGCCGACCGCCATCAGACGCCTTCAGATAAGACGCCTCCATGACCTCGTCGGCCGCTTCAGTCAGGTACACGCCGCGCACTTCCCGCATACGCGACATTCGCCAGCGGCCGGCGCTGCTTTGCTTCTCTTCGGCCTTCCGCTGCTTGGTGAAGTTCGCCAAGTTTTTGGTGAGGCCCTTCTTGATCTGGTTGGCGGCACCCATGTTTGTCACTCCAATCCGATGCGTGACTTGCCGCGGTCGAGGTACTCGATGCGCGGGCAAGCGTAGTGAACGCAAACGATGACTGGGGCGTACTTGCTGGCGCGCAACTCGGTCAGAATCTCGTCGAGTCCTTCCATGCCGCGGAACGTCTGGAATGGATTCTCGAGCGTGGCGCTGAAATTGACGCCGGTTATCAGCTTGCGGCCGCGGCTGTCGTCGTTACCGCTGACCCATTTTTTGTACGGGCAGGTCGCGATCTCGACCACGTAGGCCAGGCCGTCGTTGTCGTAGTCCGCAGTGCGAAAATATTTGAAGGCTTGCGGCTCGCCGCCGACGCCGACGCAGAGCCGGCGCAGATGGTCCTCACCGATCACACCGAGCAATTCAGGCCGCACCCGGCGCGTGTTCTGTTGCAGCAGCCGCAGCAGCTTTTCCATGCGGGCATGGTTGACCGCCGATTCCGATCCGAAGAACCGCAGCAGCGACAGGTGCGAGGCGCCGAGTTCGCGCACAACCTGCTTCTGACGCTCGGTCGAACTCATGCCGCGGAACTGCGCGGCGAACTCGCGCACGGTAATTTTTGATCGGCGACGGTTTCTGTTGTCGTGGTCGATCAGCGCGCCGGCATAGCGCTCGAACTGTTCGGGGTTATACCAGTGCGCCGATGTTGCATCGCAGGCGCGATATTTAGACCAGTTCGGGTTGCTGGCTTTGCAGTCAATGACCGTCTTACCGTCAACCAGATAGCGCAGCGTCAGATGCGGATTGACCCAAACACATTGATTGAGCAGCTCGCCGATCTCAACGGTGTCGAAGGCGGCCTCGTAACAGTCCGGCCAGAAGATGGTGACGCGCGTGCCTTTGGCGACGCGCGAGCGGCTGCGCAGATCATCCCTGACGATCGGCTCTTGCTTGATTTGATTGACGCTGAAGATCAGCCGATGCTTGCGGCCGCGCGCCTCAATCCACGTTTCGCCCCTCACCTTGCCGCCGAGCACGTAGGACATAGGCAAGATGGTTTTCAGTGCGTTGCCCTGCCGGCCGCGTGTCGGGGCGATGTAGGCTTCGCGCGACGATACCCGGACGTTGTAGTCGATGATGCCGGCGACAGTGGCGCTGGGAATGCCGAGGCCGTTGTCGGCGACTACGATGCGCGTCGGCTTGCCACGCTTGCCTTTGGTGATCGTCACCGTGATGACCGGCGCGATGCCGGCCTCTTCGCAATGATCGATCCCATTGTCGACCAGCTCCTTTACGATGACGCGCGGCCACTCGTAGGACTCGTGTCCGGTCTGCGCGACCAACTCTTTCTCGGTGCAGAATTCCATTAGACGCGAAGTGGTGAACGCTACGCGCTCGATCTTGTGCGCCGGTTCGTCGGGCTCCTGCTTCGGCCGACCGGCAACGACGCGGCGCGGTTTCAAGCCGAAGCGCGCCCGCGCGACATTGACCGCACCGACCTTGCAGCCGAAGGCCGCCGCGATCGCCGGCGCCTTCTCGCCGCGCTCCCACATTGTTTCGAGCAACCGCCGGCGCTCGGCCATCCAGGTCATGCGGCGCGACTTAACATCGGCCGGTTTTGTAAAAATTTCGGAGTCCGGCGGCGCTTTCAGCAAGCTGAATCCGTCCGGCGATGCCTCACCGGGAATCGGGCCGGCCGGCGAATTGGAAGTCGCTTGCGCGGGATTCTGTTCTTGGCTATGACGCGTCCGCACTTGTGGTTTCCTTTTCGGCTTGGCGGTTGAACGGGAAACAAGAATTGAAAGGCCTCCGGTCGGCAGCCGGAGGCTTTTGCTTTTTCAGGCGGCTGTTTCGGCGCCCGCAGCTTCGGCTTCGCGCTCGCGCACCCAAGCGGCGTCGGCCTCGCGCGAGATGCGCACGCCGACCGAGCCGGTTGCCATCGTCCTCGGGCCGCGACCCTCGCGCTTCAATTTGAAATACTGGGATTCCGACAGGTGATGGCGCTTGCAGAATTCCGCGATGGTGAACGACGCGGCCTCCGGCTCGCTGATGGCCTTGGTCAGTACGCCGAGCGTCTCGACCACTGTGGTCAGCTGCGTCTTCAGTTCATCAATGTCGGCCGCGAGCTTTTTTAGGCTGCTCATGCCTGCAGGCGTAAGCCTGCGGCGTGTGCAAGTGGAGTGCAAGTTTGTGCAAACGCGCGTCAGCGGGCGAAGTGACCGCCGCGCCGCAAGAACATGAGTGCCTCCGCCAGCGTGCGCATGCTGACGTCCTGCCCGGTGTGCGCGCGAACCATTTTGCGCATGGTTTCCCGATCGACCAGCACCTCACCGGCTTGCCCCAGCGCGACGATCGCCTGTGCCGCAATCCACACCTTTGGCCCGACACCCATCGGCCTTGTCGTCGGCAGCGGCGTGACCGGCTTCGGCGCCTCGATAGGCTGCGCCCGTTGAAGCACCTCGCGCTGCGTCTGTTTGAGCCATGGCGGAGGGGCCATGTTGTCGCGGACCGCCATGGCCCGGTCGATAACCTTCCGGTCTTCGTCGGCCTTCGTTTGCTCGCGCGCCGCGTGTTCCGGGTGCTCGCGCTCGGCCTCGACGAATTTTCGCCATGCCTCGGCCGGTTCAGGCGGCAGCTTGACCGCCTCTTCCTGCTCAGGCGGCAGATTGAACCGCAGCTCTCGCTGCGGCGGCTTCTCTGTCGGTGGCTCGGCCGACGTGCTACGATCGCTCGTATCCTTAGCCATGGCACCTATCCGTGGCTTGAGGTGATGGTCGCCGGGACGGTTCAGAGCGTCTCGGCGACCGCTTCATTGTTGCTCACCGAAGCGGCGGCGGCAAATGCTCACGCCTTGCGGAGCTTCACCACCTTGGCACGCGCGGCGGGCGCGGCGTCGACGTCGAGCAGCGCACCGCGTAGCACGTCGGCCCCGGGCTGGGCGATGTACCGCGAATAGTGCGCCTCGATCTGCGACGCGCTGGAGTCAACGCCCGCCGCAACGAGTTCGAACCGGAATTCCCTTCAACAAAGCGCGCGTGATGAAGCTGTGCCTTAAGCTATACGCGGTCGCGTTCTTCGGCAGCTTCGCGGCAGCGGCGGCGGCGGTGAATTGCTTCGGGTGACCGGAATCGCTCCACGCGTTGCCGTCGTCGTCGAGCAGCAGCGGCTCGCCATCGCCCCGGCCGGCGGCCATAGCCCCGAGCCGCGCCGCGAGCCCGGCCGGAATCGGAAGCGCCGTCCGCGTGATCCGCTTGCGGCCCTTTCCTTTCAGTGACGACGGCATCTGCAGGCGCGGCCCGTCGGCATGGTCAGCTTCGAGATCGGACACGACGAGGCGGCGGGCTTGAACCGGTCGCGTGCCGGTCGTCCCCAAAAGCTCGACGTACGCGCCGAAGCGGTTGCCGCCTGTCCGATAGCTCGCGGCGATGACGTCGCGCACTTGCGCGTCGGTCAAGATGACATTGCGAGCGGTCGTCGCGTCGGGCAACGCCGGCAGGCGCCACGCCTTTCTGTTGGCGATGCGCTCGTCGTCGTTTGCCGCCAGCGTCAGCGCGGCGGCGAGAGCCTTCATCGACCGGTTCACCGTCGCGCGCGCGAGTCCCTTCTCGATCAGCGAGTTGCGGAAGCCGCGAACCTCGCGCGGCGACACCATGGCGACCGGTTTCGTCGCCAGCGCCGCCGGGACGTGGAAGCGCACCCGCTTTGCATTGCGGGGATCGCCGCCGCGGCCGACAAGATCGCGCTCATAGCTGTCGATCGCCTCGGCCACGGTCAGTGGCCGCCCGGCCTCGACCTCACCGACATCGTCGCCGCGCGCCAGCTTGCGGGCCGTCTCGCTCGCCTGCCAGTAGTCGAGGATCGTCGTGCCGTTCGCGTCCTCATGATCGTCGGCGAGCGCGAACTTCTTGAGCCACGTTCCGCCGGCGCCGTCCGAGCGCAGCACTGACCACGTGCCGCCAGCCGCGTTGCGGCGATAGGCGAGGCGGATACCAGGCGCGATGCGCGCGGTGTATGCTTTCTTTCTCACGGCCAATTTGAGCCGTGCGGTGCGGTTTTCGAGCGTCGCGGATCGAACTTTTCGCGCCATTGTCCTCGGGGTCCTGCTGGCGCTGGTGTCCCGTTGGTGTCCCGAACATGGGGAAGCAGCGGGAAAAAGCGGTCCGCAGTAATATAGAGGAAATTGGCGCTTATTCAAATGGTTGAGCGCAGTATATGCAGCCGCATGAAGCGATAAGTAACGCCGGAATGCCCTATAAGGGCTCGGCTCCGGCCGAAGTGGACCTGATGGCGGGCACCGTCGACATCATGTTCGATAATCTTGCTTCGGCGCTGCCGGCATATAATGGGAAAAAGGTGCGAATTCTCGCCGTCGGCAGCCCACAGCGGACTACGCTTGTCCTGGATATTCCCACTCTCCGCGAGCTTGGGCTTTCGGATTTCCAATCGGTCACCTGGTTTGCCGTCGTGGCGCCTGCCAAAACGCCGGCGGCGATCAGGACTGGTATCGACGAAGCTACGAATGCGGTTTTGCAGATGCCCAACGTGAGGGAGAAGTTTCTGCAGCAAGGCGCGCAGCCCCACGGCGGAACAATTGCTGACATGGCGCAATTTGTCGCCGACGAAAGAAAACGCTGGGGTGTCGTCATCAAAGACGCCAACATCAGCATTGTTGAATGAAGCGCATATACTTGGTCTATCGGCTCGCATAACGTGTTCCAGAGAGCTGCCAGCGGGACATGCCGGCGTTCCGTAAATTCAAAGGCAGCGATTGTGCCCTCGGCGGGCAGTGATCTGAGACATCGATCGACATTGGTTCCGTGCTGTCTTTCCGCATGTTGTGGGAGGCCGCTCAAGCTCGTGGGGCAATGCGATGAAAGTTCAGCGCCGCGAATTTTTGCATCTGGCTGCGGGCGCCGCCGCGCTGCAGGCTCTTTCGCGCCTGGCTTGGGCTGAAAGCTATCCGACCCATCCCGCGCGCATCCTCGTCGGCTTCGCCGCCGGAAGCACGACCGATATTGTCGCCCGCCTGATGGGGCAATGGCTGTCGCAACGTCTCGGCCAGCAATTCGTCGTCGAGAACCGGCCGGGCGCCGGCGGCAATATCGCCGCCGAGACGGTCGTGAAAGCGCTGGCCGACGGCTACACACTTCTCATGGTGCCGCCGGCGGTCGCGGCCAACGCGGCGCTCTACGAGGATCTCAACTTCAATTTCATTCGCGACACGGGCCAGTCGCCGGTGTGGTGCGCGTTCCGAACGTCGCCGAGGTTCATCCGTCGGTCCCGGTCAAGTCCATTCCTGAATTGATCGCATACGCCAAGGCCAATCCCGGCAAACTCAGCTATGCCTCCGCCGGCCTCGGAACCCCGAGCCACTTAGCCGGCCAGTTGTTCAACACAATGGCCGGCGTCAATCTTCGGCACATTCCTTATCGCGGCGATGGGCCCGCAATGGCCGATCTCGTCGCCGGCCAGGTCCCGGTCGGGTTCGCCACGATGATTGCGTCGATTGAACATATCCGCGCCGGCCAGCTGCGGCCGCTGGCGGTGACGACGCTGAAACGCTCGGAGGTGCTGCCGGAGCTGCCGAGCATCAGCGAATTTGTGCCGGGCTACGAGACGAGTTCGTGGTTCGGCATCGGCGCGCCGCGGGGAACGCCCGCGGACATCATCGAGATTCTAACCGGGAAACCAACGCCGGCCTCGCCGATCCCACGATCGAAGGGCGGCTTGCGAATATGGGCTGCATGCCGCTTAAGGGCTCGCCGGCGGACTTCGGCAAGCTCATCGCCGACGAAACGGAGAAGTGGGGCAAGGTCATTCGGGATGCTGGCATCAAAGCGGAGTGATGCTGCGAGGCTTCGGCTTCATGTCATGAATTTCGACAAGCGAATTTGTCACTGACGGACGTCTAAGAGGAGAAGGCAATTGAGGGCGGCACCGGGAAATAACAAAGTTGCAATCCATGGGCGTGCCGGTTTGGCCGCGACGGCAATCTTGGCGATGTGGGCTCTCCCGCTCTTCGGCCAGACGCCGGCGGGTATACCAGGCGTGCTTTCACCAGGTACTTCGCCCGAACTGGTTCAGGAAGGCTTTGTATTCACGGAAGGCCCTGTCGGCACCGCCGATGGCGGTCTCTACTTCTCCGATCTTCGCGCTAACCGAACCTATCAATTGGATCCCGCCGGCAAAATCTCCGTCGTGCGCGAACAAACAAACGGGGCAAACGGTCTCGCGCTGAACAAAGAGGGCGAAATCGTATCCGCAGAAGGCACCGGCAAGCGGATCACAAAGCGGACAAGGGACGGCACCATCACGGTACTCACCGAAGGCATCCCAGGGACCCCGCTGCTCGCGCCCAACGATCTCATCGTGGATGCCAAGGGCGGCATTTATTTCACCGATCCCGGCCCGGGTCCGTTTCCCCAAGACCTCGTTCGACCGACCCGCGTCTATTATCTTCCGGCGGGCGCCAATACGCCTGTCGTTGTCGATACTCAGGTTCCCATACCGAATGGACTCACTCTGACCAACGACGGCCGGACGCTATTGTGGACAATACGCTGGGGTCGATCGTGTTCGCCTATGACGTACAGGCAGACGGAACGGCAACGAACCGACGGACGTTCGCGACACTGAACAATATTCCGGCGAATAAGCCGAGCGGCGCCGACGGCATCGCGATCGACAGCGACGACCGTATCTACGTTTCGACTGTAACGGGCGTTCAGATTTTCGACGCCAGAGGCGGGTACGTCGGCACGATCGCTGTGCCCCGCCAGCCGGCCAACGTAGCCTTTGCGGGCTCAGGCAAACAGACGCTTTACATCACAGCGCGCGAGGGTCTTTACCGCGTCAGCTTGCTTGCCAAGGGACCTACTCGCCTTGGCAAGTGAGGAAGCGGGAGATGCTAGACTAGGCGACGGCGTTCGCACGCCGCACGGCTGCCAACGCCGTAGCGCGTCAAGCATTTTTGCCACTTCCGAACGGGTCATTGGCGTCGCTCCGAAGCCGCGGTTCGATTTCTGCCGTTACAACCCGAAAGCGACCGAAATGCTGCGATGCCGCTAAATGACGCGATGGGGCCATGTGGGGACGGCTCCGCGTTGGCAAGGAGAATCTTTACGTCGCAGGCTTGGTCGGTGCAGCCATGTGTTCGGCCTTTGAGATGACCGCTGGCCGCGATTCAATTCCAGACGTGGCCTCAAATACTTAGCTCATATACTAGCTGCCGTGAGTCCACATTGAGTTCACCCCCGGCGCGGAGAATCACCGACCTGCGAATCCCGGCCGGAAGCGATGCCGCAGTGAAATCGACCGTGACCGCTTTCAGTCGAGCGGCGTGATCTCGATCGCGTAATTCATGCAAGCGTCAAAATCCCATAGCGACGCGATACTGGAACATTTTGGTACCAGCAAATGGCGTCGAGCATCCCGTGACCACGCTGGGCGGCGCCGGCGGTTGCGGCGGCTGCGTGCTTGGCGCGGCAGGATCGTTGCGAAGCGGCATGAGAATGAATTGCGGCTGCGCCAGCGTTCCCGCGATCGAAATTTGCACCGGCGTTCCGGGAGCAAGCGGCATGCTGGCCGGAATGTCGAGCGTGCCGGCGGCGGTCTGCAGCCGAAGGAGCGCGCTGTCGGGCTGTGCGATGACAAGCCCGCGGATGATCTGACCGATCTGAAGCGACGAAGCCGCCGCTGCGCCGGTGACGGCGGCCGTAAGCCGCGGCAGTTGAACGACTTTCGTCGGACCGGCCGGTTGGAACGATTGGGACGTCCGACCCTACGCCTCGGAGCGTGAAAGACTTGTTAACCAATCCGAGACAGCGGCCGCATCCTTGCCGGAAAGCGCGCTTGTTTGCTCACTCGAGCTTAATGCCGCTGTCCTGGAACACTTTGGACCAGCGGTCGATATTCGCTGCGATAGTAGCTGCTCGAATTCCGCCGGCGTGCTGGCGACCGCGCTGATGCCGAAGTCGCCGAGCGTCGCCGTGACCTCCGGGTCGGCGGCGGCTTTGGCGACGGCGCGCTGAATCTTGTCGATGATCGGCGGGCGGCGTGCCGGCCGGCGCCACCAGCCCCGCCCAGGTCGAAATTTCGCCGAGCGCCGGCATGCCGGCTGCTACCGAGAGCGGATCGAGGTCCGGCAGTGACGACAGCGGACGGTTGTTGAGCTTCGCCAGTGCGCGCAGCTTGCCTTGCTTGATCAGCGGCAGATTCGCGGATACGCCGTCGATCGAGAAGTCGACGCTTCCGGTCAACACGCCCTGCACCACTTCGGCGCTGCCCTTGTAGGGAATGAACACCGTGTCGATCCCTGCAAGTCTTGCAGAACATATAACCGGCGAGATGCGTCGTGATGGTTCCCGCGCCGTAGTTCATTTTGCCTGGACTGGATTTCGCCCGCGCGATCAGGTCCTGCACGGTCTGCGGACCGGTCTTCGGCGCGCACGACCAGCAGCGAGGTGTTCTGTGCCATCATCGAGATCGGCGCAAAATCCTTGAACGCGTTGTAGGGCAGATCGGAGGTGGTGATCGGATTCATCACCATCGTGGTGTCCATGGCGACCAGGATCGTATAGCCGTCGGGCGCCGACTTCGCCCCCTGCTGCGCGCCAAGCGCGGAGTTGCCGCCGGGGCGGTTTTCGACGACAACCGCCTGGCCCCATTGCTCGCCGAGCTTTTGCGCAAAGAGCCGCGCCGTGACGTCGGTCGGACCGCCGGGCGGAAACGGCACGATCATGCGCACCGGCCGGCTCGGAAACGAACTCGCGTCGCCGTCCGGGGTCTGTGCGATCGACCGCAGCGGCAACAGCGTCAGGATCAGTCCGGCGGCGAGCGCAATAAATTACGCACGCGCGTCCTCCAGTCTTCTTGAACGCACATCCGTGCGCGGATAATTTGCATCGAGCATAACACAACGCGGCGCGCTGTCTGCGCGCCGGAGTTGAAAATCGTTTGATGGGAGTAGACGCCTCATGAGTTTCGATGAAATCTTCGACGTCGTTGTCATCGGTTCCGGCATGGCCGGCGTGGCGACGGCGCTCGCCGCGCGCGAGATCGGACTGCGGCCGGTCCTCATCGAAAAAGACGACAAGTTCGGCGGCGGCACGTCGTTTTCCATGGGCGGCATCTGGATCGGCAACAATCATCTGGCGCGGGCGGCGGGCTATAAGGACTCCCGCGACGACGTGCTCGCATACATGCGTTTCATCGCCGGCGACGAGGCCGACGACGAAAGGCTCGTCGCCTACACGGACCGCGGGCCGGAAGCGCTGAAATTTTTCGAGGACTGCGGCGTGCGCTTTCGCATCTCGCGCGGTCTCACCGATCATTATTTCGGCGTCGCGCCGGGCTCGGTCGCTGAAGGCCGCTGCCTCAATACCGACTTCATCGCGGCGACCGATCTCGGCGAATGGCAGGACTCCATTCTCGCGCCGCGCGATACGCCGATCGAGGTCAACAGCGAAGAGCTGTTCAAATGGGGCGGCATCGCCAACATCAACAATTGGCCGAAAGAGATCATCGACGAGCGGCGGCGCAACAAGGTCTGCACCCGCGGCGTCGGCGTCATTACCCATTTCATCAAGCAACTGCTGCATCGCGGTGTCGCGATCAGGCCACGCGTGAAGGCCGAGCAGTCTGATCGTCGAAGACGGCCGCGTTGTGGGCGTCGCGACCGATAAAGGGCGCATAGGCGCGAGCCGAGGCGTGATGCTCGCCTGTGGCGCCTATGAGTCCAATCCGGCCATGGTCAAGGCGTTGAAGGCTTGCCGGGCTGGCTCTCGATGTTTCCGCCAGCCGATCGACGGCGACGGCATCGTCATGGCGTCGGAACTCGGCGCGCAGACGCGCACCATTCACAACAACCTCGCGCTATTCCTCGGCTTCAATATTCCGGGCAAGCATGCGGGCGAGCCGCCGCTGTTTCGGATCGTCGGCATCAGCGAGATGTTTTGCCCGCACACCATCGTCGTCAACAGCGGGTGGCAAGCGGTTTGCCGATGAGACTTATTTCCAAGCCATGGCGCCAAGTCTGCGCCGCTACGACGTGAAGACACATCGCTACGCCAATCTGCCGTGTTATCTCATCTTCGACCAGCAATACGTCGATGGCTTTTCCTTCATCGACGCGCCGCTCGGCGGTGAGATTCCCGATTGGGTGGCGCGTGCCGATTCGCTTACAGAACTCGCGGCCAAGCTCAAGATCGACCCCGGTGGACTGGCCGAGACGGTCGAGCGCTTCAACGGCTTTGCCCGAAACGGTGCCGATACCGACTTCGCCCGCGGTCAGGCGGCCTGGACGCTCGCCAGGAAAGACGTGTGGAAGCCGACGCGCGCTGACGAGACCTACGTCAATCCGAGCCTAGGCACCCTTCGCATTCCCCCGTTCTACGGCGTCGAGCTTCATCCGAGCGCGTTTGCGTCGGCGGGTCTCGTGACCAATTCAACGCGCAGGTCATCGATCAGCGTCAAAGGCCGATACCGGGCCTCTATGCGTGCGGCAACAACGCCGCGCACACCGAATATGGCGTCGGTTACCAGGCCGGCTTCTCGCTCGGCTCGGCCATGACGTTCGGCTATCTGGCCGCGCGTCACATGGCGGCGTTGAACTGAAAACTTCGGAGCCGCGCTATTGCGGCTCGACGCCGCTCGCCGCCATGATGGCGCGCCATTTGGTGATCTCGCTGCCGAGATACTTTTCCAGATAGTCGGGCGAGCGGTGGTCTTTGGCAACCACCGTCGTTGCAACGACGCGCAGCTTGGCCTTCACGGACGGATCGTCTAGTGCGGCGTCGATGGCGGCGTTGAGTTTCGTCACGATCGGCTGCCGGGTGCCTTTCGGAACGAAGAAACCCATCCAGTAATAGCCGTCGACGACATCGACGCCTTGTTCCTTGGCGGTCGGAAGGTCGGGCAAAAGCGATGAGCGCTCCGCCGTCAGCGTCGCCAGCGTGTTGACCTGTTTGTTGTCGATGAACGGTATGGCGCCGACTGCGAGCGGACAATAATAATCAAGATTGCCCGCCACCATGTCCATGAAGGCCGGAGCCGAACTGCGATACGGCACCGACGTCACATTGATGCCGAGCGCGGCATTCAACAGAAAGCACGCCAGATACGGGCCCGAACCGACGCCGGTCGAGCCGAACTGCATTTTCTCCTGATTGACCTTGGCGTAGGCTGAAAATTCCTTCAGCGTTTTCGCCGGAATCCCGGGCCGCGTGATCAGGATCAGCGGTTGTTCGACGGCGAGCGCCACGGGCGTGAACTCGGCGACGCTGTCATACGGCAGGACTTTGAACAGCGACTGGCTTTGCGCAAAGGTATCGACGGCGCCCAGCACCACCTGGTAGCCGTCCGGCGCAGCCTTGGCGGCGCGGCTGACCGCAATGGTGCCGCCGGCGCCGCCCAAATTCTCGACCACGATGGCTTGGCCCAGCAGTTCGGAGACGCGGCCCGCGATGATGCGCGCCACAGTGTCCGATCCGCTGCCCGGGCCGAACGGCACGGTCAGCGTGATGAAGTGGCTCGGCCAAGTTTGCGCAACGGCGCCGGCCGTGCCGGATAACAGCCCGAGCAGACAAACGAGCCAAGCGGCACGGAGTCCCGCGTACATTCATTCCTCCCTCGGCGTGCGGTCGTTTTCGACCTTAACTCGAACACACAGTTTGGCTCCTGCGCTCGCGGCGCGGCAAGCCGACGGCAACAGCAGCTTACGACGGCACGCGGTGCCGCCTCAGAAAATCAAGGACGATGTCGTTGAACGTCCCCGGCTGCTCCCATGCCATGGCGTGGCCGGCATCGTGCATGACGGCCCATTCGGGACGTTTCAGGTGGGCGGCCCAAAGCCGCATCAACGCGGGAGGCGCGAGCAGGTCGGCGTCAGCCGCGATAATCAGCATCGGGGTTGGGATGGTCGCGATTTTCGCCAGTGTGTTCGGGGTCCGCAGCGGCGGCTGGAACGGCACACCGGGCTGGCGGGAATGTTCGTCGATGTCGATCCACCGCTGCGTGCCTTCGGGATTCGAGCCCCGATAGGAGGCTCCAAGTTCGCGATAGTGTACCGATTGTTTTCTGATCTCGGGAATTTCAATCCGATCGACGAAATCGGTGATCTGCTTGTCCGAGATGCGTCCGGTGCTGCCGCCGATGATGAGGCCGCGCAGCCGCTCGGGATGCCATGCCGCATAGTCCAGTGCGGCGAAGCCGCCGCCTGCGACGCCGAGCAGGTGGAATGGATCGAGCTTGAGATGCTCCACCAACACGTGGAGGTCTTCGGCGATGCTGCCGGGCTGCGGGCCGGTCGCGGGATCGCCCACGCTCTTGCCCCAGCCCCGGCGATCGAAGGCAATGACCCGAAAGCCTGCGTGGGCAAAAGCCGCGATCTGCGGCTCCCAGATCGCGCTGGTGCCGCTGTTGGGATGCAGCAGCACGATCGGCACGCCGCTGCCGCCGGTGTCGAGGAACCACAGCTTCACGCCGGGCAGATCCGCGTACGCGCCAAGTTGAGAGAGAAGCGGGCTGTTTTGCATTGCCGCGATGTCCCGTGCTGCTGCGTGTCCCGGCCGTGCTGGCGCGGCCACTCATCCTAAACTAACATCCGCCCAAACTAGCATCTCTCATCTTTCGTCGAAGCCGCACAATCAGACTGCATAGCTAAGGGGCCCAAGGTCATGCCTGGACGTGTCGCCGGAAAGGTCGCGCTCATCACCGGCGCGGGGTGTGTCGGCCCGGGCTGGGGTAACGGCCGCGCCGCCGCGGTGCTGTTCGCCCGCGAGGGCGCCAAGGTCTTCGCCGTCGATAAAAATCCAGACTCCATGACCGAGACCGTCGCGAGCGTCGGCAACGACGGCGAGATCGTCACGCACGCCTGCGATGTCACCGATGACGCGCAGGTGCGCGCCATGACGGAGGCGTGCCGCAAGGCGTTCGGGCGCGTCGATATTCTGATCAACAATGTCGGGGGCTCGGCTGCGGGTGGCGCCGCCGAAATTTCGGAGGAAAGCTTCGACGCTCAGATCGAATACAATCTCAAAAGCGTGTTCCTCGCCTGCCGCCACGTCATTCCGGTCATGGTCGAGCAGTGCGGTGGCGCCATCGTGAACACAGCGTCGACGTCGGGCATCCGCTATACCGGCTCGCCGCAGATCGGTTACGCGTCGAGCAAGGCCGCGATCATCCAGTTCTCGCGGGTCACCGCCGTGCAGTATGCGAAGGACGGAATCCGCGTGAACACCGTGGTGCCGGGCCAGATGCACACGCCGATGGTCGAAGCGCGTCTCGCCAAGCAGCGCACTGGCGGTGATGTCGAGACCTTGCTGAAGGCGCGTGTCGCCCGCATTCCGCTCGGTTTTATGGGCGACGGCCGAGACACCGCGAACGCCGTTTTGTTTCTGGCGTCCGATGAAGCACGCTTCATCACCGGCACCGAAATCGTCGTCGACGGCGGCATGACGGCGCGCTGCGACTGATATCTGATTGGTGAAAGATGATGGCCATTCGCGCCGACGACCTGACGCCGACCATCCCGCCGCCGGATCCGCATCAAAAAAAGCCGCGGCTTGTTTTGCCGCCGCTCGCCTGCGATTCGCATTTCCATGTGTTTGGGCCGCACAAGACGTTCCCGTATGCGTTCGATCGCACCTTTACGCCGGCCGATGCGCCCAAGGAGGATTTGTTTCGCCTGCATGCCTTCCTGGGCTTCCAGCGCGGTGTCTTTGTGCAGTCGAGCTGTCACGGCCATGACCATGCGGCGCTGGTCGATCTCCTGGCGGCCGGAAACGGCCGCTATCGCGGTGTCGCGCTGCTGACCCCTGCGATGTCGGAGGCGGAGGTCGACCGCCTTGATGAAGCTGGCGTCCGCGGCGTGCGGCTGCATTTTCATTTCCCGCATCTCGGCGCACCGATGCCGCGCGAGGACATGCGCAAGGTGATTGCGCTGGCGGAGCCGTACGGCTGGCATATCGCCATGCATCTCGGCGGCCACGGCGTTGTCGACCACTATGAGTTCATCACGTCGATCGAGGCGCCGGTCGTGATCGACCATATGGCCCGAATCGATGTGGGCGAGGGCCTCAACGGCAAGGCGTTTTCGGTGCTGCGCCGCCTGCTCGACCGCGGCAATATTTGGGTCAAGCTCTCCGGCGCCGACCGCATCACGAAGCAGCCCTATCCGTACGCCGACGCAATGCCGTTCGCCCGCGCTCTTGCCGCGCATGCGCCCGAGCGCGTGGTGTGGGGCACCGACTGGCCGCACCCGAACCACAAAGCCGTTCCGAACGACGGAGACCTCGTCGATCTCATCGCCGACATCGCGCCCGACGAGAAAACGCGCCAGCGCATGCTGGTGGACAATCCGGCAAAGCTGTTCGGCTTTATTTGATGCCATGCCCCCACGTAATCCTGAGAGCCGCTTGTCCGCGCGCCTCGCCATCGTCGAGGAGCACGTCCGACTGGAGAATCAGCACGATCTGGACGGCATCATGCGAACCTTCGGAACGCAGGCGCGCTATGACGAAGAGCCGTGGGACGACCACCATGTCGGGGCCGACGCGGTGCGGACCTATTATGCAGGCTTGCTGCGGGCCATGCCCGACTTGCGCATCGACGTCCGGCAACGGCATGCCGCCGAGGCCGCTGTCATTCTGGAGGTCGTCATTGGCGGCCGTCACCTCGGCGCGTGGCGTGGTTTGCCGCCGACCGGACGCCGCGTTCAGTTTCCGTTGTGCGGCGTGTTTACGTTCGACGACGACGATCGGCTGGCCGGCGAGAAAATCTATTACGATCGCGCGACAGTGCTGCGGCAGCTCGGCGTTTTGCACGAGCCGGATCGAGTGTTGGGACGCATCGAGACCGTCCTGATGCACCCGTTCACCATGGCGCGGGTGATCGCGCGGCTGATCCTGCGTCGCGGACAGAGTTGAGGGCGGTCAGCACTCGACCTTGCCGCAGGTGCCCGCGGCGTCGACGATCGACTGCAGGCGATGCCGGCCCGGATAGCCAAGTACCGCGACGTTGCCGACGATAAACGACGGCGTTGCCGCAAGCCCGAGCGTGTCGCCGAGATGAATGAGATCCCTGATCGTGAGTACGGTCTCCTCGCGTTCGGCGACCGCAGCCAGCCTGGCTTCGTCGAAACCGAGGTCTCGGGCAATCGCGAGTGCGCGCGGTCCGTCGGTCGTGCCGTGCCGCGAATAGACCTTGCGATGGAAGTCATAGAACCGCTGCGGCGACCCCAGCTTCTCGACGGCAAGCTCGACGCGGCTGGCGGCGAACGATGGCGCGCCGAGCACCGGGTAGGGGACCAGGACGAGTTTCAGATCGGAATCGACATCAAGCATATCGCTCACGTCGGTCGACGCGATCCGGCAATACGGGCAGTTGAGATCGTAGAACTCGATCAGCGTAGCCTTGCCGTTCGGATTGCCGACCGTCACCACGCCGGGCAGCGTGTCGATCCGGCCGAGGAGCTTCACGGTGTGATTGGGAACGCGCTGGCCTTCATCGCCGACGAGGGGCAATTCGGAAACGGTCTGCATCGAGCGGTCGCGCTGCTGCGCGCCGGCCTGCTGGAAACAAACCGAAGCGATGGCCAGGCCGAACACAAGGCCGACGGATAATGTGTGCTGAACAATACGGGTCGTCATCGTGTGCCAGTGAGTCGCTTGCCGAGGTAGGCCATTTTAACCCGCTCGTTCCGGTTTGGCTGCCTTGTTTGGGTCGTGCCACCAGGTATCGGGGATGCCGCGGAAGAAACGCGGCTGCGCCGGGGGCCGACCGAAAACGTCCCAATAGGCGATCCAGTGCGAAGCCTTGTACCACTGCGGGATCCAATATCGTCCCGCGCGGATCACTCGGTCCAGCGCGCGGCAGGCCGTGACCAGGGCGGCTCTGGTTTTCGCTTCGATGATCGAGTCGATCAACGCATCGACGGCCGGATCGGAAATGCCGGCAAGATTATTCGAGCCCGGCAGGGTCGCGGCCTGCGATGAGAAATAGGAGCGCAGCGAATCGCCCGGCGTTGACGAGAAATTGAACCGGTCGATGGTGATGTCGAAATCGAAGCCGTCGCGCCGGGCGCGGTATTGCACGGGATCGACCACCCGCAGCGTCGCGTCGATTCCGAGCGTCGCCAGGTTCTTGATCAGCGGCATGTGATGCGGCTCAAACGACGGCTCGTCGATCAGAAACTCGATGGTGATCGGTTCGCCGCTTGGCAGCACACGCTTGCCGGCTTTCAGAGCGAAGCCGGCGTCATTGAGAAGCTGCGCGGCTCGGCGCAACTGGGGGCGGTTCTGGCCCGAGCCGTCGGAGACCGGCGGCACGTACGGCTCGCCGAACACCTCGTCGGGGACGCGGCCGCGAAACGGTTCGAGCAGGGCAAGTTCGTCGGCGCTCGGCGTGCCGCTCGCCATCATGTCGGAGTTCTGAAACACCGACACGGTCCGATCATACGAGCCGTACATGATGGTCTTGTTGGTCCATTCGAAATCGAACGCGTCGTCGAGCGCCTCGCGCAGCCGCGGATCGGCGAATTGTTTGCGCCGCGTGTTGATGAACCAGCCCTGCGCGCCCGAAGGCGTCTCGTCGGGCAATACGTCTTTTCTTGACGCGGCCGTCCTTGATGGCCGGGAAGTCGTAGCGGGTCGCCCAGGTGCGCGACGTGAACTCCTCGCGGAACAGATAGTTCTTCGCCGTAAAGCCTTGGAAGCCGACGTCGCGGTCGCGATAATATTCGTAGCGCACCACATCGAAGTTGTTCTGGCCGCGCGCGACCGGAAGGTCGGCGCCCCACCAGTCCTTGACCCGCTCGTATTCGATGTAGCGGCCGGGCTCGAAGTGCCCGACCTTGTAGGCTCCCGAACCGAGCGGCGCGTCGAGGGTCGACTGGTCGAACGGCTTGGTCGCGTAATAGGCGCTGGAGAAGATCGGTAAGGCGGCGACAAACAGCGGAACATCGCGGGCACGCTTCGGCGCAAACGTCACCGTCACGCTCGCGTCGTCGTCGGCCTTGGCGCCGGTGAAATCGCGAAGCGACTGTCTGATAATCGGGTGGCCCTTCTCTTTCAGAATGTTGAGCGAGAAGGCGACATCGCGCGCCGTCAGCCGCGCGCCGTCGTGAAATCTCGCTTCGGGCCGGATGAAGAACTGGTAGGTCAGGCCCTCCACTGAGCGCCGCACCTTCTGCGCCGCCAGTCCATACATGGCGTCGGGCTCGTCGCCGGACCGCACCATCAGCGTGGCAAAGGTCAGCTCCATGCCTTGCGCCGCATCGCCCTTGAGGATGTAGCTGTTGAGCGAATTGAAGGTCAGAAAGTTCTGGTTGAACTGACGGTCTGGGCCGATTTGCGAAAAGGTGCCGCCCTTGGGCGCCGCCGGATCGACATAGCTGAAGTGATGAAAATCCGGCGGGTAGGCGAGATTGCCGAATGACGACAGACCGTATGATTCGATCGCATCGTCGGCGCGGGCGGGATGAAGGCCGTGGGGTAAAGCTGCGGCCGCAAGACCGGCGCTGAATGAAAGGACGCGTCGGCGTGTCAGACGAGGCATGTGGTCATCGCGAGTCGCTGTCCGTCATTCCGGGGCGGCCCACTGGGGCCGAACTCGGAATCCATAACCACCGTCCGTGCGGTATGGTCGAGGATCGCGGTTATCGATTCCGGACAGCCGCTTCGCGGCTTCCGGAATGACATGTTGAACAGGTGCGGCTTTCACGAGCGCGTTCCGGCCTTCGCTGCCTTGTCGGCGTCCCACCACCATAGCGATGGGAAGCCGGAGGAAGCATATTTCGGCAGCGGATCAGGGCGGCCGAAGCGGTCCCAGCGGGCGCTGCGCTGCTTGCTATAGGTCCATTGCGGCACGACGTAGTTGTTCCACAACAGAATACGATCGAGCGCCTTGGTGGCGGCGACGAGATCGGCCCGGCTCTTGGCGTAGACGATCTGGTCGATCATTGCGTCGACCGCCGGATTCTTGATGCCGACCAGATTGAACGAGCCCGGCTGATCGGCCGCCTGCGATCCCCAATAGCCGCGCTGCTCGTTGCCGGGTGACAGCGATTTGCCCCAGGACTGGGTGATGATGTCGAAATCCCAGCTGCGCAGGCGGTTTTCATATTGCGCGCTGTCGACCGTGCGGACCGACACTTTGATGCCGAGGCGGTCGAGCGAGGGTTTGTAAAACAGAAAGACGCGCTCGAAACTTGGATCGTCGGCGAGAAACTCGACGGCGAAGGGCTCATTGGTCTTGGCGTCGACGAGCTGCTGGTTCCGCACCTCGTATCCGGCTTCTTTGAGCAGGCGGAGCGCCTCGCGCAGATTGTCGCGAACCGCGCCCGGGTTGCCGCCGACCGGATTGGTGTAGGGCTTGGTGAATACCTCGGGCGGGACTTTGTCGCGCACCGTTTCCAGAAGTTCGAGCTCCTTGCCTTCGGGCAGGCCCGTCGAGGCAAGCTCGGTGCCTTCGAAGTAGCTCGCGACGCGCGTGTATTGCCCGTAGAAAATCTGCCGGTTCATTTCCTCGAAATCGAACGCGTAATTGAAGGCGCGGCGCAGGCGAGGATCCTGAAACTTGGCACGGCGAATGTTGAAGGCAAACGCCTGCATCACGCCCCTGCTGTTGACGGGAAACTCCTCGAGGATGACGCGTTTGTCGGCGACCGCCGGAAAGTCATAGGCCGTCGCCCAGTTCTTGGCGCTGTTCTCGGTGCGCCAGTCGACCGCGTCGCCTTTGAACCCTTCGAGCGCGATCGTGGTGTCACGGAAATATTCGAAACGCAGCTGGTCGAAGTTGTTGCGGCCGATGTTGACGTTGAGGTCCTTGCCCCAATAGCCGGCGACTCGCTCGTACACGACGCTCCGCCCGGGCGAAAAATCCTTGATCCGGTAAGCGCCGTTGCCGAGCGGCGGCTCAAGCGTGGTCGAGCCAACGTCGCGCTGCTTGCCGTTCGCGTCGGTGCCTTCCCACCAATGCTTGGGCAGGACGTTGATCTCTCCGACGATCAGCGGCAATTCGCGGTTGCCGGCCGAGTCGAAGGTGAACGTGATTTCGTGATCGCCGGTCCGCTCGATCTTGACGACGTGGCGGTAATACGCCGCGAGCTGCGGATTGTATTTCTTCGCGACATCGAAGGAAAAGATAACGTCGTCGGGCGTCACCGGCTGGCCGTCGTGCCATTTTGCCTGCGGCCGCAACCGATAGGTCACCGACGAAAAATCGTCGGGATAGCTGACGCCTTCGGCGAGCAGCCCGTATTCCGCGGTGACTTCGTCAAGCGACCCCACGAGCAGCGTGTCGTAGATCAGATCGACACCGGCGGCGAGATTGCCTTTGACGAACATCACGACCGGGTTGAAGTTGTCGTATGTGCCGATCGCGATCTCCCGCACCGTGCCGCCTTTCGGCGCGTTCACGTTGACGTAATCGAAGTTCTTAAAACCGGCCGGATATTTCAGGTCGCCGAACAGCGACAGGCCGTGCCGCCAGCTCTTGTCCTGCGCTCGCGCCGTTGTGATCGGGGAGAGAAGGGGAAGCCGCCCGGCGGTCAGCGCCACGGCGGAGTTGAGCAGCGTCAATTTGAGCAGGGATCGGCGGTTCACCTGATGCTCCAATAAAGCTCGCGTGAGGGCGCGGAACGAAAGCCGCGGGGCGAGCGCCGGACAATGCAGGTGATTATGTACTTTTCAATTACGGCGCCAGAGTGCCGAGAGCGGCCCGCGACGAAATGCACTTCACATCCCCGTGGGTTAACCCGGGGCGCCGCTCATTCCGGAAGTGGCTTGCGGCCGGTGGCCTATTTCTGGGCCGCCGCCGGCAGCGGCGACGGGCTGTCGGAGTTCGAATTGAGGTAAGCAATGATGTCGGCGCGCTGCTTCTCGCTCGGCACGCCGGCGAAGGTCATCGCCGATCCCGGAACATCGCCGCGGGGGTTCTGCAGCCACTTGTTCAGGGCGTCGAATGTCCAATTGCCGCCCATCGCCTTCAATGCCGCCGAGTAGTTGAACCCAGGGTCCGACGCGATTGGCCGCCCGACGACACCGAAGAGGTCCGGGCCGACTTTGTTGCCCTGGCCCTTCGCCAAGTTGTGGCAGGTGAGGCAGACTTTCGCTGCCGACTGGCCCGCCTGCACCGAGGCGCTCGCCAGCAAGGTCTCGATCGGCACTTCCACGGGCGCTCCGGCTTGGGGCTGCGCCGGCTGTTCCTTCACCGCGATGTCGTAGCCCGGCTTCGCCAGCGCGGGCGGCGCGAAGACCGCCCCCGCAACAATACGGAGGGCGACAAGGGCCAGACAGGTCCCAAGTAGCGCGCCGAGAATCTTGTTAAGTTCGAACGAGTCCATCGCTGAAGGGCTCCGCAGGGGAGGGGTAAGGGCGGCTGCACGAATAGCCGGTTTGCCGCGCGCCTTGCAACCCGTATAAACACGCGTGCTGCGATGGCTGACGTCCTCATTTTGATACCTGCCCGTGTGGCGTCCACCCGATTGCCGGGCAAGCCGCTCGCCGACATTGCCGGAGAGCCCATGATCGTGCACGTGATGCGCCGCGCGCAGGAGGCGGGCATCGGTCCGGTCGTGGTCGCGACCGATTCGGCCGAGATCGCCGCGGCTGTGGAAAAAGCCGGCGGCCGCGCCGTCATGACGGCGCCGGATCACGCCTCGGGCTCGGATCGCATCTTCGAGGCCCTTGGCAAAGTCGATCCGCGGCGCGACGCCGGCGTCGTCGTCAATGTCCAAGGCGATCTGCCGACGCTCGATCCGGCCGCAATCACGGCCGCGCTGTCCGTGCTCGCCGACCCGGCCGTCGATATCGCGACGCTCGCCGCGGAAATTCGGCGCGCCGAGGAGCGCGACGATCCCAATGTGGTCAAGGCGGTCGGCACGCCGGTCGCGCCCGCGCGGCTGCGCGCGCTCTACTTTACGCGCGCCACCGCGCCCTACGGGGATGGCCCGCTCTATCACCACATCGGACTCTACGCTTATCGCCGCGCTGCGCTCGAACGGTTCATCGCCTTGCCGCCGTCGCCGCTCGAGCAGCGCGAGAAGCTCGAGCAATTGCGCGCGCTGGAAGCCGGTATGCGCATCGACATAGCGATCATCGATACGGTGCCGCTCGGCGTCGATACGCCCGAGGATTTGGCCCGCGCCCGCGCCATGCTATCGGGACGCCCATGACAAAACGCAAGATGACAAGACGCAAGACCGTCGCGTTCCAGGGCGAGCCGGGCGCGAATTCGCATATCGCCTGCAACGAGGCCTATCCGGGCTATGAGCCGCTGCCGTGCGCGACCTTCGAGGACGCGTTCGCGGCGGTGCGCAGCGGGGCCGCGGCGCTCGGCATGATTCCGATCGACAATTCACTCGCCGGCCGGGTGGCCGACATCCATCATCTGATGCCGCATTCCGGACTGAGCATCGTCGCCGAGTGGTTTCTGCCGGTGCAGCACCAGCTGATGGCGCCGCACGGCGCGACACTCAAGAGCATCAAGACCGTCGAGAGCCACGTCCATGCGCTCGGCCAATGCCGAAAGATCATCCGCGATCTCAAAGTGAAGGCTGTTGTCGCCGCCGACACCGCGGGCGCGGCGCGCGAGGTGGCGGAGGCGGGCGACATCACGCGCGCGGCGCTGGCGACGACGCTGGCGGCCAGCATCTACGGCCTGCGGATCCTCAAGAAGAACGTCGCCGACGCCAGATACAACACCACGCGGTTCGTGGTGCTGGCGCGCAAGCCGAAATGGGCGAGCCGGTCGGAGCGCCGCGTGGTGACGACGTTCGTGTTTCAGGTCCGCAATATCCCGGCGGCGCTTTACAAGGCGCTCGGCGGGTTTGCCACCAACGGCGTCAACATGACCAAGCTCGAAAGCTACATGGTCGGCGGCAACTTCGCCGCCACGCAATTTTACGCCGACGTCCAGGGCCATCCCAAGGACCGCGCGCTCGAACTTGCGCTCGAGGAGCTGGAGTTCGTTTCCCAGCCGAAATCGTTGAAAATTCTGGGTGTTTACCCTGGACACCCCTTTCGCGACACGATCAGATAGGGGAAGCTGCCAGCCGGTTTGTAGAGCGTCACAACACGATCGGGCTCAAGCCCAGCGGGGAGCGCCCCTGTGAACGACAACGATAAGAAATCCTCGGATAAAAAGTCGTCGGAGCAGAACGCTTCGGAGAAAAAGGTCTCGCGAACGCTGCATTTGCGGTTCACGCTGCCCGGGGCGGATTCCGGTCAGCTCGCCGCGATGGTCAAGGCCTCGGCGCCGTTCTACCAGATGTTCGGCAAGGCGCAGGTCAGGCTGCTGCAGAACGTCGACGATCCCTCCAAATATATTCAGGAGATTGAATACGAGGCGCGCGAGGACTGGGAGCTCAGCCGGCAAAGAATTGCCAGCGATCCGCGCATGCAGGTTTATCTGCAAACCTGGCGCTCGATGTTCCCGGGCGGGCTCGAAATCGACGTCTTTCAGGAAGTGTAATTTTTCCGACCCCGCGGAGCGTAGCAGGACAATTTCAAATCGTCTGATTGTATTCGCCGACTTCCTTATGCGTGCGCAGCACGGCATCGACCGCCTTGAACATGTCGCGCATGCGCGCTTCCGACACCGGGCTTTCGACTACCACCACAAGCTCCGGCTTGTTGGACGACGCGCGCACCAGGCCCCAGGTGCCGTCCTCGACGGTGACGCGCACGCCGTTGACGGTGACGAGATCGCGGATCGGCTGACCGGCGACCTTGCCGCCCTTCTTCTGCTCGGCCTCGAAATGCTTCACCACCTCGTCGACGACGCCGTATTTGGTCTCGTCGGCGCAGTGCGGCGACATGGTCGGCGAGCCCCAGGTCTTCGGCAGCGCGTTCTTAAGGTCCGCCATGCTCTTTCCCGGATTGCGGTCGAGCATGTCGCAGACCGCGAGCGCGAAAATGAGCCCGTCGTCGTAGCCGCGGCCGATCGGCTTGTTGAAGAAGAAGTGGCCGGACTTTTCGAAGCCGGCGACGGCGCCGATCTCGTTGACGCGGCGCTTCATGTAGGAATGGCCGGTCTTCCAGTAATCGGTTTTGGCGCCGTTTTTCATCAGCATCGGATCGGTCATGAACAGGCCGGTCGATTTCACGTCGGCGACGAACAGCGCGCCGTGGTGTTTCGCCGAAATATCGCGCGCCAGCATGACGCCGACCTTGTCGGCAAAGATCTCCTCGCCCTCGTTGTCGACCACGCCGCAACGGTCGCCGTCGCCGTCGAAGCCCAGGCCCACATCGGCCTTGGCGGCGAGCACGGCGTCGCGCATCGCGTGCAGCATCTTCATGTCTTCGGTGTTCGGATTGTAGTTCGGAAAAGTGTGATCGAGTTCGCAGTCGAGCGGCACGACCTCGCAGCCGACGGCTTTGAGCACTTGCGGCGAAAACGCGCCGGCGGTGCCGTTGCCGCAGGCGCACACGACTTTCAGATGCCGCTTGAGCTTCGGCCGGTTGGTAAGGTCGGCGATGTAGCGCGCCGGAAAGTTCTCGACGAACTCATAGGCGCCGCCGGCCTTCATCTTGAACGCGCCGTTGAGCACGATGTCTTTGAGCCGCGTCATCTCGTCGGGGCCGAAGGTCAGCGGACGGTTGGTGCCCATCTTCACGCCGGTCCAGCCGTTATCGTTGTGCGAGGCGGTCACCATGGCGACGCACGGCACGTCGAGGTCGAACTGCGCGAAATACGCCATCGGCGTCACCGCGAGCCCGATGTCGTAGACCTTGCAGCCCGCCGCGATCAGTCCGTTGGTCAGCGCCATCTTGATCGACGCCGAATAGGAGCGGAAATCGTGGCCGGTGACGATGTGCGGCTTGACGCCAAGCTCGGCGATCAGCGTGCCGAGCCCGATGCCGAGCGCCTCGATGCCCATCAGATTGATTTCGCTGCCGAACAGCCAGCGCGCGTCGTACTCGCGAAAGCCGGTGGCTTTGACCATCGGCTCGGACTCGTACGCATAGGTGTTCGGCTTGAGCGAAGGCTTCGGCTTGGGAAACATGGGGATGATTCGTGATCCGGTTCGAAGGCCGGCGAGCAATAGCCTAAACGTCGGACGGCGGAAATGGTTGCGTTGCCGTCATTCCGGGTGCGGGCAGCGCCCGCGAACCCGGAATGACGAGCCCTCTATTGCTCCAGCATCAGCCGGCCGTTGCTGTAAGTGAAGCTGCGCAGGCGCGACAGAAACGACAGACCGAGCAAGTTCTCGCTCAGCGCGCCATCCGCCAGCACCAGCGCCGCGACGTTGCGCACGGTGAGGTCGCTGATTTCGACCCGGTCGAGTTCGGCCGGGGCCGCCATCACCGTACCGTTCGCGGTTTTCACCGTCACCCTGAAGTCGCGCCGCGCCGGATGGATGCCCAGCATGGCGGCGTCGCTCGATGTGAGCGCGATCACCGACGCGCCGGTATCCACCATGAAGTCCAGGCGCCGGCCGTCGACGCGGCCTTCGACCTGAAAATGACCGTTGCCGTTACGCGGTATGATTACCGAGCGCGTGTTCGACAGTGCGGGGTCCGCAGACGACGCCGATCGCGACGCCATCATGACCGGCGCCGGCGCGGCATGATTTATCTGCGCGGCGAAGCGCGGCACAAGCACGCCGGCGGCAAGCGCGAGCGCTGCAAACGCGATGATGGAACGCATGGGCCAGATCCAAAAACCGCCGGCATGTCAGCACGGCATGGCGAACGCGCCGCTAATGCCGGCCGCAAACGCGGCGCATTTGCACGGCGACGGTCAACGAGACGCTAAGGCATTCGCTCAAATGCCACGTCATTCCGGGGCCTCTCGCAGCGAGGAACCCGGAACGTCCGGTGTGTCACGCCTTCCGCGGCTTCGCGCGCCGGGTCGGCGGCGCTGCGATCGGATCGTCGGGCCACGGATGCTTCGGATAACGCCCCCGCATCTCGGAACGCACCGCCGCATAACTGCCGCTCCAGAATCCCGGCAGGTCGCGCGTCATCTGAACCGGGCGGTGCGCGGGCGATAACAACTCGACCACGAGCGGCACGCGGCCGCCCGCGATGGACGGATGGCGGTCGAGGCCGAATAGCTCCTGGACACGGATGGCGATCTTCGGGCCGCCGTCCGCCTCATAGTCGATCGGCACGCGTGTCCCAGTCGGCGCCTCGAAATGGGTCGGCGCGTCGTCATCCAGGCGGCGTTGCAGCGGCCACGGCAACAACTGGCTGAGCGCATTGCCGAGGTCGTCAGGTGCGATCTCGCCAAGCGCGGTTTTCGAGATGAGCGCTGGCGCGAGCCATTCGCTCACCGTATTCGCTAGCGCCGCATCGGAGAGATCGGGCCACGAATTCGCGCTGGAAGATTGACCTTCGCTCGCGCGCAGGAACATGACGCGATCCCGCCATTGCCTGAGCGCGTTGGTCCACGGCAGGCGATGGACACCGGCCGCGACGATTCCTGCGGCGAGCGTCTGCGCCGTCTCCTCACTCGGCACGACCGGGATCGGCTGTTCGGCAAGCGTCAGCGCGCCGAGCCGCCGGCTCCTGCGTCCGCGCAGACCGACGCTCGCCGCATCGAACGCGACATCCTCGCGCGCTTCGATGCGGTCGGCGAAGCGGCTCTCGATCTCGGTCAGCGCGATCGGCGCCGCCAGCAAGATACGGCCCCGCGCCGCTGCACCGGTGAGTTCGGCAACGGCAATGAACGGTTCGCGCGCCAGCGGCGAGGCGAGATCGATGTTAGCGCCCCGGCCGTTTGCCAAGAGGAACGCACCGGCCCCACCACCGCGGCGTTTGGCAATGCGCTCCGGATAAGCGAGCGCGAGAATCGCGCCGACAGATAATTCCCCTCCCCCCTGTGGGGAGGGGTTAGGGGTGGAGGTCGGGAGGGAACGCGCGGGCGAAGAAAGGTGCTTCAGCGTCCGTCCTGTCTCGCGCTTCGCCTCGCGACCCCCCTCCCAACCCTCCCCCACAAGGGGGGAGGGCCTATTCGCAACCTCCGCCCACCGCTGCGCCATGGCGCGAGCGTCACGCCCACGCGGCGAGCGGTCGCGACGGAACGCGTTGAGCCGCTCGCGCAGATCGACATCGCCGCCGCCGAGGCCGCGCTCGCCGATCAGCGCGGCGGTCTCGGCGGCGAGCACGGCTTCGCCTTCGCGCGCGGCATCGACGACCATGCGGGCGAGCCGCGGCGGCAGCGGCAGCCGGCGCAGATGCCGGCCCTCATCGGTGATGCGGCCGTCGCTGTCGATGGCGCCGAGCGAAGCGAGCAGCGCCTTGGCTTCGGTCAGCGCCGGCCGCGGCGGCGGATCGAGGAACGCGAGGTTTTCCGCGTCCGCCCCCCAGGCAGCGAGATCGAGCGCGAAGCCAGAGAGATCGGCCGAGAGGATTTCCGGCCGCGCGTACGGTTCGAGCGCCGCGGTCTGCGGCTCGTCCCACAGCCGGTAGCAGACACCGGGTTCAGTGCGGCCGGCGCGGCCGCGGCGCTGGTCGGCGGCGGCGCGCGACACGCGGACGGTTTCGAGCCGGGTGATGCCGACGTCGCGCTCGTAGCGCGGCACGCGCGCAAGCCCTGAGTCGACCACGATGCGCACGCCCTCGATGGTGATCGAGGTCTCGGCGATCGCGGTCGCCAGCACGATTTTGCGCCGGCCCGGCGGCGCGGGTGCAATGGCGCGCAGCTGCTCGTCGCCGCCGAGCGCGCCGTAGAGTGCGACCACCTCGGTCGACGCATCGGTGCGTCCGTCCAGCAAAGACATTGTGCGGCGGATTTCGGCCGTGCCCGGCAGGAACACCAGCGCCGAGCCAGCGTCGGCGCGCATCGCGCGCACGACCGTGTCGGCGATTTGCTGCTCGATCGGCCGCGGATCGCGCCCGGCGAAGCGGGTCTCGACCGCGAACGCGCGGCCTTCGCTCGCGATCACCGGCGCGTCGCCGAGGAGCGCCGCGACGCGCGCGCCGTCGATGGTCGCCGACATGACGAGGAGTTTCAGATCCTCGCGCAGGCCCTGCTGCACGTCGCGCGCCAGCGCCAGGCCGAGATCGGCGTCGAGCGAGCGCTCGTGGAACTCGTCGAACAGAACCGCGGCGACGCCGTCGAGCATCGGATCGTCGAGAATGAGCCGCGTGAAAATCCCCTCGGTGATGACCTCGATCCGCGTGCGCGCCGACACTTTCGAGCCGAACCGCACGCGCAATCCGACCGTGTCGCCGACCCGTTCGCCAAGGGTCTGCGCCATGCGTTCGGCGGCGGCGCGCGCCGCCAGCCGGCGCGGCTCCAGCACCAGGATGCGCCGCCCCTTGGCCCACGCTTCGCCGGCGAGAACGAGCGGAACCCGCGTGGTCTTGCCGGCGCCCGGCGGCGCCACCAGCACCGCCGTGTTGCGCGCGCCGAGCGCCGCGGTGAGTTCCGGCAGCGCGGCGTCGATCGGAAGCGGCGGGAAATCCACAGTCGACATTGAACCCGTGATAATGCGGCCGAAATCCTTATATTATGGGTCGTCATGCCAGCCGCACAAAAAGCCTCGCCGAAAGCGCCCGCCGGGAAGCCTGCGACCACGCCCGTCAAGAAGGGCGACCACGTCTTTCTGGTCGACGGTTCGGGCTACATTTTCCGCGCCTATCACGCGCTACCGCCGATCAACCGCAAATCGGACGGCCTGCAGCTCAACGCCGTGTTCGGCTTCTGCAACATGCTTTGGAAGCTTCTGCGCGACATGAAGCCGGAGGAGAGGCCGACTCACCTGGCGGTGGTGTTCGACAAGTCGGAAAAGACGTTCCGCACCGAAATGTACCCGGACTACAAGGCGCACCGGCCCGATCCGCCCGACGACCTGCGCCCGCAATTCAAGTTCATCCGCGAGGCGGTACACGCCTTCGATCTGCCGTGCCTGGAACAGAACGGCTTCGAGGCCGACGACCTGATCGCCACCTATGTGCGCGAAGCCTGCGAAGCCGGCGCCACCGCGACCATCGTGTCGTCCGACAAGGATTTGATGCAGCTCGTCAACGACCGCGTCGTCATGTTCGACACCATGAAGGACAAGAAGATCGGCCGTGCCGAGGTGATCGAGAAATTTGGCGTGGGGCCCGAGAAGGTCATCGAGGTGCAGTCGCTGATCGGCGACTCCACCGACAACGTGCCGGGCGTGCCGGGCATCGGCGTCAAAACCGCGGCGCAGCTCATCGGCGAATACGGCGATCTCGAAACGCTGCTCAAGCGCGCTCCCGAGATCAAGCAGGAAAAACGCCGGCAGGCGCTGATCGACAACGCCGACAAGGCGCGGCTGTCGAAGAAGCTCGTCACCCTCGACGATCGCGTCAAGCTTGACGTGCCGATCGGCGATCTCGCCGTGCACGAGCCCGACCACAAGCGGCTGATCGCTTTTCTCAAGGCGATGGAATTCAATTCGCTGACGCGGCGCGTCGCGGAATTTTCCGATATCGATGCCGGCGAGATCGAGCCGGACTCGAAGTTCATCGCCGGCGCCTCGGTTCCTCCCCCGCAAGCGGGGGAGGCCGGCGCGCGGAGCGCGCCGGGAGGGGGCCAGTCGAGTGCGGCGCCACAACTGCCCCTCACCCAGCCGGCTCGGCCGGCCGACCCCGGATCAAGTCCGGGGCAGGCTCTCTCCCGGAACGGGAGAGGGAAGGACTCCAACGGCGCGCTCACGCCGCAGATGCTGGCCGCGGCGCGGCTCGAGATCGCCCACAAGGCCAAATTCGACCGCTCCAAATACGAAACCGTGCGCAACGTCGAACGGCTCGCCGCCTGGGTGGCGCGGGCGCGCGATCTCGGCATTGTCGCCGTCGACACGGAGACTTCGAGTCTCGACCCGATGCAGGCGGAGCTGTGCGGCTTCTCGCTCGCGGTCGAGCCGAACGAAGCCTGCTACGTGCCGCTGTCTCATCGCCACGGTGGCGAAGGTGGCAGGGACAATCTGTTTCCCGGCGAGGTCGCCTCCGACCAGCTGTCCGAAGCCGCGGCGCTCGACACCATCAAGCCGCTCCTTGAAGACCCGGGCGTGCTCAAGATCGGCCAGAACCTGAAATTCGACTGGCAGATTTTTTCGGTGCGCGGCATCGACATCGCGCCCTACGACGACACGCTGTTGATGTCGTACGTGGTCGACGCCGGCCGCTCCAATCACGGCCTCGATCCGCTGGCGCAGCGCTATTTCGCTCACGAGACCATCGACTTCAACGAGGTGACGAAGATCGGCAAGAGCAAGCTCATCTTCGACAACATCGATATCGCCAAGGCGACCGAATACGCCGCCGAAGACGCCGACGTGACGTTGCGGCTCTGGCAGGTGCTCAAACCGCGCCTTGCCGCCGAGCGGATGCTCAACGTCTACGAAACGTTGGAGCGGCCGCTCCTTCGCGTGCTCGCCCGCATGGAGCGGCGCGGCATTTCGATCGACCGCCAGGTGCTGTCGCGGCTCTCCGGCGAATTCGCCCAGGAAGCCGGCGGGCTCGAGGTCGAGATCAAGGAACTGGCCGGCGGGCCGGTCAATCCCGGCAGCCCGAAACAGATCGGCGACATTCTGTTCGGCAAGCTGCAGCTTCCCGGCGGCACCAAGACCAAGACCGGCCAGTGGTCGACCGGCGCGCGCACGCTCGAAGACCTCGCCGAGCAGGGCCACGTGCTGCCGCAGACGATTCTCGACTGGCGCCAGGTCTCGAAGCTGAAATCGACCTACACCGACGCGCTGCCGGGCTACGTCAATCCGGCGACGCACCGCGTGCACACGAGTTACGCCCTCGCCGCGACCACGACGGGGCGGCTGTCGTCATCGGAGCCGAACCTGCAGAACATTCCGGTGCGCACCGAGGACGGCCGCAAAATCCGCCGCGCCTTCGTCGCGGATAAAGGTTTCAAGCTCGTCTCCGCCGACTATTCGCAGATCGAGCTGCGGCTTCTCGCCGAGATCGCCGGCATCGAACAACTGCGCAAGGCGTTTCGCGACGGCCTCGACATTCACGCCATGACGGCGTCCGAAATGTTCGGCGTGCCGGTGAAGGACATGCCGGGCGAAGTGCGCCGCCGGGCCAAGGCGATCAACTTCGGCATTATCTACGGCATCTCGGCCTTCGGTCTCGCCAACCAGCTCGGCATCGCGCGCGAGGAGGCCGGCGCCTACATCCGCAAATATTTCGAGCGCTTCCCCGGCATCCGCGACTACATGGAGGAGACCAAGAAGGCGGCGAAGCGGGACGGCTACGTGAAGACGCTGTTCGGCCGCAAGTGTCACTATCCGGACATCGCCGCCTCGAACCCATCGATCCGCGCCTTCAACGAGCGCGCCGCCATCAATGCGACGCTGCAAGGCACCGCCGCCGACATCATCCGCCGCGCCATGGTCCGCATGGAGCCGGCGCTGGCGAAACAAAAACTCGGCGCGCTGATGCTGCTGCAGGTGCACGATGAGCTTGTCTTCGAAGTCCCCGAAGCGGAGGTCGACAAGACGCTGCCGGTGGTCTGCAAGGTGATGGAAGACGCGCCGCTGCCGGCGCTCTCACTCTCCGTGCCGCTGCAGGTCGAGGCGCACGCGGCGGATAATTGGGACGACGCGCATTAATATTGGCAAGTTGCTGGATCTCAAGGACAGCGGCGATCAAGGCGAGATGCCGGCGGCGCCCTCGACCGCAAACGTGCGGTACTTGGCGTATTTTTCACCAATGCCGCGCACTTGCACGTATGCCGGGTCATTTCGCCAAGCCTGTAGCGCCTGCATATTCCGGATACATGTAGATGACCACGCCCTTGGGGGCCTGTCCGTCGATGGCTACCACCTGCGAGCCGGTCGCAGCCGCGCCTGCAGCTGCGATCAGACGTCCGCCGTGCGCCTTGATAATCTCTCTGGCCTTCGGGAGGTATTCTTTGGCGTACCCATCGGGATCGCTGACGTCGATTTGACCGATCAAGTATGCCGGCGGGCTTGCTTGCCCATGGAGTGCTTCATTGCTCAGCGCACCCAGGGCGACGCACGCAAACATGACGAGACCGATTTTGTATCGAGCACTCATGCGGTTCCTCCATTCACACTTGGTGAGCGGCACCTGTTAGAACTGACGTCTCGTTCTCGGCCGGACAAGTCTGACGACGATCAGAAGCGGCGATGGTTCTTGATGACGGCGTCGGCATGACTCGGATGCATTCGCATCGCGAGAACGAAGATGCTTATCCGCCCCCGCGGAGTGGAACGGAGCGGGGGAGGGGGACCACCGGAGGGTGGTGGAGGGGGCATGCTGACTCGTCGACTATTCCTGCGACTCAGAACTAGCGTCGCGGCCGAGGCCCCTTCCACCACCCTGCTGCGCAGGGTGGTCCCCCTCCCCCGTAAACGCGGGAGGACAAGGCTTACTTCTCCACCACCGCGATCGCTTCGATCTCAAACAGTGCGCCGTCGCGGGCGAGTTTTGAAATCTGTATCGCGGTGGAGGCCGGTGGCGCCTTGGTATTGACGTAGCGGTCGCGCACGTCGAGGTAGATCGGCAGGTGTGCGATGTCCGTGAAATAGCAGGTGACCTTCACGACGTGCGCGAAGCCGGCATCGACCGCCGCAAGCGCCGCTTTGAGGTTTTCGAAGCATTGCGTGGCCTGGGCGCGAAAGTCGCCCGCCGCGCCGGCGAATTTGCCGTCCACCGTCATGCCGAGCTGGCCTGCGATGTAAATGGTTCGGCTTGGGGCGGTCGTCTCCACCACGTGGGTATATCCGCGCGTCGGCGGCATGGTCGAAGGATTGAGAAAGCGATGGGCCGTCATCGTCATGGTCCTCCCAGCGGTACTCGGCGTTCGCGCGATCTTAGCGCCGTCATGCAAAGGGCGAAACGACATGCAAACGGCGAAACGAAATGGCAGAGTGGATTGGATGTCCGCACGACTCGCCGCATTTCTTGCCGCCACGATGCTGTTGCCGAGCGTGGCGCAAGCCGCCGGGCCCGGCGCCGCCGGATTGGATGGCGCCACGCTGACGTGGCCGTGGGCGCTGCCGTTTTTCGGCATGCTGCTCACGATCGCGCTCGGCCCGCTCGCGTTCCGCCGGTTCTGGCATCACCACTACGGCAAGATCGCCTTTGTCTGGGCGGCGCTAACCCTCGCCCCGATGGCGGCGTTGCGCGGCGCCGACGTCGCGCTCGCCGAACTCTCTCACGCGTTCTTCGCCGAGTATCTGAGCTTCATCGCCATCCTGTTCGCGCTCTACGTCGTAGCCGGCGGCATTCTGGTGACCGGAACGGTGCGCGGCACGCCGCTCGTCAACACCGCGCTTCTCGCCTTCGGCACGCTGATCGCGAGCGTCGTCGGCACCACCGGTGCGGCGATGATTCTGATCCGCCCGCTGTTGCGCGCCAACATGGCGCGGCTGCACAACGTGCACGTCGTGATCTTTTTCATTTTTCTGGTCGGCAATATCGGCGGCGCGCTGTCGCCGCTCGGCGATCCGCCGCTGTTCATCGGCTTCCTCAACGGCGTCGATTTCTTCTGGCCGGCGAAAAATCTCTGGCTGCCGACCTTGGTCGATTCAAGCTACGTGCTGCTGCTCTTTGCCGGTCTCGATCTCTGGTTTCATCGCAGAGACCGCAAAGCCGCGCCGGTCGGCGAGGGCAAAGAGCGTACGCCGATCAGGGTGCGCGGCACCATCAATCTCTTGCTGCTCGCGGTGATCATCGCGGCGGTTGTTGTCTCGGCGCTGTGGTCGCCCGGCGTCACGTTTACGGTTCCAGGCGCGCAGCTCGCGCTGCAGGACCTCATGCGCGATGCGGTGCTGTTTTTGACGGCGCTCGCCTCCTTGTGGCTGACGCCGGACGAGCACCGCGAGGCCAACGGGTTTTCCTGGGAGCCGATCCTCGAAGTCGCAATCTTGTTTGCCGCGATCTTCATTTGCGCCGGACCGGTGCTGGCCGCGCTCGATGCCGGCCGCGACGGTCCGTTCGCCTGGATGATCGATGCCGTGACCGCCGACGACGGCGGGCCGCACGTTGTCGCCTATTTCTGGCTGACCGGATTTCTGTCGGCGATCCTCGACAACGCGCCGACCTATCTGGTGTTCTTCAACGTCGCCGGCGGCAAGGCCGCCGAACTGATGGGCGGCTCCGCCCCGGTCCTGCTCGCGATCTCCATGGGGTCGGTCTACATGGGCGCGCTGACCTATATCGGCAACGCGCCGAATTTCATGATCTATGCGATCGCCACCGAGCGCGGCATCAAGATGCCGAGCTTCTTCGGTTACGTGCTGTGGTCGTTCGGCGTGCTCGCGCCGGTCTTCGTGGTGGACACATTTTTGTTTCTATGATCGCCGTGACGCGCTGCCACTGCGACTTTTCGCGCCCGCCGCCGCGTTCACGAAATTTTTGCCATAAATAAAAATTGGCCGTTTACCGTGCTCGTTTGGCATTTGCTCACCGGATTTTGAACTTTTTTGGCGATGATTGAGCCTGACGAGGCGCGGGAACGATTCCGGCCTCCGCGCAGTTGAGAAGCCCGGACACAAGCCTCCTTTGAGTTTGCCTCCTTTGAGTTCGCGTATTCCAGAGTTTTTTCGAGAGGATCGGGCCATGGCCGCGTGGCGCCGCGCTAGGTGCATGAGCAGCAAGCGCTTGATGTGGCGCGCGATGGTTTTCGCATGCGCGGCGTCCGCTGTTGAGCTCGCGGCGATGCCGGATCGCGCCCAAGCGCAAGGGTTCTTCGACTTCTTGTTCGGCGGCTCTCATGACCGTCAGGCCTCGCCGCAGGTCAATTCCTACGCCGAGCCGGGCAGTCCGGTCGGCCGGGTGGCGCCGGCTCCGCTCGGCTCCGAAAGCATACGTCAAAGCTCCGCCGACGGTGGCCGCGCTGCCGGCTTCTGCGTGCGCCTTTGCGACGGCAAGCATTTTCCGCTGGAGCGCATGGCCAACGCCACACCGGTCTAAATCTGCCGCGCCATGTGTCCGGCGAGCCCCACCAAGGTCTTCTTCGGCGGCGACATCAACCGCGCCGTCGCCAAGGACGGCCAGCGCTACGCCAATATCGACAACGCCTTCGTCTATCGCCAGCGCGTGATCCC
The DNA here is from genome assembly GCA_963732015.1 of uncultured Alphaproteobacteria bacterium. Lineage (GTDB taxonomy): Bacteria > Pseudomonadota > Alphaproteobacteria > Rhizobiales > Xanthobacteraceae > BOG-931. The sequence continues at coordinate 222,132 of CAVSXY010000021.1, read as the reverse complement.
GAATTGCAGCTGCAACGGCAAGGACGCGTTCGGTCTCGTGCCGCTCGACGTCAAGAACGATCCGACCTTGCGGCCCGGCGATATCGTGTCGGCCAAAGAGGGGCTGATGACCTATTCGGGCCGGCGTCCCGGTCAGCCCGACGCCTCCTTTAGTCCGGTCGCGGCGGCGGAGCTGACACCAAACTTGAATCCGCCGTCATCGCACGTGCGCGTCACCAGCCGCGCCGAGCCGCCGGCCGATGGTGGCGACGACGAGGGCGGCACGATCCTGCCCGCTCGTGACGCGGGCGCAAAGAAGCCGCCCGCCGTCAGCGAGCTGCGGGCGACGTTACTCGTTAGCGTCTTCAGTTCAGAAAGCCGACGACCTCTTCGGCGATCGACAGCGACGATGTCAGTCCGGGTGACTCGATCCCGAACAGGTTGACCAGCCGCGGCATGCCGTGCGCCGCCGGACCCGCGATCATGAAATCGGCCGCGGGCTCGCCCGGGCCGGTCAGTTTCGGCCGGACGCCGCAATAGTCCGGCACCAGCGAGCCGTCCGGCAGCCCAGGCCAATAAGTGCGGATGCGTGCGTAGAAGCTGTCTGCGCGCTTTGCATCGACAGTGTAGCTCTCCTCGGCAATCCACTCGACGTCGGGACCGAAGCGCATGCGGCCGGCGAGATCGAGGGTAACGTGGACGCCAAGTCCGCCGTCGACCGGCGTCGGATAGACGAGCCGCGAGAACACAGGCCGTCCGGCAAAGCCGAAATAATTGCCTTTGGCGAGCACGAGCCGCGGCACCTTCTCCGCCGGATAGCCGTCGATGTGACGTGCGAGCGTCTGAGCGCCGAGGCCAGCCGCATTGACGACCGCGTCGAAGGCGATCGTTCCGGCGTCGCGGCCGCCGAACCGCACGTGCCATTGCGCCCCCTTGAAGCTCATGCGTTCGACCGGCGTCTCGAACGCGATCATGCCTCCGCAATCTTCGAGTTCGCCCTGCAGCGCCAGCATGAAGCCGTGACTGTCGACGATGCCGGTCTCCGGCGAAATGAGCGCGCCGATACAGGATAGTTTCGCTTCGAGCGCGCGCGCCGCGTTGCCGCCGATGATTTCGAGTCCTTCAACGCCGTTCGCCTGGCCTTGCGTCAGGATCGTTTCGACCTTGGCGAGCTCCGCGTCGCTGGTGGCAACGACGAGCTTCCCGCACTTGCGATGGCCGACGCCGTGCGAGGCGCAGAAGTCGTACATCATGCGGCGGCCGCGCGTCGAATGATGGGCGCGCAGCGATCCGGTCGGATAATAAAGGCCGCCGTGGATCACTTCGCTGTTGCGCGACGACACGCCGTTGGCGATACCGCCGGTGATTTCGGCAACGGTGACGTCGTGGCCGCGCAAAGCGGCTTCCCGCGCGACCGCGAGCCCGATCACGCCTGCGCCGACGACGAGAACCTGCATCGCGCGGTCAGACCGTCTTCCAGGGGATGATGAAGCGCTCAAGTTCGTTGAGCGCGACGGTGAGGACAAAACCGATGATCGCAATCATGAACAGGCCGACATACATCTGCTCGACCGAGAAGGTTTCCCATGCTGTCCAGATCATGTAGCCGAGACCGCTTTTGGCGCCGATCATCTCGGCGATCGCGATCAGCACAAGGCCGATGCCGATGCCAAGCTTGAAGCCGGTCATGATCACCGGCAAAGCGCCAGGGAGCGCGATGGTCCAAAACGTATCCCAGCGGCTGGCTTTGAAGTTGCGGCCGACGTCGAGGTAGATGCGGTTGATCTCGAGAACGCCGGTGGTCGCGTTGATGACCACAGGAAAGAACACGCCGATCGCGACCATGAAGATCTTCGAGCCTTCGCCTAGGCCGAAGATAAGAAGCGCAAGCGGCAGGATTGCGCTTTTCGGGATCGGGTAGGTCGCGGCGACAATCGGATCGACCACTGCGCGAACCCACCGATTGAGCCCCATGGCGATGCCGAGGATCAGCGCGGGCACGCCGCCGATCAGCGTGCCAAGAGCGAGCCGCCGCAGGCTGACCAACGTATTGGTGACGAGTTCGCCCGAGCGCAGCATCTCGATCAGCACCACCAGCACGCTGCTCGGCGCCGGAAAGAACCGCGTATCGATGAAGTGCAGCCGCGCGGCGACTTCCCACACCAGGAGCAGCGCAAACGGCGAGACGATGCCGAGGATGCGCTCGCGTGCACGCACCGACAGGGAGAAACTTCGCTCCGGAAGCGTAGTGGCGGCGTCGGTCGTCATGACGATGCTTCCTTGTTCTCCTGCTCGCGGGCGCGCTGCACTTCCTCGCGCAGGCCGGACCAGATGCGGTGGACAAGTTCGCCGAATTCCGGCGCCTTCTGCATTTCGATGATGTCGCGCGGCCGCGGCAGCGGCACCCGGACGAAGCTTTTCACACGGCCCGGCTGCGCCGTCATCACCATGATACGGTCGCCGAGATAGACCGCCTCGTCGACGCTGTGGGTAATAAAGACGACGGTCTTTTTCTGCTCGTCCCAGATGTGCAGCAGCTCTTCCTGCAGCAAGAGCTTGTTCTGCGCGTCCAGCGCGGAGAACGGCTCGTCCATGAGCAGGATTTCGGGATCGTTGGCAAACGCGCGCGCGATCGACACGCGCTGCTTCATGCCGCCCGACAGCTGATGCGGATAGTAGTCGGCAAAGCGCGTGAGCCCGGTGCGGTCGAGATAATGGCCGACCCGCTCCTTGATCACGGCTTGCGGGGCGTTACGCATGCGAAGTCCATAGGCGGCGTTGTTCCACACCGTCATCCAGGGAAAGATCGATTCACCCTGGAACACCATGGAATTCTCCGGCTGGTCGGAATTGGCCGGCGTGTCGATCTCGATGGTGCCTGAGGTCGCCTTTTCAAGGCCGGCGAGAATGCGCAGCAGCGTGGTCTTGCCGCAGCCCGACGGCCCGACAATCATGAAGAATTCGCCGGGCTCGATGTCGACCGAGACGTTGTCGATGGCGGTAAGCTTGCCGAACGACTTGTACAGGTTGCTGATCCGGATGGCCGGTCGCGCAGCGTGCGGCTCGCTGATGGCACGCAGGTTGGTGGCGCTTGGGCTCATGCGACGGTCATGTTTCCTGATGACGCCTTATTGTGCCGGGCAAATCATCCGATCACAACTCGGCACAAACCAGATATTGAACCGGGATCGCAACCTTCAGTATAAGGGCCGTCCTTGACGTGCGGCGCCGCGCGGTTTTGTGTCGCAGCGTGGAGGAGCGGCCCTTCGAGCGGGTCCGCGCTCGCAGGGAGAGATTGCCATGGCGGAAAATGTCGTCCGGGTCTGCGCAAAGGCCGATGTAGCTCCGGAGACTGCGAAGGCGTTTGAAGTCGGCGACCAAAGGCTCGCCGTCTACAATATCGGCGGGACTTTTTACATTACGGATGACGAGTGCACGCACGCTTCGGCGAGCCTCGCCGACGGCATCCTGGAAGGCGATATCATCGAGTGCTCGCTGCATTTTGGCGCGTTTGATGTGAAGACGGGTGCCGTGAAGGCGCCGCCTTGTTCGATCGCGCTGCGGACTTACAAGGTCATCCTGCAGGGCAACGACATTCACGTTGATCTCGACCGCGATGCCTCGGGCGAACTCGCCTGATGTCGGCCTCGTCCCACAAGCGAGAGACGTGAGCGAGGCCGCGCCACTCGGCCTTGGCATCGCGGGTCTCGGCATGGCCGGCGCGGTCATGGTCCGCGCCGCGGCAGCGCACCCCGGAGTGAGAGTTTGCGCCGCCGCCGACCGTAATCTCGGGCCGCGCGCCGCGTTCGCGCTCGATTTCAATGCTACGACCTACGACGACGTTCGCGCCTTATGCGCCGATCCCGCGGTCGACATCGTCTACATCGCCACCCCGCATCAATTTCACGCCGAGCATGCGGCGATTGCGGCCGCTGCCGGCAAGCAAATTATTCTTGAGAAGCCGATGGCGCTGACGCTCGCCGACTGCGACGCGATCATCGCGGCGGTCGAGCGGGCTTGTGTCCATCTCATCGTCGGCCACACCCACGCCTTCGATCCGGCGGTGCGCGCGATGGCGCGGCTCGCAGCCAGCGGCGAGCTTGGTCCGCTCGTCATGATCGCGGGGTGGAACTACACGAACTTTCTCTATCGTCCGCGGCGGCCGGAAGAACTCGATACGGCGCAGGGCGGCGGCATCATGTTCAATCAGGTGCCGCACCAGATCGACATGGTTCGCCTGATCGGCGGCGGCCTGTTGCGCAGCGTACGCGCGCAAGTCTCCGTGCTCGACCCGGCAAGACCCACTGAAGGCAGTTCGGTCGCCTTTCTGGAGTTTGAGAACGGCACCGCGGCGTCGCTGGTCTATGCCGGCTACGATTTTTTCGACAGCGATGAATTGCATTTCTGGATCAGCGAGCGAGGCGGAGACAAGCCTCCCAACCAGCATGGCGCTGCACGCCGCGCGGTCGCCGGCCGGCAAGCCGAAGAAACCCGGCTGCGCGTTGAGCGCTTCGCCTACGGGGCCGATGCGGGTGCGCCGCCGACCCATCAGCCCCATTTCGGCTTGATGGTCGTCACCTGCGCGCGGGGCGAAATGCGGGCCTCCGCTGATGGCCTGTTCATCTATGACGCCGGCGGCAAGCGCGAGGTCGACCTGCCGAAGAGCGCCGCGATGCCGGGCCGGAGCGAGGTGCTCGACGATATGATCACAGCGATCCGCACCGGGCGGCGTCTGCTTCAGGACGGCCGCTGGGCCAAAGCCAACGTGGAAGCAACGCTGGCGCTCCTGCAATCCGCCCGTGAGCGCCGCGAAATCATGCTGGAGCACCAGGTCGCCGTGCACTGACGGCATTGGACGGCTGGGGCCCATTCTCCTATATAAATTGTGTTCCGATGGAGCGGCTCCCATGAATTACCAGCCTTTAAGCGCAGACTTTGTCGTCGAAAATCCGGAGCGGCAGACGTTCTTCGTCAATCGCGAGGTTTTCGTCTCGGACGACGTGTTCGAGCGCGAAAAGCGCGCCATTTTCGATCGCTGCTGGGTCTATGTCGGCCACGCCTCGGAACTCAAAAACCCCGGCGACTTCAAGACCCGGCCCATCGCCGGACGGCCGGTTATCTTCTGCCGCGATCGCGAAGGGACCGTGCGTGCGCTGCTCAACTGCTGCCGCCACCGCGGCGCGCTGGTGTGCCGCGAGCGTGAGGGCAACGCTCGGCAGTTCTACTGCATGTATCACGGCTGGACTTATCACTCCGACGGCCGCCTGAAATCCGTGCCGGGCGACGACGCCTACGGCGCAGCCTTCGACAAGGAGGAAATGGGCCTGGTGCCGGTGCCGCGGCTCGAACAATACCGCGACTTCTACTTCGCCAACTTCGATCGTGGGGCGATCGATCTTCCGACTTATCTGGGGCGGGCCAAGGAATACATCGACCTCGTCGTCGACCAGTCGCCGTCCGGAAAGATGCAGATCATCTCGGGGACGCAGGAGTACGACATCCGGGCGAACTGGAAACTCCTCGTCGAGAACAGCGTCGACGACTATCACCTGATTTCGACGCACTCGACGTGGCTCAACTACATGCGCAATTCCGGCGTCAACGTCACGCCGCCGAAGGGCGAACTTTTGCCGACGCGCGGCTTCGGCGTGGATTTGGGCAACGGCCACCTGACGACCGACAATCCAAATTATCGCGGCCGGCCGGTTGCCCGCTGGATTTCGGTTTACGGCGAGGACGCCAAGGCCGACATCGACGCCATGCGCAGCGAGCTGGTGCAGCGGCTCGGCTCGGCGCGGGCGGCACGGGTCGCCGACACCAACCGCAATCTCTGCATCTTCCCGAACCTCGTGATCAACGACGGATCGTCGGTCACGGTGCGCCACTTTTATCCGGTCGCGCCCGACCGCATGCACGTCACCGCCTGGGCTCTCGGCCCGGTCGAGGAGACCGAAGCGCAGCGCGCGCGACGGCTGCATGCGTTCCTGACCTTCTACGGTCCGGGCGGCTTCGCCACGCCCGATGACGTCGCGGCGCTCGAAGCGGCGCAGCTCGGCTTTGCCGCGTGCCGGGAAGTGCCGTGGTCGGACCTCTCGCGCGGCATGAGCAAGGCGGCCGATCAGCAGCTCGCCACCGACGAGGGCCATCTGCGCGTGTTCTGGCGCAAGTGGGACGAGCTGATGGAGGCGCGGACATGAACGAGATTCTCGCCTCGACGGTGTCGCGCGCCGAAGTCGAGGATTTGTTCTATCTCGAGGCCGATCTGCTCGATAATTGGCGGCTCGACGAATGGCTGCAGCTCCTGACCGATGACGCGACGTATTATGTGCCGCCGAACGATCGGCCCGATGCCGACGCCCGCTACACCTTGTTCACCATCGCCGACGACATCGTGCGGCTGCGCGAGCGGGTGATCCGGCTGAAGGACCCGAACTGCCATGCCGAATATCCGCTGTCGCGGACGCGGCGGATGATCGGCAATGTGCGGATCACCGGCGTCGACGGCGACACGATTTCGGCGTCGGCGAATTTCATCGTTCATCGCTATCGTCACAACGATCTGCAGCGCGTCTTCGTCGGCCATTACCGCTACAAGCTCAGGCGCGTGGGCGGCCGGCTCAAGATCGCCGAGCGGCGCGCCATCCTCGATGCCGAGGAACTGGGTCTGCTCGGCTCGGTGAGCTTCATCTTGTGACTGTCAGCGTTCTTCCCCTGTCATTGCCTGCGCGGGCGGGCAATCCAGTAATCACGTGCAATCGTGCTGTTGCACGGCCGCAAATGGTGAATGACTAAAGTGGTTACTGGATGCTCCGCCTTCGCGGAGCATGACAGTCAAGAGGATTGGTATGTCCGAACTGGACAAAGTCTTTACCGAACTCGCAACCAGGCGCACGCAACAGGATCACGAGCGGCGCGAACGCGTCGAGCGCGCCGCGGCTTTTCTGACCGAGTTCTACGAGCAGGATATCAAACCATCCGAGACGCTGCGGACGCGCGGCATCGAAGCGCACTTTGCCGACAGCAAGCTGATCCTGCACAGGCCGCAAGCCGGCCATTATGGCGAGCCACTTTATATCGTCGTCGGCGAGCAGGGCGAGATCGACATCGCCGGGCGTTCGCTCGGGCGCTACCAGCCGGCCGAAAAGCTTGCCAAGAAGCGCGAGCTGATCGGCGAGATCATCTCGTTTTTCGATTTGTGATGATTGCCCTCCCCATGGCGACGGTCTGCCGGGGTTTCGGGCAGATGTATGAGGCGGCTTCGCGCAACATTCCATCGCGGCGTTCAACAGGTTGGGTCTCATCGTTCGCGATTTCCATCATTGCGAGGAATGGATGTGTGTATCCACGGCGCTTGGCTTCTTCGTATGCTTCATGGAAGTCACGAGTGATCTTATTCTTTGAGCCGGGAGGGCGGCCCTTCGCATTGCCTGATTGACCTGGATAGAACGTCACTTGTTTTTCACTTGTTGTTATCAAGATACAAAATGAAGCTCGTGGTACACTTTACGCCAAAAAAATTTCGCTGACAAGGGAGCGTCAAAGTCCGCCTAAGACAAACGCCGAAGCTCCCGGGGTGACTTGCCGGTCCAACGCTGACAGGCGTGGCTGAAAGAGCTCACCTCCGCGAAGCCGAGAAGCCAGGCGATCCTGGAAATCGGCATGCCATCGTCCTCTAGATAACGGACAGCCAAGCTCTCCTTGAGTTTCTGTGAAACTTCAATAAATGACACGTCCTCCTCGGCGAGCCTACGCGCCAGCGTCCGCTCGCTCATCGCGAGCCTCTTGGCAACGATGTCCGCATGTGCCTCACCGTGAGGAAGCAAGGGGGCGATAGTATTCTCAACCGTGACGCGGAACGAGCCGCGCTTGCCGTTGCGAGCCTTCAGGCTCTCTTCACAGTTTTTGAGCAGGATTTTGTTCAGTCGCGGGTCGGCGTCGAGCAGTGCCCACTCCGCTGAGCCAGCCGGAAAACTGATCTCGTCGGCGTTGCCGCCAAATTCGATATCTTTTCCAAAAAAGCGCGCAAACCTCGAGCGGCCTTCAGAACGAACGTGAATCATGGATACGTGCTTGGGGAAAAGCGGCCGTCCGCTCAGTACGCGAGAAACTCGGACCGCCGCCACCATGCAGAATTCGATCTGCTGTCGATCGGCATGCCGTGGGATCCCCAAATAGGACAGGTGTAACGTTGGTTCGCGCGCCTCTCGATAATCTAGCACGATGGCTTCATTTGTGATGTGGCTGTAGCGGGAGACACGCTTTAACGCATCTCCGAGCGTGTCGGAGGAGGCCATGACGTAATACAGCAATCCGAGATCGCGACAATCGAACTCTTCGGCCAGTTTCAGGCCAAGGAAATCGTCGTTTAGTGCCTCTGCGGCGGCTTCAAGAAACGCGATCTGGTGTCGGGCGCAGATGCGGTGTTCGGGATCACCGATCTGGTCAACGGTTAGCCCAACGCGCGACAAAAGCGGCTCCAATTTGATGCCCGCTTTACGCACGCAATCGGCAGCAAGTCGCGTCAGCTCGCCCTGAGCCGTTGGTAAGCTCGCGAGCTGCTTAATCGATCGTTCCGTCGAGCTTTTCTTCATCGTTCACAACCAAGTATTTGGCGAAAAATAACAAAAAGTTCATTGGCCCGCAACTTGTATCCGATCCCGGCGCAATAAAGACAAGTGCGCCCCGTCGGTTGGAGGATTTCACACGGTTACTGCGGTTACCACGGTTACAAGGGTAACGACGGCAACTGCACATAGCTAAATAACGGTTACCAACCACCAAGCCGCCTCGGACCTTGACCCATGTAAAGGAAGTAATGGGGAGAGAGTGTAGGCGGATATTTTCAGTGTCCCCTTCAAGCGATTACCAGCCTGTTCACCACCCCAGGGCCCGGTTCGCCATCCCAAACAGCCGTTGGTAATTGGTAATCGGCATTTGGCTATATGCAGGCACCACGGTAACCGTTGTGACCGCCGTAACCGTTGAAACCACTAGAACGGTATTTCTTCCTGTGGGTCAGTGAGTTTGTACAGCCCTCTGTGAACCATTTCGAGTGAGCCCTCGTTTTTCAGCTTCCAGACAAGAACCTTGACGTTATTGTAATTAGCGTGAAGTGCCTTTGCTATTTCAGTTATCGACATGGGTTCTTTGCTTTCCGCCAGTGCGCGAATGATGTTTGTGCGCTCCACACTGGGCTGCCTTTCTCGTGTGGGCCAAGAACATCCCACCGGCCATTGTCGTTCTGTTTGACGGAAACACTGAACTCCTCCAGGTCCCTGCCTCGCCCCCACAAAAACTTATTTGATTTCGAGGCTCGGTGCCGAGGATCAAGACAGAATCCACGGCACCGCCGAGGCCAAGGGTCCCGCTCAATGTGTCTATTAAATCGTCCGCGCCCAACTTGCGTTGGTGATGCAGCACCAGAATCGAAATCATCGTCTCGGTGGCTAGTTCGTGCAACTTGATCAGCGCATCGTAATCAGCGCTATACGCTGTTCGTTTGTCAGTGCTGTGTGTGTGCTGCCGGACACGTTCCAGAATGTCGATGATCACCAGCCGTGCCTTGGGCGATCGGCCTACCCATTCGCGTATCCAGTCAGTGCCGCCCTCGTTCAGTCTTGGCCATGTCGTCGCATAGGTAAGCCGCGAAGGCCATTCACCCAATTGCGCGCCGAGCATTTGGGTAAAGCGTCGCTGCAAGCGACGGTCGCTGTCTTCGAGCATCAGGGCTAGAACGTCGCCCTGTTCGCACGTCTGACCAAGACACGTGCCGCCTGACGATACGCCAACGGCGGTATCGAGGGCCTGCCACGATTTACCGATTTTGGGGCGCCCCCCCAAGGAGTGTGAGGCCTTCGGGCAAATACTTCGGCACGGTCCAGCGCAGAGCTTCGAATGTCTTCGTTTGAAGCTCCTTGGCGGACTTAAGGTTATCACCCATCCGGGCTTTGATTTTGATCTCGCGAATGACAGCATCAGGGCCGCCGATCTTGGCGAGTACGTGCCGGATTTGTCGTATCAAATAGTCGGATGGATTTGGCTGCTCGCGAACATGCTCCCCAATTGGGAGGCGCTTATCAAACATCACGTCTTGTATTTGCTTATCGGGGCACTTGCGCTGGCCATAGCCATAACCACCGCGAACACCGCCTCAGATCGGCTTTCATACACATGCTCAGGATCGTTCACGCCACGTATTAAATTCTTGATACGGTCAGACACTGGCAGGCCATCAACACCAATGGCGCTGCGTTCCTCATCGTGTTCCTGCTGCCGCGCATGGTGGCCGCCATCTTCGGGCGACCCGGGCACGAATAACTCCAATGAATAACCCCCGCCATTGAACGCAAGCAACTTCGTTGGGCAAGGCACGCGACCCACCTTAAGCTTCTTTGCGTTTGGTAGATTTATGGTTCCAGGCAGACGCAGAATGCGGTCGATGTTTTGCGTCCCGGCTTTGGCACCCAAGCGACGCATCAGTGCGGCGCTGCGGCCTTCTGCATCAGCAATGATTGCGTCTCTTTCTTTAGTGTCACCTAATTCAATACGGGGAACGAGTTTCCACAAACCTTGGATGTCGTTGCCCGAATCTACAAGAGCCGTTGCCTTTGGCTCAAAAACCCCATTTAGTTGTTCCAGATAACGTGCCTTGGCATCTTCCGACTTTTCGCTGTCCGCTGGATCGAGATCGCCTAACAGGTATTCAATAGCAATGATGTCAGCTTCTCTAATCGGCCATTCGGGGTCAAGCGCTTTCAGACCATCGACCACCACTGCAATGTCGGATGTCACCCACGGGCTCGTGCTTCTCTTCGGAATCGGCACCAAGGCCCTTCCATCATGGGATCCGAGGACGAGGTGGAACAATCTTTTGGTCGGCCTTGCCGTCAAACGAAACGGCAGGTCCAAGCGGACATGCGAACTCACCTCATCCATCGTCCCGCGAGGGACATCTTTCCACCGCTCGGTGGAGCTCGAGGTTTCCTCCTATTGGATTTGATCCGGCACGGCTATCATGCTGCTGCACCTTGTTCCCTTGTCCACCGGAACTCGGTGCCATCAACCCAGATGCGGTGCATGATTACGGCCAGCCGGCGTGCCAGCGCCACGATCGCCTTTTTCATGCCGCGGCGCCTGGCGATCTGCATCGCCCAGGCCTTGAGCCACGACCATTTCTTTGACCACAGCATGCTCTGAGCCGCTTCGTAGAGCATGACCCGCATCATCTCGTCTCCACAGCGTGATATTCTGCCGCTCCAATCAATCTCGCCGGATTGATACTTGGAGCACGTCAGTCCAAATACCGCGCCGACTGACTTGGATTTTCGGAATTGAGCAGGCACGTCGACGGTGGCACGATAGGTCAGCGCCACCACGGGGCCGACACCGGGGGTCGTCATCAAGCGCCGGCACACCTCATCATCCCGGACGATGGCCAGTAAACGGCGATGCAGGATGACGATCTGTTCGCGTAGCGTCCGCCGGACAATGAGCAGTGGTTCGACCAACTCGGCCAAGTCGGGAAGGTTCTCGACCAACTCTTTGATGCGGGCCTCGAACCTCGTCTTCCCGGCCATTCCGACCTTGAGACCGAAGTTGCGTAAAGTACCGCGCAGATCGTTCTCGATGGCAATGGCCTTCGACTGCAGCAGCTTGCGATGGGTCAGCAGCATCCGCAGCTTCTGACTGCGCAGCGTCTTCACGTGCACCGGACGGTAAAGCCCCACCCGCATCATCTGCGCGATGCCGCGCGCATCGTTGCGGTCCGTCTTGTTGATCTGCGCCTTCAGCACCGCACGCATGTGCCGCGTCTCAACGCAGACCACCGGTAACTCTGCTTCGGCCAGAGCGCTGAACAGCCATTGCGACAGCGGCCCGGCTTCCAATCCAATGCGCTTAAAGTGATAGGCGGGATTCTTCAGCACCGCCAACAACGCTTCGGGTTCGCTTGCTACCTTCACTTCCCGAACGATCTTGCCCGTGTCATCCACAATGCAGACGCTGGTCTCCTTGACCGAAACGTCCAGTCCCGCAAAATGGTCCATGCTGCGCTTCTCCTTCTGATGCTTGAGGCCGCGAAAGCGAGACCTCGTTTCACCATCAGCCTGAAAGCGCAGCACCCAAAATTCTTCAGCTATCCACAAGCTGCCGGCCGATTACCCCATCTTTTGCGGGCTTCTTATTCATTGCTTCTTTTGTTGGATTTACGCTGTAGTAGAGGTTAGCCTTGCCCACATGGGAACTGATAAAGGCATCAGCACTCTCAACATCATGGGCAGTAATAGCGGTGATATGACTGTCAGGAGTTATTGCAATCAGTATCCAAGGCGGCATTCGAAGTTGCGGCAGAAAATTGACAGCTTCGGGATTTGCAATATTCCCTGCTGTACAATTGTTGGTTGATGTGTTATATTTGGTGTTTGGCATGAACATCACCTCTTGGTGTTTATGTTCGACGGTTTACTCGTTAGGTCCTTCGCCCTCCTTACGGGGCTTTGGTCGCCGGTTTAGATCGTCGTCATCATCAAACTTTGAATTCTTGGCCGGGGGCCATAACCCCCCGGTCCCTTTATTGCTCACCCCGATGCCGCTAAAAATATCGGCAACGGGATTTCTGGCTCGCCTCATTCACCCGCAACCATCCGTGCTCATCAGGCAACCGCTTCGGCTGTTTGTTCGGTGTCAACCATTTGCTCAAGGTCAGTCCGCTTAACGAACTTCATCAGCACGCCGTCCTGTTGATCTTTCAGAACTACGTGGTCGCCTTCGCTGAGTTGATAACGGACAGCAATCGCACGGGGGATGACTACGCGGAGTGCGTCCCTACCGAGACGCCGAATGGTCGCGTGTGCGTGTACGGGTTGCATGAGGGTGATCCTCCATTACTGTATTGAAGGTGGTATTTTAGCATTTTATTGGGTTTTTGACCAGCATCATTGCTAACAAAATGTAATGAATACAGTATTCTCAGCAATGAAATCGGTACGTTGTAAGAAGAAGGGCCGCAGACCCAAAGTATAGGACGGCGGCCCGGCGGACGCTGTCAGGCTTACCAGCCTTCCGGGACCACGAGTTCGGCATCAACCAGGGAGAAGTCGCCGCGCATGAGCCAATAGTCGCCGAACTGCCCGGTGCGGAACCGGACGACTTTCAGTTCCTCGAAAAATTCCTCGGCGTCGCGGTGGCCGACGTATTCGCTCGCGAAATTCTCGCCGAGAGCGGCAAGAACAACGAACGCCACGTCGAATGAGCCGGCTCGCCGCAGCTCTAGAAGTTTGTCAAAGTCTTCTTTGTTAAGCGCATGATTGTCGCGGTCTGCGGTGCGCAACGAAACCACGATGCCAACCCGGCATCCATCGATTTCAACAAACCAGCGTCGGCCGCTAGTTTTACTCCGGCGAAACCGGGGATCGCCGAACATAGCGGGAAGAATTTCGTCCCATGTGATACTGTTCGCAGATACGCTTGTGAGTGCCATGACTGACATAGTAATCCCTCCTGTAATCGCTTTCGCTGCTAGGAGCGACGATTACGCTAGTGTTTCCAGTTACTTAGTGTGGAAATCACCAGCCCCCCTTGTGGGGGAGGGTAGGGTGGAGGGTCGGGAGGTGACTGAATGCGTCGACGCCGTGCGTTACCTCTGACCCCCACCCCTAACCCCTCCCCACAAGGGGGAGGGGAACAAAGGAAATGGGAATGGAGACTGGCTCGGTCGCGATCGTCGGTGGCGGTATTGGCGGGCTCGCAGCAGCCCTCGGGCTGGTTCGGCGCGGCATCGACGTCGACGTTTACGAGCAGGCGCCGGAGCTGCGCGAGCTCGGCGCCGGCGTCCAGATCAGCGCCAACGGCACGCGCGTCCTTCATGCGCTCGGGCTCAAGGAGGCGCTTGAGAAGGTGCAGGTGCTGCCGGCCGGAAAAGCGATCCGGCTCTGGAACACCGGGCAGAGCTGGAAGCTGTTCGACCTCGGTCTGGAGTCGGTCGAGCGCTACGGCTTTCCCTACATCACCATCCATCGCGGCGATCTGCACGGCGTGATCGCCGACACGCTGCTCAAGACGAAGCCCGGTTCCATTCACGTTGGCCGCAAGTGTATCGGACTCGACGCAGACGCCGGATGACGTCGAGCTGCGTTTCGAAGAGGGCGCGCCAGTGCGCGCCAAAATCGTCGTCGGCGCCGACGGCGTGCATTCGATCGTGCGTGCTGATCTGTTCGGCGCGGCGAAGCCGCAATTCTGCGGCATCATTGCGTGGCGCGGCGTCATTCCGATGGAGCGGGTGCCGGCCTCGATCTCGCGGAGCATCGGCACCAACTGGGTCGGGCCGGGCGGTCACGTCGTGCACTATCCGCTGCGCGCCGGCGCGTTGCTCAATTTCGTCGGCATGGGCGAGCGCACCGACTGGACGGGCGAAGGCTGGAACGTGCGCGGCACCACGGAAGAAGTGTTGAAAGATTTCCGCGGCTGGCATCCCGACGTGCACGCGCTCATCCGCAACATCGACGTACCGTACAAATGGGCGCTGGCGCTGCGGCCGACCATGGATACCTGGAGCAATGGGCGCTGCACGCTTCTTGGCGACGCCTGTCATCCGATGGTGCCGTTTCTCGCGCAAGGCGCCGTCATGGCGCTCGAAGATGGCCTCGTGCTGGCGCGCGCCCTGGACCAACATCCCGGCGATTACCAGACCGCATTGGCCCATTATGAGGCGGTCCGGTTGCCGCGTGCCAACAAGGTGGTGACAGGGTCTTCCGACATGATTCCGCGGTTTCACAACCACGCCATGGTCGATGCCGCGGCCGCGCAGGCGCACGTCAATCGCGAGTGGCAGGAAGATCGCATCAAGGAGCGTTACGACTGGCTGTTCACCTATGACGCGACGGCAGTGGCCGTATAATCGCCCAAAAACGATTGAGTATCGCGTGAGCCGCAAAGTCACTATAAGCACCCGGCAAGGCTGAACATTTCGCTGAGAGGAAGCGATCATGTACGCAGGACCAGGCGTGAAGACGAGCCCCGATTTTCCGATCCCAGACACGATGAAGGCGTGGGTCCTTGGCAATCCGGGCGAGCTGAAGCTCACCCAAAAGCCGGTTCCGGTGCCGAAGCGCGCGGAAGTTCTGGTGCGCATCGACGCCGTCGCAATCTGTGCCACCGATCTCGAAATCATCGGCTATGGATCGCCGGCCCTGATCCAAGGAGGCAAGCCGTTCAACAAGAACTTCACGCCCGGTCACGAGTACATGGGAACGGTGGTCGCGCTCGGGCCCGGCGTTGATGAATACAAGATCGGCCAGCGCATCACCGTCGAAATTCATGCCGGCTGCGGCCAGTGCAAGCGCTGCCGCGAAGGCATGTACACGTCGTGCCATAACTACGGCCTCAACTACGGCGACGTCGACAAGGGCCACCGCGCCAACGGTTTCACGACCGACGGCGGCTTCTGCGAATATCAGGTCAACAACATCAACACGCTAGTCGCCATTCCGGACGCGATGTCGGACGAGGAGGCGACGCTGGTCGTCACCGCTGGCACGGCGATGTACGGACTGACCGAACTCGGCGGTCTCGTGGCGGGCGAAAGTGTTGTTGTGACCGGCCCGGGCCCAATCGGACTTCTCGGCGTCGCGGTCGCAAAGGCCATGGGAGCGTCGCCGGTGATTTTGACCGGCACGCGCGACAATCGCCTGAAGATTGGTCTTGCGCTCGGCGCCGACCACGTCATCAACGTTCGCAACGAAAACGTCGTCGAGGCAGTGAAGCGTCTCAATGGCGGCAAGGGTGTCGACTACGTCGTCGAATGCTCGGGCGCGCCGAATGCGGTGACAGAGGCCGTCCGCATGGTCAATCGTGGCGGCAAAGTATGCCTTGCCGCTTTCCCGCACGAGGAAACGCCCGTCGACGTCGCGCATATCGTGCGCAACAACATCTACCTCTACGGCATCCGCGGCGAGGGCAAGAGCGCGACCCATCGCGCCGAAGCCTTCATGTCGCAGAAGCGCTTCGATGCGACGAAAATTCACACCCACACGTTCCCGCTCGATGACTTGCCGACGGCGATCCGTTACGCCAAGGAACGCATCGACGATGCCATCAAGGTGGTGGTGAAAGCCAAGGGTGTCGTCGCTCACAAGGTCGCAGCGGAATGACAACGACAGGTGCCCGAAAATACGCGGCGGCGCTCGCCGTCGCGCTTGCTGCTTTTGCCGCCAACGCCGTCCACGCTGCAGCCGACGAATGGCCGACCCGTCCGGTGCGCATCATCAATACGTTCGCGCCGGGCGGCGCCGCCGACATTCTCGCCCGCATGGCAGCCGACCAATTGACCAAGGCGCTCGGCCAGCAGTTCTACGTCGAGACGCGCGACGGCGCCGGCGGCGTGATCGGCGTTGACGCGGTCGCGCATTCGGCGCCTGACGGCTACAACTTCGTCATCACCACATTGTCGCTGACGGCGATCAATCCGCTGATCAATTCCAAGATCGGTTACGATCCGTTCAAGGATTTGACTCACGTCGCATATCTTGCGGGCTCGCCGATTGTTTTCATCGTCAGCGCCAGGAGCGACATCAAGACGTTGAAGGACTTCGTGGCCAAGGCTAAGGCCAGTCCGAAGCCGCTGACCTATGGCGTGTCGGGATTTGCCAGCGCAGGCCAAATGGTCACGGAATCCTTTGCCCAGATGGCCGATCTCAAATTCCAGGTCGTGCCGTATAAGGGCGCGGCCCAGAGCCAGCTCGACGTGGTGGCGGGCAACATCGATTTTGCCACGCCGACCGTGACGTCCGCGGCGTCGCAGCTGCAAGGCGGCACCGTCACGGGTCTGGCGCAGACCGGCAGCGAGCGTCTGCCCAATTATCCGAACGTGCCGACGTTTAAGGAGCTTGGTTACGAGCTTGTCGCGACCAACTGGTTCGGACTTGCCGGCCCCGCGGGAGTTCCCAACGACATCGTCCAGAAGGTGAACCGCGTCATCAACGCCGGCATGGCGATGCCCGACAACCAGACGCGCGTTCACGACGAAGGCATGATCATTTCGCCGATGGATGTCGAGACGTACAAGGCTTTCGTCGAACACGAAGCGTTGCGCTGGAAACCCGTCATCCTGAAAGCGGGACTGAAGATGGAGTGACGGCTTCCGAAGCCTTCAGACCTTTCTGATCCGGAACGTGATCAGTTTCTTGTCCTTATTCGTGCCTTCCAGCACGTCCCCGGTCTGATTCAGCAGATTGGGAATGTCGATACTGGCAAGCGGGTCCGTGCATTCAACGACCAGGATGTCGCCCGGCTGCATGGCGCCGAGCGCCTTTCGGGCGCGTAACGCTGGCAGCGGGCATTTGAGCCCGCGCAGATTGATGGTCTTTTCGGTCATGAGCTAAAGGTCGTCGAAAGCACAAATCGTCCTTATCATATCGGCGATGATCGCCGATTCCAGCAATCCGCGCATCTCGCGTTTGACGCCGCTGGCCGACGTGCTCGCGGCACTCGACGCGAGCGTCGACGCGGTCAAGCCGAGCCGATGTCCGGCGGCGCATGCGTTCGGCCGCGTGCTTGCCGAGGATGTCACGGCGTCCGTCCTGCCGTCGGCGCCCATCGCTTTGCGCGACGGCTTTGCCGTCGCGGCGGCTGCGCTCGCCGATGCGAATTCGTACGCTCCCGTGCCCTTTACTGCGATGCCGCCGCGGATCGATGCGGGTGAGACGATGCCCGGTGGCACCGACGCGGTGTTGCCGCTTGATGCCGTGTCGCTCCGCGGCGATCACGCCGAGGCCATCGCGGCGATAGCGGCAGGCGACGGCGTGCTTGCCGCCGGCGGCGATGTGGCAGCGCCGATGCCGTTGCGCCGTGCCGGCGAACGTGTGCGCGCGGTCGATCTTGCCCTCATGACGGCAGTCAGCATTGCAAATGTGATAGTGCGCGCCCCCCGCATCAGCTTGGTTTGCGGCAGCGCCACGAGGACCGCGCCTCTCGAGGCGGCGGTCGCATATCTCGCTCATGCCGTCGGTTCTGCGGGAGGCGACACGCTCGAAAATTTCCGCGCACCCACCTCGCTCGGCGCGGCGCTCGCGGATAGTCAGGCCGACGCGATCATCGCGGTCGGCGGCACCGGCAGTGGACGGCGCGATACGGCTGTAAGCACCCTGGCGCGTCTCGGCCGTGTCGAGGTTCACGGCGTGGCGGTATCGCCGGGCGAAACGGCGGCTTTTGGATACGCCGGCGCGCGGCCCGTGTTGCTCATCCCCGGTCGGCTCGATGCGGCGCTGGCGATCTGGCTTCTGATCGGCCGCTACCTTGTTGCCAGGCTTGCCGGTGGTGTCGTCGCGGACTTTTCATCAATGATGCCGCTCAAGCGCAAGGTCACCTCGACGATCGGTCTCATCGAATTGATACCGGTCCACTTTACTGGCGGCATGGCAGAACCGCTCGCATCGGGCTATTTGTCGTTTCAGTCGCTGGCGCATAGCGACGGCTGGATTGTTGTCCCGGCGGACAGCGAAGGATTTTCAGCCGGTACCGAAATCGCCGTGAAGCCGTGGCCATGAGCAAATCGTCCAGCCCATCTTCAGACGCTGCCCTCCCGGGATCGTCGATTCTCGACGCGGTGCGGCGCGCGGCGCGGCAGGAGCAATTCCTCGAAGTCGTCGCGCCCGACGTGGCGCGAAAGCGCTTCGAGGCTTGTGTCGACCGCTCCGCTCTCGGCCCCGAAACGCAGCCGCTCGCGGACGCTCTCGGCCGCGTGCTTGCAGCCGATGTGATTGCGCCGGTCGACGCGCCGCCGTTTGACCGATCCAACGTCGACGGTTTCGCCGTGCGCGCCGTCGATACTGTCGGCGCGAGCGACGGCGCCCCACGCCGCCTGACGCTCAATGCCGAAGTCTTGGCCTGCGGCGTCGAGCCCGCCATCGAAGTGATGCCCGGCACGGCGACCGCGATCGCGACCGGAGGCGTCGTCCCGCGCGGCGCCGACGCCGTCGTGATGATCGAACAAACGGAACTCATCGACGCCGCCGCACCGTCGATCGATCTGCGCCGCGCCGCCGTCAGCGGACAATTCGTTTCCTATGCCGGCTCGGATATTGCGCGCGGCGAAACGCTGCTGCGCAAAGGCACGCGGTTGAGTTCGCGGGAAATCGGCATGCTCGCGGCATGCGGCTTGGACGCGATCAATGTGGTGCGCCGGCCGCGCGTCGCTGTGCTCTCGACCGGCGACGAGATTGTCGAACCCGGCCGGCCGCTCCGCCCGGCGTGCGTCTATGACAGCAACGGCGCCATCCTGACCGCAGCGATTGCAGAAGCGGGCGGCGAGCCGGTGCCGTTCGGCGCATTCCCCGACGAGGAAGTCGCGCTTGAAGCCGCAATGCGCACGGCGCTGTCCTCGTGCGATGTGGTCGTGCTCTCGGGCGGCACCTCGAAAGGGGCGGGCGACCTGTCGCATCAGATCGTCTCGCGGCTCGGCAAGCCCGGCATCCTCGTGCATGGCGTCGCGCTCAAGCCCGGCAAGCCGCTGTGCCTCGCGGTCATCGGCGAGACGCCGCTCGTTGTGTTGCCCGGCTTTCCGACCTCGGCGATTTTCACGTTTCACGCCTTCGTGGCGCCGCTCATCCGGGCGCGAGCGGGCTTACCAGCGGAAGCTGCCCGCACCGTTACCGCGCGCGTGCCGGTTCGGATACCGTCCGAACTCGGCCGCGAGGAGTTTGTGCTGGTCTCGCTGGTTGCCGGCACCGGCGGCCCAGTGGCGTTTCCCACCGGCAAGGGCTCGGGCGCTGTCACGGCGTTTTCCCAGGCTGACGGTTTTCTGGCGATCGATGCGCTCGCCTCCTCTCTCGATGCCGAACCTGAGGTCGAGGTGACGCTGATCGGCGAGGCGGCGCGGGCGCCTGATCTCGCCATCATGGGCAGCCACGATATCGCGCTCGATGTCGTGGTCGGTGCATTGGCCGAGCGCGGCTTCAGCGCGCGCACCATCGCGGTCGGCAGCCTCGGCGGCGTCGCCGCGTTGGGCCGCGGCGAATGCGATCTAGCGCCGGTGCATCTGGTCGATCCCACGACCGGCATCTACAACAAACATCTCCTGGCGCCCGGCGTTGCTCTGGTGCGTGGCTGGCGGCGGATGCAAGGCTTTGTATTTCGCCCTGGCGACACGAGGTTTTCGGGTCTCACCGCCGATCAGGCAATCAAAGCTGCGCTTGCCGATCCTGCGGTGCTAATGGTCAATCGCAACGCCGGTTCGGGCACCAGAGTGCTGACCGACAGCCTCCTCGCCGGCGTGCGGCCGCCCGGTTACGCCAATCAGCCGCGCTCGCACAATGCGGTCGCGGCCGCCGTCGCCCAGCACCGCGCCGATTGGGGCGTGGCGATCGAGCCGGTCGCACGTATGTACGGCCTCGAATTTCTGCCGATAGCGCCCGAGGAATACGACTTTCTATTCCTGGAAGCACGACGCGGGCAGCCGGCCATTCAGGCGTTTCTCGCGGTGTTGCGCGACGAAGAAACGCGGACCCGCATCCGGGCGCACGGCATGGAGCCGAGCGCCGATTGAATGGCTACCAGGTTTTGCCGAGATAGGCGCCGTCGTGTTCCAGCCTTGCCTGCAAAGCTGCGACGTCGATATTGCGCGGCGCGGCGTTCGTCTTGAGCACAATGTCGGCGGCAGTCCCCGCCGCTTGTCCCATTGCAAAGCACGAACCTGAAACGCGCGCCGCGGACTGGCCCTCGTGGGTCATGGACGCGCAGCGCCCGATCACCAGCAAATTCTCGATGCGCTGCGGAACGATCATGCGGTACGGAAGCTGGTTGAAGCCGCGCGATTGCGGGATCGGCGGAAACTTGATCAGGACGCTGCCGGCCACATGCCGCTCAACCGGCCAGCCATTGACGCCGATGGCGTCGTCGAAGTCCGCGCAATTGAGGCAATCGTCCTCGGTCAGCAAATAGTCGCCGACGATCCGCCGGCTTTCGCGAATGCCGAGCTGTGTTCCCATTTCTGAAATGAAGGCGTTCTCAAACCCGGGCGTCGACTCGCGAATGAACTCGAATACCTCCCAGCATTGCCGGCGGCCTTCTATTTCGGCGCGGCTCAATTGCAGGACGTCGGTGCCATCGACCGGCGAGCCATCCGGATTCTTGACCTGCGTGGCGTTGGCGCGCCATTGCACCGGATTCTTTTGCGGACGCACGATCGCGCCTTTGCGGGGAAAATGACGCCCGTTGCGTTCGGCCTCATCCATGAGCTTCGGGATGGTCTCCCAGGCGCGGCCAGCGCGCGCGGCATCGACGCCGCTGATCATGAACATGGTGGTCGGAAACGTCAGAGTTCTCAGCCGTGCTGCCCTTGTCGAACGGCGCGCCGGCCCAGGCCGCGAGGTCGCCGTCGCCGGAGCCGTCGATGAAAAGCTTGCCGACGATGGCGCAGCGGCCGGATTTGGTCTCGACCAGGATTGCTCCGATATCGCGCTCCGAAGCCATGACGGCGCCGACCCCGAAGGCATGAAACAGAATCTCGACGCCTGCCGCAGCGAGCATCTCGTCGGCGACGATCTTGTAGGCCGACATGTCGTAGGCTTGCGCCTGGATCTTGTCGGCGAACGAGAGGTGCGGCGCGTTCAGCCCGCCCTTGCGTTCAAGCCGCTCCAGCAACTCGTCGACGACACCGCGAACGACCTGGCGATGCTCGCCGTGCACGTTGGCATAGAGACCGCAGAACGTGCTGAGCCCGGCCGCCGTCCCGGCGCCGCCGAGAAATCCGTAACGCTCGATCAAGAGGGTCGACCGGCCCGCTTTTCCCGCCGCAGTGGCGGCGGCGATTCCGGCTGGGCCGCCGCCCAACACGACCACCTCGTATTCGCCAAGCACGGGGATATCCCGGCTCGGCTCCGAAATGGTCCGCGTGCGATCGGTCATCGGCCTTCCTCGCGCTCGTTGCGTGACGCGACATTCACTGTGTGCCGATCCGGTGTCAACATCGGCGGGTCGACCGAGTTTCAATCAAATCAGAAAGTGAATATCTTCCATGTGTTCAGCATCGAGCGGACGATCGGCCCGTGACAATCGCACAGGACCGACCGCCGAGGACGTAAGGTTTATGAGCTTCATGGGTCAACGCAAGCTTCGCAGCAATTTCGAGGTCGGCTCGTCGCGATGGGCGGTGCGCCGCGCACAATGGAAGGCGCTCGGCCTGTCGGACGAGGATATGGAGAAGCCGAAGATTGCGGTGATCAACACGTCGTCGGAACTGTCATCGTGTTTCAGCCATCTCGACGGGGTTGCGGCCGAGATCAAAGCGGCGATCCGCGCCGCAGGCGGCGTGCCGTTCGAAGTTCGGACTGCCGCGCCCAGCGATTTCATCACCAGCGCCGGCCACCGCGGCGGTTACATCCTGCCGACGCGCGACCTCATCGCGAACGATATCGAAGTGCAGGTCGAAGGCGCGCAACTCGATGGCATGGTTTGCCTCGCCTCTTGCGACAAGACATCGCCGGGCCAGCTGATGGCAGCGGCGCGGCTCAACATTCCCACCATCGTCGTCGCCTGCGGATATCAGCAAAGCGGCGAGTACAAGGGCCAGCACGTCGACATCGAGGAAGTGTTCCTCGCCGCAGGCCACGTGGCGTCTGGTCGGGTGTCGCTCGACGATCTGCGTGGGATGTCCGATGTGGCGGTGCGCGGGCCCGGCGTCTGCGCCGGCATGGGCACCGCGAATTCCATGCATATCGTGTGCGAGGCGCTCGGCATGGCGCTCCCTGGCAGCACGCCGGTGCGCGCCAACAGTCCGAAGATGATGGAGTTTGTACGCCGATCGGGCGAGCGCATCGTGCAAATGGTGTGGGATGACCTGAAACCGCGCGACGTGATGACCAAGGATGCCTTCATCAACGCGGCGACCGTCATGCTCAGCCTGAGCGGCTCGATCAATACCGTCAAACACCTGCAGGCGGTTGCGTCCGAAGCGCAATGCCCCGTCGACATCTATGAGATTTTTGCCTCGCGCGGCAACACGGTGCCGCTGGTCGCCGCCATCCGCCCCAACGGCAACGGGCTCATCGAAGAGCTTGAGGACGCGGGCGGCGCCGCGGCGGTGATGAAAAGCCTTCAGCCGCTTTTGCAGGAACAGGCGCTGACGGTGTCGGGACGCAGCGTCGGCGAAAATCTAAGCGGCGTCGCAAGCAAGAACGCCGAGGTGATCCGCCCGATCGACGATCCGCTCTCGCGCAGCCCATCCATCGTCATCGTGCGCGGATCGCTCGCGCCGGAGGGCGGCATCGCGAAATTCGGCGTTGCCGACGATCGGCCGCGTGCGTTCACGGGCACGGCCAATATCTATCAGTCGCGCGAGGACGCGCTTGAAGGTCTGGCGAAGGGCGACATCAAGCCGGGCCAGGTGGTTGTGCTGCGCCGCATGGGCGTCAAAGGCGGGCCGGGCATGTCGATGGCTTCGGCGCTGGTATTCGCGCTCGATGGCGCCGGCTTGAGCGAGCAGGTGGCGGTGGTGACCGACGGTCAGCTGTCGGGGCTGGTCAATCGCGGCCTCGTGGTCGGAGAAATCTCGCCCGAAGCTTCCGTGGGCGGACCGCTGGCTTTGGTGCAGAATGGCGATACGATCCGGATCGACGTCGACAAGCGGGAGGTGAATCTCGACGTTGCCGATGCGGAGTTGGAGTCGCGGCGGGCCCGGCTCGCTCCCGCGCCGATGGTGGAGGAACGAGGCTGGCTCGGCATCTATCGTGAGCTTGTGCAGCCTTTGTCGAAGGGCGCCGTGCTGCGGCATTAGGTCGGCTCCGGTATACTGGCTTCGCAAGCAACAAGGCTTTGCGCTGCCGGAGTGCGAGTGTTCCAGTTGGTGAGGACGCAATGACCAGGATCGGCGGCTTAATAGGCGTGGCGTTGATTGCGAACCTGATGTCGCTGTGCGGCCCTTTGGGTTCGGTACAGGCGCAGGATTTTCCAAGCCGTGCGGTAACCCTGGTCGTGCCGAACGCGGCGGGCGGGTCGATCGACATCCTTGCCAGGCTGCTCTCCAAATATCTGGAGGCGCGCTGGCATCGGTCGGTGGTCGTCATCTACAAACCGGGCGCTGGTACCGCGCTTGGCACCGAGTTCGTCGCCAAGTCCGACCCTGACGGCCATACGATCGGGCTGGTCGTGACCTCGCATGTGATCAATCCGAGTTTGCGTCCCGACCTGCCGTTCGATACCGTCAGCGACCTTGCCGGCGTCACCATGACGGCGGTTTCCCACATCGTGATAGAGGCCACCCCATCGCTTCCGGTCAGCACGATCCCCGAGCTGATCGCGTATGCGAACAAGAATCCGGGCAAGCTCACGTTTGCCACGGCGGGCAGCGGCAGCGCCATGCATCTTGCCGGCGAGTTGCTCAAGACGAAGACGGGAATTGACATCGTACATGTGCCCTACAAGGGGGCCGGGCCGGCGTATCCCGATGTCTTTTCCGGCCGTGTGGATCTTATGATCGACCCGCTTTATGCCTCCAAACCCTACATCGATGCCGGCCGAGTGAGGGCGCTGGCGATCGCGAGCCTCAAGCGCTCGGAAACCGCGCCGGATATCCCAACGGTGGCCGAAACTGTGCCGGGCTTCAACGTGCAAAGCATCAACGGCATCGTGGTGCCGAAGGCGACGCCGCGTGAGATCGTACGCAAGCTCAATGCCGATTTCGTTGCTGTCCTGCACGAGCCGGAGATGCAGGGGAAGCTCTCCGAGTTCGGACTTGAGGTGATCGGCAACTCACCCGAAGAGTTCGACGCCTACATTCGTACCGAAATCGACAAATGGGCCGAGGTGGTCAAGATTTCAGGCGCGCGAGCCGAATGACATGACGAGCACGGCGATGCGCATTATCGGTCTCGCGGGCTGGAGCGGCTCCGGCAAGACGACGCTGGTCACGAGCGTAATCCCGGTGCTGGTCGGACGCGGACTGAAGGTGGCGACTGTCAAACACGCGCATCATGAGTTCGATATTGACCAGCCCGGCAAGGATTCCTGGAAACACCGTGCGGCCGGCGCGAGCGAAGTCGCTATCGTATCAAGCCGCCGCTGGGCGATCGTGCATGAGTTGGGCGGCGACGCCGAGCCGCCGCTCGCTGACATGCTGGCGAAATTGAGCCCCGTCGATCTCGTGATCATCGAAGGCTTCAAGCGCCATGCTCATCCGAAGCTTGAAGTCTATCGCGCCGCGGTGGGCAAACCGCTGCTCCATCCCGACGACGATTGCATTGTCGCCGTTGCGACGGACGCGCCGCTGCCGCAGGCCCAGGTTCCGGTGCTGATGCTCAACGACGTCGAAGCCATCGCCAACGTGCTGCAGGCCGAAGCACTGCCGCGCGACCGCATTGGTCCGCCGCTCGGATCGGCGTGATGGCGCAACTCAGTGACGATTGCTTTGCCTTTTCCGGTCCGCTGTTGCCAGTCGCCGAGGCCGAACGACTGATCGGCGAACGTGTCACGCCGGTTGCCGAGTGTGAGGTCGTGCCGCTGCGCCAAGCCGCCGGCCGCGTTCTCGCCGACGATATCATCGCACCCGTGAATGTGCCGCCGTTCGACAATTCGGCGGTCGATGGTTATGCGGTTCGGGCGAGCGATCTCGATCCCGACGGCGAAACCCGTCTGCACGTCGCTGGCCGCGTCACCGCGGGCCGCGCCGCAGCGTACGCGCTGAAAGCCGGCGAGGCCGTCCGCATTTTTACCGGTGCGCCGATGCCCGTAGGCGCCAATACGGTCTTCATGCAGGAAGACTGCCGCGTTGACGGCGACGCTGTTATTGTTCCGCCTGGACTGAAACGCGGCGCGAACCGCCGGTTTGCAGGCGAAGATATGCGGTCCGGTGCGGTGGCGCTGCCCGCGGGCCGCAGGCTTGCGGCGCAGCATGTGGCGCTCGCGGCGGCGCTCGGTCTGACCGAATTGAAGGTGCGGCGCCGCGTCCGGGTGGCGCTGTTTTCGACCGGCGACGAGATTGTCGAGCCTGGCGCGTCGCTCCCCGGCGCCGCGCTCTACGATTCCAATCGCTATTTTCTCGCCGGGCTCCTTGCGCGCTTCGGCGCCGACGTAACCGATCTCGGCATCTTGACCGACGAACCGGACCGGCTCGCGCGCGAAATCCGTTCGGCTGCCGCGAGCCACGATCTCGTGCTGACCTCGGGAGGCGTCTCGACCGGCGAAGCCGACTACGTGCGGTCCGCGATCGAAACGATCGGCCGGATCGTGTTCTGGCGTATGGCGATCAAGCCGGGCCGGCCGGTGGCAATGGGCGTCATATCGGGAGGAGCGAACGGCGACGGTGCGGCGTTTGTGGGCCTGCCTGGAAATCCGGTCGCGGTTTTCATTACCTTCGTGCGGGTGGTGCGTCCGCTGCTGCTGCGGCTTGCCGGAGCCCTGCCCGAGCCGTTGATCGCGATGCCGGCGCGCGCCGCGTTCTCCTACAAGAAACGCTCCGGCCGCCGCGAATATGTCCGGGTGACGCTTCGTCCCGGAGCCGATGGCGTCATGGAAGCTTTGAAGTTCGAGCAGGACGGGGCGGGCGTGCTGACGTCGCTCACCGAGACCGATGGACTCGTGGAGCTATCCGAAGACGTGACCAAGGTCGAGCCCGGTACGAGCGTCGGCTTTCTCTCCTACGCGTCGCTAGTCGGATGAACTTGGGACGGAGCTTGTTGATTATAGGTGTCGGAGCGCTGCGTTGACCGAGGCAGTCCTCAAGTTCTGGCAATCGACACCGCAATGAGGCGAGCGTCGTGCGTGCACCTCTGCGATGAATTAGACGATCCAATAAAGCAGGGAGACTTGCTGTGAACAAAATCGACACAACCGAAAAGATCGACCATCATCGCCGGTATTTCTTCGGCGCCGCTGCTCTGGCCGCTGCCGCCGCTCTGCTCGGTGTGATCGGTGCGGCGCAGGCCCAATCCAACGAGCCGAAATCGGCGCGGCTGCCCGCAATCAAGCCGGGGACGAACACGTCCTTTGCTCCGCTGAAGCAGATCGATGCCGGCACACTGAATGTCGGCTATGCGGAAGCCGGCCCCGCCAGTGGTGCTCCAGTCCTTCTTCTGCACGGCTGGCCGTATGACATCTACAGTTTCGTCGATGTAGCGCCGCTTTTGGCATCGGCCGGCTACCGGGTGATCGTGCCTTTCCTGCGCGGCTACGGCACGACGCGCTTTCTGTCGAGTGAAACACCTCGCAACGGCCAGCAGTCGGTGGTCGCTGTCGACGCCATTGCTTTTATGGACGCGCTCAAGATCGAGAAAGCGACCATCGGCGGTTTTGACTGGGGTGCGCGGACTGCCAACATCATCGCCGCGCTTTGGCCGGAGCGCTGCAAAGGCATGGTATCCGTGAGCGGCTATCTGATCGGCAATCAGGAAGCCGGCAAGACGCCGCTGCCGCCGCAGGCCGAATTGCAATGGTGGTACCAATATTACTTCGCCACCGAACGCGGCCGGCTGGGCTACGACAAATACCGCCACGACTTTTCGAAGCTCATCTGGCGGCTCGCTTCTCCGAAATGGAACTTCGATGATGCCACCTTCGACCGCAGCGCGGCGGCGTTCGATAATCCGGATCACGTCGCTATCGTGATTTACAATTATCGCTGGCGGCTCGCGCTCGCGGAAGGTGAGCCGAAATATGACGATCTGGAAAAGCGGCTTGCCATGGCTCCGGTGATCGGCGCGCCCACGATCACCATGGAGGGTGACGACAATGGCGCACCGCATCTGGAGCCGAGTGCCTATACCGGAAAATTCTCGGGCCGCTATGAGCATCGGCTCATCAAAGGCGGCATCGGGCACAATCTGCCGCAGGAAGCGCCCCAGGACTTCGCCCAGGCCGTCATCGACGTCGCCGAGGGTTGACCGATGTCGGCGCGACATCGTCAAAGCTCTCGACTTGGTCTTCAACCGTTGCGCGCCCTGAAGGCCGAACGTAGCGGTTGAATTTGGCTCGCTCATTCCGCGCAAGCTTCACGCGCTCGGAAAATGCCGCGCGATCACCTCGGCTTGAGCCACGTCCTCGCGCGTATTGACGTTGAAGAACGGGTCGACGGGCTCTGTGGGCCAATCGGCAATGGCGACGCCGTGCCGGGCCGTCCAAAGTTCGATCTTGTGGGTGTGTTCTTCGATCAGTGCCTTACGCAAGTCATCGCGCAGTGCGACCGGCCAAAGCCCAACGACGGGGTGACGCCACTCGCCCGAGCGCGCGCACACGAGCGGCGTTCCGGCCGTCATGCGCGCCTCGTGCAGATGCGTCACCAGATTTTTCGGTAGAAACGGACAATCGCCGGGAACGCTTGCAAGCCATTCGTCGCCCGGCGCATTCGTTGCCGTCCAGTCCAGACCGGCCAGAATTCCGGCGAGGGGCCCGGCAAAATCCGGCACATCGTCGGCGACCACGTCGAGGCCGGTGTCGGCAAAGCGCGCCGTATCGCCGTTGGCGTTGATGATGACCCGGCTGCATTGCGGCGCGAGGGTCTCCAGCACTCGCTGCAGAATGGTCTTGCCGCCGATCTCGATGCGGGCCTTGTCGCCGCCGCCCATGCGCCGCGCCAAGCCGCCGGCGAGGACGAGGCCGAGAGTAGGGGGAATTTCAGTCACGGCCTTCTCGGGGCCTCTTGTTCAGTCTTGCGTCAGTCGTCGTGCACCGCGGCCTTGCGGCGGTGCTTCGTGCTCTCCTCTTCGACATAGGCGAGATCCTGGTCGAATACGATGCGATCCTCGCCGGCAAGCGCGATAAACCGCTTGCCGCGAGCACGGCCGATGAGGGTCAGGTTGGACTTGCGGGCGAGTTCGACGCCCCAGGCCGTGAAGCCCGAGCGCGAGATCAGGATCGGAATGCCCATTCGCACCGTCTTGATCACCATCTCGGAGGTGAGCCTGCCGGTCGTGTAGAAAATCTTGTCGGCGGCGCCGACCTGATGCTTGAACATCCAGCCGGCAATCTTATCGACGGCGTTATGCCGGCCGACGTCCTCCATGTACACCAGCGGACGATCCTCCACGGCGAGAACGCAGCCGTGGATCGCGCCGGCTTCCAGATACAGAGACGGCGTCGTGTTGATCTTTTGTGTCAGCGTGTAGAGCCATGAGGTGCGCAACTCCGCGGACGGCAGTGTGATCGTGTCGAGCGCCTCCATCAGGTCGCCGAACACGGTGCCTTGAGCACAGCCCGAGGTCTGCACCTTCTTCTTCAGTTTTTTTTCGTAGTTGGTCTTACGCTTGGTCCGCACCACCACGACGGACAATTCATCGTCGTAATCGACGCCGGTGACCACATCGTCCGGCTTGAGCATGTTCTGGTTGAGCAGGTAGCCGAGCGCCAGATACTCCGGACGATCGTTGATGGTCATCGCCGTCACGATCTCCTGCGAATTGAGGAAGATCGTCAGCGCGCGCTCGACCGTGACCGACGTCTCAATCGGCATGCCGGTCTGATCAATGCCTTTGACGCGCTCGGTCAGGCGCGGATCCAGCGGGTCGGGGCGGATCAGATAGTCATCGTCGGGTGAATCCATTCTCCCAATGTAGGTGAATGCCGGCTTAGGCGAAAGGCCGCACGCAAGAGGCCCGGCGTGAGCCGGGCCTCCAAGTGCTTTCCAACTTAAATGCTTTCCAACTTATTGCGACAAGTTGCTGCGGATTACATCGCCACAAATCACGTCGCTGTGAGTCTCAAACGAACTAGCCGTGCAGGCCGCCAAACAGCCAGATCACGAGAATAATTGGCAGCGGAATGCCGATGAGCCAAAGCAAAAGCCCGCGTCCCATTGATTCCTCCTGTTGTTGGTTGCTCCGTCCTAATAACGAAACAAGAGGGAAAAGGTTCCGCGCTGTATCACGAAAGCACTCAGCGCGGCGGGCCGATTTCCCTTGTTGTCCAGCCGGGCAGAAACGCGCTGCCGCCGGTTGCCGGATCGTTGAGCTGCTCGATCGGGGCGGCGTAGAGCTGTTCGAGAGCCGTTCGCGTGAGCACGTCCCGCGTGGCGCCATCGGCGAGCCTGGCGCCGCCGCGAATGAGATAGGCGCGATCGGCGACGCGCAGCGCGTGATTGGGATCATGCGTCGTGAAAATGACGCCATGGCCCGCAGCCGCGAGCGCACGAATCTCGCGGAGCACGATGCCCTGGTTGCCGAAGTCAAGGCTCGCAGTCGGTTCGTCGAGCAAGATGAATTGCGGCTCCTGGGCGAGCGCGCGTGCCAGCAGAACAAGCTGGCGTTCGCCGCCTGAAATCATCGTGTAGGGACGCGCAGCGAGCGGCGCGATGCCGAGCCGGTCGAGCGCCTGCATGACCGCAGCGCGGTCGGCGCCGGTCGGCCGGCTGAGCAGGCCGCCGTGGGCGCTCCGTCCCATCAGCACGACGGCTTCGGCGGTAAAGGCGAACGTCGCGATATGGGATTGCGGCACATAGGCGACGAGCCGCGCGCGCTGGCGCAGACGAATAGCTCGTTGAGTGCGCGCTCGCCGATCCGCACGTCGCCCTGATGCGGCGAAATCAGACCGAGCAGCGTCTTGAGCAGGGTCGTCTTGCCGCTGCCGTTGGGCCCGAGCAGCGCCAAAACCTCGCCGCGCTGCAGCGTCACGTCGAGGTCGCGCCCGACGGTGCGGTCCCGGTAGCCGATGGTAAGCTTTCGGCCTTCGAGCATCATGGGCGGTTTTAAGACCACGTCCGGTGCACGCTAGCGAGGAGCCAGATAAAAAACGGCGTTCCCACGAATGCGGTGAGAATGCCGAGCGGGATTTCGATCGGCGCGGCCGTGCGCGCCAGCGTATCGATCAGCAACAGGAAGCCGCTGCCGAGGATCGCCGCCGTTGGGATCAGACGGACGAAATCGGGCCCGACCAGCGAACGCGCCAGATGCGGCACCACAAGTCCGACCCAACCGATCACGCCGGCGGCGGCGACGCTCGCCGATGTCACGAGTGTGGCGGCGGCGACGATGGCGACGCGCAGCATCCCTGTCGGCACACCCAGCGCGCGCGCCTCTTCCTCGGGCAGCGACATGACGTTCATGCGCCAGCGCAGCGCCATCAGCACCAGGGTTCCGATCGCAATGGGCGCAAACAACGGCAAAATGTCCGACGCGCTCGTTGCGGCGAGGCTGCCGAGCAGCCAGAACGTCATAGCGGGAAGCTGATTGTATGGATCGGCGAGGAATTTCATCAGGCCGACCACGGAGCCGAGCAGGGCGCCGATGACGACGCCGGTCAGCACCAGGACGAGGATCGGATCGCGCGCTTCGACCGCGGAGCCGACGGCGTAGACCGCCGCGACTGCGGCGATCCCGCCGGCGAAGGCAAGGAGTTCGATGCCAACGACGCCTAAGGAAAAATAGATGCCGACGACCGCTCCGAGCGCTGCGCCCGAGGAGGCGCCGAGGATGTCGGGCGAGACCAAGGGATTGCGGAACAAGCCCTGGAATGCGGTGCCGGACACCGCAAGCGCCGCGCCGACCAGAGCCGCCGCAAGCACGCGCGGTCCCGCGCACCATCAGCACCACGTCCTGGACCGTGGACGGCACGCCGCTCGCGCGGCCGGTCAGGCGCGACACCAGTACATCGACGATATCGGCGGGGCTGACCGGATAACGGCCGAGCGAAAATGCAACGACTATTCCCGCCGCCAGGACGGCGAGCGCAATGAAGAAGCCGGTGAGGGAATGACGGGTCATGCGACGGTCGGGTGGATTCGCCCCGCGAGCTTAGCCGCCCCGGGCGTCCATGGGCACGACCTTATACCCGCAATACATTGCCGGGTGAGGATCCAGGTGGGGATCGCGGTTCGGCCGGTCGGGCGCCCGGATCATTCGCGTCGGGGAAGTAGAGCTGGCGGCCATCGACGTTGTAGCTGCTGATGGCGTTCTGCCCATCCAACGAGATCAGCCAATCGATGAAGGCCTGGCCGAGCGAATTGACGTTCGGGTGCTTGTCCGGATTGACCAAAATGACGCCGTACTGGTTGAACAAGCGCTTGTCGCCTTCCAGCAGAACTGTGAGTTTGTCCTTATTTCTATGGAGCGCCCGCGTCGGGCGGTCGGCCAGCGTATAGCCGTTCGTGGCGTTTGCTGCGTTGAGAGGGCCGACGGTGCCTTGGCCGACAGCTTTGTACCAGGAGCCGGTCTCGCGTGTGATGTTGATGCCGGCGCTTTGCCACAGATCGAATTCGGGACTGTTGGTGCCCGAGCGGTCGCTATGCGAGACGAACGTCGCGGCCTTGTCGCGAATGGCGCGCAGGGCGTCGACAATGTCCAGGCCTTTCACGCCCGCGGGATCGGTCTTGGGACCGACCAAGACGAGATCGTTGTACATGACCGGGAAACGCTTCACGCCGTGGCCTTCGGCGACGAATTTTTCCTCCTACGTCTTCGCGTGCACGAAGACGATGTCGGCGCCGCCGTGCCGCCCGGTATCGAGCGCCTGGCTCGTCCCTTGAACGATCAGTCTCACCTCGATGCCGGTGCGGGCCTTGAACATGGGCAGGATGAAATCGAACAGTCCGGAATCCTGCATCGACGCCGCGGACGCGACAACAATCGACCGGTTTTGCCCCGCAACAGGTAAGCTGCAGGCGAGCGCGGCAAGACCCAATGCGATGACGTGACCACGGGCCGCCTGCATGTCAGCCTCCGAGCGGGCTCATGTGGGAGCAGAAACCCGTCGGCAACGGGCCATGAGTATTTTGGGGGTCAGGGCTGGCGCGGGCCTCATCGGGCCACGTCACGTCGCGCGCAACAAGGCAACACACCGATCCCGCCCCCGAGACCTTTTCGCCCGTAGGCAATCGCGCGTTCGATTCACGTCGGGCGCCATTGACAGAACGCACTGCGCCGGGAATTGCGGCTCGCTCACCGAGAGTCCAACTAGCTCTTGGCGAGAGCGCGCGCCAGCGCAAGCGATCAATGGCTTTTTCACCGAGAGAGCGCGCCGCACACGTATAACGCGAAGCCGGTACGTTGGGTTGCGTTCATTCCGCGGAGGCTGGCGGTTACGGACAAGGCCCGATGGAACCGCCAATTCGTCTTTCGTGCCCTCTGTGGGCCGTGGTGCATCTCGCGGTGGCGTGGCCCACCGGGAGCAGAGGGCGTGATGCAGCGCGGGTTGTAACCCGAGGGACCGTCGCTATATTGCGCTCGTTTTCGCGTGCCCGGAGGGGTGGCCGAGTGGCTGAAGGCGCACGCTTGGAAAGCGTGTATACGGGAAACCGTATCGTGGGTTCGAATCCCACTCCCTCCGCCAGATCGCATTGAAATCCTTATATTTTCCGGTGATTTTGTGAAATAACCCCCGATTTAACCACCGACCAAACCGCGCTGCGATACTGGTGCTCACCATCCCCCCGCCTGATGCAGTACGGGCCCGCTCTTGCGTAGCCTGTGCCTCCGACTTTTCAAATTTCAGGTAGCGGGCGTCATAGCGCGGACAGGACAGCGCGTATTCCAACAGCCCTAAAAAGCACATTGTTGCTGGCCCGTGACGTGACCTGCGGTGGCGCTAATCAGCAGCGTCAGCATGCCCGCGGTCGTACCAGTGTTCGTTATTTTCAGCCAGGGCGGACGGCCGACATCGAGAACTGAGCGCGTCTAATTAGTAAGATGCAAAAAGGCCGAATAGATCAGAATGGTGAAGATCGCCGCCGCGATGAATTCGGTAGGGAATAAGCGCCCATTACTCATGGAACATCTCGCTACAAAGGCCACCAGCGGGCCAGAAGTCTCCCGATGTTTCCTCATACCTGAGTATGGTTAGCGTCTAGTGAACACCGGCTCCATTGCCACTCAGTCGTCGCGGCTGGCCGTGCTCGGCGGTCGGGCTTTTGAGCCTCTCGATAGCCGCGGTCCCTGGTCGGAGCAGCACGGGCCAGGATCAGGGCGCGCCAGATTACCCAATAAAATCAAGTATTTCTCAAATCGAGGCAGTTTGCCTCAAAAGTTCAAACCAATTATGGACCAAATATAGAAACGGTATCGGCTCTTACCGTGCGAATTCGCACGCGCTCCCAACGCTCGGGCTCGCGCACGCCCGTCGCTGTAGCCCGAGCGCGGCTCGAATGTGCCGGGAATAAATACGCGCCCATGCGGCGTGGGCTGCCGAAGCAAAAAAGCCCCAGCAATTAATGCTGGGGCTGAGTTGGGACTTTAAGGAGAAGGAAGATGCGCAACGGGTAGCTGCGCGGTCGCGAGGTAAGACGTCAATTGTGAAGTTCGTGTGACGCGACGCTCCGCGGGCGGCGCTGCTCGAATGCTCCGGCCCCATGCTTTCCCAGGTCCTAAGACGCAAAAGGAGGCCAAAGGAGGCCAAAGGAGGCCAAAGGAGGCCTCAACACCATTAAAAAGCCCCAACTCTATACTTGATTTCAGCCTCAGATAGGGTGAATGTATTGCTAGGCTGGGAGGTGGCGAAATCGGTGCAGGGCAAGTGATTTGTTGTTCCCACAACTAGGAATTCGGAATGTCTAGCTCAACGTCATTTAAGAACGTTGTGGTACTGGCTGGATTGATGACGCTGGTTGGCGGCGCTGAAATTTCTAAAGTCAACGCTGCAACGATGAGCCTAATAGATAACCTGCCGGCGGTTCAGGCGACATCTACCAGTTCATCTATTGGGGTTGGAACTGGTTCCCTTTCTTTTAATCGCTTCGATGTATCGATGGGAACGCTTACAGAAGTGCAGTTTAGTCTAGCTTCTAATATTAGTGCCGCCGGCACCATTGGTTCTCTTTCCGCTAGCGCAATCGCCAACGGTCAAGACATCGGCTCCCCGGCCACCGTCACGGGCCCATACGACGTTAGCCTATTTCAGGTTCCTCTTGTTTCTTCTTTCTATGAAGGCACCGGTACTTTTAGCGTTACACTTGTTCTTGCAGCGGTCTCTCCAACAACTGGCACCGTTACTTGGGACTCTCCTCCCCCAGTTGGTAGTTTGACGGTTACATACACTTTTACTCCTGCACCCCCCGTCGTCCCGCTCCCGGCCGCACTGCCGCTGTTTGCAACCGGCTTGGCTGGCCTGGGCTTCACGACTTGGCGCAGTCGCCGGAAGCAGAAGACCAAAAAACGAGCCTGACGCTTGATGCGAGGCTAAGAACCGGCCCGATGTGGCTGTTTTTGAATCGCGACGGGTGTAGCCCGAGTGGGCGGGTCATTGTATCCGCGCACTATCAATCTGACTTAACCCCGGCTGCGCCCCCGGACGCTGGGGCTTTTTTGGACTTGATCGGGATCAAGGCGTTCGACGGCCTGACTTGCCATCAAATCTAATGCCCACATTCATCTACCGGTGCCCCAACACGGGCTATCAGATTTAAGGTTTCGTTGCCGACAACGGAACGGAACGCGGATCCAATAGCTTTGAGGCGGTAGAGTGCCCGCTGTGTACGCGCGTCCATCTTGTAAACCCGACAACAGGCGAGGTTGCGGGAGTTGATGACGAAGACCAGGAACCAACGAGTTAACAGATTTCCGCGCTGGGCTGAACTATTTAGGATCGCCTTGCGTTGTTAAAACATGGCAATCACCAAACACCCACAATGACTTCACGCCGGCCCTGGGCAGTTGAGGAGCTTGGCGCGGCTTTATCGCCCACGATGCCAACTGGCAGTCATTCGGGTATTTCTATTTCGAGAATAATCCCGGCCGACGATCGGCCGCCGAGCCGCTAACGAGAGACGAGGCGCGGCGTATGGCGGTGAATTTCGCCAAACTGCCGATGCACGGGGGCGATGCGCGGCGGAGCCGCTCAGAGCGGCGAACGGGGCCGGACTCCAATTTGTCAATCCGACGAGCACTCGTTCCGCGTGACCGAGGAATTCAAAGGACAAACCGTCGCGGCGCGGAACGCTGTTTACCGGATGTCGTTCCCCGATCGGGACGGGCAAAGACTTCCCAGTCTGCTCACTAAAGCCGCCCGTCCCGCCCCTCGGCGGGGCTCTTTCTTTCGAACATGCAGATCAGCGCCGAAGTCCCTGTAAACCGCAGATAAATCTCTGGCGCCAAGAATTGGCGGGTCAGGTCTCCTAGGACCTGCGTAAGCCTGCGGAGGACCCTGACCGTGCTCCCAGCACGGTGCCCGTCTTCGTTGGGAGCGTTTCGTTTCGGTCTAGAGTTGATTTGCTACGGATCGTCGGAGTGTGTTTCCATCAAGACTGTCGAACTTTCTGTGACGGCCGTCACTGCTCGGTTACGTCCACCGAGGAAAAAAGCTGATAGGCGGAAGGGAGGGATTCGCCATGTCAAAAGCTTTCATCATTTGGTTGATGAGCCTCGGGATTTTGATCGCCGGCGTCGGTGGCCAGGTCTCTGTCTTTGTCAGTAGGGGAAACATTTCGACGCCTTGCGATAGCCTCAGTTCATCTACCTGATGCCTCCGGCTCGCGTCGGCAACTCTTTCACCAAAGTTTCAGCGCCGGTTAGGACGGGTTCGAGTGGGTGGGACAAACAATAGTTATCGACCCACGCGGCAACCGCGTTTGGGTCTATTAGGAGCAAAAAGTCAGGGCCGTCATCGTACAAATTTGCGGCGCTGACATACCCAATAACCCAGTTCGCCATCCAAGCGCAGTCTTCGGCTCCAGACTGATGCTCTCGCGTTCACGTCCCACATGTCTTCCCGCCATTTCCACTGAATTTCTTCGGCGCAGAGACCGCCTGAAACTCTTCGCCATCGGCCTCGGTGCGCTCGGTTTATTTGGTTGGCGCAGGAAGCGGAAGAACGCTGTCGCAGCCTAATCAAAAACAGCTGACTGAATGTCAGAGAAGGCCGCCGCAAGGCGGTCTTTTTCTTTGCGCTAGAAGCTGGCCCAGGCTGTGTGAAAACGTCCTCGCGCGAGCACCGCACAGAATTGGTTTCTCTATCGTCTTCTCTCGAAAGTGGTCGCCAGCGTTTTTGTTCTTCAAATTGATGAAGTCGAGACGAAATTTTTGACGGCGAATTCGATTTCGGAGTTTTCTCACGGCCTGGGCCCATAGCGGAGTGCGCCAGGAAGCTGGCAAAGAATAGGAGGTGAAAGTCTCCCACGGGGAAGGTCTAGCCAACCACCCCGACCCCGAGTGATGCACGAGGCTGTGCTCGCGAGGGCAGCCGTGAAGCGTTCACAGGGGAGACCACGGGCCAAGTATTGAGCTGCGAAACGGGTCTAATTCCGAGGTGCCGATCTCATTGCGCTGAAGAGAAGGCAACATCGTCCCATGACGAATGGCTTGCATGGGAAGAACCTCGCGCAGTCGCAGACCTTGAGCACGTGGAGAAGTTCTTTGCACGGAACCTGGGAGGTCTCACCCGTGCCCGGACTTGTGTCGGGCCGGCTCGGGAAGGCAATAGCCACACGCCGAGCATGTACGCGGATGAGAAGTCGGATGAGGTCGTAGTACTGAGGAAGCGACCGAACAAAGGAAGGTAACTTCCTGCGGAGGGCGCGGAGGGAAGGGCCTCACCCAAGCGGAAAAGCCGACAGACGGCCGTGGTTCGGACATTGAGCCGAGTTGCCACGTCGATCCGATTGGCGGCTGTGCGCCGGCACACGGCCGAGTCCAAACCGTTAGTGTGCCGACGTTTGACCCAAGGGAGGAGCCCGGTGCGTTAGCAGCGCACGCCGGGATCTGTGCGGCGGGCGCTCAGCAATGAGCGTCCCTACTGCGACCATTCGCAAGCGGCCGCTGGCCTTTCCAGAGTTACCCGTATCCGACGATCGCCTTACCGTTGGGCGTTCCTTTAGACTCGACAGCGGTGTTTTCTGGAAGCGTGACGCTCATTTTGCAAAGAAGCCCTGTCGCTTCAAAACTCATCTCGACCCCACCACCTGCCCGTGACAGCAACCGCATACCAAAACCGTTCTGGGTTGGGGTGTTGACGACGGGTCCGCCGCTCTCGCGCCATTCGAGGTTCATACGCCTGTCGGATAGCGACCAACTGATAGCGACCAGACCAGTCGTGCTCGATAGAGCCCCGTATTTTGCAGCGTTGGTAGCGAGTTCGTGGACTAACAATGCCATCATCATCGCCACCTTCGGTGGAAGAAGAATCACTGGTCCCGCAATCGCTATTCGGGAGGTTTCGTAGGGGCCGAGTTCGGTGGAAAGGATTTCCCGGAGCCGCGCCCCTTGACCCTGTGTCTCCATGATCAGATCGTCGGTGGCCGACAACGCCGTAAGACGACCAATAATGGCATCTCTCTTCTGCGGAATATCGTGAAGTTCCAAACTTATGATGGCCTGGATGGTAGCAATTTTATTTTTCAGTCGGTGAGCAAGTTCCTCTACGGTCAGCTTGCGAAATTTCTCTTCTTCTTCGAGTCGCCTCGTAAGGTTTCGATAGCGGTCTGTCGCCCATACAATCAGCAAAGAAGCGAAGAGATAGATCAGC
Organism: uncultured Alphaproteobacteria bacterium; assembly: GCA_963732015.1. Classification (GTDB taxonomy): domain Bacteria; phylum Pseudomonadota; class Alphaproteobacteria; order Rhizobiales; family Xanthobacteraceae; genus BOG-931. The sequence goes on along the minus strand of CAVSXY010000021.1, from coordinate 183,795 downwards.
AAGCTAATTGCTTGATCAGATGTCAGGGGGAAGAACACGAAATGTGGAGGCATGAACGCCCACCATGCAATTATGCCGCTCAATGTCCCAGCATATACCCCAGCGCCCGCTCCCCCAACGAGGGTGGCAAAAAGCACTGCGGGATAAAAAAGTCGTGAAGACCTGAGTGTCTTCGCTAATCAGCCCAAGTCCCCAGTGAAAGAGACCGGCAACAGCAACACAAAATGTGGAGAAACCGTAGGCTTGGAGAGACCCCGGCAAAACGCGCCGGTGCCAACTCACGGGATAGCCATTATTGGAAGCGCTCATACCACCGGCTTAGCACGAATGAAAACCAGTCAGCGGAACAGCCATGTGTCCTTTAACATAGACTAGCCCGGTCGGGTTCCATGCAATCCACACTTGCGCGAGGTTGTAAGGGTTTTTCCGTAAGAACTTTTCATTGTCCCGGAGTCGCCGGTTTTCAAATTTTGATGGTTTGCTATATTCACTTCGATAGTCTTTTGAGACTAGGGTTTCGTTCGTACCGGCCCCATATACGGGTTTCACCGACAGCGACCTTTGGTCAGGCGTCGGTGGCTGAGAGTGTCGTGCTCCCGCCTGTAACAGGAGGGCAGCTCATGTCAGAGTCACAACCTCTATCTCAGACCAGCGATCCTCTCTCACACCCACTCTGCCCTAAATGCTCGGGGCCGATGGTGTTGACGCAGAGCGGTCCGGACCAGCCTGGATTCGTCCGCCGCATATTCGACTGCGGCAGGTGCGGACATCAGGAAATCAGGGTTTTCGAAATCCTGTCGCCGCCTCAGATTCCGAACCTCACGATCAATGTCCGCGCTGGCCCTGTATAAGACTCCGAGCTGCCACAAAAAAGAACCCCGAGCGTAGTCGGCTCGGGGCTCCGTAGGCTGTTACCTCAATTAGGCTGACTGGCCGGGCGGCAGGGGACCCTGTCGGGGGATGGGGAGCCGCTCGGTCGATTCTAAGCTAACGCAGATATTCGGCGCATTCTGCGCTCGCAAATGCGAATCAACTGTTAGTGTCTGCTCGGCTTATCCCCAATCCTCTTCCGCCTCACGACGCACGTTGGCGATGCAGGATTTTTGATCTTCACCCAGCTATCAGACCGGCCGGAGCGGTATTTCGATCCGATCCGCTTCGATACGATGCCCTCGCACCCGAGCCTACAGGCCGCTTCGAAGACCAGATCGCCTTCGGCGTCGAAGTGTTCGTTGAGCGCGAGTGAGGTATGAACGTCTTTGAGAAGATTGCCGAGCGTGCGCTTGCGCTTCTCGATTGGCAGCCCGCGCAAAATCCTCGCCGTCGAGCTCGATCAGGTCGAAAGCGCATAGGACCGCCGCAGCGCTGGACCGCCGCAGCTTCTCGAACACGGCAACGCCGTTCTCATCTGTGACGATCGCCTCGCCGTCAATCAGGCACGACTTCACCGGTAGCGCATTGATCAACGTGGCGATGAACGGAAATCGTGAAATGCGCGTTTAGGATGATCGGTTCCTGACTGACCGCGAAGGGCCGCTGTCGAGCGGTCATCAGCAGACAATCTTCCAGGGTGTTAGTAATGTGTGCAGACCGTAGGTCAGCGCCGTTTCCTCGGCGGTCGTGGGACAATACGGTCTCGCGTCGTGCTGCTCTTCGAGGGTCGTGCTCATCTAAAGGGTACGAGTTCCAACAGCACAATTGCCAAAGCGATTGCCGCATCGCTGCCATGGCTGCCGCAGGATGATTTCGCCGCCGCGCGCCTTTTCGGCAGGATATGGTTCTTGTGTTCGAGCTTCCGGCACGCGTTCACCGTACGGCCGCAGGGGTTTCCGGCGTCAGACGGGCTCGAAGTTGTCGGCAAAGTAATTGGCCGCAATCAGCCACTTGTCGCTGTGGTTCTTTGGATTTCTGGCGATCATGTCGCCTTCCTTGGGCGAACCGGCTCTTCGGTCCTCGGGAGAAATACTGATCTCTTCCAAGTTTTCGCCCGGTTCGTAAGGCCGGAGTTCGGCGATCTTGCTGCGGCGATACTGCCTAAATTCTTTGCGCATGGCTTTATTCCCTGATCACGTGACCGCGGAGTTCGGCGTAATCCCATGAGCGGCCGAAACTGCTGGCCGGAACTGCCAGCCGGGTAATCAGCACCGACCGCTCAGCCTGTGTCCGCCGCAAGCGCGGATAACAGACAAAGGGGAAACGCCGAATCCCTCGACTCGATCCGCTTCGGCGCTGGCTATTTTTTTGCGCATTGCGGTAGCGGAGATCGTTGGGGCGAGCCCGAGAGTACCCACCGCGGCGATGGAATCCCAACAGGCCAACGAACGTCTTACCGCGAGGTTCCGCCGTGTGTGCTGGCGTGCTCGCATAACAATTCATGGCGAAGCCATCAGCGTCCGATTGAATGACGACTTTGCGTTATTGCATCTTTCTGACGTGAGCCTGGATGCGGCTGCGTGTAATCGTCTACCGCTCGGGAAGCGTTGTCACCACGCGTTGGTGAAGGGTTTTATATAGCCGCATCGCGCGTGTCTCATTGCCTTTCGCATCGGCAAACAAGGCCAACGCGAGTTGCTCCGACCAGCCGCTGCGGTTTTTGAACGAGTCCTCCGAACCTTCTCTACGAAGATCGTGACGCGGATTGAGAATGCTTCATTTCTCGTCTTCGCGAACGAACACCTGGCCGTCGCGCTCGCCCGTATAAAAGCGCTCACCCATCCGTTGCCCGCCGACGGTTCCCGCTCTGAAAGTGGGATATGAATTTTGACTGGTGTATGTGCCCCCACTCGATCAGGTAAAATTGACTGCTCCGAAGCGGTACTGAACGGGGTGCCTGGAATTTTGACACGGAACACGCCCGACGCATCGAAACGTCGCGGAGCCGCAATTGTTCCGATGCAGACCTTTGTTCGTTGTGCGGAACGCGCCGAAGGTTCTGCTGTTAAAAGCGATGAGCCCAGTGGGCATTAAGCGAAGCCGTGTGCCTCCGGCTGAGCGGCGGCCCCGCCGTATCGTCCCCAGTAACACCCTCGGTGGGGCCGTCCTTTCTGGCTGTTTTCGTCGCATAGCAAGTGCTGGCTGCACGCCTTTCCCGGAACTGTCGCGCCCACTGTCAAGTTGACTTGGCGCAAGTCAAACAGGCGCCCGTTGATATGGCGTGGCTTCCAGGCGCCCGTTGATATGGCGTGGCTTCGGACGGGCCAGAACAGGGTGACGGAGGTCTTGTGGAGTATATTCGCGCCAGGCGTGAGGCACGTCACGCCCTGATCGTCGACGATCCGCTTCCCGTCGGCAGCGTCGGCGGCATGTGGATGACGGCGGGACAAATCGCCACTATCGGTATTTTCCTTCTGGCGTTCGGCGCCTTTCTCTATGTCGGCCGCGCCATCCTGCTGCCGATTTTTGCTGCTGCTGTCGTGTCGCTGACGCTGGCGCCGCTCATTAAGGCTGGCAAACGCATCGGCGTTTCGCCCTGGATCACCGCGCTGCTTATTGTCGTGGCGTGCGTCGCCGGGCTCGGCATCGCCGCCACCGCGCTCGCCGGGCCGGTCAGCGAATGGATTGGCCGCGCGCCTGAGATCGGCGCGATCATCAAGCAGAAGCTCACGGTGTTCGATCAGCCGATCGCCGCGTTTCACGAGCTGGAAAATGCGGTGTTTAGCGCTGACAACGGTGTCAATATCAATTCTCCGCCGAACATCGTCCTGCCGGTGATCACGTTTGTCACGCCGGCCGCAGGCGAACTTCTCATCTTCTTCGTTACCCTGATGTTCTTTCTCGTCGGGCAGATCGAATTGCGAGCGAATCTCGTCGCAATGTTCGGCGATCGCGATACAAAGCTGCGCTTCCTGAAAATCATGCGCGATACCGAGCGCAATCTCGCTGGATATCTGACGGTCGTGACCATCGTCAATGCTACGCTCGGGATAATTGTCGCGCTCGCCACATGGCTGATTGGCTTTCCAAGCCCCTTGATCTTCGGCTTGCTCGCAGCGTTCCTGAACTACGTGCCTTATGTAGGGCCAGCGGTCATGGTGGTGGTTCTATTCGGCGTTGGCCTGGTGACTTTTCCGTCTCTCGGGCAGGCTCTGATCGCGCCGGCCTGCTTAATCGCTCTCACAACCGCCGAGGGACATTTCATCACGCCCACCATCGTCGGCCGCCGCCTGACGCTCAATCCCCTCTTGGTGTTTCTGGCGCTGGCGTTCTGGACCTGGCTGTGGGGACCGATCGGTGCGTTTCTGGCGGTGCCGCTGTCGATCATAGGCCTGGTGACCTGCAATCACCTGTTCCCAGACGAAGACGTGAAACTTCCCGATTGAAGGCCCTCTGACTGAGACGTTTCAGCCAGTGAATTGCCGTTCGTTCAGGAACAGAGGCCCCATCACCACGTTCCTTTATGAGCAGCCGCAAGTTGCGCCAGTTGCGCGCTGCCTGTTCCAAAAAGAATGCAACGAGAAGGAAGACTTACAATGGGACTGTTCTCCAAGGACATCCATAATATGAACGATCTGTTTCTGCACACGCTCGCCGATATTTATTATGCCGAGCAGCAAATCGTCAAATCTCTGCCGGAGATGGTGAAAAAGGCGACCGATCCCCAGCTCAAGGAGGGCTTCAAAACGCACCTGCGGGAGAGCGAAGCGCATGTGAAGCGTCTGGAACAAACGTTTCAGAAACTGGACGTCAAGGCCAAGGGCGTGGACTGCCCAGCAATTGACGGAATCATCAAGGAAACGAATGAGATTGCCGGGGAGGTGTCCGACAAGTCGGTGCTCGATGCCGCCCTGATTGCCGCGGCACAGGCTGTCGAGCACTACGAGATGACACGTTACGGCACGCTCATCGCATGGGCTGAGCGCCTTGGCCGCCAAGACGTCGTCGGGTTGCTGCAGCAGACGCTCGATGAAGAGAAGGCAACCGACAAGAAGCTGACATCGATTGCGGAAACACAGGTCAACCGCAAGGCGGCTTAATCTTTGGTTAAGTCGGGACACTGGAGGCAAGGCCAGTGTCCCGACCATCAGTAAGATTTACCGAAACTCAAAGAATGACGCCAATCACAAGATTTACCGAAACGGAATCGCAGCACTTCATCTAAAGCGGCCGATGGATGCGTCCAAATAGCCATCCTAGACCGAGCGCAATGGCCACGGCGGTGTACGGCTGCGTCTCGATCGTATTTCGCAAGGCGCGTTCAAATGAACCCGCGGTCTTGCGGGCCGCTGTTGCTGCGACGTCTGCTACATCGGTCGCGCTGTCGCGGGCTTGATCGTAAACATCCTGCGCTGCGCCGGTGACGGCATTCGCCACTCCACCCACCTGCTTCTTGACATCATCGACTGCACGAGTGAAGTCCGTTGCTTTGGCTTTTCCCTGTTCCATGATCTTTCCTAAATCGCAACACTACTCCTGGGAAAACGCGCGAGCTCTCTTTAAGTTCGATCAAGACGGAACTTTTTCAGTCGGTAACCAAAGAATCAGTCAAAGAATCAGACATTCAGCTCACGAACCTTCCAGCGAAGCCACCCTTACACGTCTGGTGTCCGGGGCATGGATAAGAATGCTGTCGGCTGCCGCTTGAATGGGAAGCTTTGTGTGTCTCTTTGGGCGGAACGCGCAAATCAGCACTTGGTTGCGACGGCTATCAAATCGAGGGGGATGGAAATCTGCGCTCGTATAACGGTAAGATGGTGAGCCTGATCGTTCTGGCCTCGTTGAGGGTTCATCGTGGCTGCCGCGATCTGGCATCGCGTATGACACGCGAAGATGACAAGTATGCGTTGGAATTGATGGCTCAAGCTTGGGAAAAAGTCGCGATATCGTTGCGTGCAAAAAAGCAGCAGGAGCAAACGAAACCGCGGGCAGCCAATAAATAATGAAAAAGCCCGATTGCAGATTGCCCTTCATCGCGCCTAGACGCTATAGGCGGCTGAATTTGAGTTACAGGCCTCTCGAAGCGACAGCCGCACTTAATTTTGCAAGCTCGTCAGAGAGAACGATTTGCGCACCAACCTTGCCGTATTTGGCGGCGCTCAGCGGCGTCCGCTGTCATGGTGGTGATGATGGTGGTGATGGCGTCGCCACGGATTTCATGTCCTGCAGCAATCGCTCTCATTGCGGCGGACGCAAATCGCTGATCCGGAACTCGATTAGCCCGCGGGCGTTATTGGGTGCTTACGGGATTTTCGACTGCGGATAGCAGAGATGTGCGGCATTTGCGGCGAAGTGACTTTCAACGGCGATGTTGCTGGCGAAGCCATCACGGCAATGACGCAGCGGATGAGTGCGCGCGGCCCTGACGCGAGCGGAATGTTTTCGCAAAACCAAATCGCGTTTGGTCACCGCAGGCTTAGCATCATCGATCTTGCTGCTACATCGCAACAGCCGATGATCGACCCCGAACTCGGGCTCGCCGTCGTCTTCAATGGCTGCATCTATAACTACAAGGACCTGCGGACCGAGTTGTCGGCAAAAGGCTACCGTTTCTTCTCGGCAGGCGACACCGAGGTCATTCTCAAAGCTTATGCAGAGTGGGGTTCCCGCTGCGTCGATCGCTTTTACGGCATGTTTGCTTTCGCTCTCTGGGAGCGGGATTCCGGACGCGTCGTTCTGGCTCGCGACCGGCTCGGCATCAAGCCTCTCTACTATGCGGAAAAGCCCGGCCGCCTTCGTTTTGCATCCACGCTGCCGGCTCTGTTGAGCGCTGGCGAGGTTGACACAAGCATCGATCCGGTTGCGTTGCATCACTACATGAGTTGGCATGCGGTCGTGCCGGCACCGATGACAATCCTCAAGGGCGTCCGCAAGTTGGCGCCAGCTACGATCCTTATGATCGAGCCCGACGGCCGCCGGCGCGAAGAGCTTTATTGGCAACTTGAAGTGGGGCCGCGTTCCAAAGATAGTAGCTTGACCGAATCAGACTGGTGCGATGCGATCCTCGGCGCGCTCGGGACTGCCGTCAGGCGACGCCGCATCGCCGACGTTCCTGTGGGCGTTCTGCTCTCGGGCGGTCTCGACAGCTCGCTATTGGTCGCTCTTCTCGCCGCGCAAGGGCAAGGCGATGTGAAAACATTCTCCGTCGGCTTCGAGTTCGATCGGCGACGTTGAGGGCGATGAATTTCGCTACTCCGATTTGGTCGCGAAGAAATTCGGCACCGATCATCACCGTATCGACGTGGATAGTTCGCTGGCGATCGATGCACTCCCCGGCATGGTGTCGGCGATGTCGGAACCCATGATGAGCCATGACTCCATCGGCTTCTATCTGCTGTCCGGGGAAGTATCGAAATACGTGAAAGTGGCACTGAGCGGCCAAGGCGCCGACGAGATTTTCGGTGGCTATCACTGGTATCCGACGTTGATGCATTCGAACGACGCGACTGAAGACTACGCGCGCGTCTATTTCGACCGCGATCATGCTGAAATGGGACAGGCGCTCAACAGCGACTTGATGAACGGCGACTATAGCCGTGAATTTGTAGACACCTTCTTCCGATCCTGCAGCAGCGCCCGTCCAATCGATAAGGCCCTGCAACTCGATGCGCAAATCATGATGGTCGACGATCCTGTCAAGCGCGTCGACAACATGGCCATGGCCTGGGAACTCGAGACGCGTGTGCCGTTTCTCGATCACGAACTGGTCGAACTGGCGGCGCGGGTCCCCCCAGAGTTCAAGATTCGCAACGGAGGCAAATATATCCTCAAGGAGGCGGCGCGCGGCGTCATCCCCGACGCGATTATCGATCGGCCGAAAGGGTATTTCCCGGTGCCGGCGCTAAAATACATCCGCGGCGCCGTCCTGGATTTTGTCCGTGGGGTGCTCGAAGAGCCGAGAGCGCAGAAACGCGGGATATTCAATCGAGCCTATATCGAAAAGCTTCTGGCAAACCCTGAGGGCGAATTGACGCCAAAAGGGCACTCAAAGCTATGGCAAGTCGCGTTGTTGGAGTGCTGGTTACAGATTCAAGGAGTGTGATTTATCGACGAGTCCGGCAGTGATATTGGTTCAGGACTGACAAGCCATGGAATTTAGGTTCGATCCACACGACAAAATACTTCGCCTGCGAACTTTGATTCCCAAGGGCCGGCAAGCGCGTATTTTTGTGCCTGACGACCTGTTTCAGTTCGGAATTGAGGAAGAATACTTCTTGTCCGACGTCGAGACGTTCCAGGCGCCCGCCGAAACGCCCGACGCGCTTTTTCAAAGCGCCAGTTTCGGCGGGTCCGGTCACATCGGACGGGAGTTTCTGCAGGCGCAAATCGAGGTTGCAACCGAACCGCACAGCTCCGTCGGCGATGCGCGGATCGAACTTCGTCAACTGCGGCTGAATGCTGCGGCGGCTGCGGCAGAGCACGACTTGTGTATCTTGGCTTGCGGCACCCACCCCGCGGCGTCCTGGCGCGAGTCGGTCCAAAGCCCCAAGGAGCGCTATACCGAAGTCATGGATACGTTGCAGATGATTGGCCAGCGCAACATGCTGTGCGGTATGCACGTGCATGTGGAGATTCCTGATCCGGCGCGACGCATCGATGTGATGACGCGGATGTTGTCGTACCTGCCGCTGTTCATCGCCTTGTCGGCGTCGTCGCCGTTTTGGCAAGGCAGCGTGACCGGCCTGAAAGGTTACCAACTCGCCGCCTATGACGAACTCCCTCGCACCGGCTTGCCGGAGCTATTCCGTGACCAAACCGAGTACGATGCTTACGTCGACGCCATGGTTCGCTCTGGCGCGATGCAGGACGCTACGCATCTGTGGTGGGCGGTCCGTCCTTCGCATAAATATCCAACGCTCGAACTGCGCGCGCCTGATTGCTGCACGCGCCTCGACGATGCAATCGCGCTCGCCACTCTCTATCGGGTCTTGATACGTTTTCTGTATGGTCACCCCGATCACAACGCCAGGATCGATGTCGTCGACCGGGCTATCGCGGTCGAGAACAAATGGCGAGCGCAACGTTACGGGGCGCAAGGCAAATTCGTCACGCGTTCAGGAGGGGTTCGAGTAGCGGATTTGGTCGACCAAGTGCTAGATATCGTGGCTGCTGATGCTGAGGCGCTCGATTGTGCCGAAGCGTTGCAACAGTGCCGTACCATCGTGGCGGAGGGGACATCAGCGGACGCTCAACTGCAAATCTTAGCGGAAAGTGAACACCAGGGCGCCGAAATTGCGTTGCAGAACGTATCTCGCTGGATTCGGGACGCGACACTGGTCGCTTGATTCCCGATCTCGCATAGGGGTCTTCAGCATGTGCCGCTGGATTGCATATCGAGGAGAAACCACCGCGCTCGAGCATTATGTTACCGAGCCGGCCCATTCGCTTATTTCGCAGAGCATCCACGCGCTGGAATCGACGGCGAGCGTCAATGGCGACGGCTTTGGGCTCGGTTGGTACGGATCGCATCCGGAGCCGGGACTCTATCGCGAAATTCGGCCGGCGTGGTCCGATGAGAATTTGCGATATCTTTGCCGGCACCTGCAATCTCATCTGTTCTTCGCGCACGTCCGCGCTGCGACCGGCACCGCAATTACGCGGGTGAATTGCCACCCATTCGCCTGCGGCCAGTGGATGTTCATGCACAATGGCTTTCTCGGTAACTGGAGTCGATTGCGCCGGCAAGTCGAGACACTGATTCCGGACGAGCTTTATCCGTCGCGTGTCGGCACGACCAGACTCGGAAGCGATTTTTCTCGCCATGATGGGCGTCGGCATGAACGACCCTGTGGCAGCCGCGGAGGCAGTTCTAAAAACCCTGACAGACTTCGTTAACCAGAATGAGCGGGCCGATCGCTTCCGTTTCACGGCGGCACTCGCTAACGGGCGCGATCTCTATGCGTTCCGGTATGCCGTGAACGACCGCGCCAATACGCTTTATTATAGCGAAACGGAGAGGGGCATCGTGGTCGTCTCAGAACCCCTGGACAAGGATCAAAGAGACTGGCTCACTGTGCCGGAGAACCATGTTGTTGTGGCGCGCGACGAGCAAAAAGTGCGCGTGCTGCCGCTCCTTTACCGCCGCCAGGAAGCCGCGGAATAGCCTTCCTGACCTGAATGGGCACGTCCCAATCCAGGCCGATAACCGCATCCAGGGGTCGCTTGCCGCCAACCGTGCCGCACGTCTTTTGACGTATCGGTTTGAGACGCAGGCCGTCTGCCGCGATCCGTTTTAGCACCGCCTCACCGCATGTGCCCTTGGGCCTAAAGATCTACTCCAGGGATGGAACTTTATCGAGTGCACCGCGTTTGTGATCACGGCGCAGGAGGTGAGGTCCATGTGGGGGAAGCTACCTCAACAGAGAAAGCAAAATGCCCGGCGAGGTGGAATGTCCATCGCCGGTGGTTCGGCATTTCCATGCGGCCGACCGCCTTCAGGGCCGGTACGCCGCGAACCAGTGGCGAAGTCGTCAGCGCTAGCGATCGCCCGGCTCCCCGGCTCGTGTCTGCCTATGCGACCGCGCCCCATGGCAGTTTCCGGAGATACTAATGTCATCTGCTGAAGACGCACTCAATCCGTCGGGCGCCAATGGCTCCGCGATCCCTCCAGCCGTCGCAACAACCTTCTCCGGCGTGGATGCCGTCCCGTCGCCTGTCTCATCGGAAGGACACCTTGGCGGTTATGCCGAAGGCGACACCCACGGTTTGACCGAGCTGCTGAACGCACTCCAGGCGATGCGTGTCGGCGATTTCTCCGCTCGCATGTCGGGCGACCGGCTCGGAATCATGGGTAAGATCGCTGACACCTTCAACGACATCGTCGCCACCAACCAGCGTATGGCGGGGCAGCTTGAGCGCGTGGGTCAAGTTGTGGGCCGCGAAGGACAGACGCGTCAGCGCGTGCGGTTTGGTTCAGTCGACGGCGCATGGGGTGAAATGGAGGCCTCCGTCAATTCGTTGATCGACGATTTGTTGTGGCCAACCACGGAGGTGACGCGCGCCGTGGCCGCCGTTGCCCAAGGCGATCTGCTGCGCACGGTGGCCCTCGACGTCGACGGCCGGCCGCTGAAAGGCGAGTTTCTGCGTTCGGCCGAGATCGTCAATACGATGATCAAGCAGCTCAACGTGTTCACGTCGGAAGTGACGCGCGTGGCGCGTGAAGTCGGCACTGAAGGGAAGCTCGGCGGGCAGGCGCAGGTCGGTGGCGTCACCGGTGTGTGGAAGGACCTGACCGAGAGCGTCAACTCGATGGCGTCAAATCTGACCGCGCAGGTGCGCAACATCGCCGAAGTGACGATCGCGGTGGCGAATGGCGACTTGTCGAAGAAGATCACTGTCGACGTGCGCGGTGAAATTCTGCAGCTCAAGGAAGCCATTAATACGATGGTGGATCAGCTGCGGTCGTTCGCTTCCGAGGTGACGCGCGTCGCTCGCGAGGTCGGCACCGATGGAAAGCTCGGCGGCCAGGCCATCGTGCCGGGCGTCGCCGGCACCTGGAAGGACTTGACGGACAGCGTCAATGCCATGTGCGGCAACCTGACCGACCAGGTGCGCAACATCGCCCATGTGACGACTGCGGTTGCGCGCGGCGACCTGTCGCGCAAGATCACCGTCGACGTGCGCGGTGAGATTCTCGCGCTGAAAGACACCATCAACACGATGGTGGATCAGCTCAACGGCTTTGCCTCGGAAGTGACGCGCGTCGCGCGCGAGGTCGGCACCGAAGGCAAGCTTGGCGGCCAGGCGCAGGTGCCGGGCGTCGCCGGCACCTGGAAGGACTTGACCGACAGCGTCAACTTCATGGCCGGCAACCTCACCGCGCAGGTGCGTAACATCGCCGATGTGGCAACCGCCATCGCCGGCGGCGACCTGTCGAAAAAGATCACAGTGAATGTGTCCGGCGAAATTCTGCAGCTCAAGGAAACCATCAATACGATGGTTGACCAGCTGAACGCGTTCGCTGGCGAAGTGACGCGTGTCGCGCGCGAGGTCGGTACCGATGGGCGACTTGGCGGTCAAGCCAACGTGCTTGGCGTGGCCGGCACCTGGAAAGACTTGACCAACTCCGTCAACTCGATGGCGTCGAACCTCACCGCGCAGGTACGAAACATCGCCGAGGTGTCGACCGCCATCGCCTCGGGAGACCTGTCGAAAAAGATCACGGTGGACGTGCGCGGCGAAATCGCCGAGTTGAAGGACACCATCAACACGATGGTGGACCAGCTCAACGCGTTTGCCGGTGAAGTGACGCGCGTCGCGCGCGAGGTCGGCACCGAAGGGAAGCTCGGCGGTCAGGCGACGGTGCGCGGTGTCGCCGGCACCTGGAAAGACTTGACGGATTCGGTCAACTCGATGGCCTCGAACCTGACCGGCCAGGTCCGCAACATTGCCGAGGTCGCGACCGCCGTGGCCCGCGGCGACCTCTCCCGCAAGATCACGGTGGACGTGCGCGGCGAAATTCTCGAGCTGAAAGACACACTCAACACGATGGTGGACCAGCTCAACGCGTTTGCGGCCGAGGTGACGCGCGTTGCGCGCGAAGTCGGTACTGAAGGCAAGCTCGGCGGTCAGGCCAACGTGCCCGGCGTTGGCGGCACCTGGAAGGACTTGACCGACTCCGTCAACTCGATGGCTTCAAACCTGACCGGACAGGTCCGCAACATCGCCGAGGTTGCGACCGCCATCGCCGGGGGCGACCTGTCGCGCAAGATCACCGTCGACGTGCGCGGCGAAATCCTTCAGCTCAAGGAAACGCTGAACACGATGGTGGACCAGCTCAACCGCTTCGCCGGCGAGGTGACGCGCGTTGCGCGTGAGGTTGGCACCGAGGGCCGCCTCGGCGGTCAGGCCAACGTGCCGGGCGTTGCCGGCACGTGGAAGGACCTGACCAACTCGGTCAACTCGATGGCCGGCAATTTGACCGCGCAGGTCCGCAACATCGCCGAAGTGACGACGGCTGTCGCGCGCGGCGATCTCTCGCGCAAGATTACCGTGGACGTGAAGGGCGAAATTCTCGAACTGAAGAACACCATCAACACGATGGCGGATCAGCTCAATGCGTTCGCCTCGGAAGTGACGCGTGTGGCGCGCGAGGTAGGCACCGAAGGCAAACTCGGCGGCCAGGCGCAGGTGCCCGGCGTCGCCGGCACGTGGAAAGACCTGACCGACAACGTCAACTTCATGGCCTCAAACCTCACCGCGCAGGTCCGAAACATCGCTGAGGTGGCAACCGCCATCGCCAGCGGCGATCTGTCGAAGAAGATCACCGTCGACGTACGCGGCGAGATGCTGCTGCTCAAGGACACGCTCAACACCATGGTCGAGCAGTTGCGCTCGTTCGCCGCTGAAGTGACGCGCGTGGCACGAGAGGTCGGCGCCGACGGCCGTCTCGGCGGTCAGGCCGTGGTGCCGGGCGTCGCCGGCACCTGGAAGGACCTCACGGACAACGTCAATCTTTTGGCTGCAAACCTCACCGACGCAAGTGCGCAACATCGCCGAGGTGACGACCGCAGTGGCGCGCGGCGACCTGTCGCGCAAGATCACCGTCGACGTTAAGGGTGAAATCCTGGAGCTGAAAAACACCATCAACACGATGGTGGATCAGCTCAACGGCTTCGCGTCGGAAGTCACTCGTGTCGCCCGCGAAGTCGGCACGGAAGGTCTGCTCGGCGGTCAAGCGCAGGTGCCGGGCGTCGCGGGGACCTGGAAGGATTTGACGGACACCGTCAACGTGATGGCCGCGAACCTCACCGAACAGGTGCGCGGCATCGTCAAGGTGGTGACTGCGGTCGCGAATGGCGATCTTAAGCAGAACCTCGCTGTGAAATCGAAAGGCGAAGTTGCGGCGTTGGCCGAAACCATCAACAACATGACGGAAACGCTCGCGACGTTTGCCGACCAGGTGACGACAGTCGCTCGCGAAGTCGGCGTCGAAGGCCGCCTCGGCGGCCAGGCCAACGTGCCGGGCGCCGCCGGAACGTGGAAGGATCTGACTGGTAACGTCAACCTGCTCGCCGCCAACCTGACCACGCAGGTCCGCGCCATTGCGGAGGTGGCAACGGCGGTGACCAAAGGCGACCTGACCCGCTCGATTCAGGTGGACGCGCGTGGTGAGGTCGCCGAGCTGAAAGACAACATTAACACCATGATCGACAACTTGCGGCTGACAACGGACCGCAACACTGAGCAAGACTGGCTCAAGACCAATCTGGCAAAATTCACCAACATGCTGCAGGGGCAGCGTGATTTAACGACCGTCGGCCGACTCCTGCTGTCCGAACTGACGCCCCTTGTTAACGCACACCAGGGCGTCATCTATCAGATCGAGGGCAATGATGAGCCGCAGCACCTCAATTTACTTTCGTCTTATGCGGATGACGGCATCAACGGACATCGGCAGACACTCGGTCTCGGTGATGGGCTGATCGGCCAATGCGCGCTCGACAAGCGCCGCATGCTGATCACAGAGATGCCGGAAAACACCGTCGCAATCAGCTCGGCGCTGTTCCGCGTGGCTCCGCGCAACAACATCGTGCTGCCGGTTCTGTTCGAGAACCAGGTCAAGGCCGTGATCGAGTTGGCCTCGATCCATGAGTTCACCGCGCTGCAGGTGATGTTCCTCGAGCAACTCACGACCTCGATCGGAATTGTGCTCAACTCGATTGAGGCGACGATGCAGACAGAGGGTCTGTTGAAGCAGTCGCAGCAATTGGCTGGTGAATTGCAAACGCAGCAGCGCGAGCTGCAGCAGACCAACGAGCAGCTCGAACAGAAAGCCCAGCAGCTTGCGGAACGCAACGTCGAAGTTGAACGCAAGAACCAGGAGATCGAGCAGGCACGGCGTGCGCTGGAGGAAAAGGCAACTGAGCTGTCGCTGACGTCCAAGTACAAATCAGAATTTCTCGCCAATATGTCGCACGAGCTGCGCACGCCGCTCAATTCAATCCTGATCCTCGGCCAGCAGCTGACTGACAATCCGGAGGGCAACCTCACCGGCAAGCAGGTTGAGTTTGCGCGGACGATCCATGGCGCTGGTACGGACCTCCTCAACCTCATCAGCGACATTCTCGATCTGTCGAAGATCGAGTCCGGAACGGTGACGGTCGATGCCGAGGAAGTGTTCTTCGCAAATCTTCTTGACATGGTCGCGCGGCCGTTCCGGCACGAAGCCGACACACGGCAGCTGTCGTTCGAGGTTCATCTTGATCCGAATCTCGGACGCAGCATCACGACCGACGCCAAACGGCTGCAACAGGTGCTCAAAAATCTGCTGTCCAACGCTTTCAAGTTCACGTCAGAGGGCGGCGTTCAACTCAATGTGGCGGTCGCGCTGGGCGGCTGGAGCGGCGAGCACCCGGTGCTGAGCCAAGCACCCGCTGTGGTCTCGTTTGAAGTGTCGGATACGGGCATCGGAATCCCGGCCGAAAAGCAAAAGATCATATTCGAGGCCTTCCAGCAGGCCGATGCCTCGACCAGCCGTAAATACGGAGGCACCGGCCTCGGCCTTGCCATCAGCCGCGAACTCGCAAGCCTGCTGGGTGGCGAAATTCATCTGCGCAGCGCGACAGGCTCGGGTTCGACCTTCACGCTCTATCTGCCCGTCAAGTATGTCGGTTCGACCACAGGCGTTCATGCCACGATCGCCGCGGCGCCGTCGACATCCGCGGCCATGCTTCACATCGTTCCCGAACGTACAGCTGAGCCGATCCCTGACGATCGGATGAATATCCAACCCGGAGACGCCATTCTTCTCATTGTGGAGGACGACCCGCATTACGCGCGCATCCTGCTCGACTTGGCGCGCGATAAGGGTTTCAAGGCACTCTTGGCGACGCGCGGCGACGAGGCGCTCAATCTCGCCAAGCAATATCAACCATCGGCAGTCTCGCTCGACGTATTCCTGCCCGACATGTTGGGCTGGACGGTCCTCAGTCAACTCAAGCAGGACGCACTGACCAGGCACATCCCGGTGCAGATCGTCACGCTGGACGAAGATCGCCAGCACGGCCTCGCGCGCGGCGCCTTTTCGTTTGTCACCAAACCAACGACGCGAGAAGGCATTGACGACGCGCTGTCGCGTATCAAGGAATTCTCACAACAGCGCCGCAAGCGCTTGCTCGTCGTCGAAGACAATCGCGTCGAGCAGATCAGCATTCGCGAATTGCTTGGTCATGACGACATCGAAATCATCAACGCGGACAGCGGCGAACAGGCTTTGAGCGCCTTGAGGGAAAAGCCTTGCGACTGCGTGGTGCTGGATCTTCGCTTGCCCGACATGTCCGGCTTCGAGGTTCTGGAGCGCATGCGGGATGATGAAGCTCTCGCTGATGTTCCGGTTGTCGTCTTCACCGGCCGGGAGTTGTCGGCCGAGGAGGATGCCCAGCTCCACAGCATGGCGCGCAGCATCGTGGTCAAGGGTGTCGAGTCGCCGGAACGGCTTCTGAACGAGACGGCTTTGTTTCTGCATCGGATTGTCACCGATCTGCCGCCCGAAAAGCAGCACATGCTGGAGCGGCTCAATTCTTCGGACGAAGATTTGGTCGGCCGCACTGTTTTGCTGGTCGATGATGATCCGCGAAACATCTTCGCGCTGTCGAGCGTGCTGGAACGACGCGGCATGAACGTGCTGACGGCGACAACGGGCAGCGAAGCCATTGCGATCATCGAGGCGACGCCATCACTTGCCATCGTGCTGATGGATATCATGATGCCCGAGATGGACGGCTATCAGACCATTGAGAAAATCCGCGAAAGCCGGGCGTTTATCCGCCTGCCGATCATCGCCTTGACCGCCAAGGCGATGAAGGGCGATCGGGAGAAATGTCTGGAGGCCGGCGCATCCGATTATCTCGCCAAGCCGGTCAACACCGAGCAGCTACTTTCCGCTTTGCGGATGTGGCTGCACCGCTAGGGCGAGAGCGCCATGACTCACACAGCCGCAAGCACCGTGACGGGTAAAGTCAATGTGCTGCTGGTCGACGACCAGCCCGACAAACTTCTTGCCTACGAGGTGATCCTCGGCGAACTCGGGGAGAATCTCGTTAAGGCCTCTTCGGCCCGAGAGGCGCTGCAGTTCCTGCTGAAAAATGACGTGGCGGTTATTCTCATCGACGTCTGCATGCCGGAACTCGACGGCTTTCAACTTGCTGCGATGATTCGGGACCATCCACGGTTTCGCGAGACCGCGATCATTTTCATTTCGGCGATCCATCTCAGCGAAACCGACCGGCTCCGCGGCTATGAGATGGGAGCGGTTGACTACGTTCCGGTACCGGTCGTTCCCAACGTGCTCCGCGCCAAGGTCAAAATATTCACCGAGCTCTACCGCAAGACACGGGAGCTTGAGAAGTTGAACTCAAGGCTCGAGCGGCGCGTCGCCGAGCGCACAGCGGAGCTCGAAGCATCGAATTTGCACTTGTTGCAAAGTGAACAGGGCCGCAGCCTCGCCCTTGCCGCGGGTCAAATGGGTTCATGGGATTGGGCCATTGATAACGACGAGTGGCGGTGGGATGAAGGTCAGTGCCGCATCTTCGGGGTCGATCCACAAAACTTTCATGTCACCGGAGAAAGCATTCGCAAACTCATTCAACCGGAGGATATTGAGCGTCTCGAGACGGTCGCCCAAAACATGAAACAGGGCGAGCGCACGCTGCACACTGAATTTCGCGTTCGCAGACCCAACGGGGATGTGCGCTGGTGCATCGGAACGGCCGCGGCGAGCGTCGATAACGCGGGGCGCCCCGTGCGCATCAGTGGCGTGACTATCGATGTTACCGAGCGAAAGGAGGCCGAGGAGCGCCAGGCCTTGCTGGCTCGCGAGGTCGATCATCGAGCACGAAACGCACTTACGGTCATACAATCGATTATCCGGCTGACTCGCGCTCAGAACGTTGACGAATACATTACGAGCGTCGAAGGTCGCATTAAGGCGATGGCGCATGCGCACACGCTTTTATCCGACTCCCGATGGCTTGGAGCCGATCTAGACACCTTGGCGCGCGAGGAACTGGCGCCGTACGGCGCTAACAACAAGATTTGGATCGCGGGACCTAAAATCTCGTTGCGGCCGGCGATCGCGCAGGCGTTGGCGCTGGCCCTTCATGAACTTGCTACGAATGCCGCCAAGCATGGCGCTTTCTCGGCGGCGAGCGGCCAGCTTGAGCTGACTTGGAAGATTCAACCGGAGAAGCTTATGGTCTGCTGGTTGGAGAGTGGAGGGCCTAAAATCATACCGCCCTCGGCTCGCAGCTTCGGTCTGCGGGTTATCCGCGCTAGTATCGAGCAGCAGCTTGGCGGCTTGGCCACGTTCGACTGGGATCCCGCTGGCCTGCAGTGCACTCTGTCGGTTCCGCAATCGGAAATGACGAAGTGGCAGAGAAGCTCACGGCCGCCGGCAAACGGCATTGCTGGCAGTCTCCCGATCATCCTGAGGAACGCTGAGAAACCACGCGTCCTCTTGGTCGAGGACGAGGCCTTGGTCGCTATGATGATCCAAGAGTGCTTGAGCGAGTTCGGCTTCGTTGTGATCGGTCCGGTGTCCTCGAAGGCGGACGCCATAATGGCCGCGAAGACCGGGGACTTCGATGCTGCCATTCTTGATATCAATCTGGGCAACGATCCGATTTATTCGGTCGCGGAAATACTTGCGGGTCGGGGCGTGCCATTTGTGTTCGTCACTGGTTACGATGCCGAGAGCGTCGATCGGCGCTTCGGCGAGATTCCTCTTCTTCAAAAGCCGATCGAGCGGGATATGCTGCGCAAAATCTTTGTCGCTGATAGTGGCAGATTGACGCGCTCCGCGATCGCCTAGACGTCGCCTGCCACTACGTCAATTGACATAGCCTTTGCATTTTCGGGCGGCAAATTCGCTCGGCTGACATGAGTCTGCGAAAAACGTGGAACGATTGCTCCAACCGGAACGATTGCTCCAACCGGAGCGTTTTTCCCCGCGGAAAAAGGAGGACAGAAAATGTCACCAATCAAAACACTCACGCTTGCGACCGCCTTGATTGCCGGAGCGTCAACTCTCGCGTTCGCACAGAGAGCATACGACTCCGGAGAGTCACGCCGAGTAACTCTCCGGCGACAACTCGCGGCGGGGCAGTGAACGGCCAAGAGATCAACAAGGGCCCAAATACTCGGACATACGGGACCGGCGCGCATTCCGGGCGCGAACAGCCCGAGCAGAAGCAAGACCTGGGCTCAGAGTTTGGCAAGCAATAAGTGGCGCCCCCAAAGGTTCGATTTAGTCACTACGATCCGGACATCCGATCGCGGACGTCCGGATCGCGCAGGCGCAATCCCGATATGCCACGGCGTTACGTGTTTGGATCAAAGGAACAAATCGGCCGCTTCCAGCTTTATAGACCAGGGACATAGCGCAAGTGTCCCATGCAGGGCGTGAACATGGATCGCCGTGATCAGCAACTCCTCGATAAGCAACTGAGCCACATTTCGTCCGAGCCCGCTCCCGTCGGATCCATCGTTACGGCGATCGTGTTGTTCTTTTTTATCGGGATGACGCTCGGTGGGGCGCTTTCTTCGGGTGGCGACCGTAATGGGCGCTCCGCCGCCGTGCGGATATCTCAATCGAACTTCATGCCCCGCTGAAACCTAGTCTGGCACCTTCATGAGTTAGCCTGATGCCTTGAGCGGATCGGCGCCGGGGCCGGTGCTAGTTTCTGCCGGCTGTCCAAAAGATCACGCACATAGCGTCTGCAGCCCTTCTCGAACCAAAAATAAGAAAAGTTGGCAGCCACGAGGCAGACCGCCAGCATCAAGAGCATCAACGCAAACGATCTTCCCATCGACAGGTCGGCATTGCTTCGTACGCCGAAGCGGGTGAGGAGCTCCGTCATGACGAGCTGCACGAGTCCGTGAATGAGGTAAAGAGAATATGAAATGTCGCCGAGCCAAATCAGCGCAGGAGTATTTATAAATCTCGCGAACAGGCCTCTGTTCGACACGGCAGCGAGAATAAGAAATGCGAACAAGCATGCGATGAGAAAATCCGAGGCATTGACATGGAGGCACAGGACGACGGCCAGAAGTACGCCGAAAGCCGATACGTCCCGCTCAAGTATCGAGTAGGGCGATTTAGCGCGAAACTCGCAGTAGAGGAGGGTGCCCAGCACAAATTCGGGTAGACATCGCAACAGCGTAATGGGTCCGTCCCATTGGTCGAAGTTATCTTGTGTATGGACTGCCAGAACTGCCAAGAGGGCCAGAAGCAAGAGCGCGATGGCAACGCGGGCGCCGCGGGACGCCCGCCAAATGGCCGGCAAGGCGAACGGAAACAGCAGGTAGGCAATGAACTCTACGCTGATCGACCAGGATGGATAGTTCCAGCTCAGGTCGCCGGCGTCGAGGCCTTGCACCATGAACACGTTCGCAACAAAGGCGCTGACAGACCCAGCCCCCTGCAAGGGGATGTGGGGGAGCGTGCTAACCGTTGAGTGATCTGCGAGCTTTGATGCCGCCGCGGTTGCAACAAACAGAAGCAGGATCAGAACGTGCAGGGGATAAATGCGCGCGATGCGCGCGGTGAGAAAGCTGCGATAGTGACCAGAAATATTCGCCAAAAACGCCCGATGGTAGACGTGGGTCATCACGAAGCCGCTGAGCATGAAAAACATGTCAACGGCAAGGTAACCCTTGTGAATCAGATGCGTATAAGCGGTCGCGTCGAGGTTTGGCAGACATTGGACGCTGTAGTGATAAAGCACCACCCACAGGGCGGCGATCCCGCGTAAGGGGGTGAGGGAGGGCAGTTGGGTGTTCGATGTATAACTGTTCTGGGAAAGATTTGACGAACCGCTCACGTCCCGACAACCGTGTCTGTTTTAATCGCGTCCGTCAACTCATGGGGGACTTGCAAGTTCCGCAAGTTGGCAAGATCGCTACGTAAGCTGCGAGAGGCGCGTTAGCACGGAGGATCATGTCAGTTGCGCGTTGAACAAAAAATCGAGCTCGCTCGTTCTGCAATAGGGGCTGGCAAAAGCGGGAGAACATCCGATGTGTGACTACAGCTTGCAGCACGTGAGATCGCGACCCGCCCAAGTCGGCGACGCGCTGACAACCCACGACTTCGGCACCGGAACGAGAGGCTTTGCCGCGGCGGAAGACGTCGGCATGGCAGTCTGCGTTCTGCCGGGAACTGAACTGTCCTTTGCCAATAACGTGATGTGCCTCCCAACGCGGCCGTTTCCCTGGCGTGAAAAGCCGATCGCACACAAGACGGCGATATTCCGGCAGATCAACAAGGAGCGAGCTGCGACACATCACGACGCGCTGGAGTTTCCAGACGGCCGCATGTTGCTATTGACGCTGCTGCGCGCGGGACAACGGGCAACTGTTCTTCAACTGCCTGTGACGCCGAAAACACCCGAAGAGGCGGAAAATCAGCGAAGGGCTGTTTTTGTAGGCTGACAGGGTATCGGCGGACAGGGACGCCCGCCAGCGTGTCGAGCCATGCCCCGTCGATCAAACGACGGGGCATTCCGATTCTGGAGATTCTCGAGACCGTTATCTCGTCCCCACAGCGTCAGCGTTCCACGAAGGCTAGTATCTCGTCCCCACAGCGTCGAGCGTTCCACGAAGGCTAGGCGAAGTATGCGAGCCAGACAGCAGCAAACACGGCGACGACAGCGGCGAGTCCAAAGATCAGCATGTATCGTACGTTATGACCTGTAACGCTCTGCCGGGCTTGCTGTGTCGTACAACTGTGCGTCGCCCGAATTCGGGTGAAGATGAACCGTGTCCTCGCGAGGATCGCACGTCGTTCATTCCGAGCTCCAACACTCTGGGCTTTTTGGGAAACGCAGTCTGTTGGAGCTCCGTTCCCTGTTGTGGATGTATGAAAACATATGCGCCCCAAATTCGCTGCTGGCGGCGTCATTGCAAGCGGGACGCGCCACGGTTCGCGGAGTTGCCAAGGTAGAGTGGTCGTAAGTCGCGCATGCGTAGCGACCGGGGTCCGAAAGAGCGAACAGGAGACGGAAATGAGAAACGGCCTTTTTGCAGCGGTTGCGCTCAGCGCATTGATTGGGAGTGGCGCACTCGCGGCATCTGACAACAGCCCCGGGGGACAGCCCGGCGAAGGTCCTCTCCACCACAATAGTGCACAGCCACAAACGAGGAGTCCGAACAACGGGCCCGGTCGTGTCGATCATCCGGGCTTTACTGTCCATGTCGGAACTGTCGTGCCCCACGACATTCGAGTGACCTTGTTACCGGCGGAGATTGTGGAGGTCGTCCCTACCGCGGCTACGACTATGTGCTGGTCGGAGACGAGCTTCTGATCGTTGATCCGTCTTCGCTCGAGATCGTTGCCATCCTGGAGGCTTAAACGGCGAAACAACGTGTTTGGCGGCGAAGGCTGTCGCGGGACCTCGTGCGCCTGTTGTTGCGGAGCAGCCCGGCAAGAAAACAGGTGGCGACCTGCGTTAGGCGTCAAATCCTGCCCAGCAATATCAGGATCAAGAGAATGACGATGACGAGACCCAAACCGCCGCCGCCGTAATATCCGGTCCCATAAAAGGGACTGCCGCCGATGCCGCCAAGGCCGCCAAGAAGGATCAGGATGAGAATAATGAGAATGATCGTCCCGATCGACATGATAGGTTTCCTTTCAATCCCTGTCTCAAATTCTCTTCATCGCGAAGCATACCTCGCGAGCTGTTTTGACAAACGAGCTCGGTGCAAAAATGTTCCATTGCGGATTATTCCTGCGCAGCGGCACAAATGATGCGGTGAAGCGTTGTTATTCCGGTTGAATAACAAGCCCCGGAGGTAACAATCGATGAAGAGTCTACTCGCGACATCAACCGGCCTGCTGCTTGCCGGCAGCGTAGCATTCGCTCAGCCTATGTCGGCTGGTCGCGCCGATCTGATGACGACCGTGCCGACGAACGCCGTAACGGTGACGGATTGGTACAAACAGGACGTCTATGACCGCTCCGAGAACAAGATCGGCGAAATCATGGATGTCCTGGTGTCGCCCCAGGGTCAGGTGAGCGCCTTGATCATCGGTGTCGGCGGTTTCCTCGGTGCCGGCGAGAAGGACGTGGCGGTCAATTTCGACGCTGTGAAACCGGCGACGAAAAACAACAAGACGTTCCTGACGATGAACACCACGAAGGACGCACTCAAGTCGGCGCCTGGATTCAAGTACGACAGCAGCAAAACGGCGTGGGTGCCTGACGCATCGAAGTAGGTCTGGTTCTCTTGGAAGCCCCGGTCACGCCGGGGCTTCTTCTTTCGGCGACCAGACGCGAGCGCAAAAGCCTTCGATCAGCGGGCGCAGAGGATTCTCTTCGTCAAAGTGCTGCGCAACGTGCTCCAGAACGCGCGGGTTTGCAGCGCTCATCGATCCGTTGGCCTGCTTGAACATTCCCTCCGCTTGAGAGGAGCCAGTGTCTTGTTGGTATGCACCAGAGAAAAGCCGAATGCGTCAGCGATATGCTGCTGGATCAGCGGGAAAGGCAAACGTGTCGTCAACAACCAGCCCCAGCGCGCGGGCTCGTTTGTACAGTACAAGGATCAAGGCTGCAGTACGCTCAATGGTGGTGCGGCGACCGGCGCTGGTCAGGTTTTCGTCGACATAGCTCTCCTCCCGAGAGCCGAGCCACGTGACGTCAAAAGCCAGGCCGGCCAAAAAGCTCCCATACTTTGCGCCGCGGCAATTTGCAAGCTGCACCTCGGTCAAAGTCTCG
Organism: uncultured Alphaproteobacteria bacterium; assembly: GCA_963732015.1. Taxonomy (GTDB): domain Bacteria; phylum Pseudomonadota; class Alphaproteobacteria; order Rhizobiales; family Xanthobacteraceae; genus BOG-931. The sequence continues at coordinate 160,150 of CAVSXY010000021.1, read as the reverse complement.
ATACCGTATTGTGCGGCGTCGAACATGGCGGCTTGCAGGCCGAGCAGATCGCCGGGAAGCAGGAAATTGAGGATCTGGCGGCGGCCGTGTGACAGCGTCTTAAAGAGAAATGCCCAGCCAGAGTGGAGCGTAAACACTTCAGGGGCTTCGTCGCCGGCGCGAATAATCTCAGCGCCTGCTGGTAGCACTAGATGTTCGCGTTTCATGTCGTTGATGGTGCGAAGCTCATCGGGCGTAATGGGCTTGAAAATGCCGCAAGCGCGCAGAGCGCACTCGAAACAACTCATTCGCATGGGCAAAGGCTCTAAATGAAATGTCGCTGATAGGCCGTGACGAGACGAGTTTCCTACGGGACTAATCTCACGATCAGATGCGGCCTTAGGACTGGGGCCGCAGGCGCAGCGCAGCACTACACTTAGCGTAACGGGTCTTCAATTGACTATGTCAAATAACGTGGGTAGCGCATTCGCTTGCGGTGCGCAACGAGTTGTAGAATGTGCTCAGTCTTGTCCAGAGTGCAGAGACCGGTCAGCGGGGATTTTTGCTCGTCGGCCGCGATGTGTATCTCGGGCCGTACAATGCGGCTGTTACGCAGCTACCCGGGTCGCTTGACAGGATCAGCCAGTTGGTTGCCGACAACCCGACCCAGGTCGGGACGCTTACGCAATTAAGGCGGGTCATGGAGGAGAAGCTCGACGAACTGCGCTCGACCCTCGATGCGCAGAAGTCCAGTCGCCCTGAAGCAGCTCTAGAAATCGTCAAAAGCGACAAAGGCTTCGGGTTGATGCGGGAAGTGCGCCGCATAGTGACGGCGATGCAGGCGCAGGAGGATCGCCTCCTCGACATGCGGCGGTCAAATGCAGCCCGGACCCGGATTGCTCCTCCAAACCGGTGTGGCGCTCTCTTTCGCCATGATCTGCTTTATCGGTGCGAAGCCTGTTGGGAAGGGCACAGGGCTCGGTATGAGCCAAGTGTTTGGTTTTTGTTAAGCAGTCGCGCGGCAAGGTCTATTCGGAGCTCGGAGCAGGGACCACCATCAAGATTTACCTGCCCCGGTTCGTCGGCGACGCCAAGGACATTCAGCGGACGATCTCCGAACCTATTCGTCGCGGAGAGCGCAACGGTGGTTGAAGACGATCCTTTGGTGCGCCGGCTGACGAGCGACGCGCTGCGCGAGCTTGGTTACACCGTCTTCGAGAGCGAGAATGCGACTGACGCGCTCGCCATTCTCGATCGCGATCCAAACATCGGGCTGGCGTTCACGGATGTTGTCATGCCGGATACCAACGGCAAGAAACTGGCCGACGAGGCGCAGCGCCGTCGCCCCGGGCTCAGGGTCCTCTTCACGACGGGCTACACTGCCAATTCAGTCGTCCATGGCGGCATCCTCGACGCCGGCGTAAAATTTATCGGTAAGCCATTCACGCTCGATCAACTCGCGAGCAAAGTACCGCGGTGCTCGATCAATGGCGGGAGGTGGGGGAGGCGTCCGGCTGGGGGACAGGTTTGAGCGTGCGCGCGAAGGGCTGCGATCATCGCTTATCGGGCGGGTTGCCGTTAATGTCGACGACGCGCACAGGCCGCTCGTCGCAAACGCGGCACAAGAACGTCTGCTGCTCATAGCGGAAGTCGTCCGCCATGGGACTGCGTCGAATCAGAGATGTTGTATTGCCGCACTTGACGCACGACGGTCGATCGTCCGCGCCAAAGTTTCGCGGCTTTTGCTGCCGTAACAGCATGCTGCACCCCACCCCGATATTCATTTTTCGTTGACGAATGTGTCGAGAGCTAGGCGGCGCGCCTCCGTGCAGGCATTTTTTGGACAATCCATTCGCTTCGGCGTCGCGCCGTCCACGATGTCTTGCAGCAGAGCTGGCGCAACGGTCCTGGCAGGCCGTGCGTCGTTCTTTCCCCGCGGCAGGTGAAGCTCAGGAACAGGTGTCCATTAATCGAAGGGTCAAAACACGCGTGCCGTTTTTGCGAGCCGCATCGTGGTGGATGGCCGCGCGGCCGGCGTCGAATTCAGGACCGTGCGCGGCTGGCCGTGAGTTCCGTCGATCCAGGAACAACCCGATTAAGATCACAAAGCGGCCACCTCTTTTTAGAGCGTGATTAAGCGGTCGGTGATGGTGTTAGGCGCGGTCGCTCAATTGAACGCTAGACCCGGCTCAAAGGCTGAATGGATGCGCCGTTGTGCGCTTACGGTAGGTACAGGGCGCCACCCGTTGGAAAAGGTAACCAAGGAGCAATGAGATGGATGCACTCTCGTGTGAGACAACAGAACAAGACTCGTCTGTGGGGACAAACGAAGAGTTCGAACGTGGCGGTCAGAGGGCTTTTGCAGAGGTCGAGCATCAATCCAAACCAAAGATCGAGATCGAGGCCGAACGAATTAGATCGTCCATCAACCGGCTGACCTCGAATTCAATCGGAGAGCTTGAGGGCTTGACCACCGAGCTGCAGAAGCTCGACGAATTCATCAAGTTCGAGACTGACCGCGTTCGGCGAGAAATCGATAGTGTTTTGTCCGGTATCAAGATTATCGTCGAAACCATTTCGCCGTGGAAACGATCGACGGTCTCGACAACGACGAACGGGCCGTCGCGTGGTGTGCTGGAGAGTGGTCGTAACCGAGACGATGCGCGACGTGGTTCAACTAATGCGTGACTAACCCTACGCAGTTAGTTCACGCGTGTGAATCAGCTATATGACAAGCTCGCCGATTGCCGGCGTCGATACGCGTGCGATTCCGACCTAGAAAAATGTGCCTATGTCGTCTGATATGATTCCGGCGGTTCCGCGCCAAGGTTCCCCAAAGTTCGCTCGGTTCGGTCAGCGAGCACGAGCCACGCTTGGGCCATCGTCAGCAGGGTGGCCTTGTTGCCTGAATCGGAAACGTGTTGCGCGATCTCGACACAATGAGCCGCGTAGAGCCTGTAGCAGGCTGACGCTTCATAAGGCAGCATCTAATCCCCAACACGTCAAATGACATACACCTACGTAACCGTGACGATTGGAAATCGTTCCGTACCCGCACCGCTGTCACGCCTGGTAATTGACAGGACATTCCCCGCAGTCGCGGCGCCGGGCTTTTTCTTTGCAGGCGAGCACGTCTTGCCCGATTGTCTTGACGTTCCGATCAGGGTCGAACCTCGCGCATAGGTCCGCTACGGCGACGGTGACGTGTCGGCCGCAGCAGGCGCACGCGAATATCAGTGACCTCGTTGGCAGCCGGTCGAGGCGTAAGGCGGCGTGCGCGTGCCTTTCGGAAAACGCCTTAGCGGCCGGTGGTCTCGCACGCTGATCAGCCAGCACGTCCTTCCACCATGCCTCCTCGTCGATCTCCGACCAGGGTCCTCGCGACGGTAGGCTCTTGACTACGGTCTCCATCGCCCGGACCACGTGAAAGGGCGGCGGCCCTTTGAGGTCGCGACTACGCCAATGCGCCGGGCGCAACTGCGGTGATAGCATTACGCCAAGCCGGCCAGCGTCCCAACGCGTGGTCTTCCCGCCGTCCTTCATAGGCGCATTGGATGCAGCGCCGTCGAGCGGATTCCAGCCGCTACGGCTAGTAGCCGGCGGCCGGAACATCCAGGCAGTTACTACTTTGGCAACGCGCGTGCACTGCCGCCGAAAGCCCGATCATAAGCACCCAAAACACCAGCCCCCGGCCAATCTATTGCGGGCGCGTCAAGTCCTGGACCGCCTAACATCTTTGATCCCCCGTCACGTTCCCAAATAGGGAAGCGTCGAGTTCCCAAAAGATGAAACGTCGAGGCAATCGTCAGGTTCCATTGGTCCCGACGAGGCGGGGCGCATGGGGGGTGAATTTCGCCAAGGTTCCAAAGCGGCTGCAGGGTGACGGTACCGGCTAAAGAACGGCCCTGCCGCCTGGGGTGCGGGGGCTGGGGGCGTGCGGCAGGGCCGTTCCGAGCCAGCGTACGAGCGCCAGCGTCCGTCATGAGGTTTTCATTCGTTCCGCGTGACCGAGAAGAACGGCCCTGCTGGTAGCCGGTGAAGGAGAGCCTGGCCGTCCGCCTAGCCGGCGCTGCTGGTCGCCGGCTTTGCCTCAAGCCGGCCCATCAACTGCCCGATCACTCGAAATGTTCCTGACAAAATTTAGGGCTGGAACGCCAGCGACCCAAACATTGGCGACCCTGCCGCGGTGGGTCTCTTTTCGCGGCAAGCGACAGCTGCCCAAAATTGATGCGCCCAAGCCCTGTGGGTGGGCCATGGCCACCAGAAGAAAGGGCCAAGCTTCCAGCTCGGCAGGCTTCACGTCTGCTCAGCACCCAAACCAATCTGCACGAACAGTATGTCACGCAGCTTCGCCGTCCAGATGCTCGCGCAGCAAAACTCCAGGCCCGTTGAGGGGCCTTGTGCCCATCATCTTGAGTGCGTGCCAAAGGCTGACTTGGTTCGTTGTCAGGACGGGTTTCCCCAGATCGCGCTCTAGCTGATCGATGATGCTAAAGGTGCTCCAATTGCCACAAGCTAACATGATCGCGTCGGCTCCGAGCCTGTTCACGCGATGCCCAACATCGAAGGCGGTTTGCGGATCGAGGAGTCCGATCTCGAGATTGCGGACGAGCCCCAGCGCTTCCTGTGCGAGGACTTTGACTCCGTTTGCTTCGAGAAACGCCGCGACCGACTGGTTGATCGAAGCGCTCCAAGGAGCGCCGAGTACGATTTGCTTGACAGAAAGCACATGCAACGCCTCAAGCAACGCTGTTGAGGCCGTGGTGGCCGGCTTGCCGCTTGCCGCGCTTATTCGTTTGATCAGTTCCTGGTCGTATCCGGGGCCGTTGCGCGACGAGGGGGCAGTCGCTGGAAAAATGATCACGTCAACGTCGACATCCGCCAGTTTTTGACTCTCGATTTCGATTTCCTGGACAATCCGCAGAGTTGAGTCCGCATCCACGTTGCTCAAACGCATTCGCGCCACGTGCAGTGTGATGTCTTTCGGTAATGCTCTGCCGATATCCCACTCCTGTACCGAGCTTGAGGATGGAGGAGCAAACCTATCCGCCGAAAGTCCTTTCGCTGCGCCATGCAAAGCCCCTCATAGCAATGGATGCTGCCCTGCGAGCAACTGTGCGTCGGCCGCAACACTCGGCGGATTAGCCCAGCGCTGCGCTATTGGGTGACGATCTTCTTGGCGGCTTCGATGATGTCAGGCGGCGAGGCGTAGATAGCGCCGACGGTTTTGAGCGCTTCATCGGCAGTTTTCGGTGAAAACGGCAGCCGCAGCTTGTCGAGATCGGCGCGAAACTCCGGGTCTTTCATGGTCGCATCGAAGGCATCTCGCAAAATCTTCAGCCGCTCCGGCGGCACCGCGGCCGAGGCGATGAAAGGCCGTCCGAGTTGACCGCCGGAAACCAGGAGATTGATGATCTGACGGGCACGGTCGTCCGGTGCCAGATCGGCGATATAAGGCACGTCAGGAGTTAAGCCCTCAGGGACTGCCATTCCCGAGCGCGATATCGGGCTGATTTTCTTCTGCTTGATCCAGTCCTCAGGGAGGCTGCTCCAAGCGCCGCAATCGCCGTCAAGCTCGCCGCGCTCGATGGCAAGCCGGACTTGGGCGCTGCCGGCGTAGCCACCGACCTGACGAATGTCGAGACCAACCACGGAACGCAGAATGCGCTCGTTTATGTCTTCCGACGTTCCGACGCCATCGTTGCCGAAATGAATCGGCCCGTGCGCTTTCAACTCGGCGATCGTCTTCGGCCCAAGATTAGCCCGCACATAGCAGGCGGTGAGATCCTCGCTGACGCTGCCGATCCAGGCATATTTCCGCAGATCCAGCGTCGCCAGATTGGGCCGCAGCAGTGACGCACTCAGCAGCCCGAAATTGAAGGTGTCGATGAATGTGCCATCCTGCGGCGCCTTGTTGTCCAGGTACAGGATCGAGGTGACGCTGGATGCGCCCGGCATGTTGTCCACGACCACATTTGGCGTGCCAGGTATGTGCCGCCCGATATGACGCGCCAGGGCCCGGGCATTGATATCGAACCCGCCGCCCGCCGAGAAGCCGACGAGAATGGTCACGGTCTTGCCGGCGTAGAAATTCTCTGCGGCTGCCTGCTGTGGGATCGCAAAGCAAGCGGCGAGCATTGCCACGAGGAGCATCACAGTGGGCACTACGAACATCCGCTTGGCGGTGGCCTCGACGCGCAGCCTAGGAGCCACAACCCTGCGACCTACCAAATGAACTGGCCCTCGCCAAGCGGAATGTCGCGCAACGTGCTCGGCGCAAAGAGTTCCTCCACCGACGGCATGCGCGGACACAGGCCTTGTTCATATTCGAACCGGATGGCGGCATCGATCGAACTGCGATTTGGCTCGACACCATAAGGATACCAGTCGTCACCGAAGATGTCTTTCTCCTCCTCGAGGAGTGGCTGCAGGAAGGCCAGCGACACCTTCGGAGAGCCCGTTTCCTGCATAGTGCGGTAGCAATACTCCTTTGAGTCGTGCAGCGCCTTGTACATGCTCAAGGCAACCCATGGATGGCGGTCAAACACGTCCTTCCTGATGACGACCACATGCATGATCGGATAGAATCCTCGTCTTCTTAAAATACGCGATTTCGAGCTCCCGATAATTTGGAAACAGCCGCCGCACCTTTGGCGACCGGCGCCGGAAGCTCGCTGGATTGTTGCCAGTCACGAGAAAGTCGATATCGCCGCGCTCCAGCATTTCGCTCAACTCGCAGCCCGCGGGCGCCTGCTGGATGCGGATACTCGAGGGCGGCGAAACACCCGCCCGATCGACCCGGCCTTGCACCCATTCGATAGCACTCGGTGGAACGCCGTATTCGTGCTCGAGCACGGCACGGGCATGGACAGCGGCAGTCTGACTGTATTCCGGAACGCCGGCCCGGCGGCCGATGAGGTCCTTCGGAGTGCCGATTCCCTTGTCGGCGTTGATGAAGATATAGCCGTGGCGAAACACCCGCGATGGAAAAACAGGAATGGCAACGAACGGACAATTCTCGCGGCTCGCCACCATCAGATAATTGGACATCGACATTTCCGAAATGTCGAACTCCTTGTATTGGAGCATGCGCCAGAAGATTTCCGCCGGCTGCATTGTCAGATAGGTGAGGTCTATGCCGGTCGGACGGATGGCGCCCTCACGCAGCGCCTGCATTCTGTCATAGGGGCCGGAGGCAAATGTGAGGGCGATGTTCGCCACGCTTGAGTCTCCTTTTGATGGATTTCTGATTTATGTCGTAGGCCGCTAGCGCATCTTGCCGCCGCCATTCAACTTGCCACCGCGGGCCGATACCGCCAAGCCCGGTAAGACACTTAGTGCGCAAGTGCCCCAGCTCTAATCTGGGATTCTCTGGATGAACGCTGAACTTAATGGTGCACGGTAACGATTTTCTGGGCTTTTCAAAAAGCCCCGCCCGGTTGCAGGCAACGCGCCGTCCGGCCCCGGAGTGGCGCTCCTGAGTGCGAACTGTCCGGTTCGTCCGTATTTGGGCGCAACCCCGCATCAGGGCAAACGCATGACCGCGTTCTACAGCGATTTTGGCACACTGACTTGCTGCGGATGCAGCGAGGGTCCAAGTAACGGTCGCACACTTCGCTGTAGCGAGCGAATGTGCAAGCGTGGCCGGAATGTTCTGCTGGGCATCTTTGTTCGCTGTTCACTACCCGATATACTCGATGGCCGCAGCATTGGGTGGCAGGTATGGGCGCTACTTGCTTTCCCGTCCAACTGAGGCGCCGCGGACGCTTGGCATGCTCACCATCATTGTAAACGGTACGCCCCATCGCCTCGATGTCGAGGACGAAACGCCGCTTCTCTGGATATTGCGCGAGGAGATCGGTCTCACCGGTACGAAATTCGGCTGTGGCATCGCTGAGTGCGGCGCCTGCACAGTCCATGTCAACGGCAAAGCCGTGCGTTCGTGTTCGATGCCGATCGGTACGCTCGACGGCGCCCAAATCACAACGATCGAAGGGCTCTCGTCAAGCAGCGATCATCCAGTGCAGCGGGCTTGGCTCGCTGAGGAAGTACCCCAATGTGGCTATTGCCAATCCGGACAGATAATGGCGGTGTCGGCCTATCTTGCGACCAATCCGAGCCCTACGGATGCCGACATCGACAAGGACATAACTAACATCTGCCGTTGCGGCACCTACGAGCGGCTGCGGCGTGCCGTGCACCGCGCAGCCGCGCTGATGCGGACCTGAGGGGGAGGCGACTATGAGTTTTCGATCAAACCCTCACGGCGGCAATTTATCGTCACAACATTGACCGCATCCGGAGCTTTTGCACTCCGGATCGTCCGGCCTGATCATACAGAGGCCGCCTGGCTAAACGAACGACCCTGGGGAGATGAAGCTGCACACCCCGGTGAGATCAACGCTTGGATTGTGATTGAGCCAGATGACACTGTAATCATTCGCTATGGTCGTGCCGAAATGGGCCAAGGAAGCTTCACCGCATTGCCGATGATTGTTACGGAAGAACTTGAATGTGATTGGGCCAACGTGAAGGCTGAATACGCATCTGCCAATCGAAATTTCCGCGAGAGGCAGGTTTACGGAAACCTCGGTACCGGTGGTAGTCGTGCGGTGCGCGAGACGCGCGAAATGTTGCAGCAGGCCGGAGCGAGTGCGCGTGAGCGCCTAATCGCCGCTGCAGCGTACCGGTGGGGAGTATCCCCCGGCGAGTGCGTCGCTGAACTGAGCAGGGTCACCCACCAACCCTCAGGACGGGTGCTGCGTTACGGAGAGCTTGCCCAAGACGCCGCTCAAATCAAGCTGGACAAGGAGCCCGCAATCAAAACTCCCAACCAGTACAAATTGATGGGGAAGTCGATGGCCCGCCTCGACATCCCAATGAAAGTCAACGGCACCGCGATATACGGCATCGACATCAAAGTGCCCGACATGGTGCATGCGGCAATCACTGCGTGTCCCGTGTTCGGCGGTAAGCTCAAGAGCGTCGACGATTCCAACATCAAAGGTGCGCGGGGTTTCATTCAGATCGTTAGTCTGACAAACGCAGTCGCGGTCGTCGCTGATCGCTTTTGGCGGGCCAAGGCGGCGCTCGACAAGCTTGCGATCGAATGGGACTTGGGCCCCGGCGCCGGTACCGACAGTGCACAATTCCGCAAGGACTATCTCGCCGCGCTGGGGCAATCAGGGGCGGTCGCTCGTGACGACGGTGACGTCGACCAAATCATGCCGTCGGCTGCAAAAATGATCGACGTCACATATGAGGTGCCTATTATCGCACACGCTCCCATGGAGCCACTAAACGCGACGGCATACGTCACTGCCGATCGCGCCGATGTTTGGGTCGGCACGCAGAATGCCGATTTGGCCCTCCAGGTCGCCGCGCAGGCTGCTGGCCTTAGGCCGGAGAACGTTTACATCCACAACACGTTTTCGGGGGGCGGCTTCGGGCGTCGATTGCGCCCGGATGAAGTTGGTCAGGCGGTCGCGATCAGCAAAGCGATCCACAAACCGGTCAAAGTGCTCTGGTCTCGCGAGGAAGAAATCCGGCAAGACCGCTACCGCACCCAAGCAACGATCCGATTTAAGGCGGGCTTCGACGCAAACGGCACGCCCGTCGCTTTGGATGTTCGTAATTCTGCCGGCAGCTCAAACCCACAAAATGTCAAAAACGGACTGGATCCCCAGACCACCGAGGGGTTGGTTTCGACGAGCTACCGAATTCCAAACCTTCGAATCACCAGCATCCTTAAGAACACGCACGTTCCGCTGGGTCCCTGGCGCGCGCCGGGCCACTGTCAGAATGCCTTCTTTATGGAGGGCTTTGTCGACGAGATGGCGCATGCAGCGGGGCAAGATCCCCTGGCATTTCGCCGATCGCTTTTGTCGCATCGGTCGGACTTTTTGTATGTTCTCGACACACTCGCTGAGAAGGGCGATTGGGGTAAGCGTATGCTGGCGGGCGGAGGCCGTGGCATTGCGATCCACGAATGCTATGACTCCATCGTTGGCATGATTGCCGAGGTCGCGGTTACGAATGGTGACCTCAAGGTCGAACGGGTGGTGATTGCCTGCGATTGCGGACATACGGTCAATCCCCGCACCGTTGAAATGCAGCTCGAAGGCGGCATGATCTATGGCCTCTCCGCTGCGCTATTCGGCGAGATTTCGATCAAGGATGGACGTGTTTCCCAGGGCAATTTTAACGACTACCGAGTTGCTCGCCTCAAGGACGCCCCCAAGACCGAGGTGCATCTTGCGCTCACTGGCGGCAAGAAGTGGGGCGGAGTCGGCGAGCCCGGAGCTGCCGTAATCCCGCCCGCTGTGACCAACGCGATCTTCGCTGCGACTGGTAAGCGCATTCGCAGCTTGCCGATCAAGGGACAGAATCTTTCAGGAGCGGCTTGAGGCCAACATTTTTCGGCGGCGAAACTTGTCTTTCGTTCAGGATAAAAAAATGGCGCCGATCAGGTCGCGCGCCACAGACGACCGCGGCGGTGACCAACATTCGCGCAGGAGAAACGATGTGTCGCAAATCGAAAGCTTGCGTCTGTCGCCTCTTTCGCGGCTATTGCGGCGTCACCCCCGCCCGCTGTGCCAAAATCGCCGTCCGCTTGCGGTCTTCCTCGAGGAAACTGGCAGATTCCTCGGGCGAATTCAGAGCCGGCTCAAAGCCGGCATTGATCAGGGTCTTCTGTCTGAATTCCGGATTGTGCCTGCAATGAGAGGAAGAATATCGCGCCCTACCGGCAAGTCCGTGACCAATTTTACGATACTCTCACGGCGAAAAGGCCCGCCGTTTTCGTATGCGCTCAATAATCGACATCCGATGAGTTCCGTCAGCCGGGTCAGGAGTACGGCATCCACCGATGTTCGCCCCCTGTGTTGTCGTATGCGCTCATTTTGCGCTCATTCGTAAGTCTCCTTGTGGGTCGATTTGAACGTTAAAAAAATCAATATTGAAATTATTGAATAAAATTAGATATATGGCGGACACTCCCTCCGCCAGCAGGCAGACAGCGTCTGCAGCCTAGTAAAACAACACCGACACGTGCAGTCCGATTGGAAGATTGTCCGGCTTGCTCGGCAGATCGACGCCGAGGGACGACAATTCTTATTCCTCGATTGGCCGCCGTCGACAGCGGCGACCGAGAACGTTGGACTAGGACAATGGAACAAGAACTTTGCCACAGGCGGTCAAAATGTTGTCGTCGGAGTTGGCGCCAGGCCTTATTCCAAAAGGATTGCCATTCGGAACGCTCGCACGCATTTGCGCCATGGCCCCAAAAATCGCTGAAGCCGTGTCTGCACCAAAAACAGATTGCGCGGACGGGCACGGCCGCTTAGCTCGACCACTGGCTCAGACCGCAGTGTGCCGTGTTGTTGAAGAAGCTGCGCCATCATACGTATTGTTGGGGCATCAACAATCGCGGTATCGGTAAGGTGAATACCGGTGAGCCGCTCAATGTCAGTAAGCACTTCCAACGCAAGTAGAGAATCTCCACCTTTCTCAAAAAGATTTTCGTCGACCGTGAGAGGGCCACTTTCTAAACGTTTCTCCCAGATGTCCCGAAGCTGCAATAGCAACTTGTTGTCAGCCAATTTATCCGGATCCTCCGGCAAGGCAGCCGGTTGCGTGCCGTACGTTTCGCTAAGCTGCCGTCGGAGAACTTTTCCTGTCGAGCCTTTCGGCAGCCGATCGGTGATGATAATTCGCTGAGGAACTTTGAACGAAGCAAGCTGATCGCTCAGAGAATTGCGGAGCTCAAGGGGACTTGCTGTCGTTTGTGGTTTGAGCACCACAGCTGCAGCAACATCCTCGCCGAGGCGTGGGTGGGGTATCGCGAACGCCGCGGCTTCGGCGACCGCAGGGTGCCGCATAAGCGCCTCATCGACTTCGGACGGCGAGACCTTCTCACCTCCTCGATTAATCAGATCGGTCTTGCGGCCGTGCAGTGTAAGGAACCCCTCCGCATCGAGACTGCCGATGTCTCCCGTCTTAAGCCAGCCGTCGATGAAACACGCCCGATTAAGCTCCGGCGCATTGAGATAACCGGAGATCAGGCTTGGTCCTCCAATCAGAAGCTCGCCCCGCTCGCCGGCGGCGACCTCGCGCCCGTCGTCGTCGACAATTCTCACGGTACCCGGCCCGGGAATGCCGCATGTCCCCACCTTAGTGTCACCAGGTGATGGCAGGTTCGTAACAATTGGTGCCGCTTCGCTGGAGCCATAATGTTCGACGACAGGGACGCCCAACGCATCTTGAAGGCCTTCGAGCACATTCCGGGGAAGCGGTGCGCCTCCGGACAGAATAACCCGCAGCGAATGACCTGACTTGGCGTCTGGCCTGTATTTCGCTTTATCGAAGATCAAGCGATGCAGCGTCGGTCCCGTGGAATACCAAGTGGGTCTGAGGGTTCGAACCACTCCGCAAAGTCAAATTGAGCGGGATCAGCTGGAAATGCAACCGTTCCGCCGGTGAGCAGCGGCGTAAGGACCGTCACTTTCAGACCGTGAGAATAAAAAACTGGATTGGCGCAAAGACAGCGATCTCCGGGCGTCAATTCGAACCAATCCCTTAGTCGCGCTGCTGCGGCCAGCATGTTGCGATGACTGAACGGGATCAGTTTGGGCTCCGCGGCCGTACCCGATGTCTGGAGGATGAAGGCAGGGGCTTCCGGATCAGGTTCCTCCAGTTCATAGCGTGCGCCACCTTGCGGCACGCTGGTGCTCAAACCAAGGGTGCCGTTTTCCGACCGGCTTACTTCAATGATTGCCAGGCTGCTCCGCATGGCCGCTTGCCTTGCGGCAGAATCTTCACCTTGGAGCAGTAAGATCGCATTGAGCCGGAGAACCGCCAGGCATCGCTCCATTTCAACTAGGGTTTGTTTTTGATTGAGAGGAACCGCTACCGCCGAGCACGCGACGGCGACAATGGCCAGGGCTGCGTGCGGTCCATTCGGTAGGGCAATGCCGAGCCGAGCTGTCCGAGCGTAGCCGGCTTTGCGCAATTCTTTTCGGATCTTGCGAATGAGATCCTGCAGTTCACGGTATGCTAATGGTGTGTAGCCGGTGCAGATGACAGCCGCTTGGTCCGGTCTAGCCACCGAATGGCGTTCGATTTCTTCACCGATGGTTCCTTGACTAACCTTGCTGCTGGGCAAGTGTTGCATCGCAATCCCCTAGCACTGTCAGCATAGCACAACTCAGCTAAAGCACTGTTAATATAACACAACTCGGCTGAAAGGTTCAAAGAAGGAGAGGGCGGCGCGCCGGTTTGAGCGTCAATCTTCGCGGACGGGCTGGAAGGCGTAGGTTGCGCTCTCAAGGCGCGATGCCGAGGTTTTGGGTCTCGACCCTGAACGCGTGCGCATTATTACCGGCGATAGCGATGTCGTGCCGAGGGACGACGGTTCTTATTCTTCGCGAGTGGCCGCCGTCGACAGCGGCGACCAAGAATGTCTGGATAAAGTTGCGAAGATCGGAGCCGATCGGCTTTGGATCGAATTCCGCGAATACCGCTCCGAGCGGGCGTTCGAGATCTCGCTCGATGATCGATATGGCCTTCTCCGTCGGAAAGGATTCGGTCTTCATCGAGCATCTTGCTCAATTCCGCGCAATAGGCCTACGGCAGCATATCGGCGCGCATTGATAGCTGCTGTGCAAGCTTCGCAAATGTGGGTCCGCTATTCTCGAACGGCGGCGCAGCCGAACGCGGCCGCCGGCAATTTCAAATCTGCGATGCCGGCCTCGCGATCCCGCATAACAGACCACTTCAAATCATCGCGACTTGGAGAGCAACCGAAGAGCTGGATAATGTTCTACGGCGATGGCCTTCCTCCTGTGCGGAGCAGTCGTAGTGCGCAGGTTGCCAGATGGTCTCTTTGCAGGCATGATCTAAAACTGATCGAACGACCTTTCGGAAGCGTTGGAACTCTAGCGCAAGCCATTGGCTGAGCTACAGCAGGTTAGGTAATCCACGACCGCGCGGTTGCATTGTCAAATTGACGAGCACGGCACCTAAACACCCGAAAGTCTCCAGTGATAATGTGAAAATCGAGCGATCGGGCACCACATCAGGTGGGCGACATGCGTGCTCAGCAGCAATCGAAACGCGTCTTATGGGTCGCAACCCGTCCGAGCGTCGGCGCTCGGAATGCGGACACAAGATTTGCGATCGTTCAATCGCCGCGACGCCCGCTGCTTGCGCTGATGGGTCCGACGTTGAACGCGAAAATCGATGGAACGTCGGCGGCGTTTGTCGATGTCGCGACGAAGAGCGCGAGGTTTATTGCTTCGGCCCTTTGGCGAGGTATTCCGGCACCGGGCGGACGTTTGGCAGCGCAGTGGCAGCTCCGACACAATGCGAGCTCGCGCGGTCGCGTGACAACGCGCGGTCGCGTGACAGCAAGGATTGAATTGGCATGAGACGTACCGTGTGGATCGTCGCGTTCGCCGCGCTCGCCTGCCTTGCCGCCGCCGTCGCGTGGAAGATGGCGTGGCTTGCGCCACATCCAAACAGCCGCCCACCGGAACTCGCTCAGAGTCCGCCTTTGCCGCCGGTCACGAGCAGCTCTTTGATCGTGACGCCGGTCGTCGTTCCGCTCAGCGCGATCCAAGATGCGATCGAGCAAGCCCTACCCCGCGACCTTTCGACTCTGCTCGGTGCCTTGGGGCGCTCGCTTCCAAGTGGTCCCAATATGGGAATGCAGTTGTCGCTGACGCGAGATCCTTTCGTCGTCGCGGGCAGCCCGCAGGGATTGACGCTCTCATCAACACTGCACGGGTCAGTTCACGCTTCATTTCCCGGACCGCCCGGCGGATTTCCCGGGCCACCGCCTGGCGGCTCTCCCGGACAACCATCAAGTGGCTCTCCTGGGTCGACACCCGGAGGATTTCCAGGACCGCCCGGCGGATTTCCAGGACCGCCTGGCGGATTTCCACGACCGCCTGGCGGATTTCCAGGACCGCCCGGTGGATTTCCAGGACCGCCCGGCGGATTTCCAGGACCGCCCGGCGGATTTCCAGGACCGCCCGGCGGATTTCCGGGACCGCCACCGGGCTTCCCGGGAGGTCCGCCGCCCGGCTTCCGCGGTCCACCTGGTTTTTCCGGGAGTGAGCCCCCCAAGGCGGACCCGCAGCGCGTTCAACCGCGGCAAGATAACGGCCAGGAGAAAACTGCGGACGCTGGCACTACTGAACAGAGCGCCGAATTCGACGGTCAGATCATACTGACGACGCGACCCAATCTGCGCGCGGACTGGCGAGTGGAGAGCAACCTCGACCTGCAGGTGATTATTGGCGAGGCGAGGCTGACCGTCATGGGTTCAACGATGAACCTCTCGGAACAAATGAAGGTCATCGTACAGAGCTTCATCTCCCAGCAGGTCAGTGTGATGCAATCGCAAATGACCAATAGCCCCATGTTCGAGCAGGCCGTGCGCGCACAATGGCTCAAGATGTGCAGCGCAATTCCGCTCGGTTCGGGTCCAGGGACGGCCCCGGTTACGGGTCCGGGCGGCGCACCCAATCTGTGGCTCGTATTTCGGCCTACGCAGGCATTGTCCGCTCAGCCTCTGATCAACCAAAACGGGGTCACGGTGAGCGTCGGGGTGAGGGCGCAAACCTCAGTCGTCACGGTCGATACCAAACCCGATTGCCCGTTTCCGGCGCAGCTCGAGATCGTCCCGCAGATGGATCAGGGCCAAGTCAACATCGACCTTCCGATCGATATGCCGTTCGCGGATGTGAACCGGTTGATCGAGGCGCAAGTGAAGGGCAAATCGTTCCCGCTCGACAAGGGCGGTACGTTCACGGCGACTATTCGCAGCGCCAAACTGGCGCCGTCCGGTGATCGATTGTTGTTTACAACGGACATCAGAGCGGACGAGACGAATACCTGGCTGCGCTTCGGCGCTGATGGCACCGTGTATGTCTGGGGCAAGCCCGTACTCGACCGCACGCAGCAATTGTTGCGGTTTGACAATATCGAACTCGATGTTCAATCGGAGGCGGTTTTTGGTGCGCTTGGCTTCGCGGCCCAGGCAGCTGCACCTTATCTGCAAAAAATGCTGGCCGATCACGCTGAGATCGACCTGTCTCCTCTGATGTCGAACGTGCGTCGGAATATTGAGGATGCCGTTACCGCCTTTCAAAAGAACGCTGATGGTACGCAACTGGAGGCGCAGGTCCGCGAGCTGCGTCTCGCTGGAGTTGAATTTGATGCCAAGACGCTCCGCGTGATTGTTTCGGCGGAAGGTACGGCGCGCGTGGTCGTGACCAAGCTTGGGAGCAGATGATTGGCGTTTGACGATGTTTAATTTCGAACCGGCGACGTTCGCGATGGTGATCTGAATTGACCATCTCCGAAGTCGAGAGATGCCTGCTCATTTTCGCCTAGCGAGGGTGTTCCCTAGGGCGGCGATCTATGACCGATAGCCGCTCCCTTTGGCGACACCCGATTGGTCGATACGCTCTGCCGGCGGATCGCACCCATGTCTGGAGAGCGGATCTGCGCCGCTTGCACGGCGATGTTCCGGATTTACGCGATCTGTTATCCGACGACGAGCGCGCCCGCGCCGATTGTTTTCGGTTCGAGGCCGACTGCAACCGCTATATCGTGGCACGCGCACTTCTCCGGCTGTTGCTCGGCCATTGTCTCGACTGCCCCGTCCGGCATCTCACCTTCGCGACCGATCATTTTGGAAAGCCGACTTTGCTCGCGCCGGCGACGGCTTGCCTGCAGTTCAACGTGTCGCATTCGGGCGATTACATCCTTGTCGGGCTTAACCGCCGCCACGCTGTGGGTGTTGACGTCGAGCGTATCCGTACCGACTTGGCCATGGAGGAAATTGCACAACGCTTCTTCTCGCCGCGCGAATGGCGCGATCTCTCGGCGTTGACATCGCAAGAACGACCCGGCGGTTTTTTCGCCTGCTGGACCCGTAAGGAAGCCTATCTCAAAGCAAGGGGGGACGGCTTGACGGTGCCTCTCGCGGCTTTCGACGTCACGCTGCGCCCCGGCGACGACGTTCGACTGATCGAAACGCGGCACGACATCAACGATGTTCATCGCTGGACGTTGAGCGCGCTCGATTGTGGTAACGAGTACCGCGCAGCGGTCGTTGTTGCTGGGCAGGACGCTCCTCTCGACTGTTGGGAATGGCCTGCAGCCACCGGATCGGGCGAGGCCGCGATGTCGTGGCTGTTCGGTCCCGATACGACGGATTGACCCCTGCCGCCGCTTTGCTTTGCTGCTAGAATTGTATCAGGGCAACGGAGGACGCAGCCGTGTCTAGTTCGGACGTCACGAGCCGGGTTCGCGCGGTCTTCGACGGTGCATTTGGCAGTGCCTACGCCTTTTGGATGGAGCGACCCTGGCTGGCGCGCGCGATCGGTATCGCGTTGTGGGGCGGCGATCCCAAGGCGTCTTACGACAGCATGCAGGCGATAACAAAACTTCACGACGGCGCGGTCATCGTGGATGCACCCTGCGGTGGCGGCGCTACCTTTACTGCACTGTCCGCAAGGCAACAGGTGCGTTACATCGCCCTCGACTTGTCGCCGAAGATGCTTGCGCGCGCGCGCCAGCGTGCCGAGGCTCTCAAACTCGGCCAAATCGAATTTATCGAAGGTGATGCCGCGCGCATTCCCGTCGAAACCGGCACCGTTGACCTTTTTCTGTCCTATTGGGGCCTGCACTGCATGCCAGACCCCCGTGCGGCTATCGAGGAGGCCGCACGATGCCTGCGACCTGGCGGTCGCATCATCGGCGGGATGATTTGCCGGGGGCCGGGGCTGCGGCAGCGTCTTTTCGTTAGGGACGGCGTCGGTGGCTTCGGGCCTGGCGGCACTGCCGAAGACCTAAAAGCATGGATCGCCGCCGTCGGCCTCAAGCAGACCCGCCACCAGATATCAGGGCCGTTCGCTGTCTTCGAGGCATCAAACTAAGCGTAGCCCTTTCATGAATCCGATCGAATATCGAGAATATTCTGGCGACTTCAGCGATATCTGCGACTTCTGGAATCGCGTCTGGGTTTCGGAATATGCCGAGAAAGCCTGGGTCACTGCGGCCGAACTCGATTTTTTCCGTTGGCTCGTCGGGCCAGGCAGCGGTGCATTGTGCGCGGCAGCCTACGAGAACGATTGTCTTGTCGGCAGTCTGTTTTCAGTACCTCATAAGTTGCGCGCGGGCTCTTCCGTTCATTCCATTGGGCTGAACTTCGGCCTCACTGTCGATGCGAACTACCGGCGCGCGGCGCTGCCGCTCATCAATAAATTGCGAGAACGTAGCGTCGAACACAACATCGCCTTTTCCATCGCCACCGTGATGAATGAGCCGACTTCGCCATCCTATGTGTTCTGGCGGAAATATGCGGAAGTCCTTCCCGACCGGGTGAAATTCCTTTTCCCGGTGAATTACTGGGGCAAGATTTTAGCGCCCGAGGTGCTGGTGCGTGCGAGCGTGCAGCGCTGGGAGCGGACGCTCAACAGCGTGCTGGGGCCTCTTTCTAGACAGCTCCCGTTCGGGCGGAATTCCCATGTGCGCCCCTACTGTCCTACCGATTTCGCGCGCTGTGCCGATCTCATAGAGCGTTCGGGTACCGACTACGACTGGACGCTGCTCTGGAGCCAAGACAACTTGCGCCACAGGCTCGAAAGCGCTCAATGTGAGACGCTTGTATATGAGCTTGATGGCGGCGCGGTCCGCGGATTGTTGAATTGCCATCGTATGACCATGCAGGGACGTGAAAGCGCGCGGGTCGCCGTCATCGCCCTTTGGGCTGATGACTGCCTCACAATGATGGAGAGAGCCTGCTTTCTTGGGCATTTCTGCGATCATATGCGCGAACGCGGCACCCATGTCGTCGTCGCAGCGCGTTGCGCTGCGATGCCGGCACCGGCCTTCTTGGCGAACCTCTTTTTTCCGATCCCGGGCCCGTGGCAACTCGTGCTTTTCTGGAACGAGCGCCCATTTGCACTGCCAACACCAAAAACGTGGAACCTGCTGGTCATGTAACAACGCGCCTCGCTGCGCTTCCGATGCCGAACAATATCATGCTGCCGGGAGCATACTCGTCGCTCCTCCGTTGCTTTACCCTCGCCGTCAGTCCAGGGGTGTGCAACATAGCCGCGAACAAGTGCACGGTTAGCAAATGGCGGCCATCGAGATTCGAGATTACCAAGGCGATTTCGAGGATGTTGCCGAGCTTACGCGCCGTGTCTGGGCTCGCGAATATGGGGCGCGCGTGTGGTTTCCTGTTGCCGATGCGGCCTATCTGAGCTGGCGGCTTTCGCCCGCCTGCCGAGCGGTCTGTGTCGTTGCCTATGAAGGCACGAAAATGGTCGGGACCATATTCTCGGCTCCACAGCCGATGCGGGTGAGCGACAAGGTGATCACCGCATCGCTGTCGACTATGTTCACGGTCGATCCGGACTATCGCCGTGCCGCCTTGCCGCTGGTCGAGGAAATGCAACGGAGAAATGAGGCGCAAGGCGTCGGGCTGACCCTCGGCTTGGTCCTCGGTGATCCGCAATCGAGTTCGTTCCAGTTCTGGTCGAAATTCGCGCAGGCTTTCCCGCACAAATTCAAGATCATGTTTCGCGGCCGTTTCCTTGCAAAATTCCTGTCGCCGAGCACACTGGCGCGCGCAGGCATAAATAGCTCTGAGCGGCTTGCAAGCCGTACGCTCGGCCCCGTGCTCCAGCTCACGCCCTATGGGCGCGACCCCCACGTCCGCCCCTATCGCGAGAGCGACATTGATCGCTGCATCGAGGTCGTGGGATCAGCGACCGCGACGTTCGAATGGGCGCTTATGTGGTCCCGGGAAGAGTTCGCCTATTTGGTCTCCAACCAGACTTCTGAGACCTTTGTGTTCGAGCGCAACGGCGTCGTGCAGGGCTTGGCCCATTATCATTTTCTGACGATTTAGGGACGCGAGCCGGTACGTGCCGCGATGCTGGATCTGTGGGCGGACGACGGCCTCACGACACGGGAGCGGATGCGTTTTGTTTGCCATCTCTGCCATCACCTGCGCGCCCAGGGCGTCCACCTTCTCGCCGTACCGCTATCGGGGACGTTGCCGACTGCGGCATTTTTGGCGAGCCTCTTCATTCCGATGCCCGATGTGGTGCATATCGGAATTCACATGGCGGCAGGCTTTCAGGATGTCTCGCCGCCAAAGGACTGGAGCATCGTGCTGACGTGAGCTTCACCAATAGCTTTGGTCGGCTACGGCAGGCATAGGGGAACTTTACGCTAAAAAGTTGCGTGACGAGCCGATGGAAGACGGAAAAAAACATGGGCATGATCGAATCCGATGCTAAGTCCGCTGTTCATCGCAAGCCGGATGGTCGCACCGGACTGCTCACGATCAGTGCACACATCCGGGCGCAGGCCGAGGTCCAAGCCGATCGACCGGCTATGGTGGGAACATTATTCGTTCCGCTTAGCTATCGTGAATTGGCGCAGCAGATCGTGGATGTCCGTCGCACCCTCCGCCAAGCCGGACTCGGACAAGATGCGCGCATTGCGATCGGCATTCCTGACAGTGCGGCCGCTGCCTGGAGCATCGTAACGACGGCCTGTTCGGCGGCCGCGATTCCGCTCGATCCCAAACTGACGACAGCTGAGATCGAGCGATGTTTCCGCAGCCTGCGCCCGAGCGCTATACTGCTCCAGCGCGGCGTGCCGTCATCGGCTCGGAGCGTCGCCGAACAAAGGTCCGTACCGATCATCGAGGCAGTTGCTTCTGCGCCTGGGCGTCTCGATTTCGCACTCTCGGCGCCGCAGATCGCGCCGCCAAGCGCCGACGACGACCCCGAGCCCGACACACCCGCCTTCATCCTGCATACATCCGGAACGACCGCGGACCCCAATCTTGTTCCGTTCAGCCATGGCAACGTGCTGGCATCAGCGGAACGGGTTCACATCTGGTTCAGCCTGACGTCGGAAGACCGTTGTTTGAATGTGTCCCCGGTCTACTATTCGCATGCCCTCACCACCACGGTGTTGCCGCCATTGCTGATCGGCGGCAGCGTCGCCTTTCCGGCCGATGCGATGAATGTTGAGCTGGCCGAGTGGCTGGGAGAATTGCGGCCGACCTGGTATTCCGCTGGTCCGACCATGCATCGCGCAATCCTCGACAAGGCTCGCGACCGACCCGGCCTGCGTGCCATGCATTCGCTACGACTTATCTCGACCGCGGGGGCGGCGATCGCCCAACCGGTGCTCGAAGAGATGCAGACGGTGCTTGGGGTGCCGGTTCTGCAGCATTACGGATCGAGCGAAACCGCGCAGATTGCCTCCAATAGACCGGAACCAGGCCTGTCGAAGCCCGGCACCTGCGGTCTGCCTTGGCCCGGCATTATCAAGATCGTCGGCGAGAACGGCCGTGAGGTCGGCTGTGGCGAGCGAGGTGAGGTTTTCGTGCGCGGACCATCGATCACCTCGGGCTATCTGAATGCGCCTGAGCTCAATGCATTGGTCTTCCAGCACGGCTGGTATCGCACCGGCGACATCGGCTCACTCGACCAGGATGGCTTCCTTTCACTGCACATGCGACGTCGCGAGATTATCAACCGCGGCGCCGAGAAGATCTCACCGCAGGAGATCGATCTGGTGTTGATGCAGCACCCCGACGTCGTCGAAGCTGCAGCCTTTGGCATACCGCACCCGAGCTTGGGGGAAGATGTCGCCGCCGCAATCGTCCTGCGGCCCGGCGCGACGCTTACGCCAGATGCGTTGCGTGCTTTTGCGGGCGAACGCCTCGCGGCATTCAAGAACTCCTCGCCGCATCTCCACGGTCGCTGCGCTTCCCAAAGGGCTAACCGGCAAAATCCAGCGCACGCGGCTCAGCGAATTGGCGCACGAGAAGGCAATTCCCGCGGCGAGGGAGCCCGTCGCACGATCATGGCGCGATTGGCTCACGCGGCTCGTGCACACCCACATCTTGCCTCGGAGCACGGACGCTGCGCCACCGCGGCACCGACCCGAAAAGCCACGGTCGGAAGAGGCCTTGCAGGCGGAGGTGCTGAAAATCTGGAAGCGGCTTCTAAAGGTCGATACGCTTACGATCGACGACGATTTTTTTGAGAACGGCGGGAATTCGCTGTTGGCAATGGACGTCCATATCGAGGTCCAAAAGCTGATCGGCAAACAGTTGCCAAGCTCTTTTTTGTCTAAGGCTCCGACGGTTCGTTCTTTGGTCAAGGCGCTTCCATCCTAAAATCCGCCCTCCGATCCAATCCGTTCCGACCCGAGGCCTCAGACTGCGCGGTGACCGCGCGTCTAAACACGATCGATCGTCGGATCGCAATCGCGAGAGATTTAGGAGACACAGAACAGGCAGCACAAGCCCCGCGAAGGTGCCGAGGCCGTTCGCGCGCAAAGGGCTGAGCGGCAGGCCCCATGTGGGGGTCAACCATCGCCAACGCGGATCACCTTGGCGACTGGTGCGTCATGCGCGCGATCAGGTTTTCACATCATTAATCTTTGCGCCTGCCTGCGGCGGCAAAAACGTACCACCTCGGAACTCGGCAATGCAGCGGCGCGTTCAAATTGCGTGATTACCCGTGACATCGTGACGGCTCAAGGCGCAGTAAGAAGGTGTTGTCGGCTTTAAAGCCGACTGGCATTGTAGAAAATGCCACGCGGGGGAGTAACGTGAGCGCTGCACCGATTGCGATTATTGGTATTGGGTGTCGTTTTCCTGGCGGCGTTCGAAGCCCAGACGACCTATGGACATTGTTGACCAATGGCGTGGATGCCGTCGTCGAGGTTCCGCAGGATCGATGGATCGCATCCTCTTTATATCATCCTGATCCGGCCCGACCGGGCCGAATGTATACTCGATGGGGAGGCTTTCTCGATAGCATCGACCGCTTTGACGCGGAGTTTTTCGGGATTAGTCCGCGTGAGGCAGCGCCAACCGATCCGCAACAGCGCTTGCTTCTCGAAGTCTCCTACGACGCGATCGACGATGCCGGCATGACCCTGTCCGCGCTCGCTGGCACGCGGACTGGCGTTTTCATCGGCATCAGCAGCTACGACTACGGCATCGTGCAGATGAGCGATCGCGACACGATCGATGCCTACACCAATCACGGCGTCTCGCTCAGCCTTGCTGCAAACCGCATTTCATATTTTTACAATCTCGTCGGTCCGAGCCTTGCGGTCGACTCCGCATGCTCCTCCTCGCTCGTCGCAATCGATCTCGCTTGCCAGAATCTTTGGAAAGGAACTTCGGATCTCGCCTTAGCGGGTGGCGTAAACGTCATCGTGCGCCCTCATGCGAGTATCGGCTTCAGCAAGGCATCGATGCTGTCACCTGACGGGCGCTGCAAGAGCTTCGACGCGCGCGCCAACGGCTTCGTGCGCGGCGAAGGCGCGGCCGTGATAGTCCTCAAGCCGCTGGCACGCGCTCTCGCGGACGGCGATCACATCCACGCCGTGATCCGTGCCAGCGCCGTCAATCAAGACGGCCGTACCGATGGCATCGCAGTTCCGAGCCGCGCCTCGCAAGAAGAGAACCTGCGTGATGCGCTACGCCTTGCGGATCTTCCGGCCGAAAGTATCCAGTTCGTAGAAGCGCACGGTACTGGCACACCGGTCGGCGATCCGATCGAGGCGGCGGCAATCGGCGCTGTCTACGGCGTTGCGCGACGGTCTGGTGAACGCTGCCTGATCGGCTCGATCAAATCCAATATCGGACATCTCGAGGCCGCGTCCGGGATGGCCGGCCTTATCAAGACGGTGTTGTGCCTGCAGCACCGCCAGATTCCTCCCAATCTCCATTTCGAGACGCCCAATCCCGAGATCGCCTTCGATGACTTGCGGATCGAGGTGGCGCAGACCCTCAAGCCCTGGCCCGACAGCCACGGCACGCCGCTTCGCGCCGGCATCAATTCGTTCGGCTTCGGCGGGACCAACGGTCACATCATTATCGAGGCAGCCCCCGAGCCGGGCCGCGCGGCCGCCGCTCCGGTTGCCGACGCCGAGGACACCGCGTGGCCGCTCCTGCTCTCGGCCCGCAGCGAGCCGGCGCTCGCCGATGTCGCGAGAAGCTATCTTGCTGCCTTTGGCGAAGGCGGCCTGCTGCGTGGCGCGCCGCTACGCGACGTATGCTACACCGCCGCGGTCAAGCGCTCTCATCATCATTTCCGCCTGTCGCTGCCCGCGCGCAACGCGGCCGAGGTGCAGGACCAGCTCGAGGCCTATCTACGTGGGGAAACCCGCCCCAACAGTGCCGTCGGTCGGAAATCCGTCGAATCCTGGCGCCCGGTTTTTATCTGTTCCGGCATGGGTCAGCAATGGTGGGCGATGGGACGGGACCTGCTCGAGCGCGAGCAGGTGTACCGCCGCGCGCTGGAGGAAGTGAACGATCTCTATCGTGATCTGTCCGGCTGGTCGCTTCTCGACATCCTTCGCGCCGACGAGGCGACCTCGCCGATCCAGGAAACCCGTTACGGCCAGCCGGCGATCTTTGCGCTGCAGATCGGGCTCGCGGCGCTCTGGCGCTCCTGGGGCATCGAGCCCGCCGCGGTGTTCGGACACAGCGCCGGCGAGATGGCCGCCTTCGCCATCGCAGGCGTGCTCTCGCTCGAGGATGCCGTCCTCGTCACCTATCACCGAAGCCGGCTGCAACATCAGACTGCCGGCGAAGGCGTGATGCTGGCCGCAGGGATTTCGCCCCAGGAGGCGATGGCGATGGTCGATCGCCACCCGCAAAAAACCTCCATTGCGGCGATCAACGGATTGAGCTCGATCACGCTGTCGGGCGACGCAGCGGTGCTTGCCGACATCGACAAGTCGCTCAACGAGGCGGGCGTGTTCAGCCGGCCGCTGAAGGTCGACGTTCCGTTCCACAGCCCGCGCATGGAGCGATTGCGGGACGAACTCGTTGAGTGCCTGCGCGCGATCCGGCCGCAGCCCGCCGCGATCCCGGTCTATTCGACGGTCACGGCGGCGGCGGTCGGGGGCCCGGAGATCGATGCCGAATATTGGTATCGCAACGTCCGCGACCCCGTGCTTTTCCGCGACACCGTACAGAAGGCGATCGCGGACGGCCATCGTGTTTTCGTCGAGCTCGGCGCCCATCCGATCCTGCGGCGCGACATCACCGCCTGTCTTGGCGAGAATGCGCTAGAAGGGCGCGTCCTACCGTCGATCCGGCGCGACGAACCCGAGCGCGCGGCGATGCTCGGCACGCTCGGCCAATTGTTCTGTATCGGCGGCGAGACCGACTGGCCCAAGCTTTTCCCGGCTGACGCGATGGCGGTGAAGCTGCCCCCCTATCCGTTCCAGGCGGAACATCATTGGCGAGAATCCACTACCCTTAGCAATTACCGGCGCGGAGTCTTCGTCCATCCGCTACTCGGCCAGCGGCTGCAGACTGCCGAGCCGGTCTGGACTGCTGCCCTCGATTTGTCCGAGCTGAACTATCTGATGGACCACCGGCTCGGCCAAGCGAGCATCTTTCCGGGCGCGGGCTTCGTGGAGATGGCGCTCGTGGTCGCGCGCGAGACGTTCGGCGCCGGGCCGTGTGTGATCGAGGATTTCGAGTTCCAGAAATTCCTTGCGCTCGATCCCGCGATCGCCAGCGCTGCCCAGATCCAGTTCGATCCGCAGGCGCAGGAGGTCGAGATCTTCGCCCGTGCGCAGACGTCTGCTGATGCGCCCTGGGAACCGCATGCGCGCGGCATCATCAGGAAGGCCGGTCGGCCTTTCGGGCAGCGCACGACGCTCGATGCTCTGCGGGCGCGCTCGCCCGAGACGGTCGGTGTCGGACAATTCTATCGGCGGCTCGCCGACGCCGGTTACAATTATGGCCCGAATTTCCAGGGCATCGCGCAGCTTTGGACCGGGAACGACGGGACCTTCGCGGCCGTCCGCCTGCCGCAAGGTTTGCAGGCCGATAATTATCAGATCCATCCCGCCCTGCTCGATGCGTGCTTTCAGACCGCGGTCGCTGCGCTGCCCGCGTCATTCTGGACCGATGCCAAAGGCAAGGGCTACTATCCGGTCACAATCGAGCGGCTGCGCTTCCATGCGCCGGCAGGCGCGAGCGCCTTTGCGGCCGCCAGCCTCACCCGGTTCGACGCAACGGTGCTCAAAGCCGACATCGCGGTGTTCGATGCGCAGGGTCAGCGCTTGCTCGAAGTTGAAGGCCTGGTGTGCCGGCCGAGCGAACAGCGCGTGCAGCGCGGCTTCGGAACATTCTACGAATATCAGTGGAAGCTGAAGCAGCGGCAGGGCGAAACCCCGCGTGTTTCGATCCACATCCCCAGCCCCGCCGCGCTGGCGCCCGATCTCCTGACGCGGGGCGAGCAACTCTGGCGGCGGCTCGATCGCGCGCGGTTCGAGACCGAATTTCACGCCCGCGCCCGGACCGCGGCGGCGGCCTATATCGTGCGCGCGCTGCGCGAGCTGGGCTGGGCACCCGCCTGTGCCGGGATACCGGTCGATGCGCTGGCCACGCGGCTAGGCCTGTTGCCAAAATACGGCCGGTGGCTCCGGCTGATGCTTAAGGAGCTGAGCCCCACGGAACTGGCCTCGACTGAGTCTCCGGATCGTCTTTGGCAGACGGCATGGGATGCATTTCCCGAAGGCCAGGTCGAGCTGTCGCTGTTCCGCATCTGCGGCGAGAATTCTTGCGGCCGTGCTGACCGGCAAGGTCGATCCTCTGGGTCTCATTTTCCCCGAGGGCGAACTCGCGACCACAGAACACCTCTATCAGGACTCTCCGACTCTGCGTGCCACCAACCTGCTCGCGCAGGAGGCCATTCTCGAGATCGTACGCCGCCTGCCACCCGGCAAGAGCCTCCGGGTTCTCGAGCTCGGCGGCGGCACCGGCGGCATGAGCAGCTTCGTGCTGCCGGTGCTGCCGCCCCATTGCGCGGAATATGTCTTCACCGACATCTCCTCGCATTTCACGGCGCGGGCCCAGCAGCGTTTCGCCCAATACCCTTTCCTGCAATGCCGGCCACTCGACCTTGAGCGTGATCCGGCGGAGCAGGGCTTCGAGCCGCACTCGTTCGACCTCATCATCGCTTGCGACGTGCTCCATGCCACGCGGGACCTGCGCAAGAGCCTCTGGCGCGTGTCGGATCTCCTGGGATCGGGCGGCACGATCATGCTCGGCGAGGTGATGCGGCCCTGGCTGAGCACGACGCTGATCTTCGGCTTGCTCGACGGCTGGTGGCTGTTCGACGACGATGTGCGCCACGACGAGCCGACCATTGGATGCGAGAAATGGAGGGCGGTGCTGAGCGAGAGCGGATTCTCCGACACGCTCTGCATCGGCGACAGCCCCACGGCGAGCCGTGCGCAACACGCGCTGATCCTGTCGCGCGGCCCGCTTCTGCCGGCCATCGCCGCGTCGCGCCCCCCGGCGGCTGCCAAGACCTGGCTCGTCTTCGCGGACCGGGGATCGGCGCTCTATTCGAGTGCAGGGGGACAGCTCGCGCTTGAATTGCGCGAGCGCGGCCACCGCGTGATCGAAGTCACCCACGGCACCGATTTCCTCCGGCGGGGCGGCCGCTTCACCGTCCGCGTCGGCCACAAGGAGGACATGCAGAGCTTGCTCGCGCATGTGCGCGG
Organism: uncultured Alphaproteobacteria bacterium; assembly: GCA_963732015.1. Classification (GTDB taxonomy): domain Bacteria; phylum Pseudomonadota; class Alphaproteobacteria; order Rhizobiales; family Xanthobacteraceae; genus BOG-931. The sequence goes on along the minus strand of CAVSXY010000021.1, from coordinate 132,574 downwards.
CCAGACGCCGCGCCTCGCCGGCATCGTCCATCTCTTCAGCCTCGACATCATCACCGACGATGCCGAAGCCAAAGGTGCGGCGACGGCCGAAGACATGATTGCCGACGCCCGGATGGGCAGCATCGGCGCGCTGAACCTCGTCCAGGCGCTGGCACAGACCGACGGCCTCGCCGTCGAGTCGATGTGGCTCGTCACGCGCGGCGCCCAGCCCGTCGCGGGCCGCTGCCTGCCGCTCGAGGTCGGTCAGGCGCCGCTCTGGGGGCTCGGCCGCGTCGCCGCCGCCGAATACAAGAACCTGCGCTGGCATCTCGTCGATCTTGGCTTGTCCTCCGCAGAGGAGATCAGCGCCCTCGCTGACGAGCTGACGACGCCGGAGGAGTCGGAGGACGAGATCGCGCTGCATGGCGAGCTCCGCTACGTCCACCGGCTGCTCCCGGTCACACCGGCCACGGTGCACGGCATGGGCCGTCCGGCGGGAACCGGCGGACAGCCGTTCCGCATCGAGCTGCAACGACCGGGTATTCTCGAATCACTCTTGCCGCGGCGGCTGACGCGCATCGCGCCGCGGGCCGACGAGATCGAGATTGAGATCGCGGCAACAGGCCTCAACTTCAAGGACCTGATGCATGCGATGGGAATGATTCCCCGCGATGCGATCACCGACGAGAGCGTGGCGCGTCTGCTCGGCCTCGAATGCGCCGGCCGGGTCTCCGCGGTCGGCAGCGCCGTGACCGATTTCGCCGTCGGCGACGAGGTCGTCGCGATCGGATCGCGCAGCCTCGCCACTCACCTAACGACCCACCAGCGCTTCGTTGCGCGCAAGCCCGCCCATCTGAGCATGGCGGAGGCGGCGACCGTGCCCATCGCCTTCGTGACCGCCTTCTATTCGCTTCACACGCTCGCGGGTCTGCGGGCGGGCGAGCGCGTGCTGATCCATTCTTCGGCCGGCGGCGTCGGCCTTGCGGCGCTTCAACTCGCCATGCGGGCCGGCGCGACCGTGTTCGCGACGGCCGGCACGCCCGAGAAGCGCGCACTTCTCTCCGTGCTTGGCGTGCCTCATGTCATGGACTCCCGCAGCCTCGCCTTCGCGGACGAGATCATGGCGCTAACCCATGGCGAGGGTGTGGATATCGTTCTCAACTCGCTTACCGGCGAGACCATCGACAAGAACTTTGCGGTCCTGCGTCCGTTCGGGCGCTACGTCGAGATCGGACTTGTCGACATCTACAAGAACCGCAAGATCGGCATGCGGCTGCTGCGCGAGAATATCTCGGTCTTCGCTGTGGACCTCGGTCGCGCCTTCGACCAGCGCCTGGACCTTCCGCGCAGCGCGCTGCAGCCGGTGCTCGACCACTTCGCAGAGGGCCAACTGCACCCGCTGCCGCACCGCGTGATTCCGGTCACCCGCGTGGTCGATGCCTTCCGGAACATGACCCAGGGCAAGCATATCGGGAAGATGGTGGTCGCCATCGACGAGCACGAGGGACTGCCGGTCGAGGAACAGCCGCGCGCTGTCCGCATCGACCCGGATGCCAGCTATCTCATCACCGGCGGGCTCGGCGGATTCGGGCTCGCGGTCGCCGGCCGGCTGGTCCGTCGCGGCGCCCGCCATATCGCGCTCGTCGGACGCAGCGCGCCTTCGCCGGCGGCGAAGACTATCCTCGACGACCTGCGAGGTCAGGGCGCCGAGGTGAAGACCTACGCGGCCGACATCGCCGACCGCGCGCAGACGCGGCGCATCATCGATGACGTCCAGGCCACGATGGGCCCACTTCGTGGCATCCTGCATGCCGCGATGGTGCTCGACGACGCATCCATCGAGTATCTCGACGAGGAGCGGATGTGGACCGCCATGCGGCCGAAGGCGATCGGCGCGTGGAACCTGCACCTGCTGACGAAGCACATTCCGCTCGACCTGTTTGTCCTGTTCTCCTCGGTGACTTCGACCATCGGAAATCCCGGCCAGGCCAATTACGTGGCCGGCAACGCTTTCCTCGACATGCTGGCCTATCGCCGCCGTGCCCAGGGGCTGCCCGGCCTGACGGTGAACTGGGGCCGCATCGGCGAAGTCGGATACGTTGCGAACAGCGACGACGCTACCCAGCGACTGGACCGCCTCGGGATCACCACCATGCCGCTCGCCGACACGCTCGACGCCTTGGACGAGCTGATCGCCAGCGAGGCCGCCAATGTGATTGTGGCGCAGCTCGAATGGAAGCACATCGCACGGGCGCTCGGAGAGCGGATCCCGGCGCGCTTCGTCGATCTCACCGACGCGCCGGGCGCGGCGGACGACGGCGCCAGCGCCGACTCGCAGGTCCACGCCCTCCTGGAGGCCGACGCGGCGTCGCGGCCGGCTCTGCTCGAGGCCTATGTCCGCGACCATCTGGCGCGAGCAATCGGGACTTCGCCGGCCCGCATCGATCCGCATCAGTCGCTGCGTAATCTCGGGCTGGATTCATTGATTGCATTGGAGCTGCGCAACCGCATCAATGCAGATCTCGGGCTGAACATCCCGATCGCCTATCTGATGCAGAGCGAGAGCATCGTCGCGTTGATCGGGCATGTGTCAGAACGCTTGTCCAGTGAAAGTCGTGAAAACGGCACAGGGAATGGCAGAGCTGTTGAACCCAACGCTGCTGATGCGCACGCGACATCCTCACCCAGCATCTCTCTGGCGGGTGCTGACGCTGCCGACCTTCTGCAGCGCATCGACGAACTGAGTGAAGAGGAAATCGAGCGCTACCTCAACGTTCTCCAGACCCAGGGCCAATCGTAATGTCCAAGGTCCGGGTCGATCAGCTTTCGACTGTGGAGAAGCGTGCGTTGCTCGCGGATCGGCTCCGTCAGCGCTCGCTAGGGGCTGAAGCCGGGTGGACACAGGATACGCCGGAGCGAAACACCCGTCGCCCTCTCTCCCTCCTGGACCGCGACACCGTTGATCTGGCAACGCTCAAGCACTGGCGCCGCGATGAGCAGGATGCCTATACCCGCTATGTCGCCCCATACAAAGGCTTCGTTTATCAACGGCTCGGATTGGACAAAACCTATGTTCGCGGCGAGGGTTGCTATCTGTTCGACGCTGGCGGCATCGGCTACGCGGACTGTATCGCGCAATTCGGCGCAGTGCCTTTCGGTCACGACCCTGAGCCGATCTGGCAGGCGATCGAGAGCGTACGGCGCGAACGGTTGCCGAACCTCGCCATCACCTCGATACCTGCCGTGCAAGGAAAACTGGCGGAGCGACTGCTGGCGGTGGCGCCGCCGGGCTTCGCCCATGTCGTCTTCACCAATAGTGGTGCCGAATCCGTCGAGGCCGCGATCAAGCTCGCACGCGTCCGCACCGGTCGCACCGGCATCATGGCGGCCACCAGCGCATTCCACGGCCTCACCCTGGCCGCAATGTCGGCTACCGATACGGCGGCCTTTCAGCGCGGCTTCGGCGCTCCGGCTCCGGGTTTCCATGTGACGCCTTTCGGCGACCTCGCGGCCTTACGGGCTGCGCTCGCCGCGCGTCCCGGTTTTTTTGCCGCGTTCCTCGTCGAGATCATCCAGGGCGAATCCGGCATTCGCGTAGCTCCGTCCGGCTTTATCGCGGCCGCACGTGACCTATGCCACGAGCACGGCGCGCTTCTCATCGTCGACGAAGTGCAAACCGGCCTCGGCCGCACCGGAAGCCTGTTCGCGAGCGAGGCCGAAGCCGTCACGCCCGATATCCTCTGCCTCGCCAAGGCACTGGGCGGCGGCCTGATGCCGATCGGCGCCTGTCTCTACACGTCTGCAGCCTATTCGGAGCAATTCGATCTCCGGCATGGCTCGACTTTCGCCGGCAATGCTCTCTCCTGCCGCGCGGCTTTGGCGACACTCGACCTTTTAACCGCGGATGACCGAAAGCTGGTCAGGCATGTCGGCTCAATGGGCGAACGACTGTTGAAGCGACTGCGCGCCCTCCAAAGCGAGTTCCCCGCGCTGGTCAAGGACGTTCGCGGTCGCGGACTGATGATCGGAATCGAGCTCAACCTCGACCAAGTCACCGAGACCCAAAATGGCCTCCTCGCCATCCTTCAGGAGCAAGGGCTTCTTCTCTACGCGGCCGTGAGTTATCTCCTCAATGTCGAGCACATCCGCATCGCTCCGTCCTTCACTCACGGCGCGGTGCTGCGCATCGAACCTCCGCTGATCGCTGATGAAGCCTTTTGCGACGATGTTGTCTCCGGAATTGCCCGCCTGCTGCAGGTGATCGAGCGCGGCGCGACGAACGAACTCATCGGCCATCTCATGCGCCAGGAACCGGCGGTGCTGACGAAGGCTACCGGCCCCAGGCGCGATGGCCTTGCGGCTCGCCTGACGCAGAACTTCGCTCTGCAGGATCGCACGCGCTTTGCCTTCATCGTTCACCTCCTCGAGCTTGCCGATATGCGGCGTCTCGACCCCACCCTCGACGGTTTCGCCGATGAAGAGATCGACGGGATGAAGATGCGGTTCGGTGATTTCATCTCGTGCTTCCCGCACGGGGAACTCGCGATCCCGTCTCAACATGGACGGCTTGCCGAAGGCGAAATGATTGTGCTGCCGCAACTGCCTTCCGATCTGATGTCCTTGCCGCCGGACGATGCGGTGGATCTCGTACAGGAGGCGATCCATCTCGCGGCCTCACGCGGCGCCGAGGTCATAGGCCTCGCCGGATTCAGCTCGATCGTGACCTATGGCGGGCTCGCGATAAAGCCGCCTAAGGGCGTGCCGGTGACGAGCGGGAACAGCTACACGGCCTTCGCGTCGACTTACGCCGTTGAGCGCGCCTGCGCGGCGCGCGGGCTATCGCCTGCTGACTGTACGGTCGCTGTCGTTGGGGCCGCTGGGGTCATCGGACACGCGCTAAGCCTGCTATGGGCGGAACGCGCGCGGGAACTCATCCTCCTTGGCAATCCGCGCGGCACGGACCAAGGAGCCGGCCGTTTGCAACTCGTCGCCCAGACTTGCGCCCGCCATGCCGCGACACGCCGGGAGAACCGCGGCGACCCGATTGTCACGGTGAGTACCGACATCGATCGCGATATGCCGAAGGCCCACATCGTCTTCACGGCGACCAACGCGGTGCTGCCTTTCATCGCTCCTCGGCATTTGCGCGCCGATGCGCTGATCTGCGACGTGTCTCGGCCTTTCAATGTCGTGCCCGGCTTGCGCGAGCGGAGGCCGGACGTGCATTGGGTCGACGGAGGCATGGTGCGAGCGCCGCTGTCATCGGTTCTGGGCTTCATGGAGGAGGTCGGCCGCCCGTTGATCCTGCCTGCCTGCGCGGCCGAGACCATCATTCTCGCGTTGTCAGGCTTCCGCAGCGAACATTTCTGCGGGCCGATCGATCTCACGACGCTCAGTGAGATCGGAGCGATCGCTGCGCGAATGGGGTTTTCCTCCACAGGCTGACGAATTTGTTGTTTTACCCCTGGTGACGGATTTGATTGTCCCGAAGCGTGTGGGCAAATGCACGGAGTTGCCGGAATCAGCGATCGGGATTGAGCCTGGTGTCCGGCAAGCCGAGACGGATGACAATGCGTCGGATGATGACGAGCAGCACCACGACCACCGCAGCCTGCACCCAGCCGATACTGGAAGCCTGATCGTACACCGACTTCCAGTCGATCTGATAATTAAACCATCGGCTCGCGACGGCATTGACCACAAACCCAAGACCGGCAGTACCAACGATCAGAAAAGCGAACTTAAGGAACAAAGACGCGATGTAAGAAATCTTACCGACAATGTTGCGGAAATGGATGATGGGATTCTCTATGCCGCGCTGAAGCTGGAAACTGACCTGCGTCATCAGGTCGCCGAACTGCTCCATCGCCATATAATCCATATCGGTCGGGCCACGTAGTCGTTCCCGCATCTTCTTCTTGACCCGCGCGCGCGCCTCCGCGGCGGCTTCCTTCGCATACGCCTCCCAGACCTTGGTAACATTGAGATCCTTGTTGAGACGAACGACCACGGCGTCATAGGCAAATGTCGTGCGGAACAATTGAATGGTTTCGAAGCTCGCAGGCATGGAGAATTGCCGGGATATTTCGAGAAAGCGCAGCCAGCTTTGCGCCGCGCTTCTTTCCCACCATTCGGCATCCTTACTCTGCATGGCGTAGACGCCTTCCGCATAGATCTTCTCCATCTCGATGCGAATGCGTTCCACGTCCATCGGCGGAAGCGGGCCGATCAGGCTCAACCCGCAATTCACCATCCGGCCGATATCACCACGGATCATATGATGCTGGAACTCGCGCAAGGTCTTGCGGGTATGCGTGGAGAAACGCCCCACCGCGCCGAAGTCGATAAAGCAGACCTCGTTGTTGGGCATCACGATCAGGTTCGCCGGATGGGGGTCGGCATGAAAGAACAATTCCTCCTGGATCTCGCGATTCATGATCAAGACGATCTTGCGCGCGAGTGACTTGGGCTCGATGCCGATCTTGCGCACCCGCGCTAGAAACTCTTGGTCGTTGCGGTCTACTGCGGCCATCAGTTCGTACATCCAAACGCCCGAAACGAACTCGCTGACCATGACTTCTTCGGAACAATACTCGAAGAAAACATGCGGCGCGGTCACGCCCTTCTTGCGTTTCGCCGCGCGGCGGCGGAACAGATCGGTGTATCGCGCCTCCGTTCGGAAATTCAGCTCGTTGAAAAGAATCGTTTGAAAGTCTTCTCGGAAGCGGCGGGTCACACCGGGAGGAATGATCGTCAGCGTCTCAGCGATGGCGAGGAGCCAATCGATGGCGCGCAGATCCGCAGCGATCAACGGTCCGATGCCAGGGCGCCGCACCTTTACCGCGACACGCTCACCGCTATGCAGTTGCGCCTGGTACACACAGGCGAGTGATGCAGATCCAATGGGCTCGGGATCGAACTTTTCGAACACCTCGTAGAGCGGCTTTTTTGTGCTGCGCTCGATGATTTCGATCGCCTGCTTCACCGGAAACGAGGGCGCCCGATCGAGCATTTTCGCCAGCTCGAGACAATACGGGTAGGGCAGCATATCGGCCCGCATCGAAAGCTGCTGGCCGAGCTTTGCAAATGTCGGTCCGGCGCTCTCGAAAACTTTGCGCAGCCGGACGGCACGACGCTCTATCGTCGCGCGCCTTGTCACGAGATCGAAGAGATTTCCCGAATAAAATTGGATCAGGCCCCACAGCCAGACGAGCACGCGACTGACCGCGCGCAGGATTCCCGCAGAAAATCGTACCCTCCGCGCCAGCGGCAAGCTTACGTGAGCATCGCTAGCCGTATGGGAAATGGGCCGGCGCGGCATGGCGCCAATGACACGATTGTAAGGGTCGCCTGAAAGCCGGGCGTGCTCGGCATTGTTGCGCCAGCGCAAAGTGAAAAAGCTCATCAGCAACTCACTGGACACGAGCGATTGCAGAGATTGCGGTCATATCGGGCGCCGATCACCATCTGTCACCACGCTATCGCGCTGCTGTCCTCGTGGCTCGCCGTGGCCGGAATTAATCCCACGAATTATGATCGATTTCAAATGCCCCGCGGAAGCGACCGGCACGGATACACGTGGGGCAGAGAGCCGCAGCTTTCAAAGCGAGAATGGGCTGCAAATCAGAAGAGCGCTACGTATTGTCGGGGGGTTGGGCGATTCATGTCGTCGTCTTCTAGTAGGGTGCTAGGTTTCTCGTCCTGGCAATTCCGCCGAATCCTCTATCTGACATTTTTCAGGCGGAACCAATTCTGGGAATCCGGGTACCGAGCCCGTCGGCTGATGTCCACGACAACGACTGCAACTGGCGCTATTTCTCGAGGCAATATTCGTCGACCGCCATGCCGACATGCCGCGCACGGGCGGCGGTATGGCCGAGAATGACCGATCCCGCTTTCAGTTCGGTGATGTTGAGCACCGCGCCCCCTGTGCCTAGCACGCGGACGTGCCAGTCGTTTTGCAAGATGACCGACGCCATGTGGCCCTGCGCTTTGCGCCTTAATCAGGAGCAGCGGCCGCGTTTCGATCTTGGACCGGCCAACCACCAGAGGGCGCGTGTTGCCATTCACATCGACGCCCGTGACAGTGTCGCCCTGACAAAGCTCGCTCAGATAGTTGGTTCGATTGGGCGACGAAAGAATGTAACAGCTCACCGCGCCCGCGTTCACGCGAAACGGCCTCGTCGGCATATAGGGAAGCGGGTGAGTTTCGCTGCAGCAGAGGAGAAAGCCGCCGCCGAAGGTGCCGACCAGAAGACCTTCATCGAGATGAAAGTTCGAACAAGTGTCGACGCAGACCCGATCGCCCGTTCCGGCATTTGCGATTTCCGTAACGGAAAATTCCCTCAACTCCAGGCGCGGCCGCGGCGGACTGCAAAGCTGTCCCAGCGCCTCAACTTCGGCCGTGGAACGGGGCGTCATGATCACGCCATCGGGGCCCGATTCCAGGACGCTCATGACGATGCTCGCTTCGTCCAAGTCGGAGACAAATGTCATGATCTTGGCGCCGCGCCGCGAGCCGGCCGCAAGAACGATCTCAAGCGGAATCTTCGTGGGATCCTTGAAGCGTATGACGGTCAGCATGCCGGCGCGAACGGCGGTGCACGCGTCGTTCAGACTGTCCTTATTGGCGACATCGATCAGGACGCCGTCCTTTTTGCTCACTCTCAGAAGTGACGACGCCAACAGGTCCGAAGCGTGCCCATCAAGCGAGTGCACGCATAGGTCTGAATTGCCGCTATTTGAGATTGCGCCGTTCCAGGTCTCGTTGAACGTAACCCATTGGATGCCGGGCGCCCGCGCCCTGATCTTGGCGTCGGCGTCGGCGTCGGTAACGATTGCCTCGATCTGATGTCCGACCGCCACTTCAACAATGTCGGCAATCGCGTCGGCCCTGCAATTTCGGATATCGATCCACGCCGTTGTCACAACAAACTCCAGACTTTAGGAGGCGTTGGCGATGACGCCTCAACCGTTTGCCGACCGCGCGTACTCACCGTTTGGCTGAGCGATTGCGATTGTCGGTCCTTGCAGGTTGCTCGGGCAGTTTGCGGCGAGAATTTCTCTGACCTCGCGCACTTTTCGCGCCGGATCGGCCGCCAAGAAAATATTGCGTCCGGCCGCGAGTCCACGAGCACCACTTCTCATTGCGTTGCTGACGAAAGTGCCGAACTCCGCGTCGGATACCTGCGATCCGCCCGCGGCAAGCACCGGAATTGAGCATGACTCGATGATCTGCGTCATCTCTTGAACGGAGCCACTTAGCGGCAGCTTGACAATATCGGCTCCGAGGTCAACCGCCAGCGATGCCGCATGCAGCAGCGTTTGCAGCTGCGGATGGCCCTTTATTCCGGGGCCGTGGGGATAGAGCATCGCCAACAGCGGAAGGCCAACGCGATCACACGAATCGGCAACGTCCGCCATCATGCATATCTGCCGATCTTCGGTCAGTGAGCCGAGATTGACATGCACGCTGACGGCATCGGCGCCCCGCCGCAGGCAGTCTTCCGCATCTCCGACTTGATATTTGTAAGACGGATCCTCGGCGTATTTCGTTGAGGCGCTGATATGGACGATGACGGAAATCCTCGCATAGACCCATTGCGGGAGCATGCCAACGCGCCCCTTATGGACGACGATCGCATCCACACCGCTGTCGGCGAGGATCTCGATCAGCGCGGTGTAGCGCTGAGCGTCAGTGAAAGGTCCGTCGGTGACAGTGTGATCCAGCGGAACGAACAAAAGCGGCGCATCGCCGCCTTTGAGGAGCCGCACCAGGCGCAGGGACCGTCCAGTCGTAGTCATACCAAACCTCTTTCGATGAAACAGGCTGATCTACGATAGCCCGGACTGAATTTCTCCTATATCAAGCCGCCACAAATCCAGGCGCACCAATGTCTTTGGCGAACCGGCTGGGCTGTCGATAGACGATGAGGCAAAAGTAACATCCACCCGATCGGACAGCAGGGCAAGTGTTCACTCAGCGTTCGAGCTAAGTACATGTAACTTTCCGTCGCAGAGCGACGGCTGTGCCAGTACGCACGTCAGCGCTGCACGGCGCGCTAAGGCCGTCTAGTCATCGTCTTCTTCGTCTTCAGTCCACCGCGCCCAGAACGGCTCGGGTATTTCCTGCACCACGATTACGACCGGCTGGGCGTTCGCTTTGATCGTGCCGTCGTGGCTAAGATCCTTCAGTATCTTTTCGACATTGGTAAATAACTTGCCCTTGCCCTTGCGAAGGCGCCGCACGGCCGACGTCGTTTGTGGTTCGTCGAGTTCGACGATGACAATCGACGAGGCGGAAGCTTTGTCTTGGTCCCGAGATTCTTTCGTCTCGGTCGTACTTGCTGGGGCGGTTGCCATGATTAATCCTCGTCGTCGTCTTGGGTTTCAAATTTTGCCTTGAAAGGTGCGCCTTTGCGCGCCTCTTTCATGGCTTTGATCCGCGCCTTCATGAAATTGCGCGGATCCTCATAGAGCCACTTATTTCCGCCTTTTTCGGCAGATGCGACATGACGATCGTAGGCCTCCTGCGCGGCAGTCACCTGAGCCTTCAACATATGCCTGACGCTGCGTTCCAGCCGCCGGAAGCTCGGTCCGTCGCCTTCGTCTTCATCTTCATCCTTATCGTCGTCGCTCTTGTAGCCCTTGTAGACGACTTTTGCGTCGTGATGGTCGCCGCTGCGTTCGACGCGGGTGACGCGTCTGACGAGCTTATCCATGACATCCTCCTATGATGGGATTTGAAATCCGGTGAACCTTCGCCACTTGACCTGATCCGATCGGCATTGCCCTGGCCGTTGCGCAATCACTTGACCCGGCAACTCTGCAATCGCGAAACGTCAGCATAGTCCCGGCCAATTCACGACGACCCAGCCAATACGAGGCGCCAATTGGCTCATGCTGCCACCTGAGAAAAAGCTATATGAAAACCCGAGGTTCGGCAACCAAGCATAAACGAGCAGTTCGACGCAGCATCGTCGATGGACGGAGGGATGCGACGCCGGCGCGATCACGCCTCCCGGCTTGGTATCATCGTATTGGAATCGATGGTTAATCCTATGCGTACCGTCAGGCGATCGGGAGTGGTCAAAAAAATCTAACCAGTCCTTTCATCGATTTATCAAGATTGTTCCCAGCGGCCGAGATTCAATTCGCGTTGGCCGGTGCTTTCAAGCGTCTCGGTTCAGACTGCAAGGTAAGCCGAGCGCCCGATTTGCCGAGGCGATGGATGCGTCACTGTCGTACTGGCAGACGAGACTGGGCGATATTGCGCTCCAGGGGTAGCACTGGCAGACTTCGGCGTAGTTTTCGAAAAGCGTAATGCCCCGAGCCGGAGCGCATGCCCCGGGCAACCGCCGAGGCAAATCAAGTCTTGGCGCCGGCACCGCCAATTGGGTCGGTTTATTTTGATCGACGAGTCATCGAGGAAAGCCTATGGCGATCAATGTCTCCTCCTGGTCGATTCGCCATCCGCTGCCTCCTATCGTTTTGGCTGCTTCGTTGATCATCCTCGGGTTGGTCAGCTTCGAACGGCTTCCAGTCACACGTATGCCAAACGTCGATGTGCCTGTGATTTCGGTCACGGTGGCTCAGTTCGGTGCAGCTCCAGCTGAGCTCGAGACGAAAGTAACTAAAAACATCGAGGACGCCATTTCGGGTGTGCCGGGCGTACGCCATATTAATTCGTTGATCAGTGACGGGACATCGGTGACGACCGTTACTTTTAATCTCGACACCGATACCGATCGAGCAATCAATGACGTCAAAGACGCGGTCGCGCGCGCGCGTCCGGATCTCCCGTCCGATTTGGATGAGCCAATCATTCAACGCGTTGAGATTGCCGGCCTGCCGATCCTCACTTATGCGGCGATCGCCCCGGGAAAGACCCCGGAGCAGCTGTCGTGGTTCGTGCAGGACGTCGTCGTAAGAGGCCTGCAAGGGGTGCACGGCGTTGGACAGGTCGACCGCATCGCAAGCGTTGAACGCGAAATTCGCGTCGGGCTCGATCCCATCCGAGTGCAGGCCGTCGGCCTGACCCCGCTTGACGTAAGCCGGCAACTGAGCGGCAGCAACATCGATCTTGCCGGCGGGCGTGCCGAAATCGGTGGCAACGATCAAGTGATCCGGACCTTGGCGGGGGCCAAGACGCTGGCTGACTTTGCCGCGACCAGAATTGGCCTGCCGACCGGCGGCGAGGTGCGCTTAGACGATTTGGGTCTTGTGACCGATACGATAGCCGAGCCGCGCACTTTTGCCCGATTCAACGGAGCACCGGTTGTTGGATTCAACATCATCCGAGCGAAAAGTGCCAGCGACGTTGCGGTCGCCAAAGCTGTTGCCGAACGGATTAAAGTCATTCAGGAGGCGAATCCAGACGTCGAACTCAAGCTGATCGATACTTCGGTTCCTCAAACAATTGGCAATTACGACTCCGCTCTGGAGACTCTCTACGAAGGGGCGATCTTGGTTATCATCGTTGTATTTCTTTTCCTGCGCGACATCAGAGCCACACTTGTTGCAGGGATTGCTCTGCCGCTGTCGATCATCCCTGCGTTTTGGATTTTACATCTGTTGGGATTTTCATTAAATCTTGTAAGTCTGTTGGCCGTCATTTTGTGTACCGGCATTATCATCGATGACGCGATTGTGGAGATCGAGAACATTGTCCGCCACATCCATATGGGCAAATCGCCGTATCAGGCTTCGCTGGACGCGGCCGAGGAAATTGGCTTAGCCGTCATCGCAATCAGCCTGACGATCGTGGCCGTATTTGTGCCGGCGAGTTTCATGCCGTCCGTCCCCGGCCAATTTTTTAGGCAATTCGGGATTACGGTCTCGGTACTGGTGCTGTTTTCACTGCTGTGCGCGCGAATGATTACGCCGATGCTTTCGGCCTATTTTCTCAGGCCCCACGGTGCGGCTTCCGGATCGGATGGGCACATTATGGCAGCCTACACCCACCTGGTTACGTGGGCGGTAAGGCATCAATTCGTCACCGTGCTTATCGGGCTTCTTACATTTGCGGCGTCTTTATACGCTGCTCAGGGGCTGAAGTCCGGCTTCCTTCCGACAGCGGATAACGGTCGTGCATTGCTTGCGATTGAATTGCCTCCGGGATCTCAGCTTTCCGACACTGAAGCGGTCAGCGTCGCCATAGCCAAACGGCTGCGCAATCGGCCGGAAGTAGCCAGCGCCTTTGTCGACGGCGGCCGCATTCCCGGTGGGGCGATTGATGTCCGCAATGCGGGAATCATGATCGATTTGGTGAGCAAATCACAAAGGGCAAAAAGCCAGCAGCAGCTGCAGCAGGAGATCAGCGAAGAACTCGCCGATACCCCCGACATTCGCTTTTGGTTCATTGATGAAAACGGACAGCGGAACGTTACTTTCATCGTAACTGGAAATGACAATTCCACGGTGAGTAATGTGGCCGCTGAGCTTGCGACGCAGATGCGGCGCGTTCCTGCGGTCACCAACGTTTCACCTGGGGCGACGCTCAATCGTCCGGAATTGCGTATTTATCCGCGTCGCGATTTGGCGGTGCGATTAGGGGTCTCAACCGAGAGTCTCTCCCAGACCATCCGGGTGGCTACCATCGGCGATGCCGGTCCGGCTTTGGCTAAGTTCGACGCGGGCGATCGCATTATTCCCGTTCGCGTGCTCCTCGAGGAGAAAGCGCGCGCCGACCCGCAAATTCTTGAGCAAATTCGGGTTCCGACGCGAACCAGCGGTGCCGTACCCCTGAATGCCATTGCCGATATCAAATTCGATGCAGGTCCGGCCACGCTGACCCGCTACGATCGCCAGCGCGAAGCCATGGTGCAAGCTGACCTCGCGAATGGAGCGGCCCTCAGCGAGGCAACGAAAGCGGTCAGGGATTTGGCGGTGATGAAGCATTTGCCGCCCGGCGTGACAGTTGGGGACGGCGGCGACGCCGAGCTGCAAGGCGACCTTTTCCAGGGATTCGGCGAGGCTATGCGAAACGGCCTCATGATGGTTTACGTCGTTCTTGCCGTGTTGTTTTCCAGCCTGCTGCATCCCGTGACAGTCTTGCTGTCCCTTCCGCTCTCGATAGCAGGGGCAATTGCCGCGCTTTTCATCGTGTCGCTTCCCATCACGACACCCGTCGCGATCGGCATTCTCATGCTGATGGGTATCGTTACCAAAAACGCCATCATGCTCGTCGACTTCGCCGTTAAATCAATGCATGACGGTGTGGAATGCCGGCCTGCGATTATCGAAGCCGCCCGAAAACGCGCCCGCCCGATCATAATGACGACGATCGCAATGGCGGCCGGCATGGTTCCAAGCGCGCTGGCCATCGGTGCTGGTGGAGAATTTCGGTCGCCGATGGCTATCGTGGTGATCGGCGGCCTGCTGGCATCGACGTTGTTGTCGCTGCTGTTCGTGCCGGCGTTCTTCACAATAGTCGATGATTTTGGGCGACTGGGGTGGAGACTGTTCGGTCAATTCGTGAACAAGGCCGACGCAGTTTCGGCTCCTGGGCCTTCAGTAGAGACACCGAGGCGCGCCGCCGCCGAGTGAAAGGCGGGAGCACTCAGGCGGACTCAAACAAGCGAAATGAAGCTAGCCGTTCCGGCCGGCCAGATCGATGAAGCCAAGGGCGAACAGCGTTTGGTTGTCGATGCTGCCACTGGCCTTAATGCCATACGCGTCCTGGTAGGCATGCAATGCGGCCATCGTGCGGCTTCCCACGACGCCGTCGATCGGACCTGGATCAAATCCTTTTTCTTTAAGCATTGTTTGTACTCTGCGCACGCCGTCCGGACTGATGGCGGGCACTGCATCCATGTTCAATTGGTTAAATGGAATAGGCGGGGCTGCGAAGGCCGTCATCGTGACCACCGGAGTCATTTGAGAGGCCAAAGCCACAGCCGCTGCGATTGCCAAGCTTTTCACGATTAACTCCTCTGAGTTCCCGTTGCGACAGAGTTCGCGTAGCCGCGACGATCATCCAGTCATTTTGTTGTGTCTTTGACGACATTGACCGTTATGACCTCCGACTGAACGGACGGATCGAACGGGATATGTCGAAAGTCGGCGAATAGAAGCTGCAGCCTGTGCTTTCCCAACGGGAGCGTAACTGTGGCTTCGGTTTGACCGGCGCCGAAGTGCAGATGCTTCGGATCGTTTGGTATCGGCTGGTTCATCGGCAGCGGATCGGAATCGATCAGTAGATGGTGGTGGCCTGTGTTTGGCCTTTCGATGCCCGCCGGAGCGACACCCATATTCTCAAGGCCAAAATGCAGCGTGAGATGCTGCGGCACCGTGTCACCGTCGTGCATGCCGATGAAATACACCCGCGCGCCCGCAGGCGAAGCTGTTCGTTCGATCGGAGCCGGAACGTGCACGGTGATCCGCTGAGAATAAAGCGGGGGACTGTGCGGGATGTGATCCTTGTCGCCGAAGAGAAGCTGGAGCGTGTGGTCCCCGGGCGTCAGCGTGATCGCTGCCTCCGTCTGTCCGGCACCGAAGTGGAGATGGTTGGGATCATTCGGGATCGGCTGGTCCAGCGGCGGCAGGTCGGTGTCGATCAACAAATGATGATGGCCTGAGTTTGGACGATCCGAACCGGCCGGCGCGACGCCCATGTTCTTCAAACCGAAATGCACGGTGAGCTTGGAGTCAACGACGTCACCGTCCTTGAGATCCGGAAAGTAGACCTCAGCCCCGGGAGCGGATGGCGTTGGACCGCCCTTTGGGACCGCCACGACATGAATCCGCTGCGACATGACCGGCGGTGTATGGGGAATGTGGTCTTTGTCGCCGAACAGCAATTGCAATGTGTGCGGGCCTGGAGAGAGGGTGACATCTGCTTCGGTTTGGCCGGCGCCAAAATGCAGGTGGCGGGGATCGTTGGGGATCGGCTGGTTGAGCGGCGGAAGGTCGCTGTCGACGATCAGATGATGGTGGCCCGAGTTGGGCCGATCGGAATCCGGCCGGCGCGACGCCCATGTTCTTAAGGCCAAAATGAACCCTGACCTTGGTGGGGACCGTGTCGCCTTCCTTGATGTCGACGAAATACACCTCCGCACCGGGCGCAGATGGCGTAGGGGAGTCCGCCGCAATAGCCGCGCAGGACGCAGCAAGGCTCGAGAGCAAAACCAAGATCGGAAACATCGCATTTACGCGGCCGCTCCGGGCTCTATCGATCGTACGCATCCTGCTGCCCCTTGATGGTTCCCGCCGTCCGTGAATTATCCGTCAATCCGACAGCGCGAAATAAACGTAAGATAGTGTAAGACTAAGACCGCCCTGCGTCACCTTGACCGAGTTATTATCACCATCACTTGAGAGGGTTTTGGCGTTTTCGGTCGAATAACGCACTGTTGCGATCATGCCCCTGAAGGATACTATTGGCAACCTCGCCTATCTATACCCCTGTGTTGTCGGATTTTGGCAATCGGTCTATAGTTCTTTTGATGTGTTCACATAAGGCTGATCGGGCCAAGTTCGTTGTGCGCTCGTCTAACTTTTGGATGGGATCAAGTGCCTGTAGCCGATTACTCCCGCAATCAAGCGCGTTGTCGTGATCGCGAAGAACTGGGCTGCTGTGTGCCCGGACGGCGCCTGTCGATGCTCGGAACTGTCGTGCATCTGAGAGTGCTGCGGCTTTTACTGTGGCTCGGGGTCGCGGTTGTTTCGGCGCTGCTGCCCTCGGTCGTCTGGTCGCAGCAAAGTCCGAATCGCTTGGCGCTGATCATCGGCAATTCCAGCTATCCGGATGCGGGTTCGCCGTTACCTACGACCAGCACTGACGCCAAAACGCTCGCAGACGAGTTCCGACGTCTGAATTTCGCTGTCGATCTCAAGGAGAATGTCGGCAAAGACGACATGCAAAAGGCGATCGACGCTTTCACCGGAAAGATTACCAAAGATAGCGAGGCGCTGTTTTATTTCAGCGGCTTCGGTTTGCAGGTTGACAGGCGAACCTACCTCGTTCCGGTCAATGCGCAAATTTGGTCTGAAGCCGATGCTCGTCGTGACGGTATCAGCATTGACGCTGTGCTGGCTGAGATGCACCGCCGCGGCGCCAAGGTCAAAGTCGTCATCATCGATGCGGCGCGGCGTAATCCGTTTGAACGGCGCTTCCGTGCTGCTCCGGCAGGTCTTGCTCCGCTCGATGCGCCGGACGGCACCTTGGCCCTTTTCTCCGCTGCGCCCGGGGTGGTGATCCGCGACAGCGATACTGCAAATACCAACAGTGTGTTGGTGACTGAGCTTGTGAAGGAGCTGAGAACGCCCAATCAGACTGCGGAGCAGGCCTTTAATCACACGCGTATCGGCGTTTCACGCGCCACCAACAACGAGATCGTGCCTTGGGTCGCGTCTTCGCTTCTCGATGACTTTTATTTCCAGCCGCGCGCACAAGTGGCTGTCACGCCGGCCCCTGCGCCGCCCGCGCCGGCTCCTGTGCAGCCTACGGTGGTTGCTCCGCTGCCACCCGCACCGACACCTGCGCCTGCGCCGACAACTGTGCCCGCACCGTCTCCGCCCCCACAATATCCGCAACCCGCGCCGCCACCGCCGCCTGCGCAGCCGCCGCCCGAACCGTCACCCGCTCCGACCGCGCTGCAGCTTGATCCCGGCAAACCGTTCCGCGATTGCTCCACGTGTCCCGAAATGGTTGTGGTGCCCGCCGGCGCATTCACGATGGGCGGCCAAGCGGACTATGAGCATCCGTCGCGCCGCGTCACGATCAGGAACAAATTTGCGATCGGCCGCTATGAGGTCACGTTCGACGACTGGGACAGGTGCGTGGACGAAGGCGCCTGCAAAACGCGTCCCAGTGACCGCGGCTGGGGCAGGGGCATGCGTCCCGTGATCAATGTGAGCTGGCTCGATGCCAAGGCTTTTGTAGCGTGGCTCTCGCAGAAGACCGGGCAGAAATACCGGCTGCCGACCGAAGCCGAATGGGAATACACCGCTCGAGCAGGAACGACGACGCCGTATTGGTGGGGGCAAGACATCGGCTCGCGGCAAGCGAACTGCCGGAATTGCAATACCGGTGACGCCATGAAAACGCAGCCTGTCGGCACATTCAAGGCGAACTCATTTGGCCTGTTCGACACGTCCGGCAATGTTGCGGAATGGGTCGAGGATTGCTGGCACGCCGACTATCAGGGAGCGCCGACGGATGGTTCCGCCTGGGTCGATCCCGGTACATGTCAGCTCCGTGTGCTCCGCGGCGGCGCGTTTGACAGCGATGCGGCCTATGTGGGTTCAGGGTCGCGATTCAGGTACGATTATGATGTGCCTTACAGCGCCAACGGCTTCAGGGTAGTCCGGGAGTTGCCGCGGTAGCCCGAGCGAGTTGCCGAGGAGCATGAGCCATGCGACCTATTGTCCCGGCGACGATCACAGCGATTACCCTCGTACTTTTCGCTGGAGCAGTCAGGTCGGCAGACACGCCGCCACCAGACGCTCAGGTTATCGTGGTGCACGCCACGAATGCTTGCTTCTCAGCCTCGGTCCGCGTGACCGGTTTTCTCGTGGCGCGCAGTGAAGCCGTCGTGAACCTGGGCCAGGGCGACCGCCTTGTGGAGGTTGTGGCAAACGAAGGCGACAAGGTCAGCGCGGATCAAACGCTCGCGCGCGTCGAGCGGCAATCGTTGGATCCGACGAAGCCAGGCGCGACCAAGACAGACACGGTGGTGTTGAAAGCGCCTGCTGCCGGGGTCGTGACTGCGCGCAACATGCCCGGCAGCACGATGATCCCTCAGCCGCCTCGGCCTCTGTTTGTTATTGCCATGGATGGCGAAATCGAACTTGAGGCGGAAGTTCCAAGTATCCACGTGGGGGAACTCGCGACCGGCCAGACAGCCCGCATTCAAATCAGAAACATGCGCGAGCTGTCGGGACGGGTGCGATTGGTGCCGGCGGCCATCGATCAGCGCACGCAACTTGGCAGAGCGCGCATTTCGGTGGAGCGCGATCCGTCCCTTCGATTTGGAATGTTTGCGCAGGCAACAATTGATGCCGACCGCAGCTGCGGAATCTCGATTCCCAACTCGGCGGTGACCTATCGTACCGGTGGCACGTCCGTACAGGTGGTGCGAGACAGCATCATCGAGACGCGCCGCATCGAAGTCGGCATTCACACCGACTCCGATACCGAGGTTCGCAATGGTCTAAATGAAGGCGATCTGGTCGTCGCGAACGCCGGCACGAGCCTGCGGGATGGCGATAAGGTGAAGCCGATCGACAGCGAATTGCGCTGATATGCTGACCGATGATGTTCCAAGTTTTGTATATTGGACTTCGCGTTCTGACTGAGTCGGACACACGGATCGCGGCGGAAGTCCAGCGCTTGCTGCGCTCAAACGTCACTCTCGCCGTCGTCTCCTGTCCTTGTTCCCTAAGATAGGTCTTCACATGGATCGGGGAACAGAAAATCTCCGCTGGTACAGCAGGCAAGGATATTTCAGAAAATTTGTCTTTGCCTTCGTGAGCCTTGTTGTCCTCGTTCTGGCGATCAACGGCTTTGTCGAGACGTGGTTCACCTATCGCAAGACCACGCAGGGTGCGGCGGAAAGTCAAACCGAAAAGGCGCAAGCGACCGCTAACCGCGTCGAGCAATTCTCCTCCAGCATTGAGCGACAGATCAGTTGGGCCACGCGGGCGAGCAGCACGACACTCGAGCAGCGTCGCGCAGACTATGCGCTGCTCCTTCAACAGGTTCCTGAAATTGACCGGCTCATCTACCTCGACAGCACGGGCAGGGAACAATTGCGTCTGACTCGGCAGGAGATCGTCTTCGCCAGCGGTCTCGATTACTCGGGCGATCCGCGCTTTAGGGAGGCGAGGGGTCGCCTGGTCTGGTGGTCGGCCGTTTATTTCAACGAGCGCGATCCCTTCATAGCGATCGCGCTGGCGCATTCCGGGCCGAATGCGGGCTCCACCGTCGCCGAGATCAATCTCAAGTTTTTGGGAGATCTCGTCGATCGGGACCAGACGAACAGCGATACAGAGGCGTACATCGTCGACGACAAAGCGCGCCTGATTGCCGATTCCGACTCCAATCGCCTTCTTGGCACGGACCTGACCAATCTTCCACAGGTCGCGGCGCTGATGAATCCAACGGGACAAGTGGTGACGATCGGCAGGGATCTGTCGAACCGCTCGGTCTTGAGCGGTTCTGCGGTCATCCCCGCGAGGAAGTGGTATGTATTCTACGACAAGCCGCTCAGCGTCGTTTTAGAACCTGTCTACAGCTTGCTGTTTCGCACGGCGTCGCTTCTGGCGCTCTGCGTGTTGATCGGCGTTCTCGCCGGCATATGGCTTGCGCGGCGGTTGGTAAGCCCCATCCAAGATTTGCAGACCGGTGCACGCCAGCTTGAGTCCAGTAATTTCGATTATCGAATCAAGGTTCGAACGTCCGATGAAATCGGTGAACTATCCCAGCAATTCAATCGAATGGCGGATCAGCTTCAGAGTTCATATGAGCGTTTGGAGCTGAAGGTTGCCGAGCGGACCAAAGATTTGGCTCAGTCAAACAGCGAACTCAGGGCTCTTGAAGAGATCGGCCGAGCCGTGGTCTCTTCGCTTGATATTCAGGCCGTGTTGACCACGATTGTGACGCGGGCGGTCGAGTTGTCTCACGCCGATGCTGGCGCAATCTACAATTTGGACCCCGAACAACGCGTGTTTCAGCTGGCCGAAGCTTATGCGCTGGAAGAATTGTATCAACGCGCCATCCGTTCCATCAAAGTCGGTGCCGACGAGGGAGCCTTAGGCCTGTCGGCGGAGCAGCGAAAGCCGGTCGCTATTCGCGATCTTGCAAATGCTCCGGATTATCCGCTCAAGGCTGCAACTCTTGCCGCAGGCTTCAGGTCCATCCTCATAGTACCGCTGCCCGGGAGAGAGGGAGTTCTCGGCGCTTTAGTGCTGCTGCGACGTGCCACGGAGGAATTCTCAGGTAATACGATTGCGCTGATGCAGACATTTGCGGATCAGTCCGCGCTGGCGATGAACAACGCGCGGCTGTTCCGCGAGGTCGAACAAACGGGCCATGAACTTGCGGTTGCGGGCGCACACAAGTCGCAATTCTTCGCCAACATGAGTCACGAGCTTCGGACCCCTTTGAACGCGGTGCTTGGCTATTCGGAACTGCTGGCGGATGGGCTCTACGGCGACATGCCCGAAAAGGCGGTAGATATCCTGGAGCGGATCAAGGCCAACGGAAAGCACCTCCTGGGACTTATTAACGATGTTCTCGACCTCTCCAAAATCGAGGCGGGCCAGCTCACGTTGGCGATCGAGGATTACTCGGTCGAGGCCATGGTGCAATCGGTTGTCGCGTCGACGGGGTCGCTCGCGAGCGCCAAGGGCATCGACGTAAAGGCCAATATCGCCGGAAAGCTCCCCGTAGGGCGGGGTGACGAACGCCGTTTGACGCAGGTGCTTGTAAACCTCATCAGCAACGCGATAAAGTTTACTGATACGGGTTCTATTGGTGTGTGCGTAAAAGCTGAGAATGGACAATTCAATATTGCGGTGACGGACACCGGTCCGGGCATAGCACCGGAGGATCGTCAGAAGATATTTGAAGAGTTTCATCAGGTTGATAACAGCAGCACGCGAAAGAAAGGCGGTACCGGACTTGGCTTGTCGATTTCGCGTCGGCTGATCGATATGCACGGCGGACGTATCGATGTGGAGTTGACGGTTGGAGTGGGATCGACATTCAGCGTGATTATTCCAGTGCGCGTCAGCGAGCAGAGACAATAAGCGTGGCGAAGCGAATCCTAGTCATCGAAGATACAGAGGATAATCGCCGCATCTTTCGCGATTTGCTGACGCATGCCGGGTTCGAACTCCTTGAAGCGCCGGACGGAGAAAAGGGAGTAGCGATCGCCATCGAGCAGAAGCCGGATTTGATTTTGATGGATATACAGCTTCCGATCCTTGATGGTTACGAGGCGACACGGCGCATCAAGGCCAATCCAGGTTCTCATCATATTCCCATCATTGCGGTGACCTCGTACGCCCTTTCGGGAGACGAGGCGAAGGCCCGTGAGGCAGGCTGCGACGGTTACATTGCGAAACCGTTCAGTCCCCGACAGGTTCTCGCCGCCGTGCGGAATTTCCTCCAGTCTGGTAACGAGGGCTGACGTTGCGAACGCCCCCCCGAATTCTTGCGGTCGACGACATTCCAGCCAATCTGGAAATCCTCAAGGTGCGCCTCGAAGCCGAGGGCTATGAGGTCTTCACGGCCGCCGACGGAGAGGAAGCGCTGGAGAAGGTTCAGGACCTGACGCCGGATCTTGTCTTGCTCGATATATTGATGCCGAAGCTCGATGGCATCGCGGTCGTGAAGCGGCTGAAACAAGAAGCCGCCGGACGATTCATCCCCGTCATCCTCGTCACTGCAAAGGCCGATACGCGCGATGTCGTTCAGGGCCTCAACGCCGGCGGCGACGATTACCTGACGAAGCCTTACGAGCAGGCCGCGCTTGTTGCTCGGGTGCGCTCGCTGCTTCGTATCAAGGAGTTGCACGACAAAAGCCAAGAGCAGGCCGAACTGCTTGAGCGGCAATCCGAGCAACTCGCCAGCTGGAATCGGCTGCTGGAGGAGCGCGTCGCCCAGCAGATGACCAAGATCGAGCGCATTTCTCAGCTGGAACGCTTCCTCGCGCCGCACGTTGCCAAGATGATCGCATCATCGGACGCGCCCGACGACGCGCTGTCCAGTCATCGGCGCGAGGTCACAGTGGTGTTTTGCGATTTGCGGGGATTCACAGCCTTTACGGATCGGTCGGATCCTGAGGAAGTGATGACTGTGCTCCGGGAATATCACGAAAGCGTCGGCGAACTGATCTTTCATTATGAGGGCACGCTCGATCGGTTTATCGGCGACGGCATTATGATCGTATTTAACGATCCGATCCCCTGCGACGATCACGCCGAACGGGCCGTGCGGCTGTCACTCGACATGCGCGAGCGCGTCGCCGTGCTGGCGACGAAATGGCGCGGCCGGGGACACGATCTGGGGTTTGGAATTGGGATTGCCTCCGGCTATGCGACCCTGGGGTTGATTGGCTTCGAACGGAGACGGGAGTACACGGCAATCGGCCGGGTGACGAACCTTGCGTCACGTCTGTGTGGGACGGCGCGGCCCGGTCAGATCGTGATCGCTCAGCCGGTGTATGCCCGCATCGAGTCGCACGTAGAGGCTGCGCTGCTCGGTGATCTGCAGCTGAAGGGCTTCAACAGACCGATGACGGCGTATGAGATTTTGAGCTGGAATGGCGCCGAGGCAAACCGGCAAACCGTGGCGCAAAATTGAGGCGCCAAGCATTGCGCGAAAGGTCAATTGACCCGCTGCTTCAAAAGAGCCAGCTCTTCGGGGATGACGAGTGACCAAACCTCCGTTGCACAGGTTGAATTGAGTGATGAGATCAGCAGCGGTGATCTTGGCTGCGCCGTGCCTCGCCATGCCGGTGCTGCCGTCATCGGCGGCCGACACAAGCAAAGACTCGGCGCCGGCAGTTACGGTTGTTCAGGCGAAACGCAGCTGCTTCATGGATACGCTCGAGGTGACGGGCGTGGTGGCGCCCCGGCGAGATGTTCTGGTCCGTACACCGCGGGAAGGCTTGCAGGTTTCGCAGATTTCTCGTTCAACCCGGCGATACCGTGATCTCGAGCCAAGTCCTTGCGCGCATGAAACAGGCGGACGGAACGGCCGCGGACGTTGCCGTGACGGCGCCCGCCGCAGGTACGATTTACGGCATGTCTGCCGTCGTTGGTGCCACACCCTCAGTCGCGGGAGATCCGTTATTCAGCATCGCGCAAAATGGCGAGATGGATTTGTTGGTCGAGACACCGGTCAATACCATGAGCCGGCTGGCGGTTAATCAAGGCGCGACGGCGGATATCATCGGCGTCGCCGGCAGCGTGCCGGCCAAGGTGCGCTTTATCTCAGGCGCAGTTGATCAAACGTCGCAACTCGGCGAGGTGCGGCTTCAACTCAATTTCGATCAGCGGCTCCGGGTTGGAGCTTTCGGGGCGGGTAAGATTGAGCTTGAACAACGCTGCGGGCCTGCTCTCCCGCTGTCGGCCGTTGTTTACGCGGACGAGGGCGCCATCGTTCAAGTGGTCCGCGATGACTTTATTGAATCGCGGAAGGTCACCGTCGGCAGCATCAATGGTGACAACGTCGAAATCCGCGAAGGACTGGCGGAAGGCGAGACCGTCGTCGCGCGCGCCGGGGCCTTCGTTCGCGATGGCGACCAGGTTCGGCCCATATCTGCGGGCAGGCGCGTCAATACGCAATAAATTTTGTTTATTGCGGACGTCTGCTCGGATCCGTGAAGAATCGATCGGTAGTCACACTTGAGTTACTTGAAAAGGTTTCGATTTGACACATACTTGTTGCTGTCGGAGAGCACGTAGAGACATGAGAGCCCTCGCCCTGGCGGTTCTGATAGCGGCAGCTGGCTCGTCGGCGCAGGCTCAATCCCTGCAGCTCAGCGGTAAATTCGGCTTTTTGAGCGAATACGAGCTCACGGGACGGCTCGAATCCCATGTCATCGGCGCGGGTGAAACCGAATTCCTCGGGCCTTTGACGATCAAGCACATTGGCCTCTGCACGCACGATGGTCCCGACGAAGTGCAAGGAAAAATGCGGTTGCAAAGGATCGACGCCACCCGCGTTTCGGCGACGCTGTCGTTTGAAGGGAAGGAATGCACCTTCCGCGGCCGCATGTCGGAGAGCGATGTCGGCGTACTGGTCTGTCCGGGCGAAAAGCTGCCGTTCAACATATGGTCTCAATAGGTCCGGAACGCGCTGGTCGTTTGTATTCGGCGTATTCTTTATCGCGGGCCCCGATTGCTTTTAGATCGTGATATTCCGTACGACATCAGTCCGGACGCCGAACGGTGACCGGCTTTGAAGAACGTTGTTGTGAGGTTAAGATGCGAGACGCTTTGGGGTGGCGTAAAAAGTTCGGGGTCCTGGGTCCGTCAACCAATACGATCGTGCAGCCTGATTTCGACGGCATGCGGCCCGCAGGCGTCACCAATCACTATAGCCGCATCTTTACCCCGAACGCCTCCGCGGTCAGCAACGACTCGTTCATGAGCGGGGCGCGCCTGATCGGACAGAATACCATCGACGCGGTGCACAGCGTCATGACCTCATCGCCCGATTATCTGGTGCTCGGCATGTCGGCGGTCACGTTCTTCGATGGCATCGAGGGCGCCAATAAATTCCAAGCGTCGGTGGAGGAAGCGTGCGGGCTCAAGCTCAGTTGCGGGTCGCACGCTTGCACCGCGGCACTGCGCGCCTACGGCGGCATCAAGCGGATCGCGTTCTTTTCGCCGTATTTCCCCGCGGCAAATCGCGAGGTTCGCCGCTATTTTGAGGAATGCGGTTTTGAAGTGGTCCGCGATATGTGCCTGCAGTGCCCCAGCTGGATCGCGATCGCCGAAGTGACCACCGAAACTTGCCGCAAGACGCTGCGGGCGCTCGACGGCGACGACGTTGACGCGATCATCCAGGTTGGCACCAACCTCAGCATGGTGAGGCTTGCTGCGGCCGCCGAACTCTGGCTTAGCAAGCCGGTCATCGCCATCAACACGGCGACCTATTGGCACGCGCTACGCGCCAACGGGATCAACGACCGGATCGAAGGTTTCGGCCGGTTGCTTGAAAAGTTTTAAGGGCGCGATAGTGCCCACCAATGAACCTGGGCCTTATTGTCTTAAGCCAATCCCATGTCGCGCGGCAATCGCGTGAGCGCAACGATGCGATTTTCCGGCAACGGGTGGGACGAAAATGGATTGTCTCGCTGCGAGCCGGCCAATTTGTTGCCGATGGCGAGCAATGTCGTCCCTACGACGCTCTTCGCCAAGCCGCCAAGACCGGCGTCATCCGCTGGCTCAAACCTGGAGAGCACACGGACGACCACGTCCGGCCGGCCGGTGAGGCGAGCGCCAACCTCATCGGCGGCATATTCGTGGGCGCGTGCGATTGCCAACTGTGCAAGAATGACGGCGAACGGCGTGATGCACATCAATAGCAGTGAGACGATAATTCCGGCGCCAAAAAACATCCCGAACGGCGGCAATAGCGCAATGCCGGCCCCGAGAACCGCGGCAGCCGTCTTGGCTGCGGCGGAATGCCGAAGCACATGGCCCAATTCGTGGGCGAGCACCCCGGTGAGTTCATCGCGCGTAAGCACTTCCAGGAGTCCGGTCGTGATGCAGATTGCGGCATGCCGGCGGTCGCGGCCGGCGGCGAGCGCATTGGTCTCCCCGCTGTCGATGATATAGATATCCGGCATTGGTATGGCCGCGCGGACACGCTAGCTCGCGCATGATGGCGACGAGGTCCGGCGCATCGCGCTCGTCGACCCTGCGGCCGCCGCGCCGCAGTGGCGCAAGCTTGTGGTCGTTCCAGAAGCAACGAAGCTTCCTCGCCGCCGTGATGACAAGGCCGAGGATCAGGCCGAGTGAGAAACCCACGGGGTAGGCGGCCACGATCGCCAGAACGACCAGAAAAATTGCACCAGCATCAGAATTCATGAGCCCCTTTTGGTCAAAGCATCAGAAAATTGCAATTAAGTTATACGAGCAGTCTCGCGTTTTCCTCGCTGGTGGCCCTCAAGAATCCGCGGGCATCTCCACGGTGGGCGACGCCGGCGGCCGGGATCGTTGAAATCTGCTCAAGTATTCGTTCAATTCGAGCCAACGGCTAATTGAATCATCTCATCCTGCTTTTTCGCAAATAGCAGCAGGCATTCGCGAGAAATTCACGGCCAATTGCCGCCGGACATGTAACTTGGACTTTAGAGCCGAAGGTCGATCCTTTGCATGTCAAGCATTGGGCTGGAGGCTGTTATGTCCAAAGCAACACTGCTGCTCCTCATGTTCATGAGCTACGCGGTTACAGACCCGAAGAGTATCTTCGATACCGTGTCGCCTTATGTTCACGGCATCGGCAACACGTTGAGCTCCGTTCTGGATGTGAACAGAGTTTTTCCCACCCTCTTCACCGGTAAGGGCCGCTGACAAGCTTTGACGGAGGAATAAAATGATCATCGATCAATTGGCACTCACCGTCGTCACGAACGTTGCTTTGCTGGGAACAGGGTTCTTGCTGGTGAAGAATTCGCGCGGGATCGACCTGTAAGCACCCTTTTGCCGCCCGTTACCTCGCCGTCGTAGCTTCAGGGGCTGTCGCGAGTTTGTGCACGAAGGGCCGTTGAGCTCCTTCGCGCGGTTGCAGTCGTTGCGCTGCGGGCAGAATCGCGGAAGTTCCGGCGGATCCGGCAGCAGCGCTGCGCTCCAGCGAAATCCCTCCGACCGTCAGAAACCTGACTCATCTCGCGACTTGATGCTTCGCGGGATGTGTCAAGCGGGAGGCGGCAGCATTGGAACATTTCAGCGCGCTCCCTCAAGGGGAGCGCACGCAAGAGTTGAATCCCAACAGCCGGTCGCCGTCGGGGAACGGAGCACGGCTGGAGTTGCGTCATTGGGCGACGGCGCGCACCTATCGGAACTGTGCGCACGAATACCTGCAACTCGCGCGCGGTACGTCCGAGCTCAATGTCAGGAACCGCTACGTGGAGATCGCTCAACACTACGGCACGCTCGCGAAGGCCGAGGAGCGAAGTGCGCGCCGCAAGGCCGCCGACCAGCAGGCATCTGCGCATCCCGCTCGAACCTGATCGAGCTCTGGCGCGAAGAGGCGCGCTAGCCTGTCAATTCCTGACGAACGAGCGTGGCGCCCTCAACCATCGACTTAAGCTTGCCGCGCGCCGGCTCACGGCTCAGGTATTTCATCCCGCAATCGGGAGCGATCAGGAGCCGATCCGCGGAAATGTAGGGCAGCGCCTTCTTGATTCTTTGGGCGACGATATCCGGCGTTTCCACGGCTTCGGTTCCAAGATCGACGACGCCCAGCACGATGCGCTTGGTGGGAAGTCTTGCAAGCATCGAACAATCCAGATTGGGCTGTGCGGTCTCTATTGAAATCTGATCTGCGCTCGTTCGCTCCAGTTCCGGCAGAAACGAGTAGGCGGAGGGCTTCGTGCGGACACGCGCGCCGTAGCCGAAACACAGATGCACCGCGGTTTCGCCGCCTGCGCCTTCCAGCGCCCTGTTGATCGCCGCTATGCCAAATTCACGCGCCTTTTCCGGCGGCGCTTGTAGAAACGGCTCGTCCAATTGAATGACGTCGGCGCCGGCCGCAAACATGTCCCGGATTTCCTCGTTCAGGGCGCTGGCGCAATCCATCGCCAGCGCCATGTCGTCCTTGTAATACTCGTCGTAAAGCTGCTGGGTCATCGTAAAGGGACCCGGAATTGTCATCCGGATCGGCCGATCGGTGATCGATCTCAGGAACTCCACGTCTCGCACTTGGACCGGCGACGTGCGTCTGAGCTTTCCAACAACGCGCGGAACGATCTGGAACGGGCCTGGCGTTCGCGCCGGAATCTGCGCCGCGTTCTCAGCGTCCATGCCCTCAAGAGCGGTCGCGAAGCGATTGGAATAGCCTTCTCGCCGCGCCTCGCCGTCCCGTCACGATATCGATGCCGGCACGTTCCTGGTCGCTGCGCTCCAGGGTGCCGAGGTATTTTACAAGAATGCCAAAGATTACGAGATTTCCTCCAATTCGAGAGCCCGTTTGCCGATGTGTGTGACTGCGAGGGTGCCGGTCGCGTGCTATGTCGTTCGCCCGGCGCTCACCCGAGTGCGCTATGGCACGGCCATTTTTACGGTGAACTCGCAAGGGTCCGAAAAACTGAGCAACATAGAACGAAAGCCGTTGTTGGGATTGCGTAGATAGTCCACGTAATTCTTATAGTCCGCTTTAACCCGGTGGACGTTGTCGCTAAAAATGACGCCCCCACGGGGCATTATAGCGGCCACGATCTTGGCGACCGGCAAGGTCAGTGGCGGAAATCCGTCGTTAAAGAAGAAGTCTACTGGACCGGTCTCGTTTTTCAGCGTTTCAATCGCATTACCGATCCGGATATCGACATAATCTGAAAGGCCGGCTTCATCGATATTTCTTTTGGCCTGTTGCGCTTTGCTTTCGACCATTTCTGTCCCAATAACCACGCCGCCGCCGTTCTCGCGAACTGCCAAGGCCAGATAGATTGTTGAAATGCCGAACGAGGTTCCAAATTCAATTATTTTTCTTGCCCCGATCGACCTTGCCATCAGATAACAAAATGCAGCTTTGTCGGGTTCTATCGCCATGGAATATTGGTCGAGTTTTCCCTCGATCTTTTTCCATGGCAGATTTCGCTTTAGAAGCAATAAGTGCAAATAAGGCAGCATATTCACTCGAAACGATAGCTTTTGTCCTGCGGCTTCCGTATGAAGTCGCTTGAGGACTGCTCTGGCGCGATCATCGGAGATGACGCGCAGCGTTTCTTCGATCTTCGTCATTGGGCAGCACCTTGCTTGTGACTTCGTCCGATGCTCGGCATCCACCGCAGAAAGTTCGCGAGTGAGAGTTTGCGAGTTGGATTACCGTGCTCGAATAGGCCGCCCCGTACGCAATACCATAAAAACATATGGGCGCCGCGTTAAGAGTTGAGTCGGAAAAAAAAGCCCCGCTGGAGAGGGGCGGGACGGGGCTTGATGGTTCCGGGAGCAATGCACGAGTGTTGGCATGCTCGGCATGCGGCAGCGGGCCGTCACCGCCGGGCCATGTTCCTTTGGATTCTCCGGGCCATGTTCCTTTGGATTCTAATGATTGCTTGGCTGCGCCTTCACTTCCCTGGGGCTGGTAGTCGCCATTCGCCTTGGTTTGGCCGACTGGCGCGGGGGTCCCGGGAGGTAGAACAGGCTCATTCTTGTAGTCGCCGTTGGCTGGAGTTTGGCCTACTGGCGCAGGCTGCCCAGAAGGAGTGCGCGTAGGCAGATAATTACCCGTTGGCCCCGTCTTCTCGTTTCCCTGTGCACTAGCTGTGGCTACAGCGGCCGGAGATCGAATCCGCGGGAATGCGGTCGGCCCAGTAGGTCAACCGTCGTAGTGCGCATTGTCCGCGCTGCTCGGCGCGTGCGCGCGACTGTATTGGTCCTCGATGGGCAGCTTTCAATCGAAAATTCGGTTTATTGACTTTTTGCGCTTGGGCCTTAGCCTTGCTGGCGAACCGAAGCCGTCGTGCGCCTCCCAAAGCCTGAGGGCAGGCGAGGGGTCCTGATCGTCAGTTCGCGACTTCGGACAAAGAGGTTCGCCGCACAATCGGCAAGCGCGCGTGTCCAACGGCGGCTTGGCGTAAAAGAGAGGAGACATTGCTTGGCGCGCATACCGCTTGTTGACCAATCCAACTTGACGCCGGAGCAGCAGAAGGTCTTCGCGGAGGTGACAGCCGGGCCGCGCGGGACAGTCGTTGGCCCGTTGCGGGCCGCTCTGCATCGGCCGGAACTTGCAGATGCCTGGCAGCGGTTCGGAGCGATGTTGCGCTTCGGGACGAGCTTGCCGCAGATTCTAAGTGAGCTTGCGATTTTGGTGACCGCTCGCCGCTGGAACAGCCAACTGGAATGGCATATCCACGCTGCGGCGGCGCAGGACGCGGGCCTGCCGAAAGACGTCACGGAACGGCTGAGGCTGGGAGAGAGCCCGGCTTTCGAAAACGCCGAACAAGCGGACGTCTATGAATTCGCGCGGCAGCTCCAGGAACAGGGGCACGTCGACGATGCCGTCTACGGTCGCATCATGGCGCGCTGGGGCGTGGTCGGCATTGTCGAGCTGACAGCGCTGATCGGCTATTACACGATGGTCTCGATGACGCTCAATGCGCACAATATTCCAATACCCGGCGATGTTGCGCCGCCGCTTCCGCCGCTCAACGGCGCGAACGGCGGTCATCCTCCGGCGCTGACCACGATTGCCGCCGCGCGTCTGACGAACGCTTCGGAGAGTCCAACGTGACTGCATTTGAGGCGCAAGACGCGAAACAGGCGCGTTGATCATGGATACGATCGTCGTCTTTCCGCCAATTCCGCCGGAACTGCGGCAAACGCTTGTCCGCAGTTTCCAGTTGGTGGAATTCGGCAAGGATGCACTCGCGCCTGCGCTGCGGGTGGCCGTTATCACGAGTGTCGGCGGTGCCGACGCCGCGCTGATGGATTCGATGCCCAACCTGGGGCTTATTGCCTGTAACGGGACCGGTCTGGAGCGCGTCGATCTTCGAGAAGCGGCGCGCCGCGGGATCATCGTTCGCAACACCCCGGACGAAGTCACCGACGATATCGCGGATTTCGCCCTTGGGCTCATTTACGCGACGGCACGCCGGCTGGCCGAAGCCGATCGCTTCGTGCGGGCGGACGCTGGAGCAAAGAAAGACTGACGCCGTCGCGGCGCGTCTTTGGCAGTCGGATCGGTATCGTGGGGCTTGGCCGCATCGGACAGAAAATCGCAGAGCGCGCGTCGGGCGCTGGCATGACCGTGTCGTACACGGGGCCCCGTCCCAAAGCCGATAAGCGTTATCGTTTTGTCGCAGACATCCGCGACCTTGCCGCCGCCGTGGATGCGTTGGTCCTGACCTGTCCCGGCGGCCCGGAAACCTACCATCTGGTCAATTCCGACGTCCTGCGCGCGCTCGGGGCGGACGGCTTTTTGATCAACATATCGCGCGGCGATGTCGTCGACGAAGATGCACTGATAGAAGCGCTGAACCGTAGGGTCATTGCCGGTGCGGGCCTCGACGTCTTCGCGCGCGAGCCAAATATCGACGAGCGGCTTTTTGGCTTCGATAACGTCGTTCTTGCCCCGCACTACGCTTCGGTGACGAACGCGACGCGCCAAGCGATCGCCGATACATTACACGACGCGATAGCGGCCTTTCTCAGCGGCGACCCTGTTCCCGACGCCGCAGCCGCCTATCGAACGCAGAATACAACATAGCTCGTTACACAAGGATGCCCGATCTTCTACGCATGCAGTGACGGTCACCGGCTCAAACACGATCCGTTTCGCGCCATCGTGGCGCCGCGTCCGATCGCCTGGATTTCGACCGTCGACGCTGCCGGCCGCGGGAATTTGGCGCCCTACAGTTTCTTCAATGCGTTGAGCGCTGCGCCTCCGATCGTCGGGTTTTCCAGCGAAGGCCGGAAAGACAGCCTGGAGAACGTGCGGGAGACGGGCGAGTTCGTCGTTAATCTCGCAACGCGGGCTATGGCGGACCACATGAATCAGACATCGCGCGCGGTGCCGAGAGGGATCGACGAGATGGCGATGAGCGGCCTCGAGGGGGAAGAGTCCCGCCTCGTCAAGCCGCGCCGCATCAAAGGCTCGCCCGCCGCGCTCGAATGCAAGCTGCTGCAGATCGTCGAACTCAAGGATCTTGGCGGCGCGTCCGCGGATCGTTGGTTTGTCATGGGCCAGGTCGTCGGAGTTTACATCGAGGATGCGTTTCTCAAAGACGGTCTGTTCGACCTCGCCTCGGCGCGGGTGATCGCCCGCTGCGGATACCACGATTATGCGGAGGTCTCGGAACTCTTCGAGATGAAGCGTCCCGCGTGATGCTGGGCCGCAAAGAAGCGCGAGGGAGGAAGAACAGACGTGAAGCTTCACTGGTCGCCGCGATCACCCTTCGTGCGCAAGGTGGTCATCGTCATCAACGAACTTGGGCTTGCAGAGCGCATCGCTTATGTCCGCTCCGTCGTCACAACGACGAAGCCGAACGAAGCTGTGATGCGCGACAATCCGCTGAGCAAGATACCCACGCTGGTCCTGGACAACGGCGATCCTCTCTACGACTTTCCAGTGATTTGCGAATATCTCGATCTCACGTTCGGAGAAGGCAAGATCG
Organism: uncultured Alphaproteobacteria bacterium; assembly: GCA_963732015.1. GTDB lineage: Bacteria > Pseudomonadota > Alphaproteobacteria > Rhizobiales > Xanthobacteraceae > BOG-931. Next base: position 99,797 of record CAVSXY010000021.1, on the reverse strand, counting down.
TCCCCAAGGAGGCCGCTCGCCGGATCGACGCGCAGCGCCGTCAGGCTCTGGGCGACGGGCTTCTCGATCTGCTGTTGGCATGGCGCGGCGAGCTTATGCGCCCGGCGGAACTTCAATCCGCGCAGCATCTTGCGTCCTATGCGCGCCGTGTGACAGCCGCGGTCGATCGCATATGCTCGGAGGCGGGCTCTTACCGGGACGACCGGTTCGACATCGGCGACATCGCGCTGGGCTGCGCGCTGTCTTACATCGACTTCCGCTTCGAAGACTTCGACTGGCGTGCGGACCGGGCGCCGTTGCGGTCCTGGCACGACGGATTCGCGAAGCGTCCCTCCGTTGTTCAGGCGCCGGTTGTGGACGAGCCGTAATGCCAGGAGACTGGCGCACCGATGACGGCGATACCGTACCATTCAGCGCTAGTCTGTCGAGTGCGCTGATCGACTTTAAGAGACCGTGATGGCGATCACCTACGACGCGCTCAAGAACGTGACCGAGAACCTGGAGGAATGGTCTCTCAAGAAAAATTCCCGAGGACACCAAAATTGCGCTCGACCAGGCTTGGAATAACGAAAGCAATGAAGGCGCCAGCAAGGTTCTCCAGATAATGCGCAGGAGCGCCGATCTGGCGGAGAGCAACAATAAGCTTGTCTGTTCGGATTCCGGGGTTCCGGTCTATTTCGTCAAGATCGGGTCAAAGGTCTCTTTCGAGGGCGACGTTCGGCGCGCCATTGTCGACGGCTTTGCGCATCTTGTCGAGACGATCAGTCCGCCGATCCTCAAGCACGTGACGAACCCGCTGACCCAGGAGCGAAGTTACAGCGGAAAGGATATGCCGATCGTCACGTGGGACATTGCCGACGGGCTCGACTATCTCGACATCACGTGCTCGCCAAAGGCCTTGGGCTCCGGCCGCTGGGCCGTGCTCGAAATCTTCAGCTTCCCGTCGCTGGAGACCATCGAAAAATATGTGCTCGACTGCACGATGAAGGCGGGCTCGCAGCATTGCCCCCCGGTCGTCGTTGGTGTCGGCGTCGGCGGCACCTTCGATATTGCGCCAAGATCGCAAAGCTCGCCACGCTGAGCTCCATGGATCAGGTCAATCCTGAACCGGAACTTGCCAAGATGGAGCAGCGCTTGCTGACAGCGATTAACAAGCTCGGTTTCGGACCCATGGGGACCGGCGGTGATACGACAGCTCTCGCGGTCCATGTGGAGTATTCGTCCGGGCACGGCTTTACTCCGGTGGCCGTGTGCTTCAATTGTTGGATCAACCGGCGCACGCGGGCAAAACTCTACAACGATGGGCGTGTCGAGCGGATCGAGTGAGGCCTGCCATGGCGGAAGTGCATTTCAAAACGCCACTGTCCGAGGCCGACGTCCGCGCACTGAAGCTCGGCGACCACGTGCTCCTTTCCGGAGAGGTGGTCATGACGGCCGGCTTGCCGACGTACGAGCGTTTGGTCGAACACATCGACGGCAAGCGGGAACTGCCGTTCGACTTGACGAATGCTCCGTTTTTTCATCTCGGCTTACATTACGGAAACCGAGCGCGGTCTTCGCGTCGAATACACGAACCCGACGACGAGCACCCGGTTCAACGGCCTCATGCCGAAACTGATCCGGCACTTCGGCTTTCGCCTGGTCGGCGGCAAAGTGGGCCTCGATGCACGCTGCGCCGAGGCAATGGCGGAGGTCGGCCGCGCCTATCTTTCGTTTCTTGGCGGCGGCGCGCCGCTTCACTCGCCCGCGATCCTGGGTGTGGCCGACGTCGGCTGGAACGACCTCGTGTCCCATTACCGGTTGCTCAAGCTGAAAGTTCAGCAACTCGGACCGCTGACGGTCGCCATCGATGCGCACGGCAACAGCCAGTATGACCTTCTGCTTAAGTCCGCTGCAGCCCGGCTTCCAGGAATCTACGACGATCTGGACCGGCAGCGTCCTTCGAAGACGACATAAGATCGCTGGAGCGGCGCCGGTCCGCGCGAGGCTGCTCCAACGCCTCAGTCGGCGAGCGGACTAAGCGGAACTTGTTTCGCGTTCGACGATGCCAAGCTCGCGCAGTATTTCCTCGGTATGTTCGCCCAGCAGCGGCGGCGGGCGGCGAAATTCGAGTTGAGAATTCGCAAAGCGCATCGGGCTGATGATTTGCGGAACGCTTCCCGCCAATGGGTGGGGCAGGTGGCGGAGCATTTGCCGGCTCCGCACCTGAGCATCATCAAAAGCCATCGGGACGGTATTGATCGGCGCACAGGGCACGCCGGCCGCTTCGAAGCGAGCCATCCAATGATTGAGGCCGATTTGTTCGAGTATTTCGGTCGCGGCTGCTTTCAAGACCTCCCGGTTGCGCACGCGGTTAGGATTTGTGCTGAATCGCGGATCGCCGCACCACTGCGGACGTTCGAGCACCGTGCAGAACTTCTGAAACTGCGCATCGTTTCCAACGACAAGCGCAATGAAACCGTCTCTGCAGCGAAACACATCCTGGGGCTGAATATTCGGATGCGCGTTTCCCGAGCGTTTGGGCGGTTTGCCTGACAGGAGGTAATTCATGCCCTGGTTAGCGAGATAGGCGACCTGAACGTCGAGCATGGCAACGTCGATGTAGTCGCCCTGACCGGTCACCTCCCGATTGGCCAGCGCCGCAAGGACGGCGACGGATGCGTACATGCCGGTCATGATGTCGGTGACCGGAACGCCGACTTTCTGGGGGCCGCCGCCGGGCCGATCGTCAGCTTCGCCGGTGACGCTCATGAGGCCGCCCATGGCCTGAATCATGAAATCGTAGGCCGGTGCGTCGCGCTTTGGCCCGGTCTGTCCGAAGCCGGTAATCGAGCAATAAATAAGCCTCGGATTGACGGCTTTGAGCGAACCATAATCCAGCCCGAATTTCGCCAGCGTCCCGACCTTGAAGTTTTCCAGCAGGATATCCGACCTCTCGGCGATCGCACGCACGAGGTGCTGCCCTTCCGGCTCTTCCAGATTGATGGCAATTGAGCGTTTGCCTCGATTCACCGCGAGGTAATAGCCGGCTTCTTTGGTGGGCTTTCCGGCTTTGTCCGTCAGGAAGGGCGGACCCCAGGTGCGCGTATCGTCGCCAACGCCGGGCCTTTCCACCTTGATGACGTCGGCCCCGAGGTCCGCGAGGATCTGTCCGGACCACGGCCCCGCCATGATCCGGCTGAGGTCGAGCACACGGATGTGGGAGAGCGGGCCAGCCATTGTCGTACTCACCTGTCCACGAACAAAAACGATTCCGCAAAACGGGTCCCGCGAATGAGCGCGCCACTCGTCGCGCCGCTGCTATCTGAGCTTCATGTCGATGCGCACCATGTCGCCGCGATACAAGCCCTCGCCGAGGAATACGAGCGTCCCCGTTTGATCGACGACGGATCGATGCACGATGGCGATCGGTGCATTCAACGGCACGTCGAGATGTTCTGATGTTTCGACGTCGGCGCTGCCAATCGTCAGAGTTTGCCGCGCGCCCTTGATCTTCAATCCCGGGATATCCGAAATCAGCCGCAATGCGGTTTTCGTCTGCACGTCCTTTTTCGAAAGCCGCTGACTTAGCCGCTCGTCGATGTAAAGATTGGCGAGGAGAAACGGCACATTGTGACGTGTGTGGCGCCGCCGAAGTCGGCGGTATGACGGGGCCACGGTGCCGATCGGGTGTGGAATGGTCGTCGGCTGCTGTCCATGACGGTCCGATAGGACCTCGATCACCGCATCCTGGCGTGAGATGAGCAGTCCCGACCAATCGGTCGCGACCTCGCACCAAAGTTGCGGCATCGGCTTGCGGCGCACAAACGTGCCTTTGGCCCGGAACCGCTCGATGAGTTCCTCGTCCTCGATAGACCCGAGCGCCTGTCTGATGGTGGCGCGTGCGACGCCGTATTCGCCGGAGAGTTCGTCGACGGTGGGGATCTGCCGCTCGATCGGCCATTCGCCGGTTTCGATGCGGCGTCGAAACAAGCTTGCGAGTTGAATGTAGCGAGCAACCGCGCTGCGATTTAGATCAACGGAAGGCTTCATCGCCTTGGTGCGGGATTTCATCGTGCGGGATTTCATCGGCCTTCACCGCAACGCTCGAGACTTTGGCCTATATGTCATAAAGGTGACCTTTAAGTCAACTCTTGTACTGGTCTAAAAGGGGCAATAACCTAGTTTTTCGCGTTTATCTTGCTGCTGTTGGTCGCAGAGGTTCGCACGATGGATTTTCCGAAACTGGATTGCTTTGCGGTTGACGTGAAGGATTACGTCGCGGTCGTCGAGATGAACGTGCCTCCCGTGAATGCGCAGAATCGGCAGTTCCGCGAAGAACTGATAACGACGTTCGACATCCTTGGCGACCATGAGGATGTCCGGGCCATCGTGCTCACAGGCCGCGGGAAGACGTTCTCCGCCGGTGCGGATCTGAAGGAGCGGCCGAACATAGGGGTGCAGGCGGGCGGCTATCTGCAGCACAGCCGGCTCGTCCGCGATGCCTTTGATGCTGTGCGGCTCTGCGAGAAGCCGGTCATCGCAGCGATTAACGGCGCAGCCATCGGCGCCGGCTGCGTGCTGGCGCTTTGTTGCGACATTCTGATCGCCGCAGAGGACAGCTTCATGGCGATGACCGAGGTGAATGTGGGCCTCGCTGGCGGCGTGCGTCATGTCCGCCGTTTTTTCGGTGAATCGCAGGCTCGCTACCTGATCTTCACCGGGAATCGCGTGGGCGGCGCCGAACTCTATCGCATGGGCGTGGTCTTCGCATGCGTTCCCGGACATGACCTCACGTCCACGGCGCGCTCGATTGCGCATGACATCGCACAGAAAGCGCCGCTGGCCGTCAAGGCAGCCAAGCGCTCGTTCAACGTGACGGAAGACCTGCCGTTGGACAGTGGCTACAGATTTGAGCAATCCCAGACGGCGGCTTTGGCGCGCACGGAAGATACAAAAGAAGCCTTGGCCGCGTTCGCAGAGAAGCGAAAGCCGAATTTTCGAAATCGCTAAGCTGCGATCGGGTTGGGCTTACGCAGCTGCCACGCCCTTAGCGCAACACTGCCGCCATGCTCATCGGCAGACCGATACCCTGGAGAAATCGTCCGGTATTCTGACAACCGCTGAGCCCGAAGCCGATCATCATGAGGACCAGCCAAATCGTCGTCCGTTGCCTCATCGGTTTTCTCCAAATGCGACTGGGCTTGCTCCTCAACGTCTCTGTTACAACACAGTTCTCAAACGAATTCTACGTCAGTCTTGAATCTCAATCAAAAATTCGGCAGCCGAACCGCCCATCGAAGCGCAATGGCACTCAGGCGCCATGCGGCGTCAGCGCGCTTCCAGAGCGCCATTCAACAGCGCCACGAGCGTCTCACCTGCAGTGGTCACGGACCCGCCGTTGTCCAGCCAATGCAGATCGCGATCGGGCGGCAAGACAATATCGCGAGCGAGACGATTGCGGATCACTGCCTCATCTTCACGGCGGCGCGCCGCGAGCCGCGCCGCGCGCATCCCGATCGGCGCGTCAATCACAATTCCGAGCAGGCCTGGATAGCGTGTCTTCGCCGACGACCACGCCGCGCGCGAGCCGCTAACAACGACGACAAGACCGCGCGCCAGCCAAGATTCGATTTCGGTCCCGATGCCGTACCAGAACCCGTGACTGTTCCAGCTCAATGCGAGCAGTCCGGCGTCGCGCCGCGCGATGAACTCCGCTTCGCTCAACACGATATGATTTTCCGCGCCGGCTTCGGCGGGCCGGGTGATGTAGCGATGAGCCGATACGATGGCCGCCGGGTCGACGCGGGCGCGGGCGTGGGTGATGAGCGTATCCTTGCCGGCGCCGGACGGTCCCATGATATAAACGAGGCGGCCCGCCGGCCTAGGCTGCGGCGTCATGTGTCGCAACAAAATCGGCGGCGCAGAACCTATCGAGATGGAACGGCCCGCTGTCCTTGGGCCAGTGCCACAGCGCGATGCGAAGCATGCTCGCCTCCCGTTTTTTGTGAAGTGCCGGCGTAGCGCGCACCTGAGCACCAGAAACGATCGTATAGGCCAGTACGTCGTGCGGTGCCACCGACATTCACATCCTGCGACCGGGAGGATGACATTGAGTTGAATCTTGCGAATTGGCGGTGCCCAAACGGGTGCGGTTCACAGAGTCGACAGCCGGCAATCGGTGGTGCGGCGAATGTTGGATTTGCTCGCCGCGGCCAAGGCCGCCGGCTGCGATCTCGTGGTCTATCCGGAGCTTGCGCTCACGACGTTCTTCCCGCGCTGGTACATGACCGACCGCATCGAGGTCGATTCCTGGTTTGAGCGCCACATGCCGAATGCGGCGACGCTGCCGCTGTTCGAGATGGCGGCGCAAAACCACATTGCGATCTCTTTCGGCTTCGCCGAGTTGACCGCCAACGGTCACCACTTCAACAGCGCGATCTTGACCGATCGAGACGGTAATATCGTCGCCAAGTACCGCAAGGTGCATCTTCCCGGCCATGCCGAATACGATCCGGAACGGTCTTTTCAGCATCTGGAGAAGCGCTACTTCGAGCCGGGCGATCTCGGCTTTCCGGTATGGCGCACCCTCGGCGGCATCGTCGGCATGTGCATTTGCAACGACCGCCGCTGGCCGGAGACCTATCGCGTCATGGGCCTGCAGGGGGTCGAGCTGATCGTGCTCGGTTACAATACACCGTCCGCCAATTCGCAGCGAAGCGAAGAAGGACCGGAGAAGCGGTTGTTCCACAATCGCCTGACGGTCCAGGCGGGCGCCTACCAGAACTCAACCTGGGTGGTGGCGGTGGCAAAGAGCGGCACCGAAGACGGTCACCACATGATCGGCGGCAGTATGATCGTCAATCCTGACGGAGAGATTGTCGCCGAGGCGAAATCCGAAGACGATGAGCTGATCGTTGCCGATTGCGATCTTGAGGCGACGAAATTCGGCAAGGAGACCGTTTTTGACTTCGGCCGTCATCGCCGCATCGAGCACTACGGCCGCATTACCAGCCAGTCGGGCATCATCCAGCCGCCTGAGTGATGGCCTGCTTGCCGATCAGAATGAAGCGGATTGCGCCCGACGCGCCATATGGGAAGCGTCGAAGTTCGCTGAGCATCCTGGATCTCTCGCCGCAGAACTCGCTGGTGAAATACCTGACCGAGCAGGGCTTCACGGTATTCATGATCTCGTGGAAAAATCCCGACCCGGACGATCGCGATCTTGGCTTGGACGATTATCGAACTCTCGGCATCATGAATGCGCTCGATGCCATCAGTGCCATCGCGCCGCACCAGAAAATCCATGCGGCCGGCTACTGCCTCGGCGGAACGCTGCTGGCGATCGCGGCTGCAGCGATGGCGCGCGACGGCGATGATCGATTGGCTTCGCTGACACTGCTCGCCGCCCAGACCGACTTTACCGAGGCCGGCGAACTGATGTTGTTTATCGATGAAAGCCAACTCGCGTTCCTTGACGACATGATGTGGGAACAAGGTTTTCTCGACAGCCGCCAGATGGCCGGCGCGTTCCAGATGCTGCGGTCAAACGACCTGGTCTGGTCGCGCTTGGTCCATGACTACATGCTCGGTGAACGAGAGCCGATGACCGATCTCATGGCATGGAACGCGGATGCGACCCGCATGCCGTACCACATGCATTCCGAGTATCTGCGCAAGCTCTTTCTCGACAACGATCTGGCGGAAGGCCGGGTTGCAGCGGGGAACAGAACTGTCCGCGCTTGCCGACATTCGTATCCCGGTGTTTGCGGTCGGCACCGAACGCGACCACGTCGCCCCGTGGCGGTCGACCTATAAGATCAATCTGCAGGTTGAATCCGAAGTGACCTATGTGCTCACCGCCGGAGGCCACAACGCCGGTATTGTTTCAGAGCCCGGTCACGCCGGCCGCAGCTTTCGCGTGAACGTCAAGAACCATCATTACCTTGATCCGGACCGGTTCCTTACCGAAGCGCAGCGAAAAGATGGATCGTGGTGGCCGGAATGGGTCTCCTGGCTCAGCCAACGGTCAGCTCCGGCGACGGTCCTGCAGGCGATGGGCGCGCCTCAGGCCGGCTATCCGCCGTTTGATGACGCGCCGGGTGCATACGTGCTGCAGCAATAATTCCTTGCCTGTTGTCGCTTCCCTCGGCGGCGCCGAAGCCGCTCTGGAAATGTGGCATTGGGCGTGCTTGAATTGTTTATGGAAGCATTGGCAACTTAGCGGCGTTAGATCGAGACATCGGGCGACAAGATGCACGTCATTCGATGCGTAGTGGTCGCGATGACCTTCGCGAGCGCGTGGGAGCTTGTCCCGGCCGCGGCCGTTGAGTTGCGCGATCCGGTGGCGCCAAACACGGCGGGGGTCGTCGCGAACCCCCCGAACCCTGGTGGTGTCGGCCCATGTACACCTCTGCCGGCAGAGGGGCCGGTCACAGCGGCAAGCCTTATCGTTCGAAATTCGAACCGGCCCGATGTGGGCCCCTATACGGTGCAGTTGCCAGGCTATGCCACTGATCCTATCGATCCGAGCAAGGACCGTTACGCGCCGTTCGTCATAGAGACCAAGGCCGGCAACACGTTGCGCATCGACTTATCCAATGCGCTCGGTGCGACGCTCTCCGAGAATGTCATTAATCTCCACACTCACGGTTTAGTCGTTAGTCCGCGTCCCGCTCAGCCGTGTGCGGCGCCTGGCGACTATATCTTCCTTTCGCTGTCGCCTGAACAAATCGCGAAATACCGGTTGGATATTCCGGCAACAGTCAAAGGGGTCTATGGAACCTCGCAGCTGCCGTATCCTTCCGGTTTGTATTGGATACACTCGCACGTTCACGGTTCGGCGCGCGATCAGATCACGGCCGGTCAAACTGCTCTGCTTTCAGTCGGACCGGCATCCGGTACCGCAAATGTAAATCCGGCCAGTAGCCCAAATCCAAACATCCGCTCCCGATATCTCGCGCTACGCGACATTCAACTTTCAGTCCCGCACGGAAAGACGCCGGATTTGGCCGCCTCAGCCGGGCAGCAGGCCGCCTGGCTGAGCGCCGACAGCTACGATACGCAGGCATGCCGGACTGCATCAAATCCCGGGATACAGATGCTCGGCGGAGCCGCTTACGGATATTGCGGGCACGCCGGCATTTATGATGCGAACGGCAAAATTACAGACAACACGCACGACACCGTCTGGCTGTTCACCATCAACGGGCAGTACCTGCCCGATATCACGGTGGCCCCTGGCGGCACTGAGATTTGGCGCATTGCGAATCTGAGCGCGACGGTCACTTACGTGCTGACGCTGGTCGACAGCAGCGGTTCAGAGCAAACGATGCAGCTCTTGACGCTGGACGGTGTTGTCGCCTCCAGCTCGAGTCCTGGCTCCAACGCGACGCCGCACGGTCTTACACTTAAGCGCGTCCTGCTGATGCCGGCATCTCGGGCAGAAATCCTGGTTCCCAACATCGCCAATAAAGGCTCGGATGTCTCGCTCACGCTTCGTACCGAGGGAATAGAGACCGGTCTGCAGCCCGCCGGGGCTCAAAAGACACCTATCTTGAGAGCCGATTATAACGGCGATCCCTGGCCGGCGGTCAGCCTCGCGCACGTCGTCATGAAGGGCAGCAAGACGATTGCCCTCGAAAGTGTGACCTCAGTCGCCAGCCGTACACAGCAACCGCTCCCCGTGGGGAGCCTGAGTGGCCACGTGCCAGAAAACTGCATCACACTGCCGGGACCGAGTTTCCGGCGGTTGATCACCTTGGCGCAGACCCAGACGGACTTTCGTATAGGCAGCGACGTGGTCGACGCGAACGGCAAATCGGCTGACGGCACCGCCGCGAAGCCCGCCCACAGGATCGATCCAGCCGTCTTCAACCACGTCGCTCCACCCGAATCGGTTCCGCACCCTTGCGCACCGCTCGGCTCGACCGAGGTATGGGAAATCCACAATACGACGACCGAGCTGCATAACTTCCATATTCATCAGACCAAGTTCCGGCTCACTCAACCCGGCGATCCTGGCGCACCGCCGGGATTGACGGCGAGCACGGCCGTTCAGGATCCGGCGCGCGTCGTTATCGATCAGATTCCGGAATTCGCAAATTCACAGCCGGTGTCCGGGGCAGACATCTGGCACGACACGATGCCGGTTCCGCCGGCAGACGCAAAGGGTATCCCTGGCGTCATATTTGTAACGATCCAATTTACTGATCCCGTTCAGGTCGGCACGTTCGTTTTTCACTGCCACATCCTCGAACATGAAGACTCGGGTATGATGTCGACATTTCAGTTGTATGATCCAAGGGCACCGTCGGCTGTCTCGTTCTCGAAGCGCGCGGCTCTGACAACCGGCATCCCGTTTTGTGGCCGTCCGCCGCCTGACAGCGAGGCGTTTATAACGGACTTGGAGGAGGCTAGACCGATCCCCTCGAGCTTCGCCGAGCGAGTGACCCAGGCAGCGACAACGGTGCGCGATTGGCTGGTCCTACCGAGTGTGTCGCTGCAAATACGTTGAGTTATCAGGCTCCGTCGGTACCCGCCTGGTTGGTCATTACTTTTTGGCAATGCGTCTTTTCGGGGCCATTTTTTGCCACACTGCGCCGCTATGTTTGATATGATCGATACCGGCTTTTAATGCCGCGCTCGTGTGCTCCACCAAATGCAAACGGCGGGCGGCCGAAATGTCGAATGAACAGGAAATTCCCAGAGGGAGTTTAGAATGGTCCTTTCGAAGACGCTCTTGGCTCTGATGGCGCCTGTGCTCGGTGCGGCCCTGCTGATCTCAATGCCCGCATCGGCTCAGAATACCTCCAATCCTCCTGCGCCGAAGATCGACGGAAACTCAGCAGGCTCGACAACGGGCACGCCGCAAGCAACGCTCACAGGCCGTCCATCGACAAAGGGCTTTGCGGCCGGGGTCTCTCAGAATGATCCCAAGGTGGGAAATCTGGGAAATCTGGTGGCCAACCCAAAGCAATAGCGGCGGTTATCCAGTAAATATTTGAAGAGCCGCTTTCTGCACAGGCAGGAGGCGGCTCTTGTTTTTAGGTGCCTGATGTCACGCTATTGTAGCGTCCACGTGAACGTCCCACCGGCGCTGCTTGACACGTCTTCTCCCGAGAAACCGACCAAGGTTTCGCTGGACTGGCACGAGTAGCCAGATAAGTTGATGCGATCGAACGGCCCAGGATGCGCGACGCAGAGCTGAAGGGTATTGTCTCCCCAATATAGCTGGCCATTGCTGCCGGTTTGCTCTGCGTAGTAGTAGAACCATCCGGCCGGATAAGTCCCAATGATCTGGCAACCGCCCGCAGGTACAGTCCACCAGCCCTGGACTTCGAATCGGTTGTCGCCGACCGATACCAGATGCGAAATGGAGACCGAGGACGATATGGTGGATGTATTGCAAACTTGAAATTGGAACGTCTGAGCCTGTGCATTTGCCGGACGCATCCACATGGCCGTCAGTGCTAACAAGAAAACGGCCAAGCCTGACCTTGCGAACCTCATAGCCCTCTCCCTCCTTCAACCTCACCAAGCATGATACGCCTTGCGTGCGATAACAAGATGCCAGTGTGAGGCAGCGTCATTTCCGGTAACCGTACGCGGCGGGCGCGCGACAGCCACCGGAGTCGTCGGTAAAAAGGTGCGGCTTTATTTTTTGAGCTACTATTGGGCGATCCAGACGAGTGGGGTTATCGAGAGATCGGACGCGGCGGTCTGAATGGCGATCAGTGTGTCGACAGGCCGAAAGCGCGTTTGATTGTCGCAACTTGATCCGGCACGCAGTAGTTGCGGAGTGGACCAAGCGCCTCGCCAAGATTTTGCATGACAGCCAGAAGAGCCGGGTGGTCATGTCCGGTCGCAGCGGCGTGGCTATTATGCCGCCGTCGGATCAAACGGCGCTGGATTAAGTGACGGGCTAGGGGGAACCACAAAAGGCTCCATAAGGCGGCTGGTTCGTCGGCAACGAGGTGTTTGAAGCTCCCTGATCGTAGTCCGGCAATAACGAATATGGAGCAAACGTATGAGCACTCGGGTGGGCGAAGGGCGCCGGCAATCATGGCTCCTTGCCGCGGCTTGCCCGTTTCAAACCCCATCAATATTGACGGTAGTGTTTCGCCGGCACGCCCGGGGGATGGGCAGCGAAGTAGCTTAGGTTTTCGCCACAATAACCGCCGTTGCCGGAAATCGCCCACTGACATTGCTGCCATGTTGAAAAACCGCAATTGGTTCCTCCTCCACCCTGGCCAGCGTAGTAGGCACACCACGGATAGAGGATTTCAGCAGAGGCAGCGCCGGTCCAGGATGCAGCGAGCCAGATGGTCAGAGCGCCGAGGAGAATTCGCATCTTGTGTCTCTTTCGTTCCACGATAGTAACCCCAGCGCCTCCGGCTTATTCAAACATAAGTCGCGTCGCGCACAGATCAGCCCGCCGATGTCGAGCTCGATCTTTATCGCCGTAACCCTTCGATCGCGGCTGCCAATATACCAGCGAGTAGCGCCCGAGACTGACGAGTGACCACGGCGTTGTCTGCTGATGAACCGTTCCAGCACCGTCTTGAACAGCTAATCCGGTGGTCACTCGGGTCTAGAGCGCTTGCAGAACCAACGAGACGCCTCTCGAACATACTGAGATTCATCGGGAACATGGCTACTCTGTCGGATTCAATCGAGTACTCCCGAATAGCGACCGTTATTGGCGGAGTAGCGACTGAGGCTCTTGGAACGAGCATTCAGCGACCTATTCTTACCCGTGACTTGGAAGAAACGGAGGAGGTGGCGCCGGGGCTCGCTGCCAGATCGTTCCGTTGTCGAACTGAAGCGTGAAGCCATCTGGGGAATAAATGGCGCCTTGGTTCGCCCGGTCGACCCATATATGGCCGGGATAGTCGACCCAGGCTCTCGATGCCATGCCTACGTCGTTCACGATGTTCATGTCCCAACCGTTTTGCGTGATGTAGCCGAAGCCGCCTGGCGGGCCGAGACACGATGCCACGCAGTGCCATTGGCCGCTCAAATTAATGATGTTCTGCGCTGATGCGGCAGACGCCAGCATGGTTGCCGACAATGCAATCGCCGTGAATACTGCTTTCATGATTTTGCTCCTTTCCAATTCGCTTTCGGCTCCGATTAGTAACAAGGTGGACATGGGTAGTAGCCGCAGCTGGAGCGTAACCGTATGGCGCACCGAACGCGGCGCGGTGCAACGGCGCCCGGAGAGTTATCGGCACGCAAGTCGGGCTATTTTTCTCAGCCCGATCGACTGAAGCCACATGCCGCAAGAGCCTTTTCACACAAGCGATCCGAGTCGTGCTCGCCACGTTTTGTCAGCTCCACAATTCTCTTGGCCATGATCTGTCCCACGATCTTATTGGGATGACCGAAATCGGAAATGACTTCCGTTGCCTTATTGTAAGCAACAGACATCACTTTAATGTCAGCGACTTCAAATACCTCATTGCCGATGAATGGAATAATCGAGGTCATGATTCCCTTTATGGTCCGCTTGTCATAGCGTTACAGATCCCAGCGAAAGGAGCCGCGCCAAGTAATCGTTGATTGTCCAAATGGCTCGCATTCCGGATTGCCTTTGCACACGCGCGGGTAAAACAAATTGTCGCTTATTTCTCATCCGGCCGGTTTGATGCAAATCAAATACTGCACTTAGGGCGGTTCAGAGAATTCGGAGAAACCTTTGCGGTAAGTGACGAAACGGGCGAGTTTCCGACATCGCACCGATTGCGCTCCCCGACGGGCCTATTGATGTTGGTTAAACTGTCTCGCACACACGAAACGCCGAGCGAAATAGCGGCAATGAAAACGGCGCTGATTTTCGCTGCTGTCGACGAAGCTGCTACCGGATTGGCGCTGCTGATCGTTCCCTCGCTCGTCGGGCAGTTGTTGTTGGGCGAGCAATTTACCGGCGTTGCCATACCCGTTGCGCGCGTGGCTGGAATTGCCCTGATTGCTTTAGGGATCGCTTGCTGGCCGGGTCCACCGCTCGTCGGCATGTTGACCTACTGCACAGTCGTCACGCTGTATCTCGCTTATCTTGGTTTCGCAGGTGGGTTGAACGGCGTCTTGCTGTGGCCCGCGGTCGCGCTTGGTTCGCCACTGACGCGAGTCAAAGGAGAGGCTGATTTTCCTGGTCAGTCGTGGTCGGGGATTACTGCAGTGCGAGCTGAAATTCATCGCTGCGCTGACGGGCAAATGTGCGCTTTTACCGGAAGTTTCAGTGACTGCAAACAAGCCACCATTTTATTGGCCAAACAGGATTGCTGTCCGCGAAAGCAAGATCAGTCGGCTTTTCACTTAAGGCTTGCACGGGGGACCGTGCCGACATGGATCGGAGAACGTCACGCTAAATCATCTGGCTGTTCAGTCCGCCTCAAGACGATGTCCTTGCCTGCAAGGACAAGTCATGGCGTCGCGACGGCAGGGAGTGCCCAATCAGTCATCGGGCATCGCCGCTGGGCGGGCTATGTTGCCAGAATACTGAACGGGCAAAAGCCTACAGATTTTTGTCAGTAGAACAGTCTGAAATTCGAACTGGCCGTCAAACATACACTCGACTTTATCGGTGCGCTTGTCACCCTTCAGAAGGCGGCTGGTATAGTTTCCCGCGTCGTCGTTCGGGCATTGGTCATCGGCGCGCTCGTGCCCACGCGATTTGACAAAACAAACCCAAATTTTCATCCACCTCGTCGCTCTGTCGCGGTTCAGCTGCACGTCAATCGCGTAGAACAGTGACTCCAGCCGCTCAATAGCCGTCGCGCCTGTCGAGCGGTGACTCTTGCCGTCTGCCGATCCGGAAACGGCGACTTCTATCTTGCGGCTTGCGCCGATCCAACGTATCGAGAGCAAACACGATCTGGCCAGCCTGACGCCAAAGGATTGCTTCATACCGGCTGAGCCGGTCGAGCGGGTAGCTCGGCAAATTGGCCAGACGCAAAAAGCAACGGGCGAGGTCGGTGGCGGGATCGATGGATTTTGGTCGCGAGCTGGGTCGGGCTTCCGGCCCGTTGGCGATGGTCCGCGATGCACGATTGGTGTCGGCATCGACAGAAGCGGATCCGAACCTCGCATAGACAATTTCCTGCGAACTTAGTCGAGTTCGACGGTCCTGTCTGAATTCACGCAAATGGTCAGCCTGAATTTCGAACAAGCCAGTTTCCATTGTTGTCGCGCGCCGTAATCGCCACAGCAGACTGGCGAGCCGCAACACCAGCTCCCGCTCGACGGCAGATTGCGCGTCATAGTCAGCAATGATGGCCGCTTCGAAGGCTTTGTAATCTTCCGCATCCTCTAACGCACCGATCACCGTCTCGGCGGTTAGGCCATGGCGGACCGCATTGCAGCGCGAACGCTGCTTGCCTTCCTCAGAAACGGGACCCGTGCTTTTGCAGGCGTTGCGACGGTTGGCCTCGATCTGTTTGAACGACGTCATGGAGCGCCAGCCGAGAAAATTGGCTTCGTTTTGCGATTTCGGGTGCCTTGGGGATGCCGCGGCAGGGACGTTGAATCCGAGAGCGGTGCTGGCGAGGCCGCTGTTTGATCAGGGTTCGCGGCTCCGGGAACCGACCGCAGCGGGTGTGTCTCGGTCCAAAGCGTCCGGGCTGCGCCGATAGCGTCGATGCCGGCTTTACTCCACCACAAAACTTCGTCACCGGACCGGTGCACTTCGCGATGATGGCCGCGGCACAGCGGGACGATAAATTCGTCACTGACCTTGCGCCCAAGTGCACGATGCTGCGCGAACCGAAGGTGATGGGCGTCCGCGGGCTGGCGTCCACAAATCAGACAGGGTTGCTGGGCCACGAATTTGCAGTGGGCCTTGTCCCGAAACCGGCGCGGCTCCGGCAACGCCAGCAGGCTCTTGTCGACGCGTTTGGAAACAGACGCTTCGCTCGGCTCAACTTCTGTGAGCGGATTTTTCGGTGAACGCGATTGGCCTTGTTCAGAGGAAGGTGAGGGCGCGTTGATCGCCTCTCCATCGCCGCTCCCAAGGGTTGCCATTTTGGCCGCGAATGCGTCTTCGACGCGCTGCGCATCAGTTGACGCCAAGCTGTTTTTTGCCTCCATGACCCGGTGCGCCCACGTGGCGGCGGCATCGGATGAAGAGATGACCTCGAGTTCAGCCAGCATGCGCTCGCAGGTCACGGCTGAGACACTTCCTTCCAGGGCGGTTTTGAGAAGGGAGTTTGCGCCTCTTTTCGTCGCCCGTTCATCCCGCCTTCGGCTTGAATGCCTTTGGCCGCCATTTCCGTTGTTGTGTGTGATTGGTTTCAACGGCTTTCCATCAGGCGGGCTCGGTCCATCGAGATCAGGCGCATCGAGATCATCTTCCCCGGCAATTCCGACCAGAGTGAACAAGGCATAGCGTCGGGCATAGGTCAGCGCCGCCCCCATCCGATGGGGCGCCGCTGTCTCGCTGACCGGACAGACCGGCCAATCCGACGACATCCATTCCCCCGAGGCATGGGCGAGAATGGTGGTCAGACGAATGAGCCCAGCCTCATTGTCAATCGCCGTTGTCTGGACGGTGGCAATCTCGTGTTGACCTAAAGTCTTGCGCACGATGTCGAGCCCGCTCGACAACGGGGCATAGCGAAACGTTCGATCACCTTCGCGCGGAAACGGCGATCGGATCGTTGCGGTCAGTGATTTCTCCGGATTGGTGAGTTCGGCTTGCGCCTTGGCCAAAGCGGCAGCCAGGCTCGCAATGGATTCACTGGACCGATGCACGGCCAGCCTCCGCGCTCAGGAGGTCGAAACTGACCGCACCAGATTTCGACCGCCTCGCTCGCACTCCGTGTCCGATGGCTTCCTTGGCATCCTCCGGCATCAGGCTCTTAAGCTCGGACCTGGCCTGTTCGTGTTCCAGAAAAGCGCTCCGCGTGCGGGCAAACACGCCGGCGAATTCCGCCCAGGCGTTGGACGAACTCATATCGACAATACGGATGGCCTCGATGCGTGGCCTTGGTGGTTCAACGCCGAAGAGGCGAGGGGGCTCGCCGCTCTCCACGCACCGCCAGAACTTCCGCTCGGCCGTAACGATCAGGTGCTGATAGAGCGGGTCGGCCAGTGTTTTTATTTCGACCCATTTGCCGCCGCCAGTGATCACCGATAGCACCGCTGCTCTCGCAGCAACCACCCACATATTGTGCTGCAGCTGGGCCATGTGTTTCTCGGCTGCGGCTTCCTCCGAGAACGACCACGGCAGCATGAACTTGGCTTCGAATACCGCTTCGCTAGCTTCGACACGACCATCGAGCGTGGCCGCCATCCATTTCAGTGCTGGATGGTGAACCCGCCGTTGGACATTGGTCAGAACTTGGCCGGTATTGGCCTCGAACCAACGCCGATTGAGGTCCTCTGTCGCCAAGCCGAGCTGGACGATGAGGTTGCTGGAAAGGTCCAAAGGTTCGGCCTCACCGCGTTTCTCGCGCCACAAACGCAATAGAGCGGTTTCGTCGCTACCCATTATAATCCGGGCGTCCGAACCGCCGATGAAGCTGCGCCTGTTTACTGAATCAGCTAGTAGTTCTTTGTGCTTGTTCATCGCTGTGCCTCGCGTTGGGCATGTACATAATCGTAACGTTGTTACGATTTCGATATATTGTAACGATAAAATCCATACATTGCAACTGAAATCGGAACATTGTTATGATTTTTTTGCCCATACAGTGTCGGATGGCTCGTGCGGCTCTCGGTCTGGGCATTCGAGATTTAGCTGCAACGGCCAAGGTGTCCGTCGACACGGTAGCTAGGTTTGAGCGAGGAGATGAGTTGAAAGAGCGGACGATTGACGCGCTGCAGCGAGCACTCGAGGCGGCAGGCGTGGAGTTCACCAACGGTGATCGACCCGGCGTCCGCCTCACCGGAGCCGCAGCAGTGCGCGCCACCGGGCCGGCCAGTGGGTCAAAACCGGCGGCTACCGCGAAACGAGCAGCCGGCAGAACCGCCAGGGCTAGCGAGAAGAAACGATAATACCGCGCCGAGTGTGGTCTTTGGCAATTGGCACAGTCAAATTCGATTTGCTTAAGCGGGTGCGCCTGCGGCGCTAAGAACCGCAAAGAATTAGACGCTTTATGCCTCGGGCTACCGGCGATATCGCAGTGCCCTTATGGAAAATGCAATCGTGTTTCACTCTTTAGCATCGTGGCGGGAAGGCGATGCTTGATAACTGACATTCTCAACATTACGTAAGCAGAGCTTATAACGTGGAGTGTCCAATGGCCAGTTCGCGTTAAGAAATTTCATCCTGCCCTCAAACACGCTGGGTATGCCGAAACGAGCATCTTGCCCGGTGAAGATGAGGCTGAATTCGAAAAACTACATTGGGATCTTATTACCGAATTAGCGCCGAATGGCGCGCTCGAGAGGGATGTTGTTGCGACCATGGCGCGCTGGCGCAAGAAAAATCTCGAAACATTTCGAATTGCGGCGCTTGCTCAAGAGCGTTGCCACCAAATCAGATCGACAATCCCAGAAGATGAAGATGTGATCGATGTTGATCTTTCCGAATTCGGAATAACAAAGGTTGATCCTGATGTGCGCGAAGCGGCAATCCGTGCCGCAGAAGCTCAAATACGAAAAGAACTTGGAGACACCTACGCGTTGGTAGAAATGGGGGTGACTGTTGATCGCCTGATGAAAGACTTGGAAGTTCAAGACCGGTTGGACGGGATGATCGACAAATGTCTCAAACGATTGTTGTTCTTGAGGGGACTTAAGTCTATGTCCAGCGGATCAGATACGGCGCCACAGAAGTTCCGCGGGGCCATCCAGAGCTGCATGAAAGCATAGAGCGACCGTTCGTGCTATCGGTGGTCCTCCTCGCGTCACCAAGAATCCTTTTTTCGTTCGTCCTGGATTTGCGATTAAGCGAACACGCCTTTAGGTCGACGCATATATAATACTCGTTATAGTTGTCTTTTTGCGAAATGGAGTGAATATTTGTATGAATATTCAATGGCTTAACGCTTATGGATTTAACAGACGCGAATAGCACTGGGCCTTGAATTGGCATTGTTTTGGCAGAACGAACCCGAAAGGGCGCTGTCTCGCCGCTCGCCTACGCGAACGGCGATTACCTCGGTCCGTCCGGCTTTTGCTATCCTTGTCGCGGTTCTGGTTGCGGGTCCGCTCGTTCCTATTGGGCGATCCGGACGATTGGCGTTATCGAGAGATCGGATGCGGAAGTCTGAATGGCGATCAGCTGTGCCAACAGGCCAAAGATGCGCTTTGTTGTCGCGGCTTGCTCGGGCACGCAGTAGTCGCCGTCGTTGAACCAGGTGTGGACGAAGCACTGCCCACCCAGATTTTTTACGACCGTGATGAGAGATTTGTCGTCGTGCACTGTCGCAAGAATCTGGTGGCTCCGTGACGCGGCTTCTGCCGGGCGAAATGTATGCATCCGGGGCCGGCGACAGGTTGTCCCGCTCCAGTTTCATCACGCTGCCAAGGAACTCAAACACACCATATGCCGAACGAGGGATGATCCTGAAGGTAAACGGACCGACCGTAATGGGAAGGATGTCGGGCTGCGGTTTGTCGGAGTTCTCCGTCGGATCCCAGGTGCCACCACATTTTGTCGTCGGCCCGAACACGGCCGTGACCGGAATATCCAATTGCCGCGTCAGATTTGCTACCATTTCCGGCGACATGAGCGCTTTCGCCTGTTGCGCGAGAACTGGATTGAAGCAAAAACGTGAATACGTCGACGGCTTGCTGGATTCTTTGGTCTTCTGCGTCGCTTCTTCTACGGTGAGGCCCGTAAGTGTGGCGATATGGACCCAATCGATGAAACAGCGGTGTTTGGGGTCGTCTCGATTGCACCCATAATCGTCCGGCGGACTGTAGTGGTAGCCGGATGATTTGCCGGCGAGCGTGAGCTCAAATGAATCGGTAAACAGCCAGAACAGCATTTCGCGCGGATAGCCCTGGCGAATGAAGTAGTTCAAGGTCTGCAAATCGATCGGCTTCAGAAAGCCCGTATAGAAGGCGCTGGTCTCCTGCGTCGCCACGTTGAAATTGGTGCTGACAAGCGTCGTGTTCGAGGCTGTTGTGTTGCCGAAAATGACATCACGACCTGGCGTGAACAATCCTGCGCTGGTCGTGGTGTTTGCCACGCCGTTTGCTATGCCAGGATAGATCCCAAGATGCGGGCCGACCAGAAAATTCGGCAAACCCAAGCTTGTCGTGTTCGATAAGCTCGGCGACACCTGGTTGACGACCACAAAGCTCAAAGGGTAGTCGTGGCTGGCACGCACAAGATTTCAGAAAGATGGACTTGTTACGTGTTTTAGCCAAACTGCGCGCGACCGTGTCGGCACGATTATCGACCGGATCGACGACTGCGCACGCCGACACGAGGCCGGCGCAAGCGCCGGCAAGCAACATACGCAACCACATAAACACCCCCAACCCGACGCAACTAGAGCGCTATTTTTCAATATTTTGCACATGGTTAACCTAGTGCGTCAACGAAACGCATCTGCTGCCGCAGGCAGGCGCCGCCGCGGCACCCGCTAAACAACTCATTGAAAGGACGTGGTTTTTGGCGAGCCGAGGAAGTCAGCGCGGCTGTTGCCAAAGGGCAACTCTACGCCTGAATTGCAGCGCTGCGTCAATCCGCCAAAGCAAAAACATCATTGGCGCGGGGCGACATGAGCACGCCCTGAGCAGGCGAAAAAAGACTCGCCTTTCACCTGTCTCAGCCGCCAGGCTATCGATTTTATGAAGCGCCTCGATGGCACGACGCTCCCATGCCGAAGACTCGCCGGAGATTGTTGTCAGTGGCGCGCCACGTTTGATCGGCTGCATCAGGCGGGCAGCGATAACGGGCGCGTTCGAAACACGGTCTGCCATTCCAACAAGTCCGACAGCATAATGTCGGATGTTTTCTCGATGCGATCGGCAAGCTTGGCGAAAACCAGCGGCTCGTCAGCCAATATTTTGTCGATGGCAGTTAGCCGCTGCGCAGTTCGCTTGGACTGCTCGGCCACGGTCTTGAAGTCACCCTGGACGTAAATCGCGCCAAGCGCCGCGCCAAGCGTCGGAAATAACGCGGTCAGAAACGTGAACGCGCCGAGGATATGGTCGCGATACACCTCCGCGACACTCGGCAGACCGCCGAACCAGTCGAAGCCAAGGTAAGCGATGCACAGCGCGGCCGTCGTGCCGAAGAACAATTGCTCGCCGCGATGAATGCGAGGCTCGAGCTTGGCATTTCGGGCGGCATTCCCGGCGTGGTACTCGATCTGTCCGGCTATTTCCACCGAACGCACTGCCTGGCGCAACGCGGAGAGGTAGGCCGGATTGACGACGCGGTCTGGCAACGGGAGCAGGCGCCGCAGTGACCACGCGTACCAGTTGACCCAATCCTGCTCGTCGATGTCGAGGCTTCGCCCGGGCCGATCGACTGGGCCCTCCGATCCGATCGGGACAAGAATGCGCATGTGGCGCAAGCATTCGGCGAGGCGGCGGTACTCAAGCCACCGGCGGTGCCAGTGCCGCCTGTGCCCACGCAGCCAAGTGACAAGAATTGCGATGATCGTCGCCAGCTCGGCCATGACCAGATAGCTTTTTGTGGTCGGATCGTGTGTGAATATGCCGCCGAGCGCGAGAGCAACGGCAACGGCCGCGAATAGAAAGTTAAACACATAGGTGCTGCGGTAGACGACCGTGTAGTAGATGGCGAGGTGATCGGCCACGCTGAAGGCCGGCAGCAGGATGGATTTCGATGGCCGGCCGTTGCGCCCGGTCCGGCGGCAGTTCGGCCAAGAATTTTTTCCACTGCTCCTTTGTGTCGAGCAACGATTGGCGGAGATGAAAGTCGGTCCAGCGCAAGGGCCGTCCGCCAAAGATCAGGAGCAGCAGCGGATACCAGGGGCAGAAGTTCCAGCGCCGTTCAGGCTCCTCTAAAAATCTCATCAACGCACTTTGAGACGCGGTTTGCGTTGGCAGTCGGACGATCTCCTCGATCGTCCCTGCGATGCCGTCGTCGCCCGCATCGCGGAAGGTCTCAGCGGGCTTTGCGCTGGCATTGGCGGGGGGCACCTCGCCGGCAGGCGACCACGACAATTTGGTAGCAGTCGGGTTTGCCGGCTCGATCCAAAGGATAGGAATGCCATCGGCAATCGCTCGACTGACAATTTGTTGGGTGCCGCCGATGCCGTTGGCCTCCTTGCCGTCCCAGATCGCGATCAGGATGTCGATATTGGCCAACATTACGAATCCGGCGGCCTCGTAGGCGCGCGGTCGTTCCTCGGGCACGCCGTCGAGTTCAAAGACAGCAGACGCGCTGTCGAGCAGCCTTTGGTATGCCGCCCGCGACGACTCGGTGGCGAAGTCGCGCGCGTATTCGGCCCGGCTCACCGGCAGCACCACCTCCAGTTTGAATCCAGCGGCGAGCCCGGCGTCGGCGACGATGCGGTCGGCACCTTCTGCCAACGATGAAACGACCGCAAATTCGCACTCAATCCTTGTGCCAGCCGGCCGATCGCTGGCGGCTGCCGCAGCCGGAAGCGACGACAGGTTCGTCTGCTGCGCTTCATTCGCCGCCCGAACGATCAGCGCGAGAACGTGATCGACGGCGGCCCGGATGGGCCCTTCCGACTCCGCCGGCAACTTGGGCGGCACGCGATGGCCGGTGACGCCGACGCGCAGTCGGATGCGGGGCCGAAATGGCGACAAGGTGGAGTGCACGGTGGGCGGGTCAACCTTGGTGTTCAATTCTTTTGATGGCGCGCAATATATTCAGCTCGGCCGCCGGCCCGAGCTGGCGCCGAACGTGAATGGCTCCGCCAGTATAGCCCAGAACGCGCGTGGCCCCACAAGTTTTCCGATTGAAAACTGCGTTTCCTGCAGTCGCCGCCCGGCTACGGAGAAGGACCTTGCCAGTCCTGCCGCGTGAGGAACGCTCGCCTCGGCTGCGCAACCAGCCGCAGTTCGCGCGCCCCAAATAAGAGCGTGGCCAGGAGCAACGGAATCAAAAAATAGAGAACGCGGAACGTCAGCAGCGACGCTAAAAGCTCTTCCTTTTGAAATTGGGGTAGGCCGATGAGCATCCCGGCTTCAATGACGCCGAGGCTGCCGGGCGCATGGCTGATGATCCCGAGCAGAGTCGTCGTGAGGAAGACAACAAGCACCGTGCCGAGGTCGATTGCGGGGAACTGAGGCAATAAGGTGTACATGGCAAGCGTGACGAACGACAGATCGAGGGCCCCGATGACGATCTGTAGCAATGTGAATTTTAGATCGGGCAGGACAACCTTCCAAGCGGCGCGACCGACAATCCGCCGGCGTGGTGCAAGCCAGATCAAATAGCAAAGAATGACCGTCAGCGCCGCGAGACCAACGGCCCTGTTGGCCCACAGCGGCAAATGATCGACGGCGCTGGCAGCTTCCGGCGCATACATCAGCGCGCCGCCGAGCATAAAAGCGTTGCCGAGCCAGAACGTCATCCCGGTGACGAATGCAATCTTGGTGATGTCGATGACGTTCAAGCCCCAGACAGAATAGATACGCAGTCTGACTAGGCCTCCAGTGACGACGGCGGCGCCGAGCGTGTGGCCGATCGTGTAGCTGGTGAAGCTTGCGAATGCGGCTGCGCGGAACGGAACGCTGCGCTGTCCGATCGTGTGCAGCGCGAAGAAATCGTAGAACGTCAGCGTGATATAGCCGGCGACGACAAAGACGCCGGATATCAGGATGTTGCGCAGAGACTGGGCGCGCAATGCGGCGACGACCCTGTCCAGGTCGATGTCCTGCAGCAAGACGTACAATATGACCGCAGCAACGCCGACGATCAGCATGCTGATGGCGATGCTGATCCATTTCCGGCCAAAAAGCGTGCGAACGGCCGTCTGTGTGCTGGTGCTCGTCACTTTGATCCCAGCTCGCCGTGATGAGCGACCGGACTGACTCCGTTCGACGAATCGCGGCAACCTTTCATTTGTTTGTTACAAGAATGTAACGAAACGCTTACGGCGCGACATCGTGCCCGTACCATGACCGTCATACGATTGAGACATGAAATGGCAATTGTTGTCGCATGCGATTCGACAATGACAGGATCGGCCGAGGGTGGCCGCAAGCGGTCCCATGAAGGTTCTTATCGCGACCGACGCCTGGCATCCCCAGGTGAACGGTGTTGTGAGAACGTTGCGCTCGCTGGCGCGCGCGGCGGCCGGCCTCGGCGTTACGATCGAGTTCCTCTCGCCCGAGGGCTTTCCGTCTTTCCCGGTTCCGACCTACCCGGGACTGCGGCTTGCGTTGCCAAGCCGACGTCGTATTGCCGAGCGGATCGAGGAATCCCGGCCAGACGCCATCCATATCGCGACCGAAGGTCCAGTCGGCTTTGCCGTACGAGCGTACTGCAGGAGGCGGGGTCGCCCATTCACAACGAGCTACACGACGCGATTTCCAGAATACATCTCGGCGCGATCACCGATTCCGAGCGCTTGGATTTACGCGACGCTGCGCTGGTTTCACTCCGGTGCGGCCGTGACTATGGCGGCAACGCCGTCGCTGATGAAAGAGTTGAGCGAACGTGGGTTCGGCAACATCGGCATGTGGACCCGCGGCGTGGATGTCGACCTTTTCCGGCCCGATCGGAGGATCGATCTCGGCTTTCCGCGGCCGATCTTCATGACCGTCGGCAGGGTCGCGGTTGAAAAGAATCTCGACGCCTTCCTTTCGCTCGACCTGCCGGGGACAAAGGTCATCGTCGGTACTGGGCCGCAGGAAGCCGAGCTCAAACGCAACCATCCGGATGCAAAATTTCTTGGGCTTTTGGACAACGGCATCCTCGCCTCGCATCTCGCTGGCGCGGATGTCTTTGTGTTTCCAAGCCTGACCGACACCTTCGGCATCGTTCAGCTGGAAGCGCTCGCGAGCGGCGTACCGGTTGCGGCCTATCCGGTGACCGGCCCGAAAGATGTCGTCGGCAATCATCCGATCGGGGTTTTGGATAACGATCTACGGGCGGCCTGTCTCGGGGCGCTCAACATTTCGCGCGAAGCTTGCCGAGCGTTCGCGCTGGGCTGCTCGTGGGAAAATAGCGCGCGCCAATTCGTTGGCCACGTCCGCAAAGTCGCCATAGGCGAAACTCCCGAACCGGAGATGGCGGTGACCGCCGCCGAATCCGTGCGTGGCTAACAGTGCGTTGCAACACAAGGACTCTCCATGAGCACACTAGCTGAAGCCGACCTGGATACTCAGACGATCACCAAAGCCTATGCGCGGTGGGCGCCCGTCTACGATCTGGTCTTTGGCGCGGTCTTCGAGCGTGGACGCCACGCCGCGATCGCGGCGGCCGAGCGGGTCGGCGGCCGCGTTCTGGAAGTCGGCGTCGGCACCGGGATTTCGCTTCCCCACTATTCGCGGGATTGCCGGCTGTGTGGCGTCGACATTTCGGAGCCCATGCTGCGTAAGGCGCAAGAGCGCGTCACCGAGTTCGGCCTCACCAACGTTGAGGGCCTTTGGGTGATGGACGCCGAGCGTCTTTCCTTTCCCGATGCATCGTTCGATGTCATCGTCGCGCAATACGTCATCACCACTGTCCCGAACCCCGAGGCGACGCTCGATGAGTTCGCCCGTGTGCTCAAACCCGGTGGCGAGGTCGTGCTGGTGAGCCGTGTAGGCGCCGAGGCGGGGCTGCGGCGTTCGCTTGAGCACTGGTTTCAGCCGGCCGCGCGCAAGTTAGGCTGGCGCACGGAATTTTCCTTCGAGCGTTACGCCCGGTGGGCGGAGCGGACATCAGGCATGCGTCTCGTGGAACGGCGCGCCATGCCGCCCTTTGGGCATTTTTCGCTCATCCGATTTGCCAAGGATGGCGGCACGGCGCACGCGCACGACGACGTTCCGGTGAGGCGCGCCGCGAACTGAGCCCTCAGCTAGGCCTCCGCAGGCCAGGATTATTTGTCCAGCGCATGCCTGCCGCCTTAGTCCCTGTCACGAGGGATTCATCGAATCGCCATATCCAGAACGGATAACCGCAGACGGGGATTACAATGGAAAGCTTTCTTGAAGCTTTGCGAACCCAGCGATGGGACGACCATCGCTACTATCATCATAGCCGGATCAATCAATCGCTCCACTTCGTCAGCGCGATCAGCTTTCTGCTTTCCTATGTGATGATTTTCAAGGATCCGGCCATATCGGCTCTCGCTGGCTGGCTGATCGCGATGACCACGCGTCAGACCGGGCATTTCTTCTTTGAGCCTAAGGACTATGACGTGGTGAACCAAGCCAGCCACGAATACAAAGAAGAGATCAAGGTGGGCTATAACTTGCAGCGTAAGATCGTCCTGCTCACGATCTGGGCCCTGTCACCGCTTGCGCTTTATTTCAGCCCGACATTCTTCGGCGCCTTCGCGCCTCCCGCCGGCAAGGCCGACGTTGTGCGCCATGTCGCGATCATCTGGCTCGCGCTCGGCGTCGGCGGCGTGCTGTTCCGCACCGTGCAATTGTTCTTTATCCGCGATGTGCAGACCGGATTGGTATGGGCCACCAAAATCCTGACCGATCCGTTTCACGATATCAAACTTTACCACAAGGCCCCACTGGCGCTGCTGCGCGGCGAATTGATCGATCCCAATATCGGCCTGGAGCACTGGGACGACGAGGACGCCGAAGAGGTTCCTCGGCCGAGCTGAGCTCGCCGAAATTCAAGCCTCGTCGAAGCAAAAGCCTGATGAACTTAGTGATCGCGCGGAGACCGCAGTCTGTGCGCGATCATTTCTTTCAGAATGCTTCTTTTGATCGACTTGTTGGTCTGGGCCGGGTTGTTCCACCACCAGCCGTCCTGTTGCAGGGCCTTTGCGGCAGCAACGAATTGATCCGCGACTGCGGTAAAGTCGGCGCCGGTGTAATTGAGGCTGAAAATCAGGCGGCCGGTGCCAACCCAGCTCAGCGCCAGTCCTTCGGCGCGAAGGTAATACTGCAGCATCCAGTTGTAGCGCGACGGATTCAAATAGCAGACGGTCCAAACCGACGACATGTTGGCGACCTTGACGGGCAGGGACTCGCCCTCCAGCCGCTCGTTGAGCTGCCGCGCTCTATCGTTCCAGGTCCGATCGAGATCGGCATAGAGCGCCCTGACTTCGGGTGCTTCGAGATAATGCAGAAATTCGTTCATCGCCGCCATGACGTAGGGGTGCGAATTGAACGTGCCGCGGGCAAAGCAGATGTCGGCCGGACGATCGTCTCGGAAACGCTTCATCAAGTCCCGCCGTCCGCATACGACGCCGATTGGAAGCGCGCCGCCGAGGGTCTTGCCGTAGGTCACAAGATCGGCGCGGATGCCGAAATAGTCCTGGGCGCCGCCAGCGGCGAGGCGAAATCCGAGAAACACCTCATCGAAAATGAGCACAATGTTCTGCTCGGTGCAGACCGCCCGGAGCCGCCTGAGCCAATCGGTATAGGCATCTTTGTCGAAATACGCGCGCCGCGAACTGTCGACGAGCGAGGAATTGGCCGGGGCCGATGCGTTCGGATGCAGGCCTTGCAGCGGGTTGACCAGCACGCAGGCGATATCGCGGCGCGTTTGCAATACGCGAAGCGAGTTCTCGGACATATCCTTCAGGGTGTAGGTCTCGTGGGTGGGCAGGGGATTGCCGATGCCGGGCTGCACGTCGCCCCAC
The DNA here is from genome assembly GCA_963732015.1 of uncultured Alphaproteobacteria bacterium. Classification (GTDB taxonomy): domain Bacteria; phylum Pseudomonadota; class Alphaproteobacteria; order Rhizobiales; family Xanthobacteraceae; genus BOG-931. Next base: position 72,162 of record CAVSXY010000021.1, on the reverse strand, counting down.
CATCCATGATACGCGCCGCAGAAGCAGACGAGGTGGCTGCGGCCGGTGTGGTAGCGCGCCAGGCGCACCGCCTGCATCACGGCTTCGGTGCCGGACATGTGGAAGGAGACTTCGTCAAGCCCGGAAATACGTTTCAGACGCTCGACGTTCTCGATAATGACCGGATGGTAGGGGCCGAGCACGGGACCGAGGTGCCGAACGCGCGCCGCGCCCCGCTCGATGGCGCCCTTGTAGAAGTCATAGCCGAACACGTTGACGCCATAAGATCCGGTGAGATCGTAGAAGCGGTTGCCGTCGAGATCGGTGACCGTTACGCCGTTGCTCGATTGCACAAAGGTGCCGCTCGGGAGGTTCGTCCGCACCAGCCGGCTATATTGGAAGGGGACCCGGTAGGCATCGGTGAATTGCAGGTCGGAGATGCCGGCGCTTGCCTCGGCCGTGCGCCGGAGTGTCTCGGCGAATTGGGTTTTGTAGAGCGCCGAAAGGCGGTCAAAGGCGGCCCGGCGGCGTTCGACGACGTCCTGTGGCGCCAAGTCCGAGCAAAAAAATTGCTCCTCGTCGTACTCATAAAACGGAATGAAGCCCGCAAGACGCCGGGCGATTCGCGCGTGGCCGGCGAGCGACCGGTGTTTGGCCTGCGACAATTCAAGCCGGCGCCGCAGCGTAACGAGCGAGGTCGCGAGCGCGGCGGCGCCCAATCCATAGAAGGCGAGAGTTGTATGGCCCCATTCCATCGAATTGACGTTTATCCCCGAGAGTTTACAGTGCCATGACGGTGCGAACCCAGATTCTCCGGGTGTTGCAGCAGGAGGACATCAATTTCCTGCTCACGAACCGGATTCCGCGCCGTCTGGCCACCCAGTTCACCGGCTGGTTCAGCCAGATCGAGCAGCCGCTGATTCGCGACCTCTCGATCGGCGCCTGGCGGCTGTTCTCGGATCTCGATCTGCGGGAGGCAAGGAAGACGCAATTCCGCAGCATGCACGATTGTTTCATTCGGGAACTGAAAGACGGCGCGCGCCCGATCGACGGGGCGGCGGACGTCTTGACCAGTCCGTGCGATGCCGTTGTGGGGGCTTGCGGCGCCATCGCGGGGACGACGCTCTACCAGGCCAAGGGCTTTCCCTACACGCTGGAAGACCTGTTGTGCGACCGCGATCTGGTTGAGGCCTACCGAAACGGCCGATACGCAACGCTCCGGCTTAAATCCAGCATGTACCACCGGTTTCACGCGCCGCATGATTGCCGTGTCGACAAGGTCATTTACGTGTCAGGCGATACCTGGAACGTCAACCCGATCGCGTTGCAACGGGTCGAGCGGTTGTTCTGCAAGAACGAACGCGCGGTCGTGACCGTGACACTTGCATCGACCGGGCACAGGATCACCCTGGTCCTGGTGGCCGCAGTCCTCGTCGCGAGCATTCGGCTGCACTGCCTCGACGTTCTGCTGAATTTGAAGCATCGCGGACCGAATGTGTTCAGGTGCGACGCGGCTTTCAGCAAAGGCCAGGAGCTCGGCTGGTTCCAACACGGCTCGACGGCGATTCTGTTTGCGCCGGATGGCTTTTTATTGAGCGGGAATGTGCGGGAAGGGGCGAACGTACAGGTCGGACAGCCGCTGATGCGGCTAACGTGAGACTGCTCACGGCGGCGATGTCTTATCGGGGCCTGCGGCCGCCCAGCGCCCATTCGACCTGCCGGGGCGAACGAAGTGGCCGTTGCTGCCGCTCCAATCTTGCGCCTGCTCGATCAGCCACTTGGTGAACGCCTGCAACGATGTGGAACTGGCGCGCGACTCCGGCACGATCAGGTAGTACGTTGTCATAGCCCGGAGGAAATGGCCGCCGACAATCTCCAGCGTTTTGTCCTCCAGTTCTTGTTCGACGAGGTAACGTGGCAGGAGCGCAATGCCGAGGCCAGCGACCGCGGCCTGCGAAAGCATGGCGAGCTGATAGGTATGCCCCTGCAGGGGTCCATCGTGGGAAACCCCGGCTTCGACCAACCATTCCATCCAGCGGGTTGGCCGTGCCATTTGGTGCAAGAGCGGGAATTTCAGGACGTCGGCCGGCTTCTTGATGGCGCTCTTGGCTTTCAGCTTGGGGCTGCATACCGCCACCATCTCGACATCCATGAGATGGTGAGCGATGGTTCCGGGCCAGTTTGGCGCGCCGAAAAAGACCACGGCGTCGAACGGTTCCAGCGCGATGTCAAGCGGACGCTGGCGCGTGGTCAGATGGAGCAGAATTCGCGGATTCTTCTTTTGAAAATCGGGAAGACGCGGGATCAGCCAGCGCGACGCAAAGGTCGGCAATGTCACGAGGTTCAGGATTGAGCTGTCTGAAAGAGCCACAACCTTGCGCGTTGCAATGGCGAGATCGTCGAGGGCTCGTTTGACGCTCGCCAGATAAAGCCGGCCCGCATCGGTCAGGACCACACGTTGGCGGACGCGTTCGAAAAGCCGGACGCCGAGATGGCTTTCCAGTTCGTGAATCTGCCGGCTGATCGCGCCCTGCGTCAGGCAGAGTTCCCTGGCGGCGCGCGTGAAACTTCCCTGTTGCGCCGCCGAGACGAACGACATCAGTCCGCCGATCGAAGGAATCTCGCCCCGCTTCAAATCTCACACGCTCCCGAGATGAGCACATCGAAATATGCGCGCAGTGATTTTACCACTCAAGGTTGCTGTCATCCAGTTCTTTCGAGCGGTATGGTAATACCTTTAGCGCAAAACGTGTCATCAGGGGCGGCGGAACTTTGACTTCATTCGCGGTCGTAGTTGCCTAAAGGCTTAAAATATATCGCTTATCGCGGGGCTGGCTGTTGCGACATCAGCGCGTCGTCGAGTTCCTTCGCGCGCACACAAGCCGGACGCGTGCTGATCCGCTGCCAGTATTGCTCGAAGGCGGGACGCTTCTCAATCGTCCCAAACATCAGGCCGTATCCGATCTGCGACCCGACATAGAGATCGGCGGCCGTGAAGCCGTCGCCAACCAGGTAATTGCCGCGCGACACCGCATCCTCGAGCGCTTTCAGCACATGCTCGATCCGGCCGTATCCGATCATCCTCTCGCGCTCCGGCGGCACGACGAAGCCGAGCGCCTTGTTGCTCACGGCCGACTCGACCGGTCCGGCGCTAAAGAAAAGCCAGCGATAGTACGGAGCGCGCAGGCGGTCCCCCGGCGGCGGCGCGAGATGCGCCTGCGGAAATGCGTCGGCGAGATAGGCGCATATGGCCGCGGTCTCGGTGACCACGGCGTCGCCATGGCGGAGCGCTGGCACCTTGCCCATCGGGTTGATCGAGAGGTAGGGCGGAGCCTTCATCGTGGTCGCGTAATCCAGTACTTCGGTCCGATAAGGCTGGCCGGTTTCCTCGAGCATCCATCGGGCGATCCGGCCGCGTGACATTGGATTGGTGTAGAGGATGAGTTCATCGGCCATTTGATGGTTCCCTCGCTGGCGGTTACTCGGCCATTCTAGACTAGTGCCGGTGCTCGATGCAGGCTACGAAAAGTGGGTGGATTGTGTCCGAACCTTGCCGTGCAGATCAGTCAGCCGCCAGTACACGGTAAATTTCAGCGCTGTCGCTGGCTCGCCGGAGCGCAGCGGCGATCGCCGAATCCCTGAGCTTACGGGCGATCAACGCCAACGCGCTGAGTTGCCCACCTTCGACGGACTCCGGAAGTAGAAGCGGGAAGACCAGATCGACCGGCTTGCCGTCGAGCGCATCGAAGTCGATCGGCTTTTTGAGGCGGACCAGCATGCCGCAGGGCTTTTTGATCCGGTGAAATCTTGCATGGGGGATCGCGACGCCGCCGCCCATGCCGGTCGAGCCGAGTTCCTCGCGTTTCGACAATTCAGCGAAGACGTGATCGGGAGGCAGGTTGAATGCCGCTCCCGATTTGCGCCCAAGCTCCAGTAACAGTTTTTGCTTATCGGCCGCAGGAAAGTCGACAACGACGTCTGCTGGCGAGAGAAAGTCGGAAACTTTCATGGGAACACTCGGCGGCCTCGCCTATGTCATAACAGAGCTTAAGGCCAGGACGGCGGTCATCAATCGGGGGCGCGCAGTCGATAGCCAATTCCTGTTTCGGTCAGAACATATTGCGGCCGCTCGGGATCAGCTTCGATTTTTTGCCGGAGCTGCCGCACGTATACCCGCAGATACTGGGCGTCTGTCAGATCGTCCCACAGTTCGCCGAGTAGGAATTTATGAGTGAGGACTTTGCCGGCATGCTGAACCAGCACGCGCAAGAGGTCGTATTCCTTGGGCGACAGCTTGACGTCCTTTTCGCCGACTTTAACGATGCGACGGACGAGGTCGACGGAAAGATCGCCGACCCGAAATACCGGCCGCTCACCATGTGTCTGCAGCTGATGGCGGAGCGCGGCGCGCATCCTAGCCAAGAGTTCGTCCATGCCGAACGGTTTGGTCACGTAATCATCGGCGCCAAAATCGAGCGCTTGGACCTTGCCAGCCTCGTCGCCACGGCTCGAGAGTACGACAATGGGGACGCTTTCGTTCCTCGCGCGGATCGTCCGCAAGAGGTCGTGTCCTTCGATGTCCGGCAGGCCGAGATCGAGGATGATCAAATCCGGCGCTTGACTCAGAAGATCGAGCGCGGTCTTGCCGTTGGGCGCCTCGATGACGTTATACCCCTGCGTCGTGAGGCCCATACGCAAGAGTTTGCGAATGGGAGGTTCGTCATCCACCACAAGGATGCGGAGTGGCGCTGCACTCATGCCGCAGCATCCAAGCTCTGTCGTTGCCGCGGGATCGGCAGGCTGATTGTGAACATCGCTCCGGTGCGATCGGCGCGGTTGGCGGCCACGATGGTGCCGTGCATGGCTTCGACGAAACCGCGCGAGATGGCCAGCCCGAGGCCGGTGCCGGCGCGGACCTGATCGGTCTTTTGCGCCCGGTAGAACTTGTCGAAAATATGCTCGAGGTCGGAACCCGGAATGCCGCTTCCTTCGTCGAGAACCCGCAGGCTAACTTCGCCTGCATTTTTCCAAGCCTGAATATTGATCGTTGTTTCGGTCGGCGCGTACTTTGCCGCATTGTCGAGAAGATTGAACAGGACCTGCTCGAACAGCACGGCATCAAGTTCGAGCATCGGCAAATCGGGCGCCAGCTCAAGCTCGACGTGATGCCGCGATAGAATCCGGCTAGCGCGGCGCAGCGCGCTGCCGACGATCTCACCAAGATCGTGCAGCGCGACATTCGGCGCAATGGCGCCGGATTCCAGTTTGGTCATATCGAGCAGGTTGGCAATGAAGCGGTTCAGGCGATCGGATTCGTCGATGATTGTTGCCAACAGGTCAACCTTCTCGCTGTCGGTTAGCTTCTCCGCAAGGTCGCGCAATGTGCTTGCTGAACCAAGCACAGCGGCCAGCGGTGTCTTGAGGTCGTGGGAAATCGAGGTCAGCAGCGCCGAACGCAGCCGTTCGGTCTCGGCGACGCGCTCGACGCGGTCCATGTCCTCGACCAGTTTGACCCGCTCGATCGCCAGCGCCCCCTGATCGCCCAGTGCATCCAGCAGCCGCCGCTGATCGGGCGTGAGGAGGGGGCCCGGCTTGTCGCTGTCGATGCCCATCACGCCGATCGCACCGCGACCCGTGTGCATCGGCAAGAACAGGCGCTTCGCGCCCGGAAGCGTATCGGAACCGCGGCCGGCCGCGCGATCGTTCTGCCACGCCCAATTCGCTGCGGCGAGGTCGGCGTCGTCGAGAATGTCCTCCGGCGGGTAACCCGTTTTTACGGCGATCCGGCCGTTCTCCGGCAGCAGCAACACGACGCGGACCTTAAGCATCAGGGCCGTCTGGTAGGCGGTCGCCCACAAGACGTCGTCGAGCGTTCCCGCGCCGGCGAGCTTGCGGCTGAATGCATAAAGCGATTCGGTGGTGCGGGCGCGGTCCATCGCCGCCATGGCCTGGGCGCGGCTACGCGCTGCGACGCTCGAAACGATCACGGCGACGAGCGTGAAGAAGGCAAACGCAGCGACGTTGGTCGGATCTGTGATCGTGAACGTGTAGATCGGTGGCAGAAAGAAGTAGTTGTAGGCGAGCGAGGAGGCCACGCTGGCAAACAGCGACGGCAACAGTCCGAACCGAACAGCGACGGCAACGATTGCGGTGAGAAAAACCAGATCGCTGTTGGCAGCGCCGACCCAGGCGTTGATCAGCTCGCCAAATACCAGAGCACCGGTGACGGCCGCCAAGGCGGCGATGTACGGACGCGGATTGAACCGATCATCGTGCTCGGCGGTACGGACGGACTTCTTCGGGATCGGCTGGCCGGCGATGGTGTCGCCGGCGATGACATGCACGCTGATGTTGCCGGAGCGGCGCACCAAATCGTGCACGACTGAGCCGTGGATGATCTCGAACCAGCGCGTGCGCGCCGACTTTCCGATCACGATCTGCGTCGCGTTGTTCGATTGCGCGTAGCCGATCACATCGTCGGCGATACGCCGATCGCTCGCCGGCAGCGTGACCGATTCGCCCCTGAGCGACTCCGCGAGCCGCAGCGTGTCGGCGACGCGGTCGCGTTCCTCTTCGGACAGCTGCACGCTGCGCCGGCCCTCGACATAAAGCGCGACCCAAGGTCCGTGCAGGCGATCGGCCAACCGTTTGGCGTAACGGACTAGGCCTGCGGCGCGGGGGTCCTCGCTGACGCAGACCAGAATGCGCTCACCTGCGGCCCAGGGACCTTGGATGGCGTGCGCCTGCATTTCGGTGCGCAGCTGTTCGTCGACCCGCTCGGCGGTGCGGCGCAGTGCGAGTTCGCGTAGAGCCGTGAGGTTGGCGGGCGAGAAAAAATGATCAAGCGCGCGCTCGGCCTGTCTCGGGACGTAGACTTTTCCTTCCTTGAGACGCTGAATCAGATCGTCCGGCGTGAGATCCACCAGCTCGACGGCATCGGCCCGATCGAATACGGCATCTGGAACAGTTTCGCGCACGCGCACGTGCGTGATTTGCGCCACCACGTCGTTGAGGGTCTCGATGTGCTGGATGTTGACGGTCGTATAGACGTCGATGCCGTTGCTCATCAGCTCTTCGACGTCGAGGTAGCGCTTCGGATGGCGGCTGCCTTCGGCGTTGGTGTGGGCAAGTTCGTCGACAAGGACGATCTGTGGACGGCGGGCGATGATGCCGTCGAGGTCCATCTCCTCCAGCAACTGTCCCTTATACTCAAGGTGACGCCGCGGAATGACCTCGAGGCCCGCCACGAGCGCTTCGGTCTCTCTGCGGCCGTGGGTCTCTACGGCGCCGATAACGACGTCGTAACCGTCCTTCTGGCGCGCATGAGCCTGCTGCAACATCTCGTAGGTCTTGCCGACGCCTGGCGCGGCGCCGACGAAGATTCGAAGTTTGCCGATGCGGCGCTCTTCGCGGCGCGCCGCTTCGAGCAGGGCTTCCGGAGAAGGTCGATGTTCGGAATCGCGCCGCTGATCCGCCATCTGTGATCAGATATCTTAAGATGCCAGGTTCCCGCTAGCCTCATCCGGCGGCCAACTTGTCGAGCGCAAGATTTAATTGCAGGACATTCACGCGCGGCTCGCCCAAAAGACCCAGGAAGCGGCCTTCCGTCTGGTCCGAAACCAGCTGACGGACCCGATCTTCAGGCAGATTACGCGCTTTGGCAATACGCGGCACCTGAAACAAGGCGCCCTCCGGCGAAATGTCGGGATCGAGCCCGCTGGCCGATGTCGTCACCAGATCAATTGGGACCGGCTGCGACGGGTTTTCCTGTTTGAGCTTGTCGATGTCGCCCTGCACGCGGTCGATCAGCGCCTTGTTGGAGGGCCCAAGGTTCGACCCACCCGAGTTGGCGGCATTGTAAGGCGCCGCCACGGTCTTGGTGGAATCGTTCGGATCGGGAGCGGTCGTCGCCGACAAGCGGCCATGGAAGTACTTGTCGCTGTCAAATTCCTGACCGATGAGCGCAGAACCGACGACCTTGCCGTCGCGCTCGATCAGGCTGCCCTGCGCTTGGTAGGGGAAGATTACTCCGGCGATCCCGGTCATCGCCAGCGGATAGGCCAAGCCGGTGATCAGGGCCAGAGCGACCAGAACAATGATGGCCGGACGAATTTCGCGCAACATGACTTTTCTCCTTAGGCAAGGTGCAAGGCCGTGACGCAAAGGTCGATGGCCTTGATGCCGATGAACGGAATAAGCACGCCGCCGACCCCATAGATCCACAGATTGCGGGCCAACAGCGCGCCAGCGCCGATCGGACGATATCGCACGCCTTTCAGCGACAACGGGATCAGCGCAATGATGATCAGCGCGTTGAAGATGATCGCCGACAGGATCGCGCTTTCCGGCGTGGCCAGCTTCATGATGTTTAACGTCTGCAATTGCGGATAGAACGCGACGAACATCGCCGGGATGATGGCAAAGTACTTCGCCACGTCGTTGGCGATCGAAAAGGTCGTCAGCGCACCGCGCGTCATCAGCAGCTGCTTGCCGATTTCGACGATTTCGATCAGCTTGGTCGGGTTGGAGTCGAGGTCCACCATGTTGCCGGCCTCACGCGCAGCCTGCGTGCCGGTGTTCATGGCAACGCCGACGTCGGCTTGGGCAAGTGCCGGCGCGTCGTTGGTGCCGTCGCCGCACATTGCGACCAGTTTGCCTTTGGACTGCTCATCGCGAATGAGCCGCAGTTTTTCCTCGGGCGTGGCTTGTGCGAGGAAATCGTCGACGCCGGCCTCCGCCGCGATGGCCGCTGCGGTCATCGGGTTGTCGCCCGTGATCATGACGGTACGGATGCCCATGCGGCGCAGCTCGGCAAAGCGTTCGCGAATGCCGCCCTTGACGATGTCTTTCAGATGAATGACGCCGAGCAGGCGGCTGTCCTTAGCGACCGCGAGCGGTGTGCCGCCGGCCTTGGCGATGGTGTCGGCGATCGCCGTCACCTCGCGTACAGTCTCGGCGCTGATGTTCGGGCGAAGCGCCTGGACGGCATTGCCGGACCTCGCCGTCAACGGACCGTTGAGATAATTCAAGATGGCGTCCACGGCGCCTTTGCGGACCCAGGACGAGCCGATCTCGACACCGCTCATGCGGGTCTGCGCGCTGAACGGGATGAAGTTGGCCTGCAGCTCCGCAAGCTCGCGGCCGCGAATGCCATACTTTTCCTTGGCCAGCACGACGATCGAACGGCCCTCCGGCGTCTCGTCGGCGAGCGAGGCGATTTGCGCCGCGTCTGCCAACTCTTTTTCGGTGACGCCGCTCAGCGGTTTGAACTCGGTGGCCTGCCGATTGCCGAGCGTGATGGTGCCGGTTTTGTCGAGCAGCAGCGTATCCACGTCGCCGGCGGCCTCGACGGCGCGGCCGGACATCGCCAGCACGTTGAAACGCACCAGCCGGTCCATGCCGGCAATGCCGATGGCCGACAGCAGCGCGCCAATGGTGGTCGGAATGAGCGTGACGAACAAAGCCACCAGGATCACGACCGAGATCGTGCCGCCGGCGTAAGCCACGTAGCTCGGGATCGTCGCAGTCGCAAACACGAAGATGATGGTCAGCCCGATCAACAGGATGTTCAGTGCGATTTCGTTCGGCGTCTTCTGCCGCTCGGCGCCTTCGACGAGCCTGATCATACGATCCAGGAAGGTCGAACCAGGTGCCGCCGTGATCCGCACGCGGATCCAGTCGGACAAAACCTGCGTGCCACCGGTGACGGCGGACCGGTCGCCGCCCGACTCGCGGATCACCGGCGCCGATTCGCCGGTGATCGCCGCCTCGTTGACTGAGGCCATGCCCTCAATGACCTCGCCGTCCGACGGAATGGTGTCGCCGGCCTCAACCAGCACGATGTTGCCGACCTTCAGATCTGTGCTCGGCACGAGCCTGAACTTCTGGTCACCGGGACCGCTGATCAGCTTGGCCTGAGTCTCGGTGCGCTGACGGCGCAGTGTGTCCGCCTGTGCTTTGCCGCGACCTTCTGCGACGGCCTCGGCAAAATTCGCGAACAGCACGGTGAACCACAGCCAAACGATGATCTGGAGCTCGAAGCCAATATGCCCGCCGCCGGTAATGAGGTCGCGAACGAGGATGACGGTGGTGAGCGCCGTCACAATCTCGAGCACGAACATCACCGGATTCTTCATCAACGTCAGCGGATTGAGCTTGACGAAAGCGGAGCCAATGGCCGGCACGACGATCTTCGGATCGAACAGCGCCGATACCGGCATTTGCTTGCGCAGGGTTGAGGTTTCCATCGAAGTGACTCCGAATTAAACTTTTGGCTTAAGCGTGATCGTTGCCAAAGAAGGGTGCAGTTGTTCACGCTCAATTTGAAGAGAACAGGGTGCCGGCGTTGATCGAGAGTTGCTCGACAATCGGCCCAAGCGCGAGCGCCGGGAAGAACGTGAGGCCGCCCACGATCAGGATCACGCCGACAACGAGACCGACGAACAATCCGCCTGTGGTCGGGAACGTGCCGGCCGATGCCGGAACTGTTTTCTTGGCGGCCAGCGAGCCCGCAATGATCATCGTCGGGATGATCATCCAGAAGCGGCCGACACCCATCGCGATGGCGCCGGTGAGATTGTAGAACAGCGTGTTGGCGCTTAGTCCCGCGAAGGCCGAGCCGTTGTTCCCGGTCTGCGACGTGTAGGCGTACAGCACCTCCGTGAAGCCGTGCGGTCCCGGATTGTTCATGGCGGAGACCGCCGAGGGCACGAGCATCGCGACCGCGGTCCAGCCGAGATACATCAGCGGCAGGACCAGGATGGCGAGCATCGCCATCTTGACTTCCTTGGCCTCGATCTTCTTGCCGACATATTCGGGGGTGCGGCCCACCATCAGGCCGGCGACGAAGATCGAAATGATGACGAACAGCAGCATGCCGTACATGCCGGAGCCGACACCGCCGACGATGATCTCGCCGAGCTGGATATTGATCAGCGGGATCATGCCGCCAAGCGCGGTAAACGAGTCGTGCATGGCGTTGACTGCGCCGCATGAGGCGGCAGTGGTGATGACGGCAAACAGCGCCGAGGCGACGATGCCGAACCGGGTCTCCTTGCCCTCCATGTTGCCTCCGGTGAGGCCGAGGGCATTGAGGGCGTCATTGCCGTGTGCCTCGGCCCAGTAGCAGAAGGTGACACCGGCGATGAAGAGCACGCCCATGACGGCGAGCACGGCCCAGCCTTGGCGTTGATTGCCGACCATGCGGCCGAACACATTGGTCAGCGCGGCGCCGAGCACAAAGATCGAGATGATCTGCACGTAGTTCGACAAGGCAGTCGGATTCTCGAACGGGTGCGAGGCGTTGGCGTTGAAGAAACCGCCACCATTGGTGCCGAGCATTTTGATGGCGATCTGCGAGGCGACCGGCCCGACGGCGATGCTCTGTTTGGCACCCTCCAGCGTTGTGGCGTCCACGTAGGGGCCGAGCGTCTGCGGGATACCCTGCCACACCAGGAACAGCGCGTACGGGATGCAAATCGGCAGCAGGATGTAGAGCGTGCAGCGCGTCACATCGACCCAGAAATTGCCGACGGTACGGACCGAGTGCCGTGCAAAACCGCGAATCAGCGCGACGGCGAGCACGATGCCGGTCGCGGCGGACAAGAAGTTCTGGTGCGTCAGCCCAAGCATCTGGACCAGATACGACAGCGTGCTTTCGCCGCCGTAGTTCTGCCAGTTGGTATTGGTGATGAAGCTCATCGCCGTATTGAACGACAAGTCTTCGGCCACGGCTGATTGATCCGCCGGGTTGAACCACAGCAGGCCCTGCAGGCGCATCAATGCGTAGATGATGAGAAGGCCGCCGACGTGGAACAGCAGCATGCCAACGGTGTAGATGACGGCGTGCTGTTCGTGCCGCTCGTCGACGCCGGCGATCTTGTAGATCACAACCTCGACCGGGCGGAGCACCGGCGACAAAAAGGTGCGCTCGTCATTGAAGACGCGCGTCATGTAGGCGCCAAGGATCGGCGTGATGCCGACGATGATCGCGCAATAGAGGAGAATCTGGACCCAGCCGATGGCGGTCATGGCCGTTATTCCTTCAGAACCGGATTTCGCTTCAGAACTGCTCGGGCTTGAGCAGCGCGTAAGTCAGGTAGATCAGTAGCCCCGCCGTCACGAGGGCGGCGAGCGTGTAGTCGAAGGTCATGGCTGCGTTCCTCAGAGTTGATCGCAGGCGTAAACGTAGGCGATCGACACGGCGAAAAAGACAAAGCCGATCGCCAGCACGATGACGTCCATCATGGAATGCTCCGAAACCTATAAGGGCGGCGATGCGTCAGCAGATGCCCGAACGCGTCGCGGGACCTTGACCTAGGTCGAGGTGGCGCCAATAGTCGCCGCCTGTTCACGAGCACCTAAGTGTCACCCTTCGCATATGAATTCGAGAGGTGAGGGACGAAAAAGTTATAGGAATTCCATAAAGACTGGCGGGAGGCGGTTCCCTAACGCGTGTGCGCCGGGCCGCGCGCCTTATCCCGAAGCTCTCTTATTGGCCTCGATCGTGGCTTCGAGCCGCGCAATGTTCTGCATCAGACGCTCTGTCGTCAGGCGCAGAAAATAATAGCCGAACTCCGGATTCTGAAAGTAAAGCTCAAGCAGCTTTTCATAGGTGATGGTGAGGACGTCGCCGTCCTCGATGCATTTGACCGTTCCTGTGCGCCGATTATTGGGGTCAACAAAGCCGAGTTCACCCATCATGCGGCCGGCAGGCAACTCGACGCCGATTTCGACGACGAGGAACTTGCCGCTCACGGTCAGAAACATTTCCTTGGCCAAGTCGCCCTTTCGGAACAGGGTGTCGTTCCTTTTGTATTTTCGCGGGCTCATGAACGGCCTGAGCCAGTCCATCGACAAATCGCCCTGTGCGGACGTCCGTGCCTTCTTGACCAGAGTGAGCATCTGACGCAGGCGAATGACGTTGATCGGCAGCGAAAGCAGATAGAGCAGGAACGTCGGAACCGCGCCGGCGAGAGCGCCGTAGACGATAAAGAACACGTTGCTGATGATGCCGATGACGCGAAGCGGTACGATCGTGCGCACCAACAGCGTGGCAACAAAGAATGTTGCGCCCATCAATGCCATCATGTTTGCGACATTGATGTTCGCCAGAGTAATTTCGAGCAGGCGGTTGAACACCGCGTCGTAGGTGACGTGAGTCGGGTCAATACCAAGCTGGATCAATACCTTTTCGAATTTGAGGTTCTGCGCGGCAACTTCTAGAATGCGGTTGAGGATGGCGCTCGGATCCAGGATGGCGTTGCTCATGATTCTTTCACCCGGATAGGCTCGTGGCGACCCACACGGTCAAGCTCACCCAGGTCGTGAGATTGGCAGTGAGGATACATGGATGACTCGGGGTCTTTACGCCCGAGTTGCCGCGAATGATCTCTCCGATGCGGTGCGCCTCGCCTTGCAAGCTGACGGTATCGGTCGATGGTCGGAAAACCACGCATAGAAATTCTGGACGAAAAGGGCAATACCCTTTGGATGGCCTATAAGTAACAGTTTTTCTTGGCGAAAAGACAACAGCGAAAGGCGCTTTCGGACCGATTGAGGCGGCACGGGCTGCTCCGAATATCTCCAGCCCGTGCGTGAATTCCTATGAAAACGGATGCAAATTCCTCTGCCAAGCTTACATCGTTAAGGTCCGTTCCCTCTCGCTTTTATACGCCGGTAATCCCGATCTTACGATCAATCCGCTGATATCTCGGTCTCGTAAGAACGCGCATGGCATTTTCCCTCGATCAGGATGACCGCTTTGATCCGCTGGATTCGGCGCTGCGGCGCGCGCCAGGTCTCACGGATGGCTTGTTTCGCAAAATCATTGCGGATGTATGCGCCCGCGTACCGATTCTGGGCGTAGCGGGAAAGACAGCCGGACTTTCGCATTTGATCGATGCCGGCGCGTGGACCGAGGCGGCTTTGCTGCTTGTTGAGCTCGAGTTGCCGTGCTGGCGGCTGAGGCGCCTCCTCTGCGAGGACGGGGAATGGCATTGTTCCCTATCGTGCCAGCCGAACCTGCCGATGGAGCTCGATGACACCGTAGATGCCGGTCACGAGGTGTTGCCGCTCGCCATTCTGCGGGCTTTTATTCAGGCTCGGCACTCATCTGCGGCCATGCACGATTTGCACACAGAGAAGCCGCATACCGAATCCGCAATGCTCCGGCCCATTTGCTGCGAGAACTTTGCCTGACCGCCGCCCTGCGCGGTCTCGAATAGCCTTTATGCTATCCTTATAACGTTGGGACGCGCGCCGTCTCGAATTCCTATGCGATCGAACGCACATTGGGAGCAATAGGAAGCGTGAAATGGGGATCAATGCGATGCGTGTCTTTGAAGATGCCATCCACGATTCGGTATCGGCTCGGCTCTCTCACTTGCCGTCACCGGTGGGCGTGATCGGCGAAACACTCGATCTCTCCGAGTCCCGAACTTATGACGCCGCCCTTGACATCACAGGCGCGTACAAACTGACGGGCAATTTTACCCTGGACCTCGAACTCGTCCTCAACGACCTCGATGTCCTCGACAAAATAACATTCGAGATTAAGCCGAAAGCCCTGCTGTCTGACCATCGGCCTGTCGAATTCCGGCCCGCAGTCGTAGCGCGGCTGGATGAGCACAGCTTTCGCGCCATCATACAGATCGTTGAGCGTCGAATCGGTGCTGATCGGACGCCGTCATGGTGGCGAATGCTCACTCGCACTTCGTCGTTAGCCGCGCTGTCGTCGTCGATAGTGACGTCCGCAAGCCGGAGCCCATCATGATCAGGCAGCGCGAAAGCCTCAACATTTGGCGGGAACGGATGCCGGGCGGCATGTATCTCTCGTTTGCAAGCCACAGCCGCAAAGCGGCGTCGACGTCGAAAATCAAATTTCCGAGCCGGCCCGATGCCAGCGTCCTGAGTGCGACAATCCCGCGGTTTTATATCGGCCGGACCAGAAATGGACTCTGGGTAGTGCGCGAGTCCGAAGGACGAAGTGGCGGCCTGTTCCTGCTTCAGCGCGCGGCGGTACGGTTTGCCAAAAGCAAAAGCGAGCCTGCGGGTTACGCGACCATGTTTCTCACCGAGCCGTTCGAACTCGACGTGGAAAATCAAGGCAGCCGGCTGGTTGCCGATCTTGCCGCCGTGATCGATATTGCCGCCCGTCGCGCGCCGCGCCTCGCCGCCTTCGTCGGAATGGTCGTCGCGGAATGGCGCGCGCTGATCGCGAAGCTGTCTCGGGCGTTCGCCAGCGAGCGCAGGCATCGGGAGGCCCTTGAGAAGGAACTATTCCGTGGGCAATACGCGCTCTCGTCAAAGAGCGATGACGACCTTCCGGTGGTGCCGTGAAATCGCCGATGAACGTTGAAGGAGAGACGTTCAATTCCACAGCCGGAAATTCAGACCAGCGCGAACGATGTTGGTGTAGAGATTGAACGAGACCGGGCCGCCGCCGCAGGCCGCATTGCAGCTGAAGCCGTTGAGGTCGACGTGGAGGTATTCCACTTTGGCCCGCACCGGCCCGGAAAGAGCGATCTCGACACCGGCACCGACCGTCCAGCCGAGGTTATAAGCGCCCTCGGTCCCGAACGGTGCGCCGACGATGTCGGCGGTCAGGCGGCCGATTGCCGCGCCGCCGGTCACGTAAGGCATGATGCCGTCGAAGGCGTAGCCAAACCGCAACCGCGTCGTGGCCAGCCATGTATTTTTGAACTCACAATTCGGTGCGCACGATGCCGGCGGTACTGTGCTCCTGATGCCGGACCAGTCGAGATCGGCCTCCACGCCGACGACATACGGCTCGCCGGTCTGCAGATTGTATCCTGCAGTGCCACCGATCAGGCCGCCCGAAGCGCTCGACGTACCGTTGGTGAGGTCCGGAACCGAACTCCAGTCTGTATTCCCAAATGCCGCGCCCCCATTGATGCCGGCATAAAAGCCTGTCCAATTGTAGACCTTCGCGGTGACATAAGCGGGCGGCGGAGCGAACGGCCCCGGCGTTACAGTCGGTTCACCGACCGGCGCCGCTGGGAACGCCGGAGGTGGCGCGAAGGGTCCCGGAGCGATCGTCGGCTCCGCGTCCGCTGCGAGGGCGATGCCTGCGGGAGCGATCAGCGCGACGCTTGCCATCACTATGGTCTTCATTGCGGCATCCCCTGTTCTTGCGCATGCCCCGCCAAGGCCGGCCCGTCATTAATTCCCATAGTGCCTGTCAACGAGGGTCGCGGCCTGGCCGGTGCTGACGTCGAGTATTTTCTCCGTCGGCGGTTCGATCCGATTCCACCAGCCGCCGCCGAGTGCTTGGAATAAAGCTGCCGTGTCCGACAGCCGCGCGGCGCGCGCTTGGACCACTTGGATGAGCGCCTGCAAATAGGTCTGCTGCGCCGTCAGCAGGAGCAAGACGTTGGCGCTGCCCGCGTCGAACTGTCGGCGTGCTTGATCGAAGCTGATCTTGGCGGCGCGTTCGAAGTCGCGCGACGCGCGCAGCGCATCCGCATCGTTTTGCAGCGCGTGCAATGTGTCGGAGACATTCTGCACGGCAGCGACGACCGTGCCGCGATAGGTCCACGCCGCCGCGTCGTATGTCGCTTGCGCGCCGCGCAGCGTGTGGAGAAGGGTGCCGGCATCGAACACAGTTTGCGCGGCGTTGCCGGCGATGAACCAGAATGCATTTGCGGGCGACAGCAAACCGGCCAGCGCCGTATTCATGTAACCGGCGTTGCCGTTGATCGTGAAGTTCGGCAGCATGTTGGCGGTGGCGACCCCGATCTCGGCGCTCGCAGAGTGCAGTTGTTCCTCCGCCGCCCGCACGTCCGGACGCTGTTCGATTAATACGGACGGCAGGCTGACCGGCAGATCGGTCGGCAGCGAAAAATCGGTGAGCTTGAACGTCTCGTGCGGCCCCTCGCTCGTATAGGCGCCGACGAGTGCCGCCAGCAGATCGCGCTGCTGCGCTAGTGCTTTGCGCAGCGGCGGCAGCGTCGCTTTGGTTTGTGCGAGGGCGGCTTCCTGGACGGCGTACTCGCCGCGCGTGATGGAGCCCTTCTCGAATTGCTGCCGAACAGTCGTAACCATCTTACTGTTGATGGCAATGAGCTTGTCGGTGGCGTCGATTTGCTCTCGCAGAGAGGCTTCGGTGATGGCGGCGACCGCTACGTTCGCGGCGAGCGTGAGGTAAGCCGCCTCGACCTGGAAGCGCTGCGTGTCAGCCAATGCTTTCAGCGATTCAACGGCTCGCCGATTGGCGCCCCAGACGTCAAAGGTGTACGCCACCGACACTTGCGCAGTGTAGAGATCGTAGATGGTGGCACCCGATGCCGGAATTGGAGTAAGCGAGGCCGCTGTCTGCTGACGCGTCGGGTTGAAATTGGCGTCTACGACGGGAAAGAACTTGCCCTGCTGGGCGTAAACGGCCTCTTTCGTGGCGCGCAAAGTAGCGATTGCCGACTGCAGGGTCGGGTTGTTTTTGAGAGCCCGCTCGATCTGCGCGTTGAGCGAGGGTGATTTGAACAAGGCCCACCATTCCTGCGGAATGTCGCGGCCTTCGACGAAATGTTGCCGCGCGCCGTCTGGTGCATCGGTGGAGGACGTCTGCGTCGCGAGCGGTTCGACGGTGTAGCGGGTAATATCGGGCGCCGCGGGCACACGGAAATCGGGACCGACCGCGCAGCTTGCCAAGATCACGGCCGCCGCAAGAGCGGTGGCACCTGTACAAAACCACCTGACCACCGGGTCGCACATTTGAAACTGGGATAATCGGGACAAAACGCACTAGCGGGCGCCCTTCCGGCATTATTTCCGATCCACCGGTGGTTGGCTGTGTTCGCTTGGCCACAGTGTCAATTATTCAGCGCCGCGAATACACTGTGATCTATCACAGAAGAAAACGGCTCTGCGCCCGTTCGCCGGCGCCGCCAGCGGCCGTGTTTGCGTCATCTGCGAGCGTAGGTCTCGTGATAGACTTAAACGAGTTCGCGCGGCTTGGATTCGTTTCATCCGGGTGTCGTTTTCAACCGATTTATTGGGATTAATTCGCCTGTGATTAATGACAGTAGACCGTTGCGCCAGGCGATGGGCATGTCGCGGCGATTCCTGCTATTCTAGACTTCGGACGCGGTTCAGCGATGGGGTTTGTGACCAACGGCGGCAAGGTGAGTACGGCCGTTCTCGGATTGGTCGCCGTTGCGGGTGCGGCCTACGGCCTCTGGCGCTTCGGTGACGGGAAATCGGGACTGAGCGCCACCTCTCCCGCCAACGCCGAGTTGGCGGATGGGACCGGCGCGCCCCCACGCGATCCGAGCAGCGTTGACCTCTCGGATTCCCAGCTTGCCTCGGTCAAAGTCGCGCCGGTGGAAGAACGCGAGTTCCCTGTCGAAAAGGAGGCGGTCGGCAGCATCGACTTTAATCAGGAATTGTCCGTGCAGGTCTTCACGCCCTATCAAGGCCGGATCATCGCCTTGTTCGGTTCGGTCGGAGATGACGTGAAGAAGGGGCAGACGCTGTTCACGATCGATAGTCCGGATCTGCTGCAAGCCGAGTCAACGTTGATCGCGGCGGCTGGGGTCTTGGACTTGACCACGCGCAATCTGGCGCGGTTGCGCGATCTCTATACGACGCGCGCGGTTTCCCAGCATGATCTGGAGCAGGCAGTCTCAGACCAGCAAACGGCCGATGGCAATTTGCGGACCGCGCGGAATACGGTGCGCCTGTTCGGCAAGACTGACGAAGAGATCGATCGGATCATTTCCGCGCGCAGTGCCGATCCGACGCTCGTCGTGCCAAGCCCGATCACTGGGCGGATCACGGCCCGTAACGCCGCGCCGGGACTGTTTGTGCAGCCCGGCAATGCTCCCGCTCCCTTCACCGTCGCCGACATCAACACAATGTGGATGCTGGCGAACGTTGCCGAGATCGACAGCCCTGCATTCCGCGTTGGACAGCAGGTTCAAGTCAGGCTCAATGCGTTTCCCGATCGTGTTTTCGACGGCAAGATTACGACAATCGGTGCGTCGGTCGACCCGAACACGCGCCGCGTCTTGGTGCGCTCCGAGGTTAGCGATCCGCGGTACGAGCTGCGTGCCGGTATGTTCGCGAATTTCGTCATCAGCGTTGGTCCGCCGGAACGTTCACCCGCGATTCCTGTCGATGGTGTGGTTCGGGAAGGCGATGGCACGATGACAGTATGGGTCACGGCTGATCGGCGGCGGTTCACTCAGCGGACCGTCAAGGTCGGCCAAGAGCGCGATGGCTTCCGGCAAATTCTCGAGGGCGTGCAGGTCGGCGAGCTGGTCGCCACCGAAGGGGCAATATTCCTCAGCAACGCGCTTTCGCTGGCTTCACCCTAAGACGCATCGAACGCGATTGGCGTCAGAGTGAGAACGGACTGTGTTCAAGGGGCTTATTACATTTGGACTGACGCGTCGTCCGCTTGTCCTGCTGGGCTTGCTCTTGTTCCTGGGCGCCGGCTTGTTCGCCTTCACCAGACTGAATATCGAGGCCTACCCGAATCCCGCGCCGGTGATCCTTGAAATTACGGCACAAGCTCCCGGGCTCTCGGCGGAGGAAATGGAGCGTTACTACACCATCCCGATTGAGGTCGGCCTTGCGGCGACGCCGGGGGTCGACATTATTCGCTCGACCTCGTTCTACGGCCTCTCCTTTGTCCGCGTGACGTTCTACTACGGCGTCGACTATTACTTCGCGCTGACGCAAACCGCGATCAACTTGCAGCAGAACGTCAACCTGCCGAACAGCATCGTGCCGCAGATCCAGGCCACGAGCCTGGTGGGTGAGATATACCGCTATCAGGTCGTGGGGCCGCCGCACTTCGGGCTGACCAATCTGCGCACCGTCCAAGATTGGGTGCTGCAGCGCCGCCTCCTGACCGTCCCCGGCGTCGTGCAGCTGAATACCTGGGGGGGCACCACCAAGGAATACGACGTCGATGTCGATCTTCACAAACTCGACGCCTACGGCGTGACGCTGCCACAGGTGATCAGCGCACTCGGCAACGCCAATGCCAACGTCGGCGGCCGCACCATTAATTTCGGGCAGCAGTCGGTCAACATCCGTGGCGTTGGTCTCATGGACAGCGGCGGGTCCGCGGATTTGACGCAGGGCTACAAGGTGGAGGACATCGAGAACGTTCCGCTCAGCCAATCAAACGGCGTTCCGGTCTTTGTGAAGGACGTCGCCAAAGCTTCCGTCGGCTATGTCCCGCGACTCGGCAAGGCCGGCCGCGATCACGAGGACGACGTGGTCGCAGCGATCGTCATTATGAACCGAACGCTCCACACCAATGACGTGGTGCCGCGGGTCAAGGCGGAAATCCAGAAGATCAACACCGATGGGAGTCTTCCTCCCGGAGTCAAACTGGTTCCGTTCTACGATCGCACCCAACTGGTCGCCATTACGACGGCGACGGTCCTGCACAATCTGATTTTCGGATGCCTGTTGATCTTCGTTATTCAATGGGTCTTCCTCGGTGATCTGCGCAGCGCCATCATCGTCGGCGCCAATATTCCGTTCGCGTTGTTCTTCAGCATCATAATCCTGGTCATTCGCGGCGAGGATGCGAATCTTTTGTCGGTGGGCGCCATAGATTTTGGCATCATCGTCGATGCTGCGGTCATTCTGGTCGAGAACATCTATCGGAATTTCCAGGCAAGCGTGGAGACCAGGCATCAGTTGCTGCAGGATCTTGCCGACCAGCGGTGGGGTCCCGACCCAACGCGAGACGGCGCGTCGGGGGGCGCGGCATCCTGGACCGACCGGCTGCGGCTCATTCTGATCAGCGCGTTGCAGGTCGACCGCGCGATCTTTTTCTCGACGGCGATCATCGTCGCGGCCTTCATACCACTGTTCACCATGCAGGGGGTCGAAGGGCAGATTTTCGGTCCGATGGCGCGTACCTATGCGTACGCGCTGGTGGGTGCGCTGTTGGCGACATTCACGGTTACGCCCTGTCTCGCGTCATTCTTGATCCAAGAGCGCGTCAGCGAGGTCGAGACGATTCTCGTGCGAGGCCTTCGTGGGGTCTTCACGCCGGTGCTGCGCTGGTCGCTCGACAATACGAAGAGTACGGTCGCGATCGGTCTGGTCTTTCTCGCTGTCTGCGGATTTTTAGGAACGCGGCTCGGCAGCGAATTCCTGCCGACGCTCGAAGAGGGCAATCTCTGGATTCGGGCGACCATGCCGCCGACGATTTCACTCGAAGCCGGCATGCCGATCGTTACCAAAATCCGCGAAATTCTCCTTCGTCACCCCGAAGTCGTCACTGTCGTCTCGCAGCACGGCCGTCCCGACGACGGCAGCGATGCGGCGGGTTTTTTCAACGCGGAGTTTTTCGTGCCGCTGAAGCCATTCGACGAGTGGCCGACGGGCTTTACCAAAGATATGCTGATCGACCAGCTGCAGGCCGAATTCGAAAAGGAATTCGTTGGCATCGATTTCAATTTTTCGCAATACATTCAAGATAACGTCGAGGAGGGGCTTTCTGGCGTCAAAGGCGCGAACTCTGCCAAGATCATCGGTCCGGATCTTGTGACGCTCGAGAAGATCGCTCGGGCCGCTATGCACGAGATGGCGAAAGTGCAGGGCATCACCGACCTTGGTGCGTTCTGGGTGCTCGGGCAACCCAATCTAAACATCAAGGTGGATCGCACGAAGGCGGCACGCTACGGCCTTAGTATCAATGACGTGAATAATGTCATTCAGGCGGCGTTGGGCGGCACGACGGCGACAACGCTTTTGGAAGCGGATCGTCAATTCAGCGTGGTGGTGCGGCTCGCGCCCGAATATCGCGACAACATTGATGACGTGCGCAATCTCAAGGTCGGTGTTCAGACGTCTGCCGGCAGCGCCTATATCCCTTTGAGTGAGATCGCGACCGTGTCGCTCGATACCGGCGCATCTTACGTTTTTCGAGAACGCAATCAGCGCTTCGTCCCCATCAAGTTCAGCGTCCGCGGCCGCGATCTTGGCGGCGCCGTGGCGGAGGCCCAGGAGCGCATCAGCGAGAACGTCAAATTGCCGACCGGCTACCGCATCGATTGGGCCGGCGAGTTCGAATGGCTGCAGCAAGCGAAAAAGCGGCTCGCGGTCATTCTACCGATCACCTTCGTCCTCATTATCGTGTTGCTCTATGGTCTTTTCAATTCTTGGCGCGACAGCCTCTTGGCCCTGCTTGGACTGCCGTTCGCGATTTCCGGCGGTATCGTCGGGTTGTACGTTTCAGGTTTGGAATTCAGCATTTCAGCGGCGATCGGTTTTATCTCGCTGTTCGGCGTCTCGGTGATGAGCGGTATCCTCATTATCAACGGCTATTATCGGGTCACCGCACGGCGCGTGGAGCCGGCCGAAGCAATGTTCCACGCGGTCACCGAACAGATGCGGCCCATCCTCATGATGACCTTGTCGGCCTGTATCGGCCTGCTGCCAGCTGCCGTCTCGACCGGGATCGGCAGCCAGGTTCAGCGGCCGCTCGCGACCGTGATCGTGGGCGGCATGCTGATCGGTCCCATCATGCTGCTCGCCGTCGTGCCTGCCTTTCAGACCTTGTTCCTGCGCAGAGAGCATCAGGCTTCGCCGGCACCCGAACCGGGACCGGCGCAAGCGGGCGGGTGACCGCGACCGAAGGATTCCGGCACGTCGGTAAAGAAATTTGGGAAAATGACCGGGGCCGCCCGCCAAGCCTTAACAATGTGATGGATTTGGGCTATCTCTGAGTCCAACAGACGGCGGGCGACCGGGGCGACTGTCTGCATCGATCAGCTTCAGGCTGCTGCAGATTTCAGGAGGGCGGACCAGGGCGGATCTCTGCGCATGGATTTCACATGGGCGCGAGCGGATCGGCACGGCAGGAGAGTCCCTCTAAAGCAGGCGTACCTGCACCGCTATCGCTTTGGGTAAGAGTTGCCGGTGGGGCCCTGCGGGCCGTGTTCATTGTGGCGTTGGCCGTCGCGACTGCCCGTGTGAGCTTGCCGCAGAACGAGACCATCTGGACGGCCTATGACACGACCGGCGATCTGATTCGCCTGGCCTTGGGGCTTGCTGTTTGTATTTGGCTCGTGGTTCAGCTTTTCAGAATGCCCAAGGATGACGCGGCCTATCGCACCTGGCTCTATATCGGTCTCGCGGCGATCCCATTCGCGGTCATCTGTCTCGTCGCCATCTGGTGAGCCTCGGATTTTCGCTAGGGCTCGATCAACCGTCCTGTCGCCGCCTTGAGGACGGCCTCGGTCCGGGTCGCGGCACCGAGCTTGGTGCGGGCGTTGTCGATGTGAAAATCAACCGTCCGCTTGGTGAGGCCGAGGATCCGCGCAATCTCAGACGAGGTTTTGCCGCGGGCTACCCACGTCAGGGTCTCGACCTCCCGGTCGTTGAGGCCGACCGATTTCGGCCACAGGCCGGTGCGGGCGACGCCGGCAAGGCGAGCGGTAATGATGGTTGACAGCACGTCGAAATCGATCGGCTTGGTCACGTAATCATCTGCGCCCAGCCGGCGACCTTTGAGTTCGTTATCCCGATCGGTGAGCGCAGTGAGAAACACGAATGGCATCTTAGAAAATCGCGGCGAAAGCGCAATCAGACGTTCCAACAGCTCGAATCCCGACATCGCGGGCATGCTGATATCGGACAACACCAGGTCCGGCATGATCTTGAGGATTGCCGAAAGACCCTCGCGGCCGTCGTAGGCGATCGAAACCTCGTAGCCGCGATCAAGCAGTTCCTCAGCGATGAGCGCTGCGGTTTCCCGGTCGTCCTCGATGCAAAGAATTTTTTTGCGCGCTTCTGTCATCCTGGCATCCGGAAGTCGCGAGGCCTGCCGCAGAAGGGCTGTTTCTTCACCGTCCTCCGTCAAGCGATGGCCGGTGACGACCGCGATCCAGCGGGGATCTATTTCGGCACAAACAGTGGCTCAGTGTTCGCGAGCTGCGACGACGGCGAGACTGGCAAGAGATTGCGCGTCACTTGCCAACGATTCTTGCCGTCGAAGCACTCGAACAGAGGTAACATATGTCGATCAACTGCGCTGGTCTCGCATTCTATATTCGCCGACATTTGAACGCCTGAAAATGATTGCTGTTGGCCCTCAACGTCGCCTGGCGCCGCAGTGAAACGGTAGCTATCGGAGCAAGAGCGGAATTGGACGGCGCACTCCCAAACCCGGGCTTTTGACCCAAAGCTGCCGCGTCGGTAAAAAACGGTGCCCGTCCGCGAGCACCCACAGTTAGTGGCTGTCACAGGGAAGCCGCGTCAATCATTACCCGGTTGTTCAGTTAGCTTCTGCAAGGCCTGACCGACCGAGAAACTTCCCGGTGGCTGACGCGGTGGAAATTGCTGGAATGTGGTCAAGTGCTGTCCCACAATTGCTATCGCCGGAGCGAACACAAATATACGCTCGACGTACCACTTGTCATATGAGCCGGACTCGTAATCCGCCCGCTCAAACGGGTCTGTACGTAGATTAAAAATCTTCGGCGCGCGCAGAGTGATTAGCGGCTGTTGCCAGACTCCCAAGCCGTGGGCTTGCTGTTCCATGAATACAATTTTCCACTGGTCGTAGCGTAGCCCGGCGAGATCACCGTCATCAGTCCAATAGAAAAACTCATGACGCTTCGTCGGGCCTTTACCAGCTAGCAGGTCGGTCTCATCGTAGCCGTCTAGATGAACTGTGAAGCCGTCGTAGCCCCGCAACAGCTTGTTTGTGACGTCCGGGATGCCGGCAGCCGCGGCCAGCGTCGGGACCCAATCCTCCGCCGAAAAAATATCGTTGATTTCGGTGTGGGGCTTTATCGTGCCCGGCCATCGCACCATTGCGGGGACGCGATAGCTACCTTCCCAGTTGGTATTCTTCTCGCTGCGGAATGGCGTGGTGCCACCGTCGGGCCAGGTAAATGTCTCCGCTCCATTGTCGGTCGTGTAGATCACGATGGTGTTGTTGGCGATGCCGAGATCGTCCAGCTCTTTAAGAAGTTGACCGACTTGACCGTCATTCTCGACCATCCCGTCGGGGTAAACACCTAGTCCCGTCTTATTTTGGGACTTCGGCTTGAGCCGAGTCCAAATGTGCATGCGTGTTGGATTGAACCACACGAAAAACGGTTTCTGGTCTCGGTGGGCACGATCGATAAAGTCGATTGAGGCTTTGAGTAATTCGTCGTCAACCGTCTCCATGCGTTTCATTGTCAGTGGGCCGGTATCCTCGCATTTCTGTTTGCCCCACGGGCCGAAGCGTGGGTCCTCCCCCTGGGTTTCAGTGGCCGTCGCCATACATTTCAAGACACCCCGCGGACCAAATCGCGCTAGAAACGCCGGACTCCTTGGATAGTCAGGATTTTCCGGTTCGTCCTCGGCGTTTAAGTGATAAAGATTTCCGAAAAATTCGTCGAATCCATGAACCGTCGGCAGAAATTCATTGCGATCGCCAAGGTGGTTCTTGCCGAATTGTCCAGTTGCGTAGCCTTGTGGCTTGAGCAGTTCGGCGAGAGTCGGATCCTTCTCAGACAAACCTTCCTTTGCCCCTGGTAGCCCGACTTTGAGGAGGCCAGTTCGCATCGGGCTTTGGCCGGTGATGAACGCGGCGCGGCCGGCCGTGCAAGACTGCTGACCGTAATAATCGGTGAATATCGCGCCTTCGTTAGCGATGCGATCTATGTTGGGTGTGTGATAGCCCATCATGCCGCGGTTGTAAGCGCTGATGTTCCAGTAGCCGATGTCATCGGACATGATGACGAGGATGTTGGGTTTACTTCCCGCAACGGGCTGTTGGGCAAAAGCTGGTGGACCAAGCATCAATGCAACGCATGCGGCCGAAAACGCGGATGGGATAATGCGTGCAAGATTTCGCTTGGTTAAATCCATAAAAGTCTCCACCGGGGATGATGAGCATTGGACCATCGAAACGATAGCACCTTTAAACGCCTCGATGAGGTATATCTTCGTTGAATGGCGACGCAGAGAATTTCCGCTTTTGGGCCCGTTGCGTCGGTTACTGCGATGCAGTGATATGTGTGTTGGGGCGAAGCGGAAGTCGCGTTCCGCCGTGAATGTGTAGCGGTTGACCCGGAGCGGTCATTGGCTGTGAGACTTGGGCGCGGTGCAGCAATGCAGCATGCAGCTATCCCGACCTGTAAATGCTCGATCAGTTAGTCGATGAGCTGTGTCGATGTTCGAGTTCAAGCGTTACTAAACGTGCCAGCAGCGTCGCCGGGTAAAGTTGACCAATGATCGCCTCGACATTGGCAAGACCCCTCGCGAATGGATGGAGGGGCACAATGTCGCCGTAGCCAACCGAGGTCAGTGTCACGAAGCTGAAATAGATCAGGCTTGCCGCAACGGTAAAATCGTCCTGAAGCAACCCAAGACCGCTAAAAGCATTGGGCTCGCCCAGCGTGACAAAGCAATACAAAGACACGAAGACGAGCCCGATACAAAGATAGAGCAACACCGCGCCTACGACACGATGGAACGTGACCCGTCCCGGTGCAAAAACCGCGCGCGCCACTACGATGCCGATCGTTACGCCTAAGATCAGCCAAGCTGCGGCATCCAGGTAGATATTTTCCGCTGACGGATGCCGCAGCCGCAGGAAGCCCGCGCAGACGATCAACGCGATGGCCAGCAAGATCGCCCCGACTGCCAGCTTGCTTCTCGACACGACGAAGATCGTAGCAAGCATAACAAAACCAAAGGCAATGCCGAAGTGGTGTGCTCCGACCATCCCCGCCGCCTGAAGCGGGGCCACCACGAATAGGAGGATAACGAGCATGACCGTTAGCGCTGTCAGCAGCGGTTCACTGTATCGCTTCTGCAGGCGACCAAATCCATTTCCATTCATGTTGTATTTTTGCATCGGATGAACTGTTTCTGGGCACGGTGGTAGGACCGGTTATCTCGAGTACCTCTTTTGGATGATGACAAGCTGAAATTTAGTCGGCTGACTGACGGCAGATTATTCGGCTCCCTACCCTCGATCATGCAAGCAGCGTAGATGTCTACAACACCGGCCGTGGAAGGCAGATACTCTTGGTCGAGCAATGCAATTGGCATTTGATGGAGCCGATCGTCAACCTCACGGACCTCACTTTACCGTTGCGCAATGTGTCGAGGTCGACGGACGACCCCGGCGCCATCATGGAAGTCAGTTGGGCGAAATCGCGCGCATGCTCGAGCGGCGAGCTGTTGACCGAGGTAACGACATCGCCCGCTTTAATTCCTGCCTTGGCGGCGGGGCTGCCTGGCTCAGGCTTCGTAACGATTGCGCCATAGGGAGCCGCCGCGGTCATTCGCGTAGCCTGGACACCAACCCATCCGCAGGTGGTGTTTCCCTTCCGCTCGTGCTGGGCCGCAGCGCCTTGGGCCGAGTTTGCCCCGCCACGCGGGTTCGTACTGCCAGTACCGCCGGCAACTGTCGGAGAGTGGCATTTGATCGAGCCAACGGTCAGCGTGACGACGATCAATTGACCGTTGCGGTTTGTATTGAGGGTGACGGACGAACCAGGCGCCATCGCGGAAATCTGTGGGCCAAAATCACGCGCATGCTCAAGCGGCGAGCCGTTGACCAAAGTAACGACATCAAACGCTTCAATTCCGGCATTAGCGGCGGGACTGCCTAGTTGGGGCGCGGCAAAGATTGCACCATAGGGAACCGCCATACCCAGACTGTCGGCAAACGCTGCGGTCATCGGCGTAACCTGAACACCAATCCATCCGCAGGTGGCGTAGCCCTTCGGCTCTCGGGCCGCGGCGGCTTGGGCCGAGTTTGCCCAACCCGACAGGTGCGGGTCTCCAGAATAGTCAGCAGCGGCTAGAAGCATGGCGGCGGCAGTAGCAGCTGCGCGGGCAATTTGTTTCGAACCAAAAAATCTCGAGCCGACGGGCATCTTGAGCGGCCAACCACTTCTGTTGATCAAGCGCGGAGACGGAGGCGAGATATTCTCGCGACCCTAGATGAGCAAAACACGTCGGCCCCGGCATAAGCGGCTAATCAGCCTCATTCCGAAAGCAGACAATGACGCGGCTCTATTAGATAGAATAGACTTCTCTGGCATAATCGACAATATCCAAAAGCTGTTGTCTGATACCAAGAATGTCGCTGTCACAGTCGGTGGATTGGCACTTGTTGCTATGGCCTTAAACGCCCGTGCGGGAAAGCCATTCTCGGAGTCTGTGTGCATTTGTAGCTTCGAGTTGGCCATCAACCAAAAACCGGCAATGCCGTTTTCCTCGCAATTCCGTCGAAGAATCCTCGCGATCCGCCAGCATTCTCCGATGTGATCTGCACGCTAGCCGCCTTAAGATGGAATTTGCGCGATCTGCACCAATGGGACTTCAGCGCATCGCTGATGCCTGCGACCAGTCCATCATTGATCCTGTCCGACATTAACATGCCGGGTATGGTCGGCCTTGAGCTACTGCCCAAAGCGAAGGCCCACAGCCGAAACGTGATGGCCGCCTTTGGGGACGCGGAGACCAAGCGCCAAAAAGCGCCAGCGAACTCTCCGAATCCGCTGCAGTTCAAGCGGTCGTTCTTGGGCCCTCGCGTCACTTAGCGCGGCGCAGCAAGACTTCCGCAATTTGAGCGCAGCGGACATTGCGCGGACATCGTGTATGCGGCGAAGATGCCCTGGAGCAGCGCTTGACCACCATCAATTGATGCGCTGCAAAAGGAGGTATTCGATCACCTCGTCGACGGTCGCGAGCAAAGACGAACGCTTGGTGAGGCCAGGCTCCCTGCGATCTTGAGGGTGACGACCAGATCGAATTTCGTCGGTTGCACCACCGGCAGGTCGGCGTGGTTTCTCACCCGTGAGGATACGGCAGGGGTAGATGCCGACTTGATGAGACATGTCCGTGATGGAAGGGAACTCAGATTCGCTGCTTGGCGTTGTGACATTTAAATCACGCAAATTAGAATTTTTGATCGGAGAGCGATCCTGCGTGTTTCTGACATATTTGGCCCGTGCTTTGCGGCTTAAAGCTGCGGAGAATTCCTTTGAAGGATGGGTACCATGAAGAAGTTGTTAAGTGTAGTTGCGACGACGGCGGTATCGCTCGCGACCTTGATTTCAGCCCAAGCCGCCGATCTGCCCATGGCGCCGTCATATCAGCCTCCCGTCGTCGTCGCCCAACAGGTCTACAACTGGACTGGATTTTATGTCGGCGTGAACGGCGGTTACGCCTGGGGTCAGCAGGATCCCTTCAACATCATCACGGACCGTTTTGACAGCATTTCCACTGATCTTTCCGGTGGGGTATTTGGCGGAACGTTTGGCGCCCAAATTCAATCAGGCCATGTCGTAATGGGCCTCGAGGCGGATATCGATTGGGCCAATATCAAGGGCTCGACGACCGCGATTCCGACAGTTGCGGGAATCCCCTTCCCCGGAGCTAGCGTCAACGCGACGACCAATATCGATTGGGAAAGCACTGTCAGGTTTCGCGCGGGCTACGCGGCCGATAACTGGTTATTCTATGGAACCGGAGGATTCGCATTGCTTGGGGCCAAGACCAACCTGACAACAGTCTCGGGAGGCGCAGTCTGTCAGGGAGTTTTGCTCAACTGCTCGGGCACTAATCGTCAGGTCGGTTTGGCTCTTGGCGGAGGCCTCGAATACGGATTTACCCCAAATCTAAGTGGAAAGCTTGAATACCTTTATATCGCCGCGGCCTCGCTCGAAGTGTCACGTCACAGCGAGATACGCGCGGGTCTGAACTATCGCTTCGGGGGAATGTGACGGGATCGATCTTTTGAGTGGTATCGGGAGCATTGCTTCTGAGTTCGGCGATCATTCCGCTGACATCTCGCGAAAGTACAGCGGTTGAATAGACGCGGTTTTCTTGTCAGAATAAGCCCTAGCTAGGAGCCTGAGACAAATGAAAATCTTCCGCAGTTTCAGTCCGTGCCTCGGCGCGGCGATCCTGTGCCTGATTTCTGCACACGTGTGGGCGCAACCGGTGGCTCCTCAGCCACCGTCGTTCTTTCAGTTCCAGCCCACCGCAAGAGACGTTGATCCCGGCATCGACCATGGCAATTCGAGTACCAGTCTTCCGGAAGACTTCCAGAAGCGCTTGGTATTCTATCGTTCGCAGCAACCGCCCGGCACCATCATCATCAACACACAAGAGCGGCACCTTTACCTGATCCAAGATCCGACCCACGCGATGCGTTACGGCATTGGGGTCGGCCGCGACGGGTTCACTTGGCAGGGCCTTCTCCAAATCAGCCGCAAGGCCGAGTGGCCGGACTGGCATCCGCCACCGGAAATGATCGAGCGGCAACCTTATCTGCCGCGTTTCATGGCCGGTGGTCCCGGCAACCCGCTTGGCGCACGCGCCATGTATCTCGGCAACACCGTCTATCGCATTCACGGCACCAATGCACCGGAGACGATCGGCCAAGCCGTTTCATCCGGTTGCTTCCGACTGGTCAACGACGACGTCACGGATCTTTATGGCCGGGTGAACGTTGGCACCAAAGTCATTGTGCGGCAGGATTAGTGGCTACTGCCTGGCGCCATCGCGCACTACCATCGGCCGTTACTCACTTGGCCCATAGCAAACGGATGTAAATTGCGCCGTCGTCTTCTTCACGCAACGTTAGCGGCCCTGCTCATGACGGTGGCTACAGCACAAGCCGCCACCGTCGGAACGTTCGACGTTGCGTTAGCTGCGGCAGAGCAAGGGGACTATGGGACAGCGCTGCGGTTATGGCGCTCGTTGGCAGACCGGGGCGATGCCGACGCGCAGTACAACCTCGGTGTCATGTATAACAATGGCGATGGCGTGCCCCGCGATTATGCCGAGGCGATGAAGTGGCATCGCAAGGCAGCCGACCAAGGCAACGGTAACGCGCAATTCCACCTTGGCCTCATGTACGACCACGGCCGGGGTATGCCGCAGAGCTATGCCGAAGCGGTGAGGTGGTATCGCCTCGCCGCCAACCAGGGCATTGCGATCGCGCAATTCAAACTAGGGATTATGTATCACGACGGTCAGGGTTTACCGCGTGACTACGTGCAAGCACATATGTGGTTCAACCTTGCAGCCTCGTACTTTCTAGCTTCCGAGACGGAAGACCGTGATGAAGCGATCAAGGCCCGCGACTTTATTGCATCAAAAATGACTCCTACGGAGATCGCCGAGGCGGAGAAGCTAGCGCGCGAATGGAAACTGAAACCTGAAAGATAGCCTTCAATTCCGTGCCTTGGCATTGGCAATTCGCCGCATGGCTTAAGCGCGTGAAATTCATCTTGGCGTCGCACGCATCTGACATATTTCCTGCACGAACCTTTCGTACTGAACGCGCCGGTGTTTCCAAGCAACCAGGGAAGCAAACCGCAGGGCGCTCGTAGTTCGGACAGAAATTTGCCAAAGCCGCGCTAGGTTAGCATTTGCGGTAACCCGGGCCAATCGTGAATTACCGAGTTCAACTTTTTCCGAAAGGTCCAACCGGTACGTCACGAGACGGCGGTGACGCCGACTCCTAGCGAATATTGGACCACGGTCCAATAGCTTCGTCCGTATGAGATAGGTACGAGAATTTTTATGATGGCCAAAAGGGCGACCCTCGTCGGCATCCAAATGCCCGATAATGCCGATAGGGTGGTAGCTCGGATGCCCTCAGAAGGCGATCTCTTCCAACGGAATTTAAGTCGTGGGCGTTGTCACATTTACTGACCCTGAACCCTACCAAGCGGCGATAAGACCCGCTCAGGTAGAGATTCTTGTCACTGCGAAAGGCCAATGCCAGGCCGCGTTGGCGGGAATCGAACTGAACCGGCTTTGGCTCCAGCGCGGCCGCGAGAGTCTTGCTCGGGTGGCCAAGGCTGCGGTAAGACCGGATCGCGTGGCGCTCTTCTTCCTCGCTAGCGCAGATCAAGCACCAACGCACCATAGCGGCAGGATGTTGGCATACGGCGAAATCGTCGCCAGCGCCGCCGGCTCGGCGCATCACCTTCGAACCGAGGGACCGTGCCATTGGGCGACGTTTTCAATGACGCGAGATGATCTTGCCGCAGCCAGCCATGCCCTTGTAGGTCGCAATTTGATTGAGCGATCCGTCACGCGCTATATAGGCCCTCCGGCAGCCATGGTGTCTCGATTGGTTGGCCTCCATCAAACAGTAGCCAAAGTCGCAGAGTGCGCCCCCAGCATACTTGCCCTGCCAGAGCCGGCGCGGTCGGCGGAGCAGGCGCTCATGCGGACAATGATCTTGTGTCTCAGCGAGAGCCGACCTGTCGACATATGTCAAACCGCTATTCGTCATGCGTCGATCATCGCGCGATTCGAGGAGCTGCTGGTGACGAACTACAATCGTCCCTTGCACCTTACAGAAGTTTGCGCCGCTCTCGATACATCCGCACGTACGCTTCGGTCCTGTTGCATGGAGCATCTTGGTATGGGACCGATCCGATACCTCTTGCTGCGGCGGATGCATATGGCGCATAACGCGCTTATCCTCGCCAACAAGTCGAGAGAAACTGTGACCAAGATCGCGACCGAAAATGGCTTCTTTGAGCTAGGGCGCTTCTCCGTCGCATATCGAGCTCTATTTGGAGAGATGCCCTCGGCGACGCTGCATCGACCGCCGCAGGACCGGCGGCCGTCAAAAGGTGGCCCCTTCGCTTTTGCGGACTCTGAATATGCACCGTGAGGTGCCAGCCCACCGGCGTTGAACAACGATTAGCGGCGGCGCCGACACTACTGCTTCATCGCAAGAGCGATCTCACTAATCTGCATTTATTGACTTAACTTGCTCGTAGCTTTGGCCATCCGAAGGCACGTAAGCATGATTGCTGCCTCATAGGTATGCCGAAAGCCAGTCCGCAACATAGCGGGACGCGTCGGCCCATCCTGCGTGTCGAGCGCGCTTGCCGAGTGGCCTCGCGGACAAAGGCATCAGGCACATCCGCGGCCGACCCTCCACCCGATGACCCAGGGCAAGATCGAACAATATCACCGCTCCATGAAAAATCGGATCCTGCTGGAGAACGACCATCTGCCAGGACCGAACGAACAGAGCATGAGCAAGCTTGCAGACTAGCACTACAAATGTCGGGTAACTATCAGAGTTTGGATAACCTGACGCCGGGTGACAACTACTACGGCAGAAGACCGCCATACTGCGACGGGCGCGGATCACGCGCCCGTGATCCGCGTTTGCCGAATATGCATAGACCGCAGGCCGGTCTTTTATCCAATTCTAAACCGAGCAGAAAGCTGAGTGGGCGTGGTGTCCGGCATCGTGATGGCGTTTCAGTTCGGCACAAACTGGAGCGTGCTGTCCAAAACGACCGGCTCGATCCAGGGACCGCTGCTTGGGTACGAAACGTTCACAGCATTTTTGCTTGAGGCGACGTTCCTGGGCGTGGTTCTGTTTGGGCGCGGACGCGTGCCACGAGTGCTCTACTTCGTGGCGTGTTGCATGTTGACACTCGGTACCATGGCGTCGTCCTTCTGGATCCTCGCCAACAACAGTTGGACGCAAGTTCCGGTCAGACACACGATCGTCGACGGCAAAATTTTGGGGCGCCCGCATCCTCGTGTTCCCGGTCGTGCTGATCTACACCGGCATCGTCTCTTGGGTCTTTCGCGGCAAGGTGGGCAAAGTTGCGCGAGGCGAACACTGCGGCCGTCAACATTGAGGAGTTTACGATGGGATTGTCAGCAACAGGTGGCTTGATGTCAGCCCGGAATGCATTGAATACCATTCGTCACTTTCATCACGCGTTTTCATCACAAGTCGGCGACAGTTAGGGTTGAGCTGATAAGGTTTGGAGCGCTCAGAGCTGGCCCGTTTTTTGCCTAGTGAGAAGTCAGGGCGATGGTAGAGAGGGCATCGAAATCTCAAATTTTTTTGGCTCAATTGGTCATCGTCCTGCTGATCGCATTCACCGTCGCTGGGGTGCTCTGGTACGGCCTCTCGGCGGAGGTACGCCAGCGCGTCTGGCTGCAATTGATCGCACGTCCAACTGGGCCGATGGCGTTCCGGTTCATCCTCCAGCCCATTATGGTGGCGATTGCCGCGCTGCGCGACGGAATCAACGACGCAAAGTCCGGGCGCTCTCCCTATTTCTGGAGGCTGCTCAACAATCCATTGGAGGGTGGCGGTTTTCTCCGCGAAGGACTGATCGCCACCGCGCGGATCATTTTTCTGGGGCTGTGCATGGGCGTGATATATCAGTGGATCGTGCTCAAGACATTCTATCCCGGCGAGGCGGTCATCGTTGCGATCGCATTCGCCTTTTTCCCGTACGTGTTGCTGCGCGGTCCGATCGATCGCATTGCACACTGGTGGCTTGCCGGAGCGTCTGCAGATAAAGGTCGGGAATGGCGCGGCTTGTTCCGATAGACATCAAGAGCGCCATCGCGCCAGCACCAGCTGTTGAGAAAGGCTGTCCGAGGTTGAACTCGTGCGAATGAATTTCTTCGCAAATATTTGAAGAATCGTCGGTAAGGAAGGCAGCAGGCATGGAAAATTCCAGCACTGACGCAAACCCAGGCAGGTTCGAAGTGAAGGCGACAGCGTCAGATCATTTCTCCTGGCTGCGCACCCGGCTAAGTGTCGAGCGGACGATGATGTCGTGGGTGCGTACGGCGGTTTCGCTGATCGGATTCGGCTTCACCATTGTCCAGTTCTTCGATCGCATGCGAGAGATGCCAGAGGCAGCGCCCGGCCACTTTCCCGATGCCCCACGCTACCTCGGCCTTTCGCTTATTTTCTGTGGCGTAATGGCTCTTGTGATTTCGATTTGGGAATACAAATGGGGGCTTCATTATCTTTGGGGCGAAAACTTCGCGGCGATCGCCGGAGTGACAAGAGAAGGAAAGGCAACGCCGCTGTACGCGGTGGCGGTCGCCCTTGCTCTCATCGGCACATTCGCATTCTTCGCCGTGCTGTTGCGTGCGGTTTAAGGGCGGATTTTGGAGGATATACCGAAGGAATGCGGAATCTCAACGGTCCAAAAACCAACCAACCAACCAACCAAAGGAGCATTGTATGGCAAAGTCTAGCAAGCCGAATATCCTCATCATTTGGGGAGACGATATCGGCATATGGAACATCAGCCATAACAGCCGCGGCATGATGGGCTACCGGACCCCCAACATTGACCGCATCGCGGAAGAAGGGGCGACTTTCACCGATTTCTACGGCCAGCAGAGCTGCACGGCCGGCCGCGCGTGCTTCATCACCGGTCAGAATCCGATCCGCACTGGCCTGACCAAAGTCGGCATGCCTGGCGCTATGGTCGGATTGCATGCGGAAGACCCGACCATCGCAGAAATGCTGAAGCCGCTCGGCTACGCCACCGGTCAGTTCGGCAAGAACCATCTGGGCGATCGCGATGAATATCTGCCGACCGTGCACGGGTTCGACGAATTTTTCGGCAATCTTTATCACTTGAACGCCGAGGAGGAGCCGGAACTGCCGGACTATCCCAAGGATCCGGCATTCAAGAAGAAGTTTGGACCACGTGGCGTGCTCCACTGCGTGGCTGACGGCAAGGGCGGTCAGACGATCAAGGACACCGGGCCATTGACCAAGAAGCGCATGGAAACCATCGACGAGGAGATCACATCTGGCGCTCTGGCCTGGATGGAGAAGCAGGCCAAAACGGACCAGCCGTTCTTCCTCTGGTACAATTCGACGGCCATGCATTTCAGGACCCACCTCGCTGCCAAGAACCGCGGCAAGAGTGGGCAGGACGACTACAGCGATCGGATGGTCACCCACGATGAGCAAGTCGGTGAGTTGCTTGACAAGCTCGACGAGCTGGGCATCGCCGACAACACCATCGTCATGTATTCCACCGATAACGGCCCCGAGAACGACACCTGGCCGGATGGCGCTAACACCCCGTTCCGTTCCCAGAAGGACACCAACTGGGAAGGCGCCTGGCGCGTTCCTGCGTTCTTGCGCTGGCCGGGTAAGATCAAGGCCGGATCGGTCTTCAATGGCATCGTCTCTCACATCGACATGTTCCCGACCTTGCTGGCTGCCGCTGGCGATGCGGACGTGACCCAGAAGCTCCTTGATGGCTGCACGGTCGGAGCCAAGACCTACAAGGTCCATCTCGACGGCTACAACATGGTTCCGTATGTGACAGGCGCGGTGAAGGAGAGCCCGAGAAACGCCCTTATTTACTTCAGCGACGACGGCGAAGTCATGGCGGTCCGGGTCGGCGACTATAAGTTCAACCTGGCGATACAACCTGCGACCAGGATGATGGTGTGGGCGGAGCCTTTGGTGAAGCTAAGGCTCCCGCTGATACACAACCTGCGCCGCGACCCGTTCGAACGCGCGGATTTCAACTCCAACACTTACTTTGATTGGATGGTTGATCACGTCCCCCAGCTTTACCTTATGCAAGCGGTGGTGGCGGCGCAGATCGAGAACTTCGTCAAGTATCCGCCGCGCCAGAAACCGGCTTCGTTCAACCTGGACGCGGTGCTGGCGATGGTGTCGAATCACGGCGGCGGCCATACCTGACCTCGGCGGTCTCTTGCGAGGATGGCCGCGAACAACGTCCGATTGGCCTTATGTAAGTCGCGGTGTCACTTCGCCTTAGCTCGCTGCGTTAAAGGAAACCCTCGGTGGAGAACGCTTCCACCGAGGGCCAGCAACCTAGAAATTCGAATCATAAAAAAAAGCGCTGCGCGAGAAGTACTGGCGTCTTCAAACGGAAACAATACTGATGCTCGCTGGGTCTGATGGATAGGAGCGCCACTGCCACGTGCAGCAAATGGCGCCGTGCGTGCGACGGAGGAACGGCGGGCGATTATGGATTGCCGCTGCAACTTGCCGGTCAAGAGCCAGGACGCGCGAACCCACGATCCCGGTCGATGAGCGCGCTGCGGGCCCGCTAGAAGTGTGCCAATCGGGTTTGGACGGCTGGCGCCTGCCACCCGACATCTGAGGAGGGCCGAAGTGAACCGCAGCGATGAGGTCCGCGACTTCTACGAAAGGATGCCCTATCCGGCGCCGCTCACCAGTCTGGACGCCCACCGCGACCTATACAAGACCCGCGACCGCCGCCGAGTCGAATTCCATCTGATTGTGGCCCGCCGAGCAACTACGCGGAAACCAAGAGATTCTGATCGCTGGCTGCGGCACGTCGCAGGCGGCCAGGTATGCGCTCCGCGAGCCTAATGCGCGTATCACCGCAATCGACGTCAGCGACACAAGTCTGCGCCACACGCGCGATCTGCAGCGCAAGTACAACCTGGAGAATCTCGAATTGCATCAACTCCCGATCGAGAGCGTTCGGGAGATTGGTCGCACGTTCGACTTGGTGGTTTGTACAGGAGTGCTGCATCACTTGCCCGATCCGGACTACGGTCTTTGCGCCCTTCGCGACGTCCTGCGTCCGAGCGGCGCAATGCGCTTGATGGTTTACGCACGCTACGGCCGGGCCGGAATCTATATGATGCAAGAGTACTGCCGCCTGCTCGAAATCAATGCGTCGGCGTTGGATCTGCGAAGTCTCGGCGACGCACTCGAAGCGCTATCGGCGGACCACCCGATCTCGGGCTTGCTGCGCAGATCGAAAGATTTCTGGCGGCCGGAAGCGATGGCAGACGCACTCCTTCATCCCCAAGATCGCGCCTACACCGTCCCTGAACTTTACGCGTGGCTCGATCGGTGCGGTATGTCCTTCGGTCGCTGGATCGAGCAAGCCCCCTACCTCGCCCAATGCGGGATGTTGGCGAGTAGCCCGCACGCTTTACGTCTAGCCTCACTATCCTCCCGTCAACAGCACGCCGCCGCGGAGCTCATCCGCGGGACAATGGTCTCGCACAGTTTCACTGCATACCACCGGGATCGCTCCAATGAGAACCAGGCCATCACTTTTGCCGGTAATAGATGGCGCGACTACATTCCCATTAGAGTGCCGTGGACAGTGTGCGTTCGGGAACGTTTGCCTCAAGGTAGCGTCGCGGTGCTGATTAATCGGTCTCACACATTTACTGATCTCGTTCTCCCCGTCGATTCTTTTGAGGAACAATTGCTCAGTGCGATCGACGGAAACCGAACCGTCGTCGAAATTATGCAATTTGCCACGCAAGACGGCAATGGCGAGCGCCGAGCCCTGCGATTCTTCGAGCGCCTTTGGCAATACGATCAAGTCGTTTTTGATGCATCAAGCGCTGACGTAACTCGGAACGGTGCCCGTGTCCGCTATCAGAACCCGTGAGACAGATACGGTGCGTTGATGAGGGGAGGATTTGGCGCATCGAGGCCTATCGGACAGTTGGCGGTCGGTCGATAGCCCATGTTGTGCGGCAGTCCGGACAGCAAACCCATAAGAACCAATAAGGCAATGTCGCAGCCGACATTATCGAAACATCGATCACTACGGCGTGGGAAGCGGTCGCTCGGATTGCCACCATCGCGGTTATTCGAACGTTTCTGAACTATTTCTTGGACCGCGATTTACCGAAAGTCGCGAGCGTCAGCGCAAAACCACGGAATGGAGGCGAAGCAATCAAGCGGAGGATAAGTCAAATAGCTACTTTACCGTCTGTCGGATTAACGTTGGTCCTTGGCTTTAGACCTTGGCGGCTGCAGTCCCGTTCCCTGCGCTAAATTGAGCGAACAGAATGCTGGCTTGGCGAACCGCGGTCGAGGGTGCAAAATCGACGATCACGGCCTGCTACATATCGATTTGGTCGCTTGCGGAGTAGGCTAAAACGCACAGAATCTTTCACACTTTCCGCCATTCGGCCTTCAAGATTGGGCACGCACGTCGCAGAAGTTCCCCGCACGCACGACTGTCGTCGAAAATTAAACAGTCCAATTCACAAAATTCTGAACAGACTCTATTCACAAACGAGCGCATGCTTCAAACGCCCGTAAATTAAACGATAGAGTTGATATCGTGTCCCTCCATGACCTTCAGACGGACGAGAGTCCCGACTTTGGGCGTCGGCCCGGCACGGACATGGTGCATGTTCCCGGCGGCACACCTGAAGCCGACATGGCTTTTCGAGGTGTCGACCGGCATAGTCCTTTGGGTCAGGAGGAATCTCCGCGAAACTGACGTATCCGGCAACGCCTCTTCCGGTGCTCGTCGCGCACATGATTCATAGACCAGGCAAAGAAGGACGGCAATTGCCGTAGCTTTTGCTATATTTGGCCTGATTTGGTATGGTCTTTCGATTGACGTTACAACCTCGTCTTGCCGCACCGCCTCACGAGATGTAAAATCGAGGTAAATGCGTCATGAGATTACAAATCAACGATACGTGCACTCGTCTGAAGCTCGGACCGGTCGACATCGCACTCCGTCGGCACGCCATTCTCTCACTGATTTGTCGGACGGTATGCTTCGTGCGCTTACTAAGGCCAACCAATCGAAGTGCGCTTACTAAGGCCAACCAATCGACACGACGAAATGGGAGATGATGCACGATCGGCGGACTATGTTCAAACACGTAACGAAATCTAAAGAGGCACGGCATGGGTACGTCTTGGTGCAATGGCTGACTATCGCCACGGACTTTAGCCTCCCGGCTTGACGCCATGGCGCTGATCGTCGTCGGCACGGTTGAGGTATTTGTCGGCGGCCTGCGAGCAATGCTGCCGCCGGCCGACCATTAATAGCGGACGTATGGCTTGGCTTAGCTCGCTGGGCGCCGGTCTTCCTTCTCGCCGCGGATGCTTTGAAGGGCAAGATTGTCGGCGTTGTCGGCGGGGAGCCCAATCACGGTGAGTGTTGGGCGCGACGGTCGGTTACAGCGAACTAAGGCCCAGTGTCGTGGCAGCTGTAACATACAGTTGCTGGGACTAACCTGGTGATGCTCAGAAGCGATGCGCCCGATACCACTCAAGGAATCGATCCCGTCAGCATATGGCGCATCACGCGCCTATTCTCGCCGACAGTTCGAGAGAAACTGTGACCAAGATTGCGAGCGAAAATGGCTTCTTTGAGTTAGGCCGTGTGGACGGATTTGATCAAGATGAAGCCGAGAGCAAGCGCGACGAATGAGCCGTAATTCTGCGCCGTCTTCTCGCATCGAAGCGCGATACGTTTGAAGCGCTTGAGTTTGCCGACGGCTTGTTCGATGCGTGCCCGCGCCTTGTAGAGTGTTTTCGGAAAGAAGGTGGGGATGTCCTTGGTGTTGGATCGATACGGGATCGCCGGACATATTCCACGTTGACGTGCGGCCTCGCGATTTGATTTAGAATCATAGCCCTTGTCACCGAGCGCGGCGCGCGGATTGATATCGGGGCCGATGTCGAGAAGCGTCTCGAAGTTGCGGCTATCGCTGGCTTCACCACCGGTGAGATGAAAGGCAATTGGCAAGCCACCGAAATCGGTCTTCAAGTGGATCTTGGTAGAGAAACCGCCACGCGAGCGGCCCAGCGCCTGATCGTGCTGCCCCCTTTTGCGCCTGCCGCCGAGACATGGGCGCGGACCGCGGTGGAATCGAACATCTGCACCAGATCCGCGGTCTCGCTCAATGCCGCCAACGCATCGAAGAAAGCTTCGAAAGTTCCGGACCGGCTCAAGCGCCAGAACCGCTTCCAGACGCTGTTCCAATGCCCAAACTTTTCCGGGAGTGCCCGCCAAGTGATGTTGTGAACCACGAAATACTGCAGGGCTTCGAGAAACTTTCGGTCATCCCGACCTTTGTCGCCGCGGCGTGGGCATGATGCATCAAATACCTTCAAAACAATCGTCCAGTCCTCTTCCGTCATGGCAGTGAGCATGGTCGGTCCTCCAAATAACCGACCGCCCATGAGTCACAGAAAAAATGATTTGGGAATCCCTCTACCCTATGACTTTGCTAAATCCGTCCACACGGCCTAGAACGCTTCTCCATCGAATATCGGACTTTATTTGGAGAGACACCCTTGGCGAGCTGCATCGGCCGCCGCAGGACCCGCGACAGTCAAAAGGTGGTCCCTTCGCTTTTGCGGACTCTGAATATGCACTGTAGGTGCCCCACTGGCGTTGAACAACGATCAGCGGCGGCACCGACGCTATTACTTCATCGCAGGAGCCATCGCATTAATTAACTTGCCTGCAGCTTTGGTCATCTGAAGGAACGTAAGCAACCCGCTGTAGCTCGCAGGCCACCCGCATTAAATGCAATTTGCTTTTTCCGAAGGAGTAGAAGTCGCGCAGTTGTTTTTCACGAAGCCGACGTTGCGTCACGGGATCCTCATTCAGCTGAGGCGGTTTCGTTGGTATTTCGACGTTGGACAGTTGTGGGCTCCGGTCAGCCTCCGAGAGTTCGGAGTCACATGTAGTCTTTGGGGATAGGCGATCGGAATAGCGATCAAGCAAACCGCCAACTCGCCGTGACTGTGCGCTCGGCGTCGGTACTTGGCGCCTGAGTTCCTGGATAAGCGCAGCCAGACCCTGTTCATCTGTACAATCTGCTGGAGTTTCTCGGAAAACGCGAGTGCGGAACCGACGTCTCCGGATTCACGGCTGAAACTGATGAGTGCTAGGCAATCTGTTTATCCGTAGTGATCCAGCTCGTTCAAAGAAATTCTCACCTTTCGCGCAAACTCAACAAGGGAGATAGTGAAAGCCACCAGCGCGACAATAAAGAGAATGGCAACGCCAACCTCATGTTGAACGTGCAGCAGGGCGTTCGTAAACGCCACCACTACGAGAACAGCTATCGCGACGCTGATCAAGGCCCACAGGATTGCTCTGTTCATCATGGCCGCGCGCCGCAGGAGACGGGGAAGATCTGCCTTCAACCGACTTTTGACGGGATCGTCATCGGAGATCCCGTTCAGGACGATGGTTCGATCCACGATCCTGTTCTGACGGGCAATCAAGAGCGAGGTAAAGGCGGCAAGCGATGCGAGAATAAACCCGGGCGCCGCCGCCTGCGAAATGACTTGCGACAGCTGACTGACGGAGGACGTCTCGGCTATCATTGAATATCTGACCTGCAATTGTTCCTTGTAAAGCATGCCCGTTGACGACGGTCCGGGCAAGCCGGTTGGTATAGGCTGTCGCCAGGGGCGGCAACTCGAGGGTTCACGATTCCTACAACTCCCCTCGATCCCCATCGAGAGGGCTCGACCTCGTCGAGCAGCGGCTTGTCATCGTGCACCTGGGGATCGTGCGATAAAGAGCCTTTCCTTAGGAAGCGTTTCCGCGACCGTTCGTGGCAGGCCTAAATTGGCAGCCAACACATCGGGCGGATTCGAGGCTACCCATGCGCTGAGGTCGTGGGAACGATAGTGCCCGTTGTTGAATCCGAGCAGCAAGCGCAAGATGCCGCTACCGGTGTTGCGGATGTAGTGTCCGGCGCCCATCGGCACGTAACCGATGTCACCCGTCACGAATTGTTCGGTTACCGCGTGACCCATCCCCAAATAAACACCCATCTCAGCCGCACCCTCAAGATAGTATTGCCACTCGTCGGCATGGGGATGCCAGTGAAGCTCACGCATGGCGCCCGGCTCGACCTCCAGCACGGAGACGGACAATGTGGTCGAGATCGGAAACTCATCCGCGGTAACCGTCCACTGCGCGCCGCCGCCCGGCACGCGCCGCGGCTGCTGGGCGCCTAATGGATAGCGGTGCGTCGTTAAAAGGGTCGGCTTCGTCCGGGGCGTAGCACGTGCGAAGGTGTCATCGGGAACGGCCCCCTCTGCAAAGTAAGTCTCTCCCTTCGGAAGCTTGGCCGTCCACTCCATACCGAGGCCGAGGCTCTGTGAGACGACGGCAGGCGACGTATGGGCTAACCAATCGGAAATACTAAGTGTATGATCCTCGGAGAAGGCGCCGTTGTCGAACATCAGAATGAAATGGCACTCGCCTGGCCCGGTCCCCTGGATGGAATGACCCCAGCCGCTAGGGAAATACCAAACATCGCCCGGCCCGAACGTATCGGTCGCCGCTCCGTCGGGGCTCAACACAGTGGTGCGGCAACTGCCAGACACGACGTAACCCAACTCGGCAGCAGTCGTGTGCCAATGCAGTTCGCGCAGGCAACCGGGTTGCAAGCGCATAGAGGCGCCGGCGATGTCTTTGCTAACAGGGAACTGCCGTACAGATGCGCCCCGTACGAGACCGCCACAGCTGGTGTGCGGCGGTTGCTGTTCCAAGCGATAGCGAAACGATGGCAGAGTTGGGTCGCTCATATCTGATCTCCTCGCTGCGATATCAGCACTCGTTGGACTTCGCGCGGTTGCGCCGTAGAACAGACGCGTTTGCCTTCTTCCATCGTCGCGTTCACTATGCGAAGCTTTTTGGCAGTTAGATTACTGCCAAGCCTGTTGGAGCGCTATACGGCGTCATCCCGGTTACTTCGGTTCCGAACTGGGTTTCCTGATCGTTATTGCAATCGCAACATCATTTGGTTTCGACGCATCTCTAAGTTTCCGCCTGCTTGAGGCGTGTTCTTTCGCGATCGAGAGTGAGCTCTCGCAACGAATCGTAGATTGGCGCATCGTGCATCAGAGTTGGCACCAGCATCGCCATGAAACAGGCCCCCAACATCGGCAAAAGCATTGTGACGTTTGCCGTCATCTCCACGACAAGGACGATGCCGGTCAGCGGGGCGCGGACGACGCCGACGAAAAAGGCGGCCATCCCGACAACAGCAAATCCTTCTGGTTGAATGTTCAGATCTGGAAATACAAGCTGGCAGAGCCGTCCGAAGAACAATCCGAGTTGCGCTCCCAGTACAAGCATGGGGGCAAACAGGCCCCCCGGCGTCCCCGCCGCATATGATATGGCGCCGAGCCCGAGCCTGAGCAGGAATACGAGGAGGAGCACGGCGAGCGTATCGGCCCCGGCCAGAGCGCACTGCGTAATCGCATCGCCGCCGCCTACAAGGTTGGGCGCAAACCAAGCCAGCATTCCAACTGCTGCGCCGATAAGACCCGCACGCAGCTCGAACGGCCATCGGTCGAACCGATTGATCGTCGCAATAGTTCCGAGCAGCAAGCGATTATAGACAATCGCCACAAGCCCGGCGACCGCCCCGAGGACGAAGTAGAGGGGCCTCGTTGCGGCACCCGCATAGGCCAACGTTCCAACATGGAAGTCTGGTGTGTCGCCGAGGAGCACGCGGGACACGGAGATGGCGGTCGCCGACGCGCCAAGCGCTGCTATCGCAACGCGCAGCTCGAATCGCCGCACCAATTCCTCCAGGACGAAAATGGCGCCGGCAATCGGCGCGTTGAACGCAGTGGCTAGGCCTGCCCCCGCGCCGGCGGCAAG
Organism: uncultured Alphaproteobacteria bacterium; assembly: GCA_963732015.1. GTDB lineage: Bacteria > Pseudomonadota > Alphaproteobacteria > Rhizobiales > Xanthobacteraceae > BOG-931. Next base: position 27,988 of record CAVSXY010000021.1, on the reverse strand, counting down.
CAACACTCTGCAGTCGGGCCAGCCGCGTCGAAATTCCTTGCCGACCAGATGCCCAATGGTGGCCGCCATCTGAACAGCTTGGGCCTTCACGGCCGAGCGCCAGCCCCGAACCGATTGCCAGCACCCCGGCAACGAACTTCACCGGTATGATGCGAAACGGCGCCTGCGGCAGCTCCTCGTTCAGCACCGCCTCGACGTGTGGGATGCCGCTGCCTGACGCGTGAGGCGAGTAGCGGCGAACCAGCCAGGCCGCTACCGCCACCCCGGCGGCGCAAGCAACGCTGACGACCAAAAAGCCGGCGAAACCTTCCGAATGCGCCCAGACAATGACGGCATCGCGAAACCTGTTCGCCCGTTCAAGCAAGAGCAAGAACAGCGCTCCCACTAAACCTGAAACCGCGCCAACGATGAGCGCCAAAACGGCAAGCACCAGCAGGCTGCCATGGTCGCCATCTCGGTCGCTCGCACGTTTCTGCTCGGGGGTCATTTGCGTTTCGAATTGGGAAGGAACTAGAACTTGGAGACGGTTACCAAGATCTTTCCGTTGACCGCCTTAAAACTGGAAATGAGGCGGTCCGTAGCCTGGCGTATTCATTGTGTCTCCTCCTCACGGTCCTGAAGCTTTGCGACGGCGCACGATGCGTCAAAGACGACCTGATCGTATTGCCAAAGGCGCTCGAAGAACCTCAGGGCTCGGCGATTGCCGTCGCTGTCCTGCGCTGCAAATTGCAGAATTTCGGCCAGGGTTCGGTTCCCGTCGATGGCGCCGAGCAGCCGGTCCTCGAAAGAGTCGATCGTGCAAATAAGATCAGCAAATTTGTGCGATCGGTTAATCAGCACCGCGACGCTACCAGGCGGCAGACGTTCCCGAACGCACACCGTCCGTGGCAGTGCAATGGGGATGTAGCCGAGCCAGCGATCGCCGGCAAAAGTGATCGGCTGGCCCTCGTCGGAGTGATCGTCGCGGTACGCAACGAAGCTATGCGAGAACATTGTTCCCCGGAAGAGCTCGACGGCGGCGTGCTGCAGCCGGGAGGGCAACAACGCTAAACGCGCGGCGTGCGGGCTACTCGCTAACATCCCGCATTGGGCGAGGTAGGGAGCCTGCTCGATCCAGCGGCCGAAGGACATGCCGCACCGATCGAGCCATGCATACAGTTCCGGGACGGTGTATGCGCGATCTTGGGGATGAAGGAGTGCGTCGGCCATCGCTTCCGGCCGCCGGAAATCCGCCGCCCGGCGCAGCACGCCTGAAATCGGGTGGTCTGCCGACAATGCTTCGATTGCGGCGCCGAGATCTCGTAGGTCCTCTGCCGACGCGCTGATTCCGAGCAGGCGGCAGTACTCCTGCATCATATAAATTCCGGCCCGGCCGTAGCGTGCGTAGACCATCAAGCGCATCGCGCCGCTCGGACGCAGCACGTCGCGAAGGGCGCGAAGACCGTGATCCGGGTCGGGCAGGTGATGCAGCACTCCTGTGCAGACCACCCGGTCGAACGAGCGTCCGATCTCCCGGACGCGCTCGATCGGGAGTTGATGGAGTTCGAGGTTCTCGAGATTGTACTTGCGCTGAAGAACGCGCGTGTGACGCAGGCTCGTGTCGCATGACTTCGCGCATTACGATCGCTTTACGGTAGAGGGCGGCGCGCTCGTCGGGGTGTAGCCTTTGCGCTGCTTGCCGCGAAACATCCAGTAGACGACCGCGGTGTAGGCGCCGATCACCGGCAGCACGAACAGTCCGGCGCCCCAAAACAGGAAAGATAACGAAGCCTCAGGCGCTGCCGCCGCGGCCACCGTGACGCTGTAGGGGATCATGTATGGCCAGAACATAACCGCGAGCGAGAGAAAGGCCGCCACGAAGAGCACGACGGTCATGGCGAACGGCCATAAGTCGCGACGCTGACGTGCACCCGAAAAAATGCCGACGATCGCGATGATGCCGATCAGCGGAAACACAAAGCCCCAGGAACGGTCGAGGAAAAGGCTTCCGGTCATGCGGGCTCGATCGATGAATGCCATCACGACGGCAACGCACAGGACCGCGACAAGCGCAACGGCAAGCGCCGGTATGCGACTGCGCGCCCAGCTGCGTAGCGGATCTTCGGATTTAAGGACCAACCAACCGGCGCCCAGCAGCGCATAGCCAAGCACGAGGCCGATCCCACACAGGAACGGAAGCCCTGCGACCCAGTCGAACGAGCCTCCGGAAAATTGGCCGTTCGCGACAGGTATTCCGCGGATCATGGCTCCGACCGCAGCGCCTTGGACAAAGGCAGCAACGAGCGAGCCGACAGCGAAGCTGCGATCCCAGAATCCTTGTGCAGCACCCCGCGCGCGGAATTCGAACGCGACGCCGCGGAATATCAGTCCCAACAGGAGCAACAGCACCGGGATGTAAAAGGCTCCCAGGAATACTGCGTAGACGGCGGGGAAGGCTGCGAACAACGTTGCGCCTACCACGATCAGCCAAGTCTCGTTGCCGTCCCAAAATGGAGAAATCGAGGTGATCATTTCATCCCGCAGCGCCGCGTCCTTGGTGGCGCCAAAAAGGATCCCGACGCCCAGGTCAAAGCCGTCCAGTATGACATAGGCGAGAATCGCCACGCCGATCACGGCAAGCCAGAACAGGGCTAGCGCTGAGGGGTCCGTCGCACTCATCGCGGTTCCTCCGTGGAGGATTGCATTGCAACAGCCAGTGGCCGAGCCGGAGTCATTTTCGCCCGGTCCGACGCATCGCGCCCAGGGCCATCGCGCAAAAGTCGGTGAATGAAAAATAGACCAAAGCCAAATATGGTCGCGTAGGCGATGACGTAGCACGCCAGCGATAAAACCACGTCGCCCGTCCTCAAAGACGGCGTTACAGCATCCTTCGTGCGCAGAAGGCCGTAGACTACCCAAGGCTGGCGGCCGACTTCGGCGGTAAACCATCCCGCCAGCACGGCGATGAAACCGCTAGGGAAGGATAGGAACGCCACCCACAGAAACCAGCGAGTGCTCTCCAGCCGGCCGCGCCAGTGCAAAAAGGTTCCAAACCAAGATACCGCGAGCATTATCAGGCCCATTCCGACCATGACGCGGAACGCGAAAAAGGGAATGATCACCGGTGGGCGGTCTTCGGGCGGGAAGGTCTCCAACCCAATCTCCCGTGCGGTCCAATTGCCGGAGGCGATGAAGCTGCCGAGCCCAGGGATTTCGATCGCAAAGAGATTCTGCTCCTCGAATGGATCGGGCAGAGCGATCAGCACCTCGCTTGCCGGCTGCTGGGTCTTCCAGCGCGCCTCGATCGCAGCGAATTTAGCCGGCTGGTAGTTGAGTACGTAAATGCCGGTCAAATGGCCGAAGAAGAGCTGGATCGGAATAAGCACCGCGACCAGTCCAAGGCCCCAATGCAGCATGGCGCGCGACTCCGGCACGTCCTTGCCACGCAGCAGGTACCAGGCGCCGGTGGCCACCACGCACATGCCAGTGGTCAAGAAAGCGGCCAGCAGCATGTGCGGCCATCGAATCCGCATGATCGGTCCGGTCGTGATCGCCCACCAGTCCGCGGGGATAATCCTGCCGTCGACGATCGTGTGGCCGAGCGGCACCTGCATCCAGCTGTTGTTGGCGAGGATCCAGAACGACGAGAACATGGTGCCGAGCGAGACCATGCAACAGGAGAAAAAGTAGAACCAGGGCGACACGCGGTCGCGACCGAGGAGCACAACGCCGAAGAATGTTGCTTCCAACATGAAGGCCGTGAAGGCCTCATAACCCAGCAACGGCCCCTGGATCGATCCGGTGCGCTCGGCCAGTACGCTCCAGTTGGTGCCGAACTGGAAGGCCATCACGATGCCGCTGACCACGCCCATGCCGAACGACAGAGCAAATATCTTGCGCCAGAAGTCGAACATCCGCCGATAGAGCTCGTTGCCGGTCAACAACCGCACGCCGTCGAGAGTTGCAAGCCATGCGGCGAGCCCAATGGTGAAGGCTGGGAAGATGATATGGAAGCTGATGACGAAGGCGAACTGCACCCGCGACAGCAGAACGGGATCGAGCTCCATGACCAGACTCCTCATTGGCTCGCGCGGCGGCCGGCGCCGCTGTCGGCTGCTTCAGTTGCCCTCGAGACCGAGGATCGCGATCTGCGCTCTCCGGATTTCGACAGGAAAGGCGGGAGATACGTAGCCGGTTGCCACCGCGACTTTTTGGGCACCGTTCGCCGCGTAAGTGATCACCCCGCCGCCGATCGCGCCGCCGATCTTCTTGCCCCACAGCTTCTGGCCGGTCGCCGCGTCAAGCGCATAGAAATTGCCGCCCATGTCGCCAAAGAACACAAGGCCCCCCGCGGTCGGCGTCACGGCGCCCGTGATCGGATAATTGGACTTCAGCCTCCACTTCCACACCCCCGTATCCGCGTCGGTGGCGTAGAGCCATCCCGCCCAGACGCGGTCGGCGCGCGTGAACTCTCCAAACACGTTGGCCGGATTGAGAGACTTCTCTCCCGTCCATATTTGTCCGACCGAGGTCGCCTCAACTTCTTCCCTGGTCTGCAACCTCACCGTGGTGCACCATTCGAGATCGCCGGTGAAGATGAAATTGGTCAGAGGGTCGTAGGCCGGGCTGTTCCATTCCTCCCCGCCCGCGGCGCCCGGGCAAAAATGGACGTCTTTGTCGATAGCGAAGGGCTCTTCCACATTCTCAATTCTCGTCACCGGCGTCCGGTACAAGAGCTTGTTGTCGGCAAGATCAAAGCCATAAAGGTGTCCGTCCTTCGGCGACACCGCCATGAGCCTCTTGCCCCCCCTCGTCTTGATCAGAGCCGGCGGGTTGGAGACGTCCCAGTCGTGCCAATCCCTGGGTACAAGCTGGAAATGGTTCTTGTAAGCGCCGGTCTTGGCGTCGAGGACAACGACGGAGCCGGTAAAGAGATTGTCCCCTTGACGGACGAAGTTGTTGTAGTCGGGCGCGGGGTTGCCAACCGGCACATACAGGAGCCCCGTCGCCGGGTCCAAGGTCGTAGAAGTCCAGGTTCCCCCGCCGCTGATCGGAGCGCCGGGCACGTTTTTCCAAGTTGAATTGTCGAGTGGCGAGGCGGCCTCGGGCCCGCGAACAGTATCGCCCTCGGTCTTGGGCACGAGGAAGAATTGCCACACAATCTTGCCGGTCTTAGCGTCGAGCGCGTACATGTGCCCTTTGCCGCCCTTGAAGTCTCCGCCGGCGTTGCCGACGAAGACGAGGCCCTCCCAGGCGATCGGTGCCGCTGGCACGTCTTCGCCCTTTTTCACGTCCCCGATCGTCGCCTCCCAGAGCCGGTTGCCAGTTTTGAAGTCATAGGCCAACACGTGCCCGTCCTGGGTCCCACGGAACAACCTACCGTCGAGGTAGGCCGCGCCCCGATTGGTCGGCAGAATGTAGGCCGGAGATTCCTCGTGTGTGCGCCAGTTCTCGGCGCAGGTCGCCGGGTCGATCGAGAAAATATCAAATTCGGTCGTACCGATGAGCGCGCCCTCCACCATGATCAGGCCGGTCTCGATGGCCGTCAATCGCCCGGTGTCGTAGGTACATAGGACCTTGAGCTTGGCGACATTCTTCGTGTTGATCTGGCCGAGGTCGGAGAAGCGCTCGGAAGTCAGCGTCTTGTTGTAGGTCGGCCAGTCCGCAGCGGCAGGCGAGGGAAGAGCCGCAGGCGCAGGCGCAGGCGCGGGCGCTGCGACGCCCTTGTAATTTGGGTTCGTTTCCGTGGCTACGGCACCCGCAGGCGCAAAGAGCGCCAGAATTTCGCCGCGCAACTCGCCGAGGTCCACCTCGACACCGGCCTCGTCCGCGAGCGAGGAGGTGACTACTCCGCCCACCACGCCCGCGCTTAGCGTAAAGAGCACGATGCTGAAAAGTTCGAGTCTGCGATTCATCTCCGTCTCCCTTGTTTGCTTACAATCAGGTTTTCCACTGTCGAGAGGCACCCGCCCTTCGAAGGTAAGAGATTCGCTTTCACGCTCATGCTGATGAACCTGTGTACGATGGTCGGGCTTGGTTCGGTCATTTCGGAACCCCTTTTCACTCGCAGTTTGCTCCGGCGGCTATGCGAAGCGCAGCACCACGGCAAAAAAGGCAAACAGGCCGATGCAGATGAGGAGGACGGCGACGCGAGAACCGGCGTTTGCATGCTCTCGCTTGTCTCTCCGGCAATTGGGGCGAACGTTCCGCTCCACAGGTACCGAATCTCCCACAAGTACTGCCAAACCGAGATGGCGAGCGCCAGGACGCCGCAAAAATCACAGCCCCAAATACTGCGCTCTGGATATTCCCGGGCACTCCTTACATCTGCTCAAGCATCAAAGAATTGGACGATCGCGAAGCCGAAGCCGATCAACCAGACCGCCGTCCGCAGCCACGACATCATCGTGCGCTCACTATTCATATGGGTTCTTACCTCGAACCTACCCGCGATCGAGGCGGAGTGTTGGTCTGCCACGCCGGGTTCCTTATTGCTGACGATTCATGTCGGCGCCCTTACCGCGCGGTCCGCGGATGCGCGACCGCGCGACGCGAAAAACGAGCCCCCGAATGATCAGATACGGTACGAATGCGAGCAGCAACGCGACGACGACCGCCTCATTCGGATAGAACGTCTTAAGTACGAGGAGCTGATAGATGACGTCGATCGCCAGCCCCAGAAGGATGATTTTGGCGGTCGCGTTCAATCCCTCGCGCAGCAATCCAACGCGTTCCTGCGGATTGCGCAGCACCGTCACGAAATACGGAGAGCGGCCGGTCCGTGCGTCATCGCGGCCATCGTGGATAGCGGCGATCGCGGCCATCAACGGCTGCAGGACGAAGCGGAATCTCATCGGCTCGTCCGGCCGCTCGACCAGGTCGTGCCAGAATCGTTGGACGGTCGCGACCGTAACGCCGTGCCACACCACGCCGGCGACGATCAGCGCGATGCCGAGCACCATGACCAGCTTGGCCAGGAGGCCCAGTTCCTGCGGATTGGCATCGGTCATGGCGCTGCTCCCGCCTGCCTGACGATGCATCGGAACCCCACATGACTTGTGGATGTGTCGATTGGCTCTGCATGACGTGCGGCCGGGCGGTAGCGGCGGCAATAGTTCGGTGCGCACAGATGTGAACCGCCCTTGATGACTTTGCGGGGAATTTTGATGTTGGGCTGACGGGGGTCATAGCTTGCGTCCTCGCGGGCGCCGCGCGGGTTCTCGGGGATGCAACACGCCTTGGGCGCATCTGCTTCGTGCTTGGGCGGATACCAATCAGTGGTCCATTCCCAGACATTGCCGATCATGTCGCAGAGGCCGTAACCGTTCGGCGGGAACACGTCCACCGGCGAGGTGCGTTCATAGCCATCCTCGTTGCAGTTCTGGCGCGGAAACTCGCCCTGCCAGGTATTGGCCATGTGCTTGCCGCCGGGCGTGAATTCATCGCCCCAGGCATATTCGGCTCCGTCGAGCCCGCCGCGCGCGGCGAACTCCCATTCGGCTTCGGTCGGCAAGTCCTTGTCCGCCCATCTTGCGTAAGCAAGCGCGTCGGCAAACGCCACGTGCACGACTGGATGATGGTCGAGCCCGTTGATATTGCCCTTGGGGCCGTAGGGGTGGCGCCAGTCTGCACCCTTGAGGAACGTCCACCACTCACCCCAATTGCGCAGATCGACCGGCCGCGCTGGTGGAGAGAAAACGAGCGATCCGGCATAGAGCATGTGCGGCAGCGCACCCGGATAATCCTTCGGATCGGGACGAATTTCGGCGAAGGTGACGTGGCCCGTCGCCCTAACGAACTGCATAAATTGCCGGTTAGTGATGGGATAGCGATCCATCCAGAACGCGCCAACGGTGACGCGATGAGCGGGTGCTTCTTCCGGATAGTGTTTGTCCGATCCCATGCGGAACGTGCCGCCGGGAACGAATACCATCGGCGCGGACGTACCCTCGTGGTTCTCGACCTTCACGAGAGTATCGGGCGAAATACTCATGAGCTAAACCCTCGTTGGGCGGCTACTAAATGAAACTACAAAAATGCAACACGCCGAAGCAGGGTCAGGATCACAGCATGACGATAAAGAAGAGAAGCGCAACACCTGTTGGAGTACGTAGAAACACGCATCAGAGCTACCGACTTCACGTGCAGGCGCCTGGAAGATACGCGCCGTATACGCGTGATCAGTTTTCCGGTGCCCTGTCGAAGCCACGTCGCGCGCTGATTGACGCGGGTCAGACGCGTCCGCACCTACGCGCTTCGGCGAATGTTGGGCCGATTGCCGATATGCGCGCTATGCAAAAACGGCAACTGGACGATCACGCCGACGTGATGGAGCGATATTGGCAGATCGCAGATCGCCGAAGAGTGCAAAACGCAAAACCCTCAGACGCTTGGTCGGAGGGCCTGCATTGCGACCGCCGGAAGTGAAACGCCACCTAATAGCAGGGCGGATGCAAATACGGCGACGCGCAATCACGACCGCGTAACCGCGTCAGGCCGCGTAGCGATGGCGACGTGGCCAGGGGTGGCTCGCCAAATATTGTCCGATAGAATGCAGCGAACCTTCCAAGCTCGAAAAAGCCGTATCTGCCGGCGACGTCCGAAACTTTCGTCCCGACGGGATCGGCACGCCGGAGCGCGACATGCACTAAATTCAGTCGGCGCAGCCGTATATAGTCGCTCGGACCCAAGCCCAACACATCAGAGCAGCACCGTCGCAACAAGCGTTCCGCTACCGGGACCGCGCCGCACAGCTCCGGCAATTGCCGGTCGAATTCCGTCGCCAATACCTTTTCGAAACCGTTCATGACTGTCGCCCGCCGCCTCCGTGCAACCGTGTCGCCGTGCACGACACGCGCTGTCAGGCAATTGATGAGCGCGTGAACAATATCGTGTTGGATGGCCCGGGCTATTTCGCGATGCGCCACGGTCTGGGGCTTGGTTTCGACAAGATGGCAAATCTTGGCGTGAAGTCGTCGCAGCTCTTTCATGTCGACGCGTGAGGGTTGCAGGACCTGCCCGATCGGCGGCAAGATAATTTCCGATCCAATCAGCGCCTTAGTTGATTGCGCAAAGAACTCCAGCTGACGGCTCCGTGCATGCGCTGATGCATGCCCTCACCAAGGCTGTGGAACATCAAGTCCTGCGATTTCAGTTCCGCTCCACCCCAAATAGACGGCCGCAAGGAACGCGAGAAAGCAAAATTCACCATCTCCCGCGTCAGCGCCACGTAGGCTATGCGCGGCAGGCTTTCCTGAAGGCAACAGAGTCTTACGCGGGGGAGATTGACAGTCGTCAGGCGGGCCCTGAATACGCCCGGGCTAGTGAAGACCAAATCGATGGTCGCCCCGCGAAAAGCCGCTTGGTAATCACATGGATCGGAAATTGTCGTCGTAGCAGTTGTTGGCATTTGCCGGCGCGCCAAAATGCCGAACACAAATTGCTATCAAGTCGAGCCCGACTGGATGCGCAATCAGACGGCTATTTTTGCGAGATCTTCGCCTTCGGCTATGCAAATTCGGCAGGCAGCAAAAAAACGTTGTCACATATGTGCGGACGGCGCTGGCTTGATGTCCCGTTATGGCGTTGTTGGCTCTGCGCGGCTGCCGGTGATTCCGCTAGTAAGATTTCGACTTCGTCACCATTGGGAATAGCAGGTGTTCGCCCATGCCGGTTTCGATACTGCGACTTTTGAGCAACAAAGACTGCCATTTGCAATTCCCTTGCCGAATTTGCATAGTGCGGGGGGTGCTTTCTGCATAACATAAGCTCGCGTTTGGAAAGACCGTAACGGGGGTCGAAAATGAAGCCAGCCGTCGCAGCATTCAGGCGCGGGTGAACGCCAGCTTGCCACCGATGACATCCAATTCCGATCGATTATTGCCTTATAAATCGGCTTTGGAGGCGGCCTTCCAAATTACGGGGCACTGATGAAAAAACTTTTGCTCGCGAGCGTAGCTGTTGCCGGATTGTTCGGCGCGTCCGCCCTTGCGGCTGACATACCCATCAAGGCCCCGCCTTCCACAAGTCAGATCGCAGCGCCGCCGTACAACTGGTCGGGACTTTATGTCGGCGCTAATTTCGGCGGGGCATGGACTAACGGCAGCTTGAACATTCCGGGCAACAATTTCTATGGTGGCATCACCGATCTCATCGGCGGCGGGCAGATTGGCTATAACGTACAGGCCGGTCACCTTCTGTTTGGCGTCGAAGGTGATTTCGACTGGGCAAGTTTCAATCATCCGGCCCTCCCGGCTCCGACGTTAGGCTCTGTGAGCCAACACTGGATGAGTACGGTGGCGGGGCGATTTGGCCTCGTGAATGACCAGTGGCTTTTATTCGGCAAGCTCGGTGGCGGCTGGGTGCGCAGTGACGCCACGTTAAACTTTCCCGGCGGGAGTTGGAACGGGTCCAGCACCGGCTCTGACGCAATCTCGATGATGTTCGTCGCCGGTCAGGTCGCGCCGATTAATCTTGCCTGAAGGAGATCGATCTTTGCTCTGCCGTACATCTGTCGCTTGACGAGTTTGAGCTTTGTAATCTGGCCTTCGGTCTGGCCGTTCGACCACGGCTGGACCAGGGCAGCATGGACTGCGGCGATGTCTTTAGTAATCCCCGAAGCGAAGGAGCCGATCAGGCTGTCCCTTGCGGCGACTATCCAGGGGACAAGATCAGCCTCTTTCCTATTTCGGATCATGGTGTGAAAGCGATCGGTGAGTGTTCGCGCTGCAATCAGCGTCGGCACCCCGGCCTCGATAGCCGCTATTGTGACGGTATCGGCTTTGCTCATGTGATCACGCGCCGACGTCATCAGCCGTGCGATCGTTCGAGCCGAGGGCACCTTCTGCAGTTGCTGATCGCTGGCCTTTTCGGAGCGACGGCGTCGGGTCGCCCACTCACTCACCACCCGCTGCGAGCCGCGGAAGCCATCCAATTTGAGCCTCCGCCAGAGTTTGGCACCGTTCCGACAGCCTCCAGCCCATTGTGCATCGAGCAGAGGCAGGTGTGCATCGAGCGAGCTTTGCCGTGTCCTGAAGACGTCACCTCTATCGCCCCGAAGGACCTGGCGGACACGATTGCGACTGTGGCCGGTTTTACGAACGATCTGCTTGATTGCCGTGCCATCCTTGGCGAGCGCCAAGATGGTGGCAATGGTCTCCTCACGTCGCAAGTAACCCTCGTATTGCAGTCGTTCCGCGCAGGTCAGTAGATCTGGATTGATCGTCGTTGCACCGATCGCTGCACGGATCGGACGCATCGATTTACGGACGGCGCTCAAGAAAGCCGAGCTCGCGTTCTCCATAAGATGCCAGCGATCGGCAACCTGTATGGCGCTAGGCAATGCCTTCGAAGCTGCTTCGCCGTATCCGCCGCCACGATCGCGCGAGAGGACCGTAATGTCGGGATGACCAGCGAGCCAAGCCTCGACTGTTGCCATCTCTCGATCCGGCAAGAGCGTCACGATGCGTCGTCGCTCCAGGTCGCAGACGATAGTTCCATAGCTGTGGTTACGTCGGAAGGCCCAGTCGTCGATGCCAACCACATTCAGCGGTTCGGTGCGCGGGCAAGCGTGGGCTCGTACCACGCGGAGAACCGTATCGTTGCTGACTGGCAGCATCAGTCGTTTGGCGAAGCTCGCTGCCGGCCTGCCGCCCAGAGCTAACCCGAGATGATGGACGAGGTAGTCCAGTCGGCTGGTCCGGCGTGACCGGACGAGAAGCACCGTCTTGTCAAAGCGTTCGGCGAAGATCCGTCTCCGACAATGCTGGGTGTCGCAACGATAACGGCGTATCACGACCCGAAGCCGTACGCTCCGGCCTGAGCACGGCAGGTCCGAAACCTCACGAGCATACCGACTGTGAACGCGTCGCGAAGGCGATCCACACAGAGGACAACTCGCCACCTGGATACCGGCCCGAGCGGTTACAAGGATGGAATCGTCGAGTTGGACCACACTTTCAACAATGAGACCTACGGGGACCAGAGCAGAAATCCGAAAATTGATTGGCATGGCGCTGATTCCTTATGGAGAACAGCGCGATTGCCATCAGTAAACTTCATCGAGATTGAGTCAGACCCCAGCACCGACGCGGGCTGGCTGTTTGGCGGCGGCATCGAATACGGCTTCAAGGCCCAATGGACGGTAAAACTCGAGTACGACTACCTCACACAGTCAAACTGGACGTCGACCACGGTTCCCCCGGTGTCGTTGAATCGCGACGTTCAAATGATCAAGGCCGGTATCAACTACAAGTTCGAAAGCGGTGTTTCAGCCGCGGCCGAACCCTCCCGCGCTAGCGGCTCTGGCGAAGCTTCGGAAGACTTGCAGAAACAATCACAGAACCCAATCGCAGACCTCGTCAGCGTGCCATTCCAGAGCAACACCAATTTCAACACCGGGCCGTTTAATCGCACACAAGAAGTGCTCAACATTCAGCCCGTCGTGCCGATGCATCTCAGCGAAGAGTGGAATGTGATCTCGCGCACGATCATACCAGTGGTGAGCCAGCCCACTCCGTTGTTCGACAGCAACACCAATGGCATTGGTGACATCACGCAATCGTTGTTTTTGTCACCGGTGCACCCCGGGGCCCTCATCTGGGGCGTCGGCCCGGTCTTCACCGTTCCGAGTGCCAGCGATCCTATTCTCGGAACCGGCAAAGTTCTGTTTGGCCCCACGGCGGTATTTCTGAGCACGCCAGGACACTGGGTGATCGGCGTATTGCTCAACAATCAGTGGTCGGTCGGCGGCGATCCATTGCGACCCGCCGTCAACACGTTCCTCGCCCAGCCCTTCGTCAACTATAACATGGAGCACGGCTGGTATTTGACCACATCGCCGATTATGACTGCTAACTGGCTCGCAGCGTCGGGACAGCAATGGACCGTCCCGATTGGTGGCGGCTTTGGTCGAGTATTCAAGGTGGCTGATCAGCCGGTGAATGCGCAGATTGCTGGGTATTACAACGTCGCACGTCCGACGGGTACTTCAGACTGGCAGTTGCGGGCCACAATCGCGCTTCTTTTCCCGGTGAAATAAACGGTCGCCTGACTGATTGGCCGATCGCCGCGCGTTGGGAAGATACGATGCCGTGAAAAATTCGCGGCGGAGTCTCTTTACGGCGCTACATCCAGAGCAATGGAAATCGACTTTTGTCAATTCGCGCAAAAATCTTCTGGATCGCACCGCTGCTCGAAGCCCTAAATCGAACGTTGCTATGATCTATCGGCTTGCGTGGCGATGAGGTTTCAGCGCCATTTGCCGATTTTGCATAGACGGACAACGCCAACTGGTTTCTGGTTGGGACTGCCATCCACACCGACGCGCTCAAACGGGCGATGGGACAAGGAAGATTTTCATGAAGATCAAGCAGACCACCTTTATGTTGATGGCCGTCGTCGGCCTGCTCTGCACTCCGGTAGTTGCGTTTGCGCAGAATGCCATTGATGCGCCTGCGGAAAAGACGATTGGCCAGGGCAAGGCAGAGATTGTGCCATCGTTGATCGTCATGAATTCTCGCGGCGCCAGTTTGCAGGGCCAGACACTGACGCTGACCGGGATTTCGCCGAATTCCATCGTATTTGCCGATCGGCCCGTGAGAGCAGCAGGACACGCGCTCACAACGAACCTGCTGGAGGAATGGGCAGCCGACGACAGCTTTGGCAAGGATCCGCCGAATGCGACCGTCTCGGTCCTCAGTAAGGATGGTTCATCGGTGCGTGACGTCGTTGTCGTCTTGAAATCACCGAAGATGGATGGCGACAAATTGACGTTCGACGTGCAGGTGCTTGAGGGCGACCTGAACGGCGCAGACGGGCCAGCTTCGGTTTTCATCGACATCATTGGTCGGCCTTTTACGCCACTATCCTTTGCAGGTGTCGCGCGGCGCGCAGCATTTCGGGGTGCCTGGTACCGTGGGGCCGCGATTGGGGCCGCTGCCGTTGGTGCGGCCGCGGTCGGCGCTGCCGCGTACGGCGCGCGGTACGGCTACCCTTACCCCTATCCCCCTCCGGCCTGCGGCTATTATCCGTATCCGCCTTGTTATTAGGCGGGACCGCACGGTTCGACGCAGCAGACCTGAGGTGAGGGTGGGTATGCTCAGCTGTACGCTCTCGCCTACCATCCGTCTCATCCTTGGGTCGATAACGTTGAAAAAGTAGCTGCCTTGTTGGTTTCGTGCTCTTGGGTGGTTTTTCAGCCGCTCGATTTGCGGCGACTTGGACGCGGACGCTACTGAGACGACCGTGAGCGATCTCAGGCAAGAGCTAGGCGCCGCGGATCGGGTGGTGGCTCGAAGATCCGGAGCGCCAAAGTTTTGAGGTTCTGCACGGTAGCGGCGAGCAGGAACTCGTCGCGCGCGCCGGAAAGACCCCGCAGCCGCATGCGCTCGAAGCGGTGGTGAGTTTTCAAGTGGGCAAAGTGCATCTCGACGCGTTTGTGTTGATTGCGTGACTTGAGGAAGGCTTTTGTGCGCATTAGCCGACGTCGGAGCGGATGCCGTAACAGTAGCCGACGATCAGCATCCGGATCATAAGATCAGGATCAATCGAAGGCCGACCAATCTCGCTATAGAACGACGCCAGCTTCTCACGAAGCTCAACCAGTATCTGTGTCACAACCGGATTGATCCGACCGCAACAGATGGCCCGCTGGAATGCGTCGTTCGAGGTTGAACAGGTAAAACAACTGGCTTTGATCGCCGCTCTGTCGACCCATCATGGCAAACCCTCTGCCGCACGACGGAATCACTGTTCGCCGAAAACCACGAGCCCTTTTTCAACACCATCGACCCATCACGTCACTCGCCGTAATGCAGCAATTCGGAAGCAATCGCGCGGAAAGCGGACATCGCGCAGACATAGTCGATCGGTTGAAGATGACCCAAAGCTGTTGCGGGAGCGAGCGACTGGCGAGGAAGTTATGACCCAACGAAGACGTTACTCCCGGCCCACGAACCTGTCTTGCGAGCGTCAATTTACCCCACAGCGGCAACCTGCTGGAAGGCGGAAATAACTACGGCTGCGCGTTCCGGCAGAAGTGCCAGTGAGCGAATTCTAGTCCGCCACGGTCTATAGTCTTAAGACGTCAAGCTTCTTTCTCAACGCAACGCGCCTCACTCTTGGCTCGCTCGACAAAGAATTGCCGGAAGAAGCCGATGGCACGGTGAACATCGTACTTCGGCCCGAAGCCGCCACGGTGCAGAATAAGCTGGTGATCGTGAACCCGTCCGACAAGAAGATCGTCGAAGTGATCAGCGGATCGCCAGGCGCGCCCAGTCGTACATCCCGGCGATGCGCCATTCCGCAGCGCCGGGCGGCCCTTCCAACAAGCCGGTCGCTTAATGCGCGAATGGGGATTCGGGGACCGGACCGGAGCTCGGACAGACGCCCAGAGATGAAGGTCTCGGTAAGACCGTCGACCCGATCGACGACCAACGTCGTCTTGAATTTGCTTTCTCTGCCGCCGGGTCGCGGCCATCGAGACGGGCGGCGAAAATCTTCTGAGCTTGGGCCCGCGCCATCGCCAGAGCTATTCGGCCGTAGGGTCCAATCGTGTATTTGCAAATCCGCGAGCCACCTCCCCCTACGTTAGAGGACGATGAAAACCTTTTTGACTTTCGGCATCACCTTGACGCCGAAGTCCGGCATCCCGCATCCAATAGACGGCATCCTTGGCGAGGACCGGAAGGGCGTCGATCGCACTCTTCGTGACCTTGGGTCGGCACCGCATCCACGATTGGTACCCCCCACCATATAAGTAGGACTCACGAGCAAACGAGAGGACGTCAGGGCACCTCAGTCTTTTCCATGATTGAATTCATTAACTAATTCGATCGCGGCCCATTATCGTCAATCCTGATCCACGCCTACCTCGAGACCTCCCGGTCGGTCAGGAAGCCAACTGGCTTTAACAAAACCCGCTCAGTAGTGGTTTTCGTGGTTTCGCGCCTACGGTCCGGAGAAGGCTATTGTCGACAAAAGTCGGAAATTGCCGGACATTGAAATAATCGGCTGACGCATTGCGAAAGGTTCTTTCGCCCCGATAGCGTCTCGGTTTGATGCCATCACGCCCTTGGCTGCCAAACGTGGCTCCTTGCCACGCTGATGAAGTGATTGAGTAGACCACAGATGTCCGCCGCTTCGCGGTGGCTTTGCATGGTGCCAACATGATCCCGGCCCAATCTCCAAATTGGCGACAGCACCTATAGGAGCTTTGATATGGAGGTTTCTCGCCGTCACGCAACGATCGGTGGGCTGAGTGTGCTTGCTGCTGGTACGTCGATGAATGTTTCAGCGCAAGCGGAACGGGCTAGACGACCAAGTACGAACTGGTGTCACCTCAGGACCGCCAACGCTCTCGGCTTTACTATTCCGACATCGCTCCTTGCCACCGTCAGTAGACCCGCAGATGTGTTCGACGGCGGCGGATGTCTATCCTATCGCCTTGACGATAGCCTCGATCAACAAATTTGATGGAAACGGCTTGGTCAAGAGTGCAATACCACCAGCGGCCGCGACTTTGCTCGTTATCCATTCATCGTCGAGCGCAGTGATGAATATAGTTGGATACTTGTAACCATCAGCCGCCAATTGGTGCACCAATTCGATCCCGGAAATGTCGCCGAGTTGAATGTCGGTGACGAGGCAGCTCGCCTGGCTTGTCGGGGCGGCAGCGAGGAAGGCTTCCGCTGAACCGAAGGTTTCCGTGCCATATCCGAATGCCGATAGGAGAGCCGCCACAGCCTCTCGCATTTCGGGATCGTCATCGACGACCGCCACGATTGTTTTTGACGATGAAGACACGAAATCTCCAGGAATATTGCGACCGCCCGGCTCATCCGCTGTTGATTGGGTCCGCGCAATGTACTGGGTCGATTCCGATGCTTTTTGCGACAGCGGAAGCGGCTTGTTATGCGCGACTTCCTCTGGCGTCTTGCTATAATCTGCCAAAACCATGTCCGGGCATGCCAGTGCGCGGCTGAAGACGATCGATCGTCGGCTTATGGAACGCTGAAGGTGACACCGTGCATGACCCAGAGGCCACGCGTCGCGACGCAATTCCGACCGCCAGCGGTGGCATAACGCGGCTTGCCTACGCCCATGCAAACGAGGCCGGCGTAGATCTCGAGCAAGTATTGAAACAGGCGCACTTGACGCTTCCCGAAATTGAAAATCCCGATGCGCGCCTAAGGGTCCGGGATCAAATCCGGTTTCTCAATCTCGTTGCCGCTGCCGTCCAGGACGATTTTCTCGGCTTTCATCTTGCCCAGCCGTTCGAACTTCGCGCGGTGGGTTGGCTCTATTATGTCGCGGCGTCCTCCGAACTCATGGGCGACGCCCTGAAACGCAACGCGCGATACAGCTCGATCGTCAACGAGGGCATTTCCCTGAAATATATCGAGAACGGCAACGTTACCGTAACGATCAACTATGTCGGCATCAGTCGTCACTCTGATCGGCATCAGATGGAATTTCTAATGACAATGCTGGTTCGCTTATGCCGGCAGCTGACGGGCCTTCGCCTGGTGCCAAGCCGCGTGCGATTTACCCACCATCGGGAACGCGCTGCGCCGGAATTTATGGAATTTTTCGGCGATGACATCGAATTTGGCGCGGCGACCGACGAAGTTGTATTCGCAATCCCCATCAAGACCATGCCGGTCGTCAGCGCGGACCCCTATCTCAGCAAGCTATTGATTTCATATTTCGACGAAGCGCTGTCTCGCCGGCCGGCCAACCGCAGTTCATTCCGGTCAAGCGTCGAGAATACGATCGTTCCGCTATTGCCGCACGGCAAAGGCCGCGCCGGTGAAATCGCGCCCCGGCTTGGTTTAAGCCAACGGACATTTGCGCGGCGGCTGTCATTGGAGGGGTACACTTTTTCCGAAGTTCTGGAAAAGCTAAGATCCGATCTCGCCGAGCGCTACCTGACCGACGAGAGCCTGTCGATTTCCAAAATTGCGTGGCTGCTCGGCTACCAGGAAGTCAGCGCGTTCACCCATGCGTTCAAGCGTTGGACCGGCAAAACACCACGCGAAGCGCGTTCCCAAATCTCTGCTTAACAGCCGCCGGCAAAGCGTTCGATCCGGCCGTAGCGGCACGTCAAATTTGCTCGTCCAGCGGGCTACTTGGACTCGTCGTACAGTTGTTTCGCGTGCGAAATAAGATGGTCCGCCGCGGGCTCCGCGTCGTCGAGATCGTCGCACTGACAGCTATCAAGCGATGATCGGGTCACGTGGCAATACAGCTCGAGCCAGAACAGGCAGTTCGCGGTCGATCTGCCCTGCGAAAAATCGATCAATCGCACCTCATAGTCGCCGTAGCGTTTGAGCGTAATGGTCTTCGAGCCATCGCTGCATTGCGGCATGAACGCGAGGCCAATATAGGCCTTGTTTAGGCGCCCCGAAGGTGGATCTTTTTTGGTCAAAGTCGTGCCTGGGAATTGCATCTACGAGCGAGCCCGTTGTTCTCAGCCGAGCTGCGCGATGTTCGCCCGCTGAAGTTAGAGGCCGGAATGGTGTCCAGACTGGACGACAACACGCCGTCATCGGGGCGTTATTGCCAGGCGCTTGTGGGTGCGTCTTGCTATTTTCTGCCAAAGCGTTGCTGATATGTCGCTACCTCAGGCAATCAGCATGGGCTGCCGATCAACCAGCGGACCGTGTCGAGAAGCCGACGTTCAGCTGACATCGGGAATGTGCAGCGGTTGGCCCGTCGTCTCATTGCGGATTTGCACCCGTTGAATCTCGCCGATTTTGTGGCAGTGCATGAAGTCCGCTGTTAGCCCATCACGACTCGTTGCCTTGGGGTCACTGACGATCGCTTTCGGGCAAAGCAAACTCTCATAGGTCGTCCGTCCCTGCGCATTTAAGGAGTTCACACCCTGGTCGGGATATTCCGCCGAAAAAGGAATACTATTTGGTATCGCCTTTCGAGGGAGCACCCACCATGAGGCTCATTCAATTCAGCGAGCCAGGGCCGCCCGAAGTGATGCGCTGCCTTGATATGCCGATACCAGAACCCAAACCGGGTGAAGTTCTGATCCGGGCGCACGCAATTGGTGTTGGCATACCGGATTGCTTGATCCGAGCCGGAACGTACAGCGTTATGCCGCCGCTTCCGGCGATACCCGGAACCGAGCTGTCCGGCACAATCGAGAAGGTTGGACTGGGAGTCACAGCCCGACGGTCCGGTCAGCGCGTCTACACGACGGCCCGCGAACGACCGCATCGCGGTGGTCATTATGCCGAATACGTCGCGACACCCGCTGAAGCGACTTTTCTCCTGCCGGACAACGTTGACTTAGATGCCGCCGCAGCGCTCGCCAATTATCAGGTCGCCTATCACATCTTCAACGATGCCTTGCGGCTTCTGAAGGGACAGACTGTGCTCATCTTCGCCGCGGCAGGCGGCATGGGGAATGCACTAATCGACCTCGCGAAGGCGGCGGACTTGAAGGTAGTCGGCGTAGTTAGCAGCGAGGAGAAGGCGCGATTTGCCCTTGATTTAGGAGCAGATCACGTCATCAATCGTAAAGAGGCGAAGGTCAGTGAACGCGTCAACGAGATCACGCGTGGCCGCGGCGTGGAGGCCATTATTGACCCTATCGCGGGAGCGAACTTTCCAGAGAACATTGAAATGCTCGCGCCCTGTGGGACGCTCCTCATATACGGCGCGCTTGGTGGAAAGGCACAACTCGAACTGTTGCCAACGCCGCGCCTACGCAAAAACTCGCCGGCAGTGCGGCAATTTACCATCCATACCTGGGATCATCTCGTCGAGGAGCGCCGTGCCGGGATGCGCAATCTCATCGGCATGCTTGCCGCCGGAAAGCTCCATCCGCGTATTCATGCCCGTTTGCCACTTGCCGAGGCGACGCGGGCGCATGAAATGTTGGAGAGCGGTGCAGTAGTGGGGAAGCTGCTACTGCGGCCGTGATGTTTCACTGGAAAGCTCAAGCGTGTCGTCACCGACATCAGCGATGCGTCATTCGCGGAATTGAGCGAAGAGGCAAAAGCCGTGAGGGCGAAGATTTTGATGGGAACGCAATAAAGAAGGTCTCTTATCTACTTCCCGGACGAGCAGGTAGCCAATCTACTAGGCCGTGTGGACGGATTTGATCAAGATGAAGCCGAGAGCAAGCGCGACGAATGAGCCGTAATTCTGCGCCGTCTTCTCGCATCGAAGCGCGATACGTTTGAAGCGCTTGAGTTTGCCGACGGCTTGTTCGATGCGTGCCCGCGCCTTGTAGAGTGTTTTCGGAAAGAAGGTGGGGATGTCCTTGGTGTTGGATCGATACGGGATCGCCGGACATATTCCACGTTGACGTGCGGCCTCGCGATTTGATTTAGAATCATAGCCCTTGTCACCGAGCGCGGCGCGCGGATTGATATCGGGGCCGATGTCGAGAAGCGTCTCGAAGTTGCGGCTATCGCTGGCTTCACCACCGGTGAGATGAAAGGCAATTGGCAAGCCACCGAAATCGGTCTTCAAGTGGATCTTGGTAGAGAAACCGCCACGCGAGCGGCCCAGCGCCTGATCGTGCTGCCCCCTTTTGCGCCTGCCGCCGAGACATGGGCGCGGACCACGGTGGAATCGAACATCTGCACCAGATCCGCCGTCTCGCTCAATGCCGCCAACGCATCGAAGAAAGCTTCGAAAGTTCCGGACCGGCTCAAGCGCCAGAACCGCTTCCAGACGCTGTTCCAATGCCCAAACTTTTCCGGGAGTGCCCGCCAAGTGATGTTGTGAACCACGAAATACTGCAGGGCTTCGAGAAACTTTCGGTCATCCCGACCTTTGTCGCCGCGGCGTGGGCATGATGCATCAAATACCTTCAAAACAATCGTCCAGTCCTCTTCCGTCATGGCAGTGAGCATGGTCGGTCCTCCAAATAACCGACCGCCCATGAGTTACAGAAAAAATGATTTGCGAATCCCTCTACCCTATGACTTTGCTAAATCCGTCCACACGGCCTAAAACCACCGCGAGCGCCACATCTCGACTCTACCCAATCGCAACAGATGCGGTGCGCGCTAAAATCCATCGAAGTCCGCTTCGCGCCGAATGCGACCAGAAGCCATCAAAACGTAATCTGTCCTGGAGGGCCAAAAAAGCGACTCAACTCGTCTGTGCCAACATCCGTGCGACACTCGGCCAGCTCTGCCGCCCAAAGGTCAGAAGGTCGGCGGTCAGGTCCGGCGGGCACCAATCCAGGAACGAAGGCCTGAACGCCGTTCGCGCCTTAATCCGGTTGAACCACTCCGTTACACGCGGGCGCTTGCCCTCCCACATCGGCGCCATGCCCAGCATGTCGAGCCGGTTGACGTAAGGCGTCACCGCGATGTCGGCGAGCGAGAAAGTCTCGCCGGCGAGCCAGGGCCGTGTCGCGAGAGTTTTCTCCATTTTACCGAGGTAGCCGTCGTAAAGTCGGAACGTATCATCGATGCCAGGTGCGTCGAGCCCTCGCATGACGATTTCTTTCTTGCGTTCATGCCAGTGTGCGGTCACCGAGATCGGAGGCGTGCTGTTGAGGAACGCCTGAAATTTGTCCTCCGGCAAACGGCGGACAATGTGCCGATGGCATGAAGCAAACGTGATCTCGCCACAGGCGGGATGCAGATTTTCATCCACCGCCTTTGTCCACACACGCATCTCGGCGCGCTCGACTGCAGATTTTGGCTTAAGCGGGACGTCTGGAAATGTCTCGTCGAGATATTCATTGATAACAGTCAACTCGACAATCACATTGCCGTCATGGACGATCGTCGGCACCACCGCTTTGGGATTGAGCTTTTGGTATTCGGGTGCGAACTGGTCGCCTTTCAGGATGTCGAGATAATGGCCCTGCCATCTGAGATTTTTCTCGCCGAGCGCAAAACGTACCTTCGCGGCGCAGACGGACGAACCGTGATGATAGAGGTCGATCATGCGGCATCCTTCCTGCGATGAAAGCGGATCACCTTGCACGACGGCATCGTAACGGCTCAATTGAGCATCTCGGAAGGGGGCAAAAGGAATTTCGCTACTGCAACCGCTGGCCGATGACCGGTTAGGTCATTCTCGACCGAATTAGGATGGTCGCACGACTTCCGCTTTCACTCCGGCAGCGACATAGTTCCGTCGGCGCGGAAACGAGGAGCGGCACTGCCCTTTGGGGCGCCGGATAGGGCAAAACGGGTCGCAGAAAGTGACGCGTTGCGCCAATAACGGAAGTCAAATCGCCCACTCGATTACCATATCTGTGGCGGCGCCGCCGGTCGTCATTCAGTTCCGGGCGTAGGTGCGTAGCGAGTGAAAACGTAGTCGCGATCTTTTGCAGGCGCATGGCAGGGGAAGCACTTAGCGTGCAGCGCCTCATCGCCGGGTTTGCCCTTCGTGAAGTCGGCGAATCCCCAGCCGCCGGACGCGGCGTATTTTTTTGAGTCCTTGACCATGAATTGAGCGTTCACGGCGGACCCGGCAAAGGAAGATTTGAGGCCGAGGCCGGGAAAACCGGCGGCCAAGGCCTGGTTGTCAAAGTCTGACGAGTTCTTCATTCCAATGCAGCGCGGCAATAATTGCGCCATCCGGGAACGGCAGAGTGCCGTCGCGGTAAGCCTTGATCGCCAGATCGTTGCCCAATTCGGCGCGCAACTGTTTGAGCTCGCTTCCGGTACCTGTCAGTTGCTTGCCTGTAAGCCGCTTTGCGGAAATCAAGCGCCAGTCGCGGTATCCGTCGGGGAGTTTAATTCCATAGATCGGTGCGGCGTCTCCGTTAGACTGTCCGGATGCAGACTCCATGTAGGCGGCGACACCGGCGACTGCTGTAACCGTAACTGCAACTGCAACCAGCGCTATCCGTCTCATAACCTCGTCCTTACCGTTGGTGACTGGATCCTGTCCCTTGCGAGTTCGATGCCAATTTTCCTGAACGGCTCAGCACGCCCGAGATCGCGAACAGGCGCACGGGCCGTCAGATCGGACGCGGCCAGTCTGCGGAGCAATTTCACCGTGAATCGGTTGGTCGTCGGCCGTCATCCGAGTCCTCCGGTTCAATTTGTGGAGCATCGTCGTATCCAGCCCGACTGCTATAGAACACCAATGACATCAACCCTATGCCAACGATCACCGAAAAGAACACTCCAAATCCGAGTGCGACATAGCCACCGGCTGGCATTTGAAATTCGGGATCGAAGGTCAGTCCTCGGTAGGCAAAAACGCACGCCGCGACTAGAATGATCAACAAGACGGCGATGAGGGACCATCCTCCCAGCTTAAGCTTGTCCACGGGTATGCTTGGTCGTGTGCGCATCGTGAAACTCCCTCGAAACTCTGATCAAGCGTCTGGCTTTTCACGGTCCTGCAATTAAACCTTTGGCGCATCATCGTTGCGGTCCGTCTTGTTGATCTGCGCCTTCAGCACCGCACGCATGTGCCGCGTCTCAACGCAGACCACCGGTAGCTCTGCTTCGGCCAGAGCGCTGAACAGCCATTGTGACAATGGCCCGGCTTCCAATCCAATGCGCGTGAAGTGGTACGCGGGAGTCTTCAGCACCGCCAACAACGCTTCAGGTTCGCTTGCTACCTTCACTTCCCGAACGATCTTGCCCGTGTCATCCACAATGCAGACGCAGGTCACCTTGACCGAAACGTCCAGTCCCGCAAAATGGTCCATGCTGCGCTTCTCCTTCTGATGCTTGAGGCCGCGAAAGCGAGACCTCGTTTCACCATCAGCCTGAAGCGCAGCTCCCAAAATCTTCAGCTATCCACAAGCTGCCGGCCGATTACCCCATCTCCTGGGGAATTGCGGAAGTGCGCGAAACAAAATCGAACGGCTAAATTGATCCAAGGCGAAAGCCGGGGACGCTCGCCATTTGCGAAGCTTGAGTGGAGATCAACGCCGCTTCCTTCGACTTGTGAACCATCGCTCACCCTTCACCGCGAAGTACAACGCCTGAGAAGCGTTGTCATTCCGCGATTTAATTGAACATTAACTATAAAAGATTACGGCAAGCTCTAGGTGATAGCGTCCACCCCCAATTCCGGGATGACAACGGTCATCTGCTCAGGCGGGCCCCCAAATCCGGCTGTTTGAAAGGGCAACTAAATGCGCATCATGCAAATGAAAGGATTCCCCACCGCGGTGGAGATCACTGATGTGGGACAACTGATCGAGGATCGCTCGACTCTTCGACTGGTGCGCCAGATCGATCAAGCCATCCCGCTTATTGGCTACATGGCGTGGCCGAACGACGAAGTCGCACGCGAGCGATGGTTGGAGGCCCATCGAAGCGACGACGTGCACGTCTTGCGAGAATTTGACCGCGCTCTCAAAAACATCCAGCAACATTGGGCGCGTGTCGCCGACATTGCGCACCTGCATTACGACATCGACCAGGGCCACCACCAGCAACGTCGCGGCGGCGCCAGCGCCGGCAAAGCGATTGCCCTGATTGACGCCCAGGCCAAGAGCAAGGGCACTGGAGCTGCCAAACTCTGGGAGATCTGGAAAAAGTACAAAGATGTGGCGCATTTGATCACGGCCGCGGTCGTGGTTTCGGCCGACGCGCAAACGCGACATCGGATAGCGCCTTATGGCCAGAAGCTTCACCAATTCCAGCCTTACGAAATGGCGTCGTTCATCCCAGAACTGGTCATCGCTGTTGCGATCACAATTGAGAAGTATGGGCTGGACAATGT
Source organism: uncultured Alphaproteobacteria bacterium (assembly GCA_963732015.1). Taxonomy (GTDB): domain Bacteria; phylum Pseudomonadota; class Alphaproteobacteria; order Rhizobiales; family Xanthobacteraceae; genus BOG-931. The sequence goes on along the minus strand of CAVSXY010000021.1, from coordinate 3,328 downwards.
TGCCCATTGTTGCGCCGCGCCAATGCTTGACCCTGAAACAGTTTGGCGAATCCCGCCAGAAATGAACGTGAATGCGCTTCCATTTCGCGCGCGCCAGCTGACCGAAATGAATTTAGCGGTCCTGCGCGACCGTCGCGCTGGCAACCGTGGCAAAGCCAACTCCAAGACTACTCCAGTTTTTGCCGAAACGTCCTCCGCGTGACGCCTGCTCCCCTATCTTCCTCGTGGCATCGCCATGGTGGCGATGCCACATGCATCCTGATGGACGCGTGCTTCTCAAACACGAGGAAATACCAATGGGTACCAAGATCCAAAAGGGACCCTTGACCGCAGATGAGGTCGAGCAGTGTAAGGCTTTCTTGGGTCCGCCGCCGGTGCTGAGCACCGCGGAGGAGTCCGCTTCTGGAAAGGTTTCAACCGCATCGTTTCGGTCCTCGAACCGTGGGATGCGGACCAGGTGAAGAAGATCTGGCCTTGGTTCTGTGCGCTGTGGGTCATGAATGGATTGATGCGCCGCGGCCCTGTTGTCGTCGAGCATTTGTCCCAACAAGACCTTGAGCCTCCGGCGCTGCGTGCAAAAGTCCGCAAGGCGTGCAAGGAAGCGCTGGCCCAGATGAAAGCCAAGCTCGTGGTTGATGCGCCCTCGGTTGTGCCCGCCGACGAACAGGAATTGGCCGATGTCGACTCGCATAACAAAAGCGAATTCAACTCTATAGCCGTCCCAGTAGCGGCCCACGTGGAGCGACCGGCAAGAAAATTGCCGGTCGCAGCGCGATGCAGAACGATTTGGCGTCGACAACTCACCCCAGTTCGTGCTGCCCGGCGAGTTCGAAAATCTAGACGGGCGCAACCGTCACGCCGGCAACCGGGGCAGGGCCAATTCCAAGACTACTCCAGTTTTTGCCGGATCTTCGCACACCGGACTTTTGCTCTCCTATCTTTCCTCGTGGCGTCGCCATGGTGGCGATGCCGCATCCGTCCCGGTGGAACGGATGCATCCCCTGAGTAGGAGTGATAGTGATGGCAACAAAAATTCGTCGTGGACCCCTGAGCGACGAGGAGGTCCAGCAGTGCAAGGCTCTTCTGGGCAACGAGGTCGAACCCGCCGCGCTCCGCCGCTATGACGATGCGCGGGACGAGCCGGTCGCCGCCCTGCACGTGCAGCTCGACCCCTCCGTCCACGTGGCGGGTGCGGGTGACGCCCTCCACCTCGCGGGCCAGCAGCTCGGCGAGCAGGCCGGTTACGCCGGTCGCCTTCACGTGACGACGGTGTCGGCGCCGATGCTCTGCTTGAGCGCGGCCGGGGTGTCGAGGGCCAGGATCTTGCCGTGGTCCATGATGGCGACCCGCTCGCAGAGCCGGTCCGCCTCCTCCATGTAGTGGGTCGTGAGGGTAAAGTATGGCCGTAGCCGTGCAGCTCGCCGAGCAGGTCCCACAGCGCCAGGGGGCTTGTGGATCGAGCCCCGCCGTCGGCTCGTCGAGGAACAGCACCGACGGCCGGTGGAAGATCGCGCGCGCCACCATCAGCCGCTGCGCCATCCCGCCGGACAGCGCGTACACCGACGCCTTGGCCCACTTGGCCAGCTGGAACTGCTCAAGCGGACTCGTCCGCGACCTGCCGGGACTGCTTGGCCCCCATCCCGAACAGCCGCCCGTAAAGGGGCACGTTCTGCCACACCGTGAGCTGGCGGTCGAGGGTGTTTTGCTGCGAAACGATGCCGCTCAACTGTTTGGCCAGCGCCGGATGCGATGCCACGTCGATCCCCCCCGGTACGCCTTGCCTGATGTCGGCACCACGCGGGTGGTCAGCATCCCCGCGGTGGTCGTTTTTTTCCGCGCCATTGGGCCCCAGCAACCCGAAGATCACGAGGGCCTCGACGTCGAGGTTGAGCTTGTCGACCGCGGCGAAGTCCGTCCCCGGGTAGACCTTGGTCAGGTCCTCGGTGTGGATGACCGGGCCCCGCTGGCCGTCGGCCAGCCCGGCGGCGCTCGCCGACGCTGATGCGCTGCTCATCGCCCACATCGTCCTGCGGCGGGTGCGCCACTGGCGCCGTCCGCGGCCGCGGGGCCTGGATGTCCTCCCCGTCCTGCCGGTGTTCTACGGTGTTGCCAGTGAGGGTCGGCGCGGCCTGTCGCATCGGCCCCCGGGCGGCGCCTTGTCCATGACCAGCACCCTGGCGGGCGGCGGCGAAAGGTCGCCATTGATGCGGTGGGCGTCACCTACCTGAAGGCCCGACGGCCAGCGCAGAAGGGGTGAGGGGCAGTGAGTTCCGCAGGACCGGCGGCGGTTGCCGGGCTAACGCATAGCGACCCGCGGGCTCCTGGTATCACCCGGGTGTGCCTCTCGGCGGCGAGTTCGGGTACCGCGCGCCGTCCGGCGCGGAGGTCACGGACGCGGAGACGTTGCTGCGCATCCACGCCCTGGGCATTCCCCCGGCCTGGAAGGACATCTGGATCTCTCCCGACCCGCTGGGCCATATCCAGGCCACTGGCCGCAACAGCCGGGGCCGGACCCAGTACCGCTACCACCAGCTCTGGGGGGAGCAGCGCGATGTCCAGAGTTCGAGCACATGCTCCACTTCGCCAGCGCGCTGCCGTCCCTGTCCCGGCACCCCCTCTGCATGACCTAGGCAGCCGCCGCCTCCACCGGGGCCGGGTAACCGCCAGCGCTGTCCGGCTGATCGACCTCGGCCTCTTCCGTATCGGAGGCGAAAAGTATGCCGAGCTGGATCACCATTACGGCGTAGCGACTCTGGAGAAACGGCATGCAGCATCCAAGCGCGATGGTGCCGTGTTCGACTACATCGCCAAGGAAGGCAAGCGCCGGGCCATCACGGTCACCGACCCAGCAGTTTTGCCAACGGTGCGCAGGCTCGCCCGCAGCGACAACGGCCTGGACTCCCTGTTCTGCTGGAAGAGTCCTGGCACGCGCTAACGCCCATGACGTGAGCGTCTACATCGCCGAGCGCGCCGACGGCCACTTCACGGCAAAGGAATTCCGCACCTGGAACGCCACCGTGGGGATCGCCCTGATGCTGGCAAACGCGGGACCGTCGGCAACGCCCCGGAAGGCCCAGAGCGTAATAACCGCCAGCATCCGGGCAGTAGCGGACTGGCTAGGCGACACCCCCGCCGTGGCGCGCGCCTCCTACATTGATCCTCGGCTGGTTAGCCGGTACCAGTCGGAACTCGGATTGCCCTCCATTCCGGTGCTGCCCGCCAGGCTCCCGGTCAGCACCGAGAAGACGAGACGGCAGTCGCCAGGCTGCTCGCGACCGGGGCCTGATCCGGCCGGCAGCGGCGAGCGCGCCGTAGCCGAGCACCGCCC
>CAVSXY010000020.1:0-285642 GCA_963732015.1 uncultured Alphaproteobacteria bacterium | reverse complement strand
TTGTCGGAAGTAACGGACAAGTTTGGATTATAGAACGGGTCATCATCTAGGACTTCGCCCCACCTCTTGCGCATCAGGGTGACCTCGCGTTCATATCGCGCCTTGCGTTCCGGCAAATTTGGTGGCCCCAACGACGCGGACTCGTGATGATAGAGCTCGACCTGGGGAGTCCAGATGATACGCCAGCCAGCGTTGCGATCCGAATGCACAAATCGACATCGTTGAATGCGATCGCTAGCTCCTCAGAAAAGCCATTCAGTTCCTCGAACAAAGCGCGGCGCATGACCATGCACGCTGCCGTAATACAGGAGAGATCCTGCTCGAGAGCAGCTCGCCCAAAATAGCCTGCTGCACCTCTTTTTAAGTGATTAAAGGCGGGACCGGCGACCCCTCCGAATCCGAGAATAACTCCCGCGTGTTGAATCGTGTCATCGGGATAATAGAGCATCGGGCCAACCGCTCCGACGCGCTCGAGTTCAAGCCGCATCACCAGCTTCTCAAGCCAATCGGGCGTAATGACTTCGATATCGTCATTCAAAAGGCAAATCACCGAGCCAGTGGCGTGCTGAATAGCCCAATTGTTCACTCTGGCATAGCTGTAAGGCGCGACCTTATGAACAAGGATGCGGATTGCGGGTCCATTCGTAGCTTATCGAGATAACTGCCTCGCTCTTGAATCGCAAAATGAGATTTATTGATCGCAATGAGTATCTCGAAATCGGGATAAGTCGTGCGGGCGTAGAGCGATCGGATGCAGCGTTTAAGGAGGTTCAGATTGCCTGTTGTGGGTATGACAATCGATACCTTGGGCAATCGAGCACTGACTTGGTAATCGACTTGATAGAATTTTGTAAAGGCCCGACCACGTCCGCTGCGATCCGTGTCTTTCCAAGTGCGCCTTATTGCCCGCGAACCCGCCTGCCACGCGTACGGATTGGCATTGATGGCCTCGGCAGAGCTGTCGAACCTACAATCGAGCGCCAATGATAGAGCACCCGCGAAATGTGCCTGATCCGCTCGGCGCGCTCGCATCCGCGCAACGGATCACGAGATCATGGTCCTGACTGCCTTCAAAGCCGACGCGAAATCCCCCGACTTGCTGGACTAGGCTGCGCCGATAGACCCCCAGGTGACCGAAGAAGTTCTGCGACAGAATGAGAGCCGGATTCCAGTCTGACTTGAAATAGGCGTCATGTCGACGGCCCTCAACATCAATCTTGTCTTCGTCGCTGTATATCAGGTCGACGTGGGGACATTGCACAATTTCGCGTGCGACCCAGAACAGCGCATGCGAGGGCAGCTCATCGTCGTGGTCCAAGAGCGCGATGAATTCGCCCGTGGCAAGAGCCAACGCAGAGTTAGAATTGAGCGAAATGTGCCCGTTCGTGTCGCGATAACCGACGCGAATACGCCGTTCAGTAAGCGCATAGCTGTCGAGTATTTCCTTCACGTGAGGACTTGTCGAAGCATCATCGGATATACAAAGTTCCCAATTTGGATAGAGTTGCGTTCGTACGGATTCGATCGCCCGGATCAGCCACTCCCGGTCGGTATTGTATACTGGCATCAAAACAGAGATAAGCGGCCGCTTCGAAAAACGATCTATCTCAAACTTGATCGCCGCACGCTCGGCATCAGACAAAGAGTTGAAGCGATCGACCCACAATTGATAGTCATCGCCTTTGGTTTGACGCGCGGTGGTCCTTTCGGCGACATCGGGATCGAAACCCTCCGCTTTTAGCAATTCTCGCCAACCCGTATCTTCGGCGCCCGATAATCTAATCAATTGGGATACCTTGACAAAAGGTAAGCCCGCGTGAATAAGGCGCTTCCAATTGGACATCGTTGGATTCCGGTTATCCTTTGACGGAAACAATACCTCAACGGCCAAGCCCGCCTCCCTGAACGCGGGTGTTAAAGTGATTTCGTATTCGCTGATTACATCTTCCTTGTCAGGGAGGATCATCACCTCATCCATAAACTCTTCAAGCACGCCCATGGCGCTTTTTTTTACGGCAATGAAGTAGCTCTGGATGTGCCAACAAAACTCGAAACTATCGGTGAGGCCGACGATGGCTGCGCTCGAGTGACGGAGTCTTATGCAAAACTTTCGTGAATTTTTTTTCATTGAGCGGTCCGATGACACTGTCGTTCAAAAGATAGAGAATATTCGCTGCGAAAAGCTCTGGCGCTTCGCGCAAGACATGCGCCCAGGCAGCGAAATCAAAGCCGAGGTTTTGCCGGACATAGAGCCCATCGACGAGAGCCGACAATTCCTGCCTCGCGACGGCGACGGGGTGGTCGGCGGCGATGATCAGCGTCGGTTTGATGCCGTGGCGGCGCAGCGCGTTCAAATAATGTGGTACGTGCGGCTTGAGGTGACCGTCAGGCGAGTGAGTGACGAAAAGAGCAACTTCGCCGGAAGTCGCCGGCTGTTTCCAGCATGTGAGTTGGGCATTACCGACGGGCTGTGGCGGCGCGATCGTGATCCAGCCTTTCGGATGCCGGTCTTGTCTCAAGCCAGACAAGAAATGTTGCAACGGGTTGAGTTCGGAAGCGGCGACATCCGGGTTGGCTCGCAAATACCCGCGTGTATGAAAACGTGTTGAAGGATCGGCATCACGCGCTGCGCCAATTTGAAGATAATGCACGACCGGATTGAGCCCGGTTTCAGCAACGTCCGGGTTCGACTCGTCATAAAATTTGGTTGAAAAGAAAGGGTTTGGATCGCGACCTTCGCTGGCTCCGCAATCGATGAAATGTCGTAACGCGCCTGCGGCATCAACGCCGGAGGCTCGGACCTCTGGATATTGCTCGAGGTACCAGTCCGAATCAAACAAGCCAGAGCGTGCGATGACGTCCAGAGCATGCGAGTCGCGTATGCGATCCGCAGTCGAATCGAGCGTCATGGCATTGCCTGGATCACCTCTTTCAGCCACGCCGTACATGGCGAGTGGTGCGCGCCTGAGCAATCTCTTTGCCACACGCAGGGGCGCAGTGATGCGCCACGATGTCGACAATCGCAGCGCCCTGACCGTCGATTGAAGGAAAGCGATCTGGGAATCTTGCTCGGCTATTGCAGTTTTCAGCGCAGCAATGCGCTTCGCGAGGGCGATGGTGCGATCCGCGAGTACCTGATCGAGCGCGACGATTTTAGCGTCTCGTTCGGCGAGCGCTTTGTTGAGTCCGGCGACTTGGCTTTCAGCAGCAAGCTGAACTTGTTCGGATCTCACCTCAAAGGTCACTGCCGAACCTAGTCGGCTATATGCGCGCCGGATTTGGGTACTCGCTTCCACGTTTGCTTGTGCGGCAAACAATGCAAGTATTCCATCAGGAAGATCGTTGCCTATCCCAAGGATACCGATTCCGTGCCCGTGGAAAAATTCGAAATGTGGTCGCTCCTGACATAACTCCCTCCAAAGCGCGAAAACACTGAAATCGCGCTCACGCACGTTAGTATTATGGAAAATAACAACCGCTCGATTCGATAACTTCGGTTGCCAAGTCTCAAAATCATGCTTCACGTCATCGTAGAAATGTCTTCCATCGATGTGCAGCAGATCGATCGATTGCTTCCTAAAATGATGCGATGCTTCATCGAAAGTCGAACGAATTAAGGTTGAAAATGCGGAATACCGTTGGTCGTTATGATTGCGAACATCGCGGAAGACTTCTTCCCCATAAAAGCCCGTATGCTCATCACCCTTCCAGGTGTCCACCGCATAGCAACACGTGTCTAATTGCAGGCGTTGCACTGCTTGACAGAATGCGAAATACGATGAACCCTGATGCGTTCCGAGCTCAACTAAGAATCGTGGTCGGAGTGTTTCAATCAGCCAGAATGCAAACGGTGCGTGCTCAAGCCAAGCAGAGTGTGGAGGATAATAATCCGGCGGCCAGAAGCTAACAGGCGAAATAGCGGCCTGGAGAATAGCCAGCGCTTTTTCATCGGACGAGGGGATAAAACTCGGCAACTTTTGTTCTGTTTGTTGGGCAGGTGTGCTCTGAGGGTTTTGGGTCGATCGATTCTTGTTCCGACCAGCCATGTAACGTTCCCCATGGAAGATCTCAGACTGCCATCCATTACCACATGTGTTCAACTACACAAGGTTCGACCGATGTATGAAATCAAATGAAGGGTCGAGTGGGTGATTTCCGCCTGGAGGGCTGATTATCCGCGCTTTGTGAGCTGCTTGCAAATTGCTGCGGCGTGCTGAATTTTGCGCCGGTGGGCGTGCCGCCATGGAACTCCCAATCTCGCGACACGCTTCAATGCCACGGATGGCTGGGCACTATGGGGATAGTGGCTCTGGCGTAGCCGCGATCGAGGAGCTGGTTCGCTTGGCGGCAGCGAACAGTGCGCCGTTTGTCCGCCGGTGCAGGCGGCGATTGAGGACTGCATCGGGCGACGATAACCGTCGACGATGCAGCAACGAGGGGCATGACCCTTCAGCAAGATTGATCGGCACAACATGTTGCTGGGCGGGTTTGCGAGGAGGGCCGTCAGCAGTATCAAGACCGATTACGATCACGGTAAGCATCGGCAACAGCGTCATGACGTATCACAGGGGAACGGGTTGCGAGAGCGTGGCACGACTGCGATCGTGCCGCATGGAGCCGCCGCATTCTGGACAGATGGCGAAGTCCTTGGCGGTGACCACGCGATCGCCTCTGGCGGGATCGCGGGCCTGTTTGGAACCGGATTGAAAATGAAAAACTAGCTGTGCGTCTCGAAACGCCGATTCGGACAAACTGATAGCGCGCCCCAATTAATCGCTCACTCCGTTGTGGGCGAGGCGCTTGGCGTCGATCCTGGAAAAGGCCGTCGGGCAAGATCGATGATATTCTGAAAATTGCCAAACCTGAATGGCGCATTATCGCGGCGTGCAAATCCTGCCGTGGCGATCTCATAGGTGCGTTCAACGTCGCTGCAGACAATCTCAAAACATTCACGCAGGCTATCATCGCTATATCTGAAGAATAACGCATCTCGGCCATGCTCGAACACACGCCGATTAGCATAGCTGTCCTCGATGATGTTTAGGCATCCGGCGTTCAATCCATTGAGAGTGCGATCATGCACCATATCGTGCATATTGCTGATACTTACGTGTGAGCGCGCCAGCTTCAACCGTGCCCAAGTCACCGCGACGTCCTGGTTTTCCTTGAAGGTTGCTCTGGCTCCGGCCTGCAAGGGTCGGGATACTGGATCGGACTGGATCAACAACGGAAATTCTCGAGCGACCTTGAAGATCTCTTGCCGACGTTTAATTTGCACAATCTCTTCTATCATCTGCATGCAACTATGCCGAAGCGTATCGGCAATGGCCAATTCACTGTTGGCTAGTGCACGTTCGAAATGAATCTCCAATGGCTCAATCAAGTCCAAATAACAGCTTTCAATCGTCTGTTCAACGACACGACGTAACGGAGGATCCAAGCCGCGAGCTCGCTTCCAGGCGTCATCGATCGTTCCGCCAATTCTGGCGAGATTTATCGCAACCATGCCGGTGAAGGGTCGGTTCCTGAAATCGCGAAAGGTCAAATTATTGGCGCGCGAAAACCGGCTGGGCCCAACACAAGCTACGGTAGCCGTCAAGGCGTTCTGAATGCCGAAACGCTTAAAGTACTCCTCGGCACTTTTTGCACTGAATAAAAAGCGCGAATTCTCAGCAGAGGAATTGCCGAACTCGGATAGTCGGGAACTTGGGTGATCAAGGATCCATTGGATCACGGGCACGCGCTGTTTCGCGGCTAGTGCCAGGAATGGGGTGTCGCCGATGTAAGAACGGTCTAACTGGGAATTGAAGCCGATTACCCCTAATGCATCCCCCGAAAGGCATTCGGCAAGTTGAGGACGCTGGCCGTTGCCTGGATCATCCAACAAAACGATCGTTGTGCGAATTCCCAATTCCGTGAAAAATTCGGAAAGGTTTTCGCCGTACAACCTGTCATGATGATGGGAATAATGCGCAATGTAAAACGTCGGCCGTTCCTGCGGGGACCTTCTTGCATTTGAACTGTCTTGTTGCACAGACGTCGCCGGCCCGAAGTGGCCAGCTGTGATTTCTTGTTTGCTTTCGTTGATCGACGAATCCGCCGTGTGAGCCTTGTTGTGCGTCTCGTCAAGTTCGCGCTGTGCTCGCTGTAGTTGCTCGTGTTCGTACAAGAGTTTCCAGCTCAGCGCGCGTATTTTCTCTGCCGCTTGTGCTAATTCATCGGCCAGTCGGGCGAACTGCTCACGATCCGGAATCTTGGTAATGCGATAGCCGGCTCGCTCAGCTGTGATTTCTTGTTTGCTTTCGTTGATCGACGAATCCGCCGTGTGAGCCTTGTTGTGCGTCTCGTCAAGTTCGCGCTGTGCTCGCTGTAGTTGCTCGTGTTCGTACAAGAGTTTCCAGCTCAGCGCGCGTATTTTCTCTGCCGCTTGTGCGAATTCATCGGCCAGTCGGGCGAACTGCTCACGATCCGGAATCTTGGTAATGCGATAGCCGGCTCGCTCAGCTAACCTCCGGATTACTCGCTTGATCCGTTTTAGCCCCAAGGGAAGCGTCCGTTTTGCTGAGGAGCGATATAAGTGTTAACCTTGATCATCAAAGTTTATAAGAGGCAAGTAATGCGAATTAGGGGAGCCACTGGCTCGGTTAGTTGACGACGTTATTGGGTTGCCGTTATTGCCGCAAGCGGCGTCTAGCAATAATCTGGCATTCGATCCTTGATCAGGATTTTGTGCTGAAGTCGCCGGAATCTTTTGACCGCCGTCAAGGTGGCAAACTGCATGCGGCGGCCGGTGAAGAACCCGTCGCCAGCGACGAAGAGGGCGTCGGGGCGCTCGCGCGTAAGGGTGGCAAAGGCCGCATCGATCTCGCCGGTCGTCGTGGCGTTGAGGATCTGGATTTGCATCCCCATCGTGGGGGCGGCTTGCTGCACGTCCCGCAATGTTGACTTGGAGATCGCAGCATTGGTCGGATTGACGAGCACCACGACACGAACGGCCTTAGGCACCAGGTCATTTAGGAGCCGAAGCCTCTTGGCGGCCACCTCTTGGCTGAAATTATTAATCCCGGTTGCGTTGCCGCCGGGCCGGGCGAGGCTGGCGACGAGACCGAGCTTGATCGGGTCTTCACCGACGCTGAACACGATCGGGATCGTCGCGGTTGCAGCTTTGGCCGCGAGCGCAGCCGGCACGCTGGCTGGCGTGGTGATCACGGCCACTTGACGCCGAACCAAATCGGCGACCAGAGCCGGCAGGCGATCGTATTGGCCTTCAAGGTAGTGGTACTCGACCGTCGATGGCTTTGTTTGTTTGATCGGCCAGAAATTTCGCGATCACGGCGCTAGCAATTCCCGGCGTAGCGCTTTCAAGTTCGCCGTGGACGACGGCCGATGCGCCGGCGCACCTTCGGCAGTAAACACCGGCGCCGGCGGCAACCCTGTAAGTGTCGGAATTGTCACTGCACCTGCGATTGCGCTTGGTCACGCAAATTATTGATGAAATCGCTCATGTCCTCAATCGCGCAGCAGCAAATCGGGCTGATGCTGTCGTCGTCCAAGCACACTCCGATGATCCGTTTTCAGGTCGTGAAACCCACGTGAGCCCCACGGTCATCGTACAGAATGCTCTCTACCGCGTTCTCCTCAGTCCCAGCCATCGCCTTGCGCGTAGCGCTCCACCGCGCGAGCGGTTTCGTTCATTGATCGAACGCGGACATTTTTGTTTGGGTGGCGCGAACGAACAAGTTTTTGTCCCTAAAAGGCAAGACAGAATTAGCTCATATCCTTTATTCAATCGGCAAGCGGGGACATGATACTCGACGAGTACATGATCACCCGCACGTACTGTTTATCAAATTTAGAGGTTTAGAGCATGAATTGTACGTTTATAATGACTTTACTAGGGGTGTCAGTTTTGACTACCACTGCGATCTCACAAAGCGCAATGGCGGAAACCATAACCGTCCAGAGCAGCGGCACCGCGCCCTTTGCGGAGTACAATGTTGGTACATCAGCAACTCCCGGCCAGTATCTGAATGATACTACGATCAGCACCCCCGGCTTCGGCAATATCTCCTCCATTACTTTCAGTGGCGACGGGACTGGCGTCTACGCCGGTTCGGAGTTGAATGTCGCAAGTTCACCCTTCACCCTTGGGACGTTCAGCTCGACGTCGTGTTCCTCTTGCGCCGAATATTTTTCTGTCGAGCCGGGGGGCGCAATAACTATCACATTTAATACGGCACAGACCTCACTGGACATCTTATGGGGCACAGTGGATGGCGCATCGGGCTACAATCGTGTGACCACAAACGCTGGACAAACAATCGACGGCGCTACGATCCTTTCAAGCCTGGGCAATCCCACAAGCGGCACGGTAAACGCGGCGATCGAGATCATGGGCCTTGACTCGTTCACCTCTGTGACCTTCCAAGAAACAATGGGCAATGTCCCAGCCTTCGAGTTCGATATCGGGGATCCGCCTATCGCGCAAACGCCAATTCCCGGCGCTCTGCCTCTGTTCGCCTACCGGCCTCGCGCAATGGGCTTGCTTTGGCGCAGGAAGCGGAAGAACGCTGCACTCGCAGCCTAATCAAAACACAGCTCATTGACAAACAATCCATGCGGACGCTTGCGTGATCGCGGCAGACCACATCACGATCAGCAATGCCTATTGGTCGGTTGCGCAGCTGGAAGCTAATCGTGAGCATTGGCGAGCAACAACACCAGGATGCGATCGCTCAGCGCCATGCCGGCATAGATGCCGTCTAATCTCTCGGCGGGCCCGCAGCGGGTCGAAATTCCGGCGCAGAATGTGGCTCGCGTCGATCCCTGATCCAACTGCGAACGGAAAATGCTGCGCTGCTGCCTTAGCTGAGGAAGGCCTTCTCCGCCGCCGCCAACTCTGCGCCGTCGTCGCCGTGCGGAAACAGATGACCGTAGACGTCCGCGGTCATCTGGATCGAGGCGTGCCCGAGCCGCGCTTGTACCACTTTGAGTGGCAGTTCTAAGCCGCCGTCGACGTGGCGGTGGATGCGCCACGACGCATAGAAGTGCCGCATGCTGTGCAGGCCGGTATATTTCGCCTTGCCGGTCCTATCGACGATGCCGGCGGCGAGCAGTGCCGGAACGGCAATGAAAATCGACTCGTCCTGCTGTTGATCGGCTGTTTTGTCCCCGGGCACTTCGATACAAAACTGGGACACGCTTGAATATCATCTTCCCCTTACCATGATGCGAGAGGCCTACCGCTTGATCTCATCGAGAAATGCTTGGATCGTTAGTCCCGGACGATAGGACGGGAGGCCGAGCTGGCGCTGCACAACCTCCGACAGCGGCGTCAACAGACGCCGGCCATTATTGAAGGCGGTGGCTCCATCAAGCCGGGCACGAGTTGCCGGCGGGAGAACGGGCTTGGCAACAGTATTGCTATCATCAGACTTAAAATAGTATTCGCCGATCTGAGTTCCAATCATGTCGAAGTCCGATCTGACCTTCGCGCAGACACGGAGAAGGAACTCGTAATCCTCTTCTACGGACAATGTCGGCTCGAAGCGAAGGTCTTCCGCCGGAACGCGAGTTCGATCAACGACGAACGAATGGATGGGGCAGAAATTCGATCGGAATAGGTCGGAGAGGGTATTACCTTGAAACAAATTGATCTGAGCGGTTGGACACAGAAAATCGTCATACACCTCCACGCGCTTGACGCCGATTCCGCCGAAAGCGATACCGGCATCGCTGATCTGAAGCCGCTTCGTCAAAAGCCGATAGGCTTCGGGATAAATGACATCGTCATAGTCGAGTATCGCCACGTATCGCCCCGTCGCATGCGCGAATCCGAGATTGATAAGCGCCGACCTCGCGTCCAATGGCTCCGGCAAATCGTAGCGTAGAATAGCAATCTCGGGCGCGTCTGGGAGCGCAAGGAGAGCTGCGAGAGCTTCCCTCACGGCCCACTGCTCCTCGTCGGAGAAGCGCTGCAGGCTGAGCAGGATCCGCAGCGGGCGTAGTTCCTGCCCGATGAGCGAGAAAACAGCGCGCTGCAATTCCCGCACGCGCGTGAGATCGTGAAAACGCACGATGACGTCTACTCCTACTCCGCAATTTTCGATTGCCACGGCTGTCACCATCGCACCGGCGAAAAAGAAAAGTGACGTGAAAAGTCAGCGACATCGCGCCATTCGGGCGGAATTGTCTCAAGTGCTGTAGACGGCGCTTCGCCGCCCGCAGCCGCGATCTCCGCGGCTGTCCATTCCGCGAAAGCGTCGTTCCCCCACTTTCGTGCCAGAATGTTACCCGACTGAAGCATCGTCGCATATGTGTTGTGCGGGCGGTTCGTGACTGGGTGGAAAAAAAGCGCAGCCGGGTTCATCAATACGGCGAAGCCCTGCGCTCGCGCCCGCCATGAGAGGTCGACGTCCTCACAATACATAAAAAAGGCCTCGTCAAACCCGCCTATCTGGTTGAATATTGCACGTGGAATCGCCATGCATGCGCCTGAGGCCCAGGCCGTTTGGAAATTTACTGGATCGTAGATTTTCGGATGCTCCGTCGGAAACTGGCAGGCTTCAATGAGAGCCTGGCCACCATGAGCCGTATGCATCCGCGCGATCAAGGTAAGGCAATCTGGATGGAAAGCTCCGTCGGGATTAGCGGCCACATAAAGTTCGGCGCTATCCTCGAAGGCCAATTGCATCAGCCGGTTGTGCGCCCGTCCGAAGCCGATATTTCCCCCGACCTCAACCCGTTCCACACTTTCGGACAACCTGCTCTCCGCTCCGTTGTCGATCATGAGGACTCGGCCCGACCCGCCTGCCCGGGCGAGGGCAAGTCGCGCGCTGCCCAAACAGCGCCGCAGTTCTGTCTCGTCGTTATTGTAAGTTACAATGCCCACAGCAATCGAGAGCCGGGTCGGCGGAGCCAACAGGCCTAAGGCGCGCCGCTGCGTCCGCTTCTCGACATCCGTCATGCGCCCGTGGGATGGTGCCGCCGCCTTCTCACGTTCTGCGGCTAAGCGCTCCCGTTCTGCAGCTAAGCGCTTCCGTTCTGCGGCTAAGCGCTCCACGTTTCTGCGGCTAAGCGCTCCCTTCTGCTGCGGCTAAGCGCTCCCGTTCTGCTGCGGCTAAGCGCTCCCGTTCTGCTGCGGCTAAGCGCTCCCGTTCTGCTGCGGCTAAGCGCTCCCGTTCTGCTGCGGCTAAGCGCTCCCGTTCTGCTGCGGCTAAGCGCTCCCGTTCTGCTGCGGCTAAGCGCTCCCGTTCTGCGGCGGCTAAGCGCTCCCGTTCTGCGGCAACGACCACCTGCTCTTGTCCAGCCGCAATGAAGGCAAGGCGTTGCCGTAGCCAGCTCGGCAGTTGGAAGGTCTTCTTGATGGCCCGAATCGGTCTGGTGATGCGCCACGATGTTGAAGCATAGACCTCGGCAAAACCGTCTGCAGCGTGCGGGTGAGATGTTCAGTGGACTGCCGCAGTGAGGCAATCTGTGCCGCCTGCTCGGCATTCTTCATGTCCAGCGACGCGATCTGTGCGGCCTGCTCGGCATTCTTCTCCGCCTGCTCGGCATTCTTCATGTCCAGCGACGCGATCTGTGCGGCCTGCTCGGCATTCTTCTCCGCCTGCTCGGCATTCTTCATGTCCAGCGACGCGATCTGTGCGGCCTGCTCGGCATTCTTCATGTCCAGCGACGCGATCTGTGCGGCCTGCTCGGCATTCTTCTCTGCCTGCTCGGCATTCTTCATGTCCAGCGACGCGATCTGTGCGGCCTGCTCGGCATTCTTCTCCGCCTGCTCGGCATTCTTCATGTCCAGCGACGCGATCTGTGCGGCCTGCTCGGCATTCTTCTCTGCCTGCTCGGCATTCTTCATGTCCAGCGACGCGATCTGTGCGGCCTGCTCGGCATTCTTCTCCGCCTGCTCGGCATTCTTCATGTCCAGCGACGCGATCTGTGCCGACTGCTCCTTGGCGCGGGCGGCGTTGGACGCCTCTGCCACCCACCGCGCGCCAAGCTGGGCAAATCGTTCACGCAGCACGTTGGCGGCGTCGGGCGCCAGCTTGCAGAGCTCAATGACCGGTTCGGGTATATCCCGCCCGACCGCGGCGATCCCCAGCCCGTGACCATGCACGAATTCGAACGATGGGTAGTTCTCACTTAGCTCTGCCCAGAGTTTCCACACACCAAAGCGCCGCTCCCGGACGTTGGTGTCGTGGAGCAACACCACGGCTCGGTCGGAGAGCTTGGGCAGCCAGTCGTTGAAGTCTTTCTTGACGGCCTCGTAGGTGTGAAACCCATCGATGTGGAGAAGGTCAATCGAACCGTCGGCGAAGGAGGGCAGAGCTTCGTCGAAGCTCAGGCGTACAAGCTCGGACAACGCACCGTAGCGGGACCGGATGAAGGCGCTGAGATCGAGGAAGGCGCTCTCGTCGTAGAAGCCGCCGTGCTCGTCGCCCTTCCAAGTATCCACAGCGTAGCAGCGGCCGATGATGTTCTCACGCTGCATAGCTTCGCAAAAGGCAGCAAACGAGACGCCGTTGTACGTCCCGAGTTCCACCACCATTCCGGGTCGAATAGCCGCCACGAGCCAGTGTGCGAAAGGCACATGACCCCACCATGCACTCGCCGCTCCCGCTCGGGAGGCAGCCCAGAAGACGGAATCCAGGTCTCGTGCCATCAGTGCCTCAGGCAAGGCACAGGGACGTCCAGAAATCGTCGTGAGCCTCGCTAGTTTATCGTCAGACAGCATATATATCTCTCGACAAAATAAGGCTCAGGCAGCACGCCTCAACGTGTCACCAGTACATCGGAGTTGTGTGTGAGGAAAGAATTCTCGCGGCAACTCAAGGTTATAAATTTCTTTTTTTGCAACTCAAAATACCTTACGAAGCCAAAGTCCGCCGCCTGGATTGATCATGAACTCTGGAGAAATTGAGAAAGCCTCTGCTCCAAAATTCTTGGCGACAGCGTCGTTCAGAAGGACAATTTCGTATTTGCTATTGTTTGCAAGAAACGCGCGAAGTGCATAAATTTCATTCCATGATCGATTATCCGACAAAACCCACTGGTCAGGATACTCGAACAAATCAAAAACGTCATGAAAATGTACAATGACTCCCGGTTCGAGGCAGGGAAGGACTTGGAATAGTTCATGCACCACATCACTTCCCGACTTCAAGACATGCGTCGTGTCAAGAAACAAGATGTCGTTGGATTGTAATTTGCGAAATACTTCGAGGTCCACAAATTGCACCGGTAGCTCAAAGATTGAGGCGCGTGATTTATCTGTCGGCCTGAGTAGAGATATCAACCTATCTGGATAAGGGTCCACAAAAATGCATGCAGTAGAGAGTTCTGTCCGATCCAACGTATCGAGGATGACAGCGCTTGAGTATCCGGAGCCAACCTCAATTATTCGCCGAGGCCGGAATTCGGTGATGATGCCGCAAAGCACCAGCGCATCTCCGTAGCTGTAGAAATCATTTTCAAAGAAGTATCGAAATTCAGAAGATTGTTGGACTGGAAATTCAATCTTCCCAAAGTGTTTCGAAATCTTCTTAAAGAACTCAAACTGCTTCTCGATCTGATAATCGACTTCATTCAAGGCACCGTGCAGGAAATACCCGGCCCAGGATTCACGCAAAACTTTCATGTTAACCACAGGAGAGTAGTAATGACCTGGGGGCACAAACAAAGGTGCCTCCGATTTAGCGAGCGCTTTTACTTTTGCCTCTGGCGACGACGTCATCTCTAAGAGATACTTTCTAGGATCGAGCCCGGCCGAAAGTCTTTGTAATCCGTCCTCGACTTCAGAGTTGGTAGGCTCTCTCTCCAGTAGATAACGCAACGCCGTCGCTACAAATTCATGGTCAAGATCGGAATCTTCGCTCGCTGCCATCGCCCCAAACCAGCGTTGTCGCGCCATGAAGAACAGAAAAATGTTTCCTTCAACTTGTGAGTAGCTAAATTGTTTAACAGGCGCAATACAGTCAGTCGTGGATCGGTGGTAGCGCCGATGGCCGCCGCGGGGCGCTCCGCGCTTCGTGGGGGCTCGCAGAAAATGAGCTCGCCCCGTGTTCAGCCTCTTCTAACCTTGTCGGAGTAACAATTAGAAAATGCTATGACTGCCGTGACGGCCATGACACGTGCCCGGCACGGCCGTCACAGCCGGCACGGCAAACTCCTATTGTTACTCATTCCTCGTCCTTCTCGCGCCAGCCGATGCCGACGTGGAGCCCCTGCTCGTGGCGCACCCCTTGGGCATCCCCGGAGTGGTTGAGAAATAGCGTCGGATCTCGCGCGTCGAACCACTTACCCGTGCCGCCGCTACCCCCACAGTGGACAGGCCTACCGTCTCGCGCGTCGAATGACTTGGCTGAGGGTCACTTGGGCGTGCGGACTTGACCGCGCCGCCCGCCGGACGCTAACCGAGGGTCAAGGGCGGGGGGCTTTGTGGCCTGAATTGTGGCCTGCCATTTCGTTCTCCTGCTGCCCGGCGTCTCCAGCCGTCTCACACGGCACTTTCCGGACACTGAACATGCTCGTCGACAGCCATTATCTCGGTCGGCCTGAAGGCGTTCAGCCCATCGAGGGCGCGGCTTCGGCCATCGGGCGCTGCAATGCGTCGGGCATCCCTGTCGTCGTCGTGACCAATCAGTCGGGTATCGGCCGCGGCTACTATGACTGGGCCGGTTTCCACGCCGTGCAGGATGCCATCTGCGCCGGATTGGCGGCCGCCGGGGCTCATCTCGACGCGGTGCTGGCCTGCGCCTACCACGCCGGGGGTAAGGGGCCATGGCGGGTCGACAATCACCCCTGGCGTAAGCCCAATCCGGGGATGATCCTCGAGGCTTCCAGCCGCATGGGGCTGGATATCGCCCGGTCCTGGATTGTCGGCGACAAAGTGCATGATCTCGTCGCCGGGCAAGCCGCGAGCCTTGCGGGCGGCACGCTGGTCTCTTCCGAGGATGACGAACGGGAGCGAGCCGCAGCGCTGGCCCATCAGCGATTCATTGTCGAGATGGAGCGGAGCCTGGCTGAGGCCGTCGCCGAGTTGATCGAACAGCGGCGGCTGGCGCCTTGAGCTCGGGTGGAGGGATGCGCGAATCCACTCTTGTGACCGGCGCCGCCGGGTTCATCGGCTTTCATGTGGCGCGACGGTTGCTCAACGACGGCGCCCATGTGGTCGGCCTCGACAATCTCAACGACTATTACGATCCCCGCCTCAAGGAGGCGCGGCTCGCCGAGCTGATGAAGCACGCTGATTTCAGCTTCGAGCGCTGCGATCTTGCCGATCGCGGCAAGGTCGCCGAATTGTTCGCGGCACAACGCTTCCCCTACGTCGTTCACCTGGCTGCGCAGGCGGGCGTTGCCCATTCGATCGCTGATCCCGGCGCCTACGTGGATTCGAATCTCGTCGGCTTCGCGAACGTCCTCGAAGGATGCCGCCATGCCGGCTGCAAGCATCTGGTTTATGCGTCCTCGTCGTCGGTCTACGGCGCCAACGCGCGCATGCCGTTGCGAACGACAGACAACGTCGATCATCCGTTGAGCCTTTATGGGGCGACCAAGAAGGCAAACGAGTTGATGGCGCACGCCTATGCGCATCTATTTGGCATACCGGCGACCGGGCTTCGGTTCTTTACGGTCTACGGCCCGTGGGGCCGGCCGGATATGGCGATCTGGCTTTTCACCGAGGCCATCCTTGAGGGCAGGCCGGTGCGCCTGTTCAACCACGGTCGCATGCGCCGCGATTTCACCTATATCGACGATGTCGTCGAAGCGGTCGTGCGGTTGGTCAAGCTGCCTCCGTCACCGAGCTCTTCGGGGACCGAGCAGGCCTCGAGCCCGGCCACAAGCCAAGCGCCTTGGCGCATCTACAATGTCGGTAACAGCCAGCCGGTCGAGTTGACCGATTTGATTGCGGTCATGGAGAAGGTGATCGGCAAAGCGGCGCGCCGTGAATTGCTGCCGATGCGCCCGGTCGACGTGCTTGAGACCTGCGCGGATTCAAGCGACCTCGAAGCGGCCGTTGGTTTTCGGCCGCGGGTCAGAATCGAAGACGGCGTCACTGCGTTCGTCAAATGGTACCGGGACTTTCGTGCGGCCGCGTTCCCTGGGCTGCCCGCAGATTCAAAATAATCAAAGCTTTGGTGCCGGCACACCGGCGCTCGCGCTACCGGGTGCTGCTCGCGCAATCGAAGCCTTGCGGCGGCCGATCAGCCTACGGCCGGCCTTGAGCAATGGCCGTTCGATCATAAGCCAGGACGCCACTCCGCCCAGCAGTCCAAACAAAATTCCGCCGGCGACGAAAAGCACAAGAACGGCGATCGAGTTCGATCGTCGGAAAGAAAAGCTTCGCTGCGAAAAACCAGAGTCGCTGTGCGAACGGATGGGCGAGGTAGATCGAGTACGAGGCCGCACCGAGCAACAGCACAGTCTGGCTCGGCCGTGCGCGCGCAACGCGCTCTGCGATCAATGCACCGCCGACGATGAGTGACGCAGGCACGCCATAGCCGAAAATGCGAGCGAGCGGTGGATCGCTGCGCAGGCCAACAATCAGCCAAGCGACGCCAATCACTGCCACAAGCACTCCCAGGCTTGTGGGTAACCGCTCAAGACGTCCACTGAGCACGGCCAATGCAACGCCCGCCAAGAACTCGAGCAAGAGCGAGTTGGTATAGGTCAAAAGGATCGGCTGGCGCGGCTGGGCGACATAACCGGTCAGGACCAGGATCACAAACAACGTGGCGAAGACGCAAAAGCGGGCGCTCGGTTTGGGCACCATAAGGCAGAGCCCGAACACGAAGTAGAAAAACATCTCGTAGTTCAGCGTCCAGCCAAGCGAATACACCGGGACGTTGTCCGGGATGTACGGGTGGGTTGCCGGGATGAAGAGATACGATTTCAAGATGAACAGCGGATCGAGTCCTGCCGGCGTGAACAGCGCCCGGGACCCGAGCACGATGGCAGCGGCGATAAACAGCGTCGTGTAAAGCCAGTAGATCGGCACGATCCGCATGATCCGCGCGAGCCAGAACGAGACCGGGCCGCGCGGGCTCGTGGCGGTCGTCGTCCACATGATGTAGCCGGAGATCACGAAAAAAATGTCGACGCCGAACTCGCCGAAATGGGTTTTGTAATACGGCTGAAGCACTGGAGGAGCAAAGGCGTGGTGATAAACGACCAAGCTTGCCGCGACGGCGCGCAGATACTGGATTGTGACAACGATCGAAGGCCCCGCGGGGTTTACGGCGGCCTCTTTCGCCGCCGGATCCTCGGGAGCGATTGGGGGAACTAGCGGCATCGCAATTCGCACGCTAAATGATTTGAGCGGTTCACGCAGCAAAATCCGGAGCAATCGCAACGACAGTCGGAGCCGATCAGGCCGTCATAGAGCGGCCCGTCGCGAAGTCACAGTTCTTGCATTCGGATGCTTCCATTCGGCCGTCGTCAGCCTCGCTTTGCGCGGGGTCGTCAAAAGAGGGAAAAGGTCACTTTTCATGGCTAAGGCAGTGCTCGGTGTCATCGGGGGGTCCGGCGTCTACGATTTGCCGGGTCTTGAGAACGCCCACACAAAGGACGTTAGCACCCCGTGGGGCGACGCTCCCGTTCCATTGCAGATGGGTGAGGTCAAGGGCCTGCCGGTGGTCTTTCTTTCGCGCCACGGCAAGGGCCACCCAAACTCACCGAGCGATATCAACTACCGGGCCAATATCGACGCGCTCAAGCGGGTTGGCGTCACCGACCTCGTTTCGCTGTCGGCGTGCGGCTCGTTCAAGAGCGAACTTTCGCCCGGAACGTTCGTTCTGATCGATCAATTTGTCGATCGCACTCACAAGCGTGAAAGCTCATTTTTCGGCAAAGGCTGCGTGGCCCATGTGTCGATGGCGCATCCGGTTTCGCCGCGGCTTCGCATTCATATCGCCGAGGCGGCTCGCGCCGAAGACATCGCGCTGGTACGCGACGGCACCTATGTGTGCATCGAAGGCCCGCAATTCTCGACGCTGGCCGAGAGCCTGACCTACAAGAAATCTCGGCTATTCGGTCATCGGCATGACCAACCTGCCCGAAGCCAAACTCGCCCGCGAAGCGGAAATCTGCTACGCGACGGTTGCCATGGTGACGGATTTCGACTGCTGGCATCCCGATCATGACGCCGTCACCGTTCAGGACATCATCAAAGTCCTAATCGAGAATGCCGAGAAGGCGAAGCGGCTTGTGGGCCGCCTTGCTCGCGATTTTCCACACGAGCATGAGCCTTGCCCGATCGGTTCCGACCGCGCCCTCGACAATGCGCTGATCACAGCGCCAGAAGCGCGCGATCCCGCGCTGTTGAAAAAGCTCGATGCCGTCGCGGGCCGCATTCTGAAGACCTGAAGCCGTCGCGGCGTGGCACCGTAATAGTGCTATTGATTGCCCGATCGGTGGCACGCGGCATGGGACACGATGGCTGGCGCGAACGGCAAAGTGGCACTGATTACCGGGGTGACGGGCCAGGACGGCGCTCATCTCGCCGAGTTCCTGCTTGGCAAAGGCTATCGCGTACACGGCGTCAAGCGGCGCTCGTCGTCATTCAATACGGCGCGTGTCGATCATCTTTATCACGATCCGCACGAAGCGGGCGTGATGTTTCATTTGCATTTCGGCGACGTGACCGATGCGACAAACATCATTCGCATCGTGCAGGAAACGCAGCCGGACGAAATCTATAATTTGGCGGCGCAATCGCACGTCCAGGTCTCATTCGAAACGCCCGAATATTCGGCGAACGCTGATGGGCTCGGCACGCTGCGACTCCTCGAAGCGATCCGCATTCTCGGCCGCGAACGCACCACGCGGTTTTATCAGGCCTCGACGTCGGAGTTGTACGGCTTGGCGCAGGAAGTACCGCAAAGCGAGACAACGCCGTTTCGGCCACGCTCACCCTACGCGGTAGCGAAGCTGTACGCGCATTGGATCACGGTGAATTACCGGGAAGCCTATGGTCTGCATGCGTCGAACGGTATTTTGTTCAATCACGAGAGCCCGATTCGCGGCGAGACCTTTGTCACTCGCAAGATCACGCGCGCTGCGGCGGCGATCCACCATGGTCTGCAAGACCGGCTGTTTATCGGCAATCTCGATGCGGCGCGCGATTGGGGTCACGCGCGCGACTATGTGGAGGGGATGTGGCTCATCCTGCAGCAGCCGCAGCCCGACGACTACGTCCTGGCGACGGGGAAAAGCCACACGGTCCGTGAATTCGTCGAGAAGGCGTTCGCGTGCATCGGCGTCACGCTCACGTGGCGCGGCAGCGGCAAGGACGAGAAGGGAATCGACAGCGCAAACGGCCGCGTGCTGGTCGAGGTCGATCCGCGCTACTTTCGGCCGACCGAGGTCGATGCTCTGGTCGGCGACGCCTCCAAGGCGCGCGCGAAGCTGGGCTGGAGGCACCGGACGACCTTCGAAGCGCTGGTCAAGGACATGGTCGAAGCCGATCTCATCGCGGTTCTTGACGAGCATCGCCGCGTTCATCGCGAGGACTGAAGTATCCGCCACACAAGGGGATGAGTTAATGCCGGCTAAACTGTTTGAGCTTGCCAACAAGCGGGTTTACGTTGCCGGCCATCGGGGCACGGTTGGCTCGGCGCTTGTGCGACGGCTCGCGGGGACGGGCTGCGAACTTGTTACCGCGACGCACAGCGCGCTCGATCTTGAACGGCAGGAGGAGACCGAGCGCTTCATCGCCGAGGCCACCCCTCACGTGGTCATCATCGCGGCAGGCAAAGTCGGTGGTATTTATGCCAACAGTACGTTTCCGGTGGATTTTATTTCGAACAATCTGGCGATTGCCCGCAATGTCATTCACGCCAGTTACAAGGCGGGGGTGCAGAAACTGTTGTTTCTCGGCTCGTCGTGCATCTATCCGCGATTGGCGCAACAGCCGATCCGCGAGGAGGAACTTCTGACCGGATCGCTTGAGCCGACCAACGAATGGTACGCCGTCGCCAAGATCGCGGGCATCAAGCTGTGTCAGGCCTATCGGCGTCAATACGGCACCGACTTCATCTCGGTGATGCCGACAAATCTTTATGGCCCCGATGACAACTATCATCCGGACAACAGTCATGTCATCGCGGCGCTGATCCGCCGCTTCCATCAGGCCAAGACTGAGGCCGCGCCAGAGACGACGATCTGGGGGACCGGCTCGCCGCTCCGCGAATTTCTGTTCGTGGATGACTTGGCGGATGCCTGCGTCTTCGTGCTTGAACACTATTCAGACGAGCCGCATCTCAACGTCGGCAGCGGCGAAGAGGTCAGCATAGCCGAATTGGCGCAGCTGGTCGCCAAGGTCATCGGTTAT
This sequence comes from uncultured Alphaproteobacteria bacterium, assembly GCA_963732015.1. Classification (GTDB taxonomy): domain Bacteria; phylum Pseudomonadota; class Alphaproteobacteria; order Rhizobiales; family Xanthobacteraceae; genus BOG-931. Next base: position 265,313 of record CAVSXY010000020.1, on the reverse strand, counting down.
GAGGGGCGGCTGACCTTCGACACGTCCCGGCCCGATGGCACGCCGCGCAAGCTTCTCGATGTGTCCCGCCTCACCGCGCTGGGCTGGCGTGCACGTACCTCGCTGTGCGACGGTCTGGGCCAAGCCTACGCGTCGTTTTTGGCCGGTCAGGCGCGCGCCCGATAGCCGATCGTTGCGGGCTTATGGGTTTATGATCGGCTCGGCCGGGGGCGCAAAGAATTTGATAACGGCGTACCTTAATTCGTCGTGATTGCTCGCTTTTATGGGAATTCATTTATCGGTTGCGGGTAGGCTTGCCTGTCCAGCCGCGAGTGCGACGGCCGGGAGGGCCCAGGACAAATGGCACCACTGATTATTCCATTGATCATGTGCGGGGGCGCGGGCACCCGCCTCTGGCCCGCTTCACGCGAAAGCTGGCCCAAGCAATTCCTGCCTCTGTTCGGCCCGCAGTCCACGTTTCAGGACACGATAGTCCGCGTCTCCGATCCGGCCCTGTTCGGGAGGCCGATCATCGTCACCAACACACGGTACCGGTTTGTTGTCGCCGAACAGCTCGCGGCGATAGGCGCCGAGGCGGACATCCTGCTGGAGCCGGTACGGCGGGATTCAGGTCCTGCGATCATGGCAGGTGCAGCCTACGCGGCTGCACGCGATGGTGATGCCACCGTGGTTGCGTTGGCGGCCGACCACGTCGTCAGTCGATCCAGCCGCGTTCGCCAAAACATGCGCCGCCGCGCGCGAAGCCGCAGTCAGAGACCGCATCGTCACGTTCGGCGTCCGCCCGACCCGCGCCGCTACCGAATACGGCTACATCCGCGTCGGCGCAGCCGTGGGGCCTGACGTCTTTGCGGTCGAGAAATTTGTCGAGAAACCCGATGCGCGAACCGCGGAACAATACGTCGCCGACGGCTACCTCTGGAACTCAGGGAACTTCATGTTCCGTGCGGAATTTCTTTTGGAAGAATACCGTAGGTTTGAGCCGGACAGCAGCGCGGCCGTTATCGAAGCGGTCAAGTCCGCCGGAAGCGACCTCGGCTTTGTCACGCTCGAACCGCAAGCCTTCGCCCGCACCAGCGCGAAATCGATCGATTACGCCGTGATGGAGCGAACAACTCAAGCTGCCGTGATCCCGGTGTCGTATGGATGGTCTGACGTCGGCTCCTGGCAATCCGTGTGGGAGCTTTCGGCGCGCGATGCGGCGAACAATGCCGCCAATGGCCAAGCCGTATTCATCGATACGCGAAATTCCTTTGTCTCGAGCGGCCAACAAATCGTTGCCATGTTTGGCGTCGAGAATTTGGTGGTGGTGGCTAGCGATGACGCCATTCTGGTTGCCCGGCGGGACGACGGTGACGGCTTGCGCCGCGTGGTCCGTGCGCTTAAAGACAAGCAGCTGAGCGTCACTGAGGAGCACCGCAAGGTTCATCGCCCCTGGGGTTCGTATCAATCGGTCGATCAGGGGAATCGATTCCAGGTCAAGCGCATTATCGTAAAGCCGGGAGGGAGGTTATCGCTGCAACTGCATCATCATCGCGCGGAACACTGGATTGTTGTGCGGGGCACGGCCCGCGTAACAATCGGCGACGACGTGACAATCGTGCACGAGAATGAATTCGATCTACGTTCCCATCGGTTCCCAGCATCGTCTGGAAAATCCAGGCAAGATCGAGCTCGAGTTGATCGAAGTGCAGACCGGCAGTTACCTCGGCGAGGACGATATCGTGCGGATCGAGGACGATTATCACCGGTCGTAGGCGGACGCGTTCCGGCGCAGCACGCGATCCTAATCGCAGAAAGAGAATCACGATGGCTGTGACAACTTTGAAAGACCTTGCCGTAAAGCTGTTTACAGACGGCGCGGATCGGACGCAGATTCTCGACATGGCGAAGAAGCCGTGGATCAAAGGTTTCACCACCAATCCATCGCTGATGAAGATGGCCGGCGTAACCGACTACGCAGCCTACGCGCGTGACTTGGTCGCTGCAGTCCCCGACCGGCACATCTCGTTTGAGGTGTTCGCCGACGACATCGCCGAAATGGTCGCGCAAGCGCGCCTGATCGCGACGTGGGGACGCAACGTCTATGTCAAATTGCCGGTGACGACGACGCGCGGCGAGCCGCTGTTCAACGCCGTCCGTGAGCTGTCGCGCGACGGGATCAACGTCAACCTGACGGCGGTGTTCACCGTTGAGCAGGCGGCGCGCGGTGTGGAGGCTTTGGCCGGCGGTGCGCCGGCATGCGTATCGGTGTTTGCGGGCCGGCTCGCCGATGCCGGCATCGATTACCGGCCGACCCTGCGCGATGCCATCGCGAGGGCGCGGCAGACGGCGAATGTCGAGATCATCTGGGCCTCGACTCGTGAGGTCTTCAACGTCATCGAGGCCAATGAAATGCGTTGTCATATCATCACGGCGCCCGCCGCGGTGCTCGCGAAGATGCCAGGGCTCGGCGCGAAGACAGCGGGACAATTGTCAATGGACACCGTCAGGGCCTTCCGCGAGGATGCGCTGTCCTCGGGGTTGACCTTGGCTCTCCCCGCATCGCGCGCGGCGGAATAACGGCATTTGAGCATGCTGCAGCTTGCGGTCGGATACCGCAGGGCTGCGCTTTACCGGCGGTTAATGATAATTGTATAGCGTGTGCAGAGTGACAGCATACGAACGGTAATCCCGGAAAATCCCACTATGGCTCATGCGGACACCACACATGCGGCCGTCGGCCACGTCATCGCCCCGTCATTGGCGCCGGGCGAGTTCGCCGAGTTGCTGCAAGGAGCGGATGCATTTCTGGAGATGATGGGCAGCGAGCCGCTGGACGTCGTCGCCGATCTGGCGAACATTCTGACCGTTTGCGCCACCGGCGCGTCAGCGCGCGATGTCGCCGAAGCAGCCGGCGCCGTGGGCCGCATCGCTTCAGGCCGCCAACCGGTCGCTCTGGCGGGCGCGATGCGTAACCTGACCGAGGCGATCACGCGCGCGCAGCACGAGTACCATCTGAAATAAGTCACGCAGGGCTTGCAGTCCCGGAGGCGAAGCCTGCACGCTCACGCGACGGCTTCGTCGCCAGAGATTGTTTTGGTAAGCGCAGCCAAACATCCGAGCGCCAGCTGATAGGTTGGCAGGAACTCATGCGGCAACGTTCAATCGTTTTGCGCCAGTCGAGCGAGTGAACCGTCTACGCTCACCCGTTCAAACAGCCGATGCGTGCTGTGCGGGCACACGTTGAAGATCGGCGGCATGGGGATATTGAACACGGTCCTCAGGCTGTGCATTGCGGCGCCGATGATGCGGTCGGCGTTGACCGCGTCGGCATAGAAGCGGCGATTGGCTTCCTGCAGACGGTCCGGCTGTCCCTGGAAGGAGATTAAATCGGGGCGGCGCAGAAGCGACTGATCCGTTCCTTCAGCATCATGGTCGTCGTAATAAAAGTACGGACGTTTGCGGAAGTTGGGATTGGCGCCGCCATCCGCGCCAAAGATGAAGATTCGCCTGGGCCGTCCGAGTAGAAGGAGCGGCACCAGAAGGGTCAGGCTGTTGCCGCCCTCGAAGTGCAAAGGCTTGCCGGGCAGCGGCGGACCTTGCAGTGGATGGGCGAGCAGCAAGCGCTCGTCGTGACGCTCGATGAAGGCTTCGCTGGTGGTCCCGAATTCAAACAGTGCCGAAAGGGCGTAACGGGTCGTCAGCGTCAGGTTGCGAGTGGGGCGGGCGAGAAATTCGCAGAATTCCGGATACCAGGATCGGACGGTCGACGGATGTGTGACCAGCAGAATGTCCACCAGGCGGCTGATCTGCGACAGCACCTGTTCGACCGGCGGAAAGGCGCTGAGAGTCGCGACCGCAAAATCGAATTTCGCGAAGTCGCCGATCCGCGACGCGAAGTCCGCGAGCGACGGCCCCTGCAGCAGGACGAACACATCGCGAGCACCGACGATCTGTCTCAGTTCGCGCAGGCGCTGCTCCGTCTCCGGCAAGTATTCGGGTCGATCAAAGCGCGGACCATGGCCGATCCGGCGGCGGCGAACCGCTTGCAGCGCGTGTTCGGATTCGCGCTCGCGCCCGGCTTCGAGCAGCAGGAGCAACTCCTCCTGCTTCAGGTCTTCCCAGGCGTCACCGCGGCGCAACCTGCCCAAGATCCGGCAATTGCGCAGCGCTATCCTGTTGACGATGTCGGCCTGGCCTGGGTGGCCGCTGTCTTTGAGCGCCATCGCATATCGGCGTAGCGTGGCAGGACGTATTCGGGCGCGACGATCGCGCGAAAGCAAGCGTTCGTAGAATTCGACCGCGCTTGCATGATCGAGGTTGTCGGAGAACTGTCTCGCGACCGCCTCCAAGAGATCGGCGTCGTCACCTGCCAACTCGCCGGCGCGTTGGAATGCTGTCGATGGCAAGCCTAAATCGTCGTGGCATTCTCGAGCGGCTCTGCCGTATTCAAACCAGGCCCAGCCGTGTGCGTTGTCGATTTTCAGGAGGCGCTCCAGGGTCGGCATAGCTTCGTCGAAGCGTCGCAGCTGACTTTGCACACGCGCAAGCCGCAGCAATACGTCCGGGTCCGACGGAAAATGACGGGCAGCGTCGAGCGCCGCGATTTCAGCGTCCCGGTATGAGTTGGCTTCCAGCAGGACGTTGAGAAGCGCGACCCGTGGCGCCGCATTCCGCGGAGTTTTGGCAATCAGCGACCGCAGGACGCCGTTGGCTTCGCGGCCGCGGCCCGCGGTGTGCGCGGCTTTTGCCAAGCTGGTCAACTCAGGGGCGGTGAAACGCGCGGAGAATGACGGTCCCTGATCGATGACGGCAAGGCGTGCGAACGCGACAAAGCCGCGTTCCGGAAAACCGAGTTTCAGCCACGTTCGGACCAACTCGAAATGAAGCCGGGCGGACCATACCGCCAGTCTTGGCGGCCCGGTCCGGGATGGCTCTAGGAGTGATGCTGCGGTTTGGTATCCGACATCACTATTGTGCGGGGTGAGGGTCGGATAATCTGCAAAGCGCGCACGTTGCGCACGATCCACGGTTCTTGCCCATCCTGCTGCGCGCCCCCAGAACGCCGCCCCACGCATACATGCTAGGTCGCTCGACCTTGCGGGTCGATTACCGCCAGATTAACTCGCGAGCTCGCCGTCGCTCGGATCACGCAAGGTGTGCGGCCGACGTTCAGTCGCACTTTGGATCCGATCGTGGTCAGTTCGACCCAGTGATGGAATCAGCCGCCGCAGTTCGTCTGGGTGTGGCCACAGCGGTCGCAGCACCGAAAGTGGACGCGTGATCCCAATGATGGCCAAACAACGCGCAAGTCACCCGCAAGAGGAGTTGACGAAGCGTTTCCACGGTGCTGCCGCAATAGAATTTTGCTAAGTCGGGCATGAGGCCGAATCGGTTAATGGTCTCTTAAGTGCGCCGCGGGCGCTGCAGGTCGAGGATTCGATCTCGTCTGGCTCGGTCACAATCGGTGCCGGGGCGACTGTCGAACTCGCAGCCGCCGATTCTTCAGTCTGTCATATTCAACGTGTCGACGAGCACCTTGAAGCTTGACGCTCCGTCGACGTTTACCGGAGAGATCTTCAATTTCGGCGGTGATGGCACCATGTCCGGTTTGGATCAAATCGATCTGCGGGGCATCAACTACGGTTCGGTTCAGGACAGTTATGGGAACCGCGTGCTGACGGTGAGCGACGGCAGCAACACCGTAAACTTAAACTTCAACGGCTCGTACGCGCTCGACAATTTCAAGTTCGCAAGCGACGGTGATGGTCGCACGATCGTTTATGATCCACCGGCGTCCGCTTCCAGCACGTCCACACCCTCCGGGCAGGCTGGAACCACGAGTGGGACGTCAGTCGGCGTGACTAATAGTTCCATTGTTTCATCCGGGCCGAACGCGACTTTGACCGGAAACGGCGGCTGTGACACCTTCGCCTTCGCTCCGAACTTCGGGCAGGCCTATGTGACCAACTTTAATCCGGCGACCGATGCGATCCAACTCGATCACACCGCGTTCGCCACAGCGGCCGACGCCCTCGCCGCTTCCCATGACGACGGGCACGGCAATGCGGTGATTACCGACGCCGCGCACGACACGATTACGCTGCACAACGTTACGGTCGCGCAGCTCCACCAGAGCGATTTCTTGATCGTATGATCGGGAGCTTCGACTGCCCGTCGGAATGCTCCCGTTACGCGATTTGAAAGCGGGGGGAAAGTGCAGCAGCGCCGACCCAAGCCCTCGACGGCCGGTCTCGCCGAAATCGATAAATCTCTAATATAAGTGATTCATCTACTGTTATTAGGTGGTCTTTTGTGCCCGATGCACCCTTTCCTGCCCGGTTTCGGGAAGCCCGTCAGAAGAAGAAGCTGACCCAGTCGGTCGTCGCCCGGACGCTTAAGGTGAGCCAAAGCGCGGTTGCGCAGTGGGAGTCTGGCCGCTCTTATCCTTCAGAAGGGATGGCGAAGCGGATCAAGCAACTGCTGGGCATTGAGTACCAGGCGACCGAGCGCAAGATCATCACCCGGGACGATACGCGTCCACGCCTTCCGGTCATTGGATCGACCGCCCCGGGCGACGAGGAGTGCATCGTCGTCGATGATGTGTCCCACGGCGAAGTATTAGCGCCGCCGCAACTTGAGGACGTTAAGGGCGCCAAAGCGGTCTATGTCCGCGGCCGCGCCATGGAACCACGCTACTTTGCCGGCGAGGTGGTCTACCTGCATCCGAAGCGGCCGCCCAACTCGGGGGACTTCGTCTTCGTTACCGTCCGCGAGCCCGGCTTCCAGACCAAGGTCGGCTACATTCGGCAGTACATTGGCGAGGACCTCGTCAGCATCACGGTGTCGACGCTCAATCCGCGGCAAAAGGCGATTATTGAGCGTACGAACCTGGTTGAGGTGGCGACGATCGTAGGATCAGGATTATTCTAGCTTGCTTATATCCCTTATATAAGCTAATATCTCTCCCAACGCAGGGAGAAGCTAGATGGTTGCCATGTCCACGAGGGAAGAATTTCTGCGCCTCCGCCGGTCGTTCATCGGCGGATCGGATGCCCGCATCATCATGGGCACCGACGAGGCCGCGCTGCTGCGGCTGTGGCGCGAGAAGCGGGGCGAAGTCGAGGCGGCGGACCTCTCCGACAACTTGGTCGTCCAGCTTGGGGTCGCCACCGAAGACCTTAATCGGCGCTGGTATCAGGCCAATAGCGGGGAGGTCCTCACCGACATCCAAAAACGGGTCCGCCACCAAGCGATCCGCTGGATGGCGGCGACGCTTGACGGCCGGGTGGCAGCGTCAGGGGCGGTGTTTGAGGCCAAGTTCATGCTGCCCTGGTCGTTCTCGGAGGAGGCGGCGGTCGCGAAATACATGCCGCAATTGCAGCACAACATGTGGGTGGCCGAGGCCCGAACCGCGGTGCTGTCGATCATCACCGGCGGTGGCAAATGGGTTGAAATCAAAACCCAAGCTGATCCGCTCTATCAGCACCTCATCGTCACCGCCGAGCGCAAGTTCTGGCGCTGTGTGGAGAACGGCGAACCGCCGAGCCTGTTCGGGGTTGAGCCGCCGCGGCCGCGGCTTGAGGCGGTGCGCATCGTTGACATGAGCGCGTCAAATGCCTGGGCGGAATTCGCCGGCGTGTTTGCTCGCACCCGCGCTGCGCATCTCGAGCACGAGCAGGCCAAGGCCGAACTCAAAAGCCTGATGCCCGAAGACGCCAAGGAGGCCATCGGACACGGCGTGAGAGGTAAGCGGTCCAAATCCGGCGCTGTCAGTTTTGAGCTCCACGGCGGGGAGGGCGGCCGTGCATCGCTCTAGCCCATCGATCGCCAGCTTGGCGGCGGCTCTTGCCAAGGCCCAAGCCGAACTGGTCAATCCGGAGAAATCCCTGGTCGCCACCATTCGACCCGAGGGCCATCGCGGGACCGAGCGGTCGTTCCGTTACGCCCCACTGTCGAGTGGCCTCGAAATCGTCCGCAAGACGTTGAGCCAACACGAGATTGCGGCGCTGCAGACCACCGCGATCGACCAGGCTGCCGGTACTGTCAACCTGACGACTGTTCTGGCCCACGCCTCCGGCGAGTGGATTGCCTCCGATTGGCCAGTCTGCGCCGTGGCCGATACCGCCACACCGCGCCGCATGGGCGCGGCGCTAACATACGCTCGCCGTTACGCTCTGTTCACGCTGGTCGGCATCACCGGCGAGGACGATCTCGATGCGCCCGATCTCGATGCATCGACCCCACAAGACGATCCATTTGATGAACGATCGCCTCATCACGATGGCAATGGGAAGCCCAATGGCGGGTTTAAGCACTCGGCACTGAAAGGACCTGTCGGGACACCGGCCAAGGCGAGGGCATTATCATCCACCAATCCCGTCTTAGAGGTCGAGGCATCGGCGGCACAGCGCGAGCAATTGCTTCACGCAATTGCATGCCATTGCGTCGCCGGAAGCGGCCGCGACGTGGGCGCATAAAATTATTCCCATCAAGAATAGGCTTCACGACCGCCGACGCGCAGCTCATCGAGGAGGCGTTTGGAGCGAAGCTCGCAAGCTTTGGACAAGATCGGCAATCAGGCCTTTGATCGTACGGAATCCGCTGTCGCGCTCTTCGTCGAAACGGCCGCGCCGTGCCCGACCTCAACGTATCGATAAGAGCAGGCTGTCGATCCAAGAGCCTCGCCGCATTCGCGACAAGGAGCATCTGCGGTTCGTGTCGCAACAGCCATGCCTGATCTGTGGCCGCAGTCCCTCGGACGCCCATCATCTGCGCTTTGCCCAAAGCCGCGCGCTCGGCCGCAAGGTCAGCGACGAGTTCACGGTGCCGTTATGCCGCGGACATCATCGCGAGGTCCACCGCAGTGGCGATGAGGCCGCATGGTGGAAGAAGGCGGGAATCGATCCTCGGCGATTTGCTCGCGAGCTATGGATGAAGACCAGGTTAGATGTGGTTCAAAGACCTATGTCTGAGGTTGATCGCGTCAATCACAAGAAGGAACTACCAATTGTTACTCAATTTTAGTTCGCGCTGACCATTTGAAGCCAGGCGCAAATTTGCGGCCTTTGATCCACGTTTCAAAAAATAAATTTGTGTAGACGATTTTTTAAGGCTCTCGCCGCTTATCGGCGGGCGGGATAGTGTAACCGCTGCCCCCTTCATCGAATCAGGAAGGTAGATGGCCAGTAAGGGCGAGGCCTGCGTGAATGTGAACAATCTGTCCATTACATACAGCCCCGTATAAGTCCGAGCGCCGGAGAGCCAAAATGGGACGAGAATTACATGCCAATATATTTTCGCGGCGATCACTCGCTCGAGTGATACTAATACTCGAACATACGCCGCCCGATGCTTGGCAGCAGCATCTCTTTGCTGCCTGGAAGGTGCTAAAGCGCCTCAACGCACTAGATCACGTGGCGCGCGCCGTCATCATCGAATCGGTAAAAGCGGCACAGGCTTACATCGCCGCCGAGACCCGATGTGTGCACCTCATCGAGCAAATGGGTCGGTTTGCCGAAATTAAAAGCGCTTGCTCGCAAATCTGCAATTGCACAAAGCGTGCTCCTGCAAAACTGCGCAGGCGGCTTGACCAGGTTATCCCGCCGATTTTGAGAGAATCACTGATTGATTGGGAGGTCATCGAGTCAATATTTTCGGCAGCAGACGATGTCTTTGCCGAATTCATCGAGTACGAGGTCTCCGGGACTGCCCGACATGCTCTGAGCGAGCTCCGCGTTTCGCAGCTGTCAAGCCTCAATTCCATCCTACGCCTGGAAATCCAGGGCAAGCTCGCTTCTCTGATGGAGGGATCGGGTGAGCCGAGCGCGCAAGCCGTTTTTGCCGCAATTGTTGATGCGCTCGGACCCAGCACAAAAGTAGACAAGAGCAAGCGCGCCAAGCCTCTTATCGTCAACTATGTCGTCGATGTCGCAACGATTTGGCGGCGGGCCGGTCTTAAACCGGGACGGGCGGTAAACCCTGGGTACCAGGGCAAATTCCATCAGTTTGCAGATTACGTGCTAACGGCGATGGTTGAACCTGGATCGCGCCGCCACGATCGCGACCTTAATGAACGGCGAGAAAAGATTGCCCCGCATCATGCCGACCTTCCAGAGGAGGATAGAAAGCTGGTTAGTGCCGACCCTTCGCGCATGGATGAGCAACCGCTTGTCGCTGAGGATCACGTCCGGTGTGCTCTCGCGCGACTAAAAACTTAGGTACTAGAATCCCATTCCTTGAATTGAACTGGAGCCTTTCTAAATTTGTTTCGGACAGCGAATGGGAGGGACGCAGCAAATCCGCTTCGATGAAGCGAGTTTCGTCGTCGAACCGGGCAAGCTCGAAAGCTGATAGCTGATAAGGAAAAGGCTCAGTTTATCGTGGAGCAACCCGGGGCGCGAAACTAAAGCTTCCGGGCATACTGCAGCCAGCCGAATGCACCGGTGCCTTGGGAAGCTCAGACGGGACTGAAAAGGCTCTTAACGGCGGATCAAATGTGAAGCGCCCTTGAGCGCCTAAAATTCAGGCCACCAAATCCCCATTCTTTCGGATTCGTGGAATGTCGTTCATATAGGTCTTATCAGCTGTCGTGACGTGAACCAAGGAGGTCAACATTACCGAGCCCGTTTGACGACCAAGTCAATCGTCGAAGAGGCGAAACTTGAAATCGATCAGGAGCGGCATTCTCGTGTGACGATACCAGTCGCACGTCGATCTAAGTCCGCCGGAGCATGCCGACTATAGCGGATGCTTCGCCCGCGCGCTTGCGATACCAGCGAGCAAACGACTGAGCCGGGTTTCGAACTAGCCAAGATCGACGAGGATCAAGCGTCCAACGGTCTTGCGGTGGTCGGTCGATACGGACCGAGTTTCGAAAGTTCGATTAGTGTGGCGCCGGTTCTGGGGCCGAGCCTTTCGCAAGGTTCGCTCAGAGGCGATCGCCGCGGAGGCATGTCGACGGCCTCAACTGTGAGCGCGCTTGCGACGAGCTCACGACTGAGGCGAACTTTCGGACAAAGCCGTATCGACCGCTCCACAATCGATTTCGGACTGGAACGTTAGCCCAATGAGCAACGCGTGCTGCGAAGCACGTCGACGATTAACATCGAGTAGAAAGGACGACGCCATGTCTCAAGAGGTCACACTGAAGCAAAACATGACTGACATCGAGGCCCTCCTCGGGCCGCCGCCGCTCCTCGCTGGAGAAAGCCATGAGCTCTACAACACATTGTTCAGTCGGGTGGCAGACTCCTTCGTCGCGGGTGATGACATCATCCTTCAAATTCTCACCAAAAGGTTTGTTGACAGCACCTGGGACTCCTCTCGGTTGGCAAGGCACCGGGCCCTCTCAATCGATCGGCGGGTGCGTCAGAGCCGCGAATTCCAGGTGGCACGAAAGAAGAAGCAGTTTGAAAAAAGACAGGCAACGATCGAAAAGATCGCTGAAAGGCTCGGCCAACCCAAGAACGAGTTTACGTTGATGATCGAGCAGGAAGGTCTCATCGAGGCCAGCGTGCAGGATGTCGATGAAATCTTGGAGCGCACGCCGACCGAGATCGAACATAATCGCGGCGTTGAGGAAACGATCCTTCTTCAAGGCCAATATGATGGTCTGATAAACAGTGCAGCGCGCCGACAGGATGACGCCATCGCGCTCGCCGATCGTTATAAAGCCATGAAGCAAAGGCAAAAAGCCTCAAAGGACATCATCGACGGGGACTATAGCGAGGTTGCGACTGCCGAAGCACCGAAACTCATCACGAGCGAAACTGAGTTGGCTCAGGAGGCTGGCAATTAATGACTTCCGAGCGGCAACGAACGGCTAATCGGCGAAATAGCCGCAATAGCAGTGGCCCGCGCACGGCGGCTGGTAAAGTTCAAACCAGCCGCAATGCACTTCGACATGGCATGGCGGCGCTCACGCACCGCCGCGCCTTTCCAGCCGGAGACGTGGAGCGGTTCGCTAAAGCCATCTCCGAAGATGACGACGATCCAAGCCTCATAGAGCAAGCGACCATCATTGCTCAGAACGAGTTGGTACTTCGCTCGGTCTACGAACAAAAATTGGCCCTCATCGAGCGATTGCGCGAGAGAGGAACGATGGCCCTGTCGAAAGGAGATGTTAGCTTCATCCTCGCCAAGTTGCGCTCGTTCAGAACGGAGCTCGCCTATAAGCTGCTCTTAGAATTGTGTGCGAGAATTATGGAGCAATACAAAGACGAACTCCCACCGCCGCTCGCACCGGACGAAACCGGGGCAGAGACTTTCGTCTCCGGAGAACTCATCCCGTTGCGGATTCAGGCACTCGACGAGTTCGCCAGAGCGAGGGAGGCCGTGAATAAGGCCAGGGAAGATCGTTCCGAATATGTCGAACAAGCGAGTAAACTCATCAGAGAACGTGACCAGCTCGAATGCATGGAGAAGGCGCTCGCTGATCTGGTGCGACTTGATCGTTACGAGCGCCGTGCTTGGTCCCGCCAGAAAAGAGCAATCCTAGCGTTCATTGAGATCAAATCGACGGGGAAACTCTGCAAAGATCAGCCTAGGAGGGCCTTAACCAGTTCTATGTGACCGCCCAGGTTTAATAGATGGCGGCTCGGACATCTGGCGGATGGCAGAACAAAGCTAATGAAAGGTCAGGAACGCACTTAACAGAGCGATTGGACGGGCGGAGCCGAGAATTTTGGCAGAACAAAGCCAATTATCTGATCGGAGCGGTAGGGAGAGCAAAGAGACGGGGTTTGGCAAAGCAAAGCCAACGGCAGGCGTTTGGCAGAACGAAGCCAATCACAGATGAAAGGCAATTTGGCAGAACAAAGCCAATCACAGATGAAATGCAATTTGGCAGAACAAAGCCAAACGGCCGAAGGTGCATTTTGGCAGAACAAAGCCAACAACGAAGGGACCTCGGGCGCGTTGGCAGAACAAAGCCAATGGGTCGGGAAGGGGTATTTGGCAGAACAAAGCCAAACGGCCGAACACGGCGTTTTGACAGAACAAAGCCAACAACGAACGGACCTAAGGCGCATTGGCATAACAAAGCCAATGGTCAGGAGGGGGGTGTTGGGCGGAGCAAAGCCAATGGGTCGTGAGGCTAATTGGCGGAATAAAGCCAAACGGCCGAACAGGGCATTTTGGCAGAACAAAGCCAACGACGAATGGACCTCAGGCGCGTTGGCAGAACAAAGCCAAATGGTCGAAACGCATTTTGGCAGAACAAAGCCAACTTGGCTCGGCAAGGCGATAAATGCGAGAACAACAATGACGAATCGGACAATTGCCGCGACGGCGTTCGGAAGGCTTATGAAAGTACAACTAGCAGCATTGTCGATTTGCGCTTTGCTTGCTTTCGATCAAAGAGCAAGCGCGATGGCCAACGGGCAGCTCGTTTCGAAGGATGACTTGGGCGGACCAGGCTATCGATTGGTCAAAGGTCGAGTTGTTGTGTGGGGAATTGATAGTGCGCCTTTCGACGGAGAGTCGACGTGTTCTTCGCGAGAGGTCTACGCCAAAGTGGCCGCGGAACATGTTTGGATCGGTAAAATAATAGCGGCGAGCCATCGTCGTCGCGGTCGCGCATTGGAAAAGTTCCACTTTACAAGTTGATTGCGATTCTAATTGAGATGAGACTACAAAGACATGTTCAGCAATTCTCGCATCTGTTTTATAGCGGGGACTTAATCAGCCATATCCGCCGGTTTGCATGATAGCGTGAGGTGACTCGCCATGATTCTAAGGATCGCAATTGTCGCCGCCTTGGCGTTGACTTTGGCGGCATGTGGACAGGGCAATCAAGGACCTAAGGGCGATCCTGGACCCAAAGGGGATGCGGGACCTGCTGGTTCTGCAGGTCCACCTGGCCCAGCCGGTCCGACCGGTCCCCAGGGGCAGCCCGGGCCGCAAGGGCAGCCTGGCCCGCCGGCTCCTGGCGGCCTCCGGCTTGTTCAAAGTCAGTGCGGCCAGAACGGCTGCATGGCCCAATGCCAAGACGACGAAACTCTGATTTCCGCGTGGTGCGGCCCACGCCGAAATGCTGCGATTTTTCCAACCGATAGATCGGCGTCATGTCGATCGATCCCAGCCAACAATCCAATCTCGGCGGTCTGTGCCAAGTTGCCTGCGCCTTAAACGACCAGCAACACTAACAAGGTCATCAGAATTGCACTTGGCTCTAACTGATCACTCGAGAACGTTTACGCCAGCGAAGCCAAACAAAACATCCAACGGCGATCACGCCGGCCACTACAATCACCGCATCAAACTCGTGGAAGTATTTCCGCAGAGTGGGATCGGTGTTCCAACGCGTCCCTAACAAAAAGCCGATGTAAGCAAGACCAAAACACCAAGGCCAGGAACCGAGGAATGTGTAAATTTGAAACTTGATCATAGGCATTCGTGCGAGACCCGCCGGAAACGCAATGAAGGTGCGTACCACCGGAAGCAAACGGCCGATGAAAACAGTGATGGCGCCATATCTAGCAAAAAAGTCTTCGGCGCGATCGAGGTCATCGTGGCTGATGAGTACGTAACGGCCCCATCGCTCAACCGCCTGTCTCCCACCTTTATCGGCTACAAAATATGCAATTGTTGAGCCGACGTTACAGCCGAGCGCACCCGCCGTTGCTGCGCCGATCAAGGTGAACTGATTAATAGAAACCAGATATCCAGCAAACGGCATGATCACTTCAGATGGAAGAGGTATGCACGCGGATTCGATGGCCATTAACAGCGCGACGCCCAGGTATCCTGTCGCTGAAATCACTTCAACGATCCAGGTCACAACGGCAGAAAGCACCTGCTCGAACATGTTTTCCCTTTGGATTTCGCTCAGCTGTAGTCGCATGCAGTGCTAGTTCGAGCAACTGCCGTACCAGCAAAAAAATCTTCCTCCTTTAGAGGAGGAACTTCTGCCAAGCGCTCGGCTATTTCTATTTGAGGAAGGCCCATGCCAGCCGCAGGCCCGCTGAAACGCGACGAGGCGCGGCGCATGGCGGCGAACTTACGCGAAGCCGCCGAAGCTGTCGAAGCTGATCAGGGCAAGTTCTCGCCGGACTGTCCGACCTGTCCGCTATACGAAGCTGCATGGTGGGCGCTACAAGCCGTGGCGAAGTTCAGAGTCCGCGAGCGGCGAACCCAGCGGCGCAACTTCCATGCGGTGGCCAACAATAGCGGCGCGATCGGCAATAGCGGCGAAGGCGATCGCCAAGATCGCATAGGCGTCGGGCTCGTGGCTCGCCTGCCATTCTCGGTCATGGGTGACCGCAAGGAACGCGAACGCACTTAGCGCCACCCACAGCGCGCCAATCATGATCCAGACGCCAGTGGTCCGGCTCATTATCGTCGTCCACGTCCCTGATGCAGTTCTAGGACGCCCAAATAGGTCGATCCAGGTCAAATCGCGCCGGCTGCGGTGCCTGCTGAAGCTCGAGAACCCAACAGAACCGGCTCTACGCCGCGAAGCGGAAAGAGGAATGGAACTGGGACCGAGGAGCGGAATCACCGTAGCTCGGGGCGGATTGTGTGGGAACGTCCGTCCCCCTCGAAACGCCATGAAGCCCCGGCGATCCCCATGCTGCCGGGGCTTCATTTGCAATCATGCAGCGGGGGTCTCCAGCGCATTAAGATGGCCAAAGAGAAGCGAACGGTGAAGGAGCTCAGCGAAATGGGGTTGCCAATGTTTGGGACAACGACATCGTAATTGCGCTGGAGCAAATTGCCGATGCGCAAACTCAGGTCGATCAGACCGTCGACAAGCAGCGCAAAAATATGGCCTGCCAGATTAGAACGGCCTCCACCCGCTCGTATCCGAGGCGCGCTAAGTCATAGGAACCCGTTTCTTGTTGGGCCATAAACTCTGAGGAGCAAGGCGCGATGGCAACTGGACCGCGACCCGTCAGCGGCATTCCATTCCGCGAGTGGGACGGCCCTGCTGGGGGCGCTCGAGCGCAGACCCGCGGCGCCTACCATGGCCCCACTTCGGGGTGTAGGTCGGCAACTCGAGCATGCAGGCCGGCTATCTCGTCTTTCGAGTAACCTAAAACCCACAGTTGTTCATCTTGCAGGGCGGAGATTTCTATGACGAGCGTTTCTATGGCGTCGGTATCGATTGACGGGTCACAGCGACTTTCAGTCCGACTTAATCATCTGAGCATTAAGTTCTTTCGAATATGCTTCTTTGTCGTCAGATAGTCTTTTCAGCATCTGCCCTCCTAGCAACCATCTTTGTTCAGGTACATTCCGGCCACAAGATCACGAACGCGAACGATGAGCAACGGCTGGCAGTGCGGCCGACAGACTAACAAACGTTTGCTTTAACCTGGACCTCAGTGACCGACTGATCCAAACGTCGGCCGCACACGACAGCACCTGTTCGACCGGCGGAAAGGCACCGAGAGTCGCGACCGCAAAATCGAATTTCGCGAAGTCTCTGATGCGCAACGCGAAGTCCGCAAGCGACGGGCCCTGCAGCAGGACGAACACATCGCGAGCCCCAACGATCTGTCTCAGTTCGCGCCGCCGCTGATTTGGCTCTCGGCAAGTATTCGATCGTTCAAAGCGCGGACCATGGCCGATCCGGCGTCGACGAACTGCTCGCAGCGCGCGTTCGATTCGCCTTCTTTTCCGGCTTGGAGCGGCAAGAGCAACTCCTCCTGCTTCAGGTCTTCCCAGGCGTTCACCGCCGCGCAACCTGCCCAAGATCCGGCAATTGCGCAGCGCTATCCCGTTGACGATGTCGGCCTGGCCTGGGCAGCCGCTGCCTTTGAGCGCCATCGCATATCGGCGTAGCGTGGCCGGACGTATTCGGGCGCGACGATCGCGCGAAAGCAAGCGTTCGTAGAATTCGACTGCGCTTGCATGATCGGGGTTGTCGGTCCCAGAGCGCAGCCTCTACGTGAAATTGCTGGATGCGAACGTGTGTCTTTGCGAGATCATTTATATTCATGCGCTCGTCTTGCTCGGCTCGGGAGGGGAAATCCCGGGCCTTTCGGGTGCCTCCGCCGCTGAAGTGTTCTTGGCGTGACTTTGCTTCCCAAAGATCTTTGGCGATTTCGATCGGATCGATGTTCGAAATCCTTCCACCAAGCAAACTCGTTCCGAGCGTGGTGCACGTCGCGGTGATGTAACCTGCACAGCGGCACCGTGAATTCATCGCCAACCTTCATCCCCATGGCGCGCGGCTGCGCGAACGTGATGTGATGAGCGTCGGACGGCCATCGGCCGCATTTTAGGCACGGCCTGGTTGGTCACGAATTTGAGGTGATTGCGGTCGCGAATGCGACGAGGGACTCCAAATGGCAATCCGCTTTGCGGCGCGACAATTTGGTTGGCCTGCAGGGCAAGCACAAGTTCCGGGCCGCATTCTCGCGTTTGGTTGACCTGCAGTCGGAACCGGCGGACCTCGGTTCCGGTACTCGTATCTCAAGCTCTTTTTCGGAGGCGGGCTCAGCAGGGACAGGCGGTATGACCGCACTCGGCGTTGGGCGATAGCGAGGCGAGAATAGCTGCCGACGTTCGTTTCCCTCGGTGCGTCCGCGATCGACCAGATAGAGTGACAGGCCAAACGGCTTTCCAAACGTAGCGAGCGCGCGTTTGGTCGCGTCCGTTTCGGCCGCCTTGAGTGCAATGTCGTGCGTCTCCGCCGCCGAGTTGCCGTGGCCTTCACCGGTGCCGTGCCCTTCACGCACGACCGTTCGGCCGTTTGCGAAAACTGTGATGCGGACCTTGGCGGCGTAAATGGCGAGGAACGAGCCACGTGTTTCGCGGCTCAGCACGCAGCGCGTCTCGATCGTTTCGCGCGACCAACCGTCGGGTCCAAAGATTCGGTTGGCCTCCGCGATAGCGTGCCACCCTTCGATGTAGGAGAGTTCGCGACCATTGACCTGGCGGGTTCGGATCTTACGGCTGTCGAGTTCACGCCGAAGCGCGCGCACTTGTTTTGTGGAAAATCCCATTGTTATTTTGTCCTCACGGTTAGTACGGGTTGGGGATTAGAGAGCTGGACGCCGTTGACGTTGGCGCCCAGCTTTAGGAGAGCGAGGAGTTCTTGCCGATTGAGGCGGGGCTGCTGTGGCACCCAAAACTCAGCGGGTATGGAGCCCTCGTCGGTGACGACCAGCGACGGGTTGCCCGGCCGAATGGTGAGGCTCATGTCAGGGGCCGTAACCTTTTTGATTTCGCATTCGATCATCACGTCACGGACAATTTCTCGCCGCTTAGCGGCCCGGTATTGCAGCCGGCCCAGACGTTTCTGCAAAACCTCCATCCAGTGGCCGAGACCCGATGCCATAGCTTCGTCGGTAAGCGCAGCCCGGGCCACGGCGGCCAGGATTTCATGGAGGTTCGTGAGCCCCTCGACCGTGTCGGCTAGCGCCTGTTCGTCCAGCAGGGGATCTTCCGCGTGCAGCAATTCGCGGAGCCTCACGTGTTGGGCGATAGCGATATCAAGTACGTCAATCATCTCTGGAGCTCGGTATCATTGAGTTGATCGATAAATACATCAACTCGATGGTCTTGTCAAGTCGAATTCGAATCGTAAACATTTCGATCGATGCTTCAGTCCGCACAAATTCGCGCGGCTCGTGCCCTGTTGGGATGGCGGCAGGAAGATCTTTGCGATTAGGTCAGACGTAGGAACGGCTACTATCTCAGCGCATCGAAAAGGGCCGGGGACCGATGATGGGCTACGTATCGACCATCCTTAAAATACAGGCGGCCTTCGAGCAGGCGGGCGTCCAATTCCTGGACGAGGACGACGCGGGGGGAATGGGAGTGCGTCTGGCGAAGACCGGAAATCAGCGCCCGCCAAAAACACGATAGGGCGCGCGAAAACTGTGAGCCTCCGATCAAAATGCCCACAGGTCATAGTTGGTGCTGAAGGCCGTCCCGGGTGCTAGCCTGTTGAATGCACCAACCGCCGCATCAACCTGGTCCTTAAACCGAACGGAAGGCCACCGCTCACATTCATCGCGAAACGCCTGCACCCAGTCGCCGGCGACGAGCCAGACATTGCCGGCCTGCACCTGGGCGGCAAATGGCTGCGCACGTTCGACCTTCGAACCTGTTACTCGATCAGCTGAGACGCGGTAGCCAGCGAGATGGCGGACCGTATGCTCTGCCGATTCTTTGCCGCCAGATCCGGGCTCCTGTTCAACAATGACCTCGTAGCTTGGACACCTCTCCGCGTCCGCCTTCGTAATTTGTTTGATGCGTTCCTCACGATCGAGTGCCGACCAACGCCCCCGTTCAATATGTTCGATGATGAATCGGCCGTCGGCCATTTTGTGCATGAGCACGCCGGCCGTGTAGGCCGCAGTCTCGCTGTCGTCGGTCGCGGCTTTGTCCCAGTAACGGACAGCGTGAAAGCTCTGGCGCCTATACCAGACTGGCACGAACTCGTAGCTTGTCGATGGGCAGCACACCTCCTCCGACTACAATCGGACGCTGCTGATAGAGAGCTTCCCATGACGCCTGGGTGAGCGACCCTTTTTGTAATAACAAAAAGTCCCGGGGTTTTAGCCGCGGAAATAAAGCCTGGCCTTTCCTGCGATTCGGTTCGTCCTCCACAGCGATTGCCGGATAGCGAAGAATCCTTAGGTCGGGATATCGCTCTATCGCACGGCCAAGCAAATCGTCGACATGCCAGCGGGTCATAATAATCAATAGACCGGCATCAGCTGAAAATCGCGTCAAAAAATCGTCCGTAAACCATGACCACGTGTTATCGCGTGTTGTCTTTGACTCCGCCTCATGGCGCCCTTTCACCGGATCATCGATCACGCCGAGGTCGAGTCCCATTCCGGTGATGGCGCCGAGGACTGTCGTGTTGCGGAAGCTGCCAGCACGATGGGCGTACTCGATAACCTCGGAATTGCATTGCCACCCCGGCAATCCGATCTTGGTGCGGGCGAACGTTGTCGCAAAGCTAGGACTTTTAACAATTCGTTCGACGTGACGATTGGTGCGCACGCCAAGCTCATCGGAATATGACGCGAAGATCACTTTTAGGTCGGGATTCTTTCCGCCGAGCCAGGCGATAAAGTCTCCAATCGCCCACGATTTGCCGTGCTGAGGCGGTGCGAGCAGTGCCAACTTGGGTCTGCGCCCAGCGACAAGATCCTCATAAAACTGTTGAAGGTGTCGAGCGATCTCTTCGGTCCACCAACCCCACAGCATTGTAGGATGGATGAAGCGGCGAAAGCTCGCGAAGTTCTCGCGCGCTTCCGCGTAAGACATCTCAAGGACCAGATCTAATACTTCCCTATCAATCTGCATTTTCGGGGGCGTCTTGTTCGTCATCGTATTCCGGCTCTAGCGAGGGCCCTTTGATGAGAAGCGGTGCGATGGCTTCGAGTGTTAGGCCCCGACGCTGAAGCTCACTCTGTACCTCAGCTACCGAGCGATAGACCGTCTCTGTGCGTGCATCGACGCGTACTTGCATCGGGAGCACGCGGCCCAGCAGCGCGGCAAAGGACTGAGGATGCTTGCGCGCCAGGTAGCGAAGATAGCCGACGAGCCCGCCGCGCTTCGCCGCTTCAACATCAGTTTCCCGGTAGCGATCCGCTGACTTCTTAAACTCCTGAAGTGAAACGTCGCCTTCGAGTTCAGCGGCGAGCAGGATCGCTTCTTTCAATAGGCCAGTTGTCTTGTTTTCCGTTCCGCGTTTGCGACCCGCGGTTGGAGGCCGCTTACGACCTTTGTTGAACTTCGGCATCGGATTGATCTCGTTTTCATTCGTCGGCCAGTGGGAGTCTTTCATCCTCTCAGAAATATTCCAACGGCAGTGATCGTGTCGTGACCGATTGCGACGGTCTCTCGGCGGTCGCCAATCGGCCTGACGAATTCATTTTCATCGACTTGGTCGAAGCGGACGTGGCCCTCCGCGAGATCGGGGATCTTCATTCGAATGAGGGCGGAAGGCCGCGGCTTCTGAAAATGAATTTCCAGCTCATAGCGAGGCTGCCGGCTCGCGAGATTATTGGGAGTGCCAAATTTGGCCACGAGCTCGGCGACATACTCCTGCAGTCGCCGGTCTCTGGCCGCCGCAAGCATTTTTTCAAGCTCGTTGCCAAACTCCGCGTCGTGATTTCCGTGCATGGCGACAAGTGCGCGATAGCGAGCGACAGCTTCTGGTGCGGCTCGCGCGGTCTCACCAAGATTGACGCCTATCAGCAAATTGGCCGCATCGCGCTCATCCATGCGTGCAGCTGATGGACCGCGACCACGAGTGCCGATTTGCCCGGCCTCACGAACGGCCCGTGCGATTGCGCCGACACGCTGTCGGTCGAGCCCCTCCACAGCGGCCAGGACATCTACGAGCAGGGATAACGTCGCCATACCATCTGTAACTTTTGCAGATGGCTTTTGTTCCATTTTTTTTCTGGTTAGGGACTCAGATTTCAGACGACTTGGTCCGCAGTCCCTTCGCGGCCTATAGAGGGCGCCGCAACTGCAAGTTGTTTTCAGCTAGATTATATACTCCTTATAGAGATGCTCTTCGTTATTCTAGCGTTACTTTAACGAGGCCAAGGGGTCACCGATGACGGTCATGGCAACCGCGGTCCATTGCCGATGCCGCACACGACACGATCACGTTGCCAGAACTCAACTCCGGAAGGTTCCGACCGAGCGATCGGCGTCATGTCGATCGATCCCAGCCAACAATCCGATCTCGGCGGTCTGTGCCAAGTCGCCTGCGCTTTGGCCGACCACGCATAATCGTTAGATATTCGTCCGAAATCTGGCGATGTTTGCTGATCGTTAAATAAACTATATACAGAACATGCTGGTAGCAGCGCGGCAAAGACCGCGTGTCGTGCTCGTCTGCAGTGAAGACCATTCTGATGATACGGCAAGCCGAGCAGATCGTCCGGACTGCCTCACGTGGAGCTTTTTGCTCTGGATCACGTTCACCACAACGTCGTTGATCCGCTCATTCGAGAGAGGAAGTTTCTACCCCTTCTCCAGCGATTCTTGGCGTGACTAGAGTTCCTGCGCGGCGGCGATGACGGAAGTCTCGCGTGCAGCTTCGCTGGCTTTCCGACCGTCCGGCTCATTCTTTATGTGCGCCATGCTCTCGACAATGATCTTTGTCAGCTGCATCACTGATTGATTCAGTACTGCGAATTGCTCAATGTCGCGTTGGATGCGGTGACCCTCGGTCTGCACTTTTTTGCGCAAGGTCCGAAGCTCGGCGATGAGGCTGTCAATTTCGCGCGTTGACTGTCCTGATACTCGGTTCAATAAACTGCCGAGATTGTCGTCTAATGTTTCACTGTCGCCGCCTCGGCCAACCGTGCCGATCGGTTGCCCCAATTCGGGAATATTTTGCTCGGCTTTTTCTGATTCATTGATGTCGATGGGTCCTCGGACAAAGTTCATCACGAACCTCTTACGCCGATTGGCGGCTGCTGATGATGGGATGACGTCATGATAATGTGACGACTTCGCGACCCGATGGAACTTCGATCGCTTAGGCCTGCAGGTTTCCCTGCGTTTAGTTATCGACTCGTTTAGATGATGATTGGGTAGGTACGGCGCGGCTGATCTTCACGGCGCTTCCAGGATCATTTCCTGGTGGAACTGTAACCATCAAATTCCCAGGCCATGTGAGTAGTCGTCTCAGATCCCCCACCACGGTCACGGATATTCCAGTGTCCGGTTCGGCGTGAACAGGCATGTCGTTAGGCAGCCGAATTAGAGCGGTGTGGAGGTCACCAGGGTTTTTTGGCACGAATTGCACGCAATCCCTCCTCAGCGGAACTCTACTTCGCCCTGACGCGGCCGTGTGCTTTGGTCAAACGACCCATATTCACCTACTGGCGCGGTATTTCAAGGTCCCTTTTCGGTTTTGGATCAACGACTTACGATTTTGAAAATCAAATTAACAAGACCCGCGCGGATCGGATGCTCTCACGGACAGCCAATAATCGTCTCTGTGTTGCGATAAGAATGCATGGAAGCCAGTGTTACTCGCCCCCTCGAACCTCATAGGTCCCGCGCAATCCGTTGGTATTCAGTGCGAACTCGCTCTTTGCCGTAAACTCGCTCGAGGCGTCGCACCGTGAAATGCCCTCGTGCCACATCCTGAAAATGCTCGACGAACGCATAGTTGACAGCGGCACCGCCAAAAGCGCCGATGACCGGAACAGCCTGTGCTGCAATCTTTTGGCTCACGATGACGCCAAAGCGCGATGCCAGCAGCGCCACCAGGCGGATTAGGACCGGTGCACCTTCCTCGACAACGCCGCGCTCGGCGACGAAACGTGCGGCCTCGCTGACGCTTTTCGCCAGCATAGCCCGAACGGCAAAGTAGCTACTTTCAGATGCATCGGTAGAGCCAGCACGACCCCCTAAGGCAAAGACTTCGACGCAAGCGATGGCCGATTCCGGAAGCGCAAGATTCTCACCCTCGCTGCGCGCAATATCCGCGATCGATCTCAGCATGATGATCGTCGAGACCGGAAGCTCTATGGGCAGGCTCGCCAGCCCGAACGCACCACCGGCGGCCCCGGATGCACTGGCTAAGACTTTATGCAGCAGCGGTGATCCGGGTTGACGGTCATTTTGCATGGTCTGCAGTGCCATCCTGAGCGAGGCGCCAAGCGCCTTGGAGGTGGCTGTGGTAATGGCCTGCTTAGCCGGGGCAGGGAGTGCGTTTGCTACGAGTTCAATCGGCTTCCCAACCATATTGGTCAGCCGCGCCGCAAGGCCTGGATGTTCGAGAAGCCAAGCAGCTCGTCGAAGAGCCTCGAGGTCTTCGGCAGTCATTTCCTTGAGACCCGTCGAGGCGGGCAATGCTTCAGGTTCATTCATTGTGCTAAGGGGCCAGCTGTTCAGCTCACCGGGCAATCGCTCTTGGTCCGCATTTTGAAGATCAATACACAGTGCTGGCAAGGCGCCTCGGGTTCATTGGCGACGCCTTTTATTCTGCGACAACCGGCCCTTGCTACCCACCCTGAATACGCTCCAGCAATGCTACACTGCCACAATGGTCTCGCCTTGAGGAACGCGGGCCTGCGACATCGACGGGGGCATGATGACAGATGACATAGGAGAGATGGGGCTCAAAGGGATTAATCAGCAACACAGCATGAAGTTGGGGCCGCGAGACGACCTGAGTGAGGTCGAAAGCCGCATGATGGTGGGACTACCAAGCGACGTCGAGGAGCGTATATTCAGGGATGCGAGGGGGCGGAAGGAGTTTCTGATGCGCTTCCCTTCGACGGTGATCATTGAGGACGTGACGATAGACAGCGTAGAGAGCGCGAACCGCTTTCTGCTCGAGCACCCAGACCGCCTTCGCCAGAAGCACTGGCGATACGCAAAACACATTTTGGATGACGTCGCGATGCGCGGCGGCATTCGAGCGGCATGGAATGCTATTCTCCTTGCTGCCCAAGAGGACGAATGCGTCCACTAATGTGACACTCGCGCAGCGCTCTTTGGGACCGCGGCACCGAGCAAACACTGTCGGACAACGGCACGTAAGCGCGACGAGGGCTCGCAATGCTCGGAAGGTTCTCATTTGTTGCCGCGCTCGTTCTGAGTTTGGCAGCGTGTGGACAAGGAAACCAAGGGCCTAAAGGCGATGCAGGACCGGCCGGCCCTCCAGGCCAGGCTGGCCCCGCCGGCCCGCAAGGTCAGCCTGGTCCGCCCGGCCCTGGCGGTTTGCGCGTCGTGCAAGCCCAATGCGGCCAAGCCGGATGCACCGCTCAGTGCGCCGACGACGAGGTTTTGATCAATGCGTGGTGTGGTCCAAGACGTAACGCTGCGGCTTTTCCCACTGAGCGATCGGCATCATGTCGACCAATCCCGGCCAACAATCCCGTGATTGCCGTCTGCGCTAAACCAGCCGCTCCTTAGAACGCGCGACGAGGCGCGGAGGAATCGCCGTAGTAAACGCTACCTCGATCTCGACGCCTTCCGCGAAGCCCTTCCGCCCGGCCTCATTGAAGAGCGCTCTTGGGCCTATTGGAACGTGGTGACCTGCCGGTACCCGATACCTCCCCTGCCGAGGCGCAACATCTCGGCCCGGCGCTGAGGAGTGCCATCTATTATGGTCTCAGCCGGCGCCGTTCGCAGGCAGCATTGGCGCTGCCGGGTGCTGGAGTATTCAGGGCGCCGCCGGAGTTCCCGGGACTTCAGTTCGTCGACGAGATGGGTGACCGCAGGAACCGATGGTCTTTGGCACGGGCTGGAGCCTTACGCCACGGCTCCGGCAGGCGCGCCTCCGGGGCGAATAAAGACCAATGAGCACCGCGGTAGGCGTCTGGCTCCGACTGAGGTAGGCCTATAGATGCCGGTCTCAGCGTTCTAGAGCCGACGACGGCGCGTGGTCCGGGCGATCACTCGCACACTGCCTCTCTGCAGGCGGCCGAGCCTTTCTTGTGCTCCAACAAGGAAGCTAATCCGATAAACGTTGCGGCTGGATGCATAATGACGTGCGTTGGAACAGCTTTGAGATAATTCCGAAATCGTCCCTTGGATTCAAAGCGGTTACGAAAGGACGATTCCTTTAGGAAATCGACGATGCGTGGCGCGATGCCGCCGGCAATGTAGACGCCACCCCGCGCCGCGAAGGTGAGTGCAACGTTGCCGGCAAATATCCCCAAGAAAGCGCAAAACGTATCCAGTGCCTCGACAGCATTTCGACATTCGCCGCTTAGAGCCTTGCGCGTGATGGCCGCCGCGGATTGAGGCTCGGTTGCCATGCCTTCGAGGTCTGCGACTGCCTGATATATGCATTCCAGGCCCGGGCCCGAGATCGCGCGCTCGGCGGAGACGTGGCCGAACTGCTCGCGCAGACGTCTGATGATCGCATCCTCTCGATCAGAGGTGCCGGCCAATGTCGCATGGCCGCCTTCGCTGGTGACAGCGATTGGCGTCATTCGGTCTGCGATCAAGCACGCGACCCCGAGTCCGCTTCCCGGTCCAAGGACCGCCAGAGGGCACGTCCGAGCGGCGTCGCCATCGCCGACTTTTACCACATCCGTTGACGTCAGCGATGGCAGAGACAGCGCCACTGCCTCAAAGTCGTTGACGATATGAACCTCAAGACCGAAGGTTTTTCTTAAAGTGTGAACGTCGATCTGCCAGCCGCAATTGGTCATCGAGCATTGACCGTCTTGGATTGGCCCGGCGACGGCAAGAAGGGCGTGAGTCAGGCCTGAGTTTGCTTCACGCCCTTCCAAAAAATAAGTCGCAGCCTCGGCGAATTGATCGAAGCGAGCAACGTCGAAGCGCGCGATCTGTCCAAGAACACCGTCGGTCAAAAGCGCAAATCTCGCATTGGTCGCCCCGATATCGGCCAGCAATGCACACTCTGAATTGGATGACATGCGCTTCCACCGCTTTGCTAAACCAACTGAGCCAGGTGATGGTTCCATTCTTCGCCACCTGCAAATTCTCGCTCGGCGTTTAGCCCACAGGAACCGTCGGGAAGATCGTGAGTTCGCCGAGCCCGGCAGTGATTAAAGGAAGGCGCACGCATAACTAGCTAATTGGCGCAGCGCCGGCACACGCCAGGCAGCGTCCCCTTAGCGCCTTGACGCTGGCGATCGATGATCGCTACTTCAGCCATGTCTCTCACGTATCCCGTTGATCGCGGATGATGGCAGTCAGGCCGTAGCGGCAAGTGGTTCCAAGCCTCCAGAAAATCTGGTGCAGATGGATCTTCACGGCCCCCTCGGTGACACCTAATTTTCTCGCCACTTCCTTATTTGAGAGGCCGCCAGAGACGAGCATCGCCACTTCGCACTGGCGCCGACTTAGCCGCAGCGATGACGAACAACCAGGCATTCCCGCAGGAGAGTTCGACGCCGACACGTTGAACACCAGTAAGACCGTTGAGAAGAATCCCGTGCCAAAAAGGCAGCTGGAAAACGGGGCAATCTCGCCAACTGCGCTTTGCGCTGGGACTGGCGTTGGGCGCGGTGTTCTTGCCGCTGACGTAGACGGAGTGGAAAAGCAGCGGTCCCGTTCCGGCCCGCCGATTGAGAGCTTCTTCGGATTCTTCGTGCGCTGGGCCCCCGATCCACTTACGGCGATCTATCCGCTGGGTAGGCTGATAACGGCAGCGGTACTGGCGGCTGGAACGTGGCGGCGCCGAGTGGAGGACGCAACTTATCTCGCCTGCGTCCGGCGCCGCCGGTCGTCGATCTCTTCGCTTAGCAGCCCTCTTGGCGAATCGTTTGCAGTAGAATTTTCGGTGAATAAAGCTTGGCTACTCGGTGACCGCCGCCTCGGGAGAGAAGAAATTCTACCAGGTGATACGAATTAGAGTTCGTGTGCGGCGGCGACGATGGAGGTTGCAACTTCGCTGACCGAACCTTTCGAGTCACTCCTCACGTGCGTCATGCTTTCGGCAATGATCTTTGTCAATTGCATGACCGATTGATTCAGCGCCACGTATTGCTCAATGTCACGTTGAATGCCGTGACCCTTGGTGTGCACCTTTTTGCGCAATGTCCGCAGCTCGGCGATGAGGCTGTCAATTTCGCGAGTGGAGAGTCCTGACACACGAGCCAATAAACTATCGAGACCCTCTGCTATTGTTTCGTGTTCGCCGCCTCCACCAATTTCACCGATTGATTGCCCCAATTCCTGAGTATTTCTCTCAGCTTCTCCTGATTCATCCGTCTCGGTAGGGCCTTGGGGCCAGACAGAGCTCATCGCGCGTTCCTCAGTCGATTGGCGGCTGTCGATGGGGGATTACGCCATGATAATGTGACGACTTCGCGGCCGATGGAACTTTGTCGCCTGTAGGTTTCCACCCGGGTCGATCGATCGCCAACTCATTTAGATGATTTGGTCAGTACAGAGATCCTGACGGCATTTTCGGGATCGCTGCCTCGCGGTACTGTGACCAGCAAATTTCCAGACCATGTGGGCAGTCGTCTCAGAATCCCCAACCATGGTGGCGGATATTCCGGTATCGGTTCGGCGTGAACAGGCAGCTCGTTAGGCAAATGAATTAGAACGGTGTGAAGGTCGCCAGGGTTTTTTGGCACGAATTGCAAAGCACGATACCTCCGGAATGGAACTTACTCCTCACTACCTGTTTGAGCTCCAATCAAGACGATCTAGTCTCGACAACTTCGGTGCAAACTTGGACGGTCGTGAGCAAGTTTCGAGCTTCGGTTGCCAATAAGACTTCAAACGCAACCGAGATGGTACAAGTCGTGGTCAGTATGGCGGAAGCCCGCCGCTTAAGGGTCACGTATCATGTTTCCAAGGATTTCAACTGTCGCCGCCTTGGCTTTGACCTTGGTTGCATGTGGGTAGGGTAATCAAGGACCCAAAGGTGATCCTGGACCCAAAGGTGATGCAGGGCCGGCCGGTTCCGCCGGTCCACCCGGCTCCGCTGGCCCACAGGGGCAGCCTGGCCCGCCGGGTCCTGGCGGTTTGCGCCTCGTTTAGACTCAGTGCGGCCCGAACGTTTGCACTGCCCAATGCGAGGATGACGAAGCTCTGATTGCGACCTGGTGTGGCCTGCGCCGGAATGTAGTGAATTTTCCTACCGAGCGATCGGCGTCATGTCGATCGATCCCAGCTAACAATCCGATTTCGGCAGTCTGCGCCAAGTTGCCTGGGCCCTGACGACTAGCAGAGCAACAGGCATTAGCAAGCGCGCTATTTCGCCGGTCGCAAGAAAGCCGACGCCGTCTTAAGCCTCGGGCAGGCAAAGCAACAACCTGTTTATTTTCGAGGAGTTGTCGCTTCCCGCGACATCGGTACTTTCCGCGGATCGCGTAGAATCTGCGAAAAGTTCCCAGAATCAATCGGAGGCCAACAGCAGCGGAAATCGCAAACTTGTGCTGCTAATCACATTCTTCACTGTGGGGCGACGCTATTATCATGCACGTGTTCTGGGTATGGAGCGAGATATGAGCGTGACCAACCTTGGATGTTACTGCCCGTCAGCTTTGAACCGCGTCAGGCAACAGTTCGGTGAGTGGCATCGGCGCGCACAGTCGCGCAATGAGCTTGCCGAATTTGGCGATTATCAACTTCGCGATATCGGCGTTTCCCGTTGCTCAGCAAACTTTTCAGTATCGAAGCCATTTTGGATGGCGTAGCAGACAACTTTATCCGGATGGCGCTGTTAGCTGCTGCCGAGCGTCCCAACTTCCGGCGCGGATAGTTTCTCTGTAGCCGGCCAGGCGGTCCCAGCCGATCGCAATCTGCAAGAGCGTATCGCGCTCTACGTTGTGAGCGTTCTTTGTTGCCAATCGTCTGCATTCTGCAGCGCGCCCTCTGAAGTCAGTCATTCGCTCCCCCAATGCTACCCTCCGCGTTTGGCTTCCCACGGCCCAGAAGCGTCTTACGTATAAGAGATTAGAGTTGACGGAAATGTGTCACCCCGCAGCAGCGCCGGCGGCTTGGCGATGTTGGCCGCAATACGCCGCGCCTCGTCGAGGGTGATCAGACTGGCCGCCGATCGCCGTCCGGACTCGTCCTCGAAATACACATCAGCCAGCGCTTGGCCGCCTGCGTCGCGCACGATGAAGCACCAGCAATAATACCTGATCGACGGTGTTCGGGACGCAAATCGCCTAAAGGCAGCGGCTTTCTCGCCTGAACTGCAAGGGCAACACTGTCCGCCAAAAACGCTCACGACGTGACGGCCATCACAGGCTTAGTTGGGAAATGACGGCAGTGTGACAATAAGCGATGCACCAAATATGGGAATAGTGTGATGTTGGCGGAAATCTTCCTTCTCCGATTAGAGACGACACTCCGGACAAGCTCGGAATCGAGAGTTGCTTCTTCTTCAGAACTTGTGCCGTTCAATTCCGCTACGTTCACTGGCTTCACGGTGCGAGGAGCGAGCGCCTCCACACGCGCTCACCTTAGCCGACGGTGATGCCGAGCTACGACGAGTTGGTCGCACTCTATCGGATTTGTTGGCGGCGGTCATATCTGTCGCAAACCGAAGCCGTCGCACGTGAGTTCAGACTCATGGCGCGGGAGTATCAAGAAGCTGCCGCGAAGCTCGACTGCGGCAAGCTGCCGAAACCGGAAGGTTGAAGTTGTAACCGCTCGGGTGCATTTTGATTCACGGGCCGCGAGCCGCAGGACCGTCTCTATAGTGTTGAAATGATACCTGCTAGGTCACGGAAGTTCTGTCGATTTCTGCCTGAGCGGCCTCTGCATGCCGGATAATGTCAACCATACAGTCAGTCGGCCTCCTTCAGTAGAGCACTGACTTGCGCGAAGTCATTGCTTTCGATTTTTTCCATCGCTCTTGCCAGGCGGCTGCGCACGTCGTCGCCGAGAAGGCGAATAACTCCAATCAGTATTTCTCTGGCGTCACCCATTGGTAACGGTCCTTGGTCTTTGTTATGGCCGCTCGCCGCCTCCCGTCTCGATGAAGCTCAGCGCATGGCGCTGAATTTCGCCAAGCTACCCTGCCGCCTATGCCCGCAATAACGTGGGCTTCCAATCAGAATTGGTTATATTCGACGAATACCGCGCCAAAGTCAGGAAAGCGGATAATCAGACTAAGGGTCACCAACAAACCAAGGAGACAGAGCGTCACGATCTTCAAGAGTTCGTATTCCGTCTCAGCCGATATTGTCGTCCGAATTTCACCGCTCAGTGATTGAATGCCAAGCGCGAGGGATCGTGTTGCTGCAAGAATGAAGGGAAGGGTCGGGACTAACGGATAACTCATAATTCGTCCTCCAACAACTCGCCGTAAAATGTCATCGATCAGCGCTGCGTCATGTATTGCTGACCCACCCGAAGATTCTAGGCCATAATCCTATACCAGTGGTCGGCGCAAGGTTACTGCTCCACCGATGTTGTCTGGGGTTAGTTCGCGCCGCCGCGACCGAAATCACGCCTCCGGAGCTTTGACAAAGCAGAGAATTATTTTGGTTCGAGGTGCACAACACAAGACGGCCTGACCGGTGGGATTGTTCGTCGTCGATAAGACACGGTCCGGCGGCACCGTAACCCAGGTGTCATCGATCATTCGCCGACAGTCTGCGATCGAACAGCACGGTGTGCCATCAGCGGCACACCGCGTCATTCGATCACCTCATCAGCAGTGGCGAGAAGCGTTTGTGGAATCTTGAGCCCAAGCGCCTTGGCGGTTTTGAGATTTATGAACAGTTCAAATTTGCTCGGCTGCTCGACCGGCAAATCCAGGCTTTGCTCCTCTGAGAATGCGATCCACATAATACGCCGCACGATAGTATATGGCGCTCAGGTTGGCACCGTATGAAATCAGCCCGCCTGCTTTGACCGCTTCACCGTTATAGAAAATGATCGGCAGCTTGCTTTGAATAGCGAGCCCGCTGATAAGCTCGGCATTCCGCGACATGAGTGGAGCGGGCAGCATGACGACGGCTTCAGCTTGTCCGGCCGATGCGGCACGGAAAGCCTTCGCGAAACCGCCTATCTCGCGCACTTCTATGGCCTGCAACCTAACTTGGAGTACTCCGCTCGCTTTCTGGGTCTCTTTCAGGGAAAACTGAGACCCTGGATCATTTGGATTCCAAAACGCAGCTACCCTGGACATACCGGGGATCAGTTGCCTGAGCAGTTCCAACCGCTTTCCGGCGACCTCAGGACTAAAAATGCTCAAACCAGTGATATTGCCTTCGGGCCGAGCTAAACTAGCAACGAAGCCCAGTCCCACCGGGTTCGTGCTGGTCATGACAGTGGGAATGCTCGCGGCCCGATTTCGCAGCGCAGTTGTTGCCTCAGAACCGGATGCGAAAATCACATTCATCCGCGCTGCGAGGAGTTCTGCGGCAAGCTGATCGAGTCGCTCGGTCTTGAACTCTGCCGTCTTGAAATCAACGATGAGGTTTTGGCCTTCTATGTAGCCAAGGTCACGCAAACCGCGCCTAAACGCACCTTCGAATGCTGACGTGCTCAGGGCCACGCATAGCACGCCGACACGAGCAGTGGTCGGAAGATCCTCCGCGCCTGCTGTGAACGGCCTCGCCACCGCCATGCCGCCAAGCAGCATGATGAATTCCCGCCGCCTCATGGTCCCCCAACGGCTTAGGGGAGCATGATAGCTTTTTAAACCCAGCGTCGCGGCAGAGGCTTCGCCCTCACATTGACTCACAGCGCCTCACTGAGCGGTTTTGGCACGCCTGACTATGGAGTATGGCCCACATCTAGCTCAGCAGCTTAGGAGTCACCGCGATGCAGCGCAGGGAGAACCTATATTTCTTTCGGAAGAGCTCCGTTCGGCCCTTGACGTTCGTTCTCGTACTTTGGATTCTGAATGGGCCACGATAATCTGGGGGCCTGCGATGGCCATGATTGTTGTTCGGACTTCCCGGGACGCCGATGGCCGCGTCGTCTCCAGAAAGGCTATCGGAGGAGAATATCGCAACAAAGTTAGAGCAACGGCAGCACTAAAGCGGCTTCTAAAGGGCTACGCTCTTCACGGGCATATCGAAGAGCAAGCTGCGTGGTGGGCGCGTGACAGCAACTATCGTCTGTACCAATTCAGTATTCAGAAACGCCGGCCGAATGTGGCTTATACCCTTCATCTTGTGACCAAGGACGGTCAGACGGGTCACCACTATGGTCGGTTCTACACCGTTGAGGACGCCATGGGAGTTGCGTGCGCGGCATTTCGCGAGGGGGCCAAGGATGCTTGGATCATAGACGACGAAAACAATCTATGCGCGGACGCGGGTGATATTATTGCGTTCTGCAAATCTGAAATTCCGTAACGGATTAACCGAGGGTTCCGATAGCGACTTATCGCGGACGCCGCCTGACCTCGGATATGTTGCGTGGCCCGACCTCTCAAGATGCGCCGATAGGGACTAAAAAAACCCGACAACGCTCTTCCAAACAGGGATCACTTGATCACCTCATCGGCGTTCTGCAACAAAAACAGAAAACATTGAGACCAAGTGCCCCGGTTTTGAGGTTGAAAACGAACTCGAACACCGGGAGTCACTGGCTTTAGCGCCATCAAGCTCGGAGCGTAATCACCGCCCCTAATGCTTCGCCCACGCCCAACCTGTGATACGCCAACTTTCGTCGACCTTTTGCAAAGCCAGAGTCCAAATTGAATTGCGTTCGATAGACCGTCTTCCGGATTTTTTGAAGCTGAAGCTGGCTCGAATCACAACGTAAGCGCGATCGCCCGCAACGTCGATGTGCCTAAGAAGGCCAAGCGTCACTTTCGGATCAGTCATGCCGTTCTTCTTAAGGTAGGCGTCCAAATCGGATGACCATTCTGCACATCCCGACGCGCCTTGCCAAACATAAGGCGGAAATTCATCAATGATGGAGGTTTGAGGCGCGCAGTCATCGAGCGCGGTTTTCACTTCACGTTTGTTAAAGGAGCCAACAAAGCGCCATACCGTACGCATAGCATCTAACGTGTCAGACGCGGACGAGGTGGCTGCCGTCAATGTAAGAGCAAATAGCGCAACGATGATTCTGCGCATTTTTCACCATTTCGCCGATCAAGCCGGATTATGATCGCCGCGATCCCTTTGGGGTAGTCGTCTAGCGCGTCATGAGCGGCCAAGTGCCCGCGGCTGCGCGGAATATTAACGCCACCTCCGATGTTCATCTAGCGTAACCGGTTTAACAGGAGCCCCATGATGCGTGCTTTCTTCATCGGCTTGGCCATACAGATCGCTGTGTCTACCACGAACAGCGCATCGGCCGAAATCGTATATCCATTCTGCCGAGTGACCTCTAACGGAACCAACTGCGGTTTTACGTCCAGAGAACAATGCCAAGGAGGCGGCCTGGGCGGCTTTTGCGTCGAAAACCCGAGCTACACGGGACGCCGCTGAATACGGTTTGGTCCCTAACCAGAGTGGGCGCGTTATGCAGCAGCACCCCGGCGATGTTCGATGCGATCCGGCAGCAACATGTCGATTCAGGTGACTAGCACTACTTTGGCAGATTTACTCACGCTGCTTTTCTGCGCCGATCCAGGATTGGCAGTACGGACATCGCTGAGAATTTGTTCGCATGATGAGGTCGACGATGGCGTGGCGGACCGCCGGTAAGGTCGTTGAGGAGGTGGGCCATTGATTCTTTTTCCCCGCCTCACTTTTGTGAGCCGGCGATGTTCGGAGGAACGCGTAAGCAATCATCAGCGCATGACGATGAAGGCCGTGCCAGGACCTTCCCTCGAAGTGGTCGAGACCGAGTTCCTCCTTCATCTGTTGATGGGCCTGCTCGCAAATCCATCGTGCCTTGATCGTCGCGGCCAAGCTGCGTAGGTCCATTCTGGCGGGCAAGTTGGCAAGATAGTATTTCTTCTCGCCGGACGCGCGGTGCTCGCCGATGAGCCAGGCTTCGTCTCCTGGAAGATGCTGCTGACCCTTATCCCATATCGGCTGCGGAGGTCCGTCGGCGATGCGGACACGGACAGCAGCAAATCGGGCTTTGAGCCGACCTAGTCTAGCTCGACCAGCCGGGCATAGCCCTCAGCTTACGAACAACTGCGCTGGCGTCGCTTCCGGCTCTCTCGCCAATCTCAAGACGGAAATGGACGATCGGATCGCGGTCGCTGGTGATAAAGATGAAGACTCCGAGATCGTCGCCGCCACCATGGATACGGGCCGACGGCGGCTCGGCGTTTCGGTAATTGGCCGTAACGTCGTACCAACAGGTCGGCGAGATGCGCATCTGAAACGATAGCTCGCGATTCCGGCGATCGGGCTTGCCGTCCGGATTCGAAAAACTTTCGACGAACTCCTCGTAGGTCTTCGTTTTTAGGCCGTGGATGATGAGGGGCGTCATGCGCGCGATTAGAAGGGCGCGATCCTCGACAGCTTCGGTGTGGCCCACGATCTCGCTCATCGGGTTCTTTGGTTTGATAAAAAGGAGCCCCGGCAGCGGGCGCGCCGAGGCTTCCTCGTATCTGCCAGCCTGTCCTTCCAGCGTGAGAAACGATAGTTCAACATGGTTTATGGAAACTTAACGCGCGCTTGACATGAGCGAATCGCGCTTCCCATCTCGGCCGAAGGGGCCGCTTGCTGGCTTCGCTTGAACTCAACCCGCAAGCCCCAACGTCGGTGCATGACCCGCGAGCGGCCGTACGGCTCTGCAAGTATAACCTTTACGATGCCATCTTGAATAAGCATCAGGCGTCTGTATTTTTATATCGTGGCTCGCTTTTGCGGACCCGACCTCGGTTTGGACTCGGATAGTCCTTTCGTGCGTGACGGGGCCAACAAGCCCGTGCGCTGCAGTTTGCTTTTGATGGATATAACAGATCGATCAATTGTGTTAGCGATGGTCAAGAGGTGTGGAAAGGCATCCACTTGATCATTTCGGTTGCCGCTTTGTTGTATGCTTCACCAAGACTATTTGCTTGCTGGGTGAATAAGCTCAACTGCGTTTGCATAAATTCCGCCTGAATCCGCGCTATCTCTTCAACATCTTTTGCGCAGCTCAGTCTTTGCACAAATTCTTGGGAAGCAGCAATATTTTGCTCGGTATATTTCATCAACTTTTTTGTTAGGTCCGACTCGCTCCAGAGGGAGGCCGAGATAGTTCTTTGCAACCAACTGAAATAGTCGTCCATTGATCCGCGAGCTTGCTCCATGGTTTGCGCAGAAGATTGCCGCGCGGTTCTGCCGGATCGAGGCGCCGTTGCTGTCAAATCAGCCGGAGTCTTTGGTTCATTCGTCACCTAAATTTCCTCCGGCGAGCGGAAATCAAGTCGTGCACACGAGTTGGAACGGGTAATATATTTTGGCCGCTGTGATCCGCGAGTGCCCCAAACTACAGCAGGATGTCGTACTGGAAGCCCTGATCTCTAATATCAGGTGCGTCGCGCGCTATCGTGAAAACTCCCTCAATTCAAGCTCGCCACGACGACCAGACGCTTTATTCGGTGGTCGAGGTACGCGTGCAGAAATGCGTCGTAATTTCTAAGGGAGACACAGCCATTTGACTGGCCATTTGGGCCGAGCATGAAGGTGTGTGCGAGCAGCCCAGTTCGCCCCAAGACTTTTTGTTCGCTTTCCGGGATCAGCCGCAACGCCTTTACCCCATGAAAGGGTTGTTCTCGCAATTCAAGTCTATAAGCATTCGGCGGGGTGGGACCGAATTCTTTTCGGCAACTTAAGTCGGGTCATCCAGTCCTTTGCCGAAACCCGAATGCGCCTCCAACTTTGTTCCGTCTGGCATGTACACTGTACGGGCGGAAATGTCGTAGACTGCCGTCCACTCGTCGAGTTGGCTTGTGCCGTTCTCCATTAGCTGACTGTCATCCGCAGCAGCGTTTGCGAACCTAACGGGGGATGACTTCCCGAGGAGCTTTGCAAAGAACTTTTGAAAGATGTTGGTATTTCCGTTTGATAAATTTTCCGTGCCCACCGTGCTCTGAGTACTGGACCTTGGAGCGGAGGATTGCGACGCGCTCTGCCGCGAAACCCCAGGCCCCAGCGCCAAGTGTTGCGTCGTTGGTGAAGCCTTCGCTGGCTTTGCTGCTTTATTAGATTTTAAAGGCGCGACTGAGTTAGATAAGGTCGTGGGCGGGCGTGCCAATTCCTGATCGCTCACAGGAATCGAGAAGCGCTGCGCGAATGTTTCGTTCGAAAAGTAGATATCAAAGCGACGATCAAAAAATGAGAAGTAGGTATCGGCGGTTTGTAAAGGCGCATCCTGGTATTTGTGAGTTCCTGCAAAAACACCACAAAGAAGGGAGGAAAACAAAAGCGCGATAGCCACCAAAGGCGGCCTACGGCCCAAAAACTCGAGCATCTCGAAAACTTGACGCTCCACGAACGCCATAGGCTAAGGGCCCCCCACCCCTTCGAATTAAGCCCTCGGCAAAATGCCCCACCCGCCGAAATACAATCGAACGCAAAACCCCAATTCCCCGAACATCCGTTCTTCGCTGCTGCAAGAGCAGACTAATGGCAGCAAAGTGGGCT
Source organism: uncultured Alphaproteobacteria bacterium (assembly GCA_963732015.1). Taxonomy (GTDB): domain Bacteria; phylum Pseudomonadota; class Alphaproteobacteria; order Rhizobiales; family Xanthobacteraceae; genus BOG-931. Next base: position 228,441 of record CAVSXY010000020.1, on the reverse strand, counting down.
GTAAAGGATTCTTCGTCGATTTCTCAAGTTGCAGGCGATGGTCGTCCCCGGAACTCAGATTGGAACTCTGTTGCGACATGCCAATAGATGGGGTAATCGGCCTTCGTCCTCAGTGACTCGCAGTGGCTTGGTGAGCGGTTTTTGGCACTCTCGGCTGAGTGCCACCCGCGTCTAACAACTTACCAGCGGGCGACGTGGAGTCATAGCGATGCCTTCGACCGACCGCTTAGGCTATGCCATCGCAGTCTTTGAAAGAACGCAAGCACTATGTCACTGCCGGAAGGCCGGGGGCGCGTTGGTGGCCAGATAACATTCCACAACTGACTGCTGCCGCGCTGGGCACTACAATTAATTTAAGAGCTCAATTCTCAGCCGAGCGGCGGCCACGGCAGTTGTGGCCATACCACGCAACCATTTTGGCCTTTAGTTGCTTCTGATACGTGGTCAATTCAACTCCGGCATACTGCTGGGCAAGCAATTCAAGCTGTTGGCAGCGGTCTCCGGGCAAAGGATCGAGACGGTGTGACGGAAATTAGTGCGGCACAACAACCGGCCCGGAGATTTTTTGCTTTCTTCCGTCAGGGGCCGCTCGATTGATCTATCTCGCAGCAATTTAGTCTGCATGTCGTCCGTCCCGTCGACGCGTCCCTTGTCGGCTGATCTGCCGGCAGCCGGATCAAAAGTTTGAGCCGGTCATCGATCTAAAAACTGCAGGAGCCGCCCGATGTTCGCGCCAGGTCGAGCATGAGTGCCAATGCCGTTGCAGCAGTGCAAAACACTGTTTTCATAGCGATTGCGTCCTTGACCTTTACTGATGCTGTCGCCGCACCACCCGAGAATACCGATCCATCACTTGAGCCGTGGTTTAATAGCCTTTCTGCCGCCGACGGCACTTCCTGCTGTAAAATAGCAGACTGTCGACCGACAAAGTCTCACTTTGCTGTTGATGGCTACGAAGCGCTCATCGATGAGATGTGGATCCCCGTGCCATGGGATCGCGTGCTGCCGAGAACTGACAATCCTACTGGGCAAGCCGTCGTCTGCGTTGCGCCACAGACCACAATCATTCTGTGTTTCGCACCACCGCCTGACACATGAGTTAGGATGCTGGGCCAACTTGCGTGTTCTACAACGCATAAATCCGCTCTTGGCCCTCAACGTCGCTCAAAGCATGGATATCGATGTAATCCTTCCGTTCGGCCCGCTGGATCACAAACTTCGCCTTCATGCCCGCCAAATCGATCAATGAGGCAATGCTGAGGTTTACCCCTTCAATAACGTCCGCCGGTTCAATTTGCCCAAGGTCAAATCCACCAAAAAACGACAGCTGGACGGGACCGTCACGGTCCACGGTGACGGTCAAAGTGTTGGCGGACGACTGCTGCACCACGGCACCCTTGAGATAAGGAATTTCCCGGATGGGAGCGCTCAACTCAAAGGACGGGCGAGCGAAAAAATCAAAATCGATCGACTGGCGGTGTCCTAGACGCAGCGCGATGGCCGTGCCGCCATAGAGAGTGAAGTGGCTAGTGGTTCATCACAGTGATTTTGACGTTTTGATACCGAGCCATTCAAGAATCGGCAAGCTTTCGGGCGGCACGAGGATTTCGATGCTTCTGGGGACGCCGGGTTGAGGTCGGATGAAGGCGTTTCGTTCGAGGGTTACGATCATCTGGTGGACCGTAGGCGGGCTGACACGGAAGTGGCGCTGGATGTCGGCTTCGGCGGGTGGGCGTCCGAACATGTAGGCGTAGGTATGGATGAAGGCCAGGCAATGACCCTGCTTCTCGGTGAAGCGCGCGCCTGATTTTTAACTCATCGCTGGATTCGTCCCGGCCTCCGACAAGGAGGCAAAGCATGAATGTACGTTATCGGGTCGAATTGAGCCAAGCCGAGCGCGATGAACTGACGGCGATGCTCGGCGGCGGCAAGCACGCGGCCCGCAAGCTCAAGCGGGCGCAGATTTTGCTGGCGGCCGATGGGGGCGGCCGCGACGAGGAGATTGCCCGGACCGTCAGTGTCAGCCTCTCCACCGTCGGCCGGACCAAGCGCCGTTTCGTGGAAGGCAATCTGGAGCGAGCCTTGAGCGAGGAGCCGCGTCCGGGCGCAGAGCGCAAGCTGACCGGCAAGGAGGAGGCCCTGCTGGTGGCGACCGCATGCGCCAAGCCGCCCGCCGGCCGCAAACGCTGGACGCTGACGCTTCTGGCCGACACGATGGTCAAGCTCACCGATCACGACAGCCTGTCGGGCGAGACCGTGCGCCGCCGGCTGGCCGAGAACGATCTCAAGCCATGGCGCAGGGACATGTGGTGCATTCCCCATGTCGATGGCGAATACGTCGCCCGCATGGAGGACGTGCTCGATCTCTACGCCGAGACGCCGGATCCCGCCTGGCCGCTGGTTTGCTTCGACGAGACCCCCGTCCAGCTAATCGGCGAGGCGCGCCGGCCGGTCCCGGCGCAACCGGGACAGCGCGAGCGCTACGATTACGAGTATCGCCGCAACGGCACCGTCAATCTCTTCGTCACCTTCGATCCGCATCGGGGCTGGCGCAACGTCAAGGTCACCGACCGCCGCGCCGCCGTGGACTACGCCCAATGCATGCGTGAACTCGTCGACGTCCATTATCCCGACGCCGCCTGCATCCGTGTCGTGCAGGACAATCTGTCGATCCATAAACCTGGGGCGCTGTATGAGGCCTTCGCGCCCGCCGAGGCTCGACGCATCCTGCGCCGCCTCGAATTCCACTTCACTCCGAAACACGCCAGTTGGCTCAACATGGTCGAGTGCGAGATCAGCGTGCTGCAGCGCCAGTGTCTCGGCCGCCGCATCGACGATCCCAAAAGGCTCCGAAACGAAATCGCAGCATGGCAACGGCAGCGAAATAAAACCCGAGCCAGCATCAAATGGATGTTCACAACCGACAAAGCCCGCGCCAAACTCGGCCGCGCTTATCCAGCCACCGCCAAAAAGTCAAAATCACTGTGATGAACCACTAGTAGGTGTCTGGGCCAGTTCAGGCCAAAGGCGTCGCTGGGCTTCCGGCAGAATATCAAGGCGCGGACTAAACTCATTTCGCATAAAATATCTTAACTCATTTATGGCCCGAACGGGAGTGACTCAGGCTAGAACACACCCATCCCGGTGCCCTTCAATCCGATGCTGGCCTGGCTAAGGCGCGGACAGGGCCGAGAATGAGCCCTAGGCGATGACGGGCGCTGGATGCCCTGGAGGACGACATTGGCCCCGCACATGCGAACCGCGCGTCTGCACGAGCCTGGGCAACCTTTGCGCATCGACAGTGTCGAGCGGCCGAAGCCCAGCGCGGACGACGTACTCATTGAAGTGAAATCGTGCGGCGTCATTCCCAACATGAACGCCATCTTCAGCGGCCGCCTGTGGAATCATCTGCCGGCGCTACCTGCGAGCGTCGGCCTCGACGCCGCCGGCATCGTCGCCGAGATCGGCGAGAGGGTCACGGATATCCGGATCGGGGATCGTGTCTACGTCAATCCTTGGCTGTCATGCGGACAATGTGCGTACTGCCGTTCGGATCAGCCCCTGCTCTGCGCGGCAGCTGCTTTCCAGGGCTACTTCGGATTCTTCCCGCAATCCCTGCGTCTGCTCGAGGCGTATCCGTTCGGCGGATTTTCCGAATACATGACGGCGGCCGCCCAGCGGCTCGTCCGACTGCCGAATGACGTAAACTTCGACCAGGCCGCGCGCTTCGGCTATATCGGCACATCCTTCGCGGCGTTGCGTGCCGGACGCGTCGGCGCCGGAAGCTGGGTGGCCATCAATGGCATTACCGGCACGCTTGGCGTCGGCGCGACGTTGCTCGCGCTCGGCATGGGAGCAACCCGCATCCTCGGTTTTGGGCGCAATCGTGACGTGATGTCGCGACTGAAGGCCCTGGCGCCACACCGCATCGACACGTTGGCTTTGAGTGATAAGCCGATCGCGGAGTGGTTGCGGGAACGTACCGACGGGCTCGGGGTGGATGTGCTCATAGACTGCTCCGCGCGCAACGCATCGGCCAGAAACACCGCTGAAGCCTTGAGTGGCCTCAAACGCGGCGGCATCGCTGTCAACATCGGCGCGCTGACGGAACCGCTTTCGATCGAGCCAATCCGATTCATGACCGGTCGGCTACATTTTCAAGGATCGAATTGGTTCACGACCGGCGAAGGTCAGCTCATGGCAGAAATGGCGCGCGTAGGCGTACTCGACTTGTCGCACCTAATATCGCAGGCCTATCCACTTGCCCGAGTGAATGACGCGCTCGACGCGATCAAGGAACGACCCGGCGGCTTGGTCAATATCGTGGTCAATCCCGATCGTTAGGCCGGCCATAAAAATTGCCTAAGGCAGGACCGCGGATCTGAACGGCAAAGACGTCTTTTCCTGGCTCACAAAACGGCACGAACAGCCATTCGAGTCGGCGCGGCACAGCGATATGTCCCGTGGCATATCGCAGTCATGTATCGCCCGTCAGTAAGGGTATTGGACTCGATCACTCCGGCTTGATACCGGCGAACTTGATCACTTTTGCCCACTTATTGGTGTCGTCTGCAATCAGCCTAGCAAACTCGGCGGACGAGCCTGGCAACACCTCGCCGCCCAGGTCGGCGATACGTGCCTGAATCGTGGGGTCGACGAGACCCGCGTTCACTCCCCGATTGAGTATACCGACAATCGCAGCCGGCGTATCCTTTGGTACGCCAAAGCCAAGCCATGCACTTGCCTCGTAGCCCGGCACGAAATCTCCCAAGACCGGAGTTTCGGGCAGCGTTTCCACGCGCGTCGCAGTGGTCACGGCCAGCGCGTGAAGCTTACCTGCCTTGATGAGCGGGATGGATGACGGCGTGACATCGAACATGACCTGGACTTGACCGGCTAGCAGATCGGCTAGTGCGGGCGTCGAACCACGATAGTGAACCGTGACCAAGTCTGTACCAGCCATGAATTTGAACAGCTCGCCGGCGACATGTTGCGCACTCCCAATGCCGGCCGAGGCCATATTGATCTTACCGGGATTGGCCTTGGCCAAGGCAAGAAATTCCGGAACGGTCTGCGCCGCGAAGGATGGATTGACCTCCATGATAAGAGGCACGACGTAGATGCCAGCGACCGGCGCGATGTCACGGATGAAACTGAAATTAAGCTTGTCGTAGAGCGTGGCATTGACCGTGTTCGACGACACGACCAAGAGAATTGTATAGCCGTCCGGGGGCGCGCGCACGACCGCTTCGGTGCCGACGTTACCGCCGGCGCCCGGCCGATTTTCAACAACAAATTGCTGACCGAGGCGTTCAGACAGCCACTGCCCCATCAGGCGCGCACCAATGTCTGACCCGCTGCCGGGCGCCTGTGCAACGATGATACGTACCGGACGCGTCGGATAGGCTTCCGCCCTTGCGGACCGCAAGACGGTTGGGAGTGCGACAGCACCCATTGCCAGATGAAGAAATCGACGGCGGGGGTTCTTCATACTCATGGCCTACGATCTTGAAATCTCCAGGCTGCGCAACTTCGCCCGAAACAACGCCGACTGATTTTCCTGACTAGTCGCTGCCGAAGACTAGCCGCAAATTCACGGACATGTCAGCGCGTCAGGCTTGCAGCTCCCGGATAAAAATACAACTGTCGCCGCTCTGCGCTGAAGGCACCCTCGGCCGTGCTGCGGGAACTGCGCGCCGACGCGCACAACGGCGGCCGCCTTTCAATATTCGATCGGCACCAAATTCTAGCAGACCTCCCCGCCTCGAGCGCGCTTGCTCAGGCGTATCGGCCATGTCATCTTCGTTTTGCCTTCTGATATGACTTTCTTACTGACGATCTAAGCCGCTCCGGTTCGCGCCGTAGCAGGCACTATCGAGCGACGGGGCTGATGCAACACATTGCATGCGTAGGATCAGGCCCAGCCAGCTTGCTGTTCGCGCTTGCCGTCAAGAGAAAGGCGAAAGCGCAGGCGGTGACAATTTTTCGACCGGCGGTCGAACAGGACCCCTGCCCAGGTTTCGCACTGTCGGAAAATCGTCGGCGCAATATTCGGGACAGGCTTGAAGCGGCACTAAACAAATCTCTTCCCCTTAAGCAGTGGCTCAGCACGGACATTTTCCACCGCGGCGCCAGGACGAGCATCGCCGGCAGGCTGGGGAATGCTATTGAGCGGGCTCAATTGATGACCAGCCTCGAACAGGCTGCGATTGAGCAAAATTGCAATGTGCGCCACGGCGGCTCAGCCGACCTTGATCAGGAATTGGCAGCATTCGATCTCGTCGTTCTGGACGTAACCGACGTGCCGCCGGATTCTGTTCATCTTGAATGCGACATTGCGCATCGGCGCGCCTGGGGTATTTGCTTCGCAGTAACGCATCTTGCCGCTGATCGCGTTCTGGAGGTCATTGAAAGAGGACCATCACTTTTCTTCGGACACGGATTTTCAGTCGGTGAGGCGCGGGCCGCCTTTTTTGTCGAGGCGAACGGCGATGCCTGGTCGCGTGAAGGCCTGATGGACGCCGATCCCGGAGTGCTTTCTGCTTACGTGTCTGAGGTCTTTTCGCGTTCACTCGAGGGTGGACGCGTTCTCGGTTCCGGCCGGTTGTCTCATATTTATTCAGCTATTCCGCGTCGATGGCGTGATGGGAACCGCATCCTGCTCGGCGGCGCAGCAAAGGCCGTCCACCCCTCGTTTTTATACCGCACGGAGCTTGCGCTGGATGATGCCTTGGAGCTCGCCTCCGCGATCACCGAGGTCGGTTCCGTGGAACAGTCATTGGAACGCTACGAGAAGACCCGGCGCGCCGTAGCAGCGAGCGCGGCCCGAGCATCCGACCTCGAAATGGACTGGTTGGAAAATTTGAGTCGCTATATCGATTTTCCACCATCGGCTTTTGCGTTCAACACGCTGACCCGATCGCTACGCGTGAATCATCGCGACCTCGAGAACGCGGCACCCGCGTTCGTTCACACGGTCGACCGAGATTTTGCCGGCACTCCGATTGGTTCGAACAAAGCGCCGCCGCCCCCGATGTTCGTGCCGTTCACATTGCGCGGTCTCACGCTCGAGAACCGCGTTGCCGTTTCGCCAATGTGCATGTACCAGGCCGATGACGGAACCGTGAACGATTTTCATCTTGTTCATCTCGGCAGCCGCGCGATCGGAGGCGCCGGGCTTGTCTTTGCCGAAATGACGAATGTCTCGCCGGAGGGACGCATCACGCTTGGTTGCGCCGGCATGTACCAGCCCGAGCATATGCAGGCTTGGAGCAAGGTCGTCCAATACGTGCACCGTCATACCTCGGCGAAGATCGCTATCCAGCTTGCGCATGCTGGACGGCGCGCATCGACAGCTCTCCCATGGGAGGGGCAAAACATCCCACCCCCCGCAGGTGGCTGGGAAACATTGGGACCATCCGCCATTTCTTTCTGCGACACGCTTCCGGTTCCGCGCCAGATGACCCACGCGGATATTGCGCGGGTTGTCGAAGACTTTGCCCGCGCTGCGCGCTGGTCGGAGGAAGCCGGGTTTGATCTCGTCGAACTGCACATGGCCCACGGCTATTTGCTGTCAACCTTCCTGTCGCCTCTAAGCAATATGCGTACAGATGAGTTTGGTGGCGACCTTAACGGCCGCGCACGCTTCCCGTTGGAGGTGGTCCGCGCCGTTCGCGCCGCTTGGCCAACCAAGCCGCTGTCAGTGCGCGTTTCCGCGGTCGATTGGAGCCCGGGCGGCAGCACGATCGAACAGATGATCGAATTCTCGGGGATGTTGAAGGACGCTGGCGTGGACATCATCGACGTGAGCACCGGTAATGTTATTAATGTTCGCAGGCCAGTCACCGGGCGGCTATTCCAAGCCCCGTTCAGCGATCAAATTCGCAATCAGGTAAAGATTCCGACGATGACAGTCGGGCGGATCACAAGCTACGGCGATATCAACACCATTCTGGCGGCCTGCCGCGCGGACTTGTGCCTGTTGGCGAAAGGCCATCTCAAAAAGCCTTACTTTACCCGCGATGCGGCAGAGGCCCAGGGTTACGATTTACCGTGGCCCAGATCCTATAAGGCAGCCAAGGAGTTCTCGCTCCGAGACGAATACCGATAAGATAGTTCGGACGGCACTACCCGCATTGGAACCAATGAACACCGGCCGCATGCGCTTGCACGGAACTTTTAGGCGAGGAAGCGTTTGTCCGCCGGTGCGGCAGTGATTGGTGGGATAGGGAAAGTTTCATAAACGCCACCCTTCATTCAAACGTAGCTCTGGCCAACGTGCTCATTGCGCTCATATCTGTCATTGCGGGCAAAAACTAACGCCCGAGAACGCGTCGCAGCGAAGTGAATCGTGCTTTTGCCTCGACGATGCATGGGATAACGCACATGATGAAACGCCTGATTGGTACAGCGCTGTTTCTCGTTCTTACAGGGGGGGCGGCTCAAGCGGCGTGGGCCAACTATTATGGCGGCCGGGATGGTTACAGCGGGAAACGCACTGCCAGCGGTGAGCGGTACGATCCCAATGGAATGACGGCGGCCAGTCGAACCTTGCCGCTTGGCACAGTGATAAAGGTTTGCGGCGTCAGTTGCGTCACCGTACGTATCAACGACCGCGGCGGCCCTCGTGGCGGTATAGACCTGTCTATCGCGGCAGCACGTATTGCCTGCGGGGGGCTGCGCAATTGTCACGTTCAAATCGGCCAATAGCTATTGCGAAACACAGCTCGTACACGCGAATGGCGCCGAGCGTCGACTTCTGGCAGGCAATCCCAGCGCGGGGCTCTGCGCCGCCCCGCCAAGGGGTAAAAGCGGCGATCTCGCCAACCTGAAATTCGAGAGAGAAAGCACGACGCAGCCCTTGAGCGCCGTTGCGATCGGGCGGCTGCGCACGTCGACCCCGTATGATGACGCCGTCGCGATGTGGCCGCTGAATTTGCGGGAACCGGCACGCGTTGACGCCACGAGAGGCTGCAAATTGGTTCCTTCGACATAACCTCCCACGTGCGCACATGTGCCTGGCCATTCTGACAATATCGACGTGTTTCGGTGCAACCCTTGTGGAATATCTGAGAGCCGATCGTGTCGCGGGGTTCAAGCTGACCAAAAAACGAAGCTGAAATGAAATGCGGCGCGCGCGGACTTCAGTTCGTCGAGTGTCAGGTTACGGTTCGGCATACCCTGAATTCGAGGGCCTGCGGCGGGGACCTGTTTCTTTGATCCAAGGCCTGCGGCCCCCAGGCCATCAAGCCAAGCCTGCGGGGCAAAAAACGCGGGGTCGTGTAGTTGCTCGCCGCGCTCTCTCCGGCCCGCATCACGGTCGATGGCGTAAGAGTAGACAGTGTGGAGAGCAGGCGGCGGTTCCTGCTCGAGCACTCGGAGCGCCTAGGCCACACGCACTGGCAACACGCGAACCATATTCTGAAAGATGTTCGCAACGCGTGGAGGCATTCTTGTAGCGTGGAATGCTATCTTGCTCGCCCCCACCAAGATGATTCGCTCCACTAACACCCTCCTGATCGGCTCATGACTTGGCTGCTCGCTTGTTACGCACGCTGGGCGCGGAAGTCTCCTCGCTTATGCCAGCGAGACTTTCGTACCGCTTGGCAAGCTCCAAGTATCGGCAAGTTAGCGGATGAACCCCCAGCATCGAGGCCAGCGCGCGGGCTTCGGCCGCGCGCGCGATGAAATGCGCTCTATGCTTGACTGAAGCGTCAGCCATCCTATTGCGACATTATCGCAACCTCAATTTCTGTCTATGTTGATTTTTTAGCTCGCTGCACGGATACGCCAAAAATCCGGCGTAAAGCTATCGCGCGATGACGCAGCAGTTCCAAAGCTGTTACTCTTGGTAAAAGTAGACCAGCTTGCGAGTGGCGGTCTGTTGTCCGTGACGCATTTTTCCAAGGCCGGTGCCAACAACACGACGAAGGCGTTGCATCGCTTCATCGGCAGCATTGCTTTCACAGGCGCACCGCGAGCTGCCTTCGCAGTGATCGAGGACGCCGAACAGGAAGGCCGCCGGTTATTCCTGCACGCCAAGAACAACCTCGCGCGCGCGCCCTAAGGACTAGCCGCGTGGAACAATGCGTTGTCGGTGATTGTCAATGTCGCAATTTAAGTGACTCACACCCCCCCATCACCAGTGACCGTCAACCGAACGGTTACTCGTGGGCAAACGGTCGCACTAACGGGATAAGCTATTACCCCACCCAGGGATTCACGATCTCCTTGAGCGAGAACTTGAAGTCAGACACATTACGCGTGACAAGAATTAGCCCGTGCGTTTCGGCGGTAGCGGCAATGAATCCGTCCATGGCGCCGATAGGTCGGCCGGCCGTTTCACAGCGCGCTACAATTCGTCCCCAAGCGTCGGCGACGGCAGGATCCACCAATAAGATTCGCCCTTCAAAACGCTGCGGCACCTCCTCTTGGAACCATTCATGGAGGCGGCTTCGGCGATTGCCTACCGGCAAGCGTTCGATTCCGCGGCGCAATTCAGCCAAGGAAATAACACTGATAAAAACCCGATCCTCGTCGACGTCAGCCATCCAGGTTACGACCCCAGGATTTGGACGTAGCTTGACCCATTCCGAAATGATATTGGTATCAACAAGAAACTTCATAAGTCTATATCGCGCGGGCGGTCCCTGATCCGTTTGATCTTGAGGCCGGACGCGGGAAGCGGAGATGACGCGAAAAAGTCAGCGAGGGTCCCTTTGCGCCGAGCTTTTTGCTCCCACTCTTCCGCAGACACGACAACCACTGCGGTACGACGGTGACGTGTGATCGTCTGTGGCTCGCCAGTTCTTGCGCGCTCGATAACCTCACTGAATTTCGCCTTGGCCTCGGCAACGGTCCAGGTGTTCCCTCTCATGAAACCTCCTTAAGTCACATTAGTCATTATAGTCATATTACGATTAAATTCAAGTCAGCTTAACCCGCATGACCGGAACTGTCGGCAGGTCGGGGGGCACCGGACTAAATACCAGAGCCTAAGAGGTGGGCAGCAGAGCAGGGCGCCGCGTACTCGTCACCTACGCTGCTGGGTTTTCATTGAGCCTCAACAAACCGGGCGTTTCTGGAAATAAAAAGTGCCTGACCAACAATGGCCGGCCGGAAGGCCCGATGCCACTCCGGAAATTCTCAGCCGACGAGCAGGGTCATTAGAGGGGGCACGTCTCCATCAGGCGATCAATCGGAGTTAGGGGGACATTTATCTGGTTCTCGCGTTAGTGCCCAATTGCCAGCGGTAACGTAATGCCGTTCTTTATTGCAGGAGATGCGTTATTTAGGCGGTTTGTAGTTTCGCTAGTGTGCTTCCAGTCATAGTTCAGGAAGAGGGCGGGCTTACTAAGTCCCGGCGCGATTTGCTGACCACGTCGGGGCGCTATCAGACCGCGCTTGCCGGGAATTCGCTGTCAAGAACTCATGGGGGAAATCTTGGGCTACTGGATCAGAGAGTTCAGAAACTCTGCGACCGATGAGAGATTTCGGGTAACCGATTGGCGATAGCGAAGCGATTGCAGTCACCGAGTGGGAGAATGAAGCTATTTGCAAATACGACCTTGAACTAAGATTCCCTGGATCATGTCCAGAGCTCGCGCAATTGAGCAGCGTTAAAGAAAAGCCCGGCCGTGCGGTTGGACGCGATGAGCGCAGACGACGTCAAGTTTACATTGATGGTTGCCTGTGCTGCCGGCGTACTAATCGGGGCTCGGTATAGCAGCCAATCGGGGCAGAGATATTCCGGCCGTAATCGCTCCGCTCTTGTGGCTTAGCAGCATTCGTTGTCGTCGGCTGGACATTGGCAGTTTTATGGCGGAGCTACCCGTGCTGCGTCGCTTTAACGGCGCATTCGGATGCTCAGCTTGGGGATTCGCTGTCAAGACACAGCATGTAATTCCGATGATCCGCAACGCCCAACACAGATCACTATGTTTTTAAGACTCTTCCCTTTGATGATGATCAGCCTGCCGCTGCTCACCGGCGAAGCCTGTGGGCTGGTCGGGGGCGCAAAATTAGCTAGCGGTGATATCGCTCGTGCAGTGGTCGGTCTCGTTGGTCCGAATAATAAAACCTTCTGTACCGCCACCGTCGTCGCACATAATGTGGTTCTGAGTGCGGGTCACTGTTTGCAAGCTGGGACGAGCTACCGAGTGCAATACAAGTCAAACGGTCTGCGTCAGTTTTCAGATGTGCTCGACTGGGTGATGCCACCGCAATTCGATCCACAAGTCTTACCGGTCGTGGCGGATTTGGCCCTCGTCAGGTACTCGACCCCTTTATCTCCGGAGATTGGGGTCGCCACGCTTGGACTTAATGAGCCGCCGGCTTGGCCGGGAGACCAAGTCACAGTGGTCGGAGGCGGAATAGCGTTCAAAGGGCTCAACGAGACTGGTTTCAATCGAATGGCGACGTTGACTGTTGCCTTAGGAGCATTTGGTGACCAGCAGATTAGGCTGGTGGAACTTGTCAGGAAGACCAACGCCCATTGGCGCCTGCGCGGGCGACTCCGGATCGCCCGTATTTGAAATCAAACCTGAAGGCCCGAAAGTGGTAGCCGTTGTCAGTTGGGCGGCGGGACCGAATGGAACTAAAGGTTGCGGTGGAATGACGGGGGCAACACCGCTATCGCCATTTCGGCAATGGATCCAAGACACGATGAGATCGATAAATTAAGGTCTGAACTAGGAAACCACAAAGGCAGCAGAGGTTCAGTCGCGCGCTTCCGCTGTTCGCCACTGGGCACCGCAGGGACATCACCTGCGCGGCTTTGAATTCAAATCCGTGTTGCAGACGACAAAGTGCTAGGTTTTTTGCGGTGAGTTGGGAGACTGGATGGATCCAGCCGGCTCGCTGTTGACAAGGAAACTTCCCCGGGCCTTTGCCTCCCAAAAGCTGGTCCGGTTTTTTTTGATCCAAAGCCAAATGGCGCCGTATAAGGAAAGTTGAGGGCCCTGGGTTATTAGCTCTGCACCCTTGGCGATGACCATCGAAGCGGCGGCCGAGCTACGGCGAGGTGGCCGTTTCGTGTTTTCAAGGGCGCAAAAGGCGCTCTTGCCCGGTCGTCCCACCGCGCTATCATCACAAAACGCCTAGGCCTGACGATGAGCCGATTTTCAACGGCCGGAATCTGTCGTTTCAGACAAACGACGACCTCTCCGATAAGGTGGCCGCGCCCCTATGCCGCCGGTAGTCAAGCCAAGTTCTGCGCAGAGTGCTAAGACTGACGATACGCGCGATAAACTTCTGTCGAGCGAAACGAAGGCGGCGGTCAATTTCGCCTTTAATACGCTGGCGCACACGCTGCTGTCGCAGAATGGGCGTACGCTCGACGATCTGGTCTGCGAAATGTTACAGCCGATGTTGAAGTCTTGGCTGGACGACAATCTGCCGAGCTTAGTGGAGCGTCTCATCCGGGCTGAGATCGAGCGGGTGTCGCCCGGCCGCCCGGACGCCAGCGTCGCGGGGCTTGGAAATCCCTAGACCCGAAGTAATATTGCACTGCGGCTGGACCCCTTCCGGACATGTAGGGGTTCAGACCCCCAACTTGAACCCCGGCATTTTGGGGAATGCCGGGGTTTTTTGATCTTGGCCGACGAAAAATGGGGCCCCAGCCCGAAGGCCAGAGCACAAAAGGGTCAGCATCCATTCCCATCAACGCCGAAGACGCGTCACGGACCGTGCTCGCGCAAGCGCGGGAGCCCTGAAGTAACCGCCCATGCGGATGCATCATCGACGCAAAATCGAATGCCGCGTTTCCGATCGCCATGCTCGATGTCGCCGCAATGATCCAGCGGATATGCTGATCATGCCGGTCCCACAGTTCGATGTGGTCTTGACGAGGTGCTGATACGCTCGGCGCGCAGAAGTGACTTTGACCAGATCGCAGGAACAGCCGAGCTCAGTGCCAAAACTCTGACACCTAATGTGGATTGTCTTATAGTCTTACGGCCTCGACCAAAGAGATGGCTATATCACTCACCCTGCGCCGCCCTGTGATGACGAACCTGTTCACCGCTCCTCACGTCCTTCACGAAGAAGAACCTCCGAGGGCGTCTGTTTCCGCCGTTTTGTCAACTTCCGCAAGTCGGCGGCTAACGTGTCGAAGGAAGGTTCAACGTCGCCGAGAAGGGCATGGCGGAGGATTTCCCGATGCTCGGCTTCGGTCGAGCGGCCGTGCCGCGCCGCACGGCGATTCAAACGAGCGATCAGATCATCGTCCAAATTACGCACATGCAGGTTTCCGGCCATCCAGCGCTCCATGAGACCATTGATCTCAATGAGACCGCATGGCGCAATGCGGGTCAAGATCAGTCAGTCTCGTGGCGCCGCTGTTGCAATCAGGCAAAAAGTCACGTGAACGTCTGACCCTAATTCGAATCTTCGAGGAGCTACGCGGCCGCAGGCATGACGGTGGCTACGATGCGGTGCGGCCGCTATGCCGGGCGAACTCGGCGCGCCGTGGAGGGGCGCCTGCGAGGCTAAGCCGGGACACCTTCCTCGCCGGCAAACAGCCGTCGCTCAGGAAGCATGTCGATGATCGTCGCCAGCTCCTGTTCATCGAGTACCGGGCACTGCCGTCACGCCGGACGCACATACCGAAAGCGGACGGAAAACAGCGCCCGCTCGCGATTGCAGCCTTGGAGGACAAGATCGTCCAACGGGCGACGGTCGCAGTGCTCAACGCGATCTACGAGGAAGACTTCCTCGGGTTCTCGACGGGTTCCGACCTGGGCGTGGCCCGCACGATGCGCTGGATGCCCTCGTTGTTGGGATCGAGAGCACGAAGGTGAACTGGGTACTGGACGCCGACATCCAATCGTTCTTCGACGAAATTAGCCAGAATGGCTGATCCGATTCCTGGGACATCGCATCGGCGACCGACCCATCATCCGCTTGATCCAGAAATGGCTGAGGGCGGGCATCCTGGAAGATGGGGTTGCGACGGTCAATGAGATGGAGACGGGGCAGGGCGCGGTGATCTCGCCGTTACTCGCCAACGTCTTCCTGCATTACGTTCTCGACCTCTGGGCCGAACGCTGGCGACGGCGCGAGGCCACGGGCGACATGATCATCGTGCGCTATGCCGACGACTTTATCGTCGGCTTCCAACGCGAAGCCGACGCCCGGCGCTTCCTCGACATGATGCGTGAGCGGTTACAGGAGTTTGCGCTGTCGCTTCATCCGGAGAAGACCCGGCTCATCGAGTTCGGACGCCTTGCGGTGGAAAACCGCAGGCAACGCGGACTTGGCAAACCGGAGCCTTCACCTTCCTGGGCTTCATCTTCCTCTGCAATAAAACTCGCCGGGGTAAATTCCAGATCAAACGGAAGTCCCGACGGATAAAGCTGCAAGCATCAAACAGGAACTGCGGCGTCGTATGCATCAGCCGATTCCGAACAGGGAAAGTGGCTGAACCAGGTCGTCACCGGCTACTTCAACTATCACGCGGTGCCGACAAACAGTCCAACACTGACCGCGTTTTGCTTCCACATCACCAACCTATGGCGACGCACGCTGCGTCAGCGAAGTCAAAAGGATTGGACGACCGTGGAACGGATCACGCGGCTAGCCAACGACTGGCCCCCACAACCGCGCATTCTTCACCCTTGGCCAGAGCCCGCCTTACCGTCAGACACCCGAGGTGGGAGCCGTACGCCCGAATCGGGCTCGTACGGATCTGTGCGAGGGGGCGAGGTAACTCGCCTCCCTACCGCGATAGTGATCGGCGAACGCTCAAAGCGTCGAAGGCGACCCATCACGTCATTTCAGCCGGACTGCTTGCTGTGGTGCACAACACCTATGCCGCTGCCAGTATTGCCGAGACCGAAACGACCACGACCACGACTATGAGCACTACTGCCCATATGTAGTTATCCAGGTTTTTGTCTTTCGCTGCCGAGGGAGCTCCATCATTTGTCACGGGCGGCCGTGCTTTCGGAGTACTAACGTTGGGCTCGGTGACCTCGCTCGGCGACTTTTCTGTTTCTATCCCCGACGCCGTCTCAGATTTTGACTGCTCGACGCCTGGCGCCTGGGTCGCCTCCGGTGCTTCTTGCGATTGAGCTACGTCTGTTGATTTCAATCGTCTGAATTCCAAATTACTGGTATAAGATCCGTAAGTGCGACAGTGTCGTCCGACTTGCGGCGCCAGCCCCGTAAGCATTATCTGTTCATCGTTGCCGAGAGCCGATCCCTTAACTTTGAATGGGATTGCGCCGCAATGCGGATTAAAAGTATATGCCGTTCCTGAGTATTGTCCGTTGTCGACTTGACCGCGGAACAGAAGCGAGCCGGGACGTACTCCTGCCTCCAACATCCCTGCACGGGGCTTTTGATAATGGAACTCGCGAGATGAGCCGCTTTCTACCAAATACAGCACGGAGCCATTGTGATCCCAAATTGTAGGTTCAGGCGATGTAGTTTGCGTCTGGGCATTCGCGCTCCTGTCCAGCAGCGTTATCGTGACAGCTGCAATGGCCACAACGGCAAGCACAGCACGAAGCATTTTGACTATCTCCTGCAGAGAGTGCAGAAGCCCGTAGAGAGCGCAGCTCGGGTTGCTCGGCAAAGTTGGCGCTGATACGCCAAAGCTATCACGAAACCAAACCTTGTCGGGCCTCTAGTTTACTGCTGATCATCATGGCAGCTTGGTGGCGAATGACATGCCTCGGGTCGTAGCAGCGGTTAATTCCGGCGCCGCGCATTAGAGCGTGATCGGATCAATCACCGGTGGATTGTCGTCCGGGGCTCGGAAATGAAACACCGGTACACTGTCCCTGCCGCGGCGCGCAGCAAAGCCTATCAACCTTGTAAAAAACTTTCAGCGGAGCTTAATGCGACCCCCGCCGGTGACGTCAATGCAAAACAAATCCTTGCTTTACGTCTGCAGTAGACTTGCTCGCTTGCATCGCGCGCACTTTGACGTCGTGCTGTGGAAACTGATCTTTGAGTTGCAAGCCTGCTCTCAGGGCATCCACAAAACGTCGATAGGTTGATTTCACTCGACCATCGATTTGGATGACATAACACTCGTGAGGCAGACTATACCTCGTGATCTCACTTTTCATGAAACACCCCATCCATCGCACCGAGCAACCACACGCTCGGCAGGCTTCCCGATGTTTCAAAGTCCCCCTCAATTTTGGCTTAAATCGGCTTCATTTGGTTCAGAAGTGTGGAATTTAGATTGTTGTTGCATAAATAGCACAACCGACTTCACAAACGAAATCGATTCAGTGTTTGTCGAATTGGCCAAAAGCGAGCGGACGCAACGGTCAGCAATGGCCACGGCAGCTTTTCAGCGGATTGTGTTGCAAAGCTATTTTGCCCTCCGTAGCGAAGAAGACTTCTCTAAATCAAGTCCTGAACAGGGAATTTTGATTCAAGAACTTTGAGTTCTGATACTGCCCATTTTTAACGGCCGATCGCTCGCTAGCCGAGTTATCCGGCGCAAAGCGGACACCCAAGCTTGCCCGCGCCGCGGCAGCTAATGACGATGCGGGTTCGTGCTTCTCTTCGCTCGCACACGATCGGTCTTCGCTCGCCGATGCTTGCGCGACATTGCCACAAGCTGCCGATCTTGAGGGGCGACATAGCGTCTTGAGAAACCATCAGGTCCGGTGGAACAAATTTGGTCTCATTGGGCACCAGCATGGTAAACTTGCCAAGATGATGGTCTCGGGCCAATGCGTCGTTGGTGTTGTCCGCGTCTTATATGTAGGACTCCTCAGGGCGGCCTTGGGGTAGCTTCGGGTGACGTTGTCTATACCCTGCCTGATGGAATTAATTGTTGCCGTATGACCTTTGACAATGAAACGGCAGGCTTGACGGAACACATCATTGAACCGTGCCCTTCTTCAACCAAGGACTTGCCCTAAAAGGGCAGAGGGGCGGACCCGTTTGCAGGTTGACGCGAAGTTTCAAGAAAGACGGGAGGAGGACTTCTCCGCCACGAGCAGTCAACTTTTCGTCCATAAACGGCAGCGAAGAGCTCGAACCAATCGTGACGGCCGTTCCACGGCTTCCAGCCACGGCGGCAATCGGAGCTTCCCGAGTATTTTGATCTTATGCGTGGAAGCACTTGCATCGTTGACGCCGCTGCTCCTGCTACCACATGTATTACCTGCGCTCCAAGGGGCTGAATTTCGGCGCTCATCTAACCAACGACGAAAAGCGCGCGCATCTAACCGATTTGCGTCGAGAGCACTTGATGATCAGGTTTGCGTTCAGGAAATTTGACCGCCCGACAAGTAGGTAAAATTAAGAGAAAATTTCGCGAAAATTAAGAGAAAATTAACGAATCGGCTTGACGCTGTATGCGCGATCTCGCGCAGCAATTCGTAAACGGCGCGAAAGGTGCAACTCATGGAAAAATCCATTGCTCCGAACTTGGCGAGTCATGAATCATACGTGATTCAAGTTGAAGGACAAGTGAAACTTCGATGCTCGAACTTTGCGGAAGCTCTCAAGGTTGCCCTACAACTAAAGCTGACGCTTCCCGAAAGCGAGATTAAGTTGCAATAGGTATGAGGCCTGGCACGCTCGGCAGTTTGCTAAGCTCGTGTTGCTTGCCTTGGACGAGACTTAAAAAGCAGTTCGGCAATTGGCGACGAAGCACGCGGTCGCGAACGGATCTGATGACGTTAGATAGCATCGGTTTTCCGCCATGCGTCGACCAATCCGACCCGTCCGAATAGTAGCCTTATTCGCCCTTCAAAACGCTGCGGCACCTCCTCTTGGAACCATGCATCGAGGCGGCTTCGGCGATTGCCCGCCGGCAAGCGTTCGAACTCCGCGGCGCAATGCAGCCAAGGAAAGAACACTGATAAAAACCCGATCCTCGTCGACATCGGCCATCCAGGTTATAACCCCAGGATCTGGACGTATCTTGACCCATTCCAAAACGACGTTGGTATCGACAAGAAACCTCATAAGTCTATTTCGCGCGGGCGGTGCCGGATTCGTTTGATCTTCAGGCCAGACGCGGGAAGCGGAGATGACGCGAAAAAGTCAACGGGACCTTTTGCGTCGAACTTTTTGCTCCCACTCTTCCGCAGACACGGTGGCGCGCGCCTCGATGCCGATAAGGCACGGCGACAGCACCCTGAAGAACTCCAGGACCCGGCTGCGCCGAAGTTGCTTTCGAACAACGACCTTCTCGGCCGCGTCGATCCCGTGAACTTGAAACACGTTCTTGGCGATATCCAAACCGATCGTGGTGACTTGCATGTCGATGGCCCCCTGATGTGATTCGATCGCAACGATCACCCTAGAGCACCTCGTTGCTGGGAGCGGGCACCGTCCACCACATCGACCGCGCCGTTTCCGCATCGCAAGAAAGCTTGTCGCGCGGGCGATCGTCTGTTCACAAGGTGAAAGCGACGTGACCCGAATATCGCGCGATGTCGCAGTTGACGAGGTCAGCCGCTACTTTCCGACTTTTTATTTACTAGCTAATGTTCCCCGCGATCAGGGCGGGCGCCAATGGATGTAAAAGTCGAATCTTTACATGAGGTTGGGCCCAAGGCCAGAGTCTTCATCTCGTATTCGCGCAAGGACCTAGCTTTCGCGGACCGCCTCGAGGCGGCGCTTAAGGTGCGCGGCTTTGAGCCGTTGATCGATCGCGCCGAGATTTATGCCTTCGAGGATTGGTGGAAGCGCATCGAGGGTCTGATCGGCAAAGCTGATACCGTTGTGTTTGTCCTCTCGCCCGATGCTGTCGCTTCTGAGATTTGTACCAAGGAAGTCGCCCACGCGGCATCGCTCCACAAGCGCTTCGCGCCGATCGTGTGCCGCCGCGTCGAAGACGCCGCGACGCCGGACGTGCTGCGCCGGCTCAATTTCGTGTTCTTCGACGATCCGGACCGCTTCGACGATAGTGCCGATAGGCTCGCCGAGGCGCTCAAAACCGACGTCGGCTGGATCAGGAAGCACACCGACTATGGCGAGGCGGCGCGGCAGTGGTCGGCGGGCGGCCGCCCGGGCGGAATGCTGCTGCGCTCGCCGGCGCTGGAGCACGCCGAGCGCTGGATCGCGTCGCGTCCGCAGGACGCGCCGGAGCCGACGGCCGAGACGCAAGCTTTCATCGCTGAGAGCCGGAGCGGCGCGACGCGGCGGCGAAATGTTTTGACCGGCAGTCTTGCGGCCGGACTGATCGTCGCCCTGGTTCTCGCGGGCCTCGCCTACTGGCAGCGCGGCATCGCGGTCGAGGAAAGGACGATTGCGGATCAGCAGCGCCAGCGCGCCGAAGACACGCTTGCGGCTGCGACCAAGACGGCGAATAGCCTCGTCTTCGATCTGGCGCAGCGGTTCCACAACACCGTGGGAATTCCGGCCAGTCTCATAAAGGACATTCTCGACCGGGCCCGCGCGCTGCAGGATCAGCTCACCAAATCGGGGCAGGTGTCACCGGACCTTGAACGCAGTGAGGGCGCCGCGCTCAACGTGACCGCCGATGCGCTGCTGGCGATCGGCGACACGGCCGGCGCCCTGGCCGCGGCGCAGCGCTCCCAAAAAATCGCTCTGCAACTGGTGGCGCTCGATCCTAACAATACACTTTGGCAGCGCGATCTGTCGGTGGCGCAGCAAAAGATCGGCGACGTTGAGGCGTTTCAAGGCGACCCCGCGGGAGCGCTCCAATCCTTCCGAGACAGCCTCGCGATTGCCGAAAGGCTGGCAAAATCCGATCCCAGCAACGTTCTGTGGCAGACCGATCTCGTGCAATTGGACGAAGAATTGGGCGACGCGGCGTTGGCGCAGGGCCAGCTCAGCGAGGCGCTGAAGTCCTACGGCGACGGTTTGGCGATCGCGCAGCAAGTCGCGCAAGCTAACCCGGGCAATGACGACCTGCAGCGCGAGCTTGCCAATTCGTATGCCAAGGTGGGTGACGCCCAGTTTGCGCAGGGCGACCTATCGGGGGCCATGACATCGCGCCGCAGCGCCAGTGTGATCTTCGATTTGCTGGCAAAATCCAATCCGGACGATGTCGGCCGGCAGCACGACCTGTCGGTTGTGCTCGAAAGGATCGGCGATGTGCAGGTGGCGCAGGGCGATCTCGCGAGCGCGCTTGAGTCCTACAACGCTCAGATTACTGTTGTTGAGCGGCTGGCGAATGCAGATTCGACCAACCTCCGTTTGCAGCGCGACTTGGCGGGAGCGGATGACAAAGTCGGTGAGGTCCAGAGAGCACTGGGCGACCTTACCGCAGCGCTCAAGTCGTACAGCGACTTCTTTGCGATCATGGACCGCCTGGCGAAGTCCGATCCGAGCAACGCGGAATGGCAATACACGCTGTCTATCTCGTACGAGAGATTGGGCGACGTGCAATTGGAGCAGGGCGACCTCGCCGGCGCGCTGAAGTCTTACCGCGAAAGTCTCGCCATCGTCGAACGGCTGGCGAAGGCGGATCCGGGCAGGCAGCGGGATCTGGCGGAGTTGTACGAGAAAGTGGGCGACGTGCAAGTGGCGCAGGGCGACCTCGCCGGGGCGCTCGAATCCGACAATGCGAATCTTACCATCGCCCAAGCGTTGGCGACGGCTGATCCCGCCAACCCGGGTTGGCAAAATGACCTGTTGATTGCGTATGAAAGGATCGGCGACGTACGAATGAAGCAGGACGATCTTGCCGGTGCGTTGGAGTCCTATCGCGAAAGTCTTGCCATCTCCGAGCGGCTGACGAAGGCTGATCCGGGCAACGCCAGCCGGCAGCGTGGTCTTTTAGTATCGCTAAACAAAGTCGGCGATGTGGAGAGAGCGCAGAAAAACCTCGCCGACGCGCTCGCCTCCTACCAGGCCGGCCTGTCGATCATCACGAGCCTCACGCAATTCGATCCGCGAAACGCGGACTGGCAGGCTGATCTGTCGAACTCATATGACAAACTCGGCGACGTTCAGATAGACAACGGCGCTTTAGCCGACGCTCTGAAATATTACCGCGACGCTTTTGCCATCACTGACCGGTTGGCAAAATCCGATCCGAGCAATGCTGTCCGGCAGCGCGACTTGTCGATATCGTGGGACAAGATCGCCTACGTCGAGGAGAACCAGGGCAATTTTGTCGATGCGCTTCAGTCTTTCCGCAACAGTTTGACGATCAGGCAGCAGCTGGCCTCCCTCGATGCCAGCAACCAGCACGCGGCGGAGGACTTGCAAAATGTCATCGGTTGGATCGGCGGCCTGGCTTACAGCGCCATTTTGGGCCACGATTTCGCGACCGGTTTGCAGGCCGTGGATCAGGCGATCTCGCTCGCGCCGGATCAGCTATGGCTCTACGCGAACCGCGCTCACGCGCTCATGTTCCTTGGTCGCACCGAAGAGGCGCGGGCGCTCTACCTGAAATACCGCGGGCAGAAGGTCAACGACCAGGGGGACATCTGGGAGGCTGCCGTACTTGCGGATTTTGCGGAATTCCGAAAGGCAGGACTCGCCAGCTCGCTTATGGACGAGATCGGAAAGCTGTTCACGTCGACAGGCTAGACCTCGCCCAGGTTCTTGCAGGCCTTAACTCGGTCCAGCCGACTAGGTCCTGCGGGAGTTGCCCCGGGGTCCAAGGTCTCCAATTCCGATTTGAGGTGCTCCACGGCGATTTGCATGATTGCGAGCCCGCGTGACACGTCATCGAACTCCCGCTGAATTCTAGCTGCCGCGTCACTGTGATCTTTTGTATCTTCGGTCCGCAATGCCATCTCTCAAGACCGCTATCACTGAAACTACTTAGCTTGGCAGAGCTTACTGATTCGTCAAAATGCCGAGCAGGTCCTGGCTCAGGCCGCGTTCCAGCGTATCTAGCACCGCAGAGCACGATCGACGCGATAAAAACTCGCGGCCGCACCGCCGAGAAAGCGTGATGAAGTCCCGTCGCCTCATGAATGCAGCAACATGGTGATCGAATAGTCCCTTCGCAATGCGGAAATGCGCGGCGCGGAGAGTCCGCATCGGGTGTGCGCCGTGACAAGGCGGCGCTTTCCAGTGGGCGCAAGCCCCACCCGGCGACCGCTCCAGCCGGAGCAATCGGAGCAGTCATGGAGGTAACGAAGTGGGTGAAGCCTTCGATTAGCGTGTCACGAATTGGTGGCAGCGCGAGTGTGCAGGGCAGGTCATGTTGCGCTCGCGATCGCGCTTGTGCTCTGATCACTACAAGACGGAATTGCCCCATGACAGACGAAGAGCGCGAACTGGCGCGTGTCACTCGGTACGTAGCCGAGGGACGCAAAATTGTTGCTCGGCGGCGTGAGGAAATTGCGGCGCTTGAGGCAGCGGGTTCTCCCTTACATGACAAGGCGCACGCACTCGATTTATTTGTCGACACTTTGGAAATGTTCGAGAAATTGGAGCATCAGCTGAAAGTAAAGGTCGCCGAGAAGGCGGAACGTCACTGATTTTGCGGTTCGCGGGCGGGGAACAAGTTGCTCAATATGCTGGCCGTCTGCGCAGGTCTCAGTTTCACAAGTTCTCGCGTGAAACTCGCTTTGGGGGCTACTATGGGCATGCCTTTGCGATCAAGTTTTGGCGCTTGTGGCGCAGTTGCGTTGCTCGGGGCGATGTGCCTGCCGATCGAGGTAAGTGCGGATACCATCACGGAAAGTTTGAGTTTGATACGGCGCCCGCAGGGACATCGCTAAGTTTCACGAACGTCTGATACTCATAACGCAAACCGGCCGCACGTCCTAATAATGCGTATCCGCGATTGAAACGTTGGTCGCTCTACTTGAGAGCATTTCCGTGCTCGTCCACAATGCGCTCGGTTAGTTGACTGCAAGCGTGACAAGCGAACGTCTGATGCTCATAACGCAAACCGTAATCCGCGTCCGGGCTGCGTCTCGTTAGAGATGTGGGATTGTTGCACTTCGGACAAACTGGTTTGTCATCTGCGCCAAAGCTGCGCAGCTTCGGTCCCCCGACCTCGGCCCGCGATTGAACGTTTACGAATATGACGAGATGTAGGCACTGTGGCGAGTTGTAGCCGATTCTTGGGGATAAATCTTATGCATCCGTTCAGCCGCATTGCTGGTGTCGCCTCATGGCGCCGGGTGATGTCAGTCAGAGTACGCCGTCGTGAATCAACGACGCGATGACCAGCGTAATCACCGCCAGCACGAAGAGCCCGAGCAAAATGGCGACCGCCAGCGCGTTTTGTTGTTCGAGAGGTCTCGTGTCGTCGCGCTGCACGCTGCCGCTTTGCAGCTTCCGTTGCTTGAACAGCATGGTTGATCCCGCGACCTCGCGAGCTGTCAATGCTTAAAGGATGTTTAGGAATGTGTCGGGAGCTAGGCGCCCATCGCGCGAGGCGGGCGATTTTTCGGCACAAATTTTAGGCGCCAGTCCGCTTATTTCACCTTGGCTTCAGGGCCAGCCATTAAGATGGCTGCGGGGCGGCAAATGGGGATGGACACCATGAAAAAAAGAGTGAGGGAGACCAATTATTTAAAATCGGTTGCGATTGAATTGTTTTGTGCGCTGGGCGGAGCGTGGCGTGTGGGAACGGCTGTTCCGTGAGCTTGCCGGACGTGGCCGATCCACAGACACTCAGATGATCGACTTGACGCACGTCAAGGCACACCGCTCGGCCTCGGGCGCAAAAAGGGGGAGCGGAGCCAGGCGATTGGACGTTCGCGCGGCGGGCGCAATACGAAAATCCACGCAATCGCAGATGCTAAAGGCCGTCTTCTTTCCATCCTGCTGACAGGTGGCGAGGCGCACGATTGCCCTCCCGCCAAGCGCCTGATACGCCGCACCAGGATAGTCAGGAAGCTGCTCGGTGACAGAGCTTATGACAGTGCTGATCTGCGCCACTGGTTGGACGAGCGCGGCACCAAAGCCGTCATTCCTAACAAGTCCAACCGCAAGCAGCCTTTCCGCTTCCACCGCACGTCCTACAAACAACGGCACCGCATCGAGAATGCGTTCTGCCAGGAGCGCAGCAGCAGTTATACTTCCGCCATGGCCTCGCTGGGCTGTGGGTTGTCTGGGTCCTGGTCTGCATATTGATTGACGCAGCGCGGCTACGGTCGCTACCTTTTCGCAATGCTGCGGCGCGCTGATTTGAAGGGCGAGCAAAGGCCGCTCGCGTCAGGGGCGGGTACGAAACGTCGTGTGGCTGGAAAGGCCCGCGTCGTGCTGGATCGGCCTCCGCCGCTGCAGGGGTGGCGGACTACCGACGACGACGAGATTGCGCTGCGCCGTTGGCGGGGCCGCACCGAGATTGTCGCCATCGAGGCGCTGGAACCCAAACATGCCATTTTCGGCACATTCCGCGTGCGGTCGGGGGGCGGCGGCTTCTACGAAGTGGAAATCCGCGACCTTGATGGCGCCAGCAATTCCTGCGGCTGCATCGATCATCGCGCCAATGGCCTCGGAACCTGCAAGCATGTCGAGGGCGTGCTCGCGGCACTGCGCCAGCGCAGCGCCAAGGCGTTCCGCGAGGGCGCGGCGCGGGGCAGTCAGCGCGTCGAAGTCTTTCTGGATCGTCGCGGCACCGCAAGGCCGGCATTGATGTGGCCTGCCGGCGAGCGCCGCCAGTCCAGCGCCGCGAGTCGCTGGCTCGCAGAGTTCATCGAAGCGGATGGCGCCCTTGGTTGTGAACCGAGCGAGATCGAGGCGCTTGTTTCCGCGTGGCGCGTTGCGCCCGCCGGCATCCGTCGCCGGATTTGGGTCTCGCGCCACTTCGCGCCCTGGCTCGACCGGCTGCGCCGGGTTCGTTCGCGCGAGGAGGCGCGCGCGGCCTTCGTCGCTGAAGTCAAGGACGGCACTGCGAGTTTCGATCTGTTGCACCACCCGCTGCTGCCCTATCAGCGCGAAGGCATGCTGCATCTCGCATTCGGAGAACGGACCTTGCTGGCCGACGAGATGGGCCTCGGCAAGACCGTGCAGGCAATCGCCGCCTGCGAGCTTTTGGCCCGCCGCAAGGGCATCGAGCGCGTGCTGGTGGTGTGCCCGGCCTCGCTCAAGGCGGAATGGGAGGAGCAGATCGCGCGCTTCACCGACCGCCCGGCGCGCGCGGTGTTCGGCGCCCGGTCGGCGCGCCTTTTGGCCTACCGCGAGCCAAAATTCTTCACCATCGTGAACTACGAGCAGGTGCTCGGCGACGCCCCCGACATCAATGAGATATTGCATCCCGACGTGGTCGTGCTCGACGAGGCCCAGCGCATCAAGAACTGGCAGATCAAGACCGCGCGGCGGGTGAAGTTGTTGCGCTCGCCCTATGCGTTTGTGCTGACCGGCACGCCGCTCGAGAACCGCATCGACGAGCTATATTCGATCGTGCAGTACCTCGACCCGGAGCTGGTCGGGCCGTTGTTCCGGTTCAACCGCGACTTCTATGAACTCGACGAGCGGGGCCGGCCAGTCAACTATAAGAACCTCGCGGAATTGCGCCGCCGGTTGCAACCGGTGATGCTCCGCCGCCGCAAGTCCGACGTCGAATCCGAACTTCCGGGCCGTACGGTGAAAACTTATTTTGTGTCGATGGTCGAGGAGCAGAAGCTCCGCTACGAGAACTACCGCGCTCCGGCTGCCCGTCTCCTCGCCCAGGCGCAGCGGCGGCCGTTGATGCCGAAGGAATTCGACCGTCTGCAACTGTTGCTAGCCTGCATGCGCATGATCTGCGACACGCCGGCGATCCTCGATCCGACCTGCCGCGTGAGCCCCAAGCTCGAAGAGCTGGAAGGAATTTTGAGCGACCTGCTCGAGGAGCCGGCGCGCAAAATCATCGTATTCTCCGAGTGGGAGCGGATGTTGGAACTGGTGCGGGAATTGGCGACGGAACTGGGCGTTGAGGTGGCCTGGCATACCGGGTCGGTCCCTCAAAAGCGCCGCCGCGCCGAGATTGTCCGCTTCAAGCAAGATCCCACTTGCCGGCTGTTCCTCTCTACCGATAGCGGCAGCGTCGGGCTCAACCTGCAGGTCGCAACCGCGGTCGTGAACGTCGATCTGCCGTGGAACCCGGCGAAGCTGGAGCAGCGCATTGCCCGCGCTTGGCGCAAGAACCAGACGCGCTCGGTCACGGTCGTCAATCTCGTCTGCGAGGATTCGATCGAGCACCAGATTCTACATCTTCTCGGTCACAAGCAGGCGCTGGCCGACGGTGTGCTTGACGGCCAAGGCGATCTCGGCGCGCTCAAGATGCCGTCCGGCCGAGCAGCCATGATCGAGCGCATGCAGGCGATGATGCAGGCGGAAGTGAGCGTCGCGCCGCGCATCCTGTCGCCCGAAGAAGCCTTCGCCGCGGAGCTGCAGCGCCAGCATGGCGAGCGGGCCCTGCTGATCGAGGCCTGCACGGGCGGCGATGGCCGTGTGCGCCTATTGGCCGTCCTCGACCTCGACGGTGAAGCTCTCGCGGCCGAGGCGAAACGACACGAGGCGCGCCATGAGGTCGGTCTCGCCGTTGAGGTGATCGACCGCCGGACCTGGCTCGCCATGCGCCGACTGGTTGCGAGCGGCATGGTTACGCTGGCTGATGGTCAGTCCCGCGTGCTGCATCAGTCGCCAGACCTTGCAGCCGCTGCCGATCCGAATTTCGACCCGCAGGCGCGCGCAGCCGAACTGAGCGGAGAGGCCGAGCGGTCCCTGCGCATAGCGCGCGTGCTCGCAGCCGGCGGGTTCCCCGAGGAGGCGCTGCCGCTCATCACAAAGGCGATCAGCATCGGCGCTGCCGCGAGGCTCGCGGCGCTCGGCGAACTCGCGTCAGGGGTCGTTATGGCGACGCCGGCCCAGATACACGACCTGGTCGGCCGCGGCGTATTGGCTCCGCAGGCGCAAGCAGCACTCTCGGAACTTTGGTCCGTTGCCGGTGGCCGCAAAATTGCCGACGTGGCATCCCTCATCGAGATGGGAGCGTTCGCCATCACAGGGCTGGAAGAAAGCAACGCTAAAAGAGCCGCATAGCGCTCGCTGCTCGACGACACGGCAGTCGTGCAGGATGGCCCGACGCGGCAGGCTCTTGAAGGGCGTTGCATGGCGCCCGAAACCCCAAGATGGACTGTAAGCGCTTTTCCCACTGAGTGTAGCAGTCCTTCAGCTCGGCTTCATAGTTGTTGGTCTGAGAGACGCCAACAATGCCGCCGCGCGTTCCGGCGATATGATTGAGCGCTGCTTCCGTAAGCTCGATCTTGAAGCCTGTTTGCTACCACTGGTGAGGGAAGGTGCGGCGTAAATCGTGAACGGTCCAAGGATTTGATCGGACACCTTCATCAATGTCGTTTTCTGCTTTGACCATCCGCCGAATCAGAGGGCGGATAGCCCGATCGACGCGCGACAGCTTGACCGGAAAACGAAAGGGCGAGCCAACAGGGAACACAAACATCGACCTAAACCGGTGCGTCAGCCCGCGACCCTACCGCGATTTTGGGTGCTGTTGGGTTGCGGCGGGACGCATGCGCAGCATGGAAATGCGTTGCAGGTTCCTCCTCCGGACCGAATATCTGTTCTATCTTTGCTCTTTGAAAGACCCACGATGGGCCAGAAAAGCGTCCACACAGGCCTTCCGGCCGCGTTCTCTCGGAATCCCCGGCCTCCTTCATCGAAATGCGACGCAGGGGTGATCGCTTTCATCGGTCTAGGCCGCTTTTCCCGGCTTGTACGGCTTGATCTTGGCCACCTGCTCCGCAATGCGGCGCTTGGCTTTGCATAGGCGCAAATCAGTATCGCCCGTAATGGCCCGGGGTCCGGTTGACGATGGCGTGGATGCGATTGCCCGACACGCCGATGGCATGAGCGAGTTGATTCTGGCTCATGCCGATCGCGTTCAAGAATTCTTCCTTCAGAATTTCGCCTGGATGAGGATTACGCAGCCGCGCCATGGCTATGTCCTTTGTTCCGCCGAGACCTTTAGTGATAGTCGACGATTTCAACGTCCCACGCATCGTGATCGATCCATCGAAAGTAGATGCGCCATTGATCATTGATCCGGATACTCATGTGACTGATCCGGCTTCCCTTCAGGTTTTCTAGTCGATTTCCAGGCGGATTCCGCAGATCCTGTAAGATTGCTGCGGCATCTAACTGGCGCAGCTTACGCAAAGCCCGATCCTGAACATCGACAGGAAACATCCGGCTGGATTGGCCTTGCCAAATACGCTGCGTGTCCTTGCATCTATATAAGAATCGTACTCCGATGCGCGGTACGTATCAAAGTTAAATTCGCTCGGGTGGTGTCGACGCAACGCTTCAAGCTCAAAGCGCGCCCGGTCAGCTTGCGCCCGAGAGTTACCTCATAACGGCCCCGGTTTTTTGGGTCCGCGGAAGTCACACACTTATCGACGATTTTGGCGTCAGCGGGACCTTCCTAAGTCCAGTTGGAACAGATATCGACGTCGTGCGTCAGGCTTCAGCGCGGTGCAGCGCATAGGGTTACCATGAAAGCTAAGACTAACGAGCGTGGCAAGCTCAAGATCGGTGATGACTGGAACGCGATCCGCATCATCGCCCTCTCGCAGGGTAATCCGCTCAAAGCGATTGCCGAGTTCGTCGAGAACAGCATCGACGCCAATGCCAAGACCATCATAATCACGCGTGGTCGAGAACACGGCGGGTATTACCTCGCGATCAAGGACGATGGCAATGGCGTGCCGCGCGATGCGGACGGCCGACCCGATTTCAAGTATGTCGCCACCCACATTTGCGATTCGATCAAACGGCGGTTGAAAGCTGACGGCAACGGCACGGCGCTGCAGGGCGAGTTTGGCATCGGACTGCTCAGTTTCTGGACTGTCGGCGACACGTTGACAATGACGTCAACCGGCACCGACCAGCGCGCCTACCAGATGACCATGCGCAAGGGCGATCCGCGCTATGACGTGAGTCCGCGGCGGGTCCTGGTTGCCGAGCCAGGCACCGAGCTTAAGATCAGTCCTCTGCTTGAGGGCATTCGCAGCTTAAGCGGAGAGAAGATTCAATGGTATCTGGCCTCAGAGCTGCGGGACCGGATCAGGGATGCGGATGTACGCGTGACCGTCAGTGATAAGGTCGCGCGCAAGCAATTCGAAGTCGAGCCGCGTCAGTTCGAGGGACGATTGCTGCACGACCTCCCGCTCATTCGTACGCCCTACGGGGACGCGTATGCGGAGTTGTACCTGGCGGAGCCGGCGGACAGCTCGCGCGTGGCGCTGACTCGGTCCGGCACGCGGGTCATCGAGGATTTCGCGAGCCTACCAGGTCTCGATCATGCCCCCTGGTCATCGCGTTACGTTCAAGGCCTGATTGATGCACCGTTCCTGAACCTTACCCCAGGTACCCGCACTGGTATCATTCACGACGAGCGCTACGCCGCCATGGTCGCTGCGCTTGCGCCCATTGAGGCTCACGTCAAAGGACTGATCGAAGAGCAGCAACGTGCGGAGGAAGCGCAGGCCAGTCAGCAATCCTTGCGGGCCATCCAACGCGCCTTTCACGAGGCCCTGCTGGCGCTGCCCCGTGAGGAGTATGACTGGTTCGACATCCAGGGACGTACGCACCGGGAGGGCGGTTCCGGGACATCGATAGCTGACGATACGATTGGCGCTTTGCAGATCGGGACCGCGGTACCAGGGCTCCTTGAGCCGGCGCGCCCCAGCGCAGCGCAACGCCAATTTTTCGATTACGCAGGGCCGCTTTACAGCGTCGTGATCTCCCCAGCTGCGAGTACCACGCCGCTCAACGATGTGCGGAAGTTCAAAGCGCTGCCGCGCGATCGATCACGGCGGCTTGTTCATGAAGACCTACGGTTCCACTGGGAGATTCTCGAAGGAGGCGGATCCTTGCAAGGCGTCAGCGATCAGGAGGTCTCGTATCGGGCCCCAGCGATTCCCGGCCTTACGCGGCTACGGGTTACGGTCATTCAACGGGAGACCGCGTGTCATGCGGAGGCCCTGGTGACGATTACCGACAGCCTTGATACCGCGATGAGCTCGGGCGTGGTCACTACGCGAGGACTGCCCGGTTACACCTTCGAACGGGCCGCCGGTGAATTGTGGCGCTGTCGCTTCGATAGCGAGCGCAACATTATCGTTGTCAACAGCGGTCATCGCGACTTTGTGTTTGCCACGCGCAATCGTGCCTTGCAGCTGCGCTATCTGGTACGGTTGTACGTGAAAGAGCTGGTGCTCAAGAATTTTGCGGGATTAGCTGCCGATCAGTTGCTCGAGCGCATGATCGAGTTATCGTTGTACGCCGAGGAAAAGCTCAAATCCGGCTGACTGGCTTAACGTCTTGCGCACGATCTTGAGCGCGCTGGGCAGCGACGCATAGCGCAACGAGCGCTCGGCGCGCGGTTGCCTTCCACCGAATGGTGGCGGTTAGCGACTCCTCCGGATTGACCAACTCCGCTTGCGCCTTGGCCAGCGCCGCCGCGAGACTTGCAATCGAGGGGCTAGAGCGATGCACGCGCGTTCTCCTCGCCGATGCCAGACGGCAGGTGCTGGTGACGCGATGGGCTCGATCGAGCGCAGTCCGATTGGGGGCGAAGGATTCAGGCCGACGTTGCCGATTGGGTCTTGTCGAAGCGAGATTGCGTCAGACCGCAGTAGTGCTGGATGATCTCGACGATCTGGTCGATCAGCGGCGTTCGCTGGCCGCGATCTGCAAACTCGTCACGGAGCTTGTGAGCAGCTTGCGGTAAAAGCCGCGTCAATTCGAGGAGGCGGCGACGCACTTGCGGCACGGACAAGTCGGCGCTCCGCGCCAAGCGCTCCCAATGCCGCGGATAAATATCCGAGAACTTGTAATGTCCGCCGATCTTCATCGCCATCTTGGTGGTCAAATCGGGGTAAACAGCGGTGCACAGCACGTCATAGAGCGGAGCGAGCGTCGTCCCACCCGCACCATAAACCAGCGAGAAGTTCTTGGCGTGAGCATCGTTGTTGCCGATCAACGTGTTGAATACCACGGCGTCGAGCAGTTGCGGGATGTATAGGGCTGCCGGCCTTGTCGCCCTCCGCACTAGCGCGAAGCAATCCGCGACCGAGGGGCCGCCCTCGTTTTGATACTTGTATTCGGGCGCACCGCCGAGCGCCTGACAGAAATCTTCTTGGTGCAGACGGCGCGGCCGGTTGTCGGGCCCGCGCAACCGGTCGTAGCGTTCGATGAGGAGATACGGTCGCCCTCGAGCATCCCGGATGTCAGCCGCGGCAGCGTTGAGATCGATCGCCTTGGCGAGCGCGAGGCAGAAACCTTCATTGTGGACGCTATCCGCGATGCGGCGGATCGCCGGCTTCAGGATATGCGAACTCGGCGCGCCGTGGAGGGGCAAAGCGATGTGACCGTCAGCGACCAGCACAGGGAGCTTGTCCTGGGCGCCTGCGAGGCTAAGCCGGACCCCTTCCTCGCCGGCAAGCAGCGGTCGCTCAGGAAGCTTGTCGATGATCGTCGCCAGCTCCTGTTCGTCGAGTACGCGGTAATCGAGATCAGTTCCTTGCTCGATTGGCTTTTCCCCAGGATGGGTCAGGCTGACCGCACCGGCGCACTCGCCACCGAGCGCATCGAGCAGCGCAAAATCATTGCGTTCGGAAACGCCGATCGCGCGAGCGACTTGGTCCCTCTTGTCCTGCTCTGGAAGAAGACCGGCAAAGAACGGCCGCGCGGCTCGATCCTCGAACGCTTCCTCCTGCAGGGGCAACGACGCAGACAAAGGCACGGCATGCGGCCGTCCTAGCCAGCCGGAGTTGTAGGTGAACATCAGTCGGCCTGCAGTTTGGTGGAGCCGACCGACAAGCTCACCAAGCAGCCAAACGTCGAGGCTACGATCGGGCATCGATCGCCTTGATAGTGTTCGGCGGTGAAAGCTGCAGCTCGATGCCAAGCGCAGCGAGCACCCGCATAATTTTGCCGATCTGGGCAGTCGGCTTACCCTTCTCAATGTCGACGAGGAAGCGCACGCCGACGCCGGCGGAGAGCGCCAACTTGGGCTGGGTGAGGCCGAGCGCCCGCCGCGTTTCGCGGAGGAGGCGTCCCAAAGCCGGAGGGTCAGTAACGGTCTGCATGATTTTTCCCGAACGGGAAATATAGGCCCTCTCTGTCAATAGGGCAAGTTAAATTTCCCGACCGGTAAATATATGCCTGAATGGTCCCCTAAGGCCGAAAATTGCCCGATCGGGAAAGAGCCGAACCCAAAGACGCACCGGCCATCTCCATATCAAGTGTCAATCGGCGCCCAAATTTTGTACGCCGAAATGCATCCTGATGGCATGGGCCAAAAAGGAGCCCGCCCGGCAAGACGAAGCCGGATGGACGGTCGGACGCAATCTCCAAATCGACTATCGTTGGCCCAGCAATGATTTCGACCGGATCCTGCGCGGCGGCTGCCGCACTCGTTGCGATGCATCTGAACGCACTCTAGTGGCACGCTCTACGCCGAAGACCCAAGCGCTGTTGCAAGCGACACGGGGATTCCGATCCTGTGGGCGATTGCTCGATAACAATGGCGATCATCCGCTGGCCGGTAAACTAAAAGTATGGAGTGCGCTGCAATCGCGATCTTCTCTTTCTGGAAACATACGGAAATCGCGAAGCGCTGAGCGTGAGAAGTATAGCCCCGACTTGGCGCCAAAGAGCGCTTTCATAACGGCTCAGCCGATCGAATGCGCCGCTGTTGGAGATGGTGACTTCGAAAAACCTGCGTGCGATCTCAACTTTACCTGCGGCGGGTCGTTTTACGGCCCAAGCCCAAACTTGGTCGCGCACGCCTTGCCCAGCGTCACGATCTGACGGATGCAATGGACTCACGCTGTGTGCCTGGCCTTGCACAGGTTGCATGCAATCTCTCGGCCGCGAATTTGCCCCGCCGAGCGAGTAGGCCGCCTCCGTTTCCCCTAGTTTGGCAGTTTCATCCCGCTGATCGGCAATTTCCAATAAGCCGGTTTCGATGGCGGTAGCGCGGCGAAGGCGCCACAAAAGACTGGCGAGCCGAAGGACGAGTTCTCGCTCAACCGCGGTTTGGGTGTCGAAGTCGGCCGCGATCGATCGTTCAAACGCTTTGTAGTCCTCTGGATCCTCCAGGACATCAACCACCGTTTCTGCGGTGAGGCCGTGGCGCAGGGCATTGCGGCGTGAGCGCCGTTTGCCTTCCACCGTAACGGGCCCCGTGCTTTGCAGGGCATTACGGCGGTTCGCCTCGAGTTGTCTAAGCGAGGCCATGAGCCTTGCCCGTATTGGATCTATTTTGTTGTTTGATCGGCCGCTGCACTCGCACTGTGTCGGACGCCGGATCACTTTCCGCCGTATCCAAGATGGCACCTGAGCCGTCCGGTGAGGCAACGGTCCGAACAGCTGGCAGCGGGTGCGTTTGAAGCCAAAGCGCGCGTGCCGTGACCTTCGGCCGCTTGCCGGCGCTGCGCCACCAGGCGGTCTCGTCGCCACTGCGATGAACTTCGCGATGATGACCCCGGCACAATGGCACCGTGAACTCATCGCTGACCTTGCGGCTGAGCGCGCGGTGTTGGGCAAACCGAAGGTGGTGCGGGTCCGAAGGACTGCCGCCGCAGATCAGGCATGGCTGTCGGGCCACGAACCTCAGATGCTCCTTGTCGCGGATGCGTCGCGGCTCTTGGATCGATAGACCGCTGTTGTCGATACGTTGAGGTCGCGCTTGGCGCGGCCGTTTCGGTGCGGAACCGCCCGCGGGTTCACCGCGGTCAACGGCTCGAACGGTCTCTTCTCCGAAACTCCCGACTTTGCCCCGAAAAGCCTCTTCGATGCGCTTTGCGTCCTCTATCGCCAGTGTGTTTTTGATGGGCATGGTTTTGTGCGCCCAAGCTGCGGCCGCGTCGCCCGAGGTGAGCGTGTTAAGTTCAACCAGCATGCGTTCGCATGTGGTCGCCGAGACACTGGCCTCCAGCACAGTCTTGAGGAGAACGTTCGAGTTCGTCTTAGCGGCCCGCTTCCCTGGCCACGGCCATTGACCACCATCGAGGCCGTTGCCGTTCTTGTTCCTGACCGGCTTCAGCGGTCGGCTCTCTTCAGGGCTTGGCCCATCAAGATCAGGCGCATCGAGATCGTCCTCACCCGCAATGCCCACCAAGGTGAACAGCGCGTAGCGACGGGCGTATGTCAGCGCCGCACCCATCCGACGCGGCGTTGCAGTATCGGCCACCGCACAGACCGGCCAATCCGAGGCGATCCACTCGCCGGACGCGTGCGCCAGAACCGTGGTGAGGTTGACGGTGCCTGAGGCCTGATCGATCGCGGTGGTCTGCACCGCCGCAATTTCATGCTGGCTTAACGTCTTGCGCACGATCTCGAGCCCGCTGGACAGCGGCGCATAACGGAACGACCGCTCACGATTGCCTTCTCCTCGAATGGTGGCGACCAACGATTTTTCTGGATTGACCAACTCCGCTTGCGCCTTGGCGAGCGCCGCCGCGAGACTCGCAATCGAGGGACTAGAGCGATGCACGGCTATTCTCCTGACCGACCACGTCGAAGTTTACCGCACCGGATTTCGACCGCTTGCCACGCAGGCCATGGCCGATGGCCTCCTTGGCGTCTTCGGGCATCAAACCTTTCAGCTCTGTCTTGGCTCGCTCGTGTTCCTGATGCGCCGCCCGGGTGCGAGCAAAAACGCCGGCAAATTCCGCCCAAGCATTGGACGATGTCATATCGACAATGCGGATGGCCTCGATCCGCGGCCGTGGGGGCTCGACCCCAAACAAGCGGGGCGGCTCCCCTGTCTCGACGCAGTGCCAGAATTTGCGCTCGGCCGTGACGATGAGGTGTTGGTAAAGCGGGTCAGCTTGCGTTTTGATTTCCACCCATTTTCCGCCACCGGTGATCACCGAGAGCACGGCCGCTCGCGCGGCCACGACCCACATATTGTGCTGCAACTGCGGCATGTATTTCTCGACGGCCGCCTCCTCGGAGAAGGACCACGGCAGCATGAACTTCGCTTCAAATACCGCCCCGCTGCTTTCGACCCGACCGTCGAGGGTCGCGGCCATCCACTTCAGGGCCGGATGAAAAACCCGCTTTTGGATGTCGGTCAGCACCTGCCCGCTACTGGCCTCGTACCAGCGTCGATTAAGGTCCTCGGTAACCAGGCCGAGCTGGACAATGAGGTTGCCTGATAGGTCTTCCGGCGCCGCCTCACCGCGCTTCTCCCGCCATAGCCGCAGCAGAGTGGCTTCGTCGCTACCTAGGATAATTCGAGCGTCGGAACCGCCGATGAACAATCGGCGGTCATCACGCATGACCTGTGACATCGAGGACTCCATGTTATTTACGACCAAATAAATAGAATTAAAAAACGTAGCGCATTGAGGGGGGACAAGCAAAAAATAATAACAAATAAAACAGCAATCTATAATTTTCAGCTTCGGCATTGCGCGTCATTGTCAGAGAGGCCCGCTGCCTTGAAAAGGCTCAACCTATTCATATTTGGTCAACAGATTCTGAAATCGATCTTGTTTGGACCAAGTGTCAAAAAGAGCTTTTCAAATCTCGGCATTCCGCCGCTTTTAGATCAACAACAGTTCATAAAAGGAAAATTGAAATGACAGACGACAACAGAAAAGAGACGACTGATCATACGGTTAACCCAGCTGACGTAAACCGCGGTGATGAGGTATCGTCAGCGTCTTCCCCAAGCGATACGCCTGAGCCAGATTCGACGAAACAGGCGCCAGCGCCTGCCGCATGTGGCGACGGCGCCTGCAAGCCCTTGACCGTTGAATTGGCCAGCAAAGAAATGCAGCGCGCGTTCGATCGGTCGAACGATGCCAATCGTGAGCTCGATAATCTGCTAAAATCTAAAGCGTCCGACGGAGCAAAGAAGAAGCGCAAGCGCAATGCACTTGTGCATGGTGTTTTTTCCGACGATCTCGTTCTTCCGTGGGAAGCGCCTGAAGACTTCGAGAGCCTCCATGCCGGGTTCAAGAGCCACTGGCAGCCGATCGGCCCTTCCGAAGAAGAGGCGGTCTTCGACCTCGCGTATTTGAATTTGATCAAGCGCCGCGCGATGAAGATGCCGCAACTAAGCCTCCATCGCGATCCGTTTGCGATTGCGCTGGGAAGAAGTGGAAAGAGATCTTGGCCAGATATCATGGCACACCAGCCTGTTGTGGCCGAGGCGGCCACGAAAGCACTTGTCGCCGCCACCGCCGTCATGAGCGCTCTGGAACCGTATTTGCTAGCGGCGCGCGACCTACCTTACAGGACACCATCCTCAAGTGGTGCCGACTTCAACACGCAGGCGGATGGTCGATCCATAACTCAAAAAATTGACAAAATGGCGGATCTCATTTCAAAGGCTGTTTCGCCCATCCAGTCATTGGCTAATGACGTCGAGGAAAAGAAGAAGGTGTTCAATCAGGCCTACGAGCCCGAAGTGATCGACCGACAGGTAAGGTCTTTGGCGGCGATCCAGGTGCGGATCGAAAAGACTACTGGCTACTTAATTGGCTTGAAGGAACACCGACGTCTTGAGGACTCCCGAAAGCTGCCTTCACTTCCCAGCCCCTCGATCGCGCTGACCTCGGACTGTGAGGCGGGCCAGGTGTCGGTCGCCGGAAAAGGCGAAGACGACGCCAAGTGAAGAAGACGCCAAGTAACGAATAGCCCATCTGCTTGCGACGGGGCAGCACGCCGAGCGCGCGCTGCCCGACCGCTCTCCTCGCCCGACTCCAAGACCTCCGGCCGCCTATGCCGGTATCGCGCCTGCTCGATCCGGCGGTCGCCCCGGACAGCCGGCTCTCGAACAACGGATCAAAGAAATTGCTAGACGCGCGCGCGCCACGCTATCGGCGCGTTTGACCGCCGCTGGATAAAAATTCAGTGGCGGGTCAGTAGGGTTGCATCAAAAAAGTGTAGTTGTATCGTATACACGTATTTGGCGAAAGAATTTGAAACGAACCGAAATTCTCAAGGGAAATCAGAGTTCCTTCGCCGAAAGGGCCACGTAAATCGCGTCACGGACGCTGCAAAAAGATGCAAGGAGCGGCAAAAAAACCAGTCTCGCGATGCAACGGACTGTCTCCAAACGTGTTCACAGTTCCACCGCAAAGCTGGTCGCCAACCCAGTGCCGCGCGTGCTACGAGGATTTTCTGGTTCGAGTACCGAGTAATAGCGGTTGGGGTTCCTTTGGATGCGTGAGGCGGTCAAAGTGGGCGCGGACGGCACGCTGCGAGTTGGTGTGGTGGGCGTCGGCGTCATGGGCTCGAACCATGCCCGCGTCTTGTCCGAATTGCCGAGGGTTCAGCTGGTCGGGGTGGCCGACCCGGACCGACAGTGCCGCGACATGGTGGGCCAGGCACTCGGCTGCGCCACATTCGGCGATGTCGAAACCCTGATCGGGGAAGGTGTCGACGCCCTCATCATTGCCGCGCCGACGCAACTGCACCGCGATATCGCGCTCAAGTGCATATCGCACGGCATCCACATCCTGGTTGAGAAGCCGATCGCCCCCACCATCGAAGATGGCCATGCCATTGTGGCAGCGGCTCGCCGCGCCGGCGTAACGCTGATGATCGGCCACGTCGAGCGTTTTAACCCCGCAGTGCAAACCATCAAGCGGGCGATCAAAGACCAAAACATCCTTTCGATCGCTATTACGCGCGTCGGACCGTTTCCACCGCGCATGTCGAATGTCGGCGTCGTCATCGATCTCGCCGTCCATGACATCGACCTCATCCGCTGGTTCACGGATTCCGAGATCGTCGAGATTCAGCCGCAGACTTCCAGTGCAGTCGCAGAGCGTGAAGACATCGCGCTGCTGCAATTCCGCACCGCCTCGGGCGTGCTCGCCCACATCAACACCAACTGGCTGACGCCGTTCAAGGCGCGCACCATCCACGTCGCCACCCGCGACACGTATCTCATCGCCGACCTCTTGACGCTGCAGGTCACCGAGCACTTCGGCTTTCAGCCGGACGGCAGCTACTCGATGCGGCATTTGTCGGTCGGTTACGCCGAACCTCTACGCGCGGAGCTGGTTGCCTTTCTGAAAGCCGTGCGGTCCCGCGACAAGCCCGCCGTGACCGGCGAGGAGGGCGTGGCCAGTCTCGAAATCGCGATCCAATGCCTGGCGGCGCGGACCGCGCAGGCGCAGACGTCGCAGCGCAAGGGGCCTCGGCGCGTCGTCGGCTAGAGCGCAAAGACATCTGACGAACAAAGATCAAACAACGCAATGAACCAGCAAGCTCGCGTGGAAGCGAAGCCAATCCCATTTATCGATGTCGCGGCGCAACGCCGCCGCCTTGGCCGCGCCGTCGAGGATGCGATCGAGCGGGTGCTCGGCCATTGTCAATTCATCCAGGGACCTGAAGTCCGCGCGCTTGAAGCCGAGCTGGCGGCGTTCTGCGGTGCCAAACACGCGATCGGTTGTTCGAGCGGCACCGACGCGTTGCTCCTCGTTCTCATGGCATGGGGCATCGGGCCCGGCGATGCCGTGATTTGCCCGACCTTTACGTTCTGCGCCACCGCCGAAGTTGTGGCGCGGGTCGGCGCGACGCCGGTCATGGCCGACGTTCTGGCCGAAACGTTCAATCTCGATCCGGCAAGTTGCGAGCGCGCCGTCGCGGCCGCGAAGCGGCTCGGACTCAAGCCGAAAGCAATCATCCCGGTCGACCTGTTTGGCCTGCCGGCCGATTACGATGCGCTGGCGGCCATTGCCGCAAAGCATGGTCTCTTGGTCCTTGACGATGCAGCGCAGGCGTTCGGCGCGACCTACCAGGGCCGCAAGCTCGGTGCGCTGGCGACTGCGACGGCGACGAGTTTCTTTCCAGCGAAACCGCTCGGCTGCTACGGCGACGGCGGAGCTGTCTTCACCGACGATGACGATCTCGCGGCGCGCGTGAACAGCGTGCGTGTGCATGGCGAAAGCACCGACAAGTACGACGCGGCGCGCATCGGCATGACCGGACGGCTGGATACCATGCAGGCCGCAATTCTCATCGAGAAGCTCAAAATCTTCCCGGACGAGATCGAGGCGCGCGGCGAGGTGGCGGCCCGCTATGCCGAAGGCCTTGGCGATGTTGCGACTGTGCCGCGCGTCGGCAACGAGTCGACTTCCGTCTGGGCGCAATACACGATCCGCCTGGCGCCGGGCCGCCGCGACAGCCTTGCGGCGGCGCTCAAGGCCGAGGGCATACCGACCGCGATCTATTACGCCAAGCCGCTGCACCACCAGGCGGCTTATCGCGAGTTTCCGGTGACCGACGGCGGCCTGCCGGTCAGCGAACAGTTGGCCAACGAGGTGATCAGCCTGCCGATGCACGCCTACCTCGACCAGCCGACCCAGGATCGCGTCATCGAAGCGGTGCGGCGCTCGCTCGCGAAGTAGCGCCTGTTCCGCTAACTAGTGGTCCGATGCGAACATTCGCATCCCGTTGCGGCAAGTCTCTGTGCGAATGTTGGAATCAAAGGACCACTAGCAAATATAGGTTTCTAGTGGAGCTTTGGATTTGACATTCGCTTGACGGACAGGCGGCTAGCTGGGTAGCGAATGTTTAATTCACTCCACTAGGCGGGCATGATCGAGAAGATCCTCACGGTCGGCGGCTACACGCTGCTGTCGCGTATCACCGGCTTCGTGCGCGACATCATGCTGGCGGCGATTATCGGCGCCGGACCGGTCGCGGACGCGTTTTTCGTCGCCTTCCGCCTGCCCAACCATTTTCGCGCCATCTTCGCCGAAGGCGCGTTCAACGCGGCCTTCATTCCGGCCTATGCGCGGGTCAAGACGCAGGAGGGCCCGGAAGCCGCCAACCTGTTTGGCGACCGCATCTTCACCCTGCTGTTCGCCTCGCAGGTGATCCTGCTCGCGCTGGCGCTGGTCTTCACGCCGGAGGCAATCGAACTGCTGGCCCCGGGCTTTTCCAAAGAGCCGCAGCAGTTTGCGCTCGCGGTCGATCTGACGCGGATCACCTTTCCCTATCTTCTGCTGATCACGCTGGTCACGCTTTGGGGCGGTATCCTCAACGCGCTGCATCGCTTCGCGGCGGCGTCGGCGGCGCCAATCCTGCTGAACGTCTCGATGATGGTGACGCTGGCGTTTGCCGCCTATTTCCCGAGCGCGGGCCACGCCGCGGCGTGGGGCGTGCTCATCTCGGGCGTTCTGCAGGCGGCGCTGGTCGGCGCCGACACGCTCCGAGCCGGCGTTATGACTTGGTTTCGCGGGCTGCGCTGGGACGAGGATGTACGGCGCTTCTTCAAAGCGCTGGTCCCGGCGACCATCGGGTCGGCGGGCACGCAACTCGCACTGTTCGCTGACACGATCATCGCGAGCTTTCTCTCCGCTGGCGCACTGTCTGCGCTCTACTACGCCGACCGCATCGATCAGCTGCCGATCGGCGTGATCGGCATTGCGGTGGGGACCGTGCTGGTACCGGAAATGACCAGCCGGGTCGCGTCCGGCGACGAGGAGGGCGCGCGCTCGGCGCAGAACCGCGCGATCGAGTTTGCGCTCCTTCTGGGCATCCCGTGCGTGGTCGCTTTTTTGGTGGTCCCCGACCTCATCATGCGCGGCCTGTTCATGCGCGGCGCCTTTACGGCCGAGGATGCCCACGCGGCGGCCATGACGCTCGTGGCCTACACGATCGGATTGGTGCCCTTCGTCCTCATCCGCAGCGTCGTTGCGCCGTTCCTTGCTCGCGGCGACACGGCGACGCCGGTCAAGGCCGCGCTCACCGGCACCGCGGTCAACATCCTCTTCAAGGTGGTGCTGATGGGGCCGCTGCAGCAGGTCGGCTTGGCGCTTGCAACCTCGATCGGCGCCTGGATCAATTTCGTCCTTGTGCTCTGGCTTGCGGGGCGGGCGGGCCTGATCGTGTCGGATGCCCGGCTCAAATCTTCGCTCACCAAGCTCGGGGTGGCGGGCATGGTCTTCGCATTCGGGCTCTATGCGGCATCTTTGGCAGTCACGTCGCTGTTATCGTCGTGGTCCAGGTTCCGCTACGAATCAGAGTTGCTGGTGCTCACACTGGTTGGGGGCGCGTTCTATGGCGCACTTGTCCTCGGCTTGTTCGGGCGCCGCTGGTTCATGTCGATGCGCGAGGGTGCGCAGAAGGCACCCGCAGCGCCGCTCGACGCCTTCGATGGCACCTCCGCGCCGGCCGCCGGGCCGGACGAAGTGTGAGCTGGAACGGAGCTACCAATGCGCGTGACGATGATGGGCGCGGGATATGTCGGGCTGGTGTCGGGCGCGTGCTTTGCCGATTTCGGTCACCGCGTGACCTGTGTCGATAAGGACGCCGTCAAGGTGGCGGCGCTCAATCGCGGCGAGATTCCAATCTTTGAACCCGGGCTCTCCGATCTGGTCGAAGCCAATGTGCGTCAAGGTCGCCTCGAATTTGCAGCCGCGCTCGACGGCGTTGGCGACGCCGACGCCGTGTTCATCGCGGTCGGCACGCCGTCGCGACGCGGCGACGGCCATGCCGACCTCAGTTTCGTCTATGAGGCGGTGCGCGAGATCGCGCCGCAACTCTCGAAGACCGCGGTGGTTGTCACCAAATCGACCGTCCCGGTCGGCACTGGCGACGAAATCGAGCGCATTCTTCGCGAGAAGCGTCCTGATGCCGACATCCAGGTTGTGTCCAATCCCGAATTCCTGCGCGAAGGCGCCGCCATCCAGGATTTCAAACATCCCGACCGCATCGTCGTCGGCAGTGACGACGCGCGCGCACGCGGCGTGCTTGCCGAGGTCTATCGGCCGCTTTATCTGAACGCCGCGCCGATCTTTTACGTCGGCCGGCGCACGGCCGAGCTGATCAAATATGCCTCCAACGCCTTTCTCGCCACCAAGAT
Source organism: uncultured Alphaproteobacteria bacterium (assembly GCA_963732015.1). Classification (GTDB taxonomy): domain Bacteria; phylum Pseudomonadota; class Alphaproteobacteria; order Rhizobiales; family Xanthobacteraceae; genus BOG-931. Next base: position 185,732 of record CAVSXY010000020.1, on the reverse strand, counting down.
CACGTTCATCAACGAGATGGCGGATCTGTGCGAGCAGGTGGGGGCCGACGTGCAGGACGTCGCGCGGGGGATGGGCCTCGACAATCGCATCGGTGCGAAGTTTCTCCATCCCGGTCCCGGCTTCGGCGGTTCGTGTTTCCCCAAGGATACAACGGCGCTGATCAAAACGGCCCAGGATTACGGCACACAGTTGCGCATCGTCGAAACGGTCTCGGCCGTCAATGAACAGCGCAAGCGGGCCATGGCGCGCAAGGTCGTCGCGGCCCTCGATGGGTCGGTGCGGGGCAAGACCATCGCTGTGCTCGGTCTCGCGTTTAAGCCGAACACCGACGATACGCGTGACTCGCCGGCAATTCCGTTGATCACCGCGCTGCAGGATCTTGGCGCTGTGGTGCGGGCTTATGATCCGGCCGGCATGGAGCAGGCCAAGTCGAAACTTGAGGCGGTGACCTACTGCGACAGCGCCTACGACGCGGCGGAACGCGCTGATGCTGTGGTGATTGCCACGGAGTGGGAGCAGTTCCGCGCCCTCGATCTCGGCCGGCTCAAGAACGTGATGAACCGTCCTGTGATAGTCGATTTGCGCAATATCTATCCGGCCGATGAGATGAGGCGCGTCGGCTTCCGCTATATCGCGGTGGGGCGGGCTGGGGTGAATTAGGCGGGACCCTCGCGAATAGACCGTCCGCGGCGCAATCGCTGCGACGTTCAACAGCGTCGCCGGATGTGGCACACTGGGTTATTAGTCCGCTGGCCGGTGCAGGGTTGAAGTTCCCCGTATGAACGACTTGTCCAGTGCTCCTTTTGTCGGCCAGTCCATCCCGCGGCGTGAAGACAAGCGCCTCCTAACCGGGCGTGGCCAGTTCATTGCCGACTTCGAACTGCCGCGCATGCTGCACGCGGTGTTCGTCCGAAGTCCCGCTGCGCATGCGCGTATCAAGGCGGTCGATTGCTCGCGCGCCGCCGCGGCGCTGGGCGTTGTGTATGTGCTCGCCGGTCCCGAGCTTGCGAAGGTGCTGCCGCCGGTCCCGGACACGCAGCTCTCGCTGCCGAGCAAATGGACGGCGCTGGTCCAGCACAAATTCATCAACCCGCAGCAGCCGCTGCTCGCTCACGACAAAGTCCGACACGTCGGCGAAGCGGTGGCGGTCGTCGTCGCGGAAAGCCGTTATGCTGCCGAGGACGCCGCCCAACTGGTCGTTCTCGATCTCGATCCCTTGCCCGCTGTGCTCGATCCCGAAGCGGCGCTATCGGCGGGCGGACCGATCGTCCACGACAGTTTTGGCACCAATCTGATCGGAGGCTTCACAGTCGGCAAAGGCGATGTACAGGGCGCATTCGCGCGCGCGCCGCGCAAGTTGAAGCGCCGCTTCCATCATCACCGCTACGTCGCCATGCCGATGGAATGCCGCGGCGTGGTCGGCTTGCACGATGCGCGGACCGATTCGGTGACGATCTGGTCCTCCACCCAGGTGGTGCATTGGGTGCGGCGCGAAGCGGCAGCGGTGCTGAACCTTCCGGAGGCACGGGTGCGTTGCGTGGCGCTTGATGTTGGTGGCGGCTTCGGCGTCAAAGGCCACGTCTATCCGGAGGATCTGTTGATTCCCTACCTCGCCCGAAAGCTGGGGCGCCCGGTGCAGTGGATCGAGGACCGCCGTGAGCATCTGATGTGCTCGTGCCATTCGCGTGATCAGACCCACGATGTCGAAGTCGGCTTCGACGACGAAGGCAAAATCCTCGCCCTTCGCGACAGTTTCGTCGTCGATTGCGGCGCGTGGAATCCGATCGGCGCCGGCGTCGTCTACAACACGGCCGTGCATCTCCTCGGTCCTTATAAGATCGGCGCGATTGGGATAGAGGCGCGCATCGCCGCCACCACCAAAGTGCCGAACGCGCCATATCGCGGCGCCGGCCGTCCGGAGGCCGCCTTTGCGATGGAGCGGATCATCGATCTCGTCGCCGCCGAACTCGACCTCGAACCCGCCGAGGTGCGGCTTCGCAACATGATTCGCGCCGACGAAATGCCCTATCCGATGGGTATTCCCTATCGCGACGGTCAGCCCATCGTTTACGACGGCGGCGACTACCCGGCGGCGCTGGAGAAAGCGCTCACTGCCGTCGGCGGTCTTGCGGCATTTCGCGAGCGTCAACGTGCGGCGCGCGAGCAGGGCCGCTATCTGGGCCTTGGGCTCGGCTGCTACGTCGAGGGGACCGGTGTCGGTCCGTTCGAGAGCGCAACGGTGCGGATCGATCCTTCGGGGAAGGTCTACGCCGTGTCCGGCGCCTGTCCACAAGGGCAGGGCATGGAGACGATCTTCGCGCAGGTCGTGGCCGACGCCTGGCAGGTCAAGCCCGACGACGTGGTGATCGCGCTCGCCGACACGGCCGGCATCGCCATCGGCTTCGGCACCATTGCAAGCCGCACAACCGTGACGCTGTCGGCTGCGATCCATGGCGCAAGCGAAAAGCTACGGGCGAAAGTGTTCTCGATCGCCGCCAACATGCTGGAATGCTCGGCAGCAGATCTCGAATTGCGCAACGGCCGGGTCGGCATCGTCGGCGTGCCTGGCGCCGAATTGCCGCTGGCTAAGGTCGCGCAAGGCGCGCGGCCGGGCTGGGACAGCGGCCGGCCGGCGGAGTCGATGCCGGTTTGGAAGAGACGTTCTACTTCGAGCCGCCGACCGTGACGTGGTCCTATGCGGTGCATGCCGCCGTTGTCCGTGTCGACGTCGAGCTCGGCCGCGTGACGATCGAGAAATACGCCGTGGCCCACGATTGCGGGGTGGTGGTCAACCCAATGCTGGTGGAAGGGCAGGTCGTCGGCGGCGTGGTGCAGGGCTTCGGCGGCGCATTGCTCGAAAGCATCAACTATGATGTGGCCGGGCAGCTGCTCACGACCACGCTTGCGGATTATCTGCTCCCGACAGCCTGCGACCTTCCCCGCGTCGCACTCATTCATCAGCATTCGCCGTCGCCGGCCAATCCGCTTGGCGTGAAGGGCGTCGGCGAGGGCGGCCCGATCGGGCCGCCGGCCGCGATCGCCAACGCTGTGGGCGATGCGCTGCGTCCATTCAAGGTCGAATTCAATCAGACGCCGATCACGCCACAGCGTGTCGGCGAGGCAGTTCGTTCAGCGTCACCTCATTGGCGATGATCCTTGTCACGGGGGCGAGCGGGTTCATCGGTTCGGCTGTCGCGAGGCGCCTCGCGGCAGACGGCCGTGATGTGCGCGTGCTGGTCCGTTCGACCAGCCCCCGCACCAACCTTGCCGATCTGAAACTCGAGATCGTTGAAGGCGATCTGCTCGACGAGGCTTCCATCGATCGTGCGATGAAGGGCGCGCGCTTTCTCTTTCACGTCGCCGCAGACTATCGGCTGTGGGCGCGCAATCCCGCCGAGATTATCCAGACCAATGTCGAAGGGACGCGGCTGGTTATGGCGGCAGCGAAACGCGCCCGCGTGGAGCGGATCGTTTACACATCGAGCGTGGCCACATTGGCGTCGTTGCCGAATGGCGAGCCGAGCGATGAGACCAACGTGCTCACCGGGGATGCAGCCGTCGGCGCCTATAAGTCGAGCAAGCTCAAGGCCGAGCGCCTCGTCGAGCAGATGGTCAGGGAGCAGAACCTGCCCGCGGTGATCGTTAATCCCTCGACGCCGATCGGGCCGGGCGATGTCCGTCCGACGCCGACCGGGCGGATCATAGTCGAGGCGGCCGCAGGCCGCATGCCCGGCTACGTGGATACCGGTTTGAACCTCGTCCATGTCGACGACGTGGCGGCCGGGCATCTTGCGGCGCTTGAGAAAGGCCGCATCGGCGAGCGCTACATTCTCGGCGGCCAGGACGTGCTGCTGGGCGACATGCTGGCGGAGATCGCCCGCTTTGTCGGCCGGTCGCCGCCCAAGCTGCGTTTCCCGCGCCGTCTGATCTTTCCGATCGCCTATGGGGCCGAAGCGGTCGCATACATCACCGGCCGCGAGCCTTTCGTCACGACGGTCGGTCTTCGGCTGGCGAAGGACCGCATGTATTTCAGCTCCGCAAAGGCGGAACGCGAGCTCAGGTATTCGGCGCGGCCCTATCGTGAGGCCATCGCGGAGGCCATCGATTGGTTCCGGATGAACGGCTATCTCAGCCGCTGATCCTACTCTGCAAATCAGAGTAGCTCGTCAGCCGGATGCCGTTGGCCTTCACGGCGTTGACGGTGGCGGGAGCCACCAGCGCCGCGAGTTCGTCGGCGTAGCGATAGCCCAGCACCGCGCCGGTAAATACCTTCGACGTGGCCGGGTGGGTGTAAATCTCCGAGAGCCCGTCGGGCAGATTCGCCAGAAGTCCGGCAATGCGCGGCTCAGTCATCGCGCCCGACCACGCCAGTCCGAACACGCGGTCGGTTGTTCGTACGTGGCGCCAGCGTACCCTGTGTCCCAGACGCTTGGCGCGCCCGGCGGTTATGAGCGATCCCAGCGTCAACGACGTTTTCTCGACGCGCCGCAAGACTCCGATCGGCTCCCTTGGCACGCGCAACGCCGTCATTCCGTGGCGCCGGCCGATCCTGATGACGAGATGACCGATCACCGGATGCAGCTGCCAGTGCTTGTGGCAATCGACGTGATCGAGCGGAAGGCCCGTCGCTGCGTACGCCTCGAACTGTGCGGCAATCTCTTTCGCAACCTGCCGGCGCGCCCGTGGATCGAAGGCGATCCTGACGCTGGTCGACATCATGTCGTTGCGGAAATCGCCTGACGCGCCCACCAGGGCCGGCAAGTCCTGCGGCGGCAGGACCGGGCGTCCCTCGATCAGCACGATATGCAGACCGACCCGGAGCGACGGCATCAACTTGGCCCGGCGTACGGCATCGGCCGCCGCAGGCGCTCCGACCATCAGGCTCGCCGCTGTCAGGATGCCGCTTCGGTGCGCCGTCTCGACCGCCTCGTTGACCTCAGGCGCCAGACCGAAGTCGTCGGCCGTTACGATCAGCTCCTTCAGTGCGCCACTCCTCGGCGCTCACGGAGGAATTGGAAAAACTCGACGCCTTCGCGCAGCCGGCGCTTCATCATCTGCGGGCTTGTGATCATTTCGCCGACGATGGACGCGATCTTCCCCGAGCGGAAATAGAACCGCCGATAGAATTCCTCGACCGAGTCGAATATCTCGGTGTGGCTCAAATGCGGGTAATGCAGCGGCGCGATCTGCACACCGTCTTCGTTGACGAGGTCGGCGTTCGCCGTATCGAGCCAGCCGTTTTTCATCGCCTGGTCGAACAGAAAGGTTCCCGGATATGGCGCCGCGAGCGAAACCTGGATGGTGTGCGGATTGATCTCGGTGGCGAAGCGGATGGTCTCTTCGACCGTTTCCTTGGTTTCGCCGGGCAATCCCATGATGAAGGTGCCGTGAATCGTAATGCCGAGCTCGCGGCAGTCCTTGGTGAACTGCCGGGCAACGTCGATCCGCATGCCCTTCTTGATGTTGTGAAGGATTTTCTGATTGCCGGATTCGTAGCCGACCAGGAGCAGGCGCAGCCCGTTGTCGCGCAGCACCTTGAGCGTCGCGCGCGGCACATTGGCCTTGGCGTTGCATGACCACGTGACGCCGACCTTGTGCAGTTCCTTGGCGATGGCCTCGGCGCGCGGCAGGTCGTCGGTGAAGGTGTCGTCGTCGAAAAAGAATTCCTTGACCTGCGGAAACGCCTTTTGCGCCCAGGCGATCTCCTCGATGACGTGTCCGACCGAGCGGGTCCGGTAGCGATGGCCGCCGACCGTCTGCGGCCAGAGACAAAAGGTACAGCGCGATTTGCAGCCGCGTCCGGTGTAGATCGACAGGTACGGGTGCCGCAGATAGCCGATGAAGTAGTTGTTGATCTCAAGATCACGCTTGTAGACCGGCGAGACGAACGGCAGCTGATCCATGTTCTCAAGGATCGCGCGTTCGTTGTTGTGGATGATCACGCCCTCGGCGTTCCGGTAGGACAGGCCGTCGATCTGGCTCCAGGGCTTGCCGTCGGCGACATCCTTGATGGTGAAGTCGAATTCGTTGCGCGCGACAAAATCGATCGCGGGCGCTGACTTGAGACTGCCCGCCGGGTCGACCGCGACCTTGGCGCCGATCAGCCCGACCTTGATGTCAGGATTGGCGGCTTTCAGCCCCTTCGCGGTCGCGACGTCGGAGGCAAACGACGGCGCCGACGTATGCAGCACCGCAAGCTCATAGTCGCGCGCTTGCGCCGTGACGTCCGCAAGCTTGATCCGATGCGGCGGCGCATCGATGAGCTTGCTGTTCTCAACCAGCGCCGCCGGCTGCGCGAGCCATGTCGGGTACCAGAACGAGCGGATTTCCCGCCGCGCCTGATAGCGCGATCCGGCGCCGCCATCGAAGCCGTCGAACGACGGCGCTTGAAGGAACAAAGTCCGCATCACGGTTCGACCTCTCCGGCATACGCAAGGGTATTGTCGGCCTGCACGTTATAGCGGTGTCCGCGCCACTCGACGCGCCGGCCAAAGAAGCTCGCGATAAAGACCGCGAACGACAGGATATCGCGGATCGGCCCCATCCAGAACAGGCCGTCGCGCAGACAGAAGGCGCGGTCGACCTGCCTCTGCAACGTCAAGCGGCAGCCCAGCGCTGCAATCACCATGAGGCTCGCCGGAGCGAGCCCGCCCAGCAGAAGGCCGAGCAGGGCAAGCGGCAAAGCGTGGGTGACCGCCGAACCCGCAAAGCCGATCGGATCGACAAAGCGGATCGTCCTCGCCCAGCGCAATTCGTGACGGAACAGCTCGCCCGCCGAGTGTTGCGTGCATTCGTGCGCCACCATGCAGGGTGGGATCGCGACGGCGAGACCGGCGCGGCGCACGAGCGCGCCAAGCGCATAATCATCGGCGAGCTGTTGAACGATGGCCTCGAAGCCGCCGATCGCGGCGAGGGTCTGCCGGCGAAGGGCGATCGTCGAGCCGAAGCATGGCTCCGCCACGCCGAGCTTGAGCCCGACCAGCACGCTTGGCAGAAAGTGATAGTCGATCGCAGCGGCCGCCAGATGCGTCCATAGGGTGCTTGTTGCGGAACCGCTCGTGGCTGTCACGCCGCGGTAGAGGAACGTTACGAGGCCTACGCCGGGCTGCTCCAGGCTTGCCGCGATGTGTTCGAGATAATCGGACTCAACGACGATGTCGCTGTCCGATATGACAAGCACCCCGTGCCGCGCTTCGGGCAGCATGTTGATCAGATTGGAGACCTTGCGGTTCGCGCCATTGCGCCGCGAATTGACGACCAGCGCAAGATCGCGGCCGGGAAAATCGGCGATGAGCTTGCGGACGACCGCAATGGCCGGATCGGCGGGATCGCTGACGCCAAAAACGATCTGCACCGGGCCGGAATAGTTGTGGGTGCAGAAACCCGCCAGGTTGGCATAAAGATCGGGTTCCGCGCCGTAGAGCGGTTTGAGGATCGTCATCGGCGGATGGCTTTTAGGAGGCGCCATCGGCGTACGAACGAAGGCGCAGGCCGCCCATGCCGCAAACAGCGCGTAGAGGCAGCCAAAGGCAGCCGCCGCGTAACATATTGCCGACGCCCAATCGGCAGTCGTCACAAGGATATCGCCCACGCTTAGCCTTTTTGGGGCTGCCCCGCGCCCCCGACGGCGCCCATTCTGCCCCAGGCGCCCCTGCCATGCACGCAAAGAAGCAACGCCAAGACGCCGCTATTTCCGCCGCGACAGCAGCCGCCGCCCTTCGAGGACTTGCCAGGCCGCCAGAGTCGGGAGGCCGAGCACCAGATCGGGAACCCGCTTGATCAGCGCCATGGCCAGAGCGGCTTCGGCCGGAATTCCGAAGGCGGCGCAGACAGCAATCAAGGTCACGTCCTGAACGCCCAATCCTCCCGGCACAGCAAAGGCTGCCGCCCGGCTCCCCTGTCCGAGGCTTTCGATTGCGACCGCTTCGGTGATGCTGACCGGATGGCCCATGAAGGTGAGTGCAATCCACACCTCCATCGAGCCGAAGAACACGCCCGTGAGGTGAATGAGAAACGACAAGGACAGGCCGCGATGGTTGCGCCACAACTGCTGCAGCCGCGCGCCGATATCGGCGGCGTAGCCGAACGCCGCCCATCGGCGTTTTTCGCTATAGGCGACGAGCCACCGCACGAACGGGTCGAGGGCGCCAAAATTGAGCGCGAGAAAAAAGCCGATCACCGCCGGCACCGAGATGGCTAGCATGATGGTGGTTGTAGCCGTGAGCTGATCGGTGCCGCCGCGGTCGGTCAGAACGGCAAGCCCTGCGACGACGAAGATCAAAAGGCATACGAACTGAACAAAGATGTCGACCAGAACGCTGGCGATCGCCGTGTTGCCGGCGACGCCGAACCGGGTCAGAAGCCGTGCGCCGACGATGTCGCCGCCTACCACGGCGAGCGGGAACAGCGCGTTGATCGCTTCGCGCACGAACCGCAGGGCGACAAAAATGCGGGCCCCGCATTTCGGCGGCAGCGGCAGCAACCACCATCCGACGCCGGCCGCCGTAAGCGCCAAAGCTCTGGCGACGACCACGAGCGCCGCGCCCCATCCCGAGGTGACCACGGCTTGCAGGACCGACGCGAAGCCGAAATAGGCGGTGAGTGCAGTGAGGAGCGCCAGGCCGCAAATTGCGGCGACGGATGCGACGATGTTCATTCGGCGTCCTTAGAGAAATTCCAAGGCATCGTCCCCTGCGACGGACCTTACCCCCGGTCAAATCGTCCCAAGGTGCGGCTTTTTTCCGTGCGTAGGCCGATGGCGAGCAGCAGTGCAAGCCCGCTCCCCATCAGCTCAGATTGCGATAAACTCTCCGCATAATCAGGCCGTAGGCCAAAAAGACAACAGCCGGGGGAAGGGATGAAGGCGAGCCCATCGATATTTCTGACGGTCGCGGCAGGCTTGATGCTGATGCCGGTTGCGGGGGCTGTCGGCGATACGCCGGTCATGAAGACGGACTCGTTCGCGGATCTCTTTAACGCGACCGCGCAAGGCAACCATCTCGACAAGGCTGCAAAGCTCGAACGGTGCAAAGACGGACTCATCTCGACCTGGTGCCAATACCGCATATCCGAGCGCACGATCATGGTCGCGTCTGGACGAAAATCGGATGCTCTGGTGAGGAACGTGACGATCATCACCAGCCGCCAGAAGGGGGAGCCGGTACGGGTCGATTCGATCGAGCCTCTGTTCACCGAGGAGGACGCCGCGGTGTGGCCGGTCATCATTCAGATTTTGAATCCCGAGCTTCAGCGGAGCAGCGCGGCGATATCCCGATCAAATTCGATGCGGCGATCAAGAACGGTCAAGCAAGCTTCACCACCAAGGCCGGCGTCAATCGCTATAGCGCGGCAGCCGCCCCCGACATGGGGATCTGGATGGTCGCGAACGTACGATCGTCCGGCTCGACCGGCGCCGCTTGGTTCGCCAATTGGCGAAAGCGCGTCGAGGGTTGGATCCAGCGATAAGCGCCAGACGGCCGCCGGATACTGGCCGATTGTTTCGCCGGGCGCTCCGCGGCGAAACAATTTGGGCCGTCCGCGAAACAATCGGCTTTGCACGAAACCATTTTCCCTTTGCCGCGCAATCGCGGCGAAACGCCCGTTTGTTACCTAGGCCGCCGGGCGAGGCGCGATGGGCGCGCGTCGGGAAAGAGGGATCGAGCCATGCAATTCAGCCAAGCATTACCCGGGACTGCCGCCGGGCACCGCCAATCAGCCGCCAAGGCGGTGTCTGACGATGTCCTGATCGGGTTGGTTGCCCGAAACGACAAGGATGCGATGCGCACACTGTTCGCGCGCCATCATGTCAAAGTCTTCCGTTTTGTGCTGCGTATGGTCAACAACGAGGCCACCGCGGAAGACGTGGTGAATGACGTTTTCCTTGACGTCTGGCGCCACGCGAGCCGGTTCGAAGGTCGCTCGCAAGTGACGACCTGGATTCTCGGTATTGCGCGCTTCAAGGCGTTGACGGCGCTCCGGCAGCACACCTTCGACGAACTTAAGGACGAGGTCGCCGAAGCCATCGAAGACCTGTCGGACAGGCCCGAAGTGATCGAGCACAAGAAGCAATGCAGCGCCATTCTGCCCGAATGCCTAAAGCAGCTATCACCCGCGCATCGCGAGGTCGTCGATCTCGTCTACTACCATCAGCAGACGATCGAGGACGTCGCTGCGATCATCGGCGTGCCGGCGAATACGGCGAAGACGCGTCTGTTCTACGCCCGGCTTGCGGCGTTATCTGCGCAGCGGCCAGAGCAGCGTGCTCGACAAGCGCATCGAGATCGAAGGGATGCGCGCCGACGGCAATACGTTTCCGGTCGAGCTGACCGTCACCGAGGTGCGATTGCCGCATCGCCGGCTGTTCACCGCCTATTTGCGCGACTTGACGCCGGCGCGAGAGGCACGGGTCGAAATCGAGCGTAAGCGCGAGGCGGGTCGCGCCCGCGCTCGCGGAACGCGCTCAGCGCATCCAAACCGCCGCCGAGCGCTGCGGACGCATTGTGCGCAGCTTTCTCGCCATGGCGCGTCAGCGCAAGACGCAGCCGCGTCCGGTCGACGCACTGCAATTGCTTGCCTACGGCATGCGTGCTGCGGGCATCGAGGTGGAGCAGGCCATCGCGCCTGGGGTGCCGCCCGTATTCTGCGATCCGGACCAGATGACGCAGGTTTTGGCCAATCTGCTGTTGAATGCGCAGCAGGCTCTGGAAGGTGAACCGCAGCCGCGGCCGGTTCGCATCAACGCGGCAGCCGACGGCGAGATGGTGGCCATCGAAGTTGCCGACAACGGACCGGGCATTCCGGTCGATCTGCGATCGCGGGTGTTCGATCCGTTCTTTACGACCAAGCCGGCCGGTGCGGGTACCGGCATCGGACTCGCGGTTTCACGCGGTATCGTCGAGGCGCATGGAGGCTCGCTGACTTTGGCGGCGACGGACCGGGGCGCCTGCTTCGTACTGCGGCTCCCGCAGAATGATCCCGGCGAGGCTGTCGCGGAAAGCGCCGCGGCATCCGAACCGCCGCCCGCTATCGCCGAACGCGTCGCGTTGGTCGTCGACGATGAGATGGACGTCGGGCTCGTGCTGTCGGAAATGCTCGCCGCTCAGGGCATGCGATGCAAGGTGGTCACCAGCGGCGAGGCGGCGGTGGAGTGCCTGAAGCAGCAGGACTATGACCTCATTATCACCGACATGCGCCTCCGGGCCCGCGCTTTACGCTTGGATCGCCCAGCACCGCCCTCAGTTGTGCGCGCGCACGGCCTTCGTCACCGGCGACACGCTGGGCTAGGCCTCGGAGCGGTTTCTCGCCGATGCGCGGCGGCCATTGCTGGAGAAGCCATTCTTGCCGTCGGACGTCCGGCGGCTGATCGATGAGTTGCTGACGGACAATTGAAATGGCTGGCATGGTCACGTGCGTCGCCACGCTGACAGGACGCTCTTGCCGCTTTCGCGCCGGATTTAGTATCTCTGTATGACGGCGCATCGCCGCGCGGCATGAGATTCTTGGTCCGGGCTTGATGCGCATCGATCATTGAAAGCCGGCCGCTCGTGCCCCAAGTCATGTCTCACGTTATTGATCCCAACAGGTAGAGCCGAGATGTCCGCCCAGAGCATCGTTCTCACCGCTGGTTTGGCGATCGGGCTTGTCTTCGGCGTCGCCGGCTTGCTGAGCGGTTTTTGCCTGACCAGCGGCCTGCGTAACTGGTGGACCAAAGGTGACGGACTCCTGATCCGCACCTTTGCGCTGGCGTTGGCGGTGGCGATCGCGGGCACTCAGGCGCTGGCGACGACCGGTCTCGTCGATCTCGGCCAGTCGATCTACCTGCAAGCGTCGTTCTCGGCGCCGCTCATTCTGTTCGGCGGCCTGTTGTTCGGCTATGGTATGGTGGCAGCCAACGCCTGCGCATCGCGTGCGCTGGTGCTGCTCGGCCGCGGCAACCTGCGCTCGCTCATCGTGGTGACGACAATCGCCGTGACGGCGGAAATGACGCTCAAGGGGCTGATCGCGCCGCTGCGTATCGCCGTGCTGCATTGGTCGCAAACAACGCTGCAATGGATTTCACTGCCGGTTTTGATCTCGGCGTCCGGTCTGCATGAAGCAGCAGCGCGGCTCGCTGCCATGGTTGTCGTAAGCGGCGGGCTGTTGGTGTTTGCATTCACCTATGCGCCGTTTCGGCGGTCATTGGGACAGATCGCCGCCGGACTTGTGATCGGCCTGCTCATTCCGGCGGGCTGGTTCGCCACCGGCACTCTCGGCGCCGATCCGTTCGAGCCGGCGCCAGTCGCCTCGCTCACCTTCATCGCGCCGATGGCGGATTTGCTGCAGTACATCATGCTGTCGACCGGCTCGACCTTGAACTTCGGCATCGTTGTCATCGCCGGCGTGCTGCTCGGGAGCTTCCTCACGGCGCTCGCGACCGGCCGCCTGCACTGGGAAGGCTACACCTCGCCAAGCCACATGCTGCGTTCGATCGGCGGCGCGGCGCTGATGGGCTCCGGCGGAGCCCTGGCCTACGGCTGTACGATAGGTCAGGGGCTCACCGGGCTTTCGACGCTGGCGATCCCGTCGGTCATCGCGGCGACCGGCATCGTGCTCGGCGCGGCCGCGGCCGTGCGCAGCCCGGTCCGGCTTCCCGCTCTCGCGACGGCGTAGCGCGTCCAGCGAGCCTCAGGCGTCGGAATTCTTCGTGCCGTATTGCAGCACTTGCACCTTCTCCATCGTGACAAGGCCGCTGCCCATCATGCCGTCCAGCACCGGCAGGAACGCGTCGATCTTCTCCTGCGAGTTGACGATCTCGACCACGATGGGCAAATCCTGCGAGAGCCGCAGAATTTTTGTGGTGTGAATGAGCGCGGAGTGGCCGAAACCGACATGGCCGCGCAGCACCGTCGCGCCGCCGAGATGCATCTCGCGCGCCTTCAGGACGATGGCCTCGTAGAGAGGTAAGCGTCCGTGCTTGTCGTCCTCACCGAAGAAGATGCGCAGCAAAACGGCGTCGCGGGGAATCTGCATCGTCATATCCATTTGAAGGCGTTGAGGCTGGAAGCAAGAGCCTGCCCCGCCCACACCGCAATCAGACAAAGCGCCACCGACAGCACGACGTTGCCGCCGGCACTCACCCACTCGCCGTCATTCACCAGATTGAGCGTCTGCAGGCTGAACGACGAGAATGTCGTGTAGCCTCCGCAGATGCCGATCATCACGAATTGCCGGGCCGTCGCACCGACAAAGACGCGTCCATCCGGACCCGTCAGTGTTGCGAAGAACCCGATGATGAAGGAGCCGAGCACATTGATGATCAGGGTGCCCCAGGGGAATGTCTCGCCGATCGTGCGCGTCACGAACCCCGAGCACCAGTACCGTGCGCCGGTGCCAAGCGCCCCCCCGAGCATGATCCAGAGATATCTTGCAAATTCGTCCATGGCTTTTCGACGCCCTGTCCTTCCTTTGGCTGCTGCGGTTGGAGGTGTTGGCATGACGCTACTTGACGACCGGCACCGGGCAGGGTGCCAGCTGAACGATGCGATCGGCCCGGCTCCCGATCATGCGTTCGTAAAGGGCCGAGTGTCCGGTGGCGCCAATCACCAGCAGATCAGCCCTGATCTCGCGTGCCAGTTCAACGATGGTGCGGACGGGGTGTCCGGCAACGACGTGTATTTGCAGATTCTGCCCTTGCTCCTCGGCAATCTTGCGGGCGCGTTGCGTCACGGAGCGTCTGGCGGCCCAGGATTTGTCGGTGCCCAGCACGGCCGAGCCGACCGCGGCGCCGATGATAAGCTGCGCGATGGTGCCGACAGCGATCTCGGAGAGCGCGGTCGAAATCCGCAGCCAGATCGAGACCAGGCTCGCAATCAATGCGAGACCGAGCCACAGCGCCGCCAGAGCCCAAACGCCTGTCATGGGCACACCTCCACCGTGAACATCCAAGCCGTCGCACAGCGCCGCCACAGCACGCCGCTCGACGCGCACGCACAGCAAACACACTTGGAAGACAGTGGAAGCGCCACACACATACTCCCACCTGCGCCAAGCGCCCGGTAGGAGTCATCAGCCTCATCGGCGGTTGTGGGGGACTCCATCCCCGATCGATCTTTTAATTCTAACGGAGAATCATCTGTTGGCAAGGCCGGCAGCTCGGTCGGCCCGCAATCGTGAATGTGTGCTAAATCTATGCGGCCTTGCCGCGCGGCGGTTTCATCATCCACCAAAAGAAAAACATGCCGGCGCCATCCGAAGACCAAATTGCAGAGCTGCTCGGTCAATTTCCGGGTTCGCTGACGCTTCGTCCGTCGGCGTCCAAGTGGCTGCGCATTCTTGCGATCGCCTTGGGTTTTGTCGCGCTCGGCGTCATCTTCATTGTCACACCCGGGACGTTTGCCGGCGACGGCGGTTCTGACGCTCTTTCGACATTACTAATGACCTTGCGCCTGGCCGGCACTGCAACGCAGGCCGTTGCCGCGCTGGGTTGGATGACGGTGATCTTCTTCGGTGCAGGCGCGGCCGTTGGGATCGTGGCGCTCCTGCCCGGCGCAAGCGGGTTGACGCTGAACCGGGATGGTTTCGTGATAGTCAATCTCTATCGTCACCGCGCCGCCCGGTGGCAGGACGTCAGCGCGTTCGCGGTTGCCGAAGTCAACGCGCTCTTTCGCACCCAGAAGCTCGTTGGCTACGACGATCGGACGGCAAAGGGCGCCCGCCTCGCCGCGCTGAATGTCTCGCTTAGCGGATATAACAGCGCGCTGCCGGACACGTATGGTCTCAGCTGCGAGGATTTGGCGCGGCTGATGTCGCTCTGGCGCGAGCGCGTCGTCAAACAAACAAATCGCTGAAGTCTTCGGACAGATTTTTGTTCCGCCGTCGTTTCGGCGGCGCCGGACGCTCGGCCATGCGCCGCTGTGACAAATGACAGCACGCGTTCGTGATCGCCGGTTCAGGCGGGGTTCATCGGACGCCGCGCATTTTTCAATACGCCCACTCATAGGGACGCACATAAGGAACAACAACATGATGCGGAAATCGGCTGTTGTGCTGGCGGCGCTTCTTGCGCTCGGCAGCTTATCGCTCGCAACAAGTGCTTCGGCGCGTGGCGGCGGCGGCCACGGTGGAGGACACGGGGGCGGCCATGGCGGAGGGCATGGCGGCGGTCACGGTGGCGGCTTTCATGCCAGTTTCCACGGTGGCGGTTTTTACGGCGGCGGCTTTCATCGCGGCTTTGCATTCCGCGGTGACGGTTTCCACCGCGGCTTCGTCGTCCACCGCGGCTTTGTGGTCCACCGTCACGTCGTATTGCGACGCGGCGTCCGGTTCGGCTTCGTCGGCTATCCGGCCACCTCCTGGCACGGTTATGGCTGCGCTCGCTGGCACCGGGTCTTGACGCCGTGGGGATGGCAGCTGCGGCGTGTGAATGTCTGTGCGCCGCATTTCCACCGCCATCATCGCTGGTACTACTGAACGCGACGTGAGGCGGCCCGTCTGAAACAAAGCCTTCGCACCTCTGACGGCGATCAAACACCGCCGGCAGAGGTGCGCAGAGCTCACGCCGCGCGCTTGCGCTCCTGCGGCGTGAGCGAAATCGACATCCGCTCGGTGCCGCGCAGTACGTCGAGCGACACGGTCTTGTCGATGGTTTCCCCGGTCAGCGCGCGCACCAGATCGTCGGCGCCGGATATGGCGGTGCCGTCGATGGCGAGCAGAAGATCGCCCGGTTTCACTCCGGCCCTCGCGGCGGCCGAGTCCGGCTCGACGCTGCCGACCATCACGGCGCGTTCCTGGCTCAGCCCCGCGGCATGACGGAGCCGCCGCGGGATCGCGGTCTGCTGCGCAGCGATGCCGATGAAGGCACGCCGCACGCGGCCGTGCCGCACCAGTTCGCCAAGCACGAAGCTCGCTGTGTTGGAGGCGACCGCAAAGCAGATGCCTTGCGCGCCCATGATCACCGCGGTATTGACACCGACCACCTCGCCACGCGACGACACCAGCGGGCCGCCCGAATTGCCGGGATTGAGCGCGGCGTCGGTCTGAATCACGTCGTCGATCAGCTGGCCGTTACGCGAACGCAGCGAGCGGCCGAGCGCCGAAACCACCCCGGTCGTCACCGTCGATTCGAAGCCCAGCGGATTGCCGATGGCGATCACGAGTTGGCCTCGTTTGAGGCGCTTGGAATCGCCGAGCGATGCCGCCGGCAGCGTCACCGGTTCGACGATCCGCACCAGGGCGATGTCGGTATCGGGGTCGTCGCCGACCAGGCGGGCGGTCAGGTGCTGGCCGTCCGCGGTCGTGACCTCGATGCGGGCCGCGGAGCCTGCGACGTGGCTGTTGGTCAGAATGAGGCCGTCAGGCGCCACGATGACGCCTGAGCCGGTACCGGCGCGGGTTTGGCCCGCAGGCGCCTTGCCGTGGACGGTGAGACCGACTACGGCGGGGCCGACACGGTCGACCACGTCGATGACGGCGCGCGAATAGGCATCGAGGAGCGCCTGGTCCTCGGCGGGAACAGTCGGGTTTGCGGTGGCGGCTCCGTTGCCGCCCCAGTCGGCGTCGGCTAAGGGAATGATTTTCATGTGTTTTCGGGGGTTTGGGCCAGCTTGAGGCCGGCCACCGGCGGACTTGCACGGCGTTTGCAGATATGGGGGGCCCGGCGTGCAGGCGAAAGGGTGCGGCGACGGCGCAAGGCTTTGCCGTCAAAGGCTTACGGCAATGTGCGTTGACACGGACGGCGCTGTGTGGTGCCCGGAGCGGACCAGAGGGAGAATCGATGACCATCCGCAACCCGGCCGGACCGGCCGCCTTACTGATCGCGTTCGCACTCGCGGGCTGCGGCCAAGGCCAGCAGCAGCAACGCGCCGCCGCGCCTCCGACCATGACCGTGGCTAATCCGGTGCAGCGCACCATCGTCGATCAGGACGAGTATGTCGGCCGCTTTGTCGCGGTCGATTCCGTCGAGGTCCGCGCGCGGCTCTCCGGGTACCTGCAGGCCATCCATTTCACCGACGGCCAGACGGTGAAGAAGGGCGACAAGCTGTTCACCATCGATCGCCGGCCGTTCGAAATCGCGCTGGAGCAGATG
This sequence comes from uncultured Alphaproteobacteria bacterium, assembly GCA_963732015.1. Classification (GTDB taxonomy): domain Bacteria; phylum Pseudomonadota; class Alphaproteobacteria; order Rhizobiales; family Xanthobacteraceae; genus BOG-931. The sequence goes on along the minus strand of CAVSXY010000020.1, from coordinate 168,669 downwards.
CGAGCCAATCTGGCGCAGGCGCGCGCCAACCTCGCATTCACGCAGGCCGACCTCGCCCGCGGTCAGGAGCTTGTCCGTAACAAGACGATGACCGAGCAGACCTACGATCAGCGCACCCAGGCCAAAACCGTTGCCGAGGCGTCCGTCGCGGCTCAGGAAGCGATGGTGCATTCGGCCGAACTCGACCTCGACGAATACAGCGAACCCCGCGCGCCGATCGATGGACGGATCGGCGACCGCCGGGTGTCGGTGGGCAATCTGGTCTCCGGCGGCACCGGCGGCAACACCACGCTGCTCGCGACCATCGTTTCGGTCGATCCGATCCGGTTCGAGTTCACCTTCGACGAGGCCTCCTATCTGCGCTACCAGCGTTTCACCAAGACCAATTCGGGAGGTCTCGATAGCGGCGTTCCAGTGTCGCTCAAGCTCATCGACGAGGACGACTTCAAGCATCAGGGCAAGATGGACTTCGTCGACAACGCCATCGATCGCTCATCGGGAACCATCCGCGGGCGCGCCGTGTTTTCGAACCCGGACGGCGTGCTCACGCCCGGCATGTTTGGTCGCATCCGTGTTCCAGGTTCGCAACCCTACGCAGCAATCCTCGTCCCCGACGAGGCGGTTGGAACCGAGCAGGCGCGCAAGTACGTTTTCGTCGTCGATGACGGCAGCGTCGTGCGTCAGAAGTACGTCACGCTCGGACAGCTCGATGGCGGCCTGCGCGTCGTCAAGGATGGGCTCGCCGCCTCCGATCGCGTGATCGTCAATGGCCTGATGCGGGCGCGGCCCGGATTGAAGGTGAACGTGCAGGAGCAGGGCGCTCCGCCGCCGTCGCCGCCGAAGAACCCGGACGAAGCGAAGGCCGGCTGAGCCGGAGACACGTCGACAATGCGCATCTCGCATTTTTTCATCGACCGGCCGATTTTCGCCGCCGTGGTCTCGATCATATTCGTGATCCTGGGCGGCGTGTCGTTCTCGCGCCTGCCGGTCGCGCAATATCCGGAGATCGCGCCGCCTATCATCAACGTGACCGGGCAATATCCCGGCGCCAGCGCCGAAGTCGTCGCATCGACCGTCGTGACGCCGATCGAACAGCAGATCAACGGCGTCGAAAACATGCTCTACATGTCGTCGAACTCGACGGCCGACGGGCGGTTTTCGATTTCGATCAGTTTCGAACTTGGCACCAACCTCGATATCGCACAGGTGCAGGTCCAGAATCGCGCGGCGATCGCGACGCCGCGCCTGCCGGCCGACGTGCGCAATATCGGCGTGACGGTGACGAAGGCCTCGCCCGACCTGATGATGGTCGTGCATCTCTATTCGCCCGACAATTCGCGTGACGCACTGTTCATCTCCAACTACGCGACCCTTGAAGTGACGGATGCGCTCACGCGCGTCGACGGCGTCGGCTCGATTACGGTGTTCGGCAGCCGCGACTATTCGATGCGCATCTGGCTCGATCCCGATCGCCTGCAATCGCTCGGCCTCACCGCGAGCGACGTCACTAGCGCGCTGCAAGGCCAGAACATCCAGGTCGCCTCGGGCGTGCTCGACCAGCCGCCGTCAGCGCATCAGGGCGCGTTCCAGGTCGCGGTGCAGACGCTCGGCCGACTGGCCAAGCCTGACGAGTTCGGCTCGATCGTGGTGAAGCAGACCCCGAACGCGGTGGTGCGGCTGAGAGACGTCGCCACGGTCGAACTCGCCGCGCTCGACTATTCGTCGAACTCCTACCTCGATCACGACCCGGCGGCCGCGCTCGCCGTCTTCCAGCGTCCGGGCTCGAATGCGCTCGCGACCGCGCAGGGCGTGTCGCGCCTGATGGAAGAATTGTCGAAGCGATTCCCGCCGGGCATCAAATACGCGATCGTCTACAATCCGACGCAGTTCATCCAGCAATCCGTCGACGCGGTGATCGAAACGATCTTCGAAGCCGTCGTGCTGGTCGTGTTGGTGGTGATCTTGTTCCTGCAGACCTGGCGCGCTGCGATCATTCCACTGGTCGCCATCCCGGTTTCGCTCATCGGCACGTTCTTCTTCATGGCGGCGTTCGGCTTCACGCTGAACAACCTGTCGCTGTTCGGGCTGGTGCTGGCGATCGGCATCGTCGTTGACGACGCGATCGTCGTCGTCGAAAACGTCGAACGCAATATTGCGGCCGGTCTCACGCCGCGCGAGGCGGCACGCAAGAGCATGGACGAGGTCGGCTCGGCGCTGGTCGCGATCGCGCTCGTGCTGTGCGCGGTGTTCATCCCCTCGTTCTTCATCACCGGCATATCCGGACAGTTCTACCGGCAGTTTGCGCTGACCATCTCGGGCGCCACCGTGATCTCGCTGATCGTGTCGCTGACGCTCTCGCCGGCGATGTGCGCGCTGTTTCTCAAGCCGCACGATCCGAGGCATCGCGACAGCTGGTGGGAGCGGCCGATCCACGGCTTCTTCCGCGGCTTCAATTGGCTGTTCAATGGGCTCGCCACCGCGATCTCCTGGCTCGCCGCGCGCACGGTGCGGCGAGCCGCCATCATGGTGGCGCTCTATCTCGTCGTGCTCGGTCTCGGCTTCAACGCGTTCCGGCAGACGCCGGTCGGCTTCATTCCGCAGGTCGACCGCGGCTACATCATTGTCATCGTGCAGCTGCCGCCCGGCGCGTCGCTGGCGCGGACGGACGTGGTGCAACAGCGCGCGCTCGACATCGCAATGGGCGTTCCGGGCGTCGTCCACGCCGTCAACGTCGTCGGCTTTTCCGGCGCCACCTTCACCAATGCACCGAATGCCGGCGCGCTCTTCCTGGTGCTCGATTCCTTCGAAAAACGCGCCAGGGATCCGCGCCAGTCGGCAGCCGCCATTCAGCTCGAGCTGTTTCGCCGGCTGTCCGCTATTCAGGAAGCCTTCATCATCCCGGTGCTGCCGCCGCCGGTCATGGGCATCGGAACTGCGGGCGGCTTTCGCATGATGATCGAGGATCGCGGCGGGCGCGGCTCTCAAGCCCTGCGTGACGTGGCCGGCGCGCTGGCGACCCGCGCCAGCCAGACGCCGGGCGTGGCGCAGGTCTTCACGGTATTCGAGACCTCGACGCCGCAAGTCTATCTCGACATCGACCGGACCAAGGCGCAACTGCTCGGCGTCAACGTGCAAGACGTGTTCAACGCGTTGCAAATTTTCATCGGCTCGTCCTATGTCAACGACTTCAACTTGTTCGGACGCACGTTCCGCGTCACTGCCCAGGCGCGCGACGAGGATCGCCAGCACATCCGCGACGTCTTGAAGATCCGGGTGCGCAACTCGAACGGCGATACCGTGCCGCTCGGCTCCTTCACGACGGTGACCGACATCTCCGGTCCGTACCGTGTGCCGCGCTACAATCTCTACCCTGCCGCCGAAATCGACGGTATGGCCGCGCCTGGCTATTCGCAAGGGCAGGCAATTCAGACCATGGATCAGCTTGCCGCCGACACGCTACCCGAAGGTTTCGCTACCGAATGGACGACGCTTGCGTTCCAGCAGATCAGAGCCGGCAGTACCGCGATGTTCGCCTTCGTGCTGGCCGTGGTGTTCGTGTTTCTTGTGCTTGCCGCCCAATACGAAAGCCTGACCCTGCCGCTCGCCGTGATCATGATCGTGCCGATGTGCCTCGTCGCCGCCATCACCGGCGTGATCCTGCGCGGTCAGGACAACAACATTCTCACCCAAGTCGGCTTCGTGGTGCTGATCGGCCTCGCCGCCAAGAACGCCATTCTGATCGTCGAGTTCGCTCGTCGGCTTGAGGATCAGGGCCGCAGTCGCTGGGATGCGGCGGTCGAGGCGACCCGGCTGCGATTGCGGCCGATCCTGATGACCTCGTTTGCGTTCATCCTCGGCGTCACGCCGCTGGTCTGGGCGATCGGCGCTGGTGCCGAACTGCGCCAGACGCTGGGCACCGCGGTGTTTGCCGGCATGATCGGCGTGACCGCCTTCGGCCTCGTGTTCACGCCGGTGTTCTATGTGATCGCGCGGTGGATCGCGCAGCTTGGGCCGCGGCGCGGCAAGCGCCGGCAAGCGGCCGCGCAGCCGGCGGAGTGATCGCTCGCCTACGTCGCAAGCCGCAGTATCTGCCGAGCACACATGTAGCCCGGCGTGCCGGCGACTGAACCGCACGGGTAGCTGCCGGCGCCGCAGTAGAAGACGTTCTCGTGATCGCCGAACTGGTAGAAGCTCCGCTCAGGCTGCGGCGAATAGGTCCGGTCGAAGAACGTCTGGCCGCCGGTCAGCTCGGTGTGATCGATGTTGCCCATCGGGAAGTGGAATTTCCGGGCAATGTCCTTGGGTGTTTCGAGAATGGTCTTGATCAGTTCGTGCCGGTTCTCGATTTGCTCGCAGACCCAATTTGAAACCTGCTCGCGCACCTGCGGCAGCTCGTTGCCGCTCTTGCCGAAGCCCAAATCTTTGAAGAAGACCGAGATGACGTGAAATCTGCCGCGCAGACCCATCATCTCCATCGCGGGGCCTTCACAATAGATTTCCAAAAGGCCGGGTGAGAAATCGACACCGTGTCTGGGCGCCTGCGACGAACGTTCGAAGGCTTCGAGCGTGTTGTTGAAAACCACATAACGAAACGCCGCCTGAAAATCTTGGCGGCCGTCGTCCCCCTTCCAGCGCACCGGCCTGTTGAAGATCATCACAAGCTTGCCGCTCGAGCCTTGCAGTTGTTGTGACGATATCTTGCCGATCAGGGCGCGGTTGCGGATGAGCTTTGCCGCGGACAGTGGATCGGTGGTGAAGATGATCTTGTCGGCGCGGAGGTCGCGGGTCTTCCCATTTTTTCTAAAGCGAACGGTTCGCGCGGCCGCCGACACCGTCGTAACGCGCGCCGCCTTGATCGTGCGAACGCCGAGTCTCGTGTTGATGCGATGAAGGGCGCGGGTGAGCTTCCAGATGCCGCCCTTCACGAAGCCCCATTTGCCGCCGAAGACGCCGCCCGACGTCATCACCGGCAGCGTGAACGCCGAATAGGACGCGTCGAGCGACACCGGCCCGCTTTCGGTAATCGAAATCGCGAAGAAAATCTTCATGCGATCGGAGGTCAGATAGTGATCGAACAGATTGCGGGCGGTGCCGGTAATCCACAGCGCGACGAGACCGCGGCCGAGTTTTTGTTCGGCATCGCTAAGAGTCGGCGGCACGCCGCGCCGGTAGCCAGCCCGCAGATATGCGGCAACCCGCTCGAGGTCTTCGAGAAACGCCAAGACACGGCCGTTCTCGCCCCAGCGTGATCTGACCTGCGCTACGAGATCGCCGTCGTTGTCAGGAAAGATGAAGGGCTCGTCGCCTTGGAAATAGACAATCTCGGGACATCGGGGACTGCGGATGTCGACTTCGTCGGCAAGGCCGGTCTCCTTGAAGACAAAGCGCTGCATCATGCCGAGCACGCTTGCTCCCGGCGGATAGCTGATCGTCGTGCCGCGATAGCGCGTGGTTTCGACCGTGCATGCGCCGCCGACCTCCGCCTTTCTTTCCAGCAGCGTCACCCGGTAGCCGCCGCGCTGGAGGTAATTGGCGGCAACGAGCCCGTTGATGCCCGCGCCAACGATGATGATCGAACCTCGGTCCTCTCCGCATCGTGGCAGGCTAATGCCCGGGCCAAGACGCAGCAAATATCGGGTCGGCGGTTGGGTGCGCTGCGCACGGGAGCAAAGTCAAACCCGCTTCACGAAACCGTGAAGTCACCGCCCCCTGTTCGTTGCCTTTATTGCGGTGGTGGAATAACGACATGAGGCTGGTGTTGGTCGAGGGTGCCTCACCGGAAGTCGTATTTTCGGGACATCGTGCTTTCGGGGCGGCGTCCATCGACCAACGTGGAGGAGATCGGTACATGCTTTCAAGAATGCTCGTCGTTTTCGCCGTTCTGTTACTCGGTGTGACCGCCGCTTCGGCGCAGGCCTGCCAGGACAAGATCGAGGCCCGCCAGGCGCTCATGAAAAAGAGCGGCGCTGCGGCGAAGATCGGCTCCTCGATGATTAAGGGCGAAATTCCGTTCGACTTGGAGAAGACAAAAGAGATTTACGCCGCATTCGCGGACGATGCCGGCCAGATGCCTTCGCTCTTTCCCGATTGCTCGAAGACCGGCGAGCACACCACCGCGGGGCCGGCGATCTGGGACAAGCCGGATGACTTCAAGGCGGCGATGGCCAAGTTCGCGGCAGACGTCAAGACGGCGCAGGACACCACCAAGGACCTCGACACCCTCAAGACCAACTTCAGCGCCATCGGCAAAAACTGCAGCAGTTGTCACGAGACGTTCCGCGTCAAGAGAAGCTGATCGTCGGCTGGGAGCGCTGACAAAGTGCGGGGCGTCCGCAAGGGCGGCCCGCTCTTTATTTTTGTAACATCGAGGGCGCATCATTCCGCACTGCGCTCGTGACCCATGAGAGTCGCAATCCGGGGCCGGCGATGGCGGTGGAGAAAAAAGGGCGCACGTTGCGCAAGCTTTTCTTGATTGGCTTGGCCGTGATCGTCATAGGCGTCGGCGCGCTGTGGTACCTCACCAAGCCGGCGATCGTTTCGGCATCGGACCTTCCGCCCTACACGCCTAGTCTCGACAACGGCAAGACGATGTTTGCAATCGGCGGCTGCTCGGCCTGCCATGCGGTTCCGGACAAGAATCCCGACAAAGTCGACCGCACGCGGCTTGGCGGCGGCCTGGTGCTGAACTCGCCGTTTGGCACGTTCTATGTGCCGAACATTTCGCAGGACCCTAAAGACGGCATCGGCACGTGGACCGAAGCGGATTTCGTCAGGGCGTTATGGAAAGGGACCTCGAACGACGGCAGCAATTTGTTTCCCGCGTTTCCCTACACGTCTTATCATTTCATGAAGCTCGACGACGTGCGTGACCTGTTCGCGTATTTTAAGAGCCTGCCGCCGGTGTCCGGCAAATCGCCGCCGCACGATCTGCGCTTCCCGTTCAACCAGCGCGCCCTGGTCGGCATGTGGAAGCTGCTGTACCTCCGCGGTGGATCGTTCGTCACCGATCCGTCGCAATCAGCACAGTGGAACCGCGGCGCCTATCTGGTGAACGGTCCGGGACATTGCGCCGAATGCCACAGTCCCCGCGATCTGCTCGGGGGGATCGTAACGAGCGAGCGATTCGCGGGCGGCGCTGCCGCCGACGGCGAGGGCTGGGTGCCGAACATCACGGCGGCTGGGCTTGGCCGCTGGGGCGACGACCACGTCGCCTGGTCGGAAAAGGATATTGCAGACTTCCTCGCAGAGGGGATAAACCCGGCTGGTGATTACGCTGGGGGGGCCATGGCGGAAGTGATTCGCAATACCTCGCAGCTCTCTTCCCAGGACCGCGCCGCAATCGCGACCTACATCCACTCGCTGCCGCCCGTGCAGGGCCCGACTCCGCCTAAGAAAAAATAGCAAACCAGCCTTGCAGCTCTCCGTCGCGGCCGCCGCAGATGACGGCCGCGGCGCAGTGCTGCTAGTAAGCGCCCCAATGAACACCGGCAAAGGCATCGTGCTCAAGCTCGTCTCGGCGGTCTTTTTCGCCGTGATGTCGGCGCTCGTGCGCTATCTCGGCGCAAGCTTCCCGATCGGCGAAGTGGTGTTCTTCCGCTCCGCTTTCGCCATCGTCCCGGTGGTTCTCGTCTACGCCTGGCGCGGCGAACTCGCAGCGACCATTCGTACGGAGCGGCCGTTTGGCCAGGCTGGCCGCGGCGCACTCAGCATCGTCGGCATGTTCTGCAATTTCGGCGCGCTGGCGCGGCTGCCGCTGGTCGAAGCGAACGCCATTTCGTTTACATCGCCGCTGATCGGCGTAGCGCTCGCCGCCCTCGTGCTGAAGGAGCGGGTGCGCATCTACCGCTGGTCCGCCGTCACCATCGGGTTCATCGGCGTGCTGGTGGTGCTGTCGCCTCATCTGAGCGGCGACGAGCTGGCGATCGTCATGGCCAGCAGCACGAGCGTTGCCGGCGTGGCCTATGCGCTGGCCGGCTCCGTCGTCAATGCCGGCACCATGATCCAGACGAGGCATCTGACCAGGAGCGAAACGACATCGTCGATCGTGTTCTACTTTTCGCTGATCTGCGCGCTGGCGGGGCTTGCGACCCTGCCGTTCGGTTGGATCAAGCCGACCGGCCCCGAATTGGCCGCGCTGATCGGCACCGGTTTTCTCGGCGGCATCGCTCATATCTTCCTGACCGAAAGCTACCGCTATGCGGCCGCCTCGGTGGTGGCGCCGTTCGACTACACTTCGATGATCTGGGCGCTGATACTCGGCTATCTGATGTTCGGCGAGATGCCGACCACCATGATCGTGCTCGGCTCGGCCATCATCGCCGGAGCCGGGCTGTTCGTGATCTGGCGCGAGCATCAGCTTGCCCTGGCGCGCAGGCTCAAGGCGGAGGGCGCGCCGGCGTGACGCCGTCAGGAGCCGCCGAACGCCTTGAAGGTGATGATCGTGCGGGTGTCGGCGATGCCGGGAATGACCTGCACCTTCTCGGCGATGAAATGGCCGATGTCGGTGCCCGCATCGACATAGAATTTCACCAGAAGATCGAAATCGCCGGCGGTCGAGTAGATTTCGGAGGCAATCTCGGCGTCGGCAAGCTTATTGGCGACTTCGTAGGATTTGCCGAGCTGGCATTTGATCTGCACGAAGAAAGGGACCATGCGCGCCTCCGGGCCTGTCGCAACAATGAATATATACCGCGTTGGGACATTTAAAGTATCGTGACGACGTTGCCGAAAAGACCATGAACATGCATGCCCCGGTCGAGTTTGCCGATATCGCTGCCGATATTCTGGCGCGCGTTCGTGCGCGCGCGCCGCGGGTGCACAGCGTCACAAACAATGTAGCCCAGCAATACACCGCCAACATGCTGCTGGCAGCCGGCGCGATACCCTCGATGACGATCGCCCGGCAGGAGATCGCCGCCTTCGTGTCGAGCGCCGACGCTCTCCTGGTCAACCTCGGCACGTTCGATTCCGAGCGCCGCGCCGCCATCGACGTGGCGCTCGACGCCATGGGGGAGGGCCGCATCCCATGGGTGCTCGATCCGGTTTTCATCGAGCGGTCGCCGGCGCGGGCCCGTTATGCCCGCGAGCTTCTGGCGCGCGGCCCGGCGGTGGTGCGGCTCAATGCGGCGGAATTTTCCGCGCTCTCCGTAAGCGATACGTCTCCGGAAGCGATGACGCGCTTTGCCGGCGCCAACGCGACCGTCGTTGCGCTCACCGGCGACATCGACTGCGTCACGGACGGCGCGCGCCGCGTCGCCGTCGCGAACGGCCATCCGCTAATGCGGCTCGTCACCGCCATGGGTTGCGCCGGCTCGGCGCTGGTCTCTGCCGCGCTCGCGGTGGAAACCGATGTCTGCTTCGCGACTGTGGCGGCACTGACGGCTCTGGGTGTCGCGGGCGAGATCGCGGCCGAACAAACGAAAGGACCGGGCAGTTTCGCCGCGGCGATCATCGACGCGCTGTACGGGCTCGATCGCGCCACATTGCGATCCCGTGCCAAGGTGTCCTGATGCAAAATTCAGCGCCGGTCGACCTTCGTCTCAACGCCATCGTCGATCCCGAGCGCGCCGGCGGCCGCCCGCTTGCCGAACTGGCGCGGCTCTGCGCCGAGGGCGGAGCGACGCTGGTGCAACTGCGCGACAAGCTTCGCGACACGCGCGTCATGGTCGAGGAGGCGCGGGCGATCAGGACAGCGCTCGCGCCGCTCGGCGTGCCGTTTGTCGTCAACGACCGCGTCGACGTCGCGCTGGCCGCCGGAGCCGACGGCGTGCATATCGGGCCGGACGACATGGCGATTGAGGACGCACGGCGCCTGCTCGGGCCCGCCGCGATCATCGGCATCTCGATCAAGAGTGTGGCCGAGGCCGAAAAGGCGCCGGTCGAGCTTGTCGACTATGTGGGGAGCGGCGGCGTCTACGTGACGCTCTCGAAGGCGCAGAAAAACGCGCCCATCGGGCCCGAGGGCCTCGGGCGCATCATCGCGGTTTTTCGGCGCCGCGCGCCGAAGCTTCCGGTCTGCGGCATTGCCGGGATCGAGGCCAGCAATGCAGCGCCTGTCATTGCCGCCGGCGCCGACGGCGTCGCGGTCATTTCGGCGCTGTCGCTCGCGCCCGATCCGGCCGCCGCCGCGCGCGGCCTGCGCCAGATCGTCGACGCCATGCTCGCGAAGCGAGGCACCTGATGGGCGTGCCGGTCGCCGTGACCATCGCCGGCTCGGACTCGGGCGGCGGGGCCGGCATCCAGGCCGACCTCAAGACCTTCGCCGCGCTTGGCGTCTACGGTGCGTCCGTGATTACCGCGCTGACCGCGCAGAACACCAAAGGCGTCTTCGCCATTCATCACGTTCCGGCTGATGTCGTGGCTGCGCAGATCGATGCTGTGTTCTCCGATCTCGATGTCGGCGCGGTGAAGATCGGCATGCTGGGGCACGAGGCCGTAATCGCCGCCGTCGGCGCCGGCCTCGACCGCCATCGAGCGCGCAATATCGTGTTCGACCCGGTGATGGTGGCGAGTTCGGGCGACGCATTGCTGGCCGTCGAATCTTACGTCGCGCTTCGAACATTGATCGGCCGCTCGCGCGTAATGACGCCCAACCTGCCCGAGGCGGCGGCTCTCCTTGGCGCTCCCCTCGCGCGCAACGAAGACGAGATGCTGGTGCAAGCCCGGCAACTTCTCGCACTCGGCGCCAGCGCGGTTTTGATCAAGGGCGGCCATGGCAGCGGGCTGGAGAGCGTCGATCTTCTCGTTGACGCCGAGGACTGCAAGCGGTTCGCCGCGCGCCGGATTGCGACCAAACATACCCATGGCACGGGCTGCACGCTGTCATCGGCGGTTGCCGCCGGTCTCGCCAAAGGGCTGGCGCTTCGCGACGCCGTCGAGCGCGCCAAAGTTTACGTGACGGATGCTATCGGTGCCGCGGATCGGCTTACCATCGGTCAGGGCAACGGGCCGGTCCATCATTTTCATATGTGGTGGTAGGAGCGATCGAGAGCCGCTAGCATGGCCTCATACTGGGCGGGAAGTTTACGGTCAGAGGGTGATTTCATGATCAGATCGACGACGTTTCTGTCCGCTGCTGCGCTCGCGTTCGCTGCGTGGCTGCAGCCGGGCGGAGGGCAGGCGTTGGCGCAATCGCCGGGGCTCTATGTCAACTTGGCCGACATCGACTTGTATGCCGGCTCGATCGACAAATTCATGGCCGCGCTCAAGGCCAACGCTGCGGCGTCGGTGCAAGAGGCGGGCTGTCGCGAAATCGAAATTGCGGTGCCGCAGGACAACCCGAACCACGTCTTCGTCTTCGAAATCTACAATAGCCCCGCGGCGTGGGACTCCCACCAGGCGACCGCGCATTTCCTGAAATTCTACGGCATCGCTGCTCCGCTGATGTCCAAGCTCGATCTCAAGCCGAACACGTCGGTCGCGTTGAACGGCAACGCGCCGGCGCAGGCCACAAAACTGCTCTTCAACGTCACCGATCTCGATATCGTGGCGGCGCAGTTCGACGCCTTTGTCGCGGCCGTCAAGGTCAACGCCGCCGCGACGCCGCAGGATCCGGGCGCCCACGAGGCGAATATCGTGGTGTCGCAGAAGGACCAGCATCACATCGTGACGTTTGAAGGCTATGATGATGCGGCAGCGCTGACGGCGCACCAAGGGACCGATCACTACAAAGCCTATCAGTCGGCCACCGCGAGCATGATCTCGAAGAGCGCTCCGCGGCAATTCTCTTCGATCGCGATCTACGTGAAGAGCAAATAAAGCTCACACCGCAGCGGGTGCGCCCGGCTGCTTTAAGGGATGTGCGCGCGCGAAGGCATCGATCTCTGACAGCGCGCCGGTGATACGGGCGAAATTCGGGAACGGGGCGGTATCGACGGCGAAGAATTTCGCGCCTGCCGCCTGGCTCGCGAGGCAGATGTCGGCGAGCGTAATCGTATCGCCGTGGCAATAGCGGCCGGTGGCCTTGTCCTGAAGATGCGCTTCAAGCGCGGTCAGGGCTGCCCGGTGCCAATGCTGGCACCATTTCGTCCGGGTCGCTTCGTCGAGCTTGAATTCGTGCTCCAGATATTCGCGCACCCGGGGCACGATCAGCGGATGTGAATCGCAGGCGATGACCTGCGCGATGCCGCGGACGCGAGCGCGGCCCTTGGGGTCGCGTGGCAAAAGTGGCGGGTTGGAGTGAATCTCGTCGAGATATTCGATGATGGCGAGCGACTTCGAACAGCGCCGGCCCATCGCCGTCGATCAAAGCTGGCAGCGCCATCATCGGATTGACCGCGCGGTAAGCCGCGTCGCGCTGCTCGCCCTTTATCAGGTTGACATCGATGACCTCGTCGGGCGCAAGACCTTTGAGGTTGAGCGCGATGCGCACGCGGTAGGTCGCAAGCGACCGCCAGAATGAAAAGAGCTTCATCGAAGTTTCCTGCTCTTGTTTGCCTCCCCCGCTTGCGGCGGGAGGGTAGGGAGGGGGCCTGCGGCTTCAACGCTTGCGCAGACGCCGGTACTTACCCCCTCTGGCATCGCTTCGCTCGCCGCCCGCGTGCGGGGGAGGAAAGACAAAATTAGTCCGCGCCCGGATCGGCCTTGAGCCCGGCGGCCTCGATGCCGGCCAGTGCGCACATTTCGTCTTTATCCGACGTGTCGCCCGAAATGCCGCACGCGCCGATGACAGTGCCGGCGCCATCCTTGATCAGCACGCCGCCCGGATTGGTGACCATGCGGCCGCCGCTCGCTGCCGCCAGCATGGTGAAGAATTGCGGTGTCTTTGCCGCGCGGCTCGCAAGCGTGCGCGAGCCGAACCCCATGCCGAGCGCCCCCCAGGCTTTGCCGAAGGCGATGTCGAACCGCAAGATGCCGGACTTGTCCTCGCGCTTGAACGCGACCAGATGGCCGCCAGCGTCGAGCACGGCGACGGTTAGCGGCGCGAGGCTGTTGTCGCGCCCCTTCTTCAGCGCGACATCGACGATGGTGGACGCTTGGGCGAGAGTGATCGACATGGTGTCTCCAAGTGTTACAGGACGAGTGTTACAGGACGTGTTGCAGGACAATACTCACCGCTTGCCGCGGTTGGCCCAATAGACCGAAACGGTTGAGACTTCATCGCCGCCCGAGCGGTGGCGCTTGGTTTCTTCGTAGCAGGCGAGCGTACGCTCGACGAGCGGCAGTTCGACGCCGCGATTGCGCGCTTCGGCGAGCATCGACTGCATGTCCTTGATGCCGCCGTCGACATTGAAGGTGACGGGGCCCGCATCGCCGCCCTGGAGCATGGCGGCGATGCCGGGGCCGCGGACTTTGAGCACGTTGGGGCCGCCCGATGTCTCGCTGAGCAGATCCATCAGCCGCGCCGGATCGAGCGGCAGCGAGCGCGAGAGCGCGAGCGCCTCGCCGAGCGCCTGCCAGTAGATCATCAGCGGCATGTTGACGGTGAATTTCAGGATGGCGCCGGAGCCGACGGGACCTGCGTGTTCGATACGGCGGCATAATTGTTCGAGGATCGGGCGCGCGCGGGCGGCGTCGGCGTCGTCGGCGCCCATCAGCCCGATCAGCTTCCCCTGCCGCGCCGGACCGGTCGATCCGCCGACCGGGCATTCGACGAAAGTCGCGCCTTTGGCGTGGACAGCCTCCGCAAGCGCGGTCTCCGTGGCCGGCAGCACGGTGCTCATCTCGATGAAGAGCTTGCCGCGGACGTCGCCGCTGAGAAGGCCCGCCGTGCCGCGGTACACCGCGTCCAGCGCCGGCGCATCGGCGAGGATCGAAATGACGGCCTCCGAGCGCTGTGCGAGTTCGGCCGGAGTGGCAGCGACTGTCGCGCCCGCGACAGCCTTCGCCTTCTCGGTGGTGCGATTCCAGACCGCGACGTTGTGGCGTACCTCGATGAGGCGGGCGGCGATCGCTGCGCCCATTTTCCCGATTCCGGCGACGCCGATGCGCATGCATCGTCCTCCCAACGCTTCCGTTTCTGGGCGCGGACGATAGGCGATCGAAACGCGGCGAGGAAGCCGCTTGCGCGCCTTAAGAGCGAATGCGATAGGGCGCCAACAAAACGGGGAACGGGGAGCACCATGGCTTCGGGACAAAAGGGCACGGTCGGCGTTGTCGGACTCGGCATCATGGGCGGCGCCTTCGCGCAGCATCTTGCGGCCGCAGGGTGGCGCGTCTTCGGCTACGACACTGATCCGAAACGCCGCCGGGCCCTCGCGCGGCTTGGCGTCGAAATCGCGGCCGATGCCGGAGAGGTCGCGCGCAAAGCCAAGACCATCATTCTGAGTTTGCCGAGCCCGGCTGCGCTTACAACGACGACCGACGCCATCGTCAAAGCCGGCGTGCCGCGCCGCGTGGTGATCGAAGCCTCGACCTTCACGATCGAGGACAAAGCGCGCGCCGAAGCGGCGCTGCACAAGGTCGGCCATGTGCTGCTCGATTGTCCGGTGAGCGGCACCGGCGCCCAGGCCAAGACCAAGGACCTCGTCGTCTATGCGTCCGGCGGACCGGCCGAGGTCAAGCGGCTGCGTCCGCTGTTCGCGGCCTTCACGCGCGCCGTGCACGACGTCGGCCCGTTCGGCAACGGCAGCCGCATGAAATACGTCGCCAACCTCCTGGTCGCGATCCACAACGTCGCGAGCGCCGAAGCGATGGTGCTGGGTATGAAGGCGGGTCTTGAGCCGCAGCTCGTCTACGACCTCGTCAACGCCGGCGTCGGCACCTCGCGCGTGTTCGCGTTGCGCGGACCAATGATGGTGAAGGACCGGTACGACCAGCCTTCGATGAAGGTCGCGGTCTGGCAGAAGGACATGGATGTCATCGGCGGGTTTGCGCAGCACATCGGCGCGCCGACACCGCTTTTCTCTTCGACCTTGCCGATCTATGCGGCGGCGATGTCCACCGGCCATGCGGCGCACGACACGGCGGCGGTGTGTGCCGTACTCGAATCCATGGCTGGCCTGAAGCGGAGCGGCAAGGCGCGCAAACGGCGGCGCTGACTGCGGGCCGCGTCAGCTCTTTTCGTTGTCTTGGCCGAGCTCCTCCTCTTCGTCCTCTTCGGGCTCGGCGTCGACGTAATCCTCGTAGGGAGGCCGATGGCGCGCGCCAGCTCCTTGGCGAGATTCTCAGCGTCTTCGCGCTTAAAGGAACCCTCGACGAGCACGGGCTTGGTTCCCTTGTTGCCGCACAAATTGATGTTGAAGTAGTTGCCGTGCTTGCCGACGCGCTCCCATGTCGTCGTCACCCTCGTGAACTCGGAAAGCTTGCGCGGAAAATTTCAGCTTCAGAATGCCCAACTGCCGGATGCTGGTGAGGAGGTTTTGATCCTTGTCGATGATCAAATAGCCCCGGATCAGCAGCCAACATGACGGGTGTGGCGCCGAACACCAGGACAAACAGCACGAGCCAAAGCTGGCCCGGCAGATCGTCGCTCTCCGCCGTCAGGCCCAGGAACGCGTCTTTGAGCGATTGGAACAGGAAGCTCAAAAGATAGATCGCAAATGCGAGGAGAGGCAGCCCGATCAGGCCCGAATACTACGGGATGCCCATATCGATACGGATGGTGTTGCTATCCTGGACGAGTTCAGACGTCACAGCCCATCTCCTGCAGCAGGTAGCCCTCACTGGTGGGTCGCATCGACCCCGACGATGGTTCTCGCTCGATGGCCGATACGACGAACTGGGCGATGTGAGTGCAAGGCCCTGTCGGACGGGCTCGAAATGTGCGACAATTTGCGCAAAATCAGCGTCTATCAGGGAGGCGGCCATGCGAAGGAATGCATTCATCACATATTTCGGTCTTGGAAGTTTGCTGGCCGTCCTGATGGCGGCGGGTGCGCAGGCGCAAACCGCATCGCTCAACGGTCAGGTCTCCTCGGCCGATGAAGGCCCGATGGAAGGCGTGCTGGTCAGCGCCAAAAAGGACGGCTCGACCGTCACGACGACGGTGGTGAGCAACGACAAGGGTCAATTCAGCTTCCCGGCAGGCCGGCTCGAGCCGGGCCACTACAATCTCAGCATCCGGGCGGCGGGCTATGTCTTGTCCGGGCCGAAATCGATCGATGTCGGCGCCGACGGATCGGGAACGGCCGACCTAAAGCTGGGCAAGTCCAACAATGTGGTCGGCCAGCTCTCCAATGCGGAGTGGCTTGCGAGCATGCCCGGCGACGACAAGATCAAGTCGTTCCTGCCCGATTGCGTCGGCTGCCACACGCTGCAACGCGTCTTTACCTCGCCCCATAGCGTCGACGAGTGGAAGAACGTGTTCGTGCGGATGGGCCGCTACGCGCCTGAAAGCGTTCCGGCGCGGCCGCAGCTTTTGCTGTCCGGCGGCGCCCGCAGCGAGCGTCCGCGCGTTCCTGCCAGCATGGTCAACGACGCCGCGGAATTCCTCGCGAGCGTCAGCCTGAGCAATCCGGACCGCGAGGAAGTCACGCTGCAGCGGCTGCAGCGTCCAAAGGGCCGCGCCACGCACGTCATCGTCACCGAGTACGATCTCGCGCGCAAAGAAGCGTTGCCGCATGACGTCGTGATCGATCCGGAGGGGCACGCCTGGTATTCCGACTTCGGCAACGAGATGGTCGGCGAACTCGATCCCAAGACCGGCAAGGTGACGGATTATCCGCTGTCGCTGCTCAAGGGGGACGAGCCGAAAGGCTCGCTCGGCCTCGAGCTCGATCCCGACGGCAATCTCTGGGTCGGCATGTCGTATCAGGGCGGCGCGTCGAAGGTCGATCGCAAGACCAAGACGGTGACGGCCTATCCGCTGCCGGCCGAGTGGCAAAGCCCGACCACGCAGACCAACATGGTCACGCCGACGCACATGAACGTCGACGGCAAGGTGTGGATGACCGACACCGACAACGGTCACCTCTATCGGCTCGATCTGAAGACCGGCAAATGGGAAAGCCTGGGCGAGGCGACGACAACGGACGGCAAGACGATCCGCGGCTACGGGCTGCCGTCCGACAAGGACAACAACGTCTACCTGCTGTCGTTCGGCGACACCCGCATCGGCGAAATCGATGCCAAAACCAAAGTGGCAAAGATCTGGACCACACCGATGGTGCATTCGAAGCCGCGGCGCGGCCGCGTCGACAATCAGAACCGGCTGTGGTTTGCCGAATACGGCGGCAACAACATCGCGATGTTCGATCCGGCGACGCAGATCATCAAGGAATGGAAACTGCCGACGGCGTGGAGCGCGCCGTACGACGTCGCCGTGACCAGGGACGCCGCCGAGGTCTGGACGGGCTCGATGCTGACGGATCAGGTCGCGCGTCTCAATCCGAAGACGGATGAGATCGTCGAGTATCTATTGCCGCACTCGACCAACATCCGCCGCGTTTTCGTCGATGACAGCGGACCGCGGCCGGTGTTCTGGGCCGGTAACAACCACGGCGCCGCCATCATCCGCGTGGAGCCGCTGGACTAAAGCGCCGTCCGGCGCCGCCGGCACTTCGACGAAACGGCCCAATCACGAGGCCGGGCAGAGGAGGAAGTTCATGG
The DNA here is from genome assembly GCA_963732015.1 of uncultured Alphaproteobacteria bacterium. Lineage (GTDB taxonomy): Bacteria > Pseudomonadota > Alphaproteobacteria > Rhizobiales > Xanthobacteraceae > BOG-931. The sequence goes on along the minus strand of CAVSXY010000020.1, from coordinate 151,182 downwards.
CGAAGCGTGCCGTGGCGTGTGTTCTGCTGAGTTGCATGTCGGTGGCAAGCGTGGCGCACGCCGCCGATATGACCTTCGAACGGGCGCTGAATGTCGGCAACGAGCCGCAGAACTGGCTCCTGCATCACGGCAATTACCAGGGCTACCGGTTCTCGACGCTCGACCAGATCAACACCGACACCGTGAAGCATCTTCATGTTGCTTTCACAGTCGGTCTCGGCGGCACCGAGGGCTCAGGCTCGCGTTACAAGTTCGGGAAATCTCTGAAGCGACGCCGATCGTCGAGGACGGCGTGATGTACGTTCCGGACGGCTGGGGCGCGGTTTATGCGATCGACGTGTCGAAAGGCAACAAGGGCGCGATCCGCTGGAAGTTCGATCCAAAGATCGACAAGGTCTGGGCCGGCGACGTCGCCTGCTGCGGTGTCGACAACCGCGGCGTGGCGCTGTGGAAGGACAAAGTCATCTCGATCGCGCTGGATGGCCGCATGTTCGCGCTCAGCAAAGCGACCGGCGAGGAGGTGTGGGAACGCAAGATCTCCGATCCCGCGGTCGGCGAAACCATCACCATGGCGCCGCTGGTGGTGCGCGACCTCGCGATCGTCGGGCCGGCCGGCGGCGAATACGGCATACGCGGTTATGTCGATGCCACCGATCTGAATACCGGCAAACAGGCATGGCGGACCTACACCATCCCTGGTGCGGGTGAACCGGGTCACGAGACCTGGAAGGACGGTAAGGATCGGTGGCAGCACGGTGGCGGCTCGCTGTGGGAGACCGCCACTTACGACCCCGACACGGATACGATCTACCAGGGCACCGGCAATGCAGGTCCGGACTACGATCCCGAATATCGGCCGGGTGACAACAAATGGGCCGCAAGCGTGCTTGCGCTCGATCCCACCACCGGGCGGATCAAGTGGGGCTTTCAATACACGCCCAACGATCCCTACGATTATGACGAGATTTCCGAGCATCCGATCATCAACGCCAAGGTTGGCGGCGAGGATCGCAAGCTCGTGGTGCACGCGGCGCGCAACGGTTTCTACTACGTGCTGGACCGCACCAACGGCGCATTCGTTGCGGGCAAGCAATATGTCGACGAATTGAATTGGACGACCGGCCTCGATCCGAAGACGGGCCGGCCGCTCAGCTACGATCCGGCCAAGGATGTGCAGGCCTATGCGCCGGGCAGCCACGGCTCGCGTGCATCGCCGAATGGCGGCAAACTCTGTCCGGCGCAATATGGCGGCAAGAACTGGGAGCCGACGGCTTATAATCCGCAGCTGCGGCTGCTCTATATCCCGTCCTACGAGGGCTGCAACACAGTCTTCACGCAGGAACAGAAGGACTTGGTCGACCAGGGCGGCCCGGTGAAACCGCGTGAGCGGTTTGCGGGCGGCAACAACAAGAATCCGAACCGGCTGTACGGCAGCCTCAAGGCAGTCGATCCGGTGACCGGCGAGATCAAGGCGAACCGGCGCCTCGATTATCCGAATCTCAGCGGCGCGCTGGCGACAGCGGGCAATCTGGTTTTCATCGGCGAGCCGGACGGCCAATTCGCGGCCTATGACGCCAGGACCCTGGACCAAGTCTGGAGCTTCGACGCCGGCACCGGCATCAATGCGCCGGCGGTGAGCTATGCGGTCAACGGCAAGCAGTACATCGCCGTGCTGGTGGGCTCGAAGCTGCCGAACGCGGTCATTCCCAATGCGCCGGAACTGAAAAACACCCAGACAGCATCGATGCTCTACGTTTTCGCACTCGACTAAGCCGTTACGTTCCAAGGACAGCCAAATTGCCGGCCGATGGCTCGGCGAAGGAAAGGAAGATCACCATGAACAGGATCATGCTCTGCGCACTTGCCGCCACGACTGTGCTCGCAGCCGGACACGCCAATGCGCAACAGGCGGTCGATTGGGACAAGATCCAGATCAAGACCACCGATCTCGGCAACAACACCTACATGCTGCAGGGCCAGGGCGGCAACATGACGGTCGCGGTTGGCTCCGACGGCATCATTTTGGTCGACACCGAGTTCGCGCCTCTCTCCGACAAGATCAAGGCGGCGATCAAGGCGATTTCGCCGCTGCCGATCAAATACGTAATCAACACGCATTTCCACGGCGATCACACCGGCGGCAATGAAAACTTCCAGAAGGATGGCGCCATCGTGCTGGCGCAGGACAACATCCGGGTTCGTCTCGCCGCCGGCACGACCAACGGTACCTCGGGTGCGAAGACGCCGCCCGCGCCTCCCGGCGCGCTGCCGAAGGAAACCTATATCGGCGGCACGAAGACGTTGGAGGTGGGGGGCCGCAAAGCCATGCTGATGCACATCAACAATGCGCATACCGACGGCGACACGCTGGTGTATTTCGCTGATGCCAACGTGCTCTGTACCGGCGACGTAATGAACAACAACCATCGTTATCAGCAGGTCGACTTCGCCAACGGCGGCGACATCCGAGGCATGGTCAGAGGCACCGACCAATTTCTGAAACTGTCGAACGATGACACCAAGGTCGTGGTCGGTCACGGACCGCTGGCGAACAAGTCGAACATTGCCGACTACAACGCCATGGCCAAGACGGCGCGCGACCGCGTGGAGAAATTGTTCAACGACGGCAAGAGCGAAGCCGACGTCGTGAGCGAAAATCCCTTGAAGGACCTCAACGCCACCTGGGCGGCGGACGATCAGGCCGCGGTTAATTTCCTCAAGCAGGTCTACAACTCCTTCAAGCGCTCCTGAGAGCCGGGGTTCAGCGCCGCTGGCGCGACGATGGGGATGGCCGGGTCATGCCCGGCCATTTGGGCGTTTTTGGCCGGAGGGACTTGGATGCAGTCACACGACAGCGGCGTGCCGACCGCCGTGCATGGGACAACACACCAGCCGCGCAGCGAAGTGCGCGACGGGATGCGCATCGACTGGGACGTGCCGATCACCATGGACGACGGTCTCGTGCTGCGTGCTGACGTGTTCCGGCCCGTGGCCGAAGGCCGCTATCCCATCATTCTGAGCTATGGGCCTTACGCCAAGGGGCTCGCCTTTCAGGACGGCTATCCGAGCGCCTGGGAGCGCATGGCTCAGAAGCATCCCGACGTCACCGCGGGATCGAGCAATCTCTATCAGAGCTGGGAAGTGGTCGATCCGGAGAAGTGGGTGCCGCACAATTACGCGTGCGTGCGCGTCAATTCCCGCGGCGCCGGCTGTTCGCCCGGCGTGATCGATCATTTCTCGCCGCGCGAGACCAGGGACTTTTACCACTGCATCGAATGGGCCGGCGTGCAGCCGTGGTCGAACGGCAAGGTCGGGCTCAACGGCATCTCCTATTACGGCATCAACCAATGGCACGTGGCCACGCTGCAGCCGCCGCACCTCGCCGCCATGTGCATCTGGGAAGGCGCCGCCGATTGGTATCGCGACATGACGCACCACGGCGGCATTCTCTGCACGTTCTGGGAAAATTGGTACGACATGCAGGTCAAGACCGTGCAATACGGCGCGGGCGAACGCGGTAAGCGAAGCCGCGTGCATGGCGAACTGGTGTGCGGCCACGAAATCCTATCCGAAGCGGAACTTGCAAAGAACCGCAGCGAATTCGGCAGCGATATCGTCTCCCATCCGCTCGACGACGACTATCATCGCGCGCGCTCGCCGGTCTGGTCAAAAGTGAAAGTGCCGTTTCTGTCCGCCGCCAATTGGGGCGGCCAGCCGCTGCATCCGCGCGGCAACTTTGAAGGGTTTGTGCGCGCCGCCTCGAAGAACAAATGGCTCGAAGTGCACGGCATCGAGCACTGGACGCACTTCTACACAGATTACGGCCGCTCGTTGCAGCTGCGGTTCTTCGATTATTTCCTGCATCGCAAGCGAAACGGCTGGGACAAGCAGCCCGCGGTGCAGTTGCAGGTGCGTCACGTCGATCGCTTCGTCGAGCGCGCCGAGCAGGAATGGCCGCTCAAGCGCACCAAATGGACGAAGCTCTATCTCGATCCCGCCGGCGGCGGCCTCACCGACAAGCGCGGCAAAGACAAGGCGGAGATTCGTTTCGACGCCATGGGCGACGGCGTCACCTTCCTGACCGCGCCGCTTGCCGAGGAGACTGAGATCACAGGACCTGCGGCGCTCAAGCTTTTCGTGTCGTCCTCCACGGCGGACGCCGACATCTTTGCCGTGCTGCGCGTGTTCACGGGCGATCTGAAGGAGGTCGTGTTTCAGGGCGCCATCGATCCGCACGCGCCGATCGGCCAAGGTTGGCTGCGGGCGTCACACCGCCGGCTCGATAAGAAGCTCTCGGCGCCGTACCGGCCCTATCACACCCACACCAGGAAAGAGCCGCTCAAGCCCGGCCAGGTTGTGAAACTCGATGTTGAAATATGGCCGACGTCGATCGTTGTGCCGCCGGGCTTCCGAATCGGGCTGACTGTCCGCGGCAAGGACTACATCTATGCCGGACCGCGCGGTGGGCGGTTGTCGAACTTCAAGAACGAACTGACCGGCTGCGGTCCGTTCCTGCATGACGATCCGCGCGATCGTCCGCCCGAATTGTTCGGCGGTGTGACCAGCCTGCATTTCGGCGGCGCCGCGCGGCCCTATCTGCTGCTGCCGATTATCCCGCCGAAGAAAAAATAAATGAACGGCGCGACAATAGCGGACTTTACTTCGCCGGACGGCTCGAACAATGTTGCGCTACATGCTGCGGCTCGGGGGACGCTGCGGCAAGTCTAAGCCTCGGTTCAAACGCGAGGCACAAAAGGGAGGACGCGATGTCTCGCAAGACGACATCTCACGCGGTATCGCGCAAACTCAGCCGCCGCACGCTCTTGGCCGGAACTGCCGCAGGAGCCGCCGCCGCGCTGACCCGTTTTCCGGCGCCCGCCGTCGCGCAAGCCGCGCCGTTCAAGCTCGGACTTCTTACGGTCAAGACCGGTCCGCTCACGCAGGGCGGCATCCAGATGGAGCAGGGCGTCCTCACCTACCTGAAGGAAAAGAACTACACGCTCGGCGGCCGGAAGGTCGACTTCGTGTCCGCCGATACCGGCGGCAATCCGGCCGGCGCGAAAACCAAGGCGCAGGAACTCATCGAGCGTGACAAGGTCGATGTTATTCTCGGCCCGCTCGCCGCCTTCGAACTGTTGGCGATCACCGATTACATTCGCGAGCAGAAAATGCCGACGCTTAGTTTGGCGGCGGCTGACGATCTGACGCAGCGCCGCGCCAATCCTTATCTGCTGCGCGCGTCGGCGACGTCGTCGCAGGCGATGCACCCGATGGGTCATTACGCGGCGACCGAACTGAAGCTCAAGCGCGTCGTCATCATCTCCGAGGATTTCGCGTTCGGCTATGAACAGATGGGCGGCTTCCAGGCGGCGTTCCAAAAGGACGGCGGCTGCGTCGTCAACAAGTTGTGGCCGCCGCTGGTGACGCCCGACTACACGCCGTACGTCGCGCAGATCAGCGATTGCGACGGCGTCTGCCAGGGCTTTGCCGGATCGAATCCGCTGCGCTTCATGAAGCAATATGCCAGCGCCGGTCTGAAATATCCGGTGGTGACGGGCGAGACAGGCGGCGACGACGCCCTGCTCAAGAGCTTCGGCGACGAGGCGGTCGGTCTGGTCTCGTGCTGTCCCTATACGCTGGATCTCGCGACCGACGGCAATAAGCGCTTCGTCGACGGCATGTTGAAGAACTACGAGACGGTGCCGGGCTTTTATGCGGCCGGTCTTTACACCAATTGCGTGGTGGTGGACGCCGGCCTGAAGGCGGTCGGCGGCGACGCAAGCGACAAGGAGAAGTTCATGACAGCGCTGCGCGCGGTGTCTCTGACCGACACGCCGCGCGGCTCGATCAAGTTCGATCACCTCGGCAACGTCGTCGGCACGTTCTACATCCGCCGGTTGGAGAACACCGGCGGGCAATACGGGCTGAAGCTCTGGAACAAGACCATCAAGAGCTACGAGAACGTCAGCCAGTTCTGGACCTGGCCGGAGCAGGATTTCCTCGCGCATCCGGTCTACTCGCGCGACTATCCGCCGCTGGCGAAGTGCTGACGAGACTGGGGTTCACGTTGTCATTCCGGGGCCGAGCGAAGCGAGGAGCCCGGAATGACCGAGAAGTAACGCGGCGGGGGTTAGAGGGGCGGCACGTATGACGTTCTGGCTGCTGTTGACCGTCAACAGCGTGACGTTCGGCGGCTTGCTGTTCCTATTGTCCGCTGGATTTTCTCTGATCTTCGGGCTGATGCGGATTCCCAATCTGACGCACGGCTCGATGTTCATGATCGGCGCCTATCTCGGCACCACGTTTTTGTCGGGGGCCCTCGGCTTCACGCTGAACTTTTGGCTCGCAGCGGTCATCGCGGCGCTCGAGGTTGCGATCCTCGGCGCGCTGATGGAGCGGCTGCTGCTGCGCCGCCTTGCCGGCCAGCAATTGGCGCAGGTGCTGGTGACTCTCGGCGTGTCCTTCATGGTCGCGGATCTCTGCCTGATGGGATGGGGCGGCGATCCGATCTCGGTCGCCACGCCGGCGGGCCTCGGCGGTTTCGCGCGCTTAGGCTCCGCCGTCTTTCAGCTTTATCGGCTCGCCGTCATCGCTATCGCCGTGGTCTTCGCCGTCGCGCTGTGGCTGATGCTCGAACGCACGCGGCTCGGCGCCATGATCCGCGCCGGCGTCGACGATCCGCAGATGGCGCGCGTCGTCGGCATTCGCGTCTCGCAGCTCTTCACCATCGTGTTCGGGCTGGGCGCGGGCCTCGCTGCGTTCGCCGGCATGATCGGCGGCCCGATCCTGTCGGTTTATCCCGGCCTCGACCAGGACATGCTGCCACTCGCGCTCGTGGTCGTCATCCTCGGCGGCACCGGCAGCTTGCTCGGCTCGTTTGTGGGCAGCATCATCATCGGTTTCATTTATAACTTTGGTCAGGCGCTGGTTCCCGAACTCGCCTATTTCGTCCTGTTCCTGCCGATGGTGCTGGTGCTGGTGCTGCGGCCGCAGGGCCTGTTCGGAGGTCAGGTCCTGTGACAATGCGCGTGTTCGCCATCACCGTTGCAGTCCTGGCCTTGATCGCCGTGCCCTACGCGATCGCCGAGGGGTATTACGTCAACATCGCAAGCCAGATTCTGCTCTACGCGATTTTTGCGCTCGGGGTCGGTGTGCTGGTGGGCTACGCCGGACTCGTCTCGCTGGGCCACGCCGGATTGTTCGGCGTTGCGAGCTATGTGACCGCCTATCTGCTCGCCGCGGGCCACGGACACATGGTCGCTATTCTGTCTGCGCTCGTCATCGGGCTTGTCTTCACCGCGGGCTTCGCGGCGCTGTCGCTGCGCGCGACCGGCATCAGTTTCATCATGATTACGCTGGCGCTGGGCGAAATTCTCTGGGGATTGGCCTATCGCTGGATCAGCGTCACCAATGGCGACAACGGCATCAACGTGGCGACGCGTCCGGCGCCCTTCGGACTGCCGCTGTCCTCCGCGCGCAGTTTCTACGACGCGACACTCGTTGTGTTTCTCATCGCCGTCGCTGCGGTAGCCATCTTCGTGCGGTCGCCGCTCGGCGCGGCCTTGTGCGGCACCCGCGATCAGCCGCGCCGCATGAACGCGCTCGGTTATCACGTCTGGATGATCCGTTTCATCGCTTTCATGTTTTCCGGACTGTTGACGGCGACGGCGGGAATTTTGTTCGTCTACTACAATCAGTTCATCAGTCCGCAGGCGCTGGCGCTGACCTCCTCGGCGGAAGCCTTGCTGATGGTGATCTCGGGCGGCGCAGGGACCCTGCTGGGGCCGGTGGTCGGCGCCGCTCTCGTCGTGATCGTGAAGAACGTCGTCAGCGCCTATGTGGAGCGCTGGAATTTTATGCTGGGCGCGATCTTCGTCGCGATCGTCATCCTGATGCCCGAAGGCCTCGCGCCGGGCGCGGTCCGCCTGTCGCGCTCGGCGTGGCGAGCCGTGAGCGGGACGAAAGCTGCGCCGGTGGCGCCGGCGGTGGAGACGAAGCGATGACCGCGCTCGCCGTCACCGCGCTGAACAAGTCCTTCGGCGGGCTCCGCGTCACCACCAGTGTCAATCTTGCGGTTGAGCCGGGCGAGCGCCGGCTGATCATCGGCCCGAATGGCGCCGGCAAGACCACGTTGTTCAATCTGATCACCGGCGAGCTTGCACCCGATTCCGGCGCGATCGCGCTGTTCGGCCGCGACATCACCCGCCTGCCGAGCCGAAAGCGCGCGCATCTCGGCATGGCGCGCACCTATCAGATCATTACGCTGTTCAGCCGCGATACGATTTTGCGTAACGTCAGGCTCGCGTTGCTCGGCCTGTCGCCGCTGCGCTGGAACCCGCTGGTCGCCCTCGACCGGCAGCGGCATCTCACGGCACAGGCGCGCGGCGCGCTAGAACGCGTCGGTCTCGCTCACATCGCCGAGCGGCCATTGGCCGAAACCTCCTACGGAGAAAAGCGGCGGGTCGAAATCGCCATGGCGCTCGCGCAACAGCCGAAGGTGCTGCTGCTCGATGAGCCGTTCGCCGGTCTCTCGATTGACGAACGCCGTGACATCCGCGCGCTGTTGGGTGGTATCCCGCGCGACGTCACCGTGGTGATGATCGAGCACGATATGGACGTTGCGCTCGATTTTGCCGACCGCATCACGCTTCTGCATTTTGGTGAGGTCATCGTCGAGGGGACCCGCGCCGAAGTGGTGGCCAATCCGCGTACGCGGGAGGTCTACCTTGGCGATTAGCGCGTTAAACCTCAATGACATCGACGCGTTCTACGGCGATAGTCACGTGCTGCAGAAGGTGTCGTTCGACCTCGGCGAAGGTCGCCTGCTTGGCCTCCTCGGACGGAACGGCGCCGGCAAATCGACCTGCATGAACGTCAGCGTCGGTCTCTTGCCGCCGCGCGCCGGCGCGGTCGAGGTTTTTGGTAAGGCGGTTACGCGCCTGCCGCCGGAAATGATCGCCGCCTGCGGCGTCGCGCTGGTGCCGCAAGGCCGCCGCGTCTTCAAAAGCCTCACCGTGCGCGAGAACCTCGTCGTCGCTGCGCGGCGTGACACTGCGGGCGGCCGCCATGCGCCATGGACCACCGAAACCGTCTTCGCCATGTTCCCGCGCCTTGCCGAACGGCGCGCGCAGCTCGCCGGACATCTCTCCGGCGGCGAACAGCAGATGCTGGCGATCGGCCGTGCGCTGATGGCCAATCCGCGCGTGCTGCTGATGGACGAGCCATCCGAGGGGCTGGCGCCGCAGATCGTCGCCGAGGTGATGGCGACGATCCGCAAGCTCAAGGAAAGCGGCCTCTCGATCGTCCTGGTGGAACAAAGTCCGAAGCTCGTGTTCGACATCGCCGACGATATCGTCATTCTCACCACCGGCCGCGTCGCCGTACTTTCAACCGCGGCGGTGCTGAAGCATGACGGCATCGACCTTCGCCAGCACCTCGGGGTATTTTGAGAGCTCCATACCCATGGTAGCGGCAAGCTACGATACGGGCGGCAGGTCGCGGAGCAGGTCGTGAAGCGTGGCAGTCGGCGAAGTGCGCGCGACCGCGCTCTCGGGATGGACGCGCCCATCACGCGGCGCGATTTTCTTGATGGCGTCTCGCTTGCCGCCGGAGCCGCGGCCTCGGGCGGTCTTTTCCCCGATAGCATCGCGCCGGCTCATGCGGCCGATCCGGCGCCGCAGGATGTCGCCGGATACTATCCGCCGGTCCTGACTGGAATGCGCGGCAGTCATCCGGGGGCATTCGAAGTCGCGCACAGCCTGCGCGACGGAGCGTTCTGGCCGGCCGCCACGACGATCACCGACACCGGCGAGGCATACGATCTCGTCGTCGTGGGCGGCGGCATCAGCGGGCTTGCGGCCGCACATTTTTTTCGCGAGCGGAAGAACGATGCGCGCATTCTCATCCTCGACAACCACGACGACTTCGGCGGCCATGCCAAACGCAACGAATTTCAGTTTAGCGGGCGCATGGAGCTGATGAACGGCGGTACGTTGTCGATCGACAGTCCTCGTCCCTACAGTGCGGTCGCGGACGGACTTCTCAAAACCCTCGGCGTCGATCCCGTCGGGCTGGAAGAGAAGTGTGCACATCGCGACTTCTATCCGTCGCTCGATCTGGAGCGCGGCGTATTTTTCGACAAGGAGACGTTCGGCGCCGACAAGCTGATCGTCATGTCGAAGGGAACGCCATGGCGGCGGCTGCTCGCGCAGGCGCCATTGTCGCCGCAGGCGCAAAGCGATATCGCGAAAATCCAGGAGGCGCGCATCGACTATATGCCCGGCCAGTCGTCCGACGAAAAGAAGGCGCGGCTGGCGCAGATGAGCTACCGGGACTTTCTCCTGAACATCGTCAAGGCGGACCCCGGCGTCATTCCATTCTATCAGTCGAGAACGCATGGCGAATGGGGAGTCGGCATCGAGGCGGTTCCGGCGCTCGACGTGTGGGCTTTCGATTTCCCCGGCTTCCAGGGCCTGCAGCTCAAGCCCGGCTCCGCGCCGCATATGGGTTACACCGCAGCAGGCTACGCCGACGGCGGCTCCTACAATTTTCATTTTCCGGACGGCAATGCCTCGATCGCGCGGCTTCTGGTGCGCGACCTCGTTCCTGAAAGCGTGCCGGGCCGCAGCGCCGAAGACATCGTTACGGCGCACGCCGACTACAAGCGGCTCGACCGGTCGGCGTCGCCGGTGCGGATCCGGCTCAGCAGCACCGTGGTTCGTGCGCACAATGTCGGCGAGCCGTCCGCGTCCGGCGAGGTCGAGGTTGTCTACGCCCGCTTCGGCGCCGCCTATTCGGTTCGCGCCAAGGCGTGCGTGCTGGCGTGCTACAATATGATGATCCCGTATCTCTGCCCCGAATTGCCCGACAGGCAGAAGGCCGCGCTCAAGTCGCTGGTGAAGACGCCGCTGATCTACACGACGGTGGCGCTGCGGAACTGGCGGCCATTCAAGACGCTCGGGCTCTCGTCGGTGTATGCGCCGGGTTCGTATTATTCGACGCTCTCGCTCAACCCGGTCGTCGATATCGGCAATTACCGCAGTGCTCGTTCGCCTGATGAGCCGATGCTGATCCGCGTGCAACGGGTGCCGGTTCGGCCGGGACTGCCGCAGCGCGATCAAAACCGCGCGGGTCAGTTCGATATTTTCACGACGAGCTTCGAGACCTTCGAGCGCAACCTCCGCGATCAGCTCGCGCGAATCCTTGGTCCCGGCGGGTTCGATCCGGCGCGCGACATCGCCGCGATCACGGTCAATCGCTGGCCGCACGGCTATGCTTATGAGTATAACCCGTTGTTCGATCCGGATTGGCCGGAGGGAGAACAGCCGCACGTCATCGGGCGGGCGCGCTTCGGGAGAATAACCATCGCCAATTCGGACTCCGGCGCCGCCGCCTATACGGACTCGGCCGTCGATCAGGCCTATCGCGCCGTGCAAGAACTCTTCCAGACCTGAGGCGCCGGTGCGCCATGACCGCAATGCCCGGGCCGCTCTTCACTCTGGCGCTCGCCTCGATTTCGCTCATCGGGCCGTTGGCGGTTCATCTTTTCATGCCGGTCATTCCGGCCGTGAAGGCCGCGCTTGGGCTGTCCAGCGCGATGGCGCAGGTCACCTTGAGCATTGCGCTGTTTGCGATGGCATTCGCCACGCTGGTCTATGGCTCCCTGTCCGACCGTTACGGCCGTCGTCCGGTGCTGCTCTCGGGGCTTTGCCTGTTTCTTGTAGGCAGCGCGCTTTCAGCGTTTGCGACCTCAGTGTGGACGCTGGTGCTCGGCCCGTTGTCCAGGCGTGCGGCGCCGGCTGCGGCGTCACGTTGGTTCGCGCCATCGCGCAGGACGTCTAATGGCCAAGGCCGTCTCGTCAAGGCGATCGCTTATCTGACGATGTTTTACACCATCGGTCCGATGATCTCCCCGATGGTGGGCGGCATCCTTATCGATACTTTCGGCTGGCGCAGCGTGTTCGGCTTTGCGTTTCTGCTTGGCTCCGTTATCACGCTCAATGCTTATCTGGCGATTTCCGAATCCCGTCCGTCGCAGGCGGTGAGCCGTGCCGGCGGCAGCGTATTGCGCTCCTATGCCGAACTGTTCAGCCACGCGCGCTTTACCGCCTTCGTGCTGCAGAGCGGCTTTGTAACCGGATCGTTCCTGGTGCTCGCGACGGCTGCCTCAGGCCTGATGGAAGAAACACTGCATCGGCCGTCCACCGAGTTCGGCATCTATTTTGTCTTGTTCCCGCTCGGCTTCCTGTCCGGCAACTTCATCACCACCCGCATCGGCAACCGCGCCGCCAACGAAACCATGGTGCTCGCCGGATCGGCGCTCGCGGCTGTCGCCGTCGCCGTACAGTCGACTTTGCTGCTTGGCGGATACCTCGTGCCGCTCGTGTTGTTCGTCCCGGGTTTCGTGATCACCATGGCACAGGGCATCTCGCTGTCCTATGCGCAGGCCGGCGCCATGGCGACCAATCCAAAGCTCGGCGGCACCGCAGCCGGCATCGGTGTTTTTACGCAAAACTTCTGCGGCGCGGCGCTGGCCCAGCTCTACGGCACGTTTGCCGACGGCACGACGGGACCGCTGATGATGACCACCGCACTGAGCGCGGTGCTTGGAACTCATCGTTGGCATCGTGCCGTTCCTCGCGGCGCGAGGCTCCCGTCCTGCTTCTTAGGAGCGACGCTGGCCTACCGGATTTCCTATTGACGTGGGCATGGCGCTGTCTCGTATATGCGGCCCGTTTCAAGAAACGCGATGACGAGGGAACGTCCAAGGGAGTGCCCATGACCGGCCAGTGGAACAAATACGAGAAGACCGCGGCGCGGTCCCACGGCAGGCCGGGCCGCGAGGTGCGGCCGAAAAGCGTGACCATCGACATTCATTCCCACGTCGGCGTGCCGGAGGCGGCGAAGTTCGTCGAGCCGCATCTCGATTGGGCGACCATTCCGCTCGCGCATTTCGCCAACGCCGAGACCAAGGCGCTGAGCCAGAAGCAGGAAGCCGATATCCGGGCGCACGCCGGCATCGACCAAAGGCTGGCCGACCTCGACGCCATGGGTCTCGACCTGCAGATCATCTCGCCGCCGCCGCCGCAGTGCTACTACACGGTGCCGATCGACATTGCGGTGAAGGCCGCGCAGATCGTCAACGATGGCGTCGCCGCGTTTTGCGCCAAGAAGTCCGACCGTTTGATGGGCTTCGGATCGGTGCCGATGCCCGATGGGCAGGAGGCGGCGAAAGAACTGGAACGCTGCATGAAGCAGCTCGGCTTCAAGGGCGTGCAGGTTTTGACCAACGTCGCCGGCAAGGAACTGTCCGATCCGGGGTTCGCGCCGTTCTGGAAGAAGGCCGAGGAGCTCGGTGCGGTCGTGCTTTTGCATCCCAACGGGTTCACCGAGGCGTCGCGCCTGTCGCGCTTCTATTTCAACAACGTCATCGGCAATCCGCTCGAGACCACGATCGCGCTGCACTATCTGATCTTCGACGGCGTGCTCGAGCGCCATCCGAATCTCAAACTGCTCGCGGTGCACGGCGGCGGCTATCTGGGCGCCTATCCGGGCCGAATCGACCACGCCTGGGGCGCGCGCTCGGACAGTCACGGCAGTCTGCCGCAGCCGCCGACGGCGTATCTCAAGCGCGTTTATGTCGATACCGTCGTGTTCACGCCCTACCAGCTCGCCGAACTGGTGCGCGTGTTTGGCGCCGATCATGTCATGCTGGGCACCGATTATCCCTACGACATGGCGGAGTTCGACCCGCTCGGCCACATCGCAAGCGTCGAAGGATTCGACGCGCAGACGATTGCGGCGCTCGCCAGCGGCAACGCCAAGAGACTGTTGGGGCTCTAACTTGGACGTTCCAAACAACTAGAAACTTCGCTACGCTCCCCGAGCCTGCGTCTGGGGGAAAGCGGGATCACCAGCAAGGTTCTCCCATGGCAGTCGCAGAGGCGCCGCAGAGCGTCACCCTCACCGGACAGCGGGACAAGAATTCGACATCGGTCTTGGTCGGCCAAATTCTTTGCGTCCTGGTCCCTCTCGCCATCTGGTTCTTGCCGCTCGATCTGGCCCCGCAGATCAAACACGCCTACGCGATCCTCGCGTTCATGGTGATCGCGTGGATCACCGAGGCCACCGAGTTCGCGCTCGCCGGCTTCATCGGCTGTTTTTTGTTCTGGGCGCTCGGCGTCGTGAAGTTCGACGTCGCCTTTTCGGGCTTTGCCGACGCAACCGCGTGGTTTCTGTTCGCCGCGATGCTGATCGGGCTAGTCGCAAGCCAGTCCGGGCTGGCGCGCCGCCTCGCCTTCACGGTCATGGAGCACGTCGGCGTCACCTATCCGCGCATTCTGCTCGGGCTCATCATCACCGATTTTCTTCTGACCTTCATCGTGCCGTCGGGTCTCGCCCGCGTCGTGATCCTGGCGTCGATTGCGCTCGCGCTCACCGAAGCGTTCCGCGCCGCGCGCGGAACCAACATCGCGCGCGGCATGTTTCTGATCCTGACCTACACCGGAAACATCTTCGACAAGATGATACTGGCCGGCGCCGGCGCGATCACGGCGGCCGGCGCGATGCAGAAATTCGGCGGTGTCGAAGTGTTGTGGGGCGTGTGGCTGTTCGCCTTCCTGCCGTGCAGCATCATCACGGTGCTCGCCGCGTGGCGATTGACGCTCTACCTCTATCCGCCGGAGCAGGGCGGTTTGAGCCAGGGTCGCGAGTATTTCGAAGCCGAGCTCGCCAAGATGGGCCCGTGGTCGCTGGCCGAAACCAAGGCGGCGATTCTGGTCGGCGTTGCGATTCTGCTGTGGGTCACCGATTTCCTGCATCACATTCCGCCGACCATGGTGGCACTCGGCGTGGGGCTTGCGTCGCTCTTGCCGCGCATCGGCGTGCTCGGCCCCGACGACATGCGGCGGCTCAACTACATGCCGGTGTTCTTCGTCGCCGAAGCGGTCAGCATGGGCAACGTGCTCGACGCCACCAAGGGCCTCGACATTCTCGCCAAGGGCGTCTTCCAGTGGATCGAGCCGTTCCTGACCAACATTTTCAGCATTACGGCGATCCTCTACTGGGTGGCGTTTGTCTATCACTTCCTGCTGGCGAGCGAGATCTCCATGCTCGGAACCTCGATTCCGCTGGTGATGGAGTACGCCAAGAGCCACGACCTCAATCCGCTCCAGCTCGGGTTGATCTGGACCTTCGCGGCCGGCGGCAAGCTGTTCGCGTATCAATCGGGGGTGCTGATCGTCGGCTATTCGTACGGCTATTTCGATGCGCGCGATCTGGTGCGGGTCGGCGCCTGGCTGACTGTCATCGAGTTCCTCGTGCTGATGGTGCTGGTGCCGTTCTACTGGCCGCTTATCGGCATCCACTGAACGCTTGCGCCGGGGACATTCGTCCGGCATAGGTTTGTCATGGCTGATTCGGCGAAGGGCCACGCGCTGATTCTGGCTGCGGGCGGGATTGTCTTACGGGAAGGCTCGAGACCGCGTATCGCCATCGTGCGATTGCGACGGGAAAAGGCCTGGGTGTTGCCGAAAGGCAAGCTGCTCCCGGGCGAGCATCCCAAGATCGGCGCCAAGCGGGAAGTGCTGGAAGAGACTGGACACGAGGTCTCGGTGCATGAGTTCCTTGGTTCGATGTCTTACGCCGTCGACGGCAAAATCAAGATCGTGCAGTTCTGGCTCATGCGCGCGGCGGGTAGGCCGGTGCAGGAACTGATGGACGACGTCAAAGACGTGAAATGGCTGTCGCTGAAGCAGGCCATCGAGACGCTCACGCGCGCTCATGAGAGAGTGTTTCTCGCCAACGTCGGGCCGATTGCGCTCAAGGCCGCAAGGCAATCTGCACGCAGCAAGACCGCAAAACCGTCTGGACGCCAGGTGGTGCGCCATGCCGGCAAGCAGCGCGGGCGGCGCCCGCTCGACGCGCCGGCGGCTCCGCGGAACTTGTTCGCCAAGGTGCCGGGCGGCTGGATCGACCGGATTCAGCCGGCAGCCGTGCGCCGGATCGGCTAATTGCGTCGTTCGCGCTGCGGACGCTGCTGCCTTTATTCTTTCCTGCCGATATGAAGCCGGCCGAGTCCAATCAAGATCGCATCGTATTGTTCGACCGCGCGCTCGGGCCAGCCCCTGTAGCAGGTCGCACGCGCGTCGAGCATGGCTTCGAAAGCTGCCGTCAACTTTTCGGGTGCGACGTCATCCGCCATGCCGTGATCTTCGATGAGCGTGATGACGGCGGCTTCGCGCATCGCACAGATCGGTGGAATGATCGGGCTCTGCTCTTGCCCCATAGCGGCGTGGAAGATGGGGCACTGAATTGCGGCTACCAGCGCGACCGCAATCCTGAGCGGAATAACATTGCGAGAGGAGACGGCAGCGGCTTGCCCGCACCCGCAAGCTCGGCTCGATGATCGTGATTGCCGCGGCATGGCGGGCTCCTGGATCGAGCGGCGGCGTCAATTCCGAAATGTAAGTGCGCTGGATGTCGGCAACATGACCAAACATCCGATATTGCGAGACCAAGAAACGTGCCAAAGAATCAAGGATCGAAATCGCTCAATATTTTAGATTGTTGTTAGGCGCGGCGGGAAAAATCAGTGCGGCGACTGCTCAAAAGCGGTTCACTTGCAAACAAATGATGCAAGCAGCCGACAGAGAACAATAACGGCCGCCGGTGCCAATATAAGAAGACGTTATATGCGGGATACGGTCCGTGCGGATTGCAAACAGCTCTCAACGGTTGTTGAGGGCGAACCGGTCGGCACCATCGAGACGCGCACGCTCTTCGCCCGGAGCCTTCGCGCCAAGATGGGGAACGACGACGAGGCGGTCGATTTCGCCGCGCGAGAATGCCTGCAGGAAAGCCGAATAGTTCTTGAAGGAGACGCAGCCGAACGACGCGCCGGTCGGGCCCAGCATGTAGGTATGCGCGAGGATGCCGTCGCGGCCAAACATTTTGCTGTCGTCAACCGGATTGAGGCGGATGGCTTTGACGCCGTGAAACATCGCATCCCGCCACGTCAGGTCGTAGACGTTCGGCGGCGTCGGCCCGCGATTTTTTTCTTTGACGTAACGGGGATCGTCCAGCCCCTTCCCGAGGCCCGAATGGGCCTCGAGCTTCAGCCCGCTGGGCAGGTACACGACATGCGCCTCGATGTCGTAGACCGCGGTACGGCTGTTGGGACCGGGCAGCGAAATTCCGTTGTCGCGCACTGGTGGCGGGGCAACACGCTTTTGCGGCGCTTCGAGCGACGCAGATACGGAGGGCGCGGGTGCAGCGGCGGCGGGCGGCGGCGCAGCATTCGCCGGAGGATGCGCTGTGTCCTGTTGCGGTTGAATGCGCGAGCCGTCGAGCGGAAAGGGCGTGAGCAGCGAGATGGTGTCTGCGGGCCGTGCTGCGACCGTGCCAACGGCTGCCGGCGCGAGCGTGGCGACGGGCGTCGGATCGGCGTCGGGCGCCGCTTCACTCGTCGCCTCTGCGGCAAGCGGAGCCGGGGACGCCGCGGGATCGGCCGGCGCCAGAATTTTGGCCCATCCGGAGAAATCTGCCGCGCTCGACAGGAGGCTGTAATGCCTGGTCAAGGTGTTCGCATGCAGCGCGATCGGAGACCGTGCGTTGAGACTGGGATTGGCCGCAAAGGATGCGGCCATCAGCCACGCGGCAATCACGGCGGCCCCGCCGGTCGTTACCCCCGCGGCGGTGACGGTGCCGACGCCAACGGCGACGCTGCTGACAACGGCGCGGCGGCGGCCGCCATAAGAAACGGCACGGCGATCAAACGCGGTGACGCCGGGGAACGTCGCGGCCTGATAACTCATAAGGGATGACCCGGACGGGTGGGCTTAAATGGAAGCCATGGGCAGCCGCTCGGGCCGCGGCGCATCGACGGGTCTTGAACGGCTAAGGGATACGCAAATCGATCCGGACATCCTGACCCACCACCCTAACAACCCCTAACGATGCACAGGACAATGCCGTGCATTCGGTTAAACCGTTGTAAACACGGGGCTGCGGCATGGGCCGGTCGGTGGCTTGGAGGGACAACAAATGAGAGTGCGGCCGGGCCACCATTGGGGCTAAATGTTGGCCCACGGCCGCCATCAAGGCTAACATCCGCCCGATCAAGGAAGTCTAGGGAGCACCCATGAAACTTACATTTTTTGACGATTACAAACTCGGCGTGGTTACCGGCGACAAGATTGTCGATGTGTCGTCCGTGACCAGGGGCATCAAGGCGCTCGGCCCGCAGGACGTCATGCGCGGCGTGATCGAGAAGTGGAGCACCTATAAGGGCAAGATCGCCGCCGCAGCCAAGAAGGGCAAAAGCAAGCCGCTCGCCAAGGCTAAACTTCGGCCGCCGTTGCCCAAGCCGGAAAACATCATTTGCATGGCCGTCAATTACATGGAGGACGGCACGCTGCCCGAGCCGGCGCCGATCAACGCCTTCATGAAGTCGCCGAGCGCCATCATCGGCAATGGCGACACTATGGTGCTGCCCGACATGGCGGCGACGATTTTCGAAGGCGAGGCGGAGATCGCCCTCGTCATCGGCAAGCGCGCCTCCCACGTCAAGGCGGCTGACGCGATGAAATACGTGTTCGGCTACGTCAACTTCATTGACGGCTCGGCGCGCGGCGTGGTGCCGCCGACCAACGTCTTCTATCAGATGAAGTCGCGCGACACCTTCGCGCCGATCGGGCCCTATATCGTCACGAAGGACGAGATCAAGGATCCGCAGAAGCTGCAGATCAAGCTCACCAACAACGGCGTCGTGATGCAGAGCTTCAACACCGACGACATGGCGCACAAGATTCCGCGCTGCATCGAATGGGTGACGTCGATCCATACGCTCGAGCCCGGCGATATTCTCGCCACCGGGACCAACCATCGCGGGCTCAATCCGTTCATGGATGGCGACAAGATCGAGCTGACCTGCGAAGGCTGCGGCACCTTGCACATCAAGGTGCGCGATCCGTTGAAGCGCACCTGGGCGCGCATCACCCGCCTGAAGCACAAGGAGAGCGGCGCCGAAGGCGTCCATACCAAGCAGACCGGCGGCAAATACGCGAAGTAACCCGGCGGCGCGTTCTTCATGAAACTTCTCCGGCGCCGCGTTCTGCAACTCACGGCGGGCGCCGCCGCGTTGCCCGCGGCGTCGCTCTCGGCGTTGCTCTCGGCGTTGCTCTTGGCTTTGGCGCAAAGCTTCCCGTCACGGCCGGTGCGCATCGTCGTCGCTTTGCCGGCCGGCAGTTCGCCCGACATCGTAGCCAGACTTATGGCGCAATGGTTGTCGGAGCGGCTGGGGCAGCAATTCATGATCGACAACCGCCCCGGCGCCAACGGCAACGTCGGTACCGAGTCGGCCATCCGCTCGGCGCCGGACGGCTATACGCTGCTGCAGGCGATTGCAGCCAATACGGTCAACGCCTCGATCTACAAGACGCTGAGTTTTGATTTCGTGCGCGACATCACGCCGATCGCCGGGGTGGTCCGCATCCCTCACGTGATGGAAGTCAATCCGGCGGTGCCGGTCACGACCGTTCCCGAATTCATCGCCTACGCCAAGGCCAATCCGGGCAAGCTCAACATGGCGTCGGGCGGCATCGGCGGCACGCCGCATGTCGCCGGCGAGCTGTTCAAGATGATGGCCGGCGTCGATCTCTTGCACGTGCCGTATCGCGGCAATCCGCGGCCCGATCTGCTCGGCGGACAAGTGCAGGTGATGTTCGACACATTGCCGGCCTCAATCGAGTTCATTCGGACCGGTAAGCTGCGGGCGCTGGCCGTGACGACCGCGAAGCGCCTTGCGGTGCTGCCCGATGTCCCGGCGCTCGCTGAGTTCCTGCCCGGCTACGAGGCAAGCTCCTGGCAGGGCCTTGCCGGACCGAAGGGCGTGCCTGACGCGATCGTCGACGCGCTCAACAAAGAGATCAACGGCGGATTGGCCGACGCCAAGCTGCAGGGGCAACTGGCCAATCTGGGCGCCGAGCCGATGCCGATGACGCCCGCTGAATTCGGCAAGTTGATTGCCGATGAAGTGGGGAAGTGGGCCAAGGTTGTCGCTTTCGCCGGCATCAAAGCAGAGTGATGACGGACGCCCCTACAGCTATCCCCATCACGTCGCCCGGCCGCGATGAGTTTTTGATGCCTATTGGGGATGCCGAACCCTGTGCCGTCCGGTCAAAATCGTGACTTGGCCCTGCGGACGTCGCGAAAGCGTGTAGACCAGATGCGGCGAGCAATTGCCGTTGCTGTCACAGACCGGGAAGCCGTAGAGACCGGGACGAACGTACGTAAAGTCATACGGTCCGTAGTCATGGTAATAGTCGCAGTGCGGCGCGCATTCGCCGGCTGCCGCGTCGGCTAGGCCGGGCAGCCAAACACCAAACAACAAAACCAATCGCCAGATGAGAGGCATGCCCCGAAGACCTTGCCGTTGCAGTTCGGTAGTCGACTGACCGGGCCCGGTCAGTGCGGAAGCTGCTCAACCTTCTGCGCTGCCGAGGCGGCATCGCGTTCACCGGTCAGCCCGAATTCACGATCAAGTATCGGCCGCAGTGAGGCCGAATCAAGGTCGATGATGTCCGAATTGCGCTTAAGTGTCCCGCCGCATATTCTTCTTTAAGTCCGCACGCGAGATTGTAGCCGGTGGCGCCATAATATTTTCAGGCAGGAATGATCGCGGGCGCCCGCCCGCTGCTGGTGTCATTCACCAAGCTACTTCACTCGATCACTGCGTCGGCGAGCGCCAGGAGCGTCGGCGGTACCGTGAGCCCCAGCGTTTCTGCAGTTTTGGTGTTGATCACCAGCTCGAACTTCGCCGATTGCACACCGGCAAGTCGGACGGCTGTTCGCCTTTAAGGATGCGGCCGACATAACCGCCCGCCCTACGCATCACTTCCAGATAATCGGACCCGTAGCTTAAGAGTTCCGCCGACATCGACGTAGCGCGGACATCAAAAGCGGCTGGTAGTGTGTAGCGCGCCGCGAGCGCAATGATCTGCGCGCGGCGGCTGTACAGATAAGCGTCGGGACACGACATCAGCACGCTGTCGGACCTTTGCGACAGGCTCGCGAAGACCGCATCGATTTCCTGTTCGCTGCCGGCGCGAAGGATATCGACCTGAATGCCGAGCCTTGCACCGCCGTCCAGCACATCCCTGATGAAGGGGTCGGACAGCGCCGACGCCGGTTGATAGGTGCAAAGCAATGCGTGGCTTGGGGCACCAGCTGGTGGATCAGTGCGAGACGTTTTGACGCGATGTCGGCGTTGAGTGACGTGACGCCGGTGACGTTGCCGTCCGGCCGGCTCAGGCTTGCGACCAGACCCATGGCGACCGGATCTCCTCCGGTGCCAAATACGATCGGGATTGTCGTGGTTGCGGACTTGGCGACGATCGAAGCCGGCGACCGCCACATGCCGGCTGACGAGATCGGCCGCCAAGGACGGCAGCTTGTCGGTGTCTCCCCAGCCCAGCGATACTCGATCGTCACGTTGCGGCCGTCGCGGAAACCGGCGTCGCCCAGGCCTTTGAGGAACGCATCCAAGCGTTTGGCGGTCTGCTCTCGCGAAGCCGAGTGCAGGAAACCGATCGACGGTACTGCCGGCTCTTGCGCGCGAGCGATCAGCGGCCGCGCGATCGTTGCGCCGCCGAGCAGTGTGATGAACTCGCGTCGCAGCATGTCGTCTCCCTTAGCCGATGAGCGTAGTCTTTGGCAAATTCGGCTAAGGGCAATGAAACATTGTGCCGGCGCGAAGCCCGCATGCGAGCACAATAACGACAGCGGGAGAGACGGGTCTTGGTGCTGACGAACCCCGAGCGCGAACGTCTCGCCGCTTACTCCTCTTTGAGGCCGTACGCGAGATTGTTGCCGGTGGCGCCGTAATACTTGTAGGGCAGGAACTTTCCGGTCATGCCGATCTTGACTCTGTCGCCCTTCGGATCGCTCTGGCGCGTGATGTCCATGTCGAAGTCAATCGCCGACATGATGCCGTCGCCGAACTCTTCTTCGATCAGCGCCTTGAGCGCCGGGCCGTTGACCATGACCAGTTCGTAGAAACGATAGATCAGGGGATCGGTCGGCGGCATCGGCGTGCCGGTGCCGCGGAACGGCACCTCATTGAGCAGTGTCTGCTCGCCCGTGGACAGACCAAACAGCTTGGCTGCATTGGCGGCTTGCGGCTTGGTCAATTTCATCTGTCCGAGGATGGCGCCGGTCACCAGAATGGGCGACATGCCGCCGATCTGCTCGCAGAGATACTTCCAGGTCCAGCCTTTCTCGCGTTTGATGTCGAGAAGCTTCTCGGTGAGGGCGGCGCGGGTCATGAGTGTCCTCCTTGCCAACAGAATGCTTGGTGGGCGGCAGCCGAACGACCGCGCGACCGTTGTGCTGTCTGCAGGAGTCGTGCCAGTTCTCCGCGCGGTTACCCCGCAGCGTCGTGCGAAGAAAAAGCGACGCGGCAGGGCCGGGTTGAGCGATTGCTCCAGGCGTGATTGGTGCCGCGCTGCACCACCGTGTCGCCCGTCTTGAGGTGAACCTCGGCGGTGTCGAGAACGAGCGTGATCTCGCCTTCGAGGACCAGACAAAAGTCGAGTGTTGGCGTCTTCTGCATGTAGGGGTGCGGGGCTTTCGCCGAATACGTAGATGCGGCGGGCGATCCCATCGCGCGGAAGTGGGCTTCGACTTCGGCCGCGCCGATCTTGCCGCGAAAGACATCGTCGGGCGGGAAGGTCACGATCCGGCAGACCGAACCGCCGCGCAGCGGCTCGAGCGTGTGCGGCAAAATGGAGAACGGCGTCGCGGTAGGCGCCGATCTGCGGCGGCGACGCGTCGGTCACCCATAGGCGCTCCGATAAAAAGCCCGGCCGCGCCGGATCGCACGCGCGCGTCGGGCGAGGGGCCGTCGGCGATGGCCACCGATTTCCCCTCGGCATCGTCGATCGTGACGATGCGGCGCATGGGCATTGGTTCATCGCTCATGGTCACCACTAAACCTTCGGCTCGTGTTCGAAACGCGCGCCCATCATGACGAACGCCATCAGGCTGCTGCAATTGAGGTTGGTCCAGCCGTGCCAGTTGCCGAGCTGCACCACGACGTCGCCGGCTTTCATCACCACGTTGCCGCGATCGAGCAGCAGCGTGCGTTCGCCTGACAGCAGGATTCCGTAATCGACCGTCGCGGATTTGTGGATCGGCGAGCTGAAAAGATTTTGCCCGCCGCGGTCCCACACGCCGTCCGGCCGCAGCCGCGTCGGTCCGAGCGGCTTGAACGCCGGGTCTTTGGCCGGATCGTAGCCGGCGGGCTTGGCGCTCGATTGCACGACGCGCAGGTGACCGCCAGCCGCCGGTGGCTCGAAATGGAACGGCAGATTGCCGTCGTCGCGCGTTCCTGAAATGACCGCCGGCGCGGCTTGATAGACCCAGAGGTCCGTCATGCACGTGCCGCGGCTGATCGCGCCGGGATTGACGTTCGGCGCGGCGCTGTCGAACAACACGCAGGAGCGGCCCTGCGCGTCGTTGCCGGTCACCACGCGCCGGATTGGTTTCGGTTCGTCCATCGTCGAGCCTCGTGCGCTTTCTCTCCGCCGTCCGGGCGCGCAAGCTAGAACACGGCGAACCGCATTGTCATCCACTTATCATCCTCTATCATCGCGCCGCGCCGGCGGCGGGAAACGTGCTGCGGCTGATGGAGGAACGCTTGCCGGGATTGCGCGCGGCATTGGCGGTGATCGGCTTCTTGCTCGCACTTGCGAGTGCGTCGCCCGACCGCGCCACGGCCCAAGCGCAGAACTTTCCGAACCACACCATCAAGATCATCGTCGGACCGAGCCCCGACGTGTTCTCGCGCATCATCGCGGAGCGGCTGCAGGAGGTGTGGGGCCAGCCCGTCATTGTCGAGCCTAAGCCCGGCGCCGGCGGCAAGCTTGCGGCGACCGCCGTGCAGCAGGCCGCGTCCGACGGCCACACCCTTTTGTTCGCGACACCGACCTATACGCTCAATACCGCCATGAAGGTCGCCTCGTACGATCTGCTCAAGGATTTTGCGCCGGTCGCGATCACCGGGCTGATTTCGTATGCGCTTGTGGTCAATCCACGCGTGCCGGCCATATCCGTCGCCGAGCTCGTGGCCTACGCCAAGGCCAATCCCGGCAAGCTCAACTGCGCATCCGCGGGTGTCGGCACCGTGCCGCAGATCGCGTGCGAATATCTCAACAAGCTCGCCGGCGTCACCATCGTCCACGTGCCGTTTCGCGACGTGCCGTCCGGCATGATGGCGACGGCCTCCGGCACCACGCAGATGTTCTTCGGTGTCGCCACCAACGCCAAGGCGCAGATCGAGGCCGGCACCTTGCGCGGGCTTGCGGCGAGCACGCCGCAGCGCTCGCTGCTCCTGCCGCAACTGCCGACCATGATCGAGTCGGGTTTTCCAACCTTCAACATGCCGGGCTGGGGCGGGCTGCTGGCGACCGCAGGCACGCCCGCCGATGTCGTCGCCAAGCTGAACCAGGAGGTGCAGCGGGCGGTCGAGCGGACGGATGTTCAGCAACGCCTGATCGCTGCCGGCATGGAGCCGCCGCCGCGGCTCGATCCTGACGGCGTGCGCGACTTTATCGCCAAAGATATCGCGCGCTGGACGCAGTTCGTCGATGCCGTCGGGATCGACAAGCTGAGCGAGGAGCCCCCGAAGCAATGAGGTGACCCGGATAACAATGGACGAAAGTGTTTCGTAGAGGGACGTCCTGAAGACGCACAAGCCGGCCAATGCGCCGGCTTGTAGATTTTTTGATTTGCGGCATCTTTAGTTGAAAACTTCTGCGACAATGTGCGCGGCCGCACTTCGGCTCGAAACTTCATTTGGATTGCCGATGCTCACGCGCAACGGATATTTGCTTCGAGTTGCGAATGTCATGCTAACGAATTCATCAGAACTTTGGATCAAATCTCGACGCGGATGATCGACGCGAAAGAGCAAGCGAATGGGATCCAATAATAATCCTCCTCGCGATGAAACCGACAAACCGCTGCAGGGCAAAGAAGCGCTGCAATTGTACCTTTCGCAGATCGCGAGCAACGTTGACGAATTAGGCCGGCAGGCGAAGCTGCTGGAGCAAATCTTTGCCGATATGGAGCAGTTGCGGAACGAGCCGTCAACATAGAACAAGCCCTGACGCAACGCGTTGGCGGAATTTGTCCCGAACGGCGCGCCGCGGTTGTCTGCCGTCGTCCATGCGGTTGGTCTGACGAAAGACTGAACGATCCGTTTACGGTTTTCAGGTACTCGGCGACCGCCGCGGAGGCGTCGAAAGGGCCCATTGCCGGCCCCGGCGAAGCCAGTAAAGGTCCGCGCTCCCGGCGGACGCCGTCGCAATATGGTCACGCCGCCATGCGACGGAACCGGCGAAAACCGAGGGTTCTTGACGCTTTTTCGTGGCACCATGGCGATCGCCGACATCACGACACCGCCTCCGCTGCCGCCCGAGGGCGCGGTCCGGTTCCTCGGCAAGGACAGCGCCTATTGGCGGCTGCGCATCAAAGGCGCGGCGCTGCTTTTGGTCACGTTCGGCATCTATCGCTTCTGGCTCGCCACCGATGTGCGCCGCTTTCTGTGGTCGAGCACCGAAATCGCAGGCGACTCGCTTGAATATAACGGGCTCGCGACCGAACTCCTGGTCGGCTTTTTGTTTGCGGTCGCGATCCTTGTTCCTCTTTACATGGCGCTCGCGATTGTAGCGCTCGAGATCGGCGCCATTGGCGGGAAGTCCGTGGTGCTTGGCTTTCCGCTGCTCGCCTTGCTTGCCGAATACGCCCTTTATCGCGCCCGCCGCTATCGGCTGACGCGCACGGTGTTTCGCGGTCTGCGTTTCGATCAGCACGGCTCGGCTTGGGGCTACGCGATCTATGCACTCGCCTGGTGGGCCCTCGCCATTGTCACGCTGGGGCTCGGCTATCCGTGGGCGCAAGCGGCCCTGCAGCGCTACAAGATGCGGCGCACCAGCTATGGCGATCTGCCCGGCCGTTTCGATGCAACGGGCTCATCGCTATTTGTACGCGGCCTGCCGTTGTGGCTTGTCGTCGTAGTGCCGCTCATCGTCGCCGTGGTTTCGGTCGCCGCGATGATCGACTGGGACGCGCTGAGCACGGCGCTCGCGAGCGGTGACGACGACGCCTTGAGTCAGTTCGAGAGCAGTTCGCAGTTCGACCTCATGATCGGCGTTCTTGTCACTGCGGCTGGAGCAAGCGTGATCTTTGCCGTTTTGCTCCATCCGCTGTTTCAAGCCATTTCGCTGCGCTGGTGGATTTCCGGTCTTCGCTTCGGCGCGATCGCCGTGACGTCAAAGCTTCGCATCGGTCCGGTCTATCGCGTCTACCTGCGCTTCGTCCTGTTCATTTTGTTGCTCGTGGTTCTGGCGTCGGTGGCGGGTGTCGTGGGTTTGGCGCTGATCGGCCTGTCGATGGGCCGTGTTCCCGACTCTGCGCTGGCGGAACTCGCCGCGACCACGATCATGGTGGGTCTTTACGTGGTCTTTGCGCTCGGCATTTCGACGATTTTTCAGGTCGCTGTAACGCTTGGACTATGGCGTCTGGCAGCGCAATCGGCGCAGCTGTCCGGCGTGCAGCAGCTCGATACGGTGCATGCGGCGGGGACGCCGAGTTCGGCGCTGGGCGAGGGGCTTGCCGATGCGCTGAAGGTCGGAGACTTCTAAGCTTGCAAATGATGCCGGAACCCACCACGACCGAGATGCCGAGCGGCGCCGCGGTTTATTTCGATGGCTCGACCAGCGCGCGCCACAAAGTCGTGGTCGAGGCCACAGAGCAGGGGCTTCGGATCCTCGACGCGGATCAGCGCGCGCTCGAACTCGTGGCCCTACGCCGAGCTGCGGCGCGTCGAGGCGCCCGATGGCGTGCTGCGCCTCGGCCGCAGCGGCGAGACGCTGCTGGCGCGCCTCGAGGTCCGCGACCGCGCGCTTGCCGCGGCGATTGAGGATCGCGCTGAAACGCTCGACCGCACCGGCGCGGCGGAACGGCGGTTGCGCCGCAAGGTCGTGGGTTTGAGCCTTGTCGCGGTGGTGTCGCTTAGCGCGACCGCGATCTTCGGCGTGCCGGCGCTCACCAGTCAGCTGATGCCGCTCGTTCCAATGTCCGTCGAGCGCAAGCTCGGCGCGGCCGTTGACAAGGAAGTGCGCGCGACGCTCGACACTCACAATCTTGGGCCAGCGTTCGAATGCGGCACCGGCGACAGCGAAATCGCTGGACGGCGGGCGCTGGACAAGCTTGTCGGCGAGCTTGCGGCGGCCGCCAGGCTGCCGGTGCCGCTGCGGGTCGACGTGGTGCGGCGGCCCGACCTCAACGCCTTCGCCCTGCCGGGCGGTCACATCTACGTCTACGAGGGATTGATCGTTAAGGCGGAGACGCCCGACGAATTGGCCGGCGTGCTGGCCCACGAGATGGGGCATCTCGCGCACCGCGACGGCACGCGCACCGCGCTGCAGACCGCGGGCTTGTCGTTTTTGTTCGGCATGATGCTGGGCGATTTTGGCGGCGGCGGCGCCGTTGTGATCGCCGCCCGAACCGTGCTGAAATCGTCCTATTCGCGTCAGGTCGAGGCGCAGGCGGACACCTACAGCGTCGCCCTGATAAGCAAAATGGGCGGCGATCCCCACGCGCTGGCGGTCATCCTCGCCAGGCTGGTCTCCGACAAGGACGAAGGCCTGAAAATCCTGCTCGACCATCCCGAAACCAAGGACCGCATCAGCGCCATCAACGCCGTCGTGGCCGGCGGCGCGACCACGCAGCTTCTTGACCCGGCGGAGTGGAACGCGCTCAAACACATTTGCGCGCCCCTTCCGGGGAACGGCGCGGCCAAGCCGGATGAAGCTGGCAAGGATTCAGAAAAGGGCGGATGACGATGGCGCGTCGTCGCTTGGCTGAACAGGACGTCTCCCGGCTCGCCATATGGTCGCGCCGCGTGGCGTTCTTTTCGTTCGCCGCGACGCTCCTCGCCATCATCATCGTGCGGTCCGGGGCGCTTGAGATCGTGCCGGCGCTGTCGACGCTTGCCGGTGCTCTGGTACTGGCGGTGGTCGCGATCGTGCTGGCGTTGGCCGCCGGCCTCGTCATCTGGTTCGAGGGCTGCGGCGGGCTGCGCCAGGCAGTTTCGGCGCTGCTGATCGGTTTGGCGCTGATCGCCTATCCGGCCTATCTGGGCATCAAGGCGTACCGGCTGCCGGCGATCTACGACATCTCGACCGACCCGATCGATCCGCCACAGTTCGACGCCATTGCGCGGCTGCGGCCGCGCGACGCCAATCCCATTGCCTATGCGGGCCTCTATACGGCCGAGTTGCAGCACCAGGCCTATTCGGACATCGAGCCTGACGTCACCGACTCGACGCTGCAGGAAGCCTACGACGCCGCCATGAAGGTCATCGCCAAGCGGCGCTGGCGCGTTGTCGACTCGCGGCCGCCGCAGGGCGGCACGCCGCCGCCGGGCACGCGTCCCGTCGATGCGCGCCTGTCGCCGAGCGTCGCGCCGCGTGACGGGATCATCGAGGCGGTGGCGCGAACGCCGATCCTCGGGTTCCGCGATGACGTCATGGTACGTATCCGGTCGACGCCCGAAGGTGCCCGCATCGACGTGCGTTCGACGTCGCGGTATGGCCGGCACGATCTCGGCACCAATGCGGCGCGGGTACGATCCCTGATCGAGGATATCGACGACGTGCTGGCGGCGCCGACGCCGGAAAAGAAACAGCCAACGCCGAAGCCAAAGCCTACTCAGGCGGCCGGCAAGGCCGCGCCGGCCAAGCGATAGCGGCCGCTGATCGACGCCGGCCCCTCGGTCGCGACGACGCCGCGCGCGACCAAATCCTCAAGGTGCGCCAGGACCGACAGTGATGCCGCGCCGACCAGCCGCGGATCGAGCCCGATATAGATCGCCTTGACGAGGGTCGGGATGTCGGCCTCGCCCTTGGCGAGCCGATGCAGGATCGATGCTTCGCGGCCTTGGCGGTGCCGGATGCAATGCTGAACGAAGCGCGGCGCCTCGCGCACTGGAGCGCCGTGGCCGGGCAGGTAGATCGGCTCGGCTCGCCGCGCGAGCTTGTCGAGCGACGCCATGTAGTCGCTCATGGCCCCGTCGGGCGGTGCCACGATGGTCGTCGACCACGCCATCACATGATCGCCGGAGAACAACAAGTCACTCTCTTTCAATGCGAACGCCATGTGGTTGGCGGTGTGGCCGGGTGTCGTTACGGCTTCCATAGTCCAGCCGTCGCCGCTGACGATGGCGCCGTCGGCGAGCGCGACATCAGGACGAAAGTTCATGTCGGCGGACGCGTCGAGGCGGCGCGTTTCGCCAATGTGCAGCGGACGCGCCAGGCGATGGGGTCCCTCCGCATACACGGTGGCCCCGGTCGCGGCTTTGACCTTGGGCACCGACGGCGAGTGATCGCGATGTGTATGAGTGACGAAAATGTGAGTCACGGTCTCGCCGCGCACGGCGTTGAGCAACGCCGCGATGTGTGTGTCGTCGTCGGGTCCCGGATCGAGGATGGCGACCTTGCCGCGGCCGATGATGTAGCTGACGGTGCCCTTGAAGGTGAACGGCCCGGGATTATTGGCGGCGACCGCGCGCACGCGCGGGGCGACGTCTCCCGCCGTGTCGGGGACGAGATCGAACGTCTTGTCGAATGGAATGTCGTCAGCCATGCGGGGTACGATTGCGGGACAAAAAGATCGAGGCTCACCTTGCCCGAAATTCAACGCTGAGACCATTCCGGGCTACGTGCTCACCGGCATGCTCAAATGAGCGGCAGCCGTTGCCTTTGTTGCCGCTGTTGGTGGGCGTTCCACCGTTTCGAGTACGGGAACGCCCACGCACAAAAACCAATCCTGCATCGCCCTGAGGGCTTGCCTGGTGGCGGAAGACCAAAGCTTGGGGGAAAAAATGATGGAGCCCCGGTGCCGGGATCGCCGGGGCTCCAGCAATCTCTTCAACACGGATGTGAGACCGAGATCGCCGCTTTGGTCTATGCAAGCGGCGGGCCAAGTCGAAACGCCGATGATTTAAGGCCTCAGCCGCAGCGCCTGTCCGCCGGGCGGGCGACCGCTGGCTAATTTGCGGGCAAGGCTCTCAAAATGGTGTCCGGCTGCGGATGGCGGCGGCCAACGTGCCTTCATCGAGATAATCAAGTTCGCCGCCGACAGGCACGCCGTGGGCGAGCCGGGTGACCTTGACGCCCGCGTCATGGAGCAGGTCGGTGATGTAGTGCGCCGTGCTCTGGCCGTCGACGGTGGCGTTCAACGCGAGAATGATTTCCGTCACTACCGGATCGCTGGCGCGTTTGACCAGCGCGCCGATGGTCAGGTCATCCGGACCGATGCCGTCGAGCGGCGACAGCGTGCCGCCCAGCACGTGGTAGCGCGCATTGATCGCATGCGCCCGTTCCAGCGCCCAGAGATCGGCCACATCGGCGACTACGACGATCGCGCGACGCATCGCGGCGCGGATCGGTGCACAGCGTGCACGGATTTTGGCTGTCGATGTTGCCGCAGACCTGGCAGACCTCGATCTTCTCGATCGCGGCCTGAATGGCTGCGGCAAGCGGCGCCATGACGAGTTCGCGCTTCTTGATCAGGAACAGGGCGGCGCGGCGCGCTGAACGCGGCCCGAGCCCCGGCAGGCGGGCGAGCAGCTGGATCAGGCGTTCGATCTCGGGTCCGGCAGAGACAGCGGGCATTAAAACAGCTTCAGCCCTGGAGGCAGCGGCAGTCCGCCGGTGAGCGACTGCATTTTCTCCTGCAGCATGGTTTCGAGTTTGCGGCGCGCGTCGGCGTGGGCCGCAACCATCAGATCTTCGATGATCTCCTTCTGGTCCGGCTTGAGCAGCGACTTGTCGATACGCGCGTTCTTGAGATCGCCCTTACCGGAGAGCGTGACTGTCAGAAGTCCGGCGCCTGCCGTGCCTTCGACCTCCATGCGGTCGAGTTCGGCCTGCATGTTTTCCATTTTCGATTTGAGTTCAGCGGCCTGTTTCATCAGCCCGAGAAAATCTGGCATGGCGCGTCCTGTTTGAATGATCGGTCGTTATTCTCGTTATTCGTCGTCCAAATCGCCGTCGGTCTCGGGCGGAATTTCCGTCTCCTCGCCGCCGCTCGCTGCCGCGTCCGGTGGCGGCCGGACATCGACAATTTCGGCGCCGGGGAAACGCGCCAGCACTGCCTGGACCAAGGGGTCGGCGCGCACGCCGTCCTTAAGCTCGGCCTTGCGCATTTCCGCTTGAGCGCGAAGCGACGGCGCGCCTGGCTGGGCGGAGACTGCGACCATCCAGCGCCGGCCGGTCCAGTCGTTGAGCTTTCTCGACAGTTCGCCGACCAGCGTCGGGCGGGCGCTCTGCTCGAGCGCGATTTCGAGTTTGCCGTCTTCGAAGCGCACCAGCCGCACATCACGTTCGAGCGCGCTCTTGATGCCGAGATCGCGCCGTTCGGCGGCGAGCGCGATTACGTCTTCGAAGCTTTTCAAAGCACGGACCGGAGCCTCCGCCTCCGCGCCGCGCGCAATCGGCTCGCTTGCCGGAGCGGCCGCGGACGCGGCCGATCCAAGCGTGCTGCGCGGAGTGCCGCGCGGCGGCAGTTCGGAACGCAGTTCCGGCCGCTGCGGCGCAGCCGCCGGCGGCGTTGCTGACGTGCCGTTGCCGCGTGACGCGGCATCGCCGAGCGTTCGGATCACTTCGTCGGGTGTCGGCAGGTCTGCCGCGTAGGCGATGCGGACCAGGACCATTTCGGCGGCGGCGACCGGCCGACCGGCGGCGTCGACCTCGGCAATGCCCTTGAGCAGCATCTGCCAGGTCCGCGCCAAGACGCGCATCGACAGCTTTGTCGCAAAAGCACGCCCGCGCGTGCGTTCGGCTTCAGTCAGCGATACGTCGTCGGCCACCGCGGGTACGATTTTGACCCGCGTGACGAAGTGCGTGAACTCGGCAAGGTCGCCGAGCACCATGGCGGGATCGGCGCCGGTGTCGTACTGATCGCGCAATTCCTGCAGCGCGCGGGCGATGTCGCCGCGCATCAGTGCTTCGAACAGATCGATGACCCGCGTGCGATCGGCCAGACCGAGCATCTGCCGCACGTCCTCGGCGCGCACCGGACCGGCTGCATGCGCGATGGCCTGATCGAACAGCGACAGCGAATCGCGCACCGAGCCTTCGGCGGCGCGCGCGATCAGGCCGAGCGCCTCGGGTTCGGCGCTCAGTCCTTCCTTCGCCGCGATGCCTTGCAGGTGCTTCACCAGAAGGGCCGCATCGACGCGGCGCAAATCGAAGCGCTGGCAGCGCGACAGCACTGTGATCGGAACCTTGCGGATTTCGGTCGTGGCGAAGATGAACTTGGCGTGCGGCGGCGGTTCTTCGAGCGTCTTCAGCAGCGCATTGAAGGCGGCGCCCGACAGCATATGCACTTCATCGAGAATGTAGACTTTGTAGCGCGCGGAGACCGGCGCGTAGCGCACCGCGTCGTTGATCTGCCGCACATCGTCGACGCTGTTGTGGGACGCCGCATCCATCTCGATCACGTCGAGGTGGCGGCTCTCCATGATCGCCTGGCAGTGCAGCCCGAGCGCCGGCATGGTGATGGTCGGCCCGGTGACGGAGCCGTCCGCCAATTCGTAGTTGAGCGCGCGCGCGAGGATGCGGGCGGTCGTGGTCTTGCCGACGCCGCGGACGCCGGTCAGCACCCAGGCCTGGGGAATGCGGCCGGTCTCAAATGCGTTCGAGACCGTTCGCACCATGGCGTCCTGGCCGATCAGATCGTCGAAGGTCGACGGCCGGTATTTGCGCGCCAGCACACGGTAGGCGCCGACGGCCGAGGTTTGCGAAGGGTTGTCCGCTTCGGGCGTCTTGTCGTTCATCGCATCCGCGAACCGGCAAAAATGCGTGCGCGGTCGACCGCAGAGCACGCGCTTTTAAAATGGGGTGGGAGGCTGACGAGCGACCCGGGCCGCGCTCGTTAGGGCTGCTTCCTTCCGGACCTGACCCGGTTGGCGAGTGGCTCGTCCACCGCCAACCTCCCGCGCCCTATATCGGCCGGTGAGGGGGAGAAAGCAAGCCGCTGGGGGTATGCTAGCGGTACAGCATTCGATGAGGCGCAATGTCCGAATCCGGCTGGTCGTTACACCCGCAGCTGCGCGCCGACACGGCCGAGGTCGGCGATCTCGCGCTGTCGCGGGTGCTCGCCATGAATGACGCCGACTTTCCGTGGCTCCTTCTGGTGCCGCGCCGCGCCGCCGCGAGCGACATGATCGATCTTGGACCGGATCAGGCGGCATTGATGGATGAAATCGCGCTGGCTTCGCGCGCGATCAAGGTCGAAACGCGATGCGACAAGCTCAACGTCGCTGCGATCGGCAATGTGGTGCCGCAGCTTCACATCCATATCGTGGCGCGCCGCAGGGACGATCCGCTGTGGCCGAAGCCGGTGTGGGGCGCGACCGCACAGCGCAAATGCGACCCGGCCGCATTGACGCGCTTCGTCGGCGCGATCCGGTCGAGGCTCGGCCTCCCGCTATGTTGAGCGCCTCCGGCGGTTGGAACATGATGCCGCGCTCAGGGTTGCTATGGCGAACCGCAAGTATAGAGCGCGCTGATGGCGAAGGACGTCCGGGAAGAAGATCGATCCACTGAGGACGAGATGGCGCGGAAGAAGCTTGGGCCGCGCGGCGTCCCAGGTGAACCGGACCCCGCGAGGATAACACCGCAGAGCCGGAAGGAGCTGCCGAAGTCCGGCGAATTCGACGGGCACACCGCGTAGGTCAGCCGAATTGAGAGGCCGGGTCCTTCACTCCATCCGTCACTCCACATGGAGGCCGGCGTCGCTGATGATCTTGCCGTAGCTGTCGTAGTCTGCGTGGATGCGGGCCGCGAATTCCTCCAGCGTGGTAGTGTAAGGATCGCCGGCCCCGGCGGCCGCAAGTTTGTCGATGACGTCGCGTTCGCCGAGCGCCGCATTGGTCTCGGTGCGCAGACGCAAGATGATGTCCGCGGGAGTCCCCGCCGGCGCGAACAGCCCCTGCCAGAGCGTCACGTCATACGTCGGATAGAATTCAGAAATCGACGGCAGATCGGGCAGGATCGGCGATCGCTTGCGTCCGCTGATGGCGAGACCGCGCAGCTTGCCCGACAGCACCAGCGTTGCGACCGAACCGCCGCCGAACATTGCGGCGACCTCGCCGCCCATGACGCCGACGGCGGCGGGCGCTCCGCCCCGGTAAGGCACATGCGTCATGTCGATCCCGGCCGTCGTCTTGAGCAGTTCCATCGCCAAGTGATGCTCACTGCCATTGCCGATCGAGGCGTACAGCAGCGCCGGTTTGGCCACCCGCGCATAGGCGATGAAGTCCTTGAAGGTCTTTGGCTGAAGAAGAGGGCTCTCCGTCAGAAACAGCGCGTTCGATACCAGCGACTCCACCGGCGCGAGGTCCTTGAGCGGATCGATCGGCATCTTGGCGTAGAGATGCGGATTGATGCCGAACAATGCGCTCGGCCCAAGCAACAGCGTGTAGCCGTCGGGCGTCGCGTGCGCGACGAGATCGCCCGCGACGTTGCCGTTGGAACCGGGCCGGTTCTCGACCACCACCGGCTGCCGGAGCCGGACTGAGACCGCCTGCCCGACGACCCGCG
The DNA here is from genome assembly GCA_963732015.1 of uncultured Alphaproteobacteria bacterium. Taxonomy (GTDB): domain Bacteria; phylum Pseudomonadota; class Alphaproteobacteria; order Rhizobiales; family Xanthobacteraceae; genus BOG-931. The sequence continues at coordinate 116,512 of CAVSXY010000020.1, read as the reverse complement.
CCACAAGGTCGCTCGCGCCGCCCGGCGGAAAGGCGACCAGGACCCGGATCGGCCTGTCGGGGTAGGTCTGTGCCGTCGCAGCGGTCGCGCACAAAGCGGCCAAAGCTGAAAAGATCAGCCGTAGTGCCCGCGGCATCATCGCCTCCCTCCCGAAATACATTTCGGCTTGTCGTTTTGCGCAGCATGCCCGTGAAACGCGCTTCGCGGAAGGGATCGGGCGATGCGGATTGCCGCAGGGCTGCCTTGCTGGCACGCGTCGCGCGAACGGCGCGTTTTCAGTCGAACAGGGCCGCGGCCCTGGTCCAGCCGGCGGAGCCGGCTTTGATTTTGTGCGGGAAGCACGCCACCGTAAATCCGCACGCCGGCAATTGCTCGAGATTGCACAGCTTCTCCATGTGGCAGTACGGGATTTCGCGGCCCGCTTTGTGGCCTTCCCAGATGATCGACGGGTCGTGTGTCTCGAGCCAGCGTTTGCGTGTGTGGACGAACGGCGCATCCCAGCCCCACGCGTCGATGCCGGTCACGCGCACGCCGCGCGATGTCAGATATAGCGTTGCCTCGCGGCCCATGCCGCAGCCGGCGGTCAGATATTCGTCGGTGCCAATGCAGCTCGATGCGCGCGTGTTCACCAGCACGATATCGAACGGTTTCAGGTCGTGGCCGATGCGCTTGAGCTCGGCTTCGACTTCGGCGCCGCTGACGACATGGCCATCCGGCACGTGGCGAAAGTCGAGTTTGACGCCGGGACGGAAGAACCAGTCGAGCGGCACCTGGTCGATCGTCATCATCGGTTTGCCGTCGATCGACTTCGACTGGAAATGCGCCGGCGCGTCCATGTGGGTGCCGTTGTGGGTGGTGAGCTGGATGTTCTCGATCGCCCAGCCTTCGCCGTCCGGCAGGTCCTCGGGCCGAAGACCGGGGAACAGTCCGCAGACCAGCGGCGCCGTATCGGCGTTGCTGTGATACTCGATCTTCGGCCGCATGAAGGGTGGATCGTAAACCGTCTCGTTTTCGAGCGGCGAAGACAGATCGACGATGCGGGTCGGCAGTTTCATGGCGTGCCTCGCTGCAGTTCGTGTCCGACGTCATAGCTGTAGAGCCAACCGACCTGGAACGCCGTGTTATCGCCGCCAAAGCGTTCCCGCAGAGCGAATTTTACGTTGCGCTTGAGCTGCGCCCATGGCGACGCGAGGTGATTTTCCTTTGCGCGCTCGCGCGCACCGAGCACGGCGGCCCGAGCCCGCGGCATGCGGATGCGTTCATAGGTGACCAATGCGGCGCCAAGATCGTCGCTTTGCCGTGCCACCGCGGCGGCGAGCACGCAGGCGTCCTCGAGCGCCATGCCCGCGCCGGTGCCGAGATAGGGCAGCATGGCGTGGGCGGAATCGCCCAACAGCGTCACGCGGCCGCGGCTCCAGTGTTCGGGCGGATCACGATCGTAGAGCGCCCATTTGTACCAGCGCGCGCTGCAGGGGAAGAGACGCGTCAGGGCTGGATGCCAGCCCGCATAAGTCGCGATCGGCTCCGCCACGTCGCATTCGTGCGTCCACGATTCTTCCGTCCAGGCGTTGCTGTCGATATGGGCGACGATATTGAGAAGCTCGCCGCGGCGCACCGGATAGTGCACGACGTGGCCGTGCGGCCCCATCCACATCGCCCCGTCGGTGGTGTTGATGTCGTGCGGCACCGCCCCGATCGGCGCCATGCCGCGCCAGCAGATGCAGCCGGTGAAGCGCGGCGCATCGGCGCCGAACAGGCTGCCGCGCACCGCCGAATGAATGCCGTCGGCCCCGACGATGATGTCGGCCTCGATCGCGCCGCCGTCTGCGAGCCGCGCGGTCGCGGCATGGTCGCTGCTTTCGAAGCCGGTGCAGCGTACACCATAGCGCAGGTCGGTCGTCTTCAGGGCGCCCGCCAGCACTTCGAGCAAGTCGGCCCGGTGCACGGTGAGGTTGGCGGCGCCGAATTTCTGGTCGAAGTCGCCGCGCCTCGTCCGCGAAATGTAGCGGCCGCTTTTCCAGCTGCGGATGTTCAGGAAGTCCGAACGTGAGGCGATCGCATTGACCTCATTCTCGACGACGAGCGCGCGCAGCGCCTTGACGGCGTTGGGCGTGAGATTGAGGCCCGCGCCGATCTCGCTCAGCGCCGGCGACTGTTCGCAGACGACGACCTCGGCGCCACGCCGTTCCAGCGCCAGCGCCGCGGCCAGTCCGCCGATCCCGCCGCCGATGATGGCAACGCGCGGTGCGCGCGGCATGCGTCGTCCTCCCCACGGGTTCTTTGCGCTGAAGCTTACACGATCCCGCGGAGCGCAAAACTGCGGCCTTGCGATGCGGCGTGATACTGGTGCTTCTTGCCTTGACCGCAGCAAACGGGGCGGGCTTCAATCCGACACAAAGATGCTAAAGCAAGGCGCGGGCCAGCACAGTGGGGAGCATCATCTTGTTCGAGAGTGCGAGATCGGCGTCGATCCGGGGCGGTGCGTTGAGTAGACTGCGGCCGCACGATTCGGCTTCCGCAAAGTCCTGTTGATCGTCGTGACCTCTCAATCCGATCTCGGTCCGACGCCGCGCCTTGGCTATGCGGCAAGCCGCGTTGACCGTGCCGCGGCGCTGCGCGGCGACGACGCGGCGCTTGCGAAACTCGCGGCGCACGAGCACGCCGGTTTTTATCTCATGGGCGGCGAGAACGTTCTCTTGAAACCGTGCGGGAACGGATTCGATCCCTTGTTCTCGCACGATGAAGCCCGCGCGCTCGGCGAGGCCCGCGAAACCATGTTCCTTGGCCTCATGGACAAGGCTCCGCGCTTCGGCATCGGTCTCGATCCGGCGGCGGCCGAGGCGCTCAAGGTGCACAACGATCTGAAAATCACGGACCTGCGCACCATCGCGGTGCAGGGGCTGATCGACGCCGATCATTTGCCGCCGATCGCCGAGGCCAAGGCGGTGTTGGGCTGGCATGCGCGCCATCGCTTTTGTCCGAATTGCGGTTCGCCGACGCGTCTCGTGGTAGCCGGCTGGCGGCGCGATTGCCCCAACTGCAAGGCCCAGCATTTCCCGCGCACCGATGCGGTCGTCATCATGCTGGTCGCTTCAGGCGAACGCTGCCTGCTTGGCCGTTCGCCGCGCTTTGCCTCGACGATGTGGTCGTGTCTCGCCGGCTTTGTCGAACCGGGCGAGACCATAGAAGAAGCAGTGCGGCGCGAAGTGCTCGAGGAGTTGGGCATCACGTGCGGACGGGTCGTCTATTCCAGGTCGCAGCCGTGGCCCTTTCCGAGTTCGCTGATGATCGGCTGCCACGCGCAGGCGCGGTCGGACACGATCGTGGTTGACCGCAGCGAACTCGAGGATGCGCGCTGGTTTACCCGCGCCGAGCTCGCGCAGATGCTGGCGCGCACGCATCCCGACGGCCTGACCACGCCGCCGCCGGTCGCCATTGCCCACCACATGATCCGGAATTTCGTCGAGGACGGCCCCGATGTCCTTGGCTGATCTCTCGCGCAACCCGCCGCGCATCCTGTGCAGCGGTATCATCGTGCTCGACGAGGTGTTCTGCGTCGACGAGTTTCCGGCGCCGGACGGCAAGGTGCAGGCGACCGATTTTTTCGTCGTCAAGGGCGGCTGCGCGGCGAATGCGGCGGCTGCGATCGCCCGCCTCGGCGGCCGCGCCATCCTGGCCGGCCCGCTCGGCGGTCCGGCCGGCGAGGATTCAAACGGCGACCGCGTGCTTGAGGCGCTCAGGCGCGAGAATGTCGATTGCACGCCTTGTCAGCGCGTCGCCGGACTGGCAACGGCGCTGTCGGCGATTTTCATCAACAAGCGGGGCGACCGCATGATCGTGACGTATCGCGACCAGCGGGTCGCCGCGACGGCGCCGGTCGATCCAGATGGTGCGGTTGCCGCGGTCGATGCGGTTCTGGCCGACAACCGCTATCCGGATTTCGTGCGGCCGATCTGTGAGGCGGCGCGGCGCCGGAACCTGCCAGTGGTGCTCGACGGCGACCGGCCGACAGTCGAGGACGATCCGCTGTTCCGTCTGGCGACGCACCTGATCTTTTCGTCGGAGTGTCTGCGCGCCACGACCGGCGCTGCCGATCTCGGCGAAGGTCTCACGCGCGTGGCGCGCCGGACCGACGCGTTTCTCGCCGTCAGCAACGGCCCGGACGACATCGTGTTTCTGGAGGCCGGTAAGGTGTGCCGGCTGCCGGTGTTCAAAATTCGCGCCGTCGACACGCTTGGCGCCGGAGACGCGTTCCACGGCGGCTTCGTGCTGGCTCTGACGGAAGGCAACAGCGAGGTCGCGGCGATGCGGTTTGGGGCCGCGGTCGCAGGCATCAAGTGTTCCCGTCTGGGCGGCTCCGCCGGCGCCCCGACGCGCGCCGAGGTTGAGGCGCTTCTGGCCGGTCAGCCGGACGCTGTTTCCGCCAAAGACCGCTAAAGCGCGTCCATTTTGGCACTTGTGTTAGAATATTATTCTCTATAAATAGGAGATCAGCCCGGAATTTGGAAAAAGATTGCTATACTGCTGCCGACGGGTCGTGCTGGAGGCACTGTCGCCATGGATGCCATCGACCGCAAAATCCTCGCCGTTCTGCAAGATGATGCTTCGCTCTCGGTTGCGGAAATCGGCAATCGTGTGGGCTTGTCGTCGACGCCTTGCTGGAAGCGCATTCAGCGGCTCGAAACGGACGGCGTCATCCAGAAGCGCGTCGCCATCGTCGACCAGGATCGCATCGGGCTCGGCATCAGCGTCTTCGTCTCGGTCGAAACCGGCGACCATTCGCAGGACTGGCTCGACCGCTTCGCCAAGACCGTCACCGCGATGCCGGAAGTGATGGAGTTCTACCGGATGGCCGGCGACGTCGATTACATGCTGCGCGTCGTGGTGCCGGACATCGCCGGCTACGACTCGTTCTACAAGCGATTGATTGCCTCCGTGCCGCTGAAGAATGTGACGTCGCGATTTGCGATGGAGAAGATCAAGTCGACGACGGCGCTCCCGATCCCGCCGGCTTGAATTCTTTAGGACGCGGTGCGCTGGATCGACGTCGACTGCCGCGGACGCATGTACATCTGGTCGTTCTGGCTGATGTTGTGCGTCAGCACGTACCCGAACGACGGGTTATAGCTGTACATACCTCGGCTAGGATCAGATACGTATTCGGCACCGCAAGGCCGGGCGGAATGGTCACGGTCTGACCGACCGAGCGTGCGGTGCCGTTGAGCGTGTCGCTCCAGACCACCGTGGCTTTGCCATTGGCGTCGAGCGTAAGTTCCGACACCACCGCCGACTGCCCCGAGACCGGATATGGCGCCATGATGTCGGACGACGCATTGAGGATGTTCGAGATGTCGGCGTTGGTGACGTCGGTGTATTGGCTCGTCAGATCGGCGAGGGTCCGCGTCGTCAATGTCACCTTGCGATTGACCGCAGCGCCGGTCGAAACCTCGACGCTGCCGAGATAGAGCGTCAGCATCATTGGGAGCAGAATGGCGAATTCGACGGCCGCGACGCTGCCGGTCCCCACCATAACGCGCGAGCAATCGATTGGAACGGCGGGCAAGGAAGCTGGCACGCATAGCGGCGGTATCGAGGGCTGTCATGATGCCCTCGTCAGAATGAAGCGTAGGGTTCGTTCTTGAAGACGGCGGTGGCGGCAAACAGATTGAGGCTGCCGTTCATGTTGCTCAGGTTGAAACCGAGCAAATTCACAAAGACCGGATTTTGGTAATAGACGCGCAACACCACGATCTCGCCTGGGCCGCCGGGATTGTAGCCAAGCGCCCCCGCGTTGAAGTTGCCGTTGGTCAGCGGAAGACCGAGATTGACCGACGAGAACGACGAATAGGTCTCGACGTCGACATAGACGCCGCTCTGACAATTGAAAATCGAGGTGATCGCGTTGCAGATCTGCTGTTTGAACTGCGCCGCGGTCCAGCCCTGCGTCTGCGGCTGACCCGTCATGATCAGCCGTCCGCCGACGGAGGCTGCGGTTTCCAGCGTCTGACCGGCGAAAAAGACGATGCCGGTCTGCAGGATCGCGAAAGTCAAGGCGATGAACGGCGCTGCCACCAGGCCGAATTCGGCGGCTGTCGCCCCGTCATTGTGCCAAACAAAGCGCCGTAGCGCCGACCGACATTGAACCAGCATGGGAACTCACCCCCGGCAACTGTCGCGCTTTCGCGCAGACCTGACGGTTGAGCATTACCAACGGGGTTGGCGATTTATTGCGGGGAATCTCAAGACAACGGGGCTGACGGTAACGGCTCGTCAACCTCGCTGCGTCCCGTCAGCGTTGCGGGCCTGCGCCTGCGGCGAGGGCTTGGGTGCTGCGGGTCGTGGTCTCGGTGAGGATCTTGGTGAAGAAATCGGCGTCGTCGCCGTTTGCAAGCGAAATACGACGTGAGAACCGTAAAGCTGATGGCGAGCGCAATCGAGATCGGCAGGTTCTTCGTCAGCGTTCGACCGAAATTGATCACGAACGAAAACAGCTCCTGGCTCCAGTCGAACGGCTCGGCCTGGATTGCATCTTGCGGCATCGTGCGAAGCCTTTTTGTGCGAGCGGCCGGCTGGCTAGAGCGGCGCTACGCAAGGGCGTGTGGTTGATGCATGATATCGGCGATGCCCATTAAGGCGCGGTGAATGTTCCGCTGTCGGGCTGCTGGGTGGCTTGCCCGATGGTATCGGTCGCTTTGGAATCATTTTTGATGAAATTTGCAAATTGGAGTCTTGCGCCGTCGCAATGCCTTTGTGCGATCAGATGATCGCGGCGCGAAACCCCGTTTCGCCGGCTTCAGTTCTCTTCACACCGAAAGGCGACGTTAACTACATTGCGGAACTGTCGATAGTTTGCGGGTTTCATCGTTCGATTTAACCGCATTGAAATTTCTGGGCGGTAGCGTTGCGCACGATTTAGACGGTCCGCAAGCGGCCGCTGGGTCACGCTCAGACAGCACGTGTGGACCTTAAGGAACCAACAGATGAAGACCATTGTTTCGCGTTTCGTGAAGGACGAGTTCGGGCGCCACGGCCATCGAGTATGGCCTCATCGCTGCCGGCATCTCGGTTGCGATCATCGCCGTCGTGCAGGGCCTCGGCACCAAGCTGAACACGACGTTCAGCAGCGTCTCCAGCGCCCTCAAGTAAGCGTCGCAGTTTTGTTGCTACGAGAGGGCTCCGGTCGGTCGCCGGGGCCTTTTCGCTTTTTGGCAACACCTCGCGCGTCAGGTTACTAACGCAGTCTCAACCATCGCTGCTTAAGAACGGCGCAGGAATGCAGGCCCAGGCCAAGTGATGCTGATCGAAGCGATCAAATTGACGCTTTTTCCGGCCATGATGGCGTTCGCCGCGTCGAGCGATTTGTTTACCATGACGATCGCCAACCGGGTTTCGCTCATTCTGATCGGCGGATTCGTGCTGCTCACCGTCTTGAGCGGCATGAGCGGGACCGACATGCTGTGGCACGCCGGCGCGGCCGGCGCCGTGCTCGTCGTGACCTTCGCGTTTTTTGCCTTTGGCTGGATCGGCGGCGGCGACGCCAAACTCACGGCGGCCACGGCACTGTGGCTGGGTTTCGGGCATCTCGGCGATTACATCGTATACGCGTCGCTGCTCGGCGGCGCTCTGACGGTTGCGCTGATCCAGTTCCGCGCCATGCCGATGCCGCGCATGCTCTTAGGGCGCGAATGGGCCGAGCGGCTGCATCGCCGCGACGGCGGTGTGCCCTACGGCATTGCGCTCGCGGCGGCTGCGCTGCTGGTCTATCCGCACACCGAGTGGATGACGGCCGCCATCGGCTGATGCGCCGATCGAGGTGCGCGTCATACGCAGCGGCTCGCGCACGGTGATCAAATAAATATTTGTTTGCTGACGGCCGCGGCTGTGGCTCTGCCGCCTCTACAGACGCCTGACCCGCAGAGTTGGTTGACCATAAGGAGCATCGGCAGCGCCCCGTTCATCCACAATCCACAACGGTGAGGAGCGACCCGGCAACTGGCATTTTCGCCGCCAATTGCGTGTCTTGCGTCGGGGCTGATCTACTGACAGAAATATTTGAAAACGATCGGTCCCTTGCGAGCAGGAAGCGGCTCGTCATACTCGCAACACCTAAAGACGGCATCGTTCCCAATGCGACGCACGCAGACGAACGCATGGGCTTTTTCCGCAAGGAAGACTGTCACATTCCCACGCCGTACGTTTCGCGTGAACTACACAATAGCTTACTCACCATTCGCCGCAACAGGAAACCGTTCGAAATACCAGTCGTCGTCATAGCGCCGACGGTTTTGAATGTTGGCCCGGCGAACCCACACATCACTGCTCGTCAGCCGTTGCCACGCCGTATGGATATGATAGTCGTCCTGATTCTTTGAAAGGAATCTCAAGCAGCGGTTAGCTCCGAAATGCACAACTCCCATGCGCAGCCGGTTGTGGAGAGGTTCCCAATTGACTTCATACCTGAAGGAATCGAAAAAACGGTGCCCCACCGTGACGGCAGGCACCACGCGGCATTCATATCCGCGCAGCCACAGATGCAAACTTAACTCCAAGTCTTCGCTCCCGTAAAGCGTCATCCCTGGATCGAATCCACCCAACTCCTGAAACACATACCGATGGATCGCCATGAAGCAGCCGCACATCAAAGGTACCGCATACGGTTCCTCTCTTTCCTTTCCCAGCCATTCCACTTCTAGATCCTCGTTCAAAAATCGCATCCCGTATCCCTGCGCCGAATCGGGATCGTCCAACACGGAGATCGCCGGCACGACCGCCCCGACGCCCGGCGAACTAAGCGCCTGCGTTATTGCGTTCGCCCAACCCTCCGAGACTTCCACATGACCATCACTGAAAATCAGGATTTCTCCCCGTGCGTGTGCGGCACCGAAATTGCGAGAACCGCCAACCCCTAAACGGGTAGGCGGTCGCACGACCGATACATTCGGGTACCGCCCGTTTCCGTTAGACAGAGAATCGCAACTTCCGTCCGTGGAGTGATCGTCGACAATGATCATTTCACCGCCGGCGGGAAATCGCTTGAAAAAGCTTTCAATCGTTCGTGCAAGATACTGTTTCTCGTTATGACAGACAATGACAACACTTGTCGTCTGCTTGCGAGCCCGGGACGCGATCAGCCGATGCAACGTAGGCCTTCGAGGCGAGTCGGAATGCAATTGACCTCGAAGGCCGCGTGTTTCAACCGATCGCGCGTTGGATCTTCCTAGCAGCATAGTTGTCACTGTTCGGCATGTGTTGCGCTTGGCAACCGGTCTCGCCTACCTGCTTTTACGGCGGCCTGGAATTAGTCGAGCTGCTCGGGCACCGGACCGTGGTGATGCATTCGGACTGGCCGGCGGCGATGTACTTAGACTGGCCGATGGCGACGAACTCGGAGTCGGTGATGGTGACGCATCTGGACTCGTTGAAGGTGACGGAGTCGGACCGGGTGACAGCGATGCACTTGGACTGGCCGACGGCGACGGACTCGGTGATGGTGACGCACTTGGACTCGTTGAAGGTAACGGACTCGGACTCGGTAACGGCGATCCACTCGGACTGACCGACGGCGATGGACTGGGAGAATGTGACGCGCTCGCACTCGGTGAGTGCGAAGCGCTCGGGCTGGCACTGGCCGATGGATGTGGGCTTTTCGATGGTTGCGGCGTGCCTGTGGGCTTCGGAGTTCCTGTTGGTTTTGGCGTGCCTGTGGGCTTCGGTGTGCCGGTTGGCTTTGGTGTACCCGTGGGCTTCGGCGTGCCTGTCGGAGACGGTGTCCCAGTAGGTTTCGGAGTCCCTGTGGGCGCGGGCGTGCCTGTCGGAGACGGTGTCCCAGTAGGTTTCGGAGTCCCTGTGGGCGCGGGCGTGCCTGTCGGAGACGGTGTCCCAGTAGGTTTCGGAGTCCCTGTGGGCGCGGGCGTGCCGGTCGGTTGTGGCGGGCACGGTAGCATAGCGCAAACGCACGTGGCACATGGCACGCTTGGGGCAATCGGTGGATATGGCGGGTAAGGTGGATAGGGAGGGTACGGCGGGTAGGGAGGATAACCGCCGGTCGCCGCCGGAGGCGGGTATGGCGGCTGCGGAGGATACGGTGGCTGCGGAGGATAAGCCGCAAACGTCGAACCATAGTTGACTCCCTTTGGAATCGAATTACTCATCATGACACTCCCGGTTTGCTGCGTGTTCGGGAACGAAGAATAGTAAGCGGGCTGCGGCAAACTGATTGCGTCTAGTTTTTCTGGAGCGGACGCGGGCTGAGAAACCGCCGGATCAAACGTCGTAAGATCAGCAGTCAAACTCTCAGCAACCGCAGGCGCACTTAGCGACTCGCTCTTCATCAATTCGTAGACTTGGTCTGCGAACGCAGGAAAGGGATCGTCGGTGTTTCCCGTCAATTCTTGATAGACGTCTCGAAGCGTCGAATCACCGCCCAATCCCGCTATGACCATTCGATTCCAACCGTGACCTTCCTCATTCAGGCTGGTCAAAAACAAGAATGCGCAGCCGTCCGCGGCCGGATCGTCCTTCGCGGAAGTATTGAGAAAATCGGAGAGCGGTACTCGTTCTGTCCAACTTAGTTGCGCATTCGACCAACTGTTTTCCGAACCTTCGAATCCGCTGAGACCGGGATGAAGGCTCCAGGACATCGCTAACGCCAAGCCTGTGCCCAAGCTGCCGCCATCTCCCCAGGTCAAAAAGGTTGCGCTAAACACATCGACGATGAGGGCTGCGATCGAGGCCTTCGCGGCGGCCATTTGCGCGGAATCGTTCGTATCGAATCTCGCCGGCGTGATGCAGTCAAATTCCGTCGCGGCTTGATTTTGATGTCCAGCCAATCCGAAGGTCCGCGAGTTCGTCGGATCCGGCTCGTAGCCCTCAGGCCTCACGTAGACCGTAATCGGTAGACCTGGAGGTTGCCTAACCGGAAACGCGCTCGCAATGACATTGAAGTCGTATTCGCACCCGCTCAAGATGGCCGCGGCCAGCGTTTGCCCAATGCCGTCACCGTCTTCGTAATAGACGGCGAAATTATTTGTTTGCCCTTGCAGTTCGTACATAGTTGCGTCCTCAGAGCACCTATCGGTTCCCGCCGAAACCGTGTTGGTCCCGCCAGAAATCCGTTAGCTACTCGCGCGTACCTCCTCCCCACAGCACCCGAACCGTCCTCAATAGTCGACACGCGCATAGCGGTCTTCATGCGCGGGATCGGTCGAATACCAACTGGGTGAGGTGTACCGAATTCCACGTGTGACCGCTTGTACCCCGTGCCACAAGCATCCTTCGAAAAAGATTAGCGCTCCGACAACGGGCTTATAGGCCTTTGCGGTCTCGGGAAAATAGATCTCTCCACCATCAAAATCGTCATTCAGGTAGGTGACGCTGGCCCACTTTCGCCACGGTGTCTTATGTTGGCGTCCATCCGGGTGCCGGTCATCTTGGTGAGGAGGCATCGCCTGCCCGGTCCAACGCACCACCTGCACCGTATCGGAATACAGCGGCACGCCCACCGATTGGCGCAACACTTCGACGGCGCGTTTCCGCCAGCTCTGCAAAATGCGGCGCGTCTCGTTTTCCGTTGCAGGGAAACTGTTGATCCAAAGGACCCGGAAATCGAAAAAGCCGTCGCCCACGTTATGACTGTGCGCCTCGCGGCATCGCTCGTAGGATGCGATTACGCGCTCGCACTCATCTGGTTCCGCAAAGTCGCGGACTTCCGTAACCACCCCCGGCCTCGGAATGCTGGTTATTCCTTTCAGCTCACTCTTCACGGCAACTTCTCTCGTTCCGATCAATTCTTGTCCGCTACCCGTCAGGCGTCGGGGCTGGCACTCGCCGTCGTTCATCGACCGGCGCTCTCATCCGTGCCTTGATCGTATGCTCGGCGTAGGTACGCTGCCCCTCGGCGTAGCGTCCTAGAAAATAGTCTTTATCCCAAGGAGTGCGCAGCGTCGCCGGATCGCCCGCGGACAACCGCGCGCGAAGATCGGTTCGACGGACGCGCCAGGAGGCGTGATCAGCTTCCAGTTGCGGATCGTCTCGTAACGAACGGATTACCGGCTGTATGCTTTCCTGCAGCGTTCCTGGCACCACACAAATCTGAGCGAAAGGTTCGCCTGCCTGCCATTGAACTCGCCCGGGCCTCGTAAAACGGTAATTGAAAGTGAATGTGTACGGTAGCCAGTCTGTTTCGATGACGGCCGTCATGGGCGCGATCCCGTCCTTTGCCACATTACTCGGCCCAGTGACCAGAAGGTGGTAACGAAGAGAGGTTCGAAAGATGTATCCGACATCAAATGTCAGAATCCCTTGTTTGAAATTGCTGACTGCCTGATAGGGAACCTCGCACTCAACCCGCAGGTCGTCGAGTTCTGCACCGCCATTCCATTCGGCAGTCACGCTGACGGGCAGCAGCAGTTGCCAGCCGTAAGTGTTGGCAGCCGCAAGTGGCAGGCAGCGGTAGGCGTGTCGTCCTGCTTCCATCCAGTCTCGGGTCGGCGGGGCCGGTACGAGGGGCTGAGGATTGTCTCGAACCGCGTACGCTTCCAACGTCACATTTTCGCGCTTGGCACTGGCTTCAACGTCGTGGCGGTTCCTCCCCAATTCGCGATGCTCCGCCGGACCGACTGCTTTTTCGCCGGTGTGCTCTACATGGCGCGTGACCTTCGGTTCATCCTTTTCTGCTTCGGCTCCCTTGAGCGTAGTCACCGAACGCAATCTTCCGGTCTCACGACTAATTAACGCGTCACGTTCTTCCCTACTTAGCCCCCGATGTCCTGCAGCAAATTCTGTCGGCCTTTTCCGATAAGTACGCGCGGCCGCCTCGTTACTACCCAACTCCATCATCGCCCGCAACATAGCCTTCGAGGCTCCGCGCCGTATGAATCCCTCCGGTGTTTTGTGCGACGACAGTTCGCCGATCGCCTTCAGCTCTAATTTCCCGTAGGGGTCTTGGTTTTCGAATGCTTGCAAATTCGTCAGCGCTGCGAACGGTATGCCTGCCGGCGGCAGGTAAAGGATAGCCGCATGGACAGTATTCCGAACTTCTTCCGCGCGGTATTCGCCGAGTTTTCGAACAGTTATGATGGGATCCAGTCCGGGGAAGATGGACGCGACATAGTAGACAAAATCCTGCTCTTCGCCATAGATGGAAATGAGTTCCTCGAACAGTCGCTCAATCTTCGCGTGCTTGAAGCCCGTAAACGAGAAGGTGTTGTCTCCCACAGACCCGATCTGGATCAAAAGCACATGGTTGTCGATTGCCACGGAGGCTTCCTGGCTCAGGAGATGACTGGCCTTGAGGATCTGTATACCGATCACTCCCGGATCAATTCGCAAGTCCGCCAAAAGACAATCCACCGCCGAAATTCCCGGGAGCAACCGCGTTTCGTGTCCCTCCATATCCGCGATCGCCAACGCGCGCCGCGCAGCTTTCACATAAAATCCGGGATGTCCGTGCAAAAGGCCCACCACCGAGCGGCCGCGACGTACCTCCCGCAACAACAACTCGGCCATCTGCGTATAGGTGATGTTGCGATTCTTCTCTTCGTCATAGTATTCGTATAAGTCCACCACATTCCGATTGAGCTCCCGGAGATAAGCCGCCGTCACCCCGCTGTTCGCGTTGTAAAAAACAATGTCAGCGCTCTTCAGGTATCCGATCGTTTCCTGGGTCATTTGCGCAATCGCAGTGATTCCGCTTCCAGCAATCGTCAATCGACCGGCTCGGTAATGACGGCCATTCGAACTTTCAGCAATCTCTTGCATGTGCTCTTTCTCCGTTACCCGATCTTGTCATCGGGGTGCGTGGAAACCTCCGCGTCACGCATGAACGCCATTTTCGCGTGCCTCATTTCAATGCAATGTACGGTGCGGTTTCCCTTGACGATGCGGCACGACACGATGTGAATGTCTTTGTCCGTAGGTGTCCGCAGCCGGATTGGGCTTGGAATCTCCCGCCAGTGCAGCGTCCGCTTCCCTTTGCGCTCATGTCTTAGGCCAACCTCCTTCTCGCTTTTGGATGTTTTTACCTGAGTACGCCGGGCGATATCCCACGCCTTCGCCAATCGCCCGTCGTGCAGCACGAACGGCTGGCGCATTGAGGTCTCGAGTACTTTCCCGTTGGACAGTTCCAAAACCACCGTGGCAGACACTTTCGAACTGTGGTTTTTCACGATGACGTCGGAAGCCAGATGTCCCGTGACGGGATCCCGCGTAAGGATCGCATCCCCGGGCTTGAGACGTTCAATGGCCCGTGTAGAGCGATCCGCCATCATCACGAGTGTGCCGGAAACAAAACAACCGCCGTTGCCACCGTCCACTTCGTCTTGCTCTTCCTGGTCGTCTTGTTCGTCTTGTTCGTCCTGTTCTTGCTGCTCTTCTTCCTCTTCTGGAGGTGGAGGTGGAGGTGGAGGCGGCGGCGCTGGCGACGAAGGTGGTGGCGGTGGTGGCGGTGGTGGCGCCGGAGAAGAAGGCGGCGGCGGTGGTGGTGGTGCCGGCGACGAGGGCGCGGGGGACGATGGCCCTGGTGATGACGCTGCAGGCGACGATGGCGACGTACTTGTGCTAGCCGAAGGCGACGTACTCGCCGAAGGCGAAGTGCTTGCCGATGGCGAAACGCTGGCGCTCGCCGAAGGTGACACGCTGGCCGACGGTGAATGACTTGGGCTCGGCGAGTGATGTGGACTCTTCGAAGGTTTGCCCGTTGGCTTCCCGGTCGGCTTCGGCGTATGCGTCGGTTTTGGTGTGCCCGTGGGTTTTGGTGTGCCGGTAGGCTTGGGCGTACCCGTGGGCTTCGGTGTGCCAGTTGGTTTCGGCGTACCAGTAGGAGTCGGAGTCCCCGTGGGCTTCGGTGTGCCTGTCGGTGATGGTGTACCTGTGGGTGACGGTGTACCTGTGGGTGACGGTGTACCGGTCGGCTTAGGTGTTCCGGTCGGAGAAGGTGTCCCAGTTGGTCCGGGCTGTGTTGGGCAGGGTGGGACGGAGCATACATTAGCCCCACAAGGCGCACACGGCGCCAAAGGAGGATACGGTGGATATGGTGGATACGGTGGGTATGGCGGATACCCAGACGTGCAAGCCGGTGGCGGATACGGCGGTTGCGGCGGATACGGCGCCTGCGGCGCCTGCGGCGGATAAAACGGCGCCGCTGGCGTACAGCAAGGTGACACTGGGACTGCCGCACACGACGACGGATCGGGCTGACACTGCGTAGGTCGATCGCTTTTGTTACTCAATTGAATGCGTCCTCCCCGAGCGAGTCGTAGGCCCGAGCCGTCCGGCGATGGATCCAGCGAAGAAAGGCCTGTGGGTCTTTCCTTGCTTCCTGTGTGGAATACTGTCGGCTAAGAAGCTGACAAAGAAACCAATGTGCGTAGTCCCGTAGCCACGGGTCATCTAGTGGTTTGCCAAGTAATTCGGAATACGGCAGGCGTTCATTTGCGCTGATCGGAAAAACCAGCTCGGGGTGACCGGTGTACCAACTTCGGCCGTAAGCCCAGGTCGGCTTTTCAAATATCAGTCGCGACTCCAAAAGCACTGTGGAATTGCACCCGATTACTCCCGCTGATTTCTCGATCAGAGGTCGCAGCGGAACCGATTTTTCCAGGATGACGGTGTTTGGAAAATAGCCTGCCAATTCCAGTCGCGGCTGAACGCTCGGCACCGGATGATGCTTGATGACCAGCTGATATCGTGCTGGCAAAATCTGGCGCGTCCACAACAGCAATTCGTACCAGTCCGCCACATCAAGATCGTAGCGATTGACACGATCCGCAATCAGTTGCAGCGGCCACAACACGAACGGGGTTCGCACTCCTTTGGGAAGCGCTTCGCAAGGACGAGAAACGCACCTTTCGATGAATTTTTGTGCCCGCGCGCGCTGACTAAACGTCACTCGAGAAAACTTCATGGAGCAAAGCGAAGATTCCCAAGCGTATCCCGACGGATCCGCGTGTTCCGTCGAGTAATGCGGAAACCAGCCATATTCGCCGTAGACCCGGTCGATTTGGCGTTTATCACAGAATTCCGCCAGCTCTTTTGTCCCATCTAACAGGTTCCCGACTAATAAAAGCTCGACTCCCGCGTCTCTCTCAAAAAGTTGCGCAAGATCCTTCGCGCTCCGCACGGCTCGCTTGTAGACGTTCGAACCGCCCGCATTTTCGTAATGCTCTTGCAAATGTCGGGGATGCGTGTAGGCAAACCTCTTAGCAGGCCCATTGATCGCCGCAGTCGCATGATGCCCATTCCAATTCCGCAATGTCGCGACGGGCCCGTTCCCATCGTAGTAATGCAGAATCGCATCCACCACCTGCTCCGGTTGAATCATTTCCATGCAAAGCGGAAGCGCCAGCGTCGGACTGATCTGAACCGGCTTTTCGCAACGGCTCGAGATAACCTGTGTCACATCTGTTTCTTGGCAGACGTACTTCCAGCAACCGTTTTGTTCGCAACACGACAAACGCCCCACCAAATGCATTAAAGTGTGATTCGGATATTGGATGAGCAACGGATTTTCTCGTCCGCCCACTAGGACCACGCAGCTGCGCGGCCCCCCATTCCCCGTGGGTACCGCCGCCGCCAAGTGCATCGCAAATGTCACCGGGCACAGCACGCCGTCGGCGTGGTAGATCAGTCGCACCAACTGCCGAATATCCGTCTGCCCCACCATGTTCACCGCGCCGCGTATCGGCACGTGCCAGTCGGACGAGTTTCCGCACTGCACAAAATCAATTTGACCGTCCAATTGGTCCACCACTTTCTGGTAGTACGCTGGATTCCACCACTTTGTGGTCGTGTCGTATTTCGCGCCGGCGATCAAAACCCAATAGGGCTTCCGCAATCCGAGAGACCTCGGAAATTCCGGGCTCTTTTCCTCTCCGCTTAGATATATCTCGGGCGACTTCCTGGTTACGGGAATCTGCACACCCAGAGCCTCTCCCAATTTCCCGTGGTACCTCGTCGAGAGATGCTCAGGTTTCAACTCCCGGTGGGAATACGGCGGATATCCGATGTTTAGATACCGATACGATTCTGTTCGGTCGAAAGACTGGATATATGGATTGTGGTCCCACACCTGATGGCAGGTCGTCTCCGCATCAGTAACGAACCGTCCAGGATGAGCGAGGTGCAGATCGCGAATCGCACTTGTGAGCATCATCAAGTCGCCCGGATAAACCATCGCGCGAATGATCAGGTTTTCTTTCGCGATTGCCATATTGAGCGGAAATTATCTGCTGGACGTTCGGCCTAGGTCGCAGTTTTCTGCAGAGGCCCAGGGACGCACGGC
Source organism: uncultured Alphaproteobacteria bacterium (assembly GCA_963732015.1). Taxonomy (GTDB): domain Bacteria; phylum Pseudomonadota; class Alphaproteobacteria; order Rhizobiales; family Xanthobacteraceae; genus BOG-931. Next base: position 99,234 of record CAVSXY010000020.1, on the reverse strand, counting down.
TCGGGAAACTGGGAGTACATCACCGAATGTGGCCATGCGCCCTCCTGGCACATATCCTCGATCCGCCTCACCCTTCACATAAGCGTCCCGCTTTGAACTGATGGAGTCAACAATTTTGGAGATATAAACCACCCCGGGACGCGGGACCGTGAGGCTTTAATTGTGACGCTGTGTCGGGGAACAAGCTTTGAGTTACCTAAACTGAAGGCATAGACCGGCGCTCACCGTGCGCCTTAACGCAACTCGATTGGTTCTGCGCGGCCAAACTAATTTTATTTCAGAAAGAGCGCCTTTCGAAGAAGGTTCTTTCTTTTCCTCACAGGGTTCCCATTGTTTTTCTTTTCGTCACTTAGAGAACTCTGTGCCATGAGACCGCAGCCGCGGTGCGGTAATTCCGCAGGAGCATTTCCCTATCACGCGGGGCGATCCGAAGATGTATGCCCGCCAGACCAGCCCAACGAAAACGATGGAGTGCTGGATTTGTGCCGACTGCGGCACACGCCTGTATCATATGCCGGGCGGGGCAAGCTACGCCAACCGGAACGTCAAGCAGGGGACACTCGATGATACCTCATGGCTAACCCCCGCCATCCATTTCTGGACGCGCAGCGCGCAAAAATGGGTTCGTAGACGCGATTTGTCAGGCGTGCAGAGGCGCTTTATGCGCTCGTGGCGCAGCAGAAGGGCAATGAACCCGGCGTTGCCGGCGTTGAATGGGCAAGCTGCATACTCGAAAATTCAAATGGCACGGAAATCGATTTGGCCGCCGCTGCTAGAGGGGCTTGCGCAACGGCTTTATGCGATCACCCGACTTCAGGACGCCGGACTAACCGGCATTGAAATAACTGATATCATTGAGGCCATGAACGACCGATACGCTCAGCGGCTTGGGTTCGATCCCGGCACCAATTGAAAGGGCGCATTCGAACGAGATTACAAAGCTGCGATCTAACGACTGGGTCGAGGAAGACTTCCCGAGGGGAAATTGTGACAACCCCATCTGAATTGATCATCCAGACGTGTCTTGGTCCTCATCGTCGTCAACGGTCTGACACAGCCTACAAGGCTGCAAATTTTGATGGTCGTGCGTAAGCGGTGCTAATGAGCGGTTAACGCCGCGAGCGGGGGCTGGGGCTTTGCCGTTTTGTGCGCCGATGACGGCGGACGGTTCGGTTCAGGCCGGAATCTTGGCGGGCGCTATGCGCGTTTCGATGACATAACTCGATGTGTCGCCCTTCGGCCGTTCGCCCACGATGGCGTGGCCCTCGACCATGTAATGAACGGCCTCGGCGATGTTGGTGGCATGATCGCCGATGCGTTCGATGTTCTTGGCGCAAAACAGATAGTGGATGCACATGGAAATCGTGCCGGGATCTTCCATCGTGTAGGTCAACAGCTCTCGGAACAGCGACACGTAGAGGGCATCGACTTCCTTGTCGCCCTGCCAGACTTTCAGCGCGCCGACGGGATTACGGTCGACGAAGCTGTCGAGCACCGAAGCCAGCTGCGAGACGACCAGCGACGCCATGTGCTTAATCCCGCGCATCAGGGTGCGCTGCGAGTGATCGCCGCTCACCGCCATCACGCGCTTACCGACATTCTTGGCGAGGTCGCCGATCCGTTCCAGATCGTTGGAGATGCGCAGCATCGCCACCAGCGCCCGCAGATCGATCGCCATCGGCTGGCGCAGCGCGATCGTGGCGACGGCCTTTTCTTCGATCTGACGCTGCAATTCGTCGACGATTTCGTCGGTCGCGATCACCTGGCGGGCGAGCCCGGTGTCGCGCCGCGCCAGCGCGTCGATGGAGTTGGTGATCTGCTTCTGCGCAAGCCCGCCCATTCGCGCGACCATCTGCATGAGTTTGATCAGGTCGCTGTCGAAGACTCGGGTGGTGTGATCGGAGACATTCATGGCTGCGGCCGCTTTTGTTGGCGCTTCCAAATTTTTGGCCTCTCACCGCTGCCGTAACGCCGTTCGATCTGCGAGCGAGGTGGGGTCCAACGCCTTGATGATTTTACGATTTCATGCGTGACGAAGCGATGACATGAAGGACCGTATCGCTCGGATCGGTAAGGTAAATTCCGGACGCCTGACGGTCATGTTAGTTACGCGTTGTCATCACACTCTCACCGGCGCGTCCATAAAATCGCATTGATTCGCCGCTTCGCGGGCTGCGCGTGCTTGGGTCCGAGCGGCCGGCTTCATTGCGCGGAACGTGGAAACGGAACTTGGAACAGGCTCGGACCGATGCCATCGATGCTCGTTGACACGATCGGAGCAGCCGGCGCCGTGCTCACCACGCTCTGCTGGGTACCGCAAACCATCAAGATCATTCGCGAGCGCGACACGCGGGCGATTTCATTGCCCGGCACGACATTATGCGTGCTCGGCGTTTTGCTGTGGCTCGTGTACGGCTTTGCCATCGTCGATGCGCCTTTGATCGGGTCAAGCCTCGTCACGCTCGCGATGACGGCGGCCATTCTGGTCCTCAAAATCCGCCACGGTTAGTGGCCGCGAGAAATTGATCTAGATCAGAACGCCTTCGCCGGCTCCGGTGTACTCGTCTTTCGCTGGAGCACGACGAGAGCAGTCATGAAGCCTATCCCCGACAAAGCCGAGGTCGCGCTGGAATATCCCGACAAGCTCTATATCGGGACGTTCGAGCAGTCGGCGCGGTTTGACGCACATTTCGATGAGGCCGGGATTTCGCTCACGCTTCATCGCGGTGGCGACGAAAGCGTCCGCAAATCGGTGCGAATGCATGTTCACTACGCGCTGTTCGCCGAAATCCTGAGCGATCTGGCAAAGACCGCGTCGGTTATGCCCGCGGACGATATTTCTCATCGCGCGGCGCTCGCCGCGGCGGCGCAGGCTCTGGGAGCCGCACTAAAAGCCAAGAAACGCCCGCGGACCGGACAGCACGCCGGTGCGGATGAGCATGAGATGACCGCAGAAGATGAAGTCAAGCTCCTTCACGTGCTGGAGTGAGCGTTCACATCGAAACAATACCTCGCATTTCATTTTAGGAAACGGCAGCGGTCATTCATCATGCGCGTCACCACATATGCCGCGTTTGCAGCGGCGATGCTCGGCTTCACACCGTGGTCCGGATACGCCGCGGACGCGGTCCACGGCGGGGATTTGGCGAAACGCTGGTGTGCGGGATGCCACCTGGTCTCGCCCGAACAGCAAAGCGCGAGCGCCGACGTGCCGCCGTTCGCGACGATTGCGCAAAAGCCGCATTTCGATCCGAAGCGACTCGCTTACTTCCTGCTCGAGCCGCACCCGAAAATGCCACAGATCGGTCTGAGCCGTCAGGCGGCCGACGATATCGCGGCCTACATTCAATCCCTGAAGAAATAAGCAGGCGCTGCCGCTCAGTCGTACACCGTGTCGAGATAGTGGTCGGAGTCGACAACCGCCTCGATGACGGTCGGGCCTGTCGCGGCAAGAGCCGACTTGACCGCCGCCTCCAACGCATCGGCGCTGCGCACGCCGTGCGCCGGCACGCCGAAATAATGCGCGGGCGGCTCGCGATACTCTTCCTCTTGCAACTCCGTCCCGTAGAGCGGGAATTGGCGGCGGATCTGCTTGACCTTGATCAGGCCGAGCCATCGGTCGTCGAGGACGACGACCGGAAGCGTGATGCCAAGACGCTTGGCGGTGGCAACTTCGCCGCATGTCATCTGAAAACAGCCGTCGCCGATCAGACAGACGACGGGAACGTCGGGCCGCGCGAGCTTTGCCGCGATCGCGCCGGGCAAGCCGAAGCCCATCGACGACCAGCCGTTGGTGATGAGGAAGGTCTTCGGCGCGTGCGCGGTCCATTGACTCGCGATCTGATGGGTGTGAGCGCCGACGTCGAAGGACAGGATGCCGTCGCGTGGCAGCGCGCGGCGAACCGCATCGATCGCGGCGTGCGCCGTGAACGCGCCATTGCCCGGGCGCAGCGCCGCCTGAAAGGCGCGGCGGTGTGCTGCGATTTGCTCGCCGGTCCATTGCGGCCGGCCGCCGGCATGAGCGGCGAGGCGCGCCAACGACGAATCGAGATCGCCGATTGCCTGATGGGCGAGCTTGACCGACGGCGCGATGTCGGGCGGTTCGATATCGATCTGAACGAGCAGAACGTCGTCGATCCAGGCCTCGTATTCGACCTCGATAGTGTCGTAGCCGAGGCCGACAATGAGATCGGCCGAGCGAACGAGCTTACGCTGTACCTGGCGGCAGGCACGCTCGATGCAGCCCAGCGACAGCGGATGATCCTCTTCGATCAGCCCTTTCGCCATCGTGGTGGTGGCGAACGGCAGATTGTACTTTTCTACGACCTGCCGCAGCAGCGAGGGATCGGCCATGCGCATCGCCGACGCACCGATCACGGCGATTGGCCGGCTGGCGCCGGCGATCAGCGCAGCAGCGCGGTCGATTGCGCCGTCGGCGGCGGGTGCGAGCGTCGTGACCGGGGCGACATTCGGGATTGGTTCATTGGTGGCGGCAAGCGCCACATCTTCCGGCAGATCGAGGTGCACGGGCCCCATCGGTTCGCTGAGCGCAAGGCGGATAGCTTCCGTCAGTGTCGCGCCGATCTCCCCTTTGCGGAGCTGCAGCGTCGCCTTGGTGATGGGCTTGAACAGCGCGTGGTGATCGATCCACATCTGGATGCGGCGGCCGAGCTGGTCGGTGTTCAGATTGCAGGTGATTGCAATCATCGGCGAGCGATCGAGCCAGGCATCGCCGACGCCGGTGGCGAGGTTGGTCGCGCCCGGTCCAAGCGTGGCGATGCAAAGCCCGGGCGCACCGGTCAGCCGGCCGGTCACGTCAGCCGCAAAGCCGGCCGAGCCCTCATGCGCCGTCAGCACGAACTCGACGCCGCCTTTGCGCATCGCCTCCATCAGCGGCAGCACGTTGCCGCTCGGAATGCCGAAGCCGTGCGTGATGCCGGCGGCTTTGAGGGTGGCGACGATCAGATCGGCATTGTTCATGGAAGATTGCGGGTTCTGCAGGGTGAAGGGGCCTTATGGCACACTTCCGAGCCGGTCAGAAAGTTCACGGCTTCAATCGCAGGCTGTTTACGGGGACGGAAGCGACCGCTCCAGAAAGCTGATGAAGTCGGCGGTCTTCGCGGGCAGGCGCTTCACCTTCGCGTGGTATGCGCACATGCGTTCCGGCGACAGCGCGGCATTTTTGAAAATCACATCGAGCTTGCCGTCGGCGATCTCTCTTTTCACGGCATGAAACGGGACCCTGATGATCCCGCAATCCTGCAGCGCCATTTGGATGAGAACGGCCGTGCTGTTCGAGGACAGCGAGCCCTTGACCTCGACCAGCAGGGGGCGGGACGGATTTTGAAACGGCCAGCTCTTCGGCCCGGAATAAAGGTCGGCGAGGCAGTTGTGCTGGCGAAGATCCTGCGGCGTCTTCGGCCGGCCGAATTGGCGAAAATAGCCGGGCGAGGCACAGATCACGTGCCGGACGGCGCCGAGGTCGCGGCCGACAACGCCAGGAAGCGACGGCTTTTGTCCGCTGATGATGACATCGTAACCGTCCTCGCCCGAAACGGAACTGTCGGCGACGACGGACAAATGAACGCGCACGCCGGGGTGGCTCTTGGCAAACTTGATCGTCAGCGGTGCAAGAACAAAACGAGCGTAGTCGCCTGTCGCCTGGACGCGCAAGGTGCCGAACGGGCCGGTTTCGACGTTTCTGGTCTCGGTGACGTAATCGTCCAGCTTGGCAATCATCTCGATGCATTGCTGGAACAGTCCTTCACCGGCATCCGTCAATACGACGCCGTGGGTCGAACGATTGATCAGGCTGAAGCCCAGCGCCTCTTCCAGTTCCTTCATCCGCTTGCTGATAACCGACGGGCTTGTGCGCAACTCGGCCGCGGCCTTGGTGAAGCTTTTGCGCTGCGCAACACGAACGAACGTATTGAGCTTGTTCAAGTCCCTGAGCGCTGCGGTGAACGACATTATTCTCTCTTTGACCCGGTTCGAGGGAGGCGTCGATTCAGGTTCAGCCGCATACGGCCGTCAAGCGACGGGTCGTCATCCGCCGTCCGGCGCTGGTGAGGGTAGGGTACCTTATCAAATAAAGAGGGGATCGCGGCGCATGGGCGACGGGCAGCGCCGCCTGCGGGCGCTTTTGAGAACAACAGTTGTTCCAAGATCTGAGCTACCGGACGGGCCTGCCCGCCTGTAAAATCTTTACAGTCGCGGAAACGGATCCGTTTGGCCCCGAATTTCGGCCTCGAATTTCGACCCCGAATTTCGATCCTATGGGAGATACGCCATGCTCAAGGAATACCATTACGACCATCTGATCCGCTGGCCGAACGGCGAGCGGGCCGCGTCTTCTTTACCTTCGATTTCCAGGGCGGCGAGGATGTGAAGCCGGACAAGAACGGCATCCTGAACTACGAGATGTGGAGCCAGGGCGAATACGGCCCCCATCATGCGATCTATCGCCTGCTGCGGATTTTGAAGGAGGAGAACGTCAAGGCGACCTTCCTGACCTGCGGCGCCATCGCGGAGCGCTTTCCCGGAGGCGGTCCAGGCGATCCTCGACCATGGCCACGTCGTCGGAGGGCCACGGCTACAATCACGAAATCGCCAGCTACCTGCCGCGCGACCAGGAAATCGAGGTGATGAAGAAGACGATCGCGATGATCGAGAAGCGCACCGGGCCGCCGCCCATACGGCTGGCGCTCGTGCACGCAGAGCACCAACACGCATCGAGCTTCTGATCGAGAACGGCTTCGTCTTCAACACCAACTGCTTCCACGAGGAGCTGCCGTTCCTGTGGGAGAAGGACGGCAAGCTGCTGGTCGAGCTGCCGCGCCAGCCGTTCGGCGACGGCACCCTGTTCGGCCATCGCCACGGCGAATACGGCAACCCGTACCACGGGCTCGAGACCTGGAAGGCCTATTTCGACGAGCTTTATTCGGAGAGCAGCGAGGAGCGTCCGAAATACATCCCGTTCACGATGCATCCCTACATCATCGGCCGGCCCGGGCCGCACGCTCGCGCTGCGCGGCATCATCCAGCACATGCGGAAAGCCGGCGAATCTCTGGTTCCCGACCGGCATCGAACTCGCCGAGTGGTGCCTCAACAACGTGTTCAAGGCCGAATGCCAGAAGCTTCGCGCCGCCGCGAGCTGATCCGCTTTGGCGGCGCGAGACCAGGCGCCCTAGCTTCTCGACGACTGCGGCGACGGCCGGCGCGGCAGTACGCCGGTCCATCTCCGTCACGCGTGGCGCTCGCGGCTTCCAAGCGAGCGCCGACCACGCGCTGTTCGCCGCGCAAGAACGGGAGCGGCGAACGCTGGGAGGAAGGCAAATGTGCAGCGATGCATCCTGGTCGCGCTTGCGCTTATGCGTCGCGGCTTGCGCCGCGACGCCGATCGGCCGATCCGATCGCCGATTTCTACCGCGGCAACACGCTGCGGATGCTGATCGGCTACGGCCCGGGCGGCGGCTACGACCTCTATGCGCGCCTTGTCGCCGAGTTCTTGCCGAAACTTCTGCCGGGCCATCCCACTATTCTTGCCGCAAAACATGCCGGGCGCGGGCAGCTTCGTCGCGGCGAAATACATGGCCGAGGTCGCCCCGAAGGACGGCACCGTGCTGGGCAGTCTCGCGCAGACGCTCGCGCTCGACAGTGCCGTCGGCGGGTCAACCAAAGTCAACGCTTCGAACATTCCGCTACATCGGCCGCGTCACCACCAATATCGATGCCGGCGCCGCGCTCGCCTCGGTCGGCATCAAATCGTTCGACGATGTGCGCAGCAAGCAATATACGGTCGGCGCCTCCGGCGGCGGCTCGACCACGGTGCTCTATCCGGTGCGCCCTCAATGCCTACGGCGGCACCAAGTTCAAGATCGTGCGCGGCTACAAGGGCACGAACGAAATCCTGCTGGCGATGGAGCGCGGCGAAGTCGATATCGTCGGCGCCTTTGGGCTTCCCGGCATCCTGGTGAGCCATCCCGGCTGGATCGAAAAAGGCGAAGCGTCGATCATCTATCAGGCGGCGTTGAAGCGTCACCGGCTGCTGCCCGACGTTGCCGACCCTTCCTGAGCTCGCAGTATCGGACGAGGGCAGAGCGATCCTGCACGCCATCGCCTCGACCGCGGAGATCGGCCGTTCGATCATTACGGGGCCTGGAGTCCCGCCGGAGCGGCGGGCCGCCCTGCGTGCTGCGTTCGCCGACATGATGAAGGACCCGGATTTTCTTGCCGCCTGCGAGCAGCGTCACTTCATGGTCGATCCCGGCAGCGGCGAGGACATGGATGCGATCGTGAAAGATACTTTCGCATTGCCAGATACGGTCCGCGGCACGATTGGCCAGATGCTGAATGCGTCGTAGTCCGGGATTGCGTCCGCCGGGAAACGCTCGGCGACAGGGCTAAGGAGACCGAAGCCGGAGCATTGGACGAAAGCCATCGTCTCGATTAATTCGATGTCTCGATTAATTCGATCGGGGTGGCTTTTGCGTTCTTCGCTCCAAAGGAGAGGCTTCGGATGTTTCGGCTGACTGTCGCCGACTTGGACTCGCCGTCGTATTTTGTTGCAACCGCAGCCGTCGAACTCGGCTTCTTCAAGGAAGAAGGAATCGACATCGAGCTGGAGCGCGTCTACGGCGCGCTCAACGGGCCGGAACGGCTGCGGGAGGGGGCGGTGCATTTCCTCGGCGGGCCGGCCTATATGGCGACCCGCGCGTACCCGGGCTGGCGAGGCGTCAAGCTTCTGTGCGCGCTCGCGCAATACTCCTATTGGTTCTTGGCGGTGCGCGCGGATCTCGACGTCAAGCGCGGCGATCTCGATGCGCTCAAAGGCCTGCGCATTTCCTCGTCGACGGCATTTCCCGAGACCGGGTTGCGGCACCTCTTGGCGCAAGCGGGCATCGACCTTGCGCGGGACAACGTGCGGATCGTGCCGTTGCCCGAGACGAAGAACGAGCATCTGAAAGGCCGGACCGGCGTCGAGGCGATCAGGCAAAACATTGCGGACGCCTATTGGGGCAACGGCATGCGGCTCGCCATCGGCGAAAAGTTCGGCGCCGCCAAGCTTCACCTCGATCTTCGCCGCGGCGACGGCCCTGCGGGCGCGCGCCTGTATAACTTTCCAGCCTTGACCACTACCGAGCGCCTGATCGAGGAGCAGCCGCAAATCGCAGCCGGCGCGGTCCGGGCGATTGTGAAGACGCAGAAGGCGCTCAAGGCCGATCCGTCGCTGGCGACGCCGATCGGCCGCCGCCTGTTTCCACCCGAAGAAGGCGAATTGATCGCCGATCTTATCACGCGGGATGCGCCCTTCTATGACGCGACGATCTCGGCAGAGGCGGTCGAGGGCATCAACACGTTCGCCATGGCCAATGGACTGCTTACGGAGCCACTGCCGTACGACCGCCTGGTGGCGTCGCAATTCAGAGAGTTGTGGTAAGGGGACAATTGAACGGCCTCTCATTCCCCGCGAAGGCGGGGAATCCAGTAATCGCTGCACGATCAATTAAACGCCGCAACCGCCGTGGCTACTGGATCGTCCGCATTCGCGGACGATGACACCAGCGGATCACACCGAAGCGTGCGCCACGCCTGATGTCGCCTTCAGCGCATCGCCGGCCGCTTCGTAAAAGCTTGCGGCGTGCGGCAGCACGATCGAGGCCGAGCGCACGGCGTGAGTCGCCGGATCAAGCCCGTCCGGCTCCTGGCCCTGTGCGACGGCAAGCGCCGCCTTGCGCAGGCGCACCCGCGCCATGATCACGCCGTTGTCGGTCGAGACCAGATTTTCCTTGGTGCGGTCCTGAATCGGCCCGCAGCTTTCCTGGATCGCCGCGTCCTGCATGGCGATGCCTTTGACGCCGCAGTACGACTTGTGGTGCTTTTGCGCCAAGCGGTCGATCATGTAGTCGTTGTCTTTGTTGACCACCGGCCGGAACGAGCCGGGAATGAGGTTGACGTGGATGCCGCCGCCATTGCGCATGACCTCAAGCTCACGCGCGGAGAGCGCCCGCGTCGGATGGTGCGTGAAGCACCACGACCATCGCGTTGTCGTCGTCGATCGGCACGAAGGCATGGCCGTTGAGTGCGTTGTCGCCATAGGGCGGGATCATGGTGTGGAACGGCATGATCCATTGGGTGATGCGCCAGTAGAGATTCCCCGGCGTCGCCGGCCGCCGCACGCCGATCACCATGCCGCCGTCGCTCTCGATCACCTCGAAACGTGCGTCGGTGCCGCGGGTATATTCGGCGCCCTTGCTTACATGCAGCGGTTCGTTGCTCAGCTCGTGCCGGTGCAGGAACGACACGTGGACCGAATCGATGGCGCCTTCCAGGGTCTGTAGCCAATTGCATTCCTGGGTGCGTTTGGAGACGAAGCGGTGTGACGGCCGGGACCGTCGCCCACTCGAAATTCGGCAGCGGCGGTTTCAGCGCCGGCGGGCCCATGTAGATCCAGATCACGTCGCCCATCTCGACGCACGCATAGGATGCGAGCTTGATCTTCTGGCAGAACTCGCTTTCGGCGGGCTCGGAAGGAACCTCGATGCACTGGCCGGTCACGTCATACTTCCAGCCGTGATACGGGCAGCGCAGCCCGCCGTCCTCGTTGCGGCCGAACCACAGCGAGACGCCGCGATGGGCGCAGAATTCGTCCATCACGCCGACTCGCCCTTGGGTGTCGCGAAACGCCAAAAGCCGCTCGCCGAGAAGTTTCACGCGCACCGGCGGACAATCGGGCTCGGGAATCTCCGACGACAGCAGCGCCGGAATCCAATAGCGCCGCATCAGGTCGCCCATCGGCGTGCCCGGGCCGGTCAGCGTGAGGAAATTGTTCTGCTCGTGCGTGGTCATCCCTGGTTCTCTTCGTTCTCTAGCGCCACCTTACATGATTTGCCTGCGGCCATGTGATAATGTACGGAGACATCGAAAGGCTCCGCACCATGACCAAGCTCGTCCGCAATCATTCCCACTGGGGCGCATTTCTGGCTGAAGTCGACGATGGCCGCGTCGTCGGCGTCCGGCCCTTCGAGCACGATCCCGATCCGTCGCCGCTGATCGAGGCGGTGCCGGCTGGCGTGCATTCGCAGGTCCGTATCGCGCGGCCGATGGTGCGGGAGGGCTGGCTTGAGCAACGGCCGGACAATCGGCAAGGGCGCGGCCGCGAGCCGTTCGTGCCGGTGTCGTGGGAGCGCGCGTTCGATCTCGTCGCGGGCGAACTTGCTGCGCGTGAAGCGCGACTACGGTCATGAGGCCATCATGGCCGGATCGCAGGGCTGGAGCTCGGCCGGAATTTTCCATGAAGCGCGCGGACAATTGCGGCGCTTCATGTCGGATTTTCGGCGGGTTCATCGATCAGACCTCGAACTACAGCTTCGGCACCGCGCTCGTGTTTCTGCCGCATGTGCTTGGCAACACCCAGCCGGTGACCGGGCCGCTGTCGTCGTGGTCGTCGATCGCGCGTCATACGCAACTGATGGTGATGCTTGGCGGCTGCAATCCGAAGAACATGCAGGTTACGCGCGGCGGCTGCGCCGTGCACGACAACGCTCATTGGATGGCGGAGCTTGCGGCCGGCGGCGTCGAGGTCGTCAACATCAGCCCGATCCGGGATGACGGGCCGGCCACGACGAAGCCGGAGTGGATCGCGATCCGACCCGACACCGATACGGCGCTGCTGCTGGCGCTGACGCACGAGCTGATCGCGAACGATCTCCACGATAAGGAATTTTCTGGCCCGATACACCACGGGCTTCGAGAAGGTGCGCGCCTATGTGATGGGCGAGAGCGATGGGCAGCCGAAGAGTGCCGAGTGGGCGGCGCCGATCACCGGCATTGCGGCCGACACGATCCGCGCGCTCGCCCGCCGCATGGCGTCGCAGCGCACCATGCTCAGCGCGTCATGGTCGCTGCAACGCGCCGACCACGGCGAGCAGCCGTTCTGGGGCGTCATTCTGCTCGCATCGTGCCTTGGCCAGATCGGCTTGCCGGGCGGCGGCTTCGGCTTCGGCTACGGCTCGGCGACCGGCATCGCCGAGCCGCCGCTCGCGTTTCATGCGCCGACCATGGAAGCCGCGGCCAACCCGCTCATCAAACGCGCGATCCCGGCGGCGCGCATTTCCGAATGCCTGCTGCGGCCGGGCGAGCCCTACGACTTCAATGGCCACAAAAGCAGCTATCCGGACATCAAGCTTGTCTATTGGGCGGGCGGCAATCCGTTCCACCACCATCAGGACACCAACAAGCTGCGCGCCGCGTTCCGTCGCCCGCAGACCATCGTCGTGCACGAGCCGTGGTGGACCGCGACCGCACGCCACGCCGACATCGTATTGCCGGCGACCACGTCGCTCGAACGCAACGATTTCGGTGGCGCGCCGCGCGATCGTTTCCTGATGGCGATGCAGCAGGCGATCGATCCGGTCGGCGAAGCCAAGAGCGATTACACGATCTTCGCGGAACTGGCGCGGCGCGTTGGCTGCGAAGAGGAGTACACCAAAGGCCGCGACGAGATGGGGTGGCTCCGTTACCTCTACAATCGCTGGCGCGACAACGTGCGGACCAATGAGGCGGCAATTCCCGATTTCGATCGCTTCTGGGCCGATGGCTTTCTGGAAATCCCGCAGCGCGCCGAAGAGTACACGCTGTTCGCCGATTTCCGCGCCGATCCGCAGACCAAGAAGCTCGCCACGCCGTCCGGCCTCATCGAGCTTTATTCGGAGACGGATCGCGGGCTTTGGCTACGACAATTGTCCGCCGCACACGACCTGGATCGAGCCGTCCGAATGGCTCGGCGCGCCGGCGGAGTATCCGTTGCATCTGATTTCAAGCCAGCCGCGCTATCGGCTGCACAGCCAGATGGACGCGGGGCCGGTCAGCGCCCGCGGCAAGATCGCCGGCCGTGAGGCGGTGGCGATCCATCCCGACGACGCGCGGCGGCGCGGCATCAAGGATGGCAACATCGTGCGCGTCTACAATGCGCGCGGCGCCTGCCTGGCCGGTGTGGTGTTGAACGACGCGCTGTCGCCCGGCGTGGCGAAGCTGTCATGCGGCGCCTGGTACGATCCGGTGGATGCCGATGACGGCGCGATCTGCGCCCATGGCAACGCCAATGTGCTGACCCACGATCGCGGCACGTCGAAGCTGAGCCAGGGCCCGTCGAGCGGGACCAACATGGTCGAGATCGAGCTTTGGACCGAAGCGGCGCCGCCAATCCGCGCGTTCACGCCGCCAAAGATGGCGAGTTCGGCGTAGAGTCCGAACTCTCCGCCGCAATTGGGGAGGACGACATGGCGGCGTTCAGAGCCGGGGCGGCGACTGCCTTTTTCGTGATGGCTGCGTCTGTGTATGCGACGGCCGCGTTTGCGCAATATCCGAGCCGGACCATCAAAATTGTTTCGCCGGCGCCTCCCGGTGGCAGCACCGACATCGTGGCGCGCCTTATACAGCCGGAGTTGCAGGACATTCTGAAACAGCCGGTCATCGTCGAGAACCGCGGCGGCGCCGGCGGCTATATTGGTTCGGACTACGTGTCCAAGACTCCGCCGGATGGTTACACGCTTCTCCTCGGCGGCGCGTTCACCGCCATCACCGCATCGCTGCAGAAGCAGGCCGGCTACGATCCAAGGAAGGATTTCGTGCCGGTCGCCGTCTTCGCCAGCGTTCCCAATATCCTTGTGGCGGGCCCGCATCTGAAAGCGGGCAGCGTCGCCGAGCTGATCGCCGAGGCGAAGGCTGATCCCGGCAAGCTGAATGTCGGTTCGAACGGCGTCGGCACCACGCTGCATTTGTCGGCGGAGCTGTTCATGCTGCGGACCGCTACGGTGATGACGCATGTGGCCTATCGGGGCTGGGCCGATTGCGTTCTTGGACTGCTGAAAGGGGAGGTCGACGTCATGTTCGATAATCTCTCCACCGCGCTGCCGAACATCACCGCGGGCAAGACCCGCGCGCTGGCCGTGACGGCTCCGGCCCGCCATCACGCGCTGCCGGACACGCCGACTTCTCGACGAGCTCGGAGTCGAGGGCGCTGACGTGACGTCGTGGTTCGGCATCCTGGCACCGAGCGGAACGCCGCAACCCGTGATCGACGCTCTCGGAACGGCGTTCAAGGCGATCGCCGACCGGCCGGAGTTCCGAAACCTCGTCGAGAAGCAGGACATGGACGTGACCTATTACGGCCCCGCGGAGGCCGCCGAGTTCGGGAACGGCGAGATCGACAAGTGGCAGGGCGTGATTCAGTCCGCCGGCATTGCCTTGCAGTAGCTGAGCCGCTCAGATTATTCGATCACGTCGTTCTGGCGATGACGCGGACGGGCGCTGCGTCGCAGCGGAATTTGGACGGTAGCGCGATCACCTCAAACTCGCCGATGCCGACGAGGGCCTCCAGCGCAGTGAGGTTCTCGATGATCAGCACGTTATTCGCCAGAAAATCTTGTGCACCGGATACGGCGCGCGGTCCGGCGACGGTGTGTCGAGCGCCATGATCGACACGCCCGCGCTCACCAGACGCTCCGCGAACGCCGGCGCGATTTCGGGAAACGATTCAAAATAGTCGGGATCGCGGAAACGCTTATACCAGCCAGTCAACACTAGCACGATGTCGCCGCGTTTCAGATCGGCGGCGGTGAGAAGGTCCTCGGTGACGCTCTTGCGGCCTCGCCCATCGATCAGGCGGCCGCGTCCGACAAACTTCTCGATGGGGACATCACACACGAAGTCTCCGCCCGGCAGCATGTGCAGCGGAGCATCCATGTGCGTGCCCGTGTGCATTCCGCTCTGCAGGCAGTATGCGCAGTAGCCTTCGGTCTCAAATCGGGCCGTTTGCGTGAACTGAGGAACCGGATCGCCCGGATAGACCGGCATCTCGGCATCGAAAGTGTGCGTCAGGTCGATCAGGCCCATTGTGCTGCTCGCGTGCTCGGGCGTGAGTTCGCCGCAATCGATCGTCACGGTTGTTCGAGCTTGTTATATCGGATCGCGATCGTTCGAGGACCGTAGTGATGCGAAGATCGGCTTGGGCTCTCATTTTTGCCTGTGCGGCGCCTGCCGGTGTCGTCGCCGCAAACGACACCTATCTCACAGACGCGATCAAGGGTCCGTCCTACGCCCGGGCGCTGGCCAGTCTGCTCAGCAACTCGCCCGGTTTGCCGAATTGGACCCAGCAAGTGCTGAAGACGTCGGGCGACTATGTCGGCACTCCCGCCACGTTTGCGACCATCGCTGGAACAAAATACGAGCTGTTTCACGCCTGCGAGGCGCACGATTGCACCGGCAATGAATTGGAGGTGATGTTCGCGCCAAACGGCTCCCAAGCGTGGGGTGCGCTTATCGACAATGGAAAGCCGATGTCCTACCTCGGCGCGCCCAGTCCCGCGCAGCAAGTCGCGCTCAAGAGCGCCCTGCAGCAATAGCGGCGGCGTTGCACGGCCGATTGGAAGCCGATTACGGCTGTTTGATTTTGCTGTTCAGTAACGTCTCTGCATTGCCGGAGAAGATCTTGCGGCGATCGTCGGCGGGAAGCTCAAGGGCCTTGAGCGCCGCAATCGCCGGCTTGATCGGGCCGAGCGGCGTGTCGGTCGCGAACACCACCTTGTCAGCGCCGAAGAATTCGTAGCCGCAGCGCAGCGCGTGGACGCCGCCGCCGAACATCGCCGTGTCGGCGTAGAAGTCATGCATGTAGTCGAGATGCGGCCGCTTCAGCGACGGCAAGATTTTCGAATAGTCCTCGTCCGAGGTGCGGCTGCCCAGCACGTCGAGGCCCGGACCGATGCGGCCGTCGTAATAGGGAATCATGCCGCCGAGGTGATGGGTGATGATCTTGATGTTCGGATAGCGGTCGAACAGCCCGCTGAACGCGAGCCGGACCATGGCGACCGAGGTGTCGTAGGGCCAGCCGAAGCACCACCACATTTCGAAGCGCGATTTCTTTTCCGCCGCATAGTCGGTCATGTCGGCGGTGCGCGCCGGATGCAGCCAGATCGGCCGGTCGAGTTGCGCCATGAGCGCGAAGATCGGCTCGAACACCGGTTCATCGAGCGGCCGTCCGGCGAGCGGCGAGAAAATCTGGATGCCGGCGGCGCCGAGTTCGTTGATGGCGCGCTTGGCCTCCGCGACCGAGCCCATGACATCGGTCAGGCACAGCGCCGCGACGAAACCTGCGAAGCGCTCCGGATATTTGGCGCACAGTTCCGCCATGGCGTCGTTGGCGACGCGGGCGAGGGTGAGCCCCTGGCCGGACGTCGCGATGTCCTCGAGCGGCGGGTTCGGCAGCGACACCACCTGCCGGTAGTCGCCAAACTCGTCCATCTCGCGAAAGCGGGCGTCGAGATCGTGAATCTTGCGCACGTTGCGCAGCCGCGCCGCGATGTTGCCGAGCCTCGGCGCAGTCTTTTCCATCTCGGTGAAGAAGCGCGCCGGCGAGATGTGGCAGTAAAAATCGATGAGCGTATCGCTCATGGCGTTTCTCCTATTCTGTCATCGTCCGCGCAAGCGGACGATCCAGTAATCGCCGACGGAAGAGCAGGGCATCGAGCACACCGATTACTGGATGCTCCGCTTTCGCGGAGCATGACAAGATGCGGCAAGCTGGCCAGCTGCGAAGCTTACGTGATCACCCGCAGGGGCTTGCCGTCGAGGAAGGCGCGAATGTCTTCGACCACGCCGGCAAAGTAGTTCTTGTAGTTCTGCCCGGAAACATACCCGAGGTGCGGCGTGATCACGACGTTGTCCATCTTGCGCAGCGGATGGTCGAGCGGCAGCGGTTCGATGTCGAATACGTCGAGGCCGGCGCCGGCAATCTTCTTCTCGCGCAGCGCCGCGAGCATGGCCGCCTCGTCCACGATCGGACCGCGCGATGTGTTGATGAGAAACGCCGACGGCTTCATCAGGCTGAACTCGTGGGCGCCGACAAGGCCGCGGGTCCGCTGCGACAGCACGACGTGGATGGTGATGAAGTCGGATTGGCGGAACAAATCGTCCTTCGTCGCATAGCCGACGCCGGCCGCCTCGCATTTCTCCGGCGTCAGGTTCTGGCTCCAGGCGATCACCTTCATGCCGAACGCCTTGGCGATCGTGGCGGTGCGGGTGCCGAGCTTGCCAAGGCCAAGCACGCCCAGCGTCAGGCCGTCGAGATCGGGACCGATCGTGCTCTGCCAGACGGCGCCGCCGTGCAGCCGCGCGTTCTCGTAGCCGATGTGGCGGGTCAGTTCGAGCATGAGCCCGATGGTGACGCCGGAGGTTGGGCTGCCGAACGAGCCGGTGCCGCAGACCACGACGCCGCGGGCCTTTGTCGCTTCGGTATCGATCGAGGCGTTGCGCATGCCGGTGGTAATGAGGAGCTTGAGATCGGGCAGCCCGTCGATCACCTTCTTCGGAAAGCCGGTGCGCTCGCGCATGGCAACGACAATGTCGAAGCCCTTCAGCGCGGCGATGACGTTATCGGAATCGCCGAGGTGCTCGTTGAACACCTTGATGTCGACGTCACCCTTGACCTTGGACCAGTCGGCGACCTTGAGGACGATATTTTGATAGTCGTCGAGAATTGCGCAGCGAACCGCCATGTGTCTTCCACCCGCTTGATGCTTTTCCCTCGAAAACGGTCCTTAGCCGTCTCATAACGGCGGGCTCAAGACAAGTCAGCCGGTGGGCGCGGCTCGGGCTGCGGATCGGGTATGATCTAGAAAGAGTGTCGAGCGGTCGAGGCGGCAACAATGGGCCGGGTAAAGTGCATCCTCATCGGAGTGCTGATCGGCATTATGGTCGGGCTTGGTATTGCGCTCCTGACCAATCCTTCAACCGGCTATCGCGTCACCCTCGTGCACATGGTGACGGGCACGCTCATCGGAGCGGTGATCGGATTTCTGCTCAGCTTGAGACGGTAAAGGCCGTGATCGGGACGCGGCCCACGCAGCACGCGTGACGTCGCTTAAGCCGGGTATTCCACGGCTTCGCGGAGCGACGGCACGGCGGTCGCCCGGTCCGGCGTCAGCTTCGGCGGCAGGTTGCCATACTTGGCATGCCGGTCCGGCGTCAGCTTCGGCGGCAGGTTGCCATACTTGGCATGCCATTTCGGCCCCGGTCCGCGCATGTAGTGCAGGTCTGGCCGATACGATCCGGCGCCTTCGCCGTAAGCCCGCTGGAGCTCGCAAAAAGCATCTGCGAAACTACGCCACATGACACTCGCTCCCGTCGTTCTTCTGTCGCTGCGCCCGGCCACGGGTGCCGCTCCCGCCCTTTGTTCTCGCTGCCTTATAAATAATACGCGAGTTTTAATTTCAAACGGCTGTTTGACAAGATTATCGGCCAGAAATCATTAAAATTTGTTGCGATTTCGGCGGTGGTGGGGAGTAATTGTGATCAGGATTGACGGAGTCTTACCGGGCTCGTCGACAGCCGGCCGGGGTCAGCGGCATGCCGCCTTTCGGCCGCAGCGTGAGCCGCGCCACCGGCATCGGCTTGTGTCCGGCAAGCGGCCGGAAGCGAAAGGCGCGCACTATGGTCGCCAGGATGGCCGCTGCCTCGATCATCGCGAAGCCCGCACCGATGCAGGTCCGCAAGCCTGCCCCGAACGGCAGATAGGCGTAACGCGACCGCGCCTTGATCCGATCCGCCGTGAAGCGATCGGGATCGAAGGCATTCGGATCGTCCCATAGCTGCGTGTTCCGGTGCAGCGCGAAGACCGGAATGTGGACGCGGGTCCGCGCCGAGAGCTGAAATCCGCCGAGCGTCATCGCCGCCTTGGGCTGGCGCGCGATGATGGCCGCCGGTGGAAAGAGCCGCATCGCCTCCTGGATCACCTGCCGGCAATACGAGAGACTGTCGATCTGCGGCGCGGTGATCGGCCCCGTCCCGGTAACGGATGTCACCTCATCGAAAACCCGGTCCTGGGCGCTTTGATCCTTGGCGATCGCCCACAAGGTCCAGCTCAGCGCGACGGCCGTCGTCTCATGACCGGCGGTGATGAAGGTCAGGAGATTCTGCATCACCTCGGTGTCGCTCATGCTGCGCCCGCTTTCCGGATCGCGCGCCGCAAGCAGAAGATCGAGCAGATCGGATCGCGTGGATGGCGCGGCGCGGCGCGTCTCGACGATGCGGCGCATCTCGCGATGGAGAAAATCGCGCGCCTGGATGGCGCGCCGCCGATTCGGATAAGGCATCCACCTCGGCACGGAAAACAGGGCGTAGATCAGGTGCCAGGGGATGGTCTCGAAGTTCGCCGTGGTCGCGCTGTTGTAACCGTCGGCATCGAGGCCCGCCGCGCCGCCCAGCATCGTCTCGACGATGATGTCGAAGGTGGTGCGGGTCATTCCCGCCGCGGCATCGATGGGAACGCCGCGCTGCGCGGCGCGCCAGCGTTCGACCTGCCGCTCCGCCATCGCGGCGAATACCGGGACGAACGAGAGTAGGGTCTCGTGCCGGAAAATCGGCGCCACCGCGCGGCGCTGCCAGCGCCAATCGGCCCCGTCGGCGAGAAACAGCGAGTTTTCGCCGATCATCGGCTCAAACGACCGCCGGGTTGCCGGGTCGCGCCGGAAGGCGTCGGCCTTCTCGACGAAAATCTCGTGAATAATGTCGGGATCGCAAACGAGGAGAGCGTCCATGCCGCGCCCCTCGAGCCGCGTCAGGCCCTCTTCGTAACAGGAGCGCGGCACCGACTCGATGTAATTGCGCCATAGCGTCGGCAGCCCCCGCAGGCCAAGCGGCTGGGGCGGCGGTTCGAACGGGACGAAATCCGGATCGGTGTACACGCGGTTGACCGTGACTGCGGCTTGCCGTTTACCTACTCAGCCGCTACATCAGCGGCAACTTCCACACATTGGCGCATCGCGCACAACGAACGAGAGCAGGGCATCTGGCCCGGCAGCAAAATATGGCCCGTCAATTCGTCTATCACATGCAGGATGTGTCCAAGATTTATCCGGGGAACCGCAAAGTCTTGGAAAACGTCAATTTGTCGTTCTATCCCGACGCCAAGATCGGCGTGCTCGGCGTCAACGGGTCCGGCAAGTCGACGCTGCTACGCATCATGGCCGGCATCGACAAGGAGTTTACCGGCGAGGCCTGGGCGGCGCAGGGCGCCCGGGTCGGCTATCTCGAACAGGAACCGCAACTCGATGCCTCGAAATCGGTGCGCGAGAACGTCATGGAGGGTGTCGGCTCGCAGAAAGCGATCCTCGACAGTTACAACGAACTCGCGATGAATTATTCCGACGAGACCGCCGACGAGATGACCAAGCTGCAGGACGAGATCGAGGCCAAGGGCCTGTGGGATCTCGATTCCAAGGTCGATCAGGCGATGGATGCGCTGCGCTGTCCGCCCGATGACGACGAGGTGGCGAAACTCTCCGGCGGCGAGCGGCGCCGGGTCGCGCTGTGCCGGCTGCTGCTCGACCAGCCTGATCTCCTGCTGCTCGACGAGCCGACCAACCATTTGGACGCCGAGTTGGTGGCCTGGCTCGAGGGCCATCTGCGCAACTATCCGGGCGCCATCCTGATCGTCACCCACGACCGCTATTTTCTCGATAATGTGACGGGCTGGATCCTCGAGCTCGATCGCGGCCGCGGCATTCCGTACGAGGGCAATTATTCGTCGTGGCTCGGGCAGAAGCAGAAGCGGCTCGAACAGGAAGGCCGCGAAGAGGAAGCGCGGCAGCGGACGCTCGCCCGCGAGCAGGAATGGATTTCGGCGTCGCCGCGCGCGCGGCAGGCCAAATCCAAGGCGCGTTACGAGCGCTATGAGGACTTGCTGAAAAAGGCGGGCGAGAAGCAGACCCAGACCGCCCAGATCGTGATCCCGGTCGCCGAGCGGCTCGGCCAGAATGTCGTCGAGTTCGACCATCTGAAAAAGGGCTTCGGCGACAATCTGCTGATCGACGATCTGACGTTCAAGCTGCCGCCGGGCGGCATCGTCGGCATCATCGGGCCGAATGGCGCCGGCAAGACCACGCTGTTCCGCATGATCACCACACAGGAGAAGCCCGACAACGGCACGATCAAGATCGGCGAGTCGGTACATCTCGGCTACGTCGATCAGTCGCGCGACACGCTCGACGGCAAGAAGACGGTGTGGGAGGAAATCTCCGGCGGCCTCGATCAGCTCATGCTCGGCAAGCGCGAAGTCAATTCACGCGCCTATTGCTCGGCTTTCAACTTCAAGGGCGCCGATCAGCAGAAGAAGGTCGGCTCGCTCTCCGGCGGCGAACGCAACCGCGTGCATCTCGCCAAGATGCTGAAGTCCGGCGCCAACGTCCTCCTCCTCGACGAGCCGACCAACGATCTCGACGTCGACACGTTGCGCGCGCTCGAAGAGGCGCTTGAGGATTTCGCCGGTTGCGCCGTCATCATCAGCCACGATCGCTGGTTCCTTGACCGCATCGCCACCCACATTCTCGCCTTCGAGGGCGACAGCCGCGTCGAATGGTTCGAGGGCAACTTTCAGGATTACGAGAAAGACAAGATGCGGCGGCTGGGCACCGACACGGTCATTCCGCACCGGATCAAATATAAGAAATTCACCAGATAAACGGGCCAGCTGGAGGGGTTCCGGCGGCGCCGGGACCCTCTCTTCGCAAGCCGCTGAGTTTCATTTTTTCAGATTCGTACATATATCCTTCGTAAAAATTGGATTGAACACACGAAGGATCGGACATTGGCTACGAAATCGAGCGAGGCGCGGCCGGCTGACTCCCGCAGCGAAGCGACCTTGAAAAAGGACGAGCGGGCCAAGGATGGTGCTAAGGCCATGATGGAATATCAGGCCCATGGCCGCTTGGTCCGGGAGCAGATGGCGCGGCTGAAAGCGCTGCGGTTGGCCAAGGAGGCGGAGCAGCAGCTTAAACCCGCAGCCAAACCGGTTCCCAAGGCGGCCAAGGCAAAGAAGAAATAGCCCGTACGGCGGCTTTGCCAGCGTGTGTAGTGGTTTCATGGCGATTTGCCTTGAAACAAACACATCTGCCGCTTATGTAGCGCGAATCGCCCAAGAGGCTTTAGTGAGCCGCGTGGTACGGATTCCCGTTAGACGGTTTCTGGCTCGCTCTTCAAACCCATTCATTGGCAGCCCAGATCGCGCGGGGTGTCTCGTTTCACCCCCACTGCAGCGCGGCTGTTTGCCGTCGCGCAGCGGCTGCGCTTACGCGCATCTAAGGAATGCTTCTTTTGACCAACTTTAACGACTTCAAACTCAACGATGCCATTACACGAGCCCTTGCCGAAGAGAAATATCTGACCCCAACGCCGATCCAGGCCCAGGCGATTCCAATCGCCACGTCGGGTCGCGATGTGATTGGCATCGCCCAGACCGGCACCGGCAAGACTGCAGCCTTCGCGCTGCCGATCCTGCATCGTCTCGCGGCCGAGCCGCGCCCGGTGGCGCGCAAAAGCTGCCGTGTTCTGGTGCTCAGCCCGACCCGCGAACTCTCCGGGCAAATCCTCGACAGCTTTCGCGCTTACGGCCGTCATCTGCATGTCAAGACCGCGCTGGTGATCGGCGGCGTTTCGATGGCCGGGCAAGTGCGCGCGCTACTCAACGGCGTCGATGTCCTGGTCGCTACCCCGGGCCGCCTGATCGACCTGGTCCGCGGCAACGGGCTGCGGCTCGACGCGGTCGAATGTCTCGTCCTCGACGAGGCTGACCGCATGCTCGACATGGGCTTCATTCAAGACATTCGAAAAATCATCGCGAAGTTGCCCGCTGACCGGCAGACCTTGTTCTTCTCGGCCACGATGCCGCGCACGATTGCCGAACTCGCGGCGCAAATCCTGCGCGATCCGGTCAAGGTCGCCGTCACTCCGATCGCTTCGACCGCCGAACGTGTCGAACAGCGCGTTATCCGCGTCGATCGTGTCGGCAAGCACGCCGCTCTGGTCGACGTGCTGCGGCACGAAGCCGTCGACCGTGCGCTGGTTTTCACGCGCACCAAACACGGCGCCGATAAGGTGGTGCGTGGTTTGACGAAATCGGGCATCGCGTCGGAAGCGATTCACGGCAACAAATCTCAGAATCAGCGCGAGCGGGTGCTCGCGGCGTTTCGCAGCGGTGCGGTCAGAATTCTGGTGGCGACGGACATCGCGGCCCGCGGCATCGATGTCGACGGCATCAGCCACGTGGTGAATTTCGATCTGCCGAACGTGCCGGAAACCTACGTCCACCGCATCGGTCGCACCGCGCGGGCAGGTGCAGCAGGCGTCGCCATCTCGCTCTGTGACCGCGAGGAAATGGCGTACCTGCGCGACATCGAGAAGCTTATCCGATTGTCCATTCCGGTGACCGAACATCGCGCCTCGCCGCCGCGCTCCGACATGCGTCAAGATATGCGGCACCAAGATATGCGGCGCCAGGACACGCAGAGTCAGAACGGCGCGCGCAGCCCGCACCAGAACGGTCATCATGGCGGCAAGCCGGAGCAGCAGCGCCGCCGCCCCGATAAAGCACGCGGGCAAAAGCGGCGTGAGCACCCGCACGACCAGCGCGGCCAGCCACGCGAGGTCGCGGACGGAATTGGCGCCGTAGCATTCCTGCAACGCGGGACACCGCCGCGGCGCGACGGCGCTCCGCGTCCGCCGCACCAGGCAAGTCAAGCAAAGGGATCGTAACGTGGCCAAGGAAGAGCTTCTGCAATTCGAAGGTCTCGTCACCGAGATCCTGCCGGACGCCCGTTATCGCATTCAGCTCGACAACGGGCACGCGCTCGTTGCCTACACGGCCGGCAGAATGAAAAAGAATCGGATCAAGACGCTCGCCGGCGATCGGGTCACAGTCGAGGTTTCGCCCTACGATCTCGAAAAGGGCCGGTTGGTGTTCCGCCACAAGGACGAGCGTTCGGGATCGGCACCGCGGCCCGCGGCGCGTCCCCAGTACCGGCGGCGTTGAAGGCGTTTGCTCGGCGGCGCGGCGGACTGCGGGAGTTTTGGCGAAGATTTACCGTGCCGGCGTGATCAGTTCGACATCTGGAAAATAGCTCCGGTAACGCCGTACGTCGCGCGTGAGCAACGGGCAGCCGAGCACCTGCGCATGGGCGCCGACGAAGAAGTCGGCGAGTACACCGGTGCGAATGCCGCCGGCACGCTTGTACCGACGGAAGGCCGCTCCGGCGAGAAACAGGGCGGATTTTGGCGCGCGATCGAGCTTAACCTGAAGTTTCTGGACGCAGCCGACGAGCTCAGATTCGGTCGGAACGTGACCGGCCATTTCGGCGTAAATAATTTCGTTGATGACGAGTTGCCCTGCGAGTGCTTGCGCCCGAAGGTGAGCAAGCGACCACTCGAGCCAATGAGGATCATTCGTCAGCACGTCGAGGAGGACGTTCGTATCGACGAGCGTCATTTCTTCCGGCGCCGAAGTACGGCGGATTCGCCTCGGCTCATTTCCATGATCTCATCGGTGGTGACGCCCCGGATGATCCGGCGCTTCGCCAACGCGCGCAGTCGCTCCTCGTATTCGGAGGCCTTATCCGGATGGCCGACATAGACGCCACCCGAGGCGGTGGCGCGCACGACGACCTTGTCGCCGGGTTTGATGCCAGCGGCCTCTCGCACTCTCTTCGGGATCGTTACTTGTCCTTTGGACGTGACGGTGGTGATCATGGGGCTGCTCGGTATTACTATTATCAAGAAAGTAATACCACGACGGCAAGGATCAAGGGACGGCACGCGCCGTTTGCGCTTTATCCCCGATAGATATTTGGCCTATTCGGCAGCCGCCAAGGTCTGGCCATTACGGCCGGCGCGCACCAGGCGGCCCGGCATGGCGCCGGTGTGCTCACCACGCTCGAAGATCGGCGTGCCGGCGACGAAGGTCGCCTCGTAGCCGTCGACCTTTTGCACGAAGCGGCGACCGCCCGCCGGCATGTCGTGGACAAGCTCGGGCTTTTGCACCTGCAGCCGCTCGTAATCGATGAGGTTAATGTCGGCGCGAAGCCCCGGCGACAATCGTCCGCGATCGGCGAGGCCAAAGAAATCCGCCGTTTCGCTGGTCTGCCGCTTGATCAGCATCTCCACCGGCAGCTTCGGACCGCGTTTGCGGTCTCGGCTCCAATGGGTGAGCATGAAGGTCGGCACGCCGGCATCGACGATCGAGGTGCAATGGGCGCCGCCATCGCTCAGCCCGAGCAGGCAGGCCGGATCGTTGAGCATCTGGTAGATCGGTTCGTGGTCGCCAGTCACATAGTTCACCACCGGGAAATAGAGATACTGGTCCTCCTCGATGATCGTGTCGTAGGCGACCTCGTCGGGCGGGCGGCCGGTGCGCGCGGCGATCGCGGCGACCGACATTTGCGGCTCCGGCTCGTAGTCGGGCGGATTGCCCATGACGTAGAACCGCTCCCATTTTTTGGTGACGGCCTGGCGGAACTGCGCGAGCTTGGCGACTTCGGCGTCGGACGGTTTTTCGGCAAGAATCCGCCGCCGCACCTCGGGATCGCGCAGGCGCCTGCGCTGCTCTTCGATCGGGAGGCTTTCGAGCTTCTTGTAAGTCGGCCGCACCGTGAAAGGATTGAGCGCGGTGCCCACGCCCATCATCACGCCGATCGGCCGTCCCGCCATCTGCGCGGTGATCGGCAAATCTTGCGCGCGCGCCTCGTGCACCGCTTTCATCAGACGCTGCCAGCGCTGCGGGTCCTCGTAGCGGTCGGTCAGCAGAAACCAGACCGGGCGGCCGGTCTCCTTGGCGAGCTTTCGCATCCAGCGCAGCTCGAATTCCTCGTCGTCGAAATCCGAGTTCATGCCGAATGCGCCGGTGCCGGTGACGCCGAGCGCCGAGCCGATGCCGAGCAGTTCCAGATCGTCGGCGTCGCGTGACGGCACAAGCTCGCCGTCCGGCGTCTTGTGCGAGTCGGTGCGCGACGTGGTGAAGCCGAATGCGCCGGCATTGAGTGCTTCGATCGTCAGTTTCGCGCATCTCGGCGATGTCGTCGGCGTTGGCGGGTTCGCGGCGGACGGCGCGGTCGCCCATCACATAGACTCGAAGCGGCAGATGGGCGGCCTGTGCGCTAATATCGATCGCGCGCGGTCTCCGCTCCAGCGCGTCCATGAATTCGGGAAAACTCTCCCACTCCCAGCTCAGGCCGGCGGCCAGCACCGGATTGGGGATTTCCTCGACGCCCTCCATCAGATCCA
Source organism: uncultured Alphaproteobacteria bacterium (assembly GCA_963732015.1). Classification (GTDB taxonomy): domain Bacteria; phylum Pseudomonadota; class Alphaproteobacteria; order Rhizobiales; family Xanthobacteraceae; genus BOG-931. The sequence goes on along the minus strand of CAVSXY010000020.1, from coordinate 73,130 downwards.
TCAGCGCGCCGCGGTGATGTTTCCTCACCGGCGCGAAGCCGACGCCGCAATTGCCGAACATCACCGTAGTGACGCCGTGCCAGCACGACGGCGTCAAGCAGCGGGTCCCACATCGCCTGGCCGTCGTAATGGGTGTGCACGTCGACCCAGCCAGGCGTGACCATGAAGTCCGGTGGCGTCGATCTCGCGCTTGGCCGGGCCCCTGTTTGCCGCCGACGCCGGCGATGCGGCCGCCCGCAATCGCCACGTCGCCGCTGAAAGCCGCTTTGCCGGTTCCGTCGACGATAGTGCCGCCGCGAATGACGATGTCATGCATGGGAGTCGCTCCCGCGAGTTGCGACACGCGTTATGATGCATCCGGCGCGGGGGCGATGCAACGCGCCGCGCGCCGTTTTTCGCCGCCAGCGCCTACTTCGCCAGCAGGCCGTTGAGCACCAGATCGAGGTGGGCGTTGAAATAGGCTTTCAGATCGAGCGGCTGGCGGTCGTCGAACATCATCATCCAGAGATCGACCAGCGCGATCGGCGCGATGACGACTTGCGGCGAATTGATGATCGAGGAGTTGCGGATTTCGCCGCGATCGATGCCGCGCTGGATCGCCTGCCGCAGCATGTCGAGGCAGGGGCGCAGAATTTCCTCGTGATAGCGGTCGGCAAGCGCGGGAAAACGCGGCGCTTCGGCGATCAGCATGCGCACCACTTCGCGGCGGCGCCTGTCCTCGACGATGTGCTGATAGATGAAGCTGAACTGCGCGCGCAAGAAGATCGGCGGTCGAGCCTTCGTGCGTTTCGAACATGCCGTGCACGGTGTCGATGGTCGCCTTGGTGATCTCGCGCACCATCGAGATGAACAGGTGCTCCTTGTTCTCGAAGTAGACGTAGATCGTGCCCTTGGTGACGCCGGCGCGCTCGGCGATCTGATCGAGCGTGGTCGTGGCGTAGCCGTTGCGCGAAAATTCGGCGAACGCGGCTTCCAGGATTTCCTGCGGGCGCTCCGCTTTGCGGCGCCGCCGCGTTTCCGGTCGCGTTTCGAGCACTTTCGGTCATTCGGCCAGCTAGCCATTAGCAGACCACGAAAAAGTCAAGTTATTGACTAACCGGATAGTAAATAACTAGTCTGGCCTGTTTCAGGGTGAGCTAAGTGGGTTGCCGGTCAGGTCAGTTTACGTTGGCGTGACGGCCGTCAGGCGGTCGCCAAAGCGGATCTGTGGCGCGATGAGGCCAATGGCGGCCTCCGCTGATATGCTGCTAGTCTTCGCTCGTTCGTAGCGCTTGCGGCCTGCGCGGTCGGTCCCGGACTTTCGCGGCGCCGCCGGCGCCGCCGGTCAGCCGGCTACACGCCGGAGGCCAACTCGGCGACGACGGTCTCGACCGATATCGCCGGCGGCGCGGCGCAAAAGTTCGAGATCGGCCGCGACATTCCGGGCGAATGGTGGAAGGTGTTCCATTCGAAGGAACTCGACGGCCTGATCGCCGAGGCGCTTGCAAGCCAATCCGAGCCTTCAGGCGGCGCAGGCGGCGCTGTGGCAGGCGAAGGAAAATCTCTACGCGCAAGCGCGGCAAGCTGCTGCCGACGGTCGATGCCAACGCTTCGGCGGAGCGGCAGCAATTCTCGCCGGCGGAATTCGGCGGCACCGGATCGCCGTCCATTTTCAATCTCTACCAGGCCACGGTGAATGTCTCCTACGCGCCCGACGTGTTCGGCGGCCAGCGGCGGCAGATCGAGGCGACGCGGCGCAGGCCGAATATCAGCGCTTCGAGCTCGAGGCGACCTATCTGACGCTGACCTCGAATGTCGTGACGGCCGCCGTCCAGGAAGCCTCGCTGCGCGGCCAGATCGAGGCGACGCTCGACATCATCAAGGCCGAAACCGACCAGCTCGATGTCGTGCGCAATCAGTTCGACGTCGGCGCCGCCGCCCGCACCGATGTGCTGACGCAGCAATCGGAAGTGGCGACGGCGCAGGCGACGCTGCCGCCGCTGCAAAAGCAGCTGGAGCAGCAGCACCACGTGCTGCTGGCGCTGATCGGCCGCTTTCCGAACGACGGCGCGGCGCGAGTCGTCTCACGCTCGCGGTCGCTGCAGCTGCCGACCCATCTGCCGGTGAGCCTGCCGTCGCAACTCGTCGAGCAGCGCCCCGACGTGCGCGCCGCCGAGGCGCAATTGCATCAGGCCAGCGCGCAGATCGGCGTCGCCATCGCCGCCCGGCTGCCGCAATTCAATCTCACGGGCGAGTACGGCACCGCGGCGCTGACGCACGGCATGCTGTTCACGCCGAGCACGATCGTATGGAGCCTTGCGGCTGCGAGCGGCACGCAACCGATCTTCCACGGCTTCACGCTGCTGCATCAGCAGCGCGCCGCCGAAGCCGGCTATGACATGGCCGACGCGCAATACAGCAACACCGTGCTGGCCGCATTCCAGAACGTCGCCGATGCGCTGCGCGCGCTGCAGCTGGATGCCGCGACGCTGAAGGCGCAGCAGCGCCGCGCTGCGGGCCGCATCCGACACGCTCGATCTCGCGCGCGGACAGTACCGGCTTGGCGCCATCACTTATGTGATCTCTGCTCAACGCGCAGCGCAGCTACCAGCAGGCCCGGCTTGCCGTGGTGCAGGCGCAAGCCGCGCGCTACGCCGACACCGCCGCCCTGTTCCAGGCGCTCGGCGGCGGCTGGTGGAACCGCATCGACGTGGTGCCGGATCCGTACAGTCCCGACGAAGCGACATCTTGTGGAACGCGCCACCGAGCTGGTTACCGGCACGCACGCAACAACGGAGCTCAATCAATGACCAAGCGCATGGTGATCATGCTGGTCGCGGTCGCCATCGTGTTCGGCGGAGTCTTCGGATTCCAGGTGTTCAAGGCGTCCATGATCAAGAAATTCATGAGCTCCATGGCGCGCCGCCGCAGACCGTTTCGGCCACCAAGGCGAGCTACGAGCGAATGGCAGCCGAACATCGAGGCGGTCGGCAGCCTGCGCGCCGTCAAAGGCGCCGATCTGTCGCTCGAAGTCTCCGGCGTCGTCGATTCGATCTCGTTCAATTCCGGCGACGACGTCGAGGAGGGCGCCGTGCTTCTGAAGCTGCGCTCCGAGGACGACGTCGCCAAGCTCGAATCGCTGCAGGCGACGGCGGATCTCAACCAGATCACCTACGAACGCGACCAGAAACAGTTCAAGATCCAGGCGGTCAGCCAGGCCACGTTCGACACCGATGCGGCCAACCTGAAGAACGCCAAGGCGCAGGTCGCGCAGCAGCAGGCGATTCTCGACAAGAAGTCTCTGCGCGCGCCGTTTGCCGGCCATCTCGGCATCCGCGCCGTCGACCTCGGCCAATATCTCAGCGCCGGCACGGCCATCGTCACGCTGCAGGCGCTCGATCCGATCTTTCTCGATTTCTTCGTGCCGCAGCAGTCGGTCGATCAGGTCCGGCTGGGCCAAACGGTCGCGGTGAAGATCGACGCCTACAAGGATCAGACTTTTGCCGGCGAGATCTCGGCGATCAATCCGAAGGTCGACGCCTCCAGCCGCAACGTTCAGGTCCGCGCGACGCTGAAAAACGCCGACCACAAGCTCATTCCCGGCATGTATGCGACGGTCGATATCGCGACCGGCGCGCCGCAGAACTACGTCACGCTGCCGCAGACCGCGATCACCTATAATCCCTATGGCGACACCGTCTATATCGTCGACAGCAAAGGCAACGGACGCGGCCGGCAAGCCGCAGTTGTCGCGCGCCAAACTTTCGTGACCACCGGCGCGACGCGCGGCGATCAGGTCGCGATCCTCAAGGGCGTCAACGAAGGCGACATGATCGTCACCGCCGGCCAGATCAAGCTGCACAACGGCATCGACCGTGCTGATCGACAATTCGATTCAGCCGACGGCGGACGCGGCGCCCGACGTTCCAGTCGATCGCTAGGCGAAGCGCACGATGCACTTCACCGACATCTTCATCCGCCGGCCGGTGCTCGCTTCGGTCGTCAGCCTTTTGATCCTGGTGCTCGGGCTGCGCGCCTATACGATGCTGCCGATCCTGCAATATCCGCGCACCGAAAACGCGATCGTCACCGTCACCACGATCTATTACGGCGCCGATCCCGACGTCGTGGCGGGCTTCATCACCACGCCGCTGGAAAACGCCATCGCGCAGGCCAACGGCATCGACTACATGAGCTCGGTCAGCCAGAGCGGCGTGAGCACGATCACGGTCTACCTGCGGCTCAACTACGATGCCGACAAGGCGCTGACCGAGATCAACACCAAAATCACTTCGGTCCTCAACCAGCTGCCGACCGGCACGCTGCAGCCGACTCTGATCGTCAAGATCGGCCAGACCATCGACGCCATGTATATCGGCTTCAACAGCGATACGCTTGGCGCCGAACCAGATCACCGATTACCTCGTCGCGCGTGGTGCAGCCGAAGCTGCAGGCGGTGCCGGGCGTGCAGACCGCGGAATTGCTCGGCCAGAAAGTGTTCGCGCTGCGCGCCTGGCTCGATCCGCAAAAGCTCGCCGCGTTCGGGCTCACCGCGACCGATGTCAGCCAGGCGCTGACCGCCAACGACTACATCTCGGGCATCGGCACGACCAAAGGCCAGATGGTGCAGGTCAACCTGACCGCTTCGACCAGCCTGCATTCGGCCGAAGAGTTCCGCAATCTTGTGGTCAAGCAGAGCGGACGGCGCCGTCGTGCGTCTCAAGGACGTCGCCAATGTCACGCTCGGCGCCGAGGATTACGAAACCGAAGTCGGTTTCGACGGCAAGCAGGCGGTCTATATCGGCATCCAGGTCGCGCCGGCGGCCAATCTGCTCGACGTCATCCAGGGCGTGCACAAGGTCTTTCCGGAAATCCAGGCGCTGCTGCCGCATGGTCTCAACGGCGAGATCATCTACGATTCGACCGAATTCGTGCACAGCGCGATCTACGAGGTGATCCGCAGCCTCGCTCGAAGCGCTGGCGATCGTCACCGTGGTGGTGTTCCTGTTCCTCGGCTCGATCCGCTCGTCGCTCATCCCGACCGTCGCCATTCCGCTGTCGCTGGTCGGCACGCTCATCGTTCTGCTGGCGCTCGGCTATTCGATCAATCTGCTCACGCTGCTGGCGCTGGTGCTCGGCCATCGGCCTCGTGGTCGACGACGCCATCATCGTGGTCGAGAACGTCAACCGCCATCTCGAAGAGGGCATGGCGCCGATCGCCGCCGCGATCGCCGCGGCGCGCGAACTCGGCGGCCCGATCATCGCCATGACGGTCGTGCTGGCCGCGGTCTACGTGCCGATCGGCTTCCAGAGCGGCCTGACCGGCGCGCTGTTTGCCGAATTTGCCTTCGCGCTGGTCGGCGCCGTCACCGTATCAGGCATCGTCGCGCTGACGCTGTCGCCGATGCTGTGCTCGCGGCTGCTCAAGGCGCCCGATCCCGAGCGCGGCGGCTGGGAGGCGCGGCTCACCGCGTTTCATCGACCGCGCGCTTCCACCGGCTGCGTGGCGCCTACGAACAGCGGCTGCACGGCAGCCTGAACACTTTGCCGGTCACGCTGGTGTTCGCGCTCCTCGTGCTGGGCAGCATCTATTTCCTGTTCACCAGCGCCAAGACCGAGCTGGCGCCGCAGGAGGACCAAGGCGTCATCATTACGCAATCGATCGCGGCGCCGAATTCGACGCTGCAGCAGCGCCAGCTCTATTCGCGCGAAGTCTACCGGATCTTCGCCAAGCATCCGGAAACCGAGCATGTGTTCCAGCTCGATGTGCCCGGCCAGTCGATCGCCGGCATGGTGTTCAAGCCGTGGGACAAGCGCGCGCAGACCACCAACGCAGCTGCAGCCGGCGTTGCAGCAGGAGCTGAGCAAGGTCGCCGGCGTGCGCATCGCGGCGTTTCAGCCGCCGCCGCTGCCGGGCAGCATCGGCTTGCCGGTGCAGTTCGTCATCGTCACGACCGAGCCGTTCGAGCGGCTGAACGAAATCGCGCAGCAGTTTCTGCAGCAGGCGCTGCAGAGCGGCATGTTCATCTTTCTCGATTGCGATCTGAAGATCGACAATCCGCAATCCAACGTCACGATCGATCGCGACAAGACCGCGCAGCTCGGATTGAAGATGAGCGACGTCGGCGGCTCGCTCGCCGTCGATGCTCGGCGGCGGCTACGTCAACTATTTCAGCATCAGCGGCCGCTCCTACAAGGTCATCCCGCAGGTGCAGCAGCGCTTCCGGCTCAATCCGCAGCAGCTGCTCGACTATTACATCAGGACCGTCGGACGGCACGCTGGTGCCGCTGTCGACGGTCGCCACGCGTCGTCGACCAAGACCGTGCCGGAATCGCTCAATCACTTTCAGCAGCTCAACAGCGCGACGATCCAGGGCGTCGCCATGCCGGGCGTCGCGCAGGGCGACGCGCTTGGCGTTCCTGCAGAACCTCGCGGCGCGCACGCTGCCGGCAGGGCTATACGGTCGATTACGGCGGCTTGAGCCGCCAGTACATTCAGGAGACGAGCGGCTTCGTCACCACGTTCGGCTTCGCGCTGATCATCATCTTCCTGGCGCTTGCGGCTTTGTTCGAAAGCTTCCGCGATCCCGTCATCATCCTGGTGTCGGTGCCGATGTCGATCGCCGGCGCGCTGATCTTCGTCAGCCTCGGCTTCGGCGGCATGTCGCTCAACATCTACACCGAAGTCGGACTGGTCACGCTGATGGGCCTGATCAGCAAGCACGGCATCCTGATCGTGCAGTTCGCCAATGATCTGCAGCAGCAGGGCCGGATCGAAGCGCGAGGCGATCGAGCAGGCCGCCGGCGATCCGGCTGCGCCCGATCCTGATGACGACGGCCGCGATGGTGCTTGGCGTCGTGCCGCTGGTCACGGCGACCGGCGCCGGCGCGGTGTCGCGCTTCCAGATGGGCGTTGTCATCGCCTCGGGCCTTGTCGATCGGAACGCTGTTCACGCTGTTCGTGGTGCCCGCAGTGTATCTGCGTGTTTGCGGCGGATCATCATGCGACGGGCGGCGCTGATGCGCCGGTCCCCGAGCCGCACGCGGCCTGATCTTAACCGATGCCTCTCGGCAAGGCGGCGCCGCCGGTCAGCACCACGGCGGCACAGGCTTGGTTTCTCCCGGCTTTATGCCGCCGAGGTGCAGTACGATTTCCTGATAATGCGGATCGCCCGGCTCGTAGCGAAATTCGCCTTCGGCGATTGGACCCGGCGGCAACGAGCGGAGGCGCATCGTGATGACGCCGTCGGCGTCCATGTGTGCGACACCAAGCTGGGAGCGGACTCGTAGGGCGGATCGTCGTTCTTGTCCGCCGCGATCGCCACATTGGCCGAGTACGCCATTGCAAACAGCAAAGCTGCGATCAGTTTCGGGCAATTCAGCTTTAGGCGATTCAGTTTTGCGCAATTCATGCGGTGAAATTGACCCGGCCGCTTGAGGTTCAGGCAATACCGCGAAGGTGGCGCAAACAAGGTGGCGAAACATATTTTACCTTGATTTCCTGAGGTGCTAAGCATCGGCCGAACGCTCGAATCGCATCCGGAAAGTCACGCGCCGATGGAAGACTGGAGCGCCCGGCAATACCTCAAATTCGAGGACGAACGCACGCGGCCGCCGCGCGACTTGCTGGCGCAGGTGCCGCTGCAGCGTCCGCACAATGTGGTCGATCTCGGCTGCGGTCCGGGCAACTCGACCGAGCTTCTGGTCGAGCGCTATCCGGACTCCGAAGTGGTCGGGCTCGATTCCTCGCCCGACATGCTGCGCAAGGCGCGCGAGCGACTGCCGAAGTGCGAATTCGTCGAGGCCGATATCGCCACCTGGACCCCCGACGCGCACACCGATCTTGCTGTTCGCCAATGCCGTGATCCAATGGCTGCCCGACCACACGGCGGTGCTGCGCCGGCTTCTTCGAAGCGTTGCCGGAAGGTGGCGTGCTGGCGGTGCAGATGCCCGACAACACGCGCGAGCCGGCGCTTCGTGTTCCAGCGCGAGGTCGGCGAGAGCGGACCGTGGGCGAACCATCCCGAGATCAAGGCCGCGCCGCGCGACGATCTGCCGACGGTCGAGGCGTACTACGATCTGCTCAAGCCGGTCTGCACCCACATCGACATCTGGCACACCGTCTACAATCACGTCATGGCGTCGCCGGAAGCGATCACCGAATGGTTCAAGGGCTCCTCGCTGCAACCTTTCCTGTCGCCGCTCGATGCCAAGGCGCGCGAGAAATTTCTCGCCGCCTATACGCAGAAGATCACCGGCGCCTACAAGCCGCGCTTCGACGGCAGGGTGTTGTTGAAGTTTCCGCGCCTGTTCATTGTGGCGGTGCGGTGATTGCCTTTTTTGACCGTCATGGCCGGACTTGATCCGGCCATCCACGTCTTTCTGAAGGGCCGGGTACGACGATGCGGATGCCCGGGGCGAGGCAGAGCATGACGACACGCTGTTATCTCTCTCTCCGTGCAATCTTGCTGAGCGTATTGCTCTCCCCCTCGTGCGCCTTCGCCGACGCCGCATTTCAGGCCTGGCTGCAATCGTTGTGGCCGCAGGCGCAGGCGCTTGGCGTTTCGCGCGCCACGTTCGACCCGGCGACGCGCGGGCTCGAGCCCGACCTGTCGCTGCCCGATCTTGCGCTCCCGGGCCGGCCGGAAAAGCCGTCGGCCGGTCAGGCCGAATTCGTGCAGACGCCGGCGGATTACATCAAAGAGTCGTCGATCGTGCAGCTCGCAGGGCAAGGCCGCAAGCTGCTCGATCAATATCGCGCGCCGCTGACCGCGATCGAGCAGCAATTCGGCGTCGACCCGGCGATCATCCTCGCGATCTTCGGCCGCGAGACCGATTACGGCCGCGCGTCGGATTCGCGCAACGCCATCCGCGTGCTGGCGACGCAGGCCTATGTGGGCAAGCGCAAGGAGAAATTCCACGAGGAGTTTCTGCTCGCGCTGAAGATTTTGCAGCAGGGCACGGTCAAGCTCGCCGACATGAAAAGCTCGTGGGCCGGCGCCATGGGGCTGACCCAGTTCATGCCGTCGGATTATCTGAAATATGCCGTCGACTTTGACGGCGACGGCCGCGCCGACATCTGGAATTCGGTGCCCGATGCGCTCGCGTCCGCAGCCAAGCAATTGGTCGACAAAGGCTGGCAGCCCGGCTTGCGCTGGGCCTATGAGGTGCATCCGCCGGCCAATGTCGATTGCACGATCGGCGTTCCGGACAACACGGCGCCGCTCGGCGAGTGGCTCAAGCGCGGTTTCGTGCCGGCCTATGGCCGGAAGCTCAGCGCGGCCGAGCAGGTCGAAACGGCGTCGCTGCTGCAGCCCGCCGGGCTTTACGGTCCGTCATTCCTGGTGACGAAGAACTATTTCGTCATCAAGGAATATAATTTCTCCGATCTCTACGTGCTGTTTGTCGGCCATCTCGCCGACCGCATCACCGATCCGCGGCCGTTCGAAACGCCGTGGACCAAGGTGGCGCAGCTGCCGACACGCGACCTCGATCGCATGCAGCTAATCCTAACCGAACGCGGCTATTATCACGACAAGATCGACGGCAAGGCCGGCATGCTGACGCGCTCAGCGCTCGGCGACTATCAGAAAAAGAACGGGCTGACGCTCGACTGCTGGCCGACCGCGGCCGTGCTGGCGCACATGCAGGCCGGCGGGCGCTAGTGCATGATCCGGAAAAGTGGAAGCCGGTTTTCCGAAAAGATCGTGCACCAACAAAATGTTAGAGCATCAATCAATTCCATCTGAAGCGATTGTGCTCTAAGGCGCCCGGCATCAAGGCAGGGTGGCGGTCAGTTCGATCTCGAGGCGCTTGCCCTGGCGGGTGTCGACGAATGTGAAGTCCTTGGCCGCGCGCCGCAGATCGACCGTCCGGCCAAGATAGGCTCGAAGCTCGGGGATGGATTCGTCCCGGTGCAGGAAGAACGAGGCGCGCTCCACGCGCTCCCACGATACGCCGGCATCGTGCAGCGTGCCGGTGAGATGTCCAAGGATCACCGGCAGTTGTTCGTCGAGCGTCGGATGGGTCATGTCGGTGACGCCGGAGCAAAACACCAGCTTGCCCCACGTCAACCGGCGCAGCACCCTGGTCTGCGGCTCGTACTCGCGGAGGATTTTTTGCTCGCCGGTCGTGGGCGCCTGCATGGCAAGAAGATCGATGGCAAGACGCGCGTTGGCGCCAAGCCGTTCCGGGCGCACGTGACTCGAGCTCGCCGAGCGCGCGGGACCAGAGACGAACTTCGCACGCTCCGGATTGGCCGCGTACCAGGTATCGACGTCTCGAACAAACATGCGGGTGCGGACGGTATTGTCGAGCGTCATCCCGAAGCGGCCGAGCCAATCGCTGAACCGCCCGAACAAGTCGCGCGTTTCATCTCCAAGCGATCCTTGGCCGTTTCCCTCCCACGACAAGGAAACAAAGTCCTGGCCAAGCCAGGGGAACGCTTTCACACGCATCGAGTCCGTCCTTGCTGTTTGGTCGCGGCGATTACTGTTCGAGTTTTACGCCGGTCGCTTTGACGACCTCACCCCACTTCGCAGTCTCCGCCGCGATCATCGCCCTCATTTCATCCGGCGAGTTGGCAAGGATCTCCAGGCCCTCGGGAACCAGCGCCTGGACGAACCTCGGATCGGCGGCGGCGGTTTTTACGGCTTGTGAAAGCATGTCGATCACGGGCTGCGGGGTCTTTGCGGGCGCCAGCATGCCGAACCAACCCCGAAGTTCATAGCCCGGCACGCCGCTCTCCTGCATGGTCGGCAGATCGGGCAGCAGCGGCGAGCGTGTCGCCGAAGTGATCGCGAGGTTCTTGATCAGCCCGGCCTGCGCTTTGGCCGAGGACTGACCGATCAGGAAGAGATCGACAACGCCGGAGATCAGATCGGTCATCGCCTGCGGCGTTCCCCGGTACGGCACATGAGTTCATCCGGGTCTTGGTCAGCAGCTGAAACAGCTCCATGCCGGCATGCGGCGTCCCGCCGACACCCGTCGATGCGTAGGTCAGCTTTCCGGGATCGGCCTTTGCGAGCGCTATCAACTCGGGGACCGTATTGGCCTCAAGCGACTTTCGCGCGGTCAGGACCAGTCGGCTGCGGGCCACCACGCTGACCGGCGCGAAGTCAATCAGCGGTTTGTAAGGCAGATCGGGATAGATGTGCGGGTTGAGAGTGAGATTGTTGTCGACCGCCATGAACAGCGTGTAGCCGTCGGGAGCAGCGCGCGCGACGAGACCGCCGGCCAAGCCGCCGTTGCCGCCGGGTTGATTGTCAACCACGACCGGCTGGTGCAGCGTCTCCGACAATTGAATCGCCAGCGCGCGCGACACCAAATCCACTGCGCCACCCGGCGGTTGCGCCAGAATGAAGTGGATCGGCCTTGATGGATAGTGATCCTGCGCGCCGGCCAATACCGTGCTGAAGAAGAACAATGTCCAGGCCACGGCCAGCGTACGATTGCGAGCGGACACGCGGTCCCTCCCACTGGATGATCGCTGATGCTGCATATGCACCAAACGATTGTTTGGGCATCATGCTGATCATCCCGCATTTTGCAACGGATGGCCGCCGAGCGCGATGGAATATAGATCGTTTGGATTATTCAGCCCTGAGGCCCGCTGCTCTGATTACTTTGGCCCACTTTTCAGTTTCGCCAACAATCAGTTCGCGGTACTCCTCTGGAGAGAGTTGAATAACGGCACCGCCGAGATCGCGAAGGCGTGCCTGCATTCTTGCATCTGCAATGATCTCGTTAATTGTGGTATTGAGCTTGTCGACGATCTCAGTCGGCGTTGCTTTGGAAGCTCCCAACCCGAAGACGGCAGTCATCTCGTAGCCGGGCACAAATTCAGCCACCGCTGGTACTTCTGAAAGCAAGTTAGAGCGCGTTGCGCCGGTAACGCCGAGCGCTCGCAATTTGTCCGTCTTGATCAATTCGATCGCGGCCGGAATGCTACTAAAATACACGTGAACCTGGCCTGCGAGGAGATCGGTCAGTGCAGGTGCGTCCCCGCGATATTGCACGGTAACCATTTTGACCTCGGCCATTATCTTGAACAACTCACCAGCCATATGCGGACCGCCACCCTGTCCATTGCCCGCCATGCTGAGCTTATCCGGGTTCGTCCTGGCATATTCGATAAGATCGGCAACGGTTCTGATCGGGAAAGCCGGATTGACCACCATGACGAACGGCTGCCGAATGAAGCTTGCTACTGGCGCAATGTCGCGGATGAAATTGAATTTTAGGTCTTTGTAGAGCGTTGCGTTGATCGCCGCCGGCGGCCCAATGACGATTAGTGTATGACCGTCCGGAGGCGCAGTAGCGACCAATTCGGTGGCAAGATTGGTGGCTATACCCGGTTTGTTTTCAACAACGAACGGTTGATCAAGCCGCACGGAAAGCTGCTGACCGATTAGACGCGCGAGGATGTCTTGTGCCCCTCCCGGAGGAAAGCCCACGACGATGCGCACCGGCAGGGTCGGATAATCGAGCGCCAACGCGACCCGCGGTAACGCCGGTAAGGCCGCAGCGCCCGCGACCAGATGTAGAAATTTCCTGCGGGGAAGTTTCATGACATCGCTCCAAAAAGAGCTTGGGGGAATTGGCCGGTCACTGCGGCTTGATGCCGGCGGCGCGGATCACTTTGCCCCACTTCTCAGTTTCTTCAGCGATGAATTTCGAGAATTCGGCGGGCGTAAGTGGTGTCGGGACGCTGCCAAGATCGGAAAGTCGCGATTTCAGTTTGCGATCTGCAAGGCCTGTGTTGATCTCCTTATTGAGCCTGTCGACGATCCCGGCGGGCGTGTTCTTCGGTGCGCCGATGCCGAAGAAGGTCGTCGTCTCGTAGCCCGGCACGAATTCACCCACTGTCGGGACGTCCGGCAGCGCGGGGGAGCGCGTCGCCGTTGTGACCGCTAGAGCGGGGAGCTTGCCGGTTCTGACGTATTCGATCGAAGAAGGCATGGGGCTAAACATCATCTGTACCTGTCCGCCCAGCAGATCGGTCAACGCGGGCGCCGAACTGCGATAGGGCACGTGCACCATCTTGACTCCGGTCATGAACATGAATAGTTCGCCGGCCATATGAGGCGTCGTCCCGACGCCGGGCGACGCCATGTTGATTTTGCCGGGATTGGCCCTAGCATACGCAATGAACTCGGGAACCGTCTTCGCCGGAAACGATGGATTGACCTCCATGCAAAGAGGCTCGCGGCTGATGTTCGCAACCGGCGTGATATCGCGGATGAAATCGAAGCTGAGATTGTCGTAAAGGGTTGCGTTGACAATGTTCGTCATATTGACCAGCAGGAGCGTAGAACCGTCCGGTGGCGCCTTAACGACGAATTCGGTGCCGACGTTTCCGCCGCCGCCCGGTCGGTTCTCGACAACGAAAGGCTGGCCGAGCCGCTCGGACAACCATTGTCCCAGCAGGCGCGCGAGGATGTCGGGCGCGCCGCCAGGGCCGAAACTGACGATGATGTGCACCGGCTGCGCGGGATAGGACTGTGCCCAAGCGAAGCGCGAGACAGTCGGCAAAGCGGCGACGCCCGCTCCCAGACGCAGAAAACTTCGGCGGGGAAATTTCACGATGAGCCTCCAAAATGTCTAATGAATTTTGCGGCTCACTCCGCCTTCATGCCAGCCGCCCGGATGACCTTGCCCCATTTGTCGGTTTCGTCGGTGATGAACTTGCCGAAGTCGGTGGGTGACATCGGCATCGGCGAGCCGCCCAGATCGGCTATCCTTGCCTTCATCGTCGCATCTGCGAGCCCAGCATTGATTTCCTTGTTCAGCCTGTCGATGATTTGCATAGGCGCTTTGTCGGGCGCACCGAGGCCAAACCACCCGGTCGCCTCATAACCCGGCACGAATTCGCCAATGGTCGGGATGTCCGGCAGCGCGGCCGAGCGCGTCGCGGACGTGACCGCGAGCGGGCGCAGCTTGCCTGCCTTGATGAACTCAATCGACGAGGTAATGCCCTCGAACATCACCTGCACCTGTCCGCCGAGCAGATCTACAAGCCCGAGCCCTCCGCCGCGATAATGCACCGAAATCAGATCGACGCCGGCCATCGCTTTGAATAGCTCACCGTAAACATGTGGCGGACTCCCGACACCGGCGGTCGCCATATTAATCTTGCCCGGATTGGCCCTGGCATAAGAGATGAACTCGGGAACGGTTTTGGCCGGTGATGACAGGTTGACCACCATCACACTGTTTGTGCGCATGATGCTCGCGACCGGCGCGATGTCGTGGATAAAATTAAAATTGAGGTTGTCGTAGAGTGTCGCGTTGATTGCGTTCGTCGTGCCGACAAGGAGAAGCGTGTAACCGTCCGGGGACGCTCGCACGACGACTTCGGTGCCGATATTTGTGCCCGCGCCCGGTCGATTCTCGACGACGAACTGCTGACCGGGGCGTTCCGAGAGCCATTGGCCCACCAGACGCCCGGCGATGTCGGTCGGACCCGCGGCGGCATACCCGACAATGATGCGCGCCGGCCGGGTTGGATAATCCAGCGCGTATGCGATGCGAGGCAGGACCGGCAGCGCGGTTACGCCTGCTGCCAGATGCAGAAAGTTCCGACGGGGAAGTCTCACAATGAACCTCCAAACGTCCAATGAATTTGCCGTTCACTCCACCTCGATGCCTGCGAAGTTGATCACCTTGGCCCATTTCTCGGTTTCGCCGGCGATGAACTTGCCGAATGCGGCTGGCGCCATCGGCTGCGGCACCAGGCCGAGGTTGACGAGCTGCGCATTCTTTTTGGGATCGTTGATGATGGCGTTAATCTCGGTGTTGAGCTTGTCGACGATCTCGCTTGCGGTGCTCTTGGGCGCGCCGACGCCGGTCCAACCGATCGCCTCGTAGCCGGGCACGACCTCTGCGATGGTGGGAACATCCGGCAGCACGCTCAACCGCGTCGCTGTGGTGACACCGAGTGCCCGCAAGCGGCCGTCCCTGACGTATTCGATCGGCTGCGGCATCGGGCTGAAATAGAAATGCACCTGCCCGGCCAGCAGATCGGGCATCAAGGAGCTCCGATACGGCACGTGAGTGAAGCCGATGCCCGTCATCATCCTGAGCAGTTCGCCGCAGGCGTGGGGCGTGGTCCCGACACCCTGCGAGGCCATGTTGACCTTGTGCGGATTGGCGCTGGCATAGGCGACGAACTCGGCGAGCGTTTTAGCTGGGAATGAAGGGGTGACCACCAGGACAAAAGGAGTGCCGCCAATGTAGGCGACCGGCGCGATGTCGCGGACGATGTTGAAGTTCAGGTTGGAATAAAGCGCGGCATTGACCGCGTTCGACGACAAGGCAAGCAGCAGCGTGTAGCCGTCCGCCGGCGCAGTCGCGACCAATTCCACAGCGAGGCTGCTTGCGGAGCCCGGCCGGTTATCGACGATGAATTGTTGTCGGAGCCGTTCCGACAGCCATTGACTCATGAGCCGCCCGGTTATGTCGGGCGCGGTCCCGCTTGGAAACCCGACGATCATGCGCACTGGCCGCGTCGGATAGGATTGCGCCCATGCGACGCGAGAGACGGCAGGGAGCGCAGCGGCGCCTCCCGTCAGCTGCAAAAATTTGCGGCGAGGAACTTCCATGGCAATTGCTCCACGAGCTTGAACACTTCTGCGGATGCAAAAGGTGTGCGTGAACCAATGGCGATTTATTTTCGGATGCTCGCCCGCCGGGGGGCACAATCGCGGCCTTTGACTCTACGGAACGTCGGCACGTCCCGCTGGCAGCTCTGCAATTAAGCTACGCCAATTGTATGGGCGAGTATAGGCGAGCGATGCTTGGCGCTGGCCTTCGCATCGACCCGCCACCAAGCAGCGATTCAGCGCTGCCGGAGTGAAAGCAGGCATTCCGCGGCCCTCACAAATCGGTGTCTCGTGACCGGGAGCGGACATGCGTCGTCGTCAATTGGCGCATTGCGAAAGCCTATTCGATCACCTCGTCGGCCCGCGCGAGCACGGCCGGAGGCACGGTGAGACCGAGCGCCCTGGCGGTCTTGAGGTTGACCACAATCTCGTATTTGTTCGGCGCCTGCACCGGCAGGTCGGCGGGCTTCTCGCCTTTGAGGATGCGATCGACGTAGCCGGACGCACGGCGAAACTGGTCGAAGAAATCCGGCCCATATGAGATCAATCCGCCGGGGTCGACAAAGTAGCGCTGGAAGTAGACGGTGGGCAGTTTGTGACGGGCGGCAAGCGCAATAATCAGATCGCGATGGACCACCGATAACGCGCTGGTCGTAACGATCAGGCCGCCATTCGTGGCTTGCGCGAACGCCGCGACGGAGCGCTCGATCTCGGCGGCATCGCGCAGGTTGATCGGACTCTACGTCCACGCCGACCGCCGGAGCCACCGATTGGATCACCGCGAACTGGCCGACCCCGGACGGGTCGGTAGAATCTCGAAGGACCGCCGCTCGCGTCACGCCCGGCGCGATCTCCTTGAGCAGTTCCAGCCATTTCCCGCACAAACTGTATTCGAAACTCAGAAAGCCGGTCGCATTGCCGCCTGGTCGCGACAGACTTTCGACGAACCCGGCGCCGACCGGATCGGGAACGATCGTGAATACGATCGGTATCGTATGGGTCGCCTGCAACAACGGCCCAACAGACGCAGCAACTGCAAGGATTACGTCTGGCGCGAGCGACCAGTTCCATCGCGTTTTTGCTTATTGCGGCGGCATCACCCCCGCCCCAGCGGAAATCAATGCGCACGTTGCGGCCGTCGGTCCAACCCAATTGCTGCAATCCTTGGACGAAGGCGGCATTGTTCGCCTGAGCAACCGGATCGTTCTCAGCTAGGCCTTGGAGCAGGCAGATGCGTCGGATGCCTTCGCCTTGCTGAGCGCGCGCCGCGAGCGGCCATGCGGCCGCCGCGCCGCCGAGCGCCGCAATGAATTTCCGCCTTGCGATGTCTGTTGTCATTGACCCGCCCCGATGGGGTCACCGCAATGACGGGAACAATATCACGCCTCAATCGGCCAGTCTGTGGGCGAAGCGGACTTTGAGCTGCGCTCACTGAGTTGAATTATGAGGACCACCTCCCAGCCGGCGGGCGACATTGCGCCGCGACACGCGGGGCAAGACTTTTTATCAAGACTTTGTATAAGGTCGCCGCGACAGACGGCGGAACGCGCCGCGCGGAGTATCGGGATGAAACGCCCTCGCCGACATCATTTAGGTCATCTGGGTCCACGTCATCTGTGCTGGATGGTCGCGGCGGCCCCTTTGTTGGCCGCGCTGCAGCCCGCTGCTGCGCTCGACTATCCGGTGCGCCCGGTGCGTTTTGTCGTGCCTTATCCGGCCGGGATTGCGCCCGATATTGTCGCGCGGATGGTCGCGCAGTCGCTGTCGGAACGGCTGCATCAGCAATTCATCGTCGACGACCGTCCGGGCGGCGCCAGCAATGTCGGCACCGAGATCGTTGTCCGCGCGGAGCCCGACGGCTACACGCTTTTGATCTCGACCTCGACCAATACGATCAACACGTCGCTCTACGACAATCTCGGTTTCGATTTCAGCCGTGACATTGCGTCGGTCGCCGGCATGGTCCGCCTGCAGCTGGTGCTCGCGGTCAATCCGTCGGTGCCGGCGCAGACGCTTCCGGAGTTTATCGCCTACGCCAAAGCCAATCCCGGCAAGGTTAACTATGCATCGGTCGGCAGCGGGGCCGCGACCAACGTGTCCGGCGAAATGTTCAAGCAGTTGGCCGGCGTCAATCTGGTCAACGTGCCCTATCGCAGTAGCTACATACCCGATCTACTCGCCGGTCAGGTGCAGGCGAGCTTCACGCCGATCGCGCAGTCGATCAACTTCATCAGAGCCGGCAAGCTGCGCGCGCTCGCAGTGACCGGCGCAACGCGATCCGACGTGCTGCCGGACGTGCCGGCGGCCGTCGAATTCGTGCCGGGCTACGTCGCCTATGTGTGGGACGCCGTCGGCGCGCCGGCGAAAACACCGCCGGAGATCATCGGCAAGCTCAACGCCGAGATCAACGCGGTGCTCGCCGATCCGGCGATGAAAGCCCGTCTCGACGATCTCGGCGCCGAGATCATGATCATGACGCCCGCCGACCTCGACAAGTTCGTCGCGAGCGAAACAGAGAAATTCGGCAAGGTCGTCAAAGCCGCCGGCATCAAGCCCGAATAGGCGACGCGGCCACCGTCTCGCCTTAGAGCGTGATCCCTTGAGATTGAGCCAACATACTCGTCATGGCCGGACTTGTCCCGGCCATCCACGTCTTTGCTTTGACGCAGTTCCTAAGGCGTGGATGCCCGCGACAAGCGCGGGCATGACGCGATCCAACCACATTTCATTTAGCTCTAATCATCGCCCGGAATAGCGAGCGGCAGGCGATCGTCGTCTTCGCCGGAATAGCCGAGCGCGTGGCGCGGCGAATGCCGCACGGTCTCGTGTTTGATCGAGCCGGTGACGCCAGGCTCGCCGTGCACAGCAGCGTAACGGGCGCGCGCACGCTCGGCCACGACTTCACCCGGAATAGCAGCCGGCTCGCAGATGATCGGGCGGCCGCGGCGGCGCATCAGGTCAACGTGGATGTGATTGTAGTGATAGACGTTGGCGCCCGGCGCCAGCACGGTGGTGAAGTCCTGGCACGCCGCGCCCTGCACATCGCGCAGAAAGCCCTGCTCCTCCGGCGAGCCGTGCCAGCCGTATTGCACGACGACGCGATGGCCGTCGGCAAGATCGAACTCGGCGATGTCGAGCGCGTTGCCGAAGGCGTGCTCGGAAATGTGCGCATTCGGATTGCCGTTCATGCCGCGGCACGAATAATCGGAGATTTGTTTGATCTCGACGACCGGCTGGCGAAACCAGTGCAGCGCCGCGGGTTGCACCGCGGTGCTGATCCATTTGTCGAGCACCGATACGAGCGGGCAGGCGAGCGTCGCCGCCGGTTTCACTTCGACCGGTCCGACCGAGCCGGTCACCATCGCGCCGTTGGACGGACCGAGCGGCGGCACCGGGTCGCTGCCGAACGGCCGCTCTTCGGCGGTGCTCGGCGGCGGCGCGCCACGCGTCGGATAAGGCTGCGAGGGACTCGGTTGCGCAGAGCCCGGCCGTGCGGCGGGCGGCTGACTTCTCGGCTGGCCGTAATACGGATTGGGCGGACCGCCCGGAATATCCTCATCGTCGTCGGGCTCAGGCACGCCGGGCGGATAGAGCGACATCGGCGCGCCCGGCTCCGCGGGGACGCCGGTCTGCTGCACGCGCGCCGGCGGCGAGCCGTATCGCGGCGGGCCGTACTGCGGAGCGGCGGCGGTCTGAGGCGGTGGCTGCGGAACGGGTTGCGGCGGCGGCAGCGGGCTCGACTGAACTCCCGGCCAGTGCTGCGGCATCGACGGATTGGGAATCGAGCCGGGCGGACGCAACGGCTCGTCGTCATAGCCGAGCGGCGCGCTGTCGCCGAGCGACGACACCCGCAGCGGATAACTCATGCCGCACATGCCGGGGCCGTTGATGGCGGAAATCCGCACCCTCGTCGGCGACTCTTTCACCGCGCCGGAATTCAGGCATGAGATTTCGGCATCGGCGCGCCATGGCTCGCGATCGGCCAGCAGGTAATGACTGCAACCGGCGAGAGCGACCAGCACGACGAGGACGACGGAGCCGACGAGATACCAACACACTCCACGCGTCATGCCCGGACAATGCGAGGAATTCCGTTAAGGACTCTTCAATGGTCTCGCGCTCTTGCCGAGAGGGGATCATTAACCATGCGGCGGGCGCCGCCGCCTCTTGATCGAACGAGGTCTTTCAGGCCACATCGCAACAACGCGGGGAGGGGGATCATCATGGAAGCCAAGACGCGATTCGTCGGTCCGATTCTCGCAACCGCCATTGCGCCGATCGAGCCGCGCTGATGCTGTCCGCGCTCGCTCTCGCGCGCCGCATCGAAATAGGGGACTTGACGCCGCGCGCGGCCGTCGAGCTTTGCGCCGAGGCGATCGCGGCGCGCGAGAAGGACGTCGGCGCTTTCGTCGCGCTCGATCTCGACGCGGCGCGGCAGGCGGCCGAAGCGCCGGGGCTCGCGGCGACGCCGCTGCGCGGCCTCGCGGTGGCGTTCAAGGATATTTTCAACACCGCCGATCTGCCGACGCAGTACGGCTCGCCGATCTACGCGGGCTACCGGCCGCGCGCCGATGCCACCGCGGTAGCGCTGACGCGCCGCGCCGGCGGCATCGTCATCGGCAAAACCGTGACCACCGAACTCGCGTCGCTCGTTCCGGCGGGAACGCGCAATCCGCACAACCTCGCGCACACGCCGGGCGGCTCGTCGTCGGGATCGGCCGCGGCGGTCGCCACCGGTATGGTGCCGATCGCGTTCGGCACGCAGACGGCGGGTTCGGTCATCCGGCCCGCCGCGTTCTGCGGCGTCGCCGGCTTCAAACCGTCCTACCGGCTGATCCCGATGGTCGGCGTCAAGGACGTCTCCTGGCATCTCGACACCGCCGGCTTGTTCGGCGCCGGCGTTGCCGACGTCGCGTTTGCGGCGGCCGCGATCCTCGACCGCGACCTTCGCGTCGACCGCGCCGCGCCGTCCGCGCCGCGCATTGCGCTTGTTCGCACGCAGCTGTGGCCGCAGGCGAGCGCCGCCATGCAGAACGCGATCGAGACCGCGGCGCGCATCGCTGAAGCCGCCGGCGCGAAGATCGCCGACGTGACGCTGCCGCCGCATTCTCGAAGAAGCCTACGCCGCGCAGTTCATCGATCCAGGACTACGAGGTCTCTCGCGCCCAGGCCTTCGAATACGACCATCATCGCGACCTGATCGGAAACAATCTGCGCGAGCAGCTCGACAACGCGGCGTCCGATCTCCGCCGAGGCCTACGACACCGCGCGCCGCACCACCAAGCGCGCGCGTCAGGTCTTCGCCGACACCATGGCCGAGCACGACGTCATCCTCACGCCGTCGGCGCCCGGCGCCGCGCCGCACGGACTGGGCGCGACGGGCGATCCGATGTTCAATCGGCTGTGGACGCTGATGGGCACGCCTTGCGTCAACGTGCCGGGGCTTCACGAGGCGATCTGCCGCTCGGCGTGCAGATCGTCGGCCGCTTCGGCCGCGACAAGTCCGCGCTCGAAGCCGCGCTGTTTCTGGAAGGCGCCATCGCTCGCAAAGTCAGCGTGTGAGGGCACAACTCCGACGCTGCACGCTCCTTCACGGATGCGGCGTCAAAAAGGACGAGTCTTCAGAAGCGCGGCGGCGCGCTATTGGTAATAGCCGTTATAGCTTCCGTAGGTCGGCAAGTAGTTGCCGTTGATGTCGGTCGGTTGACCGTAATAGGCGCGGCCATACGCATAGGGCGTGTAGCCGTAGCTGTAGGCCGGATAGCCGTAGTAAGCCGGCGCGTAAGTCGGATATCCGTAATGCGGGTAGTAGTAGGCTTGCGACGCGATGACCGCGCCGCCGATCAGGCCAAGGGCGACCCCGGCGCCGGCCCAGCATCCCCAACATCTGGCTTCTGCGGGTTTCGGCGTAGCGAGAGCGGTTGCGGCGACAAGAGCTGCAGCGGTGACGGCCGTGATTGTCCTAGCCATGTATCTATCCTCCGCAATGGACGCCTCACTCATGTATGGGGCGGAGCATCCGATTGCACCGGATGCGCCCCATGTTCTGATCCTGCGAGCGTACGGCCCCGGAAGATGTTACCGCCGCCTTTCGAAGCGGCAGCATCGGGGCCGCGCTGTCTCTGGAACGCGTTATCGCCAGGAAGGTTGCCGGCTGAAATTTATTCTTGCGGGCCGCCCCGGCGCGACCGCCAGAGCCCCACCAACGCTTGCCAATAGACGATCAAGGCCACGACGCCGGCCAGCACGAGGGTTGCAAACATCATCTGCACGACGATGAAGCTCGGCGCGTCTTTGTTGAAGAACCAGCTTGCCACATAGCCGCCGGCGCTCAGAAGCACATCGGCAGGCCAAGTCAGCCAATCGAGCATCGCCGTCTCCTCGGCATCCTGGCCGTATTATAGACCAGCGGAGTGATGCTTCGAATGGCTATGCGTGTCATCCCGCCTTTCCGACGGGATCAGACCAGTTCCGTCGCGGCGGCGCGGGCCTCCGAGACGACGTCATGGTCATAGAGGCGCTTGCGAAACTCGGCATGCGCCGTGATTTCGGCGTCGCGGACGTTGAGGTCGCTGTGAAACGAGTTGTAGCGCAGCCCGTTCGCCCGCGCACCCGACTGCACGCTCGCGGCGCGTTCGCGGCGGAGCCGCTCGTAGGCAAGCAGCGCCCCCGGAACGGTCTCGCGGCTCGCATTCGACAGGATTGTCGCGAGCGCCATGCCGTCCTCGATTGACTGATTGGCGCCTTGTCCGAGATGCGGCAGCATCGCGTGCGCGGCGTCGCCAAGCAGCGTCAGCCGTCCTCTGGTCCAGCACGGGCTCGGATCGCGATCGTGCAGCGCCGAGCGGAATGTCTTTTCGACCTGGCGCAGCAGTGCGCCGATCCGCGGATCCCAGGCGGCGAACTCGCGGCGCAGCGCTTCGGGATCGCCGGGCGCCGACCACGATTCCTTCAGCCCCTCCTTCATCTTGTCGTCGGCCGGGACGAAGCCGACAAAGTTCATGAGAGACCCGGCGCGCATCGGATAAGTCAAAAAGTGCTTGCCCTGGCCGAGCCACATCTCCCACGCCTCCGCCGGCCATTCCGAAACCCGTTCGGTCTGCACGTAGCCGCGGTAGGCGACCGTGCCGGAGAAAACCGGACGCGGCGGCGGGAACACGTGGGGCCGCAGCACGGAGTGAATGCCGTCGGCCCCGATCACCACGTCGCCTTCGGCGGTTTTGCCGTTGGCGAATGTTACGCGCGCCGTGCCGCCGTTGCGCTCGAAGCCCGTGCACTGATAGCCGGTATGCATCACGCCGGCCGGCAGCGCCTTGGCCAGCATCTCCACGAGATCGGCGCGATGCATGCCGTAGGTCGCGTTCCAGCCGCTCGAATTCGGTGACCTGAACCGGGGCGATGAGGCTGCCGTCGTGGTGATAGTAGCGTGAATTTTTCTTGCCGACCTTGGCGCCCCAGGTGTCGACCGCGGGTCCAAGTCCGACGCGCTGCAGATGCCGCACGCTGTTGGGCGTAATGTAGACGCCGGCGCCGACTTCCCCCAACGCGGGCGCCTGCTCGTACACCGAGACCTGAAGACCGTACGTGACGAGCGCGTTCGCCACGAACAAACCGCCGATGCCACCGCCGACGATGACGACATTGGGTCGCGTGTTTGTCATGGCCTTCACCTCTATCTGATGCTGCGCCTTGCCGGCGTTCAGCGTTGTCCTCAGTTACCGCGGCCACACCGCGGGGCGTCGTGCAGCGACCGTTGCAATCGTTACCGAAATCGCCGCGCGGCCGAATTGACCTAGGTCAATTCATCTGAAGGAAGCGCCGCCGCGCGTTTTGAACGCGTCTTGCGGCCGGTCCTTCGAACCTGCAACCGGTCCGTTTGTGACACAGCAGAGTGATGTTCGCATTACGCCGTCACATTCTTTGCGGCACTGCCGCGTCGCTGGCCTCGTTGCTCGCGCTGACCGGCCAGTGTCTGGTCGCCAGGCGCGCATTGGCCGAGGACGCAAGGAACCACACGTCGGCTGCATTCGAGCGCTTTCGCTACAGCTTCTTCGAAGACCCTAACTCCGCGCGTGACGCTCTCGATACGCGGTCGCTGGTGCCGCTCGAGGGCGAAGAGCGCAGCCGCGCCGAGGATATGCTGATCGCCTTTCTGCCCGACTCCCGCGCCGTCATCGGGCTGGGCGCGCTGCGTTCGCGCCGCGCCGAGCCTCAGCTCGAGAAACTGTTCGAAGACGAGCGTCGCCAGCAACTCGCGGCTAGGCACGATCCCAACGGCGGCTGGTATCGATTTGCTTTGCTGTATCTCGCACGCGCGCTGTGGCTGATCGATCCCGATCCGCGCTGGGCCGAAGCCGCGATCGACGCGCTCGGCTCATCCGCCGACTGGACGGCGCGTATGCACGCGGCCGAGGCGCTCTACGACGTTCGCCCGAATGCCGTGGTCGAGGCGCTGGTCAAGGCGCTCGACGATCCCGATGGGCTCGTGCGCTACCACGCGACGCGCGCGCTGCTCGCGATCCATGGCCTGCCTGCTGATCCCAAAGACCTGCAGCACATGATGGTATAGGGTGATGTCGGACGACGCCGCGCGCCACGAGGCCGGCAAGCGCGACATCCTCGCCGCCGTCGCGGGGCGGGCGATGTTGCCGTTGTGAGGACGATGTCGCCGGTTCGTCACATTTTTATTGACTGTTGTCACTGTGTTGGTTTTCACCTAATCTCGCTCATGTAAGGGCGCATTCCGGGCGATTCTGATTGCGGAGCGAGTGCGGTGCCCGCGCGCGGTTTCGCACACCGCTCCCGGGCGGCTTCGGGACCCCGCCCGGCCGGCACTATGACCGGTGTGCGAGGAGCTCGCTGCACTGGGCCGGAGAGGGTGGAAGCCCGTTTGCACCCGGTGATTCCAGGAAGCGCGGTCCGAGGCTGAGGGGTGGCGTTCGGTCGCCTAACCAAGAGCCGCGGTGGAGCGCCGGGAGGCGAGCGCGCTGCGATCAGCGCGCCCCGCGCCCGCAGCACTTTGGGATGGCAACATCCGATGGTGTGCGCGGATCATGGTTGGACGCGCCTGTCGGCGCTCCGCCTCCCTTCTTTGTTTGTTCCGGGAGGCGAAAGACTTTCGTCAGTTCGTGCCCGTGCTCATCACTCGGATGCGATCGCATCGCGAGAACGGTCGCGCTTATCCGCCCCCCGCGGAGTGAAACGGAGCGGGGGAGGGGGACCATGCGCAGCATGTGGAGGGGGCGCGCTGACTCGCCGAATGCGCGACAATTCAGAACGATCGGCGCGGCCCATGCCCCTTCCACCACCCTTCGGGTGGTCCCCCTTCCCCGCACTGAATTCAGTTGTTCCCGAATTCAGCATATTAATGCCGAAGTCGGAAACATCCGACTTCGGTGGGGCAGGATGAAGAGAGCGATCGCGAGAACGGCTTTCATTTCGTCATTGCGAGGAGCGAACGCGACGAAGCAATCCAGTAACGACGATGCAGAACTGGATTGCTTCGCTGACGCTCGCAATGACGAAACTAGCGAGAGCGCCGGTCAGCTAATTGCCGAAGACGGAGCCTGGACCGCCGGGCGAGACGGGAGTCTCCGGCGACTGAGGCACGGTGTAGCCGCTCGACGGATTGACGGTCGGCGGCGGCACTGCGGAGCCGGGTGAATTCGGCGCTGAGCCGCGGAGTCCGGCGCCGTGGTGCCCGCCATGGCCATGAGAGCCATGCACGGCGGCCTTGGCGTGGGTTGCCAACGCCGCGCTGAGCGCAACCGTGGCAAAAATCATGGCGGTGCGCGCGAGGGCCGTTTGTCTGATCTGTCGAATGGGATTTTTCTGCGTGAAAGTAGTGTGCCTGAGAGTCATGGAGATTTCTCCGGAATTTCTGCATGTATGAGCCTGATGTTTAACGTGGGGCGGCGCGCCGCCCGTTCCCACTAAATTCCCTGTCAGGACCCTAAAATAAAAGTCATCCGTGGCGTGGCGCGGCGGAACCTTTGTCGGCCGCGCCGGCGAAACGATCACTCCGCCGCGTTGCGCACGCGGGCGAGCGGATCGTAGTTGAGGATTGGCGCGAGCCACTTCTCGGTCTGTTCGAGCGTCTGACCCTTGCGCTGCGCGTAGTCCTCGACCTGGTCGCGTTCGATCTTGCCGACGCCGAAATAATAGCTTTCGGGATGGCTCAAATAGAGACCGCAGACGGATGCGCCGGGCCACATGGCGAAGCTTTCGGTGAGCCGCACGCCGATCGCGCGTTCACCGTCGAGGAGCTTGAACAGCGTTGCCTTCTCGGTGTGATCGGGCTGCGCGGGATAACCGTGCGCCGGACGAATACCGCGGTATTTTTCCGCGATCAGATCGGCGGCGCCGAGCGCTTCGTCGGGCGCATAGCACCAGAATTCCCGCCGCGCGCGCTGATGCAGCCACTCGGCGAGCGCTTCGGCGAGCCGATCGGCGAGCGCCTTGGCCATGATCGCCGAATAGTCGTCGTTGGCGTGCTTGAAGCGGTCGATCACCGGCTTCCTCGCCGATGCCGGCGGTGACGGCGAACGCGCCGATGTAGTCGGCAAGGCCGCTGGCGCGCGGCGCGACAAAGTCGGCGAGCGCCACGTTGGCGCGGCCCTCGCGGCGCGGCAATTGCTGGCGCAGCGTGTGCAGCACCGCGACCGGCTCGTGGCGCGCCTTCGTCGGCGAAGATGAGGATGTCGTCGCCTTCGCTGTTGGCGGGCCAGAAGCCGAGCACGGCGCGGGCGTGGAACCAGCGCTCGGCGGCGATCTTGCGCAGCATGTCCTGCGCATCGGCAAACAGGCTGCGCGCCGCTTCGCCGACGGTCGCGTCGTCGAGGATCGCCGGATATTTTCCGGTCAGTTCCCAGGTCGAGAAAAACGGCGTCCAGTCGATGTAGTCGACCAGTTCGCCAATCGGCACGTCGTCGAGTGTGTGCGCGCCGAGAAGGCGCGGCGCCGGCGGAACGTAATCGCCGGACCAGTTCAGCTGCAGCGCGTTGGTGCGGGCATCGACGATGGAGAGCCGCTGCTTGTTGTCTTCGCCGCGGGCGTGCGCCGCGGCGATTCGGGCATATTCGGCGCGAATATCGTTGATATAGCGTTCGCGCGCGTCGCGCGACAACAGCGACGAGACGACGCCGACGGCGCGGCTTGCGTCATTGACGTAGACGGTCTGACCGCGCCGATAATTCGGATGAATTTTGACCGCGGTGTGCACGCGGCTCGTGGTCGCGCCGCCGATCAGCAGCGGAACGTCGAAGCCCTTGCGTTCCATCTCGGCGGCGACATGGCACATCTCGTCGAGCGAGGGCGTGATGAGGCCAGAAAGACCGACGATGTCGGCGCGTTCGGCGATGGCGGCGTCGAGGATCTTGTCCGCCGGCGCCATGACGCCGAGATCGACGACGTCGTAATTATTGCACTGGAGCACGACGCCGACGATGTTCTTGCCGATGTCGTGCACGTCGCCTTTGACGGTCGCGAGCACGATTTTGCCGTTCGAGGAGGCGTGGCCGCGGCCGTCTCTGTCCTGCTCCATATAGGGCATGAGATAAGCGACGGCCTGCTTCATCACCCGCGCCGACTTGACCACCTGCGGCAAGAACATTCGTCCCGATCCGAACAGATCGCCGACCACGTTCATGCCGTCCATCAGCGGTCCTTCGATCACGGCGAGCGGACGCGGCGCGTTCTTGCGCGCCTCCTCGACGTCGGTCTCGATGAAGTCGGTGATGCCGTGGACCAGCGCGTGCGAGAGCCGCTTCCCGACCGGCCATTCGCGCCAGGAGAGATCGGCTTCTTTCTTTTCCTTGCCGTGCCCGCGATGGCGTTCGGCGAGCGCAAGCAGCCGCTCGGCGGCATCGCCGCGGCGATTGAGGACGACATCCTCGCACGCTTCGCGCAATTCGGGATCGAGATCGTCATAGACCGCAATCTGGCCGGCATTGACGATGCCCATGTCCATGCCGGCGGCGATGGCGCGAGTAGAGAAACACCGCGTGCATCGCCTCGCGCACCAGCTCGTTGCCGCGGAACGAGAACGACAGGTTGGAGACGCCGCCGGAAACGTGGGCGTGCGGCAGGTTCTGTCTGATCCAGCGCACGCCTTCGATGAAGGCGACGCCGTAGCCGTTGTGCTCCTCCATGCCGGTCGCGACGGCAAAGATGTTGGGATCGAAGATGATGTCCTGCGGCGGAAAGCCGACGCGATTGACCAGAATGTCGTAGGCGCGGGTGCAGATCGACGTCTTGCGTTGGAGCGTGTCGGCCTGGCCGGATTCGTCGAACGCCATGACGACGACGGCTGCGCCGTAGCGGCGCACGATCTGGGCGTGATGGATGAACGCGTCCTCGCCCTCCTTGAGCGAGATCGAGTTCACCACCGACTTGCCCTGCACGCATTTCAGCCCGGCTTCGATCACCGAGAACTTCGAGGAATCGATCATCACCGGCACGCGCGCGATGTCGGGTTCGGCCGCGATCAGATTGAGAAACGTCACCATGGCCTTCTCGGAATCGAGCAGGCCTTCGTCCATGTTGATGTCGATGATCTGCGCGCCGTTCTCGACCTGGTCGCGCGCGACGGCGAGCGCCGCGGTGTAATCGCCGGCGGTGATGAGCTTGCGAAAGCGCGCCGAGCCGGTGACGTTGGTGCGCTCGCCGACATTGACGAACGGAATCTCGGCGGTCAGCGTGAACGCTTCGAGGCCGGAAAGCCGCAGCCGCGGCGCGACCTTGGGAATGGCGCGCGGCTTCTTGCCGGCGACGGCCTTGGCGATGGCGCGGATGTGTTCGGGCGTCGTGCCGCAGCAGCCGCCCACGATATTGACCAGGCCGGCCGCGGCGAACTCGCCGATCAGCGCCGCCATGGCCTCGGGGCCTTCGTCGTAGTGGCCGAATTCATTCGGCAGTCCGGCATTCGGATAGGCGCAGATCAGCGTGTCGGCGACGCGCGCGAGTTCGGCAATATGCGCGCGCATTTCCTTGGCGCCAAGCGCGCAGTTCAGCCCGACCGTCAGCGGCGCGGCGTGCGCGACCGAATTCCAGAACCCTTCGGGCGTCTGTCCGGAGAGAAGCCGTCCGGAGCGATCGGTGATCGTGCCCGATATCATGATCGGCAGGCTGATGCCGCGCGCGTCGAGCTCTTCGGCGATGGCGTAGATCGCAGCCTTGGCGTTCAGCGTGTCGAAGATGGTTTCGATCAGAAGAGCATCGACGCCGCCGTCGAGCAGTCCGCGTACCTGCTCGGTGTAGGCGATGCGCAGTTCGTCGAAGGTGATGGCGCGGAAGCCCGGATTGGAGACGTCGGGCGAGATCGACGCGGTGCGATTGGTCGGTCCGATGGCGCCGGCGACGAAGCGTTCGCGATCGTCTTCGTCCTGCGCGACATTCGCCGCCGCGCGGGCGAGCCGCGCGCCTTCGAGGTTCAGCTCATAGGCGATCTCCGCCATGCCGTAATCGGCCTGCGCGATGCGGGTCGACGAAAACGTGTTGGTGGAGACGATGTCGGCGCCGGCGCGGAAATAGGCGAGGTGGATGGCGCGGATCGAATCCGGCCGGGTCAGATTGAGCAGGTCGTTGTTGCCGCGCACTTCGCGGTTCCAGGCGTCGAAGCGCGCGCCGCGAAAGGCCTGTTCGTCGAGGCGGAGCGCCTGGATCATCGTTCCCATGGCGCCGTCGAGCAGCAGGATGCGCTCGGCGGCGAGCCGCCGCAGCGTGGTTTCGGCCTTCGATTTGGACGCGGACACTGACATGCGACTAGGCGCGCTCCTTTTGCGCTGTGGGTTGCGGCAGCGAGCCTTGCGCCTTATCCGGCCGCACGCCGAGCAGGTGGCAGATCGCGTAAACGAGATCGGCGCGGTTCATGGTGTAGAAATGAAAGTCGGTGACGCCGTGGTCGGCGAGGTCGAAGACTTGCTCGGCGGCAACCGCGGCGGCGATCAGCTTGCGGGTCGCGGCGTCATCGTCGAGGCCCTCGAAGCGCTCGGCGAGCCAGTCCGGCACCGACGCGCCGCAACGCGCCGCAAAGCTCTTGGTCGTCTTGAAATTCAGCACGGGCAGGATCCCGGGTACGATCGGCATGTCGATGCCTGCACGGCGCACACGATCGAGATAACGGAAGTAGAGATCGTTCTCGAAGAAGAACTGGGTGATGGCGCGGATCGCGCCGGCGTCGACCTTGGCCTTGAGCATGTTGATGTCGGCTGCGACCGATGGACTATCGGGATGCTTCTCCGGATAGGCGGAGACGGAGATTTCCATGTCGGCGATCCGTTTGATGCCGGCGACGAGATCGGCGGCATGCTGATAGCCGCCGGGATGCGGGGCATAGCGATCGCCGATGCCGCCGGTTGGATCGCCGCGCAGCGCGACGATGTGGCGCACGCCGGCTTGCGCATACGCTTCGATCACCGCATCGACGTCGGTGCGCGTCGAGGCAACGCAGGTCAGATGCGCGGCCGGCGTCAGCAGCGTTTCGGCGAGGATGCGCTTGACGGTCGCGTGGGTGCGCTCGCGGGTCGAGCCGCCCGCGCCGTAGGTGACCGAAACGAAATTCGGTTGCAGCGGCGCCAGCCGGCTGATGGCTTCCCACAGCGACTGTTCCATCTCCGCGGTCTTCGGCGGAAAAAACTCGAACGAGACGCGGATGCGGCGCGGCGCACCGGGTTCGACGAAGCGGCGGCGGGCCGGAACGATGCTCATTACGCCACCTCGCGATTCGACGGCGTCGCCAGAAGGATGCGGGGATCGCGCGCAAGCCACAGCGAAATCGCGATCTTGCCGTCGGGTCCCGGCGGGAATGTCTCTTGCCGCATGACATCGAGGCCGGCGGATTCCAGCCATTGCGTGACCGTTTCGGCCCCGAAGCCGAGCCGCCGGTGCGCGTGCTCTTCGCGCAGGAATTCGAGATCGTGCGGTGCGAAGTCGACGACGAGCAGACGTCCGCCGGGCCGCAACACGCGGGCCGCCTCGCGCATCGCGCGCGCCCCGTCGTCGAGAAAGTGGAGAACCTGATGGATGATGACGACGTCGAACGAATTGCGCGGCAAGGCGAGATCGTGAATGTCGCCATGGCGGACGCTGCAGTGCTGGAGTCCGGAGCGGTCGAGCCGCGCGCGGGCCAGCGCCAGCATGTCGAGCGACAGATCGAGCCCGAGGCCGCGCTCGATATCGGGTGCGAACAGTTCCAGCATGCGGCCGGTGCCGGTGCCGAGGTCGAGCAGCGAGCGGATCGGCTTGTCGGCGAGTGCTGCGCGGATCGCCTCCTCGACAGCGGCATCGGCGACATGAAGCTTGCGGATGCGGTCCCACTCGGCGGCGTGGCGGCGGAAATAATTCTGCGCCACGCTCGCGCGGGCGGACCGGACCGCGGCGAGACGCTCACGGTCGCGCGCAATGGCAGCATCGTTGGGATCGAGCCGCGCGATCAGGGACGCGGGCGATGTCGGCGACGCTGCCGCGTTCGCCGAGACGAAAGAAAGCCCAGGAGCCTTCGCGGAAGCGTTCGACCAGCCCGGCCTCGGCCAAAAGCCGCAGATGGCGCGACAGCCGCGGTTGCGATTGGCGAAGAATTTCAGTGAGATCGGAGACCGTCAGTTCGGTCTCGGCGAGCAGCGACAGGATGCGCAGCCGGGTGGCTTCGCTCGCCGCTTTCAGCGTCGAGGTCAGCGCCGAGAAGGTCAGCGGGTTGGTATCCTGGTTGACGTTCAGGTCGAGGGGGCCGCGATCCATGGCCGTCGTCTCATCGTCGCGAATTACACATAAAGATATCTTTATACCATTAAACGATCGGCAGCAAGGGCCATGTTGGGAGCGGTCCCACGGGAACGCCGAGTTACAGTGCGCCTATTCAAAGCGCGAGCCGTCAAGCTCCCCTGCGATCGAGCGACTGGCGGTCGGCCGCGGCTGCATGCAAACCTGCGCTCATGAAACAGCATGCGGGACAGCACGGCCGTTCGGTGCAGGACGCCGAGGGCTTGCGCGAGGGCGAAATCGCAGTCGAACTGCCGCCGCGGTTTGACGCCTCGCTCTATTTCATCGGCCGGATCCACACGCCGTGGAAAAGCCGCGACGATTGCCCGAAGAACGGCCGCGAGTCCGACGCCGAGTGCACTATCGTGGTCGACGAACGCTGGGTCGACGGTCTCAAAGGCCTGGAGACTGTCAGCCACGTCCTTGTCCTCTATTGGATGGACCAGGCGCGGCGCGATCTTGTGCTGCAATCGCCGCGTCATTATGCCGAGCGGCGCGGCACGTTTGCGCTGCGTTCGCCGGTGCGGCCCAATCCGATCGCGGCCTCGGTGGCGCGGCTTGACCGCATCGACGGCAACACCCTCCACGTCGTCGGACTCGATTGCCTCGACAACACGCCGCTCCTCGACATCAAGCCCTATTTCGCGTCGACGGATTCGGTGCCCGATGCGTCGGTCGGCTGGCACGCCAACCGCAAGCGCACGGGACGGGAGTTCAAAACAGCGGCGGCAGCTGTCCAAGCGGGATCATGCCGAGCGACACCACACCGTCGGAAAAGCGCAGCGGCAGCACGATCGCCGGCTTTTGGTCGATTTCGGTCGGCTGGCCCATCTTCTTGAGGTTGTCGATGATGCCGGCATTCGCGCCCTGACGCACGACGTCGCTCAGTCCCGGCATCACCCGGTCGAGGTGCAGCCGCTGCCGATCCCGCCAGCCGGTCGATGCCTTGACCGATCACTTTGTCGATGCCCAACAGCGGCACGATGTTCTCGATGCCCGCCATGGCAACACGGATGAGGCCGTCGAGATTGCCGTGCTCGTTGACGGTCAGCGTGCCGGTGCCGACCACGATCGCGTCGGTGACGCTCGATGCGGAATGCCTTGATCTCAATAGTGCCGCCGGCCGCTTGCATTTCGCGAAAGCGTACGGCCCAGGGCTTCGGGAGAAGATCCTTGAAGCCGCGCACGATGGCGTCGATGTCGCCCTTCATCGGATCGGCGAGCAGCGGGTGCAAGGTGGGCGCCGCCGCCGCCGTGAATCGCAGCGTGGTCTCGATCACCGGGTTGTTGTCGGCGGCGCCACCGATCAGGCGGCCGCTCGATTTCCGTTTCGTCGGCTTGGAAGACCAGCGTGTCTTTCGCAGCGGCAATCTGATCGAAGGCGGGGCCGCCTGAACGTGACCGTTACCCGTTCGGGCTCCGGCGGCAAACCGCGCACGCTGATTCGAGCCCGCGACCAATCGGCGGCAA
Organism: uncultured Alphaproteobacteria bacterium; assembly: GCA_963732015.1. Taxonomy (GTDB): domain Bacteria; phylum Pseudomonadota; class Alphaproteobacteria; order Rhizobiales; family Xanthobacteraceae; genus BOG-931. The sequence continues at coordinate 40,323 of CAVSXY010000020.1, read as the reverse complement.
AGCTCGGCGGCTGGCCGATCTCCGCCAAAGTGAATGGCCCCGTCACTTCGCCGATCAGCAGCGTCGGATGGTAGACCTCGGCGTGAAGATGATGCTCTTTGTGGCGAATGAGAACGGCGGCTGGCTGCTGGAGACCACGGCGGCGGCGTCGACGCAGTCGCTTCAATTCGGAACGGAAATCCGCTGATCCCTTGCGATCCGCAGGTATAGGTTCGTCCCGCGGCGGCTTCGCGCGCCACCCAGCCGGAGAGCGTGCGGTCGGCGACCCTGGCGGCGTAGTACCAAAGCCCGCTCCACACGGCGGCCAGAACGATGACAGCGGCCACGGCCCACAAGACCAGCGAGGTTCGCCGGCGCGGCGCCGCACCGGCAGGACGCAAGTCCTTCCGCGGTCGATCTGTCCGCATCATGTCGAGCGGCGATTGCCCTGGCATGGTCTCCTCTTCGCCCGCAATGTGGGGCGTCGCAAGGCAAATGGACTCGTAACGCCATTGTACTGCCCCGGTGGCCCTGTTAGGCGAGCGGAACTGGCACCAGGAGTCAACGCCGACAATGGACGCAATCGGGGAGCACGAAACCGGCGACCTTTGGGTATTCGGCTATGGCTCGCTGATGTGGCGGCCGGGTTTCGAGGTTCTCGAACGGGTTCCGGCGCGGCTCATAGGATTGCACCGGGCGCTTTGCGTCTATTCTTTCTTCCATCGCGGTACGCCGGAGCGGCCCGGGCTCGTGCTCGGCCTCGATCGCGGCGGGATGTGCCGCGGCATCGCATTTCGGGTTGCCGCTTCCGCAGCGCGACAAGACGATCGAGTACTTGCGCGAACGCGAGCAGGTCACCTCGGTCTATCTCGAAACCATGCGGCGGATCGAACTCGAAGACGAAACGGGGCGGCAGGTGAGGGCGCTTTGCTACATCGTCGACCGCGGTCATGTTCAGTATGCCGGGCGGCTCACGCTGTGCTGAGAGTCGTGCACTATCGTGCGGCAAGGCCACGGCCATTCCGGCGCCAATCGCGACTACGTCCTTGAAACCGTCCGCGCGCTCGAAGAACTCGGCTACCGCGAGACCGAATTGCACCTGCTCGCAGGTCGGCTGAAGGGGCTTCACGAGGCCGCGCGTGGTGCACCATCGTCGTGACGTTGCGCACGCGGCCCGGCCGCGTATGGCGCGGCGCGTTGCTGCTCGCCTTCGGCGACGAGGCGTGCCGTCGCGGTCTCGATCGAACTCTGTAACCGCGCGGCGAACGTCTGCCGGTCGAGGCCCGGCGGGATCGGGTCGAGAGCCTCGACGACGATCGTCCCCGGGTAACGGCGGCAGCGACCGGCGCGGCCAGAACAGGCCGGAATTGAGCGCCAGCGGCACGCAGGCGACGCCGACCTTGCCGTAGAGATGGACCACGCCCGGCTTATAGGCCGGCTCGGCGCCGGGCGCGCGCCGCGTTCCCTCGGGAAAGATGATGAGCTGGCGCGCGCGTTCGAGTTCTTTCTGCGCCAGCGCGGTCATGCGCGTCAGCGCCGCCAGTCCGGCACTGCGATCGACCGGGATCAGCCGCGCTTTCCGGGCGTACCAGCCGAAGAACGGAATCCACATCAGTTCGCGCTTGAGAATGTATGTCGGATCGCGCAGCACGGCGTAACAGCGCAAATGTTTCCCAGAGCGACTGATGCTTGCAGGCGATGAGGCAGGCGCCGTCGGGAATCTTCTCCATCCCGCGCCACTCCACCTTGGTGCCGCAGACAACCCGCAGCAGCCAGAGGCTGGTCCGCGCGTAGGACCGAATGAACGCGCGCAGGATCGGATAGGGCAACAGCGAGCGTCGGCAGCGCCACGATCATGTGAACGATCAAGTTCAGATAGAACAGCGCGTTGAAGAGGAGCGAACGGACGAGGATGGCAGGGGATCGAGACACGCAAAACCTGTCAGTTTACAACTGCCGGATTGCTTCGCTGCGAGACCAACGCTACCGCACGCTCGCCACGGACGTCTTCATGGTTCCGCTATCGGCCGTGCCCGAGTTCGAACCGCATCCGCAGTTTGGCGAATAGGTACTTGAGATACTCCGACAGCACCAGCTGGGTGGTGTCGCCGTTCGACCACCACGGTTCGATGCGCAACCGGTCGGAGACGACAGGGAACGGGATCAGCGAGGCGTCGGGAAGCTGGTGCGCAAGTTCCGCCAGCGCTCGCGGCATGTGATAGGCCGACGTCACGACGATGAGCGATTGGAAAGCCGTGATGAGGGCCCAGAGACGCGCCTGCACGGCGTTGCCGAGCGTGTTGATGGCCGCATAGTCGAGATCGACGCAGCAAGCGACGAGGCGATCGTAGTTGCCGGCTTCGCGCGCGATGTCGGTGGTCGTGGTGCCGGGATTGACGCCGGTGATAAGCAGCCGCTTGCCACGGCCCGACCTGAGAAGTTCAAGAGCGTCGATGACGCGCGAGGTGCCGCCGGTCAGTACCACGATGCCGTCGGCGTTGCGGTCGAGGACGATTTCCTGGTCGGGTAAGAGCCAAACGAAAGCGCCAAAGCCGATAATGAGCGCAACGGTCACAAGCGCGGCGAGCTTGAACACCCCCGATCTGATGCGCCGTGTTCGAACGGCACCCCTAAGGCTCAGCATCGCCGCGCATCCATCGCGCCAGGTTCTGCTTCGACGATCGCTATTTGAGTCCACCCGGTCCAAATCATAGCGGAATTTCCGGCGTCAGCTAATTCCGATGTTCAATCGATGGCCTTGAGTGTGCGGCTGACGGTCTGGCGGGACACCAACGCCGTGACGACGGCCATCAGAATGATCTGCAAAACGATCGCCAGATAACCCAAAAAGCCGATCGAGACAGTGCCGAAGAGGGACGCGATCTCGTCGCCTCCTGCGGTCCCAGCGAACCACGTATTCGCCGCTTCGATGCAGCCGAACAAGAGCATTGCGGCTCCCCCGCCGATCGCGCCGCCCTTGAAGCCGAGGATCAGAAAGTGGCGCTGGAATTGGCCGGAAACAAAGGCATCGGTCGCACCCACATAGTGCAGCACTTCGACAATCGGGCGGTTGGTAGCCATGGCGCCCCGCGTCGCGAAGGTGACGGACAGAATGGTCGCCGCAAGGACCAGGCCGAAGACCGTGACGCCGCCGATGACCGCCGTTCCCGCCATGGTGCGCATTCGTTCGATCCAATGGCGATGATCGTCGAGGCTGGCGCTGGGCACCTGCGCTGCGAGCGCTTGTCGCATCGGGGCGAAATCCGGCCTCGCGCCGGCAAGCAGCTTGACCACGATCATGCGGGGAATCGGCAGGTCGTCGAGAGCGAGGCCCGCGCCGAGCCAGGGCTCGATCAGTTTGGCGGATTCTTCCCTGGTATAGGCGTGGACGTCGGCCACGCCGGGGGCGGCTCGCGTGATCTCGACCGTCTTGCTCACGTCAGCCTCGATGTCGCGGCCAGGCGACGGCCGCACCTGAATGGTCACCTCCCGACCGACGTCGGATTGCCAATCGCTCGCAGCGCCCACCACCAGGATAACGGCGCCCGTCGTCAGCGAGGCCAGAAAGGTCATGATGGCGACGACGGCGATCAGCGAACGGCCCGCGATCGAGCCCTTCGGTACGATCGGCGTTGCGGTGCGCGGCTCACCATCGAGCGATCCGGCCGCGTTAAGGTCGTCCCACGATTCCGACGCAGTCTCGATCGGCTCAATCGTAGACATGCAAGCGGCCTTCGTGGAGGACAAGGCGCCGGGCGTCGTATTCGTCCATCAGAGCGATGTCATGGGTCGCGATGACGACGGATGTGCCCGACTTGTTCAGTTCGATGAACAGGCGCAGCAAGCGCTGCCCGAGATTGGGATCCACATTGCCGGTCGGCTCGTCGGCCAGCAGCACTTCCGGGCGGGCGATGACGGCGCGCGCGATCGCGGCGCGCTGCTTCTCACCGCCGGACAGCACCGGCGGCAGCGCATCCATGCGCTCGCCGAGACCGACCCATTGCAAGAGTTCGATGACCTCTGCGCGAAATTCGGGTTCGTCTTTGCCAAGCACCCGAAGCGGCAGCGCCACGTTGTCGTAGGTGGTCATGTGATCGAGCAGCCGAAAGTCCTGGAAGACAATACCGATCCGCCGCCGCAACGTCGCCCGACCATCCTTGGTCAGGGTGGCAACATCGTGGTCGAACATCGTGATGAGGCCGCGCGTCGGCCGCAGCGACAGGAACAGCAAGCGCAGCAGCGAAGTCTTGCCTGCGCCCGAAGGGCCGGTCAGGAACTGGAACGAGTTTTCGTCGATCCGGAACGTGAGGTCGCGCAGGACCTCCGGGCCAAGCCCGTAGCGCAAGCCGACATTCTCAAATCGGATCACGCCGTCCTCCGAATGACCTCACGCGACATTATGGCCCGTACGCGGGTCGGTGGCTGATGCCTGATTCGCCCCCGCGAAATTGCCACCATACCGCGACAAGGGATTTCAGGGGCGGCTTGGTTTCCAATCCGTTAACGGATTGGACGTTAGGGTCGCACTGAAAGCGACCGCGCACTTGATTCGCCGATGCTGATCGTCTGCCCATCCTGCGCTACATCCTATGATATCGAGGCTGCAAGCCTGCAGCCAAACGAGCGCAAAGTCCGCTGCGTCCGCTGCGGCACGGTCTGGCACGCTCAGCCGAGTCAGGCGGATATGCTCACGGCCGCCGCCCGGGCGCTGGCCCCGGAACCCGAGACGGCCCATGCGGCTGCCGGCCCGGAGGCTCCTGGAATCGGTAATGCCGGATGGGGCGATCCCGCGGACCAGGAATCGTTGGATGACCAGCCTTATGCGGAGAACGGGGCGTCTCGCACCGCCGGCGAAGGCTTCGAGGTCCAGGCACCTTCCATTTCGCCCGTCGATCTCGACGAGGGCCGGCCGCCGTTCAATTTCGATGCCGACGAGGCGGACGAAAAACTGCCCGAGGACATTGAGACCTATGCGGCGCGGCGCAGTTCGGAGGATGCCAAAGGCTGGTCGCTGCGCTGGCCGCTGTCGCGTATGCAGTCCGTCATACTGCTTCTAGTCATCATCGATTCCATCATCATCGGCTGGCGCACTGATTTCGTGCGGGCCATGCCGCAGACGGCATCGTTCTACGGAACGATGGGCTTCTCTGTGAACCTTCGCGGCCTGGAGTTCGAGGATGTCACGACCACCACGGAGCAGCACGAGGGTGTGCCGATCCTCGTGGTAGAGGGAACCGTCGTCAATAAAACCCGCCGGATGGTCGACGTTCCGCGGCTGAAATTCGCGGTCCGTAACGCCGCCAGGGAAGAGATTTACAGCTGGACCGCTGTTTCGCCCCGTGCAGCTCTGCCGCCGGGCGAGACCGTCGCGTTTCGCGCCCGCTTGGCATCGCCGCCGCCGGATGGCCGCGACGTTCTGGTCCGCTTCCTCAATCGCCGCGATATTATCGCGGGAGCCCACTGAAAACGCCGACGGATCGATATGGCGCGCATTCTCATCGCCGAAGACGAAGAAGCATTGCGAGCTTTGTGCGCGCGCGGTCTTTCGACCGACGGCCATGACGTCAAGACGGCCTGTGACGGCGGCGACGCGCTGAATGTGCTGACGCGCGACGAGGGACGGTTCGATCTGTTGTTGACCGACATTCGCATGCCGATCATCGACGGCATCGCGCTGGCGCTCGCGGCGGCGCGCGACTTCCCCGACGTGGCGATTTTGCTGATGACCGGTTACGCCGATCAGCGCGAGCGCGCTCATGGCCTCGAAGCCATTATTCACGACGTGCTGGCGAAGCCTTTCACGCTGGCGAAGCTCCGGGACGTCGTCAATGAAGCGCTGGCGACAAAGACGCGGGCCTAAGGCTGGCTCAATCGTCGTCCGAAACGGCGTAAGGCCGCGGCAGCGGCTCGACCGGCAGGTCCGGATGCGGCCGGCCAAAATCCGGCGCCGCAGAATCCTGACCGATGTTGACGATGCCGCGGCGTATCGCGCGGGTGCGGGCGAAATGCGCAAACAGAGCTTCGCCGTCGCCGCGCCGGATGGCGCGCGTGAGTTGCGCGAGATCCTCATTGAAGGTCCCGAGCATTTCCAGCACCGCGTCCTTGTTGGCGAGAAACACGTCCCGCCACATCGTCGGGTCCGACGCCGCGATGCGGGTGAAGTCGCGAAATCCGCCGGCGGAGAATTTCAGCACCTCCGAGCGGGTCACTTCGGACAATTCGTCGGCGGTGCCGACGATCGTGTAGGCGATAAGATGAGGCAGGTGACTGGTGATCGCCAGCACGAGGTCGTGGTGATCCGGCGGCATGGTCTCGACATTCGCGCCAAGCGCGCGCCAGAACGCGGCGAGCCGTTCGACGGCGGCGCTGTCGGTCTTCTCCGGCGGCGTGAGAATGCACCAGCGGCCGACGAACAATCCGGCGAATCCGGCATCGGGGCCGGAATGTTCGGTACCGGCGACAGGATGCGCCGGGATGAAGTGGATGTTGGCCGGCAGGTGCGGCCCCATGTCGCGAACGATGGCGCCTTTGACCGAGCCCACATCGGACACGATAGTTCCCGGCGCGAGATGGGGCGCGATCTCCTTGGCGACCTCGCCGCAGGCGCCGACCGGGACGCACAAGATGACAAGATCGGCGCTGGCGACGGCTGCGGCGTTGGTCTCGACCACCTGATCGGCCAGGCCGAGTTCGGCGACGCGGCGGCGCGTCGCCGCTGAGCGGGCGCTTGCGACAATCTCTCGCGCGGCACCTTGGGCGCGCGCGGCGCGCGCGATCGAAGAGCCGATCAGGCCGACGCCGATCAGCGCCAGCCGGTTGAACAGCGGTGCCGGTTTGGTCACAACGTCACGCCGTCTTTGCCAGAAACTCGCCGAGCGCCGCGACGACGAGACGGTTGGCCTCTTCGGTGCCGACGCTCACACGCAACGCGTGCGGCAGCTTGTAGGCGCTGACCCGGCGCAAGATCAGCCCGCGCGCAGTGAGAAAGGCATCGGCCTCCTTGGCGGTCCGGCCCTTGGTTTCCGGAAAGTGGATCAGCAGAAAGTTGGCGACGCTCGGCGTCACCGTGAGGCCGAGTTTTTGAATCTCCTGCGTCAGCCAGCCGAGCCACTTTTTATTGTGCTCACGCGACCGTTCCTGGTGCTCGACATCCTCGATCGCCGCGATGCCGGCGGCGATCGCCGGCGCGTTGACGTTGAACGGTCCGCGGATGCGGTTGATGGCATCGACTACATGCGCCGGGCCGAACATCCAGCCGAGCCGCAAGGCCGCAAGCCCGTGGATCTTCGAGAACGTCCGGCACATGACGACATTGTCGGAAGTGGCGACGAGTTCGATGCCCGACTCGTAGTCGTTGCGCCTGACATATTCGGCGTAGGCTGCGTCCAGCACCAGGAGCACGTGCGGCGGCAGTCCGCGGTGCAGGCGCTTGACCTCGTCGAACGAGATGCAGGTGCCGGTCGGATTGTTCGGATTAGCGAGGAACACGATCTTGGTCTTCGCCGTCACCGCGTTGAGGATCGCGTCGACGTCGGCGGTGAAGTTCGTCTCCGGAGCGACCACCGGCTTCGCGCCGGTACCGAGCGTCGCAATCGGGTAGACCAGAAAGCCGTGCGTGGTGTGGATCGCCTCGTCGCCGTCGCCGAGGTAGGCGCGCGCCAAAAGATTCAGGAGATCGTCCGAGCCGGCTCCGCAGACGATGCGGTCGGGGTCGAGGCCGAAGGCGCGCCCGATGGCCGCGCGCAGATCGCTCGCCGCGCCGTCCGGATAGTCCTCTAGATGGCTCGCGACCGACTTATAGGCCGCGATCGCCTTGGGGCTTGGGCCGAGCGGGGTCTCGTTCGACGATAGCTTGAAGATTTTGGCCACGCCAGGCGCACTGCTCTTGCCGGGCACGTAGGCCTGGATATCGAGCACGCCGGGCCGGGGCTGGGGACGGATCGTCATTTGGGTTTCGCCTCGAAAAATCACGCGACCATATAGCGGTTTGCGTGACTGCCGACGAGGGCCGTGGAGCGGATCGAGGCGCCGATCCCGACGAGGGCGCCGGAGACCGCGCCGATGCCCCCCTGCGCCACCGAAACGAGGAGGGCTGCGCCGTCGAACGCGCTGTCGGGCACCGCGATGACGTCGGCAAGCGACGCCACCGCATTGATCGACGCGGCGTTCCAGCCGGAGACGCGCATGCTCCACACCTCGGTCTCGGTCACCATCGCGTCCGGCGCGACGCGGGACATGACGAAGACCGGAAGGCCGGCCGGGTGATTGGCGCGCTCGACGAACGGCAGCCGCGCGATGATTTTCGGGGCGCTCTCGAACTCGAGCGCCGCCCACCATGGTCCCGAGCCCGCAACCGCGAAGGCCGGGACGAGGCCGAGATCGCCCTTCGATTCCGATACCGCTTCGACGACGCTCGCCGCCCCCAGATGCGGCTCGAACGGCACCGTGAAGCCGAAATGAAAGCGCGCGGAATCGCGCATCAGCGCGTCGCCCGTGGACAGGTCGGCATGCACGGAAAACGGCGCCTGCACGTAGGTGAACGTCGAGATGATGACGCGCCAGATGCTCTCGACGGTATCGAACGGAAGATTGCCGTGATGCCGCTCGACCAGCCGGCGCATCATGTCCGCCTCGCGGGCGGGACGAAACGCCGAGCCGGATTCCTGCGTCTTTTTGACCGAGATCAGGCGATCGACGATTTGCCCGCGCTCGATCAGAAGCTCGTGCATCGAGGCGTCGATGCGATCGATCTCGCGCCGCAGGTCGGCAAGTGAAGGCTCGGTCTGGCGCGGCGGTTTCGGCATGGCGTGTCCCGGCAAACGGCCCGATTGATAGGTGCCGCGACGGCCGAAATCAAAGAAAACGTTGACTCCGGCGGGGAGGTGCCTATTTACGCCCCTTTGACCGCCCAGCGGGCGGCGACGATGCTGGGAGGCTCACATTCGGGACCCACCATGGCCGAGGGCAGCGCCACGCTTGATCTCGCCGACCGCAGGCGCGAGGCGGACCAGCCGCATTCGCTCCTGGTGCGGTTTTCCGCGAGCAATCCGCTGCGTCTCGATGCCGGCGTCGATCTGAGCCCGCTGCAGATCGCCTATCAGACCTATGGCACGCTCAACGCCGCGCGCAGCAACGCCGTTCTGGTCTGCCACGCGCTCACTGGCGATCAGCATGTGGTGAACACCCACCCGGTCACCGGCAAGCCGGGCTGGTGGGAGACCATGGTTGGCCCGGGGCGGCCGATCGATACCGAGCGATACTTTATTATCTGCGCCAACGTAGTCGGCGGCTGCATGGGCAGCTCCGGGCCGGCTTCGACCAATCCGGCGACCGGCATGCCGTGGGGTCTCGAATTCCCGGTCATCACCGTGCGCGACATGGTGCGCGCGCAATCGATGCTGCTCGACTACCTCGGCATCGAGACGCTCTTTGCCGTGGCCGGCGGTTCGATGGGCGGCATGCAGGTGCTGCAATGGGCCGCGAGCTACCCCGAGCGCGTTTTCGCCGCGCTACCGATTGCGGCGGCGACCCGCCACTCGGCGCAGAACATCGCCTTCCACGAGGTCGGTCGGCAGGCCGTGATGGCCGATCCGGAATGGCGCGGCGGACGGTATTTCGCCGACGGCACCAATCCGCGCCGCGGGCTCGCGGTGGCGCGCATGGGCGCGCACATTACTTATCTGTCGGACGCAGCACTGCACCGCAAGTTCGGCCGGCGCTTTCAGGATCGCGACAATCCGACGTTCTCATTCGACGCGGATTTTCAGGTCGAGTCCTATCTGCGACATCAGGGCATCACATTCGTCGAGCGGTTCGACGCCAACTCCTATCTCTATCTGACGCGCGCGATGGACTATTTCGATCTTGCCGCCGACTACGACGGTGCGGTGGCGAACGCGTTCCGCGGCACGCCGACGCGGTTTTGCGTCATTTCGTTCACCAGCGATTGGCTGTTCCCGACGCCGGAATCGCGCGCCATCGTGCATGCGCTCAACGCCGCCGGCGCGCGTGTGTCGTTCGCCGAAATCACCACCGACAAGGGCCATGATGCCTTCCTGCTCGACGAGCCGGAGTTCCTTGCGATCGTGAACGGCTTTCTGGAAGGCGCTGCGCGTGCGCGCGGCCTGCCGGCGAGGTGAGCATGCTCTCGCGGCTCAAACACGATCTCACCATGGCGGAAGCCGCGCGCGGTCCGGGCGGCTCGCGTATCGACTTGCTCGTCGTCGCCAACATGGTGGAGCGCGGTGCGCGCGTGCTCGATGTCGGCTGCGGCGACGGCGAATTGCTCCGCCTTCTGGAGTCGCGCGGCGTCGACAGCCGCGGCATCGAACTGTCGCGCGAGGGCGTGAACGAATGCGTCGCCAAGGGCCTCGCCGTCGTACAGGGCGACGCCGACACCGATCTCGCCGACTATCCGGACGACGGTTTCGACTTCGTCATCCTGTCGCAGACGCTGCAGGCGACGCGGCAGCCGCGCGTGGTGCTCGAACACATGCTGCGCATCGGCCGGCAGGCCATCGTGTCGTTTCCGAATTTCGGCCACTGGAACATCCGCCGGCAGATATTGTTCGGCGGCCACATGCCGCAGACCGATAATCTGCCCTACGCCTGGTACGAGACGCCGAACATTCACTTCTGCAGCATCAAGGATTTCCGCCAGCTCTGCCATGTCTCGGGCGCCAAGATGGAAGAAGCGGTGGCGCTCAACGCTTGGGGCCGCCGCATGCGGCTGAAAATGCCGTGGTGGTTCTGGAATTTGTTTGCCGAGCAGGCGGTGTTCCTGCTGAGCCGGCAGGGTTAGTCCTCGCATTCGGGATGCAGTATAAGCGTCGCGCTCGGCCGGTCACGCTTGGCGCGGGCCCGTAGCTCAATGGTCAGAGCTAGCGGCTCATAACCGCTTGGTTGGAGGTTCGAGTCCTCCCGGGCCCACCAACAATATCAATGAGTTAGACTGATCTAGCTTGGTGAGAAACCTCGGCCTGAGCGCATTTGGCAACATTTCTGGCAACATTTACCGTTTTTTGCGTGTCCCGCTTCAGCTCCGTGAGACAAAACGCCGATAGGCATCATTCCAGCGTGTCAATCACCGTGAGATGGGGCCCCCGGAACGCTACTTCAATGCGATCTCGGACGGACAAACGCTCGTTGTATATCGGCTACATCTTCGGGCAGCGACGCAGCTGTGAGCAGAATCTTATGACTCCCGACCAAATTCTTCGCGACAAACTACGCAAGATCGAAGCTCTCTTCGCTGGCGCGGCAACGCTCGGTGAGAAGGCTGCCGCGCGGCGCGGCTGCAGAACGTATCCGTGAGCGTCTCGGCCAAGCCGCGGGCAAGGAAGACTTCGTCGAGTGGAAGTTCTCGATCCCCGATATGTGGTCCCGGCAGCTGTTCATCGCACTATGCCGGCGCTACGGCCTGCGCCCATTCCGCCATCCGCGGACGCACAGTCAAACCATCATGATCAAAGGACCCAAGAGCTTCATCGAGCGGACATTGTGGCCGGAATTCCAGGAGTTGAATGCCGCCTTAGTGGCTTATCTCTCCGAGATCAACGAGAAAGTCATTCACGAGGAAGTCCACGGCGAGACTGGTGATGCCGAGGAAGTTGAAGAGCCGACGAGGATTGGGCGATGACAACGGCATGTCGGGCAGCGACCATTCCAGTCATGACAACAACGAGACCGTGGTCACAGCCCACTCAAATCTTCCAGAACAACAATCCAGTCCATGGGATTTTAAGCTCACAGAGCCGAAATCAAACTTCACGCTGTGACTTTAGAAGCGCTGAGCCGCTTGGCGATGTCGGGAGGTGGAGGCAATTCAGCAGCGACGAGCGCCGCGCTGTGATTTTTGTAGGTGGGCCAGTTTGGTCGATAGTTAGCGTCGGCTTGCTTACCCCACGCTTTCCAACCGCGACGCGCCCCTCTGGCGAACAGTTCTAGGTAGGGGCCCCGCGAGCATGCCTCAATAATCGGATACAGTTCGTCCGGCTTCCTAGAATGCTCCCGCTTTCGGGTCGCGATAAAATTTACCTGTCGTCTGGCTGGTGCGAGTGTACGCGCGTCCTTTCCCCTCACACCAAAAAGCACCAGCTCCGTGACGTTGCGAAAATAAAACCCAACACCGCGACCGTCCGGGCCGCCGTCTTTGCGTATCTTGTGCCAGACGATGTTGGACTTATAGGTGAACCCCCACGCTGCCATCACGGCCAGACCCTCCGCCAATAAGGCATTCGGCACCCAGAGGTAGAGATGCGCCGGTTCTTTCACGATGTCGGCCACTGGCAGAGTTTTAATCTCGTCGAGGGTGAGGGTCCCGTAGCGGCTTAGTCTGCGATGTTCTGGCGCAATCTTCCCGGTGCTGTTCTGAAAGCGCCAAGGCGGGTCGGCCAAGATCGTAGCGAACCGTTCGGCTCTGCAGAAACGCTTTAAATCGTCGCCTGGTGTCTTCTTTGTCATCGTTTCGTAATACCGAACGCTAGTATAGGGCAACCACCTCCACCTCCACCCTCAAGCCTTGGCACCAATTTGTCCATATGAGTAGTCGATGCACCGTACTTACTCGCAACGCCGAGAGACTTGAAGAGCGTCTGCAGGTCGCCAGCTCGAGTGATAATAACCCCCACGTCGATGACTCGTAATTCAAAGAGCAGCCGGAAGTTATTCAGATCGCGATCGAAGAACGGGTCCTTATTGTTCCGGCACACTATCGCGCCGCAAACTTGGCTTGCTTCTTGCGCCAGGACTATAGGCGCACCGCTACCGACGCGACTGCCTTTCATTGAGACGAGACTACAAACATCTTTGGTCTTTGTGATTTACTCCAAGCAACAAGAACCTACCAAGTATAGCACGCCACGGCGCTCTATGCAGCAATCTTTTGTTGTTCAATAACTGACAAACGGTTTGTCGATTGAAGTCGAGCATTTAATTTTACGATTTGCAATTTATCTCGCGTGGATTCGAAACCGGAGCGCGTATTCATAAATTCGACCCTGTGAGCCTGGCTCGATGTCTGCTTTGCTCCGAAAGCAACCTAATTGTTGCGCGGCGGCGAAATGACGCGATGGGGCCAAAAGCGGCTGTGAGCAATCGCAGCAAGGCAGACCTCATTCAATCACCTCGTCGGCGCGAGCGAGTACGGACTGCGGGATCGCGAGGCCCAGTGCTTTGGCAGTCTTGAGATTGACTACAAGCTCATACTTCGTGGGTGCCTGCACCGGGAGATCGGCCGGCTTCTCGCCCTTCAGAATACGATCGACGTATCCAGCCGCGCGGCGATGCTGATCTAGAAAATTAGGCCCATACGAGATTAATCCACCGGCGGTGGCAAAGAGCCCGCGCTCGTAATAGACCGTAGGCAGTTTGTAGCGGGCTGCGAGTGCGATGATCAGCCCACGATTAGCCACCGAGGATGTGCTTGCAGTCACGATCATGCCGCCATTTGCAGAACGGGAGAATGCCGAGACAGCGCGCTCAATCTCGGCGGGATCGCGCACATCGATTGGACGCAAATCCATACCCACCGACGGCGCCACTGACTGGATGACGGCAAATTGACCCGTGCCCGCGGTTATTGTGGGGTCTCGGAGGACAGCCACTCGCCTGATCTCCGGTGCGATCTCCTTAAGCAGCTCGAGCCATTTGGCGGCCAAGCTATATTCGAACATGAGAAAGCCGGTCGCGTTACCGCCCGGCTCCGCGAGACTATCAACAAACCCTGCGCCGACAGGATCTGGAATGATAGCAAACACAATTGGAACTGTGTGGGTCGCGTCCAGTAAGGCCGGGAGGCTATTTGGGCCGATAGCCAAGATGACATCAGGCCCAAGCTCGACCAATTCCGCCGCGTATTTACGAATGCGACCGGGATCGCCCTCACCCCACCGTATGACAATCCGCGCATTGCGGCCATCGCTCCAGCCCAATTGCTGCAGCTCCTGAAGAAACGCCGCAAGATTGGTCCGTGCTTCCAAATCGCTTTCGGCGACGCCGTCAAGCACGGCGATGCGTCTTACCCGTTGGCCCTGCTGCGCACGCCCGGCAACAGGCAAAATAATTGCCGCGCCACCGACAAGAGTGATGAACTGCCTTCGCCTCATGGGCCGCCCCTCCCTCAGAGAAGCCTAGCATTCGCGGCCGCATTGTGCATTACAGCAAATTGGTGCGCTCGACTTCCGCCTTGGGTCATCCGCGTCGGTTTAGCGATGTCGGCCGTATGTCGCTTGCTCCGATAGCTACCGAATCGCTGCATTGCGATAATAGATACTGTGGGCTAGGAAGAGACATACTGGACAATCCAATTGCCGAGCTAGGGCACTGCCAAATCGCGATGAACTCGCGCCGAAACCGTTGCAATTATGACTTAGTTATTTATGAACGAGCTCTTAGGTCTCATTTAGAGCAGTCGAGAAGCCAGTCATGCTCGGAAAGCGCGCTGTGGACGCAGAGCTCAAACGGTCTCTGGGACTGTCGATGAAGGAGGTTAAACCGCTCTTTGCGGTCGGTGGCGATTTAGCCGAAAGGAAGTTTATGGAATGCTGCAGGTGCCTGTGGAGGGCCAACGGAGTGGAATTGGTAGAGCCCTTTGTGGACGCTGCATTCAATGATTTACCGGAGAAGTCCCGTGCCATCCTTTTCCAGCGGATGCTAACGATTGTGTATGTAGCGCAGGAAATCGAGATCAAAAACGCGATCGAGCCTGTTTCCGATTAGCCGCCCAGCGCCACGCATCTGGCTTCCATGTACGCTGCCATCGGGCACCCACCATCAAGGGCGAACGAACCTTTCGCAATGCGTCAATTGGCGGTCGCGAAATGAAGCTATGGGTCAATCGTGTCGGTTTGAGCGTGCTCCCACGACTTCCGCTTGGCCTCCAATAGCGCCCGAATCGCTGCGGGCCGCCGTGCCGTCTGATCAGGACTTGCCAGAGCGTGGCAAGAGCCAGCCCATTACTTTCTGGTACGGATCGCGCCGAAATGCCTGGTGCGGATCGCGCCGACTGTGATGGAACTCGTTTTGCTGAACCGCCTTTTTAGCGAATGTCGCAATCTGTTCTTCGGTCTGTCGTTTATCATTCGGAAGGACCATCCATTCGCGAATGATTTTTCGGCGCGTACGATGGTTCTCCATGTTCGCGGTTCCTTTTATCTGGGACAGGCTCTAATAGTGACAAAGAATACGGTCATTGTAGACCACCCGGGGTACTGCGCCGATATGACGGGTACCGAGCATTAGCTTCGGACGACTAGGTCCGCGTTGTCGTCGAGTTGTCATCTTTTCCGGACGCTTAATGGCACAGGATTTATTGACCCAAGCTACCACGCTCTTTCTCTCATGCAGCCAGGCGGTTACCGATAGGCAAAGCGGCCGCACAGGCCAAGAAGGAGGCGCAGAGATGAGAACGATGGCGGGTGCCTTAGCCTTGGCGTCCGCGCAGATCGTGGCAAGTGCATCGGCGCAAGTGGCAGGAGTTGATCTGAACGGCCGGTATCAATGTGTCGAAGTGTGCCTCGGGCCATTAGGGGATTTTGCGGTGATCACCCAAAACGGCTGGGAGCTCAGCGTCGTGACCGACGCGGGGGTGGCATTCAAGGGTTGGGTTGATTACCCCCGCCGCATTTGGATTGAGCGCGCGAACCAGGGGGCAATGTACGCCCCGGATGGTCTGCAAATTCAGTTTGACGGCGGAACAATCTGGCTTCGTATCCGATAAGGATCGCTCGGCAGATTGCATGGCAAGACCTCACAGACCTGCCGATTGGGGCGTAATATTCTTCCTCATTGCAGCGGGCGTGATCCCGTTGGGGGCGGGCAAATATCACTCGACATTACGGGGCGGAAATTCATATCTGCGATCGGTGGTGCGTCGCCCGCGCAATTGGAAGTTATTACCGCCGTTAGCGTTGCCACGGCATGATCGGAAACGCGAAGTCGGTTCCGTAGCTGATCAGCCCGCCGACTGCGACATAATCACGGCTCGAATAAGCCGCGGATGGCGCGCCCGACGCCGAAGGATTTCGAGTGGGTCTTGCAGATTGTCCTGAGCGAACTGCACGCTGCCTACCTTCTCATAGTCGAATACATGGCCCGGCGTGACAGGCGGGGTAATCGCCGTATTCCGGTTTTGACCTACTCATTGCATGGACCTGGAGATGATAAAGACTACAATGACAGCACCCAGAACGATCCCCCAATTGGGAATTTGAATGCCTGCTATCGATGTTTTCCTGCTAAACCATTCCATAACTTACCTCCCCGGATTAGGCCGCCTCAGTCGGCGTCCCTTAAAAACATAAGAAGTATGACTACACGGAAATGACTACACCGAACAGCTTTTGGGTGGCACGGATTATTAGGCCCACCCTCAACCAAACTGACGAAGGCTCGGGATTTATTCCGGGCCTTTTTCTTGTCCTCGCGCGAATTATCGCTCTTTCTTCTTTGCGCTCTTCTTCGAGAAAATCGCGTTCCAGTTTTCCTTGTAGGCGGTGCTAACCGGTTTCTGGCCTTCTCCCCGGCTATAGTTTGAAGGTGCGGCGGCGGCCTCGCCGCCCTCGGTTTTCGATACGGCTTCACCCGAAGTGCCTTTGTCGTTTGCGGCGTCCTCGCTTTTTGGAGCAGGGTCGGCTTTGGCTTTTCTTATTGTCGCTGACCATCTTCTTTCCTCACGCTAAGCGGCCGCATCCTTGATTTTCCGAATTGGTTGTGGGCTATCGCAAGCAATCGGACAATAGAAAGCGGAGGGGTGCCACTCCGAAATCGAATTCGTTAGAAATTTCGTCTCGACTTCATCAATTTGAAAAACAAAAACGCTGACGACCACTGTCGGTAGAAGACGATAGAGAAACCAATTCTGCGCGGTGCTCACGCGAGCATGTTTTCACACAGCCTGGCTCCGTAGCGGACATTCGTTGCGATGCAATGAATCTCCGCTTTCGGCGGTGAAGCGGACATCTGTTTCCGGTTGACCTGTTCAAAGACTTTCCCAATCGCGCCCGAGCGGATCTTCAAAGCGCGCAGCGTCTCAGGCGTCCTTTTCTACCCACGCATCCTTTTGCTTCCATTTGTGGAGTTTCCGGCAGGCAGGACATCGCAGCGGTATCGTGACGTTCGACAGCGACACGAACTTGATCGTTTCTGTGCTCAGCCCCGTTGGGATGTCTACTCCGACTATTGGGCAACGGATCATGATTTTCGGCATTGTTTCTCTTGAGAATCTGAAAATTCCAGCGGCGATAAATTGGCCGCCACTTGTTATATTAATTGGCTATAGTTCACTGCGACGAGTTGGAAGTACAAATCCAATATTCGATCTGGTTCGAGTTTGGACTATGGGATTGGATGGCGACTCTTCCCGACAAAAAGGCGGCTAACTGTGAAAATATACTCCGGAGGGGTCCGGGGTCTGTGTCCTGCTCTATCGTTAATTATTCTTTGGATATCCTTTTGCCTCGCCTGGGACCAAGGTGGTCCCGGTGCCAGTGATGTGGGAAGGGGGCACCAACTAGCGGTCACTGTATGCTCAATTTTGCCATCTGGCAGCAGCCGACCAGCCGACGTTACCGATATTGCATCCAGCGGCGCCGTCGTTTGAGTCGATAGCAGCACGCAAGGACGTGACTGCCGATTCACTTATGCATTTTCTTGAAACTACCCATCGGGATCTACAGACGCAAAAGGGCATGCCGAATCCGGACTTGGCCGATTTCCAAGTGACAGAAGCAGTTGCATATATACTTAGCCTGCGAAAATAATGCTGTTAGAAATCGAGATCGAAAATTAGCAGAATGCCCGCAACGATCGGCGCCACTAAGCCCCGCCAATTCGCGCGTCTTGGGCGTCAAACCCCGCCGCTGAGGACTTCGGCGTGATGCTCCACAGCACCGCCGTCAAGGGCGCCCGCATCGGCAAGCGGCCGGCGACAGTAAGTCTTCGCCATTTCACGGTGATGAACGGCATTCAGGATGCTCGACGAGAAGTCCTGTCGCACGGGTCCCCCATCAAGCGGTCGGCAAATGAAGCAGCATCTTAAGTCCAAAACCGGCTGCAAACGCCAATCCAGCTGCGCCCATCCCTATCCCTAGCGTTTCCATTCCGGATCGCAGCCAACTGACCGGCGACCACAAACTCCTGATCGCCCCCACGACAAAAAACGTCGCCCCAGTGGCCGCCACACATGCGGGCAAACCGCCGGCGGACAGATAGCTCACGAGGGGCACGCAGCCGCATAATATGAACGCGGCGAACGTGCTCAGCGCGGCTAGCACCGGGGACCTGAAAGTGGGCGAGAGACCATATTCCTCCAGCGCCATTGTTCTTGCCCAAAGCGCGAGATCAGACGTAATCACGCTGACAACCCGAGCAAGGTCGTCGCCGGCAAACCCCTTCCCTGCAAAGATCTGCCGGATTTCCTCGCGTTCACCGTCCGGCACCAGAGCAATATGCTTTTGCTCGATGCCAAGCACGCGATCGTACTGGTCTCGTTCTGACTTGGTGCCGATGTAGTTGCCGGCCGCCATCGCGAAGCCGTCGGCAAGGAGATTGGCAAAACCGAGTATCAGGAGCGCGGTTGACGACAGGTCCGCGCCCACAACGCCCGACACGATCGCGAACGTCGTGACGGTGCCGTCGATCCCTCCGTAAATCCAGTCCCGGAGATAGTTGCTGCGCGACCCTTGAGCGAGGCGATCGCGGATCGCCTGCTCGGTGTGGCTGTGCTCCAGCGAACAGGACATCAAACGCTCTGATGACGTAGAATTCATCTAATATAACCTAGTCGATAGAAACGCTTTCCGGCTTGATCGAAATCAATTTGCCGCTTTGCGAGTTCACGCATGATATGAATAAGGGAGATTTTGATGCGTGCCGTCGTCAAGCTGCTGCTTCTGAGCTTGCCAACATTTGCGGTAGCGTTTCTCATAAAGCATACGTTCTTTTGGGATGTGGCGGCAATCTCCTGGGACCATGAGGCCCCCCAAGGAGGGGCGCTGGAGATAGCGTTCCTATTGCTCTCCATCGAGAACATAGCGGGAGTTGTCGCCGCGTTGGCTTTGGTGTCCCTGGTGGTGCTTTGGATCAAAGCGGCTGGTGCAGCCTCGCCTAAATGATGAAGCTGGCTGTGGATGACGACGGAGTGCGCCATGGATGTCAAAGAAGCAATCTTCACGCGACGAAGCGTCCGGGAGTTCACCGCCGAGGCCGTCGACGAAAAGACGATTTGCAGTCTTATCGAGGCAGCCGTCCAGGCACCGAGTGCGGTCAATCAGCAGCCATGGTCATTTTGCGCTGTTCGCGACCGTGCGCTGCTCGGCAAGATATCGAATGAGGCGAAAGCTCATATGCTCCGGACGTCGACCGCCGCGCTCATGTCCCATCATTTTGAGCAGATCTTGAACGATAAGAGCTTCGATATCTTTTACCACGCTCCGGCTCTTATCGTGATTTGCTGCGTGTCCGCCATTCCGTGGGCCGTCGAAGATTGCGCGCTTGCCGCGCAAACGCTTATGCTCGCCGCGCGAGCCGGTGGACTAGGCAGCTGCTGGATTGGATTCGCGCAAGGCTGGCTTGGCACGCCGGAAGGCAAGGCGGCCCTCAACCTGCCGTCAAGCTATCTGCCGATTGCTCCTGTGATTATTGGACATCCGAAAACGCAGCCAGCCCCGGTACCGCGAAAGGCGCCGGAGATCCGCTGCATCTGAATTATGCAAGAGCGGCTATAAAACAGCGTCGGGGACTACGCTCGTTTGCGAATTGGTCTTAATGCGAACTGGGCGTTGACTCTTATCGATATGGTTCGCATATCCCGCAGCTCAATCTGCGACCAGAGGCGCCGCATTTGCTACTTACAACTCGGCGCGGCGTGAGATTGCGCAATTATGGACAGACTAAGCCTTCGGGTATCCGACCGTCTGTGCGAACTGGATGATCTGTCCGGGCGGAAGTTTCAACGTATTTGCGAGCGCCGCGGGTACGCTCTCGCGAAATACCGTCGCGAGTCCTGCTGAGGCGCAGTAGAGATAAACGTTCTGACCGGTCACGCCGGCGGTTGCTCCAGAGGTTGCGTTTTTTTCGGCATCAGTCGCGTTGCCCATTTTCGCAGTATCGAAGGCATAGACGAGGTTCAGCGGCGCCGTGGCAACGAACGGCTGACCGGTCGTGGTCTGCTCCCTTAAATCGCCCTCCATGTGGAACAAGAGCTGGTGGCTCTTGGGCTCGTAAAGCCAAGCTCCGTCGGCTCTGATTAGATAAATATTCAAGAGATAGGCGTCGCGCCAGCGCGGCACCGTGCGGCCGTCATTCTGCGGGCGATTGATGCCCCAGGCGGCCCACAGCAGGTTCGAAAGATCCTGGTTCGATAGCGCTCGATCCGCGTAATTACGGATCGACTGCCGAGCCTGCAGCGATTGCATCAACGACTTGCCGCCTTCCATCGCTGGAGGAGGCAAAGTGATCGCCTGCGGAGACTGCGCAAAGCTGTTCGTAGCCTCCATTGTCGTCGCAGCGGCGGTAGCTGCGGTTAAGAGAATGCCAAGATTGACTTCGCGGCGTGTGGCCATTTTCGGCACTCCGGTCGCGGGGTTGTATCTTCCTTTTTCTAGTCTCCATGAATGGCGCGTCGCTGCGTTGACCCAGATCAAGATACTCATTGGGTACATAGTCGCGGAAAAATGGCAATCCAAACATGCTAAAAGCGCGTCGTTCGGTCAAAAGTGCTGCGGCGAGCCTTGTTCGGAAGAGATGACGGTGAACGGCCCCACTGAGTTAAACGGATTGTCGTCCGCCGAGGCGGCGCGTCGACAGGCCGAATTTGGCCCCAACGCCGTCGTGGAAGACCATGTTTACCCCCTCCAAAGGGTGGCGCGTCACTTTTGGGCGCCAGTGCCGTGGATGCTCGAGGCGACGATTGTGCTGCAGATCGCCATAGGCCAGCGGCTGACAGCTTTGCTGATTGCGATGCTGCCGGTGCTCAACGTCGTCCTCGGGGTGATTCAGGAAAGCAGGGCGGACGCCGCTTTGGCGCTTCTCAAGAAGCGGCTTTCACTAAAGTCGCGGGTCAAGCGCGACGGTGCCTGGGTTGATACTCCGGCGGCAGAGCTCGTTCCCGGTGACATCGTGCAAATTGCGCTGGGCGAGGTTGTTCCGGCTGACCTGATGCTCCTCAGCGGATCCTTACTGGTCGATCAATCGATGCTGACCGGCGAGTTGTTTCCCGTCGAGATAGAGGCCGGGCAAACCGCCTATGCGGGCGGCTTGGTTCGGCGCGGCGAAGCGATCACGAAGGTTGTCGCCACTGGAACCCGAACCTATTTCGGTCGTACGGCCGAACTGGTGAGTGTCGCCCACGTCGAGAGTGCCGAGCAAAAGGCGGTGCTGGGCGTTGTTCGCAATCTGACGATGCTCAATCTCGTCATCGTGGTGGGGATCGTGGCATATGCGGTTTCCATCAGAGTCAGTTTTCAGCAGATCGCGTTACTAGTCCTCACCGCGATGTTGTCGGCCGTGCCGGTCGCTCTGGCGGCAACGTTCACTCAAGCGGCGGCTTTGGGCGCCAGAAGGCTGGCCCTGAAAGGTATATTGCTGACCCGATTGTCCGCGCTGCATGAGGCCGCGACGATCGATGTACTCTGCTGCGACAAGACAGGCACGCTGACTCTCAATGAACTGGCGGTCGGAGCCGTTCGTCCCATCAAACAGGGTTATGACGAAGCCGACGTGCTCGGCTTGGCGGTGCTTGCCAGTTCTGCGGACGGCCAAGATTTGATGGATTCCGCCATCCGCAAGATGGCGAGCGAGCGCCAAAATTCGGAGCGCGTGCCTCAAAATGCCTTGAGCTTCACGCCGTTCGATCCGGACGCAAAGATGGCCGAGGCGACCGCGAACGAGCGGGGCCGCGAGATCCGGGTCGTCAAAGGCGCGCCGGCCGCGGTCGCCGCTTTTGCGCCAATCGAACCCGAAGCCACCGCAGAGTTGGACGCACTCACACAGGCCGGGTACCGAACGATTGCGGTGGCTGCTGGCCCAAAGGATGCTGTGGAGCTGATTGGATTTATCGCCTTTGCCGATCCACCGCGGCCAGATTTGGCAGAGTTGCTGACGGAAATGCGATCGCTCGGCGTGCTTCCCGTTATGGTCACCGGCGATGCCGCCACGACGGCGGCGACAGTCGCGCACGCGATCGGAATCGACGGCCCGGTTTGCCCGCCGGGAAAAATTCCCGAAAGTGTAAGCGCCCGTGACTTTGCCGTGTATGCGGGCGTATTCCCCGAACAGAAATTTCAACTGGTCAAGGCGTTCCAACGGCAGGGCCACGCGGTCGGCATGTGCGGCGACGGGGCTAATGACGCGCCCGCACTGAGGCAAGCCCAAATGGGGATCGCCGTATCGACGGCAACAGATGTGGCCAAAGCTGCAGCGGGGGTTGTGCTCACCGAGCCGGGTCTTGCTGGAATTGTCGCCTGCATCAAGGAAGGCCGATCCGCATTCCAGCGCGTGTTAACCTATACGCTCATGATCCTTGTCAACAAATGCGTGACGCTGATCGTGCTTGGTGTCGGACTGATCATTACGGGTCACGCGGTGCTGACGCCGTTCCTGCAGGCGCTGGCAATGTTGACCAACGATTTTGTGACAATGTCGCGTGCGGCTGACTAGGCGCGTCCATCGCCATATCCCAACGCGTGGCGAGTCGGCAATCTGATGCTTGCAGCCGTCCCGCTGGGAGCGTTCAGGCTGTTCTACCTGGTGGTGATCCTGGGTATGAGTTGGTACGCGCTGGGCCTGAGCCCCGACCAGATGCAGACATTGACGTTCGTCATGCTTGGCTTCGCTGGGCAGGGCAATGTGTACGTGCTGCGCGAACGCGGCCGCCTTTGGAGCTCACGCCCGGCGCCGATCATGGTGCTGGCGTCGGCTTGTGACGTCGTCCTGATGGGCGGTCTTGCAGCGGCCGGCGTCTTGATGAGTTCGCTGCCGATATGGATCATCGGGCTGCTCGCGGCAGCGACGCTGATGTTCACCTTGGCAATGGACTCGATAAAGATTTCCGTCTTTGCCCGACTGCGGATCGATTGATCGACCGCAATTGGGACATCACATTGAAAACGCCAGGCTTCAACCCTTCGCCGTGGTAGGTTCGACCCCACAGCGATCGGTATGCGCAGTATTCTAGGAACAGAAGACTACGTCTCGGGGTGCGACAACGCGTTGTTGGCACCTCCCCAGTTCTCGCGTTGACGCGTCTAATCAGCATAGGCCGCAAATCGGCATCTTTGCGCAATACGACGGATCGGCGACAGTCAGGTGAAGAATGATGAAGCTGACATTTTTAGGCGGCGTTGGCACGGTCACGGGGTCAAAATACTTTCTGGAAGCTAACAACAAGCGTGTCTTAATCGATTGTGGTCTGTTTCAGGGCTTCAAGCAACTGCGGCTGCGCAATTGGGCGCCGCTACCAGTCGATCCGTCGTCGATCGATGCCGTCATCCTTACCCACGCTCATCTTGATCATTCAGGCTATTTGCCGCTGCTGATCAAAAATGGTTTCTCCGGACCGGTGTTCTCGACTCGCGGCACGCTCGATCTGTGCGGAATACTCCTTCCCGATAGCGGTCACCTGCAGGAGCGTGATGCTGAGTTTGCTAGCCGGCATGGTTATTCGAAGCACCGGCCGCCTCTGCCACTCTATACGATGAAGGATGCCGACGCTGCGCTCCGGCAGTTTCGGCCTGTTGCATTCGACGCGATGGAGCGAGTCGTGGACTGCGTGCGCGCTTGCTTCCGGCGTGCCGGTCATATTCTCGGCGCGGCAATTGTCGAGCTGGCTTGCGGCGGCATAAAGATCGTGTTTTCGGGCGATCTTGGACGGCCAAATGATCCGATCATGGTGGACCCGACTCCGATTTCACAAGCCGATTATCTTGTGGTCGAAATCAACGTATGGCGACCGCCGCCACAGCACGACAGACCCAGAGGAAGCGCTCGCTGATTTCGTCAAAAGGACGGTTGGACGCGGCGGCACTGTGATAATCCCGGCGTTCGCTGTCGGCCGGACGCAGGTCATTCTCTACTACCTTCAACGGCTGAAAGCTGCCGGGCGAATTGCCAATGTTCCTGTCTTTCTCGACAGCCCCATGGCGGAAGACGCCAGCGACATCCTTTGCAGCGATTTCCGGGACGTGAGACTAGGCGAGCAGGAATGCCGCGCTGCCTGCAAAGTCGCGCATTACGTTAGGACTGTCGATGAATCCAACGCGCTGATGATAAATCAAGCACCGAAGATCATCATCTCGGCAAGCGGTATGGCCACTTCAACCCGAACCGTCGAATGAACCACGTCTTCACTTGCGGAATGATTTCGCCGAACAGCGTGATGAAGGACCCGATGGGAAGTCCGCTGGAGTAAAGATCAGTCGCCGTGTTTCAAACTCAAAATATAGGCGACAAGATCGCCTATATCATTACCCTTGATTATGACGTTTGGCATTGTTCCGTGCGATGTTCGCAGCGCGGCAACTAGTGCGGTACTCGTCATGCCATTGACGTTGGCAATGCTCTCGAAGGTGGGTGCAGCGGCATTAGGCGAGCGGCCCGGCACCTTGTCCACCAAGTGGCATTCGGCACATTCCCCACGGGCGAGCTGATGGCCTTGGCGAGTGCTACCCACCTCCTGTGCCTGGACGCGTCCCACTGTCACTGCCCATAAGGCAACGATCATGCGAACTGTGAATATCATCAATTGGCTCCTTTGGGCCGTTCCGTTTGGTCTATCGCCATATCGACCTTCGGGAACTGCCTGACATTTACGTCTATTATTGTTCGCGTTGCCAGCACGTCGAAACGGTAAAGCAAGAGCGTGCCGCCTAAAGCCCACGCCGTGACGCCAAATTGGTGTGACCTTCGTCACCCGCGCGTACGATCCCACAGCCGCCAATGAGTAGGCTCAAGCGGCACGGATCGCTTGGCGCGCACATCGCGCCAGCCTGAGTCATCGCGCTGACAGGGGAATGCCAGCACGTGATATTCGCCTTGGTCGTAGACGCTTAGCTCCAACTCGGCATTTGCCGGAGCCGTGCCGATGGGTTGCCATATCTTTTCCACGAAAGCATAGTCATCTAAAGTGCGCAAAGCCGCATTGATCTAGCTCAAGGGCCAATATAGGCGGCTGCGCCCTTGTGAGGGGTCATGGAGCGTTTTGTCATCCGGAAAACATTGAGCATTTTCGGGAAATGCTCAAACTCACTACAGATTTCTGCGAAACGTCGGCAGATCGAGAAATTGCTTCTCGAACAGGAAGGCAAGCTCAAGGAATACGATGAGGATCACAAAAAGTAATGACACCTTAGCGGTGTTGTAATTTAAGGATCGGACCGCTAATGCACCTCGTTAAGCTTGCCTCACTTGCAACTGTGGTTTTGGTTGCTGGCGTCGCACAATCCTACGCCGCAAACGCTCAGCATGGTCTCGACTTAGCGAAAAGATGGTGTGCGTCGTGCCATATTGTGTCGCCTGACCAGCAACGCGCCAGCGCGGATGTGCCGCCATTTGCAACAATTGCCCAATCTCCCAACTTCGATACCAAGGCGGTTGCGTACTTCCTCCTCGATCCGCACCCGAAGATGCCAGAACTACCATTGAGCCGCGCCGCAGCGGACGATATCGCCGCCTATATTCAGTCATTAAAGAAATAGCACTCGGCGCGCATGTTGATCTAGCCTGCGCGAATAGGTGCAATGTGCGTTTGTGGCGCGGACTCGGAACGGAAATGATCGACGCGCGCTCGAAGCCGTTCGGTCGGTAACCTAAATCTGAAATTAGCGTTGCGCCGCTCTTGCGGCACGCATATCCAAAATGCGGCGGGTAGGCTCCCACCCCAAGACCAAATAGGTCGCCGCTAACTCCGCTGCCGAAGCTCAGCAGGCGGAGCTTTTTTGGGGGGAAGCACGAAAATGGCTAATCAACCATCCTGGAATCAAGATGAGCCGCCCAAAGATAGGCAAGTTCTTGCGCTCGCGTTTGCCAGGGCATTCAGCTCTGAAAGCGTCAATCTTGTGAGAGTTGTCGCCACGTGCGTCGAGAGCAATCAGGAGTGGCGACGGGTCGTTGTCGGAGACGACATGAGCGCCGAAACTGATCTCGACGTCATTTGCTGGGCCGAACTCCCGGACGTCACCGAGACGGTGGGACGCTTGAAGGAAGCGAACCTAGGCTGGTCAATGCAGGTATACCCGCGACCGAAATCGGGGTGAGCGCGAGCGTAACAAATAAATCGTCGGCGTCTCGAGTATTTCGGACGCGAAACCAGAAGGTCCCGACGGGGAGTAAGCGCCACCGTTAATTGACGCATTGCGAAAGATTCATCCGACCACTTCGCCGGCGGCCACAAACAGGCTCTATCTGCGACGGATGCCTGAGGCTTGCGTCCCGGTTGCCAGTTCAACGATTTCCGTAGTGATTTCTTCCTGGCGCAACTGACGCTCGCGCTGTGAGAGTCCGACCAGCTTCGATTCGATATTGGTTTTCGCCGAGGCCATGGCCATCATGCGCGCCTCATTCTCCGCTTCGAAGGCGTGCATGGCAGCCTCGCAAAGTTGCGCGTAAACGTATTCCACAGCAAGGCGCTCGAGTAGGAGCTGGGGTGCGAAGGTGGTCAACGGCACCTGTTTCTCGACCGGTCGCACGAAGCGTCCGAAGTCGATTGGGAGCAGCGAATGGCGATCGATCTCGATGCCGCTGCCGGGAACCGCGCGCGAAAACAGAACGTCGACCTGCGCAATCGCACCGCGCGCAACATAATCATACAACGTGTCAGCCAGTCGGTTTGCGAAACTTGGAATAGCGTCAACATTGGTGGCCATGGGAGCCGACCAGGCAGGTATAAGGCCGCGTTCATTGGTAACGACGGCGCCGCGAGTCCCGATCACTAGGTTCACGGAGCTGCCCAGGTCGTCTGCCGCCGCGTCAAGAACACGCTCGCTGAAAGCTCCGGCAAAGCCCTGCTCCGCGCAAAACAGGATGAGTCCGCGTTTGGCATGCCGAAGCGGAGCCGAGGTCATCATATCCGCCGGCAGCAGGGTCAAAGCTTGGCCGATGGAGCGTGAAACAACGGCGGTGTAGGCCGCAATGCCAGCGAGCAGCGATCGGCCCTTCTGCGCTCGGGAGGCTGCGATCCCACGCATGGCGGTAACGACCGCTTCGAGTTGCCGGACATTTTGGATCTGCGTGACGATATCGGTCAGTCGTTCCGCCATTAATCGGTCCTCAGTGCGGCTGTGGTTGCAGGCGGCGCGAGCTGGTTCACCAGCGCAGAGAGACTCGCTTTCATCTCGGCGTTTTGCGCGTCGCTGAGGCGTCCGGTCCGCTCGATTTCAGCGACGATCGGCGAGCGGTCGAGCCAGGCCGGAAGCTCGGAGCGGAATTTTCCGATGTCTTCCAGCGGCAAAGCATCGAGCAGACCGCCCTGTACTGCCAGAGCAAGAGCGACTTCGTCCACGAGCCGCAGCGAGGCGTATTGGGGCTGGGACAGGATGGCGCGGATGCGCTGCCCGCGCGCAATCTTGCCCTTGACCTGGATGTCCGTCACGCCCCCGAAGCGTGTGAACATCTCCAGTTCCAGGAACTGTGCATAGTCGAGCCGCATGGAATTCGCGGCCTCGCGCAAGGCTGGCGCCTGTGCCTTGCCGCCGACCCGGCTGACGCTGGTGCCGACATCGACGGCCGGCTTGTGGCCCTCATAAAATAAACGGGCGTCGAGAACGATCTGGCCGTCAGTGATCGAGATCAGATTGGTCGGTATGTAGGCGCTCAAATTGCCGGCATCCAATTCGGCAATGGGGAGGGCGGTCAGCGACCCGCCGCCGGCAGCCTTCGAGAGCTTGGCGGCGCGTTCGAGCAACCGTGCATGAACATAGAATACGTCACCGGGGTAAGCCTCGCGGCCCGGAGGTTGCCTGGTGAGAAGCGCAATCTCGCGGTGCGTGGCGGCGTGTTTGGTCATATCGTCGATGACGACCAGCGCGTGCTGGCCGCGATCGCGGAAATACTCGGCCATTGTGAAGCCCGCAAAGGGTGCGATCCATTGCAATCCCGGAACGGCCGATGCGCTCGCGACCACGAAGATGCACCGCTCAGACGCGCCGTGAGTTTGAATGGCGTTGATGACTTGCTTGACCGTGGACGATTTTTGGCCGATGGCGACGTAAACACAGATCATATCACTGCGCTTCTGATTGATGATGCAATCAACGGCAACCGCGGTCTTACCAATCGCGCGGTCGCCGATAATCAGTTCGCGCTGTCCCCGGCCTAGCGCAAACATGGAATTGAGTACAAGCAAGCCGGTCTGGACCGGTTCGCTGACGAAATCCCGATCAATGATCGCAGGCGCCGGGCGTTCGATGGGTTCGGTCGCTTCGGCGATCACTTCACCGCCGCCGTCGAGCGGGCGGCCCAACGGATCGACCGTGCGGCCCAGTAAGGCCGGCCCGACCGGTACGCGCACCACTTCGCCGGTGCCGCCGACACGGTTGCCCGCCTGGATTCCTTCCGTCTCGTCGAGCAGGACACATCCC
Organism: uncultured Alphaproteobacteria bacterium; assembly: GCA_963732015.1. Lineage (GTDB taxonomy): Bacteria > Pseudomonadota > Alphaproteobacteria > Rhizobiales > Xanthobacteraceae > BOG-931. Next base: position 11,773 of record CAVSXY010000020.1, on the reverse strand, counting down.
AGCAAGTCGCGGTCTAACGTGAGGGCAAAGCCGACTTGGCCGTGCTGGAAACGGATGATCTCGTCCAGTCGCACATTGGGCAGGTCGGATACTAGTGCGATGCCGTCGGCGATCGCCTCGACACGTCCGACCTGCTCGGCGACAGGCGCGAGCGTCGTCGCTTTGACGCGCTCTTTTGCGGCCTTGAGCCAGCTATCAAGATCTGCGGGGCTGTTCGTCACGGCCCAATTCCTCGGCGATTTTATCAAGATCAGCGCGCCAGCTGTTGCGCACGATCGAGTTGCGGCTGTGAAGCTCGATGCCGCCAATCAAGGTTGGATCGGCGCGAAACGCGAAGACCGGGCTTGCACCTAACGCCTCCTTGACCGCCTCGCGCACGCGCGCGGTCTCCTCGTGCGAAAGCGGAGCCGCCGTCACGACCTCGATCGCCTGGCCAGTGGCCGCCGCCGATGTAAAGCTCTCTCTTGCGGCGGGTGACAGTGTGCGAAGCTCCTGACAGAGCCCATCGAGGAAAGCCGTCAGCGCAATCTTTGGCGGCAGCCGTCCGAGCAGGCGCTGCGCAATGTCCACGGAAACTTGGCTGGCACGGGCAATGATCGCCTGCTGCGCCGCAGCCCGGTCCCGGGCAATGACCGCTTCGGCCTCGCTGCGCAGCTTTGCGATCGCCTGAGACGATTGCGCGAGCTGATTGGCGTTCTCGATCTGCGCCGACTTTCGCGCCTCCGCGATCAGCCGATCCCGCTCCGCGCCAATGACCGCCCGCGCTTTGTCGGCGTCGGCGTGAATGTCAGCCGCTTCTTTACGCTCCGCGGCTGCGTCGGCGAGAAGCTTGTTTGTCTGCTCCTGCCGCTTGGCGACGATATCCGCCACCGGCCGAAATAAAAACCGGGCGAGAATCCAGATGAGAACGAGGACATTGACGGTCTGGAGCGCCAGCGTCCACCAATCAAAATGCATGGATTTCAGTGGATGAACGGGTTAGCGAACAGCACCAGGAGCGCAATGACCAAACAGTAGATCGCCATGGTCTCGATCATGGCAAGACCGACGAACAACGTCCGCGATATTGTGCCAGCGGCTTCCGGTTGGCGGGCGATGGCATCCATCGCCGCTGCGACCGCCCGTCCTTCGCCGAGTGCGGGGCCGATTGCTCCGAATGATACGGCCATCGCCGCGGCAAAAATGCTGACAATCTCGGTCCAATTCATGATCTCTCCTATTCGTTGCCGCAGTCGACACGGCTTTTGGTTGCCGCGCTGCCAATAAAGACCATAGCGAGAACGGTAAAGATGTAGGCCTGGACGGCTCCGGTCAGCAGATCGAGCGCCATCAGCGGAATCGGCACCAGCAGGCCGGCGAGCGACAGTATGATGGCGATGATGAAAACGCCGCTCATGACGTTGCCGAACAGGCGCACGATCAGAGAAAAGGTGCGCGTGAAGGTCTCCACGACATTGAGCGGAATCATGACGATACTCGGATCAGCGAACGTTTTGAGATAGCCGGGCAGCCCCCGCGTGCGGATGCCAAAATAGATGATCGCAAAGAAAACGATCAGGCCAAGGGCGGCGTCAGTCTCGATGTGCGCGGTCGGCGGGTCGACCCCCGGAATCAACGAAGACCAATTCGCGGCGAGGATGAATACGAACAGCGTACCGAGCAGCGGCAGATATGGCGCCGGCGCGATACGCATGGTGCTGCGGATTTGATCTTCAATCGCTCCTACGATGATTTCAACGACGGCCTGGCTGCGCGACGGCACAACGGCGAGCGAACGCGTGGCCAGCCAGCCTGCGAACGCCAGGGTCGCCATAAGACCCCAGGTCACGACGACGGGCTCGGTGATGGGAACTGGCCCGATCATGAGTACGGTTTTCGTGGCAAGTGGCGATCCGATCACGGCGATGCTCCAAATCGAACGATCGCTGTTCGCGTCAACACGATGCCGGCCGCAGCGAGGAGCAGCGGCAGTGCACCGAATTGCTTCGAGATGATGGCTAGCCCGCCGGCGACGACCGCGAAGCGAACCAGTTGAGTGGCCAACGCGAGCGGCAGCGATCGCCCGGCGACGAAAATTCGGACGTTCCATCGCAGGGCCAGAAAGTAAAACACGCCGATCAGCGTCCCGACAGCCAGCCATGCGCCGGCACTCAGTGCGGGCAAAACGAGGTCGTGTTCAGCGAGATGAAATTCCATCATTGCTTGTGCATCCATTTCCAAGCGGACCAATACCCAACCACCACGCCGAGCAGAAGCAATGGCGCGCTCCAGAAGATGCCTGTGCCGAACTTGTGATCGAGCCAGCGGCCGAAGAACAGGCCGATTAACGTCGGCGTCACGATGATCCAGCCGAGAACGCCGATTTGACCGATGAAGCGCGCCACGGAGGGCTCGCCTTCGTTCTGCCAAAGCTTGCGGCGTTCCTGCCGTTTGCGAACCGCGTCCGCCATCCCGTCCGGAGTATTTGTTTCGGGCTCGACGGTCTTGCTGTTCACGATCAGCCTCCGAATGCGCCGGGCCGTTCGGGCCGCAGGTAGCGGACGATCTGCTTGATGGCTTTCATCTCCAGTTGCAGGCTTTCTGTACGCGCGGTCCGCTCAGCGTCGAGTGCCTCGCGAAATTCGGCCAGCACCACTTGTTCGAGTTGTTCGAGATCGTCGCCAGGGATTGCTTGGCGCGTCGCGATGGCGACTTCGCTGCCATTGGTCACTGACAGAATGCCGCGGCGAACGGCGCAAAAGCGCCGCCGATCGTCGCCGTGATGCCAGCTCACCACCGATATGGTCAGTGCGGTCAGGAGATCCGCATGGCCGGTGAGAATGCCGAAGCTGCCGCTCTCGTCCTCGGCGCGCACCGCAGTCACGTCAGGATCATTGATGACGATCTTCGTGGGGGTTGTAATCACAAGTCTCATGACGGCTTGGCCTCGCGGCTCGAGGCGGCGTTCTTAGCGTGCGCCTCGTCGATCGTGCCGACCATGTAGAACGAACTCTCCGCCCAGTTATCGCAGGTGCCATCAAGGATCGCCTGGCAGCCCTTGAGCGTTTCTGCCAGAGGCACCGATCGTCCGGGCGTGCCGGTAAAAGCCTCGGTGACCGCGAAGGGCTGCGTGAGGAATCTTTGCAGCCGGCGTGCCCGCATGACGATGAGCCGATCGCGGGCGCTGAGTTCCTCGATGCCAAGCAGCGAGATGATGTCCTGCAATTCCTTGTAATGAGCGATCGTCTCGCGCACCTGTTCGGCAATGCGGTAATGCTCTTCGCCGACGACGATCGGATCGAGCAGGACGGACGATGAGCTCAAGGCATCGACGGCGGGGTACATGCCTTCGGCGGCCATCGATCTGGACAGCACGATCATGCTGTCGAGGTGGCTCGAAATCGCGGTCACGGCGGGATCGGTGAAATCGTCGGCCGGCACGTAGACGGCTTCGATCGCGGTGACCGATACGCCTGCGACCGACGCGATGCGCTCATGCAGTGCGGCGACTTCGGTGGCGAGCGTTGGCTGGTATCCGACCCGTGAAGGCAAGCGTCCGAGCAGGCCCGAAACTTCGCTGCCGGCTTGGACGAAGCGGAACACATTGTCCATCAGCAGCAAGACGTTCTGTCGCTTCTGGTCGCGAAAATATTCGGCAATCGTGAGCGCCGTCAGTCCGACGCGCCAGCGCGCGCCGGGCGGTTCGTTCATCTGGCCGTACACCAGCACGGTGCGATCCAGCACGCCCGATTGCTGCATTTCTGTGAAAAGCTCGTGGCCTTCGCGGGACCGCTCGCCGACTCCGGCAAAGACCGATATGCCTTGATAGCTTTTGACCATGGCGTGGATGAGCTCCATGACCACAACGGTCTTGCCAACACCGGCGCCACCGAACATGGCAGCCTTGCCTCCTTGAGCAAGCGGAGCCAAAAGGTCGATGATCTTGATGCCGGTCTCGAAGATGGCGGTCGCTTGACTGCGATCTGCAAGCGGCGGAGCCGCTCTGTGGATGGGCGAACGCTGCATATCTGCCGGCAGCGCTGGGCCGTTATCGCGCACGCGTCCCGTGACATCCAGGAGACGACCCAGAACGGCATCGCCGACCGGTACGGTGATCGGATGTCCGGTGCTGCGCACCGGCACGCCGCGTTTCAGGCCGGTTGTCTCCTGGAGTGCAACGCCGCGAACGGTACCTTCGTCGAGATGCGCCTGCACCTCCACAATGAGGCTTCCGGGCCGGTCCCATTCGACGATCAGGGCTTCATCGAGTTGCGGAAGGTCGGTGTGCTCGAAGGCGACGTCGACGACCGCTCCGCGCACGGCGAGCACCTTTCCTTTCGATTCTGTTGATTGCGCCATTAGAACTACAGTTCAGGTCACGCGACGATTTGGTTGTTTGTAGATTTTTCGTTCTAATCAATCCAAATTTTCAAGTTTTGCATTGATTTAACACAATGATACGAAACCCATCTAAGGGAGATTGTGGCTTGGTAATTCCCCAATCGTTGCTGCGGCGCGCCGACGAGGTGATCGAATAAGGATAGATACTGGTTGCTGCGGCTGAGTTTCCGGTTGTGGGCCTATTGCTTCACTTAATGCGAAGCGGCGGTCCGGTTGCCAATGAAGTGGAAGCAGATATTGCTGGCGGCCCCTCAAAACGTCGAAGATGACCTACTTCGGACCTGGGCGGTCCAAATTTGCTGTGATGCACAAGAAAGGTTTCGCTGGTAAGGTGTAGCTCTGCTTGCGGGGGGCACGTGAGGCGGCGGAAGTTCATGGCGTTGCTTGGCGGTGCGGTGGCTCGGCCGCTGAACGCGCACGTCTATCGCAGCGTTTGAACTGTTATCTATGCAGGGGTTTGAGCGTGGCAACGTGGAGACACTCCGCCGCTCGTGCTGCGATTGCGGCGGGCCTATTGGCGATCCTTCCTCGCGGGGCAACCGCAGGTCCGCCCTTCCGTACCGACGATCCTGAGCCCGTCGAATATCAGCATTATGAATTTTACACCTTTACCTCAGGCACTCCTGAAAGCGGCGATACGTCAGGTGTGGGTCCCGCATGGGAGTTCAATTACGGCCTTATCCCCAACGGCCAATTTCATATTGTCGCGCCATTGGCGTTCGACAGTCCGGCTGGCGGCCCGCCGCAATTCGGCTACAGGGATACTGAAATCGGCTAGTGCCAATCCTGCGATGATGCTCTGCTGCAGCGCAATGCGGCGCGTGCGCCGCGCGATAGCGACGGCAGCAGACATGCGATCGAGGCGATCGACGAGTATGACGACATCGGCGGCCTCCGACGGGGGCGCGAGGCAAACAAGCTCGCGAAACTCCAGGTCCGCGAGCTTGTCGGCGAATTGCAAGGATCGCGGTCGCCGAGATCTTCGCGTGGTCACGACATCAAATCTCCGGCCGCCGCCCGTCGTGCTTCACGCATTGGATAGCTTTCAGCCGATCGATATCGACCTTCGATATGGTGAGCTTATAATGCGAGATAATGGATACCGTCGCGCAGGAGAGCACTGAGGCGGTTCCCGGGAGCCCGGACAACGCTTCGCCCGGGACTCGACCCACGGGCTCACCGCTCGAAGTCTTGTTCGTTTTTCTTAAGCTCGGCGTCAGTTCCTTCGGCGGGCCGATCGCGCACATCGGGTATTTCCGTGAAGAATTCGTGACGCGCCGGCACTGGCTCGACGAACGGGCTTACGTCGATCTGGTCGCCTTGTGCCAGTTTCTGCCTGGTCCTGCCTCCAGCCAGGTTGGATTTTCGATCGGGCTGATGCGGGCGGGCTATCGCGGGGCGCTTGCAGCATGGACCGGCTTCACCTTGCCTTCGGCGATTGCGCTGGTTCTCTTCGCCTATGGTGCAAGCGCACTCAGCGGCCCCGCTGGAACGGGGTTGCTGCATGGCCTCAAGCTCGTCGCCGTCGCCATCGTCGCGCAGGCTGTCTGGGGCATGGCACGCACGCTTTGTCCGGACCGTGAGCGAGCCTCCATCGCCGTCATGGCGGCGCTGATCATTTTATTCAGCGCCTCTTCGGTCGCCCAAATCGGAGCAATCCTCCTTGGCGGCGTTGCCGGCTTGCGGCTTTGTCGCGGCGCGCCACCAAATGCGGTGGATCACATGCCGATGCAGGTGTCCCGCACGGCGGGGCTCGTGGCTTTGCCTCCTTTTTTGTCCTGCTCATGGGCCTTCCCATTGTTCGCGGTTTAACTAACGCGCAGGGTATCGCGCTGTTCGACGCCTTCTACCGCTCGGGTGCACTAGTGTTTGGCGGCGGCCATGTTGTGCTGCCGCTGTTGCGCGAGGCTTTCGTTACGCCGGGTTGGGTTAGCGACAATACTTTCCTGGCCGGTTACGGCGCGGCACAAGCCGTTCCCGGGCCGCTGTTCACTTTCGCCGCCTATCTCGGCGCGGTGGTCGGCCCTTCGCCGCACGGCGTGGCCGGCGCGGCGCTCGGACTGCTCGGGATTTTTCTTCCCGGGATTCTGATCCTGCTTGGCACGCTGCCCTTCTGGGATGCTTTCCGAATGCGCGTTGGCGCTCAGGCGATGATGCGCGGCGTCAATGCCGCGGTCGTGGGATTGCTCGGCGCGGCGCTTTACAATCCGGTTTGGACCAGTTCCGTCAACGCGCCCGGCGATTTCGGGATCGCGCTCGTCGGCTTCGTTCTCCTTACCGTTTGGCACGCGCCGCCGCTCTTGGTCGTCGTCATCAGTGCGCTGGGAGGAATTGCTCTGGCGCTGGCGTAAAAGGTGACTGCCGTGATGGGCGCAATGATCCAGCGATATTTTGTGGCGGCCACGGCGATCGGGTTCGCGGCACTGACGCCGAACGCTGCAACGATCGCGTCTCTGCAAGGCGGGTGTCGATCGGAGTATCCTCATGAACCCAAGTGAGTTTCATCTGAACCGTCGAAGCCTCCTCATCAACACTGGGACGGCTGCTGCCGCGCTCGGCCTTGGCGACACATGGCCCGGTTTTCTTCATGCGCAGGCGCCCGAGCCCTCGATCGATCATACGATCCGGATCGGGCCCGTCTCCCTCGAATTGGCGCCGGGAAAAATCGTCAAGACCACCGGTTATAACGGCACCGTTCCCGGGCCGGTTTTACGGCTGCTGGAAGGCAAGCCGGTCGCCATCAATCTCATCAATGACGCCGGCTATCCCGACCTCATCCATTGGCACGGACTCTATTTGCCCTCGCTACAGGACGGATCGATGGAGGAAGGATCGCCGATTATCGCGCCCGGACAATCGCTCCTTTATACCTTTACACCCAAGCCCGCAGGCACGCGCTGGTATCACAGCCATGCCATGACCGGCATGGATTTGACGCGCAGCACCTACTCCGGGGAATACGGTTTCCTGATTGTCGAACCGGTGGCGGGTAACCCCGGCCGCTACGACCGCGAGGTCCTGCTCGCCGCGCACCTCTGGGAGGGTGAGTGGGTCAGCATGCAGGATATCCGCAAAGGGCCGCCGCTCGATAACGGCTTGGAGGTCATGTATCACGCGGCCACGCTCGGCGATCGGATGCTCGGACACGGCGAGCCGCTCCGCGTGAAGCAGGGCGAGCGCGTGCTGTTCCGCTTGCTCAACGCCAGCGCAAGCATGGGGACCAGCTTGGCACTGCCCGGTCATCGGTTCACCGTCATCGCTCTCGACGGCAATCTGGTCCCGACGCAAGCTTCGGTCGAGGTGCTGTGGCTGGACGTGGCCGAGCGGGTGGATGTCATCGTCGAGATGAACAATCCAGGCGTCTGGGTCTTGGGCGCAGTCGACGACATGGATCGCCAAATGGGTCTCGGCATCGTTGTCGAATACCAAAATCGTGGCGGCGAGCCGCAATGGGTAGCGCCGCCAAAGGCCAATTGGGATTATACGATTTTCGCTCGGAACGGTGCCGTCGCCGAACCGGACGAAACATTCCACTTGAAATTCGAGAAGATTCCGGGCGGTCGCGGCGGCTACAACCGCTGGACCATCAACGGCAAATCATGGCCCGACACGAACCCGCTCTTCACCGTTCACGAGGGCAAGCGCTACCGGCTGGTGATGGAAAATCATAGCGGCGACCAACATCCGGTGCATACGCATCGCCATACCTTTGAGGTTACAAAAATTGGCGACAAACCGACCTCGGGGCTTAAGAAAGATACGCTCAGCATGCCGCGATATTCGACGGCCGAGGTGGACTTCGTGGCCGACGATCCCGGCCCACGTTCTTTCACTGTCACCATCAGGACCACATGGATGAGGGCTTTGCGGGGTTGATCACCTATGCGTAGCCGCACTGAGTTCGTAAGCAAGCCAAAACGCTCGGTGTTGTCGTCATGCTAACGCGACGTCAATTTGCGCTACTCGACACCCGTCCTCAGACCAAACCGAACCGGGTGGAGCGATGTCAACTTATCGACTGAACACCTTGTTCGCGCCAAGATCGGTCGCGGTGGTCGGCGCCAGCCCCCGCGAAAAATCGACCGGCCGCGCGGTGTTGCGAAATCTCCAGCGCGGCGATTTTCAAGGCGACATCCATCTCGTCAACCCGTCCTACGATGCAATCGATGGAATTCGCGCTGTCAAAGCTACGAGCAGCTTACAGACACGCCCGATATTGGAGTAATCGCGGCGCCGCCCCAGGCCGTTCCCGGCATTGTCGCCGCGGCGGCCGCGAAAGGCACGGCCGGCTGCATCATCCTAACCGCGGGTCTGGGACATGGCCCGGGTTCGCTCGCAGGTCAGTGTGAAAGTGCCGCGCGCGCGGTCGGGATGCGGCTCGTCGGCCCTGAATTGCCTTGGTGTGCAGGTTCCAGGTGTCAAGCTTAATGCCAGCTTTGCCGCTTCGATGCCGCAGCCGGGCGATCTCGCACTGATCTCGCAATCGGGTGCCATCGCTCCTGGGCTTGTGGAATGGGCAGCGGTTCGCGACATCGGATTTTCGGCCGTGGTTTCGATCGGCGACAGCATTGACGTCGACCTTGCCGATCTTCTCGATTTCTTCGCCATGGACCGAGCGACGCGGGCGATCCTGCTCTATGTCAAATCGATCAGGGATGCGCGCAAATTCATGTCGGCGGCACGCGCCGCCGCGCGCGCCAAGCCGGTTCTCGTCATCAAGACCGGTCGCCACGCCGAAGGCGCCAAAGCGGCCATGACGCATACCGGCGCGCTCGCCGGATCGGACGCGGTTTATGACGCGGCGTTTCGCCGTGCCGGCCTCTTGCGCGTGCTCGATCTCGACGAATTATTCGCCGCGGCCGAGACGCTGGGACACCGGACCAATCTTCGCGGCAAGCGGCTGGCGATTTTAACCAATGGTGGCGGCATCGGCGTCCTTGCCGTGGATCGTCTCGCAGACTTTGCCGGCGAGCTCGCCACGATTTCACCCGGCACGATGCGACAGCTCGATGTGGCGCTGCCGCCGATCTGGTCGCATGCCAATCCCGTCGACATCGCTGGCGACGCGGACGATGCCAGATATGCCGTAGCGCTGCAAAACTTGCTCGACGACCCGGCCAATGACGCCGTTCTGGTCATGAATGTGCCGACCGCACTTGCCTCGCCCACTGAAGCAGCAAAAGCGAATATGGTCTACCGTAACACAGCAGCATCGCAACAAGCGTTCCTTCGCGCCCAAGCCGGTTTTCGCCGTGTGGATCGGCGGCAGCGACCCGGCATCGGAAACATTTGATGCCGCCGGCATCCCGAGCTACGCGACCGAGACCGCCGCCATCCAGGGCTTTATCCACCTCGTCGAGTTACCGGGAGTCCCAGGAATTGTTGATGGCGACGCCGCCGAGCCTGCCGGAGGAATTTTCGCCCGATAGCGCCGCAGTGCGGCTGTCCGATCGTGGATCCGGCATTGCGCGACGTGCAAGTCGATCGACAAGCCGTCGATCGGCGCGTCTACGAGCTTGATCCGATCGCGATGACGCGCCTGTTCTCAGCTTATGGCATACCGATTACGCCGGCGGCGTTTGCCCACGATGCCGAAGAGGCGGTTGCCGCGGCCAGCCCCCACTTGGCCGCAGGCAATTCGGTCGTCCTGAAGATTCTTTCGCCCGATATCATGCCGCAAATTAGAAGATCCGGCGGCGTACGGCTCAATCTCACCAGCGAAACAGCCGTGCGCGAAGCGGCGTCGGATATTTTAGAACGCGCGCGCGCGGCAAAGCCTGACGCGCGCCTTCACCGGCATTCTCGGTTTTTCCCATGATCCTGCGGCCCAAGGCGCGCGAACTCATCATTGGATTGGCCGATGACCCGACATTCGGTCCCGTTATCGTCTTCGGCCAGGGCGGCATCGCGGTGGAAGTGATCAGCGACAAGGCGCTGGCGCTGCCGCCGCTCGATCTTAGGCTCGCCCACGGTCTCATTGCGCGCACGCGCGTCTCGCGCATCCTCAAGGCCTATCGCAATGTGCCGGCGGCAGACGAGCAAGCCGTCGCGCTCCCTTTTGGTCAAGCTGGCGCAACTGGCCGCCGATTTCCCGCGAAGTCCGCGAGATCGACCTCAATCCGGTTCTTTCCGACGAAACCGGAGTCATCGCCGCCATCGATGCCCGGCGTCCCGATCGCGCCGGTCGCGCGCCGCCGCGGTCCTTCGGGTCATCCGCGCTTTGCCATCCGGCCCTATCCGAAGGAATGGGAGCGGCATGTGACGTTACATGACGGCCGGGGCGCTCCTGGTGCGCCCGGTCCGGCCGGAAGATGAGCAGCTCTATGCGCCGTTTTTCGCCAAGGTGTCGCAACAGGATTTGCGGCTGCGCTTCTTTGCGGCGGTCAAGGAATTCAGCCACATGTTCGTGGCGCGCTTCACCCAAATCGATTACGCGCGGGCCATGGCGTTCCTAGCCATCGACAAAATAAGCGGGAGCAATGTGTCGGCATCATGCGCATCCACGCCGACGCTGATTTCAAAAATGGCGAATACGCCATCCTCATTCGCTCCGACCTGAAAGGATACGGCCTCGGCTGGCTCTTGATGCAGCAGATGATCGAATATGCCCGCGCCCAAGGCTTGAAATGCGTGCGCGGCCAGGTCCTGCAAGAGAATATCGAGATGCTGGCAATGTGCCGCAAGCTCGGCTTCCCGAGATCCAGAGCGATCCGCAAGTTAAGTTCGTCGTCATCGTGAGCTTGCCGCTCTAGATTTTTCGTTTGAGCATGATCTTTCTCCGAAGACGGTTTCCGCTTTTCGGGATCAGGCTCTAAGTCTTGATATCGTCGTCAGGCAGGATAACCCCCCTCGCCCAGGGTCATAAGTTTTGGTCGGCCATGCGTTGAATTCATTGTCAGACATCTGCGAATGCGATGAGATGCGGGATTCCTTAAGAGCATCCGCCCGCAAGATCGGCTTTGACCTAAATCGACCAGGCGCGACGAGCCGCTGGTGCCCGAGCGTTTTTAGATAGCTGATGATGTCGCCGACTTGCCCGGGGTCGAAGCTGAACTCGGGCATGGTCGGATGTCCCCAGTAACGATCCTCGGCGAGCGGTTCTTGCAAATTCTCGATCGGGTCACGCAGATGCAGTGTGCGAAACGGCGGGGCGATTTTCAAAGGGCTTTCGCTGGCCTTGTCAACAGCGTGACATCACCGAGCAGTTGTTGCTCACGAGTGTGAGCCCTCGCTGCTCCGCCAGTGAAAATGCTTAGGTTCTCCTCGCTGGCACGCGTGCGAACGCTAGCACCGCCATGAGCGGCGAGAAGCCGCCGCGAGAACCCTGATGTGCTTGGGTCCGTTCCAATGCATGAGCTTTACCCCCGAGATGCGATTTAATCCGATGGGCGGA
>CAVSXY010000019.1:0-537655 GCA_963732015.1 uncultured Alphaproteobacteria bacterium | reverse complement strand
CCGCGATAAGGCGGCGTCTTCCAGTGGGTGCAAGTCCCACCCGGCGACCGCTCCAGCCGGAAGCAATCGGAGCAGTCATGGAGGTAACGAAGTGACTGAAGCCTTCGATTAGCGTGTCACGAATTGGTGACAGCGCGAGTGTGCAGGCCGCAACGCGAGTGAACGCTGAGCAATCCTCGAAAAGGACAAATGCGCAGGCCGACCCGACAACCCTTTCGGGGAAGGCTGACACGTTTGGATGAAGTGAGCGAAGCAATACGTCCAGACGCTGCGCCGGGGTAGTGGCGGCGGCATGTACACAAGGAAAGCGCACGAAACACGGGAAGCCCCGAAGCGTGATTAGCGATGATCAACTGGACGCCCGCGAGCGAGGCCGGACGCTCTGGGGTGGCGGAGAGGTTCGTAGTACCGCTGAAGCCGGGTAACGCCGGTGGAGGGAAGGGGCCTCAGTTCAAGACAGACGCACCACGTGGTGAAGGACCTGGAGATTGGGCAACCTATCAACTCCAAAAAGTGTTCAGAAACTGCCGATGGCGTCGCACGCAAAGCAAAGGCGTGGAGTTTGTCCGAGAGCCGGATGCGGGAAATCTGCCTGTCCGGTTCGATGAGCGGGATGTGGAAACGGCGTCAGGGCTGAAAGGCACCGCCAGACGAAAGGGGCGGAAACAGATATGTTCAACCTAAAACCACCGCGCCACATTTCGACTCTACCATTTTCGACTGCGTCGGACTGCGGTCCTTTTGGTCCAGTTCCGCTTCACCCCGAAAGCGAACATGAGGCTGGGTTGGCGGCGGCGACCTGTTGGGGCGCCGACGCGGGAATCCTCCGGAGGTCAGTCCGCGAGGCGCTTTGGGCGCGGACCGGCGACGGCAGCCGGCCGGCTCGTCACGTTGTCGTACATCCGCCGCAGGCAGCGCTTGAGCGCCGCGAGTTCTTCGGCGGAGACGCCTGACATCATCGCCGTTTCGAACTCGCGGGCGATCGGGATCAGCCGCGCCACCAGCGCGTTGCCTTTCGCCGGCAGCTTCACGGTGACTTCGCGGTTGTTCTCCGCCGAGCGGGTGCGCGTCACAAGACCCATGCGCGCCATGCGCGTCACCAGCCGCGACAGCGTCGATGCTTCGATGCTCGTCAGATCGGCCAAGTCGATCTGACGCAGACTGCCGTTGGCGGTCAGCACCGCCATGACCCGCCACATTTCGATGCTCAGATGGTAGCGCGCCAACGGTTCGGCGGCGAACTGCATCGCGACCGCGCTGCCCAGGCGATTGACCAGGTACGGCAGATATTCGCCGAGATCGAGCTTAGGGCTGTCCGTCACGGGACCTTCCGGGCCGCTGCCGCCTGCAACGGGAAAGCGGGAATCGGCAGTCTTTCTAGGCCCGTTTGGTTGCATTGACAATTGATGCATTTTCAATTATTGAAAATGAAACGGTCGCGTGCCGCGATCGGCACGAAAAAGAACCTGAAGCCATCACCACCGCCTTGGGAGGAGGGTCACATGGACTTCGGTTACTTCACGCTCAGCGACAACAACTATCCGAACAATCCGCGCACGGCGAACCAGTACGTCGCCGACATCACCGCCGAGGCGATCTATGCCGACAAGATCGGCATGCGTTCGGCCTGGATCGGCGAGCATCATTTCAACTCCCTCGGGGTGCTGTCGTGCCCGGATCTCGTGCTCACTTACGTGGCGGCGCAGACCAAGCGAATCCGTCTTGCCCCGGCGGTGACGGTGCTGCCCCTGCATCACCCGATCCGTGTCGCCGAACAATGGGCGACGCTCGATCTTCTGTCCGGCGGACGCGTCGATTTCGCCGCGGGGCGCGGCTATGACCGGCGCGAGTACGAGCCGTTTCACGTCTCGTTTGAGGACAATCAGGGCATCTTCGAAGAGGGCATGGAGGTCGTGCGCAAGCTGTGGACTGCCGAAGGCCGCATCTCGCACCACGGCAAACATTATCAATTCGACGACGTGCGCATCACGCCGAAGCCGATCCAGCGGCCGCTGCCGGCCTATATCGGCTCGTTCTCAAAGCCGTCGATCGAGCTTGCGGCCCGGCTCGGCTGCGGCCTGATTGTTGCGCCGTTTGCCGCCGCGATGACGTTCGGCGGTCTCAAGCAGGTGGCGGACCTTTATCACGAGACCTGCGCCAAGAACGGCCAGAAGCCGCACCGGCTGATGTGCAGCTACTTTACTCATTTTGCCGACACGCCGGCGCAGGAAGCCAAGGTGCGCGAGCGGCAGATCTACTATTACAACGAGTGCGTCATCCCCGCGTTTCCGGGCGATCCCAAGAATGCGCCGCCCAGCTATCGCTACTTCATCGATATCGTCGACCGGCTCAAGAATCTGAAGCCGGAACAACTGACCGAGAATTCGGTGCTGATCGGTAGCGCGGCGCGCATGATCGAGGTGCTGAAGAAGGTCGAGGCCGCCGGATTCGACGAGGTGATCCTTTACGTCAATGTGGGCCTAAAGCCGCACCAGCAGGTCAAGGACGAGATGGCGCGGTTCATGACCGAGGTGGCCCCTGCATTTGCGGCCGAACGCAAGGCCGGCGTCGCGGCGGCCTGACCTCACGGCAGCCCGGGCCGGAACATCGGCCCGTTCGTAGTTGGTGTACGGCGCAGGACGGGCGGCTACTGCGCCGTCATCAGTTCGCGCACCTTGGCGACGACATCGTCCGGCGTGCTGTAAATGTCGGCGATGAGCTTTTCGAATTCGGCGCCCGACATCGGATTGATTTCGGCGCCGATTTTTTGCGCATCCTCAAGGAATTCCGGATCGCGCAGCGTTTCGTCGAAAGCTCTCCGCAGCGCGAGCTTGCGATCCTCCGGCACGTCCGGCGGCGCCGTGAACGGCCAGCCGAATTCCTGGCGGCTGAACACCACCTTGAGAATTTGGCTCTGCTCGGCGGTCTTGCCGAGATCGATGATCAACGGCACGTCGGGCAGTTCCGGGTTCTTGTGCAAGCCGGTCTGGACCAGAACGTTGAGCTTCTTGTCGGCGAACCAATCCGGCTTGGTGGCCTTGGCGGCGCCATACGACCAGCCGCAGCGGCCGTCGACCTCGCCGGATTCGATCGCCTTGGACATCTCGCCGCCGCCCGGATAGCCGTTGATGATCTTGATCTTGGCGCCGAAGAAATTCTTGATGAACAGCGGAAACGCGCCGGTGTCCGAGGTCGGGCCGCTGGCGGCAACGACGAAATCTTTGGTCAGAAGATCGTCCCAGGTTTTCACCGGCGACGTGTACCAGGCGACGCAGATGGAAACTTCGCTTCCGGCGCTGCCGAGCCAGGTGAATTTGCGGGCGTCATAGGCCGCGCCGGGCGTTCCAAGCAATGGATCGACCGGAATGCTGCGGCTGAAAATGCCGATGACGGAGCCGTCCTTCGGCGCCACCGCATAGAGGTAATTCGCCGCCGACAGGCTGCCGGCGCCCGGCTTGTTGATCGGGATGATCGTCGGATTGCCCGGAATGTGCTTGGCGATGCGCCGGGCGAGCAGGCGTCCGTAGACGTCGTAGGCGTTGGCGGCGCTGAAGCCGATGACGATCGACAGCGGATGGGTGCGATAGAAGTCGGCAACACCCTGTGCCTGGGCGTTGCCGACTGAGCCCAACATCAAAATCCCGGCGGCAAGCGATAAACCGAGATTTCGCATTACGGATCGAGTTCGGTGTCCCAATACAGATAGTCGAGCCAGCTGTCGTGCAGGTAGTTGGGCGGAAACAGCCGCCCATTGCGATGCAGGTGCTGCACACTCGGCTGAAAGGGCGACTGCGACGGCCACATCTTGGATTCGTCGGGCGTCAGGTTGCCCTTGAGCAGATTGCATGGCGAGCAGGCGGCGACGACGTTATGCCACGTCGTGTGGCCGCCGCGCGAACGCGGAATCAGATGGTCGAAGGTCAGATCGTCCCGGGCGCCGCAGTACTGGCAGGAGAACCGGTCGCGCAGGAACACATTGAACCGCGTGAAGGCCGGGCGGGTCGACGGTTTGACGAAGGTTTTGAGCGACACCACGCTCGGCAGCTTCATTTCGAAGCTTGGGCTGCGGACGGCGCGGTCATAATTGGCGACAATATTCACCCGCTCCAGAAATACCGCCTTGATGGCGTCCTGCCAGGACCACAGCGACAGCGGGTAATAGCTCAGCGGACGGAAATCCGCGTTCAGGACCAGGGCAGGCCAGCCGGATGGCGATACGTGAGCGTTCAAGCCGACGCTCCTACCTCGAACTCAATGCCGCACTGCGGCGATACCCCGTAGTTTATAGGCAGGCGTGACAGGATTGTGAAGCCTGTGCCGGGGGTTACGCGACAGCGGCTGGCGGTCCGATTTGGGCTGTTTCAGGTCGGGCCTGCGTTAGCGTGCCGGGGCTGTGGGGAGGGAGGTGCAGCGGCCCCGTTTTGATCTGCGGGCTGGTCGACAGCCAGGTCGACCGGGGCCTCTCGCCGGGGCGGCGGCAAGGTCAGGGACATTTTGCAGCGCAACCCGTGCGCTTCGAACCTCGTCTCGACCGAGCCTTCGAATTGGCTGAAACCTTTGCGCAGCAGGGTGGTGCCGAAGCCCGATTGCGGCGACGGTTTCGGTTGCGGTCCGCCGCTTTCAATCAGTCGAATACAACGCGGTTGTTGTCCCTGATCCACGACAGATCGACCCGGCCCCCCGGCTTGGACAGCGCTCCGTACTTCGAGGCGTTTGTCGTCAATTCATGAAAAATCAGTGCCAGCACCATCGCGATTTCCGAAGGGCACTCAAAATCATCGCCCTTCAGCTTGAATTGCGACGCATCGAAGGGCGCGAACTCGCCCGCGAGAATTTCGCGCACCGATGCGCCATGCCATTCGGACCTGATCAAGAGATCGTGAGTACCAGCGAGCGCCGCGATGCGGGCGTTCAATTTGCCAAGGACGCCGGGTTGGCCGCGCAGCGTCTGATTGATCAGAGCCTGGACGATCGCGAGAGTGTTTTTGATACGATGTGCGAGTTCATGATTGAGCAACTGCCGCATGTCCTGTTCGTCGCGGAGCCGCCAGAGCAAATCCCGATAGCTCTTCGCCGCCCAGATGATGACAAATGAGGACGCGGCGAACAGGAAAAAGCTGACCAGTTGTTCCACTACAAACGGGTGATATTTCCAGTCGGGCGGAACGAACAGCCAGAATGCGGCGAGCGCGCCAGATACGGCGGCAATTGCGCCAGCTGCAGCTCCGCCGACCAATGCCGCCACCAAGGTCGCGGAGTAGTAAGGTGCAAATACCGCGCTGTCCGGGCTGATGGCCCCCAAGTCCGATCCGCACCAGCGTCGCGATCGCCACACAGCTCAGCGCGAATAGCAGCGCCGCAGCGGAATTGGGCGGCAGACGCGCTTCCCGCCTTGCTCGGCGTCGGGGTGGCCTTCAAGATCTACTACGTCATGGCGTGGCGGCAGGGTGAGGCCAACTTCTTGCAGTCGAGCCTGACGCGCGCGGTGTTCTTCAGCGCATTGATGACGGCGACCGCCTTCGGCAGTCTTTGGTTCTCGGGCCATCCTGGCATTTCCAGCATGGGCAAGCTCCTGGCGCTGTCGCTGGCCTGCATGCTCGCTTCGGCCGCGCTGTTCCAGCCGGCGCTGATGGGTCCGCCGCGAAATGGCAAGCTCTCGGCGTAAAGCCTGACGATCTTCAGTGGCGTGATAATTCGCTTGCGCCGGCGAGGCGTGCGGGTTCAAGCGGCTGGCGGCCTCGAATAAAATCGGCGGCTTTTTCGGCGATCATGATGATCGGCGCGTTGATGTTCGCGCCGACGAGGTCGGGCATGACCGAGCCGTCGACCACACGAAGCCCGTCAACGCCAAAGACCCGAAGCTTCGGATCGACCACCGCCATGCGGTCGGACGAATGCCCCATCTTGCAGGTGCCAAGCGGATGATGGACCGTGATGGAGTTCATGTGGATGTGAGCGTCGAGGTCGGCGTCGGAAGTGGCCTGGTCGCCCGGCGCGATCTCGCGTTCCATGAAGTCTCGCGTCGGCGATTGGCGGCCGATCTCGCGAACGATGCGCAGACCGGCTCGCAAGGTCTTCCAGTCGTTGTCGGTGGCAAGGAAGTTCTGCCGGATGCGGACAGGGGTCCGCGGATCGGCGGAGATCAGTTCGAGCCGGCCGCGGCTCTCGGGCCGCAACACCGCAGCCCGGCACGCATAGGCATCCGTGTAGGGGCGGCGGAACGGCATGAGATAAGGTGAAGCCGTCATCGGCGCGGCGTTGAAGATCAGCTGGATATCCGGCATTGCCGCGTCCGGCCGCGTTTTCAGAAACGCCATCTGGCCCGTCGGCAGTTCGGTCGCGATGCCTTCGCCGTGGAAATAGGCGCGAGCGAGCGCCCGTACGATCCGGTCGAGCCGCATCGCCCGATGAAACGGGCCCGGCTCCTTGCGCTGATAGCCGATGCCGGCCGAGATGTGATCCTGAAGATTTTTGCCGACGCCGGGCAGGGCGGCTTTGACGGCGATGCCGTGGGCGCCAAGCTCATCCGGGTCGCCGATTCCAGACAGCATCAGCAGTTGCGGTGAATTGATCACGCCGCCGCACAGAATGACTTCACGCTCCGCGTGCGCCGTCACGGTCTCGCCGTGCTTCGAATAATTGACGCCGGCCGCGCGAGAGCCATCGAACTTGATCCGGGTTACGAAGGCGTGGACTTCGACCGTGAGATTTTGCCGTTCGAGCGCCGGCCGCAGATAAGCGTCGGCTGCGCTGCAGCGGCGGCCGTCGCGCACCGTCATCTGCCAGATGCAAAAGCCTTCCTGCTGCGCGCCGTTGTAGTCGGGTGTCGTCTTGTATCCCGCGGCCTGCCCGGCCGCCCCGAATGCATCGACCAGCGGATCGGAAAAACGGCTCGCCTGTGTGCTGAGTGGGCCGTCGCCGCCGCGATAAAAGCTCGCACCGCCCTTCCAGGATTCCTGGCGCCGGAAATAGGGGAGCACGTGAGCATACGACCAGTCGGTCAGGCCGCACGCGGCCCAGCGGTCATAGTCGCCGCGGTGGCCGCGCACATACGCCATGGCGTTGATGGAGGAGGAACCGCCGATGACCCGGCCGCGGGCGCATTCGAGGCCGCGCCCCCCGGTGGATGCCTCGGGCTCGGCGAAGTACATCCAGTCGTGCTTGCGATTGAGCAGAAGCCGCGGCCAGCCGAGCGGTATTTTGATCCACGGATCGTGGTCCCAGCCGCCGGCTTCGAGCAGCAGCACCCGGACGTCGGCGCTTTCAGTCAGCCGGGCAGCCAAAGTGCAGCCGGCGGAACCGGCGCCGACGATGATGTAGTCGTAACTGCGTCGCTCGGACATTGTCTGGCTCTTAGGCGCTGGATTGTCGCGCGCTCAAATTTCCATGCAAGCCGCCTCGCGACCAGTCCTGTAGCAAGCGTCATCGCCGCGCGGCTTCGGCTCGGTAACCTTAACGGCTCCTGTCGTTGCGACAAACGTAAGCGTTTTTGTTCAAGCGCGGCAACTGTGATTTACCTAAACAGGTAGGGGCATACGACCGGCCAGAGGCGCGGTCGGCGGCAGCTGGGAGCGGCTGGGCATGTTTCGAAGATTGACGAAGCAGCTTCGGCGCGGCGCGCGAGCGATCTCTCGCTTCCGCGACGCACAGCACGGTGCGACAGCCATCGAGTTCGCGCTGATCGCGCCCGTATTCTTTGGGCTGATCATCGCGATCCTGCAGACCACCATATTCCTGTTCGCGCAGGCCGCTTTGCAAAATGCGGCCATCACGGCGGGCCGGCTGTTCATGACCGGACAGGCCCAGAACGGCGGGTGGAACGCAAGCACGATTCAGACCAAAGTCTGCCCGCAGATTCAGGCGCTGTTCACGTGCAGCAACGTCATCGTCATCGTACAGAACTATGCGTCGTTATCCGGCACCAGCACGTCCACGCCGCAATTGTTCAACAACGGCACGGCCATCACGAGCTTTGCCTACAACCCCGCCACCCCGGGCGAGGTCATGGTCGTTCAGCTTGTCTACGAGTGGCCCGTGATTGGCGGCCCGTTGGGCTTTTGCTCTCCAATCTTCCGAATGGAACGGCCGAGATCGTGGGCGTGAGCGCGTTTCGGGTGGAACCCTATTCGTCATGATGATGGCCGGGTTTATTGAGTTCGACGCGCGCCGTTGCGGCGGTCGAATTCGCGGCGATCTTGCCCGTTCTGCTGATCATGTTCCTGTCGTCGTTCGACGCCGGGAACGGGATTGCGATCTACCTGAAAGTGCGCGCGGCGAGCTACATGCTGGGCGCCATCACAAATCAATATAACACGATCCAATCAACGGACATGACGGCGATCACGGGCGCCTCGTCCTCGATGCTCGCCCCGTATCCAAGCAGTCCGACGGTCGTCGTTATTTCGCAGGTCAAAGCGACGTCCAACAGCGCCGCACGGTCAGCTGGAGCTATTCCCCGACCTCCGGCAGCGCGCTTTCGCAAGGCTCTACGATCAACAGCCTGCCGACCAACCTCGCCAAGAATTCGTGCAACAACGCCTACCCGTGCTACTTGATCCTGGCACAAGTGAGTTACACCTACACGCCGGCATTCGGCTCGTTTATGACCGGCCCGATCACCCTTTCCGACAGTATCTACCTCACGCCGCGCAGCAGCACGTGCATCATATACGTTCCACAAACGGCAGCTCCTGCTGAGACGCTTGCGCGCAGCGGCAGGTGGATGTAAGCACCTCGACGCGCGGTCAAGCACGATAGTCTGCTTTGCTGCCGCAGAGCGGAGCTCGCTCCGGCGTCAACTGAAGACCGCCTTTGACCCGTCTGTGCAGCTTTAAATTCCCGCTGTAATTTAGCAAGTCACCTTCGGCGCGCTCATTGGCCTTTACACCCGCGACGCCGCTCAAAGTTTTTGGACCTTGTGCATGATCCGGAAAAGCGGAAGCCGGTTTTCCGAAAAGATCATGCGCCAATATAATGTTAGAGCATCAATCGATTCCATCTGAAGCGATTGTGCTCTAAAGGGAGTTGAGCCGTGAAATACAGCAAGCACTCGTTTGCCCTGGTGTCTCTCCTCTTCGCAGCGATTCTGGCGTTGAATATCCGAACACTCAACGCGCGCGGCGCTGATCTTGCTCCTCTTATTCTGGCGGCTTCGCAGACGGCTAAACAGCAATGCATAAACACCTGTCGTGCACGCTATCGTGACTGTCGTCATCTGAACCAGTTGTCATCGTTCGAGTGCCGAAGTGTTTACCAGGATTGCACTCGGTACACGTGCACTGGTTTGGGACCAGGATGACCAACGTGACCTTTTGCCACCAGCTCTAGCGCCTTAATCCCGCCATCGCGTCGACGGCTTTTTCATTCGGGTTATCAAGGCAATGCTCGATAAAATCGTTGGTCCGCTTGTGGAGTGCATCGACATCGAAGGTTGAAGTCCCGGATTTGCCAAGCAGGTATCCGTGCAGAAACGCGATGGTGACATCACGATTGGTTCCGTGCTCACGCATGATGTCCTTGCAGGTATACTGATCGACCGAGCGGGAATTCCCGGCCTGTGCCCATATTTGCGATGGCGTGGAAAGCCAGACAACAATGGCTATGGCCACTGGACATTGGGCGCTACGCTTCTCGGCCATTTATCCTCCACAATCTATCCGCCGAAACAGTCCGATGCACGCTGAGCCCGAACCGCTGAAAGTAATGCCGCCGAACGTCGCTGCATCGTCCCCTCTGATTGCGAGGTCGCTGGATAGGCTTTGCATTATCGAAGCACTGCTGTCGCCAGACGACGCGCAATAGGTGCCGTCGATGACCGGGTTGCACGGTTGCGGCTGCACCGCGTCCGGCAGTGTTAATGGCTTGGAGGGAGGTTGAGCAAATGGCGGCGGCGGTACGGTTGCGGTAAATGACGTCTGAGATCGCACTGCCTGTGCCGAGCTTTCAGTGCAGATGCCCCCGACGCCCGTCACCGATTGCTCGCAAATTTGGAGGGTTGAATAGCCGCAATCTGGTGGTGAGCCATCATAGAACTCTGCACAATACTGATGACCGCCTCCTTGCGCGTCGAGGGGCAATGGAGCCAACAAGCCAGTCAGGAGAAACAGCCATCGCAACATCATCTGACACGCAATCCATGCAGCTCGCTTCGTTCGGCGGATTGGCCAAGACGCCAGAGCGAGGACGTTTAACTTGGCACGCATGGTAGTTGCAATCAATGCAACAGACGTTGACCGCACCGTCAGCGCTGGATGTTGCGGTTGCTGGTGGAGAAGAATACGGACGTGCCACCCATGTCGTCAAATCGACGCGCATGATCCGCAACGGAAGCCGCGGTCGGTCGACGCGTTTTCAGAGATCACTCTGGCTTGATGTTGGCCGTTCGGATCACCTCACCCCATTTGTCGATTTCGCTAGCGATCAGTATGCCGAAATCTTCGGGCGCGCCGCCAATCGCGCTGCCGCCAAGCTCGTCGAACCGCGTTTTCATTTTCGGTTCGGCAAGAACCGCATTGATCTCTTTGTTGAGGTTCTTGATGTCATTGGGCGTATTCCTCGGCGCGACGATGCCGTGCCAAAGGTAAGTGTCGAAGCCGGGCAGGAACTCCGCCAAGGCCGGGACATCCGGCAACGCAGCCGAGCGTTCTGCGCTGGTGACGGCGAGCGCACGCAGCGTACCGGCCTTGATGTAGGCGACGACCGAAGGCAACGTGCCAAACATGACCTGCACTTGGCCTGCAAGCAGATCTGGAATCGGATTGCCGCGATAAGGGACGTGCACCAGGTCGACGCCGGCCTTCAGCTTGAACAATTCGCCGTTCACATTGGGCGTCGACCCGTGGCCGAGCGAGGCATAGTTGATCTTGCCCGGGTTGGCCTTGGCGTAGGCAATCAACTCTGGAACGGTTTTGGCCGGTATCGATGGCGTTATCACCAGCGCAAGGGCGGACCGGAAGGTGCCGACGACGGGCGCGAGATCACGCTTGATATCGAAAGTCAGTCCTGAGTACAGGGTGGTATTGACCGCATTGGTGATTGTCAGCGCCAAGAGCGTGTAGCCATCGGGGGTCGCCTTGGATACCACTTCGGCCGCGATATTGGTGGCCGCGCCGGTTCTGTTCTCGACGATGACCTGCTGATGCAACCGCTCTGAAAGCGCCTCTGCGATCAAGCGCGCGACAATGTCGGTGGCGGTCGCCGCCGGGAAGCCGACGATGAGGTGCACCGGCCGCGTCGGATGGGCTTGCGCCCTCGCAAGACGCAGCATGACCGGCAGCATGACCGCGCCCGCGGCGAGATTCAGAAATCGGCGGCGAGGAAATTTCGCCATTGCCTGCCCCCCCAAAGTTTGCCGTGTACAAATGTCAAGTTGGCGTATTCTGAAGTCGTCATGCAAGGCTCGGTGTCGACAAATGGCACAGTAAGAAGTCACGACAGACACAGCTTCAGAGGGTCCGGTTTCCGGCGACGAGCGGACCTGTCAGCGCCGTGATGCGAGTTAGCCATTTGATCCATTTCGGTCATGTACGGCTCTAAACTGGTGCAGCGCAGACTGACCATTCCGTCGCATATCATGGGTCGCGGATTTATGTTTCTTAAATGGGCCTGAATTGAAGGTCCGAATTAAGCAACGGTCCCGAACCTGAGGCTAGGCAATGCGCGGCGCGATTTCATTGCAGGCGTTGCTGGATCCGCAGTAGCGCTGCCGCTCGCGGCGCATGCGCAACAGTCGAACATGCCGGTGATCGGGTTCCTCAACCCTACGTCTGTGGACGCAAACGCAGATCGTTTGCGCGGATTCCATCTGGGTCTGAAGGAAGCCGGCTATGTCGAAGGCGAGAACGTGATCGTCGCCTACCGTTGGGCAAAGGGGGACAATGACCGCCTGAGGGCATTGGCGGATGATCTGGTTCGCCGCCAGGTTTCTGTGATCGCCGCCTTCACCCCGGCTGCAGTATTCGCAGTCAACGCGGCGCTTGGGTCAAAAGCGCATTCACCGCGTAGCCCACCGCGTCGGCGCGCAACTGGATGCACGAGGTGGTCCCGGTGCTGGAGCATGAGCTGACCTTGCTGTTGGTCCAGTTCACGTATTGACCGCAGCTCGACGGCTTTCCGGAGCCCGGAGAGGCGGGCGAGCTGCTGTCATTGGTGCAGCTTGTTATTGACGCGGGCGTTGTCCCCAGGCGCGAAATGATAAACCCCATGCAGTCCCCGGCGTTGGCGGCAGAAGGGTAGCCGCCGGACGAGCTGGGCCATTGGCTGGGAATGCCTTGGCCCTGGTAGGGCCACGAACCTTGCCACGGCCCGCTTGATCCGCCCCAGCTCTGGGACTGCGTTTGCGGGCAAGTGCCCTGGGCTGCGAACTGGTAGCCCTGCGGGTAGCCGTTGCCGGGCGGGCTGTTCGTCGGATGCAGGTTGTCGGGATTGACCGCCATGAGTCTCTGCTGCTCGCTCTGTGTCGACGGGAAGCTCATGGAGCCCGAGACATCTAGCATCAGGTAGAAATCGATATAGGACGGCAGCGTGAAGCTCGCCGTGGAGGAGCCGGACAGCGCGATCGAACTGAAGCCCACCACGCCCATGAAGTAGGTCGGCTGGGTATAGGAGAAATTCAACGTGGCAGTGATCTTCGTCCCGGTCTTGGTGACCGTCGCCGACGACGTCGCCCCCGTATAAGCCGTGCTATTCGCACTGAAGAAATTCGCGCATAGGTCGCGCCGTTGGTGACACTGCCGTTGCCGCTCATGCTCTTGGCAGTCGTCACGACGGGCGAATTGTTGGAGACCGTCGCCAGCGTCGCGGCGTCGGCGGCGGCCTGCAATTTTTCCTTCACCATCGACGCCATCGAGTAATCGACGACACAGCCGACCGCGCTGACAAGTGGAATGGCGGAAAGCGCCGTAATGATCGCAACGTTGGCGCGTTTGTTCGATCGGAATTGTGCGTTCAGGTTCCGTGCGCGTGCGATGCAAGCGCCGAGCCGAAACGACTTTGAGTTGATTCCGCGTTGCACAGAGGGCTTGTTTTATCGCGAACGTTTCGCGTCGCCGACGCGCCGACGGGTTTTGGGTTTGCGCACGAGCCAAGCAGCCGCGGGCGGCAGCGGCTACAAGCCTGGGTTCGAAAACGCCGCCGCTGCCAAACCCGGTGGTGTTTTCGCGAGCAGAAACCGTCTCACTTCGCGGCCCGGCTTGTGCACATCTGCTGCGAACATGCGCAAATGCTCCAACAGGCCGCTTCTAGGCCGAAATCGCTAGGAAACGGTTACCCCATTCGGCAACTGGACGTCCGTAGGAATTGGAAAGTGAGATGGGCGGCGGCGGCTAAATCACGACCCGGGGGGCGGAATATGAATAAGCTCGGTCAATTGCTCCTTGGTCAGCGGCGCGTCGAGAAACTTCAGCTTCACACCGTCGGCCATGATGCCGTCGACTCCCGAAATCACGTCGAACTGCATGCCTTTTCGGGTCTGAAACTCCACTGCCGTTTTTCTGACCAGAGCCTCCGGCACATTATTGGTCGCCGAATACATTTTGATCGCTTGGGGATCGGTAAAAATCCAATCGAGCGATTTGCGATAGGCGCGCACGAAACGCAGCAGCACATCCTTGCGCTCCGTCAGAAGGCGCGCATTGGCCGCCTGCACACGAACCGTCTGGTCTCGCATCGATGCGATCTCGTTGCCGGTGGCGATGATGCGAATTTGGCCGTCTTCGAGCTGCTTGAGCGCGAACGGCGCGACCGACCAGCCGATATCGATCTGCCCGGACATGACTTGCGTCAACGTTGCCGGCGGGCCACCCGTCGCTGTCGGTTTCGCTTTGACGCCGAGCTCCGCACCGAAAGCCAGCACCACGCTGTGGCTGGTCGCGCCGTTGGTCGAATAGGCGATGGTATTGCGGTCGGTCGTGTCTTTCAGCGATTTGATCGGCGAATCCGCCTTCACATACCAGAAGATATCGCCCATTCCGGTGAAGCTCGCGCCAAAGATGCGGACCGGAGCGCCCTTGCTGAAGGCCCGCATGACGCCGACCGTCCCGATGCCGATTCCGATATCGGCCGCGCCTGAGATGACCGGCTGCAGGGTTTCGCCCGCGCCTTCGGTGCCGACGATGTCGAGGCTCAAGCCATACTTTTTGAAGATGCCAGCTTGCTGGCCGAGGATCGGCGGCTGTTGCGCCCAAGCCTGCATCTGGCCGACGGTCACTTTCAGGGAATCCTCCGCACGCGTGGCAGAGCACGGCGCCAGAACGAGGATCAGTGCAGCGAGGCCGCCGCCGAGGTTTCTTGTCATTTCGATCTCCTTGCGTTCCCGAGAGTGCATCTGTTTTTGAGCGGCGCCGACTTTGCTTCTTTTGTTGCCCGTCGCTGTCCGAACATCAGGTCTTGAAACGGCGGGCCAGGAATTCGCCGCCATGACGCAGCCCTTCGGCATCGATGCCGTGTCCGATGCCGGACGACAGATGCCATTCGACCGGCACTTCGAGCGCGGCAAGCGCCTGCGTGGCGCGGAACAGCTCTTGCGGCGGAATGAGATCGTCGCGATCGCCATGAACCAGAAGAACCGGCGGCCGCGATTTGATCTCGGCGGCGAATGCTTCGGCTTCGACGTCGGGCGGCACGACCAGGACGCCCGAATAGCCGACGATGGCGGCGGGAGGTATCGCACGCCGCAAGCCGACGTGCAGCGACATCATGGTGCCCTGGCTGAAGCCGACAAGCGCCAGCGCCGACGGCGGGAGCTTGTGGCGCGCGAGTTCGGCGTCGAGAAACCGGTTCAGTAACGGCGCCGCCTTGTTGACGCCGATCCAGCGCTCGCCCGGATCGCGAAACGTCAGCGCAAACCATTGCCGGCCAACGGGAGCCTGTCCGCACGGTTCGGGCGCATGGGGTGAGACGAAGGCGGCATGGGGCAGGTATTGCTGCCAGGCGCGGCCGATATCGATCAGATCGTTACCGTCGGCCCCATAGCCGTGGAGAAACACCACGAGCTGTTGCGCCGTCCCGGACCGTGGCGCGAGCCGTGGACCATCAAGCTCAGCCGCCATTGACCCCCCTTTTCGCCCTCTTTGCCCGTTTCGCCGGCTGATCGGGTGCGCCTTCACGCCCTTTGACGGCGCGATAGTACGTCCACAGCACGCGCGCCGCCACGGACCGCCACGGCCGCCATGCTTCCGCGAGCACAACCATCTCCTTGGCGGTTGGCCGGGCCCGCAGCCCGAACGCGAGCCGCGCCGCCTCCTGCAGCGCCAGATCGCCGGCCGGCCAGGCATCGGCATGGCCGAGGCAGGACAGGAGATAGATGTCGGCCGTCCATGGGCCGATGCCATGGACGGCGGTCAGCGCCGCGTGAGCATCTTCGGCGGTCAATTCGCCGAGCGCGGCGAGACCGAGGTGGCCGCGCGTGACCGCCCGGGCGATTTCCTTCAGCGCGCGGATCTTCGGTGCCGACAGTCCAAGCCGCGCGAGCCGCGCCGGACGTGCGCGCAGGATCGCTTCGGGTTCGAGCGGATCGAACGCCGCCATGAGGCGGCCCCAGATCGCATTGGCGCTTGCGGTCGACAACTGCTGCGCCACGACAGTGGCGGCGAGGCCAGCAAAGCCATCGGGCCGTCGCCGCAACGGTGGGCGTCCGGCTTCGACTATGAGGGCGGCGAAGCGGCGATCGGCCTCGCCGAGCGCTTCGAGCGCGGCGTCGAGTTCCATTTCGGTGTGGATATACGACGCCATCTCACGTTGCCTGCCGCACGACCCGTCACATTGCCCGCGTATTGCCGGTTTCGATCTGCAGACTAAAGATCGAAGCCGCATCGTCGGGGTTTATGGATTGATTGACCGCCCCTGCGTGGTCAAGCCAGCGATACGCTTTTCGACGCCAGTGAGGATGTACACTCGTATTTTGCGTTTCGCGCCGAGTCCAAACGGCTATTTGCACCTTGGCCATGCCTATTCGGCATTGCTCAACCGGGATATGGCGCGGGAGCTGGGCGGCCGGATGCTGTTGCGCGTCGAGGACATCGATGCCTCGCGCTGCCGTGCCGAATATGAGGAGGCGATCTACGAGAATCTGCGCTGGCTTGGCATCTCGTGGCAGGAGCCGGTACGGCGGCAGAGCGAGCATTTTGACGATTACCGGGCGGCTATTGCGAAGCTCGAAGCGCAGAAACTCATCTATCCCAGTTTCGAGACCCGAAGCGAAATCGACGCGCTGGTCGAGGAGCGGGACCGCCAAGGCCGCTGGCCGCGCGACCCCGACGGGGTGCTGCACTATCCCGGCCGGGCACGCAAGCTGTCGCCGGCCGAACGCGAGCGCCGGCGCAACAGCGGCGAGCCGTTTGCGCTGCGGCTTGCGATGGACGCAGCTGTCGCGCGCGCCGGCGTGCTGACGTGGACCGAGACCGGTACTGGGCCGCGCGGGCAGTACGGCACCATCACGGCGGCGCCGCAGATGTGGGGCGACGTTGTGCTGGCCCGGAAGGATACGCCGACGAGCTATCACCTCGCGGTGGCGATCGACGACGCGCTCGAGGGCATCACCGACGTGGTGCGCGGCCAGGATTTGTTCTGGGCCACCGGTATTCACCGTTTGCTGCAGGCGCTGCTCGGCTTGCCGGAACCGACCTACCACCATCACCGGCTCATGCTCGACGCCGAGGGCTGCAAATTGTCGAAATCCAACCAGGCGAAGACGTTGCGCGACCTTCGCGCCAATGGAGCCACGCCGGCCGATATCAGGCGAATGGTGGGGCTCGGACGCTGATTTTCGCCTTTTATACCGCCGAATTCGGTGATTTAGCTTTCTGAACTTGTTTTGTTCCGCCTGGCCATGACATTGTGAGTCGGGCCGGGGGTACCAGACCCACAAGGCAATGGCGCGATTGAGATCGACGAGAAAGTCCGCCGCAACGCCGGCGCGACGCCGGGCAAAGCGTCGTGTGACCCGGCCGGCTGCCGATCGCGAGACGGAGATGACGCTCGCGGCGTTCGCGCACGATATCCGCACCGCGCTGACGGGCATTCTGGCACTTGGCGAACTCCTGGTGAGTTCAAACGTCGGCGAACGCGAGCGCCGCTGGGCCGCAGGCGTCAAAAGCTCCGCCGAGCACCTGGCGTCGCTGACGACACTCGTGATCGACGCCGCCAAGAGCGAACCCGGTTCGCTCAAGCTGCAACAGGAGATTTTCCGGCCGCGCCGGCTTTTCGAGACGCTGGGGGAGTTGCTCGTGGCGCGTGCGGAGACCAAAGGCCTGCAGGCCGACCTGTCGATCGCCGACAGCTTGCCCGAATTGCTGATCGGCGACGCAATCCGGCTGCGGGCCGCGGTCGAGAACCTCATCGACAACGCGGTCAAGTTCACCGAGCGGGGCGTCATCCGGCTTGGGGTCAAGACGGCATCCGCCCGGCGCGGCCGAACGAAACTTCTGGTCGATGTGACCGACAGCGGGATCGGGCTGAAGGCGGCGGAGATCGAGCGGCTGTTCCGGCCGTTCTCACAGGCGAACGCCGACATTGCGCACCGCTACGGCGGCTCCGGCCTTGGCCTCGCCGTCGTCAAAACGCTGGCGAAATTGATGGGCGGCGATCTGACCGTCTCCAGCACGCACGGCCGCGGATCGTCCTTCCACTTCACTGTGGTGCTGCCGATCGCGCCGGACAATGCCGGCGGCAATGCGCGGTCGTCGCTGGCCGGGCCGGCGGCACGCCGGCTCAGCGTGCTATGCGCCGAGGACAACCCCTACGGCCGTGTGATCCTCAACACCATTCTCACCGAACTCGGTCATCGCGCCGATTTCGTCGCGTCGGGCGAGGAGGCGGTCGAGGCGGTTCAGCGCGGCTATGACGTGGTGCTGATGGACGTGACGCTCCCGGGCATCGACGGCCTCGAAGCGGCGCGGCGCATTCGCGCCAAGGCGGGCACCGCCGGCGGCACACCGATCGTCGGTATTTCCGGCCGCACCGAAGGCAGCGATGAGGCGGCGGCGCGAGCGGCCGGCATGGATTTCTATCTGCGCAAGCCGGTGAGCCCGAGTGCGCTCAGCGAAGCGTTCGCGGCAGTGGTCTCAAATTGATTCGTCATTCCGGGGCGCGCCGAAGGCGCGAGCCGGAATCCATAAGCCTCTGCGCCGGAAGCAGGATTCCGGACTCGACGCTCCGCGTCGATCCGGAATGACAATCATTCGGCCGCGTCTACCGTGCCTTCGACGATCCGGCACAGGTCGCTCATGATGCGGTTCAGCTCGAAGTCTTTCGGCGTATAGACTTCGGCAACGCCCGCGCTCTTGAGAGCCGTCGCGTCCTGCGGTGGGATGATTCCGCCGACAACGACCGGCACGTCATCGAGGCCTGCTTCCTTCAGGCGCGCGATGACGTCCTGCACAAGCGGCATGTGCGAGCCGGATAAAATCGACAGGCCGACCACGTGGACGTTCTTTTCCGCCGCGGCCGTCACGATGGCCTCCGCGGTCAGTCGAATGCCGTCATAGACCACGTCCATTCCGGCATCGCGGGCCCGCGCGGCGATCTGCTCGGCGCCATTGGAATGGCCGTCGAGGCCGGGCTTGCCGACCAGAAATTTTAGCCGGCGGCCGAGTTTCTTGGAGACGCGGTCGACCTCGGCGCGGATATCGTCGAGGCCTTCGGCGTCGTTGCGCATGGCGGCGCCGACGCCGGTCGGGGCGCGGTACTCTCCGAACGCTGAGCGGAGCGCAAAACCCCACTCGCCAGTGGTCACGCCGGCTTTGGCGCAATCGATCGAGGCCGGCATGATGTTGCTGCCGCTCCGCGCCGCTTTGCGCAACGCCTCCAGCGCCGCGGCGACGGCTTGGCCATCGCGTTCGGCGCGCCAGGCCGCAAGCCGTTTGATCTGGCCCGCCTCGGCCTCGGGCGACACGGTCAGGACCGCGTCGGCAGCGTCCGCAAGCGGCGACGGTTCGGTTTCGATGAAACGATTGACGCCAACCACGGTCTGTTCGCCGCGCTCGATCGATTCGACGCGGCGCGAGTTCGACTCGACAAGCCGCTGCTTGAGGTAGCCGGATTCGACCGCGGCCACAGTGCTGCCCATCGCTTCGATCTGCGCCAGTTCCTCTTTTGCCGCGGCTTTCAGTTCCGCGACCTTCTTGGCGATGACCGGCGAGCCCTCGAACACGTCGCCGTATTCCAGAAGGTCGGTCTCGTAGGCGAGGATCTGCTGCATGCGCAGCGACCACTGCTGGTCCCACGGCCGCGGCAGGCCGAGCGCCTCGTTCCAGGCCGGGAGCTGTACGGCGCGCGCCCGCGCGCCCTTCGACAGAGTGACCGCTAGCATCTCGAGCAGAATGCGGGCGACGTTGTTCTCGGGCTGTTGCTCGGTTAGGCCGAGCGAATTGACCTGAACGCCGTAGCGGAACAGCCGCTGCTTCGGGTCGGTGACGCCGTATCGCTCGCGGGTGATCTCGTCCCATAACTCGGTAAAGGCGCGCAGCTTGCAGATTTCAGTAATGAAGCGCAGCCCGGCATTGACGAAGAACGAGATGCGCCCGACCACCTCGCCGAATTCCTCGGGCGCGCATTGGCCCGACTTCTTGACCGCATCGAGTACGCCAATGCCGGTGGCGAGTGCGAAGGCGAGTTCCTGTACCGGCGTCGCTCCGGCCTCCTGCAGATGGTAGGAGCAGACGTTCATCGGATTCCACTTCGGCATTTCCTTGGTCGTGAACAAAATCACGTCCTTGGTCAGCCGCATGGACGGTGTCGGCGGAAACACGTAGGTGCCGCGCGACAAGTATTCCTTGATGATGTCGTTCTGCGTCGTGCCTTGCAGTTTCGCGCGCGGCACACTCTGCTCGTCGGCGAGAGCCGCGTAGAGCGCCAGCAGCCACGGCGCGGTGGCGTTGATCGTCATCGACGTGTTCATGTCGCCGAGCGGGATGCCGTCGAACAACATGCGCATATCGCCGATGTGAGAGATCGGCACACCGACCTTGCCGACCTCGCCCTTGGCTTGCGGATGATCGCTGTCGTAGCCGGTCTGCGTCGGCAGATCGAAGGCGACCGAAAGGCCGGTCTGCCCCTTGCTCAGATTTTTGCGGTAAAGCGCGTTCGACGCCGCTGCGGTCGAATGGCCCGCATAGGTGCGGAAGATCCAGGGTCTGTCTCGTGACGGCAGTTCGCCCATCGGTCTCGCACGACGACTAATGACGACAGTGTAACCCGGATTTTGTTGCGACGCAACATGGAAGTCTCTATGGGGCCGAATTTGCGGTGACTATCCGGGCACGCCCTAAAACAGCGCGCCGAACGATCAAAGCCGTAACGATCAGCGCCGCGAGAAGACCGACCTGTGTTGGCACCGCAGGATAGATGAAGATCAGCACAGCGCCGCAGCCGAGGCCGGCTACATCGGCCGCCGTAAAACCTTGCGTGAGCGCAAAGCACAGCAGAAACGCCACGGCGATCGCCAGGATGACGAGCAGCGTGCCTGCGGCGAGCGCCGCGGCTTTCGGTTCGTAAGCGCTCCAGCTGCGCCAGAGCCAGACGAAGCCCGCCGCAACCGCGATCGACCCGAGCACCTGCAGCGAGACCAGCCGCAATCAGCGACGCAACGCCGATCACCCGCCATTGCCGGTCGGCGATCAGCACAATCGGAAACAGTAGACCGAACTGTGGCTTGTAGGTGAGGAGGCCGAGGCAGATGCCGGTAGGTCCGGCCGCCGCACCAGAAGTCCAAGGGCTCCCCCGATGAGCGCCGCGGTGAGAAAACCGTTCTCGCCGGCCGTGACATTCCAGACGGCGGCGGGAAAGCCGAGGGCAACAAAGACTCCGGTGCGGGCGCCGAGAATTCCGCCCAAGGCCGCCACGTAGGCTAAAAGCGTGGCGGCGAGCCAAAGCGCGGCCGCGGTCAGGAACGGCAACGTCGCCAAAGCTGCGGCCACAAACAGAAACGTTGGCGGATAATGCCGGCCGTAATAGCCGTCGGAGTCGTGGCCGACAGCGTGCACCTCGGCCGCCTTATGGACCGGCCAGTCGTAGGCTTGTGCGGGGTTGCCGTCGAGAGTGAGCCGTCCAGCCGCCCAGACGTTGACGAAGTCGTTGGCGATCGGCCGGCCTTGGGGGTCGGCCAAAAAGTCCCCCTTCAGATAAGAGCCGCCAAGAATGACCAGATAGCTGAGAGCGAACGTCAGGCCGATCAGCCTGATCGTCCGCGCCGGAGATAATTGAGGTCTGTCGCTCGGTACAACCTGTTACGAGATCGCCATGAAACCGGTGGAACCGCGGTCAAATGCCAACGTCGGCACGGGGGCCCATCGGCCCCTCGTACCCAGCCTTACCGCGCATTCCTTTCCGGCGCCTTATCGTTTGATCAGCCTAAGAATGATCAGCAGGATCACCGCGCCGATGAAGGCGTTGATGATGTCGCTGATGAAGTCGCCGCCGATCGCCAGTCCCAGCCGCGGCAAGAGCCAGCCGGCAATAAAGCCGCCGACGATGCCGACGATGATGTCGCCGATCAGGCCGAAGCCGCCGCCCTTGACCACCATGCCGGCAAGCCAGCCCGCAATCGCGCCGACAATCAGCCAAATAATAAAGCCCATGACATCCCCCTGATTCCCTACCCGGCAAGGGCCAGGTTCCTGTGCACGCACTCAAGATGCGCTCACGGAAACCTTAGGGCTTTGCGAGAAGCGTGTCAGTAGCCAGCCGAACGGTCCTCGCGCGCTCTCCTTATTGCGCTGCAACATAAGGTGCGGCACACTACGCAATGATCTCGCGACCGTTGGCGTCGCGATTGCCGGTTCGAACCGGGAGCCCATTATGGCCGTCGTGCAAGCAATACCCTCTGCAGCCCCACTCAAAGATCTTTATGAGATCGGCGAGATTCCTCCGCTCGGTCATGTGCCTGCGCAGATGTACGCCTGGGCGATCCGCAAGGAACGCCACGGTCCGCCCGAGACATCCATGCTGTGCGAAGTGCTGCCGACCTGGCCGATCGCCGAAGACGAGGTGCTCGTCTACGTCATGGCTGGCGGCGTCAATTACAACGGCGTGTGGGCCGGTCTCGGCGTTCCGATTTCTCCGCTGGACGGGCACAAGCACCCGTATCACATCGCCGGCTCCGACGCGTCCGGTATCGTCTGGGCCGTCGGCGCCAAGGTGAAGCGCTGGAAGGTCGGCGACGAAGTCATCGTGCACTGCAATCAGGACGACGGCGACGACGAAGAATGCAACGGCGGCGATCCGCTGCTGTCGCCGTCGCAGCGTATCTGGGGCTACGAGACGCCGGACGGCTCGTTCGCGCAATTCTGCCGCGTGCAGTCGCGCCAGCTTATGCACAAGCCCCCGCATCTGAGCTGGGAGGAATTGGCGTGTTACACGCTGACCTTGGCGACCGCCTATCGCATGCTGTTCGGTCATTCGCCGCATACGCTCAAGCCCGGCGACAATGTGCTGATCTGGGGCGCAAGCGGCGGGCTTGGCGTATTCGGCGTTCAGCTCGTCGCCGCTTCGGGCGCTAACGCCATCGGCATCGTCTCCGATGAGTTGAAATCCGAATACGTGTTCAATCTCGGCGCCAAGGGCGTCATCAATCGCAACCAATTCAAGTGCTGGGGCCAGATGCCCAAGGTCGGCACGCCCGAATACGACGCCTGGGTCAAGGAGGCGCGCCGCTTCGGCAAGGCGATCTGGGACATCACCGGCAAGCGCGACGTCGACATCGTGTTCGAGCATCCGGGCGAAGCGACGTTTCCGGTCTCGTGTCTGGTCGTCAAGCGCGGCGGCATGGTCGTGTTCTGCGCTGGCACCACCGGCTACAACATCACGTTCGATGCGCGCTATGTGTGGATGCGGCAGAAGCGCGTGCAGGGCTCGCACTTCGCGCATCTGAAACAGGCCAGCGCCGCCAACCAGTTCGTCATCGACCGCCGCGTCGATCCGTGCATGAGCGACGTGTTCCCGTGGGCGAAGATTCCCTATGCGCACGAACTGATGCGTACCAACCGTCACAAGCCCGGCAACATGGCGGTGCTGGTCAATGCGCCGCGCCCGGGACTGCGGAACTTCGACGACGCGATGGAAGCGGCCTCGCTGCCGGAACTGAACCGGCAGGCGCGGGGCTGAATTAGCGGGCGCGCCGCACTACGCCCGCATTAGGCGGCGGCAGGTCAGGATTGCTTTCGCAGACGCCGTGCCAGTCCACCGACTCTTCACATTGCTGAAACGTCATGAATGTACATTCCGGGTCGCTTTTCAGGGCGCACCACAGATGGGCAGGTCATCTTTTGCGGACGCCGCGGCTGGCTGTGCCACCCATAGAATTACGCCGGCACCTATTCCCAGGGTCGTGATTTTTAGCCGCGAAAGTATCTTTGACGATGACATTTTTTCCTCGTTGCTATCGCTCGACGGAGTTCCACGTCACCGCAAGCGACCGCGTCGCACCGAGCCGGCCGGAACCCAACGTCCGGTGCGGACATAGGATTTGAGCTGAGCGTTGCCATGCGCGGGTATTTTGGCCGCCATGAGCATTTGCTGGCCTGCCAGTGCCGTTTCCGCTAGAACTCGACCGCGTGCAACAAAGCCGGGGTAAGGGATGACGTTGCCGACTGACCAGCATGCCGCTGCCGCCGTGCGCAAGCGTTTCCTGATCGTGCTGGTCAAGCCGTCGCAT
Organism: uncultured Alphaproteobacteria bacterium; assembly: GCA_963732015.1. Lineage (GTDB taxonomy): Bacteria > Pseudomonadota > Alphaproteobacteria > Rhizobiales > Xanthobacteraceae > BOG-931. The sequence goes on along the minus strand of CAVSXY010000019.1, from coordinate 514,008 downwards.
TACGACGACGACGGCTATGTGATCCGCTGGTATCGCTCCCCGATGCCGGCCAACTCGCTGGCGACCGTCTACGGCCTGATCGACGATTGCGCGCGGCGCAAGATTCTCGGCCCTGACGTCGATATCGACATCGTGGCGATCGACGAGACCAACACGCGGGTCCGCACGGACTGCATCATCCGAGACATGCGAGCCAACGGCAATTTTGGCTTCGTCGGGCTGGTCGGCGTGCAGTCGAACCAGTATCCGCGGTCGCTCCACATTGCGAAGCCGCTGCGCGATGCCGGCATCGCCGTCGTCGTCGGAGGCTTCCACGTCTCTGGCATGCTCGCGATGTTCGAGGGCCTTTCGCCGGATTTGCAGCAAGCGCTCGATATGGGCGTAACGCTGTTTGCCGGCGAGGCCGAAGGGCGCATGGACGACGTCATGCGCGATGCGGCAGCCGGCGCGCTCAAACCGATCTACAATTACATCAACGATCTGCCGGCGCTCGAAGATGCCGTGACGCCGTTTCTGCCCGGCAATTCGGTGCGCAAGACCATCGGTAACGTGACCACCTTCGACGCCGGCCGCGGCTGCCCGTTCCAATGCTCGTTCTGCACCATCATCAACGTGCAGGGCCGCAAATCGCGGCGCCGCAGCCCCGACGATGTCGAGCGCATCCTGCGCAAGAACTACGAGCAGGGCATCGATCGGTTCTTCATCACCGACGACAATTTCGCCCGCAACAAGGATTGGGAAGCGATCTTCGACCGCATCATCGAGCTGCGCGAACAGCACGGCATGGACGTGCGCTTCCTCATCCAGGTCGACACGCTCTGCCACAAGATTCCGAATTTCGTCGCCAAGGCGAAGCGCGCCGGCGTCACGCGCATCTTCATCGGCCTTGAGAACATCAATCCCGACAATCTCCTTGCCGCCAAGAAGCGGCAGAACAAGATCACCGAGTATCGCAACATGCTGCTCGCCTGGAAGGCGGTCGGCATCTGGACCTATGCGGGATACATCCTCGGCTTTCCGAACGACACGCCGGAATCGGCGCGGCGCGACATCGAGATCATCAAGAAGGAGATGCCGCTCGACGTGCTGGAATTTTTCTTCCTCACGCCGCTGCCCGGCTCCGAGGATCACAAGGTGCTGCGCCAGAAGGGCGCGACGCTCGATCCCGATCTCAACAAATACGATCTCGAACACGCGCTCACGCCGCACGCGCACATGAGCAAGGCGGAGTGGGAGAAACTCTACCGCGACGCCTGGGACATCTATTACACGCCCGAGCATGTCGAGACCATTCTGCGCCGTGCCCAGGCTTACGGCATCAATATCCTGCGGCTCGCGCAGATCATTCTCTGGTTCGCGCAATCGCTGACGATCGAGAGAGTCCACCCATTGCAGGGCGGCTTCATCCGGCTCAAGAACCGGCACGATCGCCGTCCCGAACTGCCGCTGATCCCCGCGTGGCAATTTTATCCACCGCTCGCCGCCGAGGTCGTCATCAAGCACGTCCGCGTCGCCAGAGCGGCCTGGGGAATTTTCCGCATCTATCGCCAGGTGGCTCGCTCCGCTGGCGAACCGTACAGCGATCAGGCCATGCAGCCGGTGAGCGAGGACGATACCAGCACGCTCGAATTGTTCACGCACAACAAATCGGCGCAAGACGCCGTCGAGCACGCGCGCAAGGTCAAGATTTTGACCGGCGCGGTGTCTGCTGCGGCCGCCGAAACGACGGCGTAAGCCGCAGCGTTACACAGCGCGTGAACCCCTGTGTTCGCTGCGAATCCGGGCGATCGCGGCGTTGAGTTCGCCGCCATAGATGAAAATCCAGGCGGTGAAGTAGAGGAACACCAGCGCGATCATCGCCGAGGCGAGGCCGGCGTAATAGTTCACGTAGGTGTACGAGAAATCCGTCAGATAGCGGCCGAAAATGAACCCGCAGGCGAGCCACAGCATGAGCGTGGCTACGATGCCGGGCCACACCTCCTCGATCTGCCGGCGTCCGGCCGGCAGCCACATGTGCAGGATCATCAGCGACGTGGAGAGGAGAAAGGCTGCGATCGTGAAGCGCGAAATGTTGTAGTGGCTTTCGAGCTGATCGAGCCATGGCGCATAGGCGATCGCGGCGCGGAACAGCAGCGGCCCGAGCACGACGAGAAACGCAAGGGCCAACAGCCCGAGCGCCGCAACGATCACGTAGCCGATCGATTCCAGCCGCAACAGCCACCAGGGGCGCTGTTCGGCGAGCCCATAGGCGCGATTGAGCCCGATGCGCAGGCTCTCGACGCCGCTTGACGAGAAATAGATCGCAAATACGGCGCCTACGGTGAGAAGATCGCCACGGGCCGTGGTCAGCACATCGTGAATCTGGCCGGCGATGGGGTGCGCGACCTCCTTTGGCCATGCAGCGATGACAAGCCGCGCCACTTCGTCGGCGAGGTCAGTCGAACCGATAAAGCCGGCGATCGCGGTGACCAGGATGAGGAACGGAAACATCGACATCAGCACCGACAGCGCGATGTGGCTCGCTATCGCCCAGCCGTCATCGGCGTTGAAGCGATAAAACGCGTCCATAGCGACGTAGAAGCACAGCCGGATGGTCTTCAACGCTGATCGTCTCCAGGGCGGACTTCGCGCACTGAAATACGTCATTCCGAGCCGTTGGCGAAGCGGCCTCGCTCAAGGGTGAGTTTAGCGGCCGATGGCCGGCTGGAGAATGAGGAGGGTGCGAGTGCTACGCCGCCTGGACGTCGGCGAGGAAGCGGCGCACTTCGCCCTGCAGGTTCGCGGCCTCTCTGGCGAGTGCGTCGGCGAGGCCTTTGACGTCGCCTGCGGTTGAGCGAGCGCCGTCGCTCGCGCCGGCAACTCGGCTCATGGCCTCGGCGCCGCTCCGCGCCTCGACCGAGGCTCGGTTGACGCCTTCGGCGATCGACGCAACGGCATGGTTTTGTTCCTCGACGGTCGCCGCGACTGTCGACGCAATCACCGACATGTCGTTGATGACGCTCGAGACCAGTTCGATGGCCTGCGCCGCGTCGGCGGTCGCCGATTGGATTGACCCGATCTGCGACGCGATGTCCTCGGTCGCCCGCGCCGTCTGCCCGGCGAGCGATTTCACCTCGGCGGCGACGACCGCAAAGCCGCGGCCGGCTTCGCCGGCGCGCGCCGCCTCGATGGTGGCGTTCAGTGCTAGGAGGTTGGTCTGGCCGGCGATCGCCTGAATGAGCCCGATGACTTCGCCGATGCGATTGGCGGCATTGCCGAGATCGGACATCGTGTTGACGGTGCGCTGCAATTCGCCGACGGCGCGGCGCGCCACCTCGGTCGATTTGGTCGCCTGCGATGCGATCTCGGCGATCGAGGCCGCCAGTTCCTCGATCGAGCTTGCGACTGTCGTCACATTGACGGAGGCGGCGCTGACCCGGTTTTCGGCGTCGCGCGATTCGGACGAGACGTCGTCGGCGTCGTCGTTGAGCCCGCTCGAAGCGCCTTCCAGGCGTTCGGACGCCTCGCGCAGCCGTCCGAGCGCTTGTTCCACCGATGCGCGGAACTTTTCGATCGTCGTGCCGATCGTCTGGCTGCGGCGCTCGCGTGCGGTGTTGGTTTCGGTTTCGGCCGCCGAAAGGCGCATCCGTTCGATCGTGGTGTCGCGGAACGCGACGACCGCGCGCGCCATGGCGCCGATCTCATCGTGAGCGCCCGTCGCCGGAATGCGGGACGTGGTGTCGCCGTCGGCGAGCCGCGTCATCACATCGGCAAGTCCCTCCAGCGGCCGGGTGATCGATCGGCCGATGGCGAAGCTGCAGGCCAGTCCGAGCAATATGGCGGCGCAGCCGATGCCGATGATGAAGCGACGGCTTTGTGTGCGCGCCGAGTTCGAGGGCGCTCGCCGCGGTGCTGGAACTGATGCGCGCAACGTTCCGGATATTCTCGGCTTCCGGTATCAGGCTCTGGGTGTCGTGGCTGATCAGCGACAGCAGCGGCTGGATGTTGTCCGTACTCGCCACCCGCTGGGCGAACGTATAATTATACGTCTGCACTTGCTGATTGAGTTTTTCCCGCATCGACGGCGCGCCGTCGACCGCCTCGAACAGCTGATTGAAGTGTTTGATCTCGTCGAGGAAATGCTGCTCGGCGGTGCGTGCGCGCGTCAGCCGGTATTCGATTTCGTAACGGCGCATGGTCAAAAGCGACAAAAGAAGCTTGGCCGCGTCGCCTTCGGCAACCCAGGACAGATCGTCGTGAATGATCTTCTCGACCGCCTCGCTTGCGGCAATGAGATCGCTGGTCGTTCCCTCATGCTCGGTGAAGCCCAGCGACCTTTGCTCGTTGACCAGACTGCCGAAGCTGGTCTTGAGGTCACGGATCGTAATGCGCAGCGGAGTAATGACGTCTTGCTACGAGGGGCCGACCGACGCTTCGAGTTGCTCGAGCGACTGCATGGCCTTGCCTTGAGCATCCTGGAAATCGTCGACCCGCTGCGCCGAGGGGTGTGAGGCGAACTCCATCGACGCCAGCCGCATCATCAGCAAGCCGGTTTCGAGTTCACGGCTCGTGGCGGCAACGCCGCTGTCGTGCTGGACGGTGTTGAAGGAGCGGCCGACCGCGAAATCGCCGACCATTAAGGCGATGCCGGTCGCCAGAATTCCAATCACCGGAATGAGCGCGAGCGCAACGATGCGGGCGCGAACCGACAACTTCGAGAAGAGTTGCGCGATGAGCATCGGTACCCCGGGAGCCTTCAGACGGGCGGTCCTCGCTGCTGCAATGCGACGAGGCGAAAGTCCAAGGCAGGAGAGCCTAAAATGGTTAAGATTTGGCGAGAATTTGCAGCAAACGGTCGCTTCAGGTCGCGGCGAAGTCCCGGGTCCCGAGGGACGCATTGGCTTTTGTGCATTGCACGCGTAACATTCTTGGCCGTCCGGGCCGTCCAAGTCAGCTGATGGGAGCCGCATAATGCCGCTTGCCGAATCCCTTGCGCCCGCCGGACACGACCTCACGAGCCCACTGCACCAGGCGGTCACCGTAGCTGAGGCGCTGTTTGCCGACGCGCGCAAGGCGGTCGCCGACCGGGTGACGGTTGAGGGCCGGCTGGTTTCGCGCATTCTCGATCGCGAACAGCGCGCCGCCCACGGCTTGGCTTGGCTTGCCACCTACGTCGAGGCCATCCGGCAACTCGCCTCGTACACGCTCCGGATGACCGAAAACGACACCTTCGGCGAGATCGAGGAGCTTCTGGTCCGCATCGGGGTCGGCGAGTATCTGGCGCAGATCCTCGGCGGCATCCCGATAAGTCAGGGCGAGATCGTCCGCCTATCCGACCTCGGACTTAGTCCGTCGGCGGTGGCGGCGCGCTTGACGCCCACGATCGATCATCTCATCGCCACCGGCAACACTGCGGTGAACCGCGCGCGGCTCGTCGAGCTGATGCGCGAGCGCAAGGACGCAACCGTCGGCGCCTGCGGACTCGACGAGAACTCTCGAATCGATCCGCGAGGAGATGCGCAAATTCGCCGATGGACGGGTCGTGCCTTACGCGCAGCAATGGCACCGCAAGAACCAATACATTCCGTTCGACGTCGTGTCGCAGATGTCGGAACTTGGCGTGTTCAGCTTGACCATCCCCGAGGAATACGGCGGCATGGGTCTCGGCAAAGAGTCGATGTGTGTCGTCTCCGAGGAACTGTCGCGCGGTTACATCGGTGTCGGCAGCCTCGGGACTCGTTCGGAAATCGCAGCCGAGCTCATTCTTGGCGGCGGCACCGAGGAGCAGAAGCGCAAGTGGCTGCCGAAGATCGCCTCGGGCGAAGTGTTGCCGACCGCGGTCTTCACCGAGCCGAACACCGGCTCTGATCTGGCTTCGCTGAAAACGCGCGCGGTGCGCCAGGGCGATGCCTACAAGGTCCACGGCAACAAGACCTGGATCACGCATCCGGTACGCGCCGATCTGATGACGCTTTTGGTGCGCACCAATCCGGCCGAGAAGGGCTACCGCGGCCTCTCGATGCTGCTGGCCGAGAAGCCGCGAGGCGATGACACGACGCCGTTTCCGGTGACCGGCATGACCGGTACTGAGATCGAGGTGCTGGGCTATCGCGGCATGAAGGAATACGAAATCGCCTTCGATGGATTCACAGTCAAAGCGGAGAATCTCCTCGGCGGCGTCGAAGGCTTGGGCTTCAAGCAGCTCATGGCGACGTTCGAGTCGGCGCGCATCCAGACCGCGGCGCGCGCTATCGGTGTCGCACAGGCCGCCATGGAGCAGGCGATCGCCTACGCCACGGCGCGCGTGCAGTTCGGCGAGCCCATCGCCGCGTTTCCCCGCGTGTCAGACAAGCTCGCCATGATGGCGGTCGAGATCATGATCGCCCGCCAGCTCACCTATCACGCCGCGCGGCAAAAGGATTCCGGCCGGCGCTGCGATCTCGAAGCCGGCATGGCGAAGCTGCTTGCCGCACGGGTCGCCTGGGCGTGCGCCGACAACGCCGTGCAGATCCACGGCGGCAACGGCTTTGCGCTGGAGTTCCCGATATCGCGCATTCTCTGCGACGCCCGCATCCTCAACATTTTCGAAGGCGCCGCCGAAATCCAGGCGCAGGTCATCGCACGCCGTCTGCTGGATGGGTCGAATTAAAAATTCGCTCTGTCTAGCGCTCTTGCGCCATTGTGGCCTTGGCCCGTCGAACATGTCGCTGTTTCCGCGTTTGGCCTCGAGCTGGTGCTGCTCGGCGCACCGCTCGTCCCGATCGCGCTTTGGATCAAGAGCGGCGATTTATCCATGGTACGGAAGCATGTTCGCGATGAGGCGAAGCGGGTCGTCATGGTCTAGCGCGCCTTCGACGTCAGGACATTCCTCGCAGACCAGTCAGGCAAGGTCGTGGCAATCGGTATTGCCGGGCGCCGGCTCCTCGACGTCACAGCAAGCCGTGCCGTGAAGAATCGGTAGCCGGACGCTCGAGATGAGAGTAGCTGCCGCCGCCCTTATGAAATACACGTCCTAGCTGACGCGTTCGGGCTCCTTGAGCAGCAGTCCGACATTGCCGGACAGAATCCGCTCGCCGTCGGCGCCAAGCGCGCGGATCTCCTTGACGAAGTCGCGCACCACTTCGCGCTTGCGGATTTCTTGCGGATAGTCGGTGGCGAAGACGATGCGGGAGGCGGGAATTTCGCACAGTCCGGCTTTGACCGAGCCGATGCCGCCGGCAAATCCGGCGGTGTCGAATACGAGATTGTTGCGGATGTAATAGTCGAAGTCCTTTTTGCCCGTGGCGCCGTGCTTCGGGTTGCCCGCGGTGCCCCAGAACTCCTTGTCCTGAAACGAGCGGATGCGAGCGAGCATCGAGGCGATACCGCCGGAGAGGTGCGCCATGTGCACGGTCAGGTTGGGATGACGATCGAACAGCCCGGAATTGACCAGCCTGATGGTCGCCATGATCAGCGAAAACTCGCGCCCGACCGCGCGTGCCGTGTCGTAGCTGTCGAACTGTTGCGCCTGATTGAGCTTGAGCGCCGGGTGCACGAACACGAACATGCCGAGCTTGCTGACTTCGCTCCAGAACGGCTCGATCGCCGGATCGTCGATCCACTTGCCGTCGAATTCCGACGTGATGGTCACGCCCTGAAAGCCGAGCTCGTGCCGGCAGCGCGCCAATTCCTTGAATGCGGCAGCGCCGCCGAGCGGGTGGACGTGAGCCGCGCCGATGAAGCGGCCCGGATAATCGCGCTCGGACTTTTTGCCCTTGTCGTTGACGAGTTTCGAGGTCTCGAGGTCGGTGCACATGCCGGCGGCGCTGGTCAGCCAGGCGGCGTCGATGCCGGCGAGGTCCATCATGCGCACGTGCTCGTCGAGGTCGTAGAGCAGTTTGTGCACCGTGTAGCTCGGCGCGCCGAGCGCGTCGTAATTGAGAATGAGCCGGTCGCCCGGGTCTTCCTTGATCAGCTCGCGCGGCGTGAAATGGTGCTGGAAATCGACGATCATCGTTGGCGTCCTCTCACGAATTGGGGCGCTTTCTTAGCGCATGTTGCGCGGCGCGTCATTCCGGGGTCGTCGCGGAGCTTTTCATTGGGTCCGGAGCCGCTGGGCTCGCGCGGCATGACACGCCGTTCAACCCGGGCTACATAGATGCCATGTCGGATTTCATGTCCCATGTCGCGGTTCCGATCGCGATCGGCGCGGTTGGATTGGTGCTGCTGGCGGGCCTCTTCAACATGATGCGCGGCGGCTCGCCCAACACGTCGCAGAAGCTGATGCGCCTGCGCGTGCTGCTGCAATTCATCGCCATTATCGTCATTATGCTGACCGTCTGGGTGATGCACCGGTGAACCATGGTGGTCCTCAACAAAATCTATACCCGCACGGGTGATGACGGCACGACGGCGCTCGGCACCGGCGAGCGGCGCAAGAAATACGATTTGCGCATTGCTGCCTACGGTACGCTCGACGAGGTCAATGCCACGCTCGGGATCGCGCGGCTTCACACGACCGGTGACGCGGCCCTTGATGCCGCACTGGGCCGCATCCAGAACGACCTGTTCGACGTCGGCGCCGATCTGTGCACACCCGGCAAAGGCAAGGGCCCCGGCGGCGCGAGACTGACGGTGACGGACGCGCAGGTCACCTGGCTCGAAAACGAGATCGACCGCCTCAATGCCGATCTGGTGCCGCTGAAATCGTTCGTGTTGCCGGGCGGCAGTCCGGCCGCCGCCTATCTGCATCTGGCGCGCACGGTGTGCCGGCGCGCCGAGCGGCTCGTCGTCGAGCTTGCCGATACGCCGGACGAGAGCGTCACGCCCGAAGTGCTGAAATACGTCAACCGTTTGTCTGATTTTCTGTTTGTCGCCAGCCGCTACGCCAACCACAAGGGCGCGCGCGACGTGCTTTGGATGCCTGGCCAAAATCGCTGAGCGGCGTTGACCGGGAAGGCTGTGGCCGTTAGGTTGCCGCACCGCAGCATTGGCTGGCGGGGGACCGGAAGCGGCCCCGGGCGGCCGGACTAAGCTAAAGCAGCCGAAGCTAAAAGCAGCCGACACCAACCATGAAAATTCTCGTGCCCGTGAAGCGGGCGGTCGACAAGGATGTGAAAATCCGGGTCAAGGCGGACGGCTCTGGCGTTGAGCTTGCCAACGTCAAGATGTCGATGAATCCCTTCGACGAAATCGCTGTCGAAGAAGCGATCCGGGTCAAGGAAGCCGGCAAGGCGACCGAGATCATTTGCGTTTCGATCGGGCCCGCGCAAGCGGCCGAGACGATCCGCACAGCGCTCGCCATGGGGGCCGATCGCGGCATCCTGGTCAAGGCCGACGGCTACGTCGAGCCGCTCGCGGTGGCGAAGATCCTCAAAGCGATCGCCGCGGCCGAGCAGCCCGGCCTCATCATCATGGGCAAGCAATCGATCGACGACGACTGCAATCAGACCGGCCAGATGCTCGCGGCACTGCTGGGCTGGCCGCAGGGCACGTTCGCCTCCAAGGTGGCGCTCGATGGCGATGCCGCGATGGTCACGCGCGAGGTCGACGGCGGCCTGCAGACCGTCAAGCTCAAGCTGCCGGCCATCGTGACGACCGATCTGCGTCTGAACGAGCCGCGCTACGCTTCGCTACCGAACATCATGAAGGCGAAGAAAAAGCCGATCGAGGAAAAAACCGCCGCAGATTACGGCGTCGACATCAAGCCGCGTCTCGAGGTGGTCAAGACCGCCGAGCCGCCGGTGCGCAAAGCCGGCGTCAAGGTCAAGACCGTCGCCGATCTGATCGACAAGCTGAAAAACGAAGCGGGGGCCATCTGATGCCCACGCTTCTTGTTGCCGAACACGACAACGTCTCCCTCAAGGACTCTACCAACAAGGCGCTGACCGCGGCAAAAGCGCTGGGCGCCGAAGTCCACATTTTGGTGGCCGGCCATAACTGCCAGCCGGTTGCCGCGGCAGCGGCGAAGCTCGATGGCGTCGCAAAAGTATTGCTGGCCGACGCCGCGCCTTTCGAGCACATGCTGGCCGAGCCGACGGCCGCGCTGATCGTAGCGCTGGCCGGCCCTTACGAGACCATCATGGCGCCGGCGACGACGTCCGGAAAAAACATCATGCCGCGGGTCGCGGCGCTGCTCGACGTGATGCAGATATCCGACGTGATCAAGGTTGTGGCGCCCGACACGTTCGAGCGGCCGATTTATGCCGGCAACGCCATCCAGACCGTGCGGTCGGGTGAGCCCAAGAAAGTTATCACCGTGCGCACCGCTGCCTTTCAGGCGACGGGCGAGGGCGGCGCCGCGGCGCCGATCGAGCCGGCCGTCGCCGTTGCCGATCCCGGTCTTTCGGGTTTCGTCGGCGAGGAGCTGTCCAAATCCGAACGGCCCGAACTGACCTCGGCGAAGATCATCATTTCGGGCGGCCGAGCCATGCAAAGCCGCGAAAACTTCACCAAGTACATAGAGCCGGTCGCCGACAAGCTTGGCGCCGCGGTGGGCGCGTCTCGCGCCGCCGTCGATGCCGGCTATGCGCCGAACGACTGGCAGGTCGGCCAGACCGGCAAGGTCGTGGCGCCCGACCTCTATATCGCGGTCGGAATTTCAGGTGCCATTCAGCATCTGGCCGGTATGAAGGACTCGAAGGTTATCGTCGCCATCAACAAGGATGAGGAGGCGCCGATCTTTCAAGTCGCCGATTACGGCCTTGTGGCGGATCTCTATCAGGCGCTGCCGGAGCTTGCGACCGAGCTCGGCAAACTGGGTCGTTGACGCCGTGCCTCGGGCGCGGACCGGAGGATTTTCGCATTCAAGGCCGCGGCGGAGTGATAATTTGCTAGTGTCGTCGTGATTCCGTGGTTGGCGTCAACGTTGTCGCAATCGGATGCGAACCACGGACCGGGACACTAGATGACGATGGAAGGTGAACAAGAATGGTCGAGGTACAGGATCGGCCAAGGACGCGCAGCGAACGGACGGACGCAATGGCGCACACCATTCGCAAGATCGGCATAGTCGGCGCAGGCCAAATGGGCAACGGAATCGCGCACGTCTGCGCGCTGTCCGGCTATGACGTCATGCTCAACGACGTTGTCGCCGACCGGATCGCTGCGGGACTCGCCACTATCAACGGCAACCTGGCCCGCCAGGTGACACGGCAGCGCATCAGCGATGAGCAGCGCCAGGCGGCTATCAAGCGCATCACCCCGGCGCAGACACTCGAAGACCTCGCCGATTGCGATCTCGTCATCGAGGCGGCGACCGAGAAGGAAGAGCTCAAGCGCAAGATCTTCAGCGCGCTTTGTCCGTCGCTCAAACCCGAGGCCATCGTCGGCACCAACACGTCGTCGATCTCGATCACGCGGCTCGCGTCCGCCACCGACCGGCCGGAGCGCTTCATCGGCATTCATTTCATGAATCCGGTGCCGCTGATGGAACTGGTCGAGGTCATTCGCGGCATCGCCACCGACGATGCAACGTTCGAAGTCGACCAAACAATTCGTCACCAAGCTCGGCAAGCAGATCGCGGTCTCGGAAGATTTTCCCGCCTTCATCGTCAACCGCATCCTGCTGCCGATGATTAACGAGGCGATCTACACGCTCTATGAGGGCGTCGGCAATGTCGAGGCGATCGACACCGCGATGCGGCTCGGCGCTCATCATCCGATGGGACCGCTGGAGCTTGCTGACTTCATCGGGCTCGACACCTGTTTGTCGGTCATGCAGGTGCTGCACGAAGGGCTCGCCGATTCCAAATACCGGCCGTGTCCGCTCCTGGTGAAATATGTCGAAGCCGGCTGGCTGGGCCGTAAGACGCATCGCGGCTTCTACGACTATCGCGGCGAAAAGCCGGTACCGACGCGTTGATCTTTTGGAGCGCAGCGGCGAAGGCTCCGGCCTGACGGCCGGAGCCTTCGCTCGTTTTCCGAAGTTAGTGGCTCGTATTCGGAACGGCGCCTGGGGTGCGATCGATCACGTAATCTCCATTCTGATCGATGCGCGTCACCGGAGCGCCGCGCGCCGCGGCCGTGTCCATCTCGACGTTACGATGGGTGCGCGACTCGGCTGCCGCAGCCGTGGCCACATGGCCGACGAAAAGCAGCGCAGCAGCGATTGTGGAATACTTCAAGATCGTGCGACCTGACATTGTTCGATCTCCTTCAACAGTTGGACTTGATGAAGCCAAGTCGGCTTCCGTGAAGTAGATCGGCGAGATGCGCGTTCATTCCACGGCTGCTGCGATAAAAATCGGAGATTGCAGGACACATTCTTGTGAGACCGCGCGCTGGTCGGCCGCGCGCCGCATTCAGGTACCAATGCGCCGATTGTTTATTCAGCCTTGATATTAGCGGCGCGAATTACCTTCGCCCACCGGCTGGTGTAGTCGGAGATGAATTGGCCGAATTCCGCGGGTGAAGTGGCGAACGGTTCGCCGCCAAGTTCGGCAATCCTGGACTTGAACTTCTCGTCTTCAAGTCCTGCATTGATCTCGCGATTGAGCTTTTCGACGATGTCCGCGGGTGTGTTTTTCGGTGCGCCGATGCCTTGCCAGCCGATGCCCTCGTAATCGGGCAAGAATTGGCTGATGGGCGGAAGCTCGGGCAAAATCGCCGTCCGCCTCGGGGAGGTCACGCCGAGGGCCCGCACTTTGTCTGACTTTATTTGCTCAATCCAACTCACGACCGAGCCGAAGATGACTTGAATTCGCCCGGCGACAAGCTCCGGAATGATCGGACCATCGCCGCGAAATTGCACCGTGACGAGGTCGATGCCGGCCCTCACTTTGAAAAGTTCGCCAAAGAGATGCGGCGAACTGCCCGGACCGGCCGATCCCATCTTGATCTTCCCGGGATGGGCCCGGGCGTACTCGATGAACTGCGGAACGGAGTTGGCGGGAAATGAGGAGTTGACGATCATCACGTTGAACGTGCGCACCGTGCTCGCGACCGGTGCGATATCGCGGATGAAATCAAAATTGAGATTTTGATAGATGGTCGCGTTCCACGCGTTCGACGTCGATGCTTCAAGGAGCGTATAGCCGTCGGGATCAGCTCGCGCGACCGCTTCGGTGGCGACATTGCTGCCGGCGCCGGGGCGATCTTCGATCACAAATTGCTGGCCAAGCCGTTCCGACAGCATTTGTCCGGTCAGCCGCGCGACGATGTCGTTGACGCCGTCAGCCCCATATCCGACGAGCAGCCGCACCGGCCGTGACGGATAGGTGTCCGCTCCGGCCGCACGGATGACGGCAGGCAGCGCCGGAGCGCTCGCGGCTAGTTGCAGAAATCGACGGCGAGGAAATTTCATGGCTGTCTTCCGGCGTCGTCGCGCGATGCGCACGAACGTACACCTGGAATTGGCGCGCGAGAAGCTTTCGGGTGCCGCCGCCGCTGTTCGCTTCCGCCGGTCAGACCATCGAATGAATAACGCGGCGAAAAAAAGACCCCGGGACGGTGGTCCCGGGGTGCAATCACAAGCGATCTGGCGAAGGGATTATTGCCAGGCGCCCCAGGCGCCGAGCTTCACGTTGAGGTCGACCTTCACGGTGTGAATGGTGGTCTTCTCGCTCAGCGAGAATGGTACGCCGACAAACGAGCCGGTCGTGATCATGTCGGTGCCGAGGTCCACGTAGAGATATTCGGTCTTGAACGAGAGCCATTGGTTGAACGCGTATTCGAGGCCGGCGCCGGCGGTCCAGCCGTTATTGTCGTGGCCCGTCGAGGCGAGCGCCGACAGCCCGAAGGCGGCGGCGTTGGCCGAACTCGTGGTGTGGCCATAGGCCCAGCCGCCGGTGCCATAGAGGAGGGCATTCGGCGTCACCAGCACACCGACGCGGCCGCGCACGGTGCCGAACCAGTCCAGCTTGGTGCCGAAGTTGCCGGAAAAGGTGTTCGTCGTCGTCGACGCGTTGCCTTCGATGTCGGCGCCGTCGAAGTCACCCTCGACGCCGACGACCCAGGCCGGCGAGACCTGCCAATTGTAGCCGATCTGGCCGCCGCAACAGTTGGAATGCTCCATCACGGTCCTGAACGTCGGCGGGATGAACAACAACGTTCAACAAGAGACCCAGCGTATCGACCAGGATGTGCCGCTTGCGACCCTTGATCTTCTACCCGCGTCGTAGCCCGAAGGATCGAGCCAAGACCCCCTTTTTGAGCGTTTTTTGCGGTCTGCGAGTCGATGATCGCCACCGTTGGGCTTGCTTCACGTCCTTCCTGCTCGCGTACGGCCACATAGAGCGCTGGTGGATGCGCTCCAACGTGCCGTCCCAGTTCCACAGCTCCAGATAATCGTGCACTGTGCTCTTCGGTGGCAGGTCCCTCGGCAGCGCCTTCCACTGACATCCGGTCCACAGGATGTAGAAAATCCCGTTCAGTACCTCGCTCACATTCACCGAGCGTTTGCGCCCGCCATGCCGGGCTGGCGGGATCATAGGCTCCACGATCGTCCATTCGGCGTCGGTCAGATCGCTCGGGTAACGAAGGCCACTGCGGTCGGCGGCAAGGCGATGTTCAGGCTTCCACATCGTGGGCGCTCCAGAGAATCAGGCGCCCAACAATGAATCACATCTGATTCAGCGGGTTCAAGAACTTCTCGGATCGGCTCTTAACGCCCGGGCTCTGATGAAAAATGCCGAATCGTTGTTGCGTTCTTGCAACAAATGGAACTCGGCGATGTTCGGGGTCCCGCTATAGGCCGATCGCAAATCAAGACGCCTTCACGCGCGGGTGGACACGATGAGCGGCGCAGAAGAGGGAGCAGAAATCCGGTGATGAAGGGCAGATGACGGAGTTCAGACCGGATCGTCCGTCCTCCGTCACCTGTCTTGCGAGTTGTCTTACGCCGCGGCGGCCATTTGCGGCGCGGTCTCTTTCCAGCACGGCAGCGCCCAGACGCGGGTAAACCATTCTTGCGCGCGCGGATAGGAAGCGAGCGGCATGTCGGTTTCCTTCGCGTAGGTCATCTGTGCGGCAATCGAGAAGTCCGCAAGCGTCAACGCGTCGCCGACAAGAAATTTCTGCTTTGCCAAGTGACCATCGAGGACCGTCACTTCACGCTTGAAAGCCTCCAATGCTTTGGCGACGACGGCTTCATCCGGTGGCCCCATATTGACGAATTTTTTGACCAGGCGCTGGAACGTCAGCGGTTGACAGGCCTCACTGCCCAGATGAGCGAGGCCCCAGCTTTGCCAGCGCATTATATCGGCGCGCGTCTTATCGTCCTTCGGCCACAGCGCATTGGCGGTCTTGCTCGCCACGTACTGCAGAATGGCGGTCGACTCCCACAGCTTGAAGTCGCCGTCGACCAGCGTCGGCGTGCGCCCCGTGGGATTAAGCGCCAGATAGGCCGGCGTATGCGAGCCGCCTTTGGTCAGATCGACGAATTCCAACTCAAGCGGCAGCCCCAGATAGGCGGCGACGGCGCGCACCTTCCAGGTATTGGGCGAGGGCGGAAAGCCGTAAAGCTTCATGGTACTTCTCCGTTTGATGGTGCCCGGATTGAGCGGCGCGAAATCCGGGCGGCTCTGGTGGTGGTAACGAGGTTCCCGGGTTTCGCTGCGCTCAACCCAGGCTACGGTGTCACTCGCAGCATGACGCCGAAGTTTTCGGCTGCTGGTAAGTAGCCTTCGGATCGACCGCGGCGCCTTCGTAGCGATCGTGATGGCGGACCCACGCCATGCCGAACGCTAGGCCGTCTTCGTCGCGGCCCTTGGGCGCGAGATCGAGGAAATTGTAAGCGCCGATGAGAATATCGAGGCCGCGGCCGTAGCAGGAATAGGTGTGGAACATCTCGCCGGCTTCGTTTTTGTAGAACACGCTGGCGCCGGGCCGCTCCTCGCTCGGGAATTCACCGATGCGGTAGTTGTACATGACCTTGCCGGTCGACTTCTCTTCCGGCGTGGCCGACACGTAGTAGTCGTAGTTGAAGTCGCTGCCGAACGACGACGCCCATTTGAACCGCCAGCCCATGCGCCGCTTGAACGTTTCGATCTCTGACAGCGGAGCACGCGACACGACGGCGAACGCGACGTCGCGTTGCGCCAAGTGGATGGTGGCGCCGTCGAAATGATCGGCCAACAGCGAACAGCTCGGGCAGCCGGCTTCCCAGCCCGGACCCAGCATGAAGTGGTAGATGATCAACTGGCTCTTGCCGCCGAACAGATCGGCCAGCGTCACTTTGCCGTTCGGTCCGTCGAACGTGTAGGACTTCGTCAACTTGACCCATGGCAGCTCCCGCCGTTTGCGGCTCAGTTCATCGCGGGCGCGGGTAAAGGCTTTCTCGTCCGCGAGGTGCGCGATGCGCGCGGCAAGCCATTCGTCTTCTGATACGACGCGATGCGGTTCCACGGTGTGGCTCCTTTCGGACGCTTTTCCTTGAGATTCAGGCCGATGCCGGCGTCATCCAGCCGACGCCGGCGCCGCCTGGTTCCGTCAGGATCGCGATACGGCCGACGCCGGGCACGTCGAAAGCGGGCTTCATCACCTTGGCGCCAGCCTTCGCCGCCTTCTTGACGCGCGCATCGACATCGTCGACCGCGATGTAGGACATCCAGCTTTCCGGAACGTCGCTGTACTCGGAGCCACTGATGTCGAAGATGCCGGCGACCGGCTCGTCGCCGCTTTTGGCGACCCAGTAGGTACCGCCGCCGCCCGGCATCGGCATCGCATCAAAGCTCCAGCCGAGCGTGTCGGCGTAGAACGTCTTTGCGCCTTCGACGTTCCGGGTCATCAACTCGTTCCAGTAGAACGTGCCGTGCGAACCGCGCATGAAATACTCCCGCGTTGCAGATTGACGATGTGTGTGGACGCTCGGTTATTGTGTCCACGCTTTGTGTCAATTCGGCAACCTTCAGGCGAAGAACTTCTCCAGCTTGTCGAGTGCGCCGGTCCAGCCGTTCTGATGACGGTCGCGCGCGCCCTCGTCGAAGAATTTCTCGTGCGTGAGCGTCAAGAGAGTGCCGCCGCTGTCCGGCTTGAAAAGCACCGTGACCAGCGACTTCACGTTCCGGCGTGCTCTTCCAGGTCCAGGTGTAGACGACCTTTTCGTCAGGGATGACTTCACGCACAGTGCCGGAGACGCTGTGTGTTTCGCCGTTGGGCGATATGGCGTCGATTTCGAAACGACCGCCGGCGCGCAGTTCAAACACGGCGTGTGTGCAGCGAACTTCGCCCGGCCCGAACCAGCACTTTACCTTTTCCGGGTCCGTCCACGCGCTGAAGACCTTGGCCGGCGGCGCGTTGAAGCGGCGTTTGAGGGTGAGGCTTGGTTGGGCAGCGGGTTTGAGGGCGGTTTGGGCGGACATGTCTCTTCCTCTTCGAGAAACGCGGCCAGGTTATCGAGCCGCTCGGACCAGAACTTTTCGTAGCGGTTGAGCCACGCGAATGCGTCCTGCATCGGCGTGGGCGTGAAACGGCAGGCGACGGTGCGCCCGGTCTTGGTGCGCGCGATCAGCCCGGCGTCTGACAGCACGTCGAGATGTTTCATGATCGCCGGCAGCGACACCGGGAACGGCTCGGCCAGCCGGGTGACCGACAGGCCCGGTTGTTCGGCGATCCGCATCACCAGCGCACGCCGCGTCGGGTCGGCAAGCGCCGAAAACGTGCGATCGAGGGTCTCGCTCTGATAGTTAACCATGTGGTTTAGTATAGTGGTGGAAGCCGCCCTGTCAAGCCGTGCCGTCGAAAGATCGTTCGGTTCGTGCGCGCAGCGGTAAGCGCTGGATTTTTCCGCCGCGACGATTCGGGCTACGCTGGCCGGGGCGACGGGAATTGCCGGAATTGCGAAGGGAATGCCGAGGACGATCCATGCAGCAAGAAACACAACAAACAAAACGGAGCCGTACGCTCGGCGACATCGAGGTGACGCCGCTGTGGGATGGCCCGCTGCCGTCGTCGCTCGACAAGGTTCCCGATCCGCGTCATCGCGCCGAAGCCGAGGCGTTGATCGCCAAGGCCGGTCCCGGCGCGCTCGGGATGAATATCTACGGGTTCCTGCTCCGGCTCGGCACGCGTTGGGCGTTGATCGATACCGGCGCGGGGCGGCTGATGTACGACACGCTTGGCAAACTCGCCGCCGCTCTCGGTGCGCGAGGCGTCACGCCGGGCGAGATCGAAACCATTTTTCTCACGCACGTGCACCGCGATCATTATGGCGGCCTCGTCCACGCCGACGGAACCGTGGCATTCCCGAACGCCGAGATCGTTCTGCACGACACCGAATCAAAGTTCTGGCTCGACACGCCGCTCGCAGATATGCCGCAGCGTGCACGCCGATATCGCGATGCCACGGCGCAGACGCTCGGCCTCTACGCGCAGCGCATCCGCAGGGTGAAAGACAACGAAGGTCTGCCCGAAGTGACGGCGCAGCTCGCGCCCGGCCACACGCCCGGGCACACGGCGTGGCTCATCCAGTCGAACGGCCAGTCCATGCTGGCGTGGGGCGATCTCATTCACCTTGCGGCCATTCATCTGCCGGCGCCGCACATCGCCATGGAATACGACCTCGAACCGGATGTTGCGCTGAAGAGCCGATTGCGCGTTCTCGACTGGGTGGCGGCGGACAAGATTCTGATTGCGGGTGCGCACCTGCCGGCGCCGGGAATTGGCGTCATCGTCCGCGACGGGACCGCTTACCGGTTCGAACCGGATCGATCGATCGCGGCCGCTGCCGGCGAAATCAAATAACGCAGCGTACGCCAGCCGCTCCGGGAGGATTTATGCCGCCAAAATCGATTTGGACGAGACGAAAGGCGTCGGCCGGTGCAGCGTTTCTTGTTGCCGCAGCGCTATGCAATCCCGCCGCGGCGGGTCCACTGTTTCCGGGGCAGCAGATCACGTTGATCGCGCCGTATCCGCCCGGCGGCGTTGTCGACATGACCGCGCGCCTTCTCGCCGAAGGCTTCAATGAAAAGTTTGGCCAGGCGGCAATCGTGCTCAACAAGCCGGGTGCTAACGGAATGGTCGGACTCGCCGATCTGGTGAAGGCCGCACCCGACGGGCTGACGCTCCTTCTCAACAACGACGGCGGCCTCGGTATTCCTCCGGCCGTCGATCCGAATTTCAAGTTCGACCCGAGGACGAGTTACACGCCGGTCGCGCAAGCGGTCGAGTATAGCCACACCTTCATCGTCAACAGCGCGCTGCCGGTCAAAACAGTTTCCGATTTCATCGCCTACGCCAAGGCGCGTCCTGGCGAGCTGAATTTCGGCACGCCAGGAATCGGCACGCTACCGCACATCGCCATGGAATTATTTATGCAGCGCACCGGCACGAAGCTCGTGCATGTCCCTTACAAAGGCGCCGTGCCGGCGCTCACCGATCTTCTGGCCGGTTCGATCAACGTCAACGTCCAGAGCGTGCCGACGGTACTGGGACAGGCCAGCAACGATCGCATGCGCGTGCTCGCGGTCTTCAGCCGCCAGCACATCAAGGGTCTACTCGATGTGCCCACCATGGAGGAGAGCGGGCTCAACGATTTCGTCATCACCAGCTGGCTCGGCGTGTTCGGGCCGCCAGGACTGCCCGTGGCTGTTCGCGACCACTTGAGCAGCGATATCGTCGACATCGTGCAGCAGCCAAAATTTCAGGACAAATTCCGCAGCATGGGATTCGAACCGATCGGGACAGACGCTGCGACGTTTGCTCGGGAATATTACGAGCAGGTCGACCGCTGGAAAAAAGTCGCGATGGAGCGCGGCATCAAAATCGATCAGTGAGGCATGGTTCGGCGGCGTTTCGCGTGTGCAGGGCAATTGCCCACGGTGCGGTCGCGACCCGGCATGGCATTGGCAGCCCATTGACAGCCTAAATTGTCGTTGTCACGCTCTACAATTATTCGGCGACATTAGCGTATGCGTTCATAGCATCGGCGTCACAATCACCCAACAAAAAGGGAGCGCCGACAAGACTCGAAGCACCGACGAAAGGATCTCGAGCTCACAGAAATCGTCAGCACTTGAATGACCACCGGGAGGTTTCACATGACACGGATTAGTGTGACGACGCTGCTCGCGGGCGCCCTCGCGCTCTCGATCGGTGGAGTGATCTCTGCAAGCGCGCAACAGGAGACGCCGACAGTACCGGTCCCCGCGGCCCCGCCGGCGCCGGCTGCGGCGCCCCCGCCCGCCGCACCGACAGTAACCGGGCGTGCGGCGCCGGCGACGACCGTGACCCAGGCGATGCTCAGTGCCGCGGCCAAGGACAGCAAGAACTTCCTGCACACCAACGGCGACTACAATCAGCAGCGCTTCCATCCCGCCGAAGAGATCAACCGCTCCAACGTCAAGCGGCTGCACGTCGCGTGGATTTTCCAGACCGATGTCCGCGAGTCGACGGAGACGTCGCCGATCATCGTCAACGGCGTGATGTATGTCACGACGTCGTTCGACCACATCTACGCGATCGATGCCAAGACCGGCGAACAATTCTGGCACTACAAATACACGATGGGGCCGATCACGACTTATTGCTGCGGACCGAACAATCG
The DNA here is from genome assembly GCA_963732015.1 of uncultured Alphaproteobacteria bacterium. Classification (GTDB taxonomy): domain Bacteria; phylum Pseudomonadota; class Alphaproteobacteria; order Rhizobiales; family Xanthobacteraceae; genus BOG-931. The sequence goes on along the minus strand of CAVSXY010000019.1, from coordinate 493,568 downwards.
CGGAGTGGCGGTTTATCAGGACAAAGTCCATCTGGCGACGCTCGACGCCAAATTGGTGGCGCTTGACGCCAAGACCGGCAAAGAGCTGTGGACCCAGCAGATCGCCGACCCGACGCTCGGCTACAGCGAAACGATGGCGCCGACCGCCGTCGACGGTAAGATTCTGATCGGCACCAATGGCGGCGAATACGGCATTCGCGGCTTCGTCAAGGCGTACGATGCCAATACCGGAGAGCTGATTTGGACTTTCGACACCGTTCCGGAAAATTCCGTCGGCGTCTGGGCGACCAAGGACGCCACCGGCCGCGACATGCATCGCGATATCGCGGCCGAAAAAGCTCAGCTCATCAAAACCGGCGATCCGTATAAAACGCTGGGCGGCGGCGTGTGGCAGAACCCGTCAGTCGACATCGCGGCCAAGCGCATCTATTTCGTGGTCGGTAATCCGTCGCCCGATCTCGACGGCGCGCAGCGGCCGGGCGACAACCTCTACACGGACTCGCTGGTTTCGGTCGATCTCGATACCGGCAAGCTCGCCTGCTATTTCCAATACATCGCCCATGACGTGTGGGATCTCGACGCCACGAGCCCGACTGTCCTGGTCGATGTGAAGGACAAGAACGGCAGGACGGTCCCCGGCGTGCTTCATGCCGGTAAGACCGGCTATGTCTACGTGCACGATCGCAAGGATTGCAGCCTGATCCGTTTCTCCGAGCCGATGGTCTCGCAGAAGGATCGTTGGGTGCCGCCGACGCCAACCAAGCCGCTCGACAGCAACGCCGGACGGATGTTCCCGGGCGCCAATGGCGGCGTCGAGTGGTCACCGATCGCGACCAATCCGGGGATGGGCCTCGCCTACGCGATCAACCTCGAACAGGAGATGACGTACACTGTCGACAGCTCGCCCTATCCCGGCGGCAAGCTCTGGCTCGGCGGCGCGTTTACGAATGTGCCGGGCGGCGTGCAGACCGGCAACGTGACCGCGGTGGATTACAACACCGGCAAGACCAGGTGGCAGGTGAAGACGCCGCAGCCCATGATCGGCGGCATTCTCGCCACCGCCGGCAGCCTCGTGTTCGCAGGTGAAAGCAACGGCAGGTTCAGGGCCTACGACGCGACCAACGGCAAAACACTCTGGCAATTCCAGGCCGGTGCCGGTGTCAATGCGCCGCCTTCGTCCTATACGGTCGACGGCAAGCAATACGTCGTGGTGGCGGCCGGCGGCAACGTGCAGGTCGATTCCAAGCGCGGCAACAGCATTATCGCCTTTACACTCGATTAGCGGTAAAGCCGATTATCTGACGTGGTTCGAGGACGGGACTGGGAGCAGTCCCGTCCTCTTTATTGGATGGATCCTGAAATATGATCAGGCTACTGGTGGCGTTGTTTGGTTCAATGGCCGCTCTGCAAGGTACCGCACACGCGCAAAGTATCGAGCAAAAAGCCGAAGATTGTGCAGCGTGCCATGGCGCGAATGGCGTGCCGCAGCAAAAGGACATTCCGGTGATCTGGGGCCAGCAGCTCGGCTATCTTTTTGTCGAGCTGCGCGATTTCCAATCCGGCGCACGCAAGAACGATATCATGTCGCCGATCGCCCACGGTCTCGATCACGCCGATCTGTTGCCGCTCGCGACGTATTTCTCGCAGAAGGCATGGCTCGATCTGCAACAGCCGCAAGCTTCTGCAGAGGTCGCCGTACAGGCCCAGCGCGTCAACGCCTCCGTCGTCTGTACCAGTTGCCACCAGGAAGGATTTAAGGGCGACAGCACGCAGCCGCGCCTCGCCGGCCAAAGCCATGACTACCTGTATAAGACGATGACCGATTTCCGTTCCGGCGCGCGAGCCAACAACCCGACCATGACGGATTTCATGAAGGGAATATCCGACGCCGATACGGAGGCGCTTGCCACGTATCTGGCAGGGATGTGATCAGGGCCGAAGCATCGCCCGCACTTTGTCGTTCGCCGCGAGATCCAGCGCCGTTTTGCCTTCCTTGTCCCGCAGCGTGCGATCGGCGCCATGCCGAATGAGAACATCAGCCACGCCGGCGTCGCCGAGTTCGGCGGCGATCATCAAGGCGGTGCGGCCGCGGTTGTCCGCGTCATCGAGCTTGGCACCGCGCGCCAGCAAAAGCTCGATGACGCGGGCTGCGGCGGCGGCGCCCACACCGTCGTCGTGGCCGGCAGCCCACATCAGTGCGGTCAGGTCATTGCCGTAGTGTTCCTGCGCATCGACACCGGCATCGAGCAACCGCTGCACAACACCGTCGAAGCCGCGCGCGGCCGCATAGGTCATGGCGGCCTTGCCGGTCGAGTCGCGCGCATTCGGATCGGCGCCGTGCGGGATCAAGTCTCCGACGATGCGCTCGTTGCCTTTGAAGGCGGCAGCGATCAGCGGCGTGAGACCGGAACGGCCGGGAAGGTTTGGATTGGCGCCTTTGGCGAGCAGCAGCGCAACGGTCGCCGGCTTTTCGTTATCGGCGGCTCCGAACAGCGCCGTCGATCCAGAAATGCTCCGCGCATCGATCGGCGCGCCTTTAGCGAGGAAGAACCCGACCATTTTGGGATGGCCGGCGCGTGCGGCGTGGGCGAGCGGCATCGCACCGAGCCGGTCGCGCGCCTGAAGAGACGCGCCGTCATGGACGAGTTTGCGCGCCAGCGCATCGCAATCGGCGTCGGCGGCGGCGAACAGCGCCTCATTGATCTGCACGCTGGCGATTTCGGCCTTGGCGAGCTGATAATTCCGCTCGATGTCGACGCAACTGTCCGCGCCATGTGCCGCCGGCGCGCAAAATGGCGCGAGACTTGCGCAACCGATGAGCAGGAGCGGAAAGCGGCGATGCAGGCTCATTGCGGCGGCCTTACGTGAAGCAAAGCTCTGAGCCGGAACGCCTGGTTCCGGCTTCGATCATCGGTCGGCCATCAATCGTCGCGCAGGCCCGTTGCCTCGGCAAGCTGACGATAGACAGCGATGTCGTGGGTGAAAAAAGCCGTACAGCTCTCCGCCGTTCCCCCGTACACGTCGTAGTCCAAGTCGTCGACGCGTTTGCGGACACTCGGCTCCATGAGAGCTTCGTTAGCCAGCGCGTTCCATCGATCGAGAACGGGCTGCGCCGTACGCGCGGGAGCCGACAGGCCGCACCAGGCGATGATCTGATAATTGTCATATCCAAGTTCGGCGAACGTCGGCAGGTTCGGCAGGCGCGCGGATCGCTGCGGCGTCGTGATCGCGAGCGGCCGCAGATCGCCGTTGTTGATGTACCCTTTGGCCACGCCGGTGCTGACGATCATGAAGTCGACCTCGCCGGCAATCAGCCCGGCGACGGCCTCGAGGATGCCCCGGTAGGGCACGTGCGTGCAGACATCCATCGGCAGGCCCTGGCGCTGCAGCATCATCACCACGGCGAGATGCTGCTGGGTCACGTGCCCGGAGCTCGAATACTTCAGGGCGCCGGGGCGCCCGCGAATGAGCGCGATCAGATCAGAAACCGAATTCACGGTGAGCCTCTTGCCGACCAGCAGCACCAGCGCGCCCTGCGCCAACACAATGATCGGCGCGAAGTCCTTGAAGGGATCGTACGGCAGGTTGTCCTTGAACGCGGGCTCCGATCCGTGTGTTGCCGAGCTCGTCACCACAAGCGTGTAGCCGTCCGCGGGTGCTTGTTTTGCGGCGGTCATCCCGACAATACCGCTCGCGCGGGGACGATTTTCGGTGACGATGGTCCAGCCGTCCTTGCGGCTGATGTAATCGGCGACGAGGCGCGGGATGATGTCGTAAGGGCCGCCCGGCGTGGAGGGGGCGATGATGCGGATGGGTCTTTCCGGATAAGACGGCTCCGCAAATGCGCGGCGTCCCGCCGCCCCAATGGCGGCCAAGCCGGCGAGGGCCGAGCGCCGATGGATACGCATGTCTCCTCCCTGTTCGCGGCGCGTAGTGTGACGTTTTTGGCGCGACATTTTTGGCGCCGCGTTTTTTAGTGTCACGCAGCGAGCGCTCAGGATATCAGGGGACGGCGGGCGCCGTCATTGTCCGTATCGTCGCGCGCTTCGTTCATGCGGCCCTGGCCGAGCAGAAGGACGAGAAGCCCGACGAAGGCAGTCCCGGCCATGACGGCAAAGATCGGCACACTGCTCGCCGCATGCAAAAGGCCGACGCCCATCGAGGCGAAGGCGCCGATCGCCATCTGCGTAAAGCCGAGCAAGGCCGAGGCGCTGCCGATATTCTTGCTGAATGGGGCCAGCGCGATGGCGGCTGCGTTTGGATAGGCGATGCCGCAAAACGGCAGATAGAGCGCGAGCAGGATCACGTGCGCCGCCAGGCCGTACCAGCCAGCGATGGCGCCGGCCAGCATGGCGAGCACGATGACGTTCTGGCAGATGACGGCAATGCGGAAAATCTTGCGATCCTGATGCCAGCGCGACAGCAGGATGTTGAATTGGCTGCCGCCGATGAAGCTGCAAGCCAGTCCGGCGAAGATGAGACCGTACATGTGCGGTCCGAGATGAAACGTGTCGATGAAGATGATCGGCGAGCCGGTCACATAGACAAACAGCCCTGCGAACGCGAACGCGCCGCCGATCGCGTAGGTGTAAAATTGCCGATGCTCCAGGACGTCGAGAAATCCGCGCAATATTGCTCCCGGCCGCAGTGAAATATCCGGATCGGGTTTATGACCTTCCGGCAGTAAGGCGGTGATCAGGACCATCACGAAGAGGGCGAAGCCGGCAAGGATCAGGAATATCCACGGCCAGCCGACCGTCGTGGCGACGAAGCTGCCGACCGACGGAGCAAACAGCGGCGAGACGCTCAGCACCAGGATCAACAGCGAGATGATCTTGGCGCTTTCCTCCACTGGAAAAAAATCCCGCACCATGGCGATCGCGCTGACGCTGGCGACGCATCCGCCGACCGCTTGCAGCAGACGAAAGGCGATGAATGCAGCCGGCGAGCGCGCGGCAATGCAGCCGAGCGAGGCCGCGATGAACAGACTCAAGCCTGCGTAGAGCGGCTTCTTGCGGCCATAGCGGTCGAGCAGCGGCCCATAGAACAGCTGGCCCAGCGCGAGACCGACGAAATAGCCGGAGACCGACAGTGAAATTTCGGCCGGGGTCGTGCCGAGATCGTGCGCGATCTGCGGAAACGCCGGCAGATACATATCGATGGAAAATGGACTCACGGTGGAGAGCGCACCGAGGATCAAAATGATGAGCAGATTGCCGCGGCGGGTGCGTGTCATGATGAATGAGACGAGAGCAGCTATCTGCTGCGCAGCTGAATTCCAAAAAGGTGTTTTTGATTGCCAGCCCGGATTCGCCGGTTCAGTCCGAGGTGCTGACTGCGGCGGTGACGAGTTTGACGCCGTCATCGCTCGCCCACTCGGCCGGCCCCGCCATATTGCCGATTTCGCAGCCAGATCGATCGACCAGCAGCGTCGTCGGCATGCCGAAGGCCTTGCCGGCCATTTTCAGATCCTGAAAGACCTTGGCGCTTTCGTCCGAATAATAGGCGAGCTTTTTGATTCCCACGTCCTTGAGAAACTTGAGCGGCTTCTCCGGATCGCGGGTGTCGATATTGATGGTGACCACTTCGAAATTCGGGCCGCCGAGGTCGCTTTCGAGAGCGTCGAGCGCCGGCATTTCCTTGCGGCACGGCACGCACCAGGTCGCCCACAGGTTCAAAAGCACGGTGCGGCCGCGCCAGTCTGCGAGCGTCCGGCCGTGACCATCGGCATCCTTGAAGGCGAGATCGGGGACGCGGAAGGCGGTGTGAGCCACGCGCAGCGCCGCCACTTCGCCGTGCACCAGCGGCGCGATCCGCTCGGCGGTTTCGACGGCCGGTTGGCAGGCGGCATCGCCCGGATTGCTTCGCAGACGCTCCATCCCGTATACCCCCGCCAGCACGGCCAGAATCACCACCGCTGCAGCAGCGGAAACAAGGCGCAGGCGGCCAACGTTTTGGCGCGGCGGGGCCGGAATAGGCTGCTCAGTCATCGACAACGGAACCTCGGCTTACGGACTCTCGGTGCAACGTTATGAGCCATTCGTCATGAGCAACAAGATGTGGGGCGGACGCTTCGGCTCCGGGCCCGATCCCATCATGGAGGACATCAACGCCTCGATCGATTTCGACCGCCACCTCTACCGGCAGGACATTGCCGCGAGCAAGGCCCATGCAGCGATGCTGGCCAAAAAGGGCATCATCACGGCGCAAGATGCGAAGCAGATCGCTCACGGTCTAGACACGATCCTGTCAGAAATCGAAAGCGGTAAATTCGCCTTTAAGCGGGCGCTGGAGGACATTCATATGAATGTCGAGAGCCGGCTCGCCGAGTTGATCGGGCCGGCTGCGGGCCGGCTGCACACCGCGCGCTCGCGCAACGACCAGGTTGCGACCGATTTCCGGCTGTGGGTCCGCGACTGGATCGACGGCATCGACGGAGCGCTCGCCTCCTATCAGCGCGCGCTCGCCGAGAAGGCGCTTGAACACGCGGCCACCGTCATGCCGGGGTTCACTCATCTTCAGACGGCGCAACCGGTGACCTTCGGCCACCACCTTCTGGCCTATGTCGAGATGACCGGCCGCGATCGCGGCCGCTTTGCCGATGCCCGCGCGCGCCTCAACGAAAGTCCCCTTGGTGCCGCAGCGCTCGCCGGTACCTCGTTTCCGATCGATCGCGCGATGACGGCGAAGGCGCTGGGCTTTGAGCGGCCGATGGCGAACTCGCTCGATGCGGTGTCCGATCGCGACTTCGTGCTGGAGACGCTGTCGGCCTGCGCGATTGCGGCCATGCATCTGTCGCGGTTCGCCGAAGAGATCGTGATCTGGTCGTCGCCGCTTGTCGGCTTCATCACCTTGTCCGACGCTTTCACGACCGGCTCGTCCATCATGCCGCAAAAGCGCAATCCGGACGCGGCCGAGCTCGTTCGCGCCAAGACCGGCCGCATCGTCGGCGCACTCATCGGACTTCTCACGGTCATGAAGGGATTGCCGCTCGCCTACCAGAAGGACATGCAGGAGGACAAAGAAGGCGCGATCGACGCCTTCGTTGCTCTTGCGCTGTCGGTGACGGCGATGACCGGCATGGTACGCGACATGGAACCGGACATGGCCCGCATGGCCGAGGCGGCGGGCGAGGGCTTTTCGACGGCCACAGATCTCGCCGACTGGCTGGTGCGCATCCTTGAGCTGCCCTTCCGCGAGGCCCATCACGCCACCGGACGGATCGTTGCCGAGGCCGCCGCCGCCGGCGTGCCCCTCAGCAAGCTCCCGCTCGAGGCCATGCAAGCCATCGAGCCGCGGATCACCCAAGCCGTCTTCGATGTGCTCTCTGTGTCCAATTCCGTTAAAAGCCGCGAGGTTTTCGGCGGCACCGCGCCGAAAAACGTCCGCGCCCAGGCCAAGCGCTGGCTCAAGCGGCTGCAGAAGGCGTAAACGCGCTGGCAAGGGATCGGCGACACAATCTCGCCGCCGCGGCGTGATCTGCTATGTTTAGCATCGTTGGTGGGCGCTTGGGGCGCGTCCGGCGCGTGTTGCGGGGGAGTTTCGGTTGCCGGCTTTCAAAGATTTTCTATTGGCACTGGCCGGTGTGATGATCGCCGCCGCCCTGAGCGGCTGCGGCCGCAAAGGCGGGCTGGACCTGCCGCCCGATGCTGCCGCGACGCCACCCCCGGCTGCGGCCTATGACGCTCAGGGCAATCCGGTGCCGCCGCCGAAAAAGCAATTCATTCTCGATCCGCTGCTGCGATAGCGTTCGGGGACAAGGCAAAGTCCGGGGCTGGCTTTTTCGCGATCATGCTCTAAACACGCCCCATGCATCACTTCGCCTATCGCGACGGCGTGCTGCACGCCGAGGCGGTCAATCTCGTCGCGCTGGCAGACGCCGTCGGCACACCGTTCTACTGTTATTCGAGCGCGACGATCGAGCGCCACTATCAGGTGTTCGCGGGTGCGTTCGCCGACGTTGACGCGCTCGTCTGCTATGCGCTGAAGGCGAACTCCAACCAGGCGGTAATCGCCACTTTGGCGCGGCTTGGCGCCGGAGCCGACGTGGTGTCGGAGGGCGAGCTGCTGCGGGCGCGGGCCGCTGGAATACCACCGCAGCGGATCATGTTCTCGGGTGTCGGGAAGACGGGGCACGAACTCGCGCTTGCAGTCGACCAAGGCATTCTCTGCGTCAACGTCGAGTTCGAGGCGGAGCTTGATCTGCTTGCCGGCATCGCCGCCAGCAAGGGCCGCACCGTCAACATTTCCGTTCGCGTCAATCCCGACATCGATCCGAAAACCCACGCCAAGATCGCGACCGGAAAGGCGGAGAACAAATTCGGTATTCCGATCAGCCGGGCGCGCGAGGCTTATGCGCACGCCGCCAAGCTCAAAGGCGTCCGCGTCGTCGGCGTCGACATGCACATCGGCAGCCAGATCAGCGAGCTCGATCCGTTCCGCGATGCGTTTGCGCTGCTCGCCGATTTTGTTCGCGAACTGCGCGTGGATGGCCACACGATCCGCCACATCGATCTTGGCGGCGGTCTTGGCATTCCCTATCGCGAGGACAATGACCCGCCACCGTTGCCGGACGACTATGCGGCCATCGTCAAGCGCGCGACCCGCGATCTCGGCTGCAAGCTGATCTTCGAGCCGGGCCGCCTCATTGTCGGCAATGCCGGTATCCTGGTCACGCGCGTGCTGTACGTGAAGCATGGCGACGCCAAGACGTTCGTCATCATCGATGCCGGCATGAACGATCTGATCAGGCCCACGCTCTACGAGGCCCACCACGATCTTCGGCCGGTGCGGGAGTCCAAGCCCGGAGCGCCGCGAATCATTGCCGACGTTGTTGGTCCGGTCTGCGAATCCGGGGATTATCTCGCGCTCGATCGCTCGCTAGTCGAACCGAGACCCGGCGACCTGCTCGCCATCATGACGTCCGGGGCCTACGGCGCCGCCCAGGCCGGAACCTACAACACTCGGCCGCTGGTCCCGGAAGTGCTTGTTCGCAATGGCGAATGGGCGCTGATCCGGCCCCGCATGACGGCCGAACAGCTGATCGCACTCGATCGCCTGCCGCCATGGTTGTGAGCTGGCTGTGAGCTGGCTCCGATCTTGCTTACATCACCTTTGCGGGAGGTCAGGGTGCCTTGAACCCGCCCTCATGTTAGCGTGACATCTGGCGCAGCCTTGGAGCCATTGGTGACGGGAGCCACTTTGCCTCAGCAGACCCATCCCGCCCTCGAGCAGCGGCGCCCCGACAGCGCGGCGAAGGCCCTGCTCGACACGGCGGTACGGCGGGCGCGCTGGACCATCCTATGGGAACGCCTGTGGCCGCCGCTCGCGACATTCGCGACGGCCATCGGGCTGTTCCTGGCGGTGTCGTGGCTTGGCCTTTGGCTATGGCTGCCGCCGCTCGGGCGCGCCGTGGCGCTGCTCGGCTTTGCGGCTGTGACCGTTGCGGCCGCGGTGCCGCTCGGTCTCTTGCGCGTGCCGCTGACGAGCGATGGTCTGCGCCGGCTCGATCGCGGCAGTGGTCTGCGCCACCGGCCCGCGACCGCGATGGCCGACGAACTCGCGGTTACGTCCAAGGATCCTCATTCGCTGGCATTATGGAACGCCCACGTCGAGCGGGCGCAGCAGGCGGCGCAAAACCTCAAAGCCGGCCGTCCGGCGCCGCGGCTTGCCGGGCGCGATCCTTACGCATTGCGCGCGCTCGTTCTGGTCGCGTGTGTCGCGACATTCTTCGCCGCCGGTGGTGAACGCTGGAAGCGCATCGCCGCGGCTTTCGACTGGCAGGGCGTCGTGCTGCCGGCCAATTTCCGCGTCGACGCCTGGGTGACGCCGCCGCCCTATACGGGCAGGCCGCCGATTATTCTTCCCGGCATTCATCCGGGTGAAACCACCGCGCAGGCGGCGACCGGTCCGTATTCCGTTCCGGTCGGCTCGACGCTTGTCGTTCGCTCGACGGGCAAGGCCAACGTCGATGTCGCCGGCACCGGCGGCGTTGCGACTTCGAAAGACCAGGTGCGCGCACCGGCCGGCACCGAAGAGCATCGCTTCACGATCACCGGGACCGGCACCGCGACGCTGCGCGGCGTCGGCGAAGACCTGACGTGGCCGTTCAACGCCATTCCCGACAAGCCGCCGACAATCGAACTCACCAAGGATCCCGAGGAGCAAAATCGCGGCTCGCTGCTTCTCTCCTATCGGCTCGAGGACGATTACGGTGTGATCGAGGCGAAGGCCGTGTTTGCCCGCAAGCAGGGGCCGGCCGCGCAAGGCGGAGCCGACCGCGACCCGAGCGGCGAAGGTCAGAGCGAGGAGCCTCATCCGCTGTTCGGTCCTCCGGACTTTTCGCTCATCCTGCCGCAAGCCCGGACCAAAAACGGCTCCAGCCAGACCATCAAGGATCTGACCGATCACCCGTGGGCCGGCGCCGAAGTGACGATGACGCTTGTCGCCCACGACGAAGGCGGCAACGAGGGCAAAAGCGAGCCGTTTTCGTTCCGCCTGCCAGAGCGTCTCTTCACCAAGCCGCTGGCGCGCGCCCTGATCGAACAGCGCCGCAACCTTGCAATGGACGCGCACACGCGGCCACTCGTCATCACCGCGCTCGATGCGCTCGCGATCGCACCGGAGAAATTCACGCCCGAAGCCGGCACCTATCTCGGCCTGCGTTCAGTGTTCTGGTCGTTGGTGCGCGCCAAGAGCGACGACGACCTGCGCGACGTGGTGGCGCGATTGTGGTCGATGGCGGTCGGCATCGAGGACGGCAACATTTCGGACGCTCAACAGGCGCTGCGCAACGCCGAGGAGGCATTGCGCCAGGCGCTCGAACGCGGCGCCAGCGACCAGGAGCTGAAAGCGCTGATGGACCAGCTGCGGGCCGCGATGGACCGCTTCATGCAGGCCATGCAGGAGCAGCTCCGCAACAGCCAGCAGCTGTCCCGCCCGCTCGATCGCAATTCGCGCATGCTCAGTCAGCGCGATCTGAAGAGCATGCTCGACCGGCTCGAGAACATGGCGCGCAACGGCGCCAAGGACGCCGCGCGGCAGCTTTTGCAGGAACTCCAGCAGATGATGGAGAACCTGCAGATGGCGATGCCGGACATGAACGGCGACGGGGACGACGACATGATGTCGGCGCTCGACGAACTCGGCGACATGATCCGTCAGCAGCAGGACCTGCGCGACCGCACGTTCAAACAAGGCCAGAATCAGCGCGGCCAGCGGGGTCAGCAAGGCCAGCGGGGTCAGCAAGGCCAGCGGGGTCAGCAAGGCCAGCGGGGTCAGCAAGGCCAGCGGGGTCAGCAAGGCCAACAGGACCAGGATCAGCAAGGCCAGCAGGGCGACCAGATGGGCGACCTGCGGCAGAACCAGCAGGCGCTGCGCGATCGCCTCAACAAGCTGCTCGAGGACCTCAAGAACAAAGGCTTTGGCCAGAACCAGGGCCAGGGCAATTCCGGCCAGGAGATGGATCAGCTCGGCCGCGCCGGCGACGCCATGGGCGATGCCGAGGGCCAGCTTGGCGACGGCAATGCCGACAGCGCGGTCGACTCGCAGGGCCGCGCCCTCGACGCGTTGCGCAAGGGCGCACAGAGTCTCGCGCAGTCGATGCAGCAGCAGATGGGGCAGGGCCCCGGGCCCGGTCAGCCGGGCCGTCTCGGTCAGCCGCGCGCGCAACAGGATACCGATCCGCTCGGCCGGCCGTTGCGCGGCCGCGATTACGGCGACGACGTCACCGTGCGGGTGCCGGGCGAGATTGATGTGCAGCGCGCACGCCGCATCATCGAAGAGCTGCGCAAGCGCTTCGGCGATATCGGCCGGCCGCAGGATGAACTCGACTACATCGAGCGGCTCCTGAAGGATTATTAGGCCGGCGGCAAATCATGAACTGTCATGCCCCGCAAAGGCGGGGGCATCCAGTAGTCACCGCGCGAAGTTGATCCCACTCGGCGTCGTTTACTGGATCATCCGCTTTCGCGGATGATGACGAGAGCGTCACTTCGCCAGATAGAAATAACCGACACGGTCGTTGGCGGGCGAGCCGAACCAGACCCGGCCTTTGTCGTCGAGGAAGAAATCCCGCATCGAATTTTCCGCGTGCGGGATCGGATATTCGGTCACCTTGCCGGTCGACGGATCGAGCCGGCCGACCACGTCCTGCCACTCCGACGAGTACCAGATCATGTGATCGTTATCGATGCCGAGCGCGTACGGCGTCGGCCGCGGACCGGGCAGATCGTATTCCTTGAATCGCTCGGTCTTCGGATCGAACGACGTGATCTTGCCGGCCTCGAATTCGGCGAACCAGACCACGCCGTCGGAATCCACCTGGATGCGCCGAGGCGTTCCGGTCGCGGTCGGCGGAATCCATTTCGTGGTTTTCAACGTCTTGGCGTCGACCTTGCCGATGCGGCCGTCGCGCCGCAGTTCGGCGAACCAGGCATTGCCGTCCTTGTCGAGCGCGATGCCATAGGCGGTCGGCACATCGGCGATATGGCTGAAGGTTTCGTACTTCGGATCGAAGCGCGTCAGGCCGCCGGTCGACCATACGGTGCCGTCGGGCGCGACGCGGATGGTGTGCTTCGCCCAGTCGTCCTGATATTCGCTGATGGTCCTGGTTTTCGGATCCCAGCGGCCGAGCTTGTTGGAGCCCTGCTCGGTCAGCCAGACGCTGCCGTCGGGCGCAGGCACCGCCGAGTGGATCGCCGCCGTGCCGGTATTCGGAACCGGGAATTCCTCGATCTTGCCGGACACCGGATCGAGATGGCCGATCTTGTTGGCGCGGCCGTAATATGGAATCCAGAACGTGCCGTCCTTGTCGGGATGCGCGCTCCACGGCATGCGGTTCGGTCCCGGCATCTCGTATTCGACATAGACGATCTTCATCGCCTCGTCGGGAAACGGCCGCACTGTGGCCTGATAGCCGGGCAACTCGGCCGGCGATTTCGGCAGCGCCGGTTCCTCGCCGAACAAGTGATTGAGATAGTAGACGATGTCGTCGGCCTTCTGATCGGTGAATTGGCGGCGCGGGTCGTTGACGAAGAAGCCCATGGCGTCGCGCATGTAATTGACGCGGTCGCGCCAGCCGTCCTCGTCGCGGGTCACCGCCGCCATCCGCGACTGGAAGCCGTGACACGCCATGCAGTGCGTAAATAGAAGCTCCTTGCCGCGGTCGTCCGGAAGCAGCGATTTGCCTTGCTCGATGGAGAGATCGCTCCAGCGCACGTAGGATTTCTGCAGCGCGAAATCCTGAGAGAGCTTTTGATCGGCGGTCAGCGCCACGCCGGTCTTGCTATCGGCCTTGAAGCCCGGCGCGTGGATCGCAAGCCGATAATCGCCGGCCGGCAGATCGGGAACCTGATAATGCCCCTGCGGGTCGGACAGGACATTCACGGTGATATGGGTCGCGGCGTTGCGCGCCTCGACGAAGGCGCCGCGGAACGGCGCGCCGTCGGGGCCGGTGACGGTTCCGGAAACGGTGGCGGCCTGGGCGAACGAGCCGGCGGCGGTGAGCGCGCCCGCAATGGCAAAGCCGATCGAGACTGCTGAAGTCCGCATGGCGTTTCCTCGCGATTTGCTTTTGCTGCAATTTTGCTTGTGATGAATGAGACCGGCGGCTCCTCGCGATGTCAAGCGCGCGGGCGGCGGCGCCGTTCGCCGATCTATGCAAGAATGCATCGCCAACCGGCCGGGAGGAAAACAATGAGAAGGACGCTTGCCGGGACGATCGCGCGGCTTTTGTCCGCAGGCGCGTGCGTTGCGCTGTGCGGCGTTGCGACCACACAGGCCCAAAGCAACGCGCTCTACGAACAGGCGAAGCTTGAGAAAACGGTGGCGCTCTACGGCGCCGGACCGCCGGAACCCTACCAGCGCCGGATCGCGGACTTCGAGAAAGCCTATCCGGGCGTGACCGTCGTGTTCACCGGCGGTTTGAGCAACGCGCTCGACAAGAAGATCGATCAGCAGATCGCCGCCAAGGCGATGGAAGCCGATGTCGGCATCTTTCAGACGATTCAGGATTTCGTGCGCTGGAAGAAGGCGGGCGCGCTGATGCTGTTCCGGCCGGACGGGTCCGATGCGATCGACCCGGCGTTCAAGGACGAGGACGACGCCTTCGCCACCGTCTCGGTCAACATGGTGACCTACGCCTACAACACGCAAAACGTCGCCGCCGCCGATGTGCCGAAATCGGCGCTGGATTTCCTCAAACCCGCCTTCAACGGCAAGCTCATCACCACCGATCCGAGCGATGACGACGCCGGCTTCATGGCGTTCCACACTATCGTCGCCAAGTACGGCTGGGACTACATGGACAAGTACATGGCGCAAAAGCCGCGTTTCGTGCGCGACGGCCACGCCACGGTGTCGAACGCAGTCGCGTCGGGCGAGATGCTGGCGACCTTCGATTTCGACCTCGACGACGCCGCGTCTCATTCGCGAAGGCAAGCCGATCCAGCTGGTGCTGTCGCAGGACGATCCGACGCCGCTGTTTCTGGTTTCGGCTGCCATCTTCGAGGATGCGCCGCACCCGAACGCCGCCAAGCTGTTCGTTGACTGGTATCTCGCGCCGGCGCAGCAGAGCCGCACCGGCGCCTTTTCGCCGCGCTCCGACGTCCCGCCGCCGCAAGGGTTCAAGCCGTTGACCGCCTACAACCTCGACCGCAGCTTCCGCACGCTGCTCTCGGACGCCGAAGGGCTCGCCGCCGCGAAGGCGCGGTTCGCTAGCTATGTGGGCGGCAAGTAGCAGGCATGTAGGGCCGGGGAGGCGCTATCGTGACAGTGCGTTGACACCCCGCGCCGAGAGCCTAGATTAAGGGCGTTCCGAGGGGAGCGCCGGGAGGCGCTGAGAGTTCGCGGCAAATCGCGAAAAACCCTTTGAACCTGATCCGGGTCATGCCGGCGAAGGGACGGAAAACGTACTTCCTCCAATAGCCTGCGGATGTCCGGATCGCTCGCAACATACGGAGCGATTCATGAACAAGCCCCTCGCCGAATCCGACCTCGCCACGCCGAAGGTGACGACCGGTCCCATCGCGGGTTCGCGCAAGATCTATTCGGTGCCGGAGGCGGCGCCGGACCTGCGCGTGCCGCTCCGCGAAATTCCGCTGACGGAGGGTTCGGGCGAGGAGCCGATGCGCGTCTACGATCCGTCCGGCATCTATACCGACAACGATGCCGCGATCGCCGTCGAGAAAGGCTTGAAGCGCGGCCGCGTCGCCTGGGTAAAGGAGCGCGGCGGTGTCGAGGAATATGATGGCCGTCCGATCCAGCCGGTCGACAACGGCAACGTTACGGGAAAGCATCTCGCCCGCAATTTCCCCAACACGCCGCGGCCGATGCGCGCGCTCGACGGCAAGCCCGTCACCCAGCTCGAATGGGCACGGGCGGGCGTCATCACCAAGGAAATGATCTACGTTGCTGAGCGCGAAAATCTCGGCCGCAAGACGATGCTCGACTGCGCGCAGGCTGCCCACGACGACGGCGAGAGTTTCGGCGCCTCGGTGCCGCTGTTCGTCACGCCGGAATTCGTGCGCAGCGAAGTCGCGCGCGGCCGCGCCATCATTCCGTCGAACATCAACCACGGCGAGTTGGAGCCGATGGCGATCGGGCGGAACTTTCTTACGAAAATAAATGCCAATATCGGCAACTCCGCCGTGACCTCGTCGGTCGAGGAGGAGGTGGAGAAGATGGTGTGGGCGATCCGCTGGGGTGCCGATACCGTGATGGACCTCTCCACCGGCCGCAACATTCACAACACCCGCGAATGGATTCTGCGCAACTCGCCGGTCCCCATTGGAACTGTGCCGATCTATCAGGCGCTGGAGAAGGTCAACGGCGATCCGGTCAAGCTCGACTGGGAGTGCTATAAGGACACGCTGATCGAGCAGTGCGAGCAGGGCGTCGACTATTTCACGATCCACGCCGGCGTCCGCCTCGGCTACATCCACCTCACCGCCAATCGCGTTACCGGCATCGTCTCGCGCGGCGGCTCGATCATGGCGAAGTGGTGCCTGGCGCACCACAAGGAGAGCTTCCTCTACGAGCGTTTCGACGAGATTTGCGACCTGATACGCAAATACGACGTGTCGTTCTCGCTCGGCGACGGCCTGCGTCCCGGCTCGATCCGCGACGCCAACGACCGCGCGCAGTTCGCCGAACTCGAGACGCTTGGCGAACTGACCAAGGTCGCCTGGGCCAAGGGCTGTCAGGTGATGATCGAGGGCCCCGGCCACGTGCCGCTGCACAAGATCAAGATCAACGTCGACAAGCAGCTGAAAGAATGCGGCGAGGCGCCGTTCTACACCTTGGGCCCGCTCGTCACCGACATCGCGCCGGGCTACGACCACATCACCAGCGGCATCGGCGCCGCGATGATCGGCTGGTTCGGCACCGCGATGCTCTGCTACGTCACGCCGAAGGAGCATCTCGGCCTGCCCAACCGCGATGACGTCAAAGAGGGCGTGATCACCTACAAGATCTCCGCCCACGCCGCCGACCTCGCTAAGGGCCATCCCGCCGCGCAACTGCGCGACGATGCGCTCAGCCGCGCACGCTTCGAGTTCCGCTGGCAGGATCAGTTCAACCTCGGCCTCGATCCGGACACCGCGCGCGAATACCACGACGAGACCTTGCCGAAGGAAGCCCACAAGGTTGCGCACTTCTGCTCCATGTGCGGCCCGAAATTCTGCTCGATGAAGATCACGGCTGACGTTCGGGAATACGCCTCGGGCCTCTCCGATAACGAAAAGGCCGCGCTGTACCCCGATGCCGCGAGGCAGGGGATGGCCGACATGTCGAAGAAGTTCATCGACATGGGGGCGGAGGTTTATGTCGACAAGGCCGCGGCGGCGAAGGAAGCCAACAAGGCGCTCTGAGCATCGTCATCCTGAGGTGCGCGCCGCATGGCGCGCCTCGAAGGACTTGGTCGCGCAGTTCTCCGGCGTCATGCCCGGCCTTGTGCCGGGCATCCACGTCTTTCTGCTCTGCTGGAATGCAAGGCGTGGATGGCCGGGACAAGCCCGGCCATGACAAATCAGAAAGCCATGTCAAACGTGAGACGAGGACTTGATTTTGAGGAGATGGAGGCGGCCCTGAAACGTGCCGCCAGCAGGGCTGTTCATGGCACGCGGGAGGAACGATCGGGGCGGTTTCTGCGGGCAGAAAAGCTTCGCCGCCCGTCGCTTGATGATGAGCCGAAACGGTCCGGCGCAAATCGGCACAAGGGCAGGGCAACGCGAAGCAGTTGAGGGGCTCCGCAGTTTCGCGTCATCTTGAGGCCCGCGCGTTAGCGCGCGGGCCTCAAGGATCGCGGTCGCGATATTTTCTCCGCGTCATGCCCGGCCTTATGCCGGGCATCCACGTCTTAGGGCTCTCTCAAAAAGGAAGACGTGGATGGCGGAGCTGATCCCCGCCTTTTTGTTCTGTTTTAGACCTCTCCGATTTGCGTAGTGCAACAATCTGGCTTTGCTCGCCGAAGCCCTCTCGTTTTCGTGGACGACAGCCAAAAGAGGCGGGTTACTGCTTCGCCGAACCCGCCCTACGGGCTACTCGCTGCAATCCCGTGAAGCGCGGCGTGGTCACGCGCTCCCCCGGCCCGCCGTTTCAAATCGCATTAGTAAGGGCGGTTCGCCGCCTGCCGCGATGATCGTCGTGGTGTCGGCCGTATTCGGCATCGCTGTGTGGCGGAAGTGGCCGGTTTGGCTCACGGCGGCCGTGCTGCTTGCGATCATCGCCGTGGTCGCCATCGGCGGTATCGTCATCGGGTTGGCTAATCTCTCACCCGGTGTCGGCGGCGATATCCTCTACGGCCTCGCCCAAGTGATCGATCTTTATTTCCTGCTGCCGTGCGCCTTGGCGGTTCCGATCCACTGGCTGCTGCTGCGCGCGGACTGACGACATATTGGAAAAATGCCGCAGGAACTGGCACTGTCCCATCATGCAATTGGGTGCCGCGAATCTGTTACTTTTGGCGTGCTACAGGTCCGTAACACCAGGAGCCGGGTATGAGCGAGCAAGTGCTTGGGTTTGTCGAGGAGTGGATTTCCGAACACGTACGGCCCAGCGAACACGCGTCCGACGACAACAATACGCAGACGAAGGCGCTGGCGCAGCAATGCCTCGCCGATGCAAACGCACAGGGGATCTCCGAACTCGACATCAAGGACGCCATCGACGATCTCACCGAATTCATGGCCGCGGCGATCGAGGAGGCGAACGAGCGCGAAGCCCATCGCTTGGGCGAGGACGAGATCGACGACGATGCCGAGGATGATGATTCAGATGACGGCGGCGCCGAACCGGCGACGGGCCCCGATCGCACCTCGTGATCAGAATGCGACGCCAATGCGACGGCCTTTCTGCCAGACCACCCGGTAGGTCTTCTTCACGCCGCCGCGGTTGAGAGTGAACTTCTTCGGAATGGCGCTCGTGCCCTGCACCTCGAGGCAGGCGCCGCCGGCGCTGGTGTCAATGATCGTGCAGGGGATCGAAGGACTTTTCAGATCGGCATAGATGGTCGCGGTCTTGGCGACCGCTCCGGAAGGCCTGATGCGTTGGAACCGCCTTTTGTCCGGCATGTCATCATGTCGCAAAGGCCCCCTTGTTTGTACACCGCGCTCGTTCGTCAGTCCAGAAATCGCAGCAGAAATCGCGGCATGACTCGCGGCGTTACTCGCCGCATGGCTCGGCTCTGGATTTCGCTGGCGCTTGATCCAGGCTATGGTCGTTGCATTAAATGCCCCCAGAGCTTGGTCGTGAGGACATCATCATGAGCACCAGCCCTTCGCTTTCGCTCGCCGAGCTCGAGCGGCGCATCGCGATTACGCGCGACAACATCCGGCAGCTGATTGAACTCGCCGCCGCGGTCTCGGGGGCCGAGGACGAAGACCGCAACGCCGATCGCATCGCCCAGCAGAACGAAGAGCTCGAGCGGCTGGTCAAGCAGCGCGACGAGTTGCTGAACAAGAAATAGCGCAGCGTATTCGGGACCGCCTTACGCCTTCGGGCCCGCATAGCTGGTCAGCGCGATATATTCGAGGCAGGTGCCGTCGGGATCGCGAAAATAGGCGCGCGGGCCGTTGACCACGCCGCCCTGGCGGTCTTCCTCGAAGAAGATCTCGACGCCGCTCGACCGCACATGATCGAGCGCCGCCCGATAGGCGTCCTTGTCGATCATGAAGGCATGGTGGACGCCGTCGGAGCCTTCCTCGCGCCGGTTGATCGGCGCCTCGCGCTTGACCAGGATGATGCAGGTGCCGCCCGCGTCGAAGAACGCCATCGTCCCGCTCGGAATGGTGGCGAGGTGTTTGAGGCCCACGACATCGGCGTAGAAGCGTTTGCTCCGCTCCATGTTGCTGACCGGGATGGTGAAGTGCGCAACGCCCTGGATGTCGACCATCGCCGGTCAGTCCTTCTGCAGCATCGTACCGCTGAAGGATGTTAGAGTGCGCAAGGAAACGAATCCACGATGCCGAGAATCTACTGGCCGAGCGGCCGAGGCGGACGCGCGGCCGTCTCTTCGGGCTCCGGCTCATCGTGCCGCAGCAAATTGGGGAAGTGCTTGAACACGGAGAACAGGCCGCCCTCTGCGAGATTCACGGGCGGCGGCTGCGGCGGCAGCAGCGTCGTGCTGCTTGCAGCCGGTAAGGGCCTCGTGCCGCTTACAGGGGCCGGGTCGGACGGTTGCGCGTCGTGACCAGGCGATGACGGTGGTTCGACAGAGGCGACGGGCAGCGATTTGATCTCAACCGTGTTGAGCGGAGCAGGCGGCGCCGCAAGCTCCTGCGCCGGCTGGCGCTGTGAAGCGGCGGCAGGAGACACCGGCGCGGCATCGGCCGGGGGAGGTTGCACGTCGGGCGACGCCGCCTGAGTGCTGTCGACTTTTGCAAGCGCGGCGCGGATCTTCGCCTCGATCGACCCGGCGTCATTCGACTTGCTCGCGGCGGCGCTGGTGCCGCTCGCCGGGCTGCGCGGCGTCTGGTCGGAATGAATGGCCGCTTGCTGCGGCGCCGGCTCGACGCCGGCGGTCGTCGGCGACGACAGATAGCCGGTAACGTGCGCGACCAGGTAGCCGCTGACCGCAGTGCCGATGCCGGCGGCCACGATCTCGACAAACTTCACCGCAAACCGCGACAGGAAGGACACTTTGCCCGGCCCAGACATCCCCTAATACCGCTCGCTCAAATCGCCCTCGTTCCGGCTCAGATAGAACGGCCAGTATCGGGCGAAATTGAGATCGTCGGGTCGTGGCAGGCTCTTTCGAGTTCGGTGCCGTACCGAACAGTTAATCCATTCAAGCTTGCAGCGCCGGGCAGAGACCGGGCGAGGCGTCGACGGCGTTCTGCACCGCGAGCAACATCTTGTCGCAGTCCGGCTTCACTTCGACGGCGTGGCTGTTGATCGTGCCCCAGTGTTTGCGAATGTGGCGGAGCGCGACCGCCGTGAACTCAGCCGCTAACGCCGGGCAATTCTTCTCCAGCGCTTGAAAGTCGTGGCCGGGCCCGGTGCCGTAATTCGTGAGATCGCCTGGCCTCACCCGCACGCCTTCCTCGAACACGTTTAGAAAGCCCGACGGCTTGGCCGAGTAAGCCTGAAACAGCGGTGGTAGCAGCACGCTCGCCGTGTGGGCATCGTAGCTGGTCTGGAACAGCCCGGCTTCAGCAGTGTCGGCGCCGGTGTTATCCGCTGTCGAGTTGCGGCCACAACAATAGCAGCCCGAACTTTCCTGCATGCCCAAGCCGACTAGCAAAACAAAGAGGTGCCGCAGCGTATCGGCGCCGGCCGCCGTATTGTTCATGCGGGCCCGGGCGAACTGCGCCGCATACCACGACAAGACATGTCGACGGCGGCAGCATCACCGGCTTTGAATTTGCAGTAAACGCGCGCGTAGACCAGCGCCATGCCCTTGATGTAGCCGCTCGGGGCGACGCCTCGATTTGGGAGCCAAGAGTACTTCGCGATTGGAGAATTCGCGGCGATCTGCATCAGCGGATCAAGCGGTCCGGGTGCCGGCGCTGGTACCGCCGCAGGCGCCGCTAATCTGCGTGCACGCGTGGCCCCGGGACCAAGTTCGGCCGTTGCCTTAAGCCGTGCACTTGCTTTGCGCCTGGCACTCGTTTTCGTCCCAGTCCCGCGTTTGGGCCGGGTCGAGGCCGATTTAGCCTTGCGCCGAATTGATTTGCGACGCTTGGTTTTGAGGCGGGTCTTGGCTTTTCTTTCCGCGGGGATTTGACCTTGCCTTTGGATTTGCGCTTCGGCCGCGCCCTCGTCGCCATTTGCCCCTCCAAACAAAACGAGTTGTTGTATAAGCGCAAAATACACGCAATAGTTATATTGTCGAGATCGCCGCATCGCTGACGGCGCGCAGCAATGTCAGCAGCGCACGATTGAGTGGCGTCGGAATACCGTGGCGCTCGCCGGCGGCAACGATGGCCCCGGTCAGCGCTTCGACTTCGAGCGGGCGGCCGGCGAGGCTGTCGAAGTACATCGAGGTCCCGAGCTCGCCCGAAAATGTGAACAGCGTCGCCATGGCGCGTGCGGGCTCGTCGTCGGCGAGCCTGGCGCCCTCGGCGCGTGCGACCGCCGCCGCTTCGTCAAGCACCGCGTGGCAGAGCTCTTGCACGTTCTTCCGCCGCAAGACCGCTTGCCGCTGCAGGGTTAGCGCCGTGATCGGATTGGCGACGGCGTTGATCAGAAGCTTGCGCCACGCCAGCGTCGCGAAATCCTCGCTCAAGAGCACGCGGATCGGCGTACCTTCGAACAGCCGGGCGAATGCGCGTCCGGCGTCGTCGTCCCCCACAGCGACGTCTTGATCGTATCCCTGCCGCAACCGGACCCGGTCGTCGGCGAGCCGCTCACCGTTAAAGTAGACAATCACTGGCACCACTTCGGTGCCGCCCGCGAGCGGAGCGACGAGCGCCGCGTGACCGATGCCATTCTGCAGAACCGCGACGCGCGTTGCAGGCGTGCACAGGCGCGACAGCCAAGGCGTGGCCGATGCCGTCTGATGCGTCTTGGTGCACAACAGAACCCAGTCGACGGGTTCCGCCTGCAGCGGATCCGTCAGCGCGCGCAGCGGCTTCTCAACCGCAGCCGTGTCTGCGCCTTGCGGCCGTTCGAGAGTGAACCGCACCACCGGTTTTCGAACACACACCACGACGTTGTGGCGTCCGCCCTCGGTAAGGCAGCCCGCCGCGACGCCGCCGATGCTTCCGAGGCCGATAACGGCGACGCGCTGATGGTGCCGTGGGTCCTCCGGCGCCGTCATGCCCTCCATCGCGATTACTTCGATGGCGTGTAGAGGATGTCGATCAGCCCCTTCTGCACGTCGGCGGCGGCGAGCGGCGCGGTGATGTATTTGTACTCGCGCGCCTGGCTGAGCGTGAGGTCGAGACCTCGCACTTCGCCAAGCTGCAACGACTCCTTGGGATAGAACTCGTCGCGCGTGCGCTGCGCGAGCGCGACCGGCACCTTCGCGATCTCGGCATAGGCTTCGACGCCTCCGAAGCCCGAATAAGCCCAGTCGATCGATCGGCTCAGCGCCCGAATGTAGCGCACGAACGCATCGCGCTTCTCCTTCAGCGCATTGGCGTTGGCGACGTTGACGCGGATGGTCTGATTGCGGATCGCGGCGACGTCGCTGCCGCGGGCGATGATCCGCAGGCGGCCCTCCGCAAGCTGCTGCAGCACGAACGGCGGCACCGACCAGCCAACGTCGATCTGGCCGGTCATCACCTGCGTCAGCGTTGCCGGCGCGCCGCCGGTCGGGACGAGCTTCGGCGTGGCTTTCTCCTGGTTGATGAGCTGCAGGATGATGAGATTGGTCGACGAGCCGGGCGACGAGAACGCGACGGTCTTGCCGTCGGTATCCTTAATGGTCTTGATGCCGCTCTCCGGCCGCGAATACCAGAACGCGTCGGGAGCGCCGGTCGCTTCCGCCGAGATGATCTTCACCGGCATGCCCTTGGCGAAAGCGGCGATCACGCCGAGCGTGCCGTTCGTCATGGCGATGTCGATCGAGCCGGCGATGACCGGTGTGAGCGTCGAAGCGCCGCCCTCGGTGTAGAGGATGTCGATATCGAGCCCCTCCTGCTTGAAGAAGCCCTGGGCAATTCCGAACTCGATGAAGCTGCTGTTCCAGAAACCGCGCTGCGCGACCGCGACTTTCAAGGTTTCGGCAGCCGCGCCGCCAGCCCAGGCGGCTGACAGAGCGCTCAAGGTCAAATCGAGCAACAGCGCGATCGGCCTACGCATGGTGTTTCCTCCATTGCATCCCTGGTGCAGCGTGAGTGAGCATAGCAAGAGTGCGCGGGACCGATAAGGCACGCGTGACGCGGGGGCGCGGTACATGATGTCGGGGTGGGGCGAGGCGGCGACGGCGCTGCGGGTACTCGCCGCTGTGCTGTTTGCGGCGTTCAATTTGGTGCCGCTCTACGGCATACACGCGTGGAACTGGGACGCGTTTCAGCTCCTGCTGCTCTATTGGGCCGAGACCGCCATTCTGTTTGTCTGCACGCTCGTGCGGCGCTGCTGCCCGAGCGGCGTGAGCACGATGCTGGTCAATGGCAAGACGCCGGCGAGCCGCGGCCTGGTCGTCGGCTTCTTCGCTGCGCACGGCGGCATGTTTGTCGCGGGGCATTTGCTGTTTATTTGCGTGCTGTTCTCAGGCGATTGGTTCAGCCGGCGCAACGGCGCCTCGGATTTCGTGCACACGTTCCTCATCGCCTCCGGCGCATGGGCGGCGCTCGTCCTGGTGGCGCTCGCAGGCACGATCGACGTGACGCGGATTGACCTCGTCGTACGGCTGTCGGCGATCTCGCGCACATCGTCAATACCGCAGAGACATGACGCAACCGGTTCGATTGTGGGCCGTATGAATTCAACTTTCGGTGAAGTGGGCGCAATTCCCCCAGTTAAGCGGCGTTTGTGCTGATAAGGCGTAAGGGGTCCGCTGCATCCGAGATGTGACGGCGGACACAGATTGGTTCGCTCGCGCGGTCGAAGCGGGTGCGAACTGAACGACCGATGAGGGCGATAATGACCTGGGGGCGGACCAGTCCGAGCGAGGGCCCGTGGACGATTTGGGCGCAAATCGGGAGCAGCCTCGCGCACCTGCTGCCGACCACGCCCAGTTTGCTGCTCGTCGCCGGGGCGTCGATCGTCATCTATGCAATCGTCGGTCCGGCCACGTGATCGCGGCTCTGATTCTTTGTGTCATTCCGGTCTTGGCGGCGACGCGGCTGTGGCGTCTTGAGCAAGGCATCATAGCGGCGTTTGCCTGCGCGCTCGCCGCTGCTTACTTCTTTTTCGGTCCGCTGTTCAGCTTCCGCGCGGCCAATTTGCGCGATGTGTTGGCGCTGCTGATTTATCTGGTTGCCTCCATTGTCGCCGGATGGCTGCTGGATGAGTTTTGCTCAGCTCGGGCTGCGGCCAAGTCGCTCCAAAATGCGGCCGGCCCGAGAGCCAGGCTCGCGGCGCCGGCACAGAATTTCGGCGCAGCCTCGCGGACGGTTCCCGAGCGTGTGGCCGGGTTTCTCGTCTCAACCGGGGACGACATGTATTGCGACGCCTGCATCCAGGAGAAACTCGGGCTGAAGTGGCGCCAGCAGGTTCAGCTCGTGACCGCGACGCTTGCCGTGACCGAGCCGTTCAGGCGTGCCACCGGAGAATGCCGGCATTGCAGGCAGGTCAAGCAAGTCATTCACCACATTCTTGATGCGGGTGTAACCGTCGCCTGAAAATGCGGCGCGATCAGAACGGCTCGTCACCGACGACGGCGGTGCGTTCCATGCGCCGCCGTTCGGGATAATAGTCGTTAGCGGCATAGTGCTGGGTCGAGCGATTGTCCCAGAACACGATCGTTCCGGGCTCCCAACGCAGCCGGAACTGATATTCCGGAACGTGCGCCTGCGCGAACAGCACGTCGAGGATGGCGCGGCTTTCGCCGGGCCCGAGACCCTCGATGCGCAACGTGAATTGCGGATTGACGAAGATGCACTTCCGCCCGGTTACAGGGTGCGTGCGCACGACCGGGTGGGACGGATTCGGAAACATGTCCTCCATCTTGTGCAGCTTGGCGCGGTCCTCTGCGGTGTTCTTGAACAGCACCCGGAAGTTCTGAAAATCGTGCACCGCGCGCAGGCCCTCGATCATGCGCTTGAACGTGCCGCTCAAGCCCGCGTACGCCGCTTCCATGTTGGCCCACAGCGTATCGCCGCCGAGTTTCGGCATGATCTGGCAGCGCAGGATCGTGTACTTGGTCGGGGTTTTGCGGAACGTCGTGTCGCTGTGCCACACGTCGGTCGAGAGCACCGGATTGTCCTTGTGATTGTCGAGCACCAGGATTTCCGGAAATTCGCCCTGCGGCCGCATCGGGTGGACCTCAAGCTCGCCGAACTGCCGGCTCATCCGTACGTGCTCGTCGGTCGTCAGATGCTGGTCGCGCAGCACGCCCACCTTGTGCTCGATCAGGGCGGCTTCGAACGCCCGGAAGGTCTCGGGACTCATCGGTGTCTTGAGGTCGAGGCCGGAAATCTCGGCGCCGAGGCTCCTGCCAAGACGCTCGACTTTGAAAGCCGCTGCGCCTTCCATCGGCTCAATTGGCGCGACGTTGACGTTCATCGAAACCCCGGACGCTTGTTGCCAGACGCTTGTTGTCAGACATCGACTATCGCACGATGGCGGCGCAGATCAACCTGCGCGCAAGAGGCTCCGCCCGCCATGTCCAACTATCTGGAATTCGACCCCGCTGTCGTCGACAAGCGTCAAGTCTATCGCCTGTTGACCGGCGCCGTGGTGCCGCGGCCGATCGGCTGGGCGTCGACGGTGAACCGGAAGGGCATCACCAATCTGGCGCCGTTTTCCTTCTTCACAGTGGTGTGCGTCATACCGCCGATGATCTCGTTGACGATCGCGCGCAATCCCGACGGTACCGAGAAGCACACGCTCAGGAACGTCCGCGAGACCGGCGAGTTCTGCTTCAACGTGGTGACACAGCCGGTGTGGAGGGAAATGGTGGATTCGGCCAATGCCTTCCCGGAGGATGATTCCGAATTTGCCGTGACCGGACTGACACCGATCCCGAGCGTCAAGGTCGCGCCGCCGCGGGTCAAGGAGGTGCCGATCCATTTCGAATGCAAACTCGATCGCGTCATCGAGCTCGGGCCGAACTGTCACCCTTTGATGATCGGTGAGGTCGTCTACTTCCACGTCGATCCGGCCTGCATGACCGGCAAGTACATCGACATGAAGAAGCTCGACCCAATCGGCCGGCTGAACGGGTTCTACTACGCCACGCTTGGCGAGATCTTCGAACGCGCCTTCGATGACGGCCAGCAGCGCTAGCGGCGAGTGCGCCGAGGTGATCGAGTCACCGATTGAGCATTTGTAAGCGCCCGCTTCGGGTCGGGAGCCTTGAGCGCGCGCCTGGAATTTCCGCTGTTCGCCCGACAGCGACCAAATCGCCGAGTACGGCGAACCGCCGCTTCGGGCCAACCTCTGCCGCACGCGCCCGCAGCAAAAGCAGCAAGCCATTTCGCCATCGGACCACCGTGAAGTCGGGCACAGACGGGCCGATTGGTGCGTGATACTCTTCGCCACTTTGCAGCGGGCATGTCCTATCGGGGAAAATGGCAAGCGGCATCGGAAGGCGGCAATTCATATCCGCGCTTGGCGGGGCGGCGGCCACATAGCCGCTCGCGGCGCGCGCCGCAGCCGTCCGCCCGCGCATCGGCGTTCTCAACATCAGCTCCGCGGAATATGACGCGCCCATGATCGCCGCTTTCCGCGATGGCCTGGAACGCCTCGGCTATGTCGAGGGCCAATCCGTGGGCATTGACTACCGCTACTCGGATGGTGACACGAAGGGGCTGACGGCGCTGGCACAGGAACTGGTCCGGTTAAAGCCGGATGTCGTGCTGGCCGACGCGCCGAGCCCAACCATGGCGGTGAAGCGCATCGCGCCGTCGTTGCCGATCGTTAGTACGAGTTTCAACGATACTCTTGTTCCTAACCTTGCCGCGAGCTTTGCCCATCCGGGTGGCAGCGTGACGGGAATAGCGGCGGATGTCGAGGGGCTGGTCGGCAAGCTGACCGAGTTGACGCTCGATGCGATCCCCGGCACGACCAAGATTGGGTTCCTTTCCAACCCTGCCGGCGCGTCCACGGCGCGTTTCGAGCAACAGATTCGCGCGGCCGCCCAGGTGCGCGGGGTCGAGGTGCGCACCGAGCAGGTCGAAAAACTCGATGATGTCGACGGCGCGTTTCAACGGCTGAGCGGAGCCAAGGTTCAGGCCATCATCGTGCCGAGAAACGGATTGTTAAACTACGTGCAAAAGCGGATCGTCGAGCTGTAGATGGCTTTGCGCTTGCCGTCGTTCTTTTCTGAACGCGGCAGTGTCGTTGCCGGCGGGTTTGCGAGCTATGGGGTCAATCTCGCTGAGAACTATAGGCGCGCCGCCACCAACATCGACAAAATCCTCAAAGGTGCCGCGCCCGGCGACTTGCCGATCGAGTTTCCCGCCAAGCTCGAACTCGTCATCAATCTCAAGACCGCCAAGGCGCTCGGCGTCACTGTGCCGCCGACGGTGCTCAGCCGCGCCGACGAGGTGATTGAGTGATCCTTTCGCACTGCGGCTAGTGCTGGTCGCGAAGCCTCGATAAGGGTCTCATTCGCGTCATTTCCGATACTGCGCTCAGACGCCTGTTGTTAGTCCCGAAAGCGACCACCTTAGCGGGACCTCACGCGACGTCGAAGGCCGCCATTTGAGGCAGACGTCCTTGAGCCAGTGCATGGGGTCAGATTGGAGGAGTTGCACGCCGCCGGTCGAGGCCAGACGGCCTCTATCTCACGAGCCCGAAGACTGTTAGAAGTGACTTCAGATCGGCCGCCACCCGGGGGTCAGGAGGGCTCCGGCGGGATTCTACCCAACAAGTGAAGTGCAACAGGCATGGCCATTATCCATGCACCGGGGATTTATGCCGTCATCGCGTTCGTGTAATGTCCTCATGATTTACCCGCGTTTCGGGGCGGGAACATTTTGGAACTTCGGGGCGGCCTGCGAACTCTTTGGCGCAAAATATCCGACCGCTCCCCTCGGCTTGATCACGGTCGCGGCGCTGCTGCCGGCGGAGTGGGCCATCCGGCTGGTCGACCGCAACACCGAGAATTTGGCTGACGGCGACCTTGAATGGGCCGACCTGGTCATGACCGGCGGTATGCTGCCGCAATATTTCGACACCATTGAAATCATCGACCTCTGCCGTAAGCGCGGGAAGCCGGTTGTCGTCGGCGGGCCGGGCGTGACCTCCGTTCCCGAACTTTACAGCAATGCCAATTTCCAGGTGCTCGGCGAAGCCGAAGGCATTATTGACAAGTTCATCGCCGCGTGGGAGGCGGGCGCGAGCGAAGGCGTTTTCGAAGCCGAAAAGTTCAAGATCGATGTGACGAAGAGCCCGGTGCCCCGCTTCGATCTCTTGAAGGTCGAGCATTACCTTTACGTCGGCGTGCAATTCTCCCGCGGCTGTCCGTTCACCTGCGAATTCTGCGACATTATCGAACTCTACGGCCGGGTCCCGCGCGCCAAGACAATTCCGCAAATGCTGCGTGAGTTGGAGACCCTTTACGATCTCGGCTACCGCGGTCATGTCGACTTCGTCGACGACAACCTCATCGGCAACAAGAAGGCGGTCAAGGAGTTCCTGCCGGAACTCAGGGGCTGGCTCGACCGCCACGACTATGCGTTCGAATTCACCACTGAGGCGTCCCTCAACCTGGCCGACGATGCCGACCTTCTGCGGCTGCTGAACGAAGCAAATTTCATCGGTGTGTTCATGGGCATCGAGAGCCCCGATCCTGACACGCTGGTCGCCATGCGTAAGAAACAGAACACGCGGCGTAACATTGCCCAAAGCGTTCACAAGATCTATGCGGCGGGACTCTACGTGACGGCGGGTTTCATCATCGGCTTTGACAGCGAGAAGGGATCGGTCGCAGACGGCATTGTCGAGCTGATCGAGGACGCCGCCATCCCGGTCAGCATGGTGGGCCTGCTTTATGCCCTGCCGAACACCCAGCTTACGCGCCGGCTCGCCAAGGAAGGGCGCTTGCATCCGGATCTTTTATTGGATCCCGCCGCCGGCATGGATCAGTGCACGCAAGGTCTGAACTTCGACACATTGCGGCCTCGGCGCGATATCCTGTCCGACTATAAGAACGTTCTGGAGAGGGTCTACGATCCGGTTGCGTATGCAGGCCGTCTGCAACGCCTGTCGCACCTGCTCGGCCCGTCCAATCCAAATCGGCAAAAGCGGGCCAACGATTTCAGAAGCAAGCTCGGCGGACTTGAAGTCGTCCATCGCGTCGTATCGAGGCTGCCGGGCGCACAGGACATGTTCAGGCGAACGATCATCGAATGTGCGACGAAGAATCCGCAATGGGCCCGGATCATCGTCCTGCTGACGGCCTGCTATCTTCATCTCGGGCCGTTCTCGCGGCACGTCATTGCGCAGATCGAGCGGCAGCTTGATGGGCCGCGGGATATTGAACAGGTTCCGAGCAAATCGGTCGAGCCGTCCAATGTTGCCATCGGGGCGTGACAATATTGGTTGATTGACCCGCTTGGTACTTTTGATCAGTGGCGCGAACGATCCCATAGCGTCTGCATGTTGGCGTCAAACGCGCGGTCGTCCTTGCGTAGCTCGGCGAAGACCGAGTGGGCGCGCTCATCAGCCAAAATATCCTCGGTGCCGCTTTCGATGCCGGCGATGACCTGCGCGGCGATGGCGGCGGCGCTCGACTTGGGCCCCGTGATGCCAGCCGTCATGTCGGTGTCGATGTATCCAGCATAAACGCCGACCACCAGCGTGCCCTGCGCGCGAACTTCAAACCGGACGTCCTTGGTCAGCGACCAAGCGGCAGCCTTCGAAGCGCAATAGGTGCCCTGCATCGGCGCGTTGAAAAAGCTCACCACCGACAGCATGTTGACGATGGCGCCGCCGCCGTTCCGTTTCAGCACCGGCGCAAAAGCGCGGCACATGGCAAGCGTGCCGAAATAGTTCGTCTCCATCTCGCGCCGCGCATCATCCATGCTCGGTGCGCCGAGCGCAGGCGCGAAGTACGCTACGCCGGCATTGTTGATCAGGATGCTGACGTCGTGGCATCGCGCCGCGGCCACCGTGACCTGTTCGCTGTCGGTGATGTCGAGCTTAACCGGCGCGATGACATCATCGCGCGTCGCCGTATCGATTGTGCGGACGCCGACATAGATTTTGGCGCAGCCGGCACCGCGTAGCGCCTCGACAAACGCACGGCCCAGGCCGCGATTGGCCCCGGTGACGAGGGCTGTGGCTCCGGCAATTCTCATACGGCATCAGCCGCGCGCATCGTTGCGATGCCGGCCCGGTCCGTGGAACCAGTCAGGTGAAAGTCGATCCGCTCACCATTTGCCGTAGGTGTGGCAGACATAGGGTCCGATCACGAGTTCGTGGTAGCACTTTGTGTAGCCGTGCCTGGAGCGGGCCTGATCGACCGTCGCAGCGGTCGTTGCGGCCGCCTTCACGCCCGCGGCGTCGATCGGGACAGCTGCTGCCGTCTCGCAGGCAATGAGTCCGAAAGCGGCGGAGACGCTCAGGGCAGCCAACGTCTTGCGCATGGATTCCTCTGCGTGTGTGAGCCCCGAGGCGACTACTATTCCGATCCTGTTGTCGTTCTGCAGGTAGGCTATCGGTTTTTCTTGAACACGCCGAGGTGCAGCGGCAGCACCGCGCCGAACCACGCCGCATGCGCCGTGTGATCGGTCAGATCGTCGCCAGTCTCGGGATGCAGAAGAATTGTGAGCCCGTCGCGGTTGAGCATCAGCCACGGTACGAACGATGCCATCAACTCGGCGGGAAACGCGATCTGGTACATCGATTGCGGATGCGGCCCGACCAGTTCGTCATGCCAGCGTCCGAGCTTCGCCTGCGGGAATTGCGCTCCTACGCGCTCGCGCAGCCGTTCCGCCCGGGCGCGCGTCGTTGCCGGGTCATAGTAGATGTGCGCGTGATAGTGCGTGATGGACGCCGGGTCTTTGGCCGACGCAGCCGCCGGAGGAGGATTGCTGGGCATTCTGTTACCTCGTCCAGCAAATGTAGTCCTGATGTTGCGCCGGTAAAGCCCTCGCTGACGGGTTTGGGTTTACTGGTGGTGCGGTTGCCCATTTATGGGCAACAATGCCTTCCATACATCACCTTTCACCGGGCGAATGGCTATGCTGACATTATATTCGTACCCCACGCTGTTCGGGGTGGCCGACAACAACGGCTACGGGCTGAAGGTGTTCGCCTTCCTTCGCCTCGCCGGGGTGCCGTTTCGCCACGAGCATATTTTCGACGCGTCAGCCGCGCCGCGCGGCCAGTTGCCCTACATCGTCGATGACGGCGAGACGGTCGGCGACAGCGACATCATTATCGCGTACCTGGCCCGCAAGTATCGTTTGACGATCGACGGCGGTCTGACGGGCGCACAGCACGATACTGATCATCTGATCACGCGCATGCTCGATGATCTTTATTGGGTCATGTCGTATTCGCGCTGGAAGGACGATCGGTTCTGGCCGGCTTTCCGCGACGCCTTGATGAAAGAGCATGCGAGCCTGACCGAACAGGGTCTCCTGAAGGCGCGCGAGTTCAACTTCCAGCGCTACTATTATCAGGGCATCGGACGTTACGAGCCTGAAGGCGCCTACCGGCGCGGCCTCGCCGACCTGCAGGTGCTCGCCAACTTGCTGCCGGCGAGCGGCTACCTGCACGGACCGAAAGCCACGAGCATCGATGCCGGCATCTACGGCTTCATCGCCAACATTCATTTCTACGACATCGACACGCCGCTCAAGCAGTTCGTGTCGGCGCACCCGAACCTGGTCGCGCACTGCGAGTTGATCCACGCCGCGGTCATGATGGCCACGTAGCGATCGTCACAGCATGGGGCGTCAGGCGGGCATCCGTTCGGGATGAAATTTTATCAGCGCCATGATGCCGAGCAGGATGAAGATGACCAGAACGAACAGCTCCGAGGCCAGAAACGGCGGCTCCGACTGCGTCGGCGCGAGCGGCTTCAGGACAGGAATTTTCGCGAACGATTGGACGATGAGAACGAAGACGTTGAAGTAGAGCGCGATCACCGCGCCGCCGACATAAATCCAGCGCCACGCGCTGCGCATCCCGAAGGCGTAGCGCGCGATCAGCGCCGGCACTAGAGCCTGTCCTCAATTATGCGATTCCCAAGAGAATAGCTGCGTGATTCATGGGAGGTCAGCTGATTCGGAGCTGACAGATGCGCCGCTACGCCCTTCGGGACGATCAATGGGACAGGATCAAGGATATTTTGCCCGGCCGTGAGGGGCATGTTGGTGTCACGGCCAAGGACAACCGGCTATTCGTCGAGGCGGTGCTTTACCGTTATCGCGCTGGAATTCCCTGGCGGGACTTGCCGGAACGTTTTGGCGATCCGATCAAGCTTCACACGCGGTTTTCGCGCTGGGCGAAGAGCGGCGTATGGAAGAATATCTTCGAAATGCTGGCGGCCGATGCGGACAACGAATACGCGATGATCGACAGCACCATCGTTCGCGCACATCAGCACAGCGCCGGCGCTCAAAAAAAGACGGCCAAGACCAGGCGATCGGGCGCAGCAAAGGCGGATTGAGCACGAAAATCCATGCCATGGTCGATGCCCTTGGCAATCCGCTGGCCTTCTTGCTGACTGCGGGGCAGGCCCATGATCTGGAAGGCGCCGACGCGCTTCTATCCCAAATGCAGGCCGATACCTTGTTGGCTGACAAGGCTTTCGATGCCGATGACCGCGTCATCGAGCCTCTGCTTGCGGCAGGAAAAAAGCTCGTCATTCCGCCTAAGAGTAATCGAAAGGTTCAACGCCTCTACGACAAGGAGATGTACAAGGCGCGCCACCTCATGGAGAACTTCTATTGTAAGCTCAAGCAATACCGAGCGATTGCGACCCGCTATGACAAGACCGCCAGAAACTTCCTCGCCGGCATCCATTTGGCCGCCGCCCTCATTTGGCTCAATTGAGGACAGGCCCTAGAACGCAGAGCGAAATGATCCCGAAGATACGGGCCGGCGTCAGCGTCGTTCCCGGAAACATGAATCCGGTCACGCTGGTGAGGACCGTGGTGAGCAGAAAGATCGCGGTACACCCGGGCAGCCGGTGCGAGCCAAACATGCCGCCGAGGACGATGAGCCCCGACACGATGCCGATGAGGCTGATGACCACGTGCAGCAACGTGAAGTTCTCAAGCGACAGTCCCAAAGTCATGACAATTCATCCTCTCACCTGGGCCACGCTACGACGTTTTCCGTAACGGCGGTACGGGGCGGACGCAGTCCTGCGTCGCGCGGTGACGCTGCTGCGGAGATAAAGATCGCGCTTCGCGCAAGCGTCATCGTCAAGACGGCGGCGGCTCCGATCCGGGACGCCGTCGCCCGAGCCCGCCGGCCCATACGCCCGGCACGGTGGAGAGGGCCGCGGCTGCGACTGCACCGGTAAAGCCGGCGCGTGCCCACAATTGCCTCTGCCGTTCCGGTGACAACGCGGGCACAGCCCAATCGGGGGCGTGCATACCCCAAGCACACAAGAGACCGCCGCGCCCCAAGCACACAAGAGACCGCCGCGGCCCTCGGCCATGCCGAGGCCTTTCAAGGCGACGCCGGCCCGCGCCGCAAGCTCCGTGGCAATTGCGCTGAACGTCGAACTGGCGAAGGCCGTTGCAAGCGCCCGCTCCTCGAACAAAAAGATCAACTCGCCGCTCTTTCGATGCAGGACATAGGCGCGCTGCATGATCTCCAGACCCAAGCTACCATAGGCTTCCAGCCGCGTTTCGATCGACGCGATGTCTTTGTACGGAATTGTCGTGTGCTGCGGCGGCGGGCGATGGATGAGTGAGCGTCCCGAAGGCAGGGCGAGCGTCACGGCATCCTGGCCGAGCGTCAGGCGCAGTCCCCATTTGCCGCGCAGGTCTCGCAACACATAGACGCAGAGCGCCACCATGAAGGCGGCGACCGCCAGCATGAAGAGACCGAGCGCCCAATTGAGGGTGAAGCCGAAGGCAGCGAACCCAACCATGATGACGGTCACGACGACGAGGATGATCGATGCGATCAGCGAGACCAGCCGGACTGAGAATGGGAAACGAAAGACCTTGGGCGCGGGCTTGAATGCGGCACCGGCCCAAGCGCCGCCGGGATTTGGCGTCGTCGTCATGCGTGAATTGTCTCGGCCTAAAGCGTCTGCGCCTGCCGCGGCCGGACGAAAATGCTGGCGAGCAGCACGGCAATGATGCCGGTCAGGAAAATGCCGTCGAACGTTCCAGCGCCGCCGATCGAGGCGACAGGCGCGCCGAGCCCGCGAACCTTGTCGAGATTGGTGAGGTCGGCGCCGATCAGCGTCCCAAGTCCGCCGGCGATGTAGGCGAGGGGGCCGGCCTGCTCGCGCGACAGCAGCAGCGCGATGATGGCCGTCGTGATGGCCGGCACGAAAATCGGCACCGCAATGCCCAGGCCGGGCACCGGATTCGCGAGCCAGTGAATAATGATGGCGACGGCGATGATCGCGATTGCGCCCTTGGCCCAGAGGTCGAGCTTGCTGAGCAGATAAAGCGACATCACGGTCGGAATGACGGCGCCGCCGACGTTGACCGCGATCACGGTTCCGGGCCAGCGCTGGACCACCGGCACGGCGTATTGCATGCCGAAGAAATCGATCACCTGGTTGGACATGACGTGCTCGGGCGGCAATTCGGCGATCGGGATGTTGAAATAGCTGCCGATCAGCGACCCGAGCAGGAGAAGCATGGCGGCGCCCGGGCTGACGCCGAGGCTCAGATACGCGTGGCGCAGCAGCCGCAGCTGGATGAGAACAACGAGGATAATGAAGGCGGCGACCAGCAGGGAGAAGAAGCCGGGCGTCAGCGGTAAATAGTGCATTTCGCTCATTCGCATCTGCGATGCTCCGGGCGCTTGCCAGTCAATGCACAAGCGCACAAGAAGTATCATCAAGCTCGATCAGTCGCCTTGATTTTTTCGTGGCGCAGGGGGGAGATGACATCCCGGCGTTGGGCGGCCGCAGTTCGGATTGAGACGGTAGCGAAGATGAGCGCGCGATCAGACAACTCGTTGCGGCGTGGTTGAAGGCGAGCGCCGACGGCGACGTAGAGGCTATGCTGAACCTGATGACCGACGACGTGATTTTCATGGTGGTAGGCCAGGAGCCGTTTGGGAAGGAGGCCTATCGCGCGGCCGCGGAGGCGTCCAAGCACATCCGCGTCGAAGGTCAGAGCGACATTCGCGAAATCACGGTGCTGGGCGACGTCGCCTACATGCGCAACAACCTCGACGTGGCGATACCGTTGCCTGATGGCAGGGTCATCCGGCGGGCCGGCTACACGCTGACTATTCTGCGCAAGCAAGCGGACGGCCTCTGGCTGCTTGCGCGCGATGCCAATCTGATGACGCAGCAGCCGTCGCAAGCCTGATCTTTTTCGCTTTGCGGCGTCGCAAATTAACGCTTCGGATCAAAACAAATTCGCCCGCTCAGCCTTGCGACTCGAAGGCGCGCGCCTATAATCCGCCGCTTCCTTCGCGCAGAGGACATGCCGTCGTGGCGCCGCCGGGAGCGAAATCAATCGCCATTATCATGGGCAGCCAGTCCGACTGGCAGACCATGAAGCATGCCGCCGAAACGCTCGATGCGCTCGGTGTCTCCTACGAGACGCGGATCGTCTCGGCGCACCGGACGCCGGATCGGCTCTACGCGTTCGCCAAGGGCGCGAAGGCCGCCGGATATAAAGTCATCATCGCCGGCGCTGGCGGCGCCGCGCACTTGCCAGGCATGACAGCCTCGCTCACCAGCCTGCCAGTGTTCGGCGTACCGGTCGAGTCGAAGGCGCTGTCGGGCGTCGACTCGCTCTACTCGATCGTACAGATGCCGCCCGGAGTCCCGGTCGGCACTTTGGCGATCGGGCACGCCGGCGCCATCAACGCCGCGCTGCTGGCGGCGAGCGTATTGGCGCTGAGCGATCCGGCGCTGAGCGAGCGGCTCGAGGCGTGGCGGCGGCGTCAGACCGAAGCCGTGGCCGAACAGCCGAAGGACGGTGCGTGAGCACCGCAGCTCCCATTCTCAAGCCGGAAGCCACCATCGGCATTCTCGGTGGCGGACAACTTGGCCGCATGCTTGCGCTCGCCGCAGCGCGTCTCGGTTTCCGATGCCACGTGTTCTCACCTAGTCCGGACTCGCCGGCCTTCGATGTCGTGCATCGGGTCACCTGCGCCGACTACAACGATACGCAGGCGCTCGATCGCTTCTCCGCCGATGTCGACGTCGTCACCTATGAGTTCGAGAATGTGCCCGCCGAGACCGCGACCTTTCTCGCCGCACGCATTCCGGTGCTGCCGGACCCGCAGGTCTTAGCGACCACGCAAGACCGGCTCGCGGAAAAGACATTCGTCGCCGGGCTCGGTCTGCGCACCGCATCCTTCGCCGATGTGCCGCATGCCGACGCGCTCGCGGGTGCGATTGAGAGGATCGGGCAGCCGGCGGTGCTGAAGACGTGCCGCTTCGGCTACGACGGCAAAGGCCAGGCGACGATCCGGAACGGCGTCGGTCTGGGAGAGATTTGGCGTGAGGTCGGCGGCCAGCCCTGCATCCTCGAAGCCTTCGTACCGTTCGAGCGCGAGGTTTCGGTGGTCGCGGCGCGGGGCCGCGACGGCACCGTGGAGTGCTTCGATGTCACCGAGAACGAACATCGTGATCACATCCTGAAGGTTTCGCGCGCGCCGGCCGCGTTGTCCGACACCGCCGGCCGGGAGGCCAGGCGGATTGCCGAGACGATTGCGCAGGCCTTCGGCTATGTCGGGGTCCTGGCGGTCGAAATGTTCGTGCTGCGCGGAGGGAACGAGATTTCTGGTCAATGAGATCGCGCCGCGGGTCCACAATTCGGGGCATTGGACCCTTGATGGCGCCTCGGTCTCGCAATTCGAGCAGCACATCCGGGCGGTCGCGGGCTGGTCGCTGGGCAAGCCCATCCGCCACGGCCGGGTCGAAATGACGAACCTCATCGGCAATGAGATCGAGGACTTCCGGTCTTGGCTCGCTGTTCCGGGTGCTGCGGTGCACTTGTACGGCAAGACCGCGATCCGCCCCGGGCGCAAGATGGGCCACGTCACACGCGTCTTTGACCGGTGACGGGTGCTCTCAGGCCCTTGACTTGTGGACTTTCCACCGCTCTTCTGCTAGATCGCGCCGCGAGGCGGCCCAGGCGTTTGGCCCGTGCCGCTGCGCAACCCCACGAATCCGACTGCAACAGGAGCACGCGTGCAGCTACTCGTCCGTGACAATAATGTCGATCAGGCCCTGAAGGCGCTGAAGAAAAAGATGCAGCGCGAGGGCATTTTCCGCGAGATGAAGCTGCGCGGCCACTACGAAAAGCCATCCGAGAAAAAGGCCAGGGAGAAGGCGGAAGCGATCCGCCGTGCCCGTAAGCTCGCGCGCAAGCGCTTGCAGCGCGAGGGCCTCCTGCCGATGAAGCCGAAGCCCGCACTCGCCGCGGGCGGCCGGTCTGGGCCGCCGCGCGCGCCGCGTTTTGACTAAACGAAACAGCGTATTTGAACGACGGCGCGGGCTTGCGAAGCCCGCGCCGATTTTTTGCCGCGCCGAGGTATAGTTGTTGCCGTTTGCCGCCCGCCCCGGGGGTGCGTGTGGCTTATCTGCGTGGTGCCACGAGGCATCGGATGACAGGGTCAGCAGTCGCCAGGATCAGGCAGTGGCGGATGGTGCCGCTCGTTCCGGCGCTCGCATGCGCGCTGGCCGGCTGCACGACGATCGGCAATCCGCCATCAGCCGAGACGGCCGATCCGCGCTACGCGACGGCCCAATCCAATCTGACCTCGCTCAACGAGGTCATCGAAAAGCATCCAGACGATCCGCAAGCCTACAATATGCGCGGCGCGGTGCTGGGTGATGCTGGACGCGCTGAGCCCGCGCTAGCCGACTTTACCAAGGCGATCAGTCTCGATCCGAACTACACGCAGGCCTACGCCAATCGCGGCCTCATCTATCGCAAGATCAACAAGCTTGAGCTTGCGCTCGCGGACTACAACAAGGCGCTGTCGATCGATCCCGGCTACGCACCGGCCTATGTCGGCCGGGGCATCGTCTACCGTCTGGAGGGCCACGGTGGTCAGGCGCTCACCGATTTCAACAAGGCGATTTCGCTGCGGCCCGACAACGCCGAGGCTTATTACAATCGCGGCCTACTCTATCAGAGCGAGGGTCAACACGCCTTTGCGATCGACGACTTCTCCGCCGCGCTCGCGCTGACCTCACAAAGAACCGATCTCTATGTCGCGCGCGGGCTGAGTTACCTCGCGACCGGCGATCCGAAGTCGGCCGCCGCCGATCTCGACGAAGCCGTACAGGCGGACCCGCAGAACGTGAAAGCGTGGGCCAGCCGCGGTCTTGCTTATGAGCGCCTCGGCCAGAAGGACAAAGCCGCCGGCTCATACGCGAAGGCGCTCAACATCAACGATAAATACGAGCCGGCGAAGGCCGGCTTCACACGCGTTGGCGGCAAGGCCGGACAGAACTATCCGACATTTTGAGTGCTGGTTGAGCGCTTATCGGGGGCGCGGCGGCGGCAAGCCGCCGTGATCGAGATCGCCGGCGAGGAAGCGGGCGATGGCATTCAACGCGCCATTGGCGTCAAGGTCTTCATGCCCGCCATCGAGAAAGCGGACGATATATTTGGGCTGGTTTGCAAGCTCGAACAGGCGCTCGCCCATCGCGATCGGAACGACCTGGTCGTGTACGCCGTGCAGGATCATCACCGGCACCTTGATCGCGCCGATACGCTCGTCGGAGCGGAATTGGTCCTTCATGAGGAGCCGCACCGGCATGTACCAATAACGTTCCGCGCCGACTGCGGCCGCCGAAGTAAAGGGCGCTTCAAGGATGACGCGGCCGAACGGCTTCTCGGCTGCGAGCGCCACTGCGAGGCCCGAACCGAGCGACTCGCCCCACGCCACCAATTGCTGGACTGAGTACCGTTCGGCGGCAAATTTGTAAGCGGCCTCCGCGTCAGCCATCAGTCCGGCTTCGCTCGGGCTTCCGCTCACGCCGCCGTAGCCGCGGTATTCCAGAGCGACGAGGCCGATACCGTCGCCGATGAGCTTGAGAAAGCGGTCGGCGCGATAGTGCAGCGCGCCGCCGTTGCCGTGAAAGTAGACGATCACCGGTTTGCCGTCGCGCGGCGCAACGTGCCAGACCACCGGATGCATGCCGTCGGACGCCGTCAGCGTTACCTCTTCGGCGTCGGCAAGCCCGGCCTGCGCCGGCGTAGTGTGGATCGTCTCCGGGAAATACATCAGTGAACGCTGCGCGAAGTAGAGTACGACAGCGAGCCCCACATAGACGAAGGCAATGATGACGAATGTCCAGATCAGCATTGGCCTCACGCGCGAAAAAGAAAGCGTCCGTAGATTTGGCCAAACGCGCAAAGCGATAAAGTCGTGCGAGACGGTGACCGCACGCTCGAACCAATGGCGCGCCGTGTCGATGCTGGCGCGTAGGACGGCGCGCGGTTTTGTGCCGTCTGCAAACACGCGATCAAACAGACGTCGTGCGATATCGATGCCGGCACGCAAGGCGCTGCGCGCCTTTGCGGCCACCGATCCGGAGCCGGGCCGTGCTGCAACGGAGGGCACGTTCAGATCTCGCACGTCGTTTTGAATTTGGCCCGCTCTGGCGGAGCGAACAGATACGGCCACGCTGACGCAAGCTTTTCAAGGCTGCCGAAAAAGCAAACAGGCCGGCTTTTGCAAGCCGGCCGGCCGAATTCGTCACGCGGGATCGCGATCAAACGCAAATCCGCTTAGCGGCAAACCTGTACGGTGCGCCAGCGGTAGCCGACGCCCTCGACCCAGACTTGACGCTTGGCCCACCAGCAGCCGGGAGCCAACTGTGCGTAAGCGCCCGGGGGCGGGCCGTAAGCGCCGGGCGGGGGTGGCGGCGGCGGGCCGTAAGCGCCGGGGGGCGGGCCGTAAGCGGCCGGGGGCGGCGGACCGTAAGCTCCGGGCGGGGGCGGCGGAGGCGGGCTGTTGGCAATCGCGCTGCCAACGACTGCGCCGGTGATGACGCCGGCCGCGACGCCTGCGCCAACCGCGCAGCCATAGCAGTACGCATTGGCGACGGTCGGCGCCGCGATGGCGGCAACGCCGATGCTCGCGGCTGCCGCGAGTCCGATCAGTGACCTTTTCATAAGTTCTCCTCGATCGATCGGTCGGGCGCCGATCCTAACCAGATTGAGCGGAAGTCCCCGTGTAACCCCCGGTTTCCGATACGCCCTCCGAAATGCACCCTATTGGGGGTGCACTCTAAGGCGGAAATTAGGTGCAACGAGCATCACAGCCACAACGTGATGAGATTTAATCTCGTCGCCAAGTACTCCTCGCCAAGCCTCGTCGTTAAGCCTACGCCGCCAAACCGGAGCCAGCGTCCCGCTGACGGGACGCCGCCGCTTGTTCGTGCCGACAGGGCTCTACGCGACGCGCCTTATACGCAAGCCCGCACCCAG
Organism: uncultured Alphaproteobacteria bacterium; assembly: GCA_963732015.1. GTDB lineage: Bacteria > Pseudomonadota > Alphaproteobacteria > Rhizobiales > Xanthobacteraceae > BOG-931. The sequence continues at coordinate 452,955 of CAVSXY010000019.1, read as the reverse complement.
GCATAGCCATTCCACACGCTGCGCCACACGCAGGGCGCGTAGGGAGATGGCGCGTATCCGTAGTAGCCGTACGGATAGTAGTAGGGCCGAGACGCAATGGCTGCTCCGACCAAGGCGCCGGCCGCGATGCCTGCGCCAACACCCCAGCCCCAACCCCAGCGCGCTTCCGCGGGGCCCGATGTCGCGACAGCAGCCGTCGTAAGACTGGCCGCCGCAACAAAAGCTGTGATTGCTTTCCTCATGACTTCACCTCGACAGGATGGGTTCCTAAACCGTTCAAGCGCCCCCTATATCCCTAAGTTCCCATTTATTGGTGAATGGTAACTGAACGACGATGCCCGAATATGGCCATCATTCGGCCAAGCAGATTCGAAGGCGACCGCAATGCCATTCATCTACGCTGTGGGCGATATCCACGGCTGCTGGGACAAGCTCCGCAGATTGATCGATCGTTGTGAGCAGCACGCCGACGGTGCTCCCTCACAATTCGTATTCCTGGGCGATTATATCGATCGCGGACCGGAATCGGCGGCGGTCCTCGATTTTTTGATCGACCGCCAGGCTCAATCGCCGGAAGCCGTCGTCACGCTCATGGGCAACCACGAGGCCATGCTGCTCGGCGTCCTCGACGGGACCATCTCGCCGATGAGCTGGCTGCAGCAGGGCGGCGCGGCCACTCTGCAAAGCTATGGAGCAGCCGACGTGCGTGAACTGCCGGGAGCGCATCTCGACTGGCTGCGCACGTTGCAACTGAACCATGACGACGGCCATCGCTTCTTCGTTCACGCCGGCGTCGATCCGGGTCGTCCGCTTCGCGCGCAGAGTGAATTCGCCCTGCTGTGGATCAGAGAGCCGTTCCTGTCCGACCGGCGCGACTACGGCCGGCTGATGGTTCATGGCCACACGCCGATTCGGTCCGGCATACCCGATCTGCGCAGCAACCGGCTCAACGTCGACACCGGCGCGGTCTTCGGCGGTCCGCTGACGGCCGCCGTGTTCGACGAGGAACGGGCGGTGCCGATCACGTTCATCCAGGCCGAATGAGCCTTTGGGCTCAGGGCGCGATATGCGTCAATCCGTCGCATCCCCCTCGGTTGCCCCTCAACCGCTCTGTGGTTTTTTGCGTTGCGGCAGGGGGCCTTCGGCTGCCGGCACGCTATTCTTGCTCCGCGATTTGATGAAGCGCAGCACGGCAAAGACGGAGCGCAAAGCCGGCCCGGCGGGGCAGCCCCGACCTAAATCGGTTCGCGCGCCGCTGTCCAAATGCTCGGCGGAGAAGCCGGCGAAAGTGGCGAAGACGGCGTCCATGCGGCTCGCCGCCGAGGTCGATGCGCTCATGGCGCAATTGGAAGCCACGCGCGCCCGCATTCTCGATCTCGAGGCGCGGGTCGAAATCGATCCGCTGACGGAGATCCTCAATCGGCGCGGCTTCGAGCGTGAACTCAAGCGCTCGCTCGCCTATGTGAAGCGCTACGGCACAAGCGCAGCGCTGGTTTACCTCGATCTCGACGACTTCAAGCTGGTGAACGATCGCCACGGTCATGCGGCCGGCGATGCGGTCCTAAAGGCGATCGCGGCGGCCTTGGTGCATCACGTGCGGGCTTCGGACGTCATAGCGCGGCTTGGCGGCGACGAATTCGCTGCTCTGTTGTGGAACGTCAGCGGTCCGGCTGCCGCCACGAAAGCAGCCGCGCTCGAGAAAGCTGTTCTGTCGACGCCGGTGCGATGGGGCAGTTCCACGCTGGTCGTCGGCGCCTCGACGGGCGTTGCGTTGCTTGGCGCGCTCGACACCCCAGAGGCAGTGCTCGCGCGCGCGGATGAAGCCATGTATGCGCGCAAGAACGAAAGACGGACACGGCACGCCGGCTAAAGTCAGCCTTTGCGCGGAACTCGGGTGCCCGGAAGATTATTCTAGGCGATGATGTCGGGCGTGAGCTGGTCCTCGATGAAGGTAATGCGGTCGCGCAACTGCAACTTGCGTTTCTTCAATCGCTGGACCTGGATGATATCGGCGCCCGGCGATTCCTGCAGTGCAGCAATCGCGGCATCGAGGTCGCGGTGCTCTTGTTGCAGGCGCGCAAGCTGTTCGCGAAGCTCGCGTTCTTCCTCGTTTGTCATTTCCGCCTGGGTCGCGCCTGGGCAGGGTCACCGGTTGGTAAATGCCGTGCAACTATCGCGTTTTGGTGAATATTCGGCAAGTCACAGTGGCAGTCGCGGTGCAACAAATCGACACGGTGCACAGTGGGGATTTTCCGCACGAGGCAAAAGGGAGTATCGTTGCGTGAAGTTATGCTGGGCGTAGGATGTTTCATCAGGCAGCAATCTGACGCAAGGAGAGATGCCACATGGCGATTGAATCGCATCTTGCAGAACTCGAGAAACGGCACCAGGCGCTTGAACAACAAATCGACGAAGCGCTGACCCACCCTTCCACCGACGGCCTGCAAATTGCGGAATTGAAGCGGCGCAAACTCCTCGTCAAGGACGAGATCGCGCGCTTAAAGCACGAAACAGTTTTACATTAGTCGACCAGCTTTAGTTTTTATCGTCCGCCGCCTGTGCCCTTGAGAACGGGGGGCGATGCCGGGAAAATTTTTTGCGATCTCATGATCGCCGGCAATCAAGGCTTCAGCAAAACACGTGCGCGGTCGACGACGTCTTTTGGCGTCGCGTACATCTGAGCGACCAGGTCCTGAATTTTCGCGCCCGACAGCGGCTCGATGCTCAGGCGTTGTTTCTCGGCGTCGGCGAGAAAGTCCTTATCTTGCACGGTCTCATCGAACGCCGCTCGCAGCATGCCAAGCTGATCGGCAGGTGTTTCCGGCGGCGCAATGTAGGAGCGCAGCATGACCTGCTGGCCGACGACCAGCCGTACCGCTTCGCGGTCGGTTTCGTCCTTCAGATAGGACCACACGGTTGGTACGCCCATCTGGGTGAGTTCGGGCGTCGCATCGATCCCAGTCTGGAGGATGATGTTGACGGCGCCGGTCTTGACCCAGTCGGGCCGCTGCGCCTTGACGCTCGACCAGCCCCACCCGCACACGCCTTCGACTTCGCCGCGTTCGACCGCGAGCGCGATGTCGACGGTACCCACATAGCCGGCGACGACGTTGAGTTGCGCGCCCACGGCATGCTGCAGCATGAAGGCATAGTCGCGCGTCGAGTTGTTGGCCGTGGTGGCGCCGAGCGTGGTTTTGCGCTTGAGAACGTCGTCGAACGTCTTCGCCGGACTCGCTTTCGACGTCAGGCAGACGCGGCTGTCGCTGCTGGCGCTGCCGATGTAGCGCACCTTGTTGGGATCGAATAAAGCCGGGCTGCCCTCGATCAAAAGCGGGTCGACGATTGCGCCCGGCATGATGGCGGCAAGCGACGTGCCGTCCTTCGGCGCCATCGTACTGATGTAGCCCGCGGCGCGGCCGGAACCGGCGCCCGGCATGTTTCTGACGATGATGGTCGGATTGCCAGGAATATAGCTTGGCATGTGGCGGGCCAAGGTACGCGCGTAAATGTCGAACCCGCCGCCGGCATCGGAGCCGACCACGATCTCGATGGTCTTACCGGCATAGAAATCGGCCGCACGCGCCGGAGCGCCGTCGAGCACGATCAAGGCAAGTATGCTGAGCGCCGCCGGTACGGCGCGATGAAGTCTGCAAAAAAAAACCACCAACAGGTCGCCCGCAGTTCAACGTACCGACATTGCCACCTTAGAACACGTGGCACGGCGAAACAATCGCGCGATTGTTTGCCATTTGTCGCACATACAATTTGCCCAATGGGGCGAAAGACCAGCGTCGATGCGCGGGTCAAGCCCGCGCATGCCGAAGTGAAGATCGGGCAATTCACGCCCCCTTCGCGATATCCCGCAGCTTGAATTTCTGAATCTTGCCGGTCGAGGTTTTCGGAATGTCCGCAAACACGACAAAGCGCGGGCACTTGTAGGCGGCGAGGTGAGTGCGGCACCAGGCGACGAGTTCTTCGGTCGTTGCGCTCGTGCCGGGTTTAAGTTCGACGAACGCGCACGGCGTCTCGCCCCATTTTTCGTCCGGCTTGGCGACGACGGCGACGACCTGCACGGCCGGATGTTTGTAGAGCGCATCCTCGACCTCGATCGAGGAGATGTTTTCGCCGCCCGAGATGATGATGTCCTTCGAGCGATCCTTCAGCTGGATGTAGCCGTCGGGATGCATGACGCCGAGATCGCCGGAGTGGAACCAGCCGCCGGCGAATGCATGCTCGCTCGCGGTCTTGTTCTTCAGATAGCCCTTCATGACGACGTTGCCGCGGAACATGACCTCGCCGAGCGTTTCACCGTCGCGCGGCACTGCCTGCATGGTGTCGGGATCGAGCACGTCGAGACCTTCGAGCACCGGATAACGCACGCCCTGGCGCGACTTCAGCGCGGCCTGTTCGGCCGCCGGAAGCGCATCCCATTCGCGATGCCAGTCATTGACACTGGCGGGTCCGTACACTTCGGTCAGGCCATAGACGTGGGTGACGTTGAACCCCGCCGATTTCATCGCCGCCAAGACGGCTTCGGGCGGCGGCGCCGCCGCAGTCACGAATTCGACCTCGTTCGGGAGCGGTTTGCGCTCTTGCGGCGTGGCGTTGAGCAACGTCGACATCACGATCGGTGCGCCGCATAGATGCGTGACCTTGTGGGTGGCGATCGCATCGAAGATCGGCGCGGCGCGCACCGCGCGCAGGCACACGTGCGTGCCGGCGACGATCGAGATGGTCCACGGAAAGCACCAGCCGTTGCAGTGAAACATCGGCAGGGTCCAGAGATAAACTGGGTTCTTGCCCATCTCGCAGGTGATGACGTTACCCATCGCGAGCAGGTAGGCGCCGCGATGGTGATACACCACGCCTTTCGGATCGCCGGTGGTCCCCGACGTGTAATTGAGTGCGATCGCGTCCCATTCGTCGTTCGGCATTTGCCAGGCGAAATCGGGGTTGCCGTCGCGCAGAAAATCCTCGTATTCGAGTGTGCCGATGCGTTCGCCCGCGCCGGCGAACTCCGGATCGTCGTAATCGATGACGAGCGGCTTGGATTTGCAGATTGCGAGTGCGTCTTTCACGACCTTCGCGAATTCGCGGTCAGTGATCAGAATCTTGGCTTCGCCGTGATCGAGCGTGAACGCAATGATGGCGGCATCGAGCCGGGTGTTGATCGAGTTGAGCACCGCGCCAGCCATCGGCACGCCGTAGTGCGCTTCCAGCATGGCGGGCGTATTCGGCAGGACCACCGCGACGGTATCGCCGCGCCCGATGCCGCGTTGTTGCAGCGCCGACGCAAGCTGCCGCGCGCGCGCATAGAATTGCCAGTAGGCCCAGGAGCGCCGGCCGTGAATGATCGCGGCGTGGTCCGGATAGACATCGGCCGCCCGCGACAGAAACGACAGTGGCGTCAGCGGCTGAAAATTTGCCGGGTTGCGATCGAGATCGGTGTCGTAAGGCGTCGCCATGGCGTCCTCCCGAATGCCAGGTGGCTTGGCGGGAGCATTATGAAATGACGAATGGCGAATGGCGAGTAGCGAATAGAGATAACTTCTGCCCCATTCGCCATTTCGCCACTCGCCCTCCTCACAGACCTCGCCACCCTTGCCACAACAGGATCAGCGAGATCAAAAGCATCAGCACGTAAGCGATCCGGTAGAACTGTTCGGTCGGCGTCTTTCGCACCAGCCAGATGCCGAGAAAATTGGCGCCGACTGCGAGCGGGAGCAACGCCGCCGAGGTTGCGAGGTTGCGCGGCGAGAACTGGCCGAGCGCGAAGTAGGGCACAACCTTGAGCCAATTCATGAAAGCAAAGAAGATGACGTTGGTGCCGACCAGCGTCAGCTTTTCCAGCCGCTGCGGCAGCATATGAATTTGAAACGGGGGCGCGCCGACTTGAACCAGGGTCGACATGAAGCCGGCCAGTGCGCCCCAGAACATGCCAAGCACCGCCGGCGGACGGTAGGGCTTCGAGCCTGCGATACTCGGCCGCAGCCATTTCTGCAACCAGGTGTAGAGCACGAAAGCGAGCCCGATCACGCCGACGCTGAGTTCGATCACGGCGTTCGAGACGACGCCGGCAAACAGTCCTGCCGCAGCGATGCCTATGATGGACCCGGGCATCAGCACCTTCAGATTCCAGGCGCTCCAGGCATGGCGGTACGTCCACACCGAAATGATGTCCTGGATGATGAGGATCGGCAGCAGGATCGCGGCGCCCTGCAACGGCGGCACGGCGAGCGCCAACATCGGCGTCGACACCATGCCGACGCCGGCGAAACCGCCCTTGCCAAGGCCAAGCAGCAGAACGGCGGGGATGGCCAGAAGGTAGAACAGCGGGTCTGTAATCACGGAGGATTGGGCGCGCGGAGGGAATCAACGGTCGATGACATAGATCAAAGCGCAGCGACTTAGACCAGCGAATAGCAAATGGCGAGCGGCGAGTAGTGAAATGGTGGTACCTTCAGCCACTCGCCACTCGCCACTCGTGCGTGTTTAGACTTTCGATGTAATCAACCGGGAGCGAACGCCATGGACGCCCGTTCGAGCCGCTATCACGAAGTGTACGCGCGCTGGCAGAGCGACCCGCAAGGCTTTTGGGGCGAGGCGGCCGAGGACATCACCTGGTTCGAAAAGCCGAAGGCGGTGTTCGATCCGAAGGCCGGCATCTACGGCCGCTGGTTTCCGGGCGGCGTGTGCAACACTTGCTTCAATGCAGTCGACCGGCAGGTCGACGCCGGTCGCGGCGACCAGGCGGCCATTATCTACGATTCGCCGCTTGCGGGTGCGAAACGCACCATCACCTACCATCGCCTGCTGACGGAAACGCAGGTGCTCGCCGGCATGCTGCGCGATCTCGGCGTCGGCAAGGGCGACCGGGTCATCCTCTACATGCCGATGATTCCGGAAGCTGTGATCGCGATGCTCGCCTGCGCCCGTATCGGCGCGATCCATTCGGTCGTGTTCGGCGGCTTTGCGGCGCGCGAACTGGCGACCCGCATCGATGACGCGGCACCGAAGGTGATTTTGTCGGCAAGCTGCGGCATCGAGCCGGGCCGCATCGTGGCCTATAAGCCGCTGCTCGACGAAGCGATCACGCTCGCGAAGCACAAGCCCGCCGCGTGCCTGATCCAGCAGCGACCGCAAGCGCAAGCTCCGATGATCGAGGGCCGCGACCGCGACTGGGCGGCGATGCGCGACTACGCGCTGATCCACGCCCGCTCGGTCTACGATTGCGTGCCGCTCGAAGCGACCGACCCGCTGTACATTCTTTATACGTCCGGTACGACCGGCCGGCCGAAAGGCGTGGTGCGCGACAACGGCGGCCACATGGTCGCGCTCAAGTGGTCGATGAAAAATCTCTATGGCATCGAGCCCGGCGAGGTATTCTGGGCGGCATCCGATGTCGGCTGGGTGGTCGGCCACAGCTACATTGTCTATGCGCCGCTTCTGCACGGCTGCACGTCCATCCTTTACGAAGGCAAGCCGATCGGCACGCCCGACGCCGGCGCGTTCTGGCGCGTGATCGCCGAACACAACTGCGCCGCCATGTTCACGGCGCCGACCGCGTTCCGCGCCATCAAGAAGGAAGATCCGCAAGGCAAGCTCTTGGCGCAATACGATCTAAAAAACTTCCGCACGCTGTTTCTTGCCGGCGAGCGCGCCGATCCCGATACCATCGTGTGGGCGGAGCATCTTCTGAAAGTGCCGGTGATCGATCATTGGTGGCAGACCGAAACCGGCTGGTGCATCGCCGGCAATCCGGTCGGTCTCGGCATGCTCCCGGTCAAGCATGGCTCGCCGACCGTCGCGATGCCGGGCTACGACATCCGCGTAGTCGACGAGGGCTGCCACGACGTGCCGGCGAACAAGATGGGCTCGATCGTAATCAAGCTGCCGCTGCCGCCGGCGTGTCTGCCGACCTTGTGGCAAGCCGACGAGCGCTTTGAGGAAAGCTATCTCGCCGAATTTCCCGGCTACTACAAAACCGCAGACGCCGGCTTTAAGGATGACGACGGATACGTCTTCGTCATGGGCCGCACCGACGACATCATCAACGTCGCCGGCCACCGGCTGTCCACCGGCGGCATGGAGGAGGTGCTGGCGTCGCACAAGGACGTAGCCGAATGCGCCGTGCTCGGCGTCAAGGACGGGCTGAAGGGCGAAGTGCCGTGCGGCTTCATCGTGCTGAAATCCGGCGTCAACCGTCCGCCGACCGAGATCGAGAAGGAATGCATCGCGCTCATTCGCGACAAGATCGGTCCGGTCGCAGCGTTCAAGCTCGCCATCACGGTGGCGCGGCTGCCGAAAACGCGTTCCGGCAAAATCCTGCGCGGCACAATCAAGAAAATTGCCGATGGCGATGCCTGGTCCATGCCGGCGACCATCGATGACCCGGCGATCCTCGACGAAATCGGCACCGCGCTGAAGGATAAAGGGGTGGGGACGTAGGCAGCGGCACTTTCGCATTTCAGTTCTTCCCCTGCGTGCCGTCAAAAAACAGCCATCGCGTGGTAGATAATGGTGCGGCGATCGCGGCTCGCGCGGCGCCAACAACGAGGCGATAGCAGCAGAAGGAATTTGGGCATGCGGCCGGTGATTTTCAGCGTCGTAGCAGTGCTTGCAGCAGCGATATCGGTAGGATCGCTGACGACGGCGCAGGCGCAAGGCGACACCTGTGACTCGCTCTGGGTCGCGCGCAACGCCATCTACAAGGCGAAGGGCTATTGCTTCAAGACGCCCCGCGCCATCAACTATTTCGGCAACGCGGGCTGCCGGTTCGACGATGAGGCGGCGGTGCCCCTGACGCCCTCCGATCAGGCTGCGATCTCCAGCATTCAGGCTCGGGAGCGGGCGCTCGGCTGTCAAGATTAGGCATGCGGTGCGCGGCGAGGGGGCGAAGACTTCAGCGTTTCGTACTTGGTGTTGGCGCCGCGTGGGCGGTGTATCTCTCTGCTTTCGCAGTCACGACCGCGCAGACGCCGGAGACGACGGACGTTGCGCCCAACACCGATCAAAGCCCGCCGCCTGCGGAGCCAACTCAGCCGCCGGCCGCGAAATCTGACGAAACGCCTGCTCCGAAACCGGACGAAAAGCCCGTTCAAACAACGGCGCCCGAACCTGCCGCCGCGCAAAATCCTCCCACGACTGAAAGTCCGCCAGCCGCCAAGCCGGACGACAAAGGCACTACGCCGGCGCCTCCAACGACTCCAGCGGCCACATCACCGCCGCAACCGGCCGCGCAAAAAGCGCCGCTGCACAATCCGCTGACGCCCGACGACATCTGCCGCACGCTTGAAGAGGCGGCGGCCGAGAACGGACTGCCGGTGGAATTTTTCGCGCGCGTGATCTGGCAAGAGAGCCGCTTCAACGCGCAGGCTGTCAGTTCCAAGGGCGCGCGCGGCATTGCGCAGTTCATGCCGAGCACGGCCGATTATCGCGGGCTGGTCGATCCGCTCAACCCGATCGAAGCCCTGCGCAGTTCGGCGAGTTATCTGCACGACCTTCGCGAGCGTTTCGGCAATCTCGGTCTCGCGGCGGCCGGCTACAACGCCGGACCGGGGCGGGTCGGCGAATGGCTCGCAGGCCATCGCGGTCTGCCGGCCGAGACGCGCAACTATGTTGCGATCATCACCGGCTGGACCGCCGATGAATGGGCGTCGCCATCACCGCCGAAGACACCGGACACGACCATCCCGCAAGGCGTGCCGTGCACGCGGCTTGCGAATTTGATTCTGGCGCCGAAGGAAGAGGCGCAGCGCATCGCGGCCTATGTGCCGCGCTGGGGCATGCAGCTGACAGCGAACTGGTCGGAGAGCCGCGCCTGGGCGACCTATCGGGCGATCCAGAAACAATATGCGGTGCTGATCGGCGATCGCGAGCCGATCGTCATCAGGAGCCGCGGCATCGGGCTCGGCAGCGCGATGCGCTACAACATCCGGATCGCCGACGACAACCGCGGTTATCTGGATTCGTTCTGCAACAAGCTGAACAAAGCCGGCGGCGCCTGCGTGGTGCTGCGGAATGACCGGGGCTGAGGATCCACATCATAGTCATGGCCGGGCTTGACCCGGCCATCCACGTCTTTCGATTTGCTGCCCATTAAAGACGTGGATGCCCGGCACAAGGCCGGGCATGACGGGAAGCTGCGCTGTTTTGGGTCACTCGCTCTTGCCGCCGAGCTGCTTGAGCTTGGCGAACACGGCCTCGACGTTGAGGTCGTCGGCCGGCTTCTTGGCCGCGGGCTCCGGCTCCGGCTCTTCCTTCGGCGCGGTCGTGACCGACGCCGGCAACAGTGTCGCGCCCTGCGCTTCGATCGGTACCGGCTTTTCTTTGGCGGCGCGCTGCACCTCGAGATCGAGGTCGATCTGCGAGCAGAGCCCGAGCGTCACCGGATCGAGCGGTGTCAGATTCGCCGAGTTCCAGTGCGTGCGCTCGCGGATCGCCTGGATGGTCGACTTGGTGGTGCCGACCAGCCGCATGATCTGGCTGTCCTTGAGTTCCGGGTGGTTGCGCACGAGCCACAGGATCGCATTTGGCCGGTCCTGGCGGCGCGAGACTGGCGTGTAGCGCGGCCCCTTCTTGGGTTTGGCTTCGGGCAGGCGCACCTTCGGGTCGGCGACGTGCAGCCGGTATCCGGGGTCGGCCTCGGCTTTGGCGATCTCCTCGCGCGTCAATTGCCCGGTGAGTACCGGATCGAGGCCCTTGATGCCTTGCGCGGCATCTCCGTCGGCAATCGCCTTCACTTCGAGCACATGCAAATTGCAGAGCTGCGCGATCTGTTCGAACGACAGCGAGGTGTTCTCAACCAGCCACACGGCTGTCGCCTTCGGCATCAACGGCGCGGTCGCCATGGGTAAATCTCCTCTGTGCTCCGCCCGCCCGTCGGGGCGAAGCCACTTAACGTCATCAACGATGACTGGAAAAAGCGTATAGAATATAGGCAGGGCCCGGCCGCGGCGCAACCAGCCGTAAAAACACTGATATGGTGGGGACTGGCCCATGCTTGGCGAGGAAATGGCCGCATTTTATACTCGCCCGCAATCGCCCGAGCGAAGGGAGAATCGCCATGAACAGGATCGTCACCCCGGTTGAGAGCCAGCCGGTCGAGGCGCTGGCCCCGGCACGCACTTACACGGTTTTGAGCCCGGTCGGCACACCGCCAAAAGTCGCGCGCAAGACCGCCGCGCCGCGGCTCGAAAGCCTCGACGGCAAGACGATCTATCTGGTCGATTGCCGGTTCGACGATTCGATCGAGCTTCTCAAACAGGTCGAGGCCTGGTTCGCTGCCCACATGCCGAGCGTCAAAACGCGCATCGTGTCGCTGTCGGCGACCTATCAGAAGGACGATCCGAAAACCTGGGAGGAGATCAAGGCCAACGGCGACGCCGCCATCATCGGCGTCGGCCATTGCAGCAATTGCGCGCCGGCCGTCACGACCCACGCGATCACGCTTGAGACAAAGTACGGCGTGCCGACCGTGGCGCTGCATACCGACAAGTTCGACAAGGTGGTCGCCTCCGTCGCCAAGATGGCGGGACTACCCGAGGTGCCGCGTTCGTTCGTGCCGCAGCCGGTCATGGGCAAGACCGCGAAGGAGCTTGCCGCTTATGTGGGCGGCAACGATCCGATCACCGGCCGTCCGGTGATGCAGGAGGTCATCCAGGCGCTCACGGCCGCGCTGGACGGCGTTCATGCCGGGCATTGAGGCGCCGCTGACGGGACTGATCGGTCCCGATAGCGAGGACGATCTTCAGAAACTGTTCCTCGACAACAACTGGACCGACAAGCTGCCGATCGTGCTGCCGACGCGCGAGCGCGTTGACGCGATGCTCAAAGGCACCAGCCACCCACCGGACGAGATCGTCGGGCGCATGCAGCCGGTGGAATTCCGCGCCGCATGGGAATTCACGGTCGAGCAGGTCGCGGTGAACGCGGTCATCGCCGGTGCTCGTCCGGACTATTTTCCGGTCATCCTCGCGCTCGCCGCTTCGGAACTGTCCGCGCGCTCGTCGAGTTCGAGCTCGTCCGCGGTGATGACGGTCGTCAACGGTCCGATCCGCAACGAGATCGGCATGAACAGCGGCGTCGGCGCGATGGGCCCGTATAATCACGCCAACGCCACCATCGGCCGCGCCTACGGCTTGCTGTCGCAGAATTTGCAGGGTGGCTCGGTGCCGGGCGAGACCTATATGGGCTCGCAGGGCAACGGCTACGGCTACAACAATCTGACGTTCGCGGAGAACGAAGAAAAGAGCATCTACGAACCGCTCCATGTTCAGAAAGGCTTCAAGCCGAGCGACTCCACCGTCAGCATCTTCTTCGGCTGCCGTTCGACCACGTTCTGCCTCGGTCTGCGCGAGAAATACTGGCGCGAGCACGTGCGCGACATGCTGGCCGGCATCGACGGTCAATCGGCGCCATGCCTTCTGCTCGATCCCATCACGGCGCGGCAGTTCGTCGACCGCGGCGGTTTCGACACCAAGCAGAAACTGATCCGCTTCATCCACGAGACGGCGGAAATGCCGGCCGGTCGCTATTGGGATTTGCAGCTTGTGCAGAACTACGTCTATCCGTGGGCGACATTCGGCCAGGAGCCGATGGCGACGTGGCTGAAGGCGAAACCCGATGAGCCGATCCGCATCTTTCCCGAGAGCGAGGTCAACGTGATCGTCGTCGGCGGCGAGGCCAACGGGTATTGGCGCATCATGGGCGGCAAATATCGCAAGACCGTTTCGATCGACGCGTGGCGTTGAACGGCGAGTTCAGCCCCAACCAAACATAAATCCGCTTGAGGGAGGCAGAACATGGCCACCGACCGCCGCACGCGACTGTTTGCTGCTCTCGCGCTGGTGCTTTGTGCTTCGCCGGCACTTGCCGATGATTTTCCCTCACGCCCGGTGCATCTGATCGTTCCGTTCGCGGCCGGCGGCGGCACCGATATCGTCGCGCGGCTCGTCGCTCCGAAGCTCGGCGAGCTTTGGGGACAGCCGGTCGTCGTCGAGAACAAGGCGGGTGCGGTCGGCGCGGTCGCCGCCGAATATGTCGCCCATCAGCCGGGCGACGGCTACACGGTGCTTGAAGGTGTCGCGGGAAGCCATGCCATCGCGCAATATCTCAATCCGAACCTTGGCTACGATCCGGTCCGCGATTTCACCGGCGTCACGGCGCTCGTTTATTCGCCGCTGATCTGTCTGGTCGCGCCATCGTCGCCGTTTCACACGATGAAGGAACTGGTCGAATTCGCCAAAACGACGCCGGTGCCGTTCGGCAGCCCGGGCGCGGGTTCGCAGCCGCACTTGATCGGCGAGATGTTCAATCTGCTTTACGGCACGAGGTTTCAGCATGTCGCTTATCGGGGTGTGGCGCCGGCGATGCAGGACGTGCTCGGCGGGCACATCCCGATGGTGATGGGAGAAATGGGTTCGTCGAAGCCGCTTGTCACGTCGGGACAGTTGCGCGCTCTCGCCGTGACCGGCACCAAGCGCAATTCTAGCGTGCCGGACGTGCCGACGTTGACCGAAGCCGGCTATCCGAGCTTCGAGGTGAACAGCTGGTTCGCGCTTTTCGTGCCCGCTGCGACGCCGAAGCCGATCGTCGATAAGATCGCAGCCGACGTCACCAAGGTGGTGCGCAGCCCTGAGCTCACCGCGCGCTTGGCGCAGGACGGCTGGGAGGCCGGCGGCGGTACGCCCGAGGAATTTACGAAGCTTTGGATGGCGACGTCAGACCAGCTCGGCAAAGTCATTCGCGAGCGGCACATTACGGTCGAGTAGAGCGCCGCCGCGATGGCAAATGATGAACAGGATCAGCGCGAAATTGGCGCCATTCGCGCGCTGCTCGGCGCCAAACCGCGGCCGGTCGGCTGGACGGAGCGGCGGCAGCGTATCGAGGAAGTCGGCTCGGTCTGGCCGGTCGCGAGCGACGTCACACTGACGGCGGTCGATGTCGGCGGCGTGCCGGGCGAATGGTCGACGGTCCCGGGCAGCGATCCGTCGCGCGTCCTGCTGTTCTTTCACGGTGGCGGCTATTGCTCCGGCTCGGTCGTGAGCCACCGCCGTCTGGTGACGGAAGCAGGCCGCGCCGCGGGAGTACGCACACTTGCCATCGCCTATCGCCTCGCGCCCGAACACCCGTTTCCAGCAGCGTTCGACGATGCGCTGTCGGCATGGCGCTTTCTCCGCAACGAGGGCATCGCCGCGAACCATATCGCGGTCGGCGGCGACAGTGCCGGCGGCGGGCTGACGGCGGCGCTGATCAATCGGCTGCGCCAGATGGGAGAAGGGGGCCCCGGCTGCGCGTGGCTTATTTCGCCTTGGACGGATCTGGCAATGTCGGGTTCGACGCTCGCCACCAAGGACGCAGTCGATCCTCTGATCCACAGGCCCTATCTCATCGAGCTGGCTGACGCCTATGTTCCGGCGGGCATAGACAGGAAGGACTCGCGCATCTCTCCGCTTTACGCCGATCTGAAGGGGTTCCCGGCAGCGCTGATCCAGGTCGGCTCGTCGGAGACCCTGCTCGCCGACGCGACGCGCTTTGCGGAAGCGGCCGGCGCCGCCGAAGTGCCGGTGACGCTGGAAATCTGGCCGCACATGATTCATGCGTTCCCGATGTGGAACGCAAAACTCGATGCCGGCCGGCGCGCGCTCGCCAGCGCCGGCGCGTTCATGCGCCATCACTTGCGCGGCGCGTGACGCGGAAGTTTGCCCCGCTATGATGTGCGGCGGCGTTGGGAACAGGAAGTTGTATCATGGCCGGAGTGCTTGACGGAAAAGTTGCGATTGTCACGGGAGCGGGGCGCGGGCTTGGCCGCGTCATGGCGCTGGGACTGATTGACGCCGGTGCGCGCGTCACGGCGGTTGACGTCGATCTGCAGCCGCTTGACGAGACGGTGGCTGCGGCGCGCGAACGCGGCGCCGGTGATCGCATTCTCACCATGACGGTTGACATCACGTGCGACGAAAGCGCGCCGCGCATTGTCGACGGAACGACTGCGCGGTTCGGCCGCCTCGACATCCTCATCAACAACGCCGGCGTCGGCATCAGCTTCTTTCGTTCGCCCGACATCAAGGACATGGGGAAATTCTGGGAGGTGACGTCTGCGGAATTCCGCCGCATCATCGACGTCAACGTCGTCGCCGTCTTTCTGATGACGCGCGCCGCGCTGAAGCCGATGCTGGCCCGGCATTTCGGCCGCATCATCAACGTGACGACGAGTTTCGACACGATGTGGCGTGGCGGCATGCAGCCCTATGGCGGCTCGAAGGCCGCGAACGAGGCGCATCTTCTTGCCATGGCGCAGGAGCTTGACGGCACCGGCGTCACCGCCAACGTGCTGGTGCCGGGCGGCGCTGCCGATACGCGCATGGTAACGCCGGCATCGCAGCCGGACCGCTCGAAGCTGATCTCGCCTAACGTGATGGTGACGCCGCTCGTCTGGCTCTGCTCGGATGCGTCCGCAGGCGTCACCGGTCAGCGCTTCATCGGAACGCGCTGGGACGACAAACTGCCTCCGGCGGAGGCAGCCAAAAAAGCCGGCGCGCCGGCGGCGTGGCAGCAGCTTGGACGGCAAGCGGTCATGCCGGAGGGCATGCGCTGAGGACATCGCACGAAAAATCGTAAGGAGTGAGCCGGTGAAGCGCAGCGATTCCAAGATTTCTCACTACCCACGTCGGCAGCCTGCCGTTTCTTGCGCTCGAGAGCGGCGTTGCGGTCGGCGACCAGTCGCGTCTGCGAGAAGATGTCGCCGCGATCGTCGCGCGCCAGCGCGAGATCGACATCGACGTCATCAACGAGGGCGAATATTCCAAAGGCGGCGACTGGCTGCGCTATATGCAGCACCGCTTCGGCGGCTTCGCTGACGTCGAAGCGCCGGAAGGCAAACCGCTGATCGAGCAGGGCAAGGATCGCGAGGCCTTCGCCGACTTCTACAAATACGCCACCGAGCGCGGCACGTTGTTCTATACGCCGGGCGCGCAGATCGCCAAGAAGCGGCCGGTGCAGGTTTGCGTCGGACCTGTGACTTATGTCGGTGGCGCCGAACTCAAGAAGGAGATCGACGTCACCGTCGCGGTGGCCGGAACCGACGACGTATTTCTGACGTCCACTGCGCCGGCGAGCCTCGAAATCTATCGGCGCAACAATTACTACAAGAGCGACGAGGAATACGTGTTCGCCATCGCTGAAGCGATGCGCGTCGAATATGAGGCCATCGCCGCTGCCGGGCTGATCCTTCAGGTCGACGACGCGTGGCTGCCAGCCTTGTGGGATCGCATCGGCATTGCCATGGGGCTCAAAGCCTTCCGCGCGCGCTGCGAGATGCGCGTGGACGCGCTCAATCATGCGCTGCGCAATGTTCCGGAAGATCGCGTGCGTTATCACCTGTGCTGGGGCAGCTGGCACGGGCCGCACGCCTATGATCTCGAACTCGATCACATCGTCGACATCATGCTGAAGGTGAAGGCGCAGGGTTATTTGATCGAGGGCGCGAACGCGCGCCACGAGCACGAAGTCGCGGTGTGGGAAAAGGTGAAACTGCCCGCCGGCAAGATTCTCATCCCCGGTGTCATTACCCACTCGACCGACGTCGTGGAGCACCCCGAACTCGTCTCGCAGCGTCTGCAGCGCTATGCGCGTCTGGTCGGCAAGGAGAGCGTCATCGCCGGCGCCGATTGCGGCTTCGGTGGCCGCTCCCATCCGCAGATCGCATGGGCCAAGCTCCGCGCGATGGTCGAGGGTGCGGCGCTTGCCGGCAAAGCGCTTGGATACAAGCTCGCCGCATAGGGCCTCTCACCCTTGTAGAGACGGCGTGGCCGCCGTAAGGACAGACGAAACAACACGAAATAGCTGCGGCTCGCATAGGGTCCGGAGCGTCTGAGGGGGAGTAGCCCGTGCCCGCATCAAAAGTTGACGTCATCGATCTCATCGACCGCCATCCGGTCACGGGCTTTCAGATCGGCGTGCTGTTTCTGTGCATGCTGGTGGCGGCGCTCGATGGGTTCGACACGCAGGCGATCGGCTATACCGCGCCCGCGATCGCCGCCGCGATCCATCTGCCGATGCCGCAGTTCGGCCAGGTCGGCTCGGCGGGCCTAGTCGGCGCAGCGATCGGCGCGCTGTCGTTCGGACCGTTCGCGGATTTGTTCGGCCGCAAATGGTTCATGATCCTCGCCATCATCGTGTTTGCGATCTTCAGCTACTTGACGGCGCAGTCGGCGTCGCTGGAGCAACTTCTTGCCTATCGTTTCCTGGCCGGCCTGGGGCTCGGCGGCGCGACGCCGGCGTTTCTTGCCATGGGCGCCGAGCTTGCTCCGAAGCGTCTGCGCGACGTGTTCGTCACCGTGCTGTTCGCCTCGTTTCCCGCGGGAGGTCTGATCGGCTCGCTGACCAGCGCCTGGGTCATACCCAATCTCGGCTGGCAGGCGGTGTTCTACATCGGCGCCGTGGCGCCGCTCGTCATCGCTGTCATTTTGGCGATCTGGCTGCCGGAATCGGTGCGTTTTCTGTTGGCGCGCAACAAGCGCCTGGACGACGTCCGCCGCACGCTCGCGCACATCATGCCGGGAGCAATTCCGGCCGACGCCGAGTTAATTGCCACGCCCGATCCGGCGCGTCAGGGCGCGCCGGTGACTCACCTCTTCACCGAGGGGCGCGCGGTACCGACCGTTCTGCTTTGGGTGCCGTTCTTCATGGTGTTTATGGTGCTGGTAACGGTGACGTTCTGGACGCCGGCCGTGCTAAATTCTGTCGGCTTCTCGCTGTCAGCCGCGGCCTTGATCGTCGGCTTGAACAATCTCGGCAGCGTCTGCGCCAGCGCCATGTCCGGCTGGGCCGTGCATCGCTTCGGCGCTTATCGGGTGCTCATTCCGGCCTTCATCGTTGGTGGCCTCTGCCTTGCCTGGTTCGGGCAAGCGACCTCGTCGGTCGTGACGCTTGGCACCGCCTCGTTCCTCGCCGGGTTCTTTGTCGGCGGCACTGGCACCGCATTGATCGCGGTCGCCGCCGGCATGTATCCGACGGCGATCCGCTCCACCGGCATCGGCTGGGCGATGGGCATGGGCCGCGTCGGCCAGTTCTTCGGTCCGATCCTGACCGGCATTTTGGTGGGTCTCGGCTACAAGGCGGGCGGCATCTTCTACGCCGCCGCGGTGCCGTGTTTCATCGGCGCGCTGTTTTTGCTATTTTTGATGCTGTCGCGGCCGAAAATGGAGCCCGACACGTCGCCAAGTGTCGCGCCTGCCGAATAGCGGTTCCGGGACTTATTCGACCTAGATGCCGGCCTCCTTGATGATCGGCGACCATCAGGCGGTTCAGTTTGTCCGCAGACCCATCCGGCCGAGTCGCGGCAAAACCTCGGCGCAGAAATACGGCACCTCGTCGAGATAATTCACGAACGATACCGCGATGCCGCGAACGCCAGCGTGCGCGATGGCGGCAAATTCCTCGGCGATCTTGTCGGGCGTCCCGATGAACGGATAGCCGCCGACGCCGCTCGACGCCTGCATGGCGCGTTTCGCCGCGTACTCGCTCGCAGCGGTATTTTGCGGCGTGATGTTCTTGAGCGCCATCATGCGTTCAATCGCCGTCCAGTCGGCGTTGTCGACGTTGGCGTGGCGATGGTAGTCGTCCGCCTCACGCTGCGTCGGGCGGTAGATCACCTGGCCTGTTGTATAGACTTCGATCTCGCGGCCGAACGTGCGGCCGGACGCCTTGACGTCCGCCACGTGTTTCGCTGTGCTTTCAAATAGCGCCGAGTTTTTAGTTTCCGATGACGTTCCTGCGGTGGCGAGACGCGTCGCTCCGGTCGAGGTAAAGAACGCATCGCAATTGCGCATCGCGAAGTCTTGTCCGACGCCCGACGAGCCGGCGTTCATGATGATCGGCTGCGTGCCGCCGAACGGCCGGGCTTGGCGCGAACGCCGGCGAGCTTGAAGAACGCGCCGTCGAAATCGAATTCGTCTTCGGACCAGGCGCGCTTGACGATATCGATCCATTCCTGCGCGAAGGCGTAGCGGTCCTCGTGCTCGCGCTGCGCAACGCCGAACATCTCGAATTCGCCTTCGTTCCAGCCGGCGACGATGTTCAGGCCGAAGCGGCCCTGGCCGATATGGTCGGCGGTGACGAACTCCTTGGCGGCGATCAGCGGATGAAACAACGGCGCATGCACGGTACCGAAGATCGTGATCCGCCGCATCGCGGCGAGAAGCCCGCATGCCCATGTCACGGTCTCGAGCGTCGAGCCGTGAAAGTCGCTCCCGCCGCCGTAGCCCTTCCAGCGGCCGATCGGCAGAATGAAATCGACACCGGCGTCGTCCGCAATCCGCGCGAGCTTCAGGCAGTCGGGCCATTCGGCAAGCCAGCGCTCCGGCACCAGCGTTACGGTGCGGGCGGACGAGCAGTTCCCTCCGAACAGCCCGATTTTCAGTTCGTTGGCGTTGTGCATTGCGATGCGGTCGCGCATCGATGCCGGCATGTCATTGTCCAATGTCACTGTCCAGTCATTCCGATTGTCCGGCATCTTGATGCCAACAAAAGCGCTCTTCGCAATTTGCCTTACGGGTGGATTTTGAGCTGAAACATGGGCAACATGCCGTCATGGCCGCAAGAACTGGCGTGCCTTTGATCGTGGCGATTGCGGCCGTCCTGCCGGTGCTTGGCGCCGGCGCACGGGCGTCCGAGCGTGACGATTTTATCGCCGGGCGCGCCCATAGCTGCGCGCATTGCAATCTGGCGGGCGTCAATTTCAAACGCCACGATCTTTCGGGCGTCGACCTGACCGGCGCCAACCTCGCGGGCGCGAATTTCCATGATGCGAAGCTTGCCGGCGCGCGGCTCGCCGGCGCCAATCTGTCGGGTGCGAACCTGAACAAAGCCGACCTGAGCCGTGCCGATCTTTCCTCGGCGAATCTTCGCGAAGCCATGCTCTATGCGGCGAACCTCGACGGCGCCAAGCTTGGCGGAGCCAATCTCGCCGACGCTATGATGGGAACAGCGCGCATGGCGCGCGCCGATCTCGGCGGTGTCACGCTGACCTCGGTCGATTTGCGCAAGGCGCGTATGGCCGAGGCGAATTTGACCGGGGCCGACCTGACCGGCGCTGCACTCGATTTCGCCTTCCTGCGTGGCGCCCATTTTGGCCATGCCAAGCTTGTCGAAACCCGACTGATTGCGGCGGAACTGGTCGAAGCTGATTTTACCGGCGCCGATTTGACGGGCGCCAATGTTTCGGGTGCCGATCTGCGGGCTGCCAACCTGACGCACGCCAACCTCGTCGGCACAAATTTCCGCAAAGCCGATATGTACGAGGCGAAGGTTGATGAGGCGACCTTTCGCGAAACCGTGATGCCTGACGGCGAGGTCCGGCCTTAGCGAAAGAGCCTATGGCGGATCGAACGAGGAAATCTCGAGTCGTGTCGAGCTCTCGAACTGTCCGCTGGTCAATTGCGACGGCATTTGCGGATTGACCGCGCTCTGGCCCGGCCGGCGGAAGAAATTGACGCGCAGAACGATCTTGCGTCCACCGGCTGCATCGACGCGTTCGCACGATTGCTTGATAAAAACGTCGCCGACGCTGCTCTCGCCGTTCGCCGGCGGGCGCTGGACGCAGTCGCGTGCCGCCTCGATGTCGAACCGCGAGGCCATGATGGCGCCGAGCAGATAGGACTGTTCGCGGGTCTTGAGATCGGCGTCGTTGGTATCGTCGCGATGGTCGGGCCGCGCATCGCTGACCATGCGGATCGCCTTCAATGTCCCGTCGTCGGAGAACAGCGCGGAGACGATCACCGGAAAACGCGCTTCGGTCGTGCCTGCCCAGCGCGCGACTTCACGCTGCAGGTCTCTCGCGCGCGCGACATATTCGTACTCGTCGTCGTACTCGAAGTAGATTTCGCGCAGGCCGTTCGGTTCGGCCGGGCAGAGCTTGTAGTCGCTCCACCCGCTGATCGGCCGCCGCGGCGGTCCGCCATTCGATCCGCAGGCAAACCCGCGGAACTGTTCGGGCGACGGTTGGGCTGCGACCGGCTGGCCGAGCATGAGGTCCCAGATGGTCGCGCGCCGCAGCTCCTGCGCGTGCGCGGCCGGCAAGCAGCAGAGCAGAAAAGACGCAAGCCTTGTCATACGCCGTGCGATCATAACTGGAATGAAGTCCTTGCACGACAACAGCCGCCGCCGACTCTTATTATAGGGTTCGACATAGTCTTGCTCCAGCGATCCGGCCGAACATCCATGATTGCGCGCTCAAGTTTATATCCGGCTCTTGCGGCCGCCGCCCTGTTCGCCCTGTTGCCGTCGCTTGTGCGAGCCCAAAGCGCGGACCCGGACGATATTGCCGCTGGCTTCAGCCTGTTTCGAAAAAAGGCTGACTGCCAAATCTGCCATGGCTGGGCCGGCGATGGCCGCAAGCTTGACAGCCAGGTCGCCGACGGCGCGAATCTGCGGGAAACCAAGCTCGATCGCGCGAACGTCATCATGACGATCAAATGCGGCCGGCCGCCGTCCGAAATGCCGGCCTTCGACAAGTTCGCCTACAGCGACGGGCGCTGTTACGGCATGAAGAAAGCCGACCTCGACGCGTCGGGTATTCGCGTCCCCGATCCGCCGGCGACGCTGACCGCCCGCGAAATCGACAACATCGCGGACTTTCTGTTCGCCAAAGTCATCGGGCAGGGTCCGATGGACCATGCCAAGTGCGTCGCCTACTGGGGCGAGGACGTCGAGGTGTGCGCCGAGTTCCCAAAGTAGCGCGTGCGCGGCCGCCGTGCTCAGTTCAGCGCGAACACGAACAGGTAGCTCGAGTTCCAGGAGGTTGTCGTACTTCACCGGGTGGACGTGCCGCCCGCTGCCTTGCACGGCGAGATACTCCTTCGGCCCGATCGAGTAGACGACCGGCGCGCCCTTGAGCGGCGTGCCGACGTTGAAGCGCCACAGCTCTTGCAGCGTCTCGTCGTCGTAGGCGACGACCCAGCCGTCCTGCAGCGCCGTGAACAACACGCCGCCCGCCGTGTCGATCGCGCCTGAGCGGATCTCGATGTTGGTGACGGCCTTCGCCAACACCTTGTTGTTGACGGCGTCGAACGCGGTCACGGCCCCGTAATAGAGGTCGCTGCTGTAAGTGCGCTTCTCGCCCGCCTTCGGATCAAGGCCGCCTTCCGGCGACTTGAATGCGTATTTGGCGCCGTTCTGCGAGAAGCAGCCCTCGGCGCCGACGCCGTAAACGATGTGCTTCACCGGATTATAGGCGGCGGGCTGATGGGCGACGCCGCCATGCCATGTGGGGCAGGCGCGCTTTTGACCGTCGCCGCGTAGCGCCCGCGCTTCGGGCACATAGGTCTGCACATCAAGCGCGGGATTGTACTCGATCGGCTTGCCGGTCTTCGGGTCGAGCCCCTTGGTCCAGTTGAGGTCGTTGGTGTACTGGGCGCCCTTGATGAAGCTGCCGTTGTTACGGTCGAGCGAGTAGAAGAAACCGTTGCGCCCAAAATGGCCGACCACCTTGCGGCTCTCGCCGTTGATCACGGTGTCGTAGAGCAGGTGCGTGCCGATCTCGTCGTAGTCCCAGGAATTGTTCGGCGTGTACTGATAGTACCAGACGAGCTTGCCGGTATCGATGTCGAGCGCCACCACCGAGTTGGTATAGAGATTGTCGCCGGGCCGCGACTGCGGATCATATTGCGGAACCGGATTGCCGGTGCCCCAGATCGTCAGCCGCGTTGCCGGATCGAAGGAGCCGGTCTGCCAGATGCCGCCGCCGCCGGTCTTCCAGGCGTTGTTTTGATCCTTCCAGGTGTCGCTGCCCGGATCGCCGGGCTTCGGCACCACGTACCAGCGCCACAGCTCGTTGCCGGTCTTGACGTCAAGCGCCGCGATCCAGCCGCGCGTGCCAAGGTCGCCGGCGCCATTGGCGACCAGCACCTTGCCCTCGGCGACCAGCGGCGCCGTGAAAAACTTCTCCGGTGTCCCGAACTCATCTTTGACGGCGACCTTTTTGTCCCAGACGATTTCGCCGCTGTCGCGATTGATGGCGATGACGCGGCCATCGGGCAGGTTGGCGATCACCTTGTCGTCCCACAGCGCGATGCCGCGGGTGCGCGGCGCGTTGCCTTCGTGCCGGACGCCCGGATCGCAAATCCAGATGAATTCGCCGTGGCTGCCGTCGCGAGCATCGATCTTGTAGACGGTGCCCCAGCCGTCGGTCGTGTACATGAAGCCGTTGTCGATGAGCGGATTGACTTCGCTCTCCGGGCCGTTCTGCCCGATGTCCTGCATGCCGCCGAGCGCCAGCGCCCAGCTCATGTGCAGGTTCTTCACGGTGTCGCGGTTGATCTGCGTCAGCTTGGAATAACGGCTCGAACTGTAGTCGCCGTTCATCATCAGCCAGTTCTGCGGCTCGTTCTGCGCGTTGATCAGGCGGTCGCGATTGACCGTCATCTTGTATTCCGCCGCATGGAGCGAGGCCGCGACGGCGGCAATCGAGGCGGCCGCCAGTGCTGTGCAGCAGCCGCCGATGAGCTGAGGCTTGTTCATGGATCCTCCCTGCCAGGCCCTCTTGACTGAGGCCTGCTCTGCCAAATCTAGCGTAGACGGTCCGGCGAAGAAAAGGACATCCTGGAGACGGCCGATCTTTTGCTGCGAGTGTTGCCTGGACCTGCGGATTGTATTTTGCTGCGCACGTGCTTTATCACCCGCCGGGATAGGTCGGTCATGGATTTCAGCTTCACTGAAGAACAGCGCCTTCTGCGCGACAGCGTGCGCAAGCTCCTGCAAAAGCATGCGCCGCCCGACTACGTGCGCCAGCACGATCGCGAGCGCACCTATCCGGAAGAGTTGTTCCAGGCGTGCGCCGAAGCGGGCCTCCTGGCGCTGCCGTTCCCGGAAGATTACGGCGGTGCCGGCGGCAGCCTGATGGACATGGTGGTCGTCGCCGAGGAGATCGCGCGCGTCTCCGCCGATCTGGTGATGGCCTATACGGGCAACGTCTTTTGCGGTCTCAATCTCTTGCGCAAAGGCTCCGAGGAGCAGAAGCGCGAATGGCTGCCGAAGCTGTTTTCCGGCGCGATCAAATTCTCGATCTCGATGTCGGAGCCCGACGCCGGTTCCGACATCGGCGCGATGCGCACCAGCGCGGTGCGCGACGGCAACGAATGGGTGATCGACGGCCGCAAGATCTGGGCCTCGATGGCGGGCGCCAAGAACAACGTCATTAATCTCTATGTGAAGACCGATCCCAAGGCGCATTACCGGCAAGGCATGTCGCTGTTTCTAGTCGACAACGACACGCCGGGCCTCACCTTGCGCAAGCTCGACATGCTCGGCCGCCGCGCCACCGGTACCTACGAACTCACCTTCGACAAGGTGCGCGTGCCGCCGGATCGTCTCGTTGGCGGCGAGAATAAGGGCTGGGACTGCGTCATGTCGGGCCTTCAGGTCGAACGCGCCACGTCGGCGGCCGGCAATGTCGGCGCGGCGCAGGCGGTGGTCGATCTCGCCGTGCAATACGCCAAGGAGCGCGTTCAGTTCGGCCGCCCGATCGGCACCAATCAGGCGATCGCGCACATGCTCGCCGACATGCAGACCGAAGTCGAAGCGGCGCGCACCCTGATGTGGCGCGCTGCCTGGATGGTGTCGCAGGGCCAGGACGCGCTGCGCGAAATCTCCATGGCGAAGCTCTTTACATCGGAAACTTACGTGAAAATCGCGAGCCAGGGCATGCAGGTGCTCGGCGGCTTCGGCTACTCGGCCGAGTTCGACATGGAGCGCCACTTCCGCGACTCGCGCGCCGCCACCATCGCGGCCGGCACCTCGCAGATGCAGCGCAACCTCATCGCCAATCTGATGGGGCTGAAGGTGCAATAAAATATCCGCCCCCGCGGAGCGAAGCGCAGCAGGGGAGGGGGACCGCCTGAAGGGCGGTGGAGGGGGCGCGGGCCGAGCCGCGCATTCTAGACCGTCGGAGTGGTCCACGAGTCAGCGCGCCCCCTCCACCATGCTTCGCATGGTCCCCCTCCCCCGCTCCGTTTCACTTCACGGGGGCGGATAAGCGCCATCGTTCTCGTGGCGCGAATGCGCGCGAGTTTTGCTGACACAATCAACAAAAAAACATCGTCGCTTCTGATCGTCGTCAGACATCACCAGCGGTGGCATCGGCTTCGTCACGATCGTTGCGGCGTACAAACGAACGCGGATACGCCCTCGTCAATGCGAGGAGCGAGGCGACGAAGCAATCCAGCGCCGGCTTGCATGAAGCGCTGGATTGCTTCGCTGGCGCTCGCAATGACAACGGACGAAAGAAACAAGAAGGAAGCGGAACGCCGAAAGGCGCAGACATCCAACCACCGCACCTTGTGGTGCGGCGCCGCTCCTGCGGGAGCGGCACGCCTCTCGGCGTTCCGCCGCGGTTCTCGCCAGAGGGACAGTTGGTCCCCAAGGCTCAGCGTCAGGCCATGCTTCCTGGGACTAGGCCGGAGCGTTCGGTCCTATACGGCCGCCCCAACCGGGGGGCGGAGACCTTGCGCCGCTCCACGGCATTACCCGCGCCGCACCTGTCCTAGTCCAGCGAAGCACCTCGCACACCGGTCATACCGGGAGCCGGAGTGACGAGCCCAGCCCGCGGGCGCCGCACTCGCCCCGCCAGACCGGTGTCACCGGCCGGCGTCCTTCACGGGCGCGAGATTCGCTGGGTGGACCGTAACTGAAGCAGTGACAGATGTCAATGGAAATGTGACGGAAGAGTCGGGCTTTCGCGGCGCCGTTCACTCCAACTGTCATCGTCCGCGCAGGGCGCAGGCGGACGATCCAGTAATCGCAGGCATCTGTACTTACGCTCGACCGGCGGAGATTACTGGATGCTCTGCCTTCGCAGAGCATGACAACTTCGTTGAGACGGCACTTAGCCGCTGCTATCGCACGGGACGAAGTCAGCCGCCCGTCGGTTTTCGCTTTGCGCTGCCAAATCCCGCCGCCTCTTCGCGTCTTCGAAGCCGTGCATGCCGAGGTGCCATTGCAGCGCCACGACCGCGCCCTTGGTCGGTTGCAGGAGTGCAAGCGCACCGAAGGCGATGAGCGGCAGCCAGATCAGATATTGCAGCCAGATCGGCGGCGCGAAGGCGACTTCGACGATCAGCACCGCGGGAATGACGAGGTGGCCGATCACGACGATGACCAGATAGGCGGGAAAATCATCGGCGCGATGGTGGAAGAATTCCTCGCCGCACGCCGGACAATGGTTCGCGACTTTCAGGAAGCGCCCGAACAGTTTGCCCTCGCCGCAATGCGGGCAGCGCATCGTAAAACCCCGCCACAGCGCGCGTGTCAGCGAAACCGGCTTATTCATGTTCGTCGCCGTAGCGTTCGTCATGGGAGGTACTCATTGACGCCGATTGACGGATGTTCCATACAACAGCGAATTTTGGCCATACATACCAGTACAATACGGCGGATTGCATGGAGTGGATCCCTACACTTTCCGAATGGTCGGGGCCCGTTTTTACCCGCATCGTCGATGCGCTGGCGGCCGACATTGTGAGCGGCCGGCTCAAGCGCGGCGAGCAGATGCCGACCCATCGCGCGCTGGCTCACGCCTTGCGGCTCGATCTCACGACGGTAACGCGCGCCTACGGCGAGGCGCGCCAGCGCGGGCTGATCGAGGCGCAGGTCGGGCGGGGCACCTTCGTATCCGAAACCACGGCACGAACGCAGGACAATGTTCCGCACAGGATCAAGATCGATCTGTCGATGAACATTCCGCCGCAGCCGGTCGAGGCGAACCTCGATGTGCATATCGCGCAAGGTTTCAGGGCGATCCGGGACGAGGCCGGCTTCAGCGCTTTTCTGAACTATCAGCGTCCCGGCGGCAGCGACGATGAACGCGAGGTGGCGGCCCAATGGCTGCGCCGGCGCGTACCGCGTGCGCGCGCCGATCGCCTGATTGTCTATCCGGGCAACCAAGCGATCCTGTTCAGCACGCTGCTGTCGCTCACGTCGCCGGGCGACGTCGTGCTGACCGAGGCGCTGACGTTTCCGGGCACGAAGGCCGCCGCGGAAAAACTCAAGCTGCGTCTCGTCGGCGTCGCGATGGACGCGGACGGCGTCCGGCCGGACGCGCTCAAGGCCGCGTGCAAAACGTATAAGCCCAAGGCGGTCTATCTGATCCCAACGCTGCACAATCCGACCACTGCGACATTGCCGCCGAAGCGGCGCGAGGCGATCGCCGACATTATTCGCGCAAGCAAAACGATCCTCATCGAGGACGATGCCTATGGCTGGCTGGAGCCCACCGTATCGCCGATCGCCAATCTGATACCGGAGCGTACCTATCTGGCGGTCGGCCTGTCGAAGTGCATCGCGCCGGCGCTGCGGGTGTCCTACCTATTGGTGCCCGATGCGGCGGCCGGCGAGGCGATGCGGAACGCGCTTGCGGCGACAGTGCAGATGCCGCCGCCGCTGATGGTCGCTCTGGCGACCCATTGGATCGGAGCAGGGATTGCCGACAAGATCGTCGCGGCCATCCGCAACGAAGCGGCCGGCCGCCAGCGGCTCGCCGCCAAGTTTTTGAAAGGCGTGCGGTACGCCGCCGGAGCGCACGGTCATCATCTGTGGCTGCCGCTGCCGCCGCGCTGGAATCGCGTGGAGTTTCTAAGCGAGGTGTTGCATCGCGGTTTGGCGGTGGTGGCCGACAACGCTTTTGCCGTCGGCGGGGCATCGCTGCCGGCGGTTCGTGTCTCGCTCGGCGCAGCGCGCACGCGCGCCGAACTTGCCCAGGGCTTGCAGTCGCTCGCCGAGACGCTGACGTCGCCGGTCCAGAACGTCCAGGTCGTGTAGGGAGCCGCCGCGGCGCTCGTGCTAAGGCGGCGTTTGCTCAGCGGACCCCGCCGGTGTTGACGACCGGGCCGGTGTAGCTTTCGTACTTCTTGCGCAACGCGACGAGCTTGTTCTCGTCGCTGACGAACTGCCGGTAGCCGGCCAGGATGTTGTAGGCCGAAAGCGGCTTCAAGCCCGCCGGGGGGGCGACATCGGTGCGCGCCGAGAAGGTGCCGAGCCGGCTCTGCTGCTCCTTTTCCAGATACCAGTTGAGAAAGAGCTTGGCGGCGTTCGGGTGCGGCGCGTCCTTGAACAGACCGGCGGTGATGAAAAAGGTCGGCATCGCGTCGCTCTCCGGAAACGCGAAGTCGATCGGCCGCCCGGCCCGCTTGAGCGCGCCGGTCGATGAACTCGTCGAATCGAACGTGACCGCGTTGGTGCCGTCGGCGATGCTGCGCAGCTCGCCAAGATGGCCCTGAATGAAGTTCGGCTTCTGCGCCATGTACTTGTCCATGTAGTCCCAGCCGTATTTGCTGACGATGGTGTCGAACGCATAAAGGGTCGCGTCGTCGTCGGCGGGGTACGCGGTCACGAGCTTGCCGGCAAACTGTGGTTTCAGGAAATCGAGCGCCGATTTCGGCACGTCGGCCGCCGCCACCAGCTTGGTGTTATAGGCGTAGGACAGGAGCACGACGCTCGTCGTCGTGAACGCGCCGTCGTCGTCGCGAAAACGCGGGTCGATCTTGTCGAAGCCGTCGGGCTTGAACGGCAACAGGACGCCCGCTTTTTTCCAGGCGACGAAATCCTGCACGGTCTGGAAGATCGCCATGTCGACTTCGATCTTTTTCGCCGCCATCTGGTCGTCGATCTTGCGGTCGAGCACGTTCGAGAACCCGCCCGTGACCGAGACCGCGATGCCGGGATAGCGCTGCTCGAACTGCTTCGCCATGCGTTCATAAGGCTCGGCCGGTCCGCCGCTGTAGAGGACCAAAGTCTTTTCGTCTTTCGCCTTCGCGTAAAGCTCGTCGGCGCTCTGGCCGCGCGCCGCGGCGCCGGCAAGGCTCACTGCTGCAATCAAGCCGGCAAAGCCAGCAAGGCGTCTCCCCCTCATGCATCACTCCCATTGAATGCGGTTGTTGCTTGTTGAAAGAATTGTTGCATGCCGCGGAGAGGCGGCCAAGCGGCGCTTAAGAGCGGCGACTTACTTGCGGCTTCTTCTCCGCTCCGCTTCGCGGGGGCGGAGAGGGCTTCCCGCCTCTCTCTCACTCCGCCGCCTTTTTCTCCGTGCCAGCGGCGTGGATCGCGGCCCAGACGCGGGCGGGCGTCGCCGGCATGTCGATGTGATCGATGCCGAGCGGTTTGAGCGCGTCCAGGATGGCGCCGATCACCGCAGGCGGCGCGCCGGTGGCGCCGGCTTCGCCGGCGCCCTTGACGCCGAGCGGGTTGGTCTTGGCCGGGACTTCGGTCAGTTCGGAGGCGAGGTCGGGAAAATCCTCGGCGCGCGGCATGGCGTAGTCCTGGAAACTGCCGGTGACGAGCTGGCCGTCGCCGTCGAACACGATTGCTTCCATCAGCGCCTGGCCGACGCCTTGCGCGACGCCGCCATGGATTTGGCCTTCGCACAGAAGGTGATTCATGATCTTGCCGACGTCGTCGACCGCGGCGTAGCGCACCAGCGTGACGAGCCCGGTGTCGGGATCGATCTCGACCTCGCAGAGATGGCAGCCGTTCGGATAATTCGGCGGCTCGGCCGCGAACGTGCCCGACGCTTCGAGGCCGACGTCGAATTGCGGCGGCAGCATCGCCGGGCGGTAGAACGCCTTCGCCACGGCCGTGATCGGCAGCGCGCGGTCGGTGCCGACGATGCGGAACTGGCCGTCCTTGAACTCGATGTCGCCGGCCGCTGCTTCGAGCATCATCGCCGCCATCGGTTTCGCCTTCTCGATGATGGCGTCGGCGGCGCGCTTGAGCGCGTTGCCGCCGACATGCATCGAGCGCGAGCCGTAGCTGCCGCGGCCGATCGGTACCGCGTCGGTGTCGCCCTGCACGAAGCGGATGTTCTCGAACGGCACGCCGAGCCATTCGGTCACCATCTGCGCATAGACAGTGGCGTGGCCCTGGCCGTGCGAATGGGTGCCGGCGAGGATGGTGAGCATGCCGCTCGGATCGAACCGCAGCACCATGCGGTCGTTGAACACGGCGGCCTCTTCGAGGAAATAGCCGATGCCGCGGCCGCGCAGCTTGCCGTGCTTTTTCGATTCGGCGGCGCGCTTGGGGAAGCCGTCCCAGTCGGCAAGCTTCAGGCATTCATCCATCACGTGCACGAAGTCGCCGCTGTCGTAGGTGATGCCGGTTTGAATCTTGTGCGGCATGGCGGATGCCGGGATGAAATTGCGCCGCCGGATCTCGATCGGATCGATGCCGATGACGCGCGCGGCGCGGTCGAGCAGTTGCTCGATCAGAAAGGTCGCCTCGGGCCGGCCGGCGCCGCGATAGGGCGCAAGCGGAATGGTGTTGGTCAGCACCGCCCTGCCGACCGCGTGCACCGCCGGAATCTGATAGACGCCGGGGGCGAGGCGGAGCGCGAACAACGGCACCACCATGGAGGCGCCGAAGACGTGCGAGCCCATGGCGTGCAGCGCGTTGACGCGAAGTCCCAAAGCCTTGCCGCGCTCGTCGAAGGCGAGTTCGCCGGTGACGATCTGGTCGCGGCCTTGGGAGTCGCCGAGCAGCGCTTCAGAGCGTGTCGACACCCATTTGACCGGACGGCCGCCGACATGGCGCGACGCCCACACCACGAGCGCGTCTTCCGGATAGCCGCCGTGCTTCATGCCGAAGCCGCCGCCGACGTCGGGCGAGATGACGCGCAGTTTGGTTTCGGGAACTTTCAGAACCTGGCCCGCGACCGACGACCGCGTGCCGTGCGGATTCTGCGACGTTGAATAGAGCGTATAGCTGTCGCCGTCGGGATGGTACTCACCGATCGCGGCGCGCGGTTCGATGGAGTTGGCGGTGATGCGGTTGTTGGTGAGCTTGAGCGAGACGGCGTGCTTGGCGCCGGCGAACGCGGCGTCGGTCGCGTCCTTGTTGCCCATCATCAGCGTGAAGGCGACATTGCCTGGCGCCTCGTCCCACACGGTGGGCGCGCCCGGCTTGACCGCATCCTCCGCGCTGATGACGGCGGGCAGCGGTTCGTAGTCGATCTCGATCAGTTCGGCGGCGTCGCGCGCCTGCGCCGGCGTTTCCGCGACCACGAACGCGACGCGGTCGCCGACCGCGCGCACTTTGTCGGTCACCAGGATGGCGCGCGGCGTTCGGAATCCCTTCGGGCCGCCCATGTCCTCGGGCATCGGCGGCGCAAGCGGGCCGAGTTTGTCGGCTGTGACATCGGCGCCTGTGAGCACGGCCAGCACGCCGGCTGCGGCTTTGGCCTTCGCGGTGTCGATCTTTTTGATCCGCGCGTGAGCATGCGGCGACATCAGCACGACGCCGCAGCATTGCCGCGGCAGGTCGATGTCGTCGACGTAGCGGCCGCGGCCGGTGATGAAGCGGGGGTCCTCGACCCGGGGCACGGGCTGACCAATGCCGAACTTGTTCACGCGCTCCTCCTGCGGACACGTTTTTTCATCCTTCCAGCCATCGCGGGTCAGGACGATAAGTGCGCCACCTTATACCCACGATTGACGGCGGGTGCGAGCCTCGTGCACCGTCGGCCGCCAAACGGGGGCAAGCGATGAGCGGCGTCGTCAACAGCAAGCGGGTGTTTTATGTCGCGCCGCACCGGCCGGTGGGCTTTGTCGAAATCCTCGGCAAGCGCGGCCACGTGACGCTGGACAAGCTGGAGCATGAAAGCCCGGCCGAGGTGGCGGCGCCGGTGCTTTCCGCAGCCCACGCCTATCAGACCAGTTCGACCCGCGATGAGCTGGCGCGACACTATCACGCCGGCGCCGCGCTGTTGGGCAAGACGCCAAACCTTCTGATCGTATCGACCAACGGTGCCGGCTACGACACGGTCGACGTGAAGGCTTGCACCGAGCGCGGCATCCTGGTGGTCAACCAGTCGGGCGGCAACGCCGAAGCGGTCGCCGAGCACGTGCTCGGCATGATGCTGTGCCTCGTCAAGCGCGTCGGCGAATGCGACCGCGCGCTGCGCGAGGGTACGCTGACGAAGCGCGCCGACTTCATGGGGCACGAAGCGTTCGGCAAGACCATCGGCATCATCGGGCTTGGCAATGTCGGCAAGCGCGTTGCCGAGCTCTGCGGCACGCTGTTCCGCATGAAGGTCATTGCGTACGATCCTTATCTGAGCGCCGAGGTGATGCGCTCGCGCGGCGCCGAAAAGGTCGAACTCGACGATCTGCTGAGCCGCTCGGATTTCGTCTCGATCAATTGCCCGCTCACCGACGAGACGCGCAAGATGATCGGCGTGCGCGAATACGCGCTGATGCAGCCGCATGCCTACTTCATCACCACTGCGCGCGGCTTCATTCACAACGAGGAGGCGCTGACGCAGGCGCTGCGCGACAAAAAGATCGCCGGCGCCGGCCTCGACGTCTGGGGCAAGGAGCCGCCGCCGGCCGATCATCCGCTGATGGCGTTCGACAACGTCATCGTCACCGCGCATACCGCGGGCGTGACGCACGAGGCACGCGCCAATATGGGCAAGATCGCCGCCGAGCAGGTGCTCGATGCGCTCGACGGCAAGCCGGTGACGCGGATCGTCAATCCGCAGGTCTGGCCGGACTACGCCAAACGCTTTGAGCGCACCTTTGGCTTCGCGCCGCAGCAGTAGAATGCCACGCGCGTCACGTCAGCAGACGGTGGACGGCTGTAGTCCATGCGGCGAGTTTGCGCTGCCGCGTGGCTTCGTCCATGCGAGGCGTAAAGC
The DNA here is from genome assembly GCA_963732015.1 of uncultured Alphaproteobacteria bacterium. Taxonomy (GTDB): domain Bacteria; phylum Pseudomonadota; class Alphaproteobacteria; order Rhizobiales; family Xanthobacteraceae; genus BOG-931. The sequence goes on along the minus strand of CAVSXY010000019.1, from coordinate 420,275 downwards.
GTCGCTCCCGGCGCCAATGATCTGAAAAACGACCCGGCTCCGGAAAGAAGCCGGCATGAAGCCCGGCGAGATACGCCGCGCCCAGCGCCGTCGTTTCCTTGATCTGGGGGCGATCGACGGGGCTGCCGGTGAGATCGGCGAGGCGCTGCATGGTCCAATCGGAAGCCGCCATGCCGCCGTCGGCGCGCAGCGTTTTGAGCGAGGACTCGGCGTGCCGCCAATCATCCTTCATGGCAGCGAGCAGGTCCGTGGTCTGAAAACAAACGCTCTCCAGCGCAGCCTGCGCGAGTTCGGCGGGTCCGGTCGCGCGCGTCAGACCAAACAGCGCGCCGCGCGTATCGGGCCGCCAGTAGGGTGCGCCGAGGCCGACAAAGGCCGGTACGAGGATGACCTCCTGCGTGGGGTCCGCGGCGTCCGCAAGCGTGCCGGTCTCTTCGGCGGTGCGCACCAGGTGCAAGCTGTCGCGCAGCCATTGCACGGCCGCTCCCGCGACAAAGATCGAACCTTCGAGCGCGTAGTGGCGTTGGCCTTCGAATTGATACGCGATGGTGGTCAAAAGCTGGTTGTTCGAGGCGACCGCCGTGCGGCCGGTATTGAGGAGCGCAAAGCAGCCGGTGCCGTAGGTCGCCTTCAGCATGCCGGGTGCGAAACAGGCTTGGCCGATCAGCGCCGCCTGCTGGTCGCCGGCGATGCCGCAGATCGGAATCGCTGTGCCCAGGACGTCGGGGTGGGTCAGACCAAACGCCGCCGACGAGTTGAGCACCATTGGCAGAACAGCCCGGGGTACGCCAAAGAGTTTCAACAGCTCGTCGTCCCAGCGGCCGTCGTGGATGTTGTAAAGCAGCGTGCGCGACGCATTCGTCGCGTCGGTGGCGTGGACTTTGCCGCCGGTCAGCCGCCACAAGAGATACGTGTCGACCGTGCCGAACGCGAGTTCGCCCCGCGCCGCCAGGTTGCGGATGTCCGGCGAGAGATCCAGGAGCCAAGCGAGCTTGGTGGCGGAAAAATAGGGATCGAGCAAAAGTCCGGTCTTGGCCCTCACGAGCGGCTCGTGACCCTCGGCCCTGAAGCGGGCGCAGAGGTTGGCGGTGCGCCGATCCTGCCAGACGATGGCGCGATGCACCGGACGCCCGGTGGCGCGGTGCCATAACACAGTGGTCTCGCGCTGATTGGTGATGCCGATGGCGGCGATGTCTTTCGCGGTCGCCCTCGCGTCGCCCATGGCGTCGCGGCAGGTCGCGACCGTGGTGGTCCACAAATCCTCAGGTTCGTGTTCGACCTCGCCGTCGGCGGGAAAGTGCTGCGGGAATTCCCGCTGCGCCATTGCGGCGATCGAGGTGTCGGCCCGAAACAGCAGCGCCCGGGTCGAGGTCGTGCCTTGGTCGACCGCCAACACGTACGAGGTCATGGTGCTCACGAAGCGATGGGGCTAACCGCCGCACTCCACTGACGGCATGGCCATTGCGGGTACAATCTTTAGCGCGTCCAGTGTGCCCCGGCGGGCCGGAAAGTTCGATGGGCCTCGACCCCCGGCGCCAGGATGGTGTAATTGCATCAATAAAATACGACCAAGCGGGAGGCGCCGTTGTTCAGTCATCTCAAGCAGGCCGGCCTCGCTGCTGTGCTCGTCACAGCCGCGCTTTCGCCGGCGCTGGCGCAAGAGCCTCCAAAAGACCATCCCTGGCTCGATCCGCAATTGCTGGCCGCCGCCAAGGCCGAAGGCGGCGAGATGGTCATCTACTCGTCGACCAACGAGGGCGAGGGGCTGCCGCTCTGGAAAATTTTCACCGACGCGACCGGCATCAAGGTCAACTACGTGCGCGCCGCCGACGCGGTGCTGATGTCGCGCATGACGCTCGAATATCGCGGCGACCAGAAGGCCTGGGACATTGCCCAGACCGCGACGCTAAATAAGGTGCAGCCGCAGCAGCTTTTGCAATTCGATCCGCCCGAGGCCAAGAACATCGCGCCGGAAGCGCGCGATCCGGGCCGCCGATGGTATGGCCTCTACGCCAATTACAACTCGCCCAACTACAACACCGAACACGTCAAGGCGTCCGACTTGCCGAAAACCTACGAGGAATTTGCGCTGCACAAGGAGTGGGCCGGGCACGTTGCGATCGACAGCACCGACAACGAATGGCTCAAGGCCATCTTCGAGTATTACGGCGAGGACAAAGCCACCAAGGTGATCAAGGACATTGTCGCGGCGCTGCAGCCGGTGGTGACCGACGGTCATCTCGCCGCCGCGCGCTCAGTCGGCTCGGGCGAGTATTGGGTCGGGCTGAACCAGTACGTCAACCTCACCGTGAACGTGAAGCTCGCCGGCGGCCCGATCGATTATTTCGCACTCGATCCGGTGGCGCTGTTCTTCGGTGCGGTCGGCGTCAGCGCCAAGGCGCCGCATCCGAATACGGCGCTGCTCGCCGCCAACTTCATGCTCAGTCAGGAATGCCAGACCTTCCTCGCCAAGTTCGGCCGCATCCCGACCCGCGCCGACGTCGAATCCAACCCCCCCGGGATCGTCGCCGCCATGAACAAGCATAAGGTGATCACGGCGCTCCTGACGCCCGAAGAAGAACGCAAGTGGCAGAAGCTGTTCGACCAGCTATTCAAAGGGCGGTGAGAGTAGCAGTGTGACTTAACGTCGTCAGATGTCTTTTATCTGGAAGCTTGCGCATGCGACACCCTCTCCCCAAGGGGGAGAGGGTGGGGGTGAGGGGGTTCCGACTGTGAGGCCCGCGCCCCTCGCCCCGACCCTCTCCCCACCGGGGAGAGGGAGAAGGGAGTGCGGCGAGTGAGCGTCGCTGAGCTGTTACCGGGCGCCGCAACGACGTCCGAGCCCATTTCACGCTGGCGGCGGCCGAACCTTTTGCTGATCGGCTGCGTCATCGTCGGCGCCTGGCTCGTGCTGGTGCCAGTCGCGGCGTTGTTTTTGACCGCGTTCACCGAAGACACGGGCATGGGCTTCGGCGCGGCGACCCTCGATAATTTCGTCGAGGCCTATGCGGACTCACACATCCTCAAACTGTTCGGCAATTCGCTTGTCTACGCGATCGGCACCGCGGTGGTGACGTTCGTCATCGGCGGTTTCGTCGCCTGGGCGGTGGAGCGCACCGATGCGCCGGGCGGTCAGCTGTTTCACAATCTGGCGCTGTTGTCGTTTGCCATTCCGGGCCTGCTGATGGCGATGGCGTGGATTTTCGTGCTGAGCCCGAACATCGGCTGGGTCAACGCGGCGCTGAAATCGTCGTTCGGTCTGAGCACCGCGCCGGTCAATATCTATTCGATGGCCGGCATGATCTGGGCGCTGTCGAGCCACTACTTTCCGCTCGCGTACCTTGCGCTCGGGCCGCCGTTGCGCGCGCTCGACGTGCGGATGGAGGAAGCCGGCCTCGTCTCGGGCGGCCGCTATTGGCAGGTCATTCCGAAGATCACGCTGCCGCTCCTTCGCCCGGCGATTCTCTCCGCCATGCTGCTGCTGTTCATCATGGGCATGTCGTCCTACGAGGTGCCGCGCCTGATCGGCCGGCCGGCGCGCATCGATGTCTTCACGACGGAAATTCAGGGCGCCACCACCGGCACACCGCCGGAATTCGGCGTCGCCAGTGCGCTCAGCCTGTCGCTGCTCCTGATCTGCATCGTTGCGGTCTATTTCTATCGCCGCGCCACGCGCAATGCCGAATCCTTCGCCACCATCACCGGCAAGGGCTATCGGCCGACCCGGATCGAACTTGGCCGCTGGCGCTGGCCGGTCGCGGCCGCGATCGGTTTGGTCTTTTTGGTCGCGCTCGGATTGCCGTTGTTCACGCTGGCGTGGCAGTCGTTCTTCCGCAACCTCTCGCAGCCGTTCATGGGCTCCCCGGCGCCGGCGACGCTGGAAAATTATCGCTTCGTGCTCGGCTATCCGATCTTTCTCAACGCCGTGCGTACCAGCGTCGTCGTGTCCGCGATGGCGGCGACCGCCGTGGTTTCACTCACTCTCGTGATGGCGTGGATGGCGCGGCGCTCCGCCTCGCGCTTCGCCTGGCTGCTCGATGCGCTTGCTTCGGCGCCGATCGCCATTCCGGGCGTCATCGTCGGCGCCAGCATCCTGTTCACCTATCTGATCGTACCGATTCCGGTCTACAACACGATCTGGATCCTCTTGATCGCCTACGTGACGCTCTATCTGCCCTACGGCATGCGGTTCGCATCCAGCGGCATCACGCAGATCCATCGCGAGCTCGAGGAAGCCGCCGAAGTCTCCGGTGCCCGCATCGGCCAGATTTTCCTGCACGTCCTGCTGCCGCTGATCCTGCCGTTTCTTCTCGCGGCATGGATTTATGTGTTCGTGCTCTCGGTGCGCGAACTCGGCGCCTCGGTGTTTCTGGTCGGACCGGGCACGCATGTGCTCGGCACCATCAGCCTGACGATGTGGGAGGAGGGCGGCAGCTACGGCGCGGTGGCCGCGCTCGGCGTCATCCAGATTCTGCCGCTGCTGTTGATCGTCGCTGGCCTGCGCTGGTTCGAAATGCGCGTGCAGCGCCGCGTCGACGCGAGCGCCGCGAAAGCAAGCTGACCGCATGTTCCTGATCGAAAATCTGAACAAGACCTTCAACGCCTCGGGCACTGAGGTCAAAGCCGTCGACGGCGTCAGCCTCGGCATCGACAGCGGCAAGCTGATTACGCTTCTCGGCCCCTCCGGCTGCGGCAAGACCACGACCTTGCGCTGTCTCGCTGGCCTCGAACGGCCGCAGCAGGGCCGCATCGTTATCGGCAATCGGACGATGTTCGATTCCGAGAAGAAGATTTTCGTCCCCGCAAGCGATCGCGGCATCGGCATGGTGTTCCAGTCTTACGCGATCTGGCCGCACATGACGGTGTTCGAGAACGTCGCCTTTCCGCTGCGGGTGTCGCGGACCAGGAAATATTCCGCGGCCGAGATCAGGGACCGCGTCGCGCAGATGCTCGACACCGTGCAATTGACCGGCTACGCGCATCGCTCGGCGACGCAGCTGTCGGGCGGCCAGCAGCAGCGGCTCGCGTTTGCGCGCGGCCTCGTGCACGAACCGTCGATCCTTCTGCTCGACGAGCCGCTGTCGAACCTCGATGCCAAATTGCGCGAGCAGATGCGGCTGGAACTGAAACGCTTGCAGCGCACCTTCAACATCACGACGGTCTATGTGACTCACGACCAGTCCGAGGCGCTGGCGCTCTCCGACGAAATCGCGGTGTTTGAAAGCGGCCGCATCATCCAGCGCGGCACGCCGCAGGACATCTATCGCCATCCGCAAAGCCGCTTCGTCGCCGACTTCGTCGGCTCGGCCAATTTTCTGCCCGGCACCGCGCGCGCGACGGTCGACGGCGTCACCGAGGTGGACACCGCCCACGGTGTTTTGCGCTGCCAGTTTGCCGAACCGATCGGCGCCGGCATGAAGGCGCTGGTGACGGCGCGACCTGAGGACGTTGTGTTGTTCGATGGTTTGCCGCCCGGCGGCCTGAACGTGCTCAAAGGCAAGATCGCCAACCGGGTCTTTCTCGGCGAAGTCGTCGACTACATCATCGATCTCGGCGACCGCGAATTCCGCGCCCGCATGCGCGCCGACGACTTTCACATCGGTCAGACGGTGATGATCGGTGTCCCGCTGCAGAAATGCGTCGGGCTGCCGGGATAGGCGCGGGCGGCTCTTGCCGCTATCCACCTATTGCAGCCGCTTGGCCGCTTCCTCGACGAGGCTCAAATCGGCGTACTGCGAAACGTCGATCGAACCGCCGAAGAATCCGAGTTCACGTGTCAACGCGACGTTCTTGTTCAGAGCGTCGAGATCGGCCTGCCGTCCGGATCGCGGTAGTAATCCTGTTGCGTGAATAGCCAGTCGAGCCGTTCCGGCGGCATTTTCAGAAGTTTCGCGGCGATCACGGCCACTTCCGCATGGTTTTTAGGGTCGAGATACCATCGCTCGATCCGCAGCAGGTCCTCGAAGAAATCGGCCATGGCGGCACGATTTTTGTCGAGGAAGGATTTGCGCGCCGTCAACATCGACATTTGGGTGCGGCCGATGCTTTCCTTTTGTGTGAACAGAACGGTACTCGACTCGCGGAGCGCCGGATTGAGCGAGAACGGCAGAACGCCCGGCACCAGGTCGACTTTTTTCTCTGCCAGCATGGCCGGCATGGCTCCCAACGGCGCTTCGATCGTTGTGTAGTCGCGCTTATCCTCGAGGCCGCGCTTGTGCAGCATCGCCTTCATGGCGATATCGACGGCGCTGCCGGCGGCATTGGTACCCGTAACCTTGCCCTTGATGTCCTCGACTTTGCTGATTCCGCTGTCCTTGCGAACAAAGAACTCGTCCGAATAGTAACCTGGCACGCCGTCCTGAAATTCGTCGGCAATCACCCTGAGATCGTCAAGGCCGGCGTTCCGGATTGCGATCCCCAGCGTCGAATAGGCAAGATCGGCAATCTCCAGTTCATTTGCCGCGAGCGCCGTGATCATCGGCGGCGTGCCCTGAAAGCGCACGGCTTCGAAGTCGTAGGAGCTGCCCCAATGCTTGGCGATGTCCTTCTTCTCCGGAAGGAGCGGAGCCCAGTTCCCGACCGGCACGACGTACGCGGCTCTGATCTTGATTGGCTCGGCCTGCGTGATCGAAGCGCCGGCAAGCACAATGGCGAAGAGGCTCGGCACGCGGAGCCCGTTGAATTTCAATCCAAATCTCACCATGATCTTCTCCCCGGTTTTTCGCCAACCTGCGGCGTTATCCTGATTCATCGGCGACGGCGGCGTGGATGCGAAGCAGTTCCGGGATCGTACTGGGATCGCGCCGTCCGAAACCGCACTCTGTTGCGATGGCAAAGCGTGACAAGGAAACGGGCACATGGCGCTTCGCGGTTGCAAGCCGCCGCTTCGTGCCCTCGGCTCCGTCGGTGTAGTGAACGAGGCCAAGGCACAGCTGAGTTTCGGGGCGAAGCTTCAGGCCCCGCAGCGGCGCGAAATAGGCGTCGTCGGTGCGGTTCCGCGGCACCGGAATGTGAATGAGCTGGATCGGCCGAGTGATCTGTCGCGACACTCGATTGGCGAATTCCACCATGTCGCTCATGTCGGTCGGCTCGACGACATGCTTGTGGCCCGAATCGCCATAACAAAGGTGATAAAGCAGGTCGATGTCGCGCTGGACGTGATCGCCGAGTGCGACCAGAATATTGGCGAAGCTGTCCTGCATCTCCGCCTTGGTCCGCCCGTAGCTCGACGCCTCGTTGCGTTCGAGTTGCGCAAACACCGCAGACGCAACGTCGAACTGGATGGCGAGCTCATCGTGCGGGATTGCGGCGGCAATCTTGTCGATCTCGCCCTTGAGCGCTTCGTTATAGATCGGGTCGATCGCGGCATGGAGCGGATCGACCAGGAATAGCCAGATCACCGAGTGCGCCGGCACGAGATCGACCTGGAATTTGGCGCCGGCGGGAATCGTGCCGGCGCTTTTTTGCCGCTTGAACTCGGCATAGGATTCTTCGGCGATGCCGGCATAGAACAGGTCGTCGAAGCGGATGTCCTGCGCCCTTGCACCGGGTTTGAGCGTATAGCGTTCGCGGCCGGTGCCGGTGGCGTGCACGCGAAAGAACTCGCCCGATTTCTGAAAGGCCGGATGTTTGGCAAACACCGGTTCGAGCCAGCTGATCCAGTCGCCGCGCTCGCCGGTTTCGCCATCGGGGAGCCGCCTGATCCTGGTCCCGAGCGACGCGCTGACGTTTGCAAAGACCTCGCCCGCATTCGCCATCGGAACGCTGCCGACAAGATAGACTTCGCGAGACATGTGCTTGTTCCTTTTGCCCGCGCCCGATCGGGCTCAACCGCTCGTGCAGCACTCGGCGTGAATCTTGAGCAGTGCGCGCACCGTTTGTTCCGAGCGGGCCCGCGCCATGCCGCATTCGGTGGCGATGCCGAAGTCCGGTGCGAAGCGGCGCGCTGCCGCGATCCGCGCCTTCGTCCCTTCGGTGCCGTCCTTGGCGTGGACGACGCCTAGAAAAAGCGCGGTGCCCGCCGGCAGCTCGAGATCGCGAAACGGCCGATGAAAGGCATCGTCGCTGCGCTCAATCGGCACCGGCATGTGAATGTAAGCGAGATTGTGTGGAATCGCCTTTGACAGCGCATTGGCGAAATCGACCATCGCGCCCGCATCTCTGGGCTCGACGAAATGCTTTGCGCCAAAATCGCCGTAGCATAGATGGAGTCCTAGCTCGACATCGTCGGGAATTGCGGCGCAGAGCCGCTGCATGCGCGCGGTGATCTTGTCGTGCGGCTCGTCCCCGTAAGGCACCGCGTCGGTCTTCTGACCATCCCAGACCACCATCTCATTGCAGAGGTCCCACTGGATGCACAGGTCGCGATGCGGGATGTGGCGGCACAGCGCGGCCACTTCGGCGATCATCGCCTTTTCGTAGGCCGCTTCGACCGCGGCCAGAGCCTCGGGAACGACCACGGAACTCACCACCGCAAACGGCGTCGGCAGGCAGACTTGGAACCGGATGCCCTTGGGCAATTCGCCCTTGTCGCGCGCGGCCTGAAAGTCGAGGTAGGACGCGCGCGCCTCGCGCGCGTAGCCGAGCTCGCCGAAATGGACGTCCGAGGGCGCAACGCCTTCGGCAAGCGTCAGCAGCGCAAAGCGATTGGTCGGCCGGACTTTGCCGGACGGATCCGGTCGCAGAAATGTGCTGGCGCGCAATAACGGATATTGCCAGCTGATCCAGAGTTTCCGCCCGCCGACTTCGCCGTCCGGCACGCGCTGCAAATGCGGCCCAAGCTCCTTGCCGACGGTCCGAAATACATCTTCGACCGTGTCGAGACCGATACTGCCGACGAGATGGACTTTCATCGCGCTCCTCCCATGGCACCGAGCAGCGGGTCGTTGGGCGCATGGACCTCGCAGATAGATGCGAAGGTGATGCTTAACCGTTGCCGTCTACTTCTTGTCGGCCGAACTGGCCTTCGCCTTCAACTGCTCCAGCTCGCCGCTCAGCTTCGCGACCGCCGATTTCAATTCGGCGATCTCGGCGCGAGCCGCAGCCAGATCGCGATCGGCGGCGGTCATCTTGTCTTGCGTGTCGCGTGCCAGCTTGGTCAGCGCCTGCTGCAGAAACTCGACATTGGCCTGCAGGCATCCGGTCCTGCGATCCATCTGCTTCTCGGCGGTGCAGACTTCCAGCCCCCGAATATCTTGGGCGGCCGCGGTCGCCGACAGTACGGCGAGCAGCAATCCAGGCGCAATCAAACAACCTAGTGCGGAGCGAGCAGGCAACGTCACCCCGCGTACTCCAGAATATGCATGCCCTGGCCCCAGCGATCGATCAGATAAAGCCGGCCCTCATCGTCGGAACCGATGTCGTTCGATTGGATGCCCGGCGCGCCTTCGGGCGTCTCCGGCACGTAGCAGCCGACTTCCTTCGGATGCAGCGGATCGCTGACGTTGACGGCGCGCAAGCCCGCATTGAAGTAGGTGAGAAACACGGTGTCCTTCCACGGTCCCTCTGCGGGGAGATTTTCGAGAATATTGTGCGCGCCGAAACGGCCGGGCCGGTCGTAATATTTTTCGCGGTCCGGCATGAAGGTGGCGACCGGCAGCGGGTTGGTTTCGTCCCGCGCATCGATGACCCACATGAACTGGGCATCCCAGAATTTTTCCTTGGCGCGCGCCTCGTCGGTGACGACCAGATAGGGCCGGTCGCCGATCGGCCAGCAGGTGTGGGTCGAGCCGGGAAACGGCGGCGACCATTTGATGTGGCCGACGAGCTTCATGTCGCGCAGATCGGTGCAGTCGATGATCGCCATGCCGCCGCCCCACCACGCGCAATACATGCGGTTGCCGCGGATCATCGGCGGGCCGTGCAGCGTGATCGCGTCTTCCTGCGGCATCGGATCGTTGCCGACCTCGTCGCTGTCGGTCTTCATCCAGGGCAGCCCCCAGATGCTGACGACTTCGGGCTTGAGCGGGTCCTTGATGTCGAGGGTCCAGATCACGCGCCGGTCCCAGCCCGGCGCGTCGTTCGGCATGAAGGCGAGGTTGCGCTTCCGATCGACGCCGAAGCGGTGCGGCCCCGAGCCCGGCATGTCGTAGAAGCCGACCGGCTTCGGCGCCGACGGCGTAGACACGTCGAAGATGAAAAAGCCGGCGCGCGCGTTCTTGCCCTTGTCGCCGGCGAGCCGTTCCGAGTTCACGTAGAGCAGATCGTCGCCGACGATGCGCAGCTTGTGGCAATGAATGCCGGGCGGCGCGCGGAATTCGCCGACCTTCTTCGGCTTTCGCGGATCGCGCACGTCATGGACCGTGAAGCCTTCCGGGCCGTTGTAGCTCGAACCGCCCACCGCGCCCACATAGGCGTGGCCCTTGTGCACCTGCACGAGCGAGCCGCCGCCCCAGGCGGCCGAAGCATCGTGGCCGAGCAGACGGAAGTTCTTGGCTTCTTCGGCATAGGCGGGCATGGGCGAGGGCTCCCTGAACATTATGCGTCATGCCCAGCCCCTGCGCCGGGCATCGCCTTGAGGTGTTGCGACATTAATGGCGTGGCCGGCGCGGACAAGCCCACATCGGAACGCCGCCTGCTCCGCGCGTTATTGTTTCGCCTTGTGAATGGCGCGCCACAGCCGGTCGGACGTGTAGGGCATGTCGATCTTGCGAACGCCAAGCGGCTTCAACGCGTCGAGTACGGCGTTGGCAAGCGCGGGCACCGATCCGGTGGCGCCGGCTTCGCCCGCACCCTTGGCGCCTAGCACATTGGCCGGCGACGGCACGCCGCAGTCGATCAGGGTCGTCGGCGCCGCGTGTTCGGCGCGCGGCATGAAATAATCCATGAAGCTTCCCGACAGCAATTGTCCGGTGTCGCGCTCGTAGGCGATATGCTCGCCGATCACCTGGCCGACGCCCTGCATGAGGCCGCCGTGCAACTGCCCTTCGACGAGGGTGTGATTGAAGATCCTGCCGCAATCGTCGGCGGCGATTAAGCGGAGGATGGCGAGTTCGCCGGTCTGCGGATCGATCTCGACCTCGGCGACGTGCGCGCCGCTTGGAAATGCGGTGGCGAGATCGATCGTGGTGTTGGTGTCGAGCGGATGTTTCGGCTCGCTCCAGCTCTTCTCGAGCAGCGATTGCAGGCTCAGTTTGAGGTCGGTACCTGCGACCGTATAGGCGCCGCGGTCGAACACGACGTCGGTCTCGGCGACTTCGAGTTCGGTTGCCGCGAGCTTGCGGCCTTTCTCGACGATCTCCTTGGCGGCGGTCTGCAGCGCGGCGCCATGACTGATCAGCGACCGTGAGCCAAAACTTCCGACGCCGGCAAGTTTCGGCGCCGCGATGTCGTTGTAGCGCAGATCGATGTTTTCGGCGGCGATGCCCAGCACGTCGGCCACGATCGCCGGGAACACGGTTTCATGGCCCTGTCCGGACGGTCCCGCGTTCGAATACATCGCAAGCCGTCCGCCGGCTTCGACGCGGATTTCGGCTTGCTCCTTGCCGGCGCCGCCTGACGGTTCGATGAACATGGCAAGCCCGAGCCCGCGCAATTTGCCGGCCGACTTGGCCCTTCTGCGGCGCGCCGCAAACCCTTTCCAGTCGGCGGCCTGCATTGCGGTGTCGAGCAGACGCTTAGGGTCGGCGCTGTCGTAGTTCGAGTTGGTTGGCGTGCGCAGCGGGAACGCATCCTTGCGGAGAAAATTCAAGCGCCGCAGCTTGATCGAGTTGATGCCGGTGGCGATCGCAGCCTCCTCGACCAGGCGTTCCCAGAGGTAAGAGACGTTGGGGCGGCCGGCGCCCCGATAGGCGGTGGTCGGCGTCGTGTTGGTGAAGACGAGGTGATGCCGGCCGTAGACCGCGGGCACGTTGTAGAGGCTGATCGCCGAACTCGTCGGCGAAGCGACGGTGTTGATCAGCGGGCCGGCGTTGGAGCAGAAGGCGCCCACATTCACCAGCCACTTGACGCGCAGCCCAACGAAGCGGCCCTCGTTGTCGAGGGCGAGTTCGCCGCTGAGATCGGCGGCGCGGGCGTGGTGATCGCCCGACAACGTCTCGCCGCGCGTGCCGCGCCATTTGACGGCGCGGCCGATTCGTTTCGCCGCGAGCATTACAGCGAGAAATTCCGGGTAGATCTCGTTGCGCACGCCGAACGCGCCGCCGACATCGGAAGAGCGGACGCGGAAGCGATCGAACGGAAGCCCAGTGATCTGCGCCAGCGCCGATTTGAGATCGGCGGCGCCTTGCGTCGGCGCGCACAGTTCGTAGCTGTCGCTCGCCTTGTCATAGACCGCGGCGCAGGATTTCGGCTCCATGGGACTGCCGGAAATCCGCTGCGCGCGGAGTTCGGCGCGCACCACGTGCGCCGCGCCGGCAAAGGCCTTGTCGGCCACTTCGCGATTGCCGTACTCGTAGTCGAAGGCGAGATTGTCCGGATAGTCCTCGTGCAGCCGCGGCGCGCCTTCGGCCAGCGCGTCATTCGCCTCGACCAGCACCGGAAGGTCGTCGTATTCGACCACAATCTGCTCGGTGGCGTCCTGAGCGCTCGCTTCGGTGTCGGCAACAACAAGCGCGACCGGTTCGCCGACGAAGCGCACCCGGCCGACCGCAAGCCCGGTACGGAATGGCACGCGCAGCGCGCCGCCGCTGACGCCCTTGAAGAAGGCCATGGCGGGCATGCCTTGCCAGCCCGTCGCGGCCATGTCCTCGCCGGTGACGATATCGATGACGCCCGGCATCGTCCGCGCTTCCGCGATATCGATGCGCACGATCCTGGCATGTGCGCGGTCGCTGCGCAGAAACAACGCGCGCGCCTGCCCGTCGAAACCGTAATCGTCGGTATAGCGGCCGCGGCCGGTGACAAGGCGCGCATCTTCCCGGCGGCCTTTGAATTGATGCTCTGCCAAATTATTCCTGCTTGTTGTCTTGAGGACACCTGCGGCCGTGCGCCGGCGTCAACAGCCGGGCGGGCCGCCGCAGCTACTCTTTTAGCAGCTTCATCGCCGCATCGTAGTAGCTCAGGTCGATATAGTGCTGGGGGTCGGCGGGCGTGCCGCCTTCGACCTCGGCGCGCAGCGCCAGCACGTCCTTGAATCCGGCCGGATCGAAGGCTGCATCGCGCGCGAAGCCGAAGCCGGGTTCGGCCATCAGCGCGAGGCTCTTCTCCGCCATATCGTTCGGCAGTTTCAGCTTGTCGACCAGGATGGCGACCGCGTCGGCGCGGTTCGCCGGATCGAGCGACCAGCGCAGCGCCTCGACGAAAGCCGCGAGATATTGCTCGAGCGTCGCCGCATTGGCCTTCGCCCAATCGCGCCGCACGAACGCGCCACCGGCCTGATAGGGGCCAAGCATGTCGGTGGTGCGGCCGAGGCTCTTCATCCCCTTGGCGGCGGCCTGCAGCGAGTAGGGCAGGTTGAGTATGCCGCCCGCGTTGTTCTTGTCCTCCATCAGGGCCGCGAAGCGATGCGGCCCGTTGCCGACCGCATTAAGCGTATAGTCTGTGCGGTCTTTGAGGCCGTGCTGTGCCAGGATTTTCTTCGCCTGCAGCGCGTAGGCCGTATTGGTCGCGTCGACCACGATGGCGTGGCCGCGGATGTCGGAGTAATCCTTGATGGTGTCCTGGACGTAAAGCTCGTTGGTGCCGCTGTCGCCGCCGCTGACGATCACGACGTCGACTTTGGCGACGTCGATCATGGCGACCGCATTATCGACTGCCGAATGCACGATATCGACGCTTCCGCCGGCAAGTCCCTCGCGCTGGCGTTCCGAGCTTTCGGTGAACTCGAGTTCGACCTTCAGGCCGCGCCTGGCGAAAAAGCCGCAATCGACGCCCGCATAGAACGGCAGCGACCGGGCCGTCGGGAACGTGTTGACGTGGAGCAGGATCGGATCGGCGGCGTGTGCCGGTACGATGGCCGGAGAAGGGCCCAAAAGCATCGCAGCAATCGGAATCAATACACGAGATGAGGCAGAGATAAGCATCGGCTGTTCCGTTCCCTCCGTCATGCCCGGCCTTGTGCCGGGCATCCACGTCTTGGTAGCGATGGAGATTAAAGACGTGGATGGCCGGGACAAGCCAGGCCATGACGTTGTGGAGACCCGTGCGCCTTGGCCGATCGCGTTGAATTAAAGGCTTATTCTGCGGAGGCCGGAAGCGCCGACCTGTTCGGCCATCCGAAGGCGCTGTCGTTTCTGTTCACCACCGAAATGTGGGAGCGCTTCTCCTATTACGGGATGCGCTCGCTGCTCGTGCTCTACATGACGAAATATCTGCTGCTGCCCGATCAGGCCGGCACCGTGCGCGGCCTGATCGGGCTCAAGAGCGCGCTCGAAGGCGTGTTCGGCACGCTCGACGTGCAGCCGCTGGCGTCGCAGATCTACGGGCTCTACACCGGGCTCGTCTATTTCACGCCGATCTTCGGCGGGCTCCTTGCCGACCGGGTCCTCGGCCAGCGCCGTACTGTCATCATCGGCGCGAGCCTGATGGCGATCGGCCATTTCATGATGGCGGTCGAGCCGTTGTTCCTCGTGGCGCTCTTCGTGCTGATCCTCGGCAACGGCGCCTTCAAGCCGAATATCTCCACGCAGGTCGGCGGCCTCTACGCGCCGGGCGATCATCGACGCGACCGCGCCTTCTCGATCTTCTATGTCGGCATCAATCTCGGCGCGTTCCTCGCGCCGCTGATCTGCGGCACGCTCGGCGAAGTCGATCGGCTGGCACTACGGCTTTGCGGCGGCGGGCGTCGGCATGTGCATCGGGCTCTGCATCTATCTCTACGCGCTGCCGATGCTGCCGCCCGACGAGCTGCAGAAGGCGAAGGCCGCGCACGCGGAGCACAACCCGCTTACGCGCGCCGACTGGCGCGTCATTGTCGCGCTGCTCGTGCTGTTCGTGCCCAACACATTGTTCTGGGGTACCTACGAGCAGCAGGGCAACACACTGGTGCTCTGGGCCGATGCCAACACCGATCGCACGTTCATCCTGTTCGGCCTCACCGCCGACATCCCGACCACGTGGTTCCTGGCGTTCAATCCGTTCATGATCTTCGCGTTCACGCCATTCGTAGTCGCGCTGTGGTCGCGGCAGGCGGAGCGCGGCACCGAGCCTTCGACGATCACCAAGATGGCGCTCGGCTGTCTCGGCGTGACGGGGGCCAATCTCATCATGGTGTTCGCGGCGTTTTATGCCGGTGCCGGCAAGGCGAGCTGGTGGTGGCTGTTCGCCTACTTCGTCGTCATCACCGTCGGCGAGCTTTATCTGTCGCCGATCGGGCTGTCGCTGGTAAGCAAGGTCGCGCCGCGGCGCATCCTATCGATGATGATGGGGGTGTGGCTGGCGACGAGCTTCATCGGCGGCTTTTTGTCGGGCTGGCTCGGCAGCTTCTGGAGCAGCATGGAGCAGCCGCATTTCTTTCTGATGATCGCCGCCATCGCGGCGCTGGCGAGCCTGGTCATCTTCATCTGCCGCTGGCCGCTGCGCGGCGCGCTCAACGATTAGTCTTACGCGCTCGCCGCTGCTTGCGTCTCGCGGGACGCCGGAGCGGGATGCTCGATACGCGCCTGCGGCATCAGTCCGAGTTCACAGGCCTTGATCTGCAGCGCGAGATACTTCGAATAAATGCGGCACTGGGCAAAGCTGCCGGCAATGAACCAGAGGCCCGGCTGCGCCGTGCGCACGAACATGTTGCGCAGCTCCTGTTCCTTGCCGAAGCCCCAGATCGGCCCGAGCCGCGCCGCAACGCTCTCGCCGAACAGCTTGCGGACGAGGTGCTCCTGGCTCATGTAGCCGGTCGCCAGCACGATCAGGTCGGCGGGGAGAGTCTTGCCGCTCCGCATGCGCGCCCCGTTCGCGACGAAAGAACTCGATGTCGGAGAATTGCGCCAGCGCGATGTCGCCTTTAACGATCAGGTTGGAGCAGCCGACGTTGAAGTAATAGCCGCCGCCGCGGGTGAGATACTTGAACTGCCATCCGGTTCCTTCCTCGCCGAAGTCGAGCCGGAATCCCTTGCGCTCGAGGCCGTCCAGCAGGGCCTTGTCGAGGTTCCGCGCCGTTTCGGTCAAGAGGATGTGGCTCTTCCTCGAAAGCTCCAGCGGAATCGACATGGTGATGAGGTCGCAGTCTTCGAGCGAAGGCCCCTCATCGTAGAGCGCATACGGCAGCTGCGCGCTTGGCTCGACGTTGACCACCATCGTCGAGCTGCGCTGCACCAGCGTGACGTTGGCGCGGCTGGCGTGCAAATCCTGCGCGATGTCGTGACCGCTGTTGCCCGACCCGATCACCAAAACATTCTTGCCGGCCCAGGCGTCGCCTTCGTTGTATTGGCTTGAATGCAGGACAGTGCCGGCGAAAGTCTTCAGCGTCGGGATGTCTGGCATGTTGGGAATGCCGCTGACGCCCGTGGCCATGACGACGTGCCGCGGATGCATCTCGCGGCGGCTGCCGTCCGCGCGGCGCAGCGTGACCGACCACCGCCGCGCCGACTCGTCGTAGCGGCCGCCCTCGAATTCGGTGGCGGGCCAGTCATTGAGCTCCATGCTTTCGACATAGGCCTCGAACCAGCCGGCGATCTTGTCTTTCGGAATGTAGGCCGGCCAGTTCGGCGGAAATTTCATGTAGGGCAGATGATTGACGTGCGTCTGATTGTGCAGCACCAGCGCGTGATAGCGGTTGCGCCAGTTGTCGCCGATGCGCCGCTCGCGGTCGACGATGAGCGTATCGACCTGCAACTGGCCAAGCCGCGCCGCCGCCGACAGGCCGGCCTGTCCGCCGCCGACCACTAGCACGGCGGGATCGCGATCGGCGTAGGCCGCGGCGGCCTCGCGCACATCGAGCCAGTTCGGGCCGTGGAAATCGCGCGAGTAGACCTTGCCGGGCGGCTGCGATCGTCCGCTCCGTTCCTCGTGCCCTTTGATCTCCTCGAGCACGGTGAGCAGCGTCCACGCCTTGAGCGATGCGCCCGCGTCTTGCGTGAGCCGGAGCATGCCGCTGCCGCGGCCCTGCGCGGTCTCGAACCCGAAGATGGTCTCGATCGCGTCGGTGCCGGCGCGCGTCACGCGGCGCGGCGGGGCACGGTTGGGATCGATGGCGAAGCCGGAGGGCCGCACGCGCTCGGCGTCGGCCAAGAGTTCGCGCGTGAGCGCGTGCGCGCCGGCCGCGGTCTCGATGCGCCAACTGAACGCCAGCACATCGCGCCAAAAGCTGTCACGAACGAACAAGGCTTCAAGCGCATCGCCGTCGCGGCAGCGCAGCGCATGCTCGAACCGCGCGAGCCACGTTTCGACCGCCGCGATCTCCGCTCCCGACAGCATCCGCGTGACCGTCAAAAGAAATCGTTGTGCCTTAGGTTTTGAGCCTACACGCATCAGGTCCGGGAGGCGAGGGAGGTCGATCGTCTGCCGCGTATCGTGGTCATTGCGAGGAGCCCGAAGGGCGACGAGGCAATCCAGCTATCCGCGACGGTGGATGATCCAGTAATCGCGGTGCTTCGGGTTCTGTCGCTTTGTGATTACTGGATGGTCCGCCTGCGCGGACCATGACAAGACTGTTCCTGTCATTCCAATACACCACAGTAGCGGGTCGCGCCTTCGGCCGCGCGCAATCACATCGTGAATCTGCTTGTCGTTCGCCACCATGACGAACACGACCTCAGCTCGGCTTGGTCTTATTTCCGTTGATCACGTCGTAAAGGTTGCAGGCAATGCCCGTCGCCTCATAGCCGTCCTGACCCGTCGCCTGCGCGATAGCAAACATTTGGTAGGCGAGGCCGACAAACGGCATCGGGACCTCCATGTTGCGCGCCATATCGAGCCCGAAGCCCACGTCCTTTGGCATCCAGGACTTGCGCGGCTTGAACTTGCGGCTCACCAAAATTTCCATGATGCGTCGGGTCGCCACCGAATCCTGCTGAGAGTTCTTGATAATGGTCTGGAAGGTGGCCTCATCGAGACCGCCCTTCCTGAGCCAACAGCTGATTTCAACAAGGCTCAGATGTTGGACAGCGGCCAACATCGCCATGGCATTCTTGACCAGCTTGGCGTTGCCGAGTTCCCCGACGTGAAGAATTGATTTGCCCATCGCCTTGAATATCGGCTGATGCTCGTCAAACAACGCCTTGGAGCCCGAAAGCCAAAGCGCCAGCTCACCGGCCGCCGCGACCTCCTCGACGCCTCCGGCCGAAGCGTCGACCACGGCCCAGCCCTTTTTGTTGAGCTCACCGCTGACGCTAACGATGGTCTCTTTATCGACGCTGCTAAAATCGATCCACACCTTGGCGCCGGTGGTCGCCTCGGCGAGCCCACCCTTGCCGAGGCCGACGGCCCTGACTGCATCGTTGTTCGGTAACATCGAGAGCACGAGTTCGCACGATTCGGCCACTGCTTTGGGCGAGTCCTTGAACTGTGCGCCTTCGCCCTCCAGTCCCTTGGCCTGCTCGCGCCTCAGATCGTTCACGACCAGACGATAGCCGGCCTTGGTCAGGTTGGCCGCCATGCCGCTGCCCATGCCGCCGATGCCGATAAAACCTACGGTCTTCATGCCTCACACCTTAATCCTTGCCGACAAAGCCCGATACCATGCCGCAAACGACGACTGTCCGAGTTCGCGCACGGAACATTTGCTATCTTGTTGCGCAGCCGCATAAGAATCCGGATCACGCGCTCGCCGCCTAGATTGTCACCTTGGCGCGCCTTGCCTGCGTCGCCGCAGCATCCACGACGAAATTGCTGCCCTCGCGCTTGAGCACCACGCCGTAGTCGCGCGCGGCGGCTTCGGCCGACAGATAGCCTTCGCGCACGTCGGCGAGCACGTTGTCGGCCGGCCGCGCCATCGGATCGCCGTAGCCGCCGCCGCCGGGCGAATCGAGCTGGAATGTGTCGCCTTCCTTGAGCGGATAATCGGCGTAACGCGTCGGTAGGCGCTTGGCGTGATCGGTATCCGGATTGATCCAGATGTCGCCTGGCCGGCCGGTCCGGCCCTCGGCGATGCCGTTCGGCGGGATGATGTGCTTCATCGAGCGGATCGAGAAGCGCGCGTCGGCAAGGTTCAGATACTCGCGGCGGATGCCGAGACCGCCGCGGAACGTCCCGGCGCCGCCGGAATCCTTGATCAGCTCGAAGCGCGTGACGCGGGTCGGAAACTCGCTCTCGATGATCTCGATCGGCGCGATGCGGGCGTTGCTCTGATTGACCGTGATGGCGGAGGCGCCGTCTTTCGTGGCCCGCGCGCCGGCGCCGCCGGCGAGGAGTTCGTATTGCACGTAGCCCTTGCCCGTATAGGTGCTGCGGCCGCCGATGATGATGGAGCGGCTGCCGCTGCCGTCGGCGCGAACCTTGCCGGGCACGATCGGGCCGAGGGCTGCGAAGATCGCATCGACCAGCGCGTGAACGGTCGGGTTATAGGTGTTGACCGGCGCCGGGAAGCGCGGATTGAGCACGCTGCCTTCGCGCGCCGTGATGCTGAAGGCGCGCAGAAGCCCGCTCGACACGTACAGGTGCGGGTCGATCATCGAGATCAGCGCATAGCCGCACGCCGCCTGCACCAGCGGCGGGCGGATGTTCGCCGGCCCGCGCGTCTGATCCGCCGAGCCCGAGAAATCGAAATGCAGCCGGTCGCCCTGCTTCTGCGCGACCACGTGGATGCGCACCGGCTTTTCCAGCTCGATGCCATCATCGTCGACGAAGCGCTCGGCTTCGTAGCGGCCGTCCTTCCACTCGGCGATGGCGCCGCGCACGCGCGCCTCGCCGATCTCGAACAGGCGGGCGTAGCTCGCCAGCACTTTGTCCTTGCCGTATTTGGCGACCAGCTCCTTGAGCCGGCGCTCGCCCAGCCGGTCGGCGCCGAGTTGGCCGCGGATATCGCCGAGCACAAGCTCGGGCGTGCGGCTGTTGGCGGCGATGATGCGCTCGATGTCGGTGTTGGTTTCGAGATTTCGCTGATAGCGCACCGCCGGCAGATGCAGGCCCTCGTTGAAGATTTCGCGCGCCTGGCCCGAGCAGCTGCCCGGCACCGGGCCGCCGATGTCGCCCTTGTGCGCGATCGAGCCGCAGAAGCCGAACAGCGCGCCATCGACGAAGACCGGCGTGATCACCGCCATGTCGGGCGCGTGCGGGCTGCCGCCGTCGTAGGGATGGTTGATCAGGAACGCGTCGCCCTCGGCGATCGATGTGCCGAACTCCCGCAGCACCGCCGCGCAGCAGGCCGGGAACGCGCCGATATGCAGCGGCAGCACGACGTGCTGGGCGACCACTTCGGCGTTTGCGTTCATCAGCGCGCAGGAGGCGTCCTGCGACTCGCGCACGATGGTGGAGAAGCCGGTACGGAACAGCGAGTTCTGCATCTCCTGCACGATGCCGGAGAGGCTCGCTTTCACCACTTCAAGATCGACGGCGTCGATGTGCATTTTTTGCTTCTCTATGACTTTGTCATTCCGGGGCCGAGCGAATGCGAGGAACCCGGAATCCATAACCCCCGACCTGTGACTATGGATTCCGGGCTCGCGGCTTGCGGCCGCGCCCCGGAATGACGAGCAACTCTATCGCCCCCGCGTCACGACTAAAGCAAGATCGCGCCGTCGTCGATCCTTGCTCGCCCATTGGCCGGGCACACCGCCCGGCGTGCCAACCCTTCCCGATATACACCCGGTCTGCTAGCGTCGCGTGCAATCCGGGGGCGTGGGGACGCGGGATGAGTGCTGAGCGGGCGGACAACGCCGCCGGTACCGTCGATGTCAAAGACGAATCCGGCTTGATGCGGGCGATGCTTCGCCTGCTGGTGGCGATCGGCTTCGGCGCGTTCATCGTTCTCATTGTCGTCGTGCCGTTGCGCATGCGCTACGGCGCCGCCCATGCCGACGTTTCCGTCAATGCCGCAATCCTCGAAGGCGTCCTGCTCGGCGCCGTGGCCTTGGCTGCGACCTGGGCGCTGTCCTACCTGCTGCGGAAGCTCGAGCCGCTCCTGAATGCCAATGCATTCGCGCAAGCGCAGTATCTCGACAAGCTTGACTCTCGTTACGTCGATCCGGCGATCGTGTTCTCGGCCGGGCTCAGCCTGTTTCTCGAATTGGCGCTGATCCGCTGGCAGTCCTCGGTCCTGATCTTCCTCGCCTTCTACAAGAACTTCAGCCTGCTGGCGTGCTTTGCCGGTCTCGGTTTAGGCTATGCGCTCGCCGGGCGCAGCCGTATCCCGCTGGCGTTGGTGGTGCCGCTTATGGCGGTACAGTTCTGTTTCTTTCTGTTCATCCGCGCAGCGCTCCCCGACGTGAGCATCAATCCGTTCAGTGAGCAGCTGACCATGGGGCTGCAACAGGGCGGCTGGGTCGAGGCGGTCGTTCTGTTTTTGCTGCTGTCCATCATCTTCCTGCTCACCGCCGTGACTTTCGTTCCGGTTGGCCAGCTGTGCGGGCGGCTCATGGAGCGCCGCAAAAATCTTCAGGCCTATGGCCTCAATCTGGTTGGCAGCCTGCTCGGCGTCGTTGTGATGCTGGCGGCGAGCCTGCTGTGGACGCCGCCGCTGGTCTGGTTCTCGCTCTGTTTCTTGGCGCTGCTGCTGTTTCTCTTGCGGCGGTCGTCGTCGCTCGTTGCCGGCATCGTGCTCAGCGCTGTCTGCACCATCGTCCTGGCGTGGTGGCCGATCGATCCGCTGTGGAGCCGTGTCTATTCACCCTATCAACTGATCGACATCGGCACCGATCAGAAAACCGGGCTGACGCAAATTCGCGCCTCCGGACACTTCTACCAGCACATTCTTGACTTCTCACCGTACAATACCGGCGAGCAGGATGACCGCCGCTACTACGACTTTCCCTACAAGAGCCGTGCGGTCCTCGATGACGTCGCGATCGTCGGCGCAGGAACCGGCAACGACGTCGCCGCGGCCCTGCGCGCCAATGCGCGGCATGTCGACGCCATCGAGATCGACCCGGTGATCATCCAGGTCGGCGAGCAGCGCCATCCCGAACATCCGTACCAGGACCCGCGCGTCCGCGTCGTCAACAACGATGCCCGCACCTTCCTACGCAATACCACGAACACGTACGATCTGGTCGTCTATGGGTTGCTCGATTCCCACACGCTGCTCAGTCACGGTTCGAGCGTGCGGCTGGATTCGTTCGTCTACACCGTCGAGGGTTTGCGCGAGGCGCGAAGCCGGCTGAAGCCCGACGGCATGGTGTCATTGTCCTTCACAATCCTGTCGGAGGCGTTGGGGCGCAAAATCTTCCTGATGCTGCAGGGCGTATTCGACGGGCGCTCGCCGCTGTGTCTCAGCGCGCTGGGCGGCAACACGACCTTCCTGATCTCGAACGATCCGAA
This sequence comes from uncultured Alphaproteobacteria bacterium, assembly GCA_963732015.1. Classification (GTDB taxonomy): domain Bacteria; phylum Pseudomonadota; class Alphaproteobacteria; order Rhizobiales; family Xanthobacteraceae; genus BOG-931. Next base: position 397,988 of record CAVSXY010000019.1, on the reverse strand, counting down.
CTGGAAGATGCCGGCCGGCGCGGTCACGACGGGCTTCGACAACGTGACGGCGCTCTATGCCAATTCGAAGGAAGCTGCCAGCGTCTCGACCGACGATTGGCCGTTCTTCTACATGCCGCAACGGGTTTATCCGGTGTCCTATCTGATCATGATCGGCCTGATCCTGCTGTTGTCCTTGTCGCTGATCGGCAATTTCGTCGCCGAAGCGCCGCGTTTCAGCCATCTGTCGTTCTTCTTTCTCGGCGCCGGATTCATGCTGATCGAAACCAAGGGCATCACCGAGATGGGGCTGACCTTCGGCAATACGTGGCAGGTCATCGGCACCGTCTTTGCCGGCATTCTGATCATGGCGTTTATCGGCAACTGCCTGGTGCAGTGGTTCGGTATCAGGCGTCTGCACTTGGCCTATCTTTGCCTGCTGGCGGCGCTTGCGGCCGGCTGGCTCGTCGCGCGATCCGGCGGATTTGCCTCGACGCCGCTTGGGCGGGTTGAGACCGCCGCGCTGCTCAGCTTGCCGCTTCTGTTCTCGGGCATCGTATTTTCGACGCTGCTCACCATGCGCGGCCACATCTCCGGCATAATGGCGATGAATCTTCTGGGCGCGATCGTCGGCGGCCTCCTGGAATACAATTCGATGTATCTCGGATTCCAGGCGCTCTACCTCATGGCGATGGGCTGTTACCTGCTCGCCATGGCCTCCGAATGGGTTTTCGCCGGCAAAGACAAGGCGGATGCCGCGGCGGCGGCCTGAGCGCGCAGTGCATGACCCGGAAAAGTGGAAGCCGGTTTTCCGAAAAGATCATGCACCAACAAAAAATGTTAGAGCATTAATCGCTTCAGTCTGAAGCGATTGATGCTCTAAGCCTCGCCCGTCACGATCAGATTCTTCCATTCGTCGACGCGCGCCACCTGACCGGCGCAGATCACGGTCGTGCAGTCGAACTGATCCAGTATGGCGGGTCCGCGCAGCGTCAGCCCGACGTCGAGCTTCTCGCGCTGATACACCGGGCACGGCACCGTCGTGCCGTCGAAGCGCACCGGGCGCGTTTCGATCAGCGCGTCCGTGAGCTTTTTGCCCTCGGGCGAAAACTTCGGCATCGACACCGGCGGCACCAAGCCGACGCCGCGGACCCGGTAGGACACGACCTCGACCGGCTCGTCGGGCGCCATGTGGCCGAACTGGTTCTTGTGCTCCACATCGAAGGTCTTGCGCAGCACGGCGAGCTGGTTTGTTTGTTCGGCCGTGCACGCCATGGTGATCTCGTAGCCTTGTCCGGCGTAGCGCATGTCGATGGCGCGATCGATGCGGATTTCGTGATCGGCGAAGCCCTCGCGGCGCAGGTTGTCGCGCGCCTGCGTTTCAAGCTGCGCGAACACGGCGTTGACGTCGTCCGGCGTCAGCTCGGTGATCGCCGTCATGCGCGAGCGGATGTAGTCGTGCTTGACGTCCGACATCATCAGGCCGATGGCCGAGAACACGCCCGGATAGAGCGGCACGATGACGCCGGCCATGCCGAGGTCGCGTGCCATCCGCGCCGCATGCAGCGGGCCGGCGCCGCCGAACGCGAGCAGCATGAAGTCGCGCAGATCGTGGCCGCGCATGGTGGAGATCGCCTTGATGGCCTCCTCCATCTTCACGTCGATGATGCGCACGATGCCCTCGGCCGCAGCTTCGCCGTCAAGCGACAGCGGCTTCGCCACGGCGTCGAGCGCGCGTTCGGCCATGGCGCGGTCGAGCACCATGCGGCCGCCGAGGAAGTTGTTCGGGCTCAGATAGCCGAGCACGAGATTGCAGTCGGTGATGGTCGCGATCTCGCCGCCGCGGCTGTAGCAGGCCGGGCCGGGAACCGCGCCCGCGCTTTGCGGGCCGACTTCAAGGACGCCGAAACGGTCGACCGTGGCGATGGTGCCGCCGCCGGCGCTGACCGTATTGATGTCCATCATCGGCAGGGCAAGGTCGCGGCCTTCGATCTTGCCGCGGCTCGCAAACACCGGCTCGCCGTCCTTGATCAGCGCAACATCGCAGGACGTGCCGCCCATGTCGAAGGTGATGATGTTGGGAAAACCCGTCATGCGGCACGCATAGGCGCCGGCGGTGACGCCACCTGCCGGCCCCGACAGCACCGTGGTCACGGCGGTGCGCGCCACCTCGGCGAACGTCGACATGCCGCCGTTCGACTGCATGATGTATTTTTGCCGCGTCATCACGCCGGCGTCGGCGAGGCGGCGATCGAGGTTGGCGACGTAGCGCGCCAGGATCGGCTGCAGGTACGCGTTGATGACGGTCGTGCTCAGCCGATAGTACTCGCGGATCTGCGGCAGGATTTCGCAGGAGAGCGATACGTTGCAGCCGGGCAGTTCTTCGAGCGCGATGTCGCGTACGTGTTGCTCGTGCTGCGGATGCAGGAAGGAAAACAACAGGCACACCGCTAGCGCTTCGATGGTGTGCACTTTCATTTCGCGCAGCGTCTGGCGCAGCGCCGCTTCGTCGAGCGGCACGAGCACATGGCCGCGGAAATCGACGCGCTCCTTCACTTCGCCGGTCAGGCTCTGCGGCACCAGCGGCTTCGGCTTGTCGTACATGACGTCGAAGATCGCGGTGCCGTAAGGCCGCGCCTGTTCGGCCACCTCGTAGATGCCGCGGAAGCCTTGCGTGACCAGGAGACCGGTCTTGACGCCTTTGCCTTCGAGGAGTGCGTTAGTGCCGACCGTCGTGCCGTGACAGAAGTAACTGACGTGGGCAGCCGGCACACCCTGGGCGATCAGCGCCTCAACACCCTGCAGAATTGCGCGCGACGGGTCGTCGGGAGTTGAGGGCACCTTGGTGATGGTGACCGCGCCGGTGTCCTCATTAAGATAGACGAAGTCCGAGAACGTCCCACCTGTATCGACCGCAACCCGGTAACGAGGCATTCCCGGCGTCTCTCCAACGCTAGAGCATTCCGACGGGAATGCACTCCAGCTCTCTTGAACTGGGCGCGTGTCCTTATCGGAAAACCGGTTCCCACTTTTTCGGGACACGCGCTCGCCACAAATGAAATGCCCCGCTTTCGCGGGGCATGACAAGAGGGTGTTTGAGCGAGAACCGCCGTCAGTGCACGGCTGCCGCTGCGGCCGCGGGATTTTCGATCGAGGCCATGCCGTTTCGCACCGCCTTCTGGACCTTTTCGAAGGCGCGGACCTCGATTTGGCGGACGCGCTCGCGCGACACGCCGAACTCGTCGGCCAGTTCCTCCAGCGTGATCGGCTCGTCGGCAAGCCGCCGCGCCTCGAAGATGCGCCGCTCGCGGTCGTTGAGAACCGTCAGCGCCTCGCCCAGCGCCTTGTGGCGGTTGTCCGACTGCTCGCTCTCGGCCAGACGGCTCTCCTGGCTCACGCTGTCGTCCACCAGCCAGTCCTGCCACTCGCCCAAATCGCCGTCCTCGCGGATCGGCGCGTTCAAAGACGCGTCGCCGCCAAGCCGCCGGTTCATGTCGATCACGTCCTGCTCGGTGACGCCAAGCCGCTTGGCAATCAGCTTGACCTGATCGGGCCGCATGTCGCCGTCGTCGAGCGCCGAAATCTTGCTCTTCGCCTTGCGCAGGTTGAAGAACAGCTTCTTCTGGTTCGCCGTGGTGCCCATCTTCACCAGCGACCACGAGCGCAGGATGTATTCCTGGATCGCCGCCTTGATCCACCACATGGCGTAGGTCGCCAGCCGGAACCCCTTGTCGGGCTCGAACCGCTTGACCGCCTGCATCAGGCCGACGTTGCCCTCGGAAATGACTTCCGAGATCGGCAGCCCGTAGCCGCGATAGCCCATGGCGATCTTGGCGACGAGGCGCAGATGGCTGGTGACGAGCTTGTGCGCGGCCTCACGATCCTCGTGCTCGCGCCAGCGCTTCGCCAGCATGAATTCTTCCTGCGGCTCCAGCATCGGGAATCGCCTGATCTCCTCGAGGTACCGGGTAAGCCCAGTTTCCCCCGACAGGATCGGCAATGCAGCAGTTTGGGCCATGATAGCGCCCTCCATCCTCAGGTACCCCCGCGGAGCGGCAGGCCAAGAGTGCCGCCGCTCCCCGAGCCAACGGCGCTAACTTCCTTGTCAAAGTTCCACGTCGTGTACCCGCACCATACACGGACGAATCGAGCCAACGAAGGGGAGACGGCATCACTTCGGCGCGATACCGCGTTGATCTCGTTCAAAATCGACGCAAAATGCGTGATATTGGCCCAAACCTTACTTTTCGTTGCTCGGTGCCCCGACTACCCGGCTCCAAGCATGACCCGACAATGCGTCATGCAAACGAGCGAGATCGGGCGGCAGTTCCGACCGGAACTCAAGGATTTTGCCGCTCGACGGGTGTTTAACGCGTAATACGTGGGAATGGAGCGCCTGCCTGCCAAGGGCCGCGAGCGCGGCCTGCGCCTCCTGCGGCAAAATCGCCGATTTGGTGCGGAATCCGGGGCCATAGACTTCATCCCCCATGATTGGGTGCCCGATCGAGGCCAAATGGACCCGAATCTGGTGGGTTCGGCCGGTTTCGAGCCGGCAGGCGAGGAGGCTCGCCGCCGGGCCGGGCAGTTGTTTCGGCTTGCGCGCTCGCAGGGGGGAGCGGGGGTCGCCGCCGCCAAAGCGCTCCAGCACCCGCCAGTGGGTCACCGCCTCCCGGCCACCGCCCCGGATGGCCATGCGGTCGCGCGACTTGGGGTGCCGGTCGATCGGGCGGTCGATCGTGCCGTTGGGCCGGTCGGGCGCGCCCCACGCGAACGCGAGATAGCCGCGTTCGAACGGCTCGCCGCTCTTGCCGTGATCGGCGAACTGCGCGGCAAGCGCCCGGTGGGCGTGGTCGTTCTTCGCCACCACCATAAGGCCGGTCGTGTCCTTGTCGAGCCGATGTACGATGCCGGGCCGCCGTTCGCCGCCGATACCGGAGAGGCTCGCGCCGCAATGGGCAATCAGCGCGTTGACCAGCGTTCCGGTCCAGTGTCCGGCGGCCGGATGCACGACCAGGTTTTTCGGCTTGTCGATGACTATAATGTCATCGTCCTCGTAAACCACGTTGAGCGGGATGGGCTCGGCCGCAGGCTTGGCCGGCTCGGGCGGCGGCACGTCCACAACGATCGCAGTGCCGGAATTGACGCGGCGGCTCGGATCGCGGATCGTGTGTCCGCCGACCGTGACGGCGCCCGCCTCGATCAAGCTTTTGAGCCGGGAGCGCGACAGCTCGGTGATGTGCGCAGCAAGCACGCGGTCGAGCCGTCCGCCGGCTTCATCCTCTGCGACCACGATGGATGTTTGCGTCATCGAAGGCATATGGGGGCGGTCATGAGCAACGTGTCTGGCAATCTGTCCGGTGAAACGCAAGGCGACGGGATGCGCTCGCGGCCGGCCCTACGGGTGCACGACCGTTCCGCCGCCGACAGCGCTCCGCCCGGAGCCGGTGCGGCCGATCCGTCCGCAGACAGTATGGTGGCGCGCGTCCGATGGATGATGATCATATCGGCATTGACCACCGTCATTGCGATCGGGACCGTGGTGGGCGTCATCGGCTACCGCATCTTCGCGTCCGGCGCTTCGGCGCCGGTCGGCGACGGCATCGTCTTGTTGCCGAAGGGAGCGCGGATCATTTCGTCCTCCGCCAATGCGGGGCGCATCGTGCTGACGCTCGACATCGGCGGCGCGACCGAAATCCGCACCTTCGACATCAAGACCCTGAAACAGACCGGGCGGCTGCGTTTTGCGACCGAACCCTGATCCTCGGCCGATGGGCGGCTCATTGCGGGAACGAACCTGGCCGATTGGATGAGCGACGCTATTGAGCGTCAGGAACCGGCAGATCCTGCGTCAACGTCTCGGCCAACCGTTGCAGAAGCCCCAACACCTCCGGATGCTTGGCCGGCTCCCAGCGCGCCAGAAGTTCGCTTAGTCCATTTCGCCGCGCTTCCATGAGACGGCCGCGCATCTCGACCCCGAGCGCAGTGAGGCGCAATTCCGTTCGCTCGTTCTCCTCGACGATCTTGCGGTCCCGTAGAGCCGCCAACGGCCCTGCCAGCGCCTGGAGAGACACCTTGAGATCGTTGCTGAGCGTCTCCAGCGTCAACGGCACTCGCTCGCCGAGACGGGCCAGCATCCACAACTCCGGAGCTGACAGATCGAGCTTCGCTCGATTGGCGACGTCGGCATAAATGCGCCAGCGGTTTTCGCGCGCCAGAAGTGCCGTGATGATGCGCTCGAGCTCTTCGAGCGAGGTGGCATCGCGCAACATCGCGATGCCTTCGCCTTGGCCGGCGGCCGGGGCCATGCCGCGCAGCGGTACTTCGCGAAGCAGCAAGGCGATCGCGCACGCCGTTGCGGAAACGATGGCGGCGATAAGAAAGACAGGCTGCAAGGCCGCCACCAGCGCAGCGATATAATCCGCGCGAAGCTCGGGCGACAGCGCCGCCAGTCCGGCAGCGTCGGTCGCGGAGGGGATCGCTGAGCCCGGCGGGATCACCGCGGCGAGGTGCGCATGCAGCCCATTGGCAAAGATGGCGCCGAAGATCGCGACGCCAAGAGCTCCGCCCAGGGATCGGAACAGGGTCGTTCCCGATGTCGCGACGCCCAGATGCTCGAAGGCAACGCTGTTCTGCGCCGCGAGCACGAGCACCTGCATGACCATGCCGAGGCCGAGACCGAGCACGAGCGCGTCGACCGAGGTCTGCCAGGTCGGATGGTCGGCCGATAGGCGCGACAGCATCAGCAGTCCGGCCGTCATGATCGCGGTGCCGGCGATCGGAAACAGCTTGTAGCGGCCCCAGGCGCTGATGATCCGGCCGCTCGCGATCGAGGTCGCCAGCATGCCGAGCATCATCGGCATGAGCTGCAGCCCCGACGCTGTGGGACTCTCACCCTTCACCACCTGAAGATAGATCGGTAGATATGTAATCGAACCGAACAGGGAGAGACCGACGATCAGGCCGACCGCGCTCGCAATGACGAAGGTGTCGTTGCGGAACAGGATCAACGGGACGATGGGCTCGCGGGCGCGCGCCTCGGCCATCACGAAGGCGATCGCTCCGGCAATCCCGAGCGCGATAAGTCCGATCGTGAGCGGCGACGCCCAGGGCAAGGTCGTCCCGCCAAGGCTCGTGAACAAAATGACCGCCGTCAGCGACACGGACAGCAACGCGGCGCCCAGATAGTCGATGGCGTGCTGCCGCCGCGTCGACGGCGATTTCAGCACGGCGCCGATTACGGCGAGCGCGACCGCGCCGGTCGGCAGGTTGATATAGAAAATCCAGCGCCATGACAGATGATCGACGAAGAACCCGCCGAGCAGCGGGCCGATGATAGTCGAAACGCCGAACACGGCGCCAAAGACGCCCTGGTAGCGGCCTCGCTCGCGCGGCGAAACCAGATCGCCGATGACCGCGATCGTCGTGACGATCAATCCACCGCCGCCGAGGCCTTGCAAGCCGCGGAATATAATGAGCTGCAGCATGGACTGCGACAGGCCGCACAGCGCAGAGCCGACCAGAAAGACGACGACCGCAACCTGCAGAATGATCTTGCGGCCGTGGATGTCGCCGAATTTTCCGTAAAGCGGACTGACGATCGTGCTGGAGAGCAGATAGGCGGTGACGACCCAGGACAGGTGGGTCACCCCTCCCAATTCGCCGACGATGGTCGGCAGCGCGGTCGACACGATGGTCTGGTCGAGGGCGGCGAGCAGCAGAACCAGGATGAGAGCCGCAAAGACCGCGCGGATCGATCGGGCGCGCGCCTGCGCCGCCGATGACGTTTCGGACATTGCGGTGGCGGCCGTCTCGGGGCGGGGCGCTCGCATCGCCTCTCCAGGTGATTGAGGATGAAGTGATTGAGAATGAACTGATTGAGAGTCGAGCGGTTGCCGGTCGCGTGGCCGCGGGCTGACGGCCTGCGATCCTGGTGGCGGTTTGTCTCCGCCGTGTCGTTCGATTCATTTCGGCCACTAATATAAGGAAAACGCCGAGATCATGGAGAGCGGCGCAAAGCGCCTGCGGTGAGGTCTTCCGTCACAAGCCGCAGTCCAAAGGTGAGGGGAACGGCGCCGTGAACGCTTGCGCAGCCCAGCCATCAGGGATATTTCGAGGGTGAAGCTCCCTTCGTCTAGCGGTCTAGGACGCGGCCCTCTCAAGGCTGAAACACGGGTTCGATTCCCGTAGGGAGCGCCACGCTTTGGCTGCCGGTGAGCCTATCGCTCAACCTCCTCCAAGCTTCGATACTGCAGTCATCGGCGGCGGCGCGGACGCCGCCGCGAAGAGGAAGCATGTCGGATCCGATTGTCGTGAGCGATGACGGGCCGGTCCGCGTCATCCGGCTCAATCGCCTGGACAAGAAAAACGCTCTGACGCAGGTGATGTACGCCGCGATGACACGCGCATTGCGCGACGCTGGAGCGAGCGAATCGATCCGCTGCATCGTGATCGCCGGCGGACAAGGCGTGTTTTCCGCAGGCGCCGACATTGGCGAATTTTTGGAGACCGCCGAAAGCGGCGGACTGCGGCCCCATACGCTCGATTTCCTCAAAGCGCTCGCCCACTGCCAGAAGCCGCTGGTCGCCGCCGTCGGCGGCCTGGCCATCGGCATCGGCGTGACCATGCTGTTCCACTGCGATTACGTCGTCGCCGCCGCCAATGCGTCATTCACCACGCCGTTCCTCAAGCTTGCCCTGCTGCCGGAGGCGGGATCCAGCCTGCTTGCGCCGATGCGCATGGGATATGCCCGCGCCTTCTCCATGCTGGTCATGGGCCGGCCGTTGACGGCGCAGCAGGCCAGAGAAGCCGGACTGGTCAACGAGGTGGTGGACGCGTCCGAGGTCGACGCGGCCGCCATGAAAGCAGCCCACGAAATCGCTGCGCTCCCGGTTGGCGCTGTGTCGATATCGCGCCGCCTGATGCGCAGCCACCTTGACGCCGTGGACAAGCAGATCGATGTCGAAGCCGCGCACTTTGTGGAGCGCTTGTCCTCGGACGAGGCTCGTGCGGCATTCTCAGCATTTCTGTCACGAAAGAAGTAATCGGCGATGTCGCTCGCAGGAAAGACCCTTTTCATCACCGGCGCGTCCCGCGGCATCGGCCTGGCGATCGCGCTTCGCGCCGCGCGTGACGGAGCCAATATCGCGATCGCGGCCAAAACCGAGCGGCCGCATCCCAAGCTCAGCGGCACGATCTATACGGCCGCCGAAGAAATCGAGCGTGCCGGCGGCAAGGCGCTTCCACTGGTCGTGGATGTGCGCGACGAGGCGGTCGTCAAGGATGCGCTCGATCGCACTGCGCAGACCTTTGGCGGCATCGATATCGTCGTCAACAATGCGAGCGCAATCCAGCTGACGAGCGTTGCCGACACCGACATGCGCCGTTTCGATCTGATGCATCAGATCAACACCCGCGGCACCTTCGTGGTGTCGAAATGGGCCATTCCGCATCTCGAGAAGGCGGCCAATCCGCACATTCTGATGATATCGCCGCCGCTCGACATGGAAGAGAAATGGTTTGCGCCGCACACCGCATACAGCATGGCCAAATTCGGCATGAGTCTGGTCGTGCTGGGCCTCGCCGGCGAGCTCAGGCCAAAAGGCATCGCGGTGAATGCGTTGTGGCCGCGGACCATCATCGCAACGGCAGCCGTCAACAACCTGCTCGGCGGCGAGAAGCGGATGCGGCAGGCGCGCAAGCCGGACATCATGGCGGATGCTGCGCATGCGGTCTTTGAAAGTCCGGCGCGCGATTTCACCCGCCGCTTTCTGATCGACGATACGCTTCTGGCCGAGCGCGGCGTCACAGACTTCGACCGGTACCGGGCGGAGTTGGGACAGCCGCTGGCGCGAGACTTTTTCGTCCCCGATGATAGTCCCGCGCCGCCGGGAGTAGAGACCGTCGAAGTCTTTGGAGATCGCCAGTAAGCTGGCGTCACCCCCGCCGGGAGGGCGCCGCGCCGCGCTCAAAGTTGGCGTAGGCTTTAACCCGGGTATCCGACAACTCGATCGCAGCGCGGACGAGGGCGCCGTCGGGCTTGTTCAGCTCGCGCAGAATCGAGAAGTGATCGGCGCCGGCGACCGGCAGGAGCTTGCCGGGCGCGCCTTGACGAGTACGCAATTCAAACAAATGCCGCGCGTCGTTAATGAGCGTCGGCAACTCGGCGCTGCCATACGAAATGGTGAGCGGCTTCTGGATGGCCGGAAGCCGCAGCGGCGAGAATTCGGCGACTTCCGTGTCTGTCAGATTTAGCGCCGCGTTCAGTCCGGTGTCGCGCAGCGGCCCAAGCTCGTAAACGCCCGATATGGCGAGCCCCGCGGCGACGCGCGGGTGCTTCAGATGCAGCGCTGCAAGCTGTGCACCGGCGGACCAACCGGAGATGACGAGCGGACCGGCGATGCCGTGCTGCGCGCCCTGCTCGGCGAGCCAGTCGAGCGCCTGACCGATTTCGTTGACGATTCCCGTCAGGTTGGTCCGCGGCGCCAAGGTATAGCCGGGCAGCGCCACCGACCATCCGGCGGCGGCGAGACCGCCGGCGACGCAAGCAAACAAGTCCCGCGAATTGCGCTGCCAATAACCGCCGTGAATGAACATGAAACACGGCGCCTTCGCGTCGGCCGCCGGAAACAGATCGAACACCGTGCGCTCGGCCGGCGCATAAGCGATGTCGAGACCTTTCGGGTGCGCGGCGCGGTAAGCGGCGGACGTGCGATTGCGCCACTCGATCTGTGCGGGGCTGTCCTTGGCCGCCGCATTGTTGTTGTAAGCAGCGTCGCGCGCGGCGGCGTCGAGCGAATGCCACCGCTCACGCGGGTCCGCGGCCAGCGTTTCGCCGCTACCGGTCGCGTTCATGAACGGAGTCCTCTAAGCCGCGATGACTTGCGGCAGGATCGGCGAGTCGGCGTCGAAGCGCTTGCCGGCGCGCAGGCAGAACGCCGGCCGCAGCAGCCGTTCGGCGACGACCTCGGTGTTCTCGTTGTCGCGCAGAACGAAGCGGCCCCGATCGTCCCACAGCACCGACACGTCGGCGACATAGCCCGGCTTGAGCGCGCCGAGGCGATCGGTCAGTCCGATCATCTGCGCCGGGTTCGACGTCACCATCGGCACCACGTCCTCAAGTGTAAGACCGAGCGCCAGCATCGAGCTCATCGCCTGCGTCAGGCTGAAGCGCGCCTGGCCGCGGAACGGATGGTTTTCGTCATCGTAGTGCTGCGCCGGCGTGCCGGCCGGCGGCGGCACTTCGGTATTGTAGCCGTGCATGTCGGCGCCAAGCGTGTGCGGCACGACGCCGGCGGCGAGCGCCTTGCGGGCGAGGCGATACGAGAAATGGCTGCCGTGCCCGACGTCGACCTTGAGGCCCCGATCGAGCGCGGCGCGGATGACCTGATGCACTTCGCCGTTCCGGTCGACGAAGCCGCCGGGATGGCGCGTGAACGGATGCGCAAGGATATCGCCGGGGCGGAGCTTCGGAATGACGCGTTCGAGAATCGTGTCGGCGTCCTCGCCGTTGGCGCCGCTCGCCGGCAATTCCCAGAGCTGGCCGAAATGCACGTAGAGCGGCAGGTCGGCGCGGCGGCCGATCTCCGCCGACATTTCCAGAACCTCGATGCCCCAACGCGCGAAGCCGCCGACCTCGGCGTGGCCTTTGATCCCGCGAACGATGTCCTTGTTCTCGTTGGCCGACTTCACGGTGGCATCGATGTCGACACAGTCCGGGCTGTAGAGATTGGGGTAGTAGTGGCCCTCCATCCCACCGACCAGATAAGCCGACAGAAACGCGTAGACCTGGGTCTCGGCCTTCTCGACGATGAAGTGCCGGAAGCCCGGCAGCGTCATGCATGACGGGCCGCCCTGGTCGATCACGGTGGTGACGCCGGAGCGCACGCCGACGAGGTCGGGATTGAGGCCGAAGCGGCCGGTGACATATTGATAGACGTGGGCGTGGGTATCGATCATGCCGGGTAGCACGAGCTTGCCGGAGACATCGATGGTCTCGGCGGCGCTCGACGGCAGAATGGTCTCTTCGACGGCGGCCACGCGGCCGTTGCGGATCGCCACGTCGCGGATGCCGTTGATGCCGGATGCCGGGCAGATGACACGCCCGCCGCGAAGCAGAAGGTCGTATTTGGTGGTCTCGGCCATGGATTAAGTCCCTGTCGTTCGCCCGGCATTCGCTTGTGCATAGTAGCGCGGTGCGCGGGCGAAGCGAAGCGCGCCGACGACTTTCCGGTCGTCCGCGGTCTGGCGGACGGACGGCGCCATAGCTACATACCGATCGCGAGTGGAACAGCGTGCCGTTTGCCATCGTCTTTGGATACGGCTCTTTGGACGGCGAGAGCTTGGACAACGAGAGAGGGTGCCATGTCCCCCATGTCGATGCTGCTCAACATCCTCTGGATCGTCTTCGGCGGTTTGGAGATGGCGTTCGGCTGGGTGATTGCCGCCGTGATCATGGCCATCACCATCGTCGGACTGCCGTGGGCCTGGTCGGCGATCAACATCGCCTCCTACACGCTCCTGCCGTTCGGCCGTAAGGCGGTGTCGCGCGCCGAGTATGTCGGCGGCCACGATATCGGCACCGGACCGCTGGGCTTGCTCGGCAACATCATCTGGCTGGTTCTTGCAGGCTGGTGGCTCGCGCTCGGGCATCTCATCGCTGCGATTTTGCTCGGCATTACCATCATCGGCATCCCGTTTGCGTGGGCGCACCTGAAGCTTGCCGGCATTGCGCTGTGGCCGATCGGCAAGATCATCGTGCCGGCCGACAGCACGCCGTCGCAATTTCCGCGCGGCGCCGCGCGCACCTGATTGAGTTAAGCCCGGCTCGCGGCCGCGATCGCCGCGGCCGCCAATGCAAGCCAGGCCACGATCAGAATGATCCCGCCGCTCGGTGCGGCCATCGGAAACAGCCGATGGCCGGCGAATGCGCGCATCGCGATGTCGCCGGCAAACAGCGCGCATCCCGCGATCCATGCGGCGAGGACGAGTAGAGTGAGGGGGCGCCACAACAGGCCTTGCTGCATGAGCGCCGCACCGCCCAGCACGGCCGCCGCGTGGAACAGCAGCATATAGGCGGCGCCGTCGAGGCCTGAACCGGGCGCCGCATGCGCGGCCGCGGCCGCGAGCGCAATGCCACCAGCTCCCATCAGCGCCGCCAGTACGATCACGATTGTCAGCGCCACCGTTGGCCCCTTCGGCACGAGAGCGTCCGTCCTAGCTAGAGCAGCCCTTGCGGTAGGGCAACGACGATGCAAGAACGGCGTTCCGATTTTGGAGGATTGTCGTCCATGCGCACTATTGCCCTTGAGGAACACTTCTCGGTCCCGGCGCTCGCCGGCCGTATCGACAAAGGCGCGATCGCGCGCCGCGGCTATCGGCCGAGAAATCTGCGCAAGAGCGGCCCCAATCCTCTCGAACTCCTTCCCGAGATCGGCGCCACTCGCCTGAAGTCGATGGACGAAGCCGGCGTCACCATGCAGGTGTTGTCCGGCAGCGGACCCGGCCCCGATCTTGTGCCCGGCCCGGACGGCGTCGCCCTTGCGCGGGAGTTGAACGACCATCTCGCGAAAGCGATCGCCAACCATCCGGACCGTTTTGCCGGCTTCGCGTCGCTGCCGATGCAGAGTCCGGAGGCGTGTTCGGGGGAGCTTGTGCGTGCGGTGAAAGAGCTTGGCTTTCTCGGCGCACTCATCAACGGCACGACCGAGGGACGTTTTCTCGACCATCCGAGTTATGACGTTCTGTTGTCGGCGGCCGTCGAACTCGACGTGCCGATCTACATTCATCCGCACATTCCGCCGGAGCCGGTGCGCAAGGCGTACTTCTCGGAGCTGCCGGAGGGCGCCGGCCGCGTGCTGGAAACCGCCGGCTGGGGCTGGCATTCGGAAACGGCCGTTCACGTGCTGCGCCTGGTGGTGTCCGGAACGCTCGACCGCCATCCGCGGCTGAAAATCATCATCGGCCACATGGGCGAAATGCTGCCGATGATGATGGCTCGTGCCGACGATGTCTTCGCCGCCGATATCGACCACCTCAAGCGGCCGGTCAGCCGCACCATCCTCGATCAGGTCTGGATCACGACCAGTGGCATTTTCGACGAGCCGCCGTTCCTCGCCGCGCTGCTCACCTTCGGCATCGACCGCATCATGTTCTCGATCGACTATCCGTACTCGGCGAATGCGCTCGGCCGCGGCTTTCTGAACCGCATCGCGCTGTCGCCCGCCGACATGGCGAAGCTCTGCCACGGCAACGCCGACGCGCTGCTCAAGCTGAAGACCAAGTAAGCGGGGCGTTCGGCGACGCGAATAAATTGTAGTAACGGCGGCGAGGCATTGTCATCATCCGCGGAGGCGGATGATCCAGTAGTCGCGATGCCTCAAACTTTTTGCACCACCCGCGATTACTGGATGCCCCGCTTTCGCGGGCATAACATTCTAGATTTATCGCAGTTCACTTTAATCAGACCGTCTCGCGGAATTCGAACGCCGTACCGTACTGCGTGTCGAGTTGGCAGGTCTGATGGTCGGCCTCGTTGGTGTCGGCCAGTTCGAGATTGAAGAAGCTGATCTCGTTGTCCTCGAAGAACGGGCCGGCATGCCAGCTGCCGCGATGCAGCTTGATCGCGACGTCGCCCGGAATCTTGAACGCCCGGATGTCGTTCAAGGCCGGCAGCGCGCTCGGATCGGCGACCTTGCCGGGCGGCGCCACCGCGATGAACCAGGATTTGCCGCCGACCGCGGCAAGGCATTGCGTCACCTGGCGGTGACGCGTGATCTGCTGAAAGCGCAGGCCCCTGCGTGGCAAACGCATAATGTAAAAGCGTGGCGTCCCGCGCGACAAATCGAGCTGGGCGTCGCTCGGGCCAAACCGCCCGCCGTCGTCGACAGGCGCGATGACCTGTCCGAATGGGGCGAAACTATCGGGTGTGAGCCGATTGACCTTGATGGGGCGGATAGTCACATCGGTTTTGACGACGTCCATCGTGCTCTCCCTTCGGTTTTTCATTCCGCGGCGGCGCGTGCCTGCGGCAAATCCAGATCGCTTTGATTGTAGGCCAAGAGATCAGGCACAAGCGCGCTCTGCTGCTCCAGCATGATCGAGCGCGTGACGCCGTGAATAAGCCGCGGCACCGAATACTTGTGGCCGCTCACCGAGGTCGAATGCGGACCCATCGAGATGATAGCAGAAAAGTTGAAGGCGTAGATGCGCCACAGCGTTGCTTCGTCGCCGCCGGGGCGGGCACGGAAATCGTAGTAGGGGCCGAGATAGGGATTGAGACCGAGCGTCGGGTGCGCTTCTTCGGGCGGCGGCGTGAACACGTCCCGCCATAGCAAAATCTCATCGCGAAACAGCCCGATTTCTGGACGCGCGCTGAAATCGACCGACGAACCGGTAGCGCAAATCAGATAGTCGAAGGTCATCCGGCCCTTCGGCGTTTCGACGTCGACGTCGCCGCCCGGGTTCTGCGTGATTTTCAGCCAGGGACAGCCGGCGTGCATGGTGAAGCGATCATACGAGTGCGCCTCGACAAAGCCCCAGCGCGCCGGCGGCTGATCGATCCTCTTGAAATGCAGATTGACCCGCCAGCGCGTGAGATCGCTGAGATCGGGGAAATGCTTGAGGAAGCCGACAAATTCTATGAAACGATGCGGATTGACCAGCGGCAGCTTGGCGCGGCGGAAGCAGAGGTCAACGCTGCCGGCGCCACCCGCGAGTGCGCAGGCGGCGTTGTCGAAGGCCGAAGCGCCGTGGCCCAGAATGCCGATGCGCTTGCCGCGCAGCGCCGCGAAATCGATCGGGCCGTTGGAGTGAAAGACGCGATCCGGCGACACTGCCGAGGCGATCTCGCCAGGAATGTGCCATTCGCCGCAGCCGTCATAGCCGGTCGCGAGCACGACGCGGCGAGCGAACAAGCGTTCAGGATGGCCTTTTCGTTCGGCTTCAACCTCGATGATGCCGTCGAGCGCCCGGCCGACAGAAAGAACCGTCGTGTCGTTCTGCACCGGCACGCCGAGCGTTCTGCGGAACCAGCGCAGGTAATCCATCCAATGCGTCCGCGGCACCCGATCGAGCCTGTCCCAGGCTTCCCGGCCGAAGCGCGCGACGTAGTAGCTTTGGATCGACAAAGAGGGATAGCCAAGTTCGGTGCCGACCAGTGTCTTGGGCGTGCGCAACGTGCCCATGCGGGCGAAAGTTTCCCATGGCCCTTCATAGCCTTCGGGATTGCGGTCGACGCAGAGAACGCTGGTGACGCCCTCGCGTATCAGACCGGCGGCGATCGTCAGGCCGGACTGACCGCCGCCGACAATCAGGACGTCGTAGACCGTCTCGCCACTTGCGTGGTCGCGCGGCTTCACCCACGGCAGGGTCGGATAGGCCAGCATCTCCAGATCGCGACGGACTTGCGCAGACAAGGCCGAAAGGTCCGCCGTATTATCTGACATCACGGAAGTCTTTCTTGCGTTGATACGAAGATTCGACCTGCTGCTGCGGTGTTGTTTCAAATTCTATGCCAGCCGCCGACGGCAGCAGCTTTCAACACGGGCTGATATCGGTGCGGCGCCCTTGTCTGCGGCAAGCGTTCGGGGCCGGACGAGCTACAGATTGATCCCGGCGCCTGCGAGGATTTGACGCGCTCGCGCGCGCTGCTCTTCGGAGATGACGAGCCGCTCGGCGAAATCGCGGCCAGCCGGACGCGTCGCGTCGATCGCCATCTTGGTCACCGTGAAGGTCTGCGGGTCCGACGTCGGATCGAGAATGGCGCCCTTCGCGCCGGGGATGAGAATGACATCCTTGTCCGCCTGCACGCGGGTCGCCACCGCCCACATCACGTCGTTGAGGTCGAACACGTCGACGTCGTCGTCAACGACGATGACGTGTTTGGTGTACATCTCGGTGCCGAAGGTCGCCATGGCAGCCATCTGCGGTTCGCCCTCGGCGGTCTTTTTCATTGAAATGAACGCCATGAAGGCGCCGCACGTCGTGTGCGGCACATGCACCGCGCGCACGTTCGGCAGATTGCGCCGCAGCGCGTTGAGGATTTCGCCCTCGCGGGTGATACAAGAGACGAGGATGTGATCCTTCGACATGCCGGAGGTCACCGACTGATAGATGGCGTCGCCGCGCATGCGCACGCGCTTGGCGACAAACACGTTCTGCGTGCTGCGGTACGACGCGTAGCCGGTGAATTCGCCGAACGGCCCTTCCGGCTCGTGCACGCCGGCGAGGATTTCGCCTTCGATGACGATCTCGGCGCCGGCCGGCACCTCAAGATCGCTGACGCCGCATTGAGCGAGGCGGTACGGCTCGCCGAACAGGCCGCCGATGATCTCGAACTTCCGCGTCGCCGGCGGATAGGCGTACACCATGGAGCCCATGTAGTGCAGCGGATGGGTGCCGATGGTGATGACGGCGGGCAGCGATTTGCCTTGCTCTTCGGCGCGGCGGTGAAACTCGTACATACGCCGCCGCGAATGCAGCGAGACGCCGAGCCGGTTCTTGCCCTTGAGCATCAGCCGGTGGAAGCCGGTGGTATCGACGCCGGTCACGAGGTCGCGCGCCGAGATTTGTCCGGCCGTGATGTAGGGCGCGCCGTCGACCGCGAATTGCAGCGTGATCGGCAGCTTGGTGAGATCGACGTCGTCACCCTCGATGACGATATCGTTCCAGGCCGCCTGTCCGACGGTCTCGCACGGGATGTATGTCTGGCAGCGCTCGCGGAACGCGGTCGGCAGGTCGCGCGGATCGACGCCGAGGCAGGCCGCCAGGAGCCGGCGGTTCGCCGCCACATTGGTCACGAGCGGCATATCGAAGCCGTCGACCTTGTCGATCACCACCACGGGGTTTTTGCCTGATCGCTCCAATTCGAACACGATCGCCGTCATGTCGAAGCGCGGGTCGATCGGCTCGCGGATTCTCAAGAATTCGTCGGGATATTCGGTCTCGACCATGTGGAGAAAGCCGCGCAGGCTTTGCCGATCGAGGTTGTCCGCCGTTGCGTGCACGCTGGTCTCCTCGCTGCGCCTATTTGCTCAGGCCATGGTATGTGTGAACGTGCGCGGTTAGCAACACCGCGGCGATGAGATTGAAGCCGTCATTCTTGAGCGGATCGCAATGAAGCATCAGGGTGTCGGCGCACGGCTCGTCCGCAAGGAGGACGACCGTCTGATGCGCGGCCGCGGCCAGTTTGTGGCCGACCTGCAATTCGCCGGCATGAAAGACGTTGCGTTCGTGCGCAGCCCGCTCGCGCACGCCCGGCTGCGCGGCGTTAATATTCCGCCCGCCCACAAGGACGCCGTGTTGACGATGACGAACCTCACGGGCGTCAAGCCGATCCGCGCCGTGTCGGGGCTGCGCGGCTTCAAGCCGTCCGACCAGTTTCCGCTCGCATCGGGAAAGGTGCGCTATGTGGGCGAGCCGGTCGCCATGTGCGTCGCGCCGACGCGCGCGCAGGCCGAAGACGTGGCCTGCGCCGTCGTGCTTGATCTCGACGAATTGCCGGCGGTGTACGACATGCTGAAAGCGCGCGAGCCGTCTTCGGCGCTTCTGCACGAACATTGGGGCGACAATGATTTTCTCGAAACCTTCGTCGATGTGAATTTCGCAAAGGCGCTCGATGCGCCCATCAAAGTGACGCGCGAAATCCGCACTGCGCGGCAGTGCATGGCGCCGATCGAAGGCCGCGGCGTCGTGGCGTTGTGGGACTCCCGGCTCGAACAGCTCACCATCTATTCGGCATGCCAGATGCCGCACATCGTACGCACCGGTCTCGCCGAATGCCTCGGCCTCGACGAAGGACGCGTGCGCGTCATCGCGCCTGATGTCGGCGGCGGCTTCGGCTACAAAGGCATTCTGCTCGCCGAGGAGGTGTGCCTCGGCTGGCTCGCGATGCACTGCGGCCATCCGGTGCGCTGGATCGAGGACCGCCGTGAGCATCTGACCGCCGGCGCCAATTGCCGCGAGCATTATTATCGCATCACTGGCTATGCTGATCGCGACGGTACCTTGCGGGGGATCGACTGCGAGGCCGCCGTCGATTCCGGCGCCTATTCGGCCTATCCGTTCTCGGCCTGCCTCGAAGCTGCGCAGGTTGCGAGCATCCTGCCCGGCCCGTACGACTTTCCGTCCTACCGTTGCCGCACCTATTCGGTCGCGACCAACAAGTGCCCGATCCTGCCCTATCGCGGTGTTGCGCGCACCGGCGTGTGTTTTGCGCTCGAACTCGTGCTCGACGCTATCGCGCGCGAAGCTGGCATCGAGCCGCATGAGGTGCGGGCGAAGATTCTGGTCAAGCCCGAGCAGATGCCGTTCGACAACATCACCAAAAAACATTTCGACAGCGGCGACTACCCGCAATCGCTGCGGCGCGCGGTGACCGCCATCGATGTCGGCGCGGCGCGCGCACGGCAGAGGCGCGGCGAAGCCGACGGCCGGCTGATCGGGGTCGGGCTTGCGACCTATTGCGAGCAGGCCGCACACGGCACGTCGGTCTATTTCGGCTGGGGCATCCCGATGGTGCCGGGCTACGAGCAGGCGACCGCGCGATTGACGCCGGACGGCGGCTTGGAGCTGCGGGTCGGTGTGCAATCGCACGGCCAAAGTCTCGAGACCACGCTTGCCCAGGTGGCGCACGAAATCCTCGGCATCGATACGGCGAAGATCAAGGTCGTGCATGGCGACACCGCCATGACTCCTTACTCCACCGGCACCTGGGGCTCACGCTGCATGGTGATGGCCGGCGGCGCGGTGTCCGTGGCGTGCAAGGAGATCGCCAAGCGCGCCGCCAAGATCGGCGCGCAGCTTCTGCAAACCTCCGCCGCGCAAGTCACCGTGCGCGGCGGCGAGGTGGTCGGACCGCAAGGCTCGATCGCGCTCAGCGAGATCGCGCGCACCTGGTATCTGAAGCCGCAAAATCTGCCGAGCGATATCGATATGGCCGGCATGGAGGCGACCATCGGCTATAGGCCGAACCCCGACACCGGCACGTTCAGCTACGCCACCCACGCGGCGCTCGTCGCCGTCGATCCGGAAACCGGCGGCGTCGACATTCTCGATTACGTCGTGGTCGAGGACGGCGGCACGCTGGTCAATCCGATGGTGGTCGACGGCCAGATTTTCGGCGGACTGGCGCAAGGCATCGGCACCGCGCTCTACGAGGAGATGCCGTTCGACGCTTCAGGGCAACCGCTTGCCTCGACGTTTGCCGATTATCTCCTGCCGAGCGCGACCGAGGTCCCCAAGACGCGCATCGAGCACATGGAAACGCCGTCGCCCCACACCGAGTTCGGAGTCAAAGGCATCGGCGAAGGCGGCGCCATCGCGGCGCCGGCCGCGATCGCCAATGCGATCAACGATGCATTGCGGCCGCTCGGCGCCGAGCTTCTCGTCTCGCCGATCACGCCGCACCGCGTGCTGGAAGCGATCGGCCGCGGCCGGTCGAGCAAGGCGAGCGAGTTGGACTGAGGGGGAAGCCTGCGGTCAAGACCGCCCCGAGGGCTTCTTGTCCGGCTTGGCCTCGGCCCGCAACGGAATGACGTCGGCGGACAGGTTCGCGCTTTTGCGCAACGCGGAGCGGAGATCGACCGGGCGATCGTGTTTCTTCAGCAGGTCGGCGAACGTCTCATCGGCGAGCTCCTGAAACGTCATCATGCGGTCGCGCGCCAAGAGGTCCAGCGCGGCCCAGCTTTCATCGTCGAACTGCACGCGTTTGCCTCGCATCGGCATATCCCTCTAATAATCATGTCCTTTCAATGTTGCCGCGACTCCGGCTGTGGCGGCGTTGCCGCTTATGACGCTTCGATGTGTCGCCGGCAGCCCGCTGCGCTCGCCTGCCGCCGCAAGACCTATTATGATCGTTTGGCGTCCGCTGAGCCAGCTTTTGAAAACGACCGCTTTGCCGTTCAGACGATCCGTTATGGACTGCGACACAGCCAGCCGATTGCGGCTGCCGTAGCATCTGCGAGCGGAAGAAAGCCTGAAGGAACAATTGGCCGTGACCGCCGAGACGAGTGGACCGCGATCAAAGCCGCCGTTCGACGCGGCTTCCGTCGATTGGATCATCAAAATCGGATGTCTCGCCATTTTGGCTTACTGGTCCTCGCTCCTGATCCAGCCGTTCCTGACGATGATCGTCTGGAGCGTCGTTCTCACGGTCGTGCTCTATCCGATCTTCGATTGGCTGGTATCCCGGCTGCATCTCAGCCGTGCGCTGGCGGCCCTTCTGATCACAATGGCGAGTTTCGCGGTCGTCCTCGGACCGGCGTCGTGGCTCGGTCTCAGCCTGGTGGCCAGCGTGGGATCGATCGTCGACATGCTGGGCTCGGGTTCGCTTTCGATCCCGCCGCCGCCTGAGACGATCAGAGCCTGGCCGCTGATCGGCGATGGCCTTTATGACATCTGGGTTCTTGCGTCGACCAATCTCAAGGCGCTTTTGATTGAATGGGGCCCGATGCTCAAGCCGCTGGGCAGCACCCTCCTCTCCATCGCCGGCAGTACGGGTCTGAGCGCGCTGCAATTTCTCGCGGCTGTGGCGATCTCGGGATTTCTCTTCCTGCCGGGACCATCAATGGTCAGTTCGTTCAAGCTGATCTCAGAACGCCTCGTGACCAAGCGCGGCGAGGAATTCGTCGATCTGGCCGGCGCGACCATTCGCAATCTCGCGCGCGGCGTGATCGGAATTTCGCTCCTTCAGGCCTTGCTCGCGGGCATCGGCTTCATCGTCGCAGGGGTCCCCGCGGCGGGTCTGTTCAGCTTCGTCGTCCTGCTGCTCGGCATCGTTCAGATCGGCGCGACGATTGTCGTCGTTCCGCTGATCATCTGGAGCTGGCTGACGATGGACACGACTCCGGCGCTGATCTTCACGGTCTACATGGCGCCGGTCAATTTCATCGACAATCTGTTGCGTCCGTTTGTGCTCGCCCACGGGCTGAAAACGCCGATGCCGGTCATTCTGACCGGCGTCATCGGCGGCCTGCTCGCTCATGGCATGATCGGCCTGTTCATCGGTCCGATCGTGCTGGCCATCGCGTGGGAGCTGGTGATGGCCTGGATCCGCGAGGAGGTCGAAGAGCCGGAGGCCTCGCCACTCGGCATGGATCAACGCCACTAGAGCCGGACGTGGGCGCCGCCGCGCTGCTCAACCCGGCCTCTTCGGCACTTTGTCACCCTTTTTGCGCGCTTTCGACAGACCGATGGCGATCGCCTGCTTGCGGCTTTTGACCTTGCCGCCTTTGCCGCCGCTTCCGCTCTTGGCGGTGCCGCGCTGATAGCGCCGCATCTCGCGCTCGACCTCCTTGCCGGCACTCAGAGAATATTTTCGCTTCTTGGCCACGTTGACCTCCCGAACCATGCGTCCGTCAATGCGTCCCTGTCAGATTGCAATAGCGGTCTAGTTTCGCAGTTGGAACTAAGAGGTCAATTCGCTTGTTAAAGAGCGGTTCCAAACTGTCCTCGTCCGTTTCAATGCCTTCATCGCTCGATCAAGCGCGAAAGACGATCAAATGGCGGACGCAACAAAGAAAGCGGCGAAGGCAAAGCCGCTGACCGTTGTGTTCAGGCTCTTGGGTCCGGGCCTCGTGACCGGCGCCGCGGACGACGATCCGTCCGGCATTGCGATGTACTCGCAGGCCGAAGCGGAATTTGGCTACGGCCTACTGTGGACTGTTTTTCTCACGACGCCGTTCATGATCGCGATCCAACTGGTCAGCGCTCAGATCCGCCGCGTGACCGGCAAAGGGATCACCGCGAACGTGCCCGAGTTCGCGTCCAAGCCCCTGGTCTTCACGATCGTGGCGCTGCTGCTTGCGGCCAATATTTTCAACATTGCAGCCGATTTGGCGGCGATGGGCGAAGCCTTGGTGCTGGTGATCGGCGGGTTCGGCCATCTCTATGCGCTGATGTTCGCAGTGGCATCATTGCTGCTGCAGATTTTTCTGCCCTACCGCCGGTACGCTCCGATCCTGAAGTGGATGACGCTGGTGCTGCTGCTGTACGTGGCGACCGCGTTCACCGTGAAAGTCCCGTGGCGCGAGGCGCTGCTGGCGATGATTGCGCCCCGTCTCCACTTCGACGGCACATACTTCATGATGGTCGTTGCAGTTCTTGGCACGACCATCAGCCCATATCTGTTCTTCTGGCAGGCGTCGCAGGAAGTCGAAGAGATGCGGCGTGGCCGGCGCAAGCTCCCCCTCAAGGACCTGGCGCGGCGCGGCCCGAGTCCAGAAATCCGCCGCATCGGCACCGATACCGCGATCGGCATGATTTTTTCCAATCTCGTTGCATTCTTCATCGTCGTGACGACGGCCGCGGTCCTGCAAGCGTCCGGAGCGATGGAAATCCGGACCGCGGCCGACGCAGCCAATGCGCTTCGGCCACTCACCGGCGAACTGGCTTTTCTGCTGTTTGCGCTGGGCATCATTGGGACGGGCCTGCTCGCGATCCCGGCGCTGGCCGGCGCCGCCGCGTACGGGACCGCCGAAGCGTTCGGCTGGGAGGCGACGCTCGAGGCCGAGGCGGCCCAGGCGCCGGGCTTTTACGCCATCATTGTGGTTGCGACGGCGCTCGGCTTTTCATCGCTCGACCCCATGCGCAAGCTGGTTTGGAACGCCGTTCTCAACGGCATCGTCGCCGTTCCGATCATGGCGGTGATGATGTGGCTTGTCACGCGCGCCGCCTCGATGGGCCGTCACAAAGCCGGGCCGCTGGCCACCGCGTTCGGCTGGGGCGGCACCGCTCTGATGGCCGTGACGGTCGCGTCGATGCTTTGCAGTTTCTTCGTCTGACGCAGAGATCGTTGCATTCTGCAGGGCGGCGGCCATGCGGGCGATGAGCGCGGCACAACAGCCGTCGGGCGGCAGGCTTGAGGCGCGCGGCGCTTCGCATACACTGCGCGGCTCACATCATGCTGGGGAGTCCTTCGTATGGAACCGATGCCGAAAGGCGCCAACTTCGTTCGTGCCAAAACGCTCTGGGAGATCGGCCTGCACATTGCCAGCAATCCGGCGACGCCCTATGGCGGCAATCGCGATATGGTCATCACGATCGGCTCGGGGTCGGGGGAATACTTTCGGCCGTGGCTGAAATTGGCGACCGGGTCGGCCATTCTGGCCGAGGAAATCGCCAAGGGCGGCGGCGTCGATCTCGCCTTCGTCAATCCGTCGGCGCTGCTGACGCAGGCCTATCGCGGCGTCGGGCTGTTCAACAAGCCGCTGCCGGTGCGCATCGTGCTGTCCTATCCGAGCTGGGACCGCTTCGTCTTCATGATTCATCCGCGAACCGGAATTCGTTCGCTTGCCGATATCAAAGCCAAGAAGGTTCCGCTGCGCATTTCGGTGCGTGAAGACCCGACGCACTCGACGCTGATCCTCATCGATCAGGCTTTCGCGCTGCATGGCTTCACGCTCAAGGACGTGGAGTCGTGGGGCGGACGGCTTGTGCTCTGCGGCGGACCGGGCGACAGCCGGCGGCTCGAGCCGCTCGCGCGCGGCGAGATCGACGCGGTATTCGACGAGGGCATCAAGGTGTGGCTCGACGAGGCACTGGCGGCGGGCCTTGCGCCGGTCGAGCTGGACGCGTCCGAGTTCGAGGCGCTGGGCAAGCTCGGCTGGCGCCGCGTTGGTCTGCCGAAGGCGCGTTTTCCGCGGCTCGCGCGGGACGTCGACACCATCGACTTCAGCGGCTGGCCGCTCTATGCCGACGCGTCGCTGCCCGATCAGACCGCCTACGACATCTGCGCGGCGCTTGCGGCGCGCGAGGCGGAAATCCCGTGGGAGAAAGGCAGCGACGGCCGCGCGCTGCAGACGGTGCACGAGACCGAGCATACGCCTATGGATGTCCCGCTCCATCCAGGCACCGAGCGCTGGTATCGTGAGCAGAAACAGAAGGCATAGGAGAGTTCGATCATGAAAAAGATTGCTATGGCTCTCGGTCTGACATGCGCGTGTCTTGGCGCGCCGGCCGCGCAGGCGCAGATGACGGTGGATGTTTCAAAGATCACCTGCAAACAATTCCTGCTCGACAAGGTCGCCCCGACGAAGTCGGTCGCGATCTGGCTGAGCGGTTACTACAACGGCAAGCGCGGCAATACGGTTATCGATCTTGGCGATACGGAAAAGAAGGCCGACAAAGTGGAAGACTATTGCCGCTTGAACCTCGACACGACGGTCATGGACGCGGTCCAGAAGACACTCGGTCTGGACAAGTAGACGCAAGGATCGCATTAGCCCATTGCCGGGACGGGCTCTGCTGGAGAAGCAACAACGGATGGATACGCTCGTAGAATCCGGCGGCACGGCCACTGAGGGCAGGGTCGAGCCCCTGCTGCTGACGTCGGTTACGTTGCGCGGCGTGACGGCGCGCAACCGCATCGTGGTGTCGCCGATGTCGCAATATGCGGCGGTCGACGGTGCGCCGACCGACTGGCATCTGGTCCACCTCGGCAAGTTCGCGATGGGCGGCGCCGGCATCGTGTTCGTCGAGGAGACCACGGTCGAGGAAAGCGCGCGCAAGACCTATCACTGTCCCGGGCATCTACACCGACGCGCAGGCCAAGGCGTGGCGGCGCATCACCGATTTTCTGCGCAGCCAGGGCGCGCTGAGCGCGATTCAGCTCGGTCATGCCGGCCGCAAGGTCGCGACGCGCGCGCCGTGGGAAGGCTTTTCGCCGCTGACCGAAGAGGACGCCAAGAAAGGCGAGCCGCCGTGGCGCGGCATCGCGCCGAGTCCGATTCCGTTCAAGCCGGGCGCCATGGTGCCGCGCGAGATGGATCGCGACGACATCAAGCACGTCATCGCAAGCCACGTCGAAGCCAGCCGCCGCTCGCTCGATGCCGGCTTCGACATCTGCGAAGTCCACGGCGCGCACGGCTACATCATCCAGCAGTTCCTGTCGCCGATCACCAACAAGCGCACCGATGGATACGGCGGCGATCTCAACGGCCGCATGCGCTTTGCGCTGGAGCTGATCGAAGCGGTGCGCGAGGCTTGGCCGAAGGACCGGCCGCTGTTCTTCCGCGTCTCGTGCGTCGACGGCAAAGGCGGCGCGTGGGAGCTCGACGACACGGTCGCGCTCGCCAAGGAGCTGAAAGCGCGCGGCGTCGATGTCATCGATTGTTCGTCGGGCGGCATCGAGGGGCCGCTGACGCTGTCGGTGGTGCCGCGCGTGCCGGGCTATCACGTGCCGTTCGCCGATCGCATCCGCCGCGAAGCCGAGCGTGCCGACCATGGCGGTCGGCCTGATCACCGACGCGCATCAGGCCGAAGGCTATCTCGACGGACGGCCGCTGCGATCTGATCGCGCTCGCGCGCGAGATGATGTGGGACCCGAACTGGCCGGTGCACGCCGCGCAGGCGCTGCACAGCGCCGATCCGCTGGCGCTGCTGCCGCGATCCTACGCCTGGTGGCTGCGGCGGCGCGAGGAGGTGCGCAAGCTTCAGCCCGCCGGCAAGGAGCAGGCGTAGAGCGCGCGAACGGTTTTTGCCGAAATCGGGAAGATTGAAAATTCAGCTGCTGCCTTGAACGGCATAGAGCTCAAAAGGGCGTTTGGCCTCTTCAAGCAAAACTCCGGGAATGACTTCAAGCGCCGCGCCGGCGAACGCAAAGATTGGAGCGCTGGGGAAGGACAGTCCGCGCGGATTTTTGGCGAGATAAGTGCGCGAAAGCGTGGCCGGCACACCGTAAATCACGCGGGCGAGCCGTAGCGCAGAATTGCGCCCGCGCACATCGAGCACGGTTCGCCGTTCACATAGAGCGTAGCGCCGGCGATGCGGGCGAGTCCGTATTTCACATGGCCAGTCCGAAGGACGTTGATTTCCCCATGGTTCAGCGGATCGCCCGTCGTGTTGGATATATCGGAGCTTTCGGCCAGCACCGCGCCGTCGGCTGCGACCAGCACGGCGGCGAACGGACGGTTGCCCTCGCCGACCGCTGCGCATGCGATGGCGATGGCGCGCCGAACGAACCCCAAGTCGGTCTCACTCAGTTCGCTCACGGGTCTTGTGTCACGAGTAACGCCGGTCCACACGGCGAAGCGTAACTGTACGAGAGATGAAGGATGAGGGGCCCTTCGAGGTCGACAATCAGGTGTTGATCTCAAGCCACCGCAAGCTGCTGTCGTCAAAAGCGATGGTGGTGAACGTTGCGGAAAAGCCGAAACAAGATTCCGGCAGGCATGATTGAGAGAGGCGAGCGCAAACGAACCGCTGCAGAAGTGTCGAAATGCGATTAGACGATGTCAAAACCGGGGGCTGATCCATCTTTCGGGATAAGCTTGGGGGATGTACTGATACTGCCCAAGCGGCATCCGGCATGTAGACGGCGCGAAGCTCAATCTGGCTCCTGTATGGAACGTGAGAACCTGGCCGGCGATGCCAAGGGAAAAAGCACAAGCGGCTCCAACCGCGAGGCCGAAAGTACCGATGCGTCGGAGAGGGGCGGACTGCCCTGTAGGAGTTATGAAGCGGGGTAATGCCCGTGGAGCGAAGGGGGTGGGTCATCGCCGTTGAGCGTGGGCCAACTGGGTCAAACCAGGAGGAGCCCGAAAGTTCAGCGGAAGGCGGCAGCCTTCGTGCGCTGGCACGAGCCGGATGATGCAAGAGTATCAAGTCCGGTTCTGTGAGAGGCTCGGGGGTGAAATTCCCCGGGCCTACTCGGCGCGTCCTAATGACTCCCGAACGGCAGGCGGTCGATGTCGAGTTCGGCTGCCATGATCTCGCGATGGGCGCGATCGAGCCAGGGCTGGAGCTTGGCGACGCGCTGCGAGATCGCCGAAAAATCGCGGCGGAACTCCGGCATCACCGCCTTCACCGCCTCGTAGATCGTCGTCTCGTCGACGGTCGTGAGTTGCCGGTCGCGTACCACGATCTTGCCGTCGCAAATGACGTGGCGCACACCGCGTCCGGCCTCGATGTGAACGAGCTGGCGGGCGCGCTGTTCATCGGCGAAAACGTCGGGTCTTTCGTATCGATCAGCGTCAGGTCGGCTTTGAAGCCGGGCGCGACGCGGCCGAGCGTGTTGCCGAGCCGCGCGCCGTCGGCGCCGGCTTCGGTGGCGGCGCGCAATGCCGCAATCGCCTGCGGCGGACCTGGGATCGGGTCGCTGACCGCAGCCAAGCAGCGTGAACAGCTTCATCGCGACGAACATGTTCTGCGCGTCCGAGCAGCTGCAATTGTCACAGCCTAATCCGATGCGCACGCCGGCATTCTGCAGCACACGGATCGGCGCAATGCCGCATTTCATTTTCAGATTGCCTTGCGGATTGAGCACGACGCCGGCGCCGTGCTCGGCCAGCAGTTCGATTTCTTCCTGCGTCAGCCAGACGCTGTGCGCGAAATTGAGCCGCGGATCGAGCACGCCTTCCTTGGCAAGGCGGCGGATCAGACAGTCCGCTGTATTCCGGAATGGTCAGGCGCGCCTGCAGCGCCATGCCGCGCGATTTGTAGATGTGGGTGTAAACCGGAATGTCGTAACGGCGCGCGAGCTCGATGGTCCGCTGCATGAATGGCCGGCGAGCAGCGTTCCGGCGAGGACGGTCCGAGCGCCCACGACACCCGCGGCCGCGGCGGCGCCTTCAGCCGCGTGGTTTCGAAATGGCCGATCAGATCGAGCTGGCGTTCCGGCTCGGTCGAGGTCGACAGCAGCGGATGCAAGCTCCGCCGGGAACGTGTCCTTCCAGAACGGAATGGTCTCGATGCCCTTGCGGTCGGCATATTGCAACGCGAACACCACGCGGATGCCGACTTCGTCGTAGGCCTTCATCACTGCGTCCATGTGGCGCTCTTCGTAAGGATAGAGCGTCAGCATGTCCTGGATCGTGGTCATGCCCGATCGCAGGCATTCGAGCGCGCCGAGCAGCGTGCGGGCGTAGATCTCCTCGGCGGAGCGCGGCGGATATTGCGGCGGCAGGGCGTAGAGCCGCCAGGTTTCCAGCGGCACTTCTTCGAGCGTGCCTTTCGCCAGCACGTCGTGCGAGTGGTAGTGCGCATTGACGAAGCCCGGCAGCACCAGATGATCGCGCGCGTCGATCACCTCGATGCGGCTGTCGCCCATCGAGCCGGTAGCCGTCCGCGACGCCGGCGATCGTATCGCCCGCGATGGCGATGTCGGCCCGCGGCGGATCGTGCCAATCGGCCGCCGGCGTCAGCGCCTGGCCGCCCTTCAACAGCAAAGTGGTTCCGGCGGGGATCGGTTGTTCAGCCATGATGTCTCACTCGTCGGCGTTGCGTGCGTCCGGACACGCTTGGGTGCGGCGTAGCGCAGAGGCCGACGCGACGCAAACACCGTGCCTGCGTTGGGTGGCACGGCCGTTGCTATGCCGCAAGTTGAGCGGTGATGGCGCCGCTGACATCCAAAGTGACAGCACCATGTCGTCGAGACTCGTGATCAGAGATGCCCTCGTGTTGTCGGCCGACCGCGCGCACGATGCGGCCCGGGCCGATGTCGTCGTCGAAGGCGATCGTATTTCCGCGCTGCTCGCGGCCGGAACGGCATCAGCCGACGGTGCGCGTATCATCGACGGCCGCGACCGGCTGCTGTTTCCAGGGCTTGTCAACGCCCACACCCATTCGCCCTCCAATGTGCTCAAAGGCACCGGCGACTTGCTCAGCCATCCGGCTTTCATGTGGCGCAATCAGGCGGATACGAACGGCCGCACGCCGGACGAGATCAAGCTCTCGGCGCTGCTCGGCTGCATCGAGCATCTCCTCGGCGGCACGACCGCGATCATCGATCACTTTCCCGAGCAGGGTTTCACGGCAGCCGACGTCGACGCCGTGGCGAGCGCGTACGAGACAGCCGGGATTCGCGCAATGATCGCGCTGCGGGTGTTCGACGAGCCGTATGCGGATATCGAACCGCCGGACGGCTATCCGGCGGGTTTTGCCGAGACCAATCCGCTCAACCCTCCGCCGCTCGACGAGACCATGGCGCTCGTTGCGGCGTCGATCGAGCGGCATCATCGCGGCGCCGGCGGACGCATCACGATGTGTCCGGCGCCGTCGAACCCGATGCGATGCAGTGACGATCTCCTCACCGCGGTCGCGGCAATGTCTGAGCGTTACGATACTCCCGTCCACATGCACCTGTTGGAATCCGCCATCCAGGCGAAGATCGCGCGCGAGCGCTATGGCGAGAGCATGGTGCGGCATCTCGATGCGGTCGGTCTGCTCACCGGCCGGCTCTCGACCGCACACACGATCTGGCTCGACGACGACGATATCGCATTGATGGCGTCGCGCGGGTCGATCCCCGTGCACAACCCGGAGAGCAACCTGAAACTTGGCACCAGCATCTCGCCGGTCGCCAAGATGCTGCGTGCCGGTGTCACCGTCGCGCTCGGCACCGATGGGAGCACCAACGACAATCTCGACATGCACGACGTGATGCGGCTCGCGCTGATGCTGCAGCGGCCGGGCGAACCCGACCGCAGCCGCTGGCCCAAAGTGGCCGATGCGCTCGCGATGGTCACGGTGTCGGGCGGCAAGGCGTTGCGGTGCGCCGGACTTGGAACGCTCGAGCCCGGCGCTCCGGCCGACCTCGTGCTGTACGATCTCAACACGCCGTCGTGGATTCCGCTGAACGATCCGGCCACGCTACTAGTTTTCGGCGCGTCTGCCGCGTCGGTTCACACCGTGATCGTCGCCGGCAAGATTGTCGTCGAAGCCGGGCGCATCGTGGCCTTCGATCCGGAACCGATCCTTCGCGAAGCACGCGGTTTCGTCAGCCGTCAGCGCGCGCGTAATGCCGGTCTGCAGCGATGGGCCACCCGCATCGGAGAACTGGTGCCGTGAGCGCCGAACTCGCGAAGTGCACAAAATTTAGCGACGCTGCACAAAACTGATGCCTCGCAGCAGCATGCTGCGATTTGTGACGGGCGACGGCTTGCTCCGGTGCAGATTTGCCGGCCGTGTGATGCCCTGTGACGCATGAAACCCACGTCGCGGTGGCACATCGCTTGCTAACCACAACGCATCCCATCCCGCGCGGAGAACAACAATGACATTCAATTTCACGCCGACTCGCCGCCAGCTGCTCAAAAGCAGTGCTGCGGCGGCCGCGGCCGCCGTGACGTCGCTACCCCCGGGCGCCGCGTTTGCGGATACGGGCAAGCCGGTGTCGTTCCAGTTGTCCTGGATCAAGAGCATCCAGTACGGCGGGTATTTTGGCGCGGTCGATCAGGGCAGCTACACCAAGTTCGGCGTCGCGCCGACCTTCAACTCCGGCGGACCGAACATGGACCCGGTCGCCAACGTGGCAGCCGGCCAATCGCAGATTGGCGACCGTCCGATTGGGCCGCTGGTGCTTGCCAAAGAGAAGGGCATCCCGATCAAGGTCATCGGCACCGTGTTTCAGAAGAGTCCTTGACAGCATCCTCAGTCTCGCGAAGGCGCCGATCAAGTCGCCGGAGGAGATGAAGGGCAAGACGCTCGCAGTATCGACGTCGGCGCGGCCGCTCATCCTCTATTTGCTCCACAGCGCCGGATTGAAGCCCGAGGACGTGACGCTGGTGCCGGCGTCGCCCGATCCGGCAGCTTTGGCGAGCGGTCAGATTGACGGTTATTGCGGCTACCTGACCAACCAGGGCGTGATGCTGCAGACTCGCGGCGTCGAGATCTACGCGCTCAACGCGCAGGATTATGGCCTGCCGGAAACGACCGGCACCATTTACGCGCGTGAGGACTTTCTGAAAGCCAATCGCGAGCTCGTGGTGAACTTCCTCAAAGCCACGGTCGAGGGTCATCGCTGGGCGCTCGATCATCCCGATCAGATCGCCAGGCTCATGGTCGAGAAATACGGCGCGCCGGGCCTCGACTACACCGCGCAGTTCACCGAGATCAAAGCCAGCAAGCCGTATATCGAATTCGGTCCCGGCACGTCCAAGGGACTGCTCGCGCTCGATCTCGCGCTCTACGACAACATCATCGACGTCTACCGAAAGGCCGGCATCATCAGTTCGCCGATGACGGCGCGGGACCTCTGCGATCCGAGCTACATCGACACGGCGCTATCGGCATAATGCGGGCGGCCTAGGTCCGCCTCGTGTCGCGCGACATCCAGATCGACCAGGTCTCCATGGTCTTTCACGGCCGTGGCGAACCTGTGCTCGCGCTCGACAAGGTCGACATGCATATGCCGGCCGGCCAGTTTGCCGCGATTATCGGGCCGAGCGGCTGCGGCAAGTCGACCTTGCTGCGGCTCGTCGCCGATGTGCTGCAGCCGTACGCCGGCAGCATCAGGCTTGGCGGCGAGACGCCGCGCGCGGCCCGCCATGCACACTCGCTCGGCTCTGTGTTTCAAGCGCCGACGCTCTTGCCATGGCGGTCGGTCAAACAGAACATCGAATTGCCGCTCGATGTCGTCGGCCGAAAAAGCGCCAAGCGATCCGCTTCGACCACGGCCGCGCTGATCGATCTCGTCGGCCTGACCGGATTTGAGGACGCGCTTGCCGCACCAGCTGTCGGGCGGCATGCAGCAGCGCGTCGCAATCGCGCGAGCGCTGATCCTGACGCCCGATATTCTGCTGCTCGATGAACCGTTCGGCGCGCTCGACGAGATCACGCGGCAGCGCATGAACCTCGAACTGCTGCGCATCTGGTCCGAGACCGGAACGTCCGCGCTGCTCGTGACCCACTCGATCACCGAAGCAGTGTTCATGTCGGAACGGGTCTTCGTGATGAGTGCGCGACCCGGCCGCATCACGTCGATCATCGACGTGCCGCTCGGGCGGCCGCGGCGGCTCGACATGATGCGCAGTCCTGAGTTTTTCGAGTGCGTCAATCGCGTCCGCGACGGGCTGTTCGGTCACGAACAAGCGCCGTCGGCCGAACGGCGCGAGCCGGTCGAGGCCTATTGATGTCCATGGTCGCAGCCAGCCAGGCCGGCGCAACGCCGCGCTTCGACACGCGCAAAATCTGGCAGGCGACTTGGCGGCCGGCAGCCGTTGCGGTTGTCCTGCTTGGGGCCGTCGAAGCGGCGAAGCGCGCAGGCCTCTTGCCGGTGTTCGTGCCCGCTCCGTCGGAGGTCGCGCTGGTGATCTGGAAAACGCCGCGGCTTGTGACCGCGAGCCTGGGCCCGACGGCGTGGAAAGCTGCCTGCGGCTATGTGATCGCGGCCACCATCGCCACCATTGCGGGTGCCATCGCGGTGTCGGTGCGCGCACTCTATGGCACGATCTACAATGTCGGCGTCACCATCCAGAGCATCCCGGTCATTGCTACCGCACCGCTCTTGGCGCTGTGGCTTGGCACCGGGCCGCAGGTGCAGATCGCCATTGCGGCATTGGCGAGCCAGTTTCCGATCCTGGTCGGCACCATGCAGGGCCTCAAGGCGGCCGACGCGCGACAGCGCGAGTTGATGCACGTGCTGTCGGCGTCGCCGGCGCAGACGCTGCGCTATGTGCTGGTGCCGAGCGCGCTGCCGTATCTGTTCGCAGGCTTCAAGATCGCCGCGCCGTCGGCGGTCCTCGGCGCGATTACGGCCGAATGGGCCGGCGCCGATCAGGGCGTCGGCGCCATGATGCTCTACGCGCTCTTCTCCTACGACACGCCAAAAGTCTGGCTGTCGGTGTTGCTGACCTGTCTGCTTGCGATCGGCGGCTTCGGCATCTTCGCGACGATCGAGCATTTTGCGATCTACTGGAAGCAGGACGTCGAACTGACGGATTGAAACCCATGGCGTCACCAACCGGCAAACTGGTGATGAAACGCACGGCGCAGGCGGCGCTTGCCGTCGCCATCGTGCTCGCGTTCTGGCAATCGGCCATCGTTGGCTTCCAGATCCCAAAATATCTCGTCCCGGCGCCCTTGGATGTCGTCGACGCCATGGTGCAGCAGCGCGCGCTGATCGCGCGTCAGGCCGGCGTCACGCTTGCGGCGGCCGGCTTGGGGCTCTTCGGCAGCACGCTGTTTGCGATCGCGATTGCGTTTTCGTTCACCATGAGCCGCAACTTCGCGCAGGCCTCTTTACCGGTCGTGATGGTGTTTCGCGCCACGCCGGTCGCGGCGGTTGCGCCGATCGTTATGCTGATCCTCGGTCGCGGCATCGGCACCAGCATGGTGGTTGTCACCATCGTGTCGTTCTTTCCCATCCTGGTGAACGTGATGCGCGGCCTGCAGAGCGCGGATCGCAATGCAGCCGAACTCCTGCACGTCTATGGGGCCACGCGCTGGCAACAACTGCGCCTCGTTCGCGTCCCGTTCGCGTTGCCTTATTTGTTCACCGGATTGCGGGTGTCCGGTTCGAGCGCGATCCTCGGCGCGATGTTGTCCGAATGGATCACCGGATCGAAGGGACTGGGCAATCTGATCCTGGAATCCGGCGACATGCGTGAGATCAATCTGCTCTGGGCGGCCGTGCTGGTGTCCGTCGTCATCGCGATGGCGGTGTTCTGGTCGACATCGGCCGCCGAGACGCGGCTGCTGCGCTGGACTCATGCACAGACGGTCTAAGACTGACCCTGGCCGAAATCTTGCATTCTTGCGACAGTGAACCTCGCGAACGCGATGGGCTGGACGGACGAATGATGCAAGGCGAGACACCGGCGTTCTGGATCAAAGACCCTCTCGCCATTTTGGCGGACGGGGCTGAGCGCGGCATCGTGGTCTGCGACGGCCGCATCGCCGAACTGGTGCCGGCCGGCCGCACGCCGACGGCGGATGTGATGATTTACGAGGCCGGCGGGCACGTCGTGCTGCCCGGACTGATCAACACCCATCACCACTTCTATCAGACGCTGACGCGTGCGGTGCCCGCGGCGCTCGACCGCGAACTGTTTCCCTGGCTGACGGCGCTCTATCCGATCTGGGCGCGGCTGACGCCGCAGGCGCTCGATCTCGGCATGACGCTCGCGATGGCCGAACTGCTTTTGTCCGGCTGCACCACGACGACCGATCATCACTACGTGTTTCCGGCCGGACTGGAGGATCGATCGACATCGAGGCGGCGGCGGCGAAGCGCCTCGGCCTGCGCGTTCTTCTGACGCGCGGCTCGATGAACCTGTCGCAGCGCGACGGCGGGCTGCCGCCGGACAGCGTGGTGCAAGACGAGGATACGATCCTTGCCGACAGCGAGCGCGTGGTGGCGCGCTATCACGAGGCGGGCGAGGGCGCGATGGTGCAGATCGCGCTCGCGCCGTGCTCGCCGTTTTCGGTGACGACGTCGCTGATGAAATCGACCGCGGCGCTGGCGCAACGGCTGAACGTCCGCATGCACACCCATCTCGCCGAAACCGAGGACGAGAATCGCTTCTGCAACGACGTCTACAAGTGTCGGCCGCTCGACTATCTGGAGGATTGCGGCTGGCTCAACGATCGGGTCTGGCTCGCTCACGGCATTCATTTCAATGCAGACGAGATGAAGCGTCTGGGACGCGCCGGGACCGCGATCGCCCATTGCCCGTGCAGCAACCAGACGCTCGCATCCGGCACGTGTCCGGTCTGTGCCATGGAGGAAGCCGGCGTCCGCATCGGCATTGGCGTCGACGGTTCGGCGTCGAACGACGCCTCGAACCTGATGCAGGAGGTGCGCTCCGCTTTTCTGCTGCAGCGCAGCCGCTATGGCGTCGGCAAAGTCAGCCACAAGGACGCGCTGCGGTGGGCCACCAAGGGATCGGCGGCTTGCACCGGACGTTCCGACATCGGCGAGATCGCGGCCGGCAAGATGGCCGACCTCGCATTGTTCAAACTCGACGAGCTGCGGTTCTCCGGTAGTGGCGATCCGCTCGCGGCGCTGGTGCTCTGCGGCGCTCATCGCGCCGACCGCGTCATGGTGGGCGGACGTTGGGTGGTCGAGAACGGCGAGATCCCGTGCCTCGATGTGCGCGATTTGATACAGCGGCATTCGGCCGCGGCGCGCACGATGCAGTCGTCGCTCTGACGTCACGCTGCAGCACATTCAATCTGAAACGGTGATTAGTGTGTTCGTTGGTGTCGGACAAAATCCGTCACAATGCGGCGGAACGCGATCGAACTCAGGGCGGATCGGCGTGACATGTCTTTGCGCCGTATGACAGTTTCAGGCGCTGCCTCTTAAAAAGCCCGCGCCAATAAATAGGCAGTCGGTTCAAGCGCCGTCTACGTTCAAACAACCGTGACTGGATATCCGCCGACGCCGCCATAGGTCAGCGGAGGCACGGGGCATTTGAGCCCTCGCAAGAGGCTCAACGACAAATCTGGAGACGAACCATGCGAACAAATTTCATCGCAGCGATCGTTACGGCCGGCACTTTGTTCGGCTTGCAATCGGCGGCATTCGCTCAGACTGGACTGGGCTATATTCCCGAGCGGGCGGAGTATGGGAACACCCAGACGACATCGCCGTGGGCGCAACCCTATTGGCAAGGGCGCGCGGGTGCGACCCCGCAATATTATGACTATTACGTTTCGCCGCGCAGGGTCGCGCCCGGTACCCCGCGGCTCGGGCAACAGAACTGAATGTGACGCGACATACATTGTCCCAAAACTCAAGAGAGCCGCGGTCTGTCAAGACCGCGGCTCTCTTCTCAGGCTGGCGTCAGCGTAACGCTGCTGCGCCGTTGAACGGGATCACTTCCCGGGAATCTTGTCGTCGATCCCTTTGACGTAAAAGTTCATGCTCAAAATCTGGCCGGCGTCGAGATTGCTGCCGCCCTTGCATTCCACCGTCTTACCGTCCTGATCGGTGATCGGACATTTGAACGGATGCAGCGTGCCGGACTTGATGGCGGCTTGCGTGTCCATCGCCATCTTTTTCACGTCGTCGGGCATGTTGGTATAGGGTGCCATCACGACCATGCCTAAATCCAGGCCGCCCCACGTGTCCTCAGAGGTCCATTTGCCGTCAAGCACGGCCTGGGCGCGCTTGGTGTAATAGTCGCCCCAATAATCGGTATCGGCGGTGAGCTGGGCTTTCGGCCCAAACTTGATCATGTCGGACGATTGGCCGAATGCGTGGATGCCGCGCTGCTCGGCGACCTGCATGGCGGCCGGCAAATCGGTGTGCTGCGTCAGGACGTCGGCACCCTGGTCGATGAGCGCCTTGGCGGCGTCGGCTTCCTTGCCTGGATCGAACCAGCTGTTCACCCAGATGATCTTCACCTTCATGTTCGGGTTGATCGATTGGGCGCCAAGCATCGTCGCGTTGATGTTGGAGATGACCTCCGGGATCGGGAATGAGACGATGTAGCCGAGCACGCCCGACTTCGACATCTTGGCTGCAATTTGGCCCTGGATGTAGCGTCCTTCATAGAAGCGGGCCGCATAGGTGCTCATGTTCTTCGCGCGTTTGAAGCCAGTGGCGTGTTCGAAGAACACGTTCGGGTATTTGTTCGCCACCTTTAGCGTTGGGTCCATAAAGCCGAACGAGGTGGTGAAAATGAGTTTGTGGCCGGTCCGTGCGAGTTGCTCGATCGAGCGTTCGGCATCGGGGCCCTCGGGAACGTTCTCAAGAAACGTCGTCTCGACCTTGTCGCCGAGCGCCTTTTCGATGGCCTTGCGGCCAACGTCATGCTGGTAGCTCCAGCCGAGATCGCCAATCGGTCCCGTATAGATGAAACCGATTTTCAGTTTCTCGGCGGCGTAGGAGCCGCCGAAGGTTGCTGTCGCGATCACGAGGACCGCGGCTATGGCGACGATGTTCCATTTCTTCATGACTTCACTCCGGGTTGGAAAGTCGGGCGAATATCAACATGTCCATTTGAGTTCCCTGTGTGCGAAGCGTGCGCGCAGGACGTTCAACGGTCAGGCACGAAGACCACTCCGAGGGATGCGGGCGCGGCAGACCCGGCGGTGCCGCGCGTACGCGATATCAATACGAGGACGACCACAGTTGCAAGATAGGGCAGCGACGACATCAACTGCGACGGGATGCCTAGCCCCAACGCTTGGGCGTGCAGCTGCAGGATGCTCACGGCTCCAAACAAATAGGCGCCCCCGACCAGGCGGGCTGGCCGCCACGAGGCGAAGACCACCAGCGCCAGTGCGATCCAGCCGCGCCCCGCGGTCATGCCTGGAATGAAGAACGGCGTATAGGCCAGCGGCAGGAACGCACCCGCGAGCCCCGCGCAGGCGCCGCCAAACAGCACCGCGAGCATGCGTATCTTCAGCACCGGATAACCCAGCGCATGCGCCGAGGTGTGGTTGTCGCCGACAGCGCGCAGCACCAGGCCGGGCCGAGTGTGGTAGAGGAATAGCCAGATTGCGATGATCAGCGCGATCGAAAAGTAGACGAATGCGTCCTGACCGAACAGGATCCGCCCAACGACAGGCAGATCCGTCAGAATCGGCAGATTCAGATGCTCGGCCGGCACGATCTTCTGGCCGACAAAGCCGGCGCCGATCAGTCCCGAGAGGCCGGTACCCAGGATCGTGAGCGCAAGGCCGGCCGCGACCTGATTGACGGCGAGCCCAAGCGTGAGGATGCCGAAAATCGCCGACGTCGCTGCTCCCGCGACCACGCCGCACAGCGCGCCGACGAAGATTGAGCCCGACATATAGGCGCCGGCGAAACCGCAGGCCGCGCCCATGATCATCATCCCTTCGAGGCCGAGATTGAGAACGCCGGAGCGCTCGACCACCAGTTCGCCGGACGCCGCCAAGAGCAGCGGTGTCGAGGCGGCGATCACCGAAAGGATGATGGCTTCAAGCATGAGCATGGGCAGCAGTCTTTCGCAGCGGACGAATGAGGCGGATGCGGTAAATGATCAGAGAATCGCAGGCGAGTACGTAGAACAGCAGGATGCCCTGAAAGACTTTGGTCAGATCGAGCGGCACTTTCATCGAAATCTGCGCGTTTTCGCCGCCGATAAAGGTGAGCGCCAGAAACAGGCCGGCAATCAATATTCCGACCGGATTGAGCCGGCCCAGGAAGGCAACGATGATGGCGGTGAAGCCATAGCCCGGTGAAATTCCCGGCTGCAGATGCCCGACTGGTCCCGCCACCTCGATGATCCCCGCGAGGCCCGCTAGCGCGCCGGACACCGCGAAGGTGAATATGACCAACCGATCGGCGTTGAAACCGGAGAAACGGGCCGCCCTGGGCGCCGCACCGACCAGGCGGATTTCAAATCCCATGATGGTGCGGCCGAGCAGCACGGCCGCCAGCATGACGACCAGCAAGGCTATGATCGAGCCAACATGCAATCGGCTGCCGTCGATCAACGTCGGCACGGTGGCGACTGGATCGAACTCGGCGGTCGTCGGGAAGTTCATGCCATGGGGATCGCGCCATGGCCCGCGCACCAGGTAATCCATGCCGAAGTCGGCGACATAGACCAGCATTAAGCTCGTGAGGATTTCGCTGGCGCCAAAACGGACTTTGCAGATCGCGGGGATCAGCGCGTAGAGCGCACCGCCAAGTGCGCCGAGAAGCAGCATCACCGGCAGCACCCAATGCCCGACATCCATGCCGTTGGTGCGCACCGCAAGCCAGCTTCCGGCGACCGCTCCGGCGAGGAACTGACCCTCGGCGCCGATATTCCAAACGTTGGCAATGTAGCAAAGCGACAGTCCGACCCCGATCATCACCAGCGGCGTTGCTTTGACGGCGATTTCCTCGAGTGAGTACGGATCGGTCAACGGCTCGACGAAATAGACTTCGAGTGCCGTAATTGGATTCTTGCCTATGATCGCGAACAGCACCGCCATGGTGACGAGCGTCAGCGCGATCGCGATCAGCGGCGAGGCGATGGCGATCGCCGTTGAGCGTTCTGCGCGCCGCTCAAGCGCTAACTGCATGGCTCGCCTCCGCGCCTGTCGGCTCACCGGAACTGGCGCCGCCCATCAGCAACCCGAGTTTCTCGCGGGTCGCCTCCGCCGCGCTCAGCGGCGCCGACAGCTTGCCGTGGAACATGACCGCGATGCGGTCGGCAATCTCGGCGAGTTCGTCGAGGTCTTGGCTGACCACCAGCACCGCGGTGCCGCGGCCGGCGAGGTCGATCAACGCCTGCCGGATCGTCGCCGCCGCGCCGGCATCGACGCCCCAGGTCGGCTGACTGACGATCAGAACGCCCGGCTCGCGGAGAATTTCGCGGCCGACCACGAACTTTTGCAGATTGCCGCCCGAAAGGCTGACCGCTTCGGGATCGCGCTTGGCCTTACGCACATCGAACGTCTTTGTGGTTTTGTCCACTGTCGCGAGCGTTGCCGGCTTGTCGACAAAGCCGTGCTTGACCATGCCGCTTGCGGCATGACCGGTCAGCAGTGCGTTCTCGGATAATTTCATGCGCGGCGCCGTGCCGTGACCGAGCCGCTCTTCGGGCACGAAGGCCGCGCCCATGCGGCGGCGCTCGGTCACGCCGCGCAAGCCGGCGGCTTCGCCGTCGATGACGATGGCGCTCTCGTTCGGCGAAAGGCGTTCGCCCGACAAGGCGGAAAACAGTTCGTCCTGGCCGTTTCCGGCGACACCCGCGATGCCGACGATTTCCCCGCCGCGTACTTCAAGCGAGATGCCGTCGAGGCGCGTGCCGTGCGGATCGTCCGGTTCCAGCGAGAGCTGATGGATGACGAGCCGCGGAACGGACGCGGCATTTTCGGCGGCCGCCTTGACCTCGCCGATGTCGGCCCCCACCATCATCCGCGCGAGCGACGCCGCCGTCTCCTGCCGCGGATTGCACGTCGCTACCTTTTTGCCGCCGCGCAGGATGGTCGCCGTATCGCAGAGCCGTTTGACCTCGTCGAGCTTGTGACTGATGTAAAGAATAGCGCGGCCTTCACCTTTAAGCCGCGCGAGCACGATGAAAAGCTGATCGGCCTCCTGCGGGGTCAGCACCGCCGTCGGCTCGTCGAGGATCAAGAGCTTCGGGTTTTGCGTGAGCGCGCGCACGATCTCGATGCGCTGGCGTTCGCCGACCGACAGCCGCCAGACCTCGCGTTTCGGCTCGAGCGGCAGGCCGTAGACGCGCGCGGTTTCGGCCAGGCGTTCCGAGATCGCGGCGAAGGGTTCGGTCGGCGGCAGGCCGAGCGCGACGTTCTCGGCGACGGTCAGATTTTCGAACAGAGAGAAATGCTGAAACACCATGCCTATGCCGAGCGCTCGGGCTTCGGATGGACCGGCGAGTACGATCTTCTCGCCCATCCAGCGCAACTCGCCGGCGCTCGGCTGAATAAGCCCATACATCACCTTGACTAGCGTCGATTTGCCGGCGCCGTTCTCGCCCAGAAGCGCATGGATTTCAGCGGGATAGAGATCGAGATCGATCAAATCGTTGGCGAGGAACGTGCCGTAACGCTTGGTGATGCCGATGGCCTTCAGCAGCGGCTCAGCCCGCAGCGACGCACCTTGTGGCGTAACGTCATGCATCAAGGGTTCAAAACTGCAAAGATTGTTCCATCCGGCAGGCCGGCGGCCCTCGGAGCATCATCCGACAAAACGAGCAGCGGCAAAAGATCTAAGGAAGCGACTGCGTCTCAGCCACGCTCAGGGGACGGTTCCGGCGTTCGCGGGCAGGTGAGCCGGCGGCGACGTGAAGTCGATCAGGCATTTGTCGGCCGTTTTGGATCAGGTTGAAAACACAGCCGAAAGTGTCTCCAATTTGTCACATTGAAAAAAATTCCAGGGGCCGATTGCAAGGCCGCGCTAAAAAATAGGCGTACTGGGAATACCGCCTAAGCGGCCACAGTCGGCGCCATCTGAAACACGCTACAAGATCCCGGCCAAACCGAAACCTGCGATTTTTCGGCCCTTTGTTAACAATTCGTTGGTGTTCACCTGGTCGCAGCCGACGGCGTGATCAAACCGCTGGCGCCAGTTGCGCACCGTTGCACCAACAAATGCCGCAAGAAGTTGCTCAAACTACAGGCTTTGTGTGCAACCGCCGCCGCGCCAATTTGATGGCGCGCGCATCGTTCTTGGTTCGCGAGGTCGATGGCGCGGGGCACAGTGTTAGGGGACCGCAATGAGGCAGGGGGTCGCAATGGTCGACAAGGTGATCAAGAGAAACGCAACGGCAATCGCGCTCGCTGCGGTGGTTTTGGCGGCTGCCGGAGGTTACGCCAGCGCCGCGGACATGCCGGTCAAGGCGGCGCCGCCCGCCGCTCCGCCGCCCGCTCCGCCGTTCTTCATCGTCAACGACAACTCCATCTCGTACAGTTACGAGTTCAAAGCGACGAATCCCGGTGCGGGCTACACGCCGAAGGACGTCGTGACCTTCTCGCATTTCGACGTATGGCAGTACGGCACGAACTTCATCAACATCGACTGGTTGAAAGCGACCAACGGCGGTAACCCGTATCCTGCCAACAACCCGGGCACTCCGGCAGCACCGTGCGATACTTACGCACCGAACGTTGTCTCCACCTGTTCGGGATACACCGAAATTTACGGTCTGATCCGCAGCACCCTGGGCTGGAATCAGCTCACCAACAGCAAGATGTTCTCGATCGGTCCGCTGACCAACATCGAATTCATTGCCGGCGTTGACGCCAACGTTGATAATACCACGCTCGGATCGGCCAAACGATCCATCCAAGGCGGCTTGCAGTTCGACTTCGCTGTGCCGTGGTACAAGGGATCCATCCAGGCCAGCATCAACGCCTATCATGAATGGCAGAACGACGGTTTCGCCGCCACGTTCCCATTTCAACCAATTCCCAACCCCAGCGGGAAGGTTGATTTCAACACCACGTGGGCCGTCGAAGCGCTCTATGTGCAGCCACTCGGCTTCATGCCGCAATGGCTCCCGTTGACCTTCAGCTCCTTTGCGGTGATCCACGGTCCGAAGGGTTGCGGAGAGACTTGCGAGCCGCTCGGTCCTGGGCTCATTCGCACCACCGAATACCTGTTGCAGCAGAAGCTTTCGCTCGATGTTGGCCAGATGGTTGGCGGCAAGCCCGGCATGGTTTCGGTCTTTGCTGCCTACCGCTGGTGGGATAACAAATTCGGCATTAATCCGAACCAGCCGAATGGCCCGTTCTGTTGCACGCTCGAGAGCACGTGGATCGCCGGCGCGACGCTCGCGTTCTGACGATTTAGCTTGGAGAACAACACCGTGCCGGCCGCAACCGACCGGCACGGTGGTTCTATTTGGGAATTGGCCGAAGGCCCATTCCCCGTTGTCGCGTGACGGGGCCGGCTCAAGGAGCGCTGCGCGGGGCAGATGCGCCTTCCGGCTGCTTTGGTGGGCGGATCAACGCGGACGAGCGCGCTCAAAATTGGGCTTCGCGATCGCGCAACGTGACGCAAGCCGTCATGCGAATGAGTTAAGCGATGAGCCGCGGTCTCGAATCGCCTTTGCTCGAAGCGCACGGAATCATCAAACGCTTCGGCAACCTGCTAGCGAACGACGTTTCTCATTTTTCCGTTGAGGCCGGCAAAGTCGTCGCACTGCTCGGCGAAAATGGCGCGGGCAAGAGTACTTTCTGTAAGATTCTTTACGGCTTTTATGCCGCCGACGCCGGGGCAATTCGGTTGGACGGACGCGAGGTCGAGATGCGGTCGCCGCGGGACGCGCGCGCACTCGGTATCGGGATGGTTTTCCAAAATTTCTCCCTCATCCCGGCTTTCACCGTATTTGAGAACGTCGCGCTGTTTCAGAATGATTTGCCGGCCGTCCTGCCACGAGCGAAAATCGTCGATCGGCTGCGCGTTTTTGCGGACCGTCTGCGATTGACCGCTGACCCGTTCACGCCGGTCGGCCGGCTCGCAGTCGGGGATCGGCAAAAGGTGGAAATCCTAAAACAGCTGATGGCGGGCGCTCGTGTGCTGATCCTCGATGAGCCGACCAAAGTCTTGGCGCCGCAGGAGAGCGCGGGCCTGTTCGCAACGATCGTCGAGCTCCGCAAAGAGGGGCTTGGTATTGTGCTGATCACCCACAAGCTTCGTGAGGCGTTGTCCTGCGCCGATCGGATCGCCGTCATGCGGCAAGGCCGCATGACGGGGGTAATGGACCGCGACGCGGCTTCGGAACAACGCTTGCTGTCTCTGATGTTCGCCGAGACGGGCGTTACCGCGACGCCGCCGGCATCGCGGCGCACCAACTCCGTCGAG
Source organism: uncultured Alphaproteobacteria bacterium (assembly GCA_963732015.1). Taxonomy (GTDB): domain Bacteria; phylum Pseudomonadota; class Alphaproteobacteria; order Rhizobiales; family Xanthobacteraceae; genus BOG-931. Next base: position 354,061 of record CAVSXY010000019.1, on the reverse strand, counting down.
GCCAGCCAGGCTTGCCTACTCGAGCTAGATCGTATCTCGACCACCGGACGCGAGGGCGAAACGCCGCTCCGCGATCTGTCGCTCACGATCCGGTCGGGCGAAATCGTCGGCGTCGCCGGGGTATCCGGCAACGGCCAAAGGGAGCTTTCCAATCTGATCCTCGGTCTGACGCGAGCTCACTCCGGCGCGAAGAGGTTGTGGGGCGAAGACGCTTCGCGATGGCCGGTTGCCGTTATTCGGGACAAGGGCGTCGCAGATATCCCAGACGATCCTTTGGCGCTCGCTTGCGTGCCCGGATTGACGGTGTTCGAGAATTTGGCGCTCGGCAGCGGTCGTCGGTACCGCGCCGGCCTCGGGATGGATTGGCCGAAAATCGAGGCCGATATGCGGCGCAGCTTTGCGCGCCTCGGCTTTGCCCCGCCGCCGTTCGAAGGGCGCGCCGCGAACTTGTCCGGCGGCAATCTGCAACGCGTCGTTTTGGCCCGTGAAATGGCGCATGAGCCGCAGCTGATCATCGCGCTCTATCCGACGCGCGGCCTCGATGTGCGCAGCGCAATAGCGCTGCGGGCACTGTTGCGCCGGGCCCGCGATAACGGAGCCGGCATTTTGGTCATTTCGGAAGACCTGGATGAGCTGTTCGAGCTGAGCGACCGCCTCCTGATCGTCCGTCGCGGTACGATTGCAGGCGAATTCTTGCCGGGCAATTTCCGCGCCGAGGCGATCGGCCCGCTGATGGTGGGGGCTGGGGAGCGTGCCGATGCCGGCTGACGGCACGACGCTGTGGCGCTTGCTGTCGGCGCGGGCCGGTGGTTTCGCGTTCGTCTCGCTGATTGCGCTCGGCGCCTTCTCTGCGCTTTTGATCGCGGCGGGCAAAGATCCGTTCAAGGCTTACGCCGATACTGTCGTTTACATATTCGGCAACGCCTACGGCTTTTCCGAGTTGTTGGTACGCATGACGCCGCTCGTGCTGACGGCGGTCGCGGCGGCACTGCCGGCCCGCATCGGGCTAATCAACGTGGGCGGCGAGGGTCAGCTTTATATGGGCGCGTGGCTCGCGACCGCTGGCGAGTTGGCGCTGCAAGACCATTCGGTGTTTGTGGTTTTGCCGGCGCTGACCCTGATGGGTTTTCTTGGCGGTGGCGTGTGGTGTCTCCTGCCTGCGCTGTTGCGGGCCTTCCGCCTGGTCAACGAAACGATTTCCACGCTGCTGTTGAACTACGTGGCGCCTCTGATCGTGAGCTATTTCATTTTCGGACCATGGCGTAGTCCGGAAAGTGCGTCCTATCCCCAATCGCCTGCTTTCGTCGATGCCGCGCGGTTGCCGAGCCTCTTTCATTCGCGAGTCCATGCCGGCTTGATCTACGCGCTCGTATGCCTCGTGCTCTACTGGCTCGTCGTCACGCGCACTCGGTTCGGTCTCGAGATGCGGGCGATCGGCGGCAATCCCGAGGCAGCGCACCGGCTCGGCATTCCGGTGTTTCGCTACACCCTGATGGTGATGTTCGTCGCCGGCGGAGTGGCCGGTTTGGCCGGGATGGCCGAAGTCACGGCAATTCAGGGCCGACTGGTTTCGGAACTTTCGCCCGGTTACGGCTACATCGGCTTTCTGGTGTCGTGGCTCGCGGGCACGACGGCCGGCGGCATTGTGGTGATGTCGTTTCTGTTTGCCATGCTGAGCTCGGTCGGCGACATGCTGCAGATTACGCAAGGGCTGCCGTTCGCGGTCATCAACATCCTGATGGCCGGCATCCTGTTCATCGTGCTGGGCCGCCGGCCGGTCGGGCGGGCTGCGCCATGAGCGGTCTGCTGCTCGGCGGCCTTGTCGCGAGCTCTGTCATGTCGGGTACTTCCCTGCTCTATGCGACGCTCGGCGAAATCATTGGCGAGCGAGCCGGCGTCGTCAATCTCGGCCTCGAAGGCATCATGCTGATCGGTGCCGCGACCGGTTTCGCCGTCGCCGCGATGACGGGCGATGCCTATGTCGGGCTGGCGGCGTCCGGCCTTGCAGGAACGGCCGTTAATCTCGCGTTCGCCTATTTGGTGGTTGGGCGGCGCGCCAATCAGCTCGCGACCGGCCTGACTTTGATGTTCTTCGGCCTCGGGCTGAGTGCGCTCATCGGCCGCCCGTTCATCGGCGTGCTGATTGGTGGTCTGCCAAAGCTGCGAATGCCGGGCTTCGGGCGTATCGGCAACCCCTTCGGAAGCTATGACATCCTGGTCTATCTGGCGGTGCCCGCGGCCTTGCTCACGTGGTGGCTGCTCTTCCGCACTAGATGGGGGCTCGGCCTCCGCGCCGTGGGTGAGAGCCCGGCAGCAGCCCTCGCGGCCGGGCTCGACCCCCGCCACAAACAATATCAGGCGCTCGCATTCGCCGGGATGTTGGGCGGCGTCGCAGGGGCGCATCTGTCGCTTTCGCTGACGTTGACCTGGGCCGAGGGAATGACCGCCGGTCGCGGTTTCATCGCGATCGCGCTGGTGATTTTTGCCAAATGGGACCCGCTTTTGGCCATCGGCGGCGCGCTGCTGTTCGGCGGCGCAGAAAGCCTCCAATTGCAGCTTCAGGCCGCCGGCGCGAACGTCTCGCCGTTCGTCATGAATATGATCCCTTATCTGCTGACCCTTCTGGTCCTCATTCTGTGGGGATGGCGGCGTCAATCGACGGCGCCGGCAGCCCTCGGCAGAAACTTTGTCGGTGTGGAATAAAACATGCACGCAATCCATCGAGTGGCGCCGTGAAGGGCGCCGCGGCAGAGGAGAGGACGATGGCGCGAATTCAGTTCTTGGCCGCCGCATTTGCTGCTCTGTGGGCAACGCTGGCAGCAGAGCCGGCATCGGCGCAGGACAAGCCGCCGCTGACTGTCGGAGCGATCTACGTCGGCAGCGTCAACGACTATGGCTACAACCGCTCCATGAAGGACGGCCTCGACGTAATGAAACGGAACATTCCGGGGTTAAAACTCATCGAAGCGGAGAATGTCCCCGAAACCGCTGAAATCTGAACGGATTATGGAGGGCATGGTGCAGCAGGGAGCGAAACTCATCTTCGCAACCAGCTTCGGCCACCAGCAATTTGCTTTCAATGTCGCCAAAAACCATCCGGATGTCGTGTTTGAGCACGCCGGCGGCTGGATGATGGCGCCGAATTTCGGCAACTTCTTCGGTGCGACGCAGGCCGCTTGGTTTCCTATGGGAGTAGCGGCTGGCAAAATGACGAAATCGAATACGCTCGGCTTCGTCGTCGGGGTGCCGATCGGTTATGCGATCGGCAATGTCAATGCCTTCGAAATGGGCGTCCGTTCGGTCAATCCACAGGCGCAGACCCGCGTCGTGGTGACCGGCGGCTGGGCCGACAAGCCAAAGGAAGCCGCCTCCGCGAACGCCCTGATCGATCAGGGCGCCGACGTAGTGACGATGCACGTGGATTCACCTGCGACCATCATCCAGATCGCTGAAGGCCGCGGCGTTTATTCGATCGGATTCCAGTCGATGGAGGCGAAGGAACTTGCTCCGAAAGGATGGCTCACCGGGCTGGGCTTTACCTGGGGTCCTTTCATGACCGAGACTGCAATGAACGTGATGGCGGGAACGTTCAAGCCCGCCATGGTCCGTCAGGGTTTAGGAGAGGGTATGATAGCGGTGGCGCCGTTCGGCAAATCGGTCCCAAACGAGGTTCGCGGCATGGTCACCGCCGCCGCGGACCGGGTTGGCAAGGGGTTCAATCCGTTTACCGGGCCCGTGGTCGACAATACCGGCGTGGTGCGCATTAAGGATGGCGAGTCTTGGGGTGGCGATAAGATGGGGAATTTCGACTGGTACGTCGAAGGCGTCATCGGCAAGCCGAAGTAGCCGACAGCCGAAGATCGGGCGCCTGCTGGGTACCGATTTGTTCGGCAAGGGCTGACGTTTGATCGCGTCGTGCTGACCATCGGGCGAGTTCAGTCGGGCGCGCGAACTTGATGTATTTGCCGTCCGTGTGGCAAGCTAACAGTGCCGGAGTAAGCGGAAGGAGCCCCACACCGTGGAGCTTGTACTCACCGAATGGGTGAGTGCCATCCTGCGCTGGCTGCACGTCATTGCCGGCATAGCGTGGATCGGCAGCTCATTTTATTTCATTCATCTCGATCTGAGTTTGAAGGCGCGTCCTGGCCTGCCCGCCGGGGTCAAAGGCGACGAGTGGCAGGTTCACGGCGGCGGCTTCTACCACATGATGAAATATCTGGTTGCGCCGGCGCAGATGCCGGACAGCCTGACGTGGTTCAAGTGGGAAGCCTATACGACCTGGCTGTCGGGCTTCTCGCTGCTCGTCGTCGTCTACTATCTCGGCGCGGATATTTTCCTGATCGACAAGTCGGTGCTCAATCTCACGACCCTGCAGGCGGCGAGCATCGCGTTCGTCAGCCTCGTCGTGTCGTGGCTCGTCTACGAGGGCCTGTGCCGTTCGCCGCTCGGCAAGCACGAGGTCGCGCTGGCGCTGGTCGGCTACGTCTATCTGGTCGCGTTGACCTACGGCTTCACCCACGTATTCAGCGGGCTCGGCGCGTTTACCCAGATCGGCGCGCTGATCGGCACCATCATGGTGGCGAACGTGTTCGTCATCATCATTCCTTACCAGAAGAAGACGGTCGATGCGATGCTGGCCGGCAAGGAGCCCGATCCGGCGTGGGGCCAGATCGGCAAGCAGCGCTCGGTGCACAACAACTATCTGACGCTGCCGGTCGTCTACTTGATGCTCAGCAATCACTATCCACTATTGTTCGCGACCAAATACAACTGGCTGATCGTCGCCATCGTGCTGCTCATCGGTCCGGTGATCCGCCACTTCTTCAATTCACGCCACGAGGGCAAGGGCAATCCGTGGTGGACGTGGGGCGTGGCGGCCGCCGGCATGGCGGTAATCGCCTGGCTCTCCGCCGCCGGTCCCCGCGCCATCACGACCGGTTCCGTGCTGCCGCCGGCGCCGAAGTTCAAGCAGGTGTCGGACATCGTCATTTCCCGCTGCAGCATGTGCCATGCCGAGGAACCGGTGTGGGATGGGATTCCGGCGGCGCCCAAAGGCATCATGCTCGATACCGACGAGCAGATTCGTCTGCATGCGCGGCTCATCGAGATCGCCGCCGTGCGCTCGCAGGCCATGCCTCCGGGCAACATCACCGAAATGACGCCGCAGGAACGGCTCACGCTCGCGTCCTGGTTTGCATCCGGCGCACCCGGAAAATAGACGTCATAGAAGCGATACGACGACGAGCGACTTTTATGACGCAGTTCCCGCGGCTCGATTAGCCTATATCAGAATCTTGCCATCGATAGACGGCTGCTTCGCACCCCGCGGAAGGAGCAACGCGATGTCCGAGACCGGACAGTTGATCAAGCGGCTGCCAAAGTGCGAACTTCACATCCACATTGAAGGAAGTCTCGAGCCGGAGCTGATGTTCGCTCTGGCGCGGCGCAACGGCGTGCAGCTGCCTTACCCCTCGGTGGAGGCGCTGCGCCTGGCCTACCGGTTCCGCAACCTGCAGGATTTTCTCGACATCTATTATCAAGGCATGTCGGTGCTGCGGACGGAGCAGGATTATTACGATCTCGCGTGGGCATACCTTCAGCGTGCGCAAGCCGACAACGTCCGTCATGTCGAGATGTTCTTCGACCCGCAGGGTCACACCGCACGCGGCATCGCATTCGAGACCGTGATCAACGGTCTGCACGGCGCCATCGGTGACGCCGGGCGGACGCTCGGCGTGCAGGCCAGTTTGATCATGTGCTTTCTGCGGCATCTCGACGAGGCGGATGCCCACAAGACGCTGGATCGCGCGCTGGAATTCAAGGACAAGATCGTCGGCGTCGGTCTCGATTCATCCGAAGCGGGAAACCCGCCGAGCAAATTCAAGCACGTGTTTGCGCGCGCGCGCGACGCGAGATTTTTTCTGACGGCGCATGCCGGCGAGGAGGGGCCGCCGAGTTACGTGTGGGAAGCGCTCGACCTGCTCGGCGTCGGGCGGATCGACCACGGCAATCATTCGCTCGACGACGAGACGCTGGTCCGGCGGCTGGCGCGGGAACGCATCGCGCTGACTGTCTGTCCACTCTCGAATCTGCGGCTTCGCGTCGTCGACGATCTTGTCCATCACCCGCTGCGGCGGATGATGGACAACGGATTGTTTGTCACGCTCAACTCCGACGATCCCGCTTACTTCGGCGGTTATGTCAACGACAATTACAGCGCTGTGACGGATGCGTTGTCGCTTCAGCGCGACGAGATCGTGGCGATTGTCCGCAACAGCATCCAAGCCTCGCTGATGCCGACATCTGAGAAGGAGGCAGCGTTCGCCGAGGTCGATCACGTCCTTGCCGAGGGTGCGTGAGATCGCGGCCCGCCGGGCGGTGGCAAGTTATTTGCACCACGTTTTGCAGCAGGCTTAGGCGTATCACGCCAGGTCCCTGCCATGCGCGGGAGCGGCATGAATTGTGCAATATTGGATTGCGATGGACCTGAACACCATTACGGAGATCGCAAGGCCGCGGGATCGCGCGGAACTGCCGCATTGGAGCGCGGGCGATGCATGGCTCGCCGGCGGCACGTGGTTGTTCTCCGAACCACAGATCAAAGTGTCCCGGTTGATCGACATCGCCGATCTCGGCTGGCCCGCGCTTGAGATCACCGGTCAAGCCTTGCGTATCGCCGCGACATGTAAGATCGCCGAACTGGACGGAATGGCGTTTCCTGCGAATTGGACCGCTGCGCCGCTCGTCAATCAGTGCTGCCGCTCGTTTCTGGCGTCATTCAAAATTTGGAACATGGCGACCGTCGGCGGCAATCTCTGCATGGCCTTGCCGGCGGGGCCGATGATTTCGCTCACGTCTGCGCTCGACGGCGTCTGCACGATCTGGACGCCGGATGGACAAGAGCGGCAGGTCGGCGTCGGCGATTTTGTCCTCGGGCCGCAGCATAACGCGCTCGCGCCTGGCGAACTTCTTCGCCGCATCGATCTGCCGCTTGCAGCCCTGCGGCGGCGCACCGCCTTCCGCCAGATTTCGCTGAGCCCGCTCGGCCGTTCCGGCGCACTCCTGATCGGAACGCTGTCGCCTGAGAACGGGGCGTTCGATCTGACCGTGACGGCGTCGACGCCGCGCCTGGTGCGGTTGTGCTTTCCCGCTGTTCCGTCGCGCGCCGCGTTGCGCGAGCGGATCGAAGCCGAGATCCCGCAGCACGCCTATTACGACGACGTGCACGGCGCGCCGGCTTGGCGCCGCCACGTCACGCTGCAATTCGCCGAGGAGGTTCGCGGCGAGTTCGCTGCAAACGGTGCAGGCGCCGCATGAGCATGCTGGTCAACGGCAAGAGCCACGACGCCCCACCGCGGCCGGGCCAATGCCTGCGCACGTTCCTGCGCGAACTCGGATATTACGGCGTGAAGAAAGGCTGCGACGCCGGCGATTGCGGTGCCTGCACCGTGTTGGTCGACGGCGATCCGGTGCACTCGTGTCTGTTTCCGGCTTACCGCGCCGAGAGCCGCGCCGTTACGACGATCGAGGGCCTGGCGAGCAACGGAGAACTGCATCCGATGCAACAAGCCTTCTTGCAGGCGCAGGGTTTTCAATGCGGCTTCTGCACGCCCGGCATGATCATCACGGCGGCGAGCTTGAACCAGTCGCAGCGGCAGGATCTGCCTTGGGCGCTGAAAGGCAACCTTTGCCGCTGCACAGGCTATGGCTCGATCGAGAATGCCATTCGCGGCGTCAGCACGATCGAGCAGGCCGAACCCGGCGAAGCCTGCGGCCGCAGCGTGCCGGCGCCCGCCGCGCGTGCCGTCATCACCGGCGCCGCCCGCTACACGCTTGATGTCGCGCCGGCAGGACTGCTGCATCTCAAAATCCTGCGCTCGCCGCACCCACATGCACGGATCAGTTCGATCCGCAAGGACGCAGCGCTCGCCGTGCCCGGCGTGCGGACCGTGCTCACGTGGGAGGAGGCGCCGGCCAAACTCTATTCAAGCGCGCGGCACGAGGATGAGCGGACCGATCCCGCTGATACCGCGGTGCTGGATCGCATCGTCCGCTTCATCGGCCAACGCGTCGCGGCGGTCGTCGCCGACAGCGAGGGCGCCGCGGAAACTGGTTGCCGCAAGCTCGATGTGGAGTACGACCTGCTCCCGGCGGTGTTCGATCCGGAGGAGGCGATGCGCCCCGGCGCGCCGCTCCTGCACGACAAGGGTCCCGAGGCGCGCATCTGCGACCCGAAGCGCAACATTGTCGCCGAGGTCCACGGCGGCATTGGCGACCTGGCGAAGGGATTTGCCGAAGCCGATGTGGTCTACGAGGGCACCTATACGACGCAGCGGGTCCAGCACTCGCATCTGGAAACCCATTGCGCCATCGGCTGGCTGGATGACGCGCGCCGCCTCAATATCCGCTCCAGCACTCAGACGCCGTTTCTGGCGCGGCGCGGGCTGATCGCTTTGTTCGATCTCGACCCCGCGCAGGTACGCGTCTTGAGCGAGCGCATGGGCGGCGGCTTCGGCGGCAAGCAGGAGATGCTGGTCGAGGATATCGTCGCGCTTGCCGTGCTCAAGACCGGCCAGCCGGTCAAGCTCGAATTCACCCGCGAGGAGCAATTCATCGGCACGACCACGCGTCACCCGATGCGCGTGCACATCAAGGCCGGAGCGCGGCGCGACGGCCGTCTCACCGCGATGGAAATGCGTGTCGTGTCCAATACCGGCGCTTACGGCAATCACGGCCCGGCGGTGCTCTATCACGCCTGCGGCGAATGCTTCGCCGTCTACAACTGCGACAACAAGAAGATCGACGGCTACGCCGTCTACACCAACACCATGCCGGCCGGTGCATTCCGCGGCTATGGCCTGCCGCAGACCAATTTCGCCGTCGAATCGGCGATGGACGAATTGGCGCGCGGCATCGGCATGGACCCGATCGATTTCCGCGCCCGCAACGTGGTGCGGCCCGGCGATCCGATGATCGGCGCGCGGCCGGCCGAGCACGATGTGCGCTACGGCAGCTACGGCCTCGATCAATGTCTGGCGCTGGTCAAGGCGGCGCTCGATCGCGGCGGCGGGCTCGAACCGCCGGCCTCGGAGGACTGGCTGGTCGGGCAGGGCGCCGCGCTCGCCATGATCGATACAGTGCCGCCGGGCGGACATTTTTCCGAAACGAGTGTGACGCTGCGCGAAGACGGTGGCTTCGAACTGGTCTTCGGTACGGTCGAGTTCGGCAATGGCACGAGCACCGTGCATCGGCAGATCGCGGCGACCATACTGGGTGTCACCGTGGACAACTTCAGCGTTCGGCAATCCGACACCGACAATGAAGGACATGACACGGGCGCGTATGGCAGCACCGGAACCGTGGTGGCGGGGCTGGCGACGCAGCGCGCCGCCGAAGCATTGCGCGATCAGCTCATCGCCTGCGCCGCCGAGCACGCCGGCGGTCCCTTGTCGTCGTGGAAGCTCGCGGCCGGAGCCGTGGTGCGGAGCGGCCGCAGCGTGAGCTTCGCCGAACTCTTCGCCGCCGCGCAAGCAAAAGGCCGGCGGCTGCGCGGTATCGGCAAATCCACCGGTACGCCGCGATCGGTGTCGTTCAACGTCCAGGCCTTTCGCATCGCCGTCAACAAGCGGACCGGCGCGATCAAGATCTTGCGAAGCGTGCACGCGGCCGACGCGGGGCGCGTGATCAATCCGCTGCAGTGCCGCGGCCAGATCGAAGGCGGAGTCGCCCAATCGCTCGGCGCCGCGCTCTACGAGGAAGTGCTGATCGACGAAACCGGCCGCGTCGTCAATCCGACATTTCGCAACTATCATGTGCCCCAGTTCGGCGATCTTCCCCGGACCGAAGTGTTATTCGCCGACACCTGCGATTCGATCGGCCCGCTGGGCGCCAAATCGATGAGCGAAGCGCCGTACAATCCGATCGCCGCCGCGATGAGCAACGCGCTCGCCGACGCCACCGGAATCCGGTTCTCCGCTTTGCCGTTCAAGCCGGATCGGATTTTCAGCGCCATCGCGGAGAAATTCGGAACGGCGCAATGAGAGACCGATGGCTCAATCTCTGCCGCCGCTTGATCACGAGACGTTTCTACGCCGCTCGTTCGACGTGGCGCGGCGCGCCCGCACCCACGGCAATCATCCTTTCGGCGCCATCCTGGTGAGTGCGGCAGGCGAGGTTTTGCTCGAAGCCGAGAACGGCTTCATGCCGGACCGCGACATGACGGGGCACGCCGAGCGGCTGTTGTGCACGTGGGCGTCCAAACAGCTCGATGCAAAGACGCTCGCCGCCGCGACGCTCTATACGTCGGCCGAGCCGTGCGTGATGTGCGCGGGCGCGATGTATTGGACCGGCATCGGCCGCATCGTCTACGGGTTATCCGAGCGGCGTTTGAAGCAAATCACCAGCAATCACGCCGAAAACCCAACGCTCGATTTGCCGTGTCGCACCGTTTTTGCGGCCGGCCGGCGTGCCGTCGATGTCATCGGTCCGCTGCTCGAAGACGAGGCCGCGGCGCTTCACGTCGGCGTTTGGGGCGCTTAGCCGCGTCCGTCGCGCAGCGTGCCGCGCGAATTACAAATATTGTTCGATCGGGTCATCGCCGACCGTCACGTACACCAGCGCGCCATCCTGAAGCCGCGTGATGAGCTGATTGTTTTCAACCGGATCGACGGTGATGCAGCCGTTGCTCCTGCCCAGCATGCCGCCATTTTTGGCGCGAAAGCCCGCGGTGGTGTACCAGTTCGGGTGCATGATCCATTTGAACGGCGGCGTGTGGTTGATGTAACTGTTGTAGGGAGTGACGCCCTCCAGCACAACCACGATCATGTTGGGATAGACGGTGCCGTCGTAGCGGTCCACGATCGTCTTGTAATGATCCATCACTTCGGAATGCGTGGTCTTGAGCGGACCGAGCGGCACCATGTCCAGGTCCTTCTGGAAGCCCTTGAACTTGGTGGCTTTGAGGTTGGGTCCGTTGTCTCTGCCATGCGCCGCGAAGTGGGCGGTGACCTTGCCTGATTTGAAATCCAAGACGAAGAGCCTCTTCTTCGCCGACGGCTGCGAAATGTCGAAGACCGCCAGTACGTCCTTTTTCGCAAAAGTCGGCTGGTGCGAAATCGCGATGGCGCGCTTCACTGCGGCCATGGGAGCGCCAAGAGTCTCCGCCTGCTGCAAAAGGGAATCGGATTCTTTCGCAGTGTCATCGGGCTTCGCGGCGCCCCGAGCTGCGGACGCCGGCGCCGGCTGTTGCGCGCGCGCGGCAAGCGGCCACACGGTAGCCGTCCCGCCTAAAAGTGCGATGAATTGGCGTCGCCTCATGGCCCCCTCGGTTAGAGAAGCCTATCATTGAGGGCTCAGTTGTGCACCACAGCAATGGGGCAAGCGGCATCCACAACGGGTGAATTCTTTCCCCCTTTTTGCCACAGTGATGCCGCAGGGCCTTAGCTCCCCACGGGGTTCCGAGCCTCAACGCTTGCGCAATGTTTTCCAGGGACAATGGCGGCATCGGCCTCGGGACAAGCATCCTGCCTAAGCCGTCACGGCCACACGATGAGCGATATGGAATGATGGGGATCCGATCTCGTCTGTTTCTCGCGCTGCTCGCCGCCTGCTCTTTGCTTTTTCATCAGCAAAGCCGAGCACAGGATCGGGACGACCATTTGATCGTGCCGTGGTAGCGCATCGGTCCCATCGCTCTCGGCATGAACGCTGACGAACTTGTCAGCGTCATGGGCCGTCCGACGAACACGAGGCGCGGCGCCCTCGATCGCGGTGTTGACGTGTACACATGGAAGGACGACCTGTCCGCGACGATTACCAAGGACGGCGCATATGTCACGCAGATATGTACCTTCAGTCAGTCCTATGCGACCGCTCAGGGCCTGCGTCCGGGCTCGGCTGATCGATCGATTCCCGCGATGCTCGGAGAGCCGCGCCGTTCGAGAGTCTTCAGCGCCTGGTGGGGAGCCTCCTACACCAATCTCTATTGGCCGGGGCTCATGGTCAGCATTCATCTCGAAGGCTTCGATAAAAACCATGCGGTGTGGGAAAGTCTGTGTCAACCGCTTTGCGTGAGCGTTTGCGGCATCTGAAGCCGATCACCCATCGGCGCCGCGCAAGAGCTTCGCCGGCGGGCTGACAAACGTGCGGCGGCCGTTTTTCATGCCGAACAGCGGGCGCGCGAGTTCGGCGATCGCCTGCGTTCGATCGTTGCAATCGAGCACCACAAGATCGGCCGGATGACCGATGGCGATGCCGTAGTCGCGCAGCTTCATCAGTTTGGCCGGCAGCGTGGTGACCATGTCGAAGCAAGACGCCAACTCCGCCGCGCCGCCGATCTGCGCCACATTGGCGTAGAGGTTGGCCATGCGGATGAGCGAGCAATCGCCGAACGGCGTAAAGGGGTTGAGCACGTTGTTCGTGGCGATTGAGCAAACAACGCCGCAGTTTAGAAGCTGATCGGCCGGCGCAACGCCGCGCGGCACGTTGTGATCGTACTCGCGTCCCATCAGATAAAGGTCGGTCGACGGCAGCACGGTCACCGCAATGCCGAGATCGGCGAGGCGGCCTGCCATCGCGGCGAATGCAGCCGGGGGCAGTGCCGAAAGCTTGGTGACGTGACCGACCGTCACCCTGCCGCCCCAGCCCGATTCCTTGGTGTCCGGCACACCTCCTCAAGCGCCATCCACGTGGGATCGAGATCAAAGTCGAGGTGAAAGTCGATGTCTCTGTCGAACTCGCGCGCGATCTCAAAGATGCGTGCGATATGCCCGTGCGGATCGGTGTCGGTGTAGGGGCAGCCGCCGATCAGGTCGGCGCCCTCCTGGCACGCCGCGAGCAACAACGCCTCGGCGCCCGGATCGTTCAGCAGACCTTCCTGCGGAAAGGCGCAAATCTCGATATCGATCGCCCAGGCGTAATCGCCCTTGAGCCACTGCATCGCGGCAAGGCCTTTGAGGCGAACGCGCGGATCGACCTCGACATGAGTGCGCATGCGCATCGTGCCCTGCAGGATCGCTTTCTCGAGCGTGCGGCGGCCGCGCTGGTAAATGTCGTCTTCGGTAAAGCCGCGCTTAGCCGCTGCGACTTCGGCAATCGCCTCGCCGAGCGTGCCTTGCCATAAGTGGCAGCGCTCAAGAATGCAGGATTTGTCGAGGTGAATGTGCGTCTCGACGAAACCGGGTAAGACGAGGCGTCCGGCGATGTCCTCCTCCGGAGCATCGGCCACGATGGCGGAGGCCACATCGACGATGCGACCGCCCGCGATGGCAATGTCGGCCGTCTGTGGCTCGCGTCCGGCGATGCAGGCGTTCCGCAGAATCAGGTCGAGCGCCATCAGTTCGGCATCATGAGTGGAGCTTCGCTTTCAGCTGGTGCCGTAGGTCGCGACCAGCCGCTGCTTCAGATAATCGGCCGCGAGAATCGGCGGATATTTCGGGGCCCGTCCGGCGGCGCTGCAGCCGGGCAGACACGCGATCAGCGCGTCGGGGTTCGGGTCCAGAAAGAATGCGATCGAATAGCGATCTTTCCCCGGCGGGCTCGTCACGCGGTGTGACGTCGACACGTAGGTATCGTTGCTCCATCGCATCAAACAATCGCCGATGTTGCAGATGAACGCCCCTGGAATGGGCGGCGCCTTGATCCACGCGCCGTCGCGCCGGCGCACTTCGAGGCCACCGGCATCGTCGTTGAGCAAAATGGTGAGGCTGCCGTAGTCGGTGTGTTCACCGGCGCCGGCGATTTCGCCGTCTTTGGCATCGCGCGGCGGATAGTGCAGCAGACGCAAGGTCGCCATCGGCCGATCGAATTTGCCGGCAAAGAAGTCTGGCGGCAGCCCCAGATCGCTGGCGATGGCGAGATGCAGATCGACGCCGAGCCGCCACAGCGCGTTGAAGTAGGCGAGCGCGGTCTCGCGAAAGCCCGGCGTCGAGGGCCACAGATTGACGCCACGTAACGGTTTGCCGGCGATCACCTCGGAATCGGATGCCGGCAGATCGAGGCCGATGTTGAACGCCTCTTTCAGGTCCGCGTGCGCGAGATTGAGGCTCTCGGTGGCGATGCCGACATAGCCGCGATTGTGCGGCGAGCGTTTGATGGCGAATTCGTCTTTGGCCGCATGCGGTGATGCAAAGAAGGCTTTCGAACACGCGAAGATGCCGGAGACGAGGGCATCCGGCACGCCGTGATTACGGATGTAGAAGAAGCCGACATCCCGGCAAGCGCGTCCCAACTCGCCGCCAATCCGCTTCACTGCGGCGGGGTCGCCGGAGCCGAGACCGGCGAGATCGATCACACCCAACATCCGCGCCGTCTCCTGTTCCTGACGATGCAAAGCCAGGTTGCCCAAGCAAAAGCAATGGCATGATGCTTGCAAAATTCGGGGTGCACCGTGCGTCGATAACAGATGGAGGACTACCCATGGCGCTTTTCTCTCTCAACCGGCGCACCCTGTTGAAAGCGGGCGCAGCGTCTATCGCCGCTACAGGCTCTATGAGCCGGCTGGCGCACGCGGCCGATGTGACGATCGGAATTGTCTATGTCGGTCCGCGCGACGATTTCGGCTGGAATCAGGCCCACGCGGTCGCCGCCCAGTCGCTGAAGTCGATTCCGGGGGTGAAGGTCGTCGAGGAGGAGAACGTTCCGGAGACCGACGCCTGTGCTAAGGCCATGGAATTATGATCAACCTGGACGACGCCAACATCATCCTGGGGACATCGTTTGGCTACTTTGATCCGTTTATGGTCGACTTGGCCAAAAAATATGCAAAGGTCGAGTTCCGCCACGCGGCGCCGCTCTGGAACGCTGAAAAGCACCCCAAAAATCTCGGCAGCTATTTCGGCTATCTCAATCAGGCCCATTACGTGGACGGCGTTGCCGCCGGGCTCTCGACCAAAAGCAACAAGCTCGGATTTGTCGCCGCCAAGCCGATCGCATCCGTGCTCAGCAACATCAATTCGTTCTTGCTGGGCGCGAAGTCGACCAATCCCGCGGCTGTGGTTCAGGTCATCTTTACCGGCGACTGGTCGCTGCCGGTGCGCGAAGCCGAAGCCACGAATGCGCTGGTCGACGCCGGCAACGATGTGATCACGTGCCACGTCGACGGCCCGAAAGTCGTCATCGAGACCGCCGAGAAGCGCGGTGTCAAAACCTGCGGCCACAACGCCTCGCAGGCGCCGCTCGCGCCGAAGGGCTTCGTCACCGGCGCGGAATACAAGTGGATCACGATCTACAAGAGCTATGCTGACCTGCTCAAAGCCGGCAAACCGCTGCCCAATATGATGAGCGGCGGCTACGAAGCCGACATGGTGCAGAACACGCCGTTCGGCGCCGGCGCGGACGACAACGCACGCAAAGGCGCCACCAAGGCGATTGCCGACCTCAAGAACAAGATGCCGATCTACGTCGGCCCGCTGAAGGACAACAAAGGCAATGTTGTCATCAGCAAGACCTATGACAACCTCGATCCGTTCCTGGATCAGATGAACTATCTGCTTGAAGGCGTGCAGGGCTCGATCACGTGACGGCTGCTGCGTGATCCACGAGGCCGTGCGGCGAATTGTATAGTCTCGCCGCACGGCTCGTTTGCGTCCTGTCGGTACTGACCGAATGTCCGGGAGTTCGTAGCAGAGCATGGCTGACATCGCAGAACCGCTGCGCACGGCCGCAGTGACGTCCAACCATATCGGCGATC
This sequence comes from uncultured Alphaproteobacteria bacterium, assembly GCA_963732015.1. GTDB lineage: Bacteria > Pseudomonadota > Alphaproteobacteria > Rhizobiales > Xanthobacteraceae > BOG-931. The sequence continues at coordinate 338,373 of CAVSXY010000019.1, read as the reverse complement.
TGTCCGTGCGAATTCGCCGCGGCGCCGAATACGTCGTCATTCCGCTTCTGGCGCTGGCGATCTCGACCTTTCTGTTCTCGCTGTTTCTGCTCTCGCTCGGCAAATCGCCGATCGAATTTTTCCAGCTTATCGAGCGCGGCGGTTTCGGCACCGCGTTTTCGCTGCAGAATACGCTGCAGCGCTCGTCGCCGTTGATCCTCACCGCGCTCTGCGTCGCGCTTCCCGCGCGCATCGGGCTCGTGATCATCGGCGGCGAGGGCGCCCTTGTACTGGGCGGCTTTGCGGCCGCGGTGGTTGCCATCCCGCTCGTGCGCGGCGGCGTTGCGCCGCTGTTCACGCTTCCCGTCATGGCCGCGACCGCCATGCTGGTCGGTGGGATCTGGATCGGCATCGTCGGCTATCTGCGCTACGCGCGCGGCGTCAACGAGACGATCTCGTCGCTGCTGATGACCTATATCGGCATCGCCATCATGAACTTCTTCGTCGAAGGCTCGCTGCGCGATCTGACCAATCCGAACAAGCCGTCGACGATGCCGATCGGCGACAAGTACATGGTTGGTCATATCCCCGGCACCGACGTGCACTGGGGGCTGGCGGCGGGCATTGTACTTTCGATCCTGCTCTACATTTTGCTGTCGCGCACGACGTTCGGATTCGCGGTGCGCGTGGCCGGCGGCAACGCGCGGGCCGCGCTGGCGCAGGGTCTCCCAGTCGGCAAACTGATCGTGATTTGCTGCGCGATTGCAGGAGCCTCCGCCGGACTCGCCGGCTTCTTCGAAGTTGCTGCGATCCAGGGCCGCGCCAACGCCTCGCTCGCTGCCGGTTACGGCTATACGGGCATCCTGGTGGCTTTCCTGGCCCGCCATAATCCGCTTGCGATCATACCGGTCGCGATCCTGTTCGGCGGTATCGTCGCGTCCGGCGGTCTGATCGAGCGCCGCATGGATCTGCCAGACGCCACGGTTCTGGTGCTGCAGGGCCTCACCTTCGTGGTGCTCCTGATGTCGGAGACCCTCTACGGCCGCTTCAAGATTTTCCAGGTCAAGGGCGCGGCGGATCGCACATGAACGAGAGCGCCTATTTCATCGTCCTGGTCGCACTCGTCGGCGGCGCGCTGCGCGTCTCGACGCCGTTCATGTTCGTCGCGCTCGGCGAATGCCTCACGGAGAAATCCGGCCGGGTCAATCTCGGTCTCGAGGGCACGCTCGTGCTTGGCGCCATGTCGGGCTACGCGATCTCCTATCACTCCGGCTCGCCCTGGCTCGGCGTGCTGGGCGCCGGCTGCGCCGGCTCTGTGCTCGGCGCGATGCACGGCTACATCTGTAAGCTGCCGCGCGTAAACGACATCGCGGTGGGTATCGCGATGATGCTGTTCGGCACCGGCGTCGCGTTCTTTTTTGGCAAGCCCTACATCCAGCCGTCGGCGCCGCGGCTCGGCTCGTTCTCGCTCGGGGCGTGGACCGGCAACCAGGAAATCGCAACCGCCTTGCAGATCAACCCGCTGCTGATCGTCGGCATCATCGTCGCCCTGGTGATGGCGTGGGCGTTCGCCAATACCAAATGGGGTCTGATCGTCCGCATGACCGGCGACAGCGCGCCGTCCGCCAAAGCGATGGGCGTGTCGGTCGATATGGTGCGCTTCATCTGCACGACCATCGGCGGCTTCCTCGCCGGCGTCGGCGGCGCGTTCCTGTCGCTCTATTATCCGGGCTCCTGGAATCAGGGCTTGTCGTCGGGCCAAGGCCTCATGGCGGTGGCGCTGGTGATCTTCGCGCGCTGGAGCCCGATCCGATGTGTGATTGCGGCCTTGCTGTTCGGCGCGGCCGGCGCGATCGGCCCGGCGCTGCAGTCGGTCGGCATCACCCAGGGCTATTACTTCTTCAACGCCGCCCCTTACATCCTCACGCTGTTCATCATGATCGCTTCGGCCGGTTCCAAGCGCGCCGCGCGCGACGTGCCGGGCGAACTCAGCATCACGAAGTGACGCCATGACGACCATCCCCGGCGATCCTTATCCGTGGCCGTTCGATGGCGACATCACGCCGAAGAATACGACGCTCATCATCATCGACATGCAGACCGACTTCTGCGGCAAGGGCGGTTACGTCGATGCCATGGGTTACGACCTTTCGCTGACGCAGGCGCCGATCAAGCCCATCCGCTCGGTGCTCGATGCCATGCGCGCCAAAGGCTATGGCGTCATTCACACCCGCGAGGGGCATCGTCCCGACCTCGCCGACCTTCCCGAGAATAAGCGCTGGCGCTCGCGCAGGATCGGCGCCGGCATCGGCGATCCGGGTCCCTGCGGCCGCATCCTGGTGCGCGGCGAGCCGGGCTGGGAGATAATTCCGGACCTTGCGCCGGAGCCGGGCGAACCGATCATCGACAAGCCCGGCAAGGGCTCGTTCTGCGCCACCGATCTGGAGTTGATGCTGCGCACCAAGGGCTATCGCAACATCGTGCTCACCGGGATCACCACCGACGTTTGCGTCCACACCACTATGCGCGAGGCGAACGATCGCGGCTTCGAGTGCCTGCTGCTGGAAGATTGCTGCGCCGCCACCGATCCCGGCAATCATGTGGCCGCGATCAAGATGGTCAAAATGCAGGGCGGCGTGTTCGGCTCGGTCTCGAATTCAAAGAACTTCGTGGAGAATCTGCCATGAGGATCGTGATATGAGCGCGGTTGAGGCTCCGTCTGCTGTGCCGAAGATGCGCGCGCCGTCGCTCGAAACGGTCGGCATGACCAAGATTTTCGGGCCGCTGGTGGCGCTCGACGACGTCTCGATCAAGGTCGAGGCCGGAACCGTCCACGCGCTTCTTGGCGAAAACGGCGCCGGCAAATCGACGCTCGTCAAATGCATTATGGGCTTCTATTCGCCCGATCGCGGTCAGGTCTTGCTCGACGGCGTGGAAGTGCCGATCCGCAATCCGCGCGACGCGCGGGCAATCGGCATCGGCATGGTGTACCAGCATTTCACGCTGGTGCCGTCGCTGACCGGGGCGGAAAATCTCGTCATCAGCCGCGCCGACGCGCCGGCGGTGATCGACTGGAAAAAGGAGATGAAGGCGCTCGATGCCTTCCTCGACCGGATGCCGTTTCGCGTGCCGCTCAATGTGCCGGTCTCCGCCATGGCGGCCGGTGAAAAACAGAAGCTTGAGATTCTCAAGCTGCTCTATCTCGATCAGCGCCTGCTCATTCTCGACGAGCCGACGTCGGTGCTCACGCCTGACGAGGCCGACGAGATGCTCGGCCTCCTGCGCGGCATCACGGAGCGCAAGGAAATCACCGTCATCATGATTACGCACAAGTTTCGCGAAGTGTTGAGCTTCTGCGACAGCGTGTCGGTGCTTCGCCGCGGCCGCATGGTCGGCGGCGGCGAGGTGAAAGACCTCACCACCGAGCAGATGGCGCGCATGATGATCGGCGACACGCAGATCCGCGAACGCGCTATACGGGGCGACAAGCCGCCTGGCGACACAATCCTCGAACTTGCCGCGCTCATGGCGGACGATGACGAAGGATTACCCGCGCTCGACAAGGTCAATCTGAAAGTGCACTCCGGCGAAATCGTCGGCATCGCCGGCGTGTCCGGCAACGGCCAGTCGGAACTCGTCGAGGTGCTCGGCGGTCAGCGTCCGTTGACCGACGGCCGTATCGTCATCAAACAGCATCCGTTCGAGCCGACCCGCGACGCCTTCTATCGCCTCAAGATATTCGGGCTGCCCGAAGAGCCGCTGAAGAACGCCACAGTGCCGCGCATGACGGTCGCCGAGAACATGGCGTTTCGCACCTTCGACCGGCCGCCGGCGGCGAAGCTCGGCTGGTGGCTATCGCCGGGCCCCATGCGTGAGACGGCGCGCGAACTGATCGCGCGCTATCGCGTCAAGACGCCGTCGCCCGAAACCGCCATTTCGGATCTCTCCGGCGGTAACGTGCAGCGCGCGGTCCTGGCGCGGGAGCTGTCCGGTGCAGTGGACGTGTTGATCGTTGCCAATCCGTGCTTTGGACTCGACTTCGCGTCGGTCGCCGAAATCCGCGCTCAGATCATGGAGCAGCGCAACCATGGTGCGGCGGTTCTCCTGGTGTCCGAAGACCTCGATGAGATTTTGGAACTGGCCGATCAGGTCGCGGTCATGTCGGGCGGTACGATCAACTATCAGGCCCCGGTCGGCGAGACCGATCGGTCCACTATCGGCAAGCACATGGCGGGCCATTGACGGCCGAGCGCCGATTGACCGGCGCCGATGATTGAGCACTGATCGGGCCCGCAACGGGCCTTAACCGATGAGCGCCTTCAAAGCTGTTGTCTTCGACTACGACGGCACGCTCTACGACACACGTCCGGCAATCATATATTGCCTTCGGCGTGCGCTCGAGGAACACGGCCGTCCGGCTCCGGCGCCCGACGCCCTCGCGAATACAGTCAGGGCAGGGCTGACGTTGCCGGATAGCTTTCTCGCGCTCGATGAAAAGTTGCGCACCGATCCCGATGCTATCGCCGGCTTGGTCCAAACCTATCGGACGCTTTATTTCCACGAGGCGGCGCCTCTCCTGAAGCCGTTTGCCGGCGTCTGCGAAGCGCTTGAGCGCGTTCATCGCGGCGGCGTCAAATGCGCCGTGGTCAGCAACAAGGGCGTCGCCGCCATCCGGCGGTCGCTCGACGACAGCGGTCTCGGCGTTTTTGTCGACGTCGTGTTTGGCGATGAGGCAGGGCTGCCGAACAAGCCCGACCCGGCGGTCCTGACCGGTTACATCCTGCCGAAGCTCGCGCACCTGCAGGCGGACGAGCTTCTGATGGTTGGCGACACCGAGACCGATATCGTGTTCGCGAAGACGACCGGCATGGCGGCCTGCTGGGCCTCCTACGGCTACGGCATGGCGGAGCGCTGCCGGAAGCTTGAACCGGATTACGAGATCGCGAGCATCGCGGAGGTGCCGGCACTAGTCGGGGAGTTATGAGAGCATGCAAACGCGGAATGGCGAGAACCTCTACTTTTTGACGTTGCATCGGTTGCTTCGTAACTTGGACGTGCCGCAAGCGGTGTTGGATTGGCCGAACAAGGTAACCACGCATCATGCTGAAATTCAGTTTTGAGAATGCCACCACCGCGAAGGCATTCCGGATCAGCCCAAAGGACACGAATTATTTCGTGCTGCTGTTCGACCGCGAGAAAGACAACATCGACAACATTTTCGTGGTCGAGATTTTTACCAAGGGCGGGGCAACGCCGCCGAATGAGCACGCGCATGCCCACGAGTTCTTTTATGTCCTCGAAGGCGAGGGAACGGCGCGGTGCGAGGACAAGACGATGCCGATCCGGCGCGGCGACGCGCTCCTGTTGCGTCCCGGCAGCGAGCACGTCATCCAGAATACCGGCGCGGGCAAGCTCTACACCCTGACGGTGATGACGCCGAACGAAGGTTTTGCCGAACTGATCCGCGCCGGTCAGCCCGTCCAGCTCGACGACGAAGACTTAAGGGTGTTGGGAGCACACATATGGACGAGAAACTGAACCGTCCCTTGGTGCCGCTTGGGACCGCTCCTGGCAATCAGTGGCGGGTCAGCGAAACCCACGCCGATCTCGTTCGCGCCCCAGCGACGTCTCGTCCTATCACGGTGGAGGCGGGAAACCGCGTCGTTACTTTCGATCTGGCGCGATCCGCGATCGTCGTGACCGACATGCAGAACGACTTTTGCCATCCCGACGGGTGGCTCGCGCATATCGGCGTCGATGTCGCGCCGGCGCGCCGGCCGATCGCTCCGCTCGCGCGTCTGCTGCCGGCCCTGCGGCGGGCGGCCGTGCCGGTGATCTGGCTCAACTGGGGAAACCGTCCCGATCGGCTCAATCTCAGTCCGGCCTTGCTCCATGTCTACAAGCCGACCGGCGAGGGCGTGGGCCTCGGCGACCCGCTGCCGTCCAACGGGGCGCGCGTGCTCGAGCATGGCAGCTGGGCGGCGGCCATCGTCGATGAACTCGCCGTCGAGCCGGCTGACATTCATGTTCCGAAATACCGCATGTCGGGCTTCCAGGACACCGTGCTCGACAGCATCCTGCGCAATCTCAACGTCACAACACTCTTGTTCGCCGGCGTGAACGCCGATCAATGCGTGCTGTGCACGCTTCAAGACGCCAACTTCCGCGGCTACGACTGTTTCCTGATCGAGGATTGCACGGCGACAACGTCACCGGACTACTGCATGTCCGCCACGATCTATAATGTCCGGCAGTGCTTCGGATTTGTCGTCAGCTCCAAAGATATAGCCGCCGGGCTGACGTGAACCGAGTTCAAGGACTCGCGGTCGGCGGAGGCTCGTCATTACGAGGGTGGCACGGTGGCCCGCGGCCGCAGCAGCACCTGCTCGCTCATGACGGCGCTGTGGCTCTCGGCGATCGCATAACCGCTCCGTTCGACGAGCGGCGCGAAACCTTCCAGCCCGCGGGCAAAAATCCGGAATCTCCTCCTCTGCGCAATTATCTGCTTGCGCACCTCGCTCGAGCTCGTAACCGAGCCGGCGACGATCGGCACGCCGGCCCGCGCGAGCGCGGTGAGGTTGGCGACGATCGCATCGTCCGTGCCGTACTCGAACAGGCCGCCCTCCGACGAGGCGGCCATAACCGTAGGACGCGCTGCGAGGCCGGCAAGCAGGCGGGCGAGCGGCGCCGTGTCGTTCCAATCGTAGGCGTGGTGCTCGAATTGGACATCAAGCCCAAGCAATGGCCCACTGGGCGCGGTGAGCGCAAGAAGCGCGCGCCCCGAACGTCGGTCCGTCCTGCTGCGCATCGAAGACGTGAATTGCGATCGGACGATGGATCAGCGTCGCATGCGCGCGCGCGAGCATGATCAGCGCGTTGATGCTGTCGAGCGCCGGCCCGCCCGCGATGTTGACGAGATGCAGCGGCGCGCCCGGCGCGTCGCCGAGCGGTGTCACCAGCGCCTCCGACAGCAGTCGCGCGATCTGCTGCATGCGCAGCCGGATCAGCGCCATGTGCGGAGCCGCCGCGACCTTGCGATCCACCGGACCATCGAAGCCGGGCGGCAGGTGGTCCGCGCCGAGCTTGAGCATGTAGGTCGAGATGCTGTCGAGATAGTCGTTGTCCGGCGCCAGGACTTTCCGGAGCAGCAACGAGCGCCGCGCCGCCCGCCGCATGAGCATCTGCGTGACGATTGCGGGCATGCGGCTGTTGCGGCGGGCCCAAGCCAGGAACGCATCGCGCCTTGTCGCGAGGCTCGCCGCATCGTCCGGAACCGCGAATGCCGGATGCGTAACGTCGATGACCGGCAATCTGAGGCCGTCGGCGGTGGTCGCGAACACGACGGCGCGGTTGTCTTCGGCCGGGAGATGGGACGGCATGTCGGGTTCCAAATACACCGGTCGAGCGTGTAATAGATCGGCGGTGCCGTGCTACGGCGGAGCGATGCCGAGCAGATATGTCGTCCGGTTGCGCGCCGTCAACGTCGGAGAACCGTCACCCTCGCGATAATCGACCGGATGGCAATCCGCACAGAATTCTCGCTCAATTTCGGGCTTTAGTCCGTGGACGCGTGCGCGGTGTCGTCATACATGAACTTGACGTAGCCGCCGTAGACCGACGTTTTCCACTAAAAAAGTTGCGACACGCGCGCATCAAACCCGTAAATGCGCGGGCGTAAAATAAACTGCGTGTAAGGCGGCTGGGTGAAAACACGCATTCGTAAACGCGCAGAGCGGAAATGAAATGCGTATACGCGCAACCCCAAAGTAAACCTTGTATACGCGGGAAAGAGGGGAGCGGGTCCGTATACGCGCTGACACAAACATAGAATGCGTATACGCTTGAGTGAGAAAGCAGGTCGCTTGCATCGTTTCTGAACGTATCGTCTGCTTGCGAAATGCGCACAACGCGGCGCCGTGATGCGGTGTTTTACGGAGAACTTACAGGCGAGCGGCGTCGTGATGCGATTCCGCTGTTCAATGTGGGCGAATAAAGCGGCGCCGATTAATGACGCGATCATCACAAACGGCGCAACTCGCGTTCGATCCGATCCATGAAGGCCACGCGCTGCGCGTCGGTCGCAACGTTGAGGTGATAGAGAGCGTAATAGTCGGCGCGCGCTTCGCCGCCCGTGAACCAGCGCACGTAGCGCTTGACGATTTTGCGCGGCGGATCGCTCATCCAAAACGCCATGTAGCGCGGCCGGCCGTAGGTCACGATGCCGATGATTCGCTTGATGTTGCGCAGCGTCGGCTTGACGTGCGCCGGGTCGCTCAGATCGAAGGCAACACCCGGCATGATCATGCGGTCGAAAAAGCCTTTCAGCATTGCAGGCAGGCCGAAACACCATGTGGGGAACTGGAGGACGAGCGCGTCCGCTGAGGTCAGCCGCGCAACGTAACCTTCGAGCCCGGCTTGGTTGCGCGACGTGTCGTGATAGTGCCGCCGCGCGTCTTCGGAGAGCACCGGGTCGAACTTTTCCGCGTAGAGGTCGAGCAGATCGACCTGTTGTCCGGCGTCGGCAAGCGCAGCCAGCGCCCTGGCGCGGATGGCGGCGTGAAAACTCTCGGGCAGGGGATGACAGTATATATAGAGTACGCGCATCGCCGTGCCCGACGTTCCTCTTTAGGGATTTGCCGCAATCTCCGCCGCGGCGTCTTGCGTCTCCCACAGTTCGGAATAGTCGGGCAGCACCGCCTTTACGCGCTCGCTGCGGTCGAACACGACCCGATCCGACTGCGGCCGGCAGATGATCTCGTTGATCGTGCGGGCGTTGAGCACGACGAGCCGCGCCGGGGCGCTGGCCGCGAGCGTGCCGTGCCCCTCCCATTGGCCGATGGCGGCGGGAGTCGCGCCGACGAGTGCGGGCGTGCCGGTCAAAGGATGATCGAGATGCAGGATCCGCACGGCCTGCCGATAAGTGTCGAGCACATCGTGGTCGCCATAAGCGTGGAAGCTGTCGCGGCAATTGTCGCCGGCGGCCGCAACCTTCATGCCGCGCGCCAGCATCTCCTGAACGACGGTGACGCCGCGCCAGCGCGGCGTTCGGTCCCGCTGGCGGTCCTGCAAGTACATGTTGACCGTCGGCAGCGTAACGACCGCGATCTCGGCCTCGGCCAAGAGGTCCAGCGTCCGATCGACGTCGCTTTCGGATTGGTTCGCCAAGCTGCAGCAATGGCCGCAGACCACGCGTCCCTTGTAGTCGTGCCGCATGGCCGTGCGGGCGACGAACGGAAGCGTCGCGGCTGTGGGATCGTGAGTCTCGTCGACGTGCAGATCGATGTTGAGGTCGTGCCGGGCGGCGAGGCTGAACACGCGATCCAGCAGCGCGTCGATGTTCGCGAGCGGCGCGCCATGATCGCCGATCGCCGCGCGCGTCACCCCGCCGAGGAGGCCGCCGGATTGCGCGACGATGGAGGCGACACGGTCGCCGAAGTCGTTGTCCAGCAGGCCGATTGGGCATAAGGCCACCGCCTGCAGGTCGACCTTGCCGCACCATTCGTCGCGGATGTCGCGCACCACCTGCCAGCTTCGCTCCGCCGTGTCGGGATAGGTGTCGATGTGGGTGCGAATGGCCGAGACGCCATGGGCGTAGGCGCAACGCAGGCCGAACTCCATGCGGCGGTGCAGGTCCGCCGCTGTCCAGTTCGGACGATCGGCCGCGGCGGCGGTCCGCGCATTGTGGAACGTGCCGTCGACATTCGGACTGCGGTCGACAGTGTGGCCCTTGTCGAGATGGGTATGAATGTCGATCAGCGTCGGCCAGACTTGGCGGCCGCCGATGTCGACGCGCGCAATGCCGTCGCTGCGTTCGCCGCGAGTGTCCTCGATCCGTGCAAGCTTCCCCTCATCGACCAGCAAGTCGACGTTCACGACCCCTTCGGCATCGGCGGACGCCGATAGTCTCATGCCGCCGGCGATGAGACATTCCGGCACGCGCGCGTTGGCGAGCCAGAAGCGGCTCGTCGTCGGCCAGGCGATATCTGAAAATTTGATCGGCATGTTGCTTTGCCTGTCGCCCGCCGAGTCTGCCTTGAGATCGTGCTGGCTTCAAATCGACACGTTACGCAAGCGTTATGCCAGTCATCCAAGCCCGATCGGCTCGAGCCGCGGCATAGCCTTGCGCAGTTCCTCGACCACGAGGCTTGGAAACGTGTCGAGTCCGCCGCGGGCGCGCACCATCAGTTTGAGTGCGAGCGGATGGAGGCTGAGTTCGTCGAGTGGCAGGTGACGCATCTCGCCCGCCTCGACGTCTTCGGCGACATCGATCGCGTTGAGGAACGTGATCGCCTGCCCACTGCGCGCGATCTTTTTCATGAACTCAATCGAATTGGTCTCGATGGTCGGATGCAGCGGGATGTTCGCGTGGGTAAAGGCGAGATCAACGGCGGGACGGATTGTCATCGAGGCATCGGCGACGGCAAGCGGGAACTCCGCGCAGTCGGCAAGCCGCAGCGACCCGCGTTTGGCCAATGGGTGCTTGGGTGAGACGACGGCGCCGAGGGCGAGATCGTGGCTGGCGACAACTCGCAAGCCCGGGCTGTTCGGCGGATTGTAGGTCAGCGCCAGGTCGGCTTCGCCGGTCAGAACCGCATTGGTCATCTGATCGAACGGCAGCACCTTCACGCGCAAGTGGACGCGCGGATGCTCGTCCAGAATGCTGCTGAGAAATCGCGGCAACGGACCCGCCGCGAGGCCGTTCATCGTCGCGATGGTGACTTCGCCGCGTGCCAAGCCCTTGAGCGCCTCGATCTGCGCTTCGACGCGCTGGTGGCCTTTCAGGGTCTCCCGCACGTGCGCAATCAGCACCTCGCCGGTCGCGGTCAAGCGTAACCGGCGCGGCATGCGCTCGAAAATCGGCGCGCCCAGTTCGTTCTCCAGGGCAAGAATTTGCCGGTTGATCGCCGACGATGCGACATTGAGCCGGGTGGCCGCTTTGCGGATCGAGCCGAGACGGGACACCTCATCGAGGTATTTCAACAGGCGCGAATGCAACATGGCTTGGTTCCATCAAATCGGGGGCGCGGTTGGCTTGCTCTGATCTTGGGCGACCCGCCTAAAGCTTTTGCAGTGATGCTCAAAAGGCATCGTTGAGGGCGAAATTTGATGCTTTTTACAACTATTCAATTCGCGCACAGTGCTGTCAAGCGCGTTCAACGGACCGGGCTCCGTCGACCCTGGTCCATCCGCCAACATCATCCGCAGGGCACATCATGATGTCGCGAACCCGAATTGCATGCTTCGCTGCCGCCGTAATCCTCGCGCTTGGCGAGGCTCCGGCGCACGCCGCCGACAAGGTTACGTTCCTCACCAGCTGGTACGCCCAGGCCGAACACGGCGGCTTCTACCAGGCGAAGGCCGCCGGCCTTTACGACCAGGAAGGTCTCGACGTCACCATCAAGATGGGCGGGCCGCAGGTCAACGGCATGCAGCTTCTGCTCGGCGGCGAAGCCGACGTGATGATGGGCTACGATTTCCAGGTCCTCTCCGGCCTGGCCAAGGGGCTGCCCGTCATCACCATCGCCACCTCGTTTCAGAAAGACCTGCAAGGGATGATGACCCACGATGACGTCAAGGATCTCGGCGATCTGAAGGACAAGACCATCCTCATCGCCACGTCCGGGCCGCACCATCGTGGTGGCCGTGGGTCAAGCACAATTCGGCTACACGCGACGTCCAGACGCAGCCCTATACGTTCAACCTGCAGCCGTTCTTCGCCGACAACAATATCGCGCAGCAATCCTATCCATCGTCGGAACCGTTTCAGGCGATGCAGAAGAACGTGCCGGTGAAATTTTTTCTGTTCGCCGATTACGGCTATCCGCCCTACGGCACCACGATGGTCACGACCACCAAGTTCCTGACCGAACACCCGGACGTCGCACGCCGCTTCGTCAAGGCGTCGCTGGAAGGCTGGAAGAGCTACCTCAAGGGCGATCCGTCGCCGCGCCAACAAGCTCATCCAGGCCGACAATCCGAAGATGAGCGACGGACAGATCGCTTTCGGCATCAAGCGCCTCAACGAACTCGAGATCTCGATGGCGGCGACGCCAAGACCATGGGTATCGGCACCATCACCGAGGCGCGCTGGAAGGCCGACTTACGATCTGATGGTCGCGGCCGACCTGTTGCCGAAGGATACCGACTGGCACAAGGCCTTCACGACTCAATTCGTGAAGGACCTGAAGATCATCTGGCGATAAAATACCTCGCGATCAAAAACGGCGGCATGGCGGCACGGCGAGCGGCATGACGCTCGATCGGCAGCCGTAAAAGCAAGATCGCCGATTTGCTGCCGCCGCTCGTCGTCGGCGTGATCGTCCTCGCCGGATGGGAGGCGGCGTGCCGGGCTATTCGGCATTCCATCTTATCTCGTGCCGGCGCCGAGCCTGATCACCAAAACGTTCGTGACCAATGCGCCGTCGCTGCTGCATGCGCTGATGGTCACGCTGCGCGTCACCTTGATTGCGCTCGCGCTCGTCGGTCGCGATCGGCACGGCGATCGCGTTCCTCTTCGTGCAGAGCCCGATCATCGAGCGCAGCTTCTTTCCCTACGCAATCATCCTTCAGGTCACGCCGATCGTCGCCATTGCGCCGCTGATCATCATCCTGGTGAAAAACACGCAGGGCGCGCTGATCATCTGCGCGACCATCATCTCGATTTTTCCGGTCATCTCGAACACCACCGATCGGACTGCGCAGCATCGATTCCGGACATCAGGACCTGTTCTCGATCAATCGTGCGTCGCGGTTGCAGAAGCTTGTCTATCTGCGCATTCCGAGCGCGCTGCCGTACTTCTTCGCCGGCTTGCGTGTCTCCAGCGGTCTCGCGCTGATCGGCGCGGTCGTGGCGGAATTCGTGGCCGGCACCGGCGGGCGCAACACAGGGCTTGCGTATGAAATCCTGCAGTCCGGCTATCAGCTTGAAATTCCGCGGATGTTCGCAGCGCTGTTCCTGATCACCGTCGCCGGCATTGCCCTGTTTCTGGTTATGGTCGCGCTGTCGAAGCTCGCACTCGGCACCTGGCATGACAGCGCCGTCGAACGAGAAGCCTGAGAACGACACTGGATTTGGAGGATGACGACATGCTGACAACCAAACAAAATGTGTTGCGCCGGTTCTGGTATGCGGTGATTGCGATTGAAGACCTCGACCGACGGCCCGAAGCCGTTTCGGCTTCTTGGCGAGGACATCGTGCTGTTCCTCGATGCCGACGGAAAACCGGCCGCCCTGAAGGACCGCTGCTGCCACCGTACCTCCAAGCTGTCGAAGGGCTGGTGCAAGGACGGCAATCTGGTCTGCGGCTACCACGGCTGGACCTACGATCGCGCCGGCAAGGTCGTGCACGTTCCGCAAATGCTGGTGCAGCAGGATGTGCCGAATTACAAGACGCCGGCCTACCACTGCGAAGCGCGCTACGGCTACGCCTGGGTCGCGCTTGACGAGCCGCTTGCGCCCATTCTCGATGCCAGCGAGGAGAACGATCCGGGCTACCGCCGGCATCCCGCAATTCTACGAGGTGTGGAACACGTCGGCGCTGCGGCTGATGGAAAATTCATTCGACAACGCGCACTTCGCCTTCGTCCACAAGGGCACGTTCGGCCAGATCGATCACCCGGTGCCGGAAAAGTACGAGATCAACGAAACCGACTACGGCTTCGAGGCCGAAACGCTCATCACCGTCGCCAATCCGCCGGTGCAACACCGCATCTCCGGATCGACCGGGCCGACCACCAAGCGCCACATGCGCAACAAGTGGTACATGCCGTTCTGCCGCAAGCTCGACATCGAGTATCCGTCGGGGCTGCGCCACATCATCTTCAACTCGGCGACGCCGATCGACGACGAGCACATTCAGGTCGTGCAGTGGCTCTATCGCAACGACACCGAAGCCGATTGCCCGGCGCAAGAGCTGATCGACTGGGACTTCAAGATCACCCGCGAGGACAAGGACATCATCGAGTTCGACGGATCCCGACACGCCAGTCGACATGACGCGGCGGGTCGAAGCCCACATGGTCTCTGACCGGCCGGGCATGATCATGCGCCGCCGCTTGAGCAAGCTTCTGGAAGACCACGGCGAGTCCGAGGTCTTCGCGCCGCGTAACGCCGGTCACCATGTGCCCGCCATGGCGGCGGAATGAGCCGACACCAGCCGCGCTGACGCACAGAGCTGAAGGATGACAGTGGTCGTTCCGATCAAAGCCGCGGCTGAACCGTCTCCGGTCAAATCGGACCCGTCCGGCGCGCCTCGGCGGCCGTTGTTGCACCTTTCGGGGGTATCAAAGACGTTCTCGAACGGAACGGCGGCGCTGGCTGACGTCAACCTGACCATCGTGCCCGGAGAGTTCCTCAGCCTGCTCGGGCCGTCGGGCTGTGGGAAGTCGACGCTGCTCAAGCTGATCGCCGGGCTCGCGGCTCCATCGTCCGGCACGATCGACTGGCCTCAATCGGCCTATGACGCGCACGGCACGCCGGAGCCGGCGCTCGGCTTCGTCTTTCAGGAGCCGACGCTCTTGCCGTGGCGCACGGCGGCCGACAACGTGCATCTGCCGCTGCTGCTCGCCGGCGTCGACAAGAAAGACGCGCGGCAGCGAGTCGACGAGGCGCTGGCGCAGGTCGGGCTGTCGGCATTCGCCGGTCTGCATCCGCGCCAGTTGTCGGGCGGTATGAAAATGCGCGTCTCGATCGCGCGAGCGTTGGTGACGCGGCCGAAAATCCTGCTGATGGACGAGCCGTTCGCGGCGCTCGACGAAATCACGCGCGGCAAGCTCAATGACGAACTCCTGGAATTGTTCAGCCGGCAGGGATTGACGGTGATCTTCGTCACACACAGCGTGTACGAGTCCGTCTATCTGTCGAGCCGGATCGTGGTGATGAGCGCGCGTCCCGGCCGGGTTACCGCCGATATCCCGATCGAGCTCGGCTTCCCGCGGACCGAAGACCTGCGCACGTCGCCGCTCTATAACGAGCGCTGCCGGTTTGTCTCGGCGGCGCTGCGGCTTGCGATGGCGAGCGGCGGCGCCGATTAGCGGTTTGCCTCCGGCCGCGCGTATGGCCGCGGAAATGGGATGAAGCCGTCCCGGTTCGGCATCTTGATCGCGGGCAGCGAACGCGCATCCACGACGTCGTCGCGGCCGACGAGATCGTTGAGAAACAGGATGTAGGCCGACACCGCATAGACCTCGTCGTCGGTCAGCGACTTCGGATGGTCCCACGGCATGGCGCGGCGCACGTAGTCGAAGAGCGTCGTCGCGTAGGGCCAATAGCTGCCTACGGTTTTCAGCGGCCGGTCGCCGCTCAAGGAGCCCGCGCCGCCCGCAAGCGTATCGTTCGGCTTCCCCGCACCCTTCTCGCCATGACAGGCCTGGCACTTGGCGACGTAGACGCTCTCGCCTTGCACGGCCGTTCCACTGCCTCGTGGCAAGCCCGTACCGTCCGGCCCGACGCTGATATTCCACGGTGCAATATCGGCCTCGGATGCCGGCTCGCCAAACGACGGCGCTTCGGCGGACCACGCGGACGTAGCGGTAATCAGCGCCCCACATAGCGCGATCGGCTCAAGCCAGCGCATTGTGCACTCCGCCTTGTTGGTCGACGCGCCAGCTCGCGATGGCGTTATAGTGGTATTGACCGCGCAACCCTCTCTCGGCGACGAGCTGCGCCCGGGTCGGCTGCACCATGCCGGTGTCGTCGACGGCGCGGCTTTGCAAAGTGGCCGGGCCGCCGTCCCACAGCCATGGCGCGCGGAATCGTGTCAGCGCTTTCGGGAGCACCGGCTCGCTGAGGACGGCGGGCGCCCAGGTCGCGCCGCTGTCGGCCGAAACCTCAACCGATTTGATGCGGCCGCGGCCCGACCACGCGAGGCCGGACAGCTCGTAATAACCCGGCCCTTTCATCGTCAGACTTGGCGACGGATGGGTGATGAACGATTTCACCTCGATCGGAAAAACGAACTGCCACGCTTTGCCGTCCTGCAGCAGGATGGTGTATTTGGACGTCTCGTCTTTCGTCATGATCGGCGCCGCGGCCAGCTTGAGGCGCCGCAGCCACTTGACGTTCATGTTGCCTTCAACGCCCGGCAGCAGCAGGCGCAGCGGATAGCCGTTCGACGGCCGCACTTTTTCGCCGTTCTGATAAAGACAGACGAGCGCGTCATCCATCGCTTTGGCGAGCGGTACGGAGCGGCTCATTCCGGAGGCGTCGGCGCCCTCGGCCAGAACCCACTGCGCCGCCGGATCGACGCCGGCTTCGTCGAGCAGCGTCGAGAGCTTCACGCCAGTCCATTCGGAGCACGACAGCAGGCCGTGGATGGCTTGCGCATCGAGATCCTGCGGCTGCGGCGCGTAGAGCGCCCCGCTGTTGCCCGCACATTCGACAAACGCGATGCGCGATTCGCGCGGATAGCGCGACAATTCCTCCATCGTGAAAACGAGCGGACGCTTGACCAGCCCGTGGATCACCAGCCGATGCTGATCGGGATCGATGTCCGGGACGCCCGCATGACTGCGTTCGAAATGCAGCCCGCTGGGCGTCATCATGCCGTCGAGCCATTGGTGGGGCGTGCGTGTGACCCCGATACCCGGAGTTGCCGGATTGGCCGGAGGAGCGCCGGCGCGCACGATCTTGCTCTCGAAATGCGACGGCTGGCCATAGGCGGAGAGCGGAGCGCCGGGCTCCGTGCTCCATCGTGGCACCGTGAGCGGCTCTGCGTTCGCGCTCGAAAGTCCGGTCGCGCCTGCGGTCCCGGCCACGAACGCGCCTTCGAGCAGGGTGCGTCTGCTGAGGAGGCCATTGGCCGCGGCGAACTCGGGCGCGCCGCGCCCGGATTGGTGTTTCCTGCCCATTCGCTTTTCCTTCCCGTACGACCCGCATATCGGACCGTGCATTCCGTTCCCCCCATCATGGCTGCGTCAGTTCGTCTCGGCAAATGCGGATTGAGGGCCTAGGATTTGGATCGGCTCCGCACACCCGGCCCCGCGTATTTTGAGGACTGCTGAAATGAAGTCTGTCCATTCGTCGTCGCTCAAGCATGTCGCATTCGCGGGTCTGGCTGCAGCGGTAGTGGCCGCAGCCTTTACCGCACCCAAGGTCGCGTTCGCGCAAGGCGGTTGGCCGACCGTCGAAACGATCCGGATCGTGGTCCCCTACGCTGCAGGGAGCAACGGCGATGCCACGGGTCGCGTCATCGCCCAGTACCTCGGAACGTCGTTGCCCGGCGCGACCATCATCGTCGAAAATCGCCCGGGCGCTGGCGGCATTGTGGGGACGCGCAGCTTCACGCACGCTGCCCCCGACGGTTACACGCTGTGCGTCTGTTCGGGCGGCGCGATCACGATCCCGTCGACGGAGGAGAAGATGTACGATCCGCTGAAGGACCTTGTGCCGATCAGCCGGATCAGCACCAGCGCGCTGGTGCTGCTCGTCAACCCGAGTTCACCCGCGACCACCGTCGACACGCTCGTCGCGTGGAGCAAAGCAAAACCGGCGAGCCTCAACTACGGATCGAGCGGAGTGGGCGGCATCATGTACAACGCCGCTGAAATCTTCCGCAACAAGACCGGCGCGAACATCACCCACGTGCCGTTCCGCGGCGGGCCTGAATCCACAACGGCTCTGCTCGCCGGGCAGATCGATCTCGAATTCGCGATCATGTCCGACGCCATGGGGCAATTGCCGGCGAAGACACTCCGCGCGATTGCGGTCACTCCGGCAAAACGAAGCGCGCTATTTCCCGATGTGCCGACGATGATGGAAGAAGGGGTCCACGACTACGATATTGCGCTCTGGAACGGGCTGTTCGCGCCGCCCGGGACCCCGCAGCCGATCATCGAGAAGCTCTCAGCGATCATGTTGAAGTTGCCGGACGATCCGGTGTCGCGGAAAGCCATGGCTAATCTCGGACAGACGCCCGCAGTGAGCACGCCTGGAGTATTTGCGAAGGAACTTGCGGACGAGGCCGCGCGCTGGGAAGCCGACCTGAAAAATATCGTCAGAAATTAAATGCAGCGGTACTCCGGATCATCGCGCCCGCCCCGGGGCGCTGCAGGATGCGGTAGCGCAGTATCGGGCTGGCGTCCTACGAGTTGAAAGCCGTCATCCAGCCGGCGCCCAGATTGTGGGCGGCGTAGAATTTTTCGAGGCGCCCGCGTGTGCTGTTGTCGCCAAACTTATCGCGCTCGGCCTTGCTGATGCCGAGAAAGCGCGCCGCATTCCGGAACATGATGTTCTTGATCTGCTCGTCGCTGTAGTTGGCCGCCTTGAGAAACGTGACCATGATGTCGGGATAGGGCTTGGCGGCTCCGATATTGGGGAAGCCTTCCGCCAGCGCCACGAATGACCAGTCGGTTCCATACATGAGATGCCGGTCGCTGTTCGGGTATTTTTGCTTGAATACCTTCATGCAGGCCAGCAGCTTTTGGCTGCTGTCGAATTTCATTATTTCGGAAAGCGAACTGACGTCGGCGAAAACGTAAGAATCCGGAAACGAGTTGAAGATATCGCCCGTGATCCATTCCCAACAGTTTTCCACGCCCTGGACGCCCTGGTTGGACAGCGTCGCCTTGTTGAAGTGTCCGAAGTGAGCGAGGTTGATGCGGATATTCGGGGAGGTCTTGATGACGTTGCGCCAAAACTCCGGGTTCGCCCGGTCGCGGTAGTCCTGGTTCTGGCCGAACGTGTTGTTGGTGTGCGCCATGATCGGAACGCTGTTGGGGGCGCACCAGTTATAGAGTTGCGTCAGCGCCGCATCGAGCTTGACGCCGATCTGGGAGCCTAATCCCGCATCAGACCGGATGAATTGCGGCACAGGAAATCGCGAGTCTGCAATTGCGGCATTGCCGCTCGCCTGAAATCCCATCGGCGGATAGAGCTTGACGCCGATGAAGCCGCCGGACGCCGTTGCGCTGCCGTCGGCCGGGACTTCATTCACTTCGATGGCGCTGCGGACGATAGCGAGCGGATCGCTTTCATCCGCCTTGTGTTTGCCTCGGTCGTAGAGCGCCTTTCGCAAAGGGTCAAAACCGATAAAACCGTGGACTCGCGGGCCGTCATCGATTTTGCGGCGAGCGATGCGCGCCATGACCAGCGTCTGTTGCGCGAGACTCATTCGCGGCTCATCATCGAGCCATTTGGCAAAGTCGACGATCGCTGGCGTGAGCAAGGACAAGCGTTGCCGCTGTCCGGTGCGGCGATGAAGCTGAACCAGGTTCTCGGCGAGTTCGTAGCGGTAATGGGTAAAGAGAAGCGACCAGCGCGTGTAGTGGCCGTAACTGTCGCTCGCGGAATAGAGCGTTTTTGCAAGAACATCGAGCTGCGCACTTTGCAGTTCCTGCCGCTCACCCGGGCCCGTCGGAAACGGCTGACCAAAATCGGGGTAGAGTTCCCGATAGAGCAGCAGCTTGAGGGTATCCACGGCATCGTAGCCGACTTCACCGACGATTGGCGGCAAGCCCCTGAAGAGGTCCCGCCTGTTCCAGATTGTATCCAGCACCTTCTGCAGGGTCTCGATGTCCCGTTGGGCGCGCCACGCCGCAGTCGGTTTCTTGGTAGGATCCCTCTCAAACAGGTCGATGAGGTCGATTTCCTCCTGACTTGATGGGGCCGCCGGCCGCACGACGAGCGCAAGCGCGTGGATGAAGGCGACGACAGCGCCCGGATAGTGCTGCGCGGCGCTGACCAGCTGGGCGTTCTGCGAGGGGTCTGCGAGCACCACCTTCTCGATGAAACCCTCGACCGGAAGATCAGCGGCGTTGAAGACGTGGCAATGTGCATCGACGATGTGATCAAGCTCGGGCGTCGGAGCTGCTTGTCCCAAAGCCTCGATGGCGGGAAAGGCCTTGGCCGCCGCCAGGGCTGCCGTCGCAGACACAAATTCCCGCCGCCGCATGCCACCCCAACCTGTCCAAATCCGCCGCGCGTTCCACAGAAGGCGCATCAACTTATCAACGATCAACGACGGTCAAAAGCGCCGGGACAATGAACGTGTCGATCAGGATCGGTGGAGTGGGCGTGGTGCAATGACGATATTCGCCTTTTATTCGTGCAAATTCCGCACTGAATGCGCTAGGTGAACTGCCGCGCGCATGGCGGCCCATTGATGGAAGACGCTAGCGATGATCCGCGCCGCCATTGTCGGACTGGGCCGCTGGGGACGATCGCTGGTCGCTTCGGTCGCCGGCCGAAGCGACGACATCCGCTTTGTGCTCGCGGCAACGCGCACGCGCTCGAACGCCGAAGAGTTTTGCCGCGAGAAGAAGCTGACGCTGGTCGACCGTTACGAAGAGATTCTGCGTCATCCGGACATCGACGCCGTTGTGCTGGCAACACCACACAGCCAGCACGAGTCGCAGGCGCTGGCGGCGGCCGCTGCACGAAAGCACATCTTCGTCGAGAAGCCACTGGCGCTCAATCTCGACAGCGCCCGGCGCATTGCCGACGCCGCATCCAGGGCCGGCGTTGTGCTTGCGGTCGGGCTGAACCGGCGCTTTCATCCGAGCATCGGCGAGGTTCGCACTCGGCTTCGGGATGGACGGCTCGGAGAGGTCGTCGCCTTGGTGGGCCAGCACACCACGTCGACCGCGCAGTTCATCGCGCCCGGCAA
Organism: uncultured Alphaproteobacteria bacterium; assembly: GCA_963732015.1. Classification (GTDB taxonomy): domain Bacteria; phylum Pseudomonadota; class Alphaproteobacteria; order Rhizobiales; family Xanthobacteraceae; genus BOG-931. Next base: position 317,791 of record CAVSXY010000019.1, on the reverse strand, counting down.
CTGGCGCGCGGCGCCCGACGAGGCGCCGGGTGGCGCCTTTACGGCCGTCGGCGTGCACGCGCTCGACCACATGATCGAGTTCGCCGGCCCGGTTCGCGACGTGCGCTCCGTGACGGCGCGCAACTACCCAGGTCCGTCCGATGACACGACGACGGTCATGCTGACGTTCGAAAACGGCGCGACCGGTTTGCTGTTCTGTTCGGTCGCCACCGCGACAAACTTTGCGCTCACGGTCTATGGCGCCAAAGGCCTTGCCGAAATCTCGCGCCCGGACCTGTCGCGCTTTCGCTTTTCTCCGGCCGCCACGGTCGCGCCCACCGGGCTTGTGCCGGCGCCGCCAGATGAGATCGTCGAGCATACCGGCTTCGACATGTTGCATGCAGAATTGGCAGCATTTGTCCACGCAATCCGCGAGGGCGCCTCCTATGCGGTGCCGATCGCCGATGTGCTGCATGGCATGGCGGTGTTTGATGCGGTCGTGCAGTCTGCCAGGAGCGGTAATATTGTCAGGCTTTAGCGGGCAGTACCCCGTGACGCCCCGCGATTTGACCGCACCGCAGCGCGTTCTTTCATCTTTTTTGAAAAATTATGAGAGGGGATCGACGAACAAATTCGGTGCTGATTTGGATTCCATTAAGGCTGGAGGTCCGACTGTCACAAACGGGCCGTCCCGGTCTTGCGGATTTTCGGCTTTGCCTTTAAACAGGGTGCCATCGAGTTTTCGGCCGAATGATTTGGCCACGCAGCGAACACGCTCCTGACTGACGATCTTTCACCAAAATCTCGATCGAACCGGGTCGTGCCACTAGCGCGGCTCACATCGACATGCATGAAGAGAGGTGTCCCGTGAATAACGGAACCGTGAAGTGGTTCAACGCGCAGAAGGGCTACGGATTTATCCAGCCCGAGGGTGGGGGCAAGGACGTGTTCGTCCACATCAGCGCTGTTGAGCGTGCCGGCCTGCGCGAGCTGAGGGAGGGGCAGCGCGTCTCCTTCGAGGTCGTTACGGACCGCAAGACCGGAAAATCGGCCGCTGAAAATCTGAAGACGATGTGATGCGGCGCGGCGGATGTCCCCCGTCGACCCGCCGCCGAGTGACTGACACCTGTGACTGACACCGATGCCGGCGCGCGCAGTCAGTGCGCGCCGGACAAGCCGGAAATCGTCACCCCCAGCGTCTGCGCGATCAAGACAGCGTTGAGGGCAAGCACCACCACGGTGCCGACCACGGCCACGATACGGGTGAGCCGGCTGTTGACGAAACGGCCCATGATGTCCGCCCGCCCCGTAAAGATCAGCAGCGAAATCATCGGCAGCGGCAGCGCCAAACTCAGCACCACTTGGCTGATGACCAGCGCGTTGGTGGCATTGACCCCAAGCGCGACGATGACAAAGGCCGGGAGCATGGTCACCAGGCGGCGCACCCAGATCGGAATGCTGATCCCGACAAATCCCTGCATGATCATCTGACCGGCCATCGTGCCGACCGTCGAACTCGATACGCCGGACGCGATTAGCGACAGCAGGAAAACGCCGGCCGCACCGGCGCCGAGCAGCGGCGTCAGCGTGTGATAGGCGGTTTCGATCTCGGCGACCTCGGGATGGCCGGCATGGAAGGCGCCCGACGCCATCATCACCATGGCGAGGTTGACGAGGCCGGCGATCGCCAGCGCGACAATGACCTCCCGATTTGAGAAGCGCAGCACGCGCCGCCGCTCGTTGGCGTCGCGCACCGGGACGCGCCCTTGGGTCAGCCCGGAGTGCAGATAAATGGCGTGCGGCATGACGGTCGCGCCGACAATGCCGACCGCAAGCAGCAGCGCCTCGCCGTCGGGGATTTGAGGCACCACGGTGTGATAAGCCGCGGAGGCCCAATCGACCGGCGCGATGAACAGCTCAATGATGTAACAGAGCCCGATGATGCCGACGAGGGCCCCGATGATCAGTTCAAGGGGTCGAAAGCCGAATGCCTCGCACATCAGAAGGCCGTAGACGGCGATCGCGGTCACGACCATTCCGGCCAGCAGCGGCAGGTGAAACAGCAGCGACAGCCCGATGGCGCCGCCGAGGAATTCGGCAAGGTCGGTCGCCATCGCGGCGATCTCGCTCACGCCCCACATGGCGTAGACCACCGGACGCGGAAAGTGGTCGCGGCACATCTCGGCGAGGTTGCGGCCGGTGACGATGCCGAGCTTGGCGGACAGCCCCTGAAACAGCATGGCGATCAGGTTGGCGAGCAACACGACCCACAGCAGGGTGTAGCCGTACTTCGCCCCCGCCTGGATGTTCGTGGCGAAATTCCCCGGATCCATGTAGGCGATCGACGCGATGACGGCGGGGCCGACGAAGGCAAGCGAGGCGCGTAGTCCCCGGCGTTCGCCCGCCAGCACCTGCCGTGCCATGGTGAGCGTCTGCACCGAAAGCGTCGATGGCCGGATGGTCGCATCGGTCATGGAAGTCGCGTCCGGACCCGGAAAGCCGTTGTCGCCGGCGCTTTTGTCGCCGGCCTCTTTGTCCCCGGTCTCAATGTCACGTGCAGCACCAACACGAAAATGTAGCATTGGTTACGCTATAGGGTTTGGCGGAATTTTCGTCAATAGCTGCATCATGTTGCATAAGCTACACTTTGACACCGAAAGGAAAATATGTTTCTCGCGTCGTCGGCAATGGCGATGGCCCGAGTCGCGCCCCCAAAAGCCCCGAAGTGACGGTTGTCCTGGTGACGGTTGCCTTATGGGAAAACTGCCCGCCGAAGGAACACAGGCGCGCCGTTTCGGTAAGACCCGATCCGCGCAGTCGACGGCCTTGCTCGAGGATTACGTCGAACTGATCGCGGATCTGCTGGCGAGTGCCGGCGAGGCCCGCCCGACCGACATTGCGCGGCGCTTCGGCGTGTCCCACGCCACCGCGATCAAGACCATTTCCCGCCTCAAGCGCGCCGGCTTGGCAACGGCAAAGCCATATCGCGGCGTATTTCTGACGGAGAAGGGCCACGCGCTTGCCGACCGCGTTCGGGTGCGCCACCGGCTCGTGGTCGATGTGCTTCGCGCGCTCGACGTTCCGACCGAAGCCGCGGAGGCCGATGCCGAGGGCATCGAGCATCACGTCTCCGAGACGACCCTGAAAGCTTTCGCGCAGTTCCTTAAGTCGCGGCAGTGAGCCGCGGCCGGCCGAAGCGGGCCTAGTGGTTCATCACAGTGATTTTGACGTTTTGATACCGAGCCATTCAAGAATCGGCAAGCTTTCGGGCGGCACGAGGATTTCGATGCTTCTGGGGACGCCGGGTTGACGTCGGATGAAGGCGTTTCGTTCGAGGGTTACGATCATCTGGTGGACCGTAGGCGGGCTGACACGGAAGTGGCGCTGGATGTCGGCTTCGGCGGGTGGGCGTCCGAACATGTAGGCGTAGGTATGGATGAAGGCCAGGCAATGACCCTGCTTCTCGGTGAAGCGCGCGCCTGATTTTTGACTCATCGCTGGATTCGTCCCGGCCTCCGACAAGGAGGCAAAGCATGAATGTACGTTATCGGGTCGAATTGAGCCAAGCCGAGCGCGATGAACTGACGGCGATGCTCGGCGGCGGCAAGCACGCGGCCCGCAAGCTCAAGCGGGCGCAGATTTTGCTGGCGGCCGATGGGGGCGGCCGCGACGAGGAGATTGCCCGGACCGTCAGTGTCAGCCTCTCCACCGTCGGCCGGACCAAGCGCCGTTTCGTGGAAGGCAATCTGGAGCGGGCCTTGAGCGAGGAGCCGCGTCCGGGCGCAGAGCGCAAGCTGACCGGCAAGGAGGAGGCCCTGCTGGTGGCGACCGCATGCGCCAAGCCGCCCGCCGGCCGCAAACGCTGGACGCTGACGCTTCTGGCCGACACGATGGTCAAGCTCACCGATCACGACAGCCTGTCGGGCGAGACCGTGCGCCGCCGGCTGGCCGAGAACGATCTCAAGCCATGGCGCAGGGACATGTGGTGCATTCCCCATGTCGATGGCGAATACGTCGCCCGCATGGAGGACGTGCTCGATCTCTACGCCGAGACGCCGGATCCCGCCTGGCCGCTGGTTTGCTTCGACGAGACCCCCGTCCAGCTAATCGGCGAGGCGCGCCGGCCGGTCCCGGCGCAACCGGGACAGCGCGAGCGCTACGATTACGAGTATCGCCGCAACGGCACCGTCAATCTCTTCGTCACCTTCGATCCGCATCGGGGCTGGCGCAACGTCAAGGTCACCGACTGCCGCGCCGCCGTGGACTACGCCCAATGCATGCGTGAACTCGTCGACGTCCATTATCCCGACGCCGCCTGCATCCGTGTCGTGCAGGACAATCTGTCGATCCATAAACCTGGGGGGCTGTATGAGGCCTTCGCGCCCGCCGAGGCTCGACGCATCCTGCGCCGCCTCGAATTCCACTTCACTCCGAAACACGCCAGTTGGCTCAACATGGTCGAGTGCGAGATCAGCGTGCTGCAGCGCCAGTGTCTCGGCCGCCGCATCGACGATCCCAAAAGGCTCCGAAACGAAATCGCAGCATGGCAACGGCGGCGAAATAAAACCCGAGCCAGCATCAAATGGATGTTCACAACCGACAAAGCCCGCGCCAAACTCGGCCGCGCTTATCCAGCCACCGCCAAAGAGTCAAAATCACTGTGATGAACCACTAGTGCGTGATCCAGAAAAGCTTGCCCTCGGACTTGATCCGTGGGTGGAAGCCGGTTTTCCGAAAAGATCATGCACCGACAAAATGTTAGAGCGTCAATCAATTCAATCTGACGCGATTGTGCTCTAGGCCGCGTGGTCCTTGAGCGCGTCGACGATTCCGTCGACGATTTCCTCGACCATGATCTTGTCGTCGCCTTCGCCCATGACGCGGATGACGGGCTCGGTGCCCGACGGCCGTATCACCAGCCGGCCGTGACCGTTCAGGCGGTTTTCCGCTTCGGCGATGACGGAACGTACCTTTGTGTGTTCGAGCGGCTTGCCGCTGCGGTAACGCACGTTCTTGAGCACTTGCGGGAGCGCCTCGAAGCGGTGACAGGCTTGCGAGACCGGCTTGTTCATCTTCTTCACGACCGCAAGCACCTGCAGTGCGGCGACGAAACCGTCGCCCGTCGTCGTGTAGTCGGAGAGGATGATGTGGCCTGAGGGTTCGCCGCCGAGGTTGTAGCCATGCTGGCGCATCTGCTCAAGCACGTAACGATCGCCGACGGGCGTCCGCAACAGCGAAAGGTCGAGCGTTTTCAAGTGCCGCTCCAGACCGAGATTTGACATTACGGTGGAGACGACGCCCGCCTTCGCAAGGCGCCCATCATCGCGCCAGCTTTCCGCGATCACCGCCATCAGCTGATCGCCGTCGATCAAATGACCGTTTTCGTCCGCAATGACCACGCGGTCGGCGTCGCCATCAAGTGCGATACCGATATCAGCGCGCATCTCGCGCACCTTTCGGCACAGCGTGTCGGGCGCGGTCGAGCCGCATTCGCGGTTGATGTTGAAGCCGTCGGGATCGACGCCGATCGGTATGACCTCGGCGCCAAGCTCCCAGAGCGCTTCGGGAGCGACCTTGTAGGCGGCGCCGTTGGCGCAATCGATGACGATGCGCAGGCCTTCGAGCGACAGATTCCGCGGCAGCGTGCGTTTGGCGAACTCGATGTAACGATCGTTGACGCCGTCGATGCGTCTCGCCCGCCCAAGCAGCGCGCTTTGTGCGAGCCTCTTGGTCATGTCGGAATCGATCATCGCCTCGATGCCCTGCTCGACCTCGTCCGACAGCTTGTAGCCATCGGGCCCGAACAGCTTGATGCCGTTGTCGTCATACGGATTGTGTGAGGCCGAGATCATGACGCCAAGGTCGGCGCGCATGGAGCGCGTCAGCATGGCAACCGCGGGCGTCGACATCGGGCCGAGCAGCAGCACGTCCATGCCGACCGAGGTGAAGCCCGCGACCAGTGCGGTTTCTATCATGTAGCCGGAGAGCCGCGTATCCTTGCCGATCACCACGCGGTGGCGATCTTCGCCGCGGCGAAACACCAGTCCGGTGGCTTGCCCGACCTTCAGCGCCAGTTCCGGCGTGATCACGCCATTGGCACGGCCGCGAATGCCGTCAGTACCGAAGTATTTGCGGACCATTGGGGGCCCCCACCACCTAACCTCTCCAGCCGAGGATACTAGCCCGTTCCGCCTGTCGGCGGCTTGAAAAAATTTCAGTCAATCTTACCGATGCGGCTCTTATTCGTTTACCGTTAAGAAGTCAAAGGTCAGTATTTTCAAAAGGATAACGTGGCGGATTTCGGCGAGGCGCGGGCGAGCCGGGTTCCACGCCTTGCCTTAGGGTCTGTGCTTGTCGCGCCGGCTCGGCGAAGGCTGCGTGACCGCAACGGGATCGGATGCCGGAAAGGTGTCCTGCAAGCCGAGGTCGAGCGCCTCGTCGAGCAATTTCCGGCACCGTTCCTCGCGCTCGCCATCTTTGGCTGCGCGATCGTTCGGACGTTCCCGAGAGTCGGCGTGGTCCGGCTGCAAACGGCCCAGCCGGTGCGGCGTCGTCCTATTCGGTTCATCCATTCGCCGCTTCCCTCATCGCGCAGGCGCACGCCGTACGTCGTCTTTTCCAGGTCAGTCCGTCTATTCCAGATCAGATGGACAACGATCCGCCAGTCCGCAAGTTCCATTCGCCGCGGACGCGACCGGACATCGCCGGCTTTGTGCTATCACCAGCAGCGGGGAGGGCCGGGTTTTTATGAAAAGCTTGACCTGCATCGAGGATCTGCGGCAAAGCGCCCGTCGCAAGGTGCCGCGCGCCTTCTTCGAGTATGCGGAAGGCGGCTCTTACGCTGAGCAAACGCTTAGAGCCAATCGCAGCGACCTCGAACGCATCAAGCTGCGCCAGCGCATCCTCGTCGATGTTTCCCATCGCAGCACCACGACCACGATCCTCGGTGAACCGGCTGCTTTGCCGCTTGCGTTAGTACCCGGAATCACAATTCACTGATACGGCATCCTTTGACGTGACGCTGATGGACCTTGGCTTTGGTCCAGACGAACGGCCGAGCGTTTTCGTTGTAAGCCTCGATGAAAGCATCGATATGCTCCCTAAGTTGCGCGACCGAGGTGAATGAGGCGCCGTGCAGCGATTGTCCTTCCAGGATCGAGAACCAGATTTCAACCTGGTTGAGCCAGGAGGCCCGCGTCGGCGTGAAGTGGAAGTGCACGTTCGGATGGCGCTTGAGCCAGCGGTCGTTCTTGGGCTTGTGGGTGTTGAGGTTATCGAGGACGACATGGATGGCGGTGTCGGGATGGCCGGCGACGATGTCGTTCATGAAGTCGAGGAACTCGATACGCCGGCGGCGCGTCTTGTGCGCAGCCCTCACCTTGCCGGTGGCCACCTCAAAGGCGGCGAACAGCGTGGTGGTGCCATTGCGCTTGTAATCGTGGCTGTGGCCGGTCAGCGCCCGGCCGTTCGGCAGTTTCAGATAGCCTTGGGTGCGCTCCAGCGCCTGGATCGAAGGCTTTTCGTCGACGCAGACGACGATCGCATTCTCGGGCGGCGCCATATAGAGCCCGACCACATCGGCGGCCTTGGCGACAAACTCGGGATCGTTGCTTTCGCACCACGACTTTCGCCCGGCGAGGTCGATCTTTTGCACCCGCAGGAAACGCCAGACCTGCTGCTCGTGCACGTCGCCCAGTTCGGCTGCAATCAAGGGCCCGTTCCAGCGCGCGAAGCCGACCGGCGGCTCCCGTTCCAGGACCGCCAGAATGCGTCGACCGGTCTCGCTGGTGTACTTCGGTGCCGGGCCGGGCCGCGGCTTGTCGGCCAAACCGGCCAAGCCTTCGCGGGCGAACCGGCCGCGCCAAGTGCTGACCGTTCGCGGCATCGTGCCGAGCGCGCGGGCAATCGAACGGGTCGAGTGGCCTTCGTCCGCCAGCAAGACCATCCGCGCGCGAAACGCGTCGCGTTGCTCCGTCGTCGGTGCCCAAACCCGCGCTTCAAGCACCGCACGATCCGCCGGTGTCAGCCGGACCTTCGCAGCTATGGGAATCATCCCAATGTTGAATCACGAGTTCAGCCTTCCGTAAAAGCGGGTACTAGCGCCGATCGGACTATGCGGCATGCAGCGCGGCGACGGAGAAATCCTGGCGTGCCGCGCGGCGCACCAGGCGGGTATCCCGTTCACGCTGTCGACCATGTCGATCTGTTCGATCGAGGACGTTGCGGCGGCCGTCGACAAGCCGTTCTGGTTCCAACTCTACGTGATGAAGGATCGCGGTTTTGTGCGGGTGCTGATCGAGCGCGCGGCCGCGGCCAAATGCAGCGCACTGGTTCTCACCGTCGATCTGCAGGTGCTCGGCCAACGCCATCGCGACATCAAGAACGGCATGACGGTGCCGCCGGAAGTGCGCATCAGCAACATCCTCGACATCGCCACCAAGCCGGCATGGGCGCTGAGCGTGCTGCGCGGCAAACGCAAGACCTTCGGCAACATCGCCGGCCACATCCGCGGCATGGAAAACGTCAACTCGTTATCGCGCTGGATTTCCGGTCAGTTCGATCCGGCGCTGAACTGGAAGGACGTCGAATGGATCGCAGGGCTGTGGCCCGGCAAGCTCATCCTCAAAGGCATCCTCGACATCGAGGACGCACGCATGGCGCTCAAGACCGGAGCGGCGGCCCTCGTCGTCTCCAACCATGGCGGCCGTCAGCTCGACGGCGCGGCGTCTTCGATCACGGCGCTGCCGCCGATTGTCGACGCGGTCGGATCCGACATCGAGGTCATGTTCGATGGCGGCATCCGCTCCGGCCAGGACATCGCCCGCGCTATCGCTCTGGGCGCGCGTTCATGCATGAGCGGCCGCGCCTATATCTATGGCCTCGGCGCGGGCGGGCAGGCGGGCGTCGCGCGCGCCATCGAGATCATCCGCGACGAACTCGATGTCACTATGGCGCTCACCGGCATCGGCAGCATCGCCGACATCGATCGCCGCGTCATCGCGGCCATGTAGTTGCCACGGAGTTGCGGTGATCTTCTTTGCGGGGGTTCTTTTCGCCGCAGGCTCGGTTGCTCGCAAAGGCCTGCCGGTTTCTCGCTGTAGTTACGATTCGTCAACCATACGTAAAAACTCGGCGTCAACCTTTAGAAAAGGTGCATGCGCAATAGTGAACCAAACTAAAACTCGCGCGTTATCACCGCGGGGATTTCATCGCCATCGGCAATGAGGTTGACCGCCGTGGCGCTGCTTGGCGGCGCGGGGGCGAGCATGAGGAGGAACGTGATGCGTAAGTTCATGATGGCGGCGACAGTGTTCGCTGCAGTCGCCGCGGCGCCACTCGCTGCCCGCGCCGACATGGTCGGCGCCGCTGCAGGTGCGGGGACCGGACTCATCGTCGCCGGCCCGCCGGGCGCAGTCGTCGGCGGTGTTGTCGGCGCCGTATTCGGCCGGCCGTTCTGGGGTCCGCCGATCGGCAAGGGAGCGTGCTGGACCGACGATCACTTTCACCGGCACTGCCGGCACTGGTCGGCGCGGTAGCGGATCAGCAAGTGTTCAAACGCGCTGAGGTTGTCGCCCGGCGCGTCTGACAGAAAAAAGCCCGGACTCCAGTGCCCGAAAAGGGGCCAGGGAGTCCGGGCTCGCCTTTTTTTTGTACATCACGACGCTGTCACGGCCCGACATTGATGCGAGCAACGTCGAAGCTGCCGTCCGGCTTCTTGATCGCTGCAATCACCGAAAACGACGTGCCTGGTTTGACCGCGCTCATGTCGCCGATCTCGTAGCGCACAATCGGTACGTCCGGCCCGACCACGATTTTCTGCTCGCCGCCCTTGTATTTGACGATGATGACCGGCCCGTCCACGCCGGTCACGGCCTCACCAACCGTGCCGTTGGTCATGGTCGAGCTGGGCGCGCCGTCCCATGGGCGAAAGCCTTCTCCGGTGCCGCGCATCGACTCGGCAAAGATGTGGACCTCGATGGCTTTCTGCGAGCCGTCGGGTTGTGGCATCGCTCCGCTGCCGATGAACGAGCCTTCCTTGATGTCGGCAAGAGTCGCCTTGACCACGTCGACGACCACTACCTTTTCGGCAAGGTTGAGCGTCAGCGCCTCGCCCTTGTCTGACTTTGCGGTGATCGTATGGCCGTCCACCTTTTCGATAACGCCGCGCAGGCGCACGGTCTGCGGCGCCTGCGCGTGCGCGGACAATGTGGCGAATGCGGCGGCAAGAAGCAGCGCGGCAATGCTGGCCGTCGGTCTCATCTTACGCTCCTCCAAGGACGCCTCACCGCCAGACGCCGTAGTCGCCGACTGTAATATTTGGTGCTTCCAGCATGCCGTCAGGCAGCTTTTTCGTCGCGGCGATGAAAATCTTTTCGCCAGCTTTGACGTCGCCCATACTACCCGCGACCAGCTTGGTGATTTCAGTGGTCGCCGTCACGACGACTTTCTGTTCGCCTTCCTTGTATTTCAAGGTCAGCGTCGATCCATCGACGCCGGCCACCGTGCTGTCGACCGTAGCATTGGTCATCTTGCTGTCGGGCTGCCAGTCCCACGGCCGGTAACCCTCGCCGGTGCCACGTAAAGCCTCCGGGAAGATTGCGATCGACACGGCCTTCTGTGTTCCGTCCGGTTGCGGCAAGCCGGTCACAGCGATGAAGTCGCCTTGCTTGATATCCGAAAGCGAGGCTTTGATCGCTGTCCGGATCGGCGCGTTATCGACGAGCTTTATCACCAAAGCGGCGCCATCGCGTGCCTTGACATTGAGGGTCTGGCCATTGACGCTTTCGATCGTGCCGCGCACGCGCACCGTTTCGGGCGCCTGCGCCGCGGCCATCGAAGCAGCGAACAGCAGGGCAAACGCGCTCGCGCCCGCCAGCTTCCGTGTCATCATCATCATCATCATCGTCGTCGTCCTCCCAACTCACGCCCGCGGCGGATGCCCCGGCGCACTATTTTCAAACACCGCGTCGATTAGGTTATTCCGGACGCCTCGGCGGTGGAAGGGGCGATGTCGGCTTCGACCAAGGCCCGTAATTCCGGCGTGACGGCGGGGGTTTTTCCGAACCAGAGCGCGAAACCGCGCACGGCCTGATGCAGAAGCATGCCGAGCCCGTCGGCGGTGCGCAATTTGAGGGCTTTTGCCTCGCCGATGAGCGGCGTCGTTAATGGCACATAGACAAGATCGGCGACAACAGCGTGACGCGGCAGCCGCCTAAGGTCGATGGCGAGTTCAGGTTGGCCGTGCATGCCGAGCGTCGCGGTGTTGACCAGCAACGACGCGTCGCCGAGACAATCGTTCCGCTCGTCCCATCGCCGAGTATGAACCCGACGCCCAAAAAGGTCGCGCAGGGCCATGGCCCGATCGAGCGTGCGATTGACCACCACGACACTCTCCGCACCGCGGCCGATCAGGCCACAGACGATCGCGCGTGCAGCGCCGCCGGCGCCGAGGACGACCGCTTTGGCGGCGCCACGGTCCCATTGCGGCGCGCACGCATCGAGATTGTCCAAAAAACCCTCGACGTCCGTGTTGGTCGAACGCAGCCGCGCGCCATCGAGCCACAACGTGTTGGCGGCGCCGACCGCGCGGGCGCAGTCGTCGGGCTGCGACAGGGCAAGCGCTGCTTCCTTGTGCGGCACCGTGACGTTGGCTCCCGCATAGCCGCGCGCGGCCAGCGACTGCACGAACGCGGCAAACTGGTTCGGCGGCACCGCCTCGCGGCGATACTCTCCGGCAATTCCATAATGCTTGAGCCAGTAGTTATGGATGAGCGGCGAGCGCGAATGTTCGATCGGCCAGCCGATGACGCAGGCCGCGCGCGCCGCCGTGGTCACGCCTCGTCCGCCACGGGATTGCGCAGCACGCCGATCTCCGGACACTCGACCTCGATGGTGTCGCCCGGTTTGAGCCAGACCGGCGGATCGACCTTCGGGATGTTCTTGGTCGGCGTGCCGGTGCAGATGACGTCGCCCGCTTTAAGCGTCATGAAAGTCGTGGTGTAGGCGATGATGTCGGCGAACGTGAAGATCATGCTCGCCGTGGTGTCGTCCTGAATCACCTCGCCGTTCTTGCGGGTGACGAGGCGAAGTGGCTTCTTGAGATCGACGCCGGTCACGATCCACGGCCCGATGCTGCCGGTGGCGTCGAAGTTCTTGCCCTGCGTGACGTTGAACTGGCCGTGCCGCGTCCAGTCGCGGATCGTCCCTTCATTGGCAAGCGTAATGCCGGCGATCACGTCAAGCGCGCTCTCCTTCGGCACATGCTTGCACTCGCGGCCAATCACGATGGCGATTTCGCCTTCGTAGTCGAGCTGTTCGGAAATCTTCGGCCGGATCAGTTTCTGCCCGGAACCGACCATCGAGTTCGGCGCGCGGTAGAACATGCTCGGATATTTCGGATTGTTGGTGACATTATAATCGGCGCCGCGGTTGGCATAATTGATGCCGATGCAGAGGATTTTTTCCGGCGCCAGCAACGGCGGCAACAGTTCGACCTCGGCGAGCGGGACGTCCGGACGCACGCCGTCGGCCGCGGCTTTGGCTTCGCCAAGCGCCTGCGCGCGAAAAACTTCCAGAAGCGTCGCAAATCGGCTCAGCCGGGCACGCAGATCGACGATGCCGTCGCCGGCCACCGCCCCGAAGCTCGGCCGTCCACGCAGATTATAGCTTGCAAGGCGCATATACTTCTCCAAGTCCTATATCTCTAAGTCCCAGTCTCGAGCGTTAAATCTCGAAGCGGCGTGCCTCGCGACCTTCCGCCTTCGGGGCGATGTGTTAGAAGCCATCGCCGAAACCGTCAACGGCCAAGGGGAAGGCCGAGGAAGAAACGGCCGCGCCATGGCAGTCCGACCGCCGGTTTTCGACCCGCCTTTCAACGTGGTGCGCGCCAGCCATGTGGAACTCGGCGTGCGGGACCTTGGGCGCTCCCGCGCGTTTTATGTCGATTGTCTTGGGCTTCTGGTCAGCGATCGAACCGACGATACGCTCTACTTGCGTGGCGTCGAGGAGCGCAATCACCACTCGCTGGTGCTACGGCGATCGCGCGAGGCCGAGGTGCGGGCGCTCGGTTTCAAGCTTGCGAGCGAGGACGATGTCGACCGGGCCGCGTCCTGGTTCGCCCGGCGCAATCTGCCGACCGCGTTACCGGACCTGCCGCATCAAGGCCGCACGCTGCGCACCGCCGACATTTTCGGCATGCCGATCGACCTCTACGCGCAGATGGAACAAACCCCAAACATGCTGCAGAAATATGCCGCGCATCAGGGCGCACGCATCCAGCGCATCGATCATCTCAATTGCTTCACGCCGGACGTGCAGGCGAGCTATGACTTTTACACTGACCTCGGGTTTCGTCTGACCGAATATTCGGAAACCGACGGCGACGATCCGAAACTCTGGGCGGTCTGGCTGCATCGCAAGGGCAACGTCCACGACCTCGCCTTCACCAACGGCTCGGGCCCGCGGCTGCATCATGTCGGTCTCTGGACGCCGGGCGTACTCGATATCATTCACATCTGCGACGTGATGGCGACCAGCGGCTACCTCGCCAACATGGAACGTGGGCCCGGCCGTCACGGCATATCGAATGCGTTCTTCCTCTACATCCGCGATCCGGACGGTCACCGCGTCGAACTATTCACGTCCGACTACCTGACCGTCGATCCGGACCTCGCGCCGATCCGATGGTCGTTGACCGATCCGCAGCGACAAACGTTGTGGGGACACCCGGCGCCCGCATCCTGGTTCCAGGAGGGCTCGGCGTTCACGGGCGTCGCGCCCCGCGAGCCCGTGCTTGCGGCGCAGCCGATCGTTGCTCCATAACGTCATCGTCCGCGCAGGCGGACGATCCAGTACTCACCGCGTAAACCGGACATCTTGAGGTTACTGGATGCTCCGCCGGAGCCTGCCATCGGGCCGGCCACTTCCGTTGGCGGAGCATGACAGCGGTGAGGCAAATGAGGACAATCTTCCTCGACTGTAACGATCAGCTCGCGCCGGTGTGGCAGCGCGTGCTGCGCGCCGGCGATCCGCCGATCGACGTCAACCGCAAACCGCATGTGCCCGATGTGCTGCCGCGCCTGCTGCAAGGCTACGACATCTGCATCGACGATCATTCCTATCTGCCGACCGACCTCGTCGCACAGTGTGATGCGCTGAGGCATGTCGTCTTCCTCGGCACCGGCGCGGCGAGCTACATGAATGTCGCCGAGCTCGCGGCGCGCGGCATCACGGTCCATACCATCAAGAATTACGGCGACACCGCGGTGGCCGAGCACGCGATCGCGCTGATGCTTTCGTCATGCCGCGACATCGCCCGCATGGATCGTGATGTGCGCCGGGGGACCTGGGTTCCCTCCGAAGGCGTGCAACTGTTCGGCAAGACGCTCGGCGTCATCGGGCTGGGCGGCATCGGCGCCGAGGTGTTGCGCATCGGCCGCGGCCTCGGCATGGAGGTGGTCGCGTGGAACCGCACGCCGCGTCCCGGTGCGCCACTCGTTTCCCTCGACGAGGTGCTGACGCGCTCGGACGTGATTTCGCTGCATCTTACGCTCAATGACGACACCCGCGGATTTTTAGGCCCGGCGCAATTTGCGCGCATAAAGCCCGGCGCGATCCTGATCAATACCGCCCGCGCCGCCCTGGTCGACGAGAGTGTCCTGATCGACGCGTTGGGCACCGGCCGCATCAGGTACGCAGGCCTCGACGTGTTTCACGCCGAGCCGCTTAAGCCTGATCATCCGCTGGCGCGCATGGAGAACGTCACGCTCACGGCCCATGCCGGTTTCCGCACGCTTGAAGCCTCGATGACGCTACTGCGCAGAGCCATCGACATCGTGCGCGGCATCGTGAGCCAGGGCGGCGCTCCCTAAGAACGCTAGCAACGCTGCGGGCCACGACGCCTCGCTCATTGACCTTCACGGAACGCCTGCGACAATCGCCCAAAACAAGCGCCCAGGGCGGGAATCCAGGCACGGCTCATGGCTGACCGTTATTGCGAAGTTCACCTGCGTGTGAACGGCGAAGACGTGTGGGAGCGTGTCGAGGCCCGCAAGACGCTGGTCGATTTTCTGCGCGACGATCTCGGGCTGACCGGCAGCCACGTCGGCTGCGAGCAGGGCGTCTGCGGCGCCTGCACGGTGCTGCTTGACGGCGCCGTGGTGCGCGGTTGTCTGGTCCTCGCCGTGCAATGCGATGGGGCGCAAGTGGATACCATCGAGGGGATTTCGGATTCCGGCGCGATCGCCGACCTCCAGGCCGCCTTTGAGTGGCGCAACGCGCTGCAATGCGGCTTCTGTACCCCCGGCATGCTGATCAGCGCGCAGGCTCTCTTGGCGCGCGGCGGCATCCCCAGCCGTGATAGAATTCGCGATCACCTTTCCGGCAATTACTGTCGCTGTACGGGATATCAGGCTATCGTAGATGCAATCGAATCCGTCGCCCTGACGAGGGCGGGAAAGGCAGACTGACCATGAATGAACATGCAAAACCGATGACGTTGTCGGAGCGCGCCGACGCCATCGAAGAAAAGATGATGCGTGAGCTCGGCGAGCGCGTCGCCACCAAGTCGGTGCTGTTCGGCATGGCCGACGGCAAGATCGAAATGTTGAACGGCTTCGAGTTCAAGAAGAACAACCCCGACAAATATTTTCTGATGAACGCAGATCCGCGGCTGCCGCAGATGCCGGCCAAGCCGACGTTGATCGACTTCTTCAAGAACCGCTTCGCGTCGCTCAATCATCTTTTGCAGAGCGCGACGCTGGCGCTTAAGAACGGCCACAGCGAAAAGATCGTGCTCGCCTGCCTGCTGCACGATATCGGCGTGGCGAGTTTCATCCGCTGCGATCACGGCTACTGGGGCGCGCAGATGATCGAGCCCTACGTGGACGAGGAGATCAGCTGGGCGGTGCGCATGCACCAGGCGCTGCGGTTCTTCCCCGATCCGTCGGTCGGTTACGAATATCCCCAAATGTACATCAACAATTTCGGCGCCGACTATAAGCCCGAGCCCTATATCGTCCGCGAATACGAGCGGGCAAAAACCCACAAATGGTACATGAGCGCGCGGCTCATCTGCGTGAACGACATTTACTCGTTCGATCCCAACGCCAAGGTCAATCTCGACGACTTCACCGACATCATCGGCCGCAATTTCAAGCAGCCGGAAGAAGGCCTCGGCTTCGACGATTCACCGTCGGCGCACATGTGGCGCACGCTGATGTGGCCGACCCGGTATTTGTGACCTAAAAATCCCCTCCCCTTGTTGGGAGGGGTAGAGGTGGGGGTCGTGAGGTGACGCGATTTCCTCGACGCTATCGCCTGGCCTCCCGACCCCCACCCCGCCCTCCCCACAAGGGGG
The DNA here is from genome assembly GCA_963732015.1 of uncultured Alphaproteobacteria bacterium. GTDB lineage: Bacteria > Pseudomonadota > Alphaproteobacteria > Rhizobiales > Xanthobacteraceae > BOG-931. The sequence goes on along the minus strand of CAVSXY010000019.1, from coordinate 301,455 downwards.
AGGGAGCAGCAAGCGTTGCGGCCTCACCATGAAACTCGCCGCCGATCAGCCGTCCGGTCTCAGTGCGCTCGACCGGCCGAACTCGTATATCGGCCGGTCGGTGCCGCGGCCGAATCTGGCGCGATTGACGCAAGGCCGCGGCCAATATGTCAGCGACGTCGTGCTGCCACGCATGGTGCATGTCGCCTTCGTGCGTTCGCCGCACGCGCATGCGCGCATCACATCCATAGACGCGTCGAGCGCGAAGTCATCGCCGGGCGTCGTCGCGGTTGTCACCGGCGCGGAGCTTGCGAAAGTCATCACGCCGTGGGTCGGCGTTCTGACCCATCTAAAAGGCATCAAGTCGGCGTCGCAGTACGCGATCGCGGTCGAGCGCGCCTGCTGGCAGGGCGAGGCGGTCTGCGCCGTCGTCGCCAGAACGCGCGCCGAGGCGGAGGACGCCTGCGCGCTGGTCGGCGTCGACTACGAGGTTCTCGTTGCGGTGACCGATGCGGAGACGGCGCTCGATGCAGGGACTCCGGTCATTCATCCCGAACTCGGCGACAATCTTACCTTCGAGCGCACGCTCAACGCCGGCGATCCGGATAAGGGCTTTGCAGAGGCCGACGCGGTGGTCGCCACGACGTTCGTGTTCGGCCGGCACACCGGCGTGACCAACGAGTTGCGCGCGATCGTCGCCGACTGGAATCCGGGCGAGCGGCGTCTGACGGTCTATCAAGGCACGCAGGCGCCGCACATGACGCAGAACATTTTCGCCAAGCATCTGGCGCTTGAAGAGCAGCAAGTGCGCGTGCTGACAAAAGATGTCGGCGGCTCGTTCGGCATCAAGGTGCACATCTACGCTGACGAGATGGCGACAGTGGCGCTCGCCAAACTCCTGAAGCGGCCGGTCAAGTTTGTCGCCGACCGCTTCGAGAGTTTCATCACCGACATCCACGCCCGCGATCATCGCGTCAACGCCCGGATCGGCGTCAGACACGACGGCACCATCACAGCCTTCGAAATCGACGATCTGACCGGTATCGGCCCGTATTCGGTTTATCCGCGCACCAGCGGGATTGAGGCCAATCAGGTCGTCAATCTGGTCGGCGGGCCGTACACCTGCCTAAACTACCGGGCACGTGCCCGTGTGGTCTTTCAGAACAAGAACGTCATGTGCCAGTACCGCGCCGTCGGCCATCCGATCGCGACGGCAGTGACGGAAGGCCTAGTCGAACTTGTCGCCGCGAAGATTGGCATGGATCCGGCGGAGCTGCGCCGGCGCAATCTTTTTCTCGATAACGCCTATCCGGCGGCGAGCGCGTCCGGCCTGAAATTCGAAGGCCTGTCGCATCACGCGTCGCTCGACAAGATTTTGCACATGATGGAGTACGCCAAGCTCCGCGACGAGCAGGCAAGGCTGCGCGAGCGTGGCGTCCATCGCGGCATCGGCTTCGCCTCGTTCATCGAAGTGACCAACCCATCGGCGGCGTTCTATGGCGTCGGCGGCGCACGCATCTCGTCGCAGGACGGCGCCACGGTGCGGCTCGATGCGACCGGCGCCGTTTTTGTTCATTCCGGGGTCACCGAGCAGGGCCAGGGCGCGGAGTCGGTGCTGGCGCAATGTGTCGCGACCTCGTTCGGCGTGCCGATGGAACGCGTGCGCGTCATCACCGGCGATACCGACAATGTGCCCTATGGCGGCGGCACCTGGGCGTCGCGTGCCGCGGGCATTGGCGGCGAAGCCGCCTGGCAGGCCGGCAAGGCGCTGCGGGCCAATGTGCTCGCCGCAGCCGCTTCGATCCTGCAAGCCGATCCGAAGGCGCTCGACATCCGCGCCGGTATCGTTGTCGACGCCGACAGCGGGCGCGAGCGCATGGGCCTCGATGAGGTCGCGCGCGTCGTCTATTTCCGCCCCGATACGCTGCCACCCGGCTTTCAGGCGGAATTCGTGGTCACGCGCCACTACGTGCCGCGCAACTGGCCGTTCGCCTTCACCAACGGGGTGCAGGCGTCATACCTTGAGGTCGATATCCGGACCGGCAGCGTGACGCTGCTCAAGCATTGGTGCGTCGAGGATTGCGGCACCGTGATCAACCCGCAGCTTGTGGACGAACAGATTCGCGGCGGCATCGTGCAGGGCATCGGCGGCGTGTTGTTCGAGCATTGCCTCTATGACGCCGACGGCCAGTTCCTCAACGGCACCATGATGGATTACCTCGTGCCGATGGCGTGCGAGATGCCGGACATCGACATCGGTCACGTGGTGACGCCGACCGCGGATTCCGAGCTCGGCGCCAAGGGCGCGGGCGAAGCCGGTACAGCCGGCGCGCCGGCCTGCATCATGAATGCGGTCAACGACGCACTGCGCCCGCTCGGCGCCACGCCGATCACCACGATGCCGATCACGCCGGAACGGGTGCTGGGAGCGCTGCGGAAATCCTGACCTGCCTTCGTCATTCCGGGGCGCCGCGAGGCGGGCTCCTCGCTTCGCTAAATTAGGCCCCGGAATGACGCTGACCCTACGCCAGTCGCGGAAACAGCTTCAGTGCATTGCCGCGCGCGATCATCGCGGCGGCATCGGGTGCAAGAAACCCGGGCGCGGCGAAGTCCTTCACTTCTTCGGCCACGACCGGCTCGTTGCAGAACGGCCAATCGCTGCCGAACAGAATGCGATCCTTGTCGGCGATGCGCGACAGCGTGCCCATCGGCTCGATGCCTGACGCGAGCGCATTGTCGTACCAGAACGATTTCAGCAGGCCGAAAATCTCGTCGCGCGAGCGCTTCTTCAGACGGTTGTCGATCATCGGCGCCACGGACAGCCTCCAAGCGATGAACGGCAATGTGCCGCCGGCGTGTGACAGGATGAACTTGATGGACGCGAAGCGCTCAAGCGCGCCGGAGAACAAAAGATTGACCGCCGCGCGCGTCGTATCGAACGGATATTCGATCATAAAGCCCGGCCATGGCAGCGAGAGCGAGCGGCTTGACGGATGCAGGCTCGGATGAACGTGGACGACGGTCTTGCGTTCGTCGAGGTATTCCAGCAACGGATCGAAGGCCGTGTCGCCGAGAAATTTTTCCCCGTAGCTTGCGAACAGCGAAATGCCTTCGAACTTGCAGCGTATCGAGGCAATAGCGCGCCTCCGCGATCGCGGCGTCGATGTCGTGCATCGGCACAAGGCCGAAGCAGCCGAACCGCTTGGGGTGTTGCGCGATCAAGTCGGCAGTGTAGTCGTTGCAGCGGCGGGCAAAAGCCGAGTGCTTGTCGCTCGGCAGGAAGCCAACCCCCGGCTGCGCGATCGAGGTGACCGCAAGCGAGATGCCGTGCTTGTCCATAAAGTTCGAGCGCGAACTGCGGCGTCCAGTCCGGATAGCGTCCGATCGCCGGCCCGCTGCCGGCCTCGTAAACCGCATCCCGATAGAATTGCGGGATCAGATGAAAGTGGACGTCGATTTTTCCGGTCGTTGTCGTGCCTGCCATGCTGCCCGCCGTGATGTTCGCCCCGCATAGGGGAGGCGCAGTCTGCCAAGAGTGCATGGCCTTCTACAATGCGCGTGGAGGAGACGCGCCATGAAGAATTGGAAGGACCAGCAGGTCGTCATCGTCGGCGGCGGCATCGGGGGCCTTGCGGCGGCGCTGGCGCTGTCGCGCAAGGGCATTCCCTCGCAGGTCGTCGAGCAGGCGGCGGAGTTCAAGGAGATCGGCGCCGGCATTCAGCTTGGGCCGAACGTGTTCTGGATGTTCGAGGTGCTCGGCCTGATCGAACCGGTCAGCGCGCTCGCGGTGTTCCCCAACAATCTCATCATGCTGGATTCGGTGACCGGCGAAGAGGTGACGCGCATTCCGCTCGGCGATGCGTTCCGCAAGAAGCTCCATCATCCTTACGCGCTCATTCATCGCGCCGATCTGCACAAAGTGCTGCTCGAAGCCTGCCAGAAGTCCAATCTCATTCAGCTCGATGCGTCACAGAAAATCGTCACAGTCGACGAGATGAGCGACGGCATCGTCGCGAAGGCTGAAAGCGGCAAGGAGTATCGCGGCGCGGCCCTGATCGGCGCCGACGGGTTGTGGTCGACGATCCGGCAAATGATCGTCGGCGACGGCAAGCCCAGGTGTCGCCGGCCACATCACCTACCGGGCGGTGCTACCAACGTCGGAAATGCCGGAGAAATACCGCTGGCGCGACATGGTGCTGTGGGCCGGCGAGAAGGTGCACCTCGTGCATTATCCGCTGCGCACCGGCGAATTGTTCAATCTGGTCGCGGTGTTTCACTCCGACCGCTACGAAGAGGGCTGGGACAGCTACGGCGATCCGGCCGAACTGCATGAGCGCTTTGCCAAGACCTGCGAGCCGGTGCGCACGCTGCTCAACAAGATCGAAAGCTGGCGCATGTGGGTGCTGTGCGACCGGCCGCCGATCAAGGAATGGAGCCGCGGGCGCATGACGCTGCTCGGCGACGCAGCGCATCCGATGCTGCAATATCTGGCGCAAGGCGCCGGCATGTCGATCGAGGATGCGGTCTGTCTCGCCGACCAGATCGTCGCAACAGACGGCGATTATCCGGCGGCGTTCCGCGCCTATCAGCAGACGCGCTACTTGCGCACCGGCCGCGTGCAGATCATGGCGCGCGTCTACGGCGAGTTCTATCACGCCGCCGGCGTCGCCAAGGAATTGCGCAACATGATGCTCGGATCGCGAACGGCGGAGGACGCCATGGCGGGGATGGAATGGCTCTATGGCGAGCAAAAAGAACTGACACGCCCGGTTGCGTCGGCCAAAGCGCTCGCGTCGTGAACTGCGCTTGCGTCCTTATCACGGCGCGGTTTGTTGATCTCGTCGTGGGCGCGGCATAGGATCACGCATCCGAATATCGGGGCGATTCAGTCCGTCCGGACGCGCAATTTTGGAGCCCGACCATGAAGAAACTTGCATTGGAATCCAGCTCACCGTTCCAAGGGCTGCCGGAACTTGTAGCGTACGACGAAGGCCTGTTCGCGAAGGAAGGCGTTGAGGTCGAATGGGTCGATCGCGACGAGGCCGGCATCAAGATCGCGGACACGTCGCTGACCGACGCCAAAGGCGCCGATCCGTTCGTCAGCCACGGCACGCTGCTCGAAGCCGGCAAGGCCGACATGTACAACGCCTGCGAATGGGGCAACTACTGCCGTGTCGGCGGCACTGCCGTCGGCAGCCGGCAAATCGGCCGCCGTGCCATCGTCACCTTCGGCGCCATCGTGGTGCGGCCGGAATCGCCGGTCTATACACCGCAGCAACTTGCCAATCGCCGGGTCGGCGTGCCGTTTTATGCTGGCACTCATTATCTTGCGCTGCATGTGCTCGAAGGGTTCCTCACCCGCGATCAGATCAACGTCTGCCGGGCTCCGACTGGATCGCGCAACCGCTTCAATCTGATGATGAAGGGCGAGATCGAGGCGACGACCCTGACCGAGCCGTACGTGACGCTCGCTGAGAAAAAAGGCTGCCGGGTCATCTGCGAGGCGTTCTATCACGGCACCGAGGTGGCCTCGGATAAAGTCGATGCCGAGACTTATAAGGCCTTCAACGCCGCGGTGCGCGAAGCGGTGCGCCGGATCAACGCCAACAAGCGCGCGTATCTCCATTACTTCATCGACTATCATAAGAAGCGCGATCCGGAGATCGGCACGCTCAAGGTCGAGGACCTGCGCGACAGCCGCTTGATTGTCGTTAATCCGGCGCCAATCCCGGCCGACGAATGCAGCGCACCTACGACTGGGTGCAAAGCTGGGGCATGCTGGACGGAAACGAGCTCGCCGCTGCAGCTCATTAACGCGGCCGTCCAGACCCAGGCGCATATCGCCGCGGAATAGAATTTGCATTCCGCTGGCCGTCCCCAGACGTTGACGGTGTTTCGTCGCCGCGCGGGAGGGGACGTGCAAGCGTTCGGCTTGCGTCAACGGATTGCGAGCGAGGCATGACCATTCGGCGTTGCTATTCCTTCGCGCAGGTTGCTGCCGTGAGCGCGTCATTGGCGCTCCTATTGGCCGTGCCGCGGCAGGCCCGCGCGCAGGACGATTTCTATGCCGGCAAGACCGTCCAGATGCTGATCGGCTTTTCCGCCGGCGGCGGCTACGACATTTACGGCCGCGCAGTGGCACGTCATCTCGCCGACCACATTCCCGGCCATCCGCAAATCGTGCCGCAGAACATGCCGGGCGCGGGCTCGCTGAAGCTTGCCAACTATCTCTACAACGTCGCGCCGAAGGACGGCACCGCGTTGGGTCACTTCGCGCCGGGTATCATTTCAGAACCGCTGCTCGGCCGTGGCGAAGGCGCGCAGTTCGAAGCTGCAAAGTTTGGCTGGCTCGGCAGCGTGTCGCAGGAGGTCAGTGTCTGCGCCTTCATGACGTCGGCGGGAATCAAGTCCTGGCACGACATGCAGACCAAGCCGTCGGTGATAGGCGCTTCCGGCGGCGGCGCCGAGAGCGACGTATTCCCGACGCTCCTGCGCAACATGTTTCATCTGCCGATCCGGCTGGTGACCGGCTATCCGGGCGGCACCGAAATCAATCTCGCGATGCAGCGGCATGAGGTGGACGGCCATTGCGGCTGGTCTTGGACGAGCCTGCTCAGCCGCAACAGGTCGATGCTGACGTCGAAGGAGATCGACATCACGCTGCAGATTGCGCTCACGCCCGACAACGACGATCCTTACCTCGCAGGCGTGCCGCTGATCATGGACATGACCAGCGATCCAAACGAGCACGCCGCGCTTAAGCTTATCGTCTCGCGGCAGAGCATCGCGAGGCCGTTTGCCGTGCCGCCGGGCGTGCCGACCGCGCGGCTCGCCATGCTGCGGAGTGCCTTCGATGCGACTATGAAGGACCCCGCGTTTCTCGCCGAGGCGAAGACTCTCGATCTCGACGTGAGGCCGGTGACCGGCGCGGCGGTCGAGCAACTGATCGATGAGATTTACGCGTCGCCGCCGGAGGCGATCAAAATCGCGACGGACGCCATGCAGAGCAAGCCCTGATGGTGTCGTCCGTGCGTTCCGCGTTGCTCTGCAGCCTCTTATTCATCGCAGTCCTCGGTTCCTCGGCCCGGGCGGACCCGATCGAGGATTTTTACCGCGCCCATAACGTCGACCTTGTCGTCGGCTACAGCGCCGGCGGCGGCTACGACACCTATGCGCGGGTGCTTGCCCGCCACATGAGCAAATACATTCCCGGCAATCCAACCATCGTGGTGCAGAACATGCCGGGTGCGGGGTCGCTGAAAGCCGCGAACTATATCTACGGAGTCGCGCCGAAGGACGGCAGCGTGTTCGGCACGTTCGGGCGCGGCCTCGCCATGGAGCCGCTGATAGGGACGAGCGCCACGCGGTTCGACGCCAGGACGTTTGCTTGGCTCGGCAGCGGCAGCAACGAGTTCAGCATGTTCGTGCTGCGCCGCGAGGCTCCGGTGCAAACCTGGTCGGACATGCAGACGACGCCATTCACCGTCAGCGGCGAAGGGTCCGGCTCCGATCCCGACATCTATGCCGCCGTGCTGAAAAACGGATTCGGCGTCAAGCTCAAGCTGATCTCCGGCTATCCCGGCACGGCCGAAATGGCACTTGCGATTGATCGCGGCGAGGTCGACGGCCGCGCCAGCTGGTCCTGGTCGAGCCTCAAGACGCTCAAGCCCGAATGGCTCGCCAACAAGGAGGTCAATCTGCCGATCCAGATGAACCTCACCAAGAATCCGGACCTGCCCGACGTGCCGTTGGTGACGGATTTCGCAAAGACCGATCGCGAGCGGCAGATCCTCGACCTGGTGATCAGCCGCCAGACCATGGGCCGCCCATTTGCCGCGCCGCCCGGACTGCCGCCTGACCGGGCGGCGGTACTGCGCGCCGCGTTCGACGCGACGATGGCCGACAAAGACTTTTTGAATGAGGCGGCTGAACGCGGCCTCGACGTCAACCCGGTGACGGGAAGCGCACTCGACAAGCTTGTCGGCGATCTCTACGCGACACCCTCCGACGTAATCGCCGAAACGAAGAGCTTGATCGCGAAGGGCGGGCAGTAAGCGCGCCGCCGTCCCTCAATCGGCCTTGCCGGCTTGCGGTCTGGCAATTGCCATGTAGACGAGGCCGCTCGCCACCACGAAGGCGGTCGACAGCAGCACGGCGTAATTGTCGTACCACGGGGTGTCGGGCGCTCGCGGCCAGGCGATGTTGACGATGGCGGCGAGGCCATAAATGAGCGCGGCGACCGTGACTGTCCCACCCGAGCCGCCGAGCCTGAACGCACCGCTCGGCTTCCAGCCGCGCCAGCGGGCGAACAGCGCGCCGCCGACGACCATCTGAAACGCGATGTAGATTCCGATCGTTGCGAAACTCACGATCGCAGTCAGCGCGTCCTCGCGCAGACTGCCGATGAGCACGACGGCCGCGGGCACGATACCGCAAGCGATCAGTGCCGCGACGGGTACGTTCGCGTGCCCGGCGCCATGACCGAAATAGATGGAGCCGGCGATCATCTTGTCGCGGCCGAAGGAAAACAGCAGCCGGCTCGCCGCGGCTTGCACGCTGAGCAGGCACGAGACGAACGAAACTGTGACCACGCCGATCACCACCCGGGCCCCGCGGGAGCCGAAAGCATGCGAGAGGATGGTGCCGACGGGGTCTTTCTCGTCGCCTGAAATCACGCCGCGGATGTCGGGCGTGGCGAGAATAAGCGCGAGGCAGGCGAAGATCGCGGCGCCGCCGCCGACATAGATTGTCATGCGCATAGCTTTTGGGATGTGCCGCGATGGATCGGGCACCTCTTCGGCGAGGTCGCCGCAGGCCTCAAAGCCGTAATATTGGAAAATGCCGGCGAGCCCGGCAGCGAGAAGGCCGGCCAATAGCCGCCGTTAATTTTGATGTCGAACGTATCGAGAAGGACGCTCGGCGGCTGCACACGAAAGAACGTGAGCGAGATAAAAGCCGACCGCCAACGCTCCCACCAATTCCGCCGCAAACCCGACCAGGACCATCCGCCCCAGCCATCGGGTGCCGCTCAGGTTCAGGATGGTCGTCAAGGTGAGAAGCAACAACGCGATGGTGGCTGTCATCGTGCTGCCCGCGGCCGAAGTGCCGAGCAAAGCCGTGACATACGGAGCCGCGCCGACCGCGACGGCCGCGATCGTCATCCAGAGCGCCCAGAGATAAATCCATCCCGCGAGCCAGCCCCAGCGACCACCGACCAATCGCCTGGCCCAAGGCAGAATGCCGCCAGCGATCGGATATTCGGAGACGATCTCGCAAAAGACGAGACAGACGAGCAATTGGCCCGCGCCGACGAGAACGTAGCTCCAGAAAAACGGCGCGCCGCCTGCCGCGAGCGAAATCGCAAACAGCGTGTAGACGCCGACGACCGGCGACAAATAGGTGAAGCCGAGGGCGAAATTTTCCCAGAGATTCATCGATCGCTCGAATATCGGTCGATATCCGAGCTTGCGCAGTTGATCGTCGTCGCTCATGGGCGCCGTGTCGCTCATGGTCCGCCCATGAAAGATGTAGCCGCAGCCACTCGCAACAACTATTCGATCGTCACCGATGCCGTGTGACGCTGAGCGCTTTTGAGCACAGTTTAGCGCGCCGCCGCGTTCAGCTCAGCGCGCCATGAGCAGGAGTGAGAGAGGGCAGGGCCGGGGACCTTACTTGAACCCGTTCGGGAACGGGCCGTAAGGGTAGGGCCGTAGGCGTTCACGCCGAAGACCGAGCCGCCGACCCAGGGCGCGTTCGCCGGTCCGCCGAGGCCCCAGCCGCCTTGGACCAGACCGCCGTAACCCCACGGCGTGCGCACCAGGGGATATTGCCGGCAGCTTCTCCAGCAGGAAGCCTCCACCGCGGTCGAGATCGCCAAGATCGCCGCCAACGCGATCGCGCCGACGGCAATCGAACTCAAACAGGCAATCAGAGGTTTTCTCATAGCAACACCGCGGCGCCATCCGACAAAATCGGAGAACCGCCCCTCACTGTGTCACGAATTGATAAGCGCTCCGTTACGCAAGTGCGCCCGGCGCGGCCAGCGCACTTATCGCTTCAAAAGCTTCTTCAGCCGCTGTGGCGTGACCGGCAGTTCCGTTACGGCGCCCGCAATTCCGATGGCGTCGTCGATGGCGCTCGCAATCACCGCGCCGACCGCGTTGATGCCGCCTTCGCCGCCGCCTTTGAGGCCGAGCGGATTATTCGGGCTCGGCGCATCCTCCGTGATCAGCACGTCGACCGGCGGTGTCTCGCTGAGCGTCGGCATCAGATAGTCGGCGAAGGTGACCGCGAGCGGCGCGCCGTTCTCGTCGTAGGTGAATTCCTCGAAGAGGGCGCCGCCGACACCCTGAATGCTGCCGCCGACGAGTTGCGCGTCGAGCAGCATCGGATTGACCGCGCGTCCGACGTCATAGGAGATCATCAGCCGCTCAATCGTGACCTTGCCGGTTTCGGCGTCGACGCGCACCACGGCGAACTGTCCGCCATAAGGAAACACGGTATGGTCGCTGTTGAAAAACGCTTCGGCGGATAATCCGGGCAGTTGCCCGTCCTGCAGCAGCTCTGAGGCCGGCGCAAGCCGCTGGGCGATCTCGCCGAGCGTGATCGATGGCCCGCCCGGCCGGTCGCGCCGCGCGACCACGCCGTCGACAATGTCGAGCGTATCGGGCGGCGCTTGCAGCAAGTGCGCGGCGGCCGCAACGGCTTTTTCCCGCACCTTGAGCGCGGTCTCGTTGACGGCGCCGCCGGTCATCACCGTGGCGCGCGCTGCATGCGCACCGATGCCGTAGGGGATCCGATCGGTCTGGCCGTGCACGACGCGCACGCGCTGATAGTCGACGCCGAGCGCCTCGGCGCAGATTTGCGCCATCACGGTCTCAAATCCCTGGCCGACCGACGCACCGCCGGTGACGACCTCGACGGCGCCGCTGGTATCGACCGCGATACGCGCACCGTCGGTGGGTCCGCGTCCGCCTTCCTCCAGGAACAGCGCAATGCCGGTACCGACGTGCTCGCCGGCGGCGCGGCGGCGGCGCACGTCCGCCTGCACCTTGTCCCAGCCGAAATGCGCGAGCGATGTCTCGAACAACGCCGGATAGTCGCCGGAATCGAGCGGCAGTTCCTCGATGTGCTCCTCGGCGAATACGATCGTGTAGGGCATGTCGGCACCGGCGATCAGATTGCGTCGGCGCAGCTCGATGCGGTCGATGCCAGTTTTAGCCGCGATCGCGTCCATCAGGCGTTCACGCACGAAGCTGCCTTCGAACCGGCCGGGCGCCCGATAGGTCGCCGCCGGCGTCTTGTTGGTCAGGCGAAAATGCCCGACGGCGCGTAGCGCGCTGACCCGATAAGGTCCGGTCAGCATGCTCATAGTGCGGCCCATCACCCGCGAGCCATGGGTGCGCACATAAGCGCCCTGGTCGTGATAGATTTGGTCGTCGAGGCCGAGGAGGCGGCCCTCCGCGTCGACGGCGGCGCGCACGCAATGGCGCTGCTGCCGCGAATGATTGGCGCAGATCAGATGCTCGCGCCGGTCCTCGATCCATTTCACCGGCCGGCCGAGCCGCAGGGCGGCGACCAGCACCAGGACGTCTTCGGGATAAAGCTCGCCGCGAATGCCGAAACCGCCGCCGGTGTGGCCTTCATGCAGATGCAGCGTGCTGCTGGTGCGCTTGAGCATGCGCATCAGCGTGTCTTTGTTGCGGTGCGGCACCTTGGCGGCGCCGTGCAGTTCTAAAATATCGCGCGCCGCATCGTAGTAGCCGATGGCGCCGCGCGTTTCCATCGGCACGCCGGAATGGCGGCCGATGCGAAGATCAAGCTCGACGATGGTGTGAGCTTTCGCGAACGCCGCATCAATGTCGCCGAAGCTGTAGCGGATGACCGTCGGCTCGGTCTTGTGGTCTGCATCGAAATCGCCGACTGCTTTGTCGGCATGAAGGACCACCGGCAGTTCTTCCACGTCGACCGCGACGAGGTCGGCGGCGTCTTCGGCAATATAGGGGTCTTCGGCAAACACAGCGGCGATCGGATCGCCGACATAGCGCACGCGGCCGCGTGCCAGCACCGGCTGGCGATAAGGCTTCAGCACATCGGAGGTCGGATCGCGAAAATCGATCGGCGGGATGTCTGTGACGTCGTCGGCGGTCCACACGGCGGCGACGCCGGGAATGGCTCGCGCTGCCGACGCATCGATCGAAACGATGCGCGCGTTCGCGTGGTTCGATCGCACCATGCGCATGTGCAGCTGATGCGGAAACGACACGTCGCCGGCGAACAGCCCGCGTCCGGTGACCAGCGGCGGGTCTTCAATGCGCGGAACCGAGTGGCCGAGAACTCGGCGCGCCGCGCCGCGCGGCGGAACAGGATAAGCGTGGCGTGACAAGGGGCGGCGTCAATCCCTCGCCCGATGGAAGTCGGGGAGCGGCGGTGGGCCCCACACGTTCGTCTTGCCGGCGGTCCAGGTCTTGGGCCGCTGCGGCGTGTCGTTGTGCCACGGCCTCGGCTCGAAATAACCAAGCTCTTCGTCGAGCATCTGATCGAGCTCGCAGAAGAATTCGATCACCTGATCGTCGGGATTGCGGTGATAGGTGGCGATGTTGTGACCCGGACCGTGGCGCAGCGGTCCCCAGATGATCGGAATTTTCTGCTGGCCGAACAAGTCGCAGGAATTCTGCAGATGGATGAAGTCCTTCAGTTCGAAGGCCATGTGATGCATTTTGATGTTTTGGCCTTTGATGAAGTTGACCGTGTGATGATCGGCGTTGCAGCGCATGAAGACGAAAAAGTCATCGATCCAGTCCGAGACCCGGAAGCCCATGATCTTCTGATAGAACTCGGCGGTCTTCTGCGTGTCGTCGACCACGAAGGCGATATGGCCGAGCTTGAGCGGCCCGACGCCGATGGGCTGTAGGTGCTTGCCGAGGTAGCTCCATTCCTTGAACAACGCGATCGTGGTGCCTTTGTTGTCCTTGAAGGTCAGCACCGGTCCCACGCCGGGCACCGATTCGTTGCGCATCTCGCTCTTGATACCGTCCTTCGCGAGTTCGCGGGAAAGGGCGCCGAAATCCGAATCGGGCGCGACTTCGAACGACAATTCGGTGCAGCGTTCGGCGTCGCCCTTGTTGAGCTGGATGGCGAGCTGGCCGATCTTGGTGGCGAGGAAGGCGCACTCCTTGTCGCGCTCGGCCAGCACGAGGCCCAGCACCTGCGTGTAATAGTCGATCATCCGCTGCAGGTCGGGCGTCTCGTAAGTGGCATGTCCGATCCGTCTTGGCTTAATCATGGCTCTCTCCGCAATTGGCGCGTTTCCCGCAATCAATCACCACGCTTGCGCCAACTCAAGAGCCAGGGTCCTCGCGGAGGCGAGGTGGTCTTGCCAATTGAGCGGGATCGCGGTTTTGTCGCCGACTTGGTTTTCAAAAAGGGAGTCAACGCACATGGCTGGGGCCAAACTCGCTGGCTATAAGCTCGCGACCTATCAATCGAGCGACGGGCCGCGCGCCGGCCTGGTGGTCGGTGAGGACGTGTTCGATGCGGCAAAACTGACCGGCAAGGCGGCCTATGCGACGGTTCTCGGCATCCTCGAAGACTGGAAGACCGCCGAGGGCGTGCTGAAGAAGGCCGCCGCCGGAGCGGCGAAGAGCCGGGCGAAGCGCCAGCCGTTGCGCAAGACCAAGTTGCTCGCTCCGGTCCGCTTCCCCTCTGCGATCTACTGTGCAGGCGCCAATTATGCTGACCACGCCGCCGAAATGGCGGCGCGCGAGGGCCGCCCGGCGCCGGCCGATCCGCACACCCAGGGGCTGAAGGCGTGGCACTTCCTGAAAGCCCCGCATGCGCTTGCCGATCCGGGCGCGACGGTGAAAATCGAGGGCTACGCCAAGAACGTCGACTGGGAGGTCGAACTTGCCGCCGTCATCGGACGGGTGGCCAAGAATGTGCCGCAGTCGAAGGCGCTGTCTTACGTGGCCGGCTACACGATCGCCAACGACATTTCGGCGCGCGACCGCGGCCGCCGCGCCCATGTGCCCGAAACCTCGCCGTTCAAGCACGACTGGACCAAGCACAAGACCTTCGACGGCTCGTGCCCGCTCGGCCCCTGGATCGTGCCGGCGAGCGACATCGGTGACCCGCAAAAGCTCGGCCTCAAACTCTGGGTCAACGATGTTCTCAAGCAGGATTCCAACTCGAGCGACATGATCTTCAATCTGGCCGAGCAGATCGAGCAATTGTCCGACGGCATGACGCTTTACCCCGGCGACATCATCCTGACCGGCACGCCGGCCGGAGTTGGCGCCGGCCGTGGCGAATTCCTCAAGGCCGGCGACACAGTGAAGCTTTGGATCGAAAAGATCGGCGAGATCAGCAATAAAATGGCTTGAGGCGAAGGGTCCCCCGATGCGGCATGGCTAGGACCCAAGGTATGCTGTCATCGCTGGGCTTTTTGTGCGCCCCGCCATATTTCCCTTGTCACATTTCAGAATGGGTCTAGAAATTTCCGGGTGCCGTACTGCGGTCGCGCGGCGGCCCGGTCTGTGCTAAGCATGGGTCGGAGCTACGGAGTTTAGGTCCGAGGCCGTCGGACCGAACGTCCGATCGCCACATGGCCGCGAGTTGCGAGCCAACCAGGAAGAAATCACCCCAGGGAGGGTGAAAACGCGAGGGTACAGCGCATATGGCTGAGAAGTTCGTCGCCAAGTTTTCAGAATTCAACGACGGTGATCGCCGGATTGTCTTCGTCGGAGACAACGAGATCGGCGTGTTCAAGCACGAGGGCGAATTTTACGCCTACAGCAATTTCTGCTTGCACCAGGGCGGGCCGGCCTGCGAAGGGCTGACCATCGCCAAGGTCGAAGAGCGGCTCCGTCCGGACAAGACTTCGATGGGCCTGTTTTTCTCCGAAAACGAGATGCACTTCGTATGCCCTTGGCACGGCATGGAATACGACATGAAGACCGGCGAGTGCGTCAGCGATCGCAAGATGAAGCTGAAGAAGTTCAAGGTTCTGCAAAAGGGAGAGGACCTTTATGTCGTTGCCTAAGCGCGCGGCAAAGATTGTGGCGAAATCAGCCGGCAAGGTTGCGGCCAAGCCGGCGGGCAAAGCAGTCCGAAAACCGGCGCGGCATTTGGCGGTGGCTCCGCCGCCGGCGCGAACGGCCGCCGCGCCAGCTAGCGGTGCGACGGCAGACGCCAAGCGCCTCGCCGCCGAGCTTGAGCGCGGCATTGCCGATGGCCGGCTGGATGTCGTGGCAACCGACGCGCTGCAGGCTCTGCTCGCGGCGGCGTGTCGGGTCTACACGGCCCGCACCGAGGGCGGCGAGCAGTTCATGCCGGTACCGAAAAATTCCGTTTCCGCAACCGACGTCATGGTGACGGCGAGCGGATTGTTACGAGCCGCCGATCTCGCCGTTTTCGAGCTCGGCATGTGGCAGAGTTGGACGGGCCGCTAGCACAATCGGGCGTCTAGTATCCGTCGTGTGAAGAGAATTGGAACGTCAGGAGAAACGCAATGGATCTCATCGCTGATCGCGGTCGCCGCGTGACGATCGAGGAACTGAACACCACCCGGCTGCTCGCTCATGCGCGCAAGCAGTCCCACCAGCGCAACTTCGACGATATCGTGATCGTCGACGTCGACGCGCATCACTACGAGAACGAGAACTACGACGAGTTCCTGCCCTACATGGAAAACGACGTGCTGCGGCAGCTCACCATGTCGGGGCGCCGGCGCAATCGCGGCGGCATCACGCCGACCCAGGTCGGTTATCAGGATATGGGTGGACGCGTGACGCGTTATCCGATGCGCGGTTCGGAGAAGACCGAGCCGGGCTCGCTGCGCGACGTGCAGCTCGGCCATCGCTGGATGGACGCGATGAGCGTCGATTATTCCTGCCTGTTCCCGACCGGCATGCTCAATATCGGCCTGCATCCGCAAAAGGAAATGGAGGCCGATCTGTGCTGGGCCTATAACCGCTGGCTCACCGAGAAGGTGCTGCCCGAGTCGGAGGGCCGCTTTTATTCGTGCCTGTGCCTGCCGTTCAACGACCCCGAGCAGGCGCTGCGCCAGGTCGAGATGTTCGGCGACCGCAAGCACGTCGGCGGCTTCATGGTCACCACCGTGCGTTCCCACATGGGCGTTTACGAGAACGCCTACATGAAAGTGTATCGGGCGATGGAAGAGCGCGGCCTCGTGCTGTCGTTCCATTCCGGCCCGAACTGGGGCGAGCCGATCTTCAAGAGCTGCAACCGCTTCATCTCGGCGCACGCGCTCGGCTTCACCTGGTACAACGTCGTGCATTGCACGAACTGGGTCATCAACGGCATGGGCGAGCGCTTCCCGAAGCTCCCCGTGGTCTGGATCGAATCCGGCCTCGCCTGGGTGCCGTTCCTGATGCAGCGGCTCGACCACGAATACATGCTGCGGCCGTCGGAAGCCCCGCTGCTCAAGAAGAAGCCGTCCGACTACATGCGGGACATGTACTACTCGTCGCAGCCGATGGAGATTCAGGACTGCGCCGCCATGGAGCAGACCTTCCGCATGATGAACGCGGAAACCCAGTTGCTCTACGCCTCGGACTATCCGCACTGGGACTTCGATCTGCCCTCGACGATCTGGGATCTGCCGTTCCTGTCGGAAAAGGCCAAGCACAACATCCTAGGCGGCACCGCGGCACGTCTCTTCAAGCTGCCGCCGCGCAACGAAAAGCAGAAAGCGAACCTCATCAAGTTCGGCAATCTGTCGGCGGCCGCGGCCTGATCGGCCCATGCGGCGACGCGGACCTGTCCGGGTCCTTGTCGCCCCGCGCATAGTTTGAAATTCTGATGCCCGGCCTCGTGCCGGGCATTGGATTTTTGGGAGGTCGCACCAATGGGAAGGCCGAACGCGTTCGTGCGCGCGTGCTCGCTGGTCGTCCTCGCCTGCCTCGCGGCCACGCGCGCGAACGCCCAAAACGCCGTCGAGCAATTCTACAAGGGCAAGGACATCAACCTCGTCATCGGCTCGTCGGCCGGCGGCGGCTACGACACTTATGCGCGGCTGGTTGCGCGGTATATCGGTCGTTACATTCCCGGCAACCCGACCATCGTGCCGCAGAACATGCCTGGCGCCGGCAGTAACAAAGCGGCCGGCTACATCTATTCGCTGGCGCCGAAGGACGGCACCGCGATCGGCGCCGCTTTTCCCGGGATCATCCTGCAGCCGCTGATCGGCAACGTGCCGACCCCGCACGATCCGAGCAAGTTCATTTACGTCGGCAGCGCCAACAGCGACGCCTACATGTGCGTCGCCCGCAAGGACGCCGAGGTGCTGTCCTTCAAGGACCTGCTGTCGCATGTGCTGATCATCGCCGGCGCGACCGAAGGCGCCACCACCCACGATCTGCCGGTCGTCGAGAACAATCTCCTGGGCGCGCATTTCCGCATCGTGTCCGGCTACCCGGGCATGCGCGAAAACACTATGGCGATCGAGCAGGGCGAAGTGCAGGGCGTGTGCGGCTACGGCTGGGCGAGTCTGGAGTCCGCAGCATCCCGACTGGCTGACGCGCGGTTTCATCAACATCATCGTGCAGGAAAGCGTCAGGGGCTATTCCAAGCTCAACGACATGGGAGTGCCGCGCACCGCCGATTTCGCCAAAACCGTCGAGGATCGCCAGGCGCTCGAACTACTCTACAGCCAGGGCATCTTCGGCAGGCCGTATCTGCTGCCGCCAGGAGTGCCGGCCGATCGCGTCGCCGCCTTGCGCAAGGCATTCATGCAAGCGCTGCAAGACAAGGCGCTGCTCGCCGAAGCCGCAAACATGCAGCTCGATATCGATGCGTTGTCGGGCGAGGACCTTCAGGCGCTGGTAACGAAGCTTTACGCGCTGCCGCCCTCGATCGCCGCCCGCACCAAAGAAGCGCTGGTGTATAAGCCGCCGCAATAACGACAGAACGCCAGATGATGACGTCGAGAGGGAAGGGAATTGAGTTACGCCGCGTGCTGCGCCTCGCGGCGCCGCTGCTCGCTGCCGTCGGCCAAGTCTCATCCGCTGTCGCGCAGGATGCGGTCGCCGATTTCTTCCGCGGCAAGCAGATCAGCATCATCGTCGGCTCGTCGGCGGGCGGCGGCTATGACACCTACGCGCGGCTTGTCGCGCGCTATCTCGGCAATCACGTCCCCGGTAATCCGACCGTCGTGGTGCAGAACATGCCGGGCGCCGGCAGCGCCAAGTCGGTCGGTTACGTGTATTCGGTGGCGCCGAAGGACGGCACCGCCATCGCGGCGTTCTATCCGCCGGTCATTCTCGCGCCGATGCTCGAAGACGCCGGCTCCCAGTTCGATCCGGTCAAGATCAACTATCTGGGCAGCGCCAACAGCGAAACCTATCTGTGCTTCGTCCGCAGCGACGCGCCCGCGAAGACCTTCGCCGATATGTTCACGCACGAAGTCATTGTTGGCGCCAGCGCCGAAGGCGGCACCGCGCGCGACCTGCCGACGGTGCTGAACAATCTCATTGGCACCAAGTTCCGCATCATCACCGGCTATGCCGGCAGCAAGGAAATCACGCTCGCCATGGAGCGTAACGAGGTGCAGGGCGCCTGCGGCATCGGCTGGACCGGCCTGCCAGTCATGCATCCGGACTGGTTCGAGAAGAAGCTGGTCAACATCATCGTGCAGCTCAGCATGACCGGTCATCCCGACCTCAACAAAATGGGCGTGCCGCTCGCCGCCTCGTTCGCCAAGAACGACGATGACCGTAAGGTGATGGAGCTTATCTTCAGCCAGGGCACATACGGCCGGCCGTTCGTGATGCCGCCCGGCGTGCCGCCGGAACGCCTCGCGGCGCTGCGCCAGGCCTTCGTCGCGACGCTTGGCGATCCGGCGCTGCTCGCGGATGCGCAAAAGGCGCAACTCGACGTCGATCCCATGTCGGGTGACGATCTGCAGGCGCTGGTCACAAAACTCTACGCGCTACCGGCAAATATCGTGGCGCTCGCAAAACGAGCCTTGGTCTATACGCCGCCGAAGTAAGCCGCATCGAATACAAGCGCCCGCAGGTCAGCTCGACCCGCGGCCTTCACCACCTTGCCTTCAACAAAGGCCGAAACGGTCAGACGACGTTCTTGTTGAAGTAGATCGAGCCCAAAATCACGAGCAACCAGGTTCCGAGCAGAAAGCCGATAGCGATGGCCGGCACCATGTGTCTTGCTCCCTCGATAGCGTTTCCTTAGTCCCTGTCGTCTTTATTTGATTGTTTCGTCGGCGGAATCAGACCCCGCCGACGGCACCACACTATGCCGCGGCTTACGATCAGTCGGCAAGGCGGCTGCGAGCGATTTTGAACAGGGCGGTATCCGGGCGCTGCCGCGTTGTGCCCTGCGGTGTCTCGCCGGCAGGCAAGCCGGCCGATCCGATATTGCTGGGCGTCATGAAATCCCGCATGTTAATCGCGTGATGCGTCGCCGCAACGTCCGGACTTAAGGAGCTTCGTCCCCATGACGCGGGCTTTTGTCGCATCGAAGGCCAATAACTCACCTGCCCGGACCTGACCTCCTCTATGGCGACCGAAAAACCAGTCCCCGTTGCAAAGCCCGGTTTGCAGCTTTCCCGCGGTGCGGTATTTCCGTTGTTCGGCGACCGCTCGGCATTAGGGGGCGAACACCTGTTTCCGATCGTGGTGACGATTCTGGTGGGTATCGCGCTGTTTGCCGTCCCGATCCCGGGCGTTCAGTTCAGCGCCAAAGCGGTCATCAACGAAGCGTGGCAAGTCTACGTCATTCTTGCCTTCTACATCGCCATTCTCGTGAACTACTACGTCTATCAGATGTGCGGCCGCTGCAGGCCCGGCTGGCTCATCGCGGCCGTTGCGATTTCCACTGTCGTGCTGATGTCAACGCCGCTGTGGCAATATTGGTATCTGTTTTTCTACCAAGTGATTCCAGGTACGCAGTGGGAGAAATCCACCAATCCCGTGGGCATCGTTGCCGGGTACTATTTTGGAACCGGGCTCTGCGAGGAAGGCTTCAAGGCGCTTCCCCTCTTGTTTCTGGTCGGGTTGGGGGCGGTGTTGGGGTTTCTCAGCCGCCGCGCCAAAGGCCCGCTGAGCGAGCGGTTGGCTCGTATCAAACAGCGCATCGGTATTTCCGAGCCGCTCCATGGCATCGTGCTGGGCGTTGCATCGGGCAGCGGCTTCTTTCTCAACGAGACGCTCGGACAGTACGTCCCGAACGCCATGAGCGCCGAGAAATATGCGAGCGCGCAGGCGTTCGATGGGCTCGTACTTTTGCTGGCGCGTGGGCTTCCGGACATCGCCGAGCATTCGGCATGGTCCGGCCTGTTCGGTTACTTTATCGGATTATCGGTGCTGTGGCCGGCCAAGGCGAAATATCTGCTGCCGCTCGGCTGGCTGAGCGCGGCTGCTCTCCACGGCGCGTGGGACAGCATCGACGCATTGACCAATTCCAGTTTGCTGGTGCTGGGTTTTATTCTCTGCGTGGGCCTCTTGGGCTATGGCCTGCTCGGCGGCGCCATTTTCAAGGCCCGCGAGATTTCTCCGACGCTTGCCTTCGACTTGGCGGCGGACGTGGCGCTGGTGACCGAGCCGCCGCCCTTGCCGCCGCCGTTGCCGGCTCGGACGACTGCGCCTCGTGCGCGGACCGACGAAACCGATTGGGATTAAGACTTGTATGATTGCGCCGCGCCACCCCGGTGAGGCTTGCCCGCGGCGTGGCGGCGCTTGATTTTCTCCGGCTTTCCGGCTCTGTCAGGGAAACATTTGCGCTGCTCAGAGGGAGGAACGACCGCCGATGAAGCGTAATCTGGCGCTAGCCCTTTTGTTCTCGATCTCGTTGTTTGGTGCCGCGCAATCGGCGTTGGCGCAGACCTGGCCGAGCCAGCCGGTCCGCGTCATCGTTCCGGCGCCGCCCGGAAGTTCACTCGACGTCGTAGCGAGGGTGCTGGGCGACAAACTTCGCGAGCGGTGGCAACAGCCTGTCGTTGTCGAGGCCAAGGCCGGCGCCGGCGGCACGCTCGGCATGAGCGCCGTAGCCAAAGCTGCGCCCGACGGGTACACGCTCGGCGTCGGTTTCAACGGACCGATCTCCATTGCGCCGTTGCTCAACGCGCAGATGACCTACGATCCGGCCAAAGAACTGCGGCCGGTGGTCTTGACCACCTCGCAGCCGAATGTGCTCGCGGTCGCCGCCAGCCATCCGGCCAACAGCGTCGCCGAATTCGTCGCCTGGGCGAAGCAGCAAAACGGCAAGTTTTTGTACGCCTCGGTGGGTGTCGGCAGTTCGTCGCATCTGACCATGGAGCTGTTCAAGAAGGACGCCGGCTTTGCGGGAACGCACGTCCCCTACAAGGGGTCGCCGGAGGCCGCCGTGTCCGTCGCAACCGGCGACACGCACGCGATCTTCACGGTCGAGCCGGCGCTGTTGCCGTTCCTGCAAAGCGGCAAGCTGAAGCTCCTGGCGGTCACCAGCAAGGAACGCATCCCGAGCCGAAGCGATCTGCCGACGCTCGTGGAGTCCGGCTACCCCAACGTGGTCTCGCTCGCCTGGAACGGGCTGTTTGCGCCGGCGGGTACGCCGGCCGCCGTCGTCGACAGGATCAACAGCGACGTCAATGCCGCGCTGAACGATCCGTCGGTGCGCGAAGCGCTCGCCAAGCAAGGCCTGATGCCGGGCGGCGGTTCGGCGGCAGAGTTTCGCACGCAGGTCGAGGACGAGACGCGGAAGTGGGCGCCGATCGTCCGCGAGGCCGATATCAAGCTCGAATAGCGGCGCAGCCAGCACGCTTTGACCTCGCCGTCCCATGGCTTAACGTTGCGCTCGGCGGGGTCGAGGCTGCAACCACCATCAAAGACCGGACATCGGGAGACACGCATGAAGCTCGGCTTTTTCATCATGCCGGTGCATCCGCCGGCGCGAAACTATGCCGAGACCTTGCGCGAGGACCGCGAGGCTTTCATCCTCGCCGACAAACTCGGCTATACCGAGGGCTATTGCGGCGAGCACCTGACCGACCTCGCCGAGAATATTCCGTCGAGCATGATGTTCGCGGCTTCGCTCGCCGGCTTCACGTCGCAGATCAAGCTCGGCACGGCCGTCGCGAACTTGCCGTTCAGCCATCCGGTGATCGTCGCCGCCCAGGCGGCGTTCGTCGACAATTTGCTGCGAGGCCGATTTTTGTTTGGCATCGGCGCCGGCATCCTGCGTTCGGACGCCGAGGCGCTTGAACTGCTCGATCGCGACCGTGGCGCCATGTTCGCGGAAGCGATTGATCACATCCTCGCCATCTGGTCGGGCGAAGCGCCCTATGATCTGACAGGAAAGTTCTGGAACATCTCGACCGCGAAGACGCTGTGGCCGGAAATCGGCATCGGCAGCATCGTCAAGCCGTTTCAGAGGCCGCATCCGCCGATTCTCGGCACCGCGACCGATCCGGAGTTGAAAGGCTTGATCGCCGCGGCTGGTGGCCGATATCCTCGCATTTTCTGCACATGAATTGCCTGACGAGCCAATGGCAGAACTACGCCAAGGGCTGCGCCGAAGGCGGTCATAAAGCGGACCGGGCCAACTGGCGGGTGGCGCGTTCGATCTTCGTCGCCGACGACGACAAGGTGGCGCAAGCCTATGGCGGCAGCGATCCGGAGAGTCCCTACCGCTTCTACATGAGCCAGCTGACCTCTAAGCTGAAGAAGTCGAACCGGCTGATCGCGTTCAAGGCGCGGCCGGACATGCGCGACGACGAACTGACCTATGACTACATCTTCGACAACATCGTCATTCGCGGCAGCGTCAACCGCGTGGTCGACGGCATCCTGGCGCTGCACGACAAGATCGGCGACTTCGGAACGCTGCTCTATTGCGGCAAGGACTGGGCCGACCCCGCCCTATCGCGACGGTCAATGGAACTGATGGCCGAAAAGGTCATGCCGG
Source organism: uncultured Alphaproteobacteria bacterium (assembly GCA_963732015.1). GTDB lineage: Bacteria > Pseudomonadota > Alphaproteobacteria > Rhizobiales > Xanthobacteraceae > BOG-931. Next base: position 278,556 of record CAVSXY010000019.1, on the reverse strand, counting down.
CCGTGAACGCAGCGATCGGGAACCGTGCGGCGGCCGAATAAAGCGGCTTATGCCGCGAGCCGGAATTGACGCGGAAACTACTCAAATTGCGGCAAATAAGCGGGAAGGGGATTGTCCCCCGACTGCCGCTCTTTACCAATTAATCAATGATCGCAGAGATTTACGCTATTTTGGTGCGCCGCACATAAATACTGGCGTTTGCATTCACAAAACGGTAATCAAATCCTTTCCCCATCAACAATATGAGGGACGACCAGGAATGAAGATCATCGTTGCCGCGTGCCTGCTTCTCGGTGTCTCCGTGACGGCCGCAAATGCTATCGACCTCGCCGAGTTGGCGCCGTGCAAGCCGGCGGCCGCCCGGCTCTGCGACCGCGCTGGCGGCATGAGCTGGAGCAATCTGATGCGCTGTGGCGCCACGCTCGCCGCGCACAGCTGGCGCGTCGGCGACGGTTGCCGCGCGGTGCTCAGGAAGTACGGTCAGCTGTAATCGCTTCGTCACGCGGCAGCTTAGTTCGCCGCTTGAGTTCAGTCTGCTGTGGCAGCTTAAAGCCTTGGCGCCGAGCGCCGGGGCTTATCGTTTTCAGGACCGCTCGCTTGCCGTTCGCCGCTCGCGATGTGATTACCGCTATTTCTTGACTTCGACGCCGTCCAGATATGATCGCCAACGGACCGCCTCGGCTTGCAGATATGCGCCGAATTCGTCGGGCGAGTCCGCAAGCGTCGCGGCGCCGAACTTGGCGTTGGTCTTCTGAATTTCGGGATCTTTCGCCATCTCGGCGAGGACGCTCGCGACCTTGTCGACAATCGGCTTTGGCGTTCCGGCTGGCGCCATCAGCCCGATCCACGTCGACAAATCGAAGTCTTTGATGCCTTGCTCCATGATGGTCGGCACGTCGGGCAGATACGGACTGCGCTGCGCCGTCGTCACCGCAAGCGGCCGGATCGATTTGGCTTGCAGCAGTCCCATGGCGTCCGACGTGAAGATGAAAGTCGAATCGATCTCGCCGGCAATCAGCGCATTCGCCGCCAGTCCGCTGCCACGGTACGGCACATGGATCATGTTGAGGCCAGTGCGATTGCGAAACACCTCGCCGGCGATGTGCATCGAGCCGCCGGTGCCGCTCGATCCGTAGGTGATGCCTTTGGGCTTCGACTTCACCCACGTGATGAATTCGACGACGTTCTTTGGCGGCGAACTGATATTCACCGCCAGTACCATCGGGACCGAGGTGATGAGGCTGATGGGGACCAGAATCCTTGAGCGGATCGTACGGCACCTTGTCCGTCACCGGCCCGATGCTGATTGACCCCGTGCCGCACACGCAGATCGCGTAGCCGTCGGGCGAGGCAGTGACGACCGCTTCGGTCCCGATCACGCCGCCGGCGCCGTCGCGGTTCTCCACGATGACGGAGGATTGCAGCGTATCGCTCATGAATTTCGCCGTGAAGCGCCCGACATAGTCGGAATATCCCCCTGCGGCGTAGGGAACGATCAGACGGATTGTTTGCTTCGGGTAACCCTCGCCGGCCAGTGCGCCGGACGCGAGGTCCAGCGCCAACATCGCGGCCAAGGCCGGCACCAACGTGCGCGTGTACGACATCAAAAGTTTCTCCGGCTGCGCAGGCGTGAAAGGGAATGTTGTTGCGGACCCGTCGCGGGGTTCGGGGCGGTCGCTTCGCAGCATCGCGCCGCCGCTCCTCATTGGCCAGGAGCGCGAACAGAAATGCAATTTGCATGCCGGTTCGAGGACCTGACGGGACGCCGGTGGGCGGCATCCTCGCTACAAAAAAGCCGGCGCTTCCGCCATTTCCGCGCATTCAAATCCGCGTGCTATATGGTGCCGGGGAGGATGATGCGTGCCGATGACAGTCGAACGGCGCGGTGCGGCGATCGAAATCGCGCATCTGCGTAAACAATACGGCACCGACCCCAGCGCCCTGGTTGCTATCGACGACATTAATCTCCAAGTCCGCGCGGGCGAGTTTCTCTGCATTGTCGGACCGAGTGGCTGCGGCAAATCGACCTTGCTGCGCATTCTGGCCGGGCTCGACCACCAGACCAGCGGCACCATCGACGTTCAGGCTGCCGGCTGGGCGGTGCAGAATGCAATGGTCTTTCAGGAGAGCGGCCTGTTCCCCTGGATGAGCGTCGAGACCAATGTTGGGTTCGGCCTCTTCACCCGCGGCGTGCCGACCGCCGAACGCGCGCTGCGCGTCGCCGCCGCGCTGAAACTTGTCGGTTTGACGAAATTTCGCGGCCATTTCCCGCACCAGCTGTCCGGCGGCATGCGGCAGCGCGGCGCGATCGCGCGCGCCTTCGTCACCGATCCGGCCATGCTGCTAATGGACGAGCCGTTCGCCGCTCTCGATGCGCAGAATCGAGCGATCCTCCAGGCGGAACTGGTGCGCGTCTGGGAGGAAACCGGCAAAACCGTCGTCTACATCACCCATTCGATCGAAGAAGCGCTGCTGATGGGCGACCGCACCGTGGTGATGACGGCGCAGCCCGGCCGCATCAAGGAGATCATCGACGTGCCGTTCCCGCATCCGCGCGATCTCATGGCGTTGTCGGCGAGTGCCGAGTTCGGCCGGCTGAAGCTCGACATCTGGCGGCTGCTCGAGGACGAGGTCAATCGGGCGCGAGCGGAGCTTGAACGATGAGCGGCAAATGGCGCGAGCGATCGCTCTATCTGATTTCGCCGATCGGCCTGCTGCTGGTCTGGCAGCTCCTGGTCATGGCGGGCTTCGGCGACCGCCGCTTCATTCCGACGCCGAGCGACATCGCCGTGCGGTTCTGGGCGCTGACGGTCAACGGCGAACTTGCGGTCAACACACTGGCAACGCTTTGGCGGGTCGTCGCCGGTTCAGTCATCGGTATCGTGCCGGCCATTGCGATCGGTCTGTTGATGGCGATGTCGCGTGCGGTGCGCATTTTCTTCGATCCGCTGATCGCCGCGTTGTTTCCGGTTCCAAAAGTCGCGCTGATGCCGCTGCTGCTGCTGGCGTTCGGCTTCGGCGATGCGTCGAAGATCGCGGTTGTCGCCATCGGCGTGTTCTTTCCCGTCATCGTCAACACCTACGCGGGCGCCGCGAATATCGAGAAGATCTATTGGGACGTCGCGCAGAATTTCGGCGCCAGCAGCTGGGTGATGTTTACGCGCGTTGTCTTCTTCGGCGCGCTGCCAATGATTTTTGCCGGACTGCGGATCGCGGTCGCGGTGGCGTTCATCGTCCTCGTCGCCGCCGAGTTCGTGTCGACCAAGGTCGGCATCGGTTACATGATCTGGAATTCATGGGAGCTTCTGCAGGTCGATTCGATGTTCGTCGGCATCGTCGTGATCGGGCTTCTCGGCCTCATCACCTCGGCGCTGCTGCAGGAAATCGAACGCAAGGTCATTCCCTGGAAGGTGCAATGAGGACCGCAAGGTCCTCACGCTGCTTGTTTGCGCCGGCTCAGTCTTCTTAGATGCCGCGATTCCAGAAATCGTAGTAGCGTTCGATGTTCATCGGCAGGAACGCCTTATAGCTCGGCCACGCTTGATATTTCGGCAGCGAGATATCCTTCATGGCCTCGTCGTAGGATTTGCTCTGGCTGACCTCTTGCTTCACGGCGGCGGAGAGGTCCTGCAGATAGGCAAGTTCGTCGCGAGCGTTGTCCTTGGTGCCGGTCTGCTTGCCGCCCGGTCCCGGATGACCCGGAATAAGGGTCTCCCAGTCCATCGCGATGACTTTTTTCAAACCATCTTCGATGTCGGGCACGTAGGTGTCGGCCATGCCGCGAAACTGGATGCCCTCGATCGGAATCCAGTCGACCGTGAAGATGATCTTCTCCTTCGGCAGCCGCATCACCAGCATGTTGTCGGAGTGGTTCTTGCCGACATAGTTCAGTTCAAGCGTGGTGCCGCCGAGCGTGATCACCTTCTTGTCGTCGACGACCTGGTCGGGAACGACGACGTCGGGCCGCTTGAGGGCGAGGATGCGCGCCTTGGCGTTGCGCTGCGCCACAAAGGTCGCGCCAAGATCCTTGAACGGCTGGCCGCCGGCGATGTGGTCAAAATGGCTGTGGCTGTAGATGACGTACTTGATCGGCGCCTTGGTGACGGCCGCGATCGCGTCGAGATAGGGCTGCGCCGGGCGGCGCTCGCTGATCGGATCGGTGGCGATCACGCCCGCTGGCGTCACGATGAACATCGACTGATGGCCGACATAGCGGAAGATGTAGACGTTGTCGGTGACCTTGGTGGTCGCAGTCGGCGGGGGCGCCGGCTGCTGCGCGTAAACAGGCGCTGAAAGCGCCCCGGTGATGAGTGCAGCGGTCATCCCCGCGAAGCCGATCCGCAACATGATCAATTCTCCCTGGTGGTCGAGAAGGATTTTTGTGAAGGGCCAATTAGGCGTCGCACGGTTGACAGCATACAACCCCGGACCCCTGTGTTTCATCCCCCTGCCAGAGGAAATAATGTGACGTCGACGCGCGGAGCGATGCGACAACGAGGGCTTTGCCCGAGACGGCGTGGCACGTCTTTCGCATGCGCGTTGCCGCCTTTTCAACGAGGGACCCTATGACACTTGTGCGCCGCCGATTTATGCAACTGCTGGCTGGGGCCGCCGGCTTCCCGCTGGCCGCTCGGGCGGACGCATATCCGTCGCGGCCGGTGCACATGATCCTCGGCTTTCCGGCCGGCGGCTCGTCGGACGTGATTGGCCGCCTGATGGCGCAATGGCTGTCGCAGCGTTTGGGTCAACCCTTCGTCTTCGACAATCGCCCGGGCGCCGGCAGTAATATCGGCACCGAATTCGTCGCAAAGTCAGCGCCGGACGGCTACACGATGCTGATGTCGACGCCCGCGAACGCGATCAACGCGACGCTCTACGACAATCTCAACTTCAATTACCTGCGCGACTTCGCTCCGGTCGCTGGCGTGTTTCGCGTGCCGAACGTACTGGAAGTCAATCCTTCCGTGCCGGTCAACACCGTTCCGGAGTTGATCGCCTATGCCAAGGCCAATCCGGGCAAGCTGAACTATGCAACAGGGGGCATCGGCACCACGCAGCATCTCTCCGCCGAGTTGTTCAAGTTCATGACCGGCGTCGATATCCGCCACGTGCCGTATCGCGGCTCTGCGCCGGCGCTGGTCGATCTGCTGGCCGGTCAAGTGCAGGTCATGTTCGATCTCCTGCCGGCGTCGATCGGCTATATCCGGGCCGGCAAGTTGCGCCCGCTCGCGGTGACGACGGCGGAGCGTTCTCCCGCACTGCCGGACGTTCCGGCGGTCAGCGAATTCGTTCCGGGTTATGAGGCGAGCACCTGGAACGGCTTTAGCGTTCCGGCCCACACGCCCGCTGACATCGTCGAAACGCTCAACAAGGAAATCAATGCCGGCTTGGCCGATCCGCAGATCAAGGCGCGCCTGGCGGACCTGAGCGCCACGGTCTTGCCGGGATCGCCCGGCGATTTCGGAAAGCTCATCGCCGACGACACCGAGAAGTGGGGCAAGATCATCCGCGCCGACAACATCAAGGCGGAGTGATTGCCGGCCGAATCGGTACGTTCGCGCAACTCATAGTGTCGGCGGCACCGCGCGAAATTCCTTGGCGCTCGCCATGGCCCAGGCCATCTCGAACCGCTTGTCGCTGGTACCGGCCAATAATTCTCCCGGCTGCAAGGACGGATAAAGCTCGGCGAAACTCTTCACCTCGTGCGGCGAAACCCGCCGCAAAAAATGCGCCGGCAAGAATTCGTTCGGATGATCGAGCCCTGCGGCGGCGGCAAGCTCGGAGAGCGATTCCAGCGTGGCGCGCTGGAAGTTGAATACCCGCTCGGCCTTGTCGGGGACGACCAGCGCGCGTTGCCGTACGCGATCCTGTGTCGAGACGCCGGTCGGGCAGCGATCGGTGTGACAGGACTGCGACTGGATGCAGCCGAGCGCAAACATGAAACCGCGGGCCGAATTGCTCCAGTCCGCGCCGAGCGCCATGGTGCGCGCGATGTCGAAGGCGCTGATGATCTTGCCGCTGGCGCCGATCTTGATGCGGTCGCGGACGTTGATGCCGACCAGCGCATTATGCACAAAGTTGAGCCCCTCGCGCAGCGGCATGCCGAGATGATCGACGAATTCGAGCGGCGCCGCACCGGTGCCGCCTTCCTTGCCGTCGACGACGATGAAGTCGGGATAGATTTCCGTCTCCAGCATCGCCTTGCAAATCGCGAGAAACTCCCAAGGGTGGCCGATGCAGAGCTTGAAGCCGGCCGGCTTGCCGCCGGACAGGCGGCGCATCGTGGCGATGAACTGCATCATTTCGATCGGCGTCGAAAAGGCCGAATGGCGCGACGGTGAGATGCAATCGACGCCGACGGGCACGCCGCGGGCGGCGGCGATTTCGGGGCTGACCTTGGCGGCGGGCAGCACGCCGCCGTGGCCGGGTTTCGCGCCCTGGCTGAGCTTCAGCTCCACCATCTTGATCTGATCGCTCTTGGCGTTCTGCTCGAACAACTCCGCACAAAACGAGCCGTCGGGATTGCGGCAGCTGAAATAGCCCGAGCCGATCTCCCAGATGATGTCGCCGCCATTCTCGCGGTGATAGGCGCTGTAGCCGCCTTCGCCAGTGTCGTGGGCGAAATTGCCTTTCTTGGCGCCGCCGTTGAGCGCGCGGATGGCGTTCGAGCTCAGCGCGCCGAAGCTCATTGCCGAAATATTGAAGATGGAGGCCGAGTAGGGCTTGCTGCAATCGGGGCCGCCGATGACGATGCGGGGCAGCTCCTTGGCGGCGGGTTTCGGCGCAATCGAGTGATGCAGCCACTCATAGCCCGAGGCGTAGACGTCGTTCTGCGTGCCGAACGGCCGCTTGTCCAGCGCCCGTTTGGCGCGCTGGTAGACGATGGCGCGGTCGTCGCGCGAAAACGGCGTGCCGTCCTTTTCGCTTTCCAGAAAGTACTGGCGGATTTCGGGGCGGATTTCTTCGAGAATGAAGCGGATGTGCGCGGTCAGCGGATAGTTGCGCAGCACCGCGTGCCGGGTCTGGATCAGATCGATGGTGCCGATCCCCGCGAGCACGGCGAAGACCACGAGCGGAACCACAACGTAGAACGCCGAATATCCTTCGAGATATTCACCAAGAAGCGTTACGGTGATCACGATCACCAACGTGTAGACGAAAAATCGTGCGGTCAGCGGCAGCAGCAGCGCGCGCATGGAAGTTTCCCCGGGAGGCTGGACCGTTTCACGCGTGATTCTAACCGGTTGTCGGCCCTTCGACGAGCCATACGACGAAGACTTGTCAGTTTGATGAGGCGGTCCGCCGGCCCGATGCGGCGATAGGCGCCGTGCCGCACCACTGCGCGGGCCTTTCGGTTTTGGTATAGATCGCCGCAGAGCTGCTGCGGGACGTGCCGGTATCCCGCCCCTCAACGGCAGCGCCGATGCCCGCGGCGGGCTGACAAAAAAAAGCCCGGATCGTGTTGCGCTGCAATGAGCCGCGCCCCACGTTCCCGGACTTGTTCGAGGAAACGTCATGCCGCTGTGGCGAAGGCAGTTTTTCCAATTGGCGGCGGGTGCGGCGCTCGCGCCTGCTTTTGTCCGGTCCGCATCCGCACTCGATTATCCGACCAGGCCGGTGCGCCTGATCGAAGGCTACGGAGCCGGCGGCACCCCCGATCTGGTGTCGCGGCTGATCGGCCAATGGCTGTCGGATCGCCTGGGGCAGCCCTTCATCGTCGAGAACCGCAACGGCGCCAGCGGCAATATTGCCACCGAATCCGTCGCCATGGCGTCGCCGGACGGCTACACGCTTCTCACCTGCGCGTCGGCTAATCCGATCAACGCGGCGCTCTACACCAAGTTGAACTTCAATTTCATCCGCGACATCGCGCCGGTCGCCGGCCTCCTTCGCGTGCCGCTGGTCTTGCTGGTCAATCCGTCATTTCCGGCCAACACGTTTCCCGAGTTTCTGGCCTACGCCAAGGCTAATCCGGGAAAGATCAACCTTGCGACGCCCGGCACCGGCACCCCGATGCATGTCGGCGCCGACCTGTTGAAAATGATGACGGGCATCGACATCGTCGAAGTCCCCTACAAGGGACCGGCGCCCGCCTACGCCGATCTGCTGGCCGGGCAGGTACAGGCGTTCATCATCACGCTGCCGTCGGCGATGGGATTTATCAAACCGGGCAAGCTGCGCGCGCTGGCGACGTTGAGCGCGACGCGGCGCGATGTCCTGCCTGATGTTCCGGCCGTCGCCGAGTTTGTGCCCGGTTACGAAGCGGCCGCCTGGGATGGCGTCGGCGCGCCAGCAAAAACGCCAAAGGACATCGTAGATCTCCTCAACAAGACGATCAACGCCGGCCTCGCCGATCCGCAGATCAAAGCGCGGCTTATCGATCTCGGCGGCGATCCGATTCCGATGACGCCCGCCGAATTCGGCAAGTTCATCGCCGACGAGACCGAGAAGTGGGCCAAGGTCATCAAGTTCTCAGGAGCCAAGGCGGACTGAACAAGACGGACTGAACAGGGCGGGTCGATCGACGCCGACTATCTTGGTTTAACGTGAGTTTTGATCGGAGGAAATCGCATGATGAGGCCTCCGCGCAGACAAATCCTGCAGTGGGCAGCCGGCGCGGCCGCGCTGCCCGCTGCGCCGCGGATCGCGGCGGCGGAAGCCTATCCGTCGCGGCCGCTGCGCTTAATCGTTCCCTTTGCGGCCGGCGGCACCACCGATCTGATCGCGAGACTGATCGCGCAATGGCTGGCGGACCGGCTTGGCCAACCCGTCATCGTTGAGAATCGGCCCGGCGGCGGCACCAATATCGCCGTTCAGGCGGTGGCGACTGCGCTAGCGGACGGCTACACGCTGTTGTTCACGGTTGCCAGCAACACGATCAACCCGTCGCTCTACAAATCGCTGCCGTTCGATTTTCAGCGCGATATTGCGCCCGTGTCCGGGCTTGCTGAACAGCCTCTGGTGCTGGACGAGAGCATCACTGTTCCCGCCAAGACGCTGCCGGAGTTCATCGCCGAAGCGAAGGCGCATCCGGGCAAGATCAATTTTGCCTCGTTCGGCACGCGCACCATCAGCCATCTCGCGATCGAGCTGTTCAAAATGTCGACCGGCGTCGATGTCGTGCACGTCCCTTACCAGGGCGGCGCGCCGCTGGCCACCGATCTTCTGGCCGGCCGCGTGCAGGCGGGGATCGACGCGTTGCCGAATTCGTTGCCGCACATCAAGGCAGGCACCATTCGCGCGCTGGCCGTGCTGTCAGCGGCGCGATCCCCGGCCTTGCCGGATGTGCCGACGGCCGCCGAGACGGTGCCGGGATTCGAGGTCAGCACATGGACCGGCGTCGGCGTGCCGAACGGCACGTCAGCCGACGTCATCGATCGGCTTAACCGCGAGATCAACGCAGGCCTGAGCGATCCCGGGATAAAGGCTCATCTTGCCGATGCCGGCAGCGTGCCGATGATCATGACGCCCGGCGAGATGCGCGCGCTGATCGCGCGCGAAGCCGCCAAGTGGGCGAAGGTCATCAAGGCCGCCGGGATCGAACCAGAATGATCGGCCTATCCAGCAAACGTTTTGACCGAGGGGAGCTTTCGTGCGAGCAGACCGCCGGAATATTCTGAAGCTTGCCGCCGGCGCCGTCGCTGCTCCGTTGGCGCCGCGATCGAGCTTTGCGCTCGATTATCCGGCGCGGCCGGCGCGCATCGTGGTCGGCTTCGCGCCGAGCGGGTCCGCCGACATCATCGCCCGCGTGATCGCGCAATGGCTCTCGGATCGCCTCGGACAGCCCTTCGTGGTGGAAAACCGGCCCGGCGCCGCCACCAATATCGCAACCGAGTTTGTCGTGCGCGCCGCGCCTGACGGCTACACGCTGATGGAAGTCACCACCGTCAATGCCTGGAACGCCACGCTCTACGGCAATCTCAATTACAATTTCGTCCGTGACATTGCGCCCGTCGCGAGTCTGACGCGGACCGGTGGCGTGCTTGAAGTGCATCCTTCGGTGCCGGTGAAGACAGTTCCGGAATTCATCGCCTACGCCAAGGCCAATCCCGGAAAGATCAATATGGGAAGCGGCGGGGTCGGCAGCGGGCCACACATGTACGGCGCGTTGTTTGAAATGATGACGGGCGTCGAACTTGTTCCGGTGCACTATCACGGCACCGGGCCGGCCTTACCCGATCTGTTGAGCGGCCGGCTGCAGTGCATTTTCGATCTCGTGACGTCCTCGATCGAGTACATCAGGGCCGGCAGGCTGCGGCCCTTGGGGGTGACGACCGCGACGCGTTACGACGTGCTGCCGGACGTGCCGCCGATTGCCGATTTTGTGCCGGGGTACGAGGCGAGCGGATGGGGCGGCATCGGTGCGCCCGCGAACACGCCCGCGGAAGTCCTGGACAGGCTGCACGATGAAATCAATGCCGGCCTCGCCGATCCCGCCTTGTCCGCACGGCTGGCCGATCTCGGCGCACCGCCCTTCGTGACCTCGCGCGCCGTGTTCACGAAGCTCATCGAGGCCGACACCGAGAAGTGGGCCAAGGTGGTCAAGTTCGCCAACATCAAGGCGGAGTGACGTGGAGCGCCCGCCTATTTGAAGCCGAGTTGCGCCAAATCCGTCACGATGCCGGCCTTGTTCGCCTTTGCGGCAGCGAGGTCGGCGGCAGCGCCCGTTGCGTCGCCGCTGTTTTGTTTCGCCAGACTGCGGCCATAGAGCGAACCGGCAAGTTTGGCGTTGATCTGCAAGGCGGCATTGAAGTCGGCGAGCGCGGTGTCGAATTGACCGAGCCGAAGTTCCGCGAAGCCACGGCGCTCCAGGACGACAGCATTGTTTGGCGCGATCTTCAGCGCCGCGGTGCAATCGTCCACCGCCGCGGCGACGTCCTGATCGGCCGCGGTGCGTGTCCAGCAGCGATTGCCGAGCGTGAGCGCGTCGTTCGGCTGGAGTGTGAGGACTTGGCTGAAAGCCGCGATGGCCTCGCCGTAGCTGAGTTCGGCAAGATAAGCGTTTCCGCGATTCCGGTAGGCGTCGGCAAATTGGGAATTGACCTTGATCGAGTCGGTGAAGTCCGCGATCGCCTGATCGTATTTCTTCTCGTTCAGATAGATGTTGCCGCGATTGTTGTAATAATAAAAGCTGTTACCCGGATCGTTCGGCGAAAGCGTGATCGCCTGCGTATAGTCGGCCAGGGCGTGATCGTTATCGTTCTTGGAGTAATACGCGTTGCCGCGATTGTTAAAGGCGATCGCGTATTGTGGATTGAGCGTGATCGACTGGCTGAGGTCGGCGATCGCCTGATCGTATTTCTTCTGTCTGTAATAAGTGTTGCCGCGGTTGTTGTAATAGAAGTAGCTGTTGTCCGCATCATCCGGACTGAGCGTGATGGCCTGGCTGTAGTCGCTTATGGCGCGGTTGTAATCGCTCTTGGCGAAGTAGGCGTTGCCGCGATGATTGAAGGCGATCGCGAACTTCGGGCTTATTGCCAGGGCTTGCGTATAGTCGGCGATCGCCTGATCGTACATCTGCTTGTCGGCGTACACGACGCCTCTGTTGTCGTACCAGAAATAAGCGTTGGCGTTCTTGGGATCGATCGCGATCGCCTGTGAATAATCGGCCAGGGCTTGATCGTAGTTTTGCTCGGCGAGATACGCATTGCCCCTGTTGTCCAAGGCTATCGCGAGTTTTGGATTGAAGTCGATCGCCTTGTTGTAATCGGCGATGGCGAGATCGTATTTCTTTTGCAGGGAATAAGCATAGCCGCGCGCGTCGTAGACGCTGGCGTCGTTCGGATTGAGTTTGAGCACCTGATCCAAGTCGGCGATGCTATGATCCAGATCGCTGACGTTCTGGTATGCGGATGCGCGAGCGAGGTAGGCGGCGACCGACGAGGGATCAAGCGTGATGACTTGGCTGAGATCCGCAATGGTGCCGTTCCAGTCCTGCTTTTGCAGCGCGAACATGGCGCGCAGAAAATAGCTCGTCGTATCCGTCGGATCGGTCTTGATGGCGTTGTCCAAAGCGGCCGTTGCCTGCTCGCCGCTGATCGCTCCGGTCATCAACCGATAGAGAAACGTCATGACGGCGTGCTCGGCGCGGTCGCGCTCCTGCTGCGCCAGTTGCTGCTGCTTGAGCGCATCGCGCCATTGAAAGAATGAGAAGACCGCGAGCGCGGAGACGACCACGAGCGCCGCAATGGCGGTTCCAAACATGCGCCGCCGCAGCGCTTCTCGCTGCTCGCGCTCCAGAACGTCGCGCCGGATGCTCAGATCGATGAATTCGCGATCGGGCTTGCCGATGTCTTCGGCTCGCCTGGCGAGCCAGTTCTGCGCCTGTGCGAGAGCAAGCCCCATCAGCAGCGCGTCGTTGCGCGACTGTTCGGGCGATTCCTCCCAGCTGCGGCGAGCGCCTTCAAGCTTGCTTTTCCAGATCAGGAATTCGCGCTCGGCCGTGATCCATTCGCGCAGCTTGTCCCAGCGGCGGAAGATCGCCTCGTGCGCAACCTCGGCGTAGGTTTCGCCCTCGTCGGGCCTGATGATGACCAGGAGACGGTGCGGATAGTCGGCAAGCTCGCTGACCAGCTTCCATTCCTCGTCGGGGAACTCGGAGCGCCGCGCCAGCCGGCGTGTCGGGTCGCCGTTCTCGCGTACGGTCGCGAGCTTGAGCGTCAGGACGTGCCGCAGCGTGTCTTCGGATTTTGGATAGCGTGCGAGAAACGCGTTGGCGCGATTGGCAAGCACGCCGCCGAGTTCCATGGCCTGGGGGGGCAGACGCAGCATGCCGTCGCCGCGCTTGACCATCTGTGTCCACATGTCGTCGAGCAGATACGACAACAGCGGCAGCGCGCCGGCGTCCTTGATCGATTCCTCGGCGGTGCGCCGGGCGATATCCGCGGCGAGTCCGTCGGTCTCGAAGCGCGCCGAGAGCATGGCCGGCGGGCGGCTGACGGCCTCGTATAGCTGCTCCTCGCGCAGCGGCGGCACATCGATTTTCTCGTGAACGGCGTAGAGCGGCGGATCGTTCTGCAGCGCGCCCAGAAAGTCGGCGCGCATGCTCATCATCGCGTGCAGACGCGGGTCGGCGAGTCCTTCGGACAGGAGTGTGGAAAACCTTTGGCGCTGCGCGTCCTCGGAGCGCGCGTAAAGCTCTTCGCCCTGGTCGATGTAAATGAAGAACGCCGGCGGCTTGGGTTCGTTGAGCTCCTGATAGCGGCGTTCGGTGGCATCGAGCAGATCGTGCAGCGTCGCCTTTTTGTCGCGCAGGAGTTCGATCCAGCCGTTCTGCTGCCGAGCGCGGTCCGGGTCGGTCGCGGAAAATTGCCAAGTGTCGAAGAACGGCTCGACCAACGCCTTGATCGGCTCCGTCCCCGGTTTGAGGGTTAGCGAGCACCAGCGGCGGCTGTCGTGGAAGATCACCGGCCATGCTCCGCCGCTATCCTCGCCGGGCAGCGCCTGGCGCTTGAGCGCCGCCAGCACCCCGGCCTGGGCCAGCGAGGATTTGCCGACGCCGGAATTGCCCAGCAGGATCGGCAGCCGGTCTGACGTCTCGCAGAGCGTGGTCAGAACGTGCTTGGTCTCGAGTTGCCGGCCAAAGAAGAAATCGCTGTCCGCCTCCGTCATGGCGGCAAGGCCGCGATACGGCGAGGTATGGCGCCACAGTTCGCCGGGCAAGCCGCCCCCGCCGGCGGCGGCATCGACAAGCCGTCCTGCGGTTTTTTCCGACCCCGGATCGGGCGTCACGATCCAATGCAACTGGCGCAGGAAGGCGAGGCCCGGCGCCGGTTGTCCTTCCAGAAGGACCAGGACGACCGGAAAATCGGGCGACTTCACCCGCCGGTCCAGCGCCTCATAATATTCCATCACCTGCCATGGGCCGAGGCCGTTCTCGGCGATGATCAGCGCAAACGCGTTGGCGTCCGCGATGCCCTCGGCAAGCGTCGGCAGCCAGTAGCCGCCGGCGCGCAGGCTCTTTGGCGCGAAAAAGACCTTTGAATTGGGCGAGGCATGCAGCAGGGCGCTCTGCAGACCGTCGACGAGATTGAAATCGCGCGAATTGTAACTCAGGAACCAGTGCTGCGGCATTCGTCGGCTCTTAGCTCCCGGGCGATCCGAACATTCACTTCAAGAATAAAGGATCGGCATAATCAAGGCGACATCTCGCGCCGCCTACCGGTGCTCGGAAAGCGTCAGCGACATGGAGGTCGTAGACCGCCGTTGTGGCGCCGCCATTAGCGGCGCGATCTATGCTACGGTCGAGGGCGAGAACGGTGATCGCCGTCACGTGCATTTCGCCGCGAAACGGCTGACGAGATCGGGAGGAATCGGACCATGTTGAGGATGATGGGGCTGATGGCTTGGGCGCTCTTGGCCGGTGCGGCGTTGTGCGCCGCGCCGGCATCCGCGCAGGACGGCAAGTGGCGCATGGCGACGCCGATGCCGTCGGCGCAAGGCGAGATCAGCAGCGTCGTGATCGGCAAGAAGTGGTACGTGATGGGCGGCTACGATGCGCCCAACGTGCAGGCGCGCGGCATCGTCATGGTGTACGACGCGGCGGCCGACACCTGGACCAACAAGCAGAATATGCAGGTGCCGGCGCATCACGTCGCCTCGGTCGCGGTCAACGGCAAGATCTATGTGTTCGGCGGCTTCGTCGGACGGCCAGGTACCAAGGTATGGCAGCCGATACCGACTGCCATGATGTACGATCCGGACGCCGACAGTTGGAAAGAGCTGGCGCCAATGCCGACGCCGCGTGGTGCAGCGCAGGCTGTAGCTGTTGACGGCAAGATTTATGTGATCGGCGGCGCTCACGCCAACATACCGGATAAGCCGATGACCGAACCGCTCTGGGTCGGCGTCCCGCAGATCGTCGTTGGCACGGTCGAGGAATATGATCCGGCGACGAATACGTGGCGGTCGCGCGCGCCGATGCCGACCGGACGGAATCACTTTCTTGCCTCCGTGGTCGACGGCAAAATCTACGCGGTGAACGGGCGGCTCGGCACACCGTTCGTGACCATGAGCGACGTCACCGATCTGGTCGAAGCCTACGATCCGGCGACCGACTCGTGGACCTACAAGGGCCGCTCGCCGACGCGGCGCGGCGACGTCGCAGGCGATTCCTATAACGGCAAGGTCTACGTGACAGGCGGCGAATACGAGGAGCCGCAAGGCAAGGTGACCTTCTGGGCCTTCGAATCCTACGATCCGAAGACGAACTCCTGGCAAAGCCTGCCGCACATGCAGATCGCGCGGCACGGCTTCATAGCGGATTTCATCGACAACGAATTTCACGTTGCCGGAGGGTCGTTTCAGTCCGACGGCATGCCGGGTATCTTTTCGCAGATGCCGACCCATGAGGTCTTTCCCGTAGCCAAGTAGCGCGCCCGACGATGCTGCTGCTCAACCAAGATCACGCGCCGGCGGCCGTCGTGCATCAGACGGCTGCGGCGAACCGCGCTCACACAGCCGATTGGCTCGCGCGTCTTGTCGGATCGGACAGACCCGGCCTGATGCGGGCCGCTTTGGCGGCAGCGGCTTGCTTTGGCGTCGCGGCATTTGTGTTGGGCGCGGGCAACCGTCTGACCAGCGGTCCGTGGTTTCTGTATCCGCCGGAGGTTTCGCTCATTCCTCCGATCGGCGCTGCGGCGTGGCGGTACGCCTTCACGCTCCATCAGCAATCGCCGCTCTACGCCTTGTGCGGCGGCTATGACGTCGGCGGCATGGAATCCATTACCATCTACCAGTTCCTTTATTGGTGGGAATGGTCGCGCATCGCCGCCATCGCACTCTTTGCGGCATCGCTGTTTGTCGCGTCGCTGCTGTTCTTGGGCCGCGCCGTTGAGGCGCAGCGCCGGATCGATCCGCTGCGCTGGATCGGGTTGCTCGCGGCGGGCGCCGGTTATTTCGTGCTGCGCTATGTTGCCGATCATGCGGGGCTGTTCGCCACCATCAACCTCGGTCAGCACCGCCATGCGCTCGATGTAACGGTTGCGAGCTTAGGTCTTGCCATCCTGATCGTCGCGGCGATCGCGCCCAAGCGATCGCCGCGGAAGCATGTTGCTCCGCGTGTTGCCTGGGGGCTGGTCATCGCACTCAATATTGCCTTTGGCGCGCTGCTCCAGTCGCTCGATGCCGGGCCGCTATGGACCACGTTCCCCGGCTACGCCGACGGCCTGCTGCCATCGCTTGATCGCCTGTTCGCCTTCCACCCGGTCTGGCGCAATCTCACTGAGAACGGCTATTTGATCCAGGCCTGCCATCGGCTGCTGTCGATCGGACTATGGACGGCGGCGCTGGCGGCTTTTGTGGCGGCGGTTCTTCGCGGCCTGCCGAAGAGACGCGTTTTGATTCTACTCGGTCTGCTGACATTCGAAGGAGCGCTCGGCGTCGCCGTCTTGCAGGCCGCATATCCCGCGGTTCTGTCGATTGCGCATCAACTCTGCGCCGTTGTGGTGCTGGCGGCAGCGCTCGCTCCGCGCGAGGCGCGGCGTCCGGTGCTCGCGTTCAGCGGCGCTTTGCCAAGGCCAGCTTGAGCCGCTGCGGCGTCACCGGAAGCTGCGTCACCGCGCCCGGAATGCCGATCGCGTCGTCGATCGCGGAGGCGATTGCGGCGCCGACACCGGTGATGCCGCTTTCGCCGGCGCCCTTGATCCCGAGCGGATTGAGCGGCGTGCTGTAGTCTTCGCGCAGCAGCACGTCCGGTTCGGGCGTCTCGTGGATCGCCGGCAGGACGTAGTCGGCGAGCGTGACGGCCAGCG
Organism: uncultured Alphaproteobacteria bacterium; assembly: GCA_963732015.1. Taxonomy (GTDB): domain Bacteria; phylum Pseudomonadota; class Alphaproteobacteria; order Rhizobiales; family Xanthobacteraceae; genus BOG-931. Next base: position 261,805 of record CAVSXY010000019.1, on the reverse strand, counting down.
GATCGCCGCGTTCGCTGAAGGTAAATTCCTCGAACAGCGCGCCGCCCAGGCCTTGGGTGAAGCCGCCGACGATCTGGCCGTACACCAGCGCCGGATTGATGGCGCGGCCGATGTCGTACGCGATGAAATACTTTTCAACGTCCACGCCGCCGGTTTCGCGATCGACGTTCACCAAGGCGACGTGGCTGCCGTACGGGTAGGTTTGATGTTCGACCTTGAACCAGCCTTCGGCGGCCAGCCCGGGCTCGCGATCGCCGAGCGTCTTTGCGCCGGGTGCAAGATGCTGCGCGAGCTTGCCGAGGCTGATTGAAGGACCGCCTGTCGTGTCGCGGCGCACCACCTCGCCGTTGACAATGTCGAGCATATCCGGCGTCGTCTGCAGCAGTTCGGCCGCCATATCGAGCGCCTTGGCGCGCACTTTCGTCGCCGCGATATGCGTGGCCGACGCTGTCATCACCGTGGCGCGCGAAGCATGCGCGCCGATGCCGTAGGCGATCAGATCGGTCTGCCCGTGGATCACGCGGCAGCGTTTGTAATCGACGCCGAGCACGTCGGCTGCCGACCTGCGCCATCACGGTTTCAAAGCCCTGACCGAGCGACGCCCCGCCGGTGATGACCTCGACCCGGCCGGATGTATCGACTGAAATCTTGACCCCGTCGGTTGGACCGAGGCCGCTCTTTTCGACGAACATGGCGAAGCCGATGCCGACAAGTTCGCCGGCGGCCTTTCGCTTCTTCACGTCGGCGTTGAGTTTCTCCCAGCCGATCTTGGCGAACAGCTTGTCCATCAGCTCGATGTAGTTGCCGGTGTCGTAGTGGATTTCCTCGCCCAGCGCCTGCAGCGGGCGCGGGTAGGGCATCTCTTCGGGACCGATGCAATTGCGGCGCCGGATTTCGATGGGATCGATGCCAATTTGGTTCGAAATCGCATCGACCAGACGTTCGCGTACGAACGTGGTCTCGTAACGGCCGGGCGCCCGATACGTCGCGGCGGGCGTCTTGTTGGTGAGACGGAAGTGGCCGATCGAGCGATAGGCCGGCACGCGATAGGGGCCCGGCAAGAATGCCAGCCGTCATGTGCACGACGCGGGTCGCGTGCGTGCGGATGTAAGCGCCCTGGTCGTGGAAATACTCGTCGTCGATGGCGAGGATCACGCCGGCTTCATCCACGGCCGCGCGGATTTTGTGCAACTGCTGGCGCGAATGATTGGCTGCGATCAGATGCTCACGGCGGTCTTCGATCCATTTGATCGCGCGATTGAACTTTTTGGCGGCCACGCAGACCAGAACGTCTTCCGGATAAAGTTCGCCGCGGATGCCGAACCCGCCGCCGACGTGAGCCTCGTGGACGTGGATCGTGCTCGGCGGGATGTCGAGCATGCGCGACAGCAGTTCCTGATTGCGGTGCGGCACCTTGGCGGCGCCGTGCAGCTCCATGATGCCGCGCGAGGCGTCGTAGTGGCCGATGGCGCCGCGCGTTTCGAGCGGCACGCCGGAATGCCGGCCGACCGAAACCTCGATCTCGACCACGTGCGCCGCGCTGCGGAATACCGGGTCGACGTCGCCGTAGCCTTGGTGGATGATCGTCGCTTCGCTCGAATGGCCCGGCGAATACTCGACCGGCTTGGCATCCGCGTTGAGCAGCGGCGGCAGTTCGTCGATCTCGACCTCGACCAGATCGGCCGCATCCTCAGCGAGGTAGGGGTTTTCGGCAAACACCGCCGCGACAGGATCGCCGACATAACGCACGACGCCCTTGGCCAGCACCGGCTGGCGATAAGGATCGAGCGACGGAATGCTGCCTTCGCGAAAATCGATCGGCGGCACGTCGGCAATGTCGGCAGCGGTCCACACGGCGTAGACGCCCGGCAGCGCCAGCGCGGTGCTTGCATCGATCGAAACGATGCGCCCATGAGCGTGCGCCGAACGAACGACGCGCATGTGCAGCTGGTGCGGGAAATTGATGTCGCCTGCAAACTCGCCACGACCGACCACGAGCGGTGGGTCCTCGAGCCGCTCTACAGACTGACCGATCCAGGGCTTTTTTGTTGGCGCTACGGGCATGCAGTGACGAGCGGCGCGCGATCCCCTCCCCCTTGTGGGGAGCGGAAGGTGTGGGGGTAGCGAGGCAAAGTGCAGGCGTCGACGATAGCGCACGACCTCCCGACCCCCGCCCCACAAGGGGGAAGGGAATGTGTGAGCGGTTCGCTCACGACTGCGCCGCGCGTTCGAGGGCCCGGCGTGTGACGGCAAGGACGAGATCGCGGCGGAAGTCTGCGCTCGTCGTGATGTCCTCCATCGGATCGATGGCGGCAGTGGCCGCTTCGGCGGCGGCGCGAAAGGCCTTGTCGCCGGGCGCGGCGCCTTCGAGCGCCCGCTCGGCCTCGGCAATGCGCCGCGGGTTCGGCTCGGCGCCGCCCACGGCGACATGCGGCGCGACGATCTTGCCGTCTTCGACTCGGTATGTCGCCAATGCCGCGGCCATGGCAAAATCGCCGGCGCGGCGATTGAATTCGTAAAAGCCGCAATATGTGCCGGTAGGCAGCAGCGACAGCCGCGCCTCGACGAGCAACTCGTCCTCGCGCAACGCCGTCGTCATGATGCCGGCGAAGAACTCGCGGGCCGGGATGGTTCGCGTGCCGCTCGCGCTTCTTGCCACCATCTCGCCGTCGAGCGCCGTCGCCAGCAGGCACCACTCCGATGACGGATCGGCATGCGCAAGGCTTCCGCAAAACGTGCCGCGGCTGCGGATCGGATAATGAGCGACGTGGCGGACGACGTCGGCGAGGAGCTTGCCGAGCGGGCCGTCGCAAACCGGCTGATGGAATGCCGCGTGCCGGACGCAGGCGCCGATCATGAGCTTGCCATCGGCGACTTTCAGGCTCTTTAACGCTTCGACGCCGTTGATATCGACGAGATGGGCGGGTTTGGCGAGCCGGAACGCCATCGTCGGCACGAGACTTTGGCCGCCGGCCAGCACACGTCCGTCCTGTGGCGCCACCTCCGCCAGAATAGTGACGGCTTCATCGATGGTTTTCGGCGCGTGATACCGAAACGCCGCTGGCTTCATCGGCTGGTTTCAACTTTGGGATTGACGTATGTTTTTTGACTGATGCACCGTTTTTGGCACAGAGTCAAAGTTCGGAACGTAAACGAGGCTGCTCACGAGGCTGCATGAAACCGCCGCCCTTTTCCTATCACGACCCCCGCACGACAGCCGATGTTGTCGGTCTGCTCGGCAGCCTCGACAACGCCAAGTTGCTTGCCGGCGGTCAGTCGCTCATGCCGATGCTGAATATGCGGTACGTGCTGCCGGACCACGTCATCGATCTCAACCGTGTCGACGGCCTCAGCTATGTCCGCGAGAACAATGGAGCGATCGAAATCGGCGCGATGACGCGGCAGCGCGACATCGAGTTCTCCGACCTCGTGCAGAAGCGCTGTCCGCTCATGCACGAGGCGATCCGCCAGGTCGGACACCGCCAGACGCGCAACCGCGGCACGCTCGGCGGCTCGCTCTGCCATCTCGATCCGTCCGCCGAACTTGTCTCTTGCGCGGCCGCGCTCGACGCCAAAGTGTCGGTCTCCGGCAAGAATGGCCCGCGCAGCATCGACTTTTCAGCATTCCCGGTCGCCTATATGACGCCAGCGATCGAACTCGACGAACTTCTCACAGGCGCGACCTTTCCCTGCTGGCCGGCGGGGCACGGCTACGCCTTTGTCGAGTTTGCGCGCCGCCACGGCGATTTCGCCATCGTCTCGGCCGCTGTCCTCATCGAGGAGGACAAGAACGGCAAGGTGACGCGCGCCTCGGTGACGCTGGGCGGCATGGGACCAGCGCCGGTGCGCGCCACCGAGGTCGAGCGCGCACTCATTGGCGAGACCATCGAAGAGAAGCGGCTGCGCGAGATTTGCGAGACGCTGCGCAAGCTCGATGCCATCGAAGATATTCATGCACCGTCGTCGTATCGCCAGCAGTTGGCGACGGTGCTGCCGCGCCGCGCGCTGCTCGAGGCGCACGAGCGCATTGTCCAAAGGATCATGATCGTGAGCGATGACGCGAAAAATCGCCGTGACCGTCAACGGCAAGCGCTACGAGGAAGACCGTTCCGGTGCGCGTCACGCTGGCGGACTTCATCCGCCATCAGCTTGGTCTCACCGGCACCCATCTCGGCTGCGAGCACGGCGTGTGCGGCGCCTGCACTATTCTGCTCGACGGCCGTTCGGCGCGCTCGTGCCTTATGCTCGCCGTGCAGGCCGACGGGCACGAGATTCTGACCGTCGAAGGCATCGCGCCGAATGCCGACGAGCTGCATCCGCTGCAGGAGGCGTTCCGCGACAATCACGGCCTGCAGTGCGGCTTCTGCACGCCGGGAATTCTCACCACGCTGATCGAATTCCTGCGCGACAATCCCGACCCGACCGAACAGGAGGTGCGGATCGCCATTTCCGGCAATCTCTGCCGCTGTACCGGCTATCAGAACATCGTGATCGCGGCGCTCGACGCGGCGAAGCGGCTGCAAGGCGTTAGGGCGCGCGCCTTGAGCGCAAAGACGTTCGGCCAGAACGTTCGGCGCCTCGAAGATCCCGATCTGCTGCGCGGCAAGGGCCGCTTTCGTCGACGACATCCATCTGCCCGGCATGCTGCAGGCGGCGTTCGTGCGCAGCCCGCACGCGCATGCCGCTCATCCGCGGCATCGACACGGCGAGCCGCGCGGGCGCTTGCCCGGGTGTGCACGCGGTGTACGCCTTTGCGCGATCTCAAGCCGCATCTCGAAATCCGACCGGCTTGCGGGTCGCGCTGCCGTCGCCGAGCTTCCGCCAGCAGGTCGACCGGCCGGTGCTGGCCATCGACGAGGTCGTCCATGTCGGCGAGCCGGTCGCCGTCGTCGTCGCCGACGACCGCTACATCGCCGAAGACGCCGCCGCGCTGCTCGAGGTCGACTACGAGCCGCTGCCGGCGGTTTCGCGACTGCCGCGCCGCGCTCGAACGCGGCGCGCCGACGGCGCATCGGAACGCGCCGCACAATCTCGTCGCCGAATTCGACATGGCCTACGGCAATGTCGAGGCCGCTTTCGCCGGCGCCGCGCATGTCTTTCGCGAGTCGCTCTGGCAGCATCGCGGCGGCAGCCATTCGATCGAATGCCGCGGCGTCGTCGCGGCGCACGATCCGATCGAGGATCGGCTGACGCTCTACAGCTCGACGCAGACGCCGCATGTCGCGATGCGGCTGCTGTGCGATCTGCTCGGGCGCGACGAGAACCGCGTGCGCGTCATCGCGCCCGACGTCGGCGGCGGCTTCGGCCCGAAGCTGGTCTTCTATCAGGAGGAGATCGTGCGCGGCGCTCGCCGCGATCTTGCTCGGCCGGCCGGTGAAATGGATCGAGGATCGGCGCGAGCATTTCGTCTCCACGACGCAGGAGCGCGATCAATATTGGGACGTCGAGATCGCGGTCGATGCCGACGCGCGCATCCGCGGCGTGCGCGGCACGCTGATCCACGACCATGGCGCCTACACGGCGCGCGGCGTCAATGTGCCGTATGGCTCGGCGCGGCGCTGCCGCTCGCCTACGAGGTGCCGGCCTACCGGCTCGACATCAAGCTCGCGCTCACCAACAAGGTGCCGGTGACGCCGGTGCGCGGCGCCGGCCAGCCGCAGGGCGTGTTCGCGATCGAGCGGCTGCTCGACCGCGTCGCGCGCGATCTCAGCTCGATCGCGCCGAGGTGCGCCGGCGCAATCTCGTTCCGGCCGACAAGATGCCGCTGCAAGACGCCGCTCAAGACCCGCGGCGGCATGCAGGTCGTGCTCGATAGCGGCGATTATCCGGCCTGCCAGCAGGCGGCGCTCGGCGCGCGCCGGCTGGGACGATTTTCGCGCGCGCCAGCAGGCAGGCGCGACGCGAGGGCCGCCATCTCGGCATCGGCCTCGCCAATTTTGTCGAAGGCACCGGCCGCGGACCGTTCGAGCCGGTCACGGTGCGCATCGCGCCGTCGGGCAAGATTCACGTCTATTCCGGCGCCGTGCAATGGGGCAGAGCACCAAGACCATGCTGGCGCAGGTCGTCGCCGAACATGCTCGGCGGCGACATGGCGCACATCACCGTCACCACCGGCGACAGCGCGGCGACTGCGCTCGGCCTTGGCGGCTTCAATTCGCGCCAGGCGGTGCTGGCCGGCTCGTCGGCGCATCGCGCCGGCGCTGAAGGTGCGCGACAAGGCGCTCATCGTCGCGAGCCACTTGCTGGAGGCCGCGGCGCAGCGACCTCGAGATCGAGGGCGCTGAAATCCGCGTCAAAGGCGCGACCGGAGCTCAAGGTGACGTTTGCCGATGTCGCGCGCGCCACCATGGGCACGCCGGGCTATTCTCCTGCCGGGCGGCGCCGTCGGCATGGAAGCGACCGAGCATGTCGTCATCGACGCCATGTCCTATGCCAATGGCACGGCGGTGGCCGAAGTCGAGGTCGATGCCGAGACCGGATGCGTCGCGCTGCGCAATTTCGTCATCGCGCACGATTGCGGCCGCGTCATCCACCCGCAGATCGTCGAGGGCCAGATCCTCGGCGGCGTCGCGCACGGCATCGGCAATGCGCTGTTCGAGCGCATGGAGTTCGATGCCGACGCGCAGCCGCTGACCACGACGCTCGCCGATTATCTGCTCGTCACCGCGACCGAGCTGCCGAATGATTACGCTCGTGCATCAGGAGACGCCGACGCCGCTCAATCCGCTCGGCATCAAGGGCGTCGGCGAAGCCGGCACGCTGCCGACCGCCGCCGCCATCGTCTCGGCGATCGAGGACGCGCTGTCGCCGTTCGGCGTGCGCCTCGCGCAGACGCCGGTTTCGCCCGCGGAGATTTTGGCGAAGATCGGCGAAGCGGAGCAAACCTCCGACGCCCTGCCCGCACGAAGGTATCCCTATGCCCCTGCGCTTTGACGATATCGGCAATCGGCTCAAGGCGTTTCGCCTCGGCTCGGGCTTGTCCGCCGAGGAAATTGCCAATCGACTCGGCATTTCGCGCACCGCGCTCTATCGCTTCGAGAAGGGCGAGGTGGCGAAGATCGAGACGCTGGAGAATCTCGCCGAACTGCTTCAGGTCTCGGTGCCGACCCTGCTCGGCGTCGGCGTCGAATATGTCGCCTCGGCGGTGAGCTATTTCGAGCGCATGCGGCAGATCGAGGAGACCGCCGAGCACATCATCGTGCTCGCCGGACCGATCTCCTATGTGCTCGCCTCCGACGCTTTCGACAAGGCGCTCGGCGAAGTTTTGCGCGAGTCGGTCCCGGAAGGAGTTCGAGTACCACAGAGCGCGCGTTGGCGCAGATCGACGAACTGATGGAGGTGCTGCGCCAGCGCAAGGAGACCTATCGCCGGCGCCAGCCCAGCGATCGTCAACCTGATCGCCGCCGCCGAGATGGAGCGCTTCCTGCGCAACGGCCTTGTCGGCCGGCTCGATCTTGCCGGAAAAAGTGCGCCGCGAGCGCCGCGCGCTCGCCCGCGCCGAGGCCGAGCATTTCACCGCGCTGATGGAGAACGAGCCGATCGGCGTCCAGATCGGCATCGTGCTCGACACGCTGCCGCACACGAGCTTTCAGATCTTCCGCCAGCCCGACCGGCAGATTTTGGCGCTCAGCCCGTTCCGCCTCGGCGAGGAGCCCAATATCCGCGTCGGCGTCGCCATGATCACCTCGGCGCCCGAGGCGCTGGCGTTGCACGAGAAGATGGCGCGGGACCTGTGGGCAAGCGCCCTGAAAGGCCCGGCCGCCGTGCGCTTCATGCGCGGCATGATGGAGAAAGCTGGGCACGTAAGAATCACGACGGTCCTTATCCGCCCCTGCAAATCGCGGGGCGGATGAAGAATGCTACGCCCGGGCGTAGCGGCCGCGATTGAAGAAGCGGTCCTTCTGGTCGTCGGACGCGGTCTCGCGGTTCGACTTGATCGACGGCGACCTTGGCGAGCGCCGCCTTCACGGCGGGCCGTTCGTCGATCGCCTTGAACCAGCGCGCGAGGTTCGGGTTGTCTTCCCACTTCACGCCCTGGGTGTCGTGATTGCGCGTCCACGGGAAAGTCGCGATGTCGGCGATCGTGTATTCGTCGCCGCCGAGATAGGGCGATTGGCCGAGCCGCTTTTCCAGCACCTCGTAGAGACGCTTCACCTCGGTCTGATAGCGCGTCATCGAATAGGAATTGTCCTTGTCCTTCGGCGCGAACATCTTGAAGTGGGTGAACTGGCCGAACATCGGGCCGACGCCCGCGACCTGCAGAAAATCAGCCACTGCAGGACCTCATACTTCTTCGCCATGTCGGTCGGGCAAAAACTTGCCGGATTTCTCCGCGAGATACATCAGGATCGCGCCCGATTCGAAGATCGTGATCGGTTTGCCGCCGGGTCCTTCGTGGTCGACGATCGCCGGAATTTTTGCGTTCGGATTGATCTTGAGGAAGTCGGGATTGTACTGGTCGCCCTTCCATACATCGACGAAGTGCTCCTTGTAGGGCAGCTTCGTTTCTTCGAGCATGATGTAGATTTTCTGCACGTTCGGGCTGGTCAACGCATAAAGGTCGATCATGGCAGTCCTCGGTCCTCGGTCCGGGGAAGTCTCGTGGAAATTATCGGCCTGGCCGGCCTGCGGCAAGGTGGCAATATCGCAGCGACGCCGCAGGCCGCTTCGCGGCCCTTGTGCGGCGATCGTCGATGCCGCGTAGGCTGATGCACCCGACAGCAAAAAGAAAACGCCAAAGGGAGAGGAAGAAGATGCGATGTCACGTGCGGCGCCCGCTCGCGTTTGATTTCGCGGTTCAAGCGGCTCGCTTTTGCCTTGTCCTTTCACGACCGTGCCGGCGCAGCGCGCGCGGCCGACGATTATCCCAATCACAGCGTGCGCTGGCTGGTCGGCTATCCGCCTGGCGGCATCACCGACATCTGCGCGCGCCTGATCGGCCAATATCTGTCCGAACACCTGCATGCCAGCAATTCGCCGTCGAGAACAAGCCCGGCGCCGGCAACAACCTTGCGACCGAGATGGCGGTGAATTCGCCTCCCGACGGCTACACGGTCTTTCTGGTCAACCCGGCCAACGCCATCAACGCCACGCTCTATAAGAATCTGACGTTCGACTTCATCCGCGACATGGCGCCGGTCGCAGGCTTCATCCGCGTGCCGAACGTGATGGAGGTGAACCCGAATGTCCCCGCCAAGACGGTCGCCGAGTTCATCAGCTACGCCAAGGCCAATCCCGGCAAGGTCAACATGGCGTCCTCGGGCATCGGCACGTCGGTGCATCTGTCCGGCGCATTGTTCATGATGATGACTGGCGTTGAACTGGTGCACGTGCCCTATCGCGGCGCGGCGCCCGCGCTCACCGATATGCTGAGCGGCCAGGTGCAGGTCATGTTCGACAACCTGCCGTCTTCGATCGGGCACATCCAGGGCGGCCGGCTGCGCGCGCTCGCCGTGACGACAGCGGAGCGCGCCAAGGCGCTGCCCGATGTGCCGACGGTCGCCGAGACCGTACCCGGCTATGAGGCGAGCGCGTGGTTCGGCATGGCAGTGCCGAAGGGCACGCCCCGCGCCATCATCGACAAGCTGAACCGCACCGTGAACGATGCGTTGGCCGATCCGGCCATGCAAGCCAAGCTCGCCGAGCTTGGCGGCACGCTCATCCCCGGCACGCCGGAGGATTTCGGCAAGATCGTCGCCGACGAAACGGCGAAATGGGCGAAGGTGGTCAACGCCACCGGCGCGACCGCGGAATAGGGCGCGAAGACCATGCGCCGTCGCCGGCAACGCCGTATTTGCGCGCTCTCCTGTTTGTTCGCCGCGCTGGCCGTGAGCTGGCCCGCGCTCGCGGAGGATTACCCGTCGCGCCCGATCCGCGCGCTGACGGCCACCAGCGCCGGCGGCACCAGCGATGTCTTCATGCGCGTGCTTGGCGAAGAGGTGCGAAAGCGCTGGGGCCAGCCGATCGTGGTCGAGAACCGGCCGGGCGGCGCCATGAATGTCGGCGGACGTGCTTGCGCGGAGGCGGCGAACGATGGCTACACGATCTGCATCCTGCCGGCGGAAACGCTTGCCTATAACCAGTTTCTGTTCAAGCAAATCCCCTACGATCCGGACAAGGATTTCGCCCCGGTCACCAATCCGTTCTTCACGACTCAAGTCCTGGTGGTCAATGCGGCGCTGAACGTGCACTCGCTCGACGAGCTTGCCGCGCTGTCGAAAGCCAGACGCGGCACGCTGAGCTACACTGCGGCATCGATCCCGCTCATCGCGTTCATGGACAAGTGGGGGAAGGCAACGGGCGCCGACATCGTCAAAGTGCCGTTCAAGGGCGGCGCCGAGGCGGTCAACGGCGTGATGAGCGGCTCGACGCCGGTCGCGTTTTTCGGGCTGCCAACTGGCTGTCCTTCATCCGCAATGGAGCGGTGACGGCACTGGCGGTCGACAGCAAAACGCGCTCGCCGCTCCTGCCCGACGTGCCGACGCTGACCGAACTCGGTTACGGCGACAATCTCACGCGGCTTTACTTCGGCATCGTCGCGCCGGCTGGGACGCCATCAGCCGATCATCCACAAGCTCCGCGACGAGTTCGCGGCGATCGGCAGCGATCCCGAATTCAGACAGAAGCGATGATCGATGTCGCGCTCGAACCGGTGTTCGACACGCCGGAGGAATTCGCCCGCTTCTTGAAAGAGGATCGCGCAGCGTCGGCTCGCATCGTGCAGGACGCCGGCATGGAGCCGCAATAATGGCGTTTCGTTTCTGCGCCGTGGCTTGGCTAGCGATCCAGTCGCTGTTTGCATTCTCCGCCGGTGCCTGCGCGCAGTCCGGTGAGGACTTCTTCAAGGGCAAAACGCTGCGCTTCACTGTCGTGTACGAGCCAGGCGGAACGTACGATCTCTACAGCCGGCTCGTCATCGCGCATCTGTCGAAACACATCCCGGGCCATCCGGCGATTGTCATTCAGTACATGCCGGGCGCAGGCGGCATGGTGGGAACCGTCAATCTCTACGAAAAAGCCCTGCGGGACGGCACCCAGCTCGGCATGCTGCCGCGCGACATCGCTATCAATCAGATGCTGCATCCCGAAGAGGTGCGCTACGACGCCAAGCAGTTCAATTGGATCGGACGGATATCGAGCTACACCGGCGTGATGTTCGTGATGAGCCGCACCGGGGTGAAGACCGCCGCCGATCTGCGCAACACGAACGTAGTGGCAGGCGCCTGGGGCAATACGACCGATAGCTACGTGACGCCGACGCTGCTCAACGCGCTTGCCGGCACGCATTTCAGGATCATCACGGGCTATCGGGGCGCCGCCGATGTCGATCTCGCGATCGAACGCGGCGAAGCCGATGCGCGCGTCGCGTCGTGGACGGCGCTCAAGACCACGCGCGGCGAGTGGCTGAACGACGGCAAGATTGTCGTGCCGTTTCAGACCGGGCTGAAGCGGCATCCCGATCTGCCGGAGCTTCCCCTCATCAGCGATCTGGCAACGTCGGACGAAGGCAGACGGATTCTCGAGTTCATGAATTCGGACTCCAGCGTCGGCTGGAACGTCGTTCTGCCGCCCGAAGTTTCGGCGGACCGGGTGGCGTTGTTACGCAACGCCTTCGACGCGACGATGAGCGATCCGGACTTTCTGGCCGATGCGCAAAAGCTCAAACTGGAGATCGTGCCCGGCCGCGGCGATGAGGTGCAGAAGGCCGTCGAGCGCACGCTCGCGATACCGCCCGACGCGATCGCCAAGTTGACCGCCATCATCTCGGGTCCGAAGTGATACGCGCCACGCAAACAAGCTTCTCGCAGGAACAGGCACCATGATCATCGAATGGCATACCCACGTGTACCCGCCCGAAGAGGCCGCCGACGATGTCGCCGCCTGGGACGGCAGAAGCGGTCCCGTCTGGGAGGGCCGTTGTCCGATGCTGCTGGAGAACGTGCTCGCGGCCCATTACCGCTGCGGGATCGACGTCACGATCTTCAGCAACGCCGCACATTACATGCGCGGCAAGGCGGCCTCCGAAGAACTCAGGGCGGTCCAGCGCTGGTCGGACTACGCGGCGGAAATTCAGCAAAAGCACAAGGGCATCTTCTACGGCTTCGCCACGATGCTGCCTTGCGGCGGACCCGAGTTCATCAAGGAGACGGAACGCGCGATCCGGCAGCTTGGCCTGAAAGGCATTCTCATCCATTCAAGCCACAAGGGCCATTATCCCGACGACGACGAAGCCCGGCCGTTCTGGGAGCTAGTGCAAGACCTCGGCGTGCCGGTCTTCATCCATCCACCCCATGTCGGGTTCGGCGAAGAGCGCGTGAGGGAATACCGGCTGGCCTCAAGCGTTGGCCGTCCCGCCGATCTGTGTCTTGCTTTATCGCGGCTGATCGTGCGCGGCATCCTGGAGGATTTCCCGCGGGCCACCATCGTCGCCTCGCACGGCGGCGGCGGCATTTGCGAAGTCATCGGCCGTTTGAACTATGCCTACGAGCTGCAGGACGAGTGCTACTTCCTCGGTCCCTATACGCCGATCAAGATCAAGCACGAGCCCGGCCACTATCTCAAGCGTATGTATTTCGACACCGTCACTTATCATCCGCCGGCGGCCCAGCTCGTGATCGATACCGTCGGGCCTGACCATGTGCTCTACGGCAGCGACGCGCCGCCGCTGACGTCGCTGAAGCCGCGGGCGATCAAACTCGTCGAGAATCTGAATGTGAGCGAGGAGACGCGAGAGAAGATTTTCTGGCGCAATGCCGCAAAGCTTTTGAAGCTCGATCTGCCGAACGCGGCCGCCCGGCGCCCGAATTAGCCCATGTGTCGGCGCGCCATATTGGCGGCGTTGGCCGCAGCCATCGCGCTGGTACCGTCGGTCGCATTTTGCCAAAGCCCGGTCGGCCTCAAGAAGATCGGGGTGCTGGCCTTGAGCAGGGCCGATTCGATCGACGCGCTGTTCGAATTGCTCCGCGATCTTGGCTGGATCGACGGCAAGACTTTTCAGGTCGTGTTTCCTGACGCTTCGCCGGACGCCGCGAAGCTCGAGGCCAACATGCAGCAGTTGCTTGCCGCCAAGACCGACATCGTGGTGGCGCAGACCAAGCTCGCCATACAAATCGCCAAGCGAGCGACCGATACGGTGCCGATCGTGATGGGCGCACTTAACGGGGATCCGGTCGCGGAGGGATTTGTGCAGAGCCTGCAGCACCCCGGCGGCAACATTACCGGCAGTTACTACAACGTGACCGACGGCGGCAGCGAGCGTGTTGCCGTCCTTGCCGATCTTGTGCCGAACATGACGCGCATCGGCATTGTCATGAATCCCGCAAGCAGGCCGTCGATGGCGCTGGCGGATGATTTGGCGGTGGCGTCCGGCCGGCGCGGCTTTACAGCAACGATGATGGGTGTGCGCGGCGGCGACGAGGTCGATCGGGCGTTCGCATCCGCCAAGGCGCAAAGCGTCGAAGGCGCCGTCGTTGTAACCGGAGCAGAGATGTTTGCTATTCGCCGGGACATCGTCGCAGCCCAAAACAAATATCGCATCCCTGCAGTGATGGGTTCGATCGGCTACGCCGGGATGGGCGGGCTCGCGAAACTCGGCCCCGACATCCCGGCGCTGTGGCGAAAGATGGCGCCGACAATCGACCAGCTGCTCAAGGGCGCCGCCAAACCGGCTGATCTGCCGCTGGTGACGGTCGACGGGTTTGAGCTGGAGATCAATCTCGCCGCTGCGCAAGGCCTCGGGCTTACGGTACCGGAAGTGATCCGCAGCAGAGCGGTCAGGCTCTACCAATAACAGTGCTGAGACCGTATCCCGGATTGCGCTTGGCGCAATCCGGGAACAGCGGTCGCTTAGAGCGTGTCCTTGAACAGATCGCTCATCGCCTGCCACGACCGCTTGTCGGCCGAGGCATTGTATGCGGAGCGCGGCGGATCGTCGCCGTGCGTATTGTCGGTAAAGGCGTGCATGACGCCGCTGTAGAGAACGACCTGCCAGTCGACGTTGTCGTCCGTCATTTCCTTCTCGAAGTTGGCGACGGCCTGCGTGTTCACGACCGGGTCGATGGCGCCGTGCAGGACCAGCACATGGGTCTTGATGCTCTTGGCGTCCTCTCCGCTTGGCGGCGCACCGAGCGAGCCGTGGAAGGTGACGACATCAACCAGCGGGGCGCCGCTGCGCATGAGATCGAGCGCCGGCGCCCCGCCGAAGCAATAGCCGATCGCGGCGAGCTTATTGGTATCGACCATCGGAGCCTGGCGGAGCTGGTCGAAGGCGGCCTGCGCGCGCGAGCAGGAGCGGCCGGTCCTTCATGTATTTCGCGGATTCGGCGCCCGCCGCCTGACGCGTGTCGAGGCGTATGCCTTTGCCGTAGATGTCGGCGACGAAAGCGACGTAACCCATCTTGGCCAGCCGGGTCGCCACGTCCTTCTCGTGGGCCGAGGGTCCGAAAAAGGCCGGATAGACCACGACGCCGGGGCGCTTGCCCCTGACGGCGGTGTCGTAGACGAGCCAGCCTTCAAGCGTGGTATCGCCCTGCTTGTATTCGACCGTTTGCACCTTGACGGCCGCGTGAGCCGAGCCTGCGGCGAACAGCGCTCCAAGCAGCGCGACTGAAAGAAACCGTGCCCTCATAAGACTTCCTCCCGATGATGTCCGGTCTTGCGCCAGAATTGACGAATTCGCCCCGCGACAACGATAGCAAGGCGGTCCCGGCCAGCCAATCGGTGTTGCCAAGGCGGCGTGAACGCCTGCCGCATGTCATTCCGGCTTGATGCCGGCCTTGATGATCACGTTGCGAAATGAATCGATGTCGCGGCGCAGCATGGCGCCGAGTTCTTCGGGGCTCGACGGCTCGGGATCGACGCCTTGGACCGCGAAGGCTTTTTTGATCTCGTCGGCCTTGAGGACCTCGGCTATCTCGCGATTAAGCCGCGCGACGATGGCGGGTGGCGTGCCGGCAGGCGCGAACATGGCGAGCCAGAACGTCGCCTCGTAATCGGGGATGCCGGCTTCCGCCATCGTCGGCACATCGGGCATCAAAGCGACGCGCTTTGGACCGGCAACCGCCAATATCTGGACTTTGCCAGCCTGATAGAGCGGCAGCGCCGGAGGAATAGACGCAAGCTGCACGTGAATAATGCCGGCCGACACGTCGATAATCGATTGCGCCGTACTCTTGTAGGGGATGTGCGTCAGTTCGATGCCCATCTTGTCGGCGAAGATGAGCATGCCGACGTGGGAGATGCTGCCTTCGCCGACTGAGGAATAGTTCAGCTCTCCCGGCTTTGATTTCGCCAGGCCGATAAACTCGGTGACCGATTTGACTCCCAGCCCGGGATAGACCGCGAACACGTACGGCGTGCGCCCGGCGAGCGACACCGGCGCGAAGTCCTTCACCGGATCGTATGCAAGATTCTCATAGAGCGTCGGCGCGGACACATAGGCGCTCGGCGTACCGAACGCGAGCGTGTATCCGTCCGGCGCCGACTTGGCGACGGCGCGGGTGCCGACGGTTGCGTCCGCCCCGGGCCGGTTCTCAACCACGATTGGCTGCCCCAAACGCGCGCTCAGGCTGTGCGTGACGATGCGACCGATAATGTCGGTGGCGCTTCCTGCGGGGTATGGCACGATCACGGTGATCGGCCGCGTCGGCCATGACGCGTCGTTGGCAGGTTCGGCGCGTGCCGATCCGAAACAGATCAGCAAGCAAAGAATGACGGCATAACGCATGAGGAAGCTTCCCGGGGCGGGCATCGTTGCATTCAGCGATGGCCCTGTCTATGGATTGCGCAAGCGCACAATCACAGGGAGGCAGACATGGCGCACGATGTCGCATTGGACAGCTCACCGGCCCTGGAGCGCCGTGCCGCGCGCACCGGCAATGAGAGCGCGGGCCGTCCAGAGCGCGCGCTGCACGAGCGCAGGATCATCGACGTCAGCCTCGATCTTGATGCCTCGAGCTACAAGATGCGCAGTTACGAAGGTTTCACCAAGGACATGCAGTTCGAGCTTGAGGTCATCAAGGATTATCCGGGTGGCCTTGGCCAGATCGTGCGCGGTGCGCACATGCGGCTGCACGCCGGCACCCACATCGATGCTCCCTCGCACATGGTGCAGGGCGGCGATGACATCCACGATTTGCCGCTGCATATGTTCATCGGTCCGGCGGTCGTGGCCGACGTTCGGCATCGCGCGCCCAAAGGCGGCATCACTGCCGAGGACTTGGAGAAATCCATCGGCGATCGCATCAAGCACGGCGATCGTGTGCTGCTGCGCACCGACATCAACGACGTGCGATTTGACGGCTCGCCCGAATGGATGGCGAGCGCGCCGTATCTCAGCGACGACGCCATCGCATGGTTCCGCGACCATGGCGTCACCATCGTCGGGTTTGACTTCTATCACGGCGGCAAGCCGCCCGGCTCCGATCCTAAGAACTGCACGTCGCGGAAACTCCATGAACTCGGCATTCTGACGTTGCCGGCGCTGAAGAATCTCGGCGCAGTCAGTAAACCGCGCGTGACGCTGATCGCGTTGCCGCTGAAGATGATCGGCGTCGAGGCCTCGCCGGTGCGCGCGATCGTCATCGAGGATTGAGCCGTCATGTTCTACGAGCCGGACAAGCGCAATCACGGTCTCAAACACAATCCGTTCAAAGCGCTTGTCGTGCCGAGGCCTATCGGCTGGATTTCTTCGCTCGACGCGCAAGGCCGGCCAAATCTTGCGCCATACAGCATGTTCAACGCCGCGGCGTCCGATCCGCCCTGCGTGATGTTTGCGTCGAGCACGCGCGAAGACGGTTCGCCCAAGGATTCCTGCCGCGGCGCCGAAGCGAGTGGCGAGTTCGTCGTCAACATGGCGACCTACGCGTCACGCGACGCGATGAACAAAACGTCCGAGACACTGCCACGCGGCGAGAGCGAATTTGACGCCGCAGGACTGGAATGGTTGCCCTCGCGTCTCGTCAAGGCGCCGCGGGTGAAGTGTTCGCCGGTCCATCTCGAATGCGTCTTCCTGCAGACGCTGGAGCTGCCGTCGACACGCCCGGGCCAAGCCAACTACGTGACGTTCGGCCGTGTTGTCGGCATCCACATCGACGACGAGCTTATCGTCAACGGCATGGTCGATATTTGCCGCGCCCAGCCGATCGCGCGCCTCGGCTACATGGACTACGCCGTAGTCGATCAGGTTTTCCAGATGATCTCGCCGTCGCGTTCGGGCAAGGCTTTCGCTCGCGCCGTGGAAACTTCGCAGGCATAGCGTTTTCGGATTCCGCGCACTGGTGCCGCGGCGGCGAAGCAAGCGAGTCCGAACATGACGGACGGAAACAGAAAGTCGCCCGAAGAATTGCGCAGCTACCGCTGGCTCGGCCTCAACGATCTGCGTTCGTTCGGCCACCGGTCCCGCCTGCAGCAATTCGGCTACGACCGGGCCGACTGGGTCGGCAAACCGGTCATCGGAGTCATCAACACCTGGAGCGACATCAACGCCTGTCATGGGCATCTGCGCGCGCGAGCCGAGGATGTGAAGCGCGGCGTCTATCAGGCCGGCGGTTTTCCGATCGAACTGCCGGCCATGTCGCTCGCTGAACCGTTCGTCAAACCGTCGACCATGCTCTATCGCAACTTCCTCGCCATGGAGTGCGAGGAACTGCTGCGCAGCCACCCGATCGACGGTGCCGTGCTCATGGGCGGCTGCGACAAGACCACGCCGGGCCTCATCATGGGCGCGATCAGCATGGGCATTCCGGCCATCTACGTGCCGGCGGGTCCGATGCTGCGCGGCAATTGGCGCGGTCATACGCTCGGGTCCGGCTCCGATGCCTGGAAGTTCTGGGACGAGAAGCGGGCCGGCCGCATCGGCGATGAGGAGTGGAACGAGATCGAAGGCGGCATCTCGCGCTCGTTCGGGACCTGCATGGTGATGGGCACGGCGGCGACCATGATGGCGATCACCGAGGCGCTCGGGCTCACGCTGCCGGGTGCGTCATCGATTCCGGCGCCGGACGCCAATCACCCGCGCATGTGCGCCGCCGCGGGACGCCGTGCCGTCGAGATGGTGTGGGACGATCTGACGCCGCAAAAGATTCTGACGCCGGCCGCCTTCGACAACGCCATCCGCGTTCATATGGCGCTCGGGGGTTCGACCAACGCCATCATTCACGTCATCGCCATGGCGCGCCGCGCCGGCGTTGCGCTCGACATGCAGCGATTCGATGCGATTTCGCGGCAAGTGCCGGTGATCGCCAACATCACGCCGTCCGGCAAGTATCTGATGGAGGATTTTTTCTATGCCGGCGGTCTGCTCGCCCTGATGGCCGAAATGAAAAGTCTGCTCGATCTGTCGTGCATCACTGTCACCGGGCGCTCGCTCGGCGACAATATTGCGGGTGGTCAGGTCCACCTGCCTGACGTCATCCATTCGCTTGGCGCGCCGCTTTATCCGGAAGGCGCGACGGCCGTGCTCACCGGAAATCTGGCGCCACGCGGCTGCGTTATGAAGCCGTCCGCCGCCGACAAGCGCTTTCTGCATCATCGTGGCAAGGCGATCGCGTTCGAGAACTACGAGCACATGGCGCGCGAGGTGGACCGCGACGATCTTGACGTCACGCCCGATCATATCCTGGTGCTCAAGAACGGCGGCCCGAAAGGCGGACCCGGCATGCCGGAATGGGGCATGCTGCCAATCCCCAAGAAGCTCCTCAAAGCCGGCGTGCGCGACATGGTGCGTATTTCCGACGCGCGCATGAGCGGCACGAGCTATGGCGCCTGCATTCTGCATGTCGCGCCCGAAAGCTTTGTCGGCGGCCCGCTCGCCTTTGTCGAGACCGGCGATGAGATCGAGGTCGATGTGGCGCGCCGCGCGATTCATCTGCACATCGGCGACGACGAGATGGCACGGCGGAAGACCTCGTGGCGGCCGCCGGAGCGGCGCTATGCACGCGGCTATGGCGCGATGTTTTCGGAACATATCGGGCAGGCCGACGAGGGCTGCGACTTCGATTTTCTCGAAGGCACCGCGCCCATTGCGGAGCCTGAGATTCATTAGCTTGTCATTCCGGATGCCGCAGAGCGGCAGTCCGGAATCCATAACCACAGAGTTCAGGAGAAGGCTCTGAGATTATTCTGCAAGGTCGAGGATTATGGATTCCGGGTTCGCGGGCCGAGGCCCACGCCCCGGAATGACGAGCCGAATGTGCGTAGGCGGAGGTGATCGAATGAATTTCAAGCTCTCGTGGACCGCGGCGTTCGTCGCATTCGCTATGCCGATGCTCGGTGCGCTATCCGCGCACGCGCAAAGCCCGGCCTTTCGGGTCGATCCGTATTGGCCGAAGCCGCTGCCCAACAACTGGATTCTAGGCCAGGTCGGCGGCATGTGGATCGACGCGCAGGACAACATCTGGGTGTTCCAGCGGCCGCGCTCGCTGACCGACGATGAAAAGGGCGCAACGCTCACGCCGCCGCGTTCGAAGTGCTGCGTGCCGGCGCCGTCGGTGCTGGTGTTCAATCAGTCCGGCGATGTCGTGAAATCGTGGGGCGGGCCGGGCGACAATCAGGGTTACGACTGGCCGCTGCAGGAACACTCGATCCTGGTCGACAACAAAGGCTTCGTCTGGCTTACCGGCAACGGTAAGGGCGACAACATGGTGCTCAAGTTCACCACCGACGGAAAATTCGTCAAGCAGCTCGGCAAACGCGGCCCGCTGACCAGCAGCACCGACCTGACCCAATTCGGGGAGGTCGGCGCATTGGAGTTCGACGCCAAGGCGAACGAAATCTATGCGGCCGACGGCTACGGCAATCATAGGGTCGCCGTGCTTGACGCCGCGAGCGGCGATATCAAACGGATCTGGGGTGCCTACGGCAAACCGCCGACCGACGACGATGTGCCGAAGAACAATCCGGATTCGCCGCAGTTCGGAAATCCGGTGCATTGTATCGGCCTGTCCAAGGACGATCTCGTTTACGTCTGCGACCGCAACAACAATCGCATCCAGGTCTTTCACAAGGACGGCACGTATGTGCAGCAGTTCGTGTTTGATCCGGCGACCAAAGCGTCCGGCTCGACCTGGGGCATGGCGTTCTCGCCGCTCGACAAGCGGCAGAATTATTTCATCCTGATCGACGGCGCGAACAACGTGATGGAAACGGTTCGCCGCAAGGACGGCGCCGTCGTCGGCACCTTCGGCCGGCCCGGCCGCGGTGCCGGCGAATTTCACTGGGTGCACGTCGCGAGATTCAATTCGCGCGGCAATCTCTATACCGGCGAGGTCGATACTGGGAAGCGCCTGCAGAAGTGGGTTCCAGTGGAGTAATCTTCCGGTCTATCCTGATGCCAACAACAGCGGGCGTCACCGCTGGGTGCAAAAGGGAGACGCCGGATGATTGGCTTCAAGGTCAATGGCGACCATAGGGAGGTTGAAGTCGACCTCAACACGCCGCTGCTGTGGGTGCTGCGCGAACATCTCAAATTGACCGGCACCAAGTTCGGCTGTGGCATTGCCGCCTGCGGCGCGTGCACCGTACACCTCGACGGCGAAGCGGTGCGCTCGTGCGCCATGCCGATCTCGCGGTCGCCGGCAAATCGGTAACGACGATCGAAGGGCTTTCGCCGGACGGCCGCCATCCGTTGCAAAAGGCCTGGGTTGCCGAGCAGGTGCCGCAATGCGGCTACTGCCAGTCAGGCCAGATCATGCAGGCGGCTACGCTCCTGGCCAGGACGAGAAATCCGTCTCGGGAGGAGATCGTCGAACATATGGACGGCAACATCTGCCGCTGCGGCACCTACCTGAAAATCATCAGCGCGATTCAACGCGCCGCGCAGGAGGGCTGAGTCATGACCATCGAGATCAATCGTCGCAGCTTTCTCGGCTCGGCCGTCGCGGGCCTCACGCTCGGATTTACACTCGTGCCAGATGGCCTCGCTCTTGCGGGTGCAGCCCCCGCCGATACATCGTTGTCCCCGAATCTATGGCTGACCATTGCCACCGACGGCACGATCACCATCGTGTCTCCGGCCTCCGAACTCGGCCAAGGCACATCGACGACCCTGCCGGCGGTTCTTGCAGACGAACTGGATGCCGATTGGTCCATGGTCAAGATCGTCCTGCCGCCGGAATGGGACGATGTGAAATACGGCAATCCCGGATGGGGCCACAACTTCAATACGACGTCGAGCCTCGCGACACGCGGCTATTTCAAGCCGATGCGTATCGCAGGCGCTCAAGCGCGGCGCGTCTTGCTCGATGCCGCGGCAAAAAAATGGGACGTCGCGGTCGGCGAGCTTTCGACCGAGCCGAGCGTCGTGGTGCACAAAGGATCGAATAGGCGCCTGAGCTACGGTGAGATCGCAAGCTTCGCCAAAGCTCCTGTGGATTTGCCGATGATCGAGGACAAGGACCTCAAGACGCCGGCTGACTTTCGCTTTATCGGCAAAGACGTGGCGCGGCGTGAGGTGCCGCTCAAAACGACCGGCGCAGCCAAATACGGCATCGATGTTCAGGTGCCCGGCATGCTCTATGCCGCCGTGCTCCATTCGCCCTACGAGGGCGGGCATCCCGAGAATGTTGATGACGCCGGCGCACGGGGCGTGGCCGGGATCTCCGATGTTGTCCGTCTGCCGGGCGGCGTTGCCGTCGTCGGGTCCACTGTGGAAGCCACACAAGCGGCGAAGCGCAAGCTGCAAGTGACCTGGAGTGCCGCACCGGCGGCGCAGCTCGACAGTGAACGCACGCTCGACGACTTCGCCGCGATCGCGCGCGACACGAGCCGCAACGGCGTTCCATTTGAGCCTGTGGGTGATGCCGAGGCTGCTTTGCAGACGTCCGCCACGACTTTCAAAAGCGAAGTCTACCGGACCCGCTATGTCTATCACGGGCAGATGGAGCCCATGAACGCGACTGCCTCGGTCAGTGCCGACGGCAAATCGGCGGAAATCTGGGTGGGGACTCAATCGCCGTCGCTTCTGCTCAATGACGTGGCTCGCACGCTGCAGACCGAGCGGTCGAAAATTATCCTCCACCAGCACTTCGTCGGCGGCGGCTACGGCCGTCGTGGCGGACCGCAGGATGTAACAGTCGAAGCGGTATTGATCGCCAAGGCGGTTGGTAAGCCTGTGAAGCTGATCTGGAGCCGGGAGGACGACATTGCGACCGGCAAATTCCGGCCGATGACGACGCATTACATGGAGGCAGGCTTCGACGAGCGCGGCAAGATGATCGCATGGCATCACCGCATCGTCGCCGAATTGGTTGCTGGATATCGCGCCGCCGGCGCAGGCACGACACCGCCGAAGAACGATTCCATCGTGATGAAGGGATCGCCGCTGCCGCAATATCCAATCCCGAACAAGCGGGCTGAGCATGTTGTCGAAGCGCGCGGCGCGCGGTTGTCATCGTTGCGCGGTGTCGGTGTCGGTTGCAACGCATTTGCTGTCGAGAGCTTCCTCGACGAGATCGCGAAGGCTCAAGGCAAGGATCCGGTCGCGTTCCGCCTCGAGCTTTCCGAAGGGCAGCCGCGCGTGCAAACACTCCTGCGCACGGTCGCCGCGGCGTCCGACTGGGCGCGGCCGCGAAACGGCACGGCGCTGGGCGTCGCTGTCATGGAAAAAGACGACACGCTTGCTGCAGGCGTGGCCGAGGTCTCGCTCGATCGCGCAACCGGCAAAATCAAAGTCCAAAATTTCTGGGCGGCGATTGACGCCGGCATTGCGGTGCAGCCACGCAACATCGCGGCGCAAACCGAGGGAGGCATCGTCTGGGCGCTGGGACATGTTCTGCGCGAAAAAATCACCATCAAGGGCGGCCGCGTGCTGCAGAGCAATTACAGCGACTACCAGGTGGCGCGGATGTCGGATGTGCCGAACATCCAGGTCAAAGTGATCTCCACCGATAATGCGCCGACCGGCGCCGGTGAGGATGGCGTGCCGTTGGTCGCCGGCGCTGTCGGCAATGCCGTGGCAAAGCTGACAGGCATCCGCCTTCGCGAGTTGCCGTTCGAGCCCGAGCGCGTGCGGGCCGCGCTCGCCACATAAAGGCGCTCCGCACAGGCAAGTTGCCTGACGCTATCCGTGGATCGTCACCCTGCCGGCAAGATCACGGCGCGGCATTCGCCGAAGCCGATGCGCGGATAGCCATCCTTGGCGCAGAAGCCGCGGAAGATGATCTCGTCGCCGTCTTCGATGAAGCCGCGCTTCTCGCCGCTCGGCATCGCGATCGGTTCGCTGCCGCGGGCGCTGAGTTCGAGCAGACTGCCCCAGCTTGATTTCTCCGGGCCGGACACCGTGCCTGAGCCGATGAGGTCGCCGACTCTGAGGTTGCAGCCATTGCTGGTGTGATGCGCGATCATCTGCGCCACGGTCCAATAGAGCGCCGCCACGGAGGTCTGGCTCAAACGCAGCGGTGCGATTTCTTTCGCCCGCATTGCTTCGGTCGACATGCAGGCTTCGAGCGTGATGTCGAGGCCGCCCTGCGCACGATCGCCGGCGTCGTCGAGATGGGGTAACGGCGCCGGATCGCCCTGCGGACGCGCGAACGCTGTGGTGTAGAACGGCGCCAGCGCCTCGCGCGTCACCACCCAGGGCGACACGCTGGTGGCGAAATTCTTGCCGAGGAACGGCCCAAGCGGTTGATACTCCCAGCCCTGGATGTCGCGCGCCGACCAGTCGTTGAGCAAACAGAAGCCGAAAATGTGGTCGGCCGCCTTGCCGACCGGGATAGTCTCGCCGAGTTCGGTCGGCGTGCCGACATACATTCCGAGTTCTAGCTCGAAATCGAGATTGCGCGAGGGGCCATAGCTCGGCACCGTCTCATTCGCCGGCTTGCGCTGACCGCGCGGCCGTTTGAACGGCGTCCCGCTGACGCGGACCGACGAGGCGCGGCTGTGATAAGCCACCGGCACATATTTGTAGTTCGGCATCAGCGGATTGTCGGGCCGGAACGCGCGGCCGGCGTTGGTGGCGTGGAAGATTGAAGCGAAGAAATCCGTAAAGTCGCCGATCGCGACCGGCAGCTTCATCTCCGCCTGCGCCATCGGCGTCAGGTGCTGGGCAAGACGCTGATCGCCGCGGTCGGCGCTCAAACCGCGCGACAACGCAAGCCGCAGCTTCGACCATGCGGCGGGCCCAAGCGACATCAGATGATTGAGGGTGGGCGCGTTCGCCAATTGCACGGCGTCCGCGGGCTCGCCCAGCAGCGATGCTGCGGCAGCGACATCGACAATCTGATCGCCGATCGCGACACCAACCCGCGGCGGCTGCCCTGCGGCCGGGCGAAACACGCCCAACGCCAGATTTTGAATTGGGAAGTCGCAGCCGGGCGCATTCGCGCTTTCGACAAAGCTTCGCCGCGCGGGATCGTGAGTTTCGTTAAGCGAGGCGGCCATGGGTCCGGAAATCCATGCTAAGGGGCGGCACCCGGGAATGTTGCCGCGCAACTGTTGCAAGCGCATGCTCGGAACGGAGGACCGGGTCAAGTCCGGCGGGTACGATTGAGGAACGCATGAGTGTCATTGCCGAGCTTGCATCGTTCGTGTCCGGGGCAAAGGCGTCGGCCTTGCCGGCTGCGGAGCAGACGCGGCTGCGGCTCCATCTCACCGATACGGCGGTGGCGGCGCTCGCCGGCTCGCATATCCCGGAAGGCAAAGCCCTGCAGGCGTTGGCCGGGGACGGCGCGCTCGGTGGCCGGATCGGGCGGTTGGCCGCGGCAATCAGGCTCACCGAAATCGACGACATCCATTTGCCGTCATGCACCACGCCCAGCTCGGGCGTCGTGCCGGTCGCGCTTGCGCTTGCCGCTCACGCGCAAACATTCGAGCCGGATACCATTGCCAGCGCGATCTGGGTCGGCACCGAGATCGCCTGCCGGATCGGCCTCGCGGTCGACGGTCCGCAAGTCCTTTACCGCGGCATCTGGCCGACCTATCTGGCCGCGCCGGTCGCGGCGGCGGCAACCGCCGCACGCATTCTCGGTCTCGACGAGACGCGGACGAGCCATGCCCTGTCGCTCGCCTGCATGCAGATGGCGGGAGGCGTCGGCCGCATCCACGGCGCGCCCTCGGGGCGCTGGTTCCTGTTCGGCAACGCGATTGCCGGCGGCATCGCGGCGGCGGAAGCGGCCGCCGCAGATTATCGTGGCGATCCCGATCTTCTCGACGGCAATTGGTTTTTGGACACCCACGGCGTCCCGCTCGATCACGAACGCCTGAGGCCAGAGCCGGGACACTCCGTTTATGCGGCGCTCAGTCAGAAGCCGTTCTGTTCGGCAAAGCAGGGCATCGCCGCGATCGAAGCGTTCCGCGCGATCATCGGAGCGGGTGTGCGCGCGGATGCTATCACGCAAGTGCGCGTGCATGTGCCACAGGCTTATTCGGGCATGATTTCGGCGCGTGCGACGCCGGGCGCTCGGCAATCGACGCTGGTCAGCGTCGCCTACCAGATCGCGCTCGCTGCGCTCGCGCCCGATCGCCTTTCTGACGTCGATCGCAGCGTCCCGTTGAACCACCCGGGCATCATGGCGTTCGCCGCCAAGGTCGCGGTTGTTCCAGACGAAACACTCAAAACCTTCTACCCGCAGCATTGGCCGGCGGAGGTTGAGGTCGATGCTGCCGGAAAAGCATTTCGCCAGCGTGTGGTCGAAGCAACCGGCGATCCCGAACATCGTCTTGGCCGCGCCGAAATCGACGACAAGGCCCATCGCGTGCTCGATCCGCTGGTAGGACGCGAGACCGCCGACGCGTGGTTGCAGACATGCCATGCGGCGCTTGACGACAATGCCGCGTGCCGCAAACTGGCTGTTGCGTTCGCCGAAGGTCTTTTAGAATTTGGCCTTTAGCACTTGGAATGATCGATCGCGGTAGCGCCGCAACACCGGAGGAAACAACGTGGCCGACATCGTCAAGAAGAACATCCACTGCACCTCGGGCTTGCCGGCCATGCTCGCCATGCCAACGGGCGGCGGCAAGTATCCTGCCATCGTCATTATGCACGAGCGCTATGGGCTCGTGAAACATACGCTCGATCTTGCCGAGCGGTTCGCATGCGACGGCTTCGTCTGCATCGCGCCGGACTTCTATTACAAATACCCCGATCAGGATGCGTTGCACCGCGGCGACGTCGGCTATCCGTTCAAAGACGCCGAGTTTAACGAGCACATCGCGACCGCGATCGCCGAACTCGGAAAGCTGCCGCAGGTCGACACCGCCAAGATATCGGTGATGGGCGTCTGCCAGACCGGACGCCATCCGATCGTCTACGCGGCCGAACATCCGATCGCTGCCGCCCTGGTTTGGTACGGCGCGGCAGGCGAGAAGGAATGGGGCGTCGATGAGCGCTTTCCGAAGCCGCTCGACGACCTCATTGCGCGCGTCACCTGTCCGGTGCTTGGCATATTTGGCGAGGCCGACCACGTCATCTCGCTGGCCGACGTGCGGCGCTTCCGCGAGAGTTCTCGACCGTCACGACAAGACCTACACCATCAAGGTCTATCCCGGCGCGCCGCACGGCTGGCTTAACGACACCATGCCGGGACGCTATCGCCGTGAGGCGGCAGGAGCGGCGTGGGCGTTTCAGCTTGCCTTCCTGAAGAAAGTGTTCAGCGGCGCCTTCGACAAGTCACGCCCCGTGCAGATCTACGAGTGCGAACACTCGGCCACGTACGACTTCTCCAAGAACGTGCGCATGGAGTGAAACGGGCCGGGGCGTGTACTCATAAATCCGGCTCGATGTCCGCTTCGCTCCGAAAGCGACCGCATAGCTTCCCTGCCGCTGAGTGATGCGATGGGGCAGAAGCAGACACTGAGAAACGATGGCCTACTTCGCCGCCACAGCCGCTTTTTCGATGAGCGCCGCTATCTCGCGCGGGTGCAAAAGAAAAATGGCGTGAGGGCCGGCGAGTTCGATAGTCTGCGATTGAGCCCGCTTCGCCATGAAACGCTCCAGAATCCGGGTTGATCATCCGGTCTTGTTGCGCAACTACTGCATAGTTCGGCTTATCCTTCCAGGTCGCGACTGTGACTTTCGCCTTCAAGGCTTCGTTGAAAATCGGCACTTGAGAAATCGCCATGAAGTCAGCGAGAGGCTAGGGAACGCCTGCGGCGAAGTCTGCCGGAAACGCTTCGGGGTTGACGGCTAAATAACCGTCGCCGACTGGCCCGATGCTCTTGCTGGCCGGCGGCATCTTGTCAGCCAGCGAGGCGACGCTCTCGCCGACGTTAGGCTGGAAGGCCGCCACGTAAACGAGCGCTTTGACGTCGGAATGGTTTCCGCCTCGGTGATGATCATGCCGCCATAACTGTGCCCGACCAGGACACAAGCACCGGCTTTGTCGAGAACGCGTCGCGTTGAAGCCACGTCGGCGTCAAAGGACGTCTCGGGCTCCTGAACAACGCGAACCGAATAGCCGTGACTGACGAGAATATCCGCGATCGGTTTCCATCCGGAACCGTCGGCGAAAGCGCCGTGGACCAAAACGATAGTCTTGACGGCCGCGTGTGCAGGGGATGACCAAAACCGGCACCGGTGAGGAGAGCCAGAATCAGGCGCTTCATAGCGCAACTCCGCTAATATTGACGATAGTCAGTTTAGATGTGGATGGAGCACGGAACAATCTGCCGGTTGATCTCCGCTTCGCCCCAAAAGTGGACTTGACCCTAGTCGGGGAAGTCGGCGGATCGCGGCGCGCTACGACAAACTCGCGGCCAACTGCCTGGCCTTCGTTCAGTTCGCATCAGCGCGGCTGTGGCTTCGTGTTAATGAGTCCAGGTCTTAATCGCTCATCTTCGTCACGCCCGGCAGCATAAGCTGGTCGATGTCGATGTTGCTCGGCAGATCGCCAAGGTTCTCGAGCGCTTTTGTCACGGTGCGGATTTTATTTCTCGAAACGACGCCCGTTGGTTCGAAGAACTTGCCGCCGTGGAAAAAATCGTAGCTTTTCGCCACTTCATCGGGCTTCATGTTTCCGGTCGTGACCAGGATGTTGATGACCTCATCCCGGTTGCGGTCGTCATAGAACCAGTCGAAGCCTTTGTTGAAGGCGACGAGAAATTTTTGCAGCAGCGCCATGTGGCCGGCGGCCCAGTTGCGGTTCGCGACGGTGCCGTTTTGCGGCAAGTCCGTAATGTAGTCGGCGGTGCGCCCGATGACCCGAAAGCCCTGCGCCGCGGCGGTGAAATTCAGCGGGGAGGTCAGAATGGCCGCGTCCACCGCGCCGCTCTGCAGCGCGGTCAAGCGTGCCGAAGACGCTCCCGCGAACACCAGATCGACGTCACTGTCCTTCACGCCGTTCGGTTCGAGCATCCGGTCGAGATAAATGTGCGTCACGTCCTTGGGACCGCCGATCGAGATGGTCTTGCCCTTCAGCTCCTTCAGGCTCGCGATCGAAGGCTTTGCAAGCAGCTCGTAGGGTGGCGTTTGCACCATGATGCGCAGGATGGCGAGCGGCGCGCCCTTTTCGATGGCGCGGATCACGTCGACGAAGGCGCCCTCGACAGTCATGTCGACGGCGCCGGCCGTCGCCTGCAGAATCACCGCTGAGCTCGACGGTGCCGAGACCTTGTCGATCTCGATGCCCTCGGCGGCAAAGAAGCCCTTGTCGATCGCGCAGTAAAACGGCCACGCCAGCGCCGTCGGCGTACCGGTGATGCCGACGGTGATCTTTTCGGCGGCGTGCAACTGCGAGGCGCAAACGAGG
Source organism: uncultured Alphaproteobacteria bacterium (assembly GCA_963732015.1). Lineage (GTDB taxonomy): Bacteria > Pseudomonadota > Alphaproteobacteria > Rhizobiales > Xanthobacteraceae > BOG-931. The sequence continues at coordinate 233,126 of CAVSXY010000019.1, read as the reverse complement.
GCGCCCGCCAGGACCATTCCACGCGTCAAAAGCGAGATCACGTAGCGCATCGGTTCATCCTCGCATGTGGCTTTGCGGCGCGTCATCCCCGGCGAGGGCGCACGATTGTCGCAGCGGCCGGTCCGGCCTCAGGGCCGCCGCGGGTCAGAATGATCAATCTGCGCATGGCTGCCAAGACGACGGAATGGCGAAATCGCATGCGTTGCAATTAGTGCTAAGAGTTCGATCACAGGGCTCAATCAGCACCAGGAACGATGCACTATCGTCTGCTCTTCGCCGTCCTCTCCACCGCATTCCTCGAACAAACGGTCGTGTCCATCGTCCGCGTCACGACGTCGTATCGCGCCGTGGAACTGGGCCTGTCGGTCGTCTGGCTCGGCATCATCACCGCGGTCTATGCGGTGTTGCCTATCCTCGTCGGGGTTCAGGTCGGCCGCTTCATCGATCGCGGCCACGATGCCGAGACGAGCTGGATTGGCAGCATGCTGCTGGTCATTGCCTGCGTAGGATTTGCCGTATTTCCAAGTCTGATTGCGGTTCTCATCTTCACTGCACTCACCGGCACCGCGCATTTGTTGCTCGTCATCAGCCAGCAGGTGGTGTGCACCCGATGCGGCAGCGGTCCAGGCGCGATGGAGCGCGCGATCGGCAACTACATGGTGGCGAATGCAGTCGGGCAGGGGGTGGGGCCTTACATCGTGGGCCTTGCCGGCGGCTCCGCTCACTTGCCGCCAACGCAAATGCTGTTCACGATCAGCGCCGTCGGCGCGGTGCTGACGATGGCGTCCGCGTTTCTGATCCGCCCGAGCGGCGAGCGCAAATCGAGGGCGGAGCGCGGCAAGCCGCCGCCGCTGCGAGACCTCTTGTTCATCCCTGGCCTCACCACCATCATGATGGTGAGCGTGGTGACCGTGGTGGCTCAGGATCTGATCGTGGTTTACCTGCCGCTGCTCGGCGCCGAGCGTAAGATGAGCGTCGACGCGGTCGGCACCATGCTGGCGATCCGCGCGGCGGCGTCGATGGCGTCGCGTCTCATCTTCGCCCGGTTGCATGCGGCGCTGGGGCGCGTTCCGCTGACGATCGGCAGCACGTTTGTCAGCGCCGTCGCTTATGCGTCGCTGGCGCTGCCGATGCCCGTTCCCGCCATGTATGCGGCGCTGGCAATCGCCGGGTTTGCACTGAGCATCGCCATCACCGCCAGCATCGCCGGCGTGCTCGGCATCGCAACCGGCGGCGCGGTCGGCACGGCGAACTCACTACGGACCATGGCCAATCGCGTCGGCCAGTTCACGATTCCGTTTCTGGCGAGCCTGTTGGCGGCGGCGACCGGGACGGCGGGCATATTTGTCATTATCGGCATAAGCCTCGCGGTGTCGGGCGCCGCGGTGCGCCTCAATCGAACGCGCAAAAGCTAACGGCTTTGGTTCTTGCCTTTCGGCGGCGGCTTTTTTGGCGGCGCCGGTGCGCGTGGCGGACCGCCTGAACCGCCTCGCTGCGGGCCGCCGCCGGCTTGGCGGCCTGGTACGGGCTGGCCCGGTTGCGGCTGCAGCTCCGGCCTGCGCTCGCGTCCCGGCGCCGGTTGCTGGCCCGGCTGCCGCAGGTTGGGCCGCGGTTGATTGGGCCGCTGCGGATTGTTCTGCCGAAGGTTGCGGCGCTCGATGTTGATCTGGCGGCCGACCCGCTGCGATGAAACGGCCTGGCGCACGAACGAGCGATCGCGTGCAGCCTCCTGCGCGGAGATCTGCAAGGGGACGGCGGAAAATCGCTGCGGCGCGCCGGGCAATCCCGGCCTGATCGCAAAGCCAGTCGCGCCGCGGTTCAGAATGCCGAGCTGCGCGCCGTCGCGGCCGAACACTTCGATTTGTCCGACGCGGCCGTCGGCATCCGGATAGAGCTTGATGCCGATCTGAGCAGTGCCCGCGGCGGCGCCCTCCGGGACATCGACAACGCCGCTTGTGCCGCGGATGCCGAGCGTCGCCGTCGGCGTGTCGATCTTCATATTGCCGGTCTTGGCGACCTCGCTGGCCACAAAGGCGACCGTGCCGCGCAAGACGTTGAACACGGCCGCATTGTGCGTGCCGCCTTCCTGATAAACGAAATCGTCGACTGCGATGCGCGAGTTGGGCGTCAGCGTGAACGTCGTCTCGTCGTCGAAGGTGATGCCGAGCGTGCCGGTGGCGCTGGTCTGCAGCACGTCGCCTTTCAAAATCGCAGCTTCAATGCACTCGTCGCATTGTTGCGGGTTACCGAAGCGGCCCCCTGCAAGGTTGCAACGCCACCGATTGAATTGTCGGCGCTCTGCGGCGTGCTGGGAACTGCGGGTTGTGGTGCCGCTGGCGGCGGTGCAGCCGGAGTTTGGGCCAGACGTTCCGGCAGCGGCGTGACCGAACCGGCCTTCGCGCTTGCCGCCCACGCCGTGACGCTTCCCAAGATCAGCATCATCAATGCGATCTTGGGGCGACCCATGCGCGGAGCCTATCCGTCTCTTGCAATGTTCGGCGCAATCTTGCAGTGGTCGTCAACGCCTTGTCCAGCGTCGGCCGCCGCAAAAACTCTGCCGGCCGGCCGCTCGCGCGAGGTATTTGGCTGCTGGTATAACGAACAGGGTTAGTGGAGGGGGCGCCATGGCCGCCGGAATAGGCCGGATCGTTGCTTGCTTGACCGGCGCACTTTCGATCGTCGTGCTGTCGCACCATGCGGCCCGTGCACTCGACACGGTGCGGCTCGGCAAGGCCGTGCCCAATTCGTTCGCCTTCGGCGCCGCCGATGTCGGGATCGAAGCGAAGATCTTTGAACAGGAAGGCATCGATCTTTCGATCGTCGGATTTCAGGGCGACGCCAAGCTGCAGCAGGGGCTGGCCGCCGGTGGCGTCGACGTCGGCGTAGGTTCAGGTCCGGGCATGGGCTTCCGCGCCAAGGGTGCGCCCGCCATCGCGGTTGCCGCCATGTACGGGCCGCCGCAAAATCTCGCGCTGACATTGCCGATGAATACGCCGATAAAAACCATCGCGGACCTCAAAGGCAAGCGCATCGGTGTCACCACCACGGGCTCACTCACGGAATGGCTAGTGCGCGAGCTGTCGCGTCAGCAGGGCTGGGGCAATGACGGCATCAAGGTTCTGGCGCTTGGCGGCGTTCCGACGCGCCTCGCCGCGATCACACGCGGAGAGCTTGATGGCTTGGTGATCGAGTTGGCGACGGGCTATGAGCTTGAGAAAGAGGGCAAGGCTAAGAATTTCCTGCTATTCGGCGATATCGCCAAGGATTTCTATACGCACGTCATTTACGCCACCGATGAGATGATCGATAAGCGGCCGGACGTGCTCACGCGCTTCCTGCGCGGCTGGTTCAAAACCATCGCCTTCATGAAGACGCACAAGGACTTTACCGTCGCCTCGGAAGCAAAAACCGTCGCCGTGGAGCCCGACATCGCTTCCGAAATCTTCGATGCGCAAATGTCCGGCTTTTCCTCCGACGGTTCTTGGAACCCCGCCGCTATCGAAGCCATTCGTCACTCGCTCAAGGAACTCGGTGTTCTCGATTTCATTCCCGAGGCGAGCGTGATCTATACCGACAAATTCGTGTCCGTGAAATTCTGACGCCAACATGAGCATCGTCGGCGTCGACATCGGCGGAACCTTCACCGACCTCGTAGGCTACTACGACGGCGGCATTATCACGTCGAAAACCTCCACCGTGCCGGCGGATCCGACCGAGGGCATCACGGCGGCTCTGACGCTTGCCGCGTTGCGAGCTTGCCGCCATGGGCGAGCTGATCCATGGCTCGACCATCGCCATCAACACGGTCTTGGAACACAAGGGAGCAAAGACCGCGCTCGTTACCACGCAAGGCATGCGCGACGTCTATGCGATAGGACGCGGCAATCGGCCGGACGCATTCAATCTATTCTTCCATCGTCCCCGGCCGCTGGTGCCGCGCGATCTGACCTTCGAACTGCGCGAGCGCATGAACGCGGCCGGCGATGTTTTGCAGCCGCTCGATCAAGCCGAAGTCGTCGCGCTTGCAAAGGCGCTCAAGACGCTCGGCATCGAGGCCGTGGCGGTTTGCTTCCTGCACGCTTACGCCAACCCTGCGCACGAAATCCTGGCCGGCGATGTGTTGCGCCGCGAACTGCCGGGCCTGTTCATAACGCTGAGCCACGAAATCCTGCGCGAGTTCCGCGAGTACGAGCGCACCTCGACCACAGTGCTCAACGCCTTCGTCGGCCCGCGCGTCAGCCGCTATCTGAGCCGCCTGGAAAGCTTCGCCCAGACCGCGAAGTTTGGCGGCCAGATCGCGATCATGCGCTCGAATGGCGGCACCATGTCGGTCGGCGAGGCGCGCCGGGCGCCGGTCGCGATGATGGAGTCAGGCCCGGTCGCCGGCATGATCGGCGCCGGAAAGATCGCGCAGTTCCTCGGCATCGAGCGCGCGATCGGCTTCGACATGGGCGGCACCACCGCAAAGACGTCGTTGATCACGGGCGGCATCCCGCCGATCGAGGAGGGTTACATCATCGGCGATGCGTTCAGCGGCCAGCCGATGCAGTTGCCGGTCGTCGACATCGTCGAGGTCGGCACCGGCGGCGGATCGATCGCCTGGACCGATCAGCGGGGCGGCCTGCATGTCGGGCCGCAAAGCGCCGGCGCCGATCCGGGGCCTGCGTGCTATGCGCGGGACGGGGTTGAGCCGACCGTCACCGACGCCGACCTTGTGCTCGGCCGCCTCAACGATACGCGTTTCCTCGGCGGCAGCATGAGGCTCGATCGCGCGCGGGCCGAAACCGCCGTCGGCAAGATCGGCGAGACCCTTGGCCTCGACCCGATGCGCGCCGCGCTCGGCATTGGCACCATCTCGGACAGCGCGATGTCGCTTGCCGTCCGCGCTGTCTCGGTCAAGCGCGGCATCGATCCGCGCGACACGACGATGATCGCATTCGGCGGCGCCGGGCCGCTGCATGCAGTCTCGATTGCGCGCGAGATTTCCATTCCCAAAGTGGTCATTCCCAAACTGCCTGGCGCATTCTCGGCGCTCGGCATGTTGATGGCCGAGTGGCGGCAGGATTTCGTGCGCACGCTCATCGGCGAACTGGGGACGATCAACGTCGACGCGGCAGCGGCCGCCTTCTCCGACCTTCGCGCAGCCGGCGAGGCCGCACTTCGGCGCGATCGCTTGAGCAATGGACAATTCAATTTCGCGGCCGATCTGCGCTATCGTGGCCAGGAGCACACCATCCCGGTCGCCGTGACCGGGCCGCACGACTTGACCGACGCGACCGACGAAACGCGCAAACGGTTCGACGCACTGCACGACAGCCGTTACGGCCACGCCGCGCCGGACCAGTCGATGGAGATCGTCAATCTTCGCCTGGTCGTTGCCGTGCCTCGCATGCAGGACACCATCGGGCGCTGGATGTCGGAGCCGTGGACGCCGCAAGGCTCGAGCGCCGAGCAGCGGCGTCCCGTTGTTTTTGACGATGCCGAGCGGCCGGTTGAAACGCGCATCCTGTGGCGGCCGTATCTCGCGGCCGGCGCTGAAATCTCAGGCCCCGCCTTGATCGAAGAAGCCAATTCCACGACGCTCATCGCGCCCGGCGATCGGGCGGTGATCGATCCGAGCGGAAATATCATCGTGACGCTGCGGGAAGCTGGAGGCGAGCCGTGAAAGCCGATGCAATCACCGTCGAGGTCGTACGCAATGCCGTAAACGCCTATGCGGACGAGATGGCGACGGCGCTCTGCAAGTCTGCGTACAACATGATGATCTACGAGGTGCGCGACTTCTGCTGCGGCCTTGTCGACGGCGAAGGAAGGATGATCTCGCAAAACCAGGGCGGCCTGCCGATCTTCCTCGCCGATCTCGGCGTCGCGGTGAAGGACGGCATCGAGCGTTACGGGCTCGACGGTTTCGCTCCCGGCGATGTGGTGATCATGAACCACGGCCAGGTATGCGGCCAGCATCTCAACAACATCGTGATCTATGCGCCGTGCTTTCACGACGGCAAGGTGGTCGCGTTCGCGGCGAGCCGCGCGCACTGGGTCGATATCGGCGGCATGCGGGTGGGCTTCGGCTCGGTCGAGACCACCGAGATTTATCAGGAGGGCATTCAGTTTCGCTCGCTCAAGATTTATGAAGCCGGTAAGCGCAACGAGACGCTCTGGCAGATCATCCACGACAACGTGCGTTTTCCGGAAGCCGCACTTGGCGATTTGCGGGCGCAGATTGCCTGCTGCCAGCTCGGCATCCGCCGCTTCGGCGAGCTGCTGAGCCGCTACGGGCGCGAGACAGGCGAGGAATGCATCCGCGCGGTGTGGGATGCGACCGAGCGCGACGCGCGAGCCTTCGTCGCGAAAATTCCGAACGGCGTCTACGAGGCGGAAAGCTTTTTGGACAATGATGGCCGCTCGCTCGACAAGATGCTGCGGATCAAGGTCAAGGTCGTGATCGACGGCGAACGCATGGTCGTCGATTTCTCAGACATGAACGATCAAACAACGAGCCCGCTCAATTCCGGTTATTCCGGCGGCCTTGCGGCAGCGCGCGTCGCTTTCAAATGCCTGACGCAGCCGCGCGCGCCGGTCAACGAGGGCTGCTTCCGGCCGCTGGAGATCGTCCTGCCTGAGGGAAAAATTCTCAACGCTAAGCCGCCGGCCGCGCTTGGGCTGTGGAGCATTGCGCTGCCGACGGTGATCGACACGATTCTAAAGGCGCTCGCGCCGGTGCTGCCGGAGCAGATACCCGCCGGCCACAAGGGCGATATGGGTGGGTGCTCAATCAGCGGCTATAAGCCGGATGGCCGGCGCTTTCTGCTCATGAATATTTTCGGCGGCGGCTGGGGCGGCCGGCCACATGAGGACGGTGAGTTGGCGTCGGTGTCGATCTGTCAGGGCGACGTGCGCAGCGCGCCGATCGAATTGCAGGAGATCCAATATCCGTTTCTGATCGAGCGCTGTGCGCTGCGTCCGGATTCCGGCGGGGCCGGTTATTATCGCGGCGGTCTGGGCATCGAAATGATTTACCGCGCGCTGCAGTCCTGCGTCGCCAACGTGAACTGCGAGCGCACCAAGGATCCGCCCTGGGGGCTTGGCGGCGGAAAACCGGGCGCAATCAACGTCGCGACCCTTGTCGGGAAAGACGGCGGCGAACGTCAGCTCAAGAAGGCGACCGGCGTGACGCTGGAAGCGGGCGACAAGCTCGTATTCGGCACCGCAGGCGGCGGCGGTTGGGGCGATCCGCAAACACGCGAGCGCGAGGCGGTCGCCGCCGACGTGCGCGCCGGCTATGTCACGCCTGAATCGGCACAGCGCGATTACGGCTTCGCGCCGGGCCGGGCCGCGGCCGAGTAGAGAGAGCGGATGTTAGCGCAGGAACGGCGGCAGCGGCTTACGGCGGCGATGCGCGATGCCGGCATCGGCCACATCGTGCTCTATGGCAATGCCTGGCAGGGCGACTATCTGCGTTACGGCACGGATTTCGGCCTCCTTGAGGGCCACGGCATCGCCGTCATTTCGTCGGACGGCGAGATCGACCTTTTCCTCGACAGCGCCACGGACGCGGAACGGGCCGAGCTTGAGGCGCCGCTGGTCCGGGTTCACTTTGCGCCCGACATTGCGCATGCGGTCGGCACGCGGCTCGATCGTGTCGCCAACGCTCGGCTCGCGGCGGCGCCGCGGAAATTTCTGCCGCGCTGGCTCAGCGACAAAACAAGAAGCTTTGCCCTCGACGATGCGACTGCGCTGGTCGACAAGCTTCTCATGCACAAGATCGACGGCGAGATAGCGGCGGTGCGGCGCGCGGCGCAGGTCGCCGACGAAGCCTACGAGGAATTCCGGCGCGTCGTCCGGCCCGGACGCCGGCAATTCGAGATCGTCGCCGACATCGAAGCGCATTTGCGCCGCCACGGCTGTCCGGACAATTTCATGATCATCGGCTCCGGTGGCAAGGATGTGCTCGGCATGACGCCGCCATCCGAGCGCCGCATCGCCGCCGGCGATCTGGTCACCACGGAACTGACGCCGGCCGTCGCCGGGTACTATGCTCAGATCTGCCGCACGCTGGTGGTGGGGAAAGCGACCGACGCGCAACGCCGCGCGTTCTCAGTTTATGTCGAAGCGCTCGAAGCCGGCATCGCCGCCGTGCGGCCCGGCGTCCGCGCCGGCGACGTGGCGCGGGCCGAGAACGATGTATTTCGCAAATACGGCCTCGGCGAGTACACGACAAGCCAATGGACCCGCGTGCGCGGGCACGGCATGGGCCTGTTCGCCGATTCCAAGCCGCACATCCTCGAAGACGTCGACACCGTGCTTGAGCCCGGCATGACACTGATCGTGCATCCCAACACCTATCATCCCGAGGCCGGCTACATCGTGCTCGGCGACGCGGTTGTGGTGACCGGCAACGGGGTCGAGGTTCTCTGCAAGACGCCGCGCGAGCTGTTCGAAGTGCCCGTATGAGACAGCCATGCGCCGCGGTCTGATCGCTCGTTCCCTGGTCGAACTGCCCGATGCGGTGTTGGAAGCGCGTCTCGACCGCTTGCGCGCCGCGATGCAGACCGCGCAGCTCGATGCGCTCGTTGTTTACACCAACAACACGCGGACTGCCGGGGTGTCCTGGCTGACCGGATTCGTGCCGTACTGGTCCGAAGCGGTCCTGGTCGTGCCGCGCACGGGTGCTACTTATCTCGTGGCCGCGCTCAGTTTTCGCGTCAAAACCTGGATCGTGCGCACGAGCCGTATCGGCGAGGTCTTTCACACGCCGCGCATCGGGCTCAAGGCCGCGCAACAAATTGCTGCGGCGAACCCCGCGGCCGCTGTCGGCATCGTGGAATTCGACAATTTTCCCGCCGGCCTCGCCGACGACATGGCCGAGGGAGGTCCGGGCCTGACCTTTACGGACGCGAGCGCGCTGTTTGCCGCGCTGCGCGGGAAAACCGACCCGGCGGAGCTTGCGCTTGCGGTCAAAGCCGCATCGATCGCACAACGGTCGCTTGGCGCGCTGCAGGGCGACACCCTCAACGCCATGATCGCCGGCGTCGAGGCTTCGGCGCGCGCGATGGGAGCGGAAGAAATTTATATCGCCGCGGCTCCCGATCTCGATCGCGACGGGCGGTTCACGCGCGTCGAGGGCGAGACTGCCTTGGGCCGCCGCTTCGCGCTGCGCGCCACCGTTGCCTACAAGGGCACCTGGGTGCGGCTTGTGCGGAGTCTCGGCGATGCGAAGCTCGCGCAACAAGCAGCGGAGCGTCTCGCCGAGGCGTGCGCGCTGTTGCCGAGCGATCGCGGCTTTTCGGGCTTTCAGTCCTGGCTGGTCGAGGGCTGCGGCAAGACGCAGCCGCTCGATGCCGTGATGAGCTCGCGTCTTGCCACGGCGACTCCACCGCCTCCGGGATCTGTCGTGTCGGTGCAAGCTCACCTGACGATCGGCGGGCAGGGGATCGTTGTCGGCGCCCCTGCGTTGATCGGTGAGCGTGGCGAGACTGCCAGTCTACTAGTCGATCCGTCGTTTTCCTAGAAGGCTGCGCGGCGAGAGCGCCGCTCACGACGGCGATATGCTGCCGCCCATGGCCAATTCGCGCAGACGCTGGTTCTCGGTCTTACGCCGCTGGCCTTCGTCGTCGATGGCGCGGGCCAGATCGGGATGATGCGCGGTCAACGTGCGGAAATCGGCGAGATCGAGGATCAGCAACGTTGACGGCATTGTCGTCGTGACGTTGGCGGTCCGGACTGAATCGCCAAGGAGCGCGAGTTCGCCGAAAAATGCCCCTGCGCCGAGGCGGACCGGCGTCGGTTTGACATCGACCTGCACCTCGCCTGCGGCGATGAAATACATGCAATCGCCCATCTTGCCGCGGCGAATGACGGCAGTCCTTCCGGGTACTTCAAGCCGGCGCAACAGATGCGTGACTTCGGTGATGGCCGACGGATCGAGCGACTGGAAGAACGGAACCTTGCTGACAAGGTCCCAGGTCTGGATGAAATTTCGTCTTCGGCTTTCGGCGGCAAAGCCGGTCGCCAAAATACCGGTCCACAATCCGAACGTTGCGATGCCGCAGATCATGACGAACGCGCCGAGCAGATGGCCGAGATTCGACCTCGGCACTTCGTCGCCGTAGCCCGTCGTTGTCAGCGTCACCACCGCCCACCACAACGCAGCGGGCAGCGTGCCGAAGGCGGCGGGCTGTTCGTCACGTTCGAGCACATGCATGCCGGCCGAGGCCAGGAACAGCACGATCAGAAACAGCGCCAACACGCTGGCGAGCGGCCTCGCTTCCAGAATGAAGACGCGGCCCAGGTGGGCGAAGCCGGGGGAGTTCTGGGCAAGTCTGACAACCCAGGCCGATGCAAAAAGCCAAGCCGTGGACGGCGCCACGCCTAAAATGAGCGCGATGGGAGCAGGCAGCACGACGAGGAGGTCGACAAACTCGGACGGCGAGATCAGATAGCTGCGTTCCTGGCGGGTTTGATAGGCCTGCCGGGCGCGTGCGCCGGCCTCGATGGTGAAGTACGCCCAACAGCACCAGAGACAGGCATTCAGCCAAATGTTCGCCGACTTCTGCAAATCAGGTATGGTTAACGCGGTCATGGCCGACAAGCCGACGGCCAAAACCGCCAAAGACGCAATCGAAGACGCGCCGAAGCGGCGAAGCGGCGCAGTATATTGCGCGAGCTTGGACGTTGCGCCTTTCGACATCACGCGATCTCGCGAACGACGTGGATATGACCTTCGGCCTTTCGATTGTAAATTACGCTGCCATCCACTGAACGGCCAGCCAAAATTGTTTGCGCGGCGACAAGCTGTCCGTGATCGCTCGCCCGTGGGCGTCACGACACCGGATCATGGCAACTAAGACCGGCACTTGATGCCGGTTTGGACGCACAATGAGGCCGCGCTAACGGCCGAACAAAGAGCGCCCTGACCCGGCCGCGTTCCGAGGTAATGGGCCTTAACGTGGCGCCGCCTGATGCGAAGACGCCTCGTACCGCGGCGGTGCAAAAGCATTCCGGCGGGTCGGCCGCGGGAGGCCGTCCCAGGCGCCCTCATGCATGCTCCTAACGACATAAAGTCATTGACAAGACGTATGAATTAGCTTCACGGGCGTCCTCGTCCACGCTTAAAGTCGGGGCGTAATGCCGTTACACTACGGCGCCGACTCGGCGTTTCGCGTTCGACCGACTTTCCGGGATTGCCATGAAGAAAAGTCAGATTTCACGCTTCGAACTGGCGAGCTATCTGATCAGTCCGTCGCTGTTCGTGATGATCACGTTGATGATCGTCGAGGCGATGCTGGCTGCCGGAACCACCTGGCTGGTGATCAATGCCGGCCGCAAGGTCGCTGCCGGCCAGTTCCTGATCAGCGATCTGATTTGGATCCTGACGGCGCAGTCGGCGGCCTACGTTGTCGGCGTTATCAGCTGGATCTTCGCCGAGCGCGCCGGTTACCGCGGCTTCGGCAAATTCATGCTGCGCTTCGCTCGCGAAAACCGCGGCAAGGTCAAGCTCCTGAACGACAAGCCGTCGCGCGAACAGATCGAGCCGTTTCTGACCGGTGAGACCTTCCAGTGCTTCTTCAACGTCATGTACGAGATGGAATTTGCGCTCAAACTGTTTCTTGGGCTGGTTTTCAACGCACTGGTGCTTGGCGCGGAAATCGACATCAGCCTGCCATTCGCCTACGTCGGCGCGCTGGGTGCGTTGTTGCTGATGCAGTGGGTGCTGCAAAAGCCGATCGCGAGTGCCTATCTGGAAAATCAGCGCATGAATAACCGCGTCACCGCGCAGGGCTATACGGCGTGGGACAACGTTTTCAGCGGCAACCGATACAATTTGAGACTGTGGCTGGCGGGCTTTAAGACTCGCGTGCGTGAAGGCCTCGTTGCCCAGATCCGCGCCATCGTCGCGCGCGAGGGCATGAGCGCGATGAGCGGCATCGTCAGCCTCGCCATCGTGTTCGCCACCATCACCGTTGTGGTCATCAACAATGCGGACAACATGGCGCTTCTCATCGGGCTCGCGACCACGCTGCCGCGGCAGATCGAGATGACCTACGAGCTGCATCTCTTGGCCACCGGCTGGAACGATTTCGTCGCCATTTGGACGCGGTTCGGCGGCGTCGCCGCCAACATGCTGCCGCAGCCCGACCCGCATTTCGACGACCGCATCAAGTTCGACCGGCTGGTGTTGCGGGAAGGCGAGAATGCAAACGTAGTCTCTTCGGTCGGCGACGCGCTTCGCATCGCCTTTGCGCACAAGACCGGCCGCATCAATGTGCGCGGCAGTAACGGCGCGGGGAAGTCGTCGCTGCTTGCCAGTCTGAAGACCGAGATGAAGAAGCGGGCCTATTACTGGCCGACGTCGGATCGGCTTGCTTTCAAGTTTACCGGCGATGTGGTGCCGGTTGACGTTGACGAGGACGATGAGGGCGAGCCGATCATCGTCGCCGAATCCATGGACAAGAAGCTTGGCTTCTCGTCGGGCGAGCGGCAGCTCAAGTCGCTCGAAGAAATCGTCAACGACACCGACGCCGAGGTCTATCTGCTCGACGAGTGGGACGCCAATCTGGACGCTGCCAACAAGGCGAAGGCCGACGCGCTCGTTGACGAACTTGCTGCGCGCGCGCGCGTCGTCGAAATCTCCCATCGCGATCGGCCCGCCTGAGCGTTCCATCACGCTCCCGTGCAGCACGGGCGATCTTGTCCTTCCGCCGCGCAGAGTGCCGCAATGGCACGCTCCTTGCTTCGTTTCAGCATGCGCGGTGCGATTTTGCGCCACGGTACCGGCGGCTTGGCGCGGTGCACCCGCCCATTGTTTGTTGCTGTTGGATATTCGTTGGGGAGACATGCCGCACGACGCCGAAGTCATCATCAAGCCAAGCTACGATCCGCGCCTCACCAACACCGATCTCGCGCCGCTCAAGCGGCAGACCTGGGGCGCCTACAACATCTTCGCCTTCTGGATGTCGGACGTGCACAGCGTCGGCGGCTATATCACGGCCGGCAGCCTGTTCTCGCTCGGCCTGGTCGAGCTGGCAAGTGCTGGTCGCTCTATTGGTCGGCATCCTGGATCGTGCACGTTCTTCTGCAACCTCGTCGCCAAACCCAGTCAGCAGACCGGCACGCCGTATCCCGGTGATTTGCCGCGCGCCCTTCGGCGTGCTAGGCGCCAACATTCCCGCCATCATCCGCGGCCTGATCGCGGTCGCCTGGTACGGCATCCAGACCTACCTTGCTTCCAGCGCGTTCATGGTCGTGGCGCTGAAGTTCTTCCCGGGGCTTGCGCCGTATGCCGACGTGCATCAGTTCGGCTTCGTCGGCCTCTCGGCGCTGGGCTGGGCGGCTTTCATCGTGCTCTGGGTGCCGCAGGCCTTGGTGTTCTGGCGCGGCATGGAGGCGATCCGGATCTTCATCGATTGGGCCGGTCCCGGCCGTCTACGTGGTGATGATTGCGCTTGCGGTTTACTGGTCTGCAAGGCCGGCGTCGAGCCACATCAGCCTGACGCTCGGCGAGGTGAAGTACGCCGGCTGGGACGCGGTGCCGGTCATGCTGAGCGCGATCGCGCTGGTGGTCTCGCTACTTCTCGGGGCCCGATGCTCAACTTCGGCGACTTCTCGCGTTACGGCAAGATCGTTCGACGCGGTGAAGACGGGGAATTTCTGGGGCCTGCCGGTCAACTTCCTCGGCTTCTCGCTGCTGACCGTGATCACGACGTCGGCGACGTTGCCGGTGTTCGGTCAGCTCGATCACCGATCCGGTCGAGACCGTGAGCCGCATCGACAGCGCCTTTGCCGTCGTGCTGGGCGCGCTGACCTTCATGACCGCAACGATCGGCATCAACATCGTGGCCAATTTCGTGTCGCCGGCGTTTGACTTTTCGAACGTCGCGCCGAAGCTCATCAGCTGGCGGATGGGCGGCATGATCGCGGCCGTTGGATCGATCTTCATCACGCCGTGGAACCTCTACAACAATCCCGCCATCATCCATTACACGCTTGATGTTCTGGGCGCATTCATTGGGCCGCTGTTTGGCATTCTGATCGCCGACTTCTATGTGGTGAAGCGCCAGCAGGTCGTGGTCGACAGCCTCTACACAATGAGTCCGTCGGGGCCGTACTGGTACGACGGCGGCTACAACAGATCGGCCGTCGCGGCGATCATTCCCTCGGCGGTCGTCCCGGCATTATGCGCATTCGTCCCGTCGCTCTCGGCGGCGGCGAATTTTACCTGGTTCATCGGCCTCGGCCTGGGGTTTGCCATCTACGCGACGCTGATGCGCCAGCAGCGCGCCGCTATCGCCGAAGCCGCCCCGACGTAATGGAGTTCGATGCGTTATTCTGCGATCCTCAGACTACACCTTGCGCAGAGCGGAAATCCCGGACGCGATCTTTTCTGGCGCTACCGCCGTCGCTTTCGGCAGCGGCGGCGCGTAGCCGCCGAGCTTCGAGGTTTTAAGGCCGAGGCGGACAAGCCCTTCCGCCAGCGTCACGGCGGCCGCAACGCCGTCGACTACGGGAAGACCGCATTGTGCCGACAGCGCAGCGGCGAGGTCGGCCATACCGGCGCACCCTAAAACAACGGCGTCCGCGCCGTCGTCGCGCTTCGCCTCTTCGATTGCCGCCGCGATCCGGTGCCGCCCTTGCGACGTGGGGTCTTCGAGCGACAGCACGCCGAGCCCGGTTGCCTTGACCCGCACGCAGCGTGCGGCAAGCCCGTAGCGGATCAGATTATTCTCGATCACGCCGACCGAACGATCGAGCGTCGTCACGACGGCGAATTTTTCGCAGATCAGGCTCGCGACGTGAAACGCTGCTTCACCGGTGCCGATGACCGGCGACAGCGCCACAGCGCGTGCTGCGTCGAGCCCGGTGTCGTCGAAGCAGGCGATCACGTGGGCGTCGACGCCCTGCGCGTCGGCCTCGGTGAGGCGTTTCAGGAGACCCGGGACGGCAAGCGCCCCGTCGGCCTTCGATCGAAGCCGGGCCGGAGTCCGGCTGGGTGGCGAGGATCGTCGTATCGGGCCCGGCGACCGCCATCGCGGCGCGCGCAATCTTGTCGGTCATCGACCGCGTCGTGTTTGGATTGACGACGTGAATCCGCATACGCGCGCCTGCTCTCTCAGCCTAACTTAGCTGATTGAGCTTCGTTCACATTGTCAATGCCTGCGCTTTGAAGCTCTACGCTCCAAGCGCGCCGCGCACGCGATCCGGCGAGAACGGCAGTTCGCGTAGCCGCACGCCGGTCAGCGTCGCGATGGCATTACCGACCGCGCACGCCACCAGCGGGACGCCTTCCTCGCCGCCCCCGGTCGGCTTGTTGTCGGTCGACACCACCTTGATCTCGATGTGCGGCACGTCCGACATCCGCGCGACTTCGTAGTCGCTGTAGTTCGATTGCAGCACGCGGCCGTCGCGGATCGTGATCTTCTCGCGCAGCACGTGGCCGAGCGCATAGACGATGCTGCCCTCGGTCTGCGCCGCGAGGTTGCGCGGCTGCACGGCGATGCCGGCGTCGACCGCGGCCCAGAAGTTGAGCACCTTGATGGAGCCGCTCTTGCGGTCGAGTGCGACTTCGGCGACGCCGGCGGCGAGCGTATCGTCCTTCACCATGGTGCCGACGCCCAGCGCGGTGTCGCTGCGCTTGCGGGTCCAGTCCGACATCTCGGACACGACCCGCAGCAAATGCTGCATGCGCGGAACGCCCTCCGAAAGTTCGAGCCGCAGTGCGATCGGGTCCTTGCCTCGTGCCAGCGCGATCTCGTCGACGAACGACTCGATCGCGAACGCGTTGTGGCCGTTACCCACGCCGCGCCATGGCGACAGCCGCGCGCCGCGATTTTCGATGACATGTTCGGCGAGCTTGTTCGGCACTGGGTACTGAACGGCCGGCGAACCCTTCATCACGATGCGGTCCTGCCGCGGCTTGGGATCGCCCGACGTGTAGGCCACGACCAATTCCGCGACGACGCGGTGATGCCAGGCGACGAGCTTGCCGTTGTCGCCGAAGCCCGCCTCGATGTGGTGCGCGGTCATCGGACGGAATTTGCCGCCGCCGATGTCGTCCTCGCGGGTCCAGATCAGCTTCACCGGCTTGCCGGCCGCCTTGGAGAGCCGCACCGCATCGAAGACGACCTCGTGGTTGCCGCGGCGGCCGTAGCCGCCGCCGAGGAAATTCTGGTGCAGCGTGATCTTCGAGCGATCGATGTCGAGGATCTGCGCGACGCCTCTGAGCAGGCTCGACGCCGCCTGGGTGCCGACCCAGAGCTCCGCCGATTTGCCGTCCGCGGCGATAGCGGCGGTCGCGTTCATCGGCTCCATCTGGGCGTGATAGACGTACCGCGTGCGATACTCGCCGCGGAACACCTGCTTGGCGCTCGCCATCGCGACTTTGGCATCGCCGGTTTTCTCGTAAGCCACGCCTTCGCGGCTCATGTCGCGGCCGATAGAGCCGAACTCCTCCAGCGTCTGCTCGCTATCGAGATGAGCGCCGGCGGCGTCGCCCCATGTCACCTTGAGCAGGCGCTTCGCTCTCTGCGTGCCTTCGACCGTCGTGCCGATCACGCCGACGCCTTCGGGCAGCGCAACGACGTCGGTCACGCCGGGTACGGCGCGAGCGCGCGCATCGTCGATCGTCACCGGCTTGCCGCCCGCATAGGGCGATTGCAGCACCGCGGCATAGACCATGCCGGGTACTTCGACGTCCATGGTGTATTTGGCAGAGCCCGTGACCTTAAGTGGCAGTTCGACCCTGGCGATATCTTTGCCGATCAGCCGAAAGTTCGCGGCCGGCTTGAGATCGGTTTCCTCGACCTTCGGCAGTTCGCTCGGAGCTTTCGCGAAGGCCGCGATGTCGCCGTAGCTGATGCGGCGTCCCGAGGCTTTGTGGACGACGACGCTCGGCTCGGTCGAAAGTTCGCCGACGGGAACGGACCACTTCGCTGCGACCGCATCGAGCAGGACGCGGCGGGCCTGGGCCCCGGCGAGGCGAAGCGGCGTGAAATAGCCGTTCACCGATGCGCTCGCGGATGTCTGGAATGTGTAGCCGTAGGCGGGATTGCCGAATTTTTTATCGTCCCAGTCGGTCGGGAAGACCGGCCGGACGTTGGCCCAGTCGGCGTCAAGTTCCTCGGCAATGATGACTGGCAGCGTAGTAAACGTGCCCTGTCCCATCTCGGCGGCCGGCGACACCATGGTGATGGTGCCGTCGGTCCCAATCGTCAGCCAGACGTTCGGCGCGAAGGAGGCGGCCGGATCGGGCGTATCCGCAAAGGCGTCATCGACAAACGACGCCGTGTCGGGCGCGACCGTGAATGCGAACACAAGGCCCGCGGTGGATTTGAGAAAATTGCGCCGGCTGAACGCGCTCGTATCGGTGTGCTTGTTCATGGCTCAGCCCTCCCGTGCCGCGCGTTCGATCGCGCTGATGATTTTGAGATAGGTGCCGCAGCGACAGATGTTGCCGTCCATGGCCTCGACGATGTCGGCCCGTGACGGATGTTTGTTGCCGGCGAGGAGCGCTGCGGCCTGCATGATCTGGCCGGACTGGCAATAGCCGCATTGCGGCACCTGTTCGACGATCCAGGCTTTTTGCAGCGGATGGTCGCCGTTGGCCGACAGGCCTTCGATCGTCGTGACCGACTTGCCCTCGACCAGCGAAACCGGCATCGAGCAGGAGCGCACCGGCTCGCCGTCGATATGCACCGTGCAGGCGCCGCATGCGGCGATACCACAGCCGAACTTGGTGCCGGTGAGCTTTAAGTGTTCACGTAGGACCCACAACAGCGGCGTATCGGGCGCGACCGCAAGCTCGCGGCGTTGTCCGTTGACGGTGATGGCAGCCATAGGCGTTCTCCTCGGTGGAAAATCTGTCAGTTCGCTGCGCCCGTGTGGATTTTCCGTTCCGCGGCGTGGGCGGGCTTTGCCGATACGGCGCTTCCCATCCATTTCGCGATCACGGCGGCGACCTGAAGGTTGTTTTTCTCCAGCATCATCATGTGGCCGTTGCCGTGGATGGCCTCCTTGCCGAGGTCGATCCAGGTCGGCTGCACGCCTGCCTGCTTCAGATATTTGATGGTGCAGTGCTCATACGGCGCGTGAAATGATGCTTCGCCCGTCACGATCGCGACCGGCGCCTTTTGTAGTTCGGGAAGCTGCCGGGCCGGCTCCTGTTGCAGCCAGCAGCGCATCAGATCGGACCCGTCGGGCTTATCCTGCTGCACGAAGGCGAGTTGCGACGGATCGCTGACCGCCGGCACGTAGGTGATCGGGATTGAGGTCAGGCCCCACGCCCGCGCTACAGGGCCTTCGTGGAAGTAATCGGGCGCGCCGACGAAATCGACGTCGTGGACCGGCGGAAACGTCGGCTCGACTTGCACCAGCGCCTTGACCAGGTTCGGCCGCGCGTCGAGCAGCGCCCACCCATAGGTGCCTGACTGTGAGTGCGTCATGACGATGGCCGGACCGATCTTGTCGAGCAGCGCGATGCCGGCGTCGCGATTGAGCGCTTGCGTCACTTCCGGCTTCTGCACGAAGGGGACTTGCGAGGCGTAGAACTGATCGAACGTCGGATCGCCCGCCTTGCCGGTGCCGGGCCACTGCGTATGCAGCTTCGCCTGCGGCCACAGCATGGCGCGCTCCGGCGCGGTGAAGCGGTCCTCGACGCCCTTGACGTTGGGATAGGCTTGCGGCCCGTCGACGTCGGGCTGATAGCCGGAGCGGCCGCGGTCAGGCTGTTCGACGATATAGACGGCATAGCCGCGGCGCAGGAAATATTGCGCCCAACCCTCTCGGCCGTCCGGCGTGCCGGTGAAGTTGGTCGCCGTCTGCGCCGCGCCCGGAATGATCACGAGGGGGTAGGGCTGGGTGCGCTTCTGCGGAATCTGAAATTCCACATAGGCCTGCCCGCTCATCACCTGGCGGTCGCCGACCTCGCTGAACTTGCCGCCGACGAAGAAATATCCCTGGCTCGCAATCGGCAAAGGTTGCTGCGCGCGAGCGCCACCGCTCAGAACGCCAAGCGCAACGGCTGCGCCGCACGTGAAAAGCGCGATTCGATGCCTGACTATGTCGCATTTCATGGCCGCGTCCTCCCGGCCGGCCATGTTTGCTTACTTCTTTGGCGTCGCCAGCCTGCCGCATTATCGCGCAAAAACGCCTAAGGCGACAGGCCAAAATGAACGGCAAGCATCCCGCACTCCGGTCTTGAATAGTGAGCCCGTTGCGGTTTTGCTTGCGCGCTGAGGGCAGCCGGAATTTGTGCTGCCGGGAAAGGCGAGGACGCGCTGTGACCAATCAATTGACCGATCTCATCGAGGAATTGGCGCTTGCCAACCGGATTCTGGCCAACGAGGGCGTGCTCGACGCTTTCGGCCATGTCAGCGTGCGCCATCCGGCCGATCCGAATCGTTATCTTCTGTCACGGTCGCGCTCGCCGCTGTTGATCGAGCCCGACGACATTCTGGAATACACGCTGGATTCCGAGCCGGTGAAGCCGGCGAAGGCGCACCTCTACGCCGAGCGGGTCATCCACGGCTGCATCTTTCAGGCGCGCAAGGATGTGATGGCGGTCTGCCATCACCACGCTCCTGCAGTCATGCCATTCTGCATCGCCGGCAAGCCGATCAAGCCGGTTTTTCATCTTGGCGCCGCGATGGGCGAGGAGGCGCCGTTCTGGGATCAGTACACCGAGTTCGGCGACACCAACCTTCTGGTCGTCAAACAGGAGGAGGGCCACTCGCTCGCGCGCGCGCTCGGTCAGCATAACGCCGTACTGATGAACCGCCATGGCGCGACCGTTGTGGGCGGTGGATTGAAGGAACTGGTCTCACGCTCGATCTTCATGTGTCAGAACGCCGAATATCAAATGCGGGCGCTGGCACTTGGCACGCCCGACACCTTGCGCCGCGGCGAAGTTAAGCTTGCCGGCGCACTCAGCCTGATCCCGACGGTCGTGACGCGGACTTGGGAGTATTGGAGCATGCGGCTGCAGGCAGCGGGCGCCATGCCGCCGCGCCGCAGTACCGGCAAGACCGCGCGCCGGCCGGTGCCGAAAGCGTCGCGCGCTGCGCCGCGAGAACGCCGCAAAGGCCATAGGCGATGACGTCCATTTCGCGCCGCGGCGTCCTGGCCGCAGCCATTCGTCCTATTGTCTTGGGTCCTTTTGTCTTGGGTCAGCCAGTGTCACCAGCTTCAGCCGCCTCAGAAGACTTGAAGTTTCCAGCCGACTTCGTGTGGGGCGCCTCGACGTCGAGCTATCAGATCGAAGGCGCCGCCAACGAAGACGGCCGCGGCAAAAGCATTTGGGACATCTATTGCCGGACGTCCGGAAAGGTGAAGAACGGCGATACCGGGGACGTCGCGTGCGACCATTATCATCGCTAGCGCGAAGATATCGATCTGATCGCGCGCGGCGGCTTCAAGGCCTACCGGTTTTCGACCGCCTGGCCGCGCATCCAGCCGAGCGGCGAGGGCGCGGTCGAACAGCGTGGCCTCGATTTTTACGATCGACTGGTCGACGAACTGATCGCCGCTGGGATCACGCCGTGGCTGTGTCTCTATCATTGGGATTTGCCGCAGGCGCTGCAGGATAAGGGCGGCTGGCTTCATCGCGACATCGCCCACAAATTCGCCGACTACGCCAGCGTCGTTGCGCGCCGGCTGTCCGACCGCGTCAAGCACTGGGCGACGTTCAACGAGCCCAACATCCACGCCTTGTTTGGCCACGGCGTCGGCAGCCACGCGCCGGGATTGACCGGCCTGCCTAACATGTTGGCTGCGACCCACCATCAAAATCTGGCGCACGGCCGAGCCATCGCGGCGCTGCGCGCCGAGCGCAGCGATCTGCAACTCGGCACGATCATTTCGCTACAGGCGGCGCGGCCGTCCTCAAACAGCGACGAGGATCGCCGGGCGTCCGTACGTTTCGACGCGATGTGGAATGGCTCGTGCCTCGATCCGCTGATGACGGGAGCTTATCCGGCCGAGATCGCGGCCGACTTCGCGACGCTGACTGCCGATGGCGATCTCGCCGCCATGCACCAGCCGGTCGATTTCATCGGCGTGAACTACTATTCGCCGATGTATGTGGTGCGCGCTCCGGAAAGCTTGTTCGGCGCCTGGTTCGGCGCGACGCCGGAAGGCACGCGCTTCACCGCGATGGGCTGGCCGATCGATGCCAGCGGCCTCATCGAAGAACTGTCCGGCTGCGCGAGCGCTACGGCGATCATCGGACCTCTACGTTACCGAGAACGGCGCGTGTTTCGACGATCCGCTCGCGCCCGACGGCACCGTGCATGACGAGGATCGGGCTTCCTATTTGCGCGAACACCTGACCGCCGCGCGCAGCGCCATCGCCTCTGGCGTCAAGCTGCGCGGCTATTTTGTCTGGTCGCTGATGGATAATTTCGAGTGGGCGGAAGGCTATAGCCGGCGCTTCGGCATCACCTACGTCGACTTCAAGACGCTCAAGCGAACGCCCAAGGCGTCGTACAATTTTCTTGCAGAGCGTCATCGCGCAGCAGAAGTAGCCGCTCTCTCCGCCATTCCGTCGAAGAATCCAGGCCGTCCCCGCTTTCACGGGACGCGGAGAACACCGCGATCAGTGCCGGTCGCGGGCCGCCGCGCTGATGGCGTTGAGCATCGCGATGCGGTCTTTGTCGAGGACGCCGCGCACGCTCTGCTGCTTGCCGATCTGGCCCATCTCGCGCTGGCGCTTCACCGTCGCGGTCGCCATCAGCGGCTCCACGCCGAGTTCGCGCAGCGTATCGGCGCTTTCCTCCATTTCGGCGGCACGCCGCTCGCCATGGTTCGCCATGCGCTCGAGGTTGTAGGGGATCACCTTTGTCCAATCGAGCCCCGGATAATTGTTCTTCAGCGAGGCAGCCACTTCGTCGACCACGCCGGCGCGCGAGGCGGCGAGGAAGCATTCGAGCGTCAACGCTTCGATGCCCTTGATCATGACGCTGCGCACCATCTTGATCGCCGCGGCCGCTCCGGTTTTCGGTCCTGCAACGCTGACCTCCATCGTGAGCCCTGACAGCGACGGTGCGATCTCCTGCGCGTAAGGCCCGGCCAACAGCATCGGCGTCTGGTGTCGCGCCGGATAGATCGGTGCGAGGACGGCGACATCGACATAGCGCGTTTTGTCGCCGAGAAGCTTTGCAGTTTCCTGCTTGCGGCCCGGCGAGACCGAATTGATGTCGAGGAAAAATGGCGTGCCGGCGACATGGGCCTTGACCGACTGCGCTGCCGCGACGCTCGAGGCCGCCGTGACCGCCGAGACGATCATGTCGGCGCCGCGGACAGCGTCGGCGGTTGAGCTGGCGTACTGCACGCCGATCGCCTCGGCGGCATGCCGGAGTTTTTCGCCGTCAGGCTGCGGGAACAGAATATCCCACGCCGCCATCGTCCCCACTCCGGCGTCGCGCAGACCGGACGCGATGGCCTGGCCCGCTTCGCCAAAGCCGATGAAGCAAAGAGACGGCTTCACGTCGTGCATTGCCGGAGTCCTTCAATCGGATCAATGGCGCAAATGATGGAGATTTGGTTCAAACTTTGCAATGGAGGCAATCCCGTCCGCCGGCGCCGCTCATTTGCATCCCTGACGGCGGCCGATAGGATGGATCCCGCCGCACGCGCCGGGGCATACGCAAGAATTCGGAGGAACCGTCCATCATGAAGCTGACCCCCAAAGAAACCACGAGCCGCCGCCGTTTCATCCAGTTCCTCGCCGCAAGTCCGCTGTTTGCCGGCACGAGCCTCTCGGCGTTGGCGGAGGAGTACCCGGAGCGGCCGGCCGACCCGTTCGTGTGGGCACCGCGTGACTACGAGCACCTGATTTCGAGTCCGAAGGAAGCACTCGACGTGTTCGATTTCGAGCCGGTGATGCACAAGAACGTGCCGCCCGCGCATTTCGGCTACATGGCGTCCGGCGTCGACGACGATGTGACGTTGCGGGCCAACCGCGAGGGCTTTCAGAAGTTTCAGCTCCGTCCGCGCCGCCTTGTCGACGTCAGCAAGGTCGATATGAGCACGGAGATTCTCGGAGCAAAAGTACGAATCGCCGATCATCATCGATCCGACCGGCGGGCATCGCGGCTATCATCCCGACGGCGAGGAGGGTGTCGCCAGAGCCGCCAAGATCGGCGACCATCTGATGATCCTCTCGACACAGGCAAGCGCCACGGTCGCCGACGTGATCGCCGCGCGCGGCCGGCCGATCTGGTCGCAGCTCTATGCGACCAACAAATTCGAGATCGCGAAGCACCACGTCAAAAGCATGGAAAGCCAGGGTTCGATCGCGGTCGCGGTTACAGTCGACCGCAATGGCGGCCGCAACCAGGAAACCGCGCTGCGCATGCGCAAGCTCGACACGCGCCAATGCTCCGGCTGCCACGACAACAGCTGCATCGACACGTCGCAACGGGACAAGCCGATGTACGAAGGCGCCGACCTGTCGGGGCTGAAGAACATCCAGTCGTCCGCCATGTCGTGGGATTACATCAAGCGGCTGCGCGACGAGACGAAGATGAAAATGGTGCTCAAGGGCATTCTGGCTTGGGAGGATGCCAAGATCGCCGCGGAGACCGGCATCGACGCGATCATCGTGTCGAACCACGGCGGCCGCGCCGACGAAGCCGGCCGTTCGACGATCGAATCGCTGCCTGAGATCATCGAAGTGTCCGGCACCATGCCGGTCCTGATCGACTCCGGCTTTCGCCGCGGCACCGATATTGTCAAGGCGCTGTGCATGGGCGCCAAAGGCGTTGCCGTCGGACGGCCCTATCTGTGGGGCCTCGGCGCGTTCGGCCAGCCGGGCGTCGAACGCGTGCTGGAAATCCTGCGCACCGAGCTGATGGTCGCCATGCAGCAGGTCGGCGCGCCGTCGCTCAAGGATCTCAAGCCGGTCGATGGTTTTGAAGGCGTAACGGAAGCAAAAGCTCGCCGGCTCGGCGTGAATCTTCGCTCATGAAAAGTCAGCCTCCTGCCGCGACCGGCTCGAACAGGCGCTCGCGCGCATCGCGGATCCGAAAGGCGAGGGCGCTCGCGCTTGCCTGACGGTCTATGGCGAAGCTGCCCGCGCGGCGGCCGATGCGGCCGATGCGCGGGCGCGCGGGGCGTATCGCTCGGGCCGCTCGACGGCACGATCGTCAGCATCAAGGACTTGTTCGATGTCGCCGGCGAGCCGACCCGGGCCGGATCAAAAATCCTGGCCGAGGAAGCGGCGCCGGCCAAGGCCGACGCGCCGATCGTGCGCCGGCTGCGCGCCGCGGGCGCGGTGATTGTCGCCAAGACCAACATGACGGAGTTCGCGTTCTCGGGCGTCGGCGCCAATCCGCATTTCGGCACGCCCGGCAATCCGCACGATCGCACGCGCGTGCCCGGCGGCTCGTCGGCGGGCGCGGCCGGTTTCGATTGCGGATGGCATGTGCGAGATCGGGATCGGCACCGATACCGGCGGCTCGGTGCGTATTCCGGCGGCCTTGTGCGGCCTCGTCGGTTTCAAACCAAGCCGTCAGCGCGTTCCGACCGAAGGCGCGTTTCCGCTGAGCTATACGCTCGATTCGATCGGGCCGCTGGCGCGCACGGTGGCGGACTGCGCAAAGGCCGACGCCGTCATGGCGGGCGACGATGATGCGCCGTTCGAACCCATGCTCGAACTATGGACGTTGGCGGACTTCGCTTCGGCATCGCGCAAGGCCTGCCGCTTGATCGGCTCGACGACACCGTAAGCGCTGCGTTCGACGCAGCCGCTCGCGCGGCTCGACAAGGCCGGCGTCCGCATCACCAGCGAGACGCTGCCGCTGTTCGACGGCATGGCCGAGGTCAATGCCAAGGGCGGCATCTCGCCGCCAGAGGCCTGCGCCATCCACCGCGACCGGCTCAAACGCCGCGCCGCCGATTTCGATCCGAACGTGCGCGTCCGCATCGAGCGCGGCTGCGCGGTGTCGGCGGCCGACTATGTCGAGATGGTGCGCGAGCGCGCGCGCCTCGTCCGCGCCATGGATGCACGGCTCGGCGGCCTCGATGCTCTGATCATGCCGACGACGGCGATCGTCGCGCCGACCATTGCCGAAGTCGCGGACCCGAGCGTCTTCTCGGCCCGCAATTCCGCGTTGCTGCGCAACACCAGCATCGGCAATTTCTTCGATCTGTGCGGCGTTTCGTTGCCGCTTAAGGCCGCGCTACCGGCCGGGCTGATGCTGCTCGCGCGCAACGGCCAGGATCGCCGGCTGCTACGGATTGCCGCGGCGGTTCAGCGACTTTTTGATGACGTGATCGGCGCTTGCCGCCGCGGCTGCGGTTTCCTAGCATTTCGGCACCCCTGGGAGGATTCCGCCATGAATAACACCCTAACACCAAATCGTCGTCGCTTGCTCAACAGCGCGGCCGCCGGCGCGGTTGCGATTGCGGCGCCCGCCATCGTGCGCGCACAGAGCGGCGCCGCTGAAAGTCGGCGTGCTCCTGCCGCGCTCGGGCTTCGAGGCCGGCATCGGCCAGGATTGCCAACGTGGCATCGATATCGCTCCGGCGATCCTCAAATCGATGGGCCTGCCGGAACTGCAAATCATCAACGGCGACACCGAGTTCGAGCGTCGATGTGGCGCGCGCGCGCGCCGAAAAGATGATCGGTGACGGCGCGCAGCTTCTGGTGGGCGCATTCGATTCCGGCCAGTCGTCGGCGATCGCCCAGGTCGCCGAACAGAAAGGCATTCCGTTCGTCATCAATATCGCCGCTGCCCCCGACATCACCGAGCAGGGCTACAAATTTGTGTTCCGGAATTTTCCGACCGCGGGAATGATTCTGAGCGACGCCTTTACCGATCAGAAGGAGATCTTTCGCTCGTCGGCTCGGCGCCGAAGACGGTCGTCTTCATGCATGTCAACGACACGTTCGGCACCGCCATGTCGAAGGGCATCGGCGCGGTGATGCCCAAATTCAACATGCCGTACACGATCGCCGACGAGATCGCCTACGATCCGGCGGCGCGCGACCTGTCGGTCGAGGTATCGAAGGCCAAGGCGACCGGCGCCGACGCCATCCTGCTCGTCAGCCGCCTCAACGATGCCATGCTGTTGACCCGCGAACTGGTCAAGCAGCGCTGGACGCCGCAGGCGATCATGAGCATGGGGCCGGGCTGGTATGAAGATCAGTATCTGAAAACGCTCGGCAAGCTGTCAGACGGCCCGATCAGCTTCGTGCCCTGGTACGACCCAAACAAGAAATTGAGCAAGGTGCTCGAAGACGCGTTGGCCAAGGCGAGCCCGGGCGTCAATCTGAACACCAACCACATTTTCACGTTCGAGGCGTTGCTGGTCGCCGCGGACGCCTTCAAGCGCGCCGGCTCGACCGATCCGAAGGCGCTGGCCGATGCCATCCGCACCACCAACATCACCGACAATGCCAGCATCGGAGCCGGCATTCAGTTCAACGCCAAGGGTCAGAACGACAAAGTACAGGACGGCGCCATTCAGAACCGCGACGGCAAGCTCGTCACGCTTGCTCCGCAGACCGCCGCCAACGCCAAGCCTGAATGGCCTTTGAAGTCCTATCAGAGCCGCGGCTAAGTCGCTGCAGTGCCGTTTGACGTCTTTCTCAACGTCGCCGTCAGCGGCGTATTGACAGGTCTCGTTTATGGCCTGATGGCGCTTGGCCTGTCGGTCATCTTCGGCGTGGTGCGGGTCGTCAATTTCGCTCACGGCGAGATGATGACGATCGCGATGTACATCGCGGTTGTCCTGTTCGCGCAGTTTCATCTCGATCCGCTGATCATGCTGGTGCCGATTGCGGCGGTGCTGTTCGTGTTTGGCTATACGCTGCAGGCGCGATTGATCAATCCGTTCGTGACCCGGCCCGAGTACAGCCAATTTCTGCTGCTGGTGGCGCTGGCAATCATCATCGTCAACACGTTGCTGATCATTTTCGGACCGGACGCGCGCAGCGTGCAGACGTCATACGCGTTCGACAGCTTTCAGTTCGGCCCGCTGATCATCGATGCCACAAAAGTCTATGCCGGCGCCGCGGCGATCGTGTTCGCTGCCGCGCTGTTCGCGTTCTTCCGCTTGACCCTGATCGGCAAGGCGATCCGCGCCTGCGCCGACAACTACACCGGGGCGCTCGTGGTCGGGCTCGACGTCAAGCGGCTTTATGCGCTCACCTTCGGGCTTGGTGCCGCGTGCGTCGGTGCGGCGGGCGCGATGATGACGCTCTTGATCGACGCCACGCCGATGCTCGGTCCGAGCTACACGCTCTTGGCGTTCATCATCGTCATTACCGGCGGCCTCGGCTCGATGCCGGGTGCGCTGCTCGGCGGCGTTCTGATCGGACTCACCGAGGCGCTGGCGGGACTGCTGTTTACACCGTCGACCAAGAGCATGTTTGCTTTCGGCATTCTGGTGCTGGTGCTGCTGTTCCGCCCGCAGGGCATCCTCGGCAAGGGGGCGTCATGACAGCGCATCTTGGCGGCGTTTCGGTTCGAGCGGCCGTACTGTTGGCTGCATTGCTGGCGGTTCTTCTGCTCGCGCCATGGGTCGTCAACGATTACCTGCTCACGGTGCTCATCATCATTCTTTATTTCGCCTACACCGGTCAGGCCTGGAACGTGATGATGGGCTTTGCCGGACAACTCTCGCTCGGCCACGCCATCTATGTCGGGCTTGGCGGCTATGTCGCGGCCTTTCTGTTCACGCGCTACGGCGTCGGCCCATGGATCGGGCTGCTGGCAGCCATACCGGTTGCCGTGCTGTGCGGCGCGATCATTGGCTTTCTCGCCTTCCGCTTCGGTGTTGCCGGGGTTTACTTTGCGATCCTCACCATCGCCTTTGCCGAGTTTGCCCGCATCGGCTTCGACAACTTGGCGATCGTCAATGCCTCCGCCGGGCTGTTTCTTCCGGTGGCGCACTATACGCACAACGATCTGTGGCGCCTTCGCGGCAATCCGGCCATGTTCTACTACGTCATCCTTGCCGCGACGGTGCTGGCCTTTGTTCTCTGCCGGGCACTGATGCAAAGCCGCATCGGATATTTCTGGCTTGCCATCCGCGAGGACGAACAGGCGGCGCGCGCTGCCGGCATCGATACGTTCCGCTTCAAGATGTACGCGGTGATGACGTCGGCGGCGATGACGTCGTTCGCCGGCGTGTTCTACGCGTTCTTCTATAACAATCTTTTCCCCGAACAGGTATTCAGCATCGGTCGCTCGATCGAGATGATTCTCGGCCCGATCATCGGCGGCGTCGGGACGCTGTTCGGTCCGATTCTCGGCGCGTTCGTGCTGACGGGTCTCGCCGAAACGCTCAACTCGGCGATGGCCGCGGTTGGCCTAGACCTGCCCGGCGCCAAGCAGGTGTTCTACGGCATCTGTCTGCTGCTCGTCATCACGGCGCGGCCCGAAGGGGTGTGGCCATGGCTGGCGCGGCGGCTCGGCTTGGCTGGGGGCCCGAAATGACCACGCTGCTTTCACTCGATGGGGTGAGCAAGCGCTTCCGTGGCCTGATCGCGGTCGACGGGGTGACTTTCGATGTACCCGAAGGCGAAATCTTCGCCGTGATCGGTCCCAACGGCGCCGGCAAGACCACGCTGTTCAACATGATTGCCGGCGCGATGGCGCCGGATGACGGCTCCATCGCGTTTGCCGGCGAGCCGATCGGCGGCCTGACGCCGGATGCCGTGTGCCGTCGTGGCATCGCACGCACGTTTCAGATCGTTCGGCCGTTCCCGGCCTTGAGCGCCGAGGACAATGTAATGATCGGCGCGTTGCTGCGGCATCGCGACGTCGAAACGGCGCGTCAGCGCGCACAAGCGCTCATGCAGCGTCTCGATCTGTTCGACAAACGCGATCGTCTTGCTTCGACGCTGACCCTGCCGGACCGAAAACGCCTCGAAGTTGCCCGCGCGCTCGCGACCGCGCCGCGTCTGTTGCTGCTCGACGAGGTGATGGCCGGGCTGCGTCCGACTGAGACCGACCGCATGGTCTCAATTCTGAAGGCCATCAATCGCGAGACCGGACTGACGATCCTCTTGATCGAGCATGTCATGCGCGCCGTCATGGCGCTTGCCTCGCACGTTCTGGTGCTGGACCACGGCACAACGATCGCGTCGGGTGCGCCGCAAGACGTGGTGCGCGATCCCGTGGTCGTGCGGTCTTATCTCGGCGCCGAGGCGGTGTGATGCTGCACGTCGAAAACCTCGATGCGTATTACGGCGACATGCAGGCCCTCGATGCAGTGTCACTCGACGTCGACGAGGGGGCGATTGTCGCCATCGTCGGCGCCAATGGGGCCGGCAAGACCACTCTCATCCGTGCGCTCGCCGGCATGAACAGGCCAGCCCGAGGACAAATTCTCTTTCGCGGCATCGATATCGCGGGGTGGCCGAGCTACCGCGTCTGTAATCTCGGCATCGGCCAGGTGGCGGAAGGCCGCCAGATCTTTCCGACCCTATCGGTGGCGGAGAATCTCGACATCGGCGCAATGCCGCCGCGCGCGCGCGCCGTTCGCGCCAGGAACCGGGATCGCGTGCTCGCGCTGTTTCCTGTGCTGGCCGAACGCGCGCGGCAGGCAGCCGGCACGCTCTCGGGCGGCGAACAGCAGATGCTCGCAATCGGCCGCTGCCTGATGGGTGCGCCCGATTTCATCATGTTCGATGAGCCTTCACTTGGGCTCGCGCCCGCCATCGTCCATGCCATGCTCGGCACCATCCAGGAGCTCAATCGCGAGGGTTTGACCTGTCTGCTGGTCGAGCAAAACGTGGCGCTGTCGCTCAAGATTGCGACCCGCGCCTACGTGCTGGAGAACGGCCGTGTGACATTATCCGGCAGCGGCGCCAAGTTGCTTGCCGATGACCGCGTGCGCAGCGCTTATCTCGGACTATAGCGAAGTCGTGAGGCCGCGCCTTGACTTCACACGGCCCGCCGCAACCGTGCTATAGGCGTGCGCATTAAGACCACTGGCGGATGACTTGATCCGGCCGCGTAACGGAGGTTCGTCCCATGAAGCTTTATTACTCACCCGGTGCCTGTTCGCTCTCGCCGCATATCGTATCGCGCGAGGCCGGCATCGCTCTCGATCTCGAACAAGTCGACAATCGCGAAAAGAAAACCAAAAGCGGTCAGGATTTTTGGGCCGTCAATCCCAAGGGTCAAGTGCCGGTACTGGAGATTGACGGCGGCCAGAAGCTCACCGAAGGTCCGGTGATCGTACAATACCTGGCCGACCAGAAGCCCGCTTCCGGGCTCGCGCCGGCGTCCGGCACGATCGACCGCTATCGCGTGCAGGAATGGCTCAATTTCACGACCTCCGAACTGCACAAATCGTTCGGCCCGATCTTCCGGCCGACCACGCCTGACGA
Organism: uncultured Alphaproteobacteria bacterium; assembly: GCA_963732015.1. GTDB lineage: Bacteria > Pseudomonadota > Alphaproteobacteria > Rhizobiales > Xanthobacteraceae > BOG-931. Next base: position 202,789 of record CAVSXY010000019.1, on the reverse strand, counting down.
ATACAAGAAGATTTCGAAGGAGAATATCGGCAAGCGGCTCGACTGGGTCGACAAGCAGCTTGCCGGCAAGCAGTACCTGATGGGCGACAAGTTCACGATCGCCGACGCCTATCTCTACACGATTCTGCGCTGGACGCCGCGCGTCGAGATCGATCTGGCGAAATGGCCTAATCTCAAAGCGTATGTCGATCGCGTCACCGCGCGTCCAAAGGTGCAGGAAGCGCTGAAGGCCGAAGGCTTGTTGCAGTAGCTGTCATTCCGGGGTGCGGGCGAAAGTCCGCGAACCTGGAATCCATAGCCACAGATCGAGTGAGTTCTGCATCGACGGTGGTTATGGATTCCGGATAGCCGCTACGCGGCTTCCGGAATGACGAAGGTCACTTCAGCGGCGGGCCGATGGTGACGTTCAGCGTGCCGACGCCTTCGATCTCGCACTCGATCTTGTCGCCGGCAACCGTCGCCGCGACGCCGGACGGGGTGCCGGTCATGATGATGTCGCCGGCCTCGAGCTCGACCATCTCTGACAGCTTTGAGATCACCTCCGGCACGTTCCAGATCATCTGATTGAGATTGCCGTCCTGGCGCACCTTGCCGTTGACCTTGAGCACGATGCGGCCCTTCGCGGGGTGCCCGGTCTCAGATTCGGGTTTCAGAGGCCCGCATGGCGCCGAGTAATCGAACGCCTTGCCGACTTCCCACGGTCGCTTGATCTCGCGCGAGGCGATCTGCAGATCGCGGCGCGTCAGGTCGATGCCGACGCCGTACCCGTAGATGCAGTCGAGCGCCTTTTCGGTCTTGATGTTGCGGCCGCCGCTCTTGAGCGCGACGACGAGCTCGACCTCGTGATGCATGTCCTTGGTCAGCGAGGGGTAGGGGGCCGTGCCGCCGTCGGGGACGATTGCGTCGGCGGGCTTCGCAAAAAAGAACGGCGGCTCGCGCAGATCCTGCCCCATTTCCTTGATGTGTTCTTCGTAATTGCGCCCAACGCACCACAGACGCCGGACCGGAAAATAATGTTGGTACCGGCGACCGGAATAGCCGGCTGCGGCGGTTGCGGGATGACGTAGCTCTTGGCGTCAGTGCTCATGAGATCGCTTCGTTTTGGGGGAAAAAACCCGGAATGCGGGCGCTTATAGCCTACGGCCCGGCACGGTCAATGCGGGATCAAGCGGTCGAGGCGATCGCGGCCACCGGCTCGATCGCGGGCGACCGCTCTTTGAGCTGAAGGCGATAGAATGAGGCGTAACGGCCGCCCTTGCGCAGGAGTTCGTCGTGGCGGCCGGATTCGACGGCCGCACCATCCTCGACCACGAGGATGCAATCGGCGTGCATGATGGTGGAGAGCCGGTGGGCGATGACAAGCGTGGTACGGCCCTTGCACAACTCGGCGAGCGCCGCTTGTACCTGATGCTCGAACTCCGAATCCAGCGCCGCCGTTGCCTCGTCGAGCAGGATGATGGGGGCATTCTTGATCAGTGCGCGCGCGATGGCGATGCGCTGGCGCTGGCCGCCGGAGAGCTGCAAGCCGTGCTCGCCGACCGGCGTGTCGTAGCCCTGCGGAAAGCCCAAGATGAAGTCGTGCGCGTGTGCGGCCTTGGCGGCGGCGAAAATGTCCGCCTCGCTCGCCTTGAGATCGCCGAGTGCGATGTTCTCGCGGATCGTGCCGCGGAACAGGTGAACGATCTGGCCGACGAGCGCGATTTCCTGCCGCAGCGAGCGCCGCGATACCGCCGCGATATTTTGACCGTCGATCAGGATGGCGCCGGCATCGACTTCGTAGAAGCGCAGCAGCAGATTGAGCACTGTCGACTTGCCGCCGCCCGATGGTCCGACCAGTGCGGTGACGCGTCCGCGTTCGGCCACAAAGCTCATGCCGCGCAAGACCGGCGCGTCGGGACGATAGGCGAAGCGCACGTCAGCAAATTCGATCCGGGCCGCCGTCAGGCTAAGCGGCGGCAGGGCGTCATCGCTCGGTTCTCCCGGCGGGCCGTCGATGACCTCATAGAGGACGCGCACGCCCACCAGGTTATTGTTGAGGTCGATGTTGAGCCGCGCCAGGCGCTTTGCCGGCTCGTAGGCAAGCAGAAACGCCGTCAGGAACGACACGAATGCGCCTGGCGTCGCTCCGGTCTCGATGACGCGGTAGCCGCCGTAGATCGTCGCCAGCGCGATCGCAAAGCCGCCCAGCATCTCCATCAGCGGACTGGCGCGGTTGGAGACGCGCGCCATCTTGTTGGACTCGTGCTCGACCTGGCCGACGCTGACGGCGAGCCGGCGCCGCATTTCGTCTTCGAGGCCAAACGCCTTGACCATGCGCATGCCTTGCAGGGCCTCCTGCATGGTCTCGATGATGCGCGTGCCGCCGGTGAACTGCATCCGCGCGATCCCGCGCACCCGGCGGATCAGTTTGCGAAGGAAGATAAACGCCGGCGGCGCCACGACTACGCCGGCGAGCGACATCACGGGATCCTGAATCACCATCACGATCGAGAGCCCGATGAGCGACATCAGATCGCGGCCGATGGCGGTGATGAGAAGATTGATCACCTGGCTGACCGCGTTGGCGCCGGTGGTCAGCCGGGCGATGAATTCCGACGAATGGCGATCGGCGAAAAAGCTGATGTTTTGTTGCAGCAGTCTGTCGAACAGGCGCCGCTGATTGTCGGCAATGATGCGATTGCCGATCCATGACAGCGTGACTGCCGCGCCGTAGGTCGCAAAGCCCTTCACGACGAAGATCACCATGGCGATCAGGCCGATGACGACGATGCCATGATAGTTGCGATTGACGTAGGCCTCGTTGGTCATCGAGCCGATAAGATAGGCGGTGAGCGCCGTTGCGGCGGCCGAGATCCCCATCAGCACAAAAGCAATCGCGTAGCGCGGCCAGTGCCCGAGTGCCTCGTCCACGAGGAGACGGCGCACCAGCGCAAATGTCGAATAGTCGTCCGGGGATTTGGCCGTGGCAGCTGTCATGCGTGATCCGTTTGCCCCGCTGCCGCGAACGGCGCGAGGCCGGCGTCAACCGCCGTTCCATGCCCGGAAGGGACCAATTATTCAAGTGAATTCAGAGATTCTATCGGCGCTTGGAATCGGCCGCGGGAACCGCCGTCCGCGTGCTTGACAGATTGCGCTCGGCGCCCTGCCGATGGCCGGTCTGCATCTGCCGCCGCGCCATGAGCTCGCGCTCCCATGCGACCGCGTGAGCGACGATAGTCGAAAGATCGTCATAACGAGGCCGCCAGCCGAGCACCGCGCGGGCTCGTTCGGAGTTGGCAACAATGCGTGCCGGGTCGCCGGGCCGCCGCGGTGCATGCTCGACCTTGAAGTCGGAGCCGGACACCTGCTTCACGGTATCGATGACCTCAAACACCGAGAAGCCGTGTCCGTAACCGCAATTGAGCGTCAGCGATGCGCCGCCCGAGCGGAGGTGGTGCAGCGCATCGGAGTGCTCACGGACCAGATCGCAGACGTGGATATAGTCGCGGATGCAAGTGCCGTCAGGCGTCGGATAATCGATGCCGTAAACGTCGATCTTGGGACGCAAGCCGACCGCCGTCTCGGCCGCGATCTTGATCAAATGTGTCGACGTCTTGCTCGATTGACCGGCCCGGCCATGGGGGTCGGCGCCGGCGACGTTGAAATAGCGCAAGATGACGTGGTGCAGATCGTAGGCGCTGCCGGCATCGCGCAACATGATTTCGGTCATCAGCTTCGACCAGCCGTATGGCGAGATCGGTACCGTCGGCGTGTCCTCTTTCACGGGGTCCTCGCCGGGATTGCCGTAGACGGCAGCGGTCGACGAAAAGATGAAGTGACGCACGCCGCTGTTGACGACGCATTCGATCAGCGCGCGCGAGTTGGCAGTGTTGTTGCGATAGTAGCTGAGCGGATCGCGCACCGAATCGGGAACGACGATGGACGCCGCGAAATGGATCACCGCGTCGACATTGTGTTCACGGATCAGCCGGCCGACCAGCGTTTGATCGCGGTCTCCCCGACAACAAGCGGCACGCCCTCGGGAACGGTCCACGCCTGTCCGGTCGAAAGATTGTCGAGCACCACGACGCGCTCGCCGGCGTCGAGGAGTTCGTTGACCATGTGGCTGCCGATATAGCCGGCGCCGCCTGTGACCAGGACTGTCATCGAATGTCAACCCGTTTCCCTGCCGCCTCGCGTACTCCGATTCGATGAATAGCGCGTTAGGGCAGATCAGCCTGGATCAAACCGCCAAAAGCGCTTTTGCGGGTTGCCGCCAGCACGGTCTCGGGCGCAATGTCACGCATGCAGCGGTGGTGTTCGAGACGGCAGACGGGCTTGTGACAGGGCCGGCACGGCAGGCTCGTCGCGGCTTGGATCGTCGCCGCAAGGGGGTTGAGTGGCGCCCAATGCCACGGGCTTGTCGGGCCGAAAATGCCGATCGAAGGCGTGCCGAGAGCGGCGGCGACGTGAAGCAGCCCCGAGTCGTTAGACACCGCGACCGACGCACACGCCAACGCCAGGATGGCGTCACGAAGATCGGTTCCGGTCAGGTCCCGCGCTTGCGTGCTGTCTGCGATCTGCGCTGCCAGAGGCTTCTCGTCCGGCCCCCCCAGAACCCAGACGGCCAAGCCCTCGGCCTCGAGGCGCCGGGTCAGTTCCGCATAAGCTGCGCTGGGCCATCGTTTTGCCGGACCGACTGCGCCCGGCGCGAGCGCCACGACTGGCCGTCCGTCTGCGTTCAAGCCGCGGTTTTTGCGCCAGTTCGCAGCGTCGGCCGCGGGAACCTCAAGTTTCGGCACAGGCAACGGCGACGGTAGGGTCGCGCCGGCAGGAAGAACGAGGGCGGCGCAGCGGTCGACCATTCGCTCGAGCTTTTTCTCGCCAAAGCGCACATCGTTGAGGAGCAAAAAGCGCGCCTCCCCCGCGAACCCCGTACGCTCGGGAATACCCGCAAAGAACGGGGCGAGCGCCGATTTCCAGGTCCGCGGCATGATGAGCGCATTCCCATATCCCTCCTGTTTGAGGCGCCTGGCGAGTGCGAACTGCTGGCCCAGGGCCAGACTGCGGCGGGGCAGGTCGACGACGATGGTCTTGCGTAGGCCGGGCATGTAGTCGGCAAGCGGCGCGCACAGCGTCGTCGTCAGCATGTCGACGGGCCGATCGGGATATCGGGTGCGCAAGAGCTGCACGACCGAGTGGCCACGCACGAAGTCGCCGATCCAGAAATACGGAACGATCAGGATCGGGCTTGAGTTGAGCCGAGCCCTTCGAAGATTTGCTGGCGCTAATATTCGAACTTATGTTCATTTATGAACTTAAATTCATATCTTGCAGGAGCGATAAGTCGTCCGAATTGGCCCAGTGTTGCCCCAAAAGCGGGATTGGAGCAAAGCATCGCGATAGCGCGCCTCTTGGACCGGCTTGAGGCCGTGAAGCGGTTATGATCTGCATCGAGACGGTGCCGCGCACGAGGGGCCGGCTATTTCGATGGGATCGCGTTCAGAGCGGGAAGCTGTCATGCTCATGCAGCTCGGGGAGCGCGCGATTTTTCCGCCGGAGACAGAGAACCGGTTGAAGGAAGAGTTCTTCGGCGGCGCGCGCGAGGGTTTCTTCGTTGATGTGGGCGCCAATGATCCCGAGCACATGTCGCAAACGTGGCACTTAGAGCAATTGGGTTGGCGCGGCGTCTTGATCGAGCCACAGCCGGCCATGGTCCAGAAACTGAGGGAGCGGCGCCAAGCGACGGTGTTCGCCTGTGCGTGCTCATCGCCGCACAACTCCGGAAAGATGTTGCCGTTTCAGGTCTCCGGCATTCACTCCTCGCTCGATCCAGGTTTCTTTGTCGCCGGCATGCGCAAGGAATCCATGATCGAAGTGCCGGTGCGTACGCTCGACGACATACTCGCGGAAGCGGATGCGCCCGCGCCGATCGATCTCTTGTCCATCGACGTCGAAAGCCATGAGATTGAAGTATTGAACGGGCTCACACTGGAGCGGTGGCGCCCGCGGCTCATACTGATCGAAGATTTGGCGTTCAACCTCAAATTACACCGGCTGCTGCGATCGCGCGGTTACGCTTGGGTCCGCCGCACCGGGCTCAATGGCTGGTACGTGCCATCCGAGATGGCGATGCCCGTGAGCGCTTTCGGCAGATGGCAATTCCTGCGTAAGCATTACCTCGGCGTTCCGTTTCGCCATTTGCGCGAATCGAAGCGACGGCTGCGTGAGCGGCTTTACGCCGCCCTCAAGGGGCGCCGTCATCAGGCCCAATCGGACACGTAGCGACGTGAGCGAGCTTATTTCAATTATCGTCGCGACGTATAATCGTCCGGATGCGCTCGACGCGGTACTGCGTTCGCTCGCGCAGCAAAACGATGCGAATTTCGAGGTGCTTGTCGCCGACGACGGCTCTAAGCCGGAAACTGCGGCGGTGGTCGATGCCTGGAAAGATCGAATTGGGCGCGGCGTCCTGCACGTCTGGCATCCGGATAAGGGATTTCGCCTGGCGGAAATCCGTAACCGTGCGGTCTTGGCTGCGACCGGGCTCTATTTTCTGTTCCTCGACGGCGACTGTCTCGTGCGGCCGAATTTTGTGGCCGCTCATCGCGCACTCGCCGAGCCCGGATGGTTCGTGACCGGCAACCGCATCCTGATGTCGCGTGAGCTGTCGAACGACATCTTGCGTGACCAAGTTAAGGCGGAACACTGGACGCTCTCGAACTGGATGGTCGAGCGGCTCCACGGCAGGATCAATCGTCTCGGCGTGCTCGGTTCGCTGCCGCTCGGACCGCTGCGCAAGCTGCATGCGCGAGCTTGGCGCGGTGCGCGCGCCTGCAACTTCGGCGTCTGGCGCGCGGACCTGGTCGCGGTCGATGGCTTCGACGCGGGCTTCAGCGGTTGGGGCCGCGAGGACTCCGACCTTTTCGTACGGCTTTTGCGCCACGGAGCGCGCAGGAAGGATGGGCGAATGGCGACGGGCGTTTTGCATCTGTGGCATCCCGAAGCCGATCGCTCTGGCCTGCAAGACAATGAACGCCGCCTTGATGACGTTTTGACCGGCGATCGCGTTCAGGCGCAACTCGGACTTTCCAAACTTCGCGAGGAGCCGAAGATATCCGCACCCGTGGGCTAGAGTGCAATCAATGCCGATCCTTGCCTCAGACGCCAGAGTTGACGCAACGCTCCAAGCAGGGCATCGCCTTGCAGCATGGCCACGGTTGTTCGCGACAAATCATTCGATCTTGCGACGCTGCAGAAGCTTGCCGATTGGCTCGCCATCGGCGTCGCGGTGTCGCTGCCGTGGTCGACGTCGGCGACCGGGATCTTGATTGTGCTCTGGCTCGTGGGGGTGCTGCCGACCTTGAGCATCGAACTCGTCCGCCGCGAACTGTTCACTGCCGCCGGAGGCCTACCGGCACTGCTCTGGTTGCTTGGGGCGGCTGGCATGCTTTGGGCCGGTGTTGGATGGGCTGAACGCTTCAACGGACTCGATGGATTTCATCGTCTTTTGGTCATTCCCGTTCTGCTCGCTCAATTCCGCCGCTCACAGCACGGCGATCAGGTGCTCGTTGGCTTTCTGATTTCTGCGATTTGCCTTCTCGCGACGTCCTGGGCTTTTGCGGTGATTCCCGCGCTTGACGGTCATGGCAAAATGCACGGCGTGCCGGTCAAGGATTATCTGTTCCAGAGCAGCATATTCATCGTCTGCGCCTTCGCGCTGATCGACGCCGTCTTCGAGCTTCGCGGTCGGGCCATGACGCACAGGAAATGGATCGTGGCGGTCGCTGTGGTTCTTGCGATCCTTTTTCTCGCCGACCTTGCATTTGTCATCACGAGCCGTACGGCGCTGGTTGTCGCCCCTTTGTTGGTCGTCGTGCTCGGCTGGCATCTGTTCGGGCTGAGGGGTGTTCTGGCCTCGTGTCTTGCCGCTTTGCTCCTCGTCGGAGCAGCGTGGTTCGCATCCCCCTATCTGCGTGCGCAGGTCCATCGCTCGCTATCGGATTTCCACACTTACGTGAGCAAAAACGAGGTGAGCTCGACTGCGCTGCATATCGAGTTTGTGAGAAAATCATTGGCGATTGTCGAAGAAGCGCCGGTGATCGGGCACGGCACGGGGTCGATCACCGAAGAGTTTCGCCGCGCCATGGCCGGCGAAACCGGCGCCGCCGGTTATGTCACCGAGAATCCGCACAATCAGATCTTCGGCGTCGCGATCCAACTCGGTGTCGTCGGCGCAGCGCTTTTGATCGCGATGTGGGTTGCGCATCTCATGCTGTTCTGCGGCAGCGGGCTGACTGCATGGATCGGCCTGCTCATTGTGGTTCAGAACGTCGTCTCTTCGCTTGCCAATTCGCATTTGTTCGACTTCAGCCATGGCTGGCTCTATGTATTTGGCGTCGGCGTTGTAGGCGGGATGGTGTTGCGCGAGCGGGATGCCGCTTCTGACGCGCAACGCGCGATGCCGCCATGACCGCCATATCGCTGCCCGACAATCCCCGCATCCTGGTGATCGCGTTGCGGCGTCTCGGCGATGTGCTGCTGGCAACGCCGCTCATTCGCAGCTTGAAGCGATCGTTCCCCGCGGCCTCAATCGAGGCGCTGGTTTTTGCCAGCAGCGCGGGCGTTTTGTCGGGGAATCCCGATCTTGCGGGCGTCATCGCGGTTCCCGAACGCCCCAGCCCCGCCGAAAATGTCTCGCTCCTGCTGCGGCTCGCTAAGCGCTATGACCTTGCGGTGTCTACGCAGACCGGCGACCGGCCGACCACTCTGGCGTGGATCGCTGGACGGCGAAGTGTGGGGCCGGTCGAGGCCCGTGGAATGCCCGCGGCGATTAAGCGGGCCGCGCTTCATCGCTGTTACGTAACCAATCACAGTCAGCACCGTGTGCACGATATGCTGCGGCTCGCCGAGCTTCTCGGCATTTCGGTCTGTCCCGAAATCGTGTGTCCGTCCGGCCCGGTGCGCAGCGAAATCATGCCGGCGGCGCCCTACGCGGTGGTGCATGCGGCGCCGAAGTTTATCTACAAACGCTGGACCAACGATGGATGGCGAATGGTGGCTGCGGCATTGCGCGAACGTGGTCTCGCCATAGCCGTTACCGGGGCCAGTCAGGACCGGGCATACCTCGACGAGGTCTGGCGAGGCTGCGAGGTCGTGCGGCTCGACGGGGCGCTCGAATGGCCGGAAATCTCGGCGCTCCTCGGCGCCGCTCGCATCTACGTCGGCCCCGACACGGCGATTACCCACTTGGCGGCGGCCGCGGGAGTGCAGACGGTGGCGCTTTATGGACCGACCGACCCGCGCATTTGGGGACCCTGGCCGCGAAGGGGCCTTGAGAAGCCCTGGGCTGCCGCCGGCACCATCCAGCAACGCGGCAATGTCTGGCTCATCCAAAATCCGCTGCCCTGCTTGCCCTGCCAGCAGGAGGGCTGCGACCGACGCCTCGATAGCCATAGCCGCTGCCTTGACGAACTCCCGATCAATCAGGTTATTTCCGCGGTCGATCAAGCACTTGCGGGCCGGCAGGCGGCTTGAGACCGGCGCCATCGGGGTAGCGCGGTGGCCCAAAGCCCGTTATTGGATGGCGGGGCCTTGCCTACGGTGTGGTTTGGGATGCACGGACTGAGGTTTAGCCCGCGCAGGGCGCTCGTTGTTGCGAATGACATGGTCGCAACGGCTGCGGCGGTCGTCGCGAGCTTCTACATCCGTTTCGAGGCGGGCGGCCTCTGGGAACGGCGTGAAGCGCTGATCGCGTTTCTGCCGGGCTTTGTCGCCTATGCGGGCATCATCTACTACCTGTTTCACCTCTACAGATCGAAGTGGCGGTTTGCGTCGCTTCCCGACCTGATGAACATCTTTCGCGCCGCGACGGTGCTGGCCGCCTCGGTGCTTGCCCTCGATTATGTGCTGGTTGCGCCCAACGTGCTGGGGCAGTTCTTCTTCGGCAAGATCACCATTGCGCTCTACTGGATCCTCCAGATGGTGTTCCTGGGCGGACCGCGTATCGCGTACCGCTATTTCCGCTACACCCGCACCCGCCAGCACGCGAGGGCGGAGGAAGCAAACCCGACTCTCATTCTCGGAGCTGCAGCCGACGCGGAGATGCTGCTGCGGGCTATCGAAAGCGGCGCCGTCAAGAAGATCTGGCCTGTCGGTGTACTGTCGCCGTCTTCGTCCGACCAAGGCCAGTCGATCCGCGGCATTCCGGTTCTCGGCGGCTTTAGCGATCTCGAACGCACGTTCAACGATCTGGCGCAGCGCGATACGAAGGTTTCGCGGGTTGTCTTCACGCCGTCGGCGTTCGAGCCAAACGCCAAGCCGGAAGCGACGCTCATGCAGGCGCGCCGCCTCGGCCTGACAGTGAGCCGGCTGCCGTCGCTTGACGATGCGGGCGAGGCGCCTCGCCTGGCGCCCGTGAATGTCGAGGACCTGTTGCTGCGCCCGAGCGTCAAGATCGACTACGCGCGGCTCGAAGATTTTCTGAAAGGCCGATCGATCATCGTGACCGGCGGCGGCGGCTCGATCGGCTCCGAGATTTGCGATCGCGTGATCGCTTTCGGCGCCGCGCGGCTGCTTATCATCGAAAATTCCGAACCGGCGCTGCACGCGGTGCTCGAAGCCCTTGCCACGAAAAGACTCGCCGGCTGAGATCGTCGGACGCATCGCCGATGTCCGCGATCGCGCCCGATTGTTTCGGCTCATGACCGATTTCAAGCCGGACATCGTCTTTCACGCCGCAGCACTCAAACATGTGCCGTTGCTCGAGTCGAACTGGGAGGAGGGCGTCAAGACCAACGTGTTCGGTTCCGTCAACGTTGCCGATGCGGCGGCGGCGGCGGGCGCCGCCGCGATGGTCATGATTTCGACCGACAAGGCCATCGAGCCCGTATCGATCCTCGGAGCGACCAAACGCTTTGCGGAAATGTATTGCCAGGCGCTCGATGCCGATTTTTCACGTCATGCCGTCCTTGACCGAAAGCCGATGCGGCTGATCGCGGTGCGCTTCGGCAACGTGCTCGCTTCTAACGGCTCGGTGGTGCCGAAATTCAAGGCGCAAATCGACGCCGGCGGGCCCGTCACCGTGACCGATCGCGAGATGGTGCGCTATTTCATGACCATCCGCGAGGCATGCGATCTGGTCGTCACCGCAGCAAGTCATGCGCTCGGGCCGTCACGCTCGGACGTGCCGGTCTATGTGCTCAACATGGGTCAGCCGGTGAAAATCCTCGACTTGGCCGAGCGAATGATCCGGTTGGCCGGGCTGGAACCAGGCAAAGACATCGACATCGTGTTCACGGGCGCACGTCCCGGCGAGCGCGTACAGGAGATTCTGTTCGCGCGAGAGGAACCGATCGTCGACATCGGCGTGGTCGGTGTTGTTGCGGCGCGTCCTGTTCAACCTTCGATCGACGCGATGCGGGGCTGGCTCGCCATGCTCGATCAAGGCGTGACCCGAGAAGAGCGTGAGGCGATCTACCGCGTGCTGCGCGAGGCCGTTCCGGATTTCCGCGGCGCCGCTGCCTGAACGAGCGCGCCGATGATCGGCGCGCGGCTCATTTCTTGCCCCGTGCGAACGCGGCAAGCAGCAGGGTCACCATCGCTGCGCCGCCAAACAGCGCGGCGATGTCGTTGATGCTGCTGGGCGCTACGACCGTCAAAACCGCGAGCGCGCCGAGCACGGCATTGACGACAAACACCCGTGCGACGACCTCGCTGACAGTAAATCCCCGATCGGTCGCGATCTGGTAGAAATGCGTGCGATGCGCCTGCCAGACCGGCTCGCCCCGAAAGAGCCTTCGCATCAGGGTGATGGTTGCGTCGGCGAGATAATAGAGCGGCATCAGGAGCGCGGCGATCAGATGGCCGCCGCCGGCGAGCAGCAGCAACAGCCAGCCGAGGATCAATCCGATCGGGAGGCTGCCGACATCGCCGAGAAAGATTTTCGCAACGGGCCGGTTGAAATGGGCAAACCCGATCATGGCGCCGCCGAGGGCCAGCGCCACGATGGTGCCATTAGGCGGCAGAGCGTGCGCCGCGCCGACTGCGGCTAAGCCTGCAGAGATCGGCACCGCCTCGACGACCGTCATCCAGTCGATGCCGTCCATGAAGTTGACGAGATTGACGAACCAAACGCCGCCAAGAAGCAAGATCGCGCGCTCGATACTCCACGGCAACGACGGGAAAAGCCGCATTTGATCCGGGAGCGTGTAGACGACCCACGCCACTGCCAGCGCCTGCAGCAACAATCGCGGTCCGACCGGCAGAGGACGGATGTCATCGACGGCCCCGATGCAGGCCATCAGGACGGCCGCCGCCATCACGGAGAGAAGTGCCCCGTTCGACGAGGAACCGAGCAAGCCAAATATCAGTGAGACTCCCACCGCGGCGATCAGCGCAGCCAGGACCGCGATGCCTCCGCCCTGTGGGGTCGGCGCGCGATGCGAAGAGCGCGTGTTAGGCCGTGCCAGCGCGTAGCGCTCGAGCCACGGGTAGAGCGCGACCATGAGCGTCGCGCACGTCAGCGCGGCGAAGATGACCGTGACTGCGCCCCCGATCATCGGATGCACCTAATAGAGGGGGCCGGGCCCGCTGGCCGGCGCCGGTGCGGGCGTCGTGCCCGTTGGCAAGGCCATTGGCATTCCTGTCGCCGAGTCGGGTGCAGGGGCTGTTACCAAACCCGTTGCCAGGTCGAACGGTGAATAGGCCTTCGCCTCGCATTGGTCGGTCTTCACCGCATAGCGTAAATCGACGATCGCGTTATCCCTCAAAAACACGGCGTAGATATGCCGGTGTCCGTCCTCCTGGAAGCGAACGCATGCCAGCCAGCTCCATCCCACCGAGGTGTGAGCCCAGGTCAGATCGGATATCTCAGTTGCCTGGAGTGCTCCTTGGTTCTTGAATGCTGTCTTGACGTAATTGGCAATCGTCGTCCGGTAAGCTGGAAATGCGCTTGAATCCGGCGCGGGGTCCTGTGAGGAAGCAAGATTGCTGCATGCTGCCAGTGTGCCGAAGGCCGCCGCGATAGCTGCGTGGCAAGCTGCGGCTCGCAATGAGACATCACTCTGTCGTCGACGCAAGATCAAACTCGCAAGCCCTTCTTAGCTTCCGCGGTTCGGTAACAGTCGCCGCATCATAGTTCCGGGACATTGATGGTTTGTTAGGAGAACCTTGACGTAGAGATTATAGAGGTTCCTCAAGCGGGAACAGCGCACCATGAGAGTTTGGCGGCAGCACGACACGACGAATGGCCCGATCCCGCGGCTCGACGGGACCACAGTGTCGCCACGAACCCAGATCATCTGAGGGCCGGCCCGCTGGGGTGAAACTGTGAAAATTCGTCCTGTTGTGCAATTCTGTCGATGGCGCACGGTCGCGGGAAAGTGCGGCAGGCCACGCGCGCGCCCGATCGTCCGATGCGCGACTGTTCCGGCGATGGTTTCAATTGGCCTCATCCTCGGATCGTGCAGTCCGTTTGCCGGCTTCGTTTCCGATCATTGGCCGCACTGGGCTGGCGGCATGCCTGATGGTGTTCCACCGCGGCCGGGCGCTCCCGGATACAACGATTTCATCGCGCACGGGCAGGCCCCTGCAACACCTGCGGCTGATGCCAATACCCAGGGCGAACCCACACCCACACCGCCCGCGTCTACACAACCCGCGTCCGTACAGCCCGTTCCGGCGCAGCCGACGGCCGCGCAACCTGCCCCCGCACAGGCTACAGTTCCGCCGGCAAATCCATCGCGCAGCGATCCGGCCGTAGGGTCGGGCGGCTTATACTGAGCGCGTCAACGGCGCGCGAATTTTCCGGGATCAGGCGACGCCGGCGCGCAACAGATCGTGGAAATGCACGATGCCGACGGGCCGGCCCGACTCGACGACGATCAGCGCCGTCTTCTTGGTCGAATTGAGCAGTTCCAGCGCTTCGCTTGCCAATTGATCGGGACGCACGGTGATTGGCGTTGTGGTCATGACGCCGTCGACAGACGCTTGCAGCAGATCCATGCGCATGTGACGGCGCAAATCGCCATCGGTGATGATGCCGGCAAGCTTGCCGTCGCTTTCGGTGATGGCAACGCAGCCAAGCCCCTTCGCAGACATTTCGACGATCGCTTCCGACATCAGCGATCCGCGGCCGATCAACGGTACCGCAGCGCCCGAATGCATGACATCGCGGACGAATTTGAGCGCGGCGCCAAGTTTGCCGCGCGGATGAAAGACGCCGAAATCGATCGCCGTAAATCCACGGCTCTCCAGGAGCGCAATGGCTAGCGCGTCGCCGAGCGCAAGCTGCATCAGCGACGACGTCGTCGGTGCTAAATTGTGCGGGCACGCCTCGCGCGTTGCCGGGATCGCCAAAGCGATGTCGGCGGCCTTACCGAGTGTGCTCTCGGCATTGGCTGTCACGGCGACGAGCGTGATGCGGAAGCGGCGCGAATAGTTGATCAGGTCCTTGAGCTCTTCGGTTTCGCCCGACGAAGACAGGACCAGCATCACGTCATCGGACGTGATCATGCCGAGGTCGCCGTGGCTTGCCTCGGCGGCGTGGACAAAAAACGCGGGCGTCCCGGTCGACGCAAGCGTTGCTGCAATCTTCCGCGCGACATGACCGGATTTGCCGATTCCGGTCACGATCACCCGGCCGCGCGCGGCGCGGATTGTCTCGACCGCGGTGACGAAGCCCGTGCCGAGGCCGTCGCGCATCGCGACTGCCAAAGCCGCAACGCCTTCGCGCTCGGTCTCCAATGTACGGAGCGCCGAGGCGATGAGCGGGCTCGCCTTTTGTTGCAGCGCTCTTGCGTCCTTTGGGCTCATTGTCGAGCGTGTCTCCATCATCAGTGCGCGGCCCGCATGCCTAGCACATGAAAGGTGCCTGGATCACTTGCCCCAGGCGGCGAAGGCGTCGGCGAAGGCGCGATCGCCGGGCGGTCCTTTTTCAAGCGCCAGGATCGCGCGGCCGCCGTTGGTATAGACGATGGGAATGTCGAACCACTCCCGATCCTTGAGAAGTTGCACGTTGCGCTGTACGTCGGCGTCCACCGCCGAGAGGCCGATCAGAAAGAACCCGGTCGTGACCTTGACCGCAAGGCCCGCGAGCGGCGTACCACGCGCTTGCTCGGCTTCCTTCATCAACACGCCCGGTACGTTCGAGATGCCGCCGTCCGGGAAGTCAGCCGGTAGATTGAACATGATTTCGATCGTGTGGCTTGCCGGCAGCGCCTTGTCGGTGTTTCGGCGCAGCGACCAGGTCACCGTCATGCGCCGCTCGGGGATTTCGACGTCGGCTCGAACCGCCAATTCAGGTGCCAGGCCCGGACCCGGCGAAACGGTTTCGGTCCGCCAGATCGCGGAGCCGACATAGCGCTTGCCTTGCGGATCGTTCGGGTCCTCTTCGTACAACACCACGCGCTGTGCGACCGCGGGCGCTGTCTGGCTTCCCGGCGCGCCGGAACTCGGCTGGCCCTCCTGGGGCACCCGGCCGGGAAATTTTGGCGACGTCGTCGGTGTCTGTTGCGTCGTTTGGTTCGCTTGCCTGGAGCTCAGCCGGGCAAACAGTCCCGTGATGTTGGACCATTGCCACGAAACGGCTGCGGCAAGCCCCAGGAAAACCAGCAGCACCACGGCGAGCTTGGCGATGCCCCGGTACGAGCGGGGTGGCTTAGGCTCCACGTATTCGTCTTCATCGATGCCGGGGCGCGGTGGCTGCGGCCGCAGCGGCGGCTGTGCGAATGGCGGCTCTTCGTCGTCGAACTGAAAGGACGGCTCGAGACTGTGCGGCTGCGCCGAATCGTACTCGTCGTCGGTAAATTCATCAGGCCCAACGTCAAGGTCTGAGCGCCCCCGCAAGGGAAGGGGCGGCGGCCCGTCGTCGGTTTGCGCCGAGCGCTGCCGGGAAAATGGCCCGTAAGAAGTCGCGGGTCTCGCGCGCCGACTGAGCAGCCTTGGCGCTCGCGCCTCCGAGATCGTCGACCTCGTGGGCGATGTCGCGAAACCCTTTGAGCGCCTTCTCGGTCGCCGAAAATGCCTTGTCTGACGGTGCACGAGCTCCCAGCAAACGGCTGCGGGCGCTGAGTGGCGTCTCCTGGACTGGCTCCTCGGGCAGCCTCGGCTCGTCGAAGTCCTCCGGCGGTTCGTCCCGAAGCAACGGGGGGATGTCGTCCGCGCCGCGCCGTGCCCGGGCTGCCAATTCAGCTTGCGTCGAACGCAACAGCGGACGCGGCTCAAAGCGTGGCTCCGCCCCGGCGCCTGTCCGAGGCGCTGCGCGAGGCTCGGGTGGCGGCTCCGGTGGGACCTCGGGCTGCGGCGGCTGGCGGCGTTCGTAGCGCGGCTCCGCTCGGGGCTCAGGCCTCGGCGCCATCCGCGCCGCACCGCGAGGCTCTGGTCGGGATTCAGCCCGGGATTCGGACCTCGGTTCGGGCCTCGGCGTTGGGCGCGCCTCCGCGCGGGGGTCCCCTCGCTGATCGGTCCGAGATTTGCGCGCCGCGTCGGCCTCAACGCGGCGAATCGCCTCTTCGAGCGACAGGCGCTCTTTCGTGATGTCCGATTCGGAAAGCGGCGGATCGACCGCGCGCAGCTGCGCCACAAGTGCGGCGCGCGCCCGCTCATAGAGCGTGCGGCGAGCCTCACCGGTGCTCCTGCCGAGCCCGTCGACGGCGCGGGCGATCAGCGGGTGATAGTCGGTCATCGTCTAAGCTTACGCCCGGCCCAGTTAAATTTCACGCGAACTCATGTTTCGAACGGATTTTGCATCAGAATTGTGTCCTCCCGCTCCGGGCTCGTCGACAGCAAAACAGCCGAACAGCCGATCAATTCCTCGATGCGGCGCACATACTTAATGGCCTGGGCTGGGAGTTCCGCCCACGACCGGGCGCGGGCGGTCCGCTCCTTCCACCCGGTAATGGTCTCGTAAATCGGCTCGACCCGCGCCTGGGCATGTTCGCTCGCCGGAAGATAATCGATCTCCCGGCCGTCCAGCCGATAACCGACGCAGACCTTGATCTCTTCAAAACCGTCCAGGATGTCGAGCTTGGTCAGGGCCAAGCCCTGAATGCCGCTGGTGCGAACCGTCTGGCGGACCAGCACGGCGTCGAACCAGCCGCAGCGCCGCGGCCGTCCCGTGACCACACCGAATTCCTTGCCGCGCTCGCCCAATGTCTTGCCCACCTCGTTGAGCTGCTCGGTCGGAAATGGACCGGCGCCGACGCGGGTCGTGTAGGCCTTGCAGATGCCGAGCACATAGCCGATCGCGCCTGGACCAAGCCCCGATCCGGTCGCGGCCTGAGCCGCGACGGTGTTCGAGGAGGTGACATACGGATATGTGCCGTGGTCGATGTCGAGCAGCGCGCCTTGTGCACCCTCGAACAGGATGCGCTTGCCTTCGCGGCGGCGCTCGTCGAGCAGCGACCACACCGAGTCCATATAGGGCAGCACTTTCGGCGCCACCGCGGCGAGTTCGTCGTAGAGAGTGCGCGGTGCGACTTCGCTCATACCGAGCCCGCGGCGCAACGCATTATGATGCGCCAGCAAGCGCTCGATCTTGCCGTTGAGCATCTGCAAGTCGGCGAGATCCATCAGCCTGATGGCGCGCCGGCCCACTTTGTCCTCATACGCGGGTCCAATGCCGCGGCCGGTCGTGCCGATGGCCGCCTTGCCTGAAGCGGCTTCGCGCGCGACGTCGAGTTCCTGATGCAACGGCAGGATCAGTGGTGTGTTCTCGGCGATGCGGAGCGTCTTAGGAGTGACGGTGACGCCTTGCTTGGCAAGTTGCGTGATTTCGTTCAGCAGCGCGTGCGGGTCGAGCACGACGCCATTGCCAATGACCGACAATTTGCCGGGCCGGACAACGCCGGACGGCAGCAGCGACAGCTTGTAGGTCGTCCCGTCGATCACCAGCGTGTGGCCGGCGTTATGGCCGCCCTGGAATCGGACGACGATGTCGGCCTGCTCCGACAGCCAATCGACGATCTTGCCCTTACCTTCGTCCCCCCATTGGGAGCCGACCACAACAACGTTTGCCATATCCGGAATTGTCCCCGAGCGGCCAAATCGGTTCGACAAGAATTGGGTGCCGGGCCAGTACGGATTGTCCCGGATAAAGGATGACGCCCGGCGACGCAAGGAAAACGAGCAGCCTTGGCTTCGCGAAGGCGCGGGCCAAACTATTGAATATGCGACCATTTTCTGGGTAGCATTGAGCTTAGGCGGCTCGACCCGACAAGGTGCCAGCCGCATAGGCTGATCGTCGCAGGGCATCCTCGCGCCGGAGCAGTCATGCGGATGCCGCACTGGTCGGCAACAACGTGCTGCTGTAGCAGCTTCGCCTCCTCATTGTTCGCAGCAGAAGGACGGCCCGCCATGGTGGAGGAGGCGCGCGATCGGCGCTTCAGCCGCACCGGCGGCTGGCTGTTCGACCAGCCCTATCTGTTGTTGTCGCTGACCTCGCTGTTCTGGTCCGGCAACGTCGTGCTCGGCCGATTCATCGCCGGACACATCCCGCCGATTACACTCTCGTTCATTCGCTGGGCCGGCGCGTGCGTGATCCTGTTGCCGTTCGCGGCTCGGCCGCTCGCGCATGACTGGCCGATCATTCGCAAACGCGCAGGGCTGATGGCCTTGCTCGCGCTGACCGGGTTTTCCGCCTACAACACGATGGCCTATTACGGTCTCCAGTACACGTCGGCCATCAACGGTTTGCTGCTCCAATCGGTTGCGCCGCTGTTTGTTGCGCTGTGGAGCTTCGTTCTGTTCCGCGATCGCCTGACGTTGCGGCAAGCTTGCGGCATTTGCATCTCGCTCAGCGGCGTTCTTGTCATCGTTTGCCGCGGCAGTCTCGATGTCCTGTTCGCCATCGCGTTCAATCGCGGCGACATGTGGTTCGTCATCGCGTTGCTGATCTACGCGTTCTATGCCGCGATGCTGCGGGTGAGACCGCCCATGCATCCTATGTCTTTTCTTGCCGTCGGCATGGGCGGCGGCGCAGTCTTCCTGGCGCCCGCGATGCTGCTCGAAATCGCCAGCGGGCGGACCATGGTGTTCGATATCACGAGCCTGGTCAGCATCGCGTATGTGTGCGTGTTTCCGTCTCTGCTCGGGTACCTGTTTCTCAATCGCGGCATCGAACTGGTCGGCGCCAACCGCTCCGCTCCTTTCATTCATCTCGTTCCGGTGTTCGGCTCGGTGCTGGCGATCGTATTTTTAGGCGAGCGTTTCGAGGTTTATCACGCGGTCGGCTATGCGCTGGTCTTCGCCGGCATCACCATCGCGACCAAAAAATAGCAATCCGCAGGTCGACGTTCGGCGTGCCTCACTCCGCTACTCCGACACCAGAGCACGCACCTTCTGTACGATCACCGGATCGGTCGCGTAGGCGCGGGCGATGATCTCCTCCATGCGCGCAGCGTTGGTATAGCGAATGTTGTTTTGGCCCCGCTTGGCATCCTCTAGAAATTCGGGATCCGTGGCAGTCGCCTCGAATGCGGCCCGCATGGTCGCCAGGCGCTCCGGGGCGAGGCCCGGCGGCGTCACGAAGGGCCGTGCCACCGACACGCCGCTGAAGGCCAATTGAACAAGCTGCTTTTCCTCGGCGGTCTTTGCCAGATCGGCGACCTTGGGCACGCCCCTCGCATCCAGTTCCGGGTCGCCCTCAAGCGCAAGTTGCAACAAAATTCTTGCGCTGTTCTCGGCAACCCAATTCGGCTTTTGCGCTTTCATGCAGTCGTAGCACCACGAGCAAAGCCCATCCAACTCGCCACGTTCGATGGCGAGCGTGATGTCCGCGCTGCCCTTGTAGCCGCGCACGATCCTGAATTTGGTTCCAAAGAACGCGTTGAGCACCCGCGGAAAGTAATCGGTCGACGAACCGGGACCGTCGCTGCCGACGCTCATCGCCTCTTTCTTGGTGTCCTCAAACGTATTGAACCGCGTCGTGTGCCAGGCCAAAACGATGGGTACGAATTTTTCGAGCGCGCCCAGATAGCCGAATGTCCGCGCGTCGTAGGGCAATTGCTGCGTGGTCGTCAGCTGCTCGAACAAATTCGCGTCCTGAAGGATCGCGAACTCGGTGCCATCCTTTGCGGCGACCGCGCTGATGTAATTGGCGAGGATGATGCCGCCGGCCCCGGGCATGTTCTTGACAATCACTGTGGGATCGCCGGGCAGGTGCTTGCGGAAATGACGCGCCACCAGCCGCGCATAAGTGTCGTAGCCGCCGCCCGGCGCAACCGGCACATAGATGGTGACGGTCTTGCCCGCCAAGGTCTCGTCAGCTCGAACCGTCGTCAATAGCGGCAACAACAAAACGGCTATGAGCGAGGCCAGATTGATCGAGAGGAAAACCGGTCGCAAAAACCAAAGGGGTTTCATGCCGCCTCGACCTCGCAAACTCATCGCTCCGCTCGTCAGGAATCGCCCCAGACCGAGCGAGCCGTCTCCACGATGCGTTCGAACTTTCGCCATTGATCGTCCTGCGAAAGCGTGACCCCCCGGCCGAAGCCGCACTGCGGGCTCAGCGCCAGCTGCTCCAGCGGCAGAAACCGCGCGGCCTCGTCGATACGGCGCCGCAATGTGTCGAGAGGCTCCACATCGGCATCTTTCGTGGTGACGAGCCCCAGCACCGCGACCTTATCCTTCGGCACGAACCGCAGCGGCGCGAAACTCCCGGCGCGCTCGCTGTCGTATTCGAGCAGCAGCCGGTCGTGGCGGAGCCCGTTGAACAGCCGCTCGGCGATACCGTCGTAGTGACCTTCGCGATGCCACTGCGGCATGACTTTTCCAGTCGCCGGATCAACGGCTCGGGGATTGCCCCGGCAGACGTGAATTCCGAAGGTGACGCCGTCGAAGCCAGCAATCATGGCGTTGTCGGCCGCGATCGAGCGCTTCAAATTGGCGTCCGGATCCTCGCCGCGGGATTTCATGCGATCGAGCGAAACCTGATCGACGTAGGCGGTGTATCCCGGTGCGTCGATCTGGATGTAACGGCAGCCGGCCTCGACCAGGCTCGTGATGATCTGCCGGTTGATGGCGACGACGTCGGCCAGGAAGGCATCCATGTCCTTGTAGACCGCCGTCGATCGTTCGTAGGCAAAGCGCTGCGAGATGCGATCGGCGCTCAGCACGGCGACCTTGACGGGCTTGCTCGCAATCTCACTGGCGAATGAATATTCCTCGAGCGGGATATTGCGGGTGAGCTTGAGACGTTCGACCACGGGGCGGCGCGCATAAATGGCGGGCCCGACCGCTTCGAAATCTTGCTCGGCCCGCTGCAAAGGCCGCAATTCCGCGCTCGGCAGATAGTTCTGCCGCACATCAGCTGGAACGTCGTAGCCCGAAACAGAGGCGCCGAAGCTTTCCTGAAAATTGAGCCGCCGCAGTTCGCCATCCGTGATGACAGGCAGGCCGATTGCTTCCTGTCGCGCGATGGCCTGCCGAATCGAGGCGTCCTGAGCTTGGCGAACTTCGTCGGGCGACGCCTGCCCGGCTTTGCACCGCTCGATCGCATCGCGCCAGCCCGAGTCCGGAACGAGGCTGCCGACTTGATCGACGCGTGCGAATTTGAGTGTGCCGTTTCCCGCTGTTGCCAACACCTCGAACCGACCTCCCTCGATTATTGATTATGGGGACGAGGCCGGCATCTTAAGCACTCAAGCGGCAGCCGACAAAGCGCGCGCCGATTGCAGAAAGACGAGAGAGATGGGCGATTGCCCAAAATATCAGCCGGTGGTTTGTGCTCTTAGAACCGCAGGGGCTTGACCTGTTGCACGTTCGGGATTTGCTGCACCTTGGCGAGCACGCTTGGCGGCACCTCGCCGTCGACCTCGACGAGCGCGATGGCGTCGCCGCCGGCGGAATCTCGGCCCAGATGGAAGGTCGCGATGTTGATGCCGGCCTCGCCGAGCAGAGTCGCAAAGCGGCCGACAAAGCCCGGCTTGTCCTGATTGGTGACATAAAGCATCGACGGACCGAACTCGGCGTCGATGCGAATGCCCTTGATGTCGACGATGCGCGGCCGGCCGTCGGCGTAGACGGTCCCTGAGACCGAGCGTGTCTGCCGCTCGGTCACGACCGTAACGGTGACAAGGCTCTCGTAATCGCCTTCGGCTTCGCGCCGGGTTTCCTCGACGATGATGCCGCGCTCCTTGGCGACGATTGGCGCCGAGACGACGTTGACGTCCTGAAGCATGGGCCGCAGCAACCCGGCGATGGCCGCAGATGTCAGCGCCTTGGTGTTCATCTGCGCGACCGCACCCTCGTAGGAGACCTGGACACGCTTGATGCCGGTCTCGGTGAGCTGTCCGGCAAACGAGCCAAGCTTTTCGGCGAGCGCAATGAACGGCTTGAGCCGTGGTGCTTCTTCGGCGCTGATCGATGGAAAATTAATGGCGTTGGTGATGGCGCCGCGGAGCAGATAGTCGGACATCTGTTCGGCCACCTGCAGCGCCACGTTCTCCTGCGCTTCCGTCGTCGAAGCGCCGAGATGCGGCGTGCAAACCACATTGGGAAGCGCGAACAGCGGGCTGTTCGTTGCGGGCTCCTCGGTGAAGACGTCGACTGCGGCGCCGGACACATGCCCGGATTTGAGCGCATCGACCAGCGCGGCTTCCTCGACGAGTTCACCGCGCGCGCAGTTGATCAAGCGCACGCCCTTTTTTGTCTGCGCAAGCGACTCGCCGTTGATGATGTTGCGGGTCTTGTCGGTCAGCGGCGTGTGCAGCGTGATGAAGTCGGCCCGCCGCAAGAGTTCGGCAAGCTCGACCTTTTCGACGCCGAGGTCGACCGCGCGCTCGACGGACAGGAAGGGATCGTAGGCGATCACCTTCATTTTCAGGCCGATGGCCCGGTCGGCGACGATCGAGCCGATATTGCCGCAGCCGATGATGCCGAGCGTTTTTCCGAAAATCTCAACGCCGAGAAACTTGTTCTTCTCCCATTTTCCGGCCCGGGTCGAAGCGTCGGCTTCCGGGATTTGCCGCGCGAGCGACAGCATCAGCGTAATCGCGTGTTCGGCCGTCGTGATCGAATTGCCGAACGGCGTGTTCATCACGATGATGCCGCGAGCGGTCGCCGCCGGAATGTCGACGTTGTCGACACCGATGCCGGCGCGGCCGATGACTTTGAGGCCTTTGGCCTTCTCCAAAATCTTCGGCGTGACTTTGGTGGCGGAGCGGATCGCGAGCCCATCAAAGCCGTTGATTACTTCCGCGAGCTTATCCTTGTCCTTGCCGAGATTGGGCTGGAATTCGACCGCCAGACCGCGATCTTTGAAGATCGCAACGGCGGCTGGTGACAGCGCGTCGGAGATGAGGACTTTGGGAGTCATGGATCTTTACCTATGGTTGCCGGCCGCACCAGCGCCGGTCGTATTTCTTCACAGATCTCGATCGGCGAGCTCTCGCCGTCAGGCCGCTTTCGCGAGCGCGTCCTTGGCCTGCGCGTAGGCCCAATCGAGCCAATGCGTAAGGGCTTCGACGTCGCTCTTTTCGACCGTGGAGCCGCACCACACGCGAAGGCCCGGCGGCGCGTCGCGATAGGCGTCGATATCATAGGCGACGCCTTCCTTGTCGAGCGCGGCCGCGATGCTTTTCACGAACGCCGCTTGTGCGTCAGCCGAAAGCCGGATCACGGCAGGATCGACCACTTTCAGGCAGACCGACGTGTTGGAGCGCAGCGCAGGATCGCTCGCAAGAAAATCGATCCAGCCGGTGCGCTGCACCCAGTCTGCGACGGCTTTGGCATTGGCGTCGGCGCGCGCATGCAGCGCCGGCAGTCCGCCGATCGACTTCGCCCATGTGAGCGTATCGAGATAGTCTTCGACGCAGAGCATGGACGGCGTGTTGATGGTCTCGCCCTGAAAAATGCCTTCAATGAGCTTGCCGCCCTTGGTCATGCGGAAGATCTTCGGCACCGGCCAAGGCGGGTTGTAGCTTTCAAGGCGCGCGACGGCGCGGGGCGACAGGATGAGCATGCCGTGCGCCGCTTCGCCGCCGAGGACCTTCTGCCAGGAGAAGGTCACGACATCGAGCTTCGGCCAGTCGAGCGGTTGTGCAAAAGCCGCCGATGTGGCGTCGCAAATGGTGAGACCTTGCCGGTCGGCCGCGATCCAGTCGGCTTTTGGCACGCGGACGCCGGAAGTTGTGCCGTTCCAGGTAAAGACGACGTCATGCGACGGATCGACCGCTGTGAAATCGGGCAATTCGCCATAGCCGGCCCTCAGCACGGTCGCGTCTTTGAGCTTGAGCTCTTTGAGGACGTCGCTGACCCAGCCCTCGCCGAACGATTCCCAGGCCAGCATGGTGACGGGTCGCGGTCCAAGTATCGACCACAACACCATTTCCACCGCGCCGGTATCGGAGGCCGGCACGATGCCGATGCGATAATCGGCTGGAACCTGTAGGATTTCGCGGGTCAGGTCGATGGCGCGTTTGAGCTTCGCCTTGCCGATTTTTGATCGGTGCGAACGTCCGAGCGCGGAGTCTGAGAGGGCTTGGGGGGTCCAGCCGGGGCGCTTGGCGCAGGGGCCGGACGAAAAATGCGGCACGACCGGCCGCATGCGGGGCATCGCTGTCGTCATGATCTATCCTTCCAGATAGTCGCCCCTCGTTGGGGAGGGGTGTCCCGCCGCCGCAATTAGGGAACCGGCGGCGCGTCGTCAAGCTGGTTTTGAAAAATTTCGCCGCAAAATTTTCGTGAGGCCGGTGGCCGCGGCAATGATTCGTTCAGAATTTGAAGCTGGCGCCAACTCGCGCCGAGATCACGGCGACTGTGATGTTGGCGAGAGGTGCAAAGCGGACGTACTCGAATTGGCGTTCGTCTGGTCGTGATCGAATTCCGAGAACGTTTGCACGCCGACGCCCACATCGCCGCGCAGGTACCAGCCGCTCGCCGGCGTTTCCACGACGGCGGGTTGGGGTTGATACGCAATCGGACGCTGAGGGAGATCGGCCGCGTATGCCGCTGAGCTGATCAAAGTTGCCGCAGCGGCCCGGATCAAGAGTTTGACGCTGACCATAGCTTCGTCCATTCCTCAACGGGGCCGCGTCACAAGCGGCCCTCCGTCGTTGAACCCGGGACGAAGATGTCAGCAAATGTTTAAGCGGGGCTTAACCTTAACTTTTAACCGTGCTTGTTAACGCATGACTTGCGTCACGCGCGTTCCAGGCGTCGGCGGGTTCCGGGATCAGACGTCCGTTTGCGGTGGACGCACCAAAAATTCGCAGCCGCGAGCCATTGCCGCCGACGTCTGTTTGTTAGAGAACTCTTAAGGTTTCAGAATTTGTTAACGAAGGCGGTATCGGCGCCCGCCGTTCAATCCTTATCCTCTTCGAGTTCGCCGATGTGATGCTGGGCGTAGAGTTCAAGCCCAAGCTTTGCCACCAGGTCGAGCTGAGTCTCGAGGAAGTCGATGTGTTGTTCCTCGTCGTGCATCAACTTCTCGAAGATGTCTCGCGTCACGTAGTCCTTCACCGAATGACAGTAAGTGGCGGCCTCTTCGTAGAGCGCCCGTGCCGACATTTCTGCCGCGAGATCGCAATCGAGCACCTCCTTGACGTTTTGGCCGATATGCAGCGGATCGAGTACCTGCATGTTGGGGAAGCCGTCGAGGAAAATGATGCGGTCGACGATTTTGTCGGCGTGTTCCATTTCTTCGATGGATTCCTTGCGCCACTGCTTGGCGAGCGAGTTGTAGCCCCAG
Organism: uncultured Alphaproteobacteria bacterium; assembly: GCA_963732015.1. Lineage (GTDB taxonomy): Bacteria > Pseudomonadota > Alphaproteobacteria > Rhizobiales > Xanthobacteraceae > BOG-931. The sequence continues at coordinate 177,123 of CAVSXY010000019.1, read as the reverse complement.
TTCGCGAGCAGGCGATAGTGCAGCCAATATTGGTTGATCGCCGTCAACTCGTGCCGCAGCGCCTTATTGAGAAAATCGACGACGCCTGGGTTGCCCTTCATGATTGTGCTCCTGCCTTTGAGGATTGCGCCGACGAATGCCGCGGGCCTTCGAGCTGCGCGGCCCGCAAATTATAGACGCCGGAACGAAGGCGAAAAGCCACCCGAGCCGATGCCGTCTTCTTTCAACAGGATATGGGGCGTGCGGCGATCAGGCGTCGCCGTCGCGGCTGCAACAGGCGGCCTCCGCCGCGGCAATCGCTTCGTTCATGATGCGCCGGATCGTTCGGGCGCATCGCCCGCATTGGGCGCTGCAGCCGAGGCAATGATAGACTTGGCAGGTCGTGCGGGGCGCGCCTTCGCTCGCCGAAAGCGTCGAACGCACGTCGTGGTCACTGAACACGTTGCAAGAACAGACGATCATCGGAGGCAGGCCCGGCGGCGATTGGTACGATCTGCAACTATCTCTTAATGCAGCTAAGGAACTCCTGCAAAGAAAAAGTACTGTTTATAGGGGTTCTAAGCTTGTCGGCCTAAGCGCCGGTTACGCTGCAGCGCATTGTGCGAAGGTATCGTCAAGTATATCGAATGAATTCATAAAAGCGGCCCGAGTTGATCGCCGGGTGCTATCGCACGGCCGCTTTGATCTCACAAGATTTTGACTTGTCCACAAGGGATCAACACGGCCTCAGAGCAGCCAATCTCTTGGGCTGCACTTGGCGTTGCCGGGCCCTGATGGCGGCTGTTGGCCGATCGGCTGCAATCAAGCCGCCGCTGATTCTTCGGAATCGTCTTCATTGCGCCGGCGCCGGCGCGGTCTGAGACGGCACAGCCGCGACGGGATGAAGCACAAATCGTCGAGCAGGCCCAGCAGACGCTGACCCCGCGCCAACGCACGGTCGAGGGCCGCCATGGTGCGGGCAAGCCCGGGTTCCTCGTCGTCGACCCAGGTGCGCAGCACCGAAGCGAACAGCATGGCGAGGCCCTGCGCCCGCAGCATGCCGCGCGGACCCGACGTTCCGATGCCCGCAGCGGCCAACATCCATTGCTGCGATCGTACGGCGAGGCCGTTGAGAGCCAACGCTAGGGGAGGATTGCGGCGGACCGAGCGCAACAGCGAACGCACGGCGTCCCGGTGCGGAGACAAGAGTTCAAGCCGGCGCATGATGACGTCGAACAGCCGTTCCCGCGGCGGTTCCTCGGCCACGTCGCTCAAATCGGCGCCCAGCACCATGCGGTCGATGTGCTTGGTGTGAGCCGCCAGGATCGCAAGCTTCGAACTGAACGCGCCGCGCAACTGTTCGAGGGTGACGCCGGCCTCTCCGGCGATTTCCGCCAAGCCGATCTGCTCGATCGGCTTCTCCGCGAGCAGCGCCATGAAGGCGGCAACGATTTTTTCCCGCTCGCTCGCCGGAGCCTCGGACGGCCGGGCGGAGGAACGTTCGGCCCCCGATTTGCGTGGGGATCGACGATTGGGTCTGCGGGCCATGACCGAACTCCCAAGGCGTGGGCGTGACACGTCGTGGCGCGGATGCGTCACATCGTTGGCAATGTAAGGGTCTGCCCGCCCGGTTCCAAGCCGGTCCCGGAGGCGGGCCTCAACCGGCGAGTTCGCGCGAGCGCTCTGTTGCGGCCGCGATCGCCTCGATCATCAGCGGCGCAAGCCCATCGCGCCCCATGAGCACTTTCAGCGCGGCCGCGGTCGTGCCGCCTGGCGACGTCACGTTCTCGCGCAGCGTCTTAGCGTCGAGCGTCGAGCGGTGCAGCAGTTCTCCCGAGCCGGCGACGGTTTCGCGCGCAAGCTTTTCGGCCAAAGCGGGCGGTAATCCAGCCGCCGCGCCCGCTTGCGCCAAAGCTTCGGCGAGCAGGAACACATAGGCCGGTCCCGAACCGGACACCGCCGTGACCGCGTCCAGCAGGCCTTCGTCGCCAACCCATTCAACGGTCCCCGATGCAGAGAGCAGGCGATCGGCAAGGCCGCGTTGCGCGGCGTTAGCGCCGCGCGGCACTGCGACCGTGATACCGCGCCCGATCGCGGCCGGGGTATTCGGCATTGCACGCACCAAGGCGCATCTGGTCTTGAGCGCCTGCCCCAAAGAGTTCGAGCTTCCTCCCGGCCATGATCGACACCACGACGGTCGAGGCGGTGATCAGTGGCGCGAGATCGGGAACGACTTGCGCCGCTACTTGCGGCTTCACGGCGATGACGACGGCCGTGACGTCCTGCAAGGAATGCGGGTCGGGATTAAGGCGCAGACCCCGTCCGGCGAGCGCGGTGATCTGCGCCGTAGGCTCCGGCTCCAGTACCGCCAGATTCTTTGGATTGAGGCCCAAGCGCAGCCAGCCTTCAAGCAGAGCGCTTCCCATCTTGCCGGCGCCGACCAGCACAAGCAGCCCGGAAAAATCCTGCAAGGCCGAACTTTTAGCGGATGACTCAGAGGTGGTCATGACAACGTCCCTCGCTCTCCCGAACGCGGTGGTCCGGAACCCATAGCCCGCTGTCACGGACTTGCACAATCGCGGAGGGACTGGCGCGCGGCGTGAGGCGGCCTCAGAGAGACTTGCCCGAACGCGGCCTCACGCCTCGCCGCACGTTTCGAACATCGCGGAGTCCATGGCCTCGCGCGCGGATTTCCCGGCCCAGACGACGAACTGAAACGCCGGAAAGTATCGCTCGCTGGCATCGAGCGCGGTTCCGAGAACGGCCTCGCATTGCCGGGCCGAGGCGGCGCTGCCTCCCGTCAGGACGAGCGCGTGGCGAAACATCACGATGCCGTTCTGCATCCAGATGTCGAAATGACCGATCCACATCTGCTCGTTGATCATCGCCACGAGCTGCTGCACATCGGACAGCCGCGCCTCGGGGACCCGCATGTCGAAGGCGCAGGCGAGGTGCAGCGCCTCGATGTCGTTCATCCACGTGTAGGATATCTGATAATTGGTCCAGCGGCCGGTGACGACGAGCGTGATCTCGTCTTCGCCCGCCCGCTCAAATGGCCAGTTATTCCCGGCCGCCATGCGCTCGACGACGTCGAGCGGGTTGTTCTGGTGATCTCGCGTCAGTTCGATGAGGGCCATGCCGTCTCCACAGAGCCTGCCGAGGGGGACATGCGCACGCCACAGGGACGGGTCGAGCGCCGGGCTGCGATTTGACGCACGAAGAACTTTGGTCCGCGGATTGACGGAAGGCGCGAATCAGCCGGCACGCCAACTATAGTCGGCTTGATTCGTCCCACCAAAATCCGCGTAAGAGCCTGTCGTCGGCACTCATGAAGTGATTTGGCCCCGCGGCACAATCCTGGACTTTGCGCCGTCCACAATGTGACGCCTGCGACAAGTTGACTCGGGGAGATAGGGGCGGGCTGAAGCGGCTTTCGGCGCCGCCGCGGGCGCAAAGGACTTTAGTCGAACAGGCTCGACACCAACTCTTCCGCCGCCGTCCGGTTGATGGCCTCGCCGATCAGATTGGCAATCGTCAGCACGCGGATGTTGCCGGACTCGGTGACCGCCTTGGTGGGCTGAATCGAGTCGGTGATCACCAGTTCCTTAAGCTTGGAGTTGTTGACCCGGGCGATGGCGCCGCCCGACAGCACGCCGTGCGTTATGTAACCGTAAACTTTGCTTGCGCCTTTTTCCAGCAAGGCGTCGGCTGCGTTTACGAGCGTGCCACCCGAATCCACGATGTCGTCGACCAGGATGCAGATGCCGCCCTCGACTTCGCCGATGACGTTCGCCACTTCGGATTTGCCTGGCCGCTCGCGTCTTTTGTCGACGATGGCAAGCGGCGCGTTGATACGCTTGGCGAGGCCTCGCGCGCGCACCACGCCGCCGACGTCGGGCGAGACCACGATGACCTTGTCGAGATCGAAGTGCTGTTTGATGTCGCGGGTAATGACTGGCGCGGCGAACAGATTGTCGGTCGGAATGTCGAAGAAACCCTGGATCTGGCCGGCGTGCAAATCGAGCGTCAGCACGCGGTCGGCGCCGGCGTTGGTGATGAGGTTGGCGACGAGCTTAGCCGAGATCGGAGTGCGCGGCCCGGGTTTGCGGTCCTGCCGGGCATAGCCGAAATACGGAATGACCGCCGTGATGCGCCGCGCCGATGCACGCCGCAGCGCGTCGATGATGATGAGCAATTCCATTAGGTGGTCGTTGGCGGGAAACGACGTCGACTGAACGACAAAAACGTCAGCGCCGCGGACGTTTTCCTGGATTTCGACGAAAATCTCCATGTCGGCGAAGCGGCGGACCACCGCCTTCGTCAGCGGCGTTTTGAGGTAGTCGCCGATCGCCTGGGCAAGCGTAGGATTGGAATTGCCGGCGACGAGCTTGATCGCTCCGTTGTTGCCCAACATCCCGTTCTCCTGCGCACGCAGCTGCGCGGTTTCGTGGGACCTGATACAAGCCGCCTTCCAGGCTGGCAATATGAATCCAGCGCTTGTCCCAGCCGATTGTTTCAGCAATCCCAACACTTTTCTGGGGGCTGCCGCACCGGCCGCGGACCGTCGGGACGTTGCCGGAGCCGGTTCAACCGGTCAGAGCGATGGCATTCACGTGCCGGCCGTAATCGGCCTCGGCGCGGTGCGTGGCGCGCCGGTAGCTGAAGAAGCGCGCTTGGTCCTCATAGGTGCAAAGATTAACATCTTGGACGTGCCGGATGCCGGCACGGCGGAGGCGCGAAACGACGTAGCCGCCGAGATCGAAATATGCGTAGCCGTTGCGCGGAGCCGGAGCGAAGAATCGCTCGCTCGCCGGGTCGTCGGCGCTGAACCGGGCGATGAGATCGGGGCCGACTTCATAATTGCGCTGCCGGATCAGCGGTCCAAGCGCGGCACGAATTTCTCCCCGTTCGCCGCCGAGCCGCACCATGGCTTCGATGGTCGCGTCCACGACGCCGGTCAGCGCCCCGCGCCATCCGGCGTGGGCTGCGCCGATCACCTGTGCCTGGGGATCGGCGAACAGGATCGGGCCGCAGTCCGCGGTGGTGACGCCGATCGCGAGTTCGCGCATGCGCGTCACGATCGCGTCCGCCCGCGGCCTCGTCTCGGGGCTCCACGGCGTTTCGGCCACCACGACCGTCGGTGAGTGAATTTGAAAGGCGGTCAGAAACCGGCTCGGTTCGACGCCAAGCGCCGCAGCCATCCGCGCCCGGTTTTCTCTGACGTGTCCGGCATTGTCTTCAGAACCGATGCCGCCGTTGAGGCTCGCATAGAGCCCGCCCGATATGCCGCCGTCCCGCGTGAAAAACGCGTGACGAATGCCGGAAAGCGCCAGGAGTTCGGACTAAATCATCATAGCGGCGCCTCGAACCCGGGAATGGTTTCCAGCTTCGGGTCTGTAATCGCGATGGCCTTGAACAATTCGCCCATGCCTTTGGCTCCGGTCGCCATCAAACGCTCGCGCGCCAGATCGATCTCCGCCGAACGTTCGCCGGGGTTGCTCGCTTTGAGCGTTGCCCTCCGCTTGTCGATGCCGAGGTTTTGCAGAAACGTGCGCTGCGGAACGGGACCATGAACGCGTCCGCCGATGCTTTCCGCAGCGATACCCAGCGCCTCGAAATCGACATGGGCGGTGAGGTCGACCTGGCCGGGCCGGTGCAGCGGATCGGCGAATGTGTGGCGCGTCACGGCCTGCAGGGTTTCGCCGAAGGCACACTGGGTGTGACCGTAATCGATGATTAATGCTGCTCCGCCGTTGCGCACGCGGCGTCCGATCTCAAGCGCGTAGCTGTCCGGCCGCCACTCGTAGATCGCGTCGATTGCAGGTTTGCGTAGCTGCGGCGGCAGTGTTTGCTCAAAAAAGGGCAGAGGCGCGGGTGCGTGGCCGAGCATGAGCTCATTGTCAGCTCCGATCCCGACAACTCGCTCGTGCCAGCCGTCGGCCAGCTTGATCGCCTGGTGCACGGGAAGGGCGTCGATGAATTCGTTAGCGACCAGGATGGTTGGGCCTCCGGGAACCTCCTCCAGCGTCGAATGCCAGAAGACCGGCACGCCGAGATTGTCGAGACGATTCTCCTGAAACCGCCGCAGCGGCTCGCTGATTTCGACCAGATGCATGACAGCAGCTTCGCGAAAGCCCGCAACGACTCGGGCCGCGCGCAGGGCGTCGATCATCAGCGTTCCGCGCCCGGGTCCGAGTTCGACCACCCGCACGTTTTCCGGGGCGCCTATCAGGCGCCACACCGAGCCCATCCACAGGCCGATCAACTCGCCGAACATTTGGCTCATCTCGGGCGCCGTTACGAAGTCGCCGCCTGCTCCGAGCGGATCCCGCGTGACGTAATAGCCGTGCTGCGGATGGGTCAGGCAAAGCCGCATGTATCCGGCGACCGGCATTGGCCCGGCGGCGCCAATGAGCCGGCGAATCTCAGGTTCAAGCGGTGCGACTTTAGCCATCGTCCGGCTTTGGTGTGTGAGCGGCTTCGGGACTGGACTCACGCGTCAACGCAATCGACAAAACCGCGATGCCGGCGAGCATCAGGGGAACGCTCAGCAACATTCCCATGGTAAGGCCACGCCACAGAAATCCCAGTTGCGCGTCCGGCTCGCGGAACAGCTCACCGATAACACGCGCGACACCGTAACCGAGCGCAAACACTCCGGTTACCACACCGGGCCGCTTCAGCGCACCGGCGCGTACGAGCACGTTGAGCACAATAAGTAACACGACGCCCTCCAGTCCCGCTTCATAAAGCTGGCTGGGATGGCGCGGTATGGGGCCGCCATTGGGAAAAACCATGGCCCAGGGTACGTCGGTGGGCCGGCCCCACAATTCACCGTTGATGAAATTGGCGAGGCGGCCAAGAAACAGCCCGATCGGTGCGACCGCGGCCGTTACGTCGCCCAGCGACAATATGGGGATGCGGCGGCGTAGCGCAAACAGAACGATCGCGATGATGCAACCGATGACGCCGCCATGGAATGACATGCCGCCGTTCCATATCCGAAGAATCTCGATCGGGTTCTCCGCGAAGCGCGGCAGATTGTAGAACAGCACGTAACCGGCGCGGCCGCCGAGAATGATGCCAAGCGTGATCCAGATCACGAAATCGTCAAAGTCGAGGACGGTGAACGGTGCCGGACCACCCCACAGCGTTTCCGAAGCAATGATGGTGCGCGCATAAAACCAGCCGGCAATAATGCCGACGATATAGGCCAGCGCATACCAGCGCACCGCAAAGGGCCCTATGGAGATCAGTGCCGGGTTGATCGCGGGAAACGGCAGAACCGGCAGGACGAACATCTGATGGGCTTTCGAGGTCCTGATGAGGCGACGGCAAGGCGTTTTGTCGCGCCGGATACTTGCGGGTGCGTTGCACCATCGCCATTGTGTGCGCATATGGCAAGCGCGCCGCGCGCAGTGTTTGCGGGTGTGGATGAGCCCTTTGACGGTCATCCGGCGTCCGTCTTTCCGAGGCAGTCATGGTCCAGACAACGAACCGGTTTTTTGATGAGGTCGCTCGGCTGATGAACGATGCTGCCGGCGTGGCGCAAGGCATGCGGCGTGAGGTCGACACGCTGTTTCGCACTCAGGCGGAGCGTATCTTGCGCGATCTCGACATCGTCAGGCGCGAAGACTTCGAGGCCGTTAAGGAGATGGCGCGTCTCGCCCGCGAGGAAAACGAGGCACTCAAGGCCCGCGTTGCTGCACTTGAGGCTGCGCTGGGCAAGTCCAATCCTCCCGGCTAACGCCGGGCGGGGGGCAGCGGCAGCCGCCACGCCGCCCCAATCGGACGCAGAAGCAGACGCAGCCGCGTATTAGCGGCGGTGTTCCTTCCTTGTTTTTCGCGCCCTGCGCCGGTATAAGCGCGGCACCGCGGCTCCAGCACCCCTGGAGGCGGCCGCGGAATCCCAAGCAAGCAAAAGGACTTAGGACCCGCAGGGCCTAGGACCGGAACGGTTACAAACGAGGATTTATCATGGCGACCGTCAATCTGATCAAGGCGGCGGCGCGTTCGCGGGCAGGCAAGGGGGCCGCCCGGGCTGAACGTCGCGAAGGCCGCGTCCCCGGAATCATCTATGGCGACGGCAAGCCGCCGCTGCCGATCTCGCTCGATTACAAAGAGCTGCGCCAGCGTATCTTTGCCGGCCATTTTCTGACGACGATTTACGACATCGAGGTTGATGGGGTGAAGCACCGCGTTATTCCCCGTGACTTCCAGCTCGACGCCGTCCGCGATCTCCCGCTGCATGTGGACTTCATGCGGCTTGGCGAAGGCGCGACGATCCGTGTCAGCATTCCGATTCACGTCAGGAACGCCGATCAGTCGCCGGGTGTTAAACGCGGCGGCACTGTCAGCATCGTCACGCATTCGGTCGACGTGCGTTGTCGTGCAGACGCCATCCCGAACTCCATCGACGTGGACGTCAGCGGGCTCGAGATCAACTATTCCAAGCATCTCAGCGACATCAAACTGCCGGAAGGGGTGCGCGTGGTGTCGACACGAGACATTACGCTTGTCACTGTGGTGCCGCCGTCGGGCTACGCCGAAGAAATAAAAGCGGCAGCAGAAGCTGCAGCCGCTGCGGCTGCTGCGGCGGCAGCACCCGCCGCGGCCGAAGGCGGGGCTGCTCCGGCTGGAGCGCCCGGAGCCGCTCCTGCAGGCGCGGCTCCGGCAGCCGGTGCCGAGAAGAAGTGAGGGTCCGCCCGCTAGGACGACTCTCATGTTGCTCCTGGTCGGCTTAGGCAATCCGGGAGCGCGCTATGCGGGCAACCGGCACAATGTCGGCTTCATGGCGATTCAGGCCATCGCGCAGCGCCACGGTATTGGGCCGTGGCGCCGGCGCTTTCAGGGAGTTGCGGCCGAAGGGCCGATCGGCACATCGCGGTCGCTGCTGCTGCTGCCCGGCACATTCATGAATGAGTTGGGGCGCGCGGTCGCCGAGGCGGTGCATTTCTATAAGCTCGCTCTCGACGACATCACCGTGTTCCACGACGAGATTGATCTTACGCCTGGTAAGGTGAGAGTGAAGGTCGGCGGTGGAATTGCGGGCCACAACGGACTGCGTTCAATCTCCGAGCACATCGGCAACGATTACCGCCGCGTGCGTATTGGCGTGGGTCATCCCGGCATCAAAGATCAAGTGCAGCATTATGTGCTGAGCGACTTCGCCAAGGGCGAACGCGGCGGGCTCGAGGCTCTCATGGGGATCTTGGCCGACAATGCCGATCTGATCGCGCGCGGCGAGGACGGGAGTTTTCAGAACAAGGTCCACCTTGCGATGATCGCGAAGGGCTTTGCCGAGACGGACAAAAACTAGGCTGCAAAAATTAGGCTGGCAAAAAGACAACGGCACGCAGTGAACGGGCTGTCAGATAGGTGAAATAGAAATTCCATGGGCTTCAAATGCGGCATCGTCGGCCTGCCGAATGTCGGCAAGTCGACGCTCTTCAATGCGTTGACGGAGACGGCTGCCGCGCAGGCGGCGAATTATCCGTTCTGCACCATCGAACCGAATGTCGGCGAGGTCGCGGTGCCGGATCGGCGGCTCGCGACATTGGCGGCGCTTGCCAAGTCGGCCACCATCGTCCCGACGCGGCTTACCTTCGTTGACATCGCCGGTCTCGTCCGCGGCGCATCGAAAGGCGAGGGGCTTGGCAACCAGTTTCTCGGCAATATCCGCGAGGTCGATGCGATCGCCCATGTGGTGCGCTGTTTCGAGGATGCCGACGTCACGCACGTCGAGGGACGCATCGATCCGATCGCCGATATCGAGACTGTCGAGACCGAACTGATGCTCGCCGATCTGGAAAGCCTGGAGCGGCGGCGCGACGGCCTCGAACGCAAAGCCCGCGGCACCGACAAGGACGCAAAGGATGCCAAGCACGCGCTCAGCCTGATCGACCGCGCACTCGTGCTGCTGTGCGACGGCAAACCGGCGCGCCTCACCGAGCGCAAGCTGGAAGAGGAGAGGGCTTTCCACATGCTCGGCCTCTTGACGTCGCTCCCAGTGCTTTATGTCTGCAACGTCGAGGAGGCGTCGGCCGCAACCGGCAACGACTTTTCGCGCAAGGTCGAGGCGAGGGCCAAGCATGAGGGCGCAGCGTCCGTCGTCATCTCAGCGAAAATCGAGGCGGAGATCGCCGTGCTCGCCCGCGAAGAGCGCGACGAGTATCTGGCTGCGGTTGGCTTGAAAGAGGCCGGCCTCGACCGCCTGATCGTCGCCGGATACGAACTCCTTCACCTCGTGACCTACTTTACGGCCGGCCCGAAGGAAGCGCGCGCTTGGACGATTACACGCGGCACCAAGGCGCCGCAGGCCGCGGGCGTCATCCACACAGATTTCGAGCAGGGCTTCATCCGAGCCGAAACGATTGCCTACGATGATTACGTCGCATGCGGCGGTGAGGTGGGGGCCCGCGACGCCGGCAAGATGCGGCTTGAGGGCAAGGATTACGTCGTGCAGGACGGCGACGTCATGCATTTCCGGTTCGCGACATAACGGTCAGCGTACGAAGTACTGGCGGTGGTCTTTGCGAATTCGGATTCGCCGATCAAGCAAGTTGATCGCCACCCTCGAACGGCGCGTTCTAATTTCTGTACGGCGATTCCTGATGCCCCATGCCTGATCCCTGGTTGCGGATCGCGCCCAAATGTTCGTTGATGCGGAATACGACCAGCACAAACTCGGCGATGATGCGTGAAATGATCACGCCCATGAAGGTGCCAAGCACGCTGATGATCATGAAAATCATGCCGACGAACGGATTGAAGGCCATGGTGCCGAGCGAACTGACGGCGCCGACGGCTCCCAGCAGGATAGAGATGACGACGGCGAGCCAGTAAAAGACCTTGATCACGGTGGGCGTTACAAATCGCTCCCACTGGAACAGGTCGTCGATGCCTAACATGGGCCCTCCTGTCTCTTAGGAAGTGATTTTCTACGTGAGTCCCGCCCCGCGCGCGAGCCTGCACTCCGTCATTACACCGGTCAAACGAGGCTAAGGCATGGAATTGACTGCATTTCGCGGCGCGTTTAGGGACGGTCCGGTTCCCCACCAAGGCGCGCCATGGGCAGTCCGCAACCTTTCGCAGCTCAGTTGCCTAACCTCTCCCCCGAGCAGCGGCGGGTCGCTTCGATCACGGCCGTCGCGCATGCGCTGCATGACGGCTACACCGATCTGATCTACGTCATGCTGCCGCTTTGGCAGCCGGAATTTGGCTTGAACTACGCCGCTCTCGGCGTGCTTCGTGGCGTCTTTGTCGGCTCCATGGCGGGCCTGCAGATTCCCTCCGGTCTCGCGTCCGAACGGTTCGGCCCGGCGGCCGTGCTCGCGCTCGGCACCGCGCTTGCCGGCCTGGGCTATTGTCTGGCCGGCCTCAGCACCGGGTTCCACGTGCTGCTGATTGCCCTCTTCATCGGGGGGGCAGGCGCCAGCGCACAACATCCGATCGGGTCGGCGCTCGTGGCGCGGTTCTTCGCCGGGTCGCGATCGCTCAAGGCGCTCGGAACCTACAATTTCGCCGGTGACATCGGCAAAATGACGGTGCCCGCGATACTGTCGCTGCTTCTTTTGCTCATGGCGTGGCGGCCGGCGCTCGCTTTGCTCGGCCTGCTGGGGCTGGCTTTTGCGGTTGTGATTTTTTCGTGACGCCAGGGAGCGAGAGCACCGCTGCCGCGAAAGCGGATGCGGCCGCGACAATCGAACTCGATCGGCCGCAGCCACCATCTGCTTTCGCCCTGCTGCTGGCAATCGGCATTTTCGACAGCGCTACGCGCATGGGCTTTCTTTTGTTTCTTCCCTTCGTGCTGACCGGAAAGGGCGCGAGCCTCCAGACCGTCGGTCTCGCCATGACGCTGGTGTTCGCCGGCGGCGCCGCGGGCAAGCTGGCTTGCGCATTCCTGGGCGCCCGCATCGGGGCGGTTGGAACGGTTTGGCTGACCGAGGCCTTCACAGCACTCGCGATCGTGGCGCTCCCTCATTTGCCGCTGGATGCAATCCTTCTTGTGCTGCCGATCATCGGTATTGCGCTCAATGGTACGTCATCTGTGCTGTATGGCTCGGTGCCCGAACTGGTCGCGCCGGCCCGCCGAACCCGCGCCCTCAGTATCTTCTATACCGGCACCATCGGCTCGGGCGCGATCGCGCCGACGCTCTTCGGTCTGGCCGGTGACGCGTTCGGCGTGGCCAATGCGCTCTTCATTGTCGCTGGGGTTGTGTCGCTCACCCTGCCGCTTGCCGCGCTTCTACGGCCGGCGTTGCCCGGCGGATATGGGCGCCGGCTGGCGTAAACGCGGCGACTTTGCATCGCGGGAACTTCGTCTGAAACGTTCGGCGCGAGGGCTCCTTCCGCCGCATCAACAGGAACGCGGAACGCTTAAGCGCGTTGGAGTGCTGTCGGGGAGCATGGCCTGGACAACAGATACAGGTGGAGTGGACCAATGAAAACCGCGCTCTCTAAAATCGCGATTTCCAGAACCGCGATCTCATGCTCAGCATTCGGCTTGGCGCTTGTAGCCACCACATTCGGCGCAAACGCTCAGACGATGCTCGCACCGACGGCAACGGTGGTTACGGAACCCTTGCAACAAGTCATTCAAACGACCGAAATCGTCACCACGGTGCGACCGTCCACGCGTCGAGTGGCGCGGCATACCGTACCTCACCCCGTCGTAACGACGACGCGCCGAACGGTTGTACGGGAACGGATCATCCCGTCACAGACGATCGTTGCGCCCGCCGCCGCGGCAGCCTATCCGGCGCCTGACTACGGCTACTATGACCTTGCTAGGGCCCCAGCCCCTCCGGCCTATTCCCGGCCTCTATACGATACCGTCGTGCCGCCGGCGGCCGCTCCGGCGCCGGTTGCCGCGACGATCCCGGCCGCTGACCAAAGCATCGTCGCACCCCGGGGTTTGAACGCCTATCCGTTCTATCGGTATGTGTACGAGCCTGATCGAATCCTGGTGATCGATCCAGCTACCGGTGTCGCCGTTCAGGCGATCCCGCGCTAGCGGAGACGGCCGCCGCAGATCGCATGCGGGCCGCCCGAAGGCGGCCGAGGGTAGTATTGCGCGCGAGACGTTCGATGACTGTGATGCGCGGTCCGAACCATTGCGACCAACGGTTTTGCGGTGACCGGGCCTGCCGACTACTTTTGCGCAGCCAAAATGCTATAGTCGGCTGACGGATTGACGGAGCGGTGTCATGATTCTTCCTTCCCTGTTGGCGCTCGGGGCGCAGCTCGTAATAACGGTCGATAGCGTGCCCAATCTCAACGTCGAGCAGGTCTGCCGCGGGATCGCCGAACAAGGCGGTGCGAATTTCCACGACTCCAACGTCCCGCAGGACACGAAGGATTGCCTCGACAGCGAGCAGACCATCCGCGATCAGCTCGTCAAGCAGTGGTCAGGCTTCAACGCGTCGGACAAAGTGTCGTGCGTGAATGAATCGCGGATGGGCGGAGAATCCAGTTATACCGAGCTGCTCACCTGTCTCGAAATGGCGCGCGACGTGCGCGCCATGAACCAGGAGTCGGCCGGAAATTCCAAAAAGGGCAAGTGACCGGCTGTTCGGACCAGATTTCTTTCTCTGTTAAGAACCGGGCCCCAGCTCAGTAGCCGATCAGAATCTCTGACACGGTCGGCTTTACCGCGCGCATGGCGGGATCAGAGGAACTATATTCGTGATCGGGCGCTAACGCGCTGACAGAATTCCGTGGAAGCCTTGGAATCTGCGCTGAGACTGACACCTGACTTGCAGCCACCGGCCAGGAAGGCAAATGCTCCGCCGTCCCAGTCGCTGACGGTTGCGAGATTATCCTTGCCAAATCCCTTGAGCTTGAACGGCTTGTGATTAAGCTTTTCCAGTTGCGCAAGCGTCAGGCCGAGCCGCATGCCGCCAGGTCCACTCCAAGTCGATTGGCCGTTGATCAGGATCAAATAGGTCTGACTGCGGTTCGCGGGGTTGGACCACCACACTTCCAGCCGGCGTTTGGGGTCCTTCGGAAACAGCACCGACGCCGCGACTTTACTACCCGACGCGTCGACCTCGGTGAAACCGACGTTGCGTGAGTTGAATGCCATGGCGAGCTTGAGGCTGCTTGAATCCTTGGCGAATGCGCCGGAGCACTGCACGGTCCGGGTATTTGCCATGCGCGCCGGTTTCTCGGCGGCAGTAGCAGGGGGAGCTTCGCCCGCGGCATTCGCAACCGAGTGGCTCGCTGGTTTCGGGGCGCCGCGAGTGGAGCCGTGCGTCGGCTCGGACACGGGCGCCGGCATCGGCTGCGTCATCTGTGATGGCGCCAACTGATCGGCCTCATCGAGATTAGGATCGGTCTGCGGAGGCGGTGCCGCCTGGACGCGCGCGTGACGTGCCCCCTTCTTGGCGGGCGGCGGCGTGTCGGCAGGTTCGCCCTGATCCGAGACGGAAGGTTGCGCCGCAGGCGTCTGCGACTGCTGCGCCGACGCTGTGCCGGCCAGGGTTATGGCAAGGCTCGCGATCAACGCGCCGCCGATCCATTGTCCATGCATGTCCGACCCCGCATGCCCGATCCCGCGACCGGACTATAGCACGCAGAACTGGGAGCGTACGTGGTTGGCCTTGGACTGCGCTAGGACGGGGAGGGGTAGGGTGAAATCACTTTTTTTAAAAACAACCCCGTGCAAAGTCCCATTTGCCCGGAACATATAAGCAACCTTCCGCATTACCGGACAAGAAAGCGGTTAGCGCCGCCTACAAGGAAGACTGGAACGCAAAAAGCAATGATTCGCGCTAAGACAAGAAAAGGCCCGGAATAAATCCCGGGCCTTCGTCATTTCGTTAAGGATGGGCTTAATAGTCCATGCCACCCATGCCGCCGCCGGGCATAGGCGGGACCCACCGTCCTTCTTCGGCCTTTCGGCGACCATGGCTGTGGTGATTAGTCTAGTAGGCCGGCGATCGACGCTGCATTCCGAAGCGCTTCCCGAACAACCTTGGTCGGGTCAATGATGCCCTTGGAAACGAGGTTTACATATTCTGGGCGTCAAAACCGTACGCATACTGATCCTTCTCAAGGATCTTGCCTACGAATACCGAGCCGTCTTCGCCGGCATCGGTCGCGATTTGGCGCGCTGGAGCGGACAGCGCCTTGCGGACGATTTCGACACCGGTCTTCTGGTCGTCGTTTTGCGTGCGCAACCTTCAGGGCTCTAGCAAAGCCAAAA
The DNA here is from genome assembly GCA_963732015.1 of uncultured Alphaproteobacteria bacterium. Classification (GTDB taxonomy): domain Bacteria; phylum Pseudomonadota; class Alphaproteobacteria; order Rhizobiales; family Xanthobacteraceae; genus BOG-931. Next base: position 161,936 of record CAVSXY010000019.1, on the reverse strand, counting down.
ACTATTCCCATCGTAAGGGTTTGCCAATTCATCGTTGACCTATATTTCTGCGCGCAAGATACTCGTTTATCATATGGCCTTGTCCGAGAGCCCTAGAGCCTTCGTGCAATATCTAAAAAGGACGAGCAAAATGAAGCTTCGATTGGTTGGTACAGTGTTTGCAGTCTTGCTTCTTCCGGTGGCGGCAAATGCACAGGTCATCAATATGGAGGCGCTTACATGCAGCGAATATCTAGCAATGCCGCCGGCAGCGTCTCGTGACTTCTCTGCGTGGATGAGTGGCTGGTACAGTTATCAGACCCGCAGGACATTTGTGGATGTGCTTGCGCACCAGAAAAATATCGCGAACTACAAATCGTGGTGCCAATACCATCCGCAGGCAAGCGTGATGGAAGCCTTGCAGAGTGCGATCGGTCCGCAGTGACATTTTGGGCCCTGGAGAAAAGCCATGAGATGGAATGTTCTTTTGGTAACAGTATGTTTGCTGGTGGCTGTTTCGCAGCCAAGTGTGGCTCAGATTAGGATAGATATGAATCAGATCACTTGCGGAGGCTGGCTCGGATACAGTCCAGAGGACCGGGATTTCGTCCGCTTTTGGCTGAGCGGTTATTACAACGCGGCCGCAAACATCAAAACCTTGAACTACGACCGCTTTCAAGGCAATTCCGCAAAGGTCGCGGCCTACTGCAAGAAACACAAATCCCAAACGCTGCCCACTGCGATCAAAAACCTCGGCTTGTTTCAGTGAAAGACGGATTGCATCCGGACGAAGCAATCAGAAAAAGCGTGAGGTTTACTTCTGGCAGTCACATCGCTATCTCGACCACGCTGCAACTGTGATTGCGATGGCGGTTGCGACATTTTCAACAGAAGCGGCCTTCTAGCGGATATCAAGGAAATGTCAGTTGGACGCATCCTGGATTCCCGGCAGTCGCTTTGTCTGCTATATCAAACCAAAATCTCCCGCCCAGCGTCCGATCTGTTTGGGCAGGTACTCGAGTTGGCCAATCATGATGAAGTATTCCGGCCGCTGACTGCTGGAAAGGCTGATATATCGTAGCACTAAATCCCCGAGCCGGCCCTCCTCCTTGATCGTATCTTCACTCGCGACCAACTGATGCAGCGTCGCGTGAGTGTTCTGCGGCATGGCACGGCGATTCAAGAGCCGCCCAGGTGGCACGGTGAGGGCTTATCGCTCAAGTGATTGGATTGGAAGAGGGTCATGGCACTCGGCGCTAGCCAGCGCAATTGTTGCTGCGATCGCCGGATTGTCGTTTCGCTAATACAGAATGCTACACTATGGCTCCCATGATCCTTGGGGGTACCGTATGAGCCAGCCCGCTTTTGCTCCGCCTGCGCCGACGCCGTTCCTACGCCGAGCGTTCGATTGGTGGCTCGTACAAGTGAAGCATGCGCTACCGCCAACGATCTTCTTCTTCATCGGATTCAACCTGATCTCGTGGACCAAGCGCCTAATCCTGGAAGAGCAAGGCATTAGGTTCAGTAATTTCTTCACTGTGACGCTAGCTGCGTTGCTGGTCGGAAAAGCGGTCCTCGTAACCGACAATCTACCCTTTATGCGCCGCTTCGACGGCGCGCCAATGATCCAGCCCATCTTGTTCAAGACTGCGTTGTACTGGCTGTGCATACTGATCGTGCGGCTCGCCGAGAGGCTCGTCCATTTCCTCATTGCTGGCGGCGCGACCGCCGATTTCCCGGAGCATCTCATCCAAGATTTTTCCTGGCCGCGCTTTTTGTCGATTCAGATATGGCTGATGGTGCTAATGCTTGCCTACGTCACGATACATGAACTCAATATGCTATTCGGTGACGGCGAGCTCTTTCGCCTATTCTTCCGCTGGCGCACGTCTGAGGCCAAGCTTACCCGCCGCCAACGCATTCGCCTGCTCACCCGGCTCAACCGGTTGACAGAGGCGAACTCGGTCGAGGCCATCAGCGAACGGAGTTCGCCCGCACACGCTGAGTTGGTTGACATCCTGCACCAGCTCGCTTCGCCGCCCGTCGCAACGTCTGGCCGCGTTTGACGTACAGAAGCTTTGCGCCATCCACTACTTCGACCAGCGTGCGGTTTCCTTTGCAGTTGGCCCGACGTGTTACTTCGCGCGACGCAACGATAAGTACGCAGCTGAGAAAGAAGTGGAAGGCACCCACGACGCCGCGAAGGTCTAGCGTCTGATCGAATTCAGACACGGCGAATAATTCCATCAAACCATTACTTGCGTAAATCGCATTGCTCAGTTGCGGAAATAATTGCGGAGGACACTAAAACTTAAAACCGCAACCGCAGCAGCGATCCTTTGCGCTTCGTTCATTTGATCCAAGTCAAATTCCGATTTTCCAACCGTGCTATAAATTTCGCGTGCATAGTGCGAGCACGTGACAAGGGGAGCGGCCAATGAGTATTCTTTGGACCATCATTATTGGGTTTGTGGCCGGCGTGATCGCGAAATTTCTCCATCCTGGAAAAAAGTATGAGCCTTCTGGCTTTATCGTGACTGCCCTACTCGGGATTGTGGGAGCTTTCGCTGCAACATACCTTGGCCAAGCAATCGGGTGGTATCAAGCTGGCGAGAGCGCAGGTTTCATTGGAGCAATCGTAGGCGCAATCATAGTCCTGATAGTCTGGGGGCTAATCGCTCCTCGGCTTCAGCGGACGTAGGCGGACATCGTCTGGTGCGGTCGAAGTGACGTTGATGATCCCAAAGGGAACATTGGCAGTCTTCGCACTCTGCTCCCTCCGGTCCGTTCTTTTGACGCTATAAGGTGCCCTGTCGTGAACCTCAAGACGCGCGAGAGCAAGGAGGCAGACGTGCCTGACAATAAAACAAAGCGTGGTGCTTCCGACCGTAGTCTAATCGCATTGCGCGCGCCATATGAGGTCCGATACTGATCGAAGAAACTTAAGGTGACACCGGCGAAGCTCAAATACGCCGTAAAAAAGGTCGGCCATTCGGCAAAAAAGGTTGAAGCCCACATAAAAGCTTCAAAAGCATATGGCTCGCGACAAGGCTCTGATCGCGCTCGGTCAGCCTTACGAGGTCCGCTGCTGGTCTAAAAAATTTAAGGTCTCCCCCGCGCGGCTGAAAGCAGCTGTGACAGCGGTTGGCCACTCGTCGAAAAACGTTAGCGCCTATCTCGCGAGGAACAGGAAGATTAAGCGCAAGACGGCTTAGACATTGAAGTGAACCGAACGCGAGGCAAACATCGCGCCATATTTGTTCGTAGCGCGAAGGCCCACTGGGTACGACGCAACGGTTTGGTCGTTTTCAGGGGTAAAACGAGAGTGGCGCGACCATCTCAAATCGATCGGTCGTGATCCATAACTGGAAAGGGCGGATTTTCAGGTTCGCTTGATCCTGAGTTCTTTCGTAGAACCGCATTTCTTACAAGCGAGCGTAAAATCCTCGAATTCTCCAACGAACAGAATTGGTATGATACGGACAATAACCATTTCCGTTCCGCAGACAGGACACGCCGACGAAGCTCTTGCTTCCGGTGGCATTTCTTGACCGGCCACTTCATCCTGTCCTTTCGCCCGAGGCCACGAATAGCCGGCCGGCAGTCTAACTAGCCCTCAAACCGGGGCATAACGCTCACGAACCTCATGGAAAGAGACGAGACGCCGTTGACATTCGTCCCAGAGCACCAGCCGCACACACCTGAAACTCTGGACTAGGGTCAGCCGGCCGATGGTGCCGAGTTCCGGGTAATCGCGCAGGACGAGTGGCAGTCGATAATAAGGTATGCGGCTGCACAGATGATGGATGTGATGGATACCAATATTGGCGGTGAACCAGCGCAGCACAGTCGGCAGGTCATAATACGAACTACCGTGAAGCGCCACTTCTTGCAGGTTCCAAACGCCATCACGAGCCCATTCGGTCTCTTCGAACTGGTGCTGGACGTAGAACAGCCAGAACTCCGACCGAAGCAGCGAGCAGCATAATCGGTAGATGCACGAGCAGGAACGGAATGACCCCGACCAGCCATATCATGGTGGCGACGACAGCTGCGATGGCGACGTTGGTGGCCATGGCGCTGAGCCAAGGCTGCCAACCAGCCCGCATGAGACCGACTGGCAGCCGGTGTTGCACGAAGAACAAAAATGCCGGACCCAAGCCGAACATGATGATCGGGTGTCGATAAATGCGATAACCAAGCCGACGCCATCGGGACAGCGCGAGGTACTCGTGCACTGTTAGCGTGTCGATGTCCCCGGTTCCGCGGCGATCGAGATTGCCCGAAGTCGCGTGATGAACGGCGTGGGTGCGTCGCCAGAAGTCGTAAGGCGTGAGTGTGAGGACACCGATCACGCGCCCGACCCAATCGTTTGCGGGACGATGATGGAAGAAGGCGCCATGACCACAATCGTGCTGAATCATAAACAGCCGTACGAGAAAGCCTGCTGCCGGCACCGCAAGCAACAGGCAGACCCAATAGCGATCAAGGGTAGCCCACATCAGAAGCCAGAGCAGAACAAGCGGCCCGGCTGTCATGACGAGCTCGATGATGCTGCGCACGGGGTTCGGTGCGCGATAGCGGGCGAGGATTTGTGTCCAGCCGCGGGCCCCGGATGGGCGTGTGACTATATTGGTGTCTTGGTTCTTCAACATCGCCTTTGTACCAGTATGGCCAGCCGGAGTTGGAAACTCGATGTCAGGATTGAGCGCAAGTTTTGGTAGCTTTGACCTGCTCGCTTGACAGTGTCTGAGCAGAATTGCTCACTCTGGTCCAACGTAGCGACCACCACCAATGAAGAATTGAATTGGTCGAGACGTATGCAATTGGCCCGGTGCTTCGGTTAATGCGATGAAGCGATCCTTTAGGCCCGTAATTCCCGCGCCACGGCCGACCGGTTCGACGCGCGAACGCTCATAAACATCCGCATCTCAGCCGATTTGCCGAAGGAAGTCTGCCGTGAACGCACCGAGATCGAACCGCCACCATACGCGCCTTCCGGCGACGGCTCGCATGACTGGTCGCTCGCGGATTTGCCGCTCAGAAGTGCCTGACTACTTTTGTACGCGCGCCGTACTACCTCCGCGCAGTTCCGTGCGTCGTTCGTAACGACCGGCGCGTCGCTCGGTACGTCGCTCGTGACGACCGGCGCGCCGCTCTTGACGCCGCTCCATCGCGACTGTCTGTCGTCAGCATTCGACGCCGTAAACACCATTGGCGGGACAGCAAAGCTCACCGCGACCGCTGACCCCAAGAGAGAAAACGCCCTTGGACGGGACACTATTGGCCAATTGTGTCTATCCATATCAGCCTCTGAATGTTGACTAATCTCCTCCCTTTTTTTTTACCAAATTTTGATCTTGGATCTTTGATCTGGATCAAGGAATCCATGGAACTCGCCGCCCCGAGGTTTATTTCGTGCAAGATCCCAGTTTGTGTTCAAAATTGTTACAGTCTGTGATCGAGGGGCCTCAATGGAGGTCAACATGGACCGGTTCGTCCGAATTCAGAACATTGAGCGCTACCGGCGACTTATTGAGAGTGTGAATGAGGACGGGAGCTCGAGTGGGAAACTAGGCTTATGGGACGGTCATGGCTATGAGTGCACGCAAAACGTTTTATTTTGTCGCCAGTAGTTTTCTAGGGCCCGTTATTCTTCTAGGGCCCGTTATATTGATATTTAACTCGACGGCTTTTGCCGAAGCGCCTGATATAAGCGTTTCGGCTTTTGGGATACATCGCTGCGCTGACGGGCAAATGTGCGCCGTCACCGGAAGTTTCAATGACTGCGAACAAGCCACCATTCTATTGGCCGAACAGGATTGCTGTGCCGCGAAAGCTAGATCAGTCCGTTTTTCACTTGAGGCTTGCACGAGGGACGGTGCCAACATGGATCGGCGAACGTCACGCTAAATCGTCTGACTGTTCGGTACTCCTCAAGACGGTTCGCGTCCACGAACGCGCCAGTCCAGTCTACAATAGTCCCATGTGCTCAACCGCACGTGTGAGGCGTTTCATGAACAAACTCCGCAATCGTCTTCGCTTTTTGATCTTAGTCAAAATTCCAATAGGCTAACTGTGATTTTAATGATGTCGTTGAGGGGCTTTAATCCGAGGAGGAGAAAATGGGATTCCTCGATAATGTGGTCAGCAAAAGTGTTCCACAAGGAAGCAGCGTTGCGAAACCGCTGATGCTGGCTTTCGGTGCGCTACTGGCATCGGGCGCTCTTACGCGTAAGCAGGCGCCGACCTCCGCGCCGGGCGTAAGCCCGGCGGCCGACCCTCAGGCTGGCGGATTGCTAGGAGGATTGGGTGGACTGCTCGAAAAGTTCCAGCAGAGCGGTCAAGGCGACGCAGCTAAATCGTGGGTCGCGAGCGGGCCAAATCAGCCGATTTCGCCGGGTCAACTTGGCTCGGCGCTCGGTCCGTCACTTATTAAGATCTTGGCCGAAAAGACGGGTTTGTCCGAACAGGACGTGACTGCGTAACTGTCGAAATTTCTGCCAGCTTTTGTTGACAAGCTGACGCCGAAGGGTCGCGTTCCCACCGATGGCGAGATTGCCCGGCTCGATGCCTGATCTTACGGCGCGCAACGAAGCAGTTCGAAGAAGTAAAGCGGACATCGCATCCGCCTGGTCAAAACACCTAAAAATGATATCGGAGAGACCGCCGCGTGAGGCGGTCTTTCTGTATTCGCTTATGTTGCAGTTGATGAGTCCGGTTTTGTGCAGGTTTTTAGACGACGCGTGGAGACTATCCGGGCGCGCTGACGGCCGGCGTCAGAAAGCCGCCAAGGCAGGAAATCGCGGTCGGTTGAGCAGCGGCGGTGCGGCGTGCGCCACGGGCAGTCGGGTGGTTTATTGATGGTTTCTTACGATGGCATTCGTTCGGCTCTAGGGGATTCGGAAATGAAGAATTTTACACGGTTGTTTGCATTGCCGTTACGTACGGTGCGGATTCTTATTTTTTCAATGGCCAATATTACGGTGCGCTTTTTGGCATGGCGCGCCAATTCTACCCGCATGCCCGCTAGCTCCCCAAAGCCGTCTTCAAGCACTTACACGCCGTCACGGTCCGGTGGTCGGCGGCCCACCAACTTTCCGATCAGTTCAGACAACTTTCCGGAGGTCCGCTTTTTTGGCAGAGGCGACTTACGACGTTCAGCTTCTGCTAGAGTAAATTGGATTAGCCGTTGAACATCGGCTTTAATTCGCTCATCACACTCAGAGGATTGCAACTCTCTAACCCTACCTTTCGCCAAACAAACGACGATCGGTGCCGGATGCTCCTGAACGTTGTGATCGTCACACCCACTTGCTCAGCAGCCTCTTCGCCTTAGCAGTCCACCCGTCGTCCCGACCGCTCTCAAGTGCGATTATCAGGCTGCGCATGTACCATAATGCGACGCCCACCAGCAGCATGATGAAAACAGGCACGATGGTGCTCACTCAAACCACCCACTGCGCACGTCGCCCCTATTAGAGCGGCTCTGGCACGAGAGGTGCCATATCGCTTGTCCTGTCTGACAGATAACGGTAGCGCTCCTCAATTACTAAGGGGTCTTAGAGTCGGCCAATCATTGCTCGCTACGACGCGGCCATACCCATCGACCAACGCAAGAGAAAGACCGGGCAATCGTGTGCACAACGCATCGAAAAGACTGTGAGCTATATCAAGCCGATACTCTTCTGGTTTTCGTTCCATATTTGCAGCCCTATATTGCATCTACGTGACTACGCGCCGTCCGCAGGCGTTTAGAAAATCATACGCAAGGTTTCCTGACGGTAATTTGATCAAGATCAAAATCGGCCCGGTCACTTAATTCGCAGCGGGAGAGGCCTTCGGGTCCTGACCTGGTCGCGGAACGGCCAGAAATGCCCCCTCCCATAACCTTCGCAAACGCACCGTCAACTCGCGGGCTCCTCGGGTCGTGGCGGCAGCGTGCCCTGAGAACGCGGAGCCGTGTGTTCCTTGACGGACCTACTTCGTTCAACCGTTGTGAGGCTTTTGGCTAAGCCTTCGCTTGCTGACGCCCAAAGCCGCCGACCATCCGCTCGTCGAGAGCATTTCGACTACGAGAAGATCAGGCTAGATCTCATCGAGTTCGTTGGCGCAGTGGGCGAGGAGCTCTGCCGGTCCTTCCTCGCTCGACAGACGGCCGACGAGTAACGCCTGCGGTGGCGTGGCCTAATCATCGCGCTGGCACGATTGAACAAGTCTTTGTCCTGCATTCACAAGCGGCCCGTACGGGGGAAAGTTTAACTCATCGCGCGGCGGGTCACTGAACTGCCGACAGAAGAGTTAGGACGTTTCGAAACTCACCGCCATGTCGGCCAAGTTGGTTCGACGATTGGCGGTTTTTCTTTCAACGGAGAGCGCGGCCATACCGACTGCCAGTCGTTCGCGACGCTGAAGAGTTCCCATGAAGAAAGATAGCGCTGAAATAAAACAAATCCGGGATCGGTTAGTGGATCTGATCGATCTAAGAGCCTATATTCTGGCGGCATGCATTTTATGTTTCTGCATGGCTATGTGGCATATGATCGGCACGAGCGCTGAGATTTGCAGTAGCTTGAACAACGAACCTCAGCGCAGCGCTTGTTACGATCAAGAAAGAGAAAAGAAGATATTGCGAGGTGTGAAATATAAAATGCACTCATCAACCGATCAGGCGAAATGACTGACGGACGGCTTTCCGTCTGAAATATCGAGACAGCACCCCGGTGGGGGGCTTTCAAAAACCCCGAGTAAAACCCTTGGGAGCATCCGCATCCGACTGTGGGTACAACAACCATGGGGACAACAATCGCGGTTCCGCAAGCTCCACAGCCGTTGCCAGCATAACCACCGTAGCCTGCGTAGCGTACCCTGCGTCTGCGTAGCCCGCGTAGCCGCCGCCGTAGCCCGCGTAGCCCCGGCCCACTCCGTAGCCGTAACCGCGCCAGCCTAGTCCGCGGTAGCCAAGACCCCACCCAAGCCACGATAGCCGAAACCCCGATTGAACCCCGCGCGGTAACCCCACTGCGCGTTCGCCGTATCGGCCATCGCCAATACTGTTGCTCTGATAACTGTTCCCGCAGTGAGCGTTGTGAGAATTTTCTTCATAGCATCACCCCGTTCTCATTTGGTCAGCGCACTCGGCTGGCTAGATCATCGCCAAGCAGGCTCTCAAGATGAATGCTAGTTCGAAAACCAAAATGCTCTGCAAATAGACAGTAAGAAAACCTGCTGTCCCGCTTACGGCTCACACCTGAGCAACAGCAACGCGGCCTCTTTCGCTCAGCTTATCGCTGAGATTCTGACGCGAGAACGTCGCTCGGCGAAGCGGCCGTTCGAGGAGTTGCGTGGGCGCGGATATGACAGTGCCCACGACAGCGTACTCGGCCGCTCAGCTTCTCTCATGTCAGCTCATTCACGAGCTACGATGAGCCAGAAGTCCTCTGTTCGCAAAACCGTCACCTGAGGGCGATTGCGTTAGTGAAAGAGGTAGTTGATGCCAACTGTCACAGTCTGGACGTTGCGGTTGCTGGTCGAGAAAACGTCGTTCTGGAGCGCGGGCACAATAAAGTTGCCCGGTACAGTAAAGGACGAACCGCTCAGCCCCACGTAGTCATACTCCAGTTTCCCCGTCCAATTGTTCGCGAAAGCCCACTCGACACCTGCGCCAGCCACCCAGCCAGTATTGGTGTTGCCGTTGCTGAAGGAAACTGTGGCGCCCGTCGGCACGTTGAGCAGCGTCAGATTGTTGCTCCCAACCCATGCGGCGCCACCCTTTCCATAAAATAGGTAGTGGTCGGCGGCGAACCCAAACCGCCCAGCCAGAGTGGTCAGCCATCTGCCATTGTTGCTGCCTTGGATGACGGTGCTCGAGAACGGCGTTCCGCCCCCCGAATTGTTGTTGTTAGCGAACCAGTCGAAGTCCGCTTCGACACCAACAACGAGATTGTTGAATTGGTAATTCCCGCCGACTTGGCCGCCGCCAACGAAGGTCGTACTGTTATCGACGCCCAAATTGAAGAAATTGTTGCTGTCCGACACGTTGCCGTGGTTCCAGCCAGCGCCGAGATTGCCGCCGATATAAAAGCCGGTCCAACTGAAAGGCGGTGGAGGCGCATACATCGGAGCAGGCGCCGGCGGCCGAACGGGGAGATCGGCAGCATTTGCGGCCATAGGCAGCCCCAGCATCGACGATAAAAGCGCGGCTGCGCAGAGCAGTTTAGACTTAGGCATGTTGGTCGTCCCCTTTTCTGATCATGACTTTCTGCACTCCCAATCCATCCAAAATGTGAATTGTAAGCGTCGTGAGCAAAAAGAGCTTAGGTGTTGCGCAACGGCAACATCGTCAGCGATCTAACATCTATCTCGCCGGAAGTTTGCTTCCCCCACTCGCGATTTTTCTTCACATCTGAAAGTTCCATGGGCTCCAGAGCGGAGGATTATCCCTTGCTGCCGAACTGTTGGGGTCGAGCGAGTGTCCAGCGCCTGCGCTTGGCCCTCTTTGGTCATGATCTTACCCCCGATTGACGTCACCACCGTTGATTGAGCTTTTCAAGGTGATCGTAAACATGGTTAAGGCATTTTGGGGGAGGCAAAATTCAGACGTTGTCCCTGGGGCCTGGCTACCTGCAATTCGCCCGCGAGAGTTGGAGCGCGATCAAGAAAACGTTCGAACACTGGATTATCGCGCTGATCCAGCCACTCCAGTCGACGGTCAAATAGATCGAGACTGTGTCTTTTGAGCACTAGAGGCCCCCCAGCGGCACCTCTACGATTATCCGTCATAACAAGAGGGACTTCTCCGATGAAAAAGCTCGCTCTAGCTACCGCCGCGGTGTTGGCTCTGCTGAGCATCGCCGGCTGCGCGCAGTACGTCGGCAAGGGCAAAGCCCCGCCGCCGGTCGTCACCAAGGGCTAATTGCGGTACAACTGAAAGAAGGGCCGGCTCGAAGCCGGCCCTCATCTTTTCGGGCCGTGCTGCAGCTCACATCGGACTTGCTGCACTTTGCAGTACTGGGATAACGGAGGCGGCTGAAACGGGCCAAAATGATGCTTCTGTCTTCCAATGGACGGGGAATTGCCGCAATCGATGGAACTTTATTTCGATTTGGAGACGCTGATGCACAAGCTGGTTTGTGGTTTGGCACTCACAACATCACTCGTACCGAGTGCTGGTCACGCTCAAGTGACGCTCGACATGACGCAAGTTCGACGACTTTGCTAGAAACGTAGCCAGCGTTGGCAGCCAATGGTGCTCCGGCAATCCGCAGGCGACAATTATGGTGGACTTGGAGCTTTCCACCCCGCCCTCATTTTTCTTGCAATAGTTGCCGACTACCGTTTTACTTTTGGCAAAGCTTAACCAACCCGAACGACCCGAAGCGTCATTTCGCCACCGTCAAAATTGACGCAGTGCGAAAAGTTTATTCCCCTTTCATGTTAAAGTGCCAATTTTCCGAGACACGGCGCGCTGCTTGTCTTCGGTTCCCTTCACCGCCAAACAAGGCTCTCGGCATATTTTTGATATGCATCAAATTTGACAACGGCATTTTCTGCTACAGGTTCAGTAGTTTGCTGCAAAACAGAACAAGGTTGCCGTTCCGATCTTCACCGGATACGGTCATGTTCACCGTGAAAAATGAGTTTTTTCGGTGACGCTTAAACTTAGATTGGAAATCAAACAGGAGGTCGTGATGAGTGAAAAGACCAAATCGGAAATGATCTCGCGCCGAGGAACTTTTTCACTGCTTGGCTTGGCGGCTGCGTGCAGCCTCGTCGTGCCGGCGACTGTGATGATGACCGCCACGGATGCCGAGGCCCGCGTTGGTAATCCAGCCTCAGCCGTGAGCGTTGCTGGCGCGAACCGGCGTGATCGACGCCAGGATCGGCGCTATAAGAAGTGACCAACCACGACGACACCAACCACAACGGGAGAAAAAAATGAGTGGCGTTCGAGGGGCTACCGAAAGGTAGCCCCTTGCGCCTGCCTTGAGCGACGGTTTCAGAATGTCCACGTAACGGCTGTAACCGGCGCCGACCTTCGGAGAAACGAAATGATCCATAAGCAGACAATTTCGATATGGATCATCCTTGCACTTATTCTCGGCACACCTGCGACGACAGCGAAAGCCGCCCAGTACAAAACGCGCCAAATTCGTATCGAATACGTGCTGCCGGTCAACTCCGAACACCAGTCAATCTACGAACGCCTGAAGCAGGCTAGAGCGCTGGAACGAATACAGGAGTTGCTCAGCCCTATTCGACTGCCGCGGCCGCTTGTGCTCAAGGTGTCGGGCTGCGAGGGTGAGTCAAATGCATGGTATGAAAATGGCGTCGTTACTGTTTGTTATGAATTTCTGCGCGACATATTGAAAAGCGCACCAGAGCAGACGCTCCCGAGCGGCGTTACGCAAGAAGATGGGATCCTCGGGCCGTTTCTTGACGTATTTTTGCATGAATCCGGCCATGCGGTTTTTGATTTACTAAACGTTCCAGTGTTGGGACGAGAAGAAGATGCGGCTGATATGTTTTCTGCCTACATTATGCTGCAGCTTGGCGAAGATTACTCTCACCGCCTGATGCTCGGAACCGCCTACCAATACAAGGCGGATGTCGAAAATCCGCAGGTATCGCTGGAAATTAAAAAATTCTCGAACGAACATGGCCTGCCCGCGCAGCGCTTCTTTAACGTGTTGTGTATTGCTTACGGCGCCGATCAAAAGAAGTTCGCTGATGTCGTGCAAAAAGGATACCTCCCCGAGTCTCGTGCGGGGGCGTGTGAGGGAGAATATGAGCAGACCGTTTTCGCGTTTAAAAGGCTGATCGGCCCCTATATAGATAAAACGCTTGCAAAGAAGGTTCTGAAAACGTGGATGCGAGATGTTGAGGCGCGGCCGAGGTATTCGCCAAGCCGCTAATAACAACTGCGAGTGACCGTCCCGATGCGGATAAGGCACTGCGTTTGACTGGCGAGAAGTCAGGCGGTGAGCCGGGTTATGCGCAGCTAATCACCTGCCTCGAAATGGCGCGGGACGTGCCAATCGATGTGATCGAGACGGGCCAGCGCGCAAATCCTGGTGTGAGAGCAACGATCCGAGTTCGTTGGGCTCTACATGGCGCCGCCCGAGAACGCGATTGGCATCTGTGTCGACGAGAAGCCCTCGATCGAGGCGCTGGAACGAGTGCAGGGCTATCTCAAGATCCCGAACGGCCGGGCATCGACCGGCTATAGCCACGATTACAAGCGCTGCGGCACGATCACCTTGTTTGCCGCTTCGAGATGGCGACCGGCCAAGATCACCGCTGGGGCTGAATTATGAGAAGGGGTTCGCTACCCAGTAAATGCCCCGCTAACGGCAGCGAACCCTCGGCAATAGAGATTCGCGTGTATCTCGTTCCCCTCTGCGTCGCGCTCGCGCCATCGCATCACGTTGTTCGATATGTGACTCCCGAGCACCATATCGAAATCGGAATAATCAAGGATACTGCCTCAGAGCGGCGCACCGCCAAAACGAGGACGATCGCCTCCTAGCGCCCTGCGACTTCATGGGCGATCATGTAACGCAGATCCCGCAGTGAATGCGTCGTGGCGTCAATGAACCGCTTCACGGAAGTGCGGCTGCAGCACCACCGCGTGTCGCGACTACAGTACGCTGCTCGTTGCCGGAGGGACTGGCAGTTTTTTCATGATCTCCTCAAAGGGCGGTGGCGGCGGTTCGGCCCGGTAGTTCCTTCCTGCTCGGCTATCATTTGATTTGGAGCTTCTCGATGGCCTCCACGCAACTCTGCGAAACCGACGCTTTATTGGACGCTAAGCATGCCGAAATACGACCTCCGCCGGGCTTTGCGTCCCCGCACAATTTTGCGATGTCTCCCTGACAGACACGCCCTGCTTCCTTCAGCTGGTCATTGGTTGCTTGAAGATCCAGTTCGACCTCGTCCAGCTCGTATGCGCACTTGGCACTTATCTTGTCCTCATAAGCCTGCATGCAGTAAATGAGATGACCTCCACCCGGCGTGACGCCGGTGCAAAATTTCTTGATATCGTCGCCACAGGAACTCTCAAATTTTTGGACACGCGCCGTCAGCTTCTCAAGAATCGTACTCATCATGTCCGTTTGAGCCAATGCGTAGCTTGACGCGGTGATGCTCGCAGGAACGAGCACTGCCATGGCGAGGAAGCGGGATAAGATTTTCATCGATTGTCCTCTCACGATCAACTTTCGAAGAGCAGTCTGCGGTTCTGAGAGATCGTCACATTTTGTCGGGCCGCTTTGTTGGCGCGATCTTCCGTTTGACGCCACGCCATGATGCTCGCGCCTCACCGTACCCAAGTAAGAGTGAGACCCGCGACTCCAAGAGCCAGATTTAAGCTGACCGAGCCTTGGAGTGACACCGGCTGCAGCGAGATCGTACTGCCCGAACCGCCAAACAGAACATTGGCGCCGACGCCCAACCCGACTCCTATACTACCGCTCGCGCCGCCATAAACACCTGCTAGCGCGCCTGGACTTGGGGTCGTCGTGGACGCGAAAACCCCCCACACTAAGACACCGCCCGCGCTAATGCCGATGTCTAGCCCCAATCTGTTGAGCACACCGGCATAAGATTCCGGCGGATACCCGCCATCCGGCACAAACTGGCACGCCATCCGTTGTTGGGAACCGATGATCAAGCCGATCGAGGGAGAAAGTCTGCACGTGAGCGAGCCAACCTTCTGCCCCTGAGGTGCCTGAGCAAACGACGGCGTCCCAACCAAAATCAGCGCAACTGTCACAAGTGCCCAACGAATGACGCTAAGCATTGACGCCTCCCAACGCTTTTTTTTCATACACATCCTCTATCCCACTCGACGCGCCCTAGCCAGTGTTTAATTTGGGTACGTGGGTTCCTAACTTTGTTGCCGATAGTGTTTGACAGTCTGCCGGGCGTTGTGATTATCGCGCTGTCGTAGGCTTGTCATTTACCTACTGCGGCAGCGGGGTTGCTTGAGATTAGGAGTTCGCTATGATGCCTGGGCGGTGATTTGGTCCGTAAGCGCCATGGCGGCTCGGGTTTCCACACGATGGCTTTCGTTCACGCCGAATAGCTGCGCGACGCGTTCAAGACGCTGCCGATCTTCGGCGGAATATTCGCCGGTCGTGCCGAGAACCTCGGTGATCAATTCAAAGGCCTTTTGCCGGATCGCCGGATCGCCCGGAAGCATCGACGGAATAGCGGTGAGTGCGCCTTCCGTGTCGATCAGCAGCATGTAGAACTGCTCGCGTACGGTCGCCT
Organism: uncultured Alphaproteobacteria bacterium; assembly: GCA_963732015.1. Classification (GTDB taxonomy): domain Bacteria; phylum Pseudomonadota; class Alphaproteobacteria; order Rhizobiales; family Xanthobacteraceae; genus BOG-931. Next base: position 146,684 of record CAVSXY010000019.1, on the reverse strand, counting down.
TGAATTGCGCAAGCGATACGTCGCTGTAGGTTTTGCGAATGCGGCGCACCGCTTCGAAGCCGCGCTCGTCGACGGCGGCCCGTCCCATGCCGGCAAAAAGCAATGCACGGATGAGAGCTTCGCGAACCCCGCCGACGCTGAGTTGCGATTTAAGGTCGGCAATCCGATTCTCGACCAGCTCCTGATGGAGCAGCGACTTGGGGGCCTGTCGCAACGGCTGTGTCGAAGCTGGATCAATCCCCGCCGCGGCTTGGAGCGTCGATGCACCGTATACGGTCATAAATGTGCGCTCAGCAAGCGCCTCGCTCGCGTCACGCCACGCGTCAAGCGCGATGACGATTTGGCGGGATACGTTGTCCTGGATCGCGATGAATGGATTATCGGCCGCGACCGGTTTTCGATTCTTGCGCACCTGATCCGCCAACGCGGCGAAGGAAGCCATGAACGGGTTTGCTTTGGAAAACATTTCGTACTGCAAGCGCAGGGGATGCAGCTGCCGCATCCATCCTGCGGTCGACTCATTGACAACCGCACGCACCACGGGTTGGGCGAAGGTACGATACAGCGCCAGATTCATCTGGGAGACGCGGTCAACGGCGGCAAAGCGGTGATCGTCCGCGGTATCGTTCCCGCCGAGCGCGCGAATGTTGTCAAGCGTCCGCGCCTCGCACCGCATCACCCAATCGTTGGAGACCATGTCGGGATTGGCGATCTCGGCGGTCTTGGGCGTGAAGCTGGCCTCGTAAAGACCGGGCGGCAACGTGTCGATCAGGTCGATATTACTCGAGAACTCGCCGTGCTCTTTGCGGGCGACGCCGGACGACACAAAGATGCCGAGGTGTCCGACTGTCTCATGGATCGTGTAGACGATCGTCTGCCCGTAGGCGCGAATCTCGTCGACGTCCTGATACAGGTCGAGAATCCAGCCCAGCGCCTGCTGGGGCGGCGTGACATTGTCGCCTTTGGAGCAGAACACAACGATCGGCGAGCGGATATTGCGTAGGTCAATCGTGGTTCCGTCCGACGCCTTAATCCTCCCGGCGGCAAGATTGTTGCCGATGAAGAGTTCGTCGACGATGAACTGAATCTCCTCGGCGTTCAGATTGACGTGACCGCCCCACCAGCGTTCGAAGCCGAGATAGCGGGGCGCCTCGGTGTCGATCTTGGAGTAGAGGTTGTATTGCTTGGTCCACAGGGTGTTCGCGGGATTTTGATTTTCGAAATTCTGCACCAGCCAGGTGCCGTCGAATTTACCGTGTCCCAGGTCGCTGGCGAACGCCGTCAGCCAGCTGCCGCCCAGCAATCCGGCGCTATAGCGCATCGGGTATTTGCCGTGCACGCCCTGCCAATATGAGAGCGGCGACCCTGCGATGATGATCGGGCCAAACAATTCAGGACGGATTGCGGCGAGCATCATGATGGCCCAGCCGGCTTGGCAGTTGCCGACGACACAAGGTTTGCCATCGGCCTGCGGGTGCAGCTCCAGGACTTTTTCCAGGAATATCGCTTCGGCGCGCGCGATGTCTTCGATGGTCTGTCCGGGCATTGGGTCCGGCAGGAAGCCGATGAAATAGCACGGATGGCCCGCCTTCATCGCCACGCCGATTTCACTGTCGGCTTTGAAGCCGCCAATGCCGGGACCATGTCCGGCGCGCGGATCGACCACAACAAACGGCCGCCGTGTTGAGTTCGATCTCAGTTCCTGCCGGCGGAACCACGCGGACCAGGCCGTAATTGACCGGACGCCTAAGCCGCCGTCCGTCAACAACCGGCTCCACTTGGTATTCGAGGACGTGCGGAACCGCTTCCGCCATGTGTTCGCGAAACTGATCGCCGCGCTGACGCATGACGTCCCAGAACAGCACGCTGCGTTGCGCTGCATCGATCATGTAGTCCATCGCCGGACCAAACAAACCGAAGGCGGACGCAGCCGCACCGTTCGAAGACGGCGATGGAAGGGCAGAGTTCGACGGCATCGTTCGAGTTCCTTTTCCCGGCGTTCGTTCGGTGAGAAGAGAGAAGCGGACGCATCGAGTTCCGCCTGCTGCACCGCGATTGAGCGATCTTTATTATAAGTTCAATAGTCAGCAGGAGTAGACGAAAGTGCGCGCCGCTGTTACAATTCTGTCGCCTCGGTGTATAATAATAATAGCGGAAAAAAGTAGCGCGTCGTTTGATTTGAGTCAAAGACAGACGCCTGCAACTGACCCTTATTTTTTCTTCTGAAATCTGAAAAGGGAGGATTATCATGGCTAGTAAGCCGGCCGCGAACGCGACAGGTCCGCTTGGAATGGAACCAGCGGCGTTTCTGCAGTTCGGGCAGGACCGGAGCGAAACGATGCTCGAAATGCAGAAGGATATGTTCCACGCCTATGAGGAAGCGAGCAAGGCGTGGGTCGCTCGCGTCAAGTCGGAAGCCGAATTGTGGTCAAATCTGGCCGCGAAGTTGGCGGCGAGCCATTCGCTGCCCGAAGGCATGGAGGCCTACAAGGACTGCGTCTCGCAGCGCATGCAGATGGCGGCGGAAGATGGCAGACGCCTGTTTGAGGACGGACAGAAAATCATCGGCGCCATGACCCGGTCTCTGCCCAACGGGTTTCCGAAGAACGGGAAATAGAAAACAGTGGGAGTTCCTTGCAAAAGGGGAGGAGTTTTCGTGGAGCAGGAGCGTAAATCCACGCCGCAACTCACGGACCAGCACCCCAATGACTGGGTGCGTTTGATCCACAAACTGCGCTGGATCGGCTGGGAAGACGAAGCGAAGCAATTGGAGACAGCTGTAAGCACGACCCGGCCCGAACGAGTACTGTGGCGGCCGGAGCCCATAGGTAGAGAGTAGCCCGTAATTTCTGTTTTTGGGTCGCCGGCCCGCTGCGGGGACGAAGCCTATGAGTTTCATCGATCGACGCCCATCGCGCGTGGGTAACGCGGATGAGCGTCGAATTTTTTGCGAGAGCGCAATGCGAACCCTACCTCTGGAGCAGTCTGTCGCCTTAATTCCTGATGGCGCGAGCTTGATGATCGGCGGTTTCATGGCCGTCGGCACGCCTGAGCGCGTTATTGACGAGATTGTCCGTCAAAAGAAACGCGATCTGACGGTCATCGCCAATGACACGGCGATGCCGGGCAAGGGCATCGGCAAGCTTGTCGACGCCAAGCTGCTGCGAAAGGTGATCGCAAGCCACATCGGCCTTAATCCCGAGACGCAAAAGCAGATGATGGCTGGCGCATTGGAGGTCGAACTCGTCCCGCAGGGAACGCTGATCGAGCGCATCCGCGCCGGTGGCCACGGTCTCGGCGGCATCTTGACGCAGACTGGTGTCGGCACGTCGGTCGAAACGGGCAAACAGAAGATCGACGTCGCGGGAAAGACCTACCTGCTCGAAATCGCGCTCCGTGCGGATTTTGCCTTGGTGCAGGCTTTCCTTGCCGACTACATGGGCAATCTGAGTTACGCGCTGACGGCTCGCAATTTTAATCCCGTGATCGCGATGGCGGCCGATACCGTCATTGCCAATGTCGATCACATTGTTCCCGTCGGTGTGCTTTCGCCGGATCACATTGTGACGCCGGCGCCGATCATCGATTACCTCGTCGCTAATAGCTGAGGGCAAGATGGACCCGCAAACCATCATCGCACGCCGCATCGCTCGTGAGCTTAAACCCGGCATGCTGGTCAATCTGGGCATCGGTATTCCGACGCTCGTGGCGAACTTTCTGCCGGACGACATCCATGTGTTCTTCCAATCGGAGAATGGTCTGATCGGCACCGGGTCGCCGCCCGAGGAGGGCATGGCGCATCCGATGCTGACCGACGCCGCAGGCCGCCCGGTCACGGCGCTGCCCGGGCGCCAGCACATTCGACAGCGCCATGTCGTTCGGCCTGATCCGCGGCGGCCATCTCGATCTCACGGTTCTCGGCGGGCTGCAGGTCGATCAGGCTGGGCATCTGGCCAATTGGATGATTCCCGAACAAAATGGTGCCTGGCATGGGCGGCGCTATGGACTTGGTGACCGGCGCCAAGCGCGTCGTTGTCGCCATGCAGCACACGGCGAAGGGCGCGCCGAAGATCGTCAAGAAATGCACGCTGCCCCTGACATCGCTTCGTCCGGTGCGATCTTCTTGTCACCGAAATGGCGGTGATCGCGCTTCCCCGATGGCCGCGCCACCCTGCTCGAGACCGCGCCCGGCGTGTCTGCCGCCCAGATCGCGGCCGCCACAGAAGCGGAACTCGTCATTCCGAAAACGATACCGGAAATGTCGTTGTGAACGTCAAGCTATTTGATGTGCTGCTATTAGAAGTGGTTTCAAAAAATGACGTTGCGAAAGCCGGATTGGAAATCGATTGAGGGCTTGGCGGTCGGCAAAGGCGCTACGGTTCAGGAATTCGAGGCCATCGTCGGCGATGACACGCTTGAAGATCGACGTCGCGCCGTGGGGCGAGGGCCATTTGAAGGTCAATGGCCGGGAAATCGCCCATATCGACGATGCAAAAGACCGCCGCCAAGCCTTTCGCAATCTGAAAAAGATCGCCGAAAACTATCTGGAGGCGCAATCGCACCGCGACAGCAAAAGGACATCATCCATGATTCCCGCCGTCAAAGCCAAGCTTCTCGAAGGCAAGAAAGGTCTCATTGTCGGCATCGCCAACGATCATCGATCGCCTGGGGTTGCGCCAAGGCTTTTCGGGCGTTCGGGGCGGAGCTCGCCGTGACCTATCTCAATGACAAGGCGAAAAAATTCGTCGAACCGCTCGCACGCGAGCTCGAAGCGTCGATCGTGATGCCGCTCGATGTGCGCACGCAAGGCCAGATGGAGGCGGTGTTCGAACGCATCGCCAAGGAATGGGGCAAGCTCGATTTTGTCGTCCATTCCATTGCGTTTTCGCCCAAGGAGGCGCTGCAGGGCCGCGTCGTTGACGTGTCGCGCGACGGTTTCCTCACGACCATGGACGTCTCGTGCTGGACGTTCATTCGCATGGCGCATCTCGCCGAGCCGCTGATGCGCAAAGGCGGCACGCTCTTCACCATGACGTATTACGGCAGCCAGATGGTCGTGAAAAATTACAACATCATGGGCGTCGCCAAGGCCGCGCTGGAAAGCGCGGTGCGCTACATCGCGGCCGAGCTCGGGCCGAAAGGGCATTCGCGTCCACGCCATTTCGCCGGGCCCGTTGGCGACGCGCGCCGCCTCCGGCATCCCGGAATTCGATGCGTTGCTCGATAAGGCCAAGGCGAAAGCGCCCGCGCGCAGTCTCGTCAGCATCGACGATGTCGGCGCCGCCACCGCGTTTCTCGCTCACGACGCCGCACGCCTGATCACTGGCGAGACGCTCTATATCGATGGCGGCTATCATATCATCGATTAAACGCGCGTCCGAGGGATGTGCTCCGGCAGAAGCCGGAGCACATCCCTCAAACCGCGACAAAGTGCGCTGAGTTTTAGCCCGGACAGACGGAAATGCCGGTGCAGGCGCCGAGCGTCCAGGCGCCCGCTTTCGCATTTCCTGCACCGGCCGAGCTCTCCAGCGCCTCGTCGGTGACGTCGGAGGTCAGGATCTCAGCGTCTTTCAGGTCGAGTTCGTTGCGGTCGATTTCACTCATGGTCTCGTTCCTCCTAAAGGGTCTCCAGGGCCATACTGACGCGGACGGACGGCGGCTTCGTTGATATAGATCACATCCGAAAAATCATCGGTTTATCAGATGGTTATTATCTTCGCCTAGTGCTCGGTCCGGCCGGAGCGCCTGTGTAGGCCGGATTTTGAACGCAATAGCCGCCCCGGCCGCCGGCTTGGCATTGTTCTCGGGAGGTAAAGCCGCAGTTGGTCCCTCCATCAAACGACTGCTTACACCAAGGATAGGAGATTTCGGCCGATGCGGTATCCGCTGCGGTCGCGGCGATCAGGATGATTAGGCCGGCGCAAAGGGTGCGCATTAGCGGGATAATGCGGTCACCGATAATTGCGGCGAACGTAGTAGCGACGCGCATAAACATAAGGGCGTGGCGCGTAATGGGCCCTGACGACAGGCGGTGCGTAGTAAACCGGCGGTGCGTAATAGCCGTAGGAGTATGCTCCGTAGCCGTAGGCATTGGCATACGACGCGATGATCGCTCCGCCGATTATGCCTGCGGCAATCCCGGCGCCGGCCCAGCAGCCCCAGCACCTCGCTTCCGCTGGCTTGGGCATCGCGACAGCGGCAACAATCAAGACCGCCGCGCTGATGGACGTTATCCACTTGCGCATGTGTAATATCCTCCCACTCTACGACAGCACGAAAATGAACGTCATTTGACGATCAATCTAATAAACATCATTTGATGACCGATTGTTCATTGACCTGCGTCAAAATGCCATGAGCGGGGGGCTCGTGCAAAAGGAACGACGCCATGAATAGCGACACTGCCCCCGAGCAAACCGACGAAGAACTCCTCGCCCCCCAGGTTTCCGACGAGGTGCTGGAGGCTGCTGCCGCACCCGCCCCCGCCGCGACCGGCGATCCGTTCACCCGCTCTGCGATCTGCTGACTGCGCAGTTCTGACGTGACGCAGTCACGGCAACGCAAAGATCGCTCGCGGCGATCGGCTATTGCAGAGCGATGACCATGCCACCGAGATTGAGCGAGGCTTCGAGGCCAAGCTGGATTCCGTGAAGTTCGAGGATGACGCCTTTCCCGTTCTGCAGCCGGGCGACCTTTGCACCGCCGACAACCGCTATACTCGCCGACGCCGCCGAGTACGACCCGGCGATGTCAGACGCCGTCCGCAGATGTGAGGCGGTGCCGACCAGGTGAACGCCGGCAACCCCGATCGTGCCGATGCTGAGGCCGCTGATGTTGAGCCGGTAGTGCTTACCGTTGAAGGACAGGGTGCCGCCGCCGCCGCCCACGCCGACGATGAATCCGGCCTTAACGATCCTGATGTCGACGCTGCCGGTGCCGGCTTGTGCGCGCGCCAGCGTCGCCAGACCCGCCACCATCAAGACCGCAGCTACAAACTTCGCAGTTATACGCATTCCTTTGAATTGCGCTCATCAGCGTCTCAACAGACAGAGGCGACGATAAATGCGGGGCCGAATGACTTTCTAAATCTCGTCATGGCACATCCTATTTGGCGGTGGCGCGCTGAAGGCCATTCATGACCAATTCATGGGGATAGGTGCTGCACCATTGTTCAAGGATAGCCGCTCTTTTGATTGAAATACCCGCTCATCCAGGCCGAGAAGATGCGAGACTGGTCTGGCGGCATCGCAAGGTAGTCCGAACACGTCACACGCGACATGTCGACCATCACCTGCGCCTGGGTGATCGACGGAACAATGATGGCGGCAAGGGCCAAATACCAAGCGGCTCTGCAGGGCAGCAAGTTTCCCAAAGCACTGACCTGCCCAACGTTTGTCGGCTCCACTATCCGTGCCGCTAGTTCAAGCGGATCGACCAACTCCGCGGCTTCGGCGCCAATCGTTTCGATTTGAACGATCGTGCATTTTTGTTATGCGATCAAAGTCGTTTCGAGTTTTCGCCCTATCAGCCCCACGCCAACGACACGCCGACATCGCCCGGTATCCCGCCTGGAAAATCGATAATCTGGAACTTTATCCGATAGCCGCGCGGCTTCAGATATGTTTGCCAGAATTCGAACAGCTCTTTCGGCAGGCCGGTCAACGTTTTCTCCCAGCCCGCCTCCTGCTGGTTGATGGCGCGTCCGCGGTCTGTGCAGAGCTGATTAGGAAAGCGGCCGACGAAGACCTCGGTCAAGCCGTTGTCGGCGGCGCGTTTGATGATCGCGGCTGCCCGCGCCAGCCGATCGTCATCGGACACGCCGGAAGGGCTCGTAAGTTTGTCCAGCAGCGCCTTTTTTTCCGCTTCCGCCGCCGACTGCACACGCATGGCTTCTGAGGCCTTTTCAGCCTCCTTCAAGGCGATCTGTTTCATGAGGTCTTTCGCGTTCGGCAGAGCCGAAAGCGGATCAGCGCTCTTTGCGTCAGCCATATTGATGCTCCTCGTCGTTGAAGTCTTCGTAAACGGTCCCAGCAACGGCAATTTGATCTAGCGCAAACGCCCACGAGTGCTAGGGTAGAAAATGTGCGCCCTCAAGCGGCAGATCACAAGCGGGTATGCGATACATGCAACTTGACAGGCAGTCCTCACGGGCCAAACGCGAATTTCATCGAAGACGTGTCACGCGTTCGGGCTTGAGCCATTTCGTTCTCTGGGCCGCCTTTATCTTTGCTGTTGCTGCTCCGGTCTTCGCGCAACAAGCGGCTGTCCCAGTGGGAACAGTTTACGCCGAGCGGAAGCCGGTCGCCAATACGCTCGATTTTGTGGGCCGTGTCGAAGCGATCGATCGGGTCACGATTCAGGCCCGCGTTAAAGGTTATCTGGACGCCGTTCTTTTCAAGGAAGGCGATTTTGTCAAAAAAGGCGAGCCGCTTTATCAAATTGAAAAGGGCCTATTTCACGCCGCAGTCGAACAAGCGCAGGGTGCTTTGGAGCGATCGAAATCAGCCAAGTCGCTGACCGTTATCCAGCTTCAGCGGGCCGAGGAGCTGTTGGCGAAAGCCGCCGGCACGGCGGTCGCGCGTGACCAAGCGCTCGCAGCGGATCAGCAGGCGCAAGGGGCGATCCTGTCCGACCAAGCCAATCTCGACACCGCCAATATCAACCTCGGCTATACCGATATTACGTCGCCGATCGACGGCAAGATCAGCAAGACCAACGTCACGGCGGGCAACGTGGTCGGGCCTGAGACCGGCGCTCTTACTCTCATCGTGAGCCAGGACCCGATGTACGTCACCTTCCCGGTCAGCCAGCGCGAATTCCTAAAGGCGCGCGAGGCCGATCAGCGGGTCGATATCAAGGACATCAAGGTCAGAATTCGATTTTCGGACGGTACGACTTATGACCAGATCGGGACGGTCAATTTCGTCGACGTGTCAGTCGATCGTGCGACCGATACGATCCTCGCACGCGCGACCATTCCAAACCCGAAGGGCGGGCTGGTCGACGGCCAGTTGGTCAGCGTCACGGTCGAGACCGGCCAACCTCAAGAGAAAGTGTTGGTCCCGCAGGCGGCGCTCATTGCCGATCAGGAAGGTGTCTACGTCTTCGCGGTCGAGGACGGTAAGGCCGTCGTGAAGCGGATCAAGCCCGGCGGCGAAGATGGCCCCAATGTCATCGTCGAGCAGGGACTGAAGGGCGGCGAATTGATCATTGTCGAAGGGCTGCAGAGTATTCGTCCGGGGCTGCCGGTGAAGGCGAGTCCCATGCCGGCGACGATCAATCGGAGCTGACGGATGTTGTCTGCGATTTTCGTTGATCGGCCTCGCCTCGCCATCGTCATCGCCATCGTCACGACGATCGCCGGAGCGCTGGCGCTTTACGCGATCCCAATCGCGCAATATCCCGACATCGTGCCGCCGCAGGTGTCGGTCACCACGCTCTACCCCGGCGCCAATTCATCGGTGGTGGAAACGACCGTCGCCCAAGTCATCGAGGCGCAAGTCGTCGGCGTCGACAAGATGATGTACATGAAGAGCACGAGCGGCGACGACGGCAGCTACACACTGACCGCCTCCTTCGAGCTCGGCACCGATCCGGACATCAACACCGTCAACGTCAACAATCGTGTGCAGATTGCGCTGGCGAGCCTGCCGCCGGAAGTCCAGCGCCAGGGCATTGTCGTCAAGAAGAAATCCTCGGCGTTGCTCGGGGTCATCGCGATTTATTCGCCGGAGCACACGCACGATCCGCTGTTCCTTTCCAACTTTGTCACGATCAATCTGCTCGACCAGATCAAGAGCACACCCGGGGTCGGCGACGCCACTTTGTGGGGGCCGCAGGACTACGCCATGCGGGCTTGGGTGCGCACCGACCGGCTGACTGGGCTCAACCTGACCACCGGCGACATCATCAACGCGATCCAGTCGCAGAACGTGCAGGCCGCCGTGGGCCGCGTCGGCGCACGGCCGATTTCAGACGATCAGCAACTCCAGCTCAACATTCAGACCAAGGGGCGGCTGACCTCGGTCGCGGATTTTGAAAATATAGTGATCCGCGCCAATCCCGACGGATCGTTGCTGCGCCTGCGCGATGTCGCGCGGGTCGAACTCGGTGCCGCCAATCTCGATCGCGACACGAGACTCAACGGCGGTCCGTCCGCCGCTATTGCGATCTATCAATCGCCTGGCGCCAACGCCATCACCACGCTGAAGGCCGTGCGCGACCGTATTACCGAAGCGCAGAAGCGGTTTCCCGAGGACATCGCCTGGAAAGTCACCTACGACCCCACGGTTTTCGTCACCGATACGATCCACGAGGTGCAAAAGACGCTGGTCGAAGCGTTTATCCTCGTCGTGATCGTCGTTTATCTCTTTCTGGGCAGTGTGCGGGCGACATTGATCCCGACCCTCGCGGTACCTGTCAGCTTGATCGGAACGTTCATCGCGTTGTTGGCCGTCGGTTATTCGGCCAACACGGTTTCGCTGCTCGCCGTCGTGCTGGCGATCGGAATTGTGGTCGACGACGCCATCGTGGTCGTCGAAAACGTCGAACGGGTCATGGAGGAGCATCCCGAGCTTTCGGCTGCGGCGGCCGCCAAAAAGGCGATGGCGGAAATCACCGCGCCGATCATCGCGATCACGTTGGTGCTGCTCTCCGTGTTCGTCCCTGTGGCGTTCATTCCCGGCATTTCCGGCGAATTGTTCCGGCAGTTTGCGGTGACGGTCGCGGTCTCGATGTTTCTTTCGGCGATCAACGCGCTCACGCTGTCGCCGGCGTTGTGCGCAGTCTTGTTACGTCCGCATCACGGACCGCGCCGGGGCGTGATGGGTTATGTGATGCGCTCCATCGATCGCGTCCGTGACGCTTATGGAGCGGCCGTAGCGCGCATCGTGCATTTCTCGATCATCGGCCTCGCCATGGTCGCGGTCGCGATGGCGGGCATTGTCGCACTTGCAAGAATGACGCCGACCGGGTTCTTGCCGGAAGACGACCAGGGTGCTCTGTTCGTGGTCGCGCAACTGCCCGGAGGATCGTCGGTGGCACGGACGACCGACGTTGTCCAGCAAGCCGAGGCCATCCTGCGCGACGAGCACGAGGTTCAGGACATCACCTCGGTGGTCGGATTGAATTTTATCGACAACTATTCGCAGTCGAACGCCGCTTTCATGGTCGTGACGCTCAAGCCGTTCGAAGAGCGCAAGGATCGAAGCCAAAGCGTCTCTGCGCTCATTGGCAGGCTCGGTCAGAAATTTCGGGAGATTCAGGGCGGCACGGTGACGCCGCTTGCGCCGCCGCCGATTCTCGGGCTTGGCACAGGCGGCGGCTTTACGTTTGTGCTCGAGGATTTGCGCGGCGGCGATCCCAAGGCCATGGCGCAGGCGGTGCGCGGTCTTCTCGTCGCCGCCAATCAGGATCCGCTATTGAGCCGGGTGTTCAGCACTTTTTCGGCGACGAACCCATCGATCTATCTCGAGATCGATAGGGACAAAGCACAGATCATCGGCGTACCGCTCAATGTCGTATTCCAGGCGCTGCAAGCCTCGCTCGGCGGCTACTTCGTCAACAACATGAATTTGTTCGGCCGGACGTGGCAGGTCCAGGTGCAAGCGGAGGCCGTCGACCGATCGAGAGTCGACGACATTTACCGCATCAACGTGCGCAGCAACGAAGGCAAAATGATTCCGCTGCGAAGCTTGGCGGAGGTGCGCGTCGTCGTCGGCCCGGCGGCTTTGATCCGTTACAACAACCTTCGCGCTGTCACGATCCAGGGCAGTCCGGCGGCGGGTGTCTCGTCGGGCCAGGCTTTGCAAGCGATGGATTCGGTTGCGGCGCGCACGCTGCCGCAAGGCTACGCCGGCGAATGGACCGACACCGCGTTCCAGGAGAAGCGCGCCGAGGGCAAGACAGCGATCATTCTCGGCTTTGCGCTCTTGTTTGCGTATCTCTTCCTGGTTGCGCTCTACGAAAGCTGGACCATTCCGGTCCCGGTGCTGCTGTCGGTCTCGGTTGGCATTTTGGGATCGTTTCTGGCCATCGTGATCGCAGGTCTGACTCTTGATCTCTACGCGCAGATCGGCATGGTCGTGCTCATCGGTTTAGCAGCGAAGAACGGCATCCTGATCGTCGAGTTTGCCAAGGAGCAAAGAGAAAAAGGCATTCCGTTGCTTGAAGCGGCGGCTGAAGGTTCCAGGCTCCGCTTTCGGCCGGTGATGATGACGTCGTTTGCCTTTATTCTCGGACTCTACCCCCTGGTGGTCGCCACCGGCGCTTCGCAACTGGCGCGCCGCCACGTCGGCACGCCGGTGTTCGGCGGCATGATCCTTGCGTCCTTCATCGGAATTTTCGCAATACCTCCGCTCTACGTGATGTTCCAGGCTATTCGCGAGCGGCTGAGGCCGTCCGCGCGGCCGACGGAGACGGCAACGCCCGCCGGAAAAGTGGAGGCGCATGTTGAGAATCAAACAAAATCGCCGCACACGGAAGCTGCGGGCGAGTGAGGAGCCGGCACGACAAAACTCGCCATCTTAAACTCGGCATCTCAAGAAGGGGACGACGATGTCAAAGCAGGAAACGACGAAGCTAAAGCGGAAGGACTACGAGAAGGAGCTGCGCAAGCTTCAGGTCGAACTCTGCCATTTGCAGGAATGGGTCAAGGCCAAGGGAGCGAGGATCATCATCGTCTTCGAGGGACGCGACGCCGCCGGCAAGGGCGGAATGATCAAGGCGATCTCGGAGCGGGTCAGTCCTCGCGTCTTTCGCGTCGTCGCGCTCCCGGCGCCATCGGATCGCGAGAAGTCCCAGATGTTCCTTCAGCGCTATATCGAACGCTTCCCCGCCTCCGCCGAGATCATCATCTTTGATCGCAGCTGGTACAACCGTGCCGGCGTCGAATATGTCATGGGATTTGCAACCGAAGAGCAGCACCAGCGCTTCTTGGAGCTTTGCCCGCAAATCGAAAAATATATCATCGACGGCGGCATTACGCTCATCAAGATCTGGCTGGAGGTCGGAAAGGACGAGCAGGAACGGCGATTTCTGCAGCGCATCAAGGATCCGCTGCGGCAGTGGAAACTGAGCCCCATGGATTTGGAGTCGTACGGCCGCTGGTACAATTATTCCAAGGCCCGCGACCTCATGCTGAAGGCAACCGACAGCAAGCATGCCCCGTGGCACATCGTGCGTACGGACGACAAGCGTCGCGGCAGGCTCAACTGTATTTCGCACATCCTGTCACTGATCCCGTACAAGAAGGTTCCGCAGGAGAAGGTGAAGCTGCCGAAGCGCTCGGATAAGAGGAAATACGACGACCAGGCTTCGTTGAAGGGGCGGCATTTCGTGGCGGAAAAATTTTAGCGGCTTCAACTTGCGGAAGATGCGTTGAACGACAGGTGGGAATTGAGTTTGACAGCTAGGTGTTTGATCCCAAAGCTTGATGGTGCATTCTTATCGCACGATTCGAAGGATGCGCTATGGGACAAGTTTTACACGGCTGCGCCACCACGACGGAGGCGGTCCGTCGAGCAATACAAAATAGTCAAGAGAGCCTGAGAGCGCTCGCTAAACGCTACAGCATTAACCAGAAGACTGTCGCGAAGTGGAAGCAACGCGAGACCGTCGCTGATCTCCCTACAGGTCGCAAGGAAGCCAAGTCGACGGTTCTTTCCGTCGAGGAGGAGGCGATTATCGTCGCCTTTCGGAGGCATACGCTGCTGCCGCTCGACGATTGCCTCTACGCGCTGCAGCCGACCATCCCAAATCTGACGCGGTCATCCCTGCATCGCTGTCTTCAGCGCCACGGCATCAGCCGATTGCCGGAGGTCGAAGGCAGCAAGCCTTCGAAGAAAAAGTTCAAGGCTTATCCGATTGGCTATTTCCACATCGACCTCGCTGAGGTCCAGACCGCTGAAGGCAAGCTCTACCTCTACGTTGCCATCGATCGCACCAGCAAGTTTGCCTTCGTGCAACTGGTCAAGAAGACCGGAACGACCTCCGCCTCGGCCTTCCTCGAAGCTCTGATCGCGGCTGTCCCCTACAAGATCCACACGGTTCTCACCGACAACGGGATCCAGTTCACTTTCCCGCCGCGCTACGCGAACGGTCCGACAGCAAGATACATGACGCATATGTTTGATATGTGCTGCCGGGAGAATGGAATCGAACATCGGCTGACCAAGATCAAGCATCCCTGGACCAACGGTCAGGTCGAGCGCATGAATCGGACGATCAAGGAAGCGACCGCCCAACGCTATCATTACGATCGACACGATCAGCTCGAAACACACCTCGCCGACTTCATCAACGCCTACAACTACGCTCGGCAACTCAAAACTCTGAAAGGCCTCACGCCTTACGAATACATCTGCAAATGCTGGGCTTCCCAGCCAGACCGCTTCAAACTCAATCCGCTCCAGCAAATGCCGGGACTAAACACCTAGTTGCCTTCTGTAGGTGTGGCCGCGTTCGGGCGGCGAAGGTTATCGAGCAAAATTCAAATGCTGATCAAAAGCACCCATGCCGGGAAAACGAGGAAGCTCCAGCTGACACAGTCGCTGCCGAATAGCAGCAGCAGCGGCAACACATAGCCGAGCATTAGCGCGCCACCGCGGTATGATTGCAGTGAAAATAGAGATCGTCGAAGTCGTGATCCTGAATACGCTCGCCATCTATGTAGATGTTGGCGATGGCGTAAGCGGTGGCGCGAGCGAAATGAAACGTCGCCGAACCGATCAACTCTTCTGGCTGGCCTACAAAGGCTGTCAAAACGCCGCCGACGACAGCGGAACCAAGGAACAGCATAGCCACGAACAGAAGGCCGCTGCCTAGAAATACCGTTGTACCTCGTCGAGATTGCGGCTGAGCCACGCACTGTGGTGTGCTTCGGAGGGCGCTTGAACGATTTGGCTTTGTGGAGCAACGTTATGATGCCTCTGCCGGGATTGTCGATGTGATCTGTGAGCAGTATGTTGGTAGAGTGACGAGTTCCCAGGGCCTCGCATCACACAGTTCCCCGATCACAGCGCACAGATGGCCCTCGCGCAGCCAAATCTGATTTTCCTTGATCCAGATCAGTTTAAACCTTGAGCTCGCGTTGTTATATTGATGTCACAGCTGGGGCTTACTCATTTTCAGAGGGCGGCCGTCATGAACAGTGATAGCGAAATCGGTGTGATCAGCGCGATTGGCCCGTCGGCTAATCCGCCCGAGTCAAAATACGACCGGTTGATCGCTAAGGCAAAGACTGTTCCAGCGGCGAAGACGATCGTGGTTCATCCCTGCGACGAAACCTCGTTGCGGGGGCCCATCGAAGCGGCGCAAGCTGGAATCATTGTTTTGACGCTGGTCGGGCCGGCCGCGAAGATCAGCGCGGTTGCGCGCGACAACGAGCTCGACATCAGCAAATTCGAGCTAGTGGATGCGCCGCACAGCGATGCAGCAGCATCGAAGGCGGTCGAAATGATCCGCGAGGCCAAGGGCGAGCTGTTGATGAAAGGTAGCCTGCATACCGACGAGCTGATGCGGGCCGTGACCGCGTCCGCAACCGGCTTGCGTACGGCGCGGCGCATCAGCCACGTCTTCGTGATGGATGTTCCGACCTATTCGGAAACGTTGTTCATTACCGACGCAGCGATCAACATCTTTCCCGATCTCGACGCCAAGCGCGACATCATCCAAAACGCCATCGATCTGTTCACCCAGATCGGTCTCGGAACGCCGCGCGTGGCGATCCTTTCGGCGCTGGAAACGGTCACGCCAAAGATTCCATCGACGATCGACGCCGCCGCGCTCTGCAAGATGGCCGATCGCGGGCAAATTACCGGCGGCATTCTTGACGGGCCCTTGGCGTTTGACAACGCGATCGACCCGGAAGCGGCGAGGATCAAGGGCGTCAAGTCGCCGGTCGCCGGCCGGGCACAGATTCTTGTCGTGCCCGACCTCGAAGCCGGCAACATGCTGGCCAAGAATCTTTCATTCCTCTCGAAGGCGGAATTCAGCCGGCATCGTTCTGGGTGCGCGGGTTCCCATCGTCCTCACGTCGCGCGCGGATTCAGTGCGCAGCCGCATGGCGTCATGCGCAGTCGCGAGCCTCTACGCCGACGCTCGCCGCCGTGCGGCAGCCGTGCCGGCGGCGTGAGCCTTCCATGGATGCGGTCCTCGTCATCAATGCCGGTTCGTCGAGCGTCAAATTCGAGATTTTCGGGATCGAAGGCGCCAAACAGCTCAATCGCCTTGTCAAGGGCCAGATGGATGGCATCGGAACGCGGCCGAGGCTGAAGGCTGCATCAAGCGGAGCCTCGACGCTAATCGACAAGACGTTCGCGCCAGATGAAATTCCGGATGTGCCGGCAGCCATGGCGGCGGTGGGAGATTGGCTCCGCGAGACGGAGCATGTCTCGCTTGTGGCTGTCGGTCATCGTGTCGTGCACGGCGGTCCCGCGTTCGACCAGCCGGTCATCATCGATCGCGATGTCGTAGCGCGTCTTGAAGGGTATGTCTCGCTGGCGCCGCTGCATCAGCCAAACAACCTTGCTCCCATCCGATTGCTGTTGGAGCGCCGCCCCGACCTGCCGCAGGTGGCGTGCTTCGATACCTCCTTTCATCACGGTCACAGCCCTGCGGCCGATCATTTTGCGCTGCCCGCGCGCTTATACGCCGATGGCGTCAGGCGTTATGGATTTCACGGGTTGTCCTACGAATATGTATCCGGCCGCCTGCGCGAGATTGCACCCGACGTGGCGTCGGGGCGCGTGATCATCGCGCACCTCGGCAGCGGCGCCTCGATGTGTGCTGTATTGGGTGGACGAAGTATCGAAAGTACCATGGGATTCACCGCGCTCGATGGCTTGCCGATGGGGACGCGGACCGGTCAGATCGACCCCGGTGTGCTGCTCTATCTTTTGATGGAGCGCGGCATGGACGCTGCTGCCGTGCAGCATCTGCTCTATTACGACAGCGGGCTCAAAGGTCTCTCCGGGATCAGCAACGATATGCGCGAGCTCCAAGCGAGCGCCGAACCGGGCGCCGTGCTTGCGGTCGATTATTTTGTTTATCGCGTCGGCCTGCACGCCGGCATGCTCGCTGCGGCGCTCGGCGGTCTCGATGCCTTTGTATTTACTGCGGGTATCGGCGAAAACTCGGCGGCGATCCGAGCGCGGATCGCCGACAAGCTTGCCTGGCTCGGCACAAAGCTCGATGCCGCCGCAAACGCGGCGAAGCAATCGCTGATTTCAGGACCGGACAGCCGGGTCGCGCTCTACACCGTACCGACCGACGAGGAGTTGATGATCGCGCGGCACACCCTTTCGTTGCTCCCCGACGGCCGTTGAGCGGCTTCTTCCACGGCTCACGGGATTGTGCAGTTGATCGGCGCGGGTTTTTGGCACCGGATTGGTCGCTCCGCTTATTCTTGGCGAACCTGCCTGACGATGCATACGAAGACGTCAGACGTGGAGTGCGGACGATTGCCGGCGGCTCAGGACGCGTTCGAGTCGAAGGTTTTGCGCATCCCGTTCCGCGTATGAATCCAGTCATTATTTGCGGTGCTCTTGCCGGCGCTATGACGGATTTATGCCTAGGCGATCACGCAAAGCGCAGCATCGGTGAAGGCGGCAAGGCTGGCAATCTAGACATAGCGTTGTACATCCCCATCTGCCATCGCGCCTACTGTTCCGGCCATCATCAGCGAAAAGGCCGAGATCGGTCCGATTGCTAGTTGGCGCGAGGAGCCAAACAGAGCGTAGCCGATGCCCACTAGCACACAGCCATACACGCCGACCTAGGGCGGTAGACCAGCAAATCCCGTACCCGTCAGTGAGACCGGGGTCTCGTAGGCCGCCAGCGTCACCCCGGCGACGACATCGCCGCCCAGCAAACGGCACGGTATTCGGTCTGCGCCGCCGGATGACGCCTCTGCGATGGCCGGTGAATCGCACGCTCTGTCGCTTTCGCCATTACGCGGCGCCTGGTCGCTCCTCGGGACTATTCGTTTGTTCGTTCTTCGCCAAAAAAGCTCCGATCCAGAAAAATGCTTGATTAAGCAAAACAAAATCACTGCCGCTAAGTTATTGTTTCGATAGGAAGGGAAATCTGGAATTTTGCTCCGCTCATCGCGTCAGATGACGCCGAAAGTTGGCCGGCATGCTGCTCAATAATCATTCGACACAGGGCAAGACCCAATCCCAGCCCCTTTGCTTTTGTGGTCACGAAGGGATCAAATATTCCTTCTATTTTCTTCGGATCAATTCCTGGCCCCGAATCCTCTACGAGAATGGTAACTGCGTTTGGCCTACGCTGCTCGGTTTGGATGCGCAGAACTCGGCTTCTGTCGGTCATGGCCCCCATCGCCTCGATTGAGTTCTGGACCAAGTTAACAAGTACTTCCTGCAGTTGCCCCCTGTGACCCGCGACGAGCGGCGACTCTGAAGCTAATTGAGTGAGAATCACAATCCCGTTATTTCTTAGTTCTCCGTGTAACATCTGAAGTGCGTCAAGAGCCAACGTATTCACGTCGATTAGCTGTTTCTCCTGACCGGCGTTTCTGAACAGAGCGCGAATGTTTTCGAAAATTTCATTGGCGCGAAAGCTGTCGCGTTCGACGGCGCCGAGTATTTCCTGTACGTTGTCAATGGTTGGATCATGCGCAACTCGTGTTAGAAGCTCCTGTGCAGCGGCGCTATTGGCCGCGATGCTCCCCAATGGTTGCCTTACCTCATGAGCAATCGCGGCCACCACCGTTTCCAGGTTTGCCAGCTTATTCCCTCGCTCGTGCTGAAGTGTCCTGTTCGCTCGTGATAGTCTCGCATACACTCTCGTCGTTTCAGACAGCAGCACTACCAGAACAATTGTGGACACAACCACCGAAAAGACCCGGCTAGTGTAAAATCCCAAACTGAACCGGCTAACGATAAATAAGCTTACAACCGCTTGCTCGGCTACGGTCGCTAAAATCGCAACGATGAGCCAAAGATCGAGCAACGAGCTTCGACGAATCCATAATAAAGCCAACGCGACCACGCTCGTTACGAGGCTTATTCCGGTCACGTAACTCGCCAAGGGAGAAAAACTAACTTCGTTGAGAACGAGGCGTGGCAAGAGCGCTTCGCCTGTTGTAACGCTCCAAGTGAGCAGGCAAACCAAACCAACCACAAACACCACGCTCCAGTAGATAGCGGGTCGGTCGGATGATTGGACCCAGCTTTTTCTATGGGGCCCTGACTTCAAGCATGCATATCCGGCCACAGCCGCTGAAAAGCCAAAATGCCAATATGTATAAAGCCACGGAGTGCTCTGAAGTCCGGCTCCAAGGAAGCCTTTCGCTGCAAATGCGCCCGGGTAGGTGAGCGCGTGCGGAATAACGATCAGCGCCGAGAAAAGGTAGCCATTTGCAAGCACCAGCAGCTCACGCCAGCCAAGAATCGTGTACTGACCAAACATTAGAACGGCCGTGGTCAGGTCAGTGGCAAGTATTATGGCCTCGACGACAGGCACGAAGCTGTCGATGCGCACCAACTGCGTGGCCGCGAAAGGGACGACAGCTCCAAAGCCGACAAGCAAAACCGCCGCGGTCGCCAGCGCGAGCTGACGCTGCCGCAATGTCGGCGGTGTTGTTGCTATCGAAAATTCGAAATGGTCCCGTCCGGTCGGTTCGGCCAAGCTTTACCTCCGGGTAGGTCATTTGGTCGCGGCAGTCCCGAAGGCCCATGGTCCGGAACACGGCCCACCCGGTTCATAGGCCTGCTAACGCTATCTGTAGATCATTGCATTCAATGCTATATTATAGCGGATGACCATGCTGCTTTCCAGGAGAGCGTAGGAGCGACCGCTTGCAGACTGTTGTTCATATAGTCGACGATGATGATGCTTTCCGAGCGGCAGTAAGCCAACTGCTGCGAACGTGCGGCTATGAGGTTGTGTCGTACGCAACCGCAAAGCAAATTTTGGATCAACCGCCGGATCAGTCGAGACCAAGTTGTATTTTGCTTGACGTAAAGATGCCGGGTTTCAGCGGACCCCAATTACAGGATCGGCTGGCCAAAACTGGTTCGGCAATACCGATCGTTTTCTTGACCGGGCACGGAAATATTCCGACCAGCGTGCACGCAATCAAGGCCGGCGCCGAGGACTTCCTGACGAAGCCGGTGACAAAGGCCAAACTGTTGGGCGCCATCGAGCGCGCGATAGCAAGTCACCAGTCGGGCCAAGAGGAGTACAATCGCGTCAAAGCCGCGCGCGATCTTGTCGCCAGATTAACACCTCGCGAGCGAGAGGTCTTCGAGCTGGTCGTGCGGGGAAAGATGAACAAACAGATTGCTCATGAACTTGGCAGCACCGAACGGACCATCAAGGCCCATCGGCAAAAGGTGATGGAGAAGACCCAAGTGGAATTGCTGGCCGAACTGGTGGGGATCGCCGCTAGGCTCGGTATTCTGGCCGTGTCGGCTGACGCTCCGCAATCGCCGCAAAGCAAACAGCACAGCGAATGAATCCCGGCGGGCGCATTCTCGACTGCTCAGAGCGCCGTGGAATCAGATCACAGAACTCGAGATCGGGGAGTGATATCCTTCTCCGCGTTACGAGGAGGAGGCGCCGGTGATGCTGTTTCGCAGCTCGATTGGGTTTGCGATGGTGCGGAGCGTCTCGAATCCTTCGCCTGTGCCAAGGATCGTCACGGTGCCGTAGTCGAGCATGCGCCCGAGGATTGATTGTTCGACCTGGACGCTCTCGACCTTGTCCATGTTCATCTCGTTGGTCCGCCGCCGGATGAGACCTTTCTTGTAGATGATCCGCCGGTTGGTGGCTGCGATCTCGGTGACCCACCACCGGAACCATTGCTCCAACAGGAGACCCAACGCAACGAGGGCGAGGGCGTACCCCGTATACCGCCACAATCCTGTCATGAGCCGCGTGTCGCTGAGCCAGTAAGCGACCGCAGCTACGAGTGCAACCGCAACGCCGGGCCAACACACTATCCAATGAATGGACGAGATGCGGCCGGACCTGCTCACCAGGCTGCAACACGCGCTCAACATGGCTCATGGCAGTTGGGTCTCTTTCCTGTAACGCCCCAAGGTTTCGATTTTCAATCGAACGCTCCGCGCGTCACCGGGACTCCTTAACTTGCAGCCTGCCGCCATGGACACGTCAAGCTGCCGAAGTTGTCACGTCTGCTTCCGACTTGCTGGACGAGTGAGTGCTGAATGACCTGTTTGAGGTCATTCGCACTCAATAGCAGGGCGGATAGGGAGCGTAGCCGCACGCTGGCCGATTATAGTAGTAGGCTCCGGCGGCAGCCGCGCCTGCCGCCGCGCCATAGTATGCGCGTCGATGCACTCTGCGGTTAACGCCAGCAACGCTTACTGGCGTTAGCGGTCGTCCTACTCTGGCGTCCGCTTTGTCCAGAGACAAGGTCAGCATCTTTGCCGGTGTCCAGTGGAGCGAGATCGGAGCCGCTCCGAATAACGCGGCGCTAATTGTCACTCCAAGCAGGGTTGGCTTCTTCATGGCTTTCTCCTGATCAAACTCTTATTTCACTTCGGTGCCTTGTCATTTTGATCCACGTCAAAATGAAACCGACTTTTGAATGGGTATTGAGTTCCACTCGCACCACGCCCGAGGCAGGCGCCGCTGAAATAAGCCAACGGGCCATAAAGCGACGGTGCCAAAACCGGCCATCCTGTGCTGTTGGACGTCGATTCGCGCGTCGACCCAGGTCAAACGGACCCGATTTCTATTGCACCGGCTTGCTCCGCCTCGATGTCCGTCGAAAACGAGGGTCTTGAAGGGAAGCAGCAACGCCTGGATGCGCAACAGAACAGGCGTTGGCAATGCAGCTGCTGCACCCAACGATTTGACGCAGGTCAAGAAATCGCATCCTCAGCGGCGCCATAATACTAAATTCTGCGAGATGAGGCGGATGGCACAGATCTCCGATGGCTGCTCCGCCTGGCACGATGGACCAGGCTGTTTCACATCGCGCCCGCGGAGCGCACACGCCATGGCAGGTGCGATTGCGCTCGGCGGCAACTGGACGCGAAGGTAGCCATGTCAACGGCGCGAAAGGAGATCATTGTCGTTGATGATGAGCCGAACATGCTCAAGGCGATCGAGCGTCTCTTGACCGTGCATGGCTTCGATGCGGTGGTGTTTGACTCCATTGCTGATTTCCGCGATCGGGCCAATCTTCGCAAAGCCACTTGCCTTATTCTGGATATTAACCTGAGTGGCCAATCCGGGATCGATCTCAGGCGGGAAATCGCGAGTGCTGGCTGCCCAATTCCAGTTATCTTCATTACCGCGAGCGACAGTGAGTTGACGCGAAAAGCGGCAATGGACGCAGGTTGTGTTGCGTACCTTGCAAAGCCTTTTTCAGCAAAATCCCTGATGGATGCGATCCTGAAGTCCTCGGCAAGCACAAACGGATGAAATGACAATGGGTCATGCTGCCGTTTCCTGGCAGCGGCATTGTACCAAAGGCCAATGTCCTCAGGGACGATGACCTTAATGACAATGGAAGCGCCGGTTTTACCTGTTGCAATCTGTCGAGGAAAAATTCAACAGCGAGCCGGTGCGCCTCATTCAAGATCGTCACTGTGCGGATGACTGCCACCGACTTAACGCGTCTATGTAAGCATCGACGAAGGTGGAGACAAACATGTCGATCAGCGTCGAAACAGCACGTCCGCCCACACGGTTGGCTCCGGCCGCAAACCCGTCAGTTCCGGCCATGCGTACGCTCTCGACAATAGGAATTGGGGCTCTTGGCGATTACATCGACCCCACGCTACTTCCAATGTCTGCCCACGCGACTTGGAACAACGACGCGCCTTGCGAGTTGCCTGGAACCATCGTCCCATTTTCCTCAGGTGGTCAATTATATGGCGCGGGAGACCCTGCCGATTATTTGTATTTGATTGTTAGCGGTGTAGCGCGGTGCTACCGGGTTACGGCTGACGGTCGACGGCAAATCGTTGGCTTTTATTTGCCTGGAGATTTATTTGGTTTTGGGTGTGGGAGCAAACACATGCTCTCAACCGACGTTGTGGGCAAGTCAAAAGTTCGGATGATGAAACTTACTGCAGTCACGGCTCTGGCAGCTCGGGACGAGGAGATCGCGCAACGACTGTGGACAGGTCTTGTCGTGGAATTGTGTCGGGATCAGCGGCACATCCTGCGCCTAGGCACGACTGCGCGCGCGCGGGTCGCCAACTTTCTGCTGGAAATGGCGCGGCGGACTTCGGATACCGACGGGGTGGATCTGCCAATGCCGCGTCAAGATATAGCCGACTATCTGAGTATCTCGATAGAGACGGTTTCGCGCGCGCTCACCCAACTCACGAGTATGTCGGCCATAGCATTGTTTGGCACTCGCAAGATCAAGATCCGAGATCACAAGCTTTTGAAACAGCTGACATGTGAAACCATTTCAACACGATAGGGCGTTTGTCTAACAGCTGCTGACGGACTACGTGCTACCAGAATTTGACCTGCGAGATTCAACTAGCCAACGCTTGCCAAGCACCGAAGCGGTTCTGCGAGACAGAATCAGCGAAGTAAAGCACGCCGCCGATCGATCAGCGTATCGCTGACGTGCTTGAGAACCTTCAATGCCGTCGATATTTCGGATCCGCCGAGTCCTTTGCTCGCGAGTTTCGCCACCACTGCGTCGAAAATCTCGTTCAGCTCGGAATTGAGGCTATTGCAGGCGGACTGCGCTGGCACGATGTCTGGCCGCTCGTCCGAATCCCCGACGTTAAACCAGTGAAAATGGGGATACAGCACTCTAATTTAAACGGTCGTTTTTTGGATGGCATCAATCAACGTCGTGGCCGAAAACGGCTTACACAAAAACCCGACGCCGCCTGCGGCAAAGGCTTTAACTTCCGTCGCCGCATCGCCGTTCCCCGTCATAAAAATTATGGGGAACTTGAAACCGTCCGCCGCCAATTGGCGCGCTAATTCCAAACCAGAAATGTCGCCGAGCTGAATATCGACAAGGAGGCAAATCGCCCGGCACATGAAAGCGCTAGTGAGAAAGGCCTCGGCTGAGTTGAAGGTTTCTACGCAATATCCGTATGCCGACAAAAGCGCCGCCATCGACTCACGCATTTCCGGGTTGTCATCGATGACGGCAATGGTCTTTGGTAGTTTCGACATCAATATTTTCCAAGGAAGCGACCGGTTCACGCGGCACCTCAGCGCATTGAGGTCGGAGCCCCGAGTAAGCGCTGAGTGAGCGCGGGCGTGCGCTGCACAATGCTCTGAATATGTGCGATTTTATGCCGATGTCTTGTTATTATCCGCCAAAGCTTTGTCTGGACGCGCCCGCTCGAGCGGGAATCGATTGATAATCAGCCGGGACTCTGCTGGCAGAAGAAACAAAACCATGGGCCCTTCCGCCGCTGAGCGTCTCGGCAAGCTTCCGAACGCCGCTGGAACCGTAACGCGGCTCGCTTACGCCCATGCAAAAGCGCGCAGAATTGATATGCAAGCTCTGTTGCAGAGGACAAGTCTAACACTGCAGCAAATCGATGACCCGAGCCTCAGCTAAGGGTTCGCGATCAAATTAGATTTTTAAATCTTGTCGCCGGCGCGCTCCGGGATGACTGGCTCGGATTTCATCTCGCTGATCTCGCCTGGCGGTATCTGGCGGATAGAGATTTGTCGATCTCGCAGGTCGCCTGGTTGCTTGGCTATCAGGAGGTCAGCTCCTTGACCCACGCATTTAAGCGCTGGACCGGCAACACCCCGCGCGAGGCGCGCTTACGAGTTGCCCCACGGGCCCTGACATCGCGGAGTAGGAATTCTGTCGTTCGCATTCGACAGAAAACCTCGTAAGTGACCGCACGTTCCTTGGTGGTCAGAAGAACTTGGCGTCTGTTTGGATCCCATGTCTGATAGCGGATCGAACTACAATGTCTCTCCCCGCATTTTCCTGGAGATGCGCAAGTTTCAAATAGCCACAATTATTTGACGTGGATAAAAAAAGACACCATCATATGGTACAGTGGGTGCGAAGGACGGGCCGCAATGCGTGACTTTCCGTGGCAGTCCTCAGTGATACATGGGACACCCCGGCGAGTTTGAGGCCGACATAAAGTCCAAGCCGCGGGGGGGTGTGACAAGGGTTATGTTTTTTTGACACAGCGCAAACACTGGTGGCGATAGGCGGATGAACACGGATGCACCCGGCGTTGAGGCCGAGCTTGAGCGCGAGGACCGGCTCGACATTGCTCACGCGCTCTACAACGCATTGGCGGCCCAATATCCCGACAGACCGATCATGCTCTGCGACGACCGGGCGCGGGTGCTGGCCCATCGCGAAGGATATGCTATCGCCAAGCTGCCGGCGCTGTTGCGCGGTGACAGCACATCCTGAGCGCCAAAATCGCTCGCGCCAATTATTCGGCGGCGTCAAGGGTTCGCCGGCTGCCTTGTTCCGGACTTGAAGCTTCCTAACTTGGCCAATCCGGTTTAAATTCCATCAGGCAGCGTCGAATAGCAATCATGGAACGTGCTGGTCCCGGCGCAGACTTTAAGTTCTAGTACGTTAGGACCACATGACCACCAATCGATTGTACAAAATTTTAGCTACTGCGATTTTGTTCTGCATCCTGGCAGTTGCGATAGCATTCCTTAGTTCATTCCGATTCGATCCAGACCCGAGTGGCGACGCGAGTTTCATTGCCCGTGCGCAGCAGAAGTACGCCGCTGGGATAAAGGTGAATGCAAGCGCGCTGGGAGCGCGTGAAAGTCGGCAGAGCTTCGGAGAAAATCTTGCAAAACATGATATTCAACCCGTCTGGCTCTCGATCGAAAACGAAACCGACGACCAACTCGTCTTTCTTCCGATCGAAATGGACGCAGACTATTATTCGCCCTACGAGGTTTCATATAGATTCCATGGCGCTTTGTCTTTTAGAGCCAACCGGGCGCGTGACGAATTCTTTCTCAAGCGTCAGATAGCAACCGTCCTGCAGCCGCACTCGACAACGGAAGGCTTTGTGTACGGTGTGCTGGACGCCGGCGTTAAATATGCGCATATTGTCTTGGCCGGAAAAAACCGGGTGGAAACATTCGATTTTGCGCTGCTGGTTCCTGGACCAAAATTTGTTGGCACAAATATTCGTGCCGATAGCATCTATCCAGACAGGAAGATTGAAGATCTTGAACTCGATTCGTTGAGAACGACTTTCGCAAAGCAGCCCTGCTGCACGGCCAACTCTGACGATACGCGCAATGGTGATCCGCTCAATCTTGTTATCGTGGAAAACGGGCGAGATCCAATCGTTCCCTTCGTCGCCCGCGGGTGGCATCTTGCCAGAAAACTCGACGTGGCAAGTATCGTCGAGACTGCACGCGCTTTCATATTCCAGGACGAATTTCTTACTTCACCGGTCAGCCCGCTCTACGTCTTTGGTCGTCGAGAGGACGTCGTCTTGCAGAAAGCTCGATCGACGATAAATGAACGTGTTCACGCGCGGTTATGGTTGACGCCGTACACCTTTGAAGGTCGGAGAGTGTGGATCGGGCAAGTCAGCCGAGACATCGGTGTTCGCCTGACTGATCAGACATGGAGCCTGACAACGCATAAAATTGCACCAGACGTTGATTTTGACCGGGCGTATCTTGTGCAAGACTTACTACTGTCCGGATTTGTCGAACGATACGGTTATGTGAGCGGTGTCGGTGCCGCGCCGGCATCCGTGCCGCGGGCAAACCTCACGGGTGACCCCTACTACACCGACGGATTGCGAGCCGTCATATTCTTGTCGAACCAAGAAACGCCCCTCGGAGCTGTCGACAGACTCCTGTGGGAAGTTCCGCAGCTTCCGCGCGCGGAAGCGCGCTGAGCTAATAGCTTCTCTCCGCTCGCAGTTGAACGGCTTCCACCAACGATCAGTGCGCGATCTGAATGCCGTCGGGGCGGACTAAATCTGCGCCGGTATTGGAAGGCCGCGGATGACCCTTAGTGCACATCGCTTCAGATTGAATTGACTACCGCTCCAACACCTTGGTGAAGCGTGGTCTTTTCGGAAAACCGGTTTCCACCCACGGATCAAGTCCAAGGGCAAGCTTTTTCGGATCATGCACTAGCTATGCCGCGAGCCAGGCGGGCGGCAGCTTCCGTCAAGGCTTTAGACGACACGAGCCGCTGGTTAAATATCTCGCCGCCGCGTGCCTTGACAGCTTCTGTGTATCTTCGTTCCCAGACGTTTTCGAATAGGATGACGATTGCAGACTCGTTGGGCTGAAGCTTCTGGGCAAGAGCCTGCATGTCGTTCGCTGAGAGGCCGAAATCGCCTGCAGCTGCAGCGGTGACCGCAGCCTCAGCCCTAGACTGGGCGAGTTCGGGTGCGCCGAGGCTGCGGCTTGTGATCGTGGAGATGACGGCGTTGATCGCTGCGATGTCTTCATCATCCTGCAGGCTGCTGCCTTCCATTCCTGAAATCTTGCCCGACTTGTCTTTTCTGAGGAAGATGAATGCGTTCGGCCGTATCTGACCCTTTTCCCAAATGTCCTTCAGCTCGTTGAGGAAGTCGTACGGTGGAATTGCGCAGGGAAACTTCGTTACCATCAAATTCTAAGGAGCCGAATTTCGCGAAATCCAGTTCGGAGAGGCTCGCCTTAGTGTCAGCATGCCGGGATGCGGCGTTCCTTCCGCGCACGAAAATCCCAAGCTGCATGAGCTTTGGGTTCTTCTTTAGGTCACCACCCATGACCTGATGCCAGTGGGCCACAAAAGTGTCGCGCGGCATGAAGCCCTTGCTCATCCTCGCAAAGGGATCTTGAAAATAGACGTAGGCCTTATCGACCCCGAGGACGACGATGTAGTGTCCGTTGTCCCACTCCTCGGTGACTGCTTCAGGCGCTCTTTTTTCACTCCGCCAAGCTTGAACGAGCGCGATCATTGGAGCGCCCTCGGCCGTAAACTGTTCGACCTCCTCAAGCGAAAGGTGGTCGCGTGCTTCCGCTTCGAAGCCAAGCGATTGTGCACCGCGCACGATGTTCTCAGGATAGGTCCCCTCCTCGGACGTTGTCTGAAGGGCTTTCATCAGTTCCGTTTCCTCGATGTTCTTGCCCCAGTAACTCATGACGGCCTGCAGGGCGCATGCTCCGCAGGAGTATTCGGTGACTTGGCGGGTTCTCGCCAACAGACGAAATTGGCTCATTTTTGTGCTCCCGGTCAGACGCAATGAGTACCGTAGCCGCCGATGTGGCGTGGACACAGTCACAGTAGGGCAATAAATCGTGTTCGGGTCTGTCGGTTGAATGACGATGACGTCCTTACCCTGAACCTGCTTTTTTGTGACGGTTTGTTCTTTGGTCGATGTCAATCGGCTGCACGGCCTTTTCCAGCTAAACATTCTCAGACGGCTGTTCGGCACGCTTGATCTGCCGCCGATAGGATTTGAGCGCCTGAGTTAGAGTTGGGAATACGCGGTCTTCGAACTCTTCTCGGTAAAGACCTATCCGCCGGAGCCAGGTTAAGAATTCCGTTTTGCGGCCTGCCACGATCAGGGTCGCGGCGCGGGCTTTCAGTGCCAAATCCAAATCGCGCAGCGCGTAAAGGCCATCCATGTCGACGTCGCTGATCGGAATGGCGTCGATGACGAACCATCGCAAATCGCTACTAGCCGCATCGGCCGCCGCCATCGCGCGTTGCTTGAAGTAGTCGGCGTTGAAAAAGGTCAGCGGCCCATTAAAGCGGAACAGGACCAAGCCCGGTTCGGCTATGGCGGCATGTCCATGGCGTTCTATTGAATGGAACCCGGGCAGGCCCTCCACCTTAGCCAACACCTCGTCGTGAGGGCGCGCGGTCTGCTTGATGAAACGCGCCAAGGCCAACGTCACTGCAATCAATATCCCATTGATGGCGCCCACTGCCACCACACTCAGCGTGGTAACGATTGACAATGCCAACGCGAGACGGTCGTATCTCCAGATTTCCTGCAGCGTCCGCACGTCAAACAGCGAAAGTGCTGAAAAGATCAGCACAGCTGCTAGAGCAGCGATCGGCACGTACTGCAACGGTTCGGTCAGAAACAAGAGCACGGCCGAAAGGGTGGCCGCAGCGACCAATCCGGTGACCTGGGTGCGGCCTCCGGCCGCGATGCCGACCGCGGTACGCGAGTCCGCACCGGTTACGGCGAAGCCCTGGCTGAGTGCGGAAGCGACGTTGGCTATTCCGAACGCAGCGAATTCGCGATCAACGTCGATCTGGTAGCCACCCTTCGCTGCAAAACTGCGAGCGGTCAATGTGCCGCTCGTAAAGACAACCAGAGCGAGGCCGGCTGCAGAATCCACCAGAGTGACCACGTCTTCAAGTGGGACCGTCGGCCAACGCAGACGCGGCAGTCCAGCGGGAATGGACCCTAGGACTGCGACGCCTTGCGCTTGGAGCCTCAACAATGCGGTCGCAGCCCCGGCTGCGATCAGCACCATCAACGCCGCGGGGAAACGAGGCAGAAATCGGAGGCAGGCGTAAAGCGCAATAAAGCTGGCAAGTCCCACCATGAGCGTTGGGCCGTGAGTGAGCGGGAGTTTGCCCACGACTTCGATCAGGCGCGGAATGATCCCGGATGACTCGACGGAAAAACCCAAGAGCTTCCCGATCTGGCCAAGAAATATGCTGATCGCTATGCCGTTCAGAAAGCCGATCAAAATGGGTCTGGAGAGAAAGTCCGCCATCGCACCGAGCCGAAAGAAACTCGCCACGATGCAGAACAAGCCAGTCATTAACGCCAGGGCAATCGACAACGAAAGATAGAGCTCGGCGTTGCTACCGGCGAGCGGCGCTACAGCAGCGGCGATCATTGCGCAGGTTGCCGCATCGGGGTTGACCATCAGTTGCCGAGAGGTGCCAAAGATCGCGTAAGCGACCAGAGGCAGGATACTCGAATAGAGTCCGACAATTGGATTGAAGCCGGCGAGCTGCGCATAGGCAATCGCAACCGGCAAGGCCACCGCTGAAACCGAAAGGCCGGCCATTAAATCGTGCTTGAAGTCTTCAGCGAACCGATAATTCAAAAGGCTGGGCAAGCCCGGCGCGATGCGCGCCAAACGTCCCGCTCCCGCAAACTTGACACCCGCCAAACTTGGTTGAGACTTGTCCAAATGGTCGCTCGCCGTTCGTTGATCTTCCAGCCGAGGTCGTCAGGGTATCACAGGCGGATGATATTCGAGCGTGTACGCCAGCGCTCAAGGTAAGAACAGCAAGAGGGAAGTCTATGAGGCCGAAAGCCCTCGGCTCGTCGCGCTGGAACGCTATCCGATGTGGATGTGAGTGAGCAAATCCCTCTCTTCGCCATTAAGGATGGGATAAGCCAGCAGGCGCCTACATCGTTTGTTATTTGCGAGGACGACGCCAATAGCAATCATGCGAGCCGCTTCATTCCGATGCTCGGTCCTGGATGCGCTTACCAATTGGGGCCCTTGCTCCCGATTTGCGTATTCATCGTAACTCTCAAATTTCAGACCGAGCTTGTCGTAATAGACCAGCAAAATATCCGTCACGGCCGCGTGCGACCGCGTCAGGCATGATCTGCTGCACTTCCTGCGCCATGACGCCGACTAGGCCTTGGTGCTGCCATTGTAGCTGAAACGATAGAAGCCAAGGCCATTGCTGAGATGGCCGAGAAGCACGATGTCGTGCTTGAGCGCGATATCGGATCGACGTCCGCCTCGACGGCCACCGCCGCCGCCGCGGGCAGCTAAACCACCGCCGCCACGGTTCAGGCCACCAGTCCGCTGGTGAAGGCCGCCCGCGCGTTGACCTCGGGCGGCTTGACGCCCGGCCTGCCGCTCGCCTCGTCCAGCCTGACGCCCGGCCTGCCGCTCGCCTTGCTCGCCCCGACGTTCACCTCGTCCCGCCTGCCGCTCGGTACGGCGCTCGCCGCGTTCACCCTGACGCTCGCCGCGTCCTGCTTGACGTTCTGTGCGCCGCTCATCTCGTCCGGCCTGACGTTCACTTCGTCGAGTTTTACGCTCCTGCCTTTGCTCGATGCGCGCGTTGCGGTTCAAAGCAGTGCCAACGTTATTGACATTGACGCGCCGGTTCACAACGAGGTTGTTTCGGCCCCAATTGACCCCACCGCCCCAAAAGTACGCACCTGTCGCCCAGCGCGAGAGCGCATAGCCGGCACCAAATGTAAGGCCTGTTGCAATCAGGCCGGCGCCGATATAGCCGGGTGCCGGAAAATAATAGGGTGGATACTCCGGATAGGGCCGCGCGCCGTACACGACTGCGGGGTCATAGTAAGGGTCAGCTCCTTCACGAGCTGCGATGAGCCAGAAGTCCTCCGTCCGCAAAACCGTCACCTGAGGGCGATTGTGTTAGTGAAAGAGGTAGTTGATGCCAACTGTCACAGTCTGGACGTTGCGGTTGCTGGTCGAGAAAACGTCGTTCTGGAGCGCGGGCACAACAAAGTTGCCCGGAACAGTAAAGGACGAACCGCTTAGCCCCACGTAGTCATACTCGAGTTTCCCCGTCCAATTGTTCGCGAAAGCCCACTCGACACCTGCGCCAGCCAACCAGCCAGTATTGGTGTTGCCGTTGCTGAAGGAAACTGTGGCGCCCGTCGGCACGTTGAGCAGCGTCAGATTGTTGCTCCCAACCCATGCGGCGCCACCCTTTCCATAAAATAGGTAGTGGTCGGCGGCGAACCCAAACCGCCCAGCCAGAGTGGTCAGCCATCTGCCATTGTTGCTGCCTTGGATGACGGTGCTCGAGAACGGCGTTCCACCCCCCGAATTGTTGTTGTTAGCGAACCAGTCGAAGTCCGCTTCGACACCAACAACGAGATTGTTGAATTGGTAATTGCCGCCGACTTGGCCGCCGCCAACGAAGGTCGTGCTGTTATCGACGCCCAAATTGAAGAAATTGTTGCTGTCCGACACGTTGCCGTGGTTCCATCCAGCGCCCAGATTGCCGCCGATATAGAATCCTGTCCAACTAAACGGCGGAGGCGGGGCGTACACCGGAGCAGGAGGCGGTGGTCGAACGCCGAGATCGGCCGCATTTGCGGCCATAGGCAGTCCCAGCATCGACGATAAAAGCGCGGCCGCGCAGAGCAGTTTGGACTTAGGCATGATGGTCGTCTCCTCTTCCGTGCATGACTTTCTGCGCTCCCAATCCATCCAAAATGTGAATTTGAACGTCGCGCAGCAAAATGAGTTTAGGTGTTGCGCAACGGCAACATCGTCAGCGATCCAACCTCCTTCTTATTTTTGTAGCACTTTGCTGTAAGTGTTCTTTCCCACTCGCGATTTTTGTTGGCGTTCTGAAAGTTCCCTGGGCTCCGGAGCGGAAGATTGTCCCACGCTGCCGAACTGTTAGGTCGAGCAAGTGTCCAACGCCTGCTTTCGGCCTCTTTTGGTCATGATCTTTACCCCCGATTGACGTCACCATCGTTGACTTGGCTTTCCAAGTTGACCGTAAACATGGTTAAGGCTTTTCGGGGGCGAAATTCAGATGTTGTCCCTAAGGGCTGCCGTTCCTATGTCTGACCGGGTGACCAAGGTTGGCGCACCGGCGTCTTAATCGTTATTCGCTAGCCCCCAAACCGCGCCATGAAATAGGTCCGCGTTGTCATAGCGATGGCCGCTCCTTTCACAATACGCCCGACGCTTCTGCAATGAAGAGAACATAGCTACCTGCAATTCGCCCGCGCAAGTTGGAGCGCGATCAAGAAAACGTTTCGAACACTGGATGATTATCGCGCTGATCGAGCCACCCCAGTCGACGCGGTCAAATAGATCGGGGCTGTGTCTTTTCAGCACTAGAAGCCCCCCGGCGGCACCCCTACGATTATCCCCATGTGAAGAGGGACTTCTCCGATGAAAAAGCTCGCTCTAGCTACGGCCGCGGTGTTGGCTCTCCTGAGCATCGTCGGCTGCGCGCAGTACGTCGGCAAGGGCAAAGCCCCGCCACCGGTCGTCACCAAGGGCTAATTGCTGTACAAATTAAGGAAGGGCCGGCTCGAAGCCGGTCCTTTCATTTTTGGGCCGTGCTGCAGCTCACATCGGACTTGCTGCACTTACAGTGCTGGGGATAGCGGAGGCGGCTGAAACGGGCCAAAATGATGCGTCTGTCTTCCAATAGACAGGGAAATTGCCGCAATCGATAGAGACTTTATTTCGACCTGGAGACGCCGATGCGCAAGCTGGTTTTTGGTTTGGCACTCGCAACATCACTTGTACCGGGTGCTGGTCACGCTCAAGCGACGCTCGACATGACGCAGGTAACTTGCGGCAATTATCTCGCCATGCCGCCAAGCCTGGCTCGTGTCTTCTCCGCCTGGATGAGCGGTTGGTTCAATCAGAGATTTGGGTACATCACGGTTGGTTTCGACGACTTTGCTAGAAACATAGCCAGTATCAGCCAATGGTGCTCTGGCAACCCGCAAGCGACAATTATGGCGGCCTTGGAGCGTTCCACTCCGCAACCAGCCCCGACGGGCCAGATCATTGTCGATATGTCTCTGATCACGTGCAAACAATATTTAACATCAGATGCCCAGCGGCAGGAAATGATCGCCTATTGGATGAGCGGCTACTTCCGGGCGTCGAGGAACCAGCCCATATTCGACTTCCAGCGTTTTGCCAAAAATAAAACGGCCGTCGGCAACTATTGCAAGAAAAATGGGGGCGAGACGGTTATGAGCGCTATTCAGAAAAGCGCCCGGTGAATTCGTACGCTGGGACAACGTTTGTTGGCGTCAGAGATGACCGCCGACGCAAGCGTCGTAATGGGAAGTTCGCACTCGTTGTCACCTTCACGACGGCGCAGCGAACGAAAATGACCGACGCGGTATCTGGTCCCGTTCTGGCCGGTTCATTTTAGCCGCTGGCTAGCGCCACCGTTCCGACAGCAGCGTTCTTAGCCGAGCAGTATCGAGTTCTGTGCCCGTATAGATAACGCGCTCGGGTGGTACTCTTAGCCGCCGTATGACGGCGGCCAGGACATCGCACGGGTTGGTCGCGACAATGTAAACGGCATCGGGCGCATATCTTGCGGCCTGATCAGCTATCCCTTCGATAATGCGGGCGTTCACGTGTGCAAGGTCCAAGCGGGTTTGGCTCGGTTTGACGCCTGCACCAGCCGTGATGACGACAATGTCAGCATCTTTATCGTCGGCATAGTCGCCAGCGCGAAAACTCGAGGTCCTAACGAGGCCGGCGCCCACAATGGCAATCTTATTCTGCTTTGCCATCTTGCCAGTGGTTCGTTCGTGCAAGCCGATCAAGTGGCAAAACCAGTGATCGGCGTCGCGGCGTTAAAGCGAGATCTCCTACGGGGTAGACTTGGCGGGCGCCTACATCGCTTGTTTTCGCGAGGACGACGCCAGCCAATAGCGATCATGCGTGCCGCCTCATTCCGATGCTCGTTCCTGGATGCGCTTACCGATAGGGACCTTTGCTCCCGATTTGAGCCATTCATCGTAGCTCTCGAATTTCAGCCCGAGCTTGTCGTAATAGACCAGCAAATATCCATCGCGGCCGCGCGCGACCGCGTCCGGCACGACCTGCTGCACTTCCTGCGCCATCACGCCCACATAGGCCTTGGTGCTGCCGTTGTAGCTGAAACGATAGAAGCTGAGGCCATTGCTGATATGGCCGAGAAGCGCGATGTCGTGCTTGAGCCTGACATCGGATCGCCGTCCGCCGCCGCGACCACCGCCGCCGCGACCACCGCCGCCGCGAGCAGCTAAACCACCGCCGCCACGATTTAGGCCACCAGCCCGCTGGTGAAGGCCGCCCGCGCGTTGACCTCGCGCAGCCTGCCGCCCGGCCTGCCGCTCGCCTCGTCCGGCCTGACGCCCGGCCTGCCGCTCGCCTCGTCCAGCCTGACGCCCGGCTTGCCGCTCGCCTCGTCCAGCCTGACGTTCAGCTCCGCCGTTCGCCTCGCTCCCCCTGACGCTCACCTCGTCCAGCCTGACGCTCGGTACGGCGCTCGCCGCGCTCACCCTGACGCTCGCCGCGTCCTGCTTGACGTTCTGTGCGCCGCTCACCTCGTCCGGCCTGACGTTCATTTCGTCGATTCTCACGTTCCTGCCTTTGCTCGACGCGCGCGTTGCGGTTCCAAGCAGTGCCAACGTTATTGACATTGACGGGCCGGTTCACGGCGAGAGTGTTTCTGCCCCAATTGACCCCGCCGCCCCAAAAGTACGCACCTGTCGCCCAGCGCGCGACCGCATAGCCGGCACCAAATGCAAGGCCTGTTGCAATCAGGCCGGCGCCGATATAGCCGGGTGTCGGAAAATAATAGGGTGGATACTCCGGATAGGGCCACGCTCCATACACGACTGCGGGGTCATAGTAAGGCACATAAATTGTGTTCGGGTCTGTCGGTTCAATGACGATGACGTCCTTACCCTGAACCTGCTTTTTCGTGACGGTTTGTTCTTTGGTCGATGTCAATTTGTTGTTCGCATCAGCCTTGGTCCGTAGACGCTGGATGGCATCCATGACGTCCGGCTCCTGGGCAAGGACGGCGTCTCCGAGCATTTCGGTCCAATCCAGCTTGCTGCCCATCATCCTGAGCACGTCCGGCGTCGCGATCAGCGATTTGACGCTCTTGTCCCAATCCTCCTTGTCGGCTGCGGCCTTGAGCTTGTCGCCTTGAAGGTCTTTGTGAGCCGTTAGCCAACGGTCGGCCTGTACGATTTCGAGCGGATAGGTCGACGCGATCAGCACTTCGGAGAGCAACGGATCGGGATAGAGAGCGATGGGCGCCACGAGCTGATCGAGCTGCCCGGGCTTCAGCGGCGACGACGCGGCAGGTGGCGCCGACGTCTGTGCCGATGCACCGATCGGTGTCAGAACGAGAATGATCAATGCTAGTGCCCGGATCGCTGACACGACCATGTATGCCTCCCATCACAAACTTAGTTTCCGGATTTCTATTGCGTCTCAAAGGTCCAGCCCGGACGTGCAGTCAACGTCGCCAACAGGATGACTTGCCTATAGCCCTCACTTCTCCAAGCCGAGCGCGTGTTTAGCCGCGTCCATGACGGGCATGTCGTGATGCTTGCGGCAATAGCGCTGCAGGTCGCCTTGATTCTTCTCCATAGCGCCGCCTTCGATGACTGTCGTGCCCTGCTTGCCGTTGTAGTAGCCGCTCAGCCAATTTGCGACGGACCTTGTGCTGACGCCGAATTTTCCGATCAAAAATTGCCGGCACGTGATCTTCGCAACGTCGATCGTTGTCTGCGCTCGCGCGGCTGGGATCCCTAGAACCGTGATCAGCAAGCTGAGTGCAACGACCAAAGCCTTCATAGCATTCCCTCCAGATGTCATCACCGATCGGGTGCGTCGCTTCGGCGCATCAACTGGCCTTAATCGAGCGCAGAGAATTCTTGAGCACAACTATATACACGATCAGCGCGCCGACCAGTAACGCAAACATCGACCGGATGAGATAAAAATGCGGCGTGTCGGGCCAGAACAAAGCTGGCACGCTGTTCAAGAGGGCCAGAATCCGTTCGGCCCAGCATCAGCCTCGCGAAACATATTCTTCGAATTATCTATAACGATGGCAACGGCTTGATATATATATCAACATATACATCAACCCAGTCGAGTTATGCTCTGAGTGAGTGCTGTGTGAGGCTGCAGGCGTGATCGGCGATCCCTGTCTTTTGCGTTCGGCTTTCTGATATTCGTGGTTATGGTGCTATCTGTGGCATTATCGCGATCCACGATATCCCTTACCTCATTGCGCCGTCACGCGAGTATGCTCGCCGCTCAGGGTTCCCTGAACTCATGCTTTGGTTCGCCTGCGGCGGCCTTGGGTTCGCCGCTAAATCGCAATAGAGTCTTTGCCTGCCTGCCGCGGCTTTGACTTGCACAGTGTCAGTCGTGCTAGGCCTGGCCAGATCGAGCCGCTCTACGGAGACACTTGATGACCGAGCAGATCAACCCCGCTGCCGCGCACCAACTGCCGTGGTTCATCACGGCTCCCGGTCAGACCGATATTCTCATGGTTGCCACGGCGTTGTTTCTCTTTGTGGCAATCGTGACATTCGGATTAGTGTTCCTTCGCTTGCACACCTTGCCGGAGCGAATGGCGCACAGGTCGCATAAGCTGCAGTTCGAGATCGTCGCGGTTTTAGGTTTACTTGCTCTTTTTACTCACATTCACCTGTTCTGGGTGGCGGGACTGTTTCTCGCGTTGATTGACATTCCAGATTTTGGCGGCTGGCTCGGCAGGATAGCGGTGGCAGTCGAGAAGATGGCGGGGATAAGGCGCGCACCCGATGAGGCTCAGGACGAAACCACCATTCCTGAGCATTACGACCAGCCTCCCGCTGTGGATGGGACAAGGAGTTTGCCCGTAAGTCAGAAGGAGCCGTCGCATGCTTGAGCTCCTGCTCTGTTCGATGTTGACCCTTCTGCCGGACTATCTGTATCGGCGTTATTGGCAGGGCAAGCGCATCGGCAAAGAGATAACGCTCTACTCCGTATGGTTTGAACTCAGATGGGGCATCACGGGCTGCCTCATTCTTACTGTTCTTCTGATAACAACGATATTTTACAATCATCCATCGACGAGCAACGTCACTTTGTATTTCCGGACCATTCCCATTGTCCCCGAGACAAACGGACGTGTTGCCGAAGTCGATGTGAACTTCAGTGGCCGGATCGCGCAAGGTGAACCGATCTTCAAGCTCGACAGCTCAAGGCAACAAGCCGATGTAGCGACGGCGAAGCGGAAAATCGAAGAAGTCGACTCCGATATTGTCGTTGCTCGAACTCGACGTCGCTAAAGCCGAAGCTCAGGTTCAGCAGGCCATAAGTGACCGTCAGCAGGCTGTTGACGAGTTGGAGACCAAAGAAGAGCTGAAGCAGCGCAATTCGGGTACGGTGGCGGAGCGCGAAATCGAACGGCTTCGGTTGCTTGTGGCTGCGCGTCAGAGTGCGCTCGATGCGGCCACAGCGGCCAGACAGGCTGCCGAAGCACGGGTTTCAACCCAGCTGCCGGCGGACAAAGCTAGCGCCGAAGCCACCTTAGATGAGGCGCAAGTGGAATTGGGGAAAACGGTCATCCGCGCCGGGGTGAGCGGTCGCGTCGAACAGTTTACGCTGCGGGTTGGTGATGTCGTAAATCCGCTTATGAGACCAGCCGGAATCCTCATTCCCGATGACTCGGCTCGAACTCTCACGGCTGGCTTTAATCAGATCGAAGCGCAGATTCTGAAGGTCGGAATGATCGCCGAGGTCGCATGCGTGTCCAAACCCTTCACGATTATCCCGATGGTGGTCACGAGTTTGCAGGACTACATTGCCGCTGGCCAGTTCCGGGGGGGCGAACAGCTCGTCGATCCGCAACAGGTGACGCGACCTGGCTCGCTGCTCGCGTTTCTTGAGCCCCTTTACAAAGGTGGCGCCGACGATGTGACGCCGGGCAGCAGTTGCGTTGCCAACGTTTATTCCGATAACCACGACGTCATTGCGGCCGAAGGTACCGGCACAATCCGGAAGATGGCCCTGCATGCCGTCGATGCACTTGGCTTAGTGCACGCGTTGCTCTTGCGGATTCAGGCGCTGGTGCTTCCCTTCGAAACGCTCGTGTTCAGCGGTCATTGACGTCACGCGATGCCCGAAGGAGTTTGTTATTTGGGTGCTGACAGACGTCAGCTGCTGTTTGACGTTGTGGCTAGCTAGACTAGCAATCTGCGCCGTGATCCGCACTATTGCGCAAAATCCTGTTGCGCATGCGCAGTTGGCAGAATTTCGTCTGTCTCGAAGGTCATTATATTATGAAGGTCATTATATTATAATGTCACATGCTCGAGGAATTTGCGCCGAATGATCGAGCCGGCTTGACAATAAAAGATGGCGGTTCGAAATTTACATGCTCGAAAGGGGAAAAGGGGCGATTGACGGGTTGATAGTTCGAAAGAGGAAAATCGCAGCCAGCGGGGGCGGAAATGCGGTTGGTAGTATCTAGGTGCATTCGACGGCGACGTATCTTCGCTACGACGCTGGTGGCTGCCGGTTGTGCCGCGTTATCGGTCGGCGTCGCTACCAAATCCTACGCGCAAACTTCCGCAAATCCTCCTCAAGGCGACCAAGGCGACGCCTACTCGCTACTTTTGCCGCCCGAGCAAAATGAAATTGCCGACCAGGAACGCCTTTCCTGGACTTTGAACAAATTTCCAACTCAGCCCTACATGCGGGAGTTCTATTGGCAGCTCCCCAGCGAGACACCCGCGTTCTTTAGCGATTCACTTCTGCAAGTCGTAGCCCGCACCTACGACCTGACGCGCGAAAATTCCGACGGATCGCGGTCGCAGGCGTTCACCGGCGGCGGCTGGATCGCGTGGCGGTCGGGTTTGATCGGCAATATTTTCGGCGTTCATGCGGCCCTTTACACGTCGCAACCGTTTTACGCTCCGGGCGACGAGACCGGCACCAAGCTGCTGACTCCGGATCAAAGCGCGCTCAATTCGCTCGGACAGGCCTACGTGCGTGCCCAGGTCTATGATCAGGAGTTTCGCTACGGCCGCCAGCTCGTGGACACGCCTCTGATCAACCCGCAAGACAACCGCATGGTGCCGAATACGTTTGAAGGCCTCACGCTGGTCACGCTGCCCGACAAGGACCGCAGCTACGATTACGCGGTCGGTTATCTTCAGGAGGTCAAGCAGCGCGATTCGAACGCCTTTATTTCGATGTCGAATGCATTGGCGGGAACTGGCGTTCCGGCCGAGGGCCAAGGTGCTCCGTTCGCCATGGTCAGATATCGGCCATTTTCGGGTTTTTCGACCGTTTTGATGGATTATAACGTCGAGAACTTTGTCAACACGGCGTTTGCGCAAGCCGAGTACGATTTCAAGCAACCGAAGGGAGTGCCGAATTGGATTCTCGGCGCCAACGTCATCGATCAGCGAACTGTTGGTGATGATTTGCTGACTGGAACCTCGTTCCAAACCTACCAGGCCTCCGGCAAGGTGCAGATGGTGTATGCTGGGTGGACGTTGTTCGCCGCCGGATCGGTGACTGGAGAGCAATCCAAGATCTATTCACCGTTTGGCACCAAGCCGAACTATACCGACATGCAGCAGGTGTCGTTCGACAATGCCGGTGAAAGGGCTGCCGGCGGCAGCGTGTCCTACGATCTTGGCTATGCGTTCAGCCAGTACGGCCTTTCCGGAGTCAGCGTGGGTGCGTGGGACACCCAGGGCTGGGGCGCCGTCAATCCTGCTACGGGCATGGGCATCAATGACCGGAACGATCTGGATCTTTGGGTGCAATACCG
This sequence comes from uncultured Alphaproteobacteria bacterium, assembly GCA_963732015.1. Classification (GTDB taxonomy): domain Bacteria; phylum Pseudomonadota; class Alphaproteobacteria; order Rhizobiales; family Xanthobacteraceae; genus BOG-931. The sequence goes on along the minus strand of CAVSXY010000019.1, from coordinate 106,426 downwards.
TCCAACGGATGGTCCGTTCAAAGGCTTCCGCCTGAAGGTTCAATATTCCGATCTTTGGCAGAGCGGCAACGTCAGCAACCCCCAGCCAGAATTTCGGGCAATCCTCGACTACACGGTGCTGTTCCGTCCTCCGATAGCAGCGCAATAATCGGGCCAACGGCGCCTCATTAGGCAGTGAAGGCAGGAAGCGACGCAGTTTTGCGCGCGACTGAGGCGTATAACTTCCTGTCAACGTGTTTTACGTCCAGAACGTTGGAGTTGGGGACCCAACTCAGGTTGAGCCGTTAGGTACCGACGTGTTCAGGGGACTGCTAATTTGATCTGTGTCAAACCCGCGACATCCTACGCTTGTTAAATAAAAGGAAAACTAGGGCGCGGTCCAGCGGAGGAGAGACGTTAATGTCCCAGGCAGCCATCAGCCATCCCAATCGGATCGATAAGTTTTTTTCAGGCCCTGGCGCGCGGGGCGATCAGTGGAGAGATCTCGTCGAGTTGGCCGAGTCGTGGTCGAACGGTTCGGGCAGTCGTGCCAAGTTCGAGGCCGCACTTGCCGAGATGACGGCGACCGAAGAATTCCACGCCTATCCCGGGTTTGAACTGCTGGCCGCGTTACGCGACCACGCCGCGGAAGACGACGCGCACGCGACGGCATCTCTCGCTCGCCGTATCACTCGCGCCATACTGACGCGATCCTTCCGCCAAAACGTGGGTGATTGGGACGCGAGTGAAGACGATGAGGCCGCGGCAGCAAACGTCCTGCCACCCACTCTTGGACGCGCCGAATCACATCGGCCGTATTTCGAGGTCTTGATCGTCACGGGGGCGCCTGCCACGCGGTGGCCCACTATTGGTGCGGAATGGCGCCGGCTTCGCCGCCCCCTTGATGCGTTCATTTATGAGCCGGTCTTTGTCGGCAGTTTTGAAGACGCGTTTTGTGCAACAATACTGAATCCCGATCTCGCCGCGGTTGTTATTCATGAAGGCTTTGCATTCAGGTCGCGGCATGACGCGCCCATTCTACGATCCCTGACAGAAACCATGGATCAGCGCGGCAGCGCTGAAGCGTCGGCGTTGCAGCTGGCGCAGGTGCTCAAGCGCGTGCGACCGGAACTCGATCTCTATCTTGTCGTCAACGGGCGGGTGGAGGATATCGCCGGAGACCCGAAGGCGAACGCGGCGCGTCGGGTCTTCTATGCGGTCGAAGAGCTGTTGGAGCTGCACCTTGCAATCATTGAAGGCGTGCAGGATCGATACGACACGCCGTTCTTCAACAATTTGAAGAAGTACGCACAACGGCCGATCAGCACCTTCCATGCGTTGCCGATCGCGCGCGGCGCATCGGTTTTCAGGTCCGACTGGATTCGCGACATGGGCGAATTCTACGGCCCAAACCTGTTCCTCGCCGAGAGCAGCGCGACCACGGGGGGGCTCGACAGCCTGCTGGAGCCGACCGGCAACATCAAGAAAGCGCAGGAGATGGCGGCGCGCGCGTTCGGCGCCGATCACGTCTTCTTCGTCACCAATGGCACATCGACGTCCAACAAGATGGCCGTGCAGGCGCTGCTGGCACCGGGCGACATCGCGATCGTCGATCGCAATTGTCATAAATCCCATCACTACGGAATGGTGCTGGCTGGCGCCCAGCCGCTCTACGTCGAAGCATTCCCGATGACGGAATACTCGATGTACGGCGCGGTGCCGCTTCGCACCATCAAGCAGGCATTGTTGAACTTGAAGGCGGACGGCAGGCTTGACCGCGCCAAGATGCTGGACCTGACGAACTGCACGTTCGACGGCCACATCTACAACACGCGCCGCGTCATGGAGGAATGCCTGGCGATCAAGCCGGACCTGATCTTCCTGTGGGATGAGGCCTGGTTCGGATTTGCCCGCTTCTCCCCGTTCCTTCGGCCGCGCACCGCGATGGGGGCGGCGAACGATATCGAAGCTTGGCTGCACGACCCAAAATCGCTCGACGCATACGAAAAGCAGCAAGCCGCACTCGGTGCGAATCCGTCCGAAGATGTGCTGTTGAATACGCGTCTCATTCCCGATCCGCGCAAGGTCAAGCTGCGAGTTTATCAAACTAATTCCACGCACAAGTCGATGTCCGCCTTGCGGCAAGGCTCGATGCTGTTCGTCAAAGACGTCGAGTTCCACAGTGTGGAGGCGCAGTTCCACGAGGCGGTGTTCACGCACGCCTCGACAAGCCCGAACCAGCAGTTGATCGCCAGCCTCGACGTGGCGCGGCGGCAGATGGAACTGGAGGGGTATGGCCTTGTGCACAATGCGATCGAAGTCGCGCTGGACATTCGCCAGGCGGTCGCCACGCACCCGCTGATCTCCAAGTATTTCCATATTCTTGGCGCCGACAAGATGGTGCCTGCGCCGTACCGGGAGAGCGGATTCATCGACTTCCTGGATCCAAGATCCAATTGGGCGACGGCCTTGCGGAGCATGAAGGAAGATGAGTTCTGCCTCGACCCGACGCGGATGACGTTGGTGTGCGGTACTGCCGGCTATGACGGCACGCAATTCAAGGGAATTCTGGCAAACACCTATAACATCCAACTCAACAAGACGTCGCGCAACTCCGTGCTGCTGCAATCCAATATCAACAATACACGGAGCGACGTTGCGCATTTGATCCGGGTGCTGGTGGAAATCAGCAGCGAGATCGACCGGCGCCTGACGCAGGGCGGCGCCAATGCGCGGCAGGCCTTCGATGCGCGCGTGAAGAGTTTGATGACGGACGTGCCGGACTTGCCGAACTTTTCGCATTTCCACGATGCGTTCCGGGCAGATGCGGGCAAGCGCACCAACGAGGGCGATATCCGTCGAGGATTTTATACCGCCTACAATGCCGAAGGCTGCGAATATATCCGGCTGGCGGACCCGGAAATCGACCGGCGGCTGAAGAGCGGGCCTGATCTGGTCTCCGCCAACTTTGTCATTCCTTACCCGCCCGGCTTCCCGATCATGGTGCCTGGCCAGGTGATTACGCAGGAAACGATCGACTTCATGCGCAAGCTCGATGTGAAGGAAATCCATGGTTACGACGCGACTGAGGGCCTGAAGCTGGTGCGTGCCGACGCGCTGGCAAAGCACACAGCACCGCCGACGAAGCATGCTGCGTAGCTTCTTCGCAGCAGCAAAAATGGCGCTTCAGCAAGTTCACGACGCCGTATCGTATGAACGGGTGACATCATGATCGGTTGGTTTGTTCAGACGCTTCGCACCTATCCGGAAATCGCCATATTCCTGTCGCTGGCCCTCGGCTATTACTTCGGCTCGTTTACCTACAAGGGTCTTGGCCTTGGTGCCGTGACCGCGACGCTGATCGCCGCGGTGATCATCGGGCAGGCCGGCATCACGGTTTCCGGGCCGCTCAAGCCGACCTTCTTTCTGATGTTCTTGTTCGCCATTGGCTACGGCGTGGGACCGCAATTCGTGCGTGGCATTGCGCGGGACGGCATTCCGCAAGCATTGTTCGCCGCAGTGGTTTGCGTGTTCTGTCTGGCCGCTCCCTATCTTGCCGCCAAGATCGCCGGTTACGACGTCGGCTCCGCCGCTGGGCTGTATGCGGGTTCGCAGACGATTTCCGCGTCGATGGGGCTTGCGACCGATGCTGTCAACCGGCTTGGCCTTTCGCCCGAGGAAACCAAAAAACTTTTGGATGGCATGCCGGTCGCCTACGCCGTCACCTACATTTTCGGTACGGTGGGATCGGCGATTGTTTTGGCGCTGTTTGGCCCGGCGCTCCTTGGCATCGATCTCGAGGCCGAATGTAAGCGCTACGAAGAGGAGCACGGCGGCAAGAAGGAAACGGGCGGTCCCGGCACAGCCTGGTACCAATTCGGATATCGCGCCTTCCGCGTCAAGGAAGGCGGGCCGGTCGTAGGCAAGACGGCGCAACAAGCCGAGTCACTGCTTCCGGAGCAGCGGGTTTTCATCCAGCGAATCCGGCGCGGCAACAGAATCATCGACGCGATGACGGATACCGTTATCGAAGCGGGAGACATCGTTGCGGTGGCCGGCCGGCGCGAGGTGCTGGTGAGTTTGGTCGGCGCTGGAGCCGAAGAAGTCGACGATCGTGAGTTATTGGCTGTGCCGATCGAAGGCGTCGATGTTTATGTGACCAGCAAAGAGGCCGACGGCAAAACACTGATCGAGTTGGCGAAGTCGCCGTGGGCGCGCGGCATATTCCTGCGCAAGATCACGCGAGGGGCAACCGCGACGGACATTCCGATTTTGGCCGACACGCAGCTGCAACGCGGTGATATCGCCAACATCGTCGGGCGTGCCGCGGACGTCGCGGCGGCAACCAAGTTGCTGGGCTATCCCGACCGCGTAACCGATGTGGCCGACGTGGCGTTTATTGGTGCAGCGATCACGATCGGCGCCCTGGTCGGTGCGGTAGTCTACAAGGTCGGTAGCGTACCGCTTACGCTGTCGACCTCGGGGGGCGCTTTGATCTCCGGGCTATTCTTCGGCTGGCTCCGCTCGGTGCGTCCGACGTTCGGGCGCATTCCGTCATCGACCGTCTGGTTCATGAATTCGGTTGGCTTGAACGTCTTCATCGCTGTGGTCGGCATCGCGTCCGGTCCGGGCTTCGTCGCAGGGCTGCAACAGCTCGGCTTCAGTCTCTTCCTGTGGGGCGTCGCCGCCACGACCGTGCCGCTGGTGCTCGCGATGTATGTCGGGAAGTACGTATTTCGCTTTCATCCAGCCATTCTGCTTGGCTGCTGCTCCGGGGCGCGCACCACAACGGCCTCGCTTGGCATGATCAATGACCGTGCCAAGAGCCAGATTCCGGGGCTCGGCTACACCGTGACCTACGCGGTCGGAAATACACTGCTGACGATCTGGGGAATGGTCCTCGTCATGTTGATGACCTGAACGCGACAGGCCAGAGAGCGCCTTTCTTTGCCACAACACAATTCCTAAGGGAGCAAGTCATGGCCGACATTCTCACGCTGCGTAAATTCGAATCTCTGAGCCCGTTCGAGATCAAAGATGAGCTGATCACGCTCGCCAAGAAGACGTCGCGAACCACGCAATCCGCATTTTTGAACGCCGGCCGCGGCAATCCCAACTGGATTGCGACTACGCCGCGTGAAGGTTTCTTTCTGCTCGGTCAATTCGCCATCACCGAGAGCAAGCGGGTGATTGAGCATGCCGCCGGAATCGGCGGAATGCCACAGGCAAGCGGCATTGCGCACCGTCTCGAGGTGTGGCTTGAGAAGCACGCCGACATGCCCGGGGCCGCGTTCCTTTCATCGATGCTGCAATTCACCATCAAGACGTTCAAGTTTGACCGTGACGCGTTCGTCCACGAACTGGTCGATTCGATCATCGGCGACAACTATCCGGTGCCCGACCGCATGCTGGTCCACAACGAGCGGATCGTGCACGAATATCTGATGTGGGCGATGTGCGGAAAGCCGCACCCGTCCGGCAAGTTCGACCTCTACGCGGTCGAAGGCGGCACTGCCGCCATGTGCTACATCTTCAAATCGCTGAAGGCCAATCGGCTGCTGCAACCCGGAGATACCATCGCGCTCGGCACGCCGATCTTCACACCCTATCTCGAGATGACGCATCTCGAAGATTACGATCTCAAGATGGTGCAGATCAAAGCGCCGCAAGAGAATCGTTTCCAATACAGCGACGAGGAAATCAAAAAGCTCGAGGATCCGAAGATCAAGGCATTCTTTGTCGTCAATCCGGGCAACCCCACCGGCATGGCAATGAGCAAGGAAACCATTGCTAAGATTACGAAGTTGGTGAAATCCAAGCGCCCCGACCTGATGCTGCTGACCGACGACGTGTACGGGACATTCGTGCACGATTTCCGATCGCTGCTTGGCGAGCTGCCCCACAACACCATCGGCGTCTATTCCTATTCGAAGTACTTTGGCTGCACCGGATGGCGGCTCGGCGTCATCGCAATCCATGAAGACAACATCTACGACAAGATGATCGCCAAGCTACCGGACGCCCAGCTGAAAGCGTTGGACAAGCGATACGGTCCGATCACGCTCCAGCCGCGCAAGCTCAAGTTCATCGATCGTATCGTCGCCGACAGCCGCGACATAGCGCTCAACCACACCGCTGGGCTGTCGCTGCCGCAGCAGGTCATGATGAGCCTGTTCTCGCTCTACGAGATGATGGACACCAAAAAAGACTATCAGAAGGCCTGCATGGAGATCGTCAATCGGCGGGCCGCGACGATGATCGAAGGACTTGGCCTTACCGACAAGCTCGCTCCGAACCCGAACTATGACGCTTATTATGGCCTGATCGACTTCGAATTCTGGGCTCGCAAGAACATCGGCGACGAAGCCGTTGAGTGGCTGAAAAAGCATATTCATCCGCTAGACCTCGCCTTTCGACTAGCCGAGGCTCATGGCATCGTGCTGCTCAACGGCGGCGGGTTCTCGGCGCCGGACTGGTCGCTCCGCGTGTCCCTGGCGAACCTGTCCGACGAGGCCTACGAAGATATTGGGCGCGGTGTCCGGACGATCGCCCGCGGCTACCGCGACGCTTACGAAGCGTCAAAAACGGCGCCAAAAAAGTGAAGTGAGGCAAAGGAAGTTGCGGACAGGGGATATAGCAACTGCCCCCGCGCAGGATCAAAATTGCGACAGAGGGCTAGATCGGAAAATCTGATGTCGCTCATTCGTGTAGCAATCGCAGACGCACCTGAAGTATTTCTCCTATTGGCAATCGCGATTGGCACGGTGTTAGGCCGCGTGCGAATTCGCGGATTTGCTGTCGGCGGCACGGCCTGCATCCTCTTGGTGTCCGTTATCATCGGCCAGTTAGGCGGGTTCGTTATTCCGGCCTTGCTTAAGTCGATGTTCTTCGGCCTCTTTGTGTTTACTATTGGCTATCGAGCGGGCCCAGAGTTCTTTGCTTCGTTGAACCTACGGACGTTAGCGCAAGTTTTACTAGCGCTTGTCATCGGAGGGACCGGACTGGCCGTTGTCATGGCCTTTGCCTATATCCTGCACTTTAGTCCTGGCACTGCCTCTGGTCTTGCTGCCGGCAGTCTCACGCAGTCATCAATGCTCGGCACAGCGTCGGGTGCCTTAGCGCTACTCGGATTATCCGAAGATCGGCTGGCGCAAGAGCAGGCAAATCTAGCTGCCGGCTACGCGGTTACTTATATTTGCGGATACATCTTCGTTCTGCTTTTTGTGCCATTCGTCGCGCCACGGCTGATGGGAATCAACCTTAAGAGTGAGGCTGCGAAACTTGAGACCGAGCTCTTAGGTGGCGCTGCACCCAAAGCCAATAATCTCATCTATCGAAGACTTCAGGCACGTGCATATCAGGTTGCTGGCGCTGCAGGGCGAACCGTTGCCGAAATAGAGGGCGAGATCGGGCACCGCGCATCGATTGAGCGCATTCTTCGTGACGACCAGGATGTTGAGCTGCGCCCCAACACGCCGCTTCAGGCTGGTGATGAAATTTTGGTTGCCGGCCCGACTGCGGCGATGGTCGCTTCCGGAAACATCATCGGTCCTGAAATTCACGGCGACAGCGTTATGGGCTCAGTTGCCGGCGAGGTGATCGATGTAGTTGTAAGCTCCCGCGAAATTCACGGCAGGACGCTGGCTGACATTGTCGACCGCTTTGGCGACGCGGCCCGCGGTGTTTTTCTGCGAGATTTGACGCGACACGGACAAGCGGTGCCGGTGACACCCAATACCGTGATTTATGTTGGCGATGTGATGACGCTTGTCGGCATAAACCGCGACCCGAAAAGGGTGGCAGCAAAGTTAGGGCAAGTGATGAGCTCCCGCGACCGTGTTGACGTAGCGTTCGTCGCGGCCGGGCTGGCGGTGGGGCTACTTGTCGGATTGTTGAAATACCACTTCGGTCCAATTCCATTCACACTTGGAGGCGGTGGCGGCGCGATAGTCGCGGGGCTGATTTGTGGTTGGTTGCACTCACGGCGGCCGTCCATAGGCGCGATACCGCCGGCGGCGCAGCAAACTCTCATGGATTTCGGCCTCGGCGGATTTATAGCCGCCATTGGGCTGGTCAACGGGCCTGCGGCATGGACTGCGATTTAGGCCAATGGCCTAACGCTGCTGTTGGTGGGGGCAGCTGTCACTCTAATCCCTCTCATTGTTGGCACTTTGTTTGGCCACCGTGTTCTGCACATGAACCCCGTGATCCTTTGTGGTGCGCTTGCTGGCGCGATGACGGTGGACGCTGCGGTCAGCGGATGTTGTGAAGTTGCAGAGAGCAAAACCCCAGTTCTCGGCGTGGCAGTGCCGTACGCGATCGCCAACGTTGTTTTGACGGTGCTTGGACCGATCATCGTCGGGCTTACGTTTGCCGGGTGAGATGGCTGCATCGCGATCTCGCGCCGCCAGGGCATCGAAGAACGCTTCGAAGGTGCCGGATCGGCTCAACCGCGAGAACCGCTTCCACACGCTGTTCCAGTGCCCGAATTTCTCTGGAAGAGCCCGCCAAGTGATGTTGTGAACCACAAAATGGTGCAAGGCTTCAAGAAACTTCCGATCGTCCCGGCCCTTGTCGCCGCGCCGCGACCGTGATGCCGCGAACACCCGCAATACAATCGTCCAGTCCTCTTCCGTCATGGCAGTGCATGGTCGGTCCTCCAAAACACCGACCGCCCACGAGTCACAGAAAAAATGATTTGGGAATCCCTCCACCCTATGATTGTGCTAAATCCGTCCACACGGCCTAGGACATTTTTTGAAGCTGATCTGCTGCTTTTTCTGGTTCGCCTGCGCGCAAATTCGATTGGTTTAAATAAAAAGTGCAAAGAATGTCTGTCTTTACGCGCAAGACGTCCTAACAACAGCCAAGTGCGGAGCAGAACGTTGGCGGCGCGGCCTCAAGTTCCGTCGATGGCGGCCCGCCATTTTTGACTTGGATCAAATGCGGCCACGGCAACTAAGAGTAAACGATTCTGGTAGGCTAGACGTATCGGAGTTCTGCTCCTGGCCGGATTGGTCGGAGCCATTTGCCTCGCTTTGAGCGACAACCCAGCAACGCGAGGCGCGAACGGTTTTGTCTCCGGCGCGGAAGCAAGAAGTCGGGCGTCCCCTGACGCCGGTGAGCGTCGCTGGCGTCGCTCGACGCACTGCACGGCGGTGCGCGGTGGGCGTTTATTACCGCTAGGTGTCCCGACAGGCGCCGAACGCAGGATGCTGTCGTTAGCAATGTAAAAGGGCCTAAAGCCATGAAAATCGGATTGATTGCGTTAACCGCAGCGATCTGTGCTCTGGCGGGAGCTGGAGCATCAGCGCAACAAGTGTTGAACCTGACCGGAGAATTTCGGTGTGTGCAAGGCTGCTTGGGATCGGGCCCCGCTTATCTCACGCAAAACGGGCTGGGACCTCAATTTGGTCAATGAAGCCGGTCAGCCATCGCGAGCGTGGATCGATTGGCCGGGTCACATCTGGGCGCAATATTGGAACGAGGGTGCCGTCTATTCACCTGACGGCATGACGATCCACTTTGATAACGGGAGCGTTTGGGAGCGCAGGCTTGCGCCGTCCCCGCCTCCCTACGTAGTTGGCGCAAAGGGCTAGGCTTCAGCTAGCAACATAGCGGAGCTAAAGCGGGATAGCGTCCATCCGTCATCCCGCTGGAAAGTCGACTACACGCGGCGCCTCGCCGGTTCCATCGCCGCTAAAAAGCCACTTGCACGGCAGAGTGCCGACATCGTCGAGTCGGTGACTGTGTCGTTTCAGTACTAGGGCAAAGGGAGGTTGGCCTGTACAGTCAGTCTGTCATGACTCGGGGAAAACCTTAATAGGGGGAACTTTCATGAAGAAGCTCGCTCTTCCAATCGCGGTGACGTTGGCTCTTCTGAGCATCGCCGGCTGCGCGCAGTACGTCGGTAAGGGCAAAGCCCCGCCGCCGGTTGTTACCAAAGGCTAAGTGCCGTTTTCTGAGGGGCGGCCCCTTCGGCTGGCTCAGCCTTTTGGAGCGATCTGCCTCACTTTGAGCGGCGCCGCGAGGGGCGTGTTCGTCCGCCCACTGGCGCCGGTAAGCGTCGCTTGATGCACGGCGCTGCGGTGGGCGTTTTTTACTGCCAGACTGCGCTAAATGGCTTCAGGAGCGCTCATCTGCTGCGGTCCCCGCACGCGGCTGCGGCAGCGATTTCTGTTTACGGTATCCCCTCGTTCAGGCGGATGAGATACGAGACCCACGCAGTACCGCCCGCTTATTGGTTGGCGCGGGCGGCGCCGCTCATGTGCTGGCATTTTTCAAAGCAAATCCTCGGCAATGAACGAAGCCCGAGTCATAATTGTTAGCGCGCTGACGGCGCTGCTCGCCCTGCATTTTTGCAACATTGCAGCGGCGGACGAAGCCGGCACGAGCTTTTGGCAGCAAGGCCAATACGGAAGCTTCGCGGCGGTGCCCGGCAATCCAGGATGGTCGTACGAAGCTACGGCCTACCACGCATCGGGCTCCGCGAACCCAAATACAAGCTTCGAGCGCGGCGGTGGCATTCAGACGGGCATGACGTCGCCAGTAGACCTTGCCCTGTTCACGCCGAGTTATGCCTTCGCCACACCGGTCCTCGGCGGACAAGCGGCCGTCAGCATGACGGCCTTGGTCGGACGAAACAGCACCACCGTATCGGCAACGCTGACTGGGCCCGGCGGTGCCTCTTCATCGGGAGGCCAATCAGACACAGTCACCGGATTTGGCGACCTTTATCCGACGGCGACGCTGAAATGGAATGAGGGAGTCCATAATTTCATGATCTATGCGGCGACCGGAATCCCGGTCGGCGTCTACGATCCGACACGACTGGCCAGCATCGGATTAGGTCACTGGGCGGCGGACGGCGGCGCCGGCTACACCTACCTCAACGAAGCCGCCGGATTCGAATGGTCGGCGGTAGCGGGTCTGACTTACAATTTCATCAATCCCTACACCCAATATCAGAGTGGCGTCGACGCGCATCTGGATTGGGCGATTTCGCCTTATCTGTCGAAAACGATGCACATCGGCGCCGTCGGCTACTACTACGCCCAGCTGACCGGTGACAGCGGCTCGGGGGCGCAGCTTGGCGACTTCAAGTCGCGTGTGGCGGGACTTGGTCCGCAGATCGGTTTCTTCCTGCCGTTTGGTGATCGCCACGGCTATCTCAATTTCCGGGGTTATTACGAGTTCGACGCACGAAACCGCCTTGAAGGGTGGAGCGCGTACGTCGCGCTTTCGGTGGAGGCGCCGGAGACGAAATCGCCGCCGATCCTTAAGAAGCAATAGCTGCCTAACGCGGGCTTTCAGCCGCCGAGCGCAATCGCTACGCCGACCAGCGCCCCGCCGACCGCGACCATCGCGATGCCCATGCGCCAGGGCTGAAGCCCGGCACAGCGTCCGTACACGTAGCCGCACAAAAGAAGCATCGCGATCGCCACCGCGTTGGAGACGCGCAACGCGAGCCTTGCGTCGCTCATCAAGGCGAATGGCACGACAATGGGAAACGTCGACAGGAAACTGAGTAGGCAGATGCCCAACGCGCCGAGCCAATCGTTTTTTGTCAGGCTGGGCCGTGCGGGTGCCGGCAATTGCTGCAGCTTCTGACGAATGGACTCCAGGTGGGCCGGCGTGAACGCCGAACGGCGCCGGCGTTCGTCTCGTCGTGTACGGCACGCCAATTGATGACGGCGCGGCCGCGTTCGCTGAGGCGGGCCATCAGGTACACGCCGCCATCGATGATGCCCCAAGCGAGGTTGCAGCCGAGGGCGGCGACCAGCATGGCCCGGACGTGGATGCTGTCGGCAGTTGCGACGCCGAGTGTGCAGGTAAACGTCAGCGTCATAATCAGCCCGAACAGCACCTCCGAAATCCTGTCCACCGGATCGAGGATGCGGTCGGGTAGTTTGGCCGAGGTTGCTCGATCAGCCATCGCCAAGCAGACCACTCAGGGTCGCGCCGCGGTCGATGCCGCCCAGCTTTTCGTCCAGACCGTCGGCCCGGAGCAAATCGCGAACCCGTCCGCGCGCCCCGACGACGCGCAACGCTACGCCGCGCGCAGCGAGTTCGCCGTGCAGATCGTGCAGCATGCGCGCGCCGGCGAGGTCGAGGTAGGGCGAGGCCGAGAGATCGCAAACCACAAGGCGGACTGCCAATGCATCGGCTCCGCGCAGGCGGCTCGACACGGCTTCCAGGACGGCGTCGGCATTGACGTAAAGCACCGACATTTCGGGCCGGAAGGCGATCACCGACGGTGGCAAGGTTTCGTTCTCGGGATGACGAGCAAGGTCGGAAAATTGTTCTGTGCCGGGGACGCGGCCGAGGAACGCGACATGCGGACGCGTGGCGCCATACAGGAGCATCAGCATCGAGGCGAGCGCCGCAAGCAGAATGCCTTCCAATATTCCGAGAAGCAGCACACCGAGAAGGGCGATCGCCGCGGCATAGAAATCGATCCGGCTCACGCGCCGCATATGGACCAGCGCCGGAACATCGATGAGCCCATACACGGCCGTCAGCACGACCGCGGCCAGCACCGCTTTCGGCAAGTTTTCCAGCAACCCGGTCAGGAACAGCAGGCAGAGCGCCAGCGTGATCGAAGCGAACACCAGCGCGAGCGGGCTGCGCGCGCCCGCCGTGTCGTTGACCGCCGATTGCGACAGGCCGCCGGCCACCGGATAGCCTTGTCCGAGTGCGGCCGCGAGGTTGGCGGCGCCGATACCCAGTAGCTCCTGCTGTGGACTTAAGGGATAGCAATGCTTTGCAGCGAAGGCGCGGGCGGCCGAGACGCTTTCGATGTAGGCGAGCAGCAGGCATCCCGCGGCCAGCGGCACAATTCCTTCAACGTCGCGCAGCCGCAAGTCGGGGCCATGCAGGGTCGGCAGGCCGGCCGGGATATTCCCCGTTATCGGCACGCCGAGCGCCGGCAGGGCGAGTGCGGATGCGGCAATGATCGAAAGCGCTACGACGCCAAGGGCTATTGGCCTTCCCGGCCAAAGGCGTGCGCCGAGCACCAGCAGCACGACGGCGATGCAGCCGACAGCAAGCACGAGCAAGCGCGTGTCGCCGAGGTGGCCGACGAACACAATCGCACGCTCGAAAAAATTCTCTCCGCCGCCAGAGACGCCGAACAGGCTGGGCAATTGGGTCATCGAGATGGTCAGGCCGGCGCCGGCCTTGAAGCCGACCAGAATGCTGTCGCTGATGAGCTTGACGAGCACGCTCAGCCGTAACGCCCATGCGAGCAGGCAAAGCCCCGCAACGGAGAAGGCGGCAAGGCTTGCAATCTGGGCGTAGCGTTGTGCGTCGCCGGCGGCCATCGCGCCTACTGTTCCGGCAATCATCAGCGAAATGGCGGACGTCGGTCCGATTGCTAGTTGACGCGAGGATCCGAACAGCGCGTAGCCGATGCCCCCCAGCAGATAGCCATAGACGCCGACCTGGGGCGGCAGACCGGCAAGTCCCGCGTACGCCAGCGAGACCGGGATGGCGTAGGCTGCGAGCGTGACCCCGGCAATTGCGTCGCCGGGCAGCCAAGCGGCCCGGTAATCCTTCAGCCATCGTGTCGCTGGAAAGCGTGCGAGCAACGACTGATCATTCACGTGCTCGATCGCTTTCGCCATGAGCGGCGTCCCATCTCCCCGTCGTCTCCCGGACTATTCGTTCGAGCTTCTTCGCCGGATCCGGCACTGATCGATCAGTCCGACCTCACTATTATATATATGACAATTCCGGGGTAGACTGGCCGACAGTGATTTTCCGCACTGGCAGTCGACAACACTTCCGAGCGGCCCATTGGACAGCGCCGTGCATATTAGCCAGACGCAGTTCAAAATTGCGAGGTGACCACCGTTCTGCCACCGAACGAAGCATCGCGCCTCTTTAATATGAGTACCGATAACGGGTTAATTCAGCCAATGAACTATTTTGGCAAGCTTCGTGGTGCTGACGTGCAGTTATTCGGACCATGGCGTGCGGCACTTCTAAAAACGGTGATCGCCTGTTCGATTGTGCTCTGGATCTCCGCTGATGCGCCATCCGGGTCACAAACGTCGCGCGCAAAAAGGAGTGACGAAGTAAGCAGTTCCGCCTCGCCATTCGAAGGCGATTCCTACTCGCTGCTTCTGCCACCTCAGCAGCGTGAAATTGCAGATGACGATTCCTGGACTTCGAAACAAACGCCCCCGCAGCGATACATGCGAGAGTTTTATTGGCAATTCACAAAGTGGAGGCGGTTTCCACAAAGTATGAGATCCCGGCAAGCTAGTTACCATTGACGTGCAATCGCTGGTATACTGAAAACTGGTCCGACAAAATTTTTGATCTGCGCGAACCCTGTCGATCTAGGGTCGACAAAGCAAGGCCGTGACCGAAGCCTGGTCTGCGGTTCGCGACCGATGTTGACGATATCGACAATCTGAGCCGTCGGGCACTTTGGAGAAAATGATTTGCCTCTGCCTGCCAATCAAAGCAGGGAGACGGAGACGAAAGCCTTCGGAGGGTTTGGAATCGCTACCGACGGCGAACGGAGGGATTTGCCTTCAGCGCCCGAACGTCCTCATTTGCCCACGCACGCAGTTTCAATGGTCGTTTCATTGTCTGGCCTCAAGATGATGCGGAAAAGGAACTTGCGGCCTCACTTGTTTGAGGCGGCAACGGGATAGCACTAAGCGTGGGTATTACAATTCAGCCGGCATAACCTTGAGATTTGATGACAAAAACTTGCTGTCACGTGCCAGAAGCGTCGAGCGTTCTTGTTTTTGAATTGAACAGCACCAAATAAATGACGTTTTAAGCTTACACCCTGAACACGCGGTGTCGCTGACCCGATTGATTGGATTGGCTAGACACACACAGGCGAACGCCATGAACACGTATACAACTAGCGATAAATTCGACTATGACGCCAAGGCAGAGCTTTTTCCCGGTCGGAATCCGCGGGTACGGTCGCGCGCTCTTAGATATATGCGATTTGAAAACGCCGCGGAGGCAATTCGTTTTGCCGTCGAGAGACTTTCTGACGACGTCCTTTTAGGGGCCTACTTGGAGGTCAACGAAAGGCGATATGATAGAGTGGCAATTCGCCGTCTTTATGCCCGGGCGGACTATCCATTGCCGCGGCTTTCCAAGGCCGCGTGAGGGGCGTCTCGGAGGCGTCGGAGGGGGGCCAAGAGCTTCTCAAAGGCGCTGGAATCGAATGTACACAGCGACCACGAATTCTCACGACCAGCGTTCTTGCGCGATCGATCGCTCTTTTCAAAAGGCTTTGAAAGGCATTGGCATCTTCACCTCACTTGTTATTGTCTTCGTAAATGCCTCGCTGAGACCTTTTGACTGCGAAACGACCGAACTAAATTGCGACTGCATATACTCGGTCTGAATTCGAACAACATCCTGAAAATCTTTAGCTTTGCTCAGCGCGTCGACAAATCCCTTTGCAGCAGAGATGTTTTCCTCGGTGAAGCTTTTCAGCTTTTCACCGAACTCTGTCCCGCCTGAAGGATAGGACGAAACTGCTTTCTGAACAAAATCGAAATAGCCGTCCAAAGCCCCACGAGCTTGCGCTGCGGTTTGTTTCACACCTTTCTCTACTGCTCGCTCCGCGTTTTTGTTCAAAGTTTCAAACGTAGCTTCTTGTGCCATGAAGGCCCCCTGACTATTGGTTTAAACAAAGCATGGAACCCTGTAGTTGGCTTCCAGTTCCCATTTAGCAAGGGCTATACGAAAATTTGAAGCGCTTTGTGACGGTCGGGCGGGTCCACGTCACTGGGTTGCGCCGGCTGAGGCGGCGTGGATGGCTCGGTCAGGCTGGCAATTTCAACACTGTCGATAAGAGGCGCCGCATTCCCTCGATCATGCCTGTTCATACCGTTACTAATCGGCTCATCGGATTGGCGATTTGTCGGTGAATCCCGAGCTTTGCTCGGAAGATCATACCCTCTCAATATGATAAGGGACGCTGCACTTCTTAATCTAAAAACCGTCGATTGCCCCCTTCCAAAATCGCTCGCTTGTATCTAAACCATATACTGAATGCCCAGATCGTGGGAATCGTTAGATCCCTGATCCGTGCCTGTATTGTCGAGGAATGCCGTGGTTGCTCAGTTGAAAAGCCTCGCGGCGGTCGTTATTACTCTCGGGTGCAACCTTGCTCTTGCGGGCGCAACCGAGTCTGCTGAAATCTATACTCAATTGACCCCGGAGATGCTTTCTCCAATTCCACTCGGTCCTCCGCAAACATTGACATACCCACCACACATTGTCCGGGCGGCACCGCCGCCTTCATCTTCTGTCATACCGTCGCGCGTTTTATCCGCCTTACCGCACACCGTATCACCACCACAGTCCAAACCAACGAGACAGGCGGTGGCTACCTTGCGGCACTCCCCGAAAAGACCTGTAGGACCGCTAAACATTCGTCCAGTCGAAACGGCTCACGCCGCGCATCACGAGCTGCGAGCTTTGTCTTACTCCCCAGCGGCGCCGCTTCCACAATATTGCGCGCCAGCGTTCCACGCATTCATGAGTCCGGGCGAACTGAGCGCTTGCGGCTTGTTACCACTTAGTGCGCGACCCGCTCCTTCTACATCCGACGGCGCGATCTATTAGTCTGAATTGCATGGCTCAATTGATCTTGCTTTGGATCTCTGGGGCAAATCGTTCCAATACAGTACGCATCCTCATTTCAGAGGACAGATTTGGCTCCTGCTTCAAACGATTAAGTAATCGTTAACCAGGAATCACCGACCCTTTCTTCCACCAACACGCGGGAGAAGCTCGCATGCCAGCGCACATCGAGACAATTGCCAATCCACCGCGGCCACAATGGTCAGACATTATCGAAGCGCGTTTGGATGCAAAACGACTGGAACTTGGCGTTGATGACGGACTTAAGCAGGTGTTTGGGGTCACGACATCAATGCTCGTGGTCTTCGGCGAAAACGGAATAAAACGAGTTGAAGACCTCGCCGCCTGTGCAACCGACGAGCTCACTGGGTGGTACGAGACCGATAAGGGGCGAAGAAGGAAGCATCCTGGCATCCTCGACCGCTTAAAGGTGGCTCGCAAAGACTGCGACAAGATGATCTTGGATGCGCGTTTTAAAGTGGGATGGATTTAAGCATTCAAGTCTCGATGTTGCTTGTTTTCGAATGGAACACGCCGAGGCCTGACTCCGTTTCCATCGCTATCGAAACTCGCATTCAAGAAGCGACGCGCCGTGTATGCACGCCATCTTTGATCTAAGTTAAAATCGAGAAGCTATTTTTCGGGCGGCAGAATTTCCTGGACGCATACCTGATCGATCAGGTGCTCGCGGCGCAAATCGGCTAGATGCGCTCTCTTTTCATCGTTGGTCAGATGCGCACCAATGCCTTGCGTCATGACCATGACAAGTGTCCTATCCGTCATGTCGAGCCAGTAACCCCGCCGAACAAGTTTGTTGTTCGCATCTCGAACAAACGGACTATCAGGATCGGTGGTCAGGTCAGGAACGTAAAATCGCGACATCGGGATAAGTTACCGAAACTCGCGTCTAAATCAACGCGAACACTCCAAGTTTCGGCGTTAGACGAAACGATCCTGCCCATGCGGATCTGGCAGGAAGTTCAAGCGCTGCTGCAGGTCACACTGCATTGAGCCGCGGTGTATGATGCACCGCTTGGCGTGGATCCTTGCGCATCCTGGAGCGTCACTCGAACGCATGGTGAGCCGCGACATCATCGGCACGATTCAGGATGAGTCATTGACCTTCAAATGACGTGCGAAAGGCCGAGCATTCACACCAGTCGTCTCGCCTCACGTCCTCTGAGACAGATTTTCGGGCCACGAAACCGCCCTATCGAATAAGTAGCAATTAGCCATTTAGTTAACCGAAGCGTGTGTTTTGGCAGAACGAACTCAATAGCAATTAGTGAATTGCATCAGAACGAAGAAGCCAGCAAAATAAAGACAACCGGTCGGAACAAGACGACAGAACAAAGCCAAGTCGGACGCATGGTGTGTTTGGCAGAACAAAGCCAACAGGCGCACTGAGGAAGATTTGGCAGAACAAAGCCAACTGGACCGTGGGAGCGGCGTGGCAGAACAAAGCCGACTGCACCATGGGAGAGGATCTGGCGGAACAAAGCCAACCGCTCAGTCGCGAGCGGCATCGGCAGAACAAAGTCAATCAGTCGGACGCCGGCATCTAGCGGGTAGACTGGCGTTGAGGTGTAAACAGCTAAAGAAAATAAACCCTGACGGTGGTGGAGCCAGGGGGAGTTCGAACCCCCGACCTCTTGAATGCCATTCAAGCGCTCTCCCAACTGAGCTATGGCCCCTCCAGGGAACAATGTCAGACGTGCGTCGTCAGGTCGGTCTCGTCGTTAGGTTTCAAACAGACCAGCCGGCCGTGCCTTCTAACGACCGATGACGACTCCGATCAACCTTCCTCCTCGTTTTCGATGTCGCCGCCGATGATGTCGGTCACATCGGCGTCTTCTTCCTCTTGCTCCTCGATGAACGTGGCGTCATCGAGGGTCTCATCCATCTCGACATCTTCCTCAAGGTCCGGTTCCGCCGTCTCAACGGGTTTCTTGGAGCCTTGAGCCTCGGCATCGGCCTCCTCGAGCGAGACGAACTCGGCATCCTGCTGTTCGGGCGCGGGCGCCACCTCGACAGGAGCGGCGGCCCGCGCGGCGGCCGCATCCGGGCGCCCACGCACCACCGGTGCCTCCACCGGTACCATCTTGCCCGTATAGGGCGAGACGACGGGATCCTTGTTCAGGTCATAAAACTTGCGCCCGGTCTCTGGACAGACGCGCTTTGTGCCAAGTTCGGATTTTGCCACGGCCGTGGTCCTTCAATTTGGGAGCTTCACTTGGCTAGTCGTGGCGCTACTGTCAATAGTGGATCGGCGGCCACAGGCTCAACCGGTCTGGCGACCGCAGGAGGGATTTGACCGATGCACGCCGTCCTTACTCCGCTAACCGCCCGCACTCCGCTAACCGCCCGCCGTCGCGACCCGCTCAAGGGGCAAGCGCGGGTCCCTGGCGACAAATCGATCTCGATCAGGGCCCTGATTCTTGGGTCGCTGGCGGTCGGCGAGACCCGAATCACGGGCCTGCTCGAGGGGGAGGATGTTCTCAACACCGCGAACGCGCTGCGGACGCTCGGCGCGAAGGTCGCGAGAAACAGTGATGGGGCATGGGTGATCCATGGCGTCGGCGTCGCGGGTTTTGCCCAACCTGGGACCGCGCTCGATTTCGGTAATTCGGGAACCGGTTGCCGGCTGATGCTCGGCGCGGTTGCCGGCTGCCCGATCACCGCGACGTTCGACGGTGACGCGTCGCTGCGCAAACGTCCGATGCGCCGCATCCTCGATCCATTGGAACGCATCGGCGCCCGAACCGTGGCGGCGACCGACGGCCGCCTGCCGTTGACGCTCGCCGGCGCCCGGGAGCCGATCCCGATCGTCTTCGAGTTGCCCGTCCCTTCGGCGCAGCTGAAGTCGGCCACCCTGATCGCCGGTCTTTCGGCGCCGGGGGAGACGGTGGTGATCGAAGCTGAGGCCACGCGCGACCATACTGAGAAAATGCTGTCTCATTTCGGCGCGGACGTCCGGGTCGAGCCGCACGGAACCCACGGCCGGCGGATTACGCTCGCCGGTCAGCCGGAACTCGCGGCGCGGCCTGTCATTGTCCCGGCCGACCCGTCCTCGGCAGCATTCCCGCTCGTCGCCGCCCTGGTCACTCCCGGCTCTGACATTATTCTCCATGGCGTGATGATGAATCCGCTGCGCGCGGGCCTCGTTACGACGCTGCTGGAGATGGGGGCGGCGATTGAGATGCTCGACCGCCGCAAGGAAGGCGGCGAGGATGTCGCGGACTTGCGCGTTCGCTCCGGTCCGCTGCGCGGGGTCGAGGTGCCGGCCGATCGCGCGCCCTCGATGATCGACGAATATCCGGTGCTCGCTGTCGCCGCCGCCTTTGCGGAGGGCAGGACCGCCATGCGGGGCTTGAAGGAATTGCGGGTCAAGGAATTTGACCGGCTCGCCACGACGGCGGCGCTGTTGCGCTCCAATGGAGTTGATGCAGAAATCGACGGCGACGACCTTATTGTCGAGGGCAAGGGCCGCGCGCCAGGCGGCGGTCTGGTCACGACCCACATGGATCACCGCATCGCCATGTCGGCGCTGGTCATGGGGCTCGGCAGCGATCGGGCGGTAAAAATCGACGATGCGAGCATTATCGCGACGAGCTTTCCGGGCTTCGTGGATTTGATGCAGTCGCTGGGCGCGGATTTGTCATGATCATTGCGATCGACGGGCCGGCAGCATCGGGGAAGGGCACGATCGCGAGGCAGATCGCGAGCGTCTACGGGCTTCATCATCTCGATACCGGGCTGATCTACCGGGCCGTGGCGAAGGCTGTGCTCGATGCCGGCTACTCGCCCGACGATGTCGAACGGGCGACGGCGGCCGCGGTCGCGCTCGATCCGACCAAATTCAACGAAAATGCGCTGAAACACCAGACCATCACCGAGGCGGCTTCCGTTGTGGCGGCGATACCGCAGGTTCGTCAGGCGTTGATGAACTACCAGCGCCAATTTGCCACAAAGCCGCCCGGCGCAGTCCTCGATGGCCGCGACATCGGCACTGTCATTGCGCCAGGCGCAGACATCAAGCTCTTTGTCATCGCCGAGCCAAAAGTGCGCGCCGCCCGGCGGACCCTCGAATTGAGGCGGCGGGGGGAACCGGCCGACGAACAGGAGGTCCTAGCCGATCTGCTGCGCCGCGACGAACGGGATTCCCGGCGGACAGTTGCCCCCCTCAAGCCCGCGCCTGACGCGCACTTGCTCGATACCACACATTTAGGTATAGACGCCGCATTCCGGGCCGCCGTTGCCATCATCGAAGCTGCTAGAACGGGCCGAAAGCGTAGTTGACTGCGTTTTCGTCATTGGAGGTTAGCCCGTTAGCCGCCTCGCTTGCGAAGCCCGGAAAAAGCTTGTCCCGCACGTTTGGCTCTGGCCCAACCGCCGGTCTGACCGGTGGCTGCCGTGCGTTCGGGATCATATTCATGATCGAGGGGCCCCGGAGAATTCATGGCTCAAGCTGCCCAAGCCGCGTCCGCTTCCCCGACGCGCGAAGACTTTGCCAAGCTGATCGAGGAGTTGTTCAGCGATGGTCATCTGCAGGAAGGTTCCGTCGTCAAAGGGACGGTGGTCGGGATCGAAAAGGATCTGGCCGTCATTGACGTCGGATTGAAAACCGAAGGCCGTGTGGCACTGCGCGAATTCGCCGGCCCGGGCCGGCAGTCCGAAATCAAGGTCGGCGACACGGTCGAGGTTTATCTCGAACGGGTCGAGAACGCGCTCGGCGAAGCCGTGCTGTCGCGCGACAAGGCGCGCCGCGAGGAAAGCTGGGGCAAGCTCGAGAAGGCGTTCCAGAATAACGAGAAGGTGCAGGGCATCATCTTCAATCAGGTCAAGGGCGGCTTCACGGTCGACCTCGACGGCGCCGTGGCGTTCCTGCCGCGCTCGCAAGTCGACATCCGGCCGATCCGCGATGTCTCGCCGCTGATGAACAACCAGCAGCCGTTCCAGATCCTCAAGATGGATCGCCGCCGCGGCAACATTGTCGTGTCGCGGCGTACGGTGCTCGAGGAGACGCGGGCGGAGCAGCGCCAGGAATTGGTGCAGAACCTCGAAGAGGGTCAGGTCATCGACGGCGTGGTCAAGAACATCACCGACTACGGCGCGTTCGTGGACCTCGGCGGCATCGACGGCCTCCTGCATGTTACCGACATCGCCTGGCGGCGCGTCAATCACCCGACCGAAGTGCTCAACATCGGCCAGCAGGTGAAGGTCAAGATCATCAAGATCAACCATGAGACCCACCGCATCTCGCTCGGCATGAAGCAGCTCCTTGACGACCCGTGGCAGGGCATCGAGGCGAAATATCCGGTCGGCGCCAAATTCAAGGGCCGCGTCACCAACATCACCGATTACGGCGCGTTCGTGGAACTCGAACCCGGCATCGAGGGCCTGATCCACGTCTCCGAAATGTCGTGGACCAAGAAGAATGTGCACCCCGGCAAGATCGTTTCGACCTCTCAGGAGGTCGAGGTGCAGGTGCTGGAGGTCGATCCGGTCAAGCGGCGCATCTCGCTCGGCCTCAAGCAAACCATGCGCAATCCATGGGAGGTGTTCGTCGAGAAATATCCGGCCGGCTCGGAAGTCGAAGGCGAGGTCAAGAACAAGACCGAATTCGGCCTGTTCCTCGGACTCGATGGCGACGTCGACGGCATGGTGCATCTGTCCGATCTGGACTGGAAGCGTCCGGGCGAGCAGGTGATCGAGGAATACAAGAAGGGCGACAAGGTCCGCGCTCAGGTGCTCGACGTCGATGTCGAGAAGGAACGCATCTCGCTTGGCATCAAGCAGCTGGCCGAGGGCGGCGCGGCCGCTCCGGAAGCCGCCGGCGATCTGAAGAAGGGCTCTGTCGTGACCTGCGAAGTCACGGACGTGAAGGAGGGCGGGATCGACGTTAAGATCGTCGGCACCGAATACACCTCGTTCATCAAGCGTTCGGAACTCGCCCGTGATCGGTCCGAACAGCGGCCGGACCGCTTTGCGGTCGGACAGAAGGTTGACGCCCGCGTCATCCAGTTCGACCGGCGCACCCACAAGGTCCAGGTTTCGATCAAGGCGCTCGAAGTCGCCGAGGAGAAGGAGGCGATCGCCCAATACGGCTCCACCGATTCCGGCGCGACGCTGGGTGATATTCTCGGAACCGCGCTGCGCCGCAAGGGTGAGGAGGAGACTGAGAAGGAGGACGCCGACGAGTAAACGGCTTTCGGCTGTCGCGAGTGGGGGCGAGGAAGGACGGCGCGCGGCGCCGTCCGTATATCGAGGAACTGGACCATGTCGCTCGATGCCGATCTGATCGTGGACCGCCGCCGGATGCGGCGGAAGCTCACCTTCTGGCGCGTGTTCTCGATTGCGCTGATCGTTCTCGCCATCGGCGGTGCGGCGGCGGCGCTTAGCAGCCGTACCGGGGTGTTTCGCGGCCGGGCCTACATCGCCCGCGTCACGATCGAGGGCTTGATCCGCGGCGACCAGGACCGCGTCCGGCAACTCGATCAGCTCGCCCGTTCGTCGACTGCTCGCGCCGTGATCGTCCACGTCGACAGTCCCGGCGGAACCACCGCCGGGTCCGAGCAGCTCTTCGACTCGCTGTCACGGCTGCGGGACCGCAAGCCGCTCGTGATCGTCGTCGACAGCCTGGCCGCCTCAGGCGGCTACATCACGGCGCTCGCGGGAGACCACATCGTGGCCCAGCAGACCTCGCTGGTGGGCTCGATCGGCGTGCTGTTCCAGTTCCCCAACGTCGCCGACCTCCTCGACAAGCTAGGGGTCAAGATGGAGTCGATCAAATCGACTCCGCTCAAAGCCGCCCCGGACGGTTTTGAGCCGACCAGCCCAGAGGCGCGCGCCGCGATCAATTCGGTAATCCAGGACTCGTACGGGTGGTTCAAAAACCTCGTGCAGGATCGCCGCCACCTCTCGGACGATGAACTGGCTCGCGTGGCCGATGGCCGGGTCTTTACCGGCCACCAGGGCGTCGACCTGAAGCTCATCGACGAAATTGGCGATGAGCGCGTTGCGCTGGCCTGGCTGGCAAAGGAAAAGGACGTTGACGCAAGCTTGCCGGTGCGCGACTACTCACTGCGGAGCCGGTTCAGCGACCTGCCGTTCCTCCATGCGGCCGTGGCGGTGCTCGATGCCGCAGGGCTTTCTTCGGTCGCGCGGGGCCTCAACGAGTTCGGCGGGATTGAGGCCGTGCAGCGGTTCAATCTTGACGGTTTATTGGCCCTTTGGCACCCTGCGGATACGAACTAATCGGCGGGGGCTTCGGTTTCGGCGCGCCGCTCTCTGAAGGTTCCGACCAAGTCTCTTGCAAGTCTCTTTGACGGATCTCTTTGACGGAAATGACCGGAGCAGCGGCCGTGGGCGACCCATGATCAAATCCGAACTGGTCCAGCGAATTTCCGCGCAAAACCCGCACCTCTACCAGCGCGACGTCGAGAACATCGTCAATGCAATACTGGGCGAGATCATCGCCGCCATGGCGCGTGGCGACCGGGTGGAGTTGCGCGGTTTCGGCGCCTTTTCGGTGAAGCGGCGGCCTGCGAGGACGGGGCGCAATCCGCGGACCGGGGCCCATGTCTCGGTCGATCAGAAATGCGTGCCGTTTTTCAAGACGGGCAAGGAAATGCGCGAGCGGCTCAATCGCCCGAGCGAAGGCTGATCCGAAAGCTCCTCTTGGACCTTGAAATCGAGGCCGAACGATCCTCGTCTATTTGCTAGTGTCTCTTTGATTCCGCAGGTCGCGTGAGAGCCCCGGTCTTGCGAACTTCGGCGTCGCGACGCTCGGCGAAGGGAGGTCGGACCATTGCTTCGTAAGATCGTGACAGTTCTGGTTCTCGTGCCGCTCGCCGCCGCCATCATCGCGTTCGCCGTGGCCAACCGGCAGACCGTGACGGTTTCGCTCGATCCGTTCAACACCGATCCGCCGGCAGCCTCTCTGAGCCTGCCGCTGTTCGGTCTCGTCATCGCTTTGCTTGTCGCGGGAGTTCTGGTGGGCGGCGCCGCCGCATGGCTCGGCCAAGGCAAATGGCGGCAAACGGCACGCCGGCTGCAGCGCGAGGTCAACGACCTGCGCAGCGAACTCAATCTGGTTAAGCCCGAAACCCCGGCAATGGCCAACTTTCCGGTCGTCCCCGAGGCGCCGCAGCGCCTCAAACTGAGGCCGCCGGCGAGGTAGCTCCGCCGCACGGCCTGCGGCGAGACAAAGCCGGTGAGGGGATGTAGAACGGCGGCGGCTCATGGGGGCGGTGCCGGGTCCGAGCAGGTCATGGCGTTGATTGTAAAAATTTGCGGTCTTTCGACGCCCGAGACGCTCGATGTTGCGATCGAGTTTGGCGCCGACATGGTTGGCTTCGTGTTCTTTTCGCCTTCGCCGCGCAATATCTCGTTCGATGCTGCGCTCGCGCTGGGCAAGCGCGTGCATGGCCGCGTCCGCAAAGTGGCGCTTACGGTCGACGCCGACGATAGCGTCCTCGACGCCGTGGTCGAAAGCCTGCGGCCCGACATGCTTCAGCTTCACGGCAAGGAGCCGCCGGCGAGCGTTGCCGCGCTGAAGGCTCGCTTCGGCCTGCCTGTGATGAAGGCAATTCCCGTTGAGGCGAAGAGCGACCTCGACATGATTGAAGCCTATGCGCCCGTCGCCGATTGGCTGCTGTTCGACGCTCGCGCCCCGCGCGAGGCGACGCGGCCGGGCGGACTCGGCAGGCCGTTCGACTGGCGTCTGCTTGAAGGTCTCGATCTTGCCCTGCCGTTCATGCTGTCGGGCGGGCTGGATGCCGGCAATGTCGCCGACGCGTTGCGGAGGACGCACGCGCCTGCGGTTGACGTCTCATCGGGCGTCGAGCGTGCACCCGGCGAAAAGGACCCTGACAAGATCAAGGCCTTCATTCGGGCGGCTCGGCAGGCAGCATCTTTGGAAAGCAAAACCGCGGCGAGTCCCGCATGACCATCCAGCGACCCAATTCGTTCCGCGCCGGGCCGGACGAGCACGGACACTTCGGCATCTACGGCGGCCGTTTCGTCGCCGAAACATTGATGCCGCTCATCCTCGAGCTGGAAAAGGCCTACGCGCAGGCAAAGGCCGATCCGGCGTTCCAGAAGGACATGGACGGCTATCTCACCCATTATGTCGGCCGGCCATCGCCGCTCTATTTCGCCGAGCGGCTCGCCGCGCATTGCGGCGGCGCCAAGATTTATTTGAAGCGCGAGGAGCTCAATCACACCGGCGCTCACAAGGTGAATAACGTGCTCGGCCAGATCATGGTGGCGCGGCGGATGGGCAAAAAGCGCATCATCGCCGAGACCGGCGCCGGTATGCACGGCGTCGCCACGGCGACGCTGTGCGCGCGTTTCGGCCTGGAATGCATCGTCTACATGGGTGCGGTCGACGTCGAGCGGCAGAAGGCGAATGTTTTTCGCATGAACATGCTGGGCGCCAAGGTGGTGCCGGTCGAGTCGGGCTCGAGGACGCTTAAGGACGCCATGAACGAGGCGCTGCGCGACTGGGTGACCAACGTCGGATCGACGTTCTACTGCATCGGCACCGTCGCCGGTCCGCACCCCTACCCGATGATGGTGCGCGACTTTCAATCCATCATCGGTCGGGAAACGCGCGAGCAGATGATGGAAGCCGAAGGCCGGTTGCCGGATTTGTTGATCGCTTGCATCGGCGGCGGCTCGAACGCCATGGGGCTGTTCCATCCGTTCCTCGACGATACGGCGATCGAAATCTACGGCGTCGAGGCCGCGGGCCACGGCCTTGGGACCGGCATGCACGCGGCCTCGATCGCCGGCGGACGTCCGGGCGTGCTGCACGGCAATCGCACGTATCTCCTGATGAACGAGGACGGGCAGATTAACGAAGCCCACTCGATCTCGGCCGGTCTCGATTATCCGGGCATCGGGCCGGAGCACGCCTGGCTCAACGATGTCGGCCGCGTCACGTTTCTGTCCGCGACCAACGACGAGGCGCTCAACGCGTTTCAGCTTCTGTCCAAGCTCGAGGGCATCATTCCGGCGCTCGAACCGGCACACGCCATCGCCAAAGTTCTCGAATTGGCGCCGAAGAAATCGATGAATCACCTCATGGTGGTCAATCTATCCGGCCGCGGCGACAAGGACCTCGACTCGGTCGCGCGCCACCTTGCGGGCAGAGCGCAATGACGACCCGCATCGATCGGCGCTTCGCGGCGCTCAAGCAGGATGGCCGCGCTGCCCTCGTCACCTTCACCATGGCGGGGGACCCGGATTACGAGACGTCGCTCGCGATTTTGAAAGCGCTGCCGCGGGCAGGTGCTGACGTCATCGAACTCGGAATGCCGTTCACCGATCCCATGGCCGACGGGCCGGCGATCCAGGCGGCCGGCCTGCGTGCGCTCAAGGCCGGACAGACCATGATCAAGACGCTCGCCTCCGTCCGCGAATTCCGTTCAGGCGACGATGCGACGCCGATCGTGCTGATGGGCTACTACAATCCGATTTACATCTATGGTGTCGACCGCTTCCTCGCTGACGCAAGGAGCGCTGGGGTCGACGGGCTTATTGTTGTTGATCTGCCACCGGAGGAGGACGGAGAACTTTGCCTGCCGGCGCTTAAGGCGGGGCTGAACTTCATCCGCCTTGCGACGCCCACAACCGACGACAAGCGATTGCCGACGGTGCTCAACAATACGTCGGGCTTTGTCTATTACGTCTCGATAACCGGCATCACCGGAGCGGCGGCGCCCGATCCGAGCAAAGTCGCGGCGGCGGTGACCGGCATCAAGCGGCACACTACGCTTCCGGTTTGCGTGGGCTTCGGCGTCCGCACCGCCGAGCAGGCCCGCGCCATTGCGCAGGCCGCGGACGGCGTGGTGGTCGGCTCGGCGCTCGTCGATGCCGCGCGCAAGAGTCTCGGCCCTGATGTCGAGGCGACGCCGGCCGCGGTGACGGCCGTGACGGACCTTGTCCACTCGCTGGCTGAGGGCGTGCGTAGCGCTCGCCGCGTTCCGGTGGGAAGCGTCGGTTAATTCGGGAACGGCCCCCAGGCGCGCTGAACGGCCGGACGCGCCTCGATCGTGTCATGCCAGCGCTTCAAATGCGGATAGTCCGCAAGCCCGATATCCTTCACGCCGTGAAGGTGCACGTCTGAGTACATCGTCATATCGGCGATCGAATAGGCGCCGCCAAAATAATCGTGCGACGCGAGATGCCGATCGAGGATGCCGAGCATGTCGCGCAGGTTGGCCTCGTAGAACTCCTGCGCGGTCGGGGCCTTCACCGGCGAGCGGATGGTCCAGTGGCCAAACTGCTGCGACAGCGTGGTGAAGGTTGCCGAGCCGTAGAACAGCCACTGGTCGACCTTGGCGCGGGCCACTGCATCGGCCGGGTAGAACTTGCCGGATTTTTCCGCGAGGTATTTCAGGATCGCGCCGGACTCGCAAACCGTCACCGTTGAGCCGCCCGGCCCGTCATGATCGACGATCGCCGGAATTTTGTGACCCGGACTGATCTTCATGAAGTCCGGCGCCATCTGCGCCTTCTCGCGCAGGTTGACCGGAATGATCTTGTAGGGGAGCCCCGTCTCCTCAAGCATCACGCACGGCTTGTAACCGTTGTCCGTCATCCATGTGTAGCAATCGATCATCTCGTCCTCCTGAAATCGTCTGTTTCGTAAACGCGGCGTGAGCCAAACGCTATTGAAGGAGCTGATAGCCGGTCGTGTGACATTGGTCTATTCCGCATTGCACGATGACGGACACGAAATTGATCGCACAGATGACGGCCACATAGATGAAGAGGCCGTGGGCCATGCGGGTGATCGGCGAGCCCGCCGGCTCCGGTCCGGAGCGGGGCGCACCAAACAGAGCGAATCTGATGGCGAAGCCGAGCAGCAGCGCGACGGCGATGAAGACGGACCAGACCGGCATATGAACCCCAAAGACCGCGCTGCCGACATACTCGTGACCCGGGCGGGAAAAGAGATCCAGGAGGGTCTGCCGGACTGAGATCACGAGCAGCAGGATTGCAAGGATCAGCGTGATCCCGGTGCCGCGTTCCGAGGTGCCGCTGCGCAGCTGCAGCGCGAGCCCGAAACAGCAGCCAAACATGGCAACGCGCTGAAGCAGGCAGAGCGGACACGGAATTTCTCCGTCAGCGTATTGCATGACCATCGCCGCTGTCAGGATCGCGGCCAGGACCAGCAGCATGGCGAGGAGAGCCAGACGGTCCAACGTGACGATGATCGTTGGTGCCGCGGCGCGATCGGTTACGGTCACGGCTCAGCCTTCCGCAAGCGGCGCACAGAACGGCGCCGCCTCGACCTGGAGCCAGGGCATGCGAAAGCCGTAGTCGGGGCTGTAGACCTCCCATAGGAAGAGCCCGAGGCACAGTACGAGCGAGAGGAAGAGGCAGGACAAGGCGAGGCGCCCAAGTCCCAAAAGATCGAGGATGAACGCAAGCAAAAGCGTAGCGAAGACTGCAGCCATCATCGATAAAGCGCCCCCCGGCTGACCACTCACGCCGGCGATCTTGCCACGCACTGGACCCGCCGCAAGGGCTATGAGCAGTTGCGTGACGCGGCCGACCGTCACCGGTGGATTCGCCTTGATCGGCACTGGGCGTCCGGCGAGGGGATCGTAACCTCCTGGGCAGCCGTTGAATTCCGCGGCCCGGCGCCACACATAAACAAACCGAACTGGAGGGGACACCCATTATGGCTCGTGATTTAGCGCGCGACTGGATGTGGTCCGAAGCGTGCGAAATGCTGGCCCGCGCGGAGCGGATGCATCGGGACATTTTCAAGCCTGCGGGCATGCAGGCGCGGCTTCCCGCCTGGGAGCCACCGGTCGATATTTTGGAGACCGAGTTCGAGGTCTTGGCGCTGGTCGCGTTGCCCGGCGTGAATGCCGACGATGCGCAGGCGGTGATCGAGGAAGGCGATCTCGTCATTGCCGGAACGCGGGTCCTGCCGCCCGAATTGCGGACCGCAACCATCCATCGTCTTGAATTGCCTCAGGGGCGTTTTTACCGGCGGCTGCGGCTGCCGCCCGGCCGCTACACCGGCGTACGACGCACCGCTGCGGCGGGCTGTCTGGTGATCACATTGCAAAAGGCGGGGAAGAACCGTGGTGGCTGATTTGGAAATTCAAGCGAAAGAAGGAGCGGGAAGCGGTGCATTGCCGCCGCTGCCGTCTGACGCGCTCATCATCGTGCCGGTGCGCAACACCGTGCTGTTTCCCGGTTTGGTGCTGCCGATCACGCTCGGCCGGCCGAAGTCGATCGCGGCCGCCCAGCAGGCGGTGCGCGACCAGCGCCAGGTCGGCATCCTGCTACAGCGCGACGCCGAAGTCGCCGATCCGACCCAGATCGACATGCACCGCATGGGCACGGTCGCCAACATCGTGCGCTACATCACGGCGCCCGACGGCACCCATCATCTGATCTGCCAGGGTGAGGAGCGCTTCCAAGTTACCGAATATCTGAACGGCTGGCCGTTTTTGGTCGCACGCGTCCTGCAAATCCCGGAGCCGGCTTCGGACACGTCCGAGATCGAGGCGCGGTTCGTCAATCTGAAGGCGCAGGCGGTCGAAGCGATTCAGCTTCTGCCTCAGGTGCCACCCGATCTGTTGGCGGCGATGCAGTCGATCGATTCGCCTGCGGCGCTCGCCGACCTGGCGATCGCCTATATGGACGTGAAGCCGGAGGAGAAGCAGGAAATCCTCGAGACCGTCGATCTTGCCGCGCGCATGGACAAGGTCTCGCGGCTGCTCGGCCATCGCATCGAAGTGCTGCGGCTGTCGCAGGAGATCGGCCGGCAGACCAAGACCGCGCTCGACGAGCGTCAGCGCGAGGCGTTGCTGCGCGAGCAGATGGCGGCCATCCAGCGCCAGCTCGGCGAGGGCGACGAGGGCAAGGCCGCCGAGATGGCCGAGCTCGATGCCGCCATCAGCAAGGCCGGCATGCCGAAGGAGATCGAGGATCAGGCGCGCAAGGAACTGCGCCGGCTGCAGCGCATGCCGGAAGCGGCCGGCGAATACGGCATGGTGCGGACTTATCTCGATTGGCTGATCGAGCTGCCGTGGAGCCTGCCGGAGGAAAAGCCGATCGACATCGCCGAGGCGCGGCGTGTCCTCGATGAGGACCACTACGACCTCGACAAGATCAAGCGACGGATCATCGAGTACCTCGCCGTGCGCAAGCTCGCGCCTCAAGGCAAGGCGCCGATCCTGTGCTTCGTCGGTCCGCCCGGCGTCGGCAAGACGTCGCTCGGCCAGTCGATCGCGCGCGCCATGGACCGCAAGTTCGTGCGCGTGAGCCTCGGCGGCGTGCACGACGAGGCCGAAATCCGCGGCCATCGCCGGACCTATATCGGCGCGCTGCCCGGCAACATCATTCAGGCGATCCGCAAGGCCGGCTCGCGCAATTGCGTGATGATGCTCGACGAGATCGACAAGCTCGGCGCCGGTATCCAGGGCGATCCTGGCGCGGCGTTGCTCGAAGTGCTCGATCCCGAGCAAAACAACACGTTCCGCGACAACTATCTGGCGGTGCCGTTCGACCTGAGCCGCGTGGTGTTCATCACCACGGCCAACATGCTCGACACCGTTCCGGGCCCGCTGCGCGATCGCATGGAGATCATCAGCCTCGCCGGCTACACCGCCGACGAGAAGCTTGAGATCGCGCATCGCTATCTGGTGCGCCGGCAAATGGAGGCGAATGGCCTCAAGCCGGGCCAGGTCGAAATCGCCGACGACGCGATCCGCGACATCGTACAGAACTACACGCGGGAAGCTGGCGTGCGCAATCTCGAACGCCAGATCGGCCAGGTGCTGCGCAATGCCGCCGTGCGGATTGCCGAAGGACAGAGCGGGCCGATCCGCATCACGCGCGAAGAGGTTGCGGCGATCCTCGGCGCGCCGCGGTTCGAGAGCGAGACGGCGATGCGCACCAGCGTGCCGGGCGTCGCGACCGGTCTCGCCTGGACTCCGGTCGGCGGCGACATCCTGTTCATCGAGGCGACGCGGATTCCCGGCTCCGGCCGGCTGATCCTGACCGGCCAGCTCGGCGACGTGATGAAGGAGAGCGCGCAGGCCGCGCTGTCCATCGTCAAGAACCGCGCCGCCGCGCTTGGCATCGATGCGGGCCGCTTCGAGAAGAGCGACATCCATGTTCACGTGCCGGCGGGCGCGACCCCGAAGGATGGACCGAGCGCAGGCGTCGCCATGTTCATGGCGCTCACGTCGCTGATGACCGACCGCACCATCCGCAGCGACACAGCGATGACTGGCGAGATCAGCCTGCGCGGCCTGGTGCTGCCGGTCGGCGGCATCAAGGAAAAGGTCGTCGCCGCACACTCGGCGGGCATCAAGCGCGTCATGCTGCCGGCGCGCAATCGCCGGGACTATGACGACATTCCCGAGATCGCGCGCAATCAGATGGAGTTCATCTGGCTCGAGCGGGTCGAGGAAGCGGTCGCCGCGGCGCTGGAACCGGCCAAGCCGGCGGAAAAAGTGCCGCCGGCTGCCCCGCAGCTCGCGGATGCGGTGGCGTGAGTTTAGCGAAACGGCGAGCCCGGAATCCATACCCCCAGAATCGCAGAACAGGTTTAGGGCGCTGGGGTTATGGATTCCTGGTTCCTCGCTGGGCTCGGCCCCGGAATGACGCTCACTCCACCGGCGGCAGCTTCAGCGCGCGATCGACCAGTGCAGTGGCGCGCTTGAAGTCGAAATTGCGGTAGACGTTCTGCTTCACCAGGAATGACGCGCCGCCGTAGAATTTTTCGTATTGGGCGTGGCGACTGCCGAATTCGGAACCAAGAAAATCCCAGATCAGCCGCATCAGCGCCACGCGG
The DNA here is from genome assembly GCA_963732015.1 of uncultured Alphaproteobacteria bacterium. Lineage (GTDB taxonomy): Bacteria > Pseudomonadota > Alphaproteobacteria > Rhizobiales > Xanthobacteraceae > BOG-931. Next base: position 73,983 of record CAVSXY010000019.1, on the reverse strand, counting down.
GTTTTGGCGTCGGAGGTTGCCGAGCACATGTAGCGTTCCAAGTCGGCCGCGACCTCGGGATTGCCGAAGTCGGCTTCCGACGACGGCAGCGTGATGAAGGCGGCGCCGGCGAGCTCCCGGACGATCTCGAGCATGCGGCCGTTCAGTTCCGACTGCAGCGCCATCGCCGAATAGAGCACGGTCTTCGACGGCCACACGACGCCATTTTCGATCGGCGCCACCGTCTCGTGCGCGAGCAGCATGGATTCGTAGACCGAGACGAGGGCTGCGAGTTCGCCCATCATGATCTGCACCGGCGGTTGCGCGGCATTGCCAGTCATCTCGTTCATGCGCTGCGCTAGCCCGGCAAGGAAACGCAGCTTCGTGACGTAGCGGGTCTGCGCCTGGTGATTGCCGAGGAGATGCGACGGCGTCTTCCACCACTGATCGCGCGAAATCTCGATGTTGCGGTAGATGAAGACGTGCTCCCACGGCACGAACACGTTGTCGAAGATCACATAGGCGTCGGATTCGTCGAACCGGCTCGATAGCGGATAGTCGTAGGCGCCGCCGGCGCGCGAGAACGGCCGGCGCGGATAAAGCTTGACGCCTTCGGCGGCGACCGGAACGGCGACGCAATTCGCGTAGGCCTCGTCGCCCGGCTGCAGCGGATGAATGCAGCTCAGATGGATGAAATCCGACAGCGGGCCGGCGGTGGCGAGCTGCTGCGCGCCTGAAATCACGATGCCGTCGTCGCGCTCCATCACCACGCCGGCGTAGAGCGTCGGATCGCTCTGCTTGTGCGCGGGTTTGCTGCGGTCGATCTGCGGCGGCACGATCGCGTAGCTCGCGTAAATGAAGTTGTCCCGCATGAATTCGTGGAATGCGACGACGTTGTCGGCGAATTTCTTGCCGGCGGGAGCGAATACCTCCGGCGTCGCGGCGTAGCCGCAGAAGAAATTCGCGACGTGATCCGGCGTGCGTCCCATCAGGCCGAAGGTCGACTCCGCCCAGGTTTCCGAGAACAGGCGCCGCGCGCGCAGATCGTCGTGGTTTCGCGGAATCTGATAGGTGCGCCAGACCGGCTCGCCGGTCTTGGGCGAGGGGAACGTCATGCGATCGCGCAGCGTCGGGTCGGCGGCGATGTCAAACAGGGTGGCGATGGAGCGAGCCGCCTCTCGAAAGGCCGGATGCCAGGTGACGTCCTTGACCAGTTCGCCGTCGACGAACACGCGCCGGCCGTCGTTGAGTGAGCGAAGATATTCGGCGCCCATGCGCATCAGTCGGCAACCCTTGTCATGACGACTTTGATGGTTCCGGCCGGTTTTAGCCCGGGCTCGGCATGACTGTCACCGGCCAAAAGCCGCATGCGTGCCGCGACAGCGTGAATGGGCCAAAGAGCTTGCCACAAGGTGCCGCGGCGGGTTTGCTGCGCGGGCAAGGGAGGACAACGATGCCCAGGAGGACCATCTCCGCCGGCGCGGCGGCGCTTGTGCTTGTGGGCCTCATGGCGGAGGTCCACAGCGCCGATTATCCGGCACGGCCGGTCACTCTGGTCGTCGGCTTTCCTCCCGGCGGGCCGAGCGATGTGCTGGCGCGCATTGTCGCGAAGAAGCTCGGCGACCTTCTGGGGCAGCCGTTCGTCATCGATAATCGCCCGGGCGCTGGCGGCAACGTCGCGGGCGAAGTCGTCGCGCACGCGGCGCCGGACGGCTATACCCTGCTGATGGGCAACAACTCCATTCTCGCCACCAACGCCAGCCTCTATGCGACGATCGGCTTCGATCCGGAGAAGGACTTTGCGCCGATCAGCCTGATCGGTACGCAGGGGAGCGTTCTCGTGGTGAACCCCAATGCGCCGGCGCACTCGATGGCCGAACTGATCGCGCTCGCCAAGGCCAATCCGGGCAAGCTCAACTTCGCCTCGTCGGGCTACGGCGCGGCGGCGCATTTGGCCGGAGAGTTGTTCAAGGCCGAGGCCCACATCGATATCGTTCACGTTCCCTACAAGGGTGCGGCAGCCGCGTTGCAGGACGTGATCGCGGGACAGGACCAGATGATGTTCGCGACGATCGCGTCGGCGATCGGGCATATCAACAGTGGGCTGGTGCGGCCGCTTGCGGTGACGGAACTCAAGCGTGTCGCTATCCTGCCGGATGTCCCGACCATCGACGAACTCGGGCTTCATGGCTTCGACGCGACCACATGGCACGGACTGGCCGCGCCGGCGGGGACGCCAAAGGAAATCGTCGATACGTTGCATAATGCGACGATCGAGGCGCTCAACGATGCCGGTGTGCGACAACGCTCACCGCCCTGGGCGTCGAAGTCGGGGGCGATACCCCTGCGGAATTCGCTGCCTACATCAAATCCGAAATCCCGAAATGGGCCGCCGTCATTAAAGCGTCAGGCGCGAAGCTGCAATGACAGCGACAGGAGGTGGACCATGAGTACGCTCGCGGCCGACAAACAAAATACGGCGAAGCAAAATGCATCAGCCACGCCAAGCCAGAAGACGCTGCGCGAGCAGGTGGCCGCCTGCACGCTGCTGCTGAACGATCTCGGCCTTCTCGGTTACAGCGGCCACGTGAGCGCGCGCCTGCCGGGGCAGGACGCCATCATCATCCAGTCGCGCGATCTGCCGCGCTCGCGCCTTGGGCCCGACGATCTTCTGATCTGCGATTTCGACGGCAAGCTCCTGGAAGGACCTGCGGGCGTACGGCCGCCGTCGGAGATTTTTCTCCACACCGAGATCATGCGCGCCCGCCCGGACGTGAATTCGGTTGCGCACTTCCATCACGACCGCACCACCGTGTTGACCATGGTGGAGAATGCGCAACTCAAGCTGATCAAGAATCATGCGATCCGCTGGGTCGGCGGCATCCCGACCCATCCGGAGCCTGGACACGTCAATACGCCGGCGCGTGGACGCGCCCTGGTGGCGACGCTCGGGAAAGCTCACGCACTCCTGATCCGCGCGCACGGCCAAGTCATCGCCGCCGAATCCGTTCCTGCGGTTCTGGTCGACAGCGCGACGTTCATCGAGAACGCGGAGGCGATGATCCTGGCGACGCAGCTTGGCCGCGTGCTGCCGCTGACCGAGGCGGAGATCGCGGATTTTCGTGAAAGTCTCCACCGCGATCACTTCGTCAGCAAGGCGTGGGAGTATTACGTCACGCTCGGCCGCAAGCGCGGCGTGCTGCCAGAGGACTGGGACCTTTGAGGTCCGGCTATTCGATGGCTTGCTGTTCGCACAGCGTCTTCAGGGTGTCGACCTCGTAACGGCGCGTGAAGGTGAGAAAGGTTTCGTCCGACGCCGCGCGGTTTGCCAGATAAGCCTTGAGCATGCGCTCGATAGTCTTCGGCGTGTCTTCGGCTTTGACGTCGCGGTAAATCTCGCGGCCGCATACGGCGTCGGGACCGAAGCCGCCGCCGACCATGACGTGATAGCCCTCGACCTGGTCGCCGTCTTCCGACACCTGCACCTTGGTGCCGATTAGGCCGATATCGCCGATGTAGTGCTGCGCACACGAGTTGGGGCACCCGGTCAGGTGGATGTTGATCGGGCCGTCGATCTGCACACGCGACTCGCACCAATCGGCAATCTTGGCGGCGTGCCGCTTGGTATCGGACATGGCGAGCCGGCATCCGGCATTGCCGGTGCAGGCGATCAGTCCGGCACGGACCGAACTCGCCTTGGCGGCGAGGCCGAGGGCTGTGATGGCCGCCTCGGCCGCAGCAACACGCTCCTCCGGAACGCCTGAAATCAAGAGGTTCTGCCAGACCGTCAGCCGAATATCGCCGTCGCCGAATTCGGCGGCGATCCTGGCGAGCCCCCGCATCTGATCGGGAGTGATCTTGCCGACCGGGAACACGACGCCGATCCAGCACAAGCCGCTTTGCTTTTGCGGATAGGTGCCGATATGCGCCATGCGGTCGAACGGCGGTCGCGGTGCGATAGCCTCGGCCGGAACCCGCGCGAGCTTGGACCCGAGTTTGTCCTCCATCGCGGCGAGGAATTTTTCGAAGCCCCAGGCGTCGAGCACGTATTTGAGCCGCGCCTTGGCGCGGTCGGTGCGGTTGCCGTTGTCGATGAACACGCGCACCACGGCGTCTGCCACTTTGGTCGCGTCGGCGGGCTTGACGATGACGCCGGTGTCTCGTGCGAAGTCCTTGTGGCCGGTGATGCCGCCGAGCATGAGCCGAAACCAGATGCCGGGCTCGGCGCCGAAGCCGTCTTTCACTTCGACGGCCTGGAAACCGATGTCGTTGGTGTCTTCCAGGACCGGGATGATACCGCCGCCGTCGAAGCCGACGTTGAATTTGCGCGGAATGCCGTAAAGCGAGCGGTCGTTGAGAATGTGGAAGTGCCATTCGCGCGCATAGGAGCGCGTGTCGAGCAGTTCCTGCGGGTCGATGCCGGCGGTTGGCGTGCCGGTGACGTTGCGGATGTTGTCGGCGCCGGAACCGCGTGAGCAGAGGCCGAGATCCTGGATCGCCTCGACCATGGCGACCGCGTTCTTCGGCTCGATCTCGCGCATCTGCAGGTTGGCGCGCGTGGTCACATGGGCATAGCCGCCGGCATAGCGCTCGGCGAGATCGGCCAAACCTGCGAACTGCCAATGCGTCATGATTCCGTTCGGGATGCGCAAGCGGCACATATAGGCCTTCTGCGTCGGCGCACAGTAGAACAACCCGAAGAACCGCCAGCGGAAATTATCGTCGGCCTTGGGCGCTTCGTTCTCGGCGGCCTGCGCCTTGAGCTTCTCATAACCGTCAAACGGATGCAGTTCGCGTTTGAATTTTTCCGGGTCTGAGAGCTTGCCGCCAGCTTTGAGGACGCGATCTTGCGCGCGCAAATGCTCGGCGTCGGGCCCGATCGGTTCTGGGGCCGGCGTCGCCCCTGCTGCCGCGACGCCATTGCCGCCTGCAGATCGCGTATTTTTCGCGATCTGCAGCCCCACCATGAAGCCTTCAAGATAGCGCTTCTGTTCCGGCTCGAGATCGGCAGCCATAACCTCTCCGTTTCAATGCGTCCTCATGGCCGGCAGCTTCGGGCTGTCCTCGGTCCTATTCGGCGGGCACGCTCGACACCGCTGGCGCACGCCTGGCATCAGCAGGCTGCGGCTTATAGGTCATGTAGATCGCAAGCCCTGTGAAGGTGAATCCGCCGACCAGATTGCCGAGCGTGACGGGAATTTGATTCCACAGCCACCAATCGGCCACCGTGACTTTCGCGCCCATCATCATGCCGGTCGGAATGATGAACATGTTGACGACCGAGTGCTCGAAACCCTGAGCGAAGAAGATGAAAATCGGCATCCAGGCGCAGGCGATCTTGCCGATGGTCGAGGTGGACGTCATGGCGAGCACGACGGCCAGACAGACCAGCCAGTTGCACAGCATAGCCTTGACGAACACCGTGACCATGCCGGCAAATCCGATCGCCGAGTAGCCGGTCGTCTTCGCTTCGGCGATCGAAATGATGCGCGCGGCAACGCCCGCGGGCGCCGCTGTTCCCATGTTGGTCAACGCGATCGAAAGGAGCGCACCGAACGCGACGCTGCCGATCAGATTGCCGATGAAGACCCAGCCCCAATTGACCAGAACTGCTCCGGCGCTCGCCTCGCGATTGAGCCACGGCAGCGGCGTCAGGGCGAAGCTGCCGGTGATGAGTTCGAGACCGAGCAGTACGATGCTGATCAGGCCGACCGGAAAGATGATCGCGCCGACCAGCGGCTGCCCGGTCTGCACCGCCGCCGTAAAGGCAAGGCTCGTCGCCACGCCAAGGAGCGCGCCGGACAACATTCCGCGGATCAGCAGATCGGACGGCGCCAGCGCGAGTTTGCGCTTGCCGGTTTCAAGCATCGCCACCGCAACATCGGCCGGCTTCACGTAGTCCATCGTTCATCTCCTTTGACGTTATCGAACATGACCTTCGCCCCGGTCGCGACAGTACGCTTGCCGCGATGGAGCGCTTGCTTGATCTCTTGTGGCTTGTTGAATGCGACACACTTCCGCGGACACTGTGAAAACAAACAAAACGTCCCATGGAAGCGACGTGCGCCTCCATTGCCGTTATTGGTTCGATCAGCCGCGCTACTGAAGTGTTGAGCCATTGCCGTTGACGGCTAGGCCCGCGTCGCAAAAGGCGTGCCAGTCCGGCCCGCTATGGGAGCCGGATTTTTCCAAGATACTTCAATCAATTAGAGCACTATTGAGAATGCCAGGCAGGGCCGCCGACAGGCCGTGCCCGTTTTTGCTGCAGAACGCCCGCCCGATGCACAGCAGCAGGAGACCCGCTATCAGGTCGCGGCAGCGACCGCCGCGACGCTGCGCTCGGCTTCCCAATCCGTGCCGACGCCGGCGGTGGTCGGGAAGATCAGCGACTTGATGACGACGGGCACCGCGCCCGACGTGTCGAGGATCGCGCCGATGTCGACGTAATCGAACTCTTTGAGTTCGAGGCCGTCGATTGACACGATCGGGTTCTTGAATTTCATCTCTTCGCAGTAGTGGATGCCGATCAGTCCGCCGACGTCGCCGTCGCCCGCGAGCACGATCGGATGGCCTTGCGCCAGCACGGCCTCAAGTCCGTCGGCAATGCCCTTGCAGAAATCGTCGAGCCGACGGAACGTCGCCGAGCCGTGCCATGGCACAAACACCGCGACCGGACTGTCGCCACCGCCGAGGTCAAGCCGCTTGAGCGCCGCCTTGATCGCGGCCGCAATCGCCGCCGAGTTGATCGCCTCATCCTGCAGCGGCAGCGTCGGCGCGATCACCGGCACGTTGCGGAGCGGCAGGGTCTCGAGCGGCGACACGAAAATCGTGCTGCCCGAGACTTGCATCGTGTACTGCGAGGCACCGATCACGGTGGCTCGAATGCGTGCGTCTGGCCGCGCCAGTTGCGGATCCCAGTCGCTCAGCCGCGTGCGCACTTCCGCCGCAAGCTGTGGGCCGATGTCGCCGAACGCCTTGGCCTCGCCGCCATAGATGTATTCAGAAACGCCGCCCGAAAAACTCACGTCGGAAACTTTGCCGCGCCAGGTCAGCGGATCGAGCCGCAGCAATCCCGCGCCGCCGGCGCGCGGCGAACCGCCCTTCATGGCCTCGAACAGGCGGTCTGCCATGAGCGAGGCGAAGGCCCGCGTTTCCGGCTCGCCGAGCGTTCCCCCGACGTCGAGTTTCAGTCCAAGTTCCGCGCCGAAGCGGCGGCCCGCTTCCTCAAGCCGCACGATCCGGCGCGTGTCGTCGAGCACGACGAGCCGGGCGCCGACGTCGACCGCCGTCACGTCAAGCACCTTGCCGTCGCCGCAGACCGCAATCTTCGAGGTGCCGCCACCGATATCGACATTCATCACCGGCGTGCCGGTGCGAACCGAACGCGCCGCCGCTCCGGAACCGTAGGCCGCCATCACGGTCTCGAGGCTGTCGCCGGCGCTGACGGCGACCATTTTGCCCGCCTGCTTTGCAAATAGCTCACCGATGCGCCGCGCATTGCGCCGCCGCACCGCGACACCCGTCAAAATGAGCGCCCCGGTATCGATTTCGTCGGGATCGACCTTGGCGTCTTTGTATTGGCGTTCGATGAAGGCGCCGAGTGCATCGGCATCGATCGTTTCTTCGCCCGCGTAAGGCGTCAGCAGGATGTCCGATTGGTAGAAGCTCTCGCGTTGCGTCACGACGTAGCGGCTATCCAGCCGCTCCAGCACGATGCGTGAGAAGACGAGATGCGAAGTGGACGAGCCGATGTCGACGCCGACGGACAGGACGCACAACTCGTCCTCTTCGCCGAATGTGCGTCCCGTGCTTGAAAAAAAAACCCGCCCGCCCTGTGCTTCTTCGGTCATTTACTTCTTCCTGTCATCGTCCGCGCAGGCGGACGATCCAGTAGTCGCCGGCGGTCAAGTCGTGCATGTGCTGCAGCGATGGTGAGTACTGGGTGCCCCACTTTCGCGGGGCATGACAGTTTGGGGTTGCCCTCATCATTCCGTCGGCAGCAGACCCCGATAATCGCGCTCGTAGTATTCCGTGCGCATGCGGTTCTCGGCGCCTTCGCGCTTCATGCGCTCGGCATATTCCTGCCGCAGGAATGGGTCTTCCATGTAGTACGGGATCGCAGTGCCACCTTCGGGAATATCCATCGCGGTGTAGTCGGTGTGCTTCTCGCCGGGCGGTCCGGGTTCGCGTCCGGGGTTGTGCGGACCGAACCAAGCGGTGAGCCGGAACGGCTCCTTCGATGCGCCAAAATGCTGGTGGTACCAGCGGGCGCCGCCGGGCGCGGCCGAGACCATGCCGACCGGCTCGTAGTCGACGCGCTTGACCTCGTCGGCCTTGCCGTCCTTCCACGGCGTAAGCCCCAGCTTCTCCGGCCACGTGTAGGTGTAACCCTTGCCTTTGACGCAGATCAGCACTGCGGCAGACGTGTGGGCGTGCGCCTTGGAGTAATGGCCGTTCTCGTGCTGGCCGATCCAAAGATAGAACGTGTTGCCGGTCATGAACGGTTCGATGCGGCGCCAGCCCGGCGAGCGGCGATTGTCGAGGGGCAGGTCGCAGTTGACGATATCGGGAACAAAGTTGGTGCGCCGCATGGCGAGGCCGCGCACCGGATCGGGTTCGATGTCGTCCTTGTATTTGTAGAAGTCGTCGGCGCCCGAGAAGCGATCCCGGAATTGAAACGGGTTGTTGAAGATCGCGTCAGTATTGTTGATCAGGTTCATCAGATTGGGCGCCGTGGTGCCGCCAAGAAGCAGCGCCGGCGAGGAGCTGGCATTGACGATCCGATGCATGGCATTCACCGGGATTGAGAACAGCGAGCCCTTCTGCCACTCGAACACGTGGCGCTTGTTGTCGCCTTCGAGCCAGACTTCGGTCGAACCGCGGCCCTCCACGACGAGATAGATTTCCTCGTACATATGCTTCTCGGGGTTGAGCGCGCCGGCGCTCGGGACCTCGACGACGTACGCGCCCCATTTGCCTTCGGTACCGTGCAACTGAATGTAGCTGCCGCGTCCGCCCGTTCGCTTCCAGGGTTGCATCGGCAGGTTTTGCACCTTGCTGACGCCGATATCGCGGTAGATCGGAATCCCTTCGTATTCCATGAACAAGTCGTAGGGCGTCTTCGGCCGGTTGAATTTGCCAAAGCCGGCACGTTTGAAGCCTGAGGGTTCATGCCAGTGAGTTTGGCCGGTGACTTCGTGCATGGCGGGCATCCTCTCCGAAGCGATGACTGCGGCCGCGCCAGCGATGCAGCAAAACTGCTGCGGCCGGTCGCGAGCTTTACCTGTCGCTTGATTGCATAGGCGTTTCCACCATGTACAATGGGCCCGAATTCATTGCAACGGGCGCCGCGGAGCCGGACCGCGGCCCCGTAAATCGGTGTAAACTCGCGGCTTCTCGGACCGGAGCAAAGGCTCGTTTGCTGTCCGACGTGTGTGCGTGTCGTGTGCGCCGGATTTGGAGGTTTCGTGTCGGCGCGGCTTCTTCCTTTGGTCTTTCATCAGCAGCATGGCTCGACGCAGCGCGATGTTCCGGTCGATCGCCTCGTGGTCGCCGGCTGGACCGGACGCGACCGGGCCGCGGTGGAAAAACACATCGCCGAACTCAAGGCGCTTGGCGTCAAGCGCCCGGCGACGACACCGATTTTCTATCGTGCATCCGCGGCCCGTCTCACCTTGGCCGACGACATCGAAGTGCTCGGCGAGGCGTCGAGCGGCGAGGCGGAGTTTGTTCTGCTGCAGCACGGCGGCCGCCTGTGGGTCGGCGCCGGCTCCGACCATACCGACCGCGAGGTCGAAAAATACGGCGTGTCGGTATCAAAGCAGATGTGCGACAAACCGATCGCACCGGCATTCTGGGCCTTCGACGATATTGTCGCGCACTGGGATAAACTGATCCTTCGCTCGTATATTTCCGACAAAAGCAATCGTGTCCTTTATCAGGAAGGCCCGGTCACGGTGATGCTCGATCCGACGGTCCTGATCGAGCAGTTCAGCGGTAAGCGCGGTCTCGAAGACAACACGCTGATGTTCTGCGGCACGCTCGCGGCTCGCGGCGGCGTGCGGCCCTCCGATATGTTCGAGTTCGAACTCGACGATCCGGTACTGGCGCGCAAGATCCGGCACCATTATCGGATCCGCAGCCTTCCCATTCACGGTTAAGTGCAACGAAGAAACTGAAGGACGTTTGTTATGATGAACAAACCGCATTTGGAATTTCATGGCATTGATATGAGCGAGGGCTGGGCGTCGCCGCCCGGTTATCCGAGCGGCATACAGCAGAAGATTTTGGCGAGCGATCTCGACGAGGCGAACAAGTCCGGCAGCCGCACGCGACTTCTGCGCTTCGCTCCTGGGGCTTTCACGACAGCGCCGTTCGTTCACGATCATTGGGAAGAGGTCTATGTGCTGTCCGGCGACCTCATCGTCGGCAACGACGCAAAGGGCGAGGGTGGCGAGAGTTTCACGTCGCCGACCTACGCGTGCCGGCCGCCAGGCGTAATGCACGGCCCGTTCAAGTCGGAAAGCGGCTGCACGCTGTTCGAAATCCATTATTACGACGAGAGCAAGAAATAGCCGGACGGTCGGCGCGGGAGGCTGTCATGCAGGCACCGGAGCAAACAACGCCGGTCATGCGGTCCTATCTTGCCGCAACGAAAAGCTTCGCCTCCGGCGCGCAATCGCCCAGTCAATTTCTTGACCAGTCGCTGGCGCTGCTGGAACAGTGGGAGCCGCGGATCGGCGCGTTTGTCTGCACCAATCTGCCGGCCGCCCGCTTCGCCGCGGAACAATCGACGAAGCGGTGGCGCAATGCCCGGCCGCTGTCGGCGATCGACGGCATGCCGGTCGGCATCAAGGACATCATCGAGACCGTCGACATGCCGACCGAGATGGGCTCGCCGCTTTATGCCGGCTGGCGCTCGCTCAAGGATGCGGCGAACGTGCGGGCGTTGCGCGACGCCGGCGCGGTTATCATCGGCAAGACGGTGACGACCGAGTTTGCGGCATCAGAGCCGCGCGGCACGCGAAATCCCTGGAACGTGGAGCATACGCCCGGCGGATCGTCGAGCGGTTCGGCAGCGTCGGTCGCGGCCGGCATCGTCAGCGCCGCGCTTGGTACGCAGGTTATCGGTTCGACCATCCGGCCCGCGAGTTTCTGCGGCTGTGTCGGCTTCAAGCCGAGTGTGAATGCGCTCAATCGCGAAGGCAGTCACGACTACCAGAGCCAGAGCTGCACCGGCATTCTCGGCGCATCGCTCGAAGACGCCTGGCAGGTGGCTTACGAGATCGTCGCGCGTGTCGGTGGTGATGCCGGCACGCCCGGTCTGCAGGGACCGCACGAGGCGCCGCTCGCGATGAAGCCGAAAGCGCTCGCCGTGCTCGAGACCGCAGGATGGGACACCGCCGCCGCTGGCGCCAGGCAAAGTCTCGATGACTGCGTGGCGCGGCTGAAATCGGCGGACGTCGATATCCGGACCCGTCGCAACGACCGCAAGGTTGCGGAGATCGAAGCCGAACTCGTCAACGCGACCGAGCTATCGCACCGCTGCAACGGCTGGGAGGCGCGCTGGTTCTTGCGCAGCATGCGCGACCGTGAAGCCAGCAAACTCAGCCGCATCCTGATGGATCGTGCCGCGAAATACGAAGACATGACGCTCGCGGAGTATCGCGCCGCGCTCAAACAGCGGGGGCGCGTCCGCGCGGTTTATGCCGAGCTTGCGGCAACCTGCGACGCCTGCATCACACTTGCGGCGCCCGGCGGAGCGCCGAAGGGGCTGGCTTCGACCGGCAATCCGGAGTTTGCCGTGCCGTCATCGTTGCTTGGCGTACCTTCACTATCCTTGCCGTTCTTTCATGTCGACGGCATGCCGCTCGGCCTGCAAGTGATCGGCCATTTCGATCGGGATGCCGACGCCTTCGCGATTGCCGCGTGGCTTCAATCGTCGTTGCAGCGGGCACGCTGAAAGGTTGGCAACAAAGAGCGCACGTCGCGATGCCAAGTCCGAAATCGTGAGCAACCAAAGCGCAACGACGTCGCGATGAACGCGCCGATCACACGGGAGGACGAAGCGGGAGAGCCGTGAACGGAGAATAGCGATGTCTTCCCGAATCTGTCGCAGTTTGACGCTCGCGGCGCTTGCCGCGGCCTTTTCTCACGCCGCACTCGCGCAGGATTTGAAAACCTGGCGCGACGGCGTCGTCGAGGCGAAGAGCGACGCCGGTTTTGTCTTTATGGCAAGCCGCGGCGGCTTTGCAGAGCGAGAGGGAATTAAGCTCGACATGGTCCAGTTCAAGGGCGACGCGCTCGCCCTGCGAGCGACACTTGCGGGCGAGCTGGACAGCTATGAGGGAAATCCGGGCGCGCCGCTGATCGCCGCCTCGCGCGGCGCCGATATCAAAGTGATCGGGTGCTATTGGCCGGTGCAGACGGCCGCCATTTTCGTGCGGTCGGGCATTTCCAGCGTGCAGGACCTCAAGGATAAGCAGTTCGCGATCTCCAGTCCTGGATCGCTGCCCGATCTTTTGGCGCGCGCGGTGCTGGCGCAGTCCGGGATCTCGGACGCCGAGGTGAAATTTGCCGTCATGGGCAGCGACACCGACCGTTTCCGGGCGCTAAGCGCCGGGATCGTCGATGCTGCGGTGGTATCGACGGAGTTCGAGCCTACGGCTGCGTCCTATGGCATCAAGCTTCTCGTTCACCCGCACGATGCGGTGCCGAACTACATGCGCTTTTGCACCTACACGACCAGCAGCACGCTGGCGCAGCATCACGGCGAGGTCGTCGATTTTCTGGCGGCTGAAATAAAGGCGCTGCGTTTTGCGCTCGCCAATCGCGACAAATTCCTGGAGGTGACGCGCGAGGTGACTGGGGTCAAGCCGGAGGATCCAAGGCCAGAGCACATTTTCGGTGAAGTGCAGAAATATAATGCGATCGATCCCGACATGCCGGTGCTGGCCGAGAAGCTCGACTGGATGCAGAATCTCCTGGTCAAGACCGGCAACATGACGAAGACATTCGACGTCAAGACCATGATCGCTGACGGCCCGCTCCGGGAGGCGCTGGCTCGGGTCGGAAAGTAGGATTTTCTCGTTCCGCTTGCGGGAACTTGACCCCACCACAACGAACTGCACCCTCCCGGCAAAAGGGAGGGACAAGAAAGGAAACGCGCATGCGCAAAATTGACGCCTTCAATCACTTCTTTCCGAAGCGCTACTACGAGGCGCTGCTTGAGACGCCGGCGGGCTCGAAGGACCTTGGCAAGCGCGTGCGCGGCATTCCGGCGTTGTCGGATATCGATCTGCGGTTGCGCATCGTCGAGTCCTTTGAGAATTATTCGCAGTTGCTCTCGCACGGTTTGCCGCCGATGGAGCGCCTGTGGGGCCCAGACAAGTCGCCCGACATGGCGAAGATCGCCAACGATGGCCTCGCCGAGGTCGCCGCGAAGCATCCGAAACATTTCGTCGGCTGGTCGGCGCTGTTGCCGATGAACGCGCCGGAGGCGGCGGCGAAAGAGGCCGATCGCGCGCTCAAAAACGGCGCCAACGCGGTGCAGCTTGCGACCAACGCCAACGGCGTGCCGCTCGACGCACCCGAGTTTGCACCGATCTTCGACGTCATTGCCAAGGCGGGAAAGCCGATCCTGCTGCATCCCGCGCGCACGCGTGAAATGCCCGACTATCCGACCGAGAAGGTCTCGAAATACGAAATCTGCAGCGTGCTAGGCTGGCCCTATGAGACCGGCGTGACGCTGGCGCGGCTGGTTTTTTCCAAGACCATGGATCGTCACCCCGATCTGAAGGTGATCGCACACCATCTCGGCGGCGTCATTCCTTACCTCGAGGGCCGGGTGGCGCACTCGTTCGATCAGATGGGCGTGCGGACGTCGGATGAGGACTACGAGTCCTTGCGCAAATCGCTGAAGAAGCGGCCGTTCGACTATTTCAAGGACTTTTACGGCGACACCGCCGTTGAGGGCGCGCGCTCCGCCACGGTCTGCGGCATCGATTTCTTCGGCGGCGACCACGTCGTGTTTGCATCCGATTGTCCCTTCGACAAGGAGAAGGGGCCGGGCTACATCCGCGACACCATCAAGGTGCTCGAACTCGCTCTCGCTGTCGGACGCCGATCGGGAAAAGATCTACTTCCGCAACGCCGAGAAATTATTCGGGCTCAAGCCGTCGGCCTGATTGAGCGGACAAACGCTTGCCGATGCCGTGTATTAGAGCATGATCCGGAAAAGTGGATGCCGGTTTTCCGAAAGATCGTGCTCCACCAAAATGTTAGAGCAGCAATCGATTCAATCTGAAACGATCGCGCTCTAGTAGCGTTCGTCCGCGATGTGCGAGCGCAGAATGCCGATGCCGGTGATTTCGACCTCGAGCGTATCGCCGGGCTTCATCCAGAGCGGCGGGGTGCGGCGATGGCCGACGCCTTCGGGCGTGCCGGTGGCGATGACGTCGCCCGCCGACAATGTGGTGAAGTCGGAGCAGAACGCGATGATGTGCGGGATCGAGTAGATCAACAGGTCGGTTCCCGAGCGCTGTACCTCCTTGCCGTTCAACCGCGTCATCAGCGTCAGGCGGCTCGGATCGGGAATGTCGTCGGTGGTGACGATCCACGGACCGAGCGGGCCGGTGCCGGGAAAATTCTTTCCCGAAGTGACGGAAAATTTCTGATAGTCACGCACGCTGCCGTCGACGAAACAGGTGTAGCCGGCGACATGATCGAGCGCCCGATCTATCTTGATGTGGCGCCCGCCAGTGCCGATGACGACGGCAAGCTCGCCTTCAAAATCGAAATTGTCGGAGACGGTTGGCCGGATCATCTCGCCTTCGTGCGGAACGAGCGTATCGACGAAACGGGCGAACATGCTCGGCTGCTTCGGCAGTTCACGGCCGGTCTCGGCGGCGTGCGAGCGGTAGTTGATCCCGGCGCAGAGAATCCTTTCGGGATTGGGGATCACCGGCAGGAATTTGACTTCTGAGAGCTTGCGGTCGGGCTTGGCCTCCTTGACGGTCTTGCGCATCGCATCCAAGGCGCCGGCGGCAAGCGCGGCGCGAAGGCTGGAATGGCCGACGCGGTCGTTCAGCGTGACGATCTCTTCGCCAATCGCCGCGCCGAAGAACTCCTTGCCGTCCGCGGTGAAACTCAAAAGCTTCATGTCTTCCCCCGCATCCTGTCCGCTCTGCCGCCGGCGCAGTGCAGCCGTCGCCTGTTGTGCGTTGGGGTCGCAGTGTAATGTCCGCGCGATCGACAGCAAGCAGGTTGGGGAGGATTTTTTATGACCGATCAACTGCGCGAGACTCTTGCCGATGCCGGGCGCGTTCTCGCGATGGAAGGGCACGGCGACTATGTCGCGGGACACATATCCGTGCGGCTGCCCGGCGATCTTAAGCACTTTCTGATGAAGCCGGCCGGTATCGGCATCGAGGAGATGCGGCCCGACAACATCATCACCGTCGACATCGAGGGCAAGAAGGTCGGCGGCACGATGCCGCGGCACAACGAGGTCTTTATCCATTCGGAAGTCTTGCGCGTGCGCGACGACGTACAATGCGTCATTCACAGCCATCCGGTGCACGCGGTGGCGTTTTCATCGCTCGGCCGGCCGCTCGTCGCGGTCGGCAACGATGCCATTACGTTTGCGGCGGCCGGCCTGCCGATTTTCTCGGAGACGACCGACCTGATCATCAACCAGGACCGCGGCAGGGCGGTGGCGGGCTGTCTTGGTAATCACCCGGCGCTGATTTTGCGCAATCACGGCATCGTTGCGACCGGCAGCAACATCGAAGAGGCGGTGTGGAACGCCATCAAGCTCGAAAAGGCCTGCCGCGTGCAGCTCATGGCCGAAGCGGCCGGCGGACCGAAGCTCGTGGCGGAGGGCGCAGACCTGACCAAGAAGCGCGATCGCGCCAACCGTCCCGATCTGCACAAGAACGTCTTCGGCTATCTGGTGCGGCGCTGGCGCTGCGTCTGTTGCGGAGAGACCGTGCCCGCGCCCCACGTCACGACGTTCGAGAATAAGGACGCGACATAAGCGGCCGTCATTCCGGGGCCGAGCCAACGGGTCCGGCCCGAAGTGGCCGACCCGATGACAAGCTCCGCGAGGAACCTGGAATCCATAATCACGGTTGCTGGGCGATATGGATTCCGGGCTCGCCGCTCTGCGTCGCCCCGGAATGACAAGATCAGAACTTGATCAGATCGATTTTCGTCAATGTCGACTTCGCCGACAAGGTGGGCGCGCTGGTGAACGTGTAGACGGTGCTGAAGTCGGCATAGCGATCCACCGCCGACATGCCGTCGACCGGCGCGATCACGTTGAGGCCGCGGAACGCGGCGCCTGCCGCCGTGAACAGTACCGCGCCGTTCGACGCCGTTCCGGTCACGATCACGGTCTGGATGCCTTTATCCTTGAGGATTTTGTCGAGATCGGTGTTGATGAACTTATCGGGCCCCGAGCGCACCGTTGGTTCGTCGCCGAGCGGCGCCAGGTCCTTGACCACATCGGCGCCGGTGGTGTTGGCGATGAAGCTATAGATCACCGCGACCTTCGCGGCGCGTGCTGCATCGAGCAGTTTCTTCATGCCCGGCACCGTTGCGAGACACCCAGGCCGCTTGCCGCAATTCTGGTTCATGAAATCGAGCATGAGCAGCGCAGTCGACTTCACGTCGACGGTCACCGGCTTGAGTTTGGGCGCAGGCGGCGGCTTGATCGACGCCCATTCGTCGACGATCGTCTGCGCCTGCGCTGATGCGACCGGCAGCGCGAGCGGCCCTGCAATCGCCGCGAGCAGAACTGCAGCCACGCGCCAACGTCCACGCTTCGTCATCATGATCCATTCCCTCGATTGGTTTACTGCCGCGGCAGGAGATTCTGGGCACGGCGCGGGGTATCCTGTCAAACTGATCGCAAACCCGGTGACAGGCCGCAGTGTCGTGCGGTGAACGTCATGCGGGAAAGAAGCAACTCATAATCACGCCGCGGCGGAGGGAATATTCCAATGGATATCAAGGTGGGCAAGAAAGCCATCGCGGAGGCGACCGAGAGGCTCAAGAACTGGGGCCGTTGGGGAAAAGACGATCAGATCGGCACGCTCAATCACGTCACGCCGCAGGACATCGTCAAGGCCGCAAGCCTCATTCGCACCGGCAAGGTTTTCGCGCTCGGCATTCCGCTCGACGCCAACGGGCCGCAGAACGGATTGTTCGGCGGCCGTTTCAATCCCATCCATCAGATGCTGGCAACCGGCACCGACGCGGTCGCCGAGCGGCAGGACTGGAATAAGATCCGTTACGCTGACGACACGCTCATGCTCTGCGTCCAGGGCGCCACGCACTGGGATGCGCTCGGCCACGTCTTCTACGAGGACAAGGCTTATAACGGCCACGACGCGAGGCTGATCGACTCCAAAGGCCTCAACGTCCTCGGTATCGAGCACTCGAGGAACAAGATGGTCGGCCGCGGCGTGCTGCTCGATATTGCGCGCTTCCGCGGCGTGAAGTGGATGCGGGATGGCGAGAGAATCTCGAACGACGAACTCGACCGTTGCGCCAAGGACCAGAACGTCGCCATTGGGCGCGGCGATTTCGTCATCGTCCGAACGGGACAGATGGAGCGCTGCCTCACCGAGAAGACATGGGGAGGCTACGCGGGCGGCGACGCGCCGGGCGTGAAATTCGAAAACTGCTACTGGTGTCAGGAGAAGGAGATCGCGGCGATCTGCACCGACACCTGGGGCGTCGAAGTGCGGCCGAACGAGACCAAGGACGCCAACCAGCCATGGCACTGGGTGGTGATTCCGGCGATGGGCCTGTGCATGGGCGAGATCTTCTACCTGAAAGAGCTTGCCGAGGACTGCGAGCAGGACGGCATCTACGAATTCTTCTTCTGCGGCCCTCCGCTTGTCATCACCGGCGGCACCGGATCGCCCATTAATCCGCAGGCGATCAAGTAATCGCGGAGCGAGGTCGGATTGGCGGGACAAACGACCTTGATCACTCTCCAGTCGCTGCAATCGGTGTCGGCAAAGCCCATCGGCTTCCTCGCCAAGCTGACAAAACGCCGGCCCGACCCGCCTATCGGCGATGTCGAAGAGGTGTGCAGCTTGAGCTGCTGCATCTCGAGGGCGCCGCCCGATGCGGTGAGCGCATGGTGCCACAACGCGATGGGATTGTATGCGAGTGAGGCGCTGGCGCTCAGCGTCATCCCGCCGCGTGAGGATCGCGCAGCCTACGATCTTTATGCCTACGCCATGCCGCCAGTCGCGTTCGACGACGACGGCGAACCGCGTGCTCTCACAGACGACGAGAGCAGGGCGCTATCGGAGGCCGCGAAGGATACGAGATAGGGCCCCGGGCTATCAGCTTCTCGGCTGGGACGTGGTGAGCAACTCGCTCGGCCGGGTGGAGAGCCAGTCATTTGAGTGTTCGCCGCTCACCTGCAACTCGCTCGCCGGCACGATACCCGCCAACCGGTACGGTCTCATTGACGCGCTCGATGCTGCGTTCGCGGCCGCACCCGCGATCATCCAGGTTCCCTCGGAGCCGGGCATATATTATCTGGTCCAGGTCCGGCGAAAGGCCTAACCGTAGCGCCATCGTGCGGCCGATTCCGCGCAAGCGGCTCGCGCGATCGTGAAGCCAATGCTAGCCTGGCGGCGGAAACGAGAAGCGGCAGGGGAGACAGCATGGCGCGCATATCGATCATCGATCGCTCTGGCATGAATGCCGAACAGGGACGCGTTTATGACGCGGCCAAGCAAACAAGCGGTATCGTGGGCGGCCCGTATCATGCCTACATCCGGCTGCCGAAGCTGTTTGATGCCTGCCAGACGCTGCGCGAAAGTCTGTCGCACGGGCCGTTGTCGCCTCGCGAGCAGCAGATCATCAACCTGGTGGTGGCCCGCTACTGGGGCGCGCGCTATCCGTGGTTCGCGCAATCGCGGCGCTCGCTTGCCGTCGGCATCGATCAGGGCGTGATCGACGCGATCAATGCGCGCAAAACGCCGAAATTGTCCGATGCGCGCGAGCAGACGTGCTTTGCCGTGGCCAGTGAACTCCTCGCTAACAAGGGCCTCGGCGACGCGATGTATGCCGCCGCGGTAGAAACCATGGGGCTTGAGAGCCTGGTGGCGCTGGTGGCAACGACCGGCAGTTTCGCGATGACATGCCTGACGGCCAATACATTCGGAATCGAACCGCCTGCGGATAATCCGACGCCGCTCGCGCCCTAACGATATATTGCGGTCAGCGGTGCACCCGTTGCGCCGCGCAGTTCTGCGTTAAGGCATGATCTCCGCCTTGTCGGGAAAGCTGGCAAACACACTTTCCGGAACGCCGAAATTGGTCGCGAGCAAAAGCCGCGGGTTGGCGGCCATCCAGCCCGTCAGCGAGATGGACTCTTAGGTGCCGTTGTTGAGCGCGAGCAGGACGTCGAGGTTTTCGGACCCGATGTTCTTGATGTAATGCCCGTAGCCCTGCGGGACATATCCGACGTCGCCCGGACCGAACTCGTCGGTCCTCGCGCGGCCATGGCATCCGAACACCGTCATGCGGGCGCGGCCCGAAATGTAGTACTGCCATTCGGCGGCGTTCGGATGCCAGTGCGGCTCGCGCAGACCGCCCGGCTCGATGTGCAGCAGCGCGCCGGTGATGGTGGCCGAAATCGGAAACTCACGTTCCGAAACGATGCGCATGGTTCCGCCGCGGAAGCTCTCCGGTTTTTGCGCCAGAAACGGATAGCGATGCGTCAGCGGGCTTGAATTGAGCGATCCAGGCGCGGGTTCGGCCGGCAAGGGCGGCGGCACCGGACCCTTCGCGATGTACAGCTCGCGCTTCGGAAAGCCGACGAAGGTCTGCGCCGGCACGCCGAAGGTCTTCTGCAGCACCTCGGGAGGCAAGTGGCCCACCCAGTCGGTGATGCTGAAGGTGCGAACTCGGAGAAATAGCCATTGTCGAACACGAGAATGAAGGTGCAATCGCCGGGGCCGAGGCCCTGAATCGAATGGCCGTGTCCGCGCGGGAAGTACCACACGTCGCCGTGGCCAAAATCGGCGACTTCGGAACGGCCCTGCGGGTCGATGGTGGTGACGCGGCAGCGGCCGTCGAGCACATAGGCCCACTCGGCGGCGTTGGCATGCCAATGCAGTTCGCGCGACGCGCCGGGCATCAGCGTCATCAGGACGCCGGCAAGTTTTTCGGAAAAACGGGAAAATCGACGGTCGCTTCCTTGGCGGTTCCGCCATCGAAGGCTTTCGAGGCCAGGGCGCCGAGTGCGAAACGAAACGACGGCAGCTCCGGACCGGCGAGCGGCGGCGGCGCTGGGCCGAACGGCGGTTGCTGGGTTTCGGTGAAGGCGTCGACGAGAACAGTCGTTGAGGCGAAGCCGCCGGATGCGGCCGCCGCGCCGAGAAGGTTGCGTCGGGAAATATCTGACATTGGCTTGCCCCCTTTATCAGATCAGTCGCACTCTCCTGTTTTAGATAGCCTTCGATTATATCTTCATTTTTACAGAGTATCGGCCGGCTATCGTTGCCGACGTCAGGGAACGAGACGATGACGACCGCCATTCGCTTGCATCGCGAGTCCTGTTCGCCCCCGCAACTCTCGGAGCAGGCGACGCCAAAGCCGCGCCGCCGTTGAGGGTCGGGGCCGCTTTGTCCGATCCGCCATTCGAACTCGTGACCAAGGATGGCCCGGCCGGCTTCGATATCGCGCTGATGCAGCGCATTGCCGGAAAGCTTGGCCGCGAGTGGCAGCTGGTGCGCTACGACGGCTCAGACTTCAACGACATTTTCGCCGGTCTCGATCGCGGCAATATGATTGCGTCGCCTCCGGCACCACGGTCACGGCGGGCCGGGAGAAGCTCGCCGATTTCTGCGCGCCTTATGCGGTGTCCGGCCAGTCCCTCGTCGTCGATACGAGCAGCCATCCGAACGTCCGTGGCATCGACGACCTCAAAGGCCTGGCGATCGGCGTGCAGAAAGGCAATACCAGTGAGCCCGTCGCCGAAAAACTCGTCGCCGAGCATCGCGCCGCGCGGGTGCGCGTCTACGCCTATGATGAAATAGAAACGGCGCTCGACGATCTCTCGACCGGGGGCTGCGACGCTTTCATGAAACTCGCGCCGGTCACCGCATGGCTCGTGCGCGGCCGGCCGAAGCTTAAGGTCGTCCAGGCCGGCATTACGACGGAACGGGTTGGCATCTGCGTGCGCAAGGGCAACACGGCGCTGAGGACCGCGATCGGCGAAGCGCAAGCGGAGCTGATGGCGGATGGCACGACCGCTGCGCTGGTCAAACAGTGGCTCAGAGCAGGCGCGAGCTTGCCGCAATAATCCTCAATGCTTCGGCTTGGGCCTGCTACTCGAACGATATTCTGTAGCGGACGAAATCATCGGCGCTGGCAAACTCGTCGTAGAGGCGGCGCGCCGGGTTAGTGGCGCGGGTGTGCCAGTAAAGCCGCGACCAGCCGTTTGCCTTGGCCCGATCCACCAAATCCGCGATCAGAAGCCGCCCGCAGCCACGGCCGCGAAATTTCTCCGCGACGAAAAGATCCTCGAGGTAACAGACAGGCGTAGCGGTCCAGGTGCTGTCGTGAAGCACGCTGATGGCGAAGCCTGCGATGTTATCATCAAAGACGGCAAGGCGACAGGACATGGCCGACGCCGGATCGGGAATCCGCTGCCACGTTTTGGCGGTGACGCTCTCCGTAATGCTGACGCCATAGAATGCGTTGTAGGCAGCCCATAAAGGCCGCCAGGCCGTTTCGTCAGCCGCCGCCGCGTCTCGTATGAGGATTTTGGGTTTCGGCATAAGCGCGGCGGGACGGTTAGGCGCTGATCGGATAGACCGCCTTCTCGCCGCTCAGCACCCGCGCCACGTCGCTCGCGCACTTGGTCTGCAATTCCTCGAGCGCCTCGACGGAATAGAAAGCGGTGTGCGGGGTGAGGATGACGTTGTCGCGCCCAATCAGCGGCGAATCCTTCGCCGGCGGTTCGGTCGTCACCACGTCGAGGGCTGCGCCGCCAAGGTGGCCGGAGTCGAGCGCGGCGACCAGCGCCGCCTCATCGACCAGCGGGCCGCGTGCGGTGTTGATCAGGTATGCGCCCTTTTTCATCTTGGCGAATGTCTTCGCGTTCATCAGACCGCGTGTCGCCGGCTGCAGCGGGGCATGCACCGAAATGAAATCGGCCCGGGCCAGCAAATCGTCGAAGCTTGTGCTTTCGACGTCGGTTGCGGCCAGCGCCTCCTGGGAGACGTAAGGATCGTAGGTGATGACCTTCAATCCGAAGGTCTTGGCCTTGGGCGCCAGCGTGCGTGGGATGTTGCCGAAGCCGACGAGCCCGAGCACTCGTCCTTCGATCCGGTGCAACGGCACGATCGGCGGCACTTCCCAGCGGCCCGACTGCACGAGCTTATTGGAGAACGGCACCTTGCGGGCGATCGCGAGCAGCAGCGCCATCGCATGGTCCGACACTTCGCGCAGGCAATAGTCCGGCACGTAGTTGACGGCGATGCCGAACTCCTTCGCGGCCGGCAGGTCGATGTTGTCGACGCCGAGGCCGAAGCGTCCGATCGCCTTGCAGCGCGTCAGTTGGCTCAACACGTCGCGATGGAGCTTGGCATAGGTGACCAGAATGGCGTCGGCGTCGCGCGCCACCGCGAGGATGTCGCCGGCGGAGACGCTCTTCGCCATGCGGTATTCGGGATCGAGCCGCGCCAGCGCTTTCTTGGCGGGATCGAGCGATGGGAACGGGCTGTCGGTGACGGCGATGACGGGCTGGGGCATGGGTGCATCCGTTCTGCTATCATCATCCGCGCAGGCGGATGATCAAGTATTCAGTGACGTAACCGTCACCCTCGATCCTCGAGAATACTGGATGCTCGCCTTCGCGGAGCATGACAGTCCTCATAATGCAAAGACCTGCGGATTGACGCAATTCGGAAGTTTGCGACCCGCCAAGAAACGCGAGAATATTGTCGACGACGATATTTGCCATCGCCTCGCGCACTTCAGGCGTCGCGCTGCCGAGATGCGGCGTGAGAACGACATTCGGCATATCCAGCAACGCTTTGCCGACCTTGGGCTCGTGCTCGAACACGTCAAGACCGGCGCCCGCGATTTGCTTCCTCGCCAAGCGCCTGAACCAGCGCGGCCTCATCGACGATCGCCCCGCGGGCCGTATTGATGAGAAACGCCGTCTTCTTCATCAGGCGAAGCTCGCGCGCGCCGAAATCTGATGTCGAGTTTCGTTGTTCAGCGGCGAATGCAGCGAGACGAAATCCGATTTGCGCAGAAGGTCATCCAGCGGCGCGTAGGTCAGTCCGGCTTCGCGTTCCTCTTTTCCGGTTTGCGGCGCGGCGTCCAATAGAGCACCCGCATGGAAAAGCCGTGAGCGCGGCGCGCGACAGCCTTGCCAATCAGGCCGCCGCCGCCGATCAGGCCGATGCGTCTTGCCCCACACGAACGAGCCCATCAGATGACCCGACTGGCCGCCGGGAAATTTTCCGGCGCGGATCAGTGCGGTCGCCTTCCAGCATGCGCCGCGCCACCGCGAGCATCAGCCCGAAGTTGAGGTCAGCGGTCGCTTCGGTCGTCAGGGGCGGACTTACCGTGACCGGAATGCGCCGCTCGGTCGCCGCCTCGACATCGATGTTAGACGGCGTGATCGACTGCGCCGCGATCAGCCGCAGATTCGGGATTGGCGGTCACCACAGCGCGATCGATCGTATCGTGGAGCAGGCAGAACAGAATGTCGGCCTTGCGCACGGCACCGATCAGCGTGCGCTTCGGAATGATCCGGCTCGAATCCGCAAATAGGGTGACGCGGGCAACCGCGCGCAGCCGCTTCAGGGCGCTGTCGGCCACCGGCTGGGTGACGAAGATGCGCGGGCGCGGGTTGCCGGACCGCATCAGGCGAGCCACCGCACGACGCCGGCGACGCCGTCGACGGCAACCTGGGCGCCGTCGGGGATGCGCTGAGTGGCGTCAAGCACACCAAGTACCATCGGAATACCGCGTTCTCGCGCGAGCGAGGCGAGGTGTGAGGTCGAGCCGCCAAGCTCAGCAACAACGCCGCCCACGCGCGGCAGGATGTGACTCAGCGCCGGGCCCGCGACGCGCGTGATCAGAATGTCGCCTGGCGCGACGCGGGTCAGTTCGCACTCGCAATTGACGACGACGGCGCGGCCCGAGCCCCAGCCGATGCCGGCCGGATGACCGTTGAGGCCGGGATGTTTGAGCCAGATTTCGTCAGGTACGAAAGGCTGCGCGACATGCAACGGCCGTGCCTGCAATAATTTGAAGCCGCTCTCGTCGAGCGCCCATTCGATCTCGACCGGCATGCCGAGCAGGTCTTCCGCCTTGCGCATCAAGCGGCCGAGGGTCGTCGCCTGGCCGGCTTCGAGGCATGGGGCGCGCGCGAGCGCCTCGGGCACGGCCTGCGGCAGCGTGCCCACACCGTGCACACAAGCCTCGCGATGATTTTTGCGGCCGGCTTCGTTGCTGCGGACGAAACCGTGCCGGCTGAGCACGACGCGATCCGGCACCACTTCGCCCTGCGCGATCGCCGAGCCGAGGCCCCAGGTGGCGCTGATCAGCATGTGGCCGTCGGCGGTCTCGCTCAAGCCGCCACCCGACGCGCCCGCGGCGACGAGCGGTTGCAGCAGCACTGCCATCGCGGTGTCGGCCGGAACAAGGTCGTGCTGCGCCATATATCGGCGTGCGTTGGTGGTCCACAGTGCGGCCCAGCAGGCGCGCAGTGCGGTGAGAAATTCGGTCTCGTGGGTAATGCCGAGAAAGCTTTCAAACTGGCCGGCGAAGCTCGTATCGGCGCGATCCTCGATCAGCGCTGACGAACGCACCGCGGCCGGTCTCTCTGTTGCGCACCACGCCAACAGCATATCGGCGCGCAAGTCCGGCTCGATGTCGCTCTGATAAAGCGCAAGCCTGATTTCGACCGATAGGCGCCGCTGTTGCGGCGTGTCGGCGTCAGCGTAGTCGCGCAGGGCTCCGCCAAGTCCAAGATGCTCGATCTGCCGTCGGTACGCATCCGCCGTGATGCAGAACCCGCCAGGCGTGGGCAAGCCCGCGTGCGCAAGCGCCGCGAGGTTTGCTGCTTTAGGACCAACACGGTTCGCGTCGGTCGCCGCGGGGGTGGTAAGGGGGAGGATGAACGCGCTCATGGCAACGGTTCCTGTGCCGTCATGGCCGGACTTGTTCCGGCCATCCACGTCTTCCTTTCGCCGTCCGCAGTCGTGGATCACCGGGTCACGCCGCTTCGCAGCGGCCCGGTGATGACGTCGAGCAAAAGCCCGACGTCACTTCACATGATCGCCGTAGCCCGGCAACGGATCGACTACGGTGATCTGCTTGACCGGGAAGTTCGAAACGATCTCGATGTCGTTCTTGTGCACGATCAGCATTTCCTCGATGCGCACGCCGTAACGGTATTTCTTGCCGTGCTGCGTCTCGAGCGCGAACGTCATTCCTTCCTGAATGTCGATCGGGTGATCGAGCGACCAGATGCGCGAGATCACCGGCGGGTCGTACTGCGCAAGGCCGAGGCCGTGCCCCCAGAGATTGGCGGCGGCCTGATCTTCGTCCTCGTAGCCCCAGGTCTTCATCGCCGACGGCCATTTCATCGCGATGTCGCGCGTGGTGGCGCCGACCTTCACCGCGCCGATCGAGTCGTAGAGCCACTTCAGCGCGGTGGCGTAGGTGTCCTTCTGTTCCTTGGTCGGTTCCTTGCCGACGCAATAGGTGCGGTAGTAGCAGGACTTGTAGCCGTTCCAGGTCAGCGCCGCCAAATCCATGAACACGATGTCGCCGGGCTGGATGATGCGGTCGGAAAAATTGCGCCAGTTCGGCCAGGTGTTCGGCCCCGACGAAACGATGACGTCCTCGACGTCTTCCATGCCCGGGATGTTGTAGAGATACTGCATCAGATGCGCCGTCACCTGGTTCTCGGTGACGCCCGGCCGCAAGAATTTCATGCATTCCCAGTGGGTCGCGTCGCCGATCGCGCCGACGATGCGGAAGCATTCCTGTTCATCCGGGCTCTTGACTGCGCGCGCGTCCATCATCGGGGTCATGCCGTCGACCCAGTTGATCTTTTCTTCCTTGAAGATATTGATCATGTTGATGTCGATGAAGTCGCAGCCGAGCCTTTGTCCGGCGACGCCGTTCTCCTTCATCGCCTGCTTCACCGCCTTGGTGAATTTCTTCACCTGCTGGGTGGCGGCGGGCCCCGCGGCGCCTTTGATCCAGGCGAACGAGTGGCGCACATTCTCTTTCGGAATCCACGGCGAATGCCGCTCGATCTGAAAGCCGAGGTCGCCCTGCTCGAACAGCACTGGCCGCCCGTCGCCGCACAGCATGGCGTAGCGCAGACCGGGCTTGAGCCTGTTCCAGCCCGGCGTGAGCGTTCCAGTGATGTAGCGGACGTTCTCGTCGTACATGCACAAGAGCGCGCCGAGCTTGTGCTTTTTCATCATCGCGCGGGCGCGCTCGATGCGGTATTCGCGCAGCCGGTCCCAGTTGACCCGCTGCTGCCAATCCAATCCCGCGATGCCGAAATTCGCTCCCATAGGGCCCTCCCTGACGCCGTCGCTGCCCGGTCTCTCGATTGCCGGCATTGATAGTCGCGGGGGAATGTTATTCGGGTGGCCCGCCTGGAAGAAATGATATAATTTGTCGGCTTGCATCAAGTTTTCTAATGCCCGTATGCGTGACATCCCGCTGCGTCAGGTCCGAGCCGTGATCGCCGTCTGCGAGGAGGGTTCGTTCACTCGCGCGGCGGAGCGTGAGAACGCCACCCAGTCGGGCATCTCTCAGCATGTCGCGGCGGTCGAGCGGACGCTTGGCGTGAAGCTGTTCGAGCGCCTGTCAGGCAGCGTCATCCCGACGCCCGCGGGGCTGCACTATTACAAGGGCTGCGTCGGGGCGGTGGGCGCGCTTGAAAAGGCGGCCGAACAGGCCCACGCCGCGACGAGCCAGATCAGCGGCGACCTTCGCATTGGATTGATGCCGACGTTTACGCGCGCAGTGCTGGCGCCGGTGCTCGATGATTTCGTGCCGCGATGTCCCGAAGTGCGCCTGCACATCGTCGAGGGCTACAGCGGGCTCCTGACAAAGATGGTGCTCGACGATGAGCTCGACTTTGCGGTCGTGCCGGCCTCCGAAGGCGCGCTCGGATTGAAGTCGCGGCTATTGGTTCGCGATCGCGAAATGCTACTGTCAGGCCGGCGTGCCGGGTTCAAGCCGCTGTCGCCGATCCGGCTCGCCGAATGCAAGCCGATCAAGATCGTAATGCCGGGCCCGGACAATATCCGCCGCCGCAACCTCGAGACCTATTTTCAGACTCACGGCGTGCAGATCGCAACCAAGCTGGAAATGGACGCGATGATCGCCACGCTGGAATTCGTGGCGCGGTCCGACTGGGTGACGATCCTGCCGAGCGTGATCTCGGTCAACGATATCGGCCGCGGCGAGTTGATCGTTAATCCGCTGGTTGCGCCCGAATTGCATGCCGAATTCGTCGTCATCGAGCCGACGCGGCGAATTCTGTCCACCCAGGCGCACGTTTTCCTGCAGCGCTTCGAGCAGGAGGTCGCGCATATTCACGACGTGTGGGAAGCGGCGGTTGCGGGCGCGAGTCCTGTGAGTCCAGGAGCCGGATCACGCAATCTGCGCACAGCTCGAGCCGGCGGTTGAGGCGATGACGAAGACAAAGATCACGCGGCGCGATTTCGCCAGCACTGCGACCCTCGGACTGCTTGGGGGCGCGGCGCCGCTCGCGGCTCCTGCTCTGGCGCAAAGCGACAAACGGCGCTGGCGGATGGTCACGTCGTGGCCGAAGCGGCTGCCCGGACCCGGCATGTCGGCGGAACGAGTCGCCGAGCGCATTGGGTCGCTGTCCGGCGGCCGCATCGAGATCACCGTCTCGGCGGCGGGCGAGGTGGTGCCGGCCTTCGAGGTGCTCGACGCGGTCGGCACGGGCGTCGCCGAAATGGGACACACGGCGGCCTTCTACTGGCAAGGCAAGGAGGCGGCTGCAGCGTTTTTTACGACGGTGCCGTTCGGGCTGACGCCGAACGAGCACGTTGCCTGGATCGAGGCCGGCGGCGGCCAGGCGCTGTGGGACGAGCTTTACGCGCCGTTTGGCGTGAAACCGTTCATGGGCGGCAACACCGGCGTCTGCATGGGCGGCTGGTTTCGCGGCGAGATCAAAAGCCGGGATGACGTACGCGGTCTGAAAGTCCGCTCGCTCGGGCTCGGCGGCGAAGTCTATCGCCGGCTTGGCGTCATTCCACAGACGACATCGCCCGGCGAAATTCTGATGGCGCTGCAGTCGGGCGTAATCGACGGCGCAGAGTTCGTCGGTCCCGGCTCCGACATCGCGCTCGGCCTCTATCGCTTCGCGCCGTTCTATTACGGCCCCGGCTTCAACAAGCCGAACGGTACCGGCGAGTGCATCGTGTCGCTGAAACTTTGGCTGACGCTCGACGCTGAGACCAAAGCAATTATCGCGCACGCCTGCGCCGCCGAAGCCTCGTTCGCGCTCGCCGAAATGGAACGGCTCAACGTCGAAGCCTTGGCGACGCTCACCACGCGCAATAACGCGCAACTGCGCACGTTTCCTCCCGACCTCGTGACTGCCGCACGCAAAGAGGCAAGCGATGTGCTCGGCGAGGTCGCCGGTAAAAGTGCCGGCGCGCAGAAGGTGCAGGCGTCTTATGTGGCGTTCCGCGACAAAATCTCATCCTGGTCGCGCATCTCGCTGCAAGCGGTGCTGGAGGCGAGGCAGGGGTGAACTCGGCGGGCAGCACTTTCAAGGACAACCTGGAAGTTGAAATCCCGACCATGTTGTTTTGACGCAACACCGATTTCGCCCAGCAACATGTTAGAACGCCACCGGGGCGCTCGCTGGGGTTAAGATCGTGCGATTTCGCAAAGCCTTTCTTGCGCGCCGCAGCGCCAGTGTAATCGCGTCTGCGCTGTTGCCGCTTTGCGGCGCCACTGTTGAAGCTCAGCCGTTTGATCAGTTCATCGGCTCCGGCGACAGCGCCATCAATTCCGGCTGGTACTTTACACACACCTACAACACCAACGCGACCGTACAGGCTGTCTACAACGCCTCGCGCGCGGCCGGCGGCGGTTATGCAACGACGCCCGGCGGCCGGATGAATTCGACCATTCTGGCGTCGCTGTTCGGGCAAACCGCAATTCCCGTCGGCGAACCGGGCGGCACCAATTACGCCGCGGGCGGCGCCACCAATGTCCCGTATGCGGGCTCGACCACTCTCGCGCCGACCACCGTCAGTCAATCCAGACCTATCTCTCGAACGTCAACGGCGGCGTCAATCCAAACGCGCTGTACATGATCAGCTCCGGCGGCAACGATATTCTCGACGCGATCTGCCCGAGCGGCGTCTGCGCGCCAACGCCGCGCAGCTCGCAACGGCGTCGGCTGGAGCGCTCAGCGCAGCCATCGCGCAACTGCACGCCGCTGGCGGCCGCTATTTTGTCGTGCCGATCTTTTTGGGCGTGAGTCCCGTCTCCAGTCCATCGTCGACGGTCGCCGCTGTCGACCGCACCTATGCTCAGACGCTGTACGCCAACCTCGCGGCCGCAGGCGTCAATTTCGTTCCGGCGTCCGGCAAGGTGATCGCTGATGCCATTGGGGTCGCGCCCGCGCTGTTCGGCCTGACCAACATCGCGCCGGGTTCAAGCGTCACGCACCAGGGCGGCGCGTGCGTCAACCCGAATCCCGGCAGCGGCGCGGGCGGCACGATCGCCACCGCCTGGTCGGCGGTCTGCACCACCCTTGTCGCGCCAAACGCGGCGCAGACTTATCTCTACGCCGACGACCTGCATTACAGCGCCGCCGCTGCTCGACTATCTTGAAGCCGGCGACTCAATCGATCAGTTTCTTGAGGGGTTTCCATCTGTGACGCGCGTGCAGGTAGTGGCGGTCTTCGCAGACCGTCGGTTGGATTAGCAATACGTCGCCAGCAAAAAGGCTGCGACGGCCGGCTACGCCTTAAACCGCACGATCTTCTGCGTCTGCTCGCCCAGTCCGTCGATGCCGAGCTTCACCACGTCGCCGGCTTTGAGAAATTTCGGCTCGGGCTTCATGCCGAGGCCGACGCCGGGCGGCGTGCCGGTGATGATGACGTCGCCCGGTTCGAGCACGAAATACTGCGAGCAGCACCACACGATGTGCCGGCAGTCGAAGATCATGGTCGAGGTGTTGCCGCGCTGGCGCTTCTCGCCGTTGACGTCGAGCCACATGTCGAGATTTTGCGGGTTCTTGATCTCGTCCTTGGTGACGAGCCACGGTCCGAGCGGGCCGAACGTTTCGCAGCCCTTGCCCTTGGTCCATTGGCCGGCGCGCTCGATCTGAAACACGCGCTCCGAGACGTCGTTGGCGAGGCAATAGCCGGCGACCACGTCGAGCGCCTTGTCCTTGCTGAGATAGCGCGCGCGCTGGCCGATGACGATGCCGAGTTCGACCTCCCAGTCGAGCTTGGTGGAATCCTTCGGGATCATGGTGTCGTCGTTCGGCCCGCAGATGCACGACGGCGCCTTGTTGAAGATGATCGGCTCTTTCGGGATCGCCATGCCGGCTTCGGCGGCGTGGTCGGAATAGTTCAGCCCGATGGCGATGAAGTTGCCGACGTTGCCGACGCAGGGGCCGATCCGCGGATTGCCTTGCACCAGCGGCAGCTTGTCGGGATTGAGCTTGCGCAGCTTGGCGAGACCCTTCGGCGACAGCGCGTCGCCGGCGATGTCGGGGACGATTTTCGACAGGTCGCGGATGCGGCCCTTGGCATCGAGCATGCCGGGCTTTTCGCGGCCGGGTGCGCCGTAGCGGACGAGCTTCATGACCTTTCTCCTTGGATTCGGTGATTTGTTCTGAGAGGGCAATTTTTGCTCAGAACGCGCCGGGGAAGGCTCCGCCGTCGATGAGAATGTTCTGGCCGGTGATGTAGCCGGCCTGCGCCGAACACAGGAACGCGCAGGTCGTCGCCGAACTCGTCGGGCTGTGCCGATGCGTTTTGCCGGTACCGATGTCGACGCGTTCGGCGAAAGCCGGCGTCGTAGCTGATGCCTTGCTTCTTCGCGGTCGCCTCGATGTTGGAACGGAAGCGGTCGGTGTCGAAGGTGCCGGGCAGGATGAAATTGATGGTGACGTTCGACGCCGCGACCGAGCGCGCGATGCCGGCAAGGAACGCGGTCAGGCCGGCGCGCGCGCCGGAGGAAAGGTCGAGGCCGGCGAGCGGCATCTTCACCGAGCCGGAGGTGATGTTGACGATGCGGCCGAATTTCTTGGCGACCATCGGGTCGATCGCCTTCTGCACCAGCTCGACCGCCACGATCATGTTGGCGATGACGCCGTCGATCATCTTCTGCCGGTCGAGCTCGCGGAAATCGCGAAACGGCGGGCCCGCATTGTTGTTGACCAGGATGTCCGGCTCCGGACAGGCGGCGAACAGCGCCTTCTGGCCCTCGGGCGAGGCGACGTCGGCCGCAACCGGGATGATCTTCGCGCCGGTCGCCTTGCGCAATTCGTCCGCGGTCGCCGTCAGGCGCTCCTTGTCGCGGCCGTTGATCACGACCTCGCAGCCGGCCTCCGCCAGCGCCTTGGCGCAGGCCCGGCCGAGCCCGCGGCTCGACGCGCAAACGATCGCCTTGCGGCCGGCAATCCCAAAATCCATGCGTTTCTCTACCCTTATCCAACAGCCGGACGAACGTCGCGGCCGGTAAGCTTCGCGGCTTCTCCTAACCGGTAATCGCCGACAGCGCTAGTCAACTCGCCGGTTCGGCTATCGGCGGTGCAACCTGGAGCAGGTCCGACGTTGCCGACATTGTTCGCCATCATCTCGCCGCTTCAGCTCGCGCTGATCGTGGGCTTGGCGGCGTTCTCCGCCATCGCCGGCGGGGTCGCCGGCTACGGCACCGGCGCGCTGATGCCGCTCATCCTGGTGCCGATGGTCGGCGCCGAGCCGGTGGTGCCGATCATCGCCATTTCGGCGATGTTCACCAATTCGGCGCGCGATCGCCGCTTTCCGCACATCG
Source organism: uncultured Alphaproteobacteria bacterium (assembly GCA_963732015.1). GTDB lineage: Bacteria > Pseudomonadota > Alphaproteobacteria > Rhizobiales > Xanthobacteraceae > BOG-931. The sequence continues at coordinate 41,919 of CAVSXY010000019.1, read as the reverse complement.
CTCAATCCGCGGCCGCGCGCTGATCGCGCTCGTCGCCGCGCTGCCGACCTGCGTGCTCGGCGCCTGGCTCTACACGCTGCTGACCGGCCGCGGCGCGGCGCTCGTGATCGGCACGACGTTGATCGCGACCGTGCCGCTGCGCCGCCTTCTCAAGCGCCGCGGCCATCACGCTCGGGTGAAAAGGGCTTTGCCGCAGCCGCCGCCGGCTGGGGCTCCTGGTCGGCGGCACGACCGGCGCCGGCGTCATCCTGCTGTCGCTGCTGATGGCGACCGGGCTCGAAGGCGCAGCCGTGATCGCGACCGACGCCACCGTCTCGATCGTCATGGGCGTCGTCAAGCTGTCGGTGTTCGGGCTCGCCGGCGTGATCACGCCGACGGTGCTGGTCATCGCGCTCGCTGATCGGCGTGATCGGATTTCCGTGCACGTTCCTCGCCAAGCTGATCGTCGAGCGGCTGCCGGTGCATGTACACACCGCCATGCTCGACGCCGTGGTGATCGTCGGCGGCTCGATCATGATTTTCAGCGCGTTCATGCGTCACTAGTGCTAGTCTCACGGCCACTTCACCACCGGCGGCATCGAGGACAGGATCGACTCGACATTGCCGCCGGTGCGCAGGCCGAAAATGGTGCCGCGGTCGTAGAGCAGGTTGAACTCGACATAGCGGCCGCGGCGCACGAGCTGCTCCTCGCGCTCCGCCTCGGTCCAGGGCTGTGGCAAAATTTCTCCGCACCAGTTCGGGATAGATGCCGAGAAAGGCGCGGCCGACATCCTGGGTGAAGGCGAAGTCGGCGTCGCAGTCGCCGCTGTCGAGCCAGTCGTAGAAAATGCCGCCGATGCCGCGCATCTCGCCGCGATGCTTGAGAAAGAAATATTCGTCGCACCATGTTTTGAATTTGTCGTAGGGCGCGACGGCGGCATGCGCATCGCACGCCGCCTTCATCGCGGCATGGAAGGCGATCGTGTCGGGATCGTCCTGCGTGCGCCGCCGGTCGAGCACGGGCGTCAGATCGGCGCCGCCGCCGAACCAGGATTTTGTGGTGACGACGAAGCGCGTGTTCATGTGCACGGCGGGCACATGCGGATTGTGCATGTGCGCGATCAGCGAAATGCCGGAGGCGAAAAACCGCGGATCGTCGGCGGCGCCGGGAATATCCTTGCGGAATTCCGGCGCGAATTCGCCGAACACCGTGGAGACATGAACGCCGACTTTTTCGAAGACGCGGCCCTTCATCATCGCCATGACGCCGCCGCCGCCCGGCGCGCCGGTATGATCGGTGCGAGCTCCACGGCGTGCGGACGAAGCGGCCGGGCGCGCGGTCCGCGAGCGGCGCACCGCTGCCACGGGGCAGGGCGTCTTCGACACTCTTCGAACGCCGCCATGATCCGTCGCGCAGCGTTTCGAACCAGGCGCGGGCGTGCTGCTTTGCGCGTTTCGATGAGGGTGCCGTCCATCGTCATAGCGCGGACCGCCTTGTTGGCAATGCCGCGGACAATGGACATTGTCTGCGGACCTTGTCCAGAATGTCACAAAATCGCGCGAATATTGAGCCAGATACATTGCCAATGGAGGCGCACATGCCGAGCAATCCTGTGCCACACCGCTAACACGGCGCCGATTGGTCACAAGCGCGGCGAGTGCCGGTCTCGCCTTGGTCGCGGCGCCTGCCTTGTTGCGGCGCGCCGCCGCGCAAATTTGGCGGGCCGGCGATCCGTTCAGCCTTGGCGTTGCATCCGGCGCGCCGCGCCCGGATGGTTTCGTGCTGTGGACGCGGCTTGCGCCCGACCCGCTGTCGAGCAATCCGGAAACGCCCGGCGGCATGAGCGGCGGCGATGTGACGATCGGCTACGAGATCGCGACTGACGACGCCATGCGCGATGTCGTGCGCCGCGGCGAAGCGATCGCCGAACGTGCGTTCGGCTATTCGGTGCATCTCGATGTCGGCGGTATGCAGCCCGGCCGGCCGTACTGGTATCGCTTCACGAGCGGCGAGGCGGCGAGCAGGATTGGCCGCGCGGTCACGCTGCCGGCGCAAGGCGCTCCGGCTCGACAAGCTGCGCTTCGGCTTCGTGTCCTGCTCCAACTACGAGCACGGCTATTTCTCGGCCTACCGCCATCTCACCGACGAGAATCCGGAGGTGGTACTGTTTCTTGGCGACTACATTTACGAAACGATCGAGGAAAACCGGCCGACCGTGCGCCGTCATTCCGACGGCATCGAGTCCGCGACGCTGCCGACCTACCGCAATCGCTACGCGCAATATCGGCTCGACCCGGACTTGCAACGGCTGCATGCGGAAGTGCCGGCGATCGTGACCTGGCACGACCACGAGGTGCAGAACGATTATGCCGATCGGTGGTCGCAGTATTTCGACGATCCGGCGCAATTTCTTCTGCGGCGGGCGGCGGCCTATCAATCGTTCTACGAGCACATGCCGGTGCGGCCGATCCTGTCGCGGCCCGAGGGGCCGGCGATGCGGGTCTATGACCGCTTCACGTTCGGCGACCTGATCGAAGTGTCGATGATCGACGGCCGGCAATACCGATCGCGCGAGGCCTGCTATGCGCCGCCGAAAAAGGGCGGCGGACATCTCGAGACCAACGCGGGCTGTCCGGAACGGCTTGCCGCCGGGCGCACCATGATGGGCTTTGGCCAGGAGGCGTGGCTTTATTCGGCGCTCGCGCGCACCAAGGCGCAGTGGAACGTGATCGCCCAGGATGTGCTGATGGCGCAGCTTCGCGAGAAGGACAACGGTGTGGACTCGTTCTGGACCGACGACTGGGACGGTTATCCGGCCAATCGCGCGCGCCTGCTCAAACAGATCAGCGACACCCGGGTGTCCAATCCGGTGGTTGTCGGCGGCGATATTCATTCCTTCTTCGCTAACGACCTGCGCCTCGACTTCAACGATCAGGGTTCGCCGGTGGTGGCGACGGAGTTTGTGGGCACCTCGATTGCATCCTACGGGCCGCCTTATGAATTGATCGCGCAGACGCTGCCGGACAATCCACACGTTCATTTCTTTGAGAGCCGCCGCCGCGGCTACGTCTGCGTCGATCTCGATCGCAAGCAGATGCAGGCGCGCATGCAGGTGGTGTCCGACGCGCACGATCCCAAGGCCGAGCTTGCGACGTTGAAGACGTTCGTGGTCGAAAACGGCCGCGCCGGCGTGGTCGAGGCGTAGTCGATCCAAACCAGTCGCGGTTGTTTCGGCGTGTCCCAACAGTTGCTGACACAGGCTGCGGTGGTTACGGTCCGTTGTCTATTAGAGAAGGGGGCAGTTACACTGGGGATGATCGGCGTCTCAGTAGTTACTTCTGGCGTTGTTGTCAGTGCCGCTGCGCACGCCCAAACGCCTTCTTTGGTGAGTTTCCCGGCCGACAAGAACGGGCAAATCACGTTCGTGATGCCCTCGCAAAACGTCGAGTGCATCTACACGCCGGCCGGCGGCATGCCGATCTATAAGCCGCTCGACGGCGGACCCGAGCTCAGCTGCGACCGCCGCGACCCCACTTATGTGCGGCTGATCATGGCGCCGAAATCGGTGAAGAAGATCGACAATGTGGGCGACCAGGATGCTGTGGGGCGAGTAACGTTTTCGCCTAGGGCAAACGCTGGACCATGGGGCCGTTCGCCTGCGATTCGGCTACGGCCGACCTCACCTGCAAGCGGCCCGACGGTCGCGGGTTCACCGCAAGCCGCGAGATCGTCTCGGTGTTCTGACGGCGATCGCAAACCGGGGATTGTCAGGCCGCGGTCATTCGCCCGTCGCCTCCCGGATGTAAGGCGGCTTCATCCGCAGATGGAGACGCACATGACCATTGCAATTCGTGCAGGCGTGACCCGGCGTCGCTTGTTGACGACCGCGAGTTCGGCCACAGCGCTCACCGCAATTTCCGGACTCGCGCGGCCCTATCTGAGCTTTGCCGCCGACCGGCCTCTCATTACACATGGCGTCCAGTCGGGCGACGTCTCGACCGATTCCGGAGTGATCTGGGCGCGCGCCGACCGCCCCTCTCGCATCCTGGTGGAGATCTCCACGACCGACAGTTTCAAGGAAATCCGCCAGGGCGCGTTCGTCGATGCTCTGCCGGAGAGCGATTTCACCGCAAAGGCGCTGATCGAAGGCCTGCCGGCGGGGCAGGAGATTTTCTACCGCATCCGCTTTCAGGATTTGGCGGCGCCGACCATTGTGGGCGAACCGGCCGTCGGCCGTTTCCGGACCGCGCCGAGCGATCGCCGCTCGATCAGTTTCGTGTGGTCGGGCGACACGGCAGGGCAGGGCTGGGGCATCGATGAGGCGCGCGGCGGCATGCGCACGTATTCGACGATGCGCAACAGCCGGCCGGATTTCTTCATTCACAACGGCGACAACATCTATGCCGACGGCGTGATCGCCGCCGAGCAGAAAATGCCGAACGGCGACATCTGGAAGAACGTCGTCACAGCGGAGAAATCGAAACCGGCCGAGACGCTCGACGAGTTCCGCGGCAACTACAAGTACAATCTCCTCGACAAGAATCTGCTCGCCTTCAATGCCGAGGTGCCGATTTTTTCTCAGTGGGACGACAACGAGGTCTTCAACAATTGGTGGCCCGGCGAGCCGATGACGCGCGCCGAATTGCAGCGCAAACATTATGTCGTGCCGAACTCGCTTATTCTCGCCGCGCGCTCGAACCGCGCGTTCCACGAATACATGCCGATGCGCGAGACGCAGGTCGAGCCGGGGCGCGTCTACCGCAAGATTTCGTATGGGCCGTTGCTCGACGTGTTCATGCTCGACATGCGCAGTTATCGCGGGGCCAACGGCGAAGACAAGCAGGAGACTTACGGGCCGGACGCCTATTTCCTCGGGCCGACCCAAGTTGCCTGGCTCAAGCGCGAGCTCTTGAGCTCGCGGGCAACGTGGAAGGTCATTGCCGCCGACATGCCGATCAGTCTCGTGGTCGTCTACGATGTCGATCGCAAATGGGGCGTCGAAGCGGTCGCCCAAGGCGACGGCGGCGCGCCCCGCGGCCGCGAGCTTGAAATCGCCGACGTACTGTCCTTCATCAAGCACGCTGGCGTGCGCAACAGCGTGTGGCTGACCGCCGACGTGCACTACACGGCGGCGCACTATTACGATCCCAACAAGGCCGCATTCCAGGATTTTGAGCCGTTCTGGGAGTTCGTCTCCGGTCCGATCCACGCCGGGACTTTCGGTCCAAATCAGCTCGACGCGACGTTCGGGCCGCAGATCGTCTTCATGAAAGCGCCGGGGCCCGAGCAGGAGCAAAACCTGCCGCCAAGCGACGGCATGCAGTTCTTCGGCCACATCGCCATCGACGGCGCGACTGAAGTCATGACTGTGACGCTCAAGGACGTCGATGACCGGGCGTTATGGTCGACGGCGATCGAGCCCAAGGCTGCCTAGCGCCCGCCGCCGCCGGTCTGCCGCACGAACTCGCCAGCCGCCATCGCGGCGGCGAGCGCGACATTGAGCGAGCGCAGTCCTTGGCGCATCGGGATCGTCAGCCGGGTGTCGGCGGCGTCGTGAACCTCTTGCGGGACCCCGGCCGATTCGCGGCCGAACAGCAGCACGTCGTCGGGTTGAAAGCGGTAGTCGAGATAGGATGACGTCGTTCCGGTTGTGAACAACAAGAGGCGGCGGCTGTTGTCGCGCCGCCACACCTCGAAGGCCCGCCAAGACGTATGGCGGACGATCGCAACCTCATCGAGATAGTCCATCCCGGCCCGGCGGAAGGCGCGATCGGTGGTCGGAAATCCGGCCGGCCCGATGATATGCGCGTCAATACCGAGGCAGGCGCACAGACGCAGGATTGTTCCGGTGTTTTGGGGAACGTCGGGCTGATAGAGCGCGATCGGCATAGTGGAACGACCATGGCTGACGGTCGGCCCGCAGGCGGCCCGAGCGACGTATTTGCGACGGTGCCCGCCCCACCATCGCGGAGCCCCGCAACATTGGGGGTGCAGGCAAAGGCACCCTTGCACTCTCCCGGCAAGGGTGCCAATAAAACTCCGCCGGCATGCGTCGCGTCTGACCTCCCCCAGGCCGGATGCGACCGGTTCTTCCGCCGCCACGAACCCTCGGGGGCGGTTCGCAGCGCGGACGGAATGACCGGCAAGACGGAAGAGGATCGAGACGGTGACAGCAATTTCATCGGCGGAGCCTACGCGCCGCGATTTTCTTTACATTGCAACGGGGGCCGTCGCAGCCGTTGGCGCTGCTGCCACTCTGGTTCCGTTGATCGCCCAGATGAATCCCGATGCCTCGACCATCGCGGCGGGCGCGCCGGTTGATGTGGACCTGACGCCCATTCAGTCCGGCCAGATCATCAAGGTGTTCTGGCGCAGCAAGCCGATTTTCATCTTCAATCGTACGGCGAACGACATCAAGCTCGCGCAGGACGTGGATTGGCACACGCTGCCCGATCCGGCGCCTGATTCGGCCCGCATCAAAGCCGGCCACGAACAGTGGCTCGTGGTGATCGGCATCTGCACGCATCTCGGCTGCATTCCGCTGCCGCATCAGGGCAACTATGACGGCTGGTTCTGCCCGTGCCACGGTTCGCAATACAACTCGGCGGGCCGCATCCGCCAAGGACCAGCGCCGCTCAATCTTGCACTGCCGCCCTATCAGTTTGTCTCCGATACCAAGATACGGATCGGTGAAACGACGGCCAAAGAGGCATAAGGTTCGACTATGAGCGGAGATACGACCTACCAGCCGCAGAGCCCGTTCATGAAATGGCTGGAGCGACGTTTGCCGATCGCCAGCCTGGTCCATTCGTCTTTCATTGCCTATCCGACGCCGCGCAATCTGAACTATTGGTGGACGTTCGGCGGCATTTTGACCTTCATGCTGGGCGTCCAGATCATCACCGGCGTTGTGCTGGCGATGCACTACACGCCGCATGTCGACTTCGCTTTCAATTCCGTTGAATCGATCATGCGTGACGTCAACTACGGCTGGCTGTTGCGCTACGTGCACGCCAATGGCGCCTCGATGTTTTTCCTCGCCGTCTATATTCACATGGCGCGCGGCATGTATTACGGGTCCTACAAGGAGCCACGCGAGGTGCTGTGGATCCTCGGCGTCATTCTGTTCCTGCTGATGGTGGCGACCGGCTTCATGGGTTACGTGCTGCCGTGGGGCCAGATGAGCTTCTGGGCGGCGACCGTCATCACCAACCTGTTCTCGGCAATACCGTGGGTCGGCGAACCGATCGTCACGTGGCTGTGGGGCGGTTTCGCGGTCGGCAACCCGACGCTCAATCGCTTCTATTCGCTGCACTACCTGTTGCCGTTCGTCATCGCCGGCGTCGTCGTACTGCACGTCTGGGCGCTGCACATGGTCGGTCAGAACAATCCGACAGGGGTTGAGGCGAAGACCGACAAGGATACGGTGCCGTTTACACCTTACGCCACCGTCAAGGACGCTTTCTTCGTCGGCCTGTTCTGCATCCTCTTCGCCTGGTTCGTGTTCTACATCCCGAACTATCTCGGCCATTCCGACAACTACATCATGGCCAATCCCGGCCAGACGCCGGCGCACATCGTTCCGGAATGGTACTACCTGCCGTTCTACGCCATCCTGCGCGCCATCCCGAACAAGCTCCTCGGCGTGTCCGCACTTGGCATCTCGATCGTCGTTCTCGCCTTCATGCCGTGGCTCGATACGTCGCGCGTGCGCTCGGCGAATTATCGGCCGCTCTACCGGCAGTTCCTTCTGATTTTCTACGCCAGCGTGGTCGGCCTCGGCTATCTCGGCTCGCAGGAGCCGACCGGCGGTTACGTGATCGCCGCCCGTATCTTCGCGGCCTACTACTTCGCCTTCTTCTTCATCATTCTGCCGCTGCTGGGCTTGTTTGAGACGACAAAGCCGCTGCCGAGTTCGATATCGGAATCGGTTCTCGCCAAGGCCAATCCGGCCGGTGCATCTGCGTCGGGCGCGCGCGGCTAGGGAGACAGGCCATGAACATTCGTCGCAGCATAATGGCTGTCTCCATCGTCGTGATTTCACTGTCGGCGTTGCCGGCGGCTCGCGCCCAGGAAGACGCTCCGCCGCGGCAACGCTGGTCATTTGCCGGACCGTTCGGCATGTACGATCAGGCGCAACTGCAGCGCGGGTTCAAGGTCTACCGCGAGGTTTGTTCGACCTGTCACAGCCTCAAGCTGATCGCGTTCCGCAACCTCGCCGATCCCGGTGGACCGAACTTCACCGAGGCGCAGGCGACAGCCGTCGCCAGCGAATACCAGGTTCAGGACGGCCCCAACGATCAGGGCCAGATGTTCGAGCGCCCCGGCCGGCTTGCCGATCACTTTCCGCCGCCGTTCCCGAACGATCAGGCTGCGCGCGCCGCCCTGGGCGGAGCGCTGCCGCCTGACATGTCCGTTCTCGCCAAAGCCCGCGGCTACGAGTGGGGCTTTCCGTGGTTTATTCTCGATGCTTTCACGCAGTATCAAGAAGACGGACCGGACTACATCCAGGCCATCCTGAATGGCTACACCAACCCGCCGGCCGGCTTCACGCTGCCGCCGGGCACCTCGTACAACAAATATTTTCCGGGCCACGCCATCGGCATGCCGAAGCCGCTGAGCGACGGGCAGGTCGAATACACTGACGGCACGCCGACGACGGTCGATCAGTACGGTAAGGATATCGCCGCGTTCCTGATGTGGGCGGCAGAGCCGACGCTGGACGCCCGCAAGCGGCTGGGCTTCCAGGTGATGATCTTCCTCATCGTGCTTTCGGGACTGATCTACTTTACGAAGAAACGGGTCTGGCACGCCGTCGAGCACTGATGGTTCCCGACGAGCCGCCGCTCGTCAAAACGACCAGTGTCTCATCATGACGAAGCCGCCGTTGCCGCTGAGCGCGGCGACGAAGGCTGTCGCCAGCATGAGCAGAAAGCCGACGATGATCGCGGCCGGAATCGCGGCAAGCGCCGCTTTGACGAAGAACAGGATCAGTCGGACGAAAGGAATACGCAGGTCAACGATGACGAGGCGCTGCACGCTGTCGGTCATGATAACTTCTCCGGTTGCGTCGGCCGCCATGGTTCGCCAGAGTGGGGCGGGCTGCAAGCATTCCGGCGGCGCGATATCGCCCCGCCACGGTGACTGACCAACGAGATGGGGCGCCGACCATGAACGACGTCGCGTTCGAGAGTGACCTGAAAGCCGCCATTCGCACGATCCCGGATTACCCCAAACCGGGCATCATGTTCCGCGACATCACGACGTTGCTGGGCGACGCGCGCGCATTCCGGCGCACCGTCGACGAACTGGTACAGCCGTGGGCCGGTGGCAAGATCGACAAGGTGGCCGGCATCGAGGCGCGGGGGTTCATTCTGGGCGGCGCCGTCGCCCATCAGGTCTCGGCCGGTTTCGTGCCGATCCGCAAGAAAGGCAAGCTGCCGTTCAAGCGCGTGACCGTCGGTTATTCGCTCGAATACGGCATCGACGAAATGGAAATCCACGAGGACGGCGTCACGAAGGGCGAACGGGTGATCGTGGTCGACGATCTCATCGCCACCGGCGGCACCGCGGAAGCCGCGGTCAAGCTCCTCCAGCAGCTCGGCGCCAGCGTGCTTGCCGCCTGCTTCATCGTCGACCTGCCGGAACTTGGCGGCGCCGAGAAGATCAGAAAGCTCGGCGTGCCGGTGCGCACGCTGGTGAGCTTCGAAGGGCACTGATCAGCGTCAAGCTTCGGAGAGCACTAGCGATCGTCGCGCGGTCCCCACGGCCCCGCGGACGGTTCGGTGGAGGCGTCACGTTCTGCCGAAGACGGGAGCGGCGGCGGCGCTGGTTGACTCGCCTCGCCGGTCGAGTCTTCCGCGGAACCCCAAGGTCCGCTCGGCGGAGGCTGATCGGAATCGTCACGGTCGTCGGCGTCGTCTTGCGGCGGCGGCAGCGCAATCGGGCCCGTATCGTGGCCGCCCGCAAACTTGACCAGCGCTGCGACGCGGCTGTCGATCGACGGGTGCGTGTCGAACAATTCGCCCAGACCCTCGCGCGGATTGTCGACGCACAGTTCCATCACGGACGATGTCGCGCCGGCCAATTCGCCGCGACCCTCGATCTTGCGCAGCGCCGAAATCATCGCGTCGGGATTCTTGGTGAGTTCCACCGATCCCGCGTCGGCCAGGAACTCGCGTGAGCGCGACAGCGCCAAGCGAATGACGAACGAGAGAAAGTAGGCGAGCGCGATCAGCGCAATCGCAATCAGGATCGCGATGCCAGCGCCGCCGCCCCGGCGGTCGCTGGATGAGCGCGAGCCGCGGAAGCTGATGCCGTTATAGAACCAGAGCCGGAACACGAGTTCGGCGAAGAACGACACCACGCCGGCGATGATGACGGCGATGACCATCATGCGCACGTCGCCGTTGCGGATGTGGGTCAGTTCGTGGCCGAGCACGGATTCAATCTCGGCGTCGTTGAGCCTCTTGAGCAGACCCGACGTCACCGTGATGGAATATTGCTTCTCGTTCATGCCGGTGGCGAAGGCGTTGAGCGAACCGCTCTCCATCGCCTTGAGCTTCGGCATGGTGATGCCGCGCGAGATGCAGAGATTTTCCAGAAGATTATAGAGCCGCGGTTCCTCGCGGCGCGTCACTTCGCGGCCACCGGTGAGCGCGTCGATCATGTTCTGGTGGAAGAAATAGGCGATGACGATCCAAAGGCCGGTGCCGATCGTCGCGAACGGCGACGCTTTGATGAGGTCGATCCAGGCGTGTTGCAGCAGAGTATTCAGGTCGGCGTTGGTCGACAGCGCCTCGGCCACCAGCGCGCCGGCAAAAACCAGCACGTAGACAAGAAAGAACAGCCCGACCAGCAGCACGATCGAGCGCCGCCGGTTCGACTGGATATGGCTGTAAAGACCGTAAGAGGCCATGGCTACAACGTCATTCCGGGGCGCGGCCTGGGCCGCGAACCCGGAATCCATAGTCGCGAAACCTGAGGTCTTTGACGAATGGTCTCATGCGTCAAATGAGGTGGTTATGGATTCCGGGTTCCTCGCGTTGCTCGGCCCCGTAATGACGGATCAGAACTTCACCTGGGGCGCCTCGCCGACCGTCTTGCGGTCGTCGCCGAGATCGAAAAAGTCCTTGGGTGAGAATCCAAACGAGCCTGCAAACAGCGCCGCCGGGAAGCGCTGGATGCCGGTGTTGTATTCCTGCACGGAGTTGTTGAAGAAGCGCCGCGCCGCCGCGATCTTGTTCTCGACGTCGGTCAGTTCGGCCTGCAATTGCTGGAAGTTGGCGTTCGCCTTGAGGTCCGGATAGGCTTCCGACAGTGCGAACAACTGGCGTAGCGCGCCGCTCAGCATGTTCTCAGCCGCCGCCTGCTGTGCCGGCCCCTGCGCGCTCACCGCGGCGTTGCGCGCTTTGACCACTTCTTCGAGCGTACCGCGCTCGTGCGCCGCGTAGCCCTTCACCGTCTCGACCAGGTTGGGAATAAGATCGTGGCGTTGTTTCAACTGCACGTCAATGTCGGCGAAGGCTTGGTTAACCCGTTGCCGCATGGTGACGAGGCCGTTGTAGATCGAGATGACCCACACGATGAAAACGACGATGACGGCAAGGACGATCAAGGTCGAGGTCGCCATGGCGCAACTCCTTGGGCTTGCGGCAAAAACGTAATCGCTGCCGTAACCAGTAGCATAGCCGGTCCATCCTGACAGCTTCGGCAGCCCGGTACCGGCGTTCAAAGGCGCCGCATCGATCGTATCCGTCGCGGCGCGGTTAAGGTTAGCTTTGGATCAAGATCGCCTGCCGGGCGCGCCTCGTTTAATAAAGTGCTACGGGGCACACAGGTGAGTTACCATGTCGACCCAGGATCATCTTGGCTTGGCATCGTCCGAGCAGGTGGATGGCGAGACAGTCTCCATCGATCTGCGGGGTTTAGAGGCGGCCCAGCGCAGTCTGTCGGAAAGGCCCGCCGAAGAGGTCAGTCCGTTGGCGATGGCCGCCCGCGAACAGCTCGCGCGCGACATTGCCGACATCGAGAAAGCCACGGCCGCTCTGCGCCGGGCCGAGCCCGACCTCGAAACATGGATCAGGCCGACCGCGGCTACGGCCAATCCGCGGGCGCTGTGGCTTTTGATCGGCGCGTTGTGGCTGTCGACGGCCATCGTCACCGCAGGCGCCGTGGTCGCAATCGCTACGCTCGCGGGCTGAGCGGCTTCGGCCGGAACGCGTTGGCGCATCGAGACGCGTCATCGCTGCTGCCTCCGTCAGATGGCACCGCGCGATTACGCGCTCTATTCCACTCCCGCTTGCTCGCGAACGAACAAACAGCCTCGTTCTCGCGATGCGATCGCATCCGAGACATGGACAGGCTCATAGGGCACGAACGACACGAAAGCTTTTGCCCCCGAACGGAAAAAGAAGGGAGGCGGAGCGCCGACAGGCGCATCCAACCATGATCCGCGCCACATCAACGACGTTGCCGTCTGCTGATGCTGCGGGCGCGGAGCGCGCTGATCGCAGCGCGCTCTCCTCTCGGCGCTCCACCGCGGCTCTTGGTTAGGCGACCGAACGCCACCCCTCAGCCTCGGGCCGCGCTTCCTGGAATCACCGGGTCCAAACGGGCTTCCACCCTCTCCGGGCCAGTGCAGCGAGCTCCTCGCAGACCGGTCATAATGCCGGCGGGCGGGGTCCCGAAGCCGCCCGAGAGCGGTGTGCGAGACCGCGCGCGGGCACCGCACTCGCCCCGCGTTCAGGGATCGCCTCGAGAACGCACCCTTCCTGACCGAGCGAGATTCGCTGGTGGATTTGTAACCGAAACGGCGATAAATGTCAATGGAAATGTGACATCTATGTCATTGCTGCGCCGAACTCCCGGACGTCCCCGACACGGTGGGACGCTTGAAGGAAGCGAAACCAAGTTGGCCAACCCAGCCATATCCGCGACCAAAATCGCGGCCAGGCGAGCGCGCAAATTGCAAATGAACACCCACGGAGGGGCGCGCGGGGCGCCCCATATGCGGTTCACTTCACCTTGAGGTTCTCCGCCGAGGTCTTTCCCTTGTTTGCAACCTCTTCGTACTGGACCTGCTGACCCTCGTTGAGGGTCGATAGACCGGCCCTCTCTACCGCCGAGATATGGACGAAAACGTCCTTGCCGCCGCCTTGCGGCTGAATGAATCCATAACCTTTGGTCGGATTGAACCACTTCACGGTACCGGTCGCCATCGCACGCTGTCTCCATTTTGGAATTTCGATGATACCGGTGCGCCGCACCGAAGCCAAGATGTTGACCGCCACGCAAGGCCGTATTGCCTCATTTGACGGAACCCCGGTCAGTAAGTCCTCGGCGATGGATGCGACCCGGCTGGTGGCTGGTATCGCGGATTTTGGGCGCAGAACCCACCGATCCCGCTGACGGTGGCCTGGCACTGTTGAAAGGTCGTGAACCCGCAATTCGTTCCACCCATGCCGCCGGTATACTCTGCACACCACGGATAATTTTGGGCCTGGGCAGGCGCGGGGATCGCAGACAGGGCGGCGAAAACTCCCAGTGCAAATAGCAAAATCCTCATGGTCGCCACCTCGTTTGTGTAGTTCTCAGCTATTAACTCCGAACTTCATGCTTTATTCAAAGTCATCACCGGCCGACGCGAGAAAATACGCGACGCATCGCGGTCAAAGTCGCCAAACTTCTCGGGCTTGCTCCGCAGGCGTGAGTGAGCCGATGATCATCTAGACCATGTCCGAGATTACTCCTCTAAACGGGCATATTGCGGACATGGGAAAAATGACGTGAATGACCGGAAGCAGACCGTCTAATGACGTGCCAGCGAGGTCTCCTCCTATGCAACCTTGGCGGTTTGGCTGCGTGGCTCAACGAGTTGACTGGCAAGGTGCGCGCGCGTGCGGTCGATGTGAGTTCTCAAGTCAAAAAACAGATCGGAGTTTCGCATCGGGACAACGCTTGCGGCCCGATCGATGCTCTCCAAATCGGATTGCAATGTCTGCAACTGAGGGGCGGTCAACTCCACCAGCAAGGCTTTATCGAGGATCCTGAGACGGCGATATAACTTGAGCATGCGATCGCGCACGAACCACAGGTAAAGCTTGGGAGTATAGCTGAACACTGGCAAGATGATCGCTACGACCGCCACCAGCACAGCAATAATTCTGTGCGCATAACTGGTCATCCAGAACGGCAAATACCGATTTAAGAACGAAGGACCGTTCTTGTACAGATCGCGTGCGCTGTAAGCGAGAGGATATTCCGGATCGGTCAGCGTCGGAAACTCGCCGGCCTGCTGAAAGATGTCCGCCTTACCATGAGCCTCCATGATTGCTTGGGCCAAGAGATTGATCAGTGCGGGGTGGATGTCTTTGCGTACCAAGACGATGTTTGGGGTCGCAATGAGGATCAGGTCGGTGGCCGGAACGAAGTGCTCGAAATCAATGACGGCCCGCGGCAACACCAACCGAACAAGAAATGGAAAAATGCGGGTGATGGCCTCCGCCTCGGTGAAGCTCATGGGCCGAAGACGGGGATTGTTCAGCAGGGACTGGAGAATGGGCGCATCGAGGGCAATGGGCAGAAACAGAGCATCGACCTGGCCGTCGTTCAGTCCGCCTTCTGCGCTTTGCGTTGAGAGATTGAGGAGCGTCGAGTTCGCGGAGTTGACGCCGCTGAATTCCCAGGATTCTCTCGGTTGTCACGCGCTGACCGCTGCCTTGCGGCCCCACGACAATACGCTTGCCCTTGAGCTGCCTCAGATCGTTCAACGGCTCGGCCGCACGGTGAAAAATCCAGTAGATTTGATAATTGATTCGTCCGAGCGATAGCAAATCTGGCGACCGTTCGCCGTCCGAAATGCCGCCCTGCGCGATACCGACCTTGATGCCGGACGATGGGTCGTTCAGCAACTTGATGTTATCCACCGCGCCATTCGTCAGGCGCAACTCTACGTCGACATGAGAGCGGGCCAGGATTTCCTGATATCTCTTGCCGATGGCTTCGTAGGTTTGATTCTTTGCGCCTGTGGCGATTGTAAATTCCGACGGTGGCTCTGGAATGAAATAAGCCAGGGCAAGCCAGCTCATGCCAACTATGCAGAACGCCGCACTGATCAATCTGAACAGGTGCCAATGGTTGAACCCCAACATGAAAGAGCTCCTGCCGAGCGGGGAAATGAATTATTGACCCGCCCGTTGGGGGATAACGCCCAGGGCGGTAAATACTGTTAACACGCTTCGATTGCGGATTGTGTGAATTTAGCGACACTTGCCGCTGGTTTTCAGGCGAGTCGTGACTTCCGTTTTTTGCCCATCGCGTCACTCTGTGGCAGGGCAGTGGTTCAGTCGCTTTCGGAGAGCGAAGCGGACATTGAGCCTGATTTGTAAGTACACGCCCTTCTGTGATGGGCCCGTTGATGTCAACTGTTCCGCCGCCCCTCAATGGCGTCACCGCCGGGCTAAACACTTGACCCGGCGTCCATGTCGATGCTTGGCGAATAGAACGGTCCTGCAGTTCGCAGCGGGCGAAGCTGCCTTATGGATCGCTCCGCTGACGCTCGCAATGTCGAATGGAAAATTCGTCCTCTCGACGCGTGCGGAACTCGTGTTTGTCCGCAGAGGCACAGCCGTTCCAAGAATAGCACTTAGTCTAATACGCGTTCTGATACGCGGTCGGCGACAGCACCGTGCGGGCGATGATCTACAGGTCGGACCACAGCGACCAGTTGTCGATGTAGTACAGGTCGTATTCGACCAGCTTTTGCATCTTCTCGTCAGTGTCGGTTTCGCCGCGATAGCCGTTGATCTGCGCCCAGCCGGTGATGCCCGGCTTGACGTTGTGGCGGCGCGCGTAGAGCGAGATGCGCTGCTCGTATTCGCGATCGTGTGAGACCGCGTGCGGCCGCGGGCCGACCAGTGACATGTCGCCGGTGAGCACGTTGAACAGTTGCGGCAACTCGTCGATGTTCCAGCGCCGCAACCAGCGGCCGATGCGGGTCAGGCGCGGGTCGTCGCGCGTCGCCTGCGGCAAGATCGCACCGTCGTCTTGGGTGTGCATGGTGCGGAACTTGATGATGCGGAATGGCTGCTGATTGAATCCGTAGCGGCGCTGCGCAAAGAACACCGACCGCGGTCTTCGAACGCGATCAGAGCGGCGACGAGAACGATGAGCGGCGTGAGCAGCACGAGGCCCGCGGCGGCGAACACGAGGTCGAACACGCGTTTGAGCGCGACTTCGGTCCGCGACAGCGGCAGGCGCGTCAGCTGCAGGCTGGCGAGCGGTCCGAGCTTCGCCAGTTCGACTTCGTCTAACTTGTGCAAGGATACGTCCGGCCCGAGGTGGAGCTCGACGGGGAGCGTGAGGAATGTCTCGGCGCAGCGCTCGATGATCTCGGTCGCCGACCAGGGCACCATCAGGTAGATGGAAGCCGGTGCAAGGCTTCGCACGCTGGCGATCGTCTTCAGCGAGGTCGCGATCGAGCGCCGCGCGCCGCGCCTCGGGAGGCGCGATCGCCGACACGGGCGTCAGAAACGGGCAGCCGGGATGTCGATGCCGAGCATCCATGGCTCGTAACGGTTCACGAAGGCGCCCACCTGGGCGCCGGTGCCGATCAGATAGATGCGCTGCGCGGAGACAAGGCCCGCCGCGCGGGGCCTCGCCTCCGTCGTCGCCAGAACCGTGCCAGCGATTGCGAGACGAGCGCTTTTCGCCACCCTCCCCGGAGGGGGAGGGTCGGACCGCTGAAGGCGGTCCGGGGTGGGGTAATTGCGTCGCCGCTCGCGCGGCCGTGATGGTCGTTGTCACCTCCATCCGATCGCCTTCCTTAGGCGAGGGAGGCGGAGGCGTTAACTGCGTACGCGGCGGTCATGTTAACGTTGCCGTCTGGGACAACGCCAAGCCGATGAGGGGGATGAACGCCGATGCAAGGCAAGATCGCGCTCGAGGAGCATTTCGCCATCGATGAGACCGTCGGCGATTCGCGCGGGTATTTCCCCGATCGCGTCTGGCAGGAGGTGAAAAGCCGCGTCCTCGACCTGCATGACCGGCGGCTGAAACTGATGGACCAGTACGGTATCGAGATGATGCTGTTGTCCCTGAACGCGCCAGCGGTCCAGGCAATTCCCGATCCGGCACAGGCGCACGAGATCGCACGCCGCGCCAACGACTACCTTGCCGAGCAGGTGCGAAAACGCCCCGACCGCTTTCAGGGCCTGGCGGCGCTGGCGATGCAGGATCCGGAAGCTGCGGCGCGCGAACTCGATCGCTGCGTGAAACAACTCGGCTTTCGCGGCGCACTGGTGAACGGCTTCTCTCAGGTCGGCAATGCCGAGACGGCCGTGTACTACGACCTGCCGCAGTACCGGCCGTTCTGGGCGACCGTCGAATATCTCGACGTGCCGTTTTACCTGCATCCGCGTAATCCGCTGCCGCGCGATGCCAAGACATATGACGGCCATGGCTGGCTGCTCGGCCCGACCTGGGCGTTTGCGCACGAGACCGCGGTGCACGCGTTGCGGCTGATGGGTTCAGGCCTGTTCGATGTGCACCCGAAGGTTCAGATCATTCTCGGCCACATGGGCGAGAACCTGCCGTTCGCGCTGTGGCGCGTCGACAACGCCAACGCCTGGATTCCGGACCGTCACAGCTATCCGGCGAAGCGGCGCATCCGCGACTATTTCCGCGAAAACTTTCACGTGACAACGTCCGGCAATTTCCATACGCCGGCGCTCATCAACGCCATGCTCGAAGTCAGCGCCGACCGCATCATGTTCTCGACCGACTGGCCGTTCGAGAACATCGACCACGCCGCCGACTGGTTCGACGCCTGTGCCATCAGCGAGAACGATCGTCTCAAGATCGGCCGCACCAACGCCCGCCGGCTGTTCAAGCTGGGGAATGATTGAGTTGATTTCAGGTCTGTCATGCTCCGCCACCGGGTCCGGCCCGAAGTGGCCGGCCCGATGACAAGCTCCGGCGGAGCATCCAGTAGTCGCGATCTGCAACTGAAATTCACGCGTTGCGATTACTGGATCATCCGCCTCGCGGATGATGACGGTCAAAAGAATTGGCGACAGCGCACCTGGGCAGAAGGCGAACCGTCAGCTCGCCTCGCGCAGCTTCACCGCGCCTTCGAGATCGACCGAGACGAGCTGCGACACGCCGCGTTCGGCCATGGTAACGCCGTAGAGCCGGTTCATGCGCGCCATGGTGATCGGGTTGTGCGTGATGATGATGAAGCGCGTCTCGGTTGACCGCGCCATCTCGTCGAGCAGATCGCAGAAGCGCTCGACGTTGTTATCGTCGAGCGGCGCGTCGACCTCGTCGAGCACGCAGATCGGCGCCGGATTGGTGAGAAACACCGCGAAAATCAGCGCGAGCGCCGTGAGCGCCTGCTCGCCGCCGGAGAGCAACGACAGCGTCGCCGGCTTCTTGCCCGGCGGCCGCGCCACGATTTCGAGACCGGCTTCGAGCGGATCGTCGTGCTCGATGAGCTGCAGCTCGGCAGTGCCGCCGCCGAACAACTCGGTGAACAGCTTCTTGAAGTTATCGTGCACGATGGTGAACGACGCCAAGAGCCGCTCCCGCGCCTCGTGATTGAGGCTGTGAATGCCCTGCCGCAACCGCTTGATCGCTTCGATCAGGTCGTCGCGCTCGCTGGCGAGCTTATCGTGTTGCGCTTCGACCTCGCGCAGCTCTTCCTCGGCGCGTAGATTGACCGCGCCGAGGCGCTCGCGCTCGCGCTTGATACGGTCGAGCCGGGCTTCGACGTCGGCGATCTGCGGCGATTCGCCATCGGTTTTGAATTCGGCGAGTTCGGCCGTGGCCGCCGGTTCCACATCGAGCTGGTCGCGAATTTCATGCTCGATGTCGGCGACGCGCCGCGTCGCTGCGCCGTAACGCTCTTCGGCGCGGGCGAGGTCGGCGCGCGCTTCGCCGACGGCTTCGAGCGCCGCTCGCGCGGCCTTGTCGGCTTCGGCGAGCTCGTTTTCGGCCTGCGCCAGCGTATCGGCTGCCGCCCGCCGCTGCGCCGCCGCGGCTTCGACCTCGCCGATCAGCGCTTGGCGCTGTTCGGCAAATCTTTGCGGCGTGTTCTGCAGCTCGGTGTGCTCGACCCTCGCTTCTTCGGTGCGCTGCACGATCGTTTCGATCTGCGCGGTGGCTTTATCCTTGCGTTCGCTCCAGGCGTCGCGTTCGACCGCGATCGCCTGCAGGCGGCGGCTCGCGAGTTCAGCGTCGCGGGCGATCGCCTGCGCCTCGACGCTGATCTCGGCGAGCGCGCGGCGGTCATTGGCAATGACATCGTTGATCTCGACGAGCTTGGCTTCGAGTTCGGCGGCGGCCGGCAACTGCCCGATCGCGGCAAGCGTCTGCTCACGTGCCGCCATGGTTTCGTCGCGGCCGGCGACGACGCGCTGCCGGGCCTCCTGGAGCGCCGAAATGCGCGCCAGGTTCCGGCTGATCTCGCGCTCGGCGGCGGCGTGGTCCTCGCGCGCCGTGTCGGCTGCGTGCTGGGCCTCGCGCCATTGCGTGCGGCTCTTGATTTCGGCGGCAGCGGCGGCGGCGCGCGCCGCCTCCGCGGTTTCGAGCGTGCGGAGTTTTGAGTGCACGTCCTCGCGTGCGGCTGCGAGTTCACCTTCGATGGCTTTGAGGCGGCCGCGCTCGGCGAGCCGCCGCGCCGCTCCGG
Organism: uncultured Alphaproteobacteria bacterium; assembly: GCA_963732015.1. Taxonomy (GTDB): domain Bacteria; phylum Pseudomonadota; class Alphaproteobacteria; order Rhizobiales; family Xanthobacteraceae; genus BOG-931. Next base: position 22,252 of record CAVSXY010000019.1, on the reverse strand, counting down.
TCGGCGCGTGCGCCGCGACCGCAAAGCCGTCCCAGCGCCAGAAATCGCCCTCGCGCGACACGAGCCGCTGTCCGGGCTTGAGCTGCGTCGCGAGCTGTGGCCCGTCGGCGCGTTCGACGACTCCGATTTGGGTGAGGCGGCGAGCGAGTTCCGCCGGCGCCTGGACGAAACGCGCCAGCGTCGTTGCGCCTTCCGGCAGTTGCGGATCGGACGGATCGAGCGCGGCGCCGGCCCAGCGCATCGGCGCGGTGGCGTCGATCGGCGCATCGAGATCGTCGCCGAGAGCTGCGCCGAGCGCCTTCTCGTAGCCTTTCTCGACAACAAGTGCGTCCATCACCGGCGGCCAAAGATTTTTGTTCTCGACCGCGAGAAGCTTGCCGATGGTCTTGGCTTCGGTTTCAAGCCGCTGCACCTGCCGCTCGGCGCCGGCGAGCGGATCGCGCGCGGCGTCGATGTCTTCGCGGGCGCGCGTGTGCGCGGTCTCGGCGGCGTGTGCCGCATTTTCGGCTTCGGCAACGGCAGCCTGCGCGGCCGAAAGCGCGGCCGCGAGCGCATCGAAGTCCGGCTGTCCGCTGTCGGTCGCGGCGAGGCCGGCTTCGATATTGGTGAACTCGGCTTCAAGACGCTCGGCGCGCTGCTCGTGGTCGCGCAATGCCCCCTGCAACTGATTGCGCTGCGCCGTCAGATCGGCAAGCGCCCCGGTCAGATCGGAAAACGATTTCTCCGACGCCAAGAGCGCGGTGCCGGCAGCGGTAAGCCGCTCGTTGACGCCGGAAAGCCGCGCCGCGTTGGCGTGCTCTTCGGCCCTGAGCGCGGTCTCCTCGGCGGCCAGCCGTTCGAGGGCCGCTTCCGCATCGGCCGCAAGCGTGCGTTCGCGCTGCAGATCGGAGGCATATTGCTCGAGCCTGCGGTCGAGTTCGGCGATTCGCTTCTTGGCGCGGGTCTCCTCGCGCTCGAGCGACTCGCGCGCAATGATCAGCCGCTGCAGCGCGGCGGCGGCCTTGGCCTCCGCGGCGCGCAGTGCCGGCAGTCCGGACGCAACGAGCGCCTGCTGGGTGGTCGCTTGCGTCTGCTCGCTGGTCCGCTCGGCAACGATGCGAACGGTCTCGTCGCGGGTTCGCTCGGCGTCGCCGACTTCACCCTTCGCGGAGACCCAGCGCAGATGAAACAACAGTGCTTCGGTCCGGCGCACCTGCTGCGACACCGTGCGGTAGCGCACCGCCTGCTTGGCCTGGGTCTTCAGCGATGCGACCTGCGCGGCCAATTGGGCGATCACGTCTTCAACGCGCGCCAGATTGTGTTCGGCGGCCTTGAGCCGCAACTCCGCTTCGTGACGGCGCGCATGCAGTCCGGAAATGCCGGCCGCCTCTTCCAGTACGCGGCGCCGTTGCTCGGGCTTCGCCTGAATGATCTCGCCGATCCGGCCTTGGTGCACCAGCGCGGGCGACCGCGAACCGGTCGAGGCGTCGGCGAACAGCATGGAGACATCGCGCGCGCGGACTTCGCGGCCGTTGACGCGGAACGCCGAGCCCTGTTCGCGCATGATCCGCCGCGACACTTCGAGCGCTTCCGAATCGTTGAAGGTGGCCGGCGCGGTGCGGTCGCTGTTGTCGATCGACATCGCCACTTCCGCGTGGTTGCGCGCCGGGCGGTCGTTGTTGCCGGAGAAGATGACGTCGTCCATCTCGGCGGCGCGCATCGCCTTGTGCGACGCTTCGCCCATGACCCAGCGCACCGCTTCGACAAGATTGGACTTGCCGCAGCCGTTCGGGCCGACGACGCCGGTCAATCCCGGTTCGATCTCAAAATCGGTCGGTTCAACAAAGGATTTGAAGCCGATCAGGCGGAGCCGCGTAAGCTTCATTCGCGCACTTTATGTCTGTGTCCCCCGGCGCGGCCACGAAGGAATTGTTGATGGTTCACGCCCCCCCCCCCGGGGCGTGCAGATCGAACGGTGCCGCATCGGCGTGGAGAATGAATTGTCACTCTTGCGAGCGCAACTGGCAGCGCAACGGAGGGCTGGGTTATCCAGACCTTCTCGGTCCCAAAAGCCGCACACGCGGCTCCGGCCGGCCCGATCCGCGACGACGGGCCGTGGCAAAAAACCCTTATCCTTCCTTGAGATAGGGGTCGATCTCCTTGGCCATCGTCTCGATCGACAGATCGCCGACCAATCTTTTTCCGTTGATAAAGAAAGTCGGCGTGGAATTGACCCCTAGCTTTTCGGCGGCGCGGTCACGCACCGCCTGGACGTTTTCCAGCACCTGTTGATTCGCGAGGCAGGCATCGAACGACTCTTCGGTAAAGCCGAACTGTTTGGCGATGGCCTTGAGCGGTTCGATCGGCTTCTGCACGATCCAATCGGGCTGCTTGGCGAACAGCGTCTCGATGATCGGCATGTATTTGTCGTTGCCGGCGCAGCGCGCCAGCATGAAGCCCGCGGCGGCGAGCGGGTCGAGCGGGAATTCGCGCAGTGTGTATTTCACCTTGCCGGTATCGATGTAGCGACGCTTGAATTCCGGGTAGGTCGTTGTCGAGAAATGCGCGCAATGCGGACAGGTCATCGAGGCGTATTCGATGACGGTCACGGTCGCCTTGTCGGAGCCGAGCATGACGTCGCCGTCGGGGCCGGCCTTCGCCAGTTCTTCCGGCGATGGATCGTCCGCTCTGGCGATGGACGTAAAGGGAGGCAGCAGCAATCCCGTACCGCCGGCAAGCGCAATCGCGCCGGTGGCCGTCAGCAAATCGCGACGAGTGAGCGTCAAAGTCGGCTCCTGATTTGAATCCTACGAACTTTGCCACGGCAATGTGGCATTAGCGCGCCGCCCCGCCAAGACCCTGCACCGGCACCATAGTCACGGTCGCTTGATTGAATTTGCTTAATTCGGCGTCAGGCCTGCTGCCTTCAGGACTGTACCCATTTCCGCGTATTCGGCGGCGAGGAATTTGGCGAACTCCTCCGGTGATTTGGCCGCCGGATCGACACCAAGGTCTGTGTATCGCTTGAGCATCTCCGGCGCATGCAGCGCCGCGACGATCGCGACGTTGAGCTCGTCGATGATGGCCGATGGCGTCGCGGCCGGAGCAAACAGGCCGGTCCACGAACTGGCGCGATAGCCGGGCTCTCCCAATTCGTCGACGGTCGGAATATCGGGCGCCAGGCTCGACCGCTGCGCGGCGGCGAGGCCGAGCGCTTTCACCTTATCGCCCATGCCGTTATAGCCCTGCACCGTGCCGAAAATGACGTCGAGCCGGCCGGCCAGAAAATCGACGGTCGCCGCCGAACTGCCGCGATAAGGAACGTGGGTGAGCTTGACGCCATAGGCGTGCTCGAACAACTCGCCGCCCAGATGAGTGACCGAGCCGATGCCGGCGGAGCCGAACGTCAGCGCGCCGGGTTTGTCCTTGGCCATCGCGATAAGCTGGGTGACGCTCGCGATCGGCGAATCCTTGCGAACGATGATCACACCGACGACGTTACCGAGCATCGCAACCGGCCGGAAATCGCGCAGCGGGTCGTAGGGCAAGTTCGCCTGCAGATGCGGATTTATGGTCACCGATCCCGGTGTGCCGACCATCAGCGTATAGCCGTCGGGTGCCGCGCGTGCGACCTGCGTGGCGCCGATAATGCCGCCAGCTCCGCCGACGTTCTCGACGACGAACTGTTGGCCGAAATGTTCGCTCAGCATGTACGCGGCGAGCCGGCCCAGGGTATCGGTGCTGCCGCCGGCGAGAAAAGGCACAACGACGCGAACCGGGCGGTCGGGATAATTGGAAATATCCAGCCGTGCGATCTGGGCGAGCCCATGATCGTTGATCGCGAAGGTCGCTGCGATGGCGACGGCAAGCGCCATCCTGCACGCGCCCCGGGACATGCGTGCGATTGCCATGCGGCCAAGTTTAGGGGCAGCCGACGCACGCGGTCCAGCCCGGTATGTCAGCTTCGCTTGACCGACGCACCGAGCCGCGCCAGCGCTTGGCGCAAATCGTCATCGGTGATTTCCGGCAGGTCCGCCGCGATGCGCGCGACCGCATCGGGATCGGCCGCCGGGACAGCTTTTCGCCCCACCCGCCGCAGCGGCGCCTGGCGGAGCGCCACGCGCGCCACCGCGCGCCAGCCGAGGAAGCGGTTGACCCGCTCGCAGATCACCCCGGTCATGTGCTGAATCTCGATCGCTGCGGGTCCTTCGACCCGCAGGATCAGCGTGCCGGGCTCCTGCCCCCACCCTGACCCTCCCCCGCTTGCGGGGGAGGGATGGGAGGCGGCCGGACGCGTCCATTGGATCTTGATCGGCTGACTGATCGCCGCGATGTCAGCGCCTGCGATTTCGCTCCAGCGCGTCACCAATTCAGCTGACGCAAAGCCCTGCCGGGTAAAGGTCTCACCGATGACCTTGCCGACGAGGTCGCGCAACGGCTTAGCGGTGCTGCGGGCGGGCTTGTTCATGACGAGACGGTCTGTCATCCCTCGGCTTGAGATGACCGTAGCAGCGAAGCGGGCAGGGCGACAGCGCGCAGACTGGCGCGAGACGGATGTCTTACCGCAATCCGCAGCCTTGCTAGCCTGGTATGACCGGCACCGGCGGAGGCTGCCGTGGCGCGCGCCAAAAGGCGAGCGCGCCGAGCCTTATCGGGTCTGGCTTTCCGAGATCATGCTGCAGCAGACCACCGTGAAGGCGGTCGCGCCGTACTACGTGCGCTTTCTCGATCGCTGGCCTGACGTGCGGGCGCTCGCCGCGGCTCCGCTTGACGAGGTGCTCAAATCCTGGGCCGGGCTCGGCTATTACGCGCGAGCCCGCAATCTGCACGCCTGTGCCCGCGCCGTGGCCGAACGCCACGACGGCGCGTTTCCGGCAAGTGAAACCGAGCTTCGTGCGCTGCCCGGCATCGGTGACTACACCGCCGCAGCCATCGCCGCGATTGCGTTCGATCAGTGCGCCAGTCCGGTCGACGGCAATATCGAGCGCGTGATCGCGCGGCTGTTCGCGATCGCCGAGCCGCCGCCGGGCGCGAAGCCCGCCATCCGCCAGCTGGCGCAACGGCTGACGCCGCCGCGCCGCGCCGGCGATTTCGCGCAGGCGATGATGGATCTCGGCGCGACCATCTGCACGCCGAAGCGGCCGGCTTGCGCACTGTGCCCGTGGAATAATGTCTGCGCCGCGCGCGCCGCGGGCGACGCCGAGACTTACCCGCGCCGCACGCCGAAGCGCGAGGGCGCCTTGCGCCGCGGCTCTGCTTTCGTGGTCCGCCGGGCCGACGGATACATATTAGTACGCACGCGGCCCGAGAAAGGGCTGCTCGGCGCCATGACCGAAGTCCCGACCACCGAATGGACGGAAGGCTTTGATGAGCGCACGGCGCTGGCCGACGCGCCGCGCTTACCCTCGGGTTCGCGTAAAGGCGAGCGGGAGATCGTGTGGCGCCGCATCGCCGGAGTGGTGCGGCACGTCTTTACCCATTTCCCGCTGGAACTGTCAGTCTTTGCGGCCGACGTGCCGGCGGGGACGCCGTCGCCCGCGGGCCTGCGCTGGGTGCGCCTTGCGGAGCTCCATGGCGAAGCGCTGCCCAACGTCATGCGCAAGGTCGTGGCGCACGCTATACCGGACATGGAACCCGAACGAGTTACAGCACCGGGCAGGAAGCAGGGAAAGGATCAGCCATGACCATCGAACGTCACGAGACCGGGCCGCGCATGAGCAAGGCTGTCGTTCACGGCAACACCGTCTATCTCGCCGGCATCGTCGCCGACAGCCCGAAGGGCAAGAGCATGACGGAGCAGACCAAGAGCATCCTCTCCCAGATCGACAGCTTTCTCGCCAGAGCCGGCACCGACAAGGGCAAACTGCTCTCCGCTAATATCTGGATCACCGACATGGCGAAGTTCGCCGAGATGAATGCGGTCTGGGACGCCTGGGTGTCGCCCGGCCATGCGCCGGCCCGCGCCACCGTCGAGGCGAAGCTCGCCTCGCCCGACTATCTGGTGGAGATCATGGTGGTGGCGGCGCGTTAGCGGTGGCGCGACCTGAAAGTTGTGAAATCCACTCGGGTTGCCTTGAAAGATTGGAATACGATGAACCGCGTCAATGCATTTATTGGGAGCCCGGTAGAACGGATAGAAGATCAACGTTTTCTTCGCGGGCGGGGTCAATTTATTGCCGACTTGGATCATGCGGGGCAATGGCACGCTGCAGTCATGCGCAGCGCTGTTGCTCACGGCCGGATTCGAAAAATCGACGTGGAGGACGCTCTTAGAATACCGGGGGTGAAGGCCGTCATCACGGCAAAGGACATTGGCCGTCCCATACCGCGGATTCCATTTCGCCGCCCCAATCCGATATTGGCGCCATACGCCCAGCCGGTGATTGCCGACGATGTGGTTCGCTACGTTGGCGAGCCGCTTGCACTCGTTCTCGCTGAGAGCAGCGAAATTGCGGAAGACGCAATCTCCGCTGTCGTCATGGACATCGAGCACCTGGATATCGTCTGCAACCGGAAAGACTCCTCGAACGGCGCGGTCCTGCTTTTCAGTGAGACCACGACGAACGAGGCCAACGTCTACACCACCGCGCTGGGCGACGTCCCCAAAGCGTTTGCCGGCGCTGCGTTTCGGCACCGGGACCAATTCAGGGTGCAGCGCGTATCTGCCACGCCAATGGAAACGCGCGGTCTGCTCGCGCAATGGGACGACGCCACCGGCGGACTTAAGGTGTATGGAGCGGCGAAGCTGCCGTTTTTCAACCGTCGCGCTCTCGCTGCGATGATGAACCTGCCCGAAGAGTCGGTCGACTACATCGAACTCGACGTCGGTGGTGGCTTCGGAGCGCGCGGCGAGTTTTACCCCGAAGATTTTCTCGTCAGCTTCGCGGCGCGAGAATTCGGCCACACGGTCAAATGGGTCGAAGATCGGCGTGAGCAGTTTATGGCCATCGGTCATTCACGTGAGACCGAGTGCGATATTGAGATTGCTCTTGATGACAAGGGGAAAGTCCTGGGCCTCCGCGGCGACGTTTTCGTCGACATCGGGGCCTACGTGCGTCCCAACGGAATGACGCCGGTACGCAATTTGGCGCAATTTCTCACGGGCCCTTATGTGGTGCCGAACATCGAACTGCGATCGCATGCCCTGATCACCAACAAGACGCCGTCCGGCACGTATCGCGGGCCCGGCCGCTACGAAGGCTGCTTCTTCTTCGAACGTCTGCTTGATATCGCGGCCGACGCGCTGCACCTCGATCGGCTCGAGATCAGGCGGCGCAATCTTATTCCGGCGAGTTCCATGCCGTATCAGCTGGCGCCGGTGCGCCCGCTGGACGGCTTCAATGATGCGGCCTGTGACAGCGGCGATTTTGTTTCCGCTTTCGACCGCTGCGTCGAGGAGGGACGCTGGCGAGAAAAAGCGAAATTGGACGGAGAACTCGTGGACGGATGTTATCACGGGTTGGGAATTTCCTGTTTCGTCGAGGGCGGTGCATCGGGACCGCGTGAAACAGCGAAGATCGTGGTCGAAAGGGACGGCAACGTAGCGGTCTATGTCGGGTCTTCTGCAATCGGGCAAGGGATCGAGACGATCATGGCCCAGATTGCCGCTGACGCCCTGGAGATTTCCATCTCTCGAATACGAGTCCTGCACGGATCAACGACGTATCTTAACGAGGGATTTGGCTCTTACGGCTCGCGCAGCACCGTCATGGGCGGCTCCGCCGTCATGGTGACCGCCAAGGCGCTGCTCGAACGGTTTGGCGCGCTTGTAGCCCGGCGCTTTGACGTTGCGGTTGACCAAATCAAGGTGGGGGAAGGCGCCGCGCGCTTGCCCGACGGGCGATCGATCGGCCTCGCCGACATGGCCGGCGAGTTTCTTGTCGCCGACGGCGTCTTCTCCAATTCCAAGATAACCATCACTTACGGCACCGCCATCGCACATGTCTCAGTCGACCCGAGGACCGGCGGGGTGACGCTATTGGACTATGTGGTGGTCGACGACGTCGGCCGAATTATCAACCCGAAGACGCTCCATGGGCAAGTGATCGGCGCGGCGGTTCAAGGGATGGGCAGCGTCTTCACCGAAGAGATTGCGTACGATCAGAACGGCCAGGTTCTGGTCGGCTCCTTGGCGGACTACATGCTCCCCGTGGCAACCGATTATCCAAGCGTCCGAGCCATCTCATTAGAGCAGTACCCGTCGCCAAATAATCCTCTCGGGGCCAAGGGCGCGGGCGAAGGCGGCATCATTCCCGTTGGCGGAGCCATCGCCAATGCCGTCAGCTCTGCGTTGAAGTCTTTTGGTGTACGGGCCAATGAATTGCCGCTCACGCCCACAAGAGTTTGGCAGATGATTGTTGAAGCTCGCCGTTGATCCGGAGCTGTCTTTGATCAAGAAGAGCTAACGAGAGATCGTTAATGACAGCGATTTGTCTTAAAGTGCGGCAATCGAGGCGCGGCGTGAGACTCGGACGATACCTCGGAGGCTTGGCTGCGCTCGGCCTTCTTTGCAGCGTCCTGATGGCGCGGCCGGGCAATGCCCAGACAGTCGCCGATTTCTATGCAGGCCGCATCATCAACGTCTATGTCGGCTTCAGTTCGGGCGGCGCCTATGACATCTACGCGCGGTTGCTCGCCCGCTTCATGGGCAGCCATTTGCCCGGTCATCCTACGCTGGTCCCGCAAAATATGGCGGGTGCGGGAGGGTTGACGCTCGCCAATTTTCTTTACAATGTCGCGGCCGAGGACGGTACGGCATTCGGGACGTTCAGTCGTGGCCTCATCACGACACCGCTACTCGGCACCGGCGCTCGTTATGATTCCACAAAATTCTTCTGGCTTGGCAGTGTTGCCCCGGAAACCGACTTGTGCGCGGTCTGGTCGGCGTCTCCCGTCGCCACTTGGGACGACATGATGCACAAGGACTTCGTCATGGGCGGGACCGCGCCGGGAGCCGACACCGACGACTATTCTTCCGTGCTGAAAAACATGTTCGGTGCGAAATTGAAACTCGTGAGCGGCTATCCCGGCGGCAACGAGCTCAATATCGCCATGGAACGCGGAGAGATCGACGGCCGCTGCGGCTGGTCGTGGAGCGCGATCAAATTGACGAATCTATCGGGTCAACGAAAAGAAGATGAGGTTGCTTGTGCAGATGGGACCGAGCAAGGAGCCGGAGCTCCCTGACGTGCCGTGGATCATGGACTTTGCCACAAACGATCGCGATCGCCAGATACTCGATCTGCTTCTCGCGCGCCAAGTCGCTGCCTGGCCTTTCATCGCGCCGCCGGGCCTGCCGGAAGACCGGAAGACGGCGCTACGCCAAGCGTTCGATGACACGATGCGCGATCCACGATTCATCGCCGAGACCAAGAACAGCGGATTGATCGTCAATCCGGTCGACGGCGGAAAGATCGATGCGCTGATTGCCGAACTCTATCGCATACCGAAAGATGTCGTCGATGCCGCCCGTATCACGGCGGGCCTTGGCGCGCGATAGGCCCCAGCGTCGCAATCAACACATCATGCTCGTCCTTTGCCGGAACCGGCTTTGACGCCGAGTTGGTCTGGCGAGTTGATCGGCGGAGCCAGGTTGATCAATATCGCAAGCGCTGCCGCAAAGAGGATGAACGTACATGAACCCGGCCAGGCAAATGCATCTCGGCGTATACGCCGTGGGAACGGGGAATCATGTGTCTGGCTGGCGCGTTCCGGGAGCCGCTACCAGCAGCGAGGACTTTTCGATTTTCAAGACGATCGCGGACTCGTGCGAACGAGGAAAGCTTGACTTCCTGTTCGTCGGCGACAGTCTCGCCTTCGTGGCGGACCGGCACCCGGGCCAAATGCTTCAGATTCGAGCCGCTCACCTTGCACGCTGCGCTGGCCACGCAGACATCAAGGGTGGGGCTCGTCGCCACAGCCTCGACCACGTATTCGGCGCCGTTCAACATCGCCCGGATCGTTTGCGTCACTCGATAAGCTGAGCGGCGGCCGCGCAGGCTGGAATGTCGTGACCACTGCGATGCCCGAAGCCGCCGGGAACTTCGGCAGCGCCGGCCCGATGGACCACGCCACCGGTATGAATCGGCCGACGGAATTTGTCGAAGTCGTACAGGGTCTCTGGGACAGCTGGGAGGAAGGCGCAATAACCACCAATGTGGAAACGGGCGAATATTTCGACAAGACAAAAGTGCATTCGCTCGACCACGTCGGCAAATTCTATTCGGTGCGCGGGCCGCTCAATCTGACACGCACGCCGCAAGGCCATCCGGTGCTTGTGCAGGCGGGCGCTTCCGAGGACGGGCAGAAGTTTGCCGTCACGATTTGCGGAAATGATTTTTGCGTCTCAACTCGACAAGGAGCATGCCAAGGAATTCTACGCAACGATGAAGGCCAAGGTTGCCGGCTGGGGCCGCAATCCGGAGCACTGCAAAATTCTTCCCGGCTTCATGCCGATCGTCGGCCGGAATGACGAGGACGCGCGAAAGAAGCTTTCGGAGCTGATGCGCCTCGCCGTCCCGGAGGTTGCCTTGAAGATGATGTCGAGCCCGGTTCGGACACGACATGTCCGGGTTTGATCTGGATGGTCCGGTGCCGAATCTGCCGCTGTCAAACGAAATTCAAACCCATGCGAAGGTCGCCTATGAGAAGGCGCGCAAGGCGAACCTCACATTGCGGGACATTTACAATCAAATCGCCGTGGCCCGCGGTTACCTCTTTGCATGCGGGAACGCGGCAATGGTCGCTGATGTCATGGAGGAATGGTTTATCGATCGCGCTTGCGACGGCTTCGTATTGGTGCCTCCTTACTTCCCCGCCGCCTTTGACGAGTTCATTGATTTCGGTCGTGCCTGAGCTGCAAAGGCGCGGCATCTTTCGTCGGGAATATTCGGGGCATACTCTTCGCGAACATCTCGGCTTGCCGGTGCCGACCAACCGATATTCAAAGCGCATGCCCTAATCATCAAGCAGCGCGCCGCAGCGCTCGATCCTGAAGGTGGGATGCCTGCCGCCGCTCTATCCATTCGGCGAACCTATTGAGCGATTAACGCGAGGCCAACATGACCGACACACCTGCATACACACCGCCGAAAGTCTGGGTCTGGGAGAAGGATGACAGTCCCAAGTGGCGCTATGGCAACATCAATCGTCCTATCGCGGGCGCGACGCATGAAAAGGAGTTGGCGCGCGGAAAGCATCCGCTGCAGCTCTATTCGTTGGCGACGCCTAACGGCGTCAAGGTTACGATTATGCTGGAGGAATTGCTGGCCGCCGGTCAGAGCGGAGCGGAATATGACGCTTGGCTGATCCGGATCGGTGAGGGCAACCAGTTTGATAGTGGATTTGTCGGGGTGAACCCGAATTCCAAAATCCCGGCGTTCATGGACTATAGCGAGCAGACGCCGCGACGCGTGTTCGAATCTGGCGCGATCCTGCTCTACCTGGCGGATAAATTTAGCGCCTTCCTACCAAACGATCGCGGCAAGCGCACTGAGGCGCTGAACTGGCTATTTTGGCAGATGGGTTCAACGCCCTATCTCGGGGTGGCTTCGGGCATTTCTATGCCTATGCTCCGGTGAAGATCAAATACGCCATCGACCGTTTTTCAATGGAGGTGAAACGCCAGCTCGACGTACTCGACCGGCAGCTTGCGGATAATCAATTCATCGCCGGCGACGAATATACGATCGCCGATATGGCGATCTGGCCGTGGTACGGCAACGGCATGTTGAACGGCGCCTCCTACAACGACCCGCGCACGTTCCTGCAGACGCACGAATATAAAAACCTGACACGCTGGACGAAAGAAATCGGTGAGCGCCCGGCCGTCAAGCGTGGGCGAATGGTCAACCGCACCAGCGGACCGGCTGAGGAACAATTGCACGAGCGCCATGACGCTAGCGATTTCGAGACCAAAACGCAGGACGAGATCGGCGCGCGCGGGTAATCCATCGTAATCCTAATAAATCAAACCGACGATGCTGCCTCACTTCTGTCGCGTGCTGACTTGAAGTTATCGAATGAGAAAGCGAATGTCGGCTGGTGCATGAACCGGAAAAGTGGAAACCGGTTTTCCGAAAAGATCATGCACCAATAAATGTTAGAGCATCGATCGATTCCCATCTGAAGCGATTGTGCTCTAATGGCACAGCGGATGAGACAAAGTTCTTTTTAATATTGGCAGGAGGGTCGGACGTTTGATGTCGAGGTTCCTGACGCTTGTTGCTTGTATAGTTTCAGGTATTGCGACTGCAGCAATTGCGCAAATCGACTTCCCCAAGCGGCCGATCAGGATCGTCGTTCCATTCCTAGCGGGGGGAGCGAATGACATCCTGGCACGCGTGGTCGGGCAAAAGATGTCGGAAGCGCTCCAAACTCCCGTCGTGGTCGACAGCCGCGGCAGCGCCGGCGGTGCTGTCGGCATGGACGTGGTCGCGAGAGCGACGCCTGATGGGTACACCGTGGCAGTCACGAGCGCGGGCACACTAGCGCTCGCGGTAGCGCTGCGGGAGAAGCTCCCTTATGACGCGATCACGCAATTCAGGCCCATCACTCTGATGGCGCGGATACCTGAATTGTTGGTCGCAGCCACTAGCCTGCCCGTCGATAATCTTGCTGACCTGATCGCGCTCGCACGTGCGCAGCCCGGCACGTTGAACTTCGCCTCGTCCGGAATCGGCAGTATGCCGCATCTCGCCGGTGAGCTTCTTAGGATTACCGCTCAGATTGATATCACGCATGTGCCCTATAACGGGGCGCCGCCGGCGGTTAACGACATCGTTGGACAGCACGTGCAAATGGCTTTTTTTGACCTGCCTATCCTCCTGCCGCTGGTACGAGCGAGACAGATCAAGGCGATCGCGATCGGCAGCGAAAAGCGTGCAGCAAGCCTGCCCGAAGTACCAACAACCGCGGAATTCAACTTCCCGCAAGTTCAGGCGGAGAACTGGTATGGCATGGTTGCCCCGATCGCGACCCCGCCGTCGGCGATCATACGTCTGCATGACGCCGCAATCGCGGCGTTGAACGATCCTGACGTACGCCAGAAATTGTCAAGCCAAGGGATGATGCTTGAAGGTAATACGCCCGATGAATTTGCAGGTTATATCGGCGCCGAAATAAAAAAGTGGACCAGGGTGGCTGAAGCGGCAGGCCTTGTGAAGAATTGATTCCGGGATCGTCGCCGACGCTTGGGGTCCGCTCACGAAGGCATAGCGGACTCGTGGCGGGCGCCATCGTAGGTCCGAGTTTGGCCCAAGACGGGCATTCTGCGAAGTTTTGGTAGAACAAATTAGACGACAGGATGATGAGTTCACCTTTCACTGAACCCAAGGATCGACAGTAATGGTAGCGCAACAGGGACGGTCGCTGACGGCCATCGCTTTTCCGGTCCTGGCGCTTGCATTCGCGCTGTTTACCTCGCTGACTGGCCTCGATCTAACGAAAGAGATTTCGGCGTCTTCGGTGCTCCTGTCTGCAACGATGATCGTTGTCATGCTTGGCGCCATTTTTGCCGCGGTAGAACACGCCGACGTGATTGCCCACAGGGTCGGCGAACCATACGGCACGCTCGTGCTCACGCTGGCCGTAACGGTCATCGAAGTTGCACTGATCGAATCCATTGTATTGACACCGAACAGTTCTCCCACGCTCGCGCGGGACACCGTGTTCGCCGTCATTATGATCGTATGCAATGGACTGGTCGGCCTCTGTCTCCTGGTGGGAAGCATCCGTCACCACGAACAGGAATTCCAGGTTTCGGGAGCGGGCATCTATCTCAACGTTCTTGGTGCGCTCTCGGTCCTCACGTTGATCCTACCGAACTATACCGTTACCGTTCCCGGACCCTATTTCTCAACGGCGCAGCTTCTGTTTGTAAGCACCATCACCGTGGTTCTTTACACCACCTTCCTGTTCATTCAGACCTCGCGGCACACCGACTATTTTCGCGCAGAAGACGCCACGGCATACGACGGACACCACGTTTATCCCTCCAATACGGCGGTGGCCGGTAGCGTCGTGCTGCTGCTCGTGGCGCTTGGCGGCGTCATTTTGCTCTCGAAAAAGTTCGCAGTTATTCTCGAAATTGGCTTGAACCATGTTGGCGCGCCACAAGCCGTTGCCGGCGTGGTTATCGCCATTGTGGTTTTGGCGCCAGAAAGCATTTCCGCCGTCCGCGCCGCTCGGCGCGATGTTTTGCAAAAGAGCTTAAACCTTGCGCTCGGCTCGTCTCTCGCGACAATCGGCTTGACCATACCTGCCGTGGCGATCACCAACATCGCCCTGGGCAAGACGATCGAGATCGGGCTCTCGGCGCGCGATAGCTTGCTGCTCGCGTTGACGCTGTTCCTGAGTGGCCTGACCTTTGCTTCAGGCCGCACCAACATTCTGGCGGGGCTTATTCATCTGATCGTATTCGCCACATTCCTCTTTCTCGTTTTCATTCCGTGATGAGACCCCGGATTTGGGCAACGCGCGGCGGTAGGCGCAGTTTTAGTCTTCGCTTTCGCCGATCTCCGGTCTGCGCGGGCACGCGATCCGCGATGTGTCGATCGTCCCGGCGGCTCCTGTCTCGTCTCGTGTGCAGGCGTTACTTTTTTGAATGCCTCTTCAAATCCTTCGGACGCAGTCCGCTTCCCGTCTTTACCACCAGCCCTGTTGCCTCTGGACGGCGCGCTGGCGCGGATAGCCGGATTGGTAGGCCCACCCGCCCGGGCCGCCGAAATAGCCAAAAAAGCCGTCGTCGTAGCGGCGCGCGACGCGATCGTCCGGCGGACGCCGGATCGCAAGCCCACCCTGAGGCTGGTTGTTCAACACGATGACGTATTCCGTGCGATAGTTGGTCTCGCGGTTCAGCGGTTCGTCCGAAATGATGAGCGAGGATCGCGGCGACGCCGTCGGCGCGATTTGATCGAGCACATCCTGCGGGATGGTAATGCGGTCGAGCGCGTCCTTGGCGCTGTCGCCGTTGTCGATCGTGACCTCAGTCCAGCGCAGGCTGCCGTCGTCCTTGCGCGCCACCGCCGTGAACACGTGCGTGCCGATCGGCTTGTTGGGATCGCGGATCGTGACCGGGACCTCGAGGTCAGCCCCGAAGCCGCGCCGCACGTAGAGCTTCTGCGTCGCGCGGCTGATGAAGACCGAGACCGGTTCTGATGCGAGCTTCGCCTCGCGCGCTGCCTTGGCAGCCTCCGTCCGCTTGGCCTCGGCCGCCTTGGCGGCATCCTGTGCCGCTGCGGCCGCGTCGAGCTTCGACTTGGCGTCAGCCTTGGCCGTGTCAAGCTGCGTTGCCAACTCTGTGACCTTGGCGGCGGCCTTCTCCTTGAGCGCCTCAGCTTGCGCTTTGGCCTGGTCGGTCTTGGCCGCGGCAAGCACCCTCTCGGCGTACGCCAGTTCAGCGTCGCCGCGGGCCTTGAGCCATTGCAACTTGGGCAACGACGCCGTCAGCGAAGCCGCCTCGCGCTTCGCGGCCGCGGCGGCGTTCTTTGCCTCGACGGCCATTTTTTCGGCGTCCGCCGCGTCGCGGGCAAGCCTTTCGGCGCGCGCAGGCGCAGCCGCGAGCGTCTCCGCATTCGGCACAAACAGCGCCGGATCGGAAAACTCGGCCGGCTCGGCGTCGTCCGGCGATATGATCACGCGCATACCGACCCGGGTCTTATCGAACAGCTTCTCCGCAAAGTCGTAGGGCATCCGCACGCAGCCGTGCGAAGCCGCGTAGCCCGGTAAGGGGCCGCCGTGCAGGGCGATGCCCGACCAGGTGATGCGCTGCATGTTCGGCATCCAGGCATCATCGTAGAGGTTCGAGTGGTGGTCCTTGTCCTTCTCTACGACACTGAAGACGCCGGATGGGGTCTCACGTCCCGTGGTGCCGCTCGACACCGGCGCGCGCAGGATCCAGCCCTCGGCGTCGAAGATGGTCACCTTCTGGCTCTTGATCGACACGATCGCCATGATTGGCTCGCCTGCATCGCGCGTCGCCGTCTCTTCTGTGACGCGCGCGGGGCGTGTCTGCTGCTTCGACGCGGCGTGAGCGGGCGGCTGCACAGCGGTCAGCGCCGTCAGTGCGGCTATGGCCGCGAGCGTCACAATTACGGGAGATTTCGATCGACGGATCGCTTGGGCGGAACGCACCCGGGTGAGACGCTTGGTCATGCCATACCCCGATTCCAATGCTTCCCGCCGGGCTCGCTGGTAGAGGGGAACCGCGACGCAACGAACGAACTTCGACGGACGGGTGCTTTCCGTTTAGCCGCGGAAGGTCAATAAAGAAAGCCTTTCGCCACAATGGCCAGCAGGAGCGGGGAAATTATGGCCGGTTGCGTTCCACCTCCTATCGCGCGGTGAAGCAGGCCACGTCGTGATCGTCCATTATGCGCGGCCGCTCCGCGGCCTCGGTCTGAAGACGGATGATCGCGTGCTCGAAGCGCGTTTGACACAGGAAATCATTTCCTTGACGCGGCGTCTCAACGTCTGTCGCGGCATCCATTTTCGCTTGAACCCCGATAGCTTGTCCGCTCTTCAATTCTTTACTGGCGGCGATGGTTCGATGTCCGGCGATCGTACGAGTTTCCGCTGCTGCCGTTCGGCATCGGGCTTTTGATCGCTTCGCTATTGAAGCTCCGCTGGGATCGATCCTACGAATGCGCGTTCGGCACAGAGCCTCGAGCATGAGAGCGGTCGTGAGAGCGCTTCAGAAAATCTTCGACGCCGGTGGCGGAATTCCGCTCCTGCTCGTGGTCGGCTATTTTGATGTGATGATTATCGGCGGCGCGGCTCTGATCGCTCGTTTCGTGGAAACTCACGGGCAGGTTCAGGACGATGCCGCTCTCACATGCCCGGTATTTGACGGCGGGTCAGGCTCAATGCCGGCACATGGCGACTGCGGGAAGCCGGTCGCCGGCCGATCCGGCGCTGAGCTCTGCAGTGCCGACCGGAATTCCGTTACAGCGAACGACCAGTCTGTACATTTGGGTCAGGCACGGATTTCGCGATGCCGGCGATTAGCGCCTGCTGCATCGTGTTGGCATTCCCGCCGCCGATTGGACCCGGGTGGATATTCAGCGGTGACTATTGCTGCGCGGGTATTGACCGGCCGTGCCGCGGCGTCCCCAGCCACCAATACAGCGCTGCCGTTATCAGCCCGGCCAGCGGATAGATCGCGGTCAGTGGATCGGCGGTCCAGCGCACGAAGAACGTGAAGAAGCTCTCGAGTCGGCGGGCCGGAATCGGTGCCGCTGCTCTTCCACTCCATCCATGTCAGCGGCACGAACACCGCGGCGCCCAGCGCCAATCCCAGCAGGCAGACCTTGAAGCCCGTCAACGGCCGCCACAGGGAGAGGAGAAACAGGCAGGGCAGGAAGAGGAATACCGTCGTGGCGTAGGACACGACGCAGCTCAGGACCAGCAGGATCAAAAACACCAGCAGCGGCCGGTCTCCTCCGAGCGCATTCACCAACGCCGCGCTGAGTATCAGCGGCACCAGTAACGGCGCAAGGATCAGGCTGGTCCAACTGAAGCGCATTGCCGGTCGCTCTCCAGGCTGGCCGGTGCGGCAATGACGAGGCGACGGTCTGCCTCATCAAAAGTAACGCCGACGTCGAACCGTTCGCGCCATCGCGCCACCGCCTGACGGTACGATCGCCTGCGCATACTCTTTGTCAGGCGCCACATGGTACGTGCAGCGCCACGGCGCGTAGCCGACGCTTGGGCGTCCCTTGTCCCGTTCAGCCTTTTCGCCGACCGGGCTCACGACGACGGTAATTGGCAAGCCCAGCGCGATACGCTCGCGCCCGCATCGGCCAATGCCTGTAGAATCCACTGCGGACGCACTATCTTTTGCATGGTCTCTGCCCCTCGAATCCCCAGAGGCAATAGTCTCAGGCGCAGCGGTTAAGCTCCGCTTACCGGAACCCAAAGCTCAGGGGGTTCTTACAATTCGTGAGCCGATGTCGGGTGTGGACTTTCCGGCGGACATGCCAAGAAGGCTGCGAATGATTCTAACGAGGCAAGGCGCGAAGGTCCTGGAACTCGGCGGCAGTTCAGAGCGACCATTCAACGCAACGAGTTCAGGCGACGGTTGGGCTAAAAGGAGCCACAAAGGGGCGACGAATGCAGCGGCGCGAGTTCATTTCGCTCTTAGCGGCAACGGCTTTTGGCTGGCCGTTTGCGGCGCGTGCGCAGCAGGCCGGCCAGCCAGTCATTGGCTATCTCGGCAGCGCTTCTTCCGACGCTTGGGCAATCCGCTTACAGGCCTTCCACGAAGGCCTCAGCGAAAGCGGTTTTGACGAGGGCCGTAACGTCGCCATCGAATATCGCTGGGCGGACGGAAAATTGGACCGGTTGCCGGAACTCGCGTCTGACCTTGTCGGCCGAAATGTCACCGTGCTGGTTGCGCCAGGAAGCGCGCCCGCCGCCCTGGCCGCGAAGGCAGCGACGACTACGATACCCGTTGTTTTTGAAACCGGCGCCGATCCGGTCGCGGTCGGCCTGGTGTCCAATCTGAAACGGCCCGGCGGCAACGTTACGGGTGTCACGGCGTTGACCTTTGAGATCGGGCCGAAACGCCTCGAGATCCTGCACGAGGCCATCCCCGATGCCGATCCCCTTGCCGTTCTCATCAATCCAACAGCGGGCGACCTTGCGGAGCGTCAGAGCAAGGACCTTCAGCAAGCGGCGCAGCGGCTCGGCCTTCAGCTGCTGTTATTGGATGCGAGCAATGACGATGATTTGGATCGCGCCTTCAAAACCATGCAGGACAGAAGAATCAAGGGCGTGGTGATCACCGGCGATCCGTTCTACAACAGCAAAATCGAACAGATTGCTGCATTTGCGCTCCGCCACGCGGTGGCTACGGTATTTTTTAATCCGCAGTTCGCCGCCGCCGGAGGCCTCATGAGTTATGGCGGCACCATCACCGAGACACATCATCTCGCCGGCATCTATGTCGGACGAATCTCAAAGGCGAAAAGCCGGCTGACCTTCCGGTCATGCAGGGGACCAAGGTCGAACTGATCGTCAACTTGAGAACCGCCAAGGCGCTCGGCCTGACGCTGCCGCTTTCGCTGCTCGGACGCGCCGACAAGGTGATCGAATAGGCCGTCTTTGCTGCGCTGCGCTTGCGGCGGAAGTCGGCTGAGCGCAGCTCGTGACCGCAGCCGACATGGCAGCCGTATCGGCCGGCGGTTGGTCCGGGGGCACGTTGGCGCGCATCCAGTGGTTTATTTTGGACGCCAGCCTTGATATCGTTCCCGGGAGGCCGGGTCACATAGTGATGCGCGCTTATACGCCGAGGGTGCGCATGCCTATTGTAGGCCCAGTGAGTTTGTCACCAGCAACGAACGCGCCGCGGCGCCGTCGCTTCTGCCTCGTGCTGATCAAGCCGTCACATTACGACGACGACGGTTATGTCCTGCAGTGGCTGCGCTCACCCATTCCGTCGAACTCGCTCGCGGCCCTTTATGGCCTTGCCAAGGATTGCGCTGAACGCGCCGTACTCGGTGTCGATACCGATTTCGACATCCATGCTTATGACGAGACCAATACCCGAATCCGTACCGATCGCATCGCACGAA
Organism: uncultured Alphaproteobacteria bacterium; assembly: GCA_963732015.1. GTDB lineage: Bacteria > Pseudomonadota > Alphaproteobacteria > Rhizobiales > Xanthobacteraceae > BOG-931. The sequence continues at coordinate 2,702 of CAVSXY010000019.1, read as the reverse complement.
CGATCAAAGGTGCCGATGCCGGAATGGTAATGCTGGTCGGTGTCCAGTCGAACCAGTTCCCGCGTGCGCTCGACATCGCGGCGTCGTTGCAGGCGCTGGGCATTGCAGTTGCCATCGGCGGCTTTCACGTCTCGGGCGTCATTGGAATGCTTGGCGGCGCAGATCCCGATCTCGAACGGGCGAAGGCGATGGGAATTTCGCTTTTTGCCGGCGAGGCCGAAGGCCGGCTGGATCAATTGCTGCAGGACGCAGCCGCCGGAATGCTCAAGCCGCTTTACAACTACATGACAGATTTGCCGGGGCTTCATGGCGCACCGATCCCGCTCCTACCCGGCGATCGGGTGCGGCGCACCGCGGGCAACGCGACGAGCTTCGATGCCGGCCGTGGTTGTCCGTATCAGTGCTCGTTCTGCACCATTATCAACGTGCAGGGCAGAACATCACGGCGGCGGTCTCCGGACGATGTCGAGACGATCGTTCGGACAAATTATGCGCAAGGCGTGCGCAGCTTTTTCATCACAGATGACAATTTTGCCCGCAACAAAGACTGGGAACCTATCCTGGACCGGCTGATCCATCTGCGACAGGCCGAGGGGATGCGCCTCGGCTTCATTATTCAGGTGGATACGCTGTGTTACAAAATGCCCAACTTCATTGAGAAATGCGGGCGCGCCGGAGTTCGGCGCGTGTTCATCGGACTGGAAAACATCAACCCGGATAACCTGCTCGGAGCCAAGAAACGTCAAAACCGGATTACTGAATACCGCACCATGCTGCTGGCCTGGAAAGCGGCGGGTGTTATCACTTACGCCGGTTATATCATCGGCTTCCCGAACGATACGGTCGATTCCATCCTGCGCGACGTTGAAATCATCAAGCGCGAGCTGCCGATCGACCTCCTCGAATTTTTTATGCTGACGCCGCTACCGGGCTCGGAAGATCATCAGAAGTTGTTTCGAGCAGGCGTGGTGCTCGATCCGGATATGAATAACTACGATCTCACCCACGTGTGCACCGCGCATTCACGCATGTCGCGCGAGGAATGGCAGCGCGCGTACAAACTCGCATGGCAGAATTACTACACCCTCGACCACATCGAAACTATGCTCCGCCGCGTCGCTTCGGTTGGCGCGAACGCCGGCAACGCCCTGTTTTTAGCAACGTGGTTCAAAGGGAGCGTCGATTTCGAAAATGTTCATCCTCTTGAGAGCGGATTCCTGCGGCGGAAAATTTGCCGTGACCGGCGGTCTGACCGGGCGATCGAATCAATATGGCGGTTTTATCCCCGCTACTATCTGGAAACCGTCGTAAAGCTTTGGCGTTGGGGTGCGCTGTATTTTCGGCTGCGCAGGATTTATCTGCGCATCAAACACGACCCGGGGCGGCTGGAGTACACGGACCTCGCGATGACTCCGGTGGCCGGCGAGGAATTCGAGCGAGAGATTTTTCAGACCGAAGCGGCCCGGGGTTACCTGACCACCCAGCGGCGATTGGACAATGCGCGTCACGCCGCCGCCATCGAATATCAATAGCATCCGAATTCTGGCACTTCACGGAAATCGCAAGCTACGGGCGATGACCGGATATATACGCAGCGCTGCGACGCGAAGCACTACGCATCGTTCAGCGCATCGCGACGCGTGGCTGGAAAGAGTGAAATATTCACGCCAGCCCGGTGTTCATCTGTGCGATACGCGGAACGGAGACCAACGATGCGCATCGTGGCGGCAACGGCCATACTGATCGGCATAGTAGCGAGCGGCGTGGCAAAGGCAGAGATCAACTATCCCTGGTGCGTCACAAAAGCCGACGGACGGGTGAGCTGCAGCTTCACCAGTTTCGAGCAATGTCGGTCGGGTGGTTTTGTAGCGGGCAGCATTTGCAGTCAAAATCCTCGCTATCGAGCGCCTACGCGTTAGGCCTGCCTAGGCTCGACCGGCCAAGGAGAGCGCGTTTCGTCCGGTGTGATAAGGTCTTGCCGAACGGCGCCTTAGCTCTTGCGTCGTTTGACTACAACGGACCTGTCTCGGTCACGTCTTCGGTCTTCTCTGCGGTCTTATCGGCGCGCTCGGCGGCTGGTTCGGGCTCGCCTTTCTGGTGATCGTCCTCTCGGGCCCGGACCGGGATGGCGGCATCGCCGTGGGAGCGTTCTTCAATATTGGGCCGATCGGCGGCGTCTTGGGCTTCATCGCCGGCGTATTGCTCTTCAACAAGATCGGCGTCATCCGGGAAACCGCGCCGGCGCTCAGCGTGGAGGGATCCGGAACAACGATCCAGCCGCCGGCGCGCACGCGCATTTCTCGTCCGTTCGCCGCCTTGCTGGTGGCGATTGCTTCAGGACTCGCGTGGTGGACCTGGTACGAACTGATCCGTTCGCCCTACCTCACGCACGGCTTCATGACGCTGAACCTGCAGTTCCCTCTGCCGGCTGGAATGGCGTTGCCGCCGACCAAAGAGGACGTGCATATCGACGTGACGGAAGGGCAGTCTCATGCGGAAGTCTGGCTCAGTCAAAGCTGGCACGGGCACGATGGCGACCGTCAAGTCATCCTCGCCAGCGTCGACCTCATGTACAAGACGGGCAACCGCGACGTCAGCCTAAACCTGCCCGGCATGCCTCCGCAAAGTTGGCGGCTGGATCTGCCTTCCGATCCGGATCCGATGCCAGGTTATTCGCCGTGGCGTCTCGCGGACAGCACATC
>CAVSXY010000018.1:0-526652 GCA_963732015.1 uncultured Alphaproteobacteria bacterium | reverse complement strand
CTCGAGGTGCCGGGATCGCTCCAGCTTACATTCGGCATATCAACGCGGCCGTCCGTTCGGTTTGTTGCGGGCCATCGTACGCCGTGACTACGATCGGCTCAACACGCCGCGAAATGGCTCGAATTTATCGGGCCGCACCAAGTTCGCTATCGAGTTCGAACAAGATGCCGTCATGCACCAACATCGACGACACAAGTCCGGCGTCGCCGGTTAGCCGCCAGCCGCAGCATCTCCGCGCCGCCGCTCTGCATCGGAAAATTGTACAAGGTGCGTAGATTTGGTGAGTGCGTCGGGTACAGCGGCCAACCGTCGTACTCGGAAGCGATCTCGCGGAGCAGCGTCGCGTGCTGCACCATCTCACGTGCCAGGCCAGAACGTCGGATAGCGTTGCTGATGCCGGATGATGGCTTCGGCGGCGACCGCAGGATGGCGATCTAATCCGCGCGCCACGACATCACCCCATGCCGTAGTTGATGTCGAGCTGCAACGCCTTCATGCGCTAGCGCTGCGTCTTGCCGGTCGGGTCGTTTGCGAGATTTCGGCGGCCTGATTGGTGAGGCCGCACATCAGCGCCAGCGCACGATAGATGTCGCCGGTCGCACAGTCTTCGGCCAGTTGGACTGAGATCGCTCATTTGTCCTCCGTAATACCCTTAGCAGCAAGGGAAAGTAGGGTAGCGAGGGAAAGATAGAGGGGGCGGGGTCCTCGCCAGCGGACGGTACCGTCCTCCCCAACGGACGGTCACCGTCCTCCCCAGCGGACGGTTTGGGTGGTCCACAGTAGAGTAATGCGCGCGGTTCGGCCGTTCGCCGCCTCGACTGCAACCAGACGGGCGGCTTCCAATTTAGCTAGCGCCTCGGCCTTGCGCTGACGGGTGACGCCGTACACGGCCAACTCCCCCGTCGGCAGCGTCACCGTTCGCGAGCTCTCCACAATGGTGCGTTTGTAGATGCACAGCGCCACCACCAGCGCGGTGCGACCCTCGGTTAGTCGACACACCTCGGCCATGAAGGCGGGCGGGCAGCCGATAAGTTGGCCCGGCTTGCCCGACGACTTGCGCGCGGGTTCTGGCGGCACAACCATCAAGTCGTCTTGTGCCGAGATCTCGTCGAACAGCGCCCCGATGTCAGCGCGACTCTCGCCGTTACCAGTACTGTGGTTGCCATTTCGATCCGGCGAAGTCATGCGTTCGCCCTTTCCCTTTCCAGTTTGTCCAGCAATCCCGTCACGGTGTCCCACATGGTCTGGCCGCGCGCCTCGGCGTAACGCTCGCCGGGCCCGATAATTTGCTGATCGGTTGGCAATCGGTAGCCGCGCAACACGATAGCGGCGGCATCCCCATCACCTGCTCAAGTGCGACTGATAATTCCTCGGCCTGATTGATCGGGCCCTCGCCCATAATGGCATCGTAAACCGTGGCCACGATCCGGATTCCGCGCCGCTCCGCTAGCACGCAAGCCACATGCATGATTTCGCTACCGGTGGACTGCATCGGGAAATTGCGGACGGTGCGCGGATTGATGTCGGGCGGACACTGCATGTGCCAACCGAACGGGGTACTGATTTCGAGATGCAAACCGGCGTGATCCTGCACACTTCGGGCCCACTCCTCGAAGCGGCTAAAGCGTGCGCGCAACCACGCCAACATTTCGCTGGCCTCAAACAATGAAAGGCCAGTGAGAGCGGCAAGCGAACGGAAGCTCAACCAGTATTGGATGCCCAACACTACGGTCTTGAATAGTGCGCGCACTTGCTTGCGCTCTAGATCGTTCAAACTGTCGGGGGAGAAAGCCGAGTTGCTGCGCGACGCCGAGATATACGTCGGCACTTTCACACACCGCCAGCAGCGCGCCGGTCGCCCGACAACACCGCGGCGATGCGCACCTCTTGCTGGCGGAAATCCCGGTGTACCAAAAACTTGCCCGGGAGGTGGCGTAATCAGGAGCCGCAGCCACTTGGCGGGACCAAATACGAATTGCGCGGCGCTTGGCGCATTATGCGCGGTCTTAGTGCCAAATGCCCACAGCGGCGCGCGATTGCGATGGTCGCTTCCGACTGCAAGATCATTAAGCCGCGCTTCGATAACGTGGCTCTCAAATCCCGCAGCGGCTCTATTTGCGGATACTTGCCAGCCATCATCTTGAGAGTTTCGATCCACTCGTCGAGGCTTCCGTCCGCGTAGGTTGGCCAACTCATACGATTGCGGCGGACGTAATCCGCGGACCGCTGCTTGCGCCAATGCGGTCGACCGGGCCTCACTGCGGTCGTGAGATTGCGCTGCAACAAGCGTTGCGAGGCGCTTACTCGATCACTTCGTCGGCGCGGCCGAGCAGCGTGAGTGGAAAGGTAATGCCGAGCGTCTTGGCGGTCTTCAGGTTGATGATGAGCTCGACTTTAGCTGCTTGCTGAACCGGCAGGTCGGCCGGCTTCTCGCCCCTAGAATTCGGCCGGTATAGATACCGGTAAGGCGGAACGTGTCTGCAATGTCCGTACCATAGCCCAACAGCCCCCCGGCTGCAGCGAACTCGCGGCCTTTGTAGACTGCGGCCACCGCATTGCGGGTCGCCAGTGCCGCGAGCTGCTCGCTGTGGCTCGTGAAGAATGGATCGGTGCTAATGAGGAGCCCGCCTGCCCGCAATTGAATCAAGTTCGCAAAGACCGCTTCGAGGTCACTGTCAGTGCTGGCATTGAGAACATGAAGCTCCACGCCAAGGGCCTCCGCCGCCGAAAGAAAATCCTTCGTTTGATTGTCGGCAAGAGCGGGATCGGTCGGGTTGACCAACAGGCCCATGACGCGCGCAGTCGGAAGCACCTCGTGCATCAATTCCAGCAACTTCGGGGCCATCTCTGCGTTCGTTTGAGTGATGCCCGTGACGTTGCCACCCGGGCGGCTGAGGCTGGCGACAAGGCCGAACCGAACTGGGTCGGTAGCCGATTTAAAGACGATTGGTATCGTCGTGGTCGCTGCTTTTGCCGCAAGCGCTGCCGGAGTAGTGGTCGCGGCAATCACCGCCACCTGACGGCGAACGAGATCGGCTGCCATTTCCGGCAGGCGATCATTTCTGCCCTCTGCCCAACCTATTCGATCGCTACATTGCGACCATCTTCGTAACCGCTTTCGCGTAGCCCCTTGAGAAAGGCAGCCAAAGGCCGTGCATATCCCTGCCGGGACTCCGCGTTGAGAAACCCCAGGACCGGCATCGCCGACTGCTGCGCGCTGGCAGCATGTGGCCAAGCCGCGGCACCGCCGATTGCGGCAATAAATGCCCGCCTTCCAATGTTTATTACCATTCGATCCCCCATCGGGATCATGCCCGCTGAATATCGCCAGTTTAAAGGTGGTCCGACCGCGAGCAGGTGCGTTGTTTTTTCGCAGTGCCAAATGGTCCCTGACCCAGAGGCGGGCCTCGCGGTGGCGGTCAATTTGCGCTGCAACAAAACGGACGGAACTTACTCGATCACGTCGTCAGCGCGAGCTATCTCCGTCTGCGGGAAAGTTATACCAAATACTTTGGCGGCCTTGAGGTTGACAATCAGCTCGAACTTGGTCGGCAGTTTGAACAGGCAGCTCATTCGGCTGGGTGCCGCGAAGGATACGGTCGACATAAGTGCCGAAGCAAATCGGCCAGATCAATCCCATACGCAACCAAGCCGCCCCCAGCAACAAAGATGCGAAATGGGTAGATCGGAATGTGATAGCGAGCAGCGAGCGAAATAATCGTTTCGCGATTAATCACCGCGAAGGTGTCCGCTAGGACGACAAGACCGCTGTTCGGCACGTCACCGAGCTTCGTCATGACGGCTTCGACTTCGGCCGTGCTGTGAACAATAGCCTCGATCGGTTCGACTGAAAGCGCAGACGCGGCGGTTCGGAATGTATCCACATAATAGCGCGCATAGGGCGCGGTAGTCGGGTTGAACATGATGCCGACGTGCGCAACACGCGGCGCCACCTCTCGCATCAATTCCAGCCATTTGCCGCTCAACGAGGCTTCGATCGGCGGTAGCCGGCGTAGTTATGGCGACCAACAGATCGGGATTTCAGCGCGACCAGTTCCTTCGCGAAAAATTGCAACCGCTCGACGTTGCCGGCAGCCCAGCGATAGTCGAGACGAATATTGCGCCCATCCACCCAGCCCAATTCCCCGAGCCGCTTGCGGAAGGCGGTGTCCCAGGTCTGACCCTCCAGATCGGTTTCGCTGATCAAATTCAGTACGCCGATTGGAGTGCGCCCTTAGAGTCGGCCAGGATTAGGCGGCAGTTTTGACCGTCTGCCGGGCGTGGTCGTCCTCGAACTGGGCCGGGCTCAGATAGCCGAGCGCGGAATGGAGTTTACGAGTGTTGTAAACCTCGTCGATGAAGCGGGGAAGATCAGCGGTCACATCCTCGAAGGTTTCGTATTCCATCAGATAGACGGCCTCGACCTTCAGTGTTTTCATGAAGCTCTCCGCCTTGGCATTGTCATAGGGGTTTCCGCGCCGCCCCATCGAACCAACGAGACCGTGGTCGGTGAGTAGGCCACGGTAGACTTCAGACGCATATTGCGAGCCACGATCCGAGTGGTGAATGCAGCCCTTCGGTGGTTTTCGGGCTCGGATGGCTGCCTTCAGCGCAGCAACGGCGAGGCGCGCATCAATTGAACGGCTGATCGCATATCCGACCACCCGGCGTGACCAGGCATCGAGGATGGCGGCCATATAGACGAAGCCGACGGCGATCGCGATGTAGGTAATGTCCGCCACCCAGACTTGGTTCGGGCCGTCGAGGATCTTGTGGCGGGCGAGGTCAGGGAAGATTGGACCGTCGTGGTCGCTGTCGGTCGTAGCCACGAATTGCTTGCGGCGCTTGGGTTGCAGATCGTTATCGCGCATGAGACGGCGGATCTTCTTGGCATTGACGACTATGCCGCGATGGCGCAGCTCGGCGCCAACCCGGCGATAGCCATAGGCTTCGAACTCATCGCAGATTGCTATCATGGTCGCGACCAGCGCGGCGGCGTCAGTCGGCGATGACGGAACGTCATAGTAAGTAGAGCGAGACAAGCCCATCAGCCGGCATCCTTCGGCGATGGAGACGCCACGGGGCCGGTGATGACGGATGTACTCGCGCTTCTCGGCCGCGGTGCGCTTTTCAGAGCCCCTTTAGTCTTACTGCGTCACAAATTTCTTGGCTGCGACGGTGCTGCGATCGGAGTATTGCAGCATGGACATCGCGGCAGGCTTCTGACGAGCGTGCCGATCAGCCGTCGACGCATGGTTGCGATGGAGTTTGGGATGTGACGCTCGGGCCGCAACGGCGGATCCTCTGGGTCGGTAATCGTCGGGTACGGCAAGTTCCGTGAACATCGTGGTGGAACGAGGTCTACAGGGGGGAATCGTCTCCCGCTCGGAGATTAGGAATCGTAGGCCGCGATGCAGAGCGTGGCGTGATGATGAAAGCCTCGCCACCCACGCCCTTCAAAATGTCCGAGCCCGAGCTCCTGCTTGAGCTCCTGATAGTCGCGCTCGATGCGCCAGCGCAACTTGGCGGTGTCGACCAGTCGGCGGAAGGAGATGTCTTTCGGAAGGGTCGAGAGCCAGTATTTGGTCGGCTCGTTCTCGCCTTTCGGCCACTCAATCAGCAGCCACTCTTGCGGCCGGCTGTCAGTGAGACTGTAATCACGATGCGCGACCCGAACGTGGACACGCGCAAAGCGCGAGGACAGCCAGTCGGTCGCACCTTCCCGCCACTTGATTGTCTGCCATGCGCGCTTGGGCAGTCCGAGAGCGAGTTCCTTAACCGAAATCGGTTGATGCTTGCCGTCGCGGCGCAACAGCTTTGGTGGTCGCCCGCGGCCCGACCACTTTTTCGGCGGCAGCGGCCCCGTGCCCGATGCCCACACAGACGTCTGCGGCATGATGCCGGCGACATAGCACAGCGCGAGCGCGCTGACGCCGGCGCGCAGATCTGTGTTGCTGCCATAACCCGCATCCATCAGCACCACGCCGCGAGGAAGGCCGGCCTTGCGAGCCGCATCGATCTGCTCAAGCGCGATCTCTGGCTTGGTCTTGAAGCGCACATCCTCGGGCACCGCCGTCTTGCGCCGACGTTCGTCGTCCCCCGCCCAGTCTTCTGGCAGATAAAGACGGTAGGCCACCGGCAGGCTGGCGTGGTCATTAGCAACCGACAGCGACACCGCGACCTGACAATTGTCTTGTTTGCCGAGTTGACCGCAGTATTGCCGCGCCACCCCGACCGAGTGCCGGCCCTGCTTGGGAAAGGCGGTATCGTCGATGATCCAGGCTTTGATCGGACCGTGACGCTCGACCTCCGGCAGCACAATCTCGCGCACCTTGGCCAACACCTTCTCGTCCGACCAACGACCCTCGCCGACAAAATGCAATAACGATTGGTGCTGCGCCGCCGTCCGTGATGGCGCCGTTACCGCCGCCATCGGCTCCACGCTCTTGCGCTCGCAAGGCAACATCAGCCCCACGCAGTAGTCGTGCAGCGGCCGGGCTCGGTCCCTGTGCCCAATCACGCTCACAAGTCCCTCGACATAAGCCGAAAACCGCGATTCACTGTCGTCTGCCGCTCGGAGACCCATATCAGCCCTCATCTGCTGATGTCTGAATCTCTCCGCTTACCTGAATCGCACAGTGCGTCGCCTGCGACTTTCTGACTCAGTAAGATTAGAAACTCGATTTCAAGGGCTTGTCGACCGACCATGCGTTCGAGCGCCGCGATCTTTGCCTCGTAGCCCTGAAGAAGATCAGCCGCCCGGGCATCATCGTCGAACGCTCCGGCTTCAAACTTCCGCACCCAGAGCCGGACCAGGTTGCGCGAGATGTCGTGTCGGCGGGCGAGAGTATGAAGCGTCTCGCCTGCCATGAAGTCCTGAACGATCTGCCGTTTGAACTCGACGCTGTAGGTGCGGTGGTTGGCCATGGCTTTCATCCTCTGAAAGCCCGGTAGCCTCAGTCAATTCCCTGCCTGCAATCTGTCCACCGTCAGGGGCGCACTCCAGATGCGCCGCGCTTGATCTCCCTGCTGCGCTCGTGCCGCAAGCGGCCATGCGACCGTCACTCCACCGAGCGCAGACATGAAATGGCGACGTCCAATGCCGCTTGCCACTCGCCCCACCTGCAATTCGGCGAAGAATATCACGCCGCAACCCGGAACTGCGCCGATTAGTTCGTACAGCTGCCATCAAGCGTGTGGCAATATTGCCCCGCATGACAAAAGTGCCAATGGCGCGAATTGCTCGCGTGGCATTCACAGGTCTTCACACTCACCAGGCCGTCCGGGCAGTGCTGAAACCGCTGGAACTTGATGGCGGCGAAGGCGTCCTGCGCCAGCAAGCATGTGAACACCCACGCGAGAACGACGATCGATTTTTTCATACTTCCCCCACTCGGTTGATGCACAGCCGCACCAGCCGCATTCAGCCCGCCATCGTATCGCTTTTTTTGACTGTGCTCTAGCATGTAACGAAAAGCCACGGCCTGATGCTCGGGCCTTGCTCTCGTTTTGTGGATAGTTGCGTTCAAAGCCGCGAGATCATGATCAACATGCCGACCAAAAATGTTTCAGTTTGTCCAACAATTGAGCGGCGAGAATTCTCGTGCCGTAATGGCGATCATCCTTGTGCGGACCTTCGAACGACCAATCGTCCTCAGTAGATGAGCGTTACGAGATAACGCCGCGTTCGACTACGTCTCCGGAGCTCGCACGAAACAGAGGATAATTTTGGTTCGGGGTGCGCAGCACACGACAGCCTGACCGGTAGGATTGATTGTCGTCGACAGGACACGGTCCGGCGGCACCGTAACCCAGGTATCATCGATAAGCGCCTCGTAGCTATTGGCTGCCATGCGAGATACCGTGCGCCGACAGTCCGCTATGGAACAGCACGGTGTGCCATCGGCAGCGGAAAGGCTATTAAACCATGACACGAGTGATGGATCGTCGTTTTCCGGGGGCGCTGCGATAGTTCCGGCTTGTAAGGCCATGCTGATAACGGTCGACGCAATTCCAATTAGCAACGCATGAGTTTCGGTCATAGGAAGCTCGCTGTTGGCGCAGAAACGGCCGCTGTCTTTGCGACGAGTGCGTGACTGCTGGCGTTTGCGAGAGGCGCCTGGCTGAGTGAAGCCGAAGTATTTCGCCTAGCTAGCCAAAAGGCTCACGCCATATGGCTCAAAGCCTGAAAATCAGGGGTGCTGATTCTCACTGTGTTGCTAGGCCGACGTCATCGATGCTGGCTCGTCCCGCGCCGAGAGTACGGCCGCGCTGCACATCGGTAATGGAAGAAGTAACAGTCGCTATTTCCAACGGTGGCGCTCACGAGCCCCTCCCGAGTTGCTGACACGCCCCGAAAAAGCAATACCCGATCCGGTAGGATGGGATGTGACGCGAAACACAATTTGAACGATCAGCTTAGGTCGCGCCGCGCGCTTTAGCAGCAGCCAGCGTGCTGACGCCAATGGACGGGATTATCGGCAGAGGCTGACAGCGCGCCAGTCCCCCGCCAGATCCTCGATGACCCGCGCCATGCGGGGCGATAGGACATCGGGTGACGTCGCTAATATGCGCGGCAGCTCGGCGCGCAAAAACCGTAATCCCTGCCGCACCGCAACGCTGCGCTCTAACAGAAAGGCACGGATTTGATTGATGATGCCAGTGCGCTGGCTGACCAACCGCTCTCGCACCCGGCGCAGCGCCTGCAGGTCAAGCTGATCGGCGGTCTTCGTCGCCACGAACTTCATCGTTGGACGCTGTACCGCCTCAGCGATCGCCTCCGCATCACGGAAGTCGTTCTTCTGTCCCTTCGAGTACGGTCGGACGTACTTCGCCGGCATCAACCGGGCATCATGACCAAGCGCTTTAAGCCGCCGACAAAGATGATGGGCGCCAACGCAGGCTTCCATGCCGATCAGGCACGGCGGCAGGTTGGCAAAGCGTGCTTCAACCTGACCACGCGACCACTTCTGCCGCAGCACGATCGCGCCGCGACCATCAAGGCCAACAATGTGGAACGAGTTCTTACCGATATCGATGCCAGCTACAGCAATCGCGGTGTTTGGGCTCTGCGACATGACGTGCTCCTCGTCGTTGGCGCCCCTTGCCAGCTTCGATCGCTGGCGGGGCAGGAGCACGGCCGGACCATTCCAATAGCGGGCTTCGCTGAGGCTGATAGTTTGCGCTGCATTAAGCGGCAAGACGCCTAGTCAATCACCTCGTCGGCGGTGGCGAGGAATGTGGACGGGATGCTTAGGCCGAGCGCCTTGGCTGTTTTGCGATTGATGACCAGTTCGAACTTGGTCGGCTGCATGACCGCAGGTCGGCGGGTTTTTCGCCCTTGAGAATGCGGCCGACGTACGTGCCGACTTGGTGATACACATCGGTAAGACTGGTACCGTAACTCATCAAGCCGCCGGCCACAACGAACTCGGGCCATCGATATATTGCGGGCATCGCGTGGTCCGCTGCCAGCACGACAAGCTGTTTACGCCGATCGAAGAAGAATGGGTCGGACGCGACGAGTAGCGCGTCAGCGCGCTGTTGAACGGACGTGGAGAAAGCGGAGTTGAAGTCACGTTCGCTACTGGCCTTCTGAACAGCAAACTGCAGCCCGAGCGCACGTGCCGCTGCGGACAACTCGCTTAACTGGGTCTCGACGTCGGGGAAAGTCGGATTTACAAGTATAGCAATCAAGGAAGTGTTGGGTGCCACTTGGTGCAGCAGCTCCAGACGCTTTGCCTCTAGCCCGGTCGTAAATTGGCTGATGCCGGTGAGGTTGCCACCCGGCCGGTTTAGGCTGGCGACGAGACCCAACTTGATCGGATCGTCGCCCATGCTGAAGACCACGGGAATAATTGACGTAGCCAATTTGGCCGCCCGGACTGCGACGGCACCACCGGCGGCGACGATCACCGCCACCCGACGGCGGACCAGATCATCCGCGAGGGCCGGCAGACGATCATAGTGACCCTCCGCCCAACGGTATTCAACCGACACATTGTGTCCCTCGACATAGCCGACTTCGTTTAGGCTCTGGCGGAGCGTTGCGACCCAGGGATTTGCGTCGGCCGAACCGGAGTAGAGAAATCCGACTACCGGTATCGCCTGTTGCTGCGCCCGCGCAGCGAGAGGCCATGCGACGACTGCACCGCCGAGTGCCGATATGAATTGCCGTCTACCGATGTCGATTGTCATTGATGCCTCCCCGATGGGGTCAGGCCCATTCTATATATTGCAGGATACCACGTCTGGTTGTCACAGCGGAAACCGCAACGCAGCGATCCGGTCGTTATCCAAGTAATAGCCGTGGGACGCTCGGGCGCAAAGGTGGCGAAGGCCGCATCAATCTCGCCGATCGTACTGGCGTTCAGGATTTGGCTTTGCAGGCCGACGGTCGGGGCGGCGGCTCTCGACGACGCCAGCTAACGGAAAGAAAATTGGCAGTCCTACTTGAAGAGTGCCAGGGGCGCACTACGTAGAGGTTGCAGATTGCCGCCCATGATCGCTTCTGCGCCTTCCTGAAAATCTTTTCGAAAAAATATAACGGCAACATCCTTTAGGAGGATTGCATGAAATTTCGCCCGCTACACGACCGCGTCGTCGTCCGGCGTATCGATGCCGATTCCAAGACCGCAGGTGGCATCATTATCCCCGACACTGCAAAGGAAAAGCCTCAAACGGGCGAGATCACCGGCTGTCGGTCCGGGAGGGCGCGACGAAGCGGGCAAGCTCATCCCCATTGATCTGAAAGTTGGCGACAAGGTGCTGTTCGGAAAATGGTCCGGCACCGAGGTCAAGCTCGACGGCGTCGAACTCCTGATCATGAAAGAAAGCGACATCATGGGCGTGCTCGATGGCCCTTCTGAAGTGCGGGCCAATAAGAAAGCCGCCTGACACTTATCGCCGCTGACGCGGCTCGCACCTGCGGGTGACCGAACAAAGAACGGATTTCGAAATGTCAGCCAAGGAAGTTAAATTCTCCGTCGACGCGCGCGACAGAATGATGCGCGGCGTCGACATCCTCGCGAATGCAGTAAGAGTTACCCTTGGCCCGAAAGGCCGCAACGTCGTACTCGATAAGTCGTACGGTGCCCCGCGTATCACCAAAGATGGCGTCACCGTTGCGAAGGAAATCGAGCTTGAGGACAAGTTCGAGAACATGGGCGCGCAAATGGTGCGCGAAGTTGCCTCGAAGTCGTCCGACTTCGCCGGCGATGGCACCACCACAGCGACGGTCCTTGCCCATGCAATCATACGGGAAGGCGCCAAATCGGTGGCGGCCGGCATGAACCCGATGGACCTCAAGCGCGGCATCGATCTTGCCGTCGAAACCGTAGTCGATCACCTCAAGAGCAATTCCAAGAAAGTCACATCCAACGAAGAGATCGCCCAGGTTGGTACCATTTCGGCCAACGGCGATTCCGAAATCGGCAAGTTCCTCGCCGACGCGATGAAGAGAGTAGGCAACGAAGGTGTAATCACGGTCGAGGAGGCAAAGAGCCTGGAGACCGAGCTCGACGTCGTCGAGGGCATGCAGTTCGACCGCGGCTACATTTCGCCCTACTTCATCACCAATGCCGAGAAGATGCGCGTCGAAATGGATGATCCTTACATCCTGATTTACGAGAAAAAGCTCTCCGGCCTGCAAGAACTCCTGCCGTTGCTCGAGGCTGTCGTACAGTCGGGTAAGCCGCTCATGATCATCGCCGAGGACATCGAAGGCGAAGCGCTGGCCACCCTCGTCGTCAACAAGCTGCGCGGCGGGCTTAAGGTTGCGGCGGTGAAGGCACCGGGCTTCGGCGATCGTCGAAAGGCCATGCTGCAGGACATCGCAGTCCTGACTGGCGGTCAGGCGATCTCGGAAGACCTTGGCATCAAGCTTGAAAACGTGAACCTCGCCGATGCTCGGTCGCGCCAAGAAAGTGACGATCGAGAAGGAGAACACCACGATCATTAACGGCGCCGGTAAGAAGGCCGATATCGAGGCCCGGATCAACCAGATCAAGGCGCAGATCGAGGAGACCACCTCGGACTACGACAAGTGAGAAGCTGCAGGAACGACTTGCCAAACTCGCAGGCGGCGTCGCGGTGATCCGCGTCGGCGGCGCGACCGAAGTCGAGGTAAAGGAGCGCAAGGATCGCGTCGACGATGCCATGCACGCGACCCGTGCTGCAGTCGAGGAAGGCATTCTTCCCGGCGGCGGCGTTGCTCTCCTGCGCGCGTCCGAAGCGCTCAAGAAACTCCGCACGCAGAACGACGACCAGAAGACCGGCATCGAGATCGTGCGCAAGGCGCTTTCCAGCCCAGCTCGCCAAATCGCAATCAATGCCGGTGAGGACGGCTCCGTCATCGTTGGCAAGATCCTGGAGAAGGACCAGTACGCCTACGGCTTTGACGCGCAGAGCGGCGAATACGTCAATATGGTGAGCAAGGGCATTATCGATCCGACCAAGGTCGTGCGTTCGGCGCTGCAGAACGCAGCCTCGATCGCCGGGCTGCTGATCACGACCGAAGCCATGGTCGCCGAAAGGCAGAAGAAGGACGGCGGAATGCCGGCGATGCCTGGTGGCGGCATGGGCGGTATGGACTACTAACCATCTCAAACAAATTAAAAGGCCTGGAGGTTTCCAGGCCTTTTTGTTTGACGGGCCGTGCGTCGAAACGATGCGCTTTATTTGGAAATCATGACCCATGCGTATCCACATCGGCTGTGAGCTTGGCTTCGAATTTCCACGAACGACGCCGATGATTTTGACGCTGAACGTACACTTTTCGCGCGCTTCGGATCTGGAACTTCCCGATTATCTGATTACAGACCCTTCGGTTTCCATCCAAGGCTACCGCGACAGCTTCGGTAATTGGTGTAGTCGTCTCGTTGCCCCCGCGGGCCGTCTCACCCTCGGTACCGACGCCATCGTTCGTGACTCGGGCATGTCCGACCCGATCGATCTGAACGCTCTGCAGCACCAGGTGCAAGACCTGCCGGCGGAAGTCGTGCTGTTCCTGCTCGGGAGCCGTTACTGTGAGACCGACCGCCTTTCCGACGAGGCTTGGGGCCTTTTCGGACCGACGCCCCTAGGTTGGCCGCGCGTGCAGGCTATCTGCGACTTCGTACACAATCACATCACCTTCGGCTACGAGCACGCCCGGGCAACCAAAACGGCATTTGAAGCGTACACAGAACGCAAAGGCGTCTGTCGCGACTACGCTCATCTCGCCATCACGTTTTGTCGCTGTTTGAATATTCCGGCGCGCTATTGCACCGGCTACCTTACCGACGTCGGCCTTCCACCACCCTATCCGCCCAATGATTTTGCTGCGTGGATCGAGGTTTATCTCGGCGGCCGCTGGCACACATTCGACCCGCGCAACAACGCCGTGCGGGTCGGCCGTATCCTCATCGCGCACGGCCGTGACGCCGCGGACGTGCCGCTGACCCACATCTTCGGACCCAATACTTTGTCGGAATTTCGCGTCTGGGCGGACGAAGTCTTATCGTAGATGATAACTCGCACAGCTATGCTACGATCCGCCGTTCCTCCAAGCAGCAAGAACACGAGCCTATCCCGCGCTGCAAGAATTCGTGACGCCCTGGGACCACTCGTGCGCCTGAACTAGCGGAAGTCGCCTAGCGTCTCAGACGAGAAGCGGACATTACGTCGACATCGCCAATCGGTAGCTCGTGACCCGCAGCTGACTTCTCCGAGATCGATTTTGCTGCTTTGCAGCGAGCCGCACGGGTAGCGAAAGCGTCATCAATACCGGGGACTATCGCCGATAATGGATTGTGGTCGTCGGCCGAATTGTCGAACATGATAAGTGGAGATACAGGGGGTAGTCGAATGTCTCTTTCGCTTGACCAACAGTTCGAAGCTAGTACCCGGAATCACAATTCACTGATACGGCATCCTTTGACGTGGCGCTGATGGACCTTGGCTTTGGTCCAGACGAACGGCCGAGCGCTTTCGTTGTAAGCCTCGATGAAAGCATCGATATGCTCCCTAAGTTGCGCGACCGAGGTGAATGAGGCGCCGTGCAGCGATCGAAGGCTTTTCGTCGACGCAAACGACGATCGCATTCTCGGGCGGCGCCATATAGAGCCCGACCACATCGGTGGCCTTGGCGACAAACTCGGGACTTTCGCCCGGCGAGGTCGATCTTTTGCACCCGCAGGAAACGCCAGACCTGCTGCTCGTGCACCTCGCCCAGTTCGGCTGCAATCAAGAGCCCGTTCCAGCGCGCGAAGCCGGCCGGCGGCTCCCGTTCCAGGACCGCCAGAATGCGTCGACCGGTCTCGCTGGTGTACTTCGGTGCCGGGCCGGGCCGCGGCTTGTCGGCCAAACCGGCCAAGCCTTCGCGGGCGAACCGGCCGCGCCAAGTGCTGACCGTTCGCGGCATCGTGCCGAGCGCGCGGGCAATCGAACGGGTCGAGTGGCCTTCGTCCGCCAGCAAGACGATCCGCGCGCGAAACGCGTCGCGTTGCTCCGTCGTCGGTGCCCGAACCCGCGCTTCAAGCACCGCACGATCCGCCGGTGTCAGCCGGACCTTCGCAGCTATGGGAATTATCCCAATGTTGAATCACGAGTTAGCCTTCCGTAAAAGCGGGTACTAGTTTGCCAGGACTCGACAAGCCGATCCGAATAATGACACGACATGATGCCGAGGTTTTTACCTGCAGATGGACCATTAGGGACAGCATTGAAAACGCTGCTTCGAGAAATGCGACTCGCCAATAGTTCTGGAACGGCAATGAGCGCCATCTTAGGTTTGAAGAAAGCCCTTGCGTCCCGAGGACTGCCGGGCCGCGTTGACTAACGGATTCGACGAATGGTGAGGTTACGGAACATTCGCGATGCTTCAATCCACCTTAAGGCCTGCAAACTTCACCACTTTGCCCCACTTCTCGGTTTCGTTAGCGATGAACTTGCTAAACTCTTATCGCTGGGCGTATCGGAACCGGCGCTGGCGGTGTTCCGACGGTGACGGTGGCGACGACCACCCCAATTGGTGCCGCCCCCGGCGAGCGCAACGATAGCCGGCTTCGAGGCGTCCGGCATAGCTCTGGCCGTCAAAACTTGCATTGAGGTGATCGTCCGCCCGGCCCGCTGATCGTCCCTGATAGTGTCGCATTGTTGCCGGCGGTGGGCGCCGCGGCACCGAAGAACTCCGCGCTCGCTTCGGCCGGTGCGGAGTTGCACTCAACGACCAACTGGTCCCTGGCCGCCAAGTTCGACGGCGAGTTCGGCTCTGGCTCGCAGACCTACGCCGGGACCGGTACACTGCGCTACACGTGGTGAGATTTTCGGGAAAGTTAAATTGAGAACTTATCGTTCAGCTATGTCAGACGGCGAAGAGGCTCAAGGCTCATTGTCTCTTTGCGGTGCGAAGGAGCATGGCCCGAAGCTACACTTTGACCCGTAGGGAACGAGGTCCGCTTTTGGCACCAAAGGTGCAGTGGCCCTTACAGTGTCATTCCAACCAGAGCTATGAATCCGTATCCAAGCACGGTCGTCCAGGCCACGGTCATCCCCAATCCTAGGATTAGGAGCGCCGGCGGCCAAATGCATTGAAACAGTGTGGGTCGAGTTATCGCGTCAGCGACGATAACAAGGGGTGCTTCAGGAATTCTCAACATTGGTGACCGCCACCGATCCGATAAAGAGGCTATGCTTCAGGTTGAAACCACGGATCATTTCAGGGGTTTGCGATCACCCGCAGCATGAGGCCGTTTCGATTTGAGACGCGCAATTTTCGGTAGATGTTATGCAAGTGAATTTTCACTGTGCCTTCGACGACTCCAAGCTGTCCCGCGACAGCTTTATTCGCGAGCCCCCGCGAGACCAGCCCGGCTATTTCCGTTTCCCGCTTTGTCAGCGTTAGATCACCGATGCTGTAGGCAGGTCCAACTTCCGGCTTGTCAGGCACAGAATGCACCCCTCTTAAAACACCTTTTAGCGCCGGTTGTTATCTAACTACGTTATGTTGCAATGCAAAGTGACCATGATCACAGATTGTCGCTATTTAACTAAGCCTATGATATAAATGTTGTTTTTCAATCCACGCCTTTCTTCGCAAGTGCGAAATGGCGCTCCGTCAATGACGGTGGTGTGACCGAATCGGTACGACAATAGGAGGATGGCGAGACCTCCTCTCGTCATCGCCGGTTGAGAGCTGGCCGCCCCTAACATCGCCGTGGCCCCCAAGCGGAAATCTCCTACGTCAGGCATTGGTCACGTAGCGGCGCAAGACCAATCCATTTTCCTCGGTCGTGTAGCGGTAGGTGAGCTTCTCACCGACGGCATATCCATGTTTTGCCCTGCTTGGTTGATTAATGCTCCGCCATCGAAGGCGTAACTCGCCATCAGAAGCACATTCGGCACTTTGATCTAGATCGTTTCGTGGCAACCAACTCGACGTGCCTGCCGGACGGATTCTCAAGGGAGAGAAGCCCGCCGATCTGCCGGTCATTCAAGAGAGCACATTTGAATTTGTCATCAACCTCAAAGCGGCAAAGGCGCTTGGAATTCACGCTGTCGCCCGACGTGCTCAGCATCGCCGACGAGGTGATCGAATAGACGACTTTTTTGGTGCGACGCACTTGGTCCACTGTTGGCCCAGCTGTGTGAAGACTGCGAAATCGAATTTGCCATTAGAAATTTCGTCTCGACTTCGTCAATTTGAAAAACAAAAACGCTGACGACCACTGTCGGTAGAAGACGATAGAGAAACCAATTCTGCGCCGTGCTCGCGCGAGCACGTTTTCACACAGCCTGGCTCCGTAGCGGACATTCGTTGCGATGCAATGAATCTCCGCTTTCGGCGGTGAAGCGGACATCTGTTTCCGCTTGACCTGTTCAAAGACTTTCCCAATCGCGCCCGAGCGGATCTTCAAAGCGCGCAGCGTCTCAGGCGTCCTTTTCTACCCACGCATCCTTTTGCTCCCATTTGTGAAGTTTCCGGCAGGCAGGACATCGCAGCGGTATCGTGACGTTCGACAGCGACTCGAACTTGATCGTTTCTGTGCTCAGCCCCGTTGGGATGTCTACTCCGACTATTGGGCAACGGATCATGATTTTCGGCATTGTTTCTCTAAGACATTCGGCAGTAGCGCCGAGTTGGCGGGACGAAAAAGAAAAAGGCCGCCGTCTAAGGCCGCCTCTAGTTGGAGCGAACTTTGATGCTTCATTTCCCGCATTTGTCTTGTTTTTGCAGGTCAATAATTTGCTCGTTGGTGCCAACTCCCGCTCCTTCCGAAACCGCAATAAATTAGTTGGCAGTTCAAATATTTTATTGTAGTACGCCGCCTTCATAACAATAACGAAGGACTGTTAAATGACTAAGACTACTAAGAAGGCTACGAAGCGCGCACGGTGGACCAAGGACGATCATCGAACGCTGAAGGGGCACTCGAAGGCAAGAACACCGGTTGTTAAAATCTCCAAACAGATGAAGCGCACCATTGGTGCTCTGCGCCAGCAGGCAACCAAGCTTGGTATTGGCCTCGGTCACCAGCGCTAGCAAAAACACCCCGATCTGATTTCGGAGAGACCGCCGCGAGGCGGTCGTTCTATGCTGCGGCGCATGAGTCCGCTTTTGGCCCAGGCTGTGTGAAAACTCCGAAATCGAATTCGTCGTTGGAAGTTTCCTCTCGACTTCATCAATTTGAAAAACAAAAACGATGGCGACCACTGTGAGAAGAAGACAATAGAGAAACCAATTCTGTGCGGTGCTCGCGCGGGCACGTTTTCACACAGCCTGGGCCCTTCTCAGCCGCGCCGGTCGTGTTTCCGCGCGGCAGGTCTCGGGGGTACTTCCGCCGCGCTCGGCTTTGCGGGCGCTCGTGTCTCATATTGAGGGTACTGCCGCCACGACTCCGACGATGCGGCGCGGCGGTTCGTGACCTATCGCGACATTTCCTGGCCGATTGTATGCTGTACTGCACAATCGCTTCCGTTCCTTGTGATAAGGTTTCGCTTGCGGGTCTAGGAGCGGCGTATGAAGCGGCGCGAGTTCATTACGCTCGCTGGCGGCGTAGCCACATGGTCGCTGACGGCGCACGCCCAGCGGTCGAGTATCCCGGTGATCGGGTTCCTCAACGGTGGAACGCATGAGGGGTACGCACCGATGGTAGCCGCGTTCCGAAAAAGTTTGAATGACGCCGGCTATTTCGAGGGTCAGAACATGGCGATCGAGTACCGCTGGGCGGAGGGTGAATATGACCGACTGCCAGCGCTTGCCGCCGACCTGGTTAGTCGTCAGGTCAGCGTGATGATCGCGTCCAGCACGCCTGCAGTGCTCGCGGCCAAAGCGGCAACCACTACGATTCCGATCGTCTTCACAACCGGTGATAATCCCGTGGAAATTGGCGTCGTTTCCAGCCTAAGCCGACCGGGCGGCAATATTACCGGTGTGACCACGTTGAACGTGGAGGTGGCGCCAAAGACGCTAGAGTTGCTCCACGAAATGGTACCCAAGGCCGCCGTCATCGCGCTCCTCGTCAATCCGGCCAATTCCGCGCAAGCCTCGTCCACTATGAGAGGGATGCAAGTTGCCGCGCGCAGCCTCGGGCTCGAAGTTCATGTCCTCAATGCAAGCGCCGAGCGCGAGTTCGACGCGGCCTTTACAAGGTCGGTTCAGCTGCGGGCCGAAGCGCTTGTGGTGGGCGCCGACATATTCTTCAATACCCGCGCTGAGCAGCTCGGCACACTGGCGTTTCGCCACGCTGTGCCTGCGATCTTTCCGTGGCGCGAGTCCGCTGTGGCCGGCGGTTTGATGAGCTATGGCACGAATATTACGAACTTGTTTCGCCAGGTCGGCGTCTATGCCAGCCGCATCCTCAAGGGCGAGATGCCCGCCGATCTCCCGGTGCAGCAAGTGGTGAAGCTCGAACTGGTCATCAACCTCAAGACGGCGAAAGCCCTTGGCATCACAGTGCCGCAAAGCCTGTCTGTTGCCGCCGACGAAGTAATCGAATAGCCGTACTCGTTCCTACTCCTGCTCACGGCCGCTGCCGGCACTTAGCGGCCGCCCGCCAAGTCACTATCGCGGTCGCTAACGGAGTAAGAGCCAACATCAGCCAGCGCGGCCAAAAGTGACGCTTTTGGCCCAGGCTGTGTGAAAACGTGCTCGCGCGAGCACAGCGCAAAATTGGTTTCTCTATCGTCTTCTACCGACAGTGGTCGTCAGCGTTTTTGTTTTTCACATTGACGAAGTCGAGACGAAATTTCCAACGGCGGATTTGATTTCGGGGTTTTCACACGGCCTGGACCCATAGCGTCACTTCGGCATGGTCAATTGCCGCGTCGCGAAAGCTTTATTCGATCACCTCGTCGGCGCGCGCGAGCAACATGGGCGGCACGTCAATGCCAAGCTTTTTGGCCGTCTTGAGATTGATGAACAGTTCGGCCTTGGTGGACTGCTGAACGGGAAGCTCGGTAGGCTTCTCTCCTTTGAGAATGCGACCGGCATAGGTGCCTGCTACATGGTACGCATCCGTGATGCTGCCGCCGTAGCTAACAAGGCCGCCTGCTGCGACAAACTCGCGGTATTGGTACATGGCAGGGATCGAGTGCTTTAGCGCGAGTGCAGCTAAGCGTGGACTTTCAGAATTGAAGAAACGTATCGACTCCGATGACCACCGCATCGGCACGCAATTCGATGATCGCCGGGAACACGGTATCCAAGTCCGGTACGGTGCTGGCGTGTACGACGTGGAGCTGCAGCCCGACAATTT
The DNA here is from genome assembly GCA_963732015.1 of uncultured Alphaproteobacteria bacterium. Lineage (GTDB taxonomy): Bacteria > Pseudomonadota > Alphaproteobacteria > Rhizobiales > Xanthobacteraceae > BOG-931. Next base: position 506,916 of record CAVSXY010000018.1, on the reverse strand, counting down.
GTGCCGCCGCCTCTAAGTCGCTCAAGAGGGGTGCCAGATTGGGGCCCTCCGGGTTGATGAGGGCGGCAACGAGGTTCGCACCCGGGACTAGCTCGTGCAGAAGCTCCATGCCGCTTTCGTCCAAGTTCGACGGCGAGCGTGGTTGCACCGGTGATGTTGCCCTCGGGCCGGCTTAAATTGGAAACGAGCCCTTGCTGGGCTGGGTCGCTTCCCGTCACGAATACAATTGGGATGGATGGTGGTTGCCGCCTTCGCCGGGAGGCCCGCGGGCGTGCCTGTCGCGGCGATGACATCGACGTGGCGGCTAACGAGATCGGCCGCCAGGGCAGGCAGCCGATCGTACTGTCCGTCAGCGGAAAGGTACTCGAAGGCGACATTGCGCCCTTCAATAAAGCCGGTCTCATTGAGCCCTTGATGAAAGGCGCTTACGAGGTAAGTCAGACTTGTCATACGACGCGGCGTTGAGAAACCCGATTACCGGTATTGCCCGTTGCTGCGCACGCGCTCCGAGAGGCCATACCGCCGCACTCCCGAGCGCGGTTATTAATTCCCGCCGTCCGATGCCGATTGCCATTTGATCCGCCCCCATTGGGATCACGCGGTCCGCAATGACCGCAACAATATCACGCCCCAATCGGCAGGTCTGGCTCGTCGCAGCGGTGGTCGAAACGCAGCGATATTGTCGCTAAAGAAGCATTAGCGGACGTGGCGGGAGTACACCCAAAACGACCTGATTGACCCAAGTCGGAAGTTGAACAGCAAAGCTTGCTGCACTGCAATGAGGCCCTTCCCATAAGTGGGGCTGACCCGCTACGATGCCCGGGCCCCGTAAGAGGACTTGTTGACATGACACTGTGATCTGCCAGCCCATACGACTAGACCCATGCCGCACGATCCGCTTCGCGAATGGCAGGAACGGTACTCCCGTAATGGCACTCGATTGGGTTTCAAGCCCGAGACGGATGCGCCGTTTTATTCGTCAGTTGAACCAATATGCAATTCACCGCGTATCGTTCGCAGCACACTTTCTCCGGGTTTGTTGTTTCGTGACAGAAAAATGGTCAGAGACGGAGATGACAACGTCAGTCTAGTTGTCTCTCTTGGCCGCGCGCTTAGTATCAGTCACCGGAAGCGTGAAGCCTGCCTCGCACGGAATGAGGCGATCTTATTTCAGGCTGACGCTCCCGGAAGCGCTGGGACAAGACAGCGCTTCGCTGTTCTCGAGGTCAGTACTGCTCAACGAGAGTGGGAATCGCGCAACGCGCGCCCAGGTGACGTGCTGATGAACGTCATCTATCGCAACTCGCAAACGCTGACTCTTTTGCTGGGGTACATCCGCGCTCTTGCAAAGACCGGGCTGCCATCTGCGGCGAAAGCGCGTCACCTAGTTTCCCGCCATCTCATTGATTTGGTCATCCTCGCCGCGACGGAACCGCCGCTTGGCGAAAGCCAGATTGATTGTGTGGTCGCCGCGCGTCGTGCAGCCGCGCTTGATTACGTCGCGTCGCATTTCTGCGATCCAACTCTCAGCGGTTCTAGCCTTGCTGAAAAGCTGGGAATTTCGCAGCGATATCTACAACGACTTTTAGAGGCGACTGGGAAAACGTTCACCGAACATGTCAATGAATTCCGGTTGGATCGAGCTTTTTCACTGCTTGTAACAATGAGTACAAATAAGCGCGTCTCTGATATTGCACTTGATGTCGGCTATTCGGACTTGACCACTTTCTACACGCATTTCAAGTCGCGTTTTGGAGATACTCCAAAGGGAGTTGTTGGAAGCCGCCCAGCGATGAGCCGCAAAGGCACTAACGGGTACCGGCCCGCCCCGGCGCTTTCCATCACGAGTTGGCACTAGGTTTTCGCGCACTCGTTCATATTGCCAGTGCGCGTTAGCCCAAGAAATTTTGTCTCGTGGGGCACGCTTTGCAGCCTAGGCGGGTGCGAGAAGTGAGCAGGTCACATGAAAGCCACTTATGAATTTGCGGAGAGCGCAATGTCACGCAAGCTCAAAGGTGCGGTGTTTGGCTTGGCGATACTCGGGCCCTTTTTGCCGATCACGTCGACGCCCGGCTTAGCTATAAACTATTTTTTTTCCTTCGATGGTGGCGCCGTTACCGGTGAGGTCGAACTGTCCGCTGGTCAGAACAATCAAGCCGCAACGGCGGCCTTTATCAACAGATATCCAATCAGTCTTGACCTAATCGAAACGGCTCCCTTCCAAGTCATTGATCTTAATACGAGTATCAATAGTTTTGACGTGAATGCTGCAAGGCAGATCATATCTGCGACACTTGATAACCTAGGCCCAGTCGATTACTCCCTTTGCTTAAGTACCGGTAACCTTGCTCCCGGCACGGTTTGCCAACTGACAAATGGGGCCGAAGGTTCTTTTCTGGAAAGTAATTTAGGTGCGGGTTTGGTAGAGGGCACCGATTTGACGTTCACGCCTATTACGTCCACGCCACTGCCCGCCGCCCTCCCACTCTTCGCCACCGGCCTCGGCGCATTAGGTTTGCTCGGCTGGCGTAGGAAGAAGAAGGCGGCGACTGCACTCGCTGCCTGACCAAAACATCTGATGAGATTTCGGAGAGACCGCCGCGCAAGGCGGTCTTTCTGTTTGACCGCATGTTGCAGTGCATGAGTCTGCTTGTGGCCCAGGCTGTGTGAAAACTCCGAAATCGAATTCGCCGGTAGAAATTTCGTCTCGACTTCATCAATTTGAAGAACAAAAACGCTGGCGACCACTTTCGGGAGAAGACGATAGAGAAACCAATTCTGCGCCATGCTTGCGCGAGCACGTTTTCACACAGCCTAGGCCCATTTCAGCCGCGCCGCTCAGCCACTTTCGAGTCTGCTTTCAGGGGTACAGCAGCCGCGCCTCACGTGAGTTGGCGCGGCATTTGGACCCGTTGCCGTCATAGGCTGGGCAAAATCTCGCACTGCGGCGAGCCCCTGACTGATCCTGGCCAATCGGTTATGCTGTCATGGCATCCCTGGCTAGGGGCAGCGGATGCAACTCAATCAACTGAAACGGCGCGAGTTCGCCGCGCGGGCTGCAGCAGCCGGACTCGGCTCGGCTTCATGGGGCCGGCCCTCAATAACTCGCCGGCTTGGGCGGAACTGTCAGCAAAAGGAGGGATACAGATGAGATATCTTGCTTTCGCACTGGTACTGGTAGGAGTCGTGACGGCAGCGCATGCACAGGATGCGATCCCCGATCTCAAGGGCACCTGGTCGGGGAAAGGAAAGTCGATCGTCTTCGGCAACAACTCTCATCATCCAGGCTCGCAAACCGTTGCTAGTCCGCCGCGCGTCCGCGACTTCGAGTTCACCTTTGTAGTCGATGGTCAAGACGGGCGGCTCGCCTGGGGTCACTCGTTCTCGACCGTTGCTATCACCAACGAGACCTTCGCCTGGGCTATTTCGGCCGATAACAAATCCACTCATATTTACTTACTTTATTTTTTTCACTACTTTTTTTTTACTTTTTACCTTTTTCTTTATTTTTTATTTTCACACCTTTCTTATATCTATAATTTTAAAAAACACCACTTCTTTTCAAATAACTATAAAAACATCACACACACAAAACTTTCAAACTTCTTAAAAACTAAAACACAACAACAACAACATACACTTCATCACCACACAAAACTTTACACAAACAACATCAATTACACTAAATTATTAAATCAACAACATTACAACAACCAAAAAACACTACAACTAAAACAACAATTCACACTCAATAAAAACAAAACACCTACAACCACTAAACAACATAAAAAACATCAACAAACACTAAAAATAACAACCACACAAAACAATACACAAAACTTTTAACAACACCACCATTACATACAAACTCACACTCAATTATCAACAACATTTTCACAACAACAAAAAACAACAACCAATAAAACAATAACATATCACAATACACCATCATCACATAATCCACCAATCAAACCACACAATCTATACCAACAACAACAATATCATCAACATACAAAAACCACAAGATCGTCGGAGCCGATACCGACGGCTACTTCCAAATGACCGTCCCAAAAAACATTTACCACACTTTTAAATCTTTATATCACACACACTAACTTTACAACCTTCTCTCTCTCATCTCCTCAACACTACTACTATTATAAATTATTAAAACCAACAATATCTATCATTTAATAACTCCCTTTTTCTTATAAAATAACTCTTTCTTACAACCTTATACACCCATAATCATAATACACAAAACAATACCAACTTACACCACTAACATACTAATTTTCCAACATAATAAAATAACAAACTAAACTATTATCACAAACATCCCACCTCTACCCATACCTAACTAATTAATTAATATCATAATTTTTAACAATCAACCAAAGAGAAACAACAACAACAATAACAACAACCAAACAAATTACAAAACTTTTCATAACCACCTTCAAACATACATTTTTACATAAAAATAAAATACACTTATACACAAACCACAACAAAACAAATAACCACCCACACCACAAAAACATTATTCACCTACACCAAAAAATTACTCAAAACAAACAACCACCCAAAAAAATATAACACCACAACAACATTTCAATATTCCAAACAATACACATCACCATCACCAATAACTAATATCAAACAATAAATATCTAATTTTCTTATCACTTATACTCACATAACACACCAAACCAATCACCATTAAAATACTACATCAAACTACACAATCAAACATTTAAAAATACTAAATATTCTAAAAACATACCATACTACATTCCTCACACCCAACCACCACCTTCACAAAACCCCCACATCAATCCCCACTACATTCTCACACATTCTTACACATTTCTTAACACATTCTTCCAAAAAAACAAATCTTACATCATCTCATCACATCATTACTCACTCCATATTCACACTCATTAAAACATCCAATGCACACAAAAACAATTAACACACAAAAAAAACAAACCCTTACCTTCACCCCTTATAACTACGAGATGTCTTACAATCTATCACATTGCCTGTCTACGCTTCCGTTGCATCCACGTTGCACATGCTTACACGCGATGAAACGCAACGCGCGTACGTCATCTTATCCACAACACTCACACTTACCACCCATCATCTCCATAACTCTAACCTTCACACTCATACAATAGTCACATCACCTATTCATCGTTATACCATATCATTCATCATGTCATCAATCTATCACCACACCACATCTCCACATCAAACACCACATCCATCTAATCACAAACTCAAACCTACATCCACATCCACACACATCACATAATCAACATCAACCATCATACATCTACGTCACCACAACAAACAACAAAACAACATTTAACCATTTAAATATAAACCATACACACTAACAATCTTTCCACATCTCACAACCAAATTCCCCATTATCAAAAATCACCACCCACATACATTTACCATACCCACACCATTTTTCTAATACTCTAACCATAACATCTAACAACATCATCACCATCACCACAACAACACACCACATTCATAACCAACTACAAAACGTAAGCTGCACCTCGCTTCACACACACGTCGGTCTGTACTCGACCACCACTGTACAACCCGTACATCCCCACATCCATCATCGCACCCCCCCCCAATGTCCGCCCGATCGTATTGAGATGTGTTACAACCACAATGGTCTAAGCCCTGGTGGACCCCTTTCTCTCTCCTTTTTTTTTTCTCTCTTCTTCTGCTCTTGCTCTCTCTCTATCTGTACTACACTTTACTTTTGCTTACTTCACCGCATGGCGCGAGCGCCTTCGCCGCCATCGTTCTTCTGTTGCGCCTTGCCACACCTGCGGCCGCAGGTCCGCTTGAGGATGCTATCGCCGCATTTCGCAAGGCGACTAAGCGACCGTCCTGCGGCTTTTTCGTCCGCTGGCCGACCAAGGCAACGCCAACGCCCAGTTCATTCTCGGCGTCATTACGCCAGAGGCCAGGGCGTGCCGCAGAACTACGCCGAGGCGGTGAAGTGGTATCGCCTCGCCGCCGACCAAGGCAACGCCTTCGCGCAGTACAATCTCGGCCTCATGTACGCCAACGGCGAGGGCGTGCCGCAGAACTACGCCGAGGCGCTGAAGTGGTATCGCCTCGCCGCCGACCAAGGCAACGCCTTCGCGCAGATCAATCTCGGCGTCATGTACGCGCGATGGCCAGGGCGTGCCGCAGAACTACGCCGAGGCGGTGAAGTGGTATCGCCTCGCCGCCGACCAAGGCGAAGCCGTCGCTCAGTCAATCTCGGCGTCATGTACTCCGTTGGCCGATGGCGTGCCGCAGAACTACGCCGAGGCGATGAAGTGGTATCGCCTCGCCGCCGACCAGGGCAATGCCGACGCGCAGTTCAATCTCGGGCTCATGTACTACCAATGGCCATGGCGTGCCGCAGAACTACGCCGAGGCGGTGAAGTGGTATCGCCTGGCTGCCGACCAAGGCAACGCCTATGCCGCAGTACAATCTCGGGGTCATGTACACGATAGGCCATGGCGTGCCGCAGGACTACGTCCGCGCCCACATGTGGTTCAACTTTGTCCGCTTCGCAGGGTCCAACAAAGTGCTGCCAAATATCGAGACCAGCATAGCAGCGCTCATGACCTCCGCGCAGATCGCGGAAGCACAGAAGCTGACGCGTGAGTGACAACCCAAGCGGCCCTGATCAAGACGCAACGTCCCCGCTATCATCCATTCAACGAGTGCGTCAGATGATTCGATCAACCGCCAGAAACGCGCGCTACAAACGCGCGCGCTGCGAGACGACGGCGCCAATCTGCGTCGCAGGGGGTCGCGCTGCGAACGACGCTCGTGCGCGTCTGCGTCGTCGCGCTCGATCAGCGCGTCCCTACGCTCGCACGGCTCGCTGATCGTCCCCGCGAGACTGTGATCGCGTCCCGATCTCATCGCGCTGTTCATAACCGTGCCATTCGTATGTCTGACGAGCAGCGGCCCGACCACACCCATGGGAACTTTTGTCTGCAATTGAGCATAAGTCCGTCAAGAGGCCGATTGTGTTGCGGAAGTCGAAAGTTGCAGAGCAGCGGATTTTTGCGAAAAATCTGAGGCGAGAATCAATCGCCAATTCGTATAAGTTCAATCGCGTTACCGCCGTCGCCTATGACTTTAACGTGGGGCGATGAGGCCCCTCACATCTCTACACGAAAACCGCGCCAGCAGCCTTTGGAATTTTTGAGCAACAGTGCAAAATGAGTTTTGCAACACAATCGGCCCATCACGACCGATATTGTAGCGCAAGCGAATGTCCGCTCTTAAAGGTATAGCGTCCGTGCTGGAAACGTATTCGGCTAACGCGGCGCGCTGCGGACGCCGAGAACGCGCCTGCGCTGCCGTGCCCTACGCACGTCGCCTTCCCGCCGCCGTGGGCCGTCGACGAGCATGACGCCCGCTACATCGTCCATGACGCCAGCGGACAGGCGCTCGGCTATTTCCATTACGAGGAAGAACTGGGACGCAGGAGCCTCTTGAAGTCCGGCGCGAGCTTTCATTTACTGATGACACTCAGATAGGGGGTAGACAATGGGGCTTTACCTGTTCCTGATTTCAACTTTCATCTTGATCCACGATGATGGTCGTTATGCCAACAGCCCTCTGCACAACTGGTTCGAGAGCTTGTCAAGCGAAGTGGGTCGTTGTTGTGCAGAGTCAGACGGACATCCTGTCGAGGACGGCGACTGGGACATCCAGGGAGATCATTACCGCGTTAGATGGTGGGGCAAATGGATGGATGTCCCAGACAATGCTGTCGTCAATAGTCCAAATCTAGCTAAACAAGCTTGGGTTTGGGTTTGGTCCGATGAGAGTAACGCTGAAAGAGTTCATTGTTTTATACCGGGGCCCGGGGCATGACGCTGCCGGTTTCTCGGCCGCCTGATGACGCGGGACGAGGGCGGCGCATCGCGGCCAACATCGCCAAGCTGCCTGAGTTGCTGAAGCGATCTCCGACATGAGCGCGCCGCGCAAGCGCCCCGACTGGATCTCGCCGCCTGCCGCGCCCGTTGGTCATTGCGAACCTAACGACGCTCACCACGCTCGGCGATGTGCGCGATCTGATCGAGCGCCATCTACCTGCGCCGTACCGCGAGAAAGCGACTTGGCAGTACGTCGCGGCGCAGCTTGCCGAGGCCGCACGCGGCAACGCTGACACCATCGATGTCGACCTAGATCAAACAAGAGGCGCAAAAGATTCCGCAGCGCGCACCCTATACGAACGTATCGGCACCTTTGATCAACGCATAATGGTAAGGGCGCCGAGGTTGTCCGAGGATTACTCGCACCCCGGTTTTGGTCCCCAACCATCCGGCCGTGTATGTGGCCCCGGAGTACCCCACCCCCCGACACCCCCGCTCTGGGGCCACGCTCGGCTCTTAAGCGAGCGACTGCCGACCCCGCGCTGTAATCGTCACTTACGCTCAAGAGCGTGGTTCGGTTAGGCCAGGATGGCGGCCTTTCTATTTGCCCCGCCAGGAAATCCGGCAGCTTCGCCACGTTAGCCGCAATGCGCTGCGCCTCGTCGCGCGTCAGCGGTTAGACCACGCATTGGCACACAAAAACAAAAGCTAGTCCTCCAAAGGCAAGACTCAATTTGAGAAATCTATGCCAGTGGGGGCACGAAAATATCCAAGTATACCCTTGGTCAACGCAGGCGGTTGTTGGGGAGAATTGTGCCTCAACGGACCGCCTAGATGTTTGTGGAGCTATGAATGCGCAGGTATTTACATCCAGCAGCGATGGCGTTTGCTTTTGGCATCGCTGCGTCACCGGCTTATGCCAGTACTTTGACTGCGGACGGCATAACATATTCTTTGACAAACTCTGTGGTTAACTCACTTACCGATCAGTTCACGCTCACGATTACCGGCATTAACGGTACGGCAGATACCGAAAAAGGCCGCTTTGGGGTGGAGTCCTTCGCCTTCAACCCGCCACCCCATTTCTCTAGTGCGACCGCCCCTACTGGTTTCACAGAACAATCAGGTGGTCTCAATTCCGGTGGCTGTGACGGCACCGGCAACTTTTTTTGCTTCTCGGCTAACACTGACCCAACTGGGCCTGCACTGGCCGCCAACTCAACGCTGACCTTTGTGTTCGACGTGACACTCTCATCGGGCACTTTTGCGGGCTATGATCCCGATTTCAAAATCAATTGGGACGGAACAAAGAACAATTACGATCTTGTGTCGCAAGCGTTGGCTCCGACGGATCCCCCAACAGTAACTCCGCTGCCCGGCGCGTTGCCGTTGTTTGCCGGTGGCCTTGCGTTGGTGGGCTTCCTGACTGGTCGACGCAAGCGCAACGTTGTATCGATCTTCGGTGCGGCGTAAGCACTTTCAATTCCTGCCGCGAGCAGGCTGTGCGAGAACTAGGTGAGTCAGATAAGAAGGGCCGCATCAACAACGATGCGGCCTTTTTTCATGAGCTACGTTCGGGGCGAGGATCGTGGTCAGGCAGCTGCTTTGCGACCTGCGGCCTCGCCCAATTATGCCTCTAGGTCGAGGACTAGCTCGAACTGCGTCGACTGCTGGACTGTCCGGTCGCTTGGTCTTTCGTCTGTGAGGAGACGCGTGCGCGATCGATCCGCTCATTGCGGATGTAACCCGATCTCCCGGGAGATCCGTTGCCAGCGCGCGACGTCTTCCTGCATGCGCTCGACCATCGCCTGCGGAGTCATGGCGTCGCTGGTGCTGAACCCGAAATCCTGAAGGCGCCGCAGGAATTCTGGATCCTTGAGCACCTTGTCGACCTCTGGATTTAGCCGGCGGACCACCTCCGCGGGAACGCCGGCCGGCCCGACCAGCGCAAACCAGCCTTCGACGACAAGCCGAGGATAGGTCTCCGCGATCGTCGGCGTGTCGGAAAGGCCGGAAAACCGCTTGCTTGAACTGACCGCCACGATTCGCGCCTTGCCGGATTGCACGAAGGGCGCGACCGAGGGTAGCGAGATCAACAGGACCTGGACCCGGCCGCTCAGAAAATCTTGCACGGCCTCCGAATTCTGCCGATAGGGAACGCGACGGATGTCAATCCCGGCGGTCTTATTGATCCATTGTGCAAGCACATCACTGATGCCGATCGTAGTGCCGTAGGACAAGGCGTCGCGTCCCGTCTTTGCCACATTCACGAGCTCGGCGAACGTTCTCACCGGAAGGTCGGGATGAACCACCACGACGAACGGAGCGCTGTCGACAATGTTCGCGATCGGCGTGAAGGCCTTGTCGGGATCGTAAGGCAGCGATTTGAGGCGGAAGCGGTTGGCCACTATGCGTCGTTGGTTCCGAGGTAGAGCGTGTACCCATCGGGCGGCGCTTGCGATGCAAGTTCGGCGCCGATCACGGACGGTTCTCGATAAAGAACTGCTGCCTGAGTGACTTGCTGCCGGTCGGCTACGATCCGCATCACTATATCTGGAGACCCGCCGGCGCTGTTCGACAGGATGATCTTCACCGGTCTTGTCGGATAGTCCTGGGCCACCGCCAGATTGCAAGCCAGCACCGTGCACAGCATCAGACTCGACAACTGCAACCGCAGCTTCAGCATGCTCAGCAAACGCCCTAAGATCGGAGTCCGGCCGCTTCAGCGTGAAGCTCCAGCAACTTGACGATCGTGTCAGGAGAGCGGCGGCCGAAGCCGCATTCAGTCGCGATCGCAAAGTCCTTGAAGTATTTCCGCGCCACCGCGATGCGGCGGCGGGTGCCTTCAATGCCATCGGTGTAGTGCACTAGCCCGAGTGCCAATTGTGTCTCAGGGCGCAGCTTCAATTTGGCCAACGGCTCGAAATAGGCGTCGTCAGTGCGGTCCCGCGGTACCGGCATGTGTATGAGCTCGATGGTGCGGCCGAACTCCGCCGAAATGCGGTTGGAGAACTCCACCAGGAATGCGGCGCTCGCGGGCTCGACTGAGTGCTTGTGGCTCGCGTCGCCGTAGCAAAGGTGATAGATGAGATGAACGTCTCGGGGTACCGCCATGCCCAGTCGCACGTGCTGGGGGACGAATGTGTCCATCATTTCCGCGCGCGTGCGGCCATGCGGCGTCGGCTTGCCGCGCTCCAGCGCCTCGAACACGGCAGACGCCACGTCCCACTGTATTGCGAGCTGATCGTGCGGTATCGCGGCCGCGATGGATTCAATTGCCCGAAAGAGGCTGTGCTCGTAGGCCGGCAACACGGTCGTCTGCTCGGATTCATCGGCAACGAAGCGGCGAATGACAGAAATCGGACCCGCCAAACAGACCTGGAAACGTACGTCAGCCGGAATTTTTCCAGCCTGCTTCTGGCGCGCGAACTCGCAATAGGACTCTTTAGCGAAGCGGACCTGCGGCAGATCGTCGAAGCGGACATCTTTGGGATCGACGCCGGCCTTCAGCCGATACCGCTTGGTAACCTCCTTGCTGTCCTGCCGCGGGGCGAAGGTCTCGCCCGTGCTCACGAACTGCTGATGGCCAGCGAAAATCACTTCCAGCCATCCCATCCAGCTGAGGCGCTCTCCAGTTTCGCCGTCGGGAATCGAGGCGAGCCGTGGCCCCAGCAGCGGTCCTACCGTTTCGAACACTTCGGCGGCGCTACCAAACGGCACGCTACCGACCAGATGCACCATGTGTTTCGTCATGCGACCAGCACTCCTGTTGGCGACAATACGGCATTACTCGTCGGAAATCTCGACCGCGACCGATACATCGGGCCTATAGGCGACATCCGGCAATTCGAGTTGCTGCTGACATTGCGCGCTCAATCCATGTCCGCAACCGGGGCGTGGATGCGCAACAATTCGGAAATCGTCCGCGGGTCCCGTCGCCCGAAGCCGCATTCCGTCGCGATCGAGAAATTGCCGGCGTACTTTTTTGCAGTGGCAAGCCGTTTCATTGTGCCCTCAAAACCGTCAGTGTAGTGGACAACGCCGAGGCTCAGCGCGGTTTCGGGCCGCAGCTTGAGCCGCTTAAGCGGTTCGAAATAGGCCTCGTCGGCACGATTGCGCGGCACTGGCATGTATCACGCCTTAATCGGCAGGTCTGTGACCGATTTCACGGTGGTTTGACCGCGAAAAAGCCCGCTGTTTTTCCGCAGCGCGAAGTGACGCGAGTGGCCGATGCTGTTGAAAAAGTCGTTTTCCACCGCTGGTCTAAATTCTTCTAGGCCGCTGATGCGATTCTCGTACAAATATTTGAGAGACCTGGTCTCCTAGTGAAAAAACCCACAGGCGGCTTCGACAACGGCCTGGATGCCATATTAATCGGCGAGCATAGTTTAGCTTCGTTTCTTTCGAAAAAATCGCCAGAAGGCATTTCAGGACTATTTCAACAAAATCGGCCCATCGCGTCGGCTACTGCGATGCAGTGATATGTCCGATGTTGGGCGCGTAAACGGACAAAGCTCGGATATCCCGAAAACATCGCCTCGCGGCCCGTGTTTAGTGATCGCGGCAATGGCGAGGCGGCATAATTCGGCGTAGCCTCGGTGACGACGGAGCACGTCCGAAAACCGACCGTCTGCAGGGAGGCACACAAATGCAGCTTCGCGTATTGCATGCGCACGCGTTCATTCAACTTGCCGCAACAATAACCTTCTGCCTGCCGGCTGTAGCGCTCGACCCCGGCACACCGTCGGACTCTGCGGCTCTGGAATTCAGTCAAAACGCAAGCAATTCAAAGCCTGGCCCGCGGACAGTTCCGGGGCGCGTTATTCCCGTGCCTAACACGGCCAGCCCCCAATTCCAGGCGGTCATCGCGGCGCCTTATCGGGTGCCGGCATGGGATGCCGATCCGAAATCAGCTGCGGAGTGGAAGGACCTCATCAACAAGTTGGCGGCCGCCGGTGCCGAAGCGCAAAAGGCAGTCCGCGAAAAACTCGGTGTGACCATGGAAGCCTCCACCATTGCGGGCGTGAAGGTCTTCATCCTGACTCCGAAGGAAATTCCACCTGCTAACCGCAATCGTCTGCTCTTCAACATTCATGGCGGCGGCTATGTATACAATCCGGGCGAAGCCGGCACAGGCGAAGCGGCCCTTATGGCGGCTTATGGCGGCTTCAAGGTGATTGCTGTCGACTATCGCATGCCACCCGACTTCCCCTACCCAGCGGCGATGGACGACGCCACGGCGGTATGGAAGGATCTGGTCAAGACGCAGAATCCGCGCAACATGGCGGTGTTCGGCACGTCTACCGGCGGCGGCATGACGCTGGCATTGATGCTGCGCGCCAAGCAGGAGGGTCTGCCGCTACCGGCGGCAATTGCTCCCGGCACACCATGGGCGGACTTGACCGAAACCGGCGACACCTACAAGACCAACGAGTGGCTGGACAATGTGCTTGTCAGCTACAGCGGATATCTGAGCCATGCGGCGCTGCTCTACGCAAACGGCCATGATCTCAAAGATCCGCAGCTCTCACCGATCTATGGGGATTTCAGCGGCTTCCCGCCGGCCATTCTCACGAGCGGCACACGCGACTTGTTCCTGAGTCTTCACGGTGCTCACTCACCGAAAGTTGCGGCGCGCCGGCGTCGAAGCAGAGCTTCAGGTGTTTGAGGGCATGTCGCACGCCCAGTACAACTTCGAACCAACCGCACCTGAAATCGAAGGAGGCCTTCACCGAGATCGCGCGGTTCTTCGACAGGCATTTAGGTAACTGATCCAAGAGACCCGCAGGAAAATGCCCGTTCGCGGTTCGTCTTAATCTATCAATTTGCACGGTAACATGCTCTACGAAGCGGCTCAGAGCATGCTGTGGTCAAAGAAGTGGTCCTGGCTCAAGGCCTGGGCGATGCAGATCGCCAGGCGCCGCGGCATGAAAAAGGCGATCGTGGCGCTGGCACGCCGGCTGGCCGTAATCGTGCACCGCATCTGGGTTGATGGCACCGAGTTCCGGTGGACAAGGGAACAAGGTGCAGCAGCATGATAGCCGTGCCGGATCAAATCCAATAGGAGGAAACCTCGAGCTCCACCGAGCGGTGGAAAGATGTCCCTCGCGGGACGATGAATGAGGTGGGTTCGCATGTCTGCTTGGACCTGCCGTCCGATTAGAGAAGCGGACATTTGCGCAGACTGCAGGTGCGGATAGTGTAGTTCCCGTGTTAAGCTCTCGTCGCGTACCTCGACACCCGTCAATTGATTATAGGCGGCGCGGGAGCGAATCGCATGAGACGACGAGAGCTTGTCGGCCTCCTTGCCGTTGCGGCGATGATATCGCCCGCGATCACGAGCGCAGTCGAAGTCTATCCGACCCGGCCTATCCACCTCATTGTGCCGTACCCGCCGGGCGGCGGCACCGATATCGTCGGCAGATTGCTCGGCGAAAAACTAAGCGCGAGCCTTAAGCAGCCGATCATCGTTGATAATCGCGGTGGTGCTGGCGGCGTGCTCGGCACTGAGGTCGCCGCAAAGGCTGTCCCTGATGGCTACACGTTGTTACTTGCTCCGAGTAGTCACGTCATCAACCCCAGCATCTATGCAAAACTGCCCTACGACACCTTGAAGGATTTTGCTCCGATCACCATGGTCGCCGCGGCGGCGATTCTGATGGCGGTAAACCCGCGCGTGCCTGCCAACACAGTGCGCGGCTTCGTCGATGCGGCCAAGGCCGACCCGAAGGGGATCGCAAATTACGGTTCGGCAGGTGCGGGCACCGTATTTCACCTGACCGGCCAGCTGTTCAATGAGCTGTCGGGCTTAACCTTGCAACATGTGCCGTATCGCGGCGGCGGACCGACCGTGACCGCCCTACTTGCAGGTGAGGTTCCGTTGGCCTTCGAAACTATGTTGTCGCTTCAGCCCCATATCCGCGCCGGCACGCTGCGCGCACTCGCCATCACAAGCTCACGACGTAGTCCGACGATGCCCGAAATTCCGACTACCGCTGAGGCCGGCTATCCGCAGCTCGTTGCCGACAATTTCTATGCGCTATTTGCACCGGCGGGCACAGCGGCGCCGATTTTGGCGCAGTTGCACGACGCCGCTGTGGCGGCGCTCGCATTACCGGACTTGCGGGACCGGTTGCGCGAGCAAGGGGCCGAGGTGGTTGGCAACAGTTCAGCCGAGCTGGCCGCCTATGTCGCAACTGAAATTCCGAAATGGGCCGCCCTCGCGCGCCAAGCCGGCGTGAAGCCCGAATAATAGGAGGCACCGAGACATGAATGATGTGATCGTTCGTGACAAAGCCGAATACCACGCGCGCACCACCGACGAGATGGAGCGCCATCTACCTTTGCCGCCCTGGTCACTCCGTCAAAAGATGGCATTGACCTGTCGGATACTTGCTGCCGAAGGCCACGAATCTGCACTCGCCGGCCAGATTACAACGCGCGGCGACCAACCCGGAACTTATTGGATGCTGAGCTTTGGACTCGGCTTTGACGAGGCGCGTGCAAGCAACATCGTGCTGGTCGACGATGATCTCCGTTTGCTCGAAGCAATGGAATGGTGAACCCGTCAAACTGCTTCCATCTGTAGATTTATCGCCACCGGTCGAACGTAAATGCAATCGTGCATACCCACCCACCTTATTGCTCAGCATTGTCGATAGTCGGCAAGCCACTGGTGGCCGCGCACATGGACACGGCGATGTTTTACGACGACTGCGCCTATCTCCCCGAGTGGCCTGGACCGCCGATCGGCGACGAGGAAGGTCAAATCATCCACGAGGCGCTCGGAAACAAAGCGTGCCATCCTGTTGGCTCACCATGGCCAGTTGGTCGCGACCAAGACGATCGAGGAGGCGGCAGTCCCTGGCAGTCTTTATCGAGCGCGCTGTGCGTACGCAGGTGCTCGCGCAATCGATCGGCGTTTCAGCCGATAGTCGTGAGCTTCGCGCGCAGAAACCCATCGTGTGCGGATCGCGTAGAGTAGTTGGCGAACCCCAGTCCCCATCTTGAATGGAAAGCCCCATGAGACACCGCGAATTCATCATCATTCTCCGGTGTACCGTACTCGCTGCCGTACTGCTTTGGCAGGTACGCGATGCCGGTGCGCAGACGCCGAGTGTCGCCCAAACGGGGGCTGGCACACGCCTCATTACTCTCGGAACAGGCTTTGGCCCCTATCCAGTAGCGCACCAGGCGCAGTCGTCGAATTTGCTGATCGTCAATGGGACGTTCTACCTGATTGACGTGGGTGACGGCACTCTGCGTCGGCTAGGTAAAGCTGGCATTAGGTTTCATGAAATCGGCGTAATATTCATCACCCATCCGCATAGTGACCATATGGCTGGATTAGGTCCACTGATGGCAGCCGAACGGAACTACGGACGTAAGGACCCGATCAACGTTTATGGACCGTACGGCATTGAGACAATCGTCGCGGCGACGATTCAGTATTTGACGCCCGACGCCGAAATCCGTTCGGACGACGGCCTGCGCACCTCGATTCAGGACATGTTCCAAGGCCACGACGTAGCAACTGGCGTGGTGTATCAGGATGCGAATATCAAGGTGACCGCCGCCGAGAATTCCCATTTCCATCTGACGCGGGCCAATCCAGGCCATGGCAGATACAAATCTTACGCCTACAGGTTCGAGATGCCGGACAAAGTCGTGGTCTTCACTGGTGACACCGGACCATCGCCATCCGTTGAAGAACTGGCGAAGAACGCTGACATACTCGTCTCGGAAGTGCTGATTATCGATGATTTCCTAGCGATACTGCGTAAGAACGGCACGTGGGACGCAATGTCCGCCGAGCGCCAAGTTGGCGTCGTGCGGCATCTAGGCGAGGATCATCTGACTCCGGAAGAAGTTGGCAAATTGGCATCCCGCGCGCAGGTAAAGCGCGTCGTACTCTCCCATGTTATCCTGACCGGGGACGACGACGTGGACTCGCGCCATTATGTTGACCGCGTGAAGAAGTTTTATTCGGGACCGGTCGATCTCGCCAAAGACCTCAAGCAGTTTTAAAGAAAAAGCATCCCTGCTCCCATTGTGGCGGAGAATATCAAACACCAATCGGCAGGTCTGGCTCTAGCGTCACATGGGAGGGTAAGGACGTCCTTGTCGAATATCATTGGCTCGACGGCCACTACGAGGACATTCCGGCAATCCTCAACGATTCCGTCAAGCGCCATGTCGCGGTCATCGCGACGCCAGGCAATACGCCCGGCACGCTCGCCGCCAAAGCGGCTACTTCAACCATCCCGATTGTGTTCGGCGTGGCAGAGGACCCGGTGGCGACGCAATCGCTGCGATGCGGCCTCCGCTCGCGCTGCAGTAACCACCGCTTCGGCCATCACCGGACTCTCAACTAAATGCCGGTATGCAATGCGCTAGGGATGTCTGCTCTCCCCCGAGACCGACGTTTTCGCCGTTTGGAGGCGACCACCATGACCCTTCAGACCTGCCGGTTGGGGCGTGATATTGTTTAGGTTATTGCACCGGCCGTGATCCACCAACGGTGAGGTCAAATGGCAAGCAACATCGCAAGGCGAAAATTCATTGCCGCGCTCGGCAGCGCGTTGGCTGTGTTGCCGCTCTCGGCGCGAGCGCAGCAGCACCAGCATGTACGGCGGATCGCAATGTTGAGCGGATTAGCAGCGAACGATCCGGAATCGCAGGCTCGCCTTGCCGCATTTGACCAGGGTCTCAAAGAGCTGGGATGGACGGAAGGCCGCAATCTCCATATCGAATTTCGCTGGAGCACCGGCGACGCCGCAGAGATGCAGACATTCGCCAAGGAACTGGTGGAGCTCAAGCCTGACCTGATCGTTGGCATGACCACGCCCGCTGTGGCCGCGCTCGTGGAGCAAACCAAAACCGTCCCGATTGTGTTCGCGAACATCGTCGATCCGCTTGGCCGCGGCTTCATTTCCGACATGGCGCGACCTGGCGGAAACGTCACCGGAATCCTCAATTACGAATTCTCGATGGGCGGAAAGTGGCTCGAAACGCTCAAGCAGATCGCGCCAGCCGTAAGACGTGTCGCTCTGCTCTTCAACCCGGACATGGCCCCGTATGCCCCATCTTTCGTGCGACAGGTCGAGCTCTCGGCACCATCCTTTGCGGTCGAGTGGATTGTCGCCGTAGTTCACGACGACGCCGAGCTTGAGCGCACCGTCGCTGATTTTGCTGCCGAGCCGGGCGGCGGCCTGATCATCCTGCCGGATGTCTTCACGGTAGGCCATCGCGATCTGATCATTGCGCTGGCCGCTCGCTATCGCTTGCCCGCGGTCTATCCGCAGCGCGCATTCACTGCCAGCGGCGGCTTAATTTCCGATAGCGGTGATCTCACCGATATTTTCCGGCAAGCGGCCTCCTACGTCGACCGCATTCTCAAGGGCGAGAAGCCCGGCGACTTACCGGTGCAGGCGCCGACCAAGTACGATCTGGTCATCAACCTCAAGACCGCCAAGGCGCTTGCATTGACTGTGCCACCCGCTTTGCTCGCGATCGCCGACGAGGTGATTGAGTGAAGCGCCGCGAGGTCATCGCGCTGCTCGGCGGTGCGGCTGCGTGGCCAATCGCTGCGCGCGCGCAGATCGACTATCCCTCTCGTTCGATCAAGATTCTCGTTCCGGCCCCACCCGCAGGCATCACTGATCTATCGGCGCGCCTCGTCGCGGAAGGACTGCACCGGACCTTCAACCAGCCCGTGATTGTCGAAAACAAGTCCGGTGCAAATGGCACCATCGGTCTGCGGGAATTGGTACGGGCTGCACCCGACGGTTATACGCTCATGGTTGGTACCGTCGGCACGATGGTGATCACATATGCGATCGATGCCGGCGCGGGCGAGCAGATCATGATCGGAAATCCGCCGGCGCCGTTTGATCCCGCCCGCGATATAGTCCCCATTGCCGGGATGGCCGAATACGCGACCGCCATGGTCGTCAACAAACAGATGCCGGTCAATTCAGTTCAGGAATTTATTGCCTATGCGAGGTCGCGGCCCGGGAAAATTAGCTTCGGCTCGACCGGAATAGGGGCCTTAGATTACGTCGCCGCCGAACTGTTCATGCGAGCAACCGGCATAAGCATGGTGCACGTGCCCTATCGAGGCGGCCCGGCGGCCTTGAACGACCTGTTGGGCGGCTCGATCGATGTGATCATCGAAGTTTATCCGGTGGTCATGGAACAAATCAGGACGGGCCAGATCAAGGGGCTTGCTGTCAGCACACCCTATCGATTGCCGGCGATTCCTGAAGTGCCGACTTTTGAGGAAGCAGGTGTCCCTGGGATGAAGCTCGCCGGATGGGGTGGCGTCTACGGGCCGCCCGGCATTCCCCGTGACATTGTCGAGACGCTCAGCGCCGCGATTGTCGAGGTCGTGCGTCAACCCGAAATCCAAGAACGGTTTCGCACAATCGGGTTTGAGCCCACTGGCCTTGGAGCGAAGGAGTTTTCTGACCTCCACGCATCTGAAATCAAGCGATGGGTGACTTTCCTCACCGAGATCGGCTTGCGAAAATAGTGACTGTTGTTTCGCTGCGTCTACGAGGAACTGTCCGGTTTACGATGGTTGAGAGCGGCGGCTTGCGGGCGGATTTTTCCATGTGATTTCAAGCCCAGCTTTGCTCATACTGTCCGTAAAGGTTATTTTACGAGCAGATGATCCTTTGGCGCACGCTCTGGCAACTGACGCTATACCTCCGGAAGCGGATATTTTTCGGCGCCGCAGCGAACTTCCGGTTTGGGCCCAGGCTGTGTGAAAACGTGCTTGCGCGAGCACCGCGCAGAATTGGTTTCTCTATTGTCTTCTCCCGACAGTGGTCGCCAGCGTTTTTGTTTTTCAAATTGATGAAGTCGAGACGAAACTTCCAACGACGAATTCGATTTCGGAGTTTTCACACAGCCTGGGCCAAAAGCAGACTCATGCACCGCAGCAAAGTGTGGCTTTACTCGATCATCTCGTCGGCGCGGGCGGACAGCCCGGGCGGCACGTCAAGGCCAAGCGCCTTGGCGGTTTTCAGGTTGATCACGAACTCGAACCTGGTGGCCTGATCGACCGGCAGGTCGCCGGGCTTCTCGCCCTTGAGAATCCGCGCGACGAAGAGTCCAGCACGGCGATAGCCGTCTGGAACGTCGTTACCATAGCTCATCAGCCCGCCCGCCGCGACATATTCGCGGTTGGGGTACATCCCCGGGATGGCGTCACGTGCCGCCAGCGCGACGATCTGCTGCCGCCGGCTGGCAAGGAACGGATCGGCGCCGACAAGGAGCGCGTCAGCGCGCCGTTGCCGCAAGGTGGCGAAGGCGGTGTCGATCTTGCTCGGGACGCTGGCATTAAGAACAAGCAACTGCCGGTCGAGCGTGCGCGCGGCCTCCTCCGCGTCGCTTAACGTGCGCGCGGATTCCGGAAGTTTCGGGTTCGTCATCATGGCGATGACAGCAGCATTGGGAACGAGTTCGTGCAGCAGCCCCAGCGCCTTGGCGCTGAGCGAGTTGTTGAACCAGGTGATCCCCGTGACGTTGCCGCCCGGCCGGTTGAGGCTGGCGACGTAGCCCTCCCGGACCGGGTCGCCACCAAACGTGAACACAATCGGAATAGTGGTGGTCGCCGCCATGGCAGACAAAATCGATGCACCGCCTCCCGTCGCTGCGATCACGGCCACCTTGCGGCCGACTAGATCGGCCACCAATGCCGGCAATCGATCGCGCTGATTTTCCGCAAAACGGTATTCGATCGCCACGTTGCGGCCTCCGACGTAGCCGACCTCGTTCAGGCCTTTGCGGAACCCGGCCGCTAACTGGGCAAAATAAACGTCATCGGCAGATCCAGTGCTGAGGTAGCCAATCACGGGCATCGCCACTTGCTGGGCACGCGCCGCGAGCGGCCACGCTGCCGCACCGCCGAGCGCGGCTATCAATTCCCGCCTTCCGATGTTGACTGACATGCGCCCCTCTTTATGCGAGGGCTGTTAGTGAGAGGAACGATACCACGCCGCGAGCAAGCGGTCTTCACGTTCGGGAGGGCGGGGACCGTTCAGGGTCAGGCGCGTAGGTTTGAGCAATCGCCAGGAAGGTCCGCTCTTGATCCGATCGCTACTCTTTCACCGCGCCGCGGTAACCGACGTTGAGGGCCCATGCTGTGTGAAAACGTGCCTGCGCGAGCACGGCGCAGAATTGGTTTCTCTATTGTCTTCTCCTGACAGTGGTCGCCAGCGTTTTTGTTTTTCAAATTGATGAAGTCGAGACGAAACTTCCAACGACGAATTCGATTTCGGAGTTTTCACACAGCCTGGGCCACGACCGGACTCGTGCACCGCAGCAAACATCAGTGTTATTCGATCACCTCGTCGGCGCGGGCGAGGCCGAGCGCTTTGGCGTTCGTGAGATTGATGACAAGATCGAATTTGGTCGGCTGCTCGACCGGAATGTCAGCCGGCTTCGCTCCGCGCAGAATTTTGTCGACCAATTCGGGGCACTTCGGTTTCGGGCCAATTTCAGACTCCTCAGGCCTTAGTACTTCTCGCCCCATTTTTTCAGGGCCAACAGAACCGGTCCAAGTCCCCGTCCCTTCTCGGTCAAGACATATTCGGCGCGCGGCGGGTGCTGCTCGTAAAACCGTCGCTCGACGATCCCCGCCTCCTCCAACCGTTTCAGTCGCGCCGACAGCGTATTGGGACCGATGCCGGTGAGACTTGTCTCCAAGTCCTGAAACTTGCGTGGGCCCTCGCGCAATAGGTCGCGCAGGACAAGGAACGTCCAGCGTTCGCCGACGATATCGAGCGTGTGGGCCACTGGGCAATCCAGCCCATAACCGGATTTCACCGCGCTGGGCATTCGAGTCTGCCTCCGCATATCCGTTCCTTGCTCCGACAAGCGCCCTGCCGCGAACAGAGCGCATCGGGCGAGGATTAAATCACGCAACTGTGATTTGGATAGTTACTATCGTTTTGTTAGGCACTGAGTTGCATTAGCATAGTCACTATCAACACGGCAGTCAATATGGAGCTCACCATGACCCCGCAAATCCCTGAATACGTCATAGCGTTCGAGTTGACCGTCCGGCTACTGGTGGCGGCCATAGCACTCGGCCTTATCTGGATAGGTGCCGCCCGCATGGAGGCGCCCGCGCAGTCGCGATACATGACCGCAGGCGCGTTATCGGTAGCGCTCATCGCTTGGCTGGCCATCGCCCAATACCTCGGCGCCGCAAATGTGTATTTCGCGGCCACCGACAACGCGGTGCCGACCGTCCTGTTCGGTCTGCTGATCCCCCTGGTCGCCGCCGCCGTCGCACTGCGGCTATCGGGAAACCTCGCAAGCCTTGTCTCCGCCATACCGCTCCCTTGGATCGTGGCGGCCCAAATCTATCGCGTCGCCGGCGGCATCTTCCTCGTGCTTTGGGCGGACGGGCGCTTGCCCTGGCAATTCGCGCTGCCCGCAGGAATTGGCGACGTTGCGACCGGGTCCTTCGCCGTCGTTGTGGCTGCGCTGTTGGCCCGAAAGGCGGCTGCCGCCCACAGAGCGGTTTACGCTTGGTGCATTTTTGGAATTGCCGACCTCGTCGTGGCGGTTACGATGGGGGCAATGACCTCTCCGGGGCGGCCGCATCTCCTTGCTCTGGAGGCGCCGAACCTCCTCATTTCATCCTATCCGCTGGTCCTGATTCCCACCTTCGCCGTCCCGCTGGCACTGATGCTCCATGGCCTCGTTCTGTGGCGACTGCGGCGGGAAACCGCCCCGACTGGCCGGCTGGCCTTGACGTGAAGCGCTCGCCTGATCAACGGCGAGGGAGGGCGGCACCTGGCCGCCCTCCCGGCTCTCGATGAACTGCTGCGACGCACACACCACTTCCGAGTCGGGTCAACCGCTGCACATTCACAGCGGAGCGCGACTTCCGCTTCGCCCCCAACACCGGACATATCACTGCATCGCTGTAACTGACGTGAAGGAAGCCAACATCACGCGTTCAGCGCGCTCAGAAATTATTGAGGCCACCAACTGACGGCGGCCTCAATAAATAGATGCGTGTTTTTGCGAGCCGCTATAGGTAGCGTATCAGCTCGCTTAGTCCGAATTCGCCCTCGAGGCGGCGATCGCTTGCTCGATCTTCGCCTTGAGGTCTCCCACGTTAAAGCTGGCGCCAGCCTGCATCGGCGGATACTCGACCAACGAGGGCACATATTTGGCGATAACCTGCGCAGGAATTTGGAAACGCCACATCTCGTGCTTGAAGACATCCCAATAGGCGATGGAGCCCCCCGCAAAGCCATTCGATGGCCAGTTCATGCGCTCGAATGGGTCCTGACGCAGGTTGGTGAGTTTGGGCATGTTGGGATACACGACCGGACCGATCCATCCTTCAGGCTGATCGATGAACTGGTACTTGTAGTTGTCGTACCGCAATGCGCCGAGCTTGGTTTGGGCGAAGTACCAGACCTCGTGACGTTTGGATGGTCCTTTGCCTGTGATCATGTCGGTTTGATCGTAGCCGTCGAGATGAACCTTGTAGGTCCGGTCACCCATCTGCTTGCCCTTTAGCAACTCATCGGCGATGTTTGGATTGCCGGCGGCAGTCCCGGAAAGACCCCTCGGTGACCTCGCCTTTGGCTCCCGCAAACGGCGTGTTGCCACCGTCGGGCCAAGTGTAAACTTCGGCGCCATTATCAGTAGTGAACACAACGATCGTATTCTGATCGAGACCGTTGTTCTTGAGCCAGTCCAGGACAACGCCGATGTTGTCATCCATCTGCTTCAGCGCCGCTTCCTCCAGACCGAAATCCGTTGTTGGATTGCGCATCGCGTCGTATTTGGGCGACAGATGTATCAGGACATGTGCACGCGTCGGATTCATCCAGCAGAAGAAAGGTTTGCCTGCGTTCTTAGCCTTGTCCATGAAGCTGATCGTCGAAGCCGTTATCACTTCGTCAAAAGTAGTCATGTCATATTTGATGCCAGGCATCGGCCCGGGCGGGAGCGGTCCCTCATCGGTTATCTTCTGCTTGCCAACCTTGCCCCAACGCGGATCAATTGTTGGGTCGTCCACGTCCGTCGCAAAGCTGTGAACCAGGTTGCGCGGACCGACCGTGCCTTTCCAGTCGGGTGGATAAGTGTAGTAGAACGGGTCTTCCATTGCGTTCAGGTGATAGAGATAGCCGAAGTATTCGTCGAAGCCATGGTTCGTCGGCAGGTGCTCATTCCGGTCTCCTAGGCCGTGTGGACGGATTTGATCAAGATGAAGCCGAGAGCAAGCGCGACGAATGAGCCGTAATTCTGCGCCGTCTTCTCGCATCGAAGCGCGATACGTTTGAAGCGCTTGAGTTTGCCGACGGCTTGTTCGATGCGTGCCCGCGCCTTGTAGAGTGTTTTCGGAAAGAAGGTGGGGATGTCCTTGGTGTTGGATCGATACGGGATCGCCGGACATATTCCACGTTGACGTGCGGCCTCGCGATTTGATTTAGAATCATAGCCCTTGTCACCGAGCGCGGCGCGCGGATTGATATCGGGGCCGATGTCGAGAAGCGTCTCGAAGTTGCGGCTATCGCTGGCTTCACCACCGGTGAGATGAAAGGCAATTGGCAAGCCACCGAAATCGGTCTTCAAGTGGATCTTGGTAGAGAAACCGCCACGCGAGCGGCCCAGCGCCTGATCGTGCTGCCCCCTTTTGCGCCTGCCGCCGAGACATGGGCGCGGACCACGGTGGAATCGAACATCTGCACCAGATCCGCCGTCTCGCTCAATGCCGCCAACGCCTCGAAGAAAGCTTCGAAAGTTCCGGACCGGCTCAAGCGCCAGAACCGCTTCCAGACGCTGTTCCAATGCCCAAACTTTTCCGGGAGTGCCCGCCAAGTGATGTTGTGAACCACGAAATACTGCAGGGCTTCGAGAAACTTTCGGTCATCCCGACCTTTGTCGCCGCGGCGTGGGCATGATGCATCAAATACCTTCAAAACAATCGTCCAGTCCTCTTCCGTCATGGCAGTGAGCATGGTCGGTCCTCCAAATAACCGACCGCCCATGAGTCACAGAAAAAATGATTTGGGAATCCCTCTACCCTATGACTTTGCTAAATCCGTCCACACGGCCTAGATGATTTTTGCCGAACTGGCCGGTGGCATAACCCAGCGTCTTGAGCGCGGTGGCGATGGTCGGCGCTTGCTCGGGCATGCCCAACGATGATCCTGCCTGGCCAACGGTTGTAAGCCCGGTGCGTATGGGGAGTTCGCCGGCGATAAAATTGGCGCGGCCCGCCGTGCAACTTGCTTCCGCGTAGTAGTCCGTAAACCGCATACCTTCCGAGGCCAATTTGTCGAGGTTCGGGGTCGCATCCAACATCAGGCCTTGATGGTAAGAGCCCAGGTTCTCCCAGCCGATGTCGTCGCCCATGATCACGAGAATGTTTGGCTGTTGCCTGGCTGGTGGCGTCCTCGTTGGTTGCTGCGCTTGCGCATGGGTCGTCAGCCCGCCAGCTGATAACACCGAAACGTGCTGCTCAACAGCAAATCGCGCCGTTTCAGACCTTCGCGGTCCCTTCCGTTCTCGGACTTTCCAGGCATTTGGTCTTTGCTCATCAGGCGCTCTCTTTCTATTGCTGTCTGATTACCGGCTGCCCGAGGAGGCCGGCAGCCTTCTGCCTTCCGATTGCGTGCAGGCAATTTGATCGAAAAATTATGCTAATCTTGTGCGACGCTGGTTAGAATGGCTCTACTGAGCCATATGCCCTATCATTATTGATCGTCGAATCACCAAGCTCAATTCTGAAAAAGACTGGCGCCGATGCTCGACAATCCAGAGAAGACCGCGCACCTCTTGGCCGCGCTCAAGGCGGCCGTGCCATTCGAAGTCGAATTGCCGCCAACAGCGGTCAAGCAACTGCAAGCTGACAAAAGTCGCTGCCGCCCATCTAACGCGTCAGACCGTCGCGGACTTATCGTATCTCGGCGACGAAGGTGGGATCATGTGTCATATCGTTCCGCCGGGAGACGAAGCGGCGATCATTATCTCGCTGACACACGTTCGGGTCTCTCGCTCCATGCCGCTGGCCGCATCCGTCCTCAATTATCAGAAGCATCGAGTGAAGAAGCTAAAGAAGCAGGCCAACTTGCAGTGATCCCGCTCCCTACCGCGGAGCGGTTTAGTGCAACACCCCTTATGGAATCCGATCTGCGCCCGACGCGGGGCGATCTGCGCAGCGCGCAACGGTGCAGGCGCGAACAAAATCAGCGTTCGCTGTCTGACTTCTATGTCTAAAACAACGGCGCGGCGAGTGTGGAAATTTTCCAATGCATCTCGTCGGCCGATCCCCCGACTGCTCAACTAAGTGTTCACTCTCCGATTGTAACCGGTATCAGCATGCGCAGAAGCCAAAAGCTTCATGACAAGGGGGGTTAACAGGATTGTCGAACGATCCGTATCCGCACGGTGCGACGGACCTTTGCGCATCACTCGGGGTACGGACGATCGATGGTAGCATCATGGCCATGGCCATCGTGATCGTGTCAGCCGTCGGCTGGCATGGGCGCAGGCGCTGGTTCTAAGGCACGCCAACTGAAGCGGCCTTGCCGGTGCGATAGTACAGCGGCATACTAATCGGATGCCTGATGTCATCGACTTTGACTGCCCGTCGTGTAGCGCAGCTTACAAGCTCGTTCGTCATCCGAAGCCCGAGCCAAAGCCACATAACTTCGCGGTTTTGTGCGTGTGTTGTTCGGGGCCGTTTCATGCTGAGGATGGCGACTACGTCCTGAAATACATCATGGTCGCGCGGCCCAATGAGCCGCGAGCGCCGCGATAAAAGAAAAAGCCCCGGTAAAAGAGGCCGGGGCCACGAGAAGAAAAGTCTCAGGAAGTTGACGCGCTGGGAGCTAGTGAGCGTGTGTGTCGGTTCTGTGACGCCGGGTAAACCCGCAGAACGCCCTCAGCAGCGCCAGCAGCTTTGGCTATGTTGGCCGCGATCAACCCTCAAAGCCGCACTGACCACATCCCCCATCCCAGCAGGGGATGCCGGGATTGCCCGGTCGTGGGTCGGGGCCACAAGGGGCCCGCTGCGGAACGCTCTTGGACCGTTCAGGTACCGTGTAGTGTCTCGATGATTGCGGACCTCCGATGGACCGCTTCGTCGTTTGCGCAGATGCGTCACCGACGCCTGCGACCAACGCCATGATGCACACGAACGCGATAGTTGCGGGATGGAAGTGCTTGTGGTGAGAAGCCGATTCACCCAGTTGTCCTGTCGCTCCCGATGGCACAATCAGTGGGTTCAACATGGAACTCCTCCTTAGTTTGTTTTCACCTCTTTTGACGAAGACTATCGCTTCTGCTTCGGCTTCAACTCACGGGTCAATTTTTCAGCTTCCGCGATCTGCGCCGGGGTCATCTCGTCCTGGCTAGATGCAGCATCAAGCCAAATGCGCGCAAGATCGAGCAATGCGAGGCGGTCCGTCTCGGTCTTGGCCTCACTCGCCCAACGGCAACATCTTTCGGCGCTTTCGCGGTATTCGTTGGAGGTGGGCATTTATGCACCCCTTTGCTGGGCATACTTTACACCAGATCGAGGCAACCGGCGCTTCCGCGAGACAACTAGCGACTAGGCTGCGATCCTGCGGTAGAAAACGCCCGCCCTGTGAGCCTCGTTCCCGCCTCCGTGGTCGAAATCGTAGTCGACACCGCTCCAGTCGTCGGACGCTGCCGGAACGTCGGGGACCGGGGCAGCTATTTTGTCCGGCGACAGCACGCCTGCCTGTCGCATATTGGTCTCGTTCCAGAAACACATGTTTCCGGAACACCGTAACTACGACAGAACCTTCCTCGATATTTCGATCATTTCAGCCGGCACCCGCAGGAGGGTTTTTAGAACACGCCTGCCCCGCTTTTATTGGCTGGTAGCAACGCTCGCTAGCTTAAAGATGCCTTGGGGGTTAGGCGCAAGCACAGTTCTGGCGGCGACAACGATCAATAAATTACCAGAGCAATTCAGGCAGAAGCCGTTCGTGCCTGAGCCAGCAAACGGGTTCTGGATAAGCACGAACGGAGTTCTGATTGAAGTCAACAAAGAGACCAGAGGACGAAGCTGTAAGACCAGAAACCAAAACCTGCGAATTGTTGCCACTCAATGGGCCAAATAAATTGAAAGAACGGGCGCCATTATTGATGAGCAAGCTCCAGTCAATCACGTCCGACGGGGACAATTCACCGTTGACGCCGTTTGTCTGGATAACCCCCGTAACGCTTCCCGCCCCGACCGACAAATTGATTTCGTAAATCGTCGCTCGCGCTGACGAGTCCACAACGAATGCCGCGCAGACTATTAGAGCTAACAGCGATTTCATGCCGAAATGCCTCGACAGAAGTTGCTGTGGCAATTTCGATGCGAATCGTACCCGCAAACGGACACGTGTCGGTGAGCCGTCTTGTTCAGTATACAAAAGCGCTGGCGAGCCGCCTAGTATTCGACATGCCCAACCGTCGCCGCTTCCCTGGACCGTCGAGGACGCGCCGTATCGCTGCGAACATCGCCAAGCTGCCTGCACTACTGAGGGGCGACACAGCGTCTTGAAATCAACGACGGTCCCTGCTGGTCGTGCTTTTGATCTTCACCTTTCGCTGCATCTGATGATCGCAATCGACGCACTCATATGTCCAAATCTGGGTGCCGTCGCGCTTGAAAGCATCCGATGGCGTGTTCAATCTGGGCTGGCTCACGGGGGTCGATTGGGCTTACCTCAATGCCAACTGACGGCGCCGCGGCTTGAATGACGGCAAACTGGCCGATCCCGGCAGCGAAAGTGGGATCGCGAAGAACTGCCGCGTGCGTTACGCTTGGTGTCCTTGAGCAGTTCCAGCCACTTTCCACACAGATTGTACTCAAACATCATAAAGCCGGTAGCGTTGCCGCCCGGCCGCGAAAGACGTTCAACAAATCCGGAGCCCACCGGATCGGGGACGACGACAAAGACGATAGGAATGTGCGAAACTTCTTCGCGCCCTGCAAAGGCCGATTGGACAGATCATGCCTTTCGACTTGGCAGAATTCTCCGTAGAAGAATTAAGAAGTAGCGACCGGATCGCTGGGTCGCATTAAGTGAAGCAATGGGGGCCACTTGCCGACAAAGTGCGCCGCAGCAAATAGCGCCTATTTCGATCACCTCGTCGGCGGTCGCGAGTGACGGTTGAGCAATGTTCAGATCGAGCGCCTTGGCGGTTCTAAGATTGATGGCAAGCTCGAACTTTCTCGGCAGTTGCACCGTCACGCTCATGGGCTATGACGAGCGCCTTTAATTGCTTTAAATTAATGAGGGCGCTCCCAAAAGCGCGCATTCAACGACTGGCAACCGGAGAAATTCGAATGACCAGCTCCGACAACTGGAAGAAAACGGTTCGTCTCAACAAGCTCCTTGGCATGTGGGCCGCTGAAAAATTGGGAATCACGGACCGTGACGCCGAGGCCTATTCGGAGCAATCGGCAGGTGTCCGCCTCGTCCCAATTTCCAAGGACTTTGCAATAGGTCATCGTCGGCGCTCATAGATCACGTTGCATTTGGGGCACCGCTTCAACGTCACCCTTCTCCGGGAGCGGACATTTTTCGGTACCGCAGCGAATGTCGGCTTCGGGCTACTTTCGGACTCATGCACCGCAGCAAACAACGCCTCACTCGATAATCTTATCGGCGGTCGCAAGCAGCGACGGTGGAATTGTTAGCCCGAGTGTCTGGCGGCTTTTACGTTGACTCCCAGCGCGTATTTCGTCGGAGCCTGCACCGGGAGATCGCCCGGCTTTTCGCCCTTTAAAATGCGGTCGACATAGCCTGCCGCGCGCCGGAACTCATCGACGCGATCCGGTCCGTATGCGATCAAGCCGCCAGCAGCGACCGGCTCAGGGTCGGCATAGACCGCGGGCAGCTTGAGCTTGGCTGCAAGTTCCACGATGAGATTCCGATGAAGCGACTGGCCAGCGGTGGGGGGTCACGATTAGGCCGCCATTCGGTAAGCGCGAGAAATCCGAAAGCGCCCGCTCGATCTCACCAGGGTCGCGGACATTGATGGCTATCAACTCTATCGCAAGCGGCTGCGCGGCTCCCTGGATGGCACTGAACTGGCCAATAGCAGCCGGATTAGCAGCATCGCGAAGTACAGCCGCCCGAGCAAGACGCGGCACGACCTGCCTCAACAGTTCGAACCATTTGCCGCTCAAACTGTACTCGAAGTTCATAAAGCCCGTGACATTGCCGCCAGGCCGCGCGATGGATTCGATGATACCAGCTCCCAGCGGATCGGAGACCGTCACGAAGACGATTGGCACCGTGTGGGTGAGAGATTGCAGCGCCGCTACGCTTGGCGTCGCATTGGCAAGGATAACGTCGGGCGTGAGCGCAACCAGTTCGGCCGCGTATCTGCGTATGTGCTCCGCGTTCTCCTCGCTCCAGCGGATGTCGAAACGGATATTGACGCCGGCGGTCCAGCCGGCCTGCTGCAGGACTTCCTGGAATGCTGCGAGACCGGCCTGACCTTGCAGGTTGCTGGATGACCAGTAAAAGAGCGCTCCGATCCGCCGGATTTGGCCGGACTCCAGCGCACGCGCGGCGAGCAGCCACGAAACCGCAGCTCCGCCGAGCGCAGAAATGAACTGACGTCTTCCGATGCCAGTTGCCATTTGATCCGCCCCCCCTAGATCATACGGAAGGATATCACGCCGCAATGCCGGTTTTGGGGCCTAATTGACGGTGGTCTGACCAGAATTGGCCGCGGCGGACTTGCGATTGGACGAATATGTTCTCAATCTACCGCGGCACTGTCGGCAATTATTGAAAAGAAATCGCGAAGCGTCGAGGGAGTCAAACCATGGTCTCAACTCGTCTTAAGAAATTGCGTAATCTTGGGCTCACCGCAACCATGTTGATCGGCGTGCCGGCGTTCGCCGCGGACGTTACCTTCGATCGCCTCGTCAACGCCGACAAGGAGCCGCAGAACTGGCTGATGAACCATCGCACCTACGATGGCCAGCGCTTCTCGCCGCTCGACAAGATAAACAAGCAGAACATCAAATCCCTGCACCTCGCCTACGCAGTGGCTCTCGGCGGCTCAGCAGTGAATGAAAACATTGAGGCGACGCCGCTTGTCGAGGATGGTTTCCTCTACATCGTCGACCAATGGGCAATCGTCTATAAAATCGACGTGCGCTCTGGCGACGCAGGACGCATCGTCTGGCGCATGGACCCCGGCCAGGAAAAGCCGCCGTCGTGGTCGAACCGCGGCGTCGCGTTATGGGGCAATTATGTGATCTCGGTTGCTGGCTGGCCATCGCGGGTTATCGCCACCAACAAGGACACCGGCAAAGTCGTCTGGGAAACCAATATGCAGGATCAGGCGTCGGTCGAGCTGACCGCAGCGCCGCTCGTCATCAAGGACCGTATCCTCATTGGCGCTTCTGGCGGCGACCGCGGCGTGCGCGACTGGATTGCCAGTCTCGACGCGGCGACTGGCAAGGTTGTGTGGAAGAAATTCACGATTCCGGCGCCAGGCGAGCCTGGCAGTGAAACATGGAAGGATAAGAATAACGCTTGGCAAACTGGCGGCGCGTCGATGTGGACGACGGGCACCTACGATCCCACGTCGAACCAGATTTTCTGGGGCACTGGCAATCCCGTGCCGATGTTTGACCCGACCTATCGCCCAGGCGACAATCTCTACACGAACAGCGTCATTTCATGGAACCCGGAAGACGGCAAGATGAACTGGTATCACCAGTATCTTCCCGGCGACGGTTGGGATTACGATTTCGATCTCGACGCACATCATTATTGATGCTCAGGTCAATGGCCAAACGCGCAAGCTGCTGACTCAGTCGAACCGCAATGGCTTTGTCTACACGATGGAGAGCGCCAACGGCCAGATGCTCCTGGCGAAACCGTACACCTATGTGAACTGGACCAAGGGCATCGACCAGAAAACCGGTAAGCCGATTGAATACGTGCCCAATGCTGACCGGCAGATTTACGCGGGCGTCGCCACTGCGACGCTCGAACATAACAATATCAAACAATGCCCGACCCTGGGCGGAGGCAACAATTTCTGGCCGTCCTCCTACAGCCCCAAAACGAAACTACTCTATATTCCTTCCGACGGCGGCTGCAACGAATTGAAAATCGATCCGTCCCTGTCGAACCCGGCGGGCGTGTGGAAGGGAGGTGTTGCTAAGACCTCCGAGCGCGTCGAGGGTGATATCATCGCCTTCGATCCGCTGACGGGCGAGGTCAAGAACAAGGCGCACTGGCCCTACGCCAGTCACGCCGGAACTGTCACAACCGCTGGCGGCCTCATTTTCTCAGGCTTCGCTGACGGTACATTTGCCGCCTTCGACGATGAGTCGCTGGAGCTGAAATGGAAGATCAACATGGGCGCCGGCTTCACCGCGCCGCCGATTTCCTTCGGCGTCAACGGCAAGCAATATATTGCCATCGCGACCGGCCTGTCCCGCATTGCGCGAGGCACGCTCCTCAAGTCGCCGGAAACCGCCGAAATGCGCAATTCCACCGTGCTCTACGTGTTCACCGTGGATTGAACCAGCCGGAGCGGCGAATTAACGATAACCCGTCATATCGCTCGCCGTTATGCAGCGCTGCGGTCGCTATCGGAGCCAGAGCGGAAGTTGACGGCGCACGCTCAAACCCGCGCTTTTGACCTAGGCCGTGTGAAAACGTAAAAAATTGAAAGGTCACGACAATGATCTTTCTCAAGCCGACTTAAATTGGACTTGTCACGGAATGTTCGCGCAGTTGGCGACGATTTAGACGATGGTTTGTTCTATCGTCGTCGAGCGCTGTCGAGTTTTCACACAGCCAAGACCCTTAGCGGAAATAGCGAGGGATGCGCGGAGGGCTGAGCTAAGCTGGATTTCTCGCCGTTACCTTCCACGAGCTTGAATTCATCATTACCCCGTTAGGACCTTGATATTTTGCGAGTTGCGCCCTGAGAGCCGCAGCGATTTCGCTGTGCCGCTCTTCAGCCAACTTTCCGGCCTCGCGGTACACCTCACCAGCCGGTCCAATCGCAAGTTGAAAATCCACGGCGTCGTCGAGGTCTTTGCCCACGAATACCTTGGCATCGACCTGCTCGAACTTGATGTCTTTGTAACCGGCGATTTCGAGTTGCTTCGTCACAACCCCGGTATCGGCCATGGAGAACGGTCCGGGACCACAAGTTTGCGCATTCTCACCCGGCGGCGGCAGGTAGCCAAGGACGGTCTCCTTGGCCGAGCCGAGCCACGGATTATCCTTTATACCGCGCCAGACGATCATCGTCATGATGCCTCCAGGTTTGAGGCTTTTGCGCATATTGCGCAGTCCCGCTACGGGGTTCTCGAAGAACTGCGTGCCAAATCGCGAAAAGCAGAAATCGTGAACGGACTCGAATGGGTATGTCTGCACGTCCTCAGCCAAGAACATGATGTTGGTAATGCCCGCTGCTTTCGCGTCCTTGCGACCGAACTCCAGGAAAGCATCACAGCAATCAACAGCCAAAACCGAGCCGGAGGGACCTACCAGCCTGGCTAGCTTGATCGCGGTATCGCCAAATCCGCAACCAGCATCGACGACCTTATCGCCCGGCTTGACCAACAAAGTCGGGAAGATTGCCTCACTATGTAGCGTCAACCCCTCGACGAGGATGTGCTTCCAGCGGATGAATTTCGGCACCAGTACGCTATTCCAGAAGTCGATGTACTGACTGTGCTGACGTTGGTCTTGAGCAAGAGTTTCAACTGCCATAACACGCCTCCCGAGTGGCACTAAGCGAGCAGCATTGGCGCAAGTACTTTCCAATTATGCACGTCGCAGGGGGGTTACGCGCTCGCTCTAATTCAAACGCCGAAACCGGCTGAATTGAAACTTTTGAGTTGCGCCCCCGGGTGTTTGATGGTTGTGGCGTCTGCTTTCGGCCAGCACAAATGCGGGACCTAGTAATTCCCCGAGCGACCCCGCGTCATGACGAATGACTGGTAGGCCGCTGCAACGCTCGGGGCCATCTGGAGCAAACGATCCTATAATCACCTGACCGCCGGGGCGCTCTGCTCTAATAACTCGCTCGACATAAGCAGCGCCGTCTTTCGGATCGGTGAGAAAATGCAAGGCCGCACGGTCGTGCCACACGTCATAATTCTGCGATGGCTCCCAGGTCGTGATATCTGCGACCACCCTTGCACTTTTGCGCCCCTTGCGCCAAGTCTGGTCTTCGACGTAGCCAGCGCCTTTTCCGAAAGATCGAGGACCGCGACTTTCCCAAAACCCTCATCAATAAGCGCATCGACCAGCCGTGATGCGCCACCGCCAATGTCTATGATTGATGCGCTTAACTCGACGCCAGTTGCCCGAATAAGATCAACTGAAATGTCCGGCCTTTCCTGAAACCAGCTGGCGTCGCGTTCGCCCTTGGTCTGGTAGACGTTTTCCCAGTGGGCCTGCCGTTCAGGGGTGCTCACGTCTATTTTTCCACCGTTCGAGCGCATGCTAACCACAAGCTGGGGATGCATAACGCCCAGCGCAACAGCAGGAGCGCGTGCCGAATGTCGGCTTCTGGCCAAGGCTGTGTGAAAACGTGCTCGCGCGAGCACGGCGCAGAATTGGTTTCTCTATCGTCTTCTACCGACAGTGGTCGTCAGCGTTTTTGCTTTTCAAAGTGACGAAGTCGAGACGAAATTTCCAACGGCGAATTTGATTTCGGAGTTTCACACGGCCTGGGCCCTTCGCGACGGATATTGCGTCGCACGCGAATGTTGGCTTTTGGAGGGTGGTCTCAACCGATCGACGCAACACCTATCTTGAACAGAAGAGATAGCGGATGAGCGAAAAAATGTTGTCGAGGGCTCACTGCGGCCGAGAAACCGGAGCTTCGGCATCGCTGGCAGCCGAGGGATATTGAAAGCGATTAGGCGAGCGTTTGGTGGGCGTTGCGCATGAGCCGGCAGGGGCAAAGCGGACACTGCGGAGCGCCGCGCCCCTCGAATTGTGCTAAACATGCCAAAATTTGCTTTTGAAATGTTTTATTTTCAAAATGGAACCCGATGAAACAACGTGGCCGCAAATCTGCCGCCGCCTCCTTGGCCGTGCTGCGCGGGCCGCGTCTTGTTGCCTCGCAACCGATCGAGGATGATCTGCCGCCGCCGCCGCCGGCTCACCTCGCCGACGCTGAACGTCAAATCTGGAACGACGTGGTGCGCGATTGGCGGGGCACGGCGGCATCGTATGCCGTGCTTGTGGCTGGCCTCGAGGCGCATCAGCGTGCGCGCGAATGCCGCGAGATAATCAGCGCTGAAGGCCTCACCGTCACCGGCAGGGATGGTCAGGCTAAATCGCATCCGCTTTGCACCGTGGAGCGTGACAGTGCTGCGGCCTTTCAAAGAACGTTCCGCTCATTAGGGATCAAAATGTAATGGAACGCCGCAGCCGGGGCTCACAGCACGCGTTGAGCGGCTATAAGGCGTTCGAACTTTTGAGCGGCGAGGTCTTTCTCCCCGTTACGAACTACACCGGCTACACGGACGGCCGCTCCACCGACCTGACGGCGTTTATCACCGAAACGATGAAACAGGATTGGCGGATCAATCGCGAGACGTTGCTCGCCGTTTGGGCCGGCGCGGACCCGTATGATTTTTTTGACTGGAGGCCTTGGCTTGCGATCAACCCCGACCATGATCTCCCATGGTGCGAGCGGCAGTTTGGCGAGCCTGTCGCACGGCGGTCTGCTACAAGCAAGAAAAAAGCCCCGGCCTGAACCGGGGCAAGGTTGTCAAATCCGTGATCGCGAATGGAAACCCCAGCACAAGAGGTTTCCGATGCCAAATGCAAGCCTTCCAAAGCCGATAGCTGTGTCCGACGCGCAAATGAGCGCGATCTTAACCGCCGCGACGCCGTTGCGGCCGGTCGAACGCGCGGCGTTCCTGAATGCCCTGGCTCATTTCCTTCAAAGCGGACCCGAGCCAATCGGCGACGGCAGTTTGAATCGGCTTATTCGGGAAACCGTTCGCGAGGTTTGGAAGCCGCCGCTCGAAGTCGAAAAGCCGCCGGTCCATCATAGAAGGCAGGTCGGCGAGCCGATCGCCTGACGGCTTTGGGCAGCGGCGCTCCGGGCGGCATGAACATATCGCCGATCGAGCAGTTGAAAGCGCGGGCCATGGCCGGCAGCAGCTCGGCCGGAACGTGAGTGCTGCCGCTGAAATACCGAAAGGCCGCCGCGTTGCTGATGCCGATTGCCTCGCCGAGCTGCCGGCAGGAAATACCGCGATGATCTTTCAGCTCGCGCAGCCGCGTCGCGAGCATCGCGTCCGGGGGGCCTCGCATGGCTTAGTCCCTGAAGCCGCCCGTCGCCCTCAAGGGCGACCCTAGCGCGTCCGCGCACATCCGGCCCCTAGCTTGGGCGCCCTGTGGAAAACGCGCACCGGCGCGCCACGCAGCGGCGCCGGCGGGCCTTCGGCGAGCGAGGAACAAGCGTATTCGTGTGGCTTTAGCCCTGCGTTAGCCGGATGCCGGAAGACCGGAAGGAAAAATCGCAGAAAGCCCTGATGTTCCTGGCGCGCTCGAAGGGATTCGAACCCCTGACCCTCAGATTCGAAGTCTGATGCTCTATCCAGCTGAGCTACGAGCGCGGCGGGCGCACAATAGCCACTTCGTCGCGAATGATCACGCCGCCGCGGCGCCTTTAACGGCAGATGAAACATGATCAGCTGATCGGTGGTGCCGCCGCCGCCCGGGCCGAGCGAGCCGCCGACGAAATAGGCGTTATCGCCGATGGCACCGCCGCCGAAGCCGTGCCGGCCGTGGGGCATCGGCGCCAGCGTGGTCCAGCTGTCGGTCTTCGGATCATAGCCCTCGTTCTCCGCGAAGGTGTGATCGGGCGGCAGTTCGCCGCCGAGCACCAGGATCAGTCCGTGATAGTTGGCGCCGGCAAGACCGCTGCGCGGCGTCGGCAGCGGCGCGGCCGAGGCCCATTTGTCGGTCGCCGGATCGTACACGTCGTGCAGCGCGACCCGGTCCACAGGTCCTTTGACGCGTCCGCCGATGGCGTGAATTTTTCCATCGACCGCCGCCACCACCATGTGATCGCGCGCGGTCGGCAACGGCGCGGCGTCGCTCCATTGGCTGGTCTTCGGATCGTAGACTTCGTGGGTGGCGACCACGATGCCGTCAAGGCCGCGCCCGCCGATGACATGAATCTTGCCGTCGACGGTGGCGGCGCCGACCGACGCCCGCGGCCCTTTCATCGGCGCCAGCACGCGCCACGCGTCGGCTGCGGGATCGTATTCAAAGGCGCCGGTGCCGGCGCCTTTGTGGACCGAAGCAACAAAGCCGCCGAACGCGTAGAGCTTCCCATTGGCAACGGCGACACCGAGATGATCGCGCGCTTCCGGCAGCGGCGCGCGCGGCCGCCAGCTATCGGTCGCCGGGTCGTATTCGTCGTGATACGGCCCCGCAGTGCCGTTGATCGCGCCGCCGACGGCGTGGAGCTTGCCGTCGAGTCCGGCGGCGGCCACCTCGGCACGGATCGCCGGCAGCGGCGCCTTCATGGTCCACGTACCGGGTCCGGTTTGTCCAAGAGTTGTCGACGCCGTCAGGCCGCAAAGCGAAGCGGTGACGCATGCGACGCCGGCCGGCACCAACCATCGCGAGACAACGGACAAACATTTGGTGTTCACAGCAGCATTCCTCCCCGCGCGCCGATCATTCGCGGCGGCGCTCGCAGCACCTTATCACACGTTGCGGCGCAAAATGCTGTTTGAATAAAGCTGTCGCGATCCAATCCGGCACCGCTTACATGTTACGCGAGACGCCATTCATTCGTCAGCACATAAGGAACCATCCGGACGGCCATTCGGTTGTGGTGGAGCAACCGATGGACGGAGGATATCTCATGTCAGATTATCGGAACCCAAACCCTGATTATCGAAGTGCGGACGATCCGTCACGGCGCCGTCCAGGCGGCGACCTGGATACGGGTGCCGCGAGCACGGCCTGGGGATGGATCGCAGCGGCCGTGTTTGCGGTGATCGTCATCGCGGCGGCGTTTACGCTTGGTCACGGTCCCAATCAGGGCGGCACCAACACGGCGTCCAACCAGCCGCAGCCGCGCGTGACAAGTCCAATGGCTCCGCCACTCGCCAGCACCATGACGCCACCGGCCAATCCCGCGGCGCCGCTGTCGCCGTCGCCGAATACGCCTGCGGAGCGCGGCGGCGCGCAGTAGCTTAATTGGCTGCTTCGGCTTGTCTGATTGACGACGATGACGTTCGAGATGGCCCCGGCGCGAACCGGGGCCGTCTCATTGTCACGCCGGCCGCAGACGCGGCAACAGCGCACGCGCGTTTTCGCTTTCGATCTTGCGCAAGTCGGCCTCGTCAAAAAGCTCCTTGAGCGGCGCGACGTACTCGCCCGCAGTGCGGAACGGGAAATCGGTACCGAACAGGATTTGCGTGGTGGGAACCACTTTGGTCAGCGCTGCCACGGCGGCCGCGTTCGGGATCTGCGCGGTATCGTAATAGAACCGCCGCAGCAGCGGCATGACGCCTTCCGGGACATTCGCCGCCGCCTGCTTGTTGTTGGCCGGAAGCCGGACAAAACGCTCGATCAAAAACGGCATCGTGCCGCCGGCATGCGACAAGATCAACTCGATGTTCGGACAGCGCGCGGCGGTCCGCTGAAGACGTATGCTCGCGATCGCGCGCGTCGTATCGGTGCCGTACTCGATCTACGCCGCGCGGCATTCGGGGCAATGAGGTTGCGGCAGCACGGCCGGCGGATCGGATGGATATAGACGACGGCCTTGCGGCGGTTGAGTTCGTCAATCACCGGCGCGAACGCCGCGATCACCCAGCCATTTATCGCCGTAGCTCGTGACCAACCCGACGCCGTCGGCCTTCAGCGTGTCGAACGCGTATTCGATTTCGCGTCAGCGACGCCGTCAACGTCGGGCATCGGCAGCATCGCAAAAATTCCGAACCGGCCGCGGCCCTCGGTGACAAGCTTGGCGCCGTAGTCGTTGCATGCTCGCGCCAGCGTCACGGCGGCGTTGTCGTCGCCGAACCAGATGCCCGGCTCGGTGATCGACAAGATGGCGGTCGCTACTCCCGCGGCGTCCATGTCGGCCAACGACTTCTCCGGCGTCCATGACGTCAGGACGCGCTCCTCCATGTTGTGCTTGGCAAGCTCCGCCAAGAATGCCGGCGGCGCGAGATGATGATGAATGTCGACGATCTGTATTTTTGGCGGCGCGGCCGGCAAGGCATTGGTACGTGTCGCCGCCAAGCCGCTGAACGCAAGCCCCGCGGCGCCGGCAAGAACGCTGCGCCGGCTCAGATGCGAGCCCGATAGCGTCAGGGTGTCGCCGCAGCAGGCGCAGCCGCGCAACGAAAGCTTCGCCATCCAATTCCTCCCTTGCCGCTTTTTGTGTTTGCATCATCGGCAAACACGCCGGCGGCGGCAAGCGGAGCGCTCGCGGCCTGTCAGTCGGTCACTTCGCGGGCGATGTCGAGCTGGCGCACGGGTCACGGCCACGCCCCGGCGTCGCCAAGCCGCACCACGTTGATCGCGCCGGAATATTCCGGCGAGCCCGAATAGTAGGCGGGCACGCGGCCGTTGCCGACGCGCACGGCGCGGTTCCAATGGCCGAGCGCCACGTAATCGGCGCCGGTCGCATCGATTTCGCCGTCTCCGATCAGCCACGACGGCCGCGGCACGATACTCCGATCGGGGATCGGGTCGTAGTGGCCGTGCGCCACGGCGATCTGCCAGCGCGTGCGGCGCGGCCGGGAGGTCTCGAACGGGATCATGTCGCTGTAGTCGCGATGCGGGCGGCCCCACACCTCGAGCGAAATCTCGGGAAACAGCACGGCCTCGTCGTGCGTGACGCCGATCACGTGCAAATTTTCACCGCCGGAGCGCGCCATGACCGTAGACCGCGTCTGCGACCGCCGGATCGTGATTGCCGGGCAGGATCACGACCGGCAGCGCCGCATCGGCAATCACTGCGGCGGCCTGCTCGATCAGATATTGCGGCACGCGGTGGGAGTCGAACGTATCGCCGGCAAGGATCGCGACGTCGGCCCGCAGATCGCGGGCCGCCTTGAGCACGCACGCGAGGCCCGCGGCACCGTCGCCGCCGTGCAGCCGCGCCGTGTAGTCGTGATCGACATGGACATCGGACGTGTGAACGACAATGACGTCGCGAGAAGCAGAAGGCGCTAGCGGCATAAAGACGTTGGGCAAAGACTTGGGGCTCCGTATCGCCCCTGCTTTACTGCACAAGCGCCAGGGATGCCAACGCCCTATCGCTCGTCGTCGACCAGGCCGACGAATTCGGCGCCGACTTCGTAGCCGAGCCGCCACACCACGCGATAAGCCCGGTCCTGCCCAGCACGCTGTGGTCGGAGAACAGCAGCACAAACTCATCGGGTACCTCGTAGCCTTCGGCATGCAGCCGAGCGCCGCTGTCGGAGATGTCGGTGATCAGGCGGTCACGCGGCAAAAGGCCCGCGCCGGCCTTGATCTTGGCCGCACGATTGAGGCGATGGCGTCGCGCGCGGCGCCGCTCCTCCGGCTTGAGCATGGACATGATATGGGCCTCTTGCGACATGAGCCTCAGGCTCCATGGCCTTCTGCGCGGCCCGGGTCGGCGGCCGCTCCGCATTGTCGGGAAACTCACCCTCGCAAAAGTCCTACCGGGCGGGCCTTGCCCCTTATCTAAAACGCGCGCCGGGATTTTCCGCTCATTTGCACGAAATTCACGCCGATGCGGCGCAAAGATTTTCCGCGCATTTATTGGAAAGTGGCGCGATCGGCCTGGAACCGCCGCGGCTTAGTCCTCGAAGGCCTTGTCGACCGGGACGCGGTAGCCGTTGGCGAGACGGTTGGTTTCGTTCGCCATGCCGGTGACGGCCATCAACTCGCCGAACATCGCTTCCGTCATGCCGGCCTTGCGCGCCGCCGCGCCGTGACTTGCGATGCAATAGGCGCAGCCGTTGGTCACGCTGACGGCGAGATAGATCATCTCCTTGGTGAGCACATCGAGCGCACCCGGCGCCATGATCTCTTTGACGTTCTCCCAGGTACGCTTCAGCGTCGCCGGATCGCGCGCGAGATATTTCCAGAAGTTGTTCACGTCCTCGACGTTACGGGTCCGCTTGATGTCGTCGAACACGGCGCGAACCTCAGGCGACGCATCGCGATACTCGATGGGTGCACGCGCGCTCATGATCGTTGCTCCCGCATCGGATTGATTTGCCACGTTAAGGCGCTTTAGGCGGACGCGCCACCCACGCGCCAGTTCACCAGAAACACACCGGCCACGCACACCGCCATACCGAGGAGCGCAGTGGCGTCGAGGCGTTCATTGAACATCGCCCAGGCCATCAGCGCCGTGACCAGCGGCGTCAGATAGAGCAGGCTGCCGACCCGGGTCATAGCGGCGCGTCGGATCAGAAAGAACAACAGCCAGACCGCGCCGAACGACAAGACGAAGATAAGCCAGCACAGCGCGAAGACAAATTGCGGCGTCCAGTGCACAACGCGCGTCTCGAACAGCAACGCTCCGGCTGCGAACATGACGCCGGCCGCCGCATATTGGATGCACATCGCGGGCCGCCAATCGATGCCGCCGCCGAACCGCTTCTGATAAAGGGTGCCGACCGTAATGCCAATCAGCGCGACCGTGATCGAGGCCCACGCCGGCGGCGCCGTGCCGCCGGCGGCCAGGTTTTCGCGTACGATCAGATAAACGCCGAGGAGCCCGAGGAACAAGCCGACCCACTGGCGGGGTGCGACGTGCTCGCCGAGCCAGCGGTTGGCGAGAGTCGAGGTCAAGACCGGCTGCAGGCTCACAACCAGCGCCGCAAGCGCCGCCGGCAGGCCGTGCTCGATCGCGACGAAGACGCCGCCGATGAAGAGCCCGTGCACCATGCACCCGGTCAGGATACTGTGCTTGACGCCGCCGCGATCGGGCCACTTCGGGCGAGTGACCAGCACGATGACGCCTAGGAGCGCGACCACGCCCGCCATGCGCAATGTGAGAAACGTCATCGCCTCGACGTAAGGCAAGCCGTACTTGCCGCCGACAAAACCCGAAGCCCACAGCACGACAAAGACCGCAGGCGCCGCAAAGACGGTGAAATCCTCTAGCGTGCGCGGCATGTCGTCGACCCGGCGGCTGTTCAGCGAAGAAACGAGACAGTGATCGGTCGTATCACTTTGGCGGAGCAGCGTGCTCAGCCATCATGTACTCAGCCATGTACTCAGCCATGTACTCAGCCATGTACTCAGCCATGTACTCAGCCATGTACTCAGCCATGTACTCAGCCATGTACTCAGCCATGTACTCAGCCATGTACTCAGCCATGTACTCAGCAAACATGCACGATGTTGCCGACAATCCCAGCCAGCGCGCCGAGCAGCAGCGCCACACAGGCGATGGCCTGGATGCCGAAACCGAGGCCGCGCTTTTCCACGGCCTCCGTGTAGCCGACCATGTACATCACGCGGCCAATAATCCAAACCAGCCCGATCACGGCGGCGCTGCGGTCGCCGACGTAAAGGGCTGCAAGCCATAGCAGCGGCAGAAAGATCGGCATCCACTCGAGCGTGTTCTGCTGCACCCGCAGGATGCGCTCGAAGTTGGCATTGCCGGTGGTCGCCGGCAGCGGCACGCCGAACTTTCGCCGCGCCGCCGGCACACGAAAGCCGGTGTAGAAATAAAACAGTACCGCAAGCACGGTCACCAGCGCGGTCCAATGCAGCATGTTCAAAATCCCCGTTGCTCAAGACGCCACATATAATGCGCGCGCTTTTCGCCGGGGAGAGCGCCGGAGCAAAGCCGCAGCGCCAAGGCGCCACTTGGCACTCTGTTCGCGATCTGTTCAAATTCAAACTGAGTTGCGGGCGGGAGGCCGATCTGCGCGCAAAGCTTCAGACCGCCGCCACGTCTGGCCGCCGGCACCGCAGGCGCTGGCGATGACAGCCCCGTCGCACCTCGACAAGCTCAATCCGCAGCAGCGCCGCGCCGTCGAGCAC
This sequence comes from uncultured Alphaproteobacteria bacterium, assembly GCA_963732015.1. GTDB lineage: Bacteria > Pseudomonadota > Alphaproteobacteria > Rhizobiales > Xanthobacteraceae > BOG-931. Next base: position 463,936 of record CAVSXY010000018.1, on the reverse strand, counting down.
GGCGGCACCGCGCTTGCCGAAGCCGGGCCGCTCCTGATCATCGCCGGCGCCGGCTCCGGCAAGACCAATACGCTCGCGCATCGCGTCGCGCACTTGATCATCAACGGCGCCGATCCGCGCCGCATCCTGCTGCTCACGTTCTCGCGGCGCGCCGCCGCCGAAATGAGCCGGCGCGTCGAGCGCATCACGGCGCAGGTGATGCACGAACGCGCCGTAGCGATGGCGCATGCGATTGCATGGTCCGGAACGTTTCACGCCGTCGGCGCGCGGCTTCTGCGCGAATATGCCGAACGCATCGGTCTCGACCGGTCGTTCACGATCCACGATCGGGAAGACTTCGGCCGGATCTGCTCAATCTGATCCGCCATGACCTCGGCTATTCGAAGACCGAGAAGCGCTTCCCGGCCAAGAACACGTGCCTTGCGATCTACTCGCGTGCGGTGAACGCTGAGAGCGCGCCTGACGAGGTGCTCGATCGTTATTTCCCGTGGTGCTCGGGCTGGGAGGCCGAATTGCGCGCGCTGTTCGCCGCCTACGTCGACGCCAAGCAGCGCCAGCGCGTACTCGATTACGACGATCTTCTGCTCTACTGGGCGCACATGATGGCGGAGCCCGCGATCGCCGCCGATGTGTCGGACCGGTTCGATCATGTGCTGGTCGACGAGTATCAGGATACGAACCGCCTTCAGGCGTCGATCCTTCTGGCGTTGAGGCCGGCGGGCAAAGGCTTGACGGTGGTCGGCGACGACGCCCAGTCGATCTATTCGTTTCGCGCCGCGACCGTGCGCAACATCCTCGACTTTCCCGGCCACTTCAGCCCGCGCGCCGAGATCGTCACCCTCGAACACAATTACCGCTCGACACAGCCCATTCTGTCCGCCGCCAATGCGGTCATTGATCTCGCGTCTGAGCGGTTCACCAAGAACCTGCGCTCCGATCGGGCGTCGGCCGAACGGCCTTACCTCGTCAGCGTGCAGGATGAAGCGGGCCAGGCGCGCTACGTGGTCGAGCAAGTCTTGGACAATCGCGAAAGCGGCATCGCGCTCAAGTCGCAGGCCGCGCTGTTTCGCGCTTCCCATCACAGCGGCCCGCTCGAAGTCGAGCTGACCCGGCGCAACATTCCGTTCGTCAAGTTCGGCGGCCTGAAATTCCTCGAAGCCGCCCATATCAAGGACGTGCTCGCCGTTCTGCGCTGGGCCGAAAATCCGCGCGATCGGGTCGCGGGCTTTCGCGTCATCCAGCTCTTGCCGGGCGCTGGGCCCGGAACGGCATCGCGTGCGCTCGATGCGATCGCAGGCGCAGGCGATCCGCTGCAGAGCCTGGAGACGTTCGTGCCACCCGCGTCGGCCCGCGCGGACTGGCCCGCATTCGTCGAGACGATGCGGCTCGTTCGCGGCCGCGGCGCCGGCTGGCCCGCCGAGCTCGATCTCGTCTGCCGCTGGTACGAGCCGCATCTGGCGCGGCTGCACGAAGACGCCGCGATGCGCAACGCCGACCTCGTGCAGCTTACGCAAATCGCGCAGAGCTATCCGAGCCGCCAGCGCTTTCTCACCGAACTGACGCTCGATCCGCCCGGCGCGACCAGCGACGAGGCCGGCGCGCCGCTGCTCGATGAGGATTATATGATCCTCTCGACGATCCACTCGGCGAAGGGCCAGGAGTGGACGGCGGTGTACCTTCTCAACAGCGTCGACGGCTGCATTCCGGCCGATCTTGCGACCGGCACCAAGGCGGAGATCGAGGAAGAGCGGCGGCTCCTCTACGTCGCCATGACGCGCGCCAAGGATCATCTGCACCTCATCGTGCCGCAGCGGTTCTACGCACACGGCCAGCGCGCCCACGGCGACCGCCATATGTACGCCGCGCGCACGCGTTTCATTCCGTCCGAAATCTTGCGCCACTTCGAGCGCCGCGCCTGGCCGCCCGCCGCGGCGGCCGCGACGGCGACGGCGAGCCCGCAAGAGCCGGTCGACATCGGCGCGCGCATGCGGCGGATGTGGACATAGGCTGCGACACAGGTTTCGCTGCATCACGTATCGACGAAGACGCGCCGTAGCCCAAAAAACCGCGCCGCGCGCCGCGCCGCTACTCGCCGCGGATGCCGGAGGCCTTGATGATCGGCCACCATTTCTCGATCTCGGCCTGATGAAACGCGGCCAGCGCCTCGGGCGTCTGCTGCGAGCGCGACGCAACATCGAGCCCGAGCTCGGTAAACCGCGTGCGCACCTTCGGATCGGCCAGCGCCTCGACCATGGCGGCGTTGAGCTTGGCGACGATGTCCTTCGGCGTATCCTTCGGCGCGAACAGGCCGAACCAACCCGACACATAAAGCCCCGGCACGCCGGCTTCGTCCGAGGCCGGAATATCGGGGATCGCGGCGGAGCGCTGCGGCGACATGTTCACCAGGGCCTTGATGGTGCCGGCGCGCACCTGCGGCATCATCACGGCGGCCTGCGCGATCATGAGATCGACCTGCCCGGCGAGCAGGTCGGTCATGCCCGGACCGGCGCCGCGATACGGAACAAACAACGCTTGCGTCTCGGTGAGCTTTTCCAGGAGCAGCCCGCCGACCTGCGCGGCCGCCACCTGATTGACTAGCTTGGCGTCGCCCGGATGCGCCTTCATCCAGGCGATCAGCGATTTCAGATCGTCGGCCGGAAAAGCCTTGCGCGCGACCAGAACCTGCGGATTGAGCGAGACCAGTCCGATCGGCGCGAAGTCGCTCTTCAGATCGTAGTTCAGATTGTAAATGATGCCGGCGACGTGGGTGTCCCACTGGCCGATGTCGATGGTGTAGCCGTCGGGCGTAGCGCGCGCGAGCCGCCCGACTCCGATGCTGCCGCCGGCGCCGCCGACATTCTCCACCACGACCGGCTGGCCGAGCGCCGTGCCCATGCGGTCGGCGAGGATGCGCCCCGCGACGTCGGTCGATCCGCCCGGCGGAAACGGCACGATCAGCGTGATCGGCCGCGTCGGAAAATTTTGCGCATGTGCGGCCGGCAGAACGGCAAACAAGGCGCACACCATCGCGATGGCGACTTTTCGCATGGTTCACTCCCCAATTGTCATCGCTGTTTTCTTGCGATGATAGCCCATGCCGTTGCCGCCGGTGAAGGGGCGTAACGCCTTCAACCGGTCCTGAAACATCAGGACGGCGGCACGCCCGGCAGCGCATAGGCGCGGGTCTTGGCGGACTTTTCGCGCAGCGGAATGATCGCCTGATAGGCGGGCGAATTCCACCACGCCTTGAGATCGTCCATGCTGTTGAACGCGAGCACCGCGACGCTGCCGGCCGGCAGCGCCGAGGCGTCGAGGGCGACCGCTGCGCCGCGCGCTAGCGTCTTCGCCTTGTAGGGCGCGAGCGTGCCCGGAAACGCCGCGAGATATTGTTTGAACGTATCGGGATCGGACACCTGGACCTCGGCAACGAGATAAGCCGGCGGCACCGCCGTCTGCGCGTGCGAAACGATGCCGCCGGCGACGCCGATCATCATCGAGCCCGCGGCAACCGCGACGAGTTTCGTTCGCGCTTTCATATTGAACCTCCCAATTAGTTGATTGTTGCCGATCAACGCTATCACACGCGAGAATTCAGCAACCAGCATGCAGCCAGACGTGGGATGCTCCGAGGGGCAAGCTGTTGCGATCTCCTTCTCCCCGCGTGCGGGGAGAAGGTCGGGATGAGGGAGCGTCGCCGCTGGGCTCTGAACCGAGGTGCTCAGAATTGCGGAGAGGCCCCCTCACCCTCGCTTCGCTCGACCTCTCCCCGCGCGCGGGAGAGGTGAAAATGCAAATCCGTTCTCGCGGCGCTAATGCGCCCGAGTTATGCCGACGCCATCTGCAGGAAACATCGCCGCTTCTGATCGTCGTCAGATTTCACCGGCGGTGGAGCCGGTTTCGTCACGATCATCGCGGCGCACGAAAGAAATGCGGGTACAACGTCGTCATTGCGAGGAGCGAAGCGACGAAACAATCCAGAACGGCACGGCTGCGCTGAATTGCTTCGCTGGCTCTCGCAATGACGAACGGACAAAACAAAAAGGAAGCGGAACGCCGAAAGGCGCAGACATCCAACCTCCGCATCGTGAGATGCGGCGCGCGTCCAGCGGGACGCGCACGCCTTCCGGCGTTCCACCGCGGTTCTTGCCAGGGAGACAGTTGGTCTCCAAGGCTCAGCGTCAGGCCATGCTTCCTGGGACTCGGTCGGAGCGTTCGGCCCTGTAAGCCCGCCCCAACCGGGGTCGGAGACCAAGCGCCGCTCCACGGGCATTACCCACGCCGCACCTGTCCCAGTCCAGCGAAGCACCTCGCGCACCGGTCATAGTGCCGGCAGGTTGATGCCCGAGCCCAACCTCGAGACCGCCCGGGAGCAAAGGTGACGAGCCGAAGCCCGCGGGCACCGCACTCGCTCCGCCAGACCGTTGTCACCGGCCAGCGTCCTTTACACGAGAGCGAGATTCGGAGAATGTGTATCTGAAACGGTGACAAATGTCAATGGAAATGTGACGCCCGCAGTGTCTTCTCGGCCAAGAATGCCGCGATAAGCTACGGACCTCAGACGGCGAAGGGAGTTCGACCGTGGCGAGGATGCTCTACTTGTTGATCCGCAACGTCGATCCGCAAACGTACAAGAGATTGCGCAAAATCGCAGAGGCCCGCGGAAAGCCTTTAGCAGAAACGGCGAGCGAACTCTCGCCGCAGCACTTTCGCCGGCAAAGCGGCAATGACGCCCAAGACCGGCCGGCGCCTGGGGCGAAGATCAAAGTGCGGCGGATTTGATGACGTAGGGCGCGATAGCGAAGCGTATTGCGCCGAATGCACACGCGGCGGACTGCGCTGTGCTAATCTGGCCTATGCGCTTATTTCCCCGGCTGCCGGTGCAACCGTCACGAACCACCTCCGGTATCCGGCATCCTGCCTCCCGCCGTCTGATAGAAACCAGCGAGTTGCTTGACGAACATAGCGCCTAAGAGCTCTCCCTTTTTCGATACGTCTATTTTGTATTTTGCCGTTCAGCCACGCAGCATCCGCCGCGTCCAGCGCGTGGAAATAGGGAGCGCGATTCTCGACGATTTGATCCGGAATGGTGGGCGTGCCGGGAGGAACGGCGCCGGCGCGAATCGACAGCACAACGTACGAGAGAATTCGCGACGTCCGGCCATTGCCGTCGGCAAAAGGATGAATCCAGTTGAGACGCCACAGGATGTATGCGGCAAGGTGGAGGGGCGTGCTCGCGTCCCAATGTTCGTTGACGTAGTCGCACATGTCTTCGATAAGCTCAGGCACAAGATGCGCACCGACGGGCTCGTGCTTGCTGCCCTCGATTTTCACGCCCGCCGGGCGGAAATTTCCGGCATACCCGCTGATGCCGGCGAGAGCTTCGCGATGAAGGGCAAGAACGAGAGACAGCCTCAGCTTAAAGGAGCCGCGATCAAGCGCGCTCTGAACCGTTTTGATGCCGGCGTCGTATTGGCGAAAGCCATTGCGGGCTTCGGCGGCTGCGCGGGCCTTGGGATCGGCAATCAGCGGGGCTTCGAGTGCCCGGCTATTCCGCTTCTCGCTCCCGCTTTCCGGCATCGGCCTCTCGCGCCAACTTCTCTGCCTCCTGATCGACCATTTCCCGTGTGATCAGGCTGTTTTCAAAGGCCGTATTGCCATAGACGAAGCTGCGGCGCTGTTCTTCCAGCTGTGCGGGGCTTTGCTTAGCAGTCTTCGCTGCATCCAAGAGCTTTTTCAGGCTGTCGTTCATGTATTTAAGATAAATGTGGACGCTGGACGCATAAGACACCAGCAGCAGGCAGAAGCCTTGAAAACCGCCGGGTTTCAGCTATTTTCCCATTACTTTTGACCGCGCGAGGATGCAGGAAGCCGCATCCGCCGCTTCCCATAGGCTTCCCAAAAAGGATCATGCCCCGATGAAGATTACCCAGCGCAACGTCGATGCCTTCACCCTTCCGCCCGGCAAGAAAGAGCTCATCTGCTTCGACGATGCCCTGCCTGGTTTCGGAATTCGCCTGCGCGCCGGTGGCACCAAGACCTACATCGCGAACTACAAGATCGGTGCAAAGCAGCGTCGCATTACACTGGGCGCCACCGCGCTCTTGAAGGCTGAAGCGGCGCGGGCCACGGCGACCGAACTGCTGGCCAAGGTCAAGCTCGGCGGCGACCCGGCCGCCGCTAAGGCCACGGCTCGACTATGCGCTGGCGAGACCTTTGCAGCGGTTGCGGAGCGCTATCTGGCCCGCATGGCGACGCGCCTGCGGCCCGCGAGCTGTGTCGCCGCAAATCGCTATCTGATGGGCCACTTCAAGCCGCTACACGGCCTCGCGCTGACCCAGATTGACCGTCGAACTGTTGCGGGCCTGCTCTCCGAAATCGCCACCAACCGCGGTCCTGCGGCGGCGGATTGTGGTCGTGCGACGCTGGCTGGGTTTTTCACTTGGTGCGCCAGAGAGGGTCTGCTCGACAACAATCCGGCGGCCTACACGAATTTGCATCATCACGGCAAAGCGCGCGAGCGAGTCCTCGACAATGCCGAATTGGTCGCGGTCTGGCGCGCCGCCGGTGATGTTGCCTACGGTACGCTCATCAAGCTGCTGATCTTGACGGGGTGCCGGAGGACCGAGATTGGCAGTCTGAAATGGGACGAGATCGACTTCACTGAGCGCGCTCTCCATTTGCCGGGAGAGCGCACCAAGAATTATCGCCCCCACGTGGTGCCGCTGTCCGATCCGGCGCTGCAGCTGTTGCAGACGGTGCCGCGCGTGGGGCCGTTCGTATTCGGCACCACGGCGATCGGATTCGCCAATTGGGCGCCGGCCAAGCGCGCGCTCGACAAGCGTATTGCTGCACCGATGCCGGCATGGGTGATTCACGATCTGCGCCGGTCGGCGGCAACGCATCTGGGAAATCTGGGAATACAGCCGCACATCGTCGAGGCGCTGCTCAATCATGTGAGCGGGTCCAAGGCGGGCGTCGCCGGCACCTATAATCGAGCGACCTACGACCAGGAGCGCCGTATCGCCATGAACTTGTGGGGAGAGCGCATCACTGCACTGGTGAGCGGCCGCTCAAATCTTGTCGTGATCTCACGCATGAAAGGCTAGCCTAGTGGACCGGCCGGCGCAGTGAACGCCGAGCCGGTCCTTCACCCATTCCATGGAGCGCACCATGGCTCAGGCTGCCGCGACTTTAAACTCGTGGGTTTCACTTCGGGAAGCATTCATTCGTATCTGCTGGGTCTTCGTCAGCCCGAAGGCCGCTAAAACCTGTATCCGCCGCGGCGTTGCGCGTGGCCGGATAGATTTTCGTGCCGAGTGGAGCGACCCCGAAGCCGCCGCCGCGCTCACATCGCGAAAGCCTTCGATTGCGCGCAGTTGGACACGCTCCACAGCATTGTGGCCGTGACCTTGCAGCTCGCGCCCTAGAGGCTGCTCAAACTGCCCGGCGAGGACCGATTCAGGTATCGGGCAATCAGTAGGTACGAGTTCTATTCACGCTCCCAAGTGGGCCGCGATCGAGCTGCGCGGGGCGGCGCTCGAGTTACGATTCGATCAGGTCCTCGACGAGAGAGCGCCGGACCCCAGTTCGCCGCGCATGATGAGGCCCCTGCGGAATATTCTCGGCACGGACGAGCCCGGTTCGCCTCATACGATCAAGCTATTGCGGGCCGTTCCCGTGAATATCGAGCATGCCATGACGGAAGACGAGGAACCGGAGTCATCCCGAACTCCGAAGTTGCGCCGAAAGGCGTCGGCCAAGCTCAACCCCAAAGACCTGATTCACCGCAGGCTTGCCACATTTCGAGACGCCGAGACGATTGGCGAGGTAGGGGAAAGCATTCATGCGTGGATGGTCGCCAGCCGCAAGGCCGACAAGGCTTTTCCAGTGCTCCGGCCGAGGTCGATCGAGAACATGATCCGCCTGAATAAGTGGGGCTGGTGGTCATACTCGGTCGACAAGCGCTGGCGGGGATAACCTCCTGCACAATTGCACTGCACAACGTTGCACGATGCACAATTTGATTGTGCAAGTTTTTCGACATCCAATCCCCCGCAGTTTCCTGCGCCGCCCCGGCGCGTTATGCGGAGGTCAAAACGGCGATGCCCGATTCCGATAATCCTCTCAGCCCTGCACTTGAAGGAAAGCGCATTGTGCGCCTGTCCATGGCGGCTGAGCTGCGCGGCGAGAGCGCGGATTCCACCCGGCGGCACTTGCGCGGCAAAGAGATTCGGCTTGGGCCGAGGAATATCGGTTTTCGACTTGAAGACGTGTTGGCGTTGACGTCGCCGAAGCCGCCCGCTCGCTAGGGGTTTTCTGAAATTTCTGTTCGGCACATCGGCCGCTTCGGCCGGACAGGAAACCTGCGTCGAAAGGGGCGGCCACGGACGCTGAGGGCGTCCGCAACCTGATGCCGACAATAATGGAGTGAAGAAAAATGCTTTACGACCCTCGAACTCGAAACGCAATCCCCACCGCCCCGCTGCGCGCCAGAGTGATTGCCCACGCCTCGCCGGGGCGGCGCGCCAGGCTTGCCGCGCGCTGGGTGGGTGGCGACGTGGTCTTGCAGCCCTCAGTCGGACTAGCTGAGAGGATTTTTCAGGTATCGGGCGGCCGCATTCGGCGCTCCGTCGCCGGTGCCGAATTTCCCATCACCAAGAAACGGCAGCCGAAAACTCTCTGTGCTGCGTGGCTGGGGCCTCTGAGATTGAGGGCGCGCAATTTTTGCGCGTCTTCGGCAGCGAGCTGTGGACCGCGTAAGCGCTTTTCGGCGCCGCCACTGCAGACGGCGCCGATCATCCCCACCCGAACCGCGAGATTGTGTGGTGTCGACTGCCGAACAATACAAATCAGATGCCGCCCTTGAGGCCTCGCCTGACGGATTTCAGCTTGCTGAAAGCGCCGCCGAACTCCGAAATTTTTACAAAATCGGCCGATGTTAAGTCGCGCCTCGCCTGGACCGCCGAGCGCCAGCGGCTGCTCCAAAAGATGTGGGAGCGCGGCCAGAAGGCACCGGCGATCGCGGCGGCCTTGGGCTGCAAGGTCGGTGCGGTCAATGTCGCGCGGGCGCGCTTCGGCTTGAAACCGCGCCGCGTCGTTTCCGGTCGGCCGAAGCAGGAGCCAGACGAGCCGGCGCACAAGATCGAGCGCGTGGCGTTCACCACTTCGCGTCTCATGGAGTTCTGCACCGAGAAAGAGTTGGTCGCGCAGACCGGACACGAGTCCTACGAGTGGCCGCGCGTCATTGTGAAGGAATTGGTCGACAACGGCCTCGATCATTGCGAGGAAGTCGGAATCGCACCGATCATCAAGGTCGCGATCACGACCGGCAAGCGCGGTATCCCGACGCGCCTCGTGGTTGAGGATAACGGTCTCGGCATTCCGGCCACGACCATCACCGGGATCATCGATTACAACATTCGGATCAGTTCGCGCGAGGCGTACATAAGCCCGACGCGTGGTCGCCAGGGTAATGCACTGAAGACCATCCTGCCGATGTCCTATGTGCTCGGTGGCAAGATCAAGGGCGAGACTTGGATCGAGGCGCGCGGCCACAAGCATCGCCTCCTCTTCGCCGTCAACCAGATCAAACAAGAACCGATTGTCAAAAACATTCGCAGCCGTTCGCGGGTCACGACCGGCACACGCGTCACGGTATTCTGGCCGGACACGGACGAGGCCAAGATCAACGCTGGTGAGATTGTTGGGCTGCTGAACGAATTCATTTGGGTCAACCCGCATCTCGCGCTGCAATTTAGGGTGAACGGGAAGACAATCCTTCGGTATGAGGCCTCCAACGAGAGTGGAGCAAATATCGAGCCTGCGATGCGACCTCGGCGCATTGGTACACGCTGGAACAGTTCGAGCGCTACGCGGGCGCATTGATCGCTCGTGAGCAGGAGCAGCGGCGCGCGAGCCCGGCGGAAATACACGGTCCGAGAATTTATTGCCCAGTTCCGGGGCATGAGCGCGACCGAGAAGCAAAAACAGATTCTGTGCGAACTTGGTGCGCCGCACATGACCTTGCAGCGCTTCTTCGGGTCCGAGACCGAGGTGAAGCATCAACACATGCAGAAACTGTTGCGGCTGCTGCTGAAGCACACTCGCCCGGTGCGTCCGGAATTACTCGGCGTCATCGGCGAGGAACATTTGCGCCGGCTGATGATCGAATTCGGCGGCGAACCGCAGAGCTTCAAGTATTTCAGCAGCCCCGGTTATGACTCCGACGGAGTGCCGTACGTGGTCGAGATCGGGACATGTCCGTACAAAAAGTGGGTCGACGGCAAGACGGAGACGCGCGGCGGCAATTGATCACCGGCGTCAATTTCAGCGCCACTTTGGAAAATCCGTTTCAGACCTTCCGCGGAATGGCGGGGCTGGACGAGACCTTGACCGACCTGCGCGCCGATTCAAGGGCGCCGGTCATCGTCTGCGTCCATTACGCCTGCCCGCACATCGAATATCTCGATCGCGGCAAGAGCCGGATCGGATTGGAGTGAAGATCATGGGCGCCGCCGACGATCTGAAAAAAGGTCTGGCCAAGAACCTCGCAAACTTCACGAAACAGCGAAAGGCCGAAGAGAAGCACGTGAGCGCCGGCCGCTGGCGGACATCGCGCATGATGGAGGTTCGCGGCATGTATCTGATTGAAGCCGCCAACGAGGTGATGGCGGAGTGTTATGCGAAGGTGTCCGACAACAACCGGCTGCCCGCCACGGCGCGGCAAATCTTTTATGTGGCCCGGCCGCTGATCGAAGAACGAACCGACAAGCCGCTGAGCTACGCCTATTTCAGCCAAACGCTGCTGCCAAACTACGTCAACGAGCACGGCGGCAGTTGGGACGTGGTCTACGACGACCGCGGTCATTTCACAGAGCCGCACATCAAGCGGGTGATCGGTCTCGGTACGCTGAACGTGCGCGACTACCTGAACCGGATGCATCCGCTGCAATTCGCAGAAGCGGACTTCGATCGGGCGTCGATAAGGACCTACGGCCCGGGCGGCGCTTATGGCGCAATCCTCTATGTCGAGAAAGAAGGCTTCATGCCGCTGTTTAATCGGGTGAGGCTGGCGCAGCGTTATGACATCGCCGTCATGTCATCGAAAGGGATGAGCGTCACCGCGGCGCGCGAACTGGTTGATGGTGTCTGCGAGGCGGACATTCCGCTGCTGGTATTGCACGATTTCGATGCGGCGGGGATCATCATCAAAGACACGCTGGAAAACGATACCCGCCGCTACAGCTATTCCAACCCACCCAACGTCATCGACCTTGGGCTCAGCTACAACGACATCGCTGGTCTGACACCTGAACCGAACAGCTCCGCTATCAGCGATGAGCGTCTAAGTCAGGCTGGCCTCGATCAGGCCGCTATCGACTTCCTGCGCGAACAGCGGGTCGAGTTGAACGCCATGACGTCGCGCCAGCTGGTCGATTTCGTCGAAACCAAGCTGAAACAGCACGGCATCGGCAAGGTGATCCCCGGCGCTGAGACATTGGCGCGGACCTATCAGATTTTTGCAGCCAGTGACCGTCTCTCCGAGGCGTTCGACGAGCTGAAGGAACAGCTCGACGCCGGGGGCGAGGACGAGGCGCCGATCAACGTGCCCGACAGTCTGGAGGCGCAGGTGCAGGCCAAGCTCAAGGAAACCCCGGACATCACTTGGCATCGCGCCGTGCGCCTGATCCTCGATCCCGACGCCGCGCCGGACGATGACGATGAAGGTGACGATCTCGACGACGAGGACGCCCCGGACGATGACGATGAAGGTGACGATCTCGACGACGAGGACGCGCCATAACAGGAGGAGAGTGAGCAATGGTCAGTGAAACTGAATTGGAGACCTTTTTGGCGGCGGCGCGGAGCAAGACCCAGCTCGACCTGGGTTATGAGACCGGGAAAAAGTATGCCCGCGTCTTTGAGCAACACGTGAATGCGTACGCTGACGACCGCCGCATCTTTTGCTTCATCGACCTGACGAACGGCAATGTCCTGAGACCTGAGAACTGGAAGCGGCCGAACCTGAACGTAAAAAATTCCATTCAGGGCAACATCCATGACGACCAGAAGGGCTGTGGCGTCATGATCGCTGGCGGTCGCCGGTGGTCAAGGAGCGCGGCGTAATGAGTGATCTCACCGACGACAAACGCGACACTGACACGAGACGGATCGGCGTCGAAATCAAGCACATGTTCGAGCGATTGATCGAAGCGGGAATTGATCCGCAACGGGCCGCGCGCAGCCTGCTGCGCTACGGCGCCCTCGCACTGCGTACTGTCGCCGGCACCGCCGAGGTGACGGCGGAAATCAGCATGATTGTCGCCGACTTCGAGCGCGACGCCGGCGGCAACGCGCCCGACGACGCAATACGACATTGAAACGAAGGGAAAGGGGTAACGCGATGAATATCGAACAAGAAGAACAAAAACGTACGGATCGTCTCAACGATCTGGAATGGGAGATCACGGCGTGCACCGACGAGATCGAAGAGTGCAAGCGGGACATAATCAAGCACCCGAACGAGGGCGCGTCATTACAGCGACATCTCACGTATCTCGAAACGAAACGCGCCGCGGCCCGAGAGAAGCGCGATGCGTTACGACAAAAGTTCGAAGAAGAGCCCATTTCAGAGTTCGACGAAGGGGACGATCACGAAACGAAGTCGGCCGGCGCCTCGGGTTGAGAGCGGCCGGCCGGAAGTTGGTTATGAAGGGTCACTGACAAGCCCTCATTTACCAGTCCGTCCCTGCCCTCGCCAAGTCCGCGCCGGCCTCAGTTCAGGCCGTAAATGGCTGCAACGACTGCAAAGACGAGGATTCGACCACTGCCGCCCGAGGTTCGCGAGAAGCTCGGCAAGTTGCTGCCGTTGTTGTCATCGCCGCATGACGGCGAACGAATCGGCGCTTTGGCCGCGATCGAGCGGGTGTTGGAAGCGGGTGGTTTTGATTGGTTTGACTTCACCGGGGCCATTACCGGAGCGGAACAGACAACGCCACCACCGCCACCACCTCCGCCTCCGCCTCCGCCTCCGCCTCCGCCTCCGCCTCCGCCTCCGCCTCCGCCTCCGCCTCCGCCTCCGCCTCCGCCTCCGCCACAGCAGGGAGACGGCATGACCGTGCCCCAGGATCAAATAATCCAGGCCGTCGCGGCGCTACGCGCAAAGCGCCGGTTCAGCGCGCGATCGGAGAAATTCCTCGACAGTTTGGAAAGCCGTGCCTCGATGTACAGCGACGTTTTTCTCTCCCCTAAGCAACGCCAGTGGCTCTTCGATTTGTGCCGACAGGTGGGACTACTCTGAAAGCAGCGCGCCTCGCCTGGCGGGAGCGCGAGCGAGGACGCTTATGCCTAAGCCGGAACAGCAACCGCAAGGCCGCCGCCGCCCGCTGCGGCCCGTGGCGCCACCGCCAGCACCAGCTGATGCGCGCCCGGTCGCGGAAAACGGCGATCTGGCAAACCTGCCGCGCGCGCTTGAACCGCTCAAAAACATCGCCAACTGGGTGGTGTGGAAATACGAGTGGCGAGTCGACAAGCACGGCAACGGCCGGTGGACGAAGCCGCCGTATCAGCCTGATCATCCAGATCGTAGAGCCTCGAACAACGATCCAACGACATGGGGCACTTATCAGCAGGCGCTCGCGGTGTACCAGGGCGGCGGCTTCGACGGCATCGGTTTCAATCTGCTCGGCACCGATTTCGGAGCCTTCGATCTCGACAAATGCCGCGATCCAACGACAGGCGACATCCTGCCGGTGGTAAGGCCGTATATCGAGCGCGCGGAGTCCTATACCGAGATTTCGGTTTCCGGCACCGGCATGCACACGATCGGTTACGCCTATGGCAACAAGCTGCAGCGCAAGCAGATGATCCCGGGCACGGTGGGGACAATCGAGAGTTATCGCAAATGCGAACGCTATGTCGTGGTGACCGGCATGCCGCTGCCCGGGACGCTCGAGAGGTGGCCGAACCTGATCAACATCGACGCGGCGATCGACTCGACCGTGATGGAGCTGGACGCCGTCAGCACCACAGCGGGGAACGGCGCCGCCGGCGACGAGAGCATAAGCTACGATCTCGACACATGGATCGCGGTCAACGGCAAGCGATACGAGACGGATAACGACTTCCTCAACATTGACGACAGAGGCCTGCCGCCGCAGCTGAAGGCGATCCTCGGCAACAAGCCACCGGCCAAGGACATGAGCACCGCGTTTCACAATGCGGTGTGCTGGCTGCACAACGACCTGAAATGGTCGGCGCGGAAAATCGATAGTTATATCGAGAGCGCGCCGGTGGTGCCCGCGCGCTACGACGGCCGGCTGCAACGGGAAATCTATCGCTGCCTGCACAATTCGGATCAGAAGAAGGCCCGAGCAGAAGCCGCCAACGGCGATACCACTGCGCCGCCTACGGCCGACGCTGTGTGGGATCCATGGCACGAGACGCTGGCGCCGCGGCTCGACATGACGCTGTTGCCGGACGTGGTGCGGCAGGCGGCAGAGATCAGCGCCACCGTGAGCGGTGCCGATCTCGACGCGTTCGCGATCGGCTACCTGTTGGGACTGGCGGTCTGCGCCGACACGCGGCTGCGGATCAATCCGAAGCTTTTTGCGGACGACTGGTCGGTGCCGCTGTTGTTGTGGGTGCTGCTGGTCGCGCCGCCAGCGTCGATGAAATCGGAAGTGATCAAGGCCGCGAGGGCGCTGGCGGCGAGCCTCGATGCAGCGGAACGCGAACGCCACAAGCGCGAGATGGCGGCGGCAGGCGTCGGCGCCGGGATCGTGGTGTTGCAAGCGAACGAGAAGCCGTCGAAGGCGGAGATGAAAAGGCTCCTGCAGGAGGCCAAGGACAAGGTCGGGCCGCCGCGGCAGCGCGTCTGCGGCGATATTACAATCGAGAAATTCGTCGACCTGCTCGGCGATAATCCCGGCGGTATCGCGATGATCAGGGACGAGTTGTCGGGATGGCTCGACGGTCTCGGACGCTACAGCAAGACCGGCAAGGACGGGCCCGACCGCGCCTTCTATTGCGCGCTGCGTGACGGAACGGCGCACGACCGGCAGCGGATGTCCTCGCCATCCAGCATTGCGCCGGAAGCTTCTTTGGCGCGGTGCAGATGGACCGTCTGCGCGAGATGAAGCTGCCGATGTCGGACGGTCTGTTGCAACGCTTCATGCCGGTGATCATGCGCGAGGCACAACCTTACGAGGACAACGCCGCCGCCAACGACGCCAAAGCCGTGCTGCGGCCGCTGCGCGACCGGTTGGCGGCGATCGTGCCGATGATGAGGAAGGACCCATACGGGCAGACAGCTGCGGTGCCCTACCGGCTCGAGAGCGAAGGCGCGAGGCTCTACCAAGAGTTCGCCAACGACATGCGAATCGCGGCTCGCGCCCAAGAACCGTCGCGGGAATTCGGCGAATGCCTGCAGAAGATGGGCCCGATGTGGCTCGCGCTGGCGTTGCTGTTCCACCTGATCGAAACCGACGGCGCGACGCCGGATCAGATCGTGCCGTTCGAGCCGGCGCGCCGCGCCGACGCGATGTTGCGGGAGTATTTCATCCCACACGCTGAACAGTTCTATGAGCTGCTCAGCGGCGGCAACACGCGGTTGCGCTCCGTTGCATCGGCGATCCTGCGCTGCCCGGAGGACGAGATCGTGCTGCGGGACGTGACCCGCCGCTACCATGCGTTGCAGCAGATGGACCGCAACGAACACATCAAGCTGATGCAGCGCTTCGAGACGTTTGGGTGGCTGACACGGCTCGATCAGCGCGGTGAAGCCACCCCGCGCTGGCAACGCACCAACGGCCTCGGCAAGCGGTTCGAGGATGATCTCAAGCGTGAGGTGGAGACGCGGGCGGCCGTGACGGCGGCGGTCAAGGCGAAAGCCGGGGCGCGGAAGGCAATGAAGGAGGATTAAGCAATGTCACGAAACTTCACTCATATTATCACACGGGAACAGGCCAAAAGGCGCCGCCTCAAGCGGTATTTCACCGGTGAACCGTGCCGGCACGGTCATGTCTGCGAGCGGTTCGTCAAGCGTTCGTGGTGCGTGGAATGCGCCAATAAGGGGTTGCGGCCGGAGCGGAAGCCGCCGGCGAAAACGTATGTGCCCGAGAAGCCGTGCAAACGTGGTCACTTCGAGCGGTACGCTTCCGGCGGCGGCTGCGTCGAATGCAGCCGTGGAGTTGAGGCTCGCCGGCTAAATCGCAAGCGTCAGACGGAAACACAGATCACAGAGGGGGTCTTGTCATTGAAGTCATCTCGAGCGCGCGGAGGGGAATAAAAAGCGTTTCACAATAAAGAGAGAGAGTTCGTTTAATTTTTATGTCGCGGGTGCGAGATGACTTCAATGACAAGAATGGTTTTTCCTCTGTGGTCAGTGGGTTAATTGTCATCGGGACCGCGAAAACGGGCAGTTGAGGCAATGACAAATCCGGTCCGGGAGCCGGTTTGTCATCGCGTGGCATCGGGTAGCCATGCCAGGCGATGACAAAATCCCGCGTCAGGCTTAGGCCGAGGCTGGAGGCTATCGGTGCCGATCGGGCCTGAAGGCGCCGGTTCCGCCGGCGCAACTCCGGTCAAAACCGGGACCAGAGGATTTCCGCCCCAAGGACAGTCGGATAATTGGCGGGTAATTGGCGGATTGCTGTCCGGAAATCGTCTCGCCAGCCGTGTTTTTGGCGCTGTTAGCAATAAAATATCGCCGATTTATCTGGGCTCGGGACGGGCGGACGAGTGGAATCCCTTGTAAACTGCGAGTCGCAGTTCGAAGAACAGGCTAGAAGGGGCCTTAATAAAGATGACCGAGTTGAAAAAAGCTTCGTCACCAAACAAAGCCCAGTTCAAACCAGGTCACGCGCCGCATCCACGCGCCGGTCGACCGAAGGGTGCGAAGAACAAATTTCCGCGCAACATCACGGAGCGGATTGTTGCTGGCATCGCCGCGTCAGACAAAAGCATCGGCGCCGGCATCGAGGGCTATGCGAAATATTTAGCTGATAATCATCCGAGCGCGGCTGCTTCGTTGATGACGAAATTAGTTGTTCGCGGTAGTGATGGCGCTAACGAGAGCGCCGACTTTTACCTGCCACCGCAGATCAATATTCTGGGTATGCCCTCGGGAAGGTTCTTTTCGGCAGATCAAATTGCCGCGATCCGCGAAGGTCGCCAGGTGATCGATCCCTCCGAATGTGAGCCGATGCAGCTGGGAGATTCCGTGCCGGCGAACGAGACACCGCAATCCGAGCACGACGACGGCAACATCGTCGAGCTGAAGCCGCTCATTTCGAGCAAATAGAAAATCAGCGCGACGACGGCGCGATGCCGAGCCGGATGCGGGCGCGCGCGACGGTCTTGTAGGATAGCTTGCCGTGGCCACGACGCTCCAGCTCCGCCACCACAGCGCGCGGCGACAGCTGCGACAGTTCCTGCAATGCCGGCTGTAGCTTGGCATCACGCGCGCGAGCTGCGGCCGAGTTCTTCTCCGCCAGTACCGCGCCATAGCGCCCGAGCTTGACGCCACGGGCCTTGGCGGCCGCCAATCCAGCCGACGTACGCTGGGAGATCATCTCGCGCTCGTGTTCGGCAACCGCTGCAAGAATATGCAGTGTCAGCCGGTTGGCAGAGGGAAAATCGCAGCAGATGAAGTCAACTTTGCCGTCCATCAGGGTGGCGATGAAGGCGACGTTGCGCGAAAGTCTATCGAGCTTGGCAATCACCAACCGGGCGCGTTGACGCTTGCAGGCTGCCAGCGCTTCCGCGAGCTTAGGACGGTCGCTGCGCTTGCCGCTCTCGATCTCGACATACTCGTCCAGCAACTCCCAGGAGCCGCCATTGAGATAATCGGCCACAGCCTTGCGCTGGGCATCGAGCCCATAACCGCGCTCGCCTTGCTTATCCGTCGAAACTCGCAGGTAGGAGATAAATTTTCCACGCATTGGGGGTGCCTTTGATACCGTCTTACGAACGTATATGTGTATCAAACGGCCCGAACGGGTCAATAGTCCGGGACCCGCGGCTTCGCAGACACAAGTTATTGGCATGTTCGAGCAACGCCGCTCTTCTCGTCACGAACTATAACAGCGTCGTGAGCAAGCCGTCACCCAGCGTTTCAGCCGCGAAGCAAGCGTTCAATCAGCGCAGCTACGTGCTGGCGCTGCTCGCCGCTGCAATCTTCGTCGTGATATCACGCCAAAAATCAGAAGCGGAGCGGCCGGCCGTAGGTCGTACCAACTCATTGCCTGTCGCCGCTGGCTTTGCCCTTCATTCCATCTCCATCGCGATTTCTTCACCGCATTTTTTGCACCTAAAGCTCTCTACAGCCGGAAGCTGGCCCTTCGGCGGAAGATAGGCGGCGCGCTCCATTAAACGACCGCATTTTGGGTACCGCGGCGCGGGGCTTGAAAATTCCTGGTCATCCATCGGCCAAATGCTCACGGAGGGCTTTCTCGCCCGCCTGACGTGCGGCAGCCGCTGACCGGTAGCCCACGCCCTGCACTCTGACGTGCATCGGGTGCGAAGGTCGAAGGATTTCCCACGCCCATTTGGCTCGCTTCCCTCGCCACTGAACTGTAACGAAATAGTCGCTCATGCACCGGCCGCTCACTCAGAAAGCGCCCCATAAGGGAGGCCACATCCAAATAACGCGCTGGGTATGAGCTTTGATCCCCATCAATAGAAAACCCCAGCATTGGCGACAGGCGGGGTTTGGAGGTTCCATGTCAGTACGGAAAGTGGTTGGTCGTCCGTCGCCACAGAAGCTACTCCAACTGACGGAACATCTTTACGCCGACGTGATTTTAGAAGGGCCGTTTTCCTCGGTCACGCGGAACGATGAAGTCCTCGTTGGATTGACGAACTAGAGTCCGGCGCCAGCACGCCGGCTCTGAACGGCTCCGCCGCACGAACCCCGCCCCCCAGCGCACCCCCGTCGGCGGGGCCGTTCTTTAGCTGGTACTGTCCCCCTGCAGCAACTTCGGCAGCTTGGCGATGATGGTCGCGATGCGCCACGCCTGGTCGCGGGTGAGTAAGCTGGCCGCCGATCGCCGGCCGGGCTCATTCCTCAAAATAGACGTGGGCGATCGCCTGGCTCGTCGACGGACCAGCGGGAAGGGAAGCGTCTTACCGGATCAGGCACGGGAGGTCTTCGAGCACGACCATAACATGCAGGGCGTTGGAGGCATTATGGCAAGATAAGGTCGGCCCCTTGCGCTTCGTTGGCTGCTGGCCGTGTCCATTTCATGCCGTTGAGATAGCCTCTTATCCGCTTGGTTATGCGGCCGGCCGCATATTCGTCGGTATATACGCAGCCGCGATGTCCGCAGATCCAAGCACGATCAAGCCGCTATGACGCCAATTCTTGACAAAACGGCGAATGAGAACAAAGATAGAACAATGGCCGCCGCGAAGCTATGCCGTACTGCCTGAATTGCGAGAAGGACAAAGACCGGTACGAATGAAGCTGCCCGATCTTCCTACTTACTATTATCTCGATCACTTTACGGAGATGCTGGATTTCGTGCGCAACACCTATGCGCCGGTCCTTGGGGACGAGCATCACGCTTTCATCGCCCGGTTCGAAAAGCTGTCGAGGGACGCGCAGTGTCTTCTTATTCGCATGGTCAATCGTCGCGGATTGATCTTCAACCGGCATCTCTTCAGGTACACCGAGATCATCGATCTTGAGGCCGCCGCCGACGAGCTCATGGGCTGCGGTCATGCGCACGGCCTTCAGACCGACGACTACGCCGCCTTTATCGCCTGCCTGCCAAAAGCTACGTTGATTGCAGGCGCGAAGCTTGCTGGCCGCAGCGACGTTCGCACATCCTGGTCCAAGCCGAAGCTGATCGAATTCTTCGTTGCCGAGATCGCGTTCATGACTGCATTTGAGCATTGCGGCGGTGAGGGTTTTATCGCGCTCGACAACACGCGGCCGATCGAATTTCTGCTTTATCTCTATTTCGGCAAAACCGAAGACGATCTGAAGAATTTTGCCTTACGTGACCTCGAACTCATCCGAACGAACAAGCAAACTTCTTTCAGCGCACGTTTCACGGATTCCGATGAAGCCCGCGCCTGTTTCCACTACAGCCGACTGCTCGACCGGCTCGAAGTCCCGGCTCTCAGCATCTATCAGACCGCCGCCATCGAAATCCTGGAAGGGCCGTCCTGCCCCAGCGACTACGCAGCTGACATTGCGAGCAAGGCTGCTTGTCAGGCCGGATTGTTTTTCGAGAAGGCTGGTCAGGCTGCACTAGCCGAACAGTTCTTCCGCGCGGGATCCTCGCCGGAGTGTCACGAACGCCTTGTGCGCCTACTTTACAAAAATGGCGACAAGGCCGCGGCCGAGACGCTTGTCCGACAGATGATCGACGATCCGGCGAGCGATGATGAGTTCGTGTTCGCCACGGACTTTTATGCTCGTAAGTTCGGCGGCCACCGGACAGCGCTTTGTACCGATCTTCTTCGCTCGGGCCGCGCCGTCACGGTCGACGACACGCATCGCGGCAATCCCGAAGCCGGCGTTGCCGGAGTCATGCGTCGTCGGGGCTGGACCGTGTTTTTCGCCGAAAACACACTCTGGCTTAATCTGTTTGGTTTGCTGTTTTGGGATGAGATTTTCGAGTCCGGCCAATTGCACAGCGGTTTCGACTGGATTCCGCATTGCCTCAAAGATCGAAGCTTCGTTCGTCTGTTTGCAAAGCAAATCGAGGCCAAGCTTGCTGCCGTGCAAAGCGGTAACGCTCTCCCGATCGTCTTGCGCACTGTGGCAGGGAAATTCGGCTGCCCCAATGGTGTCTTCGCCTGGGACTATGTAAGGGTCGAAGCCCTCCGCGCGTTACTGACCGGCACAAAGCCTGATGCGATCGCCCACATCCTCCGGCTCATGTGCGAAGATTTCCGCAACATGCGCGATGGCTTTCCCGATCTCATGCTGGTTCGCGAAAACACGGTTTCATTTCTCGAGATCAAAGCCGAAGGCGACGTCATCCGCCGTAATCAGTTAACTCGCCTGCGCCAGCTTCAGACGGCGGGAATCCCTACTGAGATTGGCAGGGTAGATTATCGCTTTGATCCCGAGCAAGATTACGTCGTTGTCGACATCGAGACGACGGGTGGCTGGGCGTCCGGCGACCGCATTACGGAGATTGGCAGTGTAAAGATTCGCAATCATGAAGTGGTCGATGAGTGGCATTCGCTTATCAACCCGCAACGCTCTATACCGCTTCACATAACCCGGCTTACCGGCATCACCAACGAGATGGTGCGCGACGCACCCGTCTTCGCCGAGATCGCCGAGGAGTTCCTGTCCTTCATGGGTGACGGCATCTTTGTCGCGCATAACGTCAATTTCGACTACGGCTTTATCTCTTACGAATTTGAGCGGTTCGAACGGCGGTTTCGTTTTCCGAGGCTTTGCACTTGCGCCGGCATGAGGCGACGCTATCCCGGTCACAAATCGTATGGTCTCGGAAATCTTTGCGAACTGTATGAGATTGACCTCGAGACCCACCATCGTGCTCTCTGTGACGCGCGCGCAGCTGGGCATCTGCTCAATCTAATCAATGCAAAGCGCCAAGAGGCGGAAGCGACTGCTTCGGAAGAAAAGGCGGCGTAGTTAGGAAATGCGCAAGATCATCCATATCGATATGGACGCCTTTTATGCGTCGGTCGAGCAGCGCGATAATCCGGAGCTGCGAGGAAAACCAGTCGCCGTTGGTCATGCGGCCAAGCGCGGTGTTGTTGCAGCCGCCAGTTACGAAGCGCGGAAATTTGGGGTTCGGAGTGCGATGCCATCAATCACCGCACAACGGCACTGCTCTAATCTTATTTTCGTACCGCCGCGCTTTGACGTTTATCGCGCGCTCTCTCAGCAAATCCGACAAATCTTTGCGGACTACACGCCGCTCATTGAGCCGCTTTCACTCGACGAAGCCTACCTTGATGTAACGGAAAACCGCAAAGGCTTACCGACCGCCGCAGCGGTCGCCACAGAAATCCGCTGGCGCATCCTGGATGAGACCAGCCTTACGGCCTCGGCTGGCATTTCGTACAACAAATTTCTCGCCAAACTGGCGTCCGATTTCCGCAAGCCGAATGGGCAATTTATCATCACACCAGACCAAGGCGCGGCGTTCATGGAAAATCTTGCGGTTGGCAAATTTCACGGCATCGGCCCCGTCACGGCGGAGAAGATGAAGCGTCTTGGTATCCAGACCGGCGCCGATCTTCGGAGCAAGACTGTCGAGTTCCTCGTGGCACATTTTGGGAAAGCAGGCCCCTGGTATTACGCAATTTCGCGCGGCGAGGATGACAGGCCCGTGCGAGCAGATCGTGAACGCAAGTCGTCTGGGTCCGAAACAACCTTTCCCGAAGATTTGACCGACGCGGGCGACATTGAGCGCGAGATCCTGGGCCAGGCCAATGAAGTGTGGGCGTGGTGTGAAAAGGCAAATGCTTTCGGCCGCACCGTCACTGTCAAAATCAAATATTTGGATTTCCAGCAGGCGACCCGAAGCCGGAGCTTACCGGCACCTGTGTCGTCGCAGTTCGTGCTTCACGAAATCAGCCTTGGACTTATTCGAACTGTCTTGCCGGCCAAGAAAGGCATACTGCTTGGTAGGTGTCACCGTCTCGAATTTTGAGCCAAGCAAGAGTTCGCAGCTCGGTTTGGCGATTTAGAAGAGGTATCACGCTGCCTTCTTCAAAGGCTGAAGCCGTCGATGAAAAGGAACGACAAAACGAGGATTTCGTCCGAGCTGAGCTTCGAATATTGGCGTTTAAACCGCTCAGCGATCTTGGCGTCGGTCAGTTTCGCGAGATCGCCTGCCATATAAGCATTGATAATCTCCGGGTGAATATAACATTTGCGGCAGATTGCCCGCGTGTTGCCAAGCTGCTTCGCAACACTATCGATAGCCACAATGATATTCCGCTTCGCTTCGGCCTCGGAATCGTATTTTTTGAATTCCGATAAGGCCATTGCCGCGAAGACGGTGCCAGCCCAAGTTCGGAAATCCTTTGCCGTGAAATCTTTCCGAGTAATTTCCTTGATATAGTTGTTCACGTCTCCGGAATCGACAGTGTGAGACTGTCCTTCACTATCGAGATATTTGAACAGTTCATGCCCTGGAATATCCGCGCAGCGTTTCACGATGGCAACGATGCGCTTGTCATGGACTTGAAGTTTCCATAGCTTGCCCGACTTCCCCGTAAAATCGAAGCGCAGCGTGCTTCCTTTGATATCGACGTGCCTCCGGCGCATCGTCGTGAGACCGTAAGATTTGTTCTGCGTGGCATACTCGCTGTTACCCACTCGGATCAGCGTTTTTTCCAACAGACTAACGATCGTCGCGAGTACCTTTTCGCGTGGCAAACCATCCCGTCTCAGGTCAGCTGTCACATGCTGGCGCAAGCCCAGTAGAGCGGTCGCAAATTCCAAGACGTGTTCGTATTTGTTCTGCTCACGAAGCTCCCGCCATTTTGCGTGATAGCGGTATTGCTTGCGGCCCCGCGGATCGAGACCCGTCGCCTGGATGTGGCCATTGGCCGACGCACAAATCCAGACGGATTCGTAAGCCGGAGGAATACCGATCGACTTAATACGGCGCACGACGTCGGCGTTCGTGATGCGCTCGCCGTCCTTGTCATAATAAGAGAACGACGTGCCGGTTCGCTTCCGGCGGTAGCCGGGCATCGTGTCGTTGACGTAGCGTAAGCCCTCTTCCGCGATGACAGCCGCGACCTCAGCCGTCTTATCCGGAAGTTCGTCTTCGAATTTTGCTAGCCGAAACATGCCGTATCATTCCGTAGCCTGCATAAACGCGAACGCCGGTGCTCGCGCGCCCGAATGTAAAGACCCCAGGGCTTCTAATAGTTCCCGGTTCGCCAACTCAACCATCCAGCGCGAATATGATAAGGAATTGCAATCCTTCCGGGTGCTGCAAGGCCTCGAGCCGCTATCCGTGGCGCATGGACGACGAGAAGGTTGTGTGCGTGCACAAAGGCCTGTTTCCGTCCTCGACCGAGAAAACGTTTCCCAACCTGCGCGGCTATGTCGATGTCAGCGACATCTGCCAAGCGGCCAAGGATTGGCCGCAGCTCAATTTCGTGATCTACCATTCAGGCTATCACTACGTGGGCGGTGGCGCTAATGGGCTGACGCAGAACCCGGAGGACGCGCTCGCCGAGTTCGAGCGTACCGGCCGCATTGCCTCGGTCAGCGACCTCGCCGACATCCCTGCCCGATATGGCGTCAACAACGTTTATGGTGATCTCGGCCAGGTCATCGCCATGAGTGTCGTCACGCAGCCACGTTAAAGGTCAATGGCCGAGACTATCAAGGCACCTTTGATAACCGCATTTCTCTCCTCGATGTGCTGCGAGAGCATCTCGGGCTCACGGGCCCAAAGAAAGGCAGGGAATGGTCTTTGGCTTGGAGAACCCGATTCCGGAGTGGATCGTACCGTGTTTTCGTGCCGGCTCTTCATACGCCTGCTCCTGGAGGTCGTTAGGAAGCACGATGGCGGTCACCCGGCGCTCCCCCAACGCGATCCTAATCGCCCTGTCCACGAGGTGGCGCACCTGCGCAGGTGTGGAGGCCTGTTCGACGAACGCCCCGGCGACGTCTTTAAGCAGGCTCGGCAAGTCAACTTCCTGCTGATAATGGCCGCCGATGGCATTTCGTGGTTGCTGACCGGCGTGGAGGACAGCGCCCAGCTCTACGCGTTCGGTGCCGTCGCGACCAAGGTCAACGTCGTGCACGCGGATCGCAACACGCCCGGCTTTATGCGCTCGCCGCCGGTCGTGCCATACATCTACGCGCTGGAAAGCGCGATGGATGAGATGGCATTGAAGCTCGAGATGGACCCTGTCGAGTTTCGCAGGATCAATGACACAATGGCGAGCCCGTTGGCACGGCGGCAGCAATCGCCAATGCGGTGTGACTGAAGTGGTTTTGTCGGACATCGAACCTCACGTTTCGAGGGCAATCGTCATATTCGAGAGTGCGCATCTGAGTGCGCGCGACGCGCGACTTTTTAAGCTAACTGCTCTCAATGGAAGGAGGTTCCTGAAAAAGGAGATTTCCCGCGCTGGCTCACTATTCCATCAGCTGCGTCCGTTTTACCGATGATCCTGCGAGATTGCGTCACGCATGGTCGGGAGCCGTATAGAAAGTTGAGGCCAAGGTTGAGTTCTCGGCAGCAAGAGGTCAGCGCGGAGTTTCGACAATGCGGCCCTTAATCGCCTGCCATGCCCTTTTCAGCCAGTTCCTTTTTTGCTTTCTCATTCTTGTCCAAGTGCGTCAGCCCCATGCCGCGCAGCACATTAGGTGCCTTGGTGAACTGAATGTTGTCGTAAGCGACGATCTCGACGCGGTTGCCCCAGGGATCTCGAAAATCCAGAAATGGACCATCAAGTATGGCGACGTCAGCCGCCTTGAGTGTCTTGCGGGCCGCGTCATTATCGTCGACAACGAGGCCGAAATGGCGTCCGTCGTCCGCCGGCTGTCTGCGGCCTTTCTGAAGAGCAATAAACTGATCGCCCAGATCAATGAAAGCCATGGAGTCGCTCTTGCTGCGCAGCTCGAAGCTGAAGAGACGGCCGTAGAATGCCAGCGCTTCTTCGATATCCCCCACCTCGAGCGCAATATGGTTGAAACCGATAACGCGGCCATCGGAATCTCCTCCAGTCTCCAGATTAGGTGGTACCGCCTCCTCAAGAAGCAATCGGTCCCTTGCCATAAGGCGCCGCACTCGACGTCGGTTGATCAGCAGATAAGCAGACCTTCGGCAAACGGCCAGTTTTCAGACGAGATTGACCCTGACCCGGACAATGTCATGCTTGCCGATTCGCTTTCCAACTATCCTCGGGGACCATCGCGGTGATGCTCGGGAAGCTCTTACTGTTGCGGTTCCCGCTCTCGCTATCGGTCACGCTCAAAGCCTATGTTGCCATAACCAAGCGAATAGGCTGATGCTTGCCCACAAGGCCGTCGCGGCAATAAGCGCGATCAAAGCCGAATGCTCGATCACGCAAATCGCGCCGCCAAAGCCGATCATGCCCAAGCCGCCGAGCACAGCGCCACTCGCACGGCCGCTTGTTTCCCTCGGCACGCGCCGCGGAATCCTTTTTGTTCTTTCTGCTGTCTGACGTGCTTTTCAACCAGGGTGATGCCAGCAGGAAAGATCGCGGGAAAGGCCAGGAATAATCCACCGACAGCCGGACCGAAACGGGAGGCGATTGCTCCTGCTATCATCGTTGTAGCGCCGCCTAACGCAGAGCGAACGGCAAATTCATACCAGTGAATGTGCCGCGAGGCGTCGAATTTGACGTGAACCATTATAACAAACCCGCGCCACGACCGAGTCCGAACGCAACACAAACCACACCGTAAGGCCAAAAAGTGCCGCTACGTTGGCGTGCCAGTGACGACGTTGCAGCAAAAGGCAAACCACGCCGCAGTAGATCGCGAGCGCCACAGCGTCCGCTATCACGGAACGACCTTCCGCCGCCGCGAAAGACGCGCCGTGCTGCGTGATGGTGAGGACCAGCGTGGCCAGCGCGATAGAGGGGGCGGCGCCAAACGACCCAGCGAAACTCTTGGGTCGCAGCACATCGGCAAGCGCGGCAAAGAATGAGACCGCCAGTCCTCCGATCAAAAATCGCCAACGCGTCCGTCACAGGCTGGCTCCGGCTGAAACCTTCCATTGTCAAAAAACGTTCATTGGGGAAGAGGGTTCAGCGCCTGCGCAGCAACAAATTCATACCCTCTGAAGAAACGGCAGCATTAAAGGTGCAATTCGCGACTATGAGCGGAACTAATCCTACCCAAAGAAGTTTGAGAATTGATCCGTCGCTGATGCCTTAAAAGGTCAGGGAGTTTGACCGGCGCGGCAAGGCTGAGGCTAAACCGGGAGAAGTTCATGGACGGCATCATTTATCTGGTAGGCCTGATCGTAATCATCATGGCGATACTCTCGTTTCTAGGGTTGCATTGAGTTTTCGATCGGTAGTTGGAAAGAGGGCTTCTATGACCCAAGTATCTTTTGAACCGGCGCTGAGTTCGTCTGTGCCGGTCGCGGTAACTCCCACTTATTTCCAATGGGGCTCGATCCTTGGTGGCGCTATCGTGGCGGCCGGATGCTTTTTTGTAACGACGGCCTTTGCAACGGCGATCGGTCTCTCCATATCCTCGGCATCGCCAACTTGGCGGGATACATCCGTTGGTCTGGTGGTGCTCTCGGGTGCATGGGTAGTGCTAACAGCGATCGGCAGTTTCGCCATAGGTGGCTACGTCGCGGGACGGACCCGATTGACATGGCGTAGCGGTGCCGACGACATCCACTTCCGCGATGGGATATATGGGCTCATTGTCTGGGCCCTTGGCCTACTACTCAGTGTCGCAATCGCCTGGGCCAGCGCAAATACGCTCACTCCGTGGAAACAGACCGCGAGCACGGCTGAGATAACGTCATCCGCCGAGCCGGCGTTTCTTACCTACGAAATCGACCGGCTTTTGCGATCAGATACCCGACCGGTGGCCGACGATCCAGGACTCCGCGCGGAAGCGGGCCGCATTCTGCAACGAGGCCTGGGTCGCAACGATTTAAGTGCCGACGACCATGACTATCTGGTTCGAATGGTTTCGGCGCGAGCCGGGGTTCCTCCAACCGATGCCGCCCAGCGTGTTCAACGCATACTGACCGAATCCCGCGATGCTGCTCGTCAAGCTCGAAAAAGCGCAATCATTATAGGTTTTACGCTTGCAGCAGCACTCGCGGCAGCGGCTGCGGCCGCGTGGGGCGCCGCCGTGATCGGCGGTCGCCATCGCGATCAAAATGTTGCTCCCTCGCTCGTTTTTGGTCGGCGATAGCCGAGATTCTGGAGCCAGTTGAAAGCCAATATTAGCCCCAATGGGCGGCGGGTCCCGATGAGTCGAGCCTTCGTCAAAGAGCCGGAGAGCGATGTTATAATCCTTCCCGACCGTCCGATTTCAATGCAACCGAATCTGGTGACGCAAGCTGGACTGGCCGCGATCGAGAGCGCTCTCCATCGCTTTGAGGCGGCGCATAGGGCGGCCGCCGAGAAAGGCGACGAGCACGCCGCAGCCACCGACCTGCGAGAGGTAAGATATTGGAAAGCGCGGCTTGCAAGCGCACGAGTTGTCAAACCTCCCGCGGACAAAACCTATGCTCATTTCGCAGCGAAAGTAACCATCCGTCGGGATGACGGTCGCGAACAGACATTTCGGATTGTCGGTGATGATGAGGCTAATCCGTCTCGTGGCACGGTCTCGCGCGCATCGCCGATCGCACGCGCGGTGATAGGGCATAAGGTCGGCGAGACCGTAGACATTGCGGGCCACGAAGCGACCATTCTGAAAATAGACTAAGCGAATGCCCTTTGGACGGACAAAGCGGCCCAGAGCCGGAATGTTTTGTATGTCACCGGCGACACAAGGATCCACCAAACCGGAAGGGCAAGAGGATCGGTTCTCTCGCCCTTCCAGGTGGTCACGTCATTAGTTGAAGCGCGCGAGCATTTCCAGCGACGGTCTTCCCCTACTCGCCCACTAACTAGCTGAGCAAGCGTTCCGGAAAACGTGCTGCGCCGGCGCAACAGAGATTTAACTTCGGCGAGACACACTCTCCGGCCGCCTTCGAGGCGAAGTCCACTTGGCGGTACATCGATGCGAAGCTCCCCGTTTGATCATCGCCAGACCGGCAGCCGCTATTTTCGACGCTGGTGAATTGGCAGGCAGGAGCAAAATATTGGCCTGATCCAACAATACAAACGCAGGGTCATCTTTCTAATGACAGCTTTCCGGAGGCGACCGGAAAGCGAAGCATCAACGTTCGCTTAGGGAAACAACTAGAGGCCAGCCTTCTCCGGATGAGTGTCTTCGGTGGGCCGAACAAGAACAGCAAACGGCCTCACTCGCAATGACACGAAGATGGACATTAGCTGCGCTGCGGCTCCCAGGGGTAAAGATTCCGCAGACTGAAGATTTGTCGGACGAGACGTTCGAATAAGCGTTGGGCGTGTGCTCCTCGCGCATCTTATCCCCCACACAGTCCGTTATCACCGCCGCTTCCCAGAGAGCGCCAATGCCGATCACTCCATACCTTTCCGGTCAGGCTTTTGACCCCGAAACTCTTCGCAACATGGGAAAAGTGTTCGAGGAGGTTTGCGCTAGATTTGGCCTCCCCATTCGCCACGATCCAGCAACCGAGGTGCTCGCCAAATTCATTATCGAACGCGCCCAGCGGGGCATGCGAGATTACGACGTGTTGCTCAAAGCAACCCTGGTAGAGTTTGGATGAAGGCCGTTCGGTTGGCGGCCGCTGGGGACGAAGTAAAGCGGCGCTTTCCCGCCCCCTGGTCGGCCGAAGCCGGCGGCCAGTCGCTCGCCTAAGGTTTTAAGGTTTGCGAGTGCTTACAGTGAGCGCAGCTGTAGCGGTATTCGTCACCGCCGTTCCTCCGTCGGCATTACGAGCTTCAAATCCATAGGTATCGAACATTCTGGACATAGCGGTGTCTTGGGAACGCTGCTGGACTGTGTTCCGGGCATTTGGCCACTCCCTTGATACAGGCGGGAGCGCAAAACTCTCAGCCATCGACGCCTGGCGCAGGGCCGCTGTCGATGATGTTGCCTATATGGACCCAAATGCGGCCGAGTCGAGCGTCAAAAGACGTAGTTGCCAAAAGTGATCACCCCCCAAACCGGTACGCCCGAGTCTGCGCACCCGCGACGAGGCGCGGCCAACATCGCCAAGCTGCCGGCGCTGCTGCACGGAGACAGTACAAGCTAGAAGAACGGCACTGCCGCAAGCTGGGATCAAGGAAGGCAGGGCCGCCGCTTAGCCGACGTTGCTGCGGATTTGCTCTTAACTGCTTCCGGTAGTCAGCAGCTTGTCACTGATTTTGTCGTAATCGCTTGCTAGTCCAGCAACAATACCGTGCTGTGAGAGCGCCCCATAGCATGGGCCAGCTCGCATATCTTAGCCGCCCGGTCATGCCAATATTCGGGGGTCTGCTCGAGCGGATTTCTCCTGCTGTGAAAGCGGCCCTGCCCGAGTCATGACTGCAATGATTGGATAAGCAGAGCCGCCACTCAGTACGGCCAGCCTCATCATTGGGTTTGCTGACCGACTGGATTCTAACCGTCATGCGCCTATCTTGGTTCCATGTTATTGCGTACGCGGGGCGGCCTGATCGACGCCCGCGAGGGACAGGCTCAACACGACGGCTTCCGGATCATCGCCCGCCGTGACAGCCTCGGCGTGCGGCTGCTCACACGCAACGGCCACGACTTCAGCGCCCGGTTCCCCGCCATCGCGAGCGCCGTCGGCGCCTCGATGGCGAGGCGATCGTTTGCGACGAAAAGGGGTTGGCGGTCTTCGAGCTGATCCGTCAGCGCCGCGCACACCTGGATGCTGTGCTTTGTGCGTTCGACTTGATCGAGCTCAACGGCTCTGACCTGCGGCGTGATCCGATCGAGAAGCGCAAACGGATGTTGCAAGGAATCCTGGCCCGCGCATTACGAGACTGAGGGCGCGATCGTCTACCGTGAGGCCTGCGCGCTCGGCTGTGAGGGCATCGTGTCGAAGCGCCGTGGCTCGCCCTACCACGGCGGTCAAAAACCCGTCGGCGCCGGCCGTGCGGCGCGAGGCCGAGGAGGATTGGAATTAGGCAGGTCGGCGGGATGGGTGGCGAGACGACCCACCCCCATGGCGTCGTCCCGGTCGGCCCCACCGATTTGCGTACGCAGTACACTCTCGGTCCCCCGGCTATTCGATCAGTGAATCGCAGTGGCCAAAAAATGACGTGTTCGCGATATCAATGTGTACGGCGCGCGGCTGCCGTTAATTGGTTGCTTACCACGCCAGTTGACCCGTGTTGAAGCGCGATCGGCGATGGGCGACTTTCGAACGGTTATTTTGACCAGGAGTAAACCATGGCCGGACCGGAAGAGATTGCGGGTGATCAACTGCGAACTATCGTCGAGCGGATTGAGCACGTCGAGGAGGAGATCAAGGAACTCGCCGAAGGAAAAAAAGAAATCTACGCGGAAGCCAAGAGCAATGGATTTGACGTCAAGATTATTCGGGAAGTGATCCGGTTGCGAAAGCAGGATCAAAAAGAGCGCGACGAGCAGGAGTCACTGCTCGATACCTACATGCAGGCCTTAAAGGCAGCGTCGAAGGTGGCAAAAGCTGCCTGATTGATGGGGGCAGGCGCCGGTTTTTCAGTGGAGGCCCGCGCCGCTTCCTTTTTCGGCGGGCTACCGGCCAGATGATGCTAAAAGGGCGTGCGCACGCAGTCGGTTCCTTTTTAGTTTTCTGAAAAATGAAGCCCGACCATTGTCGTCTCCTAAAGTCCGGCGGCCCATCGTTCTTGAGCCGGTTGTCGACAAACAACCAACGTCCCACTACTTAGCCCTGACCGTCGCCTGCGGCGCTCAGGGCTTTTTTTGACCCTTGCACTGGAGTGCGCCCTTAGAGTCGGCCAGGATTAGGCGGCAGTTTTGACCGTCTGCCGGGCGTGGTCGTCCTCGAACTGGGCCGGGCTCAGATAGCCGAGCGCGGAATGGAGTCTACGAGTGTTGTAAACCTCGTCGATGAAGCGGGGAAGATCAGCGGTCACATCCTCGAAGGTTTCGTATTCCATCAGATAGACGGCCTCGACCTTCAGTGTTTTCATGAAGCTCTCCGCCTTGGCATTGTCATAGGGGTTTCCGCGCCGCCCCATCGAACCAACGAGACCGTGGTCGGTGAGTAGGCCACGGTAGACTTCAGACGCATATTGCGAGCCACGATCCGAGTGGTGAATGCAGCCCTTCGGTGGTTTTCGGGCTCGGATGGCTGCCTTCAGCGCAGCAACGGCGAGGCGCGCATCAATTGAACGGCTGATCGCATATCCGACCACCCGGCGTGACCAGGCATCGAGGATGGCGGCCATATAGACGAAGCCGACGGCGATCGCGATGTAGGTAATGTCCGCCACCCAGACTTGGTTCGGGCCGTCGAGGATCTTGTGGCGGGCGAGGTCAGGGAAGATTGGACCGTCGTGGTCGCTGTCGGTCGTAGCCACGAATCGCTTGCGGCGCTTGGGTTGCAGATCGTTATCGCGCATGAGACGGCGGATCTTCTTGGCATTGACGACTATGCCGCGATGGCGCAGCTCGGCGCCAACCCGGCGATAGCCATAGGCTTCGAACTCATCGCAGATTGCTATCATGGTCGCGACCAGCGCGGCGGCGTCAGTCGGCGATGACGGAACGTCATAGTAAGTAGAGCGAGACAAGCCCATCAGCCGGCATCCTTCGGCGATGGAGACGCCACGGGGCCGGTGATGACGGATGTACTCGCGCTTCTCGGCCGCGGTGCGCTTTTCAGAGCCCCTTTTAGAAACTCGATTTCAAGGGCTTGTCGACCGACCATGCGTTCGAGCGCCGCGATCTTTGCCTCGTAGTCCTGAAGAAGATCAGCCGCCCGGGCATCATCGTCGAACGCTCCGGCTTCAAACTTCCGCACCCAGAGCCGGACCAGGTTGCGCGAGATGTCGTGTCGGCGGGCGAGAGTATGAAGCGTCTCGCCTGCCATGAAGTCCTGAACGATCTGCCGTTTGAACTCGACGCTGTAGCTGCGGTGGTTGGCCATGGCTTTCATCCTCTGAAAGCCCGGTAGCCTCAGTCAATTCCCTGCCTGCAATCTGTCCACCGTCAGGGGCGCACTCCACACTACCCTAGTCGCGGAAAAACCCTGACCGGGCCGTAACGCTTCCATAAGCAAAATCACTCACCGTCCCTGCGCTGGTCGGGGGCGACACAGCGCTGCACTGGCATGCGAAGACCAGACCCTGGCCGGATTTGACCCGCTCGGTCCTAATTTTGCTTCGGAACGAATTGTCGGTTCCTCGCCTTAGCTTCTCATGAGGGGCGCAAATTGCATGGCGCGCCTATGGCGGATTACGGTCCTCGATCAAGCTATGAATCGGATAACGTGCCGCGGTCGAAAGCAGCGACGCGTAGTGACCTGCTCAGAATGATCGGACAAGAGCTTGGCGTGCGCTATGAAGTGCCACAAGATTTATCGCAACCGATGCTTACCCTCCTCGTTCGACTGCGCGAACGCGAGGACGAGAAATAAGGCCGCCTCAGTTCCCGTCCGATTTGAACTTAGTTCCTCCTATCCGCTGTGCGCTTACCAGCTCCGCAGGAATGGCTGTCCCTGGGACCGTTACCCTGGCGGACGGGAAAAACCCCAAACCCCAGCCCCAGGCTTCCCGTCCTAGTCCGGACGAACATGTAGCCCTGACCGTGTAACGGGCACGGTCAGGGTCTTTCATTTTCAGCTGGCCGCGGGCGGCGTCTCGACAAGTGACAGCCCCGATTTGCGCTTCCGCTTCGGACTATCCTTTCTTCATGGACCGCCGCACGTGTTCAACGGGCCAGTCCTTGCTTGCTTTGATGACACGGACCCGTGAGCCATCAGCTTGATCGATAAGCGCGTGGGAGCAAAACTCGTCACTAATTTCCGATACGAGAAGGTCGGTGGTCGGTAGCCAACTTAAGGTCAAAGCAATATCGCCCGGCCAAATCCGCCACAAAGAACCATCGTCAAGTTCGACGATTCTGCTCTTGTCGTGTTTCTTGATGAGCATTTCGTTCCCCCGGTGCGAATTAAGCGGATAGCCCGGCGCAGAGGCCGGGCTATTATTCCGGTTAAAGCTTAGGCAGCCGTCTGCCATTCCGATATTGCTTTTGTTGACGGCTTATTGAGATGGACCTTCTGGTCCACGTAATCGACCCAATCGATCGAGATGAGGCGTAGCCGCCCGCCCGCTTTGGGATCGTCCTTGCTCAATATGATGCGATCGGCAGTTTCCAAGTGGTCGACGGTGCCAACGTGTTTGCCCTCCACGCCCACAACTTCCATACCGTTCTGAATGTCCAGACTTTTGAACATGTTAAATCTCCACTCATGATCAACGAAAACGCTTAGCGGGCGAAGGAGGTTCCTAGCCAGTCCAGTTCCGGATCAATCGTGTCAATTGGAGATTGCGTCAGCCAGTTCCGATATATGCAGTCTGCTATCATCAATGCGGCTTTGGGCTGGCGCGGATTGGGAATTTCTCACGGCAAAGTGACCAACCGAAGTTCCACTGGAACTCAATATTTGGTGGTGAAGTCCGGAACGAGCTTTAGGTTCCCCGATTAGCACAATGATGTGGGGTGCCAACCGCTCGGCGCCCCGATGTCGCCAAACGCTCGCGCGATTTGAGCCAATTGCCTGGTGGTTCATCAGAGAAAAGATTGGGCGGGGCCTCAGAGAAGATTACCAAGCCTCCGAAGAATTGCCGCCCAGTCTATTTTCGCTTGTCAGGAAATCAGACGCACTCGAAGGCAATCAGTTATTGCGCGAATGCAGGGAGCACCTGCGAACCCAAACTTCGGGACGAGCAATGAAGTTCATCCCCTTATTGATCGTCCTCATCGCGGTTGTACTCGTGGCCGGCGGGATTATGAACAACGCCTGCAAGAGCAGCCCTCATACGTGGTGCGCTCCGATGTCCACCGAACGGCATCACATACAAATTGGGTTGAGGTGACGTCTGGCCGCTTGCCGACACAATCTCTACCGCTCCTGAGCAGTTAAAGGGCGCCGCTAATGCAGTGTTTCGTACGAACATCCTTTCCTGACCGCTCGCTGCAACGGTTATCGGGTTGGTCGGCTTGTGCACTTTTGCCGGACATGTACAAGCACAGGCGAACGCCCCACCGGCGGTCGCGTCCGCACCTCGCCTCAAGTTGACGCGGAACGGGAGTACATCATCAGAGAGATCATACTTGGGGACCCCCACGTGCAGAAGGAAAACTCTCGCCCAGAAGACATCGGCGATATGTGCCTGATGATGTTAAGCTCTATCCGCTTACAACGCGTGCACAACAAACCAGCGACGCAGTATGGTTGTTGTCATCACAAGTGTTGCCGAGAACGATGCGTCGCTTCTTGCCGGGAACGGCAACATCAAGCCGCGCGGTCAGGTTAGGTTCGGTCGATGAGCCAGCGTACGTAATCGGTGGTGGCCCCAATACATCGCCGTCTGTTTGGTTCCCCACAAAATCAGGATTGTAATTCTGGGAACAAGTGATCGCGCCGCCACGTTAATAATCAGCAACTCAATAGGAGACAAGAATGCGGAAGTTAGGTCTCGTGGCAGCAATTATATTAGCTACGGCCCTGCCGGCAGCAGCGCAGGGTTTTTATGTTGGCCCTAATGGGGCCGGTGTGGAGTTCGGCGCTCCCACTCATCTCTATTACGACTTCGATAGCGAATATCGCCGTGGCCCCGATTGGCGTTGGCGCGATCACGACTATGATCATCGGCGTCACGAACACGTAATTATTCTCCCGCGCTAGTGACGTTTGTTAGCGCTGTGGTGGAACGTCGTTTTTCCGCAGCCGTTGTTTATCGGTGACATCAGACAGGCGACAATCATGCGTAGGATTATGATCCGAACCGGAGCAGCTTTGTTAGTTGCGCTCGCATGCGCCGCGCCGACGGTAGCGCAAACCCCAGACCCGAAAGGCTGCACGCCGCAGGAGCGCTCCAATCCTTCATTGAACGAGGACGCGCAAAAGAACGCCGGCGTGATCTGTCCACCCGACGTTGATCCGGGGTTGAAGGCACCGGTGCCAAAGACGGGCGATAGGTCCGTCATTCCGCCGCCAAGCCCCGGTGGCGCTCCGAACAGTCAGCCGAAGTAGATTTCGCACACGGTGGTGCGACTTCGGGCCGGTCGCATCACTTCGGGCATGCGCCGGCAACTACCGCAGCTGCCCTTAAAAGCCAACGGTCGCAACCTTACAAACCTTAATGCGCGAGGTTGACCTTGCCGGTCGCCCCCGGCTTCGAAGTGTCAGGACTGGCGGCGAAAGCACTTGCCCGCGCCGCTTGGCCGTTCGCGCCGCCTCATTGCCTTCTCCAAGCTCCCTAACGCAGGATCGGGCTCTCGCGCCGGCGGCACGCTCGCCGCGGATCAAAGCTGCGGCGAGAAAAGTCGGATCGCGCTCGGCGATGCCGTCGATGAAGCCCTGTTCGCCGTCCTCGCGCGTGCGGGGAACGCGAAACGACGCGCGATATTGTCCAGCAAGTTCTCGGTTCATCCCCGCGCGTGCGGGGAACGCGAGGGAGACGACGCCGTCAGTGTGGGCGAAGGCGGTTCATCCCCGCGCGTGCAGGGAACGCGATGTAGGATGCGTTCGGATTGGACGGCTGATCGGTTCATCCCCACGCGCGCGGGGAACGCCAAGAGATAGTCGGCTTCCAGCGTCGCCCATGTCTTTGGCTCAGTCTAAAGTAGCGAGCTTCGCTCATGGCGTTTGTGCTTCCGATGAACTCAAAGACCTCGCGATGCGAAGGAGCGGGCTAATTCGGCTGCCAAAATGGCTGCGGGTCGTCTTCGACGATTTTGACACCCGTTAGATCGATTTCATCCCATGTCGCCCCCAATCGCGGCGCCAGTGCGTGCGGCACACAGCACGGTGAATTCGAGCGCCCGCGCGCTCATGCCGTCCCTCACACACAACTCGCTCATGAATTGCGGAATCTCCGGATAGGGCAACGCGGGATGGTGCTGAACGGGCGCGATCTTGGATTTGAGTTTGTCTAAATGCCCGTGCCATCGGGCCGGATTCTCGCCGCTTCTTCGTTTGCCGTCCGGCTCGCCGTAATCCTCACTCTACTCCGGCTCGGCGACGTTGAAATGCGCTCGCTGTCCCGACAAATCAAGTCACCGCGCGCGCGGCACGCAATACGTTGCCCGGTCTGGATAGCCGCCAGCTCGGCCTGCTCGAAGCGGACATAGCGGGTGTCATAGCGCGGACAAGCCAATGCGGCACCCTGCGCGATGATCTCTTTGTTGATGTCAACGCCGGTCTCGGTGAAGCACCAGCCGACGTCCCTGCCCCAAGTCTTTTCACCAGTGAGAATGCAGCGTAGCGGCGAGCCATTGACGATGGTCTCCATGATGACCTTGGCCGCTTCGCCGATGTCGGTCCGCAGCTCGGCGGCGTCGACGCCTTTGAGTTGTACATGCGTCGTGCCTACGACCACAGTGTCGCCGTCGATGATGCGCGATGGTCCCGTTACTGACAACGGATCGGCGGCTGCCGACGCCAGCATCAATGCGAGCGCGAGCGATGCGAGCACTCTCACCATCGCCGCCACCGACGATAAGAGCCGCGGCCGCACAGCCCGCTGAGGATACCGCTGAGGCAAGCATAGAGGTAGCGCGCCGCTGTCGGATAGCGCGGCCCCAACCAGCCCAGCAGGAGCAACGGGGCTGCGATCACGCCGGCGATGACGATGAACGCCCAGGCGTAGTACCAGGCGATCGCAACCCCGATCAGCGCAGCGAAGTACGGCAGCGACGATCGGAATGTTGGCGGTGCTGACTGAGGACGAACCACCGGATAAAAATTCTTGGGTCAGCGACACTCGGTCGCTGCCGATAACGTCCCGCGAGAGCAACAGCCAACGGCAGAGGCGCGCCTCGACAGTGTGAATGGCGTGACAGGCTGCGCTGTGTTGCGCCTGAAATAAGATGACGCCTTGATAGCCGTTCATGGCGGACCTGAACGGCTCACTCGCCTTGTACATTTCCAGAAATTTTGGCGTCGAAATCTGCCAAGCCGAACCCTCAATCTGCACCGTCGATTGCGTATTGGCGTTCGATCCGTCGATGGCGACCCACCCACCGACTACGCCTTCGCTGCCGATGATGGCCGTCTCGATTTGCTCGCCCAATTCATAACGGAGAGCATCGAAACCATCCCGCTTTCGGGAAAATACACATGCTTGATTGGTATTCCGACCGGGGATAATGGTTGCCACGGTCCGCTCCCTTCGTCCGGCTACACCCTTCCCCGCTGGAAATTACCGCTCAAGTTCGCACCAGTCTGCCGGGTTCCCGGCAGATGGCGCTTGCTATTAGTGCAGCGAGGGCCTACGCCAAATCGTCTCCGCTTTAGGCGCGTTTCAGCGTGCTGACCGACCAACATCGCGGTCTCTGCCCCACTGACGGGGCGACGGAGCTGGCCATGTGTCAAAAGACGTAGGGCAAAACAGGCTCTTAGATGCGCTTGGCGACGGCGATCTAGCAGGGCTGCGACCCAATCTTAAAAGGGTCCGCATGACGCTGGGTGAATTCCTTCACTTGAAAGACGGCTCAGTGTTCGACCCCAAAGACATTGCGGCAATGTCGATAGCCCTTGACGACGTGTGTAACGCGCTGGACCTGCGAGACGATGGTTCAGCAAGACAAGTCATCGCCGAGCGGATCGTTGACTTAGCGAAAGCTGGCGAGCGCAGCCCCACGCGCCTCCGTGACAGGGTGCTACATGAGGCGGGCTTGGCCGAATACGTCGACAAGGCGCGCCGAGTTTAATTTTTCAAATTGTCCCATTGGCCACAGTTTACCGTGGCGGCAAAAGGGGGATCGCAGCTAGGCGTACCCAACGGGAGTGGATTTCTTTGTCGCTCACAGAGCACACCAACGGCAGGCTTTCGGAAGGCGCAATAGCTGACTGCAATTTGAACGCGCCTTTGCTCCGGTCGGTCCTATCAACCGCAGAGTTGAGCAATCGCCCGTCGCGCGCTCCCGATTATGCCGCTCAATGCCGCGCCCTTATGGCTTTGGCCGAGCAATTGGCCGCGTCGCCCGACGGGATTTTGCAAAAACTTACTGACACCGCGTTGACGCTATGCCGCGCGCATTCGGCAGGGGTCAGCTTGTTGGAGGCTGACGGGAAGCGGTTCTACTGGCCCGCCATTTCGGGGCAATGGGTCGGGCATATCGGCGGCGGCACGCCCCGCGATTTTGGGCCGTGCGGGACGGTGTTGGACTGCGACGCCGCGCTACTATTTTCGCACCCGGAACTTGATTTCGATTACTTCGCCCCGGTCACTCCGCTGGTCGAAGAAGCGTTATTGATGCCCTTTTATGTCAATGGCAAAGCTGTCGGAACAGTTTGGGTTGTCATCCATGACCTGAGCCGGCGTTTCGACAGCGAGGACCTTAGATTGATGACAGACCTTGGCGCTTTCGCCGCCTCGGCTTATCAAGCACTCGGTTCTTTGACAAAAGTTCATGCCGCCTCCGCCGTCATCGAGTATTCTCATGACGCCATCATCATCAAAGACTTGAATGGCATCATCACCAGTTGGAACGCGGGAGCCGAACATATCTTCGGCTATATGCCGGAAGAAGCAATCGGCAAGCCGGTGAACATTCTAATTCCACAGGACCGTGAAAATGAGGAGCCCGCGATTTTAGAACGTATCCGACGCGGTGAGCGTATCGACCATTTCGAGACTAGACGTGTGCGAAAGGATGGCGCGCCGCTTGAGATTTCCCTGACAATCTCCCCGCTCAAGGACGCGACCGGAAAAATCATTGGTGCGTCTAAAATCGCCCGCGACATTACCGCACGCAAGCAAGGCGAAGCGCAAATCAGATATCTCGCCAGCGAAGCAGAGCACAGAACTAAAAACATACTGGCGACCGTTCAAGCGGCCGTGCAACTGACGCACGCCGAAAACATCGCGGATTTTAAAAAGTCAGTCGAGGGCCGCATTCAAGCTCTCGCAAACGTCCATCGTTTGTTTGTCGAGAGCCGTTGGGCCGGTGCGGAACTGCATGAACTTATCGCCGAAGAACTTGCGCCTTACCGCAGGGGCGACGGCACGCGGGTCAGTATCGAAGGACCCAAGCTGTTGCTTGAACCGAACGCAGCACAGACCCTCGCCGTCGTTTGCCACGAACTGGCGACTAATGCCGCCAAGTACGGCGCATTGTCCGTTGCTAATGGTCGAGTTGTCATCGCATGGACTTCCACATCAGATCGTCGCCTTGTTCTGCGCTGGAACGAAACCGGCGGCCCGCCCGTGACCATGCCAACCC
Source organism: uncultured Alphaproteobacteria bacterium (assembly GCA_963732015.1). Taxonomy (GTDB): domain Bacteria; phylum Pseudomonadota; class Alphaproteobacteria; order Rhizobiales; family Xanthobacteraceae; genus BOG-931. The sequence goes on along the minus strand of CAVSXY010000018.1, from coordinate 423,960 downwards.
GCGAAGGCTTCGGCACGCGCATAGTGGGAAAAATGGTCCAGCAGTCCAAGGGCGAAGTACGCTTCGACTGGCGTCCCGAAGGATTGGCTTTCGAAGTCACGATGTACGTCAGTCCGGCGCAACAGCCGGTAGCGCCGGCCTGATCGTCGATCCGGCGACGGTCAACGCCGCTCGCTCGACGGCTCGCCACTTCCGCCGTCGCTAGCCTGCACAAGTAATTCCTCGGCGTTCACCGCCGCGTGACGCGCCTCGCTCGCCCACTCGCGACGGCGGTCCATTGCGAATTGACCACCGGCCCGCGCTGTTGTCTCATTGGTCGCGGACTTCGACCGGCCGCCGTCGAAGCCGGATCAGGTTACAGCCCATGAGGCACCCACTCTTTCGCGGAGCGATCCTCGCTCTTGCCGCCTGCGCTCTCCTTCCGAGTGCGGGACACGCGTTCGTCGACAATACCCGTTACTACTGGAGCCCGTGCGTCTCCCCGACCGACGTGTATGGTCCCGCGATCCGATACGGTCTCGGCATCCCGTGGCTCTATGTGCCGCCTGAACCGATGGCTGAGTGCGGGCCGCCGGCGTGGCTCATCAAGATGTCGAGGCCGTATCGGCGCAGCAAACGTTAAGATGCACGCTGCCACACCCGTTAATGAGAAGAGCCTCGGCCACATTTGTAAACAGAGCAAGGTTCTAAAAACCTAGCCGGGCTCCAAAACTGAGCCGATTGCTAACGTCTTACAAAAAATTCTTTCAGATCTTCGCAACAAAAAACGCACCGTTCGTTTGAACGCATTCTCTCGACCCATCGTTACCGCGCTGATTTACCGAACCGGACAATTTTCATTCCCCGCGCGCGACGATCAGGCGCTGCGGCGGTTATGATGTCTGCAACGGGTGACGACATGAAAAAACTTTTGCTTGGTCTTGCCGCGACGGCTGCCATTTTCACTCGTGGGCGTCAGTTATCGCGGCTGGGGCGTTCGAGGCGTGGAATTCGGCCCAGGCGCGATTGTCCGCGTGGCGATGCCGTCATCGAGCACGATGCGCTCGGTGACGCCTGCGCGATCGCGTCCTGCGATCACGAGCCCTCCCCTCTCGACCATGAATGATGCGTCTCGAGTTCCCTGCCACACAATAAAGCCGGGGATCCCTAACGTCCAATCAGGCACGCGTTTGATGAGTGACAGCGCAAGACCGACATGCGCTGGCAGGCCGAGCATTCGCCCTAACAGAACATATCCGCCCTCCTGGATGCCCCGACCGCCCGAAATGAAAAACGCCGCCATGCTGATGCTGGTGCCCAAACTCTCGAGGATCGCGGCATTGTCGATGCTGATCTGACGTCCCATGAAAGACATGATGACCCACACTTCAAATGTACCGATCAGCCAAGCGATAGGGTGCAAAAGCAGCGATATGGAGATCGTGCGGCGGGGGCCGTTCCAGACAGCCTCCACGGCTCGAACATCGTTCGGCTTGCCGCTCCTCCGCCGGCCTGCCGGCGCCGGGCACGCACTACATCAGCTCTAATCGAATTTGATACTCTTGGGGCGCGTTAGATCGCGGACATCGGCGGTGAGTATTGTTGCCGCCTCGCAGGCAGTCAATCGGCTGCGTACTTCCGCATAACGGCGATCGGGCAGTAGCGCCAGGACGATCGCTGCCACGAGCGGCGAAAGTATCAAAGAGAGAAACAGCCAACCGAGCCCGGAGCGGCCACGATGTGCGCCCGCCACGCCAATAACGATAGCAAGCACCAGCCAAATGAGTACGGCCACAAGCATACTCGGACAACGAAACCTGCCCAGGAAGGTTCCAGGGCGCGGAAGTTCGCGGCACAGGTAAGCTACCTGCATCGCATGAACAAGCCGCATGCCGAGTACACCGACATAGAGATCGACGGTCACCTTCATGCTTGATGAATTCGTTGCGATATGCCGACAGGTCAGTGGCGGCCCTTTGTTCGAGGGCGATCATCATGAGCCGTGCAGCTTTGGCGTCGCTGCGGGCAAAGGCTGCGGCAAGGTCGCGCAGCGCGACCTCGAGGAAATCAGCAGCCCAACCTAGTGTCATCCTTTCGACGTCCGCGTCCTTTTCCACAAATGGGCCTCGCGGCGTCCCCCCGCATATTCTACCCGCCCTTTCGTCTCGCGGGCCATAAGCCGTAGCTCATAAGCGCCCAAGCATGACCCTCCCAATATCAGATTGATCAGCAGCTTAGCGCGCCGATCGGCGTCGGGACCCACGCCGACTCACACACTTAGCTTAATAGGTCTCCAATTGACTATGTCAAATGAAGTGACGGGGACGTGATGACGGAACTTTTACGGCGCCGTTTGGCTTTCATAGGAGCTTAGTCCCGCAGAGAACGCGTCTCGCTACGGGCCTATCAGCGACATTTCATCAGAGCCTTTGCCCATGCAAAAGAGTTGTTTCGAGTGCGCTCTGCGTGCTTGTGGCATTTTCAAGCCCATTACGCCTGATGAGCTTCGCACCATCAACGGCATGAAACGCGAACATCTCGTGCTGCCGGCAGGCGCTGAGATTATTCGCGCCGGCGACGAAGCCCCTGAAGTGTTTACGCTCTACTCTGGCTGGGCATTTCGCTTTAAGACGCTGTCAGACGGCCGCCGCCAGATCCTCAATTTCCTGCTTCCCGGCGATCTGCTCGGCCTGCAAGCCGCCATGTTCGAGGTCGCCCAATACGGAATCGAGACTTTGACCGAGGTGCAGCTCTGCGAATTGCCGCGGCGCAAAGTGTGGGAGCTTTTTGAACAGATGCCGGGATTGGCGTTTGACGTCACCTGGCTCGGCTCGCGAGAGGAGAGCTATGTCGACGAAAACCTGACCAGCGCCGGCCGCCGCAGCGCCATTGAACGTACTGCAGCCTTGATCCTTGTACTGTACAAACGGGCCCGCGCGCTGGACATGGTTGTTGACGACACATTTGCCTTTCCGCTGACCCAACAGCATATCGCTGACGCACTTGGCCTTTCTCTGGTGCATACCAACAAGACACTGGCTCGTCTCAGGCGGATGGGAATGTTCAAGCAGGCCAATGGATCGATGAGCGTTGCGAACCCGCGCGTTCTGGAGCGCGTTGCGCAGCAATTTGACGAAGAGAGTCATCCGCGCCCGCTGATCTAAAGCTTTTGCGTTCGTGTCTGACCGCCGAGAGAAGAACTTGCGATGGGTCAGCAGCATCCGCAGTTTCTGACTGCGCAACGTCTTCACATGCACCGGACGATAAAGTCCCACCCGCATCATCTGCGCGATGCCGCGCGCATCGTTGCGGTCCGTCTTGTTGATCTGCGCCTTCAGCACCGCACGCATGTGCCGCGTCTCAACGCAGACCACCGGTAGCTCTGCTTCGGCCAGAGCACCGAACAGCCATTACGACAGATACTGGTTACCTATTTTTCACGTAGTACAAAAAGAAATGAAATCAACACCCAGGACAGCAAAAAGGTCAGAGGCCGAGGTCGTCCCGCGACAGGGCAAGATCCGGTGACGGCCATCAGGTTGTCTGACGCGGCTCGCGCCCAGCACCCGTTACGTCGTAACGCTTCCGGCGTTCTCCGAAGAGGGCGCTCAGGACGAGGTCATTGAGAGAGATGAACCATGGAACCGAAATCGCGGACGTGTATCGTCAGGTTGGTCGGCGTCTATGCCGGTGGCATGCTAAACCCGCCGATCTGCTAGTGCTATCATCGTGTTGGTCATTAACATGTATGGTGTGGGCGCTTTAAGTAGCGCATCCGGAACACGAAGACCGTTTTGATCCGGATCGGCCATCGGCGTTGTTGCGGCGTCTTCTCTGTTGGCCGCAGGGTTATGTCGCGTACGGCCGGTGAGCGAGGGGGTCCTTACCCGAACGTACGAATAAGTGCCAACAGCAGGGCTTCCCGCTTCGGCTATCCGATGCGCACTATACGCTGCCAACTGATCTATTACATGCGGGCACTCGGGATCGACGGCGTCACTGCGGCGAGGCCGAAGCGGATGCAGTCGATCCGGCGTAAACTGCGGCGCATTACGCCGTTAGATGGAGCGACACCGCTGTCTCTACACGGGACGCGCCGACTTATTACGTTATCATCTATGACAATTCGAATCGGGAAGTTCGGGTAGAGCCTTACTTTGCGCCTAAAAAAGCTGCCCTTCAGTACGAAAGCGCCGAAGCGATCGACCATAAGACTGGCGGCGATACCAAAAATATCGTGCTTGTTGAGGCCGACAAATTGGAGGCGACGAAAGAGGCGTATCCCAATTATTTCGGCGATGTGCAGACGCCGCCAGACCGAGGCCAAAAAGCGCCGATCTTATGTGGCTGAAAAGTCGTATTCGGTGGACCGACCACGAAAAAGCCTGACGCGACGACATGCGGCGTGCTGCTGTCGTCCTATCTCCAGTGGTCAATTCGTTCCATCGAACGGCCGGACAGGACCGAAAACGTGGCTTGGCGTCGGCGGTTAGTCCGACCTTAAGATCGAAATGGCTTAACCCCTTTGTCCGTCATGGAGGACGCTTCACGCAGAATTCTCCCGGCGGGGCTTAACAGGCCGGCCAGACAACAGAGCAAAGTGAACAAAGTTCCTCCGTACTTGTGCCGATTGATTCTTCCACTTTGCGGAATCAAGACCCATGGGATGAAGTCTAGACGATCGATCAACTGCGCCGCTCTAGGCCGTTTCAGCGTGCTGATTGAGCTTCGGATTTCGCAATCTTCGATCAGCGCGCTTGGCGCGGGTGTCGTCAAATTGCGGCTGGGGGCCCGCTTAAGACTGAGTGCAGGAGCTTGGGCTGGACGACGCCGTTGGGCTGCTTGATCAGAACGCCGCGTCGGTCTTTCTCTTCTTCCAGCTCGTTCGCAGGAACGAATGACTGAACTGGTGATTGTCCTGCAGTGCAATATCCTCGGATGCCCGGGCGGTCGTGCACCGACCGAGGCATCCATTGTGTATTTTACCGATACGAGATTTCGCGTCCCCACTTCTTCCACTATGGCGCAGAAGGCCCTTCCGATTGCGGCCGGTGTTGTCGTGGCCGCCGTCGCGTCGGCGCTTTTGAACCGGTGGCTTGCGCAAAAAGCCGAGCGTAGTAACCCGCCCCTCGGACAATTCATCACGGTCAACGGTGTTCGCCTCCACTACGTTGAGCGGGGGACAGGGACCCCGTTGATCCTCCTGCATGGCCAAGGGAGCATGATTCAAGACTTTCAATCCAGCGGGTTAATTGATCTGGCCGCGAAGAACTACCGAGTAATCGCATTTGACCGACCTGGATTTGGTCACAGTGAGCGGCCTCGCACCACAATCTGGACACCGGAAGCGCAGGCGTGCCTCATTGCTACTGCGCTAAAGGAAATGGGCGTTCCGCGCGCGGTCGTTCTCGGACATTCGTGGGGAACGTTGGTGGCTCTCGCTCTCGCCCTGAAATACCGGCAACAGGTCCAGGCCCTGGTTCTCGCCTCCGGCTACTATTACCCGACCGTCCGAGCCGACGTGGTGATCCTGTCTCAGCCAGCCATACCGCTGATCGGCGACCTTTTAAAGCCACACTCTATCTCCTCTCTTGAGCAGGCTGATGTGGCCGCTGATGCTTCGCAAACTTTTCAGCCCCAGTCCGATTCCGGAGAAATTCAAAGGCTTCCCGGAGGAGATGGCCGTGCGACCGTCTCAGCTTCGAGCCAGTGCCGTTGAATCGGCTCTCATGATTCCGTCTGCCGACACACTTCAGAAACAGTACCGGCTGCTGCAGATGCCGGTGGCGATCGTCGCAGGCGCGGAAGATCGACTTATCGAAAGCGAGCAATCTGCCCACCTGCATCGTACTATTCCTCACAGCACGCTGCGATGCATTCCTGGAACAGGACACATGGTGCATCAGACAGCGACGGGGGAAATCATGAGCGCGATCGACATGGTGGCAGGACGATGCTGATCGCCGGTTTCGTCGGTCTCGGCTTGTTCGCTCCGCTCATCGCGGGTGGAAGACAAAGGCCGCCTGCACTTGCAGGTGTGCGATCAGCTAGTGGTTCATCACAGTGATTTTGACGTTTTGATACCGAGCCATTCAAAATCGGCAAGCTTTCGGGCGGCACGAGGATTTCGATGCTTCTGGGGACGCCGGGTTGAGGTCGGATGAAGGCGTTTCGTTCGAGGGTTACGATCATCTGGTGGACCGTAGGCGGGCTGACACGGAAGTGGCGCTGGATGTCGGCTTCGGCGGGTGGGCGTCCGAACATGTAGGCGTAGGTATGGATGAAGGCCAGGCAATGACCCTGCTTCTCGGTGAAGCGCGCGCCTGATTTTTGAACTCATCGCTGGATTCGTCCCGGCCTCCGACAAGGAGGCAAAGCATGAATGTACGTTATCGGGTCGAATTGAGCCAAGCCGAGCGCGATGAACTGACGGCGATGCTCGGCGGCGGCAAGCACGCGGCCCGCAAGCTCAAGCGGGCGCAGATTTTGCTGGCGGCCGATGGGGGCGGCCGCGACGAGGAGATTGCCCGGACCGTCAGTGTCAGCCTCTCCACCGTCGGCCGGACCAAGCGCCGTTTCGTGGAAGGCAATCTGGAGCGGGCCTTGAGCGAGGAGCCGCGTCCGGGCGCAGAGCGCAAGCTGACCGGCAAGGAGGAGGCCCTGCTGGTGGCGACCGCATGCGCCAAGCCGCCCGCCGGCCGCAAACGCTGGACGCTGACGCTTCTGGCCGACACGATGGTCAAGCTCACCGATCACGACAGCCTGTCGGGCGAGACCGTGCGCCGCCGGCTGGCCGAGAACGATCTCAAGCCATGGCGCAGGGACATGTGGTGCATTCCCCATGTCGATGGCGAATACGTCGCCCGCATGGAGGACGTGCTCGATCTCTACGCCGAGACGCCGGATCCCGCCTGGCCGCTGGTTTGCTTCGACGAGACCCCCGTCCAGCTAATCGGCGAGGCGCGCCGGCCGGTCCCGGCGCAACCGGGACAGCGCGAGCGCTACGATTACGAGTATCGCCGCAACGGCACCGTCAATCTCTTCGTCACCTTCGATCCGCATCGGGGCTGGCGCAACGTCAAGGTCACCGACCGCCGCGCCGCCGTGGACTACGCCCAATGCATGCGTGAACTCGTCGACGTCCATTATCCCGACGCCGCCTGCATCCGTGTCGTGCAGGACAATCTGTCGATCCATAAACCTGGGGCGCTGTATGAGGCCTTCGCGCCCGCCGAGGCTCGACGCATCCTGCGCCGCCTCGAATTCCACTTCACTCCGAAACACGCCAGTTGGCTCAACATGGTCGAGTGCGAGATCAGCGTGCTGCAGCGCCAGTGTCTCGGCCGCCGCATCGACGATCCCAAAAGGCTCCGAAACGAAATCGCAGCATGGCAACGGCGGCGAAATAAAACCCGAGCCAGCATCAAATGGATGTTCACAACCGACAAAGCCCGCGCCAAACTCGGCCGCGCTTATCCAGCCACCGCCAAAGAGTCAAAATCACTGTGATGAACCACTAGCTGGGCTCGTCCAACTTGCCATTACCCTGCTTGGGATCGGTGACGTACGCCCTGCGGACGGGTAATCCACCGTCCAGTCGGGCAGCGGCCTCCAGCCACATCTGCGCGATGTTGATGTAGGTGGCGCGAATCTCGTCGGTTAAGGCGCTGGCCGCCCATTCAAAGCATTCTTCGGCCATTTCTCGATAGTCGGCGGCTGTATGCATGAGGTGCTCCATTGCCTTACAGGCGGGAGCACTACCGAACTCTCAGCCACCGACGCCTGGCTGAAGCCGTTATCGGTGATCTTTGATATGGGGGGTGCGGAAGCGGGCGTCAAAAGACCTATCGATCGAATTAAGTACGCCCGCCCGCCGACACCAGGCAACGTTGAATATTTGCCGCCGCCGGTCTCCCTCCCTTAACTCTTCAACCGGCGCCGCGCCCCAACAAACAGCGCAATCGGCAATCCTTCGGTGGTGGGAGGCCTTTCGTTAGCATGTCCAAAACTGGCCCGTCTCCGCCGCGCCGGTCGCGTAAAGTCGCGGCAGCTATAGGAGGTACTGCCGCCACAACTCCGAGCATCAGCCGACGAGGAACAGATAGCGCGAGAACGGCTGTTCGCGCAGGGCGCCGCGGCTAAGCGCGCATTTGAGCGGCCGAGAAAGCCGCGGAGCAACGACAGCGCGAGTCGGCCGCTGCCGCACGGATCACTCTCGCCGATCTCCGACGCGCCGCGCAGCAGCGCGAGGAAGTGTCCAAAGAATGGCCAATATCCCGATCGAGGTCTTGATGCGAGAGCACGATGTCGTCCGCCGCACGTCTTACGATAAGGCCAAAAGCGAGGTGGAAGCGAAGCTTCGGAAGCAGCAGCTGACGAAACCGCTGTCTGAAAAAGAAATGGACGCGTTCTGTGAGGCTATGGTCACGCTATCACGGGTTCGCGGGTGGGCACTAAGCTGGCAGTCCACTTGGCTCCGCTCCTCTCGCATATAGTGGTGGGAAACGGTGGCGGCGTGCCTATTTCTGGCACATGTCGCGTAAACGTCCCGACTGGTCGCGCCGCCTGCCGCGTCCACTCATCATCCCGACCATCATGACGTTCAAAACGCGGGCCGACGTGCGCAAGCTGATCATGCATTTGCCAGAGAGCTTTCACGCCAAGTCGACCTGGCACTGTGTCGCCGGCCAACTGATCGAGGTTGCCGAGGGCGCGGCCCGCCGAGGTCAGGTTGCCGCTTAGCGTGACGATGGCGATCGAGGGTATTCCATGCCGCCCGGCGTGAGACGATTAGCGGCGACGGCCCACGGAACAAGGCATCTTGTGATGAATTGTGGACGTGACGGGATTTCCCCCAACGAACAGCCAGGACCCGTCTAACTTTACAGCCCCGCTCCGCGGGGCTTTTTCTCTTATGTACGGGACGAACTTTTAAGCGCGGCCTCGCGCTCGTCCGCTACTTTCTCCCAAGCCTTAGCTTGCAGCTCCAGGGCCATCCGGTCTTTCGGATCGTTCATGCGAGTAGCTAATTCGCGACACTCCCGTGCATATTGTCGATACTCTGCAACCGTGCGCATGAGGCTCCCCTCGCGCGAACGATAGTTGCGAGCGTAAGCTTTTGTCTACGTCAAATGACATAGCGCGCGGCAACATTCGACGATCGGAGGGCCTACCAGCACCAGGCGACCTGGCGGCACCTAGTGTCTCAGTTTGAAATCTCAGCGGACTTGACCGCTCGGCCGCTTGGCGGCCTTGTCAGCATCCGGGCAAGCTTTGATCGGGAGGGCTATCATGCACCCATCTTGCCTCGCACTCTGGCTGCGGTAAGCCCATATTATTCTCATGGTATTGCGTACGCGGGACGGCCTGATCGAGCCGTGTCTTCCGAAGCCGGCCAAGGCACCGCCAAGCGGCGCGGGCTGGATCCACGAAATCAAACACGACGGGTTCCGCATCATCGCGCGCCGCGACAGCCTTGGCGTGCGCTTGGTCACCCGTAACGGTCACGATTTAGGTGCGCGCTTTCCAGCCGCGTCCGCAGCCGTGGGCGCCCTGCCCGTTCGCTCATGCGTGATCGACGGCGAGGCGATTGTCTGCGACGAAACGGGGATGGCCGTGTTCGAGCTGATCCGGCAGCGCCGCACACACATTGAAGCCGTCCTTTGTGCGTTCGACCTGCTCGAGCTCGATGGCGTCGACCTGACACGGGAGCCGATCGAGACGCGCAAGCGCACCCTCAAGTCGCTTCTGCGCGGTACCGTGCCAGGCATCGCCTACAACGAGCATTTCGAGGGGGGCGGCGCGATCGTCTACCGACAAGCCTGCGCGTTCGGCTGCGAAGGCATCGTGTCGAAGCGTCTTGGCTCGCCCTACCGGGGCGGTCGCTCCGACGTCTGGCTCAAAGTCGAGAATCCTTCGGCGCCGGCCGTGCGGCGCGAGGCCGAGGAAGATTGGAATTAGCGTGGAATCGCTCTAGCTTCGGCTTCGGGGCGGATTGTGTGGCAACGTCCGCTCCCCTCAGAAACGCCTCCCGGCGGGCCCCCCGCTTTGCCGGGGCTTCCTTTCAATCATGCAAAACCAATCGCGTCCGAGAAAGACAACTACGCGCGCCGAACTCGCTGCGGCTGTGCAAAACAGGCTTGGCCTATCACGATCGGAAAGCGCGACACTTGTTGATCAAGTCATTCAGGAGATTTTGAGGACCCTGCGCCGGGGTGAAACGGTCAAATTAACTGGCTTTGGAAGGTTCATCGTGCGGGAACTCGCCGGAACGCGTTGGCCGCAACCCACAGACCGGCAAAGAACATAAAATCACGGCACGCCGTGTCGTGGCGTTCAGGCCCTCATCGATGCTCAAGCGGCGCCTCAATGCGAAGTCCGAACGGGGCGACCCTCGGTAGCGGCTTCAAAAGGGTCACACCCGCAAACTATGCAAAATCGGCAAAACTGCCGTGGTGTGTATGTTCACGGTTTTTGAAATTAAAACACTAGCAAAATCAACTTAGGGCAAAAGGGCCAGTACCCAATTCGCTCATGAGAACAAAATGAGTTCGCCCTGTCCCAATTCGGACCCGACCTAGGATTTCGGCTTCGGCTGATCAGCCCGCAGCCCGCGGCTCGTCGTGGTTAGTGAACTCCACGCCAAGCCTTTCTAGCGAAGCGGCCGTTCGAGGAGTTGCGCGGGCGCGGATATGACGGCGCCCACGACACGCGGTTTCCCATTTCCTCACTGCACGTCCGCCGCTCTGATCAGCTTACTGCTGCAGAACACCTCACGGATTGATCAGGCGTGACAACGTCTGCCTCAGGCATCGCTCTAATAGTTCTCAAGCATAGATTGACCGCGGCTCGCAAAGACCTCACGGTGTCGGCGGCATCAACCGCGTGAGCTCCGCGATCGGCGGTCGGATCCGACGGCCAGAGAGCGAACAGAAGGCGCGCGTTGGGGACACGCTGCCGCAGGCGCCGGAGGAGAAACCGAAATGCCGACGTCGAGCGGTTGGCGTCAATATAGCAGACGCAGATAATTTCACCCTCGCTACCAAACTTTCCGATTTCACTGCGCGACACTGTTGCGGGCGTAGCGACATCCGCGGCGAAGCCGTGCTTGTTCAAAAGCTGTGCGAGCATTAGGGCTATCGCCTCATCAAGTGGACTACGGCACGCAATGCAGCGAACCCGCGCTTTGTCTAACCCTCGAGACGTGACTTCGTTCTCGGAGGGGGACACCGAGGGAGCCCGCTGTTCGAGTACGTCCTTTGCGGCGCTCATTTGGTCGGGTGGCCCTACGGTTTCATCGGCAGGTTTCGGATCCACGTTGTCGTGCTCCGACAATTCGGTAATCAACGTCGTCACGACCTCCTTGATGCGCTCCATTTGAACATGCACGCCGCGCGCCGCGTCGTGCGCTGCCAATTCTAGCCCCTTCAATGCGACGTCGTCGTAATAGGTTGAGAGGGATATTTCCTTGAGTAGGTCCTCTGCGTGCTCCTGAACCTCATCCAGATCGCCGGCAAGCACTCGCTGGTAAAAGTTCTCGACACTGGTCAACGCAGGGCGAGCACCGAAAAGAACATTTAAAAATTCGAGTTGCTTGACATGCTGGCCCAGCACAACGAGGCAATGCATCAGCGGGGTGGAGAGGATCAAGCCAACCGGTCCCCATAGCCAAGTCCAAAAGATGGCTGAGATCACAACCGATATGGGCGAGAGACCGGTGCTACGTCCATATAGCAGGGGCTCGACGACCTGTCCCAGAAATGGCTCGGTCGCCAGGAACAAAGCGGCGACCCAAAGGGCCATGCTCCAGCCCGGATCGACCGCTGCCGCCAGCAGAATAGGCACCCCGGCTCCAAGATAGCTGCCGATATACGGAACGAAGCGAAGCAGTGCGGCGGTTGTCCCCCACAGCAGGGGAGTAGGAAGCCCTATAAGATAAAGGCCGGCGCCCACAATCACTCCAAAAACGGTATTGATGCCAAGCTGAACGAGAAAGTAGCGGCTCAGCCGCTGCGCGGCATCTTCCATGGCCAAGGTAGTGCGATGAAGATCCTGCGAGCCGAATAGTCGAATGAGACGGTCTCGCAAATCGTCTTGCTGCATCAGAATAAAAACCGCGACGATGAAGATGATCGCCGCGGTGGCCAGAGGATGTAGTACTGGAGTCAAAATCGATTGGGCCACCGCGAGTGAATCGGGTGGCGGTTGACGCACTTCCACCGGTACGGGGGGAGGCTCCGTGGCGGAAGTGACGGCCGGAGGTGCCGGTGCAGCGATCGTTCCGGATTGTTCCAACGTGCCGCGGACCCTACTGACTATTTCTATTACTCGACCGACGGTGGCGCTGCGCACAACGTCGATGTCTTCGATCGTAGTCTGGTAGCGCGGCAGATCGCCTGCGACTTGAACAAGCTGGCTGGCGACTAGGATTCCCACCCCTCCAATTGTTGCGAGTGTGAGCGCAACGGAAAAAACGATTGCTACAATTCGAGGAATCCAAAAACTGTCGTAACATCCAAACCAGAGGTGACAGTAGGAAGCTTAGTAATACCGCCACCGCAACGGGAAGCAGGACTTCCTTACCGAAATAGAGCGCCGCGACGATCACGACTCCGGCGACGAGCCCGGTCAGGACTTGGTTGCTCGGCGCAGCCGGAGGATCGACGTGAGCGTAGGAGAACGAATTGGAAGTCTCAGCCATGATCTAAGATGGCTTTCACACCAAATCAGGAGGGCAACGGTGCCTATCGGAGAACGCAAATCGGTCGGGGCCGAGCTATCCGTTGGCGGCAACAGACCACGACGCGGAGCCCGGTCTCCGTTAGTTTAAGTTTTTCGTCGCAATACAGTGGGGTCCAAAGTATGGTCTTTGGCCCCACTTTCTTCGAGAACATCGTTCTCAGAGCCTGCTGCTCCCGCCAGAGCGGTATAGATCGCGCTCTTTGCGAACTTGGTCAGCAGTGTAGGGCGCAGCCTGGGGATCGAATGTTTTCCATCCAGAACTGCGCCAGGCGCCACCGCGATCGCGGATGTTGACGGCCGAGCGGTCCAACACCGCCTCATATCGCGAACGGTCGCCATCGGAAACACGCGCACTCACTAGTGTGCCGCCCCGCCGCACGCCTTCGGCATACGCTTCAGCGTCTTCCCGGCTGGTTCCCGCTTGTGTCAAAGCGCCGATGATCCCTCCCGCAGCGCCGCCAGCCGCGGCTCCGGCTGCGGTAGCAACCAGCCAACCGGCCGCAACGACAGGTCCGACGCCCGGAATGGCGAGTAAGCCGAGGCCAGTCAGGAGGCCGGCAAGACCGCCTGCGGCCGCGCCCATACCCGCGCCGGTTTCGGCACCCGCGGCAGGATCGCGTGTTTGATCGACTGTACCCCGTCGCGCAGCGTCTTTAGTCGACGTGTCCGAGTACCAATTATCAGCGTTGTTGGAAACGATGCTGATATCGCTGTGGGGAACACCTGCAGTTTCGAGATTTCTGACCGCCTCTGTTGCTGCCGCGTAGGTGTCGTATAGGCGCGAAATGGTGACCGTCATGGAAAAAACCTCCGATGTGTTGAAGTGCTATTGGGCAACGACATTGCCCTGGAAATCCAGACTGACTTCGACGGACTTGCCATCCTTGGTAGCGGTGCCACGCCAAACGCCACTGTTGTCCTTTTTTAGATCACCGACATTCACATAGCCGCGCGCCTCGATACGAGCCTTGGCTTGCCCTTCGGTAAAGCTGTTCGCACCTGCAACCGGAGCGCCGGCATTGTTGCCACTACTGCTATTAACGGCATTATTATTCGGCCCATCATGAGCTGGTGGATTCTGTGCATATGCGCCGCTGGCTAAAAGGGAAACAGCGGCGAAGGCTGTCAGTAGAAGTCGCATAAGAATTTTCCTTGGTTTTCCTCACCGGTTACCAATGCCTGGTATCCACGCACGTTCCAGTGTACTGGGAAGAATCGACGACACTGAGGCCAGATGCCACAGGGTGCGCGAGACTTTCAGCTAGGCACGGCCCAGATCGACAGTCTCGCTCCCAAATCAACTTGCCTTGCTTGGGAAATGAAGCGGGCACTCCAGCTGAAAGAGCGCATCGATATCCCATGTCTGCGATGTCTCGCCTTATCAATCGTCTTGAGCATCTGGGTGTTCGTGGCGCTTATCAGCGTTAGATCGGTGTTCAGACTTCTCTTTTTTTGTACCGGCAGTCTTCCCGGACATGTTGCCTGGATTGTAATGAAACTTTCCAGGCTCTTTTTCACCAGGCTGCTTCTGGTTTGGATTTTTGTTGTTGCCCACGGCATACTCCTGTGACTGCTGGGTGGTGTCTAAACGCAGAAAATGATGCGCGACCAATGGTCGTGTGGTGTTGTTCGATTGTTCCGTATGCAGAGTAACGTTGCCGCGCCATGTTCGTTCCTCTGCATTGCGGCGCGCTCAGGGACGCGGCCGCTGGCGGCCCTGGAACGTCGCTACAATTGACGTTGACAACGAAAGGCTGCAGACGGCCGTGGTTCGGACATTGAGCGGCCTCCGCACTTCAAGTCCCGGCGCAATCCGAGTTTTTTTGTTCGAAGTTGCTCAGACGCTCTTCTCCGACAGTCACAGTCTGCAAGCGACGGACCTGACGGATAGTCGATCTATTTGTTGCGTAGACATCGTCCGTCCCGTCCTTGGAATGCACAGACTGAGCGCGCATTGAAGAAGACCTAATCGGGCATAAATGTCAGCAGGTCCATACCGCGCATAGTCTCCCTTCCAGTAGCGCCCGGACGGCGCAGCAGCGACGCTGTAGCTGCAGGAAGGTCCAAAGGAATAATCGACGACGATGATCGCTAACGCCGACGAAGTGATCCAGCAGCAGATACTTCGCTGCATTGCCGTTGGTCTGTTTTGGGCCCAGAAGGGTCATCCGACCAGCCCAATTCTTTCAGCGATTTAATCGCGTTCAAAATAAGCCCGGCCCGATTTGAGATGCGCCGTTTTCGGTAAATGTTGTGCAGGTACACGACACTTACGTTCCATGCGATCCACGGTGCTCAATCGAAACCGCGGCAAAACCGCTGTGGCAGACGCGATACGTGTGTGCGGACGATCTTTCATTACGATCAACTGTCGCAAAAATCGGAAGGTTTCGAACACAGTCAATTAGCTGCGACCGTCCCGTCCGTTGCCGCTACCACCCCATCTGTTCGTCAATGATTGCCTCAGATCACGTGCGTCAACATCAACGCGACTACCACAATAAGCGGCACACCTAACAACCACAAAATTACTGGCATCGTCGCCTCCATCCATTCGATCGATAAGATCGCCGAAAGCTAACGCGTGTTGAACAGAGTTGTTCCGTTCGCGGCGCTTTCAATAGGCGTGAGCGCGAGAAGCAATCTTCACACTCTAGATTGTCGGGTGATCCTATCGTGAAGCGAGCCCCCTCCAAGGCTATGCCGTCGGTTGCTCTGGCCAGCCGCAGTCGAAGTTTCGAACTGTCATGGAACCATCGAAGAATGGACAGGTTGTCGGAGCTGTTGATTGAGCCGTTGTAACATCAGACTGTGGGTGCATAGTGATTTGTTCGCAACCTTCGCGACCAGTTGTCAGAAGACAATTACCGTCTCTTACTCCACTTCGTGGCGCCGCTGCGCTGTGGGTGATTCTCTATCATTACGACTGCCAGTATTTCACGTCCCTGGATACAGAGAGCTACACGGAGGTGCTCGCCAAGGGCTATTTGGGCGTCGACCTGTTTTTTCTGCTGAGCGGTTTCGTGCTAACGCATGTGTACCGCGAGGCATTCGCAAGCGACGCGCTAAGCAAGTACCCGGATTTTATCAAAGCGCGAACTCGCTCGCCTCTATCCGCTCCATATCTGCGTACTTTTCCTGTTTCTCGTGGTCTCCCTGTTGGGCCGCACACTGGTGTGGGTGAACGATGGAAATTTCGAACCAATTCCGCTCACTGGCGCCCGGTCGCTTGTTGCGGCCATCGCCAATATTTTCATGGCGCAAGGATTGAAGGCTAGTGAATTGAGCTGGAACTATCCGGCTTGGTCGATTAGCGTCGAATTTGCCGCCTACTTGGCATTTCCTTTTGTGTTGCTGAAATTGCGCCGGCTTGGCTGTTTAGCGGGTCTTGCCGCGGCGGCCGCCATGGTCGCTGTATTGGTCTATTTGGCCTACGTGACAGGCGATCGTTTTAACCAATGGGATGGCTCCTATGCCTTGTTGCGTGGCCTGCCCGAGTTCGCGCTGGGCATACTCTTGTATCGCGTTTTCAGCGAAACCGAATGCACGTGGCTAAGCGATGATATTGTCGCACTTGGCGTTTTAGCCGCCGTGCTTATTTCGCTGCACGTTGGATTTTCGGATCTCCTTACGGTTGGCCTTTTTGCCTTGCTGATTTTGACCGCAGTCGCCAACAGCGGAAGGTTTGCATTGGTTTTGAACAGCCGGCCGCTCATCTGGCTGGGCGAAATTTCCTACTCAATCTACCTCCTCCACGGGCTTGTGCAGTACGCGACCGAGGAGATCCTCAGATTTTTCGGAATCGGTAGGGTCGGCGATTTTGGCGTCTCCTCATCACTCGCGCTTAGCGGGGCGATGATTGCAGTCTGCTTGCTGCTGGCCGCAATCACTTATCCTGCCATAGAAGTTCCTGGCCGAACGTATCTACGCGATGCGCTGGATGTCTGTCTGAAGCGGCTGCGGCCAAGCTTTGCTGTAGCCAGTTACTCTGAGAGCGTCAGATGAAAATCAAGTTGGGCTTCGATATCACCTACGAGTGTGCCGGGTATACCCCGATGATTATTATGCTGAATGTCCACCCTTCCCGAGTGCGCGATCTGCTTGCACCAGACAGCATTCGATTAAGCCCCCAACGGTCCATGGTCCCTTACATCGATGGTTTTGGCAATAAATGCGTTCGGGTTATGGCCCCCCCGGGCATGATACGAGTTTTCGGAAATACCCTAATCAATGATAGTGGCCGACCTGATAAAACTAATGTAGGGGCGGAAGAGCACGCCGTAGCCGATCTGCCACACGATACTTTGGGCTTTCTACTCGGCAGTCGTTACTGTGAAACCGATCTGCTGATGGATATTGCGTGGCAGACTTTCGGACGCGGACCTGCGGGTTGGAGTTGCGTTCAGACAATCTGCGATTTTGTGCATCAGCACGTTAGTTTCAGCTACCAGGATGCAGACGCAATGAGGAGTGCCGCAAGAGCGTTCGAAGAGCGGCGCGGCGTTTGTCGGGATTTTGCACATCTCGCTATTACATTCTGTCGCTGCTTAAACATTCCAGCTCGGTATTGCACTGGCTATCTCGGGGATATTGGTGTGCCTCCTGATCCCGCGCCAATGGACTTTAGCGCATGGTTTGAGGCATTCATCGGTGGCGCCTGGTACACATTCGATGCACGGCACAATGTGCCCCGCATTGGCCGCGTACTTATCGCCCGGGGTCGGGATGCGGCAGACGTCGCAATCAGTACGACCTTCGGGGCTAATAAATTGGCTTCCTTTGGGGTCACGACCTTAGAAGTTGAGGAAAGAACCCGAGTCTCCGATCGGATACCCATGAGCGCGTAACGCTGGCGGCCCGCAACGAGGTAGCTGCGATGTACGGCCACGCTCGGCGACCGAATGCTTGGCGAACCTATCCGCGTGAAGCAGGGTGAGCGCGTGCTATTGCTCAATGCCAGCGCAGCATGGGAACCAGCTTTGCATTGCCAGGTCATCAAATAGTCATTGCGCTGTAGAGCAATCACACTCAACGTAAGCGGCGGTGGACGCGCTGCGGCTGGATGTCGCCAGAAAATTCCGGGCGGCCGCGGCTGTCACGTCGATCGAGCGGGCGGCAGTGGATCGCCAGTCTCTTTCTTGGGGTGTCGACGTGCTTAGAGTTGGCGATTATCCAACCCACCGCCCCATCTTGGGTCGCAAAGCCTTCAATCCGCCGTTCGTGGCCCCCGTGATACCGGATGATCACATGGCAACCGGTTCCTTGTTTGTCTCGAAACGGCTCTATGACCGAGATTTCGTGAGAGTCCGCCACCGAAGTAATATGCGCCCCTGGCCAACTCCGGTTTCCACGGCCGCCGGAGATTCTGCCTTATTCTGATATCGTTGTACGCCTACCAGGATCCAATGGCGGCGAGGCCGAGGTATCTCAGGCGAGCACCGACTTGCCGGGAGCTAAAGCGGACGGTGCATTCGACCGAAAAACCACCCGAGGCCGAGAGCAATTGCGACGGCTGTGTAGGGCTGATTTTCGATGGTCGTCCGGAGCGTCCTCTCAAATGAAGAGGCCGTGTCTTGGGCCGTTTTGGTCGTGGCATCAGCCAAGTCTGCAGCGTGGTCTCGGGCTTGCCCGTAAAGGTCCTGGGCAGCACCGCTAACCTGATTTACGATTCCCTCGGCTTGGGTCTTAGCGTCGCCGGCAACACGCCCGAAACTTTCTTCAGCCTTTCCGCCCGCGTTTCTGACGGTTCCCGCAATACGATTTTCGTCCATTGGATGTTCCTCGCGTTGGAGATGATGCTACTCAACGCGCCATGTGGTTTATCGTTCTAATCGAAGTTTTCGCCGGATTACGGACAACCTCAATCCCAGCGCGATTAGGAACCGCTCTCGAATGTGGATCGCGAAGGAACATTTTCTTCATAGGAACGTTTCTAGGGTGACCAATTGCCGGATTTCACAACCGGCGACAAAAGTGCGGTCGCGATTCCTCTGCTTTTTCAAAATTGGGCTTCAAACGCTCCCAAGGAGAACGTCCGTGCTGAAATCAGCCTCTATGATGGTAATTGCCTTTTCGATTAGTTCGGCCGCGCTTGCCAATCGGCTACGCCAGCCAGGACTGGATCGTGTGATTCCGGTCAATTCAGCAACGGTGACAGACTATCAAGGACAATAAAATCGGAGAAATCATGGATGTCCTGCTGGATAAGTCCGGAAAGGTCACCTCCTTAATAGTCAGAGTGGGCGGATTTCTTGGCGCTGGCGAAAAGGACGTCGCCGTGCCCTTCGATACGGTGCGCGTCACGAACAAGAACAATAACAAGTGGTATTTGGTCATGAATGCGACGAAAGACGACCTGAAAAGCGCGACCGGATTTACCTACGACAAAGATTTAACCACGTGGGTGCCAGAAAAGAAGTAAGTCCGGCAGTAAATCCGGTTATTCGATTGGTGGTCGAAACGAGGCTGCGTTCGATCTTGTGCAAGCCAGGGCACGGCCGACTTAGCGTTCTATTAGGATGGAATTGATGTTTCAATATCGCTCATCGCAGTTTGATCCTCGCATCACGGCTATAGCTAGTCACTTGCGCGCAATTGAGAAAGAGCTAGGAAGTCTTGGAAAAGGCGCTGGCCGACGCGCTACCGCAACTGCATCAGCCGCTGGAAATCAAATCAGCGAGGCGATTTGGCCAATCTTGAACGCAATCGCGGATCGTTATCTTCAGGCACAAAGTAGCGCCGTCGGCGAGGCGGCGACTTTTGGCGATAACGCCGTGAAGACTGGCTCCAAACTTGGCAGAGATTCCCTGGAGCGCGTTGCCGTTCAAGCCAAGCGGCGCCCCCTGGTCACACTTTCAGTGGCCGTGGGCTTGGGTCTTTTGATCGGGTTTGCTGTTCGACGAAAATAGCAGCCCCTGCTGTTCATCTCGCGCATGTCGGGCCACCGGCTTTCGCACGATCCCGGCGAACGACGTAGCAATCTTTTTGAGAGGTCGGGGTCTTTGCAAAGAAAGCGCGCAATTCGTCGCTGTATGTATTTCGACACTAGACTTTAGCAATCAGCGATCCTACATGAACGATCATCGACTGCGGCTTTCCGGGCATCGATGGCTGAGAGTTCGGTAGCGCTCCCGCCTGTAACAAAGGGAGTGCGAAAATGACTTTCTTTACGCGCGTAGATGCGTCTGCATTTGACCCTGATAGCATTCGCATCCTAAGCGACGCATTCGAGGAGGCTTGGCAATCGCTGCAAAGCACCGGCGCTACATTTCATCTCGACGACCAGGCGGAACAAACACGGGAAATCCTCGCGCGCTGCATTATTGAGTCGGCAAAGCTCGGCGAACGGGACTGTAGCAGGCTTCGAGATGCGGCCCTCGTTCACCACTTCTTCCCGAGACTGGCGAAGCTACTCCTCTCTGAACAGGCGGAGTGCTCGCCAGCGATTTTCGCGACGATTTCGCAACCGATTAAGGCGCGGAACGGAGCGGGGCGCCACACGTTGGCGGAATGAGCGGGCCGCACACGGTCCCGCCTGGTTCCTTCAATCCGTAACGTACAAGGACAATAACAATGGGCCTCTTCTCCAAAGATATCAAAAATATGAACGACCTGTTCTTGCATACCCTACAGGACATCTATTACGCCGAGAATCAGATCGTGAAAGCGTTGCCCGACATGGTCGAAAAATCCAGCGATCCTCAACTCAAACAGGGCTTTCAGACTCATCTGCGTGAAACAGAAAATCATGTGAAACGGCTGGAACAGGTTTTCAAGCTGATAGGCCAGAAGGTTCAGGGTGTCGATTGCCCGGCGATCGACGGCATCCTAGAAGAGGCCAACGACGTCGCAGGCGAAGTCGAGAAAAAGTCGGTGCTCGACGCGGCGCTGATCGCCGCCGCGCAAGCGGTCGAGCATTACGAGATGACGCGCTACGGCACGCTGATCTCATGGGCGAAGCAACTCGGCCGCAACGACTGCGTCGCGTTGCTGCAGCAGACCCTGGACGAGGAAAAGGCCACCGACAAGAAGTTAACGGCCATGGCCGAAAGCCAGGTGAACCGCAAGGCGGCGTAAACCGAGTCGCGCGACACTGACAGGCCGCAAGCCGGCGGTCACGATTGCGCTGCCGGCTTGCCGTGATTGTTTGTCGGACGCCTTCACGCTTGGTCGCGAGAAAACTCTTCGTTATCCGGGTGACGGCGTCAGGACAAGCTCTGTCCGGGACGGGCAGCCGACTAGGCTCTGACGTCGTGCAAGTGGTCGTCAAAAAAGTTCCGTCATCACATAACCTGACTGTCCATTGCGCTTTCATCTCAGATTGCGCACCAGGTAAAAGCTATGGAACAAAGGTCTACGAAGCCTACCTCCAGCAACGCGGGACTGCAAAGCGTGCGGAGTACACGAGGATTGACGGCTCAGGAGATCAAGATCGTGTCAGCCGACATCGCTCGCGATGACAATTTCCTCGCTTGCAAGACCACACCAGCGGCCGCACTCGCTGCGCTCGGGATTGTTTATGGCGATCTCGGAACCAGCCCGCTCTACACGCTCCAGGCGGTTGTCGGCGCGACCGGGGCACATTTCTCATCGTCGGCGGCGTTGGGCAGTCTCTCACTAATCTTTTGGGCGCTGATTATCACGATTTCCATCAAATACTGTCTGTTCGTCATGCGGGCTGACAACCACGGCGAAGGCGGCATTCTGGCGCTAATGTCGATGACTGGGGCGAACTGGTCCAAAGGTCGCCGCACCCTCATCGTCATGGGGCTGTTCGGTGCGGCGTTGATCTATGGCGACGGCATCATCACACCAGCGATCTCTGTATTGAGCGCTCTCGAAGGGCTTAACGTCGCTACCGATTTGTTCAAGCCGCATGTCGTGTGGATTGCGGTCGCGATTCTGTTTGCCCTGTTCGCAATCCAGAGCCACGGCACCGGACAAATCGCGAAGGCTTTTGGCCCGGTGATGCTGTTATGGTTTTCTGTCGTCGCAACGCTTGGCGTTATGGGCATTTCCCACAATCCCGCGGTACTCGTCGCCATCGATCCGCGCTACGGACTTGCGCTGCTGACAGGACACGGTTGGAGCGGGATTGCGGTGCTCGGCGGAGTCTTTCTGGCGATGACCGGCGCCGAAGCCATGTACGCCGACATGGGCCACATTGGCCGCAATCCGATCCGCATCTCATGGTACGGGATCGTGCTGCCGGCGCTGTTACTCAACTACGCCGGGCAGGTCGCGCTTTTCGTCAACGAACCGGGCATGAACGGCAATCCATTTTTCAAGCTGGCGCCGTCGTGGTCAATATTTCCGCTCGTGGGGCTCGCGACCGTTGCAACGATCATCGCTAGCCAAGCCATCATCACCGGGTCGTTTTCGCTAACGCGTCAGGCGATGCAACTCGGCTGGTTCCCGGGCGTTCGGATCCGCCAAACCTCGTCTGAGGAATATGGGCAGATCTATGTACCGTTCGTGAACTGGACGATGATGGCTTTGACGGTCGCACTCACTATCAGCTTTGGCCATTCGGAGCGCTTAGCGGGCGCCTATGGCACCGCCGTTTCGACCACCATGCTGTTGACCACAGCGCTGCTCTATAATGTCATGCGTGAGCGCTGGCGATGGTCGGCGACACCAGCGGTGATCACCAGCGGGCTGTTTCTGGCCGTCGATTTCGCATTCTTCCTGGCCAACCTGTCCAAGATCCGGGAAGGAGGTTGGATCCCTCTTACGTTCGGGACGTTGGTATTCATCATTATGGTGTCTTGGCAATTCGGCTTTCAAGCCATGCGTCAACGTCACACGGACCTGACCGAGACCCTGGACGAGTTTTTCCGCCGCTTAAAGAAGAGCCGTATCCCGCGCGTGCCAGGCACGGCGATCTTTCTAACTCGGTTCAGTGAAGCGATTCCCTTCCTGATCGTCGAGCACGTCGCACAGATGAAATCGCTCTACGAAACCGCAATCGCGCTAACAGTGAAGTTCGAGGATATCCCGCGCGTCACGCCCCGCGAGCGCGTCGAGCTGTCGAAACTCGCCGACGGATTTTGGCATATCACTGTGCACTTTGGCTTTATCCAGTTGCCCAATATTCCAGCAGCCCTGAGGCCGTCGATAGACCGCGGGTGTCCCATCGACCTTGAAGACGCGATCTATTTTGGAGCTCGGGACACCGTGGTCTGCTCCAAACGGCGCAGTTGGCTGGTGCGCGCCAGGCTCCGCCTGTTCACGCTGATGTTCCGCAATTCGGTACGGGCGGTGGACTTGTTCAACATTCCGCCAAAGAATTTCGTGGAAGTTGGCCGGCAGATCGAGATTTAGGAGCGGCCGCATTCAATGCGCAAGGCATCGTTAGTTGTATTTGAGACCGGACGCAAATCGGAGACCCTCTTATTTTTTGGGGCAACAATTCGGTCCACAGAAAAGCGCATAGCTGTCTTGGGCTGGCGAGCGTCATGACGAAAATTCGCGCCAGACTGCTGTGGCTTTGCGCGGTGGTGGCTCTGCTTGGGTTGGAGGCGGGATCGGCCTTCGCCACGGGAGAAGTCCCGAAAGGCCCATCCGAACTTCTGTTCGTTGCCCAGATCGTCCTTCTGATGCTGACCGGCCGTCTGCTCGGCGAGTTCATGCTGCGTTTCAAACAGCCGGCGGTGATGGGCCAATAAATCGCCGGATTGGTGCTCGGTCCCTCGGTGCTAGGCGCACTATTTCCTGATTTGCAGCACGCGCTATTCCCCGCCGCTAAAGAGCAGAAGGCGATGATCGATGCGATCTCGCAGTTTGGCGTGCTCTTGTTGCTTTTGCTCACCGGCATGGAGATCGAGCTCAAGCTGGTGAAACGAACCGGACGGGCGTCGGTAGCCGCATCGCTCGCGGGCATTTTAGTTCCATTCGCCTGTGGCGTGGCGCTTGGCGAACTACTTCCCGAATCGCATGCTGCCTGATCCGGCCAGGCGGCAGATCACCGCACTGTTTCTTGGTACCGCGCTGTCCATCGCATCGGTGAAGATCGTGGCAACCGTCATCGCGGAGATGAACTTCACGCGCCGCACGGTCGGCCAGGTCATTCTCGCCTCCGCGATCATCGACGACACAGTCGGCTGGATCATCACCGCGATCATCATCAGTCTGGCGCTACATGGCCAGCTTGACGCCGTCATTATCGCGAAAAGCGTGCTTGGCACGCTTGTTTTCATGGGGCTGAGCCTCACCATAGGACGGCGCGCGGTGTTTCAGCATCATCCGCTGGGTCAATGACAATTTTGAAAGCGATTTTGCGGTGATCACCGCAATCTTGTTGATCATGGGCGCTATGGCGATCATCACTGATTTGATCGGCGTGCATACCGTGCTTGGAGCCTTCGTCGCCGGCATCCTGATCGGTGAATTGCCCATCCTCACCCGTCACATCGACGAGCAGCTGCGCGGCCTAATCTTCGCGTTCTTCATGCCAGTATTTTTCGGCACTGCGGGCTTGAGCGCCGATCTCACCATCCTCAAGGATCCAGCCCTACTGACGCTCACCCTTGGACTGATCGCAATCGCCAGCCTCGGCAAGTTCAGCGGCGCATTTATCGGCGGCAAGCTCGGTGGCCTCACCCCACGCGAATCACTGGCGCTCGGCACCGGCATGAATGCGCGCGGCTCGACCGAGGTGATCGTTGCGACCATCGGCCTTTCAATGGGAGCGCTCAACCCGGACCTGTTCACAATGATCGTTACGATGGCGGTAATCACCACCGTGGCAATGCCGCCGACGTTACGGTGGGCGCTGGCCCGACTGCCGATGCGCAAGGATGAAGAGCAACGGCTCGACCGCGAGGAAGTGGAAGCCAAGGGCTTCATGCCGAAACTCGAGCGGCTCCTCCTCGTCATCGACGAAAGCACCAACGGCAAGTTTGCCACGCGAATCGCGGGGATCATTGCGGCCAGCAATGCGATGCCGACGACCGTGATGCACATCAAGACCCACAAGGAGACTGGAAAAGCAGTGGCCAAAGCCGAGAAAGAAAAGGCGCAAGAAGCGGGCGAAACCGTGAAGGAAGTCGCCGAGCAGGCTGAGCTGGCAAACACGTCCGAAGAAAGGACCGATATCAAGCTCGTTGTGACCACGATGGTGGAACAAGCGCCGAAGCAGGAGGCAGTCGCCGAGGAAGCCAGGAAGGGCTACAATTTAATGATCATCGGCATGGAAAAGACCGCCATTCGCCACGACCAATTTCACGACGACGTGGCGAGCCTTGCTGCCGGCTTCGACGGACCGATTGTCGTGGCCGATGCGCGCGACGAGCGCGTCGAAAATCCGCTGCATGGCAAGCTGAGCATCCTGGTCCCGGTCAACGGCACCGAACCGTCGCGTCGCGCCGCCGAGATCGCAATTGCGCTCGCACGTGCGAGCAAGGCGCCACTCACTGCGCTCTATATCGCTGCCGGCGGCAAGAAGAAGAGGTCGCAGCCATACGAAGAAGCAATCCTCAAGGACATCGTCGAGCTGGCAGAAACCTATGCGGTGGACCTACGAACGTCCGTGCGCGCCAACGTCGCACCAGCAGAAGCGATCCTGAAGGAAATGGCGCGCCGCCGGCACAATCTGGTGATCATAGGGGTCGGCCGCCGCCCGGGCGAGAAGCTGTTCTTCGGCGACACCGCGGCCGCTTTGTTGGAAAATTCTGGGAGCTCACTAATGTTCGTGGCGAGTTGACGACAACGTCCAAGAGATGATGTTTCACTTTCAGGAGCGCATTAATTGCCTTATAATGAGGCGAACGCATCCGTGCACAACCGGTCTGGATCGCGTTCGCCTTTTGCCGCTAATGGGACGATACACCGCGATCGAGATCCTGCCGGGCAAGATGGTCGTGGAAGACGGCGGTGTGCGAGCTAATGCAATATCGGCCATTCGCTGAGCGCAATCCGATCTTCATCGGTGACGACACGACCGACGAGCCGGTGTTCGGCATCGTCTCGGAGTTCGACGGACTGGGCTTTTTCCGTCGGCCGCGTCGTCCCTGGCGTCAACGGGCATTTCGAGACGCCGGATTCGGTGCGTTTATGGCTCGCGCGCATCGCAGCTGGCGAAGGCCCCGAGGGATGAAGGATTTCGACTTTGACCTTGCCGTCATCGGCACTGGGCGTACGGCCGCCTTGGTCGATCCAGCCAAATTACCGTTTAAATGTTGCTTTGACCGGGCGCTAAGCGTCCGAGTATTCAATAACTGCCGATAGACGCCGACATACTTCTTTGCCATTCCCGCGACGATAAATCTTTCTTCGAACCGTCGGCGTACTGCCCGGCGGTCGTAAGACAAGATTTCCAAGACCGCCGCGACGGCTTCTTCCTCGCTGTCGATCACCTTGCCGGTGACGCCATCCTCGATCACCTCCGGAATAATCCGCAGCGAAATGCGAGCACCGGGGTGCCGCAACCCATGGCTTCGATCATCACGAGACCAAACGGCTCCGGCCAGTCCACCGGGAACAGCAGAGCCGCCGCCTCGCCCAGGAATTTTGTTTTCTCATGCTCATTGATCTCCCCGATGAACTCCACAGCCTGACCATCGATGAGAGGGAATATATTGTTGCGGAAGTAGTCCTCATCCACCTTATCGACCTTGGCGGCGATCTTCAGTGAATGCCGGCGGCGCGAGCTATTCTGATCGCGCGGTCCGGGCGCTTTTCAGGCGAAATTCGCCCCAAGAAGGCGCGGTAGTGGCCCTGCCGAAAGGAGGGCTGATGCAAGTCAGGCGGAATGCCATGGTGAATCATTGCGACAAAATTAGCATGCGGCAGCGGCTGTCGCTGGTTGTCGGAGATCGAAACCAGCGGCATCTCGGTGAAGCGTGAATAGAACGGCTTTCATTGGATCATCGCCGAAGACCCGGTCCTCGGGCTCCTTCTCGGTATTTGACTTGAGCGCCGTTCAGGCTTTGGGTTGGATCCAGCGCCATGGCGATCTCCGAGGAAGGCGTCGTCGGAATGTTAAACACAAAACGCGCACGCTTCCTTTGAGTTCCCGCGAAGCCGATCGTTGAACCCAACATCACGACCGATCGTTTCCACGCGGAACGGAAGACATGCAATCTGGTGGACGGGGCTCCAATCTCTTTTGCTAATCTTTTTAGCCTTCAGATATGCTATCGCCCTCCGCAGCATCAGAATGGCCGCAATCCGTCGCACCTTGTCTCAGGTGACCACTTGGCCGACGCAGCGGTCGTCGTCAAAATGGATTAAGACGGCCCTGCCGGGGGAGGGCCGCAAACTGGTACTATTGAGAGGGGACCTTTTAACGCCTCCCATCGTCTAACTTCCCATCCGATGCTCTCGCGGCGTCGTGTAGCGCAGTTTTCTTCGCGCTGCTCGATACGCTTCTCGCCAAGAACCTCTTTGACCGGAGCGAAATCGTCGCACTCCTTCAGAACGCCAATCGATCTCTCACGGCTCGAGCCAATATGCCCGATGGATACGACCGGATCTTGCAAGGGCTCATCGCGCGCTTCGACACAGACTAAACGCGTAAGTTAACGGGTGGACGCGTAGGTGGCCGTCAGGCGATGGCCAGGTTAGTCAGCCAGCTGCTAGGCGCGCAGACCCATGGTCTTTCCTCCCGCTCGTGGCCGATCATCGCACCCACTACGAGCGAGGACAGAAGACGCTCCGAATTCGAAAGACGTTTGGAGGAATCCGCTGGTGATGAGTTCAAGCGGCCTCCGACAGTGCAAAGCGCCGACAGTGATCCAGATATGCAGCTTCGTGGAGGGCAATAAGCTCGACGACGCTTGCCCACAGCCACGACGGCGCTTCGACGGCAGCCTTATGGCTTTTCGCCAAATCGGCCCGCCATGCGCGGCGCTGTGCCGAATCCATTTGGCGACCATGGGCTCGCCCGACGATGCTCGCCAAGTAGCGCGCCAACTCCATCGCCTCCAGCCTGCTCAGCCGATTGATCTCAATCTTCAGGTCTTGTGGCATGAGCTCGCGGATGATGATTGATTTATCGAGCAGCCTCGCCGCCATCATCCGTTTTCCGAGGTTTGGCGAAAGCGCTTTCGCGCCGGTCACCCGGCTGGCATTTTCCCGCGGCATTTCCACTTTTGCCGCCCTGGGAGCCGCCGCGGTCACGCCCTCCTTGACGTCGACCAAGCAGAGGCTTGCGCGCTTGCCTTGCCCCACTCGCACAATCCACACGCCGCCGATGGCGCCATTTGGCGCAATCCGCACACGCTTACGTGCGAGGTAGCACGGCCAAGTTCTACGAATGGCTGGAGAACAGCAGCCGCGGTAAATTGCCGGAAGGCCCCCCGGTGTGGATTTGCGGCGACTGTCACGTCGGCAATCTCGGTCCTCTTGCCGATACGAATGATCATGTCCAGATCCAGATCAGGGATCTTGACCAGACCGTGATCGGCAACCCTGCCCACGATTTGGTCCGGCTCGGCCTCTCGCTCGCATCGGCGGCCCGCGAGTTGGACTTGCCCGGTGTGACGACGGCAAGGATTCTGGAAGAACTCGTGGCCGGCTACCAAGCGGCCCTGTCGACCAACCCCGGAACCGACAAGGACAAGTCCCACCGGCCTAAACGAATTCAGGCGTTGCTCGCGCCATCTTGAGATTGCGGGTCTTGGTCAGAATCCCTTGGCGATCATCGGGCTTTAGAATTATAGAATTGCATGAAGATTGCGACTTTGAAATATCAATAACGTCACCCGCACCCCACAGATGCGATTCTCGAAATAAAGAATATTTCCGGACGACTGGCACTTGAACAGTTTCATATTTCGACGGCAGCCTGGGAGATTGCGAGGACCTCGAAGAACGCTTGCACGGTCAGTTTATGCTAAATTCATTCGCGAAGTGGTGGCCCGGCACGTCATTCATCTCGCGTCCTCCGCATTTCCTTGACCTAATAACATTCCAGGCGCTTCACGAGGTCATCGATGCGCAGGGTAATTATCATTGTTGCCGTGGTCGTTCTCATCGTCGTGGGTGCCATCGTAGGTGTCGGTTATATGGCCATTAGCGACGAAGACAGGGCCATGGAGGAGCTCGGCGCCCTGCAAACACAAATATTGGACATTGGGAAGGAGGCGCAAGGATATCCAAGCCTGCAACGGCTCAAACAAATGTCTATCCAGCTCAGTGATATTCGATCAGAATTATTCGATCTGCCATAGCGCCACAAACTGGGGTCGATGTTTTCCAGCAGTATCAAACTTGATACCGACGAGGTCATAAACTCCCTGCAGAACATCTTGATCAAAATCAACTTAAAAATCGACAGTCGCTAAGTGAAGTGGGAACGCCGACTGAGAACCCGGGCCTAGCGAGGATCGTATACGGCACCCACCGCTTCGACGGGCCTCAGAAAAACGCCATTCTCCATTCCATGCGGTCATCCGGGAGATGCTGGCTGAAATGGGCAGACGGGTAGCTGTAGTGCTTTACGTGGTGGCGATGGCAGCCGTCATAGTCGGCGTGAGATCTCGTAATTTTCAGGAACCGATTCTGGGAACGGCCTGCTTCGGTCATATTTTGATTTCGACGGTTTTTGCTTCCATCACGCCGCACTTTGGACACTTGAACATTCGCTCTTCGTAGGCCGGATCGTCATTGGGCGTAATTTGCACGATCACCATAGCGAGGCCGCAACTTTGGCACGGAGGGAAAGCGGCATTGCGGTCCATTTCGCCCAGGAGCTTGTCACACATGTCTGACAGGTCTTCCCCACCATTTTCCACGGGAATCTCCTAGGGGCCAAAGTGGAATGTTTAGGCCCCGGGCCAGAGCGCTGCAGCCTAAAGAAACGCCTGGAAATGGCGCAGGTTCCTGGCACAGTCCAATCTGCGAAGAGAAGGCTCGGCGGAATCCTTCAAAGACAATGGCAAATGGTCGCAGCAGCTTGCGCTGGCACTGCTTGCCGATGCGCTCGACAATGAAACGCGAGAGATGCGGCTATATGACTGTTCCCCGAAAGATGGACGATCACGCGCAGCCGCATCCAGGCTCATGTCAGGATGATGGCATGACGGCTCGCACATGACCTACGGGGTCCACTTGTCCCATTTGACCTCTCTCGTCGTGAGCGCTTTCTTTGCGCTCTCCAAGTCCGACCAAGCGTCGAGGCTAATGCGCGCATTTCTTATCGATCTGCATAAGATGTCCGTCGTCATGAAACGTGACGGTTGCTTTGTTACTGTCTGACAACGATCATTCGAAATGAACTCTACGCACCAGTCGTGCGCGCTTGGCCGGCCGTTGTCGCCGTTAAACCAATTGTTTCATGGGGTCCCTTAAGTGTTAGCCCTGCCACCTTAGGATAGGTGGCAGGGCTTTGGATGCGACTTATCGAAATCGGCGCGTGTTCAAACTAATCGCGGTCAATCACTTTTCCTCTGTGATGCAGGCGCACATCGTCTCGATCTCGCCAACGCCATTGGTCACGGTATCGGTGATCGCGGTCATAATCGTAGTATCGGTGTGGTGGTCCAAATTCGATGCCTGCGCCGCCAGGGCCGACGTAAACTCCCTGCGCTAGGGCCGGAACCGCGCTGCAAAACGTCAAAACCGCTGCAACTATCGCAAACTTCCGCATTTTCTCCTCCTGTTTTTTTCCCTTCCATATTAACGCGGGGCGCTCGCGGTCGTTCCGCGATTTGTCGCGATATCTTTTACGATTCTAAAATGGAAGACATTTCCACAATGCTATTTTGCGGAACACTCATGAACTGCATTTGTTTTCAATTTATATGATCGCTCCAAAAAGTGGGAGAACACGAAACGTGATGCTGAAGAAGCAACGAAAGCAAGCACCGATAGATGTTAGGCCGGACCTAAGCAGCCGGTATCGCACTATTGGGATAAGAGCCGTCGCAGCGGCCACTAGCTGCAAAGGCGGAAACAATGGACAAGGCGGAAACAATGGAATTGAATTTCAAGTATCAACAACCGACAAGACACTGAAGTCGCTTAAAAAACAAAAAGAGAAAGTCTATTAGGCTAGCAGCAGGCGATGCTCAAGTAGTTTTGGTTTCGGCTCTCGCTGCATGTTGGCCGCTTCGTCTCCGCAAGCGCCTTCGTGTCCGCCGATAAGGAGAGCCGAACACACTCTCTCATTCCTGTGGTCTACAACGACGATTAGCCGCAGTTGCGGGATTTCCCGCGAAGTCCAAAAAAGCTATGGAGACCATGCTTGGACAAGCCGTGCGAAGCGCGGCGCCGACACCACGTCACTTTGCGGGGGCTCATCAGTGTCTGGCGTGGTGTATGATCCCATCACGCAATCCCGTTTTCGTGTTCTCGACGTCTAATACGGCGACGCTGCTAAATCCCGTTTTTCGCCGCCGGCGATTAGAAAGTAGAAATGCACCGAGCCCAGTTTGTCGGAATCCTGGCACAGCTGACCGATGATGAGTTCATCGCCGTTGTTGTCCCAGGCCGCGTCGACGATGTGCTGCACGCTCATCTGAATCCAGCGCCGTCGCTCGGATACATCGTCTGATTGATCGTTCACCGCGAAAGCTACCCGGTCTGTGCCAGCGGTACGGTCGCCGCTGGCGTTTTCGGCTGCGCCACCAACCCTGCCTCTTCGATGGCGTTGCCGGCATTAAGCTTGCCCTGGATGAGAACCGTGACTCCCTCGCGACCATGCTGGGCAATCATGGCGCGAGCCTTGCGCACGGCCTTGGCGGCGACATCGGCGGTGACGGTGCGACCGGCGACCTGGATCCGCAGCACGACCCGCGGCGTCGTCGGTTCTCGCAACACTGTGGCGATCTCATTTGCATCGAGCACGACGGTGCATTTGAGTGATTTGGCGGTCAGGTTCACAGGGCTTGCTCCATTGCGGGACGCGCAAATCTTAGCGTTCCGGCGAAATTCGTCACGCCGCTTCCCATGGTCTTCCCAGCGCCGGTTTTCGGGAAGCGAGCGATCTGCCGATTTCGAATAACCTATTGTCGCGTCACGTCAAATGCGAACGCTTCCCAGCAATCTATCCATTGTTAAGATATACAGAGTCGGGTTCGATTGCCACCGCTCACACCGGCAAATTATCGTGCTTCCTCGCAGGCAGCTCGACGGTCTTGCCGCGCAGCATGCCGAGCGCGCGGGCGAGGCGCGGGCGCGTGGTCGAGGGCATGATGACGTCATCGATATAGCCGCGCTCGGCGGCGACGAAGGGGGAGAGGAAGCGCTGCTCGTATTCATGGGTGCGCGCGGCGATCTTCTCCGGGTCTTTCATGTCGGCGCGGAAGATGATCTCGACCGCGCCCTTGGCGCCCATCACGGCGATCTGCGCGGTCGGCCAGGCGTAATTGACGTCGCCGCCGATGTGCTTTGAGGCCATGACGTCATAGGCGCCGCCGAAGGCCTTGCGCGTGATCACGGTGACGAGCGGCACCGTCGCCTGCGAATAGGCGAACAGCAGCTTGGCACCGTGCTTGATCAGGCCGCCATATTCCTGCGCGGTGCCGGGCAGAAACCCCGGCACGTCGACGAAGGTGACGATCGGGATGTTGAAGGCGTCGCAGAAACGCACGAAGCGCGCTGCCTTGCGGCTGGCGTCACTGTCGAGCACGCCGGCCAGCACCATCGGCTGGTTGGCGACAAAACCCACGGTCTTGCCGCCGATGCGGCCGAGCCCGATGACGATGTTGCGGGCGAACGCCTCGGAGAGTTCGAAGAAATCGCCCTCGTCGACGACTTTGAGGATCAGTTCCTTGATGTCGTAAGGCTTGTTCGGGTTTTCGGGCACGAGCGAGTCGAGCGACGGCTCGATGCGGTCGATGTCGTCGAACGACGGCCATTCCGGCACGCCCGACGTCGCATTCGCCGGCAGGAAGTCGAGGAGCCGCCGCATCTGCAGGAGACATTCGACGTCGTTGTCATAGGCGCCATCGGCGATCGAGGATTTGGTCGCGTGCACGGAGGCGCCGCCCAGCTCCTCGGCGGTGACGATCTCGTTGGTTACCGTCTTCACCACGTCGGGACCCGTGACGAACATGTAGCTCGTGTCGCGCACCATGAAGATGAAATCGGTCATGGCCGGCGAATAGACGTCGCCGCCGGCGCACGGGCCCATGATCACGGAAATCTGCGGGATGACGCCCGAGGCGATGACGTTGCGCTTGAACACTTCGCCGTAACCGCCGAGCGCGGCGACGCCTTCCTGGATGCGGGCGCCGCCGGCGTCGAACAGGCCGATGATTGGTGCGCGCGCCCTCATCGCCATGTCCTGGATCTTGACGATCTTCTGCGCGTGGGTCTCCGACAGCGAGCCGCCGAACACGGTGAAATCCTTGGCGAAGGCGAACACGGTGTGGCCGTTCACGGTTCCCCAGCCGGTGACGACGCCGTCGCCGGCGATGCGCGCGCGCTCCATGCCGAACTCGCTGGAGCGGTGCTCGACGAACATGTCGAACTCCTCGAACGAGTTGCGGTCCATCAGCAGCTCGACGCGCTCGCGCGCTGTGAGCTTGCCGCGCTTGTGCTGGGCGTCGATGCGGGTCTGGCCGCCGCCGCCGCGGGCCGAGGCGCGGCGTTCGTCGAGCTTGTCGAGAATGTCTTTCATGGTTTTTTCGCTCTTAGCGGCCGCCGAACTAGGTGTTGCCGAGTTCGGCCAACTTTAGAACCGAAGTCGGAAACATCCGACTTCGGCTCGGCCTGGATTTCATAGCAAGACGCGCGCCAAGCGTCACGAGCACCGACCTGAACGCGCACGCAGCATTTTCCCCTCCCCGTTGTGGGGAGGGGTTAGGGGTGGGGGTCGAGAGGTCAGTCACAGCGTCGAACAAGGAATATCGCCTCCCGACCTCCCTCCCTTCCCTCCCCCCTTGTGGGGGAGGGAAAGTGAGGAGACGGAGCGGATAAGCTAGGCTAGCCAGCGGGTGAGTTGTCGTTGCTGCAGCAGACGACCAGGATGCTGACGGTCGGCGCGCCAGTGAACGAGACGGCCGCAACGGGCGTTGTCAGTGCCGCAGCCTCCAGCGCCTCGTCGGACGCCTCGATAGTGAAAACGTCTTCGGCCGGTTCGAAATCTGCGATCCTGTCGGTCATGCCCCTGCTCTCCTCGCTGCTGACGAACCGAGCCTAGCACGCCAAAGCCGCGCCCCAAATTCGCGGCGCTCACATTCAGCTGCCGCCCGCGGCCTCCTCGATCGCCTTGACGATGCCGTCGTAGCCGGTGCAGCGGCAGAGGTGTCCGCTCAGTACGTCGCGGATTTCGGCCGTGGTTGGATGCGGATTGCGGGCGAGGAAGTCGGTGAACGACATCAGGATGCCCGGCGTGCAGAAGCCGCATTGCAGCGCGTGATTGTTGCGGAACGCCTGCTGTAGCCGATTGAGCGTGCCGTCGGCGGCGGCGAGCAATTCCACCGTGCGCACGTCGCCGCCTTCGGCCTGCACGGCGACGGTGAGGCACGAGCGAACCGCCATGCCGTCGATGAGCACGGTGCACGAGCCGCAGATGCCGTGTTCGCAGCCGACATGGGTGCCGGTGGCGCCGAGCGCGTGGCGCAGGAAGTCGCTCAGCAAGGTGCGCGGCTCGGCATCGGCCGCGAGCTTGCGGCCGTTCAGCGTCAGCCCGATGCGGGTGCGCTCGTCGTGCTTCACGTGGCGCATCGTATCGCCTCCGTGACGACGCGGGGAGCAAGCTTGCGAAAGATATCGCGCCGCATCGCCGCCGACGCGTGCAGGTCTTCGTAGCCTTCCAGCCCTTCGGCCCAGCGCGCCACGGTCTCGGCAATGGCGGGCGCATCGCCGGTCGCGATCCGCCGCACCACGGGGCGGCCGGCCATGCCGCCGACGCCGAGCCGCACCGTGTCGTCGCCTCCGGCGACGGCCGCGACCGCGATGATGGCGAAGTCGCCGTGCCGCCGCGCCACTTCGCGGAAGGCGACGCCGCGGCCGCCGATGACCGGAAACCGCACCGCGACGATCAACTCGTCGGCCGTGCGCGCCGTGGTCAGCATGTCCTTCTGAAAGTCGGCGGCGGCGAGGACACGCTCGCCGCGCTTGCCGCGCAGCACCACCTCGCCGCCGAGGACGGCAAGCGCCAGCGGCAGTTCGGAGCTTGGATCGGCATGCGCGATCGAACCGCATACGGTGCCCTTGTTGCGGGTCTGAAAGTGCCCGACGAACGGCAGAGCGGCGGCAAGGAGCGGCAGCCTTTCGGAAAGAAGCGGCCAGGCCATCAGCTTGTTCTGCGTCACCGCGGCGCCGATCTCGATCGCGTCGCCACGATCCGTTATTGCATTGAGCTCAGTGATCCGCGAAATGTCGATCAGCACTTTGGCGTCGATCAGCCGAAGATTGAGCATCGGCACCAGCGACTGCCCGCCGGCAAGGATGCGCGCGTCATCGCCGTATTCGGCAAGCAGCGCCACCGCCTCCTCGGCGGTGTCGGGCCGCGCGTAGTCGAACGGGCGGGGTTTCATCGGCGCTGACCCAGACGATCCGTCATCGCGAGCGGTAGCGAAGCAATCCAGCGCTCAATGCAAGCCGCCTCTGGATTGCTTCGTCGCTCGCGCTCCTCGCAATGACGATGGGGTTTCATTCCCGTCCGCCTTCCATCAGCGCGTGGATGCGGCGCGGTGTCGCCGGAATCGGCACGTCGGCGACGCCGAGCGCATCCGCGATGGCGTTGGCGATGCAGGCCGGCGTCGACATGCAATTGCCTTCGGCGAGCCCCTTGGCGCCGAGTGGCGTCAGCGGCGACGGCGAGACGTGATGCAGAATTTCGACTGCGGGAATTTCGCTCACCGTCGGTACGAGGTAATCGGCGAAGGTGCCGGAGAGGAACGCGCCGTCCTCGTTGTAGGTGAACTCCTCGTAGAGCGCGGCTGCGATGCCCTGCGCGAACGCGCCGCGAATCTGGCCCTCGGCGATCATCGGATTCATGATGCGGCCGGCGTCGTGCATGGTGACGTAGCGGTCGACGCGGACCTGATAGCTCACCGGATCGATCTCGACGCCGCACATGTCGAAGATGAAGCCGTAGGTCAGCGAGGTGTTGATGCGGTCGTCGTTGGTCGGCGGCTCGAGCTCGGGCGGCGTCCAGACGCCGGTTTCAGTGAGCGCCGGCGCCATGCCGTCGGGCAACAGCGTCGGCGACCAATGCGAGGTGCCGGCGACGCGGCCGAACGGCAGCGCGTTGTCGGGATTGCTTCGGCTGCGGATCTTGCGATCGGCAAGCTCGACGTCGTCGGGCAGCACGTTGAGCTGCTTGGCCGCGATGCCCTTCAGTTTGTCGCGCATCTGTACCGCGGCGTAATGGACCGCGACTGCCGTGCCCGAGGCGAAGCGGCTCGAATAGGTGCCGGCCGCGATCGACCACTGATCCTTCGCCGTGTCCATTTCCAGAACGACTTCGATGTCGTCGGTTTTAAGCCCAAGCTGATCGGCGACGATCTGCGACAGCACGGTCTTGTGGCTCTGGCCCTGTACGGTGACGTCGGCGGTGACGGTGACGGCGCCGAGCGGATCGATGTTGACGGTCGCCATCGACACCGCGCCGTTTTTCGGCCCGGCCTTGTCGCGCGCCTCCTTGGTCATCAGAGTCGACAGATAGCCCATGTTGGACATGGCGGGTTCGACCACCACGGCGAAGCCGATGCCGTAGATGCGGCCTTCGGCGCGCGCGGCATCGCGGCGGCGTTTCAGATCATCGAGCCTGCCCTCCCCGACGGTCTTTTCGACCGCGGCGAGATAGTCGCCGGAATCGTAGAGCGCGCCGGCCGCAGCGCGGTACGGGAATTTTTCGGCCGGAACGAGATTGCGTTTGATCACGTCGAGCGGATCGAGTTTGAGTTTGACGGCGATGCGCTGCATCAGCCGCTCGATCGCGAGATAAAGCTGCGGCCCGCCAAAGCCGCGAATGAGGCTCGCCGGCATCTTGTTGGTGAGCACGACGCGGTTTTTCACGTCGACGTTTGCAATGTCGTAGGCGCCGGTGATGGCGCCGTGCATGCGATAGAGCGGTCCCGGCATCGGCGCGCGCAGGAATGCGCCGTAATCCTCGAGCTGATCTAATCTAAGTGCGAGGATGCGGCCGTCGCCGGTGACGGCCGCCTCGATTTCGGTGACGCGGTTCGGGCCGGAGCTGGCCGCGACCAGATGCTCGATGCGGTCCTCGACCCATTTGACCGGCCGGCCGGTGATGCGCGCGGCCAGCGCCATCAGCACGACGTAAGGAAACACCGAGAGCTTGATGCCGAAACTGCCGCCGGAATCGGGCGGAATGCGCAGGCGCAGCTTCGGTCCGGGGACGCGCAGCGCCCGCGCCATCACCGGATGGATGCTGAACGGCCCTTGGAAATTCGCCAGCACGTCGTAGCTGCTTTCGGCCGGATTGTGCTGCGCGACCACGACGTAGCATTCGATCGGCGTAAACGACAGCCGCGGAAACTCCGACGTCAGCGCGACGCGCGTGTCGGCGCGCGCGAACGCCGCTTCGGTATCGCCGTACGAAAAGTCGCGCACAGAGACTTCGTTGGTGCGCGCTTCCGGATGCAGCAACGGCGCGTCTTTTTCGCACGCCTCGATCGGATCGATCACCGCTTCGAGCGGCGTGTATTCGATATCGACGAGTTCGGCGGCGTCCTCGGCGACATAGCGGCTTTCGGCCACGACCAGCGCGACCGGTTCGCCGACATAGCGCACGCGCTCGACCGCGAGCGACCACTGGTCGACGCGCGCCTTGACGGCGACCAGAAACGAATCGGACAGCTTCCGCACGTCCTCGCCGGTGATGACGGCCCAGACGCCGTCGCGCGCGAGTGCCGCGCGCGCGTCGATGCGTGCGATCTCGGCGTGCGCATGCGGCGAGCGGATCACGTGTGCATGCAAGGTGCCGACCGGGATCGGCAGATCGTCGGCGTAGCGGCCGCGCCCCGACAGCAGCGCCGGGTCTTCCTTGCGCAGCACGCGCGTGCCGAGACTGTCCGCACTCATCCCTTTGGCTCTACGTCCGTCATTGCGAGGAGCAACGCGACGAAGCAATCCAGTCGCGCTCGTGAGAAGGCTGCATTGCTTCGCTTTGCTCGCAATGACGACGGCATCACAATCTCTGGCTTGGTTCGATCCCAAACAGCGCCTGGCCGGCCGCTTCAAAGTTGGAAAGGTGCGCCTGACCCTGCGCGGTCAGCGTGTGCATATCGCGGAAGCGCCGCTCGAACGCGCTGCCGTTGAAGATCGCCGTGGTGCCGGCCGCATGGTAGGCAAAGTCGACGACGCGGCGCGCCTGATCCATCGCGCCGGTGATGGCGACGCGCAGCTGCGCCCGCTGGTCCAGCGAGAAGCTTCCCGCGGTTGACGACGTCTCCCAGATCTCGCGCAAGGTCTGCAGCAGAAACACGCGTGACGATTTGAGCCGTCCGGTCGCCTTGGCGACGTGCGACTGGATCACGGCGTTGTCGCGCAGCACGCTCGCGGAGCCGAGCCCGCCGCCCGGCTTCTTGGTCGCGGCAAGCTTGATGAAGGCGTCGAGGCACGCCTGCGCGAGGCCGACCGCAACGCCGGAGAACGCGATGCCGTAGAGCGTCAGCAGCTGGATGTTATAGAGCGGGCCGTTTTCGCAGCGGTCCGCCGGCAGATCGCGCCAAGTGCTGTAGGCTTCCGGCACGAACAGTTCGCTCACCTCGTAGTCATTGCTGCGCGTGCCGCGCAGCCCGACGACGTGCCAGGTGTCGAGGATCGTCGCGTGCTCCTTGCGGAACAGCATGGTGCGATTGACCGGCCGCCCGGCCTTATCGAGGCGCGGCTTGCCGTCGCGTTCGAACACGGTCGAATGTCCGCCCATCCACGGGCAGTGCATGTGACCGCTGGCGAAGCGCCAGCGCCCGGTGCAGATATAGCCGCCGTCGGTGACGACCGCCTTGGCGACGCCGGCCGGCGGACCCCACGCCACTGCGCCGTCGGGCGCACCGAACACTTCGCGCGCGACGGCCGGATCGAGAAAGCCCACGGCGTGGGTGCTCACCGTCTGCTGCGCCAGACACCATGCGGTGCTGGCGTCGACGGTCGCGATGGATTCGATCACTTGATTCAAGGTGACGATGTCGGCCGCGCCGCCGCCCACCGAAACCGGCATGACCATGCGGAACAGCCCGGAGTGATGCAGCGCTGCAATGACCTCGGGCGAGATGCGGCGCTCGGCCT
Source organism: uncultured Alphaproteobacteria bacterium (assembly GCA_963732015.1). Taxonomy (GTDB): domain Bacteria; phylum Pseudomonadota; class Alphaproteobacteria; order Rhizobiales; family Xanthobacteraceae; genus BOG-931. The sequence goes on along the minus strand of CAVSXY010000018.1, from coordinate 385,089 downwards.
CGTTGCGGTCGCTGGCCGCCTCGATCATCGGCAACAGTGCACGCGTACGTGCGACCCAATCGATCGGGTGAGGTTGCTCATCCCTGGCGAGCACTGGCGATCCTCCGCGATGCTTTGTCATCTCTCTACATCTCGCGGCGCGGCTTGTCAGCACAACCGCGCACGCGAGCCCCGGGTTCACGGGCCGCGACTCGGTGCCGCGCTGGCGCGCCGCACATGCCTCCACTAACATCGCCGCCAACCGGCCGCAGCGCCGAGGGAGGACACCATGAGAGGGACTGCAGTCATCGTGACTGCGCTTGCGGCGCTCGTCGCCGCTCTGGCGCCGAGCGCGCCTAGCCGCGCCGAGCCGGTATTCCCCTCCCGCGTCGTGAAGATGATCGTGCCCTATCCGCCCGGCGGCGGCACCGATCTGTTGGCGCGCGTTCTCGCGGATGCGCTTGGCCGAAAGTGGGGCCAATCGGTGATCGTCGAGAATATCGGCGGCGCCGGCGGCAATGTCGGCGCCGCCCAGGTCGCGCGCGCCGATCCGGACGGCTATACGCTCCTCCTCGCCTCGCCGGGGCCGATCGCCACCAACTCCTATATGTATAAGGACATGCCGTACGATCCGGCGCAGTGGGTGCCGATCGCCGTGCTCGCGACCTCGCCCTACGTGCTGGTGGCGAGCCCGCACTTCGACGCCAGCAACTTCGCCCAAGTCATTGCGCAGGCCAAGGCGAAGCCCGGGACAGTGAGTTCGGCCACGCCGGGCGCCATCGCGACAGGCGGTCGGCAGGCGGCCAGCCACAACCGCAGCTGCGGCCAACGCCCGTGACAGCGAGCACACCGCTCGCGCTTCACCGGCGGCATCGCGTCAAGCTATTAGAGTCCGTCCGGGAACATCAAGCGGGATTACAAAGTTTTCGGAGCATGAGGCGGATTGAGGCGAGGCGTAGGAACGCGAGCGCCGTGCGGTTGAGGTTCTCCCAATCTTTGACGAGCCTTCTGCAGCGGTTGAGCCAAGCAATGGTGCGCTCGACGACCCAACGGCGTGGGAGCACCACAAATCCTTTGGCATGATCGGAACGCTTGACGATTTCAGTTGTGAGGTGAGGCAGGATCTTTGCCAGCGCCTTCTGGAAGTGCGGCCCCTGATAGCCACCGTCGGCAAAGAGCTTCTTCAAGAAGGGATACATTCCGAACAGGGTCGCAAGCAGCAGGATGCCGCCGTCGCGGTCCTGGATATCGGCGGGATGAACGATGGCGTGGAGCAACAAACCTAGCGTATCTACGAGAAGGTGGCGCTTCTTGCCTTTGATCTTCTTGCCTGCATCATAGCCATGCGGATCGATACAAGACCCCCTTTTTCAGCACTCTTGACGCTTTGACTATCGATGATGGCGGCGGTGGGGCTGGCTTCGCGTTCGCCTTGCTCGCGGCACTCCACATAAAGCGCGTGATGGATGCGATCCAGCGTGCCGTCCCAACTCCATAGGTCGAGATAGTCGAACAGCGTGCTGCGTGCCGGCAGGTCTTTCGGGATCGCCCGCCACTGGCATCCCGTACTCAAAACATACATGATCCCGTTCATCACCTCGCGCACGTCGACGTGACGCCTGTTGCCGCCCCGCTTGGCCGACGGAATCAACGGCTCGACGTGCACCCATTCATCGTCGGTCAGATCACTGGGGTATCGCAATTTGCTGCGGTCATAGCGCCCGCGGTTCTTCGCCGTCCACATCGGTGACCCTCCTCGAATCAGATCACCTCCTTTGAATCAAAGCGATTCAAAGGATTCAAGATGTTCCCGGACGGACACTTAGCAAAACATTGCTCGTATCCGGGCTCGGCCTTGTGATCGTGGCGGCCGCGTTGGCGGCCTACCTGTCGATGTCCCCGAATGTCCCGGATGCACCGACGAAGGCGAACGCGCCCACGGCAATGACGCCGATGGCTGCGCCGACAGCGGTGCCCCCGAAAGCCGCGGCTCCGGTCGCGGCGCCTCCGGCAGCGCCGGCTCCAATCGCGAGCTCTCCACCCTCGACGTCTCCGCCTCCGCCAACTCCACCCCCGGCGGCGGGTAGTTCGGCCGCCGCAAGCGTAATGCCAAGCTTGCCCGCGCAAGTATTGGCCGATGACCGCGTGCGCTTCGCGTCGTTTGACCAAGCGCGCGCTGACGCCATCGCCCAAGCAACCAAGGAAGCGGGCAGCAAAGCCGAGCTCGACGATCTCACATCCGTACTCGCCGGCAGCGCGATACCCATCAATGCGAAGGCGCTGATCGGCGACTGGCGCTGCAGAACTCTGAAATTGGGAGGAGGCCTGAGCGGAACTCGTCATCTATGGCTTCTTCAAATGCAATATTTCGGCTCAGGGCGACGCACTCATTTTCTAGAAGGTTTCGGGCTCTCAGCGCACGCGAGGCAATTTGTATCGGCTTTCGGACACGCGATATGCTTATCTGGGAGCCGGCACGGTCAACGACGACCCGCCGATCACATACGGTTCAGCGCCTCAGGAAGACGAAGTCGCGTATCTCGTTCAGGTGGCGCCCAATCGGCTGCGGCTGGAATTTCCCAAGCCGCACTACGAATCCGATTTCGACATCATCGATTTGCGAAGATAGTTCGCGCTGTGACCGCACTCTGCCATGCAATCGCCTTTCACGAGCGCGTGCTGCGGATGCGATCGAGCACCGGCAGGATGTACTTTCGGAACTGGGCGGGGTCCTCGCTCATCGGAAAGTGCCCGACTTCTTTCATCACCACGACCTCAGCGCCTTTGATCTTGCTCGCGGTGCGGAGCGTGTCGGCCGGCGTGCAGGAAAAGTCGTATTCGCCGGTGAGCAGAAACAGCGGGCACACCTGCGTGTCGATCGTTGCGGCCTCATCACGCAGATCGCCATCGACCCGATAGAAATAAAGGTCGCCTTTGAAGATGCCCGGCCCACCTTGCATGTAGTGCCATAGCGTCTCGAAGCGCGATGCGTCGGGCGATTGCGGCGCGATGAGACCGGACACAAGCCCTGCGCAGACTTCACCGCCGTGCACGTCGGGCCGGCGGAGCCACGCCGTGTCGTACCAGGGGTCCTGATAGTCCGCGGCTTCAAGGCCGATCAGCGCGCGAAACTCCGCGGCATGTCGGATCGCAAGGTTAAGCACGATGCGGCCGCCGATCGAGCAGCCGAGCACCACCGGCCGGTCGATCGCGAGCGCGGTGCAGAAGGCCCGGATGACGGCGGTGTAGCCGTCGCGGGTCAGACGATACTCCTCACGCTGCCAGCCTTCCGGAGGCTCCGACTTGCCGTGCCACGGCAAGTCAAAGGCGATGACACGATAATGCGCGGTGATCGCCTCGTCCGACATCATGTGCCGAAACTGCCGCCCGTCGGCTCCGATGTCACGAACCTTGTCGACGAATAGCGGATCGCTCGTGAACGTTTGACTACGGTGCGGCTGCAAGCCGAACGCTGCCCACATCCGGCGGATGGTGGTGTGGGAAAAGCCAGTCTCCGCCGCCATCGAGCGGATCGACCAGTGCGTCGCGTCGGCCGGCGTGGTGCGGCCGGGGCGAACCTCATCGAGAAGACCATCGCACCGATCCTTCAAAAATCGGCGGCGCCACTTGCCAACCGTATGTTCACGGTGGCCAAGTTCGGCAGCCACATCCTTGCTCGCCAAACCGTCCGCACATCGCAGAATGATGCGGCATCGTTCAGATAGCGACCAGGCGGCGCGTAATCCGACGAGTTCAGCTCAATCGGTTGCTGCAACAACACTTGCGGACGATAGCGACCGCAATTGCGTGTCGGTCGCCTCAATGGCCGGCCTTCTCGGGCCAAAATCATGGGCATCTCAAGAATAAATCAAGCGTGACTCAAAGCCCTTTGACCGCATCCCAGTTACTGATGGTGCGCGTCCCTCTCAGTCCGATGACGCAATTGCCGGAGGATCTCAATGGCCGAAGCTGCCTACGATACGAACAACGGCGCATTAAGCGGAGCCAAGCTAGAGCAGTCGAACAATGATCGCCAATCACGGGTCCTTTGCCCTATTACTAACTATCCGTGCGAAGGCGATCTATCCTACCTGTGCGAAGATTACGGTTGCGCTCGCAAGGGTGGCTTGTCGCCACACTCCCATGAGAATTTTTGAATTCGCGTTTTCGTGACTGTCACCGTCGGGCGTAGCATCGCGGTATGATGCCTCGCAAAAGTGCTCTGCCGCCGGTGAACGCGTTCGGGTCAGTTACGATGTATGACGGCAAGACTCAGTTACTGATTAAAATCCGATTCAACCGTTACCTCATCAATTCGCCGATGCTCCTACGATGAAAAACAAATGCGGGTGGGTCGCTTGCGATTTAAATCCGGTAGCGCTTTGAGCTTGCTCAGGGACGTCCGCTTAGTCTCCGATAGCTACCGAACCGGTGCATCGCGGCAAGTGACGTGACGGGCTACAACCAGACTCATGCACCGCAAAGAAGAATTGACGCGGCGACCGTGGGATTGGCTTAGCCGAGATAAGAGGCGGCTATGCTCAAATGCTTAAACGGCGATTGGGTGCTTTGACACTTGGCCTGCAACGCGCTTCCGTTTGCCCGCCGACTTCGCGGGTTCGATCTACCCATTCCAAAGCAAGGCCCGCCCGGCTAGACTCCTTCGGAGGCTATCGCTGGGGTGCACATGCAACGGCGAGAGTTCATTGCGGGACTCGGCGCGGCAGGGATGGCGGCCTCGTCAAACGCGGCACGCGCGCAACAACCGGGCAGGCTGCCCATCATCGGCTACCTCGGTCCGAGCAGCCCTGAGGACACGACGCCGAATACCGCAGCTTTCTTGCAACGGCTACGTGTTCTTGGCTGGGTCGAGGGACGCACCATCACGATCGAGCATCGCTGGGCGGAAGGACGACCCGAGCGCGTCGCCGAAATCGCAGCCGAGTTCGTCCGGCTCAGGGTCGACATCATCGTCACAACCGCAAGCAACGATGCCATCGCGATGAAGCAGGCGACTTCGATCATCCCGATCGTCTTCGCGGTGTCAAGCGACCCGGTCGGCACTGGCTTGGTTGCAACCCTTGCGCGGCCGGGCGGCAATGTCACCGGCCTGTCGGTGCAGTCGACCGATCTTGCTGGCAAGCGGCTCGAATTCTTGCGCGAGGTTGTTCCCGGTCTTCACCGGCTGGCGATATTGGCCAATCCTGATAGTCCAAACGTCAGGTCGGAGCTACCCGAGGTGCAGGCAGGGGCGCGCAGGCTCGGCTTCGACACTGCCACATTTCAAATCCGGCGCGCTGAGGATATCGTGTCAGCATTCGAGGCGCTCAAGAGTTGGGCGGATGCGCTGTATGTTGTCATTGATCCGCTGGTGAGTGTTAACCGGATTCGCATCAACACCTTGGCGCTTAGCGCGCGATTGCCGACGATTCACGCCTTTCGGGAGCTCGTGGAATCGGGAGGGCTGATGTCCTATGGACCGAATTTTCCGGATCTGTACCGGCGCACTGCCGAGTTCGTCGATCAAATTCTGCGCGGCACCAGGCCGGCCGACATCCCAGTTGAGCAGCCAACGAGGTTCGATTTGGTCGTCAACCTCACCACCGCGAAGACGCTCGGACTCACGATCCCGGAAACGTTTCTCGTGCGCGCCGACAAAGTGATCGAGTAGACCAGGCATCGTCTCACGAGTGCTGCGCTGCACAGCCGATGTCGCAGATGGGTCATTTTCGACCGATTTCAGCTTGGCTTTACGATTCCGATCATCTCACAGAAGCAGACATCGGGACCGCAGGCGTCTATAAGTGCGCGCCCCAGATTGCGCCACCATGCTCGTCATTCGCCAGGTGCCGCGGAGCGCTCAGCACGTCCTTGAAGTAAAGCAGATTAGCCATCAGCGGATGCAGATCGCCCTCGATGCGGAAGCCCGCATGTTTGGTCAGCGCGAAGAGATCGTGAAACGGCGGCGGCGGAATCTTCTTCCAGAATTGGCGCCAGCCGTCCACGCCGCCGCGAACGGCAAAACGCCATTGCTTCATCAACAATGGCCCGCGCTAGAGCCGCGTGATCCGGCCCTGTACGATCGACATATAAAATGGACAGTCGCCCAGTTCGATCATCAGATCGGTGTCGAGAAAGCGGCCGCGGTACACGAGCCACGCGTCGGCGTTGACAAGTTCCGGCAACGCCTCCATGCGCGCGATGAGATCGGCGTCCGGATCGTCCACCACGGCGTTCTCCCCGGGCAGCACCATGGCGCAAATCGTCGAAGGGGTCCAATTGTTGAAGGAGCTCTTGGAGGCGCTTATCGTCACGCCAGCAAAGAGACGCCGCGAGGAAGCGCATGAGTGATCCAGCTAAGGGCTCGGGCATTGGACAACCGGTCCGCCGCCGCGAGGACCTGCGCCTCGTGCGCGGCGCCGGCCGCTATACGGCGGACGAGAATCTGCCGGGTCAGGTCCATGCCGTCATGCTGCGCTCGCCGCACGCGCACGCGGTCATCCGCTCGATCAAGAAAGATGACGCACTGGCCGTCCCCGGCGTGCTCGCGGTGCTGACCGGCGCCGACTTTGTCGCCGACGGCCTTTATCCCATTCCGCACAAGGTGTGGTCGCAGCATCCGGCCGAAATTCAGCTGCACACCACCGGCGGCAGCCCGCCGTTTGAGGCGCCGCATTATCCGCTGCCGACCGACAAGGTGCGTTTCACGGGCGAAGCGGTCGCGGTGATCGTCGCCGAAACCGTCAACGCCGCAAAGGACGGCGCCGAGCGCGTCGCCATCGACTACGACGCTCTGCCGGCGGTGACCGAAACCGCGGCGGCGGCGCGGCAGGACGCGCCGCGCGTCCACGACGCCGCGCGATCGAATGTTTGTTTCGACGCCGAACTCGGCGATGCGGCGGCAACCGCAGCCGCCTTCGCTCGTGCCGCGCACGTCACGCGGTTCGAGACCTGGGTGCGGCGGGTCACCGGCGTGCCCATGGAGCCGCGTGCGGCGCTTGCGGCTTTCGATCCCGCGAGCGGACGCTACACAGTATATGCCGGCAACGGCGGCGCGGTGCGTCTCAAGCAGGACCTCGCCACCATCCTGGGCGTGCCGCCCGACAAGGTGCACGTGCTGATGCAGGACGTCGGCGGCAATTTCGGCACCCGCGGCATGATCTACGCCGAGTTCGCGCTGGTCGCCTGGGCGGCGCGCAAGGTCGGCCGGCCGGTCAAATGGATCATCGAACGCCACGAGTCCTTTCTCAGCGACTACCAGGCGCGCGACCTCGTCGTCGAAGCCGAGCTTGCGCTCGACGACAAGGGCACGTTCCTTGCGATGCGCGGCGCGAACCTCGGCAATCTCGGCGGCCACACCACCAATTACTCGATGGTGCAAAAGGGCGTACAGATGATGTCGAGCATCTACCGCATGCCGGCGGCGCATTTCCGCGCCCGCGCCACGCTGTCCAACACCTCGCCGACGCGGCCCTATCGCTCGGCTGGACGGCCCGAAGTGATTTTTGTCATGGAGCGGCTGATCGATCTCACCGCGCGCGAGCGCGGCCTCGACCGCGTTGCGCTGCGCCGCCGCAACCTCGTGACTAGGAAAGAGCTGCCGTACAAGAACCCGTTCGGCATGGAATACGACAGCGGCGACTATTCCGCCGCGATGGAAACCGCCTTGAGGCTTGGCGACTGGGCCGGGTTCAAGCGCCGCCGGGCTGAAGCGAAGAAGCGCGGCAAGTGCCGCGGCATCGGCGTCGCCAACTATGTCGACATCTCGACCGGTGTGCCGCGCGAGAAGGCCGAGATCACGGTGCTGCCCGAGGGCGCCGTCGAACTTGTCATCGGCGTGACCTCGCAGGGTCAGGGCCACGAGACGAGTTTCGCGCAGCTCGTCACCGAATGGCTCGGCGTGCCGATCGAATCCGTACGCGTCATCGCCGGCGATACCGATCGCGTCACGGTCGGCGGCGGCGCGCACTCAGGCCGCGGCATGCGGCTCGGCTCCATCGTCATCAAGAAGTCGTCCGACGACGTTATCGAGAAGGCGCTCAAGATCGCCGAGCATCTCCTGGAGACGAGCGCGGCCGACATCGAGTTCAAGGACGGGCGCTTCGCGGTCAAAGGCACGAACCACGCGGTCGGCATTTTCGACGTGGCGCGCGCGGCGGTGCAGCGAAGCGATCTGCTGGCCGATCTGCGCGGACCGCTCGCCGCCGAATGCGACGAAACCGTCGCGCAAGCGAGCTTTCCCTACGGCTGCCAGGTCTGCGAGGTCGAGGTCGATCCCGACACCGGCAAGGTGCAGCTCGTCAACTACGCGGCGGTCGACGATGTCGGCCGCGCCATCAATCCGCTGATCATCCACGGCCAGGTGCACGGCGGCATCGCGCAAGGCGTCGGCCAGGCGTTGATGGAGCACGCGCACTACGATCCCGAGACCGGCCAATTGCTGGCCGGCTCGTTCATGGACTACGCCATGCCGCGCGCGTCCGACCTTCTGCCCTACACCACCGAACTGAGCGAAGTGCCCTCGACCACGCATCCGCTCGGCATCCGCCCGGCCGGCGAAGGCGGCACCGTGCCGGCGCTTGCGGTGATCGATCAACGCCATCGTCGATGCGCTGTCCGATTTCGGCGTGCGCCATATCGAAATGCCGGCAACGCCGGAGCGCGTCTGGCGGGCGATCCGCGACGCGCAGCGGTAGGGTTGAGACTCTTCGGCGGGCTCACATATTGCCGTGGCCGCGCTTGATGGTCTGGCGGATCACCGGCGCCGTGACTTGATCCGAGATCTGGATGTTCCAGATTTCGCTTTCGCCCTGCGCGGCGAAGTCGGCGAACAGCTTCGGGATGACCGACACATCGCGTATCTCGTGGCCGCGCAGGCCGAAGCCGCGCGCGATGTTTTCGAGCGCGGGCCGGCCGAACACCGCCAGGCTGTCGTCGATGCCGTCGGCGCGCAGCTTGTGAAACTCCGAGCCGTAGCCGCCGTCGTTCATCGCGCAGATCAGGATGCGGTATCCTTGACGCTTGAGCGTCTCGAGCTCCTGGATATGGAACAAGAGCCCGCCGTCGCCTTCGAACAGCACGACCTTGCCGTCGCGGCCCTGCCGGCGCGCGGCCGCGACGCCGAGCGCATACGACAGGCCGTTGCCGACCGCGCCGAATTCGCGGACCGTCGTGTAGCGCTCCGCCGGCCGGCCGCGCATCTGGGTGTTGAAATAGGCCTGATGGCCGCCGCCGACGACGCAGTCCCAATCCTTTGGCATGACCGCGTCGATGGCCCGGATCACCTCGCGCGGATCGAGCACCCCGGGCTCGATGTCGAACGGCATCGAGTCCGCCGGCTCGGTCGCGATGCGATGCGCGAGCTCTTTCGAGCGTATCGTCGCCGCCGTCGGTTTGCCGGCGCCCAGTTTCTTGTCGAGGCCGGCGAGGATTGCCTCGACGCCGGCGAGCGCATCCGATCTGACGTAGATGTCGGCGGCCTTCTGCCCGTCGCGCAAGCCGCGCGGCGCATCGTCCAGCTGGATCTTGAAGGCCTTTCCCCAGTAGTGCCCGCCGCCGACGTAGTAGGACAGACTGGTGCCGACCGCGAGCACGACGTCTGCGGACTTGTACATCTCCCTGCCCAGCGACGTGAAGTAGCTGCCGGTGGTGCCGAGCCCGAACGGATGGTCGTGGAAAAGACCGCGCGCGGGCAGCGTGTTGGAGAGCAAGGCGCCGCAGCGATCGGCGAGCTTGATCACCGCATCGCGCGCGCCGGACCACAGCACGCCACGGCCACCGAGGATGATCGGCCGCTTCGCCGCGGCGAGCCGCTCGACGGCCTCGGCCACGAGCTCGGGATCGGGCTGCATGCGCCCGACTTTGGGCTGGTACATCGCCGAGGTCTCGTAGGGCTGGTTGGCCATGTGCTCGACCTTCTGCAGGTCGTAGGGAATGCCCAGCACCACCGGGCGCCGCTCGTACTTGGCGACGTGGAAGGCCTCGCGCACGTAGTCCATCATGCGCGGCACGCTGTGCGCGGCGATGTAATGCGCGCCGGTCGCCGTCACCAGCGGCGCCTGGTCGATGTACTGGTTGTAGAACTTGGCGTTGATCGGCGACTTGCCGGCGAACACCACCATCGGCAGGCGGGCGCGAACCGCGGCCGGCAGCGCCGTCATCAACTGGGTCACGCCAGGGCCGCAGGTGACCGAGGCAACGGCGAGCTTGCCGGTCGCGACGTTGTAGGCTGTCGCCGCCGCTACGGTGACGTGCTCGTGCCTGACGTGGACGGTATGCACGCCCGGCAGTTTGGCGAAGGCGGTGGACCAGTGCATGTTGCCGTCGCCCATCAGGACGAACTGCGTGTCGACTCCCTCCGCGAGGAACGCCTCTGCGAGGGCTTCGTAGAGTTTGGGCATGGGCGCGGTACTGCCTGGATTATGAGGTGATCTGGTACGCAGCAAGCATGCCCGGCGACGCCCAGTCATTCAATTGAGGCGTTCGCTTTTCCCGCCAGGCCGATCCACGGCCATGCCGCCAACGGATCATTCGCACCTGCGAGCAGCGTGCGATGAATCCGCCGTGCGGCCTAATGCAGACGTTCTTCATCGGCGCGCCCGGCGGGCGATCCGCGATGCGCGGCGTCAGACTTAAGACCATGAACAAGATTTTAACGTCACGGCCATCTCTCCTCCAGAAACGGCTGCGTCCCAAGAGAGAACAGAGAGGAACAGCCAGAAATTGGAGGATGCCATGGTCCGCACTGTGGAACAAGGTCTCGACGAAAGAACAATTCGACACACCGCATTGGCCACGATGGCGGTGATGGCGCTTTCGCTCGGCGCCGCACACGCCGACACCTATTATTTTAAGGACGTTCAGCGGCCCAACGGACATGAGCGCAGCACGGCCGCCAAGTATGCGGACGGCCAAGCCTGGGCGCCACCGCGGGCCATACCTTCAGCAACGTGCCGGCATTTAAAGCGTGTATGCGTGGCCGCGGCTGGGTGGTCGATCGCTATAAGGCGGACCCGCCGACATCGCGCGCAGCCGCAGGCCGCGCCGCTGCGGGCGGCAATCGCTCAAGCTATATCGATCCGGACACCGGGATGGTCTGTCAAAACATCGGCGGCGTTGCGGTTTGCGATCCGCCGCAGGGCACCGTGCGATATCATGATCCCGACACCGGGCTCGATTGTCAGCGTACCGGAATAGTCGCCGTTTGCTCGAATTTCTCAGTGCGTTTGATTCCGTCGCATCGCTACGCGCAGAGCGGCAGCGGCAGCGGCTATGGCAGTGGCCGGCTGTCCGCCTGCCCCTTCGCGCGCAACAACAATTTGTTGAGAAGCCCTAGACGACCGACATTGAATATTTCTCTCCAGGCCGGCTGCAGACTTGGTGTGGTGATATCATCAGTGAGCGCAGCCAAAAGAAGCGAAATCAAAACGGCCGACGCAAGCGCAAGCGCCACCGCAATCATCGAATGGTAGTAAGGTGCCCGCAGAAAGGAAACCGGGACTGCAACGACGATCCTCCAACCCGTCGCCGGTGACTTGACATAGACATTGTAGACACGCGCACCCTCCCTCGTTGTGGAATAAAAACTGCCCGAACTCGCCTGAGTGTGGGCGAGTAATGCAGCGGAGGACTTCCGGCCAATATACTGCTCCCCAGCCCAACTTCGGGCGATGATCACGTCGTCCGTTCCCACGACCGCGAAAAGCCATGCGGGCGATCCTTTTGGGATGTCAGGATAGCCGAGATGTTAGCCGCGGGGATTCGCAGGGTCAGGAGGTAGAGAACAGCATCGTTGCTTATGATCGGCTGAACCAAAGTGACAGACGGCTCCTCGATTTCTCTACCGTAAAATAAGCCGGATACTGTCATCTCGTGAGTTTGCAACGCCTCGCGTTCGGCCGCGACGAGACTTGCATTGCGCTCACCGGGCGGCACCACCGCTCCGTTCGGAAAAGCAGTCCTGAAGATGATTTCTCCATTTGCTCTCACAAGTGCGGCTCCCACACCGTCCGCAATCTCCGCAAGTTGCTTAGCCTCATCGTAAAATCGAGTGAAATCCCCCGAGGCTAGATTTTGAGAGTCAGACAAGACCTGAAGTGCCAATTTGTATCGTTCCAGCTCCCTATCGACCAGTTTTGTCACATTGCGAGCGGCATCGTGTGCTTCGGCGCGAAGGGCGCGCCGCTGGGTGTCAGAATATATCGCTGAGGCGACGATCCACACACAACAAAGGGGCAGAATAACAAGAACGAATGACCCACGCCTCCGTACGCGCCCGCCAAGAAAAGACCACATAATTCTAGCGCCTCACTGGGCCGTTTGACCCTGAGACTCTATCACCGTCAGTTGCCCAAACACCACGGCAGGAATTGGCGGCATCCGCAGTCATCGATGCCCTTCCCTGCCGGAGACGGTAGCAAATCCGCAGGCGCGCTCAATCTCTGTGCGGGTCAGACGGACGGTGCCGGTTTCGTCAGCTTCTTCGCGGTCTCGATGACCATGTCGACGCGGCGCTGCAGTTTGTTCTGCAGGTCGGGAATGTTGACCTTGTCGGTCACCCGATAGGCGCTGCCGACGCGCTCCACGTAGCCGTCCTTCACCAATTCCTGCAGGCGGCGGAGCACCGCCGCGCGCGGCAGCCGCAACGCATGCGCAATCTGGCTTGCGCGAGCCGGCGCGCACATCACGGTCCGCAGGAAGACGTAGATGCCCACGGTGCGGTACGTCAGGCTGTCGCTGTGGGACGCAAACTCGGTGCCGTAGTCGTCCGTTATGGTTTGCAGCAGTCCGACGTAGAGACGCGAGATCAGCATCCGCTCGCGCGCCAGCGCAATGCGGGACGGCGGCTTGCCTTCGGCGATCATGACGAAATCCGAGCCGTGATCCGCCGCGGCGAACGCACTGTTGTTCGCCTCGTGTCGCGGCTGCGGCGCTTGATCGTCGTTCTCGACTGACATGTTCTTCGACCGACATGGGACCTGCTCCGGCTACGGCCTCAACCCCAGTCACATATTACGCTTTTCGACCCGCCGCGGCTATGGAGGGGTCGGCGACCGGTTCCGCCCAGCGTGGTGTGTACCCGGTCTTGATCAGGTGCTCGGCCTGACGCGCGCAGTGGCGATTGACCACGAAGCGCCCGTAGACGGACTCAACGACGGTGAAGTTGTTGATGGCCGCGGCGCTGATGCGTCAGCACCCGGCCGGCCGCGGTTGCATCGTCTCATTCGTGTTCCCCACCGTTCGAAGCCGCCATCCTAAAGGTTTCAAACCCGGTTCCGAAGGGGGCTTTCCGCGGCGTGATTGACGGGCGGCCATTTTAGCAGATCGGCAACCGTCGATGCGGATGCATCGCGAATCCTCGATCTTCCGAGAAGCTGATCCGGCACCGATCTGCTCCACGCGCATCGATTTACTTTGGAACCGGCGCAGTGCTAGATGAATTGAGTGCTCAGACACACAGGCCTTGAAAACTCAGATCATGGACGGTAGCGAGTTGTCTCGCCCGAAAGGAGCGGATCGCGCCGTGCCCCCTGCCGATCTTCACAGCGGCGATTTCCACAAGATTCTGCTGATCAAGCTGTCGGCGCTGGGCGACGTCGTGCAGACGTTTCCGGTCCTGAACAAGCTGCGGCGGCGTTATCCGTCGGCGCAAGTCGACTGGCTGGTGGCGCAGCCGTTCGCCGAGCTGCTCGCGAACAATCCGGCCATTTCCAACGTCATCGAATTCGAGCGCGAGGAATGGTCGACGCCATGGCGCTTGGCGCCGTTCGTGAATACGGCGCGGCTCGCGGCGCGGCTCCGGCGCACCGGCTACGATCTCGTGCTCGACCTGCAGGGACAGCTGCGCTCCGCCGTGTTCGCGCGCGCAACCGGCGCGCCGGTGCGGATCGGTTTCGACAAGCCGCGCGCCTCGTCCTGGCAGGCCTCGGCGCGGACCTTTCCCGGCAGCGCGCGCCAGCACGCCTGGCAGGGCGCCCGTGAAGGAAGCCATCTCGCTTACACGCACCACATTCCGCTGCCCAACATCGACGTGCATCCCGTCGATCGCTACCTCGACGCCTGCGCGATGCTCGGCCTTGACGATGGCGCCGCCGATTTCTCGTTTCCGATCCCGCCGGAGGCCGGCGGCAGGATCGACGCGCTCCTTGATTATTACGAGATTGCCAAAGCCGATCTCGCCGTCATCGCGCCCGGCACGATCTGGGAGACCAAACAATGGGGCGCCGCCGGATTCGCCGAAGTCGCGCGATCCTTCCTGCAGAAACGCTTCGCGGTGACGCTGATCGGATCGGACCGTGACCGCGCGGTTTGCGACGCGGTCGCAGCAGCTGCACCGGGCGTCGTCAATCTCGCCGGCGAAACGACGCTGACCGAACTCGCCGCGCTGATCCGCCGCTCCGCGGTGTGTCTGTCCAACGATTCCGGACCGATGCATCTCGCCGTCGCGCTCGGCCGGCCGGTGGTCAGTGTTTTTGGTCCGACCGATCCGACCTGGGCCGGCCCCTATCGGCGCGACGGGGCCGTGGTGCGTACCGACCTGCCCTGCTCGCCATGTTATCTGCGCCAGCTCAGCCGTTGCCCGAACGGCCATGCCTGCATGCACGGCGTTTCGGCCGAGGCCGTTATCGCGCGCGCCGACAGCCTGCTTAGCAAGCGCAGCGGCGGCGCGGCCGCGCCCAAGGCGCAATCGAGCCGGCGCTGAATGTCTGGCTCGTCGTCATTGCGAGGAGCGTAGCGACGAAGCAATCCAGAACCTCACTGCCGGCTGGATTGCTTCGCGGAGCCTGCCATCGGGCCGGCCACTTCGGTCCGAACCCGTTGGCTCGCAATGACAGTTATTTCCGCCGGCTTGTCGCGAGCCAAGCCTTCATGTAGCGATAATAACTGCCCTCGGCATTGGCGACCGCAAGCAGAAAACCTTCGGCACCGTCGAGAAAGCCCAGCCGCAAAATGTAGGTGCGGAAGAACGCGTAAAAGCCGTGTCCGATGCCTGTAAAGAACGATACCTTGCGGCCTGAGGCGACAAGCATGTCGGCGCTCACGGTCGAATAGCGGTCGACGCGCGAGAGCGCGTCCTCCAGCCGCCGCACCGAATAATGCAGGAGCGGCTGATCGAGCCGCTTCACCGCGCCGTCGCAGATGACCCGCTCGTGGACGGCGGCGTCATCGAACCGCGCCTTGCCGCGGCGGAACAGCCGCAGCACATAATCGGGAAACCAGCCGGAATGCCGCATCTCGCGGCCGCAGAAGCTCGAGCGGCGCAGCAGTTCGAACGCGTCCACGCCGCGGTCAGCGAGCGCCGCTTTGATCGCGGCAGCGAGCTCCGGAGTCACCCGTTCGTCGGCGTCGATGGACAGCACCCAGTCGCCGGTCGCAAGCGACAGCGCGTAGTTCTTCTGCGGCCCGAAGCCCGGCCAATCGTGGACCTCGACACGCGCGCCTTTGCGGCGCGCGATCTCCACGGTGTCGTCGGTGCTGCCGCTGTCGACGACGATCCGTTCGTCGCAGAAGGCGACGCTGTCGAGACACTCGCCGATGTTCGCCGCTTCGTTGCGGGTGATGACGATGGCCGAGAGCTGCGGCATCAAAAGGCTCAGTGCCAATACGGCGGATAGCCCGAACTGCGCTCTTCGGCGGCGAGCAGCCGCAGCATCGCCGGCCATTCCAGCACGCCGTAGGGCCGCCGCGCGCCGGGCTGATAGAGATGCGCCGTATGCGCCAAGACATTCTCGCCGGGCATCGTGAGCTCGGCGCGCGCCGCCATGGCGTCGACCTGCGAGCGGCACGACAATTCGAGCTGGTACATCGTGTTGAACGCCTGCTGGATGGTGGCGCCGCAGGTAAGCAGGCCGTGATTGCGCATGATCATGGCATCATGCGGCCCAAGATCGCGAACGAGCCGCTCGCGCTCTTCGACATCAATCGCCGGTCCCTCGTAGTCGTGGTAGCCGATATGACCGACGAAGCGGATCGACGTCTGTGACAGCGGCAAGAGCCCGCATGTCATCGCCGACACCGCCATGCCGGCGCGCGTATGGGTGTGCAGCACGCAGGCCACGTCGGGCCGCGCCTTGTGGATGGCGCCGTGGATCACGTAGCCCGAGACGTTGAGCCCGTAATCGGTGTCGGGCTTCCAGACGACGTTGCCTTCAACGTCGATTTTCACGAAACTCGACGCCGTGATCTCCTTGTAGAGCAGGCCGTAAAGATTGATCAGCAGATGTTCGGTGCCGGGAATGCGCGCCGTAATGTGATTGTAGATGAGATCGGTCATCCCGTAGCAGTCGACCAGCCGGTAGCAGGCCGCCAGATCCATGCGGGCCTGCCACTCTTGCGCCGAGACGTCGTTGCGGATTGACTTGAAGTCGGTCGAATAGTTCACGCTGTTTCCCCTCTCAGCCTCAGCATAGCTTCCCGGGACCGCCATGTCAGGACATAAGTCGGGGAATACCCCAGCCGCGATCGGTGACGTACTGCGCAATCACGTCAAGGACAAGCTTGGCCGCGGCGAGGTGGTGTCCTCGATGACGGTGCGGCTCGTGCGCGGCATCGAGATCGCGCGGCTCGCCAAGACCGCGGGCTTCGACAGCCTCTATGTCGACATGGAGCATTCGAGCTTTTCGTTCGACACCACGAGCCAGATCTGTATGGCAGCGCTGGAGACCGGCATCACGCCGTTCGTGCGCGTGCCCAGTCTTGCGGAAGTCGCGCGCACGCTCGACTGCGGCGCGCTCGGCATCATCGCGCCGCATGTGCGTTCGGCCGACGAGGCGCGCGCCTATGTGCGGGCGGCGAAATTCCCGCCGCTCGGTGATCGGTCCGCCGGCGGTCCCTTGCCCCATTTTCAGTACCGCTCGTTCCCGGCAGCGGAGGCCAACGCTGCGCTCGATGCCGCCACCATGGTGATCGTGCAATTCGAAAGCGACGAAGCCCTCGACCACGCCGACGAGATCGTGACGGTCGACGGAGTCGACATGGTGCTCCTCGGCACCAACGACCTTCTCGCCGATTGGGGCATTCCCGGCGATTACGACAATCCCCGGGTCCGCAAAGCCTACGAGACCACCGTCGCGGCTTGCCGCCGGCACGGCAAGCATGTCGGCGTCGGCGGGCTCGCAACGCGGCCGCAGCTTGCAGCCGAGTTTGTTAGCATGGGGGCGCGCTACGTTTCGACCGGCACCGACCTCGGCTTCCTGCTCGCCGCCGCCACCGCCAAAGCCAAAGAGGTGCATGACATCGTGCTGCCCGCTTAACAGCGTCCGGAATGTCTGCTCTTTCCGCAACGCGGACATCAGCGGGCGAGATAACTGATGTCAGCAAAATACCGACGAGGCACCCACGGCAAAGCATCAAAACAGTGGCTATTCGATTACCTGGTCAGCGGCGACAAGCAGGCTCTGCGGCACTGTCAGGCCGAGCACCTTGGCAGTCTTCAGATTGATCACTACCTCGTACTTCGTTGGCGTCTGGACCGGCAGGTCGGCAGGCTTCTCGCTTTTGAGGATTCGATCGACGTAACCGGATGCACGGCGGAACTCATCGGTCCGATTTGAGCCGTAGGAAATTAAGCCACCGCGGGTCGCAAACGGGCCAGCGTAGTAAACTGCAGGGAGCTTGTATTGAGACGCCAGCGCGATGATTAAATCGCGATGAACGACCGACATTCCGCTAGACGTGATGATCAGGCCGCCGCTCTCGGAAACAGCAAATGCCGCGATGTCGCGCTTGATGTTACTTTCATCGCGCATGTTGATCGGACGGGCTTCCACTCCAGCCGACCTTGAGACAGATTGGATCGCCTCGAATTGACCTATTCCGGCGGTAATGGCGGGATCACGGAGAACTCCCACCCGCGTCAGAGTCGGCGCGAGTGTTTTGAGTAGCTCCACCCATTTTGCCGGCATGCCGTATTCAAAGCTTGCAAAGCCGGTAGCGTTCCCGCCCGGCCGAGCCAAGCTGTCGACGAAGCCTGCTCCGACAGGATCGGGGACAATGGTAAATACGATCGGGATCGTGCGAGTGGCTCGAATTGCCGGCCCCGCTGCGGCGCTGCCTGCTGCCAGGATGACCTCCGGGGCGAGTACGACCAATTCGGCAGCGTTTTTTGCGATCCCTTCGATATCAGCTCCTGCCCAACGTATTTCGACCCGCAAATTGCGACCCGTTGTCCATCCAGCTTGAGCCAGACCCTGCATAAACGCATCAACGAGAGTGGGGTACTCAGGGTCATTCGCGTTCGTGGGCAGGAGCATTCCAATCAAATGGCCGCGGTCTGCCTGCTGCGCCTTCGTCGCCAAGGGCCACGCCGCCGTTGCGCCACCGAGAAGCGTAATGAAATTCCTGCGCAGCATTAGCGGCATAGTTTGGCCCCTATGGCGAAGCTCACCCTAGCATACCGCCGTGCCGCTGACTGCATTGCAGCAAGATGCCGCGGCTGATGTCGCAGTTGGGTCATGTCCGATGATCGTTGTGATCCGAAGTCCGCTAAGCCACCTGCGACCTTCGCGACGTGTCAACCCAAACGTCAGCCCCTACCTCCGTCCACACCTTTCGGATAGGCTCTGGCGGTTAGAGCTGTCAGCGGGACATGCCGGCATCCCGCAAAATCAACGGCAGCGCCGATGCCTTCGGCGGGCGAGCAATTCGAAAAAATACTCGACGATTTTCCGCTGACGCCTTTCGCAGTGCGGAGGCGGTCAAGCGTATGGGGCAACGCCATGAAATCTTCCCCGTCGCACATTCCTGAATCTGGCCGCGAGCGCCGCCGCGCTGCCGGTGATGCCGCGCATCGCCTCGGCGCTCGATTATCCGTCGCGGCCGGTGCACGTCATCGTCGGCTATACGCCGGGCAGCGCGCCCGACGTCGAGGGACGCCTGATCGCGCAATGGCTTTCGGACCGGCTGGGCCAGCAGTTCGTCGTCGAGAACAAGCCCGGCGCCGGCACCAATCTGTCGACCGAGGCGGTCGCCCGAGCCGCGCCCGACGGCTATACGCTGCTCGTGATCGCGACCCCGAACGAGATCAGCGGGTTGCTCCACGACAATCTCAATTTCAATTTCCAGCGCGATATCGTGCCGGTCGCGTATCTCGGCGCCACGCCCTTTGTCATGGTCGTCAATCCGTCGTTTCCGGCCAAAACGGTTCCCGAATTCATCGCCTATGCCAAAGCCAATCCGGGCAAGGTCAACATGGCGTCGAACGGGACCGGAAACCTGACGCACGTGGCCGGCGAGTACTTCAAGATGCTGGCCGGTGTCGATCTGTTCCACGTTCCTTATCGCGGCGAACTGGAGGCGCAGGCCGATCTGCAATCGGGCCGCGCCGACGTCATGTTCGATCCCCTCACCTCATCGCTTGAATTCATCCAAGCGGGTAAACTCCGTTTGCTCGCGGTGACGACACCGCAGCGCGTCGCTTCGCTGCCCGACGTGCCGACAGTCGGCGAATTCGTGCCGGGCTATGAGGTCACGGGAGGTTTGGGCATCGGCGCGACGAACGGCACGCCGGCGGAGGTGATCGACAAGCTCAACAAGGAGATCAATGCCGGGCTGGCGGACGACAAGTTAAAGGCAAGCTTTATCGCCCTTGGCAGCATCGCGATCCCGATGAACGCTGCCGACTACCGCAAGCTGGTCGACCGCGAGATCGACAAGTGGGGCAAGGTGATCAAGTTCGCCGGCATCAAACTCGGCTGATCCGATGCCTTGCCAGCTTTTGTCGCGCGACCTATTGCGCCCCCCAACTTGGCAGAGGCCCGCGCGTGACCGGCGGCGGGTTCCATTTCCCGGTGAGCGCCTCTGATTTGGGTGCGTACATGCGCATCGTCAGGTTAAACGATGCCTTAGAGTTCGTCCGGGAACATCAAGCGGGATTACAAAGTTTTCGGAGCATGAGGCGGATTGAGGCGAGGCGTAGGAACGCGAGCGCCGTGCGGTTGAGGTTCTCCCAATCTTTGACGAGCCTTCTGCAGCGGTTGAGCCAAGCAATGGTGCGCTCGACGACCCAACGGCGTGGGAGCACCACAAATCCTTTGGCATGATCGGAGCGCTTGACGATTTCAGTTGTGAGGTGAGGCAGGATCTTTGCCAGCGCCTTCTGGAAGTGCGGCCCCTGATAGCCACCGTCGGCAAAGAGCTTCTTCAAGAAGGGATACATTCCGAACAGGGTCGCAAGCAGCAGGATGCCGCCGTCGCGGTCCTGGATATCGGCGGGATGAACGATGGCGTGGAGCAACAAACCCAGCGTATCTACGAGAAGGTGGCGCTTCTTGCCTTTGATCTTCTTGCCTGCATCATAGCCATGCGGATCGATACAAGACCCCCTTTTTCAGCACTCTTTACGCTTTGACTATCGATGATGGCGGCGGTGGGGCTGGCTTCGCGTTCGCCTTGCTCGCGGCACTCCACATAAAGCGCGTGATGGATGCGATCCAGCGTGCCGTCCCAACTCCATAGGTCGAGATAGTCGAACAGCGTGCTGCGTGCCGGCAGGTCTTTCGGGATCGCCCGCCACTGGCATCCCGTACTCAAAACATACATGATCCCGTTCATCACCTCGCGCACGTCGACGTGACGCCTGTTGCCGCCCCGCTTGGCCGACGGAATCAACGGCTCGACGTGCACCCATTCATCGTCGGTCAGATCACTGGGGTATCGCAATTTGCTGCGGTCATAGCGCCCGCGGTTCTTCGCCGTCCACATCGGTGACCCTCCTCGAATCAGATCACCTCCTTTGAATCAAAGCGATTCAAAGGATTCAAGATGTTCCCGGACGGACACTTAGGCGCCGGAAGCCAGTTTGCCTCCTTGGCTGCGCCGGGGCTTTCGTTCTGGAAGTATAGATCGAGCGATCCGTCCCCATTGTACTTGAACGGCATCCAACTGCTGACGGCAAACCGATTGGTCGAATTCGGCACCTGGAAGCCGTCGCTGTCATAGAGCGTGATCGACCAGAAAGCACCCACCGGCGGCAGACCCGTTTTCTCGAAGTGGAGCGAATATCTATTTGCTCCGTCGAGCGGCTTGCCGGAACTCGTCGGCAAGATTGATGGGGTAGATAGCGTCCTCCGGGAGGTTCGCGCCGAGCCCCATTTGCGCGATTATGGCGCGCTTCAAATAATAATTGCCGTACACGCCCATCGTATCTGTATTCAACGACCAGCCATTCACGACGCGGGCGAGCGTTGGCACTTTCCATGTCATCAATTGCTGAGCATCCTCAGGAGCTTTGGTCAAACCGCTGCGAACGGCGGAATCGGCCTTGTCCAAGTCGAAGCTCTTGCCTACCTCGAAGCCGATCTTGCTCAATTGCGCAATGATCGGCTGGTCAGTGATGTGCGGCGGGTTGATTTTGAGAAGCTCGGCCGCATAGGCGAAGAATTTCCCCGCGGGCATCGTGTCGACCTGGACCTTGGGCGGCGTCCTCATGTCGATGCTGGGATCGATCTTCACCGCGACGGGCTGAGGCGGTTTGCCGAGTAGGCCCAGGGAATTTCACCCTGAGCCTCTCACAGAACCGGACTTGATACTCTCGCATCATCCGGCTCGTGCCATCGCACGAAGGCTGCCGCCTTCTGCTGAACTTTCGAGCTCCTCCTGGTCGACCCAGTTGGCCCACGCTCAACAGCGATGACCCACCCCCTTCGCTCCACGGGCATTACCCCGCTTCATCACTACTACGGGGCAGTCCGTCCCTCTCCGGCGCATCGGTACTTTCGGCCTCGCGGTTGGAGCCGCTTGTGCTCTTTCCCTTGGCATCGCCGGTCAGGTTCTCACGTTCCATACAGGAGCCAGATTGAGCTTCGCGCCGTCTACATGCCGGATGCCGCTTGGGCAGTATCAGTGCATCCCCCAAGCTTATCCCGGAAGATGGGTCAGCCCCCGGTTTTGACATCGTCTAAGTCGCTTTCGACACTTCATCGACGGTTCACTTGCGTTCGCCTCTCCCAATCATGCCTGCCGGAATCTGTTCCGGCTTTTCCGCAACGTTCACCACCATCGCTTTTGACGACAGCAGCTTGCGGTGGCTTGAGATCAACACCTGATTGCCGACCTCGAAGGGCCACCCTTCATCTCCCGTACAGTTGCGCATCGCCGTGTGGACCGGCGTTACTCGTGACACAAGCCCCATTGCGACAGCGGCGTGACTTGGTAGCCAGCCTGAATGTTATGAACCGCGTCGTAGTCTGGCGGTCCGTCGGTCTTTGTTCGTCCTATGATCCACACATATGGCGTCGGCGCGCTGATCCGGGTCAATCCCGCCGGGACTGCCCCGCTCCAGCCGGACGGCTTGACAAGAAAGTTGCCCGCCTGCGTGCCGGTTGTGCGCCAGCCGGGTGACGCGAACACATCGGTCCACATATCCAGCATCGGCAGCAGGTAAAAGCGGCCGTCCGTATTGGGCGCGGACACGATCATCGGCTCCGTCGTCATATCGAGCCATGCTATGGAATAGAGCGTGTCGAAGTTCACTCGCACCACACCCTTGAAATCCCCGGGCGGATAAGCCGATACATTTGTGAAGGCGTTCATCGGGCCTTTGCCAAATTCTTTGCCCGGCTCGATGTTGGTGGATTGTTTCCGCGTGATGTCCATTATGACCAGCGGATAGAAATACAAATACGCATCGACGCCGATGGCGTGCGCCTGTTGTTCGGTCAATCCGGTTTGGGCTTCAGCGCCGGCGAACACGCTGACTAGCACGGCGACGGCAAAGGAAACGGACGCAATTGCGCGCTTCATTCGAGACCTCCCGGCAGAACAAGCTTCTATTGTTCGTGCTGATAGTGCGCAAAGCATGGCCACGAGGAAATGCGCCTATTCGTCAAAGGCCTGTTCTTTATTTCAATCTCGCGTGACAGTCCCCCGAATTCCAATCCGGTGACGCTGGCCGTGCGATCAATGATGGGAACTTTCCGCGATGCGACAAACCGCGAGCATCGGCAGGTGGCGGCCCGTTCGCGAAAGACTACTCCGATCCCGCAAGACCGGCGTGCTCGACCACTTTGGCCCAGCGAGCGATTTCCGATTTCACAAACGTCTGCAGCGCCGGTATGGGCGGCGTGTCGATCGGGATGACGCCTAGCTCGACCAATTTTTGCTGCGTTTCCGGCGCGGCGACGATCGCTTTGAGATCGGCGTGCAGTTTGTCCGCAACGGGCCGCGGGATGGCGGCGGGCGCGACGAACATGAGCCAGGCGGCCGCATCAAAACCCGGTACGCCGTTCTCGGCGATTGGCGGCACATCAGGCAGCGCGGCCACGCGGGTCGCCGATGACACGCCAAGCGCCCGCACCGTGCCGGCCTTGATCAGCGGCACCGCCGGAGCAACATCGGACATCAGGATTGGCACGCGGCCGGCGACAACGTCGACAATGGCCTGGGACGTTCCCTTGTACGGGATGTGGTTCATCTGCGTGCCGGTCATG
The DNA here is from genome assembly GCA_963732015.1 of uncultured Alphaproteobacteria bacterium. Lineage (GTDB taxonomy): Bacteria > Pseudomonadota > Alphaproteobacteria > Rhizobiales > Xanthobacteraceae > BOG-931. The sequence continues at coordinate 361,684 of CAVSXY010000018.1, read as the reverse complement.
GTCTGCAACAATTCCATGTAGAGATGCGGCGGACCGCCGACGCCGCTCGAGCCGAACGACAATTTTCCCGGCTGTTCCTTCGCGAGCTTGATCAAGTCGCCGGCCGTTTGCACCGGGAGCGACGCGCTCACGATGAGGACGAACGGAACGCTCGCCACCAGCGCAATCGGCATGAAGTCAGTCGCCGGATCGTAGGGAAGCGTCTTGTGCAGCGTGACCTGAATGGCAAGCTGCGTGCTGCTGCCGGCGAATATCGTGTACCCGTCCGCAGTCGCCTTGGCGGCGTCGTTGGCCGCGATAACGCCCCCGGCTCCGAGCCGGTTTTCCGCAAAGAACGATTGACCGGTGCGCTCCGTCAGTTTCTGCGCCAGCACCCGCGCGATCAGGTCGAGACCGCCGCCCGCCGCATAAGGGACGATAACGGTTACCGGACGAGCAGGATAATTCGCGGCATTCTGTGCCTTCGCCGTGAGCGGCCAGACAGCAACGCCGCCGGCCAATCTCATAAACTCGCGTCGCTGCATGGTCTCCCCGGATGTTCAGCGCCGGCATGCTACCAAGTCACACCGGTGCACAGTAGTAGATCACCCCTCTATTCTTCCTCGACTGCAGTCTCCGCTATCAATATTGTCATAGCGAAGCTTCGCCGTTGTGCGTCGCAGCAAAATCGGGCGGCGAATGTCCGTAGGGTCATCGGCCACCCGCGAAGCGTCCAGCAAACGCACAGGACGCCGTGGCTCCTCAATCTCTGAACTTATCCAAGCCAATTGCCGATGATCGCGTCTATTCGCTAGGCTGTATGTGCTAATCAACGGGAGGATCGTATGCGCGTGCTTCTCGGACTGGTCGTTGCGGTCCTTGCTCTTGTCGCGCGGGCGCTGCCGCTCGCCGCACAAGCGTCCCCGCCACCACCCATCGTGAAGGTGGAAGGGCTGCGGCAGATTTCCCCCCATGTGCACATTATTCCGGATAACAGCGTCCCCCTGGTACCCAACGTCGGCTACATCATCGGAGACCAAGCCGTGCTGGTCATCGATACCGGCCTGGGGCCGTCGAACGGGGCCGCCGTTTACAAGGTGGCGAAGGAACTTGGCGGGTCCAAAGCGCTTTATCTCGTCACCACCCACGTTCATCCCGAGCACGATCTCGGCGCCCAGGCCTTTCCGGATACAACAAAGCTGATCCGCTCGACCGACCAGGTGAAAGACATTGACGAATTCGGGCTGCAGCTTGCCGATGTCTTTGCCAAACGTTCCGCGATCAATGCCGAGCTGCTCAAGGATGCCAATTTCCGCAAGGCCGACATTACGTTCGATCGCGAATACGACCTCGATCTTGGCGGCATCCACGCCAAACTGATCGTCATGGGTGCGAATCACACAGGCGGCGACACGATCATTTGGATCGACTCCGATCGCGTGTTGTTCGCCGGCGACCTTGCCATGCGGGCCCAGCCGGCTTTTGCCAGCCCTCATTCGAGCTTGCGGCGCTGGCTGGCGAGTCTCGACCGATTGGAGGCGTTCAATCCTGCGATCATCGTGCCCAGTCATGGCCCGACCGGCAACGGCACAGACTTCATTGTCGGCTACCGCGCCTATCTGACGGAAGTTCGCGACCGCACCGCTGACGCAATGCGCGTCGGCCAAAGTGTGGACCAGGCGGTGGAGACGGTCACGGCAGCGTTCGGCGATCGAGCGCCCGACAAGGCCAGGCTCGCTGGAGCGATCCGCGCGGCTTACGCAGAGGCGCCTTGATGCATGGACGCCGTATGGCGCGCCACAGCAACTTGCCTCGTTGACTTCTTAAACAACTCGAAGGCGGATTGACGTGATGGCGCCGGTCTTGCGGATCGGGCCGCCATCGCACGATCTTAACGACCACCCCAATTATTCTTGCCGCGCATGGCTTTGTGCGTGTCAGGTATAACGGCACGGGACGACTGCAATCGTTCGCCGCATCCGGTGCCATCGCCGTGAGCGGCCAGACAGCAACACTGCGGTTCAATCTCATAAACTCGCGCTGCTGCGTGATTTCCCCTCGGATTACAGGACCGTGTCGCGCCGCAACACGCAAAAGCCTCTTCGTCACCGCTTTACGCGAGGCGACGCCGCTCAGCGCGCCAGCGGATCGGGGCGCATCTGGAAGTGCACGAGCTTGGGCAACGTTCCCTTGCCGCCCTCGAGATGGAACGGGGTGCGGTTGCCGGTGTTCGACCAAACGCCGCGTCCTTTCCAGCCACCCGAGGGATCGTCGATGCGTCCATCAAGTCCCTTCGCCCAGAAGCCCATCGGATAAGGCACAACCAGATTGATGAGCCGGCCGTCCTTAAGGGCAATAAGTGAATTATTCTCGTTGCCCGTGATCAAGGGCACGTCGTTGCCGAGACCTAGAGTGCCGTGCTGGTCGACCCATGAATAGTAGGGCAACTCGGCGCTGCCATCATCCATCACGCCGGCAAGCTGCGGCCCCGGCAGCCGATAAAGTGTCCAGCCCTCGGGGCAATGCTTGCCGGTCGCGGTCGGACCATTGAGGATTTTGCACTTGCGTCGATCGAAGCTCCCCAAATGACCGCTGGCCAGCGTGGTCCAAACCACGCCTTGGCTGTCGATATCCATGCCGCGCGGGGCATAGCCCGGGAACAGCGGCTCATAAGCCTCCGTCAGCGCAGTCTCCGGCGGGTTGGTGCCCGGGTCGACCCGCACGATGAGACCTGGATATGAGTTCGATGATCCCCAGATAGTGCCGTCGACCGGGCTCGGGGAAACCGCGTAGAAGCCGATATTGAGCCGCCGATCCTTGCTGGGATCGAACGGTTGGTTCGGCTCGGTATATTCGCCCCGCTTGCCGTCGCCGTTGGTGTCGAGGATAAACGGCGTCCACCCTTGCGACCTTGCCTCGTCGCCGGTCTCTTCCAACATCTTCGTATTGACCCAACCCAACACAGTGGCTCCTGGGCCGCCGGAACTGGTCCAGAGTGTGCGATTGGCGTCAAAGCCGAATTGCACGTGGTGTGTGGGAAAGCATGTGTCGACCAGTGTGAACTTCCCGGTTTTTGGATCAAGCATCGCAAGCTGACGGCCTGACTTCTCGATCGGGAATTGCTTCGCCGAGGGAAGTTCCGATCCCTTCTTGCAGTAATCCGGGTTGTTCTGCGGACGAATCCTGGCCGCGTACCAGACCCGCGACTGTTCATCCAACATCAGGCTGTGAACGATCGCCTGGCTGTCCCATAACTTTTCCTCGCCCCAATACGGCGAGGGCGCGTACATCTCGTTCGCGCTTGTCGAGGGTGTCTTCGGATCGCGGACCAGAATCTTTATCGTTTTGACGGTGTCCGTGTCCGGCTCGAAGATTGGCAGGAAATCCGTGCTGTTCTCTGTGGCTCCATAGATTGGACCCTTGGCATTGATCGTCGGATTACGCTTATCGGTCGATATCTCGTCGTGCAGATAGGCCTTGGGGCTCGACCAGTCGTAGACCGTGATGACAAGATTGCGCTCGAGACCTTGTGGCCGCGCTGGCTTCGACGCCGGCAGCTCGCCTTCGGCGATTCGATCGGTCCAATCTCCGAGCATCGTCGTGCCGCGCTCGGTACCGAGCCGTTCGATGGTCTCGACCATATCCTTGCTGGCCTGGCCGGATTGGATGCGTCGGATCCAGGCGTCCTTGCCGGAGCTGAACTTGCCGAGCGCCTCCGGAATGGTGCGGGTCGCCTTGTTGCCAAGTTGGTGGCAGTGCTGGCAGCCATCCGTCTTGAGCTGATCCAGAAATTGGCTCTGACTTTTCATTGCCTTGTTGATGCCGTTGCCATCGGTCCCGGCTCCAGTGCCGGGAAACTCGTTCTTGTCCGGAACCTTGACCATCGAAAACCAATAGATGGCCGGATAATACTGCGCGGCAGCGGCCTCGCTCGGCGCTTGCACGGCAGTGAGATTGAGGATCTTGCCGGGCGCGGTCTGCACCTTGGGCGAGTCGATCAGGCCGTAGCCGCGTACCCAGACGCTGTAATTTGCTTTCGGCAGCTCGGGCAGCACGTAGCGCCCTTGATCATCGGTGACCACGATCTTGGCCATCTTGGTGGGAAGGTCGGTGGTTTCAGCAATCACCCAGACCCCCGCCTCCGGACCGTTCGGCCCACTGACGACGCCGCCGAGATCGGTGTCGCCGATACTGACTGCCGCACCTTGTTGCGCCGCGATTTGCGCCGGCGCCCAGGCCAGCATCGTCGCAACGGTCGCGACGGCGCCAAAATACAAGTTTGATTTCTTCCTCACGATGCTCCTCCCTGAGCTTTCTCACGGGCGCTTTGCGTTTGCGACTGGCTACATCCTAACACATCGCCGGGTTTCCAGGGGTTCGTTGTGCGACAGGCCAAACCTATCCGTTCGAGGTGCGGAAGGGGTCCCAGACAGATCGGACTATGCGGGCCGACATCTTGCCGCGCATGGCTTTTGTGTGTGTCGTGTATAAAGGGCGCAGCCTTAAGAGCCGTCATCGTTCGGCCTGCCGTGGAAAGCGCGCACTTGGGAGGAACAGGGATGCCGAAGCTGCAAACAGTCATCGCCACCGCAATTGCGTTCCCGCTCGCGGCGGCGGCATTCACGGCGCCAGCCCGCGCCGACGATTATCCGACGCGGTCGATCCGGCTGATCATTCCGTTTGCGCCCGGCGGCAGCAACGACGTGGTCGGGCGCATCATCGCCAACCAACTCGGCCAAAAACTCGGCCAACAGGTGTTTGTCGACAACCGCCCGGGCGCCGGCGGTGTCGTCGGCTCCGATCTCGCCGCCAAGGCCAACCCCGACGGCTATACGCTTCTCATCATCTCCATCGCGCACGCGGTCGATGCCTCGCTCTACAAGGAGCCCTTCGACCCGGTGAAGGATTTTGCAGCCGTCAGCATCATCGCCACCGGCACCAACGTGCTCTCGGTCAATCCCAACGCGCCGATTCATTCGGTCAAAGAACTGCTCGACATGGCGAAGCAGAAGCCGGGCTTTCTCAACTATGCGTCGGCGGGCATCGGCAGCTTTCAGCATCTGAGCGGCGAGTTGTTCAAACTCTTGGCCGGTGTCGACATCGTGCACGTGCCCTATAAGGGCGGCGGACCCGCCATGCTTGCGGTGATAGCCGGCGAGGCCCAGGTCATGTTCTCCTCGATCGTGCAAACCGTTCCCAACATCCAGTCGGGCGCGTTGCGCGCGCTCGCGACCGGCGGCGAACAGCGAAGCCCCATCCTGCCCGACCTGCCAACCATCGCCGAGGCCGGTGTCCCCGGCTATGTGGCGACCAACTGGTGGGGCATCGTCGCGCCGGCCGGCACGCCGAAGGCGATCGTCGACAAGCTGCACGACACCATCGCCGGGCTGTTGGATTCGCCTGAGACCAAAAAATTTCTCGACAACGAAGGCGCCGCACCGGTGCACATGGGGGCCGCCGAATTCGGCACATTCATTTCGGCCGAAATCACCAAGTGGGGGCCGGTCGTCAAGCAGGCCGGCATGAAGGCGGAGTGACGCCGCGTTCGCCTTGTACGTCATGGCCGGGCTTGTCTCGGCCATCCACGTCTTTATTCCAAAGGAAGTCGTGGATGCCCGCGACAAGCGCGGGCATGACGAAGTACAAGGTGTCCCCCGTCCTCAAATGGTTCTTCGATGATCAATCCCTTCACCTATAGCTCCGATCCCATCCGCATCGTGTTTGGACCGGGCTCGGTCGCGGCGCTCCGCGCCGAGACCGACGTCCACAAGATGTCGCGCCTGATGGTGCTGACGTCGAAATCACGCACCGATTTTGCGCGCAAGGCGATCGCTTCCGTCGCCGACCGCTGCGTCGGCTTCTGCGACGCGTCGGCGCCGAACATGCCGCGCGAGGCGTTCGAGCGCATTATCGCCGAGCTGAAGCGGCTCAGCGCCGACGGATTCATCGTGGTCGGCGGCGGCTCGCCGATTGGGCTTGCCAAGGCGGCCGCCGCAACGACGAAGATTCCGTACATCGCCATCGTCACCACCTATTCGGGCTCCGAGATGGCGGCGCGCTGGTACGTCGGCCTCGCCGACCAGCGCATATCCGGCGAAGGCGTAGCCGCCCTGCCCGCGACCGCGATCTACGATCCCGAACTCACCCTCGACCTGCCCGCGCGCACGTCGGCGGCGAGCGGCATGAACGCCATGGCGCATGCGGTGGAGAGCCTCTACGGCGTCGACACCAATCCGGTGGTCGAGACCATGGCGGAGGAAGCCATCCGCCGGCTCGGCGCGAGCCTGCCACGCTTGGTGCAAAATCCGCGCGATCTTGCGGCGCGCACCGATGCGCTCTACGGCGCATGGCTCGCGGCGAATTTCCGCTCCGCGGTCGGTCTCGAACACGCCGTCGCGCAGCGGGTGCGGCAATGGTTCAACCTCGACCATGCGCACACCCACGCCGTCGCCACCCCGTATGCGATCGGCTTCAACGCCGCCGCCGCGCCCGAGGCGATGACGCGCATCAAGCGCGCGCTCGGCACAGACGACGCCGCCCGTGGTCTTTACGATCTCAACGTGCGGCTCGGCCTGCCGACCGGGCTAAAGGATCTCGGCCTGCGCGAAGAAGACCTCGACAAGGCCGTCGACATCGTCGCAGCGGTCAAGATCACTCATCCGAAGGCCGTGACCAAGGCGGACCTCAAGACTGTCATCCGCCAAGCCTATGACGGAGCGCCGCCGCGTTTTTGAAGACCGAGTATGCAGGCGGCGCTCGCGGCTCCGCGCGACAGGCGCTCCAAAGCGCATTACGATCGCCGCAACGATTAGGGAGGTAGGCATGGGCGAACTCGGACTATCGGGCCGAGCCATCATCGATGCGCTCAAAAAGGCGCGCATCGAATTCGTCGTTGCGCTGCCCGACGCCACCATGAGCGAAAATGTGCTCTGGCCGCTGTCGCGGGACAACGACTTCAAGCTGGTGCGCGTCTGCAAGGAAGACGAAGGCATCTCGATCTGCGCCGGCATGACAAGCTGCGGCAAGCGCGCGGTGATGCTCATGCAGTATACGGGCCTGCTCGACTCCATCAACGCCATCCGCGTCATCGCCGTGGAACTGGCGCAGCCGATCTGCATGGTGGTCGGGCTGCTCTCGAAGGAGCCCGGCGTGCCGGTCGTGCGCTCGAAAATCTATTCGGTCCGCATCGTCGATCCGATCCTCGAGGCGTCCAATGAACGTACCGGTGATGTCGAGCAGCCAATTTAACAGGCATCGAGCAGCGACCGCGTATGTGGAAGTAGACTGGTGTGTGTTGGAATGTGCGGCCGCGATGAAGCGGGGGGAGCGTGCAACACATCCGATTGCTCGCGCGACCGCCGGTGGGGGCTCTCTCTGAAATTTTCTAAAAATAACAACTCAAGCAGCACTTGAAATTTCGGCCCGCCGAAATTTTCCGAAATTTTGCACGCAATCCCGGACTGTCGCCTAGTGCCGCTGCGGAGCTTCAACCACGGAACGTTTAGACCGGCAGCGGCGGGCAGCAGCAGGATGCTGTTCGGGACCACCGGCGAAAGGGTCACCTCAACGTTGTCCACGCCCCTTGCGCGGTTTGCACGGCGTGGAACAGCGACCGCGTAGAGATCAGGATTCTCGACAATGGTATTGGAATTCTGCCTGAGGTCCGGAAAAAAGGATGTTCAATCCGTTCTTCACCACCAAGCCAGCTGGCGAGGGCACTGGCCTTGGCTTGTCGATCAGTCACGACATCATCGTCAAGCATCATTCCGGATCTATGGGGGTCGATACCGAGCCCGGAGAGTTCACCGAATTCAGGATTACCCTACCTCCTTCGGCGTCAGGAAATCATGCCGAGAAGTTCTTGACGAAGTAGCATGTTGCACGGAAGCAGCCCAGCATTCGGCTGGTGACCAGATCGGTCTCGGGCTTGTGAACGCCGCGCGCCGACATGCATCGCGCGCTGGTCCCTGCAGATTCTAGTTATGTCTCCGTCTTAGTTGTAGCACGCCTTACGCTAAGCGTTCGGTGTCGGATTTCGGGCCATCGGTGTTCGATTTCGCCCAGTAATCAGATCTTGCTTTTGTTGCCAGTAGGCTCTTTGCATCTTCAAATCCGGGCGCCATCGAAGCCGAAGTCCCTGCCATATATTGATGATGCTCTATGTTGAGCAGACGCAACCAGCTTTGCTGCCCAAGCGTAAGCCCTATCATGCAGCCGAGTTCGACCAGTTCCGGCTCGCTGAAGTTAGCGTACATTCGTTCCCAAAACGCATCGTTGGTATCAAGACGCCAAACGATGGCTTCGGCATAAGCCAAAGCAGCCTTTTGCCGCCCGGAATACCTCGCTGATTTTTCGAACTCCAGCAGATCCCGAACTTGGTCCTCTATAACGGCGCCGCTCCTTGTCGCCTTCACCGAGCGTTGATTACCGCAGTATTCGCAAGTCACCGATCGTGACACATACAATCGGCAGAGCTCTTTGATCGAATGGTCGAGCACACCCGTTCGAAAAATATTGTGCCATGACTCCGCGAAGAACCAGAAGCAGCTTTTGACGTGAGCGCGGATCGCGGAGCTCTCGGGCCGCGGCGTTCCCTCGCGTTGGCAACGTTCCATCTCTGCACGCATTCGGGCGTCCATTCGTTCCAGGGGACGTAGCTTATTCTTTGCTGACTCATGTTCTGTCCTCGTAGCACGGGGCAGCGCCGAGCTTATGGACGGCCGCCGCCTTGGCAACGCTCAAGAGGGTCAACTCACAAGCCTTAGGACTGACTGGTCATAGCGTTTTGAGCCCAGATCGCCCTCGGCGAAAATGCGGTGTTCGGACACCCATTGAAGCGTGTCGTTGAAGACTTCGATTTCATAAGGCTCGAACACGATGCGTTCGCCGGGGACCCAGCGCCTCGTGTCCATCTGGCCATGCCAGCGAACCGGGAATTCCTTTTTGTAGTAATGGGTATAGAGCTCGGGCCGCTGGTCAATGTCGCGCTGCCGGATTGGTAACCGACGGAAATAGGAACTCCCGCAAGCTGCTCCGGCGAGGTGATGTTGCACTCGGGATGAACGAAGATCGCGGCCGGGCTCACCGAATAAAGCTCACCGAACAGTTTGCCGTGGCCTGTTGACGCAGCGACTCCGATTGTCCAGTGACACGCGCAACTCACATCCGCCTTGCGGCCAGCCTCGATCGACTGATACGCGCCCACCTTGGTGGGCGTGTCGTGCGTGGCTCCTTCGGTCGATTGCACGAGCTCGCGAAAGATGTAATCGAGTCCTTCATCTTTGAAATAGCCCTTCTCCTCGGCAACCCATTCTGGAGGCGAAAGTGCGGCTCAATGATGAACTTTGGCATCGGGGGCTCCTTTGATGGCGTGAGCGTCCATAGTCAGGCGAGGAAGTTTGCACTGGAGCAGTTCGTCGGCTTCGTGGGCGATCCGCTTCACAACCTCGGCGGCAGGCGGAATATCGTGAATCAGTCCGGCGTCCTGTCCCATCGACAATGGACCTTCGTCGACGTCCCCGGACTCACGAGCGGCGCGCAGTTTCACGTTGGCTTCAGCGCGGCATTGACGAAGAGCCCACTCGCGCCCGGCCCAACGCTCGATGAAGCGGTTGCGGCGCGAACGCGTCATGGCGCCGGGCCAGACCAGCCCGGCGGCGATGTCCGGGATTTCGGAGAGTTGTGTGTCGTGCCCGTCGCTGTCGACGATCGCTTGTTTGAAGTTTGGGTGAAGCGGCGATTCCTTCGTGGCGAGAAAGCGCGTCCCGAGCAGGATGCCCTGGGCGCCAAGCGCAAGAGCAGCGACGAGACCGCGCCCATCAACAAAACCCCCGGCCGCCAGGACGGGAAGCGGTGAGACTGCATCGACAATCATGGGGATGAGCGGCATACTCGCCATCCACCCCACATGGCCACCACCCTCGGTGCCCTGAGCGATGATGACATCCGCTCCAGCCTTGGCGGCGCGCGCGGCCTCGGCGACAGTGCCCGCCATGTGTGTGACTTTGCAGCCGGCGTTATGCGCGCGATCGAAATAGCCTTTTAAGTCCTGGTCCGGGCGAGCCCATGCAAATTGCATCACGCCTGGCCTGTCACCGAGCGCCTTTTCAAAGCTGTCCTCCCGCAGGTCGAAAAGGAGAAAGTTCAGCCCGAACGGCTTATTTGTTTCTCGGCGAATGGCGACAATGCGTGCGTGGACTTGCTCAGGTGTCTGGTAATGGCAACCCAGCGCGCCAAGACCACCAGCGTGCGAAACCGCGGCGACTAACTCGGGTGAGGTTGCCGATCCCATTCCTCCGAGCGCTATAGGATGTTCGATATCGAGGAGATCGCAGATCGGAGTCCTGATCATAAGCGGTTCTCCAGTTCAAGTTGTGGCCGCTGAAATGAGCCTCTCGAATTGCCGCTCTTTAAGGTGCTGATCCAGGCCCCAGCGGGCCACCTGCTGCATGACTTCATCGAACTCCGCCTTCGGTACCGGCTCATATATAAAACGCTCGCCGCGGCTGAATTTACTGAAATCCCACGGTCGATCCTGGAATTCGACAGGTATCGCGAGTTGCCAGAGCGGGAGAAATCTCTTGAGGTCGGCCTCGATGGCGTCTTCAGCGCGTGCGAGAGCTCTGAGGTAGCTGGTGATAACTTCGGCCGGCATATTGTCCGGCACCCACCAGATTGTATGGAACGTATCCTCGATGACCGAGCGCAAGCCGAGTTGCTTGGCCATGTCGATTTGGGGCGGCAACAGGCTTGCGGCTTCGACATCTCCGTCGAGCAGTGCTGATAAACGTGCGCCGAAGCCGCCGACATTCACCGTTCTGATGTTCTCGAGCGGCAGATATTTTTCCAGCCGATAAGGCACATTGAAGTGACTTCCGGCACGCATCCCGACTGCGATCGGAACATCCTTAAGATCTGCGGGACTCGCGATGCCCAACTCTGGCCGCACGAAGATGCACCAGGGTGAAATGCCGTAACAATCGGGCACGAACTTTCCCATGCCTGCGCTGGCGTTGCAGATGCTGCCCCAGGCGCAGGCGCCCTGAATGACCGAGCGCCCCTGTGCGAAAGGTCGGTCTTGGGGACGGTCGAAATACTGCAAATCTTTCCAGCTGCTTTGTGTGCCCCGAAACGTTTTCATGTCGAATTCAACGTCGAGGCCCTCTTTGGCGAAGAACCCTTGCTGCATCGCCACGAAATCGTTGAGGCCCATGCCCTTTGGGGCAACGGCAACTTTGGTGGCCATCGGCGGCGCCTCCCTGGAACTTCTTGTGATTGCGTAACGTGTACTGTATTGCGTAACACCGAACTGTCAATGAGGGTGCCTTGCCATGGAAAGAAGGCGTACAGCCGCGCTCAAACCGCGCGGCGCGGCGCGACGCGGCAGTGTCCAAGCGGTGACAATCGCTGCGAGAATCTTGAGTTCACTTGCGGTTCGGAGCGCGGCGGTACCGCTCAAGGAGATCGCCAAAGATACCGGGTTGGCGCGCGCCAAGGTTCATAGGTACCTGACAAGTCTACGCAACACCGGACTAGTGTCTCAAAGCGACCAAACTGCCTGTTATCAGCTAGGGCCGCAAGCTATCGGCATCGGGCTTGCTGCGCTGCGCGGCATCAATCCCATTGCAGAGGTCTGCAACGCGTTGCCTACCCTGAGGGATGAAATCAATCAGACTGTTACTGCTGCTGTCTGGAGCGACGCCGGCCCTATTTTGGTCGCGATGCAGGAGAGCAACCACTGGCTTACGATGAACATCAGGGTCGGTTCGAGGCTGCCAATATTGACGACCGCCATAGGGCGAACCTTTCTTGCGCATCTGCCCGAATCAGCAGTGCGTCCCTCACTCAGTGCTGAACGCCAGAGAGCGCAGTCGAACGGCCTTGTACTGCCTTCCGCCGAGGAAGTCGAAAATCTCGTTCGTGAAATTCGCGAGCGGCACCTGGCTCGAGCACCCAGCGCTATTATTCCTGGCATCGATGCGGTTGCCGCTCCAGTGTTCGACTTCCGCAACGATCTTGTCGCCGTGATCTGTGTCGTTGCGAGGTCGGACGCCAAAATCACGGGCTGGAATGGCAGCGCGGTTCGTGCGCTCTTGGCCACCGCGAAACAGATCTCCGCGCGCCTCGGCTTTCTGCCCGACGGACCGACGGCACATGCGGTCTCGGTGAAACGTGGTTCAAAAGTGCGCCGGAAGGCCTTGTAGCAAGTCAAACCATGCAAGAAAGTCACGGGCCGCAGAGCCTCATCCATCGCGATGCTCCAGGTATTCTCCTTGCGCTGTCGCTCGCTGCGATCTCCCTTATCGGCCCCTTGTCGGTTCACCTTTTTCTGCCGGCGATCCCAGCTGTGAAGGTCGGATTCGGATTGTCCAACGCGACGGCACAACTGACCTTTAGCATTGCGGTCTTCAGCATGGCCGTCGCCACATTGTTCTATGGATCCCTGTCGGATCGGTACGGTCGCCGCCCGGTATTGCTATCCGGACTAGCGCTGTTTCTGATCGGCAGCGCAGTTTCGGCCTTTGCGCATTCGGTTCTTCTGCTGATTGTAGGCAGGCTGATTTAAGCGATCGGAGCGGGATGCGGAGTCACTCTGGTTCGAGCGATCGCGCAGGACCTTTATGGTCCCAGTCGTCTTATCAAAGCCATTGCTTACCTAACAATGGCGTACACAATCGGCCCAATGATTTCTCCTATTGTGGGTGGTGTTCTCATTGATGCCTTTGGCTGGCGCAGCGTATTCGCATTTGCGCTTGCGCTGGGTATCGGCATTGCGATCCTTGCGTACCTAGTGGTATTCGAATTACATCCACCCAACAACGAAAGTCGCCACTCTGGCGAGATCATCCGAAGTTATGTCACCCTCTTTCGAGACATCCGCTTTAGCGCGTTTGTCTTTCAGACCGGCTTTTCGACCAGCTCCTTCATGGTTGCGGCTACGGCAGCTTCTACACTTATGAACGAAGTGCTTCATCGTTCTTCCACAGAATTTGGCATCTACTTCGTGCTGTTCCCATTTGGCCTGCTCTGCGGCAACTTTCTTACCACACGCATCGGAAACCGAATTGCCAATGAAACGATGGTATTCATCGGCTCGCTGCTTTCAGTGGGTGCTGTGGGTACTCAAACAGCGTTGATCTTAGGCGGGGACATCAGTCCATTAACGCTCTTCGCACCGGGATTCCTCATCACGTTTGCGCAAGGCTTGGCGCTTTCTTATGCCCAAGCTGGTGCGATGGCGACAAATTTGAAATTGGCAGGGACGGCGGCAGGCATCGGTGTATTTGTACAAAATTTTTGCGGAGCTCTGTTTGCGCAGATATACGGTATAGTTGCTGATGGGACAGCGATCCCGCTGACCGAGATAATTGGCGTCAGCGCGGCTCTTTGCCTCGTAGCCGGTGCCATACCATTTGTGATCGCTCTGAGACGGCGACGTTTGGCTGCATTCCGGACCTGATGGCGGCCGGAAACTCATCAAGATTCCGCACCCGCACCCCCTTCGGTACTTTTGAAGGCCTATTGCTTGACGTAAACCGTGAGGAAGACGCTGAGCGGGTCGCCCACAAAGGCGCCCGCGGCGTTGGCGGCGACGAAGTATCGCTGGTTCGTGATGTTCTTGACGTTCAGCGCCGCGCCCCACGTCGGCGTCTCGTAGCTCAATTCGGCATTGGCGATCACGTAGCCCGGGATCGAATTGACGTTCGTAATGTCGCTGTAGGTCTTGTCGCGGTAGTTCAGGCCGGCGCCGACCTGGAAGCCCGGAACGCCCGCGATTGAAAAGTTGTAGGTCGACCAGAGATTGGCCATGTAGGCCGGAACGCCTTGGGGATGATTGCCGACCGAGGTGATGCCTTGCGGATTGTCGGTGATCACCGCGTTCTGTGCCGTCGCATTGGCGAGGATGTGCCATTGATCCGTCATTCTAGCATCCATCGAGGCCTCGACGCCCTTTGTCCGCTGACTGTCGTAGACAACGGACTCCACGCCATTGAGAGTGACGGCCGCGGCCACGTTCTCGCGCTCGACGTCGAAGGCCGCGGTGAACAGCACGATCCGATCGTTGAAAAATGCGAATTTTATTCCGACCTCGTACTGCAGGGCGGTTTCCGGTGCGCCGATGCCGGCTTGGGTGTTCTCCGAGTTGAAGTTGGTCAGATAGCTTCTCGATACGCCAAAGTAGGGCGAGACACCCGGAAACAGATGGTAGAGCGTGCCGGCGTTCCAGCTGACCGGTTTTTCCTGTGCCTCTTGCGCGACGCCCCCGATAATCGGGACGCCGCTGCTGGTGAAGCGGCCGGGCACAGTAATCAGCGGGTCCAATGTGGTGTCCCACCAGTCCTGACGGACGCCGGCGCGAATCTTCCAGCGGTCGGTGACGTCGATCTGGTCGGTGGCGTAGGCGCTCAGATAGGTTGCGTACAGGCGGTCGTTGTCGCACGAGTGCTTTGCATCGCACTGAAATTGCAGACCGTTCACCGAGGCTTCCGGCGGAACCGACGCAAACGCGTTGGCGATGTTCGGCAGGTCGGCGGTCTGCCGCGCGGTGGCCGTCGTCTGGTGCAGCACTTCGAAGCCGGTGAGCAGCGTATGGCCGATCGGACCGGTGGCGAATTTCCAGACCGGCTCCAGCTGATAGTCGAAGCTGTTGTCGAGATCGCTCTGCTCGCGGAGCTGACGGCCGACCACCTGATTGAGGCTGTTGACCGTCGTACTCGTGCTGTCGCCGTTGCGCAGGACGTCGATGTCGCGATGCGTATAGGCAAACCGGTTGTTGATCGTCAGAAAATCGCTGACGAACCATTTGTCGGACACGACCGGGCGCAGAAAGTCCTGGTCGGCGTGTGCGAACGGTGTCGAGTATTTCGCGGTGTCGGGCACGCCCTGGATCGGTGCGCCCTGGAAATAGATGAGGCCGTAGGAGTCCGGCGTTTGCTGGAGCTGACGCGCGTCGAGGCTGACCTCGAACAGGTGATCGTTCACGTTCCAGGTGAAGTCGGGCCGGATCTCGGCATCGCGGCTGGCAAGATCGCGAAAGCCGTCGGCCCGGGATGCCGTCGCGTCGATCCGATAGTTCAAGCCCGCAATGGTGGTCGGTCCGGTCACGTAATCGTTGTTCGTCACGGTTCCCCAGGAACCCGCCTGCAGGCTGGCGCCATAGTGAAATGTGGACGACGGCTGGTAATGCAGGAGATTGATCGTGCCGCCGGGTGGCCCGCTGCCGAACAGCGCCGAGCCCGGGCCTTCCAGCACTTCGATCTGCTTCACCCCGTTGAGCGAATGCGAGACGCCGCCGAGCTGGTCGCCGTCGGAAAAGCCGTCGCTGTAAATCTGCGCGTTCAGGCCGCGGATCAAAAAGTGATCGAAGTAGCCGAGCGAATCCTGCCCGCCCTCGTTGACGCCGCTGGCATTGGTGATCGCCTGCCGCAGCATCGTGTCGCCCTGCTGGTTGATCACCGAGCGGGGAATGATCTGGATGCTGACCGGAATGTCTTCGAGCTTCGTGCCGGTCTTGCCGAGCCCTGGGACCTGTTGCGGCAGGGGCGGCCCGTTTCCTGCCTGGTTGCCCACGCCGAGATTTTGGGAAACCTGCGATGCAGGCTGCGCCGCCGGCGGCGGCGTGCCGCGCGATACCGCCCGCGCGTTGCTGCGCTTCACTGCGGTTTGGCGCGGCTTTGAGGGCTTCGGCTTTTGCTTCGGCTCGTTGACGACAAGAGGCGGCAGAGAATCCTGCCCGTGCGCCGACCCGCTGTCCTGCGCATAGGATGTCGTGGCTGTGCCGATCGTCAGTGTGAGCAGTGAGATGACCGACGTGGTGGATGCGAGTTGCAAGCGACGCAACGAACACGACATCGACGCCCTCAAAACTTTCCCGCCGGACCTTCCCCATCAATGCGTCCGACGAAAGGAAAAAACCAGGGCGCGTCCGATATTCCAAAGAATAAGTTGTTTATAGCGATTTAAAGATAGACTTAGAAAAATTAAAATCCATTGCGCTCTTGTGCCTCGCTGTTTGGAATGAGTTTAAGCAAGCAGTGACGCAATCGGATCTCCACCTGGCATTCATGACGATCTATTGACGCGAAAAAGGAGCCTCGATCAGCGGGTCGATTGTGCCACGCCAGACGTCATCAAGCGCCGACAACCGACGACGCCAGCCAGGCCTGAACATCAGGCCAACGGTGCAAAGCATGATACAACCGAGCCGATTAGTGCATTGAGAGCAGCCGCGCGGTGTAAGCGTGGCGTCGCGGTTCAGCCCAGTGCGATGAGCCATTCCGGCGTTCGGCACCGGAAGCGCTTTTGATGCTCACTATTCCTTGCCGATCGTGCGGTCCAGCGAATAGGGGCCGCCGCCGCGCAAAGCAAACGCCGGCCTCGGCGCCGAGCCACGCGGTGCTCTGCCATGTCGCGAGCAGACCGGTCGCCACGCGACCCAAACGACCCGATGTTTCATAGCGGATTATCAGCCGAGCAGGCCTATGTCGCCGGCAGCTAAGCCTCCTTTCGCCACATGGCGTCGAGGCTCCACATGCCGGCACCGGCGAACACCAAGTAGAGGAAAACGAAACAAAATAGCACTTCGAGCGTGCCGCCATTCTGGATGGGCATAAATCCCTTCGCCGGACGGTTCGCGTAATACCAATACGCCACTGCCATCTCACCCGACATTATGAAGGCTGCGGCCCGCGTGTAGAGGCCGAGCGTCACGAGCACGCCGCCAATTATCTCGATCACTCCGGCGACGCCTATCATCGAGATAATTGTGATATTGGCGAAATTCGGATTAGCGACGGGAAAGCCGAACCACTTCTGCAGGCCAGAACTCAGAAATAGCAAACCGGCTATGATCCGCAGAATACTGAGTACCCGCGGTTGGAATTTGCTAAGAATCGCTTCCATGGTGACAGTCCTCCCCTTCGACAGCGACGCGCAGACCGCGAATATTATTTTCAAGAGCATCCAATTCCTCAGAAGCCGGAGTCACTTTTCCGTGATGGCATGACGAATGACGCTAGTGGTTCATCACAGTGATTTTCGACTCTTTGGCGGTGGCTGGATAAGCGCGGCCGAGTTTGGCGCGGGCTTTGTCGGTTGTGAACATCCATTTGATGCTGGCTCGGGTTTTATTTCGCCGCCGTTGCCATGCTGCGATTTCGTTTCGGAGCCTTTTGGGATCGTCGATGCGGCGGCCGAGACACTGGCGCTGCAGCACGCTGATCTCGCACTCGACCATGTTGAGCCAACTGGCGTGTTTCGGAGTGAAGTGGAATTCGAGGCGGCGCAGGATGCGTCGAGCCTCGGCGGGCGCGAAGGCCTCATACAGCGCCCCAGGTTTATGGATCGACAGATTGTCCTGCACGACACGGATGCAGGCGGCGTCGGGATAATGGACGTCGACGAGTTCACGCATGCATTGGGCGTAGTCCACGGCGGCGCGGCGGTCGGTGACCTTGACGTTGCGCCAGCCCCGATGCGGATCGAAGGTGACGAAGAGATTGACGGTGCCGTTGCGGCGATACTCGTAATCGTAGCGCTCGCGCTGTCCCGGTTGCGCCGGGACCGGCCGGCGCGCCTCGCCGATTAGCTGGACGGGGGTCTCGTCGAAGCAAACCAGCGGCCAGGCGGGATCCGGCGTCTCGGCGTAGAGATCGAGCACGTCCTCCATGCGGGCGACGTATTCGCCATCGACATGGGGAATGCACCACATGTCCCTGCGCCATGGCTTGAGATCGTTCTCGGCCAGCCGGCGGCGCACGGTCTCGCCCGACAGGCTGTCGTGATCGGTGAGCTTGACCATCGTGTCGGCCAGAAGCGTCAGCGTCCAGCGTTTGCGGCCGGCGGGCGGCTTGGCGCATGCGGTCGCCACCAGCAGGGCCTCCTCCTTGCCGGTCAGCTTGCGCTCTGCGCCCGGACGCGGCTCCTCGCTCAAGGCCCGCTCCAGATTGCCTTCCACGAAACGGCGCTTGGTCCGGCCGACGGTGGAGAGGCTGACACTGACGGTCCGGGCAATCTCCTCGTCGCGGCCGCCCCCATCGGCCGCCAGCAAAATCTGCGCCCGCTTGAGCTTGCGGGCCGCGTGCTTGCCGCCGCCGAGCATCGCCGTCAGTTCATCGCGCTCGGCTTGGCTCAATTCGACTCGATAACGTACATTCATGCTTTGCCTCCTTGTCGGAGGCCGGGACGAATCCAGCGATGAGTCAAAAATCAGGCGCGCGCTTCACCGAGAAGCAGGGTCATTGCCTGGCCTTCATCCATACCTACGCCTACATGTTCGGACGCCCACCCGCCGAAGCCGACATCCAGCGCCACTTCCGTGTCAGCCCGCCTACGGTCCACCAGATGATCGTAACCCTCGAACGAAACGCCTTCATCCGACGTCAACCCGGCGTCCCCAGAAGCATCGAAATCCTCGTGCCGCCCGAAAGCTTGCCAATTCTTGAATGGCTCGGTATCAAAACGTCAAAATCACTGTGATGAACCACTAGTCGCGTGTCCTAACGTGGCGCGACAAGCTCGCTCCTTCCAGGATTTGCTCTGACTGGAACTGGTCCGAGAAGGACTACGGCTGATTGTTGAAGCGCGCCCTCAATGCCGAAATCCGATAGTGTACTGACCACGGCTGAGCCCGATCGCGCCTCCGATCAGTGCCGCCGCTTCGGCTGCGGCGATGCCGACGAACTCGAACCCGAGCCTGTGTAGAACGGATTCTGATAACAATACGGTCCGCTGCCGCATTGCTCGCGCGAGACGAAGCCGCAATTGGTCCCGCCGTCTGTGTTGCTTCGGCACCACGGGTATTCGATCGCGTTTGCGGACGTGGTCAAGGCATGCGCCGCCATAACGGCACTCATGATAAGGAAGAAAAGACGCATTATCCGCTCCATCGCTCGAGGTCGCTCGGTCAGTTTATGTGTTCTCCCCGGACCGGCCGGACAAGATAGGATAAAAGCGGCTTAACCCGGATAGAACCGTTCCTACCGACGGCCCCGCAGGACTTCCGCGATTGCGGGTGAGCAGACGTAACTCGGACATCCCGAAAACAAACGATACCCGGACCGCGACTGAGTTGGCAATGTTTGCACAGGTGACGTCGTGCTCGTGCTGGCGCAAATGGCCAACGCACAATCGAAGGTCAATCAGATCGTCGTCGAGCTCAGTGAAAAATTCGAAATGGCGGATTAGTTCGGCTGCCGCCTATGCAGCGTCAGCAAAATGACCGCGCCGAAGGTTGCCAGCAAGATTCCGCCGACTAAGCGCAAGGATGGTCCCGCTAAGGAACGACGAAAAGCACCGCCGCGGAGAGCCCTATCATCACCACCCAAAACAGCAGACCCCGCCAATCTATTGCGGGTGAATCGAAGCTTGTCTTGGCAACACTTGGACGGCGTTGGACCATTCGCGTTATTGCAATCCCAGGCGAGCAACTAACGGCGGGCGGGCCGTATCGTTATGCCGTCGTCTGCGGTGAGATCGCCGTCGTCCCTTTGGCACTCGGCTTGCCGATCTATGCGCTGATCTTTTCAATCCTCAACGCGGCCGTGCTAGCCGTTCGCATACACGTTGAGAATAGCGCTCTGGCCTGGGCGAACCCGCGCGAGCCCCAGTAAGTCGCAGTCCCTGGGATGGCCTTGGCGCGCGATCCTGCGTTGCTCTTAGATTCCACTGGAAATTGGCTGTTTGAATCACCGCGCCACGATACAGCACACTTATCCCGAAGGTTTGACTGAAATTGAGTCCCGCACGGGGAAACCAAGTTCGATTTCGTAATCAACCTGAAGACAGCGAAGGCGCTCGGATTGACGGTACCACCAACTCTCCTTGCCGAAGCCGGCGAGGTGATCGAATAGGAGGATTTGCAGCGGTGCATGAGTCCGATTGTGGCCCAGGCTGTGTGTTCGCGCAGTTGGCGACGATTTAGACGATGGTTTGTTCTATCGTCGTCGAGCGCTGTCGAGTTTTCACACAGCCAAGACCCAACTCCGACATGAGCAGCTTCTGGTGCCGCGTCTCCAAATTTGAGGCGCGATCATTTCAACGCACTTTCTCAAGTCTGAATGAGGCCGGTCCCGCTCCGCACAAGTTCGTCAAGGGCGGAGCGGGACCAGCGATTATGGCTACTTGCCGACCGCACGCGCGGCGATGGCTTTGTCGATCTCCGCCTTGACGGCGGACATATTGAAACTGGCGCTGGCCTGCATCGGCGGGAAGTCGATCAGCGTCTGCGCCGCCTTGCCCACGACCTGCTGGACGAACACGAAACGCCAGAACTCGTAGGCGAACCAATTGTAATAGGCGATCGAGCCATTGTCCTTGCCGTTGAACATGCCAGTGCGCTCGTACGGATCGAGGCGCAGATTGGTCAGGATTGGCCAGTCCACCTTCTCGGTCGCGCCAAGCCAGCCCCCGGGCTGGTCGGTAAATCGATACTTGTAGTCATCGACACGCACGGCCGCCAACGTAGTCTCGGTGAGATAGAAGACTTCGTGTCGGGCCGACGGGGCCTTGCCGGTGATCAGATCGAGCTGATTGTAGCCGTCGAGATGCACCTTGAAGGTGTGATCGCCGATATTCTTGCCGGTCAGCAATTCGCTCACGATGTTCGGATTGCCGGCGGCTGCGACCAGGGTTGGGAACCAGTCGAGCCCGGAGACGATACCGTTCTCGACTTTGCCGGCGGGGACCTTGCCGGGCCAGCGCACCATCGCCGGCACGCGGAAACCACCTTCGAGGCCGGTGCCCTTGCCGCCGGCGAACGGGGTCTGGCCGCCATCCGGCCAAGTGAAGTTCTCGGCGCCGTTGTCGGTGGTGAACACGACGATGGTGTTGTCGTCGAGACCATTATTCTTGAGGTATGCCATGACTGAACCGACGACGTCGTCAAGCTGCGCCATGCCGGCTTCCTGGATGCTCCAGCCGTTCTCCGACGTCCGCATAGACTCGTATTTTTCCGACAGGTGCGTAACGACGTGCATACGCGTCGGGTTCAGCCAGACGAAGAACGGCTTTTTGTCGGTGCGCGCCTTGTCTATGAACTTCAATGTAAAGTCGAGGATTTCGTCGTCGACCGTCTCCATGCGCTTTGGGTAGAGCTCGCCAGCGTCCTCAATCCTCTGCTTGCCGATTTTGCCCCAGCGCGGCATTGCCGTCTGGTCATCCGTGTCTGTGGCCCAGCTATGCACCATGTTGCGCGGGCCGACCGTGTCTTTCAGCGCTTGAGGGTAGTTCCGATGTGATGGGTCTTCCATCGCGTCCAGATGGTACAAGTACCCAAAAAATTCATCGAAGCCGTGCACGGTCGGCAGAAACTTGTTCAGATCGCCGAGATGGTTTTTGCCGAACTGGCCAGTCGCATATCCCATGGACTTGAGAACCTGCGCGATCGTGACAGCCTCATCCGGAATGCCGAGCGGCGATCCCGCTTGGCCAACCGTTGTTAGCCCAGTCCGAGATCGGTAGCTCGCCAGTGATGAAATTCGCCCGACCAGCGGTGCAACTTGCTTCAGCGTAATAGTCGGTGAAGCGCATGCCCTCATTGGCCATCTGGTCCAAATGGGGCGTACGACCGGACATGATGCCTTGATTGTAGACACCAATATTCGCCCAGCCGATGTCATCGCCCATGATGACGATAATGTTCGGCTGTTGCCCGGTTGGCGGTGTGGGTGCCGCTTGCTGCGCTTGCGCAGACGTCGCGAAACCCGCGCCCGTCAGCGCCGAAGCAGCCACTAGCGATGTGCCGCTCAACAGCAGATCACGCCGTTTGAAGCCTTCGCTTTTTGGCGTGCCGGCGTCTTCGGATTTTTTACGATCTTTATCTCTATTCATAATTGTCCTCCATCCGTTGATTTCTACTGATGCACCGGGAAAGAACACTTGGCTTGTGGACGTGTCGGCTGGTCAGCATGGCCCATGGCTGGACGAAGCCGACAGGTTCGGACCGCACAGGTACGAGCCGCCTTTAAGCACTCACCCCGCGTGGCATCTTGATTTTCGGCAGGCGAAGGTTGTGGCTCGCGATCGACACGAGGACACTATGCCGATTTGACGACAGGCCTGTAAATCGCCGCGCAAGCGGTGTCACGAGACTGTGACAACTGTCTGTACGGCCATGTCTCCTTTGGCCCCTCGCGTCGGTTACCGCGATGCAGTGATATGTCCGGTGTTAGGGGCGAAGCAGAAGTCGCGCTGACGTCGCGAATATGTCGAGCCTGACCCACAACAAAGACATGAGCGGCGGCATTTTGCCGTGACGCACAATAGTTCCTTTGCATGTGATAGGGTTGTCGTTCTCGTGCTCCGGGAAAGATTCATGAGGCGACGGGAATTCATAAGGCTCGTTGGCGGGTCAGCGACATGGCCGCTTGCGGCGCGCGCGCAGCAGCCCGATCGGATGCGGCGGATCAGCATGCTCCTGCCCGCAGCAGCGGACGATGCGGAATTTCAATCTCGCGTCGGGGCATTCCTGGAGGGCCTGCAGCGATCGGGCTGGACCGTCGGCCAAAACGTGCGGATTGACAGCCGCTGGGCCACGACCAATGCCGTCGAAATTCGAAGACACGCGGCGGAGCTGACGGCACTCGCGCCAGACGTCATCCTAACCTCTAGCAGCCCAGCCTTGGCGGCGTTGCAACAGGCGACCAGTACCGTGCCGATCGTGTTCGTGAATGTCATCGATCCGGTCGGCAGCGGCTTCGTAGATAGCCTGGCCCTACCGGGCGCCAACATCACCGGTTTCTTGCTGTTTGAATACAGTCTGAGCGGGAAGTGGCTGGAGCTGCTCAAGCAGATCGCCCCAAACGTGACCCGAGCCGCAGTCTTTCGAGATACCGGCAATCCTTCCGGGAACGCCCAGTTCGGAGCCATCCAGACCTTGGCGCCGTCGCTTGGAGTGGAGGTGAGTCCGGTCAACCTGCGCGACCCTAGCGAGATCGAGCGTGCCGTGGCGGCGTTCGCGCGCTCCGCGAACGGCGGTCTGATAGTGACAGGGAGCGCGTCAGCCACTCTTTACCGCGATCTGATCATCGAGCTGGCGGCCCGCGCCAAGCTGCCCGCGATCTACTACGCACGCTACTTCGTTCTCGCCGGCGGCATGGTCTCCTATGGGCCTGATTTCACCGATCAGTTTCGCCGCGCGGCCAGCTATGTCGATCGCATCCTCAAGGGCGAGAAACCCGCCGACCTGCCGGTGCAGGCGCCGACCAAGTACGAACTGGCGATCAATCTAAAGACCGCCAAGGCGCTCGGCCTAGCTTTTCCGCCGTCGCTGCTCGCCACCGCCGACGAGGTGATCGAATGAGGGGAATTTTGCTGCGGTGCATGAGTCCGGTTCGAGGCCGAAGCGGCGGATATTGGAGCTTAAGCGAATGTCGCCTTTCAGTGGCACTGCGGAATTGATCGGCGGATCCACAAAGCCGCGCTGTTAACCTGGGCCAACATCAACGCCGACAGCAAAGCAGGAGCGCGTTCAAGTCCCACCGTTTTGGCATCTTGATCCACATCAAAGACATGGCTCGGTCATCCAGTGGGTATAGGTTCGCTCTGGTACGGGCACTCAATCAATATGCGCATCTTTGACGAAAACGGTGTCTTTGATTTACTCCGATCAGAAGTGAAACGAGCGGGTAGCCAAAGGGCATGGGCAAAAAAGGCTGGCGTTAATCGGACCATGCTCAACAAGATTCTTAACAACAAGCTGCCCCCAACAAAGAAAATTCTCAGCGTGCTCAATCTTCGCACGGTTTATGTATCCAAAATGAAGCGCAGCGGTAAGTCCGGTTTCGGGGGTAAACCGGAAGTTTCTGGCGCACGCTCAAAGCGTCGAAGATGACCCAGAACGGACCTCGCGCTGCCGGATGTTGAGATTTTCACCGGTGAACGCTCGCACGCGGACATTCCCTCGGCCTCCAGTGGCGACAGTCTTGCCGAGCTGGGGAGCCGCTTCCGCCAGGCGATCCAGCCGACGACTATTGATAGGGTCGCCACGATAAGCGGCGGCACCCCGTGCCCGTATTCGCCGTGGAGGGTGACGGTCACGAGCGCCGCCAACATCACGGTGCAGCCGAGCGCCGAGCCCCACAGCCGCGTCCGTGCCTGCGCCAGCAGAACGGCGGTCGTGAGTTCCAGCGATCCGGTCACGAAATGGAACCAGTGCGGATATCCCCACCTCAGATATTCCTCGTAGATAGACCTCAGGGACGAAGATGTTGCTGAGCGATCCCACGACGAAGAAAGCTGCAAGTGCCAAGGCCGAGACTTGGCTCCAGGAAATCTTTGACATTTGTCCATCCTTTTTCTGATGAGGGCGTGATGGTCGCGCCAAGAGACGGCCGGCCGCTAAGCATTCATTCCGAACGAGATGCGAATTTCCGGACCAGGTCCGAAAGTCGCATCTCATCGCTGATCCGCGGACCTACGCCGTGGCGGCCTTCTGAGCCGCCGCGAAGACATCGCGGGGGAGCGTCGTTCCCGCGACGTGCTCCGTACCAGCGACGCCGAGGTCCATCCTGCCCGCGTTGACGGCCTCAAACATCGCTTCAGCCGGCCCAGTTTGGCCCTTCGGGATGCCGAACTGCTCGAACGCCGTTGGCCAACTGGCCCGCGGGACGGCAAAGGCTTTGACGTCGAGCTTCAGGACTTCCCCCAGTTGGGCGGCGACTTCATCCGCGCTGACCATCGAACCGAGCTCGATGACGCGATGCCCCGACCACGTCGGCCCGGTCAGCAGCGTCGCCACCTCGGCGCCAATGTCGTTCGTTGCGACCATGGTCGTTTTCCGGTTGGTCGGGTTGTAGTAGACGGGAAGCGTGCCGCCCTGGGCGACGTGCAGGCCGTAAAGGAAGTTTTCGAAAAACCCGCCGGCGCGTACGAAAGCGGTCGGCGATGTCAGTTTGCGAAAGCCTTGCTCCAACAACGACAGGGCCGTGATCATCCCCAGCCCGCTGGTTCTGTTCGCCCCCATCGACGAGAGCCCGACGACCCGCGGCGGCGCGGCCTTGGTCAGCGCCTCGACATAGTTCGCGATGACGCCCTTGGCTTCCTTGAAGTCCGGCGAGGGGGCCCAGACGGTCGGCAACATTACAAACGCGCCGTCGACGCCCTTGAGCGCCCGCTCGATGGCGGCCGCATTGTTCCAGTCGCCGTCGACCAGTTCGACGCCCTGGTCCGTCCAGCTTGCCGCCTTCGCGCGGTCGCGAACCAGCGCGCGTACTTTCTTACCTTGCGCCAACAGATGTGTGGCTGTTGCGCCGCCGACTTTTCCCGTAATTCCCACAACTAGAAACATGGGTATTCTCCTGGTGCTAGGTGGTCTATGTTCTAGGGCAGGTCTCATATAAAGACCTTAGACCTGCACCGTAAGGAGGCAGTTTTTTGTAACCAGGAGAGAAAAAGGGAACCCGTATGAGCGACGCATTGAGCGCGATCGAGCGATTCAGCCGATATCAATCGGACGACGCCCAGTCAGTAGAACCCGTACATTGCCCGGTGCGCGACGTGCTCGACCGCATCGGCGACAAATGGAGCATACTCATGATCATGACCCTCGCGACGCGCGCGCAGCGCTTCAGCGAGCTTCACCGAGCCATCCGCGACATCTCCAAGCGCATGCTCACCCAGACGCTGCGCGACTTGGAGCGCGACGGACTTATCACCCGCCATGTCTTTCCGACCAAGCCGCCGAGCGTTGAATACTGCCTTTCCCCGCTAGGCCAATCCCTGCTGGACCCGATGGCGAGCCTCATCGATTGGGCCGACCGTCGTTATTCCGATATCCATGCCGCGCGCGTCCGCTTTGACGGAGCACCCTGTGATGTCCAGCGCTAGTGATCTGAAACAGAAGTTCGCATCATCGTATGTGTGAGGTCTGGCGGTGTGATCTGCACCGAAGCGAAAGCAAGCGTAGCAGATGTCGCATGTTGGCCCATCGCAACACTTAGTGCGACGCAGCGATATGTTCGGTGTTGGGGGCGAAGCGGAAATCGCGCAGACATCGCGAATGTGTCGAGGCTGCCGAGTAGGCCCAGGGAATTTCACCCTGAGCCTCTCACAGAACCGGACTTGATACTCTCGCATCATCCGGCTCGTGCCATCGCACGAAGGCTGCCGCCTTCTGCTGAACTTTCGAGCTCCTCCTGGTCGACCCAGTTGGCCCACGCTCAACAGCGATGACCTACCCCCTTCGCTCCACGGGCATTACCCCGCTTCATCACTACTACGGGGCAGTCCGTCCCTCTCCGGCGCATCGGTACTTTCGGCCTCGCGGTTGGAGCCGCTTGTGCTCTTTCCCTTGGCATCGCCGGTCAGGTTCTCACGTTCCATACAGGAGCCAGATTGAGCTTCGCGCCGTCTACATGCCGGATGCCGCTTGGGCAGTATCAGTGCATCCCCCAAGCTTATCCCGGAAGATGGGTCAGCCCCCGGTTTTGACATCGTCTAAGTCGCTTTCGACACTTCATCGACGGTTCACTTGCGTTCGCCTCTCCCAATCATGCCTGCCGGAATCTGTTCCGGCTTTTCCGCAACGTTCACCACCATCGCTTTTGACGACAGCAGCTTGCGGTGGCTTGAGATCAACACCTGATTGCCGACCTCGAAGGGCCACCCTTCATCTCCCGTACAGTTGCGCATCGCCGTGTGGACCGGCGTTACTCGTGACACAAGACCCATAGCGACGTTCAGCGACCAAATTTGCTGTGACGCACAAGACAGCAGTCACTTCGTTATGTGATAGGGTCTGATCGTCGATTGGGGGGCGACCCATGAGGCGGCGGGGGATTACTGCTCCTTCTTGAATAAATCCTGGAAGATGAGCTGGCCCCAAGTGCGGCCGCGTGCCTGCACCAGCGCGCCACCCTCGTTGAGCTTTCCCAACTTGACGGGTGCGAACCCGAGTTGTTTGGCCAAGGCCGCCACGGGAGCGGTCGCGTCCTCGTCGTCGCTCGACAGAAAGATGACCCGGTGACCGCCCTCGACGATCGGATCGGCAGCTAGGGCGGCCGCAGGCAGGTGATTGAAACCTTTCACGAGCTTGGCGCCGGTGAACGCCTTCGCGACGAAGGCGGAGGACGGGAGGCCGTCCAGCTCTTCAAGGAGAACTCCAAACGCGTTCGTCGCGTCGATGACTGTCTTGCCTTCCCAGCTCGGCAGGGCCTTCGCAACCTCGCGGTGCCCCCAGAACGGGATTGTCAAGATGATTGTGTTGGCCTCGACTGCATTCTGCAGCGACTTGGCGACGACCGTGGGTCCAATCGCCCAAGCCTGCGGCGCCAACGCCTCGGGCGGCCGGCGGCTCGCGACGGTCACCTCGATGTTTTTACGGGCGAAGGCGTGGGCGAGGGCCTGGTCCACCGCACCGAATCCTACAATCGCATAGCTCATAATGCTTCTCCGATCCGTGTTGATATTGATTTGCCGGCCCTCAACGGCGCTGCGTTATCCGTTCCGCTGTGTGGCGACCTTTGCGTAGACGTTCCGTCGTGAACGACTTCCGCGCGGCCGGGCCGACCGTTCAGCTCAGCCGCTTCCCGCGATCCGGCGCGAATTCAGATGGCCGAGAGGCCGCCAGACCGGTCATTCCTGGCATGTTGATATCGGACGGAATCAAAATGAGTGACGCCTCGGTCGCATCAATAATGAGTTGAAGCGCTGCGGGAGCAGATTGAGCGAATTGCATAGTAAATCGGCCACACCGCAGATCACGCCGGAACTGTTGCCGAAACAGCGTCTCGACATCCGGCTCGTCATCAACCTCGAGAACGAGGAGGTTCACGGTTGCCCCGTAATTACTGAGCAGATTTGCGAGGCAGAATAATCTTGAATTCGGTAAATTCACCCGGCTGGGTATCGACGACTATGGAACCAGCATGTTGTTTCACGATGATGTCATGACTGATGGAAAGGCCAAGTCCGGTGCCTTCGCCAGCCGGTTTGGTGGTAAAGAACGGATTGAACATCTTGTCTTTGACTTCGGGCGGAATGCCGGTCCCGTTGTCGCGAATTCTGATCTCTACCCGATCTCCTAGGTCCTTGGTTGCGGCCAATAATGCCGGTTCGTAGGTGCCACCATTGACCTGCGCCTGGCGTTTGGTTGCGGCATAAAATCCGTTCGTAATGATATTGAGCAAGACCCTCGTGATCTCCTGTGGATACAAGTCCGCTTCACCCGCTGCGGGATCGAATGATCGCTCAAGTGTGATGTTGAAGCCTTGTTTTTCGGCACGAGCTCCATGGTAGGCAAGGTTTAAGCTTTCTTCGACGAGGGTGTTGATATCGACGGGCCGGTGCTCGCCTGAGCCCTCCCGCGAATGCAGCAGCATGTTCTTGACGATCGCGTCGGCGCGCTTGCCGTGCTGCACGACCTTTTCGAGGTTTTGACGCAAGGCCTCGGCCAGCTCTGTAACCTCGCCACGCATCTTTTCGTCAACGTTCATTTTGCCGACAGCCTCTTGCAGCTCGTCAATCAACTCAACGGAAACGCCTGAGAAGTTGTTGACGAAGTTGAGCGGATTTTTGATTTCGTGAGCGATACCGGCGGTGAGCTGACCGAGCGAGGCAAGCTTTTCAGTCTGAAAGAGACGATCTTGTGCAGTTCGGAGGTCCACAAGGGATTTTGACAGTTCCCGTGTGCGCTGCTGCTCGGCTTCGAATAAGCGCACGTTTTCGATTGCGATAACCGCCTGGTCGGCAAAGGTAGTGGCTAGCTCAATCTGCTTGTCGGTGAAGGCCCGTATTGCGCCGCGACCCAAAATGATAACGCCAATCGGGCTTCCCTCTCGCAGCAACGGCACTCCAAGGATGGTATGGAAACCTGCTCTTCTCGAGATTCCGACCATCGTGTATTCGGGGTCAGTCTGAACGTCGAGTATATGAATGGGCTTGCCTTCAAGCAAAACCCGTCCAGCGATTGTCCCTCGCTCCGGCTCGATATGGCGATTTTCCATGTACTCGTTGTACTCACTCGGTGCGCCGTGACTCGCTACGTGAAGGAAGGAGGCGCCTTTTGGCCGACGGATCGCCGCCATGTCCGCCTCGCAAAGCTGGGCGACTGATTCGACCAGCATATTGAGCACTGACTTAAGATCGAAAGTCGATCGGCTAATAACCTTGAGTACGTCAGCGGTGGCGATCTGCTGTTGCAACGATTGGCGCAGTTCGCTCAGCAGCCGAGTATTTTCAATGGCGATGACGGCTTGGGCAGCAAAGTTCTGGACTAGCTCGATCTGTCTATCGCTGAACGGCATGACCTCTTGTCGGTAGATGCCGATGGCACCAATGAGGTCGTTGTCCTTAAGCATAGGCACCACAAGCAAGGTGCGGATGCCGCCCACCTCGACGCCTGCAACCGCCAAAGGCTCACGTTGGAGATAGGCCTCGTCGAGACGATAATCAGCGATGTGGACCGGCTGGCGGGTACTTTCGACGCGCCTGATCGGGTTGAGCGGACCGTGCTCGCAACACGCCCAAGCGGCGTGTCCGGCGGCGGTCGGAGGTGTGGTTCACGCTTACGAGCGGCAACATAAGCGGGCGGTGCGTTGCGGGTTGCGGCAACCGTACGAAATGCCTTGCCGTCGTAGAGATACAGCGTAGCAAACTCGGCCTTGCAAATGCGGGCCGCGTTGGTGAGCATGGCATCGAACATAGGCTCAAGCTCACCGGCCGACCTAGCGATAATACTCAGCACTTCGGACGTCGCCGCCTGCTGCTCCAATGCTTCGTCACGCTCACGGATGAGCCGTTCCGTCTGAGCTTGCTGGTCGACTGGAGCGTCCATTCCTTCCACCACAGGCCGGGACGATATCGTAGCTCGTTGGACCGGGTGGCTGGAAGGGTCCTCGGTCAGTGCTTTCGAGCCGGTCGCCTTTGCGTTCGTGAATGGCGCATTGCAACAGCCTCTGCCTGTATCGCTAGGATTTCGGCCTCGGCTAGTCCTCTTGGAATTAATCGCGCGAATTCCTTTGGGAGCCCCATCGGTATAGGTGATCAGAATCTGAAAATTATGCAGAGCGGCCACGCTGGCCCGCACTGCAAGCTACGTCAATTTCGACAAATATTGTGAATTGGCGCATGGTAAG
Organism: uncultured Alphaproteobacteria bacterium; assembly: GCA_963732015.1. Classification (GTDB taxonomy): domain Bacteria; phylum Pseudomonadota; class Alphaproteobacteria; order Rhizobiales; family Xanthobacteraceae; genus BOG-931. Next base: position 331,634 of record CAVSXY010000018.1, on the reverse strand, counting down.
TTCGAGGAGATCGAAGGCGCATAGGGCGGCATCTAGGTGGTTCGGAGGGCGGTCTTCTGTTGCTTTTCCGTCAAACCAGCGGCTCAAGCCACTGCTTTCCGCGAGAGGGACGGACCGTGGCTGCATGACGCCCTCAAGGATTTTGGTAATATTTTTGAGGTCTCCTGATCAGTGGAACATTGATTTGGGGGACAGCCAATGCTGCACAGCAAACAGCAATTTCCGGGAGACAAGAAACCGCACAGCCTGCAAAGTCTGTTGGATGTTCTCGCAAAACTCGAGGAAGAGTTCCGCGAGACCATTGAAAGGTCGCAGGCGGAGGCTCCAACCGTGGACCACGACAAAAATCGATAGCAGGCGGCCCAGTGAGAGGGCCAATGCAAGCCCGAACCATTATCTTCGCTGGCAGATTCTTCTTATTTCTCCTTCTCCCGGTGACCGCACAAGCCACCGAAAGCATTTCCGGCGTTCCCCGCATAGTGGACGGGGACACGCTCGAAATCGGAACAACTAAAATTCGACTCGCAAGCATTGACGCGCCCGAGTTCGGATCAGGTTTGCCTCGATGCGAACCAAAGGATGGGCTTGCCGGACCGAAGCGCGAGATCGCTTGGCCGCTCACATCGCAAATCGCTCGATAGATGTATCTCGACCGGCTTGGATGCTTACAAGCGGACGCTCGCCGTGTGCACCGTCGCCGGTGAAGATTTCAACCGATGGATGGTACAACAGGATGGGCTTTAGCATTCGTTCGATACTCGAAAGAGTATGTCCCGGACGATAAAGCCGCGCGTGCGTCCGGGCGCGGTCTTTGGAGTGGCGCATTCTGCGCGCCTTGGGATTGGCGTCACCGGAACTGTCAGACGGTTGTTCTTGGTCGGACCAGCGTTCCGATTTCGGCACAGAAGCAATTGTGCGCAGCCACCGACGCACCGTCACTGGATTGCATCATCAAGGGCAACGTGAACCGAAAGGGCGAACGGATATATTTTCGTCCGGGCCAACTCGATTATGCCCGAGTGAACATGGACAGGCCGGGTAAGCGTTGGTTCCGTTCGGAAGAAGAAGTCAGAAGCCGCAGGGTGGCGAGCCTCAGCGAAGTGACGGCAAGGCCGCTCAGCCCTTAGGAGCCCCGCCCGGTAGCCTGTGGGCAAGCTCCTGCATCCTCCCGCATGCACGCCGATCGGCGGTCAAGCATGATCCTGGAGTCACCGCGAGCCTTCAGACAAGCCTGATCGGCTCGCCGGGGCCACAAGTGAAAGGAGGTGCCCGTTGACCCAGGAGCCACCCACCAGGATGGCCAGCGGCCCGAAGGTGCAGCAGTGACTCCAGGATGGTCGCTTGAGTCCGCAGGCGTTGGTGCCCCCAAAGGCCAAGAGGTCCCAAAACCGCTCAGCGAGCCTCAGCGAGTCAATGCGAGATGAGGCCCCTTCCATAACGCTGGGTTGAACCGTTACCAGGCTCGCGTCTGGCGCGGGGGCCAAACATGAGGCGGCGGGAGTTCTTCACGCTTCTTGGCGGCGCGGTAGCTTGGCCGGAATAAGCCCGAGGGAAGCTTGATTGGCCTCGCCGGAAGCCAGCAGGACAGCCGCGAACCAGGTCTTCGCCATCTGTAAGAGAATCTCGCGCTCTCGATCGGTCTTCGCGGTGCGCGCCCAGTCCATACATTCCTTCGCGTATTCGCGGTATTCGTCCGCTGACACGACTATCCTCCCCAAGTTCCGATCTCCCGATGGCGAACTCCGCCCCATGGAACATGTTCCAACGACATTATGACCGATCATGGGTAATGCAGCCTGGTCGCGCCTGGCTGCCGCGCGGCCGTTGGCCGATGTCCGGAAGCTGCTGCTGCATTTGCCGGGAAGCCACCAGTCGAAGAGCACCTGGAAGTACGTCGGCGCTCAGCTACTCGAAGTCAGGTGTTACCGGAGCCGGCCAGTTCCATAGAGCATTGACACCACGATCGACCAGACAGCGGCAGACATCAATGGCGGCAGCAAGTCCGACCAGCTCATGGTGGCCTCGTTTGCGAACGAGCGGACCCAGAGAAAAGCCCCGCCAGTTGACGGGGCTTCGGACGGGCTGAGGGTGAGGGGCTGGGGGGCCGCCCGTCTTGAGTAGACAACCCGACGTAATGAGATTCGTTCCCAACTCAGCCGCTAATCGATGATACGATTACAAAGTATCCTGTGGGGGGATGGGGCGGTCGTGTCTTGTCGCTTGCAAGCAGACGACGACATGACCGCCCCGCTGAAATCAGAGTCGCGGGCGTGCTCCTATTACCCGGCGACCAGCCCATCGACTGTCTGCATGGTGCCGATCCGATCGAGGCCGGTTCCCCCGCTTTGAGCGTCTCGGTTGGCTCCTGCCGGTCGGCAGTGTCGAGTTGCTGCAGATAGCGCACCACGCTCTCCTCGATCTGCGCCATGCGCCGCTCCATCTTGGCGCGGGTGAAGTTCCTGTCGCGGTTGTTCACCGCCTTGAACTTGCTGCCGTCGATTGCCACGCTGGCTTGCGTCAGCAGCCCCATCGCGCGGCACAGCGCAACAAGCGCGCACACGCCTGGCGGATGGCACTCCATTGTCCTTGCAGAAGTCGGCAATCGTCTTGTGATCGGGCACCAGCCGGCCGACGAGCCGACTGAACCCGGTTGAGATAGCCGTAGATATAAAGCTTTAGCAGCACCGACGAATGATACGAAGGCCGGCCAGTTGCCTCGGGAGCGACCCCGCCAAACCCTAGCCCTGCCAGATCGAGTTCCTCGACAAAGACGTCGATCACCCGAACTGGATTGTCCTTGCCGATCCAGTCTTCCAGGCATTCCGGAAACAGCGTGCTCTGTCCACGATCCGTGCCCTCGACAAAGCGCTTCATCGAATCCCTCCGCAAATCGCGCAGGAATCATACTGCGAGACTTATTGAAGCAGCGCGTCTGTACACAGGCTCGGTCAGTAGCGACAGAATGAAGCCATCGGCCCCGAGTCCGCTTTGCGACCGAAAGCGACATTTCGCTGCGCTGCACAGAGTGATGAATTCACAAACTGCCTAACCACAACGTTCCGGCGCAGTATTAGACCCCGATGAAGGACACGAAGACGGACAGTTAGCGCGGTCCGGCCCGATCGGATTATCGGCTGACAACCACTTTACCATCTCGCGCGACGGCGGCGAGTTGCAGTGGTGGATTTGGCGCCGGTCCGTGAATAACCTTGCCGCCGTCGGCGACGTCGAACACGCTAAAATGGCATGGGCAGCCGAGCACGGGATTTTTCACATCAACATCGAAAGTGTCCCGTGCGACGTTGACGTCCTTGAAATATCGGGCGGTGCATTTGGCATGCGGGCAGATCAGGCTCGACGCATACCATCGCTCGTTGGCGAGCTTGACCAGGATACCGGGTAATTCTTCGCCATCGAGCTGGAAGGTGAATTCGGCGGCATCCCAGGTCTTGACGACGCTCGCCTGATCGACCACCGCCAATGCGGATTGATCCGCGGCGACTGCAGCGGAAGCGGCGAGGGCCGGCAACGCGACCAAACCCAATATCATTTGTCGGCGTGGCAACTGGAGTTCAGCCGCCGAACATGAGATTGGGCATTGATCGCGCGCCGGCAAGGAATCAGCGCTCCGTCCGCCGCTCGAGCCCAAACATGCCGAGAAATTCGTCGTTGCTTAAGACTTTCGACCACATCGGATATGTGTTCTTCAGCATCTGCTCGGACTGCTCGGGAAAATAGCCGGCCATGGAATCGCGTAGCGCGTAGACGTGATATCCCAAGTCATAGGCGCTGGTGACCGTGGCGTAGACGCAGACATCGGTGGTAAATCCGGCGACGGCGACGTTCTTGATCCCCTTGGCACGCAACACCTGATCGAGACCGGTGCCGCCGAACGCGGTGGTTTGAATCCGCGGCGGCAAGAACAAATCCTTGTCGCCTTCGCCGGGTTGCAGCGGCTCGTAATACGAGGTTTCCTTGGTGCCTACCTTCCAGGCTTGGCGCAAAATCTGGCCGCGATGGAAGCCGCCGGGATTGGTCGGATCGAGTTCACGATAATCGTGGGTGTAGCCTTCGGTGATATGTACCACCATGATGCCCAGGCTGCGCGCCTTCTTGACCAGATCGACAGTGCGATCAAGCAGATGCTTGTCGTCCAGCTCCTTTTGCACGTTGTGATAATTGGCGCCGGCAGGGTTAGTGAACGGATATTGGAAGTCGACAAGAATGAGCGCGGTTTCCGCCGGGTTGAGAACCTTGTCGAGCGGTGGCAGCCCCTGAGCATTAACGTTCGATGCGCCGAGCAAAACGAAGGCGGCGAGCGCTGCGGCGTTGAACGTCGATCGCCCGGTCCAATCATGAAGAGCAGGACGCAGACTGATTTTAAGCATGGGTCACTCCCTTGTGTTGCGCAAAGTCGTGCTGCGTATAGGCGCGTCTAAGCAGAGGGAGACCGTATGGAAAGGTGGATAGCCCCAAAAGTCGCCTCCCTCCGCGTCGCTTCGCCCAGGTGCGAAGTCTTCGCTTGGAGGAGGCCATTTCTCCACAATAGCGGTCACCCTGCAATACCAAGTTTTGCACTGACCTGACGCGGTAAGAAGGGGATGTCCGCTTCTCTAATCGGCCATTCGGGGTCAAGCGCTTTCAGACCATCGACCACCACTGCAGTGTCGGATGTCACCCACGGGCTCGTGCTTCTCTTCGGAATCGGCACCAAGGCCCTTCCATCATGGGATCCGAGGACGAGGTGGAACGATCTTTTGGTCGGCCTTGCCGTCAAACGAAACGGCAGGTCCAAGCGGACATGCGAACTCACCTCATCCATCGTCCCGCGAGGGACATCTTTCCACCGCTCGGTGGAGCTCGAGGTTTCCTCCTATTGGATTTGATCCGGCACGGCTATCATGCTGCTGCAGCTTGCTCCCTTGTCCACCGGAACTCGGTGCCATCAACCCAGATGCGGTGCATGATTACGGCCAGCCGGCGTGCCGGCGCCACGATCGCCTTTTTCATGCCGCGGCGCCTGGCGATCTGCATCGCCCAGGCCTTGAGCCACGACCATTTCTTTGACCACAGCATGCTCTGAGCCGCTTCGTAGAGCATGACCCGCATCATCTCGTCTCCACAGCGTGATATTCTGCCGCTCCAATCAACCTCGCCGGATTGATACTTGGAGCACGTCAGTCCAAATACCGCGCCGACTGACTTGGATTTTCGGAATCGAGCAGGCACGTCGACGGTGGCACGATAGGTCAGCGCCACCACGGGGCCGACACCGGGGGTCGTCATCAAGCGCCGGCACACCTCATCATCCCGGACGATGGCCAGTAAACGGCGATGCAGGATGACGATCTGTTCGCGTAGCGTCCGCCGGACAATGAGCAGTGGTTCGACCAACTCGGCCAAGTCGGGAAGGTTCTCGACCAACTCTTTGATGCGGGCCTCGAACCTCGTCTTCCCGGCCATTCCGACCTTGAGACCGAAGTTGCGTAAAGTACCGCGCAGATCGTTCTCGATGGCAATGGCCTTCGACTGCAGCAGCTTGCGATGGGTCAGCAGCATCCGCAGCTTCTGACTGCGCAGCGTCTTCACGTGCACCGGACGGTAAAGCCCCACCCGCATCATCTGCGCGATGCCGCGCGCATCGTTGCGGTCCGTCTTGTTGATCTGCGCCTTCAGCACCGCACGCATGTGCCGCGTCTCAACGCAGACCACCGGTAACTCTGCTTCGGCCAGAGCGCTGAACAGCCATTGCGACAGCGGCCCGGCTTCCAATCCAATGCGCTTAAAGTGATAGGCGGGATTCTTCAGCACCGCCAACAACGCTTCGGGTTCGCTTGCTACCTTCACTTCCCGAACGATCTTGCCCGTGTCATCCACAATGCAGACGCTGGTCTCCTTGACCGAAACGTCCAGTCCCGCAAAATGGTCCATGCTGCGCTTCTCCTTCTGATGCTTGAGGCCGCGAAAGCGAGACCTCGTTTCACCATCAGCCTGAAGCGCAGCACCCAAAATTCTTCAGCTATCCACAAGCTGCCGGCCGATTACCCAACCTTTTCATCCGATCGCTACCTAATTGCTGCAGTACGGCAAGCGTCGAAGAGGGCCAATCACGTCGTTTCCGCACCGCAAAAAAATGTGGCACAGGCGAACGTCTGCTCGGGTCAATCGCAACAGACGCAGCCCGCGCGCCAAAATCCACCTAAGCCGCTTCGATTCGAAAACGACAGAAAGAGTGGAAGGCTTCCGTTGACCGACTGCTAGGGTTTCTTACTAGGGGCCACGAACGGGTTCGCTTCGACGCCCTCGCGACTATTCTTGTTGACACATGCATCAAGGCGCCCGAAAGCAGCAGCGCTTCCATCAAGTGGTATTTGCAAAGTCGCGCCCTCGCCCTGCACTCGAAGCACATCGGCCGCCCGCAAGCTTTCATTGAAGGGTCGATCTACGAGCGCGATAGTCACTGCCTTCGAATTCGACCAAGGCCTTGGCTTCAACCGCTCCCCGACCTGCTGCAAGACGGACCGTGTAAGTCTTACCTCGATCCAGCTTCCACTTTGTTAAATCGAGGCGCAGCAGCAATCCATCGCTGTTCTCGACGAAATCTATTGCCAACTCGTTCGCGGATCGACTCATGGTGCAATTGTCGAATTTTTCAGCTTTATAGGTGGTCGCAATTGTCCAAGGTCCGACAGAAATGGTATCGCTATCCCGTATTTCGGCGAATGTTGGTGCAGTAAGAAATATCGTAAGGCAAATGGAAAGCGCCGTTCGCATAGTATCCTCTTTCTTTTATCGCAATGAACGAAGAATGGAGACACCGAACGTGAACGTCATCCCGTTGCGTTGAATTTAAACAAACGCATTAGTCGGGCTGAATGTTCCCAATTCAGGGGAGCATCATTGCCCCTTGACGGTTAGAAACCCTGCCGCCGAAGCGCGCCGACCAGGTAATCGAATAACCGATCGCGTCAATAAACGCGTTCACGATCAGGGCGGCTATCCCGTCACCCAGATGGATGCCCACTCGTGGCAAGAGCCAATCGCCAATGAAGGCACCGATCAAGCCAATCACCAGATCACCGACGAGGCCAAATCCCCCACCTTCCATCACACGACCGGCAAGCCACCCTGCGACAACGCCGACCACAAGAATGCTCTACCTCGCGGCGCGGAAAACGAAGTTCCGCGCGCGAAATTCTTCGACTAAAATGACCAAGTTGAAAAAAGCTTCTTCACCAAACAAGGCGCACTTCAAACCGGGTCATGCTCCGCATCCGCGCGCGGGCCGACCAAAAGGTTTCCCAGGACCATCACCGAGCAGATCGTTGCCGGCATCGCCCTGTCGGACAAGAGCGCCGGCACTGGCATTGCGGGATACGCGAACGCTCAGTCTTTCAATCATCAATGTTGCCCTGCTCATTTGTGCTGAGCATCCTCGATCGTCGCATTGTTTTGCTCGAGCTGTCGAGCAAGTTGAACGACTAGGTCAACCAGATGATCCGGAACCGGCGCATTTTTCGTGAAGTCGAAATACGCCCTAAGGTCCTCTCCAAGGCGCCTGCGAACCTCCGGCTGAGCGATTGCGACCGATCTTGAGTGGTGTACTGACATCATTGAAAAAACGTGCCGGCCGTCTGGGTGTTCCGTCTTACCAACAATCAAAGGGGCGTCGCATTTAGAGCTACGTGAATGCCTGGCTTGCGTCTCTCTCATGGGTAGAAGTGCAACGATACCTATGCGCGAAGCGTTCAATTAGAGCTGCACCGAGCAAGCAGGCTGAGTCATGAATCGGTATGATAGAGAGCTCTTGGGCAAACAATTGAGGCATGTCTCCCCAGCAGGAGCGCCAATTGTTGCGACAGCCACGCTGCTTGCACTGTTTTTTTTGCTCGGGTTGACGTTTGGCGGCGTGATTTCGCAGAAATCGGACCTGACGCGCATCGCACTCCAGTTATCTCGACCGGTTTCTTCCCGTGAATTGATGGCGGCGCCGGGCGAGCTTGTTGGCGTTGCCTCAATTCATCTGTTTGGATGGCGTTGAGCCGCCAGCTAGGCGGATTGAAAGCAGGACGGCGCTGCCGAAAGTTCCTGGGGACGAGGTGGCAGGGCCACCGAAAGTTCCTGGGGACGAGGTGACAGGGCCGCCGCTTGGCCGACGGCGTCAGGTCGCCGGCTTTGCCTTGGTGCGACGCCGCTCCAACTTTTCAGCGGCCAGTGCGTTCCGAACCAAATTAGCCAACGGCGGCCCGCTGTGCTGTGGAACTCTTTTAGGGGTAAACATTTGAATATCAGATAGCCACTGAAACGGAGGCGGCCATGATCACGGCCGACGAAGTGCTGAAATTTGCTGCGGACTGCGAAGGCATGGCGAAGGTCAGTCGCAGCAAAGAGGATAGGTCTGTTTGGATGGGCTTAGCGCAACGGTGGGTGCGGTGCGCCGAGTTGATGAATGAAGAGACTCGGCTGTCGGATCAGAAGAAATTGGAAAAGCGCCAGCGATCGAATTCTCACCATAATCGCTGGTCGCGTCGCACTGCACAAGCCGCGTAATCGTGCGTAAAAAGATTGGCTAGGGCAGCGACGTCCAAGGAACGACGGCAAAGGAATGAAGGTTGAGCCAACGAGGGAGCGAATACTAACCTTCCATTGAATACTCAAGCGCCCGTTACTGGATTAGGTTCGGCGCAATGGTGCGGTAGGACGGCATTGACTGCCAGGGCAATAGGCATGAAATCCACGTCAAGGATTCTGGAGTGCTGGAGGGCGCTGTGGGGCCTGGTTGAGCGGCGGAGGGGCTTGGTTGAGCGGGCGAATTCTGTTGGTTCGGCTGCCCTTAGACCGCGTGCGGCTTTGCGGGTGCTTTCTGATGGGGTCGAAGCGGAAGTTCTAGGTACGGATTTCACGTCACAAATTTTGGAGGAAGTGGTGGCCGTGAGGCTTGGTTGAGCCACCGATCCTGATTGGTTCGCGCCACTCCGATCCATTGGGGGTGCCGCGCCCACTTCCGTCGCTGACAGGGGATGGGTTGTGAAATCGCTCTGATACCCGCTGACTGAACACAACTTATTCGATAGTCTTCGAGCCGGTCCGGACTCTCGAGGGGCGGATGACATTTTCTCAATTGAAGAGGCGGGAGTTTATTGCGCTTGTTGGCGCGCCGTTCGCGTGGCCGTTCAGTGCGCGCGCGCAACAGTCCATGCCGGTCATTGGCTTTCTCAGCAGTCGATCACCGAGTAAATCGTCCGGTGTGGTCGCTGCTTTCCGACAGGGCTTAGGTGAATCCGGATTTGCCGAAGGACAAAACCTCGCAGTCGCATTCCGGTGGGCCGAAGCGCATTACGATCGATTGCCGGCGCTAGCGACCGAGCTTGTTAATCTCCGCGTAACCGTCCTTTTCGCTGCAGGCGGACCGCCCTCTGCGATGGCCGCCAAGGCCGCGACGACAACGATCCCGATAATCTTCTCCGCCGTGAATGATCCCGTCCAACTTGGGCTAATCGCGAGCCTCAATCGGCCGGGCGGAAATCTATCCGGCATGAGTATGTTTACGGCCGAACTCGCCGCAAAAAGCGTAGAGCTTTTGAAAGAAATGGTGCCGACAGCCGCCATTCTGACTTATCTGGTCAACCCGACCAATCCTTCGGCGAAGATCCAGCCGACCAAGATAAGACATTGCGCGTGCTCACTATCATGGGCAGTGACGAATACTAGCCAAAGGGTTCGCCAGCCATCGCGACGCCGTGGAGAAACGCACCCGCAGACAGGGGCACCGCGGCGGGCTACGTCCGGAGAATCTGACGCCAGCGCGACGCTGGCCGCTTCCACCGGTGCGAACTAGATCTCTTTGAACTTTCAGGCTCGGCATTGCCTACGCCAGAAACTCAGCTCCGCCACTCACGTGCGCGGGGCTGTTCTTTGTAAACTTATCCAGCTATAAGCCAATCCCTTTCAAAAATCGGAGATTTTAAATCGTGAAAACGTTATCTAAAAGACGCGCGTGGACATCGGTGCAGGTTCGAGAACTTAAGTCACTTGCTAAAAGGAAAACGCCGGCCGGCAAAATCGCCAAGAAGCTGAAACGCAGCGAAGGCGCGACAAGGCAAAAAGCATTCAGTCTCGGCGTTTCGCTCAACTCGCGGTAGCTGAACGTAAAGTGAGTTGAGTTGTCCGTAGTGTCTCGGCTTGATGTTTTCAGTCCTACGAACAGCAACCAGCGTTGGCCTGCATGGGTGGGCAACGCACAGAGCCGTAGGAACAGAACACGCAGCAGTCACCGGGGAGCGGCTTTAGCCGCTTTCCGCATCCTTTGCACTCATAGAAGAACCTACAGGCGTCCGTAGGCATTATTTCGGTCGCCTGATAGCCGCACTTAGGGCAGGTCAGCGTTGATTCCAGGATCATGCCGCCATCATCATGCGTCTGGTCGCCCTGCCCCCGTAATTTTCAAATTGAGCCCCGCCACCCTACAGGGCGCGAGACTCTCCGATTCACATCCGCCCCCGGAGCGCCACGGATACACAAGCCAAGCAAAGCATGCCTGCTGTCGCCAATGAACCGACAACAATTGAGTGGCGGGATATTCCCAACTCGTCCCGCACAACGACATATAGGATGAGCGCCGCGAGGATGGCGCTTAAAAGCCCGATAATATAGACGAGCTGCTTATTCATCGAAGCACCCTATCACAGTCGGCTGACGACATCACTATCATGAACGTCTGGGACGCGCTGGCCATCTTAGCTGGTAATAGCCGAACTCTATGCAAATCCGCTTTGTCAACTCCACCTAAAAACCAAGCGTGCCCCAGCACGTGCGTCCGCTCCAATCCGGAGCGGACTAATAACTTTCTTTCGTTATAGTTTGTCGGGCGTCCCCTATCCCATTGCTTCGCGCCTCAGCTCGATTTTCTAAGCCATCGGCGTGCCGCTACGGCAGCCCAGACGGCTTCGACCAAGCCGAAGGGCCATGCTCCCTGCAAAAAGCCGTAGGTCGAACCGAGGACGCAGGCTGCCGCAAACGCCAGTAAGAACCAATGGCTACGATCTTCCAACGCATAGAAGACGAGCATGGCCGTTACTGCAAACAATCCAAAAAGCATGAGTGAGTCCATACCCAAGAATATACGGGCGTAGCCGAAGGCAACACAAACACGGCTTTGTCAAGTGAGCTGAACTTTGCTCCGTCACATCGGGACGGAGCGTCCGCTCAACCGTGAGCGGACTACAAACGAACCTCATAAGCAACTAAACTGAAAAATGCTTCAATCAAGAGGCGTCGATAGAAAAGACTTGTCGTTCAAAACGCGCGTACAACATTCTCATCTGTACCCGAACGCTTTCAAATGTCGCGTTGCCGCACGTGCCGCCAAGTCGGCTTCGCGTGCATCTGCGTCAGCGAAAATGCACTGCCAGGAGACATCCGGCTCGCTTCAGTCGCTACCCGGATATTTGATAAATATTTCGCCCGCCGGGAGGCCGATCGAAACGCGAACGGCTGAAGCTTTGCGCCGCATATCGAGGACTTCGGCGGCTAGACCTGGCTTGGCGAAGTATTGTGTACGTGACCGGACAACCGAAGCGATCGAGGAGCGCAAATGGCTGCGGGGCGCATTCACGTTCTCGAAGACCGAACGCCGGTGAACGACGCATTCACTCGCTCAGCAGTTTTCGCAATCAAACAGAAAACGCCTCAGCGATCCCCGCCATCAACAACAAACTCGGATTGCGCTTCCCGCGCTCAATGCCGCCGACGTAGGTCAAATCAATTTCGCTTCAAAGACCAATTGCTCTTGAGTGAGGCGGCGTTGTTGGCGCAATCGCCGAATCATTCCCCAGCTTAGCCCGCCACTCCTGCATTGCAGGATTTGGGCGCGTCTTGCAGAAAAAAGTGCCCTTTTAAGTCGCGCCAGTTGAAGGCAACGGCACGTCCGATCTGTCCACCTTTACTTTGGATTTCTTACCCTTCTTATTTGCCTTCTTGGCCGCTTTCTTTTCCGCCTTCGCGATAGCCTTCAGTTTACTTTTTTCGCCCACTGATCCGTTCCTCCGATTTGGCACTGATCCCAGCCGACCAAAAAGCTGCCGTCACCATATGGCGGGCTCGTCACTCCGACTCTGGTTCCGCTCGGTACATCCGGGCCCTGTGATCGAGCTATTTCTAAGAGTTTCGTCCGGGAACATCAAGCGGGATTACAAAGTTTTCGGAGCATGAGGCGGATTGAGGCGAGGCGTAGGAACGCGAGCGCCGTGCGGTTGAGGTTCTCCCAATCTTTGACAAGCCTTCTGCAGCGGTTGAGCCAAGCAATGGTGCGCTCGACGACCCAACGGCGTGGGAGCACCACAAATCCTTTGGCATGATCGGAGCGCTTGACGATTTCAGTTGTGAGGTGAGGCAGGATCTTTGCCAGCGCCTTCTGGAAGTCCGGCCCCTGATAGCCACCGTCGGCAAAGAGCTTCTTCAAGAAGGGATACATTCCGAACAGGGTCGCAAGCAGCAGGATGCCGCCGTCGCGGTCCTGGATATCGGCGGGATGAACGATGGCGTGGAGCAACAAACCTAGCGTATCTACGAGAAGGTGGCGCTTCTTGCCTTTGATCTTCTTGCCTGCATCATAGCCATGCGGATCGATACAAGACCCCCTTTTTCAGCACTCTTGACGCTTTGACTATCGATGATGGCGGCGGTGGGGCTGGCTTCGCGTTCGCCTTGCTCGCGGCACTCCACATAAAGCGCGTGATGGATGCGATCCAGCGTGCCGTCCCAACTCCATAGGTCGAGATAGTCGAACAGCGTGCTGCGTGCCGGCAGGTCTTTCGGGATCGCCCGCCACTGGCATCCCGTACTCAAAACATACATGATCCCGTTCATCACCTCGCGCACGTCGACGTGACGCCTGTTGCCGCCCCGCTTGGCCGACGGAATTAACGGCTCGACGTGCACCCATTCATCGTCGGTCAGATCACTGGGGTATCGCAATTTGCTGCGGTCATAGCGCCCGCGGTTCTTCGCCGTCCACATCGGTGACCCTCCTCGAATCAGATCACCTCCTTTGAATCAAAGCGATTTAAAGGATTTAAGATGTTCCCGGACGGACACTAAGGTTTCGATTCCATTGTCTGAAGCCAATTTGTGTCTAACACCCGTTTTGCGATTTGCTGATCGATATGTGGTGTGATTGCCTTTTCAAATGCAAGCCTGAGTGTCACGTATTCAACTGAGCAGCGTAGTGACCGTTCTGCGGGCAAATATTTTTCCAGATCGGCAAATACGGCCTGATTGGCACCGAATGCCAGGCATCCGTCCAATCTTTTCTCTGATGAACCACCAGGCAATTGGCTCAAATCGCGCGCGAGCGTTTGGCGACATCGGGCGCCGAGCGGTTGGCACCCCCACATACCCATTGTGCTAATCGGGGAACCTAAAGCTCGTTCCGGACTTACCGCCAAATATTGAGTTCCAGTGGAACTTCGTGGTCACTTTGCCGTGAGAAATTCCCAATCCGCGCCAGCCCAAAGCCGCATTGATGATAGCAGATATCTGCCTGCATATATCGGAACTGGCTGACGCAATCTCCAAATGACACGATTGATCCGGAACTGGACTGGCTAGGAACCTCCTTCGCCACTAAGCGTTTGCGTTGATCATGAGTGGAGATGCAACATGTTCAAAAGTCTGGACATTCACAACGGTATGGAAGTTGTGGGCGTGGAGGGCAAACACGTTGGTACGGTCGACCACTTGGAGACTGCCGATCGCATCATATTGAGCAAGGACGATCCCAAAGCGGGCGGGCGGCTACGCCTCATCTCGATCGATTGGGTCGATTACGTGGACCAGAAGGTCCATCTCAAGAAGCCGTCAACGAAAGCAATATCGGAATGGCAGACGGCTGCCTAAGCTTTAGCCCCGGAATAATAGCCCGGCCTCTGCGCCGGGCTGTCCGCTTAATTCGCACCGGGGAACGAAATGCTCATCAAGAAACACGACAAGAGCAGAATTGTCGAACTTGACGATGGTTCTTTGTGGCGGATTTGGCCGGGCGATATTGCTTTGACCTTAAGTTGGCTACCGATCACCGACCTTCGCGTCTCGGAAATTAGTGACGAGTTTTGTTCCCACGCGCTTATCGATCAAGCTGATGGCTCACGGGTCCGTGTCATCAAAGCAAGCAAGGACTGGCCCGTTGAACACGTGCGGCGGTCCATGAAGAAAGGATAGTCCGAAGCGGAAGCGCAAATCGGGGCTGTCACTTGTCGAGACGCCGCCCGCGGCCAGCTGAAAATGAAAGACCCTGACCGTGTCGGCTGCACGGTCAGGGGTACACACATGTTCGTCCGGACTAGGACGGGAAGCCTGGGGCTGGGGTTGGGGTTGGGGGCTTTCCCGTCCGCCAGGGTAACGGTCCCCAGGGACAGCCGTTCCTGCGGAGCTGGTAAGCGCACAGCGGATAGGAGGAACTAGGGCCTGTCCTCAATTGAGCCAAATGACGGCGGCGGCCAAATGGATGCCGGCGAGGAAGTTTCTGGCGGTCTTGTCATAGCGGGTCGCAATCGCTCGGTATTGCTTGAGCTTACAATAGAAGTTCTCCATGAGGTGGCGCGCCTTGTACATCTCCTTGTCGTAGAGGCGTTGAACCTTTCGATTATTCTTAGGCGGAATGACGAGCTTTTTTCCTGCCGCAAGCAGAGGCTCGATGACGCGGTCATCGGCATCGAAAGCCTTGTCAGCCAACAAGGTATCGGCCTGCATTTGGGGTAGAAGCGCGTCGGCGCCTTCCAGATCATGGGCCTGCCCCGCAGTCAGCAAGAAGGCCAGGGGATTGCCAAGGGCATCGACCATGGCATGGATTTTCGTGCTCAATCCGCCTTTGCTGCGCCCGATCGCCTGGTCTTGGCCATCTTTTTTTGAGCGCCGGCGCTGTGCTGATGTGCGCGGACGATGGTGCTGTCGATCATCGCGTATTCGTTGTCCGCATCGGCCGCCAGCATTTCGAAGATATTCTTCCATACGCCGCTCTTCGCCCAGCGCGAAAACCGCGTGTGAAGCTTGATCGGATCGCCAAAACGTTCCGGCAAGTCCCGCCAGGGAATTCCAGCGCGATAACGGTAAAGCACCGCCTCGACGAATAGCCGGTTGTCCTTGGCCGTGACACCAACATGCCCCTCACGGCCGGGCAAAATATCCTTGATCCTGTCCCATTGATCGTCCCGAAGGGCGTAGCGGCGCATCTGTCAGCTCCGAATCAGCTGACCTCCCATGAATCACGCAGCTACTCTCTTGGGAATCTTGAGGCTTCTGTGAGGTCGCATCGCAACGATGGACGCTGGCGCGAGTGCGACCTCACAGAAGGCGGATTGAACGAAGCCGCAGCCATGCGACGGGATTTAGGGCCAATGATGTTGGACAGTCGCCAGCGGCGAATGCGGACACAACTTGGACGTCATGGCACGAATGTTGCGATATGGGGAAAGTACCTTTTCCGCAGCATGTGATTTCAAAGGGTTACATGTGGCAAAAAGGTCACCTACAACAACTTCTAGGTTATGAGCCTCACATTGACCTTCAAACCACAGTGACCAACCCAACGCATCAGGATTACAGAATGTGTCCATGCTGCCCCGAGGATGTTGGATCGAGATCGTCCTACCCAAGATGATCACCGCTCATTAACCGCAGCGCTCGATTAATTCCAAGCGCGCCGTGTACCGTCAACGCTGCCATGGAACTCCCAATCTCGCGACACGCTTCAATGCCGCGACAGCGGCTTCGTTCAATCGCATAATTGAGGACAGGCCCTAAGTTCCATCGGACGGGAACTGAGGCGGCCTTATTTCTCGTCCTCCCGTTCGCGCAGTCGAACGAGGAGGGTAAGCATCGGTTGCGATAAATCTTGTGGCACTTCATAGCGCACACCAAGCTCTTGTCCGATCATTCTGAGCAGGTCACCACGCGTCGCTGCTTTCGACCGCGGCACGTTATCCGATTTATAGCTTGATCGAGGACCGTAATCCGCCATAGGCGCGCCATGCAATTTGCGCCCCTCATGAGAAGCTAAGGCAAGGAACCGGCAATTCGTTCCGAAGCAAAATTAGGACCGAGTTGACGCGCGCAATGTCAGGTTCGGAATTTCCTACGAGAATTTAATCTTGCGGCCATGCAAGCGACGTGAGGGCTTCGCATTTATGACGTGACTGCGACAAGAATTGACATGGCTGGGTCGAAAACGCCTCACACATCAGGAAGAGTTAGTTACCATCTTTCTGGTAATCTTTGCGGTCGGGCTGTTGCTGATGTATTGGCTTTGACGGCGACCAAAGTGGGCCTGTGCCATTCGTCGTGATCCTATTTCGGCATGGATTGATTTAGGCCGATCGCAGCCTCGGCATGGCTGCAAGCTCGGCGAGATATCGGATTTAGGACTTCGGCTAGAGGTTCCGGAAGTGCACGCCATTCCCGATGATTTTGTGCTTGTCATGAAGAGGGACGTCGAAATCCGCCGCCGCTGTCGCGTCGTGCTGCGATTTCCCGAGCACCTGATCGTGGAGTTGTTGCGATAGTGATAGCGCAATAGAAAGCCCCGGCCAGGCCAAGTCCGAGCCCGGTCCTTTCTCTGGAAGTCCCGGTGGCGCACGCCTACTCCTTTTGGGGCGGCCCGACCCCTAGGGGCTGGCGGCTTATAGCGGGGTCTTTCTCCAGTGGAATTCTAAGAGCAACGCAGGATCGCGCGCCAAGGCCATCCCAGGGACTGCGACTTACTGGGGCTCGCGCGGGTTCGCCCAGGCCAGAGCGCTATTCTCAACGTGTATGCGAACGGCTAGCACGGCCGCGTTGAGGATTGAAAAGATCAGCGCATAGATCGGCAAGCCGAGTGCCAAAGGGACGACGGCGATCTCACCGCAGACGACGGCGTAATTCGGGTGACGCAGCAAGCGATACGGCCCGCCCGCCGTTAGTTGCTCGCCTGGGATTGCAATAACGCGAATGGTCCAGCGCCGTCCAAGTGTCGCCAAGACCCAAAATCGGACGATCTGAAGGACTATGAACAGCGCGAGAAACAGGGGTACGACGGGACGGTCGTAGCCGAGCAGCCACAGCCCTGTTATCATCAGCAGTAGATGGGACCTCCCGTATTCGATGCCGCCGGATGCCAGCAGCCGCCGCTCGTTTTGCTTCGCCCACCAGAGCTCGGTCAATCGCTGAACCGTAAGAAACGCCAAGAGGATGGCGCCTCCGCCGACAGCCATCAGAGATCGGCCACGACGAAGTAAGCGGAAAAGCCGGGGCCAAATGCCGCCAGCAAATGTCGCCCTCGCGCGCCCGATTTCATTGCCCGATCGAGGACGAACAAAGCTGTCGCGGACGACATGTTGCCGTATTGCCGCAGCACCTCCCAAGAGTGTTCAAGTTGTTCCCGCTTGAGCTTGAGCACCTGCTCCATAGTCTCGAGCAGCTTGCGGCCACCTGGATGAAACAGAAAGCCATCGAAGTCCGACAGGCTCAAGCCATGCCGCTCAAGGAAGTCCTGCAGGGCGGGTGCCAACGCCTTGCGCATCAGTGACGGCAATTCCGGGCTGAGCACTATGCCGAATCCATCGCCCTTGATGTCCCACCCCATGATGTGTTCGGTGTCGGGCCAAATCCATTCGCCGACCGCAGCAATATGAGGTCCGCCCGTCGCGCCGTTTTGGGTATTGCGCAACAGAACACCCGCTGCGCCGTCGCCAAACAGCGCGCCCGACACGAACATCGCCGGGCTTGGATCGTTGATGCGCAGGCAGAGACTGCACAGGTCGACGGTGAGAAAAAGCACGTGCGCGTTTTCAGTTGCGTGCGCCAAGCGTGTTGCGCGCGCGAGGCCTGCAACTCCCCCGCCGCAGCCAAGCCCGAAAATCGGCAGGCGCTCGACCGTCGGTGCAAGCTTGAGCCGGTTGAACAGCTTGGCGTCCAGGCTCGGGATTGCAAGGCCGGTTATGGTATTGGTTACAAGGATGTCGATGTCGCGAGGATCGAGCCGGGCCGCCGCGGTCGCCTTGAGGGCCACGCTCTCCAAAAGATCAAGCGCATGCTTCTGGAAGGATGCCGTGCGCTCTTCCCAGGTGTGCGGCTCAAGATACCAGTCGATCGGCTCGCAATTGTAGCGCACCTCGATCCCGGTATTGTCGTAGAGCGACCACAGGGATTTGAGATGTGGGTAGATTTTGCGGGCGCGGTCGGCTGCTTCCGACTGCGTCACGTGGAATGAAGGATTGGCTGTCGCAACAGATAAAATCTCGACGCCAAAAGCCCCTGAGGCGATCCTGCGGCACGCGTCGGTCTTGAGCACGTCCAACATATGAAATTTCTCCGCATCATCACTGAGCCGGGATTTCACCGATGACTTGCGATCTGGCGCAAATAATCGTGTATGTCCGGTCTTCCTACAAGACATCTGGTGTAGATGTTCGATTCCACCGTGGAACACACCCATTTCTCGTTTGCGGCCAAAGGGGCAGCACGGTCAGGCGCTCGACCGTTCTCGGGGCGGTTTTTCTACCAAAAAGTCGTTTGAAGACTGACCTCCGTGGCTTGCCGATTACCTTTCACCCCACCGGTGGATCGAGCAACTGATCGAGCACCCCGATAGCCGCATGCTTCACATGCTGTGCGCTGCACCGAAGTCCAGGTCCCAGTGAGAAACTCCAAAATGTTTTCAATTTGACAGTTCCAAACCGAGACTAAGAATTTCAGCCTCGATCTCCTTCAGCCGGCGACGCGCGTCGGCTTCCGCAATTTCAACAATGACGGTAACACTGTCAGGATCAGTCACAACGGTGGAACGGCCAATCAACGAAAACACGTTTCTGTCTGTTCGAGGCACTGACACATGAATACTGTTCGCGGTTTTACAATCCACGATAAAATCGAGAAGCGTTTGACGCTGTCCAATGAGCTTCGACGCCGCGTTGAAACTTTCGAGTTTTAGCATCGGACTACCCCCGGCAGACATGTAACCCATTCGGTTATGCCGTTACGCCACAATCGTCACGTCCCTTAACACCGGAAAGATCGAATTATTCTCGCTACCGACCGAGTGCGAAGCTTCACCGGCCGAGCCGTTTGATGAGATGCAGCCCGCGCGGGGCGCGCTCTGCGGCAGAATATTACAAGAATTTTGGCGCACGACCGTACAGAGACCCGCATTTAGTGCGTGGATTTGGGTTGCTTGCGCGCTAACAGCGTGCCGTTTATCCCGGTTACCTGTCCGACTGATTTGAAATAGCCTGGGCCCGCCCGTGCGTCGGGTCTCACCCTGGGTCAAACTGACCCTTGCCATCGCATTGACCCGCGAAAGCGGACGGCGATCTGCAACGCATCTAGCCGACGCCCGGGCCGCCATCGAATCGAGTACCTGCTTGACGGCGGCCCGATCCTTATCGCCGAGGCGGCAGAGGTCGGCGATCGTCTCCGGCGCACCCTTTGCCGCGATTACAAATTCCGCCTTCTGGCCTCCGGGCATCAGGTCCAGCAGGTCCGCCCGAAGTTCGTAAGTGCGTGCAAGCGTCCAACCCGACCGCGACGGCACGGGCGCAGCGCACGATCCATCGGTCCGCCAACACTAGTGAGGAAAAGAACCCCGACGCTGTGCCGTTTACGTCGGGGCAAGCTGCATAGCCAAAGTTAGAGCTCCCGGTCCCAGCCTGAAGTGCAATCTTCGAGTTCCGGGCTCTCACGCATCCTGAGAAAACGTCGCCCTTCAGTTACCTCGTCACCTTCAAATTCTCGGCAGATGTTTTGCCACGATTATCAACCAGCTCGTATTCGATGGCCTGGCCTTCGTTGAGTGTAGATAAACCGGCGCGCTCGATAGCTGAAATGTGGACGAACACATCCTTGCCGCCAGCCTGGGGCTGAATAAATCCGTAG
This sequence comes from uncultured Alphaproteobacteria bacterium, assembly GCA_963732015.1. GTDB lineage: Bacteria > Pseudomonadota > Alphaproteobacteria > Rhizobiales > Xanthobacteraceae > BOG-931. The sequence continues at coordinate 311,732 of CAVSXY010000018.1, read as the reverse complement.
CCCTTTGGCGCATTAAACCACTTCACTGTCCCCTTTGGCATGTCGTTGGATCCCCTGTTGATGAGTAAGCGAGCGCAATACTGGGGGATTCGTCGAGCAATGCATAGGATCGCCGGTGATCACTCAAAATTGTTCCCGCGCCTGCTCCGCTTATGTTGAACTCGGTAACGGGCTTCAATAGCTCAATTTTTTGCAAGGGTGGCGCTGTCTTTTTCATCGCTTGCCTTGAGAACCGGACCGTGCCGCGAAATAATTCTACGCTTGCGGTGTTTACAACCACTTGAGTTTTCGGAGGGATGCCGCAGTGGATAGAGCAATTTCGTTGGTGACAGCCGCGGGCCGTCTTCTGATTGCTCTCATATTCATTCGCGCCGGTGTTAATAAGATCAGCGCCCTTGCCGCGACCGCGACGGGGATGCGTAACCACGGCATTCCTTATGCTGACATCCTCGTTTGGGGCGCCATTCTCCTGGAACTCGGTGGTGGACTGTTGTTGGTGGCGGGAATTTATACGCGCTGGGTCGCGCTTGCCTTATTTTTTTACAGCCTGTCCCTGGCGCGGATTTTTCACGCCTATTGGAATGTTTCCGATCCGGTTGCGGCCCGAACTGACGCCTCATTCTTCTTTGGACACTTGTCCATGATGGGAGGGATGCTCTTCGTTGTCGCGTTTGGCGCCGGAAAATACAGTGTAGATGCGTTGACGGGCCGGTGGAACATTCCGCCCGTCGCCGCGCCTCGCACGGCCCATCCGTAATCGCGCCCTCAGCTTTCCATGCGCTACATTGAAACGACTCAACGACCGAAAGTCGCTAGGCTCACCCGACAGCAACTGGTCGCCAAAGAAGCATGCCGGCAGAACCTGGACGTGTTCGATCGGTTATTCCCAAGTGGATATGCACTGGTGACACCTGATCTGCCAGTGCAGCACGCGCATCTGTTCAAATGGGGCTGGACTCTCATTCACCTTTTGAAGCCAGAATACGTCAGGCGCTATGCCGACGCGGTGGGAGTCCTACGCAAGACCTATGATGTGCACTCGACCGCGTTCAGGACGGCTCGGCTGCGCGCCCTGGCGCGAGCGTATATTGATCAGGAAACTTCCGCGTGAGGGTGGGTTGGCCGCCTAGGCGTCCAATCCGGTTTGACGGCAGTTCTGTCTGACGTCTGGTGATTTCCCGCGGACCCGGTTCTGACGCTAGAAAGACTTCGGCTTTTGCCGAAACAAAGCAGACTGCGCGGATGGTCGTCCGCGACGGACAAATTTCCGTTACGCGTCCGCTGACCCGGCCGGAATGGGAAGAGCGAATTGCTGAGGCGGAAATTTATCCTGCCGATGCAACAATTTGGTGGTTTCTTTTCCGTTTCTTGATCGGACGACTGCGATGACTTAGATCGGGTCGCCCTGAACTTCCTTGAAGGCTGTTCTTTCTCGATCGACGGGCGGCGGGCCCCAATAGGTATCGCTATGGTTACCTCCGCTGAAACCCGGTCAACAGAATCCGTTACGGCGGCGACCTGGATCGGGTTCGCCATGATGTGCGTCGGCATGTTCATGGCCGTCCTTGATGTGCAGGTGGTCGCCACGTCGTTGCCGACGATCCAGCAAGCGCTGGACATTCCGCAGGATCAAATGAGCTGGATTCAGACGGCTTATTTGATCGCTGAAATAGTCACGATTCCGCTTACCGGGTTTTTGATGCGGACGCTTACTATGCGGTGGATGTTCGTCACCGCTGTCTCAGCATTCACGCTTGCGTCGATCGGCTGCGCCACTAGTCGAAGCATTCGCTTCCTTGATCGCGTGGCGCATTGTGCAAGGGTTCTCTGGCGGTACGTTGATTCCAGCTGTATTTTCCGCGGTCTTTTTGCTTTTTCCAGTCCGCCTCCAGGCAGTGGCGACTGTGATTGCGGGCGTCCTGGCCGTTCTTGCGCCGACGCTGGGGCCGGCCGTAGGTGGCTGGATCACGTCAACTTATTCCTGGCCCTGGCTCTTCCTAATCAATGTCGTACCGGGAATTATTCGCGGCGCTCGTGGCGTGGTTATCACTGCCGCAAGGCAGAGCTTCTTTCGATCAGCTTCGTCATGTCGACCTAATGCTCGTTAGTTCTCGGGGCGGTCGCCCTTGCCACGCTTGAAATTGCCATCAAGGAAGCACCAACCCGCGGCTGGGCTTCGCATTTAGTCGTCGGCCTTCTTAGCTCGTGCCTGATCACCGCGCTATATTCACCATTCGAACCCTTCGGTCGCCAAGACCGTTGGTCGATTTGCGAACTTTCTGCGATCGGAACTTTTCGATCGGCTGCCTGCTCAGCTTTGTCCTTGGGATGGGATTGTTTGGAGCGGTCTATCTTATGCCTGTCTTTCTGGCCTATGTGAGAGGGCACGGCGCCATCGAAATTGGCAAGATCATGCTGGTCACCGGTGCTGCGCAGCTCGTCGCTGCCCCGGTTGTCGTGCTAATGGGTCAGCGATTGGACGAACGCCTTTTATCGGCGCTTGGCTTCCTACTCTTTGCAATAGGGCTGGGTCTGAGTGCCACCCAAACAAGAACGACTGACTTTGACGAAATGTTTTGGCCTCAATTGGTACGTGGCGCTGCTATCATGTTTTGCATCCTGCCGCCGACGCAGCTTGCTCTCGGCCAATTAGCAAAGGACAAGATTGCTGATGCAAGCGGCTTGTTCAACATGATGCGTAATCTAGGCGGTGCTATTGGGATTGCGATAATTGACACGATTGTTTACGGCCACGCACCCGAGCATGCGCAGACCCTCGTTGATCGCCTTGCGGCTGGTAACTTGGATACGGCAAAAACGCTCGGGATTCCGCCCGACGTGCTGGGTGCCATATTACACGATCCCGAAAGGCGGTCCCTGTTGGCTGCACTCATCGATAAAGTCGCCTTTACCCAAGCCATCAACGATGCGTGGGCATTAGTGGCTCTGACGACACTCGTCGGGCTCGTCGTCGTACCCTTGGCAAGACGCACACCGAGATCTGAGCGAATGGTGCCTGGGGAATGAAATCCGACGCGCGGTAGCCAGTGCTAACTGGAGCATTGCCAAGAGACGTACGAGGTCAAACGTCGACTTCACACCGAGACGGGCGGAGTGAAGCGCAATTGTGGCCAATTACTGAACTTGTTTTCAACCACCTCGGGCGACAATTCTAAGCTTCAACCCGAGCGCGAGCGCACGAAGCTTGACAGGGTCGAGCAAATACATCGAGAAATACGGCGTCTTTACCGGCGTTTTACAAACAAACAAATAACAGCTCACGATTTGAAATCTCGCGTCAACACGCTGGCTGTGCTGCGTGCAGGATTGGCTGAAAAGGTAGAAGAACCGGGCACTTTTACGCCTCTCGTCGTCAACATCCTGGCCGTGCCGAGCGGATATTTTCTGTCCCAACAACAAGTCGAAGCCGCTCGCCTCGGCTGTTCTTTGATCGACACCGAACAGCTGCAACCGCTGTAACTCGACGACCAAACAAACAGCAAACAAACAGATGTTGTTGATCCTGTCGAGCCGCCGGTCGAGGTCGAACTGTCGAGGAAAGAATTGAGCGATCTGCACTTCAGACCGGGTATGTGAACGCTTGCTAGATTTCAAGCTGATATTATCAGCTTGATTTCAAGGTGATATTATCCCCTTGATTTCAAGGTTACGTTGTAACCTTGATTTTCAAGTTGATATCATCAACTTGATTGACCGCGTAGCTCCGCGATCCTCGCTGGGCATCTATATCTAAAGTTATACTGGCATACCGCCCCGATACGGAGCGGTAGAGAGCCGGGATACGGCCACAAAAGCATTGATAAATAAGAGTTGCGTGAGCCAGATCGGCTACCTGGTGTCAACATAGGTAGCATCGGCGGTGAAAAGAGGCCGAGTTCCAGCGCAACCGAGGAATGGTGCATAGGGATGTGTGGTGATGTCGAGCGCGGCCGGCCTAGGGGCACGGGAGTTCACGGCCGACCCCTCGCGTGAGCGCCCGCGGAGGGCCCTCTGAGTTGTTGGCCGATTTTGAAACTCAAGTAGCCCTTTAAACTGCGCCACTATTGGTATTATGGCGCAGTTTAAAGTGCCGCTTGTTTGGCCGCAAGGGTGCGGACTAACTGGCAACTCAACTGGCAACTCAACTGGTCTATCAGGTGTGTCATCAGGTGTGACATCGCCAACGGCCGCACGTTTCCGGCTGATTTCTGGATTTTCCTGCGGGTCCGGCTAAATTCCCGCCCGCAATGCACAGACGATGCGACGTTTGCACCAAGTCGTTCCAGGCCGTCCGCCACGACGCCGCTAGCTGCAGCGTTGTTTGCCGCCTTAAGCTGACGAGGCGCCGTGCCGCGCTCCGCCGTGAGCTTAAGCGCCTCATCACCGATCTCTCTGATCGCCTCCAGGCCACCCGGCTCGAGCGCGACAATGCGCAGTCACCGTCGCTGTACGCCAGCGCCGACGTGTTGATGAAGCTCGCGCGCGCCATCGAGGATAGCTATGCTGATGAGCCGGTCGTGGAGCACGTCGACATGCTGGACAAGTCGGAGATCAAGCGTGGGCTTTTTCTCACCGCCAGTGGTGGTCATGCCCTCGAGCCGCGGTCCCGTGCGCCCGCGCGCGCCGATTTCATGACCGTCGATTCGATGCCCTCCACCAACGCCAAGGCGTTGCGTGAACGCCATCCACACATGAGCGCCGTCCTGGACTTTGCCGATCATCAAACAGCGCCTCGAGACCAAGGCCGACCGCAAACGTCTTGATGAGCTGGCAGAGGAACGGCGGCGGCTGCTCGAGCGCATGCGTGAATTGCAGCTGCGCATCGACGAAGTCAGGGAGAAGCTCCGATGAGTGCGGAAGGTTTCCGACTGCGCGTTGCGCTGGCGCGCCAGGCGGCCCGCCACAACAACCAGCGCCCGGCGTTCACGCCGCCGCCGCCGTTCGAGCCGGCGCCGGGCGACGTCGTCGTCGAGGGCTACGCCGCGCGCTGGAATCTCGATCGTGAGCGTAGCGCCTTCCGGCCTGATTGCTTCTCGGCTTCAAGCCCGGCATCCCGCTGTTGTTCAGGCATGAGCGGCCGGCCCGCAGAATCCTCGAATTGAAACTCACGCCTGAGGGTCTACGCGTCAAAGCTCACGTCACCGATCGCGAGGCGGCGACCTGCCGGTACTTCTCCGTCGGCGCCTCGGTGCTGAGCTATCATCTCAATCATATCGACGACGCCGACGCCTGGCATGCGGCGATCACCTCGGCGGTGCTCGACGAGGTGAGCCTCACGCACGATCCGTCGAACCCGAGCGCTCGCGTTGAATTCTGCTGCGCACCGAGCCCGGCGCTGGCGTCCTTCGATATCGCCATTCAAGGGATCCAGAAAGGCCTCGAAATCGTGGCGCTGCTGCGCCAGCAACTGAACGCCCGCGCCAAGCCGGTTGTTGTTGTTGATGTCGACGACGCCGACATCGCGACGCCGGACCGTGAGCTTGCCGTCTTGGGGAATACTCCCCAAGACGAGCTTGGCGTTGATGGGAATACTCCCATCAACAAGCGCCCGAGCATGTTCAGGGAGCTGGTCGAGGCAATCCAAAAACAGGAAGGCGACGATGCCACGCTACACGCTTGAAGCTGAATTGCGCACCGGCTTCTTCATTCGCTTTCACCTGAGACCGCGGCGGCCGCCGGCCTCGGTCACGATCTCGGCCAGCTTCAGCAATTGGCGATCGGCGCCAAGCCGTTGACGTCCGAGCAGACCGCGGCGCTGGCGCGGCACTTCGGCATCAAACAAGAAGCCGCTTGATGGCTGAGCAACGCTCAGCGGCACGCAGCAGCTTCAGCTTATGTTGAGAGCGCAGGCCAAGTCGCCGCACGTCCTGGCCGGAATTGCGGCCGATGTCGGCTGCGGCGTCAGTGCGCTCGACGGCTTCCTCAACAACCGCGGCGATATTCCGGCACATGTCAAACAAAGATTGGCGTTGAGATTGTCAAGGGACAATCTGGTTTTCAACATCGCTGCCGACGCTTTAGAGCCGGCTCACAAGGTCGCTCCGACAACGTTTGCGACCGCGATTCCGCTATCGGTGAAGCTACTGTGGCTTGACAGCTCGAAACTGCCGTATCGAACCGCGGCGCGGCGCTGATCATAGGAGGCTGCCATAGCAAGCTTCACGGAAACCGCGACGTTATTAGTTCGCGACCGACGATCAACAAGGTCAACGCCGCTCTCAAGACACTTCAGCAAACTGCCGCCAGCCTCGGCTCGAAGAAGATTGATTTCAACATCATTGACGGCAACGTCACCAAGGCCACCGGCGAACTCAACAAGCTCGTCGCCACCGCCAATCAGCTGAAAGGCACAAAATTAAACATCGACGTCAGCGATGCCGGCGCCAATCAGCAAGATCAATGCCGAGCTGAAGACGCTTGCCGCCACCGCGCGCTCGATCAAATCGACGACGATCGACTTCAATGTCAATACGCCAACGTCGTCAAGGCCACCGGCGAACTAACAAAACTAATTGCCGCCGCCAATCAGCTGAAATCCACGAAACTCGACCTCAACGTTACCGATGCTGGTGCGGCCAAGGCCGAAGGCGATCTGGCCAAGCTCAGCGCCGAGGTCAATCAGCTGCGCAACGCTCGCGTCAACATCTCGGCCAACACTTCCGGGATCGCTCGCGCCCAGACCCAGTGAGGCGGCCGCCCTCCTCCGCAATGCCGACATTTTTGTCGGCGCGAATTCCGGCCCGATGAATCTTGCTGCTGCCACCGCGACCGATGCCTTCGGCCTTTTTGGCACCACACCCGTGCTCAGCTACTCCAATACATTCATCCGATCGTACCGGACGGAGGGCCTTCGCCGGGCGGCATGCAGCGCATTTTACCCGCGCACGTGCTGACGAAGGTCGCGCCCTATCTGTCGCAAACCGGCTTGGCAGATGATCGAAACGCTGCGGTGGCTTACCGCCGCGGTTTGGCTGCAGCAGGCGCGGGAGCGGGCGGCGGCGGTGGCGGCGTCGCTGCTTCCTGGGACGACATCGGATCCATCGGCAGCGAAGGATTGTATCCTGGGTTCTTCTGACAGGAGCCGCCAATGCCGCTGACCGTCATCCTGCACTGCGCTTCGGTCTCATAGGCGCAGGTCGTGACACCATCGCCGTTGTAGTAGAGCGCGCACCACGGGTAGTTGGTATCGGCCCGAGCCGGATTGCGGCCGATCACCGATACGGCGGCCAGAAGGACCAGAACAGCGGAAATCGAGCGCATGTTATGACGGCGTTTGCCGCTCCCTGCGTTTCGCGCCCTTGGCGGGAATTATAGCGCCTGCAGCAGCAGCGTCGAGGGACGCAATCCGCTTCGAATGTCCTTACTGGGCGCGCTCGATCATCTCGGCCGCAAGCTGAGGCTTGGTCGAAAAGCTGACGTCGCCCGGCACGTATGTGGTCTTCAGGCGAGCCGGATCGTCGGTCCAGCCCTTCGGCAAATAGAGCGCGCGATCGATGAAGGCATGGCCATGACGCGACACATAGGCAGCAAAAACACCGATCTGGCAGTTCGCAATTTTGCCCGCTGAACCAGTGTATTGCCGCGCCACCCCGCACGATGCCTTGCCTTGCTTGAGAAACCCGGTTTCATCGATCACCAGCACCGCGTTATCGTCCGCAAGATGCTCGGTGACATAGTCGCGCACAAGGTCGCGCAGCGCATCGGCATCCCACCGGTCACGGCCCAAAACCGCCTGCTGCCGCCAAGGCCCAGGGTCGCCCGCTGCCTCCGCGCGCATCCATCCGGTTTTGCGACGCTCGTCGCCAAGCAGCCCGTCTACGAACAACCCCGCGTTCAACGCTGCGCGCTCCTGCGCGAACAGCGGTCGCATCCGGCTCTTCACCTCCCGCAGCGACAATGCCCACAACTCAAGCGTCGTCTCAATCGATGCCCCCGTCATCCATGATCTCCGAATCATGGTGACCCATGGATTCAGAAATCAAACAAATGCGCCAGCAAAAAATCACAACTGTAATGCTAGCTAGTACACGCGCCGCGCCGTTGCGCTTGGTACCGTTGCTTCGCTTCGGTGGATTATCGTGCGTCGTCGCCAGTTCGGTCATCGTCACCAACCCTGTGTCGCGGCGAGCATAGACCAAGCAACAGCCAACAGCATCACGCACTGTCACCACGGTTTTCCAGAAACTGAATATGCGGAAGCATCGGCGTCGCGCGGTCCCCGCAGTTTTTGTCAGCCCCAAAGGACCCGTTAAGCTCACGACTGTGTTTCCTTTTGTGTCCTCGGATTCCGGCGAAGTGAAACAGAGTGAAACGCGCCAAATGGCCGCGATGCATCGGCAGGCTGGCCGGTGTCTGCGTCTTGGCTGTCTTCAGGTTTGTGACGGCAGCCTGATGGGTACTGCTGCCGATTGCGTGGCCGGAGAGCAACAGTCATCAGAAAAGGCAAGCTGCACTTGCCATCGCCCCAACTTGGGCGATCACAGTCGCGATTGTAATGCTACTATCCGCAAGCGCTCAGTTTGGGTGGCCCATTTTTGCCCGGGGGGACGATATGGGGTATGAACCGCGTAAGCTGCTCTCCCTGCGACGGCGCCGCAGCGCGATGTCAGGGGCACGCGGTTGCAAATTTGTCTCCACATTGCTGTCGAGTACCGTGCTCAGTCGCGCCGCGCGCATTGCTATTCCAGTCATCGTTTTGAACGGTGTCTCCGGGGTGGCCTCTGCCCAAAACGCCACATGGAATGGGCCTGGGGCTGACTGGACCACTTCGGCCAACTGGAATCCTATGATTATCCCGGGCACGAACGGAACCGCCACATTCACCGGGGCTTCTCCGCTGTCGATTTCTATGGCCGGCGGGGTTGCCGTCGGCACCCTTTCATTCAATGCGGCGAACTATACCTTCGATGTCCTGAATGGACTGACAATCAACGGCAACGGCGTCATCGGTAGTTTCGCAAATGCGCCGACGTTCAATGTAGTGAGTACTGTTGGCGCAACCCCTGCGATCCAATTCAATGGCACTAGCTCGGCCGGCACTGCCCAATTCATTCTTGGCCAAGTAGTTGATACAAATAACGGTTTCAATGCGGGCTTCATAAATTTCGGCGGAACCAGCACGGCTGGTCAAGCGACGATCACAACGAGGGATGCATCGGCCACCAATTTTTTTAATTCGAGCACGGCTGGCCAGGCGACGCTCATTGTCGAGAATGGCGGGTTCGTTGGTTTTAACGACCAGAGCAACGGCGCTCAAGCGACTGTCATCAACAACGCCGGTGGCGAAGTCGGGCTATTTGGCCTGAGCACAGCCGGAACCACCCTCGGCTCGATCGCGGGCGATGGGACGTTTACCCTTACCTCCAAAAACCTAACGGTTGGATCAAATAATAACTCAACGGAGGTCGGCGGAACCATCACAGGCGATGGCGGCTCGCTGGTTAAGGTCGGCACCGGCTCGCTGACGCTCTCCGGCCTCAATACCTACACCGGGACAACGACCGTAAACAACGGCGCGCTGATCGTGAACGGCTCGATCGCGCCATCGATCCTGACGACGGTGAACAGCAACGCCGCACTCCTTGGCACCGGCACCGTGGGCTCCGCCTCCATCAACGCCGGCGGCTTTCTCGTTCCCGGTCCGGGAACGCCCACGCCCGGCACGATGGCGGTCCGTGGCAATCTCGTGTTCCAGTCCGGGGCCTCCTACATCGTACAGGTCAATCCCGCGACGGCCTCCAACACCAATGTGAGTGGCAGCGCCGCGCTCGCCGGCACGGTGGCGGCGGTCTTTGCGCCGGGTGCTTATTCGACGCGCGACTACCCCATTTTGACGGCCAACGGCGGGCTCCTGGGCACGTTCAACATGTTCGAGACCCGTGGTTTGCCGGCCGATTTTGGGGCGAGTGTGGAATACTCCAGCAATACCGCATTCCTGCACCTCCGCGCGCAACTCGTTCCCGAACCTCCGATTACGCCTACGCCGCCGCCGACTTTGCCAACGGTGCCGCCACCGGTAATTCCGCCGGTACCGGGGCTGCCGCCAGCCGCGCAGCCGGCTCCGCCCGATCAGCCGCTTGAAGCATCTCCAGCGCCGCTACCGGTTTTCACCGTCAACCAGCTCAATGTCGGCCACGCAATCGATAACTTCTTCAACAACGGGGGCACGCTGCCGCCGGCGTTCATCCCGCTCTTCAATCTCACCGGCGGCAATCTCACCAATGCACTCGACCAACTGTCCGGCGAACCCGCGACCGATGCTGAGAAGGGCGCGTTCAAGCTGATGGACCAGTTCCTCGGCCTGATGCTCGATCCGTTCGCCGATGGCCGCAGCGGCACCGGCTGGCCAAGCGGCGGCGGCAACGCCATGGGCTTTGCTCCCGAGCAGGCCGTAAACTTCCCGCCCGATGTCGCGCTCGCCTACGCGGGCGTGCTCAAGGCGCCGCCAAAGCCCGCCACGCTCGATCAGCACTGGAGCGTGTGGGGCGGAAGCTTTGGTGGCAGCAATACGACGAACGGCGATCCCGTCATCGGTTCGACCAATGTGACCGCGCGCGACTACGGCTTTGCCGGCGGTATGGACTATCACGCGTCACCGGACATTGTTTACGGCTTTGCGCTCGCCGGCGGCGGCACCAATTGGGGCCTGGCGCAGGGCCTCGGCGGCGGCCGCAGCGATGCGTTCCAGGCCGGCGTCTATGGCGCAACTCGGTCGGGACCCACCTATGTGTCGGCAGCCCTCGCCTTTGCCAATCACTGGATGACGACCGACCGTTACGCCTTCGGTGGCGATCACCTCAATGCAAGTTTTGACGGCCAGAGCTACGCTGGCCGTCTTGAAGCCGGTTATCGCTACGCCGTGCTGCCGATGATCGGCGTCACGCCCTATGCGGCGCTGCAGGTGCAGGACTTCCACACACCGGGTTACAGCGAAACCGATTTGACGGGTGGCGGATTCGGGCTGTCCTACAATTCCATGAACGCTACCGACACGCGGAGCGAACTCGGCGCGCGGTTCGACGACATGACGATGATCGGTGCCATGCCACTTTCGTTACGCGCCCGCGCCGCGTGGGCACATGACTGGGTGAGTACTCCCAACCTGATGCCGGTGTTCCAGGCGCTGCCGGGCTCCGCATTCATCGTCTATGGCGCCGCAGCACCGAAGAACTCCGCGCTCGCTTCGGCCGGTGCGGAGTTGCACTTAACGGCCAACTGGTCCCTGGCAGCCAAGTTCGACGGCGAGTTCGCCTCCGGCTCTCAGACCTACGCCGGCACCGGCACACTGCGCTACATGTGGTAGGGATCGGCTTTCGGTCGGGATACCGCTCATGACACGTCATCCGGCGGAAAGATGTCCGGCCTGATTAACTGCCGTGCGATGCCGAGCGCCTGCTCGACCGTGATGGCGTGCTTGGGCGGAACGCGACGCCAGTGATTAATAGCCCGTCGCGAGATGCCGCAGGCGCGAGCAACTTTCGACCCAAGTCTGTTTTCGTGGATGTAGGCGACGGCATCGAATGGCCACGCCGGTTGCGGTGGTGCGGGCTCGCGTTTGGGCGGCCGGTGCGCGGCGTAGTAGCAGCGCGCGTACTCACGTCTGGCCTCGCGGTTGGCCTCGTAGTATCGGCGTTGGCGCTCGCGTCTGACCTCGCGGTTGACCTCGTCGTATTGGCGATGGCGCTTGCGTTCGGCCTCACGGTTGGCCTCGCGGTACCGGCGCTGGCGCTCACGTGCGACGTCACGGTTGACCTCGCGGTACCGGCGCTGGCTCTCGCGCAGGGCATCGCAATTTGCGACGTAGTATTGGCGATGGTACTCGCGTTTGACCTCAGCACGGCACGCTGCCGAGCAACACACGGTGTTTACTCTCGTTGTCCTCAACGCGCTGCCGCATACCACGCACTCGCGCATCACGCGTCACCGTCGCTGCTGAACACCAGCTTCTCGATCTCGCCTCCGTCGATGGTGTGGTCACGGAGGATTGCCGCCGCGATCGCCTCGACCGCCGGCCAGTTGGCCAGCAGCAACGCCAAGGGCGCTCGGCGAAGCGTTGCAGTCCGTAGCGGCGGCCGGTCAGTTGGCGCAGCGTGAGCCGCAACCCGCGCGGCAGATAGTCGGCGATGATGGCGTTGGCTTGCGCAATCACGGCTAGGGCTTGCGGCTGGTCGGAGCCCGCCGGTGCAGCGGGATAACCTGCACGATGGCAAGACGCCCGTTGCACAGGTGCAGCGTGCCGCCGTCTATACGCGGCAGGCGGTTGGCTGCGAGAACGACGATGTTGTTCATGACGCCTCTCCGGTTCGTTTGGAATAAAGCTCGCCGACGATCCGGCCGGCTTCTTCAAGGCTGACCGGCTCGCCTCGGCGCCGCAGCAGATCGAACAGCACGATGGTGCGAATACGGGTCACGCTGTCGGCAACCGCGGCCGCATCGGGCCGCTTGTTGGTGATGGTCATGGTGTCGTTCCCTTATTGCGCCCGGTGAAATGTATAGGTACTCTATGCATCAGAAATCTTGCTCGGACCCGCCAATCATTTGTCAAAACAAACCGACCCGATCATCGCCCGGATCCGCGGCAGCCGCGGGCTGTCGGCCGAGATCGCCCGGGTCTGCGGCACGCACCGTTCCGCCGTCTATCAGTGGACGCGAGTGCCGGCGGCGCGGGTGCTGGTGGTGGCGCAGATCATGAAGCTCGAGCCCGAAGCGATCCGGCCTGACATCTTCAGGCCGAGGCGCGCCGTGAAAAAGCGCAAACGCTAACAGCCGCGCCCGCGACGACCGATTAACATCAGGGTTATTAGCGCGCTCACTTGACAGTGTATCGCGAAGCGCCCATTTCACCTTGCGACAAGCAAGGATAGTGTCATGATAAAGACCAACCAAAGCCTGCTCGATGAATTGACCGATGCGCAGCGCGCCGCGGTGCTCGACGGCTCCGACGCGGTCCGCGAACTCGACGACTTCCGCCGCAAGACCTTCGAGCTGTGGATGCGCATTGCCCGCGGCGTCGCGGCGTTGTGCATCGTCGCCGATCGCCCCGGCATGTCGCGCAAGGCGCGCCGCAACATGTTTCGAGACAACGGCTACGCCTCTCTCAACGGCGGCACGGTGTCGCGATTGCTGCGGATGGCCGAGCACGAGACCGCGATCCGGGTCTGGCGTGACACGCTGACCGCCAACAAGCGCGACAGCTGGAACTCGCCGACCTCGATCTGCAATCGCTGTCCGGTGGTGCGCCAGGCCATCGCCGCGGCTTTGGTGACAAAGCCGCGCAAGCCGCGGCCGAGCAACAGCGCGGTGGCGCTGGCCCGAGCGCTCGACACCATCGGCGATTATTTGGTCAGCGTCGAAGACGCTGACCACCGCGCCGCCGTGGTCGAGCGGCTGATGAAACTGGCGCCGGCGCCGACGCTGGCCGATCTGCTGCAGCGCGCGACGCTGCTGGCTCTGGCCTTACCCGAGGCCGACCGGTGGGACGAAATAAACCGCTGGCTCATGTCGCTCGGTCAGGCCGGCCGGAAATGGCTTGCCGAGGAAGCGTCCGAAGCATCGAAAGCGGCCAAGGCTAAGCCACAGGGCTTGACGTTCAAGCTGGAAGAGCCGGGCACGAAGCGGCCGAAGGTGACCAAGCCGACCTTGCAGTGGACGGAGCAACCGCTCGGCAAAGCGTTCTTGTACATTGCCGCCACCGCGCGTGGCGGCGCCTACTTCGTTACCCCCGTTAAAAACGGGCAGACGAAAGCGTCGGACTATATGGTCGACTATCACACCAACCTTGACGGCCAATCCCCCGGCGGGACGAACATCACGGTGATCGCGGAGTACGTGAAGACTGCCGAGCAGGCTAAGGCGCTCGCGCAAGCCGACTTCGACGAACGTGCGAAGGCCAAACCCGCAACGTCGACGGCCTTGGTCTGGAAGCAGTCAGGCACCGGGTTAGGCGTCAACTACTCGGCGCGCGCCAATGACGGCCAGTATCACTTCGGTATCAGCTTGGATGGCTTCTCGGGCAAGGTGAATGGCTACTCGGTCGGCTATATCGCCAAGCTAACCGGAAACTATGCCGAGGATCTCAGTACAACGAAGCTGATCGGGGGCTACGTGAAAACCGCCAAGCAGGCCAAGGCGATCGCGCAGGCCGACTTCGACAAGCGCACGGCCGAGTAATGCCAAGTGCGGAATCAACTGCGGATCAACTGCGAATCGACTTCGGAAGGTTGACTTTTAATTGACGCGACGCCGCCACGGCGTCGCGTCGCTGCTCCCAAAGCCCTGAAATTACAGATGAAAGACGAGGGCGGCCGCCCCGGCGCCCGCAGTCTGAAAATCCTCAACCAGCATCGCGGCGACGACGCCGTCGTGGTCGCCGTCTACAATGCGGCATTCGACTGGCGGCGGATTTCGCAAAGTCCGCTGAACTACTATTCGGTGGGCGCCATGGGGCAAGGCTCATCGCACGCGCTCGGCATCGCGCTCGCCATGCCGCACTACAAGGTGATCGTGCTCGACGGCGACGGCAGCCTGCTGATGAACCTCGGCAGCCTGGTTACGGTCGCCGCCGCGGCTCCCCCGAATTACTATCACTTCGTCTGTGAGAACGGCGGCTATGAAGCCAACGGCAGCCATCCGATCCCCGCGCGCGGTACCGTGAGCTTTGCCGGCCACGCCCGCGCCGCGGGCTATCCCCACGCCTTCGAATTCGACGCGCTGGATAAATTCGAGGCGGATATCCGCAAAAATCATGGCGCTCAAGGGGCCGGTGTTCGCGACCCTTAAGGTGGTGCCGGGCGAAAAAGCCGGCGCACGACTTCGAGTTCCTCAATTCACGGGAAACCCACCGGCGGTTCACCGCAGCCCTTGCCGAAGCGGAGGGCCGCGGCGGACCGGGTGACCGATGAATCCGCGCGCACGGCGCGCAGGCTGGCGCCTCGCCGCTGCCATCGCGTTTGCCGCGGCGGCGGCCGTTGCCGGCGCGCAGGATTTTCCCGCCAATCCGATCAAGATCGTCGTGCCGTTTGCCGCCGGCGGCAGCATCGATGTGTTGGCCCGCAGGCTGCAGCCGAAGCTCGAGAGCGAACTCGGCAAGCCTGTCATTGTCGAAAATCGCCCAGGCGCTTCGACCCAACTCGGCACCATCGACGTGGCGCGCGCCACGCCCGACGGCACCACGATCCTGTTCGCGTCGGACTCCCACGTCATCAATCAGGTGTTCAACAAGAAGCCGCCCTACGATGCCGTGAAAGACTTCGCGCCGCTGTCGCTCCTGGTACGTTTTCCGAGCGTGATCTACGCTCACCCATCGGTCGATGCCGCGACGCTGCGCGATGCGATCGCGCTCATCAAAGCGAACCCGGCAAGCTGAACTACGGCTCGATGGGTCCGGGAACGACCGGCTATCTGGTGATGGAGTATCTCAAACGCAAGGCCGGCCTCGAGCTTCGTGCCATATCAAGGCGCGGCGCCGGTGTTGCGGGCGGTCATGGCCGGCGAAGTGCAGTTCGCGTTTCTGAATTTCTCCATCGCCCGCGGCGCGCTCGCCTCCGGGAAGGTCAAGGCGCTCGCGGTGACCGGCCCGCAGCGACTGCCGGAACTGCCCGACGTGCCGACCGTAGACGAGGAGGGTCATCCCGACCTCAATGTCTACAGCTGGTTCGCCGCGTTCGCACCGGCCGGAACGCCGGAGCCGGTCGTGCGACGGCTCGCCAGCGCGCTCGGCGCCGCCATCAAGGATCCGAAGAATAGTGCACAATTCGCTGAGCAAGGCTGGGAGGCGATCGGCTCGTCGCCGCAGGAGCTTGGCCGCTGGGTGCATGACGAAACCGCAGTGTGGCAGACATTCGTGCGCGAAAGCGGCCTCGAATTGCCCGGATGATGTGGCGTTGTCTCGCGAAGGCCGCTATGGCTCAATCGCGCGGCGGCCGGTAGAGGCAGGTGACGACGATGCAGAACAAGTTCCGGGGCGTCATGCAAAGCCCCGTCACGCCGCTCAAGGACGACTTCAGCCTCGACCTGCCGACCTTCGAGAAGCTGCTCGATTTCCACGTCCGCACCGGCGCGACCGCGATTTCATGGCCGCACCACAAGGGCGAGTCGCTCAACCTCACTATCCCCGAGCGCAAGCTGTTCGCCGAGGCCGCGGTGCAGGGTCGTCAACGGCCGGGTGCCGGTGACCATCCACGTCAGCGCGCTCGCGGTCGAGGACACGATGGAGCTGGCGCGCCACGCGCAGGAGATCGGCGCCGACGGCATCCTCGCGATCACGCCCTATTTCTGGACGCCGACGCTCGAAGCGATCGAGGCCTATTTCGTGCGGCTGTGCACGTCGATCGATCTGCCGGTGCTGTCCTACAATTCGCCGAGCTATCTCGCCGGCGTCGAGATCACCGGCGACCTGATGGCGCGGCTGATCGAGCGGCTGCCGAACTTCGTCGGCGTCAAGGAAGCGAGCTTCAACAGCGAGAAATTTCTGGAAATCTCGCGCGCGGCGCTGAGGCTGCGGCCGAATTTCGCCATGCTCACCGGCGTCGAGTTTCTGCTGCCGTCGGTGCCGCTCGGCGGCGTCGGCTCCTATTCGGCGGCCGGCTCGATCTGCCCCAACCTGTGCACCGAACTGTTCGACAGCTGCATGGCCGGCGAATGGGACCGCGCGCGCGAACTGCAATACAAGATGACGCGGCTGTGGCACCTGTTCAAAGACCAATACCCCTCCTCGCTCAAGGGCGGCATGGTGATCATGGGCCGCCCGGTCGGCCCGACCCGCGCGCCGCTGCCGACCGCGACGCCCGAGCGCCAGGCCTATATCCGCGCCCAGCTTGAGGACCTCGGCATCCTCGACGACCGAGCCGCACGGCTGGTAATCCCCAAAAGTGACCGATCGACGATGCCCTTCGAGCCCGGCCTGGTGCATACGCCGGTGACGCCGTTTTCGCGCGACGGCACCGCATCGACTTCGATCTCTACGGCAACGCTGATCGACTTTCATCTGCGCAACGGCGCCGATGCGCTCGCGGTGCCGATGCATGCCGGCGAATCCGTGAGCCTGCCCGACGCGGAACGGCGCGCGCTGATCGAATTCGCCATCAAGCGCGCGCGCGGCCGCGCGCCGATCATCGCCCATGTCAGCGACGCCGGCACCGGCATCGCCGCGGCGCTGGCGCGCGCAGCGCAAGCAGGCCGGCGCCGCCGCCATCGTCGCCACCACGCCGTATTACTGGACGCCGCCACCAGCGATGGTGCTTGAGCACTTCGCTCAGATCGGCGGCGGCGGTCGACATTCCGTTCTTCGTCTACAACGCGCCCGAGGACATGGCCGGCAGCAAGATCAACACCGATCTTGCGCTGCAAGCTGATCGGCAAGCTTGCGCAATTTCGCCGGCGTGGTGGATTCAAGCCTCGACTGGCAGTTCATGATCGAGCTGATGACGGAGGCGCCGCGGACGCGGCCGGATTTTGCGCTGCTCGCCGGCACCGAATTGATGGTCTCGGCCGGCGCCATCGGCGCGAGCGGCATGTTTTCGCCGCTCGCCGCGATCGCGCCGCGGCTGTGCGCGAGCTGTACGATCTCTGCCGCGCAAGCAGAAGTTGTTCGAGGCGCGGCCGCTGCAGGAAGAGATCGCGGCGCTGCATCAGCTGCTCAAAGCCGGCGGCGTCGCCGCGCTCAAGGCCGCAAGCCGCGCCATGGGCCGCGATTGCGGCGAGCCGCGCGCCGCCGCTCCTGCCGCTTCATCCGGCGGCGGCGAAAAAGCTTGCCGCGGAGATTGAATTGCTCCCGCGCTCACCGCCGAACCGCGCGGCTGGTGAGGTCGCAGGACGTGAACTCGTAAAACCTGTTTGCTAGATGCGGATTGCCCAGCGTCCGCTTCTACCCAACGACCGACAATAGGGGATGCCGAAATCGACGCGACAGGTCAACAACGAAAGGAGCAACCATCCGGGTTAGCCCGCGCCAATTGTCTGCAAGCCGAGCAATCGCGACGCTAACTCTTCTGATGCGCCTTGCGGACAAATTGCATGTCGACAACGTCGTCGTACGGAGCGGGTTTAGTGAAAGCGCCGGTCCTGGCAACGACATCCATGTCGAGTTCATACCCCTTTTGGGACACCATACCGTCTGTGCTCCAGATGTTGTCAGCGTAGATGCGGTCGAGCGTGGCCTTCACGCCGTCCGCCGGTAGTGTTGGAAATTCCCTGCGCGTCATTGCCTCGACCGCCGCACGGTCGTTCGCCGCAACGCCGAGCGCCTGGATGACCGCATCGACGAACGCCTGGACGACCTGCGGCTCGCTCGTGATCGTGGATTGGCGAACGCTGACCACCGAGTAGGGATAGTCGCCCAGGCCGGGAAACGAATAGATCGGCTGATCCCAGAGGCCTTGTTCGATCCCGGCCGTGATGAACGGCTCCTGCGTAACTCCAACGTCGACGGCGCCGTTCTTCATCATCGCCACGATGGCGGCGCTGTCCGCCTGGTTCACCGCCTCGATGTCCGTCTTCGGATCGAGACCGACGTCGATCACAAGCCAGCGGCCGAGCAAATCCGGCGTACCGCCGTATCGGCTGAGCGCGAACCTCTTGCCTTTGAGAAAGGCCGCCGTGTCCGCTTTCGAACCCGACTTTGGCGCGGTGCCCTTGCGAGCGACGATGTACACGTTCGCCCGATTGACCAGATTGCAGATCGTCCGCAACGGGTCGGCCTTGCCAACATTCGCCATGGCGTCGGATTCCGGCCCGCCGATGTTACCCCACACTTGACCGCTGACCAGAGCGGTGACGTGAGAGCCGTTGGTGGCGATTACCAGCGAAACGTCCAGCCCCCGATTCTTGAAAAAGCCCTGATCGATCGCAAGGTAAACCGGGGCGTAACCCAAATTGTGAACGGGTTCGGCGAGGACCAGCGCCTTCACGCCTTGCGCGAAGACCTTGGGTGAACAGATGGCTGCGCCCATCGCAAGGGCACTTGCCATCGCAGTCCGGCGAGTAAGTCCGGGAGCGAATTCCACATCCAATGGCATGACTGGGCACCTTTGTTGGAGAGGCTGCGGAAGGACCCGGACCTTAATTTTGCGCAGTTGCGGACATTGTATCGGCGCGCAGCGGTACGGTCCAATGGACTGCGTCATCTTTTTGAGATTGCACGAATGGAAGCGTCGCGGATATTATTTGCAAGTCAAACACCGCATCTGTGCTGCGAAAGGCCTGCTCGACCGCAATCGGCTCACAGGAACGATAGCTTCGAGACCCCGCCTATAAGCATGCTCAGGTCGCCGGAATGCGGCGTCTACGGCGATGGACTGGGCCAGCGGGGGCGACCACGGCTGACAAGCTCGACGTTCGGACCGTTTCAAAGGTCTTCAGACGCCACGGCCGTACTGTCCGGGCGCTTGACCCTCTTTCGCTGACGATTCCTGAAGGCCGGCTGATCAGCCTGATCGGACCGAGTGGCTGCGGCAAGTCGACGCTTTTCAACATCATTGCCGGCCTGTTGCGGCCGACCACCGGCGACGTGCTGGCCGGCGGCCAAAGCATCGTTGGACAGCCTGGCCAAGTCGCCTACATGCTGCAAAAAAGCCTGCTGCTGCCCTGGCGCACGATCATCGACAATATCGTCCTCGCAGCGGAAATCCGCGGCGTTCCCAAAAAGGAATCGATCGCGCGCGCACAACCCTTGATCGAGCGCTACGGTCTCGGCGGCTTCGAACAGCACTATCCGCACGAGCTGTCGGGCGGCATGCGGCAGCGAACCAGCCTGTTGCGGACGATGCTCTACGACCGCGACGTCGTGTTGCTCGACGAACCGTTCGGCGCACTCGACGCGCAGACCCGCCTGCTCATGCAAAGCTGGCTGCTTCAGGTGTGGAGCGACCTCGGCAAGACCATCTTGTTCGTCACCCACGACATCGACAAATCGATCTACCTCTCGGACGAGGTCTACGTGTTTACGGCCCGCCCGGGCCGCATTAAAGCACACATCAAAGTCACGCTGTCGCGGCCGCGAAGCCAGGACGCGGTCACCAGCGCGCCGTTTATGGACCTGAAGCGGCAGCTGCTCGGCTTGCTCAACGACGAAGCCCGCATCGCCGAACGGCAGGAGTCGCTGCAATGAACGAGCCGGGTTTGAGCGCCGTCGAGGACGACGACGAAGGCGCAGAGCGACGCATCCGTCGGCACTCGACCGTTTGGCGCTGGGCGATCGCGCTCGGCATCGTTCTCGGCTGGGAGATTTTCACCCGCCTGAAGATCATCGATCCGTACTATTTCTCCAGCCCAAGCCGGATCGTGAGCACCGCCTATATTGCAGCCACCCAGGGAACGCTGTTCGTTGACATCGGCTACACATCGGCATCGACGATCGTCGGCTTCGTCATCGGCGTGACGGGCGGCGCCCTGCTCGGTCTTTCCACCTGGTGGTCGCTCGTCTACGGGCGCGTCAGCGAGCCATACCTCGTCACCTTCAACGCCATACCAAAACTTGCGCTCGCGCCCATCCTGATCATCCTGTTTGGGATCGGCTTCGAGTCGAAGGTAGCGCTCGCCGTAGCGCTGACGATCGTCCCGGCGGCGCTGGCCGCCTCTGGCGGCGTCAAGAGCGTAGACAAAGATCTTGAGACGCTGCTGTTCTCCTTGGGCGCAACGCGCTTTCAGGTCTTCGCCAAGGTCGTGGTGCCGTGGACGATGCCCTGGATCGTGAGTAGCCTTCGGGTTAACATTGGATTAGCGCTGGCCGGAGCGATCGTCGGAGAGTTCATCGCTTCGCGCTTCGGCGTCGGTCGCATGATCCTCTATGCGGGCCAGGTCATGGATATCAACCTGGTCTGGGTTGGCGTCGTGGTCTTGTCCATCTTGGCACTGGTCATGTATGCCGCCGTGATGACCGCCGAGCGCTACTTGCTCAAAGGAATTCTCCACGGATCTCAATTGAGCGCCCAGTGAGGGCGCCAGCATCCTTTGAGGATCGAAACCCATGAAAAAGACTCTCGATCAGCTCGCCGATCTGCGCAGCTCGACCATCATCGTCATCGATATGCAGAACGACTTCTGCGACCCCAAGGGCGCCGGCGCCAACTACGGCGCCGATGTAACGACCATTCAGGACATGATCCCGCGCATGCAGCGCTTCTTCGCCGCCGCGCGCAGCCTCGGCGCACAGCTGATCTTCGTGCAGTGCATCCACGAACCATCGACCGATTCCGACGCCTGGCTGTTCCGTCACGATGGGGTACCTCGCCCGCACTGCCGGAAGGACACCTGGGGTGCCGATTTCTGCGGCGTCGCGCCGCAAGGCACCGAACCGGTCGTCATCAAGCATCGCTATAGCGCCTTCATCGGCACGCGCTTCGAGTCTGTCCTCAAGACGCTGGGGATCAAGACGCTGATCATGACCGGCGTCGGCACCAACGTCTGCGTTAAGTCGACTGCGCGCGACGGCTTCATGCTCGATTACAACATCATCTTCCTGTCCGATTGTACGGCAACCGCAAGTCCCGGGGCGCACGAAGCCACCCTTTCGAATATCCGCAACCACTTCGGCACGGTAGCGAGCTCCGACGAGGTGCTCGCTGTCTGGCGTTCCAAGATGCCGGCGAAGGCCGTGGCGTGAGCAGATCGCTGGGCGTGAACGTGAAATTATAACCGGTGCTGGATGCGGACTGCCCAACGTCCGCGGCGTTCGTCTTGCTCAAGGCTTTGCATACTGTGAGCACGACTTAGCTGCGATGCAACCGTGTCATGCTCCTCATGCTTTGAATGGCCAGCGCCGGCACCGGTGCTGGGAGAAGTTCATGAAATACCTTCCGCGCATCTTGGTGATCACCGTATTGGCGGCGGCACTGTCTGGCACCGCCGCGCTGCAGGGGGCGGAAGCCAAAATTCTCGCGCAATGGGTCCAGCTGGGCGCTGACAGCAGCTCGAGCGTACGGGCGATCACCGATGATGCCTGTCCGTCTGTGACCTTCGACGGAAAGGCCATGCCGATGAGCGTGCGGTCCGAGCCGGGGCAAAAGTTCGACGGCGTCAAAGCAGCGCAATTTCCGGTGCGCGGCTGCGTGGTGATGGTGCCGCCGGGTTCGATCGTCGCGACCCTCGACGGCAAAGCCCTGCCGCTTCCGCGCGGCAATCCGCAGCGTATCGTCATCTTCGGCGATACCGGCTGCAGGCTCAAAACCGGCGATCCATGGCAGGCGTGCAACGATCCGAAGGCTTGGCCGTTTCCGCAAATCGCCGCCGCGGCGGCCGCCACCCGGCCCGATCTCGTCATCCACGTCGGCGATTACGAATACCGCGAAGATCCCTGCCCTCCCGGCAATGCAGGTTGCGCCGGCAGCGCATACGGCTACGGCTGGGCGCCCTGGAACGTCGATTTCTTCGAGCCTGCGGCGCCGCTGTTTGCCGCCGCGCCGTGGGTCATGGTGCGCGGCAATCATGAGGATTGCAGCCGCGCCGGCGAAGGCTGGTTCCGCTTTCTCGATCACACGCCGATGGAGCCGGCTTGCCGCGATCTCACCGGCGACTTCGTCGCGCGATTGGGCGACTTCGGCATCCTCGTCGTCGACAGCGCCAAGGTGAGCGACACGGCCGGCCCGGACAGCAACGCCGTTCCGGTGCTGCGCGGCCAGTTGATCGACGTGCTCGGGAAGATTCCCCCAAACACGTGGCTTGCGACCCACAAGCCGATCAACGCCGTGCTCGCCAAGCCGGGCGACCGGCAGGTCAACATCGTTTCAAACAGGGTGCTGCAGCCGGCGCTCGGCGCCGACATGCCCGCGAGCGTGCGCATGTACGTCGCCGGTCATATCCATTTCTTCCAGTCGATCGATTTCGGCGGGGCGCGGCCGCCGCAACTCGTCGTCGGCACCGGCGGCGACAATCTCGAAGAGAGGCCGACGGCGAGCGTGACTGGCGCCGATGTCAATGGCCGCAAAGCCCTCGATGCGGTGACCTATTCAGGCTTCGCCTACATGGTGTGGGATCGCCTCGGCAACGACCTTTGGACGGGCACGCTGTTCGACGTCGACAGCAAGCCGCTCAATCGCTGCCGCCTGGCGGACCGTACGCTCAGCTGCGGGTCTTGAAACGGGAGCGCGACGCTTTTTTTCCCTAAGGCTCCTTGTCGAGCCGCGTGGCGAAGTAGGCAACGGTCTTCGTGTACACGTCCGAACTCGTTCCACTTGTGCAAGACATCGAAATTCGGCGAGCCTTCCGTCCACGGCTGACCGGTCGTCCAGCCGTAACTTTTGAGATAGTTCGCGGTCGAAGCGAGTGCGTTCAGCGGACTGTGAATGAGATCGCGGCGGCCGTAGCCGTCGAAATCGACGGCGAATTTGAAGTAAGAAGACGGCAGGAGTTGCGTCTGGCCGAGTTCGCCCGCCCACGCTCCAATCATCTCGCGCGGCATCAGGTCGCCGCGGTCGACAATGCGGAGCGCGTCGAAAAGCTCGGCCCGGAATTTGTCGGCGCGCCGGCAATCGAAAGCCAAGGTCGTGAGCGATCGCAGGGTCGAGAATTTGCCTTGGTTGACGCCGTAGTCGGTCTCAAGCCCCCAGATCGCCACCAGCACGGTGCCCTGCACGCCGTAGCGGTCCTCGATGCGCGATAGAATTGACCCATAACGCTTGAGCATGTCCGACCCCTTCCGCAGGCGATCGGTAGAGACCATGCGGCCAGAAAACTGCTCGAAGGTCTGCTGGAATACGCTTTGCGCGTGGTCACGGCTGATGATGACCGGATCGAAGCCAACGCCGTCGAGGGCATAATTGATCGTCTTTGGGGTAATGCCCTGCTTGGCCGCGTCCTGTTTGAAGGCTTGCAGCCAGGGTCCAAAGGTGTCCTGCTGCTGGCAGTCCGCGGCGAGAGCGGGTCCGGCGCAGAACGCCAGGGTTAGAGCGCAGATCATGGCACAGTTGGCCAAGATCCTGGCGCAGGCGAATGAGGGGATTATGCGTATCACGGGCACCTCCAGGGCGTCATGATAGCGACACTCGACTGTAATTGCAGCATAAGGTCGGCAACAATGGACCTGCCCGCGAAAACTGTGGTCAGCGGCCAGGAGGGCGTAGTGCTTAGGCCGTCACGGGGTTAAACTGGAACAGGGTCGCGCAGCAAGCGAGCAGCTTTCCGTGAGCGTCACACTGTCCCTCTTTATCATCCTCCTCGTGGCGGGTGCATTCTGGTACATGCGCTACACTGTCAACGAGATTGAGAGCGGCCAGACCGACGACGACCGCGTTCACGAAGAGACTCTGCTGAGCAAGTGGCTGCAGCGGTACTACTCTTAAGTCACGTCGCGCGAGTGAGGTCGTGCAAGTCAGGTCGTGCAAGTCACGTCCCGGTCATTCTTTGGTCCCGTGCAGGTGGTCTTTAACTTGCGGTAGGGCCGAAAAACCGCGAGTATCGCGGCAGCGCCTTGCATGTTTGCGGCAACGTAAAGGGCAGCCTGACGATCGAACGCGGCGCCAACGTCGTGGTCGAGGGGTCGGTCGACGGGAAAGTCGTCAATAGGGGCGGCCGGCTCTCCATTCATAATCGGGGAATTGCAAAATTCGCGAACACCGGCGGTCCTCCGAAGGCCGAGGTCGACAGCGTTCTGAAAATCAATTTGTGGGCGATTGCGACAAACTGGGTGGCGCTGGCAAAGGGGTCCGCGGTTGAAAGTGCGGCCGTGGTCAAAGCCAACGCTTATGGCTGCGGCGCCGATCAGGTCGTCGCCACGCTGTCGGAGGTCGGTTGCAAGACATTTTTTGTGTCCAGTCTTGCCGAGGCAGGAGCGAGTGGACCGGCGGTTTTGCTCTCAATGTCGACACAGCGGCAGGCCGGTTCGGCCTTTCATTGGAAGAAGCGGCAGCAATTGCAGAGCGCCATTCGCCTCATCGTAGCGTCACTGTGTTGACCTGCCTTCCGGATGCCATTGCGAAACCCGATCATCGCCTTGTCGAGCGTCAGATCGCGCTCCTCCAGGACCTGCGCGGACGTCTCGCGAGTACGCCCGTGTCGTTCGCGTGCTCTTCCAGTGTCTCAGTGGGCGTCAAAGCTCATTGCGATCTCGCGGTATTGGATGCGGAGATCTATGGCGTCAATCCGACGCTCGACATTCGCAATCCGATGAGTCCGGTCATCGAACTCCGGGCGCGCATTATACAAGTTCGCGACCTCTCGCCGGGAAGCTGGATTGGCAAGCGGCCCAAGCGCCTCGCCTTCGTCTGTTCCGATGGCTATCCGCTCTTGGGCGGCGCTTCAGACACCAAGTCGCAGGCGATCGTCGACGGTCAGTTGTGTAGAATAGAGGGCCGGGCGTCGATGCATCTCCTCGCCTCACGGGCCGGTTTCATCGCCTCTACTATGTCGGCTGAGGAGTTCGAGACCTTCGACAGGTTGGGAAAAACGGGGAGTATCCATGTTCGGTAAAAACAAGGACGGTACGGATCAAGTCTCTGCGCCTGTGAGCGCGTCCATAGCAGGGGCAGCAAGACAGCAAGGTAACGTGCCGCCATCAGCGGAAAGCACATCCGCGATCGGCTCGGGAATTACTGTCGTCGGCGAGATCATCGGGGACGGGGCGGTCAAAATCTTCGGCCGCGTCGAGGGTGAGGTGCAGGCGTCGAGCGTCGTGATCTACGATGGCGGAGAACCCGAGGGTAACATCATTGCTCAAGAGTTGATCGTCGGCGGCCTGGTCAAGGGCGTGATTCATGCGGCGCGCGTCAAGCTGAACGGCACCGCTATCGTCGAAGGCGATATTTTCCACGGCTCGTTGGCGATCGAAGAGAATGCGCGGTTCGAAGGAACGTCGCGGCGCGACGATCGCCTCACAGACAGGTCCTCGGACGCCTCTGCGAATGGCCCCAAGGCGACGACTCAGACGATCACTCAGGCTCTGCCTCAGGCCGGAGCGATTGACGGCAGCATAGGCAACGGCAGCGTCGTCCCGGCCCAGATGGCGCATTGCCGGCCAGTTGATGCGGCATTCTTGACCGGCTTTCCGCGAGAGGGATCGCGACTTCGGCCCGCCCGGCACGGTCACACGGCCGTTAGCCCGCCGTCGAGCACCAGTACCTGCCCGGTCATCGACGCCGCGGCGGGGCCGACCAGATAGGTCACGGTGTCCGCGACCTCCTCGGCAGTCGCAAGGCGGTGCAGCGGAATGCGCCGGAGTATGGCAGCCATATAGGTCCGGTCCGCGCCCTTCTCGGTGCGCGATGGCGAAGCCGTCTCCATGCGGCCCGGCGCAATGGCATTCACGCGGATGCCATAGTCGGCCCACTCCACCGCGAGCATGCGCGTCATTTGCACCAGCGCAGCTTTCGAAATGCCGTAGGTCGAACGCTCGGCGGCGCCGATCAGCGCATGCGTCGAGGCGATGTTGATGATCGAGCCGGTCTGCGCAATGCCGATCCAATGGCGGCCGATCTCTTGAGTCAGAAAGAACGTGCCACGCACATTGGTTGCCATGACGTCATCCCATTCCTGCGGCGTGACTTCGACGACGCGCTTGCGCAGGTTGGCGCCGGCATTGTTGACCAGCACGTCGAGGCCGCCGAGCCCCTTGATCGCCGCTGCGGCCGCCTGTTCGACGCTCGCCTCGTCGCGCAGATCGAGCGCGATCGGCACGGCGCGGGCGCCTGCGGCTTCAACACCCTTTACGGTATCAGCGAGGTTCTGTTGCTGTGTCGCCGTGACCGCCACGTCAAATCCGTCGCGCGCCAAGGCCAGCGCGGTCGCAGCGCCAACGCCGTAGGACGCTCCGGTCACGAGCGCACGTCTTATTTTCATCGATCGCTCCTTTGCCGGCTGCGACCATAACACGCCGTGCGGCCGGCGATCGGCATCGCGGATTCCGGTGGCACGGCGCGGTATTCGCCGCTCTAATGCTGCGAGCGAATAATAACGGGGAGGACATGATGCCCCACGGAAGGGCCGTTGCGGTGCTGCTCACCGCCGCCTTCGCCTGCGCGTCGGGCGCGGCCGCAGCGGCAACCAAAGTTCGCGTCGGACAGCCGCAGGCCGGCACGTTTCAATTCGTGCCGCTGCAAGTCGGCATCGAGGCGGGCATTTTTCAAAAGCACGGCATCGACGTCGAAGTGACCGATTTCGGCGGCGGGCCGAAAGTGCAGCAGGCGCTTGCAGCAAACTCGATCGACGTCGCGATCGGCTCGGGACCGGAGCTCGCGCTCGAAGTCAAAGGCGCTCCGGAGATCGCGGTCGCCGCGATGGCGGATGCGCCCTATTCGGTCCTGCTCGCCGTGCTCAAGGATTCGCCGATCAAGACCGCCGAAGATTTGAAGGGCAAGACCGTCAGCGTTTCGAGCAAAGGGTCCCTCACCTATTGGCTCGCGCAGGAGCTGTCGCGGCAGCTTGGCTGGGGTACCGACGGCTTCGCCATCGCCCCGCTCGGCGCCACGGCGGCGCAGACTGCGGCGCTTAGAACCCATCAGATCGACGGCATGATCGTCGAAGCCAATGCCGGTTACCGCTTGGAGGAAGACGGTTCAGGCCGCGTCCTCGTGCAGTTCGGCGACCGCATCAAGACGTTCCACATCTACGTCCTCTACGCCCGGCGCGCCTTTGCCGAGAGCGATCCCGATGCCGTGCGCGCATTCCTCGCCGGCTGGTTCGACACCATCGCCTACATGCTCGCCCATCGCGATCAGGCGATCGATATAGTGCGCCGCAGCGCCGAGGTGTCCCAGGGCATCGCCACCCGCGATTACGACGAGCTGATGGGCATGTTCAACCGCACCGGCCAGTTCGATCCCAAGGCTCTCGCGGTGCTGGCGCGCTCCTTCGTCGAAATGGGCATGCTGCCGAGCGAGCCGGACATACAGTCGCTGATCAGCGAAAAGTACCTGCCGGGTACACATTAGATGTACGCCCATCGGATTTGGCCGAGCCTCTTAGCGAGCATCATCTTGACGTCAGCCATCGCGTCGACCGCCGCCGCCGACAAGCTCGATGACATCAAGGCCCGCGGAAAGCTCCTCGTCGGCGTCACCGGGAGTTCGCCGCCGTTCAGCGTTCTTCTGCCCGGCAAGGGCATCGTCGGCTACGACGTCGATCTCGCCGCGCGGGTTGCGGCCGCGCTCGGCGTCGCGGCGGAAAAGGTCCCGATCATCAACGCCGAGCGCATCCCATCGCTGCAGCAAGATCGCGTCGATCTCGTTGCCGTCGGCATGACACGGGCGAAGAACCGCGCCAACGACATCGACTTCAGCTTCGCCTATCTCGATTCTCCGCATCAAATCCTGGTGCGCAAGGACAGCGGTATCGTCCATGTGACTGAGCTTGCCGGCCGCAAGCTCGCGCTGGTGCGCTCGGCGAGCGTCGACGCCGAATTGAAGGCGGCCGTGCCGACCATGCAGATCACGCTCTTCGACGATTACAAAGGCGCCTTTTTGGCGCTGCAAGACCGGCAGGTTGATGGCTTTCTTGCCGACAAGATGCTGGTGCTGTGGTTCGCCAAAGATAGCGGGCGGCTCGATGATTTCGCCTTGATCGGCGACTACGAACTGCCGCGTACCGCAGGCTTCGCGCTGAAGAAGAACGAGCCGCGCTTTCTCGATTTCGTCAACGCGACGCTGTTGAAGCTTGAAACATCCGGCGAGGCGGCCAAGATTTTCGATGCCTGGTTCGCGCCGGTGCCGCGCACTTTTCGCATTCAGCCCGATTGATCGGCGCGCTTTTTTCCAACCGCAGGTTTCGCCTGATATTCGCGATCTTGGCTTGCGATTTGCAGCGGCGTTGGATGAAGTTGCCGTTCGCGCTTCTCAACTCACCGAACTGACCCATGAAAGCCGTCACCAAAGCTGCCACCGCTGGTTCCGGAATGAAGTGGGTCGGCCGCGCTATCAGGCGGCTCGAAGACCCGGCTCTGGTCACCGGACGCGGGCGTTTCACCGCCGATCTTACCGCTACGCACCACGTCCGCTTCGTCCGCAGTCCGGTGGCGTCCGGACGCATCGTTCGCATCGGCGCCCCGATAGGGGCCACGATCATTCGCGCCGAAGACCTTGCAGATGTCCGCCCGATCCGACCGATGCTGCACAAGTTCAACTACCAGCCGGTCGAGCAGCCGATCCTGGCGCACACTTTTGTGCGCTTCGTCGGCGAGCCGATCGCGGCCATCGTTGCGTCCTCGAGTGCCGAGGCGGAAGACCTTGCCGACGCCGTGACCGTCGACATTGAAGAATTGCCGGCAATCACCGACGCGCACGATGCCCTCAAGCCCGGCGCACCGCTCGTTCATGCCACATGCGCGGGCAACGTCGTCGTCGAGGGCCGCTTCAAGACCGCCGATTTCGACGCAACACTTGCGCAGGCGGCGCGCCGCGTTCGCGTCGACGTCCGCTCGCACCGGCAGAATGCGACGCCGCTTGAAGCGCGCGCCGCGCACGCCGCCTACGACCATGCCGGCGGTCGGGTCACACTGACGTGCGCCACGCAGATGCCGCATCTCCTGCGCACCGCGATCGCCGACGTTCTCGGCTTTCCCGAATCCGATCTACGCGTGATTGCGCCAGACGTCGGCGGCGGCTTCGGCCAGAAAATGTCGCTGCCCGCCGAATACGCCCTCGTGGTGTGGCTGGCGCGGCGGCTGCGCGGCGCAATCGCCTGGAGCGAAGACCGCCGCGAGAATTTGATCGCCTCGTTCCACAGCCGCGACCAGCACGTCACGCTCGAAGGTGCGTTCGACGCGCAGGGCAAGCTCATCGCGCTCTCGACCGACATCGTCGCCAATGTCGGCGCTTATTCGTGCTTTCCGACCACATGCGGCGTCGAGCCACTGATGGCGATGGCGGAAATGCCGGGACCCTATGACGTGCGCGCCTATTCGTGCCTGTCGCGTGGCGTCCTAACGCACACCTGCACCATGGCGCCCTACCGCGGCGTGTCGCGCCCGGTGATCACCTTCGCCATCGAACGGCTGATGGACAAAGCGGCGCCGGCATTCGGCCTGAGCCCGGTTGACATCCGGCGGCGCAATCTGATCCGGCAGTTTCCGTATACGTCCGCAACCGGGCTCGTGTTCGATGAGGGCACCTATCAGCAGACGCTGGAGAAAGCGGCCGCCATCGTCGACCTGTCGGCGTTTCGCGCCCGCCAGGATGCAGCCCGCCGCGACGGACGCCACCTCGGCATCGGTTTTGCAACATTCTCCGAGCGCACCGGCTACGGCAGCCGGGCCTTTGCGGCGCGCGGCATGGACATCACGCCGGGCTGGGAGACCGTCGAGATCGCCATGGATCCGACCGGCCGCGTCGAAGCACGCATCGGCGCGAGTCCGCACGGCCAGGGTCTTGGCACGACGCTGGCGCAGATCATCGCCGACGAACTCGGCGTCACGCCCCAGGACGTGCGTGTCGTGCACGGCGACACCGACCGCACGCCGTACGGCTGGGGCACCTTCGCTAGCCGCTCGCTGGTAATTTCAGGCGGCGCGTCATTGCTTGCGGCGCGCAAAATCCGCGACAAGCTCCTCGTCATCGCGAGCCACGTTCTCGAAGCGTCGAGCGAGGACATCGTGCTGGACAACGGCACCGCCAAGGTTTCCGGGACCGACCGCACTGTGCCACTCGCCGACCTTGCGCGCGCCGCCTATCACCAGACGCACCGCTTCAAGGGCGACATCACGCCGGGCCTGCGCGAAAGCGCCGACTACGATCCCTCCGGCACCTTCTCCAATGCCTGCCATGTGGCGATCGTCGAGGTCGATGCCGAAACCGGCCGCGTCGTGGTCGAAAACTTTCTTGCTGTCGAGGACGCCGGCCGCATTATCAATCCGATGATCGCCGACGGCCAAGTCCACGGCGGCATCGCGCAAGGGATCGGCAACGCGCTGCTGGAGGAGATCGTCTACGACGCGGCCGGCAACATCCAGACCGCTTCGCTCGCCGACTTCATGCCGCCGACCGCCCACGAAATCCCGCCGATCGAACTGCACCACTTCGAAACGCCGACCGGCGCGTCTCTCACCGGCGCCAAAGGGCTCGGCGAAGGCGGCGCCATCGGTGCCCCCGCGGCCGTCGTCAACGCCATCAACGACGCACTCGCGCCGTTCGGCGTCTCGATCGACGAGATGCCGGCCACCCCGCAGCGTATTCGCGCGGCTTTGAGATCGGTAAAGACCAGGTAGGAACGTTAATTGACGAGAGTGAGCGCCATTCGCGAAGCGAAGAGCTTCGTTTCAATAATTATTCCACAACGCCAAGTGGCCGCGGCTACGACGCCACACGAGTGAACTGTTGATGAAATGCGTGGCCAACGTTTTGCACGTGCGATTTGACGCTGGCGACGACCGGCGCCGCAGTGGCTGTCAGCCGGTCGACGGATGCCGCGATCGTGCATGCCGTGGCCAGGAGAACGACCGAGAATGTCCAAACCGCTATCGTCGTGCGCATGGGAAATCCCCGTGCTGATACCCGATCATCCAATAATGGCACCGGTCGCGCCAGACGACAGTGACGGCTGTCACAAAAAGCCTAGTCCCGGACGCCGCCGCGCAGCTTTCGCGCGCACGTCATAAACCTCTGAAACACCCCATAAATCCTCGAAACGCGTGGGCAATTCCGTCCACTTGTGGGGCCGATGCCTCCGCTCTACCGCGCCGGCAGGTTCTCGCGCCGCGCTCGCAACTGGTTTAACCTGCAGTGGGGGCCCCGGGGGAAGCCAATGAGGCGGCCGACGATATTCGCCGACGGCGCGCCCGATCGCGCTGTGGTGCGTGACCACAGTGCCCTTGACGCTGCGGGCCGGCTTTCCTGGATTGCCGTTGCGGCGCGCGACGGCGTCAAGGACACGATCGCCGGCCTCGTGGCGTCCGTTGTCCTGATTGCCAACATCGTCTCGTTCGGCGCCCTGATGTTCCCGGGAGACCTGAGCGCCGGAATACCCGTAGCTATTTGGGCGATGTTGATTGGCAGCGGCATCGGCGGCACGTGGATTGCGCTCGCGACCTCCCTGCCTCCCTTGGCGACAGGCATCGACTCGCCGACCGGCACGGTTCTGGTGCTGCTGAGCGCGACGGCGGGCGCGAGCATCACAGCGGCGGGCGGCAGTCCGGTGGCGGCCGTGACCGCCATCATGCTGATTTTCACCGCCGCGACGGTCCTCTCCGGCGCTTTGCTTTACGGTCTCGGCTTCTTCCGCTGGGGATCCTACTTCCGGTTCGTGCCGTCCTGCGTGGTCGGCGGCTTCCTCGCCGCGACCGGCTGTTTCCTGATTGCAGGCGGCCTTCGCATGAGCACTGGCCGGACGTTGACCCTGAGCGGCCTCACCGCATCGTGGTCGCCGTCCGACATCAGCAAACTCGGCATCACTGTCGCGGCGCTCGTGGTGCTGGTGGCGCTTCGCCGGTGGATCAAGTGGGCCTTCGCGATGCCGGTGGCGATCGTCGCGATGTGGCTGACGGGACTTGTCGTGCTGCACAGCCTGGGACTGTCCGGACGCGAGCACGGCTGGTACTTCGCCTCGCTTCGATCACTCAGCAGCTGGACACCGTTCGCGGCCGCGCGCACGACGCACCTGAGCTGGTCCATGCTCGCCCAGCTATTGCCCGAACTCGCCGCCGTCGCGATCGTGGCGCTGATTTCTCTGGTGACGAAAGTATCGAGCATCGAAGTCGCGCGGCAGGCGGCAGGCAATCTCGATCGCGAACTCCGCGCTCACGGTCTTGGGAGTCTCTTGGCCGCGCCGTTTGGCGGACTGACCAGCAGCCTGCAGGTCGGCACCAGCCGTCTCTTGGAACATGCCGGCGGCGAGACGCGCATGAGCGGCGTCGTGTGTTCGCTGGCGATGGGTCTGGTCGGACTGTCGAGCTTCGACCTGCCTGGGCTCATTCCCATCCCCATTATTGCCGGCCTGGTTTTCTATCTGGGCTACACGTTCATTGTGGATGCGCTGTGGCGTCCGTATGTGCAACGCGCCTGGATCGATCTGTTGCTTGCCATCGGCATCGCCATCGTATGCGTCGAGTACGGCTATCTTTTCGGCGTTTTGGCGGGCCTCGTCTGCGCGTGCATACTGTTCGCCATGAGCTACGCGCGGCTTGGCGTCATACGGCGGCATGTGACGCGGGCCCAATTCGCAAGCTACGTCGACCGCTCCCCGGAGGCGTCCGAGTATCTGAGTCAAACCGGCGACGCCATCCAGATTTATTGGCTCTCGGGATACATCTTCTTTGGTTCCTCCGAGAGCGTGTTCGAGCGCATCCGAAACGACATCGAAGCAGCACTGCCGCGTCAGGTCAGCTACGTCATTCTCGATTTCGGCATGGTATCGGGCGCCGATTCGTCCGTTCTGGTCAGCCTCGCCAAGCTGCGCACGTTTTGCGCTCAGCACAGCGCGACGATCATTTTCTGCTCGCTGTCCGCGGTCGACAAAATGGCGTTGCAACGCGGAGGTTTCTTCGGCGGCAAAGCCCAGCTGCAAGCCTTTGCCGACCTCAACCTTGCGCTCGCCTGGTGTGAGGACCGTCTGCTCGACAAGGCCAACCTCGACACCGCGACGGCGCTCGGGAGTTTCCAGGAATGGCTGCAGCATCGGCTTGGCGGCAGCGTCACGTCCCAGGACCTGATGGGCTATCTGGAAAAACGAGAGGTTGACCGCTCACAGGTTCTCTATCACGAGGGTGACCCGGCCGACACGCTCGATCTTGTTGCGGTCGGCCATCTCGTGATCGACATTGCGAAGGGCGACGGCGAAAGCCTGCGCGTCAGACGCATCATGACGCACACGGTGGTCGGCGAGATGGGCTTCTTCCGGCGCTCGCTGCGCGCGGCGACCGTGTCCTCGGACGGGCCGGTCGTGCTGTTCACACTGACACGAAGCAACTTCGAGCGCATGCGCTGCGAACGTCCCGATCTCGCCAGCGCATTCGACGATTTTATTCTGCGCATCCTCGCCGATCGCATCGAATTCGCCAACCGCGAAGTCGCCGCGCTGGAGCGCCTGGTCAGCGCATCCGTGCGCACTTAGTCATTTGAGACGTGGCGGGGATTACCCAACACCTCGATCATTCGAGGGGCAGTTTCGGCTTCGGCTTCACTTTGTGCGGCTTTGGCGCACCGCCGGTGACGGCGCGCAGGTAGGCCTCGCCGGTCCGCACGCGTGCCGCGCTCGCCGCTATCCCTGACTGCTGGCCGTAAATGCGCGAGCGGCCGATGAAACAATCCGTGCGGGCCGGCCCCGACATCGATTCGCAGTCCTGCGCCCGCGACTCTTTGGCCGCATCGACGCACATGACCGCAATGGACGCACAGCAGATTAGCGCCAGAAACCGCGCCAAGAAAAGCTTCGAAGTATGTCGCCTCGAGATGAGCGGCTTCGCGAGCGTACGGGGCATGTGCATCGCCTCACTTCTCACCTGCATCATGATAGCAGACACGAACCCTGAAACGCTATCCGCCCTACTTGCTCACTCCGCGTCCTTTGTCGCTCGTTTACAGTGTCAGATAGCTGCGTTGCAGATCAGGATCGGCGACAAGCTCGGCCATCGTGCCGCCCCAGCGGATCTGGCCCTTCTCCAGCATGTAGGCGCGGTCCGACACGATCTCGGCGAACTGGACGTTCTGCTCTGACAGCAGGATCGAAAGACCGTGCTTTTTCAGTTCAACGATGGTGTCGGCGATCTGCTCGACGATCAGCGGCGCGATGCCTTCGGACGGTTCGTCGAGCAGCACGATGCTCGGATTGCCCATCAGCGTGCGCGCAATGGTCAACATCTGCTGTTCGCCGCCGCTCATCCGGCCACCAAGGCGTTCGCGCATCTCGGCGAGATTGGGAAACAGCCCGAACAGCAGCTCCGGCGTCCACGCCGGCATCGTCGTTCCATCGGACGCGTACCGAGGCGGCTGGCATCCGATGTCCAGGTTCTCCAGCACGGTCAGATCGGAAAAGATGCGGCGGTCTTCCGGCGTGAAGCCTATGCCGACACGCGCGATCTCGAACGGCTTGAGCGCGGAAATATCGTGGCCGTTGGCGCGAACGGAGCCGCTCGTGCGGCCGAGCAGTCCCATGATCGCCTTCATCGTGGTCGACTTGCCGGCGCCGTTACGGCCCATCAGCGCGACGACTTCGCCGCGGCCCACCATGAACGTCACGTCGTAGAGAATTCTGCGCCGCGCCATACCAGGCGCAAAGACCTTCGACGGCAAGGGCCGGGGCAACGCTCACGACACCCGCTCCGCTCGCTGGAACGTCTTGCCGCTGCCGAAATAGACCTGCCGCACCAGCGGATGGTCGCGGATCGACTTGGCGTCACCGTCGGCGATCAGATTGCCGCGCGCCAGCACGATGATGCGGTCGGCGAAGGCGAACACCACGTCCATGGAATGCTCGGTGAACAGCACC
Organism: uncultured Alphaproteobacteria bacterium; assembly: GCA_963732015.1. GTDB lineage: Bacteria > Pseudomonadota > Alphaproteobacteria > Rhizobiales > Xanthobacteraceae > BOG-931. The sequence continues at coordinate 276,398 of CAVSXY010000018.1, read as the reverse complement.
GAGATGCCGCGCTCGACGACGAGTTTCTTGACCAGCGCGATCAAATCGTTGCGCTCGCGCGCCGCCATGCCGGCGGTCGGCTCGTCCATCAGCAGAAGCCGCGGTTCGCTCGCGAGCGCAATCGCGAACTCAACGCGCTTGACGTCGCCGTAGGCCAGTTCGCGGCATGGCCGGTCGGCGGCGTCCCGCATGCCGACTTGATCCAACAATTCAAGCGCCCGCGCCCGGTGATAGGACGCGGCCGGGCGCCACAGCCGATAGGTCTCGTGCTTGTGGGCGATCAGTGCCATCTGCACGTTCTCGGCGACCGTCATCGAGCCGAACGTCGCGGCGACCTGAAAGGTGCGGCCGATGCCGCGGCGGCAGATTTCGCGCGGCGGCAGCCTCGCGATATCACGCTCGTCGAAACGGACCTCGCCCGAGTCGGGCGGCAATTGGCCGTTGATGATGTTAAAGCAAGTCGATTTGCCGGCGCCGTTCGGACCGATCAGGGCGAGGAATTCACCGGACGCGACCGAGAACGTAACCGCGTCGACCGCGCGTACGGCGCCGAAGCACTTGCACAGACCCTTGACCGCAAGTCCGGTCATGCGCGCCGCCAACGTCGGGCGAAGCGAAGCGCAGCGCCGGCAAGACCCGCCGGAAACGCCAGCACCAGGACGAGGATGATGCCGCCGAGGAGTGCGTGCCAATACTCGGTCTCGCGCATGATGATGTCCTGCAGCACGGCGAACACCGAGGCTCCGACGATTGGGCCGGAGAGCGTCTGGATGCCCCCAAGCAGCACCATGACGAGACCGTCGATGGAGCGGCCGATGCTGATCGTCTCCGGCGAAATCGAGCCTTTGGCGAAAGCGAAAATGCCGCCGGCGATGCCGCACAGGGTGCCCGCGATGGCGAAGCCGAGCCACTGCACCCTTTTCACGTCGATCCCGATGGCCTCCGCACGCAGCGGCGAGTCACGGCCAGCCCGCATCGCGTAGCCGATCGGCGAGAACAGCATGCGGCGCAGCAGCAGCACACCGGCGACGACCAGCGCGAGTGTCAGCAGGTAATAGGCCGGCAGCTTGTCGAATGGCGCGCTCGGCCAGATGCCCAGAACACCGTTCGATCCGCCGGTTATCTCCTCCCACTGAAACACGATCGACCAGATGATCTGCGCGAAGGCGAGCGTCAGCATGGCGAGATAGACGCCAGACAGCCGTACCGCGAACCAGCCGAACAGCAGGGCGCCGAGCGCTGCGGCAACAGGCGCCGCCGCGAGCGCCAGCGACATCGGGGCCGCGAACCATTTGACCGCGAGCGCCGCGCCGTAGGCGCCAAGCCCGAAATAGGCGGCGTGACCGAACGAGTGCATGCCGCCCGGCCCCATGATGAAGTGCAGGCTCGCCGCAAACAGCACCGCGACCAGAACGTCGACGCCAAGCACCAGCGTGTAGGGCGATGAGCGCGCCAAGAGCGGCAAGGCGATCATGACGAGCACGACCGCACCGCCAAAAAGCTTCAGCGCGTTGGACGCCGGACGCAGCGGCGGGTCCGGCTCAGCCGTACTCCGCACCGTCATCTGTCGCGCGGCCGAGCAAGCCTTGCGGGCGCGCGATCAGCACCACCGCCATCACCAGAAACTCGGCAACCAGCGTGAGTTTGGAGAAATTCAGCGAGTAACCGCCGAAATGCACGAGGCCAATGCCGATGCACAGCGCCTTGACCTCGGCGATGATGATGGCGGCCACATAGGAGCCGACGATCGAGCCCATGCCGCCGACCACGACCACCACGAAGGCATCGCTGACCGCCGTCAGGTCCATGCCGAGATTGGCCGGCGCGCGCGCCATCTGTAGCGCCCCGCCGAACCCGGCGAGCGCCGCGCCCAACGCGAACACGGCGGTAAACAGCAGCGACTGGTTGACACCGAGAGCACCGACCATTTCGCGGTCTTGGGTGGCGGCGCGGACCAGCCGGCCGAACCGCGTGCGGGTAAACACGGCGTGCAGCACGATCAACACCGCCGGCGCGATGGCAATCAGGAATACATCATAAGTCGGCAGGCGCCGGCCGAGGATTTCGACGGCACCGCGCAGGCCCGGCGCCCGCGGGCCGAACAGATCCTGCGGCCCCCAGAGCCATAGCGTCGCGTCGTTGATGATGAGTACCAGCGCGAATGTCGCCAGCAGCTGAAACAGTTCCGGCGCCACATAGATCCGCCGCAGCAGAACGATTTCGATCAGCGCGCCGATCAGGCCGACAATGATTGCTGTGGCGACCACGCCACCCCAGAATCCGATGCCGCCGCCGATCACGTCGCCAGCGTCACCGCGATGTAGGTTCCGAGCATATAGAGCGAGCCGTGCGCGACATTGATGACGCGGGTGACGCCGAAGATGAGCGACAGTCCGGCCGCGACGAAGAACAGGCCGGACGCTGTGGCCAGACCATTCAGGGCCTGGAAAGCAAGGCCTTCGAAGTTCATGTGCGCACGTTATCAGGTAAGGGCAGAAGCGACACCGCGCAGTCAGCCAGCGTCACTCCGGCCGAGCGGCCGCGAGAGCCGGAATCCATAACCACCAAACTCGCAGCGGACACTCTGAGGCGAGCCATCGGGACCCGTGATGATGGATTTCGGGTTCGGCCCTTTCGGTCCGCCCCGGAATGACGCAGCTCAATCGGCGATGCCGGCCGCAGCTTCTTGACCTCGTCGTCGGACGGCAGCACGGACGCGCCGTCGATGTATTTGTAGTCGACCATGACGCCGTGCCCATTCTTGATGGCGATTTTGCCGACGTAAGCCGCCGAGCGTCGACTGATGATCGATGGCGCGAAACACGAAAGGACCGAACGGGCCGTCCATCTTGCAAACCACGAAACGCCTCGACCATCTTCTCGGTGTCGGTCGAGCCCGCCTTGGTGATGCCGGCCGCGAGCGATTTCATCGTCAGGTAGCCGACGATCGACCCATTTTTGGGTGTCGTGGTAGCGGTTCTGATAAGCCGCAACGAACGCCTTGTTCTGCGGCGGACGTCCGCGTGCCCGGATAGCCGGTGACGACCCAGCCGACCGGCGCTTCGTCCTTGAGCGGATCGAGATATTCCGGCTCGCCAGCCAACAGAGCCGACGACGAAGCGATCCTTGAAGAGGCCGCGCGTGTTCCCCTCGCGCACGAATTGGGCGAGGTCGGCGCCGAACTGCGGCGCTGAAGATGGCGTCCGGCTTGGCGTCATCGATGGCCTGGACCACCGCGCCGGCGTCGATCTTGCCAAGCGGCGTCGCCTGCTCGGTGACGAATTCCACGTCAGGCTGTTTCGCCTTGATCAGTTGCCTTGAAGGCCGCGGCCGACGCCTGGCCGAACTCGAAATTCGGATAGACCAGCGCCCAGCGTTTCTTCTTCGCCGCGAGCGCGTCCGGCAGCAGCATGCCGACTTGCATGTAGGTCGAGGCGCGCAGGCGGAACGTATATTTGTTGCCGTTCTGCCAGGCCATCTTGTCGGTCAGCGGCTTCCGCGCCGAGGAAGAACACCTGCTTCTTGCCGGCGAATTCGGTGACTGCGAGACCCACGTTCGACAGGAACGTACCGCAGATGATGTTGAGGCCCTCGCCCGTTACGAGCTCGTCGGCGGCGCGAACCGCGTCGCCCGGGTTGGCGCCGTCGTCCCGCGACACGACCTCGAGCTTCTTGCCGAGGACCCCGCCGGCGGCGTTGATCTCGTCGACCGCCATTTCCCAGCCGCGCTTGTAAGGCTCAAGGAAGGCAGGCTGGCTCTTGTAGCTGTTGAGTTCGCCGATCCTGATCGTGCTTTGCGCTTGGGCCGGCAGCGTGACGGCGACAAGTGCCGCGCCGGCCATCGCCGTGACGGCGAGACGCGTTACTCGGCGAGTGCCAGTTGTCACAAGGGCGCTTACGCGCATGTCTTGTCTCCTATGATCCCACATTATTGGTATCTCGCGCCTCGCCACAGCCGCTGACAAGACCAAAAGATCGTCACGATGACGCGGTGTATGGCGTCGCCGCCCCGGCCGAACTGCGGCCTTGGGGGCTAGTCGTGCGTGTACGCGTAAGCCTTCTTCACGAGATCCGGCGGCGTTGCTTGGAATTGAGCGATCAGGCTTTCGACGTCGGCGCCGGACTTGGGATGCAGGACGATCTGGGCCGCAGCGCCGGCCGCGATCGTTCTCGGGTCCTGCGCGGTCTCAAGAAGCGCTGTCCGCAACGCCGCGACGCGATCGGCGGGCGTGCCGGGAGGCGCGGCGAGCGGACGGGTGATCATCGATGGACCAAACACCAGCGCGGCCACCTTGCGCATCTCGTCAGTCTTGATGACATCCATGATCGGCGTCGCCGCGCCGAACAGCGCCGACGGCTCGCCGAACGCAATCTGCACGAAGATCGTGAGGTCGCCGGACTTCACCTGGTCCATGTAGGAGCCCCGCACCGAGGACTCGAACAATCCGCAGGTGCCGTCCATCTCGCCGCGCTCCATCGCCAGCATGATTTCGCGCGTGCCCGTATAGCCGCTGACCACTTTGACGGGCGCGCCGAGCGCGTTCTTGAAGAACAACGGGTAAAGGCTCGGTGGTGCCCGGAGCGCTTGAGCCGAAACTCACGGTCTTTTTGGCCGCAATCAAATCCGGCAACGTCTTGATGCCGACGCCGGCGCCCCGCCAGACCCCGCATGAGATGATGTCGGTATCCATGCTGCCGAGCCAGGCGAATTTTTCCGGCGCGAAAATCGCCTGGCGATCGCCGTAAAACGGCTCGAGCGCGATATCGCCGGAGAACACGCCGAGCGTCAGCCCGTCCTTGGGCACCGTATTGTAGATGGCGTTGGCGACCTTCAGCCCGTCGCCGCCCGGCACGTTCTGCACGATGACCGTGGGCTTTCCGGGAATATGCTCGCCGAAATACTGAGCGAACAGGCGCGCGGTGACGTCGTAGCCGCCGCCGGCGCCATAACCGACCTCAATGGTGATGGTCTTGCCGGCGTAGAAATCGGCAACGCTGTCGGCATGGGCCGGCGCGGTGAGCCCGAAGACTGCAAGAGCTGCGGCTACGCATCCGCTACGCCACCCGCTCACTGTCATGTCCTTTCCCGCGCCGACACGATGGCGAGATAGAGATACGCGCCGAGCAGCGTCATCTCGACCAGCACGACGAAAAGACTGCCGCCGAAGACGTTTGGGAAGAACAGCTCGACCACCGCCATGGAGACGACCGAGGTGAGCCACACCACCGCGCCCCAGGCGGCCGCGAGCCATAGTCCAACGGCCGCCACCAGATCGATCACGGCGAAGAATACGGTCGCGCCCTGCCAGGCGACGCCGTGGGACTCGAAGCCGGAGTCCGGCGCGGCGCCGATGCCGCAGACCTGGGCCCAGTGAAACAGACCTTTGGCCAGGGACAGACCGGCCATAACGCGCAGAAATAGGACGAGATACTCCGTCCAAGCTCCGGCTTGCGTTGTGCCTTTGCCAACGCGGACAGGCTCAAGGAGGTCGCTGGGCTTGGTCGGCCGCCGCTGTGATTGGTCACTCATCGTCGCGTCCGTCGGCGGTCTTGACGGCGGCCCCATCGCCAGCCCAACCCTCCGATTAGAGACGCGCCCAGACCCCGTCAACGTGCGCGTGTCGCTTCGCCCCTGCGCTGAAGGCGGCGCCGGTCGGACCAAATGGCCGTGGCGGGAGGAGCTTAGAACGGATAAAAGGAAAGCCGGACCTGAGAACTTCCCGGAGACCGCTTTCATGGCGATCAAATTCGGCCGGCCACTCGAACGCAGCCGCCTCGCGCCGGTCGAGACCGCGGCTCCGTCCGACCGCCTGGACCTGACGATCCGCCCTCGCCGCAACCGCCGCGCCGACTGGGCGCGCCGAATGGTGCGCGAGAACGTACTAACGACCGACGATCTGATCTGGCCGCTATTTGTCGTGGACGGGACCAGGCTGCGCCAGCCGGTCGATTCCATGCCCGGCGTCGACCGCCTCTCCGTCGACGAGGCCGTGCGGGCGGCCGAACGGGCTGCCAAGCTGACCATCCCGTGCCTCGCGCTGTTTCCCTATACCGATCCGGAACGGCGCAACGAGGCCGGTTCCGAGGCTCTTAACCCCGAAAACCTGGTCTGCCGGGCCATCCGCGCCATCAAAAAAGAAGTGCCGGATATCGGCATCCTGTGCGACGTCGCGCTCGACCCCTATACCAGCCACGGCCACGACGGGCTGATGCGGGATGGCGTCATCCTCAACGACGAAACTGTCGGAGTCCTCGTCCAGCAGGCCCTGGTCGAGGCCGAAGCCGGCTGTGACATCATCGCCCCGTCCGACATGATGGATGGCCGGGTCGGCGCCATCCGGGCGGGCCTCGATGCCGCCGGCTACGCCGACGTCCAGATCATGGCCTATACGGCCAAATACGCGTCCGCCTTCTATGGGCCGTTCCGCGACGCCGTCGGCTCGAGCGCGACGCTGGTCGGGGATAAGCGCACTTATCAAATGGATCCGGCGAATACCGATGAGGCGTTGCGGGAGGTGGAACTCGACATCGCCGAGGGTGCCGACATGATCATGGTCAAGCCGGGCATGCCCTACCTGGACATCCTGCACAGGGTTAAGGATGTCTTTGAAATGCCCACTTTCGCCTATCAAGTGTCCGGGGAATATGCGATGATCATGGCCGCCGTGGGGAACGGCTGGCTCGACGGGGACAAGGCCATCTTGGAAAGTCTGATCGCCTTCAAGCGTGCCGGAGCCGATGGCGTGCTGACCTATTTCGCAGAGGGGATTGCACAGAAACTAAAGAAGGGCGTTGCGTAGAAACCGCCCCCGCCTGGGACAAAACTGCGAGGCGGATGTCATGCGTGATGTTGACGAACACATACAGCTTTACGTTCCGGTCCTGCGCCGGATCGTTGTGCTTGTCGCGGTCATCATCGCCGTGCCGGTCGTGCTGTGGACCATCACGGTTTTTGTGCACACCTACGTGGCGCCGCCGAAGGTACCGACCTTCCGTTCGCTAGCCGAACAGACGTTTGTGAAAGCCGCGCAAAATGCGGCCGTATCTTCGTCCACACAACCGAAGCCAGGCGACCCCGCCCCGATCGTCGAAGCGCGGGCAACCACAACCGATGCCAATTCCGATGCACCGAGGAGCGCGTTTGTCGGTGGCCGCGGCGACGCCGGACCAGCGCCAGACGGAGCAAAGGGAAGGGCCCCTGTTCCGCTAGCAGGTTCGCAACCCCCAATGCCCGCGCCGGCGCGCTCTGCCGCGCTCACTGCGACGCAAACGCCGCCCGCATCGTCCGCTGAGGATGATTTGCCTGCAGCCGGTCCGATTTCCGGACGGGTGCCGTTGCCGCGTCATCGGCCTCAGTTGTTTGCGATGGCGCCGACGGCAACGCTTGCGCAGACCGCGACGGCAGGCGGCATACCGGTGCCGCGAGACCGGCCGGTCTCCGCGCCCGACCCGGCGCCGGTCGAGCAGGATGCGCCGTTCGCGTCATTACGCGACTATAACCGCTGAGCCTTTCGCGTCCTCACTCGAGCGCCGTGCCGCCTTCGAGGCGCACGGGCTGGTAGCCGTCCTCCGTTAAAATGCGGAATATTTCTTCGGCGTGCGCGCAGTCGCGCGTCTCCATGGTGACGTCGAGCTTGGCACCCTTTGCCGGCACGTCGAGAAAGAGCCGGTGGTGATCGACCCCCAGGATATTGGCGCCGAGTTCGCCGAGCCGGGTGGCGATCTGCCCCAATATTCCTGGCCGATCCGGAATGGTCAGGCGAAATGACACGATGCGGTCCGCGCGCTCCAGTTCGCGCACCATGACGGACGCAAGAATCCGCGGATCGATGTTGCCGCCGCAGAGGATCAGGCCGACCTTGCGGCCGACGAAGCGCTCCGGCGCCGCCAGCATGCCGGCAAGTCCGGCAGCGCCAGCGCCTTCCGCCATGGCCTTTTGCAGCGTGAGGAACGCGTTGACGGCGCATTCTATCTGCGCCTCGTCGGCGAGGAGAATGTCGCCGACGAGGTCCCGGATAATCGGCAGCGTCAGCTTGCCGACGTTCTTGACCGCGATTCCCTCGGCCAATGTCGGGCCGCCGCACGGCAGATTGCCGCGATGAATGGCGTTCCACATCGACGGATAGAGCGCGCTCTCGACGCCCACAATCTCGATGTCAGGCTTCACGCCACGGGCCGCGACGGCATTGCCGGCGATCAGGCCGCCGCCGCCGATCGGGACGATCAGAACATCGAGGTCGGGAAGCTCCTCGAGCATTTCGAGCGCGATGGTGCCCTGCCCCGCGATGATGTCGGGGTCATCGTAAGGATGCACCCAGACGAGGTTCTTCTCGGCGGCGATCGCTTCGGCGCGCATCTGCGCCTCGACCAGTGTCTCGCCGCAAAGCACGACCACGGCCCCGAACGCTTCGGTCGACTTCACCTTCACGAACGGCGTCGACACCGGCATGACGATGGTCGCGGGGATTCCAAGTCTGCGGGAGTGATAGGCGACCGCCTGGGCGTGATTGCCGGCCGACATGGCGATGACGCCGCGGCGCCGCTCATCGGCGGTGAGCGCTGCGAGCTTCACGCAGGCGCCGCGCTCCTTGAACGAGTTGGTCACCTGCAGATTCTCGTATTTGACGAAGACCTCCGCGCGGGTCAGCGCCGACAGCGGCGGAGACGGCAGCACCGGCGTGCGCAGCACGTGACCCGCAATTGTCCGCCGCGCAGCCTCGATATCGCCAAGCACAACCATCAGCGACTCCCATCACGCGCGCTTTCCCGGCGTACCGCCGGCGGGCCCGCCCGCATCTTGTTTTGGCGGCCGGATTTCCCCATGTGACCGGGCGCTACACAGCGGGGTTTGCCATGAGCAACTGTGGCCCAACGGGCATCGGCGTTTCGTTCGATGTCAAACCGCATGCCTATGACCCGGTCGCCCATCCAGAGCTGTTCGATGGTGTGCTGGGGCGGCGCATGTTCGCCTTTATCATCGACCTCATCGTCATCACCATCCCGCTCATCCTAGCGTCGATTTTCATTCTGTTGTTCGGGTTCGTCACGCTGGGCCTCGGCTGGCTCCTGTTCTGGCTGCTGTCGCCCGCGTCGGTGGTCTGGGCCGTGGTCTACTATGGGATGACATTTGGCGGCCCCGCATCGGCCACGCTCGGCATGCGTGTGATGGGGTTGGAAATGCGCACCTGGTACGGAGCGCCGGCCTATTTCGTGCTGGGTGCGGCCCACGCCGTGGTCTACTGGGTGAGCGTCAGCATGCTGACGCCGTTTATCCTCCTGGTCGGGTTCTTTAACCCGCGACGGCGGCTTCTCCATGACATGCTGGTGGGCACCGTGGTGATCAACAACGAGGCCCAGGCCGCCTCATTGCGTATGCGCGCCATTCGCGGGTAGCCGATCTGCGGCTGGAATAGGGCTTTGACGGACGGGCGCTGCCGGGCGATGCTAGCGGTGAGATTCCGGCTTGTGAGGCAACGCCTGCTCCGTGACCCAGCACTCCCGTGACACGCCGCAATTCTATCTGACCGCTCCGTCGCCCTGCCCCTATCTCGGCGGCAAGGAAGAGCGGAAGGTGTTCACGCATCTGGTGGGTGAACGCGCCGGCGAGCTTAACAACATCCTGACCCACGGCGGGTTCCGCCGCAGCCAGTCGATCGCCTACCGCCCGGCCTGCGAGGGCTGCCGCTCCTGCGTCTCGGTGCGCGTCATCGCCGAGGACTTCCAGCCGACGCGCAACATGCGCCGCATCATGAAGCGCAACGCCGACATCACCGGCGAGATGCGGATCGCCGTCCCGACCTCCGAGCAATATTCAATCTTCCGCGCCTACCTCGATTCACGCCATCGCGACGGCGGCATGGCCGACATGACCGTGCTCGACTACGCCATGATGGTCGAGGACAGCCACATCGAAACGCGTATCGTCGAATACCGCCGCCGGGAACCGGGGAGCCTCGCGGGAGCGCGCGGCGGCGACCTTCTGGCGGTGGCGCTGACCGACGTGCTCGGCGACGGGCTCTCGATGGTCTATTCGTTTTTCGAACCCGACGAGGCGTCGCGCTCGCTCGGCACCTTGATGGTGATGGATCACATCGCTCGCGCGCGGCGCATGGGTCTCGCCTACGTCTATCTCGGCTACTGGGTACGCGGCTCGCGCAAGATGGATTACAAGAGCCGCTTCCTGCCGCAGGAACGCCTCATGCCGGAAGGCTGGGCGAGAGTTGAACTCGTGACACGCGCCCGAACGGCGGATGAGGAATAACAAACAGAAGAACAAGTCGCCGTTCTGCCAGTTTCGCAACGCTTCGGGCGCGTCCCCGCACAACACCCGAGCGTGACAGGCGGACCACCGCCCGCCAAAACAACCCTGCAACAAGACGGAGGGACCAATGCAGGACGATGTCATCAAGCTCGAGACGGTGAAAATTGAACGTGACGGCGGCGTCACCACTGTCATGCTCAATCGGCCGGACAAGCGGAATGCGATGAGTCCGCAGCTGCACCTCGACATGTGCGAGGCGCTGGACTGGGCCGAGGACGACGAGCAGACCCGCGTCCTCGTTCTGACCGGCGCCGGCGGCAATTTTTGCGCCGGCATGGATCTGAAGCTGTTTTTCCGCGGCACCGAAGACAACCCGCGCGCCCGCGCAAAAGCCCGCCGCGCCGCCCACGCGTGGCGCTGGGAGAAATTGTCGCGATTTTCGAAGGCGACGATCGCGATGATCGAGGGCTATTGTTTCGGCGGCGCGTTCGTCCCGGTGGTCGCCTGCGATTTCGCAATCGCCGCCGACGATGCGGTGTTCGGCCTGTCGGAAATCAACTGGGGCCACATCCCCGGCGGCCTCGTCGGCTACGCGATCACCGTCAACATGAACTATCGCGACGCCATCTACTATTCGTTGACCGGCGAGCAGTTCAGCGGCAAGGACGCCGCGGCGATGAAGTTCGTCAATCGATCGGTGCCGGCGGCAATGCTGCGCGAAGACACCATGAAGCTCGCGCGCACGCTCGAAAGCAAAAGCCTCGCCGCCATTCGCTATTCAAAGGAAGCGGTCCGGTCGGTCCGCGGCATGACGCTCGAACAGGCGATCGACTATCTCAACGCCAAGAGCGATGCGCTGAAATACGTCGATCCGGAAAAGGGCCGCGAGAAGGCCATGAAGATGTTTCTCGACGACAAGTCCTTCAAGCCGGGGCTTGGTGACTTCAAACGTGCCTGAGACAAGGTTGCCGCGATCGCCGCCGCGGCGCCGCCCGCGGTCCGCACTGGCGATCCTGATCGGCTGGACCGCGCTTGTAGGAGAGCTGGCGTCGCCTGCGCATGCGGCGGACCCGGCGCTGATCGAGGCGGCGCGCAAGGAAGGCTCCGTAGTCTGGTACACGACCCAGATCGTCAATCAGTTCGTGCGTCCCGCGGCGGCCAAGTTTCAGGCCAAATACGGCATCAAGGTCGATTACGTCCGCGCCGACTCGAACGACGTTGCGCTGCGCGTTTTCAACGAAGCGCGCGCCGGTCATGTAGCGGGCGATGTGATTGACGGCACTGGGGTGGTGGCGAGTCTCAAACCCGAGCACCTTGTGCTGCATTGGACGTCTGACTCGGCGGCGCGCCTGCCGAACGACTATGTCGATCCCGAAGGTTATTGGGTCGGCACCAACGTCTATGTGCTGACGCCGGGCTACAACACCACTCTGGTTCCTGAAGGCGCCGTACCGAAAGCATTCAACGACCTGCTCGACCCGCAGTGGCAGGGCAAGCTGGTCTGGAGCATCGGCGTGTCGAGCTCCGCCGCCGCGGGCTTCATCGGTCTTGTCCTCAAAAGCATGGGCGAGGAGCAAGGACTCGCCTATCTGCGCAATCTGGCGAAGCAGGATGTCGGCAAGCTTTATGGGGCTGCACGCGTCGTGCTCGACCGGGTTATTGCCGGCGATTACGCGATCGCGCTCAACATCTTCAACAATCACGCCGTGATCAGCGCCGACAAGGGTGCGCCGGTCGGCTGGATCGCAATGAACCCGGCCATGACGGTGCTGTCGGTTGTCGGCATAACGAAAGACGCGCCGCACGTGAATGCCGCCAAGCTGCTAGCGGACTTTCTGGTATCGCCGGAAGGCCAGGATGTTTATCGCGACGCGGACTACATCCCTGTCGACCCTGCCATACCGCCGCGCGTTCCATCGCTGCGGCCGGATGGCGACAAATTCCGCGCGATCTCGTTCACGCCCGAGCAGATCGTCGCCAACATGCCGAATTGGCTTTCGGTCTACAAAGACATCTTCCAGTAGCACGCGCTGCACGCGCCGCGCTTCAGGTCGGCTGCCGGCGCTTGACCCGGTTGCGGCGGCTGACATTGCTGGCAATCAACGGTGCCGTTAGTATTCCTGCGATCGCATCAGGCTGGATGCTTCGGCGTTCGCTCGATGGGCGAAATAGAAAGCAGGAGACGCACCGTGACAGGAAAGAAATACGAAACGATCAAGGTGGAAAAGGCCGACGGCATCACGTGGGTGATTTTGAACCGACCCGACAAACGTAACGCCATGAGCCCGCAGCTCCATCTCGAGATGGATGAGGTGCTCGACGATCTTGTCGTGGATGAAGAAACCGAGGTTCTGGTGCTGACCGGCGCCGGCGAGGCTTTTTCCGCGGGCCAAGACATCCGGCTCTACTTCCGCGGCACCGAAACGGATCCCAAGACGCGAGCGAAGGCGCGGCGCGCCTCGAACGAATGGCGCTGGCAAAAACTGTCGACCTTCCCCAAGCCGACCATCGCGATGGTCAACGGCTATTGCTTCGGCGGCGCCTTTACCCAGGTTTCGGCGTGCGATTTCGCCATTGCGGCCGACGAAGCCCAGTTCGGCCTCTCCGAAGTCAACTGGGGCATTCTGCCGGGCGGCATCGTGGCCTGGAACGTCGTGCAGATGCTGAACTTCCGCCACTCCATGTATTACGCGATGACCGGCGATCTGTTCGACGGCAAAAAGGCGGTTGAGATCGGCTTCGTCAATTTCAGCTTCCCGAAGGCTGTCCTCAAGCAGGAGACGACGAAGTTCGCCAAGAAGCTGATGGAGAAGAGCCCGGCCGCCTTGCGCTTCACCAAGGAAGCGATCCGCGCCGTGCGCTTCATGAACGAGCCGCAGGCCCAGGACTATCTCTGGGCAAAGAGCGACGCGCTCAAATTCAACGACAAGGAGAACGGCCGCCAGGAAGGCATGCGGCAGTTCCTCGACGAGAAGAGCTACCGGCCAGGCCTCGGCCACTTCAAGCGCAAGAAGGCCGCCTCGAAGTAGGACATCGGCGCCGGAGCCAACTTCGGCTCCGGCGCCGATATGTTGTTCAGACAGATCGAGTGTGTTTGACGCCGAGCCGGCGCCGCGACGTTCCGCGGAGCCGATTGCCGGCGGGGAGAAAGCGTCATGGACTTTGAATTGCCCGAGGAGCTTCGCATCCTCAAGGAATCGGTGCGCCGTTTCGTCAACGCCGAATTGATCCCAGTCGAGCGCGAGACCGTTACCGAGGAAGGCGAAGAGATCAAGCCGCAGTTCCTCGAACGATTTGAAAAGCGCGCCAAGGATCTCGGCATCTACATGATGGAGATTCCCGAAGAGTACGGTGGGCCCGGACTGTCACTGCTCGGCCGCGTCGTGGTCTGGGAGGAGCTGTCGCGCACGACCGCCCTGCCCGCCCGTGGCCAGGGCATCACCGGACCTGTCGTCCGCAATATTCTGTTTTCGCTGAAGGGCGACCTTCGCGAGAAATACCTGATTCCGGTGTTGCGCGGCGAGAAGAGGGTGGCATTCGCGCAAACCGAGCCCGACGCCGGGTCCGATCCGGGCGGTATGCGGACAACCGCGGTGCGCGACGGCGATTACTACGTCATCAACGGCACCAAACGCTTCATCTCGCATGCCAACAAGGCCGACTTCATGCAGTTGATGGCGGCGACCGACCGCAGCAAGGGCTCGCGCGGCGGCATCTCGTGCTTCCTCGTCGATATGAACACGCCGGGCGTCAAACTCGGCACGTCATATCAGACCATGATGGGCGACCGGCCGTGGGAGATCGTCCTCGAAGACGTCCGCGTGCCGGTGGCCCAGCGCGTCGGCGAAGAGGGTCAGGGCTTTGCGCTGGCGCAGAAGTGGCTCGGCGCCGGCCGCGTCAAGCATGGTGCGCGCGCACTCGGCGTCGCCGAGCGGATGCTTGAAATGTCGACGTCGTACGCGAAGCAGCGCTCGACATTCGGCCGGCCACTCGCGGACCGCCAAGCCACGCAGTGGAAGCTCGCCGACATGTACATCGAGCTACAGGCGGCACGGCTACTCGTCTACAAGGCCGCGACCCGTCTCGATAAAGGCGAAGACGCCCGCGAGGACTGCTATGTCTGCAAATATTTTGCCGATGAGATGGCGTTCCGCGCCGCCGATCATTGCATGCAAATTCATGGCGGCATCGCCCTGACGACCGATCTGCCGATCGAGAAAATCTGGCGTCAGCAGCGCAGCTTCCGCATTACCGAAGGGGCGAGCGAAGTGATGAAAATGGTAATCGCGCGCCACGTGCTGAAAGCCTACGGCTAGTGCATGATCCGGAAAAGTGGAATCCGGTTTCCCGAAAAGATCATGCACCGACAAAATATCAGAGCATCAATCGATTCCATCTGAAGCGATTGATGCTCTGAGCCGAGGTGGCGATTACGGCGCCACCTTCTTGATATAGGTCATGATGAAATCGCGCATGCCGGGCGCGATCGTCAACGTCTTCTTGACCTCGTCCTCGACATTGGGACCGGCTTGGTAGTGCGGCACGAACTGCACGGTCTTCATCGCGTCCGCCGCGTAATCGGGATCGTCGTTCAATGCCAGAACCGCCTTGCGCAGGGCCGCGACCGCCGCAGGCGGCGTTCCAGGCGGCATGGCGAGCAATCGCTGCATGTAGTCGACTTGCAGATTGGTCTTGTAGGCCTCGAACAGCTGACCCGACGGCAACTCGCCTTTGATTTGTTTGTAGAGCTCCAGAAAAGTCGGAACCTCGGTCGGTACCATCATGTCGTGCAAAAACGTCGCGCCGTCGAAGTTCTGGTCATAAAAGATCGGCATGAACTTTCCGGTTTTCACCAGCGTCGGTTCGATGACGCCAAAGAACGCCGGCGTCGTCTCCGAGTGCACGCTGATCTCGCCGCTCTGGACGGCAAGCCGCGCTGTGCTGCTGCTTCGGTAGCCCGTCACATAGCGATACGGCACGCCGAGCATGTCGAAGGTCAGCCGCAGCCGCAAATCCTTAGACGACGCGGCCGCAAGCCCGCCGACGATCAATCCCTGCGCCTTCACGATGTCCGCCGGCACCTTCATGCCCGGCGGCGTATCGGTACGCACATAGTAGAACGCGTTGGTCGGCGCATAGCCGATAAATTCGTAGCTCTTGAAGTCGGTATGAAACGCCTCCGGCTCGATTACCGATTCCCATGTCGCCCCGGTCAAATAGCCGAGCATGGTGCCGTCTCTCGGGCCGATCTCGCCCAGATAGGTCGCGCCAACCAGACCGCTGGCGCCGTCCTTGTTCTGCACGATGATCATCGGATTGCCGTCGATGTGCCTGGCGAGATATTTCGCCATCAGCCGGCCCTCGATGTCGGTCGGCCCGGCTACCGCGAAATTGATGAGGATTGTGAGCCGCTTGCCTTTGTAGAAGGGCACGTGGGACTCGGCGTGCGAAACGCTCGTCGCACACGCTGTAAGAAAGAGGGCGAGCAGAACGGCACGTGCGGACGACGGTCGCATGGATCGCTTCCCCGCCGGAACGGTCCTGATACTCTGGGACGGACCCGATACTAATGTGAAGCCGGATCGGTCGCATAGCCCTATCGCGCTGGACGCGGCACACTCGTTCGGTTCAAATTGTCGCCACGGGGAGTGAGGGCTCGATGGGCGGCGCAGCATCTGAAATTCGCGACGGCATGCACGTCAATTGGGATGCCGACATCGAGATGGACGACGGTGTCGTGCTGCGCGCCGACGTGTTTCGGCCCGTCGCAGCGGGCCAATATCCAGTCATTCTCAGTTACGGACCTTACGCGAAGGGCCTCGCCTTTCAGGGAGGCTACAAGGGCAACTGGGCGCGGCTCGTCAAAGCGGCGCCGGAAGTGCTCGAAGGCTCAAGCAACAAGTACCAGAACTGGGAGCTGGTCGATCCGGAGAAATGGGTGCCCGACGGCTACGCATGCGTGCGCGTCGACTCACGCGGCGCGGGACGATCGCCGGGCCTACTCGACGTCTGGTCGCCTCGCGAAACGCTCGACCTGTACCATTGCGTCGAATGGGCCGGCACGCAGCCCTGGAGCAACGGCAAGGTCGGCATCAACGGCATTTCCTACTATGCGATGAACCAGTGGACCGTAGGCGCGCTGAAGCCGCCGCACCTTGCTGCGCTGTGTATCTGGGAAGGCGCATCTGATTATTATCGGGAGCTGTGCCGGCACGGCGGCATTCTCTGCGATTTTCTCAACAGCTGGCATCCGCGTCAGGTCGCGAGCGTGCAGCATGGCGTCGGCAGCCGCGGTGCGAAGAGCGTGGTCACCGGCGAATGGGTCGCTGGGCCGGACACGCTGCGCGAGGAAGAACTCCTCAAGCGCCGCGCCGACAGCCCTGGCGAAGCGAAGCAGCGCCCGTTCTGCGACGGGTATCACGCGGCGCGCACCGCCGATTTTTCACAGATCGAAGCGCCGCTGCTGTCAGCCGGAAATTGGGGCGGCATGGGGCTGCACACGCGGGGCAATATCGAAGGCTACTTGCGCGCAGGCTCCAAGCAGAAGTGGCTCGAGATGCACGGCGACACGCACTTCACGCATTTCTACAGCACCTACGGCGAAACGCTGCAGAAGCGGTTCTTTGGCCATTTCCTCAAAGGCGACGACACCGGCTGGGACCGGCAGCCCCGCGTGTCGCTCAACATCCGTCATCCGCATGAAACATTCGTTCTGCGCGGCGAGAACGAGTGGCCGCTCGCGCGCACGCAGTGGACCAAATATTTCTTGCAGCCCGACGGTTCGACGCTGGCGCCGCGAATGCCGACCAGGGCCACAGCGCTCAGCTACGACACCACCGGCGCCGGCCTCACCTTCAGCACGCCGCCAATGGCCACAAGCCTCGAGATCACCGGCCCAGTCGCCGTCAAGCTGTGGGTCTCGTCAGAGACGACCGACGCCGACGTCTTTCTGGCGCTGCGCGTCTTCGATCCCGCCGGGAAGGAAATCACGTTCATCGGTTCGAACGATCCGCGCGTGCCTGTTGGGCTCGGCTGGCTGCGCGCGTCGCATCGCAAGCTCGATCCGGCGAAGTCACCGCCCTATCGGCCATGGCACACCCACGACGAGGCATGGCCGCAGCGGCCTGGCGAGCCGGTCGAACTCGATATCGAAATCTGGCCGACATCGATTGTGGTGCCGCCCGGCTACCGGCTCGCGCTGACCGTCAGCGGCAAGGATTACGAGGTCGACGGCCGCGACATCGCGTTGCCAAATGCGCCCTATCCGATGAAGGGCGTCGGACCGTTCCTGCATATCGATCCAGACGATCGGCCCCCCGCGATTTTTGCGACATGCAACACCCTGCATTTCGCCGCAGGTCGAGAGCCCTATCTGCTGTTGCCCGTTATTCCGGAGGTGTAAGGTCAAAGAAAACGAATGACGCGGGGAGGACGACATGGCGATAGGTTTCACGGCGAGACGCTTCGCCGCCGTTGCGGCTGTTCTTTCACTTCTTGCCGCCATGGCGCCAGCTGCCGCGCAGCAATATCCGAGCCGCCCCGTCACCATCATCGTGCCCTACCCGGCCGGCGGGCCGACTGACGAAACCGCGCGGATGGTCGCGCAGTTCGTGTCAACCGAGCTTCATCAGAGCTTCATTGTCGAAAATGTCAGCGGCGGCGGCGCCATCATCGGCGCCGAAAAGGCCGCGCGGGCAACGCCCGAAGGCTACACGCTGCTCCTGCACAATCTGCAGATCGCGGCAAATGTCACGCTGTACAAGACGCTGCCATTCGACACGCTCAAGGACTTTGCTCCGGTGATGCTGGTCAACCGCAATCCGCTGGTGCTGGTCGGCCGCAATACGCTTGAGCCGAATACGCTCGCCGACCTGATCGCCCTGATGAAGAAGGAGCGGATGAAAGCGGCGATTGCCGGATACGGCACCACCGGCCATCTGGCCACGTCGCTGTTCGCTCAGGAAGCGGGCGTTCCGCTCGATCAGATTCCGTACCGGGGAGCGGCGCCCGCGCTGACCGATCTGCTGGGCGGCCAGGTCGATCTGTTCTTCGCTACGCCGCAATCGGTCGTACAGCTTGTGGCGACGGGCAAAGTGAAGGCTTACGGCGTCACCGCGAGGGACAAGCTGCCGGAGTTTCCGACCGCGGACAGCTTCCCCGCGGTGCTTGGGCCGAAACTCGACGTCATTTACTGGCAGGCGCTGTTTGCTCCGGCCGGAACGCCCGATACCGTGATCAAGACGCTGAACGCATCGATGCAGAACGCCGTGTCGGATCCCGCGATCCTCAAGACCTGGGCGGGACAGGACGTAACACCCTTCCCGAAAGATCAGCGTTCGCCTGCTGACGCAGCCGCGCTGCTCAAAAGCGAAATCGCACGCTGGGCGAAGGTCATTCGCGACAACAACATCCACATCGACCAGTAGCCGCTCGAGGCTTGAAAACCCCGACAAAACCCGATTGGTAGTGTCCCCGAAAGCGGACAATCAGCGTTGTCCGTACGGCGAGGAACACTTATGGGTGCGCGTGGCGGCAAAGAGTACGTCCAGGGACTGAAGACGCATCCGAGGGACGTCTGGATCGCCGGCCGCAACGTCCGCGACGTCACGGGCGATCCCGCGTTGCGCCGCCCCATCGCCGCGATGGCGATGCTCTACGATTGCCAAACCGACGCGACATTGCGCCCGACAATGACGTATCGCACCGACGAGGGCGACGACGCCGGGCTATCGTTCATCATCCCGCGCTCTTATGACGATCTCGTACGCCGCCGCGAGGCGATGCGAGTGTGGGCTGACGCCACATTCGGGACGATGGGACGATCGCCCGATTTCCTCAACACGCTGCTCGCGTCGCTGGCCGACTCGCCGGAGTTCTTCGCCGAATGCGGCAGCCAATTCTACGACAATGTGACGAATTACTATCGCCATTGCCGCGACAACGATCTCTTCATGACTCACGCGCTGGTCAACCCTCCGGTCGACCGCAGCAAATCGGCATCCGAGCAGGCCGGCGAATTCGCCTATCTCGGCATCGTCGAAGAGGCCCGCGAGGGTCTGATCGTCCGCGGCGCCAAGATGCTGGCAACGCACGGTCCGAGCGCCGACGAGATCATGGTCTATCCGCTGCCGTTTTCGGTGCGTCCCGGCGAAGAGAAATACGCGCTCGCTTTCGGCATACCGACCGATACGCGGGGCTTGCGTTTCATCTGCCGCGAGCCGTTCGACCAGGGCGATCAATCCGAATGGGACCATCCGCTGGGCTCCCGCTTCGAGGAACCCGACGCGTTTGCAATCTTCGACGATGTTCTGGTGCCGTGGGATCGGGTTTTTCTGTACGGCAATGTTGCGCTGGCGAACACCATGTTCGCGCGCACGCGGCTGCAATGCCACACCGGACACCAGACCGCGGTGCGTGGCTTGGCAAAATGCGAATTCATGACGGCGCTGGCGCTTGCGTTGACGCGCAGCGTCAAGACCGATGGCTTCGTGCACGTCCAGGAGCAACTCGGCGAATGCCTTGGCTACCTGCAGCTGATCGAAGGCGCGATCGTGCTGTCGGAGTTCAAGGCCGAAGTCGGCGAGCGCGGTACCTTTCGGCCGGCCTTGGAGCCCCTGCAGGCCTTGCGCTACCACATCCCGCGCTTCTACGAGCGCATGGTACGGCTCACGCAGGTGCTCGGCGCCGGCGGCATTTTGGCCAATCCAACCCACGCCGACCTCACATCGCAGATCGCCGCCGACATTCACCGCTATTATCGCGGCGCCGACCGCGACGCCGAAGCCAAAATCCGGCTGTCGAAGCTCGCGTGGGACGCCACCGGAACGCAATTCGGCCAGCGGCAGCTGCAGTACGAGCGATACTATGCGGGCGACCCGGTCCAGATGGGCGCGTCGATCTACAAGATGCAGGACCACACGGCCCTGCTCAAACTCGTCGAGCGCGCGCTACGCTCCTCCCCCGGGCCGGCCACAACAAACCGCGGATCGTGAGATGAAAGGTCTGCCATGACGCGTCTGCTTTTAGCGCTCGCTCTCACGATGATCGGCAGTGCCGGCGGCGCGTCGGCCCAGGTCTATCCGTCGCGCCCGGTCACGATCATTGCGCCCTTCCCGCCCGGCGGACCGTCCGACGTCTTGGCTCGCATTCTGTCCGCTCCACTGGAAGCGGCGTTGAGCCAGCCAATGGTCATCGAGAACGTCGGTGGCGCCGGCGGCACGATCGGCGTCGGCCGGCTCGCCCGCGCCGAACCTGACGGCTATACGCTCGGCATCGGCCAATGGAGCACGCAGGTCGTCAACCCGATCACCTACACTTTGCCCTACGACATCCTGACCGATTTTGTTCCGATCGCCCTTCTGGCCAACACGCCGCAGATCATCATCGCGCGGAAAGACTTCCCGGCGAAGGACGTGCGCGAGCTGATCGACTGGCTCAAGGCCAATCCCGACAAGGCGCAGGCCGCGACCGTCGGCGCCGCAGGCGGCGCGCAAGTCGCGGGAGTTTATTTCCAGCAAGTCACCGGCACTCGCTTCGGCTTTGTTCCCTATCGCGGCGGTGCCCAGGTGATGCAGGACATGATGGCCGGTCGCGTCGATTTCATGTTCGATCAGGCCGCCAATGCGATGACCCAGGTTCGCGCCGGCGCGATCAAGGCCTACGCCGTCATGACGCCGGAGCGCTGGCACCTTGCGCCGGATATTCCGACGATCGACGAGGCCGGCGTTCCCGGACTGCACGTCTCATATTGGCATGCGCTGTGGGCGCCGAAGGGCACGCCGAACGACATCGTCGCCAGGGTGAACGCTGCTGTAGTGAGTGCGCTCGCCGATCCGACCGTGCAGCGTAGTTATGCGGTGCAAGGCCAAGACATCTGGCCGCGCGATCAGCAGTCCCCCGAAGCGCTGGCAGCCTTCTTCAAGTCGGAAATCGACAAGTGGTGGCCGATCATCAGGGCGTCGCATCTCAAGGCCGAATAAAAGCGGCGCGACGCAACGCGAAATATCAACCGAACCGCTTCGCTCCCGGCAGTGCCGCAAGCCCCGCGTCCGCGACCTTGCGGTCCTGCTCACCGGTGCCGGAGCCGACGCCGATGCCGCCGATGACATGACCTTCGATCACAATCGGCAAGCCGCCGGGAAGATTGATGCGCTTTCCCTGGGTGGCGATCGCGAGCTTGAGATCGATGCCGGCGCCGATGTTGCCGGTCGGCGTGCCGTAGGACGCGGCCGTCATCGCCTTCATCAGGGACGATTCGAACGACATCGGGAAAGCGCCATCCATCCGCGCGAAGGTCAACATATGACCGCCGGCATCGACGATGGAAATGCATTGCGGCACGCCCATGTCGGCAGCCTTCTTCATCGCGGCTTGTAAAATCTTCATCGCGCCGTCGATCGAGAGTTTCAGCGAGGGAAGAGTGTCTACCATGTTATGCGCGTTGCTCCTGAGGTCCACTGACCTGATTGACATGATAGCCTGCGACTTTCTGATAGCGTTCGAAAATCCCGCGTAGCTCGTCCTGGCTGATCACGTCTTCGAGCCGCTCGAAGCGCCGGCCGCCGGTGCGCTGCTCGACCGTATCGACGATCACGTTCGGCGGCGCCGAACGGTTTTGCAGGACGATGCGGCTGGTCGCCGGAAGCCGTTGCGCCTCGTATTCTTTCAGCGCGGCAGCCGGATCGGGCTCGCTCATAAGCAATCGGGCGAGCGTTGCGGCATCGATGATGGCCTGTGCGCCGCCGTTGCCGCCCTGCGGATACATCGGATGCGCCGCGTCGCCCAGAAGCGTCACGCGGCCGAACGTCCAGCGGTCGAGCGGATCGCGATCGACCATGGGATAGGACAAAATCTGATCGGCGTCGCGGATCATCTTGGCGACGTCAAGCCAATCGAACATCCAGTCCTGATAGGTCGGATAAAAGTCTTCGAGCCGGCCGGGTTTGTTCCAATCGACCGGCACAGCGACGTCGCGCTCGATTTCCGCCACCCAGTTGACGAGCTGACGCCCGGCAGAGTCGATATTGTTGCGGATCGGATAGATTATTAGAGTCGAGTGCCGCGCACCGATGCGCGCGATGCTGCGTCCGGTAAGGTAAGGCGTCATGCGCGTCACGCCGCGCCACAGATTGGTGCCGCGATAGCAGAATGGGCCTTCGTCCGGATAAAGCTGGTGCCGAACGACCGAATGGATGCCGTCGCAGCCGATCAGCACGTCGCCCCTCACCGCCGCGAGCAGGCTTCCGTCCGGATCGGCGAAGCGCACTGTGACGGACGTTTCGTCCTGCTCGAAACCCACGCAGCGATGACCGGTGATGAAATTCTCCGCCCCGATCCGCGCGCGCACCGCGTCCAGCAGAACCTGGTGCAGGTCGCCGCGATGGATCGAAAGGTGCGGCCACTGATGGCCGGCGGCGCGGCCCCAAGGCTCGCGGTACACGAGCTGTCCGTGCCGGGTAAAAAACGCGTAGTCCTGCGGCGTGCAGGCGACCGCGACGAGCGTATTTTCGAGTCCGAGCGCGCTCAATTCCTTGACGGCGTGCGCGCCAAGATTGATGCCGATGCCGAGTGCGCGGACGTCCGGCGCCGCTTCGTAGACGCGAATCCGGCTCGACGGCACCGAGGCGTGGACGGAGAGCGCCAGCGTTAGCCCACCGATGCCGCCACCAACGATCGCAACGTCCATAAGCTCATTCCTGGGCACTTGGCGCCACTTGGCGGCACTTGGACCCTCCCGGACTCGGGCCCGATGCACTCTAGCAGAGACAATTCCGGCAATACGTCATTTTCTTCGAAACCGACTCGAAGGCGAATGCGTCCCCGAGACTGCCGAATTGTGCCGCCCTGCCCGCCCGCTACACTGAGGAGTCTGGCGCCGGCGCCGCGCGCCGGCTAATGCGGACGCCGCAACCTCGCGATCGAGCGCCGCGGACGGATCAGGAGCCATGAGAAAAGTCTTTGTTATCGGCATCGGCGCGGGCAATCCGGACTACGTGACGGTCCAAGCGATCAACGCGCTCAACGAAGTCGACGTGTTCTTCTTCATGGATAAGGGAGAAGACAAAGAGGACCTCGTCCGCCTGCGTAAGGACATCTGCGAGCGATATATCAAGAACAAATCGTACAGAACCGTCGAGACGGCTGACCCGCAGCGGGACCGGATGCCCTCGTCCTACGAGTCGGCGGTGCGGGAGTGGCACGATGAGAGAGCGGACATCTACGAACGGCTGATTACGCAAGAGCTTGGCGAAAACGAGCGTGGCGCCTTTTTGGTCTGGGGCGACCCTGCGCTCTACGACAGTACCTTGAGGATCATCGATCAGATCGTCGCCAGAGGGACCGTCGCGTTCGAGTATGAGGTCATTCCGGGCATCAGCGCGATCCAGGCTTTGGCCGCGAGACACAGGATCGCGCTTAATCGCATCGGGCGATCCGTCCACATCACGACGGGCCGAAAGCTTGCCGAAGGCCTGCCGAATAACGTCGACGACGTGATCGTCATGCTCGACGGCGACTGTTCGTTCAAAAACATTCGCGAGAGCGAGATCGATATCTATTGGGGCGCCTACCTCGGAACCAAGGATGAAATTCTCGTTGCAGGACATCTGCAGGAGCTCAAGCACGACATTGAGACAAAGCGTGCAGAGGCCAAGGGCCGGAAAGGCTGGATCATGGATACGTATTTGTTGAGGAAATCGAAGCAGCAATGAGCCAATGTCCCGCAGACACCAAGCTCGACGATTCGCGGACGCCCGTGCGGCGTATGATCTGCGAACGCTGCGGTACCGAATTCCAGTGCTCACGGGATGATCGGGGCGGCTGCTGGTGCGCAGCCGAACCCTTTCGGCTTCCGACACCGCTCCCGGCCGAAGTCGGACACTTCACGGACTGTCTTTGTCCTTCGTGCCTGCGAAAGATTGCGGAGCGCCTGATGGAGTTGAAGGGCACTCGGGCGCCAAGCTGATTCGCAACACTGCACCTCACTCGTCCGCGTCGACCACCGTGAGATGGGGACGGGAATGATCCTTTGCGGGATCGACCGCGCGTTTCTCAGGGCGGTCATACATCGCGAGCCACGCCGCAAGCGTCGCTGACCGTGTGTTCGAGGCTTGGAGTTGCCGGAGCGTCACTCGCACGGTCGCAGGGCTAAAACGGTCTCCATCGGTGGCGAACGCAAAAGGCTCGTGGCCCGCAATAACGGAATGGATGACACGCTTCTTGAGCGCAAGCCGCTTGGGATCACCGTACCGTTCCAGCAAGGCAAGGAAGGCAAAATGACTTTTGTCGTGGAAGGGGCGGCTGCGGCCCTGATTGTCGCGCACCGGATTGGGCGGATACCAATGCGCGCACGGCACCAAATCCCTAGGCACTGGTTCGGTTGCCGCGTGCGTGCGGCCGTGGGCGAGCAGCTTCAGCAAGACATGCGTGTGCGGGCCTTCGGGATTTTTGCCATCAGGCGGCGGAATTGGCTGGAAGACCTCGATGCGTCCCACCCGACTCGCGAAAACTCGATGGGGGTTCGCATACAGGATGACGCCCATCGCGCCGCTATCCGTCGCGAAGATCGATTTGCCAACTTCCCGTCGCAGCGCCGCGACGACAGCCAAGTGCCCTCGCGCCGAAACGTCACGGGTTCATCCGGATCGCGCGTGAACTCGGCGATCGCGCCGAAACTGCCGACGCTCCAGGCTGTTTCAGCCTGTCTTATCTGTTTGTCGAAGAATTCCAGAAGGGGCTCGGCGGATTTCATGGCGCCCCTCTGGTATTCCGGCGAAGACGCGCAATCACGCTGGCGCAGCCGCGACTGCGCCGGTCGACGAAATTTTCGGTAAACATTGAGACACCTCGGGCAACACGCTCTGTGGCACGCCACCGCGATGTGTATTCCCGCGCGCCTGATCCAAGCGCTTGGTTCAACAGCCGTCTATACACCCCGACCGACAGCTCTCGCGTTGACCACGGCTGACGGCAGGTCTCCTGGCTCGCGGGTCGTTACCTCTCGTCGTCTTCCCGGGACCCGATATCCCAGTGACGCAAGACGAGAGACTCGCCGCTCACAGTTGCGGGGGCAGCCGCAGCATCAGGACAACACCTTCACTGCGTTCGCTTTTGATCCCCGAAGGGAACCGTCCACAATAGGATAAGTGGGGAATCGATCGTTCGTCAAATTTGACTCGCCGGAGATTGGGTCTGTCGCCTGCGCAACGCCTAAGCGTGGACTGGCGTGGGATTGTCTGCCGAAAGATGTTAGCTCAGCTCACATGAGCACTGATTGCATGGCTTTCGATCCGATCGAGCTATACGCCGCCGCGATCGATACATCGAACTACGTGGAACGAGTTGCGCCACTCGTGCGCAAGCACGTGCCTGCGATCGGTCACTTGCTCGATGTCGGCGCCGGCGGCGGCCAACTGGGGCATGCGCTGCGCGACGCCAATTATCGATGGACTGCGGTGGAGCCCACCGCAAGTATGCAGCTGCGCCTTTCAAGATACCGCGATGACGTCGAGGTGATCGGCTGTGGCTGGGAGTTGGCGGACGTGCGTGACTTCGAGCACGACACCGTTCTTGCCGCAAACATCCCTGCGCCTTTGCAGCAGCCCGAAGAATTTCTGTTGCGATGCCGCCGTTGGACGCGCCGCATGATCGTGTGGGTGATCCCGGCCCAGCACGGTCCTCGTGGACTTGTCTTTGCGGGATGCCTCCCCGCCGAATGGCATGGCGAAGATGAGACGCCCGGTGTCGACATCGTGTTGCAGAAATTGTCGAAGGAATTGCAGCCTCATGCCGTGGCGTCTTCCGACTGGACGTTTTCTGCGTATGTTCCTAACCTCAACCGATTGGCCTCATACCTCGCCGATCGCCTTGTCTGGACAGCGACCGATCAGCGGCGCCGGTTATTGGCCGAGCACCTTGCGCGGCAAGCCAAGACCGCCGCCACCGGCATTCGGCTCGACATTCCACGCAGGTCTGCCGTCCTGATATGGAAGGTATGATTGCGAGTGCGGTCGGACGCCTCCTTTGCGATAATCACTCGGCGTCGGAGCGGCGCTGCTTGGCGTGTCTCCGTGCCATTTCGGCATACCTTTCTCCGGTCAGTCCCCTATAGTCAGGCATGATTTGGGAGCAAATCGCACTGATCGCTCTGGCAGGCACTTTTGCTGTCGCGATTGTTCTCGCCGTCAAAAAGAACGCGGACAAAAAGGGTAACTCTAACTCCCACTGTTGCACTTGTGCCGCTTGCGCCAAAACAACGATCGACGCGTTTAGAATCCGCTTGACCGATTTCGTGTTCCCCGCAAAGATTATTTTGGTGGTTCCCGCAAGGGATCAAAAGGGAACGCGGTGCGCAGGCGGGGGGCCTGTAAAGCCGTGGCTGCCCCCGCAACTGTAAGCGGTTAGCCTTCAACCAATCTTGCCACTGGGAAGTGCTTTTCCCGGGAAGGCGGTTGGAGACATCGACCCGCGAGCCAGGAGAACTGCCACCAGCAACGGTCACGCGCGAGCGCGTCGGGCGGGGTGTCTTGACGTAGTTACGGCCGGTTGTTTTGGGGTAGCGGCCAGGGCGAAGGCGCGACCGATAGACAGCCAAAGATCGCGGTGACGGGTCCGTATCGCCTTTTGGGGGCGTGGCGTGATGCCTGTCTACAAAAACGGCCGCTGCTGCGGCCGCGTTCTGACGCGCAAAAATCTCATCCTTTCCACGATAGCTCTTCTACCGATCCTCGTAGCGCAGCCGATCAGAGCTCAATCGGCGCCGCCACCGGATCAACCGCAGCCCGATCAGAGCCAACTTGGGCCGGTTCACGTCGCTTCGCCGCAGCCACAGCCGCACGTCAAGCCAAAGAAACCCAAGCCCAAGAAGCCGGTCCAGACGGCAACGCCGAGCACCAGTCCCGCTCCCACGCCGGCTGAAGGACTGAACGGCCCGCCAAGCGAGGAGCTGGTCACAACGGCAACCGGGCGGCCCGAACCGATCAGCCATCTGACCGGAACGGTGCAGGTCATCACGAGCGCGCAAATCGAGGATTCCAAGGCGAAATCCATCGCCGACCTTTTGGCGGAGAACGCGGTCGGCTTTATGAGCGAATGGTCCGCCGACCAGACGCAGATCGTCATCCGGGGAGCGCTGTCAGAGGGCCAGGGCCGCGACTACAAGAGCGAAGTTCTGGTGCTGATCAACGGTCATCGCGCCGGCACCGCAAACGTAGCCAAACTCTCGCTTGCCGACGTCGATCGCATTGAGATCATCCGCGGTCCCTCGTCGGTCGTTTACGGCAGCCAGAATATGGGCGGCATCATCAACATCATCTTCAAGACCGGCCGCACCGCGCCAGGCACGCTTGTGGAAGGAGCCGGCGGCTCGTCCGCCCTGGCGGCAACGAAGGGGCAGACCGGAGGACAAAAGAACGGTGTCGATTGGTACGCCGGACTCAATTACGGCACCGAGGACAGCTTCCACTCCGCCACCGGGCTCGAACCAAACACTGGATGGAAGCGTCATGGCGAGACGGCGGCCGTCGGCTACCAGTTCGACCCCAACAATCGCGTCGACTTCAATATTCGGCAGGACGGCATTTACGACGCGGGCTTTCGCGGATCGTCGTGGAGCCTCAACGACCAGGACAATCGCTACAACGGCTCGATGGATACGAGCCTCACGGGTGGGACGGCGAACGGCTTCGCTCATTGGTTCTTCCAATTCTATGACGTTGAGGACGTTGATGGCCTTAACCAGCCGAGCCCTTTCAGCGCGGCGGTGAGTCCGCACACCTCCATCGATCTCAATACCCGCAAGCAATATCTCCAAGGAACCCGTTTCCAGCCCCGCTTCGATCTTTGGTACGGGAACGATCTGCTGCTTGGATGGGACTACGAGCGCGAAACACTGCGTTCGACGCGTTTTGATTTCGGGCTCGGGGTCCCGGTACCGCAGCTCGCGCCAACCGACAACAATCAGCACGAAAACACCAACGCTTATTACTTCGAAGACTCACAGAACCTGTTTGACGACCGTTTGACCGTGCGGGGAGGATTGCGCAAGACGATCGGCGCTACAACACTCGACCCGAACTTCCGTCGTAAGCCTCGCAACCTCGACCCACGACTATCAATCGCTGACTTATTCGGGTGGAGCTGCCTATCGAGCGACCAATTGGCTGACGGCGCGACTTGGCGCATCGAGCGGCTTTCGTGCGCCTACGGCGACAGAGTTCGGACAAAACTTCACGACGGCAAGCACGGGAAGCGTCACTTTCGGAAATCCAGGTATCAGCCCGGAGCACAGCCAGCAGATCGAGGCCGGCCTGAATGCAACAGGAAGTCTCGCGACGTTTGATTTGGCGGTTTATCAGAACCGCATTATCGATCGGATCACAACTCAAGCCATCGGTATGACGCCGACGGGCGGGACAATCTCGCAGTACATCAACAATCCGGGCGCGGTCATCCTGCAAGGCGTCGAACTGCAATATCAACTCGACGTGCTCAAGCTCCTCTCAAGCGCGTCCGGCAATTGGTTTTGGAACCTCCACGGCGATGCCTACTACAACTTCCATATGGTAGACGAAGGTATCACCACGGTTGTCGGCCCGACGGCGAATACCGATAAGCCGCTGCGCACCTACGAATCACAGATTGCCATCAATACGAAGTTTGGCCAGCACGGTGAGGCCTTCCATGATTGGTCGTTCGAGATCCAGGGCATTATCAACGGCCGCATGTGGTACAACACCGAAGAGCATTTGATCGTACCAGGGCAGGTACCGAACGTGACGATCTTCGAGAAATCGCCCTATACGGTGTGGAATCTTAAGGGCGAGATGAAGGTCGCCGATGGCGTCTCGGTATGGGGGAAGGTCAATAACGTCTTCAATCTGAACTATCAGCCGATCTTCATCGCGCTCTATGGCGTGGTACCCTGCCTCGGCAATCTGGCGTTCTCAAACGGATCGTGCGGCAATTCGCTGCCGGGACGCGAATACATCGCAGGTTTGACGGCAAGGTTCTGATGAGGCCATGGCTTCGCATCGCCGCTCTCGTCTTTGGTTCCGCGCTTGCCGCCGTCGCAGCGAGCGCGGAGCCGGTGACGGTACGAGATGCCTTCGGCCGCCTCGTCACCATCGCCTCGCCTCCTCAGCGCATCGTTACGGTCTTTTCGTCCAATACCGAACTCGTCGCGGCGCTCGGCCTGACGGATCGGATCGTGGGCATCGACGCCTTCACGCGCTATCCGCCCGAGATTTTGGACCGTTCGCTGATCGGCGGACGCCTTGGCATGTCCGTCGACGCGACGGTGGCGCTGAGGCCGGACCTCGTGGTGGTCACGCCAGCCCGCCAGGCAGCGTTTCAGTTGGTCGATCCGATGGAACGGCTGGGCGTTCCCATCATTGTTCTCATGCAGCGCGACGTTACCGAAATCTTCGCGAATCTGCGCTTGCTCGGACAGGCTTTGGGCGTGCCGGATCGCGGTGAGGCGGTGGCGAACGCTTTGGAGCGCCGGCTTTCTGCAACGACAGAACGCGTCCGCGAATTGCCCGCGCCACGCGTCGTCATGATTCGTGGCCGCGTTGGCAACGGTCTGCTCCTGGTCGCACAGGCCGGCACTTATACGGGCGACGCGATCGTGCGGGCGGGCGGACGCTTTGCGTTGGCCGATTCGACCATCGCGCAAGTGTCGCCGGAGGCGATTTTCGACGCCGATCCGGACATCCTGCTTTACGCCGGATCGCAACGCGAACTCGACGATCTGATTGCGGAGCCTTGGTGGGGCCGGCTTCGCGCGGTTACGTCGCACCGGGCGTATGCGGTGAGCCGGGCGGAACTGCTGATCCCTGGACCGCGGACGATCGACGGTGTCGAGCATTTGGCAGCGATCTTTCATCCAATGGCCCCGACGCAGTGAAACCCTGGCTTCTGCTCTGTCTCATTCTCGCGGGCGCTCTTTTGATCGCCGTGTGCGCCGGGAACGAATGGGCTACGCCGGCGTCTGTGGCGCGTGCGCTGCTCGGCGACGATACGCTTCGAAACCGTCTGTTGGTCGAATGGCGGCTTCCCCGCGTTCTTGCCGCGGCGCTTGTCGGGGCGTTGCTGGGCCTGAGCGGCGCAGTCTTTCAAGGCGTGTTTCGCAATCCGCTCGCGGAGCCTTACTTGCTGGGTTCGGCCGGCGGCGCCGCCGTCGGCGCGACCATTGCGCTTCTGGTGCCGTTCGGCGTCTCGCAAGCGCTTACGCTGCCGCTTCTTGCCTTCATCGGAGCATGGAGCGCGACCCTGTTCGTTCTTGCGGTGTCTCGAGTCTCGGGAGCCGTCGACGCCGCGGGAATGTTGCTCGCGGGGGTCGCCGTCGCGGCTATCCTCGGCGCCCTACGCTCGTACCTGATGCTGGCGCTTTCCGATGAGACGGTCAGCTTGCAGGCCGTTTTGAGTTGGGTCCTGGGCGGCGTTCAGACGCCGACCTGGAGCAAGCTCGGACTTCTTCGCGCTGCTGGCGGCAGGCTGCGTTTGCCTGATGGCGCCATTCGCCCGGGGCCTGGACGTGATCGGTCTGGGCGACACGATGGCTGTGGGGTTCGGGCTGAATGTGAAGCGCTTTATTTCGCTGGCGGTCCTTGCCGCATCGGTGGCCGTTGCGGCCGCGGTGGCGCTGGGCGGCCTCGTTGCCTTTGTCGGCCTCGCCTCGCCTCATATCGCGCGCTGGTTTGTCGGTTCGTTGCATCGCCCGCTTTTACCCGCCGCCGCACTCGTCGGCGCCATCGTCGTGACGCTCGCCGACGCGATCGCGCGATCGGCACTGCCGCCGGCCGAGATTCCACTCGGACTCGTCACTGCGATTGCGGGCGGACCGTTCTTCATTCTGCTCCTGGCCCGCAAGCTGCGAACATGAAAAGTCTGAGCGCAGACGGCGTGTCCCTGACGCGCAACAAAGTCGCGATCCTCTCGGATATCGGCTGCCGCTTGGGTCAAACCGGCTCGATCGCTGTCATCGGCCCGAACGGAGCCGGCAAGTCGACGCTGCTCAAGCTATTGGCCGGCGTCGTCCCGCCATCGAAAGGCGCAATACGCATCGGCGGCGAGGACATCGCACAAATGCCAGCGGCGGCCCGCGCGCGCACGATCGGTTACGTGCCCCAGTATTTTCAGCCCCATTGGGACCTCACGGTGATCGACCTCGTGAGACTTGGAGCGGAACGCGGGCCGGACTCGTTGTCGTCAACCGCCGAGCAGGCACTGGTTCGTTTTGAGCTAGCAGCGCTGCGCGAGCGGCGCTGGTCCACCCTGTCGGGAGGAGAACAGGCTCGGGTCCTCTTGGCGATGGTGCTCGCCATTGACCCTCCCCTTCTTATCGCCGATGAGCCGGGCGCCAGCCTCGACATCAGGCATCGTATCGATCTCGTGGATATTCTCGTGCGCCGCTCCCACAACAGTCTTTCGATCGTCGCCATGCACGATCTCGACTTGGCGTTTCGCTTCTTTGATCGTGTGATCGTCGTCGATAACGGACGTATCGTGCTCGATGCACCGCCGCGCGATATCATAGACGATCGCCGGCTCGATGCCGTCTTTGGCGTGACGTTCGAGCGATTGGCCTCGTCAGAAGGGCTGTCGCTGCGCGCAAAGCGCTAGCCTAACTCTCCGTCGCGCCCTTCGCGTTCGCGACGGGACGGCCCGCGGTGTTGTCGAACTTGTTATTCTTCGGAAAGCCTTTCGGCGCCAGCCGTCCGGCGTCGGCGCGGTTGCCGCGCCAGTCGGCGAGTTCCTTCAGCGACAGCGTAAATACGCGACCGGCTGAGTCGATCCAGGTCAGGCCGTCCTCGGCCTTGAACGTCTTTGCGTCGGACAGGCCGCCCTCCTTGTGACGCTGCAAGCGCACGCCGCGCCCACGTGTCATCTCCGGCACCTGGTCGAGCGGGAACACGACCATCTTGCGATTGTCGCCGATCGCGGCAACCAGTTCGCCGTCGACCGCCGCCAGCGCGCGCGCCTCGTCGGATGGCGTGACGTTGAGCACCTGTTTGCCCTTGCGCGTATTGGCGAGGCATTCGTCTTCGGCGACGACAAAGCCCCTGCCCTGTTTGCTTCCGACCAGAAGCTTGCGGCCGCCCTGATAACGGAACACGCCGACCACCTCCGCCTCTTGTTCCAGTTCGATGAACAGCCGGATCGGCTCGCCATGGCCGCGACCGCCCGGAAGTTTCGATACTTCGATCGTATAGAAGCGCCCGTTTGAGGCGAACAGGAGAAGCTTAGAGGTCGTCTCGGCAAAGAACGCGTATTTGAGACTGTCGTCGGTCTTGAACGACAGGCTCGACAGATCGGCGACCTGCCCGCGCAGTGCGCGGATCCAGCCCTTCTCGGACACGACGATGGTGACCGGCTCGCGCTCGACCAGCGCCTCTTCGATCGCGGCCTCGTCATGGGAGGGCGCCTCGGCGAAGGTAGTACGGCGCTTGCCGAGCGGCGTTTTCGGCCCGAATTTTTCGCGTACTTCGCGGATTTGTTCGGCGATCTTTTCCCACTGCTGCTTCTCCGAGCGCAGCAGTTCCTCCAGCGATCGCTTTTCGGCGCGCAGGTCCTTGTCCTCCTGCCGGATTTCCATCTCTTCCAGCCGGCGCAAGTTGCGCAGCCGCATGTTGAGGATGGCGTCGGCCTGAACGTCGGACAGCTTGAAGGTCTTCATCAGGACCGGCTTCGGCTCGTCCTCCTTGCGGATGATCTTGATGACCTTGTCGAGGTTCAGATAGGCGACGAGGTAACCGCCCAAAACCTCAAGCCGGTGCTCGATCTGCGCAAGGCGATAGCGCGAGCGGCGCAGCAGGACGTCGCGGCGGTGCGTCAGCCATTCGGTCAGTGCTTCGGCGAGCCCGATGACTTTCGGGATGCGGCCGCGCACCAGCACGTTCATATTCAGCGGCACGCGGCTTTCGAGTTCGGTGAGCTTGAACAGGCTCTCCATGAGCAGCGCCGGATCGACCGTGCGCGAACGCGGCTCGAATACGACGCGTACGTCCTCGGCGGACTCGTCGCGCATATCTGCGAGCAGCGGCAACTTCTTTTCGTTGATCAGCTCGGCGATCCGCTCGATCAGCCGCATCTTCTGCACCTGCCACGGAATTTCCGTAACGATGATCTGATAGGTGCCGCGGCCGGTCTCTTCGGTCTTCCAGCGCGCGCGCAGCCGGAACGAGCCGCGGCCGGTGGTATAGGCTTCGGCAATCACCTCGGGCGGATCGACGATAATGCCGCCGGTCGGAAAATCCGGACCGGGCACATATTTCAGAAGCGTACGGCTGCGCCCGTTCGGCTGTTCGATCATATAAAGCGCTGCGTCGCAGAGTTCGGCGGCATTGTGCGGCGGGATCGAGGTCGCCATGCCGACCGCGATGCCTTGAGAGCCGTTCGCCAGCAGGTTTGGAAACGCCGCCGGCAGGACGACGGGTTCCTGCGACAAGCCGTCGTAGTTTGGACGGAAATCGACGGCGTCTTCGTCGATGCCGTCGAGCAACAGCTGCGCGACCTCGGTCAGTCGCGCCTCGGTGTAGCGATAGGCAGCGGCATTGTCGCCGTCGATGTTGCCGAAATTGCCTTGGCCGTCGACCAGCGGATAGCGCGAGGAGAAATCCTGCGCAAGCCGCACCAGCGCGTCGTAGATCGCCTGATCGCCGTGCGGGTGAAAATTGCCCATCACGTCGCCGACGATCTTCGCCGACTTCTTGAACGCCGCGTTGGGATCGAGGCGAAGGAGCCGCATGCCGTAGAGAATGCGCCGATGCACGGGTTTCAGACCGTCGCGCGCGTCCGGCAGCGCACGGTTCATGATTGTAGAGAGCGCGTAAGCGAGATAGCGCTCTTCGAGCGCGTCGCGGAGCGGGATCTCCTGCACGCCGCTGGGATCGGGGGGAATCAGTTTCGTGTTCATGGAAAGACAGCGCTACTCCGGTTGTTATGTCTGAACAAGAGATGAACGGCAAAGCCCTGAGCCAAAGAGCTTTTCCGACTTTCGTCGGATGCCGGCCGATGAACCGGAATCAGCGCCGAGTGACTAGAACCTATCTCAAAATCGTTTGAAGAGGATGATGAGGCAAGCGAGCTGTACGAAGCCAAGGAAGTTCTTCGGATAAAGCTCCCAGCGGACAAGAATGCGGCGCTGCCATTGAATCCAGGCGAAGAACCGTTCGACCAACCAGCGCCTGGCATATCGCCGAAGTCGACGTCCATCTTGAGTGGCGCACTTGCGGCGATTGGATCGGTGCGGCGCGACCATCTCAATTCCGTCTTTGCGTAAGTCGTCATCGAGCGGGTCACTATCATAGGCGATCGCCAATGCGAGTTCGGAATCATGTAAAAATCAAAGCACAATTGGACTGAGCGCACTTCATGGTGATTTGCGGCGTGTGCTCGTTGCTGAGCCGAAATCATCCAACATTTATAGCTGATCGAGAGCGGTCAGTAATTTTGAGATAGGTTCTAATTATTGAAAGGCAACGGCGCGCGCAGCGACGGACGAGCGGCGACCTAGATGGTACTGGGAGAGTGAAATAAGAGAGAGACTCCGTCTGCAAAAAACCGCCGCCGCCATTTTTCTGGCCGCATCGCTGTTCACCATTGCTGCGCCGAATGATCGGGCCGAAGCCATGACCGTGGCTCCGCCGTCGGCACTGGCGCCCACCGCCGCGGTCAATCCAGTGCAACAGGCCGCACTTGTCTGCGGCTACTGGCAGTACGTTCACGTCTGGCCATACGGGCATCGGCCATACTGGTCCGGTTACAATTGGCATCGGGCGCACTGGTGGCATCGGCCCTACTGGGGACGGCCCTATTGGGCGCATCGCTGGGGTTGGGGCTGGCACCGGCCGTATTGGGGCACCGTTGGGGATGGCATTGGCACCGTCATTACTGGTGAGACGTAAGCGGAGCATCGTGGCCACGGCGCTTGTCGCGGCCGCGATTGCGTTCAACGTGGCGCCGCTGTCAGCGGCGCCATTCGCTGCAGCGACGCCGCCCGACGCGACGCCCCTCACGCACAAGGCGCAGGACAACTACTTCGGCGGCTACACGTACGGTTGGGGCCGGGGCTACGGCTACAATTACAAGCCCCTTCCCGTACGGCTATCACTACGAATGCTGGTTCGACCCGTACGGCTACCGGCACTGCGGCTGCCTGCGCAACGTCTGGTAATCGTGCGACCTGACAGTGACGCTTCACGCCGCGGCGAGTACACGCGTAATCGCCGCGACGAAGTAGGCGCGCGAATCCGGCAAGGCGAGACCGCGCGGCGCAAACGCGTGACGGTCGAGAAAAAAACCGGTCAGCGCAAACGCATCGGCAAGGTCGGCGCTCGACGCGGCGCGGTCATCGTCGTGCAGGAATTCCGGCAGACGCAACAGCTTTTCGCGATAGGGCTCGCCGGCGTCCCGCGACACGGCCCGGCCGGATCGCGGCGACACGTAAACCAGATCGGCGGTCGCGCCGGTCGCAGCGCAAGTGTCGAGATCAAGCCCAAAGCCAAGCTCGGCCAGGAAGGAAAGTTCGAACCGCGCGATCAGCGGCGCGGCGAGCTTCGGATCATCGATGTCGTCGAGGATCGCTTCGAGCGACGCGTAGATACCCGCATGCGCCTCGCGTTCGGCCAGGAGCCGGCACAGCGCTGCAAGATGGGTGACGCCATGGACGGCATGGGCCGCCGCGAGGAATCTCGCCGCGCGAAGATTGATCGCTTCGACGGAATAGTGGCCGAGATGCTCGTCGAGGCGCGCCCGCCACGTCGCCCGCAGCGAATTGCCGGGCTGCAGCACGCCGCGCAGGCGCGTTCCGGAGCCGCCGCGCACCAGACCAAGATGCCGGCCGCGCTCCAGCGTCATCAATTCGAGAATGACACCGCTCTCGCCGTGGCGTTTGACGCCGAGCACGATCGCTTCATCGGTCCATTGCATGGTTCAGTCATTCCGGGCGCCGCGACGCGGCGAACCCGGAATCCATAATCGCTGACATCGAAGATGTATCATCGCAGGATCGCCGCCGCGACAGTGGCTATGGATTCCGGGCTCCTTGCCGCGCTCGGACCCGGAATGACGCCTACTCCTTCGGGAATTCCAAGCCTATCTCGCGATAACGTTCGGGATCGTCGCCCCACCCTTCCCGTACCTTGACGAACAGGAAGAGGTGCACCGGCCGCTCGATGGCTTCGGCGATCTCGACGCGCGCCGCGGCGCCGATCGCCTTGATGGTCTGCCCGGACTTGCCAAGCACGATCTTGCGCTGACTTTCGCGCTCGACATAGATCGTCTGCTCGATGCGCACCGAGCCGTCGCGGAGCTCCTTCCAGACCTCGGTTTCGACGGTCGATTGGTACGGCAGTTCCTGATGGAGCCGCAGATAAAGCTTCTCGCGCGTGATTTCGGCCGCGAGCTGCCGCAGTGGCGCGTCCGAGATCTGGTCTTCGGGATAAAGCCACGGCCCCGCCGGCACATGCTCCGCTAACCAGCTTTTCAAATCGCCGACACCGTTGCCCGATAGCGCCGAGATCATGAACGTCGCTGCGAACGGGATGCGCTCGTTGAGCGTTTGCGTCAGAGCGAGGAGTTCGGGCTTCGCGACCAGATCGATTTTGTTGAGCACGAGCACTTTCGCTGCGCGCACATCGCCGATCGCGGTTAGGACCGCGTCGTCGTCCGCCGCTCCGCGTTTGCTCGCATCGACGATCAGGGCGACGATGTCGGCATCTTGCGTACTGCCCCGAGCGGTGCCGACCATGGCGCGGTCGAGACGGCGGCGCGGCGCGAAAATGCCCGGCGTGTCGACAAAGATGAGCTGCGTGTGGCCTACGATCGCAATACCGCGCACCAGCGTGCGCGTCGTCTGCACCTTCGGGCTCACGATTGACACCTTGGTGCCGACCAGCGCGTTGATCAGGGTCGACTTGCCGACATTCGGAGCGCCGATCAAAGCCGCGAAGCCGCATCGGGTGGCGGATTCGGACGGCTCAGCCATTGCGCGTTTCGTGCTTTACGCGCTCCCGCTCCAGCATCGCCGCCGCTGCCGCCTGCTCCGCAGCCCGCTTCGAGCGTCCGGAGCCTTCGGCCGGGGTGAAGTTCGGCAACTGGACGGCGACGCGGAACTCGGGATCGTGATCGGGCCCCGAGCGCGCCACCTCGCGATAGGATGGCGTCGGCAGGCCGCGCGCTTGCGCCCATTCCTGCAGCACTGTTTTGGGATCGCGCAGCGGCTGCGTCGTCGCCTGCATGCGCGCCTGCCACAGCCGTTCGACCAGAGCAGACGCGGCGGGAAAACCGCCATCGACGTACACGGCGCCGATCAGCGCTTCGCAGACGTCGGCGAGGATCGCCGGACGCTTGCGGCCGCCGGCATTGGCTTCCGACGCACCGAGCTTGATGGCGGCGCCAAGCTCGATGGTGCGCGCGATCTCGGCGCAGGTTTCCTTGCGCACCAGATCGGCGAGCCGGCGAGACAGTTCACCCTCGTCGGCCTTCGGAAAGCTGCCGAACAGGGTGTCGGAGATCACGAGGCCGAGAACGTGATCGCCGAGAAACTCGAGACGCTGATAGGAGCCGGTACGATTGCGCGCTCCTTTGAGCGCCGAAATATGAGTCAGCGCGCAGTCAAGCAGCGCCGCATCGCTGAAACGGTAGCCGATGCGCTCCTCGAGCGCTGTGCCGCTGCGGCGCCGGCGCCGCGGCTCCTTTGGCCCTTTGACGAAGCCATGATCCGCCTCCGCCGATTGCGCGGCGGCTGCATCTCCGGCAGGCAATTCTCGGAGCGAGGCGGCGGCGGATTTGCCTTTGCCGCGGAGGTTCATCGCACCAGCGTAAATAACCGGTCCCAGCGCACGGCCCACGGCCAACGCCAGATTTCCCAGGCGTGTATGCCGTCCTTGATCGAGAAGAAGATGATCTGCGCCCTCCCGATGATGTTCTCGTAAGGAACGTAGCCCACCTGGCTGAGCACCCGGCTGTCGGTCGAGTTGTCGCGGTTGTCGCCCATCATGAAATAGTGTCCCGGCGGAACCGTATAGACCGGGGTGTTGTCGTAAAAACCGTTATCGGTCAGATCAAGGGTCATGTAGGAGACGTTGCTGTTCGGCAGCGTTTCCTTGTAGCGCTTGACGCGCTGCACGACCCCGTCGTCGTCGGTGACGAAATCGTCGACGCGTTCGCGCTTGACCGCCTCGCCATTGATGTTCAGGACGCCGTCAATCATCTGGATGCGATCACCCGGCAGTCCGATGACCCGCTTGATGTAGTCGATGCTGTCGTCCTTCGGCAGACGGAATACGACAACGTCGCCGCGCTTCAGATCCGCGCCGAAAATACGGCCGGCGAAAATCGGCGGCGAAAACGGTAGCGAGTAATGGGTATAGCCGTACGAATATTTCGAGACGAACAGATAATCGCCGACCAGCAGCGTCGGGATCATCGAGCCCGACGGAATGTTGAAGGGCTGAAACAGAAACGTGCGGATGACCAGTGCAATGATCAGAGCGTGAAAGACCACGCGAACGGTCTCGGCGAATCCGCCTTCTTTCCGTTTGGTTCCGGTTTGCACGCTCATCAGCCTATGGTCCCGCGGCGCGATCGCCCCGTGTCGTTGTAACCTTTGAGACAGGCGCGCGCAATTGCGCCCGGGATTTCATAATGCCCCCGAACGGCGCATTTTACCAAATTATTTCAATCAGTTGACAGAAGCCGATACATTCATGACGAATATTTCATCGCCGCTATGCCGGGCATCGCTGCGAGACGATTCGCGCCCAGGATGCCCTGGCCGGGATCAGGCGGCGGGCGACGCCACGGCCGAAATGATGACGAAGGCATGCGCCATGGGACCCTCGTCGGTGATCGTCAGATCGATGCGCGGCTCAAAGCCGGCGGGCGTGATCGCCCGAAGGCGGCGCTTGGCTCCTCCGGTCAGCGCCATTGTAGGCCGACCCGATGGCAAATTCACCACGCCCATGTCGCGCCACCACACGCCCTCGCGCAGTCCGGTTCCAAGTGCTTTGGCGCAGGCTTCCTTGGCGGCAAAGCGCTTGGCGTAGGTCTCGACGCGATTTCGCCTGCGGTCGGCGAGCGCACGCTCGACCGGAGTGAACACACGGTCGAGAAACCGGTCGCCATGACGCTCGATCACCTTGGCGATGCGGCGCGCGTCCGCGATGTCGGAACCGATACCGATGATCATGGATTGATTCCGCCGTCCGCCCTGCCCTCATCCATGGCGGCGCGCATCCTGCGCACCGCCGCGCCCAGCCCGTCGAAAATCGCTTCCCCGATGAGAAAGTGCCCGATGTTAAGCTCGACGATTTCGGGCAAGGCGGCGATTTGCCTGGCCGTGATGAAATCGAGACCGTGACCGGCGTGCACTTCAAGGCCGGCGTTTTTCGCCTGCGCGGCGCCGCGCACGAGGCGGTCAAACTCGGCGACGGCCGCAATCGTATCGCCCGCGGCCAGCGCGTCGCACCACGCGCCGGTATGGATCTCGATGACCGGTGCTCCGATCGCAACGGCGGCTTCGATCTGCGCCGGCTCGGCGGCGATGAAGAGGGAGACGCGAATGCCCGCCTCGGCGAGCGAACCGATCGAGGCGCGCAGCGCCTCTCGCTGACCGGCCGCGTCCAGTCCGCCTTCGGTGGTGCGCTCCTGCCGCCGTTCGGGAACGATGCAGGCGGCGTGCGGCCGAAGCTTGCGAGCGATGCCGACCATCTCCTGCGTCGCCGCCATTTCGAGATTGAGCGGCTTCGCGATGCGCGCCTTGAGCCGCGCCACATCGTCATCGACAATGTGGCGGCGATCCTCGCGCAAGTGCGCGGTGATACCGTCAGCGCCCGCCGCGATCGCAATCTCGGCGGCCTTCACCGGATCGGGATGCTTACCGCCACGCGCGTTGCGCACGGTGGCTACGTGATCGATGTTGACGCCAAGGCGAAGGTGAGCTGCAGCCGACATGTCCAAGTCCGTTGCCGGAATCCCTTGCCAATCCGTTTGCGTGCTCAGCCGTTCACGCGCTCGGCGTTGGCGACGACCTTCTTCGCCCGCAGCTGCGAGATGATCGAGGTGAGATGCTTGAGGTTGTAGACCTCAAGGTCGATTGTCAGTTCGGTGAAGTCCGGCGACTGCCGCGTCATCTTGATATTGTCGATGTTGCCATCGTGCTCCGCGATCACTTGCGCGATCTGCGCAAGCGTGCCCGGCTCGTTCACCGACTGCACGGTAAGCTGCGCCGGAAAGCGTTGCGGCACCTTGTCGTCGACGTCCCAGCGCACGTCGAGCCAGCGTTCCGGCTCGTCCTCGAATTGCTTTAGCGCTTCCGATTGGATCGGATAGATCGTAATGCCCTCGCCCGGCGTCATGATGCCGACGATCCGGTCGCCCGGCACCGCGCCGCCGTTCGGTGCGAAGCGCACCGGCAGATCCGAGTTGATCCCGCGGATCGGGATTGCTGCGCCGTTCTCCGCCTCGCCGGGCAGCTTGAACTTCACCGCTTTGGCCTTTTTGAGCCCGAACCAGCCGCTCTCGGCCTGCGGCGCGAGCGGCGTAACCCGCTCGTCCTTGTAGTCGGGATACATTGCCCTCACGACATCGGCGGCTTTCATTTCGCCGCGGCCGACCGCCGACATCACGTCATCAATCGAAGCCCGCGCGAGCCGCGGCAACGCGCCTTCAAGCTGCTCGTCCGAATAGTCGATCTTGGCGCGCTGGCACAAGCGCTCGACGATGCGCCGGCCGAGGCCGGAATATTGATCGCGCACGGCGGCGCGCGTGGCGCGGCGGATCGCGGCGCGCGCCTTGCCGGTGACGACGATCGATTCCCAGGCTGCCGGCGGCGCAGTCTGCGCCTTCGAGGTCAAAATCTGCACCTCGTCGCCGTTCTGCAGCGGCGAACTCAAGGGACCGATCTTGCCGTTGATCTTGGCGCCCACCGCCATGTTGCCGACGTCGGTGTGCACCGCGTAGGCAAAATCGATCGGCGCGGCCCCGCGCGGCAATGCAATCAGCTTGCCCTTCGGCGTGAAGCAGAACACCTGGTCGTGGAACAGTTCGAGCTTGGTGTGCTCCAAAAACTCCTCGGGATTGGAGCCCTCGGCCAATAGCTCGATGGTGCGGCGCAGCCACGCATAGGCGTTCGACTCCCGCGACAGCATTTCGGTCGGTGAGCCGGCGACGTCCTTGTAAAGAGCGTGCGCCGCGATGCCGTATTCGGCGATCTGATGCATCTCGCGGGTGCGTATCTGCAGTTCGACGCGCTGCCGCCCCGGACCGATGACGGTGGTGTGGATCGAGCGATAGTCGTTCTGCTTGGGCGTCGAAATGTAATCCTTGAAGCGGCCGGGCACGACCGGCCAGCTGACATGAACGATGCCGAGCGCCTGGTAGCACTCGGCAACGCTGCCGACGACGACCCGAAAGCCGAAGATATCCGACAGCTGTTCGAAGCCGACCGACTTGCGCTCCATCTTGCGCCAGATCGAGTAGGCGCGCTTGCGCCGGCCCGACACCTCGGCGGTGATGCCGCGGTCGCCGAGTTTTTTCGCCAGCTGCTGCTCGATCTCGGTAATCCACGTGCTTGATCGCGCGGCCAGCGCTTCGAGCCGTTCGGTAATCACCTTGTGCGCTTCGGGATTGAGCTCGCAGAACGCCAGATCCTCGAGCTCCTCGCGCATTTCCTGCATGCCCATGCGGCCGGCGAGCGGAGCGTAGATGTCGAGCGTCTCCTCCGCGGTGCGGCGCCGCGCCTCGGGCGGCCGATGCGCAAGCGTGCGCATATTGTGCAGGCGGTCGGCGAGCTTGATCAGCAGCACCCGCACGTCGTCGGCGATGGCGAGAAGAAGCTTGCGCAGATTTTCGGCTTGCTTGGCTTCCTTGGAGACAAGGTCGAGCCGCATCAGCTTGGTCAGGCCCTCGACGAGACGGCCGATCTCCGGACCGAACAGCCGGTCGATCTCGGCGCGGGTCGCGTCGGTATCCTCGATAGTGTCGTGCAGGAGCGCAGCCGCGATGGTGGCGTCGTCGAGCTTGAGGTCGGTCAGGATCGCGGCGACTTCCAGCGGATGCGAGAAATACGGGTCGCCCGACTCGCGCATCTGCTCGCCATGGGCCCGCATCGCATAGACATACGCGCGGTTGAGCAGGTCCTCGTTGGTGGCTGGGTTGTACTGCTTGACGCGGTCGATCAGCTCGTACTGCCGCATCATCCGCGGCTTGCGCGACCTCGTCGGCAGAGGCTCGCCGGGCTGCGGCACCAGATCGGGCCCACGCGCCAGCGGCACCCGCGAGCGGGACTGGTTCTGCATCCGCGGCAGATCGATCGGCGACCGCGCCATGGCACCCCTTTGGCCGTCTTCGGTTTCGTACTCGAAATCACCGAAAGCCGGCCAGGAAGATATCATGGAGCCACGTTCTCGCCACAAGGCGAACGCGGCATGATGCAGCGCAACAGCCGTGGGCGGCGCCTAAAGTCGCCCGCCTTCCATCAACGTTTCGTTAAGCACCGAGGCGTCTCGGCGGACGAGCGGAACGCTTATTCTTCCTCGTCCCCGGTATCGGGCTCGGGCTGACTTCTCCGGGGGCGTAAGACCCTCCAGGCCCTTGAGCAGCTCTTCTTCCGTCATGCGGTCGGAGGTCACCTCGGTGTCGTCGGCATCGACGCCCGTGCCCGGCGAGCCAATGAGCGGAACCGTCTCGGGCTCGGGCTCGTCGACCTCGACATATTTCTGCAGCGAATGGACGAGTTCCTCCTTGAGGTCCTCGGGAGAGATCGCCTGCTCGGCGATTTCGCGAAGCGCGACGACGGGGTTCTTGTCGTTGTCGCGCTCGACCGTGATCTGGGTGCCGGACGAAATCATGCGTGCACGATGGCTCGCCAAGAGGACCAGATCGAACCGGTTCTCGACCTTATCAATGCAATCTTCAACGGTAACACGGGCCATGGCCGGGCTCCTGGATAGGC
This sequence comes from uncultured Alphaproteobacteria bacterium, assembly GCA_963732015.1. Lineage (GTDB taxonomy): Bacteria > Pseudomonadota > Alphaproteobacteria > Rhizobiales > Xanthobacteraceae > BOG-931. Next base: position 233,181 of record CAVSXY010000018.1, on the reverse strand, counting down.
TGCGGACGGGTTCCCCGCAACGGGGCGTTGTCCAAATTATTGGCGGTTAGGTACCGTCGCGGGCCCACAAGTGCAAGTGTCATCTTGGAACCCGACAGTCCGGCCGCCGGACAATGGGCGGCATTCTTCGTTCTCATGAAAGAATTTTCCAATAATAACATGTGGTAACGGCCAGCCGATATTTAACTTGGCGACCGCGCATCGCTCTGTTACCGAAATCCCAGGAACCGGATCGCGACAAACCGAATCATACTTTCGGACTTGCCGTGACGGCGTGCCGCAGTATTTCGACCGCAGTTAACTTGCCACTGCGTGCCTGCGGACTAGGTACTCCGCACGCTGCATTGTTCCTGATGGCGACAAACTCGTTTTTAAGCACCGGAACTGTCGGCGTCTGTCACAGCCGAGCCGGTTTCAGCACGAGAGACAGTAACAGTTAGAAGAGACGTTCGAGAGCCCCCATGTCCGCACAAAGCGAAAAAATCGCGCTGTTCATCGACGGCGCCAACCTCTACGCCACGGCAAAATCGCTCGGCTTTGACATCGATTACAAGCGCCTGCTGCGAGAGTTTCAATCGCGCGGTTATCTGGTTCGTGCGTTCTATTACACAGCCGTGATCGAAGATCAGGAGTATTCCTCGATCCGGCCATTGATCGATTGGCTCGACTACAACGGCTACACCGTAGTCACCAAGGCTACGAAGGAGTTCGTCGATCAAACGGGCCGCCGCAAGGTCAAAGGGAACATGGACATCGAGCTTGCGGTCGACGCCATGGAACTCGCGCCGCACATCGATCAGATGGTGTTGTTTTCCGGCGACGGCGATTTCCGGTCGCTGGTCGAGGCTGTGCAGCGGCGCGGCGTGCGCGTCATCGTCGTGTCGACGATCTCGACGCAGCCGCCGATGGTGGCCGACGAGCTGCGCCGCCAGGCCGACCAATTCCTCGACATCATCGAACTGCAGTCGAAGATCGGCCGTGACCCGAACGAGCGGCCGATGCGCGAACCGAGAGAAGCGCGGGAACCGCGGGAGCCCCGGCACACGCCGCAGTTCCTGCAGCGCAGCACCACCGCACCGCGAGTTGAAGTAGACGAGAACTTCGACGACGAATAAAAATGGCGCGCTCAAGCACGCCGGCCCGCAACTGTCCACGCTGTCCCCGGCTTGTTGCCTTCCGCAAGACCTGGCGCACGCGTGAACCCGGCTGGTTCAACGCACCCGTCGACTCGTTTGGACCGCCCGACGCGCAGCTTTTAATTATCGGACTTGCTCCCGGACTGCGCGGCGCCAACCGCACGGGACGGCCATTCACCGGCGACTACGCCGGCGATCTTCTCTACGCGACGCTGAGCGAATTCGGTTTCGCCGAAGGTTCCTACGCGGCAAGTCCGGATGATGGACTTACCCTGCGCGATTGCCGCATCACCAATGCGGTGCGCTGCGTGCCACCGGAAAACAAACCGACGCCGCAGGAAATCGCGACGTGCCGTGAATTTCTTGCCGCGACGATCAAGGGCATGACAAAGCTTCGCGCCGTCGTGGCGCTCGGCCGCATCGCGCACGACACGCTGATGACCGCATTAGCCTTGCGGCGATCGGCGTATCCGTTTGGTCACGGCCGCACGCATGCGATCGAGCCGGTCGCGTTGTTCGATAGCTACCATTGCTCGCGTTACAACACGAATACCGGCGTGCTGACACCCAAGATGTTCCGCGATGTCTTTGCGCAGGTGCGGCGCCATCTCGATGCGCCACCGGCTGCAACCCCCAAGGCCGCCGCTCAATAGCTCAGCGGCTCGCGCGCAGCCAGGCAATCACCTCCTCGGCATTCTTGTCCGGCGGAAACACCGGATAAAAGACTTTCGCAATGACGCCGTTGTCGATGACGAGCGCCATGCGTTTGAGCAGCGTCATGCCGTCGACTGAAAACGTCGGAAGATTGAGAGCGTGGGCGAACGCCAGCGCAGCATCGGATAGAACCGGAAACGGCAGGTGCAGGCGCTCGGCGGCCTCGCGCTGATAGCCGGTGTTTTGCGTCGACAAGCCGTGCACCGCCGCGATACCGAGCGCCTGCAACTCGGCATGGTGATCGCGAAATCCGCACGATTGCGGCGTGCAGCCGCGCGCCCCGGGGATGAGGTCCCATCCGGTTGGCGGATCGACGCCCGGCACACCGGTCCGTGGATAGATGTAAATCACGGTCCGGCCTTTGAGCGCCGAGAGGTTGACCGCCGCGCCGGTCGTCGCCGGCAATATCAGATCGGGCAATTTCATGCCGACGAGATATCGCGCCGCGCCGTCGTCGTGCGGCATCGGAATATCAGCTGGCAGAAAGGTCGGATCGTGCGTCCCGGGAGCTTCAGCCATGTCAGGCCCTCACATCCTTGCCGCGATCATGCGATGTACGACATGAATTCCATCAGCGAACCGTCGGGGTCGCGAAAATAGACGCTGGTCCCCTCGCCCTTCGCGCCGAAGCGGCGCATCGGACCGCGTTCGATGGCAATGCCGCAGCGCTCGAGGTGGGCGATTGCGTCGGCGATCGGCCCCATCCACTCGAAGCACAGATCGCTGTTTCCGGGCGCGACGGGAAGACGCGCGACTTCGGCCGGCGTCACGCCCGGCCCATGGACGTTGAGCTGTTTATCGCCAAAGCGATAGGCAAAGCCCGCCGTCCGTTTGACAAGCTCTGCTCCCAGCACCTCCGAATAAAACCTGTTCGAGCGCTCCCAGTCGGAGACGTGGATGACGCAGTGGTCGAGTTTGGTGGGAAGCATTTTCAGCCTTTCTGGCGAAGGAGCCGGCCCTTCTCGCGATCCCATGCGCGCTTCTTCTCGGTCTCGCGCTTGTCGTAGAGCTTCTTGCCGCGCGCCAGCGCCAGCTCGATCTTGGCGCGGCCTTTCTCGTTAAAATAAAGCTTCAGCGGCACCAGCGTCATGCCTTCGCGCTCGACGGCGCCGACGAGCTTGTTGATCTGGCTGCGGTGCAACAGCAGCTTGCGCGGCCGTTTCGGCGCGTGATTGAAGCGGTTAGCCTGCCGATATTCCGGAATGTTGGAATTGATCAGCCAGATTTCGCCGCCGCGGGCATCGGCGTAGGACTCGCCGATCGTGGCTTTGCCCTGCCGCAGCGACTTGACCTCGGTGCCGGTCAGCGCGACACCTGCCTCCATCGTCTCATCGATGAAATAGTTGAAGCGCGCCTTCCGGTTGTCGGCGACGACGCGAAGCTTCCTCGCGGGATTTTCCGCCATGCCGCCGCGCCCGCAATCAACGATTCTTCAGCGCGTCGCGGATCTCGGTCAGCAACTGCACTTCCGGGGACGGTCCCGCCGGCGCCGGCGGGGGTTCTGCGGCCTTCAGCTTGTTGATCCCCTTGATGCAGAGGAACAGCGCGAAGGCGATGATGATGAAGTTGAGCACGATTGTGAGAAAGCTGCCGTAAGCGAGCACGGCGCCCTCTTTCTTGGCCTCGGCGAGCGACGTCGCGGTAACCTTCGACGACAGCGGAATGTAGTAGTTGGAGAAGTCCAAACCGCCGGTGACGGCGCCGATGATCGGCATGACGAGATCATTGACGATCGAATTGACGATAGCCCCGAACGCCGCGCCGATAATGACGCCGACGGCGAGATCGACGACATTGCCCCGCATCGCAAATTTTTTGAATTCTTCAAGCATCAGCCGGCTCCGTCATTATGCGTTCTGCCCCGCGACGCTATACGAGGAAATCACTTGAGGGCGAAAGGGCGTCGGCCGCGAGGCGGAACTCCAATTGGATGCCCCGTTTTCCGCTTCACCGCACGGAACGGTAAAAAGACCTAGTTGATCAGGCCCGCATGCACCATGGCGTCGTTCACCGCGGTGCGGGTCTTTTCGGCGAGCGGCACCATCGGCAGCCGCACGGTCTCGGTACACTTGCCGAGGAGCGACAGCGCAAATTTCGCAGGCGCCGGATTGGTCTCGATGAACAGCGCGGTATGCAACGGCATCAGCTTGTCCTGGATCTTGAGCGCGCCGGCATAGTCGCCTTTGAGACAATTCGCCTGAAACTCCGAGCATAACCGCGGCGCCACGTTGGAGGTCACGGAGATGCAGCCATGACCGCCGTGGGCCATAAAACCGAGCGCGGTCCCATCCTCACCGGATAGCTGATTGAAGTCAGGCCCCATCGCCTCGCGCTGTTGCGACACCCGGAGGACGTTGGCGGTCGCATCCTTGACGCCGGCGATGTTCTTGAGCGCCCACAGGCGCTTCATGGTGTCGACGGACATATCGATCACCGAACGCGCCGGAATGTTGTAAATGATGATCGGAATGCCGATCGCATCGTTGATCGCTTTGAAGTGCTGGTAGAGGCCTTCTTGAGTTGGCTTGTTGTAATACGGCGTAACGATCAGCACGGCGTCGGCACCGGCCTTTTCGGCGTGCCGGGCAAGATCGATCGCCTCCTTGGTCGAGTTGGAACCGGCGCCCGCGACGACCGGGACGCGGCCGCGCGACTGATCGATGCACCATTCGACGACGTCTTGATGCTCGTCGTGGGACAGGGTTGGGCTCTCGCCGGTGGTCCCGACCGGAACCAATCCGTTCGTGCCTTCGGCGATCTGCCAATCGACTAGTTCACGAAACGCTTTCTCGTCGACGGACCCGTTGTTGAACGGCGTCACGAGCGCGGTGAACGAGCCTCGAAAGCTGGTCTTGGCAGACATGACATACCCCTCGGTACGATCCCGGCGCGGCGTCCCTCTTAGGGTCTCCACCTGCGGCAACAGGTCCCGGCCGCAAGAGGCATAAATATCGGGTCAAGGTGGGGCTTTAAAGAGCCTTTCACAGCTTGTGCCCTCGTTTCTCTTGGCTGCCGCGGACTTGGGGGGCGGTGTAGAACCCGTTCCCAGTGCTGGCAAACGGACGATTCTCGTGTGAGCTTGGCGGTTCAATCGCGCGGGCCTGCAGGAACCATGTCGAAGGCGAGCCGAACATGAGGACAATGCCCCGCTTTCGCCGTGAAACCTTCGTATGGCCACACCGAATTTGTAGAGTTAGGATTTCATCAATCTTGCCGGCCGAAGAGGTACTCGCGAGGTACAGATAGGTACGGCGCGAGGGAGGGTCTGTGCAGGTGACAGGTCTTCGGCCCAATCTCTTGACTGCGGTCGCGCTCGCTGCGGGCATGAGCCTGTTGGCGGCTGATGCCTATGGCAGCCCGCCGTCTGAGCCGATTCCGCTCCCGCAGCCGCGGCCGGCGCTCAAGGGCGACAAAGCCGGCAAGACGGGCGGAAGCGCCGGCGCCTTCCCGCTGTCCACACCGACGACCGCATCAATCCCGTCGTCGGCTGCCGTGGCTGTGCCGCCGCGGGCGCCCGCACCGGCGCCACGATCCGGCGGCGCGCCGCCGCAGAAGCAGGCCCCGGCTTTGGCTTTAGCGACCAGTTCGTCCACGTCGCCCCTCGACATCGCCGCGGTCAAACAGGCCCTCGAGCTGGTGCGCAAGAACCAGCAGGACCAGGCGACGGATGTCGAGGGTACGATCTCCGACCCGCTCGCTCGCAAGCTGGTCGAATGGGTTATCCTGCGCAGCGAGGACAGCAACACCGATTTCTTGCGCTATGCGACCTTCATCGCCGCCAATCCGAACTGGCCGAACGTTCTCACGCTGCGACGCCACGCCGAGGTCGCACTGTGGCAGCAGCAGGTCGATCCGCAGACTGTGATCGGCTTCTTCCGGACCGAGCCGCCCCGTACCGCAAAAGGATTCCTGGCGCTGGCTCGCGCGGATATGGCCCGCGGCGACTCCGCGAGCGCCCAGCAGGCCATCTACGAGGCCTGGAGAAACTATCCCTTCTCGGCAGATCTCGAGTCGCAGGCGCGCGCCGCCTTTGCGGGACTCATCTCTCCCGCCGCCGACAAGGCGCGCATGGACGCGCGGCTCTATGTCGAGGATGACGACGCCGCGGTCCGCGCCGCCCGCCATCTCGACGGCGCCGACCCGGCGATCGCCAAAGCGCGCGCTGCCGTCATCAACAAGGACTCCAACGCCAAGGCGTTGCTCGATGCCGTGCCGGCCGCGGCCCAGCGCGATCCCGGCTACATGTTCAGCCGCATCCAATTGCTGCGCCGTTCCGACAAGATCGCCGAGGCCGCGCAGTTGATGGCCACCGTGACGCGCGACCCCACGAAGGTGACCGATCTCGATCAGTGGTGGATCGAACGGCGTCTTATAGCGCGCAAACTGCTCGATCTTGGCGATTACAAATTGGCCTACGATGTCGCCGACGGCGCGACGCCGCCGACCAACGACAACTACCGGTCCGAACAGCAATTCACCGCCGGCTGGATCGCGCTGCGCTTTTTGCGTCAACCGGCCTTGGCGCTCCCACACTTCGCGCGGATCGCCGACAGCGCCACGAGTCCCATCACACTTGCGCGTTCGTTCTACTGGCAGGGCCGTGCCTCCGAGGCGCTCGGACAGACTCAGGACGCCAAAGCGCAGTATGAGGCCGCGGCGCGCTTCCCGACCGCCTATTACGGGCAGCTCGCCCGGGCGCACCTCGGATTGAAGGAGGTGGCGATGCGGTCGCCGCCGGAACCGCAGGCGGGCCTTCGCGAACTCGAAGTGGCGCGCGCCTTCGAGATTCTCTACGCGGTCGATGCGCGCGACTTGGTGGCCTCCATGGCGGCCGACCTCGCCGACAAGGCGACCGACACCGCCGCGCTTGTGACGCTTGCCGATATCGCCCAGCACCACAACGACGCCCGCGCGACGCTCCTGATCGGCAAGACCGCGCTCAGCCGAGGTTTTCCGTTCGAGGCCTACGCGTTTCCCACCTTCGGCGTGCCGCCCTATCAGCAGATTGGCCCGCAAGTCGAACCATGCGTGGTCTACTCGATCGCGCGCCAGGAGAGCGCGTTCAACACCCGCGCCGTGTCCAGCGCCAACGCGCTCGGCCTCATGCAGGTGACGCCGGACGCGGGCCGGACGATCGCCAAGAAATTCGGCGTCTCGTTCGATCAGCACCGCCTGATGGACGACGTGGTCTATAATGCCCAGATTGGAACCGCCGAACTCGGCGACGTGATCAACGGCAATCGCGGCTCATACATTCTGGCGTTCGTCTCCTACAATGCCGGCAGGCGCCGCGCGAAGGAATGGATCGATCAATACGGCGACCCGCGTGATCCCAAAATCGATCCGGTCGACTGGATCGAACGAATCCCATTCTCGGAGACGCGCAACTACGTGCAGCGCATCATCGAGAACATGCAGGTCTATCGCGCGCTGATCAACAACGATTCCCGCCTGATGATCGAAGCCGACCTGCGCCGCGGCGGCTGAACTTATGGGCGTCTTGTTGTACTGAAGTCCTTCCTCGCGCTGACCCCCATCGAGACCGCATGGCCGGGCCGTATTCGATCAGCTACAACTTCGGCAATCAGACGGCGCAGTCGTCCGAGCGGCCGGCGTACCGCGGCCTGTTCATCAACCTCGACAGCAGCGTAGCCCGCCGGCATCGCGTCGAAGCCGAACTCGTCAAATATCACCTGCAGGACCGTTATGCCCGGTTTCCGGCAGTGGACGGTCGTGGTCTGACCAGTCCGCCGGGCCCGATGACCGCCGGAGAGCACGCCTGTTTCCAGTCGCACTATCGCGCGCTCGAAAGCGCGAAGGCGACGAACGGCACGATTCACATCCTGGAGGACGACGTCGTTCTCTCCCCGCAGCTCGAGCAGATCGTGAGCGCGTTCGACACAGGCGGCATGCTCGACTACTTCGACCTAGTCTTCACCGATACCGGGCTCGGCCTCGATATTCTGTTGCTGCGTCGCCTGAAGACGCTGTTCGACTCTTATCGGCAGAGCCAGCGCCCGAAATTCGATGTGCTCGATTTCAACAGCGTCTATCAGGCGGGCTTTCAGTCTTATCTGGTCCCGGGGAAATCGCTCGACAAGGTGCTGTCGGCGCTCCGCCGCGGCCTCGACGCCGGGCCGAACGTGCCCGTCGACATTTTTGTGCGGCAGGAGGCCCAGGAAGGCCGCCTGCGCTTGGGATGCATTTTTCCCTTCGTCACCAGCGTCCAGTTGGGCGAGGCCGCCGCGACGACCATGGCGGACCGTGCACAGAGCGCCGAAATCACGCGGGAAATCGTCGCATTATTGCGCTATACATTTTTTGTCGGGCGCGACCTCAAGACGATTCCAGCACCGCTCCTGAGTAAGTTGTACGCAGAACACGGCGACGATTACGACAAACTCATCACCGCCGTCTTGGGCTTCGTCGTGTCCTCAAGCGAATTTGTCGCTCATTAGGCTAACGCGTCGCGAAAGCTGCCAATCGCATGCGCACGCGGTCTAACAACTCCGTCCAAACTCCTGGAGCTGTGCACCGGAACAGCCGGGCGCTCGGGTACCAGGGACTGTCCTCACGGCCGCGCTGCCATCGCCAATCGGATGCGAAGCCAAGCATGATCCAAACTGGCTTGCCCATGGCGCCGCCGAGATGAGCCACCGCCGTATCGGTGGTGATCACGAGATCGAGGGTCTCGATCACGGCTGCGGTATCGGCAAGGTCGCGAAATTCCGGTGCGGGGTGAACGACATTCGGCATCGCCTGCAATGCCGCCACGTCGCGCTCGCCGATTCCCGGATTGAGACTGACATAGGTGACACGATCGACTGTCAGCACCGGCGAAAATTGCGCGAGCGACATCGAGCGCGCGTAGTCGCGGCTGAATTTCGGATTGCCGCACCAGACGACCCCTACCCGTACGCCTTGGCCCCCCGGCAGCCGGTCCCGCCAATGCGTCACGCGCGAGGACGGAGCGGCAAGATACGGCACGCTGCTCGGAATATTCGAAGCGTCGGTCTTGAATATGAAAGGCAGCCTCATCAGCGGACAGTGACAGTCGATCGCGGGCAGCGGATCGCCGGCCGCGGGAACGGCGTCGACGCCTTTCATGGCCGACAGCAGCTCCCTGAGAGGAGGCTGGACGGCGAGAACGATTTTGGCGCCGGCCTCCGCCACAAGCGGCACGTAGCGGACCATCTGAAGCGTATCGCCAAGGCCTTGCTCGCCCGCTAGCAGGATTGTCTTTCCTGCGATGGATGTGTCGCCGCGCCACTCCGGCGCGCGCAAATCGCGCGACGGCAGCGCGAACTCGGGAAGTTTTGAGCGCCACTCGTATCCGGACCATCCGGTGGCGTAGTCGCCGGACTGCAGGCTGATGATGGCTCGGTTGAAATGGGCCGCTGCATGGTTCGAATCGATGGCCAGAACCTTCTCGTAATACGAAAGCGCCTCAGCCGGCCGGTCGAGGTCCTGCAGGACGGTGCCGCGATTGAGCAGCGCATGCACGTTCGACGGCTCGATCGCCAGGATAGTTTCGTAACGGGCGAGCGCCTCAGCCGGCCGATTGAGCTCCTGTAGCAGGGTTCCGCAATGCGCCAGCGCGTCAAGCTGCTGCGGCTTCGCCGCAAGAACCTGTCCGAAGCAAATGAGCGCTTCTTCACGGCGATCGAGTTTGCTCAATGCGCATCCTTGATTGAACAGGCCGTCGATATCGGTGGGATTGAGCCCAAGCATCCGCTCAAAAGCAGAGAGAGCTTCGGCGGGGCGATCGAGCGCAAGGAGCGCAACGCCATGGTCGAGCAGCGCGTCGCACCGATCGGGCTCGATGCGGAGCGCCGCGTTCGTTGCGTCGAGCGCCTCGGCCGGACGCTTGAGCGCATTCAACATCCGCCCGCGCCCGGCATGCGCATCGGCACGGCCTGCCGAGATGGCCAGCGCGCGATCGAAACTCGCGAGCGCGTCCTGAAAACGGCCGATCTGCGCCAACGCGAGTCCGCGCAGTACAAACGTCTCGCCGCGGCCGGGCGCGATCATCAGGGCGCGGTCGAAGGCGCTCACGGCGTCCCGCGGGCGGCCAAGACCGCCCAGCGCGATGCCGTGCACGGTCAACGCTTCGGCATCGTTTGGCGCCAGCGCCAGCGCTCTATCTGCGCTCTCGAGGGCATCGCCATGCCGCCCCAGGTCCGACAGCACGATCGCGCGACGCACATGAGCCGGCACGTAATCCGGACGGATCGCAGCCGCCCTTTCAAAACTTGCAACCGCCTCGTCGCGACGGCCAAGCGTGTTGAGTGCCAAGCCCCGGTTGAACCAATCTTCGACGGACTCCGGCAGCAGTGCGAGCGCGCGATCGTAGCTCGCGAGTGCGTCGCCGGGGCGTCCCAGGTCGCTCAGGATGTTGGCGCGTGTGCCGTGCGCTTGCGCGACGTCGGGGGCGAGTTCGATCGCCCGGCCGATGCTATCGAGCGCATCTGCTGTACGGCCCATGGCGCTTTGTGCACGCGCCAACAAAACGTACGCCCGCGCGTCGTTCGGACTGGCCGCCAGTGCCTTTCTTGCCAAATCGGTGCCCTCGGCGAAGCGGCCATGCTGGCAGGCAATCATCGCGAGATAGTAGTGGGCGTCTGCATTCGCAGGTTCCGCCCTCAACACCTCGGCGTACCGGGCGGCAGCCTCGGCGAACGCACCGCGCCGGTGCAACGCCAAGGCGCTCCGCAGCAAATCGGCGGTCGTCGAAGAGGTGGCCATGATCGCGGTCCGGCAGGCGCCTGGGTTTGCAGCCGCAGTCAAGCCAAATCAAAGCTTGGAGGCAAGACTATGAAATTGATAATGAAATCGGCACCGATTGACGTCAAGGCGCCGATTGCACCACCTTCGAGCGCCGCAAGGGTATAGGGCCAGTTCGTGAACAAGCCGTCCTCCCCCAACCTCCTCCTGGAAGCGATCGGGCTGCATGAGCGCGGCGCGATCGGCGAGGCTGCGGCGCGCTATTCCGCCATCCTCGGCCGCGAACCCAAGAACATTGACGCGATGTTCTTCCTCGGCGTGGCGCACGGCCAGCAGGGCCGCTTCGACGAACTCGATCAAGCTGTTGCGCAAGGTCACCCAGATGGCGCCGAAACACACGCGCGCCCACGTGTTTCTGGGTGCGGCACAAGCGCAGCGCGGCGACTACGATCATGCGCTGAAGAATCTCGATCGCGCTATTTCGCAGCAGCCGTCCCTGCCCGACGCCCACTTTCATCGCGGCAACGTGTTCGCGGCACTGACGCGACATACCGAAGCGGTTGAGAGCTTCGATCGCGCGCTGGCGCTCGACCCGGCGTCGGTCGGCACGTGGATCAATCGCGGAAATTCGTTGCGCGCTCTCGACCGCTTCGAGGACGCGCTGGCAAGTTATGAACGCGCGCTTGCGATCGATCCCAATCTTGCCGAAGCGCATTATAGCGTCGGCCTTGCCTACGAGGATCTGTGCCGGCAGGACCTTGCGATCTCAAGCTTCGATCGCGCTATCGCGCTCAATGTTTTTGCCGGCGACGCGGGACGCATGGCGCAGGTCCGGCTGCGCCGGGCCGCGGCGTATCACACACTCGGCCGGTTCGCCGAGGGTCTCGCGGACGCCGAAGAGGCTGTGCGTCTTGCGCCCAACGACGATGAAGTTCTCTACACCGTCTCGTTTATCGATCGCCTCCACGGCCGCTGGCTCGAAGCCTGGCCGAAGCATGAAAGGCGCCTGTCGTTTCGTCTGACGACGCCCCGCGCGCTTGCGAATTCTCCGACGTGGGCCGGCGAAGCACCGGACGGCGGCACCTTGCTGATCAAAGGCGAGGAAGGATTAGGCGACCAGATCAACTTCTGCCGCTACGTGCCGTTTCTCGCCGCCCGCGGCCATCGGGTCGCCGTGTGGCCCGATGACAAACTCGTTCCGCTGTTCAAATCGCTCTCGGGAGTAGCGGACGTGGTTGCCAGCGAGAGTGAGGTGCCTCGTCTCGGCCCGCTGCGCTGGCTGAACATGCTGAGCCTCCCGTATGTCTTGCGCACGAGCGCCGAAACGATCCCGCCCACGACGCCATACCTCGCTGCAGTTCCCGAACGGGTTTTGCGATGGAAGGAAAAGCTTGGCGGCGGGTTCAAGATTGGGATTCATTGGCAAGGCAATCCGCGTATGACGCAGGACCGCATCCGCTCGGTTCCGCTCGCGCACTTTGCTCCGCTCACGGCCATTGAGAATGTGCGGCTCATTTCGCTGCAGAAGAAGCCCGGCGCGCTGCAGATCGACGACGTTCCGTTCCGCGACCGGATCGAGCAGCCGCTCGACAGCGCCGACATCAGCGCCGACGCCGTCCTGGAGACCGCCGCGTTGTTGCAGGCGGTCGACTTGGTCGTGACCAGCGACTCGATGGTCGCGCACCTGGCGGGCGCACTCGAGCGGCCGATGCTGCTGGCGCTCATGCTGGTGCCTGACTGGCGCTGGCAGCTCGAGGGCGAGGATTGCGTATGGTATCCGACCATGCGGATGTTCCGGCAGCAGCAGGCGGGCGATTGGGCGGGCGTCTTCCAACGGATTGTGGATGCAACACGGCGGTTCATGGCCAAACGAGGCTCGGATGGAAACAGCTGACACGGCGGCTGACAACAAGTCGGACCGAGGCAACGGCGGCAGCAGCGCCTTCGTTACGGCGCTGGACGGTCTGAAGCTTCATGTCCGGGTCTATGGCGAGCGCTCGGCAAGCGGGATCCCGGTCGTATGCCTGCCGGGACTGACACGCACCGCGGCCGATTTCGACGCTGTCGCGCCCGCGTTGGTGAATTGCGCTGCGCAAAGCCGCCGCGTGATCGCGATCAATTCGCGCGGCCGCGGCCAATCCGACTACGATCGCGACCCGGCCAACTATACGCTCGCCGTTGAACTCGACGATGTCGTCACGATCATGACCGCGCTAGCAATCGGGCCCGCCGTGATCGTCGGAAGTTCGAGAGGCGGACTTCTCGGCATGAAATTGCGCGTAGCCCATCCGACGCTGATCGCGGGTGCCGTGCTCAACGACATCGGCCCCGTCATCGAGGCAAAGGGCATTGCTCGATTGAAGAGTTACGTCGGCAGACTGCCGCAGCCGCGCAGCTTTGAGGAAGGAGCCGATATCCTGCGGCGGTTGTTTGGCGTGCAGTTCCCGAAATTCACGATGGATCAATGGCTCGCCGACGCCAAACGGACGTGGCAGATGAAGGGCGGCGCGCTGACGCCGACCTACGACGTTCGGCTCGCCCGCACTCTCAACGACGTCGACATCGAACGGCCGCTGGCGGCCCGCTGGAATGAATTCGATACGCTTAATAGCGTGCCCGTGTTGGTCATCCGCGGCGCAAATTCCGACGTTCTCTCAGCCGCGACGGTTACCTCCATGCACGCGCACCATCCAAGGCTGAAGTCGATCGAAGTGGCCGATCAGGGCCACGTGCCGCTCCTTGAAGGTGACAACCTGCTGCCGGACGTGGCGCAGTTCGTCGCATCGTGCCGGACATCGTGACCCACAAAAAGCAAGACCCCGGCGACTGAGCCGCCGGGGTCCCGCAATTGGTCTTGGACGTGCTGCTTACGGCAGGAAGTTGTACTGAGCACGCAGCGCCACCGTGTACACATCGTAGTTGGAAATGTTGTACCAGGTGGCATTCGGCGCGGTCAAAGTCCCGCCTGACGTCGCCGGACGCGCGCCCACGGCCGACAGCGATGCGATACCGGAGTTCGCGGTGTCGAGGTGGTTCCACATGAAGTCGACGCCGAGGTCGAGGTTCGAGTTCGGGTTCCACTGGGTCCGCGTGCCGACCGACCAGAACGAGTTGTTCGGATCGCACGAACTCACCAGCGCACCAATCGCACCCGTCGTGGTGCTGGCGCCGCCGCGCACGAAGGAGGACGAGCCGCCGGTGCAGTAGTAGTTGGCCGCGGTGTCGTCATACTTGATCGAGACATAACCGCCGTACACCGAGGTCTTCCACTGCGGGCCCCAGTGATGCTCGTACATGCCGCCGACGGTCCAGCCGGTGGTCAGTTCGATGCTTTGGCCGGTGGAGAAGATGCCGTCGGCGACGGTGCTGAAGCCGACGCTGTTGCCCAAACCGTTGGAGCCGCCGCTGAAGCCGACCAGCGCACCAACACCGTTGGTGAGATAGCTGACCGCGCCCTCGCTGAAGTTGCCCTGCACGCCGAAGGTGTCACCCTGCATGCCGAGGAAGTTGGTCAGGATGAAGCCGGCGCCGACCGCCCACCCGGCCTGGTCGTCAGGATGGCCGTTGTTCTGGTTGAACGCCGTCGAGGTGCCGTAATAGCCTCCGGCTACCTTGTGGTAGGCGCCCATCACCTGAGCCGTACCCCACGCCTGATCGACGCGCAACGCCGCGACAACGTCAGGAATGTTGTAGCCGGCGCTGTCAACGGTCGCCGTCCCAACACCCATGCTGGCCGGAATGTTGCCATTGTAGACTTGGCACTGTCGGCCAGCGCCAGCGATCGTGCCGAGGTTGTTCTCCGCGCAGGCGTCTTCCGCCGACACCGTGAATGCCGCGCCGTTGCCGAGCTGCCACGTGTAGGCGAACACGTCGATGCCGGTCGCGCCGGTGTTGCCCAGGTTCGGGCGAACGTTGGCGTAACCGAACGGATCGAAGCTGATCAGGTCGAAGAACGACACCGCGCGGCCGCCGGTGAAGCCGGCAAACTGCACGAAACTGCGGTTGAAGAAGATCGCAGAGTTCTGGTCGTTCGGCGTGGTCTGCTGAGCGCCGAAGGCGGTGTAACCGCGGATCGTGCCGTAGGCCGACTGTTCGCGAACGTCGATCGAGAACAACGTGCGGGTACGGAACGACGAGTCGCTGGTACCCGTACGGGTCCAGGTCGCGCCCGCCGTCGTCATGTAGGCTTGGGCGTCGCCGGCGCCGTGGATGTCCCACTGCTCGCGGAAGTAACCGCCGAGCTTGATGCACTTGTCAGTGCCCGGGATGTAAAAGAAGCCCGCCCCGTAGAGGCTGCATACCTTCACGTATTCGACCGGTTTGGCCTTGACGGGAAGATCGGCCGCCTGTCCGGCAGTGACCGCTACCACCCCGGCTGCTGAGCCGAGGAGGAGGCTTTTCACCATCTTCATTGTGAACCTCCGTTTGTATGCCCTGGGAGGGTTCCCGCCGGGTGCAAAGCACCCCCTGGAAGGCCCCCTTTTGGTCCCCAACCACTCGGCACTTCCACTTCCCGAAAATACCGAATGGGTCGACTTCGGGACTTCCCCCTCCGTCGCACGATCACATTAGCGAAGGAGTTCCTCGGCGCAATCAAGAACTGCCCAGCGCACAGGGCGATTTGGCTCTTTTCAGCAAGGTGTTGCGTAAAAATCACGCAGTCGGCGATGCAACTCTGGGCGCAAGCGGCTGCCGAGGTCCGTCGGGAGCGCGCGGATTTCAATGTCAAATCAAGAGATTAATCCACACGCGTCGTGTCGCGCCTGAGTCCATCTTCGGCCATGCTGAAAATCCATGTCAGCGGGCCGCGAAGGAGCAGTGAAGCGGCTTGCACTATTTTAGCGGGCAGAAACGGCTTCGACCGATTCCCGACTTCCGCGTTTTTGCTCAGCTCGCGCGCGATAACAGTTAGGAGGGAAACTTCTGTATCTTTGCGGTGCCGCAGCGAAACCGCCAATTCAGAATCAGACGACAACAAAAGAACGGCCGCCTCAGAAAACCCACCGGCGAATCATATCCCCTTGCCGCCGTCCTTCGCGTCGCTCGATACGGTTATGTGGAAGACTTGGCGCTGCTTGGCGCCATTCTGCGGCGTGATCTCGACCTCAAACGCGTCCGCGCCATTAAAGCCATCGGCTGCACGGTAGAAGCCGACAAAAGCGGGAACATCGAATCCCAGACATTGCTTGAAATTGGTGGCCTTGAGCGTGCCGCGCTTGACCGACACGGTGCCGTGCGCCGGCGGAGTAACAAGACGAACGCCGGGTAGCGGGCCGGATCCGCAATCGGGCCTAATATCGGTGTAGACGCCGAACCGGACATCCTTGCCCGGCGCAACCGTAATGTTGTGTTCGGGGAACTTCTTGCGCGCGAGCATCGAAAATCGGCGCACTTAGGAGTATTGCGCTTAGGGCAACGGCTGCGGCAGACCAGCACCGTCCGATTCGATCTATATCAATTCGATCCATGACGCGGGCCCACTCCTTTGCAAGACGCTCCACATCGTGGTTCGAGCGTCTCAGAGTCCCACTCCAGCCGGCCTGCCACCCGCGGCCCAAGGGCAAATGATGGGGCGCAGGGTGGCGGAGAGGAAGACCCTAGTTTTAACGTCCGCGGCCGTCCGTTTCCGTACGCCTAAGTCCTTATGATTTCAAGTTAAATCATCATCTCGCCCCTTTTATTCGTCCGAGCCAATCCGCTATAATTCGCTAGGTTCCGGAAGCCGATCCGAGGGGTCGATCGCGGGGCGGTTCGGTTAGGCGGAAGCGGCCATGAATTTTTTGAAAGTGAAAACGACGGAGAAGCTGCTGCGTCGAGGCGAGCCCGGTAAGCACTTCGATGGGGCGGGTCTATATCTCATTATATCCTCGCCGACCGCGGCCTATTTTGAGCGCCGCTACGAATTGAACGGCAAAGCTCACTGGATGGGGCTCGGGGCAGCGAAGACGTTTTCGCTCGCCGAGGCGAGAGAGCGCAACCGCCGGATTTCCCAACTGCTCGCCGACGGCATCGATCCCCTCGAAAGAAAGCGCGCCGAGCGCGCCGCCGCGAAAACCGAGGCCGCGAAGGCGCTGACCTTCGCCGAAGCGGCAAAAGCCTACTTCGAGCAGCACGAAAAAAAATGGAAAAACGCGAAACACCGTAATCAGTTCGCGAATTCGCTAACGGAATACGCTTTCCCGAAGATCGGCAACTTGCCGGTCGCCGCGATCGACACGGGCGAGGTGTTGAAGGTCTTGGAGCAACCGGTTGATGCCGAGCGCGGCTATCCGGCGGGGCGTTTTTGGGACGTGCGATCGGAGACCGCTTCGCGCGTCCGCGGGCGAATTGAAAATGTGCTCGGGTGGGCGACGGTGCGCCGCTATCGCTCGGGCGACAATCCGGCGCGCTGGCGCGGCCATCTCGACAACGTGTTGCCCGCCCGCGGGCAGATCGCGAAGGTCGAACATCACCCGGCCGCGCCCTACGCCGAGCTTCCGGCGTTCGTCGCCGCGCTACGTAAGCGCGACGGTACGGCGGCCGCGGCGCTCGAATTTACGATCCTGACGGCCGCGCGGACGGGCGAGACGATCGGCGCGCGCTGGGGGGAGATTGATTTTCATAATGCGATGTGGATCATTCCGGCCGGTCGCATGAAGGCGAGCCGCGAGCATCGGGTGCCGCTATCGAAGCGGGCGATCGAAATCCTTAAAGCGTTACCGCGCGAGGACGCCAACGAGTTCATCTTTTTAGGTCCGCGGCGCGCCGGGCTTTCGAATGCCGCGATGGCCGCCGTTCTCGACCGGATGGACCGCGGCGATATCACGGTGCACGGCTTCCGCTCGTCGTTTCGCGATTGGGCGGCCGAGAGCTCTGTCTTTCCGAACGAGGTCGTGGAAATGGCGCTCGCGCACACGATCGGGAATAAGGTCGAGGCCGCATATAGGCGCGGTGATCTATTTGAAAAACGGTGCAAGCTTATGGAAGCTTGGGCGACTTACGTTGAATCCCCGGCGCGCGATGGCTCCGTCGTACCGCTGCAGGGGCGCAAATGAAACGGCGAGACGAACAGTTGCCATTTAAGGAACGGATCAGAATGGCGGCGAAAATGCTGCCAAGCATCCCCCCCAAGTACGTCCTGGCCGTATTAGTTAGGCAATACGTGGGGAGTGGTACCACCGATGCACTTTGGGACAAGCAGGAGGCTTCTAAAAAACTCAAAATAGCACTCGAGACTCATGCACGCGCGTTGAAAAGAGTAGTTGATACACGTGCTGCGCTTTTCGCGGCTGGTAGCCCTTTCGTAAAACTCTATTTTTCACAGGGCAAGAACAAAGCACACGAAACGCGAATTTTGAATAAAAGAGCCAATGGCGAAGATGTAAACGATGTTTTCGATACAGCAATTAAGCAAGAATTGGATTTGGCTAAAGCATGGAGCGAGGAGCGCCGCGGGTCACGGTCGAAACCATCTCAATTCGATGCCGAGGCGCGCTTCGGAGCAAACGCCGCGCGGGTGTTGTTAGATATGGCGCGGGCGTTGTTAGATAAGGCGGATAAACCGGCAATAGCGGCGAGAAATTCAGATTGGTGCCGTCTCGCGGCAATTTTGTGGGGTTATCCCAACAGGAAAAACGCCATGTATCATTATGTAGCTGAAGCCTACAAACAGGGGCCAAAAGCACTAAAAACGCCTGACTGGGTCTAAACAGGGAGATAAACAGTTTCACCTCCGGCATTAGATTGGGTCCATTGGCACTCTGGCTGGGCCGCCGGACGTGATGGGGGCCTTCCCCGCAGCCGCGGTGACAACGGGCGAACGTGTAGGCGCTACAAGGCTGAGTTCTCGTTCTCCGATCACGCATCCAACAGCGGGTGAAATTCAGCAACCCACCACTCCGACTATAGGCCGAAACCGGGTCGACGATTTTTCCACCTCCGGCCTTTTAGATGGCTTCTAGTCCGCTCCGGACCCGGCGAGCCTCGCCGGCTGATTTCGGCGTGTAAAAAATGGCCGAGCCGTCCCACTTGCAACGCGTTTACCGGCTGCGCGATCTGCCCGAGTTCTGCGGGCTGAAGCGGACGCAGATCTATGAGTTGATTAAGCTCGGGCAATTCCCGAAACCGATCCCGCTATCGGATAGCGGCCACCCTGCGGTCGCTTGGCTCGAAAGCGATTTGATTAGCTGGCAAGCGGCTCGTTCCGCTAAGCGGAACGGCTCCGGCCGCCAGACGGAGGGCGCGTGATCCGCATGCGCAACAAAAAGAAAAAAACGCGCCGCCAGGGGCTCGGCGAGCGGGGCCGTTCGTCGTCGTCTGACAAGAAAACGAAGCCCAGCCTAAATAGCGTCCGAGGGGAAGCAGTCGCAATCTTTCCGAACTCGGCCGGCGACGCGAGCACGGCAAGCCATTTTCTGGAACGACTGCGGCCCGGCGGGCCTTGGGTGTTGACGGCGATCGTGCCCGACGGGCCGACAACGACCATCACTGCGCGCGACCCGAACGAGGTCACTGACTTTATTCGGCGGCACGACGGCCAGCGCAATCTCTACTACGCCGTTAATCCGCTCAGGAAGGCCATGACGAAGAAAGCCGCGAAGGTCGATGTCGCGGCGATCGAGTATTTGCTCGCCGACCTCGATCCAAAGGACGATGAGAGCCCAGCAGACGCGAAGGCGCGCTACCTTAAAGCGCTAGAGGGCTTCACACCGGCTCCCACGGCAATCATTGACTCGGGCAACGGCATACAGGTCGTTTGGCGACTAGCCGAGCCGATCGACATAGCCCGATATCCGCCGGCGAAGGATAAGAACGGCAGATCGAAACTTGCACCAGAAGCGGCCGCGGTTGTTGCCGACGCTGAAGGGCGCTCTGCGGAGCTGATGTCCCGGCTGGGCTGCGACGACACAAGCACGAAGAATATCGATCGCATCTTACGGCTGCCCGGCACGACCAACTTGCCGAACGCGAAGAAGCTGAAGGCCGGTCGTGAACCGTGCCCGACGCGGCTGATTCGGTTCAATGATGTTGCACATGCGCTGGGCGCATTTCCCGCGCCGGAACCGGAGAAGCCGAAGCAGAAAACAAAAGAGGAGAGCTCGCCACGCGATCGAAGGCCACTGCCGCAAAATCTCGTCAATATGCTGCATGTGGAAGGCGCGGGCGCTTATAAGTCTCGGAGCGAAGCGTTGTTCGCCTTTATCAATTTGTCGCTCCGGAGCGGTGTCGATGACGATGACATTGTCGCCGCTCTCCTCGACGAGACCTTCAGCGGCAAAGGTATCCACGAACACTGCGTCGAAAATGGCGGCGAAGATTACGTCAAAAGACAAATCGCACGCGCCTTAAATGACCCTGATCCGGCTACAACGCAAAATCAAAAAAAAGTAATTCGAGTTGTAAAAGGCGCTCGTCACGTAGCTGTCGATCAAACCGAGAAAGCGCTAATCGCGGCGAACCGTCCGGTGTTTTACCGCGGCGGAAATTTGGTCGAGCCGATTTGGCGGCGGGAAAAGACGGCGGAAAAGAACCGCGACACTGATATATCAACACTCATAAAATTGAATCCATCGCGGCTCGCTTACATCGTCGCGAAGCACACCGCGAGTTACCAAAAATACGACGGTCGCACAAAGCGTTGGGACCCGATCGATCCGCCTAACGATGTAATCGAACAATTGCTCGCCCGCGGTCATTGGGACTTTCCAACCGTCAAAGGAATCATCAACTCGCCGACAATGCGAAACGATGGCACCTTATTGAGCGAGCCGGGATACGATCGCGATACTCAACTTTGGTACAAACCGGCGGGTGATGTGGAGCTACCGCTCGTTCCGGAACGACCGACCCGAGATGATGCGCTCAAGGGTCTAAAACTGATTGAAGATCTGCTCGCCGGGTTCCCATTCTTGGATGAAATAAGTCGCGCGGTCGCGGTAGCCGGGTTGATGACCCCGGTATTGCGGGGCGCTTTTGATTTCGCGCCGCTCTATTTGTTCCTGGCGCCTGAGGCCGGCACCGGCAAGACTTATTTGGTCGCCGTAATTTCTACGATTGCGACTGGCCGAGCGCCGATGGCGATCGCCGGAGTGCCTAACAAGGAGGAAATGGAAAAACGACTTAGCGCCGCGGCGTTCGCGGCAGCGCCGATCTTGAGCCTGAACAATTTAGATTTTGATCTTGAAAGCGCGCTGCTCAATACCTTGGTTACCGAGGGCATTATCGGTATCCGCCCGTTCGGTAGGAACGATCAACTGGTACCTTGCGATTGCCGCGGGACGACCGTCTTTGCCAATGGGAACAACATCCGCATCGTTGGCGACATGGTGCGACGGACGTTGACGTGTCACCTCGATGCCAAGATGGAAGTTCCGGAAGAGCGAACGTTCTCTTTCGATCCTATCGATCGGATAAAGGCGCGCCGCGGCGATTACCTGGCTGCGATATTTACTATCACTCGCGCCTATATGACGACTGGGTGTCCTGCGGTGAAGGCGAGCCCGCTTGCCGGCTTTGATCATTGGTCGCGTATGGTGCGCTATCCTCTTATTTGGTTGGGCTATCCTGATCCTGTTGAGACGATGAAGGAGGCCCGCGAGATTGATCCTGTCCGCGAGAGCCTAAGGGCGCGGATCGATGCGTTGTTGAAGGTTTTTGGAACCGAAGAGTTCACTGCTGCCGATGTTTTCAGTAAGGCTCAGGAAATAATGAGTTCAGGCGGTGGCTACGGCAAACCCGAATTAAGATATCCGGAATTGATGGCGGCTTTTACTGACGGGCGCTTCTTCAATTCCAAATCTATCGGCAACCAATTGATGAAAGACTTGAAACGAGTGGCCAATGATTATTACATCGACCGAGTCAAACAGAGTTCCAAGACTGGGCACGTTTACAAGTTGATTGGAGAAGAGCGTGAGCGCGCCGATCCAATTCTCGACGAGCTACCCGATGGCGTCGGAGCTCCAACGGAGCGAGAATATAAAAAGATGAGCCCAGAACAAGCGAGACATATTGACGAAATGCTTACAGAGAGCGGCACCAATCGCAAAAGGTTCTTGGACCATTTCAAAGTCAAGGACATCAAAGATATTGCGGCCGCGGACTACGAACGCATTGTAAGCGTGCTCGTGAAACGCATCCCAGGGGCGATGTGACGCCCGGCGCCGCGCCAACGCGGAAAGGCCCGAGGGGGACGGGAGATCGACGCAGTCGATTACCCGAAAAAATCGAAGGGGGGTTTAGGGGGTTTGGGGGGTTTTCCCCGGTCAAATTTCAAAAAATTGGCGGAGCTATACGCGCTTACTCCCCCCTCGGGTATACGCGACATTTTTCGCGGAATGGACGGCCGTAAACCCCCGAAACCCCCTAAACCCCCCTAAAACGCGCCCGGCTGGGGCCTATAGGCAACCGTTTCTCGGCGCGCCGGTTTCTGGGCCTCTCTCGCACGCGCCAACAGGGTTCGATAAAAAAATCCGTTCCACCTCGCACGGGCAATATGATCTCGAAACACCCAATAGCGACCCCTAAAACCCATAAAAAACGCCCATAGGCGGTAGAGTTTCCGCCGTATTCCATTGAAATCGCTACGGTTTCTTAATATCAGATGGCTCACCCCCCGGTTCGCCCCTATCCGCGGCCGCCGAAACGGGGTAGTTTCTCTAGCATGAAAACCTCACCTAACTCGCCCCTCGTTCGCCCTAAGGTCCGCCCCGCGAAGGACGCGCTTCGGAGCCGGGTCACGAACGGCACGGCGCTATTGCTGGGCGTCGACGGCCGTTCGGCTTGGGTCCGGCGCTGCAAAGACGTGATCCGCGAACACCTCGCCGACCTCGGCGGCAAGGACAACACCAGCGCGGCCGAGCGAAGCATCATCCGGCGTGCGGCGGTTCTAACCACAGAGCTTGAGCGGCTCGAAGCGAAGTTTGCGACCGCGGGCGAGGCGTCTGCCGACGATCTCGATCTCTACCAGCGTACGGCCGGCAACTTGCGCCGCCTGCTGGAGGCACTCGGCATCGCGCGACGGCCGCGCGACGTTACGCCAAGCCTGTCCGACATTATACGCGACGAAAAACGAGTTGGGGCACCAAGATGGCTAGAGCTATCGCCATCGACCGCGCATTGCTCGATCAACGTCTCCTCGGCGCGGCTTTGGGCGCCAGCGCGACGTGGACGACATGGATCACCGTTTTACGCGCCGCATTCGGTCTGCCGCTCGACACTGAGCAGCAACAGGTATTCGAAGCCATCGCTGGTGGTCGGAAGACACCGAGCAAACGCGTTCGCGAACTGTGGGCCATCGTCGGCCGTCGCGGTGGTAAGTCGCGAATAGCGGCGGCGCTCGCAGTTTTTCTCGCACTATTCGTCAAGCACAAGTTGTCGCCCGGCGAACGCGGTATGGTGTTGGTGTTGGCGGCGAGCGTGTCGCAGGCCCGCACCGTCTTCAGTTATGTAAAAGCGTTTCTCAGCGAGAGTGCAGTGCTGCGCGGGGAAATCGCCAACGAGACCCAGTACGAGATCACGCTGCGCAACGGCATCATAATAGCGATTCACGCCAACAGCTTTCGAACCGTACGTGGTCGCACGTTATGTGCTGCGATCTTCGACGAAGTCGCTTTTTGGAGAGACGATACATCCGCGCAGCCCGATGTGGAAACCTACACCGCGGTGCTGCCGAGTCTCGCCACCACCAACGGTTTGCTGGTCGGCATCTCCAGCCCATACCGCAAGACTGGCCTGCTGCATCAAAAACATCGCCAATACTACGGCGTCGACGGTGATGACGTTCTCGTCGTTCAAGGCAGTAGTCAGGCCTTCAACCCGTCGCTGACCGACGAAACCATTGCCGCGCAGCGGCTCGCTGATCCGACCGCAGCGGCCAGTGAATGGGATGCCGAATTCCGCGCCGACCTCGTTGGCTTCCTCGACGACGCTACGGTCGACCGAGCCGTCGACCACAATCGGCCGCTCGAACTACCACCGTTGCCGTCACCAGCATTCTATCGCGCCTTTGTTGATCCGTCAGGCGGGGCCGTTGGCGGCGACGCGTACTCAATCTGCATCGCCCATAACGAGGACGATCGATTTGTCGTTGATCTCGTCCGCGGTCGACGTGGGCCGTTCGATCCGAACGCGCTAACGCAAGAGTACGCCGCATTGGCGAAGGAGTATCGCGTCGGGAGTGTGGTG
The DNA here is from genome assembly GCA_963732015.1 of uncultured Alphaproteobacteria bacterium. Classification (GTDB taxonomy): domain Bacteria; phylum Pseudomonadota; class Alphaproteobacteria; order Rhizobiales; family Xanthobacteraceae; genus BOG-931. The sequence goes on along the minus strand of CAVSXY010000018.1, from coordinate 209,443 downwards.
GGCGATCACTACGCGGCGGCCTGGGTTCTACAGGCGTGGCGCGATGCTGGCATAACCTACGTCGTCTCCGACATGAACGTGAGCCAAATTTATTTGGAAGCGCTGCCGCTGTTCACACGCGGGCTCGTTGAGTTACCCGACCATCCGGCGTTGCTCCGCGAACTGAGACTACTCGAACGCATCCCGGGTCGCATCGGCAAAGATCAGGTGACGCATCCGCGCAACGCTCACGACGATCTAGCAAACGCCGTTTGCGGCTGCCTGCGCACGCTCGCGAATTATCTTGGTTTCGACACTTCGTGGAACTGGGCCGGTGGTCCCGAGCGACGATGATCCGCATGGCATCGACAGCTGGAAGCAAATCCGGTTGGCGGCGTACCTCAACAGCGGAGGCTTGATCCGACTTTGAGACAACAACCGAACTAGGAGAAAATTCATGCAGCAAGAAGAAGACGACCTCATTCTCCGCAATGGCGAACGGATGCGCGTACCGTTGACGATGATGGACGCGCTCCAACGCGACGTTGCTCGCCACTTTGCTCGCATTACTGATGGCAGCGGTGACAGCGGTTTGGGCTTACACCGGCCCGGATATCGTCTTAGTTCGACTGTGACGCGAGATCACAGCTCACTACGATCAATACGAGGCCGAGATGCAGAACGCCTGGAAAAATCCCCACGCCACGGCCGAAAATGAAGGCGCGCCCAGTCGTCTGAAGTCAAAGGATACGACGCCAATATCGGACGACCGCGAGCAGGCGTACGCCGAATATCGAACTCGCATTGAAAACGCGGGGCGGGATGGGCGATGAACAATCTCGATAAGCGCATCGGCGACGCACTGACAACCCCTATCACGTCGGCCGATTTGCGCGGCGCTTATCGACGGAGTTACGGCGGCAGCCGAGACGCCGCCAACGCGGCCAAGAAAATCCGCAAGGAGGCGCTTGATCCGATCGCGTGGCCCGATCCGAACAAGGCTAGGGCTGCAGTGGAAAACGCGACTTCGCAGTCGATCGACTGAACGCAGCACTGCCAAGACTGCAGCAACGCTTGCAGGAGGTCGGGGCGGTTCGGAATACGCCGACCGGTGGTCCGCCGATTACGAACGGGTCGCGGCCAAGCGGGATTTGTTGGCGGATGAATACGCCGATCTTTATCCCAAGCTCGTGGCTCAACTCGTCGACCTTTTCTCTCGCGTAGAAGCAATCGATCGGGAATGCTCGCGCATCGACGGCGAGGCACCTTCTGGAGAGCATCGCCGTCTACGAGGTGTTGAGCTGTCCGCGCGCGGTCTTGAGAACTTCAGCACGCACAACCCGTCCTTCACCAAAAAATTGCAACTCCCGGACTGGGCAAACAGCGATCGGATGGCTTGGCCGCCGCCGCGTCCATCGATGGCCGCCGAATTCGCGATGTCGATGATGCCGCCGTACAACCCGCGTTACAGCGCCGACTGGGCGGCCGCGCAGAAGGCGGACAACGTTCGTCGGGCTGCGAACGAGGCTCGATGGGCCGAGGAGGACGAGGCGCGGCAAGCTGAGAAGCGGCGTACTTATGAGGCGAGCCTTCGGCGATCATTCTCCTCCCGCTGTTTACGCATTGCAGCGGGCGGCCCACTGCGCAGGTGGCCGCAAAAAACAGCGCAGACGGGAGCGGTCGATTTAACTCCTGGCGGCGCGGCTCCCAGCTTCTTCGCAATTTAACCTTCCCGAAAATCTCACCACATGTAGCGCAGTGTGCCGGTGCCGGCGTAGGTCTGTGAGCCAGAGGCGAACTCGCCGTCGAACTTGGCTGCCAGGGACCAGTTGGCCGTTAAGTGCAACTCCGCACCGGCCGAAGCGAGCGCGGAGTTCTTCGGTGCTGCGGCGCCATAGACGATGAACGCGGAGCCCGGCAGCGCCTGGAACACCGGCATCAGGTTGGGATTGCTCACCCAGTCATGTGCCCACGCGGCGCGGGCGCGCAACGAAAGCGGCATGGCACCGATCATCGTCATGTCGTCGAACCGCGCACCGAGTTCGCTGCGCGTGTCGGTCGCGTTCATGGAATTGTAGGACAGCCCGAAGCCGCCGCCGGTCAGATCGGTTTCGCTGTAACCCGGTGTGTGGAAGTCCTGCACTTGCAGTGCCGCATAGGGCGTGACGCCGATCAGCGGCAGCACGGCGTAGCGATAGCCGGCTTCGAGGCGTCCGGCATAGCTCTGGCCGTCAAAACTTGCATTGAGGTGATCGCCACCGAAGGCGTAACGGTTGGTCGTCATCCAATGATTGGCAAAGGCGAGGGCTGCCGACACATAGGTGGGTCCCGACCGAGTTGCGCCATAGACGCCGGCCTGGAACGCATCGCTGCGGCCGCCGCCGAGGCCCTGCGCCAGTCCCCAATTGGTGCCGCCGCCGGCGAGCGCAAAGCCGTAAACAATGTCCGGTGACGCGTGATAGTCCATACCGCCGGCAAAGCCGTAGTCGCGCGCGGTCACATTGGTCGAACCGATGACGGGATCGCCGTTCGTCGTATTGCTGCCACCAAAGCTTCCGCCCCACACGCTCCAGTGCTGATCGAGCGCCGCAGGTTTCGGCGGCGCCTTGAGCACGCCCGCGTAGGCGAGCGCGACATCGGGCGGAAAGTTCGCAGCCTGCTCGGGAGCAAAGCCCATGGCGTTGCCGCCGCCGCTTGGCCAGCCGGTGCCGCTGCGGCCATCGGCGAACGGATCGAGCATCAGGCCGAGGAACTGGTCCATCAGCTTGAACGCGCCCTTCTCAGCATCGGTCGCGGGTTCGCCGGACAGTTGGTCGAGTGCATTGGTGAGATTGCCGCCGGTGAGATTGAAGAGCGGGATGAACGCCGGCGGCAGCGTGCCCCCGTTGTTGAAGAAGTTATCGATTGCGTGGCCGACATTGAGCTGGTTGACGGTGAAAACCGGTAGCGGCGCTGCAGGTGCTTCAAGCGGCTGATCGGGCGGAGCCGGCTGCGCGGCTGGCGGCAGCCCCGGTACCGGCGGAATTACCGGTGGCGGCACCGTTGGCAAAGTCGGCGGCGGCGTAGGCGTAATCGGAGGTTCGGGAACGAGTTGCGCGCGGAGGCGCAGGAATGCGGTATTGCTGGAGTAATTCACACTCGCCCCAAAATCGGCCGGCAAACCACGGGTCTCGAACATGTTGAACGTGCCCAGGAGCCCGCCGGCGGCCGTCAAAATGGGGTAGTCGCGCGTCGAATAAGCACCCGGCGCAAAGACCGCCGCCACCGTGCCGGCGAGCGCGGCGGTGCCACTCACATTGGTGTTGGAGGCCGTCGCGGGATTGACCTGTACGATGTAGGAGGCCCCGGACTGGAACACGAGATTGCCACGGACCGCCATCGTGCCGGGCGTGGGCGTTCCCGGACCGGGAACGAGAAAGCCGCCGGCGTTGACGGAGGTGGAGCCCACGGTGCCGGTGCCAAGGAGTGCGGCGTTGCTGTTCACCGTCGTCAGGATCGACGGCGCGATCGAGCCGTTTACGATCAGCGCGCCGCCGTTCACGGTCGTTGTCCCGGTATAGGTATTGTTGCCGGTGAGGATGGTCGTGCCGGCGAGCACATTGACGGTGCCATTGCCGCTGATCGCGGGCGCAAACACGTAGTCGGTGGACGTGTGATTGAAGTTGATCGTACCGGTGCCAGCGCCAAATGCGACGCTCGACGCAGTGAGCGTGCCGGGTGCGGCCGCCGGGTTGCCTGCGCCCGCGCCGATGTTGAGTGTTCCAATCGAACCGGCGTTATTCGCGATCACAATTGGCCCGGTAACGACGCCGCCGTTCGCAATCGTGAGCGTGCCCGTGCCCAAGTTGCCAATGTTCACCCCCGAACTGTTGGTCCAAATGGAGCCCGGGTCGGTCACCGTTACCGTGCCCTGCGAGCCTGCACCCAGGCCGATGTTGGCGGTGAAATCGGTGTTGTTGATGATCATCCCACCGTTCGCGATGGTAAGTGTGCCGGTGCCAAAACTGCCGATATTGAGCCCGCCGCTTAGTCCGTTGATCCAACTGGACCCCGGGTCGGTCACCATCACCGTACCAGTCGAGCCGGGAGACTGTCCGATAGAGCCGCCGCCACCACTCACCGTGCCGCCGTCTTGGATGGTAAGCGTGCCCGTGCCTAAGCCGCCAACCACCACGCCTCCGGCATTCGACCAGCTGGAGCCCGCTCCGGTCACCGTCACCGTGCCCACGCCGCCCGGTAGATTACCGACTGCCCCGAAGGAGTTGGCTAATGTCCCGCCGGTCTGGATTCTAAGCATGCCCGTCCCGTTTGCGCCGACTGTCAAATTCCGGGCTTGTGCGCCTGGGTCCGACAGCACCGTCGCATTCGGCGACACAGTGTTAATGTTGCGTCGTCCGTCTGCCTAGGAAAAAGAAAGGTGTCCCAGTTCGAATTTATGAGCCAATTAGAGGAGAGCAGTCCGGTCCAGTTGGTCTGGGCGTGTGATGAAACCGTAGATGCTGCGAAAAGCGCGATTGTCGCCGGCAATGTGGACAAGACTAATTTGCAGCCGGCGCGTGCCTGTGACGTCGCGCCTCGGCGCGATCCTATGGGCGGCCATCGACACGGTTCGCGCCCCATAATGGTCTCCTTCGCCGAAACGCGGGGAGTGCAAAATCTGGACGCAACGCTGACCAAGTATCAGCCCAAAACTCTACACCTCATGTCACAACCGCCAGGTCAAATTGACCTGGACCGAATTGTCACGCGCCCCATTTGCGACGTCACTGCATCAGCCATGCTCCTCGTGCTCGTGGGTCACGTCAATGGGTTCGCTCCGCTTTCCCGGTGTTTTCGCCGCTTGCGTGGCCGATTTACAACAACGCGGCAACAAGCTGCGGCCCGGGACATTGAGCATCGCCCACAGCAATTCGGGGTCTACGGAGGCCGCTGCTGCGCCAATTCGGCGACGGGCTAGCGCCGGCCCTTTGATTCCTTCAGCAGCTCAGCGCCGCGCTTCAACGTTTGCTCGATGCGCCGCGGCAGTGCATCGCGAGCCGCGCTGGGATTGAGATTTTGTGCCCTTTTGCGATTTCAACGGTCAGAGGCTCGTTACCTCAGGCGATCGGCTCGCCGACGTGACGCCGACCGTGGACCGGCGGCTTATCGGCCTCCAGCGGCGGCCTCCAGACCTCGCGAACGGTTTCCCTGATCGCCCGGTTCAGCGAGCCGTCGCCGATCGGATCGGGTGGGCCGGGCGGTGGCTAGACGGATACTCCCTCAGCCCCAAACGCTCCAGCGGCGCTGCTAGCGGGTTTTGCCGGAGATGTTGTGGCACCCCATCCGGCGCGTTAGAAATTTCGTCTCGACTTCATCAATTTGAAAAACAAAAACGCTGGCGACCACTTTCGGGAGAAGACGATAGAGAAACCAATTCTGCGCGGTACTCGCGCGGGCACGTTTTCACACAGCCTGGGCCCTGCCGTAAAGCAGCAATACGGTAGCGATCGGATCAACAGCGGGCCTTCCTAGCGCTCGCTCAAACCTACGCGCGTGACCCAGAGCGGTCCTCGCTGTTGGCTTTTTTGAATTGCGCTGCAACAAACGCTTAGACGCTTGCTCGATCACCTCCGTCGGCGCGGCCGAGCAGCGCTAGCCGCACTGTGATGCCAAACGCTTTGGCAGTCCGCGCCGGAGCGCGACCAGATCAATCGCGCGTTTTCCGAAATGTGCGAAGATCATTTCCGAGGCGACATTAAGTTTGGTCTCGACGGCGCGATGCTGTTAAACGCCGCGAATCGACCGCGCATTAATTTCAAACATTCGCATGCCTACCCTTCCGAGAACCGTGGTCATTAGATTCGGGCGTCTGTCGTCCGGCGCCGGTCTGTCGTGAACCGGCAACCACGGACGGTCGAGGCAAGCACGCTCGCCTCCGCGATTTACATGCGCCCCCTAGCGCCCTGGATATATAGGCCAAGCAAAAAATGACTGCTGACGCCAAGGAACCGAGGACAATTACTCTCTCTGGAATATCGAGCACGTCCTGCGCGAAAGCAGTCAGAATGAGCGCCACGATGGCGGCGCTTAAAAAAATGCTAACCGGCTACTCATTGCGACACCCTACCACGTTTAGGGCGCGCCCTGCCGCCACGGGCCAAGAATTTGCCAGCCGTTTTTTGGCCAACGACCATGCCCCCAAGCCCTTGTCAACCTCGCTTCGATGCTCGACAAATCTATTAGCCAAGCTAAACTTCGACCAAAGCAAGCGTCAGACAGTAGTAAGACAGACGCAGACGCAAACGCAGCCCAAGACAAAGCCTCAGTCACAAGGCCAGCATTGACAACTCGAACTGACGGAAACCTCCGTTAGCTAGGCGGCCCCGCCTCTCCTCCTCAAGGGTTCGCGGGGAGGGCCGTTCCGCTAGTTGGTGCTAACACCCAATCCACGCCCACGCGCCTCCAAGATTTTTTCCCCGACCCCGCCCTGACCGAACCGCGCGCCGCTCCTCGATTTTTGAGACACCGACATGACGGATGATGCCGTAACAGCTCGGCTGCTGGACGGCGGCAGCGGCGTCGCGGCGGTTAGGATCGCGTTCATTTGCACGTCGGTCACGGCTATGGGGCGAGGAGGGCGTTGATAGTCACTTGGCTCTTGCGCCCTTTGCCTACGGGTTCGTCCCGGCCCCATTCAAGAAAGTCGGTCACGTTTCATCCTCCGGCTTGGGCTTCGGCGCGCCTTCCTGAAAGACGGTCAGCGCCGTCACCCGACACTGCGCGACCGCATCAACCACGGCACGCATCGGATGGATTGCGACCATCATCGCGTCACGTCGCATCCGCATCAACGCGACCCGCATGCAGGCACGGCGAACCGACCCCCGCATAACATAAAGATGACACGGCCAAATCGTTGGCGAGCAAACAGAAAGACCGCCTCGCGGCGGTCTCTCTAGACCGAAATTGAAGGTGCTTACGCCGCGGCGAAGATCGATACAACGTTGCGCTTGCGCCGACCAGTTAGAAAGCCCACCAACGCAAGTCCACCGGCAAACAACGGCAACGCGCCGGGCAGCGGAGTGGTGGTGAGTGTCGGAGCCAATGCTGCCGACACAAGATCGTAATTGTTCTTTGTTCCATCCCAATTGATTTTGAAATCGGGATCATAGCCCGCAAAAGTGCCCGATGAGAGTGTCACGTCGAACAGTTGGCGGTCAGTGCGGGCCCGGTTGGGGCAGTGTTAGCCGAGAAGCAAAAAAAGTTGCCGTTGCCGTCACAGCCACCGGAATTGAGACCACCCGATTGTTCTGGGAAACCAGTAGGGACGGTCGCACTAGAGAAATTGGATGGTGGGTTGAAGGCGAAGGACTCCACCCCAAAGCGGCCTTTTTCGGTATCTGCCGTACCGTTAATGCCTGTAATCGTGAGCGTGAACTGATCGGTAAGTGAGTTAACCACAGCCGTTTTTCGGGCTAGTGACCTTGACCGTGTATGGACCACGGCCAAGGGTAGAACATCAAGCCGCTGTGAGCATGCTCACGTCAGGCTTGCGCTTACGTCGAGCCATAACACCGGCAAGTCCCAAGCCACTGGCGAATAGCCAGATAGCGCCGGGAATCGGGGTTGGATCCCACAACATTTGCCGAGATATTCGTCACGACACTCCAGTCAGCGCCGTCAAGAATGAACAGGTTGACGATGTTGGAACCGTCAGCAAAAGCGAAGTCCAGGCCCCCTGGTGCGTCGCCATCCTGGTTGTTAATGAACGTCACTCCAGGTACGCCGCCCGGCAAGAAGCTAGTATCAGCGATGCTTGCACTGGTCCAAACGAGAGCGTCGGTCTGTGGGTTGGACAGGTAGTCGGCAGAAAAGACACCGTAAAGGGTGAAACCGTTGCTCAGCACGGTCGAACCATCTTTGATCTGACCGAAGGTGACGGACACGTTTGCGGTCGCGGCATTGCATCCAGAACCAGTACACGACCCCGGATTGACAGTAATAAACTGGGCTTCCGGAAGATCGCCGTGATTGGTAACACCCGTTATCGGAGTGGTGCTGACGCTGAAACTTCCACTGGCAGGCGTTCCACTGTCAAGAAACAGAGTGGTGTGAGGACTCGTCGCACTGGAGACTGTTGTCCCACTCCAAGTACCAGTGATCGTGTCAGCATGAGCGGCTCCAACGAGGACTAGCAGGGACGCCCCAGCCAAGAGAAATTTAGTTCGCATGAAGAGGTTTTCCTTTTCTAGAGAGGCAGTTTTGGGGAAAAAGATTGACGGAACTGACAACTTTCCGAACTTTCCTTTGCCTTCATTCTCGTACGCTGTCCATATATCCAAGGATATATATCCCCTGGGCGATTGCGTATGACCCGTGGTGACGTTCTCTGGCATCGACGTGCCTTCGCTCTCGCCCGCGCCGCGAAGATCGCGCGCGGGTTACGCCAAGGATTGACCGAGGCCGACCGCTAAGCCCCATGTGCTCGAGCAACTGAAGAAGCGCGGCGATCCCTGGCGGCTAGCCGAGGAGGCTGAGGCGAAGAACGGGATGCCGACGACGCGCTGAGCCACGCCGCTAAGGCGCGCCCGCCGGGAACTCTTGAGCGCCTCCCGGACCCCTACCAGGGGCGAAAAACAAGCCCTGCTCAGCTTTCTATCGGTCCCAGGCAAGTCCGGAAGGGGCGTCGGCCACCGCTGCCCTAGCGGCGCCCTCGTAGGGCCCTACTGCCGCTAGAAAGCACCCCGCGGCGGCTAGGGAGCCTCGACGTTCGTACGCCCCCGCGGAGCCGCGTCCGACCCCCGTTTTCCCGCCGCCGCGGCTAGGAGGAAGCCGAGGGGTAAAACCGCCGGAAGCGCCTAACTAGTTGAAATCGCATATGGTATGGCGGAGAGGAAGGGATTCGAACCCTTGATACGGCTTTAGACCGTATAACGGTTTAGCAAACCGCCGCCTTCAGCCACTCGGCCACCTCTCCAAGGTGAAAAACTCGTTATTTCAATGCACCTTCTCGGTCAACGACCAAACGCATATAGCGCACAGAGCGAGAACAGCAACAGGTGCCCCAGGCACAAAATCAGGCACAAAATCGGTTCCCCTGTTCGCCATTCTTCGCACTTTGTTCCCTCTGTCTGCAAGCAACAGTGCCTCCTCCATCGTCGGCGCCATCGGCGGCGGCAGATCAACCTTGATCAGATCGGCCGGAGCCTGGGCCTCTTGGCCGGGCTCTTGCCGCTTGCCGGTCTTGCCAGCGAATGTCCAGATCGCCACATCAACCGATATGAACCGCACTTCCATCTGTAGCCTCGTCGGCATCACCGCCTTCGGCGTCACCTACGACAGCGGCTTTTTTGGACCGCCGGACGGCCACGACCACTCTGCCGTCATATCGATGCCGGTGTCGACCGGTAGCGTCGCCGCGGTCACCTACATCATCAACAACATGACCGGCGAGGACGTCGCGATGCAGGCGCCGTACGACGCGATCGCCAAGATCATCTCCAAGTCATAAAGGACCGGTCGACCTGGCCCTTGCCGCCGATCGCTGCACCAACCTCGCAGATCAGCTCGTGGTATCGCCCTGCAGCAATGCCGGCAGCTTGTCGATGTTGGCAGCAATCCGCCGCGCCTCGTCGCGGGTGAGCAAGCTGGCCGCCGATCGCCGGCCGGGCTCGTCCTCGAAATACACGTAGGCCAGCGCCTGGCCGCTGGCGTCGCGGACGACGTAGCACGCCTCCAGATCGTCGACGGACCAAGGCGGCGGGAAGCGGCGCTTTACTTCGCCCGACATGGGATGCCCTCAATCGCCAGCGCCATCCGCAACGGGAGGTCGACTTCGGCTGGATCGGACACCGTTGGCGACGTCGAGGGCCGGCGAGCTGCTACCCAATTCTTATTTTTCTGACGCCTTGAAGGCGTCGTACAGAAGCCGAATCTTTCGAGGCCGCGAGGTTCAAAGCATAAACGGCAATGTGCTGGGGCGTGTCGACCGGCTTAGCGCCCTGCCCGTGGCCCCCGTCTTATTCCGTACTACCGGCAAGCCCGACTTTAACGTCGCCAGCAACTGATCAATGGATTGGTCAGCAACTTCAGGAAACAGGTTGTTGCTCCTCAAGACCTTGACCAAGTCGCTCGCCCGCCCACCCTTTTCGTACTTCCAACCTTTGGCATCGCAGATCGCCTTCATCGTGCTCTCAAGCGCATTGAGAGCGTCGACCGTACAATCCTTGAACTCGCCAGCCTTGAGGTGATCATGGGCTGCACGAAACTCCTCATCAGCGCCGGCGAACTTTGGGTCCGACAGAAGCCTGAGTGCCGGGACGGTCGCCTCCTGATGCAAGAATTCGTTATCAAGGCGCAGAATCTTGCCCTGCTCGTACCGATATCCAAAACCGGCGCGCCGAAAGCGCTCATTGAGTTCGTTGACGGCATCCTTCGCTGAAATAGTGATGTCACGCATGTCGCGCCCATGTTCGTCGAGATGGCCGAACGTATTTTCAATGCTTCGAAAAGCGAGTTCGACAAGGTCTAGCCACACGAGCAGGTCCGGCTCGGTACGAATGCAGGTATGGACGCCAGCGTGCGAGCGAGTACCGGAACCCTTCGATAAATGACCACGGCCGTGTTCATGCGACACCGCGTTACACAGAAATGTATAAATCTCGACTGAACTCTTGCCGTATTCTTGTACGGGGCCGAGGGCGCCCTTGACGATGTTCGACACCTGCACGCGGAGTGCGCTGGAAGCATGGTCATATTGCCAAACGTCTTCGGTCTTTTCGGCCCGCGCTTTCCGAGAAGAATAGAGGTCGATGATCGGCATGCTGGAGATCGTCCCAATGCGGTTCGAACAATCATGTCATGAACCGCCGATGGCTCATGTATCCGCTGTACAACGCTGGGTAAAGTGCCGCTGATACCCGCCAGCCCGGTCGATCACCGAGCGGCCAGAGCCCGACCAAAGCGTGGATCGCCGCTTCCAAGACGCTCCAAGCTATTCCGGAAACAGAAGCGGAAATCGACGCCTCGCAGCTTGTTCCCGGTGAAGGGTGGACAAAGAGCAATTTTGATCCTCAAGGGTCAAATTAGGACACTACCCAGCAGCCTGGGGCAAAAGCCGCCATGCCCCAAAGTGTGATCTATGCGCAACAGCCTTCGGAAAACTGACACCAAGCGGCTTCGGGCAGCATTTTTGTCCAATTCGTAGGGATTAAGTCGCGCCCGCTGGGCTCGTGACGTTACGATTAACCGCCGATCTCGGCAAACGAGTGATTGAGTGAATCGACTAGGCTTTCCTGGTTTGTCTGGGTTGGCGCCAGTCGCATGTAAGGAACCAAAATGAAGTGCATCAAACTCGCCGCTCACTGTGCATTCGCAGCCGCGCTATTTGGCATATGTCTCGTTATGACGACGCCCGCACGCGCTGATGTCAACGTGGGTCTATTGAGTTGCCGAAGCTCAGAGTCAGCAAGCTATATCATCGTATCGAATCAACCGTTCAATTGCGTTTTCACCCCGAGCGCTGGCGGCCCGGTCCAATATTATCAGGCCAACATTCACCGTGTTGGAGCCCAAGTCGGTTTCAGCAGTAATGTCGCTTTGGGATGGGCTGTCTTCGCGCCAACCCCAGGCATGGGACTCGGCTCGCTGTCCGGCGTCTATGGCGGCGTTTCCGCTGGAGCGGCAATAGGCGTCGGCGTAGGCGCCAATGGTCTATTGGGTGGAAACAACTCGTTTGCTTTGCAGCCGGTAAGCATCGAGGGCCAGTCGGGGCTCAACGTGGTTGCTACCGCGACCGAAGTCGAGCTGCATGCACTGTTGCCTGTCCACCACTATCGCCGCCGCCATTCCCACTGATGCAGGTCGGAACGCGACCTGGCAAGCGGTCGCGTTCCCACCGCGAGCGTATTCGCATGCGTGACGCGTTCATGCAGTGCCCATCAAAAGCACCAGCGATAGTGTCGGCTCTGGGGCCCAGGCTGTGTGAAAACTCCGAAATCGAATTAGCCGTGAGCTATGTTTGAAAGTTGGTGACGGCATGAAGGGATGAGGTGGCGTATCGTGGTGGTGTCGAAGCCTCCACTTTCCATCGAAGGAAGATACGCCATGACCGACACTAATGTTTTGCCGCTCTCCCAACCAGGAACTTTTTTCGATCCGCTGACGGAAGTTTTGCGCAACGGCGCACGAGCGCTGCTTTCGCAAGCAGTTGAGGCCGAGGTTACGGCCTTGCTCAACTCCCATGCCGACAAACTCACCGATGACGGCCACCGGCGGCTGGTGCGCCACGGACATCTGCCTGAGCGCGAGATCGCGACTGGCATCGGTCCGGTTGCGGTGCGCTGCCCGCGTGTGCGCGACCGCGTCGGCGAAGGCTGCGATCGTATCCGTTTTTCGTCGGCGATCTTGCCTCCCTACGCGCGCCGATCGAAGAGCCTCGAAGTGCTGATCCCGGTGCTCTATCTCAAGGGCGTCTCTACCGGCGACTTCGAGGAAGCGCTCCTGGCGTTGCTGGGCAAGGACGCCGGCGGGCTCTCGGCCTCGACCATCGCCCGGCTCAAGGACGCCTGGTCGGACGAGCACCTGCGCTGGAGCAGGCGCGATCTCTCGGCCAAGCGATACGTCTACTTCTGGGCCGACGGCATCCACGTGCAGGCCCGTCTGGAGGACGATTCGCAGTGCCTGCTGGTCATCATCGGTGCCACCCCGGAGGGCAAAAAGGAACTCGTCGGCCTCATCGACGGCGTGCGCGAGAGCGCCCAATCCTGGAGGGAGTTGCTTCTCGACCTGAAGCGGCGCGGACTTGCGATGGCGCCCGAGCTCGCGGTCGCCGACGGCGCGCTCGGCTTCTGGCAAGCGAGCGAGGAGGTGTGGCCGAAGACCCTCGGCCAGCGCTGCTGGGTGCACAAGACCGCCAATGTCTTGAACAAGCTGCCGAAGAGCCAGCACTCAAAAGCCAAGCGGGCGCTCCAGGAGATCTGGATGGCTGAGACCAAGAAGGATGCACTCGTGGCATCTGACGCCTTCGTCGAGACCTGGGGCGTCAAATACGACAAGGCGGTCGAGTGCCTGATCAAAGATCGCGACGCGCTATTGGCCTTCTACGACTTCCCGGCCCAGCACTGGAAGCACCTGCGCACGACCAACGTCATCGAGAGTTCGTTCGCGACCATCCGCCACCGCACGGTACGCTCCAAGGGATGTCTTTCGAACAAAACCGCGCTCACCATGATCTTCAAGCTCGCCGAGGCCGCCGAGAAAAGCTGGCGTCGCCTCGATGGTCACAATCAGTTGCCGAAAATAATCCTCGGCGTAAAGTTTACCGACGGAGTTGAAGTCCTCAGATCGCAAGCTCAAACCGCCGCCGCCTGATCCCCTTCGTCACCAACATTTGACAATAGCTCTAGCCGTTGGAAGTTTCGTCTCGACTTCATCAATTTGGAAAACAAAAACGCTGGCGACCACTGTCGGTTGAAGACGATAGAGAAACCAATTCTGCGCGGTGCTCGCGCGAGCACGTTTTCACACAGCCTGCTTGGCCGGGGTTTTGTTTAGATGGGAGGACTGAACTCGGTCAGCCAGCGACCGCAGCAACCTTCCGTTTCCTGCGCCGAGTAATCAGACCTAACACACCGAGACCACCAGCGAAAAGTGGCAGCGTTGCGGCTGCCGCCGCTTGGCTTTGCCGCAACACTCCCAGTCGCCTCGAAGCGCTGCATCTAAATCACCACCACGCTGGGCCTGAGCCCATAGCGTTCGGCAGCCTCACGCCGCGAGCTACCGCCCTCAACCTCTCCAATCACTCGGCCACGCAAGTCGATCGAATACGGCTTCGGCATCGCTCGCTCCCCAAAAGCGAAGCAATCCCGATAGCTTCGCTCAGTGACAATGCCTTGGGAATCCACCCTGATTCATGCCCAGCGAAATTTGCTCTAGAAAGAAAATTCATTTCGTGGGCGCCGGTCTATAGCAGGTTTGGCCGCTTCATTGAAACTGGCGAAAGCTAACCGCTTCATTGTCTTGAGGCGATCATTATGACTCGCTATGATTCAGATGCTGGAGACTGGGCAAACCTGAAGTGAGGTAGCCGTGAGCGACACTCCGCCTCCGTACCCTCCGCCACGTAACGTTATCTACTTCTTCCGCGCCGCGAACCCAATATCCTTAGCGGGCATCGCTAATTTACCTTACACGGATGTCATTCTTGGATTTCTAATTCCAGATTCTACTGTTACTGGGTTGATGGGAGATGGCCCCGCTTTCACCGACACACTCCAAAACGATATGCAATTACTTCAGTCGGCTGGTAAGAATGTCCTGATCTCAGTCGGAGGCGAGGTAAATAATACTGATCCTGCATGGACCGGCTGGACCTCAGCTAAATACAAGATATGCAACGAGAATGTTCCGGGACTAGTGAAACAAATAGTCTCCTGGGTGGGATCCATTGGCGCGGATGGGGTCGACATTGATTTCGAAGACAGTCATGCGTTTGCCGGCAAAGCCGGCTATGACGGCATTACATTTTTGTCTAAGCTAACGAGTGGGCTCTACCAAGCTTTACCGCCGGGGAGCATTATAACTCACGCCCCACAAACGCCCTATTGGGATAAAAACTCTTTGTACAAGGCTGCGTACTACCACTTACATTCGCAAGTCGGTAATTCTATCGCGTGGTACAATAACCAATTCTACAACAATCCGCGCTACGACAGAGACGCCGCTACCAAGGTAGCTTCGTACTTTATGGTTGCTGAGAAAATAGGGCCAACGAAGCTATTAATGGGCGTTTCGATTGACCCAAGCGATGAAGGCGCCATTAGTCTCGATGACATGACGCAAAACGTTATTACGCCACTGCACGCCCAATTCCCCCCTACACCTCAATCGATTGAATTTGGTGGTGTCATGACTTGGGAGTTTGCATTTGATAACGGGGGTGCTTGGGCAAACGGAATCGCCCAAACGCTCGGTTTGTAGCCTGAGCGGTTGCGACGACACTCTTGGACAGATCGATGATGAGATCGAAGCATATCGCGACTATCTGATGGTTCAGTGAACCCGCGCATCGCCGGGGAACGCCGAACAGGTGCCGGACGCCGGCCAGATCGGTGACTGGGAACCGCCAGTTCGCCAGCCCGGGGGTCGTCGAGGCGGCTCGCCGCTGCTGTTCTGGCATTCCGCCGGCGCCAGCTACAAGAATTTCTCCAGTCAGTTCGCCGCCATCGTGGCGCGCACCGCCAGGTGGGCCGCCGCCAACGGCATCGAGTTTCAGCCGTTCCGATTTCATGACCTGCGCCACTGGCACGCCGTGCATTGGCTCAAGTCCGGCCGCTCGATCTACGAGCTACAGGCACCGGCAGGCCTCTTATTTTCGACATAGACGATCTGCCGCATCACTTTCCGATGCAGGCTGGGCGCTTCATCGATCGTCCAGTGGTTGAAACTGCGATCCGATGTGTGGTCGACATTGTTGAGTTCGCCTCGAAAACCCGGACCCGAATCTATTCTCCTGCCGAAGCCGTTGTTCTGATAAAAATTAAAAAGCCGCAGAACGTTCCTTGGCACCGGGCGCGGCCGCGTGGCATCGAAGGTCACGATGAGCGCGACAGAGATGTTCTGCTGATTGAGCTCGTCGGCGGCGAGGAGCGTCGCATTCGCGCCAAGCGAATGGCCGATCAGAACGATGACGTCTCGCTGGCCGCGCGCGTGTCTTTCGGCGATCTGCGTAACCGTCGATCGCCAGGCACCATGGGCATGAACACGGGCGCTATAACCGTTCCGGTTGATCGTGTGCGCGAGTGTATCAAGGCCACGGGAAAAGACGTTGCCCATGCCACGGAAAAGCTCGACCCGCACGTGCGACGCGGGCTGCGCCAGGGCGCGATCGATCGGCTGAACGGCCGCAAAAACAGAGACCGCCGATTGCCTGCGCTACGAGAAACCGGCGTGACAAAGTCATCTCACCAACCTCAGACATGGACAAATTATAGCGGCTCAGCGACGCAAAGAACCAGCGACTCTTCATACTTCATGGAACCCCAAGTCGCGCGGCCGCCCCCGAAACTTGATTGCTAAACCTTAATCGTTCAGCCACGACTCAGTAATGCGGTCGTTACTATCTGACACTGCGAACACGTTGGCGACCGTGCACGCGCTGACGGTCGCCGCGTCAATTCCATGATTTGAAAACCGAGTTCGCCCATGCGCTACAAGAACAATTGCGCGCCAACGCCGCCGCGCTGCCCGGCCTGCGCACAGCCTATGCAGCTTGTCAGAAAGACCCTCAGATTCGGCGAATTGCCCGAGCTTTACACCTTCGAATGCCGGGCATGTGGGGTGTCGCACACGACGACATCATGACGACGGCCGCACTCATCATGCTGGTCTCGATCATCGTTGCCGTCGGCGTCGCCTGGCACGGGCATGGCCGCTGGTACGGATAGCGCGCCTATGCTCATTTTCATTTTTGCTCCTGCGGATAGATCTGCAGACACCCGCCTTTGACGCTGCACCAATAGACGCGTTCCGTCCAATGGTCGGTAATGGCGAAGGACGTGTCCGTGACAGGTTTCACTTCAAGGCGAAGAATCCAAACAAAAAGGATCGTGGCCAGAAGAAACAGGATGACGAACGCAATCGCAACTTTGGTCACGATCCGGCCCTCCACGCTTTGAGCGATCAAGCGCGGCCAGAATGTCACCGGTTCATGACGGATGAATGCAATGGCCAGGACAATGGCCAGAACGCCTGCAAAAGAGTGTCCCGGCCAAGCCGAACCAGGGTTGTGCCAAGGTCGCCGGACGCCGCGGCGGACTTTAGTGCGCCGTGAGCCAGTCCCGCGCGGCGCGCTGTGCCGAGGCGATCTCGACGTCCGACATCTGGTCGGCGATCTCGCGCCGCAACCGGATGGCGTCGGCATTCCCCTTCGCCGCCGCAAGATTGAACCACTTGTGCGCCGAGACCAGATCGATCGGCACTTCGCGGCCGATCGAATACATCATCCCCAGCTCGAACAGCATGTCGCCCGCGACAGGCCCCTCGCCGAGCGGCGAGACATTGCTGTCGAGAATTTCAAAACGAGCCATGGTGCACTCCCCTGCTTGCGCCTCGTAAGCTCCGCTTTGCGCGGTCGTCAGCTCGCTCCCCGCAGCCGACATCCGGATAATCCTCAGAAGATTTGAATGGCTGTTTAAGCAATGCGATGAATCGAATTCTGAACTTGATCGCTTGCAATGCCGGTTTCCAGCAACGGCGCGTTAAGCAACCCGCAAGCGGCGGTGGTCCGCCGGCCGCCGTTTCCGAGAACTTTGCAAGGCGCGCCGGCTCGATTATTGTCGCGGCCTCAGCGACATCGAGGGACCGAGGGTGCAATGACAAAGCTTCGCATCGCTGCAGCCGCTCTTTGCGTTTCAGCAGTCGGACTATCGGCGCTGGGGCTGAACCCGGTCGCGCCGGCGTTCGCCGCCGATCCAGGCCCCATGGGCACTTGGTATACCGGAGATAAAGACAGCCAGGTCCGCATCACCAATTGCGGCGGCGCGTTGTGCGGTGCTCTGGTATGGCTGAAGGAACCGAACGACCCGGCGACAGGACGCCCGAAGACCGACAAGAACAATGCCGATGCCGGCAAGCAGAGCCGGCCGTTGCTCGGCGTCGAGATCGTGCTCGGCATGAAGCCAAGCGGCACCCCCAATCAATGGGCCGGTGACGTCTACAATGCGTCGGACGGCAAGACCTATAGCGGTTCGTTCACTTTGACTGGCCCCTACAGCGCCGAACTCAAGGGCTGCGTGCTCGGCGGCCTGATCTGCAAGTCGCAGACCTGGACGCGGATGAACTGAACAGGCTCACGGGTCCGGTCTGATCTACGCCGGGTCCACCGCAAAACTCCGGGGCGGCTCGCCCTCGCTGAGAGAGCCGCCACATCGTCGCATAGGCGCTTTCGATGTTGCGCGTGAAACGCGCGGTATCGAACAGCGGAAGACCTCGTGCGGTGGCGCGCAAGCTTGTCCTTGAGCGAAGCGCAGAGCAACGGATCGGCCGCGATCTTCAGCGCCAACGCCTCATAATCCGCGTGCGAGTCGGTCACGAGTTCGGGAAGGCCGACCGCGCGCAGCACGCTCGCAGCCACCCGGCCGGCGAAGGTCGAGCCGAGACATGTGAGAACCGGCACGCCCGCCCAGAGCGCATGCCGCCGTGGTGCCGTGGCCGTTGTAGGGCAACGTGTCGAGAACGAGATCGGCCAGCTGGTGCCGCGCCAGATGCTCAGCGAGCGGCAGCCGTGACGCAAATACCAAACGCTCCGGCGCAACGCCGCGGCGCTCGGCCTCGCGGCGCAGATTGCGCGACACCGCGTCGTTCTCGGCGAACAGCCACAGCACGCTGCCCGCCACCTGCCGCAGCAGCCGCATCCAGATGTCGAACATCGCCGGTCTGATCTTGTAGGAATTGTTGAAGCCGCAAAACACGAAGCCCGCGGCGGGCAATTCGAACTCTTCACGCGAATCGGCGTCAGCGCGCGCGATCGGACGCTTGGCATCGTAGACCTGATAGGTGTCGGGCAAACGTACGATGCTTTCGGTGTAGTGGACCTCGTGCTCGGGCGGGATGACCGTTGGGTCTGCGACGATATAGTCGATATAGCTCGCGCCCATGGTCCCGGGATAGCCGAGGTAGCTCACCTGAATGGGTGCGACGCCATGCGCCAGAACTGCCGTGCGGGCAAAGCCGGTATATCCGGTCAGGTCGACCGCGATATCGATCTCAAGATCGCGCAAGGTCTGCGCGACATCCTGATCGCTGCGCGTCCGGACGTCGAGGAAACGGTCGAACGCTCCGCGCAACCTCCGGCGCATGTCATCGTCGGGGTCAGGGCCGAACGACACCGCTGTGGTCTCAAAGCGCGACCGATCGTGCGCCTCGAACATCCCCGCCGTGACATGAGCGACAACGTGATCGTGAAATTCCGAGGCGAGATAGGCGACGCGAATGCGGTCATGCCCATAACGCTCGCCGCGCCACAACGGCTCCGTCGGCGCGAGATAGAGCTGCGCGGCATACTGCTCCGCACAAATCATGTGGTCGGCCGGCGACGGTGACGCCACGAGCATGGTGAAAGGATCGGATCGCCGCTCGCCTCGCCGCACGTGGGCCGCAAGTCGCGCGCAGTCATCCTCGATGCCGTCCCAGGCGCAAATCTGCATTTTTGCAAGCAGCCGCGCGCCTTCGGCGAAGGGCAGATCCGGCTTCAGCGCGAAGGCTTTGTCGAAGGCCTCGTACTGTTCCTCGCGACGCCCGAGACGCCCCAAAATCGATCCGCGTCCGTACCAGGCGTCTGCGAAGCCGGGATCGATGGCAAGCACCCGATCGTAGGCGACGAGCGACTCGTCGAAGCGCATCGATTGCTGCAAGACGTTGGCGCGGCCGAAATGCGCTTCCTTATAGCCGGGCACGAGAGCGAGCGCCCTGTCGTAGGCGTCGAGCGCCTCGGTCGAGCGCATCATCTTGTGAAGAACGTTGCCGCGGCCCAGGTGCGCGGCGGCAAGCTGCGGCCGCAGCGCGAGCGCGCGCTCGTAGCTCGCCAGCGCTTCGTCAAGCCGGTCGAGATCGAACAGGACGTTGCCGCGATTGTTCCAGGCGTCGGGATAATCGCGGGCGAGGCCAAGCGCGGCATCGCAATGGCGAAGCGCATGCTCGCGGCGGCCGAGCCGGCGCAGCGCGATGCCGACATTGTTGTGCGCAAGCGCCAAGCGCGGGTTCAGCGCGAGCGCCCTCTCGTAACTCGCAACGGCCTTGGCGTTGTCGCCGAGTTCGCTCTGCATTCGCGCGAGATTGATGAGCGCATCGGTCGCGTCGGGCCTGATCCGCAGCGCATCATTGAGGAGGCGCAGACCGTTGGCAAAATTGCCGCGCTGGCCTTCGATGACGCCGAGCATGTGCAGGGCGTCGAATTGTTTCTTGTCGGTCTGCAGCACCCGCTTGTAGAGCCGCTCGGCGGCCTCGATATTGCCCGTCTGATGGGCCGCGACGGCTTGCGCAAGTATTTGTTGCGTATTGATATTTTGCGGCGGCATGACGGTCCCGACTATAGCCTGTCACCCCCGCAAAAAGAATGACCTGCCATCTCAGCGCGCGCGCTGACCGAACAGCACGGCGCGCACCTTGGGATCGCGCGGATCGACGGCGGACGCGGCCTCGACGCGGATCGCAAACGCGCGCTTGACCGCGGCGCGCGAGCGGATGGTTTCGAACCAACGCTTGAGATGAGGAAATTGCGCGAGGTCCTGTCCCTGGCGCTCGGCGAGGCGGACCCACCCGGCGCACGCCATGTCGGCGATGGAATAGCGGCCCGCGAGAAATTCGCGGCCCGCGAGCCGTGTGTTCATGACGCCGTAGAGCCGATTGACCTCGTCGGTGTAGCGCGCAATCGCGTAGTCGATCCGCTCCGGCGCGTAACGGCGAAATGGATGGCCTGCCCCGCCATCGGACCAAGTCCGCCCATTTGCCAGAACAGCCACTCGTTGACGGCGACGCCGGCGCGCTCGTCACGAGGATAGAATTTTCCTGTCTTGCGCCCGAGATATTGCAGGATCGCGCCGGACTCGAAGACCGAGATCGGGCGCCCGCCCGGTCCGCGCGGGTCGACGATGGCTGGAATGCGATTGTTGGGCGAGATCGACAGAAACTTCGGCGCGAATTGTTCGCTCGTCGAGATGTCGACCGGCAGCACCACATAGGGCAACCGGCACTCTTCGAGCATGATGGAAATCTTCCAGCCGTTCGGTGTCGGCCAGTAGTAAAGCTCGATCGGCTTCTGCTTTCGCGCCGCCTGGTTCGTCGTTTTGCCGGGCCGCCGTCCGGCGCGCGTTGATGCAGACTTTGCGGCCGCGCGGATAGTCGGTGCACGCTTCATGACCAACAAAAAACGCCACGGATCTGCTCCGCGACGCCCTCAAGAGAGGATTATTGGAAGGCACGAGGGGCAGTATCGCGCAAGGGAGAGTTTCAGCATTGCCCCTTCGTAGAACCGAGGGCGTCGGCGAGAGGCCTGAGGTTTCAAGTCTGCTGGCTGTTCGCCAGAGCGAGAGTTGCGTATGCCATCTCTCGTCTTCATCACCGTTCGCTTTGCGCTTTGGCACCCAGCAACCGGATCTGAAGCTCTTACCTCCGTCTCGCCGACGCCCTCCGTCGATCACCTGAGCCGGCCCGTCTTGGGCGATCGTCGATCCACCTTCGACGAAAGCCGGCCCGTGTGACGCGATCTTCGACGTGTGATGTCGAAGACCGATAGCGGCGTCGACTACTTCTTCTTGCGCTTGGCCGTCTTTTTGACTGCCTTCTTTGCCGCTGCCTTCGTCTTTCTCTTCTTCGCCATTGCTGCCCTCCTAGCCTGAGTGGATGGCGACATCGGTGCAGTGCAGTCGCGAATCGATCTGCACTGCCATCCGATTACTACAGCAGGAAAAAAATAACAGTGTTCCCGCTTAATTTTGTGTGTAAGTCCCGCCGCCCCCTTGCGCGCCGCATGCGTGACGCGATCACGCGCAAAACATCATCGTCAGAAATTTTTCTGCGGTGCGCTGCAGTGCGGAAAATTCGGCACCGCATAGAAGTGCCGATAATACGCGGGTTTTCCCAACATTCTGTTTGTTGGTGTTTTGGTTTGCGACGGCGTCGTGATCTGCATCGTCACACAATTTTTCGCGCGCAAAAGCGCCGAAGTGGACGGTTGCGCGTCGGGAAAAAATTTTGCGCGAAATGCCTCCGCATGCCCTGTCGAGGACCGCATCGAGGCGAAAAACGCGCGAATCGGTGTCAACCGATTCGCGCGGCGGCCTGCCGAAGGGGCTCGCGCGCCACTTCGGAACCGTGTTGCGAGCGCGACTCGCGCTCCGGATTCGGTTCGTAAGAGGAGTGCGGCGCATCGTCGTGCGCGCACCGCAACGACGATTGGAGTCACACGCCGATCTTCTTCTTCAAGAGATCGTTCACCATCTGCGGGTTGGCTTTGCCGCCCGACGCCTTCATGACCTGCCCGACAAACCAGCCAATCGCATTCGGGTTTGCCTTCGCGTCCGCAACCTTGTCCGGGTTCTTGGCGACGATCTCGTCGACGGTTTTCTCGATCGCGCCGGCGTCGGTGACCTGCTTGAGGCCGCGTTGCTCGACGATCGCGCGCGGATCGCCGCCCTCGTTCCATACGATCTCGAAGACATCTTTAGCGATCTTGCCCGAGATGACGCCTTCCGAGATCAGATCGAGAATGGTTCCAAGCTGCGGAGCCGAGACCGGCGCGGTGGCGATATCCTTGCCCTCGCGGTTGAGCCGCCCGCCGAGTTCGTTGATCACCCAGTTGGCGGCGAGCTTGGCATCACGGTCGCGTCCGCCCTTCACCACATCGTCGAAGTAGCGAGCGGTGTCGCGCTCAGCCACCAGCACATCGGCGTCATAGTTGGACAGCGCATAGTCCTGGATGAACCGGGATTTCTTTTCGTCGGGGAGTTCCGGAAGATTTTTTTGCAAGTCCTCGACCATCGAGGGGGACAGTTCGAGCGGCAGCAGGTCCGGATCGGGGAAGTAGCGGTAGTCGTGCGCCTCCTCCTTGTTGCGCATGGACCGCGTCTCGCCTTTGTCGGGATCGAACAGGCGCGTCTCCTGCTCGATCGTACCGCCATCCTCGATGATGCCAATCTGCCGCCACGCTTCGACGTCGACAGCTTGCCCGATGAAGCGGATCGAATTGACGTTCTTGATTTCGCAGCGCGTGCCGAGCGCACCACCGGGCTCCCGTACCGACACGTTCACGTCGGCGCGCAGGTTGCCCTTCTCCATGTCGCCGTCGCAGGTACCGAGGTAGCGCACGATGGCACGCAGCTTGGTGATGAACGCTTTGGCTTCGTCGGCGGAGCGCAGATCGGGTTTGCTGACGATCTCCATCAGCGCCACGCCGGCGCGATTGAGATCGACAAACGACATCGTCGCATGCTGATCGTGCAGCGACTTGCCGGCGTCCTGTTCGAGGTGCAGCCGCTCGATGCCCACGCGCACGGTCTCGCCGTCCGGCATGTCGACGACGACTTCGCCCTCGCCGACGATCGGGGACTTGTACTGGCTGATCTGGTAGCCCTGCGGCAGGTCCGGATAAAAGTAGTTCTTCCGGTCGAACACCGATTTCAGATTGATCCGGGCCTTGAGCCCAAGGCCGGTGCGTACCGCCTGACGCACACACTCGGCGTTGATGACCGGCAGCATGCCCGGCATGGCGGCGTCGACAAGCGACACATGCGAATTCGGCGCGCCGCCGAATTCGGGCGACGCGCCCGAAAATAATTTGGACTCCGAGGTCACCTGGGCATGGACCTCCATGCCGATGACGACCTCCCAGTCGTCGGTCGCGCCCTTGATCAGCTTGGATTTTTTCGCCGGAACGTCCATCGCGAACTCGAACCGCGTTCAACGCGGGCCGGGTTACGCGCATCCGGCAGCGGCGGCAAGCCCCGACTCGAAAGCCCGGTGCCGAATTCGAGTTGGCGCGGCCTAGCCGCGCTTGTCTAGCTGCACTGGTCTAGCCGCACTTGGCGCTGCAGAAACTGCCGTAGCAGCTGATGACTTTCGTCAATGTTCCGTTCACGCACATCTGCTGCGAACACCAGTTGTTGGCATCGCAGTCGAACGAACACATTGCACCGCTGTTGATGGCGGCCTTCTTACCGACCAAGCAGGCGCCCGGCGGCAGCTTCGTGGCCGCGAAGGTGGCGCCGGTGTAGCTCGATAGCAGCGCGACTGCGCCTGCCAGCAGCATGATCTTCGAAAGCGAGAGCGCTCGCATGATAGTCCCCCGTCCAGTGCGACAAGCTGTCATTGTACCTCCCCGCCGTTCGTGCGCAAGCGCCGCCCGCTGTTTGAGTGGTTGCGAACATATGCAAGTCTGCCCGATACTTAGCCCTCTATGCGCACGTCCTTGTTCCGCCGACCATCAGGCGGACGCCGGGGACCCGCACAATAATCTGCCGACAGAACGTCAAGGGAGGACGTCATGAAGAAGCCTTTTCTCGTCGCCTCGTTCTTGCTCGCGAGCCTTCCGGCCTTCGCGCAGCAGCGGTCGGCGCCGCAGATTCCCTATGAATCGGTCCCGAACTTCCTCAAGCTGCCGTCGGAGTTGAACATGGGCGAGGCCGCAGGCGTCGCGCTCAATTCCAAGGGCCACATTTTCGTGTTCCACCGCGGCGGCAGCAGCCAGGGACCGGCGTTCGCCACCACGGCCGCTCAATTGTGGGAATTCGGTCCCGACGGCCGGTTCGTCCGCGAGATCGGTAAGAATCTTTACGCCTGGTCGTTCGCGCATGCGGTCCGCGTCGACAAGGACGACAACATCTGGGCCATCGACAAGGGCTCGAACATGATCGTCAAGTTCAATCCCGAGGGCCGCGTGATCATGGTGATCGGGCGCAAGCCCGAAGCGTCCGACGCCGACGCCAAGCCGTTTGAGCGCGTCAATCCTCCCTTGCCACCACAGAACGGACGGTTCCGGCAACCGACTGACGTCACCTGGGATCCGGCCGGCGACATCTTCATTTCCGACGGCTACGTCAATTCCCGCGTCGCCAAGCTCACGAAGGACGGCGATTGGATCAAATCGTGGGGCGAGCCCGGCAAGGGGCCGAGCCAGTTCAATACGGTCCACAGCATCGCCTCCGACGCCGCCGGCAATATCTTCGTTGCCGACCGCAGCAATCGCCGCATCCAGGTCTTCGACAGCGACGGCAAGTTCCTGCGCATCATGACCATCGATATTCCGCCGGACCCCGACGCGCAGCCGGCGATCGGCGACAAGCCCAACCTGACGAACTACCTGCAGAACGGCGGCACCGGAACGCCGGGCGCGCCGTGGGCCGTCTGCATCACGCCGCCGCCGAACCAGGTGCTTTACGTCGCCGACGCGTTCCCCGGCCGTATCTACAAGATGACGCTCGACGGCAAAGTGCTCGGCATGCTGGGCCGCGCCGGCAAGCAGCTCAAGCAGTTCGGCTGGATTCACGAAATCGCCTGTCCGAACGAGAACACGCTCTATGTGGCCGAAATCCTCAACTGGCGCGTGCAGAAGCTCATCCTGCATCCCGAGCAGCAGCAGCGCGCAGGGAATTAAGGCGGGCGGCGCCATCCTGTCGCGCCGAGACGAAGTCTGCGTGCCGCGCATGCGAGCGCTGACTCTTAGGTGGTCGGCCTCCCGAGCGGCGATGCGACGCGTGAGCGGAGTGCGTGGTTCTGCTAGCCTTGGCCGCACAACACGCGCGCCGCGTCCAGGGCGCGCACCGGGAGAGAACGAGTGCCGTCCATCGGGCTGAGACTTGCCGCGTTTGCTGCAGCGTTCGCGGCGCCGCTCGCCGGCGCCGCCGCACAACAGGCCGACGCGGCGGCCAAATCCTTTCCCGACCGGCCGATCCATATCGTCGTGCCGTTTCCGGCCGGCGGCCCGACCGACATCGACGCGCGCATCGTCGCGCAGAAGATGAGCGAGGACTTTGGCGTCGCCGTCGTCGTCGACAATCGTCCCGGCGGTAACACGACGATCGGCGCGCAGGCTGTCGCCAAGGCCGCTCCCGATGGCTACACGCTGCTCGCGGCCATGGACACGACGCTGGTCCTGAACCCGGCGACCGGCATCGAGGCGTCGTACGATCCGTTCAAGGATTTCGCCACGATCACGATCATGGCGAAGAACACGTCGCTCTTGACTGTGCGTGCCGCCGACGGACCGCAATCGGTGAAGGAACTGATCGCGCGCGCCAAAGCCAATCCGGGCAAGATCAACTACGGCGCCGGCATCATCACGACGCGGCTGTCGGGATATCTGTTCGCCGAGGAAGCCGGCATCGATGTGGTGATGATCCCCTACAAAGGCAGCGCCGACGTCGTCGAGGGCCTGCTCACTTACAGCGTGGACTTCATCCTCGATGGCGTCGCCTCGCATCTGTCGCTGATCAAGAGCGGGCAGTTTCGCGCGCTTGCCAAACTGAACAATCGCCCGCTGAGCCAGCTTCCCGACGTGCCGACCTTGGCGCAGGCCGCCGGCCTGCCGCAACTGCAGGACATGGGAAGCTGGATCGGCCTTGTGGCGCCGGCCGGAACGTCGAACGCAGTTATCGACAAAATTCAGCAGGAGGTGGTGCGCGCCTACGCCGATCCCGCGACCGCCGGGAGGCTCGACAAGGCCGGCATCAACGGCGTCACCTCGACACCGCAGGAATTCGACGCGTTTTTCCGTGCGGAGGCGAAGCGCTGGACCGACATCTTCAAGGAAAGCGGGATCAAACTCGAGTGACGAAGGTCGTTCCCATCATGAGAAAGACAACGCCTTTCATCTGCGCCGTGTTTGCCGCCGCATGGCTGACGGCCGCTTCGTTCAGTGCGGCCTTGGCGGAGGACTGGCCGACGCGATCGGTGAAGATCATGGTCGGCTTCTCGCCGGGCGGCAGCGCCGATCAATTCGGCCGCCTGATCGCGCAGGAACTTTCGACATCGCTCGGCCAGCAGTTCTACGTCGAAAACCGCCCTGGCAACAGCGGCAGCCTCGCCGCCGCGCTGACGGCCCACGCCGCGCCCGACGGCTACACGCTGATGATCGGCGGCTCGGGACCGCATATCACCATCCCGGCGGTGAATCCGAAGATCGGCTACGACCCGATCAAGGACTTCACCCACATCGCGATGATTGGCGCCGATGTTTATGTGCTGGCCGCAAATCCCACGCTCGGCGTGCGCGACATCGCTGGCCTTATCAAGTACGCGCACGCGCTCGAGTCGCCGCTGACGTGTTCGTCGCCCGGCCCTGGTTCGCTTGGGCAATTCCTGCTCGAGGACTTCAAGCGCCAAGCCGACATCGCCGTCACCCATGTGCCATCGCCCAACAGCGGCGTCGTCGATGTGCTCGGCAATCATATCAACATGACGCTGACGGCCTTCCTGACCATCGGCGAACAGATCAAAGCCGGGCAGGTCATCGGCCTTGCCGCGTCGTCGACCGAACGCAATGCTGTCTATAAGGAGGTCCCGACATTCGCCGAGCAGGGCTATCCGGACATCACCGGAGCGACCTGGTTTTGGCTGGCGGGCCCCAAGGACCTGCCGCCCGAGATTGTCGCGAAGCTCAATAGCGAAGTTCGCCGCATCCTGAAGCTGCCGAAAATTCGCGAATATTTCGACCGCCAGGCGTTATTGTCCATGGACGCGGACGTCGCCGAGACCAACCGCTTCCTTGCCGCCGAAGTGTCACGCTGGGGCAGCTTCGCCAAGACGTTCGGATTGACCGCCGAGTAAGCCCAATCAACGAAGGAGCGCCACTATGGACGCCATCACCGAGACGAAGCCTGTGACACCCGAAATCACCGAACCCCGCGCGCGGATCGGCCTGATCATTCCCTCGGTCAATCGTATGACCGAGCGGCAATTCAATCACTTCGCGCCCGAGGGACTTGCGGTCCACGTGGCGCGCGGACGCGTCGCCGGTCAGCCCGGCAAGACCGTCGCCGAACTGACCGGCGAGATTTCGCACGCGGCGGGCACGCTCGCGGACGCCAAGCCCGATCTGATCGTCTTCCACTGCACCGATACGTCGATGAAAGAGGGCACCGATGGCGAGAACCGCATCATCGATCTCATCCGCAGCATCACCGGGATCGAGGCGCTGTCGACCAGCCGGCTCGTGAACGATGCGCTGCATGCGCTCGGCATGCGCAAGCTCGTGGTGCTGAGCCCCTATCAGACCAACGCCAATGTCATCCGCTATCTGACCGCGGCGGGCTTCACTGTCGTCAAAGACGTGGCGCTCCGTTGCAAGAGCGGCGCCGAATTCGAGGCGGTAACGCCGCAACGCTGGCTCGAACTTGCGAAGGAGAACGACACGCCGGACGCGGACGGCGTCTTTCTCAGCTGCACCAACACCACCCAGATTGAAGCCATCAACGCGATCGAGCAGGCGCTCGGCAAGCCGGTGGTCAACAGCAATCAGGCGGTGTTATGGGGCTGCCTCAAGCGGCTCAAAGACAAACTGGGGGACGACCAGCCTGCGCCGCCGCTGGGGCGGCTAATGGACCAACTTGATGCCTGACGTCTGCGTACCCGGCCGGCCGGCCGGAAAAACCGCGACACTTGCCCATCGCTCGATCACACTCGCGGCGGCCGCCATCGCGGCCGCACTGTCGATGGCTGGGCCGGCGTGCGCGCAGGCGATCGACGCGGACAATTATCCCAACCGGCCGATCCACATCATCGTGCCCTTCCCGGCCGGCGGCCCGACCGATCTGCTTTCACGCATCATCGGCAAGGAAATGTCCGCCTCCTGGGGCCAGCCGGTGGTGATCGAGAACCGGCCGGGCGGCGACACGGCGATCGGCGCGCTCACGGTCGCCAAGGCGGATCCCGACGGCTACACGCTGCTCGCGGCGATGGACTCGACGATGGTGCTCAATCCATTGATCAAGAACAACCTGCCGTACGATCCGTTCCGCGATTTCGAGCCGATCTCGCTCGGCGCCAAGAACATCTCGGTGATGGAAGTCCGCTCGGATTCCAGCATCCATACCGTGCCGGATCTGATCGGCACGCTCAAGGGAAGGCCCGGCCGGCTGAACTTTGGCACCGGCACCATCAACTCTCGCCTCGCCGCGCTGCTGTTCTCGAAGCTCACCGGCACCGCGTTTGTGATCATTCCCTATAAGGGCAGCGCCGAGACCGTCGAGGGGTTGCTCACCGGCAGCGTCGATTTTGGCGTCGACGGCATGGCCTCGAGTTTGCCGCTGATCACGTCCGGCAAATTCCGTCCGCTGGCCAAGCTCAGCGATCGTCCGCTCCGGCAACTGCCTGATCTGCCGCCACTCGCCGAAGCCGCGGGCGTGCCGGCGCTGGGCGATATTTCAACCTGGATCGGCTTCTATGCTCCAGCCGGAACATCAAGCGAGGTCGTCGGAAAGCTGCAGCACTTCATTGCCACCATCTACGGGGACCCCGAGGTCGCTGAACGGCTGAGCGAAGCCGGCATTATCGCCGTCTCAAGCACGCCCGCCGAGCTCAACGAATTCGTCCATAGCGAGACGGAACGATGGGGCAAGGTCATTCACGAGAACGGCGGTTTCATCCTGGAATGAAAGAAAGACGCATCGCACTCATCCTGGCGGCCGCCCTTCTGTCGGGCGGCGCGTTCTGCGTGGCAAAAGCCGAAGACGCAACCGACGCCAAAACGTTTCCGGCGCGCACGATCCGCATGATCGTGCCGTTCCCTCCCGGCGGCCCCGCCGACAGCATCGCGCGCATCGTCGGACAGAAGATGTCCGAGCATTGGAACGAACCCGTCGTGATCGAGAACCGCGCCGGCGGCAACACCGCGATCGGCGCGCAGACCGTGGCGAAATCGACGCCCGACGGCTACACGCTGCTGGTCGCGATGGACGTCACCATGGTAATGAACCCGCTGGTCATGCGCGATTTGCCGTACGACCCGCTGAAGGATTTTGCGCCGGTCACGCTGCTGACCAAGAATATCTCGCTCGTGACGACGCGCAGCGAAGGCCCGAAGTCGATTGCCGACCTGATCGAGAAGGCCAAAGCCAATCCGGGCAAGCTCAATATGGGCGCCGGAACGATTACGTCGCGGCTCGGCGCGTTAGCGTTCACGCAGGATGCGGGCATCGACGTCACGCTCGTTCCCTATAAGGGCAGTTCCGACATTACCCAGGGCCTGCTCACCGGCGCGATCGACTTCGCCCTCGACAGCGTCTCCAACAGCCTGCCGCTGATCGAAGCCGGGAAATTTCGGGCGCTGGCGAAATACAGCAACCGTCCTCTGCCCCTAATGCCGGACCTCCCGAGCCTTTCGGCCGCCGCTAACCTGCCCGGCCTCGGCGAAAGCTCGACCTGGATCGGGATCGTAGCGCCGGCCAGCACGCCGAAGCCCGTGATCGACAAAATTCAGCGCGAGGTCGCGAGCATTTACGCCGATCCGGCGATGGCGGAGCGATTGGACAAGGCGGGATTGTCGGCCGTGAGCAGCACGCCCGAGGAACTCGACGCGTTCATCCGCAGCGAGACCGAGCGCTGGGGCAAGCTGATCAAGAGCGGCGTCGCCGACAAGATCTTGAATTGAGTTGATGCAGCGGCCGCCTCCCCTCCGATCAGGGGAGCAGTGGCCGTCATAATTCCGGGAGGAACGCATGCGCCGGCTTTCCGCGGCAGCGGCCCACTGCACGGCTGCCGCACTGGCCTTTACCGTCATTCTCGGCGCGGCGTCTCACGCGCAGGAGATTTCGCGGCCGATCCGCATCGTGGTGCCGTTCGCGCCGACCGGTTTTCCGGACCGGCTGGGGCGCGTGCTTGCGAAATACCTATCCGACAGCCTCAATCAGCGGGTCTATGTCGAGAACAAACCAGGCGCGGGAGGCATCCTCGGCTCGGTCGATGTGGCGCATTCGGCGCCCGACGGCACCTCGCTCCTGATCTCCTCCCTGCCGAGCCAGGTGATCACTCCCCTCATCAACGCCAATACCGGATTCTGATACGTTCGAAAACTTCACGCACATCGCCTATATCGGTGGTCCGCCGAATTGCTTCGTCTCCACAGTTGGCGGCAAATTCAACACCTTCGACGATCTGGTGAAGACGTCTCGCACGACGCCGCAGAGCTACGGTTCGGCAGGCGTCGGCACACTCGGCAACATCTTCGCCGAGTACGTCGCACGAAAGGCCGGCCTGAAATTCATCCACGTGCCGTACAACGGTCCGATGATCGCCGATATCATTTCCGGCACGGTCGACTTCGGCTCTCTCACCATGTCGACCGTGGTAGGAAACATTCAGGGCGGCAAACTGCGCGGACTCGCGGTCGCAAGCGACAAACGCCTCGCCGATTTCCCGGATGTGCCGACGTTTCGCGACTTGGGCTTCGACATCTCAGCGGTCAACTGGCTGGCGCTCTCCGGGCCCGCCGGAATGCCCGAGTCTTTGGTCAAACGGACCAATCACGATGTGATCGACGCACTGGGCAAGCCGGAGGTGCGGGACATTTTGCGTCAGGAGCTTATCGAGCCGATCCCGATGAGCCCCAGCGATGTCGTCAAACTTATGAAGTCCGAGACCGAGCGCTGGGCTCCGGTCGTTGCTGCGGCGGGGCTTGGAAAATGACCGATCGGGACACATACGACGTCGTCGTTCTCGGCTCCGGCGTCGCCGGACTGGCGGCGGCGCTCGCCGCATCCGTGAACGGAGTCAAGCCGCTGGTCATCGAGAAATCCAAGCTTTTGGGCGGCGGCACCACTCAATCGTACGGGCTCATCTGGGTCGGACAGAATCATCTCCAGCGCGCCGCCGGCATCGCCGACGACCGCGACGATGTCATCAGCTACATGCGCTTTCTCGGCGGCGGCGAAATTGACGACGCGCGCATGTTGACGTTCGTCGAACGCTCGCCGGCGATCATCGAGTTCTTCCAGAACAATGGGATTGGATTTCACCTCACGCGCGGCATCACCGATCATTATTTCGGCAAGGCGCCGGGAGGATTGGCGGAGGGCCGCACCTTCGAAGCGGATCTCATTTCGGGGTTCGAGCTCGGCGACTGGCGTGAGCGCGTTCACGTCCCTGACGACGTGCCTTGCTACGTCACCGCGGAGGAGCAAGTGGCCTGGGGCGGTCTCAATCGCTTTTCGTCGTGGAATCAAACCATCGTCGCCGAACGCAAGCGCCGCGATATGCGCGGCAAGGGCGTCGCCCTCGCCTGCCACTTCGTCAAAGCGCTGACCGCGAGGGGTGTTGCGATCTGGACGGATTGCAGCGTCGATCGCCTCGACCATGACGGGACGCGCGTGACCGGCGTGCGCTTGAGCGGCGGCAAATCCGCGACCGCGCGAAAAGGCGTCGTGATCGCGACCGGCGGCTACGACTACAATCTCGAACTCGCAAAAAGCCTCGAAGGCTTTCCGAGCATGGTGCCGATGAGCCCGACCTCGCTCACCGGCGACGGCCTCGTCCTCGCAGCCGAACTCGGCGCGGTCATTCATCGCATCCCGAACAGCCTGTCGATCATGCTCGGCTACACAGTGCCGTCCGGCGACGGCAAGCCGCCGACCAGTTGCCGGGCCGGCATCGTCGAGCTGACCAGTCCTCATACGGTCTTGGTCAATCGCAGCGGCCGGCGTTTTGCCGACGAGTCGTTCTTTCAGGGCATCGTCCCGCATTTGCGGACTTTCGACGCGTTGCTGCATGAATGTCCGAATGTGCCCTGCTATCTGATCTTCGATCAGCAATATCCGGATCGGTTTTCATTCGCGAACCGGCCGGCCGGAAGTCCCGTGCCCGACAGCGTCGCGCGTGCCGAAAGCATACCGGCACTGGCTACCGAGCTCGGCATCGACGCTGCGGGCCTCGCCGCGACGATTGAGCGCTTCAACGGCTTCGCGCGCGCCGGCAGCGACGCCGATTTTCATCGCGGCGAAGGCAAATGGCGCCTCACGGGCGAAGCCGGCGCGCGGCGCAATCCGAGCCTTGGTCCCATCGAAAAACCGCCGTTCTACGGCGTCCCACTGCATCCGAGCGTCGGCAACTCGGCGGGTCTCCTCACCAACCGGCACGCCCAGGTCATGCATCAGCGCCATCGTCCGATTGCCGGCCTCTATGCCACCGGCGTCACCGCCGCGCGGACCGAGATGGGCGCCGGCTATCAGGCAGGACTCAATCTCGCCTCGGCGATGACCTTCAGCTACCTCGCCGTCGAGCACATGATGCAGGGATAGCCTTGCCGGATCAGTACGCCGCCGCTAGCAGATCGCGCACGTCGTTCGCTGATACGGGTCGTGGCGTTTTGATCGAGGCCGCCGCGATCTCGCTCGCGACGAAATCCGACTTGCCGGTGTCAAATCCGACGTCGCGCAGGCGCTGCGGGATTGGGAATTTCCTGAGCATCGCGGCGAGCGCTCCGGCGGGATCGTTACTGTCGAGCGATTCCGCGAGCCTCGATTTCGCCTCGGGCGCCGCCTCGAGATTAAAGCGCGTCACGTGCGGCAGAATGATCGCGTGCGTTTCGGCATGCGGCAGGCCAAGACCGCCAAGCACATGCGCGAGCTTGTGATGGAGCGCCGTACCGGCGCTCAAGACCGTTCCGGCAAGCCAAGCGGCGATCAGGCATTGCGCCCGCGCCTCACGATCCGAGCCGTCGGCAATCACGGCGGGAGATTTTTGGCAAAGCGCCGCATCGCTTCCGTCGCCAGCGCCATGGTGACGGGCGTGCGGCCGTCAGCCCAAAGCCCTTCGACACAGTGTGCGATTGCGTTCATGCCGCTTGCGGCGCTGACCGCAGCCGGCAGACCGAGCGTCAGATCCGGATCGTAGATGATCGTGCGCGGCAGCACCTTGCTGTCGCGGCCGGTGATCTTTCGCTCGCCGTCGGTCGTGCCGAAAATCGGTGTCGCCTCGGAGCCCGAATACGTCGTCGGCAGCGCGAGGATCGGCAAGCCGGTTTCTCGCGCGATCGCTTTGGCAAGGCCGATCGCCGCGCCGCCGCCGACAGCCACGAGACCGTCAGCATGGCTGCTGCGGGCCGCCGCAAGGCCGCCTTCCGCGACCGCCTTCGGCACGTGCACGACAGCTTGCGCATGTAAACCGGCCGATCGCGCGCCGAGTTTGTCGGCGACGCGCTGGCCAAGCCGCGCGCCGCTGCCCGGTGTCGCGATGACGAGCGCCCGGGTCAGATCAAGATGCGCCGCCTCGTCGCCTATGCGCGCAACTGCGCCCGGCGCGAAAACAACGCGCTGCGGCGGAACGTCGTGGGTGAAGCGAGGTCATCGACGCTTTCTTCGCATTGCCGGGCTTGCCCCGGAATCCATGCAGAGAGCGAGCCCGGAGATGACCCCGGAGAAGCCCGGGTGCGATGAGGGCCGCGCTTCGCGTCCTCGCGCCAGATGCCGAGCGCTTCCTGCGCCGGACGATCGGAGATCGAGAACAGCACCGATTCCTTCGACGCGTTGTGCGAATATCTTTTTCCAAGGCGGCACGACGAAGACGTCGTTCGGACCCCATTCGAGCACCTTGCCGTCGACCGTCGTGGTGCCTTCGCCCTCGACGCAGACGAAGATGGTGCCGTCGGTCGCGCGGTATTGCTCGCCCTTAAAGCCTTTGGGCAGCATCGCAAGCCACGCGCCCATGGTCGGCAGCACCGGGCCGCCGGTGACCGGATTGGCGTAGCGCACGCGGGCGCCGTGACGCTTGTCGATGTCGCCAGCCTTCATCATGCGCTCGACGATCGGGCGCGTGCGCGCATAGGTGTAATTGATGACCGGGCTGCGGTTCATGGCGGCCGGGTGCCGTCGGGCAACACGCCCGAGCCGTAGAACGCAAGCAAGTCGCCATCCTTGCGGCGCGTATCCTGCATCGCCTCGTTGAAGTTCTCGGCGAACGACGTCTCGTAAGAAATTCACCGCCGGGAAATCCAGCACGTCGAGCCACAACATCGGCTTCTTCGGACGGATTGCCGTGGTCGTGCGGCGCCCAGTTCGCGGTAATGACGAAATCGCCGGGCGACATGAACGCCTTCTCGCCCTCGACCGCCGTGTAAGCGCCCTCGCCGTCCAGCACGAAGCGGATGGCCGAGGATACGTGGCGATGCGCCGGCGCGACCTCGCCCGGCAAAATCATCTGGATGCCGGCGAACAGCGTGTTGGTGGCTTTCGATTCGCCGTGATAGGCGGGGTTTTCCAAGATCAGCACGCGACGCTTGGCCTCCTCGGCGGTGATCAGGCCGCCGGATTCCATGACCAGGGACTTCACGTCGCCGTAACGCCAGACATGCGGCTTGCATCGCTCACTGGCTCCTTGGTGACGACCGAATTCATCACCTTCCACAGTGGCGCCATGTCCTTCTTGGCGATCCGGTCATAAAACGCCTGCCGGACGGCCTCGATATTGTGCTTGGGGTCGGGTTTGCCGTTGTGGCCTTTTTTGCGGTCGCGACCGCCATGGCGTCCTCCTGAAAAGCTCGAATTCCGGATGCTCCGCGCGGAATATAATCAAACCGTCGCCCAGCGGAAATAGCGCATAACCGCGGGCGGCGGCGGGGCTGCCATGCGGAGCAATGCAGTTCTACAGCCCGCCAGGACCGCGACTTTAGCGGCAAACCCCTTGGGAGCGGGCGGTATCGAGGGCGGCGGACGCTGCCGGCCAATCAGGAAGTCCAAAGGCAACTTTTGTCCAGCCGACGCCCCAAGGCGTGGCGCCGCTATGCCACCAGACTTTGCACCAGCCATCCTGCAATTGCACGACCGCATAGTCGGCGCACGCCGGTGTCGTGGCGGCGAAAGCCAACGCCAGAGCGGCAAGAACCAGGATCCGTCGCCTCATGGTAGGCATCCTCCTTTGCTCACCCTGCAAAAGTGACATAGGCCACAGTCTGGTCGGCAGAAGATCGGGAACCCGGCCGCCGGCAGTGTTGCCGCGTCGCAGATCCAGACCCGAGCTCGTCTACTTGGAAGTAGTGCTCGGATCGGCCAGTGCGGGGGCCGGTTCGACCGTGAACGGGCCAAGCGCAATGACGCGGCAGTCGGTGTCCTGCCTGCCGCAATCCGCCAGCGCACCGTTGATGGCATCCTGTTCACCAGCCGCGTTGAGCCTAAGTCCGAGCCTGGCGCCGGACCCGACTGCAACGGCATTCCAGGCGTTTGTCGCGTTGGCAAGACGTTGCGCAAGAGGTTCGCGCAACTCGCGCGCTATTCGCGAATTGCTGCCGGGGTGGAAGATGCCTATCGCTTTCATCATGGTGGGCATTGGCACGACAAAATTGTCATCAACTGCCACGACCATGCAGGGGACGCCAGCTGCGTAGCCGCAGGTTTCGAGAGCCCTGCGAATGGCTTCATTTGCTGTGTCAATGCCGGTGAAATCAAATGCTTCGCCTTGGGGAGCTACTGCCAGGGCCTTCGTTTTTCTGGCTTTTGGGTAATTCTTGTCCCAGAAGGCGCGCGCGTTATCGTTCATGAGCGGCAGGTCTTTGCTCACAAAGGGCCGTTCGACCGTTGGATTGCGCACCAGCCAGGGCGGCGGCGGCATTGGCGGGACCCCTTTGAAAACCACGGTGTTGCCGACGGCATAAAGCTGGCACTGGTTTTTCGATCCGGCCGCCTCGGTGGCGCTTTTGCAATTATCAAGCGCCGCGGCCTTCGCGGTTTCGTCGTCGGCCTGACCGGTCGTGAAGCCGACACGATTGAAGCTGATCGCAAGAGCCTTATGGTCCGGCGCCGGCAAGTATTCCGAACGAATGGACTCGCGTGCGCGATCCGCGATGAACGGCACGGTCTCCGGCACAAGCGTCCCAGCGGTTACCGGCGGTTGCAACGGGGCCGGTTGAGCCGCCGTCGGCGGAGCTGGAGCCGGTGAAGGCGTGGGCGCCGGCTTGGGTGCCGGCGTGGGAGCAGGCGCTGGCGTGAAAGTAGGCGCGGCAGCCACTTGGTAAGTCGTTCCGAAGCTGAACGCTTCGATCAAAGATGAAGCCACCCAGGGAGTTTGCTCATAGTTGGAGGCGCGCGAGACGCCAAGCCGCGTACGATTGAAGACCTCTTCGGCTGTCAAATTCGGCGTCCGCATCTGGTTGATCAATTCGCCGGCGAACAAGCTGTTGTCGCCGGTGCCGTCAGTGATCACGGTGCCGGGCGCCGTCGCGTACATGGCCAATGTATCCTGTGGCGCACCGAGCGCGGCAAGGCCAGCCGCCACCGACCGGAAGCGGCGTTCAAACGGATTCCGCCGTGACGCATCGACGATGACGATCTTCACCCGCGCGCCCCGGCGATTCATCTCGGTCATGATCGCATCGAGACTGATGCCGTCGCGCTTTGTGTCATCTTCGGACCAGATTTGCGCGTCAGTTGGAATCAAATAATTCAACCGCGCCACCTCGAGGCCGAAGCCGCTAAAATAAAACAGCGCGACTGTTCCGCTGTGGATCTTGGCGGTGAACGCATCGATGGCGCGCTGCATATCGGCTTTGCCGACATTCTCCTTGATGTCCACGTCGAAATTGTCTCGCCGGAGTTCGGCGGCAACCGAACGGGCGTCCTTGACCGGGGTGGCGATCGGCGTGCTCGCGTCGGGATAGTTGGCGTTACCGATGATGAGCGCGACCTGGTTGTTGGGCTGCTGCGCGTGAGCCGAAACGATCAGCGCCGCCAGCACGACCGCGCCAAGCACCGCTGCAACGCACCGCGACGACAGTAGCCGCGCAATCATCCACGCCCCCGTATCGAAGATCGGCAGTTTCATTACACACAGGCTACCACATTTTGGACAGGAAGCCCCCACCGAGCCCTGCAAAACCGAGATGTCTCAGGAGCGGCTGCGACCGTTCCGCTGCCCGGCAGGCGCTCAGGTGTTTACGTTCCCGCCGTCGACCGCGATGGTCTGCCCGGTGACGAAGTCGCTGTCGGCGCTGGCGAGAAATATCGAGAGCGCCGAGAAGGTCCTGGGGCTGCTCGTCGCGCTGCAGCGCCCGCGAGGCGATGGCGCGGTCGCGCGCGGTGTGGACATGGCCCGGATTTTCAGTGACGACGCTGTCACTCATGGTGAAGCCCGGCGCCAGCGTATTGACGCGGATGCCGTGTTCGCCGAGTTCGCGGGACATCACCCGCGTCATGGCGACGACGCCGCCCTTCGACGTGACGTAGTGCAGCATCCAGGGGATGCCACGAAACAGGCT
This sequence comes from uncultured Alphaproteobacteria bacterium, assembly GCA_963732015.1. Lineage (GTDB taxonomy): Bacteria > Pseudomonadota > Alphaproteobacteria > Rhizobiales > Xanthobacteraceae > BOG-931. The sequence continues at coordinate 171,759 of CAVSXY010000018.1, read as the reverse complement.
GCTCGAGCCGATATTGATGATCTTGCCGTAGCGCAGCGCGATCATGTGCGGCGCGACGTGCTTCACCATCAGGAACGGCCCGCGCAGATTGACCGCCATGACGCGGTCCCAGAGCGCCGCGTCGATGTCAAGGCATTTCGTCTCCTGCAGCGGCGCGAACAGGGCGGCGTTGTTGACCAGGATGTCGATCTTGCCAAATCGCTCGATGGTCTTGGCGACGAGCGTTTTGACGGAGCCCTCGTCGCTGACGTCGGCGATTTCGCTTGCCACCGAATTGGCGCCGTATTGGTGCGCGATCGTCTCGGCAATCTCCGCGCCGTCAGCGATGTCGGCGATCATCAGCCGTGCGCCCTCGCCGGCCAACGCCTGCGCGTAGTGCCGGCCGATGCCCTTGGCGCCGCCGGTCAACAGCGCCACGCGGCCGTCGAGACGCGCCACGCCCGCGGCCATGGCTACTTCTTCCCGTTCAGCCGCCGGATGAATTTCTCGAATCCGGCAAGCTGGTGTTTGACGATGTCGCGGGTCGCCTGATCGGTCAGTTCGAGCGTCTGTTCGTCGAATTTCTTCGCCGAAAACGTCACCAGGACTTCCGGTTTGCCGAACAGAAACGCGTCGATCGAGGTCATGCACTGGCGGAGGTGATATTGCATGCGCGAGCCGCCGAGCACGCCGGTGACGCAGGATTGCAGTGCGACCGGCCTTTCCTTGAACGGAATGTCCTTCATCCGCGACACCCAATCGATCGCGTTTTTCAGTCCGCCCGGAATGGTCCAGTTGTATTCCGGCGAGACGATGATCACGCCGTCAGCCGAGCGGATCGCATCGGCCCAGGTAACAGCTTCGCCCGGGAAGCCCGTTTCTTCCTGGATGTCGTGATTGTAGATCGGCATGGTGTGCCACGCCGGCGCGGGCTTGAGCGCCATGCCGTCCGGTGCGAGCGACGGCAGCGTGCGCGCGAGCGACGCATTGTAGGACTTCTTGCGCAAGCTGCCGCAGACGATGAGAACATTCAGCTGATTATCGGCCACAATCGATTCCTCTTGAGATACCTTTGCGTGAGATGTCAGGCTTTGGCGCCGTGCGCGGCGATAAATTTGGCGAAGGCGGCAAGCTGCTGCTTGATGAAATCCTTGGTCGCCTGGTCGGTGATCTGCCCGGTCTTGTCGTCGATGCGCTGCGCGCAGGCGCCAATGAAAATCTCCGGCTTGTTCAAGGTCTGCGCGTCGAGGAAGACAAACGTGCGGCGCAGATCGTATTGCACGCGGGCGCCCCCGACGGGCCCCGGCGACACCGATTGCAGCGCGATCGGCTTGCCGGCGAACGGCTGGTTCGGCAGCCGCGACACCCAGTCGATGGCGTTCTTCAGTGCGCCCGGAATGCCGAAATTATATTCCGGCGTAACGATGATGACGCCGGCGGCGGCACGGATAGCGTCCGCCATCGCATTGACCGCAGCCGGAAAGCCGGTCGTATTCTGAATGTCGGCGTTGTAGAGTGGAAACTCGGAGAATGGCGGCGCCTCCTTGATGTGCATGCCCTCAGGCGCGAGCCCGGACAGAGCGTTCATGACGATACGGTTATAGGAGCCTTTGCGCAGGCTCCCGCACATGCTGACGATGTTGAGATCCATGTTGTCCTCTCCAATCCAATGTCCTTAAGCCTGAGGCGGGAACGGAGCGACCCTCGGAGGCCCGCAATGCCTCAGCCGCATCCTTCGCGGGCCGGGTCGCGGCCCGCTTTTCAGGATACCGGAGCGAAAATTCGGTCAGCGTCAATATCAGAGCGCCCGCGGTCTGGCGAGACACGCCAGCCCAGCCATGAGACCCCTCACCCTCCGAGGCTCAATTGATATTGAGGATCGAAATATCCTTCGCCGACCGGCTGCCCGGCAGCGTCTCAACAAACGCATAAATGTCGGCGACGTCCTGGTCCGAGAGAACCGTTTCAGAGAACGCCGGCATATCATCCGCCGGATTGCGTAACTGGCCTTTGAAGCCGTCGAACGGCAACGCCGTGTGCGCCAGAATGGGCGCCGGGCCGTTATAAGCGCCGCCCTGCCCAGATCGGCCGTGGCAGGTGAAGCAGGCCACCGCGAGGAACAATTGCTTGCCGTGGGCGGCATCGCCCGGAGGGGCATCTTGCGCTTGTGCGACAGTGACGACAGTCGCCGAAAGCGCGGCCGCGGTGAACACAGCGGCCGTCATACGCTTGAACCGGTTCATCACGCTGCTCCTCAACGCGGGTCGGTCACGACATCGACGACGGCGGTTTCGCCGCTCTTCACCACGGCGACGGCGCGCGCCAGCGCCGGGCCGAGATCCTTCGGATCGACGATCGGCCCTTCGCCATGAACGCCCATGCCGCGGGCGATGGTCGCGTAGTCGATGTTCGGGTCCTTCAGCGTCGTACCGATGTCCATCTTGTCGACGCCGCGGCCGTGCCGCGCCGCCATCGCCACGAGATACATGTACTCCTGATGATAGGCGCGGTTGTTGTGCACGATATAGAGCATCGGGATCTTGTGATGCGCAGCCGTCCACAGCGTGCCCGGACCGAACATGAAGTCGCCGTCGCCGCCGAACGCGACCGTGAAGCGGCCGTGTTTCTTGTTGGCGAGCGCGGCGCCCAGCGACGCGGGCAGATTGTAGCCTACGCCGGAGCCACCCGAGCCGCCGTTCCACTGGTACGGCTTCTTGATGTCCCACAACCGGTGCATCCAGGACAGACGAATCGCTGTGCCGACGATCGACCAATCCTCATCCTTGATCTGATTGTAGACTTCCGCGCACATGCGCGCGGTCGTCATCGGGCTTGAATCCCAGCCGATCGTCGCATCGGTCTTCGACTGCTCGACCATCGCCATGTGGAGGGCGGCGAGTTTTTTGCCGCGCGCGTCGAAGGCGGCCTTGCGGCCCTCGTCGACGAGGCGTTTCACCGCCTCAGTGAGGATCGGCAGCGAGGATTCGCCGTCGCCGGCGATGTCGAGATCGACCTCCTGGAAGCGGCCGAAATCCTGATAATTCGACTTCATGTAAAGATCACGCACGCCGAGCGTGATGATCTTCGTGCCCGGCTTATAGGCCGGCCGTGATTTCCGCACGATGCGGTCGCTGAAGTGCGTGAGCGTTCCCCACAGATCGTTCATCTCGATGGCGAGTATGACGTCCGCCTGGCCGATCAAGCCGCGGCGGAAGCTCTGATTGAGCGGATGCCGCGACGGGAAGTTCATCCGCCCGGCATTGTCAATGACGCCGCACTGCAGGGTCTCGGCGAGCTCGACGAGGTTCGCCATGCCGGCAGGCGTGCGCGCCAAGCGATCGCAGACGATCAGCGGGTTTTGCGCTTCGACCAGCATCTTGGCGGCTGCGGCGAGCGCACCCGCGTCGCCGACCGGCGGCACCACCGGACCGAGCTTCGGAATGCGAAGCGCATCGCGATCCGGGATCGGATTTTCCTGCAGCTCGGCGTCGAGCGAGATAAAGACCGGTCCCATCGGCGGCGTAGTCGCGATCTTGTAGGCGCGCACAGTCGAACTCGGCGAAATGCTGTAGCGAGGCCGGCTGATCGTCCCATTTGGTGAACTCGCGGACCAGCTGGCCGATGTCGACGCCGGCATGGACCCACTCGGCGCCGGGAGCGCGCTTATCCGCCTCCATGATGTTGCCGCCGAAGACCAGAACCGGCACGCGGTCGCACCATGCGTTGTACATCGCCATGGTGGCGTGCTGCAGGCCGACGACGCCGTGGCAGGCCATCGCAATCGGCTTGCCCTCCATCTTGGCGTAGCCCTGCGCCATATGGACCGCGGTGTCCTCGTGCACGCAGGTGATGATTTCGGGCTTGGTGTTGCCGCCATGATTGATGACGGCTTCATGCAGGCCGCGGTAGCTCGACGCGCAATTGATCACCAGATAATCGATGTTGAGCGCCTTCAGCACATCGGTCATGAAGTCGCCGCCGCTCGACGTCTGATTCACCGGATCCTTGACCGGCGGCATCGTCTCGACGGCGGTCTGCAGCGGACCGGGCAGCGCGGCTTTCAGCTTGTCCTGGGGAGCGGCCGGAAATGCGCCTGCGGCGACCGGCTGCGTGGCCGCGGCGGCCGCTGCAGCGCTCGCAAGGCCCGCACCTTTGAGGAAGTTGCGGCGGGTCGAATCAGGCGCATTGCGGCGTTTCGGCATGGCGTCCTCCCAAGATGGCATGAAAACCGCATGAAATTCGGCGATTTCGTTCTATTGGCTCAATAGTCGCGCCAGGGCGCGGAGGCGTCAAGAAGGGCTGCGCCGGGGTCTGCTATGTGCTCGGCGAATTCAACAGCGCCGGCGCGACGATCTCCTTCCAGCTTTGCGGCGGAGACTTCAACTCACCGTGCCTGGCCATGAAATCAGCGAACGCCTGAACGCCAAAAACGGGGCTGCCGAACTCGTCCTTGATGTCGCGCAGGATGGCTTCGACGTCGCCGGCTCCGAGGGTCCGAGACGGTTCGTGGGTCAAATAGATTTGCGCCGCCCGGCGCGGATCGTTGTGGATCAGTTTCGCCGCCTCATCGATTGCCTTGACGATCACCTCGGGCATCTGTGGATGCGCGTCAACATAGCGCCGGGTTGCGCCCAGCATGAGAAACGAGGCCTTGCCGTTGAGCACGTCGGCGGAGCTCAGAACCCTGTGAACGTTGGCGCCGCTCATCGCGATCTGCGTGAATGGCGGCGACGAGAAGAACGCCGTAACCAGGCCATTCCCGGCGATCAGCGCCGCGGCTGAATTCGCCGGTATCTGCTCGACGACCTGGCCGCTCAGCCGGTCGAACCGACCGAAGGTCTTTTCCGATTGCATTTCCAAAAAATATATTTGCGGTGCGGTCAAAGTCGGCACAGCAATGCGGTCGGTCGGATTGAAATCGGCGATCGTTTGTTTGTTCGGCCGATCGGTCAGCAGCGTCAACGGCATGGTGGTGAGGCCGGAAACCGCCAGTATCTGGTCCGGCGTGCCCTTCGCCTTTTCCCACGCGGACAGGAGCGGCGCCGTACCGAACGGTCCTATGTCGATCTCACCCGAGGCGATCGCCGCCTGCGTCGGACCGGCGCCGAGGAAACGCACGTAACTCGGCTTAATGTCGAGATGGAGTTCCTTGGCGTGTTTCTCGACGAGTTTCAGATCTTCGCAGATGTAAACCGGCAGAAACGCCATGCCGAAGCCGACCCCGATCTTGACCTGATCGGCGGCGAGGGCCGGGCTGGCCGATGCAGCGAGCGCAACGAATGCAACAAGGCGATGGATCGACTTGCGCCAAATGCTCCATTCGTCATTCCGGCCGAGCGGGCCATGCGAGCGAGTACCGGAATCCATAAAAACACCGCCGATTGAGTTTTTGCTCCGTACTGCAATGAGCCGATCGTCCCATGAGTATGGATTCCGGACTCCTCGTTGCACTCGGCCCCGGAATGACTGCCGCTATTCGTTGGCAATCGGATTTCGCAAAACCCCGATGCCCTGGATCTCGACTTCGCAGACATCGCCGTTTTTCATCCACGCCGGCGGTTTGCGGGCGTGGCCAACACCTGACGGCGTGCCGGAAAATGACGTCCCCGGGCTCGAGCGTGATGCCCTCGGTGATGTAGACCAGCATCTCGACGACCGGGAACATCATGTTGTCGGTGCTGTCCGACTGCATGACGGTGTCATTGAGGCGGCTCTCGATCTTGAGACCCTCGGCAGCCTCAGGCAGTTCGTCAACGCTGACAAGCCACGGGCCGAACCCGCCGGTGCGGTCGAAATTCTTGCCCATGTCCCATTGCGTGGTCTTGCGCTGATACTCGCGCACCGATCCCTCGTTGCCGCACGAATAGCCCGCGATGCACGACGTCGCGTTCTCGGGCGTCAGGTGCTTGGCGCGCTTGCCGACGACCAGAATCAACTCCGCCTCATAGTCTAGGGTCTCCGACACTTTCGGCCGGATAATCGGCTGACCGTGCGGCACGAGCGACGTCAATCCGCGCATGAAGATGGTCGGGAATTTCGGAATGTTGTCGCGCTGCGAGCCTTCCTTGACGTGTTCCAGATAATTCAGGCCGAGGCAGATGATCTTTCCGGGCTTGCCAACCGGCAGCGCATAGGTCAGCCCCGCGAGCGGCTTGCGCGCACTCGCCGGCGCGCGCTTGGCGATCTCCGCCAACGGCTGGAGGTCGCCATTGCTCTTCGCCAGATACGCGCCGAGATCGGCCGGCACCGTGCTGTCTGCAGCCTGAAGGTCGATCGCCTGATCGCCCTCGACAACGCCGAGCCGCGGACCGCCCTGCCCTTCGAATGCAACAATCTTCATGAGTTACGCTTCCTGATTTACGCGGGGCCGGGACTATATCGGGCCGTTCCGCGGCAATCCACCGCCGAGCCTCAAGCGCCGGCACCAAGAAAATGCGCCTTCAGCCGCTCACGCGCGGCGAGAGTCCTGTCGAGATCGAAGCCGTTGACGATGGCGAGGCGAAAGCCGCCGGGCGGCATGGCATGATCCTCGGGCGCGCGCTCCTCATGGAAGGTGATCTGGACACTCGTAATGCCCGGCATGCGCTTGATCTCGTCGATCAACGCCTTTGGCGGATGGCGGAACGCACGGCCGTTCGGCCCGTACAAGACCACGCTGTAGCCTTCGCTGCGATCGTCGTCATAGAAATCCCAGTCGCGCTTTTCATAGAGGCCGACGAGCGCCTCGACCCAGCCGGGTCCGTAGAGATCGGGCCATTGATCGGCAAAGCGCAGATGCACCTCAATGATCGTGCCGCCGATGGTCTCGAGATTGAGCATGCCCGTATAGCCAGCAAGATTGCGGCCGATCCAATCCCCGCAGCGCGCTTCGATCTCGCCATCCGGCTCGGCATGCACGATCCAATAATCGAAGGTGCCCTCACCCGCGGGTTTGCCGGTGACATGCCGCCACCAGCGCGGCTCGCCCTCGACTACCGCGACGTCGGACGACACGTGGCGGCCTTCGAGCAGCGTCATCCAGAAATGACCCGGCGCGTAGTAGCGATCGTAATCGGCTTGCGAGTTGAGCACCCGGCTGCCGACGCCCATGCCTTTCAAATTCGTGATCGGCTTGGAAAAAACCGGAAACCGCGGCGGCTGTATGCCGTGAGGGCCGGCGTCGAGATTTTGGCTCAACGCCACGGCGAGCTTGTCATAGATCCAGCGATGTCGCGGATTCCACTGCCAGCCGTCGCAATCCTCGGTCGGAATGTTCACCGCAGTTTTGACGTGGGTGAAATACTGCAGACGCCAAGGATCGGCTTCGCAGATCGGCATCGCCGGCTCAGTTGTCCTCGCCCGCCTCGCCCGTCCCGTCGAACGACAGCGCATGTACGCTGAACAATCCGTCGGTCCAGACCTTGAGGGGCGACCAGCCGCTGCCGTGAGCGAGCGCCTGAAACGACTCGATCGTGTATTTGTAGCTGTTCTCGGTGTGGATGGTCTCGCCGGCGCGAAAATCGAACGCGGCGCTTGCAACACGAACCTTCTGCCGCTTGGTGCTCGCCAGGTGCATTTCGATGCGGCGGCGCTCGCAGTTGTAGAACGCGTGATGTTCGAAGGCCGCAAGATTGAAATCACCGCCAAGTTCGCTGTTGATGCGGGCGAGAACATTAAGATTGAAGGCCGCCGTCACACCCTCTGCGTCGTTATAGGCGCGATAGAGAACGTCGGCGTCCTTGACCAGATCGACCCCGATCACGAGCACCGCCCCCTTGCCGAGCATCGCGCCGGCGTGGCGTAGGAACTTTGCTGCGTCGTGCGGCTCGAAATTGCCGATCGTCGACCCTGGGAAAAAGCCTACCCGCGGCAACGCCGCGACGAGCGGGGGAAAGTCAAACGATTGGGTGAAATCGGCAACGAGCGGATAAACCCCAAGATGGGGAAAGTCGCGCCGGAGCTGGGCGGCGTCTTGCTGCAGGAAATCCCCCGAAATATCGACCGGCACATAGGCTTCAACGGACGCCGCGGCGCCCAGAAGGATGCGCGCTTTGCGGCTCGAACCCGCTCCGAACTCGATCAGCGCGCAGCCCGCGGGAAACAGCGAGGCGATCGCCGGCGCGTTTTCGGTGAGAATGCCGAGTTCGCAGCGCGTCGGATAATATTCGGACAAGCGGGTAATGCACTCAAACAGAGCGGAGCCCGCCGCGTCGTAGAAATATTTTGGCGGCAGCGATTTTGGTTTTGCGGCGAGCCCCGCAAGAACGTCGACGGCAAACTGGTCATCTGGCTCGATGGCGATGGGCGCGCGGCGCGCGGCGTGAACGGCTTTCGGCATGGCGGCTTTCGGAATCTGATGGGTTTCAGTGTTCGTATTCGGCGAGACGCAGGCCGGTGAACTGCCAGCGCGCCAATGGATAGAAGAAATTGCGATAGCTGAGGCGTGAATGGCCGGACGGTGTCGCCAGCGACGAGCCGCGCAGCACCATCTGGTTGACCATGAACTTGCCGTTGTATTCGCCAAGCGCGCCTGGCGCGGCGCGATAGCCGGGGTACGGCGTATAGGCGCTCCGGGTCCACTGCCAAACGATCCCGAAGCCATCGCTCAGCGTGCCGCTCTTAGCGGCCACCTCCCATTCCCCCTCGGTCGGCAGATCCTTGCCCGACCAGCGTGCGAACGCGTCGGCTTCGTAGTAGCTGATGTGACAGACCGGCCGAGCCGGATCGACGCAGCGCAGGCCACCGGGCGTCATCGAAAACCAAGCGCCGTCGATCTTGCGCCAATAGCCTGGCGCGTCCCAGTGCTGCGCTTCGACCGTCGCCCAGCCGTCGGACAACCACAGTGTCGGCGTCGTGTAGCCGCCGTCGGCAATGAATTCGAGCCACTCGCCGCTGGTTACGAGCGATGGCGCAAGGCGCACGGGACGAAGCACAACCTGGTGTGCGGGCTGTTCGTTATCGAAGCAGAAACCCGAACCGCCATGCCCAATCATGTGAATGCCGGCGATGAGCGCACCGGCGGCAGCGCCCTGCTTGTCGCTCTGCGGCCATTGCCAGTCGGCATCGTAGACCGGGTACGTCTCGTTGAACGAAAATGCATGCAGAATGTCGGTCAGCAACAGCTCCTGATGCTGTTGCTCGTGATTGAGTCCGATCTCGATGATCGGCGCTAGCGTATCGAGATCGTCGGTGGATTGGATCAGCGCTTCGACCGCCTCATCCACATGAGCGCGATAGTCGGCGACTTCGGCAACGGTCGGCCGCGTCAGGAGTCCGCGCTGCGGACGAAACTGCCGCGGCCCCACCGTGACGTAATACGAGTTGTAGAGATAAGCGAAGCGCTCATCGAACGGCTTATAGTTTGGCGCGAACGGACGCAGCAAAAACTGCTCGAAGAACCAGGTCACATGCGCCCGATGCCATTTCGTCGGACTGGCATCCGGCATCGACTGCACGACTTGATCTTCAGGGCCGAGGCACGCGGCGCGCCGCTCGGTCTCGGCGCGCACCACGCGATAGGCCTCAAGCCATTCTTGCCAGGAAGCGGCGGGTGCGATCGGCGCGACCGCCGCCACAGGCTCTGCCAAAGCCGCATGAGCCGTGCCGGCAACGCGCACGTGTTTCGAAACAGCGGAGCGAGACATCATAAGGTCCGCAATCGGGGGCGGGACTAATAGCAGAATCGCAAAGCTTGGGAAGATAATCAGTCCCCGCAGGCTTGGTTCCATACATGATTTATTCCCCGCGGACTACAATGCGAATTCATAGCTGCTAACGCGCTTGTGATCGGACATTGAACTTCAACCGCGACCGCAGCAAAGTTGTGGTAAGTGCTCTTTTTGACTTATGGTTTTCCTTGTGCGCGGCGCCGCCCACAAGCTCGGGATCAGCCGGAATGCGTAAGCCGAAAACGACCAAACGCACGACAGGGCGTCGCGCGGCCAAGCCCCTTCTGCCGCGCGAGCGGAGCGACTATTCGGCAATCGTCGATCGGCCACCGCTGAAATTGCCGGGCGGCGCCCGAGTCGTATTCTGGACCATCGTCAATCTCGAAGTCTGGGACATCGGCAAACCGATGGCGCGGCAGGTGCTCGCGCCGCCGACCGGCGTGACGCAACTGCCCGACGTGCCGAACTGGAGCTGGCATGAATACGGCATGCGGGTCGGCGTCTGGCGGTTCTTTGATCTGTTCAAACGTCTCAAGATCAGACCGACACTCGCGGTTAATGCGCGCGTCTGCGAGGACTACACTCGCGTCGCCGAAGAAGCGAAAAGGGACCGCTGGGAATTTATGGGTCATTCCTACGAGCAAGGCCCCATCCACCAGGAGCCGAACCAGAAGGCGATGATCGCGCGGTCACTCGGCGTGCTGGAGCGCTTTTGCGGCAAGCGGCCGGTGGGATGGCTCGGTCCCGGCCTGACCGAAACGCTGGAGACGCCGGACCTGCTCACTGCGGCCGGGATCAAATACATCGGCGACTGGGTTTACGACGACGAGCCGTCGACCATTCGCACCACGAACGGACCGCTGGTGACGTTGCCCTACACGATGGAGCTGAACGATATTCCGATGATGGCAGTGCAGCATCACGAGAGCGACTATCTCGCCAAACGAGCCATCGATCAGTTCGACCGCCTTTACGCCGAGGGCGGGCAGCGCGCGAAGATCCTATCGCTCGCGATCCATCCCTACCTCAGCGGCCAGCCGCACCGGATCAAATATCTCGAAGCGATCTACGACTACGTGCGGCGATTCGACGGCGTCTTGTACTGGACGGGCGAAGAGATTCTTGATTGGTATCTGAAAGCTCGCGCATGATGCATGGTCGCTGTCAACATCCGCGCAGGTGGATGATCCAGTAATCGCCGGATATTCGGGAATGACGCTGCTAACAAAGCTCATAAATGCTGTGAGTACTGGATGCCCCGCCTGCGCGGGGCATGACAAGCTCGTACGGGGCGTATTGCCCGGGCCCGCTCTCCTGCTCGCGATCTTGATCGCCAGCGGCACGGCGAATGCCGCGGTGCCTTGCCGCACCTCCGGCAGCTTCGACTCCTGGCTCACTGCGTTTGAACGCGAAGCGACGGCGCAGGGCCTGTCGCAGCGCGCGGTCTCAGCCGCCGCGCCCGGCCTCACCTACAATCAGCCCATCGTCAATATCGACCGCGGCCAGCGCGTCTTTACCCAGACCTTTCTAGAATTCTCCGACCGCATGGCGGCCGGCTATCGCATTCAGACCGGGGCGGCGAAAATCAAGACTTACGCGCAGGTGTTTCAGCGCACCGATCAGCAGTACGGCGTACCGGCCCCGGTCATCGTCGCGTTCTGGGTGCTGGAAAGCGATTTCGGCGCCAACATGGGCAAGGAGCACACGCTCAGCGCGCTCGCTTCGCTCGCCTATGACTGCCGCCGCGCCGAACGATCTCGCGGACAATTGCTCGATGCGCTCCGCCTGATCGATCGCGGCTATCTGCAGCCGCAAGACATGATTGGCTCGTTGGTCCGCGTCCCGGCCAGCATGCCGTGGGATCAGGCCGACCTTGCGATCCAGCTGCCGCGCTCGAAATGGGCGGTGTATGGCGTGACGCTTGCCGACGGCCGTCCGCTGCCTGCCGATGCCATGCCGACGTCGCTCCTTCTGCCGGTGGGACGGTTCGGCCCAGCATTTCTGGTCTATCAGAACTTTCAGATCTATCTGCAGTGGAACAATTCGCTGGTCTATTCCACGACCGCGGCGTATCTCGCAAGCCGCATCGCCGGCGCGCCGCCGCTTCATCGCGGCACGCCGCCGCCGGCGTTGCCGTTCAACGAGGTCAAAGAGATACAGAACCTCCTCGTTCGCGCAGGCTACGACGTGGGCACCGTCGACGGCTTTCACGGCCTAAAAACCCGGCAGACGGTCAAGGCGATGCAGATGAACCACGGACTGCCCGCAGATTCCTATCCGACGGCCGAACTGCTGGCGCGCATGCGCGGCGGACGATGAGCCTTCCGATGCGTCCCGCGACCTCTGTCGCTTGCCTTTTAGCACTCGCCGCGCCAGCGGCAGCGCAGAAGATCACCATCGCGGTCGTGCCGAGCGTTCCCGGCGGCGCGACCTATATCGCGGCCGATAAGGGCTATTTCCGCGACTCCGGCCTCGACGTCGACATCGAACGCATCGACTCGCTCGGCAAGGCCGTCGCCTTTCTGGCCACCAACCAGGTCCAGGTCGCGCAGGGCGGCATCAATGCCGGCTTCTACAATTCGGTCGCGCAAGGGCTACCGGTGATCCTTGCGCTGGAAAGCGGCTCGTCGCCCACCTACCACCAGATCCTGGTGCGCACCGATCTGAAAGACAAGATCAAGACGCCGGCGGATCTGAAAGGCCGAACCATCGGCCTGAGCTCGGCCGGTTCGACCTCGATGTACGAAGTCTCCGCCGTGCTGGCGTCGGCGGGGCTCACGCTCAAGGACGTCGAGGGCAAGAACCTCGCCTTCTCGCAGATGGCTGCGGCGATGGCCAACGGCGCCATCGCCGCGGCGATGGAGGTTGCGCCGTTTACCGAACGCATGATCGAGCAGAATATCGGCGTGCGGTGGATCGATCCCGACGACTTCATCCGCCCGCTGCCGATGACGAGCGTCGGCTACATCGTCAACACCGATTGGGCGAGCACCAACAAAGAAACCGCGCGCAAGCTGTTCGTCGCGCTGGCCCGCGCCGGCCGCGACTACTGTCAGGCCTATCATCACGCGCCGATCCGCGCCGAGATTGTCGACATTTTCCTGAAGAACAAGATCGGCCTCGACCGCGATCTGCTCGACCGCATGGCTTGGCAGTCCCGCGACCCAAACGGCAAATTCAACGTCGCGAGCATCGTCGACATGCAGTCGTTCTTTCAGCGCGAGGGCACCATCGACAAGACGTCGCCGGCCGAAAAGCTGGTCTACGAAAGCTATGCGGCCGCCGTCGCCAAGGAGCTTGGGCCGTTCGAACTCATCAACAAGGAAAGCCCGCTCAAAGGATGTAGATAGCGTCCGTCATTCCGGGGCGCGCGAACGCGCGAACCCGGAATCCATATTCACGGCCCGTTTCGTCAGTGGTTATGGATTCCGGATAACCGCTTTCGCGGCTTCGGGAATGACAATTCACAGGAAACAAGCATGACCAGAAAAGTTCGGCGCGTCGTGACCGGGCACAATGGGGCCGGCCGATCCATCTTCGTCAGCGACGGCGTCACCCCGCACGTCTTCAGCCGCACCAAGGGGAGCGCCATCGTGCACGAACTGTGGGAGACGGCGGCCACGCCCGCGGACAACCGCGGCAGCGCCGACGCAATCCAGCGCGGTCATCGTCTGCCGCCGCCGAAGAATGGCAGCGTGTTCCGGGTGATCGAATATCCGCCGGACTCCGAACGGCTTACGGCAATTGCGCGGGAACATGCGCTGCCCGACGACGGCTCCGGCCGGGCCGCAGCGGCCGACCGCAACAGTCCGCGCCATGCCGGCTTCCACAAGACCGCAACGATCGACTACGCGATCGTACTGTCGGGCGAAATCTACGCCATGATGGACGATGGCGAAGTGCTGCTCAAAACCGGCGACGTGCTGATCCAGCGCGGCACCAATCACGCGTGGAGCAACCGCACCAACGAGGCGGCCGTTCTTGCGTTCGTCCTGATTGATGCTGAGCCGGTGTAGGTTTTCATTCTGATGGTGAGATTAGCTTTGCCAGAAGTGGACGGAGGGCCGATTGACAAAGCTTCTCATTAAGAACATCGGCGAATTTTTTACCGGCGATCTCGATCGGCCGCAGTTGCCCGTCAAAAGCCTTCTCGTTGACAACAAATTGATTGCCGCGCTCGATCCGCCGGTCGACACGCAGGCCGATGCCGTCCTCGACGCCGGCAACAGTGCCGTGATGCCCGGGTTGATCGACGGACACGTTCATCCGGCGTTTGGCGAATGGACGCCGACGCAGGATACGATCGGTTGGATCGGCAACTACGTGCATGGTGGGACAACTACGATGATTTCCGCCGGAGAGTTGCACGTCCCCGGCCTCGATTATGAGAATCTCACGCCCGATCTCGTCACGTCGCTGGCCGTTGTGACGGCCGCAACTACCGGACGCGTGCGCTGGAGCGGAGCAAAGGTGCATGCCGGAACGGTCCTCCTGGTGCCGGGTATGAAGGAGGACCATTTCGACCGGCTCGCTGCGGCAAAGGCCATCCTCGCGAAGTATCTGTTTTTCCCGCTTGCGACCAACAAAGACGAGGCGTTGGCCTATAGTTCCTGGTGTCGGGCGCGCGGCATCCGGATCAAGGTCCATACCGGAGGCGTTTCGCGGTCCGGTTTGAGCCAAGTCTGCGGCTACGACATTCTGTCATGGTTGCAGCCCGATATCGCTGCCCACGTCAGCGGCGGACCTATTCCGATGAGCGATCACGATCTGGACCGGGTCATCGACGAGACCGGTTTTGCGCTCGAAATCTGTTCATCCGGAAATTACGGCTCGACGCAACGCGCCGTGCGCCGCTTGAAGGATCGGGGATGTCTTGGGCGCCTGACGCTCGGCACCGATACGCCGGGCGGCACCGGCATCATCCCGCGCGGCATGTTGCGGCAGCTTTGCTTCATCTGCTCCATTTGCGATGTCAGGCCCGCAGACGCGATCGCCATCGCGACCGGCAACACCGCACGCGCCCACGGCCTCGACGTCGGCATCCTCGCGCCCGGCAAACCGGCCGATTTGGTGATCTGCGGGCCAGTCGAAGGCTCGGCGGGCACGAGCGTCAGCGACGCCATTGCGCACGGCGATTTGCCCGGCATCGCCTACGTGCTGATTGATGGAGACATCGTGGTTAGCGGCCGCAGTCGCCAGACTCCGCCGCCGCAGCGCAAATACTTTTTCTCTTGCTGCGAAGCGCATGCCGGGGCGTTTCAAGCAAAAGCCTGCTGAGCTCCCGCAGCGCCATTGATCGGCGAAAATCTGTCGCGACGGCCGCTCTATTGAATTTCGCCGATACGGTCCTTGATCATTCCCATGACGGTATTCAGATCCTGAAACGCCACGTCGTGTCCGGTGCCGCCGGTCGGCGTTTTCAGCTTTGACAGATCAAATACTGTAATCTTTTCCTCTCCGAACTCGGTGTTGTAAGGCTCCTGACTTGGGTCCACTCCACCGACGCGGGGCACTCCGTCCCAAATAAACTGAGAAAAAGCCAACGCCTCATCCTTCTGCGAAACAAATAACGAGAAGCGGGGCCTTGGCGCACCCATCCTCCGGATTTGCGTGCGAAAAACGTCAACGTCGACGTCCGCGGCCACGAGCATAACGTTCTTGACCTTATCGCCGATGCGGCCGTAACGGATTGCCCTAGCTCGCAAGGCCTCGAGCGTGACCCAATTACCCATCGAATGGGCCACAATGTTTATTCCCTTCACATTTGGATTCGACGACAGCAAATCCAGCAACTCCTCCAGCGCATCACGTGAATAGTTCGCGCTTTCCCTGTCATAGGTATAGGCACGCAGACGTTCCTCACCCAGCGACGGCCACGTGAATAGGACGGGAATGCCCTGCGCCTTTGCATCGTGTACGATCTGCGCAAATCGATACACGGCGTCGTCAAATCGATTGTTAAATCCGTGAACAAATAAAAGGACGTTGCGAGGTCCGCTCTGCTTGGCAGCCGCAGACAAGGCCGAAACGAAAGTTTGCTTGTCGAGATAGCCGGCCGAGACTGTTACAAAATCACGACTCGGATCTCCCGGCACCGACGCGGGCCACTGAACATCTCCGGCTTGCCGGGAACCGTCGGGCGGAATGGATACAGTAACGGCCGCATAGGAAACATCAGCGGCGCGCTTGCCGCTGAACATTTCGCCTGGATCGGTGGTCGAACGTTGTCGGGTGGTCGCTACCAGTATTGGAACTCGCGACGTCCCTTCAACGGATACGGCGGTTGGAACGAGGACGCCCTGGGAGGGCCGGCCAGCGCAGGCGCTGACGAGAAGCGACAGGCAAACGATTGCCGCCGCCGCAAAACTCTTCCCCCTACTCATTAACAACGCACCCCAACGCACCAGTAGATGACTTTGAACGACTATTTCAACTCGTCCAGCGGGCTCATGAGATCAGCGCGGATTCCCCCTCGCGCAGATAACGACGCATTCTTTTCAATTCGACGTGCCGGGTCCCAACGGCGCGACCACGCCAGAATAGGCTCTTCCATCATCCGTGTTAATCGCTGTTGTCGCGATCGGCGCGCAAAATCCGATCTTCTGCTTCTCGTGCCCGACCGCAACAATCTTTCCGCGGAGTTTATGGCCACAGTCGTAAAGAATTCGCCTGCGTTCCGTTGTGGCCGCATTCCGGGTCCCGGGATCGAAGGCCGGAGGAAGCCTCGGTGATTTCGGCGGGGGCGGTCACCGCAGTCATCGTTTTTCATCGAGCTCGGGCACGTCGTAATCCTCCCAGCCCGGCACATCAGCCACATCGTAAAATTTTTCGCCGAACGGCCGAGTCGCGTCGATGCCGATCGCCGACGCAGTGCGCATGGTGCGGTCGCGCGTGAGATCGACCGACGGATCGGACGGACCTGCCGGCACGTTGTCCATGATGATGACGTCGCGCTGCGGCTGGACGCGGAACGCCAGCGCCCATTCGACGTCGGTCGAGGAATGTACGTCGATATCGGGATCGACAACCACCGTCCATTTCGGCCGGATGTTGCTCGACATCATCGACAAGATGACCTGCCGCGCCTCGCCGGCAAAGCGCGGCTCCATGGCGATGACGACGTAGAACGACACGCCAGCGGAAGCGCGCACCGCAACGTGCTTGATGGTCGGGAACTGGCGCTGCAGCATGCGCAATACCGAGGCCTCGAACGGCACCTGTTTGAGGATGTGATTCTCGGTCACCGGCTTGCCGGTAAGGAGCCCCTGGAAAATCGGCTTCGTGCGGTGCGTGATTGCCGTGATGCGCGCCACCGGCTTCTGCGACGGCCGGGTGTAATAGCCGGTGTATTCGCCGAGCGGACCTTCGAGCACCGTGGTGTCGAGGTCGACCTCGAACTCGATCACCACCTCCGAGGTCGCCGGCACTTTCACGTCGCAGGTCTTGCATCGGATCAATTCGACGGGTGCGCCACGCAAGCCTCCTGCCAGCGCCCAGTCGTCGGTGGTGTCCGGCACCTGCACTTGGCACGCGTAGGCGATGATCGGGTCGACCCCGATCACCAGCGCGGCTTTCGGCACGATACCAAGCTTCTTGCACTTCGCCAGATTTTTGCCGAAGCGGTGGAACGGCTGCGCCGAGAACGACACGGTATCCTTGCCGAGAATAAGGAAACGGTAATGGCCGACGTCGGGCACGCCGGTCTCGGGGTCCTCTGAAACCACGATGCCGGGCGTGATGTAGCGGCCGCCGTCCTTGGGGCTGTATTGCGGCACCGGGAACGCGCGGATGTCGATGTCGTCGCCTTCGATGATCTGTTCGTGGCATGGCGCGCCGTTCGCCGCCATCACCGGCGGAATCGGATTGTCGAGCCCGTGCAGCACTTTCTCAAAGATGGTGTCCTCGTCGGCCTCGAAGGCCAGCAGCGCCTTGGCGCGGTTCGAATAGACGCCGGCGACCATCGGATAATCAGTGCCGTTGTTGTTGAACATGATCGCTGGGCCGTTGCGGAGGTAGCTCTGCTTCATGGCCTTGCCGACGTCGTTCAAGGCGACCGGCCGATTGATATCGATCAACTCGCCGTGCTGACGCAGCACATCGAGAAACTGGCGGAAGTCCTGAAACGGCATTGTGTTTGTTCTCCGTTGATGCGCTTCAGGCGAAACGCGGGAAGAGCGCGAGCGCGTTGGTGCGGTTGACCGCGGCACGCTCTTTGGCATCGAGCATGCCGCCGCCGTCGAGGGCCGCGACCATGTCGCCGCACATTTCAGTTGGACAATAGGGCCAGTCGCTGCCGAACAGGATGCGCGCCGGATCGGCTACTTCCTTCAGCGAGCCGAGCGTCGAGGGTCCCGCCGACAGCGCCGTCTCGTACCAGAACTTGCCCAACTGCGCATAGACAAGTCCGGGAGTGATTTTGCCGGCATAGCGATCCATGAACGGCGACGGATACTGCGTGTCCCAGGGCGGCTCCGTCATCTGCCGATGGATGATGTCCGCGAGCCGCCACGACGTATAGGGCAATGTACCTCCGGCATGCGCCAGGACGAACTTGATGTTCGGAAAGCGATCGAGCGCGCCGGTAAACATCAGATTGAGCGCCGACCGCGTCGTATCGAACAGGAATTCGATCAGAAAATTGCCGATACCTGGCGAGATGCCTTTTTTAACATTCACGGTGGTCGGATGGTTGTTGGGATGAATGAGCACCGCGGTCGAGCGCTCGTTCGAGAATCTCGAATAGCCGGTCGAACATCGGCTGGCCGAGATAGATGCCGTCATAGCTCGCCAACAGCCCGACGCCGTCGAGCTTCATCACATCGAGCGCGTGGCGCGCTTCCGTGCAGGCGCCGTCCATGTCGGGGACCGGCAATGTCGCGTAGGCGCCGAGCCGCTTCGGATTTTTGGCGACATATTCGGCGGCTTCCTCGTTGACGCCGCGAGCGAGAAGTCCGCGCCTTGGCGTCATCGCCGTGGTGCACGCCCGGCACCGACAGCGAATAGACGCCAACGGCGATGCCATGCGTATCCTGAAAGTCGAGCGCCATCTGCGGCGTCCAGTCGGGCGTGCGGATGATGGCGCCGAGATTTTTGATCGCGTCGCGATAGGCCGGCGTCATCGAATGACAGTGGACGTCGATGCGGCCGGTTTCAGTCGCCATGCTACGCACTCCCCAACATTGTCATGGCCGGGCTTGTCCCGGCCATCCACGTCTTCTCATCCACGTTTTCTCACGGGCATAGTGTAAGACGCGGGTGCGTGGGACAATGCGATCGGCCAACAGGCCGGACCCGCGTGCCAGGCATGCCGTCGTTCGGCGGCGCGGCGACAACTACATCACGTCGCCCATCACCACTTCGCCTTCGGCCGGCGGCCGCTCGTAGAACTCAGCGTTCATGCGGCTCTGCAGGCCCTCGCCCTTCAGCGTTTCCTCGAACTCTTTGCGGATCGCGGGATCCTCCTGATGGTAGCCAATGGCGCTGCCGCCTTTGCTCAGTTCGATCGCGCCGTAATCCATCAGCTGCTCGCCCGGTACGCCCGGCTTGCGGGCACGCTGATTGTTTGGCCCATGCCACGCGCGAAATGCGCAGGCCTTCCTTGCCGATGCCGAAATGCTGGTGATACCAGTCGCCGCTCATCGGCGCCGCCGAGACGAGACCGACCGGCTCGTAGTCCTGGCGTTTGATGAATTCGGCCTTGCCGTCTTTCCACGGCGTGGTGCCGAGCACTTCCGGCCACGTGTAGGTGTAGCCCTTGCCCTTGACGCAGACGAGGACCGCGGCAGAGGCGTGCTTGTGCGCCTTCGAATAGCGGCCGGTCTCGTGCTGACCGATCCAAAGGTAGAAACGGTTCTTCGCCATTGCCGGCTCGACGCGGCGGTAACCCGGCGAACGGCGGTTATCGAGCGGCAGATCGCAATTGACAATGTCCGGGACCAGATTGGTGCGACGCATGGCGAGGCCACGGATCGGATCGGGCTCGATGATCCTCCTTAGGCTTGAAGAAATCCTCAGCGCCCGAGAAGCGTTCGCCGAACGTGTAGGGGCAATTGAAAATGAAATCATAGTTGTCGAGTACGTTCATGACGTTCGGCGCCGTTGTGCCGCAAAGCAACAGCGCCGCCGAACTTCCCGCATTGATGATGCGGTGATAGGCGTTGAGCGGAATGCTGAACAGCGAACCTTTCTGCCACTCGAAGACGTGGTGCTTGCTCTGACCTTCCTGCCAGACCTCGGTGGTGCCGCGGCCTTCGACGACGAGGCAGACTTTCTCATAAAGGTGACGATCGAGGTTCAGCGCGCCGGCGCCCGGCACCTCGATGACGTACATCCCCCAGAGTCCCTCGGTTCCGAACAGCTGGATGTATGAGCCGCGGCCGCCGAGTCTCTTCCATGGCACGAGCGGCAAATCCTGCACCTTGCGCACGCCGATGCCGCGATAGCACGGCACACCCTCCTCCTCCATGAAGCGGTCATACGGCAGCGGCTGCCGCTTGAACTTCCCATAGCCCGCGTTCTCGCCGGCCTTCGGCTCGTGCCAATGGACTCCATCCGGGGTGTCATGCATGGGAGTTTCTCCGCGGTTTGCGTTTAGTTGCCCTTGTTACCTGCAAGCAGTTTTCGCACGTAATCGAACGTCTCCGGCGATGCGCCGGCCATCTTGTCGAGTCCCGCCATCAGGTCGTTGGCACCGATCGGACTGACCTCGACGCCGATGGCGGCGGCGTCGGCGACGTATTGCGGATCGCGATGTGCGGCGAGGAACGCAGTGCGCAGCGCAGCTGCGCGATCGGCCGGAATATCGGGCGGCGCTGTGAACGGCCGCGACATCGTCACCAGGGGAATCTCGATAAAATCGATCAGCGCGCGGGCAGCATCGCTGGTGGCGAGTTCGCGCGCCGTCGGCACATCGGGAAAATCCGGATTGCGCGCGCTACCGCCCAACGTGACCAGCAAATGGAAATCGCTGTCCGGCTTGAGCCAGCCCGGCCGCACCGAGCGAATCCCCGAGAAGGCGGTGGCCCGGCCCATGACCTCGCCGCGCTCCATGGCAAGATAGATCGCTGCGCTGTCGCGATAACCGAGCACCTGCTTAATATGCAGGCCGAGCGCATCGTGCAAAATCTTGGGCACGTCGCCACCCGTTGCGCCTTCGGCCGTGCCGCCGAGAGGAAGATCGGGTCCGCCGGGCCGCCGCGCGTCCTCGATCGTCTTGATGGGCGCGTCCTTGCGCACGATCAGCACGTAAGCATCGTTGGTGAGCGTCGACGACGCGCCGAGCCAAGTGAACTTGCGCGGGTCGAACTGCACGGCCGGATTTTGGCCGAGCAGACCGAGCAGCGGCATGTCGCCGGCGATCAGTCCGAAGGTCAGACCGTCCTTGGGCGCGACGTTAAAGAGGTAGTTTGCGGCGCGCAGGCTGCCGGCGCCCGGCATATTCTGCACGATGACATTGGGATTGCCCGGCACATACTTGCCAAGGTGCCGCGCGAGCAGACGCGCGAAAGTGTCGTAGCCGCCGCCCGGCCCGTAGCCAACGATCAGCGTCAAATCCTTGCCGCGATAGAAATCGGCGACCGGATCGGCGTGCGCTTCGGCCCGCATCAGGCCACCGGCAGCAAGAAGAGCTGCCGCAACCGCGAGCCATGTCCAAACGCTTCTCATTTGATCCGGTACGGCAATCTACGCGCCGGTGCAGCAATGCTCAAGCCGCCGGCAGGTGCAGCGAGAACGCTCGGGCTTATGGTTTGTCGCCGGTCTGCGCGAGCAGCTTCGCCATGGTTCGAAGCAATTCCGGCGGCGTCTCCGAGATGCGATCGATGGCCTGGATAATCTCCGCGCTGCCAACCGGGCTGACCTCGATTTTGAGTTTTGCGGCTTCAGCCAGGTAATCCGGA
Organism: uncultured Alphaproteobacteria bacterium; assembly: GCA_963732015.1. GTDB lineage: Bacteria > Pseudomonadota > Alphaproteobacteria > Rhizobiales > Xanthobacteraceae > BOG-931. The sequence continues at coordinate 150,236 of CAVSXY010000018.1, read as the reverse complement.
TCCCGGTGGACGGCGAGAAAGGCCGCTTCCAGCGCCGCGGCCCGATCCTTCGGTATGTCGGGCGGAGCTGCAAACGGACGCGACAGCAGGTACGGAAGCTCAGCGAGTTCGATCAGCGAGCGCGCCGACGGATTGGGCGCAAGCTCGCGCGCGGTCGGCACATCCGGCATATCGGGAAGACGCGTGGCACGCGCGAATTGCAGCAGGATCCGCATGTCGTTTCCGGGTTCGAGCCATTGCGGATGCGTGGCTCGCACGGCCGACAGCCCAACGGTGCGGCCATCCACTTCCTTCTGGTCAACGGCGAGGAATATTGCGGGGCTGTCGCGATAGCCGGCCACCAGGCGGATGTTGAGCCCGAGCAGGTCGCGCAAAATCACCGGCACGTCGTTTCCTGAGGCGCCCTCGGCCGTGCTGCCGATCAACATCGGCGGACCGCCGGGGCGGCGCGCGTCCTCGATCGACTTCACCGGAGCGTCTTTGCGCACGATCAAAACGTAGGCGTCGTCACTGTAGCTTGACGACGACCCCAGCCAGGTGAATTTGCGCGGATCGAACTGCACGGCCGGATTGCCGCCGATCAGCCCGACCAGCGCCATGTCGCGGGCGAAGGTCCCGAACGTGGTGCCGTCGCGCGGCGCGACGGAGTAGATATAATTGGCGGCGCGCAGACTGCCGGCGCCCGGCATGTTCTGCGCCACCACGACCGGGTTGTCGGGAATGTATCTCCCGATGAAGCGTCCGAGCAGGCGGCCATAAACGTCGTAACCGCCGCCGGCCGAATAGCCGATAATCAGGTTGACCTGCTTGCCGCGATAGAAGTCGGCGACACCGTCGGCCCGTCCTGTTGAAGGCACGAGCAACAGTGCGACGGCGGCGCCGGTCGTAACCCGCTGAAGGCGCGCGAGTGCACCCCTGGCCTGATGCAACCATAGTTTGGCCCGCATCCTGACATCATAGTACGTGCCGGGCACGCGTGCGCCATGGATGCCTATGGAAGCGCGCCCGTGGACGAAACTGAAACCTTGGTGCTAGAGAAGGACCGGTTGTGGCAGGCAGGCGGGGGCGAATGAGGGCCCAATTTGGGCGTCCGATCGCGCCGCTTGTACTGCGGAAGGCACTGAAAAGACATCGGTTTTTCTTCGCTGCCCAGAAAAACAGGCTGTCCGTGCCCTTCCCGGCCACGTTAGAAGAGTATCGCGCAAGTCATTGTTAGTTTGTAACATCATTGGTCTGCGGACGCTGCGGACGGGGGTGCCGGACGGGGCTGCGACAGCGAGGGATCGACGGATAACATGCAGCACAATCGTTGCGCACGAAGCACTGCCCGTTGTGGGGTAAAGACGTGCGGCCATCGTTTGGCGGCGGTCCTAGCGACCGTTGCCCTGATTGTGCTTGCGCATCAAGCCGCGTTCGCACAGACCAGTCCGGCAGGACAGCCGCCGATGGCGTCTCCCGCCGCGCCCTCTCCGAGCGGCGCTTCACCGGCTGAGCAACCGCCCACCACCGCTCCCGCTGCACCCGCTCCGACAACTGGCGCCCCCAGCCCCGGTGAGCCCTCCATCGGCGCCGGCCAGCTGCCGCAGGACCTCTCAGCCTGGGGCATGTTCGTCAACGCCGACATCGTCGTGAAGCTCGTCATCATCGGGCTCGCTTTTGCGTCGCTCGTGACCTGGACGGTGTGGGTGGCCAAGACGCTTGAATTACGCACCGCACGCGCCGAAGTGAACAGCGGCCTGCAAATTCTCAACGAGTCAACGACGCTCGCCCAGGCGCACGAGCAATTGCGCGATGGCACAAGCGCGGTGGCCCAACTGATGCAGGCGGCCGGCGCCGAAATCCGGATGTCCGCCAACCTGCGCGGCGACGGCCTCAAAGAGCGCATCGCCTTGCAGCTTGAACGCAGCGAACTCGCGGCAAGCCGAAAAATCTCGCGCGGCACCGGCGTGCTCGCCACCATCGGCTCGACCGCACCGTTTGTCGGACTGTTCGGCACGGTGTGGGGCATCATGAACAGCTTCATCGGCATTTCCAACGCGCACACCACCAACCTCGCGGTGGTGGCGCCGGGTATTGCCCAGGCCCTGTTGGCGACTGCGCTCGGCCTCATCGCCGCTATTCCTGCGGTGATGATCTACAACGTGCTTGCGCGCGCCACCGCGCAATACCGCGCCCAACTCGGCGACGCCTCCGCGCAGGTGATGCGGCTCGTCAGCCGCGACCTCGATCGTGCGAGACAACTGCCGCACGGCCAAGCGCAAGCTGCGGAGTAACACGTGGCTATTCGTCTCGACCACGGAACCGACGATCTTGTCGAGGTGCACGACATCAATGTCACGCCGTTCATCGACGTGATGCTGGTGCTCTTGATCATCTTCATGGTGGCGGCGCCGCTCGCCACCGTCGACATTCCGGTTAACTTGCCGGCCTCGAACACGCAGCCCCAGCAGCGGCCGGACAAACCCGTTTACCTGACTTTGAAGTCCGACCTGAGCCTCGCGATCGGCGACGACACCGTTTCGCGCGATGCGCTGGCGAGCGCCCTCGATGCGGCAACCAAATCCAACAAGGACGAGCGGATCTTCATACGTGCCGACAAAACTGTGCCCTACGGCGACGTTATCGGGCTCATGAACGAGTTGCGGACTATCGGATACCTTAAAATCGCCTTGGTCGGGCTGGAAACACGTGATGCGAAATGACCGCATTCGCGCTCCCATGGCTTGAGGACGAAGACCCGGACGATCTAAGGCGCTGGGCGATAGCGGCTGCGATTGTGATCGGCATTCATACGTCCCTGATCGCCGGCTACGTGTTCTGGCATCATTACCATCCGGACGACCTCGGCGATGACAGCGCCTCGGTCACGCTGGAACTCGATCCTATCGACAGTGTCGCGGACGCGGACAAGCGCGATCTTGCGCCGGCGCCCGAGGACATGGTGGAGCAGAAGGACACTCCGACCAACGCGAAGCTCGATCAGCAGAAGGTCGAAGAGCCGCCGCCTCCGGACACGACGACGGCCGACCTCACGCCGCCGGATCAGAAGCCGCCGGAGAAGGTCGAGGAACCAAAGCCGCCGGCGCCGCGCACCGCGGCTCGCGTCCAGGGCGGCGCGCCCCGTGTCGAGACGTCGTGGGAGACCGGACTGGTCCGGCATCTGCAGCAGTACAAGCGCTATCCGAGTGAGGCGCAGCAGCGTGGCGAGGAAGGCGTGGTGCAACTCGCATTCAGCGTCGACCGCACCGGCCACGTGCTGTCGCGCCGCATCGTTCAAAGTTCCGGCCACGCCGATCTCGACAACGAAGTCATGTCGATGATCGACCGGGCGCAGCCGCTGCCGGCGTTTCCGGCCAGCATGACGCAGACCAAACTCGATCTCACCGTTCCCATCCGGTTTACGCTGCGCTGACGCGTACGATTGGCCGGCGGCTCCATGCGTCGCCGCCTGTGGCGCGATGCCCCTCCCCCGCCGTGAAACGCCGGACTAAGATGTCCATGTGCAAGATCGGGAGGGACCATGCGCACCAAGCAATGTCTGACATTGGCCGACGTGAAAAAGGTTCTCGCAGCGTGCGAGGCTGAAGCCGCCAAGAACAAATGGGCGGTCGCCATCTCGATCGTCGACGACGGCGGTTTTCTGTTGGGCTTCCAGCGCATGGACGGCGCGGCTGCGATTTCGAGTGAAGTCTCGATGGGCAAGGCGCGCACATCGGCCATGACCAGACGCCCGAGCAAGTTCTTCGAAGATCGCGTGAAGGACCGGCCCGCCTTTGTGAATTTCCCCGCCGGCCTTCTGATCCAGGGCGGCGTGCCGCTGATGTATCAGAACGAATGCGTCGGCGGCATCGGCGTCTCGGGTGTGCAGTCGCACGAGGACGAGCAGATCGCACAGGCCGGCGCAAGCGCGCTGGGATAGAGCCGCGCCGTGAAGATCATCATCGCCGGCGGCGGCATCGGCGGTCTGGTCACGGCCCTCTCGCTGCAACGCGCTGCCATCGATGTGCATGTTTTCGAGTTGGCGAGCGCGTTGCGGCCGCTCGGCGTCGGCATCAATCTCCTGCCCCATTGCACGCGGCATCTGGCCGAACTCGACGCACTGGCGCCGCTTCTTGAGCTCGGCATCGAGACCGGCGAACTCGTGTTTTTCAACAAATTCGGACAGCGCGTGTGGGGGGAGCCGCGCGGAATTGAGGCCGGCTACCGCTATCCGCAGGTCGCCATCCATCGCGGCGAACTGCAAATGGCGCTCTTTCGGATCGTCCAGGAACGCCTGGGGCGCGACCACGTCCGCACCGGACATCATCTGGTCGATTTCGATATCCGCGGCGATGGCGTCACCGCGCAATTCGCTGCTCGCGAGTTTAACGGAGCGATCGTCCGCGTCAGCGGCGACCTCCTGATCGGCGCAGACGGCATCCATTCGATTGTACGGGCGAAGTTGGCGCCGCGCGAAGGCGCACCGAAATGGAGCGGCGGCCTGATCTGGCGCGGCGTGACGGAAACCGCGCCGTTTCTGTCAGGCCGCACCCAGATTGCCGCCGGCGGACACCAGACTTTCATCGCGTATCCGATGTCGAAGCCGTATTCGCAGCGCGGGCGCTCGCTGACGAACTGGGCCGCCCGCTTTTTCGTCGAGCCGTCGCGTGAACTGCCGCCTGAGGATTGGAACAGGCCCGGCAAGCTCGAGGATTTTCTGCCGCGCTATGAAGACTGGCGGTTCGATTGGCTCGATATCCCGGCGGTCATCCGCGCAGCGCAAGCGATCTACGAATTTCCGCTGGTCGACCGCGACCCGCTCGAACGCTGGACGCTCGGTCGGGTGACGCTGCTCGGCGACGCCGCCCATCCGATGTATCCGCTCGGCTCGAACGGCGCGTCGCAAGCCATTCTGGATGCCCGCGCGCTGGCGGAAGCCTTACGCGATTGCCCGACGATCGACAAAGCGTTGCACCACTACGAGGACGACCGCAGGACCAAGACCGCCGAGATCGTCGCCCGCAATCGGCAAGGCGGACCGGAAGTGGTGATCCGTATCGCCGAAGAGCGCGCGCCGAACGGTTTTGCCGATATCGAAACTGTCATTCCGCGCGACGAACTGGTGCGGATCGCCGAAAGCTATAAGCAGATTGCTAGTTTCGACAGAGAAACCGTCAACGGCTGAGTCTTTGCACTCATGGCTGTCGCGGCGGCGCAGGCGCTTGCCGCTCAACGCCTGAAACACAGCAGGTGCTGCTGATCTGACGCGGAATTCGGCCTTTCAGCGAGCAACTCTGCTCGCCCGAAGCAAAGATTCCCGGCCGCACGTAAGTCCACGACAGACATTCGCCGTCGGCCCGGCACGCTGCTGACATCCCTCGATTGTGGCCCGTGCGCCGCTGAAGGAGTGATAGTCGCCGCCGAACAAATCGACGCCGCGCAGCGCATTCGTGACCGCGGCTGGAACCTCCGGCGCTTGGCGCAGCTCGGGGTCCGGCGCTCGTTCAATCCCGGACGTGCAGCAAGCATTCGCCAGCTGTTGCGGGACAACGGCCTTGAGCGTGCAATGCGCAGGCTGACCGGGTGCCGCTGGCTGCGAATAGGTCCAGGACGCGCAGTGCTGATCGGCCCGGCAAGCGTCCTGACAAATCGCCGGATCAGCCGGAATGTCTCGCTGTGCTGTCGAGCCAGCGCGGACCGATGATGGCCAGTAGCACGCGGCATTGCGCAACCTGCGCATCGAGTTGTTCTACGAAATCTATGCCGGGCTCCATAGCATCGACATCCATGAATAGGGCGCCATGCGGATACTTCGTCGACAGATAGTCGAACAAACGCCCGGCAACGCCTGGCGCGTCATCACGACGGTAGTTGATAAAAATTCCAACCATGATCTCGTCTTGGCTGAACGCGTGTTTGTTTATGTCAAATTAACTTCATTGTCGCGGCGACAATTTCGGGGCTTACCGGCGGAATAAGCGAGCTTAGCCAATCCCCCGCGGGTGGAAAAGCCGCCCGCGACCGCCGGTTGGAAGTGACAGCATACCGCAGGGCGCGTGCGCTGGTATTCCTTGGCGAAGCCGCCATAAACTGCGCGCTCTCAAATTGGACATCCATCCAGCGCATGCGCGTCCGCGGGGCCACCAGAGAATGACCAGAACACGAGCCGCCGCTTGGCTTCTCATCGCCGCCTCGATGATTCTCTCGACCTCGCCGCGCGCTGCCGGTCCGCTCGCCGTCACGGTCGGCGCCACGAGTTCAACCAGCGACGCCCCCATCTACATCGCCGACAAGAAGGGCTACTTCAACGATGAGGAACTAGCGGTCACGGTGTCGAATTTTCGCTCCGCCGCCGACATGGTGGCGCCGCTCGGCACCGGCGAACTTGACGCCGGCGCGGGATCGGCGTCGGCGGGTCTCTACAATGCCGTGCTGCGCGGCGTGCGCATCAAGATCGTCGCCGACAAGGCATCGTCGCCGCCGGGGTATGGCGCAACGAAGATTCTGCTGCGCAAGGACGTCGTCGACAGCGGCCGCTACAAGGAGCCGAAGGACCTCAAAGGCATGAAGTTCGCGATGAACGCGCCGGGCGTGAGCAACACCGCGACGCTTAACGCGCTGCTCAATTCGGCAGGCCTCGCCTATTCGGATGTCGACACCGTCAACCTGCCCTTCCCCGATCACGTTGCGGCGCTCAAGAACAAGGCCGTCGATGCGTCCGCATCCGTCGAACCCGGTCCCGCCATCGCGATCAAGAACGGCTTTGCAGTTCTGCTCAAATCCGACGACGAGATCATTCCCTATCACCAGATCGCCGTGCTGCTCTATTCGGAGAAGTTCAGCGACAATCCGGATTTGGCGCATCGATTCATGCGCGCTTATCTGCGCGCGGTGCGCTTCTATAACGGCGCGCTCAAAGACGGCCACATGGCCGGACCGAACGCCAATGAGGTGATCGCGATCCTGTCGGAGGCGACCCCGATCAAGGACCCCGCCATCTACCAGAGTATCACGCCGACCGGCATGGATCCCGACGGTCGGGTCAACGTGAAGAGCCTCGCCGACGATCTGCACTTCTACGCCGAGCAGGGCTTGATCGACCGCAACTTCAAGCTCGACCAGCTGGTCGATCAATCCTTCGTCGAGACCGTCGCCAAGGAACTCGGGCCGTATAAAAACTGAGTCGCGCAAAAATAAGTCGCGCAACAAGACGCGGAGGAAAGCGGGAATGTTCGGCTGGCGCAAACGCATCGGGTATATCGGCCCGACCGTCATGGAGGTCGTGCCTTATGAGTTCTACCGATACGCACCGGACGGCATCGGCCTCGTCGGCGTCACCTGCAACATCGACGACTGGAGCGCCGAATACTTTGACAAGGCGCTGGCGCAAGTGACCACCGCGGCGGCCTATCTCGGCTCGCGCGGCGTCGATTTCATCATTCACGGCGGCGGACCTCTGGTCGCGGCGCGCGGAAAGGGCTACGAGCAGATCGTCGTCAACGACATCGAAAAAGCCTCGGGTGTGGGCGCGACCACGGGCGTCCGCGCGGCCATGGAATCGCTGCGGCACCTCGGCGCGCAGCGCATCGCGATCGCGTCTCCCTACCCGGAGCGACACAATCGCGCCTTGTCCGACTATCTCGTCGCCCACGGATTCGACATCGTGCGCGCCGAAGGACTCGATGTGCCGTTCAAAAAGCTGCAAAGCGTCTCGCCCACCGACATTCGCACCTTCGTCGACGGCGTGCTTGGCCGTTCGCCGTCGTTCGACGCGATTTATCTGCCGTGCCCGCAATGGCAGGCGGCGCAGACAGTGGACGGCATCGAGCGCGACACCGGCCTCCCCGCCGTTGCCTATTCGCATGCAAGTTTCTTCGTCGCGTTCAAGGCGCTCGGCATAACTGACGTGATCAAAGGTCAGGGCCGGCTGCTGGCATCGCTCGCGGAGGCCGTAGCGTGAAGCGATCGAGCCAAGCGACCGCACTGGCCCTTGCGATCTTCGGTGCATTGGCCGCCTCAAGCGCCGCCCCGAACGATCCGGTCGCGGACTTCTATCGCGGCAAGACCATCGAGCTTTCGATCGCCGGAGCCGCAGCGGGCGGCTACGACGTCGCCGCGCGTACGGTCGCCGATCAGATGAGCCGGCACATTCCAGGCAATCCCACCATCGTTGTGCGCAACATGCCCGGCGCCGCCGGCCTCGTCGTGACCAATTATCTCTACAATGTGGCCAAGCGCGACGGTACCGCCATCGGCATGCCGACCAGCAACATCCCGATCGAGCCGCGATTGAAGCTTTTGTCGCCGGACGGCAGCAAATTGAAATTCGATCTGGCGCGATTTTCCTGGATTGGGACGCCGCTGCAGGAGCCCCAAGTCACCTGGGTCTGGCACAGCGCGCCGGTGACAAATGTCGAAGAGCTGAAGACGACTTCGATCCTGATGGGCGCCACCGCGACGTCTGCCGACAACGCGATCCTGCCGCTCCTGGACAACGAGCTGATCGGCACCAAGATGAAAATCTTGACCGGCTATCAGGGACAGAACGAGATCAACCTCGCCGCCGAACGCGGCGAAGTGCAGGGCAATAATACCGGCTTGTCCAACCTGACCGTCAACAAAGCGGAATGGGTCACCGATCACAAAGTCCGCATCCTGTTGCAGTACGGCAACGAACGGCTGCCACAGCTCAGCGACGTGCCGACGGCGATCGAACTCGTCACATCCGACGACGACCGCGCGGCACTCCGATTCTATGCCACGAAGTTCGCTTTGGCGCGGCCGCTACTCATCCCACCGGACGTGCCGGCCGACCGCATCGCCGCCCTACAGCAGGCATTCGCCGACACGATGACAGACCCTCGCTACCTCGAGGAGGCCCAGCGCATCGGCCTCGATACCAATTGGCTCGGCGCCAAGGACGTCGGCGACCGCATCCGCGACATCAACGAGACGCCGCAAGCCGTGATCGATCGGCTGCGCGATCTGTTGGCGCGGGCCGGCGTCCAATAACAAACGACACGCGATCGGAAGACATCGCAGCGATGATCCGCTTCCTGCATTCCAGCAACACGATCCGGCGCTTCGCGCGCTGCATGGTCGTCCTCGCGGCGGCCACTTCGAGCGTTCCGGCACGGGCTGCGGATTTTTATCAGGGCAAGCAGGTCACGATCGTCGTCGGCTTCAGCGCCGGTGGAACCTATGACGCAACCGCCCGGCTGTTCGCCCAATTCCTCGGCAAGCACCTCGCCGGTAATCCGAGCGTCATCGTCCGCAACATGCCGGGCGCCGGCAGCCTTATCGCGACGACGAATCTGTTCAACACCGCGCCGCGCGACGGCACGACGCTCGGCGTGATCGGCGGCGGTACCGTGCTGGAGCCGCTGTTCGGCAATCCGCAGGCCAAGTATGACGCCCGCAAGTTCACCTGGATCGGCGGCCGCTCTCGCGACAATTTTCTCTGTGTGGTCTGGCACACCGTGCCGGTGAACAGCATCGAGGACGTGATGCGCCGCGAGACCGTTGTGGGCGCTACCGGTCCCGGCTCGCGCACGATCACCTATCCGAAGGCGCTCAACGAGTTGATCGGAACCAAGTTCAAGGTCGTGTCCGGCTATCCGGGCGGCAACGAGATCACGCTCGCGCTCGAAAAGGGCGAGGTCGAAGGCTATTGCGGCTGGGCCATCGGCAGCATCCGGCAGCGCGCGCCGCAATGGCTGCGCGACGGCACGCTGAAAGTGCTCGCGCAGTTCACTTTGGGCCAGTCCGACATGCCGGGCGTCCCGCTTGCGGCCGACTTGCCCAAGACGGCGGAGGGCCGTCAGGCGATCGAAATGCTGGCGGCCGATTCGGTTCTCGCCTGGCCGCTGATGGCGCCGCCCGAACTGCCCGCCGAACGCTCGGCCCAACTGCGCTCAGCGTTCGACGCCATGATGGCCGATCCCGAATTGCGCGCCGAAGCCGAGCGGGAAAACCTCGACATTGGCGCCGTCACCGGCAGCGAAATGCAATCGCTGATCGACCGGCTCTATGGCGCGCCCGCGCCGGTGATCGATCTCGTGCGAAAAATCAACGCGACGATGTAACGGAGCGGGTGCTCAACCGCGGCGAAACCTGCTGTATAATATCGGCCGCGATCGAAATGAAGGAGAGACGACTGTGCTGGCGCCCAAAATATCCATGAAGGACCGCGTCGCCATGTACAATGACAACGCGTTCAAGATCGGGCTGTTCGGTGCAAACTGCTCCTCCGGCCGCTCGGCCACCAAGGTTCCCGAGCGCTGGTCGGCGAGCTGGCCCGACTGTCTGAAGCTTGCGCGCCTTGCCGACGAGGCCGGCATCGACTTCATGCTGCCGATCGCGCGCTGGAAGGGATACGGCGGCGACACCGACTTCCATGGCCGCACGCTTGAGACGATCACCTGGGCCGTCGGACTCTTGAGCACGACAAAACGCATGACCGTATTCGGCACGGTTCACGCACCGCTGTTTCATCCGCTGATCGCCGCCAAGGAATTCGTGACCGCCGACCACATCGGCGAGGGCCGTGTCGGCGTCAACATTGTGGTCGGCTGGAACGAAGGTGAGTTCGAAATGTTCGGCGTCGAGCAGCGCGAGCACGACATGCGCTACGATTACGCCCAGGAATGGGTCGATATCATCAAGAAAGCCTGGGCGTACGACGGCACCTTCGACTACGACGGAAAATTCCTGAACATCAAAAATGCGCGCGCCTATCCGAAGCCGTTCGGCGAGACACGGCCGCTGATGATGAACGCAGGCTCCTCCGACGTCGGTCAAGCCTTCGCGTTGCGCAACTGCGACGCGTTCTTTGTTGCGACGGCCGGCTCGCGCAAATCGCTCGCCGGTAACGCCGCGAAAGTCGCCGAGATCAAGGGGGCGGCCCATAACCTCGGCCGCGATATCGAGATCTTCACCGTCGGCCAAGTGATCTGCCGGCCGACCCAGGAGGAAGCCGACGAATATTATCAGCACGTCAACATCGAGAACGCCGACTGGGGCGCGATCGACGGCATGCTGGCCAACAAGAGCATCACGCCGCAGACGATCGGGGCCGAAGAGTATCACACGAAGCGCCGCTACTTCGCCGCCAATGCGGTCGGCGGCTATCCGTTCGTCGGCGCACCCGATCGCGTCGCCGACGAGCTTGCGGCCATCAGCCAGGCCGGCGTGCGCGGCATCGGGTTGTCGTTCGTAAATTTTCTCGATGAAGTGCCGTACTTCGTCGACGAGGTGCTGCCGCGGCTCGAACGGGCCGGCGTGCGCGCGAAGCAGTAGATACAGACAAGACCGTTCTTCCGGGAAATTGGCCTAATCCAGCGTGCGGCGGAAGCGGGTCACCGCAATCATCATCGCTACTGCCATCAATCCGCCGAGCGCCAGCGTGTCATATCGCAACTGGGCGAGCGTCGAGCCTTTCAGCATGATGCCGCGCACAATGCGCAGATAGTGCGTAAGCGGCAGACACTCGCCGATCACTTGCGCCCAGCGCGGCATGCCGAGGAACGGAAAGAGGAAGCCCGACAGCAGCATGTTAGGCAGAAAGAACATCATCGACATCTGCACGGCCTGCAGCTGGTTCTGCGCCAGCGTCGAGAACGTGTAGCCGAATGACAAATTCGCCGCGATGAACAGCGTGGTGAGCGCGGCAAGGAGCGCGAGATTGCCGAAAATAGGCACGCCGAACATCAGCACGCCGGCACTAATGATCAGCGCCGCCTGGACGAACCCGACCAGTACGTAGGGCGCGATCTTGCCGAGCATGATTTCTATCGGCGTGATCGGCATCGCGAGCAGACTTTCCATGGTGCCGCGCTCGATCTCGCGGGTGACCGACAGCGCCGTGAAGATCAGCATCGTCAATGTCAGGATGGTACCGAGCAGGCCCGGAACGATATTGAGCGCGGTCGAGGCCGCGGGGTTGTAGCGTTCGTGGGTCCTGATCTCGAACAGCGGCTGTCCGGTGTCCGGCAGCCCGTGATCGTTGACGAGCGCGGTATTGACCAATTCCGACAGCGCCGCAATGGCGCCGCCGGTCGCGACCGGGTCGGTGGCGTCGGCCGCCACCAGCAGCGCCGGCTTGTCGCCACGCCGCAGCGCGCGCTCGAAGTTCGCCGGGATCTCGACCGCAAACAGCACCCTGCCCGACTTCAGCGCCTGATCGAGCTCATCGTCGTCGTGGAGCAGTTCGGTCACGGTGAAGTATTTTGTGTTCTGCAACGCCGCGAGGATCGAGCGGCCGACGTCGCTCAATTCCTGGAGCAGCACCGCGGTCGGCAGATTGCGCGGTGTCGTGTTGATCGCATAGCCGAACAGCACGAGCTGCAGCAGCGGGATTGTGATCATCGTTGCGAACGTGACGCGGTCGCGCCGCAGCTGCAGGAATTCCTTGAGCAGCATGGCGCCGGTGCGGCGCCAGAATCCTCCCGCGCCAAGCGTCGCGCCGATCGCCGACAGCGCGCTCATGATCGTTCCCCTCCCCCTTGTGGGGAGGGGTCAGGGGTGGGGGTCGGCAGGTGACGCGCGCGAGTAGACAATCGTGAAAAGCCGTCTCCGCCTTGAGCCGCCTCGCGACCCCCCACCCTACCCTCCCCCACAAGGGGGGAGGGAAAAGACACGACGAGTGCGTTCATTGGAAATTGTCCTTGGCGCGGCCCATCAGATTGATGAACACGTCTTCGAGCGACGGCGAGGCATGCTCCCAGTCGAGACCGGGCCGCTCGCGGTAGGGCGCGATCGCGGCTTCAAGTGCGGCGGCATCGGCGCCGGAGACATGCAGGCTGTTGCCGAACGGCGCCACCATCTCGACGCCGGCAAGCCCTTTCAGTTCGGTTGCGAGCGCTGATAGGTGTTCGCCGTTGATCGCGCTCACAATGTAAGTGGCAAGATGCGAGTTGGCGATCACTTCCGGGACGGTCCCGCGTGTCAGCACCTCGCCGAACGCGATATACGCAATCTCGTGGCAGCGCTCGGCCTCGTCCATGTAGTGGGTAGAGACCAGCACCGTGAGGCCTTCGGCGGCGAGCTGATGAATTTCGCCCCAGAAATCGCGCCGCGCCTTCGGATCGACTCCGGCCGTCGGTTCGTCGAGCAACAACAGCTGCGGGTTCGGCAGCGTACAGGCGCCAAGCGCGAGCCGTTGCTTCCAGCCGCCGGAGAGCTTGCCGGCGACTTGTTCCTCGCGGCCCTGCAGGCCGAGCCGGTCGATCATCACCTTCGCGGCGCTCACCGGCCGCGGCATGCCGTAGATACGCGCGATGAATTCGAGGTTCTCGCGCACGGAGAGATCGTCGTAGAGGCTGAAGCGCTGCGTCATGTAGCCGACGCGGCTCTTGATCTTGGCGGCTTCGGTGCGGATGTCGCAGCCGAGACAGGTGCCGCTGCCTTGGTCGGGCGTCAGCAAGCCGCACAGCATGCGGATCGTCGTCGTCTTGCCCGAACCGTTGGGGCCGAGAAAGCCGAAGATCGTGCCGCGCTTGACCTGCATCGAGAGGTCACGCACCACGGTGCGGCCGCCGAACGATTTCGTCAGGCCGTGCACGTCGATGACGATGTCGATGTCGGGTGCGACCGGCGCAGTGTCGGTTGCAGCGCTCATCGCGACGCCTGCGGCACCGGTCTTTGCGCGGGCTGCCGCAACAGCTTGACGTCAACGGGCTGGCCGACCCGCAATGCGCTGGGCTTGTCCGGCAACGCCTCGATCAAGAAAACAAGCTTGGACCGTTCCTCGAGGCTGTAGATGACGGGCGGCGTAAATTCGGATTGCTGCGCAATGAAGCTGACACGCGCGGTCAGATCGTTCTCACAGCCGTCGCACGAGACCTTGATCTGGTCGCCATACGAGATTGTCGGCAACACTGTTTCAGGCACAAAGAACCGCACCTTGATGTTGCCGGGCGGCAGGAGCGCCAGCACCGGCCGCCCTGCGGGCACCATCTCGCCCGGCCGGTAATAAATTTGCTGGACCGTGCCGTCGACCGGGCTGAACACCTGACGGCGTGACAGGCGCGTCTGAGCGGAGTTAAGGCGGGCCTGTGCATCGCGCAGCGCTGCGATCGCGGCATCGAGGTCCTTCTGTGTGCCGGCGCCGGTCTTGGCGAGTTGCTGCGCGCGATCGAAGGTCTGCTGCGCATTGGTCAAAGAGGCTTTGACCTGCGCGTATTCGGCCTGCTGCAAATCGTCATCGACGGTGAATATCAGCTCGCCGGTGTTGGCCGTGTCGCCCTCGCGCACGGTCAATGTCTGCACGCGGCCGACTTCGTCGGGCGCGACGAAGATCAGATTGGCCTCGATCCAGCCCTGAAAGCCGTTCTCTGCCTTGTTGCATCCGGCGAGCAGAAGCGCCAGCAGAATACCGGCGATGCGCATGCACGCATTCATGTCGGTCTCCGCGCGCCCAGAAGACGATCGAAATGCGCGCGCATCATCGCGCGCACGTCGAGCGGCTCGAAGCGGTCGAACAGGCCGCTCCACACGATGGCGATGATGCCCGGTCCGCCGAGTAATTGCGGAAAGCGGATCAGCATATCGTCAACAAGCTCGCCGCGCTCGTAGGCGCGCCGCAAAAAACCACGGATCGCCGCCAGCAGCCGCGACAGGACTTCGCGATAATAAAACTCGGCGAGCGCGGGAAAGCGCGGTCCCTCGCTGATGACGAGCCGGATCAGCTGTTTGCGATGGGTGCCATAGACTTCGCGGACGAAAATCTCGATGGCCTGATCGATGATCGTGCGCAGCGGCAGATCGGTCGCGAGCGCGCTTTCGAGCGTGCCGACCACCGGGCTCATCTTGGACAGGATCAGTTCCTGGAACAGGCTCTCCTTGTCGGCAAAGTAGAGATAGATCGTGCCCTTCGCGACGCCTGCGCGCTGCGCCACGTCGTCGAGCCGCGCCGCCGCAAAACCGCGCGCGGAAAATTCGTCGAGCGCCGCGTCGAGGATCGCTTCGCGCCGCGCCGCGGCCCTCGCCGCTCGCCCGTCCTGCCGGGGCGTGCCGACGGTCCCCTCGTCCGAGGACGCAAAGACGTTTGAAGCGCCGGTCCCCGCCGCAGCGGTTTTCGCCGCAGTGGCTTTGACGGTGGCCGATTTGGCCGGGCGTTTCGGTGCGGTTGTCATGCAGTGAATATGACTGACCAGTCAGTCATATTCAAGAGAAAACGACGAGGCGCCATACCGCGGGGAACCTTGAGCGTTTTCAATGATTTGAACGCTGCGTGTCGAACGGTGTCAAAGCAGTCGGTCGACGCGGGCCCACACTAAATCCTGCCCGGCCTCGTGCGAACCATCTCCGTCCAGGCGCGTGGCTGTGCCAAGATCACATAGTGGCGCCTCCCACCTGGCCCCAGGTTGACGAGACCGCGCAAAAGAATTCGGGAGCGATCACTTGGCCACGGCGACCGCGACGGCTGCACCAGCCCCCCTTACCCGGCGCGCCAGACCTTGGTGGACTCAGCTCTGGGTATGGGTGCTGATCGGCATGGCAGCCGGCATCGCGCTCGGCGTCGCTGCGCCCGACTTGGCCGCCAGCATGGGACCGCTGGGTGACGCTTTCATCAAGCTCATCCGCATGCTGATCGCGCCGATCATCTTCTGCACCGTCGTGACCGGCATCGCGCATATGGCCGACATGACTCGCGTCGGGCGGGTCGCGATCAAGACGCTGATCTACTTCGAAGTCATGACCACGCTGGCGCTGATCGTCGGCCTCGTGGCGGTCAATCTGCTGCAGCCCGGCGCCGGCATGAATGTCGACGTCAGCAAACTCAATCCCGCCGTGGTCGAACCGTACGTCAAGCTGACGCACGATGTCGGCTTCGTGCCGTTCCTGATGAACATCATTCCGAACACGTTCGTCGGCGCCTTCACCGAAGGCAACATCCTCCAGGTCTTGTTCATCGCGGTGCTGTCCGGCTTTGCCTTGGTCTGGCTCGGCGAGCGCGGCAAACCGCTTGTCAACATCATCGAGATCGCTTCGAAGATGATCTTCTTCATCGTCGGCGTCGTGATGTGGGCGGCGCCGCTCGGCGCATTCGGCGCCATCGCGTTTACGGTCGGCAAATTTGGCCTCGGCTCGCTCGCCTCGCTCGGCAAACTGCTCGCGAGCTTCTATCTGACCTGCATCGTCTTCATCATCATCGCATTTGTGCCCCTTGCGCGCCTGTGCGGCTTCAGCCTGCGGAAACTGATCCGCTACATCAAGGAAGAGCTACTGATCTGCATCGCGACCACATCGTCGGAGACCGTATTGCCGCGGATCATGGACAAGCTCGAACAGCTCGGCTGCGAGCAAAGCGTCGTCGGGCTCGTGGTGCCCACCGGCTATTCGTTCAATCTCGACGGCACCAGCCTTTATCTCGCGACGGCGGCCGTGTTCCTCGCGCAAGCCACCAACACGCCGCTCGACCTCTGGCATCAGATCGGCCTGCTGCTGATCCTCTTGGTGACATCGAAGGGCGCTGCCGGGGTCGCGGGCGCGGCCTTCGTGGTGCTCGCCGCGACGCTCGGCGCCGAGAGCAGCATCCCGGTCGCGAGCGTCGCGCTGGTGCTCGGCATTCACCGCCTGATGTCCCAGGGGTTGACGCCGACCAATCTCCTGGGCAACGCCGTCGCGACGATCGTGATGTCAAAATGGGAAGGCGCGCTCGACGAGCAACGGTTGCATCGCGTCCTCGACGCGGGCGCTGCGTCGGAAAACTGAGATACCCCGCGACACTGGAGTCGTTTGTAAGCGGGCGTTTCTCTAGAATGCCGCCACAAAACGTTGAGGGAGTGAACGCATGCGCGCGTACCGGCGCTGGTTGATTACGGCGTCGCTTTGCCTGTTGCCCGGCGTCTTAAGTGCCGTGTTGGTCAGCGATGCAGCCCGGGCGCAGTCGCTGGATTACCCGAACCACCCCGTGCGCATGATCACCAACTCAGCGCCTGGAAGCGCCATCGATGTGCCGATGCGCATCATCGCCGACGGACTGTCGCGCATGTGGGGCCAGCAGGCGGTGATTATCAACCAGCCGGGCGCAGGCGGCGCGCTTGCGGCCCGCGCCGCGACGACCGCCATACCGGACGGCTACACGTTCGGCATGCCGGCGGTATCGGCTTTCGTTGCACTCCCCGGCGATGCCGACAATTTGCCGATCCAGGTGCCGCGCGATTTTGTGCCGGTCGGCAGCCTTGGCGGCGCGGCGCTGTTTATCACGGCAGCGTCATGGCTCGGTGTGAAGACGCTCCCGGAGCTGATTGCACTCGCCAAGAAGCGGCCTGGCGAGTTGGCCTACGGCACCAACGGCCGCGGCCGGCTGACGCATCTGGTCGGCGAATTGCTGCAAAGCCGCGCCGACATCAAGCTTCTCATGGTGCCCTACTCGGGCGGCACCGCGCAGGTGCTCAACGACATGATGGGCAAGCGCATCGCGCTCGTCTTCGATTCCTATTCGGGCATTGCCGGCGCCGTGCAGGCGGGCAACGCTATTCCGCTCGCCGTTGCGGCGAAGGAGCGGCTCAGCATCTTTCCTGACCTGCCGACGGTCGCCGAAACGCTGCCCGGCTATGAGGCCGGCGGCTGGCAGGTGCTGGTCGCGCCGCCCGGGACACCCGATGCGATCGTGAAAAAGGCCAATGCCGATCTCAACAAGGCCTTGAACAATCCCGATGTCCGCGGCCGGCTCGCCAAGCTCGGCCGCACCGACACCCCGATGTCGCCCGCCGAAACGCTGGCGTTCATCCAGAGCGAACAGGCAAAATGGGCGCCGATCCTTCAGCAGATCGGAGCGGCACAGTAGCGGCTTGGGATTACGTGGATACCGCGCTCCACGCTTGTGATGATAAATCAAGAAACCCAAGCAAAATTAAGCGACACTGATTTGAAAGTGGCTTTGTAGCCGCGCCGTCCCGGCAACAGTGAGTCTCAGCTGGCCCGGAATTTTGCCTTGTTGGACGGCGATATTCGGTTCGCCAAGCATGGGGGTGCGCCATGGCGCTCTATGACGCGTTCATTTCCTACAGCCATGCCAAGGACAAGCCGATCGCTGCCCGGCTGCAGTCGACGATCCAAAAGCTGGGCAAACCGTGGTACCGCCGCCGGGCGCTGCGCCTGTTCCGCGACGATACCAGCCTGTCGGCGACGCCGCATCTGTGGCCGATGATCGAGCGGGCGCTCGGGCAGTCGCGTTATTTCCTGCTGTTCGCCTCGCCAGAAATCGGCCGCCTCCAAATGGGTCAACAAGGAGGTGACCCATTGGATCGAACATAACTCGATCGACACGGTGCTGATCGCTCTCACCGACGGCGAGCTGTCATGGGACGAAGCCAGCGGCGATTTCGTACCGGGTCCGAACCACTCGCTGCCAGCGGCGCTGGCGAAGCGATTTCCGAGCGAGCCGAAGTGGGTGGACCTGCGCTCGTATCGCGAAGGCGCCATCAAACGCGACGCCAAGTTCACAGACCTTGCCGCCGACTTCGCCGCCACAATCCACGGCACTCCCAAGGAGGACCTGCTCTCCCAGGAAGTGCGCCAGCAGCGCATCGCGCTCACGCTGGCATGGTCGTCCGCCGCCGCGCTCACCGTCCTGGTGGCGCTTGCCACCTGGCAATGGCGCGTGGCCGAGGTCGCCAAGCAAGCCGCGCAGACCGCCGAGCAACTCGCCAAGGGCACGGCCGACAGCCTCGTCATCGACATCGCCCAGGGACTGCGTCGCGTCGAGGGCATGCGCGCGGACTCGGTGCGTAAGATCCTTGAAACCGCCAAAGGCACCTTCGACAAACTCGCCGCCGCCTCGCCCAGCGACCTCGGACTGCAAGGCAGTCGCGCCGCCATGCTCAACGAGTTCGGCGACACCTATCATGAGCTCGGCGTTCTTGACGCAGCAATGAGCGCCTTCCGCGACAGCGTAACCATCGGCGAGCGTCTGACCAAGCTCGACGCTACGAACACGACATGGCAGCGCAACCTCGCCGTGGCCCATGTCGGCATCGGTGACACGCAAATGACGCAAGGCAACCCTGCCGATGCGCTGGCCTCCTACCAGATTGCCGTCGCGGAACTCGATCGCCTGTCCAAGACCGCCCCCGACAATACCCAATGGCAGCGCGACCTCACTGTCGTCACCGGCAAGGTCGGCACCGCGCTCGCCGCGCAAGGAAAGCGCGAGGACGCACTAACGGCCTATCGCGACAGCGTGGCGAGTTTCGACCGCCTGGCGAAGTCCGATCCGGCCAATCGCGGATGGCAGCGCGATCTGTCGGTTGCTTACACCAAGCTCGGCGATACGCTGTTCGACCAGGGCAACCTGCCCGACGCGCTCACCGCGTATCGCAATAGTCTGACGATCCGGCAGCAGCTCTCGGCATCCGATCCGACCAGCGCCGGATTGCGCCGCGACGTTGCGGTGGGCCTGGCGCGCGTTGGCGACGTGCTCAAGGAACAGGGCGATCTCAACGCCGCGTTGAAAAGCTATCGGGACAGCATGGACATTTCCCAGCTTCTCGCCAAGGAGGACCCAACCAATGCCGACTGGCAGCGCGACATTTCGGTCTCGCTGCAGAACATCGGCGATCTGTTGAGCGCGCAAGGCAATCTCGGCGATGCGCTCAAGAGCTTCCGCGACAGCGTCGCCATCGCAGAACGGCTGACGAAGGCCGACCCCGGCGACACCGATTGGCAGCGTGACCTCTCGATCGCTGACGAGAAGGTCGGCCGTGTTCTGGAATCGCAAGGCAATCTCTGCGACGCGCTCAAGAGCTATCGCAGCAGCCTCGCCATCGTCGAGCGTCTGGCCAAACGCGATCCCGCCAATACCACTTGGCAGGTTGATCTTGGCATCACGCACGAGCGCATCGGCGACGTGCTCAAGGACCAGGGCGACCTCGCCGGCGCCCAAACCGAATTCCAGGCCAAGCGTGACATTGCCGAGCGGCTCGCCAATTCGGATCCGAACAACGCCGAATTTCAGAGCGACCTGTCGATCGCTTACGACCGCGTCGCCGAAGTGATGCTCGTGCAAAAGGACGCCGCGGGCGCGCTCAAGGCCTATAGCGACAGTCTCGCCATCCGCGAGCGCCTCGTGAAGATCGATCCGCAAAATACCGACTGGCAGCGCGCCCTCGCTGTGTCCTACCTCAACGTCGGTGACGTCGAGGCGACGAAGAACCATCTGCCCGACGCGCTCAAATCGTACCACGACAGCATCGACGTCTTTACACGTCTCTCCGGAGCCGATGCGACCGATACCGAGCTCAAGCGCGATCTCGCGGTGGCGCAGTCCAAAGCCGGCGATGTACTGGACCGGCAGGGCAACTTAGCGGATGCGCGCCAAGCTTATCTTCAGACCGTGGCCATCATGGAGCCGTTGGCGGCGGCCGATCGCAGCAATGCCGGCTGGCAGCAGGGTCTAACCGAAGACTATGCGAGTCTCGCGGCGATCCAGGCGAAGCTCGGCGATAGTGCCGGCGCCTTGGCGACACTGCGTAAAGGTCACGACCTGATGACGGCGCTGATCGCGGCAACCCCCGACTCGCAGCAGTGGAAGCAAGGCTTGCAGTATTTCGACCAGCAGATCGCCGCGCTGTCGCCGCGTGGACGCGGCACGGCGAAGCAGTAGCGCGCAGCGCCTCAATCAATATAGTGGCGATGATGACGATGAATCGCCTGTTCTTATTCGCGCTGGCCGCTTGCAGTACGGCCGCCCGCCTCGCCCTCGCCGCCCCTTTCGCCGATCCGCGGTCCGAGCACAGCGCCGCGATCGAAGCCGCGGCCGCGAGCGAAGCCCGCGACCCGGCGTGCTACACCGCGGCGCTCGTCTCAACCGGCAGACCTGCACCACGCAATCCGCACACGCTCTCAGTGCGCTGGACCGGCGTGTCGAACTACGAACTCGTCTACAAGGGCCGCGTCATTCTCCTCGATGCGTTCTTCGACCGGCCAGCCGCTTATCGCCCGCTCGGCTTCAAGGCCACCGACGTCAAACGAGCCGACGTCATTCTGCTCGGCCACGGCCATTTCGATCACATGTCGGACGCGGCAACCGTCGGCGCGCGCACCGGTGCAAAAGTCGTCGCCGCGCCGATCACCATGGATAAGCTCCTCACCCAAGCGATCGACGCCAAGCAATTGCTGACCGTGACCGGCCGCGGCGGCGAAACGCTGGACTTCAAGGATTTCACCGTCGAGCCGATCCTCGCGCGGCACGGCGAGCCGTCGAAAGAGATCACCGCGGTGATGGGGAAGGCCGTCAACTCGCTGAGCCCGCAACCGACGCCCGAACAGAAAGCCGAGGATGCCATCATCGAAGCGCGCGGCACCGCCGATCCGCGCGTCATCACCGAAGGCACCATCGCGTACCTGATCACGCTCGATGACGGCTTTCGCATCATGTACCGCGACAGCGGCGGCAAGCTGACCGACTATGAGAAATCCGTGATGGCGCGCATCGGGCGCGTCGACCTCGCCATCATGGCGACGACCGCGGATTATCTTTATCCGATCATGATCCAACAGGCGCTCGACGATCTGCACCTGTTCAAACCGACGGTATTCATGCCGGCGCATCACGACGCACCGTCGAACGGCCACGTGCCGCTGTGGCGGGCGACCGAGCCGCTGTTTCAGGCGCTAAAGGACGACGATCCGGCGCTCGTCACCGCATCGCGCGAATACCGCGAGCCCGTCTGCTTCAATACCGAATTCAATCTGCAGAGCGGCCGATAGCGCGGCCGCGGCGCGCGCCTAACCCTTCTCGTCGCAGGCCCAGGCACGCACCACGCAGTCGCGGCCGCCGAACTCGGCGCAGCGGCGCATCGAGGCGTTCTCGGCCTTGCCGAGGTGCGAGTCGATCGCCCAGCCGAACGAGCCGCACGGGTTCTTGGCGTCGACCGACACCGCCGCGCAACCGCGGCGGATTTCGCCGACGATCTTGCAGCCGTTGCCGGTGCACTTCCTCATCGCCGCGGCACGCGCGCCGGCGACATTGTGGAAATCGTAGCCGTAGCCAAAGGCGCCGCAGGCGCCGACCGCGAAGGCGCCGGCCGCTTCGGCGGCGGCCATGCCCGCGATCAACAGACTAGCCGTCACGGCGGCCAGCGCCGGACGTCGCTCGAAACCGATCATGAAGCCCCTCCCCAGGGATGACCTGGACGCTACCGGGTAAGGGTTTCGAGTTTGTAAATCGGGCACCCGAAACGGGCCATTTCGGCGCTAAAGGGCGGCGATCGCCCGAGCGACCCGGCCCATCACATGCCGGCCGGCGTCGAGTTCTGCCGGCCATCTGAAAGAAGCCGTGGATCATGCCGGGATAGCGGACAAGCGAAACCGGCACCGCTGCGTCGCGCAGCCGCGCCGCGTACAACTCCTCTTCGTCGCGCTGCGGATCGAACTCGCCGGTGACAACGAGCGCGGGCGGCAGGCCGCGGAGATTGGCCGGCGTGGCGAGAGCCGGCGATATGTGGGGCTGCGACTGGTCGATCAGCGCCGGCAGGACCGTCGCAAGCTGACGGTCCTTCGACGCACGCTCCAGGATGCGCCCGTCATGCTCCCGCCAGGACGCGTGGTTGATCCCCGGACGCGCATCGGCGTCTGGATACAGCAGGACCTCCAGCGCGACCTCCGGGCCACCGCGGTCGCGCGCGAGCATGGCGGCGACTGTCGCAATGTTGCCGCCTGCGCTGTCGCCGCCGACCACGACGCGTTGTGAATCCGCGCCAAGCTCGGCGGCGTGCGCCGCTGCCCAACACAGGGCCGCATGGGCATCTTCGATCGCGGCCGGATACGAATGCTCAGGCGCCAAGCGAAAATCGACCGACAGCACCGTGCAGGCACAGCGGTTCGCAAGCGCGCGCAGCGGCGCATCGAATGCATCAAGATCGCCAACGACAAAGCCGCCGCCGTGAAACCAGATCAGCAGCGGCGTTGAGGCTGAGGCGAGCGGCCGATAGACGCCAACCGGGATGCTGCCGCCCGCCGTCTGCACTTGCGCGTTGTCGATGCGCTCGATGGCGCACCGGCAAGTTTGGCGATCCCGGGAAAGCCAAGACGCAACACCGCGATATAGCGATCGTCGCGCGGCTCGTCGAAGGTCGGCCGCTTGGCAAAAAGGTCGAGGAGCAGCTTCGCCTGGGGATCGAGACTGCCGGCTGGCGTCTCCCACACCGGTTCGAGGGCCATCTCCAGTCGATCTCCGGCCGCGCCCTCTGGCTCAGCTCCTTTCCAGCTCGGCCTTCACGGCTTCCAGCGCTTCCGGCGTGTCGACGTCGGTCAGCGTGGCGGTGCCAGTGAGCGGCAATTCGGACACCGCTTCGGAGTAACGGCCGATCAGATAGCGGGCGCCGACGTCGCCCTCGACGGCCATGAGATCGGGGAAGAAGCGCCGCGACCATACCACTGGATTCCCGCGCTTGCCGTCGATGGTCGGCACCACGACGAGCGCGCCCTTGTTGGGATCGAACGCGCCAATGAGCCGATCGATCAGCGGGGCGTCGACCTGCGGCATGTCGCCGAGGCAGACGATGGCGCCATCCACGTCCGCGGGCAGCGCGGCAATGCCGGCCTTGAGCGAAGTGCCGAGCCCGTCGGCGAAGTGCGGGTTGTGAACGAATTTGACCGGCAATCCGGCAAGCGCCGCTTCGACCCGTTCGCGCTGATGACCGGTGACGACGATCACCGGCCGCGCGTGCGACGCAAGCACCGCGTCGGCGACCATGCGCACCAGCGGCCGGCCGCCGATTTCGGCGACAAGCTTGTTCGGCCCGCCCATGCGGCTCGACCGGCCCGCGCCGAGAATGACGCCGGCGATGTTGCGTCCCTTTTCCGGCACGGTGTCGTCGCGCGGCTGCGGCCGCGTCACGATCTCCATCAGCAAGCCGCCGACGCCGAGGCCGGTGATATCTTCACGGGGCACCGGCAGCCCGGCGAGAAGCCGCATCAGCACCCAGTCGAAGCCGTTCTCCTTCGGGCTCCTGGCGCAGCCGGGCGCTCCGAGCACCGGATGTCCGGACGCGTCGCCGATCAGAAGGAGATTGCCGGGATCGACCGGCATGCCGAAATGCTCGATCTGACCGCCGATCGTTTCCAGCGCAGCCGGAATCACGTCGCGCCGGTCGGCAATGGCGGATGCGCCAAACACAATCACCAGTTCGGCGCCGGCCTTGAGCACTTCCTGCATCGCGCGAGCGAGCGCCGCACGCTCATGGGGCACCCGGCGCTCCGCGATAATCGACGCACCGGCGGGAGCAAGACGGTCCGCGGTGATCTTCAGCGTCTTTTCGATGACCTTCGGAGCCAGCCCCGGCAGCAGCGTCGACACCACGCCAACCTTGCGAATGCGATAAGGCGCCACCCGCAATAGCGGCTTGGCGACGGCCGCGACCGCCGCGTCATACGCCTTTCTGCCGACCGCGAACGGAATGATCTTGACGGTCCCGATCATTTCGCCGACGACGACCGCCTTATAGGCCGGCAGGGTCGCAAACGTGATCGCTTCATCGATGCGGTTGAGCCGGTCGATCGCGTCCTTGTCGACGACCAGCACGCCGGCGGACTGGGCAAATAAATTCGCGCGGCCGGTAAAGGCGCGATCGACGTGCACGCCGTCGCCGGACAGTTTGTTCGCTATGCTGGCCGCCGCGACGTCTTCCGAAACATCGCCGGGTTCGAGCCGGGCAACCACGACGTCCTTGATGCCGGCGGCGTTGAGCGCAGCGACTTCGGCAACGCCGATCAGCGTGCCCTTCTTGAGCACGAGCGAGCCCTGGCGAATGCTGTGGACTGCGGTCGCGCCAAGCGCTTCCTGGGGCGCAACCGCACCGAACTTCATGACACCGCCTTGACCCCCACCCTACCCTCCCCCGCTTGCGCGGGAGGGATATGGGAGGGGGCGGCTTCCGGCTCTTCGCGCAGCCGCTCGGTGATCTGCGCCATGATGGCGACCGCGATCTCGGCGGGTGAGACGGCGCCGATGTCGAGACCGATCGGCGCGTGAATGCGCGCAACATCGGCGTCGGTCATGCCCTCCGCCTTCAAGCGCTCAAGGCGCCGCGCATGCGTCTTTCGCGAGCCGAGCGCGCCGATATAGAAGCAGTCGCGCGTCAGCGCATGGAAGAGTGCGGGATCGTCGATCTTTGGATCATGGGTCAGCGCCACGAACGCGGTGTAGTGGTCAACGTTGAGCGGCGGCAGCGCGACGTCCGGCCACTCAGCGACCACTCTCACATCGGGGAAGCGCTCGGGCGACGCGAACGCCGTGCGCGGGTCCACGATGGTCACATCGTAACCCAGCAAGCGGCCGATCGGCGCCAGCGCCTGGCTGATGTGCACAGCACCGGTGATGATGAGCTGCGGCGCCGGCACGTATACGGTGAGGAACACGCGACCCTCTGCCATCTCCTCCATGCCGCTCTTGCCGGTACGCAGGTGATCGGCCAGCACCGCACGCAGCGGATCTTTCGAGATGTCGGCTGCTTTGACCAGACGCTGATTGCCGCTCGCCACGTCGGTGACAACGATCGCCGCGCGCCGCGCAGCGCGTTCGGAGTTGAGAGCGGAGAGAATGTCGAGCTTCATTGGTCCATCTCAATCATCATTCCGGAAGCTGAGCGAAGCGAGGCTATCCGGAATCCATAGCCACAGTAGATGAAGACTTGGCAGATGAATCTTGGCTCCGTGATTATGGATTCCGGGTTCTCGGCTTTCAGCCGAGCCCCGGAATGACGGCTAATCCACCTTCTCGACGAACACCCGAATCTTGCCCCCGCATGACAGCCCGACCTTCCAGGCGGTCTCATCTGCGACGCCGAATTCAAGCATTCTCGGCTTGCCGCTCTCGATGACGTCAAGGGCTTCGGTGACCACGGCGCCTTCGACGCAGCCACCTGACACCGAGCCGAGAAAGTTGCCCTCCTCGTCGATGACGAGGTTCGAGCCGACCGGCCGCGGCGCCGAGCCCCAGGTTTCGACCACGGTGGCGAGCGCTACCGCGCGCCCGTTCTTGCGCCAGTCTTCGGCGGCTTTGAGGATGTCGGTGTCGGTCGAGAGCATGGTGGCCTCCGGTCCTTTTGCGGCGATCGGCGAATGGCAGGTGACGCCAAGATATTCACCCTGCTCCGTATTTGCCACCCGCCCGTTCAGTTGGTGCCAAGCTAATCGCTATATTCCGTAAAATATAACGCATCAGGCCACCCTTTGCATCCACAGTTTCGGGTCACCCGCCCGGCCGCCGCCGTGGCTCAGCGCCGCAACCAAGGCCGCCATCGAACTCGAGACTGTGGATCGGGCGGAATTCGTCGACGTTGGGCAGCATGGTCTTGATGCCGCGGGCACGGGCTTCAAAGCCCTCGAAGCGCAGCAGCGGATTGAGCCACACCAGCCGCCGGCACGAGCGATGCAGCCGGTCGATCTCGAAGGCGAGCGTATCGTCGGTATCGCGCTCAAGCCCGTCGGTGATCAGCAGCACAAATGCGCCTTGGGTGAGCACACGGCGTGCCCACAGCTTGTTGAAGACGTGCAGTGACGACGCGATGCGCGTGCCGCCCGACCAGTCCGGCACGGATGCCGAACAGGCCGCGAGCGCATCGTCGGGGTCGCGCTCGCGCAGTGCGCGCGTGACGTTGGAAAGGCGCGTCCCGAACAGAAACGTATGCACGCGTTTTCGCGCATCTGTCAGCGCGTGCAGGAAATGCAAGAAGATGCGGCTGTACTGGCTCATCGAGCCCGAAATGTCGAGGAGCGCGACGATCGGCGGCGGCTTGGTCTTCGGACCGATGAAGCGCAGATCGATGAAATCGCCGCCGCCCTTCAGGCTCGCGCGCAACGTGCGGCGAAGGTCGATGAGATGGCCGCGCGCATGGGGCGCGAGCCGCCGCGTTTTCACCTCGGCGAGCGGCATGACGAGCCGCTTCATCGCCTCCTTGGCGGCGGCGATCTCGGCGCTCGTCATCTGCGCAAAGTCTTTCTTCTGCAGGACTTCACGGTCGGACACCGTCATGCGGGTATCGAGCTCGATCTCACGCTCTTTTTTCAGCTTGTCATCGAGGCCGGAGAACAGAGCCTCATGCACGCGTGTCGCGCCGGCTTGCGGCGCCTGCGGCGCCGAGGGCGCCTGCGGCAGCATCATCGCGAGGAGCTGATCGACGTAACCGCGGCGGCGAAAGAAGATGCGGAATGCCTGGTCGAACAGCACCGAATGCTCGTGGCGCTTCACGAACACCGCATGCAGCGTCCAGTAAAAATCGTCGCGGGTGCCGACGCCCGCCGTCTGCACTGCTTCAAGCGCGTCGAGCACGGCACCGGGGCCGACCGGGATGCCGGCCGCGCGCAGCGCGCGGGCGAAGTAGAGGATGTTCTCGGCGAGGCGGCCAGATGGCGCCGCCGATGGCCCCTCTTCGTTCGTCATTGCCGGGCTCAACCCGGCGACCCATGAGGCGAAGCCGCGCCATGGATGCGCAGGTCAAGCCCGGGCATGACGAAGGAAAGATTTAAGCGCCCGTCGCACATTACTCCGCCGCCCGCAAATCCAACTTCACCTCGTCGAGCAACTCCTTGACCTTGGAGCCTTCGAGCTTGGCGATGTCGTCCTGATATTTGAGCAGCACGCCGAGCGTATCGGAGACAGTCGCGGGATCGAGCGCGACCACGTCGAGTTCCGACAGCGCACCCGCCCAGTCGAGCGTCTCGGCGACGCCGGGCGACTTGAACAGATCCTGCTTACGCAGCGCCTGCACGAAACCGACCACCTGTTCGGAGAGTTTCTTGCCGATGCCCGGGACCTTGGTGCGCACGATCGACAGCTCGCGCTCGGCGTTCGGATAACCGACCCAGTGATAGAGGCAGCGGCGCTTCAGCGCGTCGTGCACTTCGCGGGTGCGGTTCGACGTGATGACGACGATGGGCGGATGCTCTGCTTTGACGGTGCCCATTTCGGGAATTGTGACCTGAAAGTCGGCCAGCACTTCGAGCAGGAACGCCTCGAACGCCTCGTCGGTACGGTCGATCTCGTCGATCAAGAGCACCGGGGCGCCCGCTGTGTCGGGTTCGAGCGCCTGCAGGAGCGGCCGCTTGATCAGGAAGCGCTCGGAGAACACGTCGTGCTCAAGCCGCGAGCGATCACGATCGCCTTCCGTCTCGGCGACACGGATCGCGATCATCTGCGCGGCGTAGTTCCACTCATAGACGGCGGTGGCGACATCGAGGCCCTCGTAGCACTGCAGCCGGATCAGGCGCCGGCCGAGCGTCGACGCCAGCACCTTGGCAATCTCGGTCTTGCCGACGCCGGCTTCGCCTTCGAGGAAGATCGGCCGGCCCATTTTGAGGGCCAGAAACAGCACCGTGCCGAGCGAGCGGTCGGTGAGATAATCGGCTTCCGCCAAGAGGTTGACGGTGGCGTCGATGGAGGCCGGGATGACCCGCGGCAAAGGCTTATTCATCAGCGCAATGTAGTGCGCCCAGCCGGGTTTGTCCCGCCGGTCTGCAAGAACCTTGGTGCATGGCAAACCGGCGGGAAAACGCCAATCAGTCGGCCGATTTCCCGATCGCCTCCGCGACCGCGCGGCGGGCCAGCACGCCGACGAGGTGCGCGCGGTATTCGGCGCTGCCGTGAATGTCGGAGTTCATGCCGTCGGCCGGAATGGTCAGGCCTTCAAGCGATTTCGGCGAGAACCGCTTCTTCAGCGCCTCTTCGAATGACGGCACGCGGAACACGCCGTTGGAGCCGGCGCCGGTCACTGCAACGCGATTCTCGCTGCCGCGTTTCGACACAAACACGCCGACCAGCGCGAAGCGCGAGGCCTGGTTGCGGAACTTCTGGTACGCGGCCTTCTTGGGGATCGGGAAGCTCACCTTGGTGATGATCTCGCCCGGCTCCAGCGCAGTCGAGAACATGCCGGTGAAGAACTCATCGGCCTTGATGCGGCGTTTGTTGGTGATGATGGTGGCGCCGAGACCGAGGCACGCCGCCGGGTAGTCCGCATTCGGATCGTTGTTGGCGATCGAGCCGCCGATGGTGCCCATGTGGCGCACCGCGGGGTCGCCGATCATGCCGGCAAGCTTGGCGAGCACCGGGATCGCCTGCTGCACCACGGGCGAGGAGTTGCGACCTCGAAATGACGGGTCATTGCGCCGATAGTGAGCGCGCGGCCGCTCTGCTCGATCCCGGAGAGGCCCTCGATCTGCGACAGATCGATGAGCTGCGGCGGTCCGGCGAGGCGAAGCTTCATGGTCGGCAACAGCGTGTGGCCGCCGGCCAGCAATTTGGCGTCCTCGTTCTTGCCCAGCATGTTGGCGGCCTGCCGCAGCGTCTGCGGACGATGGAACGTAAAGGCGTACATCGATAGTCCTCCGTTATCTCAAGCTCCCGCCGCGACCGGCGTGTTATGAATCCTCATGCCGCGTGCGGCATCCGGTGAGTCTTTTGCAGCGCCGCCCACACCGTTTGCGGCGTGGCCGGCATCGCAAGATTTTCAGTTCCGATCGCGTCGGTGATGGCGTTGATCACGGCGGCCGGCGCGGCAATCGCGCCAGCCTCGCCGCAGCCCTTGATGCCGAGCGGATTCGACGGGCACTTCGTCACTATCGTGTCGACCTTGAGCGCCGGCAGGTTGTCGGCGCGCGGCATGCAATAGTCCATGAACGAGCCGGTCACCAACTGACCGTCCTTGTCGTAGACCGCGCCCTCGCACAACGCCTGGCCGACGCCCTGCGCGATGCCGCCATGCACCTGACCCTCGACGATCATCGGATTGATCACGACGCCGAAATCGTCGACCGCCGTCCAGGCCACGATCTCGGTGTTGCCGGTGTCGGTATCGACCTCGACTTCGCAGATATGACAGCCTGCCGGGAACGTGAAGTTGGTCGGATCGTAGAACGCGCCCTCCTTCAGTCCGGGTTCCAGCTCCTGCCCGGTGAATTTGTGCGCGATGTAGGCGTTGAGCGTGATATCGCCCCAAGCCGCCGACTTGTCGGTCCCGGCGACGGTGAATTTGCCGTCCTTGAACTCGATGTCTGCCTCGGCGGCCTCCAGTACGTGGGCGGCGACCTTCTTGGCCTTGGCCTCGACCTTGTCGAGCGCCTTCACCAGAGCCGACATGCCGACCGCGCCCGAGCGCGAGCCGTAGGTGCCCATGCCGAACTGCACCTTGTCCGTGTCGCCGTGGATGACCGAGACGTTGTCGATCGGGATGCCGAGACGTTCGCAGACGAGCTGCGCAAACGTCGTCTCGTGGCCTTGGCCGTGAGCGTGGCAGCCAGTGAGGACTTCCACGGAGCCGGTCGGATTGACCCGCACCTCGGCGGATTCCCATAAGCCCACGCCCGCACCCAGCGAGCCGACGGCCTGCGATGGCGCAATCCCGCATGCTTCGATGTAGGTGGAGAAGCCGATGCCGCGCAGCTTGCCGTGCCGCGCCGATTCGCGCTTGCGCTTGGCGAAGCCCTTGTAGTCAGCCATATCCATTGCCTTCTTGAGCGAGGCATTATAGTCGCCGGCGTCATAGTTCATGATGACCGGCGTCTGGTGCGGGAATTTCTTGATGAAGTTCTTGCGGCGCAATTCCGCCGGCTCCTGACCGAGCTCGCGCGCACCAACTTCGATCAGCCGCTCGACCACAAACGTCGCTTCGGGACGTCCGGCGCCGCGATAAGCATCGACCGGCACGGTGTTGGTGTAGACCGCGTCGACCTCACAATAGATGCTCGGGATCTCGTATTGACCCGACAGCAGCGTGGCGTAGAGATAGGTGGGCACCGAGGACGAGAAGGTCGACATATAGGCGCCAAGATTGGCGATGGTCTTGGCGCGCAGACCCAAAATCTTGCCGTCTGCGTCGAACGCCATCTCGGCGTGAGTGATGTGATCGCGGCCGTGGGCGTCGGAAAGAAACGCCTCCGAGCGATCGGCGGCCCATTTAACCGGCCGGCCGACGCGCTTCGAGGCCCACAGCGCCACGACCTCCTCGGGATAGATGAAAATCTTCGAACCAAAACCGCCCCCGACGTCAGGCGAGATCACCCGCAGCTTGTGCTCGGGCGCCATGCCGACAAAGGCCGAAATGACAAGCCGCGCGACGTGCGGGTTTTGCGTCGTGTTCCAGAGCGTGAACGTGCCGGTGCCCGAATCGTAGTCGCCGATCGCAGCGCGCGGCTCCATTGCGTTCGGCACCAGGCGATTATTGACGATGTCGAGCTTGGTGACGTGCTTGGCGGCCTTGAACGCAGCATCGGCCGCCTTAGCGTCGCCGAGATGCCATTGATAGATCGTGTTGCCGGGAGCGATGTCGTGAATTTGCGGCGCGCCCTTTTTCTGCGCTTCCGCCGGATCAGCCACGGCGGGGAGAACGGCGTAGTCAACCTTCACCCTCTCGGCGGCATCGCGCGCTTGCGCCAGCGTCTCCGCCACGACCACCGCGACCGTATCGCCGACGTGACACGCCTTGCCATTGGCGAGCGCCGCATGCGCCGACATTTTCATCGGCGAGCCGTCCTTAGAATGAATCATCCAACCGCAGATCAGATTGCCGATCTTGTCGGCGGCAAGTTCCGCGCCGGTCAACACCTTCAATACCCCCGGCATGGCGGCCGCCGCCTTGGCGTCGATCGACTTGATCGTCGCGTGCGCGTGCGGTGAGCGGACGAAATACGCATACGCTTGGCCGGGCCGATTGATGTCGTCGGTGTAGTGACCCGTACCGGTAATGAAGCGGTGATCTTCCTTGCGGCGCACGGCGGCGCCGATCCCGGTGACGCTCATGACAGGACCTCCGACGGTTTCCTCCGACACGTCTTCTGGGCTTTGACCTCTTCTTATTCGGCGGCCTTCGACGTCGCGCCGCTGCCGCGCATGGCGCGAGCACCAGCCGCAATCGCTTTGACGATGTTATGGTAGCCGGTGCAGCGGCAGATGTTGCCTTCGAGTTCCTCGCGGATGGTGCGGTCGTCGAGGTCATGACCCTTCCGGCGCACTATATCGACCGCCGTCATGATCATGCCCGGCGTGCAGTAGCCGCACTGCAGGCCGTGATTCTCCCGGAAGGCGTCCTGCATCGGGTGCAGCGGACCATCCGGCTCCGCCAGGCCCTCGATCGTGAGCACGTTGGCGCCTTCAAGCTGGAGCGCGAGCACCGTGCACGATTTCGTCGCCTTGCCGTTGATATGCACCACGCACGCGCCGCATTGCGACGTGTCACAGCCGACGTGCGTGCCGGTGAGCCGAAGATGTTCGCGCAGCAGCTCCACGAGCAGCGTGCGCGGGTCGACTACGGCGGTGACCGGTTTGCCGTTGACCGTCAGGGACACGGCTGCCGTATTGGCTGCCATCGGGCTCCTCCTCAAAAATTCCGTGTCAAATGGCTCGATTTGCCCGGCGGCGGGGGCCGCCGGCGTCATCCAAGGTGGAATTTGTGGCGTTTTTGCCGATTTTCGCACCCTGGAACGATGATCACTCTGAACCGCGGGCTGGCCGCCGGTCAAGGGAGTTTGCAGGTCCAGCCCCCCTCGCGAAGACCCCGGCGCACGATGCGGACCTGGATTGCATTGGAAGATAGGAACCAAAGGGTACGGCAATGCGTCCTGCCGGTTGAGGAGACACGGAGGGAGGCCGTGAGCGCTGCCGCTACGGCATAGCGTAGCCAAAAAGGAGGACCCACAATGCGATCAGCAAAGATGATTGCAAGCGCAGCCGCGCTTGCGTTTGGCTCTACGCTGATTGTCGCCCAAGCCTTCGCCCAATCACCGGGCCGGCCTCTCAACGATGGCGGCGGATTCATCGATCAAAACGGCAACTATGTCAGGAACCAGTCAACTCCAAATGCCCAGGGAGTGGCGCAAAGCGGCGAGACATTAAATTGCGCGGCGCGATTCCATTCTTCGACCCGGCAACCGGAACCTATCTCGGCTTCGACGGACGCCGGCATCACTGCCCATAAGGCCATTGCGCGCACGCCTCGGCCTGACGGTACGCCGGCGGGCCGATAGCGCCGTCAGCTTGCGGGTGGACTGACCGCAGCCACGAAATTTTGAAAGAAGTCGTCGGCGACTTTCTTGGCGGCGCCATTGATCAGGCGTTGGCCGAGCTGTGCGAGCTTGCCGCCGATCTGCGCCTCAACTTCATAACTGAGCAGCGTGCCGCCATCCTTCGGTGCGAGCTTCACCGTCGCGCCGCCTTTGGCGAAGCCGGCAACACCGCCCTCGCCCTGGCCGGAAATCTTGTAGCCATTTGGCGGATCGAGATCCGACAGCGTCACATTGCCTTTGAACCTGGCCTTTACCGGACCAATCTTGATCGTGGCTACTGCCTGGAACCCCGTATCTGAGGTCTTGTTGAGTTCTTCGCAGCCCGGGATGCAGGCCTTCAGCACGGCGGGATCGTTAAGCTTTTCCCACACCACCTGCTGCGGCGCCGGAAGCTGGTACGCGCCGTTCATCGTCATGGCCATGGCCGCTTACTCCTGCTCGCGCGCCGATGCTGGGACCCGGCGCGCGTTCATCGCTTAACGCCTCATACGCCCCCTGGAAAGCCCATTTGCGAATGCCAGTACTGAGGCTCGTCAGACAGGTGCGAGGGATTGGCGCGGACTGCGCAGACCGCTAAGGGTGTTGCGGTCGCGAGGGAGGGGTCAAAATGCCGGATATCAAGGCCGACGATGGCTGCACGATCCACGTCGAGATGGACGGACCAGCGAACGCGCCAGTCCTGCTGCTCTCGAACTCGCTCGGCACCGATCTCCACATGTGGGACGAGCAGGTGGCGCCGTTGACGCAGCACTTCCGCCTGGTCCGCTTCGATCGCCGCGGCCACGGCAAATCCGATGTCCCGAAAGGCCCTTACAACATGCAGCGACTCGGCCGCGACGTGCTCGCCATCGTCGACGGCCTCGGCATCAAGAAAGCCAATTGGTGCGGCCTGTCGATGGGCGGCATGGAAGGCGTATGGCTCGGCGCCAATGCTGGCGATCGCTTCGAGAAGCTCGTGCTGACCAATACGTCGAGCTACTTCCCCGACAAGAACGGCTGGAACGATCGTCTCAAGCTCGTCGGCGAGAAAGGTGTCGCCGCGTTCGCGCCGGCTAACATGGAGCGCTGGTTCACCAAGGGCTTTCGCGAGCGCAATCCGCAGGCTGTGGCGCGCATCGAGACGATGTTCGCAGCGACGCCGCTCGAAGGCTATCTGAGCTGCGGCGCCGCCGTGCGCGACATGGATCACCGCGATCTGTTGCCGAAGATCAAGGCGCCGACACTTGTCATCGCCGGCCAGCATGACGGCGCGACGCCACCGTCAGCCAACGAATTCATCGCCGAACACATCCCGGGCGCCAAATACATGACGCTCGATGCTGCGCACCTGTCCAACGTCGAGCAGGCCAAGGCCTACACCGACGCCGCGCTTGGATTTCTGTTGAATAATTAGCGCCAAGCCGCTGGTGCGACTTTAATTATTACACGGGCTTGTACGCCCGGTCGTGATACACGAGCGCCGCCACGCTCGGCCCATGGTGTACCGCCTGGACCGCGCCGAATATCACGTTGTGGGAGGCCATCGCCTTGGTCTCAATGACGCGGCAGTCGAACGCGATGACCGCAGAAGCCAGCACCGGCGCGCCGGTCTTCAGCGTAATCCATTCGCCGACGGAGAACCGCTCCTCGAGATGAACGCCGGTTCTTCCAGCGAACATGTCGGCGATGGTCGATTCCGCGGCGCTCAGCGTGTTGACGCAGAACACGCCGTTCTGGGAAAGCACCGGGGCGCTGTTGCTGCGGCGGTTGAGGCAGACCAGCAGCATCGCTGGCGTGTCGGACACCGAACAAACAGCGGTCGCGGTGAAGCCGGTCTTGCCGCCCGGACCCGCCGAAGTGACGACGTGAACGGCTGCGCCGAGCCGGCTCATGGCTTCGCGGAACAGCTGCGGATCGATCGACGCAAACGGCTCCGGCGCGACCGCCATGAAGGCGCCGTCCATTGCATCGTCAGGGCGTTGGTCGATCCAGCTCATGTCCATGCTTCGCTGTGTGCAATCATCGCGCCAATTTGAAACGGTGTCACCACGCGCAACACGCGCCCCTACTCCGCGGCTCTCGCATCGGGCAGCCCCGGATAGGCCACGTCGTCGGGATTGAGCCACGTCTGACCGGTCCAGCCGTCTTCGTCGTATTCGGACATGCACTGCTCGGCGAGGCCGGTCATCTGATCGAGCATGCCGTTTGAGCGCGCATTCCACAGCGCCTGGATGCGGATGTCCTCGTGATTGCCGGCATAGTTGCGTTCGTAGAGTTCGTGACGGCCGCCGAATTCGGTGCCGATCGCGTCCCATAATAGCTTCATCACCTTGATGCGCTGTTTGTAGTCGATGCCATGCGAGCCACGCACGTAGCGCGCGAGGTAGCGGTCGATCATCGGATTTTTGAAGTCCTTGGCGGATGACGGCAGATAGATCAGCGCCGAGGCGACAATCTTCTCGACGATCTCCTTGACGCGCCCATAGGCGTCGCCGGCGAACACCCGGTAGCTCGATCCGGACTGCAGATTAGGCAACACCGCGCCGTTCACCCATTCGGTCGGATTCATCGCCATCGCATCGGTCAACGCCCAAAACAGATGGCGCCAGGCGATCACCTCGCCGAGCATGGCCTGGTTGCCGCGGAATTCGTCGGAGCCTGCAGCGCGCAACGCCTTGGCGATGACACCGGCGAGGAAATCGAGTTTGACCGCGAGCCGCGTACAGCCCTGAAACTGGTAGCCCGCCAGAAATCCCGATTGCGGGAAGAAGACCTTCAGCTTCTCCAAATCGCGATGCAGCAGCACGTCTTCCCATGGGATGAAGACGTTATCGAACACGAAAATGGCGTCGTTCTCGTCAAAGCGGGAGGACAGCGGATAGTCGAAGGGCGTACCCATCACGCTCGCCGTCATCTCGTACGACGCGCGGCAGAACAACTTCACGCCCGGCGCGTTCATCGGCGCGATGAACATCACGGCGAGATCGGTGTCATGCAGCGGTACGGCGGCGTTTTGGCCGAGAAAATTGTAGTGCGTCAGCGCCGACGAGGTCGCCACCACCTTCGCGCCGGAAATGTAGATGCCGGCGTCGGTGTCTTTCTGGATAGTGATGAACACGTCCTTCACCTGATCCACAGCCTTGGCGCGATCGACAGGCGGATTGACGATGGCGTGGTTCATGAAGAGCACGTTCTCTTGCGCTCGCCGGTACCAGGTCTTCGCGTTCTCGGCGAACTTGCCGTAGAAATCGAAATTGGCGCCCAGCGTGTTCATCAACGACGCCTTGTAATCGGGCGAACGGCCCATCCAGCCGTAGGACATGCGGGCCCACTGGGCGATGGCGTCGCGCTGACCGACCAAGTCTTCGCGGGTACGCGCAGCGCGGAAGAACTTGTGGGTGTAGCCGCCCGAACCGGTATCGGTCGGACCGGTCAAAAGCGGTTTCGATTTCGGATCGTGCAGGGCATCGTAGAGCCGCGCGATGGAACGCGCCGCGTTGCGGAAGGCTGGGTGCGTGGTGACGTCCTTGACGCGTTCGCCGTAGATATAAACCTCGCGTCCATCGCGCAGGCTTTCCAGATATTCCGCGCCGGTGAACGGCCGCCCTTTGGTCTTGATGGCGTCTTCGCACTTCATGCGTTTCGTCCTTTGATTGCGCGCACAGCGCGCCGGCGCGGTAATCCGTGCTCATGGTCCGTGGTGGCGCGAGGAAAGGCACTCCGGCTTGGCGCTGTCAATGAGGCCACGGATGCTCCTGTAAGGTTCCAAAGGCGAACATTCTGTCCCTAACGAACACCAATATGGAAGTTATTTTCGAAATATACGTCGTGTGACGATTTTTGTAGAAGAACCTTCCGCAAGTTCCTACTCCTTGCCGATGCTGCTTGATCGCGACAAAGTCCAGCCCGCCGGTCCCCCCGTCGAGGCTCCGAAGGCGCCGCACGACGTCGCTGCCTTCACGGAGCGCTTGGCGCACGCGACCCCGCGCGAGATTGTCGCGGCGGCCGCGCGCGCCATGCCGGGCCGGCTCGCCGTCGTATCGTCGTTCG
This sequence comes from uncultured Alphaproteobacteria bacterium, assembly GCA_963732015.1. Taxonomy (GTDB): domain Bacteria; phylum Pseudomonadota; class Alphaproteobacteria; order Rhizobiales; family Xanthobacteraceae; genus BOG-931. Next base: position 113,225 of record CAVSXY010000018.1, on the reverse strand, counting down.
GCACCGAATCCGCCGTGCTGTTGAAGTTCGTCGCCGATGTCGACCGCTCGCTGCCGGTCCTGTTTCTCGATACGCTTTGGCAGTTCAAGGAAACGCTCGCGTATCCCGACGCGCTGGTCGAGCGCCTCGGGCTGATCGACATTCGCACGATCCCGCCCTCGCCAAGCACGCTTGCCACACAGGATCCGAAGAACGACCTGTGTTTTCGCGACCGCGAAGCCTGCTGCGGAGTTCGCAAGGTCGAGCCGCTGGCCAACGAACTCATCGACTTCGACGGCTGGCTGAGCGGCCGCAAGCGCTATCATGGCGGCGAGCGTACCGCGCTTCCCGTCGTCGAAGCCGATGGGCCGCGGCTGAAATTCAACCCGCTGGCGCCGCTGACGCGCGTTGAACTCAACGGCGTGTTCGCCCCGTCAAGCTGCCGCGCCATCCGCTGGAAGCCATCGGCTTCAGTTCGATCGGCTGCGTGCCTTGCACCCACCGCCCCGCCGCTGGCGCCGGTCTGCGCGACGGCCGCTGGAGCGGGCTCGGCAAGACCGAATGCGGCATACATTCGGGGCCGCTGCGGTCGCCAGCCGGGTAAGAAAACTCCCCAGGTAATAAAACTGCGTTGATATCGCGCGGGACAAGCAACCCCGCGGCGTTGCCGCTCAGTCGCCCCCCTGTTAAGAGAACCGCGCGGGAACGGCACAGGCGCGCGGGCGCATGGAATACTTCGTCCAGCAGCTCATCAACGGCATTACGCTCGGCTCAATCTACGGCCTGATCGCCATCGGCTATACGATGGTGTTCGGCATCATCGGCATGGTGAACTTCGCCCACGGCGATGTATTCATGGTGTCGGCCTTCATCGCGCTGATTGCGTTCCTCATTCTGACCGCGTGGCTCGGCATATCTTCGATTGCGCTGGCGCTGTTCAACGTCCTGATCGTGTCGATGCTGTTCACGTCGCTGATCAATTGGGTGATCGAGCGCATCGCCTACCGGCCGTTACGCGGCTCGTTTCGGCTGGCGCCGCTGATTTCGGCCATCGGCATGTCGATCTTTCTGTCCAATTTCGTGCAGGTCACCCAGGGACCGCGCAACAAGTCGATCCCGCCGATGGTGCGCGGCGAGTTCGTCCTGTTCAACCAGAACAACTTTCCGGTCACGCTGTCCTACAAGCAACTCATGATCTGGGGCATCACCGCGGTCCTCTTGCTGGCGTTCTGGTATCTCGTCACCAAAACTCCGCTGGGCCGCGCTCAGCGCGCCTGCGAACAGGATCAAAAGATGGCGGCGCTCCTTGGCGTCGACGTCGACCGCACCATCTCGATGACGTTCGTGATCGCAGCCGCGCTCGCCGCCGTCGCCGGCACCATGTACCTGATGTACTATGGCGTCGTGACCTTTTCGGACGGCTTTGTTCCCGGCGTGAAAGCCTTCACTGCCGCAGTCCTCGGCGGCATCGGCTCGTTGCCCGGCGCGGTGGTCGGCGGGCTATTGATCGGCCTGATCGAGACATTCTGGTCCGCGTATTTTTCCATCGACTACAAGGATGTCGCGGCATTTTCCGTGCTGGCGATCACGCTGATCTTCCTGCCGCAGGGCCTGTTCGGCCGGCCGGATGTCGAGAAAGTCTGACATGCAGGCCGGCGAGCGGAGCGAACGTGTCGATCTTGTCGGCGCGTTGCGCGGCGCAGCCTTCACCGGACTGATCGCGATCGGTCTGTTCCTGCCGCTGATCGCCTTCCAGACCACGGTCAACGGCAGCAACGAACTGATCCTGACGACGCGCTGGCCGCTGTTCTTTGCCTTTGTCGCCGCCGCGGCCGGCTGCCGTTTCATCTACTCATCCGCCATGGCGCCGTGGCTCGCGCGTCGCGCAGCGCGGCCTATGCGCGAAGCACCGTCGATGTGGCGTGACTTCGTGCGCAGGTGGTTCATTCCCTTTGCCGTCGGCTTCACCGTTGCCTATCCGGCCATCGTTCTTCTGACTGCCGGTTTCGACGGCGGCGCGAAGTGGATCGATAATTTCGGCATTCAGATTCTCATCTACGTCATGCTCGGTTGGGGCCTCAACATCGTGGTCGGGCTCGCCGGTCTGCTCGACCTCGGTTACGTCGCCTTCTACGCGGTCGGCGCCTATTCTTACGCTCTGCTTGCCAAGACGTTCGGCTTGTCGTTCTGGATGCTGCTGCCGCTGTCCGGAATTCTCGCCGCCTTCTGGGGCGTCCTGCTCGGCTTCCCGGTGCTGCGGCTGCGCGGCGACTATCTCGCTATCGTCACGCTCGCGTTCGGCGAAATCATCCGCCTCGTCCTTATTAACTGGGTGGCGCTGACCAATGGTTACGCCGGAATCATCAGTATCCCGCGGCCCACCTTCTTCGGCATTCCGTTCAACGCCAGCGACAATGGCTTTGCGGCGACGTTCGGGCTCGAATTCGCGCCGCTCCACCGCACGATCTTCCTCTATTACGTGATCTTGGCGCTCGCGATGCTCACGTGCTTCGTCACCATCAGATTGCGCCGGCTGCCGATCGGCCGCGCCTGGGAAGCGCTGCGTGAGGACGAGATCGCCTGCCGCTCGCTCGGCATCAACACCACCAACACCAAACTCACGGCATTCGCCATGGGCGCGATGTTCGCAGGCTTTGCCGGCTCTTTCTTCGCCGCGCGGCAGGGCTTCATCTCGCCGGATTCTTTCGTCTTTCTCGAGTCGGCGACCATTCTCTCGATCGTTGTCCTCGGCGGCATGGGCAGCCAGGTCGGCGTCGCAATCGCCGCCATCGCCATGATCGGCGGCACCGAAATTTTGCGCGACCTCGATTTTCTCAAGAGCATTTTCGGACCGACCTTCGATCCGACCCAGTACCGCATGCTGCTGTTCGGCCTCGCCATGGTGCTGATGATGATCTGGCGGCCGCGCGGATTGATCTCGACTCGCGAGCCTTCGATCTTCCTCAAAGAACGAAAGATCATCGCCGCCGATCTGGTCCAAGAAGGCCGCGGCTAATGGAACGCGACGGCAGCACAGTGCTGCGGGTCGAGCATCTGACCATGCGCTTCGGCGGTATCGTAGCGATCAACGATCTGTCATTCGACGTCAGGCGCGGCAATATCACCGCGCTGATCGGACCGAACGGCGCCGGCAAGACCACCGTCTTCAACTGCATCACCGGCTTCTACAAACCGACGGAAGGCAGGCTGGCGCTGCAGCGCGGCAATACCGCGCTCTGGAGCGAGCTCGACAGTCTCACCGATAGCGGCGGCCGGCGCGGCACCGTACGGCCCGACGGTGCGCTGTTTCTGCTCGAACGCATGCCCGACTTTCTGGTTGCGCGGTACGCGCGTGTCGCGCGGACGTTCCAGAACATCCGCCTGTTTCCGGGCATGACCGTGCTGGAAAACCTACTCGTCGCCCAGCATAACCGGTTGATGGTGGCATCGGGCTTTACACTACTCGGCGTGCTCGGCTTTCCCTCCTATGCGTCCGCTGAACGCGCAGCCATCGACACGGCGCGCAGTTGGCTCGACCGGATCGGTCTGATCGAGCGCGCCGACGATCCGGCCGGCGAACTGCCCTACGGTGCCCAGCGGCGCCTCGAAATCGCCCGAGCCATGTGCACCGATCCAGCGCTGCTGTGCCTCGACGAGCCCGCCGCCGGTCTCAATCCGCATGAGAGTGCCGAGCTCAACGAACTCCTGCTGGTCATTCGCGACGAATTCGCGGTCTCGATACTTTTGATCGAACACGACATGACGGTGGTGATGAAAATTTCCGACCACGTCGTCGTGCTCGACTACGGCATCAAAATCGCCGACGGCGCGCCGGAGGCCGTGCGCAACGATCCGAAAGTCATCGCGGCGTATCTGGGCGTCGCCGACGAGGATGTCGCCGACGTGAAGGTAGGGGCCGGAGTATGAGCGCGCCGCTCCTCTCGGTGCGCGGCGTGACGGCATTCTACGGCCGCGTCATGGCGCTCAGAGGCGTCGACCTCAATGTCAACAATGGCGAGATCGTCGCGCTCATCGGCGCCAATGGCGCCGGCAAATCGACATTGATGATGACGGTGTGCGGCCATCCCCGCGCGCGCGACGGCGGCATCACATTCGACGGCCGCGACATCACGTGGCTATCAACCCACGAGATCGCGCGGCTCAAGCTCGCGCAGGCGCCGGAAGGCCGGCGCATCTTCTCGCGCATGACCGTCCTGGAAAACCTGCAGATGGGCGCGACCGTCTGCGAGCCTGCGCATTTCAACAGCGACCTGGACCGTGTGCTGGCGCTGTTCCCGCGGCTGAAGGAACGGCTGACTCAGCGCGGCGGCACGCTGTCGGGCGGCGAGCAACAGATGCTCGCGATCGCGCGTGCGCTGATGAGCCGGCCGCGGCTCTTGCTGCTCGACGAACCGTCGCTCGGGCTTGCGCCGCTGATCGTCCGGCAAATCTTCGACGCCATCAAAACCCTGAACGTCGAGCAGGGCCTGACCGTATTTCTGGTCGAGCAAAACGCCTATCACGCGCTCAAGCTCGCCCATCGCGGCTACGTGATGGTCAACGGGCTCATCACGCTCTCCGGCACCGGGCGCGAATTGCTTGAGCATCCCGACGTCAAATCCGCCTATCTGGAAGGCGGCCGCCAGCAAGTCGCGCCATGATGCAAAGCCTTTCGATGCAAGGCTTTCTGCACGAGGAAGGCTCGTTCGGCATCTTCGTCCTGGTCACGATCATTCTCGGCGGCGGCGCAGCGGCGCTGGCCGGCCGCGCCATCGCCAAAACCTGGCGGCCGTGGTGGCATGTTGTCGCCTATATGCTGATCCTGGGCGGCGTGGTCCGCTTCATTCACTTCGCCTTGTTCGGCGGCACATTGCTATCGCTCCATTATTATGTGGTCGACACCGCGATCTGCCTGGCCTTTGGCTTTGCCGGATTCCGCGCCGCGCGCGCCATCCAAATGGTCACCCAATATCGCTGGATCAACGAACCGTGCGGCCGGTTCCGCTGGCGCCGAAAGCCGCATTGACGTAACTTTGCGTCAAAGTCGATCCTGCCGGGTGAAGCCAAAGGGGAACCACAATGACAAGGATCATCACGCTCGGCCTCGCGCTGGGTTTCGCGTTTGCGTTCGCGGGATCCGCGGCCGCTCAAGTGAAGTTCGCAGTCGGCGGCCCGATCACCGGCGCGAATGCGGCGACCGGCGCGCAGATGAAAAACGGCGTCGATCAGGCGGCCGCCGACATCAATGCAGGCGGCGGCATTCTCGGCAAGAAAATCATCGTCGAGTATGGCGACGATGTCTCCGATCCCAAGCAAGGGGTCTCGATCGCCAACAAGTTTGCCGGCGACGGCGTCAAATTCGTGATCGGCCACTACAATTCCGGCGTCACCATTCCGTCGTCGGAGGTCTATCAGGAAAACGGCATCCTCGAGATCACGCCGGCTTCGACAAACCCGACCGTCACCGAACGCGGCATGTGGAACATCTTCCGCACCTGCGGCCGCGACGATCAGCAGGGCAAGGTCGCCGGCACCTATATCCTCGCGCACTTCAAGGACAAGAAGGTCGCCTTCGTCCACGACAAGACCACCTACGGCAAGGGCCTCGCCGACGAAACCTTGAAGACCATCAAGGCCGGCGGCATGAAAGAAGTGCTGTACGAGGGTGTGAACACCGGCGAGAAGGACTACTCGGCGCTGATCTCGAAGATCAAACAATCCGGCGCCGATCTGGTCTATTTCGGCGGCCTCTATACCGAGGGCGGTCTCATCGTGCGGCAGATGCGCGACCAGGGCGTCAAGGCGCCGCTGATGGGCGGCGACGGCATTACGTCGGACGAGTTCGCATCCGTCGGCGGCCCCGGCGTCGAGGGCACGCTGATGACCTACGGACCGGACCCGCGCAATAAGCCGGAAGCGAAGGCCGTCGTCGAGGAATTCCGCGCCAAGAAGTTCGAGCCCGAGGCCTATACGCTCTACAGTTATGCCGGCGTGCAGATTATCAAGCAGGCGGCTGAAGCGGCGAACTCGGCCGACCCGAAAAAGGTCGCCGACAAGATGCATTCCGGCATGAATTTCAAAACCGTGCTCGGCGACATTTCGTATGACGCAAAGGGCGACATCACCAAGCTCGACTACGTGATGTACGTCTGGAAGAAGGACGCCAGCGGCAAAATCACCTACGTCGAATGCCCGAACTCCGGCTGCACGATGTAATGCACACGCGGACTTCTCTTGATTGTCGTGCTCCGCGAAAGCGGAACACCCAGTAGACACCTCGTATGCAGTGATTACTGGATCATCCGCCTGCGCGGATGATGACAACACACCAATTCGTTGATGAACGTCATTCGTGCGAAGTGACGTCGTGCCCGCACAAATTTTCCGCTCACCCGATCTTGCCAAGCATCGGAAACGTATCGAGCAGCCAGTTGCTCGCGTCGCCGACGACGCCGGTGAGGAACGCAATGCCGGTGAGCACCAGGAGTCCGCCCATCGCCTTTTCGACCAGGCCGAGATGGGCACGAAAGCGCGCGAGAAAGGCGGCGAACGGCTCGACGGCAAGGGCCGCGGCGACAAACGGAATGCCGAGGCCGAGCGAATAGACCGCCAGCATGCCCGCGCCTTTGGCAACCGTCTCTTCGGAGGCCGCGACGGCGAGGATCGCGGCTAGGATGGGGCCGATGCATGGCGTCCAGCCGAGCGCAAACGCGAGCCCCATCATGTAGGCGCCCCACAGTCCGACCGGCTTCGCCACCTGCAGCCGCTTTTCGCGCATCAAAAGCGCGATCGGCGCAAGCCCGAGAAAGTGCAGGCCCATGACGATGATGACGACGCCGGCGAGAATGGCGAGTTCGCCCGAATAGGCGCGCAGAACAGCGCCGATCACGCTCGCGCTCGCGCCGAGCGCGACGAAGATCGTCGAGAAGCCGAGCACGAAGAGCAGCGCCGCGCAGAGCGTCTCGCGCTTCACCTGCGGCTCGGCCTCGGCATCGGCGAACCGCTCAAGCGACGTACCGGTCAGATAGACGAGATAGGGCGGCACCAGCGGCAGCACGCAGGGAGACAAAAAACTCAGCATGCCCGCGGCGAGCGCGGCCAGGATCGTGACATTCGCCATGGCGCACTCATGCCCCAGCAGGTCGCCCGCGCGCAAGCGGCACGGCCTCCGCCCGCAAGGTTGTGATTGCGCCGTGTACGCAGTTCACCCCGGCTCGACAAGATCAATCGCAAACAGTTGACCGCGCCGGAAAAATCGTTTCCGCTTGCCGCGCTTCGCGAGGCCCAATTTGCGTAACCTCATCACCGACGTTCCGGGCGTCAAAGTCGGTCACGGAACCGATCTGCGCCTCGGTTCCGGCTCGACCGCTGTTCTGTTCGACGAGCCCGCGGTAGCCTCGGTCGACGTGCGCGGCGGCGGACCCGGAACGCGAGAGACCGCGCTCCTCGACCCGGCCCAAACGGTCGAAGGCATCAACGCCATCATGCTCTCGGGCGGCTCGGCCTTCGGCCTCGACGCCGCCTCGGGCGTGCAAGCCTGGCTGAAGGAGCAAGGCCGCGGTTTTGCGATCCGAACAGCACGTGTGCCGATCGTGCCGGCCGCGGTGCTGTTCGATTTGCTCAGCAGCGGCGACAAGGACTGGGGCCGCTTTCCGCCCTATCGCGAGCTTGGCTATGCGGCTGCTGCGGCGGCAGCGACGGATTTCGCGCTCGGCAGCGTCGGCGCCGGCACCGGCGCCACCACCGTCACCTGCAAGGGCGGGCTCGGCTCCGCCTCGGCGCAGGGCCCGGACGGTTCCATCGTCGGAGCCATTGCAGCCGTGAACGCCGTCGGCAGCGTTGTGGTTGATCGCGGGCCCTGGTTCTGGGCGGCTCCGTTCGAGCAGAACAGCGAGTTTGGCGGGAGGGGCTTTCCTGCGACCTTCCCGCCGAGTGCACTCACCCCGCTGACCAAGGGCACCACCGACGAGAGCACCACGCTGGTTGTCGTTGCGACCGACGCCAAGCTCGATAAGGCGCAAGCCAAGCGCCTCGCAATCATGGCTCAATCCGGCCTTTCCCGCGCCATCTACCCAGTGCACACCCCCCTCGACGGCGACGTGGTCTTTGCGGCCGCAACCGGCCGGCGGCCGCTTCCCGACGCCTATGTGGGCCTGGCGAGGCTTGGAACTCTCGCCGCCAACGTGGTGGCGCGCGCCGTAGCGCGCGGCGTGTTCGAGGCAACCACGCTCGGGCAGCCAGGTGCCATGCCGAGTTGGAAAGACCAATTCGGCCGTTAACCAACGGTAGCGCAGTGCGTACCGCGGCAGATAGGGCGCACATCTTTGGTCTACTTCCGTTGACTCCGCCTGTACATTGCGCGTTGACTCTGAGTCGAGCGGGCTTGGGTGGTGAGTTGGAGGGTACGATGCGAGTCGTCATCATAACGGTCGCCGCCTTTGTGACCCTGGGCTTGGCCGCCTTCGGTGTGGTAGCGGCGCGGAAATCGTCCGGCCCGGTGTCGGCAGCCGGCCTTCTCGCCAGCTTTTTGTCACCCGCGCAGACTGCGAGCTCTCAGCCCACTGAACCCGTCAGTCCGCAGCCCCGACCGCCGCGCACGGTTGTGAGCCAAGTGGCCGAGGCGCAAACGTCCCAGGTCTCGGATGCGTCGCCCGTGGTGTCGTCCGCCAGTTCGCCGTCTTCGTCCGCAGCATCCGTCGCGCCCGCACCGCGGACGCCGCAGCGTCTCGTTGAGAATAGGCCGCTGCAAGCCGCGGCAGCGCCAGCGGCCGCGCCGGCCGGCGCGAGCGCGGCTGCGCCGCCCTCGCCCAAAGGCATACCTCAGTGCAGCAATCCGGATGCGCTCGGCTTGTCACGCATTGTCGAGATCGACACCACCGGCGGCCCGGCATTCGGCACCGAGCATTTCAAGCAGTACGATTTCCTGCGCGACAAGGAGGTCGTCTTTACGTTCGACGATGGCCCTTGGCCCGATAACACGCCGATGGTGCTGAAGGCGCTCACCGACAATTGCAGCAAAGCCACGTTCTTCGAGATCGGCGAGCATGCCACATGGCGTCCGGACATTTCGCGCGACGTGGTGGCAGCCGGAATGACGGTGGGCAGCCACACGTGGTCGCATAAGGACTTGGCCAAGAATCCGTACGCGAAGGACATCGAACAGGCCAAGCAAGAAATCGAGATGGGCGTGAGCGCCGTGCACATGGCGATCGGAGGACCCATCGCGCCGTTCTTCCGCTTCCCCGATCTGCAACAGCCGCCGGATCTGATCACTTATCTCGGCACGCGCAACATTGCGACGTTCTCCGCCGATATCAACTCCTTCGACTTCAAGATGCGCAAGCCCGAGGACGTCATCAAATCGGTCATGACCAAGCTACAGAAGAATGGCAAGGGCATCGTTCTGATGCACGACTTCCAGCATGCGACTGCGGCCGCCATGCCGGAATTGCTGCATCAGCTCAAGCTCGCCGGGTATAAGGTTGTGCACATGGTGCCGAAGGACCCGGTGACCACCATCGACAAGTATGACGACATGGTACGGGCGAAGGACAAGTTCTCGTCCAGCAACAACACGCGCCCGGCGTCGAGCGTCGTTAAGACGATCAACGAGTAATGCACGTCATTCGGGAAGCCGCCAACGGGTCCGGCCCGAAGTGGCCGGCCGGATGACAAACTCCGCGGCTATCCGGAATCCATAACCACCGACGATTTCGGCTTAGTGCCGCGCCCGTAGCACAGGGACTGTGGATTCCGGGTTCGCGTTGCGCGCGCCTCGGAATGACGGCTACTGAGCAAACCGCTCCGCGCTGTATGGCTTTGGATCACAGAACGGCACAGCGCCCGTCATCATTTCGCAGAGCAGCCGACCGGTTGCCGGTCCAAGCGTCAGGCCCCAATGGCTGTGGCCGTAGGCAAGCCACAGACCGAGTTTCCCCGGCGCCTGTGAAATCACCGGCCGCGAATCTGCGAAACATGGGCGCGACCCCATCCAGGGCTGCGGTTCGACAGCGTCCCCGAGCGCGAACAGTTCGCGCGCCGCCGGCATGACGCGATCGAATTGAATGGGAGTCGGCGCCGCGTCGCGTGCGGCGAACTCGACGCCCGTGGTGATGCGGACGCCCTGCTCCATCGGCGCAAAGCAGTAGCCGTAGTCCGCGTCGAGCACGGGCCGGCTGAGATTGGCATTGCCCTGCGGGCGGAAATGACGGTGATAGCCGCGCTTGACCGCAAGCGGCAGCTTGATGCCGAGGGGGCCCAGCACATCCGGCGTCCACGGACCAAGCGCGAGCACAGCGTGGCCCGCGTCGAGCGGCCCCTCCGCGGTGTCGACGCGCCAGTTCGATCCGGAGCGATGCAGGGAACGGGCGTCGCCGGTCAGAACGAGGCCGCCCAGCGTCGCATATCGCCCCGCATAGGCATGCGTCACCGCAAGCGGGTTGCTGACGCTCATCGCTCCGGTCCAATGCACCGCGTGACGAAACGCCGGCGCAAGCGACGGCTCAAGCGCCAGCGCCGCATCGCGTTCGAGCGGGACATTGGCGATGCCCCACTCGCGCGCGATATCGAGTTCGCGTGCCTGTCCGGCGAATGAGGCGTCGGTCCGGTAGAGCTTGAGCCAGCCATTGCGCCTAAAATAGCGTTCTGCGCCGGCCTCGGCGCTGAGCGCAGTGTGTTCCTCGACGGCATGCGCAAACAGCGGCCGCATCAGCCCCGCCGTCTCGAGAAGGCGCGCCGGCTCCGAGGCTGCCCTGAACGCCGCAAGCCAGGGCGCGACCGTCGGCAGAAAGCTCAGATGATAGCTAGCCGTTGCCGAGCGTTTGAGCGCGATCTTCGCCAGCGTCCGCCAATCCGACGGAAAGGCCGCCGGGAAAATGGTGTTGCCCTCGATGATGCCGGCGTTGCCGTAGGACGTGCCCTCGCCCGCCCCGGCTCGATCGACGAGCGCAACCGCAATGCCGCGTTTAGCAAGATGGAGCGCGATCGAGGTGCCGACGACCCCCGCTCCAAGCACAATGATATCGGTGTGCGCCAAGCAAAACCCCAACGGCGATATGTGGCAAAAGAATCCAGCCGCGGTGCAGCCGGTACAGCGCCGTTGAGATCAAGTCTAGTGCGAGCCCAGTGGAAGCCCCAGTTTAGGCCGTCGCAACGCTCTGTAGCTGCGTCGTGTTGATCAACTGGGCCTGCATCTGAATTAGTTGCTCGAGCAGATTGTTGTTCGCCACGCTCGACGCGTCGGACGTGCTGGAGCCGCTCGACGAGTCCGAGCCGTCCGACGCCGCCATCGTCATGCTGACGGTCGATCCGTCCGCATAGGTGATGGTGGTGGTCGAAGAACCGTCCGAATTGGTCGAGGTCTGCGTCGTAGCGCCACTGTCGCTTGAGCTGAGCGCATTCAGCAGACCCTGAATGCCGCCGCCGCCGCCGCCGTGATGATGGTGGTGGCCCTGGGGCCCCTGCGCCTGTTGAGTCTGTTGTCCCTAATTTGGATCGGAACTGGTCGAGCCGTCGCCTGACGTCGACGATTGTGAAGTTGAGGTCGAGCCGTCGGCCTGCATCGCAAACAGCGCTTGCAGCGTCTGTGGATCGAATTGCGGGCAGGACGCGCCCGATAAGGACGTTGAGCTGGACGCGGATAGTCGATCCCGTCGTGGACGACGATGAAGTGCCGGAGGTCGCCTGATTGAGCGCCGCCAATAGCGCCGACAGCGGATCGGATTGCGTCGTCGACCCGCTCCCGTTCTGCTGCTGTTGCTGCAACAAAGTCTGCAGGTTGATGTAGGGATTGCTCGTACTCGAGCCTGATACTGACAAAGACATCGCACGCTCCTCAAAACCATCGGCCTGGCCGACGGGCACAATTAGCCCCGCCACAGCAAGGCAAGAGCGAGGCCACCAGAAAAACCCTATAGGAAGCAATGCGCTAGTTGCCCGCTCGCGCGAAAAAGGCAGCACGAAATTGCCGTGTCCGCCGATGTGGCGGCAACTTTTGCTGGGTCGCGTTGCCCGCTCCGATGCGTCGTGTTAGGCGAGCGAAGCTCTTTTGGAGAGGTCCGTGAATCGCCCGCTGATCATCGCCCCGTCGATCCTCGCCGCCGACTTCGCCAAACTGGGCGAAGAGGTCCGTGCCGTCGATGCTGCCGGCGCCGACTGGATCCACGTCGATGTCATGGACGGCCATTTCGTGCCGAACATTTCCATCGGGCCCGACATCGTCAAAGCGATCCGGCCGCATTCGAAGAAGCCGTTCGACGTTCACCTGATGATCGCGCCATGCGATCCATATCTCGAAGCGTTCGCCAAGGCCGGTTCCGATATCATCACCGTTCACGTCGAAGCCGGCGCCCACATCCACCGTTCGCTGCAGGCCATCCGCGCTCTCGGCAAAAAGGCGGGCGTGACGCTCAACCCCGGCACGGCGGTGGAGACCATCGAACCGGTGATCGACATGGTCGATCTCATTCTCGTCATGTCGGTCAATCCCGGCTTCGGCGGGCAGAAGTTCATTCACAGCGCGCTCGATAAGGTCCGTCGGCTCTGCGCGCTTGCCGGCGGACGGCCGATCGACATCGAAATCGACGGCGGCATCACCGCCGAGGTCACGCCGGAAGCGGCGCGCGCCGGCGCCAACGCGTTTGTCGCCGGCTCCGCGGTATTCAAGGACCGCACGCCGAAATCGTACCGCAGCAATATCGCGGCGATCCGCAACGCCGCTCTCTTGGCGCGCGGCGAGGCGGCGTAGAGACTTGCGTGGCGCGGCATCAATCCTTTGTGGATGGTGCACGCCGCGGGCGGCTGTTGATCGCTATCGATCAGCAACAGGCATGCGATCGTTGACGATCGCTCGCGCGCGCTGCGGCTCAGAACAGCCATGCGCTGGCGGTAGGAGCCAAGGCGGTCATCGTCACGTACCTACTGGGCTCGTTCCGAAGTTCGCACATGCCGCCGGGCGCTGGCTGCTTCGCCACAACGTTGGAATAAGTCTTTATGAACAGCGACATTGCCGGCACCCGCGAGGGCGCGCGTGAATCCGTTGCGGTCTCCGATCGGCGGGCTTTGGTCTTCGCGGCGGCGCTGGCCACGATGTTCATGGCCGCAATCGAGGGCACCATCGTCGCCACGGCGATGCCGACGATCGTCGGTGTGCTGGGCGGCTTCGATCTCTTCAGCTGGGTGTTCAGCGCCTATCTGCTGACGCAGGCCGTTACCATCCCGATCTACGGCCGCCTTGCCGACATTTACGGCCGCAAGCACATCCTGCTGTTCGGCATTGCTCTCTTTCTCGCCGGTTCGATCCTGTGCGGCCTCGCTTGGAGCATGCCGTCGCTGATCGTATTTCGGGTCATACAGGGGCTGGGAGCGGGCTCATTGATTACCGTCTCGCAGACCCTCGTCGGCGACATCTATACCGGCGAGCAGCGCGCCAGGATGCAGGGCTATATCTCCAGCACCTTCGGCAGCGCTTCAATTCTCGGCCCGCTGGTCGGCGGACTTCTCGTCAACCACCTGAGCTGGAAGACGGTCTTTTGGGTCAACATCCCGCTCGGCATTGCGGCTGCGTTCATGTTGATGACGGCGTTGACTGAAGCCGTGCAAAAGCGTCAGCACCGCATCGATTATATCGGCGCCATCCTCACAGCCGCGTCGTTCGGGCTGATGATGTTTGCGCTGGTGCACTCGCAACAACTGAGCCGGACTGCACTTATAATCGCATTTGCAACATGCGCGGTCTTGTTCGTGCTGCTGTTCGTCTACGAGCTTCAGGCACGCGAGCCGATGCTGCCGTTGCGGCTTTTCCGGAACCGCATCATTGCCGGCGGCAATTCGATCGGACTGACGACGGGTGCGATCCTGATCGGCATCGTCGGTTTTCTGCCGGCTTATCTGCAGGAAGTCATGGGGTTCAGCCCCATGGTCGCGGGTGTGGCGCTTGGCGCGATGTCGGCATCCTGGCCGTTCGGCGGCTTCGTCGGAAGCCGAATGCTATTCTCGATCTCCTATCGGGTGACGGCGGCCATCGGCGGCGTCATTCTGGCGATCGGCAGCCTCCTCATGATCACGCTTCACGCCGATAGTGGCATTGCGCAGACCTTTGCCGCGGCGCTGCTAATGGGCTTTGGCATGGGCGTGACGAACATCTGTTTCGTCGTCGGCATTCAGGCAACGGTCGACTGGAGCGATCGCGGCGCCGCGACGTCGAGCGTCGTATTTTCCCGGATCATCGGGCAATCGTTCGGCGGCGCCGTTTTCGGCGCCATTCTGAACGTCGGCCTATCCGGCCTGAACGTCGACGGCGGAAACGTTGTGGACAGCCTGTTGGGATCGGGCGGGCGGCCCGGCGCGCTCGGGACCAACACGCAGCTGGTGATCCAAGCGCTGACCAGCTCGCTGCACAATATTTATCTGGTGAGCGGCGTGCTGGCTTTGGTCGTCATGGCGACGGTTCTGACCCTACCGTCGGACTTCAAATTGATCGACCGCTGAAATCGGACATCCACGATCGCTGCGAGGGGTTCGGCACCAGCCTCCTGGGTCGCGGCGACTTGATCGTGCTTGATTGATGGCCGATATCGGGTCTGCTACAGCCTGCGCATGGCAGACCGAGGTCCCTGATGATTCCGCGCTACACCCGCCCGCAGATGGGGGCGATCTGGTCGCCGGAGACACGCTTTCGCATCTGGTTCGAGATCGAGGCGCATGCCGCCGACGCTATGGCCGAGATCGGCATGATCCCGAAGGAGGCGGCGAAGACGATCTGGGCTAAAGGTCATGCCGCGCAGTTCGACATCGCTCGCATCGATGGGATCGAGCGCGAGGTGAAGCACGACGTCGTCGCCTTTCTCACCCACCTCGCCGAGATCGTCGGTCCGGAAGCGCGCTTCGTGCACCAAGGCATGACGTCGTCCGACGTGCTCGACACCTGCCTCAACGTGCAGCTTGTGCGAGCGGCCGACATTCTCATCGCCGACGTCGATGCCCTGACCACGGCGCTCGAACGGCGGGCGCGCGAATACAAGTTCACGCCGACCATCGGCCGTTCCCACGGCATCCATGCCGAGCCGACGACGTTCGGGCTAAAGCTCGCTGTAGCGTTCGCCGAGTTCTCTCGGGCGAGGAAGCGCCTGGAAGCGGCGCGGACGGAGGTTGCGACCTGCGCCATTTCCGGCGCCGTCGGCACGTTCGCGCAGATCGATCCGCGGGTCGAGGCGCATGTGGCGCGCGCCATGGGGCTTGCGGTCGAGCCCATCTCGACTCAAGTGATCCCGCGCGACCGCCACGCCATGTATTTCGCCACGCTCGGCGTCGTCGCCTCGTCGGTCGAACGGCTCGCGACCGAAATCCGCCACCTGCAGCGCACTGAAGTGCTCGAAGCCGAGGAATATTTTTCCGAAGGGCAGAAGGGTTCGTCGGCGATGCCGCACAAGCGCAATCCGGTGCTGTCGGAAAACCTCGTCGGGCTCGCCCGCATGGTTCGCGCCTACGCGATCCCGGCCATGGAGGACGTGGCGCTCTGGCACGAGCGCGATATCTCGCACTCCTCGGTCGAGCGCGTGATCGGACCCGACGCCACCGTGACGCTCGATTTCGCCCTCGCCCGGCTTGCCAGCGTCATCGACAAGCTGATCGTCTACCCCGACAACATGCGCAAGAATCTGGATCGGCTCGGCGGGCTCGTCCACTCGCAGCGCGTGCTGTTGGCGCTGACGCAAAAAGGCGCCGCACGCGAGGATGCCTATCGCATGGTGCAGCGCAACGCCATGAAGGTGTGGCGGGGCGAAGGGGACTTTCTCACCTTCCTGCAAGCCGACGCCGAGGTGCGCAAATATCTCAGCGACAAGGAACTCGCCGCCAACTTCGACGACGCGTTCCACTTCGCACAGGTCGATACGATCTTCCGCCGTGTCTTCGGCCGCGCCTGAAGTCGGGCTAAGCGCTGACCCGTTCGCGGCTTGCTCCGGCATCCGCTGCCTTCAGGGCCGCGGCGAGATCGGCCAGCATCGGCAGCGCGATGACGAAGAACTCGCAGCCCTCGGCTGAACGGAGCGATTTGGTTTCGGCGCCGACCGGCAGATACATGTAGGTGCCCGCGCCGCAGGGCCGGCCGTCATAGTCGAACGAACCGCCGATGCAGTAGCGCAGCTCCGCGTCCTCCTGAACGCCCGCCGGAATCGTCGCACCCGGCTTGAGGCGGACGAAGCTTAAGCCCGTGCGCGCTTCGCTGAACGTGCCGAGATGCTTGATCTCCACGCCCGGGTGCTTGCGGTCCGGCCAGTAGCGCGCGTTGTCGGCAAGCATCATCACCGGATCGCGGTAGCGCGGCGGCGGGAAAACGAGCTCGTGGCCCTCGTGTTCTTCCCAGATCGCCTCGTAGGAATCGCGGTTCTTCGGCGATCCGTCCGGCTTGAAACCCTTGTAGACGCCGTTCTCGAACTTGCCGCCGGCCTTGAGGAGCTTGTCGTAGGTGGCGTTCATTTCCTCGTTGCTCAGCAGCCGCTCGCCGCTTGCGCCCTGAAACTGCAGGACGAGGCACGCGCATTCGCCTTCCTGCTTCTGCGGGCCGTAATAGGAGCCCTCCGGGAAATAGCCGACCTCGCCGGCGGCGAGATCGCCGTGACCGGTGCTCTGGACGCCGCTCAGCGTGTAACGGATCTGATCGAAATTGTGGCGGTGGCGCGGCGTGAAATAGCCGTCGGGCACGATCGATAGAGAGTATTCCATGGTCACGCCCGGAAGCCCGGTCTCGAGCGGCAGCCGCTTCCTGCGGATCATGTGGACGCGGCCTCGCCGCACCTCTTCGAACGGCATCTGATTGGTGTCGCAGATAACGACGTGCGGCGTTTCGGCTTGGGGCATGGGTGATCCTCCCGGACGGGTTCGTTTGCCCCTAGCTAATGACAGCGGCCGTCATCGGTCCAAGACATAATATCAATACGATCCATGCCGGATCGGCATGTTATGTCAGGCCATCGTGCGGCGGCGGCGCGGCACCACCGGAGTGGCCGGTTTGGTTCCTGACTTGATCGCCGCCCTGGCTGGCGCTCGACCCCACAACTTACCGCCGGCCAAATGATCGAAGTGGTCGCGTAGGATGCCGAGTACGGCGGCAACCGCCCCGCTCGACGTCTGATCGCGCCAGCAGGCGAGCGACAGAAGTCCAGGGAATATCGATACCGCCGAGACGCGTGGCCGAAACTTCGCCGCTCTGCAGCTGACGATGGATCGCGCTGTACGGCAGGATTGTGTAGCCGTGTCCGGCCGCGACTAGCGCCCGCGTGGTGATCATGCCATCGGTCTGCACCGCAACGTTCAGCCGGTCCGGCCCTAGCGCCCGTTCGATGAGAAGGCGGAGCGCGTGCGCTTCATTCGGCAGGATGAACGGAAGGCCCTCGAGCTGCGGCCTGGCGCCGTGTTTGGGCAGTCGCAGCGCGCCGGGCGGACCGACCAGATACATGGCTTCGATCAGAAGCGGATGAACATCGATCGCCTTGTGCGGCGGCGGATTGTGCATCAGGCACAGGATCAGTCCGTGACCGAGCAGCTGCTCGAAGATCAAGCGGCTAAATCCTTCGACAAAATCCAGCCGCAGCTTCGGATAACGCGCGGCACATTCCCGCATCAAAAGCGGCGCGATGAACTCGCTCACGGCCGGGCTCACGCCGATCGCCAGTGTACCGCCCAAATCCGACGCGCTCGCGCGCACATCGTCGAGCGTGTTCGACACCTGACGCAACAGCGGATAGGCGCGATCGAGCAGAACCCGGCCGGCTTCGGTCAGTTCCAGGTGATGGCCGGCGCGCACGAACAGCAGCATGCCGACTTCAGCTTCAAGCTTCTGCACCTGACGGCTCAGCGCAGGCTGAGCGACCCGCAGATGCACCGATGCCTTGGAAAAGCTTCGTGCCTCGGCGACGCGGACGAAATAACGCAACGTCTTGAATTCCACGCCAGCCTCATGCCGCTCCGGCATAAAACAGATGCCTTTTATATCTTAGACGGCACTCCGTGGGCCGCCTAGGGTGCGGCCGCGCGGCACCGCCTTGGCATTTGGCGAGCGACGGTGCGCCCGGGGGAGGAGGAGGATGACCGCCGTGCTCCGGTGGCTCGCAGCGCTTTCCGTTGCCGCCAGTATTGCCTTCGGCCTCCCGGTTTCTGCTGGCGCCGAGACGAGCCTGTCGGTCGCCAAGGTTGCGGACGACTTCGCTCTCATCATGGGCGATTACGGCAACACACTCGGCATCTTCAAACGCAACGGCATTGCCCCAGAGATTTCGCTCATTACGCAGGCGAAGATGGTGCAGGCCACCGTTGCCGGCTCCGTCGACATCGCGCTCGCCTCAGGGGCTACGCTTGCATTCGCGGCCAAAGGTGCTCCGCTGAAGGCGGTCGCGGCACTGTCGGGCCCACTGACAATTCTCGCGCTCGTGGTTCGCCCGGACCATTCGGTGCCAACCATTGACGCCCTGCGAGGCCGCGTCGCCGCGGTCAGCAATATCGGCTCACTGACCGATTGGGCCGTCTCTCAGATCGCGGTCAGCAACGGCTGGGACCCGAGCGAGATCAAGCGGGTCGGCGTCGGCGACACGCCGGCGCGGATCGCGGCGCTCAAAGCCGGCAACGTTGATGCCGCGGTGGTCGATCTCGCTGCTGCGCTTGATCTTGAGGAACGCGGCGACGCCACGATCCTGTTGAATTTCGGCGACCTCATCAAAAACTTCCAGAACCAGATCATCTATGCGTCTGACAAGGCGATCGCCGAGAAGCCGGATGCCGTCAGCGCGTTCGTCAGGGGCTGGTTCGAGACCATTGGCTACGCGCGTGCCCACAAGGGCGAAACCGTCGGCTTTGCGGAGCAGGCGCTGAACGTCCGCAAGAGCGTTGCCACCAAGGTCTACGACCGGCTCATGCCGTCGAATTTCTTCTCAGCCGACGGGCACATCGATCCGAACACGCTGGCCGCCATGGCGAAGAGCTTCGTCGAACTTAAACTCCTGCCGCAGGAAGACGATCTATCTCGTTTTGTAACCGACCGTTTTTTGCCGGGCAAAGGTTGAAAGGGCCGTGTTAAGGCCCGCAATGAACGCTGGAATGGTTGGGATCACGCCGCGGCACCAAGCGGTTTTGCACGTTCAATTCGCTTACGGTCGCGGGGGCTATTCATCGCTTCCCACAGGTCGGTGCGCCGCTGTACGTTCAGCCAGAAATCGGGACTGTTGCCGAACACCCGCGCGAGGATGAGCGCAGTCGCCGCTGTGACGGTTCGGCGGTTGTTGCATAGTTCGTTGACATGCTTGCGCTGAACGCCCATCGCCTCAGCGAGCTTGGCTTGCGTCAGCCCCATCGGCTGCATGAACTCCTCGACCAGAATCTCGCCGACTGTGGCCGGCTTGCGGTTCGTCGTCAGCATGGTCCCTCATCTATAGCTGTGGTTGTCGAGATACACGTCTTCAGCCTCCCGGCGGCTGCCGTTCCAGCGAAAGACCAACCGCCACTGGCTGTTGACGCGGACAGAGTGAAGCCCGGTCAGATTGCCGCGCAACTTTTCGAAATGATTGCTGGGTGGCACTCGCAGGTCCTGATCGTCGCGTCGTCGATCATCTGAAGCTTGCGAAACAGTCGGCCTTGGAGATCGGCCGGAATGTGCCGCGAATGTGCGTCATCGACGAAGAAAGCGCGCAGCCACTCATCACAAAGACTTACGATCACCCGATAGCACCCCGCCTATAAGGCTATGTACCACTCTTTGGTACAAACGCCAACTTAAGTCGGCGGAGGTTGCGCCGATGGCGGTTGAATCGCTGATTCCATTGGCAAAACCGCCGCGGCGATTGCGGCCGGACACCCCGCGTGGCATGTGTCGCGCCATGGCACGGGACTCGGCGGGACGGGAATCGATCCTGGTATTCAACTCAGGCCTCGGTGGACTGACCGTCTTTCGCGAGGTCGCCGCCGCCCGGCCCCATGCCGATTTTGTCTATGTCGCCGATGATGCCGCGTTCCCATACGGGGCACTTGCCGAAGACGCTCTCGTCGCCCGCGTCGTTGACCTGATGGGCGAACTGATCGAGGCGCACCCACCAAATCTCATCGTGATCGCCTGCAACACGGCTTCGACCATCGTTCTCCCCGCCTTGCGCAAGAAATTTTTGGTGCCGTTCGTCGGCACCGTGCCGGCCATCAAGCCGGCCTGCGCCGCCTCGGCCACCCGTCGTGTGTCCGTGCTTGGCACGGAAGCAACCGTTGCCCGTGAATATACGCGCGCGCTCATCCGCGATTACGCCCAGGATTGCGAAATCACCCTGGTCGGGTCTAAGGCGCTCGCGGCCCAGGCTGAAGCCGAACTCATAGGCACGCCGGTCGGCGACGCCGAGTTGCGTGCAGAAATCGCGCCGTGTTTTCGCGACGACGGAGCGCGAACCGACACGATTGTGCTGGCCTGTACCCACTATCCCCTGCTGGTCGACCGGATGCGCCAGGTCGCTCCATGGCCGGTGAATTTCCTCGATCCCGCTCCCGCCATCGCGCGGCGGGTGACGGACCTTCTTGGTGCCTCCCCGCCCCCACCGGCGAAAAGCAGAAGCGCACAGGCAATTTTCACGTCCGGCCGTGCCCCGGCATCCGTGCTGGCGCGCTTTAACATCCGGTCGAAAGAACCGGCTGCATCAGACGCCCGCTGACGCTGCCCAAACTTACGTCAGAAGCTGCCCCGTATTTCGGCTGTGATCCCGGTTATGCCGGCGTTACGGTTTCATACGCCGGGCCGTACGAAGTTTTCTTCGGGGGCTTCCATGACGATAGCCGTTCCAACCGCGCGGGTGGCTTCGCATACGAACCGCTGGAACCAGCTCATCCTTGGCGTCATCGCCATGATGGCGATTTCCAGTCCGCAATATGTGTGGACGCTGTTTACCGGCCCGCTCAACCAAAAGCTCGGCACCACGCTCGCCGAACTGCAGTGGACGTTTTCGCTGCTGATCATCCTGCAGACCTGGTTCTCACCGTTCCAAGCCTATCTGGTCGATCGCTTCGGCCCGCGCACCTTGATCTCGGTCGGCGCGCTGCTGGCCGGCGGCAGCTGGATGCTGGCGTCCACGGCCAACAGTCTGTGGATGCTCTATCTGACCTACGGCGTGCTCGGCGGCTTCGGCACGGGCATCATCTATGTGGGCATCATCGGGCTGATGATGCGGTGGTTTCCGGACCGCCGCGGCCTCGCCACCGGGCTCGCCGCGGCGGGCTATGGTTTCGGCGCCTTCTTCACCAGTTTTCCGATCGACAGCATGATCAGAAGTTCGGGCTACGCGCAAACCTTGCTGGTGTGGGGCGCCATTCAGGCCGTCGTCGGAGTTCTCGCGGCGCAAGGGCTGTGCGTGCCGCCCGAGAATTATCAGGTCGAAAGTCCGGCACCGAGCGCGACAATCGCAGCGCAGCAGACCCGCCGCAGCTACTCCCCGCGCGAGATGCTGAAGAGTCCGGTGTTCTACCTGCTCTTCATCATGATGAGCATGATGTCGACATCGGGCCTCATGGTGACATCCAATGTCGGCCCCTTCGCCAACGAGTACAAGGTCGCACAAGCGATGGTGCTGGGCATGGCGGCGCTGCCGCTGTCGCTGACGCTGTCGCGTGTCACCAACGGCCTGACGCGCCCGTTTTTCGGATGGGTCTCCGATCATATCGGCCGCGAGGGCACGATGGCGCTGGCCTTCACGCTCGAAGCGATCGCGATCCTCGTGCTGTTTGCCTTCATCGATCGGCCGGCGCTCTTTGTCGTGCTCACCGGGCTTGTGTTTTTCGGCTGGGGCGAAATCTTTTCGCTGTTCCCCTCGACGCTGACCGACACGTTCGGGCCCAAATACGCCGCCACGAACTATGGCTTCCTCTACATTGCCCAGGGCGTCGGCTCGATCCTTGGCGGGCCTGCCGCGGCGTTCCTCAAGCAGTACACCGGCAGCTGGACCGCCGTGTTCATCGTGGTTGCTGCGCTCGACGCGCTGACGGCGTTCCTTGCCATTGCGGTGCTGCTGCCGATGCGGCGGAAGCATCTTGCGGCCGGATAAACGGCTTCCTGGGCAGGCCGCCAGGGTGTTTGACAGTTTCGCGATTAACCCCTAGATACCGCCCACTTCGCGGGCCCTAGCGGCCCGCGCGGTGTTTCGCGACCCGCGGTTTAGGCCGGCGCTTCGGCCCGGAGCCTGTCGGTGCCACCTGCTCTCGAAGGGCTGGCATAGAGGAGGGCGCGATCCTCAGCATCATCCCGGCATGATCCCGAAAAGTGGTTTTCCGGTTTTCGGACAAGAACATGCCCAAAACTCTTGAGGACGCGAATGACCAAGCGCCACCAGGCGAAGTACAAGATCGACCGGCGGATGGGCCAGAACATCTGGGGCCGGCCGAAATCTCCGATCAACAAGCGCGAATATGGCCCTGGCCAGCACGGCCAGCGCCGCAAGGGCAAGCTGTCGGATTATGGCGTGCAGCTGCGCGCCAAGCAGAAGCTCAAGGGCTACTACGCCAACATGTCGGAGCGACACTTTCACGGCATCTATGACGAGGCCCGCCGCCTCAAGGGCGACACCGGCGCCCACATGATCGGGCTTCTCGAGCGCCGGCTCGATACGGTGATCTATCGTGCGAAGTTCGTCCCGACCATGTTCGCCGCGCGGCAATTCGTCAGCCACGGCCACGTCAAGCTGAACGGCAAGCGCGTCACAGTCGCGAGCATCCGCGTGAAGGTCGGCGATCTGGTCGAAGTCAAGGAAAAGTCAAAGCAGCTTGCGCTCGTACTCGAAGCGACCGCGCTCGCGGAGCGCGACGTGCCGGATTACGTCGAGGTCGATCACTCCAAGATGACGGCGAAGCTGTCGCGCATCCCGACGCTGGGCGACGTGCCCTACCCGGTGGTGATGGAGCCGCACCTCGTCGTCGAGTACTACTCGCGCTGACGGCAGGCTGCGGAATACTTCCCGCGCCAGTGTTCAAAGAACTGCGCGCCGCCGTAACGGCGGCGCGGTGATACTCCTTGCCGACCGGATGGATCAGATCAGGCGGCGGGTGCCTTGACCGCCAAGCCCTTGTCTTTGAGCAGGGACTGCAATTCGCCGGCCTGGAACATCTCGCGGATGATGTCGCAGCCGCCGACGAATTCGCCCTTGACGTAAAGCTGGGGAATCGTCGGCCAGTTGGAATACGACTTGACGCCCTGACGCAGTTCGTCATTTTCGAGCACGTTGAGCCCCTTATAGGGCACGCCGAGATGATCGAGGATCTGCACGACCTGGCCGGAGAACCCGCACATCGGAAATTGCGGCGTGCCCTTCATGAACACCACAACGTCGTTGCCTTTGACCTCATTGTCGATGAATTGGTCGATGGACATCGCATGATCCCTGACTGCCGGCGAGGATTGTCCCCGCACCGATTCTCGTTGACCTCGAATCTGCAATATATTACCGCAAAAATCCAAGCAAAGCCTATTGCGCTGATTTCACGCTTAAATCGCTTCAATTTTGCGCGAAAAACATCTTCCGCCGAGACGGCGCCGGGGAGCATGACATCCTGTCATCGTGCCGGCGCGAAGAATGTCCGCCCAGCGAGAATAGCGGCCGAGAATAACTGGGGCCGACGCGTGTTAATCGTACTGCGGTAGGCGCAAGGGAGACCGACATGCGCATCACTTTCGGGCTCACGGCGGTACTGATCGGCACTTTTGCGGGCGGCGCGGCGCGGGCGGAAATCAACTATCCGTGGTGCCTCACGCAAGCGGACGGGCGGATCAGCTGCAGTTTCACCAGTTTTGAGCAATGCCGTGCCGCCGGCATGGGAAAAGGCGCGATCTGCAGTGAAAACCCGCGCTATCAGGGGCCAAAGCGCTGACCGCCTGAGCGGGATGCCTTAAGGCGTGCCGGTCTGCAGCGCCAGCGCATGCAGCTTGCCACCCATTTCGGCTTTGAGCGCCTCGTAGACAATCTGGTGCTGCTGGACGCGGGTCTTGCCGCGGAACGAACTCGGCGATGACGGTCGCGGCATAATGGTCGCCATCGCCGGCGAGGTCTCGGATCGTGACTTCGGCGTCCGGTATGCGCACCCGGATCAATCGCTCGATATCGTTCGCGGCCATGGGCATGGCGCGTCTCCTGAATGGGCCACGCTTTTTTCCCGCAAAGCGTACTCAGGACTATCAGATCATCCTTCGACGGCAAAGGTAAGGCAGTAAGGCTGTCACAGGCTTGAAACTGGACTGCGGAAAGCGGCCATGCATTCTCCGCGCCGCCAAAAAGATCGGCGCGCCTGTGAATGTGAAAGGTATCTGCATGTTCAGATCATCGTTGCTCGCGAGTCTTCTCGTTGGCCTGACAATCCATATTGCGGCCGCACAGGGACCCGGGCAGGCGCAACGCGATGCCATTCGTTCGGCCTGCCGCTCCGATTTCATGGCGAACTGTTCGAGTGTCCAGCCGGGTGGGCAGGAAGCGTTCGAGTGTTTGCTGCGCAACGAGAGCAAACTTTCGGCCGCATGCAAGACCGCGGTCGGCGCGGTCGCGCCGAAGCCGGAAACGCCTGCCGCAGCGGCCATTCCTCCTGCGGCAACGCCAGCGCCGGCTTCCGCTGCACCGGCTGCGACTCCATCGCCAACGGCGACCGAGGGTAGCCACTCGGCCCCCGCGACGGCCGCAACACCGCCAGCGCCGCCCGCCACGCGCGAGCCCGCACCGGCGAAAAAGCCCGAGCCCACGCGCACCGCGGCAACTCCTACGGCGACTGAGAAGCCCACCGCCAAACAAACCAGCGCCATCCGCGCGGCGTGCCGGTCGGACTTCATCGCAAATTGCTCAGGCGTGCAGCCGGGTGGCGCCGACGCCCTCGCCTGCCTGCAGCGCAATGCGGCCAAGCTGTCGGCAAAATGCCAAAGCGCTGTCGCTGCCATCGGCAAACGCGCGTCGCCTGCTGCCGACAAAGGAGGCGGCAGCGAACCAGCGGCGCCTGCCGCAGCCGCACCGGCTCCCGCCGCTACGGCCGCTCCCGCCAAACCCACCGCTCAGCAAACCAGCGCTATCCGCGCGGCGTGCCGCTCCGACTTCATGGCGCATTGCTCGGGCGTGCAGCCGGGCGGCGCTGCGGCGCTGCAATGCCTGCAAAGCAACGCGGCGGCGCTATCGCCGGCCTGCAAAAGCGCTGTCGCCGCCGTGGGCGGCGCGCCGGCAACATCGGCACCGGAAGAAGCGCCAACCACCGCCGCAGCCCCGCCTCCGACAGTCGCTCCGCTTTCGCCGATGCCGCTGATGCGTCCGCGGCGAGCGCTGGCGATTCTCGCTGTTTGTGACACCGACGCGCGCTCGCTGTGCGCGGGCGTGCCACCGGGCGGCGGACGCATTATCGATTGTCTCGCCGATCACGCGCCGAGCCTATCGTCAGGCTGTTATTCGGCGATGGCCGCGGCGCGGCGATAAGGCCCCTACTCCTTGCCGGCCATGTAGGCCGGCAGCCAGCGCTCGTGCCGCTCCTTGAGATCGGCAACCGGCACCGGCCGCTCCTCACCGAAAGCGAGGACGTGACCACCCGTGGCGCCGAGCCGAAGCACCGGCACAGATGCGGCCCGCGCCCGCTGTACAACAGCGTCGGCGCTCTTTGACGTAACGCTCTTTGCCGTAACGATGTATCGGGCTTGATCTTCACCAAACCAGAAGCTGTGCAGCGGGATGCCTGAAGGATTTCCAGAACGGCGCCGATGCCTGAAGCCATCGCCATCTCGGCGAGCGCGATCAAAAGCCCGCCGTCGGAAACATCATGCACGGCTGTCGCCAAGCCGTCGTGGATCAGGCCGCGAACGAACTCGCCATGACGGCGCTCGGTCGCAGGATCGACAGGCGGCGGCGCGCCCTCCCCGCGGCCGCAGATATCGCGCAGGTAGAGGGATTGGCCGAGCCAGCCGTGCGCCTCGCCGACGACAAGGATCGCCTCGCCCTCGGCCTTGAAGGCGAGCGTTATTGACCTGGTGAAGTCATCCAGAACACCAACGCCGCCGATCGTGGGCGTGGGCAAAATCGCGCGCCCATTGGTTTCGTTGTAGAGCGAGACATTTCCGGAAACGATCGGGAAATCGAGCGCGCGCGACGCTTCGCCGATGCCGCGGATGCAGCCGACCAGTTGGCCCATAATCTCCGGCCGCTCGGGGTTGCCGAAGTTGAGATTATCGGTCAGCGCCAGGGGCTTGGCGCCGACAGCGCAGAGATTACGCCAAGCTTCGGCGACGGCCTGTTTGCCGCCTTCGAACGGATCTGCCTCGCAATAGCGCGGCGTCACGTCGGCCGTCAGCGCGAGCGCCTTCGGTCCCTCGTTGATGCGGACCACGGCGGCGTCGCCGCCGGGCCGCTGTACCGTGTTACCGATGATGACGTGATCGTATTGCTCCCACGCCCATCGCTTCGAGCAGAGGTCGGGCGAACCGATCAGCTTTTCCAGCGCGTCGGCGATTGGCATCGGCGGCATGACATCCGAAGCATGAATGATCGGCCGCTTCGGCGCTTCGACAAACTGCCGATTGTAGACTGGCGCCTCGTCGCCGAGTTCCTTGATCGGCAAATCGGCCACGACCGCGCCGCCATGCCTGACGACGAAGCGCCTGGTCGGCGTGGTCTCGCCGACCACCGCAAAGTCGAGGCCCCATTTGCGGAAGATGGCTTCGGCTTCCTTCTCTTTGTCGGGCTTGAGCACCATGAGCATGCGCTCCTGGCTCTCCGACAGCATCATCTCGTAGGCGCTCATGCCGGTTTCGCGGCACGGCACCTTGTCGAGGTTAAGCGCCACGCCGAGATCGCCCTTGGCGCCCATTTCGACAGCCGAGCAGGTCAGCCCCGCCGCGCCCATGTCCTGGATGGCGATGACGCAGCCCCGCACCATGATTTCGAGACAGGCTTCAAGCAGAAGCTTCTCGGAAAACGGATCGCCGACCTGCACGGTCGGTCGTTTCTCTTCGGCGTCGGCGCCGAATTCTGCCGACGCCATCGTGGCGCCATGGATGCCGTCCCGGCCGGTCTTCGAGCCAAGATAGACGATCGGCATGCCGACGCCCGATGCGGCCGAGTAGAAAATCTTGTCGGTCTCGGCAAGGCCAACCGCCATGGCGTTGACCAGGATGTTGCCGTCGTATCGGCGGTCGAAGCGCACCTCGCCGCCGACCGTCGGCACGCCGAACGAATTGCCGTAGCCACCGATGCCGGCGACCACGCCGGAGACGAGCGACCGCGTCCTCGCATTGCTCGGATCGCCGAACGACAGCGCGTTGAGGCAGGCGATCGGCCGCGCGCCCATGGTGAAAACGTCGCGCAAGATGCCGCCGACGCCGGTCGCCGCGCCTTGATAGGGCTCGATGTAGCTTGGATGGTTGTGACTTTCCATCTTGAACACGACGGCAAGCCCGCCGCCGATATCGATAACGCCGGCGTTTTCGCCCGGCCCCTGGATCACCCAAGGCGCCTTGGTGGGCAGCGTGCGCAGATGAACCTTCGACGATTTGTACGAGCAGTGCTCGTTCCACATCGCCGAGAAGATGCCGAGCTCGGTAAAGCTCGGTATGCGCCCGATCAGCTTGACGAGCCGCTCGTACTCGTCGGGCTTCAACCCATGCTGGGCAATCAGCTCGGGCGTGATGGCGGGCTCGTTGGAGATCATCAACGGAGGCTTCGGCTCAAGGCAAAGATCATACGGCCAGGCGTCCAGAAGCGTTCATGTCACATGTACGCCATGTCACCCGTAAATGGATTCACCGGTCATTGAAATCCAGTGCCGGTTGCTTGTGGAGAATTGATTGGGACAGACTACCCGTAATTGCAACCGGATGGTGTCCCGGAGGTCATTCCCAAAGGTCCCGCCTGCGATTGAGGACGGCCGTTGCGTCAAGACCCACCAGTCCGCGACCGGAACACCTCGATTTGGCAGTCCGCCAAAAACGCGCCTCCGAGCAGGCGGGCGGCAAGAATCCGAGGCTTGATCGCCCGCTATGGCGAATGGGACGTTATCGGCTGGATCCGGTGCCTCTGGCAGTACTTCCGGTACTCGATCGAAGCGCGCTTCCCGCAATACAACGACTGGAGCGAACAGACGCCTGCCGACCTGGCTTACGGCGTGATCGACTACCGGCTCCCGAGTACGTGCAAAATTGTGATGATCGGCGACTGGGGCACCCAGATGACCGATAACGTCGCCCTGCTCCGGCAAGCGCTGAAAAAATTCACGCCCGACGCCGTTATTCATCTTGGCGATGTCTACTATTCGGGAACCCACCAAGAGTGCATGCGAAACGTCGTCAATGTTGTCGACGCGCTGGTCGATCAATTGAAGATCAAGCGTCCGCCGTTTTTCACCCTGCCGGGAAATCACGACTACTATTCCGGCGGCCGCGGCTTCTACGACATGATCGGCCGCATCAATTCAAAGCTGCCCGGGTGCGAGCAGAAGGCGAGCTATTTCTGTCTGCGCACGGAAGACGGCCACTGGCAATTCCTCGGGATGGATACGGGCTATAACGACCGCAGTCCCATCAATCATCTGTCGCCAGCGCTCGTCGCGAGCGAGATGACGTGGCATCGCGACAAACTCAACACGTTCGCCGGCACGACGATTCTGCTGTCACACCATCAGCTGTTTTCGGCGACCGAGCGGCTCAGCAAGGGAGCCCGTCCGTACCTGAACGAAAATCTCCACGCGACGTTCCAACCCTATTTCGACCGGATCGCCGCCTGGTTCTGGGGTCACGAACACAATCTGATTATCTTCAAAGATAATCTTGTGTTCCCGGGCGCCGGCAGACCGCTGCGCAAAGGACGCCTTGTCGGCTGCAGCGCCTATGAGGAGAGCCAAGCCCAGGACCCGTTCCGCATCGACGAGGCCTGCAAGGCCGCCGCCTTCATGGATCACATGCCGCGGCTTAAACTGTCGAAGTACAGGAGCCACATGCAGGCATTCTACGACCACGCCTTCGCGCTGCTGGAGGTGTCACCGCAGCAGATCAAGGTGAGCTACTACGACTACCCGAGTTGGGATCAGAAGTTCGCGCCGCCCGACCCGCCGATCGGCCCACCGCTCTTTACCGAAGTGCTGTCGCCAATCCACCACCCGGTCGCGCCGCCAGCTTAGCATCAGGCCATGGGCTGAGGTCTGCCGATACCGAGGATACGATCCCACAGGGTGCCGCCGACATAGCGGCGGCCGACAAAGAAGTAGACCACGACGAGCGCGAACAGCGCCAAAGCGGTCCAGCCGCTCAGATCAAAACCGCTGTCGGTCAGGTGTCCAGTGAGGCGCGCGATTACATAGCCGCCACCAATAAACACAGTAAAAAAGTCGAGGATGGCAGCGCGGCCTCGCTTCCAGACGAGAGCTGATGCCATCAGCCATAAATGCCCCCGCTCACGCCTCGGCAAAGCATAGTATGGGCGGCCTCGGATTGGCGCGATCTCAAGCGGCTTTGGCGAAATGTTCGGTCAGTCCTGCAAACAGCCCGCGACCGTCGGTGCAGCCCATGACCGCTTCGACGTGATTTTCCGGGTGCGGCATCATGCCGAGCACGTTACCGCGGTTGTTGACGATGCCCGCAATCGCATTCATGGCGCCGTTGTGATTCCAGTCCGGGTCGATCATGCCGTCAGGCGACGCATAGCGAAACAGCACCCTGCCCTCGCCTTCGAGCCGCGCGATGGTCTCGCCGTCGGCGACATAGTTGCCTTCGCCATGGGCGACCGGCACGCGGATCACCTGGCCGGCGTTGTAGCCGCGGGTGAACGGCGTATCGGAGCGTTCGACGCGCAGGTAGACGTCGCGGCAGATGAAGCGAAGCTGCGCGTTGCGCATCAGCACGCCGGGCAGCAATCCCGCTTCGCAGGCGATCTGGAAGCCGTTGCACACCGCGAGCACGAGGCCGCCTTTTGCCGCGAAGGCGCGCACCGCGTCCATGATCGGCGCGCGGGCCGCAATGGCGCCGCAGCGCAGGTAATCGCCGTAAGAGAAGCCGCCCGGGATGACGACAAGGTCTGTTCCTGCGGGCAGATCGGGATCAGCATGCCAGACCATCGCGGGCTCGCGTCCGGACATGAGCTTCAGCGCCCGCGCCATATCGCGCTCGCGATTGATGCCAGGGAAGACGACGACAGCGGACTTCATCGCGGATATCTCAAATGCCGTCCGATCCGAGTTCGGCGCGCGCCCACTGGAGCACGGGATCGCTGTTAAGAAATTGCAGCGCCGCGCGCTCGGCGCCAGTCAGGTCGCCGTCGGTGGTGACGGTGGCGACGACGACGTCGCATTTGTTGTTGAACGCGATTGCAGCGGCCCCGCTGGTCACCTGGTACGGGCCGGTCACAGTGAACTCCCTGCTGCGCCCCCGCATCCAGCCGACACTGACCTCACGGCCTTCGCCCATACCTTCGAATTGCGGGCCGATCAGCTCGATGTCGCCGACGCGATCAAGTTCGGCATCGTCGTAGACACCACGG
This sequence comes from uncultured Alphaproteobacteria bacterium, assembly GCA_963732015.1. GTDB lineage: Bacteria > Pseudomonadota > Alphaproteobacteria > Rhizobiales > Xanthobacteraceae > BOG-931. Next base: position 82,755 of record CAVSXY010000018.1, on the reverse strand, counting down.
CTGCAACTGCAGAAACCGATCTTCGGCCGAAAGTAGAGATTGATTGTCTTGCCGCATGCCGACGCGTCGCACTGAAAGGCGCGTCCAGCGCCCCATTGGTCGATCGGGAACGGCCATGTTACCACAACCCAATGCGGATGCACCGGACCGGTCGATACGTTGTTCGACGCCAGGACATCTCCGCCGACCGCGCCGGCGAGCGCCACGATCAATGGCAAGGCCCGTGCGGCGGCTCCGATCATCCGGTCACCTCGATCCGGTAATTCTCAATGACCGTGTTGGCGAGCAACTTCTCCGCCGCGCTTTTCAGAGCAGCCTCGGCGCCGGCCCGGTCCGCGCCCTCGATCTCGATGTCGAACACTTTGCCTTGGCGTACGCTCGCCACGCCGCTGACGCCAAGCGATTTCAGCGCGCCCTCGATGGCTTTGCCCTGCGGGTCGAGAATGCCCGATTTCAAGGTGACCGTGACCCGGGCCTTCATGGCGGACGCTCCAATTCCACCCATCAATATGGATGAATCGCAGCCCTCGCAACGGGCTCAATTGTCCTAATGCACTGGCTCTTTGGCCTGTTCGAGCATGCGTCCATAGCCTGTGATACGGCCGCTTTCGCCGACCAGCCGCATCGCCGCCCAGAAGGCCGCCGGCGTCGACGAAACGACTGTAATGTCGTGCTTGGCTTCGAGCGGTTGCGCCACAGCGAGGGTGCGCAATCCGCCGCACGAGATCAGGATGCTGTCAGAATCGCCGGCTTTCGCGACCGCGCTGTCGCTAAGCGCGATGATGTCGGCTTCGCTCTTTTTCTCGGACCGCCGAACCCGAGGATGTTGAAGCATTCGAGGGCGAGCACGTCGATGCCGGCGGCGGTCAGCAATTCCGTCAGGCGGCTGTTGACCACGTCCGTGTACGCCGTGGCGACGGCAACGCGGTTCGCGCCGACCTCGCGCAGCCCGTCGACGATCGCCTGGCTCATGGTGCTGACCGGCAACCCGGTCTTTTGACGCAACTCCGCGAGCAGCCGGTCGTGCGCCTCGGGGCCGCGATAGAAGGTAAGCGAAGTGCCGATCACCATGATGGCGTCGACGCCTCTGCCGGCAAGTTCCAGCGCGGCCGGGATGATGGCGTCAAAGGCAGCCGCGTAGCCCTCAGGTGTGAGCGCGCGGACACCAACACCGCGCGGAATGAAGTGCACGTTGGGGTACATGATACGCCCTTCGGCCGGCACCTCGTCGGTGGCAAAGGGCACGACGAGACCGATGGTGTGCGTATTGCTCATCGCAGATATCCGCGGCCCCTACTTCAGCCCAGCGCTCCGATAAATCACGGAGAGGGGCAACGTGACATCCAGCGATCGCAGCTCGATGGAATCATTTATTGATCGAAAGCGCCGTTCCGCGAAGCCATCCTCCCGCGCGAACACGGCGACCTCCACGGTGTCCTGGGCGATGACGATGTAATGGGTCAGCGTCGGCAAACTCGTGTACGCGGATCGCTTCCAGCGAAGATCGCGATTGGCCGTCGACGGCGAGAGGACTTCGAATGCCGCTATCACATCGCTGCGATCTCGACGCAGTGGATCGGCAGACTGACCGACTGCTGGGATGATCAGAACATCCGGCTCCGGACGATTTGTGTCGGAAACACGAACCCCAGAGTCCGGGGAGGATTTCCCAAGCCGTCCGGGCGCGCTGCTCGAACGCCGAAAGGAAAACCAAGACATTCTTGACAATTCTTTGGTGCAGTTCACTCGGCGACGCATTCAAGATCGGCTCCCCATCGATCAGCTCCCACTTTTCTTCATCCGGCCGCGTGTCGGTGAAGGCATAAAACTCCTCCACCGTCATCGGGCCGGTTTTGATCGTGGGGACGCCCATCGCCGGGGCTCCAGAGTTAACTCTTGACGAGAATCGGCCCTGTGCCCTGCGGCCGCTCGCCCTCGCTCATGATGCCGAGGCGTTTGGCCACTTCGGTATAGGCCTCCAGCAAGGCCGCCGAGATCGCGGCGGAAGCGGTCCTTGTCGAGCTTCTCGTTCGACTTGATGTCCCACAGCCGGCAGGAGTCGGGAGAAATCTCGTCGGCGACCACGATCCGCATCAGGTCGTTTTCCCACAGCCGGCCGCTTTCCATCTTGAAGTCGACGAGACGGATGCCGACGCCGAGGAACAGCCCGGAGAGGAAATCGTTGACGCGGATGGCAAGCGCCATGATGTCGTCGATCTCCTGCGGCGTCGCCCAGCCGAACGCGGTGATGTGCTCTTCCGACACCATCGGATCGTTGAGCTGGTCGTTCTTGTAGTAGAACTCGATGATCGAGCGCGGCAGCTGCGTGCCTTCCTCGATCCCGAGGCGCTGCGACAGCGAGCCGGCCGCGACGTTGCGCACCACCACTTCGAGCGGAATGATCTCGACCTCGCGAATCAACTGCTCGCGCATGTTGAGCCGGCGGATGAAGTGAGTCGGAACGCCGATGTCGTTGAGATGCTGGAAGACGTATTCGGAGATCCGGTTGTTGAGGACGCCCTTTGCCTTCGATCACCTCATGCTTCTTGGCGTTGAAGGCGGTCGCATCGTCCTTGAAATGCTGAATCAGTGTTCCCGGCTCGGGCCCTTCATAAAGGACCTTCGCCTTGCCTTCATAGATGCGGCGACGGCGGCTCATGGGAGTGTACCGTGGCTTGGTGAAATCCATCGAATGCCGTGGCTCCAGTCTGGATGTCGAGGTCCGCGGCGGCGGACGTGAGCGGCGAACTCAAACGATGCGGCCCCTCCGCGACACAAAGGCTAACCGAAGGTGACGCAGAGCACAATCGACATAGACCCGCCAAGCGATCCACCGCAACGGCCGTGTTTGGCTGCGGCTGTGGTTGCCTTGACGGGGCACCCTCTATATGCAAGGCGGCAGGCGATTTGCGCCGTTCGAACGCACTATCGGGGCAAGCGCATGACCACATTCGACAAGCGCGAGGAAGGCTTTCGAGAAGCAGTTCGCGCACGATGAGGAACTCAAGTTCAAGGCAACCGCGCGGCGCAACAAGCTGCTCGGCCTGTGGGCCGCGGAGAAACTCGGACTCGCCGGCGCCGACGCCGACGCCTACGCGCAAGTCATCGTGATGGCGGATTTCGAGGACACCGGCGACCATGACGTCTTTCATAAGATTCGCAGGGATTTCGACGCCAAGGGTGTCGCGCAATCGGACCACCAGATCCGCGCGCGTGATGACGGAATTGATGGCCAAGGCCGTCGCCGACATCAAAGCCGGACGATAATTGCTCATGGCCATCGCCGCTTTTACCCTCGCCGCGCGGCTGCGCGCCGGCGAAACCGTGCTCTCCGGCTGGTGCGGGCTGCCCTATCCGATCGTCGCCGAAACCATCGGCCGCGACGGCTTTCCCGCCGTCACGCTCGACAGCCAGCACGGCCTGTGGGACCTCGCCGCGATCCTGGCGGCCATTGCCGCGGTGCGCCAGAGCGGCTCGGCGCCGATCGTGCGCGTGCCGGTCGGCGACTTCGCGACGGTGAGCCGCGTGCTCGATTTCGGCGCCGAAGGCATCATCGCGCCGATGATCAATACCGCGGCCGACGCCCGGGCATTTGCCGCCGCGGCAAAATTTCCGCCGGTCGGCGAGCGAAGCTGGGGGCCGCATCGCGCGATGACGCTCGCCGGGCTTTCCGACCAGTCGGTCTATCTGCGCGAGGCCAACGACCACATCGTCACGCTCGCCATGATCGAGACCCGCACCGCGCTCGACGAATCTCGACGCCATCGTCGGCGACGCCGGGGATCGACGGGCTGTTCCTCGGTCCGTCCGATCTCTCGATCGCGCTGTCCGACGGCAAGCAGGTCGATCCGATGTCGAATGACGTCGAGCGCGAGATCGACCGCATCGTCGCCGCCGCGCAAAGGCCGAGAAAAATTCCCGGCGCCTATTGCCACACCGCCGACCGCGCGGTGCAGCTCGCCAAGCGCGGCTTCCGCTTCCTCGCGGTGACGAGCGATCTCGGCTTCCTGCGCGCCGGCGCGGCGGCGGCAGCTGAAGGTGCGTCAAGGGCTAGACCAGCTTCAGCCGGTCGCAGGGTCGATCGAGCACCGTGGCGATCGTCCGCCGTCGATCGTCGCCGCATCGTCGACCTCCACGCACGGCGTAGCCGCGCGTCGGCGAGCCAGGCGCGCCTTTCGGCGCGCGCCTTGCGCGGCCGCGCGCTCTCCTCCGCCGGCACGAGTCGATCACGACGCGCAGCGGAAACGACACGAAGTCGCAGATGTGCGGGCCGACCGGCGTCTGCCGCTTGAAGCCGCGGCCGGCGAAGCGGCGGTCGTTGACCAGCGCGTCCCACAACGTGCGCTCGGCCTCGGTCGGATTGCGGCGCAAGCAGCCGCGCCAGGCCGCGCACCGGCCCGCGCTCGTTCGGCACGCGGCCCCGGCCGTGCTCGGCGAGCAGCGTGCGCAGCATCTCGGCCTCCTCGCCGTCGAGCACGCCGCCGCGCGCCGGTCCCTTGCGGCCCTCGGCGATCGCCATGATGACGCCGTGCAGCGTCTGGATGTCCTGCTGGGTCGGCTGCATGCGCGTGAAGATGTTGCGCAGGTTGATCTGCATGGTCTCGCGCTTGTCGGGCGGGCGGAAGAACTCGACCTTCTCCAGCTCGCGTTCGAGCGCGGCGAAGAAGGCCAGCAGCTGCTGCTTCGGCGCGGACGGCGATTTCTCCGGCATCGCGAACGGCAGCGCCTCGCCGCTTGCAAGCTTGAACCATTCATAGGCGACGATCACCACCGCCTGCGCGAGATTGAGCGAGGCGAAGGCCGGGTTGACCGGCAACGTGACGATGCGGTCGGCGAGCGCCACCTCGTCGTTTTCGAGCCCGTTGCGCTCGCGGCCGAACAGGATGGCCGACGGTCTCGCCGGCCGCGACCCGCGGCGCCATCTGCGCCGGCCGCCTCTGCCGGCACCGATCACCGGCTTGGCCTGGTCGTGGGCGCGCGCGGTGGTCGCCAGCACAAAGCGTGCAGTCGGCGATGGCGGCCTCGACGCTGTCGTACAGCACGGCGCCGTCGAGGACGCGGTCGGCGCCCGCCGCCATCATGCGCGCCTTGGGGTTCGGCCAGTCCTCCCGCGGCTTGACGAGCCGCAGCCGCGACAGGCCGAAATTCGCCATGGCGCGGGCCGCCGCGCCGATGTTCTCGCCAAGCTGCGGCTCGACCAGGATCACGACGGGAGCCGGGCCGCTCGTCCAGTCCTTGGTCTTGTCGGTGCCGGCCCCTGGCATGCAGTGCTCCTCGGCGGCAAATGCCCTGAAGGCGCAGCCCCTGCCCAAGCCGGCCGCTTGCGTCAAGCGGCAGCGCACCGCCGCGCCAATCTCGCGCCTGCTGACAAGGCTTTTACCAGCGGACCGCGGATGCTATAGGGCGCGCGCCGAACTCCCGTCAGTCGAATTCCCGGTTGGCGATGTCCGCGCCGAGAACAATTCATTTGAGGGCCCGCGGGAGAAGCCATTCCACCGCGCCCGCCGATGGTCAGTTTCCGGTCGGCCCAAACAAGCACGGCGACCAGAGGTGCAAGCATGCCAAATCTCGAAATCATGTGGACAAAGGTCGATGAAGCCCCGGCGCTCGCGACCTATTCCCTGCTGCCGATCGTCGAAGCCTTCGTGGGCGCGGCGGGTGTGTCCGTGAAGCTGAAGGACATCTCGCTGGCCGGTCGCATCCTCGCCAATTTCCCCGAGAAGCTCACCCCTGCGCAACGGATCAACGACGAACTCACCGAACTCGGCGAGCTCACGATGAGGCCCGAAGCCAACATCATGAAGCTGCCCAACATCTCCGCCTCGATCCCGCAGCTCAAGGCCGCGATCAAGGAACTGCAAGGCAAGGGCTACGACGTTCCGGACTATCCGGACAATCCGACGACGGAAGCCGAGAAGGACATCAAGTCCCGCTACGACAAGGTGTTCGGCAGCGTCGTCAACCCGGTATTGCGCGAAGGCAATTCCGACCGCCGCGCGGCCGGCGCCGTCAAGCAATACGCCCGCAACAATCCGCACAAGATGGGCGCCTGGAGTTCCAGACTCCAAATCGCATGTGGCGTACATGTCGGGCGGCGATTACTACGGCTCGGAAATCTCGACCACCGTCGCGTCGGCGACCAACGCCCGCATCGAGCTGGTCGGCGCCGACGGCGCCGTCACGGTGCTGAAGGCGAAGACGCCGCTTCAGGCCGGCGAGATCATCGACGCGGCGGTGATGAGCCGCAAGGCGCTGCGCGCCTTCTTTGCCGAGCAGATCGAAGCCGCCAAGAAGGAAGGCGTGCTGTTCTCGCTGCACGTGAAGGCGACCATGATGAAGATCGCCGATCCCATCATGTTCGGCCATGCCGTTTCCGTCTTCTTCGCCGATGTGATCGAGAAGCACGCCGCCACGCTGAAGCGTCTCGGCGTCAATCTCAACAACGGCTTCGGCGATCTGCTGACGAAGATCGAGACGCTGCCGGAAGCCGAAAAAGAAGCGATCAAGGCCGACATCGCGGCCGAGTACGCGAAACGACCGGGCCTCGCCATGGTCAATTCCGACAAGGGGATCACCGGCCTGCATGTGCCCAGCGACGTCATCATCGACGCTTCGATGCCGGCGATGATCCGCGAATCCGGCCGCATGTGGGGCGCCGACGGCAAGCTGCACGACGCCATCGCCGCGATCCCGGATCGCAGCTACGCGAGGCTGTATCAGGCGGTCATCGAGGACTGCAAGGCCCACGGCGCGTTCGATCCCAAGACCATGGGCTCGGTTCCCAACGTGGGGTTGATGGCGCAGGAGGCCGAGGAATACGGCTCGCACGACAAGACCTTCGAAGTTCCCGCGGGCGGAACGGTCCGCGTCGTCGCCGATGACGGCAAGGTGCTGCTGGAGCGTCCGGTCGAGACCGGCGACATCTTCCGCATGTGCGAGCTCAAGGACGCGCCGATCCAGGACTGGGTCAAGCTCGGTGTGCGCCGCGCGCGCCTCACCAACACCCCGGCGGTGTTCTGGCTCGACGCCAAGCGCGCGCATGACGCCCAGGTCATCGCCAAGGTCGAGAAGTACCTGAAGGATCAAGACACCGCGGGGCTCGACATCCGCATTCTGCCGCCGGTCGAAGCGATCAAGTTTTCGCTCGAGCGCATCCGCAAGGGGCAGGACACGATCTCCGTCACCGGCAACGTGCTGCGCGACTATCTGACCGACCTGTTCCCGATCATGGAGCTCGGCACCTCGGCCAAGATGCTGTCGATCGTTCCGCTGTTGGCGGGCGGCGGTATGTTCGAGACCGGCGCCGGCGGCTCGGCGCCCAAGCACGTGGAGCAGTTCCAGCAAGAGGGCTATCTGCGCTGGGATTCGCTCGGCGAGTTCCTCGCCCTCGGCGCGTCGCTCGAACATCTGGCGCAGACCTACAAGAACGCCAAGGCGCAGGTTCTCGCCGAGACGCTCGACACGGCCATCGGCAAGATCCTCGAGTTCAACCGCTCTCCTGCGCGCAAGGTCGGCGAAATCGACAATCGCGGCAGCCATTTCTACCTCGCCCTGTACTGGGCTCAGGCGCTGGCCGCGCAGACCAAGGACGCGGAGCTGCAAGCCCGCTTCAAACCGCTGGCCGAGACGCTCAGCCAAGAACGAGGCCAAGATCAATGGCGAGCTGATCGGCGCGCAAGGCAAGCCGGTCGACATCGGCGGTTACTACCTGCCCGATGCCGCCAAGGCATCGGCCGCGATGCGGCCGAGTGCCACGCTGAACGCCGCGCTCGCCGCGCTCTGACGCGAGCCACGCGCCGTTCTCGGATGCCAGGCTTTCGAGCGCTCTCGACGAAGCTCGTCGCGCGCTTTTACGGCAAGAAAGTCGATGCTATAGAGCCGGCTGCGGCTGCCGGGGGCTGCGTCTTCAATGAGCGCGTGTCGAATTTTCGGTCAATCCGACGACCGTTGCCGATGCCCGCGCTCAAAAGGTGGCTCCTTAAAATGGCGAAGATCAAGGTGAAGAACCCCGTCGTCGAGATGGACGGCGACGAGATGACCCGGATCATCTGGCAGTTCATCAAGGACAAGCTGATCCATCCCTATCTCGACATCGATCTGCTCTATTACGACCTCGGCATCGAGAAGCGCGACGAGACCAACGACCAGATCACCATCGACGCCGCCGAACAAGACCAAGAAGGTCGGCGTCGCGGTCAAATGCGCCACCATCACGCCGGACGAAGGCCGCGTGAAGGAATTCAACCTCAAGGAGATGTGGCGCTCGCCCAACGGCACCATCCGCAACATCCTCGGCGGCATCGATCTTCCGCGAGCCGATCATCTGCAAGAACGTGCCGCGGCTGGTGCCGGGCTGGACCAAGCCGATCATCATCGGCCGCCACGCCTATGGCGACCAGTACCGCGCCACCGACTTCAAGGTGCCCGGCAAGGGCACGATCTACGCTCACCTTCGTCGGCGACGACGGCAAGAAGATCGAGCGCGAGGTGTTCCAGTCGCCGGGCGCCGGCGTCGCCATGGCGATGTACAACCTCGACGACTCGATCCGCGACTTCGCCCGCGCCTCGATGAACTACGCGCTCAGCCGCGGCTATCCGCTCTATCTCTCGACCAAGAACACCATCCTCAAGAGTCTACGACGGCCGCTTCAAGGACATCTTCCAGGAGGTGTTCGACGCCGAGTTCAAGGACAAGTTCGCGGCGAAGAAGATCACCTACGAGCACCGCCTGATCGACGACATGGTGGCGGCGGCGCTGAAGTGGTCGGGCGGCTATGTCTGGGCCTGCAAGAACTACGACGGCGACGTGCAGTCCGACACGGTGGCGCAGGGCTACGGCTCGCTCGGCCTGATGACCTCGGTGCTGACGACGCCCGACGGCAAGGTGGTCGAAGCCGAAGCCGCGCACGGCACCGTGACGCGCCACTACCGCCAGCATCAGAAGGGCCAGCGAGACCTCGACCAACTCGATCGCCTCGATCTTCGCCTGGACGCGCGGCCTCGCGCACCGCGCCAAGCTCGACAACAACGCCGAGCTCGCCGAAGTTCGCGACCACGCTGGAGAAGGTCTGCGTCGACACGGTCGAGGCCGGCGACATGACCAAGGACCTCGCGCTGCTCGTCGGCCCCGACCAGAAGTGGCTCTCGACCACCGGCTTCCTCGACAAGGTCGACGCGAATCTGAAAAGGCGATGGCCTGATGTGAAAGGGTCACCGGCGCGGCATGAAGCGACGCGCGCGAATACAAGTCCCGCGAATGATGCATCGCAGCCGCGACGAAACGGCGGCGTCAATGTCTGCCCGACTGCCTGGCAATCCAGGCGCATGAACCTATGGGCTGATGGCGCTTGTCTTCTACAGCAGCCGTCACGGTTACGACGAGCGTGCCCACGAAGAACCGCATCGGGCCGACGACGAAAGCCGGCAATCGCGCCGCGCCGGCCGTGTTGAGTTGCCTGCGCGTTTTGTCTAAGTTTGTGTCCCTTCGAGACGCCGCGCGATCAGGACGCCAGTGCGCGATAGGAGAAGCCCGTGACCCAAGCGACCAAGAGAAAAACCATCCGCCTGCAGAGCGACAGCAACGCCCATGACCGTCCCTGGCGCGTCGCGGTCGAGCAGGGCTTCTTCGCCGCCGAAGGACTGAACGTCGAATATCATCGAGGACAATCCCAAGGGCGCGGCGGGCGGGTCGAGGACTTTTCGGAGCGCTGGAAGGAATCGCAGCTGCAGAAGGGCGCGCTCGAAGTCTATCCGGTATGCGAATGGGGCGCGATCGAGCGCGTGCAGTCGCTCGGCGGCGGCAAGATCATCGGCCTCGACACCACGGTGCGCACCGGCGCGCTGATGGTGCGCAAGGACTTCGAGATCCAGATCGCCGAGCGAGCTGCGCAACGTGCCGATCGCCGTTACCTGGCATGCCGGGACGTTCTATGCGGCGATCGAGGTGCTGGAGGCGGCGGGCGTACCGTTCGACGAGATCAAGCTTGTGCATGCCAACGATCGCCTCGAAGCGCTGCTCAGCGGCACGACCGAAGCCGCAGCGCTGATGGAGCCGCTGGTGAGCCGCGCGCTCGAAGCCGGCGCGCGCAAGATCGCCGATCTGCGCTGGCGCGGCGGCATCGTCGCCGGCAACGACGTCGACGACGAAACGGCGGCGAAGCTGCGCCGCGCGCTCAACCGCGCCGTCGAATGGCTGCGCGAGAACGAAGGCCGCTCGCGCGAACAGGTGTTGCGCGACCTCAAGCCCGAGCAGCGCAAGACCGGCTGATGCCAGAACTGATCGGCGTCAAGACCTACCAGCCGACGAATTCCAGGAAAAGGTCGATTGGATGATGGACCGCGGCTTCCTTAAGGAAGCGCCGGCTTACGACGCGGTCGTGCGCAACAAGTAGCGGCTGACTTTCGCAATTGAACTCATCGCGGGAAATGAGCCAACCGGACAGGATGTCCGGGAAGGGCGAGCTGTGCCTGCTCTCAAAGCTAACGGCACGAAGGACGAGCCGCGCCGTCCATCAATAAATCGGCTTTAAAAATGAGAGTGCCCCCGGCGGGGAAGTCGCCGGGGGCGAACCCCCACAGGGAAGCTGAAGATGGTGAAGAAGCCTTCCCTGCGGGGGTTAAGTCGTCGTCCTTCCGCTTATGGCAGGAAGTTGTACTGAGCGCGCAGCGCCACCGTGTACACATCGTAGTTGGAAATGTTGTACCAGGTGGCATTCGGCGCGGCCAAAGTCCCGCCGACCGTCGCCGGACGCGCACCCACCGCCGGCAGCGAACCGACGCCGGAGTTCGCGGTGTTGAGGTGTGTCCACATGAAGTCGACGCCGAGGTCGAGGTTCGAGTTGGGATTCCACTGCGTCCGCGTGCCGGCGTTCCAGTACGACGTGTTCGGATCGCACGAGCTCACCAGTACGCCAAGCGCACCCGTCGTGGTGCTGGCACCGCCGCGCACGAAGGAGGACGAGCCGCCGGTGCAGTAGTAGTTGGCCGCGGTGTCGTCATACTTGATCGAAACATAACCGCCGTACACCGAGGTCTTCCACTGCGGGCCCCATTGATGCTGGTAGTAACCAGCAGCGGTCCAGCCGGTGGTCAGTTCGATGCTCTGGCCGGTGGCGAAGACGCCGTCGGCGGTGGTGCTGAAGCCGACGCTGTTGCCGCAGCCTGATACGCCGCAACTGCCGCTGCCGCCGCTGAAGCCGACCAGCGCACCAACACCGTTGGTGACGTAGCTGACCGCGCCTTCAGTAAAGTTGCCTTGCACGCCGAACGAGTCGCCCTGCATGCCGAGGAAGTTGCTCAGGATGAAGCCAGCGCCCACCGCCCACCCGGCCTGGTCGCCAGGATGGCCGTTGTTCTGGTTGAACGCCGTCGAGGTGCCGTAATAGCCTCCGGCCACCTTGTGGTAGGCGCCCATCACCTGAGCCGAACCCCAGGCCTGATCGACGCGCAACGCCGCGACAACGTCAGGAATGTTGTAGCCGGCGCTGTCAACAGTCGCCGTGCCAACACCCATGCTGAGCGGAATGTTGCCATTGTAGACTTGGCACTGCCGGCCAGCGCCAGCGATCGTGCCGAGGTTGTTCTCCGCGCAGGCGTCTTCCGCCGACACCGTGAATGCCGCGCCGTTGCCGAGCTGCCACGTATAGGCGAACACGTCGATGCCGGTCGCGCCGGTGTTGCCGAGGTTGGCGCGGATGTTGGCGTAACCGAACGGATCGAAGCTGATGAAGTCGAAGAACGACACTGCGCGGCCGCCGGTGAAGCCGGCAAACTGCACGAAACTGCGGTTGAAGAAGATCGCAGAGTTCTGGTCGTTCGGCGTGGTCTGCTGAGCGCCGAAGGCGGTGTAACCGCGGATCGTGCCGTAGGCCGACTGTTCGCGAACGTCGATCGAGAACAGGGTGCGGGTACGGAACGACGAGTCGCTGGTACCCGTACGGGTCCAGGTCGCGCCCGCCGTCGTCATGTAGGCTTGGGCGTCGCCGGCGCCGTGGATGTCCCACTGCTCGCGGAAGTAACCGCCGAGCTTGATGCACTTGTCAGTGCCCGGGATGTAAAAGAAGCCCGCCCCGTAAAGGCTGCACACCTTCACATATTCGACCGGCTTGGCCTTGACGGGAAGATCGGCTGCTTGACCAGCCGAGACCGCCATCAGACCCGCGGCAGAACCGAGGAGTAGGCTTTTTCCGATTCGCATGGTGACCCTCCAGCTTGCTGTCCCCGGGAGGGTTTTGTTCACCATCGCCCCCCCTCCTCTATCGTTCGTCAGTCCGTTCGAAGGATTCTCTCGCTTCGTCGTGTCCCGCCAATTCCAGTGTCTGTTTGATTCCTGGAAGCGAAGGTAAACGACCTATAACTTTTGGTTCCGAGACGCGCAAACGAAGATACGCTGCTCCACAGCGCATTGGCGTCGATTTCAGCGAGGTGTTGCGCAAAAATCACGCAGCCGCCGTTCCGGCAGCCCGTTCACAGCCGTAAAATTCAATTCATTCAGACAATTAGTGCGAGGAGATCGGGCTCGGAAAATGTCGCCGTTGCTCTAATCTCCTCATAACTCTCCCAGTCTCTTCCGCGTAAATTACAAGAATGTTTTTTGTAAATCGCTGAGTAACTTACGCGTAATTTTCCTCCTTCTCGCATAACCTTTTAGGGAAGTGCCCCCGGCGGGGAAGTCGCCGGGGGCGAACCCCCACAGGGAAGCTGAAGATGGTGAAGAAGCCTTCCCTGCGGGGGTTAAGTCGTCGTCCTTCCGCTTATGGCAGGAAGTTGTACTGAGCGCGCAGCGCCACCGTGTACACATCGTAGTTGGAAATGTTGTACCAGGTGGCATTCGGCGCGGCCAAAGTCCCGCCGACCGTCGCCGGACGCGCACCCACCGCCGGCAGCGAACCGACGCCGGAGTTCGCGGTGTTGAGGTGTGTCCACATGAAGTCGACGCCGAGGTCGAGGTTCGAGTTGGGATTCCACTGCGTCCGCGTGCCGGCGTTCCAGTACGACGTGTTCGGATCGCACGAGCTCACCAGTACGCCAAGCGCACCCGTCGTGGTGCTGGCACCGCCGCGCACGAAGGAGGACGAGCCGCCGGTGCAGTAGTAGTTGGCCGCGGTGTCGTCATACTTGATCGAAACATAACCGCCGTACACCGAGGTCTTCCACTGCGGGCCCCATTGATGCTGGTAGTAACCAGCAGCGGTCCAGCCGGTGGTCAGTTCGATGCTCTGGCCGGTGGCGAAGACGCCGTCGGCGGTGGTGGCGAAGCCGACGCTGTTGCCGCAGCCTGATACGCCGCAACTGCCGCTGCCGCCGCTGAAGCCGACCAGCGCACCAACACCGTTGGTGACGTAGCTGACCGCGCCTTCAGTAAAGTTGCCTTGCACGCCGAACGAGTCGCCCTGCATGCCGAGGAAGTTGCTCAGGATGAAGCCAGCGCCCACCGCCCACCCGGCCTGGTCGCCAGGATGGCCGTTGTTCTGGTTGAACGCCGTCGAGGTGCCGTAATAGCCTCCGGCCACCTTGTGGTAGGCGCCCATCACCTGAGCCGAACCCCAGGCCTGATCGACGCGCAACGCCGCGACAACGTCAGGAATGTTGTAGCCGGCGCTGTCAACAGTCGCCGTGCCAACACCCATGCTGAGCGGAATGTTGCCATTGTAGACTTGGCACTGCCGGCCAGCGCCAGCGATCGTGCCGAGGTTGTTCTCGGCGCAGGCACCTTCCGCCGACACCGAGAACGATGCGCCGTTGCCGAGCTGCCACGTATAGGCGAACACGTCGATGCCGGTCGCGCCGGTGTTGCCGAGGTTGGCGCGGATGTTGGAGTAACCGTACGGATCGAAGCTGATGAAGTCGAAGAACGACACTGCGCGGCCGCCGGTGAAGCCGGCAAACTGCACGAAACTGCGGTTGAAGAAGATCGCAGAGTTCTGGTCGTTCGGCGTGGTCTGCTGGGCGCCGAAGGCGGTGTAACCGCGGATCGTGCCGTAGGCCGACTGTTCGCGAACGTCGATCGAGAACAACGTGCGGGTACGGAACGACAAGTCGCTGGTGCCGGTGCGGGTCCAGGTCGCGCCCGCCGTCGTCATGTAGGCTTGAGAGTCGCCGGCGCCGTGGATGTTCCACTGCTCGCGGAAGTAACCGCCGAGCTTGATGCACTTGTCAGTGCCCGGGATGTAAAAGAAGCCCGCCCCGTAAAGGCTGCACACCTTCACATATTCGACCGGCTTGGCCTTGACGGGAAGATCGGCTGCTTGACCAGCCGAGACCGCCATCAGACCCGCGGCAGAACCGAGGAGTAGGCTTTTTCCGATTCGCATGGTGACCCTCCAGCTTGCTGTCCCCGGGAGGGTTTTGCTGACCATCGCCCCCCCTCCTCTATCGTTCGTCAGTCCGTTCGAAGGATTTTCTCGCTTCGTAGTTTGTTTCGCTTCGTAGTTATCTCGCCGTTTCGGCCCATGTTCGTAAAAATTGTATAACTTCCTTTTTTCCGAACAGGCAAACGGAAATGCCCCGGTCCACACCCTCCTAGCGTCGATTTCAGCAGGGTGTTGCGCAAAGAGCACGCAAATCTCGCGCCAGAACAAGCAGAAAGACGGAGCTCGCGGGATAAGGGGCTTAGCCTCGACCGAGCGGCGGAGCGAACAAAGGGCCAGCGCCTCGCCCGTAACGCATAAAAATGAGCTTAAATTAAAGAGTTTCAAGATAAACTTAGCATAATCTTGAATATAACTTTCTCGTAATAAAGTAGCACAAAATAATAAATATCTGGAGATACTCGGCGGTTTCTGAGGAGGTGATCGTGAATGCAGGGCTCGCCCGGAGCTCCAAGCAATTCAGATCACTTTTGCGGTACGACACGGGCGCAAACGGCCCCGAGCTATGGCCTCACCGCGGCCGGCATCGTAGACTGCGGCGGGGTGCTGGCCGCTTCGTTTTAGATGGCTCTACAGGTGCGATCCCGCTTCAATTTTTCGCTTATGCAGCGTGAGTTGCGCGGCATAGCCATTTCCTTCCTGCTGATCGCGGCGACCACCGTGGTGGCGGTGTTTCTGCGCCAGTATTTCGGAATCCTGCGCGGCTCGGTGCTCTATCTGATTCCGGTGATGCTCGCGGGCTATCACCTCGGCATGGTCCCTGCCCTGATCGCAGCGGTCGCCGGCGTCGTCTTGTCGGGCTTTCTGTTCTTCGCGCAGCTCTACAGCTTCAAGGTCGCCTCGCCCCAGGAGCTCCTCAACCTCGTTCTCTACATGGTCGTTGCCGTGGTGGTGTCGCATCTGGCCAATTCGGCGAAGCGCCATACCACCATCGCTCGCAAGCGCGAGCGCGAAATGAGCGACCTTTATGCGTTTTCGCGGCGCCTCGCCGTGGCGCCCAGCGCCGCTGAAATCTTCGTTGCCATTCAGAATCACCTGGCGAACCTCGTGCAGCGCAAAGTGCTGTTGCTCGGCACCGGCGTCGGCACGGGCAATTCCGCGAGCGAGGCTGAGGTGCCCGATCCCGTGCGCGCGGAAGTCACGCGCGTCGAGAAGGACGAAGGCCTCGAACGCCTTGTCGACGACGGCAAGGGCAACATGTGGCTCGTTCGCCGCGTGTCGCCGAAGACACCTGACTTCGGCGTCGTTGCGGTCGATCTCGGCAGTGTCTCCGGCGAAGAACTCGCCGAGCTGCGCCAGCAAATCGACGAAACGCTCGCCGACGCCACCGCGACATTGGAGCGGCTCGACGTCGCGCGCGCGCTCAACGAAGTGAGAATGCGCTCGGAGACGGAGCTGCTGCGCGAGGCGCTGATCGGCTCAGTCTCGCACGAATTGCGCACGCCGCTCGCTTCAATTCTCGGCGCGGCGACGATCCTCTACAACGCACCGGCCGTCGCCGCCGACCGCCGCCTGCAGGCGCTCGCCGGCGTGGTCCGCGACGAGGCCGAACGCCTCAACATCGACATTCAAAACCTGCTCGACGCCACAACCATCAGCCGCCAGCAGGTGCGGCCGAAGCTGCAATGGGTCGAGCCGGTCGACGTCGTCAATGCGGCGATCGAACATCGCCGCCGGCGGCTCGCCGGCCACGACGTTACGCTCGATCTGAACTCGAACCTTCCGATCGTCCACGTCGATCCTGCTCAGGTCGAACAGGCGCTCGTGCAGATTCTCGATAATGCCGCGAAATATTCCTCGACCGGCTCGCCGATTCGCGTCGCCGCACATCCCAACGGACAAAGCGTCGTGCTCTCGGTGCACGATCGCGGCGCAGGGCTCACGAGCGACGAAAAGCGCCTGGTGGGCGGGCAATTCTTTCGCGGTCCGCGGCACGCAGTAACCACGTCCGGCTCCGGCCTTGGACTATGGATCGCGAACGCGTTTATCTCGGCAAACGGGGGCAAAGTGGAAGTCGAAAGCGAAGGCGCGGACCTCGGCACGACAGTAACGATACATCTGCCGATGTCGCCGGAGGCCGTGCCATTGGAGAGTACGATCGATGAATGAAATACCCACTTCGGTCCTGGTCGTCGATGACGAGATCCAAATCCGCCGTTTTCTGCGCACCGGCTTTGAGCTCGACGGTTTTGCCGTGCAGGAGGCCGAGACCGGCGCTGAGGCGCTGCGCGCGGCAACCATGCGGCCGTCGGATCTCGTGATCCTCGATCTCGGGCTGCCCGACATGGACGGCTCCGACGTGCTGGAGCGGTTGCGCGCGTGGTCGAGCGTGCCGCTGATCGTGCTCTCGGTGCGCGCGAGCGAAGCCGAGAAGGTGCGGCTCCTCGAGCTTGGCGCCGACGATTACGTCGTCAAGCCGTTCGGCATGGCCGAACTTTTGGCGCGCGCCCACTCGGCGATGCGGCGGCAGCTGCGCGCCTCGCGCGGCGAGCCCATCGTCAAGTTCGGACCGCTTGCGATCGATTTCGCGGCGCGCGCGGTGTCGATCAACGACCAGCGTCTGACGCTGACGCCCAAGGAGTATCGGCTGCTGCAGATCCTGGCGCAGCATTCGGGCAACGTCGTCACGCATCAGTTCCTGCTGCGCGAAGTCTGGGGCAACGAACACGTCGACGACACGCACTATCTGCGCATCTTCGTGCGCAAGCTGCGCCGCAAGATCGAAGCCGATCCAACCCAGCCGACGATTCTTCTCACCGAGCTTGGCGTCGGCTACCGGCTGGTGGCGCCCGAACCCGCACCGGCACCGGCTCCCGTTATCCCGACCATCACGACCCAATAGGCGGGCTCGAGGCGCGCGTCGGCCGTGCTCTCGAATTCGACCGCCGCGGCGTGGTTCCTGATCGCGGCGTCGGGGATTAAGCGCCTGATTCGGCGGAGGATTTGCCGCGCCGCCGGGCGATCATGGCGGCTTCGCGTCAATTTGACGGCACAAATCAACGAGATCTGACCTTTCGCCGCTACGAGCTGACGGATGCAGGAGAGGACGGGATCGAATTTCTGTCTTGCACGTTAATCATCGCGTCAAAAAAGCGGGCAACCCCGCATTCGTCATTCAGGGATGGCTACAATGGATCTGTTGCGAAACCGGCTCGGCCGGGGCGTCGTTGGCGTGCTTGTGGCTGCGTCAGCCACGATCGCTGCAACGTCAAGCTTTGCGGTGCCGAGCTACGACGGACTGTGGAGCGTGTCGATCGTCACCGAAAAAGGCGATTGCGACCGCGGCTACCGGTATCCAATCCGCATTTCGAATGGCGTACTCGCCAATGCGGGCGACACCGCCTTCACCATCACGGGCAAAGTCGCACCCACGGGCGCGATCACCGTCACCGTCAGTGCCGCTGGCAAGAGCGCAAACGGCGCCGGCCGCCTGTCCGGCGATCTCGGCGGCGGCAATTGGACCGGCGGCGCGTGCTCCGGCACGTGGACAGCCGAACGCCGCGGCACGTAATCGCTGCGCTGAACGCATGCTTTTCGTATTACCACACGTACCCCTGTCGAATGCGACATGAGGGGCCGCACACGCGGCCCCTCATGCTTTTGTGGCGTGTGCGTCGGTCGGGATAACCGGCTGCAAACCCCACAGGCGCGATGAAGTTTTATCCGGTCAGCGGTGTTCTTTGCTGAAGAGGCGCCGGAACGGCGCTAGGCGCACTACGTTGATATCAAGAGCCCGCGCAAAGACCCGCCATGGAGGATCGACCCGATGACCAGACGTCTGACCAGAGTTGCACCGGCCCTTGCACTGGCGCTCGCCCTAAGCTTTGCCATCGCGCTGATTTCGGCCGGCAACGCAGCCGCGGCCGCGGGGACCGCCCATCGGCACACCCATCACGCGGCCCCGCAACAATCCTGGAACAATACCTCAGGCAGTTCCTGGGGCTGGCGCCCGGCCGAGCCGAATGCGCCGCCGATCTCGCTCTTTAGCTACTTTCGCAGCCACGGCTACTGCGTGATCGACGAAGGCTACGGCCGCGCGACGTTGTGCGATTAGTGCATGATCCGGAAACGCATGCCCTCGGACTTGATCCGGGGGTGAAAACCGGTTTTCCGAAAAGATCATGCACCAAAAAAATGTCAGAGCATCGATCAATTCAATCTGAAGCGATTGATGCTCTAGGGAGCGGCGGCGTCACTGCAGGGCGCTACACGACGAAGCAATCAACAGCCGGATTGCTTCGCCTTCGCTCGCAATGACAGGCTGGTGAAGGCGGCTCAGCCTTCGGCGGCGTCCTCGTCGTCGGCCGCGCCGCCCTCATCGCCGGCGAGGATTTTTTCGGCGATCAGCCCCGCATTCTGGCGGATCGCCGCTTCGATCTTGCCTGAGATGTCGGGATTGTTCTTGAGAAACGTCTTGGCGTTTTCGCGGCCCTGGCCGATGCGCTGGCTGTCGTAGGAAAACCAAGCGCCGGATTTTTCGACGACGCCGGCCTTGACGCCGAGATCGATTAGCTCGCCGGTCTTGGACACGCCCTCGCCGTACATGATGTCGAACTCGACCTGCTTGAACGGCGGCGCGAGCTTGTTCTTGACCACCTTGACGCGGGTCTGATTGCCGACCACCTCATCGCGATCCTTGATGGCCCCGATCCTTCGGATGTCGAGCCGCACCGAGGCGTAGAATTTAAGCGCATGCCCGCCGGTCGTGGTCTCGGGCGAGCCGTACATGACGCCGATCTTCATGCGGATCTGGTTGATGAAGATCACCATCGTGTTGGAGCGGTTGATCGAGGCGGTAAGCTTACGCAGCGCCTGGCTCATCAGCCGCGCCTGCAGGCCGGGCTGGCTGTCGCCCATCTCGCCTTCGAGCTCGGCCCGCGGCACCAGCGCCGCGACCGAATCGATGACCAGCACGTCGACCGCGCCGGAGCGCACCAGCGTGTCGGCGATTTCGAGCGCCTGCTCGCCGGCGTCGGGCTGCGAGATCAGAAGATCGTCGACATTGACGCCGAGCTTTCGCGCATAGATCGGATCGAGCGCATGCTCGGCGTCGATGAAGGCGCAAATGCCGCCCTTCTTCTGTGCCTCGGCGAGGCAGTGCAGCGCGAGCGTGGTCTTGCCCGACGATTCGGGCCCGTAGATTTCGACGACGCGGCCGCGCGGCAGGCCGCCGATGCCGAGCGCGATGTCGAGGCCGAGCGAGCCGGTGGACACGGTGTCGATGTCCATCGAGTGCATGTTTTTGCCGAGCCGCATGATCGAGCCCTTGCCGAAATTGCGCTCGATCTGCGAGAGCGCGGCATCAAGGGCCTTCGATTTATCCATGGACGATCCTTCGACGAGACGAAGCGCTGCACTCATTTCTCGTGCTCCTTATGGCCGGGATTCGGGGGACCGGCAACGAACGCCCATGAATCCGTCCTCGGTGGACGGGCCCCGTCGGACGCCCGCAAAACGCCGCCAGCCCCGATGCCTTCATTGGCGTTCGGCAAATTGGCGATGAAACGTACTGTACATGATCTGTTCTCTGTTCGCAATATGTTCTTACCGGGGGTTGGGTACTGGCCTGTTCCGGCCAGTACCGGGGGTTGGTACTAGCCCCTTTCCATGGTCACTGGTCCCTTTGGATTTTCGGGCTAGACTTGACGGGTGACGATCCGCCTCCTTGAACAAGTATGGTCATGTTGATCCCGGGTGCACTTCGACGAGAACTGATGTTGGCAGCGCTAGTCGCCGCCTTTGCGTTCGGCACGGCGATCGAGGCGCGCGCTGAGATTGACAATTACCGCGATGCGCTGATGCCGAACGGGCATGCGACGTAACATGGCCGCCAAGCGGGCCGATATGCGAGCCTGCGGTGCGGTCAACGGCATTGTCTTTGATACCGACTTTCAGCGCGTAAACGCTTGCATGAAAGCGCACGACTGGGTGCTTGATCGCGTCGTGCACGATCGCCCCGGGCAAGGCGGCTCTCCCAATGATCCTCTCGACCCCATGTGGCAAACGTGTCCATTCGTGGCCAACTGCTGAACCTGGCGTGACGCTGGCGCTATCCGCTCTTGTCCCAGATCAGATCGAGGGACCTGCCTCAAAGCGCAAATACCGCTAGCCCCTTTCGAATCCCACGGCTGGTCCCTTTTGGGGCTAAGTGCCGGGGTCCTGGCCCTTTTCCATCCCGTCCGGTCCATTTTGAAAATGTGACCGGTCCTTTTGGCGATGAGCGCCACCCCGAGTATGACGAGAAACTAAGTTGGTACGAATCTTACGCTTGGTGCCCGCGCATCGACCCTAAAATCCACGGAAATCGGGCATTACCTCCGGACTCAAGCGCATGACTTTCTGCACTAGTGGCAGAATTGAAGGAGGCGGTCCGGAAATATATTGGGAAGAACCCACCTTTCGAGGGACGATTCGCATTCAAGCGGGTTTATCGCCTTCCCAACGGCTTCTCCGAGAGACCGCCAAGCCCGCCGAGCCCATGACCGATTGAGCCCATGACCGAATAGTGACTGAATAGATGCCGCCACCGCCTTGTGGGTGGCCTCTTCGCTAAAGTCCAACGGCAATTATAGCGTGTCGCCACGGCGAGGGTCGCTATTCGGTAGCGACGGTCGCTTTTGAACTCCCCCGCGATCGCGATAGACTTATTGGCAAAACCACCATGGAGCGCGCCGATGCGTGATGATTGCCGTGACGACTGCGACAGCACTCTCGACCGCGCCGATGTGACGATCCTGACCTACGACGTCTCCGACGAAGCGCTCGAACGCGCGTCGGACACCGGCTCACGGGCGTTTCCGTTTTCATTGGCGCAGCCCGGCCTCTACACCTGCGCGGTCGGCTGCTGCTGATCGCCAGGCCCGGCGCGGCGCGCTGATCGGCGCGCGAAGGCTGGAACCATCGGCCGGAACCATAGGCACTCTTGTCGGTTAGCAACCGGCGGCGACAGCGGCCGCCTCACGCGGCGGCGCATGGCGATGCGCGCGCCGGCCCTTTGGGGGCGAGGGACTAGAGCACAGCTTCAGATTGAATTGATTGACGCTCTGACATTTTGTTGGTGCATGATCTTTTCGGAAAACCGGGGTCCACTTTTCCGGATCATGCACTAGGGTGGTTCGATGCCGATAAAAGAACGAACGCTCGAGGAGCGCGCGCCGTGAGCGACGACGTGTTTCCGCTGCCGATCCCGGAGCGCACGGATTTCGATCCGGAGACTGTCGACGTGCTGGCGGCCGCCTTCGAAGACGCCTGGCACGCAATCGGAACCTCCGGCAGCCCATTCGCCAAGCCGCGTTACCAGAACGCCGCCCGCGAAATCGTCGCCCGGCGCATCCTCGATCAGGCGCTCCTGGGTGAACGAGACCGCACGCGGCTCTGCGACGACGCCGTCGCCTATTTCGCGCGGACCTATCAGAGCCAGGACTGAGGCCGGCAAAGGTTTCTGGCAAAGACTTGCGGTAGCAAAGACTCGTGACAGCAAAGACCTGTGGCAACAAATACTTGTGGGTGACAACAAAGACTTGCCGCAACAAGAACTGGTGACGGCAAGGAGCCGTCATTGCGCGTACATCCTACGTACATCTACGGAGTTGCTGCGGCGAAAGTCCGCGCCTATCGGTTACAAATGATCACATTTATCTTTCGCTGCCCCGCGACGGGCCTAAACGTGCAGGGACTGTTTGTCGACAGTCACCCGGCGGTGAGCAGCGGCCGTGCTTTTAAATCGATGACCTGCACGGCGTGCGGGCGAACGCATTTGGTCGACCCCAAGACCGGGAAGGTTCTCGGCGACATGCGAAAATAAGCGGGGCTCGTTTCCGCCACGCACCCGGCCGGCACCGCTGCTTCAGCCGATCATTCCAGCCGCTCGACCGGGCGGTGGTGCATGTAGAGCGGATAGGGATCCGCCGTCAGCAGCGGATGAGGAATCGCGCTGCGGGGCACGGCGTTTTCGCCCGCCCGTTGCGTTGCCGTCATCTGCGAGGATCTCCGGTTACGCCAGCGAAGAATGTTTCCGATCGTCCATGAGGATTCGTCCATGGCTCGCTCCTGGCTCGCCCCTGCGGAGGCTTGTACATTACAAAACGATCATGTTGGCTCGGAACCGCAAAGACTGTGACGGCGGTCACAGAGTCCTCGATTGTCGATGATATTTCTCGAACGATACGGGCAGTTGCCCCGACCGTGGCAGGGCGATCGAAAGATCGCCAGGGCGGCGCGGAGTGCTTCGGCCTGCAGCGTATCGTCGAGGGCGATGCGCGCGCCGGCGGCGAGGTTTCGCGTCTTGATGGCGACGCTTCGATAGTGATCTAAGCTTCGATGACGATCTTCGGCGCCGGACGGCCTGGGCCTTTCAGACCGTCGCGCACGCGTGCGGCGATGTCGCGGTAGATTTTGGCGTGCGCGCTCTCGGGCGCGGTAGCGACGACGGGCAGCCCGGCGTCGGATTTTTCGCGGATCGTCGATATCCAGCGGCACCTCGCCGAGAAACGGCACGCCGAGCCGCTCGGCCTCGTGGCGCGCGCCGCCATGGCCGAAAATATCCGAGCGCGCGCCGCAATGCGGGCAGATGAAGTCGCTCATGTTCTCGACGATGCCGAGCACCGGCACGTTGACGCGGCGGAACATCGCGATGCCGCGCCGCGCGTCGATCAGCGCCAGATCCTGCGGCGTCGAGACGATCACCGCGCCCTTGAGCGGCACCTGCTGCGCCATGGTGAGCTGCGCGTCGCCGGTGCCGGGCGGCATGTCGACCACCATGACGTCGAGCGTGCCCCACTCGACCTCGCGCAGCATCTGGGTCAGCGCCGACATCACCATCGGCCCGCGCCAGATCATCGGCGTCTCTTCCTCGATCAGGAAGCCGATCGACATCACCGGGATGCCGTAGCGCGTCGATCGGCTTGAGCCGCGTGCCGCCGACCGTCTGCGGCTTCTCGCGGATCGCCGAGCAGCTTTGGCAGCGACGGCCCGTAGATGTCGGCGTCGAGAATGCCGACCTTGAGGCCGAGATCGCGCAGGCCGAGCGCGAGATTGACCGCGGTGGTCGATTTGCCGACGCCGCCCTTGCCGGACGCGACCGCGATGATGGCCTCGACGCCGGGCATGCCCGCGGGCGCCGGCGCGGCATGGCCGCGCCGGCGCCGTGGCTGTGCCGTGCGCCGGCGCGGCGGCCGCCGCTGCGGCGGCGCTGCGCGCGCGCGGCGCCGCCTGCGCGCTCGGCGGTGAGCGCGACCATCGCCGATTGCACGCCCGGCACGGCCCGCACCGCGGCCTCGGCGCGCTCGCGCACGCTCTCCCATTGCTTGCACGGCGGCGGCATCGACCGTGATGGAGAAGAACACCTTGCCGTCGCTCGCGACGATCTCGGACAGCGTGCCGGTTTCGCGTGAGCGGCTTCGCCGTCGCGGCGCCGCAACCTTGCCGAGCGCTGCGAGAACGTCGTCCTTGAGCGATGCCATGCGCGGCTGATCCTGAACGCCGCGATTCGCGGGCGGTGAAGTCGTCGCGGCGATAGGGTCTACATAGGCCGGTCTTGCGTCACGGTCAATCGTCTGCCCGATTGACGGGCCGATGGCGGCCGGGCCATGACCAGCCGCAGCGCATGGAGGAAAACAATGGCGAAAGTCGCGTTTCTCGGGCTCGGCGTGATGGGCTATCCGATGGCCGGGCATCTCAAGACCAAGGGCGGCCACGACGTCACCGTCTATAACCGCACCGCCGCCAAAGCCGAAAAATGGGTCGCCCAATTCGGCGGCAAGAGCGCGCCGACGCCGAAGCAGGCCGCACGAGGGCCAGGACTTCGTCATGGCCTGCGTCGGCAACGACGACGATCTGCGCGAGGTCATGCTGGGCGACAACGGCGCGTTCGCGCGGCATGGCCAAGGGCGCGGTGCTGGTCGATCACACCACCGCATCGGCCGAGATCGCGCGCGAGCTTTACGCCGAAGCCAAAAAGCGCGGCTTCGATTTCATCGACGCGCCGGTGTCGGGCGGCCAGGCCGGCGCCGAGAACGGCGTGCTCACGGTGAT
Organism: uncultured Alphaproteobacteria bacterium; assembly: GCA_963732015.1. Taxonomy (GTDB): domain Bacteria; phylum Pseudomonadota; class Alphaproteobacteria; order Rhizobiales; family Xanthobacteraceae; genus BOG-931. Next base: position 58,354 of record CAVSXY010000018.1, on the reverse strand, counting down.
GTGCGGCGGCGACGAGGCGCCGTTCGCCAAGGCCGAGAAGGTGATCGCCGCCTACGCGCGCGCCTGCAAGCTGATGGGCGCGTCGGGCTCGGGCCAGCTCGCCAAGATGGTGAACCAGATCTGCATCGCCGGCCTCGTGCAGGGCCTCGCCGAAGGCCTGCACTTCGCGAAGAAGGCCGGCCTCGACATCGAGAAGCTGATCGCCACCATCTCCAAGGGCGCCGCGCAATCCTGGCAGATGGAGAACCGCTACAAGACGATGGTCGCCGGCAAGTTCGATTTCGGCTTCGCGGTCGACTGGATGCGCAAGGACCTCGCCATCTGCCTCGAGGAGGCGCGGCGAAACGGCGCCCAGCTGCCGGCCATCGCGCTGGTCGATCAGTTCTACGCGCAGGTGCAGAAGATGGGCGGCAAGCGCTGGGATACATCGAGCCTGATCGCGCTGCTGCAGCGGTAGGCGCGCGACACCTTCGCGCATCCTGCGCGGCGGCATTGCGCCGCCGTTTTGTCATCCTGTAGCGTGGATGGGCTGATTTTTTGGTGAAGGGGCTTCTGATGCGAACGATCGTATTCTCGGTTCTTGCGCTGACTGCAGTCTCACTGATGCCGACCGCCGCGTTGGCGGAATGGTATTGCATGGCGAAGTCGCCCACCGGATCATGGGGCGAGGGTTGGGCGCCGGTGAACGCCACGGCGCGTGGTATTGCGCTCGGCGAATGCGCCGCACGGACGCCGCGCGGCTACGTCTGCGTCATCACCGCGTGCGTCGCCCGCTAGTCTAGCGGCACGGCTGCCAGGCGATGGCTGAACCTTGCGGCGGGCGCAGACGACCAAGTTGGACGGGCGCTCGCGTTGGCGAGGGTCAGATGTTCAAGGTTGTGCTCGCCGTCATTCTCTTGATCGCGCTGGCGCTCATCGCTGGCGTGCATTTCGGCTTTGACCCGGCCCTGATCATTCTCGCCATCCTGGGCGTGGGCTTTTACCCGGCTAGCAACAGCGGCGGACCGGCCCTGCCTGCCAGCAACCGGTTTTTTGGCCTGGGCCATGGCATCTACACCGATGCCAACGACAGCTGGATCGCGGGCGACAAAGCGGGCGAGCGCTCCCTCGATGATTCCGGCTCGCCGGGCGCGGACGAGGATGTGCGGAACGCCTCGCGCTGACTACTGCATCCGCTGCTGCGGCGCCGGCGTGAAGAAAATGAAGAGATTGGCGACGACGATCGTGCTCGCCAGGAAATAGAACACCGCATCGAGCCCGTAACGATCGGCGATGAGACCGCCAAGGAGCGGCCCGAGCGCCGCGCCGAGCGATTGGGTCGCGAACAGAAGGCCGATGCTGGTGCCGCCGCGCTTCGGCGGCGTCACGTCAAGGAGCCACGCCTGGAGCACCGAGCGGACGGCAAACAGAAAGAAGCCGAGAAAGGCAACGAGAATGACGAAGGCGCTGGAGCGGCCGGCAAACGCCATGCCGAGCAGGACAACGACCGTCATCGCCATGCTGCTCATGATGATGCGCTGGCGCCCCATCCGGTCGGAGAAATAGCCGGCGACCGGCGTCATGGCGAAGCCCGCGGCCTGCAGCGAGAACATGGCGCCACCGATCCACGCCGCCGGGTAGCCCATGTTGCGCGCCAAGTAGAGCGGGATGAATGTCAGCAATGCGCTCTGCGTCATCGAGCGGAATGCCGACCCCGCCGACAGCATCACCACCGTCCTGTTCTTGAACAGATCGCGCAGGTCGGCGAGCGCCGCCGCAACGGCAGTGAAAAACGAACCGCGGGTCTTGGCTTCACGTTGCGCCGCGCTCTCTGAATCCGGCATGGTCAGGCCGCCGACGAAGAACAGGATCACGGCCGCCATGACGATGCCGGGAATGAGATTGACGACGACGACGCTGCGCCAGTTCATGATGGCGAGCAGAAAGCCGGCGGCAAGCGGCGCCAGCGCGTCGCCGAGATTGCCGCCCATGCCGTGCAGCGAAACAACGAGCCCGCGCTGCCTCGGGAAGTAATGCGCCAGCAGCGGAATCGCCGTCGGATGCCACAGATTGTTGCCGATGCCGACCAGCGCCGCGCAGCCGAGCAGCGTCCAGTAGGAATGCGTAAAGCTCATCAGCAGATAAGGCGCGCCGACCCAGAACAGCGAGATAGCCATCAACAGGCCCTTGCGCGGCACCGCGTCCACCACCATGCCGCCAGGCACGTTCGACAGCGAGCCGGCAACGAACTGACAGGTCAGGATCGAGCCGATCTGGCTGTAGGTAAGCCCCAGCTCGTTACCGATCAGCGGCAGCAGCAAATAGAACGTCGCCGGATACCAATGGGTCAGCGTGTGGCCCAGCGTGATCAGCCACACATCCGAAAAGGTTCGCGACGCCCGAACCGGCGAAGAAATGCTCAGCGTTGCCATCGCCCGTCTATTCCATCGGTCCCGGAGAATAGTCGGACATCAATGCCAAGAATTCATTGATGCTGATCAAGCGGTTCAGGCAGCCAGAATGCCGAATCGCTTGAGATTTTCCCTTTGCTTCTCGTTACGCGGCGGCGCTTGAACAGACGCGCCGCGGTGCCCCGCGAATGTTGTGCTTAGCCCGCTCGTTCAGAAACGGCAAGTCGCAATAGTTGCTGGCAGGCAGACGTCCCAGTCGGCATCCAATGCGGAAGCAGCAGGCTTGCGATTTTCATCATGCAGTAGACGCATCCCATCGCGCCCGGATTGCGACGAGAAGACCCATGACGCCGACGACAACGGGCGATGCGTTACCCCCGGACCGCGTCGCCCCGCCCACAACGATAGCATCCGCGAAATATCGTTACGGGTGACATTGAATGTGACTTAAGACGAATGGGGCATGTTGGCTTGGATCAATTCGCGCTGAGCGCTTGTCGAACATATTCCGGCGCGTGCGTGCCGCCAGCACGATCGCTAAGCTCGTGCGGCGTCTGCTAGCGCAGCAAGGGACGCAGCCCATCGCCATCGTTTCCAAACCGAAACGACGCAAACCAGCGGTCGGCATCAGCCGGCAGCGGATCGCCGGAGGGTCCGATCGCCATGATCTGGTAAAGCCGGCGGCCGACAACAAAGAAACGGTCACGCACTCGCTTGCGCGCGCCACCACTATCGACCGCTTTCTGGGCACCGCGGTGGTCGTCGAGGGTCCGGTTCTGCTGCACGGTCACGATGGCATGCGCGGTTGCCAACACACCGAGGCGCGCCTGTTCGAGGACATCCTGGTCAGAGCGTTGATCGCTAGATTGGCGATCTTCAACGACGACGATGAAGGCGCCCTGCTCGCCGCCTTTCACCGTGTAGATGTGCGCGTTGGTGCTGCCGCCAAAAACGCGAAGCAATTCGCGGGACACTTTCGGTTCCGTCGGCGCGGCGATGACGAAGGCATCGTCCAGGTAGCTGTAGTCTTTCCAGGCGGCGCCTTTGGCGGCGCTATTCTGAGCGTCCGCGGCTGCGCCGCAGTACGCAATCGTGCAAACGAAGCCCGCACATCGTACCCCCTTGTCAAGGCCGGTGGCTGAAATGGCGCCAAACCCCGATGCCCACAAAGCCGCTATCACCACCGACGCTTAGAAAACTCTTTGCCTTCGAAAAGATTTTGTCCTGTGACCCGAAGTGCCCCTGTACGCCAACGAGACACTTTATCCTGATGTTCGCGATGAACGGAGGTAAAATTCAGAGGGCAGGTACCGCCTCCGCTCTGTGACTCAAGGGCGAAGGAGCTAGAAAAGTAAGATCGCGGCGATCCAACTTCGCTATCTAGGCCGCGGCACTCGGACGCGACGACACCCCGGCGTGCCAGCGGCGGACATTGCCGAATGTCTCTGGCACCACGAGCCTCGATACACGCATGAAGTCGACGGCGACCAGCGCCGTGATGTCGGCGATCGTGAAATGCTCGCCCGCCACATGCGGCCGGCCTTTGAGTTCGTTGTCGAGAAACTGCAGAAACTCGAAGACCCGCGGCTTGTTGGCCTCGCCCCAGGCCGGCACCTGCGGGTCGACCATCTCTTTCATCGCCGGATGCAGGTGTTGAAAAATACTTGAGACCGGCACGAACAGATGAAACTCGACCCGCCTATTCCACATTTCGACCAAGGCAATTTCGCGCGCTCCTTGGCCGAACAGCGGCGGCTCGGGCTTAATTCCTTCGAAGTAGCGGCAGATCGCGACCGACTCCGCGATCACGGTGCCGTCGTCGAGCACCAGCGCGGGTACGCGCTGCATCGGATTGATGGCCGTGTAGCTTTCGCTGCGCTGGTGCAGATTGCCGAGGTCCACCTGCTCGGTCGGTACGCTGATGCCCTTCTCGGCGAGGAAGATGCGGACTCGCCGCGGGTTGGGCGCGCGGCCGCCGTCATAGAGCTTCATCGCGATATCCCGTCCTATCCCGTTGAGCGGTCGACCATATCGCGCCCTCCCCGGGTCGCCAGCAGACCGGAACAGCCAACGTACGGCACGGACCCGAAATCTTAACGAAAGCTTTCGTACATCGTTCAAATCAAAGTGCCTTAAGCCAGCCTTTAAGGATTTTGAGCGACTTTTGTCGCGAACTGCCATCCGCACCTGGAATGCAATGCCCAGCACGACCAGCGAATCGCGCGAGCTTGCTTCGCCGGCCACTGCGTTATCGGCGAAACGGCGATTGGCGACCCGGCACGTGCGCGAGGCGCGCGATCGGCTGACCTCGACCAGCGGCACGCGGCCGGTTTTCGATTACGAACTGCTGCGCCAGTTCGCGCAAAACCGCCTGTCCGGATCGCTGGTGATCCTGCTGCCGGTCGGCACCATCGGGCTGTTGTCGTGTATGTGGACCGGAGCGCTCACGTCGGGCGTCTGGACCGCGGGCGCGCTGCTGATCCATCTCGTCATCATCCGCAAGTGCCGGCAGTTTCTCGATGAGCCGCCGAGTACGGCGAATCTCCGCTCCTGGCGGATGCGCTTCATCCTGCTCGACTTGTTCTTCGGCGTCGCGTGGACGTTCATTCTCATCAACCCGATCGGAGTCGACGAACAGTCGGGAACCTTCATGCTGTTCGTCATGCTTTTGCTCGTGGCGATATCGAGCATGTTGGCGTCGAGCCTGCCGATCGCGGTCTTTGCCCTGACGCTGCCTGTCACGTTGGCCATCGCGCTCGACTTCGCGCTCAAGGGCACGCTGCATGACTACATCCTCGCCATCATGGCGCTGACGGCGGAGGGCTACTTCTCGCTGCTGGCGTATCGGCTCTATTCGACGACGCTCGCCACGCTCGAAGCGCGAGCCGAGAAGGACGCTCTGATCGGCGAACTTGAACAATCGAAATCGATTTCCGACGAGGCGCGGCGCCGTGCGGAGGCTGCCAACATCGCCAAATCCCGCTTCCTCGCACAGATGAGTCACGAACTGCGCACACCTCTCAATGCCATTCTCGGCTTTTCCGAAGTGATGAAGACAGAGATCTTCGGCGCGCACGCGGTGCCGCTCTACAAGGACTATGCCGGCGACATCCACAGTTCCGGCGTGCACCTGCTCAATCTGATCAACGAAATTCTCGATCTATCGCGCATCGAGGCCGGACGCTACGAGCTCAACGAGGAAGCGGTTTCGCTCAATCGCGTCGTCGAAGATTGCCACCATCTCTTGAAACTTCGCGCCGGCAACCGCGGCCTCACCATCCACGAGATGTTCGAGCCCGACATGCCGCGGCTGTGGGCTGACGAGCGCGCCGTGCGCCAGATCTGCCTCAACCTGTTGTCCAACGCCATCAAGTTCACGCCGCAGGGCGGCGAAATCTGGCTGAAGGTCGGCTGGACCGCCTCCGGCGGCCAATACATGAGCGTCAAGGACACCGGCCCCGGCATTCCCGAGGAGGAAATTCCAATCGTGCTCGCTTCCTTCGGCCAAGGTTCGAACTCGATCAAATCGGCCGAACAGGGCGCGGGTCTCGGCTTGCCCATCGCCAAGAATCTCATCGATCTCCATGGCGGCACGTTCACTCTGAAGTCGAAGCTGCAGATCGGCACCGAAGTCGTCGTCACCTTTCCGCCCGAACGGGTGATGTCGGCGCTTGCGCCGATCGCCGGCACGGCACCGCCGATTCAGCCGCACGCCGAGATGTCGTCATCGGACGACGACCTCAATCACGCCAAGAAGGCGCTCTTCGGCACGAGCAGCTGAACACCCGTTGCGTTGGCAAACACCACGATTAAGGTGCTTCCCGATTCTTCCCGCAGATTTGGCGAAGCCTCCCATGGCCGGTATCGAGACGCCCTGCATTCGCATTTGCACCGTTCATCCGGCACTGCGGCTTTGCTCCGGTTGCGGCCGCACGCTTGACGAAATTGCCGGCTGGATTGGGTTCAGCTCAGCGGAGCGCGCCCGTATCATGACGCAGTTGCCGGCGCGTCTTGCGGCGATGAACAGCGCACCAGCCGCCGTGCCAGCGGCCGCGCGATAAGGACGGTGACTGTGCGACAGCGTTTCTTATGGCTCCTTTTGGTCGGCGTTTCGCTCGCGCTTCTTATCCTGTTCGCACGCCATGGCGAAGGCACGGTCGGCTCGCTGTCGACCGGCGATTTCTCGTCGCTGGCCTATAAGCTCCTGCTGCTGGTGTTTTTGGCCGGCAGCGTGATGACGATGTTCCGCGGACGCTTCACCCAAGCCATTACGGCGGCGATGCTCTGGGTGGTGGTCGGACTGCTGCTGGTCGTCGGCTATGCCTATCGGTTCGAACTGCACGACATCGCCGACCGTGTGATCGCGGAGCTCGCTCCCGGCCATGTGGTCTCGCAGGGGCGCACAGTCGCAGTTGCGCGGACCAACAGCGGCGACTTCAGCATTTCCGCCCAGATCAACGGTGCGCACATCGCCATGGTGCTCGACACCGGCGCAAGTTCCGTCGTGCTGACGCGTGACGACGCCAGGGCCGCCGGTCTCCCGCTCGAAGTGCTGTCCTATACGGTCAACATCGACACCGCCAACGGACGGACGCGGGCCGCGCCGGTCACGCTTGATCGCGTCGCCGTCGGCGCGCTGGTCGAGCGTTCGGTCGATGCGCTAGTGGCGCAACCCGGACAGCTCAAGACGAGTCTTCTCGGCATGAGCTTCCTCAACCGGCTGCAAAGCTGGGAGGTCAGCGGCGACCGCCTGATCTTGCGCGGCTATCCGTAAGCGATCTTTGCACGGTTCAGATCAGGCTGACGAGAAACCGCAGCGACACCGCCAGAAGAAACAGGCTTAACACGATCTCGAGCGCGCGCCGCGACATGCGATGCGCGAGCCGGGCGCCAAACGGTGCGACGAAGCTGCTGACCGGAGCCATCACGGCGACCCCGATCAGCGACACGAAACCGAGCGACAGCGGCGGCAGCAGCGCGCGGTCGTGCAGGCCGGCGAGGATGTAGCCCAGCGTGCCGACAATCGTGATCGGCACGCCAAGCCCCGACGACGTCGCGACCGCATTGTGAATCGGCTTGCCGTAGAGCGTCAGCACGATGTTCGACAGCGAGCCGCCGCTCACGCCCATCAGCGATCCGGCAAGGCCGATGGCAAAGCCGTAGGCCGTCATCGGCACCGTGCCCGGCAAATCGTCGCCGAGATTCCAGCGATCGCCGGCAAACAAGAATTTGGTCGCGATGAAGCCAGCGATCAGCACGAACGCGATCTTGAACACCGCCGGCGGCGCAAACGCTGCAATCACCGCGCCGCAGCTCACCCCGATGACCGCCGGCAGAGCCCACAGCCGGATCACGCGCGGAATCACCAGCCCCTTGACGCGATGGGTGAGATACGACCGGATCGTCGTCGGCAGGATGATTGCAATCGACGTGCCGACGCAAAGCTGCATGCGCACCTCCTCGGGCACGCCGAGCACGCGAAAGACCTCGTAGAGTACCGGCACGATCACCGCGCCGCCGCCGATGCCGAATAATCCTGCCAGTATCCCGGTGACGATGCCGCCGACGATGATTGCCGCCGCGAGCCAAAGGATCTCGCTCAGACCGACGCCGAAAAACATGTCTGGCTGGTGCTATTTTCCGTGGGACGGTTAGGCGGCGATGTGCGCCAATTTCCTATCCCTGTCCAGATGAGCGTCCGAAATAAGCGCAAGCGCGTCGGCAAGAAATTGAGCTCCGGCCTGGGGCGTTGTTGCGGCGCTCGCAAGATGTCGCCGAAATGCGCGAGCGCCGGGCACGGCGCGAAACAGGCCGTGCAGATGCCGCGTGATAGCGTGAAGCCGCGTGCCTTGCGCGAGTTCGCGCTCGATATAAGGCATCAGCGCCGCGGCGCCTTCTTTCGCTGAAGCAAACGGCGCATCTTCGCCAAAGATCAACGGATCGACAGCGACAAGACGCCAGGGCTCCTGATAGGCGGCGCGGCCCATCATGACGCCGTCGACTCGGTCGAGATGCGCAATCGCCTGCTCGAAGCTCGTCACGCCGCCATTGAGTACGACGGTAAGTCGCGGATGGGACGCCTTGAGCCGATAGACGCGGCCGTAGTCGAGCGGCGGAACCTCGCGGTTCTCCTTCGGCGACAGGCCTTTCAGCCACGCTTTTCGCGCGTGCACGATCAACGCATCGGCGCCCGCCCGCTCCGCCACACGCGCGAACGCTTCGAGGGCCGCTTCGGGGTCCTGATCGTCGATGCCGATACGGCACTTCACAGTGACTGGTATCGCGACGGCGGCCTTCATCGCGGCGACGCAATCGCCGACCAGCTCGGGCTCCGCCATCAGGCAGGCGCCGAAGCGGCCGTCCTGCACACGGTCGGAGGGGCAGCCTGCGTTGAGGTTGATCTCGTCAAAGCCCTGATCGGCGCCAATGCGGGCGCACGCGGCCAGCGCGCGCGGGTCGGAGCCGCCGAGTTGCAGCGCCAGCGGGTGCTCGGCCGGATCGAAGCGCAGCAGCCGCGCGCGATCGCCATGCAGCACCGCGCCGGTGGTCAGCATCTCGGTATAGAGGAGCGCGCGACGCGTCATCAGGCGATGGAAGAACCGGCAATGCCGATCGGTCCATTCCATCATCGGAGCGACACAAAATCGGCGGGACCGACTTTGGCGCGTTATATCCACATTTTCAATCACTTCTTTAATGTTTGCCTTGTCTCTTGTCGTACCATTTCTGGCCGATTTTGCGTCATCTTACCATCCATGGTACAACAAAGTTGTACTTTGGAGATCATGTTGTACCATGGGAACGATAATTGGACGGACTCGCAAAGATGGCTCAAAGGCCTTTTTAGCCCAAATAGTCATCAAGAAGGGAGGCGCCATCGTTCATCGCGAGTCGGAAACGTTCGACCGTAAGCCGGCCGCCAACGCCTGGATCGTGAAGCGCGAAGCCGAGCTCAAACGTCCGGGCGAACTCGAGCACAAGGAAGATCCGCCCCTAGCAGCCGTGATCGACCGCTACATTGTGGAATCGCAGAACGTTGTTTTGGGGACGAAGGCCCAAGTTCTCAAGACGATCAAGCATAGCGACCTGGGCGGGACCAAATGCAGCGATATCACCAGTCGCACGTTGGTGTCGTTCGCGCGCGAGCTAACCAAAAATGTCGAACCGCAAACGTGCGGCAATTACTTCTCTCACCTGTCGAACATCTTTACGGTGGCGAGGCCGGCATGGGGCTACCCGCTTTCGCGGCAGGAATTCGATGACGCTGTAACCGTCATCAAGAAACTTGGACTTATCAGAAAAGGCAACGAGCGCAATCGCCGCCCAACGCTCGACGAACTTGATCAACTGATGGATCACTTCGGCCGCGTTCGCGATCACCGTCCCTCCTCCATACCGATGCAACAAATCGTCGCCTTCGCGCTGTTCTCGACGCGGCGACAGGAAGAGATTACTCTTTTACAATGGCATGATCTGGATGGCGACCGCATCCTCGTCCGCGACATGAAGCATCCGGGCGACAAGAAGGGCAACAACGTTTTCTGCGAACTTCCGCCTGAGGCGCTCGCGATTGTCAAATCGATGCCGCGTCTTGAAGACCGGATATTCCCCTACTCAACCGACGCCATTAGCGCCGCTTTCACACGTGCATGCCGAATTATAGGAATCGAAGATTTCCGCTTTCATGACCTTAGACATGAGGGAATCTCGCGCTTGTTCGAAATGGGCAAGACAATTCCGCAGGTGGCGGCAGTGTCAGGCCATCGCAGTTGGACAAGTCTGAAACGATATACGCACATTGGACAAAGTGCGGATAAGTACCAAAGCTGGAAATGGAAGGCGCGCCTTCTGACTCGGTGAGATGGCTATGCGAATCTTCCACGTTTCATCAGCGGCGAGGGAGTTCTCTTCTTAGCCGGGCGATGACCCGGCTGTGTGCACGGCTAGCTTCGATACCTTGGCGCGATTGTAGTACTTGTTCGTCGTGCGCAAGTCTGTATGGGCCAGAAGATCTCGCGAGACGCCGAGTTGCTCCGGCGCCGCTATTTCCGAGCCGATTGCATGCTCCGTTGGATGATCAATGGACTGCGGCGGATTCGACACAACTCAACTAAGGCGTGTCAGCGCGACGCGTCCGGCGGCCCGGCCGATTATGTCGGTCGAACGTTCCTGCAACCACCTTAAAGCGCTATCGAATCCGCAGATTTTGCGATTGGCAAAATGCCGCTTATATAGTAGGCATATTGCCACCCACTTTTGAGGTGCGAAATGTCCTCAGGTACCCCCCAGCCAGTGATCGAACGGGTCTTCCGGAAACTTGGCGGCCATCAAGCACTGGGTGCAGATGTGGCGTCCGAGGCCGATCTTGCCCGCATCGTCGATCGCCGTATTCGCTTGGTCGTTCTCGGTTACATCCAAAAAGCTGGGTTCTCTAAGCAGGAGATCGAACATCTGATTATCCCAGCTCGCACGCTGCGCCATCGCAAAAGCAAACGAGAACCTCTCTCCATTGAGGAATCAGATCGTGTCGTACGCCTAGCGCGCATCCAAGCTCTGGCAGAAGATGTGTTTGGAGATGCCCATAAAGCCAACCAATGGCTCCGAGAAGCACTTGGAATTCTTGAAGGCAAATCGCCGCTAGAAGTGGTGCGAACCGAAGCAGGTGCCAGGTTGATTGAACAACTCCTCGCGAAGCTCGATTGGGGCGCGGCAGCTTGAATGCGTCTGTGGCGTCTATCAAGCCCACGGCGTGCTCACGACTTCGATGGCGGTTATGGTGTTTTGAACGACGGTCGTTGGAATAGCCGTGGTCATCCCGTAACCTATTGCTCAAATGTCGGGTCGCTCACGGCCTTGGAGAAACGAGTTCATGTGACGGACCCCGCTCTGTTACCGCCACAGGAACTCGTCGTTTACGAAATGCCGGACGATATCTCTACGCGAACAATCGACATTGGCTCTCTACCGAAAGATTGGACATTGCGTGAGACCCACACGCGAACCATCGGCGATCAATGGCTGGACTCGATGGCTGAAGCCTTACTTTTCGTTCCGTCGGTAATTGTGCCCGTCATAAACGTCCCCGATCGCAATGTACTGATCAATCACCGAGCCGCAGGCTCGTCGACCATCAAAGTCGTGGAAGTTATCCCGTTCACGCTCGATCCGCGATTGTTCAGGACTTGACGGGTTTACCTAAAGTCGATCGGCCCAGGTTAAGCGGGACCGATCAATTACCATTTTTTAAAATGGTCTCTACGACGGCGGGCCGGACATACGGGGCTTCTTGCCGTCCGCAGATTGCTCGTACAGCCTAGCGCCGTCTAGCGTTTTACTTCAGAACTACGGTGGCGGCGGATTTCAGCGCGCCGATGTTGCCGCTGGAGACAGCATTAGCGACGGCGTTTGCAAATGTTATGAATTCCGTGACGTCGTTTGCAAAGACGGCAAGGTCTTGCGGTGCGTTTGCGCCCGATTTGATTTGTGCATAATCGGCCAGGATCGTACCAACTAACTTCTGCGCGTCGATATTCCCGGTCGAATCCGCGAGGGTATCGTAGCTGTCGGCCACACCGTTTAGGCTCTCGACCAAAGGCTGAAGCTTGGTCCAAGCGGCGTGCCAGCAGCTGACGAAGGCCGCGTTAGGTGCGTCGCTTGGAAGACGAGTGCTGGGCGCGAGACCTTTGCATTCTGCAACGTTGCTTAAATCGATCGTCGTTGCTCGAATTGCGACAAGCTGTTCGACAAAAAGGCCGACTTGATTGTGTTTTGATGCGCGCGCGTAGGCGTTGATGGATGTTGCCAACTGCCTTCCTGTTGCGGCGATCTTGCTTTGAATATCGGGGTCGCCCAAGGCGGTTGTGATCGCGGTCTGACGACGGCTCTGGTCAACGGCCTGACTCGCATCGATTAGCACGGGTTGCAAGATCGAGAGAAAAGTATCGATCAACGAACCGATGGGCCCCAGAAATGCGAAAGTATCGATAGGTGCTGCTTCGGCAGGGACCGCCGCCGGAACGACATTCGGCGCAGCCGCTCGGGTTGTAGCGCCGTAATAGTCCTGCTCGTACGCACTCAAATCCTGCTTGCAGCTCGATAGGGAAGCCGCGGTGAGGTTTGCGGTACTGGCGGGATCCACTTTCACAGCATCAGCAATCGCGTAGTTCGACGTAGCCAGAAGGAGCTTGATCGCGCCGGCTATGTCGTTAGGTGCAGCCGGCTTAGCGCTGACCGCACTGATATTTTGAACCAGAGTGTTAATGTAATTGAGCGCGATCGACCTACTGACGTAGTTTTGCCGTGGTACGCACAGAAGCGAAACTTCACCGAGTGTGGGGTCTTGGTTGTCCTTATCGAGGACGATCGAGGTCACAGTGGGACCTGAGGCGAGCAGTGTCTTTGCAAGAGCTGCGCGGATAGCGAGCGACCGGGCATTTGCGCGGCTTGTTTTGAGTGCCGCGGCTCCGCTCGTCGCCAAGGCGCTCAGAGCTGATATCGTGGATTCATACGCCTCCGGCAGCGCGAGCGACACGCCGAGGCTTGTTGCGGTGCTTGGCGCGGGTTGCCCATGGGCCTGTGCAGAGACGATCAAAGCACCCACGACGCCCAGTAAGAGTCTGCTGTGCCGTCGCATTGGTTCCTCCTCGATTGAGTTTACAGACCGTTATGCATCGCCAACGCGGATGGTGATGTTTATCGTTGATGCTCCAGCTGGGACCGATAGCTCCGTAGTGTTTGCCGAAACCGCAGGGACGACTTCAGATTGGGTCCTTGCTGAAGGAAGCAGACAACCCGGGCACGGCTGCAATTTGGGCTCAAGGAGGCTGAGATAGGTAGCCAACGAGTGCCAGCATTTCACGGAGGATTGGACCTTACCTATAGAACTATATTGCTGAAGTGTGTTCACGTGGGCAAAGCCTAGGATCGCCGGCGGGAGCTGCGATACAATGTCGGGTTGATTAACAATACGCCACGACGTCAAACCGAGCGCATTGAAGGCAGAGACGAATGTGCTGTCGCCGACCATGGGAGAGGCGAAGGTGCATAAGGCCGGATTGTTTATTTTATTGGTGCGGGCATTCTCCATCGTGTAGAGCGTGGCCAAAGCTGCGCCGAGGCTGTGACCGGTAATCTCGACGGACGCCGAGGCGGAAAAGCCGGCGGCGCGCGCGGACAGCGGTGCGCGGCGGCCGATTAGATCGGCTATTTGTTCCGAGAAACCACCCACGGTGCGAAGGGAGTGAGGCGCTGCGGCCGCCGTATTTCCATCAGGCTTTTCGATGACCTCAAGCGTGTCATAAATCCGAGCAAAACCGCTCCCTACCCGACCGCAGCCGGCTACCTTAAACGGTGTTTTGAAAATGGCGTTCGCATCATCCCACCATTCGACACCATTCTCTGTGCCTCGCAGGGCCAAAACGAAGCGATTGGGGTTTAACGTACTCTGCGCAATGAAACCGTAGAATGTGGGTCCGGTCGCCGCAATTGTGAAGTCCTGCATCTGAACCCAGGCAGCTAGCTGGTAACCGGGGGGGAAATCGGACGGTGCGGGCGTCAAACTGTTGGGTGTTTTGTCGTACATGGAATAGGCAGCCTGAACGAACTGCCCGTACAGAAGCGCCGTCTGCGGATCGAAGGATTGAGCCGCATGAGGCTGCGGATTAATCATTGCGTCCGCACCGCCATCGCCATCAAGTTGTTGGCCCGCTCCGGGCAGCGGATCGACGGGTGTATCATCGGACATTGTTGAGCCCGAAAGCAGCGTCAGCAACTTCTGACCGTTTGGTGAGCCCAACCCGGTGCAAGCATTCCAGCCGCCTTTGGCGGAAAAGCCGGTAACTCCGTAGACTGAGTTGTTGCCGCTAACGACGGCGTTGGTTGCTGATGCCGTCGGAATTCTCATAAAGCAGCGGAATGAAGAAACCAGCCTTACGCTTCAAGAGCTGGCTAAGCACAGCAGTCAATGCGGCCCATTGCGGTGCGACCGCACTCGTTCCACCACCTCTCACACTATCGTCGCCGTTTGTTCGGAACTTGATCCCGGTGTTGGGATCGGCATTGCCTGACACATCCGGAACGCCGCGCATGATGAGGAGGGAACTGCCTTCGGCAGTGAGACCGTTCTGCCACTTTGGACCCGTGAAATGCGTGCTCACGCCGCCGCCCGTCGCCCAGCCATCATTGTCGTTCCAGACAACTTCGCTGGCAACGAGGGAGCCGTTACCAAGAAGGCTAGTACCACCACACGACGCCACGCCGCTCGCACAGGTGCTGGGAAAATCAGCGTTGCGCTGACCGTCATAATCAGCTGCCGTATCCTCTTCGTCGGTGCATCCGTGATCGCCGGCGGCGACGAAAATCGGGACGTTGAGGAGTGCGGCCCCCTGCCCCAGCGAATTCCAGCTATCCATCGTTTGGGCGGACCAGCGCTTCTCTGGTGAGCCCCAGCTTATGGACACGACGGTTGTTGCGGGATCGTGGACCGCCTGAGAAACCGCCTGATAGAAGCCTTGGTCGGTATTCGCTGCAAAATAAACGACGATCGTAGCACCGGGCGCCATTCCGCCAGCCACTTCGATATCGAGCATGACCTCTTCGTCGCTTGTTTGATCCTGGCCATAGGGAACCGGATACCCAGGGGTAATGCTGACGGTTCGGATTGCGGGTACGCGAGTCAAACCCGACGCTGTAAAATAGGTTTGCAGATCCTGCTGACTGTAGTTTCCACCGAGTTCGATCAAAGCAATAGTCTCGCCGGCACCATCTCCTTTGGGAAATCGATAGAACGCGGCGACCTCTTGCGGATAATATCCCGATTGAGCGGTGCTCGTTTTAAGGCGCGGTTGGGCGACCGGACGGTTGTCGAGACCCAAAATGGCCTCAACGTGGGGAAGGATAGTCGCCGGCAGCAGGAGTGGGCCCCGTCGACCGCGAAAGCGGTTTCGGCCTATCGTATAGTCGTCAAGTCGAGCCCCGAACGCATTCTCCATGTCGGAAATCGATCCCGTGAGCTCGACGGTGCGCCGTTTTTGATCAGCAGTCGCTACCGTCAAGTGATGTTGAGTTGCGAACGATCTGACTGCCGCCATAGCGTCACTGCTGGCGCCATATTGCTGTTCGAAGGCATTGTGATCGACGATTGGTCTTTCGTGCGGTCGCAGCGACATATGTTGATGGAGTTCGTCATCGCTGATTGCCGTCTTGCGCTTCAAAACGACGGTGACGGTGATACGCTGCCTGCCGTCAGTTTTGCCAATAAGTCGTGCCCCAGCAACAGCATTTCGCGAACTGCCTGCGAGCACTTCACGAGATTCAGCCATCTGACGGACTCCTTGGTCGCTTGACGCCGCGGGGACACTTTGTCTCGAAGGCCGTCGTACGCGTTTCATGATTTACCCAAATGACCGCATGCAATACCCCATGCCTCGTATCCGCGAGAGCAATTTCGCCGTCTTCTCAGCGATTCTGCGCATGGGATGATCGAAAGGAGCGAGCTACCCACGCCTCACTACTCGCTGGAGGACGTGAACAAGGCACTGAACGCACTGCGAGATAAGCAAATCGAAGTGGCAAATCGACTTCCGAAATCGTTCATTGATGGCGCAATTATTCCGACCGAACTTTCGCCCGGTACGTCAAGAGTTTACGAAGAGATGATCGCAACCGCCTCTGCGTCGAACCGCGATTCCAGCCTTTTGAGTTCGCTCGTTTCGTCGTCCGAGACGGCCGCGGCGTTTATACCATCCGCTGCGGAAGAATTTCCCGATACAGTTTCCGAGAAAACAAATGATCCCGTCAAGTCCTTAGCAAACAGTTCCAGCGACTGATGGCTGACAAAGGCTTTGCCTGTTCGACGAGCTGATCAGGCAATGTATGGGACAATTGGGGCAGGTGGCTTATTCGTGTTCGCGGCAAGGCCGTTTTAATATATGCGGCGATAAGCGCTGTGGCTTTGGCCACCACGAGGCGCGCTGATTACCCGCTACGGCTAGTGGGCGGCCCCCCCTGGAGTCACGTCTGTGCCATTTGAATGAAGATCAAGCGCACTCGGTCTTCAAATGTAATCCGGAGCAGCGAGTGAAACGAATAAAAAAGAACGACCTCAAGGGGCACCCGAGGCCGTTCAGGGATCTGCCGCGAGTTTGCTCACACGCGACGTCGCTCACACAAATTCACAAAGATTCCCCATTTGCGGCTCGGTGCGGTCTCAAACGGCTGTTTGAATTTCGATCGATCGTTTCAAAAATAGGAAGAGAAGTGGCATGTTTGTAACGCATTCCTTGAGTCAGCCGGTTGGTGACCGACGCCTTGGCTTTCGCCCCCCCTGCCCAAATTGTGGGAGGCCGATGCATCTGGCACGCGTCACTCCGCGCGCGGACGGCCTCCCAGATGTGCAGACCTTCGGCTGCGGAGAATGCGGGATCTGGGCGACGGAAGCTGCTTAGCTTAGACAGGCCGTGAAATTTCGTTTTCAGAAAAGCAGTGTCAGAAGTCCACAGAGTGCCACGCCGGTAAGTAGCACCGACCATTCCGACGATTTCAACCAAAGAACTCGGTTGTCGTTTACAATGTAAGCTAGCATCGCAGATGCTCTACTTGGCTACGAGTGTGATGCAGCCGTCCGAGACCGTCGGGCGGGCTGACAAGCAGAAGTTATGCGGCTGAGCGACGCATTACGAAGGTGTAACTTGCCGCGCAGGAAGCGCGATCTTATTTGTTGGTAGTTAGGCCGAATGGGCGGCGCCCCCATCCCCCGACACCTCGCCGCCCAGCCAGAAGAGCCTAATTTGAGGCAACAAACTTCCAACAGCCCCAAGAGCTATTTTGCTTGGGGTTCTTTTTTGTGGCGAGACAAGGGCTTATTTCTCTTATCCCTACATTCTTGAAGGCTGTTGCTCGCTGGCAACAGCGCGAGCTTTTTTGTTCATTGGAAGTGCCTTAGGTTAAATCTTGCAGACTCGACTCTAGGCGGCACACGCCTATGTGTGTGCAATCATGGTATTGCGTACGCGGGGCGGCCTGATCGAGCCGTGCCTTCCGAAGCCCGCCAAGGCTCCGCCGAGCGGCTCTGGCCGAGCACGAAATCAAGCACGACGGGTTCCGTATCATCGCTCGCCGCGACGGCCTTGGCGTGCGCCTGGTCACCCGGAACGGCCACGACTTCAGCGCCCGTTTTCCGGCTGTGGCTGCAGCCGGCGGCGCTCTGGCCGTCCGTTCATGCGTGTCGATGGCGAGGCGATCGTCTGCGACGAGGCGGGACTGGCTGCTTTGCGCCTTCGATTTACTTGAGCTCAACGGCACCAATCCGCGACGCGATCCGATCGAGAAGCGTAAACGAATGTTGCAAGGAATCCTGGCAGCCGGATGCGCCAATCAGCTCCTTTGTGAAACGGCTTCGGTGCGGCAGGTGTGGAAGCGGCAGTGTCATGGCCACTCGCCAGCCTGAACGAAAAGCTCCCCGCGATCGGCAAGCGGCGCCACGCCTAGGCCATAGACACACATAGAACATCGCCATTTCCGATTTCCGCCCAAATTCAAACTGATGGAGAACGCTGGCGGGCATCCAGATGGACGGTGTTAGTATGAGCAAGATTGAAGATTGGGAACATCAGATTGGCGAGCAGGTCTCCTGCCAATGCGGGGCTGCCTTTGAGTTTGGGCCGGAAGGCCGGGCCATTTCGAGAAAGGACGACGCGCGCTGCCGGTATTGCCTCACGCTTCTCACCTCCTGGCCGCAGCCACTCCCTTGGCGAGCTATAAGGTGGCCGGACGCTGTCGGCAGGTCAGGGGCACCGGATTAAGTTGCTTTCGATCGCAGGGCCGGGCCAGGAGCAGCCAGTCCATTAGATGGGGTAATCGGCCGGCAGCTTGTGGATAGCTGAAGAATTTTGGGTGCTGCGCTTTCAGGCTGATGGTGAAACGAGGTCTCGCTTTCGCGGCCTCAAGCATCAGAAGGAGAAGCGCAGCATGGACCATTTTGCGGGACTGGACGTTTCGGTCAAGGAGACCAGCGTCTGCATTGTGGATGACACGGGCAAGATCGTTCGGGAAGTGAAGGTAGCAAGCGAACCCGAAGCGTTGTTGGCGGTGCTGAAGAATCCCGCCTATCACTTTAAGCGCATTGGATTGGAAGCCGGGCCGCTATCGCAATGGCTGTTCAGCGCTCTGGCCGAAGCAGAGTTACCGGTGGTCTGCGTTGAGACGCGGCACATGCGTGCGGTGCTGAAGGCGCAGATCAACAAGACGGACCGCAACGATGCGCGCGGCATCGCGCAGATGATGCGGGTGGGGCTTTACCGTCCGGTGCACGTGAAGACGCTGCGCAATCAGAAGCTGCGGATGCTGCTGACCCATCGCAAGCTGCTGCAGTCGAAGGCCATTGCGATCGAAAACGATCTACGCGGTACTTTACGCAACTTCGGTCTCAAGGTCGGAAAGACGAGGTTCGAGGCCCGCATCAAAGAGCTGGTCGAGAACCTTCCCGACTTGGCCGAGTTGGTCGAACCAATGCTCATTGTCCGGCGGACGCTGCGTGAGCAGATCGTCATCCTGCATCGCCGTTTGCTGGCCATCGTCCGGGATGATGCGGTGTGCCGGCGCTTGATGACGATCCCCGGCGTCGGCCCCGTGGTGCCGCTGACCTATGGGGTGGGTGAATCCACAGTAAGTAGAACTCGCACGCTACGTAGATCTAGTGCAGATGTTCGATTCCACCGTGGTACGCGCCCATGTCTCGGCGGCAGGCGCAAAAGGGGGCAGCACGATCAGGCGCTGGGCCGCTCGCGTGGCGGTTTCTCTACCAAGATCCACTTGAAGACCGATTTCGGTGGCTTGCCAATTGCCTTTCATCTCACCGGTGGTGAAGCCAGCGATAGCCGCAACTTCGAGACGCTTCTCGACATCGGCCCCGATATCAATCCGCGCGCCGCGCTCGGTGACAAGGGCTATGATTTTAAATCAAATCGCGAGGCCGCACGTCAACGTGGAATATGTCCGGCGATCCCGTATCGATCCAACACCAAGGACATCCCCACCTTCTTTCCGAAAACACTCTACAAGGCGCGGGCACGCATCGAACAAGCCGTCGGCAAACTCAAGCGCTTCAAACGTATCGCGCTTCGATGCGAGAAGACGGCGCAGAATTACGGCTCATTCGTCGCGCTTGCTCTCGGCTTCATCTTGATCAAATCCGTCCACACGGCCTAAGTATTAAACGCACTAAGTGTAGCAGGAGTTTGGGTCATGAAGCAGATCTAATTTCTGTTCTTGCGACCCCTGCCGCTCGCGGTATATTGTTTTCCTGACCACGGTCGTGAGATCAAGGGAGGACCCCAATGACGCACGTGCTACTTCCGGGTTATGGGGGTTGGTATTATTCGAAATGGGTAGGCCACGACATATTTGCTGAGAGATGGAGAAATCCCGGGCAAATTGGGAACCCCCGAGGGGGCGGAGACGATGTCTTTCCCCAATTTACGAACCCTGACCCCGTGCCATGGGCGGTGGCGTTCCTGCTGTCGGCCGCGAGCTCGAAAGCAGCGGCCGCCAACATGACCAATAAAGACGCAGCGCAACAGGTGATCGCTGCTGCGGATCAAGCGATAACCGCATTCATAGATAGCGATGACATCTGTCCGCGTTGGCCGTATCCAGGACCACCGCCTTGGTTGTCGATCATCGCGTCCGAACTGACATTGGTTGCGAACACCTTCCAAGACGGCGCCCTGCGAACCGGGATACTCCAAGTAGTCGGCCGGGTTCTCGATCGGGTGGCTCTTAATCCGCAGCCTCTACCGCCATAACCCCCCCTCGACGACGCCGCGACCAGCGGTACCTTTGTGCGGTCGCTATTGGCGATACGGTCCTGGGGCGCCTGTCACTTCTGGTTCTTAGCTGAGAGGAGACAGAAAATGGCAGCTTTTTACTGGCATTGGCAGACCTACACGCTCGAGTCAGGCCATACCATCGACGATGTATATAATGCACTCGTCAACGACTCGAATGGTCTTACGGCGGTTGCCGGCGCCAAAGATGTTACGTCGGACGGCAAGACCGTGCACGCGAATGTGCAAAAATTCCGCGTTGCTGTGTTATGTCTTCCCATGACTGCGCCGGCATTCTGGATGATTGTGGCCGTCTCTGGGGACGGTACCGGTGCAGAAGCCAATTCAGTCCTTAACCAGGTTGTCGGACAGATTGGAATCCTATCGACCGATTCCAAGGTCTTCTAGATTTAGAGCGGCTGGCCGTTGCTCCCGGTCGACCATCTCCGAGCCAGAAGATGTTCTTGGCCGAGTACAACGTCGGAGCGGGACTGATTCTGTGCGGCATTCGCCGGGGGCGCGTGCCGGTCGAACGCAACCCCTGCGGCGCTACGCTGCCGGCCGACGAATGATCTCGGGGCAAGCCGCGCAAGCTTTGCGTTGGTGCTGAGCGAACCACCTACACGTTGGACGAATGCCGCAGTTCGGCAAATCCTCAAGCCCTTCGGTAATGGCGAGCGCCGCGACTGCGCGGTCAACCAAACCGCAGTGACCGCCCTCGCCAGCGCCGCCGCTCCATTGCTTGCACTGATGCTCCCTACACGCGCACGCGAAACGCATACGGTTTTCGATCGGAACGCCGCTCTCCTTCAGCCCATCGAGCAACTCCAGTGTAACCGGTACGCTCGCCCCCCGGAAAACTGCATTGCGTGGGGCTCTATGTCCGCGATTATGGAGCGCGTTGTCGATACCAGCGCGCGCAACGATGCCATCCGTGAAGAACAAGAAAGATGTGAGCGCTTGAAGCAATTACGTGCACTAGAGGATCAAGCCAACGCACGTATTGTTCAGGCGCGCATCGACCACATCGCGCATCTCACCCGGCGACTTGACGACATCGAGAAGTCGGAACGCGAAGCACAGGCGGCTGCTGATGCTGAGGAAGCTGAACGTATTCAGTCAATGTTAGATGCGATGCCGGACCCCGACGACCCAGAAGCCCCGGCGATCTATCCTCCAAGTGGGCATCTGCACGCATTGTCGTCCCCGAATACCGATGACGACGATAATGAGGGCGATCTTCCCAAAGAACTTGAGCGAATTACTCCCGCGCCTCCCGGTAATTATCCGATCTCTGACCCTTCAGAGACAGCACATCCGCAAAAGCCGAAGTATCAACAGCCGATATCTGTCTCACCAAATTCGGACGACGACGCCGTGTACTCATAAATCGAGGTTGATGACCAACGGTTGGTCAATGTCCGCTTAGATAAAGCGCCTCGATGCGCTCGCTGCCGTTGGGTGATCGCGTGCGCCTTATCACGAAGATATAAGGCATCCACCAGCATGAGATGTATCGGTGCCTTTTACCGATAACTAGTGGCGCTTGGATTTGTTTAGATTTCGCCGGACTACAAGAAGTCCAGCGTTGGCCAACGCGGGCGCCAGCTGCGGCGTCAACGATTCGAGGAATTGCCCGTCGTCGTCAAGCGCGCGACGAATGTCGTCAGGAAGCTGGATAACGCTCACGTCGCCGCCCACTAAACTCAGCACAAGCAGTGTTTCCTGGCGCGGGATTTTCGCAGAAGCGATGACGCCGCGCGCGGCGGCATCAAGGAGCGCGGCCGGATCGTGGTGGAACCGAACTAAGCGAGCCAGCGGATGAATCCGGCACGGTGTATCCGGACCGGGAGCGGGCAAGGCTTCGACTTCGCGCAGCAACTGCTTTCGCGGGGCGAACTTGAGGGCGTTGAGATTAAGCTCGAACTCCAGCAGTTCGGCCGTAAATGGATTCGACACGATACCGTCGGCGATGCGCTTGCAAAGGAAAGCGGCGAATCGGTCCACCTCGCTCGGAAATTGACCGTCCCGATAAATCTTCGCTTCCCAGAATTCATCGAGCAGGGACCGAAGCTGATCGCCCAGAGAGCGGCACGTGTAAGTGAGGAGCATGTAAAGCGGAGTGACGCGGTTTGCGCGATACAGCGAGCAATTCGTCGACATGCCGCGTTGCCACACCGCTTCGCACAACCGCGCTCGTTCTCGCGCGGAGAGCTCATAGTTCGCCAGCACCTCTTCTGGGGCGGCCCGGAGCGCACGACAGAGGCGAGGGGATGCGATCAAATCGCAAAGCGCCTGCTGAAAAGACGCCAGGCTCATCGCGGCCGACGCCGATACCAGATGGCGCGGGCACGGTCCAGCTGGGCGCGGACGTCTTTGGCGCCGAAGATCGAAAAATAGGAGTCATGAAACTCGAAGGTGATTCCCTTCAGATTCGGCGTACACGGCATGATCTCTTCGAGCAGCGACCAGACCGCCTCGGGACAGGGGCCCGAATGGGCATCAGTGTACATGCCGTCCTCTTCGGTTCCCCCTGCGACATGCACCTCGACCACCGCGTCCAGATCGAGTTCTCGCAAGAAAACAGAGGCATCGAACTTATGGTTGCGCGCATTGGTGTAGAGATTGTGCAGGTCAAGCAGCAACCGACAGCCGCTGTCGCGGACCAGAGAATTGAGGAACGCCGGTTCGCTCATCTCCTGATCGGAGAAGGTTACATAAGCGACGGCGTTCTCGACCAGAAATGGCGAGGGCAAGCGCGGCCGCAGCGCTTGAATTCTCGCAGTCAGCAGTCGCAGCACTTCGAAATCGAGCGGCAAGGGCACTGCCATGCCGGCGTGCTGCTCCCGGCCGGCCGACCGGACTTGTGCGAAGGACAGGTGATCGCTGTGCCAGAGGAAGCGATAGCGCCGATGCCAATCGGCAAGTTGCTCGACATAGGCATCGTCGGAAAACACCGCACTGCCGAGCGAAAGTCCGATGCTGTGCGCAACGAGCGGATATCGACCGCACGCCCAGTCGATAAACTCCATCCATGGCTCCAACTCGGCGAAGCGCGGATTCGCACCCGGTCCGCCGTCGCTCCAGAACAGATCGGGCATGATGGAGACGTAATCCACCATGCCCGGATCCGATTTGAGTAAGTCCGGGACAACCGGATTATGCAGAATACCGATGCCCAGCGCTGACGCGGAATCGCGCATCGATCCGCCACCATGCGGCCATGGCCGCCCCGTGAGAGGAAAGCGACGTTATCGATCGAGATCGACCTGCGTAACCTCCGGAAGTTCTTCCACGATCTGCAACACGCGGCCGGAAAGGCACGTGTTACATAGACGCGGAGGTCCAAAGACTACCGATGTGCACAGTTCGACGATCCTGCCAACCTCGGTCCATTTGGTTCCGGGCGGCACCACGACTTTAACTGCGTTCGTTTCTTTTGAAATACTCACTGTCGCTTTAGGCATTGTTCGCCTCCACTGGTTTGACGACCTTAAAAGCATAGGTGAAGTTCCGAACGGCAGAATGACGCAACGTACCATTGTACATGAACACAAAACATCGTGCGCGGCAATCGTCAGTGACCCCGGCGACCCACCGCTTGTGTGGCTTTTGCGATGGCGGCGGTTTCGCCGGGGCTCGCGCCGCATCAACGCCCCACGGCATTTATGAGTATGTGCTCTATTAGTTCGCGGCCCTTGGTTTCTATTCGTATCGAACAACTATTTTAGTAGTCCAACAAACAGTTTGCTTTATTCAGTTGCTCATTTTGTGCTATACTGCGCAATGGATATCCCCGCGACCAAACAACTTCGCAAGATGGGCCACTCGCTCCATCTCACCATTCCCGCGCCATTGGTCCGGCAGGTCGATTTATCGCAAGGCGATACGGTTTTCTTTGATGCCGATGGCGATAGCCTGCGCCTGAAGTTCCTAAAACTCGCAGCGATGGCGGACATGGCCGGAGTAACTCCGGCTGAGCCGACTGACGAATAAGGAGCCGCCCCATGTAAGCAAATGGGACGTCCAGGCCGACGCGTAACGTCCTTTCGCACCGATCAAGGTTTTGTCGATGGGTCTGGCCGACCGTTGCGATAATTCGCGCACTCTCGTTGCCACAGCGAGATCGCGCAATGGAGTGCTGTCCTCTTCGGCGCCCCCCGGCTCGCTGCTGACGAACCCAGCGGGCCGGGGCACTTTCAGTTGGTGAGTGTGTGTAGGCGCGCACTTACCGAGAAGCACGAGCTGGAAGGCACGCTCGTGCTTCAGTCCCGGCAGCGATCTAGGGTGCCCTCGGAGCGATAGCTTGGATCGCTTGCCGGGACTTCTTCATGCATCATGCCAAAGGATTAAAGGCGGCAGCATTGACGGTTCCTCTCGGACCCGGCAAAGACACTCGGGTCGGGGCATCTTCCGTGGGGACAATCTGTCGTGCGTGGAACCACAACCGGGCGGTTCAACTGCCTGCATTGCGACGCGTTGTATCATTTGATCGAGGTCGAGGCCGGGCCGGAAACCGTTGATCTTGAGCTAACCTACGTCGTGTGCGACGCGCCGCTTCCTGCTCGCGAAGGACCGGTCATCTTCAAGTATTTCCGGTCGAGTAAATCTCCGCCGCGACGCAAGCCACGTAGGAGCTAAAGACGGCCATTCGATATATGCGCGCGCTGTCAGTGAACTCCACAATTTTCGTGTTCGTACCACTTAGAGGGTGCGCGGTTCTTTTTCATGAATTTTTTAAGCCAACGAACAAAACTAGGCTGCGTCTGGTTCACAAGAGTCGGCATAGCATCCTCCTGTAACGCTGTGTGGTTTTTCTGAGTTGAACATAGGGCACCCTTACACCACAGGAAGTGATGGCGGTCACAGCTATGTCGCTTTGCAGTCCCTGATTTTTGGCCACGGACATGCCACAGCAACATCGTTGCCCTTTGCACTATCCTGGGCCTATGCCATTCCCGCGCCTTTCCTGCGCCAACCAAACAGACCTAATGCGCCGAGGCCGGTGGCGAAGAGTGGGAGGGCGGCGGGGAGCGGTGTCGAAGGTGTCGAAGACGCCGGTGCGTTACCAACCCCCGAACTGATAAGTAAGCTGTAATTTGAAGGATACGTGAAGTACGGATCGATGCTCGCAGTCGTCGTTGGATAAGCCGCGCTATTACCGGTATCAGCGTCAGCGTCCAACGTAACCGAATAGACCACGCCTTCCATGATTGCCGCGACTGTGTCGGATCGATTGAAACTGGTGCCGGGGGTATTGAGTTCCAGGTAAGCTCCGCTGTCATACACACAAATACCACCGCAAGTGCCACCGGCCTGCGCCAGATAGATGCTCGTGGGGAAGGGAACGGTATCGGTAGCGATAGGGGTAATGATCACATAGGCCTGACCATTTAAGCCTGCGGAGCCCTGGGTATTGACCGTGAAGTCCGGAACTTCTCCAGAGAAGGGACCTGTGAGTTCAATGTAGTATGTGAATTGCGAGCCCGCGATCGCCCTTGCATCGCCGCTGGCCGTCGCGGTAAATGACATACTTGGTGAAGTTGCCGACGAAACCGTTGCGCTACCAGTGGCAGTGGCAGTGCCAGGCTGCGTAGAATTGGTCGGGCTAGTGTACGAATATTGAGTATTTGCGGGGAAATTCACTGAATTGCCCGACGTACAAGATTGAAAATTGGCCCCCGCACATAAAGAACCGTTATTAAAACTATACGCGGGGAACGTGGTTGCGAGAGCGGTTCCGTTCGAACACATCTGAAGCAGAGCAGCGCCCGCGATGAGGCTCATTAATTTCGCGTTCATGTTAAGGCCCTCCAGAAGAGCTCATTCGACAACACAAATCACGATCAGACGAAACGCCTTTCTTTGGCGAGGTTAGTAGCGATGCGGCGTTGGCAGACAGCCGATGGATGCGCCAAGCGCGACGTCGGCAGTAACAAAGAGGTTAGGAGGTCCAAAGCTCACATAGCCTTCAACGGGGTTCAGATAACCAATTCCGTTTTGGCTCCCGTCCTCCATTATGAGACCACTCAAATCAAGACTCCCGCTGCCAGTCACCACGACATTGGGACCGACCTGGTCGATGTTCACAATAAATTCGGCATTCGCGCTTCCGCTGGCGACAGCACAGAGAAGAAAAGACGCCGCGAACGCCGCAATTCCCGTTATGAGGTGCTTTTTCATCGGAAAATTCCCCTGTGCTTACGGCGCAACTTTGTAGCGAGACCTACTAAGCATTTTTCATACGATAGACGTTCAGGCCCAGCCGAGCTCCTTCAAGGCCATGCCCGCGTGCCAAATTTTCGTCATGTGGTTGATCTTGTCGCCTTTGAACTGCATCACGTAGACGTAATCGGTGCGCGTGCTCTTGCCCGTAGGAGCGCATGGGCCACCGGGGCCGGTATGGGTTCCCGAGAAGACCCCGTAGGCGGCCACGTTGTTGCGCTCCGGGTCGACGGCGAAGGATTTCAGTTGATAGCGCCCATCCGGTAGGATCATCAGCAGGCCTTTCATCCATTCGGTGTACTGTGCGAGCGTGGTTACTCCGGCGAGTGGTTCGGCCTGGGCTGTGAAGGTTGCGTCCGGCGTGCAATAGGCTTTGCAAGCACCCCATCCCTGTCCAGCTTCGCAGTTGGCGAAGAAGCTCTCGGCAATTGCAGCAATTGATGACATTGACAGTCTCCCGTCCGCACGGAGTTTTAAAACCGCGCAAATTGCCGTCGGGCTATCCGGCCACTATCAGGGCCTGTCCGATCTCCACACCGAAACCAATCGCGAAGAGCAGGCCGGTCAGTGTGAGTCCCACCACGGACCACAGGCAGAGAAGGCAAAGCTCGGTATAAGCGGTCTTGACGTAATGCAGCGCCGCATACGCCTTTTGCAGGTCTGATCGGTATCGCACCATTGTCATCACCGAGAGGATGACAGGAGTCGGCGGAGCGCGCTTTCAGGTGGTCTTAATTTATCATTAAGGTGCTCTTGATTTTTCGCCCGCCCGGGCGTGCGATAGATTTCGGCCGTTGGATATCGACCGACCAGAGAGCGGCAGAGTGTTGTATTCGTTTGAGAATTACACGCTCGATACGGATCGGCGCGAGCTGCGCCGCGGGACTCATCTCGTGGCCGTCGAACCCCAGGTATTCGACCTGCTAGACTTCCTCATCCGGCATCGCGATCGGGTAGTCACGCGGGACAACATCCTCGATGCGGTGTGGAATGGCCGCGCAGTGTCGGAGTTCGCCCTGGCCG
Organism: uncultured Alphaproteobacteria bacterium; assembly: GCA_963732015.1. Classification (GTDB taxonomy): domain Bacteria; phylum Pseudomonadota; class Alphaproteobacteria; order Rhizobiales; family Xanthobacteraceae; genus BOG-931. The sequence goes on along the minus strand of CAVSXY010000018.1, from coordinate 30,894 downwards.
TGCGGATAAACGCTGCGCGCCTCGCCATATCCGATAACGGACAGCAGCAGCGCCTCATTCGCACACTTCCGCGCAAAGGGCTCCGCTTCATTGGTGATGTGCGCGAACATGGTGCTTCACCGGCTCCCGAGGCGGAAAGCACTGTGAAGGCGCCGACGCGCCCCGACGTGCCGTCGATCGCCGTGCTTCCCTTCACGAATATGAGCGACGACGCCGAACAGGAGTATTTCGCGGACGGGGTCAGCGAAGACATCATTACTACGCTGTCCCGATTTCGGTCGCTGTCCGTCATCGCCCGGAACTCGACCTTTACATATAAAGGCAGGGCCGTGGACGTGAAGGAAGTGGCGCGCGAGTTAGGCGTGCGATATGTGCTGGAGGGAAGCGTCCGCAAGGCTAGTCAACGGGTGCGCGTTACTGCTCAACTCGTCGATGCGGAGTCCGGCATCCATGTCTGGGGCGAAAGGTACGACCGACCGCTTCAGGACATTTTCGCCGTCCAGGACGAGATCACGGATATGATTGCGGCGACGATGGAGCCGGAGATCGGCGCTGCCGAACGGGAAAGAGCCCGACGGAAGCCGCCCGAACACTTGGGCGCATGGGAGCATCATCAGCGCGGCATGTGGCATCTGTTGCGGCGCAACCGGGAGGACTTGGCCAAAGCTCAAGCGTTCTTTAGAAAGGCAATCGGACTCGCTCCAACCTATGCAACGCCGCGCGCATCTCTTGCGCTTTGCTGCTTCTTCGAGATTACCCACGGGTTTACGAGCGACCATACGGCGTCGCTCGACGAGCTGTTAGAGCAGGGTTCCCAATCAGTCCTGCTCGATCCAAAGGATCCGCTCGCTCACACTGCTCTAGGGCTGGCTTTGATGGAACATCGGGACTATTCAGCGTCCCTCGCCGAGCATCAAATTGCAATCGGACTCAACCCTAATTCGGCGCTCGCGCATTGGGGTTTCGGATATGGATTGCATCGAGCCGAACGGTTACAGGAGGCGCTGGAACAGTTCGACAGCGCGTTGCGCCTAAGCCCGCGCGACCCGGGGCTGTGGTCGTATCTCACGCTCAAAGCTAGCACCTTGTACCAGCAGCAGCGATATGACGAGGCGGTCAGATTCGCACGCGATGCCGCACGACACTCAATCGCCGATCTGATCTGGCCGTTCGTCCATCTGGCGGCCGCGCTTGGCCAACTTGGCCGAACTGCCGAGGCGCGCACTGCCGTCGAGGAGCTTCGCAGACGACGGCCGGGCTTGACCGTGAGCAGCGTGCGGTTGTGGCCACATAATCGCAGCCGGTCCGAGCACTCGCTCGCACATATGCTCGAGGGGCTGCGCCGAGCCGGCTTGCCGGAGCAATGACTTACGCCCGACCACGAGTGTCGATGTCTCTTACGGGCCCAGGCTGTGTGAAAACTCCGAAATCGAATTCGTCGTTGGAAGTTTCGTCTCGACTTCATCAATTTGAAAAACAAAAACGCTGGCGACCACTGTCAGAAGAAGACAATAGAGAAACCAATTCTGCGCGGTGCTAGCGCGGGCATGTTTTCACACAGCCTGGGTCATTTTCGACAGAGCCGAGGGAGCTCGCCGTTCTCGACGCAGCGCCAGAATTTCTTCTCCGCGCTCAGAAGAAGGGTGCTGGTAGAGCGGATCGCCTGAAGATCTTGATTTCAACCCACTTGCCGCCGCCGGTGATCACCGAGAGCGCCGCCACTCTGGCATTGGTCACCCACATATTGTGCTGGAGCTGTGCCATATGCTTCTCGGCTGCGGCCTCTTCCGAGAACGACCACGGCAACATGAATTTGGCCTCGAACACCGCCCCGCTGCCGGCGACCATGCCGTCCAGGGTCGCCGCCATCCACCGGAGCACCGGATGCCGCAGGTGCATTGAAAAGATTGATTATTTTGGCTTTGTTCTGCCAGCAATACAACTATACGTAGTTCGTCCAATTATTGCAATCAGTCGGCCCGGCGTGTCTCATCGAAGGCTCGAATGGCAGACTTTCGCCGGGATAGCGCTCGCCGCTCGTAGCGATCCATCGCTAGTAATTGTTTAGCCTCTTGCGAGAGAATTGTTGCGAACTTGTGCCGCCCTTGCGGCATCGACTTCAGAAATGCCGCGAAGTCTTCCACCGGGAGGTCCGGTGCGTTCTTCAGCGGGAGGCTTCTGGGGACCGCCACCCTCTCTCGCCAGCTATCATAGTGAGGATCCGCCAATGCGTCGAACAGCAATTTATGGCGGGCATATCGCACGCGGCGCAGATCGACCTGCGCTTCGGCGACTTGACGCGCGAGGTCTTTGGTTTCCGCATTAGCGTCGGGCCCGGCAATCTCGCACGCTAGCGTTTCCACCTCCTCTGATAATGCTGGATTGGAACAAAGCGGAAGGCTTAGCCCGTGGCGAAGTGCGTTTCTCAGCGCGCGAGCGCGGCCCTGAGCGGTTTGTGGGCCGGTGCTAGCCCGCGCATTCAAGCGGTTGGCCCTGATCTTGCGGTCACTCGTCAAGCCACGTTTTTTCCTTCGGCTGGCGTCGGCTCGATCACTTCAAACTCGCCGTCCTCGATGTCTTGCACGCTCCGTCGCAGGGTTTCGCCGAGGAACGCCCGACGGCGCTCGATCTCGCGCAGGCCGGCGTTGCGACGGCTCTCGGCGATGCTGATTAGGCGATCGATCCGCTCGATGTCGTCCAGTTTCTCGGCGAGGGCATCGGCCATGAAGCGGTCCATACTCCGGCCGGCGCCGGCGAGAAACTCATGGACCAGCGTCACGGCGCCAGGTTCGCGCCGCGCGTACTCTTGCGCGAGCTCTTCCGCCTTGTGGCCCATCGCCTGGTCCAGGATTGGGTCCATTTGCAGTCCTTTGCCGTCGAGAATCTCATTGACCCTGTCGACAGCGTCCGCTTTATTCCGGGCACAGTTGGACGCCAGCGTCCGCGCATCTTCCGCCTGGTCTTCCGGAAAATTCTTGAAGAATTTTCGCGAGCTCGTCCTCAAAGCGTTCCGAGTACAGTTCGTAGTCGAGCTCTGCAGCCAAGAAACCTTGCAGCAATTCAAGTCCGCGCGCTCGGATCAAACTCCATTTCAGGCGGTGTAACCGCAAGACCTCCCACTCCGAGGGCACTACGTCGGCTATGAACATCTCGTCGATAACATCGACGGGCTTTACCGCTGCATAGATGCGGGCGAGAAGTTGGTCATAGGCGGCGGCATCTTCGCCCTCAATGAGCGGGGGCGGACCAAACAGTGCCAATCGCCGCACCCGCCCTGGAACGCTGGTCGCTGCGATTTCTGTCTTGCTTTTGTTCGTCCTGGACACAAACGCCACCCTACGCTCGACAAAACGAATCACCGACGCGAACGATATGCTGCGAGGCCATGATCGCCGTCGCCGGCCAGCGCGGTGATGCGCCCGTATCGAACTGGCGACTGAACAGCGTAGCGGGTACGCGCGCAAAGCGATGGTAAAGATTTAACCTCATTGGATCATCACGTTCTCGGTAATGCGCTGGCGAAGGGCAACGCGAGCGGCGGTGACCGCTTTCTCCAACCGTTTCGTCTCTTGATCACGAATCTCCTGCAGTTCACGCCTAATCTCCGCATAGCGTGGATCGCCAGGCATCAGGAAAAGGGGAGCGCCCAGATCAAAGCCGGCTTTTTCCGCATTGCGACGAACACCAGCAATCAGCGCCGCTAGGTTGATCGTGGTCACCTGCTCGATTAGTTCCGGGCGACCTCAACCTCTCCTGCTGCTGCGGTGGTCCGAACAGCTGGCGTCGCAATTCGATCTCGGTCCCAGACACTAGTTGAAAGGCATCGGCGCCTTTAATGAGCGCCAAGCCGAGCGGCTCGATTTCGGTTTCAGCGCGAACGATGGCATCAAGGACGACCAAGTTATTGAGCCGGACGAGGGTCCCCACCTGCGGCTGCGGGAGACGCGAGGCAGAGGCGAAGTCGATGACGGTCCGCGAGAATACGGGATCAGTCGCGATGTAACGATCGCGCACGGGGGCCCTCACCACACCGAATGTCAGGGCCATACCGCCACGTTTGATCATCCTATCGAACACAAATCCGGAAACGCCCGTGGCGGCGAGCATTTCACGACGATTAAGGAGTCGAGCCATGTCAGGCACATCGTACATCTTGATCTGATATGGCGGACACGATGAGCCAACAAAGGGAGTTCGTCAAGATGAGGAACCTTAATCTGAAAAATATTCGAAAGCTCAAGGAGTTATCGCGACTGCCAATCGCTCCGAATTACGTTCGGTGGCCCTGCGCGATCGACTTCCAGCCCAACTTTGTTGTAAAATCACGCGCAATTAGAACGTGACCGGAGCGACGCAGCGTAGGCGGGCGAGGGGCGGGGCGTAGCGGGCCACCAGCCACTTTGGAGCGTTCCTGACCGCAAAACGCATGGGCGATCGGGACGTGCCGATCAGAACGGTTCATGCATCGCGGGGAAAGGTAACTCGGGCGGAACCGATCAGCGCCTTGTATGAGCAAGGCCGCGTCCATCACCTCGGGACATGCTCAGTCCTTGAAGATCAAACTTGTTCGTTCGCCTCAGAGTTCAATCGGAACACCTCGGGGTGCAGCTCCGATCGCGTTGACGCGTTGGTAAGGGCCTTGACCTCGCTCGGTGCGCCGATCCGCAGGGCGCTCCCTGAGCGCTGTCGTTAGAACGACGCTGGCCGTCACATGCTGCGCTTCGGCGTGCGCGCAGCCAGGGTGCGTGATCAAGGGCAACATCAGTTCCAGTTTTCTGGATCGTAATTTCATTTCGCACGGCGCGAGAAGCGACGAGAATGCGGAAATCCAAGAAACCGATCAGCCCGGCAACGACGCTGTTCAAGAAGCCGAGGAACTCGACACGGCGGCGGCGCTTTGAATGCGCTCCAAAGCCTGGATCGAAGGCTTTTCGCAGCGACTCGTTCTTCTTATGGGTGTTGACGCCTTCCCGGATCGCGAGCTTCACGTCATCATCGACAATCTTCATCCTTTCGGTGGCTACTTCGAGCGCTGCGAACAAGGTCGTGGTCGACACAGAGAACAATGGCCTTGGCGGGCGGATCGACATAAAGGCCGACCACATCGGCGGCTTTCGCCGCGAACTTGGGGTCGTTGCTCTCGCACCACGACTTGCGGCCGGCAAGATCAATATTGTGCTCGCGCAGGAAGCGCCAGACTGAACATCAACGTCGGCTAATGCCTTGGCCAGCAACGGACCCGTCCATCGGCCATAGCCCCGAGGCGGCGGCTTATCCAGAAGCGCCAGAATGCGCTTGTTCGTGGCCTTGCCGTAGATCGGCTTCTTGCCAGCCCGTGGACGGTGAGCCGAATCGCTCTTGCATTGGGAATCATCCCGATCTTGAATCATGATTCACCTACGAAGAAAAGTGGGTACTAGATCGCCCAGCTCTACTGCTCTCCGTGGAAGACTGGGTCGTACGACAGAGCGGACTGGACCCAGGTGAAAATTCAGCGAGACCTATTTGTGCAAAAGCATGCTGACTATTGGGGCCAATTGAAACTGACCTTTAAGGGCATTTCTCACGACAACCAGCAGTCCACGTTCGAAATCGAAGCCCTTTCAAATCCAATTACCCCCTTAGCCGGAACGCAAGAATCCTACTCGCCGTCGGGGCGATCGATCAGATCTTTCCCGCCTGAACTCCAAGTTCTTCACGGTCGACTAATTCAAGTAACCGATTTTGCAAGAAAGCCTGGTGAAACCTGGCAACGCGCGTCTGGCACGGACTAACGGAGCCGAAACCAAACGCCATCCAGTTGCCGGAAAGCGCGCTCCTGCGTGGTAGCCGGCTATTTTGCGTCACCACCGTCAGCATCGTCTGCACGATTAAAGCGCCTGTTCCAGTCCGGGCGGAGGATGGTTTAGACCCGCCCTATCTCCATGGTCGCTGACACGGCTGACGGTGCTGACGGTGTCGTGGGTTCGGTTCTCGCCCATGGCCGTTATCCTGATGGTCCGCGTTCCCAACCGCCCCTCGCGGCCGAAGACGATCTCAATCCCAAGCGCGCGAAGCGGGGTCTGTGCCCGACGCAGCCGGCCAGCGAGTGCGCGGGGATTCTTTGGCCAGCCAGAGCGGGTCCAAGCGGCCATAGCATTGCCGCCAACATTGATGCCGACCTGCAAAAGGTCGGATGCGCTTCCCGTCCATTGCGCTCGGTCGGCCATGAGCTCGCGCACATGGGCCGCCACCGGGTCGGCGTCGACGATGTTCTCGATCGCGTCGCGCCGGTTGTTGTAATAAGCGGCTTCAAAGGCGCCCGCGGGTCGAAACCCGCTCTCGCAGGCTGTGACCCAGAGCGCGAAATCAGCCATGCGCGGCAACCGCCGGAGGCGTACCTGCGGCAGCATGCGTAATCCATGCGCGGCCGCATCGAGGAGCGCGCCAAGAATGTGCGGTCGGGCGAGCTCGAACTCCCGCCAAAGCGCAGTCTCCGGCCGGCGTTGCCGTTCGGCAATCGGTGCGAGCATCAGCAGGATAGCGCGGTCCGCAAGATCGGGACGAGTAATGACCTCCTCGATCCCGTTGAGAATGATGGGTCGGGCGGCGGCAAACAGAATTTCGTCCTGATCGGTGAACAGCCGACGGGTCGAAAAAGCACCGCCGCTCGTCAGACGGCAGAGGGTGTCCGACAGCCAGGGCGGCAGGCCGCTGAGATTGTCGAAGGCGAGGACGTGGCCGTTGCCGGCCGCGATGAACAACTCGCGCTCATCGCGCGGGAGAGCCCGCACCGGCGCCACGCTCGGGTCGATCAGCGCCCGCAGGAGCTTCGAGAGGACGGTCTTCGCTGATCCTTGTTCGCCGGCGATGGCCAGGACCGGATATGGACCGCCTGCGCGCAGCGCCCCTAACAGCCATGCCACGACCAGCACGAAGTCGTTTTCGCTGGCAAGATTCAAAAACGGCGCGAGCGCCTCAATTGATCCGCCCCGCACTGGGAGCGGAAGCGGCTGCATGCCGGCGCTGCGGCGGAACCTGACCGGAGGGTCCTCGGCGATCCGCCATCCGTTGGGGCCGATTTCGATGCAACGCCAGAACTCATCCGCCAAATCGAGGTAGATCAGGCCGTCCTGCTCGGCGAGGCGGACCGAGACCTTGCGCTGCGGACCATCGAACTGGGCCTGCGCCTCCAGCACATTGAGGGCTGCGTTCAGCGCGGCCGGGCTCGGTGCGTCCCAGGTGCGCTCGTAGTATTGCTGGCGCAACCAGGCCCCAAAGCGCTTGCTGCGAAGCGGCCAGGTTTCCCGGTGGCCGTCGATGATGAGGTCGGCAAAGCCGGTGCCGTCGCTTGCGTGAAAGAGCCGGGCGGCCGTTGCGACATTGAGGAGGACGTCCGTGCAGCTCACGGCACTGGACCGTCGTCCGCTTGGCCTATGGCAACCTGATCGGACCGCGACTCCCTCATACCGTCAGATGCCGAGGCGATCGGTCGAGTCTCCGGGCGCACCGCGAGACCCGGCTGCTGAGGATCGTGCGGATCATTGAGCCGGGTTTGCCGCCAGAGCTGACGGGCGACTTTGACGGGGTCGATGCCGGCCGCCGTCCACCAGGCCTGCTCGTCGCCGGCGCGATGGACCGCGCGGTGATGCGAGCGGCAGAGCGGGACGGCGAATTCATCGCTGGCCTTGCGGCCGAGCGCCCGCGGCTGCAGGTAGCGAAGATGATGCGGATCGGATTGTTTGCGGCCGCAGATGAGACACGCTTGTTGGGCAACGTAGCGAAGGTGCTCGCGGTTTCGATAGCGCCGCGGTGTCGCGATGATGAGCACGCTCTTGTCGATGCCCTCGGCCTGATCGAGGTCGCCGTTTCCCTTCGCGCGCATCTCATGGGCGCCAACAAGATCAACATGAGTGCTTGGGAGCAGCGTCGTCTGCGGCTTCCACGGTTGCGGACGGTGCGAGCTCCGATAGCCTGTGTTCAAAGGCATCCTCCACAAGCTTGGCATCGGTCGCCGCGAGCCGGTTTTTGGCGGCGAGCGCCTCGCGCGCCCAAATCGCGGCGCTATCAGTCGATGTGATGTTCCCAACCGCGGTCAACAGTTTCTCCCGCAACGCGGCCGATTGCTCGGGCTCGAGGGTGCTCGGCCGCTCGCCATGAATGCCGTAGCGACGCTGTCCATTGCCGGGCTTTCGCTGCTGCACCGGAGGCTGTCCATGCCCCGGCTTGAGCGAGCGTTCGTCAGCTGACGGCGTTGGCGAGCGAGGACCATCACAAAGATCAGGCGCATCCAGATCGTCCTCGCCGGCGATGCCGACCAGGGTGAACAGGGCATAGCGGCGGGCGTAGGTCAGCGCGGCGCCCATGCGCTGGGGATTGGCAGTTTCGGCGATGGGACAAACCGGCCAATCCGATGCGATCCATTCGCCGGAGGCGTGCGCAAGCGTGGTGGTCAAATTGACCATGCCGGCGGTCTGGTCGATGGCGGTGGTCTGCACCGTGGCGATCTCATGCTGCCCGAGCGTCTTGCGCACGATGTCGAGCCCACTGGAGAGCGGCGCATAACGGAAGCTGCGCTCCCCCTCCCCGGGCCGGCCGGTCCGGATCGAGGCCGTCAGCGACTTTTCCGGGTTGACGAGCTCGGCCTGGGCCTTGGCCAGCGCCGAGGCAAGGGCCGCGACCGATTCACTGGATCGGGGCATGGGTCGCCTCCGTCTCCAGGACATCGAAGCTCACCGCGCCCGATTTCGAGCGCTTGGCTCGTACGCCATGCCCGATGGCCTCCTTGGCGTCCTCCGGCATCAGGGCCTTGAGCTCGCTTTTTGCCCGCTCATGATCGAGAAAGGCGCCGCGGGTGTTGCGGAACAGCACTGCGAACTCGGCCCAGGAATTCGACGAGCTCATATCGACGATGCGGATGGCCTCGATGCGCGGCCGCGGCGGCTCGACACCGAAGAGCCGAGGGGGCTCGCCGTTCTCGACGCAGCGCCAGAATTTCTTCTCCGCGGTCAGAAGAAGGTGCTGGTAGAGCGGATCGCCTGAGATCTTGATTTCAACCCACTTGCCGCCGCCGGTGATCACCGAGAGCGCCGCCACTCTGGCATTGGTCACCCACATATTGTGCTGGAGCTGCGCCATATACTTCTCGGCTGCGGCCTCTTCCGAGAACGACCACGGCAGCATGAATTTGGCCTCGAACACCGCCCCGCTGCCGGCGACGATGCCGTCCAGGGTCGCCCCCATCCACCGGAGCACCGGATGCCGCAGCCGATGCTGGACGCATTCGACTGTTTGCCCGGTATTGCGTTCGTACCAATGGCGGTTGAGGGCCTCGGTCACAAGGCCGAGTTGGACGATGAGGTTGCCGGAGAGGTCCTCCGGCTCGGCCTCGCCCCGTTTCTCGCGCCACAGGCGGATCAGAGCGGCTTCATCGCTGCCCATGATGATCCGGGCGTCCGAGCCGCCGATGAAGGCACGGCGATCCATAGCCGAGCGTTGTCTACACTTTGCTCAGGCGTAATCTGGATACAAAGAATCGGACATAATCCGCCTCCGTAAGTTATTGATCGCTGATGTACGACAGCTACCTATGTGAAATGGCACGTAATCATCGCGAATGGCTGTGACAAGTTGGCATCAATTGCGGAGCGGCCCGCGCAGCTCTGAACTGGACGGTCCGAGATCTTGGCACGCGGCGACCGGCCTGCAACGCAATACGATCACCAACATCGAGGTGGGGCGCTATGCCGGTGACGAGCTACGTCACTGGCAATGATCGAGCGGGTGCTCACGCAGGCAGGCGTGGAATTCATCGATGAGAACGGCGGTGGGCCCGGGGTGCGCTTGAGAAAGCGCCAGCGACCAAAAAAACCTAATATAACCTACTGACTAAGGGACCGTACCACTGGCGGGAAGCAGTCAATCCGTCAGGCGGTGGCAGCGGCCAAGGAGGATTTTGAAGACTCCAAGATACGCCTATACGGCCACCCGATCCTCGCAAAAATCAAGCCTCAAGACCCATGTCCTCAACGACGGGCGCCTGTCTTTCTTCCTGGGTGCGGGCCCTTCACCCCAACCAGCCCTCGCAAGTGCGGAAGATCAGTCAAACGTAATCCAGACGCATCCCAGGATGATGCCTAGGATAGCCAGTCGCATTGCTAGAAAGGGATTGAGGTGGACGCGCTCGGCGCGTTGAATGCTGTGGGCCATATGCGGCATTATCATGGTGAAACCTGGTTGAGATGCCGTAACAGTAAGTGCCTTGGCTCCCGCAGCCGTGTTCAGTGTAGGCGTGAGACCGCCAGCATACAGGAACGGGGCAACAGCTTGCTTCTGCGCATCAGACAGGTAGTCACCGGTACAGCTAGAGGGTGACGTGTTACCCACTACGGCAGGTGTGTAGCAGTTGATCATATTTGCCCGAGCCTCAGCATTCGCGAGCATCCGCAATGACTGCATAGTGATTGCATAACGTCCCAGATCGAAGATGACGAACATCAATGTGAACAAGCGGCACGGCGACAAGGCAAAATTCCAGCGCCGCGACGCCGCGCTTGATCGAGCTTTCTCATCATTGCACCAACTGCACGGATATTGTGCGTTCGGCACCGGGACCCCCGCCGCCGCGCACCCGCTGTCGTCGAAGGTCGCGTTGCCATTGAACGCGATCGATGCGGCGATCAGTTCGCCACAGTTATTGCCCCCCAGATTCAATACCGGATTCCCCTGGAACGTCACGGCTGCGGTCGGCGCGTAGATGTTTCCTGTGATATTGATGTTGCTGGTTCCACCAAACTGCACAGCCGTCGCGGAGGCATCGTAAATGGCCATGCCCTTAAATAAACTGGCGTCGGACTGAAGCGCCGGGGGGAGCGAGGTGGTAGCCGGGGTGGTTGTCGGCCCCGTGAGCGTGAGCGTCCCGCCCCCCTTGGTGTCAATTGTCGCCCCTGGCAGCAGAATGAAGGTCACTCCTGTGACCCGTGATCGAGGAGCCGCCTTTGAGGGTCAGAGTACCAGATATGAAGTACACCCCTGCAGGCAAGGTGACAGCCGCATTGCCTTTCGTTGTGATGTTGTTATTCGTGCATGGGGTGGCGGCCGTGTAAGCGACAGGGCCCGACCTGGTTTGCAAGAGCCTGTAGTTGAAAGACCGCAGGTGGCGGGGAGGCTGGGGTTCGCTCCGCACAACGTGGTGAGGGCGCCATCGAGAGCAGAGAAGGGATTGGTGGCCGGCGCTCGATAGGTTAATGCGCTTCCACAGTACTGTGCGGCCCCCGAGCAGCCGCCGGCAGCCGACAGCGACACCGGAGGAGTGCCGAGACTTATCCCTCCGCCGGTGAAGTTTAGCGCATTGTTCGCCGTACTGTTCGAGGCGATGTCGCAACCGGGCGCGTTGATGTTTGCGCTGCCTTGGAAACTGAAAGAGCCGGTCAACGCCAAGGCGCATGGGGGCTTCGCGTAAGGAATTCACTTGGGCAACGGCTTGCGCGCCGATGTTGACAGTGGACAAACCAAGCACTTTTGCCAAGTACGCTGGCTGTTGCTGGCTAACAATCGCCTGAACAAAATTTCCGCTGGCCCCGTTCCATGAAGTGAGCTGATTGATCTGGACGGCCTGCGAGGTTCCTGTCGGAAGGCTGGTTGCACACTGGGAGCCGGGATAGGTGGTGTCGCCCGCGTTGCAGAACGCGTTCTGGGCGGCAAATTCTTTGCCCCGATAGGCAACGGATTGCGTATCAGGGCATTGCCCTGCATTCTGACATGCCAATACTAGGCCGCCCGAATAGGCTGCCGCATCAGCGGCATTCTGCGCATGTTGCTTGGTGACGTACCACGATCCGGCCTCGCCCCCGAGTGCGACCACTCCTATCAGCGGCACAAGGGCGATGACGGTTACGAATGCGGCTGTACCTCGACGGCAACGGAGCAAGTTATGCATGGAACATCCTATTGGAACCGTTCTGAGTAAGGCAGTGTGAACGAACATTGATTGGCGTTACCACTGGTACACAACACCGCTCTTAACACCATGGGCGTCAAGGTGACGGTCGTCGTGTATGAATAGTACTTGGTGGGCAACGTAACGTTGGCCGAGGAGCAAACAGCGCCAGCGTTCGTATTGCCGCAAAGGACTTGGACATTGCTGATGGGATAACCTGAAACAGTAGTGGGTAGTGTTGACGTCCAACTTGACGTGTTTGTGACGTCAGGTGGCGAATGGTACTGCATATATTGCCCGAAGGCACGCAATGCCTCCCACGCGGATATAAACTGGAAGCCAGCGATAGCAACGTCGGCAAGCGGCAGAAGCAGGAACATTATCAGGAAAGGCCAAACGATGAGCATCTCAAACGCGACGGCGCCGCGTTGATCCTTGATGAAAGAATTCTTGTTGCTCACGAGCCTACCTCGACAGGGGCGACCAAAAGAATATAGCGCCATCTGCGCCGGCAAGCATATGCGCCGTATCAATACTGCTTATGCATAGGGTGATTGGACAACCTGGCTCCGGTCTAATTTGCTCACACGTCTACGAAAAAGACCTGCTTCGGCGAATTGCCGTCAGTATCCATGAAGTGTCACACTTGAGATTGTTCCCCGGGCACCTCGAAATAGACTCCCCGGTCGCCGAGCACCACGAAATTGCCCGTGAATTTTTCGTTCTCTGGCGCGGATGCAGGTGTTGTGTCAGTCCCCTTCGCGCGTATGGGAGGCGGCCGTCGATCGTTTTCATTTGGGCCTGGTGAGGCGTTGCCCGAGAAGAGCAGGGCCGACGCTGACCGAAACAGGTCAGTTTAGGTCGCTCAAATGGCGGGGCACTCGGGCCTCGGAAACGCGGCGTGAACTCATGAAGAGCTATCGATCTGCACACTGAGGATGCTCATAAAGCCCACTCTTGACTGCCTCAGGCTGAAATCCGAGCTTGTCCGCCGCAGTGGAACAATTTGTGTTGTGAAATTGCTTTCAAGGTTCATCTTCAAAAACTTTTGTCTGACTTAGCCTGCTGCCTGCCAGATTTTTGCTCGCACACTTGCGCCATCTGCGCCGGCAAGCATATGCGCCGCATCAATACTGCTTATGCAGACTGACGATTAGACAATCTTCAGCTCAAAATCTAAATCTGACCCCGGCGGCTGCGATGTCCGTAGCCATCGTTGGAAGACCGGCAAGGGGGCTGCCCCTGACGGTTGCTCAAAACCTGAAAGGAAATCCTCTATGCTGAAGTTTTACATCAAGACCCACCAAGCGGTGGAGCGTCTGCGCACGGACAAGGACGGCGTGGTGTCGTTCGAGTACGTGATCGTCGCGGCTTGTATCGTCGGCGCAGTGGTTGCTGCGTTCAGTACTGGTGGCTACTGGCCTCTCGGGACGGCGCTGACACACGGCGATCACCGCGATCACCACCGCTTCACTACGGCCGGCTAACGGCCTGACTCCAGAGGGGGGCATTGGGATGTCCCAATGCCCACCTCTTTTGAGGCATGCATTTGATGAATTGGATTGTTCCCACAGCTTTGTTTCTGGAAATACTATTGTTGCTCTATGTTGCAATGATCGATATCGCGACACGATTGATCCGAAATGAAATTTGTCTGGTGCTGGCGCTACTCGGGATCGCTAGTCAATTTGCCAGCCCGATGCAAGTTGCCGAATCGCTGATCGCCGCGACAATCCTGTTGCTGCTGCTGATAGTCATATACCAGCGGGGATGGATTGGCGGCGGCGATGTCAAGCTGCTGGTCGCATTGGCGATTGGTCTCCCATTGATGGGCGTGATTCAGTTGTTGACCATAACCGCGCTGGCCGGCGGCGTTCTTGCCCTGGTGCATCTGATGATGCGCCTCCTGCCATATCCCAAGCTAGCGCCCGCCGGATCGTCGCTCGTACGCCGCGTCTACGCAGTAGAGCGTTGGCGCAATTTGCGACACGCACCGCTACCTTACGGGGTTGCCATAGCGTGCGGTGGTATTTGGACTGTTTTCAGCCACGGACTCTGACATGTCATCTACTTTGCGTCTCTCGATCATCATGGTGCTGTTGCTCGCAACCGCTGCGCTCGGGCTTGTTGCCTACACACATGAACCTGCCCAAACCAGTAGTACAGGTCACGGAGAACACGCCGACGCTCCGGCGCCTCCCACTGTCGGGTACTTTGTCGCGGCACATCCGCTGCCGGCAGGTACATTGGCACGCGACGAAGATTTCGAAGTACGCTCCGTGCCGTCGGATAGTGTTCCATCAGGGGCGATCCTTGATACGCCCGACGCTAAGATCAGACTTCGCGGTTCTCTGGTTCGCAAGTTCCTCGACACTGGCAGTCCCGTCACATCACAAGACGTATTGCGCCCGCGAGATCGGGGTTTCCTCGCCAGCGTCTTGGCACCGGGTAGCCGTGCCATCAGCATCAACGTTGACGCGGAGTCTGGCGTCTCGGGCCTGATCTGGCCGGGTGATTATGTGGATGTCGTGTTGACCCAAGTGATCGACAAGGCAGATCGACAAGGCAGACCTCGCAGCATCGCGCACATCGCACGCTGAGCGAAACCGTTCTTCACAATGTTCGAGTCATCGCGATTGACCAGGAGATTGTGCAAGGCGGCCCAGCCAATAACGCCACGGCCGGTAAAGTACCGCGGTAAGTGCAACTGTGTCATTGCAGCTTGCGCCGGAGCAGGTCAAGAAGATCACAGTCGCAAAACATCTCGGCTCGGAAAGCTCTCCTTGGCCATACGGTCAGCGGTCGACCAACAGGATACAGTGGCGACCGGCACTATGCTTCAGCGGCGATGTGTCGCCGGAAATTGCCCGCCAGAGTGCAACGGTGAAAGTTTATCGAGGCGGTAAGGTTACGGAATACCCAGTCAAGCACGAGGATACAGGGAGCACGAGCACTATGCTCAGCGGCGATGTGTCGCCGGAAATTGCCCGCCAGAGTGCAACGGTGGTGGTTTACGCAGGCGATAAGGTTAAGGAATACTCAGTCAAGTTGCCGGAGAAACAGTGATGAGCGCTAACATTGCAGTAGTCAGTCCGCCTGAAGAAACTACGTCTGTTGTAACGCGCAACCAGAATCGTCTGTTTCGTGAATGACGACCTTAGTGCAGCGGCTCTGCGCAAAGGCCTCGAAGGTAGCAACTTAGAGGTCAAGCGTGGCACGATCCGTAATGCCATACGGATGCTCGAAACCGACACCGAGCTATTCGCGTTGGTGGCAGATATCAGTGAAATCGATGATCCAATTACTGAACTGGAAAGGCTGTCGCGCGTCTGCCCAGCCGATGTCCGGGTGGCTCTGATCGGTGAGAGCACAGATATCCCCTTCTACCGCGCGCTTATGGAACTCGGCTTGAGCGAGTACCTTCCGAAGCCGCTCACGCGCGATATGGTGCAAAACCAGCTACGCCCGAAGCTGCTTGGCGACGTGGCGCCCGGTCCGACCGATCGTGGCGGGCATGTGATCTCGATCTGCGGTGCGCAGGGGGGCGCCGGAGCAACGAGTATCGCTATCAATCTCGCACTGCAACTGGCCGAGACCACAAAGGCCAAGGTCGCGCTGCTCGACCTTCATCTACAAGGCGGCGAAACAGCAGTGATGTTGGGTGTTCGGCCTGGGCCAGGGCTGCGCATCGCTCTGGAAAACCCGATGCGGGCGGACACGCTGTTCCTCGAACGCGCGGCAATTGAAGTCAACGAGCGAGTTCGCTTGATTTCCGCCGATGAGGACTTGGATGCGCAGCTAGACATCACTGAAGCGGGGGTGAGGCATGTGCTGGGTCTGCTCCGTCAACGGTTCAATTACATCGTTGTCGATTTACCAGTCCCGTTGGTGCCAGCCATCCATCCGGTGATCACTCTTTCTCGCCACGTGCTGGTGCTGCTGGAAGCGGAAGTGACCGGGCTACGCAATGCCCATGCACTCCGCACCGCCGTCACCAACATCGCCGGTAAAAATCGAGTCTTTACTTTGCTCAATCGTGCCAATCGTGCCGGGGGCCTTCCCACGGCAACGATCGTCCAGGCCTTAGGCGCAAAACCAGACATGGTGATTCCTGATCTCGGCAAGGGGATGACCCAAGCGGTCAATCTCGGAATTCCGGCTCTACAGCACGTATCAGGACTGCGACGTCACCTCGCCCCAATTGTACGGGAGATCGCTGGTGTCGGCGCCGAGCGGAAGGGATGGTTCAGGAGGCTGCTCGGGCGATGAAAACGTTTGGTAAGCGCGAACGCGACGGCACGCCAACTCGTTTGCCTGCATTGACGCCAAGGCGCGACGAACCTCCTGTCGAGCAACCCGTGATGCCAGCTTCGCTGCGCGAACGAGTTATCGAGCAGATTGAGCCATCGGTGGCCGCAACTGTTTCGCGCGATGTTCTTCGGCGGCAGATCGAGGAAATCATCCATGGAATCGCCAACCAGGAACGGCTCGAACTGTCAGGTCGCGAGCAGTTTCAGCTAGCGGACGAGATTGCGGACGACATGACCGGCTACGGGCCGCTCCGTCCGCTCCTGCTGGATGAATCGATTAACGATATCATGGTCAATGGACCAAGTAACGTTTATGTCGAGCGAAAGGGCAAGCTGGAACGGGTCGCGATACGATTCCGCGACAATGATCACATCGCATCGGTGGCGCAGAAGATTGCGGCGCGAGTTGGACGGCGCATTGACGAATCCAGTCCGATGGTGGATTGCCGCTTGCCAGACGGCAGCCGGGTCAACATCATCTTCCCGCCGCTGGCGATCCATAGCCCCTGCATTTCCATCCGCAAATTCCCAAGTCGCCGTTATGATATGGCCGGAATGATCGAAAACGGCACAATGACCGCGGCCATGGGACGATTGCTGGAGATTGCCGCCCGGTCTCGGCTCAATGTTCTGGTCTCTGGCGGTACCGGTTCCGGCAAGACGACGCTGTTGAACGCCATGAGCCAATTCATTGATCACAGTGAACGCATTGTCACCATCGAGGATGCGGCAGAGTTGCAGCTTCAACAGCCGCACGTGATCAGCTTGGAGACCCGGCCTCCCAGCCTCGAAGGCACGGGGCAGGTGACACAACGCGATCTGGTGTGGAATGCCCTGCGCATGCGTCCTGACCGGATCATCGTAGGCGAGGTGCGCGGCGCTGAAGCGTTTGACATGCTGCAAGCGATGAACACCGGCCATGATGGTTCGATCTCCACGGTGCATGCTAACAGCGCCCGCGACGCCCTGACCCGTATCGAAAACATGGTGCAGATGGGACAGGTAAATCTGCCGTCGCGGGCGATTCGATCTCAGATCGTCGCTGCGTTGGATATCATCGTGCAAGTAGAACGCATGCGCGATGGTCAACGTCGCATCGTCCAAATTAGCGAGGTGATCGGCCTGGAAGGCGATGTGATCACCACCAATGACATCGCAGCGTTCGAGTACCAGCAGGAGGATGTTCACGGACGGATATCGGGCACCTATAGGTCCACCCAAGCAATCCCAAAATTCAAGAGCCGTCTTGCCTATTATGGGCTTGATCGAGCTTGGGCTGAGGCTATGAGGCAGCTATAATGCCAGCAGTTTTTGATCATCATTGTCCTGCTGCTCCTGATATGCGCAGCAGCCATGACGTTGTTGCTCGACGCTCGACAAAGACGCATCGATCGTCAGCTAGCGATAGCTCTACCAACCTCACATTCGGCGAGTCTGCCCTCCATTCGTCGGTTACAGGCCGAGTCCCGGTGGCTGTTTCTCCATCGCTTAGCCAATTACAAGGCAGGGATAGCTTACGATTGGCACCCCGCGTATGTGCTACTTGCCGGTGTCATCGCAGCAGCGGCAATCTTCTATGCTAATAGCCTGCTGGGATTTTCCATCCTCTACGTGTCTCTCGCGGCTGCCATTGTGGCCATAATGGTGGTGCGAGGTCTGTTTGGATGGCAGCAACGTCGCCTCGCCAATCAACTATTTCGACAGCTACCTGACACGATCGAGCTGGTGACAAGTACTGTTCGATCCGGGCTGCCTGTGAACGAAGCATTTCGCACCATCTCTCGTGAGATGCCGCAACCAACAGCTGGGCAGTTTGCTATCGTATGCAGCGAATTGAGTTCTGGGGAGACCTCCAGAGGAAGCTGTAGAAGATGTCTATCGGCGAACGCAAGTGGCAGAGTATGGAATCTTTGCGGTGACACTTGCAGTCCAGATGAAGTCAGGTGGCAGTTTGACCGAAACCTTGCAGACACTGGGAGACACTGTGCGTCAGCGTGTTGCGCTAGCTGCTCGCGCGAAGGCTCTGGCAGGAGAGGTGATCTTTTCCTCACGAGCACTTTCATGCGCGCCCTTCATTGTAGGTGGGTTACTATACTGGATCAATCCGGAAACAGTTGATCTACTGTTCTATGATCCGACTGGAAGGACGCTCCTGGCCTACGCAGTAGCCTCAGTGCTTATTGGGTCTCTGGTGATACGTTGGATGATCAGAAGGGATACAGCACTATGACTTCTGGTCTCAGTTTGGTGGCCCTCGCCATAGCAGCCGCGACTGCGACCTTCGTGTTGATCATCCACGAACTACACATTCGTGCGTTGAACACACGGGTGTCAAAGGCTGTGATGGGCGTTCCTGGCCAGTCAGCACCCTTCCAAGACATGACCGGTTGGCTTTCATCGCTCGGCATGCGGTATCGGCGCTTCTACTCTACGGAAAATCTGGAACAACTACGAACGATCCTTCAATCGTCAGGGTTCAATCCTCATCGAACCATGCCGATCTTGATCGGTGGCAAAACCGTCAGCATGTTCTTATTCCCGATCATTGCCTTGTTTGTTGCGCAGTTTTTCGGGAAGTCACTGACCGATCTGCTGATCTTCACTGCCATTGGCGTGGTGATCGGAATTATGGGGCCGCGATTGATTCTGTCGGTGCTCAGACGGCGTTTCAATGCTGCCATTCGGCGAGGCACGCCGGATACCATCGATTTGCTGGTTGTGTGCAGCGAAGCGGGAATGGGCCTGGAGAGCGCGCTGGAACGAGTAGCGGAAGAAATGAACCGGTCTAATCCTGCCATGGCCCGGGTCTTATACGGTCTTCTTGATGATCTCCGGATATTGCCAAATCGCCGCGACGCATTCGAGAAATTGGCATCGACGTCAGATGGACTACGCCGATTCGGCACCATGATCAGCCAGAGCCTGCAATACGGAACGCCGTTGAGCCAAGCTCTGCGCAGTATAGCTACCGAACTCCGGCGAGAAAGTATCACCAAGCTGGAAGAAAGAGCACACAAGTTAGGCGCCAAGCTGACTGTTCCGATGGTGTTGTTCATGCTTCCAGCCATGTTCATCATTATGGGTGCAAGTCCGTATCTGCACCTCGTGCGTTCGTTCCCCAAGTAAGGATAGAGCCATGAGCACGGTTACCCTGTCGAACAACTGGTCTTACGATCGGATGATGCGACTGTTCGGCGGCATGTGGTTCATGTTGCTGGCACTTTGCGTCGCCAACAAAATTGGGGCATCGCTTACCGATCCTTGGCCATCGCTTCTGTCGAGTTTTTGCCTTGCCAGCTTCTACATGCTCCTGGCGCTGTTGATCATGACTCGGTCACCGGCAAAGGCGCAAGCGGATGGCCTACTGCCTAGAATAGCTGCATTCGTCGGCAGCTATTTGCCATGGACGATCACCTTCTTCGGCAAAACCGAGCAAGCGTTGCCAAACTTGCTGTCCACCGCTTGTGTGCTGATCGGCATGATCATGATGCTTGTCACCATCCGACATCTAGGTAGGTCGTTCAGTTTGGTACCACAAGCACGTTCAGTGGTGCAAACCGGTCCTTATCGATGGATCAAGCACCCACTCTACCTCGCAGAAGAAATCGCGATACTGGGCGTAGTGCTGCAATACCTGACACCGGTAACGGTGATCGTACTGGTCCTGCATATCGGAGTCCAAGTATGCCGAATTCTTTACGAAGAAGACCTGCTTCGGCGCAACTGCCCTGAGTATTCCAGTTACGAAGCATCACGCTGGAGATTGATTCCTTATGTTTGGTGAGTGGCCATGCATGGCTGCTTGTTATCGACATTAGTGATGATCTGCATCGGTCTAATACTGGAACTAAGGTGCCAATTGCTATCGCTCCGGTATCCGAGGTTATCGGCGATTGGAAGGTGGTAAGCATACAGCCGTCGAGGTAGGCTCGTGAGCCATAAAGATTCTTTCATGGCGGATGTTTTGAATCCCTATTGCGGCGCCGATAAAGCAAAATGAAATCAAGACGTCATGCTGCAGCAAAGCGTTCAGAGCTAGATGTTTTAAGGGTCAGAGTAACGCCAGGGGTAACACTATGACTGAAAGGACCTTGGCCGGAAAAGACACATTGACCTCCACGACCCTGCTCTCGGATCAACGCGGCGCCGTCGCGTTTGAGATGCCCATCGTTTGGCTTTTCATGATGATGAGCCTGCTTCTGCCGCTTGCCGACGTTGCTATCGCTGGCTTCCAGTTTATATCCGCGTGGGAGGCATTGCGTGCCTTCGGGCAATATATGCAGTACCATCCGCCACCTGACGTCACGAACACGTCAAGTTGGACGTCAACACTACCCACTACGGTTGCCGGTTTTCCCATCAGCAATGTCCAAGTCCTTTGCGGCGATATGAACGCTGGCGCTGTTTGCTCCTCAGCCAACGTGACGTTGCCCACCAAGTACTATTCATACACGACGACCGTCACCTTGGCGCCCATGGTGTTAAGCGTCGGTGTTGTGTACCAGTAGTAACGCGAATCATTGTTCGTTCACGCTGCCTTACTCAGAACGGTTCCAATAGGATGTGCCATGCGTAACTTGCTCCGTTGCCGTCGAGGTTCAGCCGCATTCGCAACCGTCGTCGCCCTGGTGCCGCTGATAGGAGTGGTCGCACTCGGGGCCGAGGCGGGATCGTGGTACGTCACCAAGCAACACGCGCAGAATGCCGCTGATGCGGCAGCCTACTCGGGCGGCTTGAGGCTGGCATGCGATAATTGCTGGCACCCTGCGCTGGATACACAAACAGTGGACTATCGCGGTAAACAATTTGCGGCACAGAACGCGTTCTGCAACGCGGGCGACACCTCCTATCCCGGCCGCCGGTGTGCGACCAGCCTTCCGACAGGAATCTCGCAGACCGTCCAGATCAACATTACGCTCACTGCATGGACACGGTCACGTGTCCCACACCGCGGAAATTCTCGTTCAGGCGACTGTTAGCCAGCAACAGCCAACGTACCTGGCAAAACTGCTTGGTTTGTCCACTGTCAACATAGGCGCGCAAGCCGTTGCTCAAGTTAATTCCTTAGCGAAGCCCCCATGCGTCTTGGCATTGACAGGCTCTTTCAGTTTCCAAGGCAGCGCAAACATCAACGCGCCCGGTTGCGACATCGCCTCGAACGGTACGGCCACCGATGCGCTAAACTTCACCGGCGGAGGGATGAGCCTCGCACTCCTCCGACCGTCGCTGTCGGCTGCCGGCGGCTGCTCGGGGGCCGCAATGTTCTGTGGAAGCGCATTAACCTATCGACCGCCGGCCACGAATCCCTTCTCCGCTCTCGATAGCGCCCTCACCACGTTGTGCGGAGCGAACCCCAGCCTCCCGGCGCACCTGCGGTCTCTCAACTACAGGTGCTTGCAAACCAGGATCGACCCTGTCGCTTACACGGCCGCCACCCCATGCACGAATAACGGCATCACAACGAAAGGCAATACCGCTGTGACCTTGGCCTCCAGGGGTGTACTTCATATCCGGTACTCTGACCCTCACAGGCGGCTCCTCGATCACGGGTACAGGCGTGACCTTCATTCTGCTGCCAGGGGCGACAATCGACACCAAGGGGGGCGGGACGCTCACGCTCACGGGGCCGACAACCGCCCCGAGCTACCCCGTCGCTTCCCGCGGCCCTTCAGTCCGACGCCAGTTTATTTAAGGGCATGGCCATTTACGATGCCTCGAGCGACGGCTGTGCAATTCGGTGGAAATAGCAACATCAATATCACAGGAAACATTTACGCGCCGACCGCAGCCGTGACGTTTCAGGGCAATCCGACTACTCAATCTTGGAGCGGCAATAACTGTGGCGAACTCATCGCCGCTTCGATCGCGTTCAATGGCAATGCCACCTTCGACGACAGCGGGTGCGCGGCGGCGGGTGTCCCGGTGCCGAGCGCCAATATGTGCAGTTGGTGCAATGATGAGAAAGCTCGATCAGCGCGGCGTCGCGGCGCTGGAATTTTGCCTTGTCGCCGTGCCGCTTTTCACATTGATGTTCGCCATCTTCGATCTGGGACGTTATGCAATCACGATGCAGTCCTTGCGGATGCTCGCGAATGCGGGTGCTCGGGCAATGATGATCCACTGCTACACACCCGCCGTAACAGCAAATACATCACCCTCTGGCTGTACCGGTGACCCCCTGTCTGTCGCGGCCAAAAGCAAGCTGTTGCCCCGTTCCTGTATGCCGGCGGTCTCACGCCTACACTGAACACGGTTCCGGGAGCCAATGCACTTACTGTTACGGCATCTCAACCAGGTTTCACCATGCTGATGCCGATATGGGGCGCAGCATTGAATGCGCCGAGCGCGTCCACCTCAATTCCATTCTAGCACCTTCCCAGGCATCAACCTGGAATGCGCCGGGGTTACGTTGGACCCGACTTCTGCACCTCGATTTACTAAGCTGCTGATTTGCAAGCGCGATTAGCGCCGCTTCTCCGCCAGCGTCCAGCGTCGCCGCGCTCCGGTCGAAAGCACCTCGAGCCGAGAGACCTTCGACATAGGCGTATGCTCAGTCATACGCCTATGTCTTCACTGTCACGCGGCGACAAACAAGGCGGTGCTCGGCGGAGGGATACTTTGCAAGCGCGATTAGCGCCGCTTCGGCGGCTTGGCACTACATTTTGGGATCGGTCGGATCAATCGGCGACTTGGCGGACGGTTGGAGGCAGTGCGACGCCGACCGCGCGAATAGCGAGACCGGCGGCGGGGCGGGGCGCGGAGCGGACCACGAAGCGCTTGCCACATCGCCGGCACCGCATGGTCCGCCAAATGCTACATGAACATGCGGCCGCTCTATCAGCCGCAAGTCCCGCAGCTTCCTCGCGCTCGTGCTCAAAAGGCGCTGGAAATCGTATCTCCGCGCAAACCGAAGCCGTCGCCTGATCAAATGTGATGAGGTGGAACGGCCCGCCACCACAGCATCTAAGTGCTAAACCGTGGTCGTTATCGCAACGCCACAAGATAGGAGCCGTTCCGTGAAGCAGATTACCACCATCGGGCTGGATTTGGCTAAACAGATTTTTCAGGTCCACGGCGCTGACGCCGATGGCTTTCCTGTCTTCAACCGAAGGCTGCGTCGCGCGGAGGTGCTGAGATTTTTCGAAAAGCAGCCTTCGTGTCTGGTCGGTATCGAGGCCTGCGGGAGTTCGCATTACTGGGCGCGCGAGATTGCAGCACGTGGTCACGATGTGCGATTGATTCCACCAGCCTATGTGAAGCCTTTCGTGAAGCGAGGTAAGACAGATGCGGCTGATGCCGAGGCGATCAGCGAAGCAGTGATCCGCAAGACGATGCGCTTCGTCCCGGTCAAATCGATTGAGCAACAGACGGCAGCGCTAGTACTTAAGACGCGCGGCCTTTTGGTCCGCCAGAAAACCCAGGCGATCAACGCACTACGGGCTCACCTGTCCGAGTTGGGCATCGTCGTCGGCATCGGTACGGCGAAAGTTGCAGGTCTAATCGAAATCGTACGTGACGAAACGGATGCTCGTTTACCGAAGGCCGCTCGCTTTGCCTTGTCGGCAATTGCTGATCAGATCGAGGCGCTGACACGGCAGATCGGTAGGCTCGAGCAGGAGATCATTGCTGAGGCAAAGCGAGACAAGGACATGCGGCGGCTGACCACAATCCCGGGTGTTGGAGCAATCACGGCGGCATCTATCAAGGCGCTTGTTCCGGATCCCGCCGGGTTCAAATCCGGCCGCCATCTCGCTGCATGGCTAGGCTTGACACCGAAGTCTCGTTCGAGTGGCGGCAAGGAGCGCTTGGGCAAGATATCGAAGATGGGCAATCCTGAACTTCGTTCCCTGCTGGTGCTGGGTGCGACTTCTGTTCTGCGACACGCGCGGGGCAACAACAATGCGTCGAAATGGCTGACCGCAATCCTGGCACGACGACCCTACAAGGTCGTCGCCGTTGCGCTCGCCAATAAGATGGCGCGGATCATCTGGGCGCTTCTGACGAAGGGCGGGACATATCGAAATATGGAAGCAGCAACAGGCGTCGCAAGCGCGTGAACGCTAAGCTGATCCAAACTGGCTGACCGGCGCAGTATCGCCGTCAGAGGCGAGGTGCATGAACAAACGATGATTCCACGGGGACGAAATCCCGAGGCGAGACAGGCCGTCTTTCGCACTGCGCTCACAGCGCGCAAATGTGATAAGCCCCTCGCATCGCGGACTTCATCGAGGCCAGCGGTCCAAGCCGCGCTTAAAGGCCGGACATATGACTGCACCGTTCCCGCGTGATGACGCGTTTGAAAAAGGTCCTTGCCTAGCGGGCCGTTCCACATATGCGAAAGAATCTGCACATTACCTGAACCTGAGCGGTCGAGCCGACGAGCACGCAATGTGTTTCATCGACCGCGATCTTGGCCGAGCCGAGCAGGATCTCCTTCATGCGCAGATAGACGGCTTGAGCTTCCCGCCGCTGCGACGCCAACCCAAAAGGCCAGCGTGGAGCGGTCGACCGGCAAGCCCTGCAGCTTCATGATCTGCGCCTGCCGGTAAAGCGGATTGTTCCAGGCGAACTTATCGACCACGACGCTGGCAACGAGACCTTGGGTCGGAATACCGCTCTTGATCAGGCGCTCCGGAGCCGGCGCTTGGACGATCGCGCCTTCGCAGACCCGGCAGCCATATTTGGGGCGATGCGTAACGATCACCTGGTACTGGGCCGGGGTATTCTGCCGAGACGCTGTGAGTTCTCTTCCCCTATGACATGCATCGCGCCGTGTTACGGGCAGACCGTGCTCTCGGGCTCAAGCGTGATATGAACGTGGTCAGATGTGCCTACAGTGCGCCGCGGTTGGTGCGCCGCTTCTTGCGTTGAACCGCCGGCTTGTCGGCTTCGCCGTTTTGGTGCTCTTCCTCCTCGACGTCTCGTGACGCGAGCGAGGTCTCGATATCTTCCAACGCCAGCTGCATCTGATCGCGATCAAGTCGCTCTCGGACCGCTGTCCGAACCTGCGCACGCTGGAGCTGCTTTCCGGATCGTAGCCGGACGGTGTCTGCAGTTGCTTTCAGCCGGATCCATTATGGGTCATCGCTATCCCAGGCCATCCAAAATGGATCGGTGCAGCTCCAGGCGGTGGACAGCATGGCAAAGCGCGCTTCTGGATAGACGGGCGCGCATCGGAACACAAGGCCGCGATCAGATCATTGGAGAGCCTTGCCGCCTTATCCGCCACGATCCAAGCGTCCACCGTCAGTCCGCGTATGGAATTAATCACTGCCCGGGAGCGCCAGCACGCGAGAGCCATTTGTCAGCTCGAGCCCATAAACGTTGTCAGCCGCAAGCTTGCCACCTGCCTTGGTTACGGCTTCGCGGACGCGCCGGACTGCTTCAAGCGCCTCTGCGTTGTGCAGGGCAAGCGACTCCACGCAGCTGAACCCGGGCAAGAACACAGCCGCATGCGCTATTGCCCAGGCGGCGGTGGTGGTCTTGCCGCATCGGCCTGCATTAATCCGGCGTAGCCCGCCAAGTGTTGATCGGGCAGCGCCGTCACCGTCGGCGCGACGACCGTTCTGGTGATCCGCATCCGCCCGCCCATGCCCGCCTCCGTGGCCAAATTGCGACCCGAAGTGAATTATCGCGGCAGTGGCGTTGGTCGCCGCCGGCAATGGAGTGACGAGGACAAAGGGCGGATCGTCGCGGAATTGTTTGTGCGGGGCGCGGTCGTGTCGGCAACGCCTGGCGGAGCGCGGCCGGCCCAGGGCCGTAGGGTTGTATGCCTCACACTTGCCAAGTGGGAGACCGTATCCGGTCGGTTCGGGGCTACCTCAGTTGCTCATCCGACTGTCCGGACAAGGCTGCTGACCCAGAGGCTCAAGTACGGGCATTTCGTGCCGCCCCTTTGGCCCACCTCAGTGATCGGCGTCTGGCTTCTTCTTGATTTTAGTCGCCAATTCAACAAGTCGTCTGATTGCTTCAGCACGAGATGGGAGGTCGGTTTGGCTGCGGCGCCAGTCGTCTACCATCTGCAAAAACTGCTCAGATACCCGCATCTGAAACGGGCGATCTTGAGGGCGCTTCGATGGGCGGCCACGAGGCCGAATGCCGCTGCTCAGTTTTGTACTTTTTGTATTGACAATAATGCATCGAAAGAGTAGGCACAGTGCAGGCCGATGGCGAGCAGCGAACTCACCACCGGCCCTAACCCAAGCCACGGGGGTAACCCATGGCCCAGGCTAAGGGCGTTAGTACAACAATCCGCGAGCTGATGTCTCGCGGTCAGCCCCCGAAGTCTACAAGTCCGGTGCGGCGGGCACACACGGAATTGGTCGCAGCCCTCGCCGGGAATGTGCCGCACGCGATCTATGCCGATGTCGATTCGAGGATCTCGACGGCCGCGCGGACTATCTGGAAGAGGTGTTCGCGTCGCTGCACGTCTATGTCGCCTCGATCATTGCCGACCCGACGCGCCACATCCCAGCTGGTACGCTCGATCGCCGCTACCTTGACAACCTGTTCGAGGACTTCCGCCGATGCTCTGAACCAATTCGGAACGCTGCGGAGGAAATGCGCAAGCACCAGAATTGGAGGGCCTCATGACCCTCCCGTTTGAGACCGCGCCTACTTCCCCCAAACGTCTTGATCGCCGGGGCTTCATCGGCGGCTCCGACGCCCGAGTGATCACGGGCACGGATGAAGCAGCCCTGGTCCGCCTGCGGCGGGACAAACGGGGCGAGGCCGAGCCGGAGGACCTGTCCGGCAACCTCATCGTCCAAATCGGCCTTGTGACCGAGGCCCTCAACCGCCATTGGTACGAACGCAATACCGGGAAACAATCGAATGCGTCCAGCATCGTCGGCATCCGGTGCTCCGGTGGATGGGGGGCGACCCTGGACGGCATCGTCGCCGGCAGCGGGGCGGTGTTCGAGGCCAAATTCATGCTGCCGTGGTCGTTCTCGGAAGAAGCCGCAGCCGAGAAGTATATGGCACAGGTCCAGCACAACATGTGGGTGACCAATGCCAGACTGGCGGCGCTCTCGGTGATCACCGGCGGCGGCAAGTGGGTTGAAATCAAGATCTCAGGCGATCCGCTCTACCAGCACCTTCTTCTGACCGCGGAGAAGAAATTCTGGCGCTGCGTCGAGAACGGCGAGCCCCCTCGCCTCTTCGGCGTCGAGCCGCCGCGGCCGCGCATCGAGGCGATCCGCATCGTCGATATGGGCTCGTCGAATTCATGGGCCGAGTTCGCAGCGCTGTTCCGCAACACCCGGGAGGCCTTTCTCGATCACGAGCGGGCAAAGAGCGAGCTTAAAGGCTTGATGCCCGAAGACGGGGGGGATTCAAATCGTTGGGCTTTTAGGTCGTCGCCTAGCAATGCCCACGTGCTTCGCTATTCTTGTGGGTTCAAGCTCGCGAACGGCGGCGTCGATACCAGAACCATCCAAGCCTATCTCGGGCATAAGTCGATCCGGCATACGGTGCGTGACACCGAGCTGGCGCCTACGCGGTTTAAGAGCTTCTTCCGTCACTGACGGCGCCTCCGTGAGCAAAATATCTTTAATTTCGTTTGATAACTTTGGCGCACATAACAAATAACCTTGCCCCTCCTCGCAGTTATGCCTGCGGAGAAAATGGAGCTGCTCGGCTTCCTCAATCCCTTCGCCAACGACCCTGATGCCGAGGTCATGTGAAAGAGCGATCAAAGATTTTACGATCGACGCGCTGTCAGCATTGATGTCTATCTCGCGTACAAACAAGCCGTCAATTTTGATGCTATCGGGAGAGAGTCGCCGCAAGTAGGTGAGCGAGGAATATCCTGTCCCAAAATCATCCAGAGCAATATGCACCCCAAGCTCACGCAGCGCCGTCAGGTTCGACGTAATCTGTTCACTCTCGTCTAGAACTGCCGTTTCCGTAATTTCAATTTCAAGGCGGTACGGCTGTAAAGCCGATGCTGCTAGTGCATTTACGACGCTGGGCGAGATATTCGCCTGAAGCAGCTGGATTGCCGAAACATTGACCGCTAGTCGGATGTGTTTCGGCCAAGTAGCCGCGGCCTTGCATGCTTCAAGAAAAACCCATTGGCCTACCTCGTTGATCAGCCCGGTCTCCTCCATGATGTGCACAAAATCGCTGGGCGACCTGACGCCGAGGGCGGGATGCCTCCACCGTAGCAAAGCCTCGCATCCGACGATGTGATTGTTGTTGAGCGCAAAGATTGGCTGAAAGACGAGAAAAATTCGTCACGACGGAGAGCATGGCGTAGATCCCGTTCGACGATGCGGCGTTGCCGCGCTGCGTCGTTGTACTCCGCATCATAGAGTTGGATCGCACCACCGTGACCGTGCTTGGCGGCGTACAGCGCCTGGTCGGCACTTTTTAGAGCTCGGGGCTCGCGCCGTCGGTCGGCGCAAATGCGATCCCAACGCACGCTGCCGTGGAGATCTCGATACCGTCTATTACAAGCCCATTATCTAGGCTGCCAACTATTCTGTTGGCTACTACCTTGGCAAGGTCGGCGTCCTTAACGTCTGCCGCAATAACAGCAAACTCGTCTCCACTTAACCTTGCAACGAAATCGACCTCTCTTACGCCATCTGTTAGCCGCCGACCGACCTCAATCAATAACTTATCGCCAACTGCGTGACCAAAGCGATCGTTGACGGCCTTGAAGTCATTGAGGTCGAGGTAGAGCACAGCAAATCGCTCGCGCAGACGATCGAGTTGAGCAAACGCGCTCTCAAGTCCCTCAAAAAATGCCAATCGGTTTGGCAAACTTGTCAACTCGTCGCAGCGAACCCTCCTCTCAACCTGAACCTGTTCAGCAATTCTCTTGGCAATCTGCGATGCATAGACGCATACAGCCCGCCATAGTGCCACCACGTAGCTAATCATCAGGACCGCCACTACAAGAAATTTGGGGTCGGCACTCCGCAAAATGGATATCGCAGAGGCAACAACGATAGGAGCTGTGAATGCGATCGCCGCCGCGGGGACGCTGGCCAATACAAACGTCCCGCCACCCAGTACACCGGCGCAAAGGCAAGCGATAATAACTTGTTCGCCCGGCGATGCGTTGGTGAAAAACAAAACGGGTAACATCGCCCACAAACTGCCAAAAAACAGGGCATTACGGATCGTTCGAGTAATCGTACTACGTGAGACATGCGAGGGCTTAGCATCAGCCGAGTGACGATTTTTGAAGCCGTGATAAAGTGTGAAAACAAGAGTTGTGGTGGCCCATATAATGGCCAACTGGTGTTGCGGCGATGCCCAAAGCGCCACGATGAGTATTCCTGCGTTGCAGACATTAGCAACCAGCATCGCTGATAAGTATTGCTTGATGTTGCTAATTTGCTCGGCGCGAATGCGTCCTTGAACAGCCTCTTCGTCAGTGACGCTGCAAGGAAAACTCAAGATGGCGGGGAGCAGTTTGCGAAGGGGTTGAGATGAGGGACGCAAAACTGAGCCTCTCCAAATCCGAGCTATAGGACCCCAGACATGTCTTCCCGTCTGAAACAATAAAGTTAGCGTTCTTGCGGAAGCGTGAACCCTGTAAGTCAAGGTCTATCGAAATAGGAACCGGTGCTGTAGTTGGCGGCTGGTGTGCGCCCTGTTTGACCGAGCAGGTGGCGCGAATCAGCAGCACCGCCGCCGCAATCGTTCCAGGCGAAAATGGTCCGGCGATCGACGGACTATATCGACGACCTCTCAAACTGCCCCGGTGCGAGTTTGGCCACGACCTCATGAAGGGGGCGGTTTCGCCTCGACCGATCAGGAGCCCCGACAGCGCCCCGTCGGCACGAGCCCGGACATGGCTCCTGAGGCGCAACCGAGCCGAGCGAGCGCCAAGCCCCTGCAATCAGAGCCGCGCATGAGTAATCGATTGTTTACCTTGTAAGGCGCCAATGCCCGGGGCGCCTTCTTTATGCGCGAGACCACCCCCCGGCCTGTCCAGCATACCCCGGGGGTCAGCCGATGTTGCGGTGGCGCTTTTATGTGCCAAGTGCGATCGTCAGTTCTGGTGAGCTTGAGGACCTTGGGGCGGAGGACCTCAAAGGACATTGTTGGGCCAGTGCGAGCCTGGCAGTGTTATGCTGTCCTATGTTGAGAGCCGCTTCGATGCTTTTCATGTGCAGCCGGCCTAACCGAGCTTGTCGGTCGAGAAGAAGAACTCGAAATCCTTCTGCGCCGTTGGTCGAAGGCAAAGAGTTGGCTCAGTTCCCGGGCGCATCGCGAGAGTGGCCTGCCGTTATGGCTGTCGGGGGATATGCTCTGCCGTCTGACGAGCGGCCGTGCTTTTTCGGCTCGTCGGCTGTTCACCGATCAGGACGAAATTCAGTTTTGTCGTCAACCTGCCTGACCCATCATTCTCAACGGGATCGAGGAGGTCATTACTCGTCCCGATCTTGCGAACCGCACTATCCTGCTTACGCTCGCGCCGATTGCCGAACGGCAACGCCGGCCGGAACATGTGCTTTGGCGGGAGTTGCAGTCCGCACGACCGCGCATTCTTGGCGCGCTCCTCGACGCGACCGCGCATGGCTTACAGGTGCTGCCCGGGTACGCCTCCGTCGGTTGCCGCGCATGGCTGATTTCGCGTTCTGGGCCACAGCCTGTGAGGGCGCCTTTCGCCGCGCGGGCACCTTTCTGAGCCGCTTATTCCGATAACCG
>CAVSXY010000017.1:302500-389207 GCA_963732015.1 uncultured Alphaproteobacteria bacterium | reverse complement strand
CCGCCCCGCAATCGCTTCCGACGCGAGCCGTAACGGATCGTTATCGAGATGCGCGGATCGCGCGGTGGTGGCTGAGGAGATCGCCAACCGCCAGAAGTGTGTGAGGACTTCGAATTGCTTCAGCTGTCCGCGCAGCGCGCCAAAAGTCAAGGTTTGAAAACTAGATTATGCCGAAATCCAGAGGACGAAAACCCAAAGCCAAAAAAGTGCTACCGGCACCGCCAAAAATAGCCGAGCAAAAGGTGGCGAAACCTCCGGGAGGATCAAAGGAGCAACCGAAGAAAGATCAGGTTTTGAATAAACCCGATCTTGCTAAGCCCACTCTCGCTGAAGCCGGGATTGACAAGAACCCGACAGCACCAAAACAGAAGTGGGCGACACTTCGAAGATTGTTTCGCAGGCAGACGATTGATCATTAGCGCCATTCTGAAGAATTTGAAAAGATACGGTCCCTACCTTCGCGGCTTGCCGGGGCAAACGGCCGGCGGTCCAGTGTCCGAAGACCGGAGCCGGCCGAACACGAACCTACGGCCCTGGCAAGCCCGGCGCGGGGCGTCGTAGCGGCGGGATCGTGTATAGTGCGAAAAGGGTTGGGGACCGTTGGTGGTGTCGCCGCCTATGTAGCTTGAAATCATTATTGAATTTACGGTTTTCGGCGTTTAGCACCCTGTAAAAAACACCTGATCGGGGTTTTGGAGAAAAACTGCCGCGAAAAAGGCCGTGTGAAAACGTCCGCTCGCGAGAGGAAGGCGCAGAATTGTTTTCTCTATTTCGACTCTTGACAGTGGTCGCCAGCCTTTTTTGTTTTTCAAAGTTACGCTGTCGAGACAAAACTTCTATTCGCAAATTCAACTTCGGAGTTTTCACACCGCCGGGGCCCGCCGTGCAGCCGATCATCCTCGCGATACAGGAGGAGCCGGGCAGGTTCGACTTCTACCGGAACAGGCCGTCGTTTCTGCCCGTCCACCGCTACGTCAGTCAGGAGCAATTGCTTGCTGACCTCGGTGAGAAGGTGATCCGCCCCGCAGAACTCAAGGTCTTGGACCTTCGAGCTTCAACTTAGTGCACGGCGCAAGATCGAGGCGGAACTGACCAAGCCGCGATAGCGTGCCAAGTGGGGTCGATCGTGCCCCGGACGCGCTCGGCGGGCCGCGCTGATGCGTTTTTCCGGCTGTCGGGTGTCTGAAAGCCTCCCGCTCCCCGGACCGCTCTTTTCCCCTTCCCGACCATCAGGCGAACACGGAAGGCCGGATCGCTCTGGCCATCCGGCGATCTGCATTAATCATTTGATTTAATTCCCGTGTCTTTATGGTGGGCGCACAAGGACTTCGAACCTTGGACCCGCTGATTAAGAATTGCACCTGCTCCGGTAGGACCGAATGACCGCCGCATAGGTTTTGGCCGCGTGGACGGTCGTGGCGCGATTATAATGCTCCTCAGTGACTCGCGGATCAGTGTGACCAAGGATAGCGCTGGCGAGGTGGGGGGTATTGCCGCCGTAGGCTGCCGCTGTAGTGGCTGCAGCCATGCGGAACAAATGAGGCGAAACGTCTACGCCAAGAGTTTTAAAAGTGATTTTGGAGATCAAGGTGCCGAGATTTTTCTGGTCATTGGTTTTCCGGTCGTGGACGAGACCCAGAGGAAATTAGTAGGTGGCCTTGATCCGATCAGTATGGGTCGTGATTGGTTCAAATACACATCGATGGCGCGGTTCAGCAATTTTGGGACACGTCGCTCGTCCGGTCTGTAAGACTTCGTTCTTGAGCTTGGCAAGGCCACCCACCAGCTATCCTCAACCTCCTTGAACGTATGACCAATTTCCAGGTCCGCAAAGTTCTTGAGCCGAATTGGGCAGAATGCGAGCAACGCGATCATGAGGCCGTTGCGCACACCTCGGGCGCGGGAGAGCTCGTTTTTGGCAAACTGTTGCGCTTCCGCCACCAAGGTCAGGCCGGCTTCCACCAGTCGTTCCGTGAAGACCAGGCGATCGAACTTTGATCTCGGCACCATCACGAGCGCGAGGTCCTTCTCGATCTCGGAAAGCCAGAAGTAATCGGCCGCTGGCGCTAGCAGCTCGGCTGCTCGGCGCAGCTTGTAGATACAGTTGTAGACCGTCACCGAGCGGACTCGGGCTGTGAGCTCAGCGAGATAGGCGTCGACATTAGACAAGGTGACCTGGGCTGCCGCATCCAAGTTGCGCTCAAGCCGGCCGCTTCGCTGCAAGAACCCCAAGAATGCTCCGTACCGTCTTGCAAAATCGTCGCGGCTCTCCTCGGCGAGGTAGCATGCAGTGCCCCCCGGCTTGAGACGGGTCCGGGTCCGGCAGGCATGTTCCCAGGCCAGCCGATCGGCATCGGGCCACTCGCGGATCGGCAGCGACCGCGCCGACGCAGAGGTGGATCCCAGCGAGGCATCGACGTCACTCGTTTT
Source organism: uncultured Alphaproteobacteria bacterium (assembly GCA_963732015.1). Taxonomy (GTDB): domain Bacteria; phylum Pseudomonadota; class Alphaproteobacteria; order Rhizobiales; family Xanthobacteraceae; genus BOG-931. Next base: position 386,777 of record CAVSXY010000017.1, on the reverse strand, counting down.
CATTCTCTATCTCCCAATCATCGTCCATATGGGCCGCCACAATCTTGCTGAAGATCTCCGCTTGCCTGGATGTTCTCCAGGCCGATGTAGGAGTTGATGGTGGTTTGCACGCTGCGGTGACCGAGAAGTTGCCGCACGAGTTCGTACTCGCCGGGCCGATGTTTGAGAAGGAGAGCGCCAGCGGCGTGACGGAACTGGTGCACTGTCATCCGTAAGCCCGTGGCTTTGTCGATGCGCTCGGTAATCTGTCCGCCGAACGAGATTTTTCCCTTCGGACCCCGGCGTTGTCCTGGGAACAGCCAGTCATCGTTCCTGCCCCGCAACAATGCCGGACGAAAGTGGTGGACATATCCATCAATCAGTCGAGTAACGTCCTCCTCCAGCGGGTAGTTTAGTTTGACGCGGTTTTTGACGTCGTAATCCGGAAAGACGAGCCAGTAGTTTGAGTCAACCCCGCCGGGCTTGATCAAATTGGTTCCCAGCCTGATCGTCGTTAGATTAGCTAGACGCACTGGTGCGACTGTCAAAATTGCGATTGCGACTGCAACCTGGGCGGTGACGGCAGCCCTCACCGATGCCTGCTTTTGCCGTCGAGCCTCACCCATCATGGCGTAGGGCAACTTGACGACGCGACCCCAGACGCCGGGGGAAAGCACCTGCCGGAGGAAGGCGATGTTCTTGTCGGTAAGACCTCCCTGCCGGCGATCCTCGAGGTCCCGCCGCATTTCATCGAGACGTTCACGTTCTGCCTCAGTGAGGCATTTGGTTTCTTTCGCGATTGCCAAAAACCTGCAGGCCAGGTCGATCGTGAACAGCTTGGGGTTCTCGCCGTTCTTCTGCCAATAGGCGTCCAAGACCTTCTCAGCCACAACAGGCGCCAACAAAGCCGACAGCGAGTCCAACTTGTCGATCGATACGCCAGTCTTCACCGCCTTGCGGGCCACGGCTTGGAGTTCTGCACGCCGGGTTCGGATCGTGGAAGGCTTCAGGGGCCGGATACGTTGGCCGGTCCGGGTTTTCCGGATCCGGTTCAGCCCTTGAAGATATCGATCGACGTCATTCCGAAGCCCTTCTGGGAAAGCCTCCCATTCAATCTCCACAGCAGCTTTGACTGGAGGCTCGATGAGCCGCTGCGCTGGCCAGCCTGGAACCGTCCCGACATTTTCATTCCAGGCGCGGGCCACAAGACGACGGAACGCAGCATCGGTAGGTTTACAGCATCGGGAGCGATAGCCCACGAAACGATCGACCACGGCCTCGTCCACCTCGGCGGGGGCGATATTGTTCGCAGAGCAGTATCGCATGAACGACGACAGCCGCGACCGAATGAGACCGTCCGGGGTCTTTGACCTCAACTCCTCCCATCTCGCGCTCAATGGCGCGCCGTGCTCGGGAATATCCTTTTCCCTCGCCAGCCAGAGCAGAGCGCTTTTTGCGTTGCTCTTATGATTTTGCAGCGTCTTGGCGGTAAGCCCGGCGGGCACTTCATGAAGCTGGGCCAGATTGGCGCGAACGGCGCTGTAGCGAGCCGGAATTACCTCAAGCGGCTTATCGAAGGCCTTGGCGATCTGCCGGAGTGACGTCGGCCAGTGCCGCCGGGCGTGCTCAGGAAGTTCACCGGATGCCGCGATGATCGCAATCGCGTCGGCGAAGGAGGCTTCAATGAGAAGGCTGTTTTCGGTCATTGGGATCGGCCCCTTGTTTCCCTTGATGGATTGGGATGCCCTCAAGTATATGTTGGTTCACTTTAGGATAACGTCAAGATATTATTGCCCGAATATACTTCCATGTTTGTTCCTAAACTTAGACATACTTCATTCTCCTTGATGTATATTGATGTATTTGGATGGCCGATTATTATGGGCTCAAGGGCCGCGACTGGCAGAAGCTTGGTGTGCGCTTCCGGCCATACTGCCTCCCAGTCAACGAAGGTCACGATTACGGCTCGCTCGTCGACAGATGCTGTCGGGACCTGATCCAATGAAGTAGGGCGGTCTCGATGTAGCGAATGGACCGGCCTATGTTCATGTACGGCGGGCCGTCGCCGCGCATGCGCGCCTTTGCAAGCCACGAGAGGCTGACCTTAAGAAGCTTGGCCGTATCCTGCGGCGTAAGCAGGACAGGAAAAGCAGTTTCCCGGCTCATCGACCGGCCCCATATTCCGAAGTAGATTGGACCGGCTTACTAAGTTTGGCTTCTGCGTATGAGTTGAGATCAGCGATCAAATAGAGAGGGATCCTGCCGAATAGGCGGTAGACCGGGCCGCCCCCGATGCAGGCGAGCTTTGCTAGCGTCTTTTCGCTGGTCGGGATGCCCCGGTTTTCACGCAGATATTCGGCAGCAGTTCTGCGCCGGAGGTAAGCGGTATGTGACATGAGAACGCTCCAGTTAATTTCTGGAGCTTACATACGTCCAAACCGCCAATCGCTTTATGGCTCGGAATTCAGATAAATCTTCTTTCAAAAAGTCCAATATACCAGTCACTTAAGATGAGTATTGCGCTCCGACCGCAGTTTCGACTGGAGGTTTGCGATTTGTCGGACCGAGATACCGGAGGAATTGCCCACAGCTAAGAGTGCCAAGCGGGCGAAGTGCTGAAACGGGCTTTCGACACTTTCATCTTTAGCTCCGTCATGCGCACGGCCAACGTTCAATCCGAAGCTGCGCCAGATTTTTCCGACCTTTTGCAGATAGCGACGTTTAATCGATGGTCGCCGCCTCGTGTTCACCTTTGGCCAATATTTTCTTAATAGGGTTATGAGGCAATTCAAAAACGAACTAACCTGACCTCTCTTCGGCGGTGTCCAGCGTTGAATATCGGCCTCGACTTGCGTCCGCGTTTCAGCCGGCATGATGTCCCATAGTTCATTTATCACCGGCGGTGCGGTGCGTTTAACCTGGGTTACCGCAGGGTCCCTCGAAGCTCGAAGAGTTTCAGCAATAGCCGAGCGGGCTTTATTTGCTGCGCGGGCTGGGGATAGTACGCACAGCGCGTCCTGCATCACGAGCATAAGCTCGAAAAACATTTCCGTATCGAAATACAGCCAGTTCTGCTTGGTAATAATCTTGTTGAGTTTTCCCATGGACGTTGGCGGCAGCGCGGATATCGCGTTCGCCAAATGATCAATTTGTTTGATGAGGCGCGAAAGATCATTCTTGGATCGTTCGCGATCGTCGACAAATCGATCCCGCCGCAGGCTTTCCAGTTGATGATCGGCAGCCGCATCGAATGTCTGTGCGACGATCCTGTCCGCGTCCTCCCTTGAAATTCTCTTTTTTATGAGAATATTCCTCATGATCTCGCTGCAGCGTTCAAATTCGGAGGCCGTTGCCGGATCGCTAAGATCGAAGTCGCCGACCCGCATGCGCATCCGACTAGCGAATGGGCGCATTTTTTTCGAAATGCGAAGCGACTTTACTAGGCGGTCGTCGGAGATCTCGGCAACGCTCTCCTGATCCAGCGAGTTTGCAGGCAACTGATGGCTTGGATCGGCCGGTCGGCTCACTTCCGCCCCCGATTAAAATCGGCCTCAATGATTTTGCCGCTGTCCTTCGCAGCAACTGCTGGCTCCCCCATCTTGGCAGCGAGTTTGGAGGCGATCGCGTCCGCTGCGGTTTTAAGCGGATCCGCCGCGATGTGCGCGTAGCGGCTTGTGGTCTCGGCACGTCTGTGCCCCAGCAATTTACCGATGACCGGGAGCCCGAGATTGCTGCCGGCACCAGTCGCGGCGAAGGTGTGCCGCAGATCGTGCAGCCGAATTGGACCCAGCGCGGCACGATGGCGGATAGCCTCCCACGGACGCTTCAAATCCCGGCGGGCCCTTTCGGGACGCAAGCCAGCGATGACGTAGTCACCGGTGCGCGGAATGCCTTCGAGTACCGCAATGGCCGCACCAGAAAGAATGACCGGTTTGCGACCGGTCTTGCTGTCGGGAAGCAGCAGCATGCCGCGTTCGCGATCGAACTCCTCCCAGCGCAAGTTTAGAATTTCGCGGAGACGGCAGCCGGTCAGCAGCAAGAGGCGCAGCGCCGCGGTAGCATATGGCGAGACCTTGGTGCACCGACTGTCCTTAGGAACATGCTTCGCCTTGGGACTCTGATTCATCAACAACCCAGGGCACGCCGATGGTCTCAGCCTCGCGTAGCGCATCGCCCAATCGGGCAAGTTCCTCGCTCGACAGAAACCGCTCTCTGCCCTGCTCGCGGTAGCGGGTGATCCCGCGCGCTGGATTGACGTCCTTCGGAACTTTGCCGCGACCCGCCGCCCAGGAAAACAAGCTGGAAACAAGAGCAACGACCCGGTTAGCGGTGACCGGCGTCTTGGTACCAATCTTGCGATGAAGCTTCCCGACATCGGCGGAGGTCACCTCCCGCGCCCGTTTGCTCCCCAGCGCCGGCCGAACGTGTACCCGGAAGTACATGTCATAGAGGTCTGCGGTGCGGGGTTTGCGGGTGGGACGTATCTCTTCGTTCATGAACTCATTGATGAGATCCGCAACCATCGGCGAGGAGCGGCGAGCCGCCCGGTCGTGTGGCGCGTCCTCGCCAAAACGGACCTTTGCCAGAACGTCGCCCGCAGCTTCGCGCGCCTGGTCGGGCGTCAACACCGAAACCGACCCCAGCGTGATGCGTCTTTTCCCGACGCTGCGGCCACCGCCATGAGGGCGGTATTCGACGATCCAACTGCGTACGCCGTTCGGCGTCACACGGCAGCCAAACCCCGGCAAGACTGCGTCGTAGGCGATGTAAACCCGGTCGCGGGTCGGCAGCGCGTCGATGGCTCGCTTGGTCAGTTTCCGTGTCGTCATGGTGGCGCTCCGGGCCAGCAGTTTCGCGACTGCAAAAACCGATGGTGATCGGCGGCGATCGCCGTGTCGCCACCGGATCGCCACCGGTCGGGGAATACGGAGAATCACCAGGGAACGACGGTAATTGGGAAATCCAGCTAAAACAAGGATCTCGGAACGCCCAGCGCCAGCCGAGGATACCGGGAAACGTCAGACCATCAATCTACGAATCTGGGGGTCAGGAGTTCGAATCTCTTCGTGCGCGCCAATCATTTCAAATACTTGGTAGTATCCAAGGTTTTGAGTAAATTAGCTGTGTCCGCGCCGTGTCCGTAGTCGCCTTAGAGGTCGGCCCGCGCTTTGCGTTGCTGCCTCATCTCGCGGTTTGTGTTGCTGCCTCATCTCGAATGCACTCGCTGTGGCGACGTTTGGCTTGTGCAAATACGCTTGCGGTGAAGAAGCACGCGCGGGTTTGAGCCTGGCAACACGATCAGGGCATCTCGATTGGCTCAAGCTTTACGTCGAAAGACTCTGCGCGCAAGAACGGAGTGAGCTGTTCAGCCTTTGCTCATGCAGACGGGTTTGCCGCCAAGTAAGAAATCGTCGCGCGGAGCGCGGAGACGCTGACCCCAATGCTCCACCAGACGACCATCCCTTGGTCGCCGGAGAGAATGCGGCGGCTGATGTTTTCGCTGATCTGTTCCTCAAGTGAGGCGGCGAACCGGCCGAAGCCGATCAGTCTCAGCATGACCCCTCCCTAGTCAGGATCTTTCTTTTGCTCGAAGGCGCCGAAAACGTGAAAGTTCGCGAGCTTGGGAATTAGCTCCGAGGCTCGGCCGACTAAGGAGATAACGACAATGGCGGCTTACTTGATTGCAGACGTCAAGGTGACTGACGATGGATGGGTGCCTGCATACGCGGCTTCGGTGCACGACACTGTGCACAAACATGGCGGCAAGTACCTGGCACGCAGCGGGAACGTGAAGACGCTGGACCCTCATTGCACTTCTGCAGTTTCCATCAGCAGAAGCAGCCGAGGCCTTTGTCACTGATCCGGAATACGCTCCTCGCCAGGGCGGCAGCGATAGCCGTTTCCAGCTGATCGACGACACCGATCTTGCAGGAACAATTCCTTATCTGCCGAAAGGATGACCGGATGAGATAAGCAAATGCACCGCGTGCAACTCGATGCGCTGAACTGACCCCATCGGGCTGGGCGACCCCACCGGTATGCTGCCCAAGGGGGTGCCCTCGCGCGTCGAATGACTTGGTTGAGAAATGTCTGAGGGTCAATTTTGGTCGTTAAGTTTCTGTTAAGCTTTGACGATCGAACACATGCCCCTTCGCGCCTATGGCCGCTGCCCGCGCGGTCAACGCCTGGTCCGCGCTGTGCCGTGGGGACACTGGAAGACGACGACCTTCGTCGCTGCACTGCGTGTCGGAGAGATCGCCGCGCCTTGTGTATTTGACGGACCGATAGATGGGCCGAGCTTTCGCGCCTATGTCGAGCAGTTCATCGTCCCGATCTTGCGCCAGGGCGATGTCGTCATGATGGACAATCTCCCCAGCCACAAAGTCGCCGGCATCCGCGAAGCCATCGAGGCCGCCGGCGCTGAGCTGCGCTACCTGCCTGCCTACAGCCCAGACTTCAATCCGATTGAACAGTTCTTCGCCAAACTCAAAGCGCTGCTGCGAAAGGCAGCCGCCAGAACCATCGAAGTCTTGATCGCCGCAATTGCCAAAGCCCTCACCAAAGTCAGTCCGCAAGAGTGCGCAAACTATCTCGCAAACCAAGGCTATCGCCGCCGATTATGAAAGTGCTCTAAGCTCGGCGAGCGGGACCGTCGCCGGCTAAGAGACGCGGCCCTTGCTCACCTTGCCGAACCAAATATCCGCAATGCACGCGACTAGCGACGCGAGCATTCGGCCGGCCCCGCGCCGCAGATGTCAGGCCGAGGCCTGCTTGTGAAGATTGTAATATCTTTTCTTTAGCGCCTCGGCACGCGGGCGAGTTGTTCAAGAGCAAATCTCATAGGTGATGCAGAAACGCTACACCGGATGCCAAAGCACACGGCGACGCGAATAAATTGTTGAGGTACGAACGAAACATTGCTAGGATGAAATCTACAAACGCGGGCGAATGTGCCGGGGGGCACACTCTCAGTGGAACAGTCAAAAAAGTATGCCGGCTTGACCGCTCGCGAGCAGAGGGTCGCCCGGTTTGCCGCCGATGGCCTTTCAAACAAAGCGATTGCCCGCGAACTAGTGGTTCATCACAGTGATTTTGACTCTTTGGCGGTGGCTGGATAAGCGCGGCCGAGTTTGGCGCGGGCTTTGTCGGTTGTGAACATCCATTTGATGCTGGCTCGGGTTTTATTTCGCCGCCGTTGCCATGCTGCGATTTCGTTTCGGAGCCTTTTGGGATCGTCGATGCGGCGGCCGAGACACTGGCGCTGCAGCACGCTGATCTCGCACTCGACCATGTTGAGCCAACTGGCGTGTTTCGGAGTGAAGTGGAATTCGAGGCGGCGCAGGATGCGTCGAGCCTCGGCGGGCGCGAAGGCCTCATACAGCGCCCCAGGTTTATGGATCGACAGATTGTCCTGCACGACACGGATGCAGGCGGCGTCGGGATAATGGACGTCGACGAGTTCACGCATGCATTGGGCGTAGTCCACGGCGGCGCGGCGGTCGGTGACCTTGACGTTGCGCCAGCCCCGATGCGGATCGAAGGTGACGAAGAGATTGACGGTGCCGTTGCGGCGATACTCGTAATCGTAGCGCTCGCGCTGTCCCGGTTGCGCCGGGACCGGCCGGCGCGCCTCGCCGATTAGCTGGACGGGGGTCTCGTCGAAGCAAACCAGCGGCCAGGCGGGATCCGGCGTCTCGGCGTAGAGATCGAGCACGTCCTCCATGCGGGCGACGTATTCGCCATCGACATGGGGAATGCACCACATGTCCCTGCGCCATGGCTTGAGATCGTTCTCGGCCAGCCGGCGGCGCACGGTCTCGCCCGACAGGCTGTCGTGATCGGTGAGCTTGACCATCGTGTCGGCCAGAAGCGTCAGCGTCCAGCGTTTGCGGCCGGCGGGCGGCTTGGCGCATGCGGTCGCCACCAGCAGGGCCTCCTCCTTGCCGGTCAGCTTGCGCTCTGCGCCCGGACGCGGCTCCTCGCTCAAGGCTCGCTCCAGATTGCCTTCCACGAAACGGCGCTTGGTCCGGCCGACGGTGGAGAGGCTGACACTGACGGTCCGGGCAATCTCCTCGTCGCGGCCGCCCCCATCGGCCGCCAGCAAAATCTGCGCCCGCTTGAGCTTGCGGGCCGCGTGCTTGCCGCCGCCGAGCATCGCCGTCAGTTCATCGCGCTCGGCTTGGCTCAATTCGACCCGATAACGTACATTCATGCTTTGCCTCCTTGTCGGAGGCCGGGACGAATCCAGCGATGAGTTCAAAAATCAGGCGCGCGCTTCACCGAGAAGCAGGGTCATTGCCTGGCCTTCATCCATACCTACGCCTACATGTTCGGACGCCCACCCGCCGAAGCCGACATCCAGCGCCACTTCCGTGTCAGCCCGCCTACGGTCCACCAGATGATCGTAACCCTCGAACGAAACGCCTTCATCCGACGTCAACCCGGCGTCCCCAGAAGCATCGAAATCCTCGTGCCGCCCGAAAGCTTGCCGATTCTTGAATGGCTCGGTATCAAAACGTCAAAATCACTGTGATGAACCACTAGGCGTGTGTGAGGGCACCGTAAAATTGCACATGCATAGCATCTTCCAAAAGATGCACGTAAAAACACGGAAGGCTCTGATCGCCGCGGCTTAGATTCAATCATCACCTCTAACGAATATTGCGGCCTAGTCCACATCGGCGAGGATGAGCGCGGCGCGGATCATTCAACGGCGCTTTCAGGTCTTCGCCACTTTGCGAGCAAATGAACGCCCGTCTTCCCTGAGCGCAACGGAGAAATGTACGTTGTCTCCCTCGCGCGGCTCGGAGGAGCTGCCCGAGAGTTGGGAGGCGTGAAAGAAGAGGTCGCCGCGATCCGTGGAAATGAACCCAAAGCCCTTATCGACATCGAACCATTTGACAACGCCGACCGTCGGCGCTTTTTGCGGAGTGGTCATGTCAGCCGCCTCTTGTCTCGCTGCCGGAAACGAGTTTCAGCGGGCCAGCCTTTGCCGCATCGAGCTTGAGCCGCATGGCAGTCGCTCCTCAGTGAACTGGCCGCCCAGCCACATGCAGAAACCCGGCCGGCGCTTCGCGGTAGGCATGGCGCATTGCGTAGGCGCGCAGGATCAGGTCTTGGCCACCCGCCTTCTCGACCTCATCCGCGGTGAGCTGCACCGCAATGGTGCGTGTCTTGCTCGTCTTCGTATGTACAAACTCGCATTCGTCCCTCATGCCGCTTTTCCTTCCTCGTATCCGTTGTGCAAGACGACTTGCATCAACATCAGCTCGCGCCGCTCCGCTGCGCCCCCTTTGAGAAGGCGCTTTGTCCATACGGCGTCGCTGGTTCGATCGGCGTGCAGCCGCTTTGACAGCTTCATAGGCCTGCTTGGCAACGGGCTTATTTTCGAACACCTCGCGGATGATCTCATCACGCAGGCCAGCTTCGCGAAGATCCGCGGCGACGATCATCTGGTTGCGGGTCGAAAGTTCGCCACCCATTACGGTTTCGAACAACGGCGGCTCACTTTTGCCGGAAATGACCTCGTCAAGCTTGTCGCCTTCCGATTCCTTGGCGACGAGTTTCTGCGATGCATCGGATTACGAAAAACCGGTTTCGACGGGCGTGCAGGCAAAAATTTTGATCGGTTCATTTTTGCCTTTTTCAAAAGTATCGGCCATCAACCGCGGCGCCGCGCTGCCGGTCGTCGTCGTGTCGTCCGCGCGCGAGCGGGGCGCGCCAAGTCGATGGGGTTTGAGTTGGTGATTAGGGCGCCACCCACCTCGCCATTTTTTGATTTTTTCCCCGGCTAAAAAAATCGGGTCAAGGTCGCAAAACAATAAATTGGCGGCAAAAGTTCGCGAACGCGGCCCAGCGACAGTCGCTATTACCCCCAGACACCCTTTGGGTAAAATTCCGAGCACCTGAGGGGCTGATGTAGGGAGGCTCGGTCTTGGTGGCCGGGCCTCTATTTTTCTAACCGGTAGCCTTTTACGCTGCGGGGGACAGCGCAGCCTGCCGAACCGATCTCGAATTTCCACCTTGCAAAAGCCACGATCGCCCAACAGGCTGGGAGGTGTCGGGAACTATTGGGGAATTTGCAAAACCAGCGAAAATGGAAGGGCGGTGCCGTTGGCGCCGCAAACTAAGTGCGGCCGACTCTGGGGACAGTGCCGGCCGCGAAAGGGGCTAACCTGGTCGGGCACATGTCGGGGGACATATGGAACCAAATAAGCGCTTGTTGTTAACTAGACGTGAGAAACAAATTGCGGATTTGGCAGCGCGGGGGCTTAGCAATAGAGAAATCGCTCGGCGCCTAGGAAACTCCCTCGGCACTGTGAAATTTCAAGTACATTGTGTCTTGCTAAAACTTGGAGCATCGCGCCGACAAGATCTACCAAGGACGCGTTTTCAGGAATAGGGCGCGCAAGCTCGGCAGCCCTTTGGTTGGCTGGCGGCTCAATGAGAAGACCGGTTTATCACGGTGAGGGCCTTACCAAAGCCACGCTATGCCAAGCCTCAGAAGCGCAGCCACAATAGGGCGGTAAACAACAGAAGTGGACCAACGGCGCATTCTGAGCGGTTAAGCGCATCGTAGGTCAGCTGCCCTTCTGAAGATTGCTCGAATTCAAGAACCAGTCGAATTTTGACACGAGACAATGCCGATTTAGAAGTTCATCGGCCAATCGTTCGATCTTGAATGCCGCAAAAGCAACCATCAGAATTTCGCGTTTAGCGGCTGCAATCAGATCATAGAGCGCCTGATCAATGCGGCGAGCCGCTATCTCGTTTGCGGGCGTCGGGCCAGACCATAGGAGTTCGATTTGATGATTTCGGAGGGATCCTACTCAGGGCTTCCCAAGACATTGCTACTGCCACGGTTTGGATTTTTGTAGGCACGCACGTGGCTACACCGCTACAGTTGCTACACTTCGGATTCGCGGTGCCCCAGCGAGCGACCCCTTAATTGGTTTATTTCGTAATGCCCCACGAAGCTGCCCAGCGCATGCAGGGTGCCCTGGGGCGTGTACTCATAAAAGCGCCAACCGGCGTGACCGCTCTTAGGGGGATTGTGTTGCCAAACTCGGCCAGTGGGCGGTCGACCACCCGAAATGGGCAATAATAAAATCTGCAAGAGCTGTTTCTTGAATTAAAATTTCCCATTCGGGGCTTGATCTGGAAAATTGTTCCCCAGTTTGGAGCCCAAAATAGTTTTGCAACAAATTCGGGGGTAAAGCGACCGCGACACCTCGCAGGAAGCGTGGCAGTTATTGACCCATAACGTCATTTCGCCACCGTCAAATGACGCATTGCGAAAGGTCTATTCGATCACCTCGTCTGCGATGGAGCGCACGTCGGGCCGGACCTCAATGCCGAACGCGCGCGCCGTTTGCAGGTTGATGACGAACTAGAATTTGGTCGACTGCAGCACTGGCAGATCGGCGGGCTTCTCGCCTTTGAAGATCCGACCGGCAGGCACGTCGAGTTGGTTGCCACGAAACGATCTAGATCAAAGTGCCGAATGTGCTTCTGATGGCGAGTTACGCCTTCGATGGCGCAGCATTAATCAACTAAGCAGGGCAAAACATGGATATGCCGCGACGTCTGGGGGCCGAGTTCTTCGGCACTTTTTGGCTGACATTCGCTGGTTGTGGCAGTGCAGTGCTCGCCGCGGGCTTTCCATCTCTGGGCATCGATTTCTGGGCGTCAGCTTTGCCTTTGGACTGACGGTGCTGACCATGGCCTATGCGGTCGGCCACATTTCCGGCGGGCATTTCAATTGCGCAGTCACAGTCGGGCTCTGGGCGGGAGGTCGCTTCAAGGGCACCGACGTTCTCCCCTACATCCTAGCGCAGGTGGTCGGTGCCATCGCGGCTGCTGCGTTACTCCACGTGATCGCCTCGGGTAAACCCGACTGGGTTCCCGGCGGGTTTGCCTCCAATGGATATGGCGATCTCAGCCCCGGTAAATATAGCCTGACATCGTGCTTCCTGATCGAAGTCATTGCGACCTTCTTCTTCTTGTACGTCATTATTGGTACCACGTCGAAAGGCGCGGCGGTCGGCTTCGCCGGCATACCCATCGGGCTTTGCCTGACGCTTATTCATCTCTTCCTGATCCCGGTCACTAATGCCTCGGTCAATCCGGCGCGAAGCACCGGCCCGGCGCTGTTCGCCGGGGGAGCCTATATAGGGCAGCTCTGGCTGTTCTGGCTGGCACCTATCCTCGGTGCGGCGATTGCCGGCGTGATCAGCCGCTGGCAGCACGATTTGCCAGACGCCTCGAATTGAACGCAGCCAAGTGAGAGAGCCGCAATAAGCCAGCAATAGGTTTGGCAATGTCTGTTTATGGCCCAGGCTGCGTGAAAACTCAGAAATCAAATTCGCCGTTGGAAATTTCGTCTCGACTTCGTCAATTTGAAAAACAAAAACGCTGACGACCACTGTCGGTAGAAGACGATAGAGAAACCAATTCTGCGCCGCGCTCGCGCGGGCACGTTTTCACACAGCCTGGGCCCAAAGCGGCCGTCGCCGCACTGAACTTTTAGTGGTAATGTCCGTTGTCGCTGAAATCGGGGGCGGTACCGGGAGCACTACATGAGCAGAAGCGCGATTGCCTTAGCTCTGGGCCTTTTCCTGTGGCCCGTTCTTTCACTCACCGCGCAGGCACAGAGCGCCGTCACTGAGCAGGAGGCGCAATCCATTGCTAGGGATGCCTACATCTACTTCTACCCGCTAGTGACAATGGATGTGACCCGCAAGCAGCTTACAAATGTCGAGCCCGGCAAAGGTATCGGCTCGCCTATGAACATGTTGTTCAACGTTCCGACCTTTCCCACCGCCGACATGAAACAGGTCGTGCGACCCAATTTCGACACGTTGTACTCCTTTGGATACGTTGACCTTACAAAGGAGCCGATGGTCGTCTCGGTCCCCGAAACGGGCGGGCGTTATTACTTGCTGCCCATGCTCGACATGTGGACGGACGTGTTTGCGTCGCCGGGTTGGCGCACCACCGGAACGCAGGCGGACAATTTCCTCGTCACGTCCCGAGGCTGGAGCGGAACCGTACCGGCAGGATTTACGCAAATCGAAGCGCCCACTCCCTACGTCTGGATCATCGGCCGCACCAAGACTGACGGTCCGGCGGATTACGATGCGGTTCACAAAATACAGGCCGGTTACAAAGTCACGCCGCTATCGGAGTGGGGCGAAACGCCCAAGCCGGTCGAAGTGAAGATCGACCCGAGCATCGACATGAAGACGCCTCCAAAAATTCAGGTCGATACCATGAAGGGCGGCGACTACTTCGTCTATGCAACTGAGCTTCTTAAGCTGCAAACACCGCACCTCACTGATGAACCGATTATTGCCCAGATGAAGCGGATCGGCATCGAGCCGGGGAAGAGCCTGGATATGAGCAAGCTCGATCCCGCGGTGAGGAAGGCGCTGGACGAGGCACCAGCAGCGGGGCAGCAACTCATGGCGTGGAAAGTGCCAACGATTGCTCGGGTTGCGAACTACTGGTCGATGAATACCGACACGATGGGCGTGTACGGCAACTATTACCTCAAGCGAGCCATCATCGCACAACTCGGCCTCGGTGCGAACTTGCCGGAAGATGCGATCTATCCGCTCAACCTAGGTGACGAAACCGGCAAGCCGCTAGACGGTGCCAGCAAGTACACGATCCACTTCGACAAGGGCGCTACGCCGCCGGTGAATGCCTTTTGGTCGGTAACGCTCTACGACAGTGACGGCTTCCAGGTGGCAAACAGTCTCAATCGTTTTGCGGTGAGTAGTTGGATGCCGTTCAAATATAACCCAGATGGTTCTCTTGATCTTTACTTCCAGAACGAAAATCCTGGCACTGATAAAGAGGCCAACTGGCTACCTGCACCGAAGGGCACATTCAACTTGACCATGCGCCTTTATGCCCCGAAGTCGGATGCGCTCACCGGCAAGTGGAACCCGTCCCCTGTCACGAAAACCCAGAGCACCTCAAACTTGCTGGCTCAGTAAGAACAAGCGCGAGCGCCGACCCGCGCGTGCGTCGGTGCTCGCGTTATGACACATGTCTGTTTATGGCCTGGCCGGGGTTTTGTTTAGATGTGAGGCTGATTCGGTCAGCCAGCGACCGCAGCAACCTTCCGTTTCCTGCGCCGAGTAATCAGACCTAACACACCGAGACCACCAGCGAAAAGTGGCAGCGTTGCGGGAAGCGGGGTTGGATCCACCAATGAAGCCGCAACTCTTGTCTGGACGTCCCAGTCCGCACCGTCGGTCAGGAACAGGTCAACACCCGGCAGTGCGAGCGTGTAGACCAGTGGGGCGACACCATCCTGATCGAGCGGGAAGCCGCTCATGGCGACAGCGCCGGTCCAATCGACGGAGTCCGTCTGGGTCGCGTAGTCCGCGTTATAGATGCCGGTCTCCGTGTAGGAGGGGTTGCCGATGCTGGTGCCGTTGAGCTTCAGGTTGGTGAACGTAACCGTAATGGTTCCGCTCACATTGTTGCAGCCGGTGAAGCACGTCCCCGGATCTGCGGTAATGAACAACGATGTCGAGTACGGACTACGTGTTGAATTCCCTACCACGTGTAGCGCAGTGTACCGGTGCCGGCGTAGGTCTGTGAGCCGGAGGCGAACTCGCCGTCGAACTTGGCTGCCAGGGACCAGTTGGCCGTCAAGTGCAACTCCGCACCAGCCGAAGCGAGCGCGGAGTTCTTCGGTGCTGCGGCGCCATAGACGATGAATGCGGAGCCCGGCAGCGCCTGGAACACCGGCATGAGGTTGGGATTGCTCACCCAGTCATGTGCCCACGCGGCGCGGGCGCGCAACGAAAGCGGCATGGCGCCGATCATCATCATATCGTCGAACCGCGCACCGAGTTCGCTGCGCGTGTCGGTTGCACTCATGGAATTGTAGGACAGCGCGAAGCCGCCACCCGTCAAATCGGTTTCGCTATAACCCGGTGTGTGGAAGTCCTGCACCTGCAGCGCCGCATAGGGCGTGACGCCGATCAGCGGCAGCACGGCGTAGCGATAACCGGCTTCGAGGCGTCCGGCATAGCTCTGGCCGTCAAAACTTGCATTGAGGTGATCGCCACCGAAGGCGTAACGGTCGGTCGTCATCCAATGATTGGCAAAGGCGAGGGCTGCCGACACATAGGTGGGTCCCGACCGAGTTGCGCCATAGACGCCGGCCTGGAACGCATCGCTGCGGCCGCCGCCGAGGCCCTGCGCCAGTCCCCAATTGGTGCCGCCGCCGGCGAGCGCAAAGCCGTAAACAATGTCCGGTGACGCGTGATAGTCCATACCGCCGGCAAAGCCGTAGTCGCGCGCGGTCACATTGGTCGAACCGATGACGGGATCGCCGTTCGTCGTATTGCTGCCACCAAAGCTTCCGCCCCAGGCGCTCCAGCGCTGATCGAGCGCCGCAGGTTTCGGCGGCGCCTTGAGCACGCCCGCGTAGGCGAGCGCGACATCGGGCGGGAAGTTCGCAGCCTGCTCGGGAGCAAAGCCCATGGCGTTGCCGCCGCCGCTTGGCCAGCCGGTGCCGCTGCGGCCATCGGCGAACGGATCGAGCATCAGGCCGAGGAACTGGTCCATCAGCTTGAACGCGCCCTTCTCGGCATCGGTCGCCGCCTCGCCGTCGATTTGCGTCAGCGCATTGGCGAGGTTGATGCCGGTCATCCCAAAGAGGGGCAAGACTGCTGGCGTCAGCGTGCCACCGTTGTTGAAGACGTCGTCAATCGCACGGCCGACGTTGCTCGGGTCGATGGGGAAGTTAGATGGCGGCGCGGCCGGCGGTTCGGGAACGAGTTCCGCGGTGAGGTTGAGCACTGCGGTATTGCCTGGATAGCTCAAGCTCGCCTGGAAGTCTGCCGGCAGGCCGGAGGTGGCGAGAGCATCGAAGGTACCGCTGCGCCCGCCCGCGGCTGTCAAAATGGTGTAACTGTGTGTGAGAGAGCTGCCCGGCGCGAAGGTGGCCGCTACGGTGCCAGCAAGCGAGGCGGTGCCGCTCACATTGGTGCTCGACGCTGTGGGATTGACCTGCACGACGTAGAACGCACCCGACTGGAACGCCTGATTGCCGGTGACCGTCATCGTGCCGGGCGTTCCCACCGAGCCCGGAACGAGGAAGCCGCCGGTGTTGATCACGGTGTTGCCGACTATGCCGGTGCCGCCGAGCGTGCCGCCAGCATTCACCGTGGTCAAAACCGACGACGCGATCGAGCTGTTCACCACGAGCGTGCCGGCGTTCACGGTCGTTGTCCCGGTATAGGTATTGTTGCCGGTGAGGATGGTCGTGCCCGCGAGCACATTGACGGTGCCGTTGCCGCTGATCGCGGGCGCAAACACGTAGTCGGCGGACGTATGATTGAAGTTGATCGTACCCGTGCCAGCGCCAAATGCGACGCTCGACGCAGTGAGCGTGCCGGGTGCAGCCGCCGGGTTGCCTGCGCCCGCGCCGATGTTGAGTGTTCCAATCGAACCGGCGTTATTCGCGATCACAACAGCAGGCGCGGTAACGATGCCGCCGTTTGCAATCGTGAGCGTGCCCGTGCCCGAGTTGCCAATGTTCACCCCCGAACTGTTGGTCCACATGGAGCCCGCACCGGATACGGTCACCGTGCCTTGCGAGCCCGCACCATTACCGATATTGGCGGTGAAGGCGGTGTTGTTGATGACCATCCCACCGTTCGCGATGGTGAGTGTACCCGTGCCAAAACTGCCGATATTGAGCCCGCCGCCTGGAGTGTTGTTCCAAATGGAGCCCGGGCCGGTCACCGTCACCGTCCCGGTCGAACCAAAAGACTGTCCGATGGAGCCGCCACCGGCACTGTTCACCGTACCGCCGTTTTGGATGGCAAGCGTGCCCGTGCCCAAGCCGCCGACCAAAAGGTTTCCGGTATTCGTCCACGTGGAGCCCGCACCGGATACGGTCACCGTGCCTTGCGAGCCCAATAAATTGCCAATAAACCCGGCGCCATCGGTCAGCGTGCCACCGGTTTGGACCGTCACCGTCCCAGCATTGCTCAAAACGTTATTACCAATGTTGATTGCGCCCGCCCCAACATTCAACGTGGCGCCGGCGAGAACGCCAATCGCACCGCTGGGCGTTCCGGTCGAACCGATGCCACCGATCACATTCAGAGTGCCCGCGTTAACATTGGTAGCGCCGGTGTAGATGTTGGTGCCCGACAGTGTCAGCGTGCCGGTGCCGACCTTGACCAGAGAGCCACGAACACCCGAGATAACGCCGCTGACCTCGGTGGACATATTGTTGCCGCCGACCGTCAGCTCGTTGGCTCCCAATTGGAATGAGCCGGCACCCGCGATCGAGCCGGCGGTGAGCTTGTTGTCGCCCGCAGGGCCGTTGCTCGTCGAGAAATCCACCAAGCCACCGCGGTTGTTGGTGATCGCGGCATTGCCGCCAGTGCTGTTGTCGTTAAAACTCAGCAAGCCGCCGTTGTTGTTCGTAATTGTGGCGCTGCCGGCCGCGCTGGTGCCGCTGAAAAACACGTTGCCGCTGTTGGTGATGATGGCGTTGCCGGCCGTGGTGGCACTCTCGAAAAATACGTTGTTGGTGTTGGTGATGGTGGCATTGCCGGCCGTGCTGCTGCTGTTGAAAGTCATCGAGCCGAAAATGGCGTTGGTGATGGTGGCGTTGCCGGCTGTGCTGACGTTGTTGAAAATCAGGGAGCCGTCGATGTTGTTGAAGGTGGCGCTGCCGGCTGTGCTGGTGTTAATGAAAGTCAGGTCGGCGTCGTTAATGATGCTGGCGCTCCCTCCGTTAATGACGATGCCGGCGCCGGTGAAACTGAAATTGTTGGCGAACGCAAACGTATAGGCCGAGGCTCCTGCGTTGAATGTCCAGCCGCCCACCGCGCCGCCGGTCGAGAAGGTCAGCGCGGTGGTGTTAGACGTGCCGAAGAACGCCGTGCCGGTTGGCACCGTGGCCGGGCTCCAATTGGTGGCGGTCTTATAATCGCCCGATGCCGGATTGGAGAGCCAAGTCGCGTCCTGCGCCCGTACCGTGCCAGGCGCGAACGCCGTGACCGCAACCAGCGCCGTGGTCGCCAGTAGCGCACGTTTATTGACCACGGACGACCGCATCAGGCTCTATCTCCCCCAAGGTTCAGAAGCGATAGACAAGCGGTGGATGAGCAGCCCCCAAATCAAAGTCCAACAATAGAATATGGCATACGGACCGGAGCGGTCCTTTGGACGACAATCGACACGGTTCGCGCCCCATATGCGCAATCTGGACGCAAAGCTCAGCAAACATCAGCGTGAGCCTCCACACCCTCGTGTCAGAACCGCCAGGTCAAATTGCCCTAGACCGAATTGTCATGCGCCGTTGCCGACGTCACCGCGCCGCCGATGCTCACGCTGACTCGTGGATCAAGTCAACGGCGCGCTCCGCTCCCCGACGTTTTCGCCGCTTGCGTGGCCAATTTACAACAACGCGGCACCAAGCTGCGGACCGGGACATCGAACATCGCCCGCATTGGGCTCGGACAGGACGGCTTGCGCTGGTTTGGGTGCCGGAACTACTGACGCGCAAATAGAAAGGCCGCCCTTTGGCGGCCTTCAGTGTTTTCGTTTATTCGTTTGTTTAGGTGGCGACCGCTTGCGCCTTCCGCTTCCTGCGCCAACCAAACAAACCGAGCGCACCGAGGCCGGATGCAAAAAGGGAAAGAGCGGGTGGAAGGGGTGTCTCCGACGCCGCCGTCATGTGCATCGAGGCGAGCGCGTCTTGTTCGGAATCATATAATACGATTTCTTCCGGGGTGGCACTGCCGATTAGGCCAACCACAATGACGAATGATCCTGGGGTGGTGCCGCATCCAGGGAATTCGCAGCCGAAGAAGTTAGGCGACCCGTCGAAGAACGGATTACCACTGGCACTAGACTTCGCCGTTAGCCCGTCGGCGCTAATTGTGCCACCAGCTTCGGCCCAGCTCGTGAACACGAAATTTGTGATATCCGCGCCGGATACGCTGATGTTGGTCGACACGATATCGCCAAGCGTGAACGGTGAACCGGCACTTGCGTTGATATCGATGGTTCCAGTCGCTTGCAGAGTGCTATCAGATGAAGAAACAATTTTACTATCTAACGCAGGATTGCCGGTCCAGAAAAAATTATAAACCGTGGCGTTGCCGGTTGTCGGCCACAAACTCGCGACGAGTGCCGCTACACTCAAAAGATGCTGATAGGGACGCATGGTCTGATCCTCCATCCACGCTGAGAAAGCCATCAGCGCAATGCTCAGTCGGTACCTGATGGCCCGAAATGGACCGCAAATCGTGCCACGCACCAGACAAAATTTCTTGGGCTAGCGCGCACAAGCTCGATGAACGAGTGCGCGAAAACCCATAAACTCGTGATTGAAAATCGAGAGGTCTCTATTTGAGCAGGTGGCTGTGAAAGCGCACAAACAGAAAGGCCGCCTTGCAGCGGCTTTTCCCCGCACCTGATTTGTTTGTTCAGCCGACCGCTTGCTTCCGCTTCCTGCGCCAGCCGAGCAGACCTAGTGTGCCGAGGCCGGTGGCGAAGAGAGGGAGAGTGGCAGGGAGAGGAGTTGCAGGTGATCGAATAGGCTACTTTTTGCTGCGGGGCACTTTGTCGGTTATTGGCCCAGGCTGTGTGAAAGCTCGCGCGAGCACCGCGCAGAATTGGTTTCTCTATTGTCTTCTCCCGACAGTGGTCGCCAGCGTTCTTTGTTCTTCAAATTGATGAAGTCGAGACGAAATTTCTAACCGCGAATTCGATTTCGGAGTTTTCACACAGCCTGGGCCCCTCGCGTCGACTACTGCGATGCAGGATATGTCCGGTGTTGGGGGCGAAGCGGAAGTCGCTCCGAAGCCGTGAATGTGTAGCGTTTGACCCATCTGAGACATTGGCCGCGAGACTTCGGTGCGGCGCAGCATGAGAAGCTTGTAGGGAGCCGACTTGTAAACGCTCGATCAGTTACGCCATGACCTCGTGGTGCGAAAGCGTTGGCAATCGCCCCTCGGGAGAATAGGTACCAATTCCCAAGAAAGCGCTCGTACTTTCGACATCGATCAATTTGTTTCAAGAAATGAGATCGATGACCGCTATATTGAGTTATTACATCGCTCCCGATGGTCAGGTCAGCTTCGAAGCGAGGGAATGTCCCAGATGGCAGTGAACGACGCGCCGGTTCCCGACGCCAGCGAACAAAAGAAGTTTCTGCTGGATCCTTATCGCGACTGGGCAACCGGCGAAGACATTCCTATTCACGTCGATTTCGGGCACGATCTAATCGCTCTTGATACTGGACGTTGGGATCGCTACGACGCCCGCGGCTGCTTCGCGCTTACGCATGGCGCCGGCGACTTCATGAGCAACTACGTGATCGAGGTGCCGGCCGGCAAGAAAACGTGCCCGGTCAAGCATCTCTACGAAGCGTTCTGCTATGTCCTCACCGGCAACGGCTCAACCACCGTCTGGCTGCCCAACGGAGAGAAACGCAGCTTTGAATGGGGTCCACGCGCACTGTTCGCAATTCCGCTGAACTGCCAATACCAAATTTTCAATAATTCCGGCCTTGAGCCGACGCGCATTTCCTGCACGAACGATGCGCCGATCACGATCAATCTTTATCACAATCTAGATTTCGTCTTCGACAACCCGGCTACATTTTCTGACCGCTGCGGCCTGTCGAAACACTTTGACGGTGAGGGCGATCATCGCACCTACACGGCGAGCCTTGCCAAGGGCACCCGCAATGTGTGGGAGACAAATTTCGTCCACGATTTAACGAGCTTTAAGCTCTATGAGCTAGAATCGCGCGGTAAAGGTTCGTCCAACGTAAGCTTCATTCTGGCTGATGGAACAATGCACGCCCACTGCTCGCAAATTCCGAGCGGCCGTTATAAGAAGGCGCACCGTCACGCTGCCGGCACCCACGTGCATGCGGTCGACGGCGAGGGTTATTCACTGCTGTGGTATGAGGGTGATTCTGAGTTCAAGGAGTTTCCATGGCGGCACGGCTTCATGTATACGCCGCCGTTTTGGATGTTCCATCAGCATTTCAACACTTGCAGCATACCCGCGCGTTATCTCGCATGTAGTCTCGGGAGCCGGCGATATCCTTTCATTGCACTACGCCGAAAGAGTTCCGAAGGTGGCGGTTCGGTTTCGGTACAGCAGGGCGGCCGTCAAATCGAATATGAGGATCAGGATCCTCGCGTCCACCGCAAATGGCTTGAGGCCATCCGTGCATCGGGGGTCAAGTCGCAGATGGGCGATATCTTCGACGAAGCAGAATTCTTGCTCTGCCACATGAATCTTTTACTGGTGTAATCCGGACGCCGCAGTCCATTGGACCAGCCACGTGAATTGAAGATGCATGAATTCGATCTCGAGCATGAACACGATGAGCTAACCGACGCCGATCAGGAAGCGATCGCTCAATCCATCTTGGAGCAGGAGACAATCAGTCTTCGCACCGTCGGCATCGATATTGGGAGTTCAACGTCGCATCTGCTCTTCGCCCGAGTCGTTCTCAAGCGCCAATCGCAGGATTTATCGAGCCGCTTTGTCGTTGTTGAACGGCAGATAATTTGGCATTCGCCAATTTTGCTTACCCCGTTTCTTGCCGATGGTACCATTGACGCTAAGGCACTGGAGCATTTTTTTCACCACGCCTATCGCGACGCGGGGCTGGGACGCAGCGACATTGACAGCGGGGCTGTAATACTCACCGGCGAGGCGATCAAGCGAAAGAATGCGCGCGCCATCGATGATATTTTTGCCAAGGAGTTCGGGAAAGTTCGTGTGTGCCACAGCAGGACACAAACTAGAAAGCATTTTAGCAGCCCATGGATCGGGCGCGGTTGCGCTATCACGACGACGCGGCGCCCGCGCATTGCATGTGGACATTGGCGGCGGCACGACGAAACTCGCTTTGATCGACAAGGGGGAAATCAAAAGTGTCGCTGCGTTTTCAGTCGGCGGGCGGCTGTTGGCCAGAGACAAAACGGATGCGTGGACCCGGATTGACGATTCCGCACTGGCTGTGACGCGCGAACTTGGCATCGCTGCAACGCCAGATCAAATGGCAGATGAGAGCATTCGCCGCTCCATCGCCAGGCGATTTGCGACGCTCGCCGTCGATCAGATCGTCGGCGCACCACTCGATGATCTTGGTCACGCGCTCGAATTGACCGAACCACTAGAGAGAACTGTCCAGCCCGAATTCATATCCTTTTCGGGTGGGGTCGCGGAATATATTTTCCGCCGCGAGACCGTAGACCACGGAGATATTGCAAAACTCCTGGCCGACGAAATTGTTGCACAGATGAAAACACGCTCCTCAGTGCCTGTCATCGAACCGATAGAACGCATTCGCGCGACCGTTATCGGCGCCTCCCAATTTACGGTCCAGGTAAGTGGCAAGACGATCTACCTGCCAGATGCGAGCGTGCTACCCGTGCATAATATCCCAGTCGTTTATCTCGATCTGGACCTTTCTGGCTATATTCATGAGGACGAAATCGTCAGCGCCCTTTCTAGAGGCACTGATCTTCTTGATCTTACTCCAAGCGCAAGGATTGCGATTGCGTTCCCGTTCTCCGGTGAACCGGACTATCCACGACTCGCCGCCATGGCGCGCTCAATCATGCGATTTGCCGCCCCAGCTGGACGTCGTGATGAATTGCTGGTCCTCATGATTGACGGCGATATTGCCCGTGGTCTGGGCCGGATTATGCACAAGGAGCTGTGTCTGGAAGGCAAGCTCGTGTCGATCGATGGAGTTCGTTTGCGGCAACTCGATTTTGTTGACATCGGCGAATTGATCGATCCGCCCGGAGTTGTGCCGGTTGTCATTAAGTCATTACTATTCCCATGACGCTCACTATTGTTTGCGATTGCACTTCCGCGATGCATATTACACACGGATCGGCAGGTCTGTGACCGACTAGCTTGTGGCCACGCCGCCGGAGGCGATCGATTGCATGACGTCCAGATGCGCAAGCGGGGACTCGAAATGCCACAGAGAATCGGATGACTGAAGCAGCCGCGGGAACGCCGTATCGGCTCGCGCCCGAATGGGATCGAAACACGCACGCGCCGGTGCCACTTCCGCCCCCGAAAAGCTGCGATTGCCAGTTCCATATTTTCGGTGACCCGCAGAGATATCCGCTACGCATCGACACCACCTTTCAGCCGCCAAATGCTACCTTTTCCGATATGCAAAAGATGCTGCGCGTGCTCGGCATCGAGCGCGGCGTAATCGTGCATTCTATGCGCTTCGATACCGATCACTCGCTGTTGATCGATACGCTCGAATGCTTGAGCCCGGCGGAGCGGATGAATTTTCGCGCTATCGGCATTGTCCGCGATGATCTGACCGACGGGCAGATGCAACGGCTCGATGCGCTCAGCGTTTGCGGCGCGCGTTTCAATCTCGGCCGACGCTATGGACAGACGCATAGGCCTCAATCGGTCCGGTGCTCAATGGATCGTCTGCGCGAGATCGGCTGGCATGCACGCCTGCACGTGGGTGGCTCGGACATTCCGGAGTGGGGCGATTTCTTCCGCTCCGTTAAGGACCTTACGATGGTGATCGACCATATGGGCCACCTCGATTTTTCATTGGGCCTCGAGCAACCGGCGTTGCGCTGGATCCTCGACAGCCTCAAGGATGAAAACTGGTGGGTGAAGCTTTCGAACGGAAACCGCGACTCCGCCATGGAAACCGGTTGGGACGATGCGATCCCCTTCGCCAAGGCGATGATCGGCGCCGCGCCTGACCGCATGATCTGGGGCACCGATTGGCCGCATACGGGCTGGCGCAAGCAGCGGATGATGAACGACGCCGAAGTGGTCGAGCTTCTTTATCGCTATGTTGACCACGACGCCGATCTGCTGCGCAGGATCCTGGTCGACAACCCGGCTCGGCTGCACCGCTTTGGCGATTAGCCTATGATCGCGGGGGGTCCTGCGCGGATACGACCGATGCAAAGAGCGTCCGACATTATCGCAGCCATTTTGCTTCTCGCCGTCACCGCCCATGGTGCCGCCACTGCAGAATTTCGCCGGCAAGACATCACCTTATCGACCCACAGCGCGCAAGGCGGCGGCACGTGCGGGCGGCGCTCGGCCGCAATGCGAAGTGAGCGTTATAGTGCGGCAGGCGCCTAAACTAATTCCAGCGGGATTGGCGATCGTTCTCGCCATTTGTTCGCGCCCGGCAATGGCGGAGGATTTCTACGCCGGCAAGATCATCTCGATCAACACACACTCGCCGCCCGGCGACGGCTATGACAGCTATCTTCGTCTGCTCACCCGCTATATGGGCAAATATATCCCAGGCCGGCCGGGTTTCATCATCGTCAACCAGCCCGGCGCCGGCGGCATTTTCGCCGTCAATTACGCCGGCCGCACCGCGCCGCAGGACGGCACGTTCCTCAGCTGGTGAGCGAGGGTATTCTGGTCATCGGAGCGACCGGCGGACGTGGGCTGCAGACCTCGCTCGGATCGTTCAAGTGGCTAGGCAATTTCAGCCAGTCGAACAATGTTACTGTGACCTGGGCGACGTCGAAGATAAAGACGCTCGCCGACGCCATGACGCAAGACGTCATGGTGGGTGCGAGCGGCGCCGGCTCCGCGTCCGTGCTTGCCCCGACCCTCTACAATGTATTGCTCGGCACCCGCTTCAAAATTATCCAAGGCTACACCGGCAGCGGGCCGATCAATCTCGCGATGGAGCGCGGCGAGCTCGACGGCCGCGGCACCGCGACCTGGGCGAGCATCAAATTCACGCTACCGGCCGCGCTCAAGGACGGCAAGCTCAACGTGCTGATCCAGATGGGCCTGCGTAAAGAGCCGGACTTGCCTGACGTGCCGCTGCTGTCCGATCTCGTCAAGGGCGACGCGCGCAAGGAAGCGATCGCCAATTTCATGTCGCTCGCGGTCGCGATCGCGCGGCCGTTGGCTGCGCCGCCCGGCGTGCCCGACGATCGCGTCGCGACCCTGCGGCGCGCTTTCGACGCCACGATGAAAGATTCCGAATTCCTTGCCGAAGCGGCCAAGCAACGCTCGGACATCGATCCGATGAGCGGCGCAGAAACCCAGGCTGCCGTCACGCGCCTTCTCAGCACGCCGAAACTGGTGCTCACCAACGTTGAAGCGGCCCTCGGCGGCCTGCCGAATTGAACACGCCGTATGGGTCGGCGCGTCGCACGCTTGGTCGGCAAACAGGCGACTTACGAAGCCCGATCGTCGTGCCATTGGAATCCGATTGGGTCGACCCGGATCGGTGCTCCTCTTCCCTCCAGGGGCCCACCCGTTTCGATCTAGAAAACGAGATCACGGACCAATCGGCAGGTCTGTCTCATCGCTGCGGTGGCTGCAACGCACTATGGGAGGTGCAGCGAATGTCAACTTCGGGCCAAGCGGTCATTTTGCACTGCGGCAAAGTCGGCGAAATTCAACGGCGCAAAGTTGCAATTGGACGACGGCCACGGCTAACGTGAAGCACCCACGCGCGGCAGAACGATCCTAAACTCAGTGAATTCGCCGAGCTGCGTATCGACCTCGATAGACCCCCCATGTTGCTTGACGATGATGTCGTGACAAATCGAAAGGCCTAATCCAGTCCCTTCGCCGGCAGGCTTCGTCGTAAAGAACGGGTTGAACAGCTTCTCCTTCACATCGGGGGGTATGCCAGTGCCGTTATCGCGAATCAATATTTCGACACTGGTGCCGTTGATGTCGAAGCCTTGCTTCTCGGCCCTTGCCCCGTGATAAGCAAGATTCAGGCTCTCCTCGACGAGATCGTTGATATCGACTGATCGCTGTTCTCCAGAACCCTGCCGCGAGTGCAGCAGCATGTTCTTGACAATCGCGTCAGCGCGCTTGCCGTGCTGCACGACCTTATCAAGATTGCCTTGCAGCATATCCGAAATCTCACTGATCTCTGCGCGTAACTTGCTGTCAAGGTGCCCACCAGCAAGTGCCTCTCGCAATTCGTCAATGAGCTCGACCGAGACGGCCGAGAAATTATTGACGAAATTGAGCGGGTTCTTGATCTCATGGGCGATGCCGGCGGTCAGTTGGCCGAGCGAGGCGAGCTTCTCCGTCTGCACCAGGCGGTCCTGCGCGGTGCGCAAATCTTCAAGCGATTTGCTCAGGTCCTCCGTGCGATGCCTCAATTCGTTGAGAAGCCGGGTATTTTCGATGGCAATAGCAGCCTGTGCAGCAAAGTTTGATACGAGTTCAATTTGCTTACCGCTGAATGGTCGTACCTCTTGGCGATAGATGCCGATTGTGCCGAAGGTCTTGCCGTCCTTAAGCATCGGAACCACCAACAACGTCCGAATGCCACCAAGCTGGACGCCAGCAACTGCCAGAGGGTCGCTATCAATGTAGGCTTGGTATTCCTGCAAGTCCGTAATGTGCACAGCCTCACCAGTCGTAACGACGCGGCTGATGGCGTTGTCCGGACTAAGTTTGGGAGTTTCACGACGCCAATATTCTCCCAGTGCAGGCGGCACGCCGAGCTCAAACATCAGCCTAGGGATGCCATCCACCAATTGCGTCAGCGTTCCAAATTTCGCCTCGCAGATGCGTGTTGCATTAGTCAGAATTGCTTGGAACACCGGAGCCAATTCGCCGGGGGAACTTGAGATGACCTGCAACACCTCCGATGTCGCAGTCTGCTGCTCCAACGATTCAGTGAGATCGTCGGTGCGCTGCCGCAGCTCGTTGAGCAGGCGTGCATTTTCGATGGCGATTACGGCCTGGGCAGCGAAACTCTGCAGCAAAGCGATCTGCTTGTCGGTGAACGGGCGTACATCTTGACGAACGATGGAGATTGCGCCGACCAACTCGTTGTCCTGGATTAACGGAACGGCGAGCAACGTTCGGACGCCTCCCCGCTCGGCCGCTCGGTACAGCGGATTATCATGGGGATAGCCTGGGTCAGTCTGTACGTCGTGGATATGCACGACCTCCTTTGTCTTGAGTACCCGACCAAGACCGGTACTGGGAGCTGGACGGATCGGAGGCCCCTGTAAACGCTCCGACGTCAGCTCGGTGGATGGACTGTGCGAAGCAACAATATGAAAGGCGCCATCGGCGAATAGATATAGATTTCCGCACTTGGCTTCGCAGATGCGCGTCGCGTTTGCCAGCGCGGCCTGGAACACGGGCTCAAGCTCGCCCGGTGAACCGCTGATGACGCGCAGGACTTCGGAGGTTGCTGTTTGCTGCTCCAACGACTCGGTGAGATCGTCGGTGCGCTGCCGTAGCTCATTTAAAGCCGCGTGTTCTCGATAGCTATGACAGCTTGGGCAGCGAAGTTCTCGAGCAGTGCGATCTGTTTGTCGGTGAATGGCCGCAGCTCCTGCCGGTAGACGTTAATCATGCCGAGCAGTGTTTCATCTTTGCGCAGCGCAACGGCTAATGACGCGCGTATTCTGCCTGTATCGACAAACTCGCGAAATGTTTGATTGTCACGGTACGCGTCTTCATCTCGCCGATCGGTCATGTGATCGAAGCGCTCGCCTCGCACGATCCGATCTGCCGCACTCCCCCGGATTGGCGGGATGGAATTGTGCTGCCGCAGCCATTCGACAAAGGATGAATCCCCGCGCACCGCGACAGCGTGCAGCTGGTTGTCGACGTATCTCCAAACGTGACCATGAGTTGCCTCACAGAGCTGGGTTGCTCGTTCGAGTATTATCTCAAATACTGGCGTCAGATCGCCCGGCGACGAGCTGATTACGCGCAACACTTCTGCCGAGGCTTTCTCCCGCTCCAGCGCCTCGTCGCGTTCGCGTGCAAACTGAGCAATCTCCGCTTTCGTATCTTTCGAAGAACGACGATTGGAACCGACCTTTTGCGGACTGGAGCGCTTCAGCGGGTCGCTCCCGCGGCGTCGCGCCTTTAAGGTCTTTGCCCCGACTTTTGCGTGCCGCTTCATCGTCTTTGCCCTAGTTCCGGACAAGACATGGTAGCTGGTCAAACCGGCCTATCGGAAGAGCTTCATTGCGGCGCAGCAAGTTCGCCTGTTCGACGTCCGACTTGGGTCAACGCTGCACATTCACGGCTTCGGAGCGACTTCCGCTTCGCTCCCAACACCGGACATTTCACTGCATCGCAGTAACCGACGGGAAGGGGCCATGAACCGCCTCCCGCACCGCATCAGTTTCTTGTAGCATTGATGGAGAGCTGCCAACGGGACGTGCCGAAATCCCGACTATTGCAATGGGCAGCAATGGTGCTGTCGGCGGGCATCCCAGCTTCATCATTCAGATGTTGAGCGTCGTCGCGCGCAGTACGCGACGACACTGGGGGCATCATGAAACTTCCCCGTAGAACTTTTCTACATCTGGCAGCGGGCGCTGCCGCGTTCCCGGCAGCATCGCGCATCGCAAGGGCGCAGGCCTATCCGTCGCGGCCGGTGCGGTTGATCTCTGGTTTTCCCGCGGGTGGTCCAAGCGACATCCTTGCGCGATTGATGGCCCCATGGCTGTCAGAGCGTCTCGGCCAATCGTTCATTGTAGAGAACCGACCGGGCGCGGCGAGCAATATCGCAACTGAGACAGTTTTGCACGGAGCGGCCGACGGCTACACGCTCCTCATTGTTACTCCAGCCAACATGATCAATGCGACACTCTACGATAACCTCAACTATGATTTTATAGGCGACACGGCACCCATTGCCGGCTTCATTCGCGTGCCCCAGGTTTTGGAAGTTCACCCGTCCGTCCCAGCCAAGACCGTCCCTGAGTTTATCGCTTACGCCAAGGCTAATCCGGGCAAGCTGAACATGGCATCAGCCGGCAACGGGACCGTTCAGCATGTTGCGAGCGAATTATTCAAGTTCATGACTGGGGTTGACATGCTCCACGTGCCGTATCGTAGCCAGACCCCGGCGCTTGTTGATATGCTTAGTGGACGTGACCAAGTCATGTTCGATACCGTGCCGGCGTCTCTTCAATATCTAAAATCGGGAAATCTTCGTGCGCTCGCGGTGACCACCTCGACGCGCTTCAATGGGTTGCCGGATGTTCCGGTCCTTGCTGACTATGTGCCGGGCTACGAGTTCGAGCGCCGTGTATGGCATCGCCGCTCCCAAAGGCACGCCCATCGAAATCGTCAGCAACCTCAACACGGAAATCAACGCGGCTCTAATCGACCCGCGGATGGTGGCACGACTTACCGAACTCGGCGGTACAACGCTTACCGGGACGCCCGCAGAGTTTGGCAGGCTCGTGGTAGACGGAACTGAGAGGTGGGTTCATGGAAGTGAATCCCTCGCTACCGGTCAAGACAGTCCCTGAGTTCATCGCCTACGCCAAGGCCAATCCCGGCAAGATCAACATGGCGTCGAGCGGCGTCGGGCCCGCCCAACATGTTGCTGGCGAGTTATTCAAGACGATGACGGGAGTTCAGATGAACGACGTGCATTATCGCGGCGCGGCACCCGCGCTGACCGATCTGATCGGCGGCCAAGTGCAGGTATTTTTTGACGTCACCACTTCATCAATAGAGTACATCAACGCCGGAAAGCTGCGCGCACTGGCCGTGACGACTACGACGCGCTGGGAGGGACTGCCGGAGATTCCGACTGTCGGCGAATTCGTCCCAGGCTACGAGGCGAGCAATATTCGTGGCGTAGGTGCGCCCAAATACACGCCAACAGAGATTATCGAAAAGCTCAACAGGGAGATTAATATCGCTCTCGCCGATCCCAAGATGAAGGTGCAGCTTGCGAACTTAGGCGACACAGTGCTTGTCCTTTCACCCAGCGAATTCGGGAACCTCATTGCCGACGAAACCGAGAAGTGGGGCAAGGTGGTCCGTGCGGCCAACATCAAGGCGGAGTGAGACCGGTCGTCGCCGCGCCGATATTCCATATACCCCGTTAGGCGAATGTCGCTGCCGTGAGGCAGCGGCTGATCCTTTTGCAATGCCTCAATTGACGGTGGCGAAATGACGTTAAGGGTCAAACGCTACACATTCAGCGGCTTCGGCGCGACTTCCGCTTCGTCCCCAACACCGGACATATCACTGCATCGCAGTAACTGACGCGAAGGGCCCAGGCTGTGTGAAAACTCCGAAATCGAATTCGCCGTTGGAAGTTTCGTCGCGACTTCATCAATTTGAAAAACAAAAACGCTGGCGACCACTGTCAGGAGAAGACGATAGAGAAACCAATTCTGCGCGGTGCTCGCGCGGGCACGTTTTCACACAGCCTGGGTCAGAAGCGGACATCGCCTGCGGAGCAGATGGGCTATACAGAAATCCCCTCTACCGGTTGGCGTCGCCGCCGCTCCTTGTCACCGCCAACGTCAGAGTCACGACGGTGCCGAGAGGCGCCGTGGAGCCGCCGACCGGGCTTTGACTAACCACCCAGATATTTACGCCGGTTGCGCCCGGAGAGCCCGCAGGCGTTTGTGGGAATTTGAATTTTGGCAAGAAGCCTGCCGCGTTGATCTTTTCCGACGCCGTAGCCAACGGCTCATTGACGACGTCGGGCACGATCCCCGAGGCGTTGGTGGTGATGGTGAAGGAAAAGCCGCCGGCGACCGAACTGTCGACCGTAACCGCCACCCCGTTCACTATTGTGAATGTTTGCCCCACCGCGAGCCCGGTTTTCGTGAGCAGGTTGAGGGGAGGCACATTATTCTGCGCGTTCCCGAGAGGATCCGTGGTTTGGACCTGGTAGACGACGACCCCATCATCGGGAATGTTGATGTCAAATTGATCGGCCTGGTGACGGGCTTCGACCATGAGGTACGGGACCCGCGTGCCGACTTGCACGGCGGCTACTCTTCCCGCTGGTGGCGGTTGGATAAGGCTCGCCGAATGAAGCGTGTAGTTGCCCGAATTCCCGACCTGCACTGCAACGGTCGAAGGATTGAGCCATCCGATGGCCCGCTTCGTCCAGACTGAGAAATGAGTGTAGTCGTAGCCGGCCTCCTGGTCATAAGCGCCCATGTTTTCATTTGGGAATTCATTAGTGAAATCAAAAAGGTCGGGAAGATTACACAAACTCGTCTGATGAACGATCTCTCCTACCCAGGCACCGTGGTTGTCGGACATGCAAAATCGCGACCAGTAGCCGCTTGTCGAGCCGCCACCCGGTCCGCCGAGCATCACAATCGCCGCGCCATCGTACCCTTGGGCGCGCAGCTGATTTCCCTGCGTGGCCTCGAGCGCATCGGGCGGAACGTTCGTTCCACCCGCTCCCGTTCCGACGATCGTTTGCGGCGGCTGGACGACGACGTGAAGATCCGCCAAACCGGAAGAAACTGATGTAGGCCCGGAGGGATCGGTCGACGCTGGTTCTCGGGTCTATGTCGTAATACACGCGTTGCATGATCTGATCGGCCCAATCCGGCGGCGGGACGTCCGACGGGACGTTTGACCGCGCCAACGGAATGAATGCGAGTGTCTTCAGACCCAACCAAGTCATGTCGCCCTCCTGCAGCTCACATTACTGGCTCAAGTTATATCATCGGCGCTTGGCCGCGCTGTGACGGGGCGCACATCGCGACAGGTCCGCGGCGACCTTAAGTGCGCCGGGCGCCGCGTAAGGCCAAATCCCCACAAATGAGGCATGTCCGCTTTTGGTCGGCCTTGCCGTCAAACGAAACGGCAGGTCCAAGCGGACATGCGAACTCACCTCATCCATCGTCCCGCGAGGGACATCTTTCCACCGCTCGGTGGAGCTCGAGGTTTCCTCCTATTGGATTTGATCCGGCACGGCTATCATGCTGCTGCACCTTGTTCCCTTGTCCACCGGAACTCGGTGCCATCAACCCAGATGCGGTGCATGATTACGGCCAGCCGGCGTGCCAGCGCCACGATCGCCTTTTTCATGCCGCGGCGCCTGGCGATCTGCATCGCCCAGGCCTTGAGCCACGACCATTTCTTTGACCACAGCATGCTCTGAGCCGCTTCGTAGAGCATGACCCGCATCATCTCGTCTCCACAGCGTGATATTCTGCCGCTCCAATCAATCTCGCCGGATTGATACTTGGAGCACGTCAGTCCAAATACCGCGCCGACTGACTTGGATTTTCGGAATCGAGCAGGCACGTCGACGGTGGCACGATAGGTCAGCGCCACCACGGGGCCGACACCGGGGGTCGTCATCAAGCGCCGGCACACCTCATCATCCCGGACGATGGCCAGTAAACGGCGATGCAGGATGACGATCTGTTCGCGTAGCGTCCGCCGGACAATGAGCAGTGGTTCGACCAACTCGGCCAAGTCGGGAAGGTTCTCGACCAACTCTTTGATGCGGGCCTCGAACCTCGTCTTCCCGGCCATTCCGACCTTGAGACCGAAGTTGCGTAAAGTACCGCGCAGATCGTTCTCGATGGCAATGGCCTTCGACTGCAGCAGCTTGCGATGGGTCAGCAGCATCCGCAGCTTCTGACTGCGCAGCGTCTTCACGTGCACCGGACGGTAAAGCCCCACCCGCATCATCTGCGCGATGCCGCGCGCATCGTTGCGGTCCGTCTTGTTGATCTGCGCCTTCAGCACCGCACGCATGTGCCGCGTCTCAACGCAGACCACCGGTAACTCTGCTTCGGCCAGAGCGCTGAACAGCCATTGCGACAGCGGCCCGGCTTCCAATCCAATGCGCTTAAAGTGATAGGCGGGATTCTTCAGCACCGCCAACAACGCTTCGGGTTCGCTTGCTACCTTCACTTCCCGAACGATCTTGCCCGTGTCATCCACAATGCAGACGCTGGTCTCCTTGACCGAAACGTCCAGTCCCGCAAAATGGTCCATGCTGCGCTTCTCCTTCTGATGCTTGAGGCCGCGAAAGCGAGACCTCGTTTCACCATCAGCCTGAAAGCGCAGCACCCAAAATTCTTCAGCTATCCACAAGCTGCCGGCCGATTACCCCATCTTTCGGGGGGATAGTGTCGCAAAAGTCGAAAGTTGCAGGGCTACGAATTTTCACGAAAAATCCGAAACGGGAAGCGATCGCCGATTCGTACAACCTCAATTGCGCTACCGATGTCGCCGATGAGTTTAACGTAGGGCGATGAGGCCCCTCACATCTTTACACGAAATCCGCACCTGCAGCCCTTAGAATTTTTGAGCACCAGTGGAAAATGACTTTTGCAACACTATCACCCTGAAAGCAGACATGTGCAGTGCACCGGCCGATGTCCGCTATGGGCCTTGTGTCACGAGTATCACCGGTCCAAACGGCGATGCGTAACTGTACGAGAGATGAAGGTAGGTCCTTCGGGTTCGGCAATCAGGTGTTGATCTCAAGCCACCGCAAGCTGCTGTGGTCAAAAGCCATGGTGGTGAGCGTTGCGGAAAAGTCGGGACATGATCCCGTCAGGCATGGTTGAGGGAGGCGAGCGCAAGCAAACCGTCAGTGAAGTGTCGAAAGCGGATTAGACGATGTCAAAACCGGGGGTTGACCTACCTCCGGGATCAGTTCGGGGGATGTCCTGATACTGCCCGAGCGGCATCCGGCATGTAGACGGCGCGAAACTCAACTGGGCTTTCGTATGGAACGTGAGAACCTGGCCGGTGATGGCAAGGGAAAAGGCACAAGCGGCGACAACCGTGAGGCTGAAAGTACCGATGCGTCGGAGAGGGGCGGACTGCCCCGTAGTAGCGACGAAGCGGGGTAATGCCCGTGGAGCAAAGGGGGCAGGTCATCGCCGTTGACTTGGGCCAACCGGGTCAAACTGGGAGGAGCCCAAAACGTCAGCGGAAGGCGGCAGCCTTGGTGCGATGCCACGAGCCGGATGATGCGAGAGTATCAAGTCCGGATCTGTGAGGGGCTCAGGGTGAAATTCCCTGGGCCTACTCGGCAGACTCGACGCTTTGAGCGTGCTCAGGGAACGCCCGCTTTAGCTCCGGTAGCTACCGAACCGGTGCATCGCGGCAAGTGACACGGTGGGTCCACCTTCGACATTTTGCACCGCGGGAAAGGAGCGAGCAGTTAGCCTTCGGACCGCCGTGAAGTCAGCCCCCTCAGAAAAAGACCAACAGCTGAATCGTGTGCCGGAACTGCGCGGAACTGTGACGTCTCCGCGCAGGACAACTCGGTGCGTCAGATCACTTCGCCAGCGGATCGGGGCGAAGCTGGAATTTCACGACTTTGGGCAACGTGCCTTTGCCGCCTTCGAGATGGAACGGCGTGCGGTTGCCGGTGGTCGACCAGATGCCGCGGCCCTTCCATCCGGCGTTCGGATCGTCAATGCGCCCGTCCATGCCCTTGGCGTAGAAACCGATAGGGTACGGAACGACGAAGTTGAGAAGTTTTCCGTCCTTGAGCGCGATCAGCGAGTCATTGGCATTGCCGGTGGCCCAGGGGGTGTCCTTTCCCAGCCCGAAGGTGTCGTGCTGGTCGACCCAGGTGTAGTAGCTCGCCTCCGCGCTGCCGCCGTCGGTGACGCCGCTGAGCTGCGGCCCCGGCAACGTATAGAGCGTCCAGCCTTCGGGACAGTGCTTGCCGGTCGCGGTCGGGCCATTGAGGACGTTGCATTTGCGGCGGTCGAAACTCGCCAGGTGACCGCTGGCAAGCGGCGCCCAGACCACGCCTTGGGAGTCGATATCCATCCCGCGCGGCGAATAGCCAGGATTGACGGGATCGTCCGCCGGCGCTTCGTAGTATTCTGCGAGTGCCGTCGCCGGCGGGTTATCGCCCAAAGTCACGCGCAGCAATCCGCCCGGATAGCCGAGCACCGAGCCCCAGACCGAACCATCGGCCGGGTTCGGCGCCACACCGTAGAACGCGGCGGTGATGCGCTTGTCCTTGGTTGGGTCGACCGGCTGATTGGGCTCGACGTAGTCGTCGCGCTTGCCATTGCCGTTGGTGTCGAGCACGACCGCGGTCCAGCCCTGCGACTTTTCTTCGTCGCCGGTCTCGTCGAACATTTTTGTGTTGAACCAGCCCACCACGCCCGACTGCGGGCCGCCCTGGCTGGTCCACAGCGTATTGTTGGCGTCGAAGCCGAACTGAAGATGATGCGTCGGGAAGCAGGTCCGGATCAGCGTGATCTTGTTGGTCTTCGGATCGAACATGGCGAGATGGCGGCCCGACTGATCGATCGGAAAGAGTTTCGCCGACGGGTGATCGGAACCCTTCTTGCAGAACGGCGGATTATCGGGAGGGCCGACGCGCGAGGTGAACCAGATGCGGCCCTTCTCGTCGATCATCGGATTGTGGATGGTGGTTTGACTGTCCCAGATCGGCTCTTCGCCCCAATAGGCCGACGGCGCCATGGCGTTGGTCTTTGAGGTCGGCGTCGCGGGATCGCGCACCGGCATTTTCATTTCCGAGACCGTCGCTTTGACCGGATCGAGGATCGGCACCATGTCGGAGCTTTCCTCCGGCGAGCCATAAATCCTGCCGTTGGCGTTTATGGTCGGGTTGCGTTTGTCGGTCGAAATTTCGTCATGGAGGTAGGATGTCGGCGTCGCCCAATCCCACACTGTGATGACGACGTTGCGTTCAAGACCCTGCGGCCGCGTCGGCTTGGATGCCGGCAGTTCGCCGGCTGCGATCCGATCGGTCCAATCAGCCAGCATCGCCAGCGTATGCTTTGCGTCCATCCGGCCGATATTGTTGGTCATGGTGGCCATGGCCTGGCCGGACTGGATGCGCCGTTCCCACGCCTCGGTCGAAGTCTTGAAGTGGCTGAACGCTTCCGGAATGGTACGCGTCGCCTTGTTGCCCAGTTGATGGCAGGTGTAGCAACCGTCGGTCTTGACTAGGTCGAGGTACTGACCCTGCGTTTTCAAACCCGCCGCCATGCCGGTACCGCCCGCGCCGGAGAATGCGCTCTTCGGCGGAATTTTCAGCATCGCGTACCAGTAGATCGGTGGATAGTATTCGGCCGCGGCCGCGTCATTGGGCGCTGGCACAGCCGCGAGATTGACGATCTTGCCCGGCGCGCTCGAGGCCTTGGCGGAATCAACCAGCCCGTAGCCGCGCACCCAGATGCTGTAATTGGCCTTCGGCAGATCCGGGATGACGTAGCGCCCGCGATCGTCCGTCACCACGGACTTCGACATCTTGGTCGGCAGGTCCGTGGTTTCGGCGATGACCCAGACGCCGGCTTCCGGGCCGGTCGGGCCGGTCACCACGCCGCCTATGTCGTCGGCATCGATGGCGACGGCCGCCGCCTCCTGCGCGACAAGCCGCGCTGAAGAACCGCTCAACGCCATGGTGGCCGCAACGACCGCCACGCTCAGATACAAGTTCGTTTTTTTTGTCATGATAGCATTCCTGTGCTTTCAGAGTTGGCCGGTGATCCGTTTGCAGAGACCTGGCGTCACTTTCGCGATTGCTGGAAGTACTTCAGATCAGGCGGCGGCTGGTCCTTCTTGGCCGGCATCAGCTCGTTATCCGCGCTGAGCATATAGACCTCGTTGCCGATGCGGACATGTGGATTGCCTTCGGGACAGATGGACTCGACCCAGATCGGATTGGCGACGCGCGTATAGCTCTTGAGCACCGTCCACGGACGTGTCAGCGCGTGATCGAACGTCGTCACCTCATCATGGAGAATGTTTTTGTTGGCCTTGTCGAGAAAGATGCGCTCCTTGACGACAGTCTGAGCGTCCGCGTGCAGCGGAATGCCGCTGGCATCGAAGGAGCGTGGATCTTTCAGATTCCGCGTTTCGACTTCGAGCACGTCGTAGCGGCCGTCGCCGTCCTCGTCGATCCATTTGCCGATCGAATAGCCCATGAAAGACGGGTCCTGGTCGGCCGGCCAATCGCGACCATCGGTGTAGATACGGCGCAGCATGCTCAAATATTCTATCAGGATGTGCGTAACGTTGGGCTGAATGATGATTTCCATCGGAAAAATCACATTCATTGCGCGCGGCATGCCGTCAGGGATGCAGCTATAGGTCGGATCGGTGCCCATGCCACCCGCGGCGACGTCGGCAAGGTTCGCTTCGAAGATGGCCTGATACTCCGGCGTCAGCGGCGCTCCCTGACTGTTCACGGCCTTGCTGGTGTCCCATTGATTGTCGACGCCTTTGGGCCTTCGCCATTGGCCCATGAAGTTCGGATATTTCGATTCGTCGAAGGCCTGGGCGACGGTACCGGCCAGCGCCAGAGCCGTCGCGAGCGCGATGGCGATCGCAGCCCGGTTTTGCGAAGCTCGCTTCCGCATGAAAATCCTCCGCTGCGTCGATGGGCCGGGCGATTCTACTCGGCGACCACGATCGGCCGCCCGTTCTTGAAGCTGACCTTGCCCGCGCTCCACGCGCCACCAGGCGCTCCGCTGCGCAATGGGTCGATCGTCAGTCTGATCTCGTCGCCGGGTTTCAGGCTGGTGCGCGACCAGCCCTCGCGCGCAAGAATGCTCGGCGCGCTCCCCTCGAGGTTCCACACCGAGGTGCCGCCGTCCTTGTTCTTGACCTCGAGAAGAATGAACGAGTGCGGACTGACATATTTGAATTCCTGCACCGTGCCCTCGAGCTCGATCGCGTTCTGTCGATCGAACATGGCGAACGAGTGGTGCGCCATTGCGACGCCGCCCATCGCAACGGCAACGCCGCCGGCCAACAAGGCGGCCAGTCGCCTTCCCATCATGTTTCCCCCGTTCAACTGATCGCGCGCACGCAAAACACCATCGGCGCCGCGAAGTTATCGAAATGGCCGCTGAAAAACCGGCTTGAGGTCGGAGCGCCGCCGGTGGCCACATCTGCTGCGTGTCGCAATCAACGGAGATGCCGGCACATCCCGTTTGGCGGCAGCTATCGGGCAAACCAGATCGGTCTGTCCGGCTGGTCAGCATATCAGGATATGCCGTGCGATCCACCGTAATGACGCGTTCAAAATACCGGGCCAGGTTGCTAGCATGCATGCCAACTTTCCTGCACCGGCATTCTCGCAAAGCCGGACCGGAAAAAGGGGAGGATCATGAAGACGCAGCTCTTAGCCGCGGCTGCCCTGATCGTCGCCATCGGCGTAGCCGCCGCGAACGCAAAAACGGACGTGGAACCGTCATGGGCCTACGGATTTGCGTCGCCGCCGGCGCCAGGGGCGGAACCTGCCGCACCTAATCCCGCGCAGCCGCTGGACAAAGTCACGCAATACACCGTGCCAGGATCCGAATTCGCCTTCACCCGCGCGCAGATCGCCAATCGGTACAGTCCGGCCGACTGGTTCCCCAAGGACCATCCGCCGATGCCCGATATCGTCGCCCGCGGCCGCGAAACCGCGCAGCCGCAAATATACGCTTGCGGGCTGTGTCACTATCCCAATGGCAAGGGTCGTCCGGAGAACGCCAACATCACCGGACTTACTTACGAATATTTCGTGTAGCAGCTCATGGATTTTCGCAACGGCGCGAGAAAAACGTCGGACCCGCGAAAATCAAACACCGCTGTGATGGCCGGGTTTACTAAGGCAATGACTGACGAAGAGATCAAGGCGGCGGCCAACTATTTCACATCGATCCCCGCCTCGACCTGGATCACCGTCATCGAAAGCGACACCGTGCCGAAGACCAAAGGCGAAAACGGCATATTGTTTACACTCGAAGGCGACCAGGCCGGCACGGAGCCGATCGGCAACCGTATCGTCGAGACGCCGGTCAGCGGCCGCGACACTGAGTTTTTGCGCAATCCGCGCTCGGGCTTCATCGCCTATGTGCCGCCGGGCAGCCGCAAGCTTGGCGAGGTCTTGGTCTTGAACGGCATCACGGCTTCACACGGCAGCGTCACCGCGTGTACGGCTTGCCATGGTCCCGATCTGCGCGGGCTGGGCCCAGTTCCAAGGCTGGCCGGCCGCTCGCCGAGCTATATTGCCCGGCAGCTCTATGACATACAGCGCGGTAACCGGAATGGGCTCTGGACTCCGCTGATGGCACCAGTGCTCTCCAATCTCGGCCCTGATGATATTTTGGCGGCGGCTGCGTATCTGGCCTCGCTGACGCCGTAGGTGTGGCAGAAACCTTCAGCCTAGTACCCGCTTTTACGGAAGGCTAACTCGTGATTCAACATTGGGATGATTCCCATAGCTGCGAAGGTCCGGCTGACACCGGCGGATCGTGCGGTGCTTGAAGCGCGGGTTTGGGCACCGACGACGGAGCAACGCGACGCGTTTCGCGCGCGGATGGTCTTGCTGGCGGACGAAGGCCACTCGACCCGTTCGATTGCCCGCGCGCTCGGCACGATGCCGCGAACGGTCAGCACTTGGCGCGGCCGGTTCGCCCGCGAAGGCTTGGCCGGTTTGGCCGACAAGCCGCGGCCCGGCCCGGCACCGAAGTACACCAGCGAGACCGGTCGACGCATTCTGGCGGTCCTGGAACGGGAGCCGCCGGTCGGCTTCGCGCGCTGGAACGGGCCCTTGATTGCAGCCGAACTGGGCGACGTGCACGAGCAGCAGGTCTGGCGTTTCCTGCGGGTGCAAAAGATCGACCTCGCCGGGCGAAAGTCGTGGTGCGAAAGCAACGATCCCGAGTTTGTCGCCAAGGCCGCCGATGTGGTCGGGCTCTATATGGCGCCGCCCGAGAATGCGATCGTCGTCTGCGTCGACGAAAAACCTTCGATCCAGGCGCTGGAGCGCACCCAAGGCTATCTGAAACTGCCGAACGGCCGGGCGCTGACCGGCCACAGCCACGATTACAAGCGCAATGGCACCACCACGCTGTTCGCCGCCTTTGAGGTGGCCACCGGCAAGGTGAGGGCTGCGCACAAGACGCGCCGCCGGCGTATCGAGTTCCTCGACTTCATGAACGACATCGTCGCCGGCCATCCCGACACCGCCATCCATGTCGTCCTCGATAACCTCAACACCCACAAGCCCAAGAACGACCGCTGGCTCAAGCGCCATCCGAACGTGCACTTCCACTTCACGCCGACGCGGGCCTCCTGGCTCAACCAGGTTGAAATCTGGTTCTCGATCCTGGAAGGACAATCGCTGCACGGCGCCTCATTCACCTCGGTCGCGCAACTTAGGGAGCATATCGATGCTTTCATCGAGGCTTACAACGAAAACGCTCGGCCGTTCGTCTGGACCAAAGCCAAGGTCCATCAGCGCCACGTCAAAGGATGCCGTATCAGTGAATTGTGATTCCGGGTACTAGTGCTTTTTGATTTTGTGAGAGAAAGCCGATAGCTTGGTCCGCCGTCATGACATCTCCGAAAGAGAGATAGAAATTGATCAGTGCCGCGTTGTGCTCGTAGTCGGTCTTTGCGGCATTGCCGTCGGTGATCATCACCGTTTCAAAGTCACGCAGGACGGCATCGCGCGCGGTGGAATCGCAGCAAACATTTGTGGCAGTGCCGGTAACCAGCACCGTCTTGATCTGCCTTGTCTGCAATTGTTTTTCGATATCGGACGCGTCTTGGATGAAAGCCGAATACCTGCGCTTCTCGACAATGACATCCTCGGGCTGAACGTCGAGCTCGCCCCACAAAGCGTGCCCGATTGAGCCTGGCTGGATCGCTTCGGCCCGTTTTTTGGCCTGTGCGGCATGCGAGAGCTTCTCGAAGGCCAGCGTCCAATCATAGCTGACTGAATTTCGAATCCAGACTACGAGACCGCCCAGACGCCGCAGGGCTTTGGCGAGTTTGTTGACGTTCGGAACGATGGCGTGCGCCTGTGGCACTAACACGTGCGCGATACCTTCCATCATGAAACAATTTTGCAGATCGACGACCACAAGCGCGGTGCGCTCTGGCCTCATGTCATCGCTGACGAAGACTTTGCCCCGGCGCTGTTTGACGCGTTCAACGACCCAGTCCGGAATGTCTGTCTTGTTGAGCTCCGGTTTCATGGAATGGACTCCTCGTCGATGGCAAGCGGCCCCAAAACAATCAGCAGCGTCGAAGTTGAAACTGAAGGAAAGGTTCAACCTCAACAGTAGTTTCGGCGCAATTCTTGCACATGAAATCATAGGGGGCTAGCAATTGGAGCTAGCATTTATGGGAGGCCGTCCGGTCGGAGGGTAGGGGAAATGATGGTCTCATCGGACCCTGCAACCATCAGCAGCCATCAAGCCCCCAGGACGCGCATCCTGACAGTCGAGGGCTTGTTGGTCTCCTACGTAGGGCCTCAAGAACGCGTCGCAGCGCTCCGGGATATCGACCTGACCCTGGATGCCGGCGAGCACGTCGCGATCGTTGGCGAATCCGGTTCGGGAAAATCAACGCTGGCTCTGGCGATCGCAGGGCTTTTGACCGGCCCGCATGTTGAGTGCCGGGCGCGCCGCATCGAGTTTAACGGACAGCCGATTAATCTTGCCCACCGGTCTCGGCTGCCGCGGATGTCGCCCGGTGTGGCGATGGTTTTTCAGGACGCCATGACGTCCCTCGACCCGGTCTGGACCATTGAGAGCCAGCTTCTCGCGGTTATCACCGGAAACGGTAACTTGCGTCGCGCTCAAGCCCGCGATCAGGCTGGTGGTTGGCTGAGGCGCGTCGGCCTGTCCGACACCGAGCGTGTGCTAAGGGCGCGCCCCTATGAACTGTCCGGCGGAATGCAGCAGCGTGTCATGATTGCTATCGCGCTCTGCGCCGAGCCCAAGCTCTTGATTGCAGACGAGCCAACTAGCGCAATTGATGCCGTGATGTCGCGCGAATTGATGGAGCTGCTGTTCGAGCTCGGCAACGATCTCGGCACAACAATCCTCATGGTCAGCCACGACATCGCTTTGTGCCGCGAATATGCCGATCGCATCGTCATCATGAACGAAGGTCGCATTGTCGAGCAGCACTCTTCGGCGACCCTCGAGCAAAACGCCCGCCATCCCTATACGATCGGACTGTTGCGCTGTGTTCCGACCCTCAACTCGATTGGTCTCGATCAGTTGCCGACCATGGCTGGAGTGCAGGCGCAACGTCCCTCCAGTACGTCCAACGCGGGGCCGAGATGACAGCAAGTACAGGTTTGACAGCCAACAGGGTCACCAAGGCTTTTGGCGACGCGAGAAATGAACCCCACAAGGCGGTCGACGACGTAACGTTCGCCGTTCGCGAAGGCGAGACCATCGGTATCATCGGCGGCTCGGGTTCCGGAAAATCGACGTTGGCTCGGCTGTTGCTCGGCATCGCCGTGCCGAGCGCGGGGCGGGTGACCTTCGACGGCGAAGACGTACTTGCCATGCTGCAAGACAATGCATCAAGGATCGCATTTCGTCGCAGTGTACAGTTCATCGCGCAAGACACGACATCATCGTTCGATCCGCTGCGGACGTTGCGCGATTCCGTGCGCACCCCGCTGCAGTGGCTGAGGGGCTTCGACCGGAAAAAGGCCGATGCAGAGGTCGATCGGACATTTGCGATGCTGTCGCTGCAGACGGTGCTTGCCGATCGTTATCCGCGCGAAGTGTCGGGCGGCCAGCGTCAACGTGTCGCCATCGCACGGGCGCTGGTGGTTAAACCGCGGATTTCTCATTTGCGACGAAGCCGTCTCAGCGCTTGACGTTTCGGTGCAGGGGGAAATCCTCAATCTTCTGAAGGCCTACTGCCGTGAAACTGGCGCCGGGCTGGTCTTCATTTCCCACTGCGTTCCAGCGACCGCCTTCATCGCCGAGAAAATTGCGGTCATGTCGAACGGAAGGATTGTCGAGACCGGGCGCACACCCGTGCTTGTCGAGCACAATTCGCATCCCTACACGGCAAGACTCATCGATGCTTGCCGTGGCCGCCATGCAAAGCTGGCGGATACCACGTCCTTCAGAGGCGGCTATTCTCATAAGGCAGATGGATCAGGGAAGCGGCGCTCAATATGAACCGGTTCCTCCAAAGTCAGCGCTGGTGGTTGGTTCGAATAGCGGCGCTGCCGTTGCAGATCCTGCTGTTCGCCTTCGTGGCGTTCTTTTTGGTGCGCGCCATTCCAGGCGACCCCGTCGATGTCGTCACTGGGGGACAGTACACTCCGGAGATTTACGCGCGGGTTCAAAAAGCTCTCGGCCTCGACGGCACTCTTCTCGAACAGTTCGGACGCTATTTAAGGCAGCTTCTATCATTCGACCTGGGCACGTCGCTGATTTCAGGACGTTCGATTTCTGACGACCTTATCCAAAAGCTGCCGCCAACCATCGAAATTGCGTTGATGGCCCTCGTGGGAATGTTGCTCGTTACGCTGGCGTGCAGCTATATCGCCGTGATGCATCCGCGCAGAGCGATTTCGCGGGTCGTCATCGTCTATTCGCGCACAGCTGGCATGATTCCGGAGTTTGCACTCGGCATAGTGGCAATTTTCATTTTCTATGCAGTACTGCGTTGGGCGCCGGCGCCGTTGGGAAGGCTGTCGCCGTTTATTGATCCGCCTCCGCCTGTCACTCACATGCCTTTCGTCGACGTCCTCCTATCCGGCGATACCACCGCAATGAAATCTATGATATCCCATCTCATCTTGCCGATTGGTGTGATGGTGATTGCCCTATCTCCGGTGATGTTGAAACTTTTGGTTGCCGACTTGGAAGCGTCGCTCGACGCACAGCCAACGCGCTTTCGAATTGCGTCGGGTGCAACGCATGCAACAGTTTTGGTCAGTATTTACCGGAGAGCGCTTCCGGCGACTGTAACGATGACCGGAACAATGTTTGGTCACTTGCTCGGCGGTGCCATTATCATCGAGACGTTATTTGGTCTTGACGGTTTGGGGAAATACGCCGTCGAGGCGGTTATGTCAGCCGATCTGACCACGATGCAGAGCTTGCTTCTTGTAACCGCGACACTCTCGCTGATAGTCTTTCTCCTCATAGATCTGATCAATATGCTGCTTGATCCGCGTCGGAGGCCCGGCACGCACGTGGAGGCGTAACTATGACCGTCGAACAGGTTTGCCGGTGACGAGTGACACTAGTGCGCAATGGCTTAAATGGGTTGCCGGGAAGAAAATTCGCCTGCAATCGGCCGCAGGGCTCCGGTTGCTGCCGCTGGTACTCATCGTCCTCGTCGCGATCGGAGGCCCCTTGCTGGCGCCCTATGATCCGGTGCGCGTAGTCGGACCTACGTCTCTGCCACCCAGTGCGCGTTTTTGGTTCGGGACTGACTCCTCCGGCCTCGACGTGTTCTCACAAACCATGGTGGCGACACGAACTGACATGGTGATGGCGATGGCGGCTGTGCTGCTCGCCTCCGGCTTCGGCGTCTCGGTCGGCTTGCTTTTGGGAA
The DNA here is from genome assembly GCA_963732015.1 of uncultured Alphaproteobacteria bacterium. Lineage (GTDB taxonomy): Bacteria > Pseudomonadota > Alphaproteobacteria > Rhizobiales > Xanthobacteraceae > BOG-931. Next base: position 342,689 of record CAVSXY010000017.1, on the reverse strand, counting down.
TGAACGAATCCTCGGGCGGTTTACGCGGTCTCCTTGCTCGCGGGGCCGGTCGCGTTATGGATTTCGTGCAGGCATTGCCGGCCATCATCATTGGTTTGGTGGCTGTGACGTTCTACGGCGCCAGTCTGCTGACGTTAATCTGCGCCGTGTCATTCATATTGTGCCCCGTCCAGATGCGGCTTGTTCGAACTGAAGTGCTCCGCGTGCGCTTTGATTCATATCTCGACGCGGCACGGTTGGCAGGCTTGAGCGAGTTGGAATTGACGCTCCGTCACGTCTTGCCGAATTCCTGTTGGCCCGCGCTCGAGAACCTCACGGTCTTGTTCGGAATGAGCATCATCCTGTTAGCTGCCCTGGGATTTCTCGGCGTCGGGCTGCCGCCGCCGACGGCCGAATGGGGTTCCATGATCGCGCGTGGCGCAACCGAGGCCTCATCCGGGCGCTGGTGGGCCGCCGGCTTTCCAACGCTGGCGCTTGCCTTGACGGTTGCCAGTGCTGCGCTGAGTTCGACTGTGCTGTTCCCAAAGCGCCGGACTCACTGAGGCTTTAGCCAAAATGACCCACTCCGATCGAGACGCGATGATGACTAGGCACTCCTGCGATCCCCATTCAAATCCATTGCGCACTGGCGCCTTCACCCTTCTGTTGGCGATGCCGCTCATGATCTCACTGGCGCGTGCGCAATCTCCGCCCGACACCATTCTCTCCGCAGTCGCAGCGACGCCGACCGCATTGGCGGCCGACGTGTCGGGCCAAGGCTATGAAAATCTCGAATACAATCACGCGACGACCGGAAAACTTTTCCGCAACCCCTATATGATGACACCGCACAATGTCTACGATCAGGACATTACGAAGTTTGAGCCGTTTATGGCCGAGGGCTACGACGTCAGCCCCGACGGGCTCGTCTATACGATCCGGCTGAAGCAGGGCGTACTCAGTCATTCACTTCATGAGCTGACGGCCGACGATGTTTTATGGTCGTACGAGCGGAAATGGAAATCAACAGCCACCACATCCTTCGTGAATTATCCGATTATCGTCGACCCGGAGAAGCAATTTAAGAAGATCGACAAATACACCTTTTCAATCACTCTGGCGCGGAAGTCCGACGGCTTCACGTTGATGAGTCTGCTGTCGAATACGACAAGCGGCATCTACGACTCCACTTTGTTAAAGCAACACGTGACGGCCGACGACCCTTACGCGGTGAAGTGGTCCGGACAAAATGGCGGCTTCGGCTTCGGGCCGTACATGCTCAAGAGTTTCACGCCCGGACAAGAACTCGTCTTGGTCGCAAATCCAAACTACGTGCTTGGGAAACCGAAGATCGCCCGCATTATCGAGCGAGTGGTCGCCGATCCCGGAACGCGCGCCAATGTACTCCGGAACGGCGATGTCGATATTGCCGTACAGTTGCGGTCTGCCGATATCGTGGAGTTATCCAAGGACAAGAATATCGACACGTTCGCGGTGCCGACGAACAACCAAGTTCTTTTCTTTATGCAGACAAGGAACAAGCCGTTTAACGACATCGAGGTGCGTAGGGCATTTCAGTATGCCATCCCCTATCAACGTATCGCAGATGAAGTCTACAAAGGCCGGGCTGACCTGATGCAGGGCATGATCAACCCGATCTATCAGCTTGCCTCGGGCGGATTGCCAGAGCGGGCCTATGATCCAGAGAAAGCCAAGCAGATCCTTAAGGCCGCTGGCTACAGTGAGCCGATTGAATTTACCGTCATCTTCAGCAGTGCAGTACCGGACCTCCAGGAAGTCTTCATCCAGATGCAAACTTACGCGGCCGCGGCTGGCTTCAATATGAAGGCCAACGTCGCCCCGCCGGCGGCGGTTGTTCAGGCGTACCAACGCGGCACTTTCGAAGCCAACATTCAGCGCGATATGGCAATCGTTCAATCGCCGCCCTACGAGCTCATGCTGCTGCTTGGAAGGGGATCGCCGTATAATCGCAGCAAGTGGGAAAACGAGGAATACTACGCAGCGGTGGATGCGGGCATCGAAGCCGGGGACCCCCTATCGCCCGAAGCCGCCAAGCATTGGAACGAGGCGCAGCGGATATGGCGCGACAACGTACCTTACATCACGCTGATGACCGTAAAGCCCCTCATGGCCTTTAACAAACACGTTCACGGCTTCGCCCATCGATCCGATAACGTCGTGGACTTTTCTCTGCTCAGCAAAGATTGAACTGGGCAAACAGCGAGGACCGTCTGCAAACGGCATCAGGCCCGCGACTTGCCCTCGGAAGGAGCCATAAACCATGTTCCACATCGGGTGGTTTCTCACTAACGGCATGGGCGTGCAGGGATGGGGTGCGCAGGATGTAACCACATCTCAACTGGTGAACTGGACACAACCCGATGTCTACATCGATCTCGCGCGGGCGCTGGAGAAGGCCTGCTTCGATTATCTGATGATCGAAGACTTGCTTATGGTATCAGACACTTATCGCGGCACGATGGAATATTCGTTGGCGCAAGGCGCCGGTGCGCCAAAGAACGATCCCATGCCCCTGGTTCCGCTGATTGCGCAGGCGACATCCAAGATTGGCATCATTGCGACGATGGCCACATCATTCTATCCGCCGTTTACGGCGGCGCGTCTTGCCGCGACACTCGATCATCTCACCAAAGGTCGCGTTGGCATCAACCTTGTTACAGCAAGCAGTCATCGCAGCGCGCAAAATTACGGTCTTGACCGGCATATCGAGCACGATGAGCGCTACCTCATGGCCGATGAATGGATGCAGGTCTGCTACGCTTTGTGGAGTTCCTGGGAATCGGGCGCCGTCGTTGTCGATCGAGACCAGGGGGTGTTCGCTGATTTCAGCAAAGTCCACACGATCGACTTCAAGGGAAAATACTATTCGTGTCGCGGACCGCTCAACACCGCGCCAGGTCCGCAGGGCAGACCGGTAATCTGTCAAGCTGGCGGATCTCCGGCCGGACGCTCATTCGCGTCCAGGCACGCGGATACAATCGTCGCAAATGTAACCGGCATCGACAAAATGAAGGCTTATCGCGCCGACATCGCCCAGCGCATGATTGCAGCTGGGCGCGATCCGAAGACTTGCAAGGTCCTCTTTCTTACACGACCGGTCGTTGCGGACACCGACGACTCGGCAAACGAAATCCGCGAACAACGCTGCGCGGCAGAAGAGAAGAGTCTCGACGGCCAGCTCGCGCATATGTCCTATCTGTCTGGCATCGACATGTCGCAATTCGACCCCGATGAGCCGCTCCCAGATCTGTCGTCGCGTATCAACGGCCACCAGAGTTCAATGGCTGACTTCGCAGCCGGAGGCAAAACGTTGCGGGAGATGGCCGCGTACCGCGGCAGTTCTCGGGCAAACCGCTACGTCGGCAGCTACGATACGGTGGCCGGGATCATGGGTGAGGTCATGGAGGAGGTGGGTGGGGACGGCTTCCTTATCGGAAACCCCGTTACGCCAAGGACAATCGCCCAATTTTCAGAGGGGCTTGCTCCGGCGCTAAAGCGCCGCGGACTTATTCGTAGGGAATATTCCCAAAAGCTCTTCCGAGATAACCTCTTAGAGTTCTAAGGCCGTTGCCGATCACTATTCATCGCCCGGTGTGTCGAAAAATAGAAGATTTCGCGCAGGAGATTGCCGGTTTAATCAGTAAGGCCTTACCGTCCCCTTGACGGTTGTTCGAAGGAGCAGCCGCCTTTGGTCGGAAGGAAAATCTGTACGCGCATGACTCGACATTCGATTGTCCCAGACGAGAAGGTCGCCCTTCCGCCAAACATGCGTGTATACGAATTCCGGCTTTTCGCAGTGATCGAAAAGGGAATTAAGCAGCGCGTCGCTTTCGTCCTCCGGCAGACTTTCAATCTTGATGGACATCAATCGATCAACGAAAAGCGCCTTGCGGCCGGTCTCCTCATGGGTTCGCACGACCGGATGGACCGCTTGACTTGACGCATCGACACCCCTCTTGTCGCCCCGCACGGCCGTATTGAAGACGTAATAATTGACGGCACGCAGACCTTCGAGTTTCTCCTTCATCGCCGCATCGAGGGCGTCGTAAGCGGCCGTGCCGCTCGCAAACAGGGTGTCGCCGCCGTAGGTCGGCACTTCAACCGAGTATAAAAGCGTTCCCTTGTGAGGCTCCTCGCGATGGATGGTGTCGTGATGAAACATCACTTCACCGTCTGGCAACGCTCCAATCGTTTGTCCGTTTTCTCGAATATTCGAGATGAGCATGACATTCGGCAGAATCCTGGAAAACCCGATGGGCAGAGTGTGTTTTGGCCGTGCGTAGTCTCCGAATTCTCCAAATATTCCCGTCAATCGAACGAGATCTTCCTGGGAAAGATCTTGATCGCGAAAAACCAGCACGCCGTGCTTGAGCCAGGCATCGTAGATTGCCGAAGCAACCGAGGGCGATATCTCTTCGCGAAAATCGATGCCTTTTATCTCGCAACCGATATACGTGCTGAGGGGAAAATACTGAAGCGTGGACGGACTCACTTCGTCGCGCGTCAAAACCATGCTCATCGTCGTCTCCCTTCGATTGGCCACGCCACCACTAGTTTTCTCAAAATCTACGTCACTGCGAAAGGATTAACAATTGCAAATATTCTGCTGTTGATGTTACTCCGGAACTAATGGGGTCCAGCAAACGACCCGATGGTGCCGTCCGCCTTGTCGATGTGCGTCGATTAAGGTAAGCCATTGCAAAGCGGTGGATCACGTATCGAGAAGGATGCTGAGCACCAAGGCACAACGGTATCCGTGATGAGGAAACTTTCTCGCATAGTGCTTTGCTGTATCGCGGTCGCGATCGCGACGGCGACCAACGCGGAAACTGGGCCGAGTCGTCCTATCAAGCTGATTGTCCCGACCGGTCCGGGCGCCTCGACCGACATTATCGCACGGCTGCTCGCTGAGGCCGTGTCGCGCACGATTGGCCAGACGATCTACGTCGAAAACGTGCCGGGTGCATACGGCATTCTTGCCCACGAGACCGCGGCGCGAGCGACGCCGGACGGCTACACACTCTTACTAACGAACACGGCCGGCGTTGCCATCAATCTTATCTCGTTCAAACAGCTGCCTTACGATCCGACGCGCGATTTTGCTGCGGTAGCGACCGTCATCGACCTTGGTCCGCAGGTGCTGGCGGTGAATGCCGGTTTGCCAGTCTCTACGGTCAACGAACTCATCGCCTATGCTAAGGCAAATCGCGGAAAGCTTTCGATTGCCTTCGACAGCACGGCCGGCGCGGCGGCGTATGCCGCAAAGCTGTTCAACAAATACGCCGACGTCGGCATGATCGAGGTGCCCTATCGTTCGGCGGCACAGACGGTGCAGGACGTCGCAAGCGGTGTCATTCAGGTGATGATGGCGTCGCCAGCGGTTGCGAATGCCGTATTTCAAGCCGGCAAGGTGCGCCCACTTGCGGTGACCACGAGCAAGCGCTTTCCCGGCCTGCCCGATCTGCCATCCCTGCACGAAACAGTACCGGGCATTGTGATTGATGGCTTTTTTGCCGTTGTGGCACCGGCTGGCACACCGTCCGACGTGATTGCGCAGCTCAATCGAGAGATCGATCGCTATCTCAAGGGTACCGAAGTCGAGCAACGGTTCCTGACGCTCGGTGTTTCCACAAGCGGCGGCGGTACGCCGGAAAGTACCGCACAAGCCATGCGCAATGTGCAGGACCAATGGCGCGCTTTCGCCAAGGAACTCAACGTCGAACCGCAATAATCGCCCCAGTACACCTTCTCGGTAACTCTAACGTGTAAGAGCGCGGTCGATCAGGATATACAAGATCACCAACTAGAACGACCAGAAGCGGCTGGCGGCGACATTGGGGGCTGAACCTACCCAAATAAGGTCACTGTTATTGCGAATGCCGGCGCGGACCACCAGTACCTCGCTGATATATAGACGCCCGTGCAATGCGCCAACTTGTGGGTGCCGTCGGCAATGCCGGTCTCACGGAAGCTCAAACGCGAAAATCTTGTCCGAACTGCCGTTGCCCCCGACACCCTGCGCGCCGCCCATAATGTAGGCCAAATTTCCAACGACCGCGCCGGCGACGCCGTGCCGCGGTTCGGGCAACGGGGCGAGCTTGATCCAGCGATTTTCCTTCACGTCGAAGCCCTCGTTGTCGGCCAGACTGCTGGTGGTCGTCTCGCCACCGATCACAAGGATTAATCCCCTGTAATAGGCGACCGCGAGCGAACTGCGCGCGCTCGGCATCGGCGGTGACGAGCTCCAAGCATTGTTCACCGGATCATAGACCTCGTGCATGTCGGTCGTGTCCTGTGGCTCGTCGAAGCGACCCGCGATCACGTGAATTTTGCCGTCGACGGCAATCGTCGCGGTGTGGTCGCGCCCCTTTTCGCTTTTCCTCACGGCGCCGTGCCCAAGCGCACAGCCTGGCCCGTCGTAGCCGGAGGCCGCAACGCGGTGAAAGCGTCGCTATCGGGGCCTAAGCGGACCTTCCTAAACCACACGCAAAGCTACGCGATCGACCCAACTGCGACATCGGCGAGCATCTCGTATTACATTAACGAAGCCGGGTTCAGCCCCTGTCAAAACGCTCATTTGAGCCGATAAGATGCAGTCTCCCGAGCCGGAGGCGAGCGTGAGGCGGCACGAATTTCTCGGGTTCGCGGGATTGTGCAATAAGTTTGGCCGCTCGCTGGGGGTCCCCTGTGAGTAATTACAAACGTTTCGCCAACCGGTTAAGCGATCACAGCACTGCGCCAAAAATCATCTGCTGCGCGCTTCTATTTACTCCGCTATTGGGGTGGTGGTGGTACAACACCAATCAGTCGGTCCAGGATTACTGGATCTTCCCAATTGCAATTAAGCTCCTGTCCAAAAATAGCTTGGAGGGCATTGGTTACAGCGTCGTTTGTTTTTTTTCTTTATTCGGTTTCTTTGTCGTCGCATTCATTCGCCCTGCCGTCGTTCGCGTGCCGCTTACGATTGTCATGCTGATCGGCTGGAGCTTCGAACTGTTCATTCTCGATATCAATGGCACGCTCTCCAATCAGAATCTAATGATGATTTTGTGGCAGGAGCGGGCGGCAGGCCCGAATGTTGTCGGTGGCTATGCCACCGAGATCATTCGAAACTGTGCAGCCGTGGCGATCTTGGGGTTGGTGTTGTGCGCCACCCCAGCGCGGCGGTTCAGCGTTTCGGGCATATTCGGCATTGCGCCGATAGCGTCGGTAATGATGGTGACGGGTGGCATCGTATATTCAAAAGGAACCACGCAAGCCTTTCCGATTCCCTTTGGCGCCTTCGCCAACGCCGCAATTCTTGGTTCGGGAGTTTCATATCAGGCAAGTCTAGCAGAACCGCAGTACGATCTGGCGCGCAATGTGGTGATCAATCCCGACCTCAAGTTCGAAGGACGCGTCTCTCCACTCTTTAATAAAGTCGTCTTTATCATGGATGAAAGCGTCCGCGGCGATTATTTATCGTTGAACGATCCGACCATAAAGACGACGCCCTTTCTCAAAGCCACTGACAATCTAGTCAATTTCGGTATTGCGATATCCGGCGCCAACTGCTCAGCGAATGCGCGGATGATGTTTCGCTTCGGAATGCGGCAATCCGATTTGCCGGACAAGTGGGACGAGGGAGTGAGAAGGCCGCCCATCTGGCTATTTGCCCATCGGGCAGGATACAAGACCGTTTACATCGACAACTTCGGGGGCCCTCTAGACTACCTCAGCGGCTTCTCGCAGGTTGAGAAAAAGCTGATCGATTCAAAGATCAACATTTTGGATAATCCCGCCTACCTCCGCGATTACAAGGCCGTGGATAAGCTCGTCGAGGCTCTCAAGGACGAAGGGCCGGCATTTATTTTTGTCGAGAAATTTGGTGTGCACGCGCCATACGCCACCAAATATTCTCCGAGCTTTCACGTGTTTCCGGCGGCTGCAGGCTCTGAACTTGCCAATCCCCAAGTTATGGTCGCTCACTATCAGAATGCGATCATCTGGTCTGTCGATGATTTTTTCCGGAAGTTGCTGCCCGCTGTCGATTTATCGAAAACCTTGATTATTTACACATCCGACCACGGACAGAGCCTGCTGCAAGGCGGTTACAAACAAACTCATTGCAGCCAAGGCCGTTACGTTTACCCAGGGGAAGCCTATGTGCCGCTGTTTGCAATCACTCTGCAGCCGGAATTCAAGCGACGCCTGGCAGACGGCGCAGCACAGGGCGCCAACCGTTTCAGTCATTTTGAAATCTTTCCGACGTTGCTGTTGGCGATGGGATACGATGCAAGCTGGGTCGCCAAAGTTTACGGCCCAAGCTTGATGGATCCTCCCGCACCCGACAGAAAATTTCTCGTGGGATACCCCTACTTGCAACCACGAATGATCAGCGTGGATGGTGATTGAATTGGCTGGGGAGCCGCACCGCGCCGATTCACACACACGCTGTGTGCGGATATGATTTCCGGAAAGCACACTTGAGTTTTCGGTATACACACTTGCCGGAGTGAGTGCCGGAAACACAGCACCCCGAGGGCGTCTCCCAGGAATCGATTCGCGTTTGACGCTCAAGCGGCCTTGCGCAAGTGCGGTGCGACCTCACTCGCAAACAACCGGAGACTGCTTTCGGTCTGTTCAGCGGGCTGCGTCGAAATCTGCAACATGGCGATCAGCGTGCCGAAACCGAGTTCCTTCTCCCGCTCCAACAGCGTCTCCCTCACCGTTTTCGGGCTACCGACGATGATCATGCCGAGATCGAGGAAGTCCTCGAACGGGCGATCGCCGCACGAACCTTGAATTTCTGCTCGATGAGCGTCTTGGTACTGTCGATCGAGCTATAGCCCGGCGGCAATCGGGTCTCGAATGAGTAGCGTAGGAAGCGGTTGAAGAAATTTTCGACATGCAGCTTGAAGTCGCTGCGAGCCTTGGCGTCTGTCTCGGCGACATAGATGGGCACCGCCCAGCCGAGCTGCATCGGGGTCGAGGCGTAGCCATGCCGCACCGCCACTTCGCGATACTTTGCGAAGCACTTCTTCGCCAGCGATATCGGCGAGAAGGTCTGCAGGTAGGTATATTTGGGGTCGGGATGGGCGCACCACTCGATGGTCTCGACCGAACCCTGCGAGGGAATCCAGACCGGCGGATGTGGCTGCTGCACCGGCCGTGGCCAGAGGTTGACGTATTCAAACTCGTAATGTCGTCCGGTGTAGCGGAAGGGTCCCGGCTTGGTCCAAGCTTGCAGGATTAGATCGTGCGCTTCGTAGAAACGCGCAGGGCTCAGACGGGGATTGACGCCCGTCACAAAATATTCGGTGCCAATACCGCGCACAAAGCCTGTGATGATGCGACCGCCCGACAGATTTCAAGCATCGCGAACTCCTCCGCGATAGCGACTGGATTGTTCACTAGCGGCAGGGCGCGGCCGAGGATCGCTATCTTGGCCTGTTTGGTCGATCGACACAGCGCTGCTGCGATCAGATTCGGCGCTGGCATTAGCCCGTAGGCCGTTTGATGATGTTCATTGACGCAAATGCCGTCGAAGCCGAGCTCATCGGCAAGCTCCAGTTCACGGATATAGCGGTCGTAGGCTTTGATGCCCTTCTGCGGGTTAAAGTTCGCATTCGGCAGCGTAAGCCAAGCGGTGCCGTGCTTCTCGATCGCGCCCAGGTCGATGTCGGCATAGGGCATGAGGTGGAAGAAGAACAGCTTCATTTGTTAAGTTCTCCTTGGAATTTCGCGATCGCCTCATCACATTCTTGCGCGTATTCCGTATGTAGCGCGTGACCGGCCTCGGCCAACGCGACTAGCCGGGCGCCCTTGATCTTGTCCATGAACGGCTTGTGGCAGGCGTAGGGAACGATCTTGTCCTCTTGGCCCCAGATCAGCAGCGTCGGCACGTTGATACGATGTAGCCAATAGGGAAGCTGTGGGTTGTGCAGGCGGGGCGACCAGGCGAGCCTTGCGACCGTTGCCTTGTTCTGCAGAACCACATCTAGATCAGCTTGCGGCAGCAGCTTGATTCGCTCTTCTGCAAGCTTCTGGTCGTGGAACTGGGCCCGCGTTGTTGTCTCGGCGTCCCATAGAAAGATATCGCCGAACGGCACTTCGGAGCGGCAACCAGCCGGCGATATCAAAGTCAGCGACTTGAGCCGTGACGTGTTGCGGATGGCGACTTCCGCCGCGGTCCAGCCGCCAAGTGAGTGCCCGACGAGATGCACGTTATTCAGACCTATCGCTTCGATCGCGTCGAGATAGAAAAAGGCAAGGTCGCCGACGCTCATCATCCAATCAGGCGTTGCCGATCGGCCGAAGCCGGGGTGCTCGGGCGCGATGACACGGTATTTTTCGGCTAGAAGCTTCAGCAACGGCGTCCAGGCCCAGCCGCCGGCCCCGTGCAGAAACAACAATGTCGATCCTGTGCCACTTTCCTGGAGCCGTAGTTTTTGGCCTCTGACGTTGACTTCAACGTCCTTCATTGACAAGTCTCCTCCCCGACGAAGCCGATGATCCAAGCCTCTTGCACAATATAAACATAGAGGAGCGAGGGCGCGAAAGTGTTCTGAGATACGACACTGTATGGTTCAAGAATAGCCAGATAAGCCGTTCGCGTTAGCTTCACGCAAAATTCGGCTCAATACTAAGGCTTGCTCACACCGGCGTCGCCTACGCCAACGATATCGACGGTACCAAGACGCTCATCGCGATCTCGGTCCCGCATTGCTTGAGAGCCGCCAACACGTGACCTGATAGAGAGTGAGGCCTATCGCAGACACGCCGAGGCGACCGGCCTAAGGGAGGATTAGCAAGTATCCTCGATGAAGCGCAGCGAGAATCGGGGCGCGGCTGGAGGCGGCCAGCGCTGCAACTGTACGTACAAAAGCGAACGTTCAAGGTTGGCTGCAGGCGGCGCTTAACTTGTAGCCGCCGTGGCCGACTCATCGCGCGCAAGCGGCAGGCTTGCGAGTTCGGGCATAACGTGCCGTAACGCGTAACGGCCATTTGCTCGCGCAAAAAGTTCGCAACCGTTTGAGGCGAACCTGCGATACCTCGGCCTTGGGCGATGACGCCATCGAAGTCCGGTGCGCGTGGGCCAGTTCGGGGCGCGGTCCCGTGCAATTGAAACAGGAAGTGGAAGCTCTTATGCCAGGCGAGATAGGCCCGGCGCGCGATCTGGAGTGCCGTCGCGTCATCATCGGCAACATACACGAACCGTAAAAGTCCATTCTTCGCCAGCGGCGTGCTTCCATGCGCTTCTCGCCACGCCTGCCGGTAGCTGTCGGACACCGCACGCGCGTCGTCCGGCAACTCGAAGCTCACCACGTTAAGTCCCTGGCGCGCCGCACGCGCTGCGCTTTCCACAGAATGTACGCCATACCACAACGGCGGATGCGGCTTTTGCAAGGGCTCCACCGCGAGGGGCACGTCCTTAAACCGGAATATCTTGCCTTCAAAATTGAGCCGCCTGGTGCGCAGCCCTGCGAGCACAACAGCAAGTCCTTCCTCGTAAAGCTCCTGCGCGGCGCGTTGATCATAGTAGCCCGCTTCGATCGACGAGGCCCCACGGCCAATCCGATTTCGAGCCTCCCGCCGCTGATCTGATCCAGCATGCAAATTTCTTGGATCAGACGGAGTGGATGATAGAGCGGAAGCGCGTAGACGAGTGGACCGAAGCGAAGCCTTTTCGTGCGCTGCGCGATCGCCGCGAGATACACACTTGGCGATGGCGCCATGCCGAGCGGCGTGAAATGATGTTCAGCCACGTGATACGCATAGAGGCCAGCTCGTTCGAACTCTTCGATCAGCCTGAAACGCGTTTCGTAATATTCGCTGAGCGGCACATTGCCCTGATCGAGATGATCGAACACGCCGATCTGCATCATTCCGTCCCGTGCGATTCTTGTTGTTGCGATTCGGGAGAGGCGAATGTTGTCCACGCCCAGCCGATCACTATGTGCAATTGAAATAATTGAATATCTCATATATCTTGGTGGCGAAAGAAAAAAGCGAAGAACACTCGCCGTTCAATTCCGGGAGGACGTAATGAGGCCGCAACGCCGCCTTGGCGCAGTTGCCATGGGGATGGCATGTTGGCTGGCGTTTGCGGCAGGCGCCACGCACGCCGAAGACACCGAGCAATCGCTCTATGCTGCGGCGAAGAGTGAGGGGAAGGTAGTCGTGTGGACTCCCCTTGAGATCGACCTTTACAAGAAAATCGCGGCCAAATTCGCGCAGCGCTATCCCGGCCTGCAGATTGAGCCCTTCCGGATCCAGCCGGGTCCGGCGATCGAACGGCTGGTGGCCGAGGCGAAGGCGGGGCAGATCAATGTCGATATTATTGATCCTAACATCGCGTATCTGCCGATCCTGTTCGATCGTGGCTTGATCGAAACCTACCCCTGGGACAAGGTCTTCGGTATCGAGCCGCAACGCACGCTTTTCGACAACCGCGCGCTCGTACTCGGCCATTACGATCTTCCGATCGGCTACAATACAAATCTCGTCAGTGCGAGCGATATCAGATCGTGGGACGACCTGCTCGATCCTAAGTGGCACGGCAGACTGTTGCTCGAGGCGCGGGGCTTTGGACTGGGCATTCTGGCGGCGAAGTGGGGCGAGGAAAGGATTCTAACCTACATCAAGCGGCTGATGGACAACCGGCCGATTATCACCAAGGGCGCGCAGACAACAGCCGAAGCGCTCGCTGACGGCCAGGGCGCAGTCGCGATTGGCGCTTACGCGGCGCGGCTAATCCTGTTTAAGGACGCCGGCGCTCCGGTCGATTGGGCGCGCGTCGGTCCGATCCCAGCTCAGCAGGTTGCCGTCGCGCCAATCAAGGGCAGTCCACACTCAAACGCCGCAAAGTTGCTGGCAGCTTATTGGGCTGGCGCCGAAGCCCAAAAAATATTCTATGACGAGCAGCGCTACGGGATGGTCGGCCACTATCTCAGTCCGCGCGGCGAGGAGCTTCGACAAAGGTCGTCCTCGAAACGACCGATATTGAAAAGGACAGGCATAATCTTGAACTAGTGGTTCATCACAGTGATTTTGACGTTTTGATACCGAGCCATTCAGAGAATTGGCAAGCTTTCGGGCGGCACGAGGATTTCGATGCTTCTGGGGACGCCGGGTTGAGGTCGGATGAAGGCGTTTCGTTCGAGGGTTACGATCATCTGGTGGACCGTAGGCGGGCTGACACGGAAGTGGCGCTGGATGTCGGCTTCGGCGGGTGGGCGTCCGAACATGTAGGCGTAGGTATGGATGAAGGCCAGGCAATGACCCTGCTTCTCGGTGAAGCGCGCGCCTGATTTTTGAACTCATCGCTGGATTCGTCCCGGCCTCCGACAAGGAGGCAAAGCATGAATGTACGTTATCGGGTCGAATTGAGCCAAGCCGAGCGCGATGAACTGACGGCGATGCTCGGCGGCGGCAAGCACGCGGCCCGCAAGCTCAAGCGGGCGCAGATTTTGCTGGCGGCCGATGGGGGCGGCCGCGACGAGGAGATTGCCCGGACCGTCAGTGTCAGCCTCTCCACCGTCGGCCGGACCAAGCGCCGTTTCGTGGAAGGCAATCTGGAGCGAGCCTTGAGCGAGGAGCCGCGTCCGGGCGCAGAGCGCAAGCTGACCGGCAAGGAGGAGGCCCTGCTGGTGGCGACCGCATGCGCCAAGCCGCCCGCCGGCCGCAAACGCTGGACGCTGACGCTTCTGGCCGACACGATGGTCAAGCTCACCGATCACGACAGCCTGTCGGGCGAGACCGTGCGCCGCCGGCTGGCCGAGAACGATCTCAAGCCATGGCGCAGGGACATGTGGTGCATTCCCCATGTCGATGGCGAATACGTCGCCCGCATGGAGGACGTGCTCGATCTCTACGCCGAGACGCCGGATCCCGCCTGGCCGCTGGTTTGCTTCGACGAGACCCCCGTCCAGCTAATCGGCGAGGCGCGCCGGCCGGTCCCGGCGCAACCGGGACAGCGCGAGCGCTACGATTACGAGTATCGCCGCAACGGCACCGTCAATCTCTTCGTCACCTTCGATCCGCATCGGGGCTGGCGCAACGTCAAGGTCACCGACCGCCGCGCCGCCGTGGACTACGCCCAATGCATGCGTGAACTCGTCGACGTCCATTATCCCGACGCCGCCTGCATCCGTGTCGTGCAGGACAATCTGTCGATCCATAAACCTGGGGCGCTGTATGAGGCCTTCGCGCCCGCCGAGGCTCGACGCATCCTGCGCCGCCTCGAATTCCACTTCACTCCGAAACACGCCAGTTGGCTCAACATGGTCGAGTGCGAGATCAGCGTGCTGCAGCGCCAGTGTCTCGGCCGCCGCATCGACGATCCCAAAAGGCTCCGAAACGAAATCGCAGCATGGCAACGGCGGCGAAATAAAACCCGAGCCAGCATCAAATGGATGTTCACAACCGACAAAGCCCGCGCCAAACTCGGCCGCGCTTATCCAGCCACCGCCAAAGAGTCAAAATCACTGTGATGAACCACTAGTGGGCCGAGCGATTGGAGGGATGAAATAGCCGACTGGCACATTTCTCTGCAATTCGGTGTGTGTGCGCGGGCAAAGAAACAGAGGTCGTCAATGCGGTTTGCGATCTGGTCTCCTACCAATCCTCGGGCGGGCGTCTCGCACGTAGACCTGTTTCGGCAACAGATTCGTGAGATCGAGATCGCTGAAGAACTCGGATTCGAGCATATCTGGTTCTACGAGCATCATTTGTCGCCGAGCGGGCCGATGCCCTCGCCCAACCTGCTGATCGCGGCGGCCGCGCGCAGCACCAGCCGCATCCGGCTCGGCACCATGGTCAATATCCTGCCGTACCGGAACCCTCTTCTCGTTGCCGAAGAGGCCGCGATGCTCGATGTCCTGACGAACGGTCGGCTCGACATGGGCATCGGCCGCGGTCTCAAGCCGATCGAGTTCGATGCTTTCTGCGTATCACAGGCGGATTCGCGGGAAATGTTTCTCGAATCCATGCAGATCATCAAGCGTGTTTGGGCGGACGAGAATTTCAAATTCTCTGGGAAGTACTTCAAGATCAACAAGCAAACGCCGCTCTCACCCCCACTGGTGCAAAAGCCGCATCCGCCATTCCTGATCAGTGCGCAGAGCAAGGAATCGCTTCGTTTCGCGGCGGAAAACGACATGCCTTTTGCCCAGATCGATGCGCTGATCGAGGACTGCGAACGCGATCAGCGGTTCTATCGCGATATCCAGGCCGCCTCCGGCCACAAGCCCGCGAGCCGGCTGTTCATTACCCGGGAAATCTACGTCGCGGAGACCGATGCGCAGGCGCGGCAGGAGGCCTTTTCGTATCTCGTGCAATATTGGGACCTATGGGGACGCTACACCCAGTTCGCGCGCGAGGGCCGAATGCCCGACAATTACGACGTCTGGTCGAAACGTGCGCCAATCCTTCATGCGATGAAATTCGACGAGTTGATCGAACGTGGCCTGGTGATGATCGGCAGTGCGGAGACGGTATCGCGGCAAATCATCGAACATCTCGATCGAACTCGATCTCTTCGCTCTTGCGGGCGTGTTCAAGTTCGGTGGAATGCCGTACGAGCAAGTGATCAGGTCGATGCGCGCGTTCTCGACCACCGTCATGCCAAAGGTCGTCAATGCCTTATCAGCGCGCAGCGCACACCGCGGCCATGCCCGTCAGGTGGAGCAGGGCGTCTGAGCAAAAGCGCCAAGGATCCATGAGATGATAGAGTTTTATGCGGGCGATACACCCAATAATCACCGTGTCGCGATCATGCTCGAAGAGTTGTCGCTACCTTACAACCTCCACAAGGTGGACGTTCTTGCAGGAGGCGCGAAGACGCCCGAATTTCTCAAGGTGAATCCGAACGGCATGACGCCGGTAATCGTCGACACCGAGGGGGCCGGCGGAGCACCAATAACGGTGTCGCAGAGCTGCCTCATCTGCCTATACCTCGCCGACAGGAGCGGGAAGTTCATTCGCAAGGACGGGCCGAGCCGGTTGCGGGTGCTGGAGGCACTGTTCCACGTCGCGTCGGACGTTATGACGGTTCACTCGACTCACACCACATTGAACTCGGTTCGTCCCCGAGAAAGTGCCATCCATCATCGGATTCTACGAGCAGCGCCTGCTCGCCACCTTTGCAAACCTTGAACGTCGCCTGGGAGAAGGCGAATACCTTGCGGGCGAACTCTCAGTCGCGGATTTCGCTCTCTATCCGATCTATCACCGTCGTCGCGCGCTCTTGGACGATCCGGCCCGATTTCCCAATCTCCGTCGTTGGGGCGCGCTGATGGATGCGCGACCAGCCTGCCGGCGCGGCATCGCCGTCACGCAATAGGCTCTGTGGCGCGCTCCATTCCAGTAGGCAAAGATCGCATGAAGCAGAGGCAGCTCAACAATATCGTGCTTGTCATCAACCGGGTGTTGGCCGGCTTGAATGCTCTTTCCGCGCACGAACTGGCAAAGCTTGGGGTCACGCCGCAAGCGGCGCGCGCGCTGGTCATTCTCCTGCAGCACCCGAGCGTGCGCTGCTCGTTGCTGTCGCGGCTTCTTAGCCTCGAAGCGACAGCGCTCTCTCACCTTTTGCGCGCGTTGAATCGTGCCGAATTGATCGTCCGCACTCGAGTCGAAAACGACAATCGCGCGGTAGAAGTTCGATTGACGCCGAAGGGCACGCGCGTCGCGCAGACCTGTCGCGTTCTGGCGCTTGCGGGTGAACGACAATTGCTGAGCGGGCTTGATCGGAAAGACCTTGCGGCGCTCGACCGCATCCTCGGCAAATTAAGTGACAACGTGACCCCGGAGGAACGTCGAATAGGCGATCTGGTGTCACGAGGGCGCGTCGAAGTGCGGCGCGTTGGATCTGGCGGGATGGCAAGCACGGCACGCGATGCGCGCCCTCCCAGCACGTCCCGCTTATGAGTTTATCGCCCGGTGCCGTAATTCTCGAGATCGAAGGATGCGTGGCATGACCTTCTGGCCAAAAAACTATTGCTCAAGAGGTGTCTTGCGCGTCATTGCGCTCGCCCCACTGTTGTTCGTCGCAAACGATGTATGCGCGGCTGATAGCGTGCAGGCACTTTATGAATCCGCAAAGAAGGAAGGCAAGGTCGTGCTTTGGTCGGCGCTCGACGTTAGCCTTCACAAAAAGGTTGCAATTAGGTTCAACGAAAAGTTTCCCGGCATCGCGGTCGAGGCTTTTAAACTTTTTCCGGGGCCGGCGATCGAGCGGCTGATCACGGAATCAAAAGCGGGCAATGTCAGCGTCGACATTATCGATCCGAACGTCGCCTTTCTGCCGCTGCTGTTCGAGCGCGATTTTGCCGACCCCTATCCCTATGGTGATGTGTTTGGCATCGATCCGCGCCGGCTTCTGTTCGACAAGAGAACGATTGCCATCGGCCACTACATCCCGATCTCCTATAATTCCGCTCTTGTCGCCTCCGGTGCGATCCAATCCTACGACGATCTTCTCGATCCCAAGTATCAGGGCAAGTTGCTCCTCGAGGCGCATGCCTATGGCCTCGCCATCCTTGCAGTGAAATGGGGTGAGGACAAGACGCTCGACTTCATCGGCAAGCTTCTTGCCAATCGTCCGATCATCATCAACTCGCCGACCGCGACTGCTGAGGCGCTTGCGTCCGGCCAGGGCTCGGTTGCGTTTGGCGCCTATGCGGCGCGGATATCACTTTTCAAGGATGCCGGTGCGCCAGTCGATTGGGCGCGGGTCGGCCCCATTCCGGCGCAGACGGTCGTATCGGTCCCGATAAAGGGCGGCCCGCATCCGAACGCCGCAAAGCTATATGCCGCATTCTGGGCGACCCCCGAAGCGCAGAGGATTTTTTACGATGAACAGCGCCACGGCATGTTGACGGGGCCAGACCGCGATGCACGTGGCGAGGAGATCGAGAAGCGGGGGCTTGAAGTCGTCTTCGAGCCGACGGACATCGAGAAGGGCCGACGCCTGCTCGAAATGACAAGCCGCGCGCTTGGGGGCATCAAGTAGGACGGGCCAACCTTTCAATGACACGCCCATCTCAGGCCATGGCATTCGCAACGTTGCGTGAGCCCGGTCGCCGCGGTGTGTTAACCTTCGGTCGCGCTGAGCACGAGCTGATATGGCCGTCGACAGACAAGTTCCCGCGGCGGATGTTTCGGTACTAGACTCCGGCATCGCGTCCGCCTGGGCCCGCCTGTCTGGCGGCAGCAGCACCATTCGCTTGTTGTTTGCCGGCGTCCTCTCGATCGTGGCCTGGATTGTCGCCGCGCCAGCATTGATGCTGATCTTTTCAAGCTTCACGGCGGGGCGGGGCAAGCTGCCGTTTGAGGCGACCGATCTCACTCTCGCCAACTATATTCATGTTCTTACCGATGCGACCACTTACGAACTCTTGTGGATCACCGCGATCTTCACCGTCGGCTCGACCGCGATCGGCATCAGCGTTGCCATCCTCTTTGCCTGGCTCATCGAGCGCACGAACCTCTGGCTGCGCAAGGTCTTCTTCGTCGCAATCCTTATTCCGATGGCGATACCCAACATGATCTATGCGATGGCATGGATCCAGTTGCTCAATTCCAACAACGGTGCGCTCAATTTGACGCTGGGGCGAATGGGCCTCGGTGTCTTGCGTCTCGATATCTTTTCGATGCCCGGCATGATCTTCCTGCAGGGGATCACGCTTGCATCTCACGGCTACCTCCTGATTGCGGTGTGCTTTCGCACCCTCGACGCATCATGGGAGGAGCAAAGCTATGTCGCCGGACGCCGCCTGTGGGGGACGATGTTAAACGTCACGTTGCCGATGCTCAAACCTGCGTTGCTCGCCGCCACTTTGTTTTTTGCGATCGTGGCGATGGAAACGTTCGATATACCGGTCACGCTGGGGATGACATCGCGCGTGCATGTGCTCAGCACGCAAATCTACTGGAGCACGCGTCCTGAGACCGGACAGCTTCCGGATTATGGGATGGCGAGTGCGCTGTCAACTCTGCTCGTACTCATCGCCCTCTTTCTCACCCAGCTCTATCAGCGGCAAATTCGTAGCGCGAAGCGCTTCGTCACTGTGACCGGACGCGGCTATCGCCAGCGCCGCCAAGCGCTGGGAAAATGGCATGTTCCTGTTTTCATCCTAGCAACGCTCTACATTCTGCTCGCAGTGATCGCACCGCTCCTGATGCTCGTGTGGCGCAGTCTGCTTCGGTTCTACATGTACCCCTCCGTTGCGGCGTTCAATCAGTTAAACTTTAGTGCCTACCGTGCCGTCCTCAGCGATGCGGACGCGCCGGCGGTGCTCAAGAATACCGCTATCCTTGCATTCGGGTCCGCGGCCGTGATGTGCGTTTTAGCAGCCGCTATCGCTTGGCAAGTGGTGCGCGGCGCAGTAGGTCCGGCTTGGCGCCGCGGCTTGCATACACTGGCTCTCGTACCGCAATCCCTCCCCAGTATCGTTATCGGACTGGCGTTGATCTTCACTTACCTGTGGCTGCCAATCCCGATCTACGGCACGATCTGGTATGGTTCTGGCGATGGTCACAAAATATCTCGCCTACTCCGTTGGCACCGTGGTAGCCGCGCAAATTCAGATTTCCGGAGAGCTGGAAGAAGCGTCGAAGATCGCAGGCGCTGGCGTTTGGCGAACCTATTGGCGGATCGTCGTTCCGTTGATCTCGCCGGCACTGGCAGCCTGCTTTCTTTGGGTCGTCATTCACGTCGTGCGCGAACTCGGCCTCTCGCTTATGCTTTACAGTCTCCGCTCGCAGGTTCTCGCGACGAAAATCTGGCTCCTTTGGGAAAACGGCCGCATTGCTGACGCCTGCGCGACCGGCGTTCTCACCGTAGCTGTGTTGCTCATCCTGCTGTCGTTGCTTGGCATCTGGGAGTTTATTCGCCAGGTGACGGCGCGGGCACAATCAAGGCGAAGCACGCTGGTCGGATCGCCGCTCCTCATTCGAGGCGCGCCGTGATTGTCGCCGAGTCGCTGTGGAAATCGTTCGAAAGCGACAAGGGCGTACTGCGCGGGGTCTCGTTCCGGGTCGAGACCGGTAAGGTCTTCACCTTGCTTGGTCCAAGCGGATGCGGAAAAACAACGTCGCTGCGCTCGCTTGCAGGGCTCGAGACGCCGGACCGCGGACGCATCGTCCTCGGCAATCGCCTGGTGTTTTCGGCTGCAGATGGAATTAACCTTTCCCCCGACCGGCGGCATGTCGGCATGGTATTCCAATCTTACGCTATCTGGCCGCATATGACGGTCGCGGAAAACGTCGCTTATCCGCTGGAAGTGCAGCGACTTGGCTACACCGAGGTCAGCCGCCGTGTTGGGCGCGCGCTTGAGATTGTGGGCCTGGGTAAGCTGCGCGACCGTCCCGCGCCCAATCTCAGTGGTGGCCAGCAACAGCGCGTCGCGCTGGCGCGCGCCATCGTGGCCGAGCCCGAACTGCTGCTACTCGATGAGCCTCTTTCGAACCTCGATGCGAAGTTGCGTGGCCAGATGCGCCGCGATCTGACCGCGCTCCAACGGCAGCTCGGCCACACCACCGTGTACGTCACGCACGATCAGGAGGAAGCACTTGCGCTCTCACACCGGATCGCGCTCATGCGCGACGGTGAAATCGTCGAGGAGGGCGACCCGGTGGCGATGTATCAGCATCCGCGGCATCCCTTTACGGCAGCCTTCCTGGGCGGAGCCAACTTTGTCGCGTGCACGATCACGGGCCGGCCCCGCGACGGCGAACGCGTCGAGGTAGAGACGGCATTCGGTCAATTCGCCGCGATCGCGCGGCGCGGAGAGGATGCTGAGCCGAAGCTATTCTTTCGCCCCCATCACGTGCGTATCGAGCCCGCGGACGCCACGAGTGCCCTTAATCGCGGCACTGCCGTGCTGGTTGAATCCCAGTTCCTCGGTGAAAACGTGGACGTGACAGCGAAGAAGGGCGAAACGATCATCAACCTGAGGGTTCCGGCATCGCAGCGTCAATTACTCGATCAGGACATCATATTCTCGCTCGACACATCCTTGAGCATTGTCTTCGTCCCAATGCCTGCCGGCGCATGATTCCCGACGCACCGCGCACAGCCTCTAGCCGAAGGCCTATCCAGCGCCGCAAGCAAGCCCGTATTGTTCATTCGCGCAGCATATTCCTACTAACGTTGAAATCCAAACGACCCATGCTTTCACAAATGACAAAAACGTCTTCTCTGTCGTGGCGACAGGCGCGGGTGCATTTTGGCACGCTATTCAGACGGAACGGCCCACGTGCGGAGAAGTCGATCCGCGGCTTTAAATGCTAAGATCCGGTCGCGGAAGCTTTCGGTGAGCGCAATATCGTCCCAGCCTTTGAGCAGCCGCAACCGCCGGACTGGATCGATGATAAAACTGCAGCTGAGATTTCCGCATGAAATAGTCTCTTGTTCGAGGTCAATGGTGACGAGTGTCCCCGGCGTTGTTGTCACCTTTGACATGAGTTCTGCCGCCACGTCGTCGGGAACAGCGGCGGTGAGTAGCCCATTCTGAACAGCATTGCCCGCGAAGATGTCGCCGAACGACGGGGCGACCACGCATCGAATGCCATAGTCATACAGGGCATAGACGGCGGCCTCGCGTGACGAGCCGCAACCGAAATTGCGACCGGCGACGATGATTTTCGCTTCACGCCATTCCGGGCGGTTGACTGGAAAATCCCGTTGCTCGCGTCCTTTCGAGTCGGTTCGCAGGTCTTGAAACAGTACCTTTCCGAGACCCGCCGAGCGGGGCCACTTGAGATAACGTGCGGGCAGCAACTGATCCGTGTTGATGTTAGTGACGTTTAGCGGACAGGCCGTCGCGGTTAGTCGCGTGAATTTGTCCATGGCGTTTAGACCTTGCGGCCAGCCATCATCAGTCGAACGTCCGACAGGCGTCCCGTTACCGCAGCCGCCGCGACCATTGCGGGTGACATCAGGTGCGTGCGTGCGCCAGGACCCTGCCGTCCACGAAAATTGCGATTGGTAGTAGAGGCGCAGCGCTCGCCCGGTGCGACGATGTCGCCGTTGATGCTAACGCACATTGAACAGCCGGATTCGCCCCACTCGAGGCCGGCGTCGCGGAACACGCGGTCAAGCCCCTCTTCTTCAGCCTGGCGCTTGACCATTGAGGAGCCAGGTGACACCAGTCCAGGCACCTTGCTCGTCCGGCCCGCGAGGATCGCGGCCGCTGCGCGCAGATCTTCGATCCGCGCATTGGTGCAAGACCCGATGAATGCGCGATCAATCGAAACGTCGGTGAGTTTCTGGCCTGGACTAAGCCCCATATAGTCGATGGCTTCGCGCAGCTCGTTGGCGCGCGCTGGATCCGCCTCGCCTACGGGATCCGGCACGCTGGCATCGATCGGCAAGGCGTGTTGCGGGCTTGTTCCCCAGGTGACGATTGGCGCGATCTCGGCAGCATCGAGCCGAATGTCGCGTTCGAATTCGGCGTCATCGTCGGTCTGGAGCTTGGACCATGCCTCGACCGCCTGATCGAATGCTATCCCTTTAGGAGCGAACGGCCGGCCTCTCAGGTATTCGAATGTATCCTCGTCGGGCGCAACCATTCCGCAACGCGCCCCGGCCTCGATCGACATGTTGCACAATGTGAGCCGTCCCTCGATCGATAGCGCACGGATGGCGGTACCGGCGAACTCGATGGCATGACCGGTCGCGCCGTCGGCGCCGATCTTCGCAATGATCGCGAGCACAACATCCTTGGCCGTGATTCCGGCTGCGGCTTTTCCGTCGACCGCAATTCGCATGCGTTTGGGTTTTTTCTGCCAAATCGTTTGCGTCATCAGCACATGGGCCACTTCCGAGGCGCCAATACCAAAGGCAAAGGCGCCAAGCGCACCGTGTGTCGAGGTGTGACTGTCGCCGCAGACAATCAGCAAGCCGGGGAGTGTCAGCCCCTGTTCGGGGCCGACCACATGCACAATGCCCTGCCGTTGACTATTCAGGCCGAACAACCTGATCTGATGCTTGGCCGCATTTTCTTCCATTTGGTGCACCATGCGCGCGATCTCCGGATTCTCGATCCTGTCGCGCGGTGCCCGCGTTGGCACGTAATGATCGGCCACTCCGAACGTGAGACCGGGCTCCGCAACCGCCGCGCCGCGCTCTGCGAGCCGGCTGAAGGCGTGAAAGGAGCCTTCATGTACGTAATGGCGATCTACCCAGAGCAGGGAATCTCCATCCTCGCGACGCACAATTTCATGTGCGACCCAAAGTTTATCGATCAGGGTTTGGGCTTCAGTCATGCCGAAAGCTTGCGCCGCGTCGGGTGGAACGGTAGCCAATATAGCAAGGCCCATCGGACTAATGTTAGTCTTCCATCCGACAATCGGGGGGAGAAAGCCAATGTCCCGTCCATATTCAAACGTTAGCCGCCGCCGATTTCTTCGGTCGACTGGATTGGGTGCTGTCGCGGCCGTCGGGTTGGCCAATTCGCCCGTCGTATCGCGGGCGCAGGTGGCTGTGGTGAAGGTCGGCGTGCTGCATCCTGTGTCCGGTGCGCTCTCCTATTCCGGCCAACAGGGCCGGCTTGGTGCGACAACGGCGATCGACGAGATCAATGCGGCAGGCGGGATCAAGGCGCTCGGTGGTGCAAAGATCGAGGCGGTGCTCGGCGACGCGCAATCGACGCCGGAAGGCGGCAACGCCGAAGTCGAAAAAATGAACTCGGCCGACGTCGTCGCGATTGTCGGCGGCTACGCTAGCGCGATCTGCCTGTCGGCAAGTCAGACCGCCGCCCGGTACGATCTGCCCTATATCGTGGATGTGGGCGTTGTCGACAGCATCGTCACCCGTGGGCTGAAGAACACGTTCCGCTTCGGCCCTGGCTTTGGCGTCATTTCCAAGACCGCACTCGACAATCTCGTCAGTATCAACGATCAGGCCGGCAAGGTCGCCAAGACAATCGTGATCGTTCACGAAGACTCGGCGTTTGGCTCGGGCCTCGCCAAATTGCTCAACGCGCAACTACCCGATCGCGGCTTCCAGGTGCTAGAAACCATTCCGCACCCGACTCCGACCCGCGACTTCAACAACGTCGTGCTGAAGATCAAGGGGCAGAATCCCGATCTCGTCATTCCGGCGAACTACTACAACGAATACGTCCTGCTCGCGCGCACAATGCAGCAGCAGCGCGTGCGGCCGAAGGGGATCTACTCGGTGCTCGGCGGCGCCGCCTCGTCCTACAAATTTGTCAAGGAGTTTCCTGAAGCGGCACAATACATCATGGATTGCAATCACTGGTTCGATCCGAAAAATCCGAAGGCGATCGAGCTGAAGAAGAAGATCGAGGCGAAGGGCGAATTCTACACGTATGAAGTCTACATGAACTATTCGTGCGTCGTCTTACTTGCCGACGCGCTGGAGCGTGCCGCCAGTGCCGATCGTAGCAAGATCATTGCTTCGCTGGAGAGTTCGACCTTCAGCGGTCACGTGATGCCCTATGGCCCAACAAAGTTCATCAACGGCCAGAACCAGGGGGCGGCGCCAGTGAACACTCAGGTCTTGAGCAACGATATCCAGGTGATCCTGCCCGCCGAGTTTGCATCCGCGAAGGCCGTCTTCCCAATGCCGCCAGTATGACGCCGGTGTAACGGACGGCGCCGTACGCACGCCGTTCCCGCGGAATCCGCATTATGCTGTCACCGGCCATCCTCGTTCCGGCGGTGCTCAACGGACTGATGACCGGGGCAGTGTATGCCCTGATCGCGCTCGGGCTGACGCTGATCTATGGCGTTCTGCACATCATCAACTTTGCGCACGGCGCGTTGTTGACCGCGGCAATGTTCGCTGCATTCTTTGCCTATAACGTGCTTGGCCTCGATCCCTATCTTGCGGCGGTCCCGCTGACGGGACTGTTTTTTGTGCTGGGTTACGCTCTACAGCGTTTTGTCATCGGTCCGGCCGGCCATGGTGACGATCGCAACATTCTTTTGGTAACACTCGGGCTCGCGATCGTCATCGAGAATAGCCTGCTGTTCGCCTTCCGGGCCGATACGCGCACCATCAACCTGCCTTACGCCTTCGATGTGATTGATGTCGGCGCGGCCTTACTCGCAGTGCCGCGTCTCATCGCATTTGCCGTAATCATCTTCGTGGCGCTTGCACTGTGGCTTTTCATGCGCCGGACCGACACCGGGAAAGCGATCCGGGCGGTGGCGAGGGAGAAGCTCGGCGCCGAGCTGTCGGGCATCGATGTGGACCACATCTACGCGGTGACGTTCGGGCTCGGCACAGCATGTGTCGCCGTCGCGGCATGCCTGTTGATACCCACCTATTACGTTAATCCGACCGCCGGCAACGCGTTTGTGCTGATTGCCTTCACCATCGTCGTTCTGGGTGGCATGGGCTCGGTTGCCGGCGCGCTGATTGCCGGCCTGTTCGTCGGAGTAGTGGAAAGTCTGTCGGGCCTCTACCTCGGCGAATCTCTGGGACAGATCGGCATTTTTGTCATGTTCATTCTCGTTCTGCTGTTCCGCCCGAGCGGTCTGTTCGGAGAGCGGTCATGAAGGCGTTCACGCTGATCGCTGTCGCCGTAGCACTGCTTGCCGTCGTGCCGTTCATCACCGCATCCAATGTTGTGCTCAATTTCCTGGTGGTGGCGCTCTTGACCGCGCTGGTCGGCCAGGGTTGGAATCTGCTCGGCGGCTATGGCGGGCAGTATTCGTTCGGCCATGCCGCGTTCTTCGGCACCGGCGCGTATGTAACCGCCATTCTCCAGGTGAGATACGGCGTTAACGCCTGGCTCGGTTTCGTCATCGGCATTGCCGCCGGCGCCGCAGTTGGCGCTTTCATCGGCGCGCTGAGCTTCCGTTCAGGGCTGAAGGGTTCGTACTTTGCGCTTGTCACGCTCGCCTTCGCCGAAGTGCTGCGCATCATTGCCAGCGTCGCGCCGATCACTGGAGCGGGTGTGGGGATACTCATCAAGCTAGACCTGCGACCCGGGGCGCTGCAGTTTCAAAGCCGTGTGCCATTCTACTGGATCATTCTCGGGCTTGTTGCCGTGTCACTTGTGATCATTCGCATGATCGAAGACACCCGCTTTGGCGCCTATCTGGTCGCATTGCGCGAAAATGAGGACGCCGCCAAGGCGCTTGGCGTGAATACGACACTCGTGAAGCTCGGCGCCATGACCGTCTCGGCAGCGATCACCGCCGCGGGTGGCTGTTTCTACACGCAATATTTCCTATTCCTCGATGCCGGCATCGCCTACGGTCCTTGGATATCGATCGAGGCGCTTCTCGCCCCCATCGTCGGCGGCGTCGGCACGGTATTCGGTCCGCTGATTGGCGCGCTCGCGGTCAAGACGCTGGGCGAATTTACCAAACATGTGGCCAGCGACGCGCCGGGCCTCGATCTCGTCATCTACGGCTGCGTCCTCATCCTGATTGTGGCTTTTGCTCCAAACGGCATTGCCGGATTGCTTCTCAAGACGCGGCAGCGCTGCGCAGCACTGAAATCTCTGCGGCCGGAGCAACCTCATGGCTGAGCCGCTGATCCGCGTCGATCGTGTCAGTAAACACTTTGGCGGATTATTGGCCGTGGATAACGTCTCGCTGAGCCTCCAGTCCGGGCGCATTACCGCTCTCATAGGGCCGAACGGCGCCGGCAAGACGACCTTGTTTGCGATGATCAGCGGCTTTCTGATGCCGAGCAGCGGCCGCATCTATCACGGCGGCGAGGAGATCACGGGCGTTCCGCCATACCGGCTGGCGCGGCGTGGCATTGCCCGCACATTCCAGATCGTACGACCGTTCGCCGGGCTAACCGTGCATGAGAATATTGCGATTGGCGCGCACCTGTCGCGGCGCTCGCGCGCGGAAGCGCTCGATGCAGCTGCTGAAGTCGCGCACCTGGTCGGTCTCGTCGAGTTACTGGACAAGCCCGCCGCTAGCCTTACGGTCGCGGGGCGAAAGCGGTTGGAACTCGCCCGCGCGCTTGCGACAGGGCCGTCCCTTCTTTTGCTCGATGAAGTATTGGCCGGGCTAAATCCAAGCGAACTCGCCGCCATGGTGCCGACAATCCGCACTGTCACCGACCGCGGCATCACCATTATGATGATCGAGCACGTCATGCAGGCGGTAATGAGTCTCGCTCAACACGTCTACGTGCTGGCGGAAGGCCGCATTCTCACCGAGGGTTCACCACAAACCGTGGTCGGTGATGCGCGCGTGATCGAGGCGTATCTCGGCCACGGCGCGGCAGCGCGTCTTTCTGCAGCGGGTGCTGCACATGTCTAAGCCGCTACTCGCCATCAGCGGCCTTGCCGCCGGTTACGGCGCAACCGAGGTGCTGCGGGATATTGATCTTGCGGTCGTCCCCGGCGAAATCGTCGCGATACTGGGCGCTAATGGGGCGGGAAAATCGACTCTCAATCGCACCATCTCGGGCGTACTTCGCGCCTCGCGCGGCACGATCCATTTCGCTGGTAGTGCAATCGAGCGTGAGGCGCCGGCGGCGATTGTCAGGCGGGGGCTTATTCACGTACCGGAAGGGCGTTGCATATTCCAAGACCTCACGGTGGGGGAAAATCTTGATCTTGGCGGCTATCGTCGCGCCCGTGTCCGGCGAAATCAGAATCGCGAGCGCGTATTCACGATCTTTCCACGCCTCGCTGAGCGGCACTCGCAGCGTGCCGGCACGTTATCCGGTGGCGAGCAGCAGATGCTGGCGATCGGCAGAGGCTTGATGGCCGAGCCGAGACTGCTCATTCTTGACGAGCCTTCGCTTGGTCTGTCGCCGTTACTGGTCGAGGAGCTATTTTTTTTGATCCGGCGCCTCAATGCCGAAGGCATCACGCTCCTGCTGGTCGAGCAGAACGTCATGCAGAGTCTGGAGGTCGCGAGCCGCGCCTACATTCTTGAAAATGGCGCCTTCGTTCTACATGGAAGTTCGGCCGATATTCGCGAAAATCCCAAGCTCAAACGCGCCTATCTGGGGCTGCAATGATGACGCAACCGAACCGCCTGCTCGCCCGCCTGACGCGAAAGCCCATCGTGGTCGCTCCCGGCGTATACGACGCATTCACCGCGCTCGTCGCCGAACAGGCCGCATTCAGAACGCTCTACGTTTCCGGCGCGGCGATTGCCTATACCCGCCTCGGGCGGTCCGACATCGGCCTGGTCAGCATGAGTGAAGTCGTCGATGTCGTCGGCACAATCCGCGACCGGGTTACCGCCGATCTAATTGTCGATGCCGATACCGGATATGGCAATGCGCTCAATGTCGCGCGCACGGTGCGCCTGTTCGAACGTGCGGGCGCGAACGCTATACAGATTGAAGACCAGTCATTTCCGAAGCGCTGCGGCCACTTCGACGAGAAACGATTGGTTCCAGCGGCCGAAATGGTCGGCAAGATCAAGGCGGCGCTCGATGCTCGGCAGTCGCGCGACACGCTGGTGATTGCACGCACCGACGCAGTGGGGGTTGAAGGATTTGACAAGGCCATCGAGCGCGCGCGGCTGTACCGTGATGCCGGTGCCGATGTGCTTTTCGTCGAAGCTCCGAAGGCGCAAGCGGAACTCAAGCGCATTTCGCCAGCGCTCGGCGGCGTGCCGCTGATGGCCAACATGGTGGAAGGTGGAAAAACGCCTCTGCTTACGGCCGCCGAACTCGAAGCACTAGGGTTCGCGTTGGTGATCTTTCCAGGCGGCATCGTGCGCGCGCTGGCGCAGATGGCGAGTGAATATTACGCCTCTCTGGCCGCGCACGGCACCTCGGAGCCGTTCCGCACCCGGATGCTCGACTTCACGGGCCTTAATGATTTGATTGGGACGCCGGAATTGCTCGCAGTTGGTAAACGGTATGATGCGTAGAACGACAATTAAACAGCGTTGTCGCCCGCGCACGCAATACGGATTGCGCAAAGCAAAAATTTCAAGGAGAGCTGAATGTCGAAATTGTTTGATCTCGTCATAAAAAATGCCCGCGTTGTGCGTCCGAATAAAGCGTCTGTCGATTGTCTCGACATCGGTATCAAGGGCGGCAAGATAAGCCGTCTCTCTCCGGAACTCGGGGTAGAGCAGGCGGAGCAGATTTTCGACGGCAAGAACCATTTGGCCTTTCCAGGCTGCGTCGATGCTCACATGCACATTGGGATCTATTCTCCGCTAGCCGAAGACGCGGTTTCGGAAAGCAAGGCAGCGGCGATGGGAGGCGTCACGTCCAGCCTGAATTACATCCGGACGGGCCATTACTATTTGAATCGTGGCGGTCCCTACCGCGACTTCATGCCCGAAGTATTCAAGCAGTCCGCAGGAAGATTCTGGGTCGACTATGGCTATCACATCGCACCGATCGAGGCTGCGCACATCGACGAGATGGAGGATCTTGCTCTCGATCATGGCATCACGTCCTTCAAAATCTTCATGTTCTATGGCGGCTACGGCCTGCACGGGCCTTCGTCGCAGCAAAACGAATTTCTGATGACCGGACCGGACGAGCGCTACGACATCGCCCATTTCGAATTCATCATGCGATCAGCACAGCGTCTGATGGCCAAATTTGCCGATAAGGCACCCTATATCAGTGTCAGCCTTCACTGCGAGCTGGCGGACATCCTCAACGCCTATACGAAAATCGCCGAGCGCGAGGGCAAGCTGACCGGCCTGGCCGCGTACAGTGCCGCGCGCCCGCCGCACTCGGAAGGTTTGGCAATCTGGATCGCTTCTTATCTGGCAAATGAAACGAATTGCCTCAACATCAACCTGCTGCATCTGAGCTCGCGTAAGGCGATGGAGGCGGCATGGACCATGCAACAGGTGTTTCCGCATATCGCGTTCCGCCGCGAAGTGACCGTCGGCCACCTTCTTTTGGACACGAGTTGCGATTGCGCCGTCCACGCCAAGGTCAACCCGCCAATCCGGCCGCGCCAGGACGTTGAGGCGTTATGGCAGGCTGTGCTTGATCGTAAGGTCGACTGGATCGTCAGCGATCACGCCTGCTGCTCGGCAGAGCAGAAATGGTCCAAGGACGATCCGAGCAATATTTGGCTGGCGAAATCCGGGTTCGGCGGCACTGAGTATCTGCTCTCCGGAGTGCTGAGTGAGGGCAGCCGGCGCGGCGTGTCATATAATCGTATGGCAGAGCTCCTGAGCTGGAACCCGGCGCAGCGTTTCGGTTTGCTCAGCAAAGGCGATATCGCACCCGGTTATGACGCCGACATTGCTCTCGTCGATCCGCATTCCAAATTTGTGGTTCGCGCCGCGGAATCCGAATCTCATCAAGGTTATTCGCCATTCGAAGGCGTTGAGCTCGCGGGGCGTGTAAAAGGCACATTTCTTAGGGGCGCTCTAATTTATTGTGACGGTAAAATCGTCGGGCCGCCCCGCGGCGAATATTTGCGCCGACCACGAGCTTGATCTGACTCTTCCATCGTGGCGAGCCGACGCTGGTACCTGGTGTGAATAGGCACCGAAGTTTGGGTCTGACTCAATCTCGATGAAGTTTGCTGATGGCATCGCGCTGTTCTCCGAAAGGAATCAGCACCATGCCAATCAATTTGCGGATTTCCGCGCTCGTTCCCGTGGGTCTGATTGTCGAAAGCGTCGCTCAACTCGAGGATTCTATCGTTGTAACGGCTCGGGCCGGTATCCAGGTGGTGCCATGTCCTCTGTGTGGGTCGCCTTCTCGGCGCGTTCACAGTCGGTATGTTCGTGAAGTTTCGGACCTGCCGTGCTCTGGTCGGAGCGTACGGCTTCGGGTCGTGACACGCCGGTTTTGTTGCGACACCCCGCATTGCCGGAGACGGATTTTCGCCGAACGCTTTGACAAAGCCGTACTTCTCGTTCGGTCACGCCGGACCAGCCGGCTGGACTGCATCGTCCATCATCTCGGATTGGCTCTCGGCGGCAGGCCGGCAGCGAACTTCGCCAAGCGTCTGATGCTTCCAGTCAGCAATGATACGGTTCTCCGCGTGGTGCGTGCCCAGGCTTGCCCGCGTACGGAGCCGCTAAACGTGGTTGGCATCGACGACTGGGCCTTCCGACGTAACCACAGCTATGGAACGATCGTCTGCGACCTGGAGCGACGACGCATCGTGACCCTCTTGCCGGATCGAGAGATGGCAACAGTAGAGGCTTGGCTCGTTGGTCATCCGGACATCAGGGTTCTATCTCGCGACCGTGGCGGTGGGTACGGCGAAGCTGCTTTGAAGGCATTGCCTCGCGCCATCCAGGTTGCCGATCGCTGGCATCTTATGGAGAACGCAAGCGCTGCATTCTTGAGCGCCGTCCGTAAATCAATGCGGCCGATCCGTGCAGCGATCGGCGCAACGACGATCAATCCAGAACTTCTGACCTGCGCGGAGCGGCTGCAATACGAAGGTTATTTGCGACGTGAGGAGACCATTGCCACCATCTTGGCGCTCGCCAAGGATGGCGCGGCAATCAAGCAGATTGTTCGCAAAACCGGCCACAGTCGCAATCGCGTCCGCCAGGTCCTTCGGGGCGACAGAGGCGAAGTATTCAGGACACGGCAAAGCTCGCTCGATGCACACCTGCCGCTGCTCGATGCTCAATGGGCCGGAGGCTGTCGCAATGGCGCCAAACTCTGGCGGCGGCTCAAAACTGATGGCTTTCGCGGTTCGCAGAGGGTGGTCAGCGAGTGGGCGACCCGGCGCCGTCGCGCCGAAAAGGCCAGCGATCAACAATTGCAGAAGGTCCCCTCGGCTCGAACGATCGCACGGCTAATGACGTCGGCGCGTGATCACATGACCAAAGCCGATACGGTCACCATAGCAGCCATTGAGGCCGGCGTGCCGACGCTCGTCGCCGCGCGAGCACTCACCGAACGCTTTCACTCGATGGTCCGGAAAAGGATCGAGGCCGATCTCGTCCCTTGGATTGCCGCAGCGAGCCAAAGCCTGATCGCATCCTTCGCCTCGGGCATCACCAAAGACATCGCCGCGGTTCACGCTGCTTTGATCCAGCCGTGGTCGAACGGCCAGACCGAAGGCCAGATCACAAAGCTCAAACTCGTCAAGCGGCAGATGTACGGCCGAGCAAAAATTGATCTCCTTCAAGCAAGATTGATCGGCGCGACGTGACCGACGATGAATATCAGCGAGATTGCGTCAGAGCCGAAGTTTGACCCCGCCGATCAGAGAAAAATCAACAGGTTATCGTGCCGATCGGCATTTGGACCCCACGCCGATTTACACTGCAGGTTGCATCGTCGGCGCCGCTGCGGTCGGGGCGCTCAGTCGCGGTGGGGGCGCTAGGCAAGGCGTCGATTTCTATTATGGACATGGCGTGGACACAAAACCAAGGTGATTTGACAATAATCGCGTGGCTCACCTAAGCCTCTGAAAATTCTGGTTAATTTGGTGGGCGCACAAGGACTCGAACCTTGGACCCGCTGATTAAGAGTCAGCTGCTCCTGAGCTGTAATATTTCCTGACAATGGCCGCGTAATCCTTCGCGGCATTGAGACTGCTGCCACGATTGTAGTACTCATCTGTCACTCGTGGGTGCTTGTGACCCAGCAACGCACTGGCAAGATGAGGCAAGTCACTGCGCAAGTCCGCCGCGGTTGTGGCATCAGCGGTCCGAAACAAGTGTGGTAAAATCGCAATGCCAAGAGTTTCTTGCGTCGTTTGGGTGATGAGCGACCCTACTTTCCGTGCCGTCATAGCCTGCCCAGTATTTGACGATATCCATAGGGCATTCGTGGGTGGCTTCGATGCGTCAAGCAGGACTGGACGGGCTTCCTTGAGGTAAGGTCAATGTAGGGATTTAGCCATCCGGCGATGGGGTATTCCTCCGGGCTTCCCATTTTGGTGGTGTGGCCGGGCAAGATTACCCACCACCGGCCACGGATATGTTTGAAGGTTTTGCCAATCTCCAACGTGGCGAAGTTTTTTAGCCGACTCGGACGCATTGCCAACAGCGCCTGCATAAGACCATTTCGTATACCGCGCGCCCGGATCCGGTTCGTACGAGCAAACTCCTTTGCCTCGTGAATCAGTGTCAGACCGGCTTCCACGAGCTGTTCTGTGAACACGATGCGATCGAGCTTCGACCTGGGCTCCATGACTAGCGCCAAGTCCTTTTCG
The DNA here is from genome assembly GCA_963732015.1 of uncultured Alphaproteobacteria bacterium. Lineage (GTDB taxonomy): Bacteria > Pseudomonadota > Alphaproteobacteria > Rhizobiales > Xanthobacteraceae > BOG-931. The sequence goes on along the minus strand of CAVSXY010000017.1, from coordinate 309,612 downwards.
ATTTCGGCAAGCCAAGTGAAGTTCTCCTTCGGCGCCAGGAGTTCGGCTGCCCGCCGAACCTTGTAGATGCAATTCCAGGCCGTGACCGAGCTCACCCGCGTGGCGATGTCCGCCATGTAAGCGTCGATGTTCGCTGGCGTCACTTGTGCCGCCGCTGGTGCTTTATAATCAAGCCGAGCCGTGCGCTTGAGAAAGCCTAAGAATAGTCCATACCGTCCAGCGATATCCTCCCTACTCACCGCACCAAGATGACTTGCTGAACCTCCGCGTTTCAGCCGATGGCTCGGCCGACAGGCATCCTGCCAGGCCAGTCGATCGGCCTCAGGCCATTCCGCCACATATAACGTCCGACGTTCCTTCGCCGGTTTGGCGCTGCGGTTCATTCGGCTGGCTCCAACTTGAGACGTTGCCGCACGACTTCGCTGAAGATCTCACTCGCCTGGATCATGTCCAATCCGACATAGAAGTGGCGAGTCGTTTCGATGTTTTTGTGGCCCAACAACCGCCTTACCAGTTCGTATTCGCCAGGCCGATGCTTAAGAAAGATGGCGGCCGCACTGTGCCTGAACTGGTGGGGGGTGAGTTTCAGCCCAGTTGCCTTCTCGATCTTGTCGGTGATCTGGAGACTCAAGGTTCTTGTCGTCTTCACACCTCCATTTTCCCCGGGAAACAGCCACAGTTCGTTCGAACCCCGCAGCAGAACCGAACGGAAGTCATGGATATATTCGTCGACAATCTCGCAGACTTTCGGCTCCAGCCTAAACTGCAGCTGAACGCGGTTCTTGACATCGTAGTGGGGAAACACCAGCCAATAAGGTCCCTCCAAATCGCCCGGCTTGACGAGATTTTCTCCAATCCTGATCTGGATGAGGTTACCGACACGGATGGGCGCAAAACAGAGAATGGCAATCGCGACGGCGATTTGAGCCATGATTGCCGCCTTCACTGGAGCTTGCCCCCGAAGGAGGCGCGCCCGAGCCACCGACTTGCCTGGCAGTTGGACGATCTCGTCCCATACTCCGTCGGTTAGAACCTGCCGGATAACGGTGAGATTCTTTTCGGTTAGACCGCCGCGGCGATATTCCTCCATTGCGGCGCGAAGATCGTCGAGCTTCTCGAGATCGGCTTCCGGAAGGCATTTCGTTTCCCTCGCCACCGAAAGCAGCTTCCACGCCATATCGATGGTGTAGACGCGAGGCTCTTCTCCGTTGGCCTCCCAATAGGCGTTAAGAACCTCCTCGACCAATGTGGGATCTAGCAGCGCTTCGAGTGACGTCAGGCTTTCGACAGGGCTCCCCAATGCGACTGCCTTACGAGCAAAGGCCTGAAGTTCACGCCGCCGAGTATTGATCGATGATTCCTTGCACGGGCGGATTCGCTTACCTTTGGCCCCACGTCTGATCTTATTGAATCCTGCCAGATAGCGTTCGATGTCCTGACGGAGTCTTTCTGGAAAGCTGTCCCACGCGACCATGGTCAGCGGCTTCGTCGGCGGCTCGATCAGGAATTGCCGCGGCCACTCCCTGATCTCTTTGCGACATTCGTTCCAGGCGCGGGCGATGGTCCGCCGTGCCGCCTCGTCCGCCGCCAGAGCCGTCGTCTCGGCGCGGTAACGCATGTAGCCGTCGAGGACCGACTCGTCGACGGCACCAGGCTCAATGGCCTTGGCCGAGCAGTAACGGATCAAACCGGAAAGCCGCTTGCGATGGTGCTGCTCCCGAATTTGCGACGCGAGCGACGCCCACTCCGGAGCGACCGGCACACCGATCTTGGGTAGGTCCTTCTCCTTGGCAAACCACAGCACCGCCGCCTTGGCATTCGACTTGTGGTTGGCCAGTGTCTTCGCGGTCGCGCCGACCCGGGCGTGGTGGAGGTTCTGGAGGGCGCTATTGATGGCCGACCAACGGGCCGGGACAATCTCCAAGGGCTCGATTCAGGTAGAGACAGATCTGCCGCATCGAACAGCACCAGTGCATCCGCTTCTGTACCGGCACGTCATCAGCCCGTTCGATCGCCAGGATCACGTCCAACATGGAAGGCTCAATCAGGGTCGTTTTCGTCATTAGGAGAGCGTCCTTGGCGCCCGTGATGGATTAGGATGTCCCATCATGTATTTGGGTGTAGATTGGGAAACAGTCAACAGTATAAAGGATTTGTATACAATCACTTACTTTCCCTAATACAGATATCGCTTAGTTCTTTCTGATGTACACTGATGTATTGCGATGGACGATTATTACTCGAAATCTAGTCGAAATGGGCAAATTACTGCTCGCTCGTCGACAGACGCTGGCGCGACTTCATCCACTGAAGCAAGGCCGCTTCGCTGTAGCGAATGGAACGCCCAACCCGGATGTACGGGGGGCCATCGCCGCGCATGCGCGCCTTGGCTAGCCACGAGAGGCTGACTTTGAGCAGCTTGGCTGCTTCCTTGGGCGTAAGCAGAACGATGACCGGTGCGGCCGCCTTTTGCGGCAAGCCGTTGGCGGCAGAAGGTTGCAAAACCATGTTGATTCCTTTGGTGTTAGTGCGCGCCCTGAAGACGCCACGACCCGAACCTCCGGGCCTTCACATCCCAACATGGAGCCTTTTCAACGATGGCTCACGGCGACAAATTTGGTCGACGTGAGAGGGAAATTTGTCGTCGTCTTTTCTTGAGGTTTACCTTGCTGCGTTCGAGACGTTTGTAGCGCGCAACATCGCTTGGGGAACGCATCTCCTTTGGGAGAAATGTCTCGAGCTCTCGAGAGGCCTCTAGAAGCCAACCCGCCGGTGATTCGTGTTCAGACTCGCGCCTACAGAGTTGGCTTAGTATTAGCCTTGTCGGCAATGCGCAGTAGGAGCGCCGCAAAGGAATCGTACCAGTCTTTCGCTTTTGCACCGCGCTTTTCAGGGTGACTTGGAAGGTCTGCCGCGGCAACCATGCAAGCGTGAGAGATACTGTCGGCGTTTCGCCGAAATGTGTCTAGCATTGCTCGCGCGCAATCCAGCGAACCGATTGTCGGATTCAACGCCATAAGCTTTTGGACCCGCGACGTGACTTCCATTTCTAGGTCACCGCGGAGACCTGTATCCAATCCACTGAGGAAGGTAGTTATTTCGCCCAGATTTTTTGCGACAGTAAGCAGTGCGTTTTTGACTGGCGAAGTTTCGAGCCGTGACCGTTCTGCTAGCCAACCTCCGATCAGCGATGCCAGCGTCAGGTAGTGCCTATTTACAACAGCATCATCGAAAATAGTGTCTGGGCAAAGTTCTGAAAGAACGCGCTTTAACTCCAATTCCTGGCGGCACGGAACCATTAACGATGCGCCGGAGGTCGGAAGTCGCGGCATGCGGATCTTATGCGGCCCTTCTAGGCTTTCCACGCTTGCCTAGCGCTTCCTTTAAAATCTCGGCCACATGCGCGCCCCACTGTTCAAGCGCATCCTTACGTTCGCGGAGAAATTCGTGACGTTGATAGACTGCCGCCACCCCTGAGATGGTGCCGGACTGATGATTGAGAATCTTATCGGCAATGTGTGGAGCAATCCCCAGCCGGGCCATTCCAGACACACACGTACGGCGCAGATCGTGAAGACGCCATCCGGTGATCTTGGAAAGTTCGTCAAGTTTACGCTTGGCAAGTGCAAAGTCCTGGAATGGTTTGGCTCCGTGGAGGGCAAATACGTAAGTTCCCGGCCTCTTCATCCGTTGCAGGACAGCGACCGATTGATCCGAAAGCGCGACGACGTGCGGCTTGGCATTCTTCGTTCGTGATTTCGGGATCGTCCAAGTTCGATGCGCCAAGTCTATCTCCTCCCGCGCCAGCTTTGCCACTTCTTCCCGGCGTTGACCCGTAAGCGCAAGCAACTCAACGATGCCACCATACCGATCGTCGATCTGTCTCGCGGCAAGAATGATCCCGGCAAGCTCCCCATCGCTCAGCACTCGATCGCGGGCGATTTCCTTTGCTGGCAATGGCACGCCCTCAGCCGGAGACTGTTCCAGGATGGCCCGACCGACGCACCAGCGCAGAAACGTCTTGATTGATTTCAATGTCTTGTTAGCGGCGACCGGGGCCCCACGCTGTTCAATGGCCGAGATCACCTCCACGACATCTCGCTTGCTGATCTCGTGAATGCTTCTGCTGCCCCAGGCCGTTCCCATCTCCCGGCGTAGAAGCCTGGCAATCTCAGCCCCGGATCGGTTCTGAGACAGGCGTTGGTCGGTGTAAGTCTCAAGCAGATCCTCGACGCGGTCTGCCATGACCCGGCGGCGCTTGTCGCGTTTCTCGGCTGCTGGATCGCGACCTTCCAGCCTGGCTGCAAATACCTTTTGCGCAGCGACGCGAGCTTGATGAAGGGTCACCCGGCCATATGGACCAATAGTATACTTGCGCAGCTTTGAGCCGGCGCCGCCCGTGCGATACAAAACGATAAACACCTTGCGGCCCTTTGGCGTGACCTTAACGCCGAAGCCGGGAAGCGCGGCGTCCCAATACACCGTATCGGATTGAGGAGTCGGCAGCGCGTCGATGGCACTCTTTGTCAATTTCGTTCGCGGCACGGAACGAAGGCTCCTACCGAGGCGCTACCTTTCCTTCGTATAGGTAGCAGTGGAGATGAAACGCCGGGACACAACGTGATACGGAGTCCGTGTCGACACAAGCAAAATCAGCAGCTTATCAACAACCAGCAATCAACTTCCATCATCGGGAAACATCATTCCGAGAACCTCGCGGGAGAGGGCAGTCATCACGCGCGAGCAAACACGGATGGGTGAGGGGCATGGCCCGAACCCCTCACCCGTTTTTTTGTGCTCGACTGCAGAGGAGCCCTCTCCTGCAAGGGGCGAGGGCACAGCGATGGATGCCCCGGCTCGGCGATGCTAAGAGTTACCGCCGCGCTTGCGGCTTCTGTCCCGGCAGGTTGACGCGCTTCGTTGAGCCGTTCGCGCACGTGCTCGACGAAGTAACGCGCCGGTCCCTTCGGCAGCCCGGTGACGACGAGCGGGTTGGCGCCGCCCGAACTTTCGACGCTGATCGCATCCCAAAAGAAGCCGCGGATGTGCGAGACTTCCGCAATGTGCGACAGCGGGAGGTGTTCGTCGGTCCGTTCCCACGGGACGAACCAGCGCCTGATGATGTTCGTTGAAACGCCGATATGGTCGGCGATCAGGTAGGCGGGAAAAATAAACTGCGTGAGATTGAAGTGGAAGAACGCCCACACTCGGCTCGATCGCACTTGGATGCGGTCTTGGCCACTTGTCGCCTAAGTCACGAAATCCTCCGTCGTGCCGCGCGTAATCTATACGGCGTTTTGGATTGATGCCGGGAAAACTAGACGGGGAGCCGTCCTGTCTGTGCGTTGGCGTTACCGCGACTGGGCGACGCGGGCAGGCGCGCGCGCCAAGAGTGAGTCGAGCTGGCTGCGGTCCTTTTCGAAATTGGCGAGCGTGATGCCGTCAAGCACGCGGCCGCGCGGCAGCTTGACCGTCATCGGGTTGACGAAACGGTCGTTGATGAGGATTTCGAAATGCACGTGCGAGCCGGTCGACAGGCCGGTCGAACCGACGAAGCCGATGACCTGGCCCTGGCGCACCTTGGAGCCGACGTCGAGGCCGCGCGCGAATGCGGTCATGTGGCCGTAGGCGGTTTCGTAACCGTTGGGGTGGCGCATCTTGACGTATTTGCCGTAGCCGCCCTTGAGGCCGATTTCCTCGATCGCGCCGTTGCCGGCGGCGAAGATCGGCGTGCCCATCGGCGCCGCCCAGTCGACGCCCGAATGCAGCTCGCTGTAATGCAGCATCGGATGGGTGCGCCAGCCGAACCCTGACGTCACAGTGCCAACTCCAACCGGCTTGCGCACCAGGAATTTCTTCGCGCTTTTGCCTTCCTCGTCATAGTAGTCGTAGAGGCCATCGTCGGCGGTCTGGAAGTGGTAGTACCGCTTGGTCTCGCCGCCGGCCGAGAGTGAGGCAAAGCGCACTTCGTTGCGGCCCTCGCCGGCCTCGTCGTCCGCATAGAGCACTTCGAACGAGTCGCCGGGCTGCACCTTGCGTCCGAAATCGACGTCGTACGAATAAATGCGCACGAGGTCTTCGATCACCGAGTTGGGGATGTTGTTGCGCAGCGCCGTCTCATAAAGGCTTTGATAGAGCCGCACGCCGCTGCTGTCGTCGTCGTCTTGATTGCCCGCTGTGACGGCCGTGTCGACGTTGGCGATGTCGACGGGCACGTATTTGCCGGTATCGGACATTGCCGCCGCCGCGACGATCGCGCTGTCGCCGGCGACGATGACGCGCAGCGGCTGCGGGCGTCCGGACGCGATCATGCCCATCAGCACGCGAAGCTTCTGGCCCTCCTTGAGGCCGCCGTCGCGTGCCGGCGGGCCGATCACCGGAAGGATCTGCTTGATGTCGTCGGGCGACGCGCCGAGGTCGCGCAGCACCGAGCCTACGGTCTCGCCCTTCTTGACGATGACGATCCGCTCGCTCCAGTCGCCGACGCTGTTGCCGGCCTGCGCGGGGGTCTTCGGCCGCAGCGTGACGTTCTCAGGCACGACCCGCGAGGTGAAGCCGAAATCCGAGACCGGATCGCCCTCGGCGGCGTAGCTGAGCTTCATGGTTCCGGCCGCGTCGGAGCCGGCGAGAAGCGACGAGCCGGCCGCGCTTGCGGCGTCGCGTACGCGCGTAATGACCTGATCGAGCGACAACAGCGTCGACGGTTTAACCTTGGGCAAGAGCGAATTGATGTCGCAGGTCGCGGGCGTCACCTTGCCGCGATTGGCGGGCGCGGTGAAATCGCAGGTCACGAACGAGACTTCGGAGTCCGGCGCAGCGACCGCGTCGTCGTCTCCGGCCGTGTCGGTGAGAAGCTTTTGCGGATTGAACGGGGGGATGTTGGCGGAGAGGTCCGATACGGTCAGCGAAAGATTGGCGGAGAAGCGCACGTAAGGCCGAACGCGAACGGTCTCGCGCTCGTGCGCCCGGCTCGTGGTCGGAACACGCAGAACCTGGCGTGCCGCTGCGTTCGGCTCGCTGCTGCTGATCGCAGGCAGCCGGTCGGTCTTGCGCAACATTTAAACGTTCGCCGATGCCGGCGAGCGCACCGCGCAGCACACTCTCGACGCGCT
>CAVSXY010000017.1:0-295000 GCA_963732015.1 uncultured Alphaproteobacteria bacterium | reverse complement strand
TGTGTTCCGGGCAAAACGGGCTGACCGCGTGAAGTTGATTTACTGGGACGGGACCGGTGTCTGTCTGTTCGGCTCGAGGATGGCAAGTTCCGCTGGCCGAGCGTGCAGGACGCAGTGATGCGGCTGTCGGCTGCGGAGCTGTCGGCGTTGTTGGAGGGGCTTGATTGGAAACGGGTTCACGCGGCGCGGGAGGTGCCGGCGCCGATGCAGCCGGGATGATTGCGGCACAGTAAATCAGCGCGTTGGAAATGCTGGCGACGCACAAAGGCGCGTGATCTGATCTTGCCATGACCGTTCAGGTAATTCGCTTCCCGACGATCCCGGCACGCTGAAGGCGATGCTGATTGCCGAGCGGACGCAGAACGAGCGGCTTCGTCAGATCATCAAGGAACTGCAGCGTCATCGCTTCGGCCGACGCGCAGAGACGCTGCCCGAAGATCAAATGTTGCTCGGCCTCGAAGACGTCGAGCAGGGCGCGGCGAGCAGCGAGGCCGCGATTGACGCGGCCAATCCGGCCGAGCGGACCAACCGATCGGCCAAGCGCCGGATCAACCGTGGATCGCTTCCTGCTCATCTGCCGCGCGAAGAGATCGTCGTCGACATCGAGGATCATGCCTGCCCATGCTGTGGCAACGCGTTGCATCGGATCGGCGAGGATACGGGCGAGCGGCTCGACATCGTGCCGGCACAGTTCCGCGTGCTGGTCATTCGCCGGCCCAAATATGCCTGCCGATCTTGCGAGAACGTGGTGGTGCAGGCGCCCGCACCGAACCGCTTGATCGAGGGTGGATTGCCGACCGACGCCACGGTGGCCCAGGTGCTGGTCTCCAAATACGCCGATCATCTTCCGCTGTATCGGCAGTCTCAGATCTACGCCCGGCAGGGCATTGATCTTGACCGTTCGACACTGGCGGACTGGGTCGGCGGTGCCGCCTTTGTGCTGCAGCCGGTTCACGAGCGGCTGCTGACGGCGCTGAAAAGCTCATCCAAGCTGTTCGCCGACGAGACCACAGCGCCAGTGCTCGATCCTGGCCGCGGACGCACCAAGATCGGCCAGCTATGGGCCTACGCGCGGGATGATCGGCCGTGGGGCGGCACCGATCCGCCCGGGGTCGCTTTTGTGTACGCGCCTGATCGCAAGGCCGAGCAGCCGATCGCTCACCTCACAGGCTTCACCGGTATCCTGCAGGTCGACGGCTATGCGGGTTATCGGGTGTTCGCCAAGCGCAATGACGTGCTGCTGGCCTTTTGCTGGTCGCACGTCCGCCGCCCCTTCTATGAACTCGCCGCCGCGGGTCAGGCACCGATTGCCACTGAGGCACTCCAACGCATCGCCGAACTCTACGCCGTCGAGAAGGACATCCGCGGCCGCAGCGCCGAGGAGCGGCGTGCCGTTCGCCAGGACAGGAGCCGGCCCATCATTGACGGCCTCGAACCCTGGTTGCGCGCCAAGCTCGCCCTAATCAGCCAGAAGACCAAACTTGCCGAGGCGATCCGTTATGCGCTCTCGCGCTGGAACGGTCTCACCCACTTCCTCGACGACGGCCGCGTCGAGATCAATTCCAATGTTGTCGAGCGCAGCATCAGGCCGATCGCATTAAACCGTAAGAACGCACTCTTTGCCGGTTCCGATGGCGGTGCCGAGCATTGGGCTGTTGTCGCGTCGCTAATTGAAACGTGCAAACTCAACGGCGTCGATCCGCACGCCTATCTCACCGACGTCATCACCAAGATCGTCAACGGCCATCCCAACCGCCGCATCGATGAGCTCCTGCCGTGGGCCTATTCCGCCGCAGAGCCACTCAAAGATGTGGCCTGAAAACAGCGCTTACGATCAACCGCACTGCCTCAAGCTTGAACTCTCGCGTAAACCGTCGTCTCTCCATGAGCGCCGTGTCAATACCGCACCCGGCGTGGGGAGGAAAAAACCCGGCAATGGCCGCACTCAATCCGCCGTTCCGCGCCGACCAGGTCGGCAGCATGATGCGCCCGCCGCAGATTTTCGAGGCGCGCAAGCGTCACGCCGAGAAGCGGACATCCGACGCCGAGTTGCGCGCCGTCGAGGATGCGGCGATCCGCGAGATCGTCGCGGTGCAGGAATCGATCGGGCTGAAGTCGATCACCGACGGCGAATTCCGGCGGCGGAGCTACATCATCGACTTCTTCCAGAAGGCGCTTGGTCGGGACGGCCTCGGCTTCCAGGACAGCCTGTTCTTCCACAAGAATGACAAAGGCGATCGCGTCGTTCTCGAAGCGCTCCTGGTGCGCGGCAAGGCGCGCTGGAAGGGACCGATCTTCGCTATTGATTTTGCGTTCGTGAAATCGATCACCAGCCGAACTCCCAAGGTCACGCTGCCATCGCCGGCGATCCTGCACTTCCTCGGCGGCGACGGCGCGATCCTCGGCGATGCCTATTCGTCGACGGATGAGTTCTGGGCCGACATCATCGAGGTCTATCGCCGTGAACTGGCTGCGCTGGCGGAGGCCGGCTGCACCTACGTGCAATTCGATGAGACCTCGATCGTCAAGATCGGCGACCCGGAGATCCGCGCAACGCTCGCCGGCCGCGGCGACGACTGGAAGACGTCCGTCGAACAATATGTCGAACTGCTCAATGCGGCGATCGCGGCAGCACCGCCTTCGATCAACGTCGGCATTCACGTCTGCCGCGGCAACCGCCGCGGCTTCTGGCAGGCCGATGCCGGCTACGAGTTCATGGCCGACCAGCTATTCCGCAGGCTCAATGCGGCGTTCTATTTTCTCGAATTCGACAGTCCGCGCGCCGGGCCGCTTGAAGCGCTCAAGGCAATGCCGGACGGCAAGACCGTGATCCTCGGCCTGATCAGCACGAAGTACTCGGAGCTGGAGCCGAAGGAGGCCGTGCTCGACCGCATCCGCGAGGCGTCGCGCTACGTGCCGATGGAGCGGCTGGGCCTGAGCACGCAATGCGGCTTTTCGGGCAATATCGGCAGCACCGCTATGACGATCGACGAGCAATATCGGAAACTCCGCCACGTGGTCGAGATCGCGCGCGCCGCGTGGCCGGACGCTTGACCGCATCGTTCGCGTGCAAGACCAGCGATAAGATTCGCTGGCGGAATCTTCGGGAGGAAACCACGGTGCGGACAATCAGAGCCTTGCTGTACGTCTTGCTGGGCGCGTGCTGTCTCGTCGCGCCGGCGGTCGCGGCTAACTCAACCTGCAGCCCGATCAAGCTGATCGTGCCGTTCGGAGTCGGCGGCGCGACCGACATCGGCGCCCGCGCGCTCGCCAACGCACTGCAGGGCGAACTGCACCAGACGCTGGTGATCGAGAATCGGCCCGGCGCGACCGGCAACATCGGAACGCTGGACGTCGTTCACGCCGCGCCGGACGGCTGCACGCTCTTGATCAACGGCACCGTGATCGCGACGTTCACCAAGAGCTTTCCGAACTTGGCCTTCGATCCGTTCGAGGATCTGACGCCGGTCGGCGGCGTTGGCGCGACGCCGGCCGTGCTGGTCAGCGCGGCATCGAGCCCCGCTCGCAGCCTCACCGACCTGATCGCGCTCGCCAAGGCGCATCCGAGCACGATCACCTATGCCACATCCGGCTATGGCCTGTCGCAGCATCTCGTGGTCGAGCAGATCGCGCAGCGCTCAGGCGTCAGCTTCGTCCTGGTGCCGTATAAATCGCCGCCCGCCATGCTCCAGGACGTCGTCGCCGGCCGGATCGATTTCGCGAGCCTGCTCGCCTGCACCACCAAGCCGCTGATCGACAGCAACCAGCTTCGCGCCCAGGTGCTGGTGCAGGATGCCCCTTCGAGCCTCCTGCCGGGTGCACCGACCACCGCCGAGCAGGGTTTTCCGGGCCTCCTCGGCGGCGTGCAATTCGTCATGTTCGCGCCTGGCGGAACGCCAAAGCCGATTGTCGATCGGCTCGATGCGGCATTGCGCAAGGTGCTCGCGGAGCCCGGCATGATCGACACGCTGCGGCGGATCGGCTTCGAGCCGATGCCGCTGTCGCCGCCACAGGTGACCGCCGAGATGAAGAAACAGGACGCGATGTTTTCTCCCATCATCAAGAGCCTGGGCATTCATCTGGAATAGCGCCGAAGGCGACCCCTGCCGTCATGCCCGCGCTTGTCGCGGGCATCCACGTCTTGCTGGTACGTCTTGGCAAGAGTCCCGGAAAAGACGTGGATGGCCGGAACAAGTCCGGCCGTGACGCCGTGAAACTTGACGCGGATTTCGTTTCACCCAATCCGGGCACGTGCGACTTGCCTGCACTTCCGTTACGATACTGACGATCAGCTTGTGCTCGCGATCAGCCGCAGGCTGCCCGGTCGCAATCAGGTGGATTTCCGTGAGCAAGGCTCCGCTGACACTGCAAATGCCGTCACCACCGGATCCGGTCCCGGTGACGCTTGATCCCGCAACGACCGCATTGCTCATATTCGACATCGTCGATCCGATTTGCACGCGTCAACCCAACTGCACGAGCAAGATGGTGCCGGCCATCGCTTCGCTGCTGGCGAAGGCGCGGAAGGCCGGCGTTACCGTTGCGTACGGGACGCGGGCGCACACCATGGCAAACTGGTTGCCCGAAGTCCTTCCCGCGCCCGGCGATATCAAGATTGAGAGTCAGGCCCAGGACCGTTTTTACAAGACCGACCTCGATCAAATGCTGAAGGCCAAAGGGATTACAACGCTCATTCTGACGGGTTGGAAGATAAGCGGATCGGTCACCTATACGTCGGTCGGAGCGACGCTGCGCGGCTACACGATCGTCGTTCCCGTCGATACGAGCCTGGACGCCACGGACTACGAAGTCGCCATCGGGCTGCACCAGATTTTGCATCAGCACAGTTCGAATGCCGCGAACGAGCCTTTGAAGAAGGGAGCGTCAACGCTCAGCCGTACGGATTTGATCACCTTCAAATAGCAAGTGCTACGCGCCCAAACATTGTCATCGCCCGCGCAGGCGGGCGATCCAGTAATCACGACGCGATCGGGGTTTACTGGATGCCCCGCCTTCGCGCGGCATGACAATGCTTCAACAGACCGCCCCAAACGCTGGCGGCGGGATGCGGCGCTTGGAGGCCGCTTCGTAGGCGGAGGCGATCTCGAGCTGCACGTCTTCCTTGCCGGGCTCGACGCGGAAGACGAGCGAGAACGGCAGGCCCGGCGGCGGAATGTGCGTTGGATTGTCTGAAGCCGCCGAGACGTAGCGCGTGCGGTCGGCGGTGAGCTTAAACATCGGATCATAGACCGTGGTCACGTAGCCCGCCGGGATCAGCACTTCGGAGAGGCCGGCGTTGGGGCCGCTCAGCGATTCCGGACGCAGATTGCTGGCGATGTCGTACTGATACGCGTCGCCGATCAGGCCGGGCGGCCACGGCGTGTGCAACCGCACCAGCGCGTCGAGCTTGTTTTCCAGGATCACCATCATGTCGACGCGGCGCAGAAGTTCGTGCAGCATGATGCGCTCGTTGACGCCTTGCCGGCCGCCGAGCGGATTGCGCAGGTCGGTGACCTCTTCCCAGTTGCGGAACGCGGCGCGCTGATCGTCGCCCCAGAATTTGGAGCGCGCGTTGAGCGCCGGAAAGTCGGTGAGCGTTTCGGCAAAGCCGCGCGCCTGCCAGTCGGCGGCGCGGCGCGTCAGATATTGCGGAATGTGGAAGCGAAACGCCATCGCCAGTTCCTGATTCTGGATGGTGGCGAGGTCGAGATTGTGCGGTGGCGCGATGCGGCCCTCGGCGAGCGCGACGCAATAGTCGATCGGCGTCATGGTGCCCGAGCCGAGGATTTTGCCCGGCATGAACTCGGTCGGCACGATGGCGTCGGCGAACTCCTTGAACACCGGTTGGCCATCGCGGCGCACGCGAAACAGTAGATCGGGCATGAACACCGGCACGAGGCGCGCGAGCGCCCGGCGGAAGTCGACGCTCATCTGTTCGAGGTCGGGATCTGGCGTCCACAACGGATCGGATGATTCGACGAGCGTCGCGCCGAGATTTCCGCCGAGAACGTCCTTGATCTCGCGCGTCGCGGCCTCGACGATCGGCCGCTCCGTCATCGAGCCTTTCGGTATTGTCATCGACTCTCGGATGACGCCGATGCGGCGGCCTTGCAGCGAGCCCGACGCGCCCGACGATCGGGCATGGCCCGCGTACGGTGTTTTCAGCACCGATGAGCGCGCCACCGTGGTGAACGGATCGCGCGGATCGTAATAGCCGTTCTCGGGGTCTTTCAGCGCATCGAGCACCTTTGCGCAGTCGGCGATGGTGCGGCAGTGAATGCCGGCGCGGTCGCAATAGATGTCGGCGCCGATGGCGCCGCCGTCGAAGCCGAGCATCGCCTTGTGCGGCAGGATGAGCGCGACCGCGTTGTGATTCGACGGGCCGCGGCACGACGCGCGCGTCTCTTCGCCGAGGCTTGCCATGACGAAGTTGACGCTGACCGAGACGCCGGAGCCCGAGCTCGAGCCGAGCGACGCGGAACGCGTCGTATCGTAGGGATTGACCGGATTGCCGGCCCAGGTGCTGCGCTGATAACCGAGCGTCGACGGCAGCACCTTGCCGGGCGTGTGGCGCCCGCCCGGATCGCCGGCGCGGCCGTTATATTCGGTGTTGACCGCCTTGGCGAAGATGATGGCGCCCTTGTTGCGCAGCTGCTCGACCAGCACGTGATCGCGCGCCGGAAAGTCGATGTCGTAGGCGGCGTCGCCGCCGCCGGTCGAGCGCATGTCCTTGGTGTCGAACGGGTCCTTGAACGAGAACACGACGCCGTACATCGGCATCGCGTCGAGATCGGGATTGCGGCCGAAGAGCGCGTCGAGTTCGGCGGCGCGTTCGAGTGCATCAGGATAATGGCGGAACATGTCACAGACCGGCGGGGCCGCAGGCGGCAGCGGGCCGAGCGACGGATGCCGGTCGAACTCGCCGCGGCACGTCACCGAGCGTTCGCCGCGGATGTTGAGCGTGCCGAGCGCATTGACTTGGCCGGCATTCGGCTTGCCGACCAGCATGCCGAACTGCTGCTGCACCCCGGGATCGGAGGCGGTCGCTTCCATGCGGCCGAATTCGAGCGGCGGCCCCTTGTAGGCATCGAGATCGGGCAGCACGGCGGAGGCCTTCACGGTTTCGGTCGGGAAGCGGATTGTCTCTCCGGCGCGCACCGCGCCCGTGGCTTCCGCGACCGGCGCGCCGTCGGGTGTGACCAGCAGCGTCGCCACGCCGTTATAGGCGCGCACCCGATCGATGTAGCGCTGCACGACCTCGACCAAGGTGATATGGCCCGCGCGGATCGCGGCGTGCAGATCGCCGATCGTTGCCTCTTCGAGACGGAACGGCTTGTCCGCCGCTGGCGGCGTGCCGCCAGGCTTTTTGTCTTCGCGCAGGACGTCATTCACGGCGATGCTCCCATCGCTGACCAAAGATGTGACCGCCGGCGCGCAACGTTACGATTGCGGGCGCGGCTTGACAACGCGCCGCCGTCCGCGCGGTCCAGATCAAGAGGCGCATTCAGAGCGCCGTGCGCACCATGTAGCAGGCATTGCCGCCATAAGTCCGCAGCGCGTCCGAGAGATGCGGCCGCTCGGCGATGGTGAAGCCGCACCTCATCCACAACGGATAGGTGTCGTAGACCGAGACCAGGGCAAGGGCCGCGATGCCGCGGCTGCGGGCCGCGTCATCCGCGAAGCGGACGAACTGCTCTGCCGCGCCGTGGCCCCTCGCGTCGGGAAGCACGGCGACGCCGTGAATGAGCATGCCGTCGGGCTGCGCCGGCAGCGCCTTCAGAAACGTGTTGAGCGGCGGTATCGCGTAGAGCCGCCAGGGATGGGTCATGCCGTAGCCGACGATCAAGCCGGCGCGCGTCAGCACTCTCGTGCCGGATGGAAACAGCCTGAACTTCTCAGTGAAGATTTCGGGCCTCTCGGGCAGCTCGCGATGTATGCTGGCGCCGATCGCGTGGATCGCCGCCACGTCATCGGCGGACGCCGAGCGCCATTGCGGGACGGTATTCTGATCGATCATCGCAGCGAGATTTCCTTCCTGAATATGTTCGAGCGATAGGCCACGAGACGCATGTTTGCGGCGGTGCTGGGATTGCTGATCGGCTATCCGCTGTTCGCGGTCGTGGGTTATTGGCTCATCATGCTGTTGTCCGGCAACACCCACGACGTGCTGGGATTGCTGATCGGCTATCCGCTGTTCGCGTTCGTGGGTTATTGGCTCATCATGCTGTTGTCCGGCAACACCCACGACGTGCTGGGATTGCTGATCGGCTATCCGCTGTTCGCGTTCGTGGGTTATTGGCTCATCATGCTGTTGTCCGGCAACACCCACGACCGCTGCGTTGAGCCGCGATGACCGCCGTGTTCGCCATCGGGCCGCTCGGCGCCGTGATTGGGCTCATCGCCGGCGCCATCCTGGGCGGCCGGTGGCGCAAGACGGGTCCGGACGCGCCTTGACCACGCGTCGGGCGACTCGCCTTGACAACACGCGTTGCCCCGCGCGTATGAGGCGCCGGAAAGGGCCGTCGTCATTGCGAGGAGCGATAGCGACGAAGCAATCCAGAACGGCGCTCCTGCACTGGATTGCTTCGCTGATGCTCGCAATGACGGCCGAGAATTTCGATCCAGGAGGAAGCGCGCCATGACCACCAATCGCGTCTACAACATCGCCGTGATCCCCGGCGACGGCATCGGCAAGGAAGTCGTGCCGGAGGGCGTGCGCGTGCTGGAGGCCGCGGCCAAGAAGTTCGGCTTCGAATTGCGCCAGGACCATTTCGACTTCGCCTCGATCGACTATTACGAGAAGCATCAGCGCATGATGCCCGAAGACTGGAAGGACAAGATCGGCCGCCACGACGCGATCTTCTTCGGCGCGGTCGGCTGGCCGGCGAAAATTCCCGATCATATTTCGCTGTGGGGCTCGCTCATTCAGTTCCGCCGCGAATTCGACCAGTACGTCAACCTGCGCCCGGTGCGGCTGATGCCGGGCGTGCCGTCGCCGCTCGCGAACAGAAAGCCGGGCGACATCGATTTCTGGGTGGTGCGCGAGAACACCGAGGGCGAATATTCCTCGATCGGCGGCCGCATCTTCGGCGGCACCGAGCGCGAAGTGGTGGTGCAGGAAACGGTGCTGACGCGGATCGGCGTCGACCGCGTGCTGAAATTCGCCTTCGAACTCGCGCGCAGCACGCCGAAGAAGCATTTGACCTCGGCCACCAAGTCGAACGGCATCGCCATCACCATGCCGTACTGGGACGAGCGCGTGGAGGCGATGGCGAAGAACTTTCCCGACGTGAAATGGGACAAGTACCACATCGACATTCTGACCGCGCTGTTCGTCCTCAAGCCCGACAAGTTCAACGTCGTGGTCGGTTCGAATCTGTTCGGCGACATTCTCTCGGACCTCGGCCCGGCCTGCACCGGCACCATCGGCATCGCGCCGTCTGGCAACATCAATCCCGAGCGCAAGTTTCCGTCGGTGTTCGAGCCGGTGCACGGCTCGGCGCCGGATATCGCCGGGCAGGGCATCGCCAACCCAATCGGGCAAATCTGGTCGGGTGCGATGATGCTCGAGCATCTTGGCGAGGGCGAAGCCGCCGGCGCCATCGTCAAGGCGATCGAGCGCGTGCTTGCCGAGCCAAAACTTCGCACTCGCGATCTTGGCGGCCTGGCCGATACGATCGCCTGCGGCAAGGCGGTGGCGGCGGCGCTGGCGTGAGCGCGCCGGCGGTAACACTGGCCGCGAGGCTGACGATGCAACTGCGCGAGTTCGTCGATTATCATCGGCCCGCTCTGGAGCGAGATGAGGTCAAGCACAACCTCATGCTTGGGCTGCTTGGCCGTCTGCTCGATGCGGGAGCTTCCGATGTGCGGCTGTGGACCATAAGCGAGCCTGGCGCATGTGCGATACAAACGTCGCCACAGCACGCGATCATTCTCGGCGAGCTCACGGCCGCGCAATGCCGCGCTTTTGCCGCGGAGACCCTCAGTCTCGATTATCCGGGCGTCGTCGGCCACGACGAGACCGCGCCGCTCTTCGTGGAGCGTGCGGTTGAACGCGGCGTGAAATTTCGCGATCCGATCCCGCAAAGCATCCATGCGCTCCGCGACAAGCCGGCGTATCCCGGCGTTTCCGGTTCGGCGCGGCCGGTCGGCCTCGCCGATGCCGATCTGTTTGCGCAATGGCTGACCGCGTTCTTCAAGGAGGCGGAGCCGCACGACGTGCTGCCGCCGCGCGAGGCACTCGACAAAACCGCGGCCTCAGGCAACTACCGGTTCTGGACCGTCGGCGGCGAGCCGGTATCGATGGCCGGCATCGTCCGCCGCACGCGTCATGTTGCGGCGATTGCCGGCGTCTACACGCCGCCTGTGCGCCGCCGTGGCTATGCCGGAGCGGCGACGGCCGCGGTTGCCGACAGCGTTTTTGCCGAAGGCCGAACGGCGGCCTGCCTCTTTACGGATCTGCGCAACCCTGCTTCGAACCGGTGCTACGCCAAAATCGGTTTCAAGCCCGTGTGCCGGGCGTGGCATTATCTGCGCGCCTGACCGCTGCAAAATCATACATTGCCCGCCGGTATCGGGAGGGATCGGATCATGACAATCGGGATGGTCGGCCTTGGCCGCATGGGCGCGGCGATGGCGCGGCGGCTGTGCGAACACGGTTTTGATGTCGTCGGGTGGGATCACGACGCCCGCGCCAACGCGGCGCTTGCGGCGCACGGGCTGCGGATCGCCGACAGCGCGCGCAGAGTTGCGGCAGCCGCCGATATTGTCGTTTCCACCATCACCGAGGATCACGGTGCCCGCCGCATCTTCACCGGCTCCGCGGGTTTTCTCGAAACCGTCGTGACCGGAAAGCTCTTCATCGAGATGAGCACGCTGCAGCCGATGACGGGACGCGAGCTTTTGCCGCTCGTCGAAGCCAAGGGCGCGCGGCTGATCGAGGCGCCGGTGCTCGGCACCATTCCGCAGGTGCAGAGCGGCACGCTGTTCGCCATGGTGGGTGGCCGCGCCGAGGATGTGGAACGCGCGCGACCGGTGCTTGAGAAACTGACGCGCCGCATCGTCCACATGGGTCCGAACGGCTCGGGTTATGCGATGAAGCTCGCCGCCAATCTCGGGCTCGGGGCCTATATTGCGGCGCTCGCCGAGTCGCTTGCGCTCGGCGTCAAGCAAGGGCTCGGTGTCGCGCAGATGCTCGACGTCATTGCGGACGGGCCGGTGGCGTGCGGCTGGCTCAAGAGCAAGCTCGATGTCTTAAACGGCGGCGACGCCGACATGACGCTCGACATGCGCACCTTGCGCAAGGACATCATGTCGGCGGTGGCGACCGGAGCGCTCGCCGGCGTGCCGATGCCGCTCGCGTCCGGCATGCTCGCCTCGCTCTCGGCCGCAGCCGACAGCGACTACGCGAGCCGCGACATCGCCGAACTGCCGAAATTCCTTCGCGGCGCGCTGCTGCAGAATTTCGAGCGCTAGATGTTGTATTTCCGGGCCGCAAACCATTCGCGCGGAATGACGCGGTTGGTGCCCTCTTTGATGAGCTTGTGGTAGAGGATGGCGCCGCACGCGGCGAACTGGATCGCAAGTCCGGTATTGTTCTTGTAGTACAGGATCGAGTCCGGCTCCTGGCGCAGCTTCACCTTGCCGGTGACGACGTCGCCGAGTTCATGAACGTTTTCGCGATCCACCAAGCCTTTCTCGATCGGTTCAAGCAGTTCGATTTGGCGATTGGCGACAACGCTCTCCCAATCGTTGATAACGATGTCGCCGGCGCGCGCGAACGTCGCCTCATCCACTTCGCGCCGCGTATCCATCACGTCCGAGTTGGCGATGCTGACGACCATCTGTCCCGGCTCAAGCCATTCGCCGTCGAACACCGGTTTTTTGGCGTTCGTCGCACAGCAGACGATGTCGGCGCCTTTCACCACGGGGCGCGGATCGTCGACCACGACGACTTCGACATTCTCATTTGCCATTCGTGCGACGAAGTCGGCGCGGTGCTGCGGATTCGGGCTGAAGACCTGGACCCGCTGGATCGGCCGGGCGGCACAGATCGCGCGGCAATTCGGAAAGGCCTGATTTCCGGTCCCGAACAAGCCGAGGACCTTGGCGTCCTCGCGAGCCATTTCGGCGACGGCAAGGCCGGTCGTGGCGCCGACGCGAAAGCCGCTCAGATGCGTCTCGTGCATGAACGCAAGCGGCTCGGTCGTGGTCAAGTCGTACAGCGTAATCACCGACCAGTTGAGGGCGTCGGGATTATCGAGCCTGCGGCGCTGGTCGTTGCCGTCATCGTTGAGCATAAAGTGCGAGCCGGCTCGCACGCATGCGACGCGGTAGGATTGCGACGCGCCAGCATGAATATTGGCGTAGTAGCGGCGCTGCGGATCATCGGGCGATTGCAAGCTATAGCGCAGCCGCGGCGGATTGGCGGCGCGTCCCTGGGCGAGGTCGGAAAACGCGACGCGCATCGCCTCGATCGCTTCGGAGATCGACAGCAGCCGGATGGCGTCGTCGTCGGTGATCATGATCGGCATGGCGGTCCCTGTCGGTTATGCTTGCCCGCGGCTTCTACTTTCCGGATTTCATGGATTCGAGAACCGCGCGCGTCTTTGCCGCGAGATCCGGAGACGTCGTCAGCGTCTTGCGTACGATGGTGTCGATGTCTTCTGCTGAACCAGGCTCGAGCTTGATCGTGTGCTCGGAGGCGAAAGTGAGTACAGCCGGATCCGCCAGCATCACGGCAATCGCCTTCTGTAAGGCGGCGATGCGAGCCGGCGGGACGCCGGGAGGAGCGACGATCGAGCGGCCGACGGCGGCAATGTACGAGAGCAGCGCAAGCATCTGTTTCTCTTCTTCGGTGCGGCCGAATTCGTCGATGTCTGGAACGTCAGGGATGTCGGGATGGCGGCTGAAGCCGGTTTGGTAGATCACCCGCAACGAGCCGTCCTTCATCTCGTTGCCAAAGCGGGCCTGCAACGTTGCCAGACCGACGCCGCCGACCATGTCCAGTTCGCCACGCCGCATGGCGAGGATCACCTCAATGGCGCTTCGGTAGCCTTCAACGAGGTTGAATTTGGTTCCGCCAAGCTTGTTGAGCAGAAACGGGATGACCGAACTGCCGGCGGTGCCTCCGGTGCCGCCGATCGATATCTGGCGCGTTCGCAAATGGGCCATGGAGCTGATGCCTGTCGTTGCAAACGCAGCGCCGACTTCCACGTTCATGGCCATGCGGCCCAGCCACTGAAACCGGCCGGCGTCCACACCCGCGCTGTAGCCGAGCAAAGTGTCGAACACGATGGTCTGGCTCGGAATGCCGAGCGTCGTGCCGTCCTTGGGCGCGACATCGAGCAGAAAATGGCCGCCTTCAGTCCTCCGGCGCCGGGCATGTTCTGCACGATGACGGCGGGCTGTCCGGGCAGATAACGGCCAAGAAACTGGGCGGCCAGCCGGGCATAAAGGTCGTAGCCGCCGCCAGCCTCGTAACCGACCAGAATGGTGATGGTCTTGCCGGCGTAGAAGTCGGCGATCTCATCGGCGGCGCAGGGCCGCGCGCCGGATACGGTGCCGATCAGCAGCAGCAGACTGGTTACGGACATCATCTGAGCGAGGCACGCCATTGCACATCGCAGCCGCCGACCAGCGACCATACGGTTTGCCCTCGCTCCCGGCCAGATTGCCACCCTCGATCAGTCTTAACCGAGCGCCGCTGGCGGCGCCACATCTTTGAGTTTTAGGAATCAAGAACGACAGCCAAGAACCAAAGCAAAAACCGACCGCTCTAAGCCGCCGACCAAAGCTTGTTGTCGCGGAGAAAGTCGATCATCGTCCGATCGAACGCGGCCGGGTCCTCGATGCAGCAGGCGTGGCCGGTCCCGGGCAACTCGACGTGACGCGCACCGGTGACGCCCGCCGCGGTCTCGCGCCCCGCGGTGAGCGAATTGTCGTGGGCGCCGTTGATGACAAGCGTCGGCACGCGAAGGTCCTTGAGCCGTCCGCTCATGTCGCAGCCGCCGCGCGCGAGGTAAATCTGTGCGATGGCGTTCGCCGACAGCGTGTGGGCCTTATCGGCGAACAGCGACAGAATCCACCGGCCATGCGCGGTTTTCGGAAAATCCGGGGCGACGCAGTCGACCAGATGATCGCAGATCGTCGCCGCCACGTCGGTGGTCTTGCTGAACGTCTCGGCGCGCTGGCGCACGCCGGCGCTGCCGCGGCTGCTGCCGCCGACGAGGACCAAGGCTTTGGCCATCTGCGGATGATCGAGACCGATCAACAGCGATATTCCCGACCCGACGCTGCAGCCGCAGAAAATCGCCGTGCTGACGCCTTCGGCGCGGCAGACGCCGAGCACGTCATCCTTCATGTCGGCGAGCGTGAACGGCGTTTCTATCTTGTCGGAGCGGCCGTAGCCGCGGATGTCGACGCTGATGCAGCGGAAGTGCGACGAGAAATCCGCCACCTGATAAAGCCAGAGCCGATGGTCGAACGGATTGGCGTGGACGAAAACCAGGTCCGGTCCTTCGCCCGACGCCTCGTAGTAGATTTTTGGTCCGGTCGCGCTGCTGTAGGGCATCAGTTGGCCTCGCTGCCGTGCAGGTCCACGGCTCGTTGCAGTAATGCCTTCGGCATGGCGTAGGCATTGTTCAAGATTTCCGCCATTTGCTCACCGCTCATCGGATCGACTTCGAGAAACGTCTTGTTCGCATCGGCGAGGAACAGCGGGTCCTTGACCGTATCGTCGAAGGCGCGGCGGATGATCGCCACCATCTCCTTGGGCGTATCGGGCGGCATCAGGAACGGCCGGCCCATCTCCTGTTGGAACGAGAGGATTTCGATGGCCTTCTTGTCATCGGGACTTGAGACCAGATCGACGAGAAGCGGCACGTCGGGCAATTCCGGCTGCGGTTTGGTTCCGGTCTGCAGCATGATGTTGAGCAGCCGTTTCTGCGTCCATTCGGGGCTTGCGACCTTGAGGGTCGACCACGACAACCCGCACACGCCGTCGGCTTCGCCGCGTTCGACCGCAAGCCGCGAATCCCCGAGGAATAGCCCAGCACGACTTTGAATTTGGTGCCCAGCATGGCGTTGAGAACCCGCGGCAGAATCGCCGAGTCGCTGGCGCTGCCGGTGGCGGTGACGATCACCTCGCGGGTCTTCGCCTGCTCGATGGTCTTGACCGGGCTGGTGTGCCAGGTGCCGCAGATGTTTTGCTGCTTGGAAACGCTACCGACATATTCGAAGCGGCGCGGATCGTAGCGCGCGGCGGGATTGCCGTAGAGCGGTTCGGCGAGCACCGAGTTGAAAGTCGCGACGATCACGGTGCCGTCGCGCGGCGCCTCCGCGTAGGCCCAGTTGGTGGCCTGCATGCCGGCGGCGATCGGCATGTTCTGGTCGATGATGCTGGGACTGCCCGGAATGTGGCGGCTCAGATGCGTCGCCAGAATGCGCGCATAGATGTCATAGGCGCCGCCGGCGCCGTTCGCGATCACCATGCGAATTTGCTTGCCGGCGTAGTACGGCTCGGATGTTTGCGCCTCGGCCGCGGAGATAGGGCCGGCGAGGGCGATCAGCAAGATCGCGATGGGCCGCAACGCGGGTTGGCGGCGCGAACTCGGCATCGCCGCTTCTCCATCGGCGGCGGCATTACTCCGCGGCGTGAGCCATCGCATGCTGGCGCACCTTCGGCATCACTTCTTGGGCGAGGAGCTGCATCGAGTTGCGTTCCCAATCGCGGTTCGGGCCGCTCCAGTCGAGACCCGTCATCAGCAGCGTCCCAAAGGGACCGACCTCCTCGCGAAAGGCGATGAGCTTGTCGAGAAATGTCTTCGGCGAGCCGTAGAGCATGCAGCCTTCGGTGATGACTTCGACCGTGGCCTTGTCGTCCGGCGTGTCAGGATCGGGCTTCATCACCGAGAGAATGCCGACGCGGGACAACACTTCGCGCATGTAGGTGTAAAAATAGCGGTTCGAGCCGGCTTCGGAAAACACGCGGTCCTCCGCCTCGGCATCGCTCTCCGCCACCATGACGTTGCGCGCCACGCGCCAATTTTCGCCGCGCGCCGGCTTGCCGGCCTCCGCGCACGCCTTGCCATAAGTCTGCCAATGCGTCACCACCGCATTGGCCGGTACGTTGTTGCCGGACAGAATGCCCCAGCCGCGTTGTCCGGCGACGCGCGCCGTCGCCGAGTTGCGGCTGGAGACCGACATGGTGATCGGCGGACCCGGCTTCTGGAATGGCTTCGGCATGCTGCCAATGCCGAGGTGCGGAATAATCGCCTCCTTGAGCTGCACGGAGCGGAATTCGCCGGGAAGATCGTAAGGCGGATCCTGCGCCCAGATGCGCTCGATGGTGGCGATCGCCTCCATCGCCTTGCGGCCGCGTGTGCTGCGGTCGGCGTTGCCGAACAGCTCAAAATCGGAGAGCAGTCCGCCAGGACCGATGCCGAACATGAAGCGGCCGCGGCTCATGTGATCGAACTGCGCGACTTCGGCGGCGACGATGGCGGGATCGTGGTTCGGCAGGCAGATCACGCCGGTGCCGAACTTCAAGTTTTTGGTGCGCGGCAAGAGGCTCGCCATGAACATCAGCGGCGAGGGGATAGGCTCCGTGGTCGCCGAAAAATGCTCGCCGAGCCACAGTTCGTCGAAGCCGAGCGCATCGGCGTAGAGCGACTTCTCCTCGTCCTCGGCGAGCGTATCGGTGAACGACCGCGCCGGCGGATGGACCGGCATCATGAATAGTCCGAGGCGCATTGTTGCTCCTCCGCTGCCTTCCGCCTCCGGGCCTGTCATCTCCGCGAACGCGGAGCATCCAGTAATCACGGTCTGCGTTTACTGGATCGTCCGCCTGCGCGAACGATGACAAGCTCCTCTCATGCCGCGACGCTGTCCGGATCGCGCACAGGCTCAAGATCGCGCAGCTTCGGCGCCACGTGGTCCATGAACATGCGCATCGACCGAAACACCTTCTCGCGTGTCGCCCAATTCTTGCCGGCGATGATCAGGAGTTTGCCGAAGCCGCCGGACGCTTCATAAAACTCGCGAAGCTGCCGCGCGACCGTGTCCGGATCGCCGATGTAATAGATTCCGGTTTCGGCAAGCTGATCAAACGTCACCTCGTCGCCGGGGATCGAGAGACCGTAATTGGCCTTGATCACCCGGAGAAAGCCGCGCTTCATCTGAAAGCGGAGTTCGGTCGTGATCGCCGGCCGCAGATCGTCCATGGCTTCGCGGTGCGAATCGGCAAGATAAACGTAGCGGGAGGCCACTATATTGTTCAACGGCATGTCGCGTCCGGCGGCTTTGGCGGCGCGCACATAGCGGTCGGCCTTGCGGCGGATCGATCCGGGCGGTTCGAGCTGCGCCGTCAGCAAATAGTAGCCGTTCGCTCCCGCCCAATCGAGCATCGCCTCGTGATCGGTCGCGGTTGCCATCGGCATGTGTGGCGACACCAGCGGGCGCGGCAGCGATACGATGCCTTTGCCTTTCCAGTATTTGCCGTTCCAGTCGAACGGCTCCGGCGCCGTCCAGCACTTCAAGATGAAATCGAGCGACTCGCGCAGCCGTTCGTGACGGTTTTCGTGCGACAGCCCGCGCTCATTGGCGAACAGCGGGCTTGGAAATCCGGAGCCGTAGCCGAAAATATAGCGGCCGCCGCCGATCACGTGGTCGGTCACCGCGGCGTGGATGGCGGTGTCGAGCGGGTGCGTCAGGTGGATCAGCTTGACCGCAGCGCCCATCCTGATCTGTTTGGTGAGCGCGGCCGCCTTGCACATCAGGAGTTCGGGGACCGGCAGCGTATCGACCTTGTCGATATAGACCGGCTCGCCGTGATGCTCGCTGATGAAGGCGTAGCGAAAGCCGAGTTGATCGGCGTACACAATCTCCGCAAGGTCCTCATCGTAGGTCTGAGCCGCCGTGGTGTGAAGGCGAAAACCATTCGAAAAAATGCCGAATTCCATTTCCAATCCTCGATGTCCGGGGCCACGTTACGATCCTGCCAGTAGCTTGACAACGCTTCGGCCGAGGCGGCCCGGCCTCGCGGAGCACGGCTTGACAACGCCGCGACAACCGCCCGTATGTCGCATCATCTCATTGTCGCGTATGCTTAAATTTTAGCCGGGGATTTGTTCGCCCGTGAGCACCAGGCCCGCTCCCTTCGACGTCGGCCGATCGATCAACGAGGCCGTTGCGCTGCACCGGCAGGGCCGGTTGCGCGAGGCGGAGAAGATTTATGCGCGGGTTCTCAAGGCCGCGCCGGACTATTTCGACGCGCTCAATCTGCTCGGCACCGTCAAGGCCCAGCTTGGCCGGATCGGTGAGGCGCACCGGCTGCTCAACGCCGCTGTGCGCGTCAACCCGCGGGCGCCGGACGCCTGGACCAACCTCGGTCACGTGCTGCATACGCTCAAGCGCGATCAGGAAGCGCTCGAATGCTTCGACAAGGCGCTCGCGCTCGCCCCCGACGATATTGACGTGCTGAACCATCACGCCAATGCGCTGTTGAGCCTCGGCCGGATCGAAGAGGCGCTCGCTGAATTCAGCCAGGTCCTGGTGCGCGTTCCCCATCACGTCGAGGCACGGCTCAATAGCGGCATTGCGCAGGCAAGCCTCGGCCAGGCTGAGGACGCGATGGCGGAATTCGATCGCGCGCTATCACTCGTGCCGGACCATCCGGCCGTACATTATAATCGCGGCATCGCGCTGTTCGATCTCGGCCGCTATGCCGACGCCATCGATGCCAACGACCGGGCGCTCAGAGCGATGCCGCAGCACAGCGGCGCCTGGCTCAACCGCGGCCGGGCGCTGTCCGCGCTCAACCGGCTGCACGAGGCGGTCGACAGCTACGCCAAGGTGTCGGCGCAGCGCAAAGATGACGCCGACGCGTATTTCAACGAAGCTCTGGCGTTGCTTACGCTCGGCGAATACCGGCGCGGCTTTGAGAAATACGAATATCGCTGGCAGCGCACCGGCATGCCGCAACGGCGCAGCCGCGGCCGTCCGCTTTGGCTCGGCGAATATCCGCTGACGCGAAAGACCGTACTGATCCACGCCGAGCAGGGGCTGGGCGACACCATTCAGTTCGCGCGTTATGTGCCGCTCGTCGCCGAAGGCGGCGCCAACGTCGTGCTGGAGGTGCAGAGCGAGCTTGTCACGTTGATGCGCGGCTTGCGCGGCGCGAACACTGTGATTGCGCGCGGCGAGACGCCGCCGCCCTTCGACGTGCATTGCCCGCTCGGCAGTCTCCCGCTCGCGTTCAAGACCGAGCCGGACACGGTGCCTGCCGAGGTGCCTTATCTCGCCGCCGATGATGCCTCGCTCGCTAAATGGTCGAGCCGGATCGGGGAGCTCGCTCGCCCGCGCATCGCGCTCACCTGGTCCGGCCATGCGTCTCACGTCAACGATCGCAATCGCTCGATCGCCTTTACGCGTCTCGCGCCGCTGTTCTCCGTGGCGGCTCGCTTCGTGAGCATCCAGCGCGACGTGCGCAAGGACGACGCTGCGGCGCTCGCGGCCGAAATCCGCGTGACGCATGTCGGCGACGCGCTCGAAACCTTCGCAGATACGGCTGCGGTGATTGCGCTGTCCGATCTCGTGATCTGCGTCGATACCGCGGTCGCTCATCTCGCCGGCGCGATGGGACGCCCGGTCTGGGTGATGCTGCCGTTTGCGCCCGATTGGCGCTGGACGCTCGATGGCGACACCAGCCCCTGGTATCCGACGGCGCGATTGTTCCGGCAGACCTCGATCGGCGATTGGGACAGCGTCATCGCCCGCGTCGGCGCCGAACTCGCGGGCTTCATCTCGGCTTCTTGAGCGGCGTTAGTGCGAATTCCGCTTCGACTGGCTCAATCCGTCATTGCGAGGAGCAACGCGACGAAGCAATCCACTCTTCTTAACTCACTGGATTGCTTCGCTGCGCTCGCAATGACGAATTCCGAATCGCCTAGTGCCCGCTGTCCCACAGGCTCTCCAGCCGCGCCCGGAACGCCTTCGGCCGTTCGGCGAACAGCCGCGCCGTAATGCGGCGTGCCCGGTGCACCAGCTCGTTGGTGCGATCCGCGCAAGCCGGCGTGAGCCGCGAGCGCCAATGCGCCAGCGGCTGATGCGGCCCGGTCAGCCGCGTCAGCACTTCGAGATCCTGACAGCGGCCGAGCCGGTCGCGCAGGCGTTCGGCTTCGCCGGTCCACATCCGCCCAAAGCGCGGCCACAGCGGCTCGATCAGTTCCATCTGGTAGCGGTGAATGACCACGCGGCGGCGCAGCTCATGCAGCTCTTCCGGCGTTGCCGTGGCCCAATCGGTCGGAATGAGCCGCCGCGCGTTGCGATAACCCGTCGTCAGCCGTTCGGCGATGGCGCTGAACGCCACCTCATCGACCGGCCAGAGTTCCACGGCGGCCGCCGCCGTATCGAGCCAACGTATAATGTCATCGCGCAGTTCGGGCGTCAGCACCGCCCGCTCTTCGCTCTTTCGAATCGCCTCGATCCGCTCGCGAATGGTGACGGCCGAACGGTCCGATAGTGTGGTCGCCTGCTTCATCAGGTCGTCGAACGCGTTGAGCGCCGACTGGCCGTCGCGTGCGAGGCCGAGCGCGCGCGCATAGTCGCGGCCCTCGCGGCGCCAGCGCACGGCGTCGACGATGAACGGCGCCAGAAGCCGCATCAGCGAGCGCCATTCCTTCATCGCCCGGCGGAAATAGTGCACCGCGTCCTGGCTGGACAGTTCCGGATCGGCCAGAACCTTTCGCGCCTCCGCGAGGACATGACCCGCAATAGCCCGAAGTGACGGACCGATCGCCGCCCCGGCCTTCAAGGCAGGTTTGTCGCCCATATCCGCTTCTAGGAAGGCGTGCATGACGGTCCGATGATGCTCGTGATGACAGTATGACGAAATAATGGGCTTCCCGCACTTCCCTTATCGGGAGGCCCTTGCTACATGAGCTTCGCGTTCGCCAAGACGCATTTGACGCGGGGTGGAGCAGCCCGGTAGCTCGTCAGGCTCATAACCTGAAGGTCGTAGGTTCAAATCCTACCCCCGCAACCAAATTAAAGGCCCGCTAAGTCAATTACTTAGCGGGCCTTTGCGTAGGTCAAATTGAGCCAAGATGCAGAGCCGCGCGCAATACCGAAAAATACCAGTAAAACCATGGCTTTCCCATCTTGTGGCGTCTTGTCCCGGCGCGTCCGTGTCACACGGATGGCACACGGAGGAGGTGCTTTGTTCGCCAAGCGTTCGCCGGATCATTTGAATCGCCCCTTGGCAATCTGATCCATCGCTTTCCGGTGATCATCGCTCGGGAATAGGTGTCCATATCGGTCCATCGTGACTTGCAGCGACGCGTGGCCAGCAAAGCTTTGCACCGTCTTCGGAGCGAGACCTGCTTCGATCCAGCATGATACCGCAAAGTGTCTGAGGCCATGTCAATTGAAGCGCTTGACGGTCGGGAGCAAGTCGAACAGCGGCAGGAATTTCCGCTTGATCAAGTTGTCATGGCCGAGGTGACGACCTTCTTGGTTCGGAAAAATCGAGTCATCCGACTTTGAGAACTGCGACTTTAGCTTCCACGCTTTCAGCATCGCGGCAAGCTGGCAGGACAATGGTACGGTCCTCACGCCGGCTGAGCTCTTGGGTGCGCCTTCGTCACCGTACGCGTCTACCCGGCGCGATATGTGAAGCTCACACTTGTCCAAGTTCAGCCCGCCAGCGAGTGGCCCATTGCTCACCAGCTCGGGCACCGGTGGACGCGGCGAAAAGTAGCATTAGCTGCAACTTCTCGCCGGCCGCATCGATCAGCGCTCGCATGTCATCTTTAGACGGCGGAACGATCTTTTTCGAACCCTCACCTCGTGGACCAATCATCTTGATTCCATGCGCGGCATTGGTGGCGACCCAATCTTCGGATATCGCGTCGCTTGTCTGATTGCTGCAGCGCAATCAAAGACTGCCCACCTGCGACTAAACACACCATTGATTGATTTATAGCGAAAGCCAGGATCACCGACTTACACTGGTCAACGACAGTCGAGGGAGGGGCATTTCATGAGTAAATTGCCCGATCCAACAGACATCCACGTGGGGAAGCGTGTGCGCATGCGACGACTTATGCTGAAAATGAGCCAGGCTGATCTTGCATCGTCTGCCGGCATCACGTTTCAGCAAGTGCAAAAGTATGAAAAAGGGACAAATCGCATCAGCTCCAGTCGCCTGCTCCCCGCCTTCTTGCGTGTGCTCCTTGCTTTCGCTTTGACTTTGTGTGTGGATTTGCGCATCGCTCGCTTAGCCATGTTTTCCCCCTAAGGCAGAACGCCATTGGCTGCAATGAAGTCTAAAATATGTGACGGCTGTTCGCAACGAGCGACCATGCCATCAAGGAGCAATAAACTCCCCTCTTCATTCAATGACTGCGTAATCCGACGGAAAGCGGCCAGTGATTCCGACGGAAGTCGGCCACCCATTCCGATTGAAGCCGGCCACCTTGTGACGCGATCACGCGGCAAGCCCAACACGCCTGTCGATCTCTTCTCGGAGTGCTGCAAAGTCGATCGGTTTGGTCAAAAGCGCGTCAGCACCATTCTCCAAAGCCTTTCTCTTCGTCTCAGCATCCCCATAGGCTGTGATCATGATGATAGGGACGTCCGGGCGCAAAGCCTTTGCCTTGGGTAGAAGCTCAAACCCAGTCATCTCCGGCATGTTGATGTCAGAAAGGATCAGAATGAGTGAGACCTCGATCGCGTCCTCAATAAGCCGAAGCGCCGCAGCAGCCGACTGAGCGAATTGCATCGTGAAACGTCCGGTGCGCAGGTCGCGCCGGAATTGCTGCCGGAACAGCATTTCGACGTCCGGCTCATCGTCAACAACGAGTATGAGAAGGTTCACGCACGTCCCCCTGATTTGGCAATTGACGCTTTGCGCGGAAGAACGATCTTAAATTCAGTGAATTCGTCCGGCACGGTGTTGATCGGCCCCGACCGAGTGGTCAGTTTAGAATGTTAGTTTAGGGTTGGCCGTTGCGCCAGTGGGAGCGTGGCCGGCGGAGCCGGTTGACGTCGCGCAGCCGGCCACGCGGCGAATGCTGGCACGAACACCTCTGGTTCCGGTGGCTTGTAGCCGAGCGATTCATGCGGCCTGATTGTATTGAAGTGACGCCGCCAACTTTCGATGACGATCTGGGCCTCGCGCAGCGTGTAGAAGATTTCGCCATCCGAGCAGTTCATCGCGCAGGCGTGCGTTGAAGCTCTCGACGTAGCCGTTTTCCCAAGGACTGCCTGGCTCGATATAGGCGGTCTTTGCGCCGACCGCTGTGATCCACTCCTGCACAGCCTTGGCCACAAACTCCGGCCCATTGTCGGACCGGATGTGGCCAGGCACACCACGCAGGATGAAGAGATCGGACAGCACGTCGATCACGTCGATGGCCTTGAGCTTGCGGGTCAACCCGGATCGCCAGACATTCATGGGTGAACTCGTCGATCACATTGAGCATTCGATATTTCCGTCCATCGGAAATGCGCTCCTCCGGAAAATGGTTCCGGATGCGCTCCCATTGCTCGTTGCTGAGCCGAATCATCCAACATTTATAGCTGGTCGAGACCGGTCAGTAATTTTGAGATAGGTTCTAGGCTCTTACGGTGATTCGGAATTAGGAGAGGCCAAGATGCGCGCACGCCACAAGGCTAGGACGCTGCCAATGCTCGTTGCGTTGCTTGTGGTCCTTGGCGCTACGTCGCCTAGTCAAGCGGCGTCCGGCCCGGAGATCGACGCCAACGTCAATGCCACGCTCAATTTGTTCTTCCGAGAGGTTTGGTCCTCGCGCGAGCTCGCCAACAAGGCGTTTGGTATCCTGATTTTCCCAACCATAATCAAAGCTGGATTTGGAGTTGGCGGCGAGTACGGCGAAGGCGCGCTGCATATCCACAGACGCGCCGCCGGATATTTCAACATCGCCTCTGCCTCATTCGGATTTCAGCTCGGGGCGCAGGCGCGCTCAGTGATCCTGATGTTTATGACCGAGGAAGCATTGGAGAGCTTCCGCCACACCCACGGCTGGAAGATCGGCGTCGACGGGTCGGTCGCTATCGTTACAGTTGGAGCCGGAGGGGCGATCGACACCAATACGATACGCAGTCCCGTAATCGGCTTTATCTTCGATCAAAAAGGCCTGATGTATAATTTGACGCTCGAAGGCTCCAAGATCAGCGAGATTGCCAGGTAGCCAACACGCTCGCCGACTTGACCCCGTCGCTGTCCGAACTCAACTCGTCAAGCGCCCAACCGGCAATCAGATTGCGGGCGCTGCTTTCTGCCGGCGGCGTCATTGACTGGCCGTTGCGGCGGCGCGCTTTTCTAAACCAACGGAATCATACTTCTTTAAAGCGGTATCCTACGCCATAGAGTGTGTCGATCATGTCGAAGTTAGCGTCGACCATTCTAAATTTACTTCGCACGCGCTTGATGTGACTATCAATGGTCCGATCGTCGACGTGAATGTCATCGTCATAGGCGGCGTCCATCAGGGCATTGCGACTTTTGACCACCCCCGGGCGGCTCGCCAGCGCTTGCAAAATAAGGAATTCGGTGACGGTCAACGCGACCGATTTGCCCATCCAGGTACAGGCGTGCCGCTCGGCATCCACGTGCAGCTCACCACGATCCAGCACATTTTCCGTAGGCACTTTCGAGCCATGACTTTCTTTTGTCGTCGCGCGCCGTAGCAGGACTTTGACACGCTCGAGCAGCAGTCGCTGTGAGAACGGTTTGCGGATAAAATCATCCGCCCCGACCCTGAGGGCGAGGATTTCGTCGATTTCCTCCTCCTTGGACGTCAGAAAGATCACCGGAATGTCCGACTTTTGGCGCAGATGCCGCAAGAGTTCCATACCGTCCATGCGCGGCATCTTGATATCGAGAACGGCTAGATCGGGCGTGCTCATCTTAAAGCTTTGTAGCGCCGAGGCGCCGTCGGAATAGGTCATGACCCGATAGCCCTCGGCCTCAAGTGCAATGGACACTGACGTCAGGATATTGTGGTCGTCGTCAACGAGAGCGATGATTGGCATGACCTTCTTTCGATGGATGACCAAAAAGGGCGCTGGAGCACCCTTTGAGGCTCGCAAAGCGAGGCTGAAGTGTGTCGCAAGCCACGGCGCAGGGGTTGGTTGGCCCCATAAACGCCCAGCTTAGCGCCTGCTATGTTATTCAGGTTGCACCCGAGCACATCGCCCCAGCATGTGGCCCGTTGCACCTGCGAGCAACATTCTGAGAGCTGCCGGCGCGCCCGCCTGGGCCGGCTCCGGGACCCCACCCCCACAATGGACAGGCCGCCCGTCTCGCGGGTTGAATGACTTGGTTGAGAAATATCTAGGGGTCAATTTTGGTCGTTAAGTTTTTGTTAAGCTATTGCCGCCGAAAAGGAGCACTTCAAGACCGAGCGGCGAATGGCTGTTGAAGATCGCCGAGCGCGACCGCGGTGCATATGCGGCTGATGGCCCAGTAAACGGAATTGCACCGGTATAGTTAACTTGAGCTGCAACCGTATCTCGATTGGATCAAGCTTTACGTCGAAAAACTTGCCCAAGAACGGAGAGAGCTGTTCAGCCTTTGCTCATGCAGGCGGGTTTGCCGCCGAGTAAGAAATCGTCGCGCGAAGCCGCGAAGAAATCGATCGCCTCGGTGTCTTCGCGAAACCAAGCCTCGTGCTCCGAGCCTCCCGGGATGACCACGACGTCGCCCGGGCCGCAGACCCGCCGTTCGGTGCCGAGGCGGAACTCCATCTTGCCCTTGAGCATCCAAACGATCTACCCATTTGTGTGACCGTGCGGCTCGACATTGACGCAACTCCGATGCTCCACCAGACGACCATCCCTTCGCGCCGGAGAGAATGCGGCGGCTGATCTTGTGCTGATCTGCTTTTCGGATAAGGCGGCGACCGTGCCGAAGCCGACCAGTCTCGGCATGACCCTCGCTAGTCAGGATCTTTCTCTTGCTCGAAGGCGCCGAAAACGTGAAAGTTCGCGAGCTTAGGAGTTAGCTCGGAAGCTCGGCGACTAAGGAGATAACGACAATGGCGGCTTACTTGATCGCAGACGTCAAGGTGACTGACGATGGATGGGCGCCTGCATACGCGGCTTCGGTGCACGACATTGTGCACAAACACGGCGGCAAGTACCTGTTACGAAGCGGGAATGTGAAGACACTGGAGGGCAAGCCTCTGGATACCACCCTTATTGCACTTCTGCAGTTTCAATCAGCAGGAGCAGCCGAGGCCTTTGTCACTGATCCGGAATACGCGCCCTACGCCAGGGCCCGCCAGGGCGGCAGCGATAGCCGTTTCCAGCTGATCGACGACACCGATCTTGCAGGAACAATTCCTTATCTGCCGAAAGGATGACCGGATGAGATGAGCAAACGCACCGCGTGCAACTCGATGCGCTGAACTGACCCCATCGGGCTGGGCTACCGGTATACTGCCCAAGGGGGTGCCCTCGCGCGTCGAATGACCCGGCTACTCTTGCTCGTGGCACCATGGGAATGCGCAAGATTTTTGCCGTCCTAGCCGTAAGAGTTGAGCGGCTAAAGAATCCTACCTTTGAAAACTCCATCATAGCGGCAACGTGGCACCGTACGGGAATCGCAAGTGTATATGCGTTTCACTTTTTCAGCGAAATTTGTTAGCCGGTCCTGCGACCAACGTTTTGCACAGCTTCCCACTGTGTGAATGCGGCCTCGACAGCCAGAAAATATGCATGTTCGCTGTATTCAGGATGCTTCTTGACGGCAGCACGAGCCCTTGCGAGGCGGCCACGGCGTGCCGGGCCAATAGCATTCTCCGCGAGAACCTCCGTCAAGGCGTTCGTGAACTCATTGTAAAGTACAGAAATGTTGGCGCTCGTACTCATGGTCCACCTCCGACGCTGAGAAGTTCGGTGGGGCGAAAGAGGCCCTTATTCGCTTTGTTTTAACACTGCCTCCTGATCGATCGAATATGGTAATATCTCAAAAATCTGCTCATGGATACGAACGATGGACCGGGAAGCGATCAAGGCCCTGATCGATCAGGCTTATGAATATCGTAGAACGAAACATATCGAAAGGATTATGTCCCTGTTCCATCGAGCCTCAAGATTTGAACTTGCGGGCTCGAAGGCACTAACCGCTGCAGCGGGTATTTCGCAGGGCCATCAAGAGCTCCGGACAAAGCTTGCAGGGCTTATTGCGAATTTTGAGTTTGTTCAGCGGGAGATTGTCAATATCGTCATCGAGAACGAGCGCGGTGTTGTTCATTCGCGCGTACGACTGCGTTTCATCCCCAAAAATTCGTGCTGTAACAACCGATCTGGTTGATTTATGGAAATTTGACAACGGGAAGATCGTTGAACTGGTCGAGTTTGTGGACACCGCATTGATAAACGACCTGATGAGGTAAGGCTCCCGGGTTCCCGAAATAAGGTTATGTCGGCCGCGCGTTTGGTGGCGCCGTTACATGTCACGCTTCATCGGTTAACCTGTCGAATAATCGAGCGCTAGGCGCCGGCCACCATGAAGACGCAGCCCCATCCGTCCGATCGAGAGGTGCTGGCCGGGCTGGTCGAGCGCGTCACCTACCAGAACGCCGAGAACGGCTTTTGCGTAATTCGGGTCAAGGCGCGGAGCCACCGCAAGCTGGTCACCGTGGTGGGTCACGCCGCCACAATATCGGCCGGTGAGTGGATCACCGCATCAGGGGACTGGGTCAACGACCGCACCCACGGCCAGCAGTTCAAGGCCCGGTTCCTCAAGACCTCGGAGCCCACGTCGGTCGAGGGCATCGAAAAGTATCTTGCCTCCGGCATGATCCGGGGCATCGGCCCGGCCTGCGCCAAGAAGCTCCTGCGCGCTTTCGGCGACAAGGTGTTCGACGTCATCGAGACGCAGGCCGATCGCCTGCGGGAGGTCGACGGCATTGGGCCGGTGCGCGCGGCTCGGATGGCGTGCGATATTCGTGGCATCGGCTTTAAAACCGCCGACGATATTGCCATGAAGCTCGGCATCGAGAAGACCGCCATGGTCAGGGTCCGTGCGGGGATGTCCTATGCGCTGACCGAGGCGATGGACGAGGGACATTGCGGCTTGCCAACCGACGAGCTTGTCCCGCTCGCCGAGAAGTTGCTCGAGGTGTCGCAGGACCTGATCCGGACCGCTCTCGACGTCGAACTCCAGGAGGGTTCTGTGGTCGCGGACCGCGTTGGCGAAACTCCTTGTGTATTTCTGGCCGGCCTGCACCGCGCGGAGCGGACTATTGCTGAGCGCCTCATTCGCCTCGCGAACGGCAAGCTGCCTTGGTCCTGGATCGATTCCGACAAAGCATTGCCATGGATCGAGCAACGTATCGGGCTTGCGCTTGCGGAAAGTCAGATTGCCGCCATCCGGCTCGCCCTGATGTCCAAGGTGTTGGTCGTCACCGGCGGTCCCGGCGTCGGCAAGACAACGATCGTCAATGCCATTTTGCGCATCCTCGCGGCCAAGGGAGTAAGCCTGCTGCTCTGCGCACCCACTGGTCGTGCTGCCAAGCGGATGACCGAGGCGACCGGCTTCGAGGCCAAGACCATCCACCGGCTGCTCGAAGTCGACCCTAAGGGCGGTGGGTTCAAGCGCGGCGACGACAACCCGCTCGACTGCGACCTGTTGGTTGTCGATGAGACCTCCATGGTCGATGTCATGTTGATGCAGTCGCTCATGAAGGCTGTGCCCCACAAGGCTGCGCTCCTGCTCGTGGGCGACATCGACCAGCTTCCTTCAGTCGGCCCCGGCCAGGTCCTGGCCGACGTGATCTCCTCTGGCACCGTGCCGCTCGTTCGCCTCACGGAAGTTTTCCGGCAGGCCGCGCAGAGCCGTATCATCACCACTGCCCATCGCATCAACCAGGGCATAATCCCCGATCTCAGCCCGCCGGAAGCCGAGAGCGACTTCTACTTCGTGCAAGCGGACGATCCGGAGGACGCCGTCGGCCGCATTATCGAACTGGTGAAGACACGGATACCGCGACGGTTCGGCTTTGATCCCATCCGCGATGTCCAGGTGCTGTGTCCGATGAACCGCGGCGGCGTCGGTGCTCGTTCGTTGAACATTGAACTGCAATCAGCACTCAATCCGGCGGGCGATCATAAGGTCGAACGGTTTGGCTGGACCTTCGCTCCGGGCGACAAGGTCATGCAGATTGAGAACGACTACGACAAGGAGGTCTACAACGGCGACATTGGCTATATCGACAACGTCGACCCGAATGAGGGCGAGATCGTCGCGAGCTTTGACGGTCGGTCCGTGACCTACAGCTTCGGTGAACTCGACGCCCTGGTCCCGGCTTACGCCGCAACCATCCACAAGAGCCAAGGTTCGGAATACCCCGCGGTGGTAATACCGGTGATGACGCAGCACTACGCCATGCTGCAACGAAATTTGCTTTATACGGGCGTTACCCGCGGCAAGCGGCTGGTCGTACTGGTTGGGCAGAAGAAGGCCGTCGCCATCGCGGTTCGGAACGTCTCAGGCCGGCGGCGATGGTCGAAGCTCGGCGAAAGGTTGAGCGCCAAAGTTACCGTGACTGCTTAGTACAGGGACCTCCGCTCTTGCCCTCGAAGCTGACATTTTTCGGCGCCGCAGCGAACTTCCGGTTGGGGCCCAGGACCGCATCTGAGCAGTTGCAGCAAAATTGCTGCTATTCGATCACGTCATCGGCGAGCGCGAGCAACGTCGGTGGTATCGAGAGGCCAAGCGCCCCGGCGGTCTTGAGATTGATCACTAGCTCGAACTTGGTCGAACGGTCGATCGGAAGGTCGCCCGGCTTGTTGCCCTTGAGGTACCTCGCAGACCTCCAATTTGCGGTGTGATACCCTTCCCCACGTTGCGGCGAGCGTGGGGAGACGTCAATTGTCCATGGGCATCGGTAGGCGGAAATTTATTTCTGTGCTCGGCAGCGCCACCGTTGCGTGGCCGTTCGCGGCGCGCGCACAGCAGCAGCCAGTGCTTCCCGAAATCGGATTGCTTTAACAGCGCATCTCCGAACACATTTGAGGATCGACTACGTGCGTTTCGCGAGGGCCTAAAGGAGAGCGGGTATGTCGAGGGCGACAACGTAATTGTTGTATACCGCTGGTCCGATGGTCAAAATGATCTGTTGCCCGCGATGGCGAACGAATTAGTTGGCCGCCGGGTTGCTGTTATTGCAGCTTTGGGAGAGGCCGCGACGTATGCCGCCAAGGCTGCGACTTCGACAATACCTATAGTCTTCAATGTCGATGATGATCCTGTGAAGCTCGGTCTTGTCACGAACATGGCCCGACCCAATGGCAATTTGACAGGTACCGATTTCTTTGTAGCTGAGTTGACGTCAAAGCGGCTGGAAATCTTCCGCCAGTTAGTACCAACTGCATCGCGTTTGGCTGTGCTTGTCAATCCGACCTATCCTGTGAGCAAGTCGACGGTGAGGGATGTGGCGGCAGCGGCGCC
Source organism: uncultured Alphaproteobacteria bacterium (assembly GCA_963732015.1). Lineage (GTDB taxonomy): Bacteria > Pseudomonadota > Alphaproteobacteria > Rhizobiales > Xanthobacteraceae > BOG-931. The sequence continues at coordinate 264,519 of CAVSXY010000017.1, read as the reverse complement.
GGGAATGGGATTTCAAGTTCGGGTTTTTGAGGCCAGCACCAACCGTGAGATCGATGCAGTATTCGCGGAACTTGTGGGCGAAAGGTACGATGCCCTCTTCGTGGGAGGCGACCCCTTTTACACCAGCAGGCGTGCACAATTGGTCAATCTAACGTCGCGGCATGCAATTTCCGCGACGTTCGGAACACGCGAATTTGCTCTGGCTGGTGGCCTGATGAGCTATGGAGCCAAAATAGCGGACGCTTGGCGCCAGGTTGGCGCCTATGCCGGTAAAATCCTGAAAGGCGCAAAGCCTTCGGATTTGCCGGTGGTGCAGCCAACCAAATTCGACTTTGTCATTAACCTGAAGACCGCGAAGGCTCTCGGACTGGCCGTACCGCCGACGCTCCTTGCGACCGCCGATGACGTGATCGAATAGGGCGTTTTCTTGCTGCGGTGCATGAGTCTGCTTTTGGCGTGCGCCGTGAAAAGGCGGCGCTTTTCCAGTGGGTGCAATTTCCGCCCGGCAACCGCTCCAGCCGGAAGCAACCGGAGCAGCTATGGAGGTAACGAAATAGCTGAAGCCTTCGGATAGCGTGTCACGAAATACGCTTTCCCTCCGTTAGCAACCGGATCGCTGCGTTGCGGCAGCCGACGCGGCCGGACGCCTAGGCGGAAACGCGCTAGCCTGCTCAACGCTGTCCGTACAATTAGAACGGCAGAAAAACATCAGGGAGATCGCCATGTCATCGACGGGGCTTCGTCTCGCGGCAATTACCGTCGCCTCAACTTGCGCTTACGCATGGGCCACACCGGCGGGCGCGCAGCTACTCAACCACAAGGACTTAACAGCTTCCATTGCTTTCACCATCTCGGAAACCGCAATCGCGACGTGCAAAGCAAATGGCTATAAAGTGTCAGTAACCGTGGTTGGTCGCGACGGCGAGGTAATCCTCCAGGTGCGCGGCGACGATGCCAATCCGCACACCATGGAAAACAGTATGCGCAAGGCCTACACCGCGCTAACGACCCGCAGCCCCTCGGGCGCGCTGGCCGATCGCCTGAAAGCCGATCCGACAGTCTCGCTGATCCATCTCACCAACATCATCGCCGCACAGGGCGCGCTACCGATCAAAGTGGGCGATGATGTCATTGGCGCGGCCGGCGCATCAGGCGCACCGGGCGGCGAGAAAGACGAAGCTTGCGTCAAGGCTGGGATCGACAAAGTGGCCGATCAGTTGAAGTAACGCTGCTGACGCCAATCAGTCTATTGTTCTAATCGGCCAAATCGGATTTGATCGCGGTGTAAATAAGAACGATCGATTGGGGAGTGCAATGGAGGGTTTGAGGTATGAGGCGCCGGAAACACTGCAGGCCGCTGTCGCGCTGCTCACCAGTGCGACGGGCGTAGCACGTATCCTGGCAGGCGGCACCGATGTGATCGTGCAGATGGAAACCGATCTGATCGAGCCGGCACTCTTAGTTGATATTAAAAAAATCAAAGAGATGCGACAGATCGCAACCGAGAACGGCGGATTTCGCGTCGGTGCAGCGGTACCCGGCATGGAAATCGTGAACCACGCCGCATTCTGCAAGGCTTGGCCGGGAGTGGTCGACGGCGTGAAGCTGATTGGTTCGATCCAGATAAAGGGGCGCGCCAGCATCGGTGGCAACCTGTGCAACGGATCGCCGGCCGCCGATAGCGTGCCGGCCTTGATAACGGCCGGCGCGCTCGCCAGAATCATGGGCCCTAACGGGATGCGCGAAGTGCCAGTCGAGAGTATTCCGGTTGGTCCCGGGAAAATCTCACTGACCAAGGGCGAGATCGTTGTGTCGTTCTTACTGCCGCCGCGGCCTCCGCATTCGGCCGATGCATATCAGCGGTTCACGCCGCGCACCGAGATGGATATCGCCGTGGTCGGCGTGGGCATCAATCTCACCTTAGACAATGGCGGAATGTGCACGGCGGCGCGGGTCGCGCTTGGAGCCGTGGCGCCAACGGTGCTCTTGGTGAAGGACGCGGCCGATGCACTGATCGGCACGCGCCTCGATAACACAGCGCTCGAGCGCCTGGCCAAAGCCACAAGCGCGGCCTGTCAGCCGATCGACGACAAGCGTGGAACCAAGGAATACCGCATCAAGGTAGCCGGCGTGTTGGCGAAGCGAACGGCTCAAGAGGCGCTCGAGCGCGCGAGGAAAAGCTGATGAGCAAGAAATATCACGTCACCACGACAGTCAACGGCGACGAATGCGAGTTCTTGTGCGAGGCGCAGCAGACACTCCTCGATATTCTACGCGACGAATTGTTGCTGAGCGGCACCAAAGAAGGTTGCGGAACGGGCGATTGCGGCGCCTGCACCGTGATGGTAGATGGCACCATGGTGTGCTCCTGTCTGGTTCTTGCGGTAGAAACCGAAGGCAGCAGGATCGAAACGATCGAGGGCATGGCGAAAGGCGAACATTTGCATCCGCTTCAGCGAAATTTTCTGGAGCTCAACGGTCTGCAGTGCGGCATCTGTACGCCCGGCATCCTGATCGCCGCCAAGGCGTTGCTCGAGCGGAACCCTGACCCGACCGAGACTGAGATACGCTACTGGCTCGCCGGCAATCTGTGCCGGTGCACCGGCTATGACAAGATCATCCGTTCCGTGCAGGCGGCGGCCGAGGAAATGAGAGGGGCGTGATCATGACTGCGACAATTTTGGAGAAGAGCGGTTTCAATCGCGACAGGAAGCTCAAGATCGTCGGAACCTCGCCGGTTAAGCACGACGGCATTGACAAGGTGACTGGCCGCGCCAAATTCGGTGCCGACCTTTTCCTGCCCGGAATGCTAGTGGTTCATCACAGTGATTTTGACGTTTTGATACCGAGCCATTCAAGAATCGGCAAGCTTTCGGGCGGCACGAGGATTTCGATGCTTCTGGGGACGCCGGGTTGAGGTCGGATGAAGGCGTTTCGTTCGAGGGTTACGATCATCTGGTGGACCGTAGGCGGGCTGACACGGAAGTGGCGCTGGATGTCGGCTTCGGCGGGTGGGCGTCCGAACATGTAGGCGTAGGTATGGATGAAGGCCAGGCAATGACCCTGCTTCTCGGTGAAGCGCGCGCCTGATTTTTGACTCATCGCTGGATTCGTCCCGGCCTCCGACAAGGAGGCAAAGCATGAATGTACGTTATCGGGTCGAATTGAGCCAAGCCGAGCGCGATGAACTGACGGCGATGCTCGGCGGCGGCAAGCACGCGGCCCGCAAGCTCAAGCGGGCGCAGATTTTGCTGGCGGCCGATGGGGGCGGCCGCGACGAGGAGATTGCCCGGACCGTCAGTGTCAGCCTCTCCACCGTCGGCCGGACCAAGCGCCGTTTCGTGGAAGGCAATCTGGAGCGAGCCTTGAGCGAGGAGCCGCGTCCGGGCGCAGAGCGCAAGCTGACCGGCAAGGAGGAGGCCCTGCTGGTGGCGACCGCATGCGCCAAGCCGCCCGCCGGCCGCAAACGCTGGACGCTGACGCTTCTGGCCGACACGATGGTCAAGCTCACCGATCACGACAGCCTGTCGGGCGAGACCGTGCGCCGCCGGCTGGCCGAGAACGATCTCAAGCCATGGCGCAGGGACATGTGGTGCATTCCCCATGTCGATGGCGAATACGTCGCCCGCATGGAGGACGTGCTCGATCTCTACGCCGAGACGCCGGATCCCGCCTGGCCGCTGGTTTGCTTCGACGAGACCCCCGTCCAGCTAATCGGCGAGGCGCGCCGGCCGGTCCCGGCGCAACCGGGACAGCGCGAGCGCTACGATTACGAGTATCGCCGCAACGGCACCGTCAATCTCTTCGTCACCTTCGATCCGCATCGGGGCTGGCGCAACGTCAAGGTCACCGACTGCCGCGCCGCCGTGGACTACGCCCAATGCATGCGTGAACTCGTCGACGTCCATTATCCCGACGCCGCCTGCATCCGTGTCGTGCAGGACAATCTGTCGATCCATAAACCTGGGGGGCTGTATGAGGCCTTCGCGCCCGCCGAGGCTCGACGCATCCTGCGCCGCCTCGAATTCCACTTCACTCCGAAACACGCCAGTTGGCTCAACATGGTCGAGTGCGAGATCAGCGTGCTGCAGCGCCAGTGTCTCGGCCGCCGCATCGACGATCCCAAAAGGCTCCGAAACGAAATCGCAGCATGGCAACGGCAGCGAAATAAAACCCGAGCCAGCATCAAATGGATGTTCACAACCGACAAAGCCCGCGCCAAACTCGGCCGCGCTTATCCAGCCACCGCCAAAGAGTCAAAATCACTGTGATGAACCACTAGTCGGCAAGATTTTCCGTAGTCCGCACGCACACGCAATCATCAGATCGATCGACACCTCTGCCGCCGAATGTCTCCCTGGCGTCAAGGCGGTGGTGACGCGCGCCGACTTTCCAGAGATCAACGCCGGAACGCCCGGCGGCGACATGACCCGCAATGCTATGGCCCGCGAGAAGGCGCTCTACGACGGGCATCCCGTTGCGGCCGTCGCCGCGACAAGCGAGTCGATCGCGAAGCAGGCACTCAAGCTCATCAAGGTCGATTACGAAGTGCTGCCTCATGTGATCGATCCGGTCGAAGCAATGAAGCCCGGCGCGCCGGTCCTTCACCAGCACATCCGCACTAAGGGCATCAAGGACGCAGATCGGCCCTCCAACGTGATCGAGCGGCTCGATCTCGTCATGGGCGACGTCGAGAGAGGTTTTGCCGAGGCCGACGTAATCGTCGAGCGTGAGTACGACACAAAGCCAATGCACCAGGGTTATATCGAGCCGCAGAGCTGCGTCGCAAGCTGCACCGAGGATAGCCAAATCGAGCTATGGTGTTGCACACAGGCGCCGTGGGTATTTCGCGACCGGCTGACGGAAATTCTGAAGATCGACCAGGCCAAAATCCGCGTCACCCAGTCGGAAATGGGCGGCGGCTTTGGCGGCAAAACCGGTTTCTATGGCGAGCCTGTGGCGATCCTGCTGGCACGCAAGGCCAAGCGGCCGGTCAAAATCACACTGTCGCGCAATGAAGTTTTCCGAGCCACGGGCCCAGTTTCGGGCACGAAGTCGCGGATCAAGATGGGTGTGAAAAATGATGGCACAATCACCGCAGCAGAGGCGGAGCTTATTTTCAAGACCGGTGCCTTCACCGGCTCGGCGTTCTCCAATGCGCCGCAGGCGATGTTCACGCGCTACAATCTCAAGAACGTCAAGACCGTATCCTATGAAGTGGTCTCAAATCGTCCGAAGGTGAATTCGTTCCGCGCGCCCTGCGTCCCGCAGGTCGTGTTTGGAGTTCGAAGGGGTGGTCGACGAACTTGCCCGCAAGATCGGCATGGATCCAATCGATCTGCGACTCAAGAATGCGGCGACTGAAGGCTACAAGACGATCTATGGCGAAACCTTTGGGCCGATCGGCTTCGTAGAAACGCTGCAGGCGGCGAAGAAGTGTGATCACTACAACTCACCAGTTCCGAAAGGCCAGGGACGCGGCGTCGCAGCCGGCTTCTGGTTCAATCGCGGCGGTGAGACGACCGGCACGCTCAATGTCGCCACGGATGGCTCGGTCACGCTCATCCTCGGTACTTCCGACGTTGCAGGTTCGCGTATCTCGATCAGCATGATGGCGGCCGAAGAGCTAGGCATTCCCGTCGACAAAGTGCGTGCCATCATGGCCGATACCCATTCACTTGGCTTCAACCGGGTTACGGCCGGCAGCCGTTCAACCTTTGCCAGCGGCATGGTGATCGTGGATTCGGCGCGTAAGGCGATTACCGAGCTCTGCAAACGTGCCGGCCAAATCTGGGGTGTCCCTGAAGAAGGGGTGACGTTCGATGACGGCTCTTGTCGGCCTGCGAGCTCGAATGTTGGCACATTCGAGCCTCTATCGATCGCGCAAATTGCCGCGAAGACGACACCGACTCAAGGCGCGATCTCCGGTCATTCCGAGATGAACGTCACTGGCGCCGGCCCCGGCTTCGGCCTGCATATCGTCGATGTCGAGGTCGACAAGGAAACTGGACGGGCCGACATCAAGCGCTACACCGTGGTTGAAGATGCCGGAAAGGCTATTCATCGACTCCAGGTCGAGGGCCAATATCAAGGCGGCGCCGTCCAGGGCATTGGTTGGGCGCTGAACGAGGAATATTATTACGGGGAAGACGGGCGGATGCAGAATGCAAGCTTCCTTGATTATCGCATGCCGGTCGCCTCCGACGTGCCGATGATCGGCACCCAGATCGTCGAGGTTCCTAACCCTCGGCATCCGTATGGCTTGCGCGGCGTCGGGGAAGTACCCGTGGTGCCAACGATGGCGGCCATCGCTAATGCGATCGGTGCTGCCATCGGCATCCGGCCGCAATCGCTGCCGATGTCGCCACCCAAGCTGTTGAAGCTGATGGACGATGCGCGCGCCAAAAACGGCGGCTAGATGCCTCCTCAATCACGTTACTAAGCGACAAGGAGAATCTCTCCCGGACCGGCACCGAAGTGAAGCCGCTGTGTTGGCCATTCCTACGGACGCGACGCCCCGTCTGGGTCGCGAGATACCGATTTGTGACGGCCGCGGAATGTCCGCTTACCCTCCGACAGCAACAGTTTCAATGCGGCGCAGAAAGCGACATTGAGGGCTATTTTTCAGACATTCTCCGGCCCACTCGCTAGGCCGGCGGTTGGCGGTATGCGCTACCGGTCGAAAGGTGTTAGGATTAACAGCCAGAAATTGGCCACGTGTTAGCGCTCGCTTCGTCACCAGCTACGGGCGGGATAAGAAAAGCAGGGAGGTAGCGATGGAGCGATTGTTTGCGGTGTGCCTCGTCTCCAGCCTAATGGCCGGGGCAGCCTGGGCGCAGCCCTACACGCCAAACGAGGCGGGCGTGACCATGGGCCACTGGCATCTCAACTCGGCCGACATCGAGACCAACAAAAAAATCTTTCTGAGTATGGGCGGCACCGCCGGTCCGGCGGGCCCGCTGCAGCGGGTGATCTTTCCCGGCGTCATGGTGATTCTCAATCTCGGCGGCGGTCCGAATGTGCCGGCGGCGACGGGTCCGAGCGTCGGTTCGGTGGTCAACCACGTCGGGTTCGTCGTTCGCAACGTCCAGGATGCAGTCGCCAAATGGAAGGCTGCGGGCGTCCCAGTCCTGCCCGGTAACAACAATCGACTGGACCAGGCTTATGTCGTGACCCCAGACGGGCTGCGTATAGAGATTCTGGAAGACAAAAACCAGATCGTCTCGATCCGCAACGAGCACGTTCATTTCTTCCTGCCGGAGGCCGCTATCCCGGAGAGCCAGGCCTGGTACGCGAAGATCTTCGCGGCCAAGCCGGGCACGCGCGGCGGTGCGGCCGTCGCCGACCTACCCGGCACGCAGCTCCGTTTTGCGAAAGCCGTCGCACCGCAGGTACCAACCAAAGGCCGAATCCTCGACCATATCGGCTTCGATATCTCGGACCTGCAGGGCTTCATCAAGAAAACGCTCGAGCCGAACGGCATCAAGCTGGACTCGCCCTATCGCAAGAACGACGCAGGCGTCGGGATCGCGTTCATCACCGACCCGTGGGGCACCTACATCGAGCTGAATGAGCGCCCCGGCGCCGTCTACATCAATTGATGTCGATCTGCCAAAGCTGGTCGCACGCAGCAGCTTCGGCAAGTAGGCCGTTCGGGATCATTTTTTTTTGGCGCCTGACGCGAAAGCTCAAACAGCGACCTCGACCTGTTGTCCGATTGTCGCTCATAAGCAGAAGCCCCCTTGGTCGCTCGCGACTTCCGAAACATGCCTTCCGGACTCATGCACCGCAGCAAAGAGCGTACGCTATTCGATCACCTCGTCGGCGCGGGCGAGCACTATTTCCGGGACGGTGAGGCCGAGCACCTTGGCGGTCGTGAGATTGACGGCAAGATCAAATTTCGTCGGCTGCTCAACCGGGATATTGCCGGGCTTCGTCCCGCGCAGAATCTTGTCGACCAACTCGGCAGTGCGCCGGAACTGATCCGAGTAGTTTGGTCCGTAGGACATGAGACCCCCGGCTTGGACATAATCACGGGTGTTGAAGATTGTCGGCAACCGCGCGCCGAGCGCAAGCGTGATGATGCGCGTGCGGTTGGCGGCAGTGAGTGCATCGCCCACGACGTAAAGTGCGTCCACTTGGACCTTGAGCGCCTCGAAGGCGGGAGCGATATCCTCCGCTCGCCGGATTTCAAGTGGTGCGACTTCGAGGCCGAACGTGCGAGCCGCAGCCTGAGCCTCGCCCAGCACCAGCACGGCTTGGGCAAAGCCAACATTTCCCATGATTGCCAACCTGCGGAGCCGGGGGACGACCTCACGCAAGAGTTCGAGTCGCTTGCCGGCAAGATCGGACTGCTGGTTCGACAGTCCAGTGGCGTTGCCGCCCGGTCGCGCCATACTTGCGACCAGGTCGCCGCCAACCGGATCGTTCGCCAATACAAAGACGATCGGGATGACCGCCGTAGCCCGCTTTACTGTTGGGGCGGCGTCTCCGTTCGTGACAATGACGTCGACCTTAAGGCGGACAAACTCGGCCGCGATTTCGGCGACGCGCTCGGGCCGTCCCTCCGACCAGCGATACTCGATCGCGATGGTGTGACCCTCGATCCAGCCGAGCGCATGCAGTCGCTCGACAAAGGCAGCAGTCCATGTTCCAAGCTGAAGCGTCCGAGCCCAGGAACCTGATCACCGGCACCGCCGGCTGCTGCGCTTCCGCCGCAAGCGGCCCGACCAAAGCCGCGCCGCCGAGAAGGGTGATGAACTCGCGCCGTTGCATGGGCTCCCCCTCCTGCACGGGAGACAGCTTACCACATCGTCAAATGAGGGGCGTTGTGCATCACAGCAAAAATGGGCCGCCAATGTCCGAGTCGGGTCAGGCGCGTAGGTTTGGGCGGGCGCCAGGAACGTCGCTACTGTATTGCTGCATTACGGCAGGCGACGAAAAGGGCCAAACAGCGACATACGCACCAGCACGACGTGGCGCTATTCGATCACCTCGTCGGCTGCAATGAGCAGACTAGCCGGCACGGTGACGCCGAGTATCTTCGCAGTTTTGAGGTTTATGATCAGTTCAAATTTCGTTGGTTGTTCCACCGGCAAATCAGCTGGTCTTTTCCCTTTAAGAATTTCAGCCGCGTAGACAGCTGAATGACGAATGCTATCCGTCAAGTTACTGCCGTAGCTCATCAGACCACCGGCATCGACAAACTCACGCCAGGGATAGATCGCTGGCACTGCATAGCGTGCCGTCAGCTCAATAATCTCCGGTGCGTGAGTAGTAAAATAAACATCGTTCGCAACTATCAGAGCCTGGGCTTTCTCGTGCCCCATTCCCGCAAAGGTGGACTTGATCTCGTCTACCGTGCTTGCTTTGACCACTTGAGGGGTCAGCCCCAGTCCCTGAACGGCGGTCATCGTGCCCGGTAAGTCCTCCGCGAGCCCGGCGGTAGTAGGATTTACGAGTATTTGCATCTCTTTTCCCGTGGGTACGAGCTCGTGAAGCAGTTGCACGCGCTTTGGTCCCAATAGACCGGCGATCATAATCACTCCGGTGATGTTACCGCCCGGCCGATCAATGCTTGCGACCAGGCCATTCTTCACTGGATCGCCGTCTCCGAATGAGAATACGATTGGAATAGTTGAAGTGGCTGCCTGGGCCACCAGTGCTGATTTGCTGCCGCCAGTAGTATAGAGCAACGATACTTGCTGATGGACTAACTCATCGGCCAACCGCGGAAGCTCACCATAATCCCCGTGTGCCCACCGGTATTGGACTGTTATGTTGCTCCCTTCGACAAAGCCCCCTTCGCGCAACCCCCGTCGGAACGCCGCTAATTGCTTTGAGTAAGTTTCCGGCGAGACGAGACTGAGATATCCGATTACCGGCATCGTAGGCTGTTGCGCCCGCAATGGGAGCGGCCATGCGGCTGCCGTGCCTCCGAGAAGCGTGATGAATTCGCGTCGCCTCATACGTGTCTTTTCCCGTTTGAAGAATACGCCAGTAATAAAGATTTACCACATGTAGGAAGGAGAACGGTGCTCTGCATCACAGCAAAATGCCGCCCCTCCATGTCGGTTGAGGGTCAGATTCGACACATTCGCGATGTCAGCGCGACTTCCGCTTCGCCCCAACACTGGACATATCACTGCATCGCGGTAACCGACGCGAGGGGTCAGAAGCGGACTCAAGGTCACTGTTAAGGGGTGCCGCGACCGCCTTTCTCAAGGCGTGGCGTCGAGTTTTGGATGACTAGCGCTCATTTGCGTCACGTACATCCGACGGCGTGGCGCCGTAGTGCCGTTTAAACGCACGATTAAAGTATGACAAGTCGCCAAAACCAGCATCGAATGCGATCGACGCGATGCTGCGGTCGGCCCAGCGCGCGTCCGTTAACATGCAGCGCGCGCGATCAAGTCGGCGCCCAAGAACGAACTGCGAGAAGGACGTTCCTTCGCTCTCAAATAGTTTACGAATGTAGCTGTCAGATATCTGTTGGCGCCTCGCAACCGCGCCGGGTGAAAGATCGCCAGTCACGAGGTGCGCTTCGATATCATCCTTGATGGCGCGGAGTCGCGCCGCGCGGATACCGCGTCCCTCGGCCAGTGCTGTTGCGTCGCGCGTCGCGCCGAGCGTGACCGCGACGAGATCGCAAATCTGCGCCACGATGAGCTGTCGGGTCTGCGGGATCGCAAGCGCGGGATCGTCGAACACGGCATCGACGTAGCTTTTCAGCAGTCTCAACATTGCGGTGCCGCATGGGATCCGGCACAGCACGGCACTATCGATATTGCGCACCAGCGGAGTGAGTGAGACGCGCGGTAAGCGGATGACGCGATGATCCACGAGGTTCGGCCGGGCGATGGTGCGCGACACCGAATAGCTGAGCAGCATCGCGTCGCCGTCTCGTAGAGTGGTCTCACCGCGCGCTCCCGCAACGAGGCTGAGCCCGCTCAGGTTGATGTGAAAGCTGAAATCATCGTCGCCGTCGCCACTGTCCCGCCGCGCGTGCTCGTGCCGGACGCCCTGCACGGTGCCGGATTGGAGGCCCAAGTTGGGAAGCTTGCGCAGCGCAAAGTCGATACCACAGGTCTGGTCCGGGATCGGTTTGAAGGAAACCCAGGTCACGCCATGTTCATGCAGCGACTCCACGTCGCAGCCTTGCGCCCGCACCTGCATGGCATCCGCGGCACGCGCGCTCATCCGGCACCGCCATCGCGCTCCGACCACAAGGGTCAATCCACGTCACGCTAGCAACCCGCGCAGTGTCCCGTCCAGTCCGTGCCGCATTCCCGCGGCGTCCAAGCCCGCGGCTTCGATATCCCTATGCTGCCGGCAAACGTGGAGGACGCGATGACGCTTTTGCGGCGTAAGTTCTTGCAATTGATCGCTGGCGCGCCTTCGGCGCTCGCGCTCCGTCCGGCCGTTGCGCAAGCCACCGTGCGACACGTTCGCGTGGCGACCGGTCTGCTCGCGACATGGCAGAGCACCGCGTGGCTCGGCGCTGAGGCCGGCATCTTCAAGACGCACGGGATCGACATGAGCCTGCCAGCTATCGCGGTCGGCGGTCCTCAGGCTGCCGCCGGCGTCATTCGCCGCGATTGGGAGTTCGCGCACACCGGCGCGTTGCCGGTCGCCGAGGAGGTTCTCAAAGGCAGCGACATTGTGATCCTCGCGACGCCGACGTCGGAATTTCCCAATTCGTTCGTGATGACTCGCAAGGAGATTACGCAACTAGCGCAGCTGAACGGCAAGAAGGCTGGCGTCTTGACCGAAACCGGCCAAACCAGCGTCAGCGCGCATCGAAGTGGAGAAGGCCGGCGCTACCGCGAACTACCTGCCGCTAATCAAGTTTGATCGCATTTACGCAGCACTAGCGGCTGGTGAAATCGACGCAGGCGCGCTGCCGATCGATCTGCGCTTTACCGGCGAAGTCCGCTACGGCTGGAATGCTTTTCAAATCAACGAATTCGGAACGCCGTCGATCTTCGCGAGCACGCGCAAGCTGATCGCCTCCGATCGCACGCTGGTGATGGATGTCATAAAAGGCTTCGTTGAGACGATCCATCTGTTTAAGACGCGCCCCGACGTCGTCGTGCCCTTGCTGCAACGCTATTTGAACATCGACGATCGAAATGCAGCCGAAGAGCTGTACGCGTTTCATGTTCCAGTATTTCAAAAGAGCCCACGGCAGTCATTTCCCGGAATGCAGACGATACGGAAACTGCTGGGCGCAAAATATCCCGCAGCGGCCTCCCTGAGGGAGTTTGACATTGCAGACTCATCATTTATCGACGAGCTTGAACGTGACGGGTTCATCGACCGCTTGTATGCAGGCGACACCAGATAGGTGAAGGACTGCGTCAGTGTTTTTCGATCACATGACCGCTTGGGGTCATCTTCGACGCTTCGAGCGTGGTCCGGTCATGTCTGCTTTTTCGTCCGATAGCGACGGAAACGCTGCATCGCGACAAGTGACGTTCACCTTTTCACACGGCCTGGGCCATCAGCGACCAAGTGCGCGGCAGCAAAAAGCAGCTTATTCGATCACGTCGTCGGCGCTCGCCTGCAGCGCGTGCGGCACGGTCAGCCCGAGCGCCCTGGCGGTCTTGAGGTTGATCACCAGCTCGTACTTGGTTGGCGCCTGCACCGGGAGATCAGCCGGTTTCTCGCCCTTAAGGATGCGGTCGATGTATACCGCAGCTCCGCGCCACTGATCGATCTGATCGGGACCATAGGAAATCAGACCACCGTCTACGGATAGATCGCCGGCAGACCATGACCTTCTGCGAGCGCAATGATCGAGCCACGGCTCGCAATTGTGTTTGGATGCGGGAAAACCAGTAGGCCGCCGTCTGGCTGGCTGGCAAACGCGGTGATCGCCCGCGCGATGCCACCACTGTCTTGCATGTCGATAATGCTCACCGAGACGCCAAGTGACGGCGCGACTGCCTCGGCAGCGCGCAAAAATGATGCATGAGGCGCAGCGTCCGAACTGAACATCGCGCCGACGTGGTTCAAGTTCGGCGCAATCTCCTTGAGCACGCCCAGCCACTTGCCACCCATCGCTGGTTCGAAATTCTGGAAGCCTGTGATATGGCCACCCGGCCGCGCCAAACTGACGACAAATCCACTAGCGACCGGCTCGGAGACCTGGGTGAACACGATTGGAATCGTGCTTGGCAGCTTGTGAAGCTGTGCCAACGCCGGATCACCCGCCACAACGATTGCATCCGGCGCCGATTGCAATAGGTCCGCCGCAAGGGTTTTTGCGTTGGCAGCATTGCCGCCACTCCAGCGATAATCGAAGCGGATATTGCGACCGTCGCTCCAGCCAAGTCCTTGCAAAGTATTGCGGAACGTCGCGATGCGCGCCTGGCCTGCTCGATCGGTCTCCGTGTAGGCCGCAAGTAACACGCCGACGCGCCGCACGGGCTCCCCTTGCTGCGCTCGCGCCGCAAGCGGCCATGCCGCCACCGCCCAACCGAGAAGCGATATGAACTCGCGCCGTCTCATGCCTACCCCTAGGCTCATGAGACTGCATCTTATCGGCTCAAACGAGTACTTTGACAGGGGCTGAAAGCGGTTTCGCTACTGCAACATGAAATGCCGGACATGGGCCGATTCTGTTGAAAAAGTCCGAGTATCGACCCGATCAAATTTTTTCAGCGCCGTAGGCGAGATTTTCAGACTCGGACGTAGGGGACCTCATCGTCCACCTCTGACTCAACGGGTTAATCGATTTGCGGTGGCGATTAGCGTCAATTGAAGATGCCGTTGGTAAATTGGCGGATTTGCGACGACTCTAGACTTGCGACTTTTTCAACAGAATCGGCCAGAAGCGGACTCACGCACCGCAGAAAATGGTGACTATTCGACCACCTCATCGGCGCGTGTGAGCAGCGAAGTCGAAATGACCATGCCGAGTGTCTTCGCGGTTTTGAGATTGATGACTAGCTCGAACTTGGTGGGCTGCTGCACCGGAAGATCGGAGGGCTTAGCGCCTTTGAGGATGTTGTCCACGTAGCCCGCGATTTGTCGACTTCGCTCCGCAAAACTCGCACTGTATGTCGCTAGGCGTCCGGCGTGCGCGTCGCTTGTTTGGGCCGAGAACGACGGCAGTCGGTATTTCAACGCTAGATCGACCGTCAGTTTGACCGAAAGACTGGATTGAACAACGACTGCATCAGATCGCTCGCGTGCCATTGCTGCGAAGGCATCTTCTAGCTCGTCTTCGCCGCGAATTATGATCGGTTGGATGTCAAGGCGCACCATTGGGGCGGCCTGCTGGATGTGTTCCAGGAAGGACTTCACAAACGGATCGCTGGCATTGCCCAAAACGCCCACGCGGCGAGCCGCTGGTATGATCTTCAGGATCAGTTCGAGGCTTTTGGCCGCCAGTTCATCGTTGGTGGCAGACAATCCAGTAATGTTGCCGCCGGGCCGTGCCAGGCTCGCGATGAACCCCAACGCAACGGGATCGCCGGCCGGTGCCATGACGATGGGAATGTCGCGAGTTGCGTTCTTCGCCGCCATGATGGCCGGTGTCTGCGAAGCCACAATCACGTCGACTTGGCTGCGAACCAGCTCCGCAGCTAGCTCGGGAAGGAGATTTGCACTGCCTTCCGCCGATCGCATGTCAATCTGAATAGTCTTGCCTTCAATATAACCGAGGTCACGAAGCGCCTGCTGGAACGGACCCAGCACTTCCGAACCGGCGACCAGAAGTATGCCGATGCGAGGCATCTTCGCTTGCTGCGCGCGCGCCGCCAGCGACCAGCCGACCGAAGCACCCACGGAGAGTGATATGAACTCGCGCCGTCGCATTGGTCGCCCCTTATTTCGAACGATGTAGCCTATCACGTCGTTCGTACTAAGGCGGCGTTTTGCATTGCGACAAGAAATGCGCTGCGATGTCGCATATGGGTCTTGGCTGTGTGAAAACTCGACAGCGCTCGACGACGATAGAACAAACCATCGTCTAAATCGTCGCCAACTGCGCGAACATTCCGTGACGAGTCCAATTTGAGTCGGTCTGAGAAACATCATTCTCGCGACCTTTCAATTTTTTGCGTTTTCACACGGCCTAGGTCATTCACTCACGTTGGTCTAAGAGTCCGTCCGGGAACATCGAGCGGGATTACAAAGTTTTCGGAGCATGAGGCGGATTGAGGCGAGGCGTAGGAACGCGAGCGCCGTGCGGTTGAGGTTCTCCCAATCTTTGACGAGCCTTCTGCAGCGGTTGAGCCAAGCAATGGTGCGCTCGACGACCCAACGGCGTGGGAGCACCACAAATCCTTTGGCATGATCGGAGCGCTTGACGATTTCAGTTGTGAGGTGAGGCAGGATCTTTGCCAGCGCCTTCTGGAAGTCCGGCCCCTGATAGCCACCGTCGGCAAAGAGCTTCTTCAAGAAGGGATACATTCCGAACAGGGTCGCAAGCAGCAGGATGCCGCCGTCGCGGTCCTGGATATCGGCGGGATGAACGATGGCGTGGAGCAACAAACCTAGCGTATCTACGAGAAGGTGGCGCTTCTTGCCTTTGATCTTCTTGCCTGCATCATAGCCATGCGGATCGATACAAGACCCCCTTTTTCAGCACTCTTGACGCTTTGACTATCGATGATGGCGGCGGTGGGGCTGGCTTCGCGTTCGCCTTGCTCGCGGCACTCCACATAAAGCGCGTGATGGATGCGATCCAGCGTGCCGTCCCAACTCCATAGGTCGAGATAGTCGAACAGCGTGCTGCGTGCCGGCAGGTCTTTCGGGATCGCCCGCCACTGGCATCCCGTACTCAAAACATACATGATCCCGTTCATCACCTCGCGCACGTCGACGTGACGCCTGTTGCCGCCCCGCTTGGCCGACGGAATCAACGGCTCGACGTGCACCCATTCATCGTCGGTCAGATCACTGGGGTATCGCAATTTGCTGCGGTCATAGCGCCCGCGGTTCTTCGCCGTCCACATCGGTGACCCTCCTCGAATCAGATCACCTCCTTTGAATCAAAGCGATTCAAAGGATTCAAGATGTTCCCGGACGGACACTAAGCACCGCCTAGCCACTTCTGCAGTTCACGCAGTTGCAGACATGTCGCCGCGTCGCAGCAGGCGACGCTGCGGGCCCACGAGCCGACATCGAGGAGACATCGACCGAATGCCGCGGAAGGGCCCGTGCAAGAAGGGGGTTGCTGCTCGCGGCCTTGAGATGCTGAACTGATGAGACGCACGGCCTCCCGCGAGACAGATGATGCGTGCTCTTCGAGCAGCTATTTTCGTGTTTGCACTGCTCGGCTTGCTCCCGCTTCTAATGCGCAACCCGTGCTGGCCTATGTGGCTGCGAAGGACGCTAATCCGAAGCGACTGGAAGTTTTCAAAAAGGGATTGGCTGAGCTTGGTTTGATTGAGGGGCGCAATATCCGCCTCGAGTACCGCGAAGCGGCGCTTGACAGCGAGTACGATGGCGTCGTTTGGCGGAGTTAGTCGACCGAAAGGTCGACGTCATTCTCGCCGCAAATGTTGCGGCCACACGCGCCGCCGCCCGGCTAACCAACACGATCCCGATCGTGATGATGGCGGTCTTCGATCCCGTCGGCATCGGCGTGGTCAACAGCCTGGAGCGGCCGGGCACCAAATTCACCGGGACCACGATGTACGCGCCCCAGTTGATCGGGGAGCGGCTGCGAATCCTTAAACGCCTCAATCCCGACCTGGACAAAGTCGCGATGGTGCTCAACGGCCAGAATCCAAATAACGCGTCTCAGTTCGCGGTGCTGCGGGCAGAGGCCGACAAACTCGATATCCGGGCTGAGCAGCTCGATATTCGGACGCCTGAGGATGTCGACGTTGCGTTCAATAAGGCCCTCACGTTCGGTGCGAAGGGGCTTCTCAATGCAGTTGACACCTTCATTAATTCGCGGCGGTTTGCGCTGGCGGTGGGTGCCGCCAAACACAAGCTGCCGTTCATCTACAGTGACGTGGAATACGTGATGGCCGGCGGGTTAATGGCCCTCGGGCCGGGCCACTACGAGGGTTATTACGGTGCGGCCAAATACGTGGACAGGATTTTGCATGGCGCCAAACCGGCCGATCTGCCAATCGCCGGACCGACCGAGTTCACCATGAGCGCTAATCGTACGGCGCTCAAGAATCTTGGCCTTTCATTACCGGCCGACCTAAGCGGACGGGTGGATGAATGGATTGATTAAGGTCGCTGCGGGCGCAGTATCACGCTGTCGGGCAAGAACGACTGGTCGCTTCTGGGGCCCGCTGTGGGTGTGCGTTTTCCGCATTAGGTCTCGAGCTACCATTTGCGATTGCAACGTGACGTCCGCTTCTCCCCCAAGGGCCCAGTTGCAGCACCACTTATTCACCCTTGATGTTCAGATCTTTCGCGAGGCGGGCGTATTTGTCGGAGTCCTCGCGCACCAATGTGGCGTAACGTTCCGCTGTCCCGCCCGCGGGCTCCTGGGCCTGATCGGCAAATGTTTGTCGTGTTTTTTCATCCCTGAGCGCGGCGTTGGCTTCGGTGTTGAGCCGCGCGGCTATCTCTGGCGGCGTACCGACCGGCACGAACATGCCGATCCGTTGATCGACGACGAGTCCGTTCACGCCCGCCTCCTGAAACGTCGGCACGTCGGGCAATGCCGCCGACCGTGTCGCCATGGATTGCGCCAAAAGTCGCAACGCACCGGCCTGGTAGTGCGGAATGAGCGGCGTCGTCCCGAGCGAGCCCAGTTTGACATGCCCAGCGATAAGATCGTTGATCGCAGGGCCGCCGCCACGATAAGGCACCTGTTCGAGGACGATGCCGGCAAGCTTCGCATACCAGAGCGCGACCATGGCCTGGAGCGAACCGACGCCGCTTCCGGTGGCAAAACGCAGGCCCGGCTGCTGCTTGGCCATCGCCGTCAATTCGGCGAGCGTCTTCACGCCGAGCGAAGGATGCGCCGCAAGCGCGATGGGCTGGTGCGAAAGCTCAATGACGGGGGTAAGCTCCTTTAGCGGGTCGAACTCCATCTTATAGACGTGCGGGTTGCTGCTGACCGCGTCGGTGGCGATCAGAACCGCGTAGCCGTCCGGCACGGCCTTCGCCGCATATTCGATGCCGATATTGCCGTTGGCGCCAGACTTGTTCTCGACCACGACCTGTTGGCCAAATGTGCGCGACAGATAGTCGCCGACCACACGCGCAGCGACGTCGGTCGAGCCGCCGGCCGGAAATGGAACGATAAAGTGGATTGGGCGGTTCGGCCAATCGGCGGCCGCGGCTAGCGGCGGAGCGGAGATCGCGAGTGCGGTGAGCAAAACAATGAAGCGAAAATTCATCATTGAGAATTGCTCCTTTCCTCGTGACCGACAGTGCGTATCATATCGACCCTTCCCGCGTCTTGGCCAGGGCGCAACTCCGGATCGACATGCCATATTCGAAATATCTTCCTGAACACATGGGCTCCATTAGCCTTTATCCAGCAGGTCCGTTTGTAGCGGGCGACTATGCCGAACTCACGCTTGTCTACGTCGCCGGCACGTTTGGCATCGACGACACCGGCATGGTGAAAGTGTCGTGGCGAACTACTTCCGACCTGAGCAAGCCGCAGTTCACCAAGCCGGAGGCGCCGAATTTTACCACGGTCGCAGCGAGCAACGGCGCGAAGCTCGAAGTGTGGTTCGACCGTCTCAATGTTCGCCCCTACGCCAATACCCTGCTGATCCGCGTGGGTCGCGGCTATCTGCGGGCCGGCGATACCTTGACGATCAGGTTAGGCGACCGCAGGGGCGGATCGCCGGGTCTGCGTCTGCAAACCAATGTCGAGAAAAAAGTCGAATTACGCACGTCGGTCGACGCGTTCGCCACTTACGAGTTCTGCGAATTGCCGGAGCAACCGGCGTTTGACCTGATCGCTGGCCCAGCCATCCGCTGGAAGGCGATCCTGCCTTCGCTAGCGGTGGTGGGCGAGCCGTTTCGGCTTGCGCTTGTTGCCGAGGACATCTGGGGCAATCCCTCCGAGGACGCGTCGGGTACATTCGAACTTCGATCGTCGCTGCCGCTGCGCGGCCTATCTGACAGCATCACCATCGCGCGGGGCGACGGCCCGCGGGTCATCGAGAACATCGTGGCGGATAACACCGGCGATCTCGATCTTGAGCTCGTTGCTGACGGCCAGATCGTGTCGCGCGCCAACCCGCTTCGCGTTGTGGCCGCCGCGCCGCTGCGGCGCTATTGGGCAGATCTGCACGGCCAAAGCGGCGAGACCATCGGCATGGGAACTGCAGAAGATTACTTCCGCTACGCTCGCGACAAGGCTTTCGTCGATATGGTCGGCCATCAAGGCAACGACTTCCAGATCACCGATGCGTTCTGGAAGAAGCTGAACGAGCTCACCGCTGACTTCGACGAGCCGGGCAAGTTCGTCTGTCTGCCGGGCTACGAATGGTCCGGCAATACCGGCATGGGCGGCGATCGCAACATCTTCTTTCGGCGCGAAGGCCGTCCGATCCGGCGATCGTCCCACATTCTGGTCGAACGCCAGACATCCACCGCCGCGATCTATACCGCAGACAAGTTGTTTGAGGCGCTGCGCGGCGAAGACTGTCGCGTCATCGCCCATGTCGGCGGCCGCTACGCCGATCTCAAATATGCCCACGATGGACATGCCGAACGCACTGTCGAGGTTCATTCGACCTGGGGAACGTTTGAATGGCTGCTGCATGATGCATTCGAGAAGGGCTTTCGCGTCGGCATCGTTTGCCACAGCGACGATCACAAAGGGCGTCCTGGCGCGACGACGCCCGGCGCCTCGACGTTCGGCGCGATCGGCGGACTATCCTGCTATTTCATGCCGGAGTTGACGCGCGACGCACTGTTCGAGGCGCTGCGGCGGCGCCGGCACTACGGCACGACGGGAACGCGCTTGTTCCTCGAGGTGCGTGGCAGCTTCGAGCGCGACGTCATCGGATTTTCCGAGGATCCGAAGCTTGGCCCCACGCAGGAATTTCCGGTCCGTGAAGCCTTGATGGGCGACATCATCCGCCCGAACGGCGTACCGATGACGCTTAACGTCGAGGTGATTGGCACGGCACCGCTGGAGCGCGTCGATGTCTTGCACGGCACCCAAGTCGTTCAATCGGAGAGACCGTTCGACATGTCCAACCTCGGCCGCAGGCTACGCGTGCTGTGGCAGGGCGCCGAATACCGGGGCCGGGGCCGCGAGACGAATTGGCAGGGCACGCTCTTGCTGGAGGGCACCCGCATCGAGCGCGTCGAGCCGGTGAACTTCCTGAACCCTGAGCGCAAGATACAAGAGATCGTCCCGGGAAGTGCCTTGGCTTGGACGTCGGTGACAACCGGAAATCTTGCCGGCATCGACCTCTGGCTCGCAGCGGTGCGGACCGGCAAACTTAAGATCGAAACGAGTATCGTGTCAGGCGAAGTCGACCTCGCCTCGCTCGATGACACGGCCGTTGTGTTCGAGGGTGGCGGGCTCGGCCGCAAGCTCAGCGTTTACCGGCTGCCGGATCATGACTGGAGCCGGCACCTGACGTTCAGGCACCATGTCACTCATAACGGGCGAGCCGATCTTCCGGTCTATGTGCGGGTGACCCAGGCCGACGGACACCAAGCCTGGTCAAGCCCAATCTATCTGATCGATTAGGCGAGGAGGACTACTACCCGCATCAAAAAGCGGCCGTGATCCTGCCCCGCCGACGGACGGGATGTGACCGAGATCGGGCTGATGCGCGATATCACATTGCGGACGGTCGCGATGCTTGGGGACGCCGGGCGGTTGTGAGGAGCCGTGCGGCCCGCTCTGGCTGGGCGTAGCGCAAGATTGGAGGCCATCGCAGATTTGGCGATTGGCTTGCGGGAGTACCAACGAGTGCTCCGCGGCGTCCCGCTCGCTGCTTGGCCGCGCCGACGAGGTCATTGAATGACTTTTCGCAGTGCGGCAATTGACGGTGGCAAACCGACACTGTGGGTCATCTTCGACGCTTCGAGCGTCCCCAGATCACTTCCGCAGTTGCCCTGAAAGCCGACATTCGCTTGCGCTGCAATAAGTGACGCGCTGCGCCACTTGCGGACTCATGCATTGCAGCAAAAGTTCCTCACTCGATCACCTCGTCAGCGCGGGCGAGCGGTATCGGCGAAATTTCGAGAGACCGAGCGTCTTTGCGGCGTTTCGACCCTTACTTTTTCGCCCGTTCCATCACATAACATGTCGCCACGATTGATCCACTAGGGCTTAGACCATTGTGGTTGTAACACATCTCAATACGATCGGGGGACATGACGGTCATTTGGAAGTAGCCGTCGGTATCGGCTCCGACGATCGATTTGTTATCGGCCGAAATAGCCCAGGCGAAGGGCTCGTTGGTGATAGCAACGGTCGAGAACGAGTGACCCCAGGCGAGCCGCCCGTCTTGACCATCGACTACAAAGGTGAACTCGAAGTCGCGGACGCGCGGCGGACTAGCAACGGTTTGCGAGCCTGGATGATGAGAGTTGTTGCCGAAGACGATCGACTTTCCTTTCCCCGACCAGGTGCCCTTGAGATCGGGGATTGCATCCTGTGCACGCGCTGCCGTCACGACTCCCACCAGTACCAGTGCGAAAGCAAGATATCTCATCTGTATCCCTCCTTTTGCTGACAGTTCCGCCCAAGCCGGCGAGTTATTGAGGGCCGGCCCCATCCCAGCGAAGTTTGACACGGAGATTGCCGCCTTCCCTCCAACCTAACTTCCCAAGCGCAGTGCGAAACGCCGCGAGCCAAGATTGCGCCGCTTCATCGCTTTCCGGGGTAGCCATAAGCACGCCAATCAGTCGCGTCTGGTCTGGCTGTTGCGCGCGCGCCGCGAGCGGCCAAGCGACTGCCACTCCGCCCATGAACGTGATGAATTCGCGTCGTCGCATGAGCTGCCTCGCGGATGAGGCTCACAATCTAGCACATCATTGGACGACAAAGGCGCTGTGCACCGCAGCGAAAAATTCCCGCTTATGTCGGTTCTGGGTCCCCGATAGCAACGCTATCGCTGCATTACGGAAACCGACGAGACGGGCCAACCGCGCCGTTTCCGCATCGCAAGAAAGCTTGTCGCGCGGGCGATCGTCTGTTCACAAGGTGAAAGCGACGTGACCCGAATATCGCGCGATGTCGCAGTTGACGAGGTCAGCCGCTACTTTCCGACTTTTTATTTACTAGCTAATGTTCCCCGCGATCAGGGCGGGCGCCAATGGATGTAAAAGTCGAATCTTTACATGAGGTTGGGCCCAAGGCCAGAGTCTTCATCTCGTATTCGCGCAAGGACCTAGCTTTCGCGGACCGCCTCGAGGCGGCGCTTAAGGTGCGCGGCTTTGAGCCGTTGATCGATCGCGCCGAGATTTATGCCTTCGAGGATTGGTGGAAGCGCATCGAGGGTCTGATCGGCAAAGCTGATACCGTTGTGTTTGTCCTCTCGCCCGATGCTGTCGCTTCTGAGATTTGTACCAAGGAAGTCGCCCACGCGGCATCGCTCCACAAGCGCTTCGCGCCGATCGTGTGCCGCCGCGTCGAAGACGCCGCGACGCCGGACGTGCTGCGCCGGCTCAATTTCGTGTTCTTCGACGATCCGGACCGCTTCGACGATAGTGCCGATAGGCTCGCCGAGGCGCTCAAAACCGACGTCGGCTGGATCAGGAAGCACACCGACTATGGCGAGGCGGCGCGGCAGTGGTCGGCGGGCGGCCGCCCGGGCGGAATGCTGCTGCGCTCGC
This sequence comes from uncultured Alphaproteobacteria bacterium, assembly GCA_963732015.1. Lineage (GTDB taxonomy): Bacteria > Pseudomonadota > Alphaproteobacteria > Rhizobiales > Xanthobacteraceae > BOG-931. Next base: position 241,773 of record CAVSXY010000017.1, on the reverse strand, counting down.
CGGCGCTGGAGCACGCCGAGCGCTGGATCGCGTCGCGTCCGCAGGACGCGCCGGAGCCGACGGCCGAGACGCAAGCTTTCATCGCTGAGAGCCGGAGCGGCGCGACGCGGCGGCGAAATGTTTTGACCGGCAGTCTTGCGGCCGGACTGATCGTCGCCCTGGTTCTCGCGGGCCTCGCCTACTGGCAGCGCGGCATCGCGGTCGAGGAAAGGACGATTGCGGATCAGCAGCGCCAGCGCGCCGAAGACACGCTTGCGGCTGCGACCAAGACGGCGAATAGCCTCGTCTTCGATCTGGCGCAGCGGTTCCACAACACCGTGGGAATTCCGGCCAGTCTCATAAAGGACATTCTCGACCGGGCCCGCGCGCTGCAGGATCAGCTCACCAAATCGGGGCAGGTGTCACCGGACCTTGAACGCAGTGAGGGCGCCGCGCTCAACGTGACCGCCGATGCGCTGCTGGCGATCGGCGACACGGCCGGCGCCCTGGCCGCGGCGCAGCGCTCCCAAAAAATCGCTCTGCAACTGGTGGCGCTCGATCCTAACAATACACTTTGGCAGCGCGATCTGTCGGTGGCGCAGCAAAAGATCGGCGACGTTGAGGCGTTTCAAGGCGACCCCGCGGGAGCGCTCCAATCCTTCCGAGACAGCCTCGCGATTGCCGAAAGGCTGGCAAAATCCGATCCCAGCAACGTTCTGTGGCAGACCGATCTCGTGCAATTGGACGAAGAATTGGGCGACGCGGCGTTGGCGCAGGGCCAGCTCAGCGAGGCGCTGAAGTCCTACGGCGACGGTTTGGCGATCGCGCAGCAAGTCGCGCAAGCTAACCCGGGCAATGACGACCTGCAGCGCGAGCTTGCCAATTCGTATGCCAAGGTGGGTGACGCCCAGTTTGCGCAGGGCGACCTATCGGGGGCCATGACATCGCGCCGCAGCGCCAGTGTGATCTTCGATTCGCTGGCAAAATCCAATCCGGACGATGTCGGCCGGCAGCACGACCTGTCGGTTGTGCTCGAAAGGATCGGCGATGTGCAGGTGGCGCAGGGCGATCTCGCGAGCGCGCTTGAGTCCTACAACGCTCAGATTACTGTTGTTGAGCGGCTGGCGAATGCAGATTCGACCAACCTCCGTTTGCAGCGCGACTTGGCGGGAGCGGATGACAAAGTCGGTGAGGTCCAGAGAGCACTGGGCGACCTTACCGCAGCGCTCAAGTCGTACAGCGACTTCTTTGCGATCATGGACCGCCTGGCGAAGTCCGATCCGAGCAACGCGGAATGGCAATACACGCTGTCTATCTCGTACGAGAGATTGGGCGACGTGCAATTGGAGCAGGGCGACCTCGCCGGCGCGCTGAAGTCTTACCGCGAAAGTCTCGCCATCGTCGAACGGCTGGCGAAGGCGGATCCGGGCAGGCAGCGGGATCTGGCGGAGTCGTACGAGAAAGTGGGCGACGTGCAAGTGGCGCAGGGCGACCTCGCCGGGGCGCTCGAATCCTACAATGCGAATCTTACCATCGCCCAAGCGTTGGCGACGGCTGATCCCGCCAACCCGGGTTGGCAAAATGACCTGTTGATTGCGTATGAAAGGATCGGCGACGTACGAATGAAGCAGGACGATCTTGCCGGTGCGTTGGAGTCCTATCGCGAAAGTCTTGCCATCTCCGAGCGGCTGACGAAGGCTGATCCGGGCAACGCCAGCCGGCAGCGTGGTCTTTTAGTATCGCTAAACAAAGTCGGCGATGTGGAGAGAGCGCAGAAAAACCTCGCCGACGCGCTCGCCTCCTACCAGGCCGGCCTGTCGATCATCACGAGCCTCACGCAATTCGATCCGCGAAACGCGGACTGGCAGGCTGATCTGTCGAACTCATATGACAAACTCGGCGACGTTCAGATAGACAACGGCGCTTTAGCCGACGCTCTGAAATATTACCGCGACGCTTTTGCCATCACTGACCGGTTGGCAAAATCCGATCCGAGCAATGCTGTCCGGCAGCGCGACTTGTCGATATCGTGGGACAAGATCGCCTACGTCGAGGAGAACCAGGGCAATTTTGTCGATGCGCTTCAGTCTTTCCGCAACAGTTTGACGATCAGGCAGCAGCTGGCCTCCCTCGATGCCAGCAACCAGCACGCGGCGGAGGACTTGCAAAATGTCATCGGTTGGATCGGCGGCCTGGCTTACAGCGCCATTTTGGGCCACGATTTCGCGACCGGTTTGCAGGCCGTGGATCAGGCGATCTCGCTCGCGCCGGATCAGCTATGGCTCTACGCGAACCGCGCTCACGCGCTCATGTTCCTTGGTCGCACCGAAGAGGCGCGGGCGCTCTACCTGAAATACCGCGGGCAGAAGGTCAACGACCAGGGGGACATCTGGGAGGCTGCCGTACTTGCGGATTTTGCGGAATTCCGAAAGGCAGGACTCGCCAGCTCGCTTATGGACGAGATCGGAAAGCTGTTCACGTCGACAGGCTAGACCTCGCCGCACGGAACTTTCAAACGAAATTCCGCTCGCAAAATCGACTCACCGGAACGTCATAGCCCATCGCGAGTTTATGTTTCTTGACTTGGATTCTTTGTCGCTGGTTCCTGATCGTGCGAAGGATTGGTGCTCACATTGTCAAAGCCTCCGATCACCATCGAATGCAAGGGCGACGACGAAGCGCTTGTCCGAAGGCGGGACTATGTTTCGCACAATGCGATTGAGATTTGGCAATCGGACAGGTGGGTCGGCGAGACCGACAGTGCGGCCGTTGGAACAACAAAGCCTCTGCCATAAGGTAGCAAGGGCTTAAAGCGACCAATCATAGGCGCCCAATTTCGGCCTATCCGATCGGATGCTTCGGCGCAGCCGCAACCCGCATACAGCCGGATTGGCGTGCTTTGAAGTTGCTTCGGAAAAGAGATCGAAAAATTCCGAGAACCGTTATCGCGCGAAAATGGCTCGCGCCCTTTCGATCGCGCTCGCCGGCACGTCGAGGGTCTTAATAACAGATTGCTGCAACTCCTCGCCGGTCGCGAGCTCAAGTTCTCCACCAAGCTGTTTCGCCGCCTGGATGAACTCCGGGTCTCTGCCCATGGCAGAAAAGGCTTCGCGAAGCACCCGCGTATTCGCAGCAGGCACACCGTGCGGTGCAAAAATCGATCGGCCAATGGCGCCCATGCCAGCGTAGAGGCGGAAGAGCTGCTTCGCCTCCAGTGTATTGCCAAGCTCGCCTAGCGCAGGCACCTCTGGAAGATCGGAGCGCCGAGCCGGCAGATCCTGAAGAATCACTTTAACTTTATGGTCGCGCAGCCAATCTCCCTTGCCAACTTGCACGGCGATTAAATTTGCGGCGACCCCCTCCACTTCGCCGCGTTCCATGGCAAGCATCGCCTCATTCGAGGCGGGATAACCGCGCACGATCTTGAATTTGGTTTCAATAAGGGCATTAAGCAGCGTTGGAATAGTTTCCGCGAGGCTTCCAGAACCCGTGCCGGCGACCAACGACTCATATTTCTTTGCGTCGTCGAGCGATTGAACTTTCGATGTATGCCACATCATGTGGATCCCAGCGCTCGCTGCCAGCCTGCCGATCCATGTGTACTTGCGCGCATCGTATTGTGCTGAGCTGTTCCCAAGCGCTTGCTCAATCGCGACGGTCTCGACCACGATGCCCAACGCAGTTCCGTCCTTTGGAGCGGCACCGTAGATAAAATTGGCAACGCGAAGCGACCCAGCCCCCGGCATATTCTGAACGACGATCGGGGGATTTCCCGGAATGAACTTTCCAATAAAGCGCGCTGCCAATCGGCCGTATAGATCGTAACTGCCGCCAGCGGTGTTTCCGACAAATATGGTAATGGTCTTCTTTGCGAAGATGTCGCTTCTGTCTTGCGCGCTTCCGGTTGGCACCGCCACGAACGTAGCGAAGCCGACGGTGATCAGAAATCCTCTACAACTCAGCACCCATTTACGCGAACGCCTTTCGAATGCGTTCCTGGCGAATGTAAACGTCTCCCACATTTGCACTCTCCAGGTCTCGGGCGTGGGATCGGCAAATCCGTGGTCTCAAACACCGGAACTTGGAGGGGGAATCGTATTCGTCCATCGCTTCGGAGGAGTACCGTCTCGCAGTGCCGTCATCTCTCGGCGCCAAATATTACGTAGCAGTTTGATCGCGACATCGGCTTGCCCGAGTGTTTCGCGAGTGCGATCGGCAATCGTGCCTTGCCCTATCAAGGCAATACGATCCTGAATGCGCGTCATGTCTGCGCCATTACCGCGCCAAGGGATATCCTTGAACCGCATCCGTCCCGCCAGCACATCATCGGCGATTTCATCGGCCGGCGGCAGCTTCGAAAGCTGATCCCACTCCGCCTTTCGGCGCTCCAAAAAGGCTGGCCGCTTTTCTGCGGGCACCTTCGCGAAGGTTACCGTATGTGTAATATGGCTGCTATCATCAATTGGAACACGAAAACCTAACATGTCACGCCAAGATGTTTCCTCGGGATAGGTTGGCGGTTGCGCCCAGCTTGTCGTTGTCGGAGGGTGGTAATAAGTGGTCCGAGCAATTCCCTTAGTCCTCGCTCCAAATTGTGCCAAGCCATAATCGGTTTCTTCCGTCGATATTATCGGCACATCTTCATTGATGCTGCCTTGATAGGGCGAACTTGCGTGGAGGAAGCCGATATGAACTTCATCGATCGAATTCTCCAAATTTTGAAAGAAATTGATCGGCCGAATCAATTGATGCGAAAACAAGACGCCATCGCCTTCGAAATGTGGGTAGCGCGGCATCGGCGGCGGCTCTCCCTCGCCCATGTAGGCGAAAATCAGGCCAAGGTACTCGCGACATTGATAGCCTTTGATCCTAACTTGATCTGCAAAGGAACAGGGTTCGGAAGGTTGGTCGACGCATTGCCCTAAGCCGTCATATTTCCACCCGTGATAGATGCACCGAATTCCCTCACCCTCAACGATGCCGGTGGATAGCTGCGTACCGCGATGAGCGCATCGATTTCCGATCAAATACTCATGACCGCTGCGGCCGCGGAAAAGCGTCAAATTCTCGCCAAGGATCCTAACAGGCTTGCTCCATTCAGGAGCTAAATCTCTTCGATTCAAATACGGCGAGCCAAAACTGTCGAAAAAATTTTCCGGCAAGAGTTTCCGGTCCGGTATGAACAAAATCATTTACATCTTCCTCCGGTGTGTGTGTCATGACATCCTCGGCTGATTTTAAGTGGCTCATCTTGGATGGCGGGCGAGGTCGTCGTCAATCTCAAGACCGCGAAGGCACTTGGTCTCGCTGTGACGCCGACACTGCTCGCCCGCGCCGACGAGGTGATCGAGTGAGGCGACGGGAATTCATCACACGCCTCGGTAGCGGGGTGGTGGCTTGGCCCGTGGCGGCGCGGGCGCAGCAATTGGCGATGCCAACAATCGGATTCCTCGACGCTCGGTCGGCTGACGTCATCTCAGATCGCCTAAATGCATTTTGCCAGGGCCTGAAGGAGACAGGTCATGTCGAGGGCGAGACCGTGTCGATTGTTTATCGATTTGCGGAGAATCAGCTCGACCGGGTGCCAGTGCTTGCGGCCGACCTAGTCAGCCGCCAAGTCGCCGTGATTGCCGCGTTCGGCGATGATTTGGTTGGGGCAGCAAAGGCTGCAACGACGACGATACCCATCGTTTTTATTGTCGCTCAAGACCCGGTCGGGCTTGGCCTAGTCGCGAGCCTCGCTCGGCCGGGCAGCAATATGACTGGCATCAATTTCTTAGCCGGCGAGATGGCCGCGAAGCGTTTAGGATTGCTGCGGGAGATGGTGCCCGGAGCGACGCGTATTGCCGCATTTGTCAATCCGGCCAAACCAGTCATAACCGAGCCTACGCTGCGCGACTTAGAAGCGGCTGCTCTCACCATGGGTTTGCGAATCCTTCCGGTCAATGTTGTCAGCCGCCAGGACATTGATGCAGCTTTCACAGCGTTCGTAGGCGCGCGGCCCGATGCGATCTTCGTCGGAACCGACACTACTTTGATCAGCCGACGCGTCCAGGTGGTCAATCTGACGATGCGTCACGCAATCCCGGCAATTTTCCCGTTCCGCGAGTTCACCGAAATTGCCGGGCTGATGAGCTACGGCGCCAACATCTTGGACGCATTTCGCCAGTCAGGAGTCTATGTCGGCCGTATCCTCAAGGGTGCGAAGCCTGCAGAGATGCCGGTCATGCAATCAACGAAGTTCGACTTCGTTATCAACGCCCAGTCGGCGCGGACGCTCGGCATTGAAGTCCCTCGGGCACTGATCGTCCTCGCCGACGAAGTGATCGAATAGCGGGCCAGTTTGCTGCGCTGCACTTTGTCGGCTTTTGGCCAGCTGTGTGAAAACGTGCTCGCGCGGGCACGTTTTCACACAGCCGACCGATATTGCAGCGCAAGCGAATGTCCGCTGTTAAAGCTATAGCGTCCGTTGCTGGAAACGTAATCAGCTAACCCGGCGCGCCGCGGACGCCGAGAACGCGCCTTCGCTGCCATGCCCTACGCACGTCGCCTTCCCGCCGCCGTGGACGTCGACGAGGCGCTCGGCTATTTCTATTATGAGGAAGAGCCGGGGCGGCGCGGTGCGAGTATCACGGTTGGCTCTTTAGCGTTTTCCGTGGGATGACTTTCCAGCCATCTGCTTATCATGGAACGAGCCTGCGTTTCTGCTTGCTCACGCGATCCGCAAATGACCCTTCCAGCGATTTCCACGCCCGCAGGATGAATTGCCACGGACCATTGTCCCCGCTCGATCCGGGTGCGAATGGTGTATCGGATGCCTTTGTATTCCACGTGGTAAGGTTGAACCCAAAGCACAAGCTGGGCAATCCTGCGAATCACCAAGCGAGTGGACTGGTTGAGATGGGAATTGCCACAGTCACAATCGACGCTTGGTAGTCAACCTGGTGACAAAGGATAAGGCTCGCCGGATGGCGGCGAACTTCGCCACGCTGCCTGAGTTGCTGAAGCGATCTCCGACATGAGCGCGCCGCGCAAGCGCCCCGACTGGTCCCGTCGCCTGCCGCGGCCGCTGATCGTCGCGGACCTGACGACGCTCACGACGCTGGCCGATGTGCGCGACCTGATCGAGCGCCATCTACCTGCGCAATACCACAAGAAAGCACTTGGCAGTACGTCGCGGCGCAGCTTGCCGAGGCCGCACGCGGCAATGGCGATACGGTCGATGTTGCCGTGCCGTTGCGGATGGCGTTCGCGAGGAAGGGGTGCCGTGTCGGCCAAAATGATCAGCGCAAGAGGCGGCTCAACCGCGACCGCAGATATCTCCCATAGGATAGCCCCGCCTCCAATCGGCAAAACGGGCTTCCCCCATCGCCAGCGCGGCGCGCTTCCTGGGCCGAAACATGCCGCAGTGTAGGCCGCGGGTTTAATCGTCAAAACGTGAAATATATAAATTATTTCAATAGTATATGGCGGTTACCTCGTCCGCCTCTACGTCGAACTCACCAAACTCGACGTCGGCGAACGGGTCGCCAACCGCAACATCACCGCCGATCAGCTCGTCGCGAAGGCGCGGCGGATTCTCAATCCCTACACGCTCGATGTGAAGGAGATTCCCTGGTGGTCGGTTTATGAAATCGGACAGCGGCTCACTGACAAGTTCGACCGAGCGACGAGATTGCGACGCGGCTGCCGAGCCGTTTATCGCCGGAGATGCCTGCCACACCCACAGTCCAAAGGCGGGGCAGGGCATGAATGTCTCGATGCAGGACGCCTTCAATCTCGGATGGAAGCTCATGTCGGTCCTCCGCAAGCAGTGCCCGCCATCGCTGCTGCACACGTACTCCATGGAACGTCGGGCCATCGCCAAGGAGTTGATCGACTTCGATCACGAATGGGCCGCGCTGCTTGCTTCGGCTCATGGAAAAGACGGCGGGGCCGACCCCGCCAAAACCCAGAACTATTTTGTGAGAAGCGGGCGCTACACTGCGGGAACCGCGACGCAGTACGGTCCATCGCTTTTGACCGGAGAACGCGTCCACCAGCATCTGGCTGCAGGATTTGCCATCGGAGCACGGTTTCATTCCGCGCCGGTCATTCGGCTGGCGGACGCCAAGCGGATTCAGCTCGGCCACGTTATCAAGGCGGATGGACGCTTTCGCATCTTCGCCTTTACGGGTGAGGGCAACCCGGCCGACTCAAACTCCGCCATCCGTCGATTGTGCGATTTTCTCGCGGAGGATCGGCGGTCTCCGGTGCGAAAATATACGCGCCGCAGCGAGGATATCGACGCGGTGATCGATGTCCGCGCCGTGTTTCAGCAGGCTCATCGTGAGCTTGCCATCGAGACGATGCCTGCGCTCCTTCCGCCGCGGAAGGGACGTTTCGGTCTTGTCGACTACGAGAAGATGTTCTGCGCCGACACCAAGTGCGGCAACGACATCTTTACAATGCGCGGCATCGATCGGCGGGCCGGGTGCATGGTCGTTGTGCGGCCCGATCAATACATCGCGCATGTCCTCCCGCTCGATGGATACAAGCAGCTCGCCACCTATTTCGACGGCTTCATGCTCCCGCAATCGGATCAGCAGGCGCCGCAGACCATCGAAGTTGCGGCCGCCTGAAATTACGGTTCTGCCGCTGGTTCAAATCCTGCGGCGCAAAATCACGCCGCCAAGTCAATGAGTTGGCGGCGTAGTTTTTCGACCCAGCACAATGGCGCGCCCGCACCGTCTTGGCCTCTCGCAGAGGTCGTCTAAATGCATCGGTGCTGGTCCAGCGGACCTGTTGCGCTTGGGCGACGGGAGTGGTCTGAAAGAGGTTCGGTCGTCCCCCGGATCGAGTATGATCAAGGCTATTGGTTTTCGTCAGGTCGTCTTTTCGGTCAATTGCTGGATTGCGACCATTCTGAGCCTATTCATTGCGTTCAGCCTGGATTTGAAAAGTCCGGCATGGACCATGACCACGGTTTACCTGACCAGCCAGCCGCTGTCGGGGGTGATGCGGGCCAAAGCGGTGTATCGCGTCATCGGCACGTTCGTGGGCGGCGTGGCGATGATCGCCATTGTCCCCAATCTGATCGACGCGCCGGAACTGACGACGCTTGCGATCATTCTGTGGGTCGCGTTTTGCCTCTATGTTTCGGTACTGGACCGCACCCCGCGGTCCTATCTGTGCGCGCTGTCGGGCTACACCGCGGCACTGATCGGCTTTCCGAGCGTGCTCGCGCCCGACACGGTGTTCGACACCGCGATCTCGCGCGTCGAGGAGATCACCATCGGCGTGGTCTGCGCGGCGCTGGTGCACAGCCTGATCTTTCCAAAAAGCGCGCTGTCCGCTTTCGAGGCTAAACTGCAATCCGCGCTCGCCGATGCGCGGCGCTGGATCGCCGACGGGCTGACCAAAGAGCCGACGCCCGAGGCTGATCGCGAACGGCGCCGGGTCGCCGCCGACATTACCGAGCTTTATCTGCTCGGCACCAGTCTCCGGTTCGACACGTCGCCGCGGCATCCCGACATCGGCACCATTCGGGCTTTCGACCGCAAGATTGTCGCGCTGTTGCCACTGCTGACTGCGGTGGAAGATCGGCTGGCAGTCCTGCGGAGCCTCGGGCCGCTCGATGAAAAACTCGCGCTTGCGATTTCGGGCGTCCACGATTGGGTTCAGGACGAAGGCTCCAATGACCCGAAGCGCGCGCAGGAGTTTCGGCAAGCGTGTGTTGCCGCCACGCCCGCGATCACTCCGCAGTCGGGCTGGGCCGACCTCGTAACGGTCAATCTCACCGCGCGCCTGATGGAACTGATCGAGTCCTGGCAAGCCTGTCTCGAACTTGTGGCCAATCTCGCGGACCCGTCACGCCCGCTGAGCGCGGAGAACAGGGCCATCGCAGCACAGATCGGCGCCAAGCGACTGCATACCGATCCGGGCCTTGCGTTCCTGTCGGCTATCGCGGCGGCGCTCGCCATGGGCATCTGCGCGTTCTTCTGGATCGTCACCGCCTGGCCCGAGGGCTCTGGTGCGGTCGCCATTGCGGCCGTGGCGTGCACGTTGTTTGCAGCGTTCGACGATCCGACGCCGACGATACGCGCCATCACGCTGTTTCTCGGCCTGTCGATTCCGATCGTCGCGGTCTATCAATTCTTCATCTTTCCAGCCATCGACGGGTTTACGCTGCTGTCCGCCGTGCTGGCGATCGTGTTGATTCCGGCCGGTATCCTGATGGCGATCCCGGCCTACGCGGTCATCGGGCTCGCGATGGCGATCGGCTTCTGCATCGAGCTCGGGCTGCAAGCGAGCTACAGCGCCGACCTGGCGGCGGTGCTCAATTCAAACAGTGCCCTTGTCGTAGGCGGATTGACCGGCCTTGTCGTAACCGGGCTCATCCGCGTGATCGGCGCGCAAGCCAGCACGCGCCGGCTGCTGCGGGCGGGATTCCGGGATCTCGCCAACATTGCCGACGGCAGCGCGCACGTAACGCGCGAGGAATGGGCGAGCCGCATGCTCGATCGCGTTGGTCTCCTGTTGTACCGCCAGCCGCGCTCCGCACCCCGCCCGCAGCATGAATTCGCCGACGCGCTCGGCGATCTGCGGCTCGGCGTCAATATGATCGAAACACATACGGTCGAGCAGCACGTCAGTTCCGCCAGCAGGCAAAAGTTGACGGCGATGTTCGGCGGAATTGCCGCGCATTTCCGTGCGCTGGCGCATGGCCGGGTGCAGCTGCTAGGACGCGACCTGCTCGCCGCAATCGATTCGTCGATCCTCGGCATCGCCGACTGCGGCGCCGCGACGCAAGCCTGTGTCGCCGCAATTGTCGGCCTGCGGCGCACCCTTTACCCTGATGGGCCGTCTTATCAGCCGCCGCAGGCGCTGGACGAGACCGAGGCTGCGCCGGCAGGAGCGCCGGCCGAAATTGCGTCCGATGCAGTCGCGAGGGCCGCGCCATGATCGGCGAATTCGACGTCTACGGCGTCTACTTTCCGTCGTTCCTGGTGTTCGCCGCTGTTGCGTTCGTGCTGTTGCTCGCGGTCAAGCGGCTGCTCGACGCCTGTGGCTTCTATCGCTACGTCTGGCATCGTCCACTGTTCGATATCGCGATCTTTGTCATCCTGCTCGGCGTTGTCGTAGCGGGCGGATCGGCGCTCGTTTCCAACCTGTAAAGCTGCTGCGGTGAGCCTATGAAACGCTTCTTTTCTTCCTTCGGCCGCGTGTTGACCACGCTGGTGGTGGTGGCGCTCGCAGTTGTCGTCGGCTGGCAGCTCTGGAGCTACTACATGCTGGCGCCGTGGACGCGCGACGGCCGCGTGCGCGCCGACGTGGTTCCGGTTGCGGCCGACGTGTCCGGCCTCGTCAGTGACGTGTCTGTTCACGACAACCAGGCCGTCAGCAAGGGCCAGCCGCTGTTCCAGATCGACAAGCGGCGCTTCCAATACGCCCTGCAGCAGGCCGAGGCGACGCTAGCGAGCCGCAAGGCGACGCTCGATCAAACCAAGCGGGATTTGACGCGCAGCAAAACTCTCTCCAACCTCGCCATTACGGCGCAGCAGGTCGAGCAGAGCCAGCAGGCGGTGGACATCGCTCAGGCTCAATTCGATGACGCCAGCGCCGCGCTCGATATCGCCAAGCTCAATCTGGAACGCTCGACGGTGGTGGCGCCCGTCAACGGCATCGTCACCAATTTCGACCTGCTGCCCGGACGTTATGTCAGCGCCGGCGCCAGCATCCTGGCGCTGATCGACAGCGATACGTTTCGCGTCGAAGGCTATTTCGAAGAAACCAAGCTGCGGCGCATTCACGTCGGCGACACCGCGACCGTCAAGCTGATCGGCGATCCCACCGTGCTGTCGGGGCATGTCGAAAGTATCGCATCCGGCATCGAGGACCAGAGCCGCAGCACCAGCACCGATCTTTTGGCCTCGGTCAATCCGACCTTCAGCTGGGTCCGGCTTGCGCAACGCGTACCGGTTCGCATCAAGCTCGACAACGTGCCCGAGCAGGTGCGCCTCGTCACCGGCCGCACCGCGACTGTCTCGGTCGGCAACGGCGATTATTTGTGGTGACGTAGCCCGATCGTTACGGCGCTTGCCGAACTATTCGGGCGTGACTTCGCCGCCGCGCGACCGCTAGTGCATGATCCGGAAAAGCTTGCCCTCAGACTTGATCCGTGGGTGGAAGCCGGTTTTCCGAAAAGATCATGCACCAGCAAAATGCTACCGCCCGTGCTCACACTGGGACTTGTGCTGATGATCTACGCGGCCGTCGGACTGGCGCGGCTTCATGTCACGGTGCCGCACCGGCTGGAAATCTGGCTGTCGGCGCTGATCGGCGCGGTGACGGGCGTCGTCACCGGCGCGACTGGCGTGTTCGTCATCCCGGCCGGTCCTTATCTTCAGGCGATCGGACTCGAGAAGGAGGACCTCGTTCAGGCGCTCGGACTGTCCTTCATGGTATCGACGGTGGCGCTCGCCGCAGGCTTAGCGAGCCGCGGCGCCTTTCACCTCAACGCCGCCGGCACCTCGCTGCTCTGTACCGTCCCGACGCACGTCGGCGTCTTTGCCGGGCAATGGCTCAGAAACAAGATCGACCCCGAAACATTCCGGCGCATCTTTTTCGCCGGACTTTTCTGTCTCGGAGCCGACCTGGCTGGCCGCGCGATTTTCTAGAAGGTCGCCGGGACGAAATGATTGAGCGCAGCGAGCAGGGCCAGCAGCACGAGTCCGATCGTCAGACTCCAGCCGATCAGTTTTTTCTCGATCGGCAGCAGCGGTTCGACCGGCGCGCGGCGCAGTTCCTCGCGCAAGTCCGTTTGCAAGTCGGCATGGAGATCGTTGAAGTCGGAGAAACGGTTCGATGACATGATGTGATCCTCGATGTTTCGTTCGTTCAATTCGTCGCCAGCGGCGGGGTCACGCCGCTGAAGAAGATCCACGAGATTGCGAGACCCACCCAGACCACGAAGCCAAACAGGCTGACGAAATAGACCGCGGCGAGCCGGCCGAATCCCTCGCGCCACAGCAGCTTGAAGTTCGACAGGACGCCGATCGAGAAGAAGGTGAGGATGAAGAAGATGACGCGGAACGTGTTCGCCTCGCCGACGGCCGCTGGAACGTTCTTGGCGATATCGGCCGGCGTGCCGAGCGCGAGATAGAGCCCAAGCAGGAACGTCACCACGAAGCCGATGATGAACTTCGGGAAGCGCTGCCAGATTTCCCCAATCTTCGCCTTGTCGCGATCCGGCGTGACGTTGATGTGGTTGGTCCAGATGTAACCGAGCACGAAGGCCCAGATGCCGATGAAGATGTCGATGAACACCTTGATGGTCGCGGCGGTGCCCAGAATCCATCCGCTCTGGTAGTTGATGCCCTCGGCGGCGTTCTTCGCGGTAATCAGCGACTCGGTGATGCCGCCGGCGGCGACCGCCGCGCCGTCGGTCTTGACCGCAAGGCCCATCCAGGCGCCGGCCACTAGCGGTTCGTGCGAAAGCAGCGCCTGCGCCACGAACGGCAGGATCAGAACTTCGACGACGGCGAAGATCACGACCAATGACGACACCAGCACCGGAACGATCGGGCGCGCACGGATTGAGCCGCCGACGGCGATCGCGGCCGAGACGCCGCAGATCGAAATGCCGGACGCGAGCGGCGCCGCCCATTCGCGCGAAAAGCCGAACCACTTGCGGGCGACGTAATAGACGACCGCCCAGTAGATCAGATACGCCTCGACGATGGCGGCGACGCCGCGCAGAAGGAGTGAGCTTGCAAGGCTGAGCTTGCCTGCCGCCGTCACCGCGAAGAAGCCGCCCAGAATGACGATGGCGATCTTGATATAGAGGTCGGGCCGCGCCGCGTCCTTGATCGCCTCCGCAAAGCGCGGAAAGACATTGGCGATGATCAGCCCTGCGATGAGCGCGAAATTGTAGGCGCCCTCATTGGTGAGCTTCAGCGACCAGGTGATGCCGAACTTTTGCTGTTCGGCCGGCGTGACAGCGGCGAAATTGGCGTAGTTGCCGATGATCCAGCTCGCGTAGGCGATCCAGAACACGGCGGTGAAGGCGAGCGCGAATTTCTTCACGTCGCCTTTGAGCGCGGCGGTCGCACCCGTGAGCACCACGAACAGCGCTGCGTAGGTCGCAAACAGTGCGCCGAGGCCGCCGAGCTCGGCATAGCCTTTCGACGTCGTGCCGAGCGCTTGGCTGACGTTGGTCCAGACCGACGTGGTCACGACCCAGCCGATCAGATCGACGTGAACCAGGGCGGTGAGGGCGAGGACGAAGATGGCAAGGCCAAGGAAGGCGGCAAGCCAATCCTCGTTGATGGCCAAGGCGGTCGGCTCGGCCGCCCGGCTGGGAAGATTGTCCGTGAGAGTGGCGTTAGACATGGCGATCCTCTCGCCGGCCAACAGACCGGCGTTCCCGAAAATGGCGATGATGAAAGTGCGTTTTGCCGCAGCGGCGTCAACAGATGCCGCGTGCCGTGTGACCGTGTCGACAGATGCGGCTTTGCTTGACGCAGAATCCGGGCGTCATTGTCATCTCCATGGTTAAGGAGCCCACGAAGATGCTTCGTGGCGCTTTAGCGTTTTTTCGCGGTGCAAGCTGCTCCGTCAAAACCCGCGATCCGACCAAAAAGAAAAATCGAATAACTCATTTCACCACCACATGAAGGAAAGTCAACGTGGTCAATAAAAATAAGAGAGTCTTGTTTGAAAGCGCGGCGGCCAGCGAATGAATTCGCCCCAGATCGAGGCGGTGGGGAAGAAAAATTTTTGCTTCGGCGCAACAAGTCTTTTCGGTGCGCTGAGTTTAATATCGAGCAAGACGAAGACTACGCCGCCCGCTTCGACAGCCGGTCCATCTCGCGCTGGACCAGCCGCCGATAGAGCCCCTCGCGGCGAAGCAGCAGGTCCGGCGGACCGTCCTCGATGATCTTGCCGGTTTGCAACACGACAATGCGGTCAAAACTGCGGACGGTCGAAAGCCGGTGCGCGATGGCGATGACCGTTCGGCCCCGCATCAGTTCGCCAAGTGCCGCCCGAATCATCTCTTCGGACTCGCTGTCGAGCGCGGAAGTGGCCTCGTCGAGCAACAGAAGCGGCGCGTCCTTCAGGAGCGCGCGCGCAATGGCGATGCGCTGCCGCTGTCCGCCGGAGAGTTTGACGCCGCGGTCGCCGACGATCGTGCGCATGCCGTCAGGCAGAGCCTGGATGTAGTCGCAGCGCGCCATCATGGCGGCTTCCATAACCTCGTCGTCGGTCGCGTCCGGCCGGCCGTAGCGAATGTTCTCCATGACGCTGCGGTGAAACAGCGAGATATCCTGCGGCACGACGGCGATGGCGTCGCGCAGGCTTTCTTGCGTGACCCGCGCGATATCCTGCCCGTCGATGAGGATGCGTCCCGCTTGCGGATCATAGAATTGCTGCATCAGCGTAAACAACGTTGATTTTCCGCCGCCCGAATGGCCGACCAGTCCGACGCGCTCGCCCGGCTTGAAGGCGAGGTTGATATCCTCGAAGACCTGATGGCCGGCGCCATAGCGGAATCGAACATGTTCGAACCGAACGCTGGCGCCTCGCCTGATCAGCGGTTCGGCTTCGGGATGATCGCGCAGATCGTGCGGCATGAGCAGCGTCGCGATCGCCTCCGACAGCCGCGCGATATGCTGCGTGATGTCGACAAGCGCGACCGCGAGATCGCGGGTCGCATGCAGCACTGCAAGACTGAGCGTGCACACCAGCACCACGTCGCCGGTCGTGGTTCGGCCCTGCTGCCATAACAAAAGAGCCCAGGCGAGCAGGCCGAGCGCCAATGCAATTGTCACCACGGCGTGAAAGATGCGAAGCCTTTCGAGATAGAAGAGGCTTCGCCGCCGCGCCTGCATCTCGCGATCGACTGTGGCGTCAAAGCGGCGGTGTTCGCGCAGGAATCCGCCGAACGCGCGCACCAGCGGCATGTTGCCAATCACGTCGACCATTTCGCCGTCGACCGCCGCCGCCTTGTGCGCGAAGTCGTGATGCAAGGGACGCCCGGCGGCCGCGAGGCGGAACATCAGGCACACCATTAGGCTCGCCACAGTGGCGAGACCGGCCGCCATCGGGATGCTGACCGTGCCGATCAGCGCGATCGCCGCGGCCGTCGCGGCGCACGGCGGCAAAACGTTCCACATCAGCATGCTTTCGGCGGTGAAGACCGCGTTCGACGTCGCGGTCACGCGGCTCGCCAAAGTTCCGGGCAGCCGGTCGGCGAAGTAGCCCGGCGCGTGACCGGTCAGATGCCGAAATAGATCGCGCCGCAGATCGCCGGTGACGCCGACGAACGCGATATTCGCAATCCAGCTCGCGATCCGCCACAGCAGATTGTCTGCGGCGATCAGCGCGCCAAGCAGACCAAACGCCAACCAAACGCCGGTGTCGTTGCGACTCGACAATACGTCGACCAGGTCTTTGACGCCGTATTGGGCTCCGACCGAGCACGCGACCGCGCCCAGCACTGCAATGAGGATGGCGGCGTGGGAGGCGGGACGAAGCCGCACGTAGCGAAGCACGAAAGCGAGGGGCCGGCTTGCATAGGCACAGAGGTCGACCATCGGTTTTCAATCTCCCCTCGCGGACGCGGGCGGTTCGTCCAAAATTTCCCGCACGACGGCGATGGGCCGCGCAAGAAACTGCCGCATGTTGAGAACCCTCGCTGGGGACCTGCCGTTCCACGCGTTGCGACAGTTCACAGATGTGACGCCTGCATCGCTCGCTGGAACCATGCAGAGATAGGTGAGAACTCGATCGGACATCGAACGTGCTGAAAGTTGACACCGCTCTACGCGCAAAAGTTCCCGCCACCTTGAAAAAAATGTTTGTTCCAAAAATTTGAAATATTCGCGCTCGAAAACGTTGTTCGATCTGTGCCGGCAAAGAGGGTGACAGGGTCAATTCGTCAGAAAAAGGGATAATTCGATGCACATTGCGCAGATCGCGCCGTTGACGGAGGCGATACCGCCCAAGCTTTATGGCGGCACGGAGCGTGTGGTCTCTTGGATCACCGAGGAACTCATCGCGCTCGGTCACGATGTGACGCTATTCGCCAGCGGCGACTCGCTGACGTCGGCTCAGCTTGACGCCATATGGCCACGCGCGTTGCGCCTGGACGGCTCGGTGCGCGATCCGAATGCGCTGCACATGGCCATGCTGGAGCGCGTTTATCGGCGTTCCGGAGATTTCGATATCCTGCACTGCCATCTCGATTACTACCCGTTTTCTCTGTTTTCGCGGCAGCCGACGCCTTTTGTGACGACCCTGCACGGGCGGCTCGATCTTCCAGAACATCAGCCGGTGTTCGACACGTTCAGCACGGTTCCCGTCGTGTCGATTTCCGATGCGCAGCGGCGGCCATTGCCGCAGGCGGACTGGGTGCGCACCGTTCATCACGGATTGCCCGAGAAGCTGCTTGAGCCGAAAGCGGTCACGCCGTCTTACTTCGGATTTCTCGGACGCATCGCTCCCGAGAAAGGCATCGATCGCGCCATCCGGATCGCCGAGCACTGCGGTATCCCGCTCAAGGTGGCCGCCAAGGTCGATCGGGCGGACCAGGATTATTACGACGAACTGATCGAGCCGATGATGCGATCCGGCAACGTCGAGTTCATCGGCGAGATCAGCGACAACGAAAAATCCGAATTTCTGAGCGGAGCCATCGCGCTCCTGGTGCCGATCGATTGGCCCGAGCCGTTCGGTCTTGTCATGATCGAAGCGATGGCGTGCGGCACGCCAGTCATCGCCTTCAACCGCGGTTCCGTGCCGGAGATCATCGAAGACGATCTGACCGGTTTCATTGTCGAGGACATCAATGGCGCCATCGGCGCGGTCGATCGCCTCGGCCGCCTGTCGCGCGACAAGATCAGGCGCCGTTTCGAGGCGCGATTTACCGCGCGCCGCATGGCGCAGGATTACCTTCGCGTCTACCGCGCCCTGATGGATCGCGCCTCGCCCCACCTGCGGCTGGTCGTCGACGACGCGCCGGCTCTGTAGCCGTCGCCTCGCCAAGGTTGCGGCGGGGAAGATTTGCATCGAGGCTGGTTGTCTCGGGGGCGAGCTTTCGGGAAAGATTGAAAATTCGCTGCGCGATTCTCGGGGCGTTTGCTGTTCGACCCCCCTTGCCGGGTGACGCAAGGAGCGTGAGACTCCTCGTCTCGGCGTGGCGGATTTGCCGGCGCAGACGTCACTGAGACACCTCCGCTGCCGACCAGCTTGCTCGATTGATTGAAGTCCATCGTCATATTATTCTCAAAAACGGGCGATTGCGCGTACACTCCTTCGTTTGGGCTGGCGCTGTCAGTCGAAACAGGGAAACCTGCACGCGGGCGTTGGCTACCGACTTCGTGTGACGGCTGGCGCTGTGATGGTCAGAGACGATGCCAAGTAAGATTGTCCTTTCTTATCGACGCTCGGACTCCGACGTCATTACCGGACGCATCCGGGACAACCTTGCCCGTCATTACGGTGAAAACGCCGTCTTCATGGACATCGACAGTATTTCGCTCGGCTCCGATTATCGCAAGCAAATCAAAGACGCGCTTCTCCAGAACAAGATTTTCATTGCTGTCATCGGTCCGAAATGGCTTGGCGGCAGCGATAAGGAAGCGCGGATTAAGGAGGAAAACGATCCGGTTCGGATCGAGGTCGAGACGGCATTGCAGCAGGGCACGCCGCTCATTCCGGTGCTGGTGAGCGGCGCGACGATGCCGAAAGCCGAAGATCTACCGGTCAGTTTGCAAAATCTTGCCTACTACAACGCCGCTGAAGTGGACGGAGGTCGCGATTTTCGTCAGCACATGGAGCGGCTCATCAATGCGATCGATCAAATTCTTAAAACGAGTGGGGGCTCGGCGCGTGGGCCGCGCGGCAAATGGCTTCCTATCGCGCTGGGAGCCGTCGCTGGCTTGATTGTGATAGCCATCGGAATTTGGGCTTACCCTTCAGTCGATGCCTACTTCAAATCGAAGAAGACCACAGAGGTCGCGGTCCAGCCTGGCCCGCCGCCTTCGCCGCAGCCCGCACCGGCGCCGCAGCCCGCACCGGCGTTGCCACCCGGGCCGGTCGGGAAGCCCGTGCCCTCGCCGCAGCCTGCGCTGGCTCCCCCGCCGCCCGCGATAAAGCCGCCGCCTTTCAGTTCGGCAGATTGCAATCCGCAAACAGCCGGTTTCTACGACGATTTTCATACGCAGGATCCGGGCTGGAATCTCTCCTCCAGCGACCCGGCTCATTATGCCGATGGCCAACTGGTCGTTGCGCCGAAGCAAAATGCCGGATTTTCTCCCAAATACATGTCACTGCGCTACCAAAACGCGACGGTCTGCGCACATGTTCAGTCGCCGCCCGAGGTGAAGGCGGCTGGTCAGGGCAGCGGTGGGGGTGTTGCGTTCTGGGCCGCCAATTACGGTAACTTCTACGTCGCGGAAATTACTCCGGACGGTGAGTATTGGATTAGCCGTCTGGTCGCCGGAAATTGGGTCACTGTAGTTCCCATCACGAAGAGCCCACAGATCAAGAGCGGCGCCAACGCCGTCAACGAAGTCAGGCTCGACCTTGTCGACAATTTCGGCGCGCTGTTCATCAATAACGTCAAGGTTCAGGAATTTCGCGGCCAGCCACCGGAGGGCGGCGCGGCCATAGGGGTACGCGCGGATTCGGAATTGACGGCTTCTAATGAGTGGCGCTTTCTGGATATCGCGGTGATGGACAACGGCAAATCAAAACCGATTGCGCTGCCGCCCGTTCCGTCAGGGCCGACTTTTGCAGGCTGTCGGCCGGTCAATAGCGTCGATTTTCAAGATACGTTCGCGCAGCCCGATTCTGTGTGGGGAGCTGACGGCGCGGTTGCCAGCTACGTCGACGGCCAATTTTCGATCAAACCTGCAATCGACAAGTATTCCATGAGGCTCTACCGCCCGCTACTGTACCGCAACGCGAGCGTTTGCACGACCGTAAAATTCCCCGCCGAAGTTACCGATTTTGACGATCCGAGCGGCGGCCCAAGCTTTTGGGCGACAGATTATCGCAGTTTCTACGTGGCAAAGATCTTCCCGAACGGGACTTTCAACATTGCGCGTAAGATCAATGATGAATGGGTCACTGTTATTCCGCCAACGCCATCGGATTTGATCAAAAAGGGCGTCGGCCAAGTCAATGAGGTGCAGCTCGTGCTGAGTAACAACAGCGGCGTGCTCTTCTTCAACGGGGCAAAAGCGCAGGAATTTCGCGGACAGCCGCCGCAAGAAGGCGGCGCAATCGGCTTGTACGCATCGTCAGAGGCTCACCAGCAGAATGACTGGCGGTTTCTCAATGTCACCGTCGTTGAAACGCAGTGAAGACGGTTTGACCACATTCGATCAATCCTCGGTATCCGTCTTTGATGCGGTTTCAGGCATCAGTACCCACACCACGGTCAATCCGACAAGCGCAATGGCCGCCAATCCGGTGAAGGCCGACGCATAGCCGAAGCGGTCGCTCATGTAGCCCGCCAGCGTCGCGCTCAGCGAGGCGCCGATGCCGGTCGATGTGCCGACGATGCCCTGTCCCAGATTGAAGTGGCCGGTGCCGCGCGTGACGTCAGCGACCACGAGAGGCACCATCACGCTCAGCACTGCCGCGGTCACGCCGTCGAGCACCTGTAAGACGACCAGCAACGTCGGACTGGTGACGGTCGCAAACAAAATGCCGCGGATCGGCAACGCGGCAAACCCGATCAGCAACAGCCGCCGCCGGCCCCAGACATGCGCTTGCCTGCCGACCCACGGCGAATAGGCCGCGACCACGAGCTGCGGCACCACGATGCACGCCGCAATCAGCACCGTCGCCCACTGGCTCGATCGCATGGTTACGAGGCTTCCCATCAGCGGCAGCATCGCCGAGTTGGCGAGATGGAAGATCAGGAGGCAGCCGGCGAAGATGAGGAGCGGCCGATTGTGCAAGAGATCGCGGATTTTGGTCGGCGGGTTGTTGTTCGGCCGCGGCGGTGCCGCGCCATGTGCCCGTTCCGGATCGATCTCGCTGGGAGCGATCATGCGCAACGACAACAGGGCGGGCAGGAGCAGCAGCACCGTGACGATGAAAACCGACCGCGCCGACAGGAGATATCCGCACGCGCCCATGACGGCAGCCGCTAGACCGTTGCCGATGGACGCAAATCGGGCGTTGCGTCCGAGCCGCTCGCTGATCGCTGCGTGCCCGACCAATCCAAGACTGATGGCGGCCATCGCCGGCCCCAGCACGCAACTTGCCAACGCGTGCAGGACCGCAGCCGAAAGCACCACGGGGAATGCCGGCACCAACGCATAACACAGCGCGCTCACGCAGATGGCGACCACGGCGATGCCGGCGACGACGCGTTCCGATCGCGCCGCATCGACCACTGCGCCGCCCGGCATCTGCCCGAGCAGGGAGACGATGCCGGCCGCGGACAGCACGAGGCCGATGTCGATCTGCGTCCAGCGTTGTG
This sequence comes from uncultured Alphaproteobacteria bacterium, assembly GCA_963732015.1. Classification (GTDB taxonomy): domain Bacteria; phylum Pseudomonadota; class Alphaproteobacteria; order Rhizobiales; family Xanthobacteraceae; genus BOG-931. The sequence continues at coordinate 220,313 of CAVSXY010000017.1, read as the reverse complement.
TTGTGAGATAGACCGACACGAATGGGCCGAATCCGGTCTGCACGTCGGCGACGAAGAAGATGAACCAGTCCAGTCCGCGCAGGCTGCGTGGTGACGGCGCCAGCCGCGGCTTGCCCTTGTTCGGGGCGACGACCGGAGCCGGCATGGGGTGGCTTACATTCATGCGGTGCGGTTCCGGGATGTTGGGAAGCTGGGACGATCGCAGCTCTGGTCGATCCAGTTAGTTGAACGGCAGCGGCTCAAGCCGGCCGAGCGCCCCGAGCACAACGATCGGTTTGCCGTCCAGATACTCCGGCGCCGCTTTCACCTGGTCGCGTGTCAGTTCGAGCGTAATGAGCTCGCCGGGTTTCGCGGGCGCCAGAAAATGCAGGGCGTTCCAATCAACCGCGATCTTGCGGCTGCCGACGCCGAGGAAGCCGCCGAAGTCGATGATGGCGGCCCGCACCCGGCCGCTACGGTCGACCAGGACATCGACGATGCGGCCCATGTTCTCGTCGGCGGCACTTCGGACGTCTTTGCCGAGAATGCCTTCCACCTCGTGATTGTTGAGGATAGTGACCGCCGCCGGCGGCGTTTGTTCCGTCTGACCTGTGCCGGGCGCGTCCTCAGGCAGCGCCGCCGTGATCGCGCCGGCGAGCACCAACAGTGGGATCGCGGCGGCGAACGAAAATGTGATCGGATAATCCGTGCGCATGAGGCGTCTCCAAAGGTTTCTTGAAAGTCTCCTTGGAGCCCCACCGACTTAAGCCGATGGGGTCGTTGCCGGTTCCACCGCAACGCCGCGCAGGTGCGATCAACGGGACAGGAGGATGGAAACGCGGATATTGCCGCTGATCTTCGGGGTATCGAGCGAGACGGTGTCGTTGTGCCGCCGCACCCGAAGATCGACGCTCGACGGACCGAGCCGCAGATTGCGCAGGATGACTTCATCGAGAAATGCCGGCAGGCGCGGATTTCGCAGCCTGATCTCGCCCGCGAAGGGATCGAACTCGAGCCCAAGCGACGCTTCGAGCAGCGTAAATGGCGTGGCGCTGGCCCAGGCCTGCGGCGCGCAGGCAACCGGGTAGAGCGTCGGTCCGTGACCGCGTTGCCGCTCGAAGCCGCAGAACAATTCCGGCAACCGCCGCAGATCCATGTAGGTCGCGGCAGCAAACAACCCCTCGAACAGCTTTTCGATGGCGTTTTTGCCGTCGTAACGCGCAAGTCCCAATGCAATCAGCGCGTTGTCGTGCGGCCAGACCGAGCCGTTGTGATACGACATGGGATTGTAGCGGGCTTCGCCTCGTGCCACCGTCCGAATGCCCCAGCCGGAGAAGAAGCTCGGCTGTAGCAAACCTGCCGCGACGCGGGCCGCGCGTTCGGGCGCAGCGATTCCGGTAAACAGCACCTGGCCGGCATTCGACGTCCGTACGCGGCACGGCTTCTTAGCGCCGTCGAGCGCGAGCGCATACGTGTCGATGTCGGGACACCAAAACGCCGCGTCGAAGCGCGCGGCCAAATCGCTCGCCTGCGCATCGAGCTTGAGCGCGTCGGCGTTGCGCTCAAGACGGCGGGCCATATGCGCGGCGAGGCGTTTGGCATAATAGACGTAGCCTTGCACTTCGGCGAGCGCGATGGCGCCTTCCGCAAGGCGGCCGTCGGCATAGAAGATCGCGTCGTGCGAATCCTTCCAGCCCTGATTGGCGAGGCCTCGCTCACTGGCGCGCTGGTACTCGACAAAGCCGTCGCAGTCCGGATCGCCGGGACCGTCGATCCAGGCCAGGGCGGCGTCGATTGCGGGCCACAACGCTGCGACCATATCGATGTCACCGGTGCGTTCCGCGTAAAGTCCGGCAAGGATGACAAATAGCGGCGTCGAATCGACGCTGCCGTAGTAAAGTCCGAAGGGCACTTCGCGGAGCGCCGCCATTTCGCCGCCCCGCATCTCATGCAAAATCTTGCCCGGCTGCGAGTCCGCCAGCGGATCGGTCGTCGTCGCCTGATAGTGCGACAGCCGCCGCAGCACGCCGCGCGCGACGTCCGGACCCCACCACAGCATCTGCAGTGCGGTGATCAGGCCGTCGCGGCCAAACGTCGTCGAGAACCACGGAATGCCGGCATACGGATAACGCCCCTGCGGCGTCTCGGTCATCAGCATCGCAAGGTCCGCGGCCGACCGGCACAGGATTTCGTTGAACCGATCGTTCGAGGTCTCAACCGACGTGCGATCGCGGGTCGCTTCGCGCAGGTCGCGGCGCGCCGCGATCATGCTGGACAACAGCGGCTGCGGACGCGGTCCGGTCTGATCGCAGCCGACCGCAATGAAAATCGGTCGGATTTCCTGCGGAGCGAGCTTGATGTCGTAGACCGCCGCATTGATGGCGAGCCGATTGGGCGGCGGGTCGAAGGTCAGCGTGGTGCGGCGTTCCTGCTTGTCGAGGCCGCGATAGATCAGCAGCACCTGATCGTCGCCGCGCCGCGTCGCGGTGGCGCGGCCGCGATGCTCGCGGCGGGCGCCGCGCACTTCAAACAAGTCGGCGAAGTCGCTTTCGAACAGCACCGTCAGGCGCAGGTCGATGGTCCGGTCGGCGTAGTTGCGAACGCCGAGCCGCTGGTACGCCGTGCCACGCCAAAGAAAGATTGTTCGCAATATGTGAACGGTGTCTTTCTCCAGGATGACGCGTTGACCGTCGATGATGTCGGGATTGGTCAGATCGACAAAGAACGCGGAATTGTCGTCGCGCAGATTCGAGCCGAGCAAAAGCGGCTGAGTTTCGTTGACCAGCAATTCGAGGCGCGAGATATAGCGGGTATCGCAGTGAAACAGGCCATCGGGCGCCCCGTAGGGGGCTGCGATATCGCCGTGGCTGTCGAGCACCGCAAACGTATCGCCGTGTTTCAGCGTGCGGCGCGGGCGTGCCGACGCCGCCGTGGCGGCGATATAGAATGGCCCTTCGCTCGGAGCGTCCGAGGCGAGCAACGGCGCGGCGCTCCCGGCGGAGATTGCGGCCTCTTGGCTGATCAGTGCACCCAATGTGCAGGCCTCATCGCGGATTTGACGCCGGAAACGACGCTGCCGACGCCGCCGTGGCTGGTTGGGGCGTCTATGGCACCCACGCTTTGCGGGGTCCGCAGCTTACGGCTTGTGATGGTCGGCGATGACGTCGACGACCCGCATCTCGATCGGATCGACGACCACGATGGCGTGCCCCACGGTCGCGTATTTGAGCGATGTCGTGGAACTCGTCGTCGGCCGTTTCGCTCGGGATTTCGCGAAGCTCGACGGACGGCGGCACCGGCGCGCCGATCACGGCGCGAACTCGATCGGAGGAGGCACCCACCCGATCGCGTGCCACCGCGTTGACGATTGCGCTCCGCTGCGCGGGCGTCAGCACCGGTTGCTGGTTAACCGTGCCGCCCGGCTTGATGATCTCGATCGGTCCGACGCTTTGCGCCGCTGTGACGCACGGTACGAGGAAAAGTGACAATGCAGTCAATGCTGCAACGCGAAGGCGGCTGCTCATGACGGCTCCTATTTCTTTCGTCTTCAACAAACGCCCCAGCGGAGAAATAGGTTCTCTTTCGTCGTGCCGCATTGCACCCAGTGCACGCCGGGTCCGACTTTTTGTGCATGATCAAAAAGTGTACGCGCACAATTGCGACGATTAGCCCGAGTTGCGCCGGGTCGTAACTATCCCGTAAAACCCGCCCTGAGCTTTAAAGTTCCATAAACGATACAGAATCCCTGGGGCGGAACATAATGACGGCAGCTTCGAGGGCAACGGCAATCGGCACTCGCGCAACGGCCTCGGCCGCGACGCGATGGACTCAGCTGATTTGCGGCATCTTCTGCATGGTGCTGATCGCCAACCTGCAATACGGCTGGACGCTGTTCGTCAATCCGATCAACAAAGCGCACGGCTGGCCGATCGCGTCCATCCAGCTTGCCTTCAGCATCTTCATCGCGCTCGAGACGTGGCTCACGCCGATCCAGGGCTGGATCGTCGATACGCTTGGCCCGCGCACCGGCGCGCGGCTCATGGTGGCGTTCGGCGGCGTCATGGTCGCCATCGGCTGGATCGTGAACGCCTATGCCGGCTCGCTCACCATGCTGTATGCGGGCGCGGCGATTTCCGGCATCGGCGGCGGCGCCGTCTATGCGACGTGTGTCGGGCAGGCTGTGAAATGGTTTCCGGACCGGCGCGGTCTCGCCGTCGGGCTCACGGCGGCTGGCTACGGCGCCGGTACCGCACTGACCGTTATTCCGATCCGCGCGGTGATCGACTCCAACGGTTATGAGGCGGCCTTTTTCTGGTTTGGCCTGGTGCAAGGCGCGATGATCTTTGCTCTGGGGCGGCTCCTGCGCGCGCCCGATCCCGGCGAGGTCGTGGCGACCGCGCAGCGCAAGATCGAGCAGAGTGCGCGCAGCTACACGCCAGCCGAAGTGCTGACCAAACCGGTGTTCTGGCTGCTCTACATCATGTTCGTCATGGTTTCGGCGAGCGGTCTGATGGCGACCGCCCAACTCGCACCCATCGCCAAGGACTTCAACATCACCGATGCGGTGGTGTTCTTCGGCGCCACTACGCTCAGTGCGGCGTTGATCGTCGACAACCTCGCCAACGGCGCGGCGCGTCCGCTGTTCGGCTGGATTTCGGATCAGATCGGCCGCGAAAACACCATGGTGATCGCATTCGGGCTGGGCGGCCTCGCGTATTGGATGCTCGGTCTGTTCGGCCACGCACCCATGGCCTTTGTGATCACGTCGGCGCTGATCTTTCTGACGTGGGGCGAGATCTTCAGCCTGTTCCCGTCAACCTGCACCGATACGTTCGGGACCAAATTCGCGACCGTGAACTTGAGTTTGCTCTACACCGCCAAGGGCGCCTCGGCCTTCCTGGTGCCGCTCGCCAACGTGTTGAAGGACTTCACCGGCGGCTGGCACACGGTGTTCTGGGTGACGGCGGTCATGAACTTCGTGGTCGTGGCGTTGGCCCTGTTTGTGCTCAAGCCCTTGCGGCATTGGCTGATGACGAAAGGCTAGGGGGCCCCCCGGCTAGTCTCGCGTTTGGCGGCTGTCTCCGGGGATTTTGACGGCTTTTCCCGGGATTTATGGCCCTGGCGCCGTTGAAGACGCGCTAATCATGGTGTATGGGCAGTTAACTGGAATAATGTATACCAGTCATGAGTTCGAGTTTTCCCGTCATACGGCACGCTGAAATAGACCCCGGGTCGGCGGAGGTCGCGTCGGCGCAGCTCGCCGTCGATCCGCTGGCCAGCCCGGCAAGCTTCAAGCGGCAGGCCTATACGGCGCTCAAGAACGCCATCGCCTCGATGGACGTTTATCGCAGCCGTGCCGAAATCAGGCTCGACGAGCGTCGCCTGGCGCGGGAGTTCGGCATCAGCCGGACTCCGGTGCGCGAGGCCATGGCCCAGCTCGAGCGCGAAGGGTTCGTCCGTTCGGAGCCGCGGCGCGGCGTCTATGTGGTGCGCAAGACCAAGCGTGAGGTAATCGAGCTGATCACCGCGTGGGCGGCGCTCGAAAGCATGGCGGCGCGCCTGATTACCGAGAACGCCAGCGACGAGGACATCGCCTCGCTGCGGCGCATGTTCGCCACCTTCGAGAACGGCGCCATACGCGCCCATCTCGATGAATATTCCGAGATCAACATCGGCTTCCATCAGACGATCATTCGCATGAGCGGCAACAACGCGCTCATCAATCTTGCTGAGAACTTGTTCACGCACATGCGAATGATCCGGCGCAAGACGATCGGCGAGAAGGATCGCGCCGACCGCTCGATCCGCGATCACATGCACATCATCGAAGCGCTGGAGGCGCGCGACACCGTGCGCGCTGAATCGCTGGTGCGCGATCACGCGCTCGGTCTCGCCGAGCATGTCGCGAAATACGCCGATTATCTGGATTGAGGCGATGAAGCTGTCCCGTCACCTCGAGGTGTGCGGCCGTCACGGTGACGGAAAGAATTAAGGGAGACGCCCATGGCTGAAGCAGCAATAAAAGAACAGCAAAAAGCCGATACCGAGCGGGAGCTGACGGACGGCTTTCACCTAGTCATCGATGCGCTTAAGCTCAATGGCGTCAAGACCATCTACGGCGTGCCCGGCATCCCGATTACGGATTTCGGCCGCATGGCGCAGGCCGCGGGCATCCGCGTCATCTCGTTCCGCCATGAGCAGAACGCGGGCAACGCGGCGGCGATCGCGGGCTTCCTGACGAAGAAGCCGGGCGTTTGCCTCACGGTCTCGGCGCCCGGTTTTCTCAACGGCCTGACTGCGCTCGCCAATGCCACGACCAACTGCTTTCCGATGATCCTGATCTCGGGTTCGTCCGAGCGCGAGATCGTCGACCTGCAGCAGGGCGACTACGAGGAGATGGATCAGCTCGCCGTCGCCAAGCCGCTGTGCAAGGCGGCGTTCCGCGTGCTCCATGCCGCCGACATCGGCATCGGCGTGGCGCGTGCGATCCGCGCCGCCGTGTCCGGCCGTCCGGGCGGTGTCTATCTCGACCTGCCCGCCAAGCTTTTTGGTCAGGTGATGGATGCCGAGGCCGGGGCCAAGTCGCTCGTCAAGGTCATCGATCCGGCGCCGGCGCAAATTCCCGCTCCCGCCGCGGTCAAGCGCGCGCTCGATGTTCTCAGGAGCGCGAAGCGGCCCCTGATCATCCTCGGCAAGGGCGCGGCCTACGCGCAGGCCGACGACGCCGTCCGCGCGCTGGTCGAAAAGAGCGGCGTTCCGTTCCTGCCGATGAGCATGGCCAAGGGCCTCCTGCCTGACACGCATCCGCAGTGCGCGGGCGCGGCCCGCTCGACCGTGCTGAAAGACTCAGACGTCGTGATGATGATCGGCGCCCGCCTGAACTGGCTGTTGTCGCACGGCAAGGGCAAGACCTGGGGCGAGCCGCACTCGAAGAAGTTCATCCAGATCGACATCGAGCCCAAGGAGATGGACTCCAATGTCGAGATCGTCGCCCCGGTCGTCGGCGACGTCGGCTCCTGCGTCTCTGCGCTCCTGGACGGGATGGGCGGCCACTGGCCCGCGCCTCCGGCCGACTGGGCCGGGACCATCAAGGCGAAGAAGGACGAGAACATCGCCAAGATGGCGCCTCGGCTGATGAACAACAAATCGCCGATGGATTATCACGGCGCGCTCGGCGCGCTGCGCACCATCGTCAAGGAGCGTCCGGACGCCATCTTCGTCAACGAAGGCGCCAATACGCTCGATCTCGCGCGCGGCGTCATCGACATGTATGAGCCGCGCAAGCGCCTCGACGTCGGCACCTGGGGCGTCATGGGCATCGGCATGGGTTTTGCCGTCGGGGCCGCGATCGAGACTGGCAAGCCCGTGCTCGCGGTCGAAGGCGACTCGGCCTTCGGTTTCTCCGGCATGGAAGTGGAAACGATCTGCCGCTACCGCCTTCCGGTCTGCGTCGTGATCTTCAACAACGACGGCATCTATCGCGGCACCGACGTCAATTCCGCCGGGTCCGATCCCGCCACGACCGTGTTCGTCAAAGGTTCGCGCTACGACAAGATGATGGAGGCGTTCGGCGGCGTCGGCGTCAATGCGACGACGCCGGATGAATTGAAGCGCGCCGTGAACGAGGCCATGGACTCGGGCAAGCCCACCCTCATCAACGCGGTGATCGATCCGGCGGCCGGCAGCGAGAGCGGCCGTATCGGCAACCTCAATCCGCAAAGTGCGCTTGCGAAGAAAAAATAGGGTTCTGACTGTCGTCCCCACGCAAGCGGGGACCCAGTAACCGCCGGACTATTGGCGAGTACTGGATGCCCGCCTTCGCGGGCATGACAAAAACGGAGGGATAAATGGTGACGAAAAAGAAGGCTCAGACCAAGACCAAGGCCAAAGTGAAAACAGCGGCCAAAAAGTCCGTCAAAAAAGTCGTGAAGCTGAAGGCGATCAAAAAACCGGCGCTCAAAGCCGCGGCGAGCAACGGTTTGCCGCGCCCGTCGACCAAGCCATGGGGTCAGGCGGGCAGGGCGCTCGACGGCGTCAAAATTCTCGATTTCACCCACGTGCAATCGGGGCCGACTTGCACGCAGCTGCTCGCCTATATGGGCGCGGATTGCATCAAGGTCGAAAGGCCGGGCGTCGGCGACATCACCCGCGGCCAATTGCGCGACGTGAAAGGCGCCGACAGCCTCTACTTCACCATGCTCAATGGCTCGAAGCGCTCGATTACGATCGACTCAAAGCATCCGAAGGGCAGGGAAATCCTCGATCGGCTGGTCAAGGAATGCGACGTGCTGGTGGAGAACTTTGCTCCCGGCGCGCTCGACCGCATGGGGCTGACTTGGGAGCATATCCACAAGCTCAATCCGCGCATGATCGTCGCGTCGGTGAAAGGCTTCGGCCCGGGCCCATACGAGGACTGCAAGGTGTACGAAAACGTCGCGCAGTGCGCCGGCGGCGCCGCGTCGACGACCGGTTTCCGCGAGGGTCCGCCGCTCGTCACCGGAGCGCAGATCGGCGATTCAGGCACGGGACTCAATCTCGCGCTCGGCATCGTCAGCGCGCTTTATCAGCGCATGCGCACCGGCCGCGGCCAGAAAGTGCTCTGCGCCATGCAGGACGGCGTGCTCAACCTCGCGCGCGTGAAGCTGCGCGATCAGCAGCGCCTCAAGCACGGCCCGCTGACCGAATACAGCCAACACGGCGAAGGCATTCCGTTCGGACAGGCGACGCCACGCGCCGGCAACGATTCCGGCGGCGGCCAGCCGGGCTGGATCGTCAAATGCAAAGGCTGGGAGAGCGATCCCGACGCCTACATCTATTTCATCATCCAGGCGCCGGTGTGGGGCGCGATCTGCGATCTCGTCGGCAAGCCGGAATGGAAGACCGATCCGGACTATGCGACGCCGCCGGCGCGGCTGCCGCGGCTCAAGCACATCTTCGACACCATCGAGCAGTGGACCATGACGATGACCAAGTTCGAGGTCATGGACACGTGCAACAAGCACGACATTCCGGTCGGCCCGATCCTGTCGATGAAGGAGATCGCCGAGGAGCAGTCGCTGCGCTTAACCGGCACCGTGGTCGAGGTCGATCATCCGACGCGCGGGGCGTATCTGACCATCGGTAACCCGATTAAGCTGTCGGATTCCCCCGCCGATGTGCGGCGCTCGCCCCTTCTCGGCGAGCACACCGACGAAATTCTGCGCAAAGTGCTGCGTTATTCGGATAAGGACATCGCCGAGATCAAAGTGTCGGGCGCGATCACGGCGCCGGAAAAGCCGGCCAAGGCCGCGGCGGCATAATTTTCTGCTCCCCTCCCCTTGTGGGGAGGGGCAGGGGGTGGGGGTCGAGAGGTTGTTAGCGTTCGTCGACGTTTGCGCATTACCTCCCGACCCCATCCCTAACCCTTCCCCACAAGGGGGAAGGGAACGCTCAGAGTTTGGGGAGACGAAATTACGATGCGTATCGTGGTTCACGGGCAGCAGGCGTTCGGCAAAGCGGTGCTGGAAGCGCTGCTCAAGCGCGGCGAAAACGTCGTCGCCGTCTATGTCGCGCCCGAGAAGCCGGGCGCCAAGGCCGATCCGCTGAAGGAAGCCGCGCTGGCCGCGAAGCTTCCGGTCTATCAGCCGGACTCCTACAAGAAGCCCGAGGTCTGGGAGGAGTTCAAAGCGCTCAAGCCCGACCTGCAGGTGATGGCTTTCGTGACGCTGTTCGTGCCCGAAGAGTTTCTCAACATTCCGACCCACGGCTCGATCCAGTATCACCCGTCGCTGCTGCCCGCCTATCGGGGCGCGAGCGCCATCAATTGGCCGATCATCAAGGGCGAGACCGAAACCGGCCTGTCGATCTTCTGGCCCGACAACGGCCTCGATACCGGCGACGTGCTGCTGCAGAAGAAAACGCCGATCGGCCCCAACGACACGCTCGGCACGGTCTATTTCGATCGCCTGTTCCCGATGGGCGTCGACGCCATGATGGAGTCGCTCGATCTGGTGAAGGCCGGAAAAGCGCCGCGCATCATACAAGACGAGTCGAAGGCGACTTACGAAGGCCGCTGCGGCCCCGACAACGCCAAGATCGATTGGGGCAAGCCGTGGGAGCAGATTGATCGTCTGATCCGCGGCTGCAATCCGGCGCCGGGCGCCTGGACGACGCTTGACGGCAAACAACTGAAAATCTTCGACGCCAAGCCGCTGCCGGCCAAAGACCCCAAGGGGATCGCCGGCAAGGTCGGCGAGATTGCCGTGGTCGAAGCCGACGGCTTCACCGTGGTGTGCGCCGATGGGCGCTTCAAGGTTTCCCGCGTACAGCCCGCCGACGGCAAGAAGATCGAAGCCGGCGAGTGGGCGAAGTCCGTCAACCTCGCCGTCAAAGCGAGGTTTGCGTGACCCCTCCACCGTCATGGCCGGGCTTGACCCGGCCATCCACGTCTTCCCTAAGAACTAAGACGTGGATGCCCGGCACAAGGCCGGGCATGACGAATTCGGAAATCCCGCCGTTACATCTCCCCTGTCATTGATTGGAACTTCCACCCATGCCCGCCTCTCAGCATCAGTCGCCGAAGTCCGACATTGAAATTTCCCAGGCCGCCAAAAAGCGGCCGATCCTCGACATCGCCAAGGAAAAGCTCGGCATCACGCCGGACAATCTCGAACCCTACGGCCACTACAAGGCCAAGGTGTCGATGGATTTCATTAAATCGCTGCAAAGCAAGCCTAACGGCAAGCTCATCCTCGTCTCCGCGATCACGCCGACGCCGGCCGGCGAGGGCAAGACCACGACGACGGTGGGTCTGACCGATGCTCTCAACCACATCGGCAAGAAGGCGATGCTCTGCCTGCGCGAGCCATCGCTCGGCCCGTCGTTCGGCATGAAGGGCGGCGCCGCCGGCGGCGGTTATGCGCAGGTCGTCCCGATGGAGGACATCAACCTCCACTTCACGGGCGACTTCCACGCCATCACCTCGGCGAACAATCTGCTCGCCGCCATGCTCGACAATCACATCTATTGGGGCAACGCGCTCGGCATCGATGAGCGCCGCGTGGCGTGGCGCCGCGTCGTCGATATGAACGATCGCGCGCTGCGCACCATCGTCGGTTCGCTCGGCGGCGTCGCCAACGGCTTCCCGCGCGAGGACGGCTTCGACATTACGGTCGCTTCCGAAGTGATGGCGATCTTCTGTCTTGCCCGCGATCTCGATGACCTGAAAAAGCGGTTGTCGAACATCGTGGTCGCCTATACGCGCGATCGCAAACCGGTGCGCGCCGGCGATCTCAAGGCGCACGGCGCCATGACCGTGCTCTTGAAGGAGGCGCTGTCGCCGAACCTGGTGCAGACGCTCGAAGGCACCCCGGCCTTCATTCACGGCGGTCCGTTCGCCAACATCGCCCATGGCTGCAATTCGGTGCTGGCGACGACGACTGCGCTCAAGCTGGCCGACTATGTGGTGACCGAGGCCGGCTTCGGCGCCGATCTGGGTGGCGAAAAATTCCTCGACATCAAATGCCGCAAGGCCGGCATCGCGCCCGATTGCGCGGTGCTGGTCGCCACCATCCGCGCGCTCAAGATGCACGGCGACGTCAAGAAGGAAGACCTCAAGACCGAGAATCTCAAGGCGCTCGAAGCCGGCATGAGTAACCTGCAGCGTCACGTCGAAAACGTACAGAAGCTCGGCATCGTTCCGATCATTTCGATCAACCGCTTCTCCGCCGACACCGAGGCCGAGATCAAACTGGTCGAGGACAAATGCAAGGCGCTCGGCGTCGAGGCTTTCATAGCCGATCACTGGGCCATGGGAGGCGAGGGCGCGGCAAACGTCGCGCGCGCTGTCGTCAAGGTGTGCGACAGCGGCAAGAGCAAGCTCAAGTTTCTCTATCCCGACGACATGCCGCTCTTGGAAAAAATCCGCACCATCGCTAGGGAAATTTACCGCGCCAAGGACATCGCGGTCGACAAGCCGGTCCGCGATCAGCTCGCGAACTTTGAAGCCATGGGCTACGGCAAATTTCCGATTTGCGTCGCCAAGACCCAGTACAGCTTCTCGACCAATCCGGACGCCAAGGGCGCGCCGACAGATCACGTCATCAATGTCCGCGAGGTGCGGCTCTCCGCCGGCGCCGAGTTCGTGGTCGCGATCTGCGGAGAGGTCATGACCATGCCGGGCCTGCCGAAGGTGCCGGCCGCCGACTCCATCGATATCGGTCCGGACGGCAGGATCGTCGGCTTGTTCTAGGCTGCCGCAGCGGTCGCGCCTGCCCGCCGTTGACGGCGCGCTTTACGAGCCTATGTGAACTCTTCCGAGGCGGAGAAATCTCCACCTGCGGCCGACTGACAAAATGAGGTCTGGAGATGTTGAAGTTTTATTACAGCGCAGCGCCGAACCCGACAAAAGTCGCACTTTTTCTGGAGGAATCCGGTCTGAGCTACGAGCCGATTCCGGTCGACACCCGCAAGGGCGACCAGCACAAGCCGGACTACCTCGCCATTAACCCGAACGCGAAGGTGCCGGCGATCGTTGACGGCGACGCCACCGTGTTCGACAGCAATGCGATTTTGCTCTACCTCGCTGAGAAAACCGGCAAGTTCCTGCCGCCGAAGGGCGACAAAGCGCGCGGCGAGCTTTTGTCGTGGCTGATGTTCGTAGCGTCCGGAGTCGGTCCGTATTCCGGCCAAGCGGTGCATTTCCGCAATTACGCGCCGGACAAGAATGAATACGCCATCAACCGCTACGCCTTCGAGGCGCAGCGCCATTTCGGCATTCTCGATGCACGGCTCGCCAAGCAGAAATACATGCTGGGCGACACTTATACGATCGTCGACATGGATGTGTGGGGCTGGGCGCGTTTGATACCGAACGTCCTCGGCGAAGCCGGGTGGGCGAAATTTCCGAATCTCAAGCGCCTGGTCGACGAGATCAGCGCGCGCCCGGCAGCCCAGCGTGCGATGGCGCTGAAGGACAAACACAAGTTCAAGACCGAAATGGACGACGAGGCACGCAAGGCAATGTTCCGGCATCTGACCGAGAAGGTCGCGTAAGTTCGTTGCCGTTCTAAAGGCGGCGCGGCCTCGTACGCCGCGCCGTCTGCATGTTCCGGCGACTGTGCCGGTGAAGATTTTCTGTAAAATTTTCGCTTTTTTGAAGTGAGCCGATAGGCGTGGATCTTTGCAACTGGCTGATAGGGTCAAGGCAGTGCGCCATTGCACGAATTTCCATTGTGGAAATTCCGGTGGCGCTGCTCGCCCGCTGCCCATGCCGAATATCGCCCTGGCCGTCCAGAATCCCGATCCCGACCGCGCGGAATGCGCGTCACTGAGCGACGAACTGAACGTGGCGTTCGCGGCGGGCAGTGCCAAGCGGCGTTTGCATATCCTCGAGCGCGTGGCCGACCTCTTCGTCGCCGGCTCGCGCGGCTATTCGGTCCATCAGATCGCGCTGTTCGATGACGTCCTGCAGCGCCTCGCGGGCGAGGTCGAAGTCAAGGCGCGCGCCATGCTCGCAAACCGGCTGGCGCGCATCGACAACAGCCCGCCGGGGGTGATCCGTTCGCTGGCTTTCGACGACGAGATTTCGGTTGCCGAGCCGGTGCTCTTTCATTCGCACCAGCTTACCGATGTGGACCTGGTCGAGAATGCCAGCACCAAAAGCCAGGATCATCTTCTCGCCATCGCCCAGCGGCTGAAGCTGAGTGAAAAAGTCACCGACGTTCTGGTCGATCGCGGCGACCAGCGCGTGGTCCGCAAGGTGGTCAAAAATCGAGGGGCGCGGTTCTCGCTGAGCGGCTACGAAAAGCTCACCCCCTACGCGCGCCGCGATCGCCGGCTGATTTTAGCCTTGAGCCGGCGCAGCGATCTGCCCCGCCAGTACTTCCTGAAGCTGCTCGAAACCGCCTCGGCGGAAGTACGCGCGAAGCTCGAACGCACCGATCCGGCGGCCGTGATCCGCGGTGTGGTCGATGACGTGGCGACCGGCATGCAGCAGGAGGTCCGCGCGGGATCGCGCCGGCACGCCACCGCGGTGCGCGATGCGCGGCGCTGCTTCAATGCCAAGCCGTGCACCGAGGCCAGCGTGCACGCGCCCGCGCGCACCCAGGAGTTCGCGCGCACGGTGGTGGCGCTTACGCAGCTCGGCCGCTTTCCGGTCGATCTGGTCGAACGGGCGCTCATCGAGAAAGGCGAGGATATGATCCTCATTCTCGCCAAGGCGGCCGATTGTTCATGGACGACGGCGCGGGAATTGCTGCTGATGTAGTCGCCGAACGCGACCTGCAGCCCGACGATCTCGCCCTCGCCTTCGCTATAAAAAGCTCGCCAAGGAAACCGCCCGCAACGCGCTGAATTTCTACGCTCAGCGCATGAAGCTGCGTGCCCAAGAAGACGCGCTACGAAACGCGCCGCGACCATCTCAGGATGATGAAATGCTGAGGGGCGATCGGCCAGACGAGCCGACGGACGATCTCATGCCGCTTTCATGAGCGGCGGATAGGCTTCGGCGGCGACGGCCCAGCGCCCCTGGACGGAAAAATCGTCCGGCATGCTAATGATGCGGCATGAACAATTTTGCCGCGGCTTTTTTTACCGCACTGTCGTTGATCGGCACACTTGACGCGGATGTGCGTCAGATCGTTATGCTCTCTCTCGAAGTCAGCCTGACCGCCAGCGCCTGCGCTTTCATGATCGGGGCGCCGCTCGGAACCGCGCTGGCCGTCTATCGTTTTGGCGGCCGCGGCAGCATCATCGTGATCGTCAATGCGTTGCTCGGTCTGCCGCCGGTGGTCGTCGGGCTCGCGGTCTATCTGCTGCTGTCGCGCTCCGGGCCACTGGCTTCGCTCGGCATCCTGTTCACTCCGGCCGCCATGATCATCGCGCAATGCGTGCTCGGAATCCCCATCGTCATTGCGTTGGTTCACCGCTCGTCCGCGGGGCTCTGGGCGGCCTATGGCGATGCGCTTTTGGTCGACGGCGCATCGCGCTTGCGGGCGGTGCCGTCGCTGATGCGCATGGGGCCGGAGGGCCTGCTCACGGCCTTTCTCGCCGCGTTCGGCCGCGCCATTGCCGAAGTCGGCGCCATCATCATCGTCGGCGGCAACATAGCCGGCTATACGCGCACCATGACGACAGCGATTGCGCTCGAGACCAGCAAGGGCAATCTGAGTTTTGCGCTCGCGCTGGGACTGGTCTTGATCGTTCTTTCCACCGCCGTGAGCGCCGCGAGCCTGTCCCTCGGGCGCGCGCTGAGCAATCGTTAGTGCGTGGCTTCGCTGCGCGGCGGAAAGAAAAGTTGCTCGCCGCCGATCCGATAGGAGGTGATCGCGTCAAGGCCGGCTTGCGAGGTGACCCACTCGTGCCATGCGCGCGCGTCGGCGGCCTTCACGTGAGGCCATTTGGCGGGATTCACCAGAATGATGCCATAGGGGTTGAAGAGGAGCGGATCGCCGTCGGTCAGGATTTCGAGAACCTGCCGGTTCATTGAAGTTCGCCCAGGTCGCCCGATCGGTGGGCGTGTAGGCATTCATGGTGGCGGCGATATTGAGCGTCGGGCCCATGCCTTGGCCAGGGTTCCGGTACCACGCCGTGCTCTGGTCGGGCTGGACGCCGGCCGACTTCCATAGCCGAAGCTCCATCCGATTGGTGCCGCTGTCGTCGCCCCGGCTGGCGAACAACGCGCCGCTCGCCGCGATCTGCGTCATAGCCCGCCGCGCGTCTTTTAGGCCGCGAATGCCCGCCGGATCATTCTTTGGACCCACAATGACGAAATCGTTGTACATCACGTCGCGGCGATCGATGCCGTAACCGTCCGCGACAAACTTATCCTCGCCAGGCCGATCATGGACCAGCAGTGCATCGGCGTCGCCGCGCATCCCGATTGCCAGCGCTTGACCGGTACCGACAGCAACGACATGGACGGCGATGCCCGTTGCCGCTCGGAAGATCGGCAAGAGGTGGTCGAACAATCCGGAGTCCTGGGTGGATGTCGTCGAACTGAGAGTGATGAACCGCTCGTCGGCGAGCGCGCTGTTGGCGGCGAGCAGCGACAGGAGCACGGCAGTGACGCGAAGCATCGGCGTTCCTTTTGCACTAATGACCGGTAATCGACGTGTTTTGCAGCCTACGTTGCGATATTTCAGAATGCACAAGCGATCCGCAATATGAAAACGGCGCGGCTTGTGGCCGCGCCGTTCGTGTTTTGCATGCGCGTTCGCTGTTAGAACAACGCCGCCGCCGATTGCAGAGTCTTCCACGTGGCCCAGGCGAGCGGGATGCCGACGAATGCCCAGAAGATGATGGCCGATAGGTCGATGCCGCCTTTGCCGATACCGAAGGATCCGGATGGCGCAGCGCCCGCTGCGCTCGCGGCCTGCAGCTTGGTGACTTCCTCTGGACTCATGTACCACTTGTCGGCGACGGGCTTGATCAGGAAGTTGCAGATCAGGCCGACGATCAGCATGCCGCACAGAATATACATGGTGAAGTCGTAGAGGTGGTCGCGCGACACGCCCGCCGCGAGCTGCGCCTCGCGAATGTAGTTGACCACCACGGGACCGATTATGCCGGCCGTCGACCAGGCGGTCAGCAGCCGGCCATGGATGGCGCCGACGAACAGCGTTCCGAACATGTCGGCCAGATACGCCGGAACGGTCGCAAAGCCGCCGCCGTACATCGAGAGAATGATGCCGAAGGTGAGCACGAACAGCGCCTTGCTGCCGATCTGGGCGAACCAGGGCGCCGATGCGTAGAGCACGATGCCGAGGATGAAAAACGTGTAGTAGGTGTTCTTTCGCCCGATATAGTCGGACAGCGACGCCCAGAATACGCGGCCGCCGATGTTGAACAGCGACAGCAATCCGGCGAAGCCCGCCGCGATGCCCGCAATTACCGCCTTCTGATCGGTGCTGAGCGCAGCGAAGCCGAGTTCCGGATGGCCGATCAGCTTGCCGCCGAAAATCTCCTGCAGCATCGGCGAGGCCATGCCGATCACGCCGATGCCGGCCGACACATTCAGGCAGAGCACCCACCAGATCAGCCAGAACTGCGGCGTCTTGTGCGCATCTCTTAAGTGCACCTGATGCGCGGTAATCATCGACCTGGTTTCGCTCGGCGGCGTCCAGCCCCCAGGCCGCCAGCCGGCGGGCGGCAGGCGATAACGGAACGCGCCGACCATCATGAAGAAGAAGTAGATCGCCGCCATGGCGAGGAATGTTTGCCACGCGCCGACATCGGTCGGTGTCTTGAAATAGTTCATCAGCAGGTTCGCCAGCGGGGCGCCGATCATGGCGCCGCCGCCGAAACCCGCGATGGCGAAGCCGGTGGCCATGCCGCGATGATCGGGAAACCATTTGATCAGCGTGGACACCGGCGAGATGTAGCCGAGGCCGAGGCCGACACCGCCGATGACACCCGAGCCGAGCCACATCAGCCAAAGTTGATGGATGTAGATGCCGATGGCTCCGAGCACGAGGCCGCCGGCCCAACAGATGGCCGCAACGACACCTGCCTTGCGCGGGCCGACGCGTTCGAGCCAGCCGCCCCAGATCGCCGCGGAGACCCCGAGAAAGACGAAGAACAACGTGAACATCCAGCCCATGCTGGCGATGCGCCAGTCACAGGTCGTCGTGAACAGTTCCTCCACGAGCGACATGTCCGGGCATGCCTTGGATGCCGTCAGGCCGAGCGCTCGCGACAACGGCAGCCAGAACACACTGAAGCCGTACGCCATGCCGATGCACAGATGGATGCACAGTGCGGCCGGCGGCACGAGCCAGCGATTGAATCCAGCGCTCGCGATAATCCGCTCTCGATCGAGGATGCCGGCCGTCTTTGCACCAGCCGGCATGGCTTGATCGAACGTTGTCATGATGTTCCCCCGGATTTGTTAGTTTATGTTTCGTTTATTACTTGAAAGCGCCGGTCGGTACATTGTTCGATCGTATAAGCGCGACGCAGATAGCGATTTCATCTCGCAAGTGCGAAAGGCTCATGGAACTCGCGCTGCCTCCGCACAGCGGACAGCTTTCGGAGCAAATTATTCCGCTGTATTCGTCATTCTGCCGGCATGCACACCTCATGCGTGCGGCTCGAAGCAAAAACGTCCCATGTCTGATGACGCTTTGTCAGTCCGACAATAACGGCGCCACGCGTCGCGCCTCGGCGACCAGCGCCGCGGTCAGGGGCGTCATTGGTTCACGCATCGGCACGACCAGCCCGATCGTGTGGCTTGCTTCCGGCTCGACGATCGGAATGGCCCGCAATACATCCGTGAGACCAAGTGTCGCGGCGAGCCGCGCCGGCATGATGCTCGCCCAGCGGCCGGTGCGGACGTGGGAGTAGAGCAGGATCATCGAGTTCGACTCGAGCGCCGGATGCGGGTCGCCGCCGGCATCGCGCAACAGGCTTTCGATGATGCGGCGGTTCTGCATGTCGGGCGTGAGCAGGCAGAGCGGGACCTGGGCCACCTCGGCCCACGTCACCCAGTCGCGATGGCCCAGCGGCGCATCGGCGGAGGTCAGCAGGCGATAGCGCTCGCGATAGAGCGGCACGTGGGTGACCCGGCCGAGCGGTTCGTTGTCGATATAGGTGACGCCGGCGTCGACCTCGAGATTCTCCAGGTGATGTAGAACCTCCTCGGAATTGCGCGACAGTATGGTGAATTGGACGTTGGGGTGGCGTTCGCGATACGGCGTCGTCAGCGTCTCGATCATCGCCAGCGTGGTCGGAATCGCCGCGATGCGCAGCCGGCCGACGAGGCCGTGCTTTAACGCGTGCACTTCCTGGCGCATGGCGCGCGCATCGCCGACGATACGGCGCGCCCAATCCAGCACCCGCTCGCCTTCCGGCGTAAAGTCCTGAAAGCGCGAGCCGCGATTGACCAGAAGGACGCCGAACGTCTCTTCGAGCTGCTTCACGCCGGCCGATAGCGTCGGTTGGGTCACCCCGCAGGATTCGGCGGCGCGGCCGAAGTGCTTTTCGCGCGCCAGCGCTAGCAAAAATTCAAGCTTGTCGATCACGATGCGCACCCTCCTGGCAGCATGCGCGGCTAATGAATTTGGATATCTGCGGCGCCTGACCTATCTCAGCGCCCGGTCGCCACATGATCGAGATTTCAAAGGATAGTCAACGTTTTGATAGATAAAACCTATCGATCGATTGGCAAAACATGCTTGTTTGACGCTATTTCGCGCGGCTTTTGTACTTTAGAGAGGAAACAATGAGCCTGACCGATCTGCCGCCGGTTGTGCCGCCCGATGACCGAAGGCCCGGTCCCGGACGGCCCAATGGAGGGCCTGGCCGGCGCCGGCCGGCACGCACGCCGAAGGGCCGCCAAGTCGATCCACGCGCGCACGAGGAGGTGCGTGAACTGCTTGGCGACCGGCCGCGGCGCCGCGACTTGCTGATCGAACATCTGCATCTGATCCAGGACCGCTACGGCTATCTCTCGGCGGCGCATCTTGCGGCGCTGGCGCAGGAGATGCGTCTCGCGCTGACTGAGGTTTACGAGGTCGCGACGTTCTACGCGCATTTCGACGTGGTGAAAGAAGGCGAGACGCCGCCGCCGCCAGTGACGGCGCGGGTCTGCGATTTATTGTCGTGCGCACTCGCCGGTTCGGAGCGGCTGCTTGAGGATCTGACGAAAACACTAGGTCCGAATGTGCGCGTGGTGCGCGCGCCGTGCATGGGCGCCTGCGACCGCGCACCGGTCTGCGCCGTCGGTCACGTCCAGGTCATGCAAGCCGACACGCCGAAGGTCTCGACCGTTGCGGCGAAGCCGCCGCACGCCCACGCTTATCCGACGCCGACCCCGTTCGATGTTTATTTGAAATCCGGCGGCTACGAATTGCTCAAGGCATGCATCGGCGGCAAGCGCACGCGCGATGATGTGATCAAAGCGGTCAGCGACGCCGGACTACGCGGGCTCGGCGGCGCGGGATTTCCCACTGGACGCAAATGGTCGCTGGTGCGCGCGGAGCCTGCGCCGCGGCTGTTCGCCGTCAATTGCGACGAAGGCGAACCCGGCACCTTCAAAGATCGCTATTACCTCGAACGCGATTGCCATCGCTTCATCGAGGGCATGCTGATCGCGGCCTGGGTGGTCGAAGCCGCCGACACCTATCTCTACATCCGCGACGAATATCCCGAAGTGATCCTTCTGCTTCAGCAAGAGATCGCCAAAGCCGAGAAGGCCGGACTTTCAAAGCACACCCGAATCGCATCTGCGCCGCGGCGCCGGTGCCTACATCTGCGGCGAAGAATCCGCGATGATCGAATTGATCGAAGGCAAGCGCGGTCTGCCGCGCCATCGTCCGCCCTACGTGGCGCAGGTCGGTTTGTTTGGCCGTCCGACGCTCGAACAGAATGTCGAGACGCTCTATTGGATCCGCGACATTGTCGAGAAGGGCGCCGGCTGGTTCACCTCGCAGGGGCGTCATGAGCGAAAAGGCTTCCGCAGCTTTTCGGTCTCCGGTCGCGTCAAAGATCCTGGCGTCAAACTTGCGCCGGCCGGCGTCACTGCGCGCGAACTGATCGACGAATTTTGCGGCGGCATGGCCGAGGGTCACGCCTTCAAGGGTTATCTGCCGGGCGGCGCCTCGGGCGGCATCCTGCCGGCGTCGATGGCCGACATTCCGCTCGATTTCGGCACGCTGGAGAAATACGGCTGCTTCGTCGGCTCGCACGCGGTTGTCATTCTGTCCGACAAGGACGACATGAAGGCCGTGGCGCTCAATCTGATCAAATTCTTCGAGGACGAGAGTTGCGGCCAATGCACGCCGTGCCGCGTCGGTACCGAGAAGGCGGCGCAACTGATGGCCAAGGGACCGTGGAACGCGGCTCTGCTAGAGGAACTATCGGAGCTGATGCGCGACGCCTCGATCTGCGGTCTCGGCCAAGCAGCGCCGAATCCGCTGTTAAGCGTGCTAAAATATTTTCCGGATGAACTGAAAAAACCGCTGGGACGTTGGTGACCAAAAAGGGTCGCTCGAATGAGCGACACGGACACGCGCCACATGGATACGCAGACCCCCAAGACCTTCACGATCGACGACCGCGAGATCGACATTCGCAACGGCGAGACGATCTTCGACGCCGCGCAGCGTCTCGGCATCGACCTGCCGCATCTGTGCTACGCGCCGAAGCCGGGCTATCGGCCCGACGGCAATTGCCGCGTTTGCATGGTGGAAATCGAGGGCGAACGGGTGCTCGCCGCAAGCTGTATCCGTACGCCGTCGCCCGGCATGAAGGTCAAGACCGGAACCGAGCGCGCCAAGACCGCGCGAAAGATGATCGCCGAACTGCTGCTGACCGACCAGCCCGAACCCGCCGTCGCGCACGATCCGGATTCGCACCTCTGGCAAACGGGCAAGCAGTTGAATGCAGCGGTTGGCCGCTTTCCGAAGCGGAAGGTGGCCAAGGTGCCGAAGCCGGACCGAAGCCATCCGGCCATGGCTGTCAATCTCGACGCCTGCATCCAGTGCAATCTCTGCGTCCGCGCCTGCCGCGAAGTTCAGGTCAATGACGTCATCGGCATGGCCGGGCGCGGCTACGGCGAAAGGATCGTGTTCGACTTCGACGATCCGATGGGCGCGTCGACCTGCGTCGCGTGCGGCGAGTGCGTACAGGCCTGTCCGACCGGTGCGCTGATGCCGGCCACCATGGTCGACGACAACAACGTCTACAAAGGCAAGCCCGACCGCACCGTCGACAGCGTCTGTCCCTATTGCGGCGTTGGTTGCCAGCTCACCTATCAGATCAAAGACGACAAGATCGTCGCGGTTGTCGGCAAAGAGGGCCCCGCTAATCAGAACCGGCTCTGCGTCAAGGGCCGCTTCGGCTTCGACTACGTGCACAATCCGCAACGCCTGCTCAAGCCGATGATCCGCAAAGACGGCGTGCCCAAGGTGCCGCACGAATTCATCGACCCATCAAATCCGTGGACGCATTTCCGCGAGGCGACGTGGGACGAAGCGCTCGACCGCGCCGCCGCGGGCTTGAAGAAAATCCGCGACCATGACGGACCGCAGGCCCTGGCGGGCTTCGGTTCGGCGAAAGGTTCGAACGAAGAGGCTTATCTGTTCCAGAAGCTGGTGCGCACCGGATTCGGCACCAACAACGTCGATCACTGCACGCGGCTCTGCCATGCCTCCTCAGTGTCGGCGCTGCTCGAAGGCGTCGGCTCGGCCGCGGTGACGGCGACCTTCAACGAGGTCAAGAACTCCGACCTCATCATCGTCATCGGCGCCAATCCAACGGAGAACCATCCGGTCGCCGCCACCTTCTTCAAGCAGGCGGCCAAGGGCGGCGCCAAGCTCGTGGTGATGGATCCGCGCGGGCAGGCGCTCAAACGCCACGCCTGGCGAATGCTCCAGTTCAAGAACGGCACTGACGTCGCAATGCTCAACGGCATGCTGAACACGATCGTCAGCGAGAAGCTCTACGACGAGCAGTACATCCAGACCTACGTCGAAGGCTTCGAGGCCTGGAAGGACAACGTCAAGGATTTCACGCCCGAGGAGATGGCGCCGATCTGCGGCATCGAGGCGGAGACGCTGCGTGAGGTCGCACGCGCCTATGCCCGCGCCGAGCGCGCCATCATTTTCTGGGGCATGGGCGTGTCGCAGCACACCCACGGCACCGATAACGCGCGCTGCCTGATCGCGCTCGCGCTCATCACCGGTCAGATCGGCCGGCCCGGCACCGGCCTTCACCCGTTGCGTGGACAGAACAATGTGCAGGGCGCGTCCGATGCCGGGCTCATCCCGATGTTCTTTCCCGACTACAAGTCGGTCGAGGACCCGGCGATCCGCGCCCAATACGAACAGGCCTGGGGCGTGAAGCTCGATCCGAAGCGCGGCAAGACCGTGGTCGAGATCATGAACGCGGTCCATGCCGATGAGATCAAGGGCATGTACATCGAGGGCGAGAACCCGGCGATGTCCGATCCGGATTTGAACCACGCGCGCCAGGCGCTGGCGCATCTCGAGCACCTCGTGGTGCAGGACCTGTTCCTCACCGAGACGGCCGTCTACGCCGATGTCGTGCTGCCGGCGTCCGGCTGGCCGGAGAAGGAGGGCACCGTGACCAACACCAATCGTCAGGTGCAGATCGGCCGCCAGGCGCTGCCGCTTCCGGGCGATACGCGCCACGATCTGTGGATTATCCAGGACATCGCCAATCGCATGGGCTGCGGCTGGACCTACAAGCACGTCAGCGAGGTCTACACCGAGATGGCGTCGATGATGCCGGCGCTCGACAATATTTCCTGGGACCGCATCGAACGCGAGCACGCCGTCACCTATCCGTCGGATGCGCCCGATCAGCCCGGCCGCGACGTCGTGTTCGACAAGGGCTTTCCGCGGCCGGGCGGCTTCGCCAAGCTGGTGGCGACGAAATTCCAGCCGCCGGACGAGGTCCCGGACGAGCAATACCCGTTCATTCTCACCACCGGGCGCGAGCTCGAACACTGGCATACCGGCGCGATGACGCGCCGCGCGATGGTGCTTGATGCGCTCGAGCCGTCGGCGGTGGCCTCGATTTCGCGCGGCACGATCGCCAAGCTCGGCATCGAAGCCGGCGATCCGATCCGTGTCACCACGCGCCGCGGTACGATCGAACTTTACTCGCGCCAGGACGACGGCGTGCCGGATGGCGTCGTGTTCATCCCGTTCGCCTTTGTCGAAGCGGCGGCGAACCTGCTGACAAACCCGAAGCTTGACCCGTTCGGCAAGATTCCGGAGTTCAAATTCTGCGCCGCGAAGGTCGAGGCGATCGACTCGGCGGAGCGGGTTGCGGCGGAGTAATCATCGTTGCGAGTTCTCCTGTGGGCCGATCACGGCAGGAGTATGCTGGGCCCATGGAGGATACATACGCCGACGGCATCGACCCGCGCCGTGAGATTGTTCGCCTCGAAGAGCGCATCGAGTCGCTCACGGACAAAATGGAAAACTGCCGCAAATTTATTTTGGCAGCGCGGGTCGCGCTTGCCGCCGGCGCGCTTGTCCTTATCGCGATGCTGTTCGGCGCCATCAGACCCGATCTCACCGTGATGGCCGGGGCGATGGCCGCGTCGGTCGGCGGCATTGTGGTGTGGGGCTCGAATTCCGGCACGGCAAAAGAAGCGGCCGCCGAATTGGCGGCAGCCGAGGCGAGCCGCACGGCGTTGATCGGGCAACTCGAACTGCGGACGGTCGCCGAGCAGCCGACCTTGCACTGAACTTGTCATGCTCCGCGAATGCGGAGCATCCAGTAAACGCCTGCAGCTTCGTGACTACTGGACCATCCATTTGCGCGGATGATGACAGCCAAGGAAGACGGTACCTATTGGGCGGGTGTCACTTCGATTTATCCCGGAAGTAGGGCTCGACCGTTCCGCTGAGCTTGATCGTCAACGGATTGCCGAAGCGGTCCTTGCCTTTGCCGGCTGCGACGCGAATCCAGCCCTCGCTGACGCAATACTCCTCGACATTGGTCTTATCGACGCCCTTGAAACGCACGCCGATGTCGCGCTGCAGGATCGCCTCGTCGTAATAGGGGCTGCGCGGGTCGGTCGAGAGCCGGTCGGGCAGGGTGTCGGGCATGGCGGCGCGTTAATCCGTCGGCTGAATGTTAGCGTCCTTTCCGAGCTTAACCATGGCGGCGACATCGTCGGCAAAGAATTTGGCGAATTCAGCGGGCGCCATCGGCATCGGCTGAACGCCGAGGCGTTGCAGCTTTTCCTGAACCGCCGGGTTGTCGAGCGCCTTTTGCACTTCATCGTGAAGCTTGTTGACGATAGCGGCCGGCGTCTTCGCCGGCACCGAGATGCCGCCCCAGAACAGATAGGTCGCGTCCGGATAGCCGGCTTCCACAATGCTGGGCACGTTCGGCAGCGAAGGGGCGCGCTTTGGCGTGCTCACCGCAAGTGGCACGACTTTCTCCTGCGCGATCATCGGTAAGGCCGGCGCGATCGGCAGAAAGTAGAAATCGATCCGCCCCGACAGCACGTCGGTGAAAGCTTCGTTCGGGCCGCGGTACGGCACGTGCTGCACGTCGATGCCGGCGGCAAGCCGGAAACGCTCGCCGGCGATGTGGGACGCCGAGCCGATCCCCGCCGAGGCAAAATTCAACTGGCCGGGTTTTGCCTTGGCGGCCGCGACGAGATCCGCCACGGTCTTGAAGCCCTTCGAAGGCGCCGCCACCAGCACGCTCGGCTGCGCGCCGAACATCGCGACCGGCGTGAGATCGCGCAACTCGTCGTAAGGCAGCGACTTGTGCAGGATCACCGCAGAACTCATCGACGAGGAACTGAGCAGCAAGGTGTAACCGTCGGGATCGGCCCTGACGGCCGAGGCGACGCCGACCACGCCGCCGGCGCCAGCACGGTTCTCAATGACGAACGGCTGGCCGATCTGCTGGGAGACCTGATCGAGCACGATGCGCCCGACGATGTCGGTGGCGTTGCCCGCGGAATAAGGACTCACGACCAGAATCGGCCGTGTCGGCCAGTCTTGCGCCACGGCTGCATTGGCAAGCGCCAGCGCGCCAACGAAAGCGGCGCCTAAGGTGTGAAAAAACCTCATTATTTCCTCCCGGAACGGTGTTGCCGACAGCTTTGGCCCAGCGCGCGCGATCTGGCAAGCCGGCGACTTTTCGCAGGGGGAGAGGATGATTCCGAGGAACGTTTAGTCGATCGACATGCCGGCGGCCCGGAGCGGGGCGCCGT
Source organism: uncultured Alphaproteobacteria bacterium (assembly GCA_963732015.1). GTDB lineage: Bacteria > Pseudomonadota > Alphaproteobacteria > Rhizobiales > Xanthobacteraceae > BOG-931. Next base: position 194,650 of record CAVSXY010000017.1, on the reverse strand, counting down.
TTTTCTCGATTTCGGGACCGGTCATGCTCTTGAGATACTCGGTCGACTGGTGCTCGGGCGGGACGACGAATGTTCCGGTGGCGACCAACTGTTCCTGCACGGCCGGCGTATTGATGGCGGCGACGGTGGCCTCGTGCAGCGTCTTGATGATTGACGCCGGCGTGCCCTTCGGCACAAAAAAGCCGAACCAGGTTATGGCCTCGAAGTCCATGCCCTGTTCGTAGGTTGTTGCGAGCCTGGGCAGCGACGGCAGCCGCTTGTGGTCCAACACGGCGATGCCTTTGATGAGATCGCTCTGCAGCGGGGGCACCGCTGTCGGGCTCAACGTGCACAAATAATCAAATTGGCGGCCGATCAGGTCCTGCAATGCCGGGCCGCCGCCGCGATATGGGATGTCCTGGACTTTGACGCCGATGGCTTCGTTGAACAGCGCGCAGTCGACAAAGCCGGTGGAGCCGATGCCGGCCGAGCCCGATCGCATCGTCGCCTGGTTCTGTTTTGTATAGACGATGAAGTTCTGCAGCCCATCGACCGGGAAGTCTTTGCGCGCGACGAGCACTTCGGGCTGGTCGGCAATCAGCCCGACGGGCGCGAGGTCTTCCTTGAGATTGTAGAGCGGGTGCTTGTAGAGCGTCTGATTGATGGCGTCGGCCCGGCTGCCGAGCACGAACTGATAGCCGTCCGGGGCGGCGTTGGCAGCGCGCGCGGAGCCGATCATGCCACCGGCGCCGCCGACGTTTTCGATGATTACCTGCTGGCCCAGCGTCTCCGACAGACGGCGGCCGACGATACGTCCAAGCACGTCGGTGCCGCCGCCCGGCGCGAACGGGACGATCATCGTCACCGGATGGGTCGGCCAAGCTTGAGCGGCTGCTGGACAGAGTCCGCCAGCGCCCGCAAGCAGCACGGTCACGTAGGCAAGCACTTTTCGCAAAGCACCGCTCTCCTCGGCAATTCTCCCCGACGCATTCTGGTATGAAGTGGCTGAGCGCGCCAGCCCCGGGGTCGATTTCGCTGCGGCACAAAAGCGGTTACATTGCGGCCATGTCAGTTGTTGCCAACGATCCCCGCCCTTTGCTCGCCTTAGCATCCATCCGCCACGACTGGACGCCGGCTGAGGTGAGCGTGTTGTTTGATCTGCCGTTTCCGGAGCTGATGTTCCGGGCGCAGAGCGTTCATCGGGCGAATTTCGATCCGACCGAGGTGCAGATTTCGACACTGCTGTCGATCAAGACCGGGGGCTGTCCGGAAGACTGTGCGTATTGTCCGCAGAGCGCGAAATACGACACGGGCGTCAAAGCCGAAAAGCTGATGCAGCTTGACGCGGTGCTGGCCGAAGCGCGCGCCGCGAGACGTGCTGGCGCCAGCCGCTTCTGCATGGGCGCGGCGTGGCGCTCGCCCAAGGACCGCGACGTCGATCAGGTTTGCGCGATGATCGAAGGTGTCAAGGCGCTCGGGCTTGAGACGTGCGCCACGCTCGGCATGCTCACCGCCGATCAGGCGCGCCAGCTCAAGACGTCAGGCCTCGATTATTACAATCACAACCTCGATACCTCGCCCGAGTTCTACGACCAGATTATTACGACGCGCACCTACCGAGATCGCCTCGACACGCTCGATCATGTCCGTGATGCGGGTATTCACGTCTGCTGCGGCGGGATCGTCGGCATGGGTGAGGGACGCGACGATCGCGTCGGCATGATCACAACGTTGGCGAGTCTGCCCGAGCATCCGGAATCGGTACCGATCAATATGCTGGTTCGCGTCGAAGGCACGCCGCTCGCGGGCGAGCAAAAACTCGATCCGCTGGAATTCGTGCGCACCGTCGCGGTCGCGCGCATCACCATGCCGCGTTCGGTGGTCCGGCTCTCGGCGGGGCGCGAGGACATGAGCGAGGAGACACAGGCCTTATGTTTCCTGGCCGGCGCCAACTCGATCTTCTACGGGCCGAAGCTTCTCACCACGCCGAACCCCGGCCGCGACCGGGATCGCAAACTGATGGAGCGGCTGGGGCTGACGGCGATGGAGTGCTCACAGCCCAAATAGCGGCTGTGAACCGGCCTTGACCGTACTGTTGAGGAGAAGCGGCGATGGCGCAAAATGAATTTGCACCTGTCACACCCGGCGAAATGCTGAAGGAGGAATTCCTGGCCGAATATGGTCTCTCCCAGAACCAACTCGCAAAAGCTATTGGGATTTCTCCAAACCGGATTGCCGAGATTGTCAACAATCGGCGCCGCATCTCGGCTGATACGGCTCTGAGGCTGAGCTTGTATTTTGGAAACTCTTCTGAGTTTTGGATGAAAACAAACCCATTATGATCTGAAGCTGGCGCAGCGAAATCTCAAGCCGGAAGATGCCAAGCGCATTAAGGCAAAACGCGCAGCATGAGCTGCGGCAGCATTGCAGGAGGTAAGGGCGAGAGGGCAATATAGGCTCATCCAGGCCCGCCCGAATGTCGTTCTAGGAAATGCCCCTTATGAACGCTGCCAAAGCTGGCACAGATGGCGCGATTGTTTCGCAGCCGGTTGCCGCACCGCTGACGCGGGCGGCAATTTTTCTGGTTGTGACGATTAATCCGGGGCCGGACAATCGCGCGGCGGTTCGATCGTTCTGTGCAGACCTTTCCGCCTTGATCCGCGCGGTAGAATTTCGTGATCTGGAGGCGGGCCTCGCCTGCGTGATGGGGATTGGTTCCGAAGCATGGGACCGCCTGTTCGGGCAGCCGCGGCCGGCCGAATTGCATCCCTTCCGCGAGATTCGGGCGGGGTCACGCCACGCGGTATCGTCGCCGGGGGATCTCTTGTTTCATATCCGCGCGAAGCGCATGGATCTCTGCTTCGAACTCGCGACCAGGATCATGGCGAGCCTCGGCAACGCGGTCTCGGTGGTCGACGAAGTCCATGGATTTCGTTACTTCGACGACCGCGACCTGCTTGGCTTCGTCGATGGCACCGAGAATCCGCGCGGGCAGGAGGTGATCGACGCTGCGATCATCGGCGAGGAGGATCCCGGTTTTGCCGGCGGCAGCTACGTGATCGTGCAGAAATATCTGCACGATATGGACGGCTGGAATGCGCTGTCCACGGAGGCGCAGGAACGAATCATCGGCCGCGCCAAGCTGTCCGACATCGAACTCGACGATAAGATAAAACCGACGTCGGCGCATAACGCGCTCACCACCATCACCGAGAACGGGAAAGAGTTCAAAATCCTGCGAGACAACATGCCGTTTGGGAATGTGGGTGCGGGCGAGTTCGGCACCTACTTCATCGGCTATTGCCGGACGCCCCGGACCACCGAGCAGATGATCGAGAACATGTTCGTCGGCCGGCCGCCCGGCAATTATGACCGGCTGCTCGACTTCAGCCGCGCGGTGACCGGAACCCTGTTCTTTGTGCCATCCGCGTCATTTTTGGAATCCGTCAACGACGACGACACCGTTGCAGCGATGCCCGCCGCGGCGCCGGTGGTCGAGCCCGCACCATCCGCAGCAGGATCTGATGGTTCGCTCGGCATCGGTTCGCTTAAAGGAGATGACCAGCATGAATAATCTTCATCGCGAGCTTGCCCCGATTTCGGACGCGGCCTGGGCGGACATTGAGGAGGAGGCGACGCGCACGCTGAAGCGGCATCTCGCCGGCCGTCGCGTGGTCGATGTGAACGCTCCTGGCGGCGTCGGCCTTTCCGCCGTCGGGACCGGCCACCTCAAGACGATTGCGGCTCCGGGCGACGGCATCCTGGCGCGGCAGCGCGACGTCAAGGCGCTGGTGGAGTTTCGGGTCCCGTTCGAGCTTGACCGCCAGCAGATTGACGACGTCGAACGCGGCGCCGACGATTCCGACTGGCAACCCGCAAAGGACGCCGCACAGAAGATCGCCTTCGCCGAGGACCGGGCCATCTTCGAGGGCTACGCCGCGGCGGGCATCGTCGGCATCCGCCAAGGGACCAGCAATCCGATCATGACACTGCCGGCGGATGTGCGTCACTATCCCGACGCCATTGCTCAGGCGTTGACCCAGTTGCGTCTCGTCGGTGTCAATGGCCCCTACAGGGTGTTGCTTGGCGCCGATGCCTATACGGCGCTGGCCGAGATCAGCGACAACGGATACCCGGTGCTGGAGCATATTAAGAAGCTCGTCAAAGACGAGATCATCTGGGCCCCGGCCATAGCGGGCGCGTTCGTGCTGACCACGCGCGGCGGTGATTTCGATCTGCACATCGGCCAGGATGTCTCGATCGGGTATTTGAGCCACACCGACAGCGTTGTGCACCTCTACCTGCAGGAGACGTTGACGTTTCTCCTGCTCACAACGGAAGCCGCCGTCGCACTCGCGCCTCCCGCAAACAAAAAGAAGAGCTGAGGCGGCCGGCCGGCGAGTTACGCTCGGCGGTCTATCAGGCCGCAAGTCTCGCGGTCACGCCTCGTGCACGATTCGCCCGCCGACCACCGTGGTTTGCGCGCGCACGTTCTGGACGTCGTTGAGCGGCATTGCCAGCAAATCCCGGTCGAGCACCGCGAAGTCGGCCAGCATGCCGGCGCGCAGCATGCCTTTGCGGCTTTCATCGAACGAGAGTTTCGACCCCTCGCGCGTGAGCAGCGCGAGCGCGTCCGGAATCGTCATGCGCTGATCCGGCCCGACGACGTCGCCGGTCCTGGATTTTCGCGCCGCCGCATTCCACAGCGAAAAGAACTGGCTGTACGGCACGTTGTCCGTCCCCACCGCGATGGGCACGCCTTGCTCGAGAAACGCGCGATGGGGCGTCACGAGTTCGCCCGCGTCAGCGGCGGTGGACGCCGATTTGGGACCGCGCTTCCACAAAGCCTTGCTGGGGATGGTCGTGACGCAGACGCCGAGCTGTTTGATCATCGCAATTTGCGCCGCAGTGACGATCTCGACGTGTTCCAGAACCCAGCGCTTGTCCTTGATGCCGAAGCGCTGCTCCGCTTCCGCCCAGATGGCCAAAAGCTTGTCGAGATTGTTGCGCGCCGAGGCGATGGTGTGGACGCGGAATCCGAGCTCCGCCGCGGTCATCACGTAGTCGCGATACTCGCTCAGGGTGTTGGCGTATTCGACGAAGCCGGACCAGCCGGTATCGGGCAGCGCTTCGAGCGAGACATCGCGAATGGCGGCGTTGCCGCCAAGCCCGATAAAGACGCCGGAGACGCGGAGCCAGTGATCGCCAAATCCCTGCCCGCGCGCGTAGGGAAGCAGATCCCGCAGATCGCGCATGGCCTGCGCGCTGTTCGTCCAGGTGGGACTGACGACGAGCGACATGCGCACCGTCAGCTCATTGCGTTCCCATAGGCTTCGATAGAGCGCGATGGTCTCAGGCGACGAACCGTGTCCCTCATAGGCGCTCGTCGTCCCGACAGCGTTGTAGAGCTTCATCGACGCGCGGATGCCATCCAAACGCTGCTGCCAGCCGAACTTTGGAACGACGCGCAGCACATCGAATTCGACCGTCGGCCGATCGTTGGTTTCGACGATGATGCCGGTTGGCTCGCCGTTCGCATCTTTTTCGATGGTGACGCCCGGGCACCTCGGCACCGTTGTGGGGGTGACACCGTTCAGATGCAGCGCCAGGCTGTTGAGCGCGGAAAAGCCCGGCGGCTCGCCCCAATTGTTGAACGAACCCGAGATGCAGACCGGATTGTCAGGCGCCGCGCCGTCAAGCTCGATCCGCGTCGGCATCCGGCGTTCCGCGAACACTGCCGGTCCGCCGAAATAGAATGGCGGATCGCCGACTGGCATCGTCACGATCCATTCGCCCGGCTTCGCGCGTGCCGCCGCGGCGCGGATCGTGTTCAAGACGTCACCGATCGAACGTAGTCCTTCAAGCGACAACCGCACGCTCTTGAGGCCCTCTCGTTCCAGATGGGCGTGGGCATCGGTAATGCCGGGCACCATGGTCCGCCCGGCAAGATCGATCGATCGGGTCTGCGAGCCACGCAACGCGGCGAGGTCATCCGCGGTACCGACGGCAACGATGCGCTTGCCTTTGACAGCGAGCGCGTCGGCTTTCGGCCGCGACGGATCCTGGGTCAGGATGGCGCCGCCTGAGACGACGAGATCGGCGAACTCTCCATTTTTGTCGCCGGCTCCGGAGCCCGCCGGCAGCTGCTGACCGCTTGCTGCGATCGGCCAGGTCGCCGCCGCGCCGCCAAACGTTGTGATGAACTTGCGCCGCTTCATGGCTGCTCCCTGCGGATCACGCCGAACGCTTCGCTATGTGATGATCCCAAATCCGACGACGGCAAAGTGGTGATCGAACGTATAGGCCGACCGAATTTTTGCGCGCTTCATGATGACAAAGCTCGTTGCATCGACAGCTGACAATTTATGCAAGTCGGCGCGCCGGAAGTATTCCCAGCATCGCTCCAAATCGCGTTCGTCGCAGGGGAGTATTTTGACCGCACCGGGCCGGTCGATTGCGTCCCTCCACGCCAGTGCCACATCTCGATTGGCGTTGCGATCAAGAAACGTGAAAGTTTCGATAATGACTGGAATGGATGTGTGGAGTTTCGCGCCGGCGTCGCGCAGCAAGTCCCACAGCTCGCGCGCTCGCGCGTGCAACGGGTCTCGCGATAGCGCGAGGGCGATCCAGGCGCCGCTGTCGACGAAGACGGCTTCTCGTTGGCGTATCAAGGCTCGTCGTAAATGCTGTCGTGTTCGACGGACGTCCGCCTCGGCTCGCCATCCCAGATAGCCACGGGGCCTTCGGGCGGGGGCACCAGAACGACCTTCCGGATCGCTTCGCGGATAAGCGCAGCAATGCTGCGGCCTGATCGCGCGGCCGCTTGGCGCAATGCGTCAAGCTCTTCTTTCCGAAGGTAAACCTGGGTCTTCTCCATATATGTCAATTTAATGCAATCACTGACATACATCAAGCGCAGCAGCGGCATCGTGGGCCGATCACACTCCCGCCGCGCCGCCATCGGCGCGCGGATCATGCGCGCCCTCGCAGATGCCGCCGGGATGCAAGACTACGGCGCCGGCGTGACCCATCGTGTCGGAATAGGCGTCGTCCAGCACATCGACGTCGTGGCCGGCGGCTGCGAGCTGATCGATGAGATTGCCGTCGAACCGCGACTCGAGGCGCAACGCGGTTTGCGCCTTGCCCCAGGTGCGGCCGAGAAGCCAGCGCGGGCGGTCGATCGCGTCGGCGAGCGGCTGGCGAAACTGGACGTGCCGCGTGAACACAGCACCTTGCGTCTGCGGCTGGCCGTCGCCGCCCATGGTGCCGTAGGCCATGATGCGGCCGTCCTTGAGAACAGCCATCGCCGGATTGAGCGTGTGGAACGGCGCCGGCCAGGGGCGAGCTTGTTAAGCGCGCCGGTCTGCAGCGAAAAACTTGCGCCGCGGTTCTGCATCATGATCCCGGTGCGCGGCAGCACGCAACCGGAGCCGAATTCCCAGTAGACCGACTGGATGTAGGAGACGACGAGGCCGGACGTGTCGGCGGCACCCATCCAGACCGTGTCGCCGTCGCCCGCGGTCAGCGGCCAGCGCGCGGCTTTGCGGCGGTCGATCTTCATCGCCTCGCCGGCCAGAAAGCGCGGCTCCAGATAGCGTTCGAGCGGATGGGTGAGGTAGTTCGGATCGGTCACCGAGCGGTCGCGGGCGCGAAATGCGCGCTTGGTCGCTTCGATGAGGCCGTGCAGGTGATCGAAGCCCTCGGCCTCGGTGACGCCGAGGCGGGCGAACAGCGCGAGGATCATCAGCGAGGCGACACCCTGAGTCGGCGCGCCGGTGTTGAAGATCGTGCCGCCGTCGAGTTCGACGCTGAGCGGGTCGGCCAATCGCGCGCTGTAATTTACAAGATCGTCGCGAGTGACCGGGCTGCCGATGTAATCGAGATCGGCGGCGATCTCGCGGCCGACGTCGCCGCGATAAAAATCATCGAGGCCCGCGTGTGCGAGATGGCCAAGCGTCTCGGCCAGCGCCTCCTGCTTCAGGATGGCGCCGGGCTGTGGCGGCTTGTCCTCGATCAGAAAGGTCGGGGCGAAGCCCGGCACGGGCTTAAGCTCGTCCAGGAATTCCCGCGTCAGACGCGCCTGGCTGCGCGTCACGACGTAGCCGTGACGGGCATGTGCCATGGCGGGTGTCAGCAGAAGGTCGAGCGGCAGCGCGCCGCCGTAGCCCTTGGCGGCTTCCAGCGCCAGCATCCAGCCGCCGACGGCGCCCGGCACGGTGAGCGCTGCTAGCGGCCCGCGCGCAGGGATCGTCTCGTAGTTGCGATAAAGCTCTGGCTCGGCAAGGCGGCCGGCAGGGCCCGCCGCCATGAGGGCGCGCACGCGGCCGGAGCGCTCCCGGACCAGCCAGAAGCCGTCGCCGCCGAGATGATTCATGTGCGGGAAGACGGCGGCGATGGCCGCCGCCATGGCCACCATGGCTTCGAGAGCGTTGCCGCCCTCGGCGAGGATCGCGCGCCCGGCTTCCACGGCGCCATGGTGTGGCGCGCTGACGACGCCGCGGTGATGACCGGCGCTATGCAGGTCCATAAAGCTTAGTGTGCCACGATAAAAACTAGTGTGCCACGATCGTATCGGCGAGGCCGCGCTTGCGCAGCAACGCGTCCGCGTTCGGTAGCCGGCCGCGAAACGCCTTGTAGGCCTCGGCGGGATCGCGGAGGTTGCCGGCCGCATAGACCATGTCGTGCAGCCGTTTCGCGGTCGCCGGATCGAAGACGTCGCCGGTTTCCTTGAAGGCCTCGAACGCGTCGGCGTCGAGCACTTCCGACCACATGTAGCTGTAGTATGCCGCCGCATAGCCGCCGCCGGCAAAGATATGACTGAAGTGCGGCGGCCGATGGCGCATGACGATCTCGTCCGGCATGCCGATCTCGGCGAGGGCCGCCTTTTCGAAGGCGGTGGAATCGATGTTGCCCGGCGCCGGTAGCGAATGGAATTCGAGGTCGACCAGGGCGGAGGCGACGTACTCGACCGTCACGAAGCCCTGATTGAAGGTGCGCGCCGCGATAAGCTTTTGCAGCAATTCCTCCGGCATCGGCTCGCCGGTCCGATAGTGCTTTGCAAAGCGCCGCAGCACGTCGGGCTGTTCGAGCCAGTGCTCGTAAAGCTGCGACGGCAGTTCGACGAAATCCGTGGCGACGCTGGTGCCGGAGATTTCCGGATAGGTGACGTTCGAGAGCAGCCCATGCAGCGCATGACCGAACTCGTGGAACAGCGTGCGCGCGTCGTCGAAGCCGAGCAGCGTCGGCTCGCCGCCGGCCGCCTTGGAAAAATTGCACACATTGACGATCAGCGGCCGGACGTCGCCGTCGAGCCTTTCCTGGACGCGCAGTGAGGTCATCCACGCTCCGCTGCGCTTCGAGGACCGCGCGAAATAATCGCCGAAGAACAAGCCTACCTGTCGGCCGTCGGCGGCGCGAACCTCCCAGACTCGGACGTCGGGATGCCAGACCGGCACGTCGGTGCGCGGCTTGAAGGTCAGGCCGAACAGCCGCTGCGCCGTGTAGAACACCGCCTCGATCATAGGGTCGAGATTGAGGTAGGGCTTGATCGCCGCCTCATCGACATCGCATTGCCGTTTGCGGAGCTTCTCGGCGTAATAGCGCCAATCCCACGCCGCGAGCTTGAAGTTGCCGCCTTCCTCCTGGGCGATGGTCTGAAGCGCATCGCGGTCGGCAAGCGCTCGCTGCCGCGCCCGCGGCCAGACCGTGTCGAGCAGACCGCGGACCGCCCGAGGCGTCTTCGCCATCGCGTCGTCGAGCCGGTAGTGCGCGAAGTCGTCGAAGCCGAGGAGCCGCGCGTATTCGGCGCGCAGCCGCACCATCTCGGCGATGATGCCTTTGTTGTCGGTCTTGCTGCCGTTGTCGCCACGGCTGATGAAGGCCTGAAAAATCTTCTCGCGCAGATCGCGCCGGTCGGAGAACTGCAGGAACGCTTCGACGTTGGAACGCGACAGCGTCACCACGTGGCCGTCGAGGCCTCGTTCTTTCGCGCCCGAGTGCAACGTCTCGCGCATGAAAGCCGGCAGGCCGGCAAGCTCGGGCTCGCCGTTAAGCGGCAACGTGAACGCCTGCTCGTCGGCAAGCACGTTCTGGCTGAATGCGGTTCCGAGCGTGGCCAGCCGCTCGATGATGGCGGTCAGCCGCTTCTTCGCCGTCTCGTCGAGGCCCGCGCCGGCGCGGCGAAAGGCGATGTAATAGCGCTCCAGCACCCGCTTCTGTTCGGCAGTCAGGCCGAGCGTATCGACACTGCGCATCAGCTTATCGATGCGGCGAAACAAGGCTCCGTTCGTGTAGATGTCGTTCCAGTGGCGCGCCATCCGCGGCGAGATTTCGCGCTCGATATCGAGGAGCGCGTCGTTGGTGTGGGCGCCTGCGAGCACGTGAAACACGTTGCCGATCCGGGTCAGCGCCCGGCCGCTTCCTTCGAGCGCAAAGATGGTGTTGTCGAAGCTCGGCGGCGCAGGATCGGCGGCAACCGCCGCGACTTCCACCTCGTGCTCGGCGATGGCGCGCGCATAAGCCGGGCGGACGTGCTCGGGCTTGATGCGGTCGAACGGCGGGACCCCGTCGGGGGTGGTCCAGGTCTCGAAAAGCGGGTTGTCGGTCGGGGCAGGGGCGGTCATTGGCGGGCCTTAGCAAGGGGGCAGGCGGCCATGATATATGTCCTTCGCCGCCCGCCGCCAAAAGGCTTCGAGGAGGGCGGTGCCTCAAGCGGCGTAGCCGAAGGCTGTTGAAATGGGCAAACAGGTAGCTGTCGTGCTTCACGTAGTGGCGATGGTGGCCGTTATCGTCGGTGTGGATGTGATGTTCTTCAGAAACCGCTTTTGGGAACGCCTGATAGCGAATATCGGCATTGTCGTGGTGTTCGCAGCTTTCTACCTCAAATTCCTCAGGCATTCATGATTGTAAAAAATTCGAACTGAGACGCTACCTCGAGGAGAATCCAAATGCCCGGTCACGTCCATTATGTGCCGCATGGCGTCATTCCGGCCGTCCTGCTGCCGTTCGCGGACGATCTCACGATCGACGAGAAGAGCTTTCGGGCGCACGTGCGCGACGTCGGCGCGGTCAACGGCATTTCCGCCATCACGCTCAACGCGCATTCGACCGAAGTGGCCTCCTGCACCTTCGACGAACAGCGCCGTGTGCTCGACATCGCTCAGGACGAAATCGGCGGCCAGCTGCCGATCGTCAACGGCATATGGGCCGACGGCAGCCTCGAAGCCGCCCGGATCGCCCGCATGGCGGAGGAGGGCGGGGCCTCGGCGCTGCTGGTGTTCCCGCCGGCGCCGTTCACGCTCGGCCAGTCGCCCGAGATGGCGGTGGAGCATTTTCGCCGCATCGCCGGCGCGTCGGGCCTGCCGATCATCGTGTTTCAGTATCCGCTGGCGACCGGTCAGGGCTATCCGCGCGACACGCTGCTCGAGATGATCGACGCCGTGCCGGCGATCCGCGCCATCAAGGACTGGGCCGGCAACGTGCCGCAGCACGAGATGCATATCCGCACGCTGCAAAGCCTGCCGCTGCCGGTGAACGTGCTCACCACCCACAGCGCCTGGCTGTTCTCCTCGCTGGTGCTGGGCTGCAACGGCCTTCTGTCCGGCAGCGGCAGCGTGATCGCCGACTTGCAGTCGGCCTTGTTCCAGGCCGTCAAGGCCAACGACCTCGCCGAGGCGCGCCGCCTCAACGACCGCATCTATCCGCTCGCCCGGGTGTTCTATGCCGAGCCCTGGGCCGACATGCACAACCGCATGAAGGAAGCCCTGGTGCTGCTTGGCCGCCTGCCGCGCGCCGTGGTGCGGCCGCCGCTGGTCAAGCTCGGCCGCGCTGAGATCGACCGTATCCGTGCCGCTTTGGTCGAAGCCGGTCTCCTGTCGGAGAAGACGGCAAGAGACGCCGCCTGATTGCCTTGATCTGGCCGCGGCTTTCGGAGAGATTGCCGCCGCATCTGGACGGACACCTCATGGACGACGCCACCATCCAGCGCCGCGGGCGCATCCGCTGGGACAACGTGCTGACCGTGGTCAGCGCCGCGATCCTGATCAGCGCCGAAGTGTTCGGCGCCGCGTTTGCCGGCAGCTGGGCGATCGCGAGCCTGTTCGCGCTCGGCTCGCTTGGTCAGCGCATTCTCGACGGCCTGTTCGTGCTTTGCGGCATCATTGTGATGGTGCAGTTCGTGCGCGCCGCGCGTCGCGTCGAGCCGTTCACGACCGCGGACTGAACGCGCGCTGCGCTCCGAGCGTCGGCGAGCGCGCTCGAAACTTTTTGTTAAGACCAAAACGCTTGCGACTCTCCGCCAATTGGATTATTTGCGTAATGCCCAATTTCGCACGTGCCTGTGGCCGTGTGTCGGTCGGTGGGCATCCGGACAAGAGGCCGGACAGCCGCCTAAGGAAGAGAATACTACTTCCTTGCTCCCGCGACCGGCAGCCGGAGGCGAAACCGGCATAGCCCGCTCTCAACGGGCGACGCGGCTTAAAGCAACGACGGAAGGGCTTTTTTGGTTTGCTACCGGCGCCAATGCCGGGGACACCGAAAGGGCTTGTCCTTCTTTGCCAGCAGTGCGGAACGGGATTTCCCTTATCCGGACCAAGGCAGCAATCACCGCGGTGCAAGCGTTTCCGCAATAGTGCGGACGCGCGCGCGTCGCAGGAGGTTCACCTCGGCGGCTACGCCGCCAGCCGGATTAGGGGAGCTGATTAGCGATGACCACGCGCATCCGCGAATTTCTGAAGCATCGAACCGAAAACGGACCTTGCCTTGTGCTCGACCTCGACGTCGTGCGCGAAAACTACCTGGGCTTCGCCAAGGCGCTGCCGGACAGCAAGGTGTTCTACGCAGTGAAGGCCAATCCGGCACCGGAGATTCTCAAGCTCCTGGTCGGACTCGGCTGCTGCTTCGACGTCGCTTCCGTGAGCGAGACCCAGGACGTGCTTGCCGCCGGCGCGACGCCTGACCGCGTTTCCTACGGCAACACGATCAAGAAGGACTCCGAGATCGCGGCCGCCTTCGCGCTCGGCGTCACCCTCTACGCGGTCGACTGCGAAGCCGAGGTCGAAAAGGTGGCGCGCGCCGCGCCCGGCAGCCGCGTGATCTGCCGCATCCATTGCGATGGCTCAGGCTCCGAGTGGCCGCTGTCGCGGAAGTTCGGCTGTGAGCCGGCCTATGCGGCCGACATCCTGGAAGCCGCCTACAAGCTCGGGCTGACGCCCTACGGTGTGTCGTTCCACGTCGGCTCGCAGCAGCACAACATCGAAGCCTGGGATCGCGCGCTCGCTTCGACTGCCGCGGTGTTTCGCGCCTGCGCCGAACGCGGCTTCATCCTGTCGATGGTCAACCTCGGTGGCGGCTTCCCGGCCCGCTACGTGCGCAAGACGCCGAAGCTCGAATCCTACGGCAAGGCGATCTTCCGCTCGCTGCGCAAGCATTTCGGCAATGCCGTCCCGGAGACGATCGTCGAGCCGGGCCGCGGCCTCGTCGGCAACGCGGGCGTGATCGAGGCCGAGGTGGTGCTGATCGCCAAGCGCAATCCCGAGGACGAGGTGCGCTGGGTCTATCTCGATATCGGCAAATTCCACGGCCTCGCCGAGACCATCGACGAGTCGATCCGCTATCCGATCCGCACCGCGAAAGACCGCGACGAGACCGCGCCGTGCATCATCGCCGGTCCGACCTGTGACAGCGTCGACGTCTTGTACGAAAAGACGCCATACCCGCTGCCGGTGTCGCTCGCCATCGGCGACAAGGTGCTGATCGAGGCGGCGGGCGCCTACACGGCGACCTATTCGTCGGTCGGCTTCAACGGCTACCCGCCGCTGCGGCAATACGTGATCTGACGGCGGGGCGGCTACGCGGCCACCCACTCGATATGCGCCTTGATGGCCTTGCGGTTGTCGTCGATCCAGCCGTGCGGCCGCGCCTTCTCGATCATGGCGGAGAAATTCTGCTGCCAGGCCGTGTCGTGCTCGACGCCGGGCCAGCGGCGTAGCGTGTCTTCGAAAATCCAGGCGGTGTCGGTATCGGGCAATTCCGCCTTGCCGATGACGGCGCGGCGGACGGCATCGAGTTCGGCGCGGTCGCCCGCGACCACGAGCCTGAAGGCGCGGAAATTATCGCGGTCTTCGAGTACAAGGCCATCGGCCGCGGAGAATTTCAAGAACATGCGTTGCCTTTGCGCGATTGCCGTGATTACGCGAGGTTGACGATGCCGGCTTCTCCGGTTTCGGTTCCGAAAGCGAGGAGGACGCCGTCGGTGCTCCAGGCGAGCGCGGTGACCGGCGCGTCGCCCGGTTTCTTCGCCAAAATCTCGGCACCGTCTTCGATGCGCACCAGCAGTACCACGCCGTCCTCGTAACCGGCGGCGACGATGTCCTGCCTCGGATGGCAGGCGACGACGCCGACGCGGTGGTCGGACGGTGCCAGGATGTGCGGCTGCTTACCCATCGGACCGTCTTTGGCCTGGAACGGCCAGAGGATGATCTGGTTCGAACCTGAGGTGGCGAGCCAGCGGCCACCGACCGTCCAGCCGAACGAGGTCACGCGGGCGGTGTAGCCGGACATGCGCATGTGCTGACGATCGACCAGCCGCCAGCCGTGCAGCATCGGCTCCTGCATCGTGGTGACCAGGAAGCGGCCATCGGGGCTCACCGTGGCGCCGAGATGCGAGCCCTTCCATTCGAGCTTTTCGGGCTCGGCCTGCTGTGCGTTCGGGAACCACAGCGACGCGCCGTTGTAATGGGCGATGGCGAGACGAAAACCCTTGGGCAAAAAGGCGAGGCCACCGACCGTCGACGGCGCGTCAAACTCGCGCAGTTCTTTGGCCTGCACGAACGCGGTCTTGCCGACGCTCCAGGCCACTGCGCCGTCCGGCGCGATGGCGACATGATCGATCCAGCGGCGCTTCGGGTCGGTGGCAAGCGCCCGGCTTGAGCCGGCATCGGTTGCGACCACTTTGCCATCGTCGCCGCCGCTGACGATGCGCTCGCCGTCAGATGCCGCCGCCAGTATGGCGCCGCCGTGCACGGATAGGCGCCGCGGCTCGCCATCCGGCTCGGCAAACACCAGTGTCTCCTCGCTTAGAACGAAGACGGCGGTGCGGCCAAGACAATGCGCGGCGATGATCGGTCCTCCCGCAGCGACCGCTCGTGTGCGTTCGACGACGGAAACGGTCTCGTTACGGGTGTCGGTCATTACGTATCGGCGGTTCTGTTGCCCTCCCCACAAGGGGGAGGCAGAAAAATTCACGCAATACAGCTCTCAAAACCTTCAGCGATCTTCTTGCCCGGCAGATTGCGGCCGATGAAGACGATGCGGCTGTCGCGTTTCTCGCCGTCTTTCCACGGCCGCTGGTGATCGCCGTCGAGGATCATGTGCACGCCCTGGAACACGAACCGCTCGTCGTCGCCCTTGAACGAGAGGATGCCTTTGCAGCGCAGGATGCTCGGGCCTTCCTTCTGCACCAGGTCCTGCACCCACGGGAAGAACTTGTCCGGATCGAGCGGCTTGTCGCTTTTCAGCGAAATCGATTGCATGTCCTCGTCGTGATAGTGCTTGAGCCCGCCGTGGTGATGGGCCTGTTTGTGGCCGTGATCGTGATGATGATCGTGGCCGTGATCATGATCGTGGTGGTGATGATCATCGTCGTGATGATGATCATGATCTTGGCCGTCGCCTTCGAGGAATGCAGGCTCGATTTCGAGAATGCGGTCGAGATCGAAGGCGTTGCGGTCCAAGATTTCGTTCAATGGAATCTTCGCGCGCTCGGTCTTGTGCACCCTGGCGTAGGGGTTGATGCCGCGGATGCGCGCTTCCACCTCGCTCAACTCTTCGGGCGAGACCAGGTCGGTCTTGTTGATCAGGATGACGTCGGCAAAGGCGATCTGGTTCTTGGCTTCCGGCGCGTCCTTCAGCCGTTCGCTGAGCCACTTGGCGTCGGCGACGGTGACGACGGCGTCGAGCTTGGTCTTGCGGCCGACATTCTCGTCGACGAAGAAGGTCTGAGCGACCGGCGCGGGGTCGGCGAGGCCGGTGGTCTCGACGATGATGGCGTCGAACTTGCCCTTTCGCCGCATCAGCCCGTCGAGGATGCGCACGAGGTCGCCGCGCACGGTGCAGCAGATGCAGCCGTTGTTCATCTCGAACACTTCTTCGTCGGCGCCGACCACGAGATCGTTGTCGATGCCGATCTCGCCGAATTCGTTGACGATGACGGCGTATTTCTTGCCGTGCGGCTCGGAGAGAATGCGGTTGAGCAGCGTAGTCTTGCCGGCGCCCAGATAGCCGGTCAGCACCGTGACCGGGATCTTTTCGGACGTAACCTGTTCGGACATGCGGGCTCCTCCTGTGCGGCTATATAGGCGATCCGGCGGCGCGCCAAAACCCTGTCAGGCCTCGAGGTGCCGCCGCGGCAGAGCGAGCCAGACGAGGCCACCGACGGGTCCAGCCGTGACCGACAGCGCATAAAGGGCGCCCGCGACCAGGATGATGGCGGGGCCCGATGGCATGCCTAAGTAATACGACAACAGCAGCCCCAAGTAGCCGGAGACCACGGCGCTGCCGATCGCAGCTACGATCATGCCGGTGATATCGCGTGCCCAGAAGCGCGCTGCGAAAGCCGGCAGCATCATCAGGCCGACGGCGAGCAGCGTGCCGAGGGCCTGGAAACCGCCGACGAGGTTCATCACGACGAGCGTCAGAAAGGCGATATGGGCGGCGGGCCCGGAGCGGCTGACCGAGCGCAAGAATCCCGGATCGACGCATTCGAGCACAAGGGGCCGCCAGATCAGAGCAAGAATGATGAGAGACAGCGAGCTGATGCTGGCGATCAGGAAAAGCGCCGGATTGTCGATCGCCAGCACGGACCCGAAGAGGAAGTGCATCAGATCGATGTTGGTGCCCTTGATCGCGACCAGCGTCACGCCGACCGCGAGCGAGATCAAGAAGAAGGCCGCGAGCGAAGCGTCCTCCTTGATCGGTGTCGCCCGCGCGATCAGGCCGGCGCCTAGCGCAATGATGAGCCCCGCGGCCATGCCGCCGGCGGCCATCGCGAACACGTTCAGCCCCGCAATCAGAAAGCCGATTGCCGCTCCCGGCAGGATCGCGTGCGCCATGGCGTCGCCGATCAAACTCATGCGGCGCAGCATCAGAAACACGCCGATCGGCGGCGCGCCGAAAGCGAGCGCAAATGTACCGGTTAGCGCGCGCCGCATGAACTCGAAATCCGCAAACGGAGCGACGAGAGCGGAGTGGAGCATGTCCGTCACGCCGCGTCGTGCTGGGAACAGATGATGGCGCTGTCGTCGAAGGCCTCGCACATCCGGCGCGCGGTGTTGAGGTTCTCCGCGGTCAGCACTTCGCGAGTCGGACCCCAGGCGACCAGCTCGCGGGCCAGCAGCAGGGTTTGCGGAAATTGAGCTTTGACGAGATCGAGATCGTGCAAGGCGACCAGGATGGTGCGCCCATCGCCGTGCCAGCGCTGCACCAATAGCATCAAGTCGGCAACCGTCTTGGTGTCGATGGCGTTGAACGGTTCGTCGAGCACGATCAGCCGCGCATCCTGGATCAAGAGCCGCGCGAACAGCATGCGCTGCATCTGGCCCCCGGACAGGGTGCCGATGCTGCGCTGTTCAAAACCCGTCAACCCGACGGTCGCGATCGCGGCCTCGATGGCCGCGTGATCGTTCCTGCCGATGCCGCCGAACAGTCCCGTCGTGCCCCACAGCCCCATGGCCACCATGTCGTAAACGCTGATCGGGAACGAACGGTCGATCTCGGCGACCTGCGGCAGATAGGCGATGTGGCGCACGTCGTGATCGCGGCGTTCGATGCGTCCGGCGAGCGGCTTGATCGCGCCGACGACGGCCTTGCACAGCGTCGATTTGCCGGCGCCGTTCGGACCGACCACAGCGATCAGCGCGCCGGTGTCCACGGTGCCGGTCAGATGATGCACGGCCGGGTGCCGCTCGTAACCGAGCGTGAGATCGTGGAACTGCAGTTCCGCCGGCGGCCGGGTGAGGGTCTGGGTCATATCGCGATGACTTGCCTTTGACGATTTGCCTTTAGCGCGTTGCCCAGAGCGCCGCGGTCCAGATCAGCGCGATGGCAAGTCCGGCGAACGCCAATCGTGCGGACGCGGACAGCCGCAACAAGGATGGTGCAACTGCTGGCGACGGGTGCGGCTCGCCGTGATGATGGTGGTGCGTCATGAAGGCCCGGTCCGCTGTGCAGCCGCCGAACGGGGGCAGGGTGCCCGGCTCTCGTGGCTCGATAATGTTATAATATAACATTGGGCATTCGCCCGCTACCCGTTGGCAGGATTAAGGTTTCGCCGGGCTTCGTCTTGCCAAGGGTCTAGGCGGGGCCCATGTTCGCCCCTGGGTGGCGTCCGTGTAAGTCGGTCAGCCCTTGCGCCGCACGTCGTGCCGCGATCGGGCAGCGTCACGAGCAATCAAAATTTTTGGCAAGCGAGATGAGCCAGCGAACAGCCAAGGCTGTGTGCGTCGGAGAGGCGCTTCTCGAAATGGCGCGCGGCGCCGATGGCCGGTTTGCGTTGTCATGCAGCGGCGACACCTTCAACACTGCGGTCTACCTCGCGCGCGCCGGTGTTGATGTCGCCTTCGCGACCGCGCTGGGCCAAGACCCGTATTCGGACAGCGTCGTGGCGCTGGCGGCGGCTGAAGGCGTCGCCACCAACCTGATGGTGCGCGTGCCGGGCCGGCTGCCGGGGTTGTCCCTTGTCGAGAACAGCCCAACCGGCCAGCGTCACGTTCGCAATTGGCGCGAGGGCGCGCCGGCGTCCGACCTGTTCGAACTCCCCGATTGGGTACACGTCGCGGAGCATCTGCTTGCGGCGAAGCTCATCTATTTTACTGGCATCACGCTGTCGCTCTATTCCAATACCGGGCTGGGGCGATTTCTCGCTGTCCTGGAAGGCGCGCGGCAGCAAGGCGCCAAAGTGGCCTTTGACGGCAATTTCCGGCCGCCGGGCTGGAAGGGTGATCTCACGCGCACGCGTACTGTATTCATCGAGGCGCTCAAGCGGGTCGATATCGCGTTGCCGACCTTCGATGACGAGGTGGTGCTGTGGGGCGATCCGAGCCCGGAGAGCACGGTGGCGCGGCTGCAGGCTTTCGGCATCGGCGAAATCGTGGTCAAGAATGGCCCGAACAGCGCACTGGTCGCCGCCGGAGGCAGCGAGGAATTCGTGCCGGTCCCCGAAGTGGTGGTGCCGGTCGATACGACGGCAGCCGGCGACGGTTTCAACGCCGGCTATCTCGCGGCTCGCCTCGACAATCGCGAGCCCGCGCAAGCGGCGCGCGCCGCGCACCGTCTTGCCGGCGACGTGATCCGCCATCCCGGCGCGCTCATGCCCCGCGGCACCGCGGCGATGCACTGAAATAAATTTAAGGCCGGTTGATCAGCATCGCGGTCGCCGCGACCAGAAACGGCAGCGGCACCGAGACGGCGGCGCGCAGCCACACCACGCGCGGCGGCATGCTCGGGATTTCCCAGCCGAGAATGCGCTGAATCGAAAACAGCGACCACGCGGTGACGTAAGCAATGACTTGCGGAGCGCCGCCGCCGGCCTTGAGCGCCGCTGCAGCGACGGAGAATCCGACGACCGGCCCGCCCGACGTCGCGGCGCCGCCGAGGGTCGCGATGGCGACGCCGATCATGCCGGACTGCGGTCCGATCCACGGCACGATCAGATCCTGCGGCATGGCGTCGGCGATGAAGCCCGAGCCGATCACGCCGAGCGCGATGCGGGGAATAAGCCGCAGGAATTCGATGGTGGAGCTGCGCACGCTGTCCTGAAACAGCTTCGTGCCGCGCATCGCCGTCATCAGGCCGAGGGCGGCGACGACCACCCAGAGAAACAGACTGATCGCGAGCATCATGGCGTGCTCTCGCTCTCCATGCGCAACGCGAAAGCGCGCACCGCTATCCGGCCGAGAAGTCCCGCGATGATGGGAATGGGAAGCGAAACGATGATGCGCCAGAGCACGAAGTCGGGTCCGAAGAACGGCAGTTCCCAGACCAGCGCGCGATTATAGCCGAGCAGCATCCAGCCGGTGACGAACGCGATCGCGGTACCGGCGTCGGCGCCGATACCGAGAAACGCGCCGGCGACCGGGTAGATGGTGAATGGCCCGCCGGGCAAGACGGCTGCGGTTGCAGTCGCGATCAGGAGACCGACCAGTCCAGATTCGGCGCCGACCAGGCGTGCGACCAATTCGCGCGGCAGGAGCAGCGTGACGAAGCCGCCGATCAGGCAGCCGGCCAGCATTTTCGGCAGCATGTTGCCGAACAGCAGGACGTCGCTGCCGAAGATGCTTAAGAACCGCTCCGAGCCTTCGCGCACATAAACAGTGACGCCTGAGATCACGCTAATGGCCAGCACGACAGCCGTCGAAAAATCAAATGGTTTGCGGCGTCTGCGGCCAGGCATCGGTGGGGTCGATCTCCTGAATGGGGGCGGGCGGGATAGTGCGGGGCGGCCAAGGCGCATGCAAGAGCGGTGCCGCGCATGGGTGCGATGCAGCGCGATTCAGCTTAATCTTCAAGATGCTGTCCGGTCCCCGGGATTAGACAAAGGGCGCAATTGGCCGCCTGCCGCATTCGCGTTATGGAGGTCCAAGACATTGGGCGGCCTGAAGCGGCCGCACGGAGTAACGCCGTGAAATTCCTGTTCAACAAGCATCTTGCCGTCGCGCTCGCTGCCCTGCTTGCCGCCGCGCTGGGGCGGCCCGCGCTGGCGCAGTCGCCGATCGTCATCAAATTCAGCCACGTGGTGTCCCCCGACGCGCCCAAGGGTAAGGCTGCGCTCCTGTTCAAGGAACTCGCCGAGAAATACACCGACGGCAAAGTGAAGGTCGAAGTCTACCCGAACTCCTCGCTCTACAAGGACAAGGAGGAACTCGAGGCGCTGCAGCTCGGCTCGGTGCAGCTCTTGGCACCGGCGATCTCGAAATTCGGCCCGCTCGGCGTCCGCGAGTTCGATATCTTCGATCTGCCGTTTCTGATGAGCGACGATACGCGCGCCCGTCAGATGATGGCGAGCCCGATGATGGACGACTTCAACAAGAAGCTCGAGGGCAAGGGCGTCAAGCCGCTCGCCTACTGGGACAACGGCGCCCACGTCTATACGGCGAACAAGCCGCTGATCATGCCCGATGATTTCCAGGGCATGAAGCTGCGCATTCAGGGCGGCAAGGTGCAGGACGCCTCGGCGCGCGCGCTTGGCGCCATTCCGCAGATCCTCGGTTTCGGCGAACTCTATCAGGCGCTGCAGACCGGCGTTGTCGACGGCGAGGACAATGTGCCGTCGAATATCTGGACGCAGAAGTTCTACGATGTGCAGAAATACCTGACGGTGTCACACCATCAGCGGCTCACCTATTCGCTCATCACCAACACGAAGTTCTGGGACGGGCTTCCCTCGGACATCCGTCCCGGCGTCGACCGCGCCGTGAAGGAGACATCGGCGTTCTTTGAAAGCACCGCAGCCAAGGACAACGCCGACGCGCTTGATCAGATCAAGGCGACCGGCAAGGTGGACATTCACGTCCTGACTGACGCGGAGAAGAAGGCCTGGATCGCCAAGCTGATGCCGGTGCATCAGGAGATGCGGAGCCGGTTCGGCAAGGACTTTATCGACAGGGTTTATAAGGCCTCGGGCTTCGTACCGCCGCAGTCCTAAAGCACGCTTGGTCCTCCTTGCCGGAAGGCCGGAGCGCGAGGGACGCCGTTGCTCGACCGCTTCCTCAATCGGCTCGAAGAGTGGATCATCGCCACGCTGATCGGCGCGGCGACGATCCTCACTTTCGTTGCCGTGGTGCATCGTTACGGTGCGAGCAATTCGGCGGGCCTCGCCCGATGGGCGGGCGCGCATCAGCTTCTTCTCCTGAAGGCGGCCGCGACCTGGGTCTACCTCCATCTCGCTTCGATCAATCTGTCCTGGGCGCAGGAACTCGCCACCTACATGTTCGTGTGGATGGCGAAGTTCGGCGCGGCGCTCGGCGTGCGCACCGGCATTCACGTCGGCGTCGACGTTTTCGTCAATAAGCTCACGTCGGCCGCGCGCAAGCCGGTCATTGTGTTTGCGCTGCTGTGCGGAGCGCTGTTCACCGGCGTCATCGGTACGCTCGGCGCGGTCTATGTCTACGAGCTCGATCCCGATCAGGTTTCGCCGGAACTCGAATGGCCGAGCTGGATGATCTATCTGTGCATCCCGCTCGGCTCGTATCTGATGTGCTTCCGCTTCCTGCAGGTGATGTGGCGTTTCCTGCGCAGCGGATACCTGCCGTATCAGGCGCCCGACCTCGACTATGAGGCGCCCCACGGCGCCGCGGCCGGTGCGGCGCCGCTCGCCAAGGCGGTGCGATGACGGCGTTGTCGCAGGTTTCCAAGTCGACGGCGCCGCGCCCGCTCGGCGCCGCGATCATGTCGGCGCTGATCATCGTAATTCCGGTTGCGCTGGCGCTCGTCTGCTTTGCCGCGCGGTCGCACATCATCGAATTGTCGCACACGGTCCGCGCGGAATTGCTGTTCGCGCTGCTACTCGCCTTGATGGCGTCAGGCATGCCGATATCCATTGCGCTCGGCCTATCGGTCCTGACCTTTCTGTTCATTCTCTCCGATGTCGACCCGAAGATGGTCGGTTTGAAGCTGTTCACCAGCATCGACCGTTTCGAGATCATGGCGATCCCGTTCTTCATCCTGGCCGGCAATTTTCTTACATCCGGCGGCGTCGCCCGCCGCATGATCGACTTCGCTTCTTCGTTGATCGGTCACTGGTACGGTGGCCTTGGGCTCGCCGGCGTCGTCGCCTGTGCCTTGTTTGCGGCGATCTCCGGTTCCTCAGTCGCGACCGTTGTCGGCATCGGCTCCATCATCCTGCCTGCGCTGCTGGAGCAGGGTTATCCGCCGCGCTTTTCCGCCGGCGTGATCGCCACATCGGGCGCGCTCGGCATCCTGTTCCCGCCCTCGATCAACCTCATCATCTTCGCCGTGTCGACCAGCGGCATGCAGCCCCGCGGACCGACCGGCGCCGTCGTCGAACTCCGCGTCGGTCGGGCAGCTTTTCATCGCCGCGCTGGTGCCCGGCCTGATCCTCGCCACGATGCTCGGCGCGACAACGTTTTATCGCGCCTGGCGCTACGATTATCCGCGCATGCCGCGGGCCAGCTGGTGGGAGTGCTGGCGCGCGCTGCGCGAAAGCGTCTGGGGCCTGTTCCTGATCCTCTTCGTGCTTGGCGGCATCTATTCGGGACTGTTTACGCCGACCGAGTCCGCCGCGGTCGCAGCGGTCTACGCCTTCGTCATCGCGGTGTTCGTCTACAAGGGGCTGAAGCTCGCCGACGTGCCGGCCGTGCTGCTCAAGGCGGCATCGATGAGCGCGATGATCCTCTACATCATCACCAATGCTGGGGTGTTCTCATGGCTGCTCACGTCGGAACAGATTCCCCAATCCATGGCCGAGTGGATGACCGCGCAGGGCTTTGGTACGGTCGCGTTCCTGCTGGTCACGAACGTTGTGCTGCTAGCTGCCGGCAATTTCATGGATCCTGCCGCGATCGTGCTGATCATGGCGCCGATCCTGTTCCCCATGGCGGCGGCGCTCGGCGTGCACCCGGTCCACCTCGGCATTCTGATGGTAGTGAACATGGAGGTCGGCCTGTGTCATCCGCCGGTGGGCTTGAACCTCTATGTCGCTGCAGGGATAACCCGCATGGGGATCACCGAACTCACCATCGCGGTGCTGCCTTGGCTCATCACGATGCTGATCTTCCTCGCGATGGTGACCTATATCCCGGCGTTATCGCTGTGGCTGCCGCACGCGCTGGGAATGCTTTGAGCGGGCGCGGATCGTTTTAAAAAAGGCAGGGCCGGCGTCGGACGCGCTGCGGCTTTTATCTATCGGTCGCGGTCTCTTACTGCGCCGCCTGCAATTGCAGGTTCCGCGCTGGCTCGCTGTCTGCGCTGCCGCCCGCGAGTGCGGCAATCATGCAATTCACCGCGACATTCAGCATGATCCGAACCATGCGGACCAGCGGGTCGATGATGACGAGTAGCGGAAACGCCAGTTCATACGGCAGGCCGAATGGCCGCAGCACGCTGACTGCAGCGGCTATGCTCTATGGCCGGCGCGATTGCCGCCGACAAGGTAATCGAATAGGTGATTTTGCTGCGACGCGCTTTGTCCGAATGACCCATTGCCGCCACGGGAGAGCGAATTCCGTTATGCAAAAAATAGCGCTGCTGTCCTTTCGCCGATCTATTCACTGTGCCGTTTTGCAAGAACTCGATCGATTTTTTGCCTCAGGCGGTCGAAATCGATAGGCTTGATATCGAAGTCATCGCACCCTGCGGCCAACGCCCTTTCGCGCGATCCTGTCATCGCGTGAGCCGTTAGCGCGATAATCGGGATTTGCTTGGTGGCGGGATTGCCCTTGAGACGGCGCGTTGCTTCCCAGCCATCCACGACAGGCAGGTCGAGGTCCATCAGAATGAGGTCCGGTTGCTCCGCGAGTGCCATAGCGCAGCCAGCCTCGCCGTCCGGTGCCACGATGACATTGAGCCCGTCCAACAGCTCAAGCCACATTTTCAACATGTAGACATTGTCGTCGTTATCCTCGACGTAAAGAATCCGGGTCACGAGGCGATCTCCGGCACGCGCGATTTGCCCAGCAAGTCCCGGATCCGCTCAATGAGCTTGGTGGGACTGAATGCCTCTTTCATCATGATTGCTTCAATTCCCGAGTTCAGACGGGCGCGATCTTCGCTGCTTAAGTCGCGCGAGGTAATGATGATCACAGATATGCGGCGCCATTCCGGATGCCGCTGCAATTCCGCGACAAGCTCGAAACCATCCATTTCCGGCATCATCAGATCGAGTAGGATAATGTCGGGCAGGGGCTCCCGCCGCAGACAATCAAGCGCCGCGCGTCCGTTCTCCGCTTCGGACAGCAACCATCGTTGGGAGGCAAGCCAGAAGCGAATGCGCTCGCGCTGTGTCGCGTCGTCGTCGACCACGAGCAGCCGCGTCGGACCGGCAGGCGCCCTGAACCGCTGCACCAGATCGACGAGCGTGTCGCGATCGATTGGCTTCGTAAGGTAGCCGGCGGCCCCTAACGCCATGCCATGCCGCTGCTCGTCGACGATACTCACAATGACTACCGGAATGTTCGGCAGCGTCGAATCGGCACGCAGCGCCGTCAAGACGCTCCAACCGTCCATGTCGGGCATCATGACGTCTAGCGTGATCGCCATCGGGCGATATTCGCTGGCGCGTTTGAGGCCATCACGACCGCCGCCAGACGTAATGACAGCGAAACCTGCCTCGCGCAGGTAATCGGCAATCAAGTCGCGTGCCGTTTGGTCGTCGTCGATCACCAACACGCAAGCGTCGCCCAGCTTTACCGAAGCTTCTTCGCGAGACGGCTCGGCCGGAATTTCGGTAACAGCGTTAGCCGATTGCGGAAAACGAACAACAAAAGTGGATCCATTATTGGGGATACTTGTGACGGTCACGTCGCCGCGCATCATCTGGCAGAGCCGCCGGGTGATGGCTAAACCGAGCCCGGTGCCGCCGTACTGCCGTGCGGTCGAGGCGTCGGCCTGAGTGAATTCCTCGAACAGGCGCGACATCTGCTCTGGCGTCATGCCGATACCGGTATCGGCTACGGAGAACTCAAGAAACTGATGCGCCCCTTGCGAGACGGTCGCTACGCGCAACGTGATTTGGCCCTGCTTGGTGAATTTACACGCGTTGCTCAACAGATTGAGAAGAATCTGTCGCAGGCGCATGGAATCGGCATCAATCGGCGGCAGGTCGCGCGGGCAGACGATCTCAAAAGCATTCTTGTTCTGCTCCGCCAATGGACGCGCCGTGCCGGCGACCTCGTCAACGAGCGGCGGCACGTTGATCTTCTCCAAATTGAGTTCGAGCTTTCCGGCCTCGATTTTGGAGAGGTCGAGGACCTGATTGATTAGCCCGAGCAGATGCGCGCCTGCGCGGTGCACGCGGCGCAGCGGCTCCAGCGCCTTTTCGGTGCCGAAGCGCGGCGCATTGTTCACCATCATATCCGTGAGACCGATGATAGCGTTCAAGGGCGTTCGCAGCTCGTGCGACATGTTGGCGAGAAACCGTGACTTGTGCTTGCTCGCTTCTTCAACTTGCCGGCTCTTTTCCTCGATCTCGCTAAACAGCCTCGCGTTCTGGATGGCGAGCACAGATTGTGTGGCGAAGGTCTGTAGGAGCTCGATAGTATTCTTCGGGAATTCTCCCGGCGCCCGCCGCCGCACCACAAGGGCGCCCACGATGCGGTCGGCTCCGAGCAGCGGCACGACCAAGCGCGCGAGGTAGCCAGCCTGCAGCATGATATCGCGGGCCACCGATGGCGGCTCCGCGCTTAAATCGGGCGTCTGCATCGGCTGGCGCTGCTCGATGGCGAGCGCGACGGCTTTGGAGATTTCGGCGTGCTGACCCTTGACCGCCTCGATCAATGGTTCTGTCATGCCGTAGGTGGCACGCAGCTGATGTTCGCCCTTCGCCTCGCTGAACACGTAGATGGTGCCCGCCTCGGTGCCGGAAAGCTGCGCCGCCTTGCTGACAATCGAACTCAGTACCGTTTCCAGATCGAGCGTCGAGTTGACTGTCTGGGTAACCTCGCCGAGTGCACGCAGCTCCTCGACCGATCGCGCCAGCTCGGTGGTACGCTCTCTGACGACCTCTTCAAGCCGTTGAGCCGTTTCAGCTCGCTCTTCGAGCAACTGGTCGAGCGCAACGGCGTTGTCGCGAAACACTTCCACGGCGTGCGCCATATCGGTGATCTCGTCGCTGCCGCTGGTCGGTATCTCAATTTCGCGCCGACCCTTGACGATGGCGCGCATGCCCTCTGCCAGCGTCGTCAGCCGGGCTACGACGCCGCCGACATAGAGGAAAACAATCCCCAGCGAGCTGATGAGGCTCAGCGCCACTATCGATAGTAAACCTATGCGTCCCAGTCGCTGCACCCCCTCGGTTCTGGCTGTAGCGTCTGTGATTGCGGCCTGCGAGTTAGATACCAGAGCCGCCACTGCGTCGCTGAGTTGCGCGGAGATTGTCGAATTCTCGACAGTGAGCTGGCGACCCTCCTCGATGTTCTCAAGTTCGGCCTGATGCAGCGAGATGATGCTGGAGGTGCCGATGAGGTTCTTCCGGAGATGGCTAAGCGGCGTGATCAGTGCAAGCGATACGTCCGGATCTATGTCTGAGAACAGGCTGTCGATGCGCTGAAGCGTCTGCGATGCCTCCAGGCGTATCGGGTCCAATGCCGCCACATCCGAAGCGTTGGCGGCGCGAACGAGAAGCTCAAAGGAGTTGGCAGCTTGGGTTTGAATCTGTTCAAGTGGTGTAAGTTCGTTGATAGCAGTGTTCAGGCTGTCAACCGCGCTCGCGGTATCTGTTGTTTCGGCACGTGCGCCCTTCAGCCTTTGCTGGAGTTCTTCAATACGCGCGCGCAACTTCTGAAACTGGGGCGTCCAGATGGCGCGGAATTTGCTGTAGGCGTCGAACGTATCGTCAATCAGCGCGGTTTTCTCATTGCTGGCGGCAATCCTATTTTCGACGGTGGATTGCACGGAGATCAGGTTGTTTTCCAGCCGGGCAACGAGAGTTCTGAGCCTGTCAACGTCGGCAGTGGCGATGCTCTCGGACTGGAGGCGCGAAATGAGTAGCCCAGCTTGCAGCAGATCGCGGGAAAGTGCGGCACTTATCAATTCCACTTCCTGGGTACTGGTGGCCGCCAAAAGGGCCGGACCGTCGGCGGCAATGTGTTCGCTGCGCTGCGCCAATTCCAATGTTACTATGGCCGGCGGTACTGTCCTGTCTATTACATCGCGCAGGGCTTGGCCGATTGCGAAGAAAGCATAATTCGCGAATACCGCAGCGACGATTGAAAATCCACTGATGCCAATGAATGAAAGAAGCAGCCGGGCGCGTAACCCGAATCTGACCCGCTGGGACGCGGGGACCGTTGCATCCGTTGTCATCTTCGCCCGTCACCCGACAGCCCGCCGCTGTAAGACTTGTGGCCCCTCAAGGTGTGCGGCAAAATAACTCGATCGGAACTTCGTTATAAAAATATACCATGCTTTTTTGGAGGCACCAGCCATGAAAATTTTCAAGACACTGTATGCTTTGTATTTTCTGGTTGCCTTTTGCTTCACGCTGGCACACGCGGCAAATTCCGATTGGCCGAAGTCGCTGACCATCGGGACGGGCTCGCCCGGCGGCGTCTATCTGCCCTATGGTCGATTTCTCGCCAAGCTATGGACAGAGAAACTGGGCATTCCGGTCGATGCAGTCGCCACGCAGGGGCCCGTGCACAACGTCAAGCTCGTCGACCTTGGTGGAGCGCAAATCGGTTTTACCACGATGGGAATCGCTTTGCATGGCTGGAACGGCACCGGCGATTGGACGGAAGGCAAGCAATATCGTCAAATGCGCGCTCTATTCCCGATGTATGATACCCCGCTCCAGATCCTGGTGCTCCATCGTTCGGGCATCACCAAATTGGAACAGCTTAACGATCAGCCGATGGGAATAGGGCCCCGAGCCGGGACCGCCGGCGCATATCTCCCCAATGTTATGAAGGCTCTTGGTATTTTGCCGCAGTTCAAATATGGCCCGGTTACCGATCTCGAAACAGAATTGCTTGCGGGCCGCTATGTAGCCTCCGCGACGATGACCGGTGTGCCAGTGCCTGCATTCGTCGAAGCCGAGAGCAAGGAGCCATTGACGTTCATACGATTGACCCCCGAGCAAATAGGGACAGTCCAAAAGGCGATTCCGGAATTGAGCCCGTCAACCATCCCGGCGGATGTCTATAAGTCGCTCGGCAAAGACTACGAAACGTTCGGTGTTTACAACTTTTCAATCTCGCGAGCAGACCTTCCGGACGATTTGGTCTATCAAATGGTCAAAGCGGTCTTCGAAAATGCCCCGCAACTCGTCCATGAAGTGCCGGCGGCGACCGATACGCTTCCAAAGAACGTGAGCAAGGACACGTTTCTGCCGCTGCATCCAGGTGCGATCCGTTACTATCGCGAGGCCGGAATTTCAATTGCGGCTAACCTGATTCCGTAGTCGGCTGGGCCGATTTTCTCGCAATACGATCGCATTTACGGCTGAGAGTCAGTCTGCCGGCGGATCATGGCGGCGGCGATATCGTCGGACTGCTCAGCACCATCGGCAAAAGCCCTGACAGCTCCCGAGACAGCAGTAATTATAGCCTCCGGCTGGCCGGTGGCGATATCGCGCAGCACAGCCTCCAGCCGTTGGTCCGAGAACATTTCGTTATTTTTGTTGAACGCCTCGGTGACACCGTCGGTGTAAAGAAAAATTGCATCCCCGGGCGCCAATGTCAGATTGCCCGTTTCGTAGGCCGAATTGCTGCGGATACCAAGTGCGCGCCCACTGCATCCCTCGATCGCGACAACCTTATTTCCTGCCAAGTGGTAGGGAGCGTTGTGACCGGCGTTGACGAAGCCGATCTCGCCAGTCGCGGGATCAAGTATCCCGAAGAACAACGTTACGAACATCATTCCACTATTGTCCTGGCAGAGTTCGTGGTTCACCGCAGCGACGATTTCGGCGGGAGTCGGGGTCGAGCTACCCGCACCGGGCAGCAGCCGTGCGATCAAACGGATCACGTTCTTCGTGCGCGCCATGAATAACGCGGCTGCTGCGCCCTTACCGGAGACGTCTCCGATGAAAAAGCACAGCGTCCCATCATTCAGTTTGAAAAAATCATAGAGATCGCCGCCGACCTCGCGCGCAGGCTCCATCATCGCAAAGATTTCGAGGCGTTGCGCCATGGTCAATTTTTCAAAATCGGTAGGCAGCATGTCGAGCTGCAATTCCCGCGCCGACTCGAGATCACTCTCCATGCGTGCCAGATGCGCGGCGACCTCATCACGCAATCGCTTCTTTTCGAGGCTTGCCCCCACGCGCGCCTTGAGCAAGACTGGATCGAACGGCTTTGCCAGATAATCGACTGCGCCCAGCTCGATACAGCGCACGACACTGTCGATCTCGTTAAGGGCCGAGACCATGATGACGGGAATATCGTGCAACTGGCCCGCCGCCCTGAGGCGCTGCAGCACCTGGTAGCCGTCGATCTTCGGCATCATGACGTCGAGCAGGACCAGGTCGAAGTCTTGCGTGCGCAGCAATTCGAGCGCGCTTTCGCCGTCGTCGGCCGCAGTGATGTTCTTATAGCCTTCGAGCTGCAGCCGCATGATGAGCGTGTATCGGTTATCTTCGTTGTCGTCGACAACGAGAATCCGAGCTTGCGCGCTGCTCGGTTCGAGATTGCTGTCGGACAAGTGTTCCATCCCGCTTGAGGAGAGAGCCCTGAGGTCCTTTGTGTATCCTTATGTTGATTGAGGCAAGCGGTCCGCCGGGTTATTCTGTTCGGAAATGAGCCGTGAATTCACTGCGAGCACGGTTATCTTGCTCATCGGCAACTCCATTGCGGAGTTGCAGAAGCTCGTCGATTTCGTCGAGAATTTCGGCGCTGCCAACAAAATTCCAACGACCGTAATCAACGATTTAAATCTCTGCCTCGACGAAATCCTCAATAACATTGTTTCCTACGGGTATGAGGACCAGGCTCGGCATTCCATAGCTATCACGCTATCACTCGCAAACGACTGGCTGCTTGCCCAAATTCAGGATGACGGCAAGCCGTTCGATCCGCGGGAGCCTGGGTTGCCGATAACGGGCGCTATGCAATCGCGGCAAGTTGGCGGGCTGGGCCGAAGCTTCGTTAAGGCCTTGATGGACGAGGTGGACTACGAGCGAACGAGCCAATACAATGTTCTGACGATCAGAAAGAAATTCGCCGAGGCATAGATCGATGGACATCAGCGAAGAAAACACGGGAAACGTCACGATCGTCGAAGTTAAGGGACGCATCGACAGTAACTCGGCCAAGACTTTCGGCGACGCGCTGGCCAACCTAATCAAGACCGGACGAGCACAGCTGGTCGTCGACCTCAAAAACATTATTTACATCAGCAGTGCTGGTTTCAGAGCGTTGCTGTTGGCCGGCCGTGCCGCCGAGGAGCAACACGGAAATATTGCGCTGTGCAACGTTTCTTCCGAGGTCCAGCGGCTGTTTGATCTCGCCCATTTCACCGACTTGTTTCCGATCTACAGCTCGCGCGAGGAAGGTGTGGCGAAACTGTCGTAGTGCACGTCCCGGAAAAACGCTTGTCCTCGGATTTGATCCGAGGAAGATCAGCGGCTTTCGCAAAGTGACCAAGTTCTAGTGATAGCCACGAATGACCGCGACCGTTCCCGGAGCCACATTCGCGAAGCCAGGAGTGACCCTCAGTGATCGAAGTGGAAGAGGACGCTTGACCTACCGTCCCTGGTTTCCGAACGCGCGCGATCCGCGTTGCGCCGCAGCATGAAACCAGCGAGTAGCGCCGTTCCATCCTCGCTATCGCGAATCTCTTCGTTGGAGGGACGACGTTCGGGAAATTTCAGCAGAGTTCCGCTGTAAGTAACGCGAGCGTCCAGATTAAATTCATCAAAGCTTGCTACAAGTATAACAGTCGCATTGCGCGAGCATTCTTGCGTGACAACCTCCAATAATTGGGTGATTTCGAAGGTTGCGCGCTTTATCACATCTGGCCGAGCCCCCCACGCGGCGCCGGCCTTTTGAAAGAAATCGTCGATCGCTTGCGGGTCGAACCGCTCGGGGTCAATTGTCAAGCGGACCGTCTTCTTCACGCCAATGCGGAACAGCATATTGAGGACAAGCGCAGTCACGGTCGAAAATACGAGCGATGAGCCGATCAGTGGGGCAATCGCTTTTGGCGCTGCCGCGGCAATCGACGGAAACACCTCCACGGCAGCGCCGCCAATTATCGCAATTCCAATCGTCAGAGTCCGTCGCGGATCCATCAGGCGCGAGTTGATGACCTGAATTCCATTGATGACGACAAAGATCAACGTGAATACGAGCGCGGGCACAATCACCGCTCTGGGGATGACTGCGAATAACATGGCCAGCTTGGGAAACAGGCAGAGAACGATGAAGATCGCGCCCACCACATAGGCTACCTTACGGCTGGTGACCCCGGTTGCGGCGGCCAATCCCACTGTTGGAGTCGATGTGGTGGTGCCGGTGCCTCCCAATATACCTGACAACGCCGTGGTTACCCCGTCGGCCAATACGCCGCTCGTGACCGACTTCATATCGGGACGCACCCAATTTGCGTCGTTAGAACGCTGACAAATCGCCATTGTGCCGGCGGCTTTCATTGCTGCGGCGATTGTGACAATTGCGAACGGCACGACCAAAGTGACATCGAAAGACCACGACATGTGACGAAATGATGGAAGTCCAATAATGGAGGTTTTCCCCACCGCTTCAAACATTCGTGCATCAAATAAACCGGCAAATATTGCGGCGATGTAGCCAATGACCAGTCCGACGAGCGCGCACAGCATGCGCAACAAGCCTGTTGCCCAAACGTTGAGAGCAACCATCGACACAAGGGTGATGCCTGCGACGCACCATTCCGCGGCGACCGGGGGCGCTGCTCCGCTGCCAAGCATTGAGCGTATTCCGGCGATGCTGCCCGACAGGCCGATCATCAGGATCACGAGGCCGGAAATCTCAGGAGGAAATATCGCGCGTAAGCGGTTGAGCGCGGGCGCGATCGCAGTTTCCAGCACGCCGGAGAATAGTGTCATGCCGAACACAAGCGGCAAGCCGCCGATCGCTGCTGCCGCCAGCGACGGTCCAAAATGTGTCGCGGTGAACGCTTGGGGACACATGAACCCAGAACCGACCGGGCCGATTCCCCGCGCTTGGATAAAGGTGCCGAGGCCAACGATCAGCATTCCCAGTGCAAGCAAATTCGCGATGACATCGACGGGCGCGTTAGCTGCCCGGAAAATCAGTAATGGGTAGACAAGATTGATCGCGGTGACGCCGACATGCTGGATACCGTTGAAAACGGTGACCGGCAGCGGTGGCGTGTCCTCGAGTGCGTAGATGATATTCGGTGGTTTTTTTTTTGGCGGGCTTCTGCGCGCCATCGGCGCGCTTATCCGGTCGCCCCGCCTCCAAACGGTTCAAAGCTGCCTTGATCCAGGGAAAGACAGGCTGCCACCAAGGCCGGGCCATTTGTTTGAAGCCCATTCACAAACACCCCACCTCATATTAGTGCACGGGGGTCCCGAATGGTCAACCTGCCGTTGCACTAAGCTGTTCGGCCGAGGCGTTTCCACGCGCCGAGTTTGGCCATGGCGTTCAATCGCGTGCCACTTTCAACGTCTGCGTCGATGAACCAACCGGACTACGCTGGCTGGGCAATAAATAGAAGATCGAATATGCTACCATGGCTGTCTTAGCGGGGGTGGCGATGTCCCGAACCTTAAGGCTGTTGCTAGGCGCCTTTGGGAGCCTGCTGAACATCGGCATGCGGAGATTTTGCGTCGCTCTCTTCGCCGCTGCGGCGCTTCTGGCCCATCCGGCTCATGCCCAGAACGTATCCATCACTGTGTATGCCGCCGCCTCGATGAAGAATGCGGTCGACGACATCGACGTCGCCTTCACCGCCAAGACCAAGATCGGGGTGACGGCGATCTACGGGGCCTCCTCGGCGCTGGCGAAGTCAATCGCGGAGGGCCCTCAGGTCGACGTGTTCGCCTCGGCCGACCTCGACTGGATGGATTACATCGCGAACAAGAAGCTCATTAGGCCCGAGACTCGCACCAATCTGCTCGGCAACAAGCTCGTGCTGATCGCGCCGAAGGCTTCCAAGCTCGACACGGTAGAGATCAATCCGGGCTTCGACCTCGCCGATCTTGCGGGCGACGGCCACATCGCGACCGGCAACGTGAATGCCGTTCCGGTCGGGAGATACGCCCGGGCGGCGCTGGAAAAGCTCGGGTCGTGGGCCTCGGCTGAGCGCAAAATCACGATGGCGGACGACGTGCGCGATGCGCTGATGCTAGTGGCACGCGGCGAAGCGACGCTTGGTATCGTCTACGAGACCGACGCCAAGGTCGAGCCGCGCGTGAAGATCGTTGGATATTTTCCACAGGACTCCTACCCGCCGGTAATCTATCCGGGGGCGCTGACCGCGACCGCGAAGCCCGAGGCCAAGGCTTATCTCGATTTTCTCCTCAGCGACCCCGCGCGGGCAGTATTCGAGAAGTACGGCTTTAGCTATCTGCCGAAACCAGGAATGTAATCAAAGTCCACGATTCCGGATGGGAGGGTCGACCGCCGGAGCGAAATGCAAAGCTAATAAGCTGCTCTTGCCAACTCAACCGTCAAGAATTCAAACAGGACACCCCACTGGCCCGCGCCTACGACGTGATCGAGTAGTGAGTGTGATAATGTCAGTTGTTGTGAAGCTTTTCGGATGCCGGCCGTGACCGGCGGTGCCAATGGCTCCGGAGGCCGGCGTCTGAAAAGCTCCAAGGAAAGAAACCGCGGGAGGTGGCACGCAGTCGTGCGGCGGGCGCTATGGGGATTTGATCAGGTCAGAAGAGGTGCGTGATGGCAACCGACACCCATGAGCGCATTGGTCGACGACGTTGCGGGGATGACAGGCCGCTATGCGGGCGTAAGTATCTGCCTTGAGCGATGAGGACCGGTGGCCAAGTTGAGATCGCAAGCACGCCTTTGGGCGCCGCCGTGGCGGGTCGACGACCAGCGAAAAAGATCGGCAGTTTGAGTTTGTGATGTGATGATTGTGATCATGACGTATCGATACTGATCGCGGGTGGTGGCGGCGGCCGATATCGCGGAGTTGAGCCGCGCTCGAACGTCTCGATGATGCTCATGTGACCGCCGCAACACGGGCACGGGTGCTGCCGCCGTTGCGCCTGATCTCTCCTGTCGTCCTTTGCCGGGGGTCGCCCATGCCATCGGTTACCCAACGTTGTATTCGGGCCTATTCACGCCCACGGAAGCTGCCGCGGTCGTCGCCGTCTATGCGTCGATCACAGCGTTTCGTCTCCCGCTCAAATTCGCGGACGTGCCGACGGTGTTGCTGAAAGCGGCGTCGAGGAGCGCGATGGTGACCTATATCCCGGTGCTGTCGCACGCGACGAGTTCCTTCTCGCCGCCATTCAAAACCTTGGCGCTCCGAATGCTCGGGTCACCTCCCGCCAGGCGGCGCGCATCGTTTGCATGAGATCGCGCACCGTTGCGTCAGTCGCGTCCGCGTCGAAGACGCCGCCAATCAAGTGGCTCAAAACCAACAGCCGGCTCGTCCCAGCCGGATCAAAACTGCCCAAACAGCATAGCGCCAAACGAAAGACCTACTTTTTCAACGCGATCGGTCATTTTCGACCGATTGAACATCGCATTGCTATGTCCGACAGCGGACATCAAGACCGCTGGCGTCTATGAGTACACGCGCTAGCGCAGACTTTTCTCGGCCTGCTCCCAGTAGGTGAGATCGACGAACTTCTCCGGTGGCGGCACCGGCGGGTCGATCTGGCCGCGGTCGACCAGATCGTTGAGCATCACCTGATAGCCGACAAGGTCTGGCTTGCCGTCGGTCTCGACGCCGACCGCGGTGGCGCCATAGTACAAATCGTACATGCCGCGCGCGTAGCGATCGTCGATCTTGGTTTCGCGCGCCAGGATCTCGATCACGGTCTCCTTGTTGGCCGGGTCGTGCAGAAAGCGCCACGCCTTGATCCACGCGCGCATATAGGCGAGCAGCGTCGGCGTCTTGCTTTGCGCCCACTCCTCGCGGACGGATTCGGCGCCCCAGGCATAGTGAGGAATGACGTCGGTCGAACGGTCGAGCCGCTTGAAGCCGCCTTCGTCGATGACGCGCTGGTCGAATGGCGGCGTGATCAGCGTCGCGGCAAGCGAGCCGGCACGCAACGCCGCAGCGCGTTCCGGGCTCGACCCGGCCTGGATGAGACTGTAGTCGCCTTTGTTGAGGCCGTGCGCCGCGAGCATCTTGATCACGACCGACGTGTCGCCGGCCGCGATGGTGCTGACGCCGATGCGTTTGCCCTTGAGATCGGCGTACCCGCTCACCGTGTCGGCGGCGAGCAAGCTGTAGGTCAACTGGTTGGCGCTGCCGAGCACGATCTTGAGCTTGCTGCCGCCTTTCTCGATGGCGCGAATGATCCAGTCGGGCGTATAGCGTGCGATATCGATCGACCCGCCGATCAGTGCAAACGCGATCTTGTCGCCGGTAGCAAGCGACGTCAGATCGACGGTGAGATGCTCGTCCTGGAAATAGCCGTTCTGCCTCGCCACGTAGATCGGCATCGATTCGATGCCGGGGTAGGACGTGCCGACCTTGACGGTCGTCGTCGGGGCGTCTTCAGCCGAAGCGGCGCCGGCTGTCACTGCGCCCGCGAGCAGGGCGCCGCAGAGGACCGCGAAGGTCCGAATTGCTATGGTCATAAGTGCTGCCGCCTCCGCCTCAATGAGGTCGCGCTACGCCGGAGGATTTGAACACCTCCTCTTCCAGCAGGCTCCAGATCCGGTCGACATAGGCGACGGATTTGCGCGAGCGCTTGATGGCAAACGGCCGGGGGCGCGGCAGATCGATCTCGATGATCTCCTTGACGCGCCCGGGCCGCGCCGCGAACACGATGACCCTGTCGGACAGGAACACGGCCTCGTCGATCTGATGAGTGACGAAGACGACGGTCTTGCGTTCGGCGCTGCAGATGCGGACGAGTTCGAGCTGCATGACTTCGCGGGTCTGCGCGTCCAGCGCGGCTAACGGTTCGTCCATCAGCAGCACCTCGGGATCGATCGCGAGCGCGCGCGCCAGATTGATGCGTTGCCGCATGCCGCCCGAGAGCTGGTGGGGGTAATGGTTCTCGAAACCCTTCAGCCCGACCAGATCGATGAGATGCTGCGCGATGGTTCTGGCTTCGCGGCGCGGCCGCCGCTGGATTTGCAGGCCGAACAGCACGTTGCCCATGGCGGTGCGCCAGGGCCAGAGCGCATCTTTCTGAAAGACGAAGCCGCGTTTGGTGTCAGGGCCGGCGACTTCGCGCCCGTCGATTAAAAGGTCGCCGGACGACGGCGCGATCAGGCCGTCGAGAATGCGCAGGAACGTCGTCTTGCCGCAGCCGCTCGCGCCCACGATGCTGACGAACTCGGACGGCATGATCTGCAGCGAGATGTCGGAGAGAACCGGCACGATTTCGGCGTCGTTGCTGGTGAAATCTTTGCTGATTCCGCGTGTTTCAAGCTTCAGCTGCAAAGGTCACCTCGGCGTGCCGGTTGGACGCGGCACCGGTTCAAGCCTTCAGATCGAAATGCCGCCACGGTGCAATCCGCCGCTCGACGTATTCGAAGAACGCCGTGCAGAGAACGCCGGCCGCGGCGAGCACGAGAACGCCGACGAACATGCCCGGAATGTCGAACGTCTGGCCCGACAGCGAGATCAGATAACCCAGGCCTTCCTGCGCGCCGAACAGTTCGCCGATGAAAATGCCGACCAGCCCCTTGCCGATGGCGAGCCGCAGGCCGGCGACAATGAACGGCAGTGCCGACGGCAGCAGCACGCGCCAAAAGATGTCGAGCGGCGACGCGCCGAACCATCGCGCCGCTTCGATCAGGCTGTCGTCGGCCGATTTGATGCCGACGGTCGTATTGATGAGGATCGGAAACACGGCGAGCATGAACACGATGGCGATCTTCGACGCCGGTCCGATGCCGAAAGCGAGGATGAGAATTGGCGACAACGCCACCAGCGGCGTGGCGTAGAGCGCGTTGATGAGCGGATCGAGATGCTCGCTCACGGCTTTGCTGATGCCGCAGAGGCTGCCGATCACGATCCCGACCAAAGCCGCGATGGCGAAGCCCAGCGCAAGCGCCGTGAAGCTGACGATGATGTCGCGTTGCAGCTCGCCGGTGCCCCAGAGTTTGACGAATTCCGCCAGCACTGCGGACAGCGGCGCGAACGTCAATTTGCTGGTGATCGCGTATCGCCCGATCAGTTCCCAGACGATGAGTGCGAGAAGCACGGAATAGCCGCCGCGGATGACGGCGTGATATTTGCGCCAGACAAGTGCGCCGGCTTTCGCCTCGGGCGCTTTTGATCGCGTGGCCGGCGGCGCGAACAGGACCGCCGAATTTTGCAGTGAGGCGGGTGAAGCCGGAGGAACGCTGCCGCTGTCGCCATCAGGGGGCCCACTTGGCGTCGTTGAAAGCGCGTCAGACACTCTGCGCGAGAGTTTTGTCTGGGCATTCATCTGATTGTGCACTCAACAACCGGCTGCTGGTCGATGCGGCAATCAATCGAAGCACGATCCATGCCAGCGGTGCCGTGCCAGCAATCCGGCGGAAGCATCGGCGTGCACGGCGCGACCTGGCCAGTGGGCGTAGGCGACCCGCAAAGGCCGGCAAAGCCGCGTCGTGCGGCCGCGTATTGCCCAACAAATAAGCATTTGTCGTACGGCGCAGATCGTGCGGTGCAATCCGCCGCTCCGAGCCGAGCCGGTGAATGAACGAGAGAAATCTGGAATACGATGTCGAGGGTTGCGTCGATTCCGTTATTCCCGCTGCGGGCGCGATCCAAGCTGGAGATATGATTTCCGCGAGCGTCCGTTTGACTGGAATTGCGAGAACTATGGGCAGGACAGGCGCCGTCCTGTGCAGCCACCGCAGGGCTCGCACAATGGCATGCGACGGCTGAGTGTCGCCCTTGCTCGGCCGGAGCTTGGCCCAACTCTTGCGAGCCGTGTTTCTCAGGAGCGTTGAATTCTATCCAAGGTGGAACGATCGACGCGCCGATATTTTCGCTAGCGGCCTACCGGGGACTTCACCATGGGACAGCACGTCGACTTCGGAGTTTTTCTGCCGGTCACCAACAATGGCTGGATCATTTCCAAAACCTCGCCGCAGTTTCTGCCGTCGTTCGCTCACAACCGCGATATCGTTCAGCTCGCCGAGCGCATCGGGTTCAGTTACGTGTTTTCGATGGCGAAGTGGCGGGGCTTCGGCGGCGACGTCGAGTTCTGGAAATACTCCGTCGAGTTGATGATCCTGATGACCGGTCTTGCCGCCGCGGCTCCGTCGCTGCGTCTGATTGCCTCGATCGCGCCGGCGCTGATGCATCCGGCGGTGTTCGCCAAGATGGCGTCGACCATGGACGACGTCGCCGGCGGGCGGATGGGTTTCAACATCGTCAGCGCCGGCAACAAGGGCGAATACACGCAAATGGGCCTGTGGCCCGAGAACTTCGAAGATTATCGCTACGACTATTGCGAGGAATGGGTGACCGTCGTCAAACGGCTGTGGACCGAAGACAGCGTCACGATGAAAGGAAAGTATTTCACGCTGGACGATTGCCAGTCCTGGCCGCATCCGGTGCAAGCGATGCCGCCGGTCGTGTGCGCCACGACCTCGGAGCGCGGCTGGCGCTTTGTGGCACAGCATTGCACAGCGGCGTTGTTTGGCGGCAAGGATCCCGAGGATCAGAAGCGGACGAGCCGGCGCATCAAGGAAGTCGCGGCCGAATACGGCCGCAAGGACGTGCAGACGCATACTCTGATCAATCTGGTCCAGGGCGATTCCGACGCGGATGCGGAGCGGATTCTCAAGCACTATCAGGACGGCGCCGATCACGAGGCGATCGAGAACGTCTACCGGCTGCGCGCGCGCGGACAATCGGAAGCCCGCCTCACACAGATGCGCGGTCGTTATGAATCCAATCTCAATCGTCTGTTTTATGCCGGCATCCCGTTCGTCGGCGGTCCGGAACGCGTGGCCAATATGATCGAGGAGCTGGCGGTGGACGGCGACCTCGACGGTTTCCTGTTCATCTTTCCCGACTTTGTCGAAGGGCTGACCAAGTTCGACGCCCAGGTCATGCCGCTGCTGCGCCAGCGCGGCTT
The DNA here is from genome assembly GCA_963732015.1 of uncultured Alphaproteobacteria bacterium. Taxonomy (GTDB): domain Bacteria; phylum Pseudomonadota; class Alphaproteobacteria; order Rhizobiales; family Xanthobacteraceae; genus BOG-931. The sequence continues at coordinate 154,770 of CAVSXY010000017.1, read as the reverse complement.
GCGCCGGCTGACGCCGGCATTCGCGCCGCCGCCTACGCACGCGCCGGCCCGCTCACTGATGTGAGCGGCGGCGCAGCTTTCAGACATCAGGCGGCTATCAGACATCGGCCTATTGGGAGTGGTCATGGAGCGACGTAGTTTTCTATTGGGGACGGCATCAGCAGTGGCGATGCCGGCCGTCATCGCGCGAGCAGACACCTGGCCCGATCGGCCTGTGACCGTCATCGTGCCGTTTGGCGCCGGCGGCTCGGCTGACCTGGTCGCGCGCATTCTGGTGCAGGGGCTGCAAACCAAATACGGCGGATCGTTCGTCGTCGAGAATTGCGGCGGTGCCGGCGGCGTCATCGGCACCGCCATGGTCGCCAAGGCTCCGAGCGACGGCTACACGTTGTTGCTCGGCACCGGCAGCACGCTTGCGATCAATCCATCGATCTACTCGCACCTGCCATACGATCCCGACCGGGCGTTCGCGCCGATCTCGCCGCTGGTGCAGTTCTGTAACTTGTTGGTCGTCAACAACAGCTTGCCCGTCACCAGCGTGGCGGAATTCATCGCTTACATGAAGAAGAACGACGGCAAGCTGAATTTCGGCTCGTCCGGAAATGGTACGTCGTCGCATCTTTGTGCCGTCATGCTGCAGCGTGCGGTCGGCGTGACCATGGCGCACGTTCCGTTTCACGGCTTTCCCGAAGAGATGACGGCGCTGATGGGGGGGCAACTCGATTTCGTGTTCGACAGCATGACGGTCGAATGGCCGTTCGCCGCGTCGGACCAAATCAGGCCGCTGGCTGTGAGCTCGGTCAGGCGGGTGACGACCGCTCCCGACATTCCGGCCTTGGCGGAGACGATCCTGGGATTTGACGCAGCGACATGGCAAGCGGTGCTGGCGCCGGCGGGTACGCCGGAGCCGATCATCAAGGCTCTCGCCGGCGACATCCATGACATCTTCACCACTGCTGACAATGTGAAAACTTTGCAAAACGTCGGCGGCGACGTGCTGACCATGCAGCCGGATGAATTTTCGAAATTTATCACCAGCGAACGCGCCAAGTGGGCCGAGGTTGTAAAGACCGCCGGCGTCCACATCGATTAGTTGCGTGCGCCGCCTGCGCCTGCGCCTGCGCCGGTTCGCGCATTGATTTGTGCCAGTCCTCGGGAGCAGACTTGCGACGCCGGCAACGGGGGTGACGATGAAGCGACGCGCATTTTTGATGGGCGCGGCCGCCAGTGCGGCGATGCCCGCGATCGTGAAGGCCGAGGCATCCTGGCCGGAGCGCCCGGTGACGGTCATCGTGCCGTTCGGCGCCGGCGGTTCCGGCGACCTGGTGGCGCGCCTGTTCGCCAAGGGTATGCAGAGCAAATATGGCACTTCGTTCGTCGTCGAAAACAGAGGCGGCGCCGGCGGCGTTATTGGAACGGACTTGGGCGCAAAGTCCCCGCCCGACGGCTATACGTTGTTGATTGGGACCGCGAGTACGCTGGCGATCAATCCGTCGGTTTACGCCCGCTTGCCGTACAATCCGGAAACGGCCTTCGCGCCGATCTCGCCGCTCGTGCTGTTTGCCAACATGCTGGTCGTGAACAACAAGATTCCGGTCAAGGACATCCGGGAATTCATCGCTTACATGAAAAAGCGCAACGGCATGCTCAATTTCGGCTCGTCCGGAAACGGTACATCCTCGCATCTGTCGGCGGTCATGCTGATGCAGGCCGTCAGCGTGACAATGACACACATTCCGTTTCACGGCTTTCCGGAAGAAATGACCGCCCTGATCGACGGCCAACTCGATTTCGTGTTCGACAACATCACCTCGGAATGGCCGTTTGTTAAAAACGGGCAGCTGCGCGCGCTCGCGGTGAGTACGGCAAAGCCGGTCGCGATTGCGCCCGACGTTCCGCCGCTCGCCGAGGCCATCCCCGGATTCGACGCCTCCGGCTGGCAAGCCATCATGGCGCCGGCCGGTACGCCAAAGACGATCGTCGCGAAGGTCGCTCAGGACATCCGCGAAATCTTCACCTCGACCGAGACATTGGCGTTCCTGAAAAATGTCGGCGGCGATCCGTTGCCGATGCAGCCGGACGAGTTTGCCAAGTTCATTGCGAGCGAACGCGCCAAATGGGCCGTGGTCGTCAAAGCCGCGGGCGTGCACATCGAGTAGCGCCCGCCGCAACCTGCTGATCGGCCGCGCACGCCAGGGGCGAAGCGCCAATCTCGATCATCCATCTGACGTGAGGCTTGCCATCAGGCGCGTCCCGCGCGAAACGTAATCGTTGCGGTTTCGGGGGCAGGGATCCAGAAGAAGCGCATGGCCAAGAAGAAGATTCACCTCGCGTTTGACATTTCCTACACCCATCTCGACGGCCGCTGGCGCATGCCGGGCTCCTGGACCGGCCGGAAGTATCCCGACGTCGGCATTTACGAGGAAATTGCGCGCATCGCCGAGCGCGGCTGCATCGACATGCTGTTCTTCGGCGACGGCACCGGCATCCCTGACACCTGGGCTGGTGTGCGCGATGAGGCCGTGCGCTGGGGAATTGGCTGGCCGCGCCACGACATGAGCCCCGTCATCACTTGCATGTCGCGCGTTACCAAGCACGTCGGCTTCGGCCTGACGTACGCGTCGACCTTCATGCACCCGTTCTACGTCGCGCGCCTGTTCAATTCGCTCGATCACGTCACCAATGGACGCATCGCGTTCAACGTGATCGCGTCGAGCCGCAACGCCGACGCCGCGAATTACGGCTTCGACGAACTGATGGAGCACGGTACGCGCTACAATCGCATGGAAGAGTTCATCGACGTCTGCCGCGCGCTGTGGGACAGCGTAGAGCCGGACGCCTTTCAGTGGGACCGTGCGTCGGGCGTCGTCTGCGATCCGAAGAAAGTCCGCGCCATCAATCACGCCGGCAAGTTCTTCAAGGTGCGGGGGCCGCTCAACTGCATTCCCTCGCCGCAGCGGCATCCGGTGCTGATCCAGGCCGGCGCCTCGCCGCGCGGCATTCGGGCCTCGGCTTATATCGCCGACCACATCTTTGCGCGCTGGCCTACCAAGGAAGGCAAAGCCAAGCACCGCGCCGAACTCGACAAGGCGCTGGTCGCAAACGGGCGCGATCCTGACAAGGTCGGTGTCTTGTGGGGTGTCGGTCTCATCGTCGGCGAAACCGAGCAGGAGGCGAAGGACCGGCGCGAGCAGCTTTTGACCATGATCCCGCCGGAGGCGGTCGGGCCGTACCTGTCGCACAACGCGGGCTATGATTTTTCCACTCTGCCGGAGAAATTTTCGCCCGCCGAGCTCAACGCCAAGATCACCGCCAAGAACGCCTCGCCGGTCGGCTTCGTGTTCAAGCTCGCCAATATGGTCGGCGAGAAGGGCGAGATTTCGCGCAAGGAGTTTTTCGAGTTCGGGCTGCGCACCGCGACCAATTACGATCGCACCTATGCGGGTACCGCCGCACAGCTCGCCGACATGCTGGAAGAGGAGTTCGAGGCCGGCGGCAGCCGCGGCGGCTTCATGGTCGTGCACCCGCAAGCCGTGCCGCGCGAACTGCTCAACGTCGTCGACCTTCTGGTCCCCGAACTGCAGCGCCGTGGCCGCTTCCGTGCGGCCTACGAAGGCCGGACGCTCAAAGAGAACCTGCTGGCGTGGTGATACTCCGCTTGGAGGGTGTACGCATCTGTCCCGTTTTTTGGTGAATTCGGCTGTTGCGTCCTAATACCGGAATGCGCCGGTACCCGGACGTGGTATGGTGTGTTTCTCAGGAGGAGAAGGAATCCCAGCCAGCCACAAATTGATCAGATGAAATGGTCCCCGCGCGGGCCGACTGGGATTCCGAAATCGATGGGCGAACCGGCCAACGAAATCCCGGCCGCGGCCGACGTTCGGGCGTAGGTCGACCGCATGATCGCGAGCAGCGACTTCAGCCGCTCGCCGCAGCTCGGCGCTTTCCTGCAATTTGTCGTTGACGCTGTGCTCAACGGTCAGAGCGCTGCATCAAGGCCTATACGATCGGCGTCGAGGTGTTGCGGCGACACCAAGTTCGATCCACAGCTCGATCCGATCGTGCGGGTCAAAGCGACCCGCCTGCGGCGGACGATCGATCGTTACTACGCGGGCGCAGGCAGCGACGATCCTATTCGCATCAGCCTGCCGCGCGGCAGCTACGCCCCCACCTTCAGCCGGCCACGCCGCATCTCCCGCGACGGCCCGGCTGCTGGCGTTGCCATACGTTTCTCAAGTGCCGCGCAGTGCGCTGCTGGTGTCCGGCGTGATCGCGATTGCTGCGATCGCGATCGTGGCCGCCGTATTGCATCGGCAAGCAGCGCCGCCGGTTGTTGCAACCAATGGACCGGCGAAGGTGTTCAAGGAACAAGGGGCCGCCGATGTGCTGTCGCCGGGCGACGGACCGTCGGACCTTGTCGTGCCGCCGTTCGACGTCACTGGCGCAGCAGGAGCGCGTAGAAGAAGGCGCAAAACCTCGAAACCCTGTATTCGATCTCGGGAGAGTTCCGGCGAGGCAGAAGTCCTGCGCCGCGACTTGGTCATCTCATCGGGTGACGGGGGCGAAAGCGGAGCTTAAGTCCAATCGTTGATCAGACCCGCGATCCCTCAAGACCTCCGTCGTTTGGTCTTGCGTTTGGTCTTGCGTTTGGTCTTGGCGCCATCGGCGGCGCCTGGGCGCGGCCCTGAGCGGCTGAGGCTGCTGCGCCGCGATTGCGCGCGCGCTCTGACGAGTGCGGTTGCGCCCGGCCGGCCCGCTGTGGGGGACAACAGCGTGCCGGCCATGGCGACAAAACCGCCGAGCGCCGTCGAGACGAAAGCGTCGCGCCGCAGGACCAAGACCGTCGTCGCGTGGGCGTCCTTGTCCGGCAGCCTATGGACATTCACGCGTCCATCCGCGGCGGCTGCGGCGACCACCGCATGCGGCAGCAAGGTGACGCCGAGCCCGGCGCTGACGCAGCCGATGATGCCTTCTAGTGTGCCGAACTCAAGGTGCCGAAGCGGCGTGACGCCATGCGCGGCGAGAACATTCTCAAGCCGCACCCGATAGGCGCATCCGGCGCGGAACACGATCACCTTGACCGGCGCAAACGGCGCCGAGGCGGCAAGCTGATCGAGACTTGTGATGACGGGCGACGTCACCAGCACCAATTCCTCGTTCACGACCGGGTGCGCCGTCAGTTCGGGATGTTCGACCGGTCCCGCAACGAAGGCCGCCTCAACGCGCCGGTCGATCACGGCAGCGATCAGCTCCGCGGCGGTCCCAGTCACGATCTCGATGTCCACGGCGGGACATTCGCGCGCGTAGGCCGCAAGCAGTGGCGGCAAACGGACAGCCGTTGCGGTTTCGAGCGCGCCGATCACGATGCGGCCTTGCGGCACTGGGCCGTTGCCGGCCGCTTGCTTGGCTTCGCCGAGGAGCCTGGCAAGGCGGTCCGCATAAGGCAGCAGCAGTTCTCCGGCGCTGGTCAGCGTGACACCGCGCGGATGGCGGTGAAACAACGGCACGCCGAGTTCATGCTCGATCAATCTAATGCGCTGCGTCACATTCGATTGGACGGTGTGCAGCGTCTCCGCCGCCTTGCTGATGCCTCCGGCGCGGGCCACCGCGGCAAATACCGTGAGATCGCCGATATCCATGGAGAGAACCTCCGATATCAATCTTATTTTCAGATGGATTCGATCACTTCAATCCATTTAAAATGAATGTACAAAGCGCCTATGTAAAGCCCACACTCAAGGAGCGCCGGCGATGACGACCCATCTCTTGCTGCAGCGGCTCGGCATCGAGCAGCCGATCCTGCTTGCGCCGATGGCGGGAAGCGGCGGTACGCCCGAGCTTGCGGCCGCCGTGTCGAATGCGGGTGGGCTCGGCGCATGGGGCGGTGCCTACGCGAAACCCGACGAGATCGCGGCCGCGATCCGCCGCATCCGCGAACTCACAGATCGGCCGTTTTCCGTCAACCTGTTCGCTGGCGGCTACGAGCCGGACCGTATCATTGACCCGCATCCGATGCTGGAGATCGTCGCTGCAGCGCACGCCAAACTTGGCTTGCTGCTGCCGGTTCTACCGCCGCCGCCGCACAATCCGTTCGATGAGCAGTTCGAAGCGGTGCTCACGGAACGGCCGCCGGGTTTCAGCTTTGCCTTCGGCGTTCCATCGCCGGCACAGATGGCCGCTTTGAAACAGCGCGATATCTTCGTTGCCGGCACGGCGACGACCGTGGAGGAAGCCCAGCGGCTGGCGCAGGCCGGCGTCGATGCGATCGTTGCGCAAGGTGCCGAAGCCGGCGCGCATCGCGCGTCGTTTGCCGCGCCGTTCGAAGACTTGATGGTGCCGCTCGCGGCACTCTTGCGCGGCATTTGCGGCAACGTCACGCAGCCGGCGATCGCCTCGGGCGGCATCATGGATGGTCGGGACGCAGCGGCGGCGATGAAGCTTGGCGCTGCTGCGGTGCAGCTTGGCACCGCTTTCCTGCCGTGCCCGGAGTTGGGCGCACCGCCAGCCTATAAGCGCGTGCTTCTTTCGGCCAAACAGGACACGACCGTCATCACTCGCGCTTTTTCCGGACGGCCTGCGCGCGGGATCGCCAACGCTTTTATTGCGATGGTGGAGGGCAAGGAGCACACGATCTTGCCATTCCGCCAACAGAACGATCTGACGCGGCCGATGCGCAACGCTGCCGGACAACTCGGCGAGGCCGACTTCATCTCGCTCTGGGCCGGGCAGGGCGTGGCGCGCTCTCGGCTCATGCCGGCGGCTGATCTGGTCGAGGCGCTCGTCGAGGAATGCTTAACTCTGGAAATCGCCCGCCCGTAACTCGATCGGCGTGCCGTGCGGTGTGCGCTCGCACGCATGCTCCCAGGCGTCGCGGGTGCGGTCCAATTGCTGGGCCGTGGTCACGCCTTTCTCTGCGACGATGCGTTCCAGCGTGTTAAGCCAGTGGTGATAATAGGTCTCGCCGGTATCGGGATCGCCGGCCGCTTGCGCCTTCTTGATCTCGTCGCCCAGCGTCGCCGCCCACTCAGGCCACGTGAACAAGCCTTGCTCGTGCAGCGAGAGCGCCAGCGCAAAGGCCTGTGCCTCCCATGGCTCGCGGAACACGGGGCCTTCAGCGGTGCGCGGGATGCTCTGCACCGACTGCGTCGCGCGAAGCGCGGCCGCATCTGTCATGGTGTCACCGGTTCCAAATAAGGTTCGAACGCTTCGATCGAGACTTTGAGCGACGGGTCAGCGTTGTCGCCCCACAGCTCGCGGCCCTCGAACAGCACCGTATAGAGCCATTGCGGGTCTTCACCCTTGCCGATCGCGACGGTGTCGGGAAAGACGTGACAGCCGCGGATAGCTTCGATCACGCCGGTCTTGCCGCGCGCGTAGCGCGGCAGGCGCGTATGGGTCGCCGGATGAATGTTCTTGGTGCGCACCCGGTCGCCGGCCTTGAAGCGGGCCGGTCCCTGCGCCGGCCGCGAGAACGAGCCGCGCGATAGTGAATTCGGCACGTCGGCGGCTGTGAGCTTGCGCTTGAGCGCCTTGCCCGGCCGCAGCGCGTGGCCCGTCTGCAATTCGTCGCCGCCGACAAGACCAAGCGCGGCGAGCAGATTTTCCATCCTGACCGCCCACTTTTTGTAATATGAGCTTGTCAGGTAGACATCCGGCGGCAGCGCCTCGATGCCCGCGCGGGTCTGGTCGATGGTCCAGATGCCCGTGTATCCCATCGCGCGGTTGAGCGCGAGAACGCGGCCCTCCCACGCGGTGTGAAAGACCGGTTCGTTCTTCTCCGGATCGACTTTGCCGAAGCCGTGCATGCCGCCCATGTCGTGGATGCCGTCCATCACGCGACCCCGTGCGGATTTTTCGGCAGGCCGGTGCCGATCATGCAATCCCGGGTGACGAGCGTGGCAAGCTTGTCATCGCTCCAGCCTTCAGTGTCGGCGGGCCGCATCGGCAGCACGATGAAGCGGGTCTCGGCGGTCGAATCCCATACGCGAACGTCGGTGCCCGCCGGAAGCGTCACGCCGAAATCGGCGAGCACGCCGCGCGGATCGCTGACGGCGCGCGAGCGGTACGGCGCTGATTTGTACCAGACCGGCGGCAGGCCAAGCACTTCCCACGGATAACAGGAGCACAACGTGCACACGATCATGTTGTGCAGCTTCGGCGTGTTCTCGACCGCGATGAGATGATCGCCGACCCGATTGAGCATGCCGAGCGAGCGCACCGCCTTGCTCGCATCCTCGATCAACGCCTGCCTGAACGACGGATCGCTCCAAGCCTTGGCAACGACGCGGGCGCCGTTGTGCGGACCGATCTTGGTCTCGTAAGCCTCGACGATGAGATCGAGGGCGGCGGGATCGACGTAGCCTTTCTCGGCCAGCACGGTCTCAAGCGCGCGGACCCGCAGCTGCATCTCCGAGAGTTCCGAGCCGTGCTCGTGGTGATGATCGTGATCGTGGTCGTGCGTTTCGTGGTCGTGCGGCATGGCGGCTTCTGTCTTGTGCATTTTGGCGGCAGCGCCGTTCGCTGCGTCAGCAGATGCACATTATAGTACGTCGCGAGAGGCTGTCACAGCACACGGACCAGCGGACCGACACCGTGAGAAATGCATTAACGCCCATCGCCAATGGCATCGACCGCGGGGTCGCGGCGATCGGCCGCGTGGCCATGGCATGCTGCCTGTTTGCCGTGCTCGCAGAGTTCGCTGTCGTCGTCATGCGCTATGGCGTGGCCGTGGGATCGATCCGGCTCCAGGAGTTAGTGACCTACGCGCACGCCGCGCTGTTCATGTTGGGCGCCGCCTGGACGTTGCAAATCGGCGGCCACGTGCGCGTCGACATTTTCTACACGCGGGCGCGGCCGCGCGTCCGGGCGCTGGTGGATTTGGCCGGAACGCTGATCTTTCTGCTTCCGTTTGTGGCGGTACTCGTGTGGCTGTCTGTTCCTTATGTGGGGCGGTCATGGGCCATTCTGGAGCGTTCCCGCGAGGCGAGCGGCCTGCCGTTCGTTTATGTGCTCAAGACCCTCATTCCGGTCTTTGCCGTTCTGATCGGCCTGCAGGGCATTGCACAGGCGATTCGCGCCGTGCAGGTGCTGAGCGATCCAAATAAGCAACGCCTGGGCTGATGGAGCAAACGCTCGTCATCGCGATGGTGGTCGCCGTCTGTGCGCTGCTTCTGGTCGGCTATCCGGTGGCGCTTACGCTCGCGGGCGTATCTCTCATCTTTGCGGTCGGAGGTGCGGCCGCGGGCGTGATGAATTTGGCGCTGCTCGGCGCTCTGCCGGAACGCATCTTCGGGGTGATGACCAACGATGTACTGCTCGCCATCCCGCTCTTCATCTTCATGGGCGTGATGCTGGAGCGGTCGCGGATCGCGGAGGATCTGCTCGAGACGATGGGCCGGCTGTTTGGCTCGCTGCCCGGCGGCCTCGCCCTGTCGGTTGTTCTGGTCGGCGTGCTGCTCGCCGCCGCCAAGGGGGTGGTCGGGGCAACGACGGTGACCATGGGATTGATCGTGCTGCCGACCATGCTGCGCCACGGCTACGACAAGGCGCTCGCCGCCGGCACGGTGGCCGCCACCGCGACGCTGGCGCAGATTTTTCCGCCCGCAACCGTGCTCGTTCTGTTGGGCGATCAGCTCAGCAATTCCTACCAGGCGGCCCAATTGGCGCAGGGCAATTTCGCGCCGCAGACTGTGTCGGTCGCCGATCTGTTTGCCGGCGCCATTATTCCCGGCCTGGTCCTGGTCTTGCTCTACATGGCGTTCCTAATTGGTGTCGCGATCCTCGCGCCCAAGACGTCGCCCCCCATCGCCCCCGATCCGGCAGCGCCGCACGGTCTTGCGTTGGCGCGCCGGCTGATCGCGGCCCTGATCGCGCCGATCGGGCTGATACTCATCGTGCTCGGCTCGATCCTCGGCGGGATTGCGACGCCCACTGAGGCGGCGTCGGTCGGCGCCGTCGGTTCGATCCTGCTGGCATGGCGCAAGTCCGGCATGAGGGGGCTGTTGCTGCCCGTGATGCGGCGCACCACGGAAATCACCAGCATGATCTTCCTCATCCTGATCGGCGCGACGCTGTTCAGTCTGGTGTTTCGCGGCCTCGGCGGCGACGCCATGGTCGAGCGCACGCTGACGAATCTGCCTGGCGGCGTCGGCGGCGCAACGCTTGCGGTGATGGCGGCGCTGTTCGTGCTCGGCTTCGTGATGGACGCTTTCGAAATCATTTTCGTGGTGGTGCCGATCGTCGCGCCGGTGCTGCTGCAAATGCCCGGCGTCGATCCGGTCTGGCTCGGCATCATGATGGCGGTCAATTTGCAGACCTCCTACATGCACCCGCCGCTTGGCGCGACCCTGTTTTACCTGCGCGGCGTCGCGCCGCCGGAGGTGACCACGCGGCATATCTATCTCGGCATCATCCCGTTCGTGCTGATCCAGCTCGCGATGCTGGGGGCGCTGTGGTTCCTGCCCACGCTCACCACCTGGCTGCCGCACAAACTCTATGGGTCGTGATGGGCCGCGCGGCGGCCAAATGCGCCGCAGCAGAGCGCCGTGGCGGCGGGTGTATTCACCAGACGGGCTGGAGTATGATCCGCGCGCATTTCGGAGGAACCACCATGGCCAAATTCATCATCGAACCGCACTTTCGCCTGCACGAGTGGGTTGCGGAGGAGAAGGATTATTTCCGTCAGGAAGGTTTGGATTATGAATTCCGCGAATTGATCCAGTCGACGGATGGTCAGCACCATAACAAGGGCGACAAGGTCGGCGCCTATCAGTCGATCGAAAAGGGCCGCGCCTCCGATGTCAGTTGCGCCTGCCACTGGACTGTGAACGTGGCCGCCGCCAAAGGCCACGCCAAACTTTACGGCGATGCTTATTCGGTTTCGCCTTCGGGCATCTTCGTGCCGGCCGACTCGCCGGTCAAAACGCCGGAGGATCTTGCCGGTGTGCCGATTTCGGTCGGCTATCAATCGGGCAGCCACTACTCGACGGTTCAGGCGCTCGAACAATATCTGCCGGCGGACAAGATCAATCTGCATTACGCCGATGGTATGCTGTTCGCCCGCATGGATCGATTGATCGAGGGCACAAGCCCGGTCTGCGCGCTGTTCAGCGGACCGTACTACTTCGCCGAGCAGCTCGGATTTCGAAAGATCATCGACACGACATTCATGATCGCTTCGATGATCAGCGGCGATCCCGATCCGGAGGACCTGCGCAAGTTCTTTCGCGCCTTGAAGCGCGCGCAGCAGGACATCGATCTGCGGCCGGAGCTTTACACCCACTACTATAAGAAAGAATTTCCGGTGCGTTATCACGCCCGCATGGACACCAGGCGCTGGGGACCGGGCGAGCGCATCGTTTTCCTGCCCTACACCAAGCAGGATTTCGAGTCCGCCCGCGAATGGATCGCCGAGCACGGCATGTTTGAAGACGGCCTTGGTAATGCCGCGTACGAAAAGTCCGTGGTGCGCTTGAGCGCTTAGCGCGCCATCCGCTTAGCCGAGGCGTCATTGCGAGGAGCCACCGGATCAAGTCCGGTGGCGGGTTCCGCGACGGAGCAATCCAGAACTACGGTGCCGAAGACTGGAATTGCTGCGCTGTCGCTCGCAATGACGGCAGCTCGCCAACGCTCGGCCTCATCGCGAGTGCCGGCGAACCAGATTGATGATCGCCGAGAAATCGGTTGCGCCGTGACCGTCTTGAACGAAGTTCTCGTAGATCTGCGCGGCGTGGGCCCCGATCGCCGTGTCGGCGCCAACCGATGCCGCAGCTTCCTTGGCGAGCTTGAGATCCTTCAGCATCAGGGCGCCGGCGAAACCCGCCTTGTAGCCGTTATTGGCGGGACTCGCGGGGACCGGGCCGGGTACCGGGCAATAGCTCGTCAGCGACCAGCATTGCCCTGACGACGCCGAAGCGACGTCGAACAGCGCCTGGTGGGGCAGACCGAGCTTTTCGCCGAGGACGAAGGCCTCGCTCACCGCGATCATCGAGGCGCCGAGAATCATGTTGTTGCAGATCTTCGCCGCCTGACCGTTGCCGGCATCGCCGCAATGGACGATGCGCTTGCCCATGCGCTCAAGCACCGGTTTGCCGCGGGCGAACGCGTCGGCGCTACCGCCGACCATGAAGGTGAGCGTCGCTGATTTCGCGCCGGCGACGCCGCCGGAAACCGGAGCGTCGAGCGAGGCGACGCCGTGCTCGGCCGCAAGCGCATGCGCCGTCCGAGCGTTCGCCACGTCAATGGTCGAGCAATCGATGAACAGCGCGCCTTTCTTTGCGGCCGGCAACACGTCCTTCCAGACCGAGACCACATGCTCACCGGCCGGGAGCATGCTGATGACGATGTCGGCTGCTGCGACGGCGCCGCGCGCGTTCGACGCGATCTGCACACCGTCTTGCGATGCCGTTTGACGTGACGCCGCGACGACATCGAAGCCCGACACGCGCTCGCCCGATTTCACAAGATTGGCGGCCATCGGCGCGCCCATATTGCCGAGCCCGATAAATCCGATGACTGGCATCGCGTTCGCCTCCCTCAATCGGCAAAGGTCAGTTCCAGCACGCCAAGGGGCCGGAAGTGCCGGTCGACAACGTCCCTTGTCACCGCCTCGAGCGTGTCCGGCCGCCAAGCCGGATGGCGATCCTTGTCGACGATGGCTGCGCGAATGCCTTCGATGAAATCATGTTCGGCAATGCACGCAAGCGCCAGGCGGTAGTCTTGCTGGAAGCATTGTTCCACTTTGTCGAAGGATACAGCCGACCGCATGTTGCGCAATGTGACCTTAAGCGCGGTCGGCGACATCCATTCGATGATCGCGAGCGCCGCGAGCGCGGCATCGTTGCCGTAGGCGCGCAGGCGATCAACGATGTCCTCGACGTCGTCGGCGCCATAACAGGCGTCGATCCACGGGCGCGCTGCAGCCAATTGGCTGGCGGAGGGCGGCACGGATACGCTCTCAAGCCGGGCTCGCACATCAAGCGCAGTGCGGCAATCGGCGAGTATCGCAGGAAGGGCGGCAAGTTTTCCCGCGTCGATTTGGAGATCGGCAAGCCCACAATAGATCGCATCTGCCGCGGTCATGCGTTCACCGGTGAGCGCGAAATGCGCTCCGACAAAACCGGGCGCTCGCGCCAGCAGATAGCAGGCGCCGACGTCGGGAAAGAAGCCGATGCCGACCTCCGGCATCGCGACCGATGAGCGCTCGGTGACGATGCGGTGCGATGCATAAGCCGAAAGTCCGACGCCGCCGCCCATCACCAGGCCGTCCATGGCGGCGATGACCGGCTTGGGATATCGCGCAATCAGCACGTCGAGATGATATTCGGTCGCCCAAAACTCCTGGGGGAGGGGACTTCCCGACTTGACTGCATCGTAGAGCGCGCGAATGTCGCCACCAGCGCAGAAACCGCGTTCGCCTGATCCGTCCAGCAGGATCGCGCCGACCGCGGGATCCGTTGCCCACGACCGCAGGAACGTTGTCATCGTGACGGCCATGCCGAGGGTGAGCGCATTCAGCGCTTTCGGCCGATTGAGCGTGATGCGCCGCAGCGCTCCCTGCGCGCGCACGATCACGTCGCCGTCATGAAGGACCGCCTCGCTCATCGCCCGACGAGGCTTCGCGCCACGATCAGACGCATGATTTCGTTGGTGCCTTCGAGAATTTGATGCACGCGCAGATCGCGCACGATCTTCTCGATCCCGAACTCCGACAGATATCCGTAGCCGCCATGCAGTTGCAGCGCCTGATTGGCGATGTCGAAACAGGTGTCGGTGACGAACCGCTTGGCCATGGCGCAAAGCTGCTTCGCGTTGGCATCCTTGCGGTCGAGCGCGGCTGCGTACCGCCACAACAAGGCGCGCGACGCTTCCAGTCCGGTCGCCATATCGGCGAGGCGAAACTGCAGGGCCTGAAATGCGTCGAGGCGCTGGCCGAACGCTTTGCGCTCGCTCATATAGGCGAGCGTCTTGTCGAGCGCCGATTGGGCGCCGCCGAGCGAGCAGGCGGCGATATTGAGACGGCCGCCGTCGAGCCCGGCCATGGCGATCTTAAAGCCTTGACCTTCGTCGCCGAGGCGGTTGCCGAGCGGGACGCGCACGTTGTCGAACACCACGGCGTGCGTCGGCTGGGCGTTCCAGCCCATCTTGCGTTCGTTCGCGCCGAACGAAATGCCCCCGCTGTCGCCCGGCACGATCAGCGCCGAAATTCCAGACGGGCCGATGCCGCCAGTGCGCGCCATGACGACATAGAGGTCGCTCGCGCCGGCACCCGAAATGAATTGTTTTTGCCCATTGAGCACGTACCGATCGCCGTCACGCGCAGCCCGCGTCGTCAGCGCCGCGGCATCGGAGCCGGCACCCGGCTCGGTGAGACAATAGCTGCCGAGGAGTTCCATCGTGCACAGTTTGGGCAGCCACGAGCGGCGCTGCTGATCCGATCCAAAGGCATCGATCATCCAGGCGACCATGTTGTGGATCGACATGTAGGCCGCGACCGTCGGGCAGCCGGTCGCCAGCGCCTCGAAGATCAAGGTGGCGGCGAGGCGCGACAGCCCCGATCCGCCGACATCTTCGGACACGTAGATGGCGCCCATGCCGAGGGCTGCGGCGCGACGCATTTCCGCGATGGGAAAATGCTTGGCCTCGTCCCATTCCAGTGCCTTCGGGGCAAAGACTTCGTCGGCGAAGACGCGCGCCATGTCGCGCAGTGCGATCTGATCCGCACCAAGGGAGAATTGTGGCTCCTCTCGTGTCGGCGGATCGAGCATCGCGCGCGTCCTCGTTATAGATCGCCGAGCCCGTATTCGGCCCAGCGCGCTTTGACGCGCGCCTCGTCCTCGGCGGCCGGTTTGACCGTCGGCGGAAACCGCTCGTTGCCCCATTGTGGACGGCGCGGATTTTTCCACGAGCGGGTGGCGTCGATCAGCATCCGGTTCCACAAGCCGGTGCCGAGCTGCGCGACGTCGCGGTCCTCCATCGGCGTCGATGGATCGATCGGCGAGCCGAAGATGCCAGGGAACACCACGATGCCACCTTCGCCGGCGTTGACGCGATGCGCGAACGCCCATTCGACCTGCTCGTCGTCGGACGAATCGATGTCCTCTTCGACCACGGTGACGTGCTTGTAGCGGTATTGCGCCGCACTGTTGCCCCAAAGCGCGGCGGCGATCTGTTTGGGCTGTCCCTGATAGTGCTTCTTGATCTGAACGCGAAGATTGACGCCGTTGGTGATCGGCGGCGCGAAAACGTCGAGCACGCCTGGAATACCGGCAGTGGTCAAGATGTTCCAGGCGATAGCGGCGCGCTGCACCGACGACATCACGCTGTTCTCGCTGTAGGAGCCCGGCAGCGTGCCCTCCAGCGAACCGCAGAAGATCGGATCGCGGCGGTGCGTGATGCAGGCGATCTTCATCGATGGGCGCAGCGTTGGCAAATCGGACACGTAGCCGGTGAACTCGCCGAACGGTCCTTCCTTCTCGTAGGTCGCCGGATCGTCGCTGATGAAGCCTTCGATGACGATCTCGGCGCTCGCCGGCACTTCGAGGTCGACTGTCTCGCAGCGCACCAGTTGTGCCGGTTCGCCCCGATAGGCGCCCATCACGTCCCATTCGCAGACGCCCGCCGGCAGCGGCGATCCCGACAGAAACGACATGATCGGATCCCAGCCGATGACGCAGGCGACCGGCATCGGCTCGCCGCGGGCGGCCCATTTGACGAAGTGCTGCCCCCAATGCTGGCCGCCCTTGATGAGCAGGAAAGGCGAGGTGTCCTTCTTGCCGATCATGCCGCGGTACATGCCGACGTTCATCACGCCAGTGTCGGGGTCGCGCGTGACGATGGAGGTGAAGGTGTGGATGTAGCGGCCGCCCTCGAGATAATGCCACTTGGGGACTGGAAACTCCGTCTGATCGATGGCGTCGCCGCGGAGGATGACCTCTTTCACCGGTCCACTGTCGACGATCACCGGCGGCGCGGTCTCGCGGTTCTTCTTCATCACCAACTGCACGAGGTCGCGATTGGCCGCGTCGTGGGGCATGTCGAGCGCGAGCGCGAGACGCGAGCGCGCGCCGAGCCCGCTGACAAAGAGCTTGGTGCAGCGGCCGCCGGTATAGCCCTTGATATTCTCGAACAGGAGCGCCGGGCCTTTCTTCTCCAGCGTGCGGCGGGTGATGGCGCCGATCTCGCGGTCCCAATCCACTTCGGCGGCGATCCGCCGCAACTCACCATGCTGTTCGAGCTGCGCCATCCACTGCCGCATGTCCCTGAAGCCCATTGCTGACGCACTCCAATCTGCAGATGCCTCACTTGATCGGGGGCATTAATTCCCGCAATTCTCCGTGTTCGCAATGGCCGTATCGGGCGAAGGTGTAGTGCATGACGGCAGCCGGCCTCTTCGATCTCCACGGCAAAGTCGCGCTGGTGACGGGTGCCTCCAGCGGGCTCGGCGTGCGTTTCGCCGAGGTTTTGGCTGAAAACGGCGCGTCCGTGGTGCTGGTTGCACGCCGTGCCGGCCGCCTCGCCACCGTGAAAGAGCGGATCGAAAAATCCGGCGGTCGCGCCATGGCGGTGGAGGCCGATGTGTGCGATCGCGCGGCGATGCAGGGCGCGTTCGACGCCGCCGAAAAAGCCTTCGGCACCGTGACCATTCTGGTCAACAACGCGGGCGTCGCCCATTCCGGCCGTGCCGTCGAAGTGACCGAAGACGAATGGCGGCGCGTCCTCTCGACCGATCTCGACGCGGTGTTCTACTGCGCGCAGGAAGCGGCGCGCCGCATGCTCGCGGCCGGCTCGGGCGGGGCCATCGTCAATATCGCGTCCGTGCTCGCCCTGGGCGTGAGCAAGGGCGTCGTCGCCTACGCGACCGCGAAGGCTGGCGTCATCCAGCTCACCAAGGCGCTGGCGCTGGAACTCGCCTTCAAGGGCATCCGCGTCAACGCCATCGCGCCGGGTTGGATCATGACCGAGCTCAATCGCGAGTACCTCGCGAGCGAAAGGGGCGCGGCACTCAAGCGCGAAATTCCGATCGGGCGCTTCGGCGAGGAGCGCGATCTTGATGGTCCGCTGCTGCTGCTTGTCTCCGACGCCGGCCGCTTCATCACCGGCGCGACCATTGTCGCCGATGGCGGACAGATGGTGGCGTTGCGGGGATGATGCGATTTCATCGCTGGCGTTGCGCGAAACGTTGTGGACAGCCGACAGAATCGATGCAGCGCGAGTCTAAGTGTGCCCACGCAATGCTATTGCTTGACGATGCAGTCGAAACGCTGGAGGTGTTGATCATGAAGACGACGGTTCGGAAGGCGAAGGGTGGCGTGCGTTCGAAAACCTTGAAGGAAGGGAAGCGCGACATCGGCAAGTCGCTCAAGGCATTCGGCAACAAGGTCGCCAAGAAGCTCAAGAGGGTCTAAAGCCAGCGATCATCGAGCGGCGCCGCGTTGTCGACCCTGCGCCGCATTTCAAGCGGACGATGGTCTGGTCCAGAGTGAAACCTGTTCTCAGTCGTATCAGAAAATATTTCAGCGCCATGTCGCCGTCGCGGGCTTGAAGCCGCATACTACAGCCAATGCACGTTCGCTGTCGTCCGCGCCAGGCATCGCAGAGTGAATGTCTTCAATGCGGACAACTTTGTATTGGGTATCGCAATTTGTGCAGGTGAAGTCGGCTGCCTGAGCTTCGGCCATAGGCCGATCTTATTGTCTTTGATGAAGATGATATGACGCAGCTCTCGTTGCGCTGTTTCTGTTTAGGGTAATGTCTGCAGAGAAAAGCCGGCGGGCCGTACTGGTGGCTTGACCGCGCGGCAAGAAACACCGTGCCGGCTTGCACAGGTGCGCCGGCCGGATTGAGGGAAACGCCATGATGTGTCTTCGCAGGCAATTTCTGCGCCTCGCAGCGGGCGGCATCGCTTTTCCGGCTGCGGCGCGGATCGCGTGCGCGCAAACCTACCCGGCAAAGCCGGTACGGATCATCGTGTCCGTGCCGCCGGGCGGCACCTTCGACATCGTCGCCCGTATCGTCGCCCAACAGTTGTCGGAACGGATGGGGCAGCAGTTCATCATCGAGAACAAGCCGGGCGCCGGCACGAACCTCGGCACTGGCATGGTCGCGCATGCGGCCGGCGACGGCTATACGCTGCTGCTGATCGGTTCGCCCGCCGCGATCAACGCGACGCTCTACGACAATCTCGATTTCGACGTCGAGCGCGATCTCGCTCCGGTCGCGGGCGTCGAACGCATGCCGCTGGTCATGGCAGTCAATCCGGCGCTGCCGGGCCAAACTGGGGCGCAATTCATCAGCGACGCCAAAACGAGCCCCGGCCGGATCAACATGGGCTCGGGTGGCATCGGCTCGACCGGTCATGTGGCTGGCGAACTCTTCAACATGATGGCCGGCATCAAGCTTGCGCACGTGCCCTATCGGGGCGAGGCGCCGGCGCTGACCGACCTGCTCGGCGGCCAGGTTCAGGTCGTATTTGCGACCGTGGGCTCGGCGATCAACTACGTCAAATCCGGCACGCTGCGCGCGCTCGGCGTGACCGGCAATAGGCGCATGGACGTGCTGCCCGACGTGCCGGCAATCACCGAATTTCTTCAAGGCTACGAGGCGACTTCTTGGGCCGGTATTTCGGCGCCGGTGAAGACGCCGGCCGAGATCGTCGGCAGGCTCAACCACGAGATCAATGCGGCGATCGCCGACCCCAAGATCAACGCCCAGCTTACGGCCCTTGGCGCGGCAGTCGTGGCGGGCCCGCCGGCCGACTTCGGCGCGTTCATCACCGATGACATCGGGAAATGGGCCAAGGTGATCAAGTTCGCGAATATCAGAGCGTCGTAGACGCGTCTTGGATTTCGTTCGAGCATCGGTATGAATAACGCTCACAATAACCGATATCGGACTTCGTTTCAGCAGGAGGCCACATGAGCGCGCGGCACAAGCTTTCGTTCAGTCACGTCGGCATATTCGTAACCGATCTCGGAAAGATGGTCGATTTTTACACGCGGGTGCTCGGTCTTGTGGTCAGCGATCGCGACGCAATGAAGGGCGGGCGGGAGATCGCGTTTCTGACGTTGGATCCGCGCGAGCATCATCAGGTCGTGTTTGCAACCGGCCGGCCCGCTGACCTCGCCTACAACATGATCCAGCAGCTCTCCTTCCGTGCCGAGAACCTGCCGGCGTTGCGCGAGACCTATGTGGCGCTCAAGCGCGAACCGATCGTCGAGCTTGGTCCGATCTCCCACGGCAATGCCATTTCGGCGTACTTCCGCGATCCCGAAGGCAATCGCCTGGAAGTCTTCATCGACACCAAGTGGCACGTGCCGCAGCCGTGCGCCGAGCCGGTCGATCTGATGAAATCCGACGCCGAGATCATGGCGTTCGTCGATCGGCAGGTCGCGGCCTTGCCCGGTGTCGGCCCGCGGTCCGAGTGGGAGCGCGCGCGGGCGCCGAAGTTCTCCGGAGCGCACTGACAATTCGGGGGCGGAAGCTCGCCTATCCTTCAAGCTGCCAGGCCGTCTATCGCAGCCGTCAGTTCGCCTGCTTCCAAATCATTTTCATATTTCCCGGCGTGCCCGACGGTGTCTGGCTCTGAATGGTCAGTTCATCGCCGCTGATCGCAACAAGGCGAGTCTGATCGTGGCCGGCGAGGTTGAGACCAATTCCGCCGCTGCTGCCATCGATGTGCATCGTCATCGATTTCTTCCTATCGTCCACGGTGTAGGTGCCAAAATACGAAACGTTCCTTGCACTGCCGGAACTGAGCAAAATAACGGAGAAATGACCGCCGGCATCGAGAAACATCGAGCCTGTCGGAGTGGTCCCGTACGGTGTTCTGGTGTCTATCGTCACCGACGCTAGTTGCCAGTGGCCCACTAGTTGCTCCTTGAGCGACTTCGCCTGCGCGAGTGCAAAAGTCGTAACAGACATAAGCGTTAGAACAAGCGACGTGCCTGTGACAATGCGGCGAGCTTTGAACATCATGACAAGCGCTCCTCTTAGACGGCCCGCTGGGCGGTCGGCTGGCGCAATCGTGTAAAAGAAACAGTTTTACTATCGTCGACCTCTCACCCCTGTGATAATGATACGCGAACTTTTAGTGTCAGTCTCATTCACCGTTGGCCGGGCCCGCAGGGCCGCTTTTGACAAGGCCGCATTTGAATGGAGAGCGCCAAGTGCAAGTCTCTCATATTGCGACTGCCGCAATGATCGTTGCTTTTGGCGCGGTGGATACCCGCGCGGCCTGGGCTCAGGACGTCATCACGCCTGCGCCGGAGGTGGTCTATTTCGCCAATGTCAGCGCGGTGCCATTCAAATGGATCGGCAGGCTGACCATTCCGGATCCGGCCAAGGGTGCGGGATGGGTCAGTGTTTGCACGGCCCAATTCATTACGGCAAACGTCATCCTGACAGCCGGTCACTGTCTCGGCGATCTGTCGGAATATCCGACCGGTCCGTTCGGCGATCCGGCCCAGGGCCAATTCCAACTCCAATACAATTCCGGCGGCGCAACGCAGACCTTCAAGATTGTTTGCGGCCTCTCCAGTCCCCTTTACTCACTGCCGTCCAACTACAGTTCGCTGCCGGCGGCCCAGCAGCAGGCGGCGCAGCAAGCAACTCACGCTCATGATTTTGCGATGCTGCTGTTGAACGGCAACAGCCCGACCGGCGTGATGCCGTACGCGCTCGATTGGAAGGGCAAATACAATTTTGTTTGGAGGATTGGCTACCCGGCGGACGTCATCGGCGGCGATCTGATGGTCTACACGCCGGGCATCGTTTTCTCCGCAGATGCCATCCCGTTACCCTCGCCCTTTAATACGCCGAACCTCGTCGTCCAATGGGGGCCGATGACTGACGCCACCGAGGGAATGAGCGGCGGGGCTTGGGCCGCGCCGATTACGGACAACATCGGCAATATCACCAGCTTCGTCCTTATCGCGGTGACGTCTTTCGCCGTAGATCTGAAAACAGACAACACGACGTCGGAGGCCCCGGCTTATCCCGGCGCTGAGTGGGCCGCCTATCTGACGGCGGCGGAATTCAACCCGCTGCTGCAGAAGGTTCAGAACGGTTGCAAATAAACGCGGATCTTTCCGGCGCGTGCTGTCGACGCGAACCGGCGGCCTTCAGCGCACGGGCAGCGTGATGGCGCCTGCCTCGGCGGGCGTATTTGGCGGCTGATACAGATTTCTGACCGGCGGCGCCTTGCTGGCGCGATCGAGTAATTTCTGATCGTCCGTTTCTGACGGCGGAGCGGGCTGGCCTACCGCGGCTTGCATCTTGACGCCGTCAATGGTTGCGGAGCGAATTTCGTCCGCCTGAGCGGCGACGGGAAGAACAAAAAGTATTGCCGACAGGTAAACAAACATCGCGCGCATTGTGCCCGGCTCTCGGTCCATGGGTGCTTTGACTGTGTCGCCTGATCGTGGCCGATCTGCGGCCGCCACAGAGGCGCCGCGCGGTAGGCTGGCGCCTAACGGCAGCCGTTTGAAACGAAGTTAAGGAGTTTCGCGTAATCGTTGCTCTTCAGATAGGGGCCGAACGTGGTACGGGGCCAGAGCGTCGGATTGCCGAAGGACGTGATGCCCACGAGGAGGTTGTTTTGGGGGCCCTCGGTGCTGCTTGGATTGGCCACCCATGCCCCACCGCTGGTTCCTTCTGTCATCTTTTCGTTGGAGTGCCAGAGCGCTAGCACATTCGGGGGAAAGAACCGTTGCCCGAGGAAGCCTTCGTCCTGCTGCGCGAATTTCCCTGAATTGATGGCGGCGGGATATCCGACCTGCTCCGCCGTGCCGTAGGTCCCGGCTGCATCAAGAGCCACCTTGAACGTGCCGGTGACGCTGTCGCCGTCGACGAGAAGCATGGCGAAATCGTACGCGAAAGCATCCTGGATGGCGACGAACTTGTCTTGATCCGTGGCATTTCGCGGAACGGTCGGAATCCACCCGTCCAATCGCGCCGAACAAATCACGCGGTATTGGTGGGAGAAGTTCTTGTTTTGATACTGCAGCCAGAACCGCATTTTGGTCGTGTCGTACCACTCGCCTGTCAGGTTGTTCTGCACGCAGTGGGCGGCCGTCAGGACCACGCGGGGCGCGACGAACTGGCCCGTGCAGTCGAAACCCCCGCTTTTCATTTCCCCGTACAGCATGCCGACCCACTTTAGCGGGGCTGTGTTCACACTACCGGCGTTAGCGGAACTGCCGGCACGGGACGGAGCCGGCGGGGACTGAGGCGAACGATTTGTACTTTGCGCGTAGCGCGGCACGGCTGAAGGCAGGTCCGATTGATCCGCCGGCAGATCCTGACGAGGCTCGAAGCCGTCGGGGAGCGCGTTCGCTACGCCGCTGCAGACAATCGACAGGCACAGGCTGAATGCGAAAGCCCATGAAAACATTGATCGTGCCCCTTTTTCGGCGCCACCTCTGATCGTCGATCAATGACGTTGATCGAATGTCCGAGACCGTTCGGCGCAGAAAAGTCCAGGCCGTAGACAATCATGCACGCCCATCGCGCTGCAACGGATTTTTTGAAGCAGGTGGTGCGATGAATTGAAAGCGGTCCGCGATCGCTTTATTCGCAATCGCGGCAAGATCAGCTACTGCACCGCAATCCCGGCGCGTTTAACTACGTCCGCCCATTTGGCGATCTCGGCCTTAAGAAACGGCGGAACGTCGGCAAGCGGCATGTCCAGGGGTACGCCCGCGTCCGCGGCAATGCGATCCTTCACGGTAGGATTGGCGAGCGCCTTCTGGATTTCGGTGTGCAGCTTGTCGACAACCGGCTGCGGCGTGTTTTTCGGCGCCCAGAGGCCGAACCACGTGTAGTACTGATAGCCGGGTACGCCGGCTTCTTCGACGGTCGGCACGTCCGGCAGCAGCGGCGAGCGTTCCTTGCCGGTCACGGCGAGCGCGCGCACGTTGCCGCCTTTGATCTGGCCGAGCGCACTCGCCAGATTGTCGATGAACACCGGTACCTGTCCTGAGATGACGTCCGCATAGGCCGGAGCCGCGCCGCGATAATGCACCACCGTGAAATTCGTGCCAGTCACCAGCTTGAACAGCTCCATCGACAATTGCTGCCCGGTGCCGTTGCCGGCCGACGCATAGTTGATCTCGCCGGGACGAGATTTTCCGATCTCGATGAGCTCCTTGATCGAGTGGGCCGGAAAATCCTTGCTGACCACGACGGCGAAGGGAAATTCCGCCAGCATCCCGACCGGCACGAAGTCGCGGACCGGATCGTACGGCAGATTGGCGAACAGGCTCGGGTTGACCGCCATGCTTGCGTTCAACCCGGTCTGCAACGTGTAGCCGTCCGGCGCCGCCTTGGCGGCGACGACCGTGCCGTTCAGCGAGCCGGCGCCGGGAATATTCTCGACGACGAAGGGCTGGCCGAGCTGCTTGGACAGTTGCTCGCCGATGATGCGCGAAATGATGTCTGTGCCGCCGCCCGGCGTCGACGCCACGATGATGGTGACCGGCCGTGTCGGAAAATCTTGAGCCGCCAGCGGGCGGGCCGCAAAGCCCGCGCCCAGAAGCGTCACGGCAACGATCGTGCAAGCTTGCAATCGCCCGGGCAACATCGTCCTCCCTCTTTTATGACGCCGTGACTCTGCGGTCGGCGGCGCTTGTTGTCGTCTAAAAATCGGTGCTTCCGATGGCGCGTGCGGCGTCTCACGCCGTCGCGAGCTTCCTCAGCCACACCTTGTTGTCATGGAATGCAGCGCCGCCGAACGGCGCGATCGAATTGGCGCCGGTCAGCGTGTTGATGCCGCGGCCGTCGGCATAGGCCCTGTTGGGCCAGAGCGATTTAGCGATCAGCACGCCGCGGCGGACGCCGTCAAACAGCTTGGCGTGCAACGTGACGGCGCCGCGGCGGTTGCCGAGCGAAACCGCATCCCCGTTGCCGATCGCAAGCGGCGCGGCGTCATCGGGGTGGATCATCACCTCCGGCCTTTGTTCGTTGGCTAAAGAGGTTGGCGTCTCGGTGAAGCTCGAATTGAGAAATCCGCGGGCCGGCGACGTCGCCAGCCGGAACGGGTGCTCGGTATCCGCTTCCTCGATCACGTCCCAATGGTCGGGCAGCGTCGGCATGGCGGGGGAAGGCACGTTGCGATGCCAGCGTCCGAACGGCACCCTCGGCCAGTCCGGCTTGAAGCGGAACTTGCCGTCCGGATAGGCAAAACCGTTGAGATAATGGGCGGTGGCAAAATCGGGCTGACAGTCGATCCAGCGGTTGGCCTCAAGTTCTGGAAGCGTGCCCCGGCCGGATGTCCGAAGCGTAGCGTCGATCAATTCGCGCGGCGTCATCGTAAAGCCGCGATGCTCGGCGCCGAGCCGCTTCGCCAACGCGCAGATCACGTCGTGGTTGTTGCGGCATTCGCCGGGTGCTTCGATCAGCTTCGGGCCGAGCAGAATGTGTTGACTGCCGCCGGCCTGATAGATGTCGTCGTGCTCGACGAACATCGTGGCTGGCAGGATCACGTCCGCGATCTTCGCGGTGTCGGTCATGAACTGCTCATGCACACAGACGAAGAGATCGTCGCGGGCGAAGCCGCGTTTGACCTTTTCCTGGTCCGGCGCGACCGCCATCGGATTGGTGTTCTGTATGAGCATCGCGGTGACCGGAGGGCCGCCGAGCAGGGCCTCGGCGTCGCCGGTCAGAACGGGACCGATGCGCGACTGATCGAGCATGCGGATCGCAGGATCGCGGACGTCCCTGCCTTCGATCACGCTTTTGTCCATGCGAAAGACATCGCCGTTGTTGTGAAAGGCGCCGCCGCCTTCCAACAGCCAGGCGCCGGTCACGGCGGCGATGCAGCTTGCCGCATGCATGTTCACGGCGCCGTTGCGCGAACGCGAGAAGCCGTAGCCAAGCCGGAAGTAAGCGCGCTTGCGCTCGCCGACGAGGCGCGCAAACGCCTCGATCGTGTCCACCGGACAGCCGGTGATTTTTGACGCCCACGCCGGATCGCGCGCACGCACATGGTCGGTAAGCTCATGCGGTGCGTCGGTGTAGCGGTCGAGGTAATCCCAATCGGCTTTGCCGTCGCGAAACAGGCAATGCATCACCGCGCAGGCTAGTGCGCCATCGGTGCCGGGCCGAATCAGGACCGGCAAATCGGCCTGCTTCATGGTGGCGTTCATGTAAATGTCGATGGCGACGATCTTGGCGCCGCGTTCCTTGCGGGCGCGTGTCGCGTGCGTCATCACATTGACCTGGGTATTCACGGCATTGGTGCCCCAGATCACCACGAGGTCGGATTTTGCCATCTCGCGCGGATCGGCGCCGGCGAGCCGTCCGGTGCCGGCCATGAAGCCGCTCCAAGCCGGATTGACGCAGATGGTCGAGAAGAATCCGGAATATTTCTTGGCGTGGCGCAGCCGGTTGATGCCGTCGCGCATCACGAAGCCCATGGTGCCGGCGTAGTAATACGGCCAGATCGCCTCGGAACCGCCCGCCCGCTCGGCGCGCACGAACTGTTCGGCGACAAGGTCGAGTGCGTCGTCCCACGAGATCGGTGCGAATTCGCCGCTGCCTTTGGTGCCGGTGCGGCGCAGCGGATGAAGCAGGCGGTCGGGGTGATGCGCGCGTTCGGCGTAGCGGGCGACCTTGGCGCAGATTACGCCCGCCGTGTAGGCGTTGTCGGCCGAGCCGCGGATACGACCGATGGTGTGCTTGTCGAAGACCTCGACGTCGAGCGCGCAGGTCGACGGGCAGTCGTGCGGACACGCGGACGCGGCAATGCGGGGGCGGACAGTCTGATTCATCTCAGGCGCCTTTTGGCTATTGGACGATCATAACACAGGCCGCCGGCCGGTCGGCCATAAACGTGGCCGAGCGCTGCCCCCTGACTTAGATGGTTGATTGTTTCGAGGCGGGCTCGCCTGAGCGGTAACTGCCGGCCGCTTCGCTGATCCGGGCTGGCCGTACGATCGTCACCGTGCAGGGCGCTTCGGCGGCGACTTTCGCCGAGGTGCTGCCGAGCAGATCGCGGAGCAGAGAGTGGTCGCGCACCGATCAGAACATGATCGACGCGATTGGCCCGGACGAATTCGAGAATGGCATGAGCCGGATCGACCGCCTCGAGGGCGTGCACGGTGAGACGGCTCTCGTCGAGCTTTAAGGGCGCCGCCCAATGCCGGAGCCCGACCAGGCGGTCGATCTGCTTGTTGTGGCCCTGCTCATCCAGCGAATGATCGATCGTGATCCTGTTGATCTTGAGGACGTTGAGGCACGCCAGCCGCGCCGAGGGCAGAGTGGCGAGAATGCGCTCCGCCGTGACCCGCAGTGCGTCGTTGAGTTGAGCCGACCCGCCCGCGAGATCGATGGCGACCGCGACGATCGGGGCAGACGCAATGTGCGTCGCGATCGCAGGCTGGACGATCGATCGTTTCAGGTCCTTGTTGAAGCGCCGACGCAGCACGGTGCTCCACGGATCACGCTTGAGTTTCTCCGATCGCTTGGTCAGTTTGACCTGATCGGGATGACTTAAGTCGAACGCCAGTTGCGCCGCGGCGAGCACGGCTAGCCACCGCCGACGCGGCAGGAGTTGGACTGGCATGCCGGTGACCGGCGTGAACGCCGTGATCTTGCCGGCCGCCGACATCGTGTAGAGCGCGGGCCGGTGGGTACGGCCGCAATACGTCACGCGAGCCTCCGCCGTCAGCATGCTTCGGCCGGCCGAATCGGCATCAGTGACGTAGCGCCAAGCACCCGGGTTGCTGGCGTCCGCGTGGACATAAAGGCGTTCGTCTTCCTGGACCGTCAACGGCAATTGCGCGAGGAACTGCCGCTCCGGCACGCCGAGTTCGCCGCACGTCCACTCGATGACGACCTTGGCTTCGAGGTTGAGCTGCTCGCGCGGGTTGCTCACTGCATTGTCGTGATTGCCGCGCACCGCGACCGCGCCATCAGCGACAAGCTTCATGACCGTTGCCACCGCCCACTCCGGATCGGCGCCGTAGCCGACATAGTCGTCGAGAAACACGATGCGCTCGGCGCCCAAGTCGCGAGCCTGCGCAAGACAGGCGCTCAGCGCCTGCCGGTTGGCGTGAATGTCGGCGAACAGCGCAACGCGCACGGCGCAAACCCCCATTTTTTTTGACGCGCATTGCGTCGCTGTGCGTTGATCTTTGTCAAACGGCGCAATGACCTGGAGCAGGTTGAGAAGACGCGCGGACGTACTGTCGCGACGCTAGACTAGCCGTCGGCGGTGGCCGTGCGTGCCGCCGGTGCGATTGCCACAGATCGTGCACCAGCATGCCCATTCCGGCATTTGCGGCATCGGCAAAGCGTAGCCGAGGAGCGCAGCCGAAAGCGGCGCGGCGATCAGACCGGCGACGAAAGCCAGACGCCACGTGCGGTCGCTGGTCTGCGCATTGATCAGGCCGCCGAAAATTCCGCTAATCCCGGCGATGCGGCCGTTGAGCAGCATCAGCAGCACGGCGGACAGCCCGATCAGCGCGCCGCCGATGGCCGCGGAGATCGGCGTGAAATTGGCCATGCGATCACTCCCGGCAAAGCAAGAACCGCGCGGCATATTCTTAAGGCCAACGCGATGCTGTATGGATTATCCGTTTGGCATCACAACGGCAATGCGAGGAAACGCGAGGGCGCCGGCATGGATTTCACCCTTTCGCCCGACATCGAATTGCTGCGGCAGCGAACCCGCGCCTTCATCGAAGAGCACGTGCTGCCCCTCGAAGCCGATCCGCGGAATTTTGCCGAGCACGAGAATATTCCGCTTGAGCGGCTGGCCCCGGTGCAGGAGCAGGCCAAGAAGGCCGGATTGTGGGCGCCGCAATCGCCGAAGGAATTTGGCGGCATGCAGCTTCCCATCGTCGCCTGGGCGGTGATGTACGAGGAAGCGGCGCGCTCGATCTTTGGTGCGCTGGCGTTGAACTGCATGGCGCCGGACGACGGCAACATGAGTCTCCTGGCTCGGATCGGCACGCCCGCGCAGAAGGAATGGTGGCTGCGGCCGATCGTCGAGGGCAGGGTCAAATCCGCTTTTGCGATGACCGAACCGGCACCCGGCGGCGGCTCCGATCCGAGCATGATCCGCGCCTCCGCGGAGAAGAAGAACGGCAAGTGGGTGATCCGCGGCCGCAAGTGGTTCATCACCGGCGCGGGGGAAGCCGCGCACTTCATCGTCGTCGCGCGCACCTCCGACGACAAGCGCAAAGGCCTCACTGCGTTTCTCTATCACCGCGATCAGCCGGGCTGGCGCATCGTGCGGCGTATCGCGATCATGGGCCCCGAGGAGCACGGCGGTCATTGCGAGCTTGAATTCGACGGCCTCGAAGTCGCCGACGACAATGTGCTTCTCGGCGTCGGCGACGGTTTGAAGGTGACGCAGATCAGGCTCGGCCCGGCGCGTCTCACCCATTGTATGCGATGGCTCGGCCTATCGAAGCGCTGTATGGAAATTGCCCAGGACTACGTGAACAAGCGCGAAGGTTTCGGCATCAAGCTTGCCGATCGCGAGAGCGTGCAGATCAAGCTCGGCGAGGTGGCGCACCAGATCCAGATCGGCCGTCTCCTGACGATGCACGCGGCGTGGAAGCTCGACCAGGGCGATCGCGCCCGCAAGGAAGTGTCGATGGCGAAGGTGCAGGTCGCCGACACGCTGCACAACGCCTGCGACGTTGCGATCCAGCTCAACGGCGCGCGCGGCTATTCCAAGGATACGATTTTGGAGTGGATCTATCGCGCCGCGCGCGCTGCGCGCCTGGTCGACGGCGCGAGCGAAGTCCACAATATGGTCTTGGCGCGTTTCATGCGCGAAGAAGGCCGCGATTTCTGGAGCTGGAGTGCGGGCAATCGCGTCTAGCTGCTCGCACCTTGCTGCAGGGCCGAAAAAGCGCGAATAATGCAATCAAAATTCGCTCACGAGGAAACAGCATGCACATTGCTCACGCCGAGGACAGCCAACAGGCATCGAACGCTGTGCGCGGCGGCAAGCGGGAGTTCAAGACCCTGCTCAGAGGCGACGACAATTCTCTCGGCAACTACAAGCTTTCGTTCGTGCGCCAGAGCGGCACGCTGGACATTCCGCGTCATCGGCACAACTTCGATCAGCTGCGCATGTGCCTTGAGGGCGATCCGCAGAACTACGGCAAGAATAAATGGATCAATCCGGGCGAGATCGTTTATTTCCCGGAGGGCACGCCGTACGGCCCCGAACAGAGCGAGTCCCATCGGCTCAGCATCACGCTGCAGTTCGGCGGCGCCAGCGGCAGCGGCTATCTCGGTGCTCAAAAGATCGCGGCCGCGATGGAAGAGATGAAGGCGTTCGGCATCTTCGACAAGGGCATTTTCACCCGCAACGGCGAGCTTGCGCCGGGGCAGCGGCGGAATCAGGACAGCTACGAAGCGATCTGGGAGCACATCAACCGCCGCAAGCTGAGCTACCCCAAGCCCCGCTACGAGGAGCCCATCTGCATGAAGCCGGAAGGCTTCGACTGGGTGCCCTCCGGGCAGGCCGGCATCGCCAAAAAGCTCCTCGGCGTATTCTCGGAGCGAGGCTGCACCGTCTCGATGCTCAAGCTCGAAGCCGGCGCGCGCGGGCGCGTGCCGCCGCACGGTTCAAGCCAGATCGGCTTTGTGCTCAAAGGCGAGGGCAGGGCGGCCGGCAACGAGATCCGCGAGATATACGGCCTTGTCGCTTGAGCCCAACGAGTCGTGCGAGATCGGAATCGGGCAATGCCATGGAGCTGCTGATCATCAGCCTTCCGCTCATCGGCATGGTTGAGCGCGCCGCGGCCTAAACGATCGCGATCAAGACGGCGACAACATCACGGCGCTCGCCGCGAGACAACCAAAGCCGCATTGGAGGAACGTCGGGATGGCCCGCAGGCTGTTAGCAGGCGTGCTTGCATGTCTGGTCGCTCTCACGCTGGCGTCGGTTACGCCGCAGCCGGCGCGAGCGCAAACCGTCGAGCAATTCTATCGTGGCAAGACCATCGATCTGATCGTCGGATTTGCGCCCGGCGGCGGCAACGACCTCCATGCGCGGTCGCTCGGCCGCCATATCGGCAACACATATTCCGGGAAATCCGACCGTCGTGGTCCGCAACATGCCGGGCGCCGGCACCTTTCTCGCCACCAACGCGGTCTACAATACGTTGAAACGCGACGGCACCGTCATGGCGCTGGCCGCCTCAACGCTGCCGCTTGACGAGAAGTTTGGCGGCGAGGGAGTCCGCTTCAAGTCCGCTGAGCTCAACTGGATCGGCCGGCTCGCCGCCCGGGTCGATGTCATCATGATGTGGAAGACGTCGGACGTCCAAAGCATCCAGGACGCGCTCCAGATTCCATCGATCTTGGCGGCGACGACGATCGGATCGCCGGTGGTGATGTACCCGAATCTCCTCAACAACGTGATCGGAACCAAATTCAAGATCGTCAGGGGCTATCAGGGCTCGCGCGAAGGCATGCTGGCCATCGAGAAGGGCGAAGCCGAGGGTCATTCGACCAGCTGGGAAGCGCTGATGAGCGCTCATCCCGATTGGATCAAGAACAAGGACGTCAACATCATCGTGCAGTTTTCGCTGCATCGCCGTCCGGAACTGCCCGATGTTCCTGCCGCCGTCGAACTCGGCAAGACCGACGAGCAAACCCAGATTTTGAAGACCGTCATGAACACCACCGAAATCGGTCTGGCCGTATTTTCGACGCCGAATGTTCCAGCCGATCGCCTAAACGCGTTGCGCGCGCTTTCGATGCGACGATGACCGATCCGGATTTTCTGGCGGAAGCGGACAACGAAGGCATCGGCATTTCGCCGCTGGCCGGTGAACGGCTGCAAAAGCTGGTCGCCGAGGTCGCCGATCTGTCGCCCGAACTCACTACGGCCGCCAAGGACGCTTATCTGCAGGTCAAATAGTCAACGCCACTTTTCGAACAAACTGTCGATCCGGAACGAATAACCGACGCCGACGATGAGATCGGGCGAGGTGCTGTTAAGCCCGAAGGCGATATGAGCGTCGAGTTGCGCCGCCAGAGCGCGCCAGAATTGATGAGCTGACGTCAGGGTCCGGCATCGGGGAAGTCGCCGACATATTCGGCAAAGGGCTCGAAGCTTTCGCGGAAGTCTCTGCCGATCACGAACGCCGTCTCGGTCGTGAACTTGCCACCCGGCTCACCGGGACGGTCGAAGAGTGTCAGCATGCCGCTGCGGCTCCAGTCCTCGGTCAGCTTTTTCGACCACGGAAACTGCAGGTAGGGCTGCACGCCGGGCCGGCGACGGCTTGTTTTCCGGTCGGCAGGCCTATGCCAAAGGTCGCGGAGAGATCGAAGTCTCCCGGCATCGGGCTGATCTGCCATTTGAGGCCGGGCGCGACGTTGCCAAAGCCCGATGGTGCATCGGCCTGTAGTGCCGCCGTGTAGCTTGGGATATCGAGAAAAACCTCAAGACACGGCGCTGCGCCGAGGCGCAGCCGGCTGTTGGTTCCGTCGAGCGCGCGCTCGTCATGCTGTGTGCTGACGTCGACGCCGTTCTCGCTTTGCAAACTGCCGACGGGGACCACGACACTCGAATTGGCCGTGTCGGGCCGGTCGGTGTTGATGGGTTGGCCACTGCCCGGACAGCGTGCCACTTCGGTTGCGTACGACTGGGGTGCCCACGATGCAATCGCCAGAAGGACGGGGCAGAGGAGCAGCGCCAATCCCCTCATCTTGGCTTAACGCCGTCCATCGCGACCTCGCCGATCCCCCGGTTCGGATTGTGGATCGGCCGGTGCTGCGATTTATTCCCAAAGCCACTATGGGCATCCGAGGCCGCACTTAAATCGTGTGACGTTTCAACTCACTAGCATTGCTCCGGCGGGGTCCTGTCCCTATCTCCTTGCTAAGCCGTGCCTCTGGCAATATCGGGTACGGGAGGGCAAACTGGCCGCCCAGATCAGAGGGCCGCGCCATGGCGCTGCGCGACGTCAAGCTCGACGACAAGTACGACCTCGGCCAGCGCCGCATCTTCGTGACCGGATTCCAGGCGCTGGTGCGGCTGTGCCTGATGCAGAAGGAGCTCGACCGCCGCAACGGTCTCAATACCGCGGGTTTTGTCACCGGCTATCGCGGCTCGCCGCTCGGCGGGCTCGACAGCCAGTTTCTACCGCGCCGCGATCATTTCTGGAGAAAAGCGACGTCCGCTTTCAGGGCGGCATCAACGAAGACCTGGCCGCGACCGCGGTGTGGGGCTCGCAGCAGGCCGAACTGCGCGGCGAGGGCAAATACGATGGCGTGTTCGCCATGTGGTACGGCAAGGGGCCCGGCGTCGACCGCACCGGCGACGTGTTCCGCCACGCCAACTTCGCCGGCTCCGCCGAAACACGGCGGCGTGCTGGCGCTGATGGGCGACGACCACACCGCCGAATCCTCCACCACCGCGCACCAGTCCGAATATCACTTCATCGACGTGATGATCCCGATCCTGAACCCGGCCGGCGTTCAGGAGGTTCTCGATTACGGCCTCTACGGCTGGGCCATGTCGCGCTTCACCGGCGCCTGGGTGGCGCTCAAGACGATGCACGAGACCATCGAGTTCGACGGCGGCGATCGACGCGAGCCTCGAGCGGATCAACATCGTCACGCCCGACCGATTTCCGCGATGCCGGACGGCGGTCTCAACATCCGCCTCAACGATCCGATCCTGGCGCAGGAAGCCCGCCTGCACGATTTCAAGCGCGACGCCATGCTCGCGTTCGTGCGCGCCAACAAGCTCAACCGCACCATCACCTCGGGCGGCCGCGACCCGAAGATCGGCATCATCACCACCGGCAAGAGCTATCTCGACGTCCGCCAGGCGTTCGACGAACTCGGCATCGACGAGGTCAAATGCAACGAGCTCGGCATCCGCCTCTACAAGGTCGGCTGCGCCGTGGCCGCTCAGCCGGCGCGAACTGCAGGAATTCGCCGAAGGTCTCGATCTCATCATCGTCGTCGAGGAAAAGCGCTCGCTGCTCGAAGTGCAGGTGCGCGAGGAGCTTTACGGCACCGCCAATCAGCCGCTCTGCATCGGCAAGAAGGACGAGCAGGGCAACTGGCTGTTTCCGGTCAAGGGCGCGCTCGATCCCAACGAAGTCGCGATCTGCATCGGCGAGCGGCTGCTGAAGTATCACCGCAACGATGAGATCGTCGAGCGCGTGGCGCGGCTCGAAGGAATTCCAGCGCATCGCCGCCGAGACCAAGGACGTCGCCCAGCGCATTCCGTATTTCTGCTCGGGCTGCCCGCACAACACCTCGACCGTGCGTGCCGGAAGGCATGCGCGCCTATGCGGGCATCGGCTGCCACTACATGGCGCAGTGGATGGACCGCTCGACGCTCGGGCTACACGCACATGGGCGGCGAGGGCGCCAACTGGGTCGGCGAAGCGCCGTTCTCCAACCGCCAGCATGTCTTTCAAAATCTCGGCGACGGCACCTATAACCACTCCGGCTACATGGCGATCCGCGCCGCGATCGCCTCGAACACCAACATTACCTACAAGATCCTGTTCAACGACGCGGTGGCGATGACCGGCGGCCAGCCCAACGACGGCGGCCTTACCGTGCCGCAGGTCGCGCGCCAGGTCGCCGCCGAAGGCGCCAAGCGCGTCGTCGTCGTGACCGACGAGCCGGACAAATATCCGCGCGGCACCGCGTGGCCCGCGGGCCTGACCATCCATCATCGCGACGATCTGATCGCGGTGCAGAAGGAGCTTGCGGAAATTCCGGGCGTCACGGTGCTGATCTACGATCAGACCTGCGCGGCCGAAAAGCGCCGCCGCCGCAAACGCCACACGTTTCCCGATCCCGACAAGCGCGTCATCATCAACGAACTTGTCTGCGAGGGCTGCGGCGATTGCGGCGTGCAATCGAACTGCGTGTCGGTGCAGCCGCTCGAGACCGAGTGGGGCCGCAAGCGCACCATCGACCAGTCGAGCTGCAACAAGGATTTCTCCTGCGTCAAGGGCTTCTGCCCGTCGTTCGTCACCGTGCACGGCGCGAAACTGAAAAAAGGCATCGGCGTCGCCGCCGATCATGACCTGCCGCCGCTGCCCGATCCGAAGTTGCCGGCGATCGAACAGACCTACAACATCATCGTCACCGGCGTCGGCGGCACCGGCATCGTCACCATCGGCGGCATTCTCGGCATGGCCGCGCATCTGGAAGGCCGCGGCATCGGCGTGCTCGACATGGCGGGCCTCGCGCAAAAGGGCGGCGCGGTGTTCAGCCATATCCGCATTGCCGAAAGCCCGGACGCCATTCATGCGATCCGCGTCGCGGCCGGCCGCGCCGATCTCGTGCTCGGCGGCGACATCGTGGTCGCCGGCACCCGCAAGGTGCTGGCCGCGGTGAAGACACGGCGCGACCGAGATGGTCGTCAACACCGCCGAATTCCTGCCCGGCGAATTCACCCGCAATCGCCGATTTCTCGCTGCCGAGCGAGCGGCTGAAGCGGACCATCCTGGCCGATGCCGGAGCCGACAAGACGCATTTCATCGACGCGACGCGGATCGCCACCGCGCTGTTCGGCCAATTCGATCGGCGCCAACATGTTCCTGGTCGGCTACGCCTATCAGCTCGGCGCCATCCCGTTGTCGGCTGCGGCGATCGAGAAGGCGATCGAGCTGAATGGCGAAGCGGTCGCGATGAACCAGGCGGCGTTTCACTGGGGCCGCCGCGCCGCGGTCGATCGCGAGCGGGTCGAGAAGCTCGGCCAAGCCGGCGGCCGCTGTCGCCAGCGACGCGCGCAGCTGTCGGAGTCCTTCGACGAGACGGTCGAACGGCGCGTGCAGTTTCTCACCGCGTATCAGAATGCCGCCTATGCGGCGCGCTACCGCGCCCTCGTCGACAAGGTCAAGGCGGCGGAGGACGCGCGCGCGCCGGGCAAAGTGCGGGCTCGCCGACGCGGTCGCGCGCTATCTGTTCAAGCTGATGGCCTATAAGGACGAATACGAAGTGGCGCGGCTTTATACCGACGGCGTCATTCCTCAATCAGGTGCAAGTCGGAGTTCGACGGCGACAATCTCCGTCTTCGAGTTTCATCTTGCGCCGCCGCTCCTGGCGCGCCGCGACAAGACGACCGGCCTGCCGCGCAAGATGAACTTCGGTCCGTGGCTGCTGCCGGCCTTCCGGCTGCTGGCCAAGCTCAAGGGCCTGCGCGGCACGGCGTTCGATCCGTTTGGCCGCTCGGTCGAGCGCCGCACCGAGCGCAAGCTGATCGGCGATTACGAGGCGATGCTCGAGGAGGTTCTCGCCAGCTCTCGCCCGAGAACCATCACCTCGCGGTCGGCCTCGCCGCCATCCCGGAAAAAATTCGCGGCTTCGGTCACGTCAAGCAGCGACATCTCGCTGCCGCCAAGGCTGACGAAGCGGCCCTGCTCGAACAATTTCGCGCCGGTGCGCCGGCGCTTCTCAAAGCCGCCGAATAGTCCTGTCGGACAAACAATCGCGGCTCGGCCTGCCTCGACGATCCGCGGCCGACTCTGCATTGACATAATCGCGGGCTTCGAATGCATGTCGCTGCGCGAGGGAGTAGTTGATCTGATCGAATGACTCGACGCCCGCTCCTGCGACGACGCCGGACCTGACCGCGGCCGAAGAGCGGCCGTCCGCGCTCCCGGACGGCGATGCTGTCGCTGCGGTTGAAGCGCCCGCAAAGGCGGAACTGCCTGCCGAGGCGATTGCGCCGGTCGGGCCCGCGGCCGAGGCGACGACTGTCCCATCAATTGAAGCGCCCGATCCGGCTGCAAACGCGGGCGCGGCGCACGAATCGGCGCCGGTGGAACGCGGCATCGGCATCCTTCTGGTCAATCTCGGCACGCCCGACGCGGCAAAAGCTTCGGCGGTGCGGCGGTACCTCAAGCAGTTCCTGACCGATCCGCGCGTGATCGAAAACGACACGCTGCTCTGGAAGTTCGCGCTCTACGGCATCATCCTGCCGATCCGCTCGCGCGTTAAAGCGCGCGACTACCAGAAAATCTGGAACCGCGAAAAGGATGAATCGCCGCTCAAGGTCATCACGCGTTCGCAGGCGGAGAAGCTTTCCGGCATTCTCGAACCGCTCGGCAAGCACGTCATCGTCGACTGGGCCATGCGCTATGCCGATCCCTCGATCGCATCCAGGCTTGAAGCGCTGATCGGGCGCGGCTGCGATCGCATTCTGGTCATGCCGCTCTATCCGCAATATTCGGCGGCAACGACGGCGACGGTGTGCGATGAGGTTTTTCGCTATTTGATGAAGCTGCGCCGGCAGCCGGCGCTCCGCGTGCTGCCGCCCTATTTCGACGATCCGTATTACATCGAGGTGCTGGCGTCTTCGCTCAAGGCCGAGCTTAAGAAGCTGCCGTTCAATCCGGACGTCATCGTCGCGTCATACCACGGCATGCCGAAGGAGTACGTGCAGGCCGGCGATCCCTACGAGATCCAGTGCACCCGGACGACCGAACTCGCTCCGCGCGCAGCTTGGCGTCGATGCCAACAAGCTGACGATGACGTTTCAATCGCGCTTCGGCCGCGCCAAGTGGCTGGAGCCGTACACCATCGAAACCATGAAGGCGCTGGCCAAGAAGGGCGTCAAAAACCTCGTGGTGATCACGCCGGGTTTCTCGGCCGATTGTCTCGAGACACTCGAAGAGATTGCGGTTGAGAATGCGCGCGTGTTCAAACGTTACGGCGGTCAGAATTTCGCGGCGATCCCGTGCCTCAACGACAGCGAGGCCGGCATGCTGATGGTTTGGCAACTCGCCATGCGCGAGCTTAAGGGCTGGGTCTGACAACAACGGGGCCCATCATGGTGAAGGACGGCTCGCTCGTATCGTGGACCTGGTTCACGCTGGCGCTTTTCTTTTTCGTCATTGAGGCGTTGCGGCCCGGCAAGTTTGCACTGTGGCTCGGCTTTGCCGCCGTTTTCGTCGGCGTCGTCGCGTCGGTGACGCGCTGGCCATGGCCGGCGGAGATCGTCGCCTTTGTCGTATTCGCGGTTCTGGTTATTCCGCCCTGGCGGCGCTACGAGCGCAAAACTTAGCGCGTCGGCGCGCGACGCCGCATTATCGAAAGGGCATCGGGATTGACGACGTTGATCGGCGAACCAGCCTCATAGGCGTTGATCTGATCGAAGATATCGGCGAACTGAAGCTCCCATTCTTCACGGGTGACGTAGCCGATGTGCGGCGTGCAGATCACGTTGTCCATCCGCAGCAGCGGGTGTTGAGGGTCAAGCAGGGGCTCGTCCTCGTAGACGTCGACCGCGGCCATGCCGGGCCGTCCGGCCCGAAGAGCCGCAGCCAGCGCAGCCGGCTCGATCAAGGGCGCGCGGCTCGTGTTGACGATCAGCGCTGAGGGTTTCATGCAACCGAGATCGTGGGCGGTGACGATGTGGCGTGTCGCGTCGACCAGCCGCATGTGCAGCGTGATGACGTCGCACGTTTCGAAGAATGCTCGTTTGCCCGGCGCCACGGCCCAGCCTTCGGCTTGTGCTTTCGCGAGTGACGCTTCGCGCGCCCAGATCAGAACGTTCATACCGAAGGCGCGGGCGTATTCGGCAACCGCGCGGCCAATGCGGCCGTATCCGAAGATGCCAAGGGTGTTGCCGCACAGCGTCGTGCCGACCCCCATCTGCCAGCGTCCCGCCTTCAGCGACGCCATCTGCTGAGGAATTTGGCGCATGGCCGCAAGAATCAGTCCGAAAGTCAGTTCGGCGGTCGCGTAGGACGGCGCGCCGGGATGCTGGCTCGACGAAACGACGATCCCGAGCCGGGTGCAGGTATCGATGTCGATGTGAGGATAGACGCTGCGCTGGCTGATGAGTTGAAGCTTGCCGAGGCGCTCGAGCAGTGGCGTGCGGATCGGCGTCCGCTCGCGGATGAGCACCAAGGCTTCCGTATCGCGCAAGCGTTCGGCCAGCCGGCCGACGTCGTCGACGTGATCGTTCCAGATGGTCACCTTGTGACCTGCCATCTTGACGAAGGACGGCAGGGTTCTGATCGTATCGAAATAGTCGTCGAGAATGCCGACGATCATCGCGCGTGGCCGGCCCGCTGCGGCGACAAGAACGCCGTGCCCTTGGCAGTGACCGAGACCTTACGGGTGGCAGGATCGCGGACGACGAAGCCCGCCGTGCAGGCGTCTTCCCAGATGGAGAGGCGCGGGCAACTGGTCCGCCAGGCGTCGATGACTTCGGCGTAATCGCGGGGGCGGGGCCCGATCCAATCGAGCATCTGCCGCATCAGGGCATCTGTTGCTTCGCTCATCCGGTGCTCTACACCCACAGGCCGTGACGATTTTGCTGATGGGCGCTCGTCCGGTAAAATAAATTCATCGCCATAATTTGATGAAGTTTCTCCATGTGCAAGCCCTCTGATCGCGCGGGGGCGTCGCCAAGGTCCCGTTCGCCTCCTTTTCTCACGCCGTGCGGCAGGCGGGCGCGCCACGCCGAACCCCGATCAACCTCCCCTTTAACCATATGCGTTTTAACTCTTTTAACCATCGGCCTGCCGCTCGGTGGCCCGTGCTGGTCACCGCGCGGCTGCTGCCGCATGGGGCGCTGGCGCCAGCGCAGCTCCTTGATGGTCGTTCGGTTTGTCAGCTCCCGAGGCGACGCGAATTGCAAAAGCGGTGTGCGCCCGGCGGGTTCAGCCCCCGGCTGCCCCGACTGCAAGCTGCCCGGCAGTTGCGCCGCAGGCTTCGCATCGGCGTGCGATTTTGATGGCCGTTGCCGGTGGCGCGATCGCCGCAAGCACATCGCTGACGCCGTTCCCGGGCGTGGCGCAGACGGCGGGGCTATTTCGGACCCGAACGCGAGCTTGCTGCAGCCGGCGCTCGACGGCAATCCGAACAATCCCCCGCGCTTTCGCCGGCCCGGCGACATCGTCACCGCGGCGAATCAGGCGCCGCCAACCGGATCGTTCGTGGCGCCAAGCCGCATCGGAGCCACTCCGGTTTACGGCAGCCCATCCGGGTTCGGTGCGGGCAATACGGGCTTCGATTCCACCAACCGGACGAAACGCAAAAAGCAGCAGGTGCAGGTACAAGCTGCGGCCGCCGCGACTGCATCAACAACCCAGCCCGAGACCACCTTTGCGGCGCCCCCGATAGACCAGCCTCCGCCGCCTAAACCACCGCCGCAGTCCGCAGCGCCCCCTCCGGTCCTCGTTTATCCAGCGAGGGCTGCGGCGCGGCCTGGCGCCGTTCTGCCGCCGCCGGCACAACCGCTGCAACCACTCCCGGTGAGCAATCCGCCGCCGGAGGTTCATCCGCTGGCGGCAACCAACCGGCCCGGCGCCGTCACGCCGCTGCCGCCCCCGATCGACGCCGATATTTAGGCGAGCCTGCCGCCTCCCGGCACGCAGCCGCCCAATGTGTTGCCGCTCGGCACGGTGCCGCTGCAGACCATTCCGGGTGGCCCCAATGACCCTTATGCGGCGCTCGGCATTCGGGCCGGTTCGTTCCTGCTGCTGCCCTCGCTCGACCTGTCGGCGGCTCACGACAGCAATCCACAGCGCATCCCAGGCGGCGGTCCGTCGTATTACTTTGTCGTAGTGCCGGAATTGCTGGCGCAATCCAATTGGCCGCGGCATTCGCTCACCGCCGACATCATAGGGTCCTATACCGAGTACACGACGAATTTCACGCCGTCGCTCAATCGTCCCTATTTCAATTCCAAGATCGACGGCAGCATCGATGTCACGCGCGACACTCAGATTCTCCTGGAGAACCGTGCTCTCGTCACGACCGACAATCCGGGCAGTCCGAACACCACGGCCGGCCTCGCCAAGCTTCCGCTTCTGACCACGGTCGGCGGCACGGTCGGCGCGGAGCAGGGATTGGGCCGGTTCGATGTGCAGCTGCGCGATACGATCGACCGCACCACCGAGTCGCCGTCGCAACTGACCGACGGCGAAACCACGAGCAATGCGGACCGGGACTACAATCAGTACGGCGGCATCTTCCGTGTCGGCTATGAAATCGATCCAGGGCTCAAGCCGTTCGTCGAAGTCGATGCCGACAGCCGCGTCCACGACGAGCAGTTCGATCGCAACGGGCTTCAGCGCGATTCGACGGGAGTGAGCGGAACCGTCGGCGCCCCCTTAATCTCTTCGGTACGGTGACGGGCGAAATAGGCGTCGGCTATCTCGATCGCAGGTACAACGATCCCACGCTGCCGGACGTCAGCGGCTTCATCGCGAACGGATCGGTGACGTGGCAAGCGACCGCACTGACATCCGCAAAGCTCACGGCGGTTTCGGTCGTCAACGAGTCCATCCTGGCGGGGGTGTCCGCCTTTCAGCCGCGACATCAACATCCAGATCGATCATGCGTTCCGGCGCTGGCTGATCGGCACCCTGCAGGTCGGCTATTGCCAGGACGACTATGTCGGCTCGCCGCGCGTGGATAATCGCTATTTCCTCCTGGGCGGCATCACCTACAAGCTGAACCGCGAGATGCAGCTGCGAGGTCAGGTCCGCGAAGATTGGATGACATCGTCGGTGTCCGGCGTTGCCTACACGGCGACGTCCTTCCTGCTCGGACTGCACCTGCAGCGGTGATAGCCGGAGCGGCATTCACTCAGTCTCGCGTTCGGACCATGGGGTATTGGCCGTGCGAAGGTAGGAGGCGCGCAAGGCCGGATCGAGTTTCGCCGTGCGGCGGAATTGCTCGCGGACGCGCTCGTCCATCTCCTGCCGCAGGTGGCGCGCCCTGGCATAGACGGCCGCCTCGTCGATCGTGACCAGCGCGCCGCGCTGCAGAACCCAGCGGCCGTCGATCATCACGTCGGTCACCGAAACTCCGTTCTCGCAATAGACGATCTGCTTGACGACATCGTTGAGCGGCACGAACGGATACGAATTCATGCTGAGCAGCACGATATCGGCGGCTTGGCCGGCCTCGATCGCGCCGAGTCCGCCGCCCATGCCGAGCGCGTAAGCGCTGCCCGACGTCGCGGCGCGCAGGATCTGCTGCGGAGAGGGCCAATCGCGGTAATCGCGATCGTTGCGATTGTGCAGGATGCCCGCCATCCGCATGCTCTCGAACATGTTCTGCGTGTCGTTGCTGCCGTTGCCATCGGTGGCGAGCCCGACGCGGACGTTTCGGCGAAGCATGTCGTCAAAGCGCATGCGGCCACTGCCGAGTTTGCCGTTGCTCGCCGGATTGTGGATGACGATGGCGCCACGCTTTGCGACGCGCTCGATATCTTCATCGGTGAACCAGACGCAGTGCGCCATCGACAGCCGCTCGTCGAGCGCGCCGATGCGGTCGAGATGGGCGACCGGCGTGCAGCCAAACAGGCGTTGGCCCTGCAGGAACTGGCCCTTGGTCTCGCACACATGCATGTGGACCATCGTGTCGAGCTCGTGCGCGAGTGCGGCGCATTGCTTGAGCTGAGCCACGGAACAGCGGTGCGGCGCCGACGGTCCGACGATCGGCGTGACGAGATGCGTGCGCTTTCGCACTGCCGTCGCGAAGGCGACAAAGTCGTCGAGCGACTCTTTTCCCTCAAGCGCGCTGATGCGCGCCACCTCGTCGCGGGCCGCTTGCGAAAGCGCGCTGGTATCGAGCCCGACCGTGGTGGCGTACTGCTGGTCCGACAGCGTCAGCGCCAATGCGCCGCGAAAACCGGCATCGGCCATTGCCGCCACTGCATTCAGCGCGCCCATGTGGGGGCTCGGCGACCCGGTATAGAAATGATCCATCACACCGGTGCAGCCGGTGCGGATCATCTCGATCAACCCGGTCTGGGCGCTGACGTAGATCGCTTCGTCGGAATATTCGCGCCATCCGGAGCGCAGATACTGGCGCCAGATTTCGAGCGGCAGCTGCGCCCACGTTCCCTTAAGCAGATTCGACGGCGAGTGGGCATGCCCGTTGACGAGGCCCGGCATCACGATCTTGTCGGGTGCGGCCGCAATCTCGTCGAAGTCCCCCGCGGGTCCGGGACCAGCGCCTGCGTCCACAATCAAACCATCGCGGATGATGAGGTAGCCCGGCTCCCACACATCCATCGCGTGGTTGGCGGTCACCACCATCCCGGCGGAAATTTTGATGCTCATGATGCTGACTGTCTGACGCAAAGCCGCGATTGCAGCACCGTGAACGCTCAACCGCGTAACGATGCTTCAGACCGCCGATTGAGCGAGCGAGCTAGCCGCCGTTGAAGTCGCCCAGGATTTTTTTGATCTCGACGCGGAAGCCCGGCGCGATGTCGGGGCGCGCCAGCGCGTAGGACAGGTTCGCCGCGAGGAAGCCGATTTTCGAACCGCAGTCGAAGCTTCGGCCTTCGAATTCCAGACCGTAGAACGGCTGTGTCTGCGACAGCCGGATCATCGCGTCGGTGAGCTGGATTTCGCCGCCCGCGCCGCGTTCCTGTTTGCCCAGAATGTCGAGAATTTCCGGCTGCAGGATATAGCGGCCGGTCAGGATGAGGTTCGACGGCGCCCGATCCCGCGGCGGCTTTTCCACCATGCTGGTGATCGAGAACATCTTGCCCTTGTGCTCGCCGACGCCGACGACGCCGTACTGGTCGACGCGCTCCGGCGGCACCTCCTCGACGGCGACGATATTGGACCGCTCCGTCAGGCCGCGCGCCGCAGCCATCATCTGTGCGAGGCAACCTTGATTGTGCTGGACCAGGACGTCCGGAAGCAGCAGCGCGAACGGCTCGGAGCCGATCAACTCGCGCGCGCACCACACCGCGTGGCCGAGGCCGAGCGGCTCCTGCTGGCGCGTGAAACTCGTCGATCCCGGCTCCGGCAATTCTCTGGTCAGGTAGTCGAGCGTCTGATGCTGCTGCCGCTCGAGCAGCGTCATTTCCAGCTCGAACTGCCGGTCGAAGTGGTCTTCGATGACGCCCTTGTTGCGGCCGGTGACGAAGATGAAGTGTTCGATGCCGGCAGCGCGGGCTTCATCGACAACGTGCTGGATCAGCGGCCTGTCGACCACAGGCAGCATCTCTTTCGGCATGGCCTTTGTCGCCGGCAGAAAGCGGGTTCCAAGCCCGGCCACGGGGAAAACAGCCTTACGGACAGGTTTCATGAGATTCCGATCAAATCAGGACAGAAGCGGCTTCGTCCGCTTTCTTGCCAAATTGCTCAGTCAGGAAGGATGACCATCCAGATTGAAGCAAGGCCCACGCAACAACTCCATTCGGTAAAGATATTAGCCTGAATCGCGTTGCGGCGGCGTGAATGCAGGACAATCGTGTCGAAGTCGCGTCGGTTTGGCCGGGGATGGCTGCAAATGAGAGACTCTGGTTAAGAGTTCAAGTTAAGGGCTCGGTAAGCCAAGAAGGTGCTCCTTCGCGCGACCGCCGACCACGAGAAACCGTTCGCCATGGTATCCTTCACGCCAATCCTCCGCCTTGCGGCTGCGTCGCTCGTCGTCATCGGATTTGCCGACCTCGCATGGTCGCAGGACAAGCCCGACAACTGGCTGAGCCACTTGTTTCATCAACCGCCGGCGGCCTCGTCGGTTCCAGGGCCGGCAAGCGGCGGATCGCGCGAGTGGAGCGGGCAATCCGGAGCATCGGGAAACCTGCTGATGACGGCAGACGCCATCCGTGCCGCCGCCGCGCAGTTCGGTAATTGCATCGCCGCGCTGTGGCCCGACGCATCACGACGCGGAATCACGCGCGAAAGCTTCGACCGATTGACCGCCGGCCTTACGCCCGACCTGCACATCATGGACCTGCTTGACGCACAGCCTGAATTCACCAAGGCGACGTGGGACTATCTGGACATTCTGGTCAGCGACGACCGGATCGCGCATGGGCGCGATATGCTGACGCGCTACGCTTCGACGTTCGACGCGGTTGAGAGGACCTACGGCGTCGACCGGTTCATCGTCGCGGCGATCTGGGGCGTCGAATCGAATTACGGCACGCTGGGCGGCGACCGCCCCGTCATCCGCTCGACAGCGACATTGGCGTGCGTCGGCCGGCGGCGTGATTATTTCAAAGAGGAATTCCTCTCCACGCTGGAAATTCTCCAGCGTGGCGATATCGCGCCCGATCGCCTGATTGGCTCATGGGCCGGCGCCTTCGGTCCAACGCAATTCATGCCGACGTCGTTCAAGCGCTTCGCGGTGGATTTTGACGGCGACGGGCGGCGCGACGTTGTCGAACTCGGTGCCGGACGTTCTGGGTTCGACCGCCAACAATCTAAAAGTGGACGGCTGGGGGACCGGCGAGACGTGGGGCTACGAGGTCGCCTTGCCGCAGGGCTTCGACTACCTCTTGGCCGACCGCTCGCGGCAGATGACGCTGGGCCAATGGGAGGGACTCGGCGTCCGGCGGGCGAACGGCAAAGCGTTTCCGCACGCCGACCAGCGGGCCTATCTGTTGCTGCCGGCCGGTGCGCGCGGTCCCGCCTTTCTGATGCTCCGGAATTTCAGCGTCATCATGAAATACAACCCGGCGGAGGCCTATGCGCTGGCGAATGGATATCTTGCCGACCGGCTTCGCGGCGGT
The DNA here is from genome assembly GCA_963732015.1 of uncultured Alphaproteobacteria bacterium. GTDB lineage: Bacteria > Pseudomonadota > Alphaproteobacteria > Rhizobiales > Xanthobacteraceae > BOG-931. The sequence continues at coordinate 110,324 of CAVSXY010000017.1, read as the reverse complement.
CCTCCGTTAGTGCACGACTGGCCGCGCGACGAGCGCGTCCTCACCCTTGAGGAGCGCAGCGAGTTGCAGCAGCGCCTGGCGCAACGGGGCTACGATGTCGGTACGCCGGACGGGCTGCTCGGGCCTCGCACCCGCCTCGCGATTCGGAATTTCCAGGCTTCGGTCGGCCAAGTTCCGGACGGGTTCGCCTCATCCAGCGTGCTGGATCGGCTACGCCAGCCGTAACGATGAGGGTGTTCAAGGCCTTAAACCATCTTTAAGTTGACATTTTTGCCCTAGAGCCTAAGCGCAGCCGATGCGCTAGAGTGGACAGCAGATACATCGGGCCACAGGTACATCGGACCACAGACCAATGGCTTTGCGACACGGCGGCCTGAAGGATTCGGCAGCGTGAAGGGACTCGCGATCGTGATTGCGATCGGGGCCGCGGCCTCCATCATGACCGTTTCGGCACGCGCACAGTTCTTCGACGACCGCTATCCGTCATCGGATCAGCGGTATCGCCGCGCACCTCAGTCGCGCGAGAATTTTTTCCCATTCTTCGACCATCCACGGTCCATCCGGCAGGCTCCTTACATCCGCGCGCCACAGCCGACCGAGGCGACCAAGGCGCCGCCACCGACGCCGCGCAAACCGGACGCGCCGGCGACAACCAGCACGGTCATGGTCATCGGCGACTCCATGGGCGAGTGGCTGGCCTACGGGCTTGAAGAGAGCTACGCGACGGATGCGCCGGACGTCGGCGTCGTGCGCAACGTTCACCCCACCTCGGGTCTCGTTCGCTACGATCCGCGAAACGATAGGTTGGAGTGGTCACAGGCGGTCAAAGATTCTCTCGGCACCGATAAGCCGAGCGCCATCGTCGTCATGCTTGGCCTGAACGACCGCACACAGCTCCGCGACCGGACTCCGCCGCGTCCCGGCCCACAGCCGGGTCAACCTTCGCCGCAAGGGCAGGGGGCGGCACAAACACCGCCGGACGGTGCGCTCGACGGCGCCGCCACGCCCCCTCCAGCCGCTGAAGTCCAGCGAAGCGGACCTGGCAACTTGTACGACTTCCACACCGACAAGTGGGAAGAGATCTATTCCAAACGCGTCGACGACATGATCGCTACGCTGAAAAGCAAAGGCGTGCCGGTGTTGTGGATCGGCTTGCCGTCGATCCGCGGCGCCAAGTCGACCACCGACATGAGCTATCTCAACGACCTTTATCGAGCGCGTGCGGAGAAGGCGGGTATCGTTTACGTCGACATCTGGGACGGCTTTGTCGACGACAAGGGAAACTTCACGCTTCAAGGTCCCGACTTCGAAGGTCAGACGCGCCGGCTCCGCACATACGATGGCGTGAACTTTACCAGATACGGTGCGCTCAAGCTCGCACACTACGTCGAGCGTGAATTGGGCCGCGTTCTGTCGAACCGCCTGACGCCGGTGGCGCTGCCGGCCACGGACGAAACGCCTGCCGACGCGAGTGCTGCCGGGCCGCGTCCGGTCGCCGGTCCCGTTTTGCCGCTGGCGGCTGCAGCCAATACCGACGGCAACGAGCTCATCGGCTCCAACGGGCGTGCCGCGCCGCAGACTCCCGATCCCACCGCCGCGAAGGTGCTGAGCCGCGGCGATTCGATTGCCGCGCCGTCCGGCCGTGCCGACGATTTTTCGTGGCCGCGGCCTGAAGCCAACGGCGCGGCGGATTCTGGCGCCCGACCCAATTCCTCCGGTCATGCCGGCTGCTCCGAAGGGTGCGGCAGCCAAGAAGGTCGACGATCCCAAGGCCAAAACCAAGCCGACGCCGGATCCCGCCGCAGCGGTGCGCCCCCGGCCGTCAGCCACGGGCGGCCCAGCGGCCGCCAGCACTGTGCGGTAATCGCACCCAGCTGTTTTAGATCTTCGCCCGACAGGCGCGTGGTCACCGCGGCAGCAGCGTCGACCCCATCAGGAACTTGTCGACAGCGTGCGCCGCCTGGCGGCCTTCGCGGATCGCCCAGACAACGAGCGACTGGCCGCGGCGCATGTCGCCGGCCGCAAAGACCTTGTCGACCGACGTCCGATAATCATCGGTCGAAGCCGCGACGTTGCCGCGCTGGTCGAGGGCAAGGCCGAGCCCTTTGATCATCCCGTCCTGCACCGGATGCACGAAGCCCATTGCCAGCAGAACGAGATCGGCGGGAAGGTCGAATTCGGTGCCGGGTATCGGCTTGATCTTGTCGTCGACGCGCATGCAATGCAGCGTCTTGACGGTGCCGTTCTTGCCCGAGAACCGCGCCGTCGTTACGGCGAAATCGCGCTCGGCGCCTTCCTCGTGGCTCGATGAGGTGCGCAGCTTGAGCGGCCAGTTCGGCCAGGTCAGCGCCTTGTTCTCCTGCAGCGGCGGCTGCGGCAGGATTTCGAAATTCGTCACCGACAGGGCACCTTGGCGGATCGAGGTGCCGATGCAGTCCGATCCGGTATCGCCGCCGCCGATGACGACGACATGCTTGCCCTTGGCCAGAATTGGCTCGTCGTTCGTCGCGGCTTCGCCGCTGACGCGGCGGTTCTGCTGCGGCAGAAACTCCATCGCGAAGTGGACGCCCTTGAGCTCGCGGCCGGGAACGGGGAGATCGCGTCCCTTTTCGGCGCCGCCGGTCAGCACCACGGCATCGTAGTCCTTCACCAGCTTCGCGGCCGGCACGTTGACGCCGATGTCGGCGCCGTAATGGAAGACCACGCCTTCCGCTTGCATCTGCGCGACGCGGCGGTCGATGTGAACCTTCTCCATCTTGAAGTCGGGGATGCCGTAGCGAAGAAGTCCGCCCGCCTTCGCATGCTTCTCGAAGACGTGAACGTCATGGCCGGCGCGCGCCAGTTGCTGCGCGCAGGCGAGGCCTGCCGGTCCCGAGCCGACGACGGCGACGGTCTTGCCGGTCTTGACCGTCGGCGGCTCCGGCTTCAGGCCCTGCGCGATGGCTCGATCGGCGATCGCACATTCGATCGATTTGATGGTGACCGGGTTCTCGCCGATGTTGAGCGTGCACGAGGCCTCGCACGGCGCCGGGCAAACCCGGCCGGTGACCTCGGGAAAATTATTCGTCGAATGCAGATTGCGCGCGGCTTCGTCCCAGTTGCCGGTGTAGACCAGATCGTTCCAGTCCGGGATCTGGTTGTTGACCGGACAGCCCGGCGTCCCCGGCGCGACCGCGCCGGTCCCCATGCAATAAGGCACGCCGCAATTCATGCAGCGCGCCGCCTGCGTGACGTATTCGTCGTCCGGCAGCGGCAGAACGAACTCGCGCCAATGATGAATCCGTTCGCCGACCGGCTCGTAGTCGCGGTCGCTCCGTTCGAATTCAAGGAAGCCGGTGATCTTGCCCAAGTGTACTCTCTGTCTTCTGTACTTTCTGTCTTCGCGCGTGATCCGCTGCTATTCGGCGGCCTGCATGGCGGCGGTTTGCGCCTTGAGTTCGTTGAGCGCGCGCCGATATTCGACCGGCATCACCTTGCGGAACTTCGGATACCACGTTGCCCAATCGGTGAGAATCTTCGCTGCGATCTTCGAGCCGGTGAAGCGGGCGTGACGGGATATCAGGTGGTGCAGCCGCCGCGCATCGAAGCCGCTCAGGTCGCTCATGATGTCGACGAGCCCATGGGTCTCGAGATCATGGGCGTGATGGAACACGCGGGCGTTAAACTCCTCCTCGTTGGGCATCGGCTCAAGCTCGACCATGGCGAGATTGCAGCGCGATTCGAACGTGACGTCTTCGTCGAGCACGTAGGCGATGCCGCCCGACATCCCGGCTGCGAAATTGCGTCCCGTCGGGCCGAGCACCACCACCACGCCGCCGGTCATGTATTCGCAGCAATGGTCGCCGGCGCCCTCGATGACGGCGACCGCGCCGGAATTGCGGACGGCGAAACGCTCGCCGGCGACGCCGCGGAAATAGCATTCGCCGTCGATCGCCCCATACAGGACCGTGTTGCCGACGATGATCGAATCTTCGGGAACGATCCCCGACTCCGCAAGCGGCCGAACCACGATGCGCCCGCCGGAGAGACCCTTGCCGACATAGTCGTTGGCGTCGCCGTCAATCTCGAAGGTAATGCCGCGGGCGAGGAACGCGCCGAAGCTTTGGCCGGCGGTGCCCTTGAACTGAGCGACGATCGTGTCGTCCGGCAAGCCCTCGTGCCCATACCGCTTGGCGATCTCACCTGAGAGCATGGCGCCGGCGGTCCGATCGGTGTTCTTGATCGGAAGCGAAACGCGCACCGGGGTGCCTTGTTCGAGTGCGGCTTGCGACTGCGCGATCAGCTTGCGGTCGATGATGTCGTGGATCTTGTGATCCTGCCTCTCGCAATTGAAGATCGCGACGTTTTCCGGCACGTCGGGCTTCATAAACAGCTTCGACAGGTCGAGGCCGCTCGCCTTGCCGTGCGCCAAGAGCTTTTGCTGATCGACCATCTGCATCTGGCCGATCATGTCGTCGAACGTGCGGTAACCCATCGCCGCCATCAGTTCGCGGACCTCTTCGGCGACGAAGAAGAAGAAATTGATGACGTGCTCGGGTTGGCCGGTGAAGCGCTTCCGCAGGATCGGGTCCTGGGTCGCGACGCCGACCGGGCAGGTGTTGAGATGGCACTTGCGCATCATGATACAGCCGGCGGCGATCAGCGGCGCGGTGGCGAAACCGAACTCGTCGGCGCCAAGGAGCGCGCCGACAACGACGTCGCGGCCGGTCCGGAAACCGCCGTCGACTTGCACGGCGATACGGCCGCGCAGCCGGTTGGCGACCAGCGTCTGATGGGTCTCGGCAAGCCCGATCTCCCAGGGCGATCCAGCGTGCTTGACCGACGTCAGCGGCGCCGCGCCGGTGCCGCCCTCGAAACCCGCGATGGTTACATGATCGGAGCGCGCCTTCGACACGCCAGCCGCAACCGTGCCGACGCCGATCTCGGACACGAGCTTGACCGACACGTCGCCTTCCGGATTGACGTTCTTCAGGTCGAAGATGAGCTGCGCCAAATCCTCGATCGAATAGATGTCGTGGTGCGGCGGCGGTGAGATCAGGGCGACGCCGGGGGTCGAGTGGCGCACCTTGGCGATGGTCTTGTCGACCTTGTGGCCGGGCAGCTGCCCGCCTTCGCCGGGCTTCGCGCCCTGGGCGATCTTGATCTGCATCATGTCCGAATTGACGAGATATTCGGCGGTGACGCCGAAGCGGCCGGACGCCACCTGCTTGATTGCCGAACGCATGGAGTCGCCGTTCGGCAGCGGCTTGAAGCGGTCGGATTCCTCGCCGCCCTCGCCGGTATTCGATTTGCCGCCGATCCGGTTCATGGCGATCGCGAGCGTCGTGTGGGCCTCGCGCGAGATCGAGCCATATGACATCGCCCCGGTCGAGAACCGCTTGACCATCTCCTTGGCCGGTTCGACCTCTTCGATCGGCACCGGCTTGCGGCCGTCTTCCTCGGCGGACTTGACGCGGAACAGCCCGCGGATGGTCAACAGCCGCTCGGATTGATCGTTGATGATGCGCGCGTATTGCCGGTAGCGCTCGTAGGAATTGCCGCGCACCGCGTGCTGGAGCGCCGAGACCGTCGCCGAATTCCACACATGGTCTTCGCCGCGGACGCGGACCGCGTAGTCGCCGCCGACGTCGAGCATGCCGCGGTAGATCGGCGCGTCGCTGAAGGCATCGCGATGCCGGCTGACCGCTTCCTCGGCAATTTCGTTCAGCCCGACGCCTTCGATCTGGGTCGCAGTGCCGGTGAAGTATTTGGCGACGAAGTCCGACTTCAGTCCGACCGCATCGAAAATCTGCGCGCCGCAATAGGACTGATAGGTCGAGATGCCCATCTTCGACATCACCTTGAGCAGTCCCTTGTCGATCGATTTGATGTAGCGCTTGATGATTTCCTTCTCATCGAGCTTTTGCGGCAGCTCGCCCTTCATGGCGATCAATGTCTCGAACGCGAGATACGGATTGATCGCTTCGGCGCCGTAACCGGCGAGGCAGCAGAAGTGATGAACCTCGCGCGGCTCGCCGGACTCGACGACCAGGCCCACCGACGTGCGCAGTCCGACGCGGATCAGGTGATGATGCACGGCCGCGCAGGCTAAGAGTGACGGGATCGCGATGCGGTCGGCGCCGGCGCGGCGGTCCGACAGAATGATGATGTTAATGCCGTCGCGCACAGCCGCGTCGGCCTGGCCGCACAGCGTTTCGATGGCGGCTTCCATGCCGGCGGTGCCGGCCTCGGCCGGCCACGTCGTGTCGAGCGTCAACGACTTGAAATGCGACTCCGCGATCTCCGAGATCGAACGGATCTTTTCGAGGTTCGCGTTGGTCAGGATCGGCTGATGAACTTCGAGGCGTTTGGTGTTGGAATTGCCTTCGAGGTCGAACAGGTTCGGCCGCGGACCGATGATCGAGACAAGACTCATCACCAGCTCTTCGCGGATCGGGTCGATCGGCGGATTGGTGACCTGCGCAAAGTTCTGCTTGAAGTAGGTGAACAGGAGCTTCGGCTTTTTCGACAGCGCCGAAATCGGCGTGTCATTACCCATGGAGCCGACCGCCTCTTCGCCGGTCGTCGCCATGGGCGTCATCAGCAGCTTGAGGTCTTCCTGGTTGTAGCCGAACGCCTGCTGGCGATCGAGCAGCGACAGATTCGAGATCGGCGCCGCTTCCGCCGCCGTTGGCAGTTCCTCGAGCACGATCTGCGTGCGCTCCAGCCACTGACCGTAGGGGTGCCGTTTCGCGAGCTGCGACTTGAGCTCTTCGTCGGGAATGAGCCGGCCCTGGTCGAGATCGACCAAGAGCATCTTGCCTGGCTGCAGCCGCCACTTCACGACGATGTCTTCTTCCGGCACCTGCAGCACGCCGGTTTCGGACGCCATGATGATGCGGTCGTCGCGGGTCACGATGTATCGCGCCGGACGCAGCCCGTTGCGATCCAGCGTCGCGCCGATCTGCCGGCCGTTGGTGAACGCGATCGCCGCCGGACCGTCCCACGGCTCCATCATCGCGGCGTTGTATTCGTAGAAGGCGCGGCGCTCCTCGCTCATGAGCGGATTGCCCGCCCACGCTTCGGGAATCATCATCATCATGGCGTGTGCCAGCGAGTAGCCCCCCATCACCAGAAATTCGAGCGCGTTGTCGAAGCAGGCGGTGTCCGATTGGCCCTCGTAGGAGATCGGCCACAGCTTGGAAATGTCCGCGCCAAACTTGGGCGACGACACTGAAGCTTGCCGCGCCGCCATCCAGTTGTTGTTGCCGCGCAGCGTATTGATCTCGCCGTTGTGCGCGATCATGCGGTAGGGATGCGCCAACGACCAAGCCGGGAAGGTGTTGGTGGAGAAGCGCTGGTGCACGAGCGCGAGCGCGCTCTCGAAATCCGGGTCGTGCAGATCCGGGTAATAGGTGCCGAGCTGATCGGCGAGGAACATGCCCTTGTAGATCACGGTGCGGCACGAGATCGACACCGGATAATAGCTCGATGTCCGCCGTTCGCGCTTGGAGTAGAGGATGCCCGAAATGGTCTTGCGCAGGATGTAGAGCCGGCGCTCGAACTCGTCTTCGGACGCGATCCGCCGCCCGCGCTTGAGGAACACCTGCTTGTGATGCGGCTCCGTCGGCTTGACGGACTCGCCAAGCGTTGAGTTGTCGGTCGGGACGTCGCGCCAGCCGAGCAGCGTCATGCCTTCCTGCGCGGCCACGGCCGCATAGGTTTCCATGATCTCGCGCCGCCAGGCTTCGTCATGGGGCAGGAACAGGGCGCCGACCGCGTAGTGGCCCGGAGCCGGCAAGGTGAAGCCCAGCTCGGTAGCCTTCTTTGCAAAGAATTTGTGCGGCATCTGCACCAGGATGCCGGCGCCATCACCGGCCCGCGGATCGGCGCCGACCGCACCGCGGTGCTCGAGGTTGACGAGGATCGTCAGCGCGTCCTCGACGATCTTGTGCGATTTGCGGCCTTTGATGTCCGCAATAAAGCCGACACCGCAGGAGTCCTTCTCCAGCGCCGGATCGAAAAGGCCGAAACTCGCCGCGCTCATGATCGTCCTCGCAACGCCGTCCTCACCACGCCGTCCTCGCAACCTTCGGGCCCGCGCCCCGCACGGTTCGCGTCGGGGTTCCAGCGCAAATAATCCCTCGCAGGATTTAGTCGTCCTGCGGCAAGGGCGAGCCACTCATCTTGGAGGCAACCTTCATGCCGCTTCCCGGCTGCTGGCTGCTGATCTTCACCGCCGTCCGACGCGCCCTCGCCCACCGACGGCAGACCCCCGCGCTTCTTCCCCCTCCCTTGGCTTTCCGCAGGCAGGCGGAAGGTCGGATGGGAGCACGCGCGTTGTGGGTTACCAATTGGGACAGCAATGCTGTCCTATGCAGAACATGGCAAATTCCCGGCGCAGATACAAGGGCATCGCCGCAATCATCGGTGCGATGATCGAGAGCGCGGCGTCGCTCCGGTCCGCTCAAGTCCAAAGGCCGTGGTCCGCCATCAAAGTGGATCATGCCGGGTGCATAAGCGCAATGGTTGATCGCCGCGAAACCACATCGTTTCAACGCGCGTCGCATTGACGTTCCGCCATAAGCGGCGCCAAGCTTAAAAATAACGTCGCCACTGCCGGAATCGATCAGCGGCCGGCCGAGCACATCCAGTGAATTTCGCCAGCGACAACACGGCGCCCGTCGTGCCCGCAATTCTCGACGCCATCATGCAGGCGAACGAGGGTTACGCGCGCGGTTACGGCAATGACGATTGGACGCAAGGGGTCGAGCGCCGGTTGTGCGAGCTGTTCGAGCGCGAGGTCGCCGTGTTTTTGGTTCCGACCGGGACGGCCGCCAACGCTTTGGCGCTGGCGCACGTCGCGCCGCCCTGGGGCGTCGTATTCTGTCACGCGGACTCTCACATCGCGACCGACGAATGCGGCGCGCCCGAGTTTTTCGGCGGTGGCTTCAAGCTTGCCGGACTTCCTGGCGCTGACGGCAAAATCGCAGCGTCCACGCTCGAGGCGGCGCTCGCTGGCTATGGCGGACACAGTCCACACCAGATGGTCGCGTCGGCGCTGTCCATCACGCAGGCAAGCGAAGCCGGCACGATCTATCGCACCGATGAGATCGCCATACTCTGCGAGGCTGCTCATCGCCGCGCGCTTTCAGTCCATATGGACGGCGCGCGCTTTGCAAACGCGCTGGTCCGCCTCAACGCGACGCCGGCGCAAATGACTTGGCAGTCCGGCGTCGACGTGCTGTCGTTCGGCGCCACCAAAGGCGGGGCGCTGGCCGCCGAGGCGGTGGTGATCTTCGATCCTGAGCGCGCCGCGTATTTCGGCGAACGTCGCAAGCGCGGCGGTCATCTTCTCTCGAAACACCGCTTTTTGGCGGCGCAATTCGCCGCTTACCTCGCCGACGGCCTATGGCTGACGCTCGCCCGGCACGCCAACGCCATGGCCGATCGCCTGGCGCGAGAACTCGCCGCCGCCGGGCTGCCGCCGGTCTGGCCGGTCGAGGCTAATCTCATCTTTGTCGTTCTGCCGCGCGCACTTGATGCTAAGCTCAAAGTGGCTGGTGCGAACTATTATGTTCGCACCAGTGATACTCTCGATCTCGGAACCGACGAGGTGTTGATCCGGCTGGTGACATCGTTTGCGACGCAGGACGATGACATCGATCGGTTTGTGAAGCTGTGTAAAGAGTCCTGAATTGCGCCTAAGCGTCGCCCTATTTTCGGGTATGTTAGAAGCGTAGGGGCGCGCTGGTGCAAAGCGGAGGGGCGACGGCGTGAGGGTAAGAGTACTTGGCGCGAGCCTTCTGGTAGTGCCTTTGCTGTTGCTGGCTGTAAGCGGCCGCGCCCAAGTGTCGCCGCCGGTTCCGCCATCGCCCGTGCCATCGGTTTTCCCCCGGCCTGTCACCGGCTTCGTTTCACCATACGAGATCGTGCGCACCGTGCGGGCGGCGGGATTCGATCCGCTGTCGCCGCCATTGCGCGAAGGTACGACCTACGTGCTGCGCGCGACAGACTACCGCGGCGTTTTGATGCGGGTCGTTGTCGACGCGCGCTCGGGTGCTATCCGCGATGCCAACCGTATCGTTCCCGGTCCCGGAAGTTACGGAAGTTATGGCACGCCGGAATGGAGCCGGCGCCGTATGGCGGCGGCCCACCGCCCTATTACGGTCCGCCGCCGCCTCATGGGGTGCCGATCTATGACGAACCTGACGGCGTGCCGAGCGTCACCGAGTTGCAGCCGTTGACCCGGCAGTCGACACCGCACTCATCGTTGCACCCGGCCATCACCACGCCGCCACCGCTGCCGCGTCCACGCCCGGCTGAAGTTGCCTCGCGCAAATCTATGGCACCGTCCACAAAGTCCGACGCGGTGAGCGCTGGTCCGGCTGGCGCGGCGTCCGGCCAGACGCCGTCAGAAGCGCCTCTCAACGATTGAGTTAGGGCCGCATCCAGCGGGACCTCGAATAAAAAAGCGCCCCGGAAGACCGGGGCGCTCTCTCCGAGGTGACTCGCCTGAGTCAAGTAATGGCTTACGCAGCCTGCTGCTGGTTCTCAAGCACCTTACCGTTGCCGATCGGAATCGAGCGCGGCTTCTTGGCCTCTGGGATCTCACGCACGAGATCGACGTGCAGGAGACCGTTCTCGAGGGTCGCGCCCTTGACCTGGACGAAGTCGGCAAGCTGGAACACACGCTCGAAGGTGCGGGCGGCGATGCCCTGATAGAGCACATTGCCGCGCTTCTCCTCTTCCTTGGCGTTCTTCTCGCCGCGGATCGTGAGAGTGTTCTCCTTGGCGACGACCGAAAGCTCGGGCTCCTTGAATCCCGCGACCGCTACGGTGACGCGGTACTCGTTGTCTCCGGTCCGCTCGATATTGTAGGGCGGATAACCGGGAGCGCCGCCCTCGACGCCCTGATCGAGCAGCGAGAACAGACGGTCGAAGCCGACGGTCGAACGATAAAGGGGAGCAAGATCGAAAGTTCGCATGGCATATCCTCCTTCTGAAGCGACATGCGGACGGCCTGCCCAAACGGGCCAAGCCTATGAATGCGCAGCACGTTTGCCCGCGCAACAAACATATGGGAAGGGTGTTTGGCGGCCGCAAGAGGCGTTCAAAACCCTTGGTCTGGCCTAACTTTTGAGGGTCTATGACCTCCGCCACGCGTTGAGCGGGGTCCCCAGACTGTTATAAGCGAAGGCCGGCTCGGCCCTTCTCATGAACCTTGTTTCGATCCCAGCGAACCCCGTTCCAGACAATGTCATTGCGGGCGAACTCAAGACGCCTGATGGCGTTTCGTTGCGCTATGCGCGCTGGGCGCCGCCGGCTGGACGCCGCGGCACCGTCTGCATCATGCAGGGCCGCGGCGAAAGCATCGAAAAATATTTCGAGACCGTTCGCGATTTGCACGCGCGCGGATTTGCGGTGGCAACGCTTGATTGGCGTGGTCAAGGGCTGTCGGAGCGTGCGCTCAGTGACCACCGCAAAGGCCACGTCGGCGACTTCACCGAATACGACACCGATCTCGAAACCTTCATGCGGGAGATCGTGCTGCCGGATTGCCCGCCACCGCTGTTTGCGCTCGGTCATTCGACCGGAGCCACCATCCTGATCCGCGCAGCTTTCTGCGGCCGCCGCTGGTTCGACCGCATGGTGCTGACGGCGCCGCTGATCGCGCTTGCCGGCAAACGGGGGTCGCCGACCAGCGCTCTCATGGTGCGGGCGATGCGGTTCGCGGGATTTGGCGCGACCTATGTTCCCGGCGGCGAAGTAGTCGCCATGGAGTCGCGGCCCTTCGTCGGCAATATCCTGACCTCCGATCCGGTGCGCTACGCCCGCAACGCCGCCATCCTCGAGGGGGAGCCCGCGCTCAGCCTCGGCCCTCCGACTGTGGCTTGGTGCGACGCGGCCTTTCGCGCGATGCGCCAACTCCGCGAGCGGAGCTATCCGGCCCACATCCGCCAGCCTATTCTCATCATGTCCGCCGGCAGTGACGTCCTGGTCTCGAACGCGGCTATCGAGGAATTTGCGACCCTGCTGCGAGCCGGATCGCACCTCGTCGTGGTTGGCTCGCTGCACGAATTGATGATGGAGCAGGACCGCTATCGTTCGCAGTTCTGGGCGGCGTTCGACGCCTTCGTGCCGGGAACCCCGATGTACTGAGCATGCGTCTGGAGGCAGCCGCTGCGTCAATTCACCCGCGCAGAAGCTCCATGGCCTTGGCGTGCACCCGGCGGTCGCCGGCCGCAATGATGCGGCCGCCGTCATGGGGCCGGCCATTCTCCCAGGTCGTCATAATGCCGCCCGCACCTTGCACAATCGGGATAAGCGCAAGCACGTCGTGCGATTTGAGTTCGGTCTCGACGATGAGATCGACGTGACCCGCGGCGAGCACGCAATACGCGTAGCAGTCGCCGCCGTAGCGCGAAAGCCGCACCGCCTGCTCGACGCGGCCGAAGCTTTGCCGGTCGGCCTCGTTCATCAGCAGCGGGCTGGTCGTAAGCATGACCGCGTCGCCGATGTCGGCGCAGGGGCGCACGCGCAGCGCCCGGTCGCCGGCCGGCCCGCGATAGCTCGCGCCTTTGCCGTCGCCGGTGAAATGCTCGCGCGTGAACGGCTGGTGCATCATGCCGTAGATCGGCTCGCCGCGCCGGGTCAGCGCGATCAGGGTGCCCCAGGCCGGCATGCCGCAGATGAACGACTTGGTGCCGTCGATCGGATCGAGGATCCAGACGTATTCGGCATCTGCGCGCTCGGCGCCGAGCTCCTCGCCGATGATGCCGTGCTCCGGAAACGTCCGCTTGATCAGCGCGCGCATGCCGGCTTCGGCGGCGCGGTCGGCGGCGGTCACAGGATCGAAGCCGCCGGACCGGCTCTTGTTTTCCACGCCCAGCGCGCTGCGGAAGAACGGCCGGATCGTCTCGCCCGAAACGGCGGCGAGTTCATCGACGAAGGCCGCGAAATCGATCGCTGTCATGGCAGCATGGCTCGTGGGCTGGAGGTTCGACTAACCGCTGGTGCCAGCGCGCGCTCTATCACGCGCTGGCGGGGACGCCTCGGACTATCGGAGAGCCGCGGAGACGGCAATCGCAAGTGTTGCAAATCCGCGACGCCCCGGCACGAAGTTCCAAGGACGGATCCGACGGATGATGTTTTCCAACATGAAGACAGTGAAAGGCGGTTTTTTGTGCACGGCTCACTTCAGCCTATATCATTGATAATAAATTGGTTTTCAATTGAATTTCACGCTGCCCGAGATCGCAAGGCGGTTACAATTTGCAGGAAGTTTTCGGTGAGATTCCGGAAAAATAGGTCAATAGGGCTTGCGCTTTGTGCGTTGCAGTGTATCTTATTGCAGTGCGGTAGCGAGAGGCTCTCTCGCGCTACCGTCGCCCTCCTTGGGCGTTTCCTCCCTAGACTTGGGCCGCTCCCGCAAGGTGAGCGGCCCTTTTTCTTACCTGAAAAGCCGCGCCGGTTTCTGTCTCGAAACTTCGTTTTTGAAAATCGCCTGGGCGGCTTACTCGGCGGCTGCGCGATAGGGCCGCAACTCCTCAAGCGAAATCTCGGTCAGCCGATCGGACAGCGTTTCGAATTCGCTCGCCAGCCGGGCAAACGACTCCGAACGCTCGTAGCGCCGTTCGTCCATATAGAGCGCACGGTTGATCTCGATCTGGATTGCGTGCAGCCCGATGGTCGGATTGCCGTAGTGCTCGGTGATGAAGCCGCCGGCGTAAGGCTTGTTGCGGCTGACCGCGTAGCCGAAGGCGCGCATGGTCTGTTCGATGGTCTCGGTCACCACCGGGACGCAGCTCGTGCCGTAGCGGTCGCCGATCACGAGATCGGCGCGGGGCCGCTCGTCGCGCGCACCGGTGGTCGAGGGCATGGAGTGGCAATCGACCAGGATGGCGGCGCCGAAATCGCCGTGCAGTCGCATGAACAGCCGCCGCAACGCCCGATGGTACGGCTTGTAGAGCGTATCGATGCGTTGCAGCGCCTCCGACACTGCGATGCGCTGGTCGTAGATCTCCTGCGAATCGCCGACCACCCGCGCGACCGTGCCAAGGCCGCCCGCGACCCGCATCGAGCGGGTATTGGCAAACGACGGCAGGCGGCCGTCGAACATGCGCGGATCGAGCTCGTAGGGCTCGCGGTTGACATCCACATAGCAGCGCGGGAAATGCGCCCGCATCACCGGATGGCCGCGCGCCACGACGCCGGCGATCAGATCGTCGACGAAGCTGTCCTCCGAGCGGCGCAGCGTAGGCAGATCGAGCCTTGAGGCCATCAGGAAGCCGCGCGGGTAGACGCGTCCGCTGTGCGGCGAATTGAACAGCACCGGGCCGCGGCACTCGCCCGGCTCGAGAGCCTCAAAAGGAGGATCGAATTCGTCCTGAATTTCCAACATTCGCCTGGTGGGGGCTATCCAAGTCGCGCAACCGGCACCAATCCGTAGCGTGGGCCGACGGTTATTGTCCATAGGCGGATTGGCAATCCCGTGGACGGCCGTTTTGGCCGTTTACGCTGTCGGAGGGGCGGCCTTCACTCGATGTTTACCGACGATCCGGCTTATGGAATCTAAGGGGAGCCGGCGACCGGCCGGAATAAGGTGGCTATGTCCAAAATCCTGCTCGCGGAAGACGATACCGACATGCGCCGATTCCTGGTCAAGGCGCTGCAGAATGCCGGTTTCGACGTCATTTCGTACGATAATGGCCTGTCGGCCTACCAGCGGCTGCGCGAGGAGCCCTTCGAGCTGCTGCTGACCGATATCGTGATGCCGGAAATGGACGGGATCGAACTGGCGCGCCGCGCCGCCGAGCTCGATCCGGACATCAAGATCATGTTCATCACCGGCTTTGCGGCGGTGGCGCTCAATTCCGATTCGGCGGCGCCAAAGAACGCCAAAGTGCTCTCCAAGCCGATCCACCTGCGCGAACTCGTCAACGAAGTGCAGAAGATGCTCGCGGCGTGAGGCGCAAAGCCCCTCACGGCACCGCCTTGCCCACGCCCCGTTCGTTCGCGCGCTTGAGAATAAGCTCGGCGAAGGCGATGTCTTCGAGCGCGATGCCGAGCGATTTGAATAACGTGATATCGGCAGGCCCACGCCGTCCGGCGGCCTTCCCGGTCACTAAATCGCCAAGCTCCACGATGTCGGACCATTGCAGCCGGCCCGCGCCAATCAGATCGCGATATTCGGCGGCTTCCTCTTTGGCCTGCGCCACCTGATCGGTGGCGCGGACCGTCGAGCGCAGCACAGTCTCGCCGTCGATCTCGCGCCGCGTGCTCGCGTTCGCGCCTGCCGCATTGACGTGGACGCCGGACTTGAGCCAGTTGGCCCGCAGCACCGGCTCCGCCGATTTGGTGATGGTGATGACCACGTCGGCGTCGGCGACGGCCGCCCCACCGGAGACCGCGGGCTTTGCGGGCACGCCGAGTTCGCGTTCGAGCTCGCGCGCAAATTCGTCGCGGTGTTCCGGCGTGCGGCTGAACACGCGAATGTCGGTGATCAGGCGGACAGCGCAGACCGCCGCGACTTGTGTAAACGCTTGGCGCCCAGCGCCAATGACCCCGAGCGTCCGCGCATCGGGCTTGGCGAGGAGCTTCGTCGCAAGCCCGCTCGCCGCGCCGGTGCGCATCTGGCCGAGATTGTCGGCTTCGATCATCGCTTTGAGGTAGCCATCGGCGGCCGAATAGAGCAGCACGTGATAGCGCGCGCCGTTGCCGCCGCCGAAATAGGATTTCAGACCGAACAATTGTCTGGGACCCCATGCCGCGCCCATCAGATTGAACGAGCCCTTGCCGGCGCGGGCCCGCTGCCGCGGCAGATTGATCGAGCCGGGATCGGACCAGGTGGCGAACAGTCCCTCGAGGGTCGCGATCGCATCCTTGACGGTGACAAGTTCGCGCACGTCTTCTTCGGTGAGATAGGTGAATGCGGTCGTCATCGCGTTTCAGCTTCCGGCTTTGAGCACATCGGCGATCCAGTCCCACATGTAATGGACGCCGTTGGTCACGTTGTCGACCTGGCAATGATGGAAGCCGCCTTCCTCGCGGGTGAACACCTTCAACGTCTTCTGCTTCGATCCGATGCCGTGAAGCAGCTTCTCGGCGAGGGTCAGCGGAATCTGTTCGTCGCCCGCGCCATGCAGCAACAGGAACGGGCAGGTCATTTTCTGCACGATGCCGTCAAGCCGGAACCCTTCGAGCTTCTTGAGCGCCGAAGCGCGGTCGGGCACGCCGAGCACCCATTGCAGATGTTCGGGTGGCACCGACAGCGACAACACTTTGCCGGAATCGAGCGCTTCGAGCCGGCGCGCCCAGATCTCGTGGTAGTCCCATTGCGCGCCCCAGGCGACGCAGCAGGCGAAGCGTTGTTCGAGCGACGCGGCGCGCGGCGCGTAGTAACCGCCGAGGCTCAGCGCCATGACGCCGATGCGTTTTGGATCGAACTCGTTGCGGCCGGCGAGATATTCGTAGACCGGCGAGGCGTAACGCTCGGTCTCGGCGATGAGCGGCAAGTTGCGGAAGCGCACGCTCTCGCCGTTGCCGGGGCCGTCGACGATCAGGCAGCCGACGCCGCGCGCCGCAAGGTCGGGCACGCCGTAACCGTATTGCAGCTCCTTGGTGACGTCGAAACCGTCGAAAAACACCATCGCGGGCGCCGGCCGCCTGCGCGCCGCCTCAGGGTCCGGGTGAACCAGAAGCGCCGGCAAGCTCGTATTTTCGTACGGCACTTCCACCGGCTCGATGCGCGGATGGCGGATTACGGCAGCGGCTTCTTTGAAGATCGTCACCGACTTCGCATAGACGTCCATGCTGCGCTGCGAGCGCGGATGGATGAACCGCTCGCCGGTCTGATAGTAGCGCGACGCCCGCATGAAGCACGACGCGGCCGTCAGCGCATGGCCGGCCTTCGCCGCCTCGCGGCCGCGCGCCTCGATCTTGTCGCCCATCCGGGTCCATTCCCCGAACCACGCCGTATCGTCGCCGACCTTGCCGGCAAGCGCGCGGCCAACGCGATTGACCTCGTCGATCTCGACCCCGGTCCACGGTGCGCCGGAGAGGCAGATCAAGAGGCCCATCGACCAGCGATAGTTGATCGGGAAGTAGAGGAATGCGGGATCGTCGAATTTTGCGTCTGCCATGCTTCCTCCTGCGTGCCGTTCTTGTTCGTTGCAGCCAGCCCAGCAATGAGCTGGTGCGTGCTGATAGGATAACGGAGGGGAGCGCCGGCTAGATATTCTCCGCGCCGCCGCCGGCATCGCCAAGATCGGTGTCGGCGAACAACTCGTCGAGCTTCGACATGCGGCTGATCAGCCCCTGTTGATGGCAATACCGCTGGATGGTTTCGAGGTTTTTGCGGTTGATGTCGCCTAGACCATAGGCCCAGGGATCGTCGCCGAGAACCTCCTGCTGCTCCTCCCACGCGGTGCGCACCCAGGCGAGC
Source organism: uncultured Alphaproteobacteria bacterium (assembly GCA_963732015.1). GTDB lineage: Bacteria > Pseudomonadota > Alphaproteobacteria > Rhizobiales > Xanthobacteraceae > BOG-931. The sequence continues at coordinate 92,899 of CAVSXY010000017.1, read as the reverse complement.
GGCGTGGTGCGCGGGTTGGCGACGTAGCGGTAGGCCTTTGCCTTAGCCTCCTCGAAAGCCTTCACCAGATTGGTTGCGACCCACGGGTACTTGTCGATGATCTCCTGCTTGACCACCGTGACATGCATGATCGGGAAGATCTCGAGTTTTGCGGAAAAACTCCATCTCGATGTCTTTGTAGTTCGGGAACAGGCGCACGATGCGCTTGTCACCGGCGAGAAACAGTTTTGGAATGTCGGGCGACAGCATGGCGGGAATTTCACCTTCCGCCAGCATCACGTCGAGTTGCTTGGTTTCCGGAATCATCTCCGTGCGGAGGTCCGCCGGGCGCGTGAACTCCACATCCTCGCTGCGGTCGACCACCCAGACGCATTGTTTGTGTGGGACGCCGTAATATTCTTCGAGGATGCCGCGCATCCAGATGTTGGAGGCCGGTTGAAAGTTGGTGCCGCCGATCTTCTTGCCGATCAGATCCTTGGGCGCGCGGATGCCGGAATTGGCATTGACGAAGACGAAGCCGTGGCGAAACCGCCGGTGCAGGAACACCGGAATCCCGGCCAGCGCCTCGCCGCGATCGCGGCCCATGTAGAATGCGCCGATATTGATTTCGCAGACATCGAACTCGGTCTTGCGCGCCATGCGCCAATGGCGCTCGCGCGAGCCCATGCCGGTGAGCATCACGAGTTCGATGCCGTCGGCCTGGACGGTGCCGTCACTCAGCGCGCGCACGATCTCATAGTCGCCGCAGGCGACGGTCAGTCTGAGTTTCGACATTGATTGAAGTCTCCTATCGCCAGCGGCTGAATTTGGTCTCGGCGCGGCGGACGGTTTCGTTGAGCACGATCGCCATGGCGGCGAGGATCGCGATCAGGCCGAACAACTTGGTGGGATCGAAGTTTTCGGTGAACAGCGTCGTGAAGTGGCCGATGCCGGCCGTCGAGACGTAAAGCTCGGCGAGCAGCACGCCGAGCAGCACGCCGGTCATGCCGAGCCGCATGCCGGCAAAGAAGCTCGGAATCATGTGCGGGAATATGACGTAGCGCATGATCTGCCAGCGGCTCGCGCCCATCGAGCGCGCGCTGGTGAGCAGGATCGGCTTAAGATTCTGCACGCCGGCGACGATGGTGAGGATGATCGGAAACATGCCGTGCGTCACGCCGAACGCGATCTTCGAAGCCGCTCCGATGCCGAAATAGAGAATGAACAGCGGCAGGATGGTGATCTGCGGCAGGCCATAAAGCAGGAAGATGATCGGCATCACGCTGCGCCGGGTAAACGGCTGCAGCCCGATGGCAAGCCCGAACGTCAGTCCGATCACGACCGCGATGGCGAACGCCACGGCGAGTTCGAAGAACGTCAGTCGCAAGGCCGCCGGCACACCGTTGGTCTGGAACACGGCGCCGATGTTGGTGAACACACGCGATGGCGGCGCGATGAACAGTGGATCGATAAACCAGCGCGCCGCAATTTCCCAGGCGATGAGCAGGAGGAATACGACGCCGAGCCGGACCACGCCCGGATGCCGCAGCAGGAAGGCGCGGGTTGATCCCGTGTTCCGTTCCTCGCCGCGAAGAGGGGCGTTGGCCGCTTGCACCGAAGACGAGTTCATCGCTCGCGCCTCCAGTGTGCTTCGAGGAGCGACACGGCGCCGTTAAGGAGCCCTGCAATCACAACGACGAAAGCGATGTAGGCGAACATCCGCGGCATATCCATGCCCTCGGCGAGTTCGACGATGTGGTGACCAAGGCCGGCCAGCGATGCGATGGTCTCGCTGCCGATGATCGACAAGAGCGCCACGGTGAAGCCCATGCGCAGGCCGGTGAGAATGACGGGGAGCGCCGCGGGTAGGAGCACGTAGCGGAATAGCTGGTAGTTCGACGCCCCCATGGAGCGCGCCGCGGTGACGAGCGTGCGATCCACGTTGCTGAAGCCGGCGACGGTCGACAGCACGATCGGGAAAAAGCTGATGGTGGTGCCGAGCGCGATCTTCGAGGCCGGTCCGAGCCCGAAGAACAGCACGTAGAGCGGCAGGAACAGAATGATCGGAATCGAATAGATGCCGGCAAAGAGCGGCTCGAACACCCGGACGGAGTAGCGCGTGCGGCTGACGAAATAGCCGACCAGCGTGCCGCTGGTCACCGCGAGCACGAAGGCGATCGCGAGCTCCGTCAAGGTCACGCGCAGATCGGGCAGATACTCGCCGCTGCCCAGCACGTCGAGGAGCTGACGCCAGACCAGGACCGGGTTCGGCAACAGCAGCGCATTGACGCCCCAGCGATTGGTCGCGAGGTACCAGAGCGCAAATACGGTCACCAGAAAGCCGACCTGCACGGCCCGGCTGGCGAGAGTTTGTCCATTTTCGCGGCGGCGCGCCATCACGATGCCTTGCCGTCGCCGCCCGCGTCGCGGGCGCGCGCCGTTTCGGAGACGGTCTTGCGGATCTCGTCATGCAGCAGCGCATAAAGCTCGTTGCGCAACGACGTGAATTTTTCCGATGTCACGAATTCCGGCTTGCGCGGATGCGGCTCGTCGACCCGAATGACCTTCTTGATGGTGCCGGGCCGCGCCGAGAATACGGCGACCCGGTCGGCGAGAAACACCGCCTCGCCGAGACTGTGGGTGACGAATACGATGGTCTTCTCGGTGCGCGCCAGCAGCACCGAGAGGTCCTCGCCGAGGATCATGCGCGTCTGCTCGTCGAGCGCGCCGAACGGCTCGTCCATGAGCAGAATGCCGGTTTCGAGACTCAGCGCCCGGGCCAGCGCCGCACGCTGCCGCATGCCGCCGGAGAGCTGGGCGGGATAGTGGTTGGCGAAGTCGGCAAGCCCGACGGCCTCGATCGCGCGTCTCGCGCGCGGCTCGTGCTCGGACTTCGGTACACCCTGAAACAGCATGCCCAGCCGTACGTTTTCAATGATCGTATTCCAGGGGAACAGCGCGTTTTCCTGAAACACGAAGGAGATGTCGTGCGGCAGCGGTCCACGCACCCGCTTGCCGGCGACGTCGACGGTTCCGCCGGTCGGCGCAAGCAAGCCGCCGATGACGTTGAGCAGCGTGCTCTTGCCGCAGCCGCTTGGGCCGATCAGGCAGAGCAGTTCGCCGCGCACGATGTCGAGCGACGTGTCGAGCAGCGCGCGCACATGCTGCGCCTCGCCCGCCTCACCGAACTGGTGGGAGACGTTTTTGATGCACACTGCGACATCGCCCGCCGTCATTTCGGCAAATACGCTTCCGTGATGAGCTTCGACATGTCGGGTTTGTCCGCGAGCGTGCCGGTATCGACGAACGACGTCGCGAGAACGTCGAGCGCCTTGGGGCTGAAACGTCCGGTCCTGCTGAAGATCGGCATGGTGTCGTCGTAGCCTGCGGCGGCGACTTTGGCCGACACGCCGGTGTGTTCGACCGCGATGTCGATCGTGGCCTTGCGATTGTCGTTCATGAAGCCGATGGTCTCGAACCAGGCGGCGAGGAAGGCTCGGAGCGCCTCCGGCTTGGTCTCGATCAACTGATTGCTGGCGTAAATCACGTGGACGTGGAAGTCTTTGATGCGCTCGCCGAACTTGACGAGGATGCGTCCGGCGCCGGTCTCGACGAACCTATAGACGGTGACGCTGTCGGTGGTGACGCCGTCGATCTGACGGGTCTTGAGCGCCGCGATCTGCGCCTCGGCTGAGCCAAGAGGCGTGACCTTGATGCCATCCGAGCCCCAGCCCATCGACCGCGACAATTCCCGCGTCAGCCAGTCGGTCAGCGAGCCGGCGCTGGAGACGCTGATTTGTCGCCCCTTGAGATCGGCGATGCTTTTGACCGGCCCATCGTCCAGCACGACCATCATGATGGTGTTCGGTGCGTCGGCGAGCGCTGCCACCGCCTTCATCGGCGCGCCCTTGACGATCGCGGCCATCGCGGGGCCGCCGCCGAGCGCGATGTCGATGCTGCCGGCTGTGAGCGCCTGAATCAGCTTGGCGTCGCCGCCGAACGCGCTGACCTCGAGGTTGATCCCGTTGTTCTTGAACATTCCGGTGTCGACGCCGACATCGGCCGGCACAAACGCAAACTGATTGGCCTGTGCCTTGCCGAGACGGATCGTTGTTTGTGCACTGGCCGTGCTACTCGACAGCAACGTTGCGAGCACCGCGGCTGCCGCGGCAGCCCCGCATATCGTCGAACGACGTGAGACCTTTGACGCCATTGCGTTACTTCGGGGGCAGGAATTCTTCGGTGTAGAGCGTCTCGGGATCGGGCGCCTGCGGCAGCACCTTCAATTCGACGTAGGATTGGGCAAGCGTTTCGAGCGCCTTCGGATTGAACCGGCCGTCGTCGGAGAACATCGGCATCAGCTCGTCGTAGGTCTGGCTGGTGATGTCCGCGTCCTTGCTCATCACCTCCTTGGCGATCTCGACCGTTTCGGCCTTGTTGACGCGCATGAAGGCGATGGTCTGGAACCAGCCTTTCAGAAAACCCCGGATGGCGTCGGGTTTGCTCGCGATCAGCTTGTCGGTGGCGAAGATGACGTGAATATGAAAATCCTTCACCAGCTGGCCGAAGCGCATCAGGATGCGGGCCTTGCCGGCCTTCTGCAGTTCGAGCGCGGTCGATATGTCGGTGACCATGCCGTCGATATCGCGGCGCTCAAGCGCTGCGATCTGCGGCGCCGTGGCGCCCATCGGCGCGATGTCGATGCCGCTTGGGCCCCAACCTTCCTGGCGCGACGTCTCGCTCACCAGCCAGTAGGTCAGCGAGCCGACGGTGGAGACGCTGACCTTCTTGCCTTTGAGATCGGCCACAGTCTTCGGCCCGTCCGGCAAGACCACAATGGTCAGCAGCAGCGGCGGTCCCGCCATGGCGGCGACGCCTTTCACGGGCGAGCCCTTGGCGATGAACGCCATGGCCGGACCCGAGCCGAGCGCGATGTCGAGACTGTCGGACGCCATCGCCTGCTGCATCTTGGCGTCGCCGGCAAACGAGACTTCTTCGACCTCAACGCCGTTCTGTTTGAAGAAGCCTTTGCGCATGCCGATGTCGAGGGGCACGAACGAAAACGCCTCGGCGACCGCTTTGCCGACGCGTAGCGTTTCGGCCGCACCGGCCGGCCCGGTGGCGAGAACGAGCGCGATTGCGGCTGCGATCGACGAAGTCGTGCGGTTCACCGTTTCAATCCCTTAAGCACATTTGACCACTTGTTGGGTTCACTCTTTGGGCAGAAACGCCTCGGTGTAAAGCTTGCTCATATCGGGCTCCGCGGTCAGCGTTTTCATTTCGACGAAAGAGCGGCTCAACACGGCGAGCGCCTTGGGATCGAAATGCCCGGTATCGGAGAACATCGGCATCAGCTCGTCGTAGATGCCGCTCGTGGTCTCAGCGTCGGTGCCCATCACGGTCGAAGCGATCGCGACACTCTTCGCTTTGTTCGCCCGCATGAAGGCGATGGTCTCGAACCAGCCTTTGAGGAAGGCGCGCAGCGTGGCCGGCCGTTCGGCGATCGATTTGTCGGTCGCGAAGATCACGTGCATGATGAAATTCTTCGCCACGTCGCCGAACCGCATCAGAATGTGGCCGTCGCCGCGCTGAACGGAATTGAGCGCCGAACCGATGTCGACGACGCAGCCGTCGACCGCTCCGGCTTTGACCGCAGCCACGCGGGCGGCGTTCTCGCCGATCGCCACCAGAGTGAAGCCGTCAAAACCCCAGCCTTGCTGGCGCGACACTTCGTTCATCAGCCAGCTCGATGCCGAGCCGACCGTCGAGATGCCGACCTTGTGGCCTTTGAGGTTATCGACGGTCTTGATCGAACCGTCTGCGCGCACCAGAAGCGCGAAGATCAGGGGCGGTCCCGCCATGGCGGCAATGCCTTTGACCGGCGAGCCTTTGGTGATGAAGGCCATGCCGGGGCCGGAACCGAGCCCGACGTCGATCGCCTCCGCCGCCATCACCTGCTGCAGCTTGGCGTCGCCGCCAAAGCCGCTGATCTCGATGTCGAGGCCGTTCTTGGCGAAGATGTCCAACCTCTTTGCCGATATTCGTCGGTGTGAAGGAAAACGACTTGCGTCCCGCATTGCCGACCCGAACGAGGTCCGCGGCCGAGGCGGCGGGCACCATTAGAAGGCTTGTCGCGAGCGACGCGACGATGGCGAGTGCCGTCCTCATACTCCCCTCCCACCGTGAAAGCCCAGGCGCCGGCTTGATGCCGGTTCTTCTGGCAGGCTTACGGCCGCTGCGATCTTAGCGCATTTCGCCGCCGCGCGGTCTCGGCCTCGTCGAGCGTCAAATCGTCTCTGAGAACCACGCCGTACTGCTCCTCGGCGACGCGGCGCGACACCATCTCCTCGATGACGTCGCTGCGAACGAGGGAGGCGTCGCGGTCGAGCGGATCGCCCCAGCCGCCGCCGCCGCCGGTGCGCACGATCACTTCGGATTCGACCGGCACCGGATAATGAGTCGCCCGCATCGAGCGGAAATCGTTTTCGCCTGGCTGCCGCAGCAGAAAATCGGCATGGCGGCCTGGCGTGCCGCCCCACAGTCCCCAGGGTGGGCATTCGCGGCGCCTGGTGTGTTCGAAATTCCAGCGGCCCTCGACCAGATTGCGCACGTGCATGTCGATGCCGAGTCCGCCGCGATACTTGCCGGCGCCGGCGGAATCGGTGCGCAGGCTGCGGCCTTCGACCAGCACCGGACATTTCAACTCGATGCCTTCGATGGAGGCGTTGCGCACGTCGCCCTGGCACACCGAGACCGTGCCGGATTCGCCATCCTCGGAGGGCCGGCCGCCCCAGCCGCCGCCTTCGAGGCTCTGCACGACGAAGCGCCGCCCGGTCTTGGGATGCACGCCGAAGAACACCACGGCGCCGCCGAGGAGCCCGTGATGGCCCGCCGGCACGCGATCTGGCATGGCATCGGCGAGCGCCTTGACGATGGTGTCGACGACCGTCGGCACGATCACGCTCCATCCCGCCATCGGCGCCGGATAGCGCGCCATCATGACGTTGCCTTCCGGAATGATCACCTTGAGCGCGCGGAACGAGCCTTCATTGACTGGCTCGAGCGGTCCGGTCAGCGCCTTGTAGGCGACGCGCGCGCCCGCATATGTGCGCGAGTTGATTGCCGCCTTGCGCTCGCCCGACGTGCCGGACAGGTCGATCGTCATGTTGCCGCGCTCGACCGTGATCTTGACGTGGATCGGCACCCGTTCACCGTGCTTGACGCCGTCGTCGTCGATGAACGAACTCGCCTCATACACGCCGTCTTTCAGCCTCTCGACGACGTTGCGGCATTTGCGTTCGGTCTCCGAAAAGATTTGCGTGATGGCGTCGAGAACGGTGTGTTTGCCGTACTTCTCGAACAGTTCGTCCATGCGCCGAACCGCGAGTCGGCACGCCGCCATCTGCGATTTCATGTCGCCGAGGGAGGATTCGGGAAAGCGGATGTTGTCCTTGAGCACACGGTAGAGTGTTTCGTTGATTTTGCCGTGTTCGTAGATTTTCAGCTGATCGAGCTGCAGCCCTTCCTGCCACGGATCGACGACGCTTGGGCCGGCGCCGAAGCCGGTCGACATGCCGCCGATGTCGATCCAATGCGCCCGCACCATGGCGAACAGCAGAAGCTCGCCGCGGTAAAAGTACGGGGTGTAGATGACGATGTTGTTGAGGTGCTGTCCCGCCACCGCCTGGTGATTGGTGATGACGACGTCGCCCGGCGCAAAGCCGTCCTTGCCGTAACGCTTGATGCCGTCGGTGATGATGACGCCGAGGTCGGCGACGAAGTGCGACACGCCGCCGACGTTCTGTGAGATCAATTCGCCTTTGGCATCGATCAAGGCTGTGCAGAAGTCGCGCACTTCGTAGATCATCATGTTGTAGGAGGTGCGCTGCAGATCGGCGGCCATTTCGTTGGCGATCGCCGGCAGCGCGTTGCGGATGACTTCAAGCGTCACCGCGTCCAGCGGCTTGCGCGGTGCAGCCGTCCGCGCAGACTTGCTCGGCTTGGACTTGCTCGGCTTGGACTTGCTCGGCTTGGACTTGGGCGGGTTGGAGCCGCTCGCCTTGCGAGCAGCGAGCTTGTGGGCCTTGGCCATCACGCGGCTCCTACATCGATGATCAATTCGCCGGACCGCGCAACGCGGCAGGTATCGCCCTGGAACATGACCGTCGTCGTGCCGTGTTCTTCGATAAGCGCCGGGCCGGCGACGCGGACGCCGGCGCCCAGCGCGCTGCGTTGATAGATCGGGCAGGAGATCGGCTTGCGCGCATCGTCCAGATAAACATCGCGCCGCCGCGAGGGCTTTGCGGACTTGGCGCCGGCGAGCTTGGGAAAGGTGAGCTTGGTCCGTTTGCCGATCGCGGCAAGACGGACGTTGACCATTTCCACCGGCTCCTCGGGCGAATGGTGTGCGTAACGGTGCTCGTAAAGCGCATCGAACGCAGCGCGGATTTTCCGCCGATCGCCGCGTTTGATCATTTCGAGTGAAACCGGCACCGAGAGGGTGAATTCTTGCCCGACGTAGCGCAGATCAAGCTCGATCTGCCGCTCGGCTTTCGCCGCATGGCGCAGGCTCTTCGTCGCCTCGCGCGCCATCTCGTCGTGCACGGCGGCAAGTGCCTTGAAGTCGACGCTCGCAAGATCGGCGAAGAACGTGCGGGTGAAATCGTGCCGTTCGTCGGCGAGCAGCATGCCGAGCGCCGAGAAGTGCGACGGAAACAGTGGCACGATCACTTTCGGGATGTGGAGTTCGCGCGCGATGGCGCAGACGTGGAGCGGACCCGCGCCACCGGACGCGACGAGCACGAAATCGCGCGGATCGTAGCCTTTCTCGACGGACACTTCGCGCACCGCGAGCGACATTTTCGAGATGGCGATCTCGACGATGGAACGCGCCGCTTCGATCGCGTCCATGCCCAACGGCTTTGCGACTTTCTGCGCGATGCCGTCGCGTGCACCGTCGGCATTGAGCACCATCTGCCCGCCGAGGAAGTTGTGGGGATCGAGCCGGCCGAGCACGACATTGGCGTCGGTGATGGTCGGCTCGGTGCCGCCGCCGCGATAGCAGATCGGTCCCGGATCGGCGCCGGCGCTCTGCGGCCCGACCTTCAACGCGCCGACGTCGTCGGTCCAGGCGATGCTGCCGCCGCCCGCGCCAACTTCGACGACGTCGATCATCGGCAGCATCACTGGATGACCGCTGGCGTAGCCGCCGACGTAATAGCCGGGCGCCAGCGTCGGTTGGCCGTCGCGCACGAGGCTCGCCTTCGCGGTGGTGCCGCCCATGTCGAATGAAATGACGTTGGCAAAGCCGAGTTTCTCGCCGACCCGAGCCGACGCGATGATGCCGCCGACCGGGCCAGATTCCATCATCGCTACCGGACGCTCGGTCGCGACTTCCGGCGTCATCACGCCGCCGTTGGAGCGCATGATCGAAAGGTCGCCGCGAAAGCCGACTTCACCAAGGCTCGAATGGAGGCTTTGCACGTAACCGCCGACCTTGGGGCCGATATAAGCGTTGACCACGGTCGTCGACATGCGCTCGAACTCGCGATATTCGCGCAGGATGTCGTGTGAGAGCGAGAGATAAGCGTCCGGCAGCGCCGCGCTCACCATCGCTCCGACCGCGCGTTCATGCTCAGGGTTGGCGTAGGCGTGGAGCAGGCACACCGCGACCGCCTCGACGCCTTCGGCGGCGAGCGCGCGGCAGGCTTCGGTCACGCTCGTCTTGTTGAGCGGGCGAAAGGCTTCGCCCGTGCTCAGCATCCGTTCGTCGATCTCGCGGGTCAGGTGGCGCGGCACTAGCGTTTTGTGCCGGTGGAAAAACAGATTGTAGGCTTCCGGGCGATTGCCGCGGCCGATGATGTACACGTCGCGCGTGCCGCGCGTCACGATCAGCCCGGTCTTGGCGCCCTTGCGTTCTATCAGGGTGTTGATCGCGATCGTCGAGCCGTGGATCAACTCGTCGATGACGCCAGCTTTGATCCCGCTCTTGCGGATGCAGTCGAGGATGCCCTGCACCAGATGCGCCGGCGTCGTCAGGCTTTTCGCCTCGACGAAGCGGTTCGCCTCGTCGTCGAAGCCGACGAGGTCGGTAAAGGTCCCCCCAATGTCGATGGCAACGATGATCACGCCGGCTCCCTCGGCAAGCTGCGGAGGGCGCAATCTGCCGCTCCGGTCGCTAGCCAAGCAACTGGTTTTGCGGCTTAATAGTTAAAGTCAAAAGGCTATAAGTTTTGGGGAGGGGTCTGCATGATCTCGGCAAGTCCGCGGCGTCTGTCGGTGTTCAAGAACGTGGTCGATCTTGGCGGCTTCAATGCCGCTGCGGCGCGGCTTGGCATCGCTCAGCCCTCAGTGGGGGCCCACGTGAAGGCGCTTGAAAGCCAGATCGGCCAGCCGCTGTTTCGCCGGCGCCGTGGAGCGCGCCCCGAACTCACGAAGGCGGGCGAGGCGGTCTATGCGTTCGCGCTCGACATGTTGCGCAAGGCCGAAGAGACGACGCACGCGCTCGCCGACCTCAAGGCGACCCACGCGAGCGAGATGACGATCGCGGCGCATCGGGATGTGGCGCAGACCTTTCTGCCGGGGCGTCTCGCCGCCTTCGCGCGCAAATATCCCAAGGTTCGGATTGTGACGCGGATCGGGACCCTCCAAGATGTCCTCGATTTGCTGCGCGAACAAACCGCCAATCTCGGGCTTGCTCTGACGTCGGGCAGCATTGCCCCCTTCCAATCCGAAGTACTGGCGCGCGAACGGATCGAACTTGTCGTCTCGCCTGATCACCCGCTCGCCGGATTGAAAGCGGTGAAGACCGAGACGCTCGCGGCCTATTCGTTCGTCACCGGGCTGCGAGACTCGCGGTATTTCCAGATGGTCGACGCGGCGCTGCTGCGGATCGGTCTTTCCCATTACGAGGTCGCGATGGAGCTGCAGGAATTGACGGCCATCAAAGGGGTGGTGCGGCACGGCAGCGCCATCGCCTGCCTGCCGCGCTGCACCGTCGATGACGAAATCGAGTCGGGTGCGCTCGCGGCGCTTCAGCTCGCGGCCCCGGCGCAGCATCTCGAATTGCGCTGTCTCTATCGCGGTCCGCTGTCGGAAACGGCACTGGCATTCCTGACGCACCTGCGGGCGAAACGTCACTGAATCTAGCTGGACATCATGGGTGGATTGTCGCGCGTTCGCCGCGCCGTGCACGATAAATTTTTCCAGCACGACGCAACATCCGGTAGAATGGAACCGAGAGGCATTACGGGGCTAACACATGAAAGCCGAAAGCATCAGATATCCGATGGGCTCGATCAGCGCCGAAGGTGCGCTCGTCTATGACGACACGATCACGGGCAAGCGTCCTGCCTTGCTGATGGCGCCGAACTGGCTCGGTGTGACCGACAACGCGATCGAACGCGCCAAACTGGTGGCCGGCGACCATTACGTTGTATTCGTCGCCGACATGTACGGCCAGGGCAAGCGTCCGGCGGATTTCAGCGAAGCCGCGGCGTTGGCCAATCCGCTGCGCGAGAATGCTGTCGAGCAGCGCAAGCGCATTCGCGCCGCCTACGATACGTTGCTGGGGCAGGGCAACGCCCGCAATCTGATCGACGGCCGCCGCCGCGCCGCCGTCGGCTTTTGCTTTGGCGGCGGCAACGTTTTGGAGCTGGCGCGCGACGGCGCCGACATCGCCGCCGCAGTGTCGATCCACGGTGATCTCAAGACGGTGCAGGCGGCGCAGAAGGGGGCAATCAAGGCGAACCTCCTGGTCACCCACGGCGCGCCCGACCCGGTCGTGCCGAAAACCGACCGCGACGCGTTTGAGGCCGAGATGGAAGCCGCCGGCGCGAAATGGCAGATGCTCGTATTCAGCGGCATCCTGCACGCCTATACAGATCAAGGCTCGGATGTTCCGGGCGTTGCCGCCTGGCACGAGCCGACGACGCGACAGACCTACGCGATTACCCATCAGTTCATCGCCGATGCATTCGCGGGGAAGCTTTAGGCTTCCGCGAGCCGCTCGTCTTTGCTGCGTGGCTGAGGCAGAGCGTGTTTTGACCGGCGACATCGCGTCCCTGCCTCGCGCCGAGCAAAACGATGTGGACGACATCGAACCTCGGCAGCAGCCGACAAGAACTCGACCAGTTGGGAGGACGTTATGACATTTCCGCGCCGCCGATTTTTGCATCTGGCAGCCGGTGCGGCCGCGCTCTCCGCCGTGCCGCGCTTCGCCTTCGCGGAAGCCTACCCGACGCGGCCGGTGGTGATCATTGTGCCGGTTCCCCCAGGCGGAGCGCTCGACATTTTGGCGCGGCTGATGGGGCAGTGGCTCACGGCGCGTTTGGGACAGCCGTTCCTCATTGAGAACCGGCCCGGCGCCGGCACCAACATCGGGGTGGAGGTGGTCGTCCGCGCGGCCCCGGATGGCTACACGCTGCTCCTGGTCCCAGGCTCGGTGACGGCCAACGCGACGCTCTACACCCAGCTCAACTTCGATTTCATTCGCGACATCACGCCGATCGCCATGATCTCCAGTCTGCCGCTGGTCATGCTGGTAAACCCGTCGGTGCCGGCCAAAACGGTTCCCGAGTTCATCGCCTGGGCCAAAGCCAATCCGGGCAAAGTCAGCATGGCGTCGGGGGGCACCGGAAGCACGTCGCACATCGGCGGCGAGCTTTTCAAGCTGATGACCGGCATCGACATGGTCCACGTGCCCTATCACGGCGGTGCGCCGGCGATCACCGACCTGATGGGCGGACAGATACAGGTCTATTTCAGCCCGCTGCCCGAATGCCTCGCCGCTGTCCAAGGCGGCAAGGTGCGTGCGCTTGCGGTCACGACCGCGACGCGTTCAGCCGTGTTGCCCGATGTGCCGGCCATCGCCGAATCCGTTCCGGGTTTCGATGCCAGCACGTGGCAAGGCATCGGCGCACCCAAGAACACGCCAGCCGACATCGTCGCGAAGCTGAATGCCGAAATAAATGCCGCTCTTGCCGACCCGGGCATCAAGGCGCGGCTCGCCGACCTCGGCAGCATGCCCATGCCGATGTCGCCCGCCGAGTTTCAGAAATACATCGCTGAGGAAACCGCGAAATGGGCCAAGGTCATCCACGAGGCCCATATCCCGCTGCTGTGATCAGCGCGGCTCGCAACCGTTGCTGCGCATGGCGGCTGATCCGGCCGGAGAGGCCAGGAAGTCGATCAGCTCCCGTCCTGCCACCTGATTGGCGCCATTCGCGACCAGCGCCGCCGCATAGTACGTGTACTTTTGTACTGGATCGGGCAGCGGACCGACAAGTTCAAGTCTCGGGTCCGCGAGAATTTCCGTGATCTGATTGAGGCCGAAGTCCGCCCCTCCGTTGGCGACGAAGTCGGCAAGCCCTCTACTTTACCGAGAGCTTGGTCTTCGACTTGATCGATCCCGTGATGTCGAGCGAGTCGAGGAGTTCGGCCACGTAGATGGAAGCGGTGCCGCCGAGCGACGGATCCGAATACGTGATGGCTTTGGCGTTCAGCAGCGCGTTTGCGAACGCCTCATAGGTGCTGACATCGGGTGTCGGATCGCCTTTGGACGAACGGGCCGTTGACGTCTGTTTTTGAGTCCGAGCAGAGGCTCGGCGTCCTCAGTGCTTCCGCCGCATCTCGCCCGATGAATTCACGGTGGCGTGCAGGTTGCGGGCGAATTCGACGGCACCGAACACCGCCATGTCGGGTGCGGTCTTGACGTATTCCTTGACGCCAAGGATCGCGGGCCGCGGTGCTTTCAGGATCGCCGCGCAGAGAGTCTCGACCGCCGCTTCGAGCTTTGCCGCCGGCACGACGTCGCTGACGATGCCGAAGCTCAGCGCCCGTTCGGGGCTGATCTCGGCTTGCGAATAGACCAGGTAACTCATCGCCTTGCGCGGCACGCGGTCGACGAACGACGACATCACCATGGTCGGCAGGATGTTGTGCGCCATTTCAGGAACCTGAAACACGGCCTTGTCGCCCGCGAGCGTGATGTCGCACGCCGCCGCCACCGCGCAGCCGAAGCCGAGCGCGCGGCCTTGCACCACGGCAATGACGGGAATCTTCGCGTTGCGCAGCGCGCCGTAGCAGTCGAACACCACGTCGCTGAACGTGCGGCGTTCGAGTGCGTCAGGATCCTTCTTTGGCGTGGCGCCCATCACGGCGCGTCCGACACAGAAATCGCTGCCGGCGCCGCGCAGCACGATGACGCTCGACGTTTTATCTGCGCCCGCGATGATGCCGGTGAGCCCCGCGACCATTTCGTCGGACACGGCGTTGCCGCGGTCCGGCTGGTTCAGAGTGATGTTCAAGATCGGCCCGGCTTGATTGGTCAGGATATCCGCCATGGTGTCTCCCTTTGCGGCGACTTTAAGTTTTTGCTGATTGAATGGCGCGCCAGATGCGCTCCGGCGTCGCCGGCATTTCGATGTGGGTGACGCCGAATTCGCTCAACGCGTCGACCACCGCATTGATGACCGCGCCGATGGCGCCGGTCGTGCCGCCTTCGCCGCCGCCGCGCACGCCGAGCGGATTGGTCGGCGTCAGCGTCTCGCTGATCTCGCTGGTGAACGCCGGCAGCATAATCGGCGCGCGGCATCGCGTAGTCCATGAACGAGGCGGTCAGAAATTGGCCTTCGGAGTCGTAGACGCATTGCTCCCACAGCGCCTGGCCGATGCCTTGCACGGCGCCGCCGTGGGTCTGGCCGTGCAGCACGAGCGGATTGATCGCGCGGCCGACGTCGTCGACCGCCGTGAAGGCGACGAGATCGAGCGCGCCGGTCTGCGGATCGATCTCGACCTCGCAGACATGCGCGCCGTAAGGAAAGCCGAGCTGCCTGATGGTTTCGTCGCAGGTCGCAGCCAGCGTGCCTGCGCAGTTCCTCCGGCACGGCTTTGCCGTCCGCCGCGGCCTTCGCCACATCGAACAATCCGACCGAGCGGTCGGTGCCCTTGACGGTGAAGCGGCCGCCTGCGAAGGCGATATCCTCCTCGGCGGTTTCGAGCATGTGCGCGGCGATCTTCTTGCCCTTCTCGACGATCTCGTCGGACGCCTTGCCCATGACGATGCCCGCCATCCGCATCGAGCGGGCCGAGTGCGAGCCGCCGCCTTCGTGGACGACGTCGGTGTCGCCTTCGAAGACGTGCACGTCTTCGAACGGAACGCCGAGCCATTCCGCCACGCATTGCGCGAACGTCGTTTCGTGGCTTTGGCCGCTCGAGAGCGTGCCGACCACGACGTCGACGCGGCCGTGCGGATGCACGGTGATGTCGGCGCGCTCGCGCGGATAGCCGCCGGTCGCCTCGACGTAGTTGCCAAGGCCGATGCCGCGTAGCGCGCTTGCGCTTGCGTGCCTCGGCGCGGCGCTTCTTGAATCCTTTCCAATCGGCGAGTTCGAGCGCGCGTTCCATCACCACGCGGTAGGTCCCGTTGTCGTAGGTCACGCCTTGCGCGTTGGTGAAAGGAAACGCCGACGGCGGAATGAGATTGCGCCGCCGCAGCGCAACGCGATCGAAGCCGTGCTCGCGCGCGGCCTTATCGATCAGCCGTTCGATCACGTACATCGACTTCCGGCCGGCCGGCGCTGCGATACGGATTGGTCGGCGACGTGTTGCTGAGCACGGCGCGGGCGCGGACTTGCGAAGCCGGGATGCGGTAGACCGCCGTCACCAGCTGCCGACGCCCTTGACCAGCGGCACGTAGGCGACGCTGTGCGCGCCGATATTGCTGACGTTGGTGGCGCGCAGCGCGAGAAAGCGTGCCGTCGGCGTCGAGCGCAAGCTCGGCCGAAACGTCAGAGGTCGCGCGCCTGATAATCGCTGATGAATGCCTCGTGGCGGTCGCACGTCCATTTCACCGGCCTCCGATTTTCGGCGCGAGCCCCAGGCGCACCAGCGCGAACTCGGGATAGAAGCCGTTGCGCGTGCCGAAATTGCCGCCGATCTCCTTGGCGATGACACGGACCGATCTCGACGCGGCACGCCGAGGATGGCCGCGAGCTCGCGCTTCTGCCGCACCACGCCGCCCGATCCGGCATAGAGCGTGTAGCGTCCGCTTGCCGTGATCGTAGACGCCGAGCGATGCGCGCGGCTCCATCGGCACGCCGGTCACGCGGTTGATCCAGGTGTCGAGCCGCGTGACGTGCAGCGGCGTGCGCGAACGCTTCGGCGGTCTTCGCCGCGTTGCCGAAATCGGCGTCGATCAAGATATTCGGGACATCGTCGTAGAAGCGCGGCGCGCTTTCGCTCGGCGGCAGCGGTCGCGGTGATATCGGACGGCAGCGGCTCGTAGTCGACAGCGACGCGTTCGGCCGCGTCCTTGGCCTGCGGAACGCTCTCCGCAATGCACGAACGCGACGGCGGTGCCGACGAAGCGGACGCGATCGGCCGGCAGCACGTGATGCGGCGCGATCAGGACCGGCGGAGCCGTCGCGGTTTTTCAGCACGATGTCGGGCGGGGTGCCCGGATTGGCGTGATGCGGAATCGGCTTCAAGCCGTCGGCGAGCGCATCCGCGCCTGTGAGAACGGCCAGCACGCCCGGCATCGCGCGCGCTGCTCGACACATCGATCGAGCGGATGATGGCGTGCCCATGGGGCGCGCGGGCCGCGGCCGCGTAGGCCTGGCCCGGCAGATTGAAATCGTCGCTGTAGCAGCCGCGGCCGGTGAGGAGGCGCAAATCCTCCTTGCGGCGTACCGTATCTCCGATGCCTGCGTGCATGAATTCGATAAGTCGAGGTTTTGGTGTGTGGGCTGACCGCAGATGACGCGGCGGCAGATATTCTCACAGCGCGGCGGGCGCGGCTACCACTTTCCACGGCCATAGAGCGCGGCTCTAGCCCAATGAGGCGTCAAGCGCCAATCGCAGACCATCCAAGATCCGGGGCCGGTGCTGCCGGTCGGCGTGACTGGAATCGCTGGCCGGCCGCTTCACGAATTGCTGCATGCGCTCCGGAGCGATCTTCATAAGGGCCGCGACGGATTTTGCCGCGTTCGAGCGATCCCCAAGCGTGCCGTAGATCGATGCAAGCCAAGCCTGTGTGATCGGAGATCCCGGCATGAAGGTATTGGCGCGCAATGCCCACTCCAGCGCGGCTTGATTATGGCCGAGCTCAAGCTCGGCTTCGGCGGCGAAGAGATACCAATATCCCATCGTCGGGTCGTTGGGACTTGCCGCGCGAATCGTCTTGAGGATTTGCTCGAGCCCCTGTTGCGGCTGGCCCATCCTGATCAGGACATCGCCGATCTGGCCCTGCGCCGGAAGGAAAGTCGGATTGAGTTCGAGGCAGCGCTGCAGCGATTGCAGGCTCGCCGCGTATTGGTGGCGATGCTTTTCCAGCAGCGCAAGGCTGTAGTGTGCAGAGACCGAGTTAGGCGATTTGATCAAAAGCTCGTTCAGCAGCCGCTCCAACTCGTTGAGGTTGGATGAGACGTCGAAGTCGACAAAATTCATCGCCGAGATGATGTGCATCCGCGCGACAGCGAGCAAAGCGGGCTGATAGTGGGGGTCGCGTTGCAGCGCCTCGTCGAACAATTTCGTCGCCGCGGCGATATTGTCCCGCATGGAGCCGCTCTGGAGAGCGAGATAACCCCGAGCCACCAGCTCGCTCAGGGACAGTTCCGAACTCGGCTTGCCGCGCGTGCGCAGCGTGTCGAGGCGATCGATCTGGATTGCCAGAACGCGAGCGATGCCGCGCGCCGCTTCGTCAGCGCCAAGCGTATCCGCGCCAAGCGCCGGGTCGCCGCGCTCTCGCAGTACGTGGTCGGACCACACGTTGGTTTGAGTGGCGGTGTCCACCAGTTGAAAATCGATCTTAAGGTCGCCGTCATTGCCTTGAACGTGGCCTGAGATGGCGTATCGCGCGCCGAGTTCGTTTCTGATTTGCGCAACGTCGATCGGGCGCTCGCGATAGGAGTTCGACGCCTGCTCCGACATCACCCGCAGATTGCCGTACCGCGTCAGGTACCCGATCAGCGTATGCGTAAGTGCGCGCGCGAATACGCGATCGTCGGACCGCTCCAGATCGTCGGCCTCAAACGGCAGAACGGCGATCCCGGTGCGGGCATTGATCGCCGCGGTGCTCTGCGTGCGCGGGTTGGTGAGGCCCTGACTGCCGTGTCGCTCCGCGAGCGGCAGTGGCACCGTCCAATCGCTCGCAAGCTCAAGTCCGACGATGCCAAAGCACAGACACGCCACGGCGGCGGCGGCAATGAGCGGCTGACGGCGCCATAATGGCATGATCGGGCGCTCCCGCCCGCTGGGTGCTTGCGCGGCTGCAAGCGCGGGCAGCGTGCCGATGGCGATCGGTTCGGCTTCGCGCGGCGCGGCAACGGCTCGCGACGGCATCGGCTGCTCGAATTCGCCTCGCCGGATCGCCTCAATGAGGGCACGCGTTGCGGTATCGGGTGATACGCCAAGGTCGCTGCGCAGCAAGTCGGCCAGCTCTTGAGCCCGGCCGAGCGCGGCCTCGCGACCTTTGTGGCGTGCGCAGACCGTGAGCGCGAGGCGCTGGCGGTCCTCGCGCTCCGGCTCAAGGGCGACCAGCCGATCTGCAGCCGCGACTGCACTGTCGCCGTCCCCGTTCGCGTCGGCGTTCCGGCAAAGCGTCTCGAACACCGTTGCGGCTGCCGCGGACAGGCGATGAGCCTCTTGACGATGCCACGTATCGAACTCGTCGATATCTAGCGTCAGGTCCGGTAGAAACTCGCCGTGCCAAAGCTCTGCTGCCCGGGCCAGGTCTTGCGGCTCGTTGGATCGTGACAGGGTCAGAAATTCGCGGGCGTCCACCGCGACCAAATGGGTGCGCAACCCGATGACGTCCCGATCGGCGTCAAGGATTTCCGATGCCAGACACAAATCCTGACGCAGCGAAATAAGACACTGCCGCAGACTGTGGCGTGCGACGGAATCCGGATTGTCGCCCCACAGCAGCGTCGCGAGCTCTTCACGGCGCGCGCGGTAATCCGGCTTCATCGCCACGTACGCCAGCAACGCCCGGGCCTTCCGGGAGCGGACAAACACCGCGATGGCGCGGCCCAAATTCGCTTCGAGCGCGAAGCCTCCGAGCAGGCGCAATGTAACCTGGCTCAACTTGGACATCGGTACAGCCTTGATGGTCGGAGCTCGTGGATTTTATCACTCCTGAACCGGGCTCACCACGCCAAAGGCAGTCAATCCGCCAGAACCGGATCGCGGCCTCCACGCAAGGGACCGCAGCGCGTCGCGGTATGTAAGTGCGGGCTAAGTGTCTCACTCTTTTGCAGATTTTCTTTGACGCTGGATTGACGCGGAGCTGACCGCATATCGATCAAGGTTGGCGCGTTCGGGCGCGTAATCTCTTGTGATTCGGCGCGATCGAACAAACCGGGAGTTGATGCATGTTTCGAATGTTCCGCGCGATCTGGCGGACCTCTGAGATCGGCGCTGATTTCGGCGATGCGCAGACGGCAGCCGATAGGCTGGAGGTACTCTTGCGTGCCGAAATCGATGCGCAGAGTATCGCGTTGACCAGCGCCGTTGGCATCGACCTGAATGGCCTTTCCCGCGCTGTGATCACGGTCGCAGTTGGAGCGGCCGAGGACCAGCGATCCGCGTATGAGACAACCGCATGAGAACCGATCCACGATTTGAAGCGGCGCTGGCGCTGCACCGGTTCGGTTTCGGTCCGGTCGCGGGCTCGATCGCTGCGATCGCTGACGATCCGCGCGGCGCCGTGCTGGCCGACCTTGAACGGCCTGGCGCCGGGCGCGTAGCGGCGGCGAATCTGCCAAACAGCACGCAGGCGGCGAGGGCCCTGTTTGAATTCCGTGCCGAGCGGGCGGCGAAGGAAAAGGTTGCGCAACGCGCCAAGAAGGAGGCTGAGGCCAATGGTTCGGCCGCCATGGGCGATGGCGGCGCGATGAAGCCAGCCGCGGACGTCCGGCCCGCCGAACCGGGGCAGAGCCAAAATCAGCAGAACCAACAGCCGCCATTTCCGGCCCAGCTCATTCAGAATGAGGCGAAGGTCCGCATCGAGGCCGCTGTCGCCTCCGATATCGGTTTTGTCGAGCGGCTGGTCTGGTTCTGGTCGAATCACTTCTGCATCTCCGCCGACAAGATCATTTCGATGGCCGGAGCGTATGAGCGCGAAGCAATCCGAGCTCACGTGCTCGGCCGTTTCGCCGACATGCTGGTCGCGGCCGAGACCCATCCGGCCATGTTGTTTTATCTCGACAACGTCGAATCCATGGGGCCGAATTCGATTGCCGGCATCAACCGCGACAAGGGTCTGAACGAAAATTTCGCCCGCGAAGTTCTGGAACTGCACACGCTCGGCGTCCGCACCGGCTATTCGCAGGACGACGTGACGCGTTTTGCCAACGTGCTCACCGGATGGACGTGGATCGTGCCCGGCGTGCCGGAGCATGGCGGCGAGGCGGTCTTCGTCAGGCGTCTGCACGAGCCCGGCCAGCAGGTTTTGCTCGGCAAGACCTATCCCGACACGGGAGCCGAACAGACCCGCGAGGTGCTCGCGGACCTGGCGCGGGATCCGGCAACGGCACAGCATGTCGCCTACAAGCTCGCGCGGCATTTTGTGGCCGACGAGCCGGCCCCCTCGCTGGTCGAGAAACTGACGAGAAGCTTCAACGACAGCAACGGTAATCTGAAAGAGCTGGCCAAAACGCTGATCCTGGCGGACGAGTTCGTGGGCGCCGGAACGCAAGAAGCTCAAGCGTCCGTCGCAGTGGCTGATTTCCATGCTGCGGCTGACCGGCGCCCAGTGGGTGGTCGGCCGCATGCTGGTCGGCCAGGCGCAGCTTGGCGAGCCAATTTGGCGCCCGGCGGCTCCGAACGGTTTCCCCGACTATGCGTCCGCGTGGATCGACGGACTGGCGCAACGCCTCAACGTCGCGAACGAGTTTGCCGGCCGCGTCGCGGAACAGCTCGATCCGGTCGGACTGCTCGAGAGCGGGCTCGGCCCGCTGGCGTCGGCTGAGACGCGTACCACAGTGGCGCGAGCGGAAAGCCGCTCGCAGGCGCTCGCCTTGCTGTTGATGGCGCCTGAGTTTCTGCGGAGCTAGACATGACGAGACTCCATGCCGCGTCACGCCGAGACGTGCTGCTCGCCTCCGGGACGCTGTTCGCCTGGGCGCTGGTGCCAAAATTCGCGCGCGCGGAAGGGCGGGACCCGCGCTTTCTCACGATCGTGCTGCGCGGTGCGCTCGATGGGCTTGCTACAGTGGCGCCGGTCGGCGATCCGGACTGGGTGCGGCTGCGGGGCGACAACGCGCTGACCTACGACAGCAAGACCCCGGCGCTGAAGCTCGACGATTTCTTCGCGCTCAACCCGGCAATGCCGAATTTGCACGGCATGTTTCAGGCCGGCGAGGCGATCGTCGTCCATGCCGCGGCCACATCGTATCGCGAACGTTCGCATTTCGACGGTCAGGACGTGCTCGAAAGCGGGGTCGAGAAGCCAGGAGCGATCCATACCGGATGGCTCAACCGGTTGCTTCTGAGCCTTCCGCCTGAGGATCGTGTCGGCGTGAACGGTGGCACTGCGTTCGGCGTCGGACCGGTAACGCCGCTTGTGGTTCGCGGCCCGGCGCCGGTGCTGTCGTGGTCGCCGCGCCGTATTCTGCCGGCGAGCGACGACACGATCAGGCGCTTGCTCGATCTCTATCGCCACACCGATCCGGACTTCGCGAGTGTGATCGAGGGCCGTGCGAAACTGTTCGCCATCGCGCAGACCGGCGGCATGGATCAGAAGCTGGCCGGTCCACCTCAAGGCGACGACATCGCTCAGTTGCGTGCTTATTTCGCCGATGCTGTCGGCGCCGCCGCAAAATATTTGGCCCGTCCCGACGGTCCGCGCGTGGGCGCGCTCGCGCTTGATGGATGGGACACCCACTACAACGAGGGCATCGCAACCGGACGGCTGGCCCAACTGCTTGGAGCACTCGATGGCGCGCTGGCGGCGGTTCGCGACAATATGGGACCGGCCTGGCGAGAGACCGTGGTCGTGCTGATCACTGAGTTCGGCCGCACGGCGCGCATCAATGGCACTGACGGCACCGACCATGGCACCGCCACGACCATGCTGCTCGCAGGCGGCGCGCTCAAAGGCGGCCGCGTGATCGCCGATTGGCCGGGGTTGAAGACCGCGAGCTTGCTGGAGAACCGCGACCTCAAGCCGACGACCGACGTGCGCGCCGTGCTCAAAGGGTTGCTGATGGATCACCTGCGGGCCGACGAGCGCGTCCTCGCTGCCGACGTGTTTCCCGGCAGCGACGATGTGCAGCCCGTCGCCGGCTTGGTCGCTTCGGCCTGACGCAAAAAATTAGGCGTGAGCGCTTACGAACCCGCCGGCGGCGGAAAATTCTTGCGCCAGTGATGCGCGATCTCGGCGCCGGTGCAGAACCAGACGCGGTCGAAGCCTCGCATATAGTCGAGCAGCTTGATCAAGCCTTTGCAGCGGCCCGGCCGGCCGATCAGCCGGTCGTGCAAACCGATGGACAGAAGCTTGGGTGAGCCGCGCTCGCCTTCGCGGTGCAGCACGTCGAATGCGTCCCGCATGTATGTGAAAAAGTCGTCGCCGGTGGAGAAGCCGCTGTTCTCGTTGAACCGGTTGTCATTGGCTTCGTACGAGTAGGGGATGACGAGGTGCGGCCGGTTCTGGACGGTCAGCCAATACGGCAGTTCGTCGTTGAGCGAATTGCGGTCGTAGAGAAAGCCGCCCTCTTCGACGATGAGCCGTCGTGTGTTCGGACCGGGCCGGCCGGTCATCCATCCGATCGGCCGTGATCCTGTCAGTTGGGTCAAAATGTCGACGGCACGGCGGATGTGCTCGCGTTCGGTCTCTTCCGCGACCGTGTTGTAATCGATCCACCGGTAACCGTGACTGACGATCTCGTGGCCGCGCTCCGTGAAAGCGCGTGCGAGTTCGGGATTCTGCTCCAAGGCGCGGGCGACGCCCAGTACGCTCGTCTTGACGGAAAACTCGTCGAACACGTCGAGCACGCGCCAGGCGCCGCGGCGGCTGCCGAACTCGAACACCGATTCGACGAGCGGCACCCGGCGTCCGCGCTGCGTGCTGACGCCGATGTCGTTGAGCATGCCCTCCGATTCATCGTCGCCGTTGACGAGCGTGGATTTGCCGCCGCCCTCGACATTCAAATTGAAGTTGACGGCGATCAGCGCGTCTCCCGGCCATGCCGGATGCGGCGTGGAAGCGCCGTATCCGACCAGATCGCGTGCGATCATCGGATCAGGTTTTAGCTCGGCCATCGGAGACTTGCATGGAGACTTGCATGGGAAACTTGCGCTCTCGCGCTGCGTCGTACGACCAGTGGCAGGGCGGATAGTGCCGATTGCCGCTGCGGCGAGCAAGCGCACCTCAATTGGGCTTCGCGAGCCCCATGGTGCATGCGTCGTAGCAGTAGAACCAATCGGTATCGGTCGGCCCCCCCATCCAGGTATTCGCTCGGGAAATGCGCTGGACTTCGGCGACGCGGGGAATGCGCGTTGCCGTATAGCTTGCAAAGGCCGCCTTCGGCTCGGCGAAGTCCGCAATGCAGCGGCTCAAGATCGCCCCATCCTCGACCGCCATGGCGCCGCCGGCCGCCATGAATGGCGGCATGGGGTGACATGCGTCTCCCAGCAGCACGATGCGGTCGCCGCTCCAGCGATCGTCGCGCTCGCGATCGAAGATCGGCCACAGCGTGACGGTCTCCACCGCTTCCAGCACGCGTTGCAGGTCCTGGTGGAAGCCGGCAAACGATTCCAGATACGCCTCGCGGGTCGTGGGTATCGAGGCTTCGTCGCTATCCCATCGCGCCGCCGGAGCGACGCCGATCGCATACACTTCGTCACGCCGTCCCGTCAGGTAGTAGGGCAGGCAGTGCCGGTCGCGGCCCCACCATTTGGTGCAATCCGGAATCTTGAGACCGCGCAGCCGCTCGGCCGGGAAAATCGCGCGATGGGCGACCGCGCCGACGAACCGCGGCAGCTCGGGACCGAGCAGGACATCGCGGACTTTTGAGCGGATGCCGTCGGCGCCGATCAGGAGATCGGCTTCTGCAGTCGCACCATTTGCGAAAATGAGCTGGATCGAATCGGCGGTTTCTTTCAGGTCGACCAGTTGATGATCGAAGGCGATCGTGCCCGGCGCGACGCCATGTTCCAGCACATAGTGCAGGTCGCCGCGGTGGATGTTGAGATAGGGGCCGCCGTACCGTTTCTCGCTCTCAGCATCGAAGTGGATTTCGTAGAGCGTCGCCCCGGTGTCCCAGGCGCGGCTGATGTAGCATTCCGATTTGATGCCAGCCGCGATCAGCCCCTCTTCGATGCCGAGCCGGCGCAACACTTTTGTGGCGTTGGCGGTGAGGATGATGCCGGCGCCGATGCGCGAGAATGTCGGCGCCTGCTCATAGACCTTCACGGTGAAGCCTGAGCGCTGCAAAAAGCCAGTGACCGTCAGGCCGCCGAGCCCGGCGCCGACGACCGCAATACGCTTCTCTCTCTTCATGATCGGGCTTGCGCGATCGCGTCGTCCCCGGTCGCCGGATCGCGCCAATCTTTAGTGCTTGGCGGGCGCGGCTTCCTCGACGCGATAGAAACCGAGCCGCTGCATCACCGGTTCGTCGGTGACGCGGAACACGAGCGCGTCGTCGGCGGCTTCGTGGTGATGCGGCAGCCATGCCGGCGCGGCAATCACGTCGCCACGCTTCCATTCGAAGCGTTCGCCGTCGACCGTAGTGACGCCCGAGCCGTTGACCACCGCGTAGACGTTGTTGGCCGTGGTGCGATAGGGCGCGGTCATCGCGCGCGGCGCAAGCCGCATCATGAACAGGCCGATCGTATCCATCGCCGGATTGCCGAGCTGAACTTGCGTGCCGAATTGGCAGGACGGATCGGGCGACGCGGCGTCGAGCCGTTTCAATGTCTCGCTCAGCGGAAACACGAAGGGCGAATCTTTGGTCGGCGGCGCATCCGCGAACGCGTCGTGGGTCTTATCCTCCTCGGCTGGCTCGAAGAACATCGGCTCGAGCAACTGCACCAGCGGCACATCAAGAAAATCGAGCCAGTAGGCACAGGAGCGGCTGTTGTTGCCGTGGCCGTGGCTCGACCAGTTCGGGGTTAGCAGTACGTCGCCCGGCTCCATAGCGATTTTCACGCCGTCCACCTCGGTGTAGGTCCCAGGTTCAGAGTTGAGAATGAGACGCAACGCGTTCGGCGTGTGGCGGTGTGCACGCGCCCACTCGCCCGGCATGATCATCTGGTAGGCTGCGACGATGGTGCGCACCGTGCCGTAGGCATTCTCCGCCGCCGGATTGAATAGGATGAGATTGCGCCGCTCGGCGAGCTCGGTGTTGATTAGGCGGCCGGCCGCATCGAGGGCGCCACGCGCCTGCTCGTACTTCCAGTGCGCCGGCGCGAAATGCTTTTTCGGCGAGGACCACAGCGACGGCGTCGGCTTGGCCCAGCCCGGGGCGATGCCGACCAGCGAAAGCTTGCCGTAAAGCTCTTCGAGCGTGCCGGACTGCGCGAGGTCTTCTCGGGAGGGAACTTTCATGGGGTCCTCAGCGTGTGTGGGCGAACGGTTAGGTGAGGGATGGGTTTCGCTCGCGCTCAGCCCATCCTACAGAATCTTTCGTGGCCGTGGCAGTCTCGGGTGCGCCTCGGACGAGGTCGACCACGCGGAGCGGATCGTCGGGCATGCGATCGCCGCGCCAGGCCACGTGCCCATCGGGACGCATCAGCACGAATTTGCGTTCGTAGAGCGGGGCGACCTGCGGTTCGTCGATGGTGGCAAACGTCAAAGAGACTTTGCGCGTCCTGGCGGCATCGATGAGCGGCGCCGCATCGTGCGCGGTCGCGCCGAAGCCGAGCAGCGTAAAACCGCGACCGAACAGGTCGAGTGTCGAGTGGCCGTCGGCGAGCCAGGCATGCGGCGCGCGATGTCCGGGGCGTGTGGTCGGCGCATAACTGCGCGGATCGTCGGGAGGCGCTTCGGTGCCGTCGGGCCAGCAGATCGGCGAACCTTCGTAGCGGTAGCCGAGGTGCACGCCGAGCGTGTGCCATTCCTGGCTCATGATCTCGGTGAATTCGCGTCCGACCTTTTCGCGCGTCGCCGCGCCCTGCGGCGTGTCGTCGAGCAGTTCGGGATGCGGTTTGACCGACAGCATGCGGCGAAGGTTGCCGCTGGCCTCAGTGACGTTGCGGGTGCCGATCGGCTGGCGCTCCGTCGTGTAGGAGTCGAGCAAGCGCTCGCCGCCCCAGCCTTCGAGCATCGCGGTGAGCTTCCACGACAAGTCGACGGCATCCTGGATGCCGGTATTCATGCCGAAGCCGCCGGTCGGCGACATGACGTGCGCGGCATCGCCGGTGATGAACCCGCGGCCGTTGCGATAGGTTTCGGCGACCAGCTCGCGCCGCACCCAAGGCAACACGCTCAAGATTTCAAACTCGAAGTCGCGGCCGACGGCACGGCGGATTGCAGCTTTGATCTCGTCGGTCGTGTATTCGCGCTGATCCGACCCGCCGATGATCGAGAAGCGCCATTGGTCGCGGCCGTTGATCGCCACGATGGTCGCCCAGGTGCCTTCCGGCCCGATGAAGATGTGGCGGTAGCCCTTGCCCTTGTCGTGCAGCGACACAAGGTTCGGACAGCGGAAGATGACGTTGGTGGTGTGCGTAAGGACCGGATTGCCCTTCATGCGGATGCCGAGCGTCTCGCGCACGAGGCTCCGCGCGCCGTCGCAGCCCACGATGTAGCGCGCCGAAATCTCTTCGCGCGCGCCGGTATCGGCATTTTCGACGGTGGCGGTCACCCGCTCGGCATCTTGCGTGGAGGACAGGAGCCGCGTGCGGTACCGCATCGTCACGCTCGGCTGCGAGGCTGCGAAATCGCGCAGGATCGGATCGAACATGTTCTGCGGACAGCGCTCGCGCCGCTGCGGGCTCTGCTTCGGGGGCGGCGCCTGGCCGATGCCGGGGAAGCGCTCGCGCCCGAGTTCGTATCCGGTGAGGCTCGTCAGGTAGATATTGTCCTGGGGGTAGTCGCGCGGGTAGGGCGAGCCCTCGACCGCCGGCACGAGGCCCCAGCGCCGGCAGAACTCCATGGTGCGGACGCCGACAAGGTCCATGCGCGGCTGGTAGATCGAACCGTCGGACTGCTCGATCAGCAGGCAGCGGACGCCGCGCCAGCCAAGGTCGCCTGCCAGCGCAAGGCCGACGGGTCCGGCGCCGACAACGAGAACCGGCTCAACGTTCTTTTGCACGTTTTGGCACCTTGGGACCCATCTCGGGCGCTTTGTCGGGCGGCTATTTTGGCCGCAATCTACGCGGCCCCGCTCTCCGAGGGAAACCGCAATCTTGGAACGTCAGATATTCGCCCGGGAGGAGATTCGCGGTTGTCGCGCACGGCGCCTCGTGACACGATCGCTCCGTCCCTCGTTCTAGGGTTTTCGGCACTATGCCGCGCAGGAAGTTTCCCTGGGCCTCGCTGCCAGACGAGCAGCTGTTGGAGGTTCGCCTCAAGGATCTGAAGGTCACGGTCGAAGGCACTTGGCTCGAGGGCTGCCTTCGCACGTTGCAGGATGAACTCGACGAGCGCGGCCTTCGTGTCAAGCCGCATGCCTGGATTTCCAGCGAGTGGTTCAGCCCCGACAGTACGCCGGGCATTGCCATCCCGTTCTATCTCGCCCATCCGCGGCTGATGCGGCTGGAAAAGAAGATGATCCTCGATGTCGAGGGTGGGACGTGGTCCGAGTGCATGGCGATCCTGCGGCACGAGGCCGGCCACGTCGTCCAGCACGCCTATCAGCTGTCGCGCCGCCGACGCTGGCAGCAGCTGTTCGGTTCGACCTCAAAGCGCTATCCGCGCTACTACCGGCCGAATCCTGCGAGCCGCCAGTTCGTCCAGCATCTGCGGCTCTGGTATGCCCAAAGTCATCCCGATGAGGATTTCGCCGAAACATTTGCGGTGTGGCTGCGACCACGCTCGAACTGGCGAAAGCGTTATGACGGATGGCCGGCGCTGAAAAAGCTCGAATACGTTGACGAGCTGATGGGGGAAATTGGCGACCAGCGTCCGCTGCTCACGCGCCGTGAACGGGTCGAGCCGCTGACACAGCTCACCGGAACACTCGCCGAGTATTACAAAAAGAAGCAGGCGCTCTACGCCGTCGATACTCCGAAGACCTATGACCGTGATCTGCAGCGGCTGTTTTCCGCCGATCCGAAGCATCGCCGGTCGGAGGCGGCTTCGTCGTTCATCCGGCGCAATCGTGCCAGCGTTCGCGAACTCGTCGCCAAGTGGACCGGCGAATATCAGCTCACCCTTGACGCTGTCCTTGACGACATGATTCAGCGGTGCCGCGAACTTGGCTTGCGCGCAGTCGGGCCGGAGCGCAAGCTTGTCATGCAGTTCACGGTGTTGTTGGCCGCCAAAACGATGCATGCCCTGTTCGGCTCGTCGCGGCGACGGTGGATCGCTTTATGAAGCGCCTCCGCATCCTGGTGCTGGTCCATCCGGACTTGGTGCCCCCCGATTCCGCCAAGGGATACACCGAGCAGCAGATCAACGAGTGGAAGACTGAATATGACGTGGTGACAACGCTGCGCGCTGCAGGCCACGAGGTTCAGCCGCTCGGCGTCCACGACGAGCTGAAACCCATCCGCGACCAGATCGACAGCTGGAAGCCGAACGTGGTGTTGACCCTGCTGGAGCAGTTTCAAGGCGAAGCCATCTACGACCAGAACGTCGCCAGTTACCTCGAGTTGATGCGGGTCCCCTATACGGGCTGTAATCCGCGCGGACTGATGCTGGCGCGCGGCAAGGACCTGTCCAAGACGCTCGTGCACTATCACCGCGTGCCCGTGCCGGCCTTTGCGGTCTTTCCGAAGGGCCATAAGGTGCGCCGGCCGAAGCGGCTGGCACTGCCTCTGATCGTCAAAAGCCTCAACGAGGATGCGTCCTACGGAATCTCGCAAGCCTCAGTCGTCGATACCGACGAGAAACTGACGGAGCGGGTCGGCTTCATCCACGAACGCATCGGCACGGCGGCGATTGCCGAGCAGTACATCGAGGGCCGCGAGCTCTATGTCGGCGTGATCGGCAATGACCGGCTGCGGGTGCTGCCGGTCTGGGAACTGCAATTCCGCAACATGGCGCAAGGCGACTGGCCGATCGCGACCGAGAAGGTCAAGCACGATCCCAACTACCAGGAGCGCCGCGGCATCCTGCATGGTCCGGCCACGAACCTCGCGCCCGAGCTCGCCGCTCGCATCCAGCGCATCGCCAAGCGAATTTATCGAACGCTGGAGCTCGACGGTTATGCGCGTATCGATTTCCGTCTGTCGGCCGACGGCGTCCCGTATTTTCTCGAAGCCAATCCCAATCCGGAAATCGCGGAGAGCCAGGAATTTGCCGCGGCAGCGCGGCTCGATGGCATTGCCTATGCTGAATTGCTGCAGCGTATCATGGCGCTCGGCATAAGACGCGCGGCGACGACGGCAGCCACGGGATAAAACAAGCAGCTATTGTTCAAGAAAATCAGGCTATGCGCTCTTGCGCTTGTTGTGCGCCGGATGGGGCCCGCGATTGGCCTGATGTTTGGCGGCCGGTTTGTGTCCGGCAACATGCGCGGCCTCCGGCCGATTATGGGCGTGCGTATACTTGCGAAGCGCGGCGCGTCCGTGCCCGCGCCGCCCTGCGGCTACTGGCTGTCGCGGTGTCGCTGACGTTGCGTCTGTTTGATCCGTTTCGAGTTTCGCTTGCTCCGCCTGCTCCTGTTCCAGGTCGGCAAAAGCCGGCAGGCTGCGGCACGGCAGGCGCCGCGCGAAAGCCAAGAAGCCATCGCTCGGCGGTGTCTTGCGCCACTGGTCCGTTGAGCGGCCGGTGATGCGGACGACGTAATCGCGGGTCTCGCGCGGCAGCCTATGATGGCGGTGCAGCCATTCGACGACGCGGCGCGGACCGGCGTTGTAGGCGGCGGCAGCGAAGCCGAGGTTGCCGAACTGTTGGCGCAGGTCGCGGAGCAGCCGCGCCGAGGCGGGAATGGCTTTGAGCGGATCAAACGGATCGTCCAAGCCGGATTCGGCCGCCGTGTCCGGCATAAACTGCGCAATGCCCTGCGCTCCGGCAGGGCTGACGGAATCGTTCTGCAGCCGGCTCTCCTGCCAGATCAGATTGGCAAAGAACGGCACCGGCAGCGCGTTGTCCTGCGCCGAGTTGAGGAGCGCGTAGCAAAGGTCGTCGAGCGACACGTCGGGAGCTTGATCGGTGGTCACATCTGCCATCGCCGGCGCACGATGAAGACCGCCGTCATCGGGATCCAGGCTTGCCGTTGTAAGACGAAGGCCGCCATCATCGGGATCCACGTTTGCCGTAAGACGAAGACCGCTGTCGTCTGGATCGGCGCTGGCCACCACGATCCGCTCGTGGATCACAGCCGGTTTGTTGATTTTGTCAGCCCGCGGCGCCGGGGGCAAATCCGCCGCCACAAACCGCTCGGTCGCCACAGGTATGGATTGGGCGCTGACTTGCAGATCTGCCGCGAGAGCCGGGAGGGGCAGGCGGTCGGACTTGCCGACCGACAACTCGATCTCAACGGATAATCGGACGGGGATGCGGTTGCTGTTCTGCAGGGAATCGGTGGAAAGCGACGAGTATTCGGGCTCACGCGCGGCGCTGCTCAATCCAAGCAACAACGTTACGAGTGCGAGTACCGGTCGCATTCCGCCCCCACAGAATCCCCACCGCGACGCCGTTACGGCGCCGGGCCACGCGGATCGACTAAAAGATGTCCCCTCGACAGACTCGCTCATGCCGAGGCAACGCGGCCTTTTTTTGAAAAGATTGCGATTTCGTTAAGGCAGACGAAGCGCTCCACAAATTTACGCGGAAATGGTGGCCATTTAGTTACAGGGCTGAAACGTGAACAGCCGGATTAGAACGGTTTTAAACGGCTTGCTTCGAGCCACAGGAAGGCGGATATTAGTTGCGTTCGAGACCAATCGTCGGCGGATTCGTCGCTGCGGACGCTCATTCGAGGTCCGGAGGTCGTAAATGTCCCAACATACGAAAATCCGGAAGGCCGAAGGCCCTGTCGCACTGGCGCCGGCGGAACTGCGTTATCAGTCCGGCTTCGGCAACAACTTCGAGTCCGAGGCCGTGCCGGGCGCACTGCCCGTCGGCCGCAACTCCCCACAGCGGCCGCCGCACGGCCTCTATGCCGAGTTGATTTCTGGGACGTCGTTCACGACCGCGCGGGGCGAAAACCGCCGCACCTGGACCTACCGCATCCAGCCTTCGGTCATGCACCGGCCGTACGCCCGCATCGACAACGGCTTGATCCGAAGCGCTCCCTTTCACGAAATCGATGCCACCCCGACCCAGCTGCGCTGGAGCCCGATCCCGATCCCGGCCAAGCCCACCGACTTCATTGAGGGGATCGTGACGATGGGCGGCAACGGCGATGTCGCGACCCAGGTTGGCATGGCGGTACACCTTTACGCCGCCAACCGATCGATGACCGACCGCTGCTTCTACAACGCCGATGGCGAAATGCTGATCGTGCCGCAGCTCGGCCGCGCCCGCTTCGTCACCGAGCTTGGCGTGACCGAGGCGAAGCCCGGCGAGATCGTCGTCATCCCGCGCGGCTTACGGTTTCGTACCGAACTGCCCGATGGGCCCTCGCGCGGTTACATCTGCGAGAATTATGGCGTCATGCTGCGGCTGCCGGAATTGGGCCCGCTCGGCTCCAACGGCCTGGCCAACTCGCGCGATTTTCTGGCGCCCGTCGCGGCGTTCGAGGACACCAGCGGACAATGCGTCATGGTGGCGAAGTTCCAGGGCAATCTGTGGGCCGCAGACATGGACCATTCGCCCCTCAACGTGGTCGCCTGGCACGGCAATTTCGCGCCCTACAAATACGATCTGGCGCGCTTCATGGTGATCGGCACGGTGAGCTTCGATCATCCCGATCCGTCGATCTACAGCGTGTTGACTGCGCCATCGGATGTGCCGGGGACTGCCAACATCGATTTCGTGATTTTCCCGCCGCGCTGGCTGGTGGGCGAGGATACGTTCCGGCCGCCCTGGTATCACCGCAACGTCATGACCGAGTTCATGGGGCTGCTACATGGCGTCTACGACGCCAAGGCAGAGGGCTTCTTGCCCGGCGGCGCTAGCCTGCACAACTGCATGACCGCCCACGGTCCCGATGCGGAAACCTGGCAGCGCGCGTCGCGCGCCGAGCTTAAGCCGCACAAGATCGAAGACACGATGGCGTTCATGTTCGAAAGCCGCTTCGCCATGCGGCTGACGCGCTATGCCGCCGAGTCGTCCGAACTCCAGCACGACTATTTCGAAGGCTGGCAGGGCCTGGATAAGCATTTCTCCAGGTAGCAGCTGATCTGCTCATTGCTGCATGGAATTTTTGTTGGAGGATTGGCAAACGCAAACCGCGATCCACTGCGCTGCAGATTCTTCTGTCATCGTGCATGCTCGACAGAAGTGAACGAAAATAGGCGACGGTCGGCTTAAGGCCGTCTCGCAGCGCTACTTTGGGCGATCATGATGTCATGCTGCGTGAATTCAAAGCGCGGATGATCATGCAGGTGATCGATGTTTCGCTTCGTACCAGTGAATAAGTTATTGACACACAAAACTCGTGGCCGTCTGTGCCCGCGAGCAGGGATTTCGATGGGGTCGGGTCGGCGTGCCCCGATCGGCGCCGCAAGGTTGAACCTGCGAGCTTTCCCTGAACGGCACGCAGTGCCAGTCCCAATTCCTGTCGCGCCATTAACCCTCCGTTAAGCCATATATATGCAGTAAGTTCATGTTTTATATGATGTTATTGAATTTCTATAGGGTTGCAGCTAAAGATGGGCTAACGCACGAAGCGGAATTTTCGGAGTGCCCTCGCGCCCTCGCCTCGCGAAGTAAGGCGTCCAGACCCTGTTTCCCGGCCGGCGCTGGTGGTTCTGCGGGAGGCCGGCGGTAGCCGATCTAACCGCCCTTCGCGCCGATCATTTTGGCCGACACGGCGCGCCCTCCATCGCGAACGCCATCCGAAGCGGCACGGCGACATCGACCGTATCGCCGCCGCGTGCGGCCTTCAGCAAGCTGCGCTACGACGTACTTCCACGTTGCCTTCTCGCGGTACTGCGCAAGCAGATGGGCGCTCAATCAGGTCGCACACATCGGCAAGCGTGGTGAGCGTCGTTAGGTTCGCAATGACCAACGGGCGCGGCAGGCGGCGTTTGACCAGTCGGGGCGCTTGCGCGGCGCGCTCATGTCGGAGATCGCTTCAGCAACTCCGGCAGCGGCCATCCGGCGAGCCTTATCCTTTGTCATGACTACCGAGCCAAGCTGACGTGCCGATGATCGGATCAAACCAGGCGGTCGAGCTTAACGCGACGATGGTGGAACCTGCGGCCCATTTCGGGCATTTTGTCACGCAAACCCGTCACGCGACGGGTTTGCGTGACAAAAGGGGGCCCTGAAATGCGCAAATCCGCCGACCAAAGACCCTACGGTGCCGTCGCTGCAAGTCGAGGATGCAGGTGAAACCTAGAGGTCCCCTGCCGGTGCACTGTCGCGGTTGCCGCCAGCGAATTTACGAAGCGCACCGGTCGGGTAGCGGCAAGCAAGTCCTACTTCAGGCTTTTGCCGACGAAAAACTTCGCAGGCTGATTAGCACCGAGGTGATACGCTATTGCGACTGGTACTTAGCGGAAGCTGGTCTACCGCGGCCCAAGCCGCCGCCTGCGAAAAAGCGCGCTCATTTGCATCTCGTTACGAATGACAATACGGCTAAACCAAAAAAGTGACGACACCGGCGGTAAGCGAGCGGACTGGTCGAGATGGGAGTTGCCACAGTCGTAGTCCCAGAGCCTCCGACCCACAGGTAGTCCACCGTCAGCGGCAGCGTGTTGGGTGGTCGCGAACCGTCACCATCGGCGCGAGACGGTTACCGTCAGCGCTCATCCCCATCGGGGGCAGTGCGAGCGGCATCGTGTAGGTGTTCTCATTGGGAACACTATCGTTCGTCCGACACGCAACGCCAAAATCACGGCGGCAGATCGAAGTTCTCGTTAAGAACTTAGGTCGACGGTAAAGCCCTCACCATCGGCGCAATGCGATCATCATCGCGCCGCGCATCCGCGCATCAACGCATTACCATCGCCGCGACCCACCATCACGTCATCAAGCAACGCGCACATCGGCACCGTCATCATCGGCTACGCCTGATCGTCCTGGTCGTCCGCTTCACCTTCGCGCGCCTTCCGCTTCCTGCAGCGGGGGAGGCGAGATGGGACGGCATGATCGGCAGGCTATGGATCGACGATGAGTTTTTGGGGGGGGCGGTTGATGTAGAACGCCTCGGCTCACGGGGAGTTTACCGCTAACGTGTTCCAAATTGCCTGAATAATCCCGCTGCGAAAGTGTCCTAACTTTCGGAGCGACATCGTCCCAAGAGAGGAAGCATAAATGCGCAATGCGATTATAGCTTTGTTCGGCCCGGGCTTAGTTCAGCCAACTGTGGCGTCAGCTCGCGGTGGTGGCGGCAAGGGCGGCTTTGGTAGTTGTCTGGCGAGGTGTGGGATGGTGACGAACGTCGCGCCCAGTGCAAAAGACGAGGGGACTATGAACAGGTTCGGCAAAAGCTTGATCGCAGTGGTCGTTACACTGGGCGCAACATTATGGTCGGCGTCCTCTTGGGCGCAGTCGCTCAAGGTCGGCGGTCATGAGCCTTGGGTTGTTCAAGGCATTGGTCCTAACGGATCATCAGGACTCTTTGTTGACTTGGCAAACGCCATCGCCAAAGACGCGAGCTTAAAGGTCGATTATCAGGCCATGACATTTGCCGACCTTATCCCTGCGGTGACCACCGGCAAAATCGATATCATCGCCACCATGATGGCGATTACACCGGAACGCAAGCAACAAGTCGACTTCAGCATCCCGATTTACAATCCACCAACTGAAGCCGTTGTCGTCCCTTCCAGCGACGCGACACCTTACAAAGCGCTGACGGACTTTCGAGGTCTTCCGGTGGGTGCGCAAAAGGGAAGCATTCAGCTTGCGCTCTTGCAAAGGACGGGCGGCTTCTCCGAAATCAAGACCTACGACTCGGTAGATGATGCTTGGGCGGCAGTCGCTTCAGGCGCGGTCAAGGCAGCAGTAACAGCCGGCCCAGACACAATTTATGCTGCCAAGCAAGGTCGGCTTCCGAATTTGCGAATTGTCACTTCCTACCAGTCACAGTCGTCAAAACCTTCGGTCGGAATCGGCGTGCGGAAGGGGAATGCCGAGTTGCTTGAGAAAATCAACAACTCATTAGCCAAACTCGAAGGTGACGGCACTGTCAAAGCGATCTTCGCCAAACACGGTCTCGATGATTGGGCGCCGCCGAAGTAGTCCCTGGCGAAGAAAAGGGCCGCGAGCCCGCCGAATCGGTATACATGCGCGGATTTTTCTCGGCGGCGCTTCGCGGGCTGGCTGCGAGCGTCCGCACATCACAACAATTTTCGTGCACGCTCGACCTCTCTATCGCGCCGCTGCCACAGGGTAAACTTCCCAACATTGCGGCGGACATCATCCCTTTGGAGACGAGGCAAATGGTAGTCGGCATCGGAAGGCGGAAATTCATGAGCTACGGCGCGAATTTTGCGGACGCGTGGCGGCAAGCCGCGCCGATTCATTCGACTGTCCTCATCGAAGGGCGGTTGCCGATGCCAACGGCACGCAAAAGCGGCCTATTCGATCACCTCGTCGGCGGTGGCGAGCAGGATTGGCGGAACGCTAATGCCGAGCGCCTTCGCGGTCTTGAGATTGATTACCAGTTGAAATCTCGTCGGCTGTTCTACCGGTAGATCGGCGGGTTTAGCTCCTTTTATGATTTTGTCGACCAGGCTTGCCGCGTGACGAAACTCATCCGGAATGCTGGGCGCATAGCTTATAAGTCCTCCGAGTTTTGGAAATTCGACAAAGTTCGCGACGGCAGGGAGCCGATTTGACGTAACGAAATCCGCAATTCGTTTGAGCTGAATAAAGAACACAGGGTCCGCGATAAAGAGAAGGCCATTAGATCCATTCTGGATTATCGCAGCGAGAGTACTTTCGAGTTCGGCCGGAGCACGAACTTCCAATGGGTAAATTTGGAGCAACAAGGATTTAGCAGCATTGTTGACAGCATCCAGTGCCGGCCGGTGTGATGAGTTCGTTGGATTCCAGAGGACAGCTAGTTTTGTCAGTGAGGGAACCATTTCCTTGATCAATTCCACGTGTTTCGCGCTCATCTCCGATAACATTCGGCTCGTCCCGGTGAGATTCGCACCGGGACGATCAAGGCTTGCCACGATACCGCTCGCCACGGGGTCTCCCATCGCAACGAAGACGATAGGAATCGTTTGACTTGCCTGCTTGGCCGCCAATGTGGCTTGGGGGGCCAAAGTTATGACGGCGTCGACTGGAATCCGAACCAGATCGGTAGCCAACTCAAGTAACTGGTCGAGCTTTCCCTCCGCCCACCGATACTCGAAAATGATGTTTCGACCATCAACATAGCCGAGGTCGGTTAAACCCTGATGCATGAACTCGAACGTAGCGGGCGGGTTAGGCCACAATATTCCGATACGTGGAATCTTCTTGGTCTGCTGTGCGCGCGTAGCGATCGGCTGAACAAGCGCCGCGCCGCCGATAAGCGCAATGAAATCGCGTCGTCGCATTGTCGCCCCTCAAGGTTCAGGGTCGCGCCGACTATCGCACAATTACGGCAGAGATTTGTAGCGAGCGGAATGCGGAGCGCGCTGCACAGCAACAGCCCTACATGGATTACGTCCAAATCGGGTCAATTTCTGCCTCGCCCGCTACAGATCAAGGTGTCCGGTGTCCCCCCAACGGCTGCCGCGCTGGCGCGTGACTGGGGCGGCCGAGAAGGGCCCAGGCCGTGTGAAAACGTGCTCGCGCGAGCACGGCGAAGAATTGGTTTCTCTATCGTCTTCTCCTGACAGTGGTCGCCAGCGTTTTGTTTTTCAAATTGATGAAGTCGAGACGAAATTTCCGACGGCGAATTCGATTTCGGAGTTTTCACACAGCCTGGGCCAATAACGACCAAAGTGCAGCGCACCAAAGCGGCGGCCTATTCGATGACCTCGTCGGCGCGGGCGAGTAAAGTCGCAGGCACTGTTAGTCCGATCGCTTTCGCGGTCTTGAGATTGACAACGAGCTCGTACTTGGTCGGCTCTTGCACAGGCAATTCGGCTGGTTTGGCGCCGCGCAGGATACGGTCGACGTAGCTCGCGGCGCGCCGGAAAAGGTCAACCACGTCGACACCATAGGATACTAGCGACCCGCTCGCCGCCATGAAACGAATCGCAGCGACGGTCGGCATGCGATGGCGGATGGCGAGCTCCCCGATCAAGACGCGATTGGACACCGTGACGAAGTGCGGTATGACGAGGACCCCGGAGTTAGGCGCAGCGAAAGTTTCGAATGCCGATGCGATCTCCGCCGCATCATGCACGCCCGCGCTCGTCACCGTGATCCCGAGGGAAGTCGAGGCCGTCTCGGCCGCGCGTAGGATGGCGACGTTGGCAGCGGTCTGCGTAGACAACAGCACTACCGCGCGCGTCACGGTGGGTGCAACTTCTTTGAGTATCTCCAGCCATTTGCCGCCGATTTCAGCTTCGAAATTGCTGAACCCGGTGATGTTGCCGCCCGGATGTGCCAAGTTGTCGATGAAGCCGCTGCCGACCGGATCAGCAATCTGCGCAAACACGGCCGGGATGGTGCGGTTGACCTGCTGTAGCGCGGCAACGCCGGGATTGCTATGCACAAAGATCACGTCGGGCGTGAGTGCTACCAGTTCCGCCGCCGCAGGACGCATGCGCTCGACTTCGCCACCGACAAACCGAAAGTCGATCTGTAGATTGTGGCCTTCGCTCCAGCCGAGCTCCTGTAATTGCCGGCGAAACGCAGCGATGCGTACCTGCCCTTCCGCATCGTTCTCGCTGAAAGCCACCAAGGCGCCGATACGGCGCGTCCGCTCGGTCTGTGCGTGTGCAGCAAGTGGGAACGCCACCGCGCCGCCCAACGTTGCGATGAACTGGCGCCGTCTCATGCGAGCTACGAGGTTGAGAGCCTCCCTCCCTACAGCGTAAACACTATCACTCGGAAAAGGCACAAAGCCAGGGCGGAATTTCCACTCTCACTCCCATCGTGACAGTTGAGTGACCCTCCAAAACGACGCTCTGTGCCAAAACCGGTCATTGCTCTCCACGGAACATTCGAGGAGTATAGTTGCGAACTTCCCGAGCCGGGCAGTGCCGAAGTCCGCGGTTATTTCGGCGGCGGTGCTAGGCCATCGGCGGTCAATTTCATCTTGCATCCAGTGTCTCGGCGCATTATTCGTTCGCGCCAACCGAGAGGAAAACTAATGATGAAGGTCCTCGCCATCGCGTGCGTAACCGTGCCGGCTATCGTGGTATCTGCCTTCGCACAGCAGCCTCCCATCAAGCGCACCGTCCTACGCAGCATCGATTATCCAGCGGGCTATACCACCGTGACGGTGATGGTTGAGGTCGCGCCGGGCGCTTGCACGGGCCGCCACACCCATCCGGGGATTGATAGCGGTTACGTCATGCAGGGTGACTTCGTGCTCAAAATTGATGGGAAGCCCGAACAGACCCTTAAAGCGGGCGACACATACGAGACGTCGCCCCAGACGATCCACGACGGTTGCTCGGTATCGGGCAACAAGCTGATCGACACCTTTGTCATAGAGAAAGGCAAACCGCTGGCATCGCCAGCGCCCTGATCCGGCGCAGTATGAAGGCAGTCGGTTCGGGTCAAAAGCTGCACTTTCACGGCGGAGCGCGACTTCCGCTTCGCCCCCAACACGACATATCACTGCATCGCAGTTAACTGACGCGAAGGGCCCAGGCTATATGAAAAACCTGCTCGCGCGAGCAGCGCGCAGAATTGGTTTCTGGATTGTCTCCTCCCGACAGTGGCCGCCAGCGTTTTTGTTTTTCAACTTGATGAAGTCGAGACGAAATTCCCAACGGCGAATTCGATTTCGGAGTTTTCACACAGCCTGAGCCAAAAGGAAACTCATGCACCGCAGCAAAACGCCAACTATTCGATCACCTCACCGGCTTCGGCAAGAAGGGTTGGCGGCACCGTTAGTCCGAGCGCCTTAGCAGTCTTTAGGTTGATTACGAAATCGAACTTGGTTGGCTGTAAAACCGGTAGGTCCGCGGGTTTTTCACCTTTGAGAATGCGACCGACATAGAGCCCAGCGTTTCGATAGCTCTCGACAACATCGGGCCCATAGCTGATTAGCCCCCCGGCTACGGCGTATTCACGAAACTGATAGATAGCGGGCAGTCGATTTTGAGCCGCGAATCCAACAATTCGTTCTAGCCGTGTGTCGAAGAAGGGAGCAGCAGTGACAAGAAACGCGCCGACGCGCTGTTGTCCGAGTGAGGCCAAGGCTGAAATCCAATTCCGCGTCGTTATTCGCCGATGCTACGAACAGTCGTTGACCGATCCCTTTAGCCGCAAGTTCAAGATCGCTCAACTCATGCGACGACGGTGGGAATTTGGGGTTTACAAGTACTCCGATAAGTTGGACCGCAGGCAGCATCTCCCGCAGCAAACCAAGCCGTTTCAACTCCATCTCACTGGTCCAAAGGGTAAAACCTGTGACGTTGCCGTCAGGTCGGTTGAAGCTGGCAACGATACCGGCCTTGACTGGGTCGTCTCCCATCCCAAAGACGACTGGGATCGTCGCAGTTGCCTTCTTGGCGGCGAGAGCCGAAACATCACCACCGATACCAACAAGGACGGCAACTTTTCTGCTGACCAAATCGGCCGCCAGAGCTGGCAGCCGATCGTAATCGCCATGGGCCCAACGGAACTCAATCGTGACAGTTTGGCCTTCGACAAAGCCCGTTTCGGTTAAGCCTTGTCGGAATGCGGAGACGAGGTGCGCCAATCCTCCGGTGCTCGGCCACTCATAAAGCCGATCACCGGCATTGCCGGCTGCTGCGCCTGCGTGCCGAGGGGCCACGCGGCTGCTGATCCGGCAATCACTTTGATGAAATCCCGCCGTCTCATCGCTAATCCCAAAAGGCCGACCGCCGCACATTACCAAAAAACCGTGTTGTGCATCACAGCAAGTTTAGACCGCCGATGACCGTTGTGGGTCATCAACTGCCTCGCGGATCACTGGCTGGCGCGGCAGAAAGACCCCCAACACCGGACACGAAAGTGGACGGTCGGCGCGGCGGTTCAGGGCCCAGGCTGTGTGAAAACTCCGAAATCGAATACGCCGTTGGAAATTTTATCTCGACTTCATCCATTTGAAAAACAAAAACGCTGGCGACCACTGTCAGGAGAAGACAATAGAGAAACCAATTCTGCGCGGTGCGCGCGCGAGCACGTTTTCACACAGACTGGGCCACTTCCGAACTCATGCACTGCAGCAATCACCCCGTTATTCGATCACCTCGTCGGCGAGCGCGAGAACTTTGTCGGGAATGGTCAGACCAAGCGCGCTGGCGGTTTTTCGATTGATGATCAATTCGAATTGTGTGGGATTTTAAATCGGCAGATCGGCAAGTTTGACGCCCTTGAGGATTTTATCGACGTAGGCGGCCGACTGCCGAAACCAATCGTTGGTCTCATGCCCGTAGGACATGAGACCACCATCCAAGACGTAATACCTGTACGCGTAGATTGCCGGCAATCGGTAACGAGCCGCAAGCGAAATAAGGAGTCCACGGCTGGAACCGGTAAATGCATCCGGATTCACAATGAGGCCGCCATTCGGTTCGTTTCCCACTTCGGCAATGGCGCGATCGACGTCCGTAGCATTGCGGACAGGGCTGACCAGCACCTCGACGCCCAGAGCGGGTGCCGTTGCTTTCATCGATTGCGCAAATTTCTCAGCATAGGGGAGGCCCGCTTCCGGATTGAAAATAAATGCAACGCGTCTGACATTCGGGGCGATGGCCTTGATCATTTCTAGCCACTTGCCGCCTATTCCAAACTCGAATCCGGTGAAACCCGTGATGTTGCCGTCGGGGTGCGCCAGGTTTGAGACAAAACCCTGGCCAACGGGATCGCCGACAACCACGAACACGATCGGTATGGTGCGTGTCTGGTCACGGACCGCCTTCAGGCACAACGTGGAATTGGCGATGATGACGTCGGGTTTGAGCCGAACAAGCTCTGCGGCATAGTTGCTGGCGCGGACCGCATCGCCGCCGGCCCAGCGAAAATCGAGCTCGATGGTGCGTCCCTCGGTCCAGCCGAGTTCCTCCAGTCCTTTTCTGATCATACCGGCGCGCACCTGACCGTCCGGGTCGTCTTCGCGCGTGGACAGGAGGACGCCTACTCTGCGCATCGGCGCAGGCTGCTGCGCGCGTGCGGCAAGCGGCCATGCCGCTACGGCGCTTCCGACAAGCGCGATGAATTCACGCCGCCTCATGAGCTGCCCCTCGGTTGAGAATTACACGATACCACATTCCGAGCGGTGCTGTGCGTCGCAACAGGATGGGGCGACGAATGTCGGGTCACGAACCGCCGCGCCGCATCGTCGGAGTCGTGGCGGCAGCACCCTCAATATGAGACACGAGCGCCCGCAAATCCGAGCGCGGCAGAAGTACCCCCGAAAGCCGCCGCGCTGGCGCGTGACTGGGGCGGCCGAGAAGGGCCAATGAACGAAACCGCTCGCGCGGTAGAGCGCTTCGCGCAAGGCGGTGGCTGAGACTGACGGGAGGGCGGTAACGGTACGTGATGCTCTGTCTGAAGATCGAGGGTCAACAACCTCGGTTCAGACAGGAGTATCCCATGACCGATGAGTGCATCAGCCCGTTGCGGCAGCGCATGATCGAAGACATGACGGTTCGCAATTTCGGGGCGAAGACCCAGGACAACTACATTCGCGCTGTTGCAAAGCTGGCAAAGTTTCTCGGCCGATCACCCGATACGACGACAACCGAAGAACTGCGGCTTTTCCAGTTGCATCTCACCGCGAACCGCGTCGGCGCGTCGACCACCAACGGTACGGTTACGGCGCTGCGGTTCTTCTTCACCGTGACGCTCGATCGAACCGACGTCATCAAGCACCTGACGTTCGTCCGGGAGCCACGCAAGATTCCCGTCATTCTCAGCCCCGAGGAGGTGGCGCGTTTTCTGGAGGCCGCCCCTGGCATCAAGTACAAGGCGGCGTTCAGCGTCGCCTATGGGGCGGGCCTGCGCGTGTCTGAGGTCGCCGCGCTGAAGGTGTCCGACATCGACAGCGAGCGCATGATGCTGCGCGTCGAGCAAGGCAAAGGCCGCAAGGATCGATACGCGATGCTGTCGCCTGTGCTGCTGGAGCTTCTGCGCGACTGGTGGCGCATCGCACACCCAAGGGCTTGGCTGTTCACGGGCCAGGATCCGTTGCAGCCGATATCGACGCGCCAACTCAACCGCGCTTGCCATGCGGCGGCACACATGGCCGAGATCACCAAACGGGTGTCGCCGCACACGCTTCGCCATAGTTTTGCAACCCACCTTCTGGAGCAGAACGTCGACATTCGTGTGATCCAAGTTTTGCTCGGGCATTCGAAATTGGAGACGACGGCGCTCTATACACGCATCGCCACCAACACCATCCGCGCGGTCATGAGCCCGTTGGAGCGTCTTAGTCTGAAGCCCGAGAAGGACGAGCCGCCGGCCTAGCGCGGAGGTCTCGTGCCCCGTCCAGCGCTGGAGGTTGCGGACATTTTCCACGACCATGGGGCGGCTTGGCGTAAAGCCAATGCCGGCCATGTCAGCCTCGGCCAACTGAAGGTGATGTCGGCGATCGAGAGCTGCCGCACGGTGGCTCTCGGCGGCCATGTCGCGCGCTGCGATGACTGCTCGCACACGCAGATCGCCTACAACAGCTGCCGCAACCGGCATTGCCCAAAGTGCCAGGGCTCACAGGCGCTCGCATGGATGGAGGAGCGCAAGTCCGAGTTGCTGGGCGTCCCTTACTTCCATGTCGTGTTCACGCTGCCGATGCGGATCGCCGCGGTCGCCTACCAGAACAAGGCCGTCATCTACGATCTCTTGTTCAAGGCTTCGTCGCAGACGATGCTGACAATCGCTGCCGATCCCAAGCGCCTGGGCGTGCGGATCGGCTTTACCTCGGTGCTCCACACCTGGGGCTCCGCGATGACGCATCACCCGCACGTCCACATGATCGTGCCGGGCGGCGGGATATCGCTCGACGGCACACTTTGGATCGGCTGCCGTCCCAAATATCTCTTGCCGGTGAAGGTGCTGTCGCGGCTGTTCCGCCGCCTGATGCTGGAGATGCTCCTCGCCGCGCACGACGCCGGCCGCCTGCAGTTCTTCGGCGATCACGCCCACCTCGCCGACAGGACCGCGTTCAAGGTCTATCTCGCGCCGTTGCATCGGACCAAGTGGTTCGTCTACAGCAAGCGGCCGTTCGCCGGGCCCGAGCAGGTGCTGGCCTATCTGTCGCGCTACACCCACCGGGTTGCGATCTCCAACAGCCGGCT
This sequence comes from uncultured Alphaproteobacteria bacterium, assembly GCA_963732015.1. Taxonomy (GTDB): domain Bacteria; phylum Pseudomonadota; class Alphaproteobacteria; order Rhizobiales; family Xanthobacteraceae; genus BOG-931. The sequence continues at coordinate 49,372 of CAVSXY010000017.1, read as the reverse complement.
CCTCGCCGCCGACCCGACCGGTGTCACCTTCAAATACAAGGACTACCGGATCGAGGGGCCCGGCCGCTACAAGACCATGACGATCAAGCCGGGCGAGTTCATCCGCCGGTTCCTCATTCACGTCTTGCCAAAGGGATTCCACCGCATCAGGCACTGCGGGCTACTGGCGAGTGGCACCAAGACCGAGACCATCGCGCGGGCGCGTGAGTTGATCGCTGCGGCGGCGACAGCTGCGCAAACGGCGCACAAACAGCAGGCTCCCGATAGCGCCGCGGACTGAACCACCCGTGCCCGTGTTGCGGCGGTCACATGAGCATCATCGAGACGTTCGAGCGCGGATCAACCCCGCGATATCGGCCGCCGCCACCAACCGCGATCAGAATCGATACGTCATGATCACAATCATCACATCACAAACTCAAACTACCGATCTTTCTTGCTGGTCGTCGACCCGCCACGGCGGCGCTCGCTCAAAGTCACGCTTGCGGTCTCAACTTGGCCACCGGTCCTCATTGCTCAAGGCAGATACTCACGCTCGCAGCGGCCTGTCATCCGCCGCAACCTCGTCGACCAATGCACTCATGGGTGTCGGTTGCCATCACGCACCTCTTCTGACGTGATCAAATCCCCATAGCGCCCGCCGCACCACTGCGTGCCACTCCCCGCGGTTTCTTTCCTTGGAGCTTTTCAGACGCCGGCCGCCGGAGCCATTGGCACCGCCAGTCACGGCCGGCATCCGAAAAGCTTCACAACGCACCACTGCGTGCCACTCCCCGCGGTTTCTTTCCTTGGAGCTTTTCAGACGCCGGCCGCCGGAGCCATTGGCACCGCCAGTCACGGCCGGCATCCGAAAAGCTTCACAACAGCCGCCTCCCGCACAGCAACAGTTTCGTGTAGCATTGTGGAATAGCTGCCAGCGGGACATGCCGAACCCCGATAATTGCAATGGGCAGCACAGGGTGCCATCGGCGGGCGCCCCGGTTCATCATCCACATTTGAGAGCGTCCAAGCGCGCATTGCGCGCCGATGCGCGGAGGGCGCGTTATGCTGAAACTTCCCCGCCGCAAGTTCCTGCAACTGGCCGCCGGCGCTGCCGCGCTGCCGGCCGTTATGCGCGGCGCCTTCGCGGCCGACTATCCGACCCGGCCGGTCAAGGTCATTGCCGGCTTTGCCGCCGGCGGCGCGGTCGACGTGGTGGCGCGGCTGATCGCCGATTGGCTCTCGCGCCGCCTCAACGGCCAATTCATGGTCGAAAACCGCCCCGGCGCCGCCAACAATATCGGCACCGAAGACATGATCCGGTCGCCGGCCGACGGCTATACGCTCCTCCTCACCAATCCGACCAACGTCATCAACGCGACCTATTACGCAAACCTCAACTACAATTTCCTGCGGGACAGCGATCCGGTCGCGGGCATCATGCGCGTGCCCAATGTCCTGGTGGTGGGTGCGACCGTTCCGGTGCACGGCGTTCCCGAATTCATTGCCTACGCCAAGGCCAATGCCGGCAAGCTCTATTACGCCTCGCCGGGTAACGGCACCTCGCCGCACATGTCGATGGAGATGTTCAAGCTGATGGCGCACATCACGCTGAACAATATTACCTATCGCGGCATGAACGGCGGCGCCTATGCCGATCTCTTGAGCGGCCGGGTGCAGGCGGCCTTCGACAACCTGCCGGGCGCGATCGGCTTTATCCGCAACGGGCAATTCCGTGCGCTCGGCGTCACCACCACCGTGCGCTCGGACGCGCTGCCCGACGCGCCGAGCATTGCCGATTTCCTGCCGGGCTACGAGGTCAGCGCCTTTTATGGGCTCAACGCGCCGAAAGGCACGCCGCCGGACGTCATCGCTACGGTGAACAAGGCGGTCAACGACGCGCTCGCCGATCCCGAAATGAAAAAGAAATTCGCCGATCTCGGCGGCATAATGCTCGGCGGACCGCCTTCCGAGTTCGGCAAATTCCTCGCCGCCGAAACCAACAAATGGGCCAAGGTGATCCACGACGCCGATCTGAAGCTGATGGAGTAGCGGCGCGACGGTTCCTCGGCGGACTACATCACCGATATTCCACTCTTGGCCCGTTGCGTCACTTCGTGCGACGCAGTGATTCCGTCGCTCTCGGATGAGAAGCTGACATCACGTGGACATCGCCAATCGGTTGCTCGTGACCCGGAGCGGGCCTCGCGGTTGATCTAAGGTTGCACCGCAGCAATCGCTAGGACACTTACGGTGCGGCCTGATCAACGCCCCTCAAAGCGGTAAACGCTGTAGTGCTGCTACGCGCTAAGAAGGAAGATGAAATTATAACGGTTGACGTCAGTCAGCACGGCGAGGGGCCAATAGAACCCGAAAGAATCGGAAGACATTACGGATGCGCGTTTATGAAATCGACGATGTTATTTCGCTGCTCCGCTCTCAGGTAAAGCAAGCAGGTGGCCAAGCGCCTTGGGCTAAAAAGAACGGAGTTAGTCGGATCTCGGTCAATTTGACCCTAAGCGGCCAAAGGTCGCCGTCTCCACAAATTATCAAGGCACTGAAGCTACGTATGGTTTTTGTAAGTGACCACAAATCGGCTGAATCACGGTAGCTCATGCGCCCGAATACCCCAATGCGCCGCGAGCGGCCGTGCTGCTGCACCGGCGAGGGCGGTTATTCAATTCCCGCCGTCTGATGTTGATTGCCATTGAGCCAGCCCATTTAGGGCACGGGTCCTAAGGCGACATAAATCGGAGGCAAAGCAAACTCCAAACCGATAGCTTCGGCATCGACCCCCGCGACGGTCGAACTCACAACGCCACGAACGATGTTCACCGCTCATCATGCGAAGATCGGAAAAGCCGTGCCAACAGCCAGATAGCGCCGGCTAACAGCAAAGGAATCACCTGGACAATTGGTTCCCCGATGCGAGCGGTCGCGACATAGCTCCATACGACCCAAAGCACGATGAGACCCACAACAACGTTTGCTGTACAGTAAAAGACGTCTCCCAGGCGCGCCATTTTGCTCTCGCACAACCCCCCCATGCCTAACGCGTCGGTGACTCAGTCGCTGCAGCGCTGAACCACCGGCTGTTTTTGTTATAAAACGCCCTTTTCGGGCTTGCGGTTCCTGCACTCAAATGGGCTGCGTCAAATTGGCTGGCCTCACGCCGCGACCTTCGCGCCGGCAAGCGCGTTTTTACGCGATATTGATGGAACTTCGCTCTTCGGTTTAGCAGCGGCAAGTCGGGTTGTTAGGTGCGACTTCGCCTTGCTGGTTACCCGCCTCGCCCTGCGATGTTGAAAAGGAATTGCGCCAAAGGTTGCTTGCTAAACGCTGCCATGTTCGACAATTAAAAACGTGATCCCGAACACCGTCATGGCGAACGCCGCCGCCGCAATCGGTAAAAGAATTAACGTCGCCGCCTGCAAGCTGCTCAACCGGCCCGCGTCTGTATCAAAGTCCGACGCCGCCCAATGGTGAAACGACTCCGGCTTATCGTCGGCCTTCGCCTTGATGTCGTCCATCGCGCGATCCTCGTGCCCGACGCGACAAAGGATAAGCATCAACGTTACCACGACCAAGAGGAAACCACTGACAATGACGAGCAGATAGTCGGTCACGCCGGCGCCAGCGAAACTCCAAATCCACAGAACGAACCACAGCACGAGCCCGATGAGCGTTACATAGATCCATGGGTGCAGCGAACTCGTCACCGATCGCTTTTGCTCGTTGCTGTTATCTTTCAGGTTAGGTGTATGCATTGCGCCCTCGATCGCGGGGCGGACAAAACGTTGCTCAAACGTTAACGCGGTAGTCGCAGTGAGGTTCGGAGCGTCAATGTCGCAGGCGCAACAACTTAAAATGGAAACATCGCCCCCTGGCGATAAGAGGAACCATCACTCCTCAGCTGTTGGTTCCGGCGGTAAGAGAGGGCGCCTATTGAGCAATCTGATGTCCGTTGTTGACCCAGGCTGTGTGAAAACGTGCCCGCGCGAGCACCGCGCAGAATTGGTTTCTGTATTGTCTTCTCCCGACAGCGGTCGCCAGCGTTTTTGTCTTTCAGATTGATGAAGTCGACACGAAACTTCCAACGACGAATTTGATTTCGGAGTTTTCACACAGCCTGGGCTAGAAGCGGGAGTTGGCCGTCTATTCAATCACCTCGTCGGCTCGGCCGAGCAGCGACAGCGGAACCGTAAGGCCGAAGGCCTTTGCAGTTTTGAGATTGATTATCAATTCGACTTTCGTAGCCTGCTGAACCGGCAAGTCGGCCGCCTTGTCGCCCTTGAGAATGCGGCCGGTATAGGTACCAGCAAGATCAAACGTGCCCGTGAGACTGGCTCCGTAACTCAACAGGCCGCCAGCCGCCGCAAACTCGCGAAATTCGTAAACCGTGGGCAGCACATGACGGAGCGCCAGTTCGGCGAGTTGTTGGATGTGGCTCGTGAACAGGGGATCGGCGCTGATCACGAGCGCCCCAGTCTGCAGTTGGACTAGGCCTGCAAACACTGCATCGAAATCGAGGTCGCTGCTTGCCTGGAGCACATTGAACTGCACGCCAATCTTACGCGCTAGTGCCTGAAAGACTTTAGTCGAGGACTGGGCAAGTTGAGGATTGGTCGGATTGACCAGCAACGCAACGCTCGTTGCCGTGGGGACCAATTCGTGCAGTAGCTCCAGCCGCTTTGGCTCGACCTCCGCATTCAACGTCGTCACACCGGTGACGTTGCCCCCCGGTCTGGCAAGACTGGCGACAAGTCCAAGCTCGATTGGGTTGCTTGCAATCTCGAAGACGATCGGGATTGTCGTAGTTGCAGCCTTTGCCGCTAGCGCCGCAGGCGTGCTGCCGAGTGCGGTAATGACGGTCACCTGACGACTAACTAGCTCGGCCGCCAGTGCAGGCAGTCGAATGTTTTGACCTTCTGCCCAGCGATATTCGACTGTTACGTCACGGCCCTCAAGGTAGCCAGTCTTGCTCAGGCCTTGATAAAACGCGAGCAAACGAGCTGCCCACAAATCTGGCGATGCGCTGCCAAGGAACCCGATCACGGGCATTGTAGGCTTTTGGGCACGCACGGCGAGCGGCCACGAGACCGCCGTCCCGCCGAGCAGTCCTATGAACTCGCGCCGCCTCATGTGTGGATGGCCCCCTTAGGCACAGAAGTTTACCATTTGCGGCTCCGTTGTGCATCACAGCAAAACTGACTGGCAAATGTCGCAGTTGGGTCTTGTGTCACGAGTAACGCCGGTCCACACGGCGATGCGTAACTGTACGAGAGATGAAGGAGGGCCCTTCGAGGTCGACAATCAGGTGTTGATCTCAAGCCACCGCAAGCTGGGACTCGCCAGCTCGCTTATGGACGAGATCGGAAAGCTGTTCACGTCGACAGGCTAGACCTCGCCGAGTTTCTTGCTCGACCGGCAGGTCGGCAGGCTTTGCTCCGCGCATCGCACAGTGTCGACCAACTCTGCGGCGCGGCGGAACAGGTCGGCGAAGTTTGCTCCGTAGGACATTAAGCCAGCTGCATTGAACGCGATATCCTTCAAGTCCCCTCGACCCCCGTGTTGTCGCGGATGTTCACGCGAGAAACGTGCTACAATTATTAGGTAGGGGCCACTCCCATCCGATGGAGGTCTTACCATGTCGCACGCGAGGCAAGCTTCGAAACGAAGGAGTTGGACGAAAGCCGTAACGATATTGGGAGTAGCCGGGCTATTGTCGACGGCGGGCGGTACTTCCGCGGCAATCGTTGGTCCGGCCGACGACATACCGACGGCGAACACCGCGAGGGCAACTACTCTCGGCGAGGAAGAAATCTTCGACGTCAGCCTGGCGACTTTCTATGTCTTCGACAAGGAAAACGCCGGAACACATCGTCCCGGCGTGCAGCTTGCCAGAGGGTGCAGAGGCTGTGGAGGTTGCAGAGGCTGTGGAGGCTGCAGAGGCTGCGCAGTCCACGGAGGCTGTCGGGGTTGCGCAGGCTGCAGGGGCTGCGGAGGGTGCGGCTGTGGAGGGTGGGGCTGCGGAGGGTGCGGCTGCGGAGGATTCTGCGTGTCGGTGGGAGGTTTCACTTTCTGTGGCTGAAGCTGAAGCGCGCGCAGACTGCCCCCGGTCGCCTTTGCGCGATTGTATTCTCAAAGGCGAGAAGGCAGCCGACCTTCCGGTGTGGCCCCGACAAGGTTTGAGACGGTGGTCAATCTCAAGGCCGTGAAGGCAATCGGCCCTCGATGCGCCACCTTCGCTCCTGGTGCGCGCCGACGAGGTGATCGAGTGAGTGCGCCAGGCAAAAGCTGGTGCGATCCAGCCGGTGGAAGTCCGGCCCAAGTAAGGGGCAGCGCCCGCTTGGTAGCGAGTGTTGCGTGGCCACCGGCGACGGTGGTTGCGAAGCGTACACAGCGATTGCGTGGGGTGTGGGATTGAGCCACGAAAGATCAGACATTGCAGGGGCCGAGGGTTTTCACTCGCTTGAAGGCAACATGTGCGGCACCGTTATGCGAGGTGCTGACGCCCTGCCGGGGTCTAAGGCCACATCACGTGCAAAAGGATCGTATCGGAACCTGGGAGGTCTCGTGTCTGGCCGTCAGGCGTTGCGTGAGAGGGACGGTCCGCATCGGGAAGGTGAGGAACCGAAGCCGATGAAGCACGGACACGAGAAGTCGGACCCCGCCATAGTAGCTGTGAAGCCAGCGAACAAAGCGAAGGAAGCCCACCGCGGAGGCATCTGCGGAGGCGGACGCAGCGGAGCCGGTGGAGCCAAGGGCGCGGACCAAGGGGAATGCGGGCCAGCAAAGCACGCGCCGGACACAGAGCCGGGCAAGGGTGTCACAGGCGCTGGACCGCATACGGAAAGTTTGCCGTCACACACCCGAGGTGGGAGAAGCTATGGGGCGGGCGGCGGAGGTCGTGGCACCTTCATCGTTCATACGAACTGATGGAGGTTTCCCCGTGGCCCAAGTCAATGATCTCAGCCGAAGCCTGACTGCGTTTGATTCGATCTCGACCTTGGTGGTGGTCGTCGAGATGAGCAAAACGAGCTGGCTTGTGAGCGGCACTGTTCCCGGCGTCGAGCGCCAGCCGTTGAAGAAATTGGAGCCGGATGCGGCGGCACTGTTTCGATTGATCGAACGATGGCGGAACGAGGCGGTGCGTGCTGGCCGGCCGATCAGCCGGATCGCGCTGGCCTATGAGGCTGGCCGCGACGGCTTCTGGCTGGCGCGCTGGCTCATTGCTCGCGGGATCGAGGCGCATGTCATCCATTCGGCAAGCGTTGCGGTGTCACGCGAGCGCAAGCGGGCGAAGACGGATCGTCTGGATGCGGCGATGTTGATGCGCGTATTCCTGGGCTGGTTGCGTGGTGAGCGGGGGCACTGCGGGATGGTGGCGATCCCGACGATGGAGGAGGAGGATGCGAGGCGCCCGAGCCGCGAGCGCGAGAGCCTTGTCAACGAGCGCTCACGCATCACCAACCGCATGAAGAGTGCGCTCGCCCGTCTTGGGATCCGGGGCTTCAAGCCACATCTGCGCAAGGCTCCAGAGCGTCTGGCAGGTCTGCAGACAGCGGAGGGCACGGGCCTTCCGGTGAACATCATCGAGGAGTTCCGGCGCGACATGGCACGGCTGGCACTGGTCCGTGAGCAGATCAGCTCGATCGAGAAAACACGTGCCGAGCGACTCGAGCGGGCACCGGATACAGGGGCGCATGCGATGGTGCGACTGCTCGCCAGGGTGATCGGTATCGGCATCGAAACGGCGGACATGCTGGTACGGGAGATCCTGTCGCGGAAGCTTCGAGATCGAAGAGCGGTGGCGCGCTACGCCGGACTCACGGGATCGCCTGACGAGAGCGGTTTGAAACGCCGAGAGAAGGGCTTGGCCAAGGCAGGCAATGCGCGGGTACGACGTGGGCTGATCCAGTTGGCGTGGCGCTTCCTGATGTTCCAGAAAGACAGTGCGCTGGCGCGCTGGTATCGCACGCGGACCGAGGGGCCGAGTGGCGCGCGCAAGACGACGATGATCGTGGCACTGGCGCGCAAGCTGCTGATCGCGCTGTGGCGCCTGGTCACGACCGGCGAGGTGCCGGACGGTATCGAACTGCGGCCGGCGGTGTGAACAACACTCTAGAACGAGAAAGGACAAATAGGGTTTGGCACCTGACTGCGCTTGATGCGCCGGGTAGCCGATGACGATCCGAGGTGGCGGCAATCCGCATTCGGCTATGGCTGCAATGCCGCTGAGAGAATGGACCCGCCGCCTCGGAGCCTTGCCCGCAGAAGCGTATGACTGCTTCATGGTCGGGACCCGATACGGGTTCAACCGAATACAAGCGTGGTTCGCGCGAGTGGTCGCGGCCAATGGCAGGCTCCCCTCGGATCGTCGCGCGGCCAAGCCGGCCGCCGTGCTCGCGTCCGTCAAGAACAAGCCTTCCGCGGCGCTGGAGAAGCGCCGCTGCGCGCGACGGCGATGCAAATATGCGATCGGGACGGAAGAATGCTCGCGGCGCGGGTCGAACAAAAGAATGGAACGACAAAGAACGACAAAATGGCGCGATGCTCCCTTGACAAAGAAAGCCCCATACAAGCCGTATGCGGGAAAGCCGCAGGTACGGTTCTGTGCGGGGGGCGCGATGAAAATCGCGTCCCTACCGCTACAACGGCGGGAGTTCATCACTCTGCTTGGCGGCTTCGCGTCATCGTGGCCAATCGCGGCGACAGCGGAGCAATCGGCGCGCATGCGGAGCATCGGCGTGCTGATGAGCAATCTTGAGAGCGATCCTTTTGGACGGACTCTGGTGGCGGCGTTCCAGGGTGCACTCTCGAAGCTCGGGTGGACGGAAGGCGGCGATCTTCGTGTCGAAGTTCGTTGGGGCGCCGCTGATGCAGATAAGATCAGGACCTTAGCAAAAGAATTGGTCGATCTGCGGGTTGACGCGATCCTCACTCATACCACGCCGGTGACCGAGGCCGTTGCGAGGGAGACACGGACAATTCCGATCGTATTCGCGGTCGTATCCGATCCGGTCGGCAGTGGCTTCGCTGCGAGCGTCGCACATCCTGGCGGCAACATTACTGGCTTCACGAATCTCGATCCCGCAATGGGCGGTAAATGGGTGGCACTATTGAAGGAGATCGCGCCGCGCACCGTTCGCATGGCGCTCCTATTCAAACCGGCGATAGCAGGGCCGATCCAAAGTTTCATGCCCTCCATTCAAGCCGCTGCATCGTCATTTGCGGTGCAGGTAAGTTTCACCCCGATTGACACCAAGGACGAGATCGAAGGTGTTATCGCCGAACAAGCCCGCAATCCAGGCGGTGGCCTCATCATTCTGCCGGATCTATTCAGTGTGGCAAACCGTGAATTGATCATTGCGCTGACGGCGCGCTACGGCGTGCCAGCGATCTATTTCAATCGCTACTTTGCGGAATCAGGTGGTTTGATCGCCTACAGCGACGATTTCACCGAAGAGTTTCGCCTTGCGGCTGGGTATATGGACCGCATCCTTAAGGGCGCGAAGCCTAGCGACCTTCCAGTGCAAGCGCCTACGAAGTTCCAATTGGCGGTCAACCTCAAGACCGCAAAAGCGTTGGGTCTTAGTGTTCCGCAGACGCTGCTCGCTACGGCTGACGAGGTCATTGAATGAACCGGCGGGAATTCGTCATTGGGGGATTAACGGCGACAGCTTGTCCGATTGCTGCTCCGGCGCAGCAGAACGCCCAAATTCGTCGGATCGGGTTTTTGAGCGGCGGCTCCCAAGCTGTCTCGATGCCTATTGTCAGTGGGTTTACCGACGGTATGCGCGATCTCGGCTACGTCGAGGGCAAAGACTTCGTCATGGAATGGCGCTTTGCGGACGGGCAATATGATCGCTTTCCATCCCTCGCCGAAGAGCTAGTACGCCTGAATGTCAGTGCCATAGTCCTCGGGACCGGTGCGGCAGTTCGACCGACTCAAGAGGCGACGAAAACGATCCCTATTGTGATGGGATACTCTAGCGATCCAGTAGGTAGTGGTTTCGTTGCGAGCCTTGCCCATCCCGGCGGTAATATCACAGGATTAGCGAGTTCTCTGGAAGATACTGCGGCCAAACAGCTTGAACTGTTAAAGACGTTGGTACCCAATCTGTCTGGGGTTGGAGTGTTGGTAAACCCCGGCGCCCCGATGACTGCCGTCCTCAGAAACGTGCAGGACTCTGCAAAAAGCGTCGGGCTCACCGAAACATCAGTTGAATGCGCCAGCCAGAAATTGATTGAAGGCGCACTTAAAGAGTTTCACAACGCTCAACGTGGTGCGCTCTTAGTTATTCCGGACGCTCTCTTTATGATCAATCGGCAACAGATTGCAGACCTTGCACTAACCGAAGGCATACCTACAGTTTTTGCGCAGCGTGAATATGTTTTGGCCGGTGGATTGGTGAGCTACGGAGAAAATCTAAAGGACTTCTTTCGTCGATCAGCAGCCTTTGTGGACAAAATCCTTAAGGGATCAAAGCCAGCCGATCTTCCGATCGAACAGCCAATCAAATTTTTTCTTGTCATAAATCTGAAGACCGCCAAAGTGCTGGGCCTCACCGTGCCAACTTCGCTTCTTGCGCTGGCTGATGAGGTGATTGAATGAACCAAAAATGAGCGATCTTGGTCTTTCATTTAGAGGAATCAGGGGTTATAAGGCGACCGCTTCAATAATCGGAGGGTTACTATGAAGAAGAAAGCAAAGCGACTTGCTTGGACGATAGACAATGTTCGTGAACTGAAGTCACTTGCAAAGAGGAAGACCCCAGCCGAAAAAATTGCGAGATCATTGAAGCGAAGCGTAGGAGCGACAAGGCAGAAAGCGTTTACCCTCGGGTTATCGCTGGATTCTCGATAGCCGGTTGGTGGTTGATTTATTAGAACGAAAACGGCCGCCCCGTTCGGAGCGGCCTTTTTTCTTCTAGCGGGACCTTAGCTACTCACCGGCTTTGCGAACTGCATCTTTTACATCTCCCGCAACCTTGTGTGCGGAACCTTTTGCTTTATCGAACTTGCCTTCAGCCTGAAGGTGCTTGTCGCCTGTCGCTTTGCCGACGGTTTCCTTGAGTGCGCCCTTCACTTTGTCGGCAGCACCCTTAATGTGTTCACGATCCATACCGTCTTCTCCTTCATGCTGATGTAAGAAGATAACGCAATGGTGAGGAGGCCCGTTCCAACAGCGGCAAAAATGGTTTGCCCGTTGACCGCAAGGAGCGGTTCGTGGCCCTTTTTGGCTCTCCTAGTCCAAGCCATTATGCGACCAGCGAAAAAGTCGCTTCTTCAGAGCCTTAAAGCAAAGTGCCTTTCTGTGATGCTGAACACAGTTCATGAAAGGGCCTTTGATACATTGATCGTGAAATGAGGAGGATTCCATGGTTCCGGTCACGATCTGCACCAAGACAACTCCGATCTCGCCGGTTAAAGTTGAGCGAAAACGTAGTTTGGCTGGGTTTATCGACCGGCTTTTCGCCGCCGACTGCGTCGATCAAGCCCGTAGGAAAAGTCAGTTTTTGACTTTTCCGTATGCGTATTGACAAGCTTTCATTGAGCAAGACATCTTGGCCGCGCGAAAAGACGGGCCGTCGTGATGGCGCCGTATCTCACAAAGTGAGGAACGACGGGACCATGGCGAGTAGGAGCTTCGTGCGATGCCCGTAACAACTCTGCCGCTGATCATCCCTGCGGGTCAGTCGTTATCAGCTCCGCTCCAGGTTGGCCTGCTCAAGGCGGTGAGGATCGGCATGCCGGATTCGTGGGATGCAGCACCGCTCACATTTATGGTTTCTCCGGACAACGGCAATTATTTTGATCTGTTTTATGTAGCAGAGACCTCGGCGGGGATGTTTCAAGGCTACGAGACCGGCATTCAAACGATAGTCCCCAACACCATGGTGTTGCTCCCCGCCGCTGCCGGTCTGAACGTTCCATGGTTGATGCTCCGCAGCGGCACCCGATCGCGACCAATCAACCGGGCGGCTGATCGTACCTTCACGATCATGTTTGGTGATTGAGCTTTCCTCGGCAAAGCCGACCCGGTCGTTACAGAGGCCCCCGGTCGCGGTGGTGACGGCACGTTAGGAGGAAGCGTCACTGGCGCACAAATAGAAAGGCCGCCTCGCGACGATTCTTCACTGATCGGGGTAACTGCCCCTAGGGTCGAATCCTAATACCGACTTATATTACCACGGGTAGCGGCAATTTCTCTTGCCCGGAATTCTGCTCTTGCCTGGTATTCTTCTTCGACCGTTGCGAGGGTGTCGTAGTTTTTAACCAGCAGCCGAAAGCAGGCTGCAAATTTGACGGAGCTGCTGCGTTCCGCTGCCAACTCGCAGTTTCTAGCGCGAGCCCGCATCTCCTTGGCACGAGCGACGTGATCTACCATTGCACGTTCTCCCGGATTAATTCAGGCGACCGCTTGCGTCTTGCGCCTCCTGCGCCAGCCGAGCAGACCTAAGCCGCCGAGGCCGGTGGCGAACAGCGGAAGGGCGGCAGGGAGCGGGGTTGCCGAAGCTCCATTGCCGACACCGGAGCTCAACTCGAGCTGAAACCCATCCGGAAGAAGAGACGTATCGAACATCGGATCGATGAACCCGGTTTCAGTTTGTCCTGCCTCAGCGAGATCATTCACTGAGCCCAGAACGAGCGAGTAAATAGTATTCGTGTGCAGCGCACGTAGATCTGTTCCGAGATCAAATGACGGCCCAGGGTTGTTGAAACTTAAACAATTGGCCTCCACGCATGCTCCGCCGAGGAGTGCCGAGCTTACAAGATTGCCGTTGGCGTCAAGTTGCTCCAACTCGATACTCAAATTGCCCGTTCCTGTTCCCATCAGAGCGCCGTGAGCGGAGATGCCCAGAACAGCCGTTGTGTCGATCGGAGCCGAAATGGCAAAATAGAATTGCAGCGCCACAAAGACGGCGATTGCACTCTCATTGGATGTCCCGCTTGTTGCAAGGCCAACGGCGGACAAGGAGAATTTGAGGGTCGAAAACGGGTTACCAGCAACCGTCGCGCTAGCGGTGACGCCGGGGTCCAACGGCGTACCGGCCGACCCGGTAGCGAATGGTTTCGACTCCACGTCCGTACCCGATGCTGGCGTTCCATCAGGACCTACAATGCCCACTTCGACAGTAGCGGAGGGATCCGGAAACGTTATTGCGCTTGCCGGGAGCGAGAATGCAAACAACGCGGCAGAACTGAACACACCAAGGACAGGTAGCTTCCTTCTCAACGCTGACATGGTCGCCCTCCTCAAAACTGTTGGACTATGCGGTTATGGCCTTCCGCCTCCTGCGCCAGCCGAGCAGACCCAATGCGCCGAGGCCGGTGGCGAAAAGTGGGAGAGCGGCTGGGAGTGGGGTCTGACTCACTGTGGGTGGAGTGTCGAGATGGTCCTGCGCAAACGGGAGGGCCGTTCCATTACCGAAGCTGGTATTCAGATCACCCATGATCAAGCCAAGGTCTGAAATGGCGATGATGGTCGTGCCCCGCTCAACAAAGTATTCATATCTCCAAGAAACTGACGGACGGTGAGACCGTTGAGCACAGACTGATTGCCAGTCAAGTTAGCGAGGAAGAGATCGCCGAAGTGAAGACCTGACGTTCCTGGAAGCAAGTTTGCGTCTGAGAAGTCGACATTAAACTGAAGCGCCAGGACTTCTCCCCCGAACGCGCCGGACGAAGTCGTTATCGGATCCAGGACATTCCCGTTAAGCGGCCCGAACGGACCGATCGAAGGTATATATGCGAGCACGGATGGAGCATCAGTGAAGGACATTGTAAAACGCTGAACGAACCAACAGTCACTCCGAACGTCGCTCCGTACACGGTGTTGAAGCTATCGGTAAGAAGTTTGGCGCCCGCATCCACGGTTGGATCACCGCCCCACGAGGCCTGCGAATAGCTGGTTAGGTCGCCGGTATTCCAGACAGTCGCTCTCGCGCTGCCCGCGCAACCTAAGATCAGCGCGAACACAACTACTGGTGCGGTGAGCAGTTCGAATGGCGCGGCAGAGCGGGCCAGCAATAACAATTTGCCAAATGAAGCCGACAAATGACGGCGGTCCGCCGTCATGGCAGCCAGAATGCGCTTTTCCATTGTCGCCCCACAAGGTGGCTGTAAGCCATGCGCGGGACAACAATACCTGCCGCAATTCACAGGTGGCAAGTGGGTTGAGCGACCGTCATTTGCGGCAAACCACCGCAAGCCAAAATCCGGATTTGTCCGCTGTGGTCCGAAGGCGATGATGTTCGCATTGCGCCGATGGTGACGGGCGTCGACCGTTCAAAGGAAGGCGACCGTCCTGGAGAATGGGATGCGTCCCTCCGCGTCGGTCGGCCGGGTCCTACAAGAAAAAAACGGAGGGTGCAGGACCGCGCCATGGCGATCCTTCAACATATTCGTCCTCGCCGATTTTGCTGTTGCCATCCGGGCCTATCGGCGCGACATGGCAGCGTGGAGGATGATGCCGATGACCGACGTGACGACGCAGGACGGTGCAGCACCGAAGCGGATTTCGCAAGCCGCCTGACGATGCGGTGAGCGGCTACAAGCTAGCCATCCACCTCGGTGTGACCCGACAGTACATTGACGCGCTCGCTGCGCAGGGCGTGCTGACGCGACGGCCTGACGGGATGTTTGATCAGACCACGGCGCGCTTGGGCTTCATCAAACACCTCCGCAAGCCCCGCTCGTCGCGCTGAGAGGCGGATGTTGCGCACGTCCGGGCCAAATCCGAGATGTTGCAGTTGAAGATCATGGAGCAGCGGCGCAAGTTAGTGCTGCGCGAGGACGCCAATTCACTGATCGACGAAATCTGCGGCCACCGCGATGTCGGGCATGGCGGCTCGCTGCGCTGGCAACGACCTGCAACTACGGCGTAGGATCGAACAGGTCGTTTACGAAACACGCGTTGCGATGTCCGAGGCCGCGACCAGGCTGGCGGACGAGCGCGGCGAGCCCCCGCTTGATCAACGGGACTGATCCGCGCCCGGGTCGGCGGTGAGTATGTAGCGCTTGTCGGACCTTCAAGCTCCGATTTGTCTAGCGGGCCGGAAGCCCGGCTTTCTGGGCGTCATTTTCTAAGATTTTCTTCTCAGGATCGAGGACGGCATCATAAAGGTCGTCCCGCGCGATCATTTCCAGCAGTTCGCTGGCAAGCTGGGCTTCGGTCACGCCGATGGCTTCCGCGTGTTGGCAGAGCCGGGACATGGCAACTCGGCTGAGTTGCAGTGTGGTCGGCAAGGCAAAGCCATAGAGCCGCTTCTGCCTTGGCGGTTTGAGCGCTGGCACCAGCGGCACCAGCGGCACCACCTTGACCTCTTTGGGTACGCGCAGGCTGATCTTAGCCTGTGAGCAGCGCACCCTGAGTGTGCCGACTGTGCAGCCAAGTCGGGCTGCGATGGCTTCGGCTTTCAAGCCCTGCTGAACCAGCACCGGGATGCCAGCCACTATGTCCTTTGTGAAAATAGAACGCCGCTGTTGCTTCTCAGTGACTGAATTCATTGCTTCTGCGTCGATCATACCGCTGTCTCCTCCGAAAACTCGCCAACCTGTTCTTCCGCACGGACGCGGGTAAAAGCTGCGGAGCAGTCGTTAGGAGGACTTGCTGACGGCTCCGCAGCGACAACGCACTCACTAATGGTTGCTGTTTAAAACGACGGGACCGGTTCTGTCTTGTCTTTCTAAGCCAAAGTCTTGTTTCCCCTGCATGTTGCTGCGCTGCTCGTTGACAACATCGCGCGCGGCTTGGCGAGAGTCCGCGCAGCGACACGACGCGATGAGCGTTGCGTGGCCCTCGTCTGCGACGCTCGTCACGCCACGTGATGTCGCCGTCATGCTCGATCAAATGCGCCACCACCGGCGCGCCGCGCGCGGCAGGCGCCAAAATCTGCTTCTTGGCTTTTTCTTTGCAGTAGGAACTTGGAAAGCAACTGCTTCTGATTCGATGGATGTCAGCCCGCAGTTCTCTGCCGCGATGGCGCAGCCGCTCGATGGCATCAATGACGCTCTCGCCATCGCGTAGCGTCGGCGGCGGTCCGTCGAAATCTTCCACCACGGTGCCGCGCGGCCGTCCATCCGAAAGCCACCGCTCCACCGCCGACAAAGTTTGCGCTGCCGCGTTCCACGCCTGGAATATCGGCGCGGTGACGATTACTCCGGCTTGATGTTGGCCGTACGGATCACCTTGCCCCACTTTTCGGTGTCATCGGCGATAAACTTGCTGAAGTCGACAGGAGACATCGACTTTGGAACGCTGCCTACATTAGTGAATTGTGCTATGATCTTCGGATTGCTGACGCTCGCAGTGATCTCTCTGTTGAGCTTGTCGATGATTTCGACAGGCATGTTCTTCGGCGCGACAACACCATTCCAAACGATTGCCTCGTAGCCCGGTACAAACTCGGCCACGGTCGGGATGTCCGGCAGCGTCTGCGAGCGTGTGTCACTGGTTACCGCCAGGGCACGCACCTTGCCTGCCCTGATTTGTTCAATCATCGTCGGTATGGGGCTGAACACCACTTGCACCTGTCCGGCGAGCAGATCGGGCACGTAACTGGTGTTATAGTGCACTGGAACTAAGTCGACGCCGGTCACCGTCATGAACAGCTCACCCGCAAGATGGACCGAGCTCCCAATGCCGGGGGTTGCCATATTGATCTTGCCGGGGTTGGCCCTGGCATAGGTGATGAAGTCAGGCACGGTCTTGGCTGGAAACGATGGATTGACCACCATGACGAGCGGCGTACGAGCGATGCTTGCGATTGGCGCGATGTCGCGGATGAAATTGAATTTAAGATTGTTGTAGAGCGTCGCATTGATGGCGTTCGACGACGTGGCCATGAGAAGGGTATAGCCGTCTGGAACCGCCCTCACGACCGTTTCCGTGGCGCGATTTGTGCCGGCGCCGGGCTGATCTTCGACGATGAACTGCTGCCCGAAACGCTCTGACAGCGCTTGAGCCAGCAGGCGCGCGAGGATGTCGCTCAGACCGCCCGCAAAGAAGCCAACGATCAAATGCACCGGCCGCGCCGGATAGGCTTGTGCCCAAGCGGCGCGAGACACTACCGGTAGCGCGGCGGCGCCTGCGGCCAGATGCAGGAATTTCCTACGGCGAAGTTTCATAACATTGCTCCACGAGCTCGAACGACTTCCGCAGATGCAGAAGGTGTGCGTGAACCAATGGCGATTTATTTTCGGATGCTCGCCCGCCGGGGGAACAATCGCGGCCTTTGAT
This sequence comes from uncultured Alphaproteobacteria bacterium, assembly GCA_963732015.1. GTDB lineage: Bacteria > Pseudomonadota > Alphaproteobacteria > Rhizobiales > Xanthobacteraceae > BOG-931. The sequence continues at coordinate 32,145 of CAVSXY010000017.1, read as the reverse complement.
TTCACAGAACGTCGGCACGTCCCGCTGGCAGCTCCGCGATTAAGCTACGCCAATTGTAAGGGCACGTATAGGCGAGCGATGCTTCACGTTAGCCTTCGCGTCAACTCGCCACGATGCAGCGATTAAGCCGCTTTCAGAGTGAAGCGGACATTCCTGGCGGGTGGTCAATGCGTCGAGGATGACCCACTGCGACATCGGCGACTAAAAAATGTTGCGATGCACAGAGGGGCCGTCACGCTAAAATGCGGTAAGCTATGATGTTCGGCCTGAGGGCAACCCATGAGGCGACGGGAATTCCTTACGCTTGCTGGCGGTGCGGCAGCGTTTGTGCCTCTCGCGGCGCGTGCGCAACAGCCGGGAAGACTGCCGACCATCGGTTTCCTGGGCTCGGACGCTTCGTTCTGGAGTCCGTGGACGGCTGCTTTCGTGGAGCGACTGCGTGAACTCGGCTGGATCGAGGGTCGCACCATCGCGATCGAATATCGCTGGATGCAGGGACGTTCCGAGCGCGTTGTCGAGGCTGCGGCTGAGTTCGTACGACTTAAGGTCGACGTCATTGTCACGAATGGAACCTCCGTCCCCCCAGTAAAGCAGGCAACATCGGTCATCCCCATCGTCTTTGCATTGGCCAACGACCCACTCGGCGGCGGCTTGGTCGCAAATCTGGCGCGACCGGGCGGCAATGTCACTGGACTATCGGTCCAGTCGAACGATCTTGCCGATAAGCGACTCGAAATGTTGCGCGCGAGTGTCCCCCGCCTCCGCCGGTTGGCAATTATGTTTGATCCCGGCTATCACGAGGCCGCGCTGGAGATGGGCGACGTTCAGGCCGCGGCACGCGCGCTTGGCCTCGAATTAGAAAGTCGACGATGTCTTCCGAGCGGGTCGGGCCAGGCGGTACAGAATTGGTCGTCACCTTTGTGCCCTTGGTCAATTCCGCAGGTCCACGTGAGATCGCGAGTTCGGGCAGTCTTTGTCATGCCATAATTACGAAGGCGCCTTTACTCTCGATCTTCCCGCGGACGGACGTGAATAAAAGCGATCGGCGTGTGAGCACGGCACCCACACTTAAAGACACGAGCCAAAGCCATTGACGTTACGGATCGAGGATTACGCGCTTATCGGCGACTGCAAGACCGCGGCTTTGGTCGGCCGTGACGGCTCGATCGACTGGTTGTGCTGGCCGCGTTTCGATTCGGCTGCGTGCTTCGCCGCGCTGCTCGGGACTACTGAACACGGCCGCTGGCTGATTGCTCCCAAAGAGCCATCCCTTGCGGTTAGTCGACGATACCGGCCCGGCACCCTCATCCTCGAAACCGAGTTTCTAACCGAGGGCGGAAGTGCCGCAGTCGTGGACTTCATGGCAGTGGGAGACGGCGCTCACGTGTTGCGCATCGTGATGGGCCGGACTGGACGTGTGGATTTCCAAACTGAGTTTGTGGTCCGCTTCAATTACGGATCGACGGTGCCATGGGTGACCCGGCTCGACGACGGCGTGATCAATGCCATCGCAGGACCGGAACGACTTGTCCTCCGGACTCCCATCGCCCTGTACGGTGAAGACTTGAGAACACGCGGGGAGTTCGGGGTTGAGGCCGGCGAATCCGTTGCGTTCGTCCTCTCCCATGGGCTCTCATTTACAAGCCTGCCACCCTCGATAGACCCTTTCACGACCCTGCAAGAGACGGAGAGGTTCTGGCGAGAGTGGAGCGATCAATGTCCGGATGTCGGCCCTTGGACGGAAGCAGTCAAACGATCGCTCATTACCTTGAGGATGGATCGCTGCCTGCACAGATTGAGGCCAGCAAGCCAACAGCGCGCGTGTCCCGTGATCGAGCCATGCGCCGTGCCGCTCGCGCTGTCTTTTTGTCCACCGCCCCGTTAGTAGGCAGTCCGAATGTCGGCATCGCGAAAGACCGGCTGCGCCTAGCTTGTGCCGAACCAGGGAACCAGCTGTCAACATTCGTGGAAGCCATCGACGAACTGTCGCAAAGCGCAACATACCTATACGAGGAGGCGGGAAGATACTGGTTCTCGACGCAGCCCACACTCAATCGTCTGGCGGATGAGCGTGCCAAGGGGCTCCCCGAGCACGAGGTAGACAGCGCCATTGTCAAGGTGCTGACCGAGGACGCCCGATCCAAAGGATCGTTTCACAGCGTATATCCGGCGCCTGATGACCCGGTCGAGATCGACGAGGCCCAGGCAATTGCGCTCGTGATCCTCGGCCCGGCCGTGCCGCATTCTGGCAAGGGCGCAGTCAAGTCAGCGGCCACTGACGCAGTGAGCGACACCCTCATGCGGTGCCGCGCTTCCCAACGGCGGTACCGTAACACGCTGGTCTTCGTTGCGGCCGACGAGGGCTCGCTCGGTACTGCGCGTGAGGTGATGCGGAAAGCCATTGCCTGGGACGAAATCGCAAAAGACAAGCGCCTTGGGTCGCAGCTCACAACCTCACAGCTCGCCGATGCCGATGAAAAGGCGAAGACAAATAAGGACTCGGCGCTGAAGGCCGTCCGTACCGCGTGGAGCCATATTCTCTATCCCGTGAAGAGCGAGACCGCTGGGAAGCCCTTCGAACTTGAACATGATCTGATCACGGCGCGCGATCGCGCGGCAGTCCCCATTCTGGTGTACGACAAGACAAGGGCGGACGGGATCGCCCTTGAGAAGCTTGGAACCGAGCGCCTTTGGCTGGCCCTCAAGCCAATCTGGCCGGATGATCGACCGCAGCTGCCAATCTCCGAGGTCACCGAGTGGTTCGCCTCCTACGTCTATCTGCCGAAATTGCGAGACGGGGTTGTTCTTCAGGCAGCGATCCGGGACAGCGTCGGCAAACTCGATCCCACCTTTGGTTACGCCGACGGTTTCGACGAAGCCACCGGCCGCTATAGAAACCTGATATGGGCGAAAAGTCCGCCCGACATTATGGCTTCTACCGCCGTCCTCGTGCGCGCGGCCGAGGCGCTCGAACAACTCAAACAGGACGACACAGGCGCCGCGGCGTTCAAGGGTCCGGGTGGCGAGACCTTCACTGCCGGAGAGCCCACGACAGCATCGCACGATGGTGGTTCCGGACCGGCAAAGCCGAGTAACCCTCGCCGGTTCTACGGCTCGGTCGAAATCGACATGGTTCGCCCGGTGAAATCGTTTGACGCGATTCTGAATGCGGTCGTAATGGAACTCCAGCGCACCCAAGGCGCAAAAGTGAAGCTCACCCTAGAGATCGCGGCTGAAGCGCCCAGCGGCTTCCCCGACAGCGACGTTAGTGTCGTTCGCGATAACGCGCGGCAGCTCAAGTTCAAGGCGGAGTCGACGGGCTTCGAGGAATAAGCGCCAACCGAGGCGTCCTAGTTGGCAGCAAATCTCGCCCGGCAATGCGGAGATGAAGCCCATCGTCGGCACTGCAGTGCGCACGGTGGGGCAGCCCAGTTGCTTTTTTTTGATCGTTAACCAATCAATTGGCTCGCCCTACAAGGGCGCAGGGATACGAAGGTAGGATCGCGTCATGGCTGAAGATACAGGTGCAAAGCAGCGACGCCGTGGCCCCGGGCGACGATTCCGGCCGGGGCAGTCCGGCAATCCTGCAGGGAGGCAGCCGGGTACTCGCAATCGGGCGACCGCCTTGTTAGAGGCGATCACCGACACCGATCTTGCGGCGATCGTGGCGAAGATCGTCGAGAATGCGAAGGCGGGCGACGCGACGGCCGCCAAAATATTGCTCGATCGCCTCATACCGGTGCCGCGCGCCCGCACCGTTGTGCTTGACCTGCCTTCGCTGGCCGACGGCCGAGCCCGCTCAAAAGCCGCCTGCCTTGCCGCCGTGGTAAACGCGATGGCCGCCGGCAACATTGATCCCGGCGAGGCCTCGATAATTGCCGGCTTGGTCGAGAAGACTGGGGACGCCGCGAGCAACTGCGGCGGGTTCTAGCCATCACCACCACTACGAATGAGCAGTGCGAGCACGCCAAGTTTTCCGACACCCAGCCCGCTCGGGGGTTCTTCGCGACACAACGTGCGTGCCGTTTGCCATTTGTCACGGCCGAGCGCTGATCCTTGCGCGCTGGCTGGACGCCGGATGTAGGCCGGATAGCCCAGCTGACGTTTCCATCCTTGCAGTGTGTCACCGTTGTCCAGAAGCCGTAAACCTTAAAACGTCGTTAAACGATATTATTCTGTAACATATTGCTATCATTGGAAAATCCGTCCTGGCGGCCTTCATAAGCTAAGCAGTGGCTAATTTCCCAAGCGAAAACTGGCTCCGAGGCACAGACCGTTAAGCTCGCCGCCGAGGTGGCGAAGGATTTTCGGGGGTTGGTGCCGTTTTCGCGCGGCGATCTGTGTGTCGCTCGCATTGCTTACGCGCTGTCGCCGCCGCGCATGACCACAGCCCACAGCCGAGCGCGGATCGCACGTTCCAGCGCGCGCAGTTCGCACTCGGCAGCCTCGGGCGAGATGCCACGCCGCAGCATGGCCGCATATTGCGTGTTCAGCCGGGCAGCGAGCGCCCTCTGGGCACCCTCTGGGCTGTAGGACGCCAGCAGATGGGCGAGCTTGCTGATGTGACCGACGCGGCGCACCGCAGGGAACGGGACGACCTGACCTGCCATCGCCTACCTCCCTCGAAGCCGACGGGGGCGGCGGGCGGCGGTGCCAGCGGGGGGGTCCGGCGTCGCCGGCGCTTCGCCGGGTGCGCATGTTGAGCTGGTAGTCATGGTACATATAGAAGTGTCCCACGCCGTAGGACCGTGGGGAGCCTTATAGTGTCCTACGGCGTAGGACCGTGACGGCGGTTCTGGGATTCGCGTAGTGTCCGGTTCTGTAGGACCGTACGGTCCTTCAGCGTAGGACCGTGTTTTAGTTTTCGGCTCCCCCTCTCGTGGAGTTTCGGCGGCCCATCTGAGGAACGCCTGACTCTGCGCCGCGCCCGTGACGTCGCAGCGCCGGTCGTTCAATCTCCACTCGGTTGCGCGGCGGAACTTCATGCTGAAAGCGCCCTTGGTTCGACGCTCAATAAAGCCTTTCGCCACCAGTTCCTGGAGTGCCTTGGCGGCGGTGTCCCTGTGGCAGCCCACCCGTCCGGCGACCTCGCGCACCGACAGCACGATCCTGCCGTTGTTGGAGCCGTTATAGCCCCGATTGACCTCGATCAGCGCAGACCGTGCCGCGGGCGAGAGCGACACGTAGGCGGGGCAGTTGAGCATGTACCTGAAGAGCTGGATAAAGTTCGGGCCGTCATGACGACCGCGTCGTCGGGCGCGGTCCTTCTTGTTGTTCTGATTATTCGCCATCGACACCGCCCCCGACAATTTTAGGAAACTTCCGCAGCCACTCGGCTGATTGTACGAAGGCCAGCGCGCTGATGTGCTGATCGAGCGCGTTGGCGGCGGCGAGGCACGCTTGCAGCGTTGTCATCGTGTACGAGCCCGGGCCGAACTGATACGCGAGCCGGGCGTGCTTCAGCGCCTCGGCCATTTTCGCGGCGGCTTCGGTCAACGCTTTCGTATCGAGAAGTCTCGCTCATTGGGGCCCAATACATTCGTCGATGTCGCTCAAGTCCTCGTCGTCTTCGAGTCGCTGTCGTCGTCGTCGTCCGACGAATCGGGATTGACGATGAGTTGAACCGCGCGGTGCCAAGTGATGTCGGGAAATTGGCGCAGCTGCGCTTGCACCTTAGCTTCGAGATCGTCGGGCACTTTGATCGGTGTCTCGCCGCTCTCGGCGGCGATCTCTCCCTTCAGTTCGTCGAATGCCTCGGACAATTTCTCGCTCGCGGCGAACATCTCATAAGTTTTCGCCAAGGTCTTGACGTCGGGGACCACTTTGGCGATGCCGCACTCGTTCAACTTGCGTTCGACGAAATCGACTAGCTGCCGCGACGTCATGGCGTTCAACTCGACTCGCTGACTGCGCAGGAAGTCGATCGCGTCTTGACCGAGACCGGCCGCGCTTAGCCGCTCGTCGCTGATGTTGGAATTGTTCGGTTCGGGCGGTAGGTCGTCGACATCGTCGTAGTGCAGGCCGAGGTCGATCACATTTGGCGGTCGCTTGTAGCGGTAGCGCCGGGTATCGTTTTTCAATGTATCCTCGATGATGATACCGGCTGAATCGAAGTCGTGCAGCACCAGCAGCGGAACGTCGCCTCCACAGATGCGATCGACCAACTCCCGGGCGGCGGTGACGCTCATCCCTTTTGAGCTCATGATCGCGATGTCGTAGCGCTTCGCCAGATCGACCCGATCGAATAGCGGCCTAAATCCCTCCTTTTCGACGTAGAGGACTGCGCCGAAGCTGCCGTGCGGGCCATAGGTCTGCACCGAGGCCGGATCGAAATCCGCCGGCTCGAGCTTCAGCCGACAGACGCGGCTCAGGTAGTCACGGACGTTCAACGTGCCGAGGCCGATCACCCGCTGGCTGTGCGGCTCCATGAAGTGGCCGCGGTCGTCGTAGACCACATCCCAACCCGCGCATTTCGCATGTTCGTTGACGAAATTCGGCAATAGGGTCTGGCTGAAATAGGCGTAGCTCAGCGGCTTGTCGGTTCTTTGCTCGATCAGCGGCCGGGCGACGTAGTAAATTTGGCGCGCCGTGGCCGGCAGCCGGTTGTTGTCGGACGCTTTCATGTAACACTCGGCCATCACCTCATTGGCCGCCTCGATCAGAAATTTGCCACGCACCTCCATCATGCGCGATGTCCGCCAGCGGCCGGCGCTCACGTGCTTCTCTTCGGCCTTTCGTTGTTTCGTGAAGTTTGCGAGGTTCTTGGCCAAACCCTTTTTCAGATCGTCGGCGGCACCCATGAGTCTTCACTCCAATCCGATCCGGCTCTTGCCGCGGTCGAGATATTCGATGTGCGGGCAGGCGTAATGGACGCAGACGATGACCGGCGCCCTATGATCGGCGCGCAGGTCGGTCAAGGTCTCATCCAGCCCCGCCATTCCGCGGAAGGTCTGAAACGGATTTTCCAAAGTGGCGCTGAAATTGACGCCGGTGATCAATTCTCGACCGCGCGTTTCCGGCTTGCCGTTGACCCACTTTTTGTACGGACATGTCCCGATCTCGACCACGTACGGCACTCCGTCGGAGTCATAACCGGGGCTGCGGACATACTTGAAGCTCTGCGGTTCGCCGCCGAATTCGATCATCAGCCGGCGCAAATGTTCCTCTCCGATGACGCCGAGAAATTCCGGACGCACCGGGCGAGTGTGCTTCAGCAGCAGCCGCAGTAGTTTCTGCAGGTGTTGATGCTTCACCTCGGTCTCGGACCCGAAGAAGCGCTGCAAGGTCATGTGCGACGCACCAAGTTCGCGCAGAATCTGTTTTTGCTTCTTGGTCGCGCTCATGCCCCGGAACTGGGCAATAAATTCTCGGACCGTGTATTTCCGCCGGGTCGCGCGCTGCTGCTCCTGATCACGAGCGATCAGTGCGCCCGCGTAGCGCTCGAATTGCTCAAGCGTGTACCAGTGGGCCGAGGTCGCATCGCAGGCTCGATATTTGCTCCATCTCTCGTTGGTGGCCTCATACTGAAGGACTGTCTTCTCATTCACCCTAAATTGCAGCGTGAGATGCGGGTTGACCCAAATGAATTCGTTCAGCACCCCGGCAATCTCATCAGCGTTGATCTTGGCCTCGTACGTGTCCGGCCAGAATATCGTGACGCGTGTGCCGGTCGTGACCCGCGAACGGCTGCGAATGTTTTTGACGATCGGTTCCTGTTTGATCTGGTTGACGGCGAAGAGGAGGCGATGCTTGTGGCCGCGCGCCTCGATCCAAGTCTCGCCCTTAATCTTGCCACCGAGCACATAGGACATCGGCAGGATAGTCTTTAGTGCATTTCCCTGGCGACCACGCGTCGGGCTTATGTACGCCTCGCGCGAACTGATCCGAATGTTGTAATCGATGATCCCGGTGATGGTCGTGGGCGGAATGCCGAGACCATTGTCCTCGACCACGATACGCGTCGGCTTGCCGCGCTTGCCGGTCGTGATCGCGACCTTGATGATCGGTGCGATTCCGACTTCCTCGCAATGATCGAGGCCGTTGTCGACCAATTCCTTCACAATGACGCGCGGCCAATCGTGTGACCCGTGGCCGGTCTGCGCCACCAACTCCTTCTCCGTGCAAAATTCCATCAACCGCGACGTCGTGAACGCCACCCGCTCGATCTTGTGGGCGGGCTCGTCGGGCTCCTTCGGATGCCCGGACACGATGCGGCGGGGTGTCAAGCCGAACCGGGCGCGGGCGACGTTGACGGCACCGACCTTGCACCCCAAGGCCGTGGCGATGGCCGAAGCCGTATCGCCGCGCTTCCACATCTTCTCGAGCTGCCGCCGACGCTCCGGCGTCCAGCTCACGCGCGACTTAACATCGCCGAATTTTGTAAAAATTTCCGTTTCGGGCTGGCGTTTCAGCAGGCGGAATCGTCCGTCATGGCGGACCGATACCTTCGGCGACGCCGGATCGGCTTGCTCAACATTCGCCGCGCTCCGCCCGGCTGCCGCTTGGCGACTGGGCGCTTGGACAGAATGACCTGGCGCTGCTATGCGGGACTTTGAGGAGGCATAGTTCACGCGACCTCCTCCGGTTGATCGCCCTTGAGGAAGCGCATCGGCAATGCCGCGAGCCAGCCGTCGATCTCGTCCGATCTCCACATGCTTTTGCCGCCAACGACGCGCGAGCGCGGGAAGGTCCCGGCGCGCATCCAGGCCCAGACCGTCGGATACGAAACGCCGACGATCGCGCACACTTCAGCCTTCGGCAGAAGGCGTACTGCGCCGGGAGGTGCGCGCGCACCGTGAGCGTGCGGGCGGTCGTGCTGGTGACGACCTACGTCAGCGACAAGCGCCGCCTCGGCTCGTGCCACCTCGTCGGCGACGATCAGGTCATCGGGAAGTTTGGGTGCGGTCGCAGCGGCCTTCCGTGCCGCCGCCTTCTTGGCGAAAGCGAGCCGTGCCGCTTTCGGTTTTTCGAACGTGTTGGTCACATCGGGCTCCTCAGTGGGACGCCCGGTGGCGAGCACAAAAAAGGCCCGCCCCGGCGCGTGTGTGCGCATGGGCGACCCGATTTCGATACTCGCGGGGTCGATGAAATCGGCAGACCAGCAAAAGCTGCGCCGACCCCGTTTATTTACGAAACTTAACGCGCGAAAGCAAGCGGACCATTTAAGCGTTTAACGGCCAAAGGGCACCACGTTGCCCGCCCCGCGGCCTTCCACCAAAGCCATGATCTTGTTCGCCACCGCCTCCATGACGCGTTTGATCTCGTCAGCGTAGCCATGACGGTCATAAACAGACGCGATGCCACCCTCGCGGTGACTCTGAATCCGGTTCATGATGTCGCGCCCGAAGCCGAGGCTGGTGATTGTGGTGCCGTGGGTTCGCCGCAGATCGTGCGGCGTGGCGCGCTCAACGCCGAGCTTGGCGCAGATCGCCCGCATCGCGGCGTCGAGGCCGTCGACAGGAACGCTGCGCGGGCTGGCAAACACGAAGCCCGTTTTAGTGTCGTCGTCGTTCAATTCGGCCAGCAGAGCTTGGACGGGGGAGGGAAGCCAGACGCGGTGTGACTGACCGTTCTTGGTTCCCGGCCAGCCCAGTTCTGGTACGGGATCGCCCGGCAATTCCCACCAGCCGTCGACGATGTGCTCGCGCCGCATGTGGGTGACTTCGCCTGGGCGCTGCCCGGTCAACAACAAGACCTTGAGCGCGCTGGCGACCACGAGACCGGCGTCGTCGAACGCCGCCCAGAACTGCGGCACTTCCGATTCGGCTAAAACGCGCTCGCGGCTCTTGGTCGGATTGCGATCGACGAGCTTGCAGGGGTTGGCGGCGACATGTTCCTCCTTCACCGCCCACGAGAAGATCGCCGAGACCGCGGCCAGCGTCTGATTGGCCACGATCGGCGCCTCGATGCGTGCCATCATCGCCTTGACGTCGCCGCGGGTGATGGTCGATGCCTGCAGCTTGCCCCAATACGGCAGCGCATGGCGGCGGATCAGCGCGTCGGCCTGCGGCCAGCTTTTATTGTGCTTCTTAGCGTGCTGTTCGAGGTAGCGCTCGTGCAGTTCCGTGAAAGTCCCTGCGCCGCGCTCGGCCCGCTTCTCGGCCGCAGGGTCCTTGCCTCTGGCCACGGCTAGCATGGCTTCAGCGGCCAGGGTCCGGGCATCAGCCAGACCGATGGCATTGGCATCGCCGAGGTGCAGCCAGCGGGGGCGGCCGTGGCGGGAATAGACGCACTTCCAGGCCTTGCTGCCGGTCGGCTGCACACGCAGGGCAAGGCCGCGCTGCAGGTCGTCCCAGACCAGGAAGGTCGTAGACTCAGGCTTGACCCTCCTAACGTACAATTCTGTGAGGCGGCGCTTGCGAGGTGGCTGCTTGGGCCGAGTCATCTCCAATTTCCGGCTAACGCAGAGCTAAGGTTGGACGCTTAATTGATCGTAAGACCGTGTTAATAGAAATAGTGGCGAAAGTGGCTGTAAACAAGTCATTCCTGTGCGTTAGCTAACGATCTCAAATAGGTCCTAACAGCTCGGGAAATTAACCCTCCGTTAACCCTACCTGCGCAGTTTATTAACCAATTCAAAATCATCGGAATTGGAGAAGCATGGTGTCGAGCGTCGCTGCACAGCGCCAATCACTGATGTTCCGGGCACGCTCCTACATGGCGTTCGCACTGACGCCGCAGCCGCCCATCATGGACTGGCTTGCGAACCTCGACGTCACGCTCGAACGCTCCAAGGGCTTCTTTTCCGGCCACCCTGTCGCCCTCGATCTCTCGGCTGTGCAGCTCAGCCCTGCCGCGATCGGGCACCTGATCGCCAACCTCGAGGAACGCAACATCCGCGTCTTCGGCATAGAAGGCTTCGATCCGGGCGATTGGGCTCACAGCCTTCCTCCTGTCCTGCGCGCGGGCCGAAGCGCGCAAGCTCTTCAACTGCCGGCGCCAGTCACCGCGACGCCGGCACCGGTGGCGAAGCCGTCGACGTCAACATCGCTGTTGATCGAAAATCCGGTGCGTTCGGGCCAGTCCGTCATCTTCACCGACGGCGATATTACGGTGCTCGGTTCGGTTGGATCGGGTGCTGAAATCGTCGCCGGCGGGTCGATCCACATTTACGGCACGCTGCGTGGCCGCGCCATGGCGGGCGCCACCGGCAACAGCCGCGCGCGCATCTTTTGTCACCGCGTCGAAGCCGAGCTTCTCGCGATCAACTCTTACTATAAGACGGCGGACGAAATCGAAGACAGCCTGCGCCGCGGACCGGTCCAGGCCTGGCTCGAGGGCCAGACGCTCAAAATCTCGGCAATGCATTGAGGCATGATCCGGCGGTGGTTTCCGGGTTTCGTAACGGATCATGGGTAAACAGGAACAACGAAAGGCAATGACTATGACCCAAGTCTTGGTCGTCACATCAGGCAAAGGCGGCGTCGGCAAGACCACGTCGACGGCTGCGCTGGGTGCCGCGCTCGCCCAGGAGGGGGATAGAGTTGCCGTCATCGATTTTGATGTCGGGTTGCGCAATCTGGATCTCGTCATGGGCGCCGAGCGCCGCGTGGTGTTCGATCTGATCAACGTGATCAACGGCACGGCGAAACTGTCGCAGGCGCTTATTCGCGACAAACGTCTCGAGAACCTGTTTCTGCTTCCGGCGTCGCAAACGCGCGACAAGGATGCGCTCACCGAAGAAGGCGTTGCGCGCGTCATCGACGAGTTGCGCCCGAATTTCGACTGGATCATCTGCGACAGCCCGGCCGGTATCGAGCGCGGTGCGACGCTGGCGATGCGGCACGCCGATGCGGCCATCATCGTCACCAATCCCGAAGTCTCGTCGGTGCGCGATTCCGACCGCATCATCGGCCTGCTCGACTCCAAAACCGTCAAAGCGGAGCGCGGCGAGCGGGTGGAAAAGCATTTGCTCATCACGCGTTATCAGCCGACGCGCGCGGCGCGCGGCGAGATGCTGTCGATCGACGACGTGATGGAAATTCTGATGACGCCGTTGCTTGGCATCATCCCCGAAAGCCAGGAAGTCCTGAAGGCTTCCAATGTCGGAGCGCCGGTGACGCTCAACAACGCGCTGAGCGCTCCCTCCCGTGCCTATTTTGATGCCGCACGCCGGCTCAGAGGCGAGGAGGTTCCCATGCTCATTCCGAGTGAAAGCAAGAGTATTCTCAACAAGCTATTCGGACGGGTTGCAGCATGACTTTGTTCAAATTATTTCGGCGGGGTTCTGCGCCGGTAGCGCGCGAACGCCTGCAAATACTGCTTGCGCACGAGCGTGTCGCGCGCAGTCAGCCCGATCTGCTCGGCCTTCTGCGCGAGGAGATTCTCGAAGTGATCAGCCGGCATGTCTCGTTCGAACCCGACAAGGTACAGATCAAGATGGATCGCGGCGGATCGGTGTCGACGCTCGAAGTCGAAATCGAAATTCCCAACGGACTCAGCATCTCGCAGGGGCGTCCCGCGCCGAGGACCGCGGTGATGTGAGCCGCGGCTCAGCCTGCGTCGCCTAGGCCTGTTTGATCGATGAATCGACAATGAAGGGCAGGGTCGTCGCATCGGTCAGCGTGTGGCGCGTGATGCCGATTGCATCGAGCGTCGGCGGCACGGTCCGTGCAACCAGCGACTGGCCGATCTTGAATTTGCCCATCGTGCCGCGCTCCGAGATCACCATGATGGCGGGTATTGATACGGCATGACCAACGAGGCTAGCGCGTTGGCGACGAGCGCGAAGCCCGACGTCTGCTTCATCGCCCCAAAGTCCGCCCATGTAGGCGCCGGTCACGGTGCCGATGGCTTCGTCCTCGCGTGTCGCGCCGACCGACATGAAGTAGTTGTCTGCGGTAACGCCCTGATCAGCGGCGTGAGTACGTTGTCGGGCTGCTGATCAGGCGGACGTCATTGTCCTTGAGGATAGCGACGAAGGCTTCGGCCCAGGTCGCGGTATTCGCAGTCGCGGCATTCGCAGTTGCTGGCACGCTCATAAGCACGATCCCCGCGCAGACAACTGACGGCGCGACCTCATAGAGCATGGCGCCGCTCTGCGCCGGCGGGTAGTTTGAAATCGATATATCGGCCGGCCACGACCCTGCATGCAACAAAAAATTGGAGGGACGCCTTGAGCGTGGAGGAAACCAAGGGGCGCGGGCGCGCCTATCCGCGGCTGATCGCGATGCTGGCGGCCGTCGCCGCATGCTGCGGCGCACTGAATCCGGCGGCGGCCGAACATCCGGATCATCCGATCGTGCTTGTTATTCCGCTGCCACCTGGCGGCACCAACGACATCATGGCCCGGTCGGTTTCTGACAAGATGAGCACCGCGCTCGGTCAGCAGATCGTCATCGAGAACCGCAATGCCGGCGGCAGCGGAACCGTTGGCACTCGCCAGGTCGCGCATGCGGCGCCGGACGGCTACACGATCATTCTCGGCTACACATCGACGCTTGCAACCGGTCCCAATCTCTACCGCAACGTTGGCTACGACCCGCGCAAGGATTTTGCGCCGATCGGCCTGATCGCGTCGGCGCCGGCGCTGCTGCTGGTGCACAAAGACCTGGCGGTCCGCACCGTCGGCGAACTCGTCGCCGCAATGAAGAGCAGCGCAGAGCCCTACCAGGTCGGCACGCCGGGACTCGGCACCGTCAATCACTTGGCCTCGGTCCTGTTCGCCCAACAGGCGGGCGTCAAGGTCCAGCAGATTCCGTACAAGGGATCGAACCCGCTGATCACCGACATGATCGGCGGCTTCGTTAAAGTCGGCTTCAATCCGATTCCGGTCTCACGCGCGGCCATGGACGGCGGCTACATCCGCGCCATCGCGGTGACATCGCAAAAGCATTCGACGCTGATGCCGGACCTGCCGACACTCGCGGAATCCGGACTGCCCGGCTTCGACGCGACGCTGAGCTACGGCCTGCTGGCGCCCGCCGGTACGCCGCGGCCCATCATTGAGCGCCTGAACAAGGAATTGCGCGCCGCTCTGTCCATGGACGATGTGCGAAAGCGCATCATCTTCGAGGGCGGCGAGCCGGAAGTGACGACCCCCGAAGAGCACGCCGCCGTCATCGACCGCGAGGAAACCAAGTGGTCGGCTGTCATTCGGGCTGCAGGCATTACGCCGGAGTGAGAATAGCGAAGGCCCGAACTCAACCGAGATATTTCGGTTGCGCGCTGACCCGATGATTTCGTACCACCGGCCTCAACGCGGCAACGTCTAGCAACGAATGCAACTGACACAACTGACAGTCAGTTGTACTGATCCACCCGTTGTCTCTAGTCGCGGATGAGATCGACTTTGAAAGCGCCTCACGTTGAAAGCGTCCGCTGAAAAGGCCTCGAACAAACGCCGCGGCCAGCTTCTTTCTCTCCAGGCCGGTCGCGGTATCGCTGCGCTTGCGGTGCTGTTCCAGCACGCTTCGTATGCGACGGGAGTATTTATTGCGGTTCCGCCGGATTGGCTGACGACGATCGTCGGTAAAGGCTATCTCGGGGTTGATTTCTTCTTCGTATTGTCGGGTTTCATCATTCTGAACGCGCACTTTGATGATCTGCCCACGGCGGCCGCACTCAAACTATACACATTCAAGCGGATCATCCGCATCTATGTTCCCTACCTGCCGATCAGCGTCGCAATGATTGCGATTTATTTTTTTCTGCCCGATTTAAGCCGAAACTTCCGCGATTGGGGCTGGTTGACGAGTGTTTTGCTGGTTCCTTCGTCGCATCCGCCGGCGCTGGCGGTCGCTTGGACCTTGGTCCACGAAATGTTGTTCTACGTTATTTTCGTGCTGTATTTCTTCAATCGGTTGGCTTTTGCAGCGGCCATTGCGGTGTGGACCGTGGCTCTGGTCATCTATCCCTCAGCCGTCCAAGACGGAACTGATCCCGAGTCACTGACCACGGCACTCCTCAATCCGATCAATCTGGAATTCTGCTTCGGTCTCGCGTGTGCTTTGATCTATCGCTTTGTCCATGCCCGCTGGGCGCCTGGGGCGATCATAGTCGGAGTTGGGATATTGTTTTTCTTTTTTTCCCATTACGAGACCAGTTCACGCCTGGTGTTTGGACTGGGAATAGCTTCCGTCGTCCTCGGCGCAGCATTGAGAGAGAAAGGATTTGGACTGCGCATCCCGCGAGTCCTGGTCAGCGCAGGTGATGCGTCATACGCTCTGTATTTGATTCATGTGCCGGCGATCTCGATCGCTGTGCGTTTGGCGAGCCATATCGCAGTGTTGGACAATTGGCTTGGTGCGTTCTGTTCGTCATCCTGCCTCGCGGTCTTGGCGGGCTGGATTTATTACAGCCATTACGAACGGCCGACCCTCATAGCAATTCGCAAAGCGGCGTTTCGTCCGCGTCAGCCGAAATCCTTATCGGAATTGACGACTCCGAGTTGACTTGGCCGTTACGGTTCTTCGAGTTTGACTCGAGGATGGAAATCGCCAACGAGCGTTGATCTCGGCGAGAAACTGACGCTGTTGCGAACTGAAACAGGTCTGTGGAAGGCAGAGTTTCTCTGCCGTCCATGCCCGTCAAATGCGTTGATGGCCTATAGCCTTCCACCGAAACCGCCACGCATTCCCGTCGCCAAAAGGGAGACCAGGAACAGGACCAAGACAACAAAAAACACGATCTTTGCGATGCCCACTGCGGCTCCGGCGATACCGCCAAAGCCAAGAACGGCGGCGATCAAGGCAATAATCAGAAGTGTAACGACGAGGTGCAGCATTTTGTGCGCTCCGAAAATTCAGTTTCCGAGCAATCAACTCTCGACGAACCATGCAGTTCCAGAGGCCGTAAGCACCTGTTCAAATTTGATCGGGGTCGTCCTTGGGCGGGAAAAGCAGCACACTCAACAGCACAATGAGGCCAAGCGTTGCGTAGATCTGCAACTCCGATTGGTGCAGTGCAATCGCGACTTGAGCGCAGAAGCGGTCAACTTGATCAAGCATCGAAATATTGTCGCTCATAGGGACTCACCGTGCAGGGTTGCAACTTTCGCTGCGTGCATGCTGGATGAAACGAGCGGAACTATGGCTTGGTCTTCGGCACGATTCGGGTGAAGCCAGACGCAGCCCCGAAGTAGGAGAGTTGGTAATGGTAAAACGTATGCGAATGGTCAACGTCACTGCGATCGCCTGGCTTATGTGTCTCGCCGTGCCGATACTTGGGGCGCTGTGTTACGCCGAGGCAGCCGATTATCCGACGCGGCCGATCGTGCTGATCGTTCCGTACCCGGCTGGCGGCGGCAATGATCTGATTGCGCGGCTTGTTGCCAACCAAATGAGCGCGAGCCTTGGCCAGCAGATCGTGATCGAGAATCGCGGCGGTGCCGGTAGCACCATCGGCACGCGCGATGTCGCGCGAAGCGCTCCCGATGGCTATACAATTTTGATTGCGACGAGTTCGCTTGCGATTAATCCGTCGCTTTATCCGGACGCTGGCTACGATCCACGCAAGGATTTTGCGCCGATCGGCCTGATCGCCACGAGCCCAAACCTTGTTCTTGTGCATCCGTCGGTGCCCGCGCAGTCGATCGCCGAGTTGATCGCGCTCGCCAAAAAGGAGCCGGGCAAGCTCGACTTTGCCTCGACCGGCACCGGCACGAGTACGCACCTGTCGGCGCTGCTGTTCGAAGATATGGCCGGCGTCGCCTTCACGGCTGTCCCCTATAAGGGGGTCGCACCGGCGTTGACTGACCTGATGGGCGGACAAGTGTCGGTCATGTTCTGCCCGACGGCGTCCGCGGTTGGCTTGGTCCGGCAGGGCAGCCTGCGCGCACTTGCCGTCACTGGCGCGACCCGCTCGCCGCAATTTCCCGATCTGCCGACGGTCGCGCAAGCCGGCCTGCCGGGCTATGACGCGGGTCTGCACTACGGCCTTGTGGCGCCAGCCGGCACGCCGGCAGCGGTCATCGAAAAGCTGAACGCAGCGCTCCGCGCGGCTGTGACCTCGCCCGAATTTAAGGAGAAAATTTCAGCCGACGGTGTCGAGCCGTTGGCCAGCACGTCGGCCGACTATGCCGCCGATATCGCCAGCGAAGAAGCCAAATGGGCAGGCCTCATCAAGAAAGCTGGGCTCAAAGCGGAGTAATTTATTTTTTTATACGATCGTCCTGACGTCAACTTTGCGTGTGGGCCGTTGCGATGTCCTCGTTTCCGCCCATTTTGGAACTAGGTTTGCGAATCGGAATTGGTTTACGTCCCGTCGATGCTCGCCTCCGCCTCTATGAGGAGAGTTTCACTCAAATTAAGGTGGATTGTGGCGAGAGATGCTGCAGGTGCGGTCCGGATAACGTGGAGACTTGGTAATGCTGGCTGATCAGGCAACTCACCAAAAAGGGCACCAACAAGAGGTTGTAGAAACAGCTGAGGCTCCATCGCTGGTTCCGGACCGGGCCATCGATCTCGCCCATCTCGCTCGCATGGCTCAGGACGACAAAGCGACGATGTGGGAAATGCTGAGGGTTTTCGACCTTCAAGCCGATGTACTGGTGGCACGCCTGACCAGCGAAGAGCCGAAAGTCGCCGCCGCCCGCGCCCATACGCTTGCGGTTTCCGCAAAATGCGTCGGCGCGTGGAAGGTCGTGGAGTTGGCAACGGCGTTCGAGAATGCCGCGCGGGGGTCAGGACCCGTTGTACTGAGCCCGGCCATGAACCGCCTGTCGGAGACCGTCACCGAGGCGCAGGTGGAAATCAACAGCCTTCTGGGCGGACAAACCAGCACCGAGAAGCATTGAGCGAAACAGCGTTTCAATTGAGTTGAGTCCTTAAGACTGGCACGCTAACACGCACGATGAGTTTTCCTGTTGCATTCACGAGGTGAATGCAGTTTCCGATCAAATGTCTCGTCATGTGCGCCCGGAACACGTCTGCAGTGGACTGAGCCGGGCAGTTTTGCCGTTGGCTCCTTGAGCGCGAACCGCTATGAGCGTCGCCGAATGAGGGCTTCGCGACTGATCCCGCCCGGGGCTCCGAATCGAAATGCTGCAGAAGGATTATGATCCGCCGCGCGGCCGGCTCGCTCGTGTTTTTGCCCGGCCGCCGTTTCGAGACGTCCGCGGCGAGAAAGGCCGGTGGACCAAATTCAGTCGAGCTCAGGACCATAAGCTCCAGCACCTGTCATTGAAAATCGACGGTTGGCCGCAATGGTCGAGGCCTTTGCGCGTCGTCTTTATCTCCGACCTGCATACCGGGTCGCATACTGACGACGTCGAAAAACTCGAATTGATTGTCGATAACGCGGCACAGCTGTTTCCCGATCTTGTTCTATTTGGTGGGGACTACGTCAACATGCAGCCGTTCGGCGGCGGGCGTATTCCACCTCAGATTACGGCCGCCATCCTGGCGCGTCTTCGCGCGCCGCTTGGCTGTTACGCGGTTCTGGGAAATCACGACTATATCTATGGGGCCGATGATGTGGCGGGTGCGCTCAAGCACAATGGAATGACGGTGCTGGAGAATGCATGCGGCGCGATCCGATTTGAGGGTCAATCGATTCAGATCGCCGGAATTCCCGACGCTCATGTTGTGAGGCCGGAATGCTATTCCGTGTTGCGAGGACTTCTCACGAGCCGAACCTACGATTGTGCTTTCCCACGATCCGGTTTGGTTTAAGCACATGCCCACCGGTCCGCATCTCATGCTGGCCGGGCACACGCACGGCGGGCAAATCCGATTCCCGCTTGTTGGCCCGATCACCAATGCGAGCAAAGCGCCGTTGCGCTGGAGTTACGGACTGATCGCGGAGGGCGGGCGACTCCTCTACGTGACCAGCGGGATTGGGACGAGTGGGGTGCCGATCCGCTGGGGAATCCCGCCCGAAGTGGTTGTCCTTGACCTTATCGGCAAGCCGTAGCTTGCCGCAGCAAGCAGGAACCCTCTCCACCGCCGAGCGACAGGGCAGGGTGGCGCCGAATCCTCGACATTGGTCGAGTTTTCGAGGAGAATCGCATGGTGGGGCGGCCAAAAGGCCAAGAAAATCTAAGGGAAACAGCGAGCCTGACCCTGCGCTAAATGCGGCCAAATTTGTGTGGCTATTAAGGGTTGGGTGCTAAGGTTGGTTGGTTGGGGATCGTCGGAATGGCCGGGGGACTGGGTTCGTTTCGCCAAAGCAGCAGAGTGGTGGTCGTACTGGCGCTCGGGCTCCTGACCGGGGCCTGCTTCCACCCGCTCTACGGGAACGATCCCGTTTCCGCATCGACCGACGATACGGTCAAAGACAAACTTAGCGCGATCGAAATCGGGAATATTCCGGCGCCAAAGGGTCAGCCGGTCGCCCGGATTGCGGTGGCGGTTCAAAACGAACTGAATTTTCAGTTGAACGGCGCGGCCAGCCCGATCTCTCCGCTTTACAAACTTGATGTGAAAATCACAGGTGCAGGACCAACCTCCGTGATCGTTGACGTTTCGAGTGGACGACCGGACACGGAACTTGAGGTCATCAACGCCACCTTCAGCCTCACAGAAATTGAAACAAAAAAAGTGGTTGTGAGCGCCTCCACATTTGCCCGTTCGTCCTACGACATTCCCGGCTCGCAACAGAGGTTTGCGCGGCAACGCGCCTGGCGCAACGCAGAAGATCGAGCCGTAGCTGTTCTTGCCGAGAACATACGGAATCGGCTGGCGTCTTATTTCACGGCGGGGACGTAGGCGGGCGCTCTACCTGTCTTTTATGGGTCGAAGCGACTCCGCTCACAAGATTGAGCCGAGACGGAATTATTGCGCACGAAATAGCGCTTTATATTCGAGCTGTAAGCGTCGGTTTGCGCCCAAGATTTCGTCGCCGCCTTATCTCGCACCGGCTTGTCAAACTTCGGAGGGCTCGTTAAAAGTCCGCCCGATCTTGCCTAAGCGGGCTGCTGATCTCGATGCGACCTCGATGCGTCATCGCTTCGGTTAATGTTCGTTCGACCCGAGAGGGTTGATCGCCTGACGCACGGATCGGCAGAGTCTCCCCACAACGAGGAATCAATGGGTCGTATGCTCAACATTGTCACGTCGCTTCATCAGGCGACCAAGCGTGATTATCTGGCACGGATGGTGGACGATAAAGTCCACTGCATGATGAAGGCGAAGGAATACGAGTTCGATTACTGGGACGGCGATCGCCGTTTCGGCTATGGCGGCTACAAGTTCATCGAAGGCCGTTGGAAGCCGGTCGCTCAGATTCTGATCGACATCTACGGGCTAAAGGACGGCTCGAAAGTCCTTGATGTCGGCTGCGGCAAGGCGTTCCTACTCTATGAAATGAAGAAGATATTGCCGGGTCTCCAAGTCGCCGGCTTTGATATTTCGCACCACGGCCTTTCGCAGGTGCGCGACGAGATCAAACCCTACGTTTACCGCTACCGGGCGCAGGATCGGTATCCGTACGGCGACGATTATTTCGATCTGGTGATTTCGCTCGGCACACTTCACAACCTCCGTCTGTTCGAACTCGACACCGCGGTCAAAGAAATCGAACGGGTCGGCAAGAACAAATACATCATGGTTGAGGGCTACCGAAACGAGCTGGAGCAGTTCAATCTCGAGTGCTGGGCCTTGACCGCCGAGTCGATCCTGCACACGTCGGAGTGGATCTGGCTCTACAACAGCTTCGGCTATACGGGCGACTACGAGTTCATCTATTTCGAATAGGACGCTCCCATGAAAGTAACGAATGCGAAGGCGGCGGTTCTTGTCGAATCCCGCCAACCGCTGGTCGTTGACGAAATCACTTTTCCGGACGACCTGGCTGCCGGCCAGGTGCTGGTGAAGATTTTCTACTCGACGATCTGTGGTGCGCAGCTCAACGAGATTGCAGCCGCCAAAGGGCCGGACAAGTTCCTGCCGCATCTGCTCGGCCACGAGGCCTCGGGTCGCGTGATCGAGACCGGTCCGGGCGTCATGTCAGTGAAGCCGGGTGATACGGTGGTATTGCACTGGCGGCCGAGCCAGGGCATCCAATGCCAGCCGCCGGCCTACACATGGCGCGGCAAGAAGCTCAATGCCGGCTGGGTCACAACCTTCAACGATTATGCGGTCATTTCGGAAAACCGCATGACCGTCATTCCGGACGATTACGATCTTAAAGCCGCGCCGCTCCTCGGCTGTGCCGTTACGACAGCGGCGGGAGTGATCAACAATGACGCCAACGTCAAGATCGGCGAGTCCGTTGTTATATTCGGGGTCGGCGGTGTCGGTCTCAACGTCGTTCAGTTCGCCCATTTGGCTGGGGCCAATCCGATCATCGCCGTCGACCTTCTGCAGCCAAAGCTCGAGATGGCGACGACGCGCGGTGCAACACATGTGCTTGATGCGTCGAAGATCAGCGATATGGACGCCGAGATTAGAAAGATCGTCGGACCGCAGGGGCCCGACAAGGTGATCGAGACGACGGGTGCCAAGGCGGTTATCGAACTCGCCTATAACCTGACGCATCCGGATGGGACCTGCGTACTCGTCGGTGTGCCGAACGAAAAGGTGACGATCTACACCCTGCCTATTCATTTCAATAAGGTCCTGACAGGGTCACACGGCGGGGATGCCGTACCGCACGTCGACATTCCGCGGCTGATCCGTCTGAACAAGGCGGGACGGCTGTCGTTTGCCGGCTTGATCACGCATGAGTTCCCGCTCGACGACGTCAATGCCGCGCTCGATATGGTGCGGAGCGGCAGCGCCGGCCGTGTTCTGCTGCAGATCTCAAAGCCTGATTAGTTCGAGAATCCAGGAACGCTCGCTGTCGTACAAGGTCGGCCGCGATCTTACGGCCAGATATGGGCGAAGAACATTCGCATCCACATTGGCATGCGTGAGTCGATGTCCGACGGTCCCCGGACCAGATGAATGTCGGAGAACTCGGATGCTTCTTGGGTGGCGAGATTGGATAGGATCCGCTCCCGCAGCGTCTGGCCGTTTTCTTTGGCGAGCACAGTCTTCAACATCGGGATGCGAGGGCCGGTGAATACGGCGTGCCAGCCGGGTTCATATTCGAATTCGTCGGGCGGTAGGCCAGTTTCCTCGAAGAGTTCGCGCTTTACATTGCCAAGAAGATTGACCGTGGTGCCGACGACGTCGGCGGCATCGAGGGAGCCGGACGGAAAATAGACTTGGCCGGCGTTGCGGGTATGGGGCGCCATCGTTCCGACGACATATGATTGATCGGACGCGCGCAGGGCGGCCACGCCGAACGTGGCCCGGACCTCGTTGCCGCCCATGACCTTCCAATCGATCCCGGCGAGAAGGTTGGCATAGTCGGTTTCGAACAGGGTGGCGCGAAGAAGCGATCCGGCGAGTTCGAAATCACGCAAGAGCAACAGACGCCCGTTCCAGAGCGCCGGGTTCTCTCGCTGCAACGTGACAAAGTATGAGTCGATCTCCGTCCGTCGCTCCGTCACGAAGGGCCAAGTCCAGTCGGCAAGGACAAACTCGACGCTGTCGACAGCAACAAGACGTTCGCTGGTCATGGGCGCATTTGCAAATTGGTTCCGCAATTTTCGATCTGGTTGACACGGATGACCTGATTTTTCAATGTCGCGATACGGATTTGAGCTAGTCCCGCCCTGCGTTCTGATTGCTAGAGCAAAATACTAATGAGCAGTGAAGCTGAGCCGTCTCAAAATACGCGTTGGGTCGATCGCCACATGGCGGCGCTGTGGTCGATTTTTGCGGTCCTAGTGGCGATCGGGTTCGCGGGCTGGGCGTACAATTTGCACAAGTTTGCGGTTGTGCCCCCCGCCGACGGGACCATTCACGTTGTGAGCGCCACCTTCGGGGTGAACTGCGGCGCCGATAAAGACAATGTCATTCAATGGGTGCGATCGGCTTGCTCGGGCCTTAAGACCTGCGACTACGAATTCGACGATCGTCTGGTCGGGGATCCGGTGCGCAATTGCAACAAGCAACTTCAGATCGAATGGACATGCTGGGCCAACGGTCAGACCTTCAGTGTCGTAACGCCGTCCCAGCCAGTGCAATTATCAAAAACTCCGATTTCCTGCCAATAGCTTGCGACAAAGTCTGACGAACGCCAACCGAATTTTCCCTTAAAGATCGGGGTTGCGGACAGTGAGCACGCCGTCGTTCACTTCAAACGTCCCAAGATCACTTTCGTGTTTGGCATCGGGCGCGTAACTAAAAACGATTTCCCAACCAGACTGCTCGAACATGTCATGAAGCGACGAATGGATTTCAGCACCGTGGGTGCCGATGTGGATGCAACGGACCTTCTCGCGCAAAAGACCGATGCAGGGTGGGAACACCAGAATCTCCGACTGCTGCATGTCCGCTTCGACATAGTCGACAAAATCAAACGGGCTTAAGAGATCGCGTAGCGTAATCGAGCTGAGGCTCTTAATCTCAGCCATGGCTTCGCCGTCCGGCATTAGTTTCCGCACAGACTCCGGTTGAATTGTTCATGATCAGGCCACGGAGCGCATCGGGTGCTTGGCCACTAGCAATGAGGTTCTCGACCAGCAGTTTTCGTTCACCGGGATCGTTGGTGGCAATGCAATTTAAGAACGCGATAAATCGACGACCTCTTCGAGTTTGTTGTGATTGAGGCGCGCCGCGTCGTTCGCCGCCTCCAATAGCTTTATGATCTTGTCCAATCTTGAATTACAGCATCCTGCTTCTCTCTCGTGAGATCGGTCAGCCTGCAGACGTTGTCCGAAATGTCCGCCAACAGCACATTGCCTCGATCGAGGCGCGACCTTACGCGATTGAGGAACCCCGTCATCACCACATGCCCTTAACAGTGCCGCTTCGTCCAAGAGGCCAAGAAGCCCAATTAGGCCATTGCACTAACGGATAAAGTATCGCGCTGTCTACACTGTGTCCGAGGCGAAGTCTACCTCGACAAAATCTGCCGGGCCCGGTATGAAAGCGACGGAAAATGTGGGTAACGGGTACTCTGAAGCCCACAGTTCCAGGGCGATATTTCCTCTCACCCCGACGGGTTGCACGCGCGGTTGGTTTGGGCGTGTGGGTGGAAATTTGTAACGGCATTCTAAACTTGATCATCTGATCCCGATGGGCTTGGCGATCGACACGATTGAGATGATGATTCGCCTGCGAGAGGGCGGCGTCATAACGCATCCAACGAGCGTCATCGAGATCGGCGCACAACAGTTGTCGAACAGTTTCCTTCGCTCACGCGAGCGAATGGAACACCTCGCGCATCTCTTCGGGGTCACGACTAAGCTCGATCTGCCGGCGCCGCAGCCGGCGGCTATCATGGACGGTGGAATCGAGCACATGTCGGAGACGGCGCCCTGGGCCCGGCAATTTTGGGAATGGCTCGGCTTCGAGTATGCCTCGATCGATATCGATGGCAGTCCGAATAGCATTCCATTGGACCTCAATTTCGATGAGGTTCCGCAATGGGCAAAGAAAAAGTTTGGACTTGTGACGAACTTCGGAACGACCGAACACGTGGCTAATCAGCTGAACGCCTTCAAGGTTATTCACGAGCTCACGGCCCCTGATGGGATCATGATCCACAGTCTGCCAGCCCAGGGCTTCGTCAACCACGGCCTCATCAATTACAATCCGAAATGGTTCTGGATGTTGGCGCGCAGTAACGAATATCGCTGGCATTTCTTCGATTATTCGGGTTCCGAAGAAGCGGCGGACTTGCCTTCAAATGTGGTCGAGGCGGTTACGCCATACCGGCCCGACATTGCCCAACGCACGAAACCCTACAAGGTCGTCGACAGTAGCTTGGCGGTGATTTTTGAGAAGGTACGTGACTTTGAATTTATTCCGCCGCTCGACGTTGCCACGGGAACCAAGACGACGAACGCGGCACTCATCGAACGTTACTGGACCATATTTGCGCCAGATCGGGCACAGGCCAGAGAAGTATCGTCCGCCGACCAGTGACCATGGCTCGAATGGAAGTCTATCGACAGGGCTGAGGGAATTGGCTGAGTAGCAGTTTAATGCTGATCACAAACTTCAGACTGAAATACGTTCTCTACAAGACCATTTGTGCAGCCTATCAAGCCGCAGATGTCGGCCGCATTCATCCGGCGCGGGAGCGTTTGTTCCGGGCGCTGCAGCGGACCGTCGACTACATAGCGCGTCATGCCCGATGCGATCGGCCTCGACAGTCAACGCGATCTGATCGAGTACGCACTGGATAAGGTGACTTCTTGATGGCCACTATTTGGAATTCGGAGTGTTTACGGGTGGAACCATCAGGTTCATGGCCAAGCGGATCCAGGGCAAACTATTCCACGGCTTCGACAGTTTTGAGGGCCTGCCGCAGGAATGGTCTGGCTTTGATCTACGAGCCCGCGAATTTGACATGAAAGGGAAGATGCCGCGCGTCCCGTCCAATGTGCGCTTGTATCGCGGGCACTTTGAGGCGACGCTGCCCGATTGGGTTGCGGCCAATCCTGGTCCGGTAGCCTTCATGCATGTTGATTGCGATCTTTATAGCTCGACGCAGATCATTTTCAATTTGCTTGCTGAACGGATCGTGCCGGGAACGATCATCCTCTTCGACGAATATTTTAATTATCCGAACTGGGAACAGCACGAATTCAAGGCGTTTCAAGAGTTTGTAACGGCGCGCAGCATCAAATATGAGTACTTGGCTTTTGCCCGTCAGCAGGTCGCGGCGCGGATCGAGTCATCGTTCGAGGTGATGCTCCAGGGGTGCTTCGAAACGATGAGATGCTCATTGACGCAGCTTGCGCTTGGTCGTTCGGCGATTTGATCCGTTGCCGTGCGAACTCGGGGGCGTTATTAGTCGCCGCGTCACCCTTTCCAACAGTCACTTGAAGCGCTGTAGTCGCAATGTCGCATTCGTTAAAGCGGTCCGTGCTCAATTTGATGCGTAGCGCAGGGTTTGAAGTCGCCAAGGTCCCGCGCCGCCCTCACGAGACCCGATCGCATCGCTTTGTCGTGAATGCGAAGCGCGCGGCGGGCTATCTGATGCGCTCTACGGGCTATGTGGTGTTCAGGCTCGGCAAGCCGGCCGATATGTCTGAGGTATATCCCCCGAGTGCATCGGTCGTATCCTCGGACACTGGACAGGGAGTTGAAGAAGTTAGAGAGGCGGCCGAGCGCGCGCCGGCCGGGATCGATAGACAGACGAACGATTTGGCTGCCTACGGTAACGCCCTGACCGATGTCATGCCTTGGAAGGGCCAAGTGCCGAAGGGCTTCTTGGTCGATTTCCTGGGCACACTCACTGACGCCAACTTTAGGTCGATGTGGGGCGCCGATGCCACTACCGCCGGAGGCGAGTACGTTGAGACCGCTCTGCCAACTCTCTTAAGCGATGGAGAGGGTTGGTTCGAAGCGGTCGACTGTGCCACCGCCGCACGTAAAGCGACGGACCGCTTTGTCATGGTCATGCTCGGCGCGAACTACGGCCGACAGCTTGTCGGCGGTTATCAGATGCTGATGCAAGTGAACCCGTTGCCGTGCAAACCTGTCGCAGTTGAAGGAGAACCCGGCAATTTCAACTGGATGGCCAAGCATTTTCGCGACAATGGCCTTGAGCCGGAGGACCACTGGCTTGTCCCTGCCGCGATCAGTAAAACGAATGCTCCGTTGCTTTTCCCCGTTGGCGGATCCGGCACGGGCATGGTAACTGCGCATGGTTGAATGAACCTCGGCAAAGGCAGCGATGGGTCAAGGAACTAATCTACACGGGCTTCGCAGACGACGCTTTGGAAAGTTTGATCGTCAGCAACACGACGGGTCTGGTGAAACAGTTTTCAGCGGAATCATCTGAAAGCTTCGAAATTCAATATGTCAGTGCGGTTACGCTCGACCACATCTTGGCCCCATTTGAGCGCGTTGATTATCTGGAGTCGGACATCCAGCACTCGGAGGTGATCGTATTTCCGCCAGCCATGCAGCAGCTTAAAAGGAAAGTTCGTCGTGTCCACATAGGTACGCATTCGATTGAAGGACACCGCAAGCTTCATCATCTGTTCGAGAATCAAGGCTGGGATATCGTGTTCAGCTACGAGCCAATGACGGAGCACCTCACCCCGCTCGGCAAGTTCAGCGCCAACGACGGTGTTCTGACTGTTACCAACCCCGATCTTGAGCCGGGCGAAGGCCGTTTTTCACAGTGACGGCAACGTTCGCCAAAAGAGGGGATTTGGCCCCAAACACCGGTCGCAGGCCGAGCGCGTAGAGGGGCGAACGACGGTTCTCGATCATGGCGTTCAGTTCTAATTTTTTCTTTTCGCATATCTTCCGAATTTTCTCGCGCTTTATGTCATGTCTCCATCGCTTGGCGTAATGGAGTACTCGTTGTCGGGAATTTCTGCTTTACTTTTTTGACGCCCGTTATTGGCGTAGATTCTGCGGCATCGATTGTGCTTGCCTTTCGAGACCATTTTTCGCAATGCATCGTCTCGCACTGATAGGTTGCCGCCAATACTTCTTTTTTGGAAATTCATTCTCAGATTGGCTCGTGGGACTTGGCACTTACGCGTGCTTTGACGCCGTCTGTCGGGTCCGTGGTAATGGTAAAGAGCTTGGCGAGACATTGCGCCGCGCACCCGATGATGCGCGGTATTTTGTCTTTCAGTTCATTGAGCCATATTATGACGACTTCACTCCGCACCGCCGAGCGCGGTCGACGTTAATTAGGGTCATTGAAAACGAGTGATGTCGGAGGCGGCTTTAGGGTGCCAGCTATACCAGCCGTGACTGAGCGCTTGCGAGATCCCACTTGAGGCTTGTTTCTGGATGCGGGGCTGGTAGAAGATCAAAAGTTCCAAGTTTTGGGCACGGGGGAGATGCGGACTTTCCAATCCTTGATGAGGCGCGCCTGCAGTAGCGTGAGTCCTTCGACAGGGTCATTCGATTTGCTCCGAATTTGCGCCCTTAGCGCCATTGTCGGTTTTTTCCTCCTCTACTTTGGCGAGTTTGGTGTAGCGAACGGCTTTGCCTTATACACAGATTGGTCCGACGCGATTGTTACCGGGGCTAGTATAAAAGGAAACTCGGCTTTTTATATTCGCGATGTAGGAATGCCTTTGGTTCTGTTGATCAGTGGCTATCCATTTACGCATTCACTCGTCGGCGTAACAATTGTTCAGTTCCTGATGGGTATGGCGCTCCCTGGGATGGCTTACTTGGCGCTTCGCCCTTGGTTTCCCAGAACTGCATATGTTATTGCACTCGCCTCAATCGCATCGCTGGCCCCGTTCATGCTGGCGAAGTCGTTGCATCATGACCAGCCCTATCTATTTTTTACGATGCTGACGACGCTTTTGCTCAATCAATACATTTGGTGTCGGCGTGTGGTATTTACGTATGGTTGGACGCTGTCTGATTTTGCAATGACGCTCATCCGGCCAGTTGGAAAAGGTCTTTTTCCGCTATTAGCTTTGGTTTCTCTGCTTTGGGCTGACAGAAGGAGCTACAAGCATATTGCCGCGTGCGTCGTACTGTTTGTTGCGCTAAATTTTGGATACTCAAAATATCGAGAAGCTACGTTGGGGGACATGGCTGCCAATGGAACCCAGTTGATTGAAAATATTTATCTGAACTCGTCCGAGTTCGACGTGAAGCTGTCGCCAGACATTGGTCCGAACATGAAGTATATTTTGGATCATGTGTATGAATGCATGCTGCCGTCTCCTGCGCAGGCGAAACTTTTGACTGGAGGCAATGCGCCGAGTGATCCGCAGTTCATGCAAGAAAACGTGTATCCTTACACGGCCAAGGAATTATACGAGCAGCTTCTGACGCATACTAACTTCGGCTATTTCTATTTCATACTCGCATGTGTCGACAGCTCGCTTAGCTTGCCCGAAGCGGACCACGTGTATTTGATGGCCTCTTTGGAGGTCGCGAGAGCTCATCCTTTGTATGTATTAGAATACGCGTTGCGTAACTCGTGGCAGCTGCTCTACGATCCTGGCTGGTTACATGCTCAAGGCACGCTGGAGCCACATTTGCGAGGTGGGCTGTTTTTCCCGTTTAGTGGGGCAACGACCGCCGGACGTGGAAATATTGGCGACCGCTTAGAGCAGCCCGCCTTGAGCGAAGCGGAATTTATTCCATTAGAGCGACAGCCGCGGTTCATTAAGGGTATCTACTTTGACATTGAATCGGTGTGGCACGAGTATTATCAGCCGGTCACACGGGTTGTCTTTTGGCTTATTTGCGTGACTTGGCTCTCCACTGTGGTGGGCTTTCTTGAAATGACCATGCGTGCTGCGCGGTGGAAGTGGTGGTCAGAAGTTTTATTGTCGGCGCAGGTCGTGCCTGCGTCCCTTACAGTGTCGGTTATTCTACTCGGGAACGTCTTCGTGACTGGTCTGTTGGTCAATTCTTACTATCGTTACGACTTTTCCATCACGATGCTGAAAATCATGTTGGCTGGCCTCGGCTGTACGATCATTGTTGAGTTGGTTAGGCGCATAGGCGCCAGTTTCAAAACTGGCGTTCAAATGAGATGGCGACAGGCCTAATGCGTGGACGGCGTGGGGGTTTCTCGACCAGGATAAGGGAAGCTCTGAGCTGACAAAGCATGTTTTGTTCCCGTAAAGAGCCCCCGTGCGGGCTTTCTGTGGATGCTGGCTAGATGTATCTCCTTATTGGAGGCGACTCTGAACTTGGGGCCGCAACTTTCCGTCATATGAGGCTAGCGGGCGCGGAGGTCCGGGCGACGACCCGCCGGGCCGAAGTGGTTTCGCCAGATCAGCCGTTCTTCGACATTCTGCATCCCCTTAACAACTGGCCCCCCCCTGAGGGGACTGAGGCCGCCTGCATATTCGTAGCGGTTGCGCGGCTCAACGCTTGTGCTGCCGATCCCGTTGGTTCCGCTGCGGTCAACGTATCGCAAACACTCCATTTGATCGACAAGCTGACGGAAGACGGCATCTACGTGCTGTTCCTATCGTCCAACCAGGTTTTCAACGGGGACGTGCCGCACGTTCCTGCTGACGTTTGTACATGTCCGATCAGTGAATATGGGCGGCAAAAGGCAAAGGCCGAAGCGGTCATCTGCGAGCGTATGGCAAGGGGGGCGCCGCTCGGCGTTTTGCGGCTGTCGAAGGTTATGTCGCCGAACATGGCTTTGATCCGAGGGTGGATCAATTCGCTGCTGTGCGACAAAGCGATCCGTGCCTTCAATGATATGACTTTGGCTCCTGTTCCAATCGATCTTGTAAGTGCCGCCATCGCTCGTTTGCTGCAGGAGAGATCGCGGGGAATCTATCAATTGAGCGGTCCGCGCGACGTCACCTATGCTGAAATGGCTCGTCACCTTGCGAACGAGCTCGGAGTGAGTCCGAACTTGGTCGAACCAATCAGCGCAGCAATGGGGGGTGTGCCGGAGGGCGCTTTGCCGCGACACACCACGCTCGATAGCACCTTCTTGCGAGAGCGCTATGGGATTGGGGTTCCGGATGTGTGGGAGGTGCTTTCTCCGTTGCTAGTGACCTATCATTCAGCTGGCCATCGAGTACATTTAGGGGTGAATAACGCTTAGGGTCGTTCGCTTGCGCCGGTTTTTCCTTGTCGTGGGTGGGACTGGGTGGGACCGGGCGGGGTTGGCTCAATGAGGGGCATTCGGAGGTGCCTGGCCGCTAACTCGGCGGCGTGGGAGTTTAACTCTTTATCTGAGGGTTGCGAGGGATTGGCGTGCGAGATCTGGTCACGGGTGGTGCGGGCTTCATTGGAAGTCACCTTGTCGATGCGTTGTTGGCCCAAGGCCGCAGCGTTCGCGTGCTGGACAGTTTCGTCATCGGGCGCCGGGAGAATTTGGTCCAGCACGGCGCCAATAGCCGTCTCGAAATTGTCGAGGGCGACATCGCCGACCGGGCTCTGACACTCGCAGCTTGTGAAGGCGCCGATCGCGTTTTTCATTTAGCGGCGCGCGCCGACGTTGTGCCCTCAATTCAGGAACCTGAGGCCTATTTTCGCGCCAATGTCGACGGTACCTTCGCGATGCTCGAGGCAGCTCGCCAGCACCGCGCACGACGATTTATCTATGTTGCCTCTTCGTCGTGTTACGGTATTCCGGACGTTTACCCGACGCCAGAGACGACGCCCGCTGATCCACGCTATCCTTACGCGCTGACCAAATACCTCGGCGAACAACTCGTGCAGCACTGGGCGCAGGTGTATCAGCTGCCGACGGTATCGCTGCGGTTCTTTAATGTTTTCGGTCCCCGCGCGCGAACCAGCGGCACCTACGGGGCCGTGTTCGGCGTGTTCCTCGCGCAGCTCTTGGCCGGCCAGCCATTGACGGTCGTTGGCGACGGCAAGCAGACGCGGGATTTTACCTTTGTCAGTGACGTCGTGGACGCGATCCTGACAGCGGCTGCGAGCGATGTGAGCGGCGAAATCTACAATGTCGGGAGCGGGCGCCCGGTCAGCGTGAATGAATTGGTGAAGGAGTTGGGATCGCCGCCGACCGTCAATATACCCAAGCGGCCAGGTGAGCCCGACTGCACTTGGGCCGACATAACGAAAATTCGCAAGGAACTTCACTGGGAACCCAAGGTGAAGTTCGCTGACGGTGTCATGGTCATGCGCCAGAATATTGACTTTTGGCGCAATGCCCCGGTATGGACAGTTTCGAGCATTGAACGGGCAACTGCTGATTGGTTTAAGTTTCTCGGGCAGCCGTCAACCTAGTTCAGCTGGAAGCCTGCAAGGCTCTGTGGGGGTGGGTTTATGGATGGCAGCATCGTCAAGCTTGCCAAGGTTCCGTTAGTCGCGGCGAACCCCCGCGACAAGGTCCGCACGATCTCAGAATTGGCAGCAATCACTGAGCAATTGCGGCGGTCCGGAAAGAAGGTTGTGCAGGCCCACGGCACTTTCGATCTGCTCCACGTCGGTCACGTCCGCCATCTAGAGGCGGCACACTCGCTTGGCGACGTTCTCGTCGTCACGGTCACTGCGGACCGTTTCGTCAATAAGGGCCCGGGCCGACCGGTCTTCGGCGAGACTTTGCGCGCCGAAATGCTGGGAACGCTCCAATACGTTGACTGGGTCGGGATCAATAACTCCCCCGACGCCATCAGCGCGCTGGAAGCCATTCGGCCTGATATTTACGTGAAGGGTCAGGACTACCAAGACCCGCAAGGCGACGTCACAGGCAAGATCACGTATGAGCGCGAGACCGTCGAGAAGCACGGCGGCCGCGTTCATTTCACCGACGAAATCATGTTCAGCT
>CAVSXY010000016.1:0-919464 GCA_963732015.1 uncultured Alphaproteobacteria bacterium | reverse complement strand
CGAAAGCTTGCCGATTTTCTGAATGGCTCGGTATCAAAACGTCAAAATCACTGTGATGGACCACTAGTGGATCAATATATTCCTGTTGTGACGCCCCTCCCAGCCTCCCAGCCGCCCTCCCGCTCTTCGCCACCGGCCTCGGTGCATTGGGTCTGTTTGGTTGGCGCAGGAAGCGCAAGGCGCACGGCTTTGGCCTGTTGGCCATACTGCCGCTGTTGGGTTTGTCTCCCGCGAACGCAGCGGGTTTACTTATGCAGTCGATTATATGATTGGTGGCGATACGGTAACCGGCTCAATCACGACGACCTGTGATAATTGTATAGTGTCAACTGCTGATGTCTCGTCGTGGAATTTTTCAGTACCTGCGTTGTCATTGTCCATTAGTGGTACTGCCCCAGTGATCGCCTCCGGTGACCTCACCGTCACACCGACGGCGATCACCTGGACCCCAGGCGGCTTCGGCACCGTGGGCACCGTGTTCAGTGCCTCGACCGGCTGCGTCGATTTCAACGGACTAGCTTGCGCTCCGAATTTAGGTTTGATTTTCGAGATACAATACCTCGACAATGGTCGGGAAAAACGGGATATCCCTCGAAGATCTAGTGATAGCCACCGCGACCCCTTTGCCTGCGGCTCTACCACTGTTCGGTACTGTCTTGGGCGTTGTGGGACTGCTTGGCTGGCGCACAAAACGCAAGGCGCAAGCGGTCGCTGCCTGAACAAACAATCGCAACAAAAATTTGGGAATGGCCGCCTCGAGGCGGCCCTTTTATTTGTGCGCCACGCCTCGCGCCAAGTGGCGCGAAGGTAATTGAGATCGACACCGGCAAGCGATCACCCAAGACCTAGATTTTTAGAGGATAACAGGCGCGTCTATATCTATAAACCATTAGTTCCAAATTAGCTTGCTAACGCTGATTTTGTAGCAGAGCGTCGAGTGGGCACGGATTACATCTCCCCGGAGGGGGTACTTTCTCGCCTGAGTACTGCCGATAAAACGGCGACCCTACTGAAGTCACCGTTCAATAATCGGCAGACTGGTGCCATCGGTCGGCAAAAGCAGTCAACAGACCTACCGGGGTCTCACGCCATCGGCAGGCACATCAGAGGATGGAGTGCAATGAAACTGAAGATAGTAGGTATCGCGGTAATCCTGACTGCTGCTGTGTCTTCATCTGCATCAGCCGACCTCGTCACAAACGGGAATTTTTCCGGATGTAGTGGCCATACTTGTACCGGCTGGACCTTCACACGCGCAGCAAGCGGCACTGTTTTCTTCTATTCCGCCGGGTCTGCTTTCTTTGGCGCGGAAGACACGTCGGATGACGAAATTTCTCAGACACTATCGACCGTTCCTGGGCAGCTATATACGGTCAGTTTTAGTCTCGTAGTAGGCGACCCTCGGACAAATCAGAATTTCTCCGTCGATTTCGGGCCCACCACCATTTTTTCTGAGCTCAATATGGGCTCGGCATCTCAAACGACGTTCTCCTTCAATGTTTCCGCCACAAGCTTGAGCACGTCGCTTGAATTTTTCGGACGAAACGATCCGAGTTCTAATATCCTTACCGCCGTCAGTGTGGTCCCTGGCACCACGCCTTTACCAGCAGCATTGCCGCTCTTCGCTACCGGCCTCGGTGCATTAGGTCTGCTCGGCTGGCGCAGGAAACGCAAGACGCAAGCGGTCGCCTGAACAAACAAATAAACGGAAACACGGAATGGCCGCTGCGAGGCGGCCTTTCTATTTGTGTGCCAGTGACGCCTCCTCCTAACGTGCCGTCACCACCGCGACCGACGGGCTCTGTAACGACCGGGTCGGCTTTGCCGAGGAAAACTCAATCGCCAAACACGATCGCGAAGGTGCGATCAGCCGTCTGGTTGATTGGCTGTGATCCCCACCAGGGTACTCAAGCGGAATCGAACACCAATGTGAAGGTGGCGTCGGCTGCCTGGACGATTGGCCGACCGCTGATGCCGGATCAAAGTCTAAGCCCAGAAGCGAGGATGTCGTGAAGTTCATCCTGGCCTTTTTTGCCATCCGTACGCGGCGGCAGGCAGGCGCAGCCGTCAGGCGCGTCTATATCTAACGATATAGACCGTTAGTTCCGAATTAGCTTGCTAACGCTGATTTTGTAGCAGAGCGTCGAGCGGGCACGGATTACAACTCTCCGAAGAGGCAATCATGATCAAGACTGCGCGGGAATTTGCTCGTCGAGCCAGCTACTTCGCCGTTTTCGCGACAGCTATTTGCTTGCTAGTGCTTGCGTCAACACCGGGCCACGCGCTGACTTTCGTAGAGACCACAGACCTGTCGGACAATTTTAATACCCCAACTCCGATTGGAACGCTTTCCCTGGGGAGTAATACGATATCTGGCGTATTAACGCCAGCCTCCCTCGTTTCCGATACCTCGGACAACTTTAGCGTAACCATCCCGATTGGATTGGAGTTGACATCTCTAGAACTAAGCGTGAGTGGAACACCGCCCACAGGCTTTGTTGGGGTGTCACTCCGTACAAACCCAAACATTGCCTTCCAGCACATTTTTAGCCTGCCGGGCTCGACTGGCGACCTGTTGACTAGCGCGCTTGCAGGCAGCCAAACGTTTGGGATCGACGTCGGTTGTAATGTTGGTGTTGATTGTACTAATGGATCGGTTGACTGGACTTTGACGGCTGGTCTCGTTCAGGTGCCGGTTTCGACGCCATTGCCAGCCGCACTCCCGCTGTTCGCCAGCGACCTCGGCGCATTGGGATTGTTTGGTTGGCGAAGGAAGCGGAAGGCGCACGGCTTACAACTCTCAACTCCCTGAAGGGGGGCGATCATAACCAAGATTTGCGTAGGGTGGCTCACCGAGCCACAGGTAGCCTATTGCTCGCTGCACCTGCACCTTGGAGGGCGCGCATGAAAACGAAATTGTTGGGCCTATTGGCCATACTGCCGCTGTTGGGTTTGTCTCCCGCGAACGCAGTGGGGTTTACTTATACAGTCGATTATACGATTGCTGGCGATACGGTAACCGGCTCAATCACGACGACATGTGATATTTGTAGTTTGATAGCATCTACAGATGTCTCTGCGTGGAATTTTTCTGTACCTGCGCTGTCATTGTCCATTAGTGGTACCACCCTATCACTGGGGGGCACAGGCGACCTCACCGTCTGGCAATAACCTGGCATCCGGGCGGAGCTGGCACCGAGTTTCTTGACTCACTTGTAGGTTGCGTCGATTTCGACGGTGGGCATTGTGGGATTGGTCAACCCGGTCAGTTTGACGCCATCAACCTCTCTAACTCCACAGAAGTAAGCGGGGCCGCGTTACAGAATTTAGTGATCGCCACCGCGACCCCTTTGCCTGCGGCTCTACCACTGTTCAGTTCGGTCTTGGGCGTTGTGGGGCTGCTCGGCTGGCGCAGGAAGCGGAAGGCGCAAGCGGTCGCCGCCTGAACAAACAAATAAACGGAAACACGGAATGGCCGCTGCAAAGCGGCCTTTCTGTTTCTGCGCTTTCACAGCCACCCGCTCAAATGGAGACCTCTCGATTTTCAATCACGAGTTTATGGGTTTTCGCGCACTCGTTCATCGAGCTTGTGCGCGTTAGCCCAAGAAATCTTGTCTCGGGCGTGGCACGATTGGCAGCCTGGGCGGGTGCGAGAAGGGAGTAGGTCACATGAAAGCCACTCATGAATTTGCGGAGAGCGCAATGTCATGCAAGCTCAAAGGTGCGGTGTTTGGCTTGGCGATACTCGGGCCCTTTTTGCCGATCACGTCGACGCCCGGCTTAGCTATGAACTATTTTTTTTCCTTCGATGGTGGCGCCGTTACCGGTGAAGTCGACGGCCTGTCCGCTGGTCAGAACAATCAAGCCGCAACGGCGGCCTTTATCGACAGATATCCAATCAGTCTTGACCTAATTGAAACGGCTCCCTTCCGAGTTCATTGATCTTAATACGAGTATCAATAGTTTTGACGTGAATGCTGCAGGGCAGATCATATCTGCGACACTTGATAACCTAGGCCCAGTCGATTACTCCCTTTGTTTAAGTACCGGTAACCTTGCTCCCGGTACGGTTTGCCAAGTGACAAATGGGGCCGAAGGTTCTTTTCTGGAAAGTAATTTAGGTGCGGGTTTGGTAGAGGGCACCGATTTGACGTTCACGCCTATTACGTCCACGCCGCTCCCGGCCGCCCTCCCTCTGTTCGCCACCGGCCTCGGCGCAATGGGTCTGTTTGGTTGGCGCAGGAAGCGGAAGAACGCTACGGCTGAGGTTTAATGGAACCTGATTCCCGGATCAGTGATGTTGTTTCTACCTCGTTGAGGTCCGAGGCCCCGCGTCCGGGCTGGGTGTCTTGCCAGTGCAACAATTAGTGTGCCTTGTACCAACGAGGGCGACAGTGCAAGAGGACCTTTCATGGCCAAGATGATCTACGTCGCGGCGGCGGTTGCCATCACTTTTCTGGCGACGCGCGCCGACGCCAGTCCCGTGACACCTGAAGTCTCACTAAGTGCGGTTCCAAGCACGATAGAAGCTGGCGGCTCCACCGATCTGCTCGCGCTCCTCACCGATATGTTCACGGGCAATCCACTGTCGGGCGAGACCATTGATTTTAAAAACGTCGCCACCGGAACCGATCTTGGGTCGGAAGTTACTGGCATTAATGGTGTCGCATCACTGCCGGAGACTTTCGCACTTCCCGGCTCGTTTGACATTGAGGCCAAGTTTGCGACGGGTCCCAACTCATTTGTAACCGGTGATTAAATTGTGGTCGTGAACCCCAACCCCAATGCTACCCCGGTACCGGCCGCTCTCCCGCTCTTCGCCACCGGCCTCGGCGTGATGGGTTTGTTTGGTTGGCGCAGGAAGCGCAAGGCGCAAGCTGTCGCCGCCTGAACAAACAAATAAACGGAAACGCGGAATTGGCCGCTGCAAGGCGGCCTTTCTATTTGCGCGTCAGTAGTTCCGGCAGCTTCGCCACGTTGGGGCGATGCGCCGCGCCTCGTCGTGCGTGAGCAAGCTGGCCGCTGATCGCCGCCCCGGCTCCTCCTCGAAATAGACATACGCGAGCGCCTGTCCCGTGTGGTCACGGACGACAAAGCAAGCGTCCAATTCTTCGACGATCCAAGGCTGCGGGAAGCGGCGCGGGGGCGGCATCGTGCGAGGATAGTGCAAGGTGCAACGGTGTGGCAGTGGCATGTCCAGTCATGGCTCGACGCCAAGCAGTGGCGGCGGCGCGATAGCGAGATCGAGCGCGCACGAAAATTGTTGTGAGGGGATTATCCAATTATCCGATAACTCACCTTTCCACTCGGGGAAGCCACCAGGGACCACCGTGAGGTCGGTCGCAGACCTGCCGATGGGTGTGTGATACAGTATCGAAAAGCGAGAATTTGTAGCGGCGCCCGGCGAGGTGTTGGGGACACAAAGTAAACAGGGGGATACCGTGAAATATATGCTGATGGCTGCAATTACTGGATTGACAGTGAGCGTCGCACAGCCGCTCACGGCCGCTGATTCTCAGCCCACCATCTCCATTGTTCGTATGGAGGCAATTCCAATCCAAACTCTTAGTGTCCGTCCGGGAACATCTTGAATCCTTTGAATCGCTTTGATTTAAAGGAGGTGATCTGATTCGAGGAGGGTCACCGATGTGGACGGCGAAGAACCGCGGGCGCTATGACCGCAGCAAATTGCGATACCCCAGTGATCTGACCGACGATGAATGGGTGCACGTCGAGCCGTTGATTCCGTCGGCCAAGCGGGGCGGCAACAGGCGTCACGTCGACGTGCGCGAGGTGATGAACGGGATCATGTATGTTTTGAGTACGGGATGCCAGTGGCGGGCGATCCCGAAAGACCTGCCGGCACGCAGCACGCTGTTCGACTATCTCGACCTATGGAGTTGGGACGGCACGCTGGATCGCATCCATCACGCGCTTTATGTGGAGTGCCGCGAGCAAGGCGAACGCGAAGCCAGCCCCACCGCCGCCATCATCGATAGTCAAAGCGTCAAGAGTGCTGAAAAAGGGGGTCTTGTATCGATCCGCATGGCTATGATGCAGGCAAGAAGATCAAAGGCAAGAAGCGCCACCTTCTCGTAGATACGCTAGGTTTGTTGCTCCACGCCATCGTTCATCCCGCCGATATCCAGGACCGCGACGGCGGCATCCTGCTGCTTGCGACCCTGTTCGGAATGTATCCCTTCTTGAAGAAGCTCTTTGCCGACGGTGGCTATCAGGGGCCGCACTTCCAGAAGGCGCTGGCAAAGATCCTGCCTCACCTCACAACTGAAATCGTCAAGCGTTCCGATCATGCCAAAGGATTTGTGGTGCTCCCACGCCGTTGGGTCGTCGAGCGCACCATTGCTTGGCTCAACCGCTGCAGAAGGCTCGTCAAAGATTGGGAGAACCTCAACCGCACGGCGCTCGCGTTCCTACGCCTCGCCTCAATCCGCCTCATGCTCCGAAAACTTTGTAATCCCGCTTGATGTTCCCGGACGGACTCTTACGATCTCTGATGAGCAGTTTCTTAAAGGCGACGCATACGGTCGGCCGACGACCATCGCGGGAACATTGAGAATTGCTAAGGGCACCGGGCGGCTCCCTTTGGTCGTATTCGCGCCCGGCTCTGGCGGCGTCAACCCGAACATTGATGTCTGGGGAAGGCAATTCGAGGATATGGGTATATCGACATTCGCGATGGATTCATTTGCTGGACGGGGCATTGTCAGTACGATCGTCGATCAGTCGCAGCTCGGGCGATTAAACATGATTATTGATCTCTATCGCAGCATCGCCGTGCTTGCTGCGCATCCCCGCGTCGATCCGACACGAATCGCTGTGATGGGATTTTCACGTGGCGGACAGGCCGCACTTTATTCCAGTCTAAAAAGATTTCAGAAGATGTGGAATATAGGTGGAATTGAACCAGCTGCCTACGTTGCGCTGTTTCCCCCGTGCATCACTACTTACATAGATGACACAGAGGTCAGCGATCATCCTATTCGAATGTTCCACGGCATCTCTGACGACTACGTCGAAATTGGTCCTTGTCGCGACTATTTCGCGCGGCTTCGCGGGACGGCAAAGGATATCAAGATGGTCGAGTACCCCGAGACGTGGCACGCATTTGACTATCCGCTCCTGCCGCCAACTCCCACCATCTTGCAGAACGCACAGACTACGCATTGTGTCCTCAAAGAGGAGCCCATCGGTACTATCGTGAATATGGAGACGCAAAAGCCATTCACGGATAGCGACCATTGCGTTGGGCGAAATCCTCACGTCGCTTATTCCGCCACATCAACTCACGCAACAGAAACGGCCGTCAAGGAATTGTTTAAAACAGTATTTAAGCTGAACTGACCATCGGGCCAGCACTCGTCAAATCATCAGACGCTCGGCCTCAATATCGCAGACCGCGTTGCAGTGCGGAATTTACAGTGCCAAAGCGCCGCTGTGGGTCTTGTGTCACGAGTATCGCCGGTCCAAACGGCGATGCGTAACTGTACGAGAGATGAAGGGTGGCCCTTCGAGGTCGGCAATCAGGTGTTGATCTCAAGCCACCGCAAGCTGCTGTGGTCAAAAGCGGTGGTGGTGAAAGTTGCGGAAAAGCCGAAACAAGATTCCGGCAGGCATGATTGAGAGAGGCGAGCGCAAGCGACCGCTGCAGAAGTGTCGAAATGCGATTAGACGATGTCAAAACCGGGGGCCGACCCATCTTCCGGGATAAGCTTGGGGGATGCACTGATACTGCCCAAGCGGCATCCGGCATGTAGACGGCGCGAAGCTCAATCTGGCTCCTGTATGGAACGTGAGAACCTGACCGGCGATGCCAAGGGAAAGAGCACAAGCGGGTCCAACCGCGAGGCCCAAAGTACCGATGCGCCGGAGAGGGGCGGACTGCCCCGTAGTAGCGACGAAGCGGGGCAATGCCCGTAGAGCAGGCGGGTGGGCCTTGGCGTGCCGGTCGAGAACCGCTACGGCCTCCGTCCGGCTGCCGAAGCAGATGGGACCCCATTGCCGATTGAAGTCGAAACGGCTCTCGACCGTTTGCGGCTTCTAGAAGGCGTCCGCACATTCAATTTGCATCCGCACCTGCCGCAGCTCGAACGCATCGGAGAGGCCACGACCAAGCTCGACGTTCTGGTCCGTCAGAAGATCGACCTGACGGCGCCGCCGCATCCCTTCGCGCGTAGCCGCGCGACTTTCGACGCCTTACTTCAGTCCCGACCGGAAGCGTTCACCGGCAGTCTACTCGTGAGTGATACGACGCTTTGGAGCTCGACGGCCGGTGGCGTCGAGAGCCTTCGCCGGTTCTGGACCAACGTTGTCCAGCGCCCACAAAGATCGTGACACCCTGAAAAGGCTCGCGCGCCTGCACAAAGCGAGAATTGAATATCTCTTGCGGTTCGCAACCGGACAAATGCATGAAGATCTCGCGGACCTGATCTAGGCGCCTCCGAAAACCCCATGCGGCGCACACTTGCGACAACGGCGCACTGTTGGGATCGCACGAAGCCGCTGCGTGGTAACCTAAATCTGAGAACAGCATTGCGCGGCTCTCGCGGCCCGCATATCCAATGCGAGTAGGCTCCTCCCCCAAGACCAACTAGGGCTAATCGAGGCCGCCGATTTTGCGTCGTTTTCAAGCAGCAAAGTGTCAGAGAGCTACTGTCCATACTGTCGAGAA
Organism: uncultured Alphaproteobacteria bacterium; assembly: GCA_963732015.1. Taxonomy (GTDB): domain Bacteria; phylum Pseudomonadota; class Alphaproteobacteria; order Rhizobiales; family Xanthobacteraceae; genus BOG-931. The sequence continues at coordinate 910,775 of CAVSXY010000016.1, read as the reverse complement.
AATCACGCCTGGCAACGTCGTGATGCCAAGTGGGTTGAGGTCTTGCCTCCGGATGATTGGATCGAAAACCGCTAGCCGACGCCGACGGCTGAGCTGCGGCTTGTTACGATTCTAAGATGTAGACTTGCGAATGCTTGCACAGAGGACAGACGTAGCGGCGCACTTCACTGCCATTCTGTGCCGGCATTGGGAACTTCAAATCCAAAAGTGCCGAGCAGTTTGAGACACTCTTTGGTGCCGATGAGCACCAGAGCCAGAGCTGGGACTATCCAGACAAAGTTCATACGCGCGAATCCATAGACCCAAAGAAAAGCCCCGCCGAGACGGGGCTTGGACGAGCGGGGGTGCTGGGGGATGTGGGGGACGCCCGTCTTGCACAGTCAACGTGAATTTTTGCAATTGGTTCCCTCTGCAGTCCGTACTTGTTTGAAGCTTACACGCCGTTCATTGGGCGCGAACCGCGCATTCGGAGCTCGGTGAGCAATTTTGAACAGTCACGCTGGTCAACAATTCGTACAAAATAAGGACATCACCGACGGCGATAAGGCGTCAGTGGCTGAGAGTTCGGTAGCGCTCCCGCCCGTGGCTGGATAAATCGCAAATGACGTTTTCCGAATACACGCTGGAAAACACACCAACCACCGCGCGGCCAGAGTGCCCAAAATGCGCCGATCACGCGGTGCAAATGTATCTGGCGCGCATCGAACCACAGAAACCGGGTTTCGATCTCCGCACCTTCGAGTGCCCCAGATGTCAGCACGTCGAGATCGCCGTGGTGCAATTCGAAACTTAGCAGCAGGCAATCGAACAAGAAATAACTGAGCTTTGCTGCCGTTATTGAGCCCCGACAGTGCCTAAGCCCCCCAGCCCCCCCGTCGGGGCTTTTCTTTTGGTCAACTCAGTTGGCGGACTCGTCTTTGTGGCACACGCGCGAAACCTACGCTGCGAACTCAGTCCCGCCAGTCATGTGCGCGGGGCATTCTTACGCACACCACCAAACCTTCCAAAATCCGTGACGTGAATCCAGCATAAGTAGGCCGCCTCACACGGCGGCCTACCATTTCATTGCATCTCCGCGCGTATGCTCAGCCAGCGTAAGCGGCGCGCTTCTGGGACTCTGTCTCCGACGCGGTCATGGGCTGCGCCGGCAATTGAAGCACCACAGCCTCTTGACCTTCCCACAGGTTGGTTAGGAGGACAAACTGTCCGTCCGGAAATTCCAGCGCATCGTGATGCGCTGAGACGCGCTCTTTGTTGATCTGCCGAAAAATCGCCATTCGGTGATTGAGCGTCTGCCGGCCCCAGCCTAACAGACCTCCCGGTCCATACGCGACCGGTTTGGCAAACGCCAATTCGGTCCCTGGCAGAACGCAAACAGCAACCGAAGCATTTTCCGCGGCAGCGAACCCACTCGTTCCGATACCGAAGTCCCGCGTGGTCAGCTTGTCGCCAACCTTTGCCGGTCGTGACGCCACGTTGTGAAGGCTATAGTCGCACATCGGCGCAACTCCTCCATTGGAGGCCCTCCAGCCACCGATATCTTATACCAAAAACACTCCAACGTCACCCTACAGCCGGCTCGCTCGTGCACGCATTCGCGCCTGTGCTATACTGTAAACCTATGAACACAGAGACCTTTTCGGTTCGCCTCGACCGTTCAGCAAAAACGAGGCTTCAAAAGCTCGCCAAGAGCACCGGTCGCAGCCGTGCGTTCCTCGCGTCCGAAGCGATTTCCGCCTACCTCGACACCAACGAGTGGCAGGTTGCCGGCATCACCAAAGCACTGGCCTCGCTTGACCGGGGCAAAGGCACCGCGCACGCGCGCGTCAGCGAATGGGTTGCGTCGTGGGAGACTCGGAAGGAGCGTCGATTTCCTCGGGGCGTATGACGCTCCAGTGGTCTCCGGAATTCTAGCCAGTCGCTCGGCTCATGATCGGGCCGCCGCCGTGCGAGCGAATATGCGGTCGATCTTGGTTGCCATAATGAAGTCGTTCTCATGCAGTCCCTTGATCTTCTTGGTCTGCAGCGAGACCATTGCATTGCCCCAACCGAAGCTAATGTTCGGATGATGGCCCTCAGCTTCAGCGAGTTCACCAATCTCCTGAACAAAGGTAAGTGCCTCCCGAAAATTGCGAAACCGGAAGCCCCGCTCGATGCGGCGAGCTTCCTCCAGCAGTTGCCAGTCTGGGGCCTGTGCTTGAAAGAGTTCAGCTTCCTCGCGCGTGAGTGGAGGAATTCCCCCGCGACAAGGAGTACAGGTTTTGCCAGCAAGAGCTTCGGTCATGTTGCTTGCTTCGCGTTAGCCACCCGCGCCCGGATTGGGTGAGAAGTATTGGAGTTTGTCCGGCTTACCCTCCCATTCCTTGGCGTCGGCCGGGGGTTCCTTCTTCACGGTAATATTGGGCCATGCCTTGGCGAATTCGGCGTTGATCGCCAGCCACTTTTCCATACCCGGTTCGGTGTCAGGCTTGATCGCATCGACCGGGCACTCGGGCTCGCACACGCCGCAATCGATGCACTCATCCGGGTGGATGACGAGCATGTTCTCACCCTCGTAGAAGCAATCCACGGGGCAGATTTCTACACAATCCATCAGCTTGCATTTGATGCAGCTCTCATTGACGACGTAGGTCAATTGAGTGTCCTTTCAGCAGATCGCAGTGGTAAACTCATTCGCGATGTCCGCCCTCGCGGTGCTCGTTCTTCGGCTGAAAATGGATGCAGAGGAGACCAGCATCGTCCAGTTCGATCGGTACGCCGAACAGTAGGCATCCGAGGGCCGACCGGCTGGCGCTCGTCGAGTCGCAGAACATTTCTCCACTGAGGTACGCGCAGTCCCGGCACACACCAAAGTGCTGATGCGACCCGCTCGCAGCTATAGTGGTCAGCACGTGGTGCAGGGCGTCGCGCATCGCGGTTTGCTCTTGCACGTTGAGCGAGTTCACGGCGCGTACCAAAACTTCGAACGGATCGCGCGCAACCACTTCATGACCTTTGTCTGTCAATCGGAGAGTAACGCTTCGCCCATCCGCCGGGGATCGCTGTCTGACCAAGTACCCACCGGCCTCAAGCGCCTTAATGGCTTGTGATGCGGTGCCACGGGTCGTCGCTTGAAATTCCGCGAATGCCGACGGGGTCCGGGAGAACGAATTGGCGCGGGCGAAGAAGCGGAGCGCCATCCATTGGGCGGGGCTGAGTTCGCCGTCATATCCGTCGGCTTGCACGAGCCGCCCCACCAGCAGCAGAAGTTCCGCCGTTTCGCGCGCTGACATAATAGCCTCTTCAAAATCGCCTCTTCAAAATATGATAGTGTTTCGAAATTAACTTGACAACAAATCTAGTGCTGATAATTTCGTTTCGAAACTAATTGGAGGGAGCCGAGCATGGCCCGCGCCGCCGCCTGGCCGATCCTTCCGGCTGAATCCGGCCTTACACATCATCTCGAACAAATCCGGCGGTTCCCGATGTTGGACCGGCAGGAAGAATACATGCTGGCTAAGCGTTGGCGCGAGGACGGTGATCGCGACGCCGCGCAGAAGCTTGTCACCAGCCATCTGCGTCTCGTCGCTAAGATCGCCAAGGACTATCGCGGCTACGGTCTGCCGATCGCCGAGCTGATCTCGGAAGGCCATATCGGCCTGATGCAAGCGGCAGAACGTTTCGAGCCCGAGAAGGGCTTCCGGTTCACAACCTATGCCGTGTGGTGGATCAAGGCGGCCATCCAGGAATACGTCCTGCGCTCGTGGTCGCTGGTGAAGATGGGCACCACGGCCAACAAGAAGAGATTGTTCTTCCACCTGCGCGAGGCCAAGAGCAAGATTTCTGTGCTCGATGAGGGCGACATGCGCCCGGATCAAGTCAAGCTCATCGTTAAGCGCCTCGGCGTCACCGAGCAGGACGTGGTCGACATGAACCGCCGGCTCGGCGGCGACGCTTCGCTCAACGACACCATCCGCGAGGACGGCGATTCGGCCGAATGGCAGGACTGGCTGGTGGACGAATCCCCGGACCAGGAAACAACGCTCGCCGCGAGCGAGGAGTCCGATAACCGCCGCAAGGCGCTGTCCGATGCGCTTGGCGTGCTCAACGGGCGCGACCGGCGCATCTTCGAGGGCCGGCGCGTGGCCGAAGACCCGATGACGCTCGCGGAGCTAGCCGACGAGTTCGGAGTGTCGCGCGAGCGCGTGCGGCAGATCGAGGTGCGCGCCTTCGAGAAGGTGCAGAAGGCAGTCAAGGGTCGCGTCGCCGCGATCGAAACGCCGGTACACCAGCCGATGCATTAGCTTCCAGCTCTCTCCCGTGGAGGGAGAAACTCTCAATGGCGACGACGTCTTCCTTCATGAGGGTCTCGAGTGCCTCACCGAGGCGATGAATTGTCTGCGGCGGCTCAAGTCCGAGGCGCCGGCGAGCTCATCGTACGTCGTGGGGTTCCCGGTCTGGGCCTGATCTAACAGGGCCTGGCGGAGGCGGTCTTTCAACTTGCACCTCCGATCAAGCCCATCGCTCAGAAGCCGTCGCCGCTCACAACCTCGCCGACCGTCGTGACAATAAGCCGTAACACCTGATCTAGATAACGAAAGGTCAGGCGGAAGCGCAGTCTCGTCTTCACCGACGCCAGATGCTCGCTAGCCAGGGCTGTTTTTCGCGCGGCAGTCCGGCGGGACGGTAATAGTGATTAAGCTCAACGAATCCCGAAGCTGACACATAGCGGCGCCAAGTATCAAGATCATGATATGCGCCGTAGCGCCCACCATTCCAGCCTTCCTCGTTATGGCCGTGCGGGTTCGAGCTGAACAGCACACCACCCGGTTTCAGACTTGCGTGCAGTTCCAGCAACACGCGCGGTAACTCCTGGCTGGGTACATGAAACAGCGCGGCGTTGGCGAATACGCCATCGAAATGGTGATTCGGCAGATCGAGCTTGAGGAAGTCTTGCTGCCATACTTCGCAGCCGCCATGGGCGCGCGCCATCACGGCAAAATGCGCGGCGCCTTCCAAACCTATCGCGACGTGACCGAGTTCGGCAAACACCCTGAGGTCGCGGCCGGGCCCGCAGCCGAAATCTAGTATCGTATAAGGCGGTTTTCCCTCGATGCATTGCAACAGCGCAGCGATGTTCTGGCTAACGTTGTGATCGCGCGTGCCCTCCCAGAAATCTTCGGCACGCTCGTTGTAGTGATTCAGGGTGCGATCAGTGATCTTTTTCAGGTCTTGCGGATTCAGTTTCATGTTCAATCTAGGTCGTGGACTCGTTAACGAGCGTTGGTCAGTAGCGGCGCGCGAGTTTCGTTTCCGGGCTGTAGGCGGCTGTTGTTCGTTGCGGGCACCGCTTCCGACCCGTGCTGACAGCTTGTGACTCCTCATAATAGTTTAATTGAAAATCACCGGAGCGATATAATGTCCAGTCATGATCGGAGCCATTTCATCCGTCTCCGCCTCGCAGGCAGCGCCACCACGTGTCGTCATCGTTGGGGCTGGATTCGGCGGATTATGGGCGGCGAAACTCTTGCCAATGCCGTGGTAGAGATCGTCGTCATTGACCGAGAGAACTATCACTTGTTTCAGCCGCTGCTCTATCAGGTAGCGACCGCTGGACTTTCTCCTGCTGACATTGCCGCACCGATCCGCGGCATCGTGGGCGCCTATCGAAATGTCACCGTACTGCTCGGTGAGATCGTCGGCGTCGATGTCGTCGCGCGCGCGGTCTCGATCATGGGCGGGCGTCATGTGCCGTACGACTATCTCATCCTTGCTACCGGCGCGCGCCACGCCTATTTCGGGCACGACGAATGGGAACTCTTAGCGCCCGGACTTAAACGCATTGAGGACGCGACCGAGATACGGCGTCGAAATCTTGCTCGCCTTCGAGCGGGCCGAGAGCGAGGCGGACGCGGATGAGCGCCGGCGCCTGATGAATCTAGTAATCGTCGGCGGCGGTCCAACCGGAGTCGAACTCGCCGGCGCCATCGCCGAACTCGCCCGCCGAGCGCTGGCGAAGGATTTTCGTAACATCGATCCGCGTGTCACGCGCATCATTCTGGTCGAGGCTGGGCCGCGCCTGCTGCCGACCTTCCCGGAAGACCTTGCCGACGATGCCAAACGACGGCTAGAGCGGCTTGGAGTTCGAGGTCCGTCTTAGCGCGCCGGTCACAGCGATCAACTCATCAGGCGTGACGATCGGGCCGGCGCGCGTCGAACTCGCGCACTGTAATATGGGCCGCCGGCGTTGCCGCTTCGCCTGCCGGAAATTGGATTGGAGCCAAATGCGACCGTATTGGTCGGATTGAAGTCAATCGAGATCTCTCCGTACCCGATCATCCTGAGATATTCGCTATCGGCGATACTGCGCTAGCCCTCGACGCCAACGGCAAGTCACTCCCTGGCATCGCACCAGTCGCCAAGCAGCAGGGGCGCTATGTCGGTAATTTGATCAAAGCCCGGCTGCGCGGCGCAGAGCGGACCGAGCCATTCCACTATCGCAGTTACGGCAATCTTGCCACCATCGGGCGCAAGGCCGCGGTCATCGACTTCGGCTGGATTCATCTTCGTGGTCTCGTCGCGTGGGTGATCTGGAGCGTTGTTCACATCTACTTTTTAATTGGCTTCCGCAATCGGGCGATGGTCGCGCTCGACTGGCTATGGGCATATTTCACCTTCCAGCGGGGCGCGCGCCTGATCACCGGATCTCGGTCTTGATGTAGTGATGTACTCACCAACGTGGCTTTGCGTTGCCGGGGCTCCGATCATATCTTGAATCTCGGGGAAACCTGTGCACGGACAGGGATTTTCGTCCTAGACCAAAGGTCCTTGCTGTCCGGCGCCACCACGTCAGCTGCGCAAACATGCAAAAAATCTTGCTATCTATATGCAGTCTAAGGCCAAAGGCGACCAGCGATCAACTAGATAATCACTTGAAATAATGAGAGTATTTCTGAACTCTCAGTTAGTAACCTCTCCCGCGAGGGGAGAGGGCACACCACAAGCGCTGGCAAAATTCGCAGAGAGCTTACGCCGCCTCGGCCACCGCGGTGCCGTTGAAGACGAGGCCCTGCTTGCCGGCGGAGATCACGACCTTCTCGCCGTCCTTGATGCGGCCGGAGAGAATGAGCTCGGCGAGCGGATCCTGCACCGATTTCTGGATCACGCGCTTCAATGGCCGCGCGCCGTAGGCCGGATCGTAACCCTTGTCGGCGAGCCATTCGCGCGCCTTCGGTTCGAGCACGATCGTGATCTTGCGATCCTCCAGAAGCTTCTGCAGCCGCAGCATCTGGATGTCGACGATGCGTCCCATGTGCTCGCGCTTGAGCCGGTGGAACAGAATGATCTCGTCGATACGGTTGAGGAATTCCGGCCGGAACCGGGCGCGGACTTCCGCCATCACCAGATCGCGCACCTTGTCGGTGTCCTCGCCCTCGGGCTGGTTCACCAGATACTCGGCGCCGAGATTCGACGTCATCACGATCAAGGTGTTGCGGAAATCGACGGTGCGGCCCTGACCGTCGGTCAGGCGGCCGTCATCGAGCACCTGCAGCAGCACGTTGAACACGTCGGGATGCGCCTTCTCGATCTCGTCGAACAAGACGACCTGATATGGCCGGCGCCGCACTGCTTCGGTGAGCGCCCCGCCCTCCTCGTAGCCGACGTAGCCCGGAGGCGCGCCGATCAGGCGAGCCACCGAGTGCTTCTCCATGTACTCCGACATGTCGATGCGCACGAGCGCATGCTCGTCGTCGAACAAGAATCCCGCCAACGCCTTGGTCAGTTCGGTCTTGCCGACGCCGGTCGGGCCCAAGAACATGAAGGAGCCCATCGGCCGATTCGGGTCCTGCAGGCCGGCGCGCGCGCGGCGCACCGCGGTCGACACCGCCTTGACGGCCTCGGCCTGCCCGACCACGCGCTTGGCGATCTGCTCCTCCATCTTAAGGAGCTTTTCGCGCTCGCCTTCGAGCATGCGGTCGACCGGAATGCCGGTCCAGCGCGACACGACCTGCGCGACATTGTCGGCGGTCACGGCTTCGGAGGCGACGACGCTCGAGTTCGTAGCCGCTTCGGTTTCCTTCAGCTTGTGCTCGAGCTCGGGCACCGCGCCGTACTGCAACTGTCCGGCGCGCTGATAATCGCCGCGGCGGATGGCGTCGGTGAGATCGTTCTTCGCCTTGTCGAGCTGCTTCTGCAGTTCGGCCGCCGAATTGAGCTTGTCCTTCTCGGATTTCCACTTCGCGGTCAGCGCGTCGGCCTTTTCCTGCAGCTGGGCCGAGATCCTTCTCGAGGCGCTTGAGCCGTTCTTTCGAGCCGGCGTCCTTTTCCTTCTTCAAGGCCTCCTGCTCGATCTTGAGCCGCACGATTTCGCGGTCGAGATTGTCGAGCTCTTCGGGCTTGGAATCGATCTGCATGCGAAGCCGCGCCGCCGCCTCATCGACGAGGTCGATGGCCTTGTCGGGCAGGAAGCGGTCGGTGATGTAGCGGTTCGACAGCGTCGCCGCCGCGACCAGAGCCGCGTCGGTGACTTTCACCTTGTGGTGCGCTTCGTACTTTTCCTTCAAACCGCGCAAGATCGAAATCGTATCCTCGACCGTCGGTTCGTCGACATAGACGGGCTGGAAGCGCCGCGCCAGCGCCGCGTCCTTCTCGACGTGCTTGCGATATTCGTCGAGCGTGGTGGCGCCAATGCAATGCAGCTCGCCGCGCGCCAGCGCGGGCTTCAAGAGGTTTGACGCATCCATCGCGCCGTCGGCTTTGCCGGCGCCGATGATGGTGTGCATCTCGTCGATGAACAGCACGTAGGCGCCGGCCGCGGCCGTCACCTCCTGCAGCACCGCCTTGAGCCGCTCCTCGAACTCGCCGCGGTACTTCGCGCCGGCGATCATCGCGCCCATGTCGAGTGCAAGGAGCTTCTTGTCCTGCAGGCTTTCCGGCACGTCGCCGTTGATGATGCGCAGCGCCAAACCTTCGACGATGGCGGTCTTGCCGACGCCCGGCTCGCCGATCAGCACCGGATTGTTCTTGGTTCGCCGCGAGAGCACCTGGATGGTGCGGCGGATTTCCTCGTCGCGGCCGATCACCGGATCGAGCTTGCCCTCGCGCGCCGCTTGCGTCAGGTCGCGCGCATATTTCTTGAGTGCGTCGTAAGCGTTCTCAGCGGACGCCGAGTCCGCGGTGCGGCCTTTGCGCAGCGCCTCGATTGCGGCATTGAGGCTTTGCGGTGTGACGCCGGCATTGGCCAGAATTTTTCCGGCCTCGCTGTTCTTCTCGAGCGCAAGCGCAAGCAGAAGCCGCTCGACGGTGACGTAGCTGTCACCGGCCTTCTCGCCCGCCTTCTCGGCGGTGTCGAACACGCGCGCCAGTGCCGGATCGAGATAGACCTGGCCGGCGCCGCCGCCGGAAACCTTCGGCCGCTTGTTGAGCGCCGCCTCGACGGCGGACAACGCCTGGCGCGAATTGCCGCCGGCGCGGTCGATCAGCCCCGCGGCCAACCCCTCGGGATCGTCGAGCAGAACCTTAAGAAGGTGCTCGGGGGCGAATTGTTGATGGCCCTCCCGCTGCGCGAGCGATTGGGCGGATTGCACGAAACCGCGGCTGCGGTCGGTATATTTTTCGAAATTCATGGACAGAACTCCCTCGGCCTGCCCCGAACGCCTCGTAAGCGCGGACGGAACATCGTCATTGGGTTTAATGGCGTTAGGGTGTCGCTGCCGTGATGAAGATCAATAGATCTGCGGTCGACTTGTTCCGAAATCTGGCGATTTCAGCCGGCCCCGACACCGGCGGGCCCCCGAAGGCGACCCACCGTCACCAATATGGGAACTCGGCCGCCCGGCGGTAGGGGCGGCCGTTTAAGTCCGGCAATTATTTCACCCTCCCTGGAGCGGAGGGTCGCGCCCGGAGGGCGCGGGGTGGGGTGTCCAGCATCGCAGGGTTCGCAGCGCGCCTGGCGCGCTTTCCACCCCCCACCCGCCCGCTTCTCTCGCGACCTCCCCCTCCAGGGGAGGTGAAGTCACATTACGCAGTAGCGATGGCGCTTCGCTCCGCTGGGGAGGATAGATAAAAGTGCCCCATGCCCTCCATCCAATCGATCTACCGTTACCCGATCAAAGGCCTCTCGCCCGAGGCACTGTCGCGGGTGTGGCTCTCGCCCGGCGAGGCGGTCCCTGGCGACCGCATCTATGCGATCGAGAACGGGCCGTCGGGCTTCCATCCGGTGACCCAGCCCTACCGAGCCAAGACGCACTTTCTGATGCTGATGAAAAACGAGCGGCTCGCAGCCTTGCGAACCGAATTGGATCACGCCTCCCACGTGCTGACGATCGTGCCCCCTACGCCCGACCCCTCCCCGCCCCAAGCGGGCGGACAAGAGCATCACGTCCGCGCCGACCTGCAGCATGCCGACGGCCGCGCCATCGTCGAAAGCTACTTCGCCGCCTATTGCGCCGATGAGCTGCGCGGCCCGCCGAAAGTGCTGCATGCGCCCGGTCACAGCTTTTCCGACGTCGCCCGCAAGGTGGTGTCGATCATCAATCTCGCGTCGGTCAACGCCATCGAGAACATGGTCGGCGCACCGGTCGATCCGCTGCGCTTTCGCGCCAACGTCTATGCCGAAGGCTGGCCCGCGTTCAGCGAACTCGAACTCGTCGGCCAGACGCTCGCGATCGGCCCACACGCGCGGCTGAAGATCGTCAAGCGGATCGTGCGCTGCGCGGCCACCAACGTCGATCCGAAGACCGGCATCCGCGACCTCGACATCCCGCCGACGCTGATGCGATCGTTCGGCCACGCCGACTGCGGCATCTATGCCGAAGTAATCAAGGGTGGCGAGATCGCCGAGGGTGACGAGATCGAGGTGGTTTGATCGAGGATATCGCCATTGCAATTCGCAGTGACTCAAGCTAGTTTGTTTGGCATGGGCCGGTCGCTGCGTCGCGGGACAGGCCCGTTTTGATTCTGCCTTTGTCACGCTATGATGCCGACATGAGCGTCAGCCACAGGAAGCCGGCCGCAAGCGATCGAGATTCCGCCGCCTACACGCTCGCCGAAGCCGCCCGTTACAAGGTCACGCAGGCTCGTATCACGGCATTCCAAAAGGCCCTTGAGAGTTTGGGCTGGACAGCGGGGCATAACGTTCGATTCGAAGCATATCGGACATCGCCAGTAGTCCGAGGATCGCGACTAATGCAGCGAGCATTGTCGCTCGCGAGCGCGGAATCTCCGGGTATTGGCCACTAACCGGATATCGGGGACTTGAGCACCTGTATGTCCCGTCGATGCTGCAACGTGGCTATCAGCAAGGCAAGCAATCCGACAAGGATCATTACCGTCCCAAACGCGTGTGGCCCGATGAAACCGTTGCCTTCTGTGACGCCTTGCCTTGCAATTCGAAAGAACTGCCGGATGCTAAAGCCAAACGTAATCAATGATGTCGCAGTCGTAACCCACGACAACATCGTCCGCTCGTAGGAGAGAACTGTGCGTTCAAGTGAAAGCTTGGTCGATGCGTCGGGTTGCATCGTGTTTTTCTGAGTTTGATCAGACACCGAGCTATTCCTATTTTCACAATGCCACTAGAAATACGATGCAACTCGACTGCATGGTTCATTAACAGATATCAAGTCATCAATTTGGCATGTTCCTAAGCACCCGAGTGGGCCACTAGCCGGAAGAGGCGGAAGTTGTGACTTCGGTGGCTATTACGGGCGGCTCCTCGCTCGCTTTGCGTCCCGAAATACGAGAGCGCCGTCTAATGTTCGCCGCTTCCCATTGATACGGGCGACGATGCGCTCTTTCGCGCCGTGCCGATCGCTCACTGGCCGAGTTTTGCAACGCATTCCACCCGATTGCGGAAGTATCAGCGCAACGCACTAAGTGACACGACCGGCCAAGAAGGACATTTCGCGCGGCGGAAAAACAGCGAGCCATTTCGCTGTCGGAGCACTGTGAAGTAGGGCGCAGAACTCTAAGAGAGCGTGCAGCAATGGAACGTCATACCCGGAGTCGGGATAGTTGCGATCCGTTCTGTGTTAGCGGCCGCTTCTAGCGCTTCGTCGGAAACTGTGTAGGTGAGGATTTCTTCGTTAGCCTGGTCGAGGTTGGCAGTGGTGGTGCTGGAATCGTCCATGGGTCATGCTCCGCTTCGTTCGCCGCCGGGCCGCGAGTGGGATTCTTGGGTCGAGTTTACCGGACAGGTTGTGGAACAGTCTATGCAAATTCGGAATCGCCATACGAGACACCTCGCATCTTCTGACGAAATAGCGCGGCCGTGCTCCTGCCCCGCCGGCGATTGAAGCCGGCAAGGAGTGCCAAAGCCGTCAAGTCTCAGACTTCAACATCAAGGATGGCGCGAGCAGCAAATAATGCTTCATGACGATAACTCCCACAACCTGCGTTCGACCTGATACTAGAAGATGTCTGCGTCCTGTGACTGAATCACGAGACCGTTGTAACCGTACTGCTTGATTTCCTTAACACCTCGCTCCTGGTCGGTTGCATTCCAGGGCGTGAACGTTACGTAATGATACAGCACGGTGACCTTGGGATTTACTTTCTGGAGAACGCCTGCCAGCTGTTCCGTCGAAGTATGAAATGCGTTCATGTACGATACGCTGACAGGTGCCTTGGCGTCGTACTGGTTGGTCTTGGGATCGAAGCTATACGCCTCGTGGAACAGAATATCAGCACCAGCGTAGTCCTTTTCCATATCATCGAAGAGTGATGTGTCGCCACTCAGGACGATCGTTCGGTCCACGGTTCCATCGGGTTTGGATGTGACGACGCGGTAACCATACGTATAGTCCCAAGTGCCATGATGGTTCTGGAAGGCGCTGATCCGGACATTATTGTCTTTGTAGACCTCACCGGGCAGCACGTCTTTTGCATTTATAACGTAGCCCGTGGCATCGAGCTGTTCCAGGCCAAACATCTGGAGATCGATGTCTTTCGTGTACGCCGCCTTGAGGTGGCTAACCACATCCTCGGTACCCGGCGGTCCATAGACCTGAAGCGGCCCTTCACGATAATAGATCCACGGCGCGAGCATAAATTCCGACAGGCCTTCGGTGTGGTCAAAGTGCAAGTGGGTAAGAAACAGGCGCTTCAGCATCTTCGGCTCAAGGCCATCGATCTTTCCACCGTATGCTGGAGTGCTCACTTGCGAGTTTCGCCAAAAGCCTGGGCCACAGTCGAAAATGTAAGGCTGACCGTTAACGACAACTGCGGTGGAGATTCCGCCGTGGCGAGGGTCGACCGCCGGTGTCCCACTGCCGATGACGACGACCTTGGTTACGTCGGATGTCGAATAGTCCTGCCCATACGCATAGTCGAGCGGAGCCGCTTCGGCGCGGCTGGGAGTCGGCTTGTCTTTGATTATCTGCTGGGCATTTGCGGTATTGAGCACGAGAAGAGTTAGAGTTGCTGTCAACACGAGCATCGCACTTGTATGTCGCTTCATTGTTAGCCTCCACTCAACTCAGTTCAAAAATGCAGGCACCTCAAAGATAGCATAATCAAGAAGGCCGATCCACCTTCGACGACGTGGTCCGACTTGAAGTCCGTCAATTGCCCTCAAGGCGGACCGATATGCAACGAAGTGATACAAACCGGAGGAGATCCTGAGCGAGGCCGACATAATCAGCTCGATTTTCGATGTCTGGCTATGAGCCTCGAACCAAACATTGATCGCTCGGTTCAACGCTGTCACAATTGTTTCATCGATGTTTAGCGATGCGGAAATTTTGAAAGCCCGCTCTCGTTTCAAAATGATTTTGGTGCAGGTGAAAAATGCAAACGACCCTTGGGAACTCGATCAACTGCAGGCAGCTTTTAAGGCGGTCGAGGAATGGATCACGGCGATCAAGCGGAAAGAGGCGTTTGCGTCAGTATGGTCGGCCAATGACGATCCATAACTGCTTCGTGCGCTGGGCGCGACGAGGCCGCAACGCACGCTCGGCGACAAGGCCTATGACAACATATTCTTTCTGCTGGAATTTTCGATGATGCGTCTTTTGGGCAACAGGCAACGGCCATCGATGGGAGATTGACGAGTTTTGGTTGGTGCTTCGGACATATCGATATAAATTACTTATTGTTGTCGTCTTTCTTTCCTGCAGGACTAGGGGCAGTCACAGGAGGCGAACAGATGAAACAAGCAACGCCGTTATTATCTGGTATTAAGAAAGCTGCTGTTCTGCTTCGCGCAGTTCAATACTGCATTCTATGCGGTGTGCTCGTGCTCGCGGCCGCTATCTCGTTCGCCGGAGTTTCGCTGGCTGATGAAGACGGTGTGAGCTTCTGGCTGCCGGGCCTATTCGGAAGCCTGGCAGCGGCTCCCCAGCAGCCAGGATGGTCGTTTGCAGCAATCAATTATTACGACTCGATTTCGGCGTCGGGCACCATCGCGGCTGCACGCGAAGTTAGGATCGGCAAGCTCGATCCAACCGTCAACGTTGACCCCAACGTCAATATTCATGCGAACCTGGATTTTGTTCTGCTTACTCCGGAGTACGTGTTTGCGACGCCAGTTTTCGGCGGACAGTTGGCCGTTAGCATGACGGGGATTGTAGGCACTAACGACACCAATCTAGACGGTATGATCACGGCTGGGGTGAGGGGGTTCACGGCCACCAAGCCGGGCAGCATTAGCCAAACAACAACGGGATTTGGAGATCTCTATCCGACGGCGTCCCTCCGCTGGAACAGCGGCGTCAGCAACTACATGGTCTACGCGACCGGTGACATTCCGGTTGGTGACTACAGTTCCACGCAATTGGCGAATATTGGGATCGGTCACGGCGCCGTCGACGGCGGAGTGGGTTATACCTATTTCGATCCGAAGTTAGGCCATGAATTCTCATTCGTGACCGGCCTGACATATAATCTTACCAATCCGAGCACCAATTATCAAAACGGCATCGACTGGCACCTCGACTGGGGCGCCTCACAATTCCTGTCAAAACAGCTCTTCGTCGGAGCCGTCGGCTATTTCTATGACGAGCTTACCCCCGATCATGGATCGGCTCCAATTCTCGGTCCGATCGAAGTCTCGGGTTATCGGTGTCGGACCACAGCTTGGATTTATCTTTCAGATGGGACCCACACAGATGTTCCTGGGTTTGAAAGCATACGGAGAATTTGACGGTCATGATCGTCCGTCTGGCTACAATGCCTGGGTCACACTCGCGTTCTCACCAAGCGGAGCGCCTCCGCCACAGACGCATTCACCGCCGCTCATCACCAAAACAGGGGTTCAATAGTTAGGCAGCGATGTCAGCCGAATGTCCGCTTCCCTAACGCCCGCCAACATCGAAGCCTATATGGCCAATCTGACTGGCCGGGTCAGCTCAGTGACGGCGTGGAACAACGTCTACAAGGTTCGGCGCGCCGCGGAGCTGATTGCGCCGAGCGCGGACTTCGCCTGGCTCAGGGAGATTGAGAACGACCTTGCGTTCGTCATGCAGTCGCGATCGAAGCTTGATCGCCTTGTCTTAACCGAGCAGCTCGTCGAAGCAGGGCTGACACTGATTGCTGAAGCCCAGGAGTTTGCCAGCACCGAGATCAAACGTGCCCGAGGTATCCGCAATGGCCTGATGCTTTGCCTACTGGCCCAATGCCCGGTCCGCGAGAAAAACTTCGCAGCTCTCGAGATCGGTCGAACTTTCAAGGAAATCCGTGGTCGCTGGTGGATACTGCTGCCGAGCCGCGAGACCAAGAATCGCCGGGCTGAAGATCGACCGGTTCCGGACTGGTTGAATTCGTATGTCGAGCTCTATCTCAACAAGGCTCGGCCGGTTTTGCTCAGCCGGTCGAAGTCGAGCGAGAGCACGAACTCGCTGTGGATTTCGTCCAACACGGGCAACCGATGACGGCCCACGGCATCGGCACGCTCATCACCGGCGTCACGCGCGAGACGCTCGGCATTGCGATATCGCCACATCTGTTTCGGACCGCCGACGCCACGACGGCGGCGATTTCCCGCACCGACTTGCCCTATCTGGCAACTGCTCTGCTTGGCCACTCCGGTCCGCAAGTCACCGAGGACTACAATCGAGCTGGCAGCCTGAAGGCCGCGGAAACATACGCTGAGATTGTCAATCAGCACCACAAGAAAGACCGACGCGCTACAGGTCCACAATGAGCACGACGGCGCTTATCGTTCATGCAACATGACATGCTTGTAGCAGCTGGACCAGCCTCCATCCTTCCAGCGAAGATCGCTTTTGCGCAATTCGTCTGGAGACACACGGGGTCCGATGGCTAAAAGCTCGCTGTTTTTCTGCGGTGCGAAGTTACGAGGTTGGCCCTCTTCCAACGCCTGCCGGAATGCAGCAATACGGTAGCGATCGGATCAATAGCGGACTTTCCTGGAGCTCGCTCAAACCTACGCGCCTGCCGAGTAGGCCCAGGGAATTTCACCCTGAGCCTCTCACAGAACCGGACTTGATACTCTCGCATCATCCGGCTCGTGCCATCGCACGAAGGCTGCCGCCTTCTGCTGAACTTTCGAGCTCCTCCTGGTCGACCCAGTTGGCCCACGCTCAACAGCGATGACCCACCCCCTTCGCTCCACGGGCATTACCCCGCTTCATCACTACTACGGGGCAGTCCGTCCCTCTCCGGCGCATCGGTACTTTCGGCCTCGCGGTTGGAGCCGCTTGTGCTCTTTCCCTTGGCATCGCCGGTCAGGTTCTCACGTTCCATACAGGAGCCAGATTGAGCTTCGCGCCGTCTACATGCCGGATGCCGCTTGGGCAGTATCAGTGCATCCCCCAAGCTTATCCCGGAAGATGGGTCAGCCCCCGGTTTTGACATCGTCTAAGTCGCTTTCGACACTTCATCGACGGTTCACTTGCGTTCGCCTCTCCCAATCATGCCTGCCGGAATCTGTTCCGGCTTTTCCGCAACGTTCACCACCATCGCTTTTGACGACAGCAGCTTGCGGTGGCTTGAGATCAACACCTGATTGCCGACCTCGAAGGGCCACCCTTCATCTCCCGTACAGTTGCGCATCGCCGTGTGGACCGGCGTTACTCGTGACACAAGACCCATCTCGACCGATTACCACCGTCGAATGGCGCACTGCGAAAGGATTACTCGATCACCTCGTCGGCGCGCAGCAGAAGTTCTCGACTAATCGTTAGCCCAAGAGCCTTGGCAGTATTCAAGTTGATGATCATCTCGAACTTGGTCGACTGCACGACTGGCAGATTTTCTGGTTTTTCGCTTTTTAGGACGCGACCAACGTAAATGCCGAATTGACGATCAGACTCTCTACGGTCTGCACCATAACTAATCAGACCTCCGTTCGCGACAGCCACTCGACCCGTGAAACAGGTTGCAATTGCATGGCGCAGAGCCAGCGCTGCAATCTGCTGATATCTGAAATTGTTGAGATAGGCATCACCGGATATCACCAGGGCCGTAGCTTTCTGCTGAACGAAATCCGCGAATGCGGTGTCGATCTCACTTTCCGATCTTGCCTTGGCGACGACGAGTTGCAGCCCAAGCGCTTGTGCGGCGCCCTGCGCTTGGCTCAATTCGAATCCTGCATTCGCATTATCCGGGTTGAGCAGATATCCGACGATGACAACATCGGGTAAGGCATCATGCAACATTTCGAAACGCTTTGCGGTCAGAAGATTGGCAAAAAAGCTGATACCCGTAACGTTGCCACTGGGGCGGGCCAAGTTAGCAACCAATCCATCCTTTACCGGATCACTGCCGAGCTCGAAAACGACTGGAATGGTGCTGGTGGCGGCCTTTGCGGCAAGCGCTGCTACTGGAGTGATGGCGGCAATCACGGTGACTTGGCGACGAACGAGCTCTTCGGCCAAGACAGGCAAACGATCATACTGACCTTCGGCACTACGGTCCTCGAAGATTACGTTCCGGCCTTCGACGAACCCTGTTTCGGAAAGGCCCTTCTCAAAATCAGCGCGGTATCCGCGATATGCAATGGCATTTAGTATGCCGACAACCGGCATCAACGGCTGCTGCGCTCGCGCCACGAGCGGCCAAGCGACCACGGCGCCGCCAAGCGCCAATATAAATTGTCGCCGACCGAGGTGAATTGCCATTTGACGCCCCCAGGGGGATCACGTCCGCTGCAATGTAGGGAAAGATACCACGCCTCCATTGGCAGGTCCGTGGCTGACTTCAGCGAAAAAGCATGTTGTTCTTCCGCGTCGCGGAAATGACGCGATTGGCCCCTCAACGTCGTTTACCGCGCCGCGGTGAAACAGTAGCTGTCGGAGGCTAAGCGGACATTCCGCGGACGTCGCGAATGTGCAGCGGTTGATGTGGTGGACGGTGCCCGCTCCCGGCAGCGAGCTCCGATAGGGTGATCGTTGCGATCGAATCACATCAGGGAGCCATCGACATGCAAGTCACCACGATCGGTTTGGATATCGCCAAGAACGTGTTTCAAGTTCATGGGATCGATGCGGCCGAGAAGGTCGTCGTTCGCAAGCAACTGCGGCGCCGCCAAGTGCTGGAGTTCTTCAAGGCGCTGCCGCCGTGCCTTATCGGCATGGAGGCGTGCGCCACCGCTCATTATTGGGCGCGTGAACTCACGAAGCTTGGTCACGAGGTTCGTCTGATGCCGGCGAAGGACGTCAAAGCCTACGTCAAGCGCAACAAGAACGATGCTGCCGACGCCGAGGCGATCTGCGAGGCGGTGCGGCGGCCGACCATGCGTTTCGTACAAATCAAATCGACCGAGCAACAGGGCCGGTTGATGTTGCATCGCGCGCGCGATCTTTTGATGCGGCAACGGACCCAGGTAATCAATGCCGTGCGGGCGCATTTGGCCGAGCTCGGCATTGTGGCTGCGCAAGGGCGTAACGGGGTCAAGGAGTTGCTGAAGATCATTGCCAGCGAAGAGGATGCGCGCCTACCGGTCGATGCTCACACGAGCCTTGTCGTGCTGGCGGCGGAGATTGAGGCGATGCAGACGCTGATCGGATCGATCGAGAAACGCATCATGGTGCAGCATCGCTTGAGCGAGGCGAGTAAGCGGCTCGAGAGCATCCCCGGAATTGGTCTTATCGGAGCCACTGCGATCGCGGCGACCGTCCCGGATCCGATGGTTTTTGGATCGGGTCGTGACTTCGCAGCCTGGATCGGGCTCGTGCCGCGCGAAGACTCGACTGGCGGCAAACAGAAGCTCGGGCCAATCTCGAAACGGGGCGATCGCTATTTGCGGCGCATTCTGGTGGTCGGAGCCTGCGCGGTGTTGCGATATGCGCGCCATAGCCGGAGAAGTATCCGTGGGTCACACGGCTTCTCGCCCGCAAACCGTTCAAGGTGGTCGCGGTGGCGCTTGCCAACAAGATGGCGCGCATCGCCTGGGCGTTGCTGGCCGAGGGCGGCACCTATCGGGTTCCTGCGCTTGCGGCAGCGGCGTAAAGGAGTTTGACGATGGGAGGATGAGGTTGCGTTGTGCGTTCACGAACTGCAGGGGTGATGACGGCATTGATGCGAAACGGTCGAGACCGTCGATTGGGAAAACCCGTTGTGGGTCACGCGATACTTGAGCGCGGGCTTTTGTTTGGGACCCAATCAGCGGATTACATCAGGGCCAGCGGCCATAACGGCTGCATCGCGACAGAGGTAATCCTCCAAGCGAGAACAGGCCGAATACATGACCGCACCCGAACGCTTCGCTGATAGTCAGATTCCTCTTGCACCGCGGGCACCGTCCATACATGACCCACAGTGTCGGTTCGCTCCGAGACTTCGTTGCAGCGCACACACGCAGGGATAGCTAACCGGACCCGTAAAAGATCGATCGGCTACTCAATCACATCGTCAGCGATGGCGAGCAACGTCGGGGGTACGTTGAGACCGAGCACTTTGGCAGTCTTGAGATTGATGACGAGCTCGACTTTGGTTGGCTGTAGCACAGGCAGATCGGCAGGCTTCGCGCCGTTGAGAATTCTTCCGACGTAGATGCCGGTTTGCCGATATGCATCGGGAAGATTGGCGCCATAGCTCATCAATCCGCCCGCCGCAACGTATTGGCTCAAGGGATAAATCGTTGGCACCGCATGGCGAGCCGCTAAAGCGACAATTTGATCCTGCCGACCGATCAAAAATCCATCAGCGGTAACAACCAATGCTCCAACCTGGCGCTGGGCCATCATTGCGAAACTGCTGTCGATCTCCCGTTCGCTTTCGGCGCCGAAGACGACGAACTCTTGACTGAGGGTGCGCGCCGCCGCTTGTAGGTCTTCCAATTGGTGCTCTGCATTAGGATTGCTTAGCTTCGCGAGCGCCCCAATCACAGCCGCCTTGGGTACAAGTTCGTGTAATAGTTCCAGGTTTTTCCCGCCGAGCAGGGTGAACATGGGAGCAATGCCCGTGACGTTGCCTACCGGCCGATTAATGCTGGATACGAGACCCGCGCCGATCGGGTCGCTTCCGCTGAGGAAAACAATGGGAATCGTCTGAGTTGCGGCCTTCGCTGCAAGCGCGGCTGGGAGAAAGGCGGCGGCGATGACTGCCACCCGACGTTCCACCAGGTCCGCCGCCAGCGACGGCAGCCGATCATAGCGCCCTTCGGCCCAACGATTTTCGACCACGACATCGTGGGCCTCGATGAGGCCAGTCTCGCTTAAACCCCGCCGGAAGGCATTTGTCAGCGACGGTGGCTCCGGTGGCCCTTGGCGAAGGAATCCTATCACCGGCAGCGCCCGCCTGCTGCGCACGAGCGGCGAGCGGCCAAGCGGCTACAGTGCCACCGAGCGCCGATATGAAATGACGCCTTCCAATGTGTATTGCCATTTCCTCGTCCGGAATCCGATCGTGCTAATTGTAATTCCAGGCAGGGTATCACGCTACATGCGGCCAGTCCGGCTCGTCACAGCGGGGACCGCATCGCAGCGATTTCGTCGCTATCGGGATATGAGCGGACATCCCTGGCGTGTGATCAAACCAACACCGTTTGACCCAGAACGGCGCTTGGCTGCTAAACTTCGTTGCAGTGCAGTACGGGCGCCTGCGGCCTAGGCTGACGCCAATCGCCTAACGGAAGTTACGGAATATTTTGGTCGGGGATTCGGAACTACTCCGGCTTGATATTGGCTGCCCGGATTACCTTAGCCCATTTCTCCTTTTCATCGGCGATCAGTTTGCCAAGATTGCCTGACGACCCTCCAAGCTCCGTAGCTCCCAGGTCAGCGAGGTGCGATTTGATAGCCGGATCGGCCAATCCTGCATTAATTTGTTTGTTGAGTAATTCGACGATCTCGGAGGGCGTACCACTGGGCACGCCGACGCCGTTGAAAGTACTCGCTTCATAGCCTGACACGAATTGGCCCACGGTGGGTAGCTCCGGTAGGGCATCTGAGCGCGTGGCAGTGGTCACGGCCAGGGCACGCAGCTTGCCGGCTCTGATATACCCAATTGATGCGGGCAGCAGATCGAACATGACCTGGACTTGGCCGCTGAGAAGATCGACGAGGGCGGGCGCTGAGCCGCGATACGGGACGTGACGCATATCCACGCCAGTCATGAACTTGAAAAGCTCAGCAGCAAGGTGCGGCGTAGAGCCGATGCCGCCCGACGCGAAGTTGAGTTTTCCTGGATTGGTTCTGGCGTGTAATAAACTCTGGAACGGTCTTCACCGGAACTGCCGGATTGACCTCCATCACTTTGGGGACTTGGAAGACCGCGATAACCGGCGCAATGCCATGGATGAAATTGAAGTCGAGATTCTGATATAATGTGGCATTGATCGCATTGCATTTGGTGTCGTGACCCACAGCAGTGTGTAGCCGTCAGGGGCCGCTCGCGCGACGATTTCGGTAGCGATATTGCTCCCAGCACCTGGCCTGTTATCGAAAACGAATGGTTGGCTAAATCGCTCTGATAGCCACTGAGCGAACAAGCGTCCGATTATATCGGAGGACCCGCCCGGAGGAAATCCGAGAAGGATGTGAACCGGATGTGCCGGGTAATTGAGAGCGCAAGCAATGCGCGGCAGCGTCGACAACGCGGCAGCACCCGTGGCCAGATGCAAAAAATTGCGGCGGGGAAGTATCATGGATAGGAGCTCCAAACAAATACCAGCCCTATCTCTCCGGATCATTCCGGCTTGATTCCCGCGAACTTCACGACCTTTGCCCATTTTTCTATTTCGTCAGCGATCAACTCACTGAGGTCGGAGGGCGAGGGGGAGCGGCGTGTACCCGAGGCTCGCAATCCGCGCTTGTGTTGCAAGATCTGCGAGTGCGGCGTTGATCTCCTGGTTGAGCTTCTCGACGACGTCCGAAGGCGTATTTTTTGGCGCAACAACCGCTTGCCAGCCGCTAGCTTCGTACCCCGGCACATATTCGCCCAACGCCGGTATATCCGGCAGCGCTGGTGAGCGCGTAGCCGTCGTCACCGCGAGTGGACGAAGCTTGCCGGCTCGGATCAGTTCGAGTGATGAGGCAAGCGGGTCGAACATGACTTGGGCCCGACCGCCTATCAGGTCGGGCAATGCGGTTCCTGTGCCGCGGTAGGGCACCGCGATCATCTCCACTCCAGTCATCATCTCAAAGAGTTTGCCGTAGACATTCAGTATGCTGCCGCTACCGGCTGTGGCCATGATGATCTTGCGCGGATTGGCTTTGGCATAGGAGATGAACTCGGAAACAGTCTTCGGCAGAACAGCCGGGTTTACTTCCATCACACCCGGCCCACGGGCAATGCCGGCGACAGGCGTAAGCTCTCGGGCAAAATCGAAATTCAGGTCGACATAGACGCTCGCATTGATCGTGTTGACTGCCGTCATCCAAAAAGGGCGTGTAGCCATTGGCCGTCGCACGCGCGACCTCCTCGGCTGCAAGATTACTGGCCACGCCCGGCCGGTTCTCGATGATGAAATGCTGTCCAAGCCTGTCCGACAGCCACTGCCCTATCAAGCGCGCGAACACGTCGGCCGGGCCACCGGCTGGAAAGCCAATGACGATGTGCACTGGGCGCGCCGGATAATCGATCGCCGCGGCGTCGCGAGGCAGAGCCGGAAGTACGGCAGCACCTATCGCCAGTTGAAGGAATCGCCGGCGGGGAATTCCGCGACCATCTCAATCGATATCTCGTGACCCTAAAGAAAAGTCGTATGGCCAATTTTCCCGCGCCGCCGCACAACGCGATCCCTGTATCGCGACCGGTTCGCGCCCAAGAGCGAATTCAGTGCAGCTGGTCCTTTGCCCTTGTCAGTTTCTGAGTGGATGACAGGACTTTGACATCATGACCCGGGAATTGATCTTTGAGCAGCAAGCCTGCTCGCAGCGCATCCACGAACCGTCGATAACTTGAGTTTACATGCCCATCAACACGTACGACAAAGAACTCCTCGGGCAGACTTTGCATGGTAATTTTCATCGCACACCCCTTTGCAGCGACGTCCCTAATGTTTGAGCGTGCGCGTTGATTTTGTCTTAACTCTGAGGGCTGCTGGGCACCTATACAAAATATAAGGATCGTGGCGACAACGTCACAGATTGGTCAGCACTACTGACGTTGGCGAGAACGAACGTCTGCTTTGAGGAGAACTCCGGAAATGATCGGCGCAGGCTCGAATCCGCGCCTTTGCCGAGTAGGCCCAGGGAATTTCACCCTGAGCCTCTCACAGAACCGGACTTGATACTCTCGCATCATCCGGCTCGTGCCATCGCACGAAGGCTGCCGCCTTCTGCTGAACTTTCGAGCTCCTCCTAGTTACCCAGTTGGCCCACGCTCAACAGCGATGACCTACCCCCTTCGCTCCACGGGCATTACCCCGCTTCGTCGCTACTACGGGGCAGTCCGCCCCTCTCCGACGCATCGGTACTTTCAGCCTCACGGTTGTAGCCGCTTGCGCTTTTTCCCTTGGCATCGCCGGCCAGGTTCTCACGTTCCATACAAAAGCCAGATTGAGCTTCGCGCCGCCTACATGCCGGATGCCGCTAGGGCAGTCTCAGTACATCCCCCAAGCTTATCCCGGAAGATGGGTCAGCCCCCGGTTTTGACATCGTCTAATCACATTTCGACACTTCTGCAGCGGTTCGCTTGCGCTCGCCTATCTCAATCATGCCTGCTGGAATCTTGTTTCGGCTTTTCCGCAACGTTCACCACCATCGCTTTTGACGACAGCAGCTTGCGGTGGCTTGAGATCAACACCTGATTGTCGACCTCGAAGGGCCCTCCTTCATCTCTCGTACAGTTACGCTTCGCCGTGTGAGCGCGCCGCATCAGAGCTCTCGATTTCACTGCGTATGATGGCCAAGTGGACGCGCTCGCGAACCGGCATCGGCGCGCATACCCGCAAGCTAATAACTTGCGGGATGTCGCGAAACAGCGCTCCGGTGTCGAGCCGCGCGTTGAGACAATTGGAGCAGAGAGACTTGTAACTCTATTTGTGAAGAATCTCGACCCATGCCTTGGGGAGCACTTGCGTCAGAATGCGCCCTGAGCCGAAGCTACGCTCAATTGCGTGGGCGCGTGTAGGGGGCGATGTTGCCTATTGGACTTGAAGCGGCGCACGCTTTTTGACAACTGACTGTCGCTTTCGGCGCGAAGCGGACAACGATGGATTTTTGGCGCCCGCTGTATCTGTTGCGTACCCAGAGCTTACATTCTCAGTTTGAGCAGCAGGGCTGGCCGCGTTGCATTGGCGGGCACGGAGCAGTCCCATAAGAACAAAACACGCAGCAATCGCCCGGTAGCGGCTTAAGCCTCTCACCGCAGCCCTTGCAATTATAGAAAAACTGGCAGGCGTCAGTCGGCATCTGTTCGGTAGCCTG
This sequence comes from uncultured Alphaproteobacteria bacterium, assembly GCA_963732015.1. Classification (GTDB taxonomy): domain Bacteria; phylum Pseudomonadota; class Alphaproteobacteria; order Rhizobiales; family Xanthobacteraceae; genus BOG-931. The sequence continues at coordinate 886,023 of CAVSXY010000016.1, read as the reverse complement.
ATGGCCGCACTTGGGACAGGTGATAGTGGATTGCTCGATCAAGTCCGTAACCTCTTGAACCACCGGCACGCTGCTACACCAGCACATATAGGAAGCTAGCTTGATGGGTTAGCAACCCCACAAATGTCCTTGGCCCATTGCTTGACTTAATGCGACGCGGCCATTGCGTCGCTTTCGGGCAGAAGCGGACATGGTGCGTACATCGCCGATCTGTCGTCTTTGACCCGGAGCGACCGATTGCGGCGAGACTTCGGTGCAATGCAGCATGGGGAGCGTGCGGCTTACCGATCACTTCGGATGTCACTGTGCCGGTCGAGAAATCATCGCGCAATCGGCGTGCACTGTAGATCGGCCCCGATGGTCAACGGACCTGTATACGATTTTCTGAGGTCGGCGATGGCGGCATCGAGATCGAACTGACCGATGTGACTGACGATCAAGCGTCCGACGCCCGCCTCTTGGGCGATGCGCCCTACGACCGCGGGCGCTGCGTGAAGTGGATTTGTGGTACCGGCGGCAATCGCCAGGTGCATGATCAGCACATCGGCGTTCTTAGCAAAATCCACGAACTTCGGATTGGTGCCGTTTTGATCAGAACTGAATACGATCGATCCGTTTCGCGTTTCAACGCGGTAGGCGAGGGTCGGCATGTTCGCATGCGGTATACCGAGCGCTGTGACCTTTAGGCCCTGTCCGTCGAACACAGTCGAGGGCTCTGTTTTCATTACATCAACGACACTGACATCCAGACGCACGCCGTTGCCCTTAGGAACGCCTAGCGTGGCGCCCATCACCTGAAAGGCGCCATTCTTCTCGTCGAACAGGCGCGCGAGGAAAGTCGGAAAATCCGGCGCGACGTCGTTGCCGGCCGGACCCGCAACGCCCAGGCCGGCGGAGGGACCGACGATGGGCAGCGGTTCCTTACGCGCCTGATGGCTAAGCCAGAGGAGCGCCGGCAAGTCGGAGACATGATCGGGATGCAGATGACTGATAGCGACCAACGCAAGATCGCTCAACTTTGCTTGGGACTGGCCGAACCGCAGATAGGCCCCGCCCCCCATGTCAACGAGCATTCTTGCCTGGCCATCAACCCAAAGCAGATAACCCGTTGACGCCCGCTCACCGTTGACGGCGGGACCGCCGGATCCCAAGAATCTGTACGGTAGCCGGTCCCGGAGCGCAGCTTTGCGCCGACGCGCCGGATGGAACGGCGAGAACGATCATGCAGCACATGATGAAGGGTCGGAAATGATTGATCATTAGTGTGGCTCCCACTGGTCCGGCATCGAGCGTTGTTTGTACTGACGTTGCGCGCACGCTCTACAAGTCCTCGGTGGCCCAGTACCCCGACAGGTTTATCATACCCTGCTCCGACCGTGCGGTGATCCTGGCGCACACCGGCGGTTACCGCGATGCAGCGATTGGGTTGCCATCGGAGCGATAGCGGAAGTCACTGGCATACGCGCAAATCCGCGCTGTTGACCCAGAGCGTGCGTTTTCTGCCAGACTTCAGTGCATTGCAGCAGGCCGAAGCATACATCGGGCCAGGAACCGACACCCCGTTCAGGCTTCGGTCTCGCCGTTGCCCGCGGACGTGACCTGTTGCTGGGCGAGGTTTCGTTGCACTTCCGCCAATGCCTTCGACTCAAGGAGCAGACCTTGTCGTTCGTAGCGGCCGCGGCTCTTGCTGAACCGCACTACCACGGCATGCCTCACGCTCTTCGCCTTAGCCCGGCGCGTGAGCAATGCATTTCCCGCGGATAGAAATTCAAGATCGCCGAGACCGACACAACGCAGGCAAGCAGGGCCAGGATTCTCCATCACCAGAAGATCCCCGTGCCGCCGCATCGGTGGCACGTCCACGTGAGGTTCAGTGGTTGAATTACCACTAGCTCCGGTGCACGACTTGCCTGCTCCGCCAAGCGCTCACGTTTGCTCGTGGACAGCTCACCTGAAATCCAATGAGTGCGGTACAGCTTTTCGATCGTCGGATTTCCGCTTTTGCTAAAGCACAACGTCTGGCGCCGTGGCGTCCGCGCAATATAGTGTGTCTCCTTCTGGACCAGACCCTTAGCGGCCGCCCATGATCGGAAAAGTTTCATGGCCTCGGAGATGCGCGACAGATTCGCTTGGACGACGCGTTCAAGATAGGTGACCTGCCCCTGCTGCCAGCGCTTCAACGATGCTGGATCAAGCCATCCGATCCCGACCAGCACGTCAACGGGGCTCACGAAGCTCTTGGCCGCGAGCGCAGCCTCCGCAGCTTTGACAACTCGACCAGAAAGCTTCCTACGATTCTGTGGAGTCATGTGTAATATTCGGCTGTGGACGGATTCGCCGAACGGAAATTACGGAATATCGGGCGCGTGGGATTATTCCGGCTTGATGCTTGCGAACCTGATCACATTGGCCCACTTTTCGGTTTCGTCGACGATGAGCTTGCCGAACTCGGCGGGCGAGCCCGGTAGAACCATGCCGCCCATCTCGTTAAGCCGCGCCTTCATCTTGAGATCGGCGACGCCCAAATTGATCTCCTCATTAAGCCTCGCGACGACATTGTCGGGCGTATTTTTAGGCACGCCGAGGCCGTACCACGCGCTGGCCTCGTAGCCCGGCACAAATTCGCCCACAGTCGGGATGTCCGGGAGTGCCTCGGAGCGGGTAGCGGTCGTCACCGCCAGCGCGCGCAGTTTCCCTGCCTTGATGTACTCGATAGACGATGTCATGACGTCAAACAGCACCTGTACCTGTCCGCCCAGTAGATCAATCAGCGCTGGCGCCGCGCCGCGGTAAGGCACCAGGATCATGTTGACGCCAGCCATCATCTTGAACAGCTCACCGCACACATGATCCGACGTTCCGTTGCCTCCCGATGCCATATTGATCTTGCCCGGATTGGCCTTGGCATAGGCGATAAATTCGGCAACCGTCCTGGCCGGAACCGCCGGGTTCACTTCCATGACGAGGGGTACGCGAACAATGCTTGCGACCGGAGCGATGTCTCGGACCGGATTAAATTTTAGCTTGCCGTAGAGCGAGGCGCTGATCGCCTGCGGCGCACCGACTATGAGGATGGTATAGCCATCTGGGGGCGCGTTCACGACGGCCTCTGCGGCAATAATGCCGCCTGCGCCGGGCCGGTTCTCGATAATGAACGGTTGGCCGAGCCGCTCCGATAGCCATTGCCCTATCAGGCGAGCAACGATGTCATTCGGACCGCCAGCGGGGAAGCCGACGATGATGTGTACCGGTCGCGCCGGGTAGGTTTGTGCTCTTGCGATCCGCGACACAGCCGGCATCGCAACAGCAACTGCTGCCAGATGGAGAAAGCGTCGGCGGTGGGGAAGTTTCATGATGCCCCCAGTGTTGTCGCGTAATGTGCAAGACGACGCTCAATATCCGAACGAGAAGCCGGGACGCCTGCCGACAGCACCAGTGCTGCCCTTTGCAATGATCGGGAGTTCGGCATGTCCCATTGGCAGCACTTTACAAATGCTACACCGGTTTATGGTGCGCTCGGAAGACGTACGTAAGACAGAAATTGACCGTTGCGTCAGATTGCAGCGCAAGCGAATGTCGGCTTCTCTAATCGGTCATTCGGGGTCAAGCGTTTTCAGACTATCGACCACCACTGCAGCGTCGGATGTCGCTCGCGAGTTCGTGCTTCTCTTCGGAATCGGCACCAAGGCCGTTCCATCATGGGATTCGAGGACAAGGTGGAACAATCTTTCAGGCGGGCCTTGCCGTCAGACAGATGGCAAATTCAAGCCGACATTGCGAACTCACCTCATCCATCGTCCCGCGAGGGACATCATTCCAACGCGCGGTGGAGCTCGAGTTTCCTCCTATCGGATGTGATCCTGTACGGTTTTCATACTCCTGATACGGCCTGTTCCCGGGGTCCAGCGGAACTCGGTGCCGTCGACCTAGATGCGGTGCATGATCACGGCCAACCGGCGCGCCAGGGCCACAATCGCCTTTTTCATCCCACGCCGCCTGGCGATCTGCATCGCCCAGCCCTTGAGCCAGGACCACTTGTTGGTGCGGGTCAGCATGGCCCGTGTGGACGGATTATTAGCATGGCAGAAAACTCCGAAAGGCCAAGCACATCTAAAGACGATCCATGATTGTTCTCGACGGCGTTCGGCACGCATGACACGCAAGCACTCGGTTTTGATGATGATTGGCGACTACGCTGCCGCGGGGGAATAGAGGTTCAAGGCGGCAAATTTGGCGACGGCTTCGTCGTAGGCGCGCTTATAGACGGACTTTCGCTCGATGAAGAAATGGAAGAATCCGGCCGGTGTCTCGGGCGCGATTTCGATCAGCTCGACGATCTTGTAGGGCGCGCCCAGGTGGCCCGCGGCGACGAGGCCGTTGATCTGGCCGAGCGCGTCGACTTCGGCCTTGTAGCCGGCCGAGAACCACATCTCGGTTTGCCAATCCTGAACTTCGAACCAGTTGCTTGGGTGCTTGCCGAGCCAGCCCTGCGCCAGCGGCCGCGCCACGAAGATGCGATCGAACTTGTGCAGCTCCGACACGATGCAGGCGCGGTTATAGGCGCCGTCCATCAGGTCGGGCTGCGGCAGGTGATCGAAACCGTAGAGCGACAGCCACAGGGCCGACTGCACGGCTTCGGCGGTGATCGGCAAAAGCTCGATTTCGTCCTCGCTCGGCACAGTAGAAGCGGCGGCCGATGCTGTCGTGCGCGGCACGGATTTTTGTCGCGGCCACAGCCGCCGCGCCTGGTCATTGCCGAACAGCACGGCCTCTCCGGTCTTGAGGTTATAGACGTTGAAGACGATTCCGATCTCGTGGTCGCCGATGCGGGCGCGGTTGTTGAACACATCGGCAATGGCCGAAAAATCAGCAGTCGGACGCGTCGGCACGTAAAGCTGCGCCGGCATGAGGCGATTGGACAGTGTCGTCAGCGGATCTTCGTTGAACGGCGGTAACGTGAACCACCGTTTCAACATCTCCTGATAGGCCGGACGGAATACGCCGGGATCGCCGGAGACAACGACGGCGAGCTGAGCGAGCGTACTGTGCTCGAGCTGCGGATCGACCAGCGATTTTTCGAGAATTCTTGTTCTGCAGCCAGTCCGCCACCACGACGATCTGGCCGCTCGTTGCGGTCACAAGATCGGGCACGACGCCGCACGCCGACGCCGCGGCGAGAAAACCCGCGCCATGGGCGTTGAAGCCGCCAAGTCCGGCCAGCGCGAAGGCGGTGCTCTTTGCCGCTGTGCTGTGCAAGGCACGTCCGCGAAGCTTGTCCCGGGCACTGTCGAGTGTCGCACAAAACGGGGCGCCGGTCGAGGCCGATGGCGCGTGGCAACGCCTTGCGGCAGCCAGACCTCGAAGCCCGCGCCTTCGAGAAAGCGCGCCACCTCGGCATTGAAACTCTGCCCGGCCAGCGTGAACAGCGGCCCGACGAGATAGAGTTTCGTCGAAGGTCGCCGCCGTAAGAAAGCCTCGCCTGAGAGCTAAATTTGACAGCATCCCCCATCAGTTAGCCTAGCTGCAGAAATCGGTAAGTTTCCCTTGCATTATGCGGGATTGACGTTCGGTTGTTCAACTCGTTGAGCAAATCGTCGGTGAAGACATTCGCTAGGCGTCGACAAAGGTTGCTTGGCGCGTTCTGGTGGCGGAACGCATGGATGATTCTATGGTGAAGCTCGGGCACGGCAACACCGATTGTTCGGTTGTTGTGAAAAACATGGGGTCGCCTCCGAACCCGTGGAGGTGGGAGATTTATCGAGCCGGCAAAACAAGCCCGATAGGGCAGTCGCCGGTCTTTTTTCACACCATGGCGGCTGTTAACAAAGCAGGGAAGGCAGCACTGAAGGAGTTGTTGGCCAAGCTCAACGCCTAGTTATTGTGTTCGCGCGGGTACCGCTAGGTGTCAGGGCGGATCGCCGCCATATATGCCAAAGGGTGGCGCTCAGCACCTTCTGTTCAGTTGCTTCCGATGGGCTTCATGAGCGGACGTTCACTAGCGAATTGGGACGCGCCAAGACGTCGCGCCGTCGACGTGGTCCGAATGACGATTGCCGCCGTCTTTGCCGCCGCATTCACGATTTCAGGCTCTGCGCAGGAGTTCATGGCGGAATCGGGCGCTCCGGCTGTCGTCTTTCCGAAGCCCGATCGCCCGGTCGCGGACATCATCAGCCCGATCTGGCACGACGAAAAGGAACGCGACAATGCCGGCGAACCACGCCAGCTGGTGCGTCTGCTCAGCATTAAATCCGGGATGACCGTCGCGGACATCGGTGCGGGCAGCGGCTACTACGTCGTACGGCTATCCTCGATCGTCGGCCGCCGCGGCCGGATCATCGCGGAAGATATCGTGCCCGAATATTTGCAGAGCCTGCGCCGGCGCGTGCGCGCTCTCGGATTGCAGAACGTTGCGATTAGCCTCGGTGAGCCGCACGATCCAAGGTTGCCAGCTAATTCGCTCGACATTGCGATCCTGGTTCACATGTATCACGAAATCGCACAGCCCTACGCCTTGCTTTTCAATCTCGTCCCCGCGCTCAAGCGCGGCGCGCGCGTTGGCATTGTCGACGCCTTCGGGCCGACGTCCGAGCATGGTACCCCTCCAAGTCTCCTGCTCTGTGAGCTTGCAGCCGTGGGGTATCGTGAGATCAGCCTTGATCGGCTAGCCGGCAGCGACGCCTATCTGGCGATCTTCGCGTCGCCGTCCGTTGCAAGCCGCACGCAGCCGGAAGCTATAGTCGCCTGCAAGGCGCCATAGCCGATTGGGGATTTGCGGTGGCGCGCCGCCCGCGTCGGTACGGCCCTATTCAGGCCGTTACAACAGGTGCGCAAGCTGCGTACGCCTCTGCCATTGTGGCCGAAAGCGAGTAGCTTCTCGTCTGGTTGCAGCCGTAGCAGGCAAACGTAGTTCGCTGCATCTCAGGAGCTCTCGGATGCGGCATAGTAGTGACATAGATCATTTCAGTCCGGCACTTGGGGCACGGTGCCGTCATCGCCTGATCTTGAGCCATGGCGCAACATCTCAACAAAGCCCTTCATTAGAACATGCCAGGATTGACGAATGGTTGAAGGCCGAATAGCCACTAAAGCCTCTTAAGGCTGGTCATGCTCCTCAAGGGTCAACTCGCCGTTCCTCACCTGAATGCCGTTATCAATTGCCGCCGATCGATGCCGATTGCCATTTAACCGGTTCCAGCCCGGTCAAGGGTTAGGATATCACGTCGGGCGTTCTTCGCTGCGGTGCGTGAGGCAGAAGATGGCCCTGAACGTCGCTCGCCGCGCCGCAGAGAAACGGTAGCAATCGGAGGGTAAGCGGACATGCCTCGGGCATCGTCAATCGGTAGAGTTTGACCCAGAGCGTCACTTCGCCACCATCAATTTCTGCACTGCGAAAGGTTTACTCAATCACCTCGTCGGCGAAGACGAGCAAGGATGGCGGAATATTCAGGCCAAGAGCTTTGGCGGTTTTGAGGTTGATGACTAGCTCGAGCTTGGTCTGCTGGAAGATTGGGAGGTCTGCTGGCTTTTCACCCTTGAGAATTTGGCCGGTGTATTCGCCGGCCTGACGATATGCGCCCCCTATATTTGTTCCGTAGCCTATAAGCCCGCCAGCAGTCGCGAACTCCCGGAATTGGTACATCGTGGGAATGGCGTAGCGGTCCGTCAATGAGACGAGTTGATCGCGGCGGCTCACGAAAAATGGATCGGTGGCAACAAGCAATCCGCCGGCCCGCTGCTGGACGATGGTCGCGAATGCGTCGTCGAAGTCCCGTTCGCTGCTGGCATTCACAACTACAATTTTCTGTCCGATCGTACGACCTGCCTCCACCACATCTTGCCGTTCGGGCTCGGCATTGGGGTTGTTCGGGTTGACGAGTAGCCCGATCACTGCCGCATTCGCAATGAGATCATGCAATAGACCCAAACGTTTTGCTCCGAGGCCGCTAGAGATCAGGCTCACGCCCGTGATATTGCCTCCAGGGCGGTTGATGCTGTCGACGAGGCCAAAGCGGACTGGGTCTCCCCCAATAACAAAGACAATGGGAATAGTCGGCGCTGCTCGCTTGGCCGCTAGTGCTGAAACAACGTCGCCAACTGCAGCGATCACAGCTACCTTGCGGCCGACCATCTCGGCTGCCAGCGCTGGCAGGCGATCGTATTCGCCCTCCGCCCAGCGAAATTCGATCGCGACGTTCTGACCTTCGATGGAGCCGGTTTCCCTTAGACCTTGGAGAAAGGCCGCGACAATTGATGCAGACTCGCCGGGAGACCTACTACTTAGCAATCCGACTACCGGCAGCGCCGGCTGCTGTGCGCTCGCTGCGAGCGGCCAAGCCGCCGCGCCACCGAGCGCGGTTAGCAATTCCCGCCGTCCGATGTCGATTGCCATTTGATCCGCCCCCATTGGGATCACGCGGTCCGCAATGACCGCAACAATATCACACCCCAATCGGCAGGTCTGGCTCGTCGCAGCGGTGGTCGAAACGCAGCGACGCTATCAAAGCGGGAGCGGACATTCTCAGTGGACGTTCAAACCGACACTGTTGACCCAGAGCGAACTTCAAAACTAGCCGACGGCCTCACACTCTTTCCACAGCCGGCGCACGAGGTCCCCGGCAGCGGGAATATCGCGGACGACACCGACACTCTCACCAGCATATAGTGGGCAGTCGAGCAGCTGACTTCCCACGAAACTTGCGAGCGGGCTGGTGATCGCATAGCGAAGCACCTTGCGGCCGTCTGGCCGTGTCCCAACCACGTCACCTTCGCCGGGCCGCTTGCCGGCCGGCGGGCAGCCGGCGGCCTCCCAACGGATGAAGGTCTCGTTGCGTAACACGCAGTGTCTCGCGTTGGGCCAGCCACCTTCGAAGCACACTGTCAGCACGGTGTTGCCTTTGTCCGACCGCAGCAATGCGTTCTTGTATTCCTGATGAGCGGCGCTTTCGTGGGTCGCAACAAAGCGAGTGCCCAACATTACTGCTGAGGCACCGGCCGACAGCGCCGCTCTGATGTCGGCACCGCTCCCAATTCCGCCGGCTGCGATCACCGGTGTGAGTTTTGCTTCGTCGAGAACTTTGGGCAGCGTGTCTTGCAAACGTTGGTGGGCTTGGACGTGCCCACCTGCCTCAGTGCCTTGGCAGACAAGGTAGTCGGCGCTGAGATCGAGCGCAGCGCGAGCACTTTCGGCACTCGTCACCTGAACGCCCAGTTTCGCGCCCGCTTGGCGTACCGAAGCGACGAGATTTGCATCTGGCATACCCCAAGAGAATTGCACAATCGGCGCGCCGGCATCGAGGGCTGCGTTTAGCGACTTAGGCTCATGGGCGAGAGCGTAGTTCACAAAAAAGGACTTTGTAGTTGCCGAGCGCACTTTGGCGACCCGAGTTGATGCCTCATCGGCAGGGAATGGCCACAAGGCCATACCCCCCATCGCGCCAGCGCTACAAATAGCAATGGCGAGATCGGGACTGGAGCTGCTGCCAATCGGAGCTTGAAAGATCGGATAGATTAGTCCGAACTGCAATAACAGCCGCTGCGTTGCAGGAGACAGGTTAAATCTTCCGGTCTCGACTATCGACTCTTGTGTTCCGGAGCCCTGGGGGAAGCTCACCGTGAAGCCGAGGCCAGCAGCGGAACCAAGAAATCTTCGCGTGCTTGGAGCTTCCATGATCGCCTCCCGAGATCGCGACCTTGAGGTTGATGTTACAAACGGGATGCCCGCCGACGGCATGAGCGTTGCCGTCGGGAAATGGGGACTTCGCACGTCCAGGTGTGGCAGCACTGGGATAACGCTACATCACTTTTCCGCATATGGAGAAGGGGGCGCTGATGTCTCCTCTTGTGACCCGAAGCGGCGCTCAGTCGCCGATCTGAAAGTCCCCCTCTTGCGCGGGCGCGATCGGCGTAAACAGCGTGCGGTCGGGCTTAAGATCGAGCAGCGGCGTTTCGTCCACGCAGTCGAGGCCGCGAACCAAAACGGAGGCACCCTCAATTCCGACTAGAAAGGCGATCGACGTACCGATCGGATTGGGTCGCACCGGAGAGCGCAGCGAGAACGCGCCACGGGCTGATCCGTCGTTTGCCGGGCTCTGGAGAACCAGATCGCGGCGTGAGAGATGCAGCCAGTAGAGCACCTCGATGCGCGAATAGGCCTCCAGGCCTTCCAGTGCCGGCACCCAGGACTCGAAAACCTGTATGCGGCATAGCGGCCCATCCTGACGACCCTGTCGCGGGGTGATAAGCCGCGACTGCCAAGGGGTGTGGATTCGACCGATGAACACAAGGCCGGCATCGGTCGTAGCGGGCACATCGACGGCGATTTCGGCCGAACGAATCTCGTTTTCGCGAACCATCGGCCGACTATTTGCCGACCATCACTTCCGATGCCTTGATTATGGCCCAGGCCTCGTCGCCTACCTTAATGCCAAGATCGGCGACGGCTTCATTGGTGATGGACGCCATCACGATGTTTCCGTTTCCGATATCAATGCTGACGTGAGATGTCGTCGCGCCCGTCTTTACCGCGACAACCTTGCCCTTGAGTTGATTTCGGGCGCTTATTTTCATGTCCGTTCTCCATTGGTGTTGTGATCAAGGGACCGGCAGCCTGTTGGCAGGTCGCAGAATCCTACACGAAATTGTTGCGGTGCGTGAGGCAGTTCTTGGCCCAGGCTGTGTGAAAACTCCGAAATCGAATTCGCCGTCGGAAATTTCGTCTCGACTTCATCAATTTGAAAAACAAGAACGCTGGCGACCACTGTCGGGGGAAGACAATAGAGAAACCAATTCTGCGCGGTGCTCGCGCGAGCACGTTTTCACACAGCCTGGGCCCTCAACGGCGCGACGGCAACCGATCGGCGCGGCAGCTTTCGGGGGGTACACCGACCATGCCCGGAGAGAAATGGCGCGGCGGAAGATGACCCCATTAGCAGACATCGAGGCCGTCAAATCGCGTGGCTAGAACCCCAGTCGGAATGCCCTAAAACGCAATGCAGTAATGCGTAAATGTGGGCGCTTGGTTCGCCCCCTTTCCGCTAACGTTATATCTCTTTGTATATAGCGTAGGGGTTGAGTATGAAAACGATCCAAACGATTTTCCTCACTGGTGCGATTGCTGTCTCACTTACCTTCAATGCGCGGGCCGGTAGTGTGACTCTTACCGGTCCGGACACCGCAGACGGAAGCTTCACACCGTCTCAGCTCCAAAGCCTGGCGACACCCAGCGATACGGTGACCTACGGCGGTCTAACGGGCATTTCACTTTGGGGTCTTCTCGGCGGATCAGACACGAACGTAAGCACGCCAGTCGCTGGCGGAACGCAAAAAACCTATGGGTCAATTGTGAACTTTAATCCGACGGGGGCTAATACAAACCCGAATTTCGATTTACGCTACTACGTGGTCGGCTCAGGCGGCGGCCAGACTACCGCAGTCTCGCTTGGGCAGATCGATCCCGGTTTTGTTGGAACTGGTCAACCTGTGCCATTCGTTGCTTATCAGACCAGTGGCGGAACGCCTCTCACTTCGCCACAGCTCGTTATTCCGGGCGGCCCGGCGGGCAGTACGGTGCAAAATCTAACTACTCTGCAACTCCAATTCGTCGCGGCGCCCCCAGTTGGCGCAGGCGGCGTTTCAACTGGCGTAACGGTGTTGGGAAATGTGACCAGCCCAGGTACCACTTACACTACGTTTCCTGGAGTTTTCACGCCAGCTCCTGCCGTAAATGTATTAAACAGCAGCAACCAAATCACCGACACTTATACCGGTATTCCGCTGGCAACATTTCTCAACGTACCCATTGGCGTTGACGTGAATAGTCAGATCGTCGTGGCCACAGGCTCTGACAACTATGAGGTTGTATACTCCCTGGATGAGCTTCTGAACGCAGACGGGACGGCCAAACCGAATGATCTATTGGCCTACTTCGCAACGGGTACGGATTTCACGACGTCAAATGACGGGATCGCCCGCACGATCATCGCGAGCGACGGTCCATTTAAGCACGGAAGATGGGAATCGAATTTAGAAACGCTCGACGTGCTCGACACGACCCCGCTGCCTGCCGCGTTACCTCTTTTTGCTACCGGCCTTAGCGCGATTGGCTTGTTCGGCTGGCACAGAAAACGAAAGGCCGTCACTCAACTCGCAGCGTTGCACGTCGGCTAATGGCGCCCAGGCTGTGTGAAAACTCCGAAATCGAATTCGCCGTTAGAAATTTCGTCTCGACTTCATCAATTTGAAGAACAAAAACGCTGGCGACCGCTTTCGGGAGAAGACGATAGAGAAACCAATTCTGCGCGGTGCTCGCGCAAGCACGTTTTCACACAGCCTGGGCCTAGAGCCGACACTATCGCTGGCGCTTTTGATGGGCACTGCATGAACGCGTCACGCATGCGAATACGCTCGCGGTGGGAACGCGACCGCTTGCCAGGTCGCGTTCCGACCTGCATCAGTGGGAATGGCGGCGGCGATAGTGGTGGACAGGCAACAGTGCATGCAGCTCGACTTCGGTCGCGGTAGCAACCACGTTGAGCCCCGACTGGCCCTCGATGCTTACCGGTTGCAAAGCGAACGAGTTGTTTCCACCCAATAGACCATTGGCGCCTACGCCGACGCCTATTGCCGCTCCAGCGGAAACGCCGCCATAGACGCCGGACAGCGAGCCGAGTCCCATGCCTGGGGTTGGCGCGAAGACAGCCCATCCCAAAGCGACATTACTGCTGAAACCGACTTGGGCTCCAACACGGTGAATGTTGGCCTGATAATATTGGACCGGGCCGCCAGCGCTCGGGGTGAAAACGCAATTGAACGGTTGATTCGATACGATGATATAGCTTGCTGACTCTGAGCTTCGGCAACTCAATAGACCCACGTTGACATCAGCGCGTGCGGGCGTCGTCATAACGAGACATATGCCAAATAGCGCGGCTGCGAATGCACAGTGAGCGGCGAGTTTGATGCACTTCATTTTGGTTCCTTACATGCGACTGGCGCCAACCCAGACAAACCAGGAAAGCCTAGTCGATTCACTCAATCACTCGTTTGCCGAGATCGGCGGTTAATCGTAACGTCACGAGCCCAGCGGGCGCGACTTAATCCCTACGAATTGGACCAAAATGCTGCCCGAAGCCGCTTGGTGTCAGTTTTCCGAAGGCTGTTGCGCATAGATCACACTTTGGGAGCATGGCGGCTTTTGCCCCAGGCTGTTGGGTAGTGTCCTAATTTGACCCTTGAGGATCAAAATTGCTCTTTGTCCACCCTTCACCCGGGAACAAGCGTAAGCGCTGTGGTGATCCCACCTTCTGTTGGGTTTGGTGATGGGCGATAGTGCCGCTCTCTGAGTTGGAGATCGGCTTGTGTCTACGCTTGACCATACGCTTAAGCCGGAGGCGACGGAGGTTCGTCGGCTGGAAGTCATTACGGGGACGGGCCGGCGACGCCAGTTCTCTGAGGATTTCAAGGCTCGAGTTGTTGAGGAGACGCTTGTCGCAGGCGCGGTGATTTCGGAAGTTGCGCGCCGGCACGGACTTACTCCACAGCAAGTGTTCACATGGCGACGGCAAGCGCGGCAGTCGGTGACTGGGAGTGCGGGCGATGCGCCAAAGTTTGTTCCGGCCGTTTTGGAGACGGGATCATTGGTAGGCACTGCGCCTGGTCGCCGGCGCAAACGGAGGCCTGCTGTGGATCGGATCTCAGGCGTCATCGAGGTTGAGATCGCCAGCATGACGGTACGGATCGGGCGCGGCGTTGACGCGAAGACGGTGGCGGCGGTTCTTCGCGCCTTGAAGGCGGCTACATGATCGGACCATCGGGTACGGTTCGAGTTCTGGTGGCGACGAAGGCGGTCGACTTCCGCAAAGGCGCCGAGGGGTTGGCAGCGCTGGTGCGCGAGACCATGCAGGCCGATCCGTTCTCGGGCGCTGTCTACGTGTTCCGGGCGAAGCGGGCGGACCGAGTGAAGCTGATTTACTGGGATGGCACCGGCGTATGTCTGTTCGCCAAGCGGCTCGAGGATGGCAAGTTCCGCTGGCCGAGTGTGCAGGACGCGGTGATGCGGCTGTCGGCAGCGGAGCTGTCGGCGTTGTTGGAAGGACTTGATTGGAAGCGGGTTCACGCGGCGCGGGAGGTGCCGGCGCCGATGCAGCCGGGATGATTGCGGCACAGTGAATCAGCGCCTTGGAAAGGCTGGCGAGACAGAAAGGTGCGTGATCTGATCCCGCCATGACAGTTCAGATGGATTCGCTTCCCGATGATCCCGGCACGCTGAAGGCGATGCTGATTGCGGAGCGGACGCAGAACGAGCGGCTTCGTCAGATCATCAAGGAACTGCAGCGTCATCGCTTCGGCCGACGCGCGGAGACGTTGCCGGAAGATCAGATGCTGCTCGGTCTCGAAGACGTCGAGCAGGCGGCAGCGAGCGGCGAGGCCGCGATTGACGCGGCCAATCCGGCCGAGCGGGCCAGTCGATCTGCCAAGCGGCGGCTCAACCGTGGATCGCTTCCCGCTCATCTGCCGCGCATCGAGGTGGTGGTCAACATCGAGGATCATGCCTGTCCGTGCTGTGGCAATGCGTTGCATCGGATCGGCGAGGATCGCGGCGAGCGGCTCGACATGGTGCCGGCGCAGTTCCGCGTGCTGGTCGTTCGCCGGCCCAAATATGCCTGCCGCTCTTGCGAGAACGTGGTGGTACAGGCGGCCGCGCCGAACCGCTTGATCGAGGGTGGGTTACCGACCGACGCCACCGTGGCTCAGGTGTTGGTCTCCAAATACGCCGATCATCTTCCGCTGTACCGGCAGTCTCAGATCTACGCCCGGCAGGGCATTGATCTTGACCGTTCGACACTGGCCGACTGGGTCGGCGGTGCCCCCTTTGTGCTGCAGCCGGTTCACGAGCGGCTGCTGACGGCGCTGAAAAGCTCATCCAAGCTGTTCGCCGACGAGACCACAGCGCCAGTGCTCGATCCTGGCCGCGGACGCACCAAAATCGGCCAGCTTTGGGCCTACGCGCGGGATGACCGGCCGTGGGGTGGCACCGACCCGCCCGGGGTCGTCTTTGTGTACGCGCCCGATCGCAAGGCCAAGCAGCCGATTGCTCACCTCGCCGGCTTCGACGGTATCTTGCAGGTCGACGGCTATGGTGGCTATCGGGCGCTCGCCGAGCGTAATGACGTGCTGCTTGCCTTTTGCTGGTCTCACGTCCGCCGCCCCTTCTATGAACTCGCTGCCGCGGGTCCGGCGCCGATTGCCAGCGAGGCGCTCGAACGCATCGCGGGTCTCTACGCCATCGAGAAGGACATCCGCGGCCGCAGCGCCGAGGAGCGGCGTGCCGTTCGCCAGGACAGGAGCCGGCCGATCATTGATAACCTCGAGCCCTGGCTGCGGGCCAAGCTCGCGTTGATCAGTCAAAAGACCAAACTCGCCCAGGCGATCCGCTATGCGCTCTCGCGCTGGAATGGTCTTACACGCTTCATCGATGACGGCCGCATCGAGATCGATTCCAACGTCGTAGAGCGCAGCATCCGACCGATCGCGCTGAACCGGGCGGTCATCGCGACACTAATTGAAACCTGCAAACTCAACGGAGTCGACCCGCACGCCTATCTGAGCGACGTGATCACCAAGATCGTCAACCGCCATCCCAACAGTCGCATCGACGAGCTCCTGCCGTGGGCCTATACCAAACAACAGCCACTCAAGGATGTGGCCTGAAAACAGCGCTTACGAACAAGCTGCGAGGCGTCGATTTCCGCTTCTGTTTCCGGAATAGCTTGGAGCGTCTTGGAAGCGGCGATCCACGCTTTGGTAAACATGCGAGTTGAAATGAAAAAATCTTGGGCGACGGCGTCCCATCTGCGCGCCCTGTAAAAGCCCCACGAGCTTACAAATGCCCGGCGCGCAAACGCGGCAGCGGACAGATGTCGATTAAAAATCGGCTGGCTCGCCCGCCGGAGGCACATTCGCTACCGTTAAATTCACGGAACGTCGGCATGTCCCGCTGGTAGCTCTCAGAGCACGTTACATTGCTTACCGGTTGTTCGCATTAGAAATAGCTCTGAAACGCGGTGGCACGGGGGCTCTAGAAGACGCAGCTAACAAGCACGAACGCGTGTAACGCGTTTAAAATTTCACTTGTAAGCGGCGGCGTGCCCTCAATTGCGAGGCTAATCTAGGGACTGGCGTTTTGCAGTGTTTCCCACTGTGTGAATGCGGTCTCTACAGCCAAAAAATATGCATGTTCGCTGTACTCTGGGTGCTTCTTGATGGCAGCACGTGCCCTCGCGAGCCGGCCACGCCAACGATTTTCCGCGAGAACCTCTGTCAACGCATCCGTGAACTCGCGATAAAGGGCTGCAATGTCGGTGCCACTATTCACAACCTTGCCTCCGACTTGGGATTTGTCCGCATGCCGTCCACATTATGGCGGCCAAAATTGCCGGCGAAGCGCCGCTGCCGGCCCAGGCTGTGTGAAAAGGCTCCGTATGAGCGCTATCGTTAGCACGACGCCGGTTTTGGGACCACGTAGCGGCAATCTATAGCAGCGGACCTCGCTGGAGACTAACGGAGTGCAGCGATGGCCCAAGCCACTTTCTGCACAATCTCAATTCGCGCGCTTTGACGCCCGCATCTCACCGTCATCGGCTAGTCCGCACGAGTAATCGGCCTCGCGTAGGATTTGAACGAGACGTTCGGCAATGCGTAGGCGTTGCTCGAATGGCTGATCTTGCAGAGATGATCTACCAACAGTCGGCGGCTTCGGCCCCTGCGCCGCCCCGGAGTTCTGATTGCACGTCATTGCTTTACCCCCGCAGCCATAGATTGGTCCCCGAGACATACTAGCGGAAGTTGCGTGTCGTGCACACAAAAATGTGAAAGTCAAAACAGGCCACTAGGAGGCGAAGCAGCCTGCATGGGCCCGCAAGAACCGTATTGTTCCCATGCCACATAGGACGGCGTATCATCCGCTTATCACTGACAATACGAAATGGGCGTCAGTGGCTGAGAGACACGCGCGCGCTCCCGCCAACGGCAGACGCCGGAGCACGCTATGTCTCAGGTATTGATTGCGATTGTCGATGACGATGAAGACGTGCGCGAAGCAACGGAAACGCTCGTGCAATCTTTCGGCTACCACGCTTCCACGTTTGCCTCAGCCGAAGAATTTCTTAAATCCGAGCAACTCCAGGACACATCGTGCCTCATCACCGATCTGCATATGCCGGGATTGAGCGGCATGGATTTGCAAGACCAGCTAATTGCCCGAGGTCATTGCATCCCCATTATTTTCATCACGGGTTATTTTGAGGATGGCACTCGGGCACACGCAATGAAGGCCGGAGCGATTGGCTTCCTGAGCAAGCCGTTCAAGGGCGAACTCTTGATCGGATATATCGAGAAAGCTTTGAAGACTACCTGACACCAAGAGCGCTACGACCGCGATCGAGCGGGCCTTGATATTTTGGTCTTTTTGTGTGGCTTGCACTGGAAAGTTTTTTGGAACACCCGCTGTTCAGATCGTGAGTAGCAATGGCAACGATCCAAGAGCTGCGATCCTTGCTGGCCAAAGTGGGGCAGTGGAAAGGGCCGAGTTCGAGAGCTCATAGAGAGATCGCAATAGTTGTGGACCGGTTGCCATCCGATGCGAAGGCCCCCGCGGAGTGCCGTTGCTCGGCTTAGGCGACGTCCCGGGCTGATAATGCTCCCTATATGAAGCTTAGAGCTTCTATGGCGACCAGCCGTTACAAATAAATGCGTTATTTCAACTATTTGATCTACGCCACTTTGCCATTACCTTTCCCGGGGGCTCGGGCATCAACCTGCCGGCACTATGACCGGTGCGCGAGGTGCTTCGCTGGACTGGGACAGGTGCGGCGCGGGTAATGCCCGTGGAGCGGCGCAAGGTCTCCGCCCCCCGGTTGGGGCGGGCGCACAGGATCGAACGCTCCGGCCAAGTCCCAGGAAGCATGGCCTGACGCTGAGCCTTGGGGACCAACGTCCCTCTGGCGAGAACCGCGGTGGAACGCCGGAAGGCGCGCTGCTGCCGCAGGAGCAGCGCCGCACCGCAAGGTGCGGTGGTTGGAAGTCTGCGCCTTTCGGCGTTCCGCTTCCTTTTTGTTTCTTCCGTCATTGCGAGCGTAAGCGAAGCAATCCAGCGCTTCACGCAAGCCGCCCCTGGATTGCTCCGTCGCTTCACTCCTCGCAATGACGACGATGTACCTGCATTTCGTTCGTGCGCCGCGATGATCGTGACCAACCGGCCGCCACCGCCGGCGAAGTCGATCGCAAGCGGCGATGGTTCTTGATGACGGCGTCGGCATGACTCGGGCGCGGAGCGCGTCGCGAGAAGGAGTGAGCTTGTCTGTTCACCGTCATCCTGAGGTGCGCGCATCGCGCGCCCCAGCGTCGCGGCCCGTGCCCGCTCCACCGCCCTTCGGGCGGTCCCCCTCCCCCACTTCGCTCCGTGGGGGCGGATTTTAGATTCACATCCGCAGGAGCCGCTTGGCGTTGCCGGAGAGGATCTTTGCCTTGTCGGATTCGGAGAGCGGGATGCCGGCCATCCATTCGGTCGCCAGCGGATTTATGACGAACGGCCAATCGACGGCGAACAGAATATGATCGACGCCCATTTCCATCACGCAGCAGAGCAGCGCCGGATTGGAGAAATTGCCGCTCGTCGTGATGTAGTAGTTGTTGCAGAAGATGTCGCGGAAGCTCATCGATTTGTTGCCCGGCCGCGACAGCGCCTGGTCGATACGCCAGACCAGAAACGGCAGCGTCTCGCCGAGATGGCCGAGGATGATCTTCAGCTTCGGATGTTTCTCGAACACACCCGACAGCACGAGGCGGATGGCGAGCGTCGCGGTCTCGACCGTATAGCCCCAGGCCGGCCGGGCCACCATCGGGAAGTCCTTGACGTAGTCCTGATAATAAATCCGCATCACGTCGGCGTTCGGCAGCGACGGATGCAGGTAGATCGGCACGTCGAGCTTTTCGGCGCGCGCATAGATCGGCCAGAACCGTTTGTCGTCGAGAAAGGTGCCGTTGGCGAGGCCGTGCAGCATGGCGCCCTTAAAGCCGAGTGCCGTGGTGCGCTCGAGTTCGTCGGCGGCGGCCTCCGGGACCGCGGTCGGCAGCGCCGCAAAGGCGGCAAAGCGTGTCGGGTTGCTTTTGACCACCGCATGCAGCCGATCGTTGACACGCTGTGTCAGCGCCGCCGCGAGGGCCGGAAGTTTCTGCGTCGACGGCGCGCCGTGCGACAGCACCTGCATGTCGATGCCGACGTCGTCCATCTCTTTGATGCGGATGCCGGCGAAGTCGTACAGGCGTTTGGCCTGCTCGCCCGGCCGGCCCGCCTCGCCGCCCGTGTAGGTCTTCGCAAGTTCCTCGTCCCAGTAATGCTCCTCGATGGCGATGACCGGGCAGTGCGGCTTGGCAAACATCAGTCCCTCTTTCTCAATCGTGCCCGGCTTCGCGCCGGGTCCGCAGGTGCCTCGCAATCGCGGGAGCAGGCGTCAAGCCCCGACCGGATGGCGCCGGTAGTATTCGGCATCGTCGGCGCTTTGCTTCCAGCCCCCACGGCCGCGCCATTCGACGTGGCGCGAGGCCATGTCGGAGCCGTAGCGGACGCGGAACAAGAGCGTGCGCTGCGGGCCGTTGGCGTATTCGTGCACCTCGCCCGGCGGATGCACGACGAAGCCGCCGGGCACGACCTCGACGGTCTCGGAGGGCGTGCGCATGGTGCCGCCGCCCTCGAAGCAGAAATAGATTTCGGTCGCGTGAGGGTGGCAATGGTAAGGGCTGATCTGGCCCGGTTCCCAGCAGGCGACCGTGACGTCGCCCTCCTCCACGGTGCCGAGGATTTTCTCGACGTGCTTTTTGGGGTCGAACCTGGCCTCGCGCGTCACATTAAAAACATGCATTGGGGCTTTCCTGGATGGCCGGGGACGCATCGAAAAAACGCGGCCGTTCAAACAAACCAAATTTATATCGTTTTTACGCCGTCTTTGCCCTTTACCGAAATCGTCTGCGTTTACCAGCGGTTAGTATCGCGCAAGCTAGGCGGACGGCGCAAAGCTGCAATGCCGCTGCACACAATGTCGCAGCGGTCCCTCAGGCGTTAGATACGTGGACCGGGAGGAGTCGCGGCTTTCTGATCGGCCTGTGGGCCGATACGTATTGGCCGCGCAATGACAGACTGGAAGCCAGTCAGGATAGCCGCCATGGCACACTGCGCCGACAAGGCCCATTTCGTCGACAAGCACACGCTGGCTCGCCTGAACTCTGCCCTCATGCTTGGCGCCATCGGCAGCGGGCTCGCCGCCTGCGTTCTCGGCGCGCTGATCTACGACATCGGCCGCCTGGTGGGCTGGTAGGTTTTTCGGCCGGATGCGGACGGCTTTCTTGCCGCCGCGGCAGCGCGCGTCACACTCCGGGCGCGTCACAATCCCCCAGCAAGGCCGCGTTAAGCGGGCCTGTTTTATCCTTGGCGGCGCGAGTGCGCCCGGCTGAGCAGCCGGCTGCGTCTATTTCAACAAGCGCCGCAGCGCGGTGGACTGCCTCGTCCGCGACATTTCCGACGACGGCGCTCGCATCGTATTTTCGGAAGCGGTGTCGGTGCCCGACGTCCTCGAACTCTACATTCCGCAGAAGGAGCAGATGCTGCGGGCGCGCGTGCAGTGGCGGCATGACGACGAGATCGGGCTTACGTTCGGCGAAGCCGGCTCGGCCGGCGGCGACCCGGTTCAATCCCGCGAACTGGCCGAGCGGGTCGCGGCGCTCGAAACCGAACTCTCGTCACTCAAGCGCATGGTCAAGCGCCTGCGCAGCGAGGTCGAAGGCGGCGACAACGACGCCGCCTGATTTTCGTCATCAGCGCTTCTCAAAGTGCCGTACTTTCTGATGGCCGGTGGCCTTCGCCGGCGGATTGCACCGCGGTACGCGGCATGCGAACACGTCCGTGATTGCCGGTAAAGACCACACAGGAGGCTAAAATGGCCAAGGCTTATTGGGTGGCGACGTATCGTTCGGTGTCCAACCCGGATGCGTTCGCGGAATACGCCAAGCTCGCGGGGCCCGCGATTACGGCGGGCGGTGGCCGCTTTCTCGCCCGCGGCAACGCCGCCAAGGCTTACGAAAAGGGCGCCGCGCAACGCGTCGTCATCATCGAGTTCGACAGTGTCGGACAGGCCGCCGCCACCCACGACGGCCCGGCGTACCAGACCGCCTTGAAGGCGCTCGGCAACGGCGCCGAGCAAGATCTGCGCATCGTCGAAGGTCTGGCATAAGCGGACCGCGGGGCGGCGCTTACGGGAGCACGATCATGCGTCCGGTCTTGTCGGGTTTTCTGATGCTGGCGCTGACGGCGCTGCTTGCTGACGGCGCGTCCGCGCAGAGCATCAACATCGATCCGAATTCGCGCATGCCGGCGCTCGGCTTTCCGACGCAGCGCGCCGACAAGCCGGACAATTACAAGCGGCTGCCGTATCGCGACCTTGCCAGCGAGATCCGCATCGAGGTCGCCGCCAACGCGCTCTACGACTTCGACAGCGGCAAGATCCCGCCGAGCGCGGCCGACTACATGCAGCAGGCGGCGAACCTGATTTTCGAGCACGCCGCAGGTCCGGTGCGCATCGAATGCCGCTCCGATCGCACCCCGCCCGCCTACGGACAGAAGCTCGCGGAAAAATGCGCCAGCGTCATCGCGCAGTGGCTCACCGTCGAAGAGAAGCTCACCCACACGAAATTCACCACCGTCGGCACCAGCGTGCAGCCGCCGGCTGCGGCGAACTCCAACGATCCGTTCGCGCGCTCGGGGCCAAAGCAGAGCAACGTGACGATCGTCTTCGCGAAGAAATAAAAACGCGCCGCTTCTGAAGCGCGAGATTAGTCGAAGATGCGGTCGCCCTGCAGGTCGATGATCTGCCGGGCTTTGTTGAGCGTGAACGTCAGCGCATCGTCGTAGGACGCGTACGAGTTGGCGCGGATAAAGCGATGCTCCTTGCAGACGCCGTCGATCTCGCGCTCGATCGTGCCGGCGGTCTGATAATGGGCCTTGTCGTTCTTGTAGGGCGCGGCGCGAATGACGAAGCCCTTGTACTCGACCGGGTCGCTGCCTTTTTCCGCAGGCTTGGACGAGCGTCCGCCGAACAGTGCGCTGAAAATCGACATTTTCCGGCTCCCGTTCTTGTGCCTTGGGTCAGTTCGCTTTGCGCCCGTGTACTTTGGGCCGATGTACGCCCGGCACCAATAAATGTCGAGGCAGCGCACGGCGCCCTGGATTAGAGTGGCCGCCCGCCGCCGTGCGCGCGGTAAGGAGTTTAGCCGATGCCGAAAGCCTACTGGGTGACCTGCTACCGCTCGATTTCCGATCCGCAAAAGTTTGCCGCCTACGCCAAGCTTGCGCCGGACGCGATCGCGCCGTTCGGCGGCCGTTATCTGGCCCGCGGCACCGCGGCGGCGGCCTACGAGGCGGGCCAGAAGGAGCGCATCGTGATGTCGGAGTTTCCGAGCGTCGAGAAGGCGATCGCGGCCTATCAGAGCCCAGCCTATCAGCTCGCGCTAAACGCGCTCGGCGACGGTGCCGTGCGCGACATCCGGATCGTCGAAGGGTTGGAGTAGGCCGGCAGTTTTATCGGCCGCGGCGCGCCGCGCCGACAGCGGCCGAGACGGCCGGCCGTGCCGGCTCGAAAACGTTGGCGGCCGCCGCCGAGCGATGATTGAGACGGAGCGTCAGGCAGCACGCCGAGCCGCCGCTGCGCAGAAATGCATGCAGCGGCGTCTCGACGACGCTGTAGCCTCGCTGTTCGAGTTCGCTTCGCAGCTTTGTGCTGCAGCTTGAAAGAATAATGGTGCGGCCGACGTACACGGCGTTGGCGGCAAAGCGCGCGGCGTCTTCGGCATCGAGCGCGATGCGATCGGCAGGCGCGACGCGGGCGTGGATCGCGGCGAGCGCCGCCGGCCGAAACGCCGCCGGATAATAGATGACAGCGCCGCACGGCAACGCGCAGAAGGCAGTATCGAGATGATAGAAGCTCGGACTGGCGAGCGCGAGTGGAACGCACGGTGCGCCGAAATGCCGTTCGAGGATTGGACCCGCCGCCGGGTCCGAGCGAAAGCCGCTGCCCATCCAGAACAGACGCCGCTGCGGATCCCAGATGCAATCGCCGGCGCCTTCGAGCGCGACGTTGTCGGGCATCCGAATAATATCATCGATCAGGCCGCGCGCCTTGAGACTTTCGAACATCGCCGCAAATAACGGCTCTTCGTCCCGGCGTTCGCCGTGGCGAAAGCGCGCCAGCACCGCCTTGCGGTCGAGCACCACCGCGGCGTTGGCGGTGAACACGAGGTCGGGCAGGCCGGGCGCGGGATCGAGCAGATCGATCACGGCGCCTTCTTTGGCGAGCGCACGGCGGAGCGCCGCCCACTGCCGCTTCGCGTCGGCGTGCAGCACCTCGCCGCCATCGGCCCAGGCGGCAGGATCCATCCACGGATTGATGCTGTAAGTCACCGCAAAATGCTGCGGCGGACACATCAGAAAGCGAGGCCGAGTGGATTGACCAAGCGTCGCGTGAACGTCCATCGCGGGTTCGAACCGTCCTTGAGTGTGAGGAGGATTACCCGGACCGAATCAATGCATCCGGACACATCATAACATGCCGGCGCTAGATAAGAGCCGGCACCACGCGTTCAAGCCGCGGACGCAAATTTTTTGGCTGCTTTACTTGTATCCGGTGCGCGCAAAGTGTTCGCGCAGCAGCATGACGTTCCGGCGATTGGCGCGGAAGAACACGTCGAACGCGTCGCCGGCGAGCGGCACCACGCCAACTGCGCCTTCGAGCAAGACGTTCAGCAGCATGCGCGCCATCAAAGTGCGCGGCACGCCGAGCCGGTGTGCTTCGTAAAGCAGATAGCAGGACAGCATCGACGCGGCGAAGTCGCCCACCGCTGGAACAAGGCGCAACAGTGACTCGATGCCGAAGCGGATACCGGTGCCCGGTACGACGAAAGCCGTATCGAACACGATCGCCATCATATCGAGCCGATCGAGCGCGGCACGGCGCGACTGTGCATCCTCGTAGGGACGGGCGCGGAAACGTGAGCCGCCGAAACGGACGCCGGAAAACCCGGTTCCGGATCGGCCGCCAAAGCCGCGGCCAAAGCTGCCAGCAAAGCTTCCGGCGAAGCCGTTCGCAAAACCGCCGGTGCGTGAGAAAGACATCGATCGCGCCCAAACCGTTCGCGCGCAGAAAGTTCCGCGCGTCACGCGCACCAAATGGGCACGCTCGATTAAAGTGCAAGAGAGGAGCCGCCCTGAAACGCTGACGCAGGCGAATTTGCAACAAAAACCCGTGGATTCTCCGCGCCTTCGCCCAAATCCTGAGCGGCGCGATTTCGGCTCTGTTAACCTGGGGCTGCTGCGCCAGCCCATGCGAGCCTCGCGTCGATTGGGGGGCCATCGGACGCGCTCGCGGGGCAACTTTGGCGATTTCCCAGATCGCTGCCGATTTCGTCGCAGGGCTCACGTCGCACGGCGGCAATGCGCTGCTGCTGATCGGCGATGCGCTCATCTATTTGGCCGTGCTCGCCGCCTTGTTCCGCGCGCGCTATCGCATCGGCGCGTTCTTCTGCGCGCTCGGCGTGATGCACTTTCTCGAAACCTATCTTGCCAGCATCCTCTACGTGCCGCTGCCGTTCGGCATTGTCGCTTCGCCGGGTTCGGCGGTGCTGTTCACCGGCAAGCTGATGCTGCTGCTGGTCTATATCCGCGAAGACGCGGTCGTGGTGCGCCAGCCGATCTACGGCCTCCTGATCGGCAATCTTCTCCTCTTCGCGCTGGCGTTTCTGATGCGCCAGCACGGCGCCGCGCCGCTGTCGGCCGACCGGCTCGCCGACTACAACTTCCTCGACGAGATGGGCGCGCTGATTGTGTGGGGCACGCTCATTCTGTTTGCCCACTGCATCATGATGATCCTGCTCTACGAGCGGTCGCGGTCGTTCCTGCGCGATCACGTGCTGGCGCGGCTTATGTTCACCGGCGTCGTCGTGTTGAGCTTCGACCAAGGTGCGTTCTACGCCGGCCTGCATTACCTGACCGGCGCGCCGCTCGCCGTGCTGTTCGGCGGCTGGGCCGCCAAAATGGCGGCGGTCGCGATCTATAGCGGGCTCGGCACTCTCTATCTGGTCGTCCTCGAACGGCCGAACCGCCGCGAGCGCCGCGCGCCGCGCCTCCTCGACGTGTTCGATCTTCTCACCTACCGGGAGCGCTACGAGGATTCTCGGGGCGCGCTCCGGACGCGACGCGCTGACCGGCGCGCTCGATCGCGGCCCGCTCGAAACCGTCGGCCGGCAGAAGGTCGAAGAGGCGGCTCTCTCCGGCCGCCCGATCAGCCTGCTCATCGTCGACATCGACCACTTCAAGAGCTTCAACGACCGCTTCGGCCATGCCGCGGGCGACATCGTGCTCCTTCGCATCGCCCGCATCGTCATTAAGACCGACGGCCCCGCCGACTCCGTGTTCCGATACGGCGGCGAGGAATTCGTCGTCGTCGCCGACGACATGACCCGCGCCGCCGCGCTTGCGCTCGGCGAACGCATCCGCCGCGACGTCGCAAGCCACATGGAAGCCGACGCGCCGCTCGTTACCGTCAGCGTCGGGCTCGCCACCTGCGCCGACGACGCCTCCGACTATGACGGCCTGTTCCACTGCGCCGACCGGCGGCTTTATCTGGCCAAATCGGCAGGCCGCAACCGCGTGGTCGGCGAAAATATGGCAGACGCCGACAGCGCACCCAAAGCCGATCCGGCGCATCCTATCGCGCTCGCGGGCTGACACGGAAACGCGCGGCGATTGCAATCTCGGCGGATGGCCTCTATATGACCGCCGTTCGCGATTTCGCCTGGCTTGTCGGCTCACGCTCAAAAATCCGGGCCGTAAAGCGGTCCGGGGGCCCTTCCCAAGAACACGCAAATCCGGATTGAAGGCCGCGCGAATGGTTCGTACGGCCGCAAAACGCGTTATGCGTTTCAAAAGGAGACCATCATGGCTCAAGGTACCGTCAAGTTTTTCAACGCCCAGAAGGGCTACGGCTTCATCGTGCAAGATGCCGGCGGCCCGGATGTGTTCGTTCACATCTCCGCCGTCGAGCGCGCGGGCATGCGCAGCCTGAATGAGGGCCAGAAGCTCTCGTTCGACATCGAGGCCGACCGCCGCAGTGGCAAGTCGTCCGCGGTCAATCTGCAGACGCTCTGATCGGCCGATCTCATGAGGCCACCGGCGCGCCATAATCGCGCCGGTGTTTCTGTTTCTAAGGACTGCCGCCGCGCAACACACGGTGAAGGAGCGAATTGGGAATGTCACGCTAGGACCATATATCAGCGCTTGGCTCTGAGCTGATCACGGCCGATTCGGCGACAAGGGAGAACAACAATGCCAAGAAAGCCGGGATTGAATTCCGAATTCGTCATGTTCGACGTCATTTACGAAGACGGCTCGCAGCGTTCGAACCGCAAGGTGCCGCGTGAGCTGACCGGCGGCATCGACGGCGACAAGCCCGCCCATGGCTTCCTGATCGAGCAGGACCGCGAAATCGCCGAGAAATCCGGCAAGTCGCCGCTCGCGATCAAGAGCATCAGCCGCTCGGGCGCCAAGAAGAAAGACCGCGATTACTCCAACCGCCGCGCGGTGTGAGGCGTCCACGCTCTTCAGCCCGCCCGACCCGCGCTACTACCTCTCCCCTTGTGGGAGAGGGTGCCTGAGCGAAGCGAAGGCGGGTGAGGGGCGTGCCAAAAATTGCAATCATTCCAATTTCTTTGGTCGGCAACCGCCCCCTCCACCATGCTGCGCATGGTCCCCCTCCCCCGCTCCGTTTCACTCCGCGGGGGCGGATAAGCGCGACCGTTCTCGCGATGCGAACGCATCCGAGTCCTCGGCACGGGCACGAACAACCGAAAACTTGTTGACCTCCCGGAACAAACAAAGAAGGGAGGCGGAGCGCCGACAGGCGCGTCCAACCATGATCCGCGCCACACCATCGGATGTTGCCATCCCAAAGTGCTGCGGGCGCGGGGCGCGCTGATCGCAGCGCGCTCGCCTCCCGGCGCTCCACCGCGGCTCTTGGTTAGGCGACCGAACGCCACCCCTC
Source organism: uncultured Alphaproteobacteria bacterium (assembly GCA_963732015.1). Lineage (GTDB taxonomy): Bacteria > Pseudomonadota > Alphaproteobacteria > Rhizobiales > Xanthobacteraceae > BOG-931. The sequence goes on along the minus strand of CAVSXY010000016.1, from coordinate 858,886 downwards.
AGCCTCGGACCGCGCTTCCTGGAATCACCGGGTGCAAACGGGCTTCCACCCTCTCCGGGCCAGTGCAGCGAGCTCCAGACCGGTCATAGTGCCGGCCGGGCGGGTCCCGAAGCCGCCCGGGTGGTGTGCGAAACCGCGCGCGGGCACCGCACTCGCCCCGCAATCAGAATCGCATCCGGAATGCGCCCCTACCGAGCGAGACAAAATTTCTGTACCCTAATCGGTGACCCATGTCAATGAAAATGAGACGATATAACGATGTCGGCTATATTGCAACGCAATATATGAGGTTCGGGCATAGACTCTATGCGTAACAAATGGTTGTGCGGGGCCAACTCCGGACATATTGCAATGCAACAAGCACAATCTAGTGAACATTTGCCGGAGCTATTGCCATGATCTATGCTCGTTCCACTTCAACCAGACGTTCCCCGAGCGCCTATGGCGCGCCAAGCGCTGGGGCGCGCCCCGTGACCTTAGCGGTTGAGACGATTTTCGCCATCATCGCGGAGGCGATGGAAGGCGCCTCGGATGCCCGCAATCGCTATCCGCTCGCCGATTGAGTGGTAGCAGCGAAAGCCTAGACAAAAATGGCGGGCATTTCGCCCGCCACTTTTGTTTCGTGCCGTAAAGCCGCCTAGTTATCCAAAAAGCTCCGTAGCTTCCGGCTTCGTGACGGATGCTTCAGCTTCCGCAGCGCCTTGGCTTCGATCTGACGGATGCGCTCGCGGGTCACCGAGAACTGTTGGCCGACTTCTTCGAGCGTGTGGTCGGTGTTCATGCCGATGCCGAAGCGCATGCGCAGCACGCGCTCTTCGCGCGGCGTCAGCGAGGCGAGCACGCGCGTCGTGGTCTCGCGCAGGTTCGACTGGATCGCGGCGTCGATCGGCAGGATCGCGTTCTTGTCCTCGATGAAATCGCCGAGGTGCGAATCCTCTTCGTCGCCGATCGGGGTCTCGAGCGACAGCGGCTCCTTGGCGATTTTGAGAACCTTGCGGACCTTTTCGAGCGGCATGCCGAGCTTTTCGGCAAGCTCTTCGGGCGTCGGCTCGCGGCCGATCTCGTTGAGCATCTGCCGCGACGTGCGCACGATCTTGTTGATCGTCTCGATCATGTGCACCGGGATGCGAATGGTTCTTGCTTGATCCGCAATGCTGCGGGTGATCGCCTGCCGTATCCACCACGTCGCGTAGGTCGAGAACTTGTAGCCGCGGCGGTACTCGAATTTGTCGACCGCCTTCATCAGGCCGATGTTGCCTTCCTGAATGAGATCGAGGAACTGCAGGCCGCGGTTGGTGTATTTCTTGGCGATCGAGATGACGAGGCGGAGATTGGCTTCCACCATCTCCTTCTTGGCTTGCCGCGCCTCGCGCTCGCCCTTCTGCACCATGTGGACGATCTTGCGGAACTCGCCGATCTCGAGACCGGTTTCACTGGCCAGCGTGTGAATGTTGGTGCGCAGGTCCTTGATGCGGTCCTTGTCGCGGGCGACGAAATTCTTCCATCCCTTGGACGAGAGTTTCGAGACGCGGTTGAGCCAGCGCGGATCGAGTTCGGAGCCCTGGTGCTGTTTGAGGAAGTCGTCGCGGGCGACGCCGTGGCTTTCGGAGAGCCGCATCAGGCGGCCTTCGTGACCGACCAGCCGCTTGTTGATGTCGTAGAGCTGCTCGACCAAGGCATCGATACGCGCCTGGTTGAGGCGGAGCGACTTCACCTCCTGGATGATGTCGTCCTTCAGCTTCTTCGACTTGCGTTCCTGCGCCGGCGAGAGCGACTCGTTGTGCAGCTTGCCCTGAATGTCGAGCTCCTGCAGGCGGCGCAGCCGCTTGAAGGCGTCCGCGATGTTGTCGAAGGTCTCGAGCACCTTGGGCTTGAGCTCGGCTTCGATGGCGGCAAGCGACATCGAATTTTCGAGATCGTCCTCGTCCAGGTCGGCGTCGGCGGCAGCGGCTTCTTCGCCGCTGTCCTCGCCGTTGGCGCCCGGCGCCTTGAACGGGGTCGCGGCAGGCGGAGCCGAGGGCGGCGCCACGGCCTGCGGCGGTTGCGCGACGAAGCCCGGCGCACCGGGAGCGCCCACAGCCGCTGGATCGCCGGGCGCGGCCGTTGGCGCCGACTTGGCGTCGGGCCCCGCATAGGTCGCTTCGAGATCGATGATGTCGCGAAGGAAGACTTTGCCTTCGTTGAGTTCGTCGCGCCAGATGATGATGGCCTGGAACGACAGCGGGCTTTCGCAGAGACCGGCGATCATCGCCTCGCGGCCGGCTTCGATGCGCTTGGCGATGGCGATTTCACCCTCGCGCGAGAGCAGTTCGACGGACCCCATTTCGCGTAAGTACATCCGCACCGGATCGTCGGTGCGCTCGGCAGGCTCCTTGGCTTCGGACTTTGCGGGGGGTTTCGGGGTGACTTCGACGAGTTCGCCGCCCTCACTCTCTTCCTCTTCGGGTTCCTCGCGGCTTTCCTCGTCGTCGGCCTCGGCTTCTTCGGTTTCGACGACGTTGATGCCCATCTCGTTCATCATCGCCAGAATGTCTTCGATCTTCTCGGAGGTCACTTCCTCGGAGGGCATGACGGCGTTGAGCTGCTCATAGGTGACGTAGCCGCGCTTCTTCGCCTGCTTGATCATCTTCTTGACGGCGGCGTCGGAGAGGTCGAGCAGCGGCAGGGGAGCGTCGGGAGCCTCGGGGGTCTCCTTGTCGGGCGCCTCATTGTCCTTTGGCGTGACGGCCTTCGCCTTCGCTGCGACTGTTTTGATGCCCACCACGCTCTTGCTCGCCATGTGTGTCTCCACCTACGCCCGTCACCGCGGCCGCCGTTTGTGCCAGGGCAGGCTCCCACGCCGGGACCTGTGCGCGGCCGCGACCTTACGCCTGACGGCCAAAAAGGGCAGTCACCGTGCCCGGCACCGCCCGAATCGAGGTCTACTCTTTACGGAACTCCGTTAAGCTCCGACTAACCCTGTCACCAGCGAAGGGACCTCTTATTCCTTCGCTGCCGACCCGTCTAGCTTCCGGCGCGCCAATCGCCCGCAAAAGCGGGGCGGTCTGGGCCCTCGGCGCCACGCTCTGCAAGAGCCCGGCCACTCCAAAAGGAGTTCAGTCACAGCGCACTCGACTCACCCGAACACCCGCCTCGCTAGAGCGCCCTGACCGGCCGGCCCGACGAGGCCCCGAACCCTTCGATCAGGGCCTCGGTCCCGTCGAGCGCCGCGAGCCTCGCTTTGACGTCGCGAAGCCGCGCGTAGTTCGCTTCAGTGGTGTCCTGACCGAGCGCCTGCTCCGCGTCCTTCAGTTCCCTAATTAGGGAATGCCATTGCCGATGCAAGGCAACAAGCTGTTTCCACGTCAATAAAACATCGGCCGCCGCAGCTTCCGGGCGCGCCCCCCATACCGACTGTGTGGTGATGGTGCGGTCGATGCGCCCGAGCAGTTCGGCAAAGCCGCGGCGGGCGAGTTCGGCCTCAAGTTCAGCATGGTCCGAGCGCTCGGCGGCGGTGTCGCGGCCGATCGCCTCGTCGAAATGATGGACGAACACGTCGATCAGAGCGCTTTTGAACTTCTGGGTGTCGGCATGACGGAACTCAGCCTCCGCAAGTTCCTCCATGTGGTCGTGGAGGAGCCACGGATGGCTCAGCACAATCTGCAGCATCAGGGCTTCGCGGCGCGGGATTGCGGCGCGATGGCCGCGATGCAGCGGACTTGCGGCAAGTTGCGGGCTCACCGCCACGTAGCTGTTGTCCCTGCCGAACGAGGCCCGCGGCGTCGCCGGCCTGGGTGGGCCGCCGCCGCCGCTGCGCCCGACGCCCCTGCCGCGCCCTTCGCTTGCGCCAAAGCCGCTTCCGCCGAAGCGCCGGTTGTCGTCGAAGCTCCGGCGCCGCGTGGCGGCCTCGGCGGGCACGAATAGCTGCCGCAACCGCGCGCCCATATCCTGACGATAATACCGGCGCACGGCGTCGTCTCCGATCGCGGCGGTGACGTCGGCGAGCCGCGCCTCGAGCGCCGCACGCCGCTCCGGCGTGTCGAGCGAACCTGCCTCGCTTTCGCGGGTCCAAAGCACCTGCGCCAGCGGGCGCGCGGCGTTGAGCACGTCGGCGATGGCATCGCGACCCCCGGAGCGGGCGAGATCGTCGGGGTCCTGGCCGTCGGGCAGCGCTGCAAATTTCAGGCTCTTGCCGGGCTTGAGCAGCGGCAGCGCCACATCCATCGCCCGGTAGGCGGCGCGGCGGCCCGCGTCGTCGCCGTCGAAACAAAGGATCGGCTCGTCGGCCAAGCGCCACATCAGCGCCAATTGATCGGCGGTAAGCGCGGTGCCGAGCGGCGCCACGGTCGCTTCGTAGCCGGCCGTGACCATGGCGATGACGTCGACATAGCCTTCGACCGCGATCACCGGCGCACCCTGATGCGCGGCCTGGCGGGCTGCGGCGATGTTGTAGAGCGTCCCGCCCTTGTGGAAGAGCGGCGTCTCCGGCGAGTTGAGGTATTTGGCCGGCACGTCCTTCTCGAGCGCGCGGCCGCCGAACGCAATGACGCGGCCGCGCCAATCGCTGATCGGAAACATGATGCGATCGCGGAAGCGATCGTAGGGCACCGCGATGTCTTCGCCGCTGATGACGAGTCCCGCCTCCGCCATGTCGCTGGCCGGGATTTTCGCCGCGCCCAGGTGCTCCTTGAGCGCATACTGGTCGGGTGTCGCGTAGCCGAGCCGGAATTTCAGTTGCGTGGCGGGCGGCAGGCCGCGGTCGGCCAGATAGCCGCGGCCGCGGGCGCCGTTTCGCGACGCGAGCGTTGCTTCGAAGAACTTTGCGGCCAATTCGACGATGTCGTGCAGCGTCTTGCGGCGTTCCTCGCGCGCTTCGGCCTCGGGCGAATAGGCCGGTAGCGGAACGCCGGCCATCTCCGCCAGCCGTTCGACCGCTTCCGGAAAGCTGACGCCCTCGGTCTCCATCACAAAGTCGAAAATGCTGCCGTGCTTGCCGGAGGAGAAGTCGTGGTAGAAGCCCTTCTCGTCGCTGACTGTGAACGACGGCGTATTCTCCTTGTTGAAGGGCGACAGCCCCTTCCACTCGCGCCCGGCTTTGCGCAGCTTGACGCGGCGGCCGACGACTTCCGAGACCGGAAGCCGCGCGCGCAGTTCGTCCAGAAATTGTGGCGAGAATCGCATGGTGATTCGCAAGCTTAGCGGCGCGCTGGCGCGAAGATAGGGCGGCCGCGGTCAGCCGCGGGGGCGGCTGCGCTTGTCCCGGTTATCCACAGGACGCGCCTATATCGTCTTGCGACCGACGACGGCGGCCGTGTGCCGTCATGGCCGGGCTTGTCCCGGCCATCCACGTCTTCCGGCGAACTTCCCACTTAAGACGTGGATGCCCGGCACATAGGCGAGCGAAGGGACGCCGTTCTTCGAACGGCTATGGCATGACGAAGCGTCAGCATCCCACGTTTCGTTCCTACTCCGGCTCGAGCCCCGCCTGTTTGACCACCTGCTCGGCGACCTGGCGATCGCGCAAGATCAGCTTGGCGAATTCGTCGGGCGTGTCGGTGGCGCCGACGAGACTGCGATCCTTGAGCTGCTTCTCGGCGAAATCCGGATCGGCCACGATGGCGGCGACCTCCTTGGCGATGCGGTCGACGATCGGCCGCGGCGTGGCAGCCGGCGCGAACAGGCCGTACCAGCCGCGCGACGGCGGCCCCTTGTAGCCGGTCTGCTCCAGGGTAGGCACGTCGGGAAAGTTCGGCGACTTGATGTTGTTCATCATGACGAGCGGCGTCATGGTGCCGGCCTTGATCTGGCCCATGACGTTGCCCTCGCCGAACAGCCCGATCGGCGTCGAGCCCGAGAGGATGGCGTTGACGGCTTCGCCGCCGCCCTTGAACGGCACGCGCACCCAATCGGCACCCTGCTCCTTCTTCAGCGTCTCCATGTAGAGCACCATCGGCGCGCCGGGCGTCAGATAACTCAAAGTGCCGGCCTTCGCCTTCGACAGCGCGACAAGTTCATCGACGTTTTTTACGTGAAGATTTGAATTCACCACCAGCACGTGGATCAGATCGAACAGATTGGTGATCGGCCGCAGGCCGTGCTCCGGATCGAACGTCATGCTCTTGACCAGGAACTGGTTGTAGATGATCGGGTCGGCGTTGATGATGCAGATCGTGTAGCCGTCAGGCGTTGCGTCCTGGCACGCTCGCGCGCCGACCATCTGCATCCCGCCGGGCCGATTCTCGACCACGGTCGCCTGACCGAGCTTGGCGCCAAGTTTGTCGCCGAGCGCGCGCATGAACACGTCGCTGATGCCGCCCGGACTCGTCGTCGTCAGGACACGGATCGGCCGCGTCGGCCAGTCCTCGGCGCTGGCGCCGGGGGCACAAAGGCCGGATGCCAGAAGACCTGCGAGGCCAATGAATGCTGAGCGGCTGATGACAGTGCGGCGCACCGGGCAATTCTCCCTTGGCTTTGATTGGCCGCAAACTTAGCAGCTTATGACTCCGCACGCACCGTGGCTGCCCTGCGACGCTCTGTCTTGTTCGAATGTGATCGAGATTGCTTTTCGCTAATCGGCGTGAAAGAGGCCGAGCGCGCGATTGACCTCTACGAGGTCGCGTTCGCCGATCGTGATCTCATGCCGAGGCTCGGCCTTGAGTACGGCGTGACGCCAAATGTGGCGATGCTGGCCGACGAGGTCGACGCGATCATGCGGACCAATCGGCCGCGGCCCCGGCCAATCGTCTTCCTCGACCAGAGCCTTCATGTCATCGCCGAGCAGCCCGCGGATGGTGTGATTGATCATCCCGGTGTCGACGTTGTGTCCGAGCCAGGACGCATGCATGAGGTCAAGGAGGCTCACGAGATCCGTCCCTTTGGGCGGCGCGATTCCGCGACTCTCGATGAACGCGGCCAGGGCATTGCAATAGGCGGAATAGTGATTCAGAAACGAGCGGCCGTCGTTGAGGAACCAGTACATCGGATTGCGCCGGACAATGGGGCCGTGGGATCGTTCAATGCCGTGCAGAGCAAATACGATCGGCAGGCGCGCGACCTTGCCCTGCAAGACGCACGCGTTCATGAACATGATTTCCTGAAAGAGCAGACGGCGCCGCAGCGGGTGATCGTCGACGACGGGAAACGCCGGCGACATCGTTGCCCGTACCGCCCAGCGCGTAGAAGGCGCGCGGCAGCGCGCTTCTTTCGCCTGCGCCATAGGCCTGAGCGTGCGCAGCGAGGATTTGCTCGCACAAGGTCGTGCCCGAACGCGGCATGCCGACGATGAACACCGGCGTCACGTCGTTGTTGCGCGCTCGCGGACCGGACTCGAACCGAGCCTTGTCGAAGGCCGCGATGTTCGCATCGACAAAAGCGCGGTGCTCATCGCGTGAAAACGGCTGGCTGCGTTTGAGCAGCGCGTGGCCGGCCTGCCATTGCGCAAACGCGCGCGCATGCGCGTTCTGTCCGGACCAGGGATCGTAGTGCGCCATGATCTGATGTTCGGGCACGGTGTCCGGGCCCATCGCTTGCAGCGATCCCTCCATCCGCTCGGCGGCTTCCCGCGCGCGCGACGGATCGCCCTCGATCTGCGCCAACAACAACTGCCGCCAGTGCCAAAGAGGCGCCAGCGCCGGCGGCATCGGGCCGAGCGCGGCCAGCCGGTCGAGGACCGCCCTCGCGTCCGCGGCCCCGTGGAGCCGAAGCAGCGCCTGCGACTTTTGCAGATACCAATGCCGCAACGCGCGCGGATCGCTGGCCGGCGGCTCGCCGCCGTCGAGCAGTGCGAGCGCGTCGGCGGCACGCTCGTCCTGCAAAAAGTCCGCGGCGAGATTGAGCCGCGCGCCGATGTTGTGCGGTTCGCGGGCAATCGTGGCGCGCAACAATACCTCGGCCGCCTCGGCTTCGCCGCTGATGCGCATGAAGACAGCGAGATTCGACGATGCGGCCGGATGGCTCGGCGCGAACATCAGCACTTGGCGCATCGCGGTCTTCGCGTCTTCGATCGCGCCCTGACGATAGCGCGCGACGCCGTAATTGACCCACGCCTCGGCCCATTTCGGCGACAGCCGAATGGCCTCGGCAAAAGCGCGCTCGGCTTTGGCCGGCTCGTTCGTCGCGAGCCACGCCTGCCCATACAGATAACGGGCTTGGGGCAAGCCGGGGCCGCGGCGGCAGGCGTCGCTCGCCGCCTCGACCGCATCCGCCACATTGCCGAGTGCCAGCAGCGACATCGCGGCGTGCAGCAACGGCACCGGGTTCGTCCGGCAGCAGTTTCTGCACGGACCTGAAACACGTCAGCGCTTGCGCATGATGACGCGCGCCTTGCAGCGCGATGCCGAGGCTGCTGCGTCGGCGCATCCTGCGGTTCCAGCGTGACGGCGCGCGACAACAGTTCGATCGCTTCAACATACGCATCCGCCCGCAGGCGTTCCAGACCGCGCTGGCGAAACTGAGCTGCTCCTGATTCTTCCGTCATCGCGTCTGGGCTCGGGGTCGGTGAAATTCTGCCTGCGCCGCCGCAGACGCGGCCCACCAAGTGCAAGTCAGCCCGCCAGAAGCTTCTTCACCAGCGCACCGGCTTTGGAAAAATCCATCTGGCCGGAAAAGCGCTGTTTGAGCGCCGCCATGGTGCGGCCCATGTCCTTGATGGTCTCGGCCTCGATCTCCTTGATCAGCGACGAGATCGCTTCGGCGGCATCGAGGTCCGACAACTTCTGCGGCAGATAGGCGGAGATGATCTCGATCTCTTCGCGCTCCTGGGTGGCAAGCTCGGTGCGTCCGGCCTTCTCGTAGATGGCGAACGATTCCTGCCGCTGCTTGATCATCTTCTGCATGACGTCGAGGATGTCGGCGTCGCTGAGCGTCAGCCGCTCGGCGCCGCTGGTCTCGCGCTGCAGAATCGCGGCGTTGATCAGCCGCAACGTCGAGACGCGCCGCGCCTGGCCGGCCTTCATCGCATCCTTCAACGCGCTGTTGATATCGTCGCGCAACACCGCTATGGCCTCTCGCAAGGTGGCCCGCGGAAGGCCGCGGGCGAGATCGCTCTACTGGTTCGCCTCTCGGGGCAAGATGTAGGCCCTTGCCAATGCAGACACAACCGCAGACTCAATCGTCATCGCTTTGGGACGATCCAAAGCCAACCGCGCTCCTGGTGCTGGCCGACGGTACGGTGCTCGAAGGCATCGGCTTCGGCGCGACCGGCCATGCCGTGGGTGAAGTCTGTTTCAACACGGCGATGACCGGCTACCAGGAGATCCTCACCGACCCCTCCTATGCGGGTCAGATCATCACCTTCACGTTTCCCCATATCGGCAATGTCGGGACCAACGAGGAAGACATCGAAACCGTCAACCTCGCTGCGACGCCCGGGGCGCGCGGCGTCGTGCTGCATTCTGCGATCACGCAGCCGTCGAACTACCGCGCCACGCGGCATCTCGATCTGTGGCTGAAAAGCCGCGGCGTGATCGGGCTTGCCGGCCTCGACACGCGCGCGCTGACCGCGCTCATCCGCGAAAAGGGCATGCCGAATGCGGTCATCGCCCACGAACCGTCCGGCCGATTCGATCTCGACACGCTCAAGCGCGAAGCCCGCGCGTGGCCGGGCCTTCTTGGGATGGACTTGGTGCCGATGGTGACGACCGGCCAGCGCTTCACCTGGACCGAGACGCCGTGGCGATGGGGCGAAGGCTATGGCGAAATGCGCGAGCCGGAATTCCACGTCGTCGCCATCGACTACGGCATCAAGCGCAACATCCTGCGGCAGCTTGCCGGCAATGCCTGCAAGGTCACCGTGGTGCCGGCGCAGACATCCGCCGCCGACATTCTGGCGCTTATGCCCGACGGCATTTTTCTCTCCAACGGTCCGGGCGATCCAGCCGCCACCGGCGAATACGCGGCGCCGGTCATCCGCACCCTGATCGACAAGCTGCCGACCTTCGGCATCTGCCTCGGCCATCAGATGCTCGGCCTGGCGGTCGGCGCCAAGACCGTGAAGATGCATCAGGGTCATCACGGCGCCAATCATCCGGTGAAAGACCTGACCACCGGCAAGGTCGAAATCACCTCGATGAACCACGGCTTCGCCGTCGACCGCGCGACGCTGCCGGCGAACGCGGTGGAGACCCATGTGTCGCTGTTCGACGGCTCGAACTGCGGCATCGCGCTCCGCGATCGGCCGGTCTTCTCGGTGCAATACCACCCGGAGGCGTCGCCGGGCCCGTGCGACAGTCACGGCCTGTTCGGCCGCTTCGTCGGGCTGATGCGCGAGTTCAAGGGGGTGTAAGGACGCGTCTACCGCTCGCGTTGATCGCTGAGGTTCGTTGCCATTGACACCCGTTGGGTTACACCGTACCCTCAAAGGGAATGATCCGCAGCTTCCGACACCGCGGATTGAAACGTTTCTGTGAACGAGACGATGCATCGCAAATCCACGCCGCCTTTCGCAAGAAGGTGGCGCGCATTCTTGCCGATCTCGACGCCGCGCGGACTCCGCGGGACATGGATTTCCCGGGATTGCGGCTGCACCCTTTGACAGGCGACCTCGAAGGTTTTTGGAGCGTATCTGTCTCTGGGAATTGGCGGATCATCTTCTGGTTCGACGACACTGATGTCGTGGACGTTGATCTTATCGATTACCATTGAGAAATTGTGATATGCCGATGCTCAATCCTCCACATCCAGGAGAAAGCCTGCGCGACGATGTGCTCGTCCCGCTCGGTCTCTCGGTCACAGAAACGGCGAAGGCGCTCGGTATAAGCCGTAAGACGCTTTCAGAGATCGTCAACTGTAAGTCGCCGATCACGCCAGACGTCGCGGTCCGGCTGGAACGTGCCTTTTCGGCACCGCCTGCCGAAATGTGGCTAAACTCCAGGCCAGCTATGATCTGCGCCGCGCCGCCGAGCGGCTCAAGAACACGGCGGTGCGCCGGCTTCGGGTGCCCACCCGAAGGAAACGCGCGGCCTGAGCCATTCCTGGGTAGCGGCTCACCTGCGGAGCGCCAAGCCGTTGCCGCCCTCGCAAGTTAGACAATTTCAACTTAATTCCCGGTAGAACGGGGGCGCCGCAAGCTCGAATGCCCATGCTGACCTCGAACAAGCGCCCAATCACCCACCTTTTCGCCGACGACGGCAGGATTCCGAATAATCCCCTGCTGCCGCTTGTGCTTTATCGCGGCGGCATCGACCTGTCCGGCTCCCCCGACCCTGAAATCCTCATCGAGAAGACGTTCGCGGCCAATGGCTGGGGCGATATGTGGCGCAACGGCATCTACCCCTACGTGCACTACCATTCGATGATCCACGAGGTGATGGCGATCGCGCGCGGCCGCGCGACGGTGCGCTTTGGCGGCGAAGGCGGCCGTGAGATCGAGATCGTGCCGGGCGACGTCATCATCTTGCCGGCGGGCACGGGTCACCAGCGTCTGACGCAGACGCGTGATCTCGTCGTCGTCGGTGCGTATCCGCCGACCGGCAAATACGATCTGCGCCGTGGCAGCAGGGCCGAGCACGACCGGGCGATTACAAACGTGCCGCTGCCGGCGACCGATCCGGCCTTCGGCTCAGAAGGACCGCTCGCCGAACTGTGGCGCGCATGATCTCGGGGTGGCTTGCGTTCTGGGACGGCTCGCACTCGATCTATGTCAACGCGCGCCACAAGGACGTCCACTATCGCCTGATCGCCGAAGAAATCGCAGCCCTGGTGCCGGGCCCTGCCGCCCACGTGCTCGATTACGGTTGCGGCGAAGCTCTGCATGCCGATCTCGTAGCCGCCGCGGCCGGCCAGCTTCTATTGTGCGACGGCGCTCCGCATGCGCGCGGCGGGATCGCCGCACGCTTCGCCGGCAATTCCAAAATTCGCGTGGTTGCGCCCGAGGACGTCACAGGTCTGCCGGCACGATCGCTCGATCTGATCGTGCTGCATTCGGTCGCCCAATATCTTTCGCTGGGGGAGACCACAGGACTGCTTGTGCAATTTCATCGGCTCCTGGACTCCGGCGGCTCGCTCTTGGTCAGCGACATCGTTCCGCCCGACGTCGCCGCTCTGACGGATGCCGTGGCGCTGTTGCGTCTCGGCGCGACGCACGGATTCCTCATTGCCGCGCTCGCGGGTCTCGTGCGCACCCGACTGTCCAGCTATTGGCGTTTGCGCTCGAGTTTGGGACTGACGCGCCATAGCGAAAGCGACATGATCAATCTGCTCGCAGCAGCGGGATTTACCGCCCGGCGCGCTCCAATGAACATCGGACACAATCAAGCGCGGATGGCCTTCATGGCGAAGCCGCGCTGACGGAACAACGGATTGTAAATCGACCGATGGATCAGCCTAAGCCACAATTCGAGTGAGCGCCGGCTCCGCTTGTTCCAAGTTCAGAACCGGGGAGCGCGCGGCGGACCGCCTCTTCCGGGAGCCCCTGGAGCCGGCCGCGGCTTCGACGGCAGCAAACCCTCCCGCTGCAACTTTTTGCGAGCAAGCTTGCGGGCGCGGCGAATGGCTTCGGCCTTCTCCCGGACTCTCCTCTCGGAGGGTTTCTCGTAATGGCCGCGCAGCTTCATCTCGCGGAACACGCCCTCCCGCTGCATCTTCTTTTTCAGGATCTTGAGGGCTTGGTCGACATTGTTGTCACGGACGAGAACCTGCACGTGGTGTTCCTTTTCGATAAGAGCGGCGGGTGGTAAGACCGCCAAGCCGCCCGCGCCGTTGGCGCATGGATGTACAGACCGATTTGTCAAATGGCCGGAACGTGCAGCGGCACGACGCCCTTTGACCCGAACGCGTCAGTCGGGGAAATCGCTCAACAGCAGCCGCAGCGCCACCTTCCCCGCCCGATTGGCCTCCGTCATGGACTCGAAAAAGACCTCGGAGCGCTCGATCGGACTGGTCCTGCCACAGCGATAAATCTCCCACCGCCATGGCTTCGGAGGTGATGCCCGATTTTTAACGACAACGGAAAAGTCCTCATGGTCGATCATGGACGGGCACAATACCGCAAATCCGGCCCAAAGACAGAAGTATTTGAAAATAAAATCGAGAATCCTCCTTGTTTAATATCTCCAGGTCCACAAGTGTAGTAATGTACTAAAGGTACTTAATATCTTTTCAGCAAAGGAAATAGTAATGTCAAATCCTCAGCACGATGGCAACGCCACCCCGAAGACGCCAGCGCCGGGCAATCCGCAGCACCAGAGTCAGGGCACTCCGAAGCCTGCCGACAAGCAGCCGAACGAACAGCAGAAGTAATTCGTTCGAATACCATGATGAAGGGCCCGGCCGCGTGCCGGACTTGCTTTGGCGAAGGGCCTCGGCCCATCGAACTGCGCACGCGCAAAACGCGCCAAAATTGGGGGAAGACCATGCCGACAGGCAACGTTCCAGCTGGCTTGGCGATGAAGGCGGTCTATTTTTTCTTCGGAGCGGTCGTGCTCGTCTTTATTTCCATGCTGGTGCTGACCACTCTCCATCCCTAGCGAACAGGCCTACGTGCTGCTGCAGTTTCTGATGCGCGGTCCGGCACCGCGGATGGCGCGACGGAGTTTTTACTGGCGCCCGTCGTCCTTGCGGCGCCGAGGTGTTCCTGTTCATGACCACGCGCACACGCAACAAAACCGTAACTTTCGTTCATCCGTTCCTGTTGAAAGGGGTCGATCGCACATTGCCGGCCGGTGAATACCGGATCGTGACGGACGAAGCACTGATCGACGAATTGTCGTTTCCCGCTTACCGTCGCGTGGCTACCATGATCTTTGTACCGGCGGATACTCACCGTGCTTCCGCGGTCGAGATGGTGACCATCGATCCTCGTGATCTTGAGGAGGCACAGGATCGCGACGCGGCAGGCTCGCGGGCATCGACAGCAACTGTGCAATCTCACTCGGAGATGCCCCGCCAGAGAGACTGACGAATGCCGATCAACAGCCCCCGTGTCGGCCGACGGGGCGATCGAGGGCGCGCCCGTGACCGTTCTGCATGTGCGGCACACCACGATCTACCGCTACAGCCGCCCGGTCATGCTCGGCGATCACAGGCTGATGCTGCGCCCGCGGGACAGTCACGATCTTCGGCTGATCAAAACCAATCTGACCTTCTCGCCGCCGGCGTCGCTCCGCTGGGTTTATGATGTCTTTGGCAATTCGGTCGCTATCGCGTCGTTCTCCGAACCATCAACCGAATTGCGAATCGAAAGCAGCCTGCTGCTGGAGACTTTTGCCGTTGAGCGGCCGCCGTTCCAGATCACGCCGGAAGCAAGTCGCTACCCCTTCGTCTATTCGGCCGACGATCGCATCGACCTCGGCCGGATGCTTGAACGCCAGTACCCCGATCCCAACGATCGGCTCGGATCTTGGGCGCGCGGTTTCGTCAGAAGCAATCCGACCGATACATCGGCGCTGTTGGCTGACCTCAATACCGGCGTAGCGGCCCAGATCGCATATCAAAGCCGAGAAACCGAGGGGACTCAAACTCCCATAGAGACGCTCAACCGCGGCTGGGGCTCCTGCCGCGATCTCGCCGTGCTGCTGATCGAAGCGGCCCGCTGCCTGGGCTTCGGAGCGCGCGTCGTGACGGGATATCTCTATAGGGCTTGCGCCGATGGACCGGCCGCAATTGGCGCCGGGACGACTCACGCCTGGGCTGACATCTATGTTCCCGGCTCGGGTTGGATCGCCTACGATCCGACCAACGCCACGATCGGCGGCCTCGATTTGATACGGGTCGCCGTCACACGCGACATTAGCCAAGCCGTGCCTGTCGCTGGCAGCTTTGTCGGCCCGGCTGGCAGCTCTCTCGGCATGACTGTGGATGTCACAGTGGCCTCGGAGCCTGCAGATGCCCGACGCTCCATTGTGAATTCAAACGAGCAGGACGCTGGCCGCACGAGCTAGACGGCGCAACAGGCTCTCGCCGGTCTCGGCCAGATGCGGGTCTGCCATGCCGGTCGCACGACCTCCGTTGACGCGCTTCAGCCCAGCCACAATATCTCTGTGCTGCGGCCAGAGTTAAATCAAACCGATGCAGCATCTGATCTTCAGCCTCGAGCAATATATCGTGTTGCTCGTGTTTTTGAACGTCCTGGTGACCCAGGCCGGGTTGCCGATTCCTGTCGTGCCGACTCTGATGACAGCGGGGGCGATTGCCGGCCAAAACGCTTTTCAGATCGCTGAAATCATGCTCGCGGGCATCAGCGGCGCCCTGATCGGTGATTTCTTTCCCTACTGGTGCGGGCGGCGCTATGGCCAGCGCTTTCTGGGCGTGCTTTGCAGGATATCCTTCTCGCCGGATTTCTGCGTGCGCCAGACCGAGATGTTGTTCGCCAAGGTCGGCCCTTGGTCGCTCCTGGTCGCTAAATTTTTTCCGGGTCTTTCGCTTGTTTCAGTTGCAATGGCGGGCGTCACGAAAATATCCGTGCCAGCCTTTCTGCTGCTCGATGGCTTAGGCAAGGTGCTGTTTGTGGGGGCGATGGTTGCGCTCGGCGTGATCTTCCAGAACGCCATCGACGGCGTGCTCACCGCGCTCGCTGGCTTCGGCGAGTTCGGCATCGTGGTGATCGCCGCCGCGCTCGGCTTGTACCTGCTTATCAGATGGTGGCGGCGACGATTGTTTGTCCGTCAACTGCGCACGGACCGCATCACCGTCGACGAACTTCGCACGCTGATCGACGATGGGGCGGAGCTTGTCATCCTCGACGTGAGACCGAAGGAAATCCGCGCTCTCGACGGCATCATTCCGGGCGCCATCGCTGCGCATCCGTCGGAGATCGATCCGATCGTGGCGAAGTATGCGCGCGATCTGGAGATCGTCGTGTACTGCGCATGCCCCAATGAGGAATCGGCCGCGACTGCCGCAAAGCACTTGAAGCAGGCAGGCTTTAAGAAGATACGGCCGTTGCTCGGCGGTATCGACGCATGGGTCGAAGCTGGACACCCGATCGAGCGCGATCCGCTGGCGGACGATAACGAGACGCCGGAAGCCGGGGATTTGGTCAGCGCGTCGGAAGCCGTTTAGGCCGCCGCCGGGGCCTGTCTGCCTGCCAGGGTTGCGGCCCGCGCACTTGACCACAGCACCTGACCACAGCACCGGGCTGTACCCTTCCCTGCCCGCCGAATCTGGTCTACAGACCCGCCCGCGCGGGGATCTCACCGATCCCGGCGCCGACGGTGAGCATTTAGCAAAGTGGGCACCGGTTGTGCGTTCGAGCGCACACCCCACTTTTAGGTAGCGCGCCTTCCGGGCGGCTGACCGGTTTCCCTTCAGCCTGAGGGCGCGGGACGCGCACAAAGCGCGCCCTTTTTTTGTGCCCGGAGACCAAGGAAGCGATGCCCAAGCGCACCGACATCTCCTCGATCCTGATCATCGGCGCCGGCCCGATCGTCATCGGCCAGGCGTGCGAGTTCGATTATTCGGGGACGCAAGCCTGCAAGGCGCTGCGTGAAGAGGGCTACCGGGTCGTCCTCGTCAATTCCAATCCGGCGACGATTATGACCGATCCGGACTTGGCAGACGCGACCTATATCGAGCCGATAACGCCGGAAATCGTCGCCAAGATCATCGAGAAGGAACGGCCCGACGCGCTGTTGCCGACCATGGGCGGACAGACCGCGCTCAATACCGCGCTGTCGCTGCGCAAGATGGGCGTGCTCGACAAGTTCGGCGTCAAGATGATCGGCGCCACCGCCGACGCCATCGACAAGGCCGAGGATCGCAAGCTGTTTCGCGACGCGATGACCAAGATCGGCCTTGCGACGCCGCGGTCGCAGCAGGTGAAGACGCTGATCCAGGCGCTCGAAGCACTCGAAGACATCGGGCTGCCCGCCATCATCCGCCCATCATTCACGCTGGGCGGCACCGGCGGCGGCATCGCCTACAACAAGGCGGAGTTCATCGACATTGTCGAACGCGGCATCGACGCCTCGCCGACCTCGGAAGTGCTGATCGAGGAATCGGTCTTGGGCTGGAAAGAGTTCGAGATGGAGGTGGTGCGCGACAAGAACGACAATTGCATCATCGTCTGCTCGATCGAAAACCTCGATCCGATGGGCGTGCACACCGGCAATTCGATCACCGTCGCGCCGGCGCTCACGCTCACCGACAAGGAATATCAGATCATGCGCGACGCCTCGATCGCGGTGTTGCGCGAGATCGGCGTCGAGACCGGCGGTTCGAACGTGCAGTTCGCGGTCAATCCGGCGGACGGCCGTCTCGTCGTGATCGAGATGAATCCGCGCGTGTCGCGCTCGTCGGCGCTTGCGTCGAAGGCCACCGGTTTCCCGATCGCCAAGGTCGCGGCCAAGCTCGCGGTCGGCTACACGCTCGACGAAATCGCCAACGACATCACCGGCGGCGCGACACCGGCCTCGTTCGAGCCGACCATCGACTACATCGTCACCAAGGTGCCGCGCTTTGCGTTCGAAAAGTTTCCCGGCGCCGAAAACGTGCTGACCACATCGATGAAATCGGTCGGCGAAGCGATGGCGATCGGCCGCACCTTTGCGGAATGTCTGCAGAAGGCGTTGCGCTCGCTTGAGACCGGGCTCACCGGCCTCGACGAGATCGTTATTCCCGGCCTCGGCCAGGGCGACGACAAGAATGCCATCCGCGCGGCGCTGGGCACGCCCACCCCCGATCGCCTGCTCGCCGTCGCGCAAGCGATGCGGCTCGGCATGAGCGACTCGGATATCCACACCGCCTGCCGGATCGATACGTGGTTCCTGGAGCAAATTCGCGCCATCGTCGATGCCGAAGCCGACATTCGAAAGAAGGGCTTGCCCGCGGCCGCATCAGTGCTGCGTCGTCTGAAAGCCATGGGTTTCTCCGATGCGCGTCTCGCCAAGCTCACAAGCCTTGCGACCGAAGATGTCGCAGCGCGTCGCCGCGCGCTTGGCGTGCGGCCGATCTTCAAACGCATCGATACCTGCGCGGCCGAGTTCGCTTCGCCGACCGCCTACATGTATTCGACCTACGACGTGCCGTTTGCCGGCCGCGCCGTCGATGAAGCGGCGCCGTCAGATAAGAAGAAAGTCATCATCCTCGGCGGCGGCCCGAACCGCATCGGCCAAGGCATCGAATTCGACTATTGCTGTTGCCACGCCGCCTTCGCGCTCAAGGAGGTCGGCTACGAAACCATCATGGTCAACTGCAATCCGGAAACGGTCTCGACCGACTACGACACCTCGGACCGGCTTTATTTCGAGCCGTTGACCACCGAGGACGTGATCGAGATCATCGACACCGAGCGGAAAAACGGCACTCTGCACGGCGTTATCGTGCAGTTCGGCGGCCAGACCCCGCTCAAACTCGCCGAACCGCTGGAGAATGCGCACGTGCCGATCCTCGGTACGTCACCGGACGCCATCGATCTCGCCGAGGACCGAGACCGCTTCAAACAACTGCTCGGACGGCTCAAGCTGCTGCAGCCGAAAAGCGGCATTGCCACGAGCCCCGAAAAGGCGCGCGCCATCGCCGATGAGATCGGCTACCCGATTGTGATCCGGCCATCCTACGTGCTCGGCGGCCGCGGCATGGAGATCGTGCACGAGAGCCATCAGCTCGATCGCTACGTGGCTCGCCTTGCCGCCGATCTCGATCGGCCGTCCGAGCTCGCGGTGTCGGACAAGCGGCCGCTGCTGATCGATCGCTATCTGACTGATGCCGTCGAGGTCGATGTCGACTGCATCGCCGACGGCAAGGACAGCTATATCGCCGGCATCATGGAGCACATCGAGGAAGCGGGGATCCATTCCGGCAATTCCGCCTGCTCGTTGCCGCCGCACAATCTGTCATCTGAAACCATCAAAGAACTCGAGCGGCAGACACGGGAACTGGCGCTCGCGCTCAAAGTCGGCGGCCTGATGAACGCGCAGTACGCCATCAAGGACGGCGACATCTATGTGCTCGAGGTCAATCCGCGGGCCTCGCGCACCGTACCGTTCGTCGCCAAGGTGATCGGCATTCCGGTCGCCAAGATCGCGGCCCGCATCATGGCGGGCGAGAGCCTGGCGAGTTTCAAGCTCACGCCGCAGTGCTTCGAACCCGGCGCCGCTCGCCACGTTGGCGTCAAGGAAGCGGTGTTTCCGTTCGCGCGCTTCGGTTCCGGTGTCGATACGGTGCTCGGCCCGGAGATGAAGTCGACCGGCGAGGTCATGGGGATCGACCGCGATTACAACGTCGCGTTCGTCAAAAGCCAGCTTGGCGGCGGCTCGCGGCTGCCGAAAGGCGGCACCGTGTTCGTGTCGGTCCGCGACGCCGACAAAGCCCGGATTCTCGAAGCGGTTCGCCTCCTGGCCGAACTTGGTTTTCGCGTGCTGGCGACCTCAGGCACCCAGCGTTACCTTGCCGCGCAGGGCATTCCCACCGTCAAGATCAGTAAGGTCGCGGAAGGGCGTCCGCATATCGTCGACGCCATTAAGAACGGCGAGGTTCAACTCGTCTTCAACACCACCGAGGGGGCCACGGCGCTCGCCGACAGCCGCTCGCTTCGTCGCGCGGCCCTCTTGCATAAAGTGCCTTACTACACCACTGTTTCAGGGGCCGTCGCGGCAGCGCAAGGCATCAAAGCCTACCTTGGGGGCGACCTCGAGGTGTGTGCGCTGCAGAGCTATTTCGGGGGCGGGTCTCATCCTGAATCCGGGCAGCCGGGGCGGCGGAACGCGTAGGAACAGGTATTTGGGTCGCGTGGCCAGGCTCTGCTTCGGCCTGCGACCCGACGTTGTCTCTGCTGGATTGGAGGTTGGGAACAATGGATAAGATTCCGATGACAGCAGCGGGATATTCCGCGCTCGAGAACGAACTCAAGCATTGCCAGCAGGTCGAGCGGCCACGGATCATCCAGCAGATCACCGATGCGCGCACCCATGGCGACCTTTCGGAAAATGCCGAATATCACGCCGCCAAAGAATCGCAGTCGCTCAACGAGGGCCGCATCGCCGAGCTCGAGGACAAGCTCGCGCGCGCTGAAGTCATTGATGTCTCTAAGCTTTCCGGCGAAACCATAACATTTGGCGCGACCGTCACATTGATCGACGAGGACACCGAGAAAAAGATGGTGTGGCAGATCGTCGGCGAGCCGGAGGCCGACGCCAAGAAGGGCAGGATCTCCATCACCTCGCCCCTTGCCCGGGCGCTCGTCGGCAAGAAAAAGGGCGTCCAGGTTGAAGTCGTGACGCCCGGGGGCGCCAAGGCCTACGAAATCCTCAAGGTCGAGTGGAAATAAGCCGCACCGGCATCTGGGGTTATTCCGGGTTGCGAAACTTGCATAGCTCGGGAAAATCCCTAGATTGCGGACAGTAAGGCTGCGTGCCTGCTGAATCCGGTTTCGTCCGCGTTTGGACCGTCTCAGCAGCCCGAATCGGATGCCGGGCAGTCCGATTCGTGCCGTTCCCCGTCGTTCAACGAGATAGGCCGGTGAGCAACACCACTCATGCGAAGGTCGTCATTATTGGAGCGGGGCCTGCCGGATATACGGCGGCCATTTACGCCGCCCGCGCCATGCTCGAACCGATCCTGATCCAGGGCACTCAGCCCGGCGGCCAGCTTACCGGTACGACCGACGTCGAGAACTACCCGGGCTTTGCCGATGTGATCCAGGGCCCCTGGCTCATGGAGCAAATGGAGAAGCAGGCGGCCCACGTCGGCACCAAGATCGTCCCCGACCATGTCAACAAGGTCGAGCTCGCGACCCGGCCGTTCCGCATCGAATGCGATTCCGGCCACATCTATTTCGCCGAGGCGCTGGTTTTGGCGACCGGCGCGCAGGCGCGCTGGCTCGATCTGCCGTCGGAGAAGAAATTTCGCGGCTATGGCGTATCCGCCTGCGCGACCTGCGACGGCTTTTTCTATCGCGGCAAGGAAGTTCTAGTCATCGGCGGCGGCAACACCGCGGTCGAGGAAGCGCTCTTCCTCACCAATTTCGCCGCCAAGGTCACGCTGGTGCATCGGCGCGACAGCCTGCGTTCGGAAAAGATTTTGCAGGACCGCCTGTTTAAGAATCCAAAAATCGAGGTGATCTGGAACTCGGTGCTGCAGGACATTCGCGGCGGCGACGATCCGCTCAGGGTGACTCACGCCGACCTGCGCAACGTCAAGACCGGCGCCGTCACCGCACACAAAGTCGACGGCATCTTCATCGCCATCGGTCACGCGCCGGCCACCGAACTGGTTGCCGGTCAGGTGGACATGAAGCCCTCGGGCTACATCAAGACCGCACCCCATTCGACGGCGACGTCCGTGCCTGGCTTATTTGCCGCCGGCGACGTCGCCGACGACGTCTATCGACAGGCCGTGACTGCTGCCGGGTTGGGCTGCATGGCGGCGCTCGAAGCCGAACGCTTCCTCGCCGCGAATGCAGAACAGCGCGCCGCTGCCGAGTAAAGCGCCCTCGCGCCGCGCCCGCGCGCGGCGAGAAAGTACGAGAATGGATTGGGATAAGCTCAAAGTCTTTCATGCTGCCGCAGAGGCGGGAAGCTTCACGCATGCCGGCGAGCATCTCGGACTGTCGCAATCGGCCGTATCGCGTCAGGTCAGCGCCCTCGAACAGGAACTCTCGGTCTCGCTGTTTCATCGTCACGCACGCGGCTTGATCCTGACCGAGCAAGGCGAACTGCTCTACCGCACCGCGCACGACGTCTTCATGAAGCTTGAAGCCGCGCGCGCCAAGCTGACCGACAGCCGGGAACGCCCGAACGGCGATCTTCGCGTGACGACGACGCCGGGCATCGGCGTGCACTGGCTCACGCCGCGGCTCGGCGAGTTTGTCGATCTCTTTCCCGAAATCCACATCACGCTTCTGACCACCGACGAGGAGCTAGACCTCGCTATGCGCGAGGCCGATGTTGCGATCCGCTTGCGCCAGCCGACGCAGCCCGATCTCATTCAGCGCAAATTGTTCTCCGTTCACTTCCACGTCTACGCGTCGCCCGAATATCTCAAGCGCTTCGGCACGCCGCGCACGCTCGACGATCTCGACAGCCATCGCATTCTGGTGCTCGGCGGCAGCGTGCCGCCCTATCTGCAGCGGTCGCGCTGGTTGATCGAGGTCGCTCGCGACGGCAAAGGGCCGCGCACGCCCCATCTCGTCATCAACAACATTCTCGGCATTCTGCGCGCATGCCAGCGCGGCTTGGGCATCGCCATGCTGCCGGACTATTTGGTCGAAGAGAACGGCGGCCTCGTGCAGCTCTTCGGCGAGACCGATGCGATCGCGCTCGACGCCTATTTCGTCTATCCGGAAGAGCTGAAGACCGTCGCCCGCGTGCAGGCCTTCCGCGATTTTCTTGTCGCCAACGCACAGCGCTGGAATTTCTGAGCGCGAGATTTCTGAGTCCCGATCCGCGGGAGGGCGCGTCAGGATGCCGCGCGCGGTCGAGAGTTGCGCTTTGTTTGCCGCGAAAGATCAGCGTCTAGCGTGCTCATACGAAGCGTCGTCGCGTGAGAGATTTATGTGACGGTATTTATGTGACGGTAATGTGGTTGCGATGACCGCATGGCTGGCATGTGCCGCATCGCGTTGCGCCACTTTCACGTGACTCGCATACTGTCGGTGTACTGCACAGCAGGCGGTGGCTCCATCCTCCCAGATTGGCGATCGTTTTGCTGGCAGTAGTTCCCCTCTGGAAGGTGAAATCGCTAGCGCCCCCACGCTGGCGAACTTAGACCGGGCCCGCAAGGGCCCGGTTTTTCTTTGTGCGCTTTCCTGCACTTCTGGCCGATCGCAGCAACAGTCCGGCCGATCGTCGAGCAGGAACGAGCGGACAAAAACGACGCGTCTCATTCGCGGTTCGACAGGAATGTTGACATACTGACATATGGATCATATGTCTTGACATATGATCGAGCGAACCACTGTCCGATTGCCGAAGGAGCTGCTCAGCCGCGCTAAACGCAAGGCGATCGCCGACCGACGCACGCTCACGTCGTTGATCGAGGAGGGACTGCGCCTCGTGGTCGGCGAGAAGCGGGCAATGTCCAAAGCGAAACGCCGGTTGCCCCGTTGCAGCACCGCGACCGGCGGCACGTTGCCAGGGATCGATATTTCCGACTCTGCGGCTCTCCAGGAGGTGGAAGATCTCGAATACGTCGAGCGCATGAAAAATTTGAAATGATCTTGCCGGACGTCAATGTGCTCATCTACGCTTTTCGGATCGATGCCCCGCGGCACGTCGTTTGCAAAGCTTGGCTCGACAACGTGGTCCGCGGGCACGAGCGTTTTGGACTTTCGCCACTGGCATTGGCCGCGCTCGTTCGAGTAACCACCAATCGCCGCGCCTACATCAATCCCAGCTCATTTGATGAAGCGTTCGGATTCGCCGAGGACTTGCTGAACCAGCCACATTGTCAGATCGTGGAGCCCGGTGAGCAGCACTGGGACATATTCAAGCGACTATGCATTGAGGCCGAGATGCGAGGGCCGCGCGTAACCGACGCCTGGTACGCGGCGCTGGCCATCGAATGGGGATGCGAGTGGATCACGCTTGATCGCGACTTCGCGCGCTTCCCGGGACTGCGCTGGCGAGGTCCCGGCACGAACTAATCACAATCGTAGAGGAAGGGCCGACCCTTCACACTGGATCGAGGCCCTTGGCCTTGATGACTTGTTTGGCGTCCGCCGTCGTCAGGAAGCCGATCAAATCTCGTCCGGCCGCGGCATTGCTCGCCGATGTCGGGATCGCAGCGGTGAACAGCGTAACGCTCTGCAAGTCCGGCGGCAGCGGGCCGACGATATCGATGCCCGACACGCCGGCGAGTTCGGCCATCTGCTGCACACCGATCTCGGCCTCGCCGCGCAGCACGATCAAGCCGACAAGGCCCGCGGGGCCGCCGGCGCCGTAGATCGACTTGCCGCGCATCGCATCCGCGATACCGAGTTGTTCAAACACCTTGGCCATGTGCACGCCGCTCTGACCGCCGCCAACCGGCTTGCTCATGGCCGCCGACTTCGCCGCGAGCATCGCGCGCTTGAAAGCGTCGGCGGTCGAGATGTCGGGCTTCGGCGCGCCCTTCTGGACCGCAACGCCGAGCGGCGAGTTCGCGATATCAACGAGACTGCCGGGAACAATCTTGCCGCCGGCGACAAGGTCTTTCAGTCCGGCCGCGGTGACGATCGCCACATCGACCGCTTCGCCGTCGGCAAGCTGTTTCTCAAGCCGCAACGACGGTCCGAGATTGACGTTCAGGCGATGTCCGGTCGCGCGCTCGAAACGCGGCGTCAGCTCCTCGAACACGGTCTTCATCGCGGTCGTGCTCAACACCTTGACGTCGGCCGGCATCGCCACGCCCTCCCCTGGAAGCCAAAACAGACGCCCGCTTACGCGTCGCGTCCCTGCGTGATCACGTTGACAAGGGCCGGCGTGCCGGAGCGGACCGCCTCGAAGCCGCGCTTGAGCGCGGCAAGCAGATCGCCCGGCTGCTCGACTTTCTCGCCAACGCCGCCGCAGGTCGTGATCACCTTTTCATAATCGGGCGACGGCTTGAGTTCAGTCAGCGGCATGATGTTGGCCTTGGCGGCATGCCCTTCCGGAAATACGTCGAGTGTCGATTGGCGCACGGCATACCAAGTCCGATTGTTGGAGATGATCGTCAGGGTCGGCAGGTTTTCGGCGCGGCCCACATAGTGGAACGGCAACGGATTGCCGAACATGTAGGAGCCGTCGCCGACCACCGAGATCACCTCGCGCTCGGGCGCGGCGAGCTTCGCGCCAAGCGCCGCGCCGAGGCCGAAGCCCAGCCCCCCGGCCAACAGCCCGCCCATGTAGCTGCCGGGCTCGGTCATGTGGAGCTGGCTCAACGGCACGCCAAGCTCGTTGACGATGATGGCGTCCTTGGATTTCAGCTCGTTGAGACAGGCCGCAATGTGCGACGTGCTGATGGGCATGCGCCCCTTCGCGGCTTCTAGCGCGCGGCGCCGCGCGGCTAGCATCTCGTCTCGGATCGCGGCGACGGCCTTGCGCCGCTTTTCGATGTCGTCGCGTTTGAGCTTTGCCCTCAGGTTGTCGTGCAGCAGCGGGAGCGCGCCGCGCGCCGTGCCGGTGACCAGAAGGTCGGCCTCGAAGTCGCGGAACGGATATTGGGTTTCGAGCGGATCGGCTGAGATGTGAACGACCTTGGCGTCACGGCCCGGCGTCACCGCTTTCGGGATCCAAGGCACCGGCGCATCGAGCACCAGCACGACGTCGGCTCGCGGCAGCAGCGACTTCATGTCGAAGCCGAGATTCATCGGGTGATTGGTCGGCAGATTGAGGTCGCTCGGCTCTGCCTGCGCCACCGGCAGCGCGAATTCCTCGGTCAGCTTCGAGAACGCCGCGAAGGCCTCGGGCGAACGGCCAAGCGCCGAAGTAACGATCAGCGGGAATTGGGCGCGTGCAATCAAATCCGCCACTTGATCGACAGCGTCCTGTGACGGCACCGCGGCGATCGCGCCGAGCGAACGGCGGCCGTCGCGGCGCGTCGCAGTCGCGGGGTCCGACAGCACTTCGCGCGGCAGCGTCAGATAAACCGGCCCGCGCGGCTCGCTCATCGCGATGTCGAGGGCGCGGTCGACGATGGCGCCGACCGGTTGGCCGGAACGCAGTTCGTAGTCCCATTTGGTGAACTCGCGGACCATGCCGCCCTGATCGAACGATTCCTGACCCCAATGGATCGGCCGGTTGCGCGACGCCATGTGGCCGGTCTCGGTGATCGGCGTGCGGCCGGCGGCGAGCAGCATCGGGACGTTGTCGCGCGCCGCGTTCATCAGGCCGTTGATGGTGTTACCGGTGCCGACCGTGACGTGAACCATGACGGCCGCGGGCTTTCCGGCGATCTTGTAGTAGCCGTGCGCCATCGCCATCGCGACGTTCTCGTGCGGCACGGTGACGACGCGCGGAAACTTGCGCCGGCCGTTGGCGTTCATGGCGAGCGATTCAATGAGCGGCGCGAAATCCGTTCCCGCATTGGCAAAGACATAGTCGATGCCGCGCTCGGCGAGCCGGGCGAGATAAGCCTGTGCGGAGATTTCTCGGGTCTCTGGATCAAGCATCGATCACTGTCCGTTCTGTCTGGCGTTCTGCATCTGACAACGAGGACCGAAGGCGGAGGACCAAGGGCGACGCAGGATAGAGACCAACGCGCCCCTCCGATAGCCCTGCAAGCGGCCCGGCGGTTCTTGGGGCGGCACGCTTCAACTCTATGTGAAAGCCGCGCCCGGAGTGATCAAATGGCACTCCCACCCCGTAACGCCTGAAGTGAAAATAGGGTACAACATCGCCACATTATGTTCGGGCGAAGCTCTATCGGCATATTCGGCCGAAGCTCTATCGGCGCCGAATCGCATCGGAGGGACTAGATGCTCACACGCAGGAACGCTTTGTACGCCGCCGCGGCCGGATTGGCTGCTTGGGGTGTCAGCCGGCTGATGCGGCCCAACGCCGTAAACGCCGCCCCCCACCCTTACGAAGTCACCCACACCGATGAAGAGTGGCGGAAGCTCCTCACGCCGGCGCAATACAATGTGCTTCGCCAGGAAGGCACCGAACGGCCGTTCACCAGCGCGCTGCTCAACGAGCATCGCAACGGCACGTTCAGCTGCGCCGGCTGCGACCTGCCGCTGTTCTCGTCAAAAACGAAATTTGAGAGCGGCACCGGCTGGCCGAGCTTTTGGACGCCGCTCGACAACGCGGTGGACGAAACGCAGGATCGATCGTTCGGCATGGTCCGGACCGCGGTGTCGTGTCACCGCTGCGGCGGCCACCTCGGCCACGTCTTCCCCGACGGGCCGAAGCCGACCGGACTTCGCTACTGCATGAACGGCGTGGCGCTGAAGTTCGAGCAAGCCCCCGGCGGATCGACCTAATTCTTCGCGCAGAGCAAGCCGGTCCGGCATCGATCAGGAAAGGGCGCGAGCGTGACGATTCTGACGAGCCGCCTCCTGATCGACACGGCCGCGCAAGCCGTGTTGGTGTGCGCGCTCGCGTCGAGCTACGCGGTCATCGATGCGCGCGCCTGCACCACGGGTGACGAAGCCTGCCCGGCCGTGCTGCGCATGGCAAAAGGCGCGGTATCGGTCACCGGGACCGGAACCGTGTCCGGCGCGCATCCGGACTATTATTTCAAGTTCAACGCCAGAGCCGGTCAAAAGCTGGCCGTCAAGGTCTCGGGCGGCAACATCAAGACCGGCCCAGGCATCCCCATTACTCTGCCCAATGGCACAGGCGATGCGGTCGATGAAAACACCCCGTATACGTTGCCCGCGACCGGCGATTACGTGATCCAGATGCACGCCAACACGATGTCGGAAGGACCGTTCGGCCCCTTTTCCGTGACGCTGACGATCATTTGATCATTTGACCCGCTGCAACCGCGGCAGCTGCCACTTGCCATTATTGGCGTCGGGCTTCGGCCAATAGAGCCGCATGGCCAGGAAGAACGGGGCGCCAGGCGCGGGCAGCCAGTTCGATTCCTTGTCGGCCCCGGGCAAATCCTTCTGGATGTAGAGCGTAAGACCGCCATCCGCGTCCTGTTTCAGGTTCGGCAGCATCGGCGAATTGATCAGATAACGGTTGAGCGGATTGGCATACAGCAGGTTCGACGGCGACTGATACATCGTCAGCGACCAGAACCCGTTGACCGGCGGCAGCCGGCCCGGGTCGAAGCGGAGCGTGTAACGATACTTGCCGTCGAGCTTCTGCTTGTCGGCATCGACCAGATACACCGGATCGATCGCCTCCTCCTTCGAGGTGCCGTAAATGCCAACCACGGCCGACGCCATCCGATACAAATAATTGCCGTTCAGGTGGGCCCGTGTGCCGAAGCCGTCGGCAACCGACAACTTTCCGCTGTCGATCTCGCCAGTCTTGAAATCGTTGACCGTCTTCCAGGCATCCGCCATGCCGTCCTGGAACGCCTGCCGCATGCCGGGCGACAGCGAATTAGGATCGAATTTTCTGCCCGCGCCGATGCCGATCCTGGCGAAGCGCCCCATCATGGCCTCCTCCAGCTGATTGGTCGGGCAGAACTGCAGGACGAAATTGAGCACGCTGAAAAAGTCGAGCGACGTCCGCTCCTGATCGGTCGTGAGCGGCTTGATGAACGTCACCATCGGCGCCGGAGCGGGTGCCGCCGTGTTGAGAAACTGCGACAGTGTCTGGACACTGTAGCCCGACTGGATCTTCTTGACGTTGTCGATGTCGGCCGGATTCAAGATCTGCGTCCGAAACACCACGAACGCGAAGTCGGTTTCGGATTTGAGCACCGCCCTGACGTTGTTCGGCTTGGTGCCGTTCCAGTTCGGGCCAACGAGCAAGAACGACCCCGGACCGTTGCCGGTGGCGCGGGTGCCCACATAGCCGAAGTTGAACGTGTAAAGATCGATGAATTGCAGCGAGTAATAGCGCCCCTTCTCGATGGCCGGCACCGTCACCACCAGCGGCTCGGTCCGCAAATCGGCGCCGAGCACCGAAAACGCCGTGTCCAGGTTGGGCGTGCGGACTGTCTTATCGTCGGGCGTATAGGCGCGGGCGCTGTTGACGATCGTGTTCCAGTTGGCCTTGAAGTCCGGCCCGCTGCGGTCAACGAAATACGAATATTGGATGCGGTAGCCATCGACCAGGGGGAAGCCATAGATGGTGGCGTCCTTGGCAAGCGAGCGCACTTCGTTCGGCGAAATCGAGAGGGATTGGGCGTGTGAGGGAGCCGGGACAAGCGCGGCGCTCGCCATCGCGACGGCCGCCGCCGCGATCGCCGACCAACATCGTCCTGTCATAAATCTCTCCCGATCATCGCCCAATGCCCGTGCGGCATCCCGATGCCATCTTAAAACGAAATGGCGCCGGTCACGATGCGCATCGTGACCGCACCCTGCCTAAAACTGAGCGATTCGAGCGGAACGGGTCGACAGCGCCCTCTTACCTCCGGGCTGTTGTCATGGAGTCGCGATCATGGGGCCGTCATCAGCAAGCGCGCGGCAGCGGCGCCGCACTCACTGCTCGGCGTCGGCTGATAGATGCGGTCGTTGTAGGGGCGGCAGGCAGGCCGCGACGGTCGATACCGGCGTCCTTGGTCACGATGGACAGCTGCTTCCCCGCGTTCGAGGCCGGCGGCTCACGGGCAAACGTCCCACTGGGTCCGTCCGGGAGGTTATTGGTGACGGCCGGGCGGAGCGGTCGTCGCACAGGTCTCTCCAGCGGACGGCGCGGTATGTGCCGCCGACAATATCTCATCGCATTGGCTGGCAACGCGCGGCGCGTCGCCGAATACTTCAGCGGCTCACTTCGCCGTCTGACCGGCCATGGCGTTCTTGATCAGACCGACGATGAAGGTGACGATGGCGCCGGCGACGCCGCCGCCGACCGCCTGGCCGAGCATCTGGCCGACATCGACGTTGCCAGCCGCTCCCTGCAACATGGGCAACAGGGCGGTAAGGATTTGTCCGCCGCCGGCTCCGCCGATAGCGCCCGCGATGGTGTTGCCGAGCTTGCCGAGATCGTAGTCCTTGAGCGCCGCTCCAGTGGCATTGCCGCCGATCGCACCGGCGATCAGTTGGATGATGAGATTGACCAAAGTACCTGACATTTCATTCCTCCCGGTTCGAGAACGAATTTCCGTCAGTTTCTTGCTTTTGCGGCCGCGCCGTTTCGCGGCGTAGCCGAACCATACTCGTACTCAGAAGATGACGCGACGCGGGCCGGCGGCCGGCCGGCGCAACTCGCCGCTCAACGCGGAATCAACGGGTCGACGACCCGATGCATGTCCTCCATCAGCCCGTCGACCGAGAAACTCGCCGGGCGCTGGCTCGGCGGAAAGTCCTTGTAGGTCTCGAGATACTTCGCGATCTTGGCCACCGCACCGTATTGGACATAGGCGTGATCGATAAGCCAATCCCAATAGGTGTTCGAGGTAATGTCGGCTCGTTCGAACGGATCGGAGCATAAGTCGTAGAATTTCGAAAGCCGCAGCTTGTTAAACGGCTCGGCCCAGACGAGCAGTGTTCCCTGCGCGCGCTGCTCTTCAAACCCGAGTTTCCAGTTCTCGTACCTATAAGCGACGAGATCGCCATCATCGTTGAAATAGACGAAGTTGTTGCGCGCCGACTTGTCCTGCTGGCCGGTCAGGTACGGCAGCTGGTTGTAGCCATCGAGATGAACCTTGAACGTCCTGCCGGCCGCCTGATAGCCGGTCAGCAGCTTCTGCTTCACGTCCACGGTTCTCCGGCCGCGGCGACCAAAGTCGGGCACCAGTCGAGTGCGCTGACGATCTCATGGGAAATCTGACCCGGCTTGATATGCCCCGGCCAGCGGATCATCGCCGGCACGCGGAAGGCGCCTTCCCAGTTGGTGTTCTTCTCGCTGCGAAACCAGGTCATGGCGCCATCCGGCCATGAGTTCATGTGCGGACCGTTGTCGGTCGTGTAGATCACGATCGTATTGCCGGCGATGCCGAGGTCGTCGACCTTTTGCAGCAGCGAGCCGACGGTGCCGTCATGCTCGATCATGCCGTCGGCATATTCGGTCCGTGCAGTCAGGCCGGGCTGGTCGCGATGTTCGGCGCGCACGTGGGTTCGCAAGTGCATCCGCGTCGAATTGAACCAGCAGAAGAACGGTTTTCCAGCCTTCGTCTGGCGATCCATGAAGTCCATGGCTGCCGCGGAAGTCTCGTCGTCGATGGTCTCCATGCGCTTTCTTGTCAGCGGGCCGGTGTCCTCGATCGTCTGCTTGCCGACACGGCCGAAACGCGGGTCTTCGGTCGGATCGTCGCGGTCGGCCGCCTTGCACTTCAAGACGCCGCGCGGCCCGAAGTTCGCGCGAAAGGCTGGATCCCTGGGATAGTTGAAGTTCTCCGGTTCTTCTTCGGCATTCAGGTGATAGAGATTGCCGAAGAATTCGTCGAAGCCGTGCACTGTTGGCAGAAATTCGTTGCGGTCGCCGAGATGATTCTTGCCGAACTGTCCGGTCGCGTAGCCTTGCGGCTTGAGAAGTTCGGCAATGGTCGCGTCTCGCGCCTGCAGTCCGACTTTGACGCCGGGAATCCCGACCTTCGAGAGACCGGTGCGCAACGTCGCCTGACCGGTGATGAAGGCGGAACGACCGGCCGTGCAGCTCTGCTCGGCGTAGTAATCCATGAACATGATGCCTTCGCGGGCGACGCGATCGATGTTGGGCGTCTGGTAACCCATCAGGCCATGCGAATAGATGCTGATATTCGCCAATCCGATATCGTCGCCCATAATGACGAGGATATTCGGCTTGCCGCCGGACGACGCAGCAGGCGTTTGCGGCTGTTGCGCTTGCGCGACCTGAACCGTGTTGCCCGTTGCGGTGGCCAATGCCGCGGCGAGCGTCGTGCCGCCCAGCAGCATGTTGCGACGGTTGAGCGCGCGATCTTTCAGGTTCGGTTTTTTTTCGCTGCCGTCATTGGACATCCCTGTCTCCGGGTTGCTCATGTTGCCGACGGGCGTTGCACATGCGGCTGCCGGTCAGGGGACGTCGCCTGGACAACCCGCGATGGCGCAGGAGTAATAGATTGTGACGGTGACACGATCCGCACTGGCGGCGGCTTCCAGCGCTTCGTCGGAGACTTCGTAAACGAGAATCTCCTCGTCACGCGTATCGCAATCCTTTCTTTCATTGTGACACTCCCTGGTTGCCTTTAGAGCTAACGATACGAACCCCGCGGTCCTGAAGCTCGTCACTGCAAATTCAGCTTCCTCGCGTCTCGCGCCATTTCGAGGCACGTGATGAGGTCGGTGTAACTCGCCAATCCGCCTTGCTCCGCTCCGATGCATCTCGATTTTTCCGCCGGCAGAAAGCTCGACCATTCGCCGGCCAGCTTTTGCCGCACGGCCTGCTCGCTCTGCACGCACTGCGTAAAGGCCAGATCCGGGCCGCCCTTTTCGGAGGGATTGGCCGCCTGTTGCGCGATCCCGCGGCACACCGGATCGACGTTCAGGTTCGGAATTTCTTGAGATCGTGCCGGCAAGGCCGCGATCAATAAAAGGACTGCCGAGGCCGATGCCAATGACGCAATGTGCATGAGATCATCTCCAAAAAACTCATCGCCAGGTGGCTGGACGCAGCTTGAGCGACGACAATCCCAGCACCACGTTGAAGATCAAACGATGGTAATGCATCATCACCCTTCCTCGGAAAAAAGCATCATTCACTTTACAGACCGACGGCGGGCCGCACCCGCGTGTTGCGGGTCGCCCGCGCTCGCGTCATCGGCCCTAGTCGAACGGAAAGATTCGCTTCCAGTCGTTCTTCATGCTGATCACGGTCCAGCGGTTCTTCGTCGCCTCGGCGTCCAGCGCCGGCGTAAAGGCGCCCACCTTGGTATCGGGCAGCCCGCGCGCCGGGCCATAGGCATATTCGCGCTGTGCGTCGTCGTGCAGCACCAGCATCATCAGCCGCGCGCCGTCTCCGGCGCCGATATATTCCAGCATCTCGCGGTCGCCGTCCGAGTTGCCGAACGCGGCACGCGGACGCCGGCCGATCATCAGATGAATGCCCTCCGGCTTGCCGGCCTTGTCGTCATTGAGCAGGAGCTTCGGCTCCTTGGTCAGGAACGGGTTGCCGTTCTTGTCGTAGCCGAACTTGGTGCCACCGGCGGTGCCAACCACCTGCTCGGGCGGAATACCGTAAACGCGCTGCGAATAACGTCGCACGAAATCCTGGCCGCCGCCGGTGACAATGTAAGTCCGGTAGCCGTTGTCGCGGAAGTATTGCAAGACTTCGAGCATCGGTTGGTAGACCAACTCGGTGTAGAGCTTGTTCCAGCGCGGATGCCTCGCCGACGCCAGCCATTTGTCGGCCTCGGCTTCGAATGCGTCCACCGACATGCCGGTCAACGTCGCCGTCAGGATCGCTTCCAGATCGTGCAGCGAGAGCTTGGCGATCGCCTCGCGGTTGCCGGACAGAACGGTCTTGAAGGGCTCGGCTTTCTTCAGCTCCGGCTTCTGCTCCACGAGCGCCGGAACACGATCCAGGCAGTACACGACTTGGCTGTAGAGCGGGTGTTCGACCCACAGCGTGCCGTCCTGATCGAAGGTGACGATGCGGTCGTCGGGCGGCACGAATTTCGCGCCACCCTGTTCGGTGGTGGCCCGCACGAAGTCGATGATCGCCTGCTTCGCGGGCCCATCGTTCCACGACGGCAATGGCGCGCCCGGCGACACTTGCGCGTGCGCCGCCGTCGAAAGGCTGGACACGGCCGGGAGCAATGCCAGGCCAGAAACCAGCGCACGGCGGTCGATGCGGGAGGAAACTGTCGTCGGAAGCCATGACGACACCACACAAGCTTAAAGTCGATTCACAAAGTCCGCGGCGGGCGCGACTGAGTGCGCCCGCCGCATTGGCGTTGTCGCTCTATTGCCCTTCGTGGCTCTTCATCATTGCCTCTATCTTCTCCTTGACCGCCGCGAGGTTGAAGGAGGCAGCCTGCTGCATCGGCGGGAAGTCGATGAACGACTGCGCCGCGGCAGCCACCGTCTGCTGCACTTGGACGAAGCGCCAGAACTCGCGCGCCATGAAGTCGTTCATGTAGCCGCCGCCCTGGTCATTGAGCGTTTGGCCGCGGATCGACGGCGTCCGCTCGAACGGATCCTGACGCAGGTTGACGATCGTCGGCATGTCGGTCGTCACCTTCTCGCCCGGCCAGCCGAACGGCTGCTGGTAGAATTGGAACTTGAAGTCGTCGATGCGGATGGCGCCGAGCTGCGACTCGCCGAAGTAGAAGAGCTCGTGCCGCGCCGATGGTCCTTTGCCCGTTATCAGATCCATCTGGTTGTAGCCGTCCAGGTGGTTCTTGTAGGTCTGGCCGTTGATCTGCACGCCTTGCAGCAGCTGCTGGGTGATGTTCGGATTACCCGCCGCCGCAACGAGCGTAGGCAGCCAGTCGAGACCGGAAAAGATACCGTTCTCCACCGAGCCCGGCTTGATCTTGCCCGGCCAGCGCGCGATGCACGGCACCCGGAAGCCGCCTTCGAACACCGTGCCCTTGGTGGCGCGGAACGGCGTCATGCCGCCGTCCGGCCAAGTGAACACTTCGGCGCCGTCGTCGGTCGTGAAGATGACGATGGTGTTGTCCGTAACGCCGATGTCGTCGAGGTGCTTAAGCAGATCGCCGATGTCGTCGTCCATCTGCGCCATGCCGGCTTCTTCCAGGCCGAAATTGCTCTCGTAATTCATCTTCGCCTGATACTTCTGCTGAAGGTAGGTGAAGACGTGCATGCGCGTGGTGTTGTGCCAGATGAAGAACGGCTTGCCGGCCTG
This sequence comes from uncultured Alphaproteobacteria bacterium, assembly GCA_963732015.1. Lineage (GTDB taxonomy): Bacteria > Pseudomonadota > Alphaproteobacteria > Rhizobiales > Xanthobacteraceae > BOG-931. The sequence continues at coordinate 824,684 of CAVSXY010000016.1, read as the reverse complement.
CTTGGCCCGATCCATGAAGCCCTTGGTCTGCTCGACCAGAACTTCGTCGAACGTCTCCATGTCGTATTTGGCGTCGCGGCCCTTCTGCCACATCTGGTGATCGGCGGTCATATCCTTGAACGGCTTCAGCGGGCCTTCGTCGACAATGCGTTGCTTGCCGACCTTGCCCCAGCGCGGCATCACGGTCGGTCGTCGACGTCGGTCGCGTAGGAGTGCACCAAATTGCGCGGCCCGTATTTGTCGATCCAGTCCTGCGGGTAGTCGAACCAATACGGATCGGACATCGCATCGAGGTGGTAGAGGTAGCCGAAAAATTCGTCGAAGCCATGCACAGTCGGCAAGTATTTGTTCAGGTCGCCGAGATGATTTTTACCGAACTGGCCGGTGGCGTAGCCCATCGACTTCAGAAGAAGCGCCGTTGTCACCGACTGGTCCGGCATTCCCACGTCTGCGCCTGCCTGGCCGACCGTCGTCAATCCGGTACGCAGCGGGATTTGCCCGGTGATGAAATTGGCGCGGCCGGCGGTGCAGCTCGCTTCGGCATAGTAGTCTGTGAACGTCATGCCGTCGGCGGCGAGCTTGTCGAGGTTCGGCGTCTTGCCGGACATGATGCCCGGTGGTAGGCGCCGATGTTGAACCAGCCGACATCGTCGCCCATGATCACGAGGATGTTCGGCTTGCTGCCCGCCGGGGCCGCCGATTGCGCTTGCGCAACCGCTTTCTGAACAGCTGCGGCGGTACCAAGCGCGGACGCGGCAGCAAGCGTCGTGCTGCCAGCAACATCTTGCGGCGGTTGACTGCGCGATTTTCTAAGTTCGATGTGTCTTGGTCGCCTTCGTTAGACATTCGTCACTCCCTGCCCTGATGACACATCGAAATCCGACGTGACTCGTCGACGTATCCACCGGCTTCCGCATGGCGCGCGGCCGGGCGATAACGGCGGCAGTAATTCGGCGCGCACAGATGCGAGCCGCCTTTGATGCACCTTGCGGGGAATTTTGATCGCGGGCTGGCACGTGTCGTAGCTCGCGTCCTCGTGACCGCCGCGAGGATTTTCAGGAATGCAGCACGCCTTCTGCGCGTCGGGCTCGTGCTTCGCCGACCACCAGTCCGTGGTCCATTCCCAGACGTTGCCGATCATGTCGTAGACACCGTAACCGTTCGGCGGAAACGACGTCACCGGCGAGGTGCGCTCGAAGCCGTCATCGCATTTGTTCTCGTGCGGAAAATTGCCCTGCCAGGAATTGGCCTGATGCTTGCCGCCGGGCGTGAACTCGTCGCCCCAGGCGAACTCGGCGCCATCGAGACCGCCGCGCGCGGCGAATTCCCATTCGGCCTCGGTGGGGAGGGCCTTGCCCGCCCACTTTGCATAAGCGAGCGCATCGCCAAAGGTCACGTGCACGACCGGATGATTGTCGAGCGCGTTGATGTTGCTCTTCGGGCCATACGGATGCCGCCAATCGCGCCCCTTTGAGGAACGTCCACCATTGGCACCAGTCTTTCAGGTTGACCGGATGGTTTGGCGGCGCGAACACCAGCGAGCCGGCGAAGATCATGTGCGGCAGCGCGCCCGGATAGTTTTTTGGATCGGGCGGAATTTGTGCGAACGTGACGTGGCCGGTGGCGCGACAAACTCCTTGAACTGCCGATTGGTCACCGGCGTGCGGTCGATCCAGAAGCCGTCGACGCTGACGCGATGAACCGGCGCTTCCTCGGCATAATGCTTGTCAGACCCCATGCGGAACGTGCCGCCGGGGATCCAAATCATATTGGCGCGCGCCGCCTCTTGCGGCTGTTGCGCCGACACCATTCCCGTGTCTCCCATGGGGTCCTCGCAGTCACACGAGTTTTCGAGCCACGGATGTCGCGACAAGCGCGATCTAGAAACAGAGCGAACGAGCTATTGCAGTAGAGTTGAAGTTATCTGTCGCCGCGGAAAACAACAACAGCCGGCCAGCAATAACTGCGTCGGATCGCCGCAAGGCCAGCTCCGTCCAAAAGGTTATCACGTTTGTACCCCCGAAAAGGTGACATTGGCGTGATGGACCCCTTTGTGCGTCCCGTCATAAACAACCTTTATTAGTTATCGTTCGTTCGAGAGGCATTTTCACATACACGCACAAAGACGATTGCTGTTGTCGGCAAGCCACGCCTCTCGTGAATTCGTCACGCAAGGCCAAGCTCAAACTGAGTTCCAATAACCGCAACATCGGCCGTCCGCTAAGCTCTCGTGGCGTTGAGTGACTGCGGAACACGTCAAACAAAAGGCTGGGGCGACGGCCATGGCGGTAAATTTTTACGAAAATCACAACCGGGCGGTTGCGGGGACACGGCTGTTTCTTGCTCTTTCATCCGTGCGGCGGATTGTTACCGCAGCGCCGATCGCCCTGGTTGCGATCGCTGCAACATGGAGCGCTGCCCTCGCCGATGAAGGTGGCGTGAGTTTCTGGCTGCCGGGTTTCTTCGGCAGCTTGGCTTCGACGCCGCAACAGCCGGGCTTCTCGCTGGCGTCGATCTACTATCACACCGACGTGTCCGCGACCGGCAACGCTGCCCTGTCCCGCGAGATTACGATCGGGCAATTCAATCCGAGCCTCAACGTCAGCTTGAACGCTAATGTCAATGCGAAGGCAGACCTCGGCGTCTTCGCCCCGAGCTATGTATTTGCGACCCCGTTCTTCGGCGGCCAAGCCAGCGTCGCCGTTATCGGGATCTATGGTCGCAACGACACGTCCCTCAATGCGACCGCAGCCGCCACGCTTGGCCCGCTCTCCGTCGCAAGATCCACTACGCTGAGCGACACTACGACCGGATTTGGCGATTTGATCCCGCAATTCGCCGTGTGCTGGAATTCCGGCGTCAACAATTTCATGACCTATCTGACCGGTGACATTCCGGTCGGCAAATACGACTTGTCCGATCTGGCAAATATAGGCATCGGCCACGGCGCTTTGGATGGCGGCGTTGGCTACACCTATTTCAACCCGCAGACCGGCCAGGAGTTCTCCGCGACGTTCGGATTGACCGGCAACTTCAAGAACCAGTCGACCGGCTATACCAACGGCCTCGATTCCCATCTCGACTTGGGCGTGTCGCAGTTCGTGACCAAGCAATTGCAGATCGGCGCCGTCGGGTATGTGTACGATCAACTCACCCCCGACAGCGGTTGCGCTCCAATACTGTGCCCCTTGGAGTTGCGCGTCGTCGGCTTCGGCCCGCAGATCGGCTACATCATCCCGATGGGCACCATGCAGGGCTATCTGAACGTGAAAGGCTACAAGGAGTTCGACGCCCAAGCCCGGCCGGAAGGCTGGAACATGTGGGTCACGTTCGTGCTGTCGCCGGCGCCCGCCGCTGCTGAGGCGCCGTCCCCGCCGATCTTGAGAAAATAACCGGCGCCGCGCCAGTCTAACTATGCGCCCCCGCGCGGCAGCGAAGATGGCCCGACGCGTCGACGGTCACCTCGTAACCTGAGCACGCACGCACATCGATCGAACTCTTGATGATCAGACCGCTTTTATCGGTGCACCACGCGGTGACCATCGGCCCGAGATAATTGCTGCGCGGGCAGTTCGCGTCCAACGCCAGGTTTGCAGGAACGTCGCCGAGATTTTGCGCGTAGGCCGCCGGTGAGCCGAACACGCCAATGATCCCCACCGCGAGCGCCAAGGCGGACAGACCGACGGCGGCGAATACCACCGCGGCAAGCACCACGGCGGAGAGGCGGGCAAGGGTTCGGTTGAAGCTTCTCATACCCTATTGGTCGCAGGCCGCGAGAGCCGTTCATTCAAGGCGAGTCCGCGGGCGCATCCACGGTATCCCGCCCATGTCAAAGTCTTGCCCCAAGACGGCCACTTTTTTCCAGCGACGCGTTGCCAAAAAAGCGCAGCACTATGCCTTTGATATAGCTCAATATTTTCCCCGTGCGGGTATGTTAACCATAAACATGAAGTGAAACTCTTGGACAGGCGGCAACTTGGCATCGCCATGGCGGTTTTTGTGGTGTATTCGACAGCAGATAGCGGCTATTTTTAAGCTGGATGGTGATGCCAGCGTTGCACGGAAGCCAGCGACGCTTGGCCATCGGGGAGAGTGAAAATGCGTCGAATCCTTATTGCTGGTGTTTGCGCACTCGCGGCTGGACAAGCCCTTGCTGCCGACCTTCCGCCGGCTCCGCCGCCGCGCGCAGCGGCGGTTTACGTGCCGCCCGCGCCGCCCCCATTCAGTTGGACCGCCTTCTATATCGGCGGCAATCTCGGCGCCGGGCTGGAACCACGGCAACATCAGTGACAGCATTAACAACTTTAACTGGGGCCCAATAATAGTGGCACGTTCGTCGGCGGCGGCCAGGTCGGCGCCAACTATCAGTTCAACTCGTTGGTCGTCGGCATTGAGGGCGATTTCGACTGGTTCGCCAATAACAATAATTCGGGTAATGGCGTAACTTTTGACGGCACAACCCTCCAAGGGAGCAGCAACGGCCGGTGGCTTACGACGTTGACCGGTCGGCTCGGCGTGGCCGCCGACCGCCTGCTCTTTTATGCAAAGGGCGGCGCCGCCTGGGTTGGTAGCAATAATCTGACGTTGCTCAATGTAAATACGGGCCAGACGGTTTCCTTCAGCAACAATCAGACAAATACGGGCTGGACGCTGGGCGCGGGTATCGAGTGGGCGTTCGTCGACAACGTGTCCGCAAAGCTTGAGTACGACTATGTGGGATTGAGCACGGCCTCTTTCACTCATTCCCCCCGGCTTCCCCAATGGACCCGCGGGAAGTCGTATTTGCCAACGACGTTTTCGCCAACAGCAATCGTAACATCTGATGCTAACCCTCGGGATCAACGTACTCTTCCACTAGACGACTTTTTCTAGTGATCCTTTGATTCCGGTATTCGCTGCAACATCGCGGCGCTAAGCGAACTAACACGTGCGGCGGCCGGCGACGGCCCCGCACAGCACATCCTGCCATTAGCGTGCTGCGATCGGCGCTGAGCAAAGTAGTTTCGGCCGCCCCCATATTCCGCGCGCCCGAATTGTCCTATGCTTTCAAAAGGCCTCGCATAGCCCCATCCGCACTCCACATGTCGGACGTGGCCGTAGCGGTAGCGCGTAACGGCAGAAGCGGGAGGACGACGTCATGGATCGGCTGCGCCGGGAATTCCTGCAATGCGCGGCGGCGGCCGCCGGTCTGATCGCCCCTCGGCTCGCCTTCGCACAAATTTATCCGGCGCGCACGGTGCGCGTAATCGTTCCCTTCGCGCCCGGCGGACCGACCGATGTGTTTGCCCGCCTGCTGTCGCAGCAGCTTTCCGTACAAATGAGCGCGCCGTTCTATATCGAGAATATCGGCGGCGCCGGCGGCAATATCGGCGCCGGCCGCGCGGCGGATGCGGTCGGCGACGGCTATACGCTGCTGATCGATGGCGCGAACTTCGTCGTCAACACAGCGCTTTACGCGCAAGTCCCGTATGATCCCGATAAAAGCTTCGAGCCGGTCACGGTCGCCGTCAGATCGCCCGCGATCCTGACGGTGACGCCATCGTTCCCGGCGCAGTCGGTCAAGGAACTGGTCGAGCTGATCAAAGCCAATCCCGGCAAATACAGCTACGCGTCGCCCGGAACGGGAACGCCGCCGCAGCTGGTAGGCGAATTGTTCCGGCTGACGCTCGGCCTCGATCTCGTGCACGTGCCTTTCAACGGCGGCGGTCCGGCCGTCGCGTCGGCGCTCGGCGGCCACACGCCGGTCTCGTTCGGCTCGATGGCGCCGGCCGTGCCGCTGGTCAAGGACGGCAAGCTTCGCGCGCTGGCGATCACCGGGAAGACGCGCTCGCAGGCGCTGCCCGAGGTGCCCACCATGGCGGAGGCGGGTTTTCCGGAAATCGACGGCGAATCGTGGTTCGCGCTGTTTGCACCCGCGGGAACGCCGAAGGACATCATCAAGCGGCTTTATCAGGAAACCGTAAAGGCGGTGGCGTTGCCTGAAATGCAGCAGCGTCTTGCCGCACTCGGCTACGCCCCCGTCGCCAACACACCCGAGGAATGCGCGGCACAGCTCAAAGGCGAATTGGCGAAATGGACCAAGGTCATTCGCCAAGCAGGCATCAAGGGCGAGTAGCAGCGGCGAAGCTCGCCATTATTCAGCCCACAACATTTGGCCTCTCGCACACCGTGCCGGCGTGTAAGCTTGGTCCATGCAACAGCGCACGCCGCGGTATCGTCTGAATGGAGAAGAGCGACGTGGCCGATATTCATGGCCGTTTCGTCTGGTACGCGTTGATGACGACGGACACGAAGGCCGCCAAGACCTTCTACAGCAGCGTCATAGGCTGGGGCACGCAGGAGGCCTCGACGCCCGGTACGTCATACACTTTATTTACCGCCGGGAAGGCCCCGGTCAGCGGCCTCATGAGTTTGCCGGACGACGCGAGACAAGCGGGCGCCGCACCAAGCTGGATCGGCTATGTGGGCGTCAACGACATCGATGCCACCGCCGATCGGATCGAGCGCCTCGGCGGAGCCGTGTACGTTCCTCCGGCCGACGTTCCCAACGTCAGCCGCTTTTCGATCGTCGCCGATCCGCAAAGCGCGACGTTCGCGCTGTTCAAGTGGCTCAACGCGAACGAGCAGCCGCCCAGAGCGCTCAACCAGCCGCGCCGCGTGGGCTGGCATGAATTGCTCGCCGCCGACTGGCAGAAGGCGCTGACCTTTTACGGCGAGATTTTTGGCTGGGAGATGGCAAGCGCCGACACCGGTCCGATGGGCACCTATCAGGTGTTCTCGGCGGGCGACCAGCCGATTGGCGGCATGTTCACCAAGCCTGCTGACATGCCGATCCCGTTCTGGCTTTACTACTTCAACGTCGGCGACATCGACGCGGCAGCGGAGCGCGTAACGGCGGGTGGCGGCCAAATCCTCGAAGGCCCGTTTGAAGTGCCGCCCGGAAATTGGGTCGTCCGATGCGAGGACCCTCAGGGCGCCATGTTTGCGCTGGAGGGGCAGCGGCACCGCAATGCCGTTGGATATTTCAAGCGCGGGGCGCGAAATCCTTCCGGCCTGCGGTCGTAAGCGCGGACAGGGTGCGCACGACGAATTTCAGCCGGACGCGCCAGACGGCGTGCCGCGCCCTATCGCAAACTGACCGACCGGACCCTCGACGTGAAATTCGAGCCCCGTCATCTTCGCAAACAGAGCGACGTCGGCGATCCCGACCGCGCAGCCGCCCTGCCCGAGGTCTGCCGCCATCAGATAGAACGTTTGAAGCAGTACGCCCACGTCCTTCAGGATGAGCGAATACGCGATCGAACTGTACTTCCACGCCACCCGGCCGAAACGCGCAGCAATCGTGATCAGGATCTGCGGCGCGGAGGACGCTCCCATCGCCATTTCGGCGCCAGCCAACAGCGCCTTGAGCTCTGAGTCCGGAATGTCGATCGGCGTGAGCGCGTGCGCGCCCGCATCGTAATGATAGAAGCCTCGGGCAAGCCCCTCGCAGGTATCGACGGCCAGATAGAGCTCAAGCTCGTAGGCGCTGCCGGCCGAAGGATACGGCCTCATCGTGTATTCGATCGCCGGACCGGTTTCGCCAAGACTGGTTTTGCTCTCGCCGTGACAGGACGCGCGCCGTGCCATCGAGAAATTGCGACAGCTCGGCGAGTGTGATGGGCCGCCGGTCATCGAAGCTGCGCGTCGAATGGCGCTCGCGCAGCAGCTTTGCCACCGGCGAGTCTGGCTGCGGCAGTGCAGCCGAAAGCTTGCGCAGATCAATCGCCCTCCCCGGCCAGCGCGGCCGCACAGCGGGGAGCGGTGCGATGACTCCGGCGTACGGAAAAACCCCACCTAGCGGATTGGCGTGCCGGCCTTGAGTGCTGCGCGCATGGAAGAGGAGATCGTGAAAGTCCCACAGCACGAGGTCATCGTTGCCCTCGTCGGGGCGCAGGCCGCTGTCGCGGCCACGATCGATCTTGAACAGGATGTTGCAATCGACGAGCAGGCCGAAAAGCTCGATTCCCGGGAAATCAGCGCGCCGGCGAAGCCGCCTGATCGGTTGCGGCGCTGAGAGCGTCGCGAGCGCGGCCGCGATGTCCGGGTCGCAAATCTTCAACAGCGCGCCGGCGCGCGGCGACTCCAGGACCAGATCGTTGCTGCGCCGCCGCATGTAGGCAAACCGCGACAGCGCGAGAACATCGGTATTGCGAAGCGGCGCCGTCCGCGGCCAATAGTCCGCGATCTGCGGTTCGATGACGACAAGGTCCGCGCCGTCTTGCGCGCGGGCGAGGCGATATTCCAGCAGACCCTGCCGTGCCAATCGCCGCACGAAGCCATCAAGCGCTTTGTCGACAGCGCGGCGGTTCGATGCGAACGACGAAAGCGGCAGGCCGTCGCGCAGGTGTTGCGCGCGCTCCGCCGCAGCGGCGCTGATCGTGCCCAAGTCGATCACATAGTCGTGGAAGCAGGCGGCGATCCTGCCGTTAGCCTGCAGCTTGAGCGCAACGTGGCCATTGAGCCGGGCCGAAATGATCGGCGGCGCAACCCGTCGCCCTCGCTTTTTCCCGGGAGCGCGCACGCCGCATGCCCCTCATCAGGTGTGGGGATGGATCGGATTGAGATCGCTTTCCGGCAGCGGCCGGTCACGCCATCCGAGCTTGACCGGAATATCGTAAAGCCGGCCCGGCGCGAAGCGGCGATAGAAATGCCGCAGTCCCGGAACGATCACTCTGACGACCGGGACCTCGATGTCGGGGCGCGTCTGATCGAGGACGAGGAAATCATGGCCCGCTTGCTCGGCAATGCGCACGCAGGCGTTTACCTGCTCTCCGGCGTCGAGATAACCGAACTTGCCGCCAGGACCCGCGTGATCGGCAATTGTGTTGTTTGGTATCAAGAACGGATGATCCTGCAGGCGCAACGGCGTGGTGCCGTCGAGGCTCGATTTATCGCCCTTGCCGCCGCCCATCAGACCGATGGACAGGAATTGGTTGAGCTCCGTCAGCGCACGCAATAGCGCAATTCGCGCATCGAAATGCGAGCCGGAGCCGAACTCGATATTTTCCTGTCCGTTGTTCATCCAATGGGTGACGGCCACAAAACTCGGAACACCGAGATCGTTGGTGACGTCGAGCACCCAGAGCCGGCGTCCGGTTTCGGCAAGCTGGTTATGCAGATCGCGGACATACAAATCGTCGAACCGCCCGAGGTCCACTTGCGAGCGCTGTACCCGGTTGTACCACCAGATGGCGTAGGCATCGCGTTCCGCGAGTTCGAGGAAGCCCTGGACGATTGCTTCGGGATTTGTGTTGCCGGCCGCGCAGCCGTTGGAGTCCGTGTTGATGTGGCCGGGGCCTCTGTAGAAAAAATACAGCAGGGTGGTCGGCAGATATTTGAACCGCCGGTCGCGCAGCGACCAGACCGGCGACCATTCGATCTTGGCCGACGGATCGAACGGCGCCGGCGTCGACGGCCCCTCACCCGCATTGTTCATCGGCGCCCGCTGTTGCCGGTACTGCGCGTCGCTGTAGAGGAGAACGTCATTCGGAACGATCGCATCGCCGGGCGGGAAATCCGTAAAGCGCCGCATCACTCTGATTTCGTCGCCTTGATAGATCCCGGAATAGCGCTCGATCGCCTCCATCAGCGCGCTGGCCTCGCCCTGCTCGGCCGTGCTGCCCTTACCGAAGCTGCCGCCGCTCAGTCCGGTCCGAAGCTCGTTGACGGTTTCGGACGGCCCGGAGAAATTATGTGAAGCGAAATAATTGGTGTTCAGGGGCAGGTCGGCTTCGATCCGCTCAAGCCGCGAAACCACGCCTGTGAGTGGACTGACGTGCTTTCGGAAGCGGGCGACCGTGGCCCGCGACGACACACTCCGGTACCCGCCGCTCGTCATGATCAGCTTGCCGCCGACGCCGATCTCGACCGGCACCGCTTCGCGCCGCGGGTCGCGCAGCGATTTGTGTCCACATGCTGGACATTGCGGGCGCGCCGCCACGTAATGCTTCACAATCGTCGAGCCCAACAGATCGAGACTGATGATGTGATCGTGCAGTTCGGTGCGAAAACCGGTGGCGATCGCTTTCGCAATCTCTGAGGCCGCAAGCTGAATTGCATTTTGTCCGACCGGGTTGCGGACAAGCGGCGAGGTTGCGACGCGGCGCGCCTGTGTGCGGTCAAGAAGCGCCTTGACCTCGCGGTTGCGCATCATCCGGTCGGCGAGACACATCCAGCAGGCGCCCTTGCCGGGGGTGAGCACAGGCCCGACCAGAGGGAAAATGCCGGAGGGCTGAACGAGCAGCCAAGGGGTGCGGTCCGACAGATGCTTCCGGTTCAACTCGGCGAGCTGTTCCTCCAGATAGTCGTTGACCAGCATGACCGTCAGGTCGGCCGAACGATCGACGACGCGGACGCCGAGTTTGGTCAGAGCGGCTTTAAGTTCTTTTGCGCCCGCAACGTCGATCGACTGAATGCGGGCACTACAGTCCTTCAGGTTTTTCTCAGCGGCGCCCGGCGGCAGACCGAAACTAGCCCAGTAGGCGCTCACAGCGTCTGCGGCGGAGCGCGATGCCGGAACGATGTAGCCGCGGTCACGGAGCCGCTTCAGGGCTTCTTGAATTGCGTCGGGTGGAAAGTCCTCCCCCAGCTCGCGGGCGAGCTTCTGGAAACTCTTGTCGCCCTTCCCAATCGCTGTCGCGAGCGCGCAGTAGAGCGCGCCGTGAAGAAAAAACTTCCGGTCCTCGGAGTAGAGGCACACGGCGTCCGGCGGCATAACGTAGACGGAAAAGTTCGGCGCGAATCTTGGAACGACCTTGCTGTTGAGTTGCGCAGAGCCGTCGCCGCGACCGCCTGACGCGAGGCCGCGAGGTGCACCTTTGGACTTATTGCCGCCTGTGTGGATCACCATTGCAAGGTAGGGAATATCCGATTGCTAAGACTTTGTCGTCCGGCGCGCGCGAAAGCAACGCCCACACATCCATGTCGGCCTTTTACACAGGCGATGTTGAGGCGGTGAGCAAACAAAGTTTGGCCGGGACTAGCCCGGCCATGACGTTTGCTTCGCTTGGTCTGGGGCAGCCGAAACGACTGGCTCTAACACCAGTTGCATGCTCCCCAGGAGATGCAGCAGGTGGCGCAGCTGGCGCAGCCGCCACACCCGCAGCCTCTGCACGCGGCGCAGCCTCTGCACCCGCAGCCTCTGCACCCCGCGCAGCCTCGGCAGCCGCCGCAGCCGCGACAACCCCCGGCAACTTGCTGGGCGTCGAGCCGGGGCGCTCCGGCGTTTTCCTTGTCGAAGACGTAGAACGTCGCCAAGCTGACGTCGGAAATCTCTTCCTCGCCGAGAAAGATTTCATGACGCGGCAAGGTGTTCTGGGACCGGGTATCCAGTGCGGCGGCGTCAGTCGCTGCCGATGCAGCGCCCGCCATCGCCAAAGACATTCCGGCGACACCGATCACCGGTACAGCCTTTCTCCGGCGCTTTCGCTTTGCCTCTTTGGTCTGCGACATAGCCCGATCCTCCATGCCTTCGAACAATCGTTCGTCGAGTGGCGCGCAGAGATAGCATGACGTGCGCTTTTTGGACAGACACCGTGGCGTGCTGAAGAGGAAAAATTGCGCGACATTAGAGACATTACGGACTCTGTAATGCTGCGGACGCGAAATAGGCGATTTGTTTTACATGTCTCGCGCCGAGTATTGACACATTTCGGACACGGCATCGCTTGAATCGAGCGCGTCGCACCGCACAGTCGCTAACCGAACTGTGGCGACGACTCAGGTGAGCCGAGTTGCATCCACCCCGATCGTCAGTGCCTTCACCAGCAGCGCGACGTCGGCCAGCTTGTCGCAGCCAAGAACGATGGTCGCCACACGCTCAGCGTCGGCGTCTCTCAACGTGCGCCGGGCGAGCTTGCCAAACTTGGCAATGACATCGGCCTCGCTGGCAAACTTCTGCTCGCTGCCGCGCGGAGCCTCAACCGTCTGCGCGTGCTGCGTGCCGTCCTTCAGCTTCACCTCGACCCGCACCAAATGGCGGAATTGCGCGCCGCGCGCGGTAATGGCCGGATTGTGACGTACCTCGACCTTGCGCGACAGTGCGATCCGCGCCGGGTCGGCCACGATCGCTTCGGAGAAACTGATCGACAAAGGCGTCGCCTTCGATCAGGAGCGTGGCGACACAAAATGGCAGGTTGAGCTGCGCCGAGGTCAGTCCCTGCGGCTGATAGGGCCAGCCGACGTGATCGACGGTCACCTGCGAGCCGTGCACGACGATCCGCTCGACGTCTTCAGGGCCGAATGGATGCCGTGCTTGAATGTCGCGGATGGCATCGAGCGTCGTGTGATTCGATCCGACGCAGGCGTAGAACTTGAGCGCCACGCCCATGGTCTCGAAGCGCTCGCCAAGGCCGTTCGTCAGTTCGGCAAGGCGGAAGCGATCATGGGACCGCGAGAACGTGGTGCAGAAACCGCCATACTCGCTTTCGAACACGTCGACGATGCCGGTGAAACCCGCTTCGGCGAGGAGCGCCCCGTAGAGGCCGCTCTGCGCCGAGCGGCCGGCATGCATGCGCTTGACCATGGCGCCGTACTGCGCCGCCATCAGGCCGGCCGATTGGGTGCCGGTAATGCCGAGCGCGTGCACCACCTGTTCGGCCGGAAGGCGAAGGCCGGCGGCGGCGCCGGCCGCGGCCGAGAACACGCCGACGGTCGCGCCTGAATGCCAGCCTTGACCGATATGCTCCGGTCCCATGCAGAGACCGACGCGCGGCCCGATCTCGTAGCCCGCAACGGCGGCGCGCAAAAAGTCGCGGCCGCTCATGCCCGGTCTCGTCTCGGCGACGGCGATCAGCCCAGGCAGGGTGACGGCGCCGCAATGCAGGACACCGGCGCGGTGCACGTCGTCGATCTCGAAGCTCTGCACCATCGCGCCGTTGACCAGCGCTGCATGCGGCGCCGACAGCCGCTCTGCCGTGCCCCAGACCGCGCAGCTTTTCGACGTGTCGAGCGCGCCGAGCGTTTCGCGAAGAATGCGGCTTGATTCCAGTTCCGCGCCGAAAATCGCGCAGCCGAGCGCGTCGAGGATCAAAAGCTTGATGCGCGCGATGACCTCGGCCGGAATATCTTCATAGCGCAGGCCGGCAACAAAACCGGCGATTCCCCGTGTTGGGATTGTCACTGCTCGCCTCGCTCATGAGGCATAGCGCTTCTCGCGCGCCAGGTAACCTTGCGTGCCGATAATGGTTTCGCGGTCGGCAAAACTCGTCATCTGATCAGCCATGGCCGCAGACGAACCGTCCCGCGCAATGCACGCGAGCACGCGCTGCATCGCCCAGATCGCCGCACGCTGGGCATCGCTGGGGATGATGACGAGCTGAAAGCCAAGTTGCTGCAAACGCTGTGCGGGAATAAGCGGCGTCTTGCCGCCCTGGAACATGTTGATGAGCTTCCAGCCGGGAACGCGCTTGCCGATGTCGGCAATCTCCGCCTCGCTGGTCGGCGCCTCAATGAACATCATGTCGGCGCCGGCGGCGATGTAGGCCATGGCCCGATCGATCGCGGCGGAAAAGCCTTCGACGGCGATGACGTCGGTGCGCGCGATGATGATGAAATCGGGATCATGCAGCGCGTCGCGCACGGCCTTGAGCTTCGCCACCATTTCATCGACCGGCACAATGCTCTTGTCGTCATAGTGACCGCATTTCTTGGGAAATGTCTGGTCCTCGATGTGAAACGCCGCAACCCCCGCACGCTCAAATTCGCGTGCCGCGCGCTGTGCATTCAGCGCATTGCCGTAACCGGTGTCGGCGTCGGCAATGATCGGCACCTCGACCACCTCGACCATGCCGGCAAGCCGATCGACAATGTCGCTCGGCGAGATCAGGCCGAGATCCGGCACTCCGGTGGAGCGCGCGATGGCGCCGCCGCTCGCGTAAACCGCGGGAAATCCCGCCTGCTCGACAAGTCGCGCCGACAGTCCGTCGTAGGCGCCCGGAGCCACAACGATCTGCCCGGACGAAAAGAGGCTCCTCAGTTTCGTGGTCACGCGCACATGATCCTCCCCACGGTCTGCACGCCACTCACCTGGGCGCCCTCAGGTCCCGACTTTCAGTTCGCTGACAAGGCCGCGCAGCGCAGCGACGACGCTGAGCGCCGTGATGCGGCCAGTGCGCGGATTTTCCGACGGCACGTTCTCGATCGACATTGAGAAGCTCGCCGAGTCGGCATCGACCTCGATGCGATGGGTGTTGCGCGTGAGTTCCGGGTCGGCCCAGATTTCAAGCCGCGTCTTGTCGGGACCGATGCCGGCGAGGCTCAGCGCCGCGGCGACGTTGACGTTGGCCGGAAAGCCTCGCGCACCATCGCGCGCGGAGCCGTCGAACACCTTGCGCGCCGTATTCAAACCTTTCAGCGAAATGCCGCGCTCGACGAGATAAGGCGCGCCTTCGAGGCCGCCCGGCGGCTTGCGCGTGATCATGGTGACGGAGCGGATCGTGCCCTCGGCCGCGGCGCGCACTGCATCGAGCCCGAGCAGCGCTCCGGTCGGCGCCAGAATGCGCGCGCCGGTCTCCTTGGCGCGCGACACCAGATCGAAGTTTTCCAGAAGCTGCCCGACGCTGAGCGGCATGAAGATGCGCCCGCGCTCGATTGCCGGCACGGCGACGGCGCGAAACATGGCAGGCGGCAGGCACTCGACGACCACGTCGCAGCTCTCGGCCAGCGCGCCGGCAGCGACGGCCTCGATGCTTTGTCCGATCTGCGGCAGATTACGGCGGGCTTTTTCGACATCGCGCACCGAGACCGCGGCGAGCACGAGACCCGGAATGCCGACTTCGAGCCGGCGCGCCACCTCGAGACCAACAGCGCCAAGTCCGGCTAATCCAACCTTGAACGCCTCGCGCGCCACAGTGTGCGTCCCTTAGCTTGGCAACAACTTGGCAACTCGCCGATTGCGTCAGCGTCGCACTGGCTGGCGCTGGCGCCGGCCGATACAGTCTGTGTATTCGCCGGCCGGGCGCTGCGCAATGTCCCCGGATAACGCGCGAGCACCGGGAGGAACAATGAACTGGCCGCAGCGATTTTGGAAACCCTTTACGCTCGGACTGCGGATCGCGATGCTCGGCCTCACGCTCGCAGGCTTTGCCGCCGCGGCGCGATGCGAGACCTATCCGGCGCGGCCCGTTCACATCGTCGTCCCGCAGGTTGCGGGCGGCGCGAACGATATCGTCGCGCGGCTCTTGCAGGCACAGCTGCAGCAGGAGCTTGGGCAGCCGATCGTCATCGAAAATCGCACGGGAGCGAGCGGCATCGTCGCCTCAGACTACGTCGCCAAGGCCAGTCCGGACGGCTACACGCTCGGCATCACGTTCGCGACGTTCACGGTCAACCCGGCCGTCAACGAACACATGCCATTCGATACCGAGCGCGATCTCGCCCCGGTCATTCTGATCGGGAAAAATCCGCTGCTGTTTCTGGTCAACGCCAAGACGCCGGTGAAGACGCTGCCGGAGTTCATCGCGCTCGCCAAGGCCAATCCGGGCAAGTTCAACTACGCCACGCCAGGCGCGGCGAGCCAAGCCCATCTGCTGATGGCGGACCTGTGCCGGCGCGCTGGGATCGAGATGCAGAACTTGCCCTTCCGCGGCGGCGCGCCCGCCATTATGGCGACGGTAGCGGGCGACGCGCAGCTTGCGCTGATCTCGCCGCTCGCCTCGAACGCGCAAATTCAGGCTGGAACCCTGCGGCCGATCGCGACGGGCAGCCTCAGCCGCGATGCGCAATTTCCTGACGTGCCAGCCGTCGCCGAGACGTTCCCCGGCTATGAGGCGGTGGCCTGGATCGGCGTCTTCACGACGGCGGGCGCGCCGCGCGCCGTGATCGACAGGCTCAACACCGCGTTCAACCGCGTCATCCGCATCCCTGAAATCGCCGCGAAGCTCGACGAACAAGGCGTCACCGTCGCTGGAGGTACGCCCGAGGCCTTCGGCACGCTGATTTCCTCGGAGATAAAGCGCTATACTGAGACCGCTCGTCTGAACCACATCACAGCAGAATAGGCATGACCAACGTCAACCCGAACACGTTCACCACGCGGCCCGAGATCGAAGGCACCTTCGGCGTCGTCACCTCCACGCATTGGATCGCCACCGCCGTCGGCATGTCGATGCTGGAGAAGGGCGGCAACGCTTTCGATGCCGCGGTCGCGACCGCGTTCACGCTTCAGGTGGTCGAACCGCATCTGAACGGACCCGGCGGCGACGTGCCGGTCATTGCGTATGATGTCAAACGCGCCAAGCCGGAGGTGATCTGCGGCCAAGGCCCCGCGCCTGCCCGCGCCACCATCGCGCATTACCGCAGCGAAGGCCTCGACTTGGTACCCGGCACCGGCCTCCTCGCCGCCTGCGTGCCCGGCACATTCGAGACCTGGATGATGCTGTTGCGCGACTACGGCACCATGTCTGTCGCCGATGTCCTGGCGCCAGCCATCGGTTATGCGCAGCACGGACATCCGCTACTCGAGCGCGCCAACAACACCATCGCGACGGTGGCGGATTTGTTCCGCGAGCACTGGAAGACCTCGGCCGCAGTCTACCTGCCGAACGACACGGTGCCCGCAGTCGGCTCGCTGTTCACCAATCCGACGCTCGCGGCGACTTACAGCCGCATCGTCAAGGAGGCCGAAAGCGTGGGCGGCGACCGCGTCCCCCAGATCGAACGCGCGCGCAAAACCTGGTCGCAAGGATTTGTCGCCGAGGCGATCGACAAATTCTGCCGGACCCAGGACGTGTTCGACGCGAGCGGCGAATGTCATCGCGGCGTGCTGACCGCGGACGACATGGCCCGGTGGACGCCGCACATCGAGGCGCCGCTTACCTACGATTACCGGCAATACACGGTGTGCAAAACCGGCCCGTGGGGTCAGGGTCCGGCGACTTTGCAGCAATTGGCGTTGCTGAAAGGCTTCGATCTCGACGGGCTCGATCCGGTCGGTCCCGATTTCGTCCATCTCGTAGTCGAATGCTCGAAGCTTGCCTTCGCCGACCGTGAGGCGTTTTACGGCGATCCGGAATTCGTTAAGGTGCCGATGGCGACGCTACTCTCCGACGCTTACAACTCGGCGCGGCGCAAGCTCATTACCGACAAGGCGTCACTCGAATTGCGGCCAGGTTCGATCGAGGGCTACGGCGCCGTCGTCAAACTGCGCCGCGAGAGCGCGCCGGTCGCGGTGGCCGGCGCCGGCGAGCCGACCGTTGGCCGGCTTGGCGGCGTGCGCGGCGATACGGTCCACTTCGACATCGTCGATCAGGCGGGCAACATGGTGTCATCGACGCCGTCCGGCGGCTGGCTGCAATCCTCGCCGGTCATTCCTGAACTTGGCTTCTGCCTCGGAACGCGCGCGCAAATGTTTTGGCTCGAAGAAGACCACCCGGCGGCGCTCGCGCCCGGCAAGCGGCCGCGCACGACGTTGTCGCCGACGCTCGCGCTGCGCGACGGTGAACCCTATCTCGGCTGGGGCTCACCGGGCGGCGATCAGCAGGATCAGTGGATCACCCAGTTGTTCCTGCGTCACGTTCACGCCGGCATGAACTTGCAGGAAGCGATCGACGCGCCGTCGTGGCATTCCGAACATTTTCCGAGTTCGTTCTGGCCGCGCACGGCGCGGCCGGGCGTGCTGGTCGTCGAAAGCCGCTTGCCGAAGAAGACCATCGCCGAACTGGAACGGCGCGGTCACATCGTCGAAGTCGGCCCGGCCTGGTCGGAAGGCCGCCTCACCGCCGCCTCGCGGCAAGGCCGCCTTCGCCGCGCCGCCGCCAATCCGCGCGGCATGCAGGGCTATGCGGCTGGACGCTAACGACGGCGGCTCATCACGCGTCAGCATCCGCTGACGGCATGGACCGTCCGGCTTCGGCGGCGAGCCGCTGGTAGCGCTGGCGGCTCCCATGGAGATGCCGTCGCATCGCGCGGCGCGCCCCCGATATATCGCCGGCGCCGATCGCTTCCGCGATGGCGCGGTGTTCCGACTGAATCCGCTGCAGGCACGATCGCTGTCCCTCGGCGGTCTTAAGCCCGATCCGCACGCTCTGCCTCGGGATGAGAAAGCGGCCGAGAAATTCGAGAAAGCGCGTGAAGTGCGGATTGCCGGTCGCCTCGGCGATCGCTTGATGAAAGGCAAAATCCTCATCGATCGCGGCGCCGCCTCGCGCGATCGCCGCCTCGATGGCTCCGATAGCCTTGACGATGCGCGCACGCGAGGCCACATCGATCCGCTCGGCGGCGATCCCGGCGGCTTCGACTTCGACGCCGGTCCGCAGTTCCATCACCTGCACGACTTCGGCGATCGAGCGCAGGCCGTCCGGATCGATGCGAAACGGCCGGCGCTGCACGTCGCGCACCACGAAGGCGCCGACGCCCTGTCGCGTCTCGACCAGCCCTTCGGCGCGCAGCACCGCCACCGCTTCGCGGACCACGGTGCGGCTGACGCCGAGCGCAGCGGTCAATTCCTGCTCGGTCGGCAGCCGCGCACCCGGCGCGATCCGGCCGTTCGAGATTTCGGTGGCGAGACGCTCGACGACTTCGCCGGTGCGATTTCGGGGCGGTCCAAGCGGACGGAAGATGTCGGACATGGCGGAGGAGGCGGGGCTTGACAGCGACAGGGCCATTTGGTCAGGTCATCATATGACCTGATGAATAAGTCAAAGCGGGCCTGCCGGTCAACGGAGCAGTGCAAAACGCGAAGGGAAACGCAAGGGAGAGGGCGATGCGCCGACGGGACATCTTGCGCGGCAGCGCATTCGTGCTTGGCACGTTCGCGGCGGGCGGCGCCGCGCAGTTGGCGCTCGGACGCTCGGCGCTGGCGCAAACCAAGACAATGTTCAAGGCGTCCGATGTCCACCCGCCCGGCTACCCGACGGTGGTTGCCGTCGAGAATCTCGGCAAGAAGCTCGATCAGGCGACCGGCGGCCGGCTCGGCGTCCAGATGTACGCGTCGATGCAGCTCGGCGGCGAGAAGGAGGCCATCGAGCAGGCCCAGGTCGGCGCCATCCAACTGGCCCGCGTCAGCGTCGGCGCGATCGGCCCGGTCATCGACGACCTGAATGTGCTCAACCTGCCGTTCCTGTTTCGCAATACCGCGCACATGCAGACGGTGATCGATAGCGCCATCGGCCGCGAGCTGCTCGACAAGGTCACGACGAATGCCAACGTCGGTCTGGTCGGCCTGTGCTGGATGGATGCCGGGGCGCGCAACTTTTACAACACCAAGCATCCGATCAGGGCGATCGCCGACCTCAAGGGCCTCAAACTCAGGGTGATCGGCAATCCGATGTTCGTCGACATGGTCAATGCGCTAGGCGGCAACGGCGTCGCCATGGGTTACGATCAGGTCTTCAGCGCGCTGCAAACCGGAGTGATCGACGGCGCCGAGAACAATCCGCCGAGCTTCGTATTCGACAATCACTATCAGGTGGCGAAATTCTACACGCTGACCGAACACCTGGTCGTGCCCGAGATTCTTGTGTTCTCACGCAAAAACTGGGACGCGCTGTCGAAGGACGATCAGGAGCTGTTGCAAAGATTTGCAGCTGAGGCCCAGGCCGAGGAGCGCGCGCTCTGGGCGGCCTACGAAAAAGAGGCAATGGACAAAGCCCGGGCGTCCGGCATTCAGATCGTCGAGACGATCGACAAGAAGCCGTTCCAGGATGCCGTGAAACCGGTCTGGGACAAATACGGCCCGCGCTTTGCCGACATGGTCAAACGCGTCCAGGCCACGAGTTAGGTGCCCGCGGGTCGCCAAATTTCCATCATCAAAGCCAGGACGTAAGTCAGGACGCGGGCCATGACATCGACGATCCGCTCGTTGATGAACGCACTCTACGCGCTGTGTGTGTGCGTCGCGGGCGCTGCCCTGGTGCTGATCTCCGCCGTCATACCGTGGGCGGTCTATACGCGTTATGTGCTGAACCAGGCGGCGTCCTGGCCCGAGCCGACCGCGGTGCTGCTGATGATCGTGCTCACGTTCTTCGGCGCGGCGGCCTGTTATCGGGTTGGATTGCATATGCGCATGTCGTTCTTCGTGTCGCTGTTGCCTCGCGCTCTGCAACACCTCAGCGCATTGGCCGTCGAGCTTCTGATGGCGCTCATCGCGCTGTTCATGATCCATTGGGGCGCGAGGCTCGTCGCCGTGACGTGGCACAACTCCGTTGCCGACTTTCCGTCGCTCTCGGTCGGTGTGACCTACCTGCCGATTCCGCTCGGCGGTGCAATCCTGCTCCTGTTCGTCATCGAGCGACTTGCCATCGGCCCGCCCGCGCCTGCGGAGCGCGAGGCCACCGCAGCATTCGAGTGAAGGCATAGACGCGCAGATGGACATTTTCGTCCTGCTCGCCACGATGTTCGCCTGCTTCCTGATCGGGATGCCGATCGCCTACGCACTAGCGCTTGCCGCGATTGCCGGCGCGCTGTGGATCGGCATTCCGCTCGAAGCGGTGATGCTGAAAATCTCCGACGGTGTCAGCAAGGTCGCCATGCTGACCATCCCGTTCTTCGTGCTCGCCGGAGCGATCATGGCCGAAGGCGGCATGGCGCGGCGGCTGGTGGCGTTCGCCGACGTCCTCGTTGGCTTCACCCGCGTGCGCGGCGGGTTGTCGGTGGTAAACGTGGTCGCCACCACATTCCTCAGCGGCATTTCCGGTTCGGCGGTCGCCGATACGTCGGCGATCGGCTCGGTCATGATCCCGCAGATGGAGAAGAGCGGGTTTCCGCGGGTCTTCGCCACCAACGTCACGATTGCCGCGTCCGTCCAGGCGCTGCTGGTGCCGCCGAGCCACAACGCCGTGATCTATTCGCTTGCGACCGGCGGCACGATCTCGATCATCAGCCTGTTCATGGCGGGCGTCGTTCCCGGGCTGCTGCTAGGTCTGGCGCTTGTCATTCTATGCCTCGCGATCGCCTACCGCGACGGCCATCCGCGCGGGCAGACGGTGCCGTTGCGCGAAGCGTTCAAGATCACGCTCGATGCACTGTGGGGCCTGGTCACGCTCGTGATCATTCTTGGCGGTATTCTGGGCGGCGTGTTCACCGCAATCGAGGCCGGCGCGGTGGCCTGCGCCTGGGCTTTTTTCGTCACCATGTTCATCTATCGCGACTATCGCTGGCGCGATCTGCCGGCGCTGGTGCACCGGACCATGCGCACCGTGGCGATGGTGCTTACGCTCATCGCCTGCGCCTCGAGCGTCGGTTACATCATGGCGCTGACGCAGATGCCGGCGAAGATTACGGCGTTCTTCCTGACCATCTCGAGCAACAAGTATGTCATCCTGATGCTGGTCAACGTCCTGTTGCTCCTGCTCGGCTGCCTGGTCGACATGGCGCCGTCCATTTTGATCAGCACGCCGATCCTGCTCCCGGTCATGCTCAAGCTCGGCGTCGATCCGGTGCATTTCGGCATGATCATGCTGCTCAATCTGGGCATCGGCCTGTGCCATCCACCGGTCGGCGCGATCCTGTTCGTGGGCTGCGCCGTGGGCGACGTCACGATCGAACAAGTGCTGCAGCGCATCTGGCCGTTCTATGCAGTCATGTTCCTGGTGCTCATGCTCGTGACATATCTGCCGGAGATCTCGCTCTGGCTGCCACGCGCGCTTGGTTTGTGAGGCTTGATATGAAAACGGTCCTTATCACCGGCGCCGCGGGCGACATTGGCAGCCGGTTGCGCAAATTGCTGAGGGGGTCTATCCGAATATCCGGCTCAGCGACGTGCGCAAGCCGGCCGATCTTGCCGCGGACGAGTCTTTTGTTGCGGCCGATCTTGCCGACTACGCGCAGGTGCAAAGCATTGTCGCAGGCGTCGATGGCATCGTGCACCTCGGCGGCTTTTCGGTCGAGGGTCCCTGGGACACGATCCTCAACGCCAACATCGTCGGTTGCTACAATGTGTTCGAGGCTGCGTACCGGGCCGGCGTCGAACGCGTGGTCTTTGCATCGTCCAATCACGCCGTCGGATTTTATCCGCGGAAGGAGCGCATCGGCACGGCCGTGACCGTGCGGCCCGACAGCCGCTACGGCGTGAGCAAAGCGTTCGGAGAAGCGCTTGGCGCGCTTTACGCCGACAAGCACGGCGTGCGCGTCACCTGCCTGCGCATCGGCAACGTCACCGATGCGCCGGCCGACCAGCGGCGGCTCTCGATCTGGCTCAAGCCCGAAGACCTTGTACAGCTCGTCCGCATCGGCCTGGAGCATCCGGACATCCACTACGAGATCTTTTACGGAGTCTCCAACAACACCGCGGGCTGGTGGGACAACAGCAACGCGCTCCGGTTCAGCTATCGGCCGCAAGGCCGCGCCGAGGATTTCCGCGCGCAGGCGATCGAGGCGCAGCGCAAGCTCGAACCGGATCCGATCGGCGACCGCTTCCAGGGCGGGCCGTTTTGCAGCAGCGAATACGATGCCGATCGCTCGCGCGGGCAGCGTTAAGCCGCCACGGTCCCCAAGAATTCTTCGACTTGGCGGCGCAGCTTCGCTGTCGCCTGCTCGACCTCTTAGGACGCCGCCAGCATGGTCTCGGCCGATGAACGGGTCTGGGTGACGCCACCAGCCACCTCGCCAAGGGCCGCGACGATCGACTTCGCGCCGAGCGCCGCGCTTGCGACGTTACGCGAGATTTCTCCGGTCGCGACTTCCTGCTGCCCGACGGACCCGACCACGGCCGAAGTGTGCCGGTTGATGTCCTGCATCCGCTCGGTGATCTCGCGGATCGCGCCGACGGCTTCGCCGGTACGGCTCTGCACCGAGAGGATTTCGCGCGTGATTTCCTCGGTGGCCTTCGCGGTCTGCGCGGCGAGCGATTTCACCTCGGAGGCGACCACGGCGAAACCGCGGCCGGCATCGCCAGCGCGCGCCGCTTCGATCGTAGCGTTCAGCGCCAAGAGGTTTGTTTGTCCGGCGATGTCCTGAATGAGCTTGACCACGTCGCCGATTTTCTGCGCCACCTGTGCGAGGGCTGCGATGTCTTCGTTGGTCGAGGCGGCGTCCGCGGCGGGTGCGGCGCACAACGTCGCTGGCTTGCGCGAGCTGCTTGCTGATTTCCTTGATCGAGGTCGACATTTCCTCGGCGGCGGCCGCCGCCGTCTCGACGTTGACCGAAGCGTCGTTCGAGCCGTTGACCGCACCCTCGGTGCGCCGCAGCGTGTGATCGGATGTTGCCAGAAGCGTCTTGGCCGCAGCCTTCATCGCCGACGCGCGCTGTCCTACGGTGTCGAGAACGCTCTCGATCCGCGCGCGGAAATCCGCGATCGCGGCATCGATCACACCGCGGCGTTCGTCGCGCTGACGGAGCGAGTCGCGCTCGGCCAGAAGCTGCTCCGTCACGTCGGTATGGGTTGCGACCCAGCCGCCGCCCACCATCGGCTTGCCGACCAGCGAAATGACACGGCCGTCCTTGATCTCAACCGTCTTTGTTTCGGTACGGCCATCCGCCACCTGACGTGACAATCCGCCAGGTAGCGATCGGGATCGCCGGAGAAGGTTCCGGCGGCGATCCGATGCGTGAGAAGCTCGCGTAGCGGCGTCCCCAGGCGCGCCAGATCGGGGCTCAGGCGGTACATCTCGATGTAGCGCTCGTTGCACAGCACGAGCCGCGCCGCGTTGTCGAAGACGCACAGGCCTTGCGTCATGTGATTGAGCGCGGCCTTCATGGATCTGTTCTGCGCGCGGCGCTGCGAGATCACGAACAAACCAGCAAGCGCCGCGGTACCGAGCGCGAACGGAGCGGCGATCAAGGTTGCGGCGGCCGGAGTTGAAGCGGCCGTCAGCGCTTCGACCATCCATTGGGTGCCCAAAAACGCGAAACCCGCGAGGCCGCCGGCAAATCCGACGGCTCCCCCCAGAACGACAAACCCCCAGTGACGGGTTGCCTTTGATAACGTTGGGCTGACAAGCATCGCGTGCATAGCGCAATTAATCGAGTAAGAGTATGCACCAACCCGTTGTTTTGAAGTTAAGGAATGGTGCAGGATTGCTTAACGAAAGCTGAGCGTGGGCCCATTGTGCCTGTGAAGAGTGCAGCCGCCTTCGCAGGCGGCAAACGCGCGCAAGGGGGAGACGGCCATGGCGTCAAACAGTCGACGCGCGGTTTTCGTTGCGGCCCTCGCCTGCTGTCTTCTGCAGCTATCAAAGCCGTCACAACCATTGTCGCAAAGTTGGGCGCAAGCGCCCTATCCGTCGCGCCCGATCCATTTCGTCGTCGGCTTCCCGCCGGGCGCCGCCGCTGACATCACTGCCCGCGTCCTCGGCAACGGCATGGGGCTGGCCCTCGGCCAGCAATTGGTGATCGACAACAAGCCGGGCGCCGGATCGAGCATCGCTGCCGATTATGCCGCACATGCCGCAAACGACGGCTACACGTTGTTCCTCGGGTCGTCCGCCAACATCACCAATCAAGCGATCAATCCCGACCTCACCTTCGACATGGCGAAAGATTTTGCGCCGGTCAGCTTGGTCGCATCCGCCGCCGTCGTGCTCGTCGTCAATCCGGCCACCAATGTGCACAGCGTTGCCGAGTTGATGGCGCTCGCCAAGGAGAAACCTGGCCAGGCGCTGTATGCCTCGACCGGCGTCGGCGCCGCTCCGCACCTCTCCGCCGAACTGTTTGCGCAGCGCGCCGGCATCAAGCTCGTCCACGTGCCCTACCAGGGCAGCCCGCAAGCGGTCACCGATCTCATCGCCGGCCGCACCATGATGATGTTTTCGCCGGCCTCCGCCGTGCTCGGCCAGATCGCGGCCGGCAAGCTCACCGCGCTCGCGTCGGCGGCGAACACGCGCCCGAGCGTTCTGCCCGATCTGCCGACCATGGCCGAAGCCGGCATGCCCGATTTCGATACCAGCATCTGGTTCGGCTTGATGGCGCCGGCCGGAACGCCGCAGCCGATCATCGACAAGCTCGACGGCGCTGTTCGCACGGCGATGAAATCGCCTGACGCAATCGAGGCACTGCACAAACAAGGCTTCGACCCGCTTGCCGGCGGGCCGGATGTCTTCGGTCCGTTTGTTACCAAAGAACTGAAGCGCTGGTCCGACGTCGCGCGCGCGGCTGGCCTGAAGAACTAGGACTCAACCTGCGTGACCGCCGGAATGAGCGGCAGCAGCAAATAGGACGGCTTGTCGCCGCCGGCGCAAATCGTATTGGTGCCGGCGTTGTAATCGGCGTGATAGTGCATGTAGTGGGCGCTGCCGAGACCATCGCGCGGCTGAATGTCGAGCCGGATGCGGTGTCCTTTCTTGAACACCATCGAAGTCGGCCACATTTCAACCTCGACCTGCACGATCTCATCGGGCGTCAGATAAAGCCGCCGCGCATGACGATGATAGGGGCGATACGGCCGCGACAGTTCGGGGTCGAGCTCGCGGTGCGACACGCGCAGCCAGCCCTTTGCCACCGGCAC
The DNA here is from genome assembly GCA_963732015.1 of uncultured Alphaproteobacteria bacterium. Taxonomy (GTDB): domain Bacteria; phylum Pseudomonadota; class Alphaproteobacteria; order Rhizobiales; family Xanthobacteraceae; genus BOG-931. The sequence continues at coordinate 799,263 of CAVSXY010000016.1, read as the reverse complement.
CGGCGCGCCCTGCTGGCCGGTTTCCATCACATCCTTGCCGTCCGGATCGATGTTGCGCAGCGTGAGAAACAAATCCATGTCCTCGGTCGAACTCGACACCCACAGCACGGCGGCGATCGGCCCAGTGATTTCGGTGTCGACGGCAAGCTTCGTGGTTTCGAGCGACAGGCCCATGCCCGGCTTGATGCCGCCGCCCATGACCTGGGACGACGCGGCCGATGTCGAGCCCATGGTCCCGAGGCTTGACGCCGCATAAGTGCGCGAACCGACGGCAGCGGGATTTTTCACCTCCAGCCGGCCGCCGATCTCCGAGCCCTCGACGGGTGGCTGCGACAGATCGAGATAGAGCTTGGTCCAGCGCGTGCGCTTGAGCGGCCACTCGTTCTCATGGCGCCATTCGAAGGCATCGCCGCCCTTGCGGATCGCGAGCTTGACCGGCGGCTCATCCATCACGCCGTTGTCGATGCCTTTGAGCCAATAATCGAAAAAACGAATCTGATCGTTGCGTCCCTCTTCGGTATAGAACGGGTGCACGTGCGAGCCGAGATGAATGCGAAGCTTCTTGTGCGGCGACGCCGCACGCATGAAGGCTTCGGTGTTGCCGCGCAGATGCAGCCCCATGCCGGACCAGTTGCCGACGCTGAACATCGGCAGATCGATCTTGTCCCATTGCGCCTGCGAACCGGCAAAGACGCCGGTGTCGAGGTTGTTGTGCAGCCAGTGATAGAGCGTGTTGGTCTGCCAGCCGTCGGGCAGCTGCTGCGACGCCCGGCCCAATGTGTGATGCAGCAGATGCGCCGTGAACCAATTGGTCATGAACAAACACAGGATGCCGCCGTGATAGAGCGCATCGCGGTAGAGGTCGGCGAAGCCCTCCCAGGGGATTATCGCCTTCAGCGACGGCGGCTTCAGGCTGGCGACGAACCACTGATTGATCGCGTAGTAGGAGATGCCCAGCAGGCCCACATTGCCGTTGCACCAGGGCTGCGTCGCCGCCCATTCGATCGCATCATAGAAGTCGGTCGCTTCGGCAAGCGACCACGGCTCGCACAGTCCCGGCGATTGCCCACTGCCGCGGCCGTCGATGCGAACGGCGGCGTAGCCGCGCGGCACCCACCATTTCGGATTGATGGTTTCCCAGTTCATCCAGTCGTTGGGCTGCTCGCCGAGCGAATCCGGAACGACCCACGGTTTGTCCTTCTGATAAGGCCCGAGATTGAGGATCGCCGGAAACTTGCCGCCGTCGTCATAAGGCCGGAACACGTCGGCCTTGAGGCGGAGGCCGTCGCGTATGGGCACATCGACGTCCTTGTCGACGACGATGGGATAGACCGGGTTCGAGATGGGCTGCTGTACGTTCATGGATTTTCGTCGCTCCGGATTATTCCGTTTCGACCTTGACCTCGCTTGTGATCTTTTGCCATTGCGCCATTTCGCCGGCGAGCCAAGCTTTGGCATCGTCCAACGATTTGTTGGGCACCGTGTTGAAAAATTGCTTCTTGAACGCATCGGCAACCGCCGGCGTTTTCATCGCGTCGGTCGTGGCGTTGAAGATTGCCTGCAGAACGTCCTTCGGCGTGCCGGCCGGGGCAAACAAACCCTGCCACGCGATGGTGCCGACACCCGGATAGCCCGCCTCCTTCATGGTCGGCAGATCGGGATAGTCCGCCATGCGCGCATGATCGACCAGCGCCAGCGGACGCAAGGTGCCGGCCTTCACCTGCGGCAGGCTGCTCGCCACGTTGATGAACGTCACCTGCGACGAGCCGATCAGCATGTCATTGATGACGCCGGTGGCTCCCGATTTGTTCGGGATCGCGATCATGTCGAGATCGCCGGCGCGCTTGGCGAAATACGCCATGTCGTAGTGCGGATAGCTGCCGGGCCCGACGGTGCCGTAACGAACCTTGCCGGGATTGGCCTTGGCATAGGCGACAAGCTCGGCCACGCTTTTGACGTCGAAGTTCTTCGTCGTCGCCGCGAGAAACGCGGGGATGTCGACCAGATTAGTGACGGGTACGACGTCCTTCGCGTAATCGATCTTGAATTTCGGCGCATAGATGATCGGGCTGATGGCGTTGGTCGAGACATTGCCGATCATCAGCGTGTAGCCGTCGGGATTGGATCGCGCCATCTCTTCGATCGCTACGATGCCGAACGCGCCGGGCTTATTTTCGACGAAGAAGGACTGGTTCAGGCTTTTTCCGAGCTGATCGGCAAGGATGCGCGCCACGATGTCGGTCGCGCCGCCGGGCGAGTAGGGCACGATGATCTTTACCTGCTTTGATGGATATTTGTCCTGCGCCTGCGCGAAAGTCGCGCCGGCCGCAAAACACAGCAACGACAGCAGAATGGTTCCAACACGCGTCATGCTTTCCTCCCGGTTCATTCGCGCCGCCGTTGACCCAGCTCGCGCTTGTTCGCCTTATTTCATTTGATCGCCGCCGCTTTGAACAGCTTGCCGTTCTGGGCAATCTCATCGGCGACGAATGTGTCGAATTGCTCCGGCGTCATCGGCATCGGATCGACGGCGAGTTGCGCGAGCTTCTGCTTCATGGCCGGCGTCTGCAGCACCTCCGTCGCCACGCTGTAGGCCTTCTGGACGATGTCGCGCGGCGTTTTTGACGGCACGAACACGCCATACCAGATCGTGGTGTCGGAATCCGGATAACCGGCTTCGATCGACGTCGGCACGTCCGGCAGATCGGCGGCGCGCGTCGGCGTGCTGACGGCAAGCGCGATAAGGCGACCTTCGCGGATCAGCGGCAACGCGGTCGAGATCGGGCAATAGTAGAAGTCGATGCGGCCGCCGAGCACATCGGTCAGCGCTTCGGCGCCGCCCTTATAGGGAATGTGCGTGGCCTCAAAGCCGGCGCTGACGCGAAAGCGCTCGGCGCTGATATGGGTCGCCGTGCCGACGCCCGCCGAACCGTAGTTGAACGAGCCGGGATTGGCCTTCGCGGCTGCGACCAGATCCCGCGCCGTCTTCCAGCCCTTCGACGGATTGACGACAAGAACGTTGGCATTCTTGCCGAGCGTCACCACGGCGGAGAGATCCTTCACCGTATCGTAGGGCAGATCGGGCACGATCCACGGCGCGATGGAGAGCGCGTTGGAATCCGCAAGCATCGTGTAGCCGTCGGGATCAGACCGGGTCACTGCGCCGACCCCAAGCGCGCCGCCGGCGCCGCCGCGATTTTCGACGACAATCGGCTGTCCCAGGACCGGACCGAGTTGATCGAAGACGGCACGAGGAATGATATCGGTGGCGCTCCCGGCGCCGAACGGAATGATCGCCCTGATGGTCTTGCTCGGCCAATCGTCAGCGAAGGCCGATGCCGCGAGCGACGTGGAAAAAGCAACGGCGAAAACCGGCGCCAGAAACGCACAACCTGCACGCTTGAGCATACGCACCTCAGTGTCCCTGCCTGGAATTGCTGAGCACTCATGCAGCTTTTATGCCGTGCAGGCTGTGCGAGGCGTCTTTGACCGTGAAAAAGACCACATCGCCTGCGGCGCTGGCCTTGCCCGAATGCACCACATCGGCCGGCACGTAGACGACCGAGCCGGGCCGCGCCTCGATCTCCTTGCCGCCGATCGTGGCCTGAAAGGTTCCTTCGAGAATGTAGATCCACTGTTCGTTGGGATGCGAATGCGGCTCCGAGCCAGTCCCGGCCGGCATGCGCATCCGCCCGACGATCATGCGATCGCCCTCGACGCAGGAACCGTTTGCGGTCGAATAATCGGGGCCGCCCAGGATGTGATTGACGTTGGCGAGGTTGAAAACGTATTCGCCCGCTCCGGCGCGGCGCGCTCCCGGCGTGCGGGCGGCCGAAGCTTCGGCGGGATCGGCCAACAGATCGGGCATGGTGACGGCTCCTTGGGACGACTTTTCTTTGCGCGTTGCGGCTTTTTGCGCGTTGCGGCCGGGATGGTAGTTGAGGGCTGCGGGGCATACCAGGGCGAGGCGTGTCGCAGGGACTTTCACCCTTCCGACACCTTTTCGGGGCCTATAATCTTGTTGGCGGGCTAATTTTCGGGTGGCGGGGACTTTTCGATGATCCGGCCGACAGCCGCGGTGCTGACCTGCGGTGCTTTGGTGACCTTGTTGGGGCTCGCAGGCTGTGCCGGCGATCGCGATCCGCCATCGGGCGAACCGACGTTCTATCAAAACCTCGCCCACACCGACGCCACGCTCGACGCCGCCGCGGCGCAATCGATGATCTCGGGCTACCGCTCCAACAACGGCCTCGGCGCGGTCACCATCGACCCCGAATTGATGCGGCTCGCCGCCGAACAGGCGCGCACCATGGCGGCGCGCGACAAGCTCGATCACGATGCCGGCCGCCCATTCCAGGAACGCATCCAGAAATCCGGCTTCGACGCCGGCGTCGCCGTCGAGAACATTTCGGCCGGCTATCATACGCTCGCCGAAGCCTTCTCGGGCTGGCGCGATTCGCCGCCGCACCGCGCCAACATGCTCAATCGCAACGTTACGAAGATGGGCATCGCCGCGGTCTATGCGCCGCAGTCGAAATACAAAGTGTTCTGGGCGCTGATCATGGCGGCGCCCGACCAGCGTCACGGGTAGACCAGGACGTGTACTTGTAAATCTGTCCTCATGTCGCTTTTCCCCCGAAAGCAAACATGAAGCGGGCCTCTTGGAATGTCCGCTCAGGGCCGATTCCGGTCCTCATTGCTCAAGGCAGATACTTACGCTCGCAGCGGCCTGTCATCCCCGCCTCGTCGACCAATGCGCTCATGAGTGTCGGTTGCCATCACGCACCTCTTCTGACCTGATCAAATCCCCATAGCGCCCGCCGCACGACTGCGTGCCACCTCCCGCGGTTTCTTTCCTTGGAGCTTTTCAGACGCCGGCCTCCGGAGCCATTGGCACCGCCGGTCACGGCCGGCATCCGAAAAGCTTCACAAAAGGCGACAAGGTACATTGTAACAGGATCGTAAATTCGCCGGACGCCGCCGCCGCTTGTCAACCGACGCAAGGGTCGTGCTGAACCCCGGGAAACCCCGGCAATTCACATAATCGGCTATTCCGCGGCTTGCACATGCGCGGAGGTCTGTACGTCCGCATTGATAAGCTGAAGAGGCGACGCGGCGTTCTCCAGCATGCCCCAGCTTTGCACCCATCGATAGGTGCGTTCCAGTTCGTCGGCCGGAATTGGCGCCGGGTCGACGACAATGAGCCGACTTTCGCGCAGATCCGAGACCTTGAGCGTGTCGATCTCCGGGTCCATCGTTCTGTGCCGGTCGATGAAGTAGTGCAGGTAGGAGCGCTTGTTGGCGTTGATCCGGCGCACAGCCTCGCGCACCGCGGCATTGAAGGCGCGGTAGGTCTCGCCGTCCACCTTGTCGGAGGCGACCTCGGTGCCGTGGTAGAACGCCGAACAGATGACCCGGCAGCCTTTTTTCTCGGCGAAGGTCACGTACGGCTCGGTCAACGTCACGCCCTCGACCTCGCCCGTCATCATCAGGTTGAACCGATTGCGCGCCCCCGTGGGCGCGTTGCAAACGACGATCTGATCGCGCGGCAAGAAGCCTTCCAGCATCTGGAGCGCCAGATAGTGCGTACCGGCATAAAACGGCACACCGACCTTGCGACCCGCGAGTTGCTGCGGCGTATAGACGGGAGAGTCCGGACGCACCACGATGGCGCCGAAAGTGACGATGGCGCGGCGTCCGAGTTGCCGGCTGCCGACGGCGGTGCCGCCGACACGGCAATAATTGCCCCACTCGCAGGCGTTATACATGTCGGCCTTGCCGGCTTCGAGCATCGTGCCGTGGCTCGCGAACGGATTGGCGCCCTTGACGTCGGTCAGCGACGTGTTGGCTGGCTTCACTGTGCCGTATCCGCGATCGACCCAGCGGACAGCGACGCCCTCCTTGTTGAACAGACCCTCGTCATGGGCGACGAGCTCCGGCAGTCCCTGAAACGGCATCGTTGTTTCCAACGCGAGCGTCTTCATGATCCAAGCTCCCTTCCCGCCCCGCCAGCATCGCGCCGAGCCTGACGCCGACAGCGCCTCGTTGGCGGCCAACTGTTAGCATCGGCAAGTCAAACGACGACGGCAAGCACCAATTTCATTAGTTCATCGCGGCAAAAAAGTCGATATAAACGTGCGCGCCAGCCGGGCGGGAGAACGATGATGCGCTGCCTCAAATCGTGGCGTGGGTTGGCAACATTATTCATCGTGCTCTGGTGGGCATCGGCGTGTGCGGCGCAGACCGCCGCGGAATTCTACTCAGGTAAAACGATCGAACTCGATATCGGATTTAGCGTGGGGGGCGCCTACGATGCCTATGCGCGGCTCTTGGCACGCACGTTGGGCAAATACATCCCGGGCAATCCGGCGGTCGTGCCGAAAAACACGGAAGGCGCCGGCAGCATGCGGCTGGCGAACTACCTCTACAACGCCGCGCCGCGCGACGGCACGACGATCGGGACGATCAGCCGCGGCACCGGTTACGAGCCGCTGCTGGGCAACACCGGGGCCCAATTCGACGCCAGCAAATTCAACTGGATCGGCAGCACAAACAACGAGGTCGGCGTGTGCGTCTCCTGGTACACGAGCGGCGTTGCGACCTTCGCGGATGCGCTCACGCACACGGTCGTGATGGGCGCTTCCGGGCCGAGCGCCGACTCCTACCAGGCCCCCAAGATATCGAACGCCGTGCTTGGCACGCAGTTCAAGATCGTGACCGGCTATCCGGGCGGCAACGACATCGATCTGGCGATCGAGCGTGGCGAGCTGCAGGGACGTTGCGGCTGGTCGTGGACCAGCCTGAAGGCGCTGCATCAAAGCTGGCTCGACCAGCACAAGCTGAATTTTCTTTTTCAGGTGGCGCTGAGAAAGGCTCGCGATCTGCCGAATGTTCCGCTGGTGATCGACCTGGCAAAGACCGATGACGACAAGGCCATTCTGCGGCTTATCTTTGCCCGGCAAGTGATGGCTTGGCCGTATCTCGCGCCGCCTGACGTGCCGGGCGATCGCGTGGAGGCGCTGCGCAAGGCATTCATGGATACCATGCGCGACAAAGATTTTTTGGCCGAGGCGGAGAAATCTCAGCTCGAGATCATGCCCGTCGCTGGCGCCGATGTTCAGCGGCTCGTACGCGATGTCTATGCGACGCCAAAAGGTATCGTCCGCAGGGCCGCGGCGCTGTTGCAATAAGACCGTCGCCACGCGCCCCGCGCGAGCGATCGAGATGGGGATGCGGTCTCGGCCGTTATCGCTGACTGCTTTAGACTTGTTGGTCAGCGCTGCGCTTTTCGCGCAAAGATTTCACGGATTGAGGACCTTCTTGACCTCATCCACAATGGCGGGAGGCGTCTGATAGACCGAGCGAACGATTTCTTGCACCTCGGCTCCAGTCTTCGGCCTGACATCGATCCCGATCTTGGCGGCATCCCGGACAAAGTCCGGATCGCCCATGGTCGCATCGAAACCGGCTTGCAAAGCCTGCAGTCGATCGGGCGCGATGCCGGGCGGTCCGAGGATAGGCCACGCGACGTCTTGACTCCGCAGAATTAAATTCAGCGCTTGACGCTGTTCATCGGTTGACGCGAGGTCATAAATGACCGGCACCTCCTTCAATGCGGGATCGCTCTTAAAGCCAAGCTGAACCAGAAAGTTCACTGCTTTGTCGGCGATCCAGTCCGGCTTGCTGGACCTCATCGCGCTCCACGACCAGCCGCAGCGGCCATCGACCTCACCACTCTCGATCGGTTGAGTGATTTGCGCTCCGCCGGGGTAGCCGACCACGATCTCGACGCGGGCGCCGAAGAAGCGCCTGAGCACGTTGGCGTAGACGCCGGTATCGGAGCTCATCGAATTTGCGACGACGACAAAGTCATCGGCAAAAAGGTCGCTCCACTGTTTGATTTTCGACGCATGCCACGAAACACAGACGCTGGTTTCGTCCGCAACTTTGGCAATCCACGAGAACTTCGCTGGATCGAACAACGCCTGAGCATCGCCCGACAGCGGTTCCATGAAAATGCTGCGATTGACCACAGCGAGCGCGGTGCCATCGCGCGGCATCACGTTATAGGCGCGATTAGCCGTGCTCAGACTGCCCGCTCCCGGCGCGTTGACCACGATCACTGAAGGATGCCCAGGGAGGTGATGGCCGAGATAAGCCGCGAGGGCGCGCGCCATAAGGTCGTAGGCGCTCGCCGCGCTGTAACCAACTTTGATCGTGATCGGGCGCGATCGGTAAAACGTGGCGATCTCGTCGATCGTTTCCGCCCGCGCCGAGGACGCGAGCACGGCGCCGAAAAGCGCAACGCTCACTTGCCGCAGGGTAACGCGAAGTTTCACGGACACGCCTCCAAAGGATCGTGCTCGATCAAGCAAAAATCGTGCTATCGCCGATACCTTCTGAGGCGTTCTCAGCGCAAGGGGCAGGATCTTCAGCGCGCGCGCTCGAGTCCGGCGCGCCGGGCGACGCTTCGCCACAGCACTAGAAAGAGCATGAGCGCGACGGTCAGCCATAATCCGCCGGCGGCGGTGCGGTTCGGCTCGCCGCCCGACCAGTAATCCCAGAGCAGCGTCGGAATAACCTTGTTGTCGCGCCCTTGCAGCAGCAGCGCCGAGGAGAGCTCGCGCAGCGCATGCGCCAGCACCCAGATCCAGACCGCCGCGACCGCCGGCCAGACCAGCGGCAGCGTGATGCGGCGGAGGATGCGCAGCGCGGCCGGCGCCGGACGTGGAGCCGGCTTCCTCGAGCTCCGGGATGGAGCTGCATCATGACGCCGCTGGTGACGCGCGCGCCGAACGGCAGATATTGCGTGAGTAGGCGAGCGCGATGATCCAGATCGTGCCGTAGATCGGCAACACCGCACCGAGCGCCGATATAGACGTAGATCAGCGCCACTCCGATCATCACGCCGGGAACGGCGATCGGAATGAAGGCGAGCGTATCGAGCGCCTGCCAGCCCCGGCACGCGCAAGCGCGTTGTGAGCCACGACAACAGCAGCGACAGCACCGACACGCCGGTCGCCGCCACGACCGCGATGACCAGCGAATTGCGCGTCGCGGTCGAAACGCGCGGGTTCCTGAGGAAATCGAGGTGATTTTCGAGCGTGATCAGCTTGAGCGCCGCCCACGAGAGGCCGGTCTGGTACGGCATCAGGCTCATCCACAGCAGGATAAGCAGCGGCGCGACAACGCTCAGCAGGAAATAAAAGATGAGCGCCGCGAAGGCCAACGGCTGACCGCGGCCGAGCGGAAACATCCGCGGGCGGAACCCCTTGCCGGTCACGGTGCGGTAGCGCTGCCGCGTTGCGCGTCAGCCGATGATAGGCGAAGCCCAGTCCGAGCAGAATAACGAGAAACAGCATGGCCAGCGCGCTGACCTGGCCATAGAGCGGAATGCCGCCCGGGCTGTCTGGCGACGAGATAATAGATCTGCGAGCTCAGCACGAAGATGCGCGCCGGTATGCCGAGCGCGCCCGGCACGTCGAAAACGACCAGCGAGACGATCAGCAGAAAAATCGCGGCCGACAGAATCGACGGCCACAGGATCGGCATCATGACGCGGCGGATCAGCGTCCAGGTGCCGGCGCCCGCAGTCATCGCCGCTTCCTCGAGGCTCGGGTCCATATTGGCGAACGCCGGCGCAAGGAAAAGGTAGGCCGTCGGCACCAGCGCCAGCCCTTGCACGAACACCATGCCGGGCAGCGTGTAGATGTCGAACGGCGCGTTGCCGAGCGCGAACGCGCTTGATCAGCGCATTGATTGAGCACGCCGTTGCGCGGGCTGAGCAGCATCGCCCAGGCGATCGCCAGCAGAATCGGCGGCGTCGCCATCGGCAGCAGGACGAGGCCGCGCAGCGTGTCGCGACCCGGCAGGTCCGAACGCTCGACCAGCCAGGCGAGGCCGATGCCGAGAACGAGCGCGACCGACGACGAGCCGAGCGCGAACAGCAACGTCGTTCGCAGCAGCGCCGGGAAGCCCGGATCGCCGATAGGCCGTATGTGTAGTTGGCAAGCGTGAAGCCGGGATCGAGCGGAAAGCCGCCGGGACGAAAGCTGCTCAGAACGACGAGCGCCAGCGGCACGCAGCACCAGATAGCCGAGCAGCAACCCCATGCCGAGCGACGGGAGAAACCGCAGCCATTCGCCGCGGTGGTCTTTCGCGCCTCGCTACGGCGGCCGGCACAGAGCCCGCGCCGCCGACGGTGGCTTCACTCGGTCTCACGGCTCTCGATCATCTTGTTGATGCGCATCGACCGCGTCGGCCTCCTGCGCCGCCTGGTCCGGCGGGCACTGCGCGACCGTGTGGCCGTGCAGCACCGCGTAGGTCTTGGTGCCGGGGATGAATGGATTGCCGCGGTCGGTCGCATCCTCGTAGGCCTTGGCGCCCTCCGGCGTCGCGAGCCACAACGCGAGCAGCGTCGCCGCCGCTCGGGTTCTTCGCCTTTGCCGGAACGAAGCTGTAGAGCGTGTTGATCGGCACCGGCTCGGCGACCACGATCTTGATCGGCGCGCCGCGCCGGAGCGGCGGCTGGGCCGTGTGATTGAGCCCCGAGCCGACCAGGATCTCGCCGGCCGCGACCTGCTGCGCCAGCGGGAACGTGCTCGGCAGCAGCACGGGATGCAGCTGCGTTCATCTTCCTGACGTAGTCGACGACCTTGTCCTCGCCCCATATCGCGGCCAGCGAGCCCTGTCCTTCGCCGCGCACCCAGATGCCGATCTTGCCGTCCCAGCGCGGATTGAGCAGATCGTCCCAGGTCTTGGGCGCGTCGGCTTCCTTCACGAGCGTCGTGTTGTAGACGATGACGTAGACGACAGCCGTGGTGACGACGCCGCTCGGCGTCGGCGCGAGTTGCTCGCTCATGCCGTAGCCGCGTCCAGTCGATCAGTTTGACCAGATTTGCGCTCCAGCAGCGGCATCAGGATCGCAGGCGCCGGTCGTGGCGAGATCGGCCGTGCGCGTGTCGCCCTGGCTCTCCTGCACGATGCGCGCGCCGATGGAATTGCCGCCGGTGTCGCGGATGTGTTCGAGCTTGAGCTCGGGGAAGCGCTTCTGGAACGCCGCGACGATCTTGTCGCGCCTGGTCGTCGGGCGAGCTTTCGTACCAGATGATGTTGCCGGCCTTGGCGGCCTCGGCGGCGAGCTTGTTCATCGCGTCGTCGACCGGCGCGGCGCGCAGCGGCCCCGCGATCATCGCGATGACGAATGCGCAGAGCGTCATTCGAAGTGCAGGCATGGTTTCCTCCCGGTCGCGATCTGGCACAGCGGCCTCGGCGTCGGGGCACGTCCTTGCCAGATCAAGTTCAGCGTCAGTTGCACCGTCCTCAGACCGGGAAGTTCTCCAGCAGGTCGACCGGATCGCCGTAGCGCTCCGCCAGCGCCACCACCTGCGGATCGCGCAGCGCCATCAGGAAGCCCTTGTCGATGACGGTGCGGTTGCCGGCCGTGACCGTGGTGTCGAAGGTGACCATGTCCATTGGACGTGCGGCTCTTCCCAGTACGGCATCACGCGCCGCAGATATTCGGACTCCTTGAGCCCGTTGACGCCGAAATGCAGCGCGCCCGGCGAGTTCGGGCCGGCCGGATAGATGTCGAAGCGCGGCGCCTTGGGATTGTGGCCGCAGCCGAGCTCTTCGAGCGTGCCGCCGACGATGAAGCGCAGCACCTCGGCTTGCTTCGCTGTGGCCGTGAACCGCGCGCGACGCGGCCGTTCTCGAACTCGACGCCGATCTTCTCCTCGAACGGCTGCTCGAAGCCGACCGCCCATTGCGGATAGAGGATGCCGTTGACCGGCATGTGCGCGGCGTGATCGCCGCCGACCATCTTGAGCTCGTAGAGGTTCGGCCCGTGGGTCGGCAGGTAATGGATGTAGCAGCCGTCCTCGTCGGCGATGTTGTGGCCGCGCCAGCGATTGTCCTTCTTCATGATGGCGCGCATCGCCTCGGTGAAATTCACGACGATGTCGGTGCCGCGCTCGTCGGTGAAGCGCAGGTCGAAATTGCCCGTGTCGGGATAGGCGCGCGACGACGCGCGGATGATCTCGCCGAGCAGATCGATCGGGAAGCGCGCCTGCGGCGTGTGCAGCAGATCGATGTTGCGGAAGAACGTGATCTTGACCCAGCGCTGCCCCTTCTTGCGCCGCAGGTTGATGCAGAACGGATCGATCACCGAGGCGAACCAGGTCGAGACGACGAAGGTCGCGCGCTCGATCAGCGCCTTGGCCTCCTCCGGAACCTCCATCGAGCCGCGTCGAAGGCCCCATGTAGGAGGCGAAGGTCGCGCCGCGCGCCTTGGCGACGCCGTAGACCGACTGCAGCACGCGCGGATCGATCAGCGGATCGGTCAGCATGACGACGTGATCGCCCGGCTTGATCGCCATGACCTTGTGGAAATTGTCGGCGCCCTTCACGTAATCGCTCTGCTCGGCCTTCGGATAATCCACCGGACGCGGCAGGCCGCGCATGCGTCTTCGATTTGAGAATGTCGGAAACCGAGTTCGGGATCAGGGCCATGACGGTTTTACTCCTCCATTGGGCGGCCGATTATTTTTCCGCCTCTTATCGCGCGCTCGATCGCACGCGTATGCCGGTACTTTAACCGACATTTCCTCCGAGACCAGACCTCGTCGCTCGTCCGGCCGAAAAGACGCGCCTCAAGCTCCGGTGGTGGATTTCACCGGCGCTCATTCCGGGTTAGGCTTCCCCTGCCCCACGGAACCGCCATCGCAGCTGCACGCCGATGTGGTTCGAACGGCGCTTTCCGAAAAAGGGGACGCAATTGTCAACGAACAATTTGCGGTGGGAGGACATTCTGGGAGGACGTCATGCGTCACCTGAGCGCGATCTCGATCGCGATTGCGGCGATCGTGCTGATTTCGGCGACCGCCGCCGCACGCGCGGATGAAGCGAAATATCCCGACTGGAAGGGCCAATGGAATCGTATCGGCGGCGGAGGCCAATTTGATCCGACCAAACCGCCGGGGCGCGGACAAGAACCGCCGCTGACGCCCGAATATCAGGCGATCTGGGACGCGCATCTGAAAGAACAAGCAGCCGGCGGCCAGAGCTACAACACGCGGGTGCGCTGCATGCCGGGAGGAATGCCTCGCATGATGATGGCGTATGAGCCGATGGAAATCATCGTCACGCCGGACATCACCTATGTGACGATTACCTTCGACAACGAATTTCGCCGCATCTACACCGATGGGCGCGATTGGCCGCAAGAGACCGAACCGTCGTATGCGGGATACTCGATCGGCAAATGGGTCGATGACGACGGCGACGGCCGCTACGACACGCTCGAAGTCGAGACCCGCGACCTGAAGGGGCCGCGCATTTTCGATCCCAGCGGCATTCCGCTGCACGAAGACAATCAGACCGTGGTCAAGGAACGGATCGCGCTGGACAAATCAGACCCGAACATCCTGCGCGATGAGATCACGACGATCGATCACGCTCTCACCCGGCCGTGGACCATCACACGGAGTTACAAGCGTGAACGGAAACCGAATTGGATCGAGGAAGTCTGCGCCGAAAGCAATCAATATGTCATCATCGGCAATCAGACCTATTTGGTGGGCCTCGACGGCTTCCTGATGCCGATCGAGAAGAATCAACCGGCGCCCGACCTGAAATACTTCAAGCCATCGCAGAAGTGACGCCCGCGGCGTTCACTCCGCCTTGATATCCGCGAACTTGATCACGCGGCCCCACTTTTCGGTTTCGCTGGCGATGAACCCGGCGAAATCGGCCGGCGTGCCGGGAACGACCGCGCCGCCAAGATCGGCAAAGCGCGCCTTCATTGCCGGATCGGCAAGGCCCGCATTGATCGTGCGGTTGAGCTGATCGACAATCTCGGCCGACGTATTCCTGGGCGCGCCGATGCCGATCCAGGCGCTCGCCTCGTAGCCCGGCACAAAATCCGCAATGACCGGCACGTCCGGCAACGCCTCGGACCGTGCCGTCGTGGTCATACCAAGCGCCCGTAAATTGCCGGCCCTGATGTAGCCAATCGACGACGGCAGCAGATCGAAGATCACCTGACATTGACCGGCAATGACGTCGACCAGCGCGGGTCCGGCGCCGCGATAAGGCACGTGAACCATCTTCACGCCCGCCATCATGCTGAAAAGCTCGGCGGAGATGTGGCCCGACGTGCCGACTCCACTCGACGCCATCGTGATCTTGCCCGGGTCGGCCTTGGCGTAAGCGATGAATTCCGCGACGGTCTTGGCCGGCACCGCCGGATTCACCTCCATGACCAGCGGCACCCGCATGACGTTGCCGACCGCCGTGATATCTCGCACAAAATCGAAGCTGAGGTTGCGGTAGTACGTGGTGTTGATCGCGTTCGCCACGGTCGAGAGCAAAAGCGTGTAACCGTCCGGCGGCGCGTGGACGACAAATTCCGCCGCAACGCTGCTGCCGGCGCCCGGCCGGTTCTCAACGATGAATTGCTGGCCGAGGTGATCCGACAGCCACTGACCCATCAGGCGCGCCCCGATGTCGGTCGTGCCGGCCGCCGCAAAGCCGACGATCAACCGGACCGGGCGCGACGGATAGGTCTCCGCCTTGGCGATCCTGCCGGCGGCGGGGAGCGCGGCGGCGCCGGCCGCCAGTTGCAGAAAGTCGCGGCGAAGCAGTTTCACACCGGCCTCTTTCATCCGCAGATCAGAGCTCCGGCACCGCATCAATGCTGTTCGGCATCGAGAATCTTGTTGAGGATGCGCTTATAGCGCACCGGACCGACGTCGATGGCCAGCACCAGGGGATCGAGCGGCCGGTCGGCGCTCTCGATCATTCTTTGCTGCGCCTCGATCACGGGCGCATCTTGTTCCTCGAAGGCGAACCGGCGCATCTCCGCGACCTTCGTCTGCAGATCACGGTTGAGCTTTTCGTCGGTCGTCACCACGCCGAACCGCACTGCGGTGAAATGATAAAGCGTCGAGCACTCTTTCTCGGGCGTCAGCATGTGAATCGCGTGATAACCGGTGCCGCTATCCGGCTGCGCGCCCATCTTGCAGATGCCGGTCACGAGCCAGAGCGTGCTCGGCGCCATCCAGCGCATTTTGGTGAATTTGTCGACGCGCGGCGGATGGTTCGGCCAGAATTGCGCGAACATGCCGGGCGGCGCCGAATTGGTGGCGTGGCGTCCGATCACGACGTCATCGCCGTCCTGCTCGACGGTGATCTCCGATTCGACCGTGTCGGCATTGCCGAGAATACCTTCGTGCAGATACGACGTGTGGCTCAGATCGAGCAGATTGTCGATGATCAGCTGATAGTTGGCGCGGATCGTGATGCTGTCGCGCTTGGTCGTGTGCAGCTCCGGCACGTTGTCGAGAACGCCGAAGTCAGGCACCTTCGCAGGATCGGCCGGCGCGCCGCCCATCCAAATCCAGATCGCTTTGTGCTTTTCGATGACCGGATAGCTTTTGACGCGCGCCCGCGACGGGATGTTTTTGGCGCCATGAGGATTGTAAACGCAGGCGCCAGTGCCGTCGAATTCCAACCCGTGGTAAGGGCATTGGATGCGATCGCCGTGGACCACCTTGCCCATGCTGAGCGGCGCGAAGCGATGCGCGCAACGGTCTTCGATCGCCGCGACGTCGCCGTTGGCCTTGCGATAGAGCACGACCGGTTCGCCCATGATCGTGCGCGCGACGACTTGACCGTCGCCAATGCCGTCCGACCACGCCGCCACGTACCAGGCATTGCGCACGAAACACCCGTCGATCAGTTCCTGTGCCGCCTTCGCGGCGGGGCGTTCGGATTGCGCCAGTTGCGTCATCGCGGGTCCTCGCTTTGCCATGCCTTCGTCTAGGTGCCGCAGTGCGGAACGCCTTCCGTTCCCGAAACGATCGGCCGAGACTTTCAACAAAGCATAGCACGCTTCCGCAACTGCTCAGCAACAGCTCTCAGCGGGCGCTCGGACCTGACAGCTGCGTGGTCAGCGGCGGCAGGAACGGCTCATAGAATTGGGCACAGCCGACGGCGCTTCGATAGAGCGGCCGGCGCACCTGTGTCGCGCTCGCCGTGCGCACGGGCCGCGTGGTCTCGTGGAAGGCGAGGCAGTTCGGATCCCATTCGAGCCCGCAATGAGACACGATGCGCCGGGCCCGACCCTCGAGATCGTCTCGGCCTCATCGAACCTGCCCAGACCGGTAAGCGCGGCGCCTCGATTGCTGTGAGCCGCGGCAATGTCGGGCTTGAGCCGAAGGACTCTGTCATAGAGCGCGACGGCTTCGATCAATTGCCCGGACTGCTGGCATCGCACGGCCTCGGCGAAACCCAGGACCACAACGTTGGACGCTGCAGCCGGACTGCCCGCGTTACCGCGAAGTCCTGGTGCCGATCCACCATGTCCAATGCTCTTTCGCTTCTCTGCTCGCCGCAACTTGCGGTTCATGTCGCTCGCTCGTGGTGTTGACGAGATCGTCGCCCCACGCAGTTCGAACGAACACGGTTACGGCACGTCGTTGCGGCCACAGCGGTCGCTAGTCGAAATATAGAATGATTCGATAGCAGGCGATGTGCGCTTGAAACGGCCATTGCAGTCCGCCGCGTCGTTCATCGCCCTGGTCCTTGGTGTGGACCCGATATGGTAAACGTTCGGTTAAGCGAGCCGAACCCAGTCGTCAGATCATCTCGAACATCTCGCGCCCATAGGTGTGGCGCGCTTCGGTGAGAAGCGGCTCGACGGCGGCACGGAACAGTGCGTGCTCTTCGGCGGTCAGTTCGGTGATCTCGCAGCCTGCTGCGAGAATCGCGGCTCGCGCCTCGCGGTCTTCGTCGATGGCAAGCTCGCGCTGGAAATCCACCGCGCGCTTGACCGCCTTGCGCATGGCGTTCTGCAGGTCTGCCGGCCAGGAATTGAACGCCAGACGATGCAGGAAGATCGGCCGGGAAATGTAAAAGTGGTTGGTGACGGTGTGGAAGTGATGGAACTTGTGCACGCCGTAAGTCACCGTGTTGGCGAATGGGTTTTCCTGCGCGTCGATGGTGCCGGCCTTGATCGCGGCAATGGCCTCGGTCAAATCCCAGCGCAGCGGAATGGCGCCGAGCAACTCAAAGGTCCTGGCCTGAACCTCGCTCGGCAGCACGCGAATGCGCATGCCGGCGAGATCGGACGGCGTGCGAACCCGCCGCAGCCGATTCGAAATATGCCGAAAGCCGTTCTCGAAATAACCGAGGATGCGATAGTTGACGCGATCCTCGATCTTGTCGGCGAGAAAGCGGCCAAGCTTGGCATCAATGGCGGCGCGTGCGGCCGGCGTGCGATCGAACAGAAACGGCAGATCGACAAAGCCCAGTTCCGGCACCCGATCGGTCAGATAGCTCGACGATTGATAGCCGAGCGTCAGCACGCCGTCTTCGACCAGCCAGAGAATATCCTCGGCGCGATAGCCGAAATCCATGATGTTCCAGACGTACTTGACGTCGACGCGATCGCCGAACTCGGTCTCCAGCGTGTCGCCGATCAGCTTCAACGAGCGCGAGAACGACGTGGTCGGCGGTCCGTAGCCGCCCATGCGGATCTTGATCGGATCGGTCTTGTTCATTCGGACGGCCCCGGTTCAGCCGGGGAACCTATCCACGATGTGCGGCGCGCGGCAATGAAAAACAAATACCAGGACAGGAGACCTACGCACGCATACTGAACTGGCGCTATCGCTTCGCCAACGCCTGCGCCAACTCGCGCAGTTTCTTTGCGGCGACTCGGAACCGGCGGCGTGTTTTTTCCAGGCCGCGGACGACCCCAAAACGCTCCTCCGGCGCCAGACCGATCAATCGATCGCATAACGGCAGCCGCTCGCGCCAGATGCGGTCGATCATCGGATGATCGGCGGTGGCGCAGGAATTGGTTCGCGCAATGCCGGGAGCGTCAAGCAGACCCTCGGTCACCGCAATGGTGAGCAAGACGCCAGGCGAATAACGCGCGTAGGCTTCGTCATAGGCGATCTTCCAAAACCATGCGGCGTCGGCGCTGCGCAGCGTGATCGTGGCCGCAATCGGCCGGCCGTCGAGCAGGATGCGGTTGACGGCGACTTTGCCGGCGGCGGACATGGCGTCGAGCGCCGCCGTGATGAAGTAACAGACGTCGTCGTGCCACGCGGCTGCGGTGCCGGCCTGTCCCTTCCAGCCGCTTGCCTCGAGCGAGAAGAAATCTTCGACCGAGGCCTGATCGTTCGCCACGGTGAAAATCAGCGCACCCTTTTCGCCCAAACGCCGGGCGAGCCGGCGCAACTCCTTGAGCCTGCGTGCGCCGATCGAGCGTTCGATGTAATCCGCCCGGCCATTGTCCGGCGCAAGCTGCGCCCGTGCATGGCGATCGAAATCGGCCGACGGCATTCGCGCTCGGTGAAGAATCCGCTCGAGGATTGCAGCGAATGGACCATTCTCGGGCACGAATGGCAGCAACAAACGCTGCGGCAATCGTTGATCGTTGACGAGGTAGCCGAGCCAGGCGGCAATGACCGGCTCTGCGGCGTCGCGGTCGACCAACGGCGTCCCGAGCGGCGCATAAGGATGGGTCCAACCGACCAGGACGGGAAACCGCAAGCCGTATCGCCTCGCCTCGACCCGCGCGGGGAAAAAACCGAGAAGCGTTTGCGGCGACGTTCCAGCCCAGACCAGCACCGAGCCGGCGCCAGCGCCGAAGACCGTCGCAGCCGGCAGGGCGAACTCGGGCTCGTAGAACACGTTCGGCTCGAGCGCGCGGCTGGCGAGATCGCGCCACGCGTCCGCGATCGGGTCGAGCTTGGCGAGCGAACGCCACTCCACAGTAAATGAGTTGGCGGCGTAACGGTCGGCGACGACGGCGCGGCGCGCGCTTGCAATCACCGAGGCGGCACTGTCGTGAGCGCCGGGTGGAGCGGGATCGGTCGTGTTGGTGACCGGCATGGCCGCGCCTCAGCAGTCCTTCGGGCGGCCGGCGATCAGGCAGTGAAACCCGAGGCGCATTTTGGCGACAAGGAACAGGGCAGCCGATTCGAAGACCAACGCGGCCGCGCTCGCCATCGCCGCACCTACCGTGCCGAAGCGGGGAATCAGCACCACGCACAGAACGAGATTGATCAGGAAGGAGCCGGCATAGACCTTCGCGTAGGCGCTGCGTTCGCCCAACATGTTGAGAAGCCGCTCGACCGGACCGACCGCGGCGCGCGCCAGCAGGCCGATGGCGATGATGAACATCAAGGGATAGCCAGCGACGAATGCACTGCCGAAGAGCCACAACAGCGGGACGCCAAGCGCGAGAATGACCAGGGTCAAACCGAGCGACGGCGAGAACGTGAGCCGGACCGCATGAGCGACAAAATCGGCGAGCCGCTCGCGGTCGCCGCTGAGGTGATACTCCGAGAACTTATGCGCCACCGTTTGCGCCACGGCAAAATGGATGAACGCAACCAGCGCCAACGTCTTCGCCACAGTATAATAAGTGGCGACGTCGTCCGGCGGACGGAACTGCGTCTGCACGATGACGTCCGTGTACGTCATCAGGTAGAAAAAGCCTTCGGCCAGCGAAATTGGCACCGCCGTCCGAAGCCACGTTCGTACGGCAAATTTTTTTGGTCCGGACTTCGACCACGCCGGCGAGACGCCGATTGAGGATCACAAGCTGACCGAAAACGCAGCCCCATAGTGCAAGGACCGTCACGGCCATCGCGGTCACCGCACGGGTCACGATGCCGATGGCGTAAGCGCCGCCGAGCAATGCCAGCACGACGTGGCGCAGCACATAGGTCGGCAGCAACGCCAGATTGATCCAATTGTACGAGCGCGCGATGCCGCTGATCACTTGCCCGATGCCGAACGCCGGCAGCAGCGCGCAGGCAATGATGAGCGGAACCACCGCTAGGGAATCGACGCCCGGCAGGAGAGCTATGGCGGCGAGGGCGGCAGCGCTCAGGCCTGCCGCAATCGTAAACGCGAGCCACAGTCCGCCGCTAAGAAAGCCGCGCAACAGCGAGAGCTCTTTGCGCTCCGTATATTCGGGAATGAAACGCTGCGACGCCGACCCAAGACCGAGATCGGCAATGCCGCCGATGAGCAGAAGCCACGTCCACGCATAGACATAAATGCCGAACTCGAAGGCGCCGAGCCAGCGGGCCAGGACGATTTGCGACAGCAGTGCCAGAAATGCCGCGGCGACGCGGAGAGTAAAGGCCGTCGCCGGCCAGCCGGCGGACCAGCGAGACATCGCTGCCATCCGAGAACAGCGCGCGAAGCCGCGCCAAGATTGCGGCCGGGTCCGTTGGCCAGATGCCACGCAGGAATGGACGCGACGCGTGCTCGGAACCGATCGATGCCACAACGACCTCTGACGCGCCCGGCGGCACATGAGGGAAGGCTTGCTCTTAGCAAGGAAGCGTTAAGAATCAGTTGGAAGAAATTAACAATTGCGGCAGGTCGGGCCGGACGAATCGGTCACGCCGCCGCCGGTTCGGCAACGTCGGCGAGCGCACTCGCAATGATGCGCCGCTCGTCCGCGCCGAGCGCGCGCTGCGGCAGCACCGGATCGCCGACGTCGTAACCTTGCAGAATAAGCGCCGCCTTGATGCAGGCCGCGAGATTGAAGCGGGCAAAAATCTCGTTGATCGCCCAGAGCCGGCGCTGCAGCGCCATCGCCTCGGTCCAGCGCCCGGCGCGACAAAGATCGTAAAGCCGCACGCTCTGCCGCGGCATGACGCAAGCCGGGCCCGCCATCCAACCGACGCCGCCGATCAGCATCACGCAGGCCGGAATGTGCGCCGACGCCGAGAACACCGCGAGCCGGCCACAGCGATTCATGATCGAAAGCAGCCGCCCGGTATTGGTCGACGCATCCTTGATGTAGCGAATACGCGGATGCTCGGCGAGCCGCGCGATGACGTCGAGCGACAGATCGGTGCGCTGAAATTGCGGATTGGTGTAGAGGACAACCGGCACATCGACCGCATCGGCGATGGCGCGGAAATAATCTTCGACCTGCGCGTCCTTGAGCGGGAAATAGGATTCCAGAATTGCCAGGATGCCGTCGGCGCCGAGGTCCTGATAGCGGCGCGCCTGCGCGACGGCGTCGGCGGTGGCCGTCGCGGCGACGCCTGCAACCACCGGAACGCGGCCGGACGCCGCCTTGATCGTCACCCGCACGATATCGGCGCGTTGTTCATTGTTGAGGTAAGCGAACTCTCCGGTCGAACCGAGCGGCGTCAAGCCATGCACGCCGGCCGCGATGAGATCGCCGACAAGCCTGCCGAGCATGTCGTCCTTGACCCGGCCGGTCGGATCGACCGGCGAGACCAGATAGGGAAAGACGCCGTGAAAATCGTCCATCGGGGAGTTCGCCAGCGGCGCGTCATTCGACCGTGAGCTTGTCGAGCCGCCAGCTCAGCTCTTCGGCGGCGTAGACCGTGTGTTCGTCCGGACAAGCAATGCCGTGAACCCAATCGAACATGCCAGGCACGCGGCCGAACTTTCCGATGACGCCCAAGACTTTTCCGTCGAGCGCGACCTTATAGATGTGGCCGACGCTACCCACGAACATCACCTGGTTGGGGCCCGGCGTCAGGCAGATCGACCACGGCGGCCCGCCGATGCGAAACTCCTGCTTGAAGTTACCGTCGCCGTCGAACACCTGAATGCGGCTGTTGGCGCGGTCGGCGACGTAGAGATTACCCTGAGCGTCGCTGACGATGCTGTGCGGCGTATTGAATTCGCCCGGACCGGTGCCGCGCTCGCCCCAGTGCTTCACCAGATTGCCGTTCTTGTCGAACTTGGCGACGCGCGAATTGCCGTAACCGTCGGTGACGAAGATGCTGCCGTCGGCGGCCCACGTCACATCGGTCGGCTGGTAGAAGCTCGTCGGCGCCGGAATGGCGTGTTCGATCACGTGTGTCTGCCATGTCCACGGCTCGGGACGGCGGCCGAGCACCATCTTGACGCGACGCTCCTTATCGAATTCGACGACGAGATTGGCCGCAGCATCGACGTACCAGAGATTGTCCTGCCCATCGATCCGCACATTGTGCGGGCCCTCGAACAGCGGAAAGCCTTCGGCGATCGAACGGATAAAACTGCCGTCCTTGTCGAATTCCATGATCGGCCGCGGACCACGATTGACGACAAAGACGTGGCCCTGCGAGTTCAGCGCGACACCGACCACTTCCGCCATGTAGACGTTGTCGGGAAGCTTCAGAAAATTCTCGGTCAGTTGGAAATTCAATTGCGGCGGCGCCGTTTTTGCGTCCTGCGCCAGCGCGGGCGCCACAACGGCTGACGCGAGCGCGGCGGCGGCAACGGCAAATTTCAGCTGCATCGGTTTTCCTCCAGTTTCTTGCGATGCTTTAGCGGTTCCGGCGCGATGAGAACAGGGCCTCAGCGATCCGCGTTATGCCGCGCGATCGCCGCTGTCCAGAC
This sequence comes from uncultured Alphaproteobacteria bacterium, assembly GCA_963732015.1. Lineage (GTDB taxonomy): Bacteria > Pseudomonadota > Alphaproteobacteria > Rhizobiales > Xanthobacteraceae > BOG-931. The sequence goes on along the minus strand of CAVSXY010000016.1, from coordinate 776,865 downwards.
CTTCGATCGATCCTCGTCGAACACCAGCGCGGGATCCTCGGGCACGCTGTACCAGTCGCCACGCGCGATCTCGCCTTCGAGCTGCGCCGCGGCCCAGCCGGCATAACCGAAGGCAATGAGACTCTTGCGCGGTCCCTTGCTCAGTCCAATATCGCGCAGCACTTCCGGACCGGCGCTGAGCGAGACGTGGCCGTCGATGTCGACCGTATCGGCGAGGCGGTAGTCGGTACCGTGGATCACGAAGCTGATGTCGGGTGTGACCGGTCCACCCCAGAAGACCCGAACACTGGCCGAAACGTTCGTGGCATCGGCGCCGTACGCTTCGATGAGACTTGCCAGCGGCTGCTCGTCGAGCGGCCGATTGATGACGATACCGAAGGCGCCGCCGCGATTGTGCTGCACCATCAAGATGACGGTCTGAGCAAAATACGGCTCACGCAACTGCGGCGCGGCGACCAAAAACTCGCCCGTCAGCGAGGTCCGGCCTGAGACGCCCGGATCAGTCGGCAGCGCCGCGTGGAGAATGCTCGCCGAGCCGACGACCGCCCCAACAGCCAAGACCCAACACTTCATGGACCGGCCTCTGACACACCACCGAAACACGATTGCCGCCGCTCGACATGTCATGCCCCGGCCAAAGCCTACACCGTCCGGCACCGAGTGGGGAGCGCTACGGCGAAATCTCCTCGAGGACGCGCCCTTTCGTCTCCACCGCGAACAGGCCTGTGACAACCGCTCCAACAACAGCGACCAAGGCGAAGACGAGAAACACGCGCGCAAGCCCGCCGCCGACGATCAGCCCGACGATGCCTGGACCGAGGATCGACGCGAAACGCAGCCAAGCGGTCGCCGTACCGACCGCAATGGCGCGGGCGCGCGTCGGATAAAGCTCGGGTGTATAGACGTAGACGCCGATCGACAGCACCGAGACGAAGAAATAACCGCTCGATACGAACGCGAGCACCCGCTGCGGCGAATCGGGACCGAGCAGGGCCAGCGCGCCAAGCGTGATGGCATTGACCGCGAAAGCGAGCGCGAACCACGGACGCCGGCCGACGCGGTCGATGGTCAGCGCGCAGGTCAGGGCACCGCACAGGCCGACGGCCTGCGTGATCAGGCCGTATTGCAGCGATTGCTGCAGCGGCAGCTTGAACACCGTCGAATAGATGGTGGGCAGCCACACCACGAGTCCGTAGTTGAAAAAATATGCGCTGAACCAGATGGTCCACACCACAAGCGTGCGGCGCAGATACGTCGGGCCGAACAGATCGGACCATGATGCCGCACGCTGCACGCCGCGAGCGACCGGCTGTGGCGCCGGCAGCGGACGGCCCGTTGAGGACTTGGTTGCCCGCTCGATGAAACTCAGCGCCGCCTGCGCCTGGGCCGTGCGCCCGCGGGAGGCGAGCCACCGCGGCGATTCCGGAAGCAGCCGCTGCAGCAGACCGGCGACCAGCGCTGGGATCGCGCCGATCACGAACATCCACTGCCAGCCAAACCGCGGCACGATCCACGCGCCGAGAAGACCGGCCGCGACCAAGCCGATCGGAAACACCAGTTCATAGAGCAGAACGAAACGGCCGCGGCCCTTGGCTCGCGCCAGTTCGCTGATGTAGGTCGCCGCCACCGGCACTTCACCGCCAAGGCCGAAACCTTGAATGACGCGCGTGAAGGTGAGCGAGCCGTAATCCCAGGCGAACGCACAGGCGAGGCTCATCACCGCGAAGATCAGGATCGACCAGACAATCGCCGGCACGCGGCCCACACGCTCCGCCATCCAGCCGAAAAACAGCGCTCCGGCGAGTTGTCCCACATAGCCGGCCGAGATGAGAAAACCGATCTGCGGCCCGGTCAATTTCCATGCCGGTATCAGGACCGGCAGCACGAACGCGATCGTCAACGCGTCGAAGGCATCAAAGAAGGTTGCGACGCCGATGATGATCCGTGTCTTGACGTGCCACGGCGAGATCGGCAGGCGCTCGATCCGCGCTACGACGTCATCGATGCTGCCGTCACCGGCCGCGACAGTTTCAGCTGCGCTCATCGTCTCCCCCCGCGATTTTTTCTCCCCTCCACTTAGCGGGAGGGAGCAGATCAAACAAACTGAACCGCAATGCCGCCGAGAGTGCCGAAGTCGGCGTGCAGGGTATCGCCTTTGCGCGCAAACACCACGCGCGTGAAGGAGCCGGCGAGCACGAGATGACCCGGCTCCAGCGTGACGCCATGCTGGCCGAGCTTGTTGGCAAGCCACGCCACGCCGAGCGCCGGATGGCCGAGCACACCGGCGGCGACGCCGGTCTCCTCGATTTCAGCGTTGCGATACATGATGCCGCCGACCCAGCGCAGGTCGACTTCGAGCGGTCCAACCGGGCGGCCGCCGATTACGATGCCGGCGGCCGCGCCGTTATCCGAAACCGTGTCGAAGATCTTGCGCGGATCCTGTAAGCGGGCGTCGACGATCTCAATCGCAGGCACGACATACTCGGTCGCGCGCAGAACGTCCGGCAGGCCGACGCCCGGACCGCGCAGCGGCTTGCCCATCACGAAGGCGAGTTCGACCTCGACCCGCGGCAGGCAGTAATTCGCGTGCGGGACGCTCGCCCCGTCGGCGATCATCATGTTGTCGAGGAGGTGCCCGTAATCGGGCTCGTCGATCTGCGAGGAACGCTGCATTGCCTTCGAGGTCAGCCCGACTTTGTGCCCGATGAGTTTCGCGCCCGCCGCGATCTTGCGATTGGCCACCTCGGTCGAGATCGCATAGGCGTCCTCCATGGTGATGTCGGCCCAGGTCTTGGTGAGCTGGACCGCCTGTTTGCGCTCCTTCTCGGCGGTCATGAGGATATCGGCGGCCTTGTTGCGATCGGCATCTGACATCATGGCGTTTGAGGCTCCCCTTGAGTTTGCTTTGCGATCCCATGGTGGATGAATTCGCGCGGTCGCGCACAGCCGCCGCCGCTTGCGCGTCGCCGGGCGGCCGATTTAATCATCTTATTATCTGCCCGTCGCGGCCGCTTTTATTTCGGTATTGACGATCTGCACGCGGCGATTCTGGTTGGCGCTGGGTTGGCCCGGGATTTTCAGGTTCTCCTTGCCGAAGCCGACCGCAATGAGCGTATCGGGCGCAATATGGAATTGCTCGATGAGCGGGGTGCGCACCGCCGAGGCCCTCTGCTGCGACAGTTGGAGATTGTACTCGGGCGTGCCGCGAGCGTCCGTATAGCCGTTGATGAAAAAGACCGAGTCTTTGAAATCGCGCGTCAGCACGTTGCCGAGCGCGAGCAGTGTCGGCACCGCCTTCGGCCCGACCACGGCCGAATTGTAGTCGAAATAGATTTCCAGATCGATTTGCTGCCTGTCGCTTGCGATCTCGGCGACCTTGGCGCGATCCTCCGGCGACAGCAGGGGCGCAGTCGAAGGGCTGTTGCTGGCGCTTGCAACCGGTATTAAACGGACGCGCAACGCATTGATGAATTTCTGCTGGTTGGCCTTCTCGGGGTCAGGCTGCGATACCGATAGGCCGCGCGTCAGGGTGTCGCCGTCGTCGGCGTGAGCACGGAGCGCGCTGCTGATCTGATCTTCCAGTGACTGCTGATCAGCATATTGGGCCACAGCCGAACCCAGACCGGCGAAGATCAAGCCGGCAACGACACAGGCCGCCGCACAAGCGGCCTTTGGTCCGACCGTCCTCATATACCCCCTCCGAGATACGGCTTCGCACGAGCGTAAGCGGGACATTAGCACGTCTGACGATCCCGCCGCGGCATGCTTACACCAAGAGCGGTCTTAGGTCGTCTGAGACGAGGCGCCGGTTCACTGGCATACCGCACGCAGGATGACGGTCGAGGCATGGCATTCGCCTTCCGCCGGGCTGCGGCCCGACAGAATGATGGCGGGCGGACACTCTTGCGATGTCTGAATATCGAGAGGATTGCCGGTTTCGAAGCCCTTCGACTTGCAGGCGTTGGTTGCCGCCGTTTCGCAATCCGGCGATCCATTGGCCGCCTTGACGCAGCGGTCGCGTATCTCGATGACGCGCGTATTGGGCAACCGCATCATCGCGGTGGCCGCATCCTTGGTCGCCTGCGCGGCATTCTTCATCGCCTCTTGGCTGGCCGCTACTGCATCCTTTGCGGCTTGATCCTGTTTTTTGCTGAAATCGTCGAACTTATGCTTGGCCTCTTTCAGTCCGGCGTCGAACTTGGCCTTGGACTCGTCCCACCAGCGGCTGATGCCATCCAGAAAGCCTGATTTGTCCGGCGGCGGTTGGATCGGAAACAATCCGCGCTGTGGTGTCGCGGGAGGATCAGGCGTTTTCTGCGCCGGAGGAGTCGCAACCGGAGGGGTCGCGGCTGTAGGTGCCGCGGCTGGTGGAGTAGCAGCGGCTGGCGGCGGAGGACTCTCGTCGGCGCGTGCTGTCGCCCATGACGATGCCGCCAGCAGGCACAATCCCCCCGCAGCCATCAAACAAATACGGCACGAATTGTTCGAACGTGTCATGGCCAATCCGTCGTGGCCAACTCGCATTCAGGCCGAGCATAGTGCCCCGCGGCCTGTCGCTGTTTTGAGCACCAAATCAGGCGCTTCGGTGATCAGAATACGCGCACCACGATAATAAAGCCAACAACGATGAGGGCCGCGCTGAGGCCCGCCCACAGACCCAGCCGTTTCTCGATGATGTCGCGGGCGCGGTCGCCATATCGGTTGAGCAAAAAAGCAATAAAGAAAAATCGCGCGCCGCGCGTGATGATCGACAACACCACAAACAGGCCGATACTAAAACCGGCGAAACCCGACGTGATGGTCACGATCTTGTAGGGGATCGGGGTGAGGCCCTTCAGCAGGATGATCCAGGCGCCGTACTGCGCATAGGCGTCGCGAAATGCCTCGACCTTGTCGCCGTAGCCATAGAGGTTGATCACCCACTGGCCGACGGTCGCGTAGAGTTCCGAACCGATGAAATAACCCAACAGACCGCCTGCGACCGACGCAAGCGTGCACACAGTAGCGAAGTACCAGGCCCGATCCGGCCGAGCCAACGCCATCGGGATCAGCATGATGTCCGGAGGCGCCGGGAAGAACGAACTCTCGGCGAACGCCACACAACCCAAAATCCAGGAAGCGTGCCGTTTGCCGGCGGCGTCTACGCACCAATTGTACAAGCGGCGGAGCATGGCCGGCTGCTTAGCGGCTGGGGCGATGGATGTCCACCTGAGCGGCGGCGGTAGATGCGGCGGAAACAGCTAGTCTAAGTTCGCTGCCTAGCGCCGCTTGCGGGCGCGGCGGCCTTCCAGAACGACGACTTTACGGCGAGACACGTCATCGACGAGCTTTTTCTTCGGCACCTTCTCGGCGATGCCAAGAAGCCGCTCGCGCCGGTCCATCTCCTTCCAGACGTCCTCGGGGCGAATGCCGGCGGCGATCCAGAGAATGACCAGATTGTAGATGAGATCGGCGCTTTCCCTGATGACGGCGTCGCGGTCGCCGTGCATAGCGTCGATCACGACCTCCACGGCCTCCTCGGCAAGCTTTTTCGCCATCTTGCTGCGGCCGGAACGCAACAGCCGCGCGGTCCGCGACGTCGACGGATCGTCGTGACGACAGCTCAGGGCCGCTTGATAAAGGCGTGTGATCGAATCAGGCATCGGTCATCAGAATAGCCTGATCTTGTCGCGATTGTGTTAATGGCCTGGGCGGCCCTGTAAATTTGCGCCTCTGGACCTACTCCTCCTGGGCCAGGAGGCTGGCGTTGCCGCCCGCAGCAGCCGTGTTGACGGTCACCACCTGCTCGGTCGTAAAGCGGCGAAGGTAGTTTGGCCCCCCCGCCTTGGGCCCCGTGCCGGAGAGATGTGTGCCGCCGAACGGCTGTGTTCCGACGACAGCGCCGATCATGTTCCGGTTCACATAGACATTGCCGTTGGCAAGGCGCGCGATGACTTGGTCGGCCGTCAAGTCAATCCGCGAGTGCACGCCGAGCGTCAAGGCCGTGCCGTTACCGGCGATATCGTCGAGTAGTGTGTCCAATTCATCCGCCTTCCAGCGCACCACGTGCAGCACTGGCCCGAACACCTCTTCCTTGAGGTCGCGTGCGCGGTCGAGTTCCATCACGGTCGGCGCGAGGTAAGTGCCGCCGGCAGGCGACGCGCCCTCCTCGCGCCAGCGCACGGCGCCGGCATGCGCCATCTGGGCGATCCAGCGGTCGAGCTTCTGTTTGGCCTCGGCGTCGATGACTGGCCCAACGTGCGTCGCTACGTCGCGCGGGTCGCCGACCTTCAGTTCACGCGCCGCGCCAATCAGCATGTCGAGAATGCGATCCGCCACATCCTGCTGAAGACAAATGAGCCGCAGCGCCGAACAGCGCTGGCCGGCCGAGCGGAAGGACGATGTGATCGCGTCGTCGGTGACCTGTTCGGGCAGCGCGGTGGCGTCGACGATCATCGCGTTGATGCCGCCGGTCTCGGCGATCAGCGGCACGATCGGCCCCGGTTTGGCGGCGAGCGCGCGGTTGATCTTGCGGCCGACTTCAGTCGAACCGGTGAAGACAACACCCGCCACGCCGGCATGAGCGACCAGGCTCGCACCGACTGCACCGTCCCCGGTGACAAGATGGAGCGCCGTCGGCGGCAGGCCCGACTGATGCAGAAGCGTAATTGCCAGCGCCGCAATAAGGGGCGTCTGCTCGGCGGGCTTGGCTACGACCGTATTGCCGGCAACGAGCGCAGCGGTGACCTGTCCAAGGAAAATCGCGAGCGGAAAATTCCACGGGCTGATGCAGACGAAGACACCGCGGCCGCGATAGCGCAGCTCATTGCTTTCGCCGGTCGGTCCCGGCATCGCCTGCGGCGCCAGCGCGGAGCGCGCCTGCGCCGCATAGTAACGGCAATAGTCCACCGCTTCGCGTAGCTCGGCGAGCGCATCGTCAAGCGTTTTCCCGGCCTCGCTCTGCAACAGCGCGATGATCCCGCCGCGGTTGACCTCAAGCCTGTCGGCGGCGCGTTCGAGCGCCGCAGCACGCTCGACGAGCGGCGTCGTTGCCCACGCTGGGAAACCGGCTTCGGCCGCCGACATGGCGACGTCCACGATCGTCGCATCGGCCTCGTGAACGGTCCCGACAACGCGACCATCGATCGGCGACTCCACCGCGCGCTCGCGTCCCGACAGGGCGAGGCCGTCGACAAGTGGCGCGGCTTCCCCCGCCGAAGCGGTGCCGGCGCGCACTTCAGCGATAAGCGCACTCAGAGCCGCACTGTCGCCGAACTCGACCCCGGCCGAATTGCGGCGCTCCGGCTGATATAGATCGCGGGGCAGCGGGATATGCCGATTACGAGCGTCGCCCGGATCGGCGATCTGGCTTTGCGGCCGGCACAGGATGTATTCGATCGGCACACTCTTGTCGGCGGCGACCGACACGAATGAGGAGTTGGCGCCGTTTTCCAGAAGCCGCCGCACCAGATAGGCGAGAAGATCGCGATGGCCGCCGACCGGCGCATAGACGCGGCACGCCGCGCTCGGCAACTCGGCGAGCAGCGCGTCGTAAAGCGCCTCGCCCATGCCGTGGAGACGCTGAAATTCGTAGCCATCAACGCCGCCCGCGTCCTCGATAACGCTCGCGACCGTCAGCGCGTTGTGGGTGGCAAATTGCGGGAAGAGCGATCGGCGTGCCGCAAGGAGCTTGCACACACAAGCCATGTAGCACAGATCGGTCATGGCCTTGCGGGTGAACACCGGATAGTCGGGAAGGCCGCGCTCCTGCGCGCGCTTGACCTCGGTGTCCCAGTAGGCCCCTTTGACAAGACGAACAGTGATCCGGCGGCCGATCGACGCCGCCGCGGTTTCGATCCATCCGATCACGTCGAGTGCGCGTTTTTGGTAGGCCTGCACCGCAAGGCCGAATCCGTCCCAGCCGTGGAGCGACGAATTGCCAAGCACGGCGCCGACGACATCGAGCGACAACTCCAGCCGATCGGCCTCTTCGGCATCGACGGTGAACTGGAGGTCATGCGCCTTTGCGCGTTGCGCGAGTTCGGTGAGCCGCGGCACCAGCTCCGCCAGCACGCGCTCGCGCGAGATCGCCTCATAGCGCGGATGCAGCGCCGACAGCTTGACGGAGATTCCAGGCCGTGACGGCAGCGCCGCATTCCCGGCGCTTGCGCCGATGGCATCGATCGCCGCCGCATAGGCCTCGTAATATTTGCCGGCGTCGGCTGCGGTTCGTGCCCCCTCCCCCAGCATGTCGAACGAATAGCGGAAGGCGCCATGGCTTCGCGCCCGCGCGAGCGCTTCCTCGATGGTCTGTCCCAGCACGAAATGCGACCCGATGAGCCGCATCGCCTGCCGCGTCGCCGCGCGCATTGTCGGAAGCCCGATGCGTCTGACCACGCTGTCGAGGATCGTCTCCGGCGTCTCTCCCGGATGAATGACGCGGGCCGCCACTCCGAGTGTCCATGCCGACGCCGAAACCAAGATCGCGTTGGATTTGACGTCGCTTTCGAGCCAGCGGCCGGCGGCAAGCTTGTCCTCGATCAGACGGTCCGCGGTCGAAGCATCCGGCACGCGCAGCAGCGCCTCCGCGAGCACCATGAGCGCGAGCCCCTCTTTGGTCGACAGCGAATAGGCGTGCAGGAAATCCTCGACGCCGCCGAGACCGCCGGCCTTGGCGCGGATCGCTTCGATTAGTCCGCGTGCCCGGGCATCGATCCTCGCCTCGGCGGCGGCATCGCGCCCCGCCGAGTTGAGGAATTCGGCAGCGAGTTCGCTATCCGGCGGCGCGTAAAGTGCCCGAAATGCCGGCAACTCGGGGGGACGCTGTGTCATCGCGGGGACCATGGCCGCCACAGTAGCCCGATGCGCGCTTTTGCGGCAGCCGCATCCGCAGCTTCCACTTGCCCTTTGCGCTGGCCTGTATTCTATCGGAACCGAACGAGAGAGCCGCGCCGGGCGGTCGCGTCACGGAAAAAGAGTATCGCGTCTAAGAACAAGGGACCGTGCATGCCCACCGTCAACCTCACGCGGCTCGCACGCTCCATGCTGGCATTGCTTGCCGCCGTCGTGTGGTCGGCGTCGGGATGGCCGGCGCCGGCTTCCGCCGAAACGCCGATCCACTTTACGCTCGGCCGCAAGATCGATGGACCGGCAGCGCCCTTCTTCCTTGCGATCGACAAGGGCTACTTCAAGGCCGAAGGGCTCGACGTGACGATCGACCCAGCGAATGGCCCGCTCGATCCGATTAACCGCCTCGCCTCGGGCAGCTACGAGATGGGCGTCGGCGACATCAATCTGCTCATCAAGTATCGCGACAAGAATCCGGGCACGCCGATCAAGGCGGTCTTCGCGGTATTCGACAAGCCTCCTTACGCCATCATCGCCCGCAAGAGCCGCGGAATCGCGGCGCCGAAGGACCTGGAAGGCAAAAAGCTCGGCGCGCCGTCCGCCGAGGGCACTTTTGCGCAGTGGCCGATTTTCGCCGAGGTCAACGGCATCGATCAGGCCAAGGTGACGATCGAAAATGTCGGACTGCCGGTGCGCGAGCCGATGCTGGCGGCCGGCGAAGTCGACGCCGTGACCGGCTATTCCTTCGTTTCATATATCAATCTCAAGGATGACGGCGTGCCGCTCAACGACCTCGTCGTCCTGCTGATGGCCGACTACGGCGTCGCGCTCTATGCCGACGCGATCATAGTCTCCCCTGCTTTCGCCAGCGAGAAGCCGGACGCCGTGCGAGGCCTGTTGCGCGCTTATACAAAAGCGTTGAAGGACACGGTGCGCGATCCGGCATCCGCGATCGATTCGGTGCTGCGCCGCATGGATGGCGGCACCAAAGACGTCGAGCTTGAACGCCTGCGCATGGCGATCCGCGATAACATCGTCACACCCGCGGTCAGAACAAACGGATTCGGCCGCATCGATCCGGCGCGATTTGCGACCGCGATCGATCAGCTTGCGTTGGCCTATCCCTTCCAGGCAAAGGACAAGGCCGCCGGCGTTTTCGACTCGTCCTTCCTGCAGGGGTCCGCGGACCGCTAGAGGTCGGCGCCTCGCGGCTATTCGGCCGCGACGCTCGCGGTTGATGTTTCGGCGAGCCGCTTGAGCTTGCTCAGGCCTTCCTCGAACTGGCTGCCGACCATCTTGTCGCAATCCATCACGATGCTCATCAGCTTCGCCATGTAAGGCTGCCGGCCCTGCATCGCCCACGTGACATTTGTGCCGTCGCCTTTTCGCTCCAGCGTGAATTCGACTGTATTTTGCGCCTTGAATGGCCGGAACATGTCGAGCAGCAACGTAATCTTGGATGGCGGGACTGAGTCAGTGATCTTGATGCGCCCTGCCCCCACTTGCCTGTTGCCGTCCCACTCGTAAACGGCGCCCTTGCCATGCGGCGCGCCGCTGTGGGTGCGTTTCATATTCGGGTCTTTCTCGAACGGCGACCATGCCGACTGCGGGCGCAGATCGTCGATCATCGGAAAAATCTTTTCCGGCGGCGCTGCGATCAGGATGGAGCGCCGAATTGTAAATGCGTCCGGCTTGGTCGCGGCGTAAGCCAATACCGCGGCGATCAGCACAGCGACGACGATGAGAAGGGTCGTGATCATCGGTCTTCCTCCTGGCCCGGCTTAGCCGGAATAGGCGCGCTGCAGCGCTTCCAGATCGAACTTCTTCATTTGCAGAACGGCGCCCATCACCCGATCGGATTTCGCGCCATCGGCGGCGGTCATCATTTGCGGCAGCGTCGAGGGGACAATCTGCCACGACAACCCGTATTTGTCTTTCAGCCAGCCGCATGGGCCTTCTTGTCCGCCGGCCGAAAGTTTGCTCCAGAAATGGTCGATCTCGGCCTGCGTCTCGCACATCACCTGAAACGAAATCGCCTCGGTGAACTTGAATTGAGGGCCGCCATTGAGGGCCGTGAACGCCTGACCGGCGATGTCGAACGCGACGACCATGACCGAACCGGGCACCTTGCCGTGAACCTCCTGACCGGCCTTGCCGTAGCGGCTCACGTGTTTGATGCGCGAGTTGTCGAAGATCGAGACATAGAAAGTTCGCCGCCTCCTCGGCTTGAGTGTCGAACCACAGACACGGCGTGATCCTCTGCGCGATAGCTGCCATGATCGGTCCTCCTTCTGCGAAGCTGCTATTTCGCCGTCGGCAGATAAGCGGCCAAACGATCGAAGGTGCCGCCCCAGCCGCCGCGCATGCTGTCGTGGGCCGCGCCGAAGGTTGCTTGCTCCTCCGCCGAGGCATTGATCGGCGACCATCGCAGCGTCACGCCAGTCTGGCCCGGAAGCGGCTCATCGAACGCGACGGTCGTCAGCATTTCGAGCGGCCAGGTCGCACTCAACGGATGCCGCGTGAAGCCGCCGGCTTCGTCGGAGAACGAATGCACCCAGACCAGGCGCTCCGGCGCTACGATCTCGCGGTAGACGAATTTCGCCCACATCACGCGGCCGGCCGGATCCCGCATAGCGCCGAGATAGGTGCCGCCGACGCGAAAATCCATCTTTGACGCGACGATGGTCGAGCCCGCCGGTCCCCACCATTGGTTCATGTGGTCGGGCTGCGTAAAGCACCTCCACACCAGATCACGCGGCGCGTGAAATACGCGAGAGATCACGAAGTCGGCGCTGTTCGTATTGGCGAGCATTCACCCCTCCACTCCTATCCGTCCGCTTGCACGCTCACTGCGCAACGATGACCATCCAGCCGACGCCGAACTTATCGGCGAGCATCCCGAAGCGCGGCGAGAAGAAAGTCTTGGCCAGCGGCATCGTCACCCGTCCGCCGTCCGACAGCGCCGCGAACACCTTGTCGGCTTCAGCCTCGTCCTTCGCCGTGATCGTCAGCGCAAAGCCCTCGAACTTCGGCTGGCCCTGATTGCGGCCGTCGGAGGCGAGCATGGTGGTGTCGCCGATCTGGACCTGGGCGTGCATGACTTTGTTCTCGGAGCCCGCACTGATCATGCTCTGGTCAGGCGCATCCTTGAAACGCATCAGCATGCCGACTTTGGCGCCGACGGTCCGCTTGTAGAACTCCAAGGCCTCGTCACAGCGGCCGTCGAAGAACAGGTACGGTTGAACTTGCATGACTTTGATCCTTTGCATGCGACGTGAACGCGACAAGAAAACCCCGGGCGTCTCAAAGGACGATAGGCCGAGCGGCAGGCCGACAGCCCTGCGGAATTATTTTCATGCCGGCTGGCTCTCCTTGATCAGCCGATCGAGGTGAAGGCGGATATGCGCCGCTTCGGCAGGGGTCCGCGCCAGTGCGATCGCCCGGTCGAACGAGACTCTCGCCTCATTGGCGCGGCCAAGCTGCATGAGGAGACCACCCTTCACGCCGAAGAAATGGAAATACCCGGCAAGCGGTTCCGCCAGCGGCTCGATCATCGCGAGTGCAGCGGCAGGGCCCCGCACCTTGCTCACGGCGACGGCGCGATTGAGCGTCACCACGGGCGAGGGCTGCAGCCGCTCCAGCGTGGCGTAGAGCCGGTCGATCTCGGACCAATCGGTATCCTCGGTGCTGACCGAATGTGCGTGAACGCCGGCGATCGCGGACTGCACCTGATAGGGGCCCAGACGGCGGTGGCGCATCGCCTTCTCGATCAGGGCGTGCGCCTCGGCGGTCATGTCGCGGTTCCAAAGGCGCCGGTCCTGGTCCGCGAGCAGTATGATCGCACCGTCGCCGTCCAGACGGGCCGCGGCGCGCGCGTGCTGCATCAGCAGCAGCGCGGTGAGCCCCATGATCTCGGGTTCGCTCGGAAACAGGGTGAGGAGAAGGCGAGAGAGCCGAATGGCCTCCTCGCATAGCGGGACCCGCACATGCACGTGGCCGCCGCTTGCCGAATAGCCTTCGTTGAAGATCAAATAGATCATGGCGGCGACGGCTCCGAGCCGCTCCGACCGCTCCACAGCTCCCGGCGCCTCGAAAGACACATTCGCCTTCGCCACGCGGCTTTTGGCGCGCGTGATCCGCTGCTCCATCGCGGCCTCGCTCACCAGAAAGGCGCGCGCGATCTCCATGACCGAAAGTCCGGAAACGATCCGCAGCGCCAGCGCGATCTGCTGCACGGCCGGCAGATCAGGATGGCAGCAGATGAAGAGGAGCCGCAGTACGTCGTCCCGGTAGTGGGAGTTGTCGAGCCGCTCGGCGATATCGGCCTCGGCATCATCGAGATCGGAGATGACGTCGTCGTCCGGCAGCGGCTGGCTTTTGCTGCGGCGCCGCGCGTCGTCGAGCGCGACATTGCGGCCGACCAGGATCAGCCAGGAGGCGGGATCGCGCGGTGGTCCGTTGAGCGGCCACGTCTTCAAAGCGCGCAGGCAGGCTTCCTGAAACGCCTCCTCGGCCTGATCAAGGTCATGGAAATACCGCAGCAGCGCGCTGACGGCCTTCGGGCGCGCCGATCGCAAGACCTGATCGATCCAAGCCACACCGGTCACGCCACATTGCCTCCGGGCAGGTAGAGGCGAAGCGGGCGAATTTCGAACGCGCCGAGTTCGTCGCGGCCAAGCTGACGCGCCACGTCGATGGCTTCTTCGAGCGATGCGCAATCGATGATGTAGAAGCCGAGCAGCTGTTCCTTGGATTCAGCAAACGGACCGTCGATGACCAGCGCCTCACGGCCCGACCGCACCGTCGTCGCCGCTGTGCTCGGCATCAGACGGATCGCCGGCCCGAGCTTGCCCTTTTCGGCGAGCTTCTCGGTGACCTTGTGGCGCTTCGCCAGGACCGCGTCGTCCTCCTCCTTGGTCCAGGAATTGACCAAGGCCTCGTCGTGATAACACAGCAGCGCGTAAAGCATCGCTTCACCTCTTCTCACGCCAAGGACGAATAACCATGCCCCCGAGCCGACAGGGCATTGAGATTTTTGTTTCCGGGCGGCCATGCGAGTTACGCTATTGAAGCGACGTAGGTTTCGAGTTCGCCCCAGAAGCTCCGTCCACTGCTCCTGGCTCGGGCAGACGATCGAAACGCGAGCGGTTCTATGCGACCTGCCCGCCGTCGCCTCTGCCGCAGTTCCCTTCCACATCTGCATCATGGCGTTACGACGCGGGCGGCAGCGCGCCTTGAGTTGTTCGAGCACGGCCGTAACCGCGAGAGAATGGCCGACGTGTTTCATGTTGGTGATGACGATGTAGGCGTAGAGCAGCGCATCAAACATGGTCTTCTCCCTCACCACATTTGGAAAGACGAATGACCATGCTCGATTCCGACTGCACGACTGAAAAAAAAAGAGCTCCCGGCATACAGATGACCTACAGTTGCGCCACGTAATCGCCGAGGCGCGCCAACGTCTGCGCCAGACCGTTGTCGGCACCATACTCCTTGATCACGCGCGCGCGTTCGGCCGCCGAGGGGAACTCGCTGCACCACGTGATGCGCGTTTTGCCGCCTAAGTCTTCGAAGATGACCGTCTGCCGGAACTGAACAGGCTCGACGTCATCGCCGCCGCCGTGCCGGTAAGCAATGCGCTCGGGACGCACGATCTCCTCGAAGGTGATGCGGTTCTGATAGTCCCGGCCGTCGGGGCCGTGCATGACGAACCGCCACACGCCGCCCGGGCGCATATCGAAGCTGTACGTCGTGGTGGTGAAGCCGTTCGGGCCCCACCACTGCGCCAGGTGCTTCGGATCCGTCCAGGCCGAAAAGACAAGCTCGCGCGGCGCATTGAATACGCGCGTGCCGATGATGCAGCGCGAATCCTGATCCAGGTCGAGGCTACTCTCTGCGGCCATGATGCTTGTCCTTGGTTCGGGTCTTCGTTCGTCGTGGGACTGATTTCTCGGCGCGGCTCGCCGCGCTCGCCGTTTCCCCGGCCTGGAGCCTTTGCAGGTAGGCGTCGAGGCGGTCGAAGCTCTCGTCAAAGAAGCGGCGGTAGTGCTCGAGCCAGTCGTAGACGCCTTTGAGCGCGCGCGGCTCGATGCGGCACGGCCGCCACTGCGCCTCGCGCCCGCGCGAAATCAGCCCCGCGTGCTCCAAGACTTTCAGATGCTTGGAGACCGCCGGCAGGCTCATGTCGAAAGGCTTGGCCAACTCCATGACGGAGGTTTCGCCGCGGGCAAGCCGCGCCAGGATGGCGCGGCGGGTCGGGTCGGCAAGCGCCGAGAAGGCGGCATCGAGGCTTGTCATAAACCATCCAGTTAAATAACCTGATGGTTAAATACGGGAGAAGCCAAAGGGCGTCAAGGCCCAACCCACGCGGGACTTCTAAAACAAGGCTCTAGATGGACGAGGGTGACGCCGCCGGCTGCACGGCGCGCCGCGACGCAAACACCAATGCGTCAGACGTTGCCGAAGCCGGCCGCAGCGTTTGCGCGATGTGATCGGCGATCTGATTGTGCAGTTCGCGGTCCGCGCCATCGCCGACGAATATGCCGAAGTAGACATCGGGCAGCGCCGGCAACGAGCCGTCGTCCCAGACCTCCAGTTCGGCCGGGATGCGGCCGCGCGGCACGACCATGACACCAAATCCCGCCGCGGCCGCGCTGCGCAAAGCCTCCGCGTTCGAAGCTCGGAACGCGAGTTCCCCCGCTCGGCCGACCTTCTCGAGCGTCGCGACGCCAACCCGATGACACAGGCAATGATCCTTGTACGAGATTAGCGGAACCGGAAGGTTCGGATCGACCCGGGTCGAATTGCCGCTCACCCAGACAAGCTCTTCGGTCCAGTAGTGCCGCGCCGTGTCTTCCGGCTCATCGGCAACCAACGTCAGAACAATATCGACGGTATCGTCCTTGAGCGCCTGCAACAGCCGCCGCTGACCGCCGCCCTGAACGGCGAAGCGCAATTTGGGCCATCGGTTATGCGTCGCCGCGAGAATCCGCGCCAGCTCCGCGCCCATGCAATCGCCCGGCACACCGACGCGCACCAGATGAGTTGCCGGGGTCGGATTGGCGATCTCGAGGATGTGGTCGTTGACCGAGAGCAACCGGCGCGCATTGCTCAGCACTTGTTCACCCAGCGGCGTGAGGATCACGCCGGGCGCCGTCTTGTCGAACAACTCGGCGCCGAGCAAACCTTGCAGCCGTCTGATCTGCGCGCTTACGGCAGGCTGCGTCATCGCTTGCGCCTTGGCGGCGCGCGTAAAGCTGCGCAGTTCGACAACGAGAACAAATGTGCGCAGCAAGTCCGTCGGTATGTTTGTCATGCGCTTCCTCTGCCGCTCGGCGCGCCCGCGTCGCCCCCGGCCAGCCGACCTGGCCTCTTCCGGCAGCGCCACACAGCATGTTCCCACTCAGGATTGCACATTTCCATACCCCCGCGCGACACCAAAAGACCGGGTCGAACGTGAGTGTCATATTTCATGACGGCGATGCTAAAGTAGCGGCGAGGCACCTGCGGAACCCCTGATGTCGTTTATTCGCGTCTATCTTCGCGTTCTTGGTCTGCTCGAGTCCGACACGCGGCTGGCGGTGACGCTGGCGCTCGCCAATATCGCGCTCGCCGTCGCGCAGTTCGTCGAACCGGTGCTGTTCGGCCGCATCATCGACGCACTGTCAGGTGCCCTACCGCAAAGTGTCGCGGACGCGGCGCTCGTGCTTGCGCCGCTGCTTGGCGCCTGGGTCGCCTTCGGCCTGTTCATCATCGTCGCCGGCGCCCTGGTCGCGTGGTTTGCCGACCGGCTGGCGCATCAGCGCCGCAACTTGGTGCTGGCGGATTACTTCGAACACGTGCTGCAGCTGCCGCTCGCCTACCACATCGAGGCGCATTCCGGCCGGCAATTGAAGGTCATGCTCACAGGCACCGATACGCTGTGGTGGCTGTGGGTGTCGTTCTTCCGCGAGCATTTCGCCGCGTTCGTCTTCATCGCCGTGCTGCTGCCGACAACGCTGGTACTGAATTGGCGGCTGGCGCTGCCGCTGTTGGCGCTTTGCGTCGCCTTTACGGTTCTGACCATGCTGGTCATGCGCAAGGCCGACGGTATGCAGCGGGCGGTCGAAAGGCATTATTCCGATCTGGCCGAAACCGCCGCTGACGCGCTCGGCAACGTCGCTTTGGTGCAAAGCTTCGCCCGCATCGAGCTGGAAGTTTCGCTGTTGCGCAGCCTGGTGAATTCGCTGCTGCGCGCACAGATGCCGGTGCTGTCGTGGTGGGCCGTGGCGGCGGTGCTGACGCGGGCGGCGACCACGCTCACCCTGCTGGTGATCCTTCTCGTCGGCACCTACCTGAAGCTCGTTGGACTGGCATCGGTCGGCGAGATCGTCAGTTTCATGAGCATCGCTGCGATGTTGATCACGCGGCTCGAGCAGGTGGTCGGTTTCTCGAACCGCCTCTTCACCGACGCTCCGAGGCTGTCGGAGTTCTTCGCTGTGCTCGACACCGTCCCCGCGGTGCGCGACCGGCCGGACGCATTCGATCCGGGACGGGTGCGCGGCCTTGTCGAGTTCAAGAACGTGTCGTTTTCCTACGATGGCAAACGCTCGGCGGTCGCCGATTTGAACTTCACGGCACTACCGGGCGAAACGGTGGCGCTGGTCGGGCCGACCGGCAGTGGCAAATCGACGGCGCTCGCCTTGCTGCACCGCGCGTTCGATCCGCAGTCCGGCCTGATCACAGTCGACGGCATGGACATCCGCGGCCTCACGCTGACCGGCCTGCGCCGCAACATCGGCGTGGTGTTTCAGGAAACGCTGCTGTTCGACCGCTCGATCGCTGAGAACCTGCGGGTGGGCAAGCCCGACGCCACGGACGACGAAATCCGGCAAGCCGCGGCGCGCGCGCAGGCGCTGGAATTTATCGACCGCAATCCCGATGGGCTAGAGGCCCGCATCGGCGAACGCGGACGGTTGCTGTCCGGCGGCGAGCGCCAGCGTCTGTCGATTGCGCGCGCCCTCCTGAAGGACCCGCCGATCCTCATTCTCGACGAAGCGACCAGCGCGCTCGATCCGGTGACCGAAGTGCGGCTGCAGGCGGCGCTCGAAGAGGTGATGAAGGGCCGCACCACCTTCGTCATCGCCCATCGGCTTGCGACCGTCCGCAACGCGACCCGCATCATGGTGTTCCAGAACGGCCGCATCGCCGAGACCGGCTCCTATGACGATCTCCTGCAACGCGGCGGCTATTTCGCCGAACTGGTTCACGCCCAATTCGGCAAAAAGGCGGGGGAGGCCCCGCCGCTAATCGAAGCCGCTACGGAAGCAAGCCCGCTGGTCGGGATCTGATCGGCTTTTTGGATTTGGCTATTTGGCGACAGACCGACGGTATCGATCACGGGGTTGTTCGGAACATGGGGTTGGTCGGAAACATCGCGGCGCGGCTGGGCATCGGCAAGGCGACCCTGGAACAGAGCCGGCAATGGTGTAACGGCTCAGACAGTACGCCCGATCAGAGAATTTCGGGCTGCACGGCGTTGATCCAATCGGGCACCGAAACGCAGCAGAGCCTCGCTGCAGCTTTCTATAATCGCGGCAATGCCCATTACGCCAAGGGCGACTACGACCACGCCATAACGAACTATTCCGAGGCGATCCGACTCGATCCCAACGATCACAGCGCCTATGACAATCGCGGCAGCGCCTATAGCCACAAAGGTGACCTCGACCGCGCCATCGCCGACTACGAACGGGCCATGCGGATCAATCCGCAGGATATCAAACCCATCTACAATCGCGGAAATCTCTACAAGAAAAAAGGCGACTTCGATCGCGCCCTTGCCGACTACAATCACGTCATTTCGCTCGATCCAAAATCCGAGTGGACCTACATCAACCGCGGCAACACCTACAAGGAAAAGAAGGAATACGATTTTGCGATCGCCGATTATAACGAGGCGATCGGTCTGAACCAGAACAACGCGGTGACATTCAACAACCGGGGCACGGCGTATTATTTGAAACAGAACTACGATCGCGCCATCGCTGATTACGATCAGGCCATCGCCATCGATCCGAAATATCCGATCCCGTATTACGGCCGCAGTCTTGCGAGGCGGCAGCGCGGCGACACCGCCGGCGCCGATGCCGACGCGGCGCACGCCAAGGGCCTCGATCCCAGCCTTTTCAAATAGCGGCCGGCGGGGCTTAGAGCACAATCGCTTCAGATAAATCGTTTGATGCTCTAACATTTTGTTAGTGCATGATCTTTTCGGAAAACCGGCTACCACTTTTCCGGATCATGCACTAGCGCAGCCGTTCGAGAATGCTGACGTAATTCGCAACCGCCGTGCCGCCCATGTTGTAGATGCCGGCAAGCCGCGCATTCTTGACCTGGATGTCGCCGGCCGTGCCGTTGAGCTGCATGGCGGCGAGCGCGTGCATCGAGACTCCGGTGGCGCCGATCGGGTGGCCTTTGGCTTTCAGTCCGCCGGAGGGATTGATCGGCAGCGCGCCATCCTTGGCGACGAGGCCGTCGGCGATGGCCTTCGCCCCCTGCCCTTCGCCGACAAGCCCCATCGCTTCGTACTCGATCAGTTCGGCGATGGTGAAACAGTCATGCACCTCGGCAAAGGACAGATCGCGCAGGCCGATCCCGGCCTTGGCGAGCGCGCGCTTCCAGGCGACCGCGCAGCCTTCGAACTTGAGGATGTCGCGACGCGACATCGGCAGGAAATCCTGCACGTGCTCGGCGGAGCGAAACACGACGGCCTTGTCGAGCTTCAACGCTGTCTCGACATCCGTCAGCACCAGGGCCGCGGCGCCGTCCGAGACCAGCGAGCAGTCCGTACGTTTCAGCGGACCGGCGACGCGCGGATTCTTGTCGCTCTCGGTGCGGCAGAAATCGTAGCCGAGATCCTTGCGGATCTGCGCGTAGGGGTTGCCGACGCCGTTCTTGTGATTTTTGGCGGCGATGCGGGCGAGCGCGTCGGACTGATCGCCCCAGCGCTGAAAGTAGAGCGAAGCGATCTGGCCGAATATGCCGGCAAAGCCGCCGTCGATGTCGGCTTCCTCACGCACGTATGAGGCCTTGAGCAGATTGCGTCCGACTTCGGGACCCGGCGTCGTCGTCATCTGCTCGGCGCCGACGACGAGCACAACGCGGGCGGAACCCGCCGCGATGGATGTGAGGCCCTGGTGAACGGCCGCCGACCCGGTCGCGCAGGCGTTTTCGACCCGCGTCGCGCGCTTGAACCGCAAGTCCGGCGAGGACTGAAGGACAAGGGAAGCGGTAAAATCCTGCGGCGAAAAGCCTGCGTTGAAGTGACCCAGCACGATCTCGCCGACATCCCTGGCAGCAATACCGGCATCCGCCAGTGCCTCATTTGCTGTACGCACGATGAGGCTCTCAAGGGTCTCGCCGGTGAGCTTGCCAAAAGGGGTATGGGCCCATCCCACGATGCAAGCGGTCATGAATTGCTCCGTTGCCTAATCGTTCCGTGCCGGGTCGCCGAAATTTGGTCGCTTTTCCTTGGCTTTAGGCTCCTGGCCATCCACATGGTCGCGACCATAGCGGTATTCGCCTTTGCCTTCGAGGCCACCTTCGGCTTAGATAGTGAGCGCCCGCGCTTCGCGAACCCTGTGTGAACCTTCGCGGCCCGGCGATCGACCTCGGTGGGCGATCTCCTGGCCCGATCAACTGAACGGACCGCGACACGTGTTTGGTCTGAAATTCTTTCGGGCGTCCTCGCTCGGTATTTGCTCCATTGCCCGGTGCTTCGCGCCGGCAGCCGGCTGTGTTGTGGCCGCCGTTGTGTCGGCGGCGCTGACCGTCAGCCAAGCCCAGGCGTCATCGAGCATCCTCGTCGACATCGACAGCGGCAAAGTGTTGAAGGCCGATAAAGCGACCTACCCGTGGTATCCGGCCTCCACCACCAAGCTGATGACACTCTATGTCATCCTGAACGCGATCAAGGATGGCCGCATTACGCCCGACACCTTGTTCACGGTCTCACGCAACGCCAACGCGCAGGCGCCGACCAAGATGGGTTATCCGGTCGGCACCCAGGTCACCGTCGACAATGCGCTGAAGATGATGATGGTGAAATCGGCCAACGACATGGCCGTGCTGCTCGCCGAAGGTCTCGACGGGACGGTCGAAAGCTTCGCGACCGAGATGACGAATACTGCGCTCCGTCTCGGCATGTCGCAATCGAATTTCGTCAATCCGAACGGACTGCCGGCCGACGGCCACATCACATCGGCGCGCGATCTCGCCATCCTCGCCCGCTCGCTCTATCGCGACTTTCCGCAGAACGATTTCTACTGGCACATCCCGGCGATCAAATACGGCAAGCGCATCGTGCGCAATTACAACCCGTTGCTCGGCCGCTATCCGGGCACGGACGGCATGAAAACGGGTTTCATCTGCGCCTCCGGCTTCAACCTTGTTGCTACCGCGAAGCGCGACGGCAAGCGGTTGATCGCGGTCGTGCTCGGCGCGCCGTCCGGTGCGGCACGCGCCGTGAAGGCGGCCGAAATGCTGGAGAGCGGGTTTTCCCAAAATTCGCTGGCTTGGCTGACGCCGGCGCTCGGGCCGGTCGATGGGTTGCAGCCGATCAACACCGATCCGCCAAATCTTACGGATCAAATGTGCGGACCGCACCGCAAGAGGAACCATTCGGAAGACGAAGACATCGAAGCCGACGCCAGCGGCACCAAAGACAGCACCGGCAACTCCAGTTCGCCGTCTTCGTTCATGCTGTCGGCGCTGCGCGCGCCGACGCCGAAGAATGCGAACCTGCTTGCCGATATCGGACCCATCACGCCGATCGTCGTCTATACCGGCCCAACCCGCTCGCAGGCCGAACTCGCAAATCTGCCGCCCGATTCGGCGGTCGAACCCGTCAAGAAGAAGGGCAAGAAAGGGGCTGCCGCGAAGGGCGGCAAGACGCCCGCCAAGGCAACGAACGGCAAGTCTTCGAGTGCCAGCCCTCCGAGCGGCGAGTCATCCAGCGCCAGTCCCTGGACGCCGATGTCGGCATCGGCGCTCTCCGCAAATCCACCGCCTGAGTTGAAGCCGACGACGGCGACGACCGATGCGCCGGCGGCAAAGAAGCCTAAACCCAAGCCTCCGGCCCAAGCTTCGGCAAACTGACTGACCTTTTCGGACGGCTCGGCGTAAGCTTGAGGGTGGCGCTGCTAAACCAGCACGCACCCACGCGGACGCTGCCGCCATGAGCTTCCTGGAGCGCGTCACATACGACCTTCTTGGCGATATCGCCTTTTATCGCAGCGCGTTGCGTTCACTGCGCCGCACCGCGCCGATCGCCAGGCATCCGGGCCGCATCCTTCCCTTCGTGGTTGACGAATTGGCTCAGCGCTTTCGCGATGCACCGGCGCTGCTCAGCGCGCGCGAGACTTTCAGCTATCGCACGCTGGCCGAACGCACCAACAAATATGCCCGGTGGGCGCTCGACCAAAATCTCGCCAAAGGCAACGTCGTCTGTCTGTTGATGCCCAACCGGCCGGACTACCTTGCGATCTGGCTTGGCGTGACGAAGGTCGGCGGCATTGCGGCGCTGCTCAACACCAATCTCACCGGCGCGTCGCTTGCCCACTGCATCGACGCCGTTGCGCCAAAGCACATCATCGTCTCGGCCGCACTGCTCGACGCCTGGGAAACCGCGCGGCCGCGGCTTGCATCCCGGCCGAAGGTCTGGGTGCACGGCCCCACCGTGACGCCGATGCGGCGGATCGATCGTGAGATCGAGAAATTATCCGGCGATCCGCTCGATGCCGCCGAGCGCCGCCCGGTCAGCATCGATGACCGCGCCCTCTACATCTACACGTCCGGCACCACTGGACTGCCGAAGGCGGCCAACGTCAACCACGGCCGCGTCATGCTTGCGAGCTACGGCTTTGCCGGCGTCATGGATACCAAGCGAACCGATCGCATGTACGATTGCCTGCCGATGTATCACACCGCGGGCGGCGTCTGCGCGATCGGCTCGCTGCTCGTCGCCGGCGGATCGGTCTTCATCCGCGACAAGTTCTCCGCCGCGCGAATTCTGGAGCGAAGTCGAGCGCACCGAGTGCACCTTGTTCCAGTATATCGGCGAACTATGCCGCTATCTCGTTCATCGGCCGTTTGTGCCGGAAGAACGCCGGCACCGGTTGCGGCTTGCCTGCGGCAACGGCTTGCGGCTCGACATCTGGAACGAGTTTCAGAACCGCTTTCATATTCCGCACATCGTCGAGTTCTACGCGGCGACCGAAGGCAACGTGATGTTGTTCAACTTCGATGGCAAACCGGGCGCCGTCGGACGATTGCCGGGCATCATGGCCCGGCGCTTCCCGGCGACACTGATCGCGCTCGATCCCAAAACCAACAAGCCGCTGCGCAACGCGCGCGGCTTCTGCGTGGTCTGTAAGGACGGCGAGGTCGGAGAAGCCGTTGGGCTCGTGATGGACGACCGGGCGATGCCAGGTGCCCGCTACGAAGGCTACGTGAACGAGGCCGATGACGAACGGAAGATCGTTCGCGACGTGGTCGAAAACGGCGATGTCTGGTTCCGCACCGGCGACCTGATGCGGCGCGACGAGCGCGGCTATTTCTATTTCGTCGACCGCATCGGCGACACGTTTCGCTGGAAGGGCGAGAATGTCTCGACCGTCGAGGTCGCCGATACGATCGGGCGCTTTCCCGGAATCACCGAGGCCAACGTGTATGGCGTCGAAGTGCCGGGCTACGAGGGCCGTGCCGGGATGGCGGCGATCACCACCGCCCGGGGATCTCGATCTCGCCGCGCTCTACGCGCATCTTGAGCGCTCGCTGCCGCACTACGCCCGGCCGTTGTTCCTGCGCGTCCGGCGCGAGATGGAGATCACCCCAACGTTCAAGCCGAAAAAAAGCGATTCCGCGAGGGACGGGTTCAACCCCGCGCGCATGAACGACGCGATCTATTTCAACGATTGCGAACGCGAAGCGTTCGTGCCGCTCGACGAGGCGCTCCATCGGCGCATCATCGGCGGCGAGGTTCGGCTTTAAGCCGGCCGCCGCCGTGCTACAAGAACGTCCCCGACGCCCCCGCAGCAAGAGAGAGTGAGCATGGACGGCCCAATGACAATTCCCGCGCTGGTGCAGATGAAGCGCGAAGGCAAAAAAAGTATTGGCGTCGTCGCCTGGGATTACCAGATCGCGCGGATCGCCGACCGCGCCGGCGTAGACTTTGTCTCGGTCGGCGACTCGGTCGGCGTCAATCTGTGGGGCCGTGACGAAGTCTCAGAAGTCACGCTGGATGAGATCCTCATCTGCTGCAAAGCGGTACGCGCCGCACAAAGCGCGCACTGGTGAGTTGCGACATGCCGTATGGCCCGGTGCAGCTGGGCACCGAGGCCGCGCTCGCTGCCGCCAAACGCCTCATGGACGAAGGCGGCGCCGACATGATCAAGGTTGACGCCGCCGCAGAATTTCCAGACGTCGTGCGCGAACTGGTGCGTGCGGGGGTTCCCGTCTTCGCGCAGTTCGGCCTGACACCGCAGACCGCCGTGAAATTCGGCATTCCCTATAGCGCGCAGAATTCGCCGCAAGCGCAGGCGACCGGCGAAGCGGCGGCGAAACTTGTCGAGGAAGCAAAGCTGCTTGAGGACGCCGGCGCCGTGGCGCTCGATTTCACCAACTCCGGCCCAGTCGCGGGCGCCGCCGTCGTCAAGGCGGTGAAAATTCCGGTGATCGGCGGCTTCGGCGGCGGTCCGTGGCTCGACGGCCGCGTACGCCTGTTCACGACAGCCATCGGCTATGCGCGAGAAGTGGCTCGACTCCAAGACCGACACCTACGCCAACGCCGCCAAGACGGCGCTCGAAGCCTTCGGCGCGCTGATCGCCGACGCCCGCGCCGGCCGTCAGATCAAGGGCTGACCATGCCGAGCGCGGCTATCGACGGCATCGCGACACGCTACGAGGTGATCGGCTCCGGCCCGCCGATCCTGATGTACGCGCCGGGTGGTTTTAATGCCGTGATCGAGACATGGTCGACGCAGAGCGTCTACGCCAAGATCAAGCTCCTCGATCACCTGCCGAAATCCTACACCTGCATCGTGTTCGACCGCCGCGAATGCGGTCAATCGGGCGGACGCGTGGAGCGCGTGACCTGGGGCAGTTACGTCGCGCAGGGCAAGGGACTGCTGGACCACCTCGGCATCGAGCGCGCCCACATGATGGGTGGCTGCATGGGTTGCTCGCCGGTCGCGGCGTTCGCGGTCGCCCACCCGGACATGGTGCTGAGCATGATCCTGTATTGGCCGGTCGGCGGCGCCAGATATCGGATGTCGAGCCATCAGCGCTTCGCCGAACACCTCGCCTTCGTGCAGAGCCAAGGTCTCGACGGCGTCGTCGCGCTGGTGAGCAAGGACGGCAAACCGTTCGGCGCCGATCCGCGCGGCGGCCCGTGGGCCTCGGTCATCAAGCACGACGCAAGCTTTGCGGCCTCGTACGCCAAACTGAAATCAGAGCCCTACAAGCTGATCTGCACCGGCATGTGCCGCGAGATGTTCGACCGCGACACCGCGCCCGGCGCCGAACCCGAGGACCTGATGCGGGCCGAGATCCCGGCGTTCATCGTGCCGGGACACGATGCCGCACACGCAACATCGGCCGCGCGCTATTTCGAAGAATGCCTACCGCGGTCCGAATACTGGGACGTTCCGGTCGACAGGCAGGCCGATGACACCGTGCCGAAGCGCGTTCTCGAATTCTTGGCCCAGCATGGGTCGCGCGCATAGCAGGGCAGAGCAGCGGTTCTGTATTTGCTCCACTCTGCCGCCTTGTGGCTGACGCGGCGCAGGTGCTAAGGGCACCGCCAAGTCGGGAACGAATTCGGAAACGAATAAGGAAACGCCATGCGTGTTCTGCCCTGCGGGGTTTGTGTTGGTTTTGCGGCGCTCGTCAGCCTCGCGGTCACACCGGCCTTGGCGCAGACGCCGGAACAATTTTACGCCGGCAAGAATCTCGAGCTCGTGATCGGTTACCCGCCGGCCGGTAGCAACGACATTTATGCGCGCACGCTCGGCCGCTACATCGCCAAATACGTTCCGGGGCATCCGACCATCGTGCCCAAGAACATGCCGGGCGGCGGCAGCTTTCTGGCGTTGGCCTATCTCTTCAACGTGGCGCCGAAGGACGGCACGAGCTTCGGTATCGGAGCGCCGACCGCGCCGCTCGACGAGAAGCTCAGCACGCCGGGCGTGCGGTTCAAGACGGCGCAGTTCAACTGGCTCGGCCGCATCGATTCACTCGTCAACATCGTGTTCATGTGGCACACCTCGCCGGTCAAGACGTTTGCCGACGCGCAGCGCATCGAATCCAAGCTCGCGGCGACCGGCGCGGGCTCGACGGTTTCGATCTATCCGACCGTCACCAACAATGTGCTGGGGACGAAGTTCAAACTGATCATGGGCTACAAGGGCTCGAACGAGGCGCAGCTCGCCGTCGAGCGCGGCGAGGCCGAAGGCCACTCGACCGCATGGACCGCCGTGAAGGTCGCGCACCCCGACTGGCTGCCGGACCACAAGATCAACATCATCGTGCAATATGCGCTTAAGCCGCATCCGGAGCTCCCCGACGTTCCGGTCGTCGTCGACCTTGCGCGCAACGACGAGGAGCGCGCCATCCTGCGCGCCGTCATGAACGCGACCGAAGTGGGGACCTCGTTCCTCACCTCGCCCGGCGTTCCGGCCGACCGCGTTGCCGTGTTGCGGCAAGCCTTCGACCAGACCATGAAGGACCCGGATTTTCTTGCCGAGGCTTCGCGTCTCAAGCTCACGGTCAATCCACTGACCGGCGACGCGTTGCAGAGCGTGGTCGGCGAGGTCAGCAACCTGCCGCCCGATCTCGTGGAGAAAGTCCGCGCTGCCTATGTCGAGAAGTAAAATTCGGAATAAATCGTAGGGTGGGTAGAGCGAAGCGAAACCCACCATTCTGACGCGATCCTACAGGAGCGATGGGTATCGCTTCGCTCCACCCATCCTACATTTTTGCCATCCGCAGCGGTGCGTCGGTCACGCCTTGCAGCGCCGCAAGCGTGAGGCCTTTCACCATGTCCCGCACCGCGAAACCGTCCGGCGTGACGTCGAGCACGGCAAGGTTGGTGTAGACCCGCTTGACCACGCCGAGCGCGGTAAGCGGATACGCGCAGCGGCGCACGAGGCGGCTCTCGCCGCTCTTTGTCGTGTGCTCCATCAGCACCCAGATCTCCTTGGCGCCGGCGGCGAGGTCCATGGCACCGCCCACGGCGGGAGCGGTGTCGTTGCCGGATGTCGCCCAGTTGGCGAGGTCGCCGTTTTCGCCAACCTGAAAAGCGCCGAGCACGCAGAGGTCGAGATGGCCGCCGCGAATGAGCGCAAAGCTGTCGGCGTGGTGCATATAAGAGCCGCCGGTGCGCAACGTGATGTAGTTCTTCGAAGCGTTGATCAACCAGCGGTCGATTTTGTCGGGCGCAGGTGCTGGGCCCATGCCGAGAACGCCATTTTCGGAATGGAAGATGATTTCGCGCTCCGCCGCAACATAGTCGGCCACCTGCACCGGAAGCCCGATGCCGAGGTTGACGTAAAGGCCATCCGGAATATCGCGCGCCACGCGGGTCGCCATTTCCTTGCGCGTCAACGGCTTGAACGCAGCCGAAGCAGCCATGTTTGCCCCGCTCACATTCGTTGCATTCACAACGGCCTCCCTACGTCACTGTCGGTTCGCCATAAGGCACGTGCACGACGCGGTCGACGTAAATGCCAGGCGTCGCAATCTTCTCCGGATCGAGCGCACCCAGATCGACGATGTGCTGCGCCTGCGCGATCGTCAACTTCGCCGCGGTCGCCATCACCGGATTGAAGTTACGGGCCGAAGAGCGGTACGTCAGATTGCCCCAGCGGTCGGCTTCCCAAGCCTCGATCAGCGCGACGTCGCCGGCGAGCGCCTCTTCGAGCAAATAAGCTCGGCCGCCGAATTCGCGCTGCTCCTTGCCTTCCGCAAGTTTGGTGCCGACCGCGGTCGGCGTGTAGAACGCCGGAATGCCGGCGCCCGCCGCGCGCATACGTTCGGCCATCGTGCCTTGCGGAACGACTTCAAGCTCGATGCGGCCCTCGCGCCAGAGCGTCTCGAACACGACCGGATCGACTGTGCGGGGAAACGAACAGACGATTTTCCGCACATGGCCGGTTTCGAGAAGTTTGGCGAGCCCGAGGTGCCCGACGCCGGAATTGTTGGAGACGACGGTCAAATCCTTCGCCCCCTGCTCGATCAGGCCGTCGATCAACGCGTTCGGCTGTCCGATCGAGCCGAAGCCGCCGATCAGCACGACGGAGCCGTCGCGGATGCCGGCCATCGCATCGGCCATGCTTTGCACGATCTTGTTGATCATGAGCGGATCGCTACGAGCCCACGACGCGCATCCGCGAACCATCGACAAACGCCGGCATCACTTCGCGGGCGAAGCGGCGCAGACTGTCGAGCGCCGGGCCGCCGCCGTTGAGCAGCACATACTCGACGCCGAGGCCGCGCAAGCGCTCGAGCTTCTTGGCGATCTCGTCCGGCGTGCCGTAAAGCGCGCTCTCTTCGCTGGCTTCACGGGTATCGGAGAAGGCCATGATGCTGGCCGTGTTCTTGGTGCCGTCGGGCGCGTTGGAAATCGCAGCGAGGCGGCGCTGCGCTTCGAGGCGGCGCTCAAGCGCCGCGTCCTTGTCGGCTGCGTCTTTGGCCACATAGAAGGCGCGCGCGACGCCGACCTCGGCCGGATCGAACACGCGGCCGCGCTTTTCCACCTCGGTCTTGAACAGAGCGATGCGCTCGGCGACCGCCTCGAAGGAAGCAAACTGATCGAGCAAAAGATTATAGCCGCGCGCCGCGACCTGGCGGATTGAATCCGGACTGCCCGCCCCCATCCACATCGGCGGATGCGGTTTCTGCGCCGTCGGCGGCTCGACGATGATGTCCTCGAAATTCCAGAACCGGCCGTGATGCGAAAAGCGCTGCTTCGAGGTCCATGACTTGACGATCACATCGAGGCTTTCGTTGAAGCGCGCGTCGGCCTCCTCCATCGGCACGCAAAAACCGGCAAACTCGTTGTGCCGGTAGCCCTTGCCGACGCCGAAATCGAGCCGGCCGCCGGAGAGCAGATCGATCGTCGCCGCCTGCTCGGCGACCAGGACCGGATTGTGCCACGGCAACACCAGCACCGCGGTGCCGAGCCGCAGCGTCTTGGTTTTCGCCGCCACCCAGGTGAGGAGCGACAAGGCTCGCCGAGACCTGACCGAAGCCGGTGAAATGGTGCTCGACCAGAAACGTCGCTGTGATAGCCGAGTGCCTCGGCCTCGACGTTGTAATCGACGAATTGCTTGTAGCCCTGGCCGGAATCGACATCCGGCCCGCCGTGACGGGCGGTGGCGCTGCCAAATAGTCCATAATCGCATCGAGCCGGCTCCCTGCGCTGCCGTCGCAATGTAGCGCATGTTCCCTAGATACCGAACGAATTTCGTTGCTGCTATAATGCGTGCGGGAGGAAATTCGATGCCGCTGCGCCGCGTCATTCTGGCGGGGATTTTTGCGTGCGCACTGAGCGCAGCATTCATTTTCACGCACCCGGAAGCGGCGCGTGCCGAGGACTACCCGGCGCGCCCCATCACGCTGATCGTTCCCTATCCGCCCGGCGGCGGCGTCGACGTCATGGGCCGCCTAGTCGGACAAAAGCTGTCGGCTGCGTTTGGCCAGCAGGTCGTCATCGAGAACCGCGCCGGCGCCGGCGGCATGATCGGCACCCGCGATGCCGCCAAAGTCGGCCCCCGACGGCTACACCATCGTAATGCTGCTCACCGGCATCAGCCTCGGCGCCAACACCGGCTACGACGTCAATAGGGACTTTGCGCCGATCGGGCTTGTCGCCTCGACGCCGATCATCGCGGTGGCGAATCCGGCGCTCCCGGCGGCGTCGCTCACCGACGTGATTGCTCTTGCCAAGAAGGAGCCCGGCAAGCTTCTCGTCGGGCACGCCGCCGGCGCCGACGATCAATTATTTCGCCGCCGTGCTGTTCAACCTGATGGCGGACGTCGACATCACGGTGGTCACCTACAAGGGCACCGCGGCGCTCACCAACGATCTCCTCGGCAACCACGTGCCGCTGGGCTTCAACACGATCCCCGCTTCGGTCAGCAACATCCAGGCCGGACAGCTGCGCGGCATCGCCGTCGCGGGCGCGACGCGCTCAGCGGCGCTGCCCAATGTACCGACAGCCGCGGAATCCGGTCTGCCGGGATTTGAGGCCGTGCAGTATTACGGCCTGGCGGCGCCGGCCGGAACGCCGCGACCGATCGTCGAGCGGCTCAACAAAGAACTGCGCGGAATCCTCGCCTCCGACGAGATGAAGCAGCGCCTGATTGCCGAGGGCAGCGACCCGGTCCCTGGCACGCCCCAAGACTATGCGGCCAACATTGCACGCGAAGAGGGCAAGTGGGCGGCGCTCGTCAAGAAGCTCGGCTTGAAGATCGAATAATCGTCACGCCGGCCGAAACATCGGCACAGGCGGCCCACCTTCGGTGTCCTTGAAGACCACGCTGACAGGCAGGCCGATGCGCAGCGCATCGAAATCACAATCGACAATGTTGGTCATCATTGTCGGTCCCTCGGCCAAGGTGACATAGGCGATGACGTAGGGCTCCTTGGCGCGCCGCATCACGCTGAAGGTATAGATCGCGCCCTGCCCCGAAGCGCTGCGCCACGCGACCTTGTCGCTGCCGCAGAACGGACAGATCGCGCGCGGGTACCAATGAGCCCGGCCGCACGCGGTGCAAGTGGGGACGACAAAGCGATGTTCGCGCGCTGCATCCCAGAACGCTTTCGTCTCGACGCTGACATTCGGCGCGGGAATTTTTCGCATTTCCACCATCGTCTCACTCGCGCTCCATGATCAAGGTGGCGCCGCCGTGACGCGTGCCGAGTTGCAGACCGGTACCTTGCGCCAGCGCGAGATCGCAATTTTTCACCTGCACCGCCGGATGCGCCTCGCCGCGCAACTGCCACACCGCCTCGATCACCTTGGTCATGCCGCCGCGATTGGCCGGGTGGTTGTTGCAAAGCCCGCCGCCGTCGGTGTTGAAAGGAAGCTTGCCGATGCCCGAAATGAGATTGCCGTCAGAAACAAATTTGCCGCCGCCGCCTTTCTCGCAAAAGCCCAGATCTTCGATCTGGATCAGCACCGTGATGGTGAAACTGTCGTAGATCGAGACGTACTTGATGTCGGACGGCGCGACGCCGGCTTCGCCGAAAGCTGCCGGTCCGCTTCGCGCGGCGCCGGATGTGGTGAGATCGAATGTGCCGCCAGCGAGATGCTTTACGGTTTCGCCGGCGCCGACGATCTTCACCAGCGGGCGCCGCAGGCTCTTGGCGATCTCCGGCCGCACCACGACGAGCGCGCCGCCGCCGTCGCTGATCACGCAGCAATCGAGCCGATGCAAAGGGTCGGCGATCACGGGCGAGTTCACCACATCCGCGACTGTGACCACTTCTGGCAGCATGGCGTTCGAATTGTGCTGCGCGTGATGCGACGCGGCAACCTTGATCCAGGCGAGTTGCTCGCTGGTCGTGCCGTATTGGTGCATGTGGCGCATCGCGCACATCGCATACCCGTTGGCCGTGGTCAGGCCATACGAATATTCCCACGCGCCTTCCGGCTGGTTCGGGTCGCGCTGGCGCGGCGACGTGCCGGTCGCCATGCCTTCGCTGCGCGGCCGCCCGGCGAGCGTGATCAGTGCGACGTTGCATTTGCCGAGCGCAATCGCCTCGGCGGCGTGGGCGGCGAGCGCCACGTAGGACGTGCCGCCAAGCTCCGTCGAATCGAGGTGACGGAGCTCTAGGTTCATGTACTCAGCCATCGACGCGGGACCGGGGCCCGGCGCGTCGCCGGCGCAGAAATAGCCGTCGACATCGTCACGCGTGAGCCCGGCATCGGCCAGCGCGCCGAGCGCCACCTCGGCGTGAAGCTGCGCCACCGTCTTATCCGGCGCATGCCGCGTCGGATGCTCGAAAGCGCCCGCGATGTAGGCCTTTCCCTTGATCGTCATTCGCGGAAGGTCTCCCCGACCGTTGCGACCGTAGCCCGGATTGAGTAACAGCGAAATCCGGGGTTACAACGGACGGCTATGCAGGAGGAAACGACGCATGGAGCTGGGCCTGAAGGACAAGATCGCGCTCGTCACCGGATCGAGCCGCGGCATCGGGCGTGGCATCGCGCTCGCCTTGGCGAAGGAAGGGTGCGATCTGATGCTGACCGGACGCGACACGACCGCGCTGGACGAGGCCGCGGCGGCGATCCGCGGACTTGGCCGGCGCGCCACCATCTCAGTGCTCGATCTGCGCGAAAAGGAAGCGCCGGAAAAACTGATCGACGCGGTAAAGCGCGAATACAGCGCGCTCGACATTCTGTTCAACAATGCCGGCACGACCAAGCGCGGCGACTTCTTCACGTTGACGGACGCTGATTGGGAGGAAGGCTATGCGCTGAAATTTTTCGCCCATGTGCGGCTCGCACGCGTGGCCTGGCCGCTGCTGAAGGAGCGTCGCGGCTCGCTCATCGCCATGGGCGGCACCAGCGGCCGAAAGCCGCACGCCGATTTCACCATCGGCAGCTCGGTCAATGCCGCAGTTGCGGCTTTCACCAAATGCCTCGCCGACCGCGGCAAGAACGACGGCGTGCAGGTCAACTGCATCCATCCGAGCCTCGTCGAGACCGAGCGGCAATGGCGGCGCATCCGCGCCGAGGTCGAGCGCACCGGCACGCTCGGAGACAGAGGTCGCGCGCCGAGATGTGCCGCGAGACCGGCATTACCCGCTTGGCACTGTCGAAGGACGTAGCCGATCTCGTCACCTTCATCGTGTCGTCACGCGCGACCTGGCTGCACGGCGCGACCATCGATCTCGACGGCGGCGAGATACCGGTGCTTTAATCGTGATGTATGCTCTGCGAAGGCGGAGTACCCAGTAGACACAAAAGTTGAAATGCCATTCACCGGCCCCTCACGGTTTGCGTTTACTGGATCGTCCGCCTCCGCAGACGACGACAACGTTATGAACATCCTCCTCACGCCTGCGCGCATCGGGCCGGTCGAGATCAAAAACCGCATCGTCATGCCGCCGATGACGACACGCACGGCGGACGCGGAGGGCTTCGTTACCGACGATACGGTCGCCTATTACATGGCGCGGGTGCGCGGCGGCGTCGGCCTGATCACGGTGGAGATGGCGTCGCCGAAAAAGTTGGCCGCCACCGCCGGCATGAGGTCGGCATCTACGACGACAAGTTCGTCCCTGGCCTGACGCGCCTCGTCGCCGACATCCATCGCGGCGGCGCCAAGGCGTCGATCCAGCTCGGCCATGGCGGCGGCCACACGCGGATCGATATTTGCGGCGAAACTCCGATCGCGCCGTCCGCCATTCCGCATCCGGTCTACGAGACGACGTTTGAAACCATCATTCCCGAGGAGATGACCAAGGCGCGCATCGCGCAGACGATCGCGGCTCATGTCGCCGCCGCGCGGCGCGCCGAGGCCGCCGGCTTCGATTGCGTCGAAATGCACGCCGCGCACGGGTATCTGATCTCGCAGTTTCATGCGCCGTTCGAAAATCGCCGCACCGACGAGTACGGCGGCAGCCTGGAGAACCGCGCCCGCTTCGGCCTGGAAGCTTTGCGCGCGGTCAAGGAAGCGGTGTCGGGGCTCGGCGTGATTTACCGGCTTTCGGTCGAAGACTTCTTTGCCGGCGGCCTCAGTTTCGGCGAAGGCCGGCAAATCGCGATCTGGGCGGCGGAGGCCGGCGCCGACGCGCTGCACGTCACCGCAGGACATTACCGGTCGCTGCCGTCGGCGCAGATCGTGCTGCCGCCGATGACTTATCCGGACGGCACATTTCTCGAATTTGCCGCCGACGTGAAATAGCAAATCGCGGTGCCGGTGATCGCGGTGGGCCGGCTCGGCGATCCGGCGCTGGCGCAGTCCGCGGTCAAGAGCGGCAAGACCGATTTCGTCGCGCTCGGCCGCACGCTGGTCGCCGACCCTCAATGGGTCGAAAAAGTCGCGCGCGGCGAGCCGATCCGGCGCTGTCTTGCCTGCAACACCTGCATCAACGAAATGCGCGGCGGCGCGCGCATCGGCTGCGTCGTCAACGGCGCCGCCGGCCGCGAGACGATGTTCGCCGAGCCGCAGCCGCCGCGCGGTGAGCGCGTTGCTGTGATCGGCGCGGGGCCCGCGGGGTTGACCTACGCGTCGCTCGTCGCCGACGGCAACACTGTCACCGTCTTTGAGAAGGACGCACACGCCGGAGGCGCCTTCCGTTATGCGGGCAAGGCGCCGCTGTTTCAGGAGGTCAAGGCGAGCGAGACAAGCTTTGCGCGTTACATCGCCGACCTTGCCGCCGCCTGCGAGATGAAAGGCGTGGTGTTCCGTTTTGCGATCGACGTGCGATCTGACCCTGAACTCCTGGCGCCGTTCGATCGTATCGTCATCGCGAGCGGCGCGTCCTATCGCTTCGGCCTTGGCGCGCTGACCACGTGGTCGCTCGATGCAGGCATCGGCCGCCTGCCCGCCTTCGCGCAGATGTTCTCATCGGCGAAATTGCGCGACTGGTTTTATTACCGTGCCCGCCGCGGCACTGCGGAGCGTTTCAAGCCGCTGGCGCGGCCCGGACAAATCGTCACCGTCATCGGCGACGCCGTGACTGCCGGCAAAAGCAAGCAAGCCATCGCCAGCGCTTTTGAGGCGGCCTTGTTGCACAATCAGTGATTGACCAAACACGGATAGTTTCAGGGATCGAGGACAACATGTCCGTGCCACAAAAATGGGCAGAGTTATGTGACATGGCGGGTGCCACCGGAGGTATTTCCAGGGAAACCGCGGCATTAGCACCACCCGGCGCGGCCATTTCGCGCGCACTTCGGCTATTTGCTGGCATGGTTCTTGCGGTAAACTCGCTACTCGCGAACAGCTTTCGCGAGGGACAACGCTCAGGGAGGCGTGGTGTCCTCAACCGCAAAACTTCGTCTCGATCAGGTCGGCATGACGTTCAAGACGCCGAGCGGCGTCTTCAACGCGCTCGCGCCGGTATCGCTGGACATTTCGCAAGGCCGCTTCGTCAGTCTGATCGGACCTTCGGGCTGCGGCAAGAGCACGATCTTCAACATTGTCGCCGGACTTTTGGAACCGACGAGCGGTCGCGTGCTGATCGATGGCTCCGATTCCACCGGCATGATCGGCCGCGTCGGCTACATGCTGCAGAAAGATCTTCTGCTGCCGTGGCGCACGGTGCTCGACAACGTCATTCTCGGCATGGAAATCCAAGGCGTGCCGCTGCGCGCGGCGCGCGAGCGCGCGCTGCCGCTCCTTCGCCGCTACGGACTGTCGGGCTTTGAATACCTCTATCCGGGTGCGCTGTCGGGTGGCATGCGGCAGCGCGCGGCGTTGTTGCGCACGCTACTCTTTGACACCGACGTCATCCTGCTGGACGAGCCGTTCGGCGCGCTCGATGCTCAAACGAAATCGCAAATGCAGGAATGGCTGCTGCAGCTATGGAGCGATTTCGGCAAGACCGTGGTTTTCGTCACTCACGACATCGAGGAAGCGATCTATCTGTCGGACGAGGTGCATGTGATGGCGACCCGGCCCGGCCGCATCATCGCGTCGATCCCGGTGCCGATCGGCCGACCGCGGCCGCGCACCGTCACGCTGACGTCGGATTTCATCTCGATCAAAGAGCGCTGTCTGGAATTGCTGATGACTGAATCGCACTCCCTCAGCGAGGCGGCATGACGGCGCACGACACATCGGACACAGCAGTCGCGCTGGCGATCAATGCCGCGCCGGACGCGCGCGCGCCAGCAGCGCACAAACCGGTGCGGTCGATCCGGCGCCTGCCGGTCCAGAAGGACTGGCCGGCCTGGGCGATCCTATCGGTGCAGTTCGGCGTGCTCGTCGCCGCCGTCGCGGGTTGGGAGATCGCGGCGGAAACCGGTGCGATCGATAAATTCTTCTGGTCGCAGCCGAGCGCGATCTTTCGCACGCTGATCATCTTCTTCACCACCGGCGAGGCCTGGACCGATATCGGCTTTACCTTCCGTTCGACGATCTTCGGCTTTCTGATCGGAACGACAGTGGGCTCCCTGCTCGGCCTGTCGTTCTGGTGGTCGCGCAACTACGCAGCCATCGTGCAGCCCTACATCATCTGCTTTGAATCGCTGCCGAAGCTCGCGCTCGCGCCACTCGTGATCCTGGTATTCGGCCTCGGCCTCGTGTCGAAAATCGCCATCGCCACGGCGCTGACGCTGGTGGTTTCGACGCTGACGACCTACGCCGGCGTCAAAGCACTCGATCCCGACAGCGAGAAACTGTTCTATTCGCTCGGCGCCAGCCGCTGGCAGGTGTTCCGCAAGCTCGTGGTCCCGTTCTGCATGCCCTGGGTTATTTCGGTGCTGCGCGTCAACATCGGGCTGGCGCTCACCGGTGCAATCGTCGGCGAATTCATCGCCTCACAGCACGGTCTCGGCCGCGCCATCCTGTATGCGGGCCAGACCTACGACATCGCGCTGGTCTGGGTCGCGGTGCTGGTGCTCTCGACGCTCGCCGTCATCATGTATGTCGGTGTGTCGTGGCTCGAGCGCGCGCTGCGCAAGGGCATCAAACAATAGGCGACACCAGGCAATAGGCGGCATCAAACAGCCGTTACATTTTCCTTTCGACGCA
This sequence comes from uncultured Alphaproteobacteria bacterium, assembly GCA_963732015.1. GTDB lineage: Bacteria > Pseudomonadota > Alphaproteobacteria > Rhizobiales > Xanthobacteraceae > BOG-931. Next base: position 740,289 of record CAVSXY010000016.1, on the reverse strand, counting down.
GGAGAACTGTCATGGATGGGCGAACAGTCAGCAGAAAATTCACCAGGCGAACGTTTTAAACACCACAGCAATGGCCGGCGCCGCGCTGATCGCCAGGCCCTATGTCGCGCACGCTGCGAGCGAAGTGCTGATTGCCGAGCCGGTACACGGCACCGGCTACCTGCCGCTCTACATCGGCATGGCGAAGAACCTGTTCGACGACGTCAAAGTCAATATCGTGACGATCGAGAACGGCGGCGGCCATACCGCCGCTGTGCTGTCCGGACAAGCTTTTGCCTTCATCGGCGGCCCCGAGCACGACGCCTACGCCAAGGCCAAAGGCGCCGAGTTGCGCGCCGTGGTCAACTGCGTCGACCGCGGCAACGTCTATTACTGCGCCGCCAAGGGCCTCGAGCCGCCAAGAATCCGGACGAGTGGCCGGGCTTTTTCAAAGGCAAGACGGTCGCTTGCGGTCCCTACGGTGGCACGCCGAATTCGATCACGCGCTATTTCCTGAAAAAGTGGAATTTCGACCCGACGCACGACGTGACTTTGATGGAAACCGCAAGCTCCGCGACGCTGCCCGCGGTGCGGAGCGGCCAAGCACAGATCGGCCAGGGCAACGAGCCCTATGTCACACAAGGCGTGCGGAACGGCGTCTGGGGCGAGCCGTTCATCAATATTCCGAAGGTGTTCGGTCCCTACGCCTACTCGACCTTCAACGTCCGCCTTGATTCCATCCAGAAGGAGCCCGAACTCGTCCGCGGCTTCGTCCGCGGCATGATGAAGGGCTTGAAATTCCTCTATGACAACCGCGATGAATCCGCCGAGATCGCCAAGAAGCAATTCCCGACCATGCCACTCGACGACCTGAAAATCACGCTCGACCGCTCCTTCGCCGACGAGATGTGGAGCAAGGACGGCTCCATCAGCCGTCCGGCATGGGATACCGCAAAGGACGTGGTGATGAGCGCAGGCATCCTGAAGGTCGACGTCAAATACGACGAGATCATCGACATGAGCTTCGTCGACAGCCTCCGCGCCACGTTGTGATGTCTATCCGTCATTCCGGATCGCCGTGAAGCGGCGAGTCCGGAATCTATGCCCCGGCGCTTGCGGTTATGGGATTCCGGGCTCCTCGCTTCGCTCGACCTCGGAATGACGCTATCGTATGAGCGATCCGCAAAAGGAAACCGACCATGTCTGAACCCATCTGGAACCAGTTTCTCACCGAGCGCGACAAGGCCGTGTTCGGCACGTCCGGCTACGGCGCGCGCGGCGGCTTCGGCAAGCGGCCGGCGCTGCTCATCATCGACGTGAACTGGGCGTTCTGCGGCGACCGGCCCGAGCCGATCCTCGAATTGATCAAGCGCTGGCGAAACTCGTGCGGCGAGGACGCGTGGGTGGCGCTGCCCTACATCCGTTCGCTGATCGACAAATGCCGCGACAAGGGCGTACCGGTCATCTACACGACCGGCGTGCGCCGCGAAGACAACTGGGATTCCGGCTCATGGGCCTGGAAGAACTCGCGCAACGAAGAGGACCGCGAGACCATCGTCACCAACCTCGACGGCAACGAGATCGTCACGCCGATCGCGCCGGGAGCCCAGGACATTGTGGTGCTGAAACAGAAGCCGTCCGGCTTCTTCGGCACCAACATGGCCAGCTATCTGACCCTGCTCGGCTGCGACAGCGTGATCGTCACCGGCACGACCACGTCGGGCTGCGTCCGCGCCACCGTGCTCGACGCCTTCAGTCTCAACTACCGCATCGCGCTCGCGGAAGAAGGCTGCTTCGACCGCTCGCAGGCGAGCCATGCCATCAATCTCTGCGACATGAACGCCAAATACGCCGACGTAGTGAAGACCTCGGAGGTTCTCACCTTCCTCGATACGCTGCCGAGCGGCATGTATGACCTGCCGTCGGGCACCAATCCGAAGGCGGCCCCGAAACTCGCGGCGAATTATTGAGCCACGGCAAGTCATCTCCTCCGCGACTGCGGAGGAGATAGCCTATATTGGCGGCGATGAAACGCGCATGCGAAATCAAAGCCGCCGGCGCCTGGGACGCGGCAAACGCCGTCGACAGCGTCAAGCTTGACGCGCACGAGCGCCATCGGCGCCGCGTCGTGCTCACCGGCGAACAAGGCACGACGTTTCTGCTCGACCTGCCGCATGCAGTGCCGCTGCGCGACGGCGACGGCCTCATGCTCGACGACGGCGCGATGATCCGTGTGACCAGCCGGCCGGAATTGCTTGTCGAAATCGCCGCCGCCAATGGGCACGATCTGGCGCGGCTCGCCTGGCATATCGGCAACCGCCACGTCGACGTTCAGATCGTCGGTGACCGGCTCCGCATCCGGCGCGATCACGTGATCGAGGACATGCTGCACGGGCTCTGCGCCATCGTCACGCCCATCGAAGCACCGTTCGATCCGGAATTGGGCGCCTACGCGCATCATCACGGGCACGATCTCAGCCACTAATAGAAAATTTCCGTTGATTTGTCACGGAATGTCCGCGGGGACGTGCTATTTTGGACTGATTGACCGGCTGTGCTCGACCTGGAGGGGCGGGTGTCGTCGTCATCGCCCAACGACGTTTCATTGTCTCTCGCAAACGCCCAGGCGCCCGGACGAGAGCCGGCGGTGCGTTGGGTGCTTGGCGCTGCTCACGTCCTGAAGCGGGATGCGGTCGTAGGCCTGTCGGTCGCGCTGACAATCCTTGGCACCTGCCTTGCTGCAGGCGTGCTTGTTTTCAGTCCCCTTGGCCCGGATCACGTACCGCACGGAGCGGCGGCGGGCGTCTATGGCGCGATATTCGGAGGAGCGTGCGCAGCCCTCGCCGCGCAATCGTCCTTTGTCTTATGGACGCCGCAGACCAGGATCGGCCTTGTGCAGATGAGCCGTGCGGCATCGCTGATGGCCAACCCGCAATTCGTGCACGATCTCGGTACCGCCGAAATCGCTCTCGTTCTCAGCGTCGTGCTCGCCGGATTGTTCCAGGTCGTGTTCGGTCTGGCCGGGCTCGCGAGGCTGATGAAATACACGCCTCACCCGTTTCTCGCTGGCTTCATGAACGGCGTGTCCATCTCGATTCTCTTTGCCCAGATCAAGCAATTCGTACCCTTCGAAAAATGGCTGAGTGGAGAAACGGCCTTCATCAGCCGCCCGTTCATGTTCGCCTTCGTGCTGGCACTGGTTGCGTTCGTTTTCTGGTTCGAGACCCAAACCAAGAAGATATCGGCGCCGCTCATGGGGTTGCTGGCCGGCCTCGTGCTGTATCACGCAGCGCGATATGTCATGCCCGGAATCGATTTCGGGCCGACACTCGGCCGGTTGCCGATGACATTCCCGCCGTCGCTGCCGCTGCTCGACCTTGCGGCACCGGCCGCGCGCCATGCTCTACTCGGCGCGCTGCCCTCGATCATCACGGTCGCCATCGCGATGGTCGTCGTCGGGACGTTTCAGTCTCTGCTGGCGTTCCGGATGGCAGAGAACTTTGCAGGCGCTCCTCTTCCGGCGAGCCGCGGCCTCGTGGCGCTTGGCCTCGGCGACATCGCTTCGGCGGCGGTGGGAGGACTGGCGCTCTCGGTTGCCGTGCCGCAGACAGCGGCGGCCTTCATGCAGGGCGGCCGCACGCGCGCCGTCGGGCTGACTGTCAGCGCCTCGCTGCTGCTGCTGGCGGCTCTGCTCCCCGACGTTCTCGGCGCCATCCCGCTCGCCGTCATCGTCGCGTTGCTGGTCGTCGTGGCGGTCACCGTGTTCGATCGCTGGAGCATTCAACAGGTTTCGCGCTGCGCGGCGCAATGCCGGCCGAGCGCTGGCGCCTCGGCTACGATCTGGCGGTCGTGCTCGTCGTCATGGGCGTGACTGTCACGACATCGGTGGTGCCCGGCATTCTTGCCGGCTTTGCGGCCGCCTGCCTGACATTCGTGATCAGGATGAGCCAGCCGATCGTGCGGCGGCGGTTGTCCGGAACGAATACGCGCTCGAAGCGCGTGTGGACCGCCGCCGAGGCCGGCTATCTTCGCGATTGCGGCGATCGTCGGCGAGTTTTGCGTCTGGGCGGCGTGCTGTTCTTCGGCAATGCCGAGACGCTGTCGCGCGAAGCGTTGCAAACCTTCGAGGCCGCTGACGTGGTTATCCTCGACTGCCGGGGCATTTCCGACATCGATGCCTCGGGAGCGAACATCATTCGCGATCTCGCCGAAAAGAGCCGAAAGCTCGGCAAGCTTCTTCTGTTCTGCAATCTCCCCTCGCTTTATCGCAAAACCATCGAGCGCGCCGCGGGCGATCCCAAGACCCCCACTATCTTCAACGATCTCGAAGCGGCGCTGGAATGGGCCGAGGAAACGGCGCTTCGCACGCACGGCGAAGTCGACCGCGTCAGGCGACGCATGGTGAGTTGGCACGGCGTTCCTCCCCGCTTGCAGAGGGGCGCCGTGCTGCTTTTCAGAAACCGGAAATGGACCAAAGGCGTAAGCCGAGCCAAAATGGCGGCGCGTGAGAACCGCTTTGGTGCGTTTGCTCATAGCGTGGAACGCGGTGACGGGACCGGTGATGGCTGAATTCGATCGCGCCTCGCTTTACCGCCTGATGGCGTGGCTGTCGCCGGCCTACCCGGTCGGCGCATTCTCCTATTCGAGCGGCCTCGAATGGGCGGTTGAGGCCGGCGACGTCCGCGACTCCAGCACCTTGCAACAGTGGCTCACTGTCATGATCGAGCGCGGCGGCGGCTTCTGCGACGCGGTTTTCTTTGCTCACGCCCACCGCGCGGTGGCCAATGGCGATGACGCGGCGCTGCGTTCCGTCGCGGAGCTCGCCGCAGCGTTCGTACCTTCCAAGGAGCGCTTGCTGGAAACCACCGCGCAGGGCCGCGCGTTCGTGGAGGCAACCCGCGCGGCCTGGCCGTGCCCGGCGCTCGTGCGTCTCAATGAGGTTTGGAGCGGTCCGGTTGCGCTTCCGGTCGCCGTCGGCGCGGCTTGCGCCGGCCACGACATTCCGTGCGAACCCTCGCTCAATGCCTTTCTTCAGGCGCTGACGGCGAACTGGATTTCCGCAGGCGTGCGGCTCGTGCCACTCGGTCAGACCGACGGCCAGCGCGCGCTCGCGGCACTCGAACCGGCCGTCACGGCGGCCGCGGCGCGCGCGCTCAGCACGCGGCTCGACGACGTCGGATCGTGCGCGTTTCGCGCCGATCTGGCGAGCATGCGCCACGAGACGCAGTATACGCGGCTGTTCCGTTCGTAGTGCTACAGCCCCGCGCCCGACGATTACTGATGAACCATCGGCTGTTTTTGTGCCGGTGTATTCACGAGCGTTGACGCCGCAGGGGCCGGTGCAGATGGCACAGCCAGGGTCGTTGGGGGGAGCTGCCCGGACGACTGCGCCGTCAGCGGCGTCATCAAGGCCGGCGGTGTCGGGAGCGGCGTCGCTTTTGCCGACGGCGCCGAGCCTTCCTGCTGAGCGAGGATCAGGCCGTGCGCCGCGCCGTTCGAATGGTCGGCTGCCGTCGCGCCAGACAGCGCAACTCCGCACGTGGCTGCCGCGGCCGTCAAAAAGGCGAGAACCTGAAATGTCTTGCGCATGGCCATTCTCACTCTTTCAATCTAAGCCCCGCGCGCCACCGTAGCCAGCATTGCGGCGAAATTAGAGGCTGGCGGCGACCGCACCTGATCAAAAGCAGATCTAGGATACCCGAGTACCGGTTTCATCAAGGCCGCTCCGGCAAACTCTTCGCGCCGTAGGCCGCGCGCAGAAAGCGAGGCATCGTCAGGCCTTGCACCACGATCGTGAACACCACGACCCGCAAAGGTCACGACCAGGAGGTCGGTCCGCCATGGAGAGGCCCGCAGCGTCAGGGCGAGCGCGATGGAAATTCCGCCGCGCAGCCCCGCCTAGGTCAACAGCGTCGATTCGCGCGCCTTGTCGCGAAGCGATTCACGCGTCATCGCCAAGGGTATGGCGACGCTGATCAGCCTGGATACGATCGCGAGTGGACTGGCAAACACGACTGGCAACAAATCGATCGGCTGCACAACCAAGCCGAGAATTTTCAGGCCGATAAGCAAAAACAGCATGGTGTTGAGCAACTGGTCGAGCAGCGACCAGAACCCGACCAGAACCTTTCGCGGCCGGAGCCCATCCCGAACCGGGGCGACGGCGACGCGAGGCAAAGGCCGGCGGTGACTACGGCGATCGGCCCCGACAGTTCCGCGAGATTGGCGGCTCGATAGCAGCCAAGGACCAGCGCAAGCGAGATCAGAAGCTGCAAGCCTTCGTCCGCGATGGAGCGCATCAAGCGCCCGGCCGGCCACCCCGCCACCAACCCGATCGCCGCGCCGCCGATGATCTCGCGCAGGAGCGCAAGCAACACCTCGCCGTGGCCGAGAACCAGCGTTTCGCCTTGGGAGACGCCGAGCGCCAGCAGAAAGAGCACGACGCCGGCGCCATCGTTGAACAGGTTTCACCCACGATCGCGGCGCTCAAACCCGGCGGCAGGCTCAGCCGCCGCAGCAGATTCTCGACCACGACGGCATCGGTCGGTGCGAGGATCGCGCCGAGCACGAAGCACCAGGCGCGCGGAACTGCAAGGCCGAGCGCCGCAAACACGCCCCATATGCCGAAGCAGAAGATCACCGTGGAGATGACAACGCTCGCGGTGGCAAGCACAAGGATCATCGACCGCCGCCGGTTCAGTTCGGCGAACAAGAGGAGGGCGAGGACGGCGTTGAGAAACACGCGCGGGAAATGCGTCGCATCGAGCGTGCCGCGAAACCACGACATCGCATGCAGATGGAACACACGATCGCTCGCGACGATGAGTGGGGACACCGCGAGCGAACCGAGCAGCATGGCGATGGATGGCGGCAGCCTGATCCAGCGATAGTTGATGCAGCCGATCGCCACAGCCAGCACGAGGACGATGACCAGAACGTCCACCGGCGCGATCATGCCGCCGAGTTCGCTGGCATGTCGGCACCGTTCGCCGTTGCCGAATGATCGATGCTTGATTCGAAGACCGGTGACATTCCCGCAATAGGCGATGCGTTCGCAGGGCGGCGCAACCCGGTCACGCTTTGCCCTGCCGCCCGGGCCGCTCTAATCTCCTAGGCTGAAGGAGAGTCTGCGGATGTCCAGCATGACCAACACTGCCGCCACGCAACATCGGCCCCTGCATGGGCCGCTCCGCGTCGGCGTAGGCGGGCCGGTCGGTTCAGGCAAGACCGCGCTGATGGATGCGCTGTGCAAACGGCTGCGCGATGACTACGAGATCGCAGCCATCACCAACGACATCTACACCAAATGGGACGCCGAATATCTGGTGCGCTCAGGCGCGCTCGATCCCGCGCGGATCGCCGGTGTCGAGACCGGGGGATGCCCGCACACCGCGATTCGCGAAGATGCTTCGGCCAATCTCGCCGCCGTCGCCGACATGCGGGCGAAATTCCCGGAGCTTGACCTCGTGCTGATCGAATCCGGCGGCGACAATCTCGCGGCGACGTTTTCGCCCGAGCTTGCCGATCTGACCATCTACGTGATCGATGTTGCGGCCGGGGAAAAAATCCCCTCGAAAGGCGGACCCGGCATCACCCGCTCCGACCTGCTTGTGATCAACAAAATCGATCTCGCCCCCCACGTCGGCGCCTCGCTCGCCAACATGGAGCGCGACACCAAGCTCATGCGCGGCGCGCGGCCGTTCATCTTCAGCAACCTCCGCGCCGGCCAGGGCGTCGAAGAGATCGCGCGCTTCATCGAGCAAAAGGGTGGATTAGGGGTCTCGTGAATTGTCATTGCCGGGCTCGACTCGGCAATCCAAAGGGCGCCACGGCCGCATGGATGCCCGGGTCAAGCCCGGGCATGACGAAGGCTAAGGCCTACCCCCGGCCTGTCTGCTTCTGCGCCGCGGTCAGGTGACCATAACCCTGCACCGGCGCCATCATCAGGAAGCGATAGCCTTCCTTGACGATGCGTTCGGCGTTGCCGCTCTCCACATGCGGATGGCCGACCACGACGTTGTGCTTCTTGCAGGTATCGACCACCCGCTTCATCCACTTCAGCAATTCGGGATGCTCGTATTGCCGCGGGATGCCGAGCTCCTGGCCGAGGTCGCCTTCACCGATCAGGATGGCGCCGATGCCTGGCACCTTGGTCAGCATCGCGTCGAGATTCTCGACACCGCGTGTGTCCTCGATCTGCAGGATGCAGAAGATCTCGCCTTGCGGGTTGAGCGGCCACACATCGGCCTTCTGATAGTACTCCTGCTGGCCGAGGCCCCAGTAGCGTGTCGCCGTAGTCGGACCGTCGCCGCGGATGCCGATGGGCTCATAATACTTCGCGCTTTTCAGCCGCGGATAGCGGCACGCGCCGACCGCGTTGGCCGCCTCTTCGACGGTCGAGATGTGCGGGAACACGATGCCGAAACAGCCGACGTCGAGCGTCTGCTTGGCCTGCCACTGCGCCATCTCGACGCCATTCACCGGAATGCGAACCATCGGCGTGACCGGAGGCACCAGACCGGCTTTGGCAATCTGAGCGCGGTTGAGCATGTATTGCAGGCAATCCCGCAGCCGGCCGCTGTCCCACGGATTGTGCTCCATCTCGAACACGCAGCCGTCGTACTTCGACTGGCTCATGGCGACTGCCGAGTTCGACATGGGCGGGCGCAAAGCACGTGAGCGCGTGCTGGCCCGCTTCGAGTGCGCGGATGATGTTGTTGAGCCGTGGTAAATCAGCCATTCCTGTCTCCTCCCTGGCGCGGGGCGCGAATACTAGACTATCTCATAGCGATTGTACGAGCCCGCATGCCATAGTCGCTTCAGTGTACAAATGCCACTGCCGTGCAGCCGACGGCACGGTCAATTGGCGCGAATTTTTGCATGAATCCGATCCCGTGAATCTGATCCCGTGAATCTGATCCCATGAATCCGATCCCATGAATCTGATGCTTGGCGCAGCGGCGGCCTTGGCGGGCCTGATCGTTTTCGGACTCGTCACGGCCCTGGTTCTGGTTGCAACACCAGAGCCGCCGATCAGCGAAGCCAAAGACGTGTTCAATTTCGCGTCGCTTCGCAACGCCCCGACAGAGATCAATCCGCCGAGCCTGCAGCGCTATGCGGCGCGAGACGGCGAGGAGCTTGTATACCGTGTCTACGAGTTGACGGCGCAGCGGATTCTGATCTTCATCCACGGCTCGACTTATCACGGCGGCGGCTATCACGCGCTCGCAGCGGCGCTGAGCCATGGCGGAGCGGCGAAGGTCGTTCTGCCCAATCTGCGCGGGCATTTTCAATCCGGGCGGCGAAGAGGGGACATCGATTATATCGGCCAATTGGAGGACGACCTCGACGACCTGATCAAATTTCTGCGCTCGACCGAGCACCTGAGCGGTCCGATCACACTCGGTGGCCATTCCAGCGGCGGCGGGCTCACCATCCGCTTTGCCGGCGGCGCTCATGCCCGCGACGTGTCGAGTTATCTGCCCATGGCCCCGATCATCCCGTTGTCGAACGCGATCAGGGGCCGTGATGCGGGCGGCTGGGCCAGCATGCACTGGAAACGGCTCTATGGACTGCTCGCACTGAACGCCATCGGCATTCACGGCTTCACGGTTTGCCGATCGTCGAATTCAACAAACCGGCACAGTTTGGACGGACCGAACGCTGTCGTATTCCTACCGGCTCAACGCCTCCTATCATCCCGGTTCCGCTATCAGACGACCTCGCGCGCTCGGACGACCTGGTCCTGGTCGGCGCCAACGACGAGGCGATCGACCCGACGCGCTGCGCGCCTTTGCCGCCGACGCGCCATGGCGCAGATGAAATCGTGCCGGACGTCAATCACTTCGGCATAGCCGACCAGCCGCCCTGGACGCGATCGCCGCCTGGCTCCGGCCTGCCGGAGCGCAGGGCGCTGACGCCGGTTGGAGCGGTTTGACAATGCCGCCGCGCGCCGTAGCATCCGGCCCTTCCCAACCCACAAAGCGGCGTTGTCATGATCATCGATTGCCACGGCCACTACACCACCGAGCCCAAGGACCTGCACCGGTTCCGCAAGGAACAGACCGCGGCGGCCAACGCCAAGGACAAGACGGCGATGCCGTCGCGCGCTGCGCTCAAGATGTCCGACGACGAGATCCGCGAAAGCATCGAGCAGAACCAGCTCAAGCTGCAGCGCGACCGCGGCACCGACCTGACGATCTTCTCGCCGCGCGCCTCCGGCATGGGCCATCACATCGGCGATGAAAGCGTCAGCGTCGAATGGTCTCAGATATGCAACGATCTGATCGCCCGCGTCGTCTCGCTCTATCCGCAGAACTTCATCGGCGTCTGCCAATTGCCGCAATCACCGGGCGTCGATCCGAAGAACTCAGCGGCGGAGCTGGAGCGCTGCATCAAGATGGGCTTCGTTGGCTGCAACCTCAATCCCGATCCGTCGGGCGGTTACTTCAATTCGCCGCCGATGACCGACAAGTCGTGGTTCCCGCTCTATGAGAAAATGATCGAGCTCGACGTGCCGTGCATGATCCACGTGTCGGGCTGCTGCAATCCGGCGATGCACACCACGGGCTCGTATTACCTCAACGCCGATACCATGGTACTCATGCAGGTCATTTTGTCGGACCTGTTCAAGACCTTCCCGAAGCTGAAGTTCATCATTCCGCACGGCGGCGGCGCGGTGCCGTTCCATTGGGGGCGCTTCCGGGGGATCGCGCTCAACAACGGCAAGCCCGAACTCGCCGAGATCATGGGCAACAACATTTTCTTTGACACTTGCGTCTACCATCAGCCCGGCATCGACCTGCTCACCAAAGTGGTGCCGATCGACAATATCTTGTTCGCTTCCGAGATGGTCGGCGCGGTCAAGGGCAACGATCCGAAAACCGGCTTCGGCTTCGACGACACCAAGCGCTACGTCGACAAGGCGCCGATCAGCGACGCTGACCGCAAGAAGATCTTCGAGGGTAACGCACTCCGCGTCTATCCGAAGCTCAAAACCGCGGCGGCCGTGAAGGCTCACGCTTAGACTGTTACGGCGGGCGGGCGCGCTCGATTATGGCGCGCCTGCCGGCTCGAGAGGATTAGATGCTGGACACGGCTCAAGGTCCGAGATCGGAAGGAAAGTCAAAAGAGCCCAAATCGCATATTGTCACGATCGGCGACCGCGAGATCGAAACTCGCGGACTCATCCCCGGCTTCTGGACAGACCTTTATCACCGGGCGATGACCGTCTATTGGCCGGTGTTTTTTGGCTGCGCCGCGCTGATCTTCGTCTTTCTCAACGCCATCTTCGCGTTCCTGTTTTATTTGGGCGACCATCCGATCGCCAATGTGGCCGACGATCTACCGCTGAGCCTGTTCTATTTCTCGATCGAGACACTTGCGACGGTCGGCTATGGCGACATGCACCCACAGACCAACTACGGTCACCTGGTCGCGACCCTGGAAATCTTTACCGGCATGTCGTTTCTGGCGGTCATGACCGGGCTGATCTTTGCCCGCTTCTCGCGGCCCAGAGCGCGCTTCGTCTTCGCCAACTTTCCAGTCGTCGCCAACCGCCAGGGCCTGCCGACGCTGATGATCCGCATCGCCAATGCGCGCCACAACGCGATCTCGCAAGCCACGGCAAGACTCTGGCTCATTCGCCGAGAGCTTACCAAGGAAGGCGAAACGCTGCGCCGGTTCTACGAGCTCACCCTCGATCGCCGTGAACATCCGATATTTTCTTTGAGCTGGACCATCTTTCACGAGATCGACGAAACAAGCCCGCTCTATCGATTGGGCGACGCCGACCTTGCGGCCATGGACGCGGCATTGATTCTCAATGTCACAGGCGTGGACGACAACTCGGCGCAGCGGCTCTTTGACCGCAAGGCATACCAGCACGGTGACATCCGCTGGCAGCACCGCTACCGCGATATTACGAGCATCTCAAAGGAAGGCCGGCTTTTGCTCGATTACTCCAAGTTTCACGACGTGACGCCGGAGGTGTGACGGCCGGACGCCGGTCAGGACATCCTGAGCACGATCTTGCCGAAATGCTGATTGGCGCGCATGACCGCGAACGCGTCGGCGATGTCGTCGAGCTGATAGGTCCGAAAGATCGGCAGCGACAGCTTGCCGGCCTCAAGCGCCGGCCATAGATCGGCGCGCATCAGGCTGACGATCTCGCGGACTTCGTCGAGGGACCGGGTGCGAAATGTCACGCCGATATAATCGATGCGCCTGAGCGCATGGAGATCGAAATTGAATTCGGCCTTGGTGCCGCCCAACCGGCCGACATTGACGATGCGGCCGAGGATCGCGTTCGCCTCGAGGTTCTGATTGGCAACGCCGCCTGAGACAAGATCGACAATCAGATTGACGCCCTTGCCCCCGGTCGCGGCCTTAACCGCGTCCGGCCATTTCGGATCGCTGGAATTGACCGCGAGATCGCAGCCGTAATCTTTCAGCCGCGCCCGGCGCTCCGCATTTGTCGATGTGCCGGCCACCAGCGATGCCCCCATCAGCTTGCCGATCTGCATGCCCATGAGGCCGACGCCGGAGCTCGCGCCCTGAACCAGCATCGTTTCTCCGCGCTTGAGCCGTCCCGCCGTGACCACGGCGTTGTGCATCGTCTGCAGCGCGACCGGAAAGCACGCGGCCTGCTCGTAAGTCATGTTGTTGCTCGGGATGCGGTGCACCCGCGCCGCGTCGGTGACGGCATATTCGGCAAAGCCGCCCGGGCACCGAGCCCATGACCCGGTCGCCGGGCTTGAAATCCTTGACCTCAGCGCCGACCGCTTCGACCTCGCCGGAACATTCAAGACCGAGCCGCGCGCCGACGCCGCCAACGCTGCCGTGCTGGACACCTGAGGCGACGATGAGATCGGCGCGGTTGAGGCTCGACGCGCGTACTCGGATCAAAACCTCATTGGGGCCGGGCTGCGGCTTCGGTAGGTCGCGAACCTCGACGCCTGTCTCGCCAAGCACGGCAGCTTTCATCACTCACCTCCCGCTTTTTCAAAACCCGCGCCGTCGTTTGGGCTCGGCTTCGCTCAAATCAGTGCGCCGCCGCGCCGATGGAACCGAGTATAATTCAAACGCTTCCTGATTCGTGGCCGTCGTTACGGGTATTTGCGACGATCGCTGCCCTCGATCCGATGGCAAAGTTGAGCCCTGATATCAACCTCAAAACGGTAAACGGCTGGGCCATTCTGCCCTCGTCGCTCAAGCGAGGCGACGAGAGCCCGCGATTCAATTTGACGTTTCCCATGCACTACGCTTCCGACGTCGGAGCGCTCCATCTGATCGTCAACGAAAGTCATGCCGGCTACGAAGCGCCGGCCCGAAACCTTATCGAGCGCGCGCTGCGGCGAGGCGACCTCTTTGTCGACGTTGGTGCACACTGGGGCTTCTTCACATTACAGGCCGCCACTCATCCGGCTGGAGATATTCAAGTCATCTCGTTTGAGCATGAACTCATGAATGCGGTTGTCCTCAACCAGAATATTGTAGCAAACAAACTGGGCGACGCCGTCACGCTCATCTGCGCCGCCTGCGACGATCAGTCCGATCTGGCGCCGCTCGTGATCAATTCTACGATGGGCCACAGCATCCGGGGTGTCGCCCTGCCACCCCAGGCGATCGGACCATCGCAGTTGGTCCCGGTCGTAAGATTGGACACGGCGCCGGCGTGCTTTCCTGGGCTCGCTGACCGGCGCATCATTCTGAAAGTCGATGCCGAGGGCCTGGTACCGGAAATCATCGCCGGCGCCGAATCCTTGATTAGAAGCGGCCGTATCGCGGTCATCGTCTGGGAATGCGGCCGGGCCTTCGTCAACGAACCCGGACGGAGCGCGATGCTGGGGATGGTTGCCGCTTTAAGCGATTGCGGATATTGGCACCTGCGGCCCCCGACCCAAGAGACAGACGGGCCATTGAGCGAATTTGCCGGCGAACCGGACGTCGTGAGCAACATCTATTCCTGCACGCAGCAGTTCAGCAACGCGCTCGACCGTTGATCCGCCGCGGCGCTGACGCCCCATATCGTTAAATTAACCGCTTCGTCGGAGAAGCGTTGCCGGGATTTCACGGTTCGCTATTTTCGCGCAGATTTCAAAGATTGCATCATGTCGTTTTCCGAACCCGCGCGGCAGACAGCGCATTTCGGCGATAGCAAGATACAGGACCTGTCGGCCGGGCGTGTGAGACGCGCCATTCGAACGGTCCAGCAGATCGGGCTATCGCGGACCGTCGCGCTCGCCCGGCAGCAGGGGCTGCGCGGCAGCATCAGCTTCGTCGCTCGCAATATCCGCCACATCATCGCGCATCGTCATGCACGGCACTGGGACCGCCGGCACGGCGTCGATACCGCGGGCTCGATCCAATTGCATTCGCTCACCGTCACCGGGCCGCATCGGCAGTTCTGTCTGCAGCTCGCCGAGATCGTTCGACTTCATGAGGCAAAGCCTGCCACGGACGCTTGCCGGCTATACGTTTGTCGATTTCGGCGCCGGCAAGTCGCGCACCGTGCTGCTCGCGTCGCGTTACGGTTTTTCCAAGATCGTTGGCGTCGAATTTGCCAAGGAGCTCGTCGCCTACTCGCGGCGGAATATCGCGACGTTCAAGGGCAAATGGTAGCGATGTCACGATCTGCAGATCGTCGAAGCCGATGTGGCGCAATTCTCCCTGCCCGGAGGGCCCTTGGTGATCTTCTTCTACAACCCGTTCGCCCGCGAAATCTTCGAGATTGTGCTTGAGAACATCGTCTCATCGCTCAAGGCAAAGAGACGGGATTGCTTCGTCATCTATGGAAGCTCGTCGCACGAACTCGATCGATTGGGCGAAGCCGGCCATTCTGGCGACCGGGCTCTTCGCCGAGCTTCCAACAAGGCCGATGCCGTTCTTCTTCGACGCGGTCCGCGGCGTCCGCTACGCGGTCTTCCGGTCCAGGTAAGCTCCCGGGACGCTGTGACGGCCTATCAGGCCGTGCCCCAAACCTCACGGGCCGTCTCGACGATCAGTTTGAGTTTCGAGATCTCGTCGTCGACCGTCATGGCGTTGCCGCCGATGCCGCTCGAAAAGCCGCATTGCGGCGAGAGCGCGAGCTGCTCGATGGGCGCATAACGGCTCGCCTCCTCGATGCGGCGCTTGAGTTCGTCCTTGGTTTCGAGTTTCGGGCCCTTGGTGGTGACCAGGCCGAGCACGGCGATCTTCCCCTTGGGCAGAAAGCGCAACGGCGCGAAGCCGCCGGCCCGCGGCGTGTCGTACTCAAGAAAATAGCCGTCGACCGCGATCTCGTTGAACAAAAGCTCGGCGATCGGATCGTAGCCGCCCTCCGCCACCCAAGCGCCGGCGAAATTACCGCGGCACAGATGCATGCAGACCACCATGTCGGCCGGGCGGCCAGCGATGGTGTCGTTGAGCAGGCAGGCATAGGTCTTCGGCAAAGTTTCCGGCTCTTCACCGATATTTTTGACCTGAGCGCGCAACTCCGGATCGCACAAATACGCAAGGTTGACCTCGTCGATCTGCAGGTAGCGGCAGCCGGCGTCGGCGAGATCGTGAATTTCTTCGCGATAGACGCGCGCCAGGTCGACGTAGAACGCATCCATCTCCGGATAGGCTTTCGCATCGACGGCATTGCGGCCGCCGCGAAAGTGCATCGTCGTCGGCGACGGAATGGTGATTTTCGCCGTGCCGTGCGCAACCGATTTGAGAAACTTGAAGTCGTCGACGAAAATGCCGTGCGGCCGCGCCAGCTTGCCGGTGACCCGCAACGACGGCGGCGAGTGATCGCGGGTCCCGGCGGCGGAGTGAAAGCGAACGGTGAGCTTGGACGCGACCTGTTCGACGTTGCTGAATTTGAGCAGAAAGTCGCGCTGCCAGAACGTGCGGTTGTACTCGCCGTCGGTGGCGAGGCGCAGCCCCAGCTCTTCCTGAAGCCGGACGACATTGCAAATGGCATCGTGCTGAATACGCGTCAGTTCGGCCGACGCCACTTCGCCCCGTTCGGCGGCCTCGCGCGCCTTGATGAGCGCGTCGGGGCGGATCAGGCTGCCGACATGATCGGCGCGGAAAGGCGGTTTGATGCGCGCCTGCATGGCGGTTCCTCCGTTTGGGCCGTTTGAACCCTCATGCCATCCATGTAAAAGGATGGCAACGGCGAAGGACAATCCAAACGTACCGGCTTGGGAGGCCACCCATTTGGCGCCCACGGCACGGACCGCCGCGATGAGGTTGCCATGAAGAGGCTGCCATGACGACGCAAACTTTCGCTCCCCGGGCGCTGGGTTACGTGGGCGTCCGCGCCAAGGATTTGGGCGACTGGGGCAGCTACGGCTCAGGCCTTCTCGGCCTGCAGCGCGTTGACAAATCGCGCACCACGCTCGCGTTTCGCATGGACGACCGCAAGCAACGCATCATCGTCGATGCCGACGGCGGCGAGGGTATCGCCTTCTTCGGCTGGGAAGTCGCCGACGCGTCGGCACTCGACGCGCTCGCTGCTCATCTCGAAGGCAAGGAGATCAAGGTGGCGCGCGGCGCCCGCGCGCTGGCCGACGAACGGCAGGTGCGCGATCTGATCGTGCTCAACGATCCACTCGGCAACCGGCTCGAAATTTTTCATGGCGCCGAGATGACGTCAGAACCGTTTCGGCCCGGGCGCTCGATTTCCGGCTTCCGCACCGGGCCGCTGGGTTTGGGCCACGTCGTGCTCAACGTCGATACGCGCGAGACCATCGATCGCCTGATGGCATTCTATCGCGACACGCTCGGCTTCCGCCTCACCGACTATTACGACCACCCGTTCGTCGCTCGTTTCCTTCACCTCAACCCGCGCCATCACAGCCTCGCCTTCATCCAGACCGGCAAGAACGCAGTCCATCACATCATGATGGAGGTTTTCAGCTTCGATGACGTGGGCCAGGGCTACGATCTGGCGCAGCTTGAAGAAGACCGCGTCTCGGTTACGCTCGGCCGGCACACCAGCGACTTCATCACCTCGTTCTACACCTGGACGCCATCGGCCTTTATGGTCGAGTACGGCTGGGGCGCCCGCTCGATCGGCGTCGACACCTGGAAAGCGTTCGAGCGCAAGGAAGGCCCCAGCATGTGGGGCCACGACCGCGCCTGGCTGTCCAAGGAAGACAGCGCCAAGGCGCGCGCATTACGGCTCAAAAACGCAGCCGACGGTTTCCGCCGTCCGGTGCAGGTGATCGAGGGCAACTACGAAGTCATGTCCGGCGTCTGTCCGTGGTGGGACAGCGTCAAATCGCGATCCGTCGCGCAGTGACGGCAGGAGAAGTCTCACATGCTGGATGTCAAAACGCGCCCCAACAGCGATCTGCCGCAGGCCGAGATCAAACGGCTGCAGGCTCAGGTCGCCGCCACGACGCGGCTCCTCAACATGCTGGGTATTCTCGACTACAGCGGCCACATCTCGGTGCGCGTAGCCGGGCGCGACGCGCTGCTGATCCAGCCTCATACGGACTCCCGCGCGGAACTCACGCCCGACCGGGTTCTGGCCGTCGATTTCGACGGCGAGGTTTTGCAAGGCGACGCCAAGCCGCCGAGCGAGACGCCCATTCACATCGAAATCCTCAAGGCGCGGCCTGACGTGCAGGCGATCCTGCACTGTCACATGAAGATCGCCATCGCGTTCACGATGATGGACGGCGTCAAGCTTTTGCCGATGCGCTCGCGCGCGGTGCGCTGGGAGAGCGGCATTCCGGTTCACCCCGATCCGAGCCACATCAAGCTCACCGAACAGGCCCAGGCGCTGGCGAAGAGTCTTGGCCCGCATCATGCGGCGCTGATGCGCGCGCACGGCATGGTGCTGACCGCGGAGTCGGTGCCCGCCTTGCTGATCGACGCCGCGCACTTCGAGGAGAATGCCAACGCCCTGATGCAGGTCCTGCAAGCCGGCGCCAAGCCGCTGCCGCTGACGCGCGCCGAGATGGATCAGATCAATCGGCACGAAAAGCGCGATCATCACATCGGCAAGCTATGGAAATACTACGTCGGCAGGGGTATCGCCTCCGGCATCCTGTCGCGCGATTGGCCGCTCGGTCTGTGAGCTGATCGCATGCACTTCGGCATTTTCGATCACCTCGACCGCACCGGCGCCTCGCTGACGGACTATTACGAGGACCGCCTCAAGATCATCGAGGCGTATGACCGCGGCGGCTTCTACTCGTATCACATCGCCGAGCACCATTCGACGCCGCTCAGCATGGCGCCCTCGCCGAACGTGTTTCTGGCGGCGGTGGCACAGCGGACGCGGCGGCTGCGCTTCGGCCCCATGGTGTTCGTTCTTCCGCTCTATCATCCGGTACGGCTGATCGAAGAGATCTGCATGCTCGATCAGATGAGCGGCGGCCGGCTCGACGTCAGCTTCGGCCGCGGCGCTTCGCCGATCGAGATTGCGCTCTTCAGCGAGGACCCCGAGGCGGCGCAGGGCATGTACAACGAAGGCGTCGAGATCGTTCTTCAGGGCCTGACCCGCAAGGTGCTCGATTTCCACGGCACGCACTACGACTTCAGCAACGTGCCGATGGAGCTCGAGCCGCTGCAGAAGCCGCATCCGCCGCTGTGGTATGGGGTGCATTCGCCCGACAGCGCCGAGCGCGCGGCACGACGGGCGCTCAACGTGATCGGCCTCGATACGACCAGCGATATTCGGCTTGCCATCGACCGTTATCGCGCGACATGGCGCGCCGCGCATGGCCCATCGGCGCCGCTTCCAAAGCTCGGGCTCGGCCGCTTCATCGTTGTCGGCGACACTGACGCGCAAGCGCTCCATCTGGCCCGCCGGGCCTACAGGGTCTGGCAAGACGCCTTTACGCTGCTGTCGCGCCAGCGCGGACGCAAGCAGACCCACCCCCGCCCGCCGGAATTCGACGCGATTATCGAGTGCGGCCAGGGCATCGCCGGATCGCCCACGACGGTGCGCGAATTTCTCGCCGCGCAGCTTGCCGAAACCGGCTGCAACTACGTCGTCGGACAATTCGCCTTCGGCGATCTCACGCTCGACGAGTGCCTGCGCTCAATCGGCCTCTTCACCAGCGAGGTCATGGCGGCGCTGCGCGCGACCGCGGACGCCGGCGCAACCCTGTCGCTCGCGCGCTAGCGCGCTAACTTACGTCAGCAATTCGAGCTTGCCGCCGACCGGAATGTTCGGCGCTGATTTGTTTTCGGCGATCACCAGCTCGAAGCCGCTGCCTTGGCGCTGCCATTGACCGGCGACGAGCGGCGTCTTGGTGACGTTCTTGACCGGCTGACCGGTCCACTTCACCGGACCGACGATCGACTGGTAATCCGTCGCCGTGATGGCGGCGAGGATCGCCTTCGGATCGATGCTCTTGGTGCGTTTGAAAACGTCGATCGCGACCTCGAACAGCGCGTGCTGATAGCCGATCGGCTGCGTCCAGGGCCGTGACGTCGCGTCGACATACGCATCGGTGAGCTGTCGCGCGCTCTGCCCGGTCAATCCCGATTTGTACGGGAAGTTCGGCGTCCACCAGATTTCGGTGGTGAGACCGTTGCCGCGCGGACCAAGCGAAGCCACAACGGAGGGAAACAGCAGCGCCTTGCCGATGGTCACGATCTTCGGACGGAAGCCCTGCTGCGCCGCCTGCGACCAGAAGGTGGCGAAGTCGGGCGGGATCATGTTGCCGACGACGACCTCGGCGCCCGCTTGCTTGAACTGCATGATTTGCGAGGTGAAGTCGTTGTTCATCACCTGATAGCGGCCAGGATCGAGCAGCCTGTATCCGGCCTTGGTGAGCGCCGGCGGCAAGCCGCGCTGCGGGTCGCCCCAGGCATTGCCGTCTGCATCGTTCGGGAACAGGCCGCCCACGACCTTGTTGGTCGGAGCCGAATCCCACATCGGCAGATAAGAGGCGATCACATCCTCCAGGCCCCAGAAGAAGTGGTAGGTCCAGGTGAAGCCCTTCTTTGGATCGCCGTTGCGGCCGAAGAAATACGGTTGCCACGGGCAGTTCGTGGTGACGCAGGGCACTTCGTTGACCTCAGCCTGATCGGCCACCGGATTGGTCGTGTCGGGCGCCGACGACGCGACGATCAGATCGACCTTGTCGCGCAGGATCAATTCGGACGCGACCTCTGATGCCCGAGTGCCGGTCGACTGGCTGTCCTTGCTGATGATTTCGACCGGATAGGTCTTGCCGGCGATCGGCAGACCTTTCGCGAGAACGCCCTTCATCTGATCGATGATGAAGCCGTCGGACTCGCCAAAGCCGGCCAGCGGCCCGGTTTTCGGGCTGACGTGCCCAATCTTGACGGTCTTCGACTGTGCATTTGCCGGAATCACGCGAAGGATCGCGGGCGCTGCGGCGGCGCCAAGGCCGCCCGCAATAAGAGTTCGACGATCGATCGTTGGGGTCCTCTGAGTCTTCGTATGGTCGTTCATACAAATCTCCCTCTCATGGCATCTCGTGGTCGTGGCTGTTCGCCGCCCCTGCAGGCGCTAGCTGTCGCGCATGGATTTCAAATGCTTGATCACCTTGGCGCGGAGTGCGGCCTGATCCTCGGCACTCCACTTGCGGAAACCTTCGCCGGATTTGAACCCCAACTTGCCGTCTGCCACAAGCCTCCGCAGGAAGGGCGACGGTCTGGGACGCTTGTCGATCGCCGGCAAGACGGTTTCGTGAATGGCGAGCGTCAGGTCGGTCCCCACCATGTCGGCGTTCTCGATCGGACCCAGCACAGCGAGGCGGCGGCCGAACGAGGCCTTGACCACGGCGTCAACCGTCTCGGCGTCGCAGATGCCGCGCTCGACCAGTGAGATGGCTTCGCGCCACAGCGCGTGCTGGAGCCGATTGCCGATGAAGCCAGGCACGTCTTTCTTCACACGCGCCGGTTTCTTGCCGGCGGCGGCGTGCAGGTCCATGGTCCAGGCGACCGCCTGCGGTGATGTCCACTTCGTTTCGATCACCTCGACCAGCGGCACCAGAAATGGCGGATTCCACCAATGGGTGCCGAGCGCTCGGTCGCGTTTCTTCAATCCCTCCATGATGGACGTGATCGGGATGACCGAGGTGTTGCTAGCAAGAATTGTGTCGGCGCGCACATGGCGCTCGATCTCGGCAAAAAGCTTCTGCTTCAACGGCAGATTCTCGGACACCGCCTCGACGACGTAGTCGGCCTCCTGCACTGCTTCGGCAAGATCGATACAAGGGTGAACCCGCACGACCACGCTCGCGTCCTCGCAGAGATCGTGCAGATTTTCGCCGATCCGCGACTTCGCGGTGTCGAGGTTCTGCATCACCGTGTCGGTGATGGTGACGTCGTGTCCGGCCAGCGCGAACACTTGGGCGATGCCGTGCCCCATCAGCCCGGCGCCGACAACCGCAATGCGCGCCTTCGCCATTGTCAGCCCGCCGTGTAGCCGCCGTCGGCGTAAAGGATGTGGCCGGTATAGAAGTCCGAGGCCTTCGAGGCGAGGAACAGCAGCGGGCCGGCGAGGTCCGACGGTTCGCCGAGACGGCCCTTCGGCACGCGGGTGATGAATCCCTTGCGCACGTTGGTCGCGTTGTCGTTGTCCTCGTACATCCAGGCGGTCAGCGGCGAACGAAAGACCGTCGGCGCGATGGCGTTGACGGTGATGCCGGTCGCGCCCCACTCGCAGCCGAGCGCCTTGGTGACGCCGTCGATCGCCGATTTCGACGCGCAATAAGCCGTGTAACCGGCCGGATGACCCAGGAGCCCGCGCGCCGACGACATGAAGATCACCTTACCGCCGCGGCCCTGCGCCAGCATCTGCTTGCCGGCCGCGCGGGCCATGAGCCAGGACTGCGTGACATTGACGTCCATCACCTCGGCGAACACCTCGGGCGGCTGATCGACGATCTTCGACACCTTGTTGATGCCCGAGGCGAGCACCAGAATATCGACGCTGCCGAAACGCTTCACCGCAGCCTCGACGATCTTGTCGCAACTGCCCGCCGAGCTCGGCCGGAGGTTGACGGACTCGGTCTTGGCGCCGAGCTTTTCGCAATCCGCCGCGACCTTCTTCAGCGCTTCGGCGCCGCCGGCTGCCAGCACCAGATCGCAACCCGCGCCGGCGAGGACTTGCGCGGCAAGCGCGCCAAAGGCCCCGGTCGCACCGGTCACGACAGCGGTTTTGCCTCTGACGTCGAACAGCGACAGCGGATTTTTCAAGAAGTCTTCGGACATGTTCATGCACTCACCTTTACGTCTACTGCTTCGTCATGCCCGGCCTTGTGCCGGGCATCCACGTCTTATCTCCGCGATAGACGTGGATGGCCGGGAAGCCCGGCCATGACGCCTGCGGCGTCACTTCACCGGTGCGACCGCGACGGCGATAGTGCAAACCTCGTTGCTGCGGTTGATGATCTCGCGGCTTTCGTTCGGGCCAATGTAGCAGCTGTCGCCCTGCTTGATCACCGTCTCCTTGCCGCCGACGATGACAGTCAGTTCGCCCGCCAGCACGTAGTAGATCTTTTCCGGCGGCGAGGCATCCGGACCGGCACCGCCGCCCGGCAGAAAGTGCGAGATGCCGAACACCAGCGTCTGCGAGACGCCCATTTCGGCGCCGAACACGCGGAATGACTTGTAACCGCGATGGTTCGGCGCTTCGTAGGACTTTGCTTCCGAAAATTTGCGCACGATCATCAGAATTTCTCCCCCTTCTCGATCCGATAGGTTCCCTTCGGATCGATGATAGCCACGAGCCGGATGATGCAGCCGTCACCACGTTCCCAGTTCCAGGGGAACAACGCGAAGGTGCAGCGCCGGCCGGTCACCTTGTCAATATCGCCGCCGACATTCTCGATCCCGAGAATGCCGTTCTTGAACAGGATGCGGTGCACCGGTTCCCATTCCGGAAAGTCCTCTTTCCAGTCGCGGCCGCCGGACCATTTTTTGTATTCCTCGGCAAGGTGCGGATGCAACGGTCCGTTGCGCTGCGGCCCGATCGCCGTCGCCAGCGGATGATCGTTGGCTTGCGTGTCGTGGCCGATCACCTTGACCTTCTTTTCAACGAACCATTCGCCCGCCGACGGCACGAAGCCCGGCGCGCGGCAGAAATAGTCTTCGCTGTCTTCGTAGAGCTTATGCCAGCCGGTATTGACGATCACCACGTCGCGCGGCCGCACGATCTTGCCGGCGGCTTTTTCCAGGTCGTCGTAGGTGATCTGTTCCCACTTCTTCTTCGGGATCGAAATCACGATGCCCGAGCCGAAGAAGTGCGGCAGCGGCACCTCGTCGATAAACGGCGTGCCCTGCACGACGTGCGCAGGCGCGTCGATGTGCGTTGTGTTGTGCATCGAGGTCGTGATGCGCTGCGACAGCACGCCCGATTTAGCCATGTAGTGGATGCGTTCGATCTTGACGTCTTCGAAATAAGGCCAGTTCGGCGATTGAAAGCCGAACCGATGGGACAGGTTATAGAACTCGAGTCCCATTGAATTGTTGAGGTTCTCCTCAAGCATTACGCCGCGAATTTTTTTCGCCACGGCCTCCTCCCGCCTTCTAGGGCACTGCGCCTATTAAATTCATTGTACCATCATATGGTACGTATGTATCGGTCTTCGGATGGCCGCACAAGCAGCGCCCGTTACGCCGCCGTGGCGATCAGGTGCCGTTCCAGCGCCTCCTTGACCGCCAGCAGGCGGGCCGTGATTTGGCGCTCGTGAGCGTGAAAACGCAGCGCCGGCACTGGAACCGATATCGCCAGAAAGTTGCCGAGCGGATCGAGGGTGGCGATGCCGGCGGCGCAAATGCCCGCCGTGTGCTCTTCGCGATCGAAGGCGACGCCGGTCTTGCGGACCGATTTCAAGTCACGGAGCAGCGCGTCGAGCCGGGTGAGCGTGCGCGGCGTGCGCTGTTCGTAAGCGGCCCCGATCAATCGCTCGATAGCGGTAGCATCAAGCCGCGCCAGATAGGCCTTGCCGTTTGCCGTACAGTGCAGCGGAAACAACTCGCCGACCGCCGAGACGGTCCGCAGCCGCTGCGGCCCAATCACCTGGTCGATGAAGACCAGATGATCCTGTTTGATGATGGCAAGGTCAACCGTCTCGTGCAGCTCCTTCGACAGCTCGATCAGGAACGGCCGCACCTCGGCGGCGAAGTCGGTACGCACCGAGGCCGCGAGCCGCAAGATCGTCGGCCCGAGCCGCACCCGGCCGTTCGGCGAGGCCGCGATCAGAATTTTTTCCGTTCCGAGCGCGGCGACGATGCGCTGCACCGTCGACCGCGCGAGGCCGACGCGCTGCGCGATCTGACCGAGGCTCAAGCCCGCCGGTTCGCCCTCAAGCACGCGCATGATCGTCGCGGCGCGGGCGATGACCTGCACCTGAGACTTCTCCTGGGATTTATCGTTGCGGGGTCGTCGTGCAGCAGGCGGGTTCATTTCATAGTCTCGTTGCTAGGCGATACGGGCGGCAAGCTTGCTGCTTGGTTTGCATTTTGATACAGGACCGCCGAGATACGGTACAGAAAAACACGCCGCAGAGATACCTCTCGCGCAGAAGGTCCCGGGGAGATTCATGGTTCGCAAGATCGCGCTTGAGGAACACTTCCTGTCGCCCGGCCTGATCGATTACTGGCGGCCGACGATGACCGAAGTTCCGCCGGAGCGCGCCGAATACTTCTTTCGTAATCTGACCGACTTCGGCGAGCTGCGCCTGAAAAGCATGGATGGCGCCGGGATCGCGCGTTCGGTGCTGTCGATCGCCGGCCCCGGTGTGCAGGCTGAGTGCGATGCCGCGACGGCGACCGGCAGGGCGCGCGAGTCGAACGACTTCCTCGCAAGCGAAATCGAGAAGCGGTCCGACCGCTATTCCGGCTTCGCTCATCTCGCGATGCAGGACGCCAAGGCGGCAGCCGACGAACTGGAGCGCTGCGTGCGCGACCTCAAGCTCTGCGGCGCCATGATCAATGGCCACACGCACGGGCAATATCTCGACGCCGCTGAGCTCTATCCGTTCTGGGAGCGCGCCGACGCGCTCGGCGCAGCGATCTATCTACACCCGGCCGATCCGGTGACGCAGCCCTCGGTGCTGTCGGGTTACAAGGTGCTGATGCGGCCCATGTGGGGCTGGGGTTTCGAAACCGGCTCGCACGCGCTGCGACTTATCGTCAGCGGACATTTCGACCGCTTTCCGCGCAGCCGGTTGATGCTGGGCCATCTTGGCGAGACGCTGCCGTTCCTGCTGTGGCGTCTCGACAGCCGCGCCGCGTTTCACGGCCTGAAGCTGAAAAAGCCGCCGTCCGAATACATTCGAGAAAACATCATCGTGACGACATCGGGCATGTGCTCGGCCGAGCCGCTCAATTGCTCGCTCGCCGCGCTCGGCCGGGATAGGGTGATGTTCGCGGCCGATCATCCTTTCGAGTCCGCGGAAGAAGCCGGCGAGTTCATGGATCGTGCACCGCTCGCGGAGCCGTTGCGCGAGGACATCGCCTTCAACAACGCGGCGAAACTTCTCGAGCTAAAGACTTGACCGTCCTTTCGTCATTGCGAGGAGTGAAACGACGAAGCAATCCAGAACCGCGCGGCCGCGCTGGATTGCTTCGCTCACGCTCGCAATGACGAGGTCACATAATCCATGCTAACCAAAGTCCTCATCGTGGATGTTCACGCCGAGATGTACCGCGACGCGCTGCGCGCGGAGTTTCCGCCGCTGCAATTCACATTGTTCCGCAATGCAGCGGCGGTGAGCGGCGACCTTTCCGACATCGACATCATGATCATGTTCGGCATCGAGATCCGCGACTTCATGCTCAGCGGTGCGCCGCAGCTGAAATGGATCCAGTCGCTGGCGACCGGCGTCGATCACTTCCTGCGCTGCCCCTCGCTCAAACACGACGTCCTGATTACCAGCGGGCGCGGTATCCACGGCCCGCTGATGCGCGAGCAGGTCATCTATATGATGATGGGTGTCAGCCGCGATGTGGTGCGTGCGGTCGGCGACCAGAAGGCGCACTTCTGGGAGCGGCGGCTGTGGAGCACGCTGCACGGCAAGACCGCCGTCATCGCCGGGACCGGCATCGTCGGCGGCGCCATCGGCGAAGCCCTCAAGGCGCTCGGCATGCATGTCATCGGCGTCTCGCGCACGCCGCGCCAAGAGGCTGGCTTCGACGAAATGATCGCAACGGACAAACTTGCCGACGCAGCGGCGCGCGCCGATTATCTAGTCAACATGCTGCCGGCAAGCAGCGACAACCTCGACATCTTCGACGCCAGGATGTTTGCAGCGATGAAGCCGTCGGCGTATTACATCAGCGCCGGCCGCGGCCAGACCGTGGATGAGGATGCCCTGCTGGCGGTCCTGCGCGAGCGCAAAATCGCCGGTGCAGCGCTTGAAGTATTCAAGACCGAGCCGCTGCCGAAGGACAGCCCGTTTTGGGATCTGCCGAATGTGTTCATCCTGCCGCACATCGGCGGCTATGTCATCGAGTACGAAGAGTTCGTCATGCCGCTCGTCGTCGAGAATATGCGGCTATTTCTCGCCGGACGGCAGGCCGAGATGCAAAATATCGTCGCACGCTGACTCGCTCCGGTGTCTACTGGATGCCCGCTTTGGCGGGCATGACGGAGAGCATGGAAGGGCTGAAACAATGACCAAAGTCGACGTGCGTCCGGAGTGGTGGGACAACATCTTTGCACCAAGCTCCTGCCTGGTGATCATCACGACCGTCGACAAGGCGGGCCGCATCAACGCCGCGTCCTACGGCACCTGCACCCGCGTCTGCCACGACCCGGTCTACATCAGCTTCACCTGCGGCACCGGCAAGGACACCTATGACAACCTCCTCGCAACCGGCGAGTTTGTCGTCAACGTCGTCCCGTTCGAACAGACGATGCTCGACAAGACCTTGATGTGCGGCTTGCCGTTCAAGGGCGGCGTCAACGAACTGGAGAAGGCCGGCCTCACGCCCATCCCCTCACGCAAGCTCAAGCCGCCGCGCATCGCCGAGTGCCGCAGTCATTTCGAATGCGAGGTCGAATGGACCCACTCATGGGTCTACCGCCTCATGGTCTGCGGCAAGGTCGAGGCGGTGAGCATCGACGCCGATTGCATCACCGACAAGGGCTTCATCGTCTGGGACAAGGTGAAGCCGGCGCATTATTGCGGCATGCGGTATCAGGACCGTTTCGTGCCGGCCTACGACAAGCCGACCCGCGGCGTCTGGCGCTATGACGGCCGCGACGACGAGTTCCGCGAGGGCGAAAATTGGCGCGGCGCGTTTCGAAGCTTGGATTAGGCGCGCATTATGACAGAATTTCCAGCATCAGCGGCTTGAGCCTGAAGTTATTGCAAGGATTGAACAGCACCGGACAGTTAGAGATGGCAACGATCTGCGGCATCAGGGCGCGCATGACCATGTAGTCGCCCGGCTTGCCCTTGGGCGGCCGGATCTCCCAAACGCCGTCCTGATCGTAAGCCACCGTCATGAAGACGTTGAAGCAGGCGTCGACGTTGAAGCTCCAGCGATCCATTCCGTAGCCGCGGACCGCTGTTTCGAGATTGGACTGGCAGCTCGGAGCGCCTTTTCCGCCGTCGCCGTAGCGGGCGACATTGAGGTGCTCGCTGCAATAGCCGCCGCCGCAATAGTTCTCGCCAGTGAGGTCTTCTTCAATCAGCCACATGGCGCGACTGCGATTGCTGTAGAGCATGTGCGGCGCCGTCAGCCTCCAATTGAGATTGATGGCGCGGCTCGAATGCATCGACAGCAGTTCGCGAACGTCGCCGCGGCTGAACGAAATAAGGTCGGCGACCTGCTCCCCCTCCGGCTGGGTCAGCTTGAGCCTCTGATCGGGTTCAATCTCGAAACTGACGCCGGTGCCCGGCGCCAGCGTGAACGGTTCGCCCGGCTGGAGAACGGCAGTGTCGCAGCTCATGACCAATGGCCCTCCTGGATTGCGATGGCAACGCCTAGCGGCCGTTCGAACCTAGCAAGGATGTCCGAGGGGGCAAGGCGGAGACGGTTTCAATCCCGATGAAATTATTGCAAAATCGTCCGGTCGGGCCCTGCTTGCGCCCACCAACGGGGACATGCCCCGCGCAACGCCAGACCCACGCGCTCGCGCGCGCAAGAAGGAGGACGCCATGCCGCTCGCCCAGGTCCAATTTCCCGTTATCCTGTTCGGCGCGGCGCAACTCCTCAAGATCGCGGCGAGGCGGCATCCGGAATTCAAGGCGCGGATAAAAGAGCGCAATCTCGTTGCCCAGATTATGACGCGCGATGAGGAAATCGGGCGCTGGTACCAGTTCGACAACGGTAAGATCACCTCGCGCGCCGGGATGCACGCCAAGCCCGACATCAAGCTTTTTTTCAAGAACGCCAAGACCGGCGTGTCGCTCTTGACGCCGCCGATCAACTGGCTCGATCAGATCAACGCGCAGAAGGATTTTGTGCTCACCGTCGAGGGGCCCGAGGACCTGACCAACTGGTTCGCCCAGACGCTGATGATGAGTCAGTCGGCCGGCCTCAAATACGGCACCAAACTCAGCGGCGGCGTGACGCGCTACTGCAACATGACGAACGGCGGCCCGGTCTTCGTCGACGTCAAGGACGGCAAGATCCTGCGCATGACGCCGATCGACCTCACCGAGGAGGACGGCGCATCGTGGACCATCGAGGCCAAGGGCCAGAAACTCACACCGCCGCGCAAAACCACGCTCGCGCCGCACGGCCAGAACGCTAAGTCGATCGTCTATTCGCCCGACCGGCTGCTCTATCCGATGAAGCGCGTCGACTTCGATCCGAATGGCGAGCGCAATCCGCAGAATCGCGGCAAGTCGGGCTACGAGCGGATCTCCTGGGACGAAGCGATCAAGATCGTCACCGACGAGATCAAACGGCAGAAACGCGAATACGGCCCGGGCGCCATCACCTTCTCGCATGGTTCGCATCACACCTGGGGCAACATCGGCTACTACCTCTCGGCGCTGTTCCGCTTCGCCAACGCCGTCGGCATGACGCGCATCCACCACAATCCCGATTCGTGGGAGGGCTGGTATTGGGGCGCGGTCCATCACTGGGGCTACACGCTGCGCGTCGGCCAGTCGGAAACCTACGGCACGGTCGAGGATTGCCTGCAGAACTGCGACATGATCGTGCATTGGGCTGCCGATCCTGAAATCGACCTCAGGCTCCTACGGCGCCCAGGAAGGCACCACGCGCCGACAGTGGATCAAAGATCCCAAGCTCGGCATCAAGATCGTTCACGTTGATCCGTACTACAATGCGTCAGCGCAATTCCTGCCCGGCAAGTGGTTCGCGCCGAAGCCGACCACCTCGGTCGCGATGGCGATGGCGATCGCCTACGTGTGGATCAAGGAACACCTATACGACAAGGAGTACGTGTCGACGCACACGGTCGGCTTCGACAAGTGGAAGGCATATCTGCTCGGCGAAGACGACGGCATCCCAAAAACTCCGGAATGGCAGGAGAAGGAAACCGGCGTTCCGGCCAAGGACGTGCGGGCGCTGGCGCGCGAATGGGGCAAGAAGCGCGTTTATCTCGCGCCCGGCGGCTGGGGCAACGGTCATGGCGGCGCCTGCCGCAATCAGACCGGCATCCCCTGGGCCCGCGTCATGGTGTGCCTCGTCGCCATGCAGGGGCTCGGCAAGCCCGGCATCAACATGGGCAACCTGCAGTGGGGCACGCCGATCGACTTTAATTTCTATTTCCCCGGCTATGCCGACGGCGGCATGTCGGGCGATCTGGAAAACACCGCGATGCCGGTCGAGCTCTACCAGCGCATGCCGCAGCTGCCGAGCATGAACTCGAACGGCCAGCGAATTCCGCGCATCTTCGTGCCAGAAGCGATCGTCGACGGCAAAGCCGAGGGCTATCCGTGGGTCGGCAAATCGATCGAGCACCAGTTCGCCAAGTTCGGCTATCCAGCGCCCGGCCATTCGCCGGTCCACATGCTCTACAAATACGGCGGTTCGATCCTGTCGACGATGAACAACACCAACCGCTGGGTGCGGATGTATCAGTCGCCGAACCTCGAATTCGTCGTCAACCAGTCGATCTGGTTCGAGGGCGAAGCCAAGTTCGCCGACGTCATCCTGCCGGCCTGCACCAACTTCGAGCGCACCGACATCAGCGAATGGGCCGGGCTCGGCGGCTACGGCCATCACGGCCAGCAGCAGCTTAACCACCGCGTCATCGTGTTCCAGGCGCCGGCGATCAAACCGTTCGGCGAGTCAAAATCCGATTTCTGGATCCTCAACGAACTGTGCAAGCCGCTCGGCCTCGCCAATTACTTTTCGGAAGGCGTCAACGAGATCGACTGGGTCAAGCGGGTATTTCTCGCCTCCGACCTGCCGAAATACATCTCGTGGAAGAAATTCCTGCAGCGCGGCTACTTCGTCGTGCCGGCCGAGAAGGAGAAACTGCGCGCGCCGGTGTCGTTCCGCTGGTTCTACGAAAATCGCAAGAAGGACGTGCCGGAGGCGCAGCCGCTGCCCTCCGACTACACCGAGGAATATCTGCGCGGCCTGCAGACGCAGTCCGGCAAGCTCGAATTCGAATGCAATTCGCTTAAGCGCTTCAACGATCCGGAGCGGCCGCCGATCGTCAAATACGAGCCGTCATGGGAAGGCCCGCATTCCGGCGAGATGTTCGAGCGTTATCCGCTGCAGCTTCTGACGCCGCATTCGAAGTATTCGTTCCACACCCAAGGCGACGGCAAGGACTCGTTTTTGCTTAACATCGAGGACCACCGCGTCAAGGTCGACGGTTACTACTATTGGGTGATGCGCATGAATGCCGGGGATGCCGAGGCGCGCGGCATCAAGAAGCACGACCTCGTCAAGGTCTTCAACGATCGTGGCGCGGTGATCTGTGCGGCATTGCCGACGCAGCGGCTGCCCCGCGGCGTCGCCCACGGCTACGAATCGTCGGCTGTCTATGATCCGATGGGCGAACCCGGCAAATCGGTCGATCGCGGCGGCTGCCTCAATCTTCTGACCCCCGAGCGCACCCAGACCAAGACCACCCACTCGCTGGCCGGCGCCAACTCGCTGGTTCAGATCGAGCTGTGGGACCGCCGCACCGAACACATGTCGGCGGTGTTCGCCGCGATGGAAAAGGACAAGGACATCAAACGCACGCTGAAGGAAGCGCAGCTAGTGCCGGCGAAGTAGTTCACCTCATCATCAGGCGGCCGCGCGCAGCATCGGCCCTCGAAGGATGCAGGCCACGGCGCTTGGGCCTCGCCCTTCGAGGCTCGCTGCGCTCGCACCTCAGGGTGAGGAATAACGGTGTGGAGTTACACCTATGCAAAAATGGAATCTCATCATCGACGTGGCGGAGTGCACCAACTGCAATCTGTGCACGCTCGCCGCCATGGATGAATATGTCGGCAACGACTGGCCCGGCTATTCGGCGGCGATGCCGAAGCACGGCCACAAGTGGATCAACATTTTGCAGAAGGAACGCGGGCAGATGCCGATGATCGACATCGCCTACGTTCCCACCATGTGCAACCACTGCGACGACGCGCCCTGCATCAAGGCCGACACCACCGGCGCAATCAAGAAACGCTCGGACGGCATCGTCATCATCGATCCGGTCAAGGCCAAGGGCCAGAAGCGGCTGGTCGACGCCTGCCCCTACGGCCACATCTGGTGGAACGAGGAATTGCTGCTGCCGCAGCATTGGACCTTCGACGCGCACCTGATCGACCAGGGCTGGACCAAGACGCGCGGCGATCAGTCCTGTCCGACCGGCGCCATGCGTGCGATCAAGGTCGAGGATGAGGACATGGCGCGCATGGCGCGCGAAGACGATCTCGAAGTGATGAAGCCCGAGACCGGCGCCAAGCCGCGTGTCTACTATCGCAACCTGTGGCGCTACACCAAATGCTTCATCGGCGGCTCGGTTGCTGATGAGAAAGACGGCGTGGTTGACTGCGTCGAAGGCGCGAGCGTGCAGCTCGTCAAGGACGGGGTTGCGGTCGCGGTCACCACGACCGACAATTACGGCGACTTCAAATTCGACAAGCTCGACGAGAATTCCGGCAGCTACGCCGTCAAGGTGTTTTCCAACGGCCGCTCGAAAACCGTCGAAACGAGCCTCGGCACCAGCGTCAATTTGGGCGAGATCAGGCTGTAGAGCCGCATCGGCATCGGCATGCCCGGCCTTGTGCCGGTCATCCACGTCTTTGAGACGTGGATGACCGGGACGAGCCCGGCCATGACGCGCGAAGCGCTCAGAACCCCCGCGGCCCGAACACCTTGATGCCGAGCTTTTTCTCCATGGCGCGGCCGAAACGGTATTTCATCTCCGGGCCCTCATAGTTCGCGGGCGGTGCGCGCTGGTATTCGGGCTCGGCCTCGATGCGCAAGCGAATGAAATACGGCCCCGGCGCGGCGACGATCTCCGGCATCTTCCTGTCGAGCTCGGCAAGGTTGTCGATGGTGATGGCGCGCTGAAAGCCGGCGCCGCGGGCCATCATGGTGTAGTCGGCACCGTCCTGGTTGACCATCGGCATGGTCTCGACAGTCTGGTAGCACTGATTGTCGACGACGAAATGCTTCATGTTGTGCGGTTTCTGTCCAGCCTCCGTCAGCAGCGTGCCGGTATTCATGCAGAGCCCGCCGTCCGAGTTGATCACCCATACGGGCGTCTCCGGGATCGACAGCGCCAGGCCAAGCGCAAACGTCGACGCGAGGCCCATGCCGCCATGCATGTAGAAAAAGTCCTCGCTTCGCGTGACCGCCCACCACTCGTTGGCCGCCATGCCGAGCGCGCACACCACCACCGCATCGCCGCGATGCTTGGCGAGCACTCGCATGCATTCGTTGGCTTTCATGCTTTGGTTCCGAGCAGCTTCTTGGTCAGGAACAGGATGAACGGACGCTTCTGCAACCGATGCCATTCGTAGGCGTCCGGGATGTCCTCGATCTCCTCTTCCTTGTCGATGATCTTGTAGGGATAGTCGTAGGCCTGCAGCAGCGGAATGGTGCGGCGACCCTGCACCTCCTGATAGACCTTGTGGTCGTCGATCGAACCGCGGCCGCTGACGATGCAGAACACCGGAATCATGTGGCGCAGGCACAGCGTGGCCATTTCGCCGGTGCAGGTGAGCAACCCCGTATTGCCAAAGATCGCAACCGAGCGCACGCCGCCGAAGAACGCACCGGCGCAGACCGCGATGGTCTCGGCTTCGCGGCCGACCGGAACATTTCGGATCTGATTGCCCGCCGAAATGCGGCGGATCAGCGTGTTGACCCAGTCGTCGGGCAGGCTCGCCGCCAGTGTGACGCCGGCTTTGACGAGCTGCGCGTGAATCTTGTCGTTGACGTCCATTGTGCGGCGTTCTTTCGGATACTCGCGGCAGAGGAAGGCAGGACCTTGGAGGATTACTCTTCGTGCGTCAAGCTGTGATCACAGCCACGGCGGCGGCGGCGATCAGTTCATGGTGAGCCCGGCGGTTTTCACGATCGGCGCCCATCGCGCGAGGTCCGCCTTGAGGTATTGCGCCGAACGTTCGGGTCCGGAATCCAGCACCGGCTCGAAGCCGCCTTCGATGAGCTTGCTCTGAAATTCCTTGTCGCCCATTACGATTTGCGAGGCTTGCGCGATCTGATTGACGATCGGCTTCGGCGTCCCGGCGGGGGCGAACACGCCGACGAACATCTCGGCGATCAGATCGGGAAAGCCGACATCCGCGCCGATCGGAACCGCAGGCGCACCCGTCAGATGACGTTCGGCGGCGGCGACGAGGATGCGGATCTTGCCGTCGCGCTGCATCGCCAACGTTTGCGCCGACACGCTTGCGACCATGATGGGGATTTGTCCGGCGTAAAGATCCATCAGTCCCGGATTTGCGCCACGGTAGGGGACGTGGATGAGATCGGGCAGCCCGGCGAGAGTCTTGAAAAGCTCGCCGCATAGATGACCGATCGTCCCGACACCGGCCGAACCGTACACGAGCTTACCCGCGTTCGCTTTCACGTAGGCGATCAGCTCCGGCACATCGTGGACCGGAAGCGACGCGTTGACCATGATGGCGGGGACCGACACGGCATTGATGGTGATCGGCGCAAAATCCTTGACCGGATCGTACGTCGGATGACTTGCAGTCAGATAGGCTGACGACGAGTTCGCTGCCGCTGCCGGCGAGGAGCGTGTAGCCGTCAGGCTTCGCATGCGCGACCATGGCGGCGCCGACGGTGCCGCCGCCTCCGGTCTGGTTTTCGATGACGATGGCGCCGAGGTGATCCTTCATCCGGTCCGCCCACATCCGGCCGGCGACATCGACGACGCCGCCCGCGGACCGGGGCGCGATCATGCGGATCGGATATTCGGGAAAATGCTCCTGCGCGAACGCCGGCAGGGCGCGGCTGGCAACCGCTGCCGCTCCCGAAGCTAATCCCAAAGCCAGCAAGCGGCGCCGGCGGATATCAAGTTCTCCAGCTTCATTTCGATCCGCATCTGCGTGAGGACATCAATCCACTTTGATCCCCGCGGCCTTCAATATCGGCGGCCAGCGGACAAGCTTCTTCCTGAATGAACTTCGCCGTCTGCTCGGGACCCGAATCCAGTCACCGGTTCGAATCCGTCGCCGATCAACTTTTCCTGAAACGCTTTATCCGCCATCACGTCGTGGCTGAAGGCCGCGATCTTGTCGATGATCGGCCGCGTGTGCCGGCCGGGCGCGAACATGCCCATGAACAGCACCGATGATCAGATCGGGAAAGCCGACTTCGGCGCTGATTGGAATTTCCGGGGCGGCCTGCAGCCGTTTGTCGGTCGCCGGCGACCAGAATGCGGATCGTTCCGTTGCGATGCATCGCCAGCACCTGCGGCGAGATGCTGGCGGCAAACATCGGCAGATGGCCGGCATAGAAGTCGACGAGACCCGGATTGGCGCCGCGATAGGGCACGTGAACGATATCCGGCAGACCGGCTTGGGTCTTGAATAGCTCGGCGCAGAGCTGCGCCGACGTTCCGGTGCCGGCTGACCCGTACGAGAGCGTGCCGGGATGCGCCTTATCGTACGCGATCAACTCCTGCAGCGAATGCACCGGCAGCGACGCGTGCACCATCAGCGCCGACACCGACACGGCAATCAGCGTGATCGGCACCAAGTCCTTCACCGGATCGTAGGGCGGGCGATCGACGATCACCGGACTGATGATGAGTTCGCTCGTGGTGCCGGCAAGGAGCGTGTAGCCGTCCGGCTTGGCATGCGCGACGTTGCCGCCGGCGATCAGACCGCCTCCCCCGCCCTGATCTTCGATCACGAACGTGCCGAGCCGCGGCCGCATCTGCTCGGCCCACAGCCGCGTGACCACGTCGACGACCCCGCCGGCCGACCGCGGCACGATCAGCCGGATCGGCTGTTGCGGATATTCGGTATCGGCGAACGCCGTCGATCTGAAATAAGCTGCGGCAAAAGCAGCGCCGCTCGCCAGGAAATCGCGCCTACGCATCAGTGCTCGCGTGTTTCTTTATGTCCCGGCGGTCCTGACCTTACGGACTGCCCGCGGCGGCGTCCACGCGCGAATAGAGCATGGCTTCATTCCATACGCTCATGGAGCATGGCGTCGCAGAGCTAAGAGACAACGAGCAATGTGTCGGTATCGAGATAATCAGACAGCAGCTCACAGCCAGCTTCGGTGACCAGAACCATGTCCTTGTTCTGCATGCCGAACCCAAAACCGGTTTCGTAGATCAGAGGTTCTACGCCCAGCACCATGCCGGTCTCGAGCGGTTGATCCTCGCTCGAGCCGAGATACGGATCTTCATGCAGATGCAGGCCGATACCGTGGCCGACGAACGAAATCGGCGGCAGATCGAGCTCGGCCAGCTTTTTCAGATAGACCTCGTAGATCTTACGGGTCGACGCGCCGGGCTTCATGATGTCGAGTAAAAGATGCTTGCACGCCGTCAGATTCGCCCAGATGCGTTCCGCCTGCGGCGGCGCCTCGCCGATCGCCGCGGTGCGGCAGACACCGGCGTGATAGCCCGCGATCATCGGAAAAATCTCGACGCGGCAGACATCGCCGCTCTTGAGGACGCGATCGGTCGGGCCGACATTGGGGAACACGCTGCGCTCGCCGGTCGCAACGATCATCAGCTTGAAATATTCGGCGCCTTGTTCGTAGACGCCACGCGTCAGAGCCGCAGCGATGTCCATCTCGGTCGCCCCGGCGCGGACCGAACGATAGGCCTCGGTGATCGATCGATCGGCGATGCGCGACAGCCGGCGGAGGATGTCGATCTCGCCGGGCGTCTTGATCTCGCGCAGCCGCGCCAGCAAACGCTGCGCCGACACGAAGCTCGCCTGCGGCAGCAGATCGCGCAACGCCGCAAAATCACCGGCCGGAACGTAGTCGGTCTCGATCCCGACGCGTGCGGCGGCAAGACCATGCCCGCGCAACACATCGGCGAGCACATTCATTGCGTCGAACTTGAATTCGCGCCACACCGCGATGTCCGTTCCCGGCGGCGACTTGGCGCGGATGGTGCTCGCTTCCATGTCGACGCTGACCAGAGCGACCCTGCCGTCGGCGGTGACGAGCGCCATGGCGTGGCGCCAGCGCATCAAGGGCTGTGTCGGCGACAGAAAGCCGGTCACGTAGGCGAAGTTTTCGGGCGAGATCGAGACGACCGCATCGAGCCCCGCCTCGCCCATGGCGCGGACTTGCCGCGCGATCACATCCTGACGCATGCGGCCTATCCAACGCTCGCCGTTTTTGCCGCGTAACGGCGCACCTTGGCCTCATCGACCGCAATGCCCATGCCGGCGCCGATCGGAAGATCGATGGCGCCGTCGGAAAAACGCATCGGCTCGGCAATCAGATCGTCCTTGTAATAGATACCCGCGACCTGGCCGGACTGCGCCTCGGCCGGCGTCGACACCGGTACGACGCAGGACAGCACTACCGACGCCGCCGCGGCCGCGAGCTGGAGGTTCGCGAGATTGCCGACGCCGGTCTCGACCGAACCGTTGACGTTGCAGATCAGGCCAGCCGCTTGCGCGACCGCCGCGACCTCCATGGCGCGATAAAGCCCGCCCGGCTTGGTCGTGTAGATCGACACGATCTGCGCCGCGCGCTTCTCGATGATCTCGATCACGTCGTGCGCATTCCAGGCGCTCTCGTCGGCCATCACCGGCGCATCGATGGCGCGCGCGACCTCGGCCAACCGCGCGATGCCCTCGACAGGCTGCTCGAAATAAATCAAATCGTGCGGCTCCATGCGGCGGAAGGTTCGGATCGCCTCTCCGGGCGTGCGGTAGCCCTGGTTGGCGTCGACGCAAAGCGCGATCCCCGGGCCGACGGCCTCGCGCACGCGGCGTACCATCTCCACGTCGCGATCGGGATCGACGCCCACTTTAACCTTGATGGTCCGTATCCCTTCACGTGCGACTTGCGCGGCTTCGCGCTCGGCTTCCGCGAAGCCGATGAGGCCGATCGAGTGCGTCACTGGAATCTTGCGGCGGATCGCGCCGCCGAGCAGGCGGTGCACCGGCAAGCCGCATTGCTTGCCGGCGAGGTCATAGGCGGCAAACTCGACCGCCGCCTTGGCATACGGAAAACCCTTGATGGCGCGGTCCATGCGGGCGTGCAGTTCGACGATCTGCCCGGGCACGCGGCCGCGCACGGCCGAGGCAAGATATTGCGTAATGACGTGGATCGTCGTGCCGGGGCTCTCGCCGAAATAGCGGCCGAACTCGCCGCCCCAATCCTTGAGCGCCGGCGCCTCGCCCCAGCCGGCGAGGCCCGCTTCATCGGTCATTTCGACCAGGACGTAGCCGCCGATTGGCTCGGTCAGACCGGTCCATTTATGCTCGCGCCGCGTCGGCAGGGCGACGTGATGCAACACGATGTTTGCAATAGGCGAATCGGCCATATTCAACGCAACAGCAACACTGTGATCACAGATGCGCGGACATTACCGGCCTGATGGATCGATTGCAATCGGCTCCGCGCCGATGCGGCGTCAGGTCTCGGACATGACCGATTGCCGCGGCGTTGCGGCCGATCCCTCGGCAAATGCGGCCTTCGCGAATAGTTGTTCGGTCGTCTCGGCGATATCGGCAGCGATGGCGCGCCGCGCCGCCTCGCCATCACCGCAGCCCAAGGCCGCCATGGCCGCCTGATGGTGGCGCGCCGTCCAATGCACCCCCGGCATAGTCAGCGACAGGGCGAGGAAAGGCCCCGCCTGCAGCCACAACATTTCGATCAACGCCAATACGACCTCGTCACCGGCCGCTTCATAGAGCGTGAAATGAAACGCCATGTTGCGGGCTAGCGCGCCGTGCAGATCGTCCTGCGCGACGCAACGCTTCATGGCTTCGTCGTTCTCGGTCAGCCGGCGAAGAAGCTCTGGCGTCACGTGCGATGCCGCGGTCTCGGCGAGCAGGCCTTCGAGCATTTGCCGCGTCCGCGACAATTGCGCGAACCGCTCCCGCGACATGCGCGGCACGATCACGGAGCGGTTTGGCAAAAGAACGAGCGCCCGCTCGGCAATCAACCGGCTCACCGCCTCGCGCACCGGCATGGCGCTGGTGCCGAGACGCTTGGCGAGCGTGCGCAATGTCACCGCCTCGCCGGGCTTGAACATGCCCGCCATCAGGCCGCGAGCGAGCGCGCGATAGACGCGCAGCCGCAGGGTATCGCGCTCAGCGCCAGCCGCCCTAGCGCCGGCGTCCGCATGGGGCGCGCGCAAGGCGACCCCTTCCCCCTTGCCACCGAGACGCATTCCGTCTGCATGTCCCATATCGGCCCGCCCCGCCTGACGAAGACCATCAATTGGTGACGAATTGCGCATCCCTTTGCAAGCCGTGATTCTGCCTTCGCGAAGACTCGGGTTCGGCTGCCGGGAATGCGGCATCTGCCCATTGACCGGTTCTTTGGTTCGTTCTTAGCTTGACGTGCTCAATGAACGCCAAGCCGCGGTGCAAATAGCGTCGCCGCGAAATCGGGTCCGTAAGTGGCCCATCCAGATGCCACGCGCAGGGAGGCTCGCAATGCAGAGGCATTCTCTTATCGGTGCGATGACGGCTGCGCTTGTTATCACGAGCGCTTTAACACCGGCGAAAGCCGCGGATATGACCTTCGAGCGCGCGCTCAACGCCGACCAGGAACCGCAGAACTGGATTCTGCACCATCAAAATTATCAGGGCCACCGGTTTTCGCGGCTCAAAGAGATCACCGCCGCCAATGTGAAGGACCTCAAGGTCGCATTCACCGTCGGCCTGGGCGGCCTGGAAACCGGCGCCAAGCACGCCAACGGCAATCTCGAAGCGACCCCGCTGGTCGATGGCGGCGTCATGTATGTGACCGACGGGTGGGGTTCGGTCTATGCCATCGATGTCACGAGCGGCAACCGCGGCCTGATCAAATGGCGCTTTAATCCCGGCATCGACCGCGTGTGGGCGGGTGACGTCGCCTGTTGCGGCGTCAACAATCGCGGTGTCGCACTGTGGCAGGACAAGGTGATTTCGGCAGCGCTCGACGGCCGGCTGTTTGCGCTCAACCGCGCGACCGGCGAGATGATCTGGGAGCGCAAGGTCACCGATCCCGCATTGGGCGAGACGATCACGGAGGCTCCGCTCGTCGTCCGCGATCTCGCCATCCTGGGTTCTGCCGGCGGCGAATACGGCATCCGCGGCTTCATCGATGCCACTGATCTCAACACCGGCAAACAGGCGTGGCGGACCTACACCATTCCCGGCAAGGGCGAGCCGGGCAATGAGACGTGGAAGGACGGCAAGGACCACTGGATCCACGGCGGTGGCTCGGTGTGGGTGACGGCGACCTACGACAAGGATACCGACACGATCTACCAGGGCATCGGCAACGCGGGTCCCGATTACGACCCCGAATACCGGCCCGGCGACAACAAATGGGCCGCGAGCGTGCTCGCGCTCGATCCCGCGACCGGCAAGATCAAATGGGGTTTCCAGTACACGCCAAACGACCCCTACGACTACGATGAAATCTCCGAGCATCAGATCATCGACGAGACCATCGACGGCGTGACGCGAAAGCTCGTGGTGCACGGCGCGCGCAACGGCTTCTACTATGCGCTCGACCGCACCAACGGTTCGTTCGTTGGCGGCAAGCAGTATGTCGATGAACTGAACTGGACCACCGGACTCGATCCAAAGACCGGCAGGCCGCTCAATTACGACCCGGCGCAGGACGTCCAGCCCTACGTCGTTGGAACCCATGCGACGCGCGCCAATCCCACCGCGATCAGATGCCCGGCCACGGCCGGCGGCAAGAACTGGGAGCCGGCGGCGTTCAATCCCGAGCTCAACCTCATCTATATCCCGTCCACCGAAGGCTGCAGCCGGATCAACGGCAAAACGCAGGACGACTTCGTCGATCAGGGCGGCACGGTGAAACCGCGCGATCGCTTCGACGGCGGCGGCAATCAACTCACCAAACAGACGACCGGCAGCGTCAAGGCGCTCGATCCAATCACCGGCGACGTCAAGGCTGTGGCGCGCAGCGATCTGCCGAACTGGTCGGGCGTGCTCGCGACCGCGGGCAATCTCGTCTTCACGGGATTGTGGGAAGGCGCGCTCGTCGCTTATGATGGACGCACCATGCAGGAACTGTGGCGCTTCGATACCGGCTGCGGCGTCATGGCGCCGCCGATCAGCTATGCGGTCGACGGCAAGCAGTATATCGCCGTAGCCGTCGGGCCCCATTGGCTCGGCGTCAAACCGACGGCGCTCAAATATGCAAACCCCTGTTCGATGGTCTATGTCTTTTCACTGTGAGGGACGGAAATCGGTGATGCGACGATCGCTGGGCGCGCTTGCGCTGCTGCCACTTCTCGGGGGCAACGGCGCAACGCAGGCCCAAACCTATCCCGATCGTCCGATCACCATGATCGTGACCGCCGCTTCGGGCGGCGTGACCGACATCGTCGCGCGGGCATTCGGCCAGGAATTGTCCAAGGACTGGGGCCAGCCGGTCGTCATCGAAAACCGCGGCGGCGCCGCGCACATTCTCGGCGCGCAAGCCGTCGCGAAGGTGACGCCGGATGGCTACACATTGATGGTCGCCGAGGCCGGCACCTTCACCATCAATCCGACAATCTATCCGAAAGGCAAGCTGCCCTACGACGAGGACAGAGATTTCATCGCGATCAGCGGGCTGGTGCGGATCAATCAGGCGCTGTTGGCGGACCGGTCGCTGCCGGCCGCCAACGCCGCGGAGCTGATCGCGCTGGCGAAACAAAAGCCCGGCCAGCTGACCTATGGAACAGCCGGCATCGGCTCCGCACCGCACATGAATATCGAACTGTTCGAGAGCACGGCGGGCGTCAAGTTTGTGCCCGTGCATTACCGCGGCGCCGTGCCCGCGCTCAACGACGTGATCGGCGGCAGCGTCAATCTGATGTCGATCAGCGTCAGCCTCGCACTGCCGCCGTTCCGCGCCGGCCAGGTGAAAATCCTCGGCATCGGCAGCAAAAAGCGCCTGCCGCAAGCCCCCGACATTCCGACCGTCTCGGAGAGCGGCCTGCCCGGCTACCAGGCGGTGACGTGGTTCGGCCTGTTCGGCACCGCAGGCACGCCGCCCGAGATCGTTGCGAAGCTCAATGCCGAGGTCCAGAAAATCTTCGGCGACCCTGCTTTCCGTGCGCGCTTCCTCGATTCGCAGATGTTCGAGTCGATGGCTGGGCCGTCGGACGCATTCGCGGCTTTCATCAAGACCGAGCAGGCCAAATGGTCGAAGGTCATTCGCGACGCCGACATCAAGCTGGAATGACGACACACGCGGGTTCGGCCAACCAACAAAATGCCAAAAGGGGGAACATTCATGCGCGGATCGATATGGTCGTTGCTGATCGGCGGACTTGTCGGCGCCCTCCCCGGTGGACTCCCGGTCTTTCATCCGGGCTTCGATGCGGGCTTGGCCCGCGCGGCTGACCGCCCGGATTGGGCCTTCCCGGTGACCGACAAAGTACAGCCGCCGTCGAAGGAGAACGATGAGGTTCACACCGCGCCGGGCAGCGACAAAGCGCTGACGCGCAAACAGATCGACGATCTGTTCAACCCGCCCGATTGGTATCCCAACATGCATCCGCCGATGCCGCAGATCGTTGCGCATGGCAATGCGCCGGCGGTCCGCGCTTGCGGCTCGTGTCATCTGCCGACCGGCACCGGCCATGACGAATCTGCCTATGTGGCCGCGCTCCCCGCCGCCTACTTCGCCCGCCAAATGGCCGACTATAAGAGCGGCGCGCGTACGGGCTCGGGCTCGATGACGACAATCGCCAAAGCCATCACGGATGACGAAATCCGTTCCGCCGCCGACTACTTCGCCTCCGTGAAACCGCGGCCATGGATCAAGGTGGTGGAGACCGATACCGTGCTGAAGACCTACGTCGGCCCGGGCAACAAACGGCTGCGGCTCCCCGACGGCGGCACCGAGCCGATCGGCCAGCGCATCATTGAAATCCCCGAGAACGAAGAGGTCGTGCTCAACCGCGATCCGCGGCTGGGATTCATCGCCTTTGTTCCGAAGGGCAGCGTGGCCAAGGGCGAAGACCTGGTGAAGACCGACGGCAACAGCAAGACGATCCCGTGCGCGATCTGCCACGGCCAAACGCTGCATGGTCTCGGCGAGGTGCCGCCGATCGCCGGCCGGCAGGCCAATTATATCGTGCGGCAGCTGTTCAGCATGCAGGATGGATCGCGCGCCGGATCGTGGGCGGTGCTGATGCAGCAGGTCGTCGAGAAGCTCACGGTCGACGACATGCTGAACATCGCCGCCTACACGGCGTCGCAGGAGCCGTAGATTTTCTCTGCTCCGTCCGCGTATGCGGAAATCTGGACCTTGCAGGATCATGGTTCCATCATCCTGAGGTGCGAGCCAACGGGTCCGGCCCGAAGTGGCCGG
Source organism: uncultured Alphaproteobacteria bacterium (assembly GCA_963732015.1). Taxonomy (GTDB): domain Bacteria; phylum Pseudomonadota; class Alphaproteobacteria; order Rhizobiales; family Xanthobacteraceae; genus BOG-931. The sequence goes on along the minus strand of CAVSXY010000016.1, from coordinate 697,446 downwards.
CCCGACGACAGGCTCCGCGAGTCTCGAAGGACGACGGCCCCGGCGCATCGGCCGGCATCCTTCGAGGGCCGCTATCGCGGCCGCCTCAGGATGACGGTGAACAGGCATGGTCACTCATTCTCGCGGCGCGAACGCGTCCGAGTCATGCCGACGCCGTAATCAAAAACATCGCTGCTTCTGATCGTCGTCAGACTCGTCCGGCGGTGGGACCGGCATCGTCACGATCGTCGCGGCGCACGAAGGAACGAAATGCGGATACGTCCTCGTCATTGCGAGGAGCGGAGCGACGAAGCAATCCAGGGGCGGCTTGCATTGCATTAAGCGCTGGATTGCTTCGCTTTCGCTCGCAATGATGAAAAAACAAAAAGGAAGCGGAACGCCGAAAGGCGCAGACATTCAACCACCGCATCGTGAGATGCGGCGCCGCCGCTGCGGGGGCAGCACGCCTCTCGGCGTTCCACCGCGGTTCTCGCTAGGGGGACGTTGGTCCCCAAGACTCAGCGTCAGGCCATGCTTCCTGGGACTCGGCCGGAGCGTTCGATCCTGTGCGCCCGCCCCAACCGAGGGGCGGAGACCTCGCGCTGCTCCACGGGTATTACCCGCGCCGCACCTGTCCCAGTCCAGCGAAGCACCGCGCGCACCGGTCGTTATGCCGGCAGGTTGATGCCCGAGCCGCCCGGGAGCCGGAGTGACGAGCCCGCCCGCGGGCGCCGCACTCGCCCCGCCAGACCGGTGTCACCGGCGGGCGTCCTTCACGGGAACGAGATTTGTGACTTATGGTAACCGAAATAGTGACAAATGTCAATGGAAAGGTGGCAAGGCCCATCCTAGCCGCGGCGGCTCCTCCCAGCTGCATCATCCGCGAAGGCGAAAGCGGACGATCCAGTGAACACATGCAGTTGTGCTGGCGATCGACTGGCGAAGATTATTGGATGCTCCGCCTTCGGCCTTCGCGGGGCATGACACGTCGTTCACGCGGCGCCATCAATCTGCATCCTCCCCCGCTTCGCTGGGCGGAAAAGTGGTGACCTCACTCCGGCGGCGTGCCGTTGGCTTCGAGAACTTCGCCGGCGAGATAGAGCGAGCCGGTGATCAGGACGCGCGGCGCTGGTTCGAGATCGAGTTTGCCGACCACGGCGAGCGCCTGCACGATGCTGTCGCGGGCGATCGATGGAATCGCAACGGTGCGCGCCACTTCGGCAAGAGCTTCGGCAGGCACGGCCTTGTCCTGATGGATCGGCACCGTGATGACGCGGCGAGCCAGGCCTGCGAAGTTGCGTAGAAATCCTTCGCTGTCCTTGGTCGACAACATGCCGACGATCAGAACGAGCGGGCGCGACACTCGTTCCTCGAGATCGGCGAGCGCGTCAGCGACGGCGCGGCCGCCGTCGGCGTTGTGTCCGCCGTCGAGCCAGAGTTCGCTCTCCGGCGGGATCAAAGAGACGAGGCGTCCATGCGACAGACGCTGCATGCGCGCCGGCCAATCGACGTGCGTCATGCCGGCTTCGAACGCCGTGACCGGCAATTTGAGGTCGCTGGCGCGCAGCGCAGCGATGGCGGTACCGGCGTTCTCGAATTGATGGCGGCCGTAGAGTTTCGGCGCCGGAAGATCGAGCAAGCCGTCACCGTCCTGATAGACCAGCCGGCCGCGCTCTTCGGTCGCGGTCCAGTCCTCGCCGGCAATGCGCAGCGGCGCCCGCACGCGTCCCGCCTGCCGCTCGATGACCGCGAGCGCTTCTCGCGGCTGGGTCGACACGACAGCCGGCACGTCGCGCTTCAAGATGCCGGCCTTCTCGGCGGCGATCAGTTCGATCGTGTCGCCAAGAAATTCGCGATGGTCCATCGAGACGGGCGTGATGACGCTCGCGAGCGGCCGCTCGACCACATTGGTGGCGTCAAGCCGGCCGCCCAAACCGACTTCCAGCAAAAGAACATCGGCCGGATGGCGCGAGAACAGCAAAAACGCGGCTGCGGTTTCCATCTCGAACACCGTGATCGGCGCGTCGCCGTTGCGGGTCTCACATTCGGTCAAAGCATCGACGAGATCTGCATTATCGACGAATTTGCCGCCGCCCGGGCGCGCGAGACGAAACCGCTCGTTGAGGCGCACGAGATTGGGCGACGTGTAGACGTGAACGGCTTTGCCGGCCGCCTCCAGGATCGCGCGCATGAAGGCGACCGTCGATCCCTTGCCGTTGGTGCCGGCCACGTGGATCACAGGCGGCAGGCGGCGCTCCGGATGATCGAGCGCCGCAAGCATGGGCTCCATCCGGTCGAGCGAAAGATCGATGCGCTTCGGATGAAGCGCCAGCAGTCGAGCGACGATAGCGTCAAGCGACGCCGCGTTGGAACGCGGCGAGGTCACGCGGGCGCCGGCAGGCTGACACGCGGCTGCGGCGCTTCAGCCGGAGCTTTCATCAACAGCCGGCACAGCCGCGCAATGGTCGAACGCATGTCGTGGCGATGCACCACCATGTCGACCATGCCGTGGTCCAGCAAATATTCGGACTTCTGAAAGCCGTCCGGCAACTTCTCGCGGATGGTCTGCTCGATGACACGCGGCCCGGCGAATCCGATCAGCGCGCCGGGCTCGGCAATGTGGATGTCGCCCAGCATGGCGTACGACGCGGTGACGCCGCCGGTGGTCGGGTTGGTCAAGACGACGATGTAGGGCTTGCGCGCATCGCGCAGCTTCTGCACGGCGATGGTGGTGCGGGGCATCTGCATCAGCGAGAAAATGCCCTCCTGCATGCGAGCGCCGCCGGACGCCGCGAACAGCACGAAGGGGCACGCCTTCTCCACCGCGGTGTCGAGACCCTTGATGACCGCCTCGGCGGCCGCCATGCCGAGCGAGCCACCCATGAAATCGAAATCCTGCACGCCGATCACGGCCGCAAAACTATCGAGCTTGCCGTAGCCGAGTTTCACCGCGTCGTTGAGACCGGTCTTGCTGCGGGCGTCCTTGAGACGATCGATGTAACGGCGCTCATCGCGAAACTTCAGCGGGTCGACCGGCACTTCGGGAACGGCGATGTCGAACCAGGTCTGGTTGTCGAACATCGATTTGAGGCGCGCCACGGCGCCCATGCGCATGTGGTAGTTCGAACCCGGAATGACAAACTGATTAGCCTCGACGTCCTTGTAGAACACGAGCTGGCCAGTCTCCGGACACTTGATCCAGAGATTCTCCGGCACCTCGCGCCGCAAAATGTTGCGGATTTTCGGCCTTACGACGTTCGAGATCCAATTCATCACTCAACGCGCCGGCTCATGACCGGCGTCCCGACGGACAACATCACGACAATATAGTCGTACCGGCTATTTCCGCAATTCGCCGAGCGTGTCTTCCAGCGAATAGGACGCCAAAAGATCATCAAGAAGTTTTGCGGCATTTGACCAATCGAAGGTGCGGAAACTGTGGCCGGCCGTCACGAAGCGCGCGCCCGCGTAGAACATCTCATATTGCAAATGCCGCGAACCGAATTCGGAGCCGACCGCGTCCCAGGCCGCCTTGAGAAACTTGACCTTCTGTTCCGGTTCCAGGGTGGCGGACCGCTGAGTCTTGCCGATGATCGGCTGGATCTCGGGGTTGCCGAAATCACGCGCCGATGACGGCAGCATGATGAGCGCGCCGCCCGCAAGGTCGCGCACGGTCTGAATGACACGCGGATAAAGGTCCTGCGTCAGCACCTGCGCCGAATACATGTAGTGCTTATTCGGCACATACCATTCGCCGATCTGCGAGCCGGATGCCTCCATTCCGGACAGCATGGCGTTGACCATGCCGACTTGGGCTGCGAGATAGCCGAGCTGTTCGACCACCGAAGGGATTTTGCTCGTCCCGATCGCCTCGGTGATACGCCGGGCCAGCGCCGCCAAAAAGGCGATCTTCACCGACAATCGGATCTGCGCCTGGTAGTTCTGATAGGTGTGCGCCGGCGTGTCGTGAAATTGCGCGCGGCACATATCGGGATCGCGATGCACGAAGACGCGGTCCCACGGCACCTTGACGTCGTCGAAATAGATCAGCGCATCGTTCTCGTCGAACCGCGACGAGATCGGATTGTCGTAGACCGAGACGGCGTGCGCCTCATAGGACTTGCGCGACAGCACGCGCAGTCCTTTCGCGTTGATCGGCAGCGCGCACGAGAACGCAATGTCCTCCTCGCCGGGCTTCAGCGGCTGCATGCTGGTGACCAGCACCTCGTTCGCCATGACGGCCGCGGTGCCAAGCATCTTGGCGCCACGGATGGTGATGCCGGATGAATCTTCATCGACGATGCGGGCGACCAGATCTTCCGCCTGCTGGCCCTGATCCTTGGTGCGCTCCGCCTGCGGATTGATGATGACGTAGCTGAGAAACAAATCGTTGCTGCTGGCGTAGTCGTAATAGTCCGCAACGGCTTTGGCGCGCGCCGGGCCGTGCTTGCGGTAGACGTCGAGCGCCATGCATTGGCCGACGAAGGTCGAGGCCAGATGATCCGGCGAACGTCCGAAGAAGCCGCCCGACAGCGCCGCCCAGGCCTGCAGCGCTTTGCGCCGCCGCACCAGTTCCTCGTAGTTGCGCGGCATCTGCCAGGCGCGATTGATGCGCCGATTGGAGCCGCTCGGCTCGAACGTCATCAGCTCGATATTTTCCGGCCGAGCCTGAAAGTCGTAAAGCGCGGCAGCAGACCGCGCGGAATTGCGAAACGCCGGATGCTCCGTGACGTCGCCAGCCAGCGCGCCGTCGATATAGACGGTGCGGCCGTCCTTGAGCGATTTCAGATGCTCGGCGCCGGTCTTGCAGTTCGTCATGGGTCGCCCCCATCAGATGTAGCGGTTCGATGCCGGCAAGAACGGTTAGCACCTACATCGGCACTGATCCATGGTAGTTATTGTCATTCCGGGGCCGAGCGCAGCGAGGAGCCCGGAATCCATAGTCACAGTGCTGCAAACGTTTAATTGCCTTCACGAACCTCCCTTATCGTGGTTATGGATTCCGGGCACACGGGTTTCACCCGTGTCCCGGAATGACACCAATGTCAGGACCTCACATCGCCGTCATCGGCCTCGGCGCGGCGGGCAGCGCGGCACTCTATCAGCTGGCGCGCCGCGGCATCCGCGTCACCGGCGTCGAACAATTCGCGCTTGGGCACGATCGCGGCTCTTCGCACGGGGCGACCCGTGTTATCCGCTTGGCGCACTTTGAAAACGGCGCGTACGTGCCGCTGATGCGCCGCGCCTACATGCTGTGGCGCGACCTTGAAGACATCGCGCGGTGCAAGCTGGTTCATCGGACCGGCATCGTTGAGATGGGACCGGCAGACGGAGAGCTCGTTCGCGGGACAAGCCGGGCGGCGCGCGCCCACGATTTTGCCGCACGAAGTTTTGGACGCCAAGGCGCTGATGCCGCGCTATCCGCAGTTCCGGCTTCCGCCCGAATTCGCGGCGGTCGTGCAACCCGACGGCGGGTATCTTGGGGCCGCGAGCGCCATTGAGGCTACGCTGCGCATCGCAGCCGAAGCGGGCGCGACAATTCGCACGAATGAAAAAGTGCTCGCGATCGAACCCGCGGACCGAGGCGTCACGATCAGGACAAACCGCGCGACGATCACGGCGGGCGGCGTGATCGTCGCCGCCGGACCTTGGATGAGCGGTCTTTTGCCCGGACTTCAGGCTGCCGCTGCGCGTGACGCGGCAAGTCGTCGGCTGGTTCGAGCCCGATGACGCTGCACGCTTCGCTGACGATCGCTTTCCAGTCTTTCTGATCGAGAGCGCGCATGGAGTTCACTACGGATTTCCGGCCCGGGGAACGATGGGCGTCAAGGTCTCGAAGCATCATCATCTCGGCGAAATCGTCGATCCCGATACGTGGCGGACAGCTGTCAACGACAACGACATCGCGGCGATCCGGACGGCGCTGGCGGACTATCTACCCGGCGCGAACGGCCGGTTGCTCAACGCACAGACCTGCCTCTACACGATGACTTCCGACGACACGTTCATCATCGACCGGATGCCGGGCTTTCCGCACGTCGTCTTTGCCTCGCCGTGTTGCGGCCACGGCTTCAAGTTCGCGCCGGTGATCGGAGAAATTGTCGCCGATCTGGCCACACGAGGCACCACCCAGCACGATATTTCACAATTTCGACTGCAACGGTTTGCGTGGGCCTCAGCCCGGCCGTGAGACCCAATCGTTGGCGATCTTGACGTAGGAGCGCTTGACCGCGGCCCACGCGATCCGATGCGCCGCTTCCTCCTGGCGAGGATCGCCCTCGTGCGCGGTGAAGGCGTGATTGAACGCCTCCCGATAAATGTCCTGAGCGTGAGGCGGCAGATGATTCCTGACCGCAGAGGGGAGATCGGCATTGGCTCGATACGGCATCGCGTTGTCTCGACGGCCTCTCCAAAGACGTACATTGCGCAAACGCGCGCCCGGACCGTTTGATCCACATCAAGGCTCGCGATGGCCGGGCGCCGTAACAAAGAAATGCAAGTCGTCCGCTCGCGGAGGAGTTCGCCATGCAGCAAGACATACCCGGCACCACGATTTTCGATGGCGACGAGGCCCAGAAAGGTCTGGCACTCAACCGCATGTGCTTTTCATTTAACAGCGCCGACAATCGCGCTGCCTTCCTCAAGGATAAGGACGCCTATTGCCGGAAATTCGGGCTCAGCGACCAGCAGACGGCGGCCGTGAAGAGCCTCGACGTGCTGAAGATGATCGCGGCTGGCGGTAACATCTACTATCTCGCCAAGCTCGCCGGCATTTTCAATCTTAATGTGCAGGATGTCGGAGCGCAGCAGACCGGCATGACCGTCGACGCATTCAAGCAAAAACTCCAGTCAGCGGGAGCGTAACCATGGCAACCATCATTGGCGGCGTTGCAACCACTCACGTTCCGTCGATCGGCAAGGCGATTGCCGACAAGAAGCAGAACGATCCGTACTGGCGGCCGTTCTTCAAGGGCTTCGACTATGTCCACGCCTGGCTTGCCAGGGAAAAGCCCGATGTCGCCGTCATGTTTTACAACGACCACGGGCTTAATTTCTTCCTCGACAAGCTCCCAACCTTCGCCGTCGGCGCCGCGAACGAATACCGCAATGAGGACGAGGGCTGGGGCATCCCGGTGTCGCGGTCGGTCCCGGGCGACGCGGCGCTGTCGTGGCACCTGATCAATGCGCTTGTCGCCGATGAGTTTGACGTGACGATGTGTCAGGACATGCTGGTCGACCACGCCGTGACCATCCCCGATGGCGCTGATGTGGCCCGGCGAAACTTGGCCGGTGAAGATCGTGCCGGTTGAGATCAACACGGTACAGCACCCGCTGCCGTCGATGGCGCGCTGCCTGAAGCTCGGCCGTTCGATCGGGCGGGCGCTGGAATCCTACAATAAGGATCTGCGGGTCGTGATCGTCGGCACCGGCGGCCTGTCGCACCAGCTCGACGGCAAGCGGGCCGGCTTCATCAACAGGGAATTCGATCAGCTCTGCCTCGACAAAATCGTCAGCGAGCCTGAGACACTGGCGCGCTATTCGATCCACGACTGGGTCGAGGAGTCCGGATCGCAGGGCGTCGAATTCCTCAACTGGATGGCGATGCGCGGCGCGTTGACGGGGCAGGTCAGCGAACTGCACCGCAACTATCACATCCCGATCTCCAACACCGCCGCCGCAACGGTCGTCTACGGCAATCGAACGGAGACACAGCGCAAAGCGCATGACTGCGTCCGGCGATATACGCCTGGAACAGACCTGCCGGTCCGGTTTGATCCAGATCAAGGAGATCACCCGCCCTAAGCCCGAGCATTGGTGCAGTTGCAACAAATGTCTTTCGTAACAAGGAGGGCGGGATGCTGAGAAAAGAACAGAACGACCTGGTGACCCGGACGGGACCGGGAACACCGATGGGGCAGCTGTTTCGCTCCTACTGGCTGCCCGTCCTGCTTGCCGAAGAGCTTCCAGCCAGCGACTGTCCGCCGGTCCGCGTCAAGGTGCTGTCCGAGCGCCTCGTCGCATTCCGCGACAGTCTCGGCCGCTACGGCCTGATCGACGAGTTCTGTCCGCATCGCGGCGCCTCGCTCTGGTTCGGCCGCAACGAGGAATGCGGACTGCGGTGCCCCTATCACGGCTGGAAATTCGACGTCACCGGCCAGTGCATCGAGGTGCCGTCGGAGCCGGACGAAAGCGGCTTCGCCCGCAAGATCAAGGTGCAGTCCTATCCGCTGGTCGAACGCGGCGGCGTTCTTTGGACCTATATGGGCCCGCCCGAGAAGCAGCCGCCGCTGCCGGAGTGGGAATTCGCGATGGTGCCGGGCGAGCAGCGCTTCGTCTCGAAGCGGCTGCAGTAGTCCAACTGGCTGCAGGCCATGGAGCGGCATCGATTCGAGCCACGTCTCCTTCCTGCATCGCGGCAACATAAATTCCGATCCGCTGTTCAAGGGCGCCAATGGCAACCAATACAATCTCAATGACACGCGCCCGGTCTTCGAGGTGCTCGAGAGCGCCGGCGGGCTCTACATTGGCGCCCGGCGCAACGCTGAGAACGGCAATTATTATTGGCGCATCACCCAGTACGTCCTGCCGTCCTTCACCATGATCGCACCGCGCGGCGGTCACACCGTTCACGGCCACTTCTGGATCCCGATCGACGACGGCAACTGCTGGGCATGGAGCTACGACTACCACCCGACCCGCAAGATCACCGCCGCCGAACGGCAGGCGATGAGCGAGGGTAAAGGCATCCACTGCAAGTACGTTCCGGGCACCCATCGGCCGCTTGCCAACAAGGACAACGACTATTTGATCGACCGCGCGTTGCAGCGGCGCGGCGACAGCTATAGCGGCATCGAGGCATTGCGATCCAGGACGTCTCACTGCAGGAAAGCATGGGGCCGATCGTCGACCGCACCAAAGAGAATCTGGTGTCGACCGACAACGGCATCATCATGGCCCGTCACCGGCTCATGCGTGCGGCCAAGGATCTGGTCGAGAAAGCACCCAGCCGCCCGGTGTCGACCTTGCCCATCAGCGCGTCCGCTCGGCTTCCGTGATCTTGCCGCCGGACGAGCCGTTCAAAGATGCGGCGAAGGAAGCCCTCACAGTCCGCAAAGGCGTCGAACCGGCGACCGTGTAAGCCGTAGGGCAATGCGGATGCGGTACGCCGTGTCCGCGCCGCCCGCGGTGCAGCGATGAAACAAACGTTCGCCGCCGTGTTGCTACTTGCTTTATCCGCAACGATGACCACGGCTATCTGTCGCGATGCTTCTCGCCCGGCGAGCCGCCAGCATCATCCGTCCCCGGGGTCCAAAAAAAGACCTCGCGGCCGTTTTGGTCCAAAATCCGCAAGCCGTCGGGGTTCTGCGGCAAGTTCAGCGTGTCGAAGAGCGAGATAGCCTTCACCTTTGCGCTCTCAAGATCGGACGCGACGTGCGTAATCCGGTCGAGCATGGCGTGCGCGTTGTCCTTTTCTCGAATGCGGAAGAACTCTATGGCGAACATCATCGCGTGGTCTCCCCTATGCGAAACGCATCGTGCTTACGCTGCTTATGGACAATGCCAACGGCTTCTAGCAAAAGTTGAACGTCATGCTTATATGGTGTCAGTATTGAAATCTAATTCAGATCACACAGGAGATTGCGATGGCGGCTGATGAACCACTCAAGCCCGTAACGGTACCCCGACCACCCTCGATGAACGACAGTCTGCCGACCGGCAATCCAAGCGGAAAGACGGTGCTCATCGTGCTTGGATGCGCAATCGTGCTTGTTCTTGTTTGGGTCACGTTTCACTCCGCTTTCGGATTCTAAAAGACCCGATTGGACTACGATAGCCCCGCGCGCACTGAGCGCCGGGGCCCTAGATCGCGACGCGGCGCGAGAGCATCATAATGAGGCGGGAAAAAGTTCCGATCGCCAACATCTACGTGCCGGTAAAGCGCCGCGCAACGCTTAAATCGGAGACTGTCCAGGAGATCGCGCAAAGTATGCTGGAGGTCGGGCAGAAATCGCCCATCCTCATTCGGCGCGACGGTGATCGCTTCGTCCTCGTCCACGGTTTGCATCGACTGGAGGCGTGCAGGGCACTCGGCGAAGAGACGATCTACGGCTACCTCGTCCAGGCCAGGAAGTTCTAAGCGTGGAGCCGCAGACGCGGCTAATATCCATCTTCGAGTTAATTAACTTCGCGTAGCCCGCGCGCACTCGAATGCATCGATAAGTGTGAAGATGGGCACGTTTCGGGAAGCCCAGCTATACATGGTTCGGTAGCAAACCTGGCATTTGGCGTAGCTCCGCTGCTGGAAAGCCAAATGAGCCGTCGTCATCTCATATTCGGCCCGGCAATAAGGACACCTAAAGATCACCGGCATGTCATGTTGATTCTTCATGTCAGCCGACAGATTGCGGCTATTTGCAGAGACGACCCCAATAGTGGCCGAAGAAAGTGTCAATCATGTCTTAATCGAGTGTGCGTCGCCTACGCCTCAATTTGAATTTTCGACGCGACCCGAGGCGAATAGTCAGCAATCTTCACCGATGTCGACTGCCAACTTCATCGACCCATGCCGCCATTGATGCGTCGCGTGCTTCCACCCACTTGGCAAAAGCTTCGGGCCAATCGTCGCCCTTTGCCTCGGCGTAACGCTTCCATGCATCTTTTTCGGACAGTTTGGCCCTGGCAAGCTTCGACGAAATCACATCGGGCATGGCGCAATCTCCCCTGTCGTGAATCGCCACATTACACGAAATGCTATTCGCTCCGAGTACAAATCGTCGCTGTGGCCCATAGTCCATGAACCGCGACAAAGACGCCCGCGCGGCGGACCTGCGCGCCGCGCAGTTCTGGAGGGTCGCGGTGGTCGCCTCCATGCGGCGAAAACGTTGGGGTGAGAGATGGGGTAATCGGCCGGCAGCTTGTGGATAGCTGAAGAATTTTGGGTGCTGCGCTTCAGGCTGATGGTGAAACGAGGTCTCGCTTTCGCGGCCTCAAGCATCAGAAGGAGAAGCGCAGCATGGACCATTTTGCGGGACTGGACGTTTCGGTCAAGGTGACCAGCGTCTGCATTGTGGATGACACGGGCAAGATCGTTCGCGAAGTGAAAGTAGCGAGCGAACCGCAAGCGTTGTTGGCGGTGCTGAAGATTCCCGCGTACCACTTCAAGCGCATTGGATTGGAAGCCGGGCCGCTATCGCAATGGCTGTTCAGCGCTCTGGCCGAAGCAGAGTTACCGGTGGTCTGTGTTGAGACGCGGCACATGCGTGCGATGCTGAAGTCAAGACGGACCGCAACGATGCGCGCGGCATCGCGCAGATGATGCGGGTGGGACTTTACCGTCCGGTGCATGTGAAGACGCTGCGCAGTCAGAAACTGCGGATGCTGCTGACCCATCGCAAGCTGCTGCAGTCGAAGGCCATTGCCATCGAGAACGATCTGCGCGGTACTTTACGCAACTTCGGTCTCAAGGTCGGAATGGCCGGGAAGACGAGGTTCGAGGCCCGCATCAATTGTCCGGCGGACGCTACGCGAACAGATCGTCATCCTGCATCGCCGTTTACTGGCCATCGTCCGGGATGATGAGGTGTGCCGGCGCTTGATGACGACCCCCGGTGTCGGCCCCGTGGTGGCGCTGACCTATCGTGCCACCGTCGACGTACCCGCTCGGTTCCGAAAATCCAAGTCAGTTGGCGCGGTATTTGGACTGACGTGCTCCAAGTATCAATCCGGCGAGGTTGATTGGAGCGGCAGAATATCGCGCTGCGGGGACGAGATGATGTGGGTCATGCTCTACGAAGCGGCTCAGATGTCGATGGCGGTGCGGGAATGAAATACGCCAGCGCGAGCCAAACGATACTCGCGATACAGAGAATTGCAGCCAATCCTTTGAGCAGATGCCAACGATTAAACCCGAGCATAGGCTTTCCTTCACCGGTTGCGTCTTTTGACTGACTTCCGGTGAGCGCTCTTTGCGAGCCTTGAGAGGAGAGCCGTCAGCTCCGATCACAGGGTATTTTTGATTGTTCTTAAAATAGATCATACCAGAAGATGCGACCCGATAGATACGGCAATTTGCCCGCACCGCACGGCAATCGGACGCTAAAATATTGCCTCGCTCGCAGCGCTCGGTGCAGGATTAGGAGCCGAACATCGTTGGCGTGTATGGTCGTTAAGCCCTCAAAAGACATGGGATTGCCGCCCAGGGATGTCCGCTGGGGAGTGAGGTAGCTGCGCCTCTGGTCGGGTCGCGTGCTAGCTAATGGGGCCCTGAGCGTCACCAAATGCGGTGCGATGGAATGGCCGCTCCCGGGACAGGCTGTGTGAAAACGTGCTCGCGCGAGCACCGCGCAGAATTGGTTTCTCTATTGTCTTCTCCCGGCAGTGGTCGCCAGCGTTCTTTGTTCTTCAAATTGATGAAGTCGAGACGAAATTTCTAACGGCGAATTCGATTTCGGAGTTTTCACACAGCCTGGGACAAAACGGACATGGACCAGCCGCTGCTGACCGACCTCGATTTTACGAGTATATGCACCTACGGCTCAAACAGATCGGGCCGGCGCAGCCGCAGGGTCTGCAGCAGCGCCAACGTCTTGAGATCGGTCAACTCAGCGCTGTCGGCCATGCGCGCGAGTTCCGCAAGGTCTATTTCCGTCGCCAGCGTATCTTCATGCTCGCTGGCAAGGCCGCCCCTGACATCCGGCCGGGCGCCTCCCGAATACTTCGCCAGGTGACAATGCATGCGCTCCGTCGAAATGCCGGGCATCGTCCATGCGGTAAAGACAGGCTCGAGCGTATCGAGCGTCAGCCGCGCCTCTTCCATTGACTCGCGGCGCACGCACGTTTCGGCATCTTCCTCTTCGAGAATGCCGGCTATGGCTTCGAGCGTCCACTGCTGACCGCCGGCTAAAAGCGGCGGCGCACGCAATTGCCGCACCAGCACGGCGGTCCGGCGTTCAGGATTGTAGGGCAATACACAGACCGCTTCGCCGTGATCCTCGACCTCGCGCCGGATCACACGCCCGTCGGAGAGCCTGATCGTGGCAATGAGAAGCCTTGCCCAACCCGCGTAGGCCGTATGCGTCTCAACGAGTTGATGCCGCGCATAGACGGCCGTCGCGAACTCTTTGTCGTCTGCCATCGAGGCCAAACGTCCTTGTCGCACCGTGGAGAACAATCCGGCTTTGGACCCGCGATCCCCGCCGCAATGGCCTTGATGCAAGTCAAGGTCTTCCGGCCGGTTACCGTCAAGATGCTAATCGTCAATTTTGGCCATTGCATGAGGGCAGCCATGCCGGAAACCCCCGAATTGTCGATATCGCCGGAAAAACTTGGTTTCGTCATTGCCAAAGCCCGCGAATTCGACGTCAAGGACGTCGTCACCGACCCCGACGATTCGTCCAATCCGACGGACGACGGGATGCTCTCGGTGCTCGAGGATCACCGCGACGATCCGGTGGTCAAAGAGCTCGTGGGCTTCATCCGCGCCATGACCGAAGACGAACAGATCGACCTCGTCGCGTTGAAATGGCTCGGCCGCGGCGACGGTACCGCCGAGGATTGGGACGAGCTGCGCGCCGAAAGCCGCTCGCGCACATAACAAGCGGACCGCGTCGTATCTGCTGGGCATGCCGCTCTTGCCCAATCATCTGGAAGACGGGCTTGCGCAGCTTGGTGTTGAAATCGAGGAATGAGCGCTGCGGCGGTCGCGCTAGCGTGTGATCAGCGCAACGCCGATCGCAACGAAGACGGCGGCGATGCCTTTTTGCGCCAGATCGCGGCCGGACAAGGTCTCGCGGCCAAGGCCGGGGCAACATACGCTCAGCACGACGCCAAAGACGAATACCAACAATGTCGTCGTGCTGCCGATCGCCTGCACGAGACTGAGCGGTGCGAACATCAGCGCGTACCGGTTGCCCAGACCGCCGCCCAGGTTGATGAGCTCGTTCGAGCCATTGATCGTCAGCAGCGCGGCCGTGTTTTCGCGCAGCAGCGCCACGAACTGCCGCCGATAAGACGTTATCGCGAGCAGCGCCGCGCCGAACACGGCTTCACCGACAAACATCCAGAATGTCGTTGTCCAAAACTCAACCTTAATAGCGAAGACTTTGAAAATAAGCCCGCTGAGCGCCATGATGAAGCCGCAGGCCAGCATCAGCGCCGCCAGCCGCGCCTTGAACGGCTTGACGCTTTGCCCGAAGCGGAACGAAACGATCAAGGCTCCAACAATGATCATCGCGCCGCCGGCCATTTGCTGCCCCGTCAGCGTTTCGCCGAGGACAACATAAGCGAGCACATAGCCGAACAGCGGTCCGGCTTGAAAGAATGGGGCGACCACCGACGCTTCCTCTGACTGCAAGGCCTGCAGATAAAGCAGCATCGCGCTCATGTAGAAGATGCCGGACAAGATGATGAGCGCGACACTCCCAGCGCCGGGGCTCGTAACGCTGGATTCGTAGAACCAGATGAACGGCAGCAGCAGCAATCCAACGAACGCCGTGAACAGCAGCAGCACGGCGACGTCATTCTGCTCGAAGTAGCGCTCGACCAGATACTTGTCCAAATGCACCGAGATGGCCCACAGGACCGGACCGGAAAACGCAAAGACGACCCAGGACATTGATCAAGCCATCGGTCAGGACATCGCTCTGCCTATAGCTGGGTCTCCGCGAAAGCGGGGATCCAGCCCATGACGCGCCGCGAAGGCTTGCCGCTTGCGAATTCCGCCGGTGCGGGAACAAGCAGGAAACTTTATCCCTCACTCACTCCCGTCGCGCGATGGCCAAGCGCGTGGCTCGCCTGCCGTTCCGCCGGCGGATCGATGTGCAGATCGATGACGCAAACGCCGCCTTTTTTGAGGACATCGACGCCCCTCTCGATCGCCGGCTTGACGTCAGCCGGCTTGGTGACCGGTCCGATGCCGACGGCGCCCTGCGCTTCGGCGAGCTTGGCGATGTCGGGCATCGGGATCCTCCATGCGCAGCCCGATCCAGCGGTTCTTGACTTCGCGGCCGCGCGTTCGCGCCACGTTGTCCTGGTGCAGCTCGTCGTTGAAGTAGGAGCGGTTGTTGTTGACCAGGATCAGCAGCGGAATGCGGTGGTGCGCCGCGCTCCAGATCGCGGTCGCGCCCATGCAGAAGTCGCCGTCGCCGAGCATCGAGATCGCGTAACGGCCCTGGTCCTGCAGAGCGAGCGCCGAGCCGACCGAGATGCCGGGGCCCGAACCCAGGCCGCCGCCGCCGTCCTTGCCGAGATACGCCATGCCGTTCTGCAGCGGCCAGACGTCGAACGGCCAGCCGCGGCCGAGCGTGCAGAACGTCACGTTCTCCGGATCGTTGAACTGATCGCGCAGCGCGACCGCGATCTGCTCCATGCTGATCGCGGCGCCGTTGGCCGGCCTTGGCTTTGGCCGGCACCTTCACCTTCCACGGTTCCTTGCGGCCGCTTGCCGAGCGCGTCGAGCAGTTCCGCCACCACGACGTCGGCGGTCGAGGCCATCGCCACGTCGACCGGCGGCAGCGCCTGATATTCCATGTTGGCGCCGGTGTGCAGATTCTGGTCGAGCGAACAGGCGATGATCTTCGCCCCGACCTTGCCGGCGTTCTTGGCCTGGCGCAGCGCGCCGCCGAGATCGACCCAGTCGAGCGCGAGGATGACGTCGGCTTCGCACAACAGCTCGCGCGCGTCCTTGCCCAGCACGTTGAACGGCGGGCAGTAATGCGCCGGGTGGTCGGTCGGGAACGCCGCGCCCTGCTTGAGGTCGGTGACGACGACAGGCGCCGAGCCTCTCGGCGAGCTTGATGCGCGGCGCCCAGATATTCCGGCCTGCGCGAGCCGCGGCCGAACATGATGACCGGCTTCTTCGCGCCTTTCAGCAGCGCCACCGCCTCGTCGATCGATTCCTTCGACGGCCGCGGCGGCTGCGGCGGCTTGAAGCGCTTCAGACGTCCGGCCATTCCGGCTCCTTGTCGAGCTTCTGCTTCCTGAAAGCCGGCGTCGAGACAGATATAGACCGGCGCGGTCGGCGCCGCGCGCGTCAGCATGATTGGCGCGCGCCATGGACTCGACCAGCGCGTCGGGCGACGTCGGCTGGTCGTCCCATTTGATGATCGAGCGGATGTAGGCGCCCTGGTCGCGCGAGGTGTGGATCCAGTCGATCCAGGGCCGGCGCTTTTCGGCGGCGACCGGCCCGGTCGCGCCGAGCACGAACATCGGCGCGCGGTCGCACCAGGCGTTGAACAGGCTCATCATGCCGTGCAGCAGCCCGACATTGCTGTGCAGCACGCAGGCCATCGGCTCGCCGGTCGCCTTGGCGTAGCCATGCGCGATCGACACCGAATGGTCCTCGTGCAGGCACAGGATGATGCCGGGATTCTCGTTGCCGAGATGATTGACCAGGCTGTCGTGGAAACCGCGATAGCTCGCGCCGGGATTGAGACTGATGTAGCGGATGCCGAAGCGCCGCAGCATCTGCGCAGCGATATCGCTGCCCCAGGCGACGCGCTCGTCGGGTTTGCCTTCCAGTCGGTCGAGACGCATTCGCACCCTCTCCTTCATCGCGGAACGTTATCACCACGGCCCCGCTCATTTCGCCGACGCCAGGCTGCCGGTAGGCGGCGACGATATCCGGCGTCGCCGCTTCTCGCCAATTCCTCAACCATGGCCGGCAAGCTGCGCGCCGCCGATCGGTCGCCCGACCGGTTGTTCGGCCTTGACGGCATCGGACTGGTAATCCGGATCGGCCGCCATGGCGAGGAAGGCCTTGCGCAAGATGTCGGCGCGCTCGGTCGCGGGAATGCCCGCTGGCCCGACCAGCGGCAAGCCGAAATCCTCCGGCGCTTCGAGCAGCATCAACAGCGGACGCTGGCTCTCCGGCATAATGTCGCTCGAGCACCGGCATGTCGCGGAAGTGACCTGGCCGCGCCTGCAGAATAGGACGCACGATGTTCTTGTCGATCAGATCGTGGCGGCGGGCGAACGAATCCTCGACCGTCCAGAAGCCGTCGATTTCGCCCTGTTCGAGCGCGAGCAGCACGCGCGCGGTCGAGACGTAGCCCGAGATCAGCTTGATCGGATAACCCTCAGCGGCAAGCAGCGCCGGCACCATGGCGGTCGGCGTCGTCGACCCAAGGTGCCGAACGTCAGCGGCTTGGCTGAAGACTTCAATGCGCCGCAAGGCTTTCGACGCCGGTCGCTGTGCGCACATAAAGCGCCGAGTTCACCCGCCCGGACTACCGATAAGGTGAGCTTGTCGACATCGAAGGCAACGCCGGGTCCCTTGAGCGCGCCTTCCACGTACCAGGAGCGGCCCGGCATCGCGAGGTCAGGCCATCGGCGGCCACGCGCTTATCGACATAGTTCATCGCCACAAGGCCGGCGGCGCCTTCCATGTTCTGTACGACGACACCGGCTCGCCCGGGATGAACCGCACCAGATGCCGCGCGACGACACGCGCCGTGTTGTCGACGCCGCCGCCCGGCGCAAATCCGACGATCATTGTCAGCGTCTTGCCCTGATAGAAGTCGCGCGGCGCGCGCTGTCGCCGATGCCGGCCGTCAGCAGCAACACCGGCAACGGCAGCCAGCAGCACAACTGCCGCGCGTTCGCGCTCTCATCTGCCTCCCGTTTGCCGCGGAGCTCTAATCCCGCCCTTTGGCGGGGCGAGCCGTAGCCGGTCGCGGCGAAATACTATACCATAGCTGAGAAAGAGCGCGAAGCCGGATCGACGGGGGAGAGCAGCGTGGCGGGCAGTGAGAGCGTGTGTTCGATCGCCGGCAAGCGTTTTGCGGGCCTCTTCGGTCGCCATCGTTGGCGCCTCCGAGCGGGCGCGATGGCCAGCCAGATTTTCACCAATCTGCGCCAATTCGGCTACGGCGGCCGCGTCGTCCTCGTCAATCCGCGGCGCAAAAAGTCTACGGCGAGCCTGCCTATCCGTCGCTGCGCGACCTGTCCGAGCCGGTCGATCATGCGATGGTGATCGTGCCGGCCGCGGCATGTGGCCGACGTTCTGACCGACGCCGAAGCGGCGGGCGTCAAGTCCGCGACCGTTTATGCCTCGGCCTTCGGCGACGGCGAAAGCGAGCGTCGCGGGCGCGCGGCGCCTGGCTGAAAAATTTCCTCGCCACCAGCAAGCTTGCGCGTCAGCGGGCCCAACTGCATGGGCTCGTATTCAGCTATCGCGAGCGGCTTTTCGCCTATCCCAACACTGAATTGTGCAGCGTCCCGCCCGGCCCGATCGGCGGCATTTTCCAGTCCGGCGGAACGCTGCAGTTCTGGCTGAAAAGCGCCGCCGACCGCGGCATGCGCTTTTCGTACGCGGTCTCGTCCGGCAATGAGGTCGATCTCGATCTCGCCGACTATCTCGATTTTTTGGTCGACGATCCGGACACCAAACAGATCGTGCGTCTTCATCGAAGGCATTCGCCGGCCGCAAGCCGTTCCTGAAGCGCCGCTGGCGCGCGCGCTCGAAGCCGGCAAGCCGGTGCTCGCGATCAAAACCGGCGCGACGCAGAAATCGCGCTCGGCGGCGCAATCGCACACCGGCGCCATCGGCGGCGATTATGCGGCGTATCTTGCGATGTGCGAGCGCTACGGCATCGTCAATTGCCGCTCCCTCGACGATCTGCTCGAAACCGCGCTAGCGTTTCAGTGCGGCCGCCTGCCCAAGGGTCCGCGCATCGGCTTTGTCACGACCTCCGGCGGGACGGTCGATCTTCTGTACGACTATGCGGAGACAAGAAGGCGCCGTTGATTCCCGAATACAGCGCCGCCACCAACGCCGCGCTGATGCCGCACATGCAGGAAGGCATCTTGCCGAAAAATCCGCTCGACGTCGGCATCCCGTCGACGACTGAAGGCCGCCGCGCGACCAATGCGAAATCGTCGCGCGCGATCCGGGCATCGATATCGTGGCGTGGGCGTCGCCGGACTGCCCGGCAAAGGCGGAATTTGGGATGACGTGCAGGAACTCCGCCAGCTGCTCTCGGCGACCGACAAGCCCATGCTCGCCTTCGGCCGCATGATCCATCAGATGACGCGCCGAAAGACTGCGCGTTCAGGAGACGGCCGGATTTCCCTTCCTGCAAGGGCTAGAGCCGACGCTGCGCGCCATCAATGCGCTGTGGTTCTTGCGCAGCGCGCCGGAAAGGCACCCGCGGCGTCTGCCGCCGGCGCCGCCAAGCGATCTCACGCCCGCCAACCTCGGAAGCGACGCTCGCTCGCTACGGCATCGCGCTGCCGAAGAGCCGGGCCGCAACGAACGCCGCAAGAAGCGGCCGACGCTGCGGCGGCGATCGGATTTCCGGTCGCGCTGAAAATCCGCTCGGCCGCCATCGTGCACAAGACCGAAGCCGGCGGCGTGATGCTCGATCTCGCCAACCGTCAACAGGTGCTCGACGCTGCCGACGCACTCGTGAAAGCCGCGCGCACGCGGCGCATCCGCGGCGCCGCGATCGACGGCTTTCTGGTGCAGGAAATGGTCTCCGGCGTCGAGACCATTGTGGGCGCGCATGCCGATCCGCTCTATGGGCCGCTGCTGCTGATCGGCTCCGGCGGCATCATGGTCGAACTCGTTCGCGATGTTGCGCAGCGTCTGCTTCCCGTCAGCGCGTCGACGTCGCGGCGATGATCGACTCGCCTGAAAGTCAACCGCCTGCTCGCCGGCTATCGCGGCCGCCCGCCGGCCGACCGCAAGGCATTGGAAGACCTCGGCGCTCGCGCTGGCGCGCTTTTATCTCGATCACCGCGCGCGCATCGCCGACATCGAGATCAATCCGCTGATCGTCCACACCGAGGACGCGGTCGCGGTCGACGTGCGCGTGGCGTGGCGAGAAGGTTAAGAACCTCGCGAGGCACAGTCCGCCATGCGCGGTCATGACGACGGCCTTAACGCCGCAGTCGGCGCCGAGCAGCGGCCGGATAATTCATAACACATTATATTGATGATAAATCGAATATGTTGCCAGTCGATTTTCAATGGCGTCTGCGTCAAGGTTTCCTGGTCATTCCGTGGCCCCCGCACGGCACAATTTCGCCTTTCTGGGCAATAGACTATGCGCGGCGGCGGCGACCTGCGGCTTCACCATACCGGTAAGCCCGGGGTAATAAAATCAGCGCACTGTCCCTAGTAATGGGCTAAGGCTGCCAAGCGCGGCCGGGACGGCCCGGAGAGGCCGAACTGGGTGATGAAGAAAGTCACGGCTGGAAAATTCTTGGCGGGATGCCTCGCGTCGGGGTGCGGTGTTGCGCCGCGCAGCGCGCGACGCGGCCGACTTGTCGCTGGCGCCGCTCTACAAGGCGCCGCCCCCGGAAGTGACCCAAGCCTATAACTGGACCGGCTTCTATCTCGGCCTGAACGGCGGCGGAGGCTGGGGCGATTCCCATTGGCAGGTGCCAGTTCGACCACGTCAACCTCTCCGGCGGCCAGGCTCGGCGGCACCGCCGGCTACAACTGGCAGTTCGGCCGCACGCGTCCTCGGCCTCGAAGGCGACATCGACTGGACCCAGCTGCAAGGCACCAACACATCGGCCGTTGTGCCCGGCGGCAGCTGCAGCACCACCGAGACTGGCTTTCGCACCGTGCGCGGCCGCGCCGGCTATGCGTTCGGCGGCGTCCTGCCTTATGTCACCGGCGGCCTCGCCGTCGGCAACATCAAAGCCTCCGCACCCGGGCTTCCCGGGCGGCACCAACACCAACACGGGCTGGACCGTGGGCGGCGGCGTCGAAGTTCGCGCTGCCCGGCAACTGGAGCGCCAAGGCCGAATACCTCCACGTCGATCTGGGCAACTTCAATTGCGGCGCCAATTGCGGCGGCGCCCCGGACGAAAACGTCTCGATGCGCGACAACATCTTCCGCGCCGGCGTGAACTACCACTTCGGCTGGGGCAAAGTAGTCCTCCTTCGAGCCTCACCCGCATGGCACGCCGGCGCTGATTGACTCGAGCACCGGCGCCTTGGTGTCATTTGCCATTACGACTCGCTCGCGCCGCTTGCGGCAACGAGGCACACTGACCGACATTCGGGAGAGCCACCGGCGATGGCCCACACAACCTCCGATATCGACTTCGACAAATACCGCCTGCGCAATTTCGTCGAGCGGCTCATCGACATCGGCGAGGTCGAAGATCCACGACAAGCCGGTGCCCGCTGACCGGACTGAGCCCGATCATCGAAGGCACCGAGAAGGCGGTGCTGTTCAAGAAGGCCGGGCCCGAACAGGTCGAGATCGTCGCCAAGACCGCCGGCAACCGCAAGCGCATCGCCGCCGCCTTCGAGACCAGCGAAGACAAACTCTACGACGAATATTTCAAGCGGCTCGCCAACCCGCAGCCGCTGGTCGAAGTGCCGTCGGGCGAAGCGCCGGTGCATGAGGTCAAGATCACCGGCAAGGACGTCGATCTGACCAAGCTGCCGTTTCATCCGCAGCACGCCTTCGACGGCAGCTGCTATCTGAGTTCTGCGATCGACTACATGATCGATCCGGCAACCGGCCGGCGCAACGTCGGCTGCCGGCGGCTGAGCCTGCGCAACCGCTACGAAACCGGCACCAACGTCACCGCGCCGTCCGACCTCAAGCGCATCTACACGGCGTGCGTGGCGCGCGGCGAAAAACTGCCGATCACGTTCACCGTCGGCACGCATCCGCTCGATTTCTTTGCCGCGACCACGCGCCAGCCGGGCGACGAGCTGCGCTGTGTCGCCGACCTTCCGCGGCGAGCCGGCGCCGGTCGTGAAAAGCCTCACCAACGACATTCTGGTGCCGGCGGACGCCGAGATGACGCTCGAAGGCTATCTCGACGAGCGCGGCTACGTGGAGCCGGAAGGTCCCTACGGCGAGTACATGGGCTATTACGGCGCCATCCACATGGACCCGGTGTTTCATTGCACCGCCATCACCATGCGCTCCGACGTGCTGCATCATACGCTGCTGCACGGCTCGGCCTTCGTGCTCGATCAGACCGACAGCGCCAACATCACGGCGATGCGCACCGAAGCCGACGCGATGCGCATTCTGAAAACGTGCGTGCGCGAGCCGGTCGCCGTCTATCTGCGCGCGATATCGGGCGGCGCCAACACGCTGCGGGTCTCGATCAAGCAGCGCGCGTTCGGCGAAGCGCGCGCCGCCATCGCCGCGCTGTTCGGCGGCATCATGCGGCTCAAGCACGTCTACGTGTTCGACGAGGACATCGACATCCACGACGATCGCCAGGTCGATTGGGCGATGGGCACGCGCTTTCAGGCCGACCAGGATCTCGTGATCCTTCAGGGCATGCTGGGAATGACCATGGACCCGTCGCTCCAGGGCCGCCGCACCGGCGCCAAGTCCGGCTTCGACTGCACCAAGCCGTTCGGCCGCGACGGCCAGGTGCCGCTGACGCGCTGCGCCGCCAAGGTGTTCAAAGGCCCGGCGCGTTATCAGACCGTCGAGCAGGCGCTCGCGATCATCGCCGATGTTCTATGCCGACATCGTCGAATCGCTCGGCAGCGAGGACGGCCGCGAAGTCGCCTGCGCGCTCGACGAACTGCGCCAGGCCGGACGGCTCGGCCGCGACCGCGACGGCCGCTATCATCTGCAGCAATGCCAAGCCCGGCTTCACCGGCATTGTCGGCGAGCTTTATCACGACCCGAACGAAGGGGCGTGAGGCCAAAGAAAACAATTCACCGGTCATTCCGGGGCCGAGCACATAGCGAGGAACCCGGAATCCATAACCACAGACCGGGATTATGGATTCCGGGTTCGCCGCTTCTCGCGGCGCCCCGGAATGACGGGCGGGGGAAACGATGACCGAAGCGGTCGACGTCGGACGCATTCTCGACGAACAGAAAACCGGACTCGCGCACGTCCGCATCGTCGTACTGTGTTTTCTGATGCTGTACCTCGACGGCATCGACAACCTCGGCATCGCCTATGTGGCGCCGGCGCTCAATGACGCGTGGCACCTGTCGCGCGGCGCGCTCGGCCCGGTGTTCACCGCGGGAGTCGCCGGCGTCGCGCTCGGTGCGCTGGTCACCGGACCGATCGCGGACCGCTTCGGCCGGCGGCCGACCACCATCATCACGGTGATCTATTTCTCGGTGTTGACGCTCGCGGTGACGCAAGCCTCCAATCTGACCGAACTGATGGTACTGCGCTTTTTTGCCGGCCTCGGGTTAGGCAGCCTGGTGCCGATGGCGGTGGTCATCGCGAGCGAATTTGCACCGCGCGCGACGCGCGCCCGGATGGTGACGCTGGCGAGCTGCGGCTACGCGATCGGCGCGGCGTCGGGCGGCTTGATCGCGGCGCAAATCGTGCCGCACTACGGCTGGCAAGGCATGTTCTATCTCGGCGGCGTGCTGCCGCTTTTCCTCGCCGCCGCCATGTACGTCTGGCTGCCGGAATCGGTCCGCCTGCAGGCGCTGCGGCCGGGCAACGACGCCGGGATCGCGCGCGCGCTCAAGACCATCAATCCGGCGCTGAGCTTTCCGAGCAACGTCAAATTCACGCTGGCGCAGGAGGCGACCGCCGATACGCCGCGTGTCGTCCAGCTTTTCACGGACGGCCGCATCGCCATCACGATCCTGCTTTGGCTGGTCATTTCTCTCAACACGACGGTGCTCAACCTGCTCAACCAATGGCTGCCGACGCTGATCAACAGCACGGGCCTGCCTCAGGCCGTCGCGCTACGCGTCGCCTCGAGCCTGCAATTCGGCGGCGTCATCGGCGTTATCAGCATGGGCATGCTGGCCGACCGCTACGGCTTCTTCCGCGTGCTCGCGATCGGCTTCTTCGTGGCCGGCACCTTTGTGGGCCTGATCGGTTCGGTCGGGACCTCGGCGTTCATGCTCGCGGCCACCATCGGCGTCGCGGGTTTCTGCGTGATCGGCTGTCAGATTACCGATGCGGCACTGGCCGCAGCACTCTACCCGACCGACATCCGCTCCACCGCCGTGAACTGGGCGCACGGCGTGGCCCGTGTGCTGTCCACGGTCGGACCGCTGCTCGGCGGCATCCTCCTCGAATACGACTGGCCGCTGCGCGATATCTTATTTCTGTTTGCGGTTCCGCTGTTCGTCGCCTCCGGCGGCATCCTGGTCCTGCAGAGCGTCGTGCAGGCGGCCAACAAGGCGCGACATACAAAATCATCGGCGGCCCAAAACGCTGCGGCATGAGCCAATAGTCGGCGCCGCCACCCGCGCACGTACGGCGGGCAAACAACGAAGCGATGGCGCACCGTTTTGACTGTGGCTTTGTTTTGCCAAACACCTTGCTCGGAGCGGGTGGCTTTGTTCTGCCAAACGGCCCCTCAGGCCGGTGGCTTTGTTCTGCCAAACCGGCCTTACATTATGGTGTGGCGCATACTCGTCGACTTTGTTCCGCCGAGGTCTTGCGTCCGGCGAGTCGGTGTAAGGCAGGACCAGACGCTCGGATTACGGGTTCGTTTTGCCAGGAGTTTGACAGTAATAGTAACAACAGGAGTTAGTGTAGTAGCAATGGAGTAGCAATGCAGTAGCAATGCAGTAGCGTGACCGCTTCTATAACGTGGTCGATCTCGTCAATCGGCTCGAGGCTTAATGCCTGTTCGGCTGCAACAGTAAATTGTTAGCCGGTTTGTGGGGGGATTATGCGGCGTTCGATGCGCGTGTTAAGTTCGGCCGTTTGGTCGGTCGGCCTGAATTTATTCTTTGCAACGCATTCACTCCAGCGCAGGCAGCTACAGTTACTGCAATTGGCACCACTTGCATCAATGGCGTGGGGTAGACGGCGTAGGAGGGGCCGCGAACGCGAACCAACAGCGGCATCGAGTAGCCACTCCAGCGTACCTCGTTTGCTAGGTTTTCGTTTTTTTCTGGACGGACCTTTTGGGGGCGGCTTTGCGCCCTTATTAGGAGTCGCCACAATCGGGGCGCGGTACAGCTGTTTATACTTGTCTCGATCTGGATTGGAGCTATGCGGGAGATTGGGTGACGAGGTCGATCAGGCGGCGTGGTTAGCCGGCACTTCGACGACCTCGATGCCGTTTTGGAATTTTATGCCTTGGACGACCTTTGGCAACTGATTTTCTCCTTTCAATCTTCGCCATGTTTTTGCAGCGGCATTGACGAGTTTGAACACCATGAGCTTAGCTGTCGTCGCCGATAGCGCCCCTTTGTCCGCACGGTTCGATGACGCACCGTCGCGAACACGCTTTCGATCGGGTTGGACGTGTGCAGATGGTCCCAGTGCTCGGCAGGGAAGTCGAAGAAGGCGAGCGGAGTTTCCCGGTTCTTCGTCAAACAAACAACCGCTTTGTCGTATTTGGCGCCGTATTTGTCGGCGAACACGTCGATCGCCATCTCGGCTGCCGCGCGGGTCGGCGCACCGTAAATCTCGCGAAGGTCTGCCCTATGGCGTTGCCGGAAGACCTGCACTCGGAACTTTTAGCGTCCTATGGCAGAAGCGAGCTGGTTAACTACCATCGCAATCTGCTTAGGGCTGTTGAAATTTGGCGGCGTTGCGGACTTTGGCGCGCCGCCCTTTCGACGAACGGCCAGGGGTTCGGGGCGGGTGCTTTACTCCTCGCCGCATGGGGCGCGGCTGACCGATTCCGGCTCAGGGTTGCGCCATTTGCCAAGGCTGTCGGTGATGATCTTGACTGAGGCTGATGCGGTCTGCGTCAGATGCGCATAGCGGTTTGTCAGCCGACGCACGTTCTCGCCTTCGGCTTTCAGGTAGTCGCGCGCGCTCTGCAGGTTCGCTATGAGCTTCTCGATTTCCGCGATGGAGGTCGCTCCGCCAGCGAGGATGTCGTCGCAAAGCCCGGCCTCGCTCGCTGGCCTGTTGCCGCGGGCGATGGTGCGAATGCCCCCTTCGATCGATTTTGTTGCTGTGTCGGAGATCGACAACTTTGATTCCGCAGCGTTCATCGTGTTCTCCCGTCGCGCATAACTGCGCGCAGCCCTTGACTGGTTGAGTGCGATCCGCACGGCATTGGCGAAATCCACCTAATTCTCCGGTGCTTCGTGTTCCGCGACCTTAGATCAGGAACACGAGTGCAATCTTGTCGTATTAGAGTAAACGGAGCGTTACCGATGAGATGATATAGGCAACCCGCTGTAGCGGCCATCGGTCAATGTCGGAACCGGCAGATGGGTTCTGGAACCGCTGGTGATTGTCGCGGATTAGGGCTGACCCTTGTGCGCTAACAAAGCCGCAGCTTGGCGAAGTCCACGGCCATGCGCCTCGGAGCTATGCGGGAGATTGGGTGACGAGGTCGATCAGGCGGCGTGGTTAGCCGGCATTTCGACGACCTCGATGCCGTTTTGGAATTTTATGCCTTGGACGACCTTTGGCAACTGATTTTCTCCTTTCAATCTTCGCCATGTTTTCGCAGCGGCATTTAGCCGAGTTCGCCGAGAATGACGAAGTTCATGCGGGTGAGGTCAATCCTCCCTGTCGGCCGCTGCGGGTCTCACCCCCGAGAGCGGACGCAGCGAAAGATAACTTAGCCGGTCCGACAGCTTCTGTTTACGCAGTTGCGCAGTGCGAGCAAGCACCTTAGTGATCGTGCTGTCCTAGCGGCCCTGCTTGTCACGCTGTTCTATCTCAATTATGCGGCCAACTTAATCGACGGCCTGACGAATATATCCGCCGCTGACATTGCCCTGACCCACTCGGGCACCATAACTGGCGCAGAGATTCTTGGATTTGTCGCTATTGCTGTAATCCTAGAGGATCTCAAGACCAATCGCGTGCTGAGGTGGTGGGATTTTATAGCGATTATTGGCATCACAATCGCTTCCCTCTATCCGTCGCCGTTCTGTCGCGCAATTGCGATGACATGTCTTGGCCTTTTGTTTGTTTTACGAAGCGACAGACGAATCGCGTCGTTAGGGCAGTTGTGCATCGGTCTTGGTCTGGATCGACTTTTGGGGGCGCGCTGATCTTGAGTTTGATTTGGCCTTGGCTACTGCCCGTTGAATCAAGATTTGCATACCTCGCTGTGTCCTTATTTGGACCGTTTTCGCTCGATGGGCTCATAATCTCGAATAGTAGCGGATTTGCCATTAAGGTGGTTGAAGTTGTTCGGCATTTCACAATACGATCACCACAGCTTTCATTTGGCTTTCATTGATTAAGATCCAGAGGCTGGATTTTCATTTCAAGTACTTTGTCGTTTTGGCGATTGGTCTCACCTTTGTCGTTTTACTGAACACTGCCCGTATAGGGATCATGGCAGTCTCTGAGAGCCAATACGTTTTCTGGCACACGGGACCGGGCCTATGGGTCGTAAAGGTTGTGATGCTAAGCGCCGTGCTGGGCCTCTTTTACTTCGGCCTACGCCCGGCACCGAAGCGCATCGCATGATATTTTAGTGAAGCATCCATCTAGAGGCGTCTTGGACACCACTGTGACCGAGGCGAACCGTGCACCTCGACGTGAAAACCAAGCCCTTCGAGCAGCAGCCGGACCGCATTTTCGCCCCCGCTAAAGTCATTCGAATGGAGTTAGCCTTTTAGCAGACATTGAATTACATAAGCCGCACCAACGATTGGTTTTGAGCCATAATCCTTCCCATCGCGTTGTAGGAAGTACGCTCGCGAAGGGCCGAACCCGTACTTCCGCAGGAAATCGTCCCGACCGAGGCGGTCGAACTCATCCTGCCGGCCAATCTTTCGACGTGAAGCCCTTAGGCCGCCGAGGACGGTCAGCATCAGACGCTCATGCGGCGTAGTGGTGTCCGCCCATGCATCCTTGAGCGAGCGGAAAAATGGTCATTTGGCACCCCACTTTTGCAGCTAAGATTCGCAGCATAATTCGGGAGGTATTCAACTCGCGCGAGTAGCCAGCAGCCGGGTCCGTTCGGTGAATCGCGAGAATTCCGACTTAGGATGCGCCAAAGACCAACACTGGAAGATCAGCCGACTGGCCCTCCGACCTCCGGAAGGAGGTTTCTCTTCAACAAAAAACGGCCTAAGCTTTATCTGGAAAGCTTTGACGATGTGACACAACGTTACATTCTGCTGGCTTTAAATTAGAGGCAGCGAACGTGGGCGCTGTTACCTCATGTCGGAATCTTGGTACTATTTGAAAAACACCGACCCCGTAGGGCCCCTCACTCTGCAAGAGTTGAAGAAGGTACTGACGACATTTTCAAATTCGAGCGAACTCTTCGTCTGGTGTGAAAGATTTACAGATTGGAAGCCCGTAAAAGAAGTTAACGAGCTAACCTCTCAATCAATTCCTCCGCCCCCGACTAACGTACGACCCATAAATTCAGCAGAGCGGAGCGGTCATTCGCGGTTGAAGGACAAGCAAGCGCCATCATCCCGTAAGCGTAATCTAGCCCGCTTAACCGGGGCGAGCGTTCTGGTCGCTGTAATTGCTTTCACAGTGCAAACGGAAGAACCCCCGATCATTACCCCGGATCAGCACGAAGAAGACCAAGTTCCAAAACCACAACAAGCTCATTCCGAACCTCCCGACAACGCACAAGCGGCACCAATCGCACATCCGCAAGCTCCCGTTACTTCTCCAACCCAGGAACATGTTCTGGTGCCACGCGGCAGCGAGAAACCTAGTTTCGATTGTACACAAGCAAAGACAGCGGCGGCCCGGCTTATTTGTGCGGATGCGGAATTGGCACGACTAGATAGCCAGCTTGGCTTAGCCTTCCGAAAACGGAAGGCTCAGACTTCGGTGCCCGATCAGTCCAAATTCGTTTCAGAGCAGCTTGCTTGGATCAATGACAGAAAGACACGTTGCGATCTGGTTGGAAAAAATACTGCCGCCATAGAAGTGCTCGCCAGTTCTAAGCCGTGCATGGTGAGCATGATTCAAGCGCGGATCGCTTTTCTTGCTCCAACTAAGACCACGATAGCACCAGCGCCCGCGCGGCCTGACAATTGATCCTTCAGAGCATACAGTGCCCCCAAAAGCCAACGCGGCGGACGACGCGGCAGCCGCCGCCGCACTCAAGAGAGCAGAAGACGCAATGGGTCTTGGCTGTGTGAAAACGCAGCAGCGAGCGACGACGATAAAATAGACGTTCTCCAAATTTCATTCAGATGTGCAAAGATTCGCAAGTGGATAACGTCAAAATCTTTCGCACTTTCAGGATTGGCGGCTTCTTCTACAATGAAGGAGCAACCGATGAGTGACGAGAAGCCAATGGGCCAGGTGATCCAGATCGATGAAGCCCGGATTCGAGACCTCTTGGCGAGGTGGCTCGGGGCACGGTGGAAGAGACGTTGAATGCTATGCTCGATGCTGAGGCAGACCAGTTATGCAGGGCTGGACGTTACGAGCGCAGTCAAGCTCGACAGGATACGCGGGCTGGGAGCTACGAGCGGACGCTGCAGACCAGTGCGGGCGACGTCAATCTCAAGAGA
Source organism: uncultured Alphaproteobacteria bacterium (assembly GCA_963732015.1). GTDB lineage: Bacteria > Pseudomonadota > Alphaproteobacteria > Rhizobiales > Xanthobacteraceae > BOG-931. The sequence goes on along the minus strand of CAVSXY010000016.1, from coordinate 668,125 downwards.
CCAGTAGGATTGATTGTCTTCGATAAAATACCGTCCGGCGGCACCGCAACCCAGGTATCGTCGATAAGCGTCTCGTAAACATCGGCCGCCACGCGAGACATCGTGTGCCAACAGTCTGCTATCGAACAGCACGGCGTGCCATCGGTCGCGGAAAGGCGGTTGAACCACGGCGCAAGTGATTGATCGGCGGTTTGCGGCGTCGCTGCGTTCGTTCCGGCCTGGAAGACCATGTAAATATTGGGCATATTGGTCCGCGGTGAGGAGTAGCGTCACTCGCTGATGGTCTTGACGACGCTCGATTCGGACCGCGCGTTGTTGCTGGTCGAGTACTTGTCCTTTGCCCGGACGGTCTCATCGTACTTTGCCAGTGTCGTCACGGGCTCTTTTGGCACCATGTGCACGATTTTGTAGCCACCCGCCTTGAGCTGGCGCAGCAGTTCGGGCATGGCCTCGGCCGTGGTGTGCTGGAAATCATGCATCAGCAGAATGCCCTTGCCGTTCTTGGCAAGCTTGGTCATCGCCGATTTGACCACGTCTTCCGGCCTGCGCAGCTTGAAATCGAAGGTGTCGATATCGGTTGAGAAGATCGCGATGTTGCGCGTGCCGAGATAGGCAATCAAGTCACGCGGTTGCTGCAAATCGGGAAAACGAAAGAATGGCGCGGTCGGTCCGCCGACCGCCATGTGCACGGCGCTCACGCCCATCTCGATTTCTTGCTCGGCCTGCTCGATGTCCTTGGCATAGGGGTTCTTCGCCAAGTCCTTGTGTGACCAGGTATGGCTGCCGATCGTCATTCCGGCGGCGGCAAGTTCTTTGGCTAAATCGGGCCGCCAAGTCGCGTGTTCGCCGATCTCAAAGAATGTCGCCTTGGTGCAGTTGTCCTGCAGCGCCTTGAGCACCATCGGCGTGTTGCCAGGCCAGGGGCCGTCGTCGAAGGTCAGAACAACTTCCTTATCGCGCAGGAAATCATATTGCTTAAAATGCTCGATTCCAAACGCAGGGGCACCTGTCGTATCGATCTCAATGACGCGCGACAGCCCGAGCGCGTCGGGATTGTTGCACGCGGCAAATGGCCTCGGCGCCAGCCCGGGAGCTGGAAAAGCCGGCGCTACCGTCATCGTGTTGCTCTGCGCGACTGCAGTCGGTGCAAAGGGTGCCGTGGCCTTCACAGCCTCGCCCATGTGAAGCGTATTTTTGTGAGGACGACACACGTGCTGCAGCCGCCGTCAGCGGGGCGGGATCGGTAGCCTTTTGCGCTGTGACGACGCCAACCGTGACAAGCCCCAACGTCAGTAACGCCGCAAAAACAACAACGACGATGCGCATCGCTACCTCCGCCACGGATTCTTGCCAAACTTTAATCGGAGTGAAAATTAATCGAACGAGATTAAATAAAATTTAATTTTTGTCGTCACGGAGGAGCAACGCTGAACGACCCGTCTTGTTAACCTTACTTAATTCCTCGATCGTTTCCCTCGAACGCGCGCGGCGCCGGTCATTGATGCCCGCTTTGACCATTCGCGTCGATTTTAACCCCATCCGACCATGTCGGCTCTTACCCCAATCACGATTAAACCGGAGACCCACCACGACGGTCGAAAAAGGCCACGCAGATATGCAGTGCCCCAAGAAGGTACTTAAACGACTAATGACGCTGCTTTTTGCGACCGCTTTTCCACGATCAGACAGTGGCCGAGCCACTCTGACATTTTGGAGCTGACAAACCGGCGTCCAGTATGTTGGGATTCACAGGGTGTATGCCCAATAATATTTGTACATGCGCCCGTTTGGACTTTATCTGCTCCGCATCATCCAGCCCTCGTGGGTTTGGCACGTCTTGCAATCACGTATGGAACGCTTGAGTTGCATCGAATGCGCGGGCACGGCCACGGAGGATTTTGCTGACCGCCTTCTGGCCTTGGCCTCTGCAGGTACTTGCGGCTTCGACGGCGGAAGCGGCATTCGCGCCCCCGCCGCAATAGGATCGATTTCACGAGGGACCAGCATGGCGAAGTTGCCCGAATGACGGATGTGACTAGCCACTTGCCCCGCGCGGTCTCCGGCGCCCCAAAAAATATCCGCGCGAGCTGGACCAACGATTGCCGATCCGGTGTCCTGAGCGATCATCAAGCGTGCAAAGGTGACGCTTCGCTTCTCGCCGGTGATCGGCAGGTCGGCCTGGATGAAAAATGGCGTGCCGTACACATGTAATGCATTGTCGACAGCGATCGAGCGTCCTGGGGTAAGCGATATACCTTGGGCGCCAACCGCCTGGCGCTCGCTCGGAGCCTCCTGGACGCCAGTTGGTTGCCGATTATCTGATAGTCCGACAATCCGGAAAAACATAAAAGATCGATTTAAACGTGATATTTCCTCGGCGCTTTGTGGGTTGACGCGTATCCACTCACGAACTCGCTCCGGTGATACCTCCTCGCGCGGGATGATGTTGCGCTCGATGAGAATGCGGCCGAGCGGCACAAACGGATATCCATTATGACCATCATATTTGATGCGCAGTATGGCTCCATCTTCAAGGCGCACGCGCGCTGATCCCTGGATCTGGATCGTAAGCGCATCAGCCTGATTCTGGATCCAACAGATCTCGAGATGTTTCCCGTCAAGAGCGCCGTCGAGAATCTCACCACGATCATAGTAGGGTACCAGAGTGCCGTTGCTCGTTCGCCGCAAAGACTGTCCCCTGTTGGGAAAGCCCGGACCAGTGCTGTGGAGCGGCGGCACCAGATCGGGCGGGCGGCGGTAGATTGGGATCTTAAAAATTCCGGTCGGGAAACGCGAGCCATCCACGATAGGTTCGTAGTAGCCGGTCAAGAAGCCTGCGTTGTCACCTAGCTTCGTTATGCGCAGCGGGCGGAAATTGCGCTCGAAGAACAATCCCGCCTGATTGTCTGTGAGTTGGCCCGCGGCAAGCGCCCGACTGCACACCCGCATGAGTGCACCGTACATCGGGCGCTTTTCGTTGTCTCGCGGGCTGGTTCGAATGAGAGCGCGGCAGCTCGTCAGAAAAGTAGCAAAGGCCGCGGCGTGATCATCCGCCGCCCATCCCTTCAGGGAATCCCACTCAATCGGCTCGAGCGCCGAATCGGGGAGCATGAGCGGCTCGGGTTGTGCTGTCGGTGGTCCGAATACCGCAGGCGGGGAAGTGGCGAGCAGGGATTTCCGTTCTAACCCCAGCGCAGCGTCGGCCCAAAGGCTAAGCAACTGCGTAACAATCAGGACGAACGTGGTCGGGATCACGATCTGATCGCGAGCAATTTTGGATGAGCGCCGTCCGATGACCCTGGGCATCGCCATCTGCGTGTCTGCTAGTCGCGGAATTTAGCCGGTGAAAAGGCTTATTTTGTGATTGGAGTTTCGCCCCGACAGCGATCGAAATGCTGCATTGCCGCGCGGCCCGTCAGCCACATCACCTCAACGTTGCGTGCAACCTCACGCTCGAGCCGTCGGCTCGACTGACCCCGATTGAGATAGTAAATGTAGAGCTTCAGCAGAACCGACGGATGATACGAACGCCGACCGGTCGCTTCCGGATCGACCCCGCCAAAGCCAACCCCACCCAGATCGAGTTCCTCGACAAAAAACGTCGATCACGCGAACGGGACTGCCCTCGTCGATCCAATCTTCCAAACATTGCGGAAAAAGCGTGCTCTGCCTACGATCCGTGCCCTCAACGAAGCGCCTCATCCAATTCCTCCGCAAATCGCGCAGGAATTTTATCGCGAGAATCAAATGAACCGCGGCGTTTTCACACAGCCAGGGTCATCTTCGACCGATCGTCGACTGTCACAGAATGTCCGCCTTGCCCCTGATCGCGACCGGAATCTCCACATAGCGCGGAGTGATACGACGTAAGCGCCGTTCCAAAAACACTTGGTTTTGGAACACTGCTTTCGCCCACTTCGCGGCTTTGTTATTTCCACGAAATTGGACAGCCTTCGAAAGATGGTTTTTGGAACACGCGATTTGGCGCTCTAGCGAGGCAAAATAATTGCCGGCTCCCAGCGGCCATCGATTTGGGTGGTTTCGTCTGTCGTCAGGTCACGCAGTACGACGCAACTCTGTGGGTTCATCGATTTCAAGTATCTTGCAGCCTCGACAGCGATCTCAGGGAGGTCGCGATGCGTCCGCACCACGCCGTCAACGCTGATTTGGTAACGCGCCGCGCTCAATCAATCACCTAGCGTTTGGTCCTCGATAGCGAGGATTTTGACTACAGAAACTCCCCGCGACAAACCCGCACGATCGGCATTGCTCGAAACTGGTAAACCTGCAGCTGAAGCCCCCGTCAGCCGTGGTGACGCACCATGGATAGTCGATTTCTGCCTTTGCCACGCTGCTCGCAAGCGTCCCGATTAGCACGACAGTTACCACCGCAGTGACACGCATCTCGGCCTCCGTTGAACGCGAGCGCGTCCCACACCTTGCGGTCTAAGCGAAGCTGTTCGCGACGCCGCAGGCACGCCCATGATGACCTGAGAACCGCATCGGGAGCAGTAGGGCCGCAAACGCCAGACCGACTTTCACTGCGCTTGTAGCGGACATCACTAAATCTCGTCCGATGGTACAAAGCACACAATGTCCCAGAGCCCTGTGGGCACCTCATATTCAAACCCCGGCCGATACCAGACGACTGCATCCCCAAAAGGGCTGCGCTTGCCCCGTATGACGGCTTCTGGAGGGACTGGATACCACTGGCCGTCGATCGGTACCCAAATCGATTTTCCCTCATCTCGTAATGCGTGCGGTGGCCGTCAGCTTCTGAGCAGCAAAGTTTTCCTGTGGGCGACTTCATCGAACGAAACCAGTCACGAGTGACGGGTGAAACGTTCTTTAAATCATTGCTATCCATGGCCGCAGCGCCCAAAGCGGAGACACACAGCGCTAGAGGCCAATATTTCATCATGATGCCCCACCGGACGGTAACCGTTGGATAAATTCTGCCCTGCAAATTGTGCGGGTCGGAGGCGTCGAGGGGACGCGCCGGACGGACACTGCATCAGACTTGGCCTGGCCAGAACCGGCCGGGGCTTTTTATTATACTAGCGCCGGTCCCTCTTATGCATCGTCCAAATCACGATCGTGCCGACGGTCGGGAAGAGCAATAGACAGGGCGACAGAATCCAACCAAGCCATGACAGCCTCGGCCGATGGAAAAAACGGCCCCAACAGATGTTTCGCCAAAGGCCGTCAAAGGGGGGGAAACTCGGCACAATTACTTGCCGCTCATGTCGGTAAAATGACCATACGACTACCCTGCCTGCGCCAAGCACCACGCACGGTCAGGGTTTTTCAATTCGGCGATATGATCGCTCATGCCTGAGCGCCGTCACTTCCCCATTCCCTGGACCGTCGAGGAACGGACGCCTGCTTCATCGTCCGCGACGCCGGCGGCCAAGCGCTCGCCTACGTCTATTACGAGGACGAGCCCGGCCGGCGATCGGCGGACAGCTTGCTCACCCGCCACGAAGCGCGGCGAATCGCGGCCAATATCGCCAAGCTGCCGGCGTTGCTAAGGGGCGACTGCACGTCCTGAGAAACGCGCTCTAAAGGCCCGACCGCCCGGCGGTGACGATTGGTGCTGTCGCGCGCCGGGCATATTCAGTTGGACTCCAATGACTTCTTGGCGTCGCCTTCACTTTGCTGCGGGTTTGTAGTCGCCATTGGCCTTAGTTTGGCCGACTGGCGCGGGGGTCCCCGGAGGTGGAACAGGCTCATTCTTGTAGTCGCCGTTGGCTGGTGTTTGGCCTACTGGCGCAGGCTGCCCAGAAGGAGTGGGCGTGGGCAAGTAATTGCCATTTGGCCCCGTCTTCTCGTTTCCCTGTGCACTAGCCGTGGCTACAACGGCCAAGCTCAGAGCAGACGCTACTAATGCAGTCTTGATGATGGACATGATTAGTCTCCTCAACTCTCGCCACGCGTGCGGAGCGCTTTAGACAAGAGGCGACCGATCAAACCGGTTCCATCATTTTTCCGGCAACTTCATTTTTGTCGCGGTATCGGTTGGCAAAATCATGAGCCGGCTCATCGCGCTCAATCCCAGCGAACATCCGGAAACACCGCGACATGGCCGTCTGGCGAGATTAAACTGAGGACGGCTGGCTTCACGCTTCTAGTCTAGACATTCGCTCGATGTCCGGCAGCTGCGCGGTAGCCGACGTTGAGGGGCCATGAGGAGACACTCTGCACCGCAGAAAAAAGTGGCCCGCCTTTCATCCGAGCCAAAGTGAAAGACTTCACAGACCGACCGGGGTGTGGCGTGATATTCTGGTCGATATTGCAGCGGCGTGATCCCAATGGGGAGCGGGTCGAATGGCATTCTGTATCGGGAGGCGGCGTTTCATTACCGCACTCGGCGGAGCAACTGTAGCGTGGCCGCTCGTGGCGCGCGCACAGCCGGCAAAGAAAACCCTAAAAATCGGGGTGTTATGGCCCAATCCACCTGCAAGGTTCGAATTTTTGCGCCAAGCATCGACTGGTTAGGGCTACGTTGATGGCCAAAATATCAGTTTTGAGTTTCGATGGGCGGAGGGGAAGCTCGATCAGCTGCCCGATTTTGCGCTCGAACTCGTTCGCCTTCGCGTTGACGTCATCCTAGCGTTGGCCCCGGAGGCCACACCGGCAGCGAAGAGCGCAACTCAAACGATTCCGATTGTCTTTATGGCGACGGGCGATCCTGTGGCGAGTGGGGTCGTGGCCAGCCTCGCTCGCCCGGGCGGGAACCTTACAGGGAGACCCGGATGCTCCCCGAGATGAGCGTCAAACATGTGGAACTGCTCAAGGAGGTGGTTCCCTCGCTCTCCAAACTGGCCGTTCTCTGGAATCCAATGAACTCATCGCACGAGCCTGCGCTGCTGGCAGTCAATGCCACGGCCCGAGCGTTATCGCTCCGAGTTCGCCCCTTCGAGGTGCGAGCGCCGACCGAGCTCGATAGTACCTTCGCTGCGATAGCAGCGGAACGAGCCGACGGCGTTCTTTTCATCGCGGACCCGATCTTCTTCATTCACCTTAAGCGAATGGTAGACCTCGTCGCGTCAAATCGACTGCCGGCGATTAGTAATTTTGTCGAGTTTCCGAAACTCGGTGGCCTAATGGGCTATGCGCCGAGCATCCCGAATGAGTTCCAGAATGCCGCGAGGCAAATTGACAAAATCCTCAAAGGCGCCAAGCCCGCTGATCTGCCGGTGGAGCAGCCAACAAAGTTCGAGCTGGTGATCAACCTCAAGACCGCCCAGGCGCTCAGTCTCACCATGCCACAGGCTCTGCTTGCCACCGCCGACGAGGTGATCGAGTGATTGCTTCGCAGTGCGTCGTGATGGGTCAACTGCTGCATATTCGCGACGTCAGCCGAACGTCTGCTTATCATCCGAAGCAACTGAATCGCTGCGCCGTATTAAGTGAAGCAACGGGCCAAGCGGCCATTGACGCACGTACCAATTGCGCCGGTTAATGACCTTATCCGGGCACTCGGCCCTTCACGGCGTTTGCGAGTAATTCGTAGACGATGCGTCCATCGGAAGTAGCAAGCAGGTGTTCGCGTAGTCCCACGCGGAGTTGCTCGCGCTCACCAGGCGACATGCCGGCAATCACTTTGCCCTGCGGCCCAACAGGTACAGTATTCGAATCCCAGAAATCATCGAAGTCGGCATACCTCACAGGAATGCGTATGACGCGCGTCTCGATAGCCTCCAGCCGGGCCATTTCCCAGAAGCCGTGCATGGCTTCCAGTCGCGACGCTGCCGGGTTGGGCCGGACCGGAACCGTCGAGCCCAACAATTCTATCGCCGTGTAAATCGGCGTAGTCGGCGCTCCGCCGTTCAGAATATCCCACATGTAAGTGGCGACGTAGCCGCCGGGACGTAAGCTTTTCGCCGAAACGCTCGACGCATACCGGTTTGTCGTCGAGCCGACGTAACTCAAAAATCGGGTACCAGTGGTTGGGCAGTCCCAGCTTGAGACCCTCTGGCAAATCCCGCCCCGTCTGGGCCTTCGCGGCTAGTGGATCGGATGCCAGCATCGCTTCTCTCCTATCATTACCCTTCGTATATCAGGCTAGCCATTCACGCTCGTGACGCTCTGTGTCACCTCCGCGACCATGATCACTCTGAACGAGCAGCCAACATTACAACAGGGCATTCAACTTATTGAACTAAAATCCGTGGCAATTAATGCGATATCCAAGTCGCCCCGGACTGCAGGTCCGCCCAACCGGCACACGTCCATTAGCCCAACGATCCATATGCGAAATGACCGTTGATCCGTACGCCTGTCGCCTCTATTTTGAATGAGCATCGATCCCTCGAACTTTGGCGTCATTCGGCGACCAATTGCTTCGAATCGCGATGCCTCTCCGCCGGTGACAAGAAGGAGACTGGATCAATGATACATGGCAGGGTCAACGGCGTCCGTAGCATCGAGCTCGGCGTTCGCGATCTTCATCAATCTGCGGAATTTTACACCAAGCTTTGGGCGCTGGAGGAGGTCTCCTCCGACGGCGATGCCGTTATGTTTCGCGGAACTGGCAGTGAGCATCACCTGCTAACGCTCCGCGAGCGGCCAAAGCCAAGCCTGCTTGGCGTGCATTTCGCCGCGCCTGATCGTGCAATGGTGGATCAACTCCGCGGCAAAGCCAAGAGTTATGGCATCAAGATCGTGACCGACACGGCAACGCTGCCGACCGCAGCAGGTGGTGGCTACGGCTTCCGGTTCGAGAACTCCGGACGGCCTACCCATGAGCATTTCCTCCGATATCGCCCAGCATCCGGATATCGGGCTCGACCGCTCACGCCCGAGCAAGATCAGCCATGTCGTACTCAATAGCGCGCAGACCGATGACCAAATTCCGTTTTTCACTGATGTTCTGGGCTTCAAGCTCTCTGACAGTACGCACATGATGGAATTCCTGCGCTGCTGTTCCGACCATCACAGCATTGCAATCTTCCGTAACAATGGGCCGTCGCTCAACCACGTTGCCTACGAAGTGCCGAACATTGACGGGTTGATGCGCGGCACAGGCCGGCTCAAGCAAAATGGCTGCGACACCGAATGGGGTGTCGGCCGGCACGGCCCGGGAAACAACGTATTCTCCTATTTCATCGAGCCGGATGGATTTGTTACCGAGTATACGACGGAACTCGATCTGATCGACGATGCCACGCATGTGCCGCAGGATGCGGATTACTGGGCGAAGGTAGTGGTCGGTGCAGATCGCTGGGGAACCGCGGGCATGCCATCAAATCGCATGCGATTTGCCATGTCAGGCGGGATTTACCTCGGCGAGGAGCCGCCCGAGGATGTGCGCTGCGAAGACATCATCGGTCGTAAACTCGGCTGACGGACTGATACGAAGCCGACGCAGCGTGATCGGCTTCACCGTGAATAGGCGCCGAAGTTTGACCCCGCTCGGGGCCTAGCCAGTACTTCGACACGGGCGTTTAATCGGCTCGAACGATCGGGTGACATCCAATGGCACTAGACAAAAGCGTGACGTGCGCGGAGGAGGCCGCGGCTAGCGTTCGGCAAGCAGCGGAAAAGACCGTGGCCGTTGTAAAAGAAGCCGCTCTGATCGTTGAGCAAACCTCTTCAATCCCGCTCGAAAATATTCGGGAGCTGAACACCAGCCTGATCGAAATGGCGCAGACTAACACTGAGACGGTTTTTGATTTCGCTCGTCAAATGGCAGCCGCCAGGACACCGTCCGACATGGTCAAACTATGGACGCGACATGCTCGAAGGCAATTCGAGATGCTGAGCGAACAAACCAAGGAGCTTATAGCACTCAGTCAGAAGATCGCTGGCTCTAGCACTGAGCCGCTTTCGCAAGGTCTCAACGAGAGACGCAATGAAAGCGGGCTTCCATTGATTACCAAGGAGAGGAATCGAAGTTAAGGGAGCGCGACTTCCGGTTTGGGGACAAACTGCGATATCACGCAACATCCACGGTCACACACTCTGAAAGCGGACATTCGTTGCAGCGCAAAATCCGCCGCTTCGGGCCAATCGCGGCATTTCCGCAGCGCAGACAAACTGCGAGCGTTTTCGCCGTCGGACGATAGTGAAATGGGTCACAGACCTGCCGATCGGGGCGTGATATTCTTAGCCATATTGCAGCGGGCATGATCCATTAGGGGCGGATCAAATGGCAGTTGGTGTAAATCGGCATGGGGTCCGGACGCCGATCGGAAGGCTAACGTATTGATTATTATCCGATTGGACGGGTCAAACCTGTGGGCCTAATCACAGCCCTCAGAGAGCAGGAACGGCAGACCAACCTCAACGAACGAAAACAACGACCCCGGCTCACTCTCAGAGCCGTTCGAGGCGGGAGCGCGGCCGGTCCATCCCATTCGCGTACCAACGCGCTTGCCAGGTCTCATTGCGCCCAGGAGCCAGCGGGACCGGGCTGTTTGTTGATGCTATTTGGGTGTGGCCGCGAAGCCAGCGGACTGGCTACCCTCGGTCCGCACCACGATGCCGCCCTTCATCACAAACTGCACGCGCTCCATCTCGGTGACGTCCGTCGTCGGGTTGCCGGAGACCGCAATGATGTCGGCAAACTTGCCCTTTTCAATACTACCGATGTCCTGCTCCCAGCCGTAATTGAGCATCTTGGCGGCGGCGAGGTAGGCGGTCTGCAACGAGCGAACCGGGCCGAGGCCCCATCGCGCGTAGTAGGCAAACTGGTCGGCTTGCTTGCCGTGTGGAATTCTTGCCTGGCCTACGCCGCTGCCGAACACGATCGGCACGCCGCCCGCGACGGCCCGTCGGACGGCTTGCTCCAAAAGTTTAAGGCGCGAGTTCCTGCCGCCGGTATCGCGCAAGTCGATCTTTTCGTCCGCAATCGCATCGTCGATGGTCGGCACATATGGAAGATTCTTCTCCAACAAAATCTTCATGCCTACATCGTCGAGCTCAAACAGGTGATTGGGCGCATCGACACCCGCATTCAGGCAGTCGTACATCCCCTGTCCGCCGTAGGTGTGGCAAGCCACCTTCAATCCCAGCCGATGCGCCTCGTCGACGATCGCCTCCACCTCCTCGAAGGTCAGCGAAGGACTCGAGACCAAAGTTGCGTCTCGCTTCCACATGTGGACCGGGCCAACAAAATCCTGGGTCGTATAGATCTTGATGTAGTCGACCCCGTGCAACTTGGCCTCACGCACGGCGGCACGCGCGAGCCAGGGCGAATTGACGTTCTTGGTCTCGGTAAAACCCTCGGTATAACGGCCGTACACCGGATCGGGATGAGAATCCGGATAATAGTTTGTGGCTCGCTGATTGATCGATTGGCCGACGACCTGCATGCGTGGCCCCAGTACTATGCCGCGATTGATCATGTCGCGAATGTCGACTGTGTCGAATCCGCCGCGCGAGTCCATGTCGAGCACAGTAGTAAATCCAGCGGCAAGATCGGTCTGCGCGTTGACCATCGCGACCAGGACGCGCTGCGCCGGCGTATTGCCCTCGGCATTGAGATGAACGTGCGCATCGATCATGCCGGGAAGCACGGTCGCCGCGCCAAGATCAATCACTCTTGCGCCAGCGGGAATCTGCAAGCCCGGCCCCACGTCGAAAATGCGGTCGCCCTTGATCAGCACGATTTGATTGTCTACCAGGTTGCCCGACTGCGCCTCGAACAAATGCCCGACCCGAATGGCTATAACCTGATCCTGCGGTGCCAAATATTTCGGTGCCGGCTGCGATCGCGCCGGAGCGTTTGCCGCCCCGGCGACGACCGTCGCAGCGAGCATGACAGAAAATTTGACTTTTCTAACCATTTTAACCTCCCTCATCTGCAGACTGCGTTTATTGCAAGCCGCTGTTATTTAAGCGTGCGCTTTAGCCCGGAATTGCCTGCCTCGGTTCGATCGACCGAGAATGATACCGACTTCCCGGAGCTGCGATAGAAGGCGCGTAGTTGGTGCGGTGCAGCGTTTCGTCCGGGACCGAAGTAAGAGCGGAAGGCATGCTCGGAGTGACGTTCAAACGTCTCAAGCTGAGCCTCGACTCAAAGAGGCTGAATGGAAATCGGGTCTACCAGATCCTAAGCGGCGGCGCCGGTAAGGTTTCCTCCCGGTACGCTGAACGCCGATCTGCTTAGTCGCCGTGCCGCGGGTCAAAATCGGCCGGATGGTCCCGAATGCCCATCGCACGGATCCGTTGCAAGTAGACGGAACCATACGAGGTGTCTCGGTCCCGTATGAGATATCGCGGCGCATGGTCCCATGGGAACGCCTCGGTGACTTGGCGTGAAATCCACTCCGCCGTTGGGTTTGCGGTCACGCCAAACGACACCCAATGCCGTCGTCGGTGGCGCACAATGACAAGACAATACAGAACCTGGAATGCGATCGTCGGCAGGACAAAGAGGTCAATCGCCGCAATGCCGTCGACGTGGTTGCTAAGAAACGTCCGCCAGCCTTGAGACGGTGGCCGCGAGTGGCGGCACATATACCGGGCGACCGTCGATTGGGCGACATCGAAGCCGAGCTTGAGCAATTCGCCATGGATGCGCGGCGCGCCCCACAGCGGGTTCTCGATGTCCATCTGCCGGATCAATGCCCGCAGATCCGCTGCGATCTGCGGCCGGCCACCCGCGGAGCGTGACTTCCAGCGCCAGTAATGCCGCAAACCAGCACGCTGCCAGCGCACCAGCGTCTCCGGCCGGATGATTGTCATGGCCTGGAGGACCGAGGGAAACCAACGATACAGCTGGATGAAAAACAGACGATCGCTGTTCGTGAACTGGACTCGACCGCGTAGCTTGCGTTGCAGCACGATCAGCTGTTGCCGCAGCGCGGCATTCTCGGCTTCAAGCCGACCCTTCGACCTGAAGGGCGAGGCCACCAGGTTCAAGAAAAGAAATATCAGCGCGACCATCGTGGCGGACGTTAAGCGATTCCATCATCAAATCAATACGGACGAGGTTTTCGGTACACACAGCGGCAAGCGTAGGCGTAGCACGCACAACGATAACGTCTGGCTGTAACGCAACAAGCTCTTTAGCAAACACTCGCCTCAATGCAGGATCATCAGCTGCCCAGCGCATATCGATCTGCGCATTGCGGCCTTCTGTCCATCCGAGCTGCTGCAGCGCTTCTCGGAAGCCGGCGCGTGCAGCCTGGTATTCAGGGTCATTCTCGGACCCGAATATCAGCACGCCGATCCTCCGACGCTCGGGCTGCTGCGCTCGCGCGCCCAGCGGCCATGCTGTCGCGCCGCCGAGCGCGGAGATGAATTGCCGTCTTCCGATGCCGACCCCACTTGCCCCACCCTCAGCGGGATCATGCCCGCCGCAGACGGGGAAGGATATCACGCCCCCATCGGCAGGTCTGTGGCTGACTTCACGATGGCCCGACGACGAGAAGACTTGCTGTCTTTCTGCGGTGCGGAATTGACGCGATTGGCCGTCGCGTCGCTTAGTGCGACGCAAGCGAATGTCGGCAAACGGGGGCTAAGCAGTAGTCGCGCCAAAGCCGTGAATGTGCAGCGGTTGACCCTTATCAACCGTTTGCTGTGAGACTTGCACTGGCCGCGCGCGGCTATCCCGACTTATAAATGCTCGATAAGCTACTCGATCATCTCGTCCGCGATAGCGAGAAGCGTCGGGCGGCGCAGTTGCTCAGCAGGGAGATTATAATGACAACCAAGTATCAACCCATCGCATTTGGAAAGAGCCGCCGGATTACCGTCGGCACGGCTGTAATCGTCGCCATTTGCGCTCTGCCGGCGTTGGCGCAGACACCAGCTGGAATCCCAGGTGTGCTTGCGCCTGGTGTCGTGACGGAGCTTGTCCAGGAGGGCTTCACCTTCACGGAAGGACCAGTCGGCACTGCTGACGGCGGCCTCTTCTTCTCAGATATTCGGGCCAACCGGACGCACTATCTCGACCCGGCTGGCAAGATTTCAGTGGTGCGCGAGCCGACCAACGGGGCGAATGGACTGGCGCTGACTAACGACGGCGAACTCGTATTCGCGGAGGGTGGCTCGAAGCGGATTACCAAGCGAGAAAAGGATGGCACCATCACGACGCTCACCGAAGGCGCGCCGGGCAGTCCGCTTTTGGCACCGAACGATTTGATCGTGGACGCTAAGGGTGGCGTTTACTTCACCGATCCGGGACCCGGCCCGTTTTCATTTCCGCCAGCACCCCGCGCGACGGGTGTCTACTACCTGCCGGCGGGCGCAAAAATTCCGATCGTCATCGATAAGCAAAATCCCGTGCCCAACGGACTTGTTCTGACCAATGACGGCAAGATGCTCATCGTCAACGATACCTCCAGCCCAATCGTGTGGGCCTTTGACGTTCAGCCTGATGGCACGGCGATCAACAAGCGCCCTTTTACGAAGCTGCACGACATCCCAGCGGACAAACCGAGTGGCGCCGACGGCATGGCGATTGATCATGACAATCGTATCTATGTCTCCACCATGACCGGTGTTCAGGTATTCGACGCCAAAGGCCAGTATCTCGGAACGATTACACTCGGCCGCCAGCCTGCCAACGTCGCCTTTTCGGGACCTGACAAACAAACGCTTTACATCACCGCGCGTGAGGGACTTTATCGCGTCAAAATGCTGTCCAGGGGACCGGATCGCCTCGGCAAGTAAGCAGCACGTCTGGATGCGGGCGATGGCGAGCGTACCATCGCCGCCGCCTTTTGGAACATGTCGGCGTCCTACAACAAGGCTCCTGGATTCTTTTTGTAGCGGTTCACGATCGCATCCGCGCTCATGTAGGCGACGGCCTGGATCGTGAGCGTGGGATTAAAGCCGCTCATCGATGGATTGGTCGAACTGCCGACGATGAAGAGGTTCGGGATATCCCAGCTCTGGCTGTAGCGGTTGACGACCGATGTTTTCGGATCGTTGCCCATGCGGGTGCCGCCCTGGGTATGCGGACCCGGCCCGCCGCCGCCGAGCGGAGCGCACCAAACATGCGTGGCCCCCGTCGCGCGCGCAATCTCTTCGAGTTTGTCCTGGATAAAGGCCACGGCCTTGAGCTCGTTCGACCGCCGCCAATTGTAGGTCAGGCGGGGTGCCGGCAGGCCCCAGGCGTCGCGCACATTCGGGTCGAGGTCGATGGTCTGGTCCCGGTAAGGTAGGTTCTCGGTCTCCGAGATAATCACGACGTGGCGCGCATAATATTTCGCAAAGAAATCGCGATAGGCCGCGCCCCATTTCGGAATGCTGTCTGGCGGTTCCATTCCCGTGGCGGTGGCGACCGGGCCGCCTTCGGTGGCTGCGGTAGCGACTGCGACGTTCGAGCCGCGGATGAAGCCGATACCGGCATGATCGAAGTTGTCGGCATTGAAGTCGTCGAGCGCGTGTTTCTGCGCGTTCGGCCCCATGAAGTTGTTGACGTAGCGATCGTCGAACGCGGCGTAAACCTTGGCGCTGACGTGGGACATGATGTGCTTACCCACCTGCCCGCTCGAATTGGCAAGACCGTCGGGGAATCTTTCGGTCTTGGATAAGAGCAGGAGCCGGGTGTTGTCGTAGATGAAAGGCGCAAGAATGACGATCTCCGCCTCGATCGTGTTGTCAGTGCCGTCGAGTCCGTAATATGAAACGCCGGTCGCGCGTCCGCTGTTATCGCTGTTGACGCGGTGGCACATGGCGCCAGTGATGAGCTTGAAATTGCCACTGGCTTCGGCCTCCGGCAGTTTGGTCACTAGGATCGAAGACTTCGCGCCGATGTGACAGCCGAAAATCTGGCAGAAGCCGCAATAGCTGCAGCCCGGACGATCCTTGTAGGGCTGGGAGATAATTGCATGAGGGGCCGAGAATGGGTGAAGGCCGAGCTTCTGTGCAGCAGCGTCGAATAAGATGCCCGATTGGTCGTCGACGAGCGGCGGTAACGGATAGTCGCGTTGGCGCGGTGCTTCAAACATGTTGCCGCTATCGACTTTGCGACCTTGCAGGTTGCCCGCCTTGCCGGACACGCCGAGGTCGTACTCGGCCTTATCATAAAAGGGCTCAAGATCGGTGTAGCTCATCGGCCAGTCAGCAAGCGACGAGTTGGCCGGGATGGCGTCGGCGCCGTAACGCTCGCTCGTGTGCGAGCGTGCGCGGAAGTCGTCTTCGTGGAAGCGCCACGACACCGCCCCGTAATGGATTGTGCCGCCACCCGCATGGTTGCCGTAACTGAGTTGTCGCAGCGGCGTGGCACGCGTGTTCACGTTCGGCCGCCAGGTCACGGGCTGGCGCTTGGCGTTCGGAAGTAGATCCTGGCGCTGAAAGAAGCGCAGTTCGTCCTGCGCCGCGAAGTCCTCCGTATTGAGGCGTGGGCCGCGTTCGAGACCGATCACCTTCATGCCGGCCTTACTGAGCTCGGCGGCGAGGATTCCGCCCGCCGCGCCGATGCCGACGATCACAGCATCGGTTTTTTCGGTCGCCATGGCTCAACCCTCCTTGTCCTTGTTGCCCTTGGCCCGCGATTGCAGACCGACGATCGGCTCGCGCCTGAACGCTTGCTTGCTTTTCATATCTTAATGCGACGCAGCGATCTGGTCGTTAAGGAAATAGAAGCGGACATGCGTGGCGGACGCTGAAAGCGTCGAAGGCGACCCATCTCGACGGTTTGCCACCGTCAATTGACGCATCGCGAAACGATCATTTGCTGCCTCACACAAGCGACATTCGCCGGACGGGAGTTACGGAATATCCGGCCAGTGTGCTGCGGATCACTCGGGCTTAATGTTTGCGAATTTGATCACCGTGGCCCACTTCTCGGTTTCTGCAGCAATGAGTTTGCCGAAGTCAGCGGGTGTCACCGACATCGGTTCGACGCCTAAACCGACAAGCCGGGCCTTTACATTGGGATCGGCGACGACGGCGTTGCTTTCTTTGTTGAGCATTTCAATAATCGCGGGGGGCGTACCCTTGGGTGCGCCAATACCCCACCAACCGCTCGCCTCGTAGCCCGGCACAAATTCGCCGACGGTCGGGAGCTCCGGCAAAGCGTTCGAGCGCATCGAGGTCGTCACGGCCAAGGCACGGAGCTTGCCACCCCTAATGTATTCGATCGCTGCTGTTATTCCATCAAACGTTACCTGCACCTGTGCGCCGAGCAGATCAGGCACGAAACTTCCGCGATACGGCACGTGAACCAGGTCAACGCCGGTCATCATATTGAACAGTTCGCCGCAAAGATGGGGCAAGGTGCCGGTGCCGGGAGAGGCCATGTTGATCTTGCCGCGGTTGGCCTTGGCATAGGCAATGAACTCGGGAATGGTCTTAGCTGGAATGGATGGATGCACTACCATAACGAAGGTATTGCGGTTGATACTCGCAACCGGCGCGATGTCCCGGACGAAGTCAAATGTGAGGTTTGCGTAGAGCGTCGCATTGATGGCGTTGCCGGCGAGTACCCAGAGGAGCGTGTAGCCGTCGGGCGGCGCACGCACGACTGACTCCACAGCGATATTGGTACCGGCGCCGGGCCGGTTCTCGATGACGCATGATTGGCCGAGCCGCTCCGACAGCGATTGGGCTACCAGGCGCGCGTCAATGTCCGGCGCGCTGCCGGCAGGCAAGCCGACAATGATGCGCACCGGCCGCGTTGGATAAGATTGCGCCGTTGCGATCCGCGACACAGCTGGGAGCACAACAGCACCCGCTGCCAGATGCAGAAGAGTTCTGCGGGGAAGTTTCATTGTTCACCTCATCGGCGCGCACAATCACAAAGAACAATATCACGCCGCAGTCGGCAGGTCTGGCTCGTCGCAGCGGTGGCCGGGACGAGCCGATCCGGTCGCTGTTGGAGAAAGCTGACATTGCGCTGCTATCGGGAATCGGTTGCTCGTGACCCAACTCTGCCATTGATGAATGATTTTGTTGCGATGCCCGGCTTTCGGTATTCCACAATGTTCACAGCGTTGCTTTTCCGCCGGACGCTTGTTGCTCCTTAACCCGCGCATGATTGGAATGCTGACAGCCGCATAAATCTATTTCAAAACTGCGGACGAAACCGCACCTTTTATTGGGGCGAAGGTTTCGGTAAAGATCAGTCGTGGGCATCCCAGAGAGTCTCGTCAAAGACATTCTCGACCGGGCGCGCGCATTGCAAGATCAGTTAACGCAGTACGGGCAAGTTTCGCCCGAGCTCAAGCGCAGTGAGGTCGGAGCGCTCATCCAGACGGTGGATACGCTGTTAGCGATCGGTGATACCGCCGGCGCGCTCAAAGCGGCCCAGCAGGCCCGCCAGATCAATACCGATCTGGTTGCCGCCAATGCGGGCAAAACCGACTGGCAGCACGAGCTTTCGCTCGCGATCGAGCGGCTTGGCGACGTGCGGGTCGCGCAAGGCGATTTGGCGAATGCGCTGGCGTCCTACCGCGACAGCCTCGCCATCCGGGATCGCTTGGCGCAATCCGATCCCGGCAATGCCTTTTGGCAGCGCGAATTGGCTGTGTCCTATAACAAGGTCGGTGACGTGCAGAAGACGCAAGGCGACCCCGCCGGTGCACTCGAGTCTTACATTTACCGGTGATCCAGGCGAGCAAATTTGAGTTTGTTGTCAATCTTCAAACTGCGAAAACGATTGGAATCGATATTCCTGCATCCCTCCTAGCAACCGCCGACGAGGTGATCGAGTGATGAGGCGGCGCGCGCTTCGCTTGTCAGAATCGTCAAAATGGTACAGGGTGCAAGCCAATTCCGGAAAATCTCGAGAAATAGCGAATAAGGGGAAGAACCGTCCATGAGGCTGCGGTCAACTGCAATATTGACGAGCCTTGCATCTTTGGCCGCGCCCGGCGCAGCGGTGGCACATCATTCGTTCGCGATGTTCGACACCGGGCACCCGATCGAGCTTTCGGGCACAGTTAAGGAATTCAGGTTCGTCAGCCCGCACACGCTCCTTATCGTGCAGGTCAAGGGTCAGAACGGCGACGTTGCCGATTGGGAGCTTGAAGGTGGAGCGCCGGGCCTTTTGGTCCGAGCGGGAATGAACAAGAATAGCCTAAAGCCAGGTGATGAGATTATCCTCACGATCAATCCACTGCGCAGTGGCGCAAACGGAGGCTCATATCAGCCGGAGAAGGTCAAATTCAAGGACGGCACTCCGGTCGCAATCCCCAGAGAATAGCAGAGCGAGAAGCAATATTTCAAAGTAGCACAGGATGCCTTCGCATCATCGCTATGGCGTGCCTGATGTTGTTAGGGGATGGGAGGCCGCGATGTTGTTGCGAGGTCTGATTGGCGCAATCGTACTCGCCGCCGGCGTCATCGGCCCGGCAGCGGCGCAACAGCCGTTCGATGTAAGCAAATATCCAGCGTTTGCCGGCCAGTGGGTGAGAATAGGGCCGCTTGGCGTGTTCGATCCAATCAAGCCGCCGGCCCGCGGCCAGCAGGCACCGCTCACCCCGGAGTACCAAGCGATCTTCGAGGCGAACCTTGCCGACGTCGCTAAGGGCGGCTTTGGTGACGATCCGGTTTACACCTGCATTCCGGAGGGCATGCCGCGGGCCATGACCTTGGTGCTGCCAATGGAAATCGTCGTTATCCCCAACACCACCTACATGCTGATGGAATATCTCAGCATGTTGCGCCGCATCTACACGGACGGACGAGATTTCCCAACCGATGAGGATCCGTCCTGGATGGGCTATTCGATAGGTAAATGGATCGATGAGGACGGCGACGGACGCTACGATGCACTTGAGATCGAGACCCGTAATCTGAAGAACCCGCGGACCTTCGATCCTAGCGGTCTGCCGCTGCATAAGGATGCCGAGACCGTGATTAAGGAGCGCCTCACGCTCGACAAGTCGAATCAAGACTTGCTCTACGATGAGATCACCACATACGACCACGCTCTCACGCACCCGTGGACAGTCGTTAGGTCGATGCGGCGCAGCAAGCACCCGATCTGGGTTGAATCGATTTGCACCGAGGGCAACGTCCACCTGAAGATCGGCAACGAAACCTACATGCTCGATGGTGACAATCTGCTGATGCCGGTCAAGAAGGGCCAGCCCCCGCCCGACTTAAAGAATTTCAGTGAGTCAAAGAAATAGCTGCTTCGCGCCGGCGGCGTTGAGCGCTCTGCTGCGAAAAACAGAAGTCAATGCAGCTGAGCAAAATCGATGCGCGGGCACCTCCGGACGTGCAAACTTGTTCGCCCATGTCGGCTGTTGGGCGAAGAGCGGACCTGTCGCTGGCGCTGCCAAATCGACCCTAATGACCCATAGCCGACGTCGGCGGCAAAGTAGCCGATACAACTCGGACCCCATTCCATCAGTCTGAATTTTTTGCTTTGCTCTTCAGTTGAACAGGCTGGCTGACATGGCCTTGAGCCTTTGGGGGGAACCCCTTGCCCGCTAGGCGATAGCCTTGGATCATGCCCCCCGACCGTCGGCGGGTCGGGTTCTTTCGGGGGCCGCACAAATGTCAGAGCGTGAAGGACGCAAGTTCTTTTTTTTGCTTCAGGCGATCCTAGCGGCGTTGTTCCTCATCGTTGGCGTCGCTGTCCTTTCCGAAAATCACGTCCGAACGTATTGGTGATGTAGCCCAGCCAAGATCGGAACGGCGACAATGGGCCCAGACCGCTGGATGGCTCGATGCAAAGGCGCATCCTTCTGTAATGCCAAGTGCGTGCGCGCTTGATTGTAATACCCCGCATAGGTCGAAAGAATTCGCCGTAGATGCACCTCGCCGAAGATCAGCATCTGATCCAGACACTTGCGGCGCACGGTGCCGATCAGACGCTCCATATGACCGTTTTGCCATGGCGATCCAGGTGTGATCGGTCGGTCGCGGATACCCATGGCCCGCAACCGCAACGTAAAGACCTCTCCGTAGCCAGCGTCATTGTCGCGCACCAGGTAAGCGGGCGCCGATAACCAGGGGAAGGCCTCGGTCATCTGGTGGGCCAGCCACTCGGCTGTCGGATGCCGTGTCACCTCGAACCACAGAAGTCGTCGCCGGCCGTGCCCCAGAACCAAAAAGGCAAACAGCAGATCAAAGCTCACCGTCGGCACAACGCACATATCGATAGCGGCGATCGCCTCAGCGTGGTTTTGCAGGAACGTCTTCCAGGATTGCGACGGCGGCCTCCGCCCCCGCGTCATGTATTTCGAGACCGTCGATTGGGCGAATTCGAACCCAAGCATCAAAAGCTCACCCTGGATCCGGGATGCGCCCCATAGCGGGTTTTCGTTGCTCATCCGCCGAATCAGATCCCGCAGGCCGTGATCGATCTTTGGCCGCCCTGCCCTATTTCGGGATTTCCAACCCCGGAAGACTTTGAAGCCGGCGCGATGCCATCGCAGGATGGTGTCCGGCTGAACCACTTGTGCCGCATCAAGAAGGCTCGGCCAGAGCCGGGTCATCCATACCAGCAGCGCTCGATCGCTGCCGCGAAGTTGAAGGCGAGGTGGCAATCGCCGCAAAGCGATGTTGAGCTGATGACGGAGAAACAAATTCTCGGCTTCAAGTCGGCTCCGCCACTTGAACAGGTCGATGACGAACATTCCGAGGGCGTGCAGGATGGCAACCATCACTCCCTAATGATGCAATGATTCTGCCTTAGGATGCGAATCCACGTCGGACAGAATTTTCGGAAAGGACAGTCCTAAGCCCACTTGGAGAACGCGCGTCTGCGGGCGGACTACGGAAGCTTACGGGCCATTCCTGGGGGTACGTGGATTTCGCGGTACCGCAAAGCAGGCATTACTGCAATTCGAAGGTTTTCAATCTTTCTGAAGGAGGAAATATTCGGGCCGGTCGCCTCGTTGCAGACGTTTAAGGACGAGGTGATCAAGCGTACCCACGAAACCGAATGTATGGACTCCGTATACACACGCTTGATATAGGATGGCTTCTCAAAAGAGGCTTGATCGCGCGTTCTCGCACGATAATTTGGGAGACTCTCATGCACATCGTCGACTCGCATTACCATTGGGTTCCGAAGCGCGTCTTCGAGATGCTGTCGTCAAAGCGAAATGCGCACCTGGGATTCAATGCCACTCCCAAGACTTGGGAGCGAGCCGAGGGCGGGGCGATATTCAACAGCGACGACATCTGGTTCGATCTGGACACGCAGTTTGCCCACATGGACAAGCTCGGGCACCGGATTGACCTGGTCGGTTGGGTTGGGCCGCGCATTACCCATTTTTCCGACTTGCCTCCGGGCGAGGGACAGGACGTTGCCACCGCATGGAACGAAGAAATGGCGGGCGCCCAACACAAATATGCCGGCCGATTCTGGGGGAGTGCTGCAATCCCACTGACCGACGCCAGGACCGCAATTGAGGTTCTGGATCATGCTGCAAAATCAGGCCTGGTCGGAGCAAACATTCCTCACGTAGTAGGGAATAACGGCCGGATAGACGCAGAACACCTTGAGCCGTTTTACGATCGGGCTGAGCAGCTTGGCATGCCGCTCTTCGTGCACCCCGCGGATGCTGTCTTCGAGAATATTCTCGATGGTTACGACGGCGCACTTCAGGTGACCTTTGGTCGTGTCGTCGCCGTGAGCGTTGCGGCATTGCGATTGGTGTTGTCCGGGATCATGGAACGTCACCCCAATCTCAAAGTCTATGTGTCTCATACGGGCGGCGCCGTACCATATCAGTCGGCTCGTATTGACAAGAATGGAAAGGGCGCAAAGCTGCCGCTACCTCCCAGTTCCTATCTCAAGCGCATGTATACGGATACGGTCACGCCGCATGTGGCAGGCATGAAGTTCGCCATCGAATATTTCGGCGTCGATCATGTCATGTACGCGAGCGACTTTCCTTGCTGGGATCCCGCGGAAGCGATTCAACTGCTCCACGAAGTGGGCCTGTCCGAGGGGGATCTCGCCAAAATTCTCAGTGGCAACGCGAGGCGTATTCTCAACCTTCGCGATCCATCCAAGCAAGCGCAGCCAGTACCAGCCGAGGCACCGGCATTGGTATGAGCTACGCTTGAAGGCTGCCTGTTAGGGCCGCAGGGGTCGCCCGGCTGGCTCGCTAAACGGCGCGCGATCAACGACGCAAGCGCGACCGGAGGGGGAAACTATTATGAGTAGAAAAATGCCTCAAATGGTTTTTTGTGCAGTCGTCTTCATGTACTTGAGTGGCGCCGTCGGTCTTGTGACCGCGCGTGCGGCTGAAAAGCTGCGAGTTGGGAAGTCTATTGGCGCGAGCTTTACCTATGTTCCGCTGGATATCGGAGTCACTCAGGGTATCTTCCAAAACCAAGGAATTGATATCGAGATCTACGATTTCGGCGGGGCGGCGCGACAGACGCAGGCGATGACCTCTGGCTCCGTTGAGATCGGTCTCGGCTCGGCGACGGCGATGGCACAGATTGTCAAAGGAGCTCCCATGACCGCTGTCGCCGTTATAGCAAACACCGTGGCGAACATCGGCATCCTGGTCTCAGCTGATTCTCCGATCAAGACCCTGGCCGATCTCAAGGGGAAGAAGATTGGCATCACGACTGCAGGCTCGTTGACCGATTGGATGGCGCGAGAATTAAATCGCAGCCAAGGCTGGGGGAGCGATGGCGCGAATGCGGTGGCCATTGGCAGCTCCCGTGCCGGCAATATCGCGGCGTTGAAGACGAGCAATATTGATGCGCTGATCGATGACTACAGCATCGTGTTTGACCCGGTTGGGGCAAGAGAACTGCGGCTGCTGGCGACGGCATCAACATTCTCGAGAAACTTCACGCGCGAGGTAATCTTCGCAACCGACACCACGATCAAACAGCAGCCAGACGTGGTGCGCCGGTTTGTAAAGGGTTGGCTGGCAAGCATTGCTTTCGTCAAGTCGCATCGCGCGGAGTCAAGTATCATTGGCGGCAAGGTGGAATCCATTAGTCCAGAGGATTATGGCAGGATGTATGACGCCGCAATTTCCATGTTCTCGGATACTGGCAAGTTCGAGCCAGCAGGGTTGGAGGTGCTTCGCAGCTCATTCGTTGAACTGGGTCTGCTTCCCACAGCGCCTGACATGAGCAAGCTCTATACTGAAGAATTCCTGCCGAAGTAGACGCGGGCGCAATTAATCTCGATTCGAGTCTGATGCTCTGAGAACCGCGTCGGATTGCGGAATACGCCGCGGTTTGCTGGTTCGAACTCATCGGGAAAAGCATTCGGGAAGCAAATCAAGCGGAGCAAGGCGGCGGGTACGCTCGGGCTTTGCGCATGCGCCGCGATCGCCCATGCAGCCGCGCCACTGACACCAGCTACTAATTTTCGGCGCGAAATGTTGTCAAACTTGCCTTCATCGAGCTTGGGTCGCTTCCACCGTCCCGGCGACGGGACTTCGGGCAGTAGGCTTGCGTCCGGTCCACTCGCGTCTCGTGTTTCTCCTGATCAGCCTGCGCTGGTCCACCGGTGCCGTCGATCCACGGATCTCGCAGATGGTCTGTCCGCAGCCACCGATCTCGCCTCATTTGAGGGAAGCCAATGCGGCGTCGACGATTCTATTGTCGACAACAGCGTGGACATCGATCGGCGTTTTCGAATAACCGTACTGATAGGTCAGATCGGCATCGAACTGCATCGAACCCGGATAGATCTTGCCGTCATCCGGAACAGTTGGTGGGCCGGGAAGATTTCGCAGCATGTCGTTGCCGACGACGCTTGCCCATTCGGCGACAGCCTTCTTGGGATCAGCGTTGGTCGAACGTATCGCCCGGATATAGCCTTCCATAAACCTTATGGCGACATCGCGGTGCTTGGCGATGAAATCATCGGCCATCACCAGCACGAGAGTATTGTTGTTGACGTTGCCTGTGGCCGCCCTGAGCACATCATCATAGTCGAAAAGCGTTCTGGTCAGGCCGGCATAACGCTGATTTAAAATGACGCGGTCGAACGAAGCAATTGGTACGATGTCGACCTGCTTATTGATGAGCGAAGGCACCATCGCAGGGACCGGAACAATGATGATCTTTACGTCATTTTCCGGATCGAGTTCGTTGTGCTTGAGCCAGTAACGCAGATAAATATCGTAGTTGCCGCCGTAATTGTTGACGCCGGCGGTCTTGCCCCGCAGATCGGAGGGGACGTTGATCCCAGAATCGGTTCTCACCGTGTAGGCAATCGGCGGATTGTTGCGCCCCTGGACAACGCTTACAGCCTTCGCTTTGACGCCATGTGTTATTGCAGCGAAAAGGTTCGCTGCGGGCACCGTCCCTGCATCGATATCACCGCTTGCAATGCCGGTGAGAATGTCGGCCGGAGTTGTAAACTCATGCTCGACGACCTTGACGGCAAAATCGGAGAAATTGCCGTTGGCGAGTCCCAAGATAAGCGCCGTGTTGCTCCAGGTGCGATTGTGGCCGAGGCGAACAATATCTTCAGCGTGGACAACTGAAATGGACGCCGAGACGACAATGAGCCCCATGACCGCGTGCACCAAGCGCATCATCGTCTATCCCTCCGTTGCGGCTCATCTCATCTATTTGGTTGCGCCAGTTTAAAAGCTGGATCCTGGCTATTTTCCTGCAAGCAGCCTGGCGGCACCCTCTTCGAAGGGCACCCCGCAGTCGAGCATAAGCGTCGCCGGCCTCACGTTGAACCAGTCTCCGTGCGTGGGTGCTTCAGGTGGCTGCCCTTTAGCGCAGTCCTCGGCCATCCTAAGGATCTTTCGGCGAAAGGTTATCATCGCGCGGTCCGACCGGCCCAGCAGTTCCCGGGTGCGATCGACGATCGGCCCCATACTCTCCTGCACGGCCGCATCCTGATCGGGGACGCTGATAATGCCAGAATAGAGCCCGTCCCGCTGCGCAGCCCTGTCGATGCCGTAGTCGTTAAACTTGTTCATTCGCGGCATGTAGTTTTCATCGACGGGCCCCCAATAGCCGTCACGACCGCCATGCCATGTAAGTTCTTCGTCAGTATATTCCCTGTGCGGATTAGCGCTGAACGACCATAACCAGATATTTTCATCATCGATGGGTACGAAAGTGTGTCCACTGTAATTGCATTCGCTCGAATCTTCTGCGTCGGTAACCGGTGAAAACATCTGGTGAAACGGCATCAGGAATTGGGTGATCGCCCAAAAATACCGGTTTGGATCGTCGTTCATTCGTCTTCGGGCGCCGATCAAAAGGCCGGCACGGGCATCCTTGACCTCAAAAACCGGATGACGATCTTCCGTCCAAAAGCGAGGCAGTGGCTTACGGCCCGCGACCGGTTTCGTCCGGCTGTGCAGGAACGACGCATGCGCTGAATCGATAGAGCCGTCGACCGCCTGGGCCCAATTGGAGCGCTGTAATCGTTTGGTTGCTGTACGGTGGCGCGGCGGTAACGTCGACCATTCAAAGTTGGGCGGCTCGGCAGGAAAATCCTTTGGCCCCATATAAATCCACACTACGCCGCCACGCACAGCGGTGCGATAGGCGACGCGTTTGGCCATTGGCTTCAGCAGTTCGGCACCTTCCGGCTCCGAGGGGATGTCGACGCAGTTGCCGTCAACGTCGTATTTCCAGCCGTGATAGATGCAGCGCAACCCACATTCCTCGTTGCGCCCATAAAACAAGTGCGCTCGCCGATGCGCGCAATGGGCCTCCAGGATACCGATCCGTCCTTGAGTGTCGCGAAACGCGACAAGATCTTCGCCGAGGAGTCGGAGCCGTACAGGCGAACCGTCCGGCTCCGCAATTTCTTCCTCCAAGAGCGCGGGCATCCAATAATGGCGCAACAGCGTGCCCATTTCTGTTTCGGGCCCGACGCGGATTAGTCGTTCATTATCTTGAGCAAGCATCTCTCAACACCATGCACTTCGCCTTCCGATTTTTGCCACGCCGGTTGTTACACGACAAATGCCTTTTTCTTGACCATGTCCTTTGCCGATCAATGTCGAATGCCCGGCGGCAATTTGTCCGCGATGATGGGAAAGTCGTTGAGTTCCTCACCGAGCCCCTTCGCTCGGGCACACTGATAGATTTTCACCGCCAGTGCGATATCCTGCACGGCAGTGCCGACCGATTTGAACAGCGTGATTTGCTGGTCGGACGAACGTCCGGCCGCCCGGCCGCAAACTAGGTCGGCTAGTTCGCAGGCTTGCTCGGGCTTCAGCCACTTCTTGGCTACGACACAGTCCCCAGCCTCGGTAAAGACGCCGTGCCGGGTATCAACGGCAATGACATCGGATCTCCGCAGCACGTCTTCATCGATCTCGCGCAAGATCGGCCGCGCCGTGCCCACCGAATTCACATGCATACCTGGCCGCAACCATTGCCCCATTACGGCCGGTTCAGATGATGCAATCGCCGCGACGATAATATCGGCTCCGTCGACCGCCGCTTCCGCGCAACTGACATCCATGATGTCCATCCCGAGTGCGTCGCGGAAATAAGCAGCGAACGCCTGTCGGTTAGCCGCGGTGGGGCTATAAACCTTCGCTGACCTTACGTACCCGGCAACCCGCATCGCTTCGAGTTGCATAAAGGCCTCGCGACCAGAGCCGACGACCGCCACGGTCCCCGCCCCAATACGCGCCAGGCGCCGAGTTGCGACTGCGCTCGACGCGCCGGTACGCAAGGTCGTGAGAAGCTGCGCATCCATAATCGAGTGCAGGGCGCCGTCGTCCATCGAGTATAGGTGAACCTGGTAGCGGACACCTGTCCCTTCGGCCAGATTCATCGCTTTGAATCCCATCCACCGTGAATGCGCCATGATGCACGGTCCGAGCCTGAGGAAACCCTTCGGTTCTCCTATAACGATGTTGGTGCGCTGTGGCTGCTGTACGCCGCCCTCACCCTCCTCGCGGAAGCCCGCCTCCATCGCTTCAATGGCGTCCGCCATGTTTACCGACGCGCGAACATCGTCGTGCCGCAGGACGAGGACCATAGATCGTCAATTAGGATGTCGCCCGACAAAGAAATCAGCGAAATTCTCGTCTTTGATTTCCAAGTCGGCGCGCAGCATCGCCTCGCGCGATAGCCGCATCTCGCGATCGTTGATCTTGCTGACCGGCTGGCGCAGCGGCCCGCCATTGTATCCGTTGAGCCATGCCCAGTACTTCCACAGCGACCGATTGATGAAGTGTGAACCGCTCATATAGGTCGAGAGCTGGGTGCGCAATTGCCGCACCGGATCGACCCGCCAATAGAGCTCCATCGCATCATCATGTTTGCCGTCGCGCAAAAGTTTAAAAATCTTCGGCGCTGCACTGCCAAAAATTTCGTAGCCGCTTGTCCCCGACCATTGCTGACCGAACAGCTCCACCGAAACTGGGAAGTTCGCCTCCATCGGGTCCGAATAGAGGACGTTCAGCCCTTTGAGCTTGAGCCAGAAATCATAGTGGCCAGCTATGCCTCCAACTTCGAATTTGCACGCCACCAAATTCTCAAGCTTAGCTGCGTCGAGCATTACGTTTGGAGGATAGCCGCTTGGGTGCAGTCGATTGAAATTCCAGTGTGGCTGCGCAAAGCCAACGACACCGAGCTCCGTTCGGTTGCACACATATTCAGTGAAGTCGTAGAGCTCTTTCTCACTCTGCGGATAAAACGACGGCGGATGACCGAGTAAGACGCCGTCCAGTCCAATGTCTTCGGCGGCTTCGGCTAAACGTACGATGTCTTCGACGGTGTCGAAGCCGCCGTGAAACAAAAAATTGTGTTTGCCCTTTGCCTCATCGACGGCGATTTCCATGAATTCGATATACTCGGCATCGGTAGTCGCCGCCTCCGACACGAGGAGGGCGCCCCAAT
The DNA here is from genome assembly GCA_963732015.1 of uncultured Alphaproteobacteria bacterium. Taxonomy (GTDB): domain Bacteria; phylum Pseudomonadota; class Alphaproteobacteria; order Rhizobiales; family Xanthobacteraceae; genus BOG-931. The sequence continues at coordinate 639,451 of CAVSXY010000016.1, read as the reverse complement.
AGCCGAGCTCGATATTGCGGCGAACGTCGTGACGAATGCCTGATTTGTTCAAACGCTTTAAATCCGAGCTGTAGCTCGGGATAATGACGTTGCAAAGCCCGTGCCAGGTTCGTCGTGTCCACTCCTTGGCTTCGCTCTTGCGGTATTTTTTCGGCATCGTCGATATCTCCGCGCAGCCTTGTTGCTCGCCAGCGCAATGCGACTTCCGTTAGTGGATGGGATGAGTTCTGAGGATCCAAGTGGCGAGTTTCGCCCTAGCATAGCCCTCTTTTGGCGGATTGGAGAAGTGCCTAATTGTCGGCGGCAAGATACTTTTGAACCCGTGCTGATACCGCATCAAGACGCGATAAGGTAGCGCGCTTTGAAGCCGAGTATTCTTTCCGCTTTTGACGAATCGTACCCTGCCCAGCTGTCGTTGCCGTATTTTCTAACACGGCGCACATTCGGCAGGTAAAGTCGCAACAATTCATCTGTTGGGCTGTTGATGAAAGTCGTCGGAGCACAGACATTGAACGCTTCGTGACCGCCGAAATCGACTTCCAGGGCTAAGCGGCACGCCGCCGCGGCATCGCGAGCATCGATGTAGGTCCACAGTCCGCCGAATCCTCTCGCCATCGGGGCCTTCTGTCGCGCAATACTGTGAAGATTTTCTCGCGATACACCCGGAAAGCGAAGACTTGCAATTTGGACCGCACGGCTGCCGGCGTGGGCATCGGCAAGTTGCTCACCCAACAGCTTGGTCAAGCCATACGGATCGTCTGGCACTCGCGGATGGCTCTCGTCGATTGGAAGATATTCGGGCAGCAAAGGCCGTGAAGGATAATATAGACCGTAGATCGCGAAGCTCGAGCCGAGCACGATCTTGCGCACTCCGGCCGCGCGAGCTGCCGCCATTACGTTGTAAGTCATCGTCAGATTGAGATTGAACCTTTCCGCATCGCCAAGATAATCCGGCTTGCGCCAAGTGCGCGTGGCCGCGTCGTATCCGTCGGCAGTGTAAGGAAATGGAATTCGCGCTAGATGCACGACCGCATCGGCGCCTTTAATCACGCGATCGACTTGAGCGATATCGTTCAAATCCGCCGTGACCAGACGTCTGGCACTTGACCCCGCCGCGACGCGGTCAACGCACGCCACTGAATGGCCGTGGTCATCGAGTTCGGTTGCGAGTTGACGCCCGATAACACCGGAAGCTCCTGTGATAACAACCTTCACTTGGGTCTAGCTCGCCATCTTATCTATCATTTCATCTTGATCGAGCCGGAAATACCAGTCACAGACTCGATGTGACATCGCTTGCAACAGCCGATCGAATATGAATCCAAGCAAGGATATCGTCAGCAGGCCGGCAAATACCACGTTCGTTTCGAACATCTGCTGTCCATACAATATTCTAAATCCAAGGCCAGATCGCGCGGCCACCATTTCTGCGGCGATCAAAATGACCCAAGCCAGTGCCATCGCAAGCCGCGCACCGACGAAAATCGACGGCAACGACGCCGGCAGTATAACCTTGTAAAGGATTTCGGCTTGGCTTGGTCCAAGCGTCTGCGCGCGCCAAATCAAAATCGGATTGATGCCGCGAACGCCGTTATAGGTGCTGATCAGGGCTGGAAAGAATGCGCCGGCCGCGACCACGGCGATTTTCGATGCCTCGCCAATGCCGAGCCACAGAATAAATAGCGGGACCAACCCAATCTTGGGTATTGGATTGGAGAACGAGATCAGAACTCCCCAAAATTCGTCCCAACGCCTAAAACGGCCCATCATGATGCCCAACGGAACCCCGAGCGTCATGGCGACAGTAAATCCGCTAAGCGTACGCGAGAGGCTAGCTTGAATGTCGGTCAGCAGTTGGCCGCTCACCGCCATATTCCATAGTGTAACAATCACCGCGGAGAAACGCGGCAGGAATAATGGGTCATTGATCGCGATGGCTCCTAATTCCCAGGCAACCAGTACGAGAAGCGCGGAATAGAATTTGCGAAACTGCAAAGCCGCGGCGAGGAAGCGCGTTGACGGTTGACCCGACGGCTTTGCGTTGGCGACTTGGCTTATGTCAGCCATTGTCCTGTTTTTCCATCAGCCTACCGCGGACGCATCGCGGATATCGTGTTCCAAGAGTTTGCCCAGGCGGCGCTCGAGTTCGAGGAATTTAGGGTCCTGTTCGGCAAGGAACTGCCATCGCGGCCGCGTCAGATCAATGTCGACAATCGTCGTGATCGTGCCCGGACGCGCCGACATGACGGCGACGCGGTCGGACAGCAGGATCGCCTCGCGAATATCGTGGGTGACAAATAGGGTCGTGCGTCCGGATGTCTCGTGAATCCGAAGCAGTTCGCGCTGCAGGATCGCGCGAGTCTGTGCATCAAGTGCGCCGAATGGCTCGTCCATCAGCAGGACCTTGGGCTCAGTCGCAAGACATCCTGCAATGGCCGTTCGTTGCTTCATGCCTCCTGATAACTCATGCGGCTGATGCAATTCAAAGCCTTGCAAACCGACCAGATTTATAAGGCCGTCTACCTGTCTCTCGATCGCCGCCCGTGAGCGCTTTGCTGCGCTGCGCAACCTCAGTCCGAATGCAATGTTGTCACGCACGGACAGCCAGGGGAACAAGGCGCTTTCTTGAAACACTAATCCACGATCGCGACTGGGCCCTTTGATGACAGCGCCTTCGATCTCGATTCGACCAAACGAAAGCGGCACAAGGCCAGCGATCATGTACAGAAAAGTGCTTTTGCCGCAGCCGCTCGGCCCGACAATACACATGAACTCACCCGAACGGATTTCCAGGTTGACGCCCGTTATAGCGAGCTGGGTGCCCCGAGAGAATGCTTTGCCGACGTTGGTCGCAACGATTATCGGGCTTCGATGTCGCGCGGCGTTCATCTTGGATTACGCCGCCGTGCATCAGCTTTGCTGAACGTCGCCATACGCCAGCTTGAGACGGCGGCGCAGGCGCACCACACCCGTATCGCTCAGCGCCAAATTCTCGTTTGCCCAAGCCTCGTCGATTGGGCCGAGACCAGCCAGCACATCACGATCCTGCTCGGCAATGTTATGGACGGAGCGGTTGTGCCGCGCCCACCACAGCCACCACTTGAGCCGTGCCCAGCCTGTCGCTTTGCGCGCACGGACATAGAAAGCTCCGACGCGGTCCGCATTGTGGGGCGTCGGCATGATTATAACCCGGTAGATGCCGGCCTGGCTTCCGTCTGCAATGTCGAGGCGAACGATATTTGGAAGCACGAACTCCACCTCACCCTCTACGGGACCAACCGAACCGTCCGGCAAGTATCCCATCTTGCCGAGACGAAAGCCGCGCTCGTTGTCGTTAGTGATACGAAAGTTTTTGAATTTGGCGCGGCGCCGCTGCGTCACCGCGCCGCTGTGCAGGTAGATCGCGTGCAACGGATCCAGCACATTATCGAGGACGTTAATCCAGTTGGTGTCCCAGACATACTCAGTCTTGAAAGGATACCAACTGTCATCCTCGAGTTCAGGGGGCACCTGCAACGGCGTGACCTTGTCGCGATCGCCGTAGAACATCCAGATGTATCCGACGCGATCCTGGGCGGGATATGATTTCACCGCATGCCGTTCATTTAGCGCGGCGTCCGGTTCCTCAAGAGGCTTCTCCACGCAGTTGCCGTCGCGGTTGAATCGCCATCCATGGTAGGCGCAGACCAGTTCTTCGCCATGGACAGACCCGAGCGATAGCGGGGCGCGACGATGCGGACAATGATCGTTGAAGACTGCGACACGCCCAGCGCTGTCCCGCCAGACGGCAAGCTTTTCGCCGAAACGCTCGACGCATACCGGTTTGTCGTCGAGCCGACGTGACTCCAAAATCGGGTACCAGTGGTTGGGCAGCCCCAGCTTGAGACCCTCTGGCAAATCCCGCCCCGTCTGGGCCTTCGCGGCTAGTGGATCGGATGCCAGCATCGCTTCTCTCCTATCATTACCCTTCGTATATCAGGCTAGCCATTCACGCTCGTGACGCTCTGTGTCACCTCCGCGACCATGATCACTCTGAACGAGCAGCCAACATTACAACAGGGCATTCAACTTATTGAACTAAAATCCGTGGCAATTAATGCGATATCCAAGTCGCCCCGGACTGCAGGTCCGCCCAACCGGCACACGTCCATTAGCCCAACGATCCATATGCGAAATGACCGTTGATCCGTACGCCTGTCGCCTCTATTTTGAATGAGCATCGATCCCTCGAACTTTGGCGTCATTCGGCGACCAATTGCTTCGAATTGCGATGCCTCTCCGCCGGTGACAAGAAGGAGACTGGATCAATGATACATGGCAGGGTCAACGGCGTCCGTAGCATCGAGCTCGGCGTTCGCGATCTTCATCAATCTGCGGAATTTTACACCAAGCTTTGGGCGCTGGAGGAGGTCTCCTCCGACGGCGATGCCGTTATGTTTCGCGGAACTGGCAGTGAGCATCACCTGCTAACGCTCCGCGAGCGGCCAAAGCCAAGCCTGCTTGGCGTGCATTTCGCCGCGCCTGATCGTGCAATGGTGGATCAACTCCGCGGCAAAGCCAAGAGTTATGGCATCAAGATCGTGACCGACACGGCAACGCTGCCGACCGCAGCAGGTGGTGGCTACGGCTTCCGGTTCGAGACTCCGGACGGCCTACCCATGAGCATTTCCTCCGATATCGCCCAGCATCCGGATATCGGGCTCGACCGCTCACGCCCGAGCAAGATCAGCCATGTCGTACTCAATAGCGCGCAGACCGATGACCAAATTCCGTTTTTCACTGATGTTCTGGGCTTCAAGCTCTCTGACAGTACGCACATGATGGAATTCCTGCGCTGCTGTTCCGACCATCACAGCATTGCAATCTTCCGTAACAATGGGCCGTCGCTCAACCACGTTGCCTACGAAGTGCCGAACATTGACGGGTTGATGCGCGGCACAGGCCGGCTCAAGCAAAATGGCTGCGACACCGAATGGGGTGTCGGCCGGCACGGCCCGGGAAACAACGTATTCTCCTATTTCATCGAGCCGGATGGATTTGTTACCGAGTATACGACGGAACTCGATCTGATCGACGATGCCACGCATGTGCCGCAGGATGCGGATTACTGGGCGAAGGTAGTGGTCGGTGCAGATCGCTGGGGAACCGCGGGCATGCCATCAAATCGCATGCGATTTGCCATGTCAGGCGGGATTTACCTCGGCGAGGAGCCGCCCGAGGATGTGCGCTGCGAAGACATCATCGGTCGTAAACTCGACGAGCGGTATCGCACGGCACGCCAATTAGGAGCCTGCATCATGCGCTTCGTTGAGTTGGCGGCCGAGCGTTCCAGCAGTGCGTGACGAGCCGCGCCTCGAGACCTTGAATACGCCGCGACAACGCCGGTTGCGACATGTTGACAAGTTCCGCAGCGTTGTGGCGACATCAATAAAGACAATCTTTGCAAAGTTGCAGCATTTCGCAGAAGGACTGAACTCGTGGGGCCGGTGTCGAGATGAAAAGGCTACGACTGTTTTTGGTTTTCTGCATCGCAGCGCTCGCCGCGACCGGTGCCAGCGATCGAACTCCTGCACTCGCCCAAGTCGGCGCGTCGGCGCCCGTGCGGATCATCGTGCCGTTCGAGCCGGGCGCCGCGGTCGATATCGTGGCCCGCATTCTGGCGCGCGGGCTGCAGGCGCAATGGAACCGGCCTGTCATCGTGGAAGACCGGCCGGGTGGCTCCATGATTCTCGCCGCGCAGCTTGTCGCCAACAGCGAGCCAGACGGCAACACATTGCTGTTGTGCCTGGACGAGCTGTTCACTACCTTGCCGCAGCTCTCGAAAAATCCGCCGTTCGATGCCAATAAGGCACTGCTGCCAGTCGAGCAGGTAGCGAAGATCCTGATGATCCTGGTAGCGAACCGGACACTGCCCGCTGACACGCTGTCGCAACTCGTCGAACTCGCGAGGGCTAAGCCGGGCACGCTCAGCTACGGCTCGTCGGGCTCCGGCAGCGCCACCAATCTGGCCATGGAGATGCTGAAGCACCAGGCCAACGTCGATATCCTGCACGTGCCGTTCCGCGGCCTCGGGCCGGCGCTAGCGGCGACGGCGTCCGATACCATCCAGATGACGATGATCGGCTACGGTACAGCGCGCGGCATGCTGGAGGACGGCAAGCAGATCAAGCCGATTGCGGTGGTATCGCCGCAGCGGGTTGCGGCGCTTCCCGACCTGCCGACGATGGGCGAGCTTGGCTATCCGCAGGTCGACGCGACCTCGTCCCTCACTCTCGCCGCGCCGGCCAAGGCTTCAGCTGAAACGATCAGCCGCTTGAACGAGGCGCTCTCGCGCGAGTTGAGCGATGCGAGCGAGACCCGAAAGCAGATCGAGGCGCGTGATATCGTGGTCACCAACCTCATCGGCGCGCCGCTCGCCGAGGAGATCGCGCGCCGCTTTCGCTTGAACGGCGAGGCCGTGCGCATTGCCGGCGTGCAAGAGGATTGAATTTGCCGAGCTGGTCGACGGGCCGCATGCTCACATTCTTGGGGAGAAGCGCGGATGCCCCCAGAATACAAATAGCACGAGGCGAAAGACTGGGCGCGCCAGAACTGGCACGGCCTCTGCAACGTCATCATGCCGAGCTACAGCTCGGATCTGAAACGCCTCAATGAAGCGGGCATTCGCCACGACGTGCGCTCAACCGATCGCTGTGGAAGTTCTGGGCCTGGCTCGACGGTTATAGCGGCGTGCCGTTGCGCCGGCCGGTGAACAAGGTCATTGATCGCGAGATGCGGCTGATGCGGCTGTCGCGCGAGGCAATGCAGCGCGCCGGCTTCGACATCAAGGACGAGAGCTTCGCCGATTTCTTCGTCGGGCGGCATCCGAACTGAGTTTTCAGCGGGAGCGCACACGCCGCCCTGCCTTCTCAGGCATGCGGTCGCATTTTCGGGAATCGGCCGACGTCGCGCCCCAATCCTTTTTGCTTGGCCCGCTGGTAGATCGCCTTGGCGACGGCGAGATCCTGCAGCGCGGTGCCGACCGACTTGAAGAGCGTAATGTCGGCGTCGGCGCTGCGGCCGGGTTTTTGGCCGCTGATCAGCTCCCATAGCTCGACGGCGCGCTCCGGTACGAACGCGCGCGAGGCAATCGCGCTTCTGCCATCGCCCGACTCGAACGCATGCGTCCGATCGTCGACCGCGACAATAGCGGCCTTGCGCCAGACATCGTCGTGAAGCTCCCTGGCGCCGGGCCGCACGGAGCTCGCGGCGCAGATATGCATGCCCGGCGTGATCCAATCGGCGGCAACGAGCGGTTCCTTGCCGGCGCGGAACACGCTGATGAGAAGATCGCAGCCGACCACCGCCTGTTCGGGGCGATCGACCGGCGTGATATTCAGACCCTCGCGCCCGATCCTTTCGGCAAAGGCCCGCCGATGCGCGGGAGTGGGGCTGAAGACGTTGACGTGCTGCAGCTGACGAACCTTGCTCGCGGCAATCAGCATCGCCCGCGCTTGCTCCCCCGAGCCGAGCACGCCGACGGTGCGGATTGTCTTGGCGCTCAGCATGTCGACGCCGATCGCGGCCGTCGCTGCCGTCCGTTGCGCCGTAAGCCAGTCGGCATCCATCGTCGCCAAGAGCTCGCCGGTCGGCAGGTCGTACAAATCGACGAAGTAACCAACGCCGACGCCCGGCGTCGAATGCATGGCCTTGAAGCCCATCACCTTCGAGCCGTTGAGGATCGCCGGCATGGTGCGCAGCCAACCAAATCCGGACGACGAATTGACCGTGGTGCGCGGCGGTACCTGGACGAGGCCCTTGCTCTGTTCGACGAGCGCTTCCCGCAGAGCTTCGATGATCTCTTCCGGTGCGAGCAGGCCGGCGATGTCGTCGTGCTCTAGCAGCAGCATACTCGAGGGCCCTCGAAGACGGGTTTGCGGATACCGATGCGCGGATCAAGACTTTTATCAGCCGCAAACGCAAGACCCTGGTCGATGCGTGGTCGTTATCAATCGTGCCAATCTTTGCATTTGCTGCGGACGGGCGGGCGCATTACTTTGCTCGGCGCATCCAAGCAGGACCCATGCGGCTTATTGCGGAGAAGCGTCTTTGGAGTTGTCCGACCTGGTTGTGGAAGAGGCGACCGCCGGCCTCTTTCGCGTGCATCGCTCGGCGATGACGTCGGCGGAGATCCTGGCCTGGAGCAGGAAAGGATTTTTAGCCGAAGCTGGCTCTATGTGGGGCATGATTCCGAAGTGCCCGAGCCCGGCGACTACCAACGGCGCACGATCGCCGGACGCCCGCTGATCTTCGTGCGGGGCCGTGACAAAGTCATCCGCGTTCTGATCAACAGCTGCCTGCACCGGGGCGCGCTGGTCTGCCGCACCGACAGCGGTAACGCCAATGCCTTTCAGTGCTTCTATCACGGCTGGTCGTACAACACGGCCGGCAGGCTGGTCGGCGTGCCAGACGCCGAGGGCTATTCGTCCGAGTTTAACCAGCTCAAGCAGGCGCTCCACGCTCCGCCGCATGTCGACAGCTATCGCGGCCTCTATTTCGTCAATTTCGGCACGGCTGTGCCGTCGCTGCGCGACTATCTCGGCAATGCCCGCGAGCTCATCGATCTCACTATGGATTTGGCCGAGCCGCTGGGCGGCTGGAAGATCATCAAAGGCACGGCGAAGTTCAGGATTCGCGCCAACTGGAAGCTGTTGGCAGAGAACAGCACGGACAACTACCATTTCCGCACGGTGCACCGCACCTATACCGATTACCTGGCGGAGCGGCGCGAGCGGGCGGGCGCGCCGGCGCCCGCGGTCAACCGCATCAATAATTCGCGCAGCCTCGCCCTCGACAACGGCCATGTAGCGATGCTGACGCAGTCGGTCGGACGCGCCATCGCCAATCCGAGCCCGGTCTGGAGCCGGGAGGCTGCGGCGGAAGCCGAGCGCGTGCGCGACGAGCTCGTGAGTATCTACGGCGAGGAGCGCGGGCTGGCCATGGCCACCGTGTCGCGCTTCCTGATCATCTTTCCCAATCACGCTTTCCAAGACACACAGTCCGGCTTTCGCATGCGCCAATGGTGGCCGCTGTCGCCGGGCGAGATGGAAGTCAATCAGTGGGAGTTCGTACCCCGCCGCGAACGGGCTGACATCATGGCCTATCGGCTGGAGGGAGCCGCATTGTTCCTGGGGCCCGGCGGTTTCGGCACACCCGACGACATCGAGGCGCTGGAATCCTGTCAGATCGGCTTTGGCGCTCCGGAGGTCGAATGGTCCGACATCTCCCGCGGCATGCAGCGCCTGCCGCGCTCCGATGACGAACTGGCGGCGCGCGGATTTTGGCGGCAATGGCACGCGCTCATTCAAGGCCGCGACGGCGCCGTGCGCATCGGCGACTTGGCTGCGGAATTGTCACCGCAAACGATGGAATTGCGGGCGTGAGCACCGACACTGTCGACGCACATGGGGTGGCCGCTACTCAGGACAATCTGCTGCTGCGCCTCGCCGTGGAATATTTCTTGTATGAGGAGGCGGCGCACCTCGATAACTGGCGGCTCGACGAATGGCTCGCGCTGTTCACCAGCAATGCGCGCTATCTGGTTCCGACAACCGATCTTCCGGACGGCGACCCGCTCAGCGACATGATGTTCATCGACGACAATTACGAGCGGCTCAAGGGCAGAATGAACCGTCTGAAAAGCCGGCACGCGCATCGCGAATATCCATCCTCGCGGACGCGGCGGTTGATCACCAACGTGCGGCTAACGCGGATCACGCCAAGCGAGGTGGATGCGGAAGCCTCGTTTGCGGTGTATCGCTCGCGCAACGAAATGATCGCACCCTATGTGGGCATCTATCGCTATACGCTCGCCCGCCAGGAGGGCGGCCGCTTCCTGATCCGCCAGCGCCGGGCCGAGCTTGACCTCGAGCGGCTGACCGATCATGGCGCAGTGAGCATCATTTTGTGACCATGCTGACGGTCGGTCGCACGCTGGGCGTCTGGGCCGATTGGAGGCAAACACCGTGAGCGAAATTCTGGGCATCGGCATCACCCATTATCCAAGCTTCCTGCCTCGCGTCAGCGCCCCCGGATCGCTGCGGCGCATCCTGCAGGATCCCGGTCTGCCGGAGCACTACCGCAAGCCAGAGGGCTGGCCGGAACGCATGCGGCAGGAATGGGGTGACGACGAGGGGCTTAAATTCGCCGAGCAGCACCGGCAAGCCGTCGTCGGTGCCATGCGCGAGACCCGCGTTGCACTAGACGCGTTCAAGCCGGATTTCGTCGTCATCTGGGGCGACGACCAGTACGAAAATTTCCGCGAGGACGTGATGCCCGCGTTTTGCATCCTCGCTTACGACAGTGTCGATATTCAGCCTTGGTTCAAGAGCGAGCGGCCCAACGCCTGGGGCGAGGCCAAGGACAAGAGCTTCCACATCAAGGGCCATCGCGCCGGTGCCAAATATCTAGCCAGCAAGCTGATCGAGCATGATTTCGATGTCGCTTATGCGTACAAGCCACTCCACGAGCCGTTGAGCCACGCCTTCGCCAATTCGGTGCTGTTTCTCGATTGGGATCGGCGCGGCCTCGACCTTCCCATCGTGCCGTTTTCAGTGAACTGCTACGGTCGGAGGATCATTGCCGCGCAAGGCTATATCGAAAACCTCGCCAACCCGATTCCGGAGGCGAATCTCGATCCGCCCTCGCCGTCGCCCGCGCGCTGCTTCAATCTTGGCGCCGCCTGCGCGAGGAGCTTGATGGCGAGCCCATGGCGCGTGGCGCTGATCGCATCCGCGAGCTGGTCGCACGCGTTCCTGACGCGGAAGAATTCTTTTCTCTATCCAGACACGGCTGCCGACCGTCGACTGTTCAATGCGATGCAGGCTGGCGATTACGATACCTGGCGCGGCGTCGGCCTCGACCAGATCGAGGCCAGCGGCCAGCACGAGATGCTGAATTGGTTTTGCCTCGTCGGCGCCATGGCCGAGCTCGGCCGCAAACCGAACCGCGCCGAGTTCTTCGAATCCAACATCATGAACTCGAACAAGGTCATTACGACCTTCATGCCGTAAGCGGCGGACGCGGAGTGCACCTTGATGACGGTCGAGGGGCGATCGTCGACGCAACGAACCAGAGCTGGGCGATGGAACGATCCTGTTTGACGCTGGGGGCGCTCGGCGGGCCGCATACCTTCAACGCGCAAGCGGCCAAGCAGCTGACGCGGCGCTATCCGCAGTTTGGCGAAATTCTCTACTTTCCAACGTCCGAGGCGGTGGTGGAGGCCGCGCTGCGCCGCGAGGTTTCGGCGGCGTGCGGCCAGGAGCAGACCTCCAAGGACGGTTTTCATACCGGCATGCAGGCGCGTATTGCTGCGCCCGGATCGCGGCTTTACGCGGTCGCTGAGATCGCGCAAGCCTATCATTGCTCGCTGTTGGGCAAGCCGGTGGCCGGCGCGAACATGTGCAACGCGTCCTCGGCCACAGCGGCTCTGTCGCGCACAGCCGCGCTTGGCTCGAGCGCAATCTGCCCGGCGCCGCGATCGAAATCGTCGAAACCAGCTCGATCGGCGCCGCGGGCACGGTGCCTGACGGCGACGGGTCGGTCGCCTCCGTGGGTAGCCCGCATTTGGCGAAGGAGTTCGGGCTGAGCGAGCTTGCCCGCGCACATCGATGATGGCAGCGTGGTCAACTACTGGGCGGTGTCGCTTATCCGCTGTTTGATACGATGCCCGACCGTTTGGCGGTCACCGGGCGCTTTCGCGGCGAACCCGAGATGAGCTGCACTGGTCTGCGCCCTTCGCGACAGTGGCTTCGATCTGCACGCCATCTTCCCGCGCGCAAGCGGGACCGCGCTTTACGAATATGATTATGTGTTTCGTTTCTGGGGCGGTGGCACGCTGGACGCTGTGCAAGCCGTGCTGGCCCGCTTTCCGTCCACGCGCCTCGCCGGCGCCTGGCGCAGCTGCGGAAACCCGGACAAGAAGGCGAGCTCATCATGACTACGAGCTTGCGCCGCCTCGCTGGCAAAGTTGCCCTCATTACCGGGTGCGGACCGAATATCAATGGCGGAATCGCCTACGGCTTCGCCGATGAGGCAGCCAAGGTCGTCTGCGTCGACGTTCGTCCCGACTATGCCGAGGGCTGCGCGCGGGCCATCCGCGAGCGTGGCGGCGAGGCTGTCGCTGCGACGTGTGATGTGTCGCGCGAGGAGGACGTGCTGGCGTCTCTGGACAAGGCCAAACATACATTCGGCCCGGTGGATGTCCTGATCAATGGCGCTGTGCTGCAGATCCGCAAAGGCGTGCTCGACCTGACAGCGGAGGAATTCCGCCGCCAGATCGACGTCAGTTTGATCGGCACGCTGTTGTTCACCAAACATGTCGCGCGCGATATGATCAGAAATAAGACCCGCGGCAGCATCATTTCGATCATTTCGACCGAGGGGCATCAGGGCAATCCGGGCAACGTCGGCTATGGTACCGTGAAAGGTGGATTGCTCAATTTCACCCGCAGCGTCGCCATGGAGCTCGCGCCCTACGGCATTCGCGTCAACAGCCTGACGCCAACCGGCACCGATCCGGCGGAAGGCCTTGAGCGCGCGGCGGCCTGGGGCGTGAGCTGGCAAGCCGGACAGGGCCGTCCGCCGAACCCCGATACGACGTCGGGAGACCAGGGCGTGCCGCTCGGCAAGCGCCCGAGCCCGCGGCACTATGCCAAAGGCGCCGTGTTCCTGGCTTCGGACGATGCCGAAATGATTACCGGATTTGATCTGCGCATCGATGGCGGCACCGTCGCCCGCTACTGGCGCTGGAATCCCGACACCAAGATTGCACCCGCGGACTAGAGGCTTGATCAGCGCTGGATACAGCTTTGCCATGCGGTATGGGAGATTGCTCCGGATTTGCCTGTGCACCGCCGCAGTGCTGGCCTGCGCCAGCGATTACGGCCGCGCCGACGACGCCGCGGTTGAAAATTTTTATGCCGGCAAGCAGATCACGCTCGTCGTCGGCACCGGACCTGGCGGCGGCTACGACGCCTACGCGCGTCTCGTCGCGCAATACATGAGGACGCACATTCCGGGCCGACCCGGCATCGTTGTGCAGAACATGCCGGGCTCGGCCGGCGTCACGGCCGCTGCCTACATGTACAATGTGGCACCAAAGGACGGCACCGTCCTCGCCGCAAACCCGCCCGACTATCTTCTCGCCGAGCTGTGGAGCCCGGAGCAGATGCGCTTCGACTCGCGCCGGTTCGGCTGGCTCGGCACAGTGTCCACCATCACCGACGTGCTAGCGGTGTTTCGGTCAAGCGGCGTTCGCACCATTGCTGACGCCAGGACTAAGGAGCTGACCATCGGCGCTACCGCCGCGATCGCGACCAATTCGCTCGAGCCGGCGCTCGCCAACGCGCTGCTGGGCACCAAATTCCGCATCGTCAAGGGCTATAACGGCGGCAGCGATCCGATGACGTTGGCAATGGAGCGCGGCGAGATCGACGGGCGCGCCAACAGCTGGGCCAGCTGGAAGCTGTTGCGTCCGAACTGGATCGCCGAGAAACTGTTGAGCTTTTTGTTGCAGTTCGGTCCGAAGGACACAGAGCTGCCGCCGGACGTGCCGGCGCTGGCCGACCTCGCCAACACCCCACGCGACAAGGCCTTCGTGTCGGTGCTCGATATTACCCAGTATACAGGGCGCGCGATGTTCACCGCGCCCGATGTTCCCAGGGAACGTTTAGGAGCGCTGCGCACCGCTTTCGATGCGACGATGGCCGATCCTGCCTTTGTGGCAGAGATGACGAGACTTGCCTTCGAGCTTCGGCCGCGAAAGGGTGCCGATGTCGAGGCCGCCATCGAGCGCGTGATCAAAGAGCGCGACGGGGTGATGCCGCAGTTGAAGGCGCTGCTCAAGCTCGACTGAGCGTCTGCGTCACGGAATGCGGAAATTCGGACGGCGCTTTTCGGCGAAGGCTGTCCTTTCCGAAAATCACGTCCGAACGTATTGGTGATGTAGCCCAGCCAAGATCGGAACGGCGACAATGGGCCCAGACCGCTGGATGGCTCGATGCAAAGGCGCATCCTTCTGTAATGCCAAGTGCGTGCGCGCTTGATTGTAATACCCCGCATAGGTCGAAAGAATTCGCCGTAGATGCACCTCGCCGAAGATCAGCATCTGATCCAGACACTTGCGGCGCACGGTGCCGATCAGACGCTCCATATGACCGTTTTGCCATGGCGATCCAGGTGTGATCGGTCGGTCGCGGATACCCATGGCCCGCAACCGCAACGTAAAGACCTCTCCGTAGCCAGCGTCATTGTCGCGCACCAGGTAAGCGGGCGCCGATAACCAGGGGAAGGCCTCGGTCATCTGGTGGGCCAGCCACTCGGCTGTCGGATGCCGTGTCACCTCGAACCACAGAAGTCGTCGCCGGCCGTGCCCCAGAACCAAAAAGGCAAACAGCAGATCAAAGCTCACCGTCGGCACAACGCACATATCGATAGCGGCGATCGCCTCAGCGTGGTTTTGCAGGAACGTCTTCCAGGATTGCGACGGCGGCCTCCGCCCCCGCGTCATGTATTTCGAGACCGTCGATTGGGCGACTTCGAACCCAAGCATCAAAAGCTCACCCTGGATCCGGGATGCGCCCCATAGCGGGTTTTCGTTGCTCATCCGCCGAATCAGATCCCGCAGGCCGTGATCGATCTTTGGCCGCCCTGCCCTATTTCGGGATTTCCAACCCCGGAAGACTTTGAAGCCGGCGCGATGCCATCGCAGGATGGTGTCCGGCTGAACCACTTGTGCCGCATCAAGAAGGCTCGGCCAGAGCCGGGTCATCCATACCAGCAGCGCTCGATCGCTGCCGCGAAGTTGAAGGCGAGGTGGCAATCGCCGCAAAGCGATGTTGAGCTGATGACGGAGAAACAAATTCTCGGCTTCAAGTCGGCTCCGCCACTTGAACAGGTCGATGACGAACATTCCGAGGGCGTGCAGGATGGCAACCATCACTCCCTAATGATGCAATGATTCTGCCTTAGGATGCGAATCCACGTCGGACAGAATTTTCGGAAAGGACAGGTTGGCGAGTTCGGGAGCGCCGTCCTGGCGGCGTTCGGCGCTGTTGATCAGAACATCGAATTGTCCCTGCAGGAGGATGGTGGCCTCTAGCAGGCCGCTGAAAAACGAATTTTGAGAGCGTTTATCCCGATACGTGCGGCGACAGTTAGCGGGGTGAAAGGTGGTGATCCTGGCCGCGTGCACGGTGGTTGCGGCTTTGCTTCATGTTCGACGATCGAGAGAGCCTCATCGTGTTGCCGTCAGAATCTTTGGGATGCGGATGAGATTGTAAGCAGCGGCGGTCAGTACGAAGAACCATTCCACCAAGCCGCGGCCACGATGGCGGGTCTTGCGCGCATCGATCGCCGAGCGGCGGTTGGTATTGTTCTGCGAGACATGCGGTATGCAGCCGCGGTCACGGCAGCCAGCAACAAAGTCGACAGTATCATAGTTCTTGTCGCCACCCACCGTGCTGCCGGTCCTGGCATTATCCTCAATCATGTCGAGCGCCGTCGTGCGTTCAGCCGTGCCGCTGGCCTCGGTCAAGCGCGCATCGACGATGAGCCCATTGCGGTTCTCCATCATCAGATGCCCCATATGACAGAGCTTGGCCTCCTTGCCGGCACCTTTGCGGAACAAGCGGGCGTCGGGGTCGGTGGTCGAGGAATGTGTGTCATTCCTGCGCTTCTCGCCATGGAAGTCGCGCTCGGCATTGCGGCAGCCGCTGCCGCCGTGGCCTTTTCCCGAGGGCGGCTTGTCGCCGTCCTTCGGCACAAAGCTCTTCATGCTCGCCCAGGCCTCGATCAGCGTGCCGTCAACCGAGAAGTGCTCGCTGGAGAGCAGCTTACCGACCTGCGGCAGGTTCAGCACGCTGGCAAAGAACTTGGCGGCGATATCACCGTCGAGCAACCGATCCCGGTTCTTGCAGAACACGGTCGCATCCCACACCGGATCGTCCGCCGAGAGCCCGACGAACCAGCGGAACAACAGATTATAGTCGAGTTGCTCCATCAACTGTCGTTCCGAGCGCACCGTGTAGAAAGCCTGCAGCAGCAGCGCCCGCAACAGCCGCTCCGGCGGGATCGACGGCCGCCCTTCGCGCGCATAGAGTCGATCGAACGCGCGCGACAACTCCCGCAGCGCCGCGTCAACCAGTTCGCGGATCGCCCGCAGCGGATGATCCGCCGCAATGCGAGCTTCCAAACGGACGTAACTGAAAAAGCCTTCCGATCGCTGATCTTCGCCGCGCATCGCATCCCTCAGTCCAAAAGGAATCAACGATATGCACGCAATCACACTCCAACGGTCTCGCGAAATGACTTTCTTTTTCAGCAGCCTGCTAGCGCACAGTTGTGCTCGTGCTCAGACGGCGTGCGGTCCAAGATCTCGTCGACGTCTTCAATCGTTGATTCGATGATCACCTCCCGTTCGATCATTGCCACGAACTCGTTCTGAGGCTGGCCCAACTTCTCGGCGATCTTGCCTAGGGCTGCAGCTCTCCTCTCCTTCTGCTTCTTCTTGCGTTCGGCCTGCAAAGCGAGGCTGCGGCGAACCGCACGTCAATCGACACGGCGCGCTGGCGGCGGTAACGCGTTTCCTCCCAAAGGCTGTCCGCGAAGCGCTTGCTCAAGATGGTAAGGATGATGTCGTTGTCGGCTCCAAAGGAGTTGGCGACGCGGTCAAACAAGACCTGATAGGTCTCCAGGTTTTCGCCTGCGAGTAACGGTGGCGGCCCGAGGATTTCGGCGAGGCTCGCCGTTTCGGGCTTCGTTGCGATCTCCTGCGACATAATTCTTTACTCCATGACGCAGTTGCTACTGATGGTCTCCCAATAAGGAGACGGTGACAAACTCAAGGTCGATTGCGACCCAATCTTTGTTTCACTTTCTCGATATTCTCCCTCCTCGGTTCGTTTCCAAGGTGATGGTTTGTTGCTAGTTGATCACCCGGGGCATCACGCCCCGGGTGACCGTCGTGGAATGAGGTATCTTCGAGAGAGAGCCCGAGAACCGAGATTTATTCAGGAGTTTGAGCCGGCCGGCCTCACATGAGCATCTCGCGAGTATGCTCCGATGGGCGTTGGGGCTCTCGGCGGGGATTTGGCGTCCCAAATCTTCCGGGCGACGCGCAACGAGCCACCGCCTGATTGAACTCTGTCGTTCCCGGTTGTCTCGAACGACCACCCGTTCACGATTGCGAACCCTTGGGTGAGAACGGCGAGGTCTAGCGACCGCTTACATCTTAATTGTGTCCCAAACCGTTGGTGTTCCAGTTCGGAAAAGTGCGTTGGTGTCCCTCTCTCCCGGCGGCACTTGGTCCCATCATAGCCTCCATGGTGTTTGGCTGGCTTGAGGCGCAAAGTGCAGCTCGCTGAACGAACGCTCGTGTGAAGCGTTCTTAGGTCCCGCTCGTTCGCCCAAATACTCGCGGTGCGCGAGTTATTTTTCCTCGTCCTAAAAGACCGACTCTTTGTCGACATCTCCATATCTGAGGCTCGAACAACTTTGCTTCAAGTCTTTTTCGAATCTTTTTTAGATGTTTCAGCAAGAAGTTTTATGAAAAAATCCTAGGTTATGGATTTTATGATAAACTAACGCCCGCCGGTAAAACATTTCGCGTCAAAGAGCTCTTTTTAAGAATCACACACCGCCGGCTGTGCCCGCCCTGGCGGAAGTCGAAACTCATGCACAGCGAAGTCGGTCAACGTGGGCGCGCAAATCTATGGTTAACAAAATGTTTCCTGACAACCGTTCACAGCCATAAGGCCGCGACATTGCAGTTCGAATCAGGCCGATGACTGTTCTTGTGCGGAACTATCAAGTGTGTGCTCGCGCGGATTGACCAATGAATCCTGGGTCACACGTCTTGCTTTGCCGCCAGTCCTTCCAAGGCGAGTGATTTGCCACGACTTGCGCGCCGCTTTGATGGGATCGATGGCGGCCACCACCTTCCACCATGCGGCCTCATCGCCACTGCGGTGGACTTCGCGATGGTGTCCGCGGCACAATGGCACCGTGAACTCGTCGCTGACCTTGCGGCCGAGCGCGCGGCTTTGGGCAAAGCGTAAATGGTGGGCATCCGAGGGACTGCGGCCACAGATTAGGCATGGCTGCTGGGCCACAAACCTCAGGTGCTCTTTGTCGCGAATGCGGCGGGGCTCTTGGGTCAGCAGACCGCTCTTGTCGATCCGTTGAGATCGCGCACGGCGCGGCCGTTTCGGCGCAGAGGCGACCGCGGGTCCCGTACGATCAAAGGCCTGATTGCCGTCTTCTCCTAAGCTCGCGAGCTTCGCTCCAAACGCCTGCTCGACGAGCTTTGCGTCCGCCGTCGTGAGTTTATTCTTGATGGGTATGATTTTATGGGCCCACGCGGCAGCCGTTTCCGGCGACGCGATGGCCTGCAGGTGATGAAGCAATTGCTCGCGCTGTGCCGCCGATGCCTCGACCTCTAAGACGGGATTGGTGGATGATAATGCCCTCGCCTTGGCCGGTGTCCCGACAGGTCCTTTCAGTGTCGAGTGCTTAAACCCACCATTGGGCTTCCCATTGCCATCGTGATGAGGCGATCGTTCATCAAATGGATCGTCCTGTGGGGTCGATGCATCGAGATCGGGCGCATCGAGATCGTCCTCACCGGTGATGCCGACCAGCGTGAACAGAGCGTAACGGCGAGCGTATGTTAGCGCCGCGCCCATGCGGCGCGGTGTTGCGGTATCGGCCACGGCGCACACTGGCCAATCGGAGGCAATCCACTCGCCGGAGGCGTGGGCCAGAACAGTCGTCAGGCTGACAGTACCGGCAGCCTGGTCGATCGCGGTGGTCTGCAGCGCCGCAATCTCGTGTTGGCTCAACGTCTTGCGGACGATTTCGAGGCCGCTCGACAGTGGGGCGTAACGGAACGAACGCTCAGTCCCGCGATGGCCCTCGGGTCGAATGGTGGCGACCAGGGATTTCTCCGGATTGACCAGTTCGGCTTGGGCCTTGGCAAGAGCCGCCGCCAAGCTGGCGATCGATGGGCTAGAGCGATGCACGGCCGCCCTCCCCGCCGTGGAGCTCAAAACTGACAGCGCCGGATTTGGACCGCTTACCTCTCACGCCGTGTCCGATGGCCTCCTTGGCGTCTTCGGGCATCAGGCTTTTGAGTTCGGCCTTGGCCTGCTCGTGCTCGAGATGCGCAGCGCGGGTGCGAGCAAACACGCCGGCGAATTCCGCCCAGGCATTTGACGCGCTCATGTCAACGATGCGCACCGCCTCAAGCCGCGGCCGCGGCGGCTCAACCCCGAACAGGCTCGGCGGTTCGCCGTTCTCCACACAGCGCCAGAACTTGCGCTCGGCGGTGACGATGAGGTGCTGATAGAGCGGATCAGCTTGGGTTTTGATTTCAACCCATTTGCCACCACCGGTGATGATCGACAGTACCGCGGTTCGGGCTTCGGCCACCCACATGTTGTGCTGCAATTGCGGCATGTATTTCGCGACCGCCGCCTCCTCCGAGAACGACCAGGGCAGCATGAACTTGGCCTCAAACACCGCCCCCAAGGCTTCCACCCGTCCGTCAAGCGTCGCCGCCATCCAGCGGATCGCTTGGTGGCGAATCCGTTTTTGGATGTCGGTGAGGACCTCTCCGCTATTGGCCTGATACCAGCGCCGATTGAGGTCTTCGGTGGCGACCCCGAGCTGGACGACCAAGTTGTCGGAGAGGTCCGCCGCCTCGACTTCGCCCCGCTTCTCGCGCCACAGCCGCAGCAGCGCGGCCTCGTCGGTCCCCATGATGATGCGGGCATCCGATCCGCCGATGAACGACCGGCGGAGGCGCAGAAATTCTTCCCTCGTGGACAACGTAACCATCTAGCTTCTCCCTGCGTTGGGAGAGATATTAGCTTATATAAGGGGTATAAGCAAGCTAGAATAATCCTGATCCTACGATCGTCGCCACCTCAACCAGGTTCGTACGCTCAATAATCGCCTTTTGCCGCGGATTGAGCGTCGACACCGTGATGCTGACGAGGTCCTCTCCAATGTACTGCCGGATGTAGCCGACGTTGGTCTGGAAGCCGGGCTCGCGGACGGTAACGAAGACGAAGTCCCCCGAGTTGGGCGGCCGCTTCGGATGCAGGTAGACCACCTCGCCGGCAAAGTAGCGTGGTTCCATGGCGCGGCCGCGGACATAGACCGCTTTGGCGCCCTTAACGTCCTCAAGTTGCGGCGGCGCTAATACTTCGCCGTGAGATGCATCATCAACGACAATGCACTCCTCGTCGCCCGGGGCGGTCGATCCAATGACCGGAAGGCGTGGACGCGTATCGTCCCGGGTGATGATTTTGCGCTCGGTCGCCTGGTACTCAATGCCCAGCAGTTGCTTGATCCGCTTCGCCATCCCTTCTGAAGGATAAGAGCGGCCAGACTCCCACTGCGCAACCGCGCTTTGGCTCACCTTAAGCGTCCGGGCGACGACCGACTGGGTCAGCTTCTTCTTCTGACGGGCCTCCCGAAACCGGGCACCAAAAGGGTCATCGGACACAGATAGGTCACTCGATGCTTCGATTCGATATCACTTATATTAGGTCATCTGACCAGCTCTCCCAAACCTTCGTTGAAACTTTGGGATTTTTGATTCAATTGTCCCCCGGAATCTTGAATGCAGCGATCGGGGGCATTCGAGAACCAATCGATCGTTTTAAGCACGCTAAATCCGATACTCAGCCAAAAAAATTCGTTAACGGACGGTTAATTGATTCGGCCCCAGGCTTCGGACCAAACAACGGAGCCTGCAATTGATACCGACCCGCCATGCCCTCGAAGATGACGCCTTACCAATCGACGATCAATTGCTCGGGGAGCTTTACAGAAGTGATCCGAGGGGCTTACCCACTCTGGTGGACACTATACCGCCAGCGACTCGAGCAACGCTCGCGATCTATTGCTATCGGCGGGCCCACTTGCAAGGCTTAGCGGTCGCGATTGCAACGAGTTGCAGCGAAGAAGACCTTATCGACCAAGGAGGATTTCTGGGATCGATCCTGATCGCAAAGACCAGAACAATCCAACACGCTCCGCCGAAACCCTCTGCACGGGTCAAAATTTCACTGTCGTCAGGAAAGTTTTCAACGCCCGCTTAGGACTAGCGGCGATCGGTTTATGCCCTCGAGTTCGAGTGATAAACCGAGGCTGAAGGCCTTTTGACGAGTTGCGCCCTCGGACCGCTTCAACTCCTTTGCGATCTTCCCCGCTGTGGTTTTCTTTTTTGCAAGTGTCTTCAGCCTTCGCACATGATCTTGGTCCATGCTCGGCGCTTCGAAATCCTCTTTGGCATAAACTCTATCTCCCGTTTCGAACAGCTATGAACATATAGCAATAACGTTCTACGTAAAAGAGCTGGCATGGCTGTTCCCGAAATAGTGAGAAAAGCTATTGCACCATCATCCAAATGCGGTCTGACGGAGGCGACGACTATTGAGCGGCCGGAGATCGCGGCGGACAAAAAATTGGGCTTGTTTTGTCAAAATCGCATGGCCATACCCCTCCGATGCTCAGCAGCTCAGGTTCGCAACCCCGGACACTTAAGACCTGGCGGCGGCGACAAATTCACTTCGTCAAACGTCTTCGCTATTTCTATAAGAATTGCCTACGCCTGGTCTCGAAGATACCGAGTTGATCTGGTCACGATCTTCCCGATCAGAAAGCGGGGTTTTTTTCATGTGTGCGCACGCCGACGCTCTTCACCTGTGTGACGACTGGGCTCGGACGTTCATCCGGCAATGTCGATTGATAATCCACATTAATAAGCGAGGCATTTACGGGAACGCTAAGCGATCGTGATTAGACCGGCAGAGAATGGATTGATCTGCGGCACGACAGTTGTTGCTCCTTTCGGATAAGGGCGATTGGTCCCGGTCGACGACCGATAACGCTTCCATAAGCAGAATCACGCACCGTACTGGGGCTGGTCGGGGGCAACACAGCACTGCACCGGCATACAAAGGCCCTAACCGTGCCAAGCACCACAGTACGGTCAGGGTTTTTGAGCTTTAAGTGAACTGCTTTCCGAAATAGTTGGTAGCCCCTAATTCTAATCCCGGCCGGTCCCAGCCTAGTACCCGGAATCACAATTCACTGATACGGCATCCTTTGACGTGGCGCTGATGGACCTTGGCTTTGGTCCAGACGAACGGCCGAGCGTTTTCGTTGTAAGCCTCGATGAAAGCATCGATATGCTCCCTAAGTTGCGCGACCGAGGTGAATGAGGCGCCGTGCAGCGATTGTCCTTCCAGGATCGAGAACCAGATTTCAACCTGGTTGAGCCAGGAGGCCCGCGTCGGCGTGAAGTGGAAGTGCACGTTCGGATGGCGCTTGAGCCAGCGGTCGTTCTTGGGCTTGTGGGTGTTGAGGTTATCGAGGACGACATGGATGGCGGTGTCGGGATGGCCGGCGACGATGTCGTTCATGAAGTCGAGGAACTCGATACGCCGGCGGCGCGTCTTGTGCGCAGCCCTCACCTTGCCGGTGGCCACCTCAAAGGCGGCGAACAGCGTGGTGGTGCCATTGCGCTTGTAATCGTGGCTGTGGCCGGTCAGCGCCCGGCCGTTCGGCAGTTTCAGATAGCCTTGGGTGCGCTCCAGCGCCTGGATCGAAGGTTTTTCGTCGACGCAGACGACGATCGCATTCTCGGGCGGCGCCATATAGAGCCCGACCACATCGGCGGCCTTGGCGACAAACTCGGGATCGTTGCTTTCGCACCACGACTTTCGCCCGGCGAGGTCGATCTTTTGCACCCGCAGGAAACGCCAGACCTGCTGCTCGTGCACGTCGCCCAGTTCGGCTGCAATCAAGGGCCCGTTCCAGCGCGCGAAGCCGGCCGGCGGCTCCCGTTCCAGGACCGCCAGAATGCGTCGACCGGTCTCGCTGGTGTACTTCGGTGCCGGGCCGGGCCGCGGCTTGTCGGCCAAACCGGCCAAGCCTTCGCGGGCGAACCGGCCGCGCCAAGTGCTGACCGTTCGCGGCATCGTGCCGAGCGCGCGGGCAATCGAACGGGTCGAGTGGCCTTCGTCCGCCAGCAAGACCATCCGCGCGCGAAACGCGTCGCGTTGCTCCGTCGTCGGTGCCCAAACCCGCGCTTCAAGCACCGCACGATCCGCCGGTGTCAGCCGGACCTTCGCAGCTATGGGAATCATCCCAATGTTGAATCACGAGTCAGCCTTCCGTAAAAGCGGGTACTAGGTCCGGCTACCCGCTGTGTGCTTGCCGGTTCCGCAGGAGGGGCTGCCCCCTGAACTTTGCACGACAGGAACGCTCAGCCCCAACCCCCCAAGCTTGCCGTCCCAGTCCGGACGAGCATGTGGCGTCGCCCCTGACCGTGGAGCCGAGACGGTAAGGGCTGTTCATTTCTCAGGATCGAGAACTCTTATAAGTGGTGCTCATGCTTCGTCGCATTTGCCGAAAGACCTGCTTCGCGATCAAATGTCCTTTCGCCGTCAAAATGACGCGACTTTTGTTGCGGCCCTGATGTTGAACAACCGTAACGAGACCGAGGCCTGGCCCACCGTTCCGCGCGCGATCACCGATGTCTTTTAGATAACGGGACATCGCAGCTCGGTGGATACCAGCAGCCGGGCGTTTTCGTTGACGCCTTTACCTTCATCAACGGCGACCAGCAAAAATGTGCTCACGAAAGGGAGTGGAATTGATCCACGTAAATTCAGCAACGGCTTGAGCACCCACAAGAGAAACTGAGCAGCCCTCTTGTCGATGACATCTTGCAGAGCGTCAGCCTTCGCATCCACGGTAGAACAAAGGTCTAGTGCAAAAGCACGTTGATCCCGAGGGTTAGCATCGAGATGTTACGATTGCTGTTGGCGAAAACGTCGTTGGCAAATACACTTCCCGCGGGTCGGGGAAGCCGGGGGGAATGGTGAAAGAGGCCGTGCTCAATCCCACATAGTCGTACTCAAGCTTTGCGGACACGTTGTCGACGAACGCCCACTCGATACCCGCGCCCAGCGTCCAGCCCGTATTTGTCTGATTGTTGCTGAAAGAAACCGTCTGGCCCGTATTTACATTGAGCAACGTCAGATTATTGCTACCTACCCAGGCGGCGCCGCCCTTTGCATAAAAGAGCAGGCGGTCGGCGGCCACGCCAAGCCGACCGGTCAACGTCGTAAGCCACCGGCCGTTGCTGCTACCTTGGAGGGTTGTGCCGTCAAAAGTTACGCCATTACCCGAATTATTGTTATTGGCGAACCAGTCGAAATCGCCCTCAATGCCGACGACCAACGAGTTGAACTGATAGTTGCCGCCGACCTGGCCCCCGCCGACGAACGTGCCGTTATTATTGAGGCCCCAGTTAAAGTTGTTAATGCTGTCACTGATGTTGCCGTGGTTCCAGCCGGCGCCGAGATTGCCGCCGATATAGAAAGCGGTCCAACTGAATGGCGGCGGCGCGGGCGGAATGTAAACCGCCGCTGCGCGCGGCGGCGGAGCCGGCGGAAGGTCAGCAGCGAAAGCTTGTCCACCTGTGACCAGCGCAAGCGCGCCGGCAATCAACATCGACTTCATGACGTCCCCCTTCGAAGATCGTCCCCCTAAACCTTATATTAAATGCAACCCGATCTGGGCGCTATGCAAAATCGGCAGACGCGGCGTCTTTCGTTCACATCAAAACAGCGGTGGTTGCCTGGCATCGCCCTCACCGACAGTTCGGGTCTACACAAATAAGCGAAATCGGAGGGTATATCAGCGGCCTTGCTGCGCTCAGGGTGCTGGCGACGACTTAGAAATGCCCAAGGCTCCCCAGCTTGGGCGGACTGGGGGTTCTCTAAGGTTTACTGCGCCCTAACTCAACTTTTTTGGCGATAACGGCTTGGCCGGACCGTTCGCGTTTGCGGCACACTGAATAATCTGGGTAAGGTTTGGTCATCTGGCGGCATCGTTTCCAAGTTTCGCCGCTCGATTGTCTGCCCGGGGAGCCGAGAGAGGCTCATGAGACGCTGCTCTCATCATCATGCCGCGTTCGGAGCCCTGGCGGTCGGGATAATGCTCGTTTTCGGTGCAAGCCCAGGAATAGCGCAGAGGCGAGCACACGTTTACCTGTTCCGCGGACTCGCGGATGTTTTTTCGCGTGGCATGGATTCCTTGGCAGACGAACTCAACAATCAAGGCGTCTATGCGACGTCGCACAGTCATACCGACTGGAAGCCAATCGCCGATAAGGCGGCGGCAGACTACAAGGCCAAGAAGGAAGGACCCATTATCCTTGTCGGTCATTCGCTTGGCGCCGATGCGGTCATGGAGATGGCCGATTACCTCGGCGACAAGGGTGTTCCGGTGGCGCTTGTGGTGCCGTTTGACGGCACCCAATCGTTTCCGGTGCCGGCGAATGTCGCTCGTGTGGTTAACCTGACCCAGCGGGATTACGCCTACCTGCGGCCCGGACCCGGATTTCGCGGCTCTCTCAGCAATGTCGACGTAAGCTCAGACCCAGATATCACTCATCTCAATATCGATAAGTCACCACAACTGCATGCCCGGGTCATCAGCGAAGTTCTCGCCGTCGTCGGGGGTCACCGGATAGCGACGCCGGCTGCTCCAAAATCAGCGCCAATCAGAGTGCGCGTTCCGAGCGGCCTGGAAGGCGATACGACGGCCGTGCCTTCTTCTGGCGAAGGCAGCGGCAAGACAAGGGCAATACCCGAAACGCTAACCCCGAGGGCGAAGGCTAGCGGTGGCGCCATGGAATCAACCGACACCGTGACGCCGGCGTCGGACCGCAGCACGCCAATTATAGCGCTACCCGAACGACCGCAAGCGCCCGCAACTTCGCCCTCTGCGGTAACGTCGCAGCCTCCACAAAAACCACTTGTGGCGCCACAACCGCTCAAGCCGGTGCAATTGCCCGACTAAGGTTTTCGGTCGCACCATGTGATGGCAATCTTGGGCGCCAACGATCCGGGCGGCGACTCGCTAACGGCCACGACCCGCGCGACCAGCTAAAGCCGGTATGAAGCAATCCTTCGGCGTCAGGCCGGCCGATCCTTAGCGACGTGGATGAAAATTTGGATTTGTTTTGTCACATCGCGCGGGCACGAGCCTACTGGATATCCATTCACGTCATATTGTCTGTTGCGTCGGCCATTTCCACAATGCTCCCGGTTGCGTCGAAATATCTGACGCAGGTGGCCCGAACCCGTTCACTGTTAGTCGACTGCGACGAAGCCGGAAGCCTTTACCACCGGAGCCCAGCGCGAAATCTCAGATTTGATGGTCGCGGCGAATTGGGCTGGCGTCTGGAAGGCTGGCTCAGTGCCGAACTTGGCGAGGCTCTCCACCATTTTCTCAGAGCGTGAGGCCTCGCGCATCGCGTCGCTCAACGCCCGAACGATCTCGTCTGGAGTATTTGCCGGTAGGAACACGCCGGACAATGAGTTTACGATAACGTTGTAGCCTTGCTCCTTCATGGTGGGGACATCTGGTAGAAACGGCGAGCGCTTCGCGCCGGTCACCGCGAGGATTTCGAAGTGATCCGGAATTGGCGAACTCGATCACTTCACTTACCGGATTGATACTTGCGGGCACATGGCCACCGACTAAGTCCTGGATCGCCGGAGCACCACCGCGGTAGCGCACCGGGGTCATTGGGATCGCCGCCTCGCTTGACAGCATGACGCCGGTGAAGTGTGGGGTGGCGCCAGCCGAGGTGGTGGCATAGCTCGCCTTGTCAGGGTTCGATCTACACCACTGCAGGAAATCGGCGAGCGTTTTGGCGCTTTCGGGCACCGCAGGGCCGACGACAAAGGTCAGCATTCCTTTGGCGGCGGGAGACACCGTAATGAAGTCCGTCAACGGATCATAGCTCAACGACTTGAAGCTATGAGGGTATAAGGTCATAGGGAAATCCGGGGTAAACAGCATCACACTGCCGTCGGGTAGCGCGTTCTTGACGTATTCCACCGCGATACGCGCGCTAGCTCCGACTTTGTTTTCGACGATAAGGGTCGAGGCGTAGGTGCCAAGCAGAGCCTCGGCGAGCACACGAGCGGTGATGTCAGTGCCGCCGCCTGCGGGGAAGCCCACGATCATGTGAACCAGTTTGCTGACAGCCTGCGCTTTCGCTCCAAAAAACATCGCACCGCCGCCAAGCAAGCCCATCACTGAGGCGCTTACAATATGACGGCGGTCGATCATCAACTTTCCGCGCATAGTAATTGATTCAATTGATGCAGGAATGACTTCGAAATTTGATCTCTATTCATCCTCGTCCGAATCGGCACAGCAATGCTTGAGGCCTCGTACTCGGTGACGGTCACGACGCCGGGGACTGCTCCTCGATAACATCGATAATTGCAGTGTCGACCGTTTCTACCGTCCGTCCTGGCTTTTGCTTCCGCATACGCCCTCTAGCTACACCGCCACGCTTTTTCTTCGCCCTCGGGGTCGTCTTTTTATCGTCTTTTTTACTGTCTTTGTTTTCTTAGATGCGGCGCGCCGCCTTGCCACATTTTTGCGGCCGACTTTTTTTTACTTGTCTTGCCGCTTTTCGATTTTGCCTTGACGGTCGCTTTGCGTTTCGTTCGTTTGGCCATAGAGCCCCCCTTTGCGAACAACTTTGTGTCTCACAATCGCCGTGCCGACAGGTTTACGGTACATCCCTTCGGTTGGTGTGCGCAATGAGCGTTTTTTGCAGTGACATGTCCATCGGAAGATGGCGCAGAGTTGTTTTCGGACTTATTCAACGCATTTTGCCTTCCGGACGAACTCGAATGAGCATGGTGTCCAGACCACTTCGTGGATCCGCAAATCTCAAACTCAACGTTTTGAAGAAATCGATTTGTGAGGTTTAAAGTCTGCAGTTTGCTGCGTTGCACCAGAGCACCGCATCAAAACCGCCGGATAGGGTCGATGGGGCTGCCCGGAATATGACCGCATTGAGTGTCCTATAATCCATGCGGCCTGTAGGGCGCACATCGCCTCATGCGCAACGGGCTTTCGCTAATTTTGGGAATAAGTTTGCGATTTCCGAGACGGGTTTGGGCGGACTGAAAAGGTAGCCCTGAAACTGCGTGCAACCAGCCGCGCGGACGAATTGCAATTGCTCCTCGGTTTAGATGCCTTCTGCAGTCGTTGGTACGTTGAGAATACCGGCCAGGCTCGCCACCGACCGCACGATTTCGAGCGACAAATTGTTCCCATCCGAAATGTCATTTACGAACGAAACGATCGATCTTGATTTTGTCGAACGGGAGGCTGCGCAGATAGTTCAGAGACGAGTATCCTGTGCCAAAGTCGTCCATGACTATCCTCACCCCGAGCTGACGCAGTTGGTTCAGTAGGTTAATATTTTCCTTGTTGTGCGCCAAAAGAATGTCCTCGGTAATTTCAAGTTCAAGCCGACTCGCTGCGACACCGGAAGCTCCCAGCGCATTTATGATGACCTGAAGCAAGTTTTCATTGGCAAACTGAACAGGCGATAGGTTTACAGCGATTTTGATGTCTTCCGGCCATCTTAAGGCGTCCGAACACGCCTGCCGTATCACCCATTCACCGATCGAAATAATGAGGCCGGTTTCCTCTGCGGCCGGAATGAACTCAGCGGGTGATACCATGCCTCGTGTCGGATGGTGCCAGCGTAAGAGCCCCTCCAGGTCCACAATGCTGCGGTTGTCCACTTCGACGATCGGCTGATAGAACAGCTCGAATTCTCCCCTGACCAGCGCATCACGCAAGTCAGCTTCCAATTTGCGGCGCGCCTTCAAAATGGCATCCATTGCCGGTTCAAAGAACCGGTAGGCGCCTCGTCCATCACCTTTGGCTTGATAGAGGGCCAAGTCCGCGCGTTTGATTAGTTCAGGAGACGTGGTGCCATCGTTTGGCGATCGCGCTATCCCTATACTCACATCCACATTGGCCCGCAGGCCCCCGAGATCGTACGGTGCTTTGACAGCCGATCGAATTCGGTCCGCGAGTCATTATTCGTCAGAGGCAGCTAGCGGGCACCTTTACCGGCGATCGGACTCAAGCGTATGACTTTCACCACTAGGAACCTCAGAGATTCACCCGACAGCTACCCAACTTCTGCATCGCGATTGCGGCTCGAGAGGCCGACAGTCGGCAGCCACGAGCCTAACAGTTTTTTAGGATGCGAGGACGGTCGCCAGCTCCCCTTACCAGCAGGTAGGATCGACCGGACATTTTCTGCGGCAATTTCGGCGAGATGCCGTTGCGCTCAGTCGGAGATGATTGATAGCCAGGAATGACCCCAATGGGTCCTTATCGACCGAAATAATGTCCACGCATATCATGAGGGACCTGGGCTCACTATTTCACCGGATAGTAATTGCGATTATCGGGGTTGGCACGCTGATATTTTCCGCGAATGCACAGACGCCAGACGGATCTACGACTCCGGCGCCTTCAGAGCTGACATCGCGGGGGATCATCGCAAACGCCGCAAAAGAGGCCTACAGTTTGGCAATCGACGATTGTTGGCACCGCGATCAGGGTGCTACCGCGAAAAGCGGTGAATTCCTGAACTGCCTCAGACAACAGGCGCTAGTAGAAGTTAAGGCGCTCGAAGCGACGTTCCTCGCCGCGCGACTGAAAAGTTCGCCGCAAGAGCGCCTGCAGCTTGAGGCTTCGCAAAGTGCTTGGGGCCAATGGCGCGAAACAGATTGTTCACTCGCACGCGCCGTCGCACCGACTGAGCGGGCAGATCTGTTTTACTATGACTGCTTTCTTCGACTAACGATAGAGCGGCGCACGGAGCTGAAGAGTTTGGTAGGCGACTAGGTGTCATACCGGCGGTCGATGACCTTTTCCTCAGGGACAAACCTACATGGGGTTGCGTGACATCAAATTACTTGCCGCTCAGGGCTGAGCCGGCCAGCTCCTCACTTGGCAGAATGGTCGGGCGGCCCACAGTTGCTCGTTCCTCTTCCCGTTCCGCTTTTTCACCCAATGGTATTGAGTCTCGGTCAGGGGGCGAGATCGGGCACTAACTTTACAAGAATTTCGGAGCCAGCCAGTTGAATGGCGTAGATTTCGAGAGTGTGCCGGCCGATGAAGCGCAGGGCGACGGCTATGGCTGCCGGCGGTTGGATCCGGCTCGGGCCGCGCAGGAACAGACACAGGCTCGCGGACCAAACGCCGATGCCGAAAATGAAGGCGGCGAAATAGATCTGATGAAACGAGTATTCCCGTTGTTCCTGCCAGACGTAGACAGCCACGGCGGCAGAGCAGGCCAGCAGTCGCATTAGGCCCGCGTTCC
Source organism: uncultured Alphaproteobacteria bacterium (assembly GCA_963732015.1). GTDB lineage: Bacteria > Pseudomonadota > Alphaproteobacteria > Rhizobiales > Xanthobacteraceae > BOG-931. The sequence continues at coordinate 609,168 of CAVSXY010000016.1, read as the reverse complement.
CAGTCATCTCCAGCGCGGGTGGTACCGAGCTTTGGGATGGGCCATCCACGCCGGCAGCTGATTTGCCGTCGACATATAGGCGTTGGCATAAGCCGAACAGGGCCCACAGCCATCCCTCCGAGCCATAATCGACAATCTTGGCCGCTATCGACAATACCGCCAAAAGTGCGGAGACAAGCAAGGCGAAGGCGGCCCAGCCGTGACGTTGCAAAAGGACTTGCACGGATGACCGTGCACTGCGGATGAGTGCGAAGCTCAAAAGAATGTTCGGTGCTACCCAGGTCCAGTTAGCGTTCCAGCTTTCGAGCAGGGTCAAGATGACGCCGAGCCAGATCCAGTGGAGCGAGACGGTCCTGGTCTGCGCGTAGCCCATGAGGAAGAAGAACGTCGGAGCTGCCAAGCGTCCGAAAACGCTCCACCAACGGTCGTCTTCCATGAAGAAATAGCCGAAATGGTCAGCCGCTACCAAAATGATTGCTGCGGTTTTCAGCCAGTCGGTGTTGTCAACGAAGTGAGATGTTTGCGGATTTCGATGAGATGTGCTCGCCAAACAATAATGTCCTGCATTTCGGTGCTAGAACTTGTGCTCGTTGAGGGTTAATCGCGGCGGTCCACGATGACAATTAATGGCCGAAGCCGTACGGCATCCTAAGTTCGTACTCATTTTGTCGCAACCGTGTTCGTCACCCTTGGACGCAAATGAAAATCATAATCAAACGATTGCTGGCATGAGCTAGCGCCTTTTCGGCGAACCCTCTGCGCAACCCACGGGAATGCTTATTCTGTAAACGGCCGATCTTGCTGCTACGTCAAGCTACGCTTCGAATGACAAGCGCCGCACAGGTATCAGTTCGCCCGATAATCTGCGCATTAAATCGTTCTGGGCCACCATATTCGGGCGGCGCATGAACGACACGTAGATTTGGAGCTAATTCGAATTCGAACGCGTCGAGGCCGAAGGGCAATCCCTCTCCAATTGATTTCAGAGCTGCTTCCTTGAGGCTCCACAGTTGGCAGAAGGTCCGTAGGCGCGGCAATCCGCCTACCACTTTAACAGCCCTCACCTCGGCTTGCGAAAAGAACAGTTGAGCGAGTTCTACCGTCTCCAAGTTCCTCGTTTGATCTTCGAGGTCAACACCGATCCTGTGTGTAAACGACCACGCGCCGAGAAAACCAAACCGGCAGGAGGAAAAACTAAACCAGACATCTGGCAATTCGGAAACGTAGGGACGCCCTTTCTTCGTCTCCTTGAAAACTATTCGTGATAAAGGCAGCTGTGACCCGAGAACGAGGGCTCCGCAATAGCGACGAAATGCACGCCGTTGTTTGAAACGAGCCTTGCCGTCTTCTGTTACAAAGCGGTCGGCCCTCTGCAACTCAGTATCCGACAGGACCGCCGCGCAACGCCGCAATGCCTCGGGATCGCGAGAAGCCGGTGCATACAGAACGTGAGCCGCATGATTGGCCGACGCCGGTGTCCAATCGCGTGCACTGGCAGCGAACAGATCGTTGACCCACTCGCTATCGTCTCGCGGCATCTGAGTTCGTGTGAGCTTCGTAAGCTGATCCATTTCGTCGATCGCTACTTTCTTCAGGCAACTCAGGATGTTCGCCGCCTCGCCGTGGCAGACCGACGGGCAGAAAGGCTGAACCGCTCACAGGCTCCGCGGGGCTTCCTTCGTAGGTAGCTGTGGCCATTGTCATCTCTTTGAGGACCAGCGACAACGGCAAGAGCGTCGTGTCCCGCTCAATGACCGCACCACCCATCACGGTGGCGCCGAAGGCGACAGTGCAGCCGTCCTGGATGTGCGTTCGCTTCACCTTCAGCATCATATTCTCGAAGGTGTGAAACTGCAGGAAGCCGTCAACAATACAGTCATTGCCGAAGCTCACCGCGTTCCAGTCGGAGCACTGCATTGGCTGGCTTACGATTGTCCCCTGGCCGATGCGACATCCCATCCAGCGCAGGAGGGAATTCGAGAGAATAGTCCCGGCGCTGAATGCCAGAGGCCTCCTGCACCAGACGAAGAAGCAGTCCTGCGCGAAGAAATAGGCAAAGTGGCGCCAGGACCAGAAGGTGGTGGAGTGATCAGCTCCCCATTCGCTGCCGATGAGGAATTTCTTGATTACGACGCTGAAGAGGACCAGATTGAATTCTACAAGGATCAGAGCAATCGCCGCGCTTGCGATTGGGTACCCGCCCAATCGCAGCAAACAAGTGTACAGAATTGCGAAGATCATCACCTCAGCGAGGCGCAGTATGCCGATACTGAAGAAGTCAAACAACAGTATCCGGATCAGAAATAAGGGGAAGTGCGGCAATCTGTGGGGTTCGTCCTCCGCCTCAAATGACGCACTCGCAAATGTTACGGGCGGGTTTCCTGCCACCGTGATTGGCTCGCCAAGCCGCGACCGCATCTGTCGTCGGAACTGTATATCATTGCTCGGCGTGGAGACGCCCAACATAAAGTTGGACGGAAAATTACCGTACTCCGCCACGCAATTGTTGCCGCCGAAGAAATTACGGGGCATGTCGAGTTGGCGTAGCTTGAAGTGCTCGGCGCCATAATCGAGCATGTTCGTGAAACATCCGTTGGCGAAGAATACCTGGGAGTCGGCAGTAGCAACCTCCGGGACGAGGTTGAACATGACGTCGCACTCGGAACCGCCAAACCGCGGGAAGCGCATGCCAGCAAGCGCCCGCATGTACTGTCCAGTGATGGTCCAGGTCCACTGTCTCTGGATGCCGTTTAACCTATTCATTCTGTACAGGAGGAGAGCGCCCCTAATCCCGCGTGAGGGGTACAGCCCCGGTGAAGCCGCTGTCCAGCGGATGAAGAGACAGCTCAGCAAAGAGGTCACGACGACGACGACCCAGGTGGTGATGAACGTGTAGAGAGTAAGTTGCCGAACGATCTCGAACAGCGGCGTCACCTTGAAATATTCGCCGGAAAGTTCAGCTTCCCCGGCGGGTATCAAAGCGCGAGCGAACCAGGAGATTGCGGCGGCGGGGATCACAATAAGCCACAAGGATAGGAAGATCTGCATAAGGACGTTGAGGGTCTCCAGTAGCCAGGTCGGACACGCGTACTGGCAGGCGATCGCTGTGCGCTTTAGTTCCGTACAATGGCCGCTGCGGCGCGCGGGAGCTCCTTCCCATATTTCGTGCGACCCTACGTTGGTGAGGATGGGAGTGAACGGAGTGATCCACGTGCCACAGCCCACTGTCACATTGTTGGCGACGGCAGCTCGCATCCCGATCTTGCAACCGGTCTCGAGGTGAACAGGGCCGACGTGCAGGTGATGCCCCGACCATTTGGTCGTTTGGATGTAGGCTCCAGTCTGAATGGCGACATCATTTTTGATGGAGATCAAATCCAGCGGCCCGGATAGAAAAGCATCATGCGCGCACTGAAGATTATCGCCCACGGTCGCGCCGAGCTGCCGCAACGCGAATGCCCTAAGCGGTGCGCTGCGATACATCGCAGCCAACGGCACGAGCACCATGTTTTCCATCCGTCCGATGCACCAGACTCGCAGATGCATCTTGCTCCACTTGGGGTACACACCCGGCGTCACATTGTTCTTGTAGATGTCGCCGCCCAAGAAGAACTTTATCATCATGACCCAGAGCAGGATGACAAACGGAAAGGCGAGGCCAACCAGGTACAGGAAGAAGCCGGCAACGATGAACGCTAAGAGACCACCGGTCGCGAAGTACGCCTCGATGTCGACGACGCCGAAGGCGCCGAAGAAGGCCACCAAGCTCGGGGAATACAACAAAGCCGCGAAGAGGACCTGCAGGGTGGTGAAGTATCCGATGGAGAGCACCTCTGCCGCGGCCTCGTCGCGCTCGGTGCTGTTATCGTCGGATTTCCGAGGGGCCGTTAGGGCCTTGGAGGCCTGCTGGAGCGCCCGCGGGCGGTTGGCCACCTTTCGAGCGGTGTTGCATTCACTGAGCAGTGCCCGGACCTGCACCACCCATCCTGCAGCCTGCAGTTTTTGCGCCAAGCGCGCGATGAGGATGGAATGCCCACCAGCCTCAGCGAAGCCATCGTCCAATCCCAACGGCGTCTCGAACACGACCCTGCATATCGACAGCACTTCCTCACACTCAGGATCCATGCCCGCTTCGACATCGGGCACCTTGACGTCCCCCTCACCGGTATCACGTGCATTGGCCGATGTGTCCCAACGAGTGTCCTCAGCTTCCGGCGCGGCGTTTCTTAGTAGATGAGCTAGGTTTGGTAAGCACTTCCGGTCGATCTTCCCCGAAACTGGCTTCATTACGAATTTTTCTACAAGAAAGAGCCTTGTCGGGACCGACGGCGCTGGAAGTTGTTTGGCCAACGTCGCCGTAACCCGGACGGCCCACTCCGCTGGCGCGGGAGCGACCATCGCGATCTCTCCTTCGCTGACTGAAGGCGCGGCAACAAAGGCGACGAGTGTCTCGTTCTGGTAATCCAAAACGGCGGCCTCGATCTCACTGAACTGCGTCTGGAGGATATCCTCAACGGCCTGCGCCTCAACGCGATGCCCGCGCACTTTAAGCTGCGTGTCGATTCGGCCGAGGAAGTGAACGCGCTGCGTTTGGATGTCGATTTTGCATTTGTCCCCGGTGCGGTAGAGGCGGCCGAACTGAGGGTGCGTGATGAACTTCTGGGCGCTTTGCTCCGGCAAGTTGCGGTACCCGCGTGCGACGTGCACCCCACCGATACAGAGCTCTCCAACCTCCCCATGGGGCAGTGGTTGGAGTTGGTCAACCTCGAGGATCACGTAGGTGACGTTGGCGAACGGCGAGCCAATGGTGATGGGCTCCCCTGGCCGCAAGCTCTGGCGGCTTGTGTCACTGCTCGCCTCAGTGGGACCGTAGGTGTTGATGATTTGGCGCCTGGCCTTGGTCCAAGGCTCCACGAGCGCGCTTGGGAAGGCTTCGCCCGCCGGGACGATGTAGCGGCACAGCGGATAGGGGAGATCCAATTCCGGGGTTGGTGTGAGGCTGGTGAGCAGCACCGGAGGACAGAAGAGCACCGTGACCTCAGCCTCGCGGAGGATGGGGACGAGGTCCGGGCCGGATCGAACCTGCTCCTTGGTCAGCATTACTACAGCGCAGCCCGACACCCAGGCGCTGTACATCTCGGGAATGCTGCCGTCGTAGCCCAGCGACGAAGTAAGCGAGGTTGCGTCCATGCCGGGAAGGAGATCGAAGTAATCGGCGTAGCTCAGGGCCAGGTTCACGTAACCTGCGTGCGGGCACTCGACACCCTTGGGCATCCCAGTGGTACCGCTCGTGTAAAAGATGGTCGCAAGGCGCTGCGTGGGGTCGTCCAGCCAAGGCGGCGGTTCTCTTCGGGGTGTCCTCTCCGGCAACGTCAGGACGTCGAGCGTCGGCAGGTCGCGGAACCTGTCTTGTCCTCGCGTGAGAATGACGGCCGGCTGTGCGTCGTTGAGCATGTGGGTGATCAGGGCGTCAGGCAAGGTGGTATCGAGGAACATCACGGTGCCGCCAGCCTTGAGAATGCCGAGGTGGCAGGCCACGACTTGCCAGTTGTCTTGCGACATGGCCACGGCCACGACCTGATCGGGTCCTGTGAGCACCAGAGAAACGGCCGCGGCCACGCTTTCCGCTCGCGCGTCGAGCTCAGCGAAGGTTAGGGATTCCCCAGTGTGGGGAATCTGTAAGGCCGTGAGATGCGGAAACCTTTCGGCGGAGCGGCCGAAGACTTCTGTGAGCCACCGGATTCCTTTTTGATGCGGCACGTTCACGAAGGGGCGATCACCGAGGACATCCGTCAAGGTGTATTTGCAGGAATCCGTCTGCCCGTGCGGCACCGTCTCCGCCGCCCAAAGGTATCGCCTCCAAGCCACAAACGTCAGCGCAAAGAAAACCGCGACGGCAGTTGCTACAAAACTCGCTGCCAAAACTTTTCCTCACATGCTCGTGATTCCAAACTCCCAAGTTATCAGACACGCTTGGGTCTTGACCTCAAATGTCAAAGTTGCCCGCTAGTTGAACATGGCAAAAGTACTACGTCTCATCGAAGTATCGCTGCAGCGTTCCCGTTCGACGGACGTCCAAGGTAACGCAATGGGGTCCACCGCCCAACAGCTTGGAGTGCCGCAATTTTAAGGGAATTACATCGAGCCCCTCCTTTTCTAGGATTTTTATGAGAGACGGCTGATTTCGATCGACCACGACCAAATTTGGATTGATGCTGAACGCATTCATGTCAATCCAGTCACTACCAATGCATTTGGACAGATAGTCGACATCATATCTGTCTGTGTTCTCCATCGGTGCACTGTAGATGACTTTCCACTGCTTCAAGATTTTTGGCAGGGTGTCGTCATTGACACGCGCAGGATTGGCCAGGACCAAGCCAGGGCGCAAAGCCACAAGGGTCGAGTCAATATGGCTGCCAAAGTAGACGTCTTTGAGGAAATGGACCCGATATTCGTCGCCTAGGACCGACTGTAACCAATGCCCCCCCAATTCATTACCCGTGGCGCTAACCAGATAGACCAAATCTTTGCCAAAACGCAGGACGTTGGCTGCATCAAAGGCCGGCTCATCGTTGCGTGGCGTTGGCTTGTTCAAATCAGCCCCATCGAAGAGTGAGTCCAAAAGCATGGGCTTGGGAGCGCTGTACCACTTTGCGCCTGACTTCATATACTCCATCAGCAACGTGCGATAGCTGAACGTTTCCTGGGCGCGGCTGCGAATGACATTGGGCGTTTCGATAATGTGGTCGCCGATGACTAACAAAACATCGCGGGGACAATAATTGTAATACCCCTGAGCTTCCCAGTGGATAGTGGAAAATTTAACATCGTGTGACCAGGTATCCGGACGTTTGACGGTGATGCCCAAACCCTCCAGGATACTGGCAAATCCACTCAAATCCTCTTCCGTCTCTTCAATAATCTGTTGCGGAAAAGGGCCAACCGGAATTTCGGCCAATGAACGATCGGGAAATTCTGCGAGCTGGGTGCTTCGGTCTGGCGTAGGATACCGCGCATTCAGCGGATTGCCCAAAATAACTTCTTCCAGTTGATCCCACTCATTGCAACTCCATACACTTGACATGTGTTATGTGCCCCCTCGCTTGTTCTGAGTGGGAATGGTGTGCCATGGTTCCCTCGTGACACTCTTAGCTTGAGTGTCCCGCGCTTGACTTTCTAATTAGAAACGCCTGACATCTTCTTCACCATCGGGCAGAATTGGCGAAGAAATCAGGTAGCGCAATTGCTGCGCCGGACGATTTTGCTGCCTCCAGTACAAAATTGCCAACTGCAAGATCAAGAACACCAAGCCCAAATGGTGAAAATATGCGAGGCCTGTCATGATCTGGTTTGAACTTATTCTCTAAAACATCCACCAGACTACCCGAGACAAAGTCCCTATTTCCCATCGCCATTTCCGTTAGATGGAGCGAAGTTCTTGCCTTTAGGCAATGATCAACATCATCGACAATGTTTTGTGATGCAAGAATCACATTCACGCAAATATCACGCAGCGACAGATGCAGGACAGTGGGACAGTGCTCGAACAGCTTTTCATCCGTGAGGTAGGGGTCCAGTGTAGTCGTCGTGAATAGTATCAGTGAAGAATCGGATACAGCGCCCTCCAAATGATCTTGAATATCGGCCCTTAAGTTGTGCTGATCATGAAGCCATTTACTGAAGTGCTCCGCCTCCTTGCGATCCACATCGTACAAACCGATTTTACGAAACTTCCAATTACGAAATAAAAGCCACTGGACGGTTGTACGGGCGATTACCCCAGCACCGATTACGCCGAGGGTTCCACCAAAAGGCTTGGGAGTAATATGCTCTGCTGCCAACGCGGCAGAGGCGGCGGTACGCGTAGCGCTGATTAACGATGCCTCGATACAGGCTTGGGGATAGCCTGTCGTGGCATCGTTCAGAATCAGGACCGCCGATGCTCGGGCTAAGTTGCTGGCTCGATTTTCCGGAAAACTCGATATCCATTTAATGCCGCTCTTTTGAATCGCACCGCCAAGATGGGCTGGCAACGCGATGATGCGAGCGCTTGGTCTATCTGGATATTGAAGGAAGTAGCTGTCTGGATTTAGAGTATTTCCGGAGCCGTGAAGACGGTAGGCAGCCTCAACTGCATCGAAAATTTGCATCGTATTGTCGTCAATTACACGCTTAACTGTCGAGCCAGGGACAATATAGAATGTGGGAGCGGATGGCACGTTGTATTCTCTCATTACGTTCGACCGAGATATTTTTGCCGCTGATCGTACCCATCAGTCGGCTGCCGCCACAGGCGGTGACGGGTCAGTTGGCATATCGTGGCGCCAGGGTGTTGGTTGTGAGCGCGACAATCCAACGCTTTTCATTGTTTCACTCAGCCGCGACGAATGCGTGAGTGCGCGTTGGCCGCTCATCTTCAGGAACAATGAGCTTTTCGACCCAGGCGGAGTTATAAATAGTGTCTAAGTACTTTTCGCCGAGATCCGCGGATATGGCGACTATAGTGTCGCCGCGCCTAAACTCCGGAGCCAGCTGTTGTACAGCGGCCAGGACTGTTCCGCTGCTTCCCCCAACAAGCAAGTGATGATCTCGAACGAAAGAAAGACACGCTTCGACCGTTTTTTCTTCGGTTACCGCGACAATTCTATCCGGCTTGGCGAGGTCCGCGAGTTTTGGTCTCACGCTCGCGCCAATGCCAGGAATATTTCTTTTGCCAGGCGCGCCTCCAAATGTGACGGAGCCCACCGGCTCGACGGCCACAACCGTAATCCTGGGGAATTCTTGACGAAGTCGTTCCGAGACCCCGGCCAGGGTACCAGTAGTGCCGGTCCCGACGAAAACCCAATCGACTTTATCAAATTCACGCGCGATCTCGTTTGCCGTCTGTTCGGCATGAACATTCTTGTTGGCTATGTTAGCATATTGATTGAGCCAGACTGCGTTCGGGTCAGATTGCAGTATTTGATCGATTTTCTTTAACCTACTTCCCAAGTATCCCCCGGCGGCATCGCGATCTTCAACGACGATAACCCTTGCGCCATAGAGTTCTACCCCCTTTATAGTCGCACGATTAGCGTTTGGATCGGTGACGCAAATAAATCTGTAGCCTTTGATGGCGCATACCAAACTAAGCGCTAGTCCAAGATTTCCTGATGACGATTCGACTAATACGGTTTGCTTTGGCCGAGCAATACCTCGTTGTTCCAAGTCCTCAACAAGCCCGATCGCAGTCTTGACCTTAACGGATCCCGTTATATTGAACCCCTCCAATTTTAAAAACACATCGTGACTTCCGGCAAAAGCTGGAACACGATAAAACAAATCACGGAAAATCAACTCTAAGGGCGACTCGATGATCATGGTCCGGCATTCCTAGAAGTGCTTGCGTTGTTTCCTCGGACCACCAGGCAGAGTGCTCCGCTCTTTTCCGACCGCCCAACCCCGACTGTCGCTCCGACAAACCGAAACGCGCAGACGTCATAAATAACAGCGAGGCCGATCGTCAGATTCACCGCAGTCAAGTTGCGGGAGACGGTATATCCGGCTCTTTTGACATCTGCTGATTGCGTTGTTCATCGCTCGTTCATTTTTTCGGGAATGCGTTGGCCATCATGCACATCGCGTGTCCGATAGGCAATGCTATCATTCGGCCTCGATCCGAGCGCCGCGTTTAAGCCCGCACTTATCGGGATCGAGCTGATGTACGACTCCTTCGCCTGCCGGTCGAAGCTACTATCGTGCGCTGATCCAGCGGAAGGCACGAAGCGCGTGCAATCAATCATCATTTGTTCGCCGCTCTCGCGCTCTGTGACTTCAACACTTTTAATGCGCGGATAATCAATGGATCGATGCCGTTTGCAATATCGGTCTTCTTGTTAAGTAGCCTGATGTCGGCCGGTACGCCTTTGCCTTCGTAACACACCATGTTGGCTGAAAAGTACTTTTGGTACGACAAGCGGTAACACCAGCCATTGGGAAGTTTCTTCTCGAGCTGATACGAGAATATGCCGTTGGTATGATCGCCTACGATCGTAACATGAGGTAGTCGCTTTATCGCCAGCGCAAAGGCCTCTCCACCGCTGAAAACAGAATCACAGGTCAAGAGTACGATTGGCCCGGTGAATTGTGCGTCACCTCGTGGTTCGATGTGCCAGGTCTTCAGACTTGTAAAGTCATTTTCGCCTGGGCCAATCTTTGTCTTCCTGTGGAAGGCGACTCGCGTGCGGTCGCAAAACCGATTGATGATCGTGATTGCAGTACTATCATCCCCACCGGGGTTATTACGGATATCAATGATGAAGCCGGCCAAGTCCTGGAAGTCACGGGCAATCTTGTCCAAACCGGCAGTCAATCTCCCCTTTTTAATGCCTTCTAGCTCGAGGATCCGGATGTAACCAAATGTCGGTGACCTGCAATAGTGGAGCATCCAGGCCTGCGTCTCTGTCGGCTGCCCGAAACCATTAGCGACAAGAGTCTTCTCGGTCGTTTTGAAGAGCTGTTTGATCTGTCGGGTCGTGAATTCCTGCCAAAATCTGGGCTTTTTCTCTGGGGTGAAGTATCGCGTTTTCCGGCCCCCACTTGCTTTGGCTATCAGCTCGACATGCCCGTCATTCAACGGAGCGAGCATTTGGCGGAAAATATCGAAGAGCCCATCATCACTGGTCTCCCGCGTGACTTTTAGCCTGTAGGAATCATATTGTTTTTTCCAGTCGACATTCCTGAGTTTGAAAAATGGATACCTGTTGTGGAAGGTCTTCCACAGCTGTTCGAAGTTCTTTTCAGGGTTGCGAACGATCATGGCAGTGTCGATCTTAGCTTAGCTGCGCTACGGATCCCATCTCGAATAACGCTTTCCGACAATACGCCCCGAGAGGCGCGTTCGTATTTCGCTTTCTGAATTTCCCAACGCCTTGTCGCATGCCTGCGTGTGATTAGGCACCAAGCATGGCCCCTTCCAATCAAATGGTAATCAATACCTTGGCGTGCGGATCGGCGTCTGGCCCCCTTGGCGACTCACATCGGTAGCTTCACGAATGGGCAGGTAACGCCATCGTGACAAGTGCCCCACCCCCAGAGATCAGGCTGATGCCCAACAGCAATCCGAGCAACCATGCTGCAGTGCTGTGAAATCCAGCGACGATTATCGTTGCGAGAATAAAGAGAACTATGTCAACAATGCCGCTCACCAGCATCCAACCCCATTGTTCCGATCGGCGCTTATGTTCGAGCGCAAACACTGTCGAGGCAACGCTCTCAATCGCAAAAAACGCAGTGAGAACCAAGGAAAGCGAGAGAACGCCCGCCAACGGCCGCACCAAGCCTCTATTCAATCACCTCGTCGGCGCGGGTAAGCAGAGCCCGGAGGGATGGTCGAACGCCGACTCGCCGCTGACGGCCACAAGAGGCATGTCGATCATCCTGGCCCTAAACCAGTGCAACTGTATCGGGCGCAGTCCTGGTAAATGCCCCGACACTCGGACGATGGCAACTGGTTCAGATGACGACAGTCGCGATAGCGTGCACGACACGTGTTTATGCATTGCTGTTTAGCCGTCTGGGCAGCCGCGAAAGTGCGAGAAGCAAGATCGGCGTCGCGCGCATTGAGTGCTCCAACACTCAACGACAAAAGCACTGCGATGAGGAAGGAGACGACGGCAAACGACTGCCAGCTCCATTTCATGGCTCAACCCCCCTTTAGGTCGAAAGAAACGACGGGTTTGGAACGACGTCGCAGGTTGTCATTGAAGCATAGCCTTCAGCAAGCGTGCCGCGAGCAGCCAAGCTCCCGCTGAACCAGCAATCGGCTCAATGAAATCACGTCGTCGCATGGCCTTCCCTAACGGCTGAATGACTGCGCCGAACGTGGCCTTTACGACCGGCGGAATGGGCTCGGGAGTTTAAGTTGCACGTCAGCAATATGAAAATTTCCATGTCTCAAATGGGTCTTGGTTATATAAAAACCCGGGCCGCTGGGGTATCAGTATTCATCGAGCTGGCGAAGTTAGCCGCTATTCAATTCGGACTATACCGTGATCGCTGCCATCAGTGCGGGCTGATCCGAGCGCGACGCGGCATGTTGGAATAAGCTGGAGGCACTGGAGTTACTATCGTGGAACGAAGGAGACACAAGATGCGGCTTCTTCTCGGCGCTCTGACCATCTGGCTCGCTGCATCCTGGACCGGCGCTGCCTCTGCTGAAATCCTCTATCCGTGGTGTGCCTATTACGCTGGCCAGGGGGGAGGAGGAACCAATTGCGGCTTTTCAACAAGGCAGCAATGTCAGTGGGCGATTTCCGGCAATGGCGGTTATTGCGGCGAAAACCCATTCTACTCCGCTGCCCATCCCCCGGACGCTTCAGCGAAACGCTACCGTCAATATTAATGTGGTTCGAAACGGGCAAGTCGGGGCTATGCAACGTAAAACAAAAATCGCTTTGCCGCAGGTCCATATTCTGCACGAGGTGGAATCCAAGTACCCTGTCGCCTAGCACCTCCGCAATCAGGTTCAGACAATTGATTTGGTCGGGCACCCTGAGCGAAGTACTTCATCATCGATGTCTCGAATGGTGAGGCCTGCGCGCCGCAACAAACGCGCCAACTTTATGCCGGCGTTTCGGGCGAAGCTACAGGCAATACGCGTCATCAATCCGGCACAACTCGGGATCGCGCTCAACTGTCTTGAAGATTGCGTCGGCCTGCGCAAATCGGCGCCCCGCTAATCCGAGATAGTTTTCGGCCGCGGCTTCCGCGAACGGCTGATCGCCGATGATTAAAACGATTAGTGCGGCGTCGCAGCGAGCATCGTCCTTCGGTAGTGAATGAGGTTCTCCAACCGATGTGCTGCCAAGCTCAATATGCCCGGATCCGTCGCATTTTCTTCGTCCTTTGCCGCCTTGGCAAGTTCCGCCTTCAGAATATTATCGATCTCGTCTTCGACCTCAGTCAACTCCGCTTCGGTTTTAGCTTCGCGAATTCGGCGCGCTAGCGCATAGAGCGGATCCAATGGACTTCCGCTCCGTCCACTCCCGCCCAGCCCCATGAATTTCCATGCTGCGACCAGACCCGACATAATGGCGGTGAGCGCCATGGGCCCGTAATAGAGCTGATTGCTGTATTTATCGAAGAAACTTTGCTGGGTATCGCCATAGTACTCAGCAGCACCGGGATGAATCGGAATGAAGGCATCCTTGTCGGTGCTTGGTGCACTCAATTGCGTCAGCAATGGGAATTCGGCAATAAGCTCCCGACGCGCATTCATGATGGCTCGCGTCAGGTCGGCGACGACATCGTCGTCCAGCTTTTTGTTGGCAACCAGATAAAATGGAACGCGTAATGTTGTGAGATCGTCGTCCGGGACCGGTGGGGAACCCCACAATGTACCTTTCGGGAGGTCGTAGCTCTCGTAAGCTCCTGCAACTTCTGCAATCGCTCCTGCGTTTTCGATAGCAATCAATGTCGGCTTGTTCTTTCCATTTCCCTGCAGGGCGGTTCGGATGATTGAAAGGTATTTTCCTGTGACAGGCGCTACAAACAACACAGCACTCACCTGCTTGGAATGCAGTGCCTGCGACACATCTGTCATCGCCAGGTCTTTGAACGCGACTTTCTTATTGGTCAGGTCGTATTCCTGCTTAATGGCGTCAACGACTGCATGATTGGGCTCCCCACCGACAACGCCGACAGTCTTGCCCTTCAAAGCATCGACGCTGTCGATGGTAGATCCCGGTGGAACCAGGATCATAACGACGGCATGAGCCATGAGAACAACTGTCCGCACACCGGACAAGTCTCCGATGTCCGCGCGGATAATCGCGAGATCGGCTTTTCCCGCCGAAAACGCCTTGGCAGCATCGAAGGCTGAGTCCACGGGGATAACGTTGAGCCGAACGTGCGAGCCGGTTTCCGTAAGGCGAGTCGCGATCGATGACATAATCTGGGCTGCATAGCCGTCCACCGAACCTGCCGCGACGGTCAAAGTAACCGGCTTCGAGTAGTACCGATAAAGGAACACGCCGCCGCCAACCGCGAGAGCGGCAACGACGGCAACCAAGATGACTTTCAACAACGACTGCATTTGAAACGACCTTGCTCTTGCCTACCGCTCTACCGGCATACGGTCGCGATCTGCCCGTAGACGTTCACGACCTGCGCGCAGGCGGGCCCAACGACGACCGGGGCCACAACGACTGGCGCTGCCACCACCGCACCGTAACCATAGGCTCTGGCCGTGGTTCGCCGCGCGACGCCGGCATAGCTCATCGGCGTGAGCGGACGCCCGATGATCGCTTGAGCCTCGGTGACGTAAGAACCCGGATTGATCAGCGAGACATGATCACTGATGAAGAGACAGCCAACGCCGGCGGTTGTAGCCAAAGCGATGGACAAAAGCCTGGTCTTTATAAGGGTCATTTCTTGCCTCCTGGCGCTACGCCTTGCGGAACTTCGTCGATGTTCGCGAGAACCGCGATATCGACTTTCTGGGAATCTGTTGGTGGCTTGAATGCGAAGGCATCGGTGGCGACTGGCACATCTGTTTTCCAGTCTTTGACGCGAAGCGTGTACTGAGGCCCGCTGGTCACAGCCTTGCTGGTGATGACGTATTTTCGCGGGATTGGTCGGCTGCCCACTTCGATCCAAATTTGCCAATCGACGTCATTGTTGCGAAATGCGAGGTGATCACATTCAACACCGTCGATCACGCCGCGGCCGATATGCTTGGCGTCGAGCACATCCGCCATCAGCTCGTCATAGGAACGGGACACCATAATGTCGGCGCCCGGAATCGCCATGCCGAGTTCGTTGCGCAGTCGGGCGACAAGCTGATCGATCGAACCTGCGGAATTGATCTGCGTGTATTTATTGAGATTCTTGCCAAGTATCGTGAGTGTCTTGCCGTCAAAGACCATCTCAACGTCGGCATAGCCGCCCACGCGGCTGGCGCGAGCCTTATCAGGACGGTTCAGCAGCATCTGGCCGGAACTCGCGAACTGTATCTTTTGCAGGTCGTTGGTGATGACCTCGATATCGGTATCGAATGTGGCCGAAATAACTTTTTGGCTCGTGACATAGTCAGTCATCGCCTTGAGGATTTGCGCTGCATCGTCGCCCTGTTGCGCGTGGGCCCTTGGCGCGACCGATGCGGTGATTATGACGAATAAGCCGACCGCGACCGCCAGCCGACCGAAGGTTCGGCGGCTTGATCGCGATATGATATCTCGCTTTATCATAGATCGATCCTCTCCTTCTTGCTTGAGTTTGCCGCGAGGGTGTGCCGCGAACGACCCGGAAAACACCTCGAAAGGAATGTCAAACGTTAGCGTCGCAGCTGTCAGATCGTCTGTGCAAATCAACCGGCCGGTGCTCCGAACAGCTAGTTCACCGTTCGCAGCTTTCCTCCGGCGAGCTTGGCCGACGCAGTGATCCGCGCGCTATGCAAAATCGGTAAATACGGCTTCAGGACCCATTGATCTGGCGCGATTTTGGCTGAGGCGAAGCGGTCTTCAAATTGTCGTGGAGTTTCGTCCAAAATGGCACTTGGAGCGACGATGAGCCGAATTGCGTGAATTCGACGAATTTCGAATGCTAAAAAAGAGGAACACTGAATTCAGACACACTTGAGCGACACCACTCTGCTCGCGTCGACCGATTCTGAATAGCAGGTCACTGATACCAAGATGCAAAACCAATTGCAATTACGCTGCCGCCTTCTCCGTGCCTTGGTGGTGATTTCGTTGGCTAGTTTCTAGCTGTTGCTTTTCTATCACAGCATCCGTTTTTTGCTCGAATGTGCACTTTTTGCATATAGGTCAGCGCTCATCGAACTTAGTTTAGGTCGCAATGCACCTTGGAAAGGCGGAGCGCGATGAAAAAGCTCATAACCGCAATCACCACAGCGACGGCCTCATTTGCGACCTTGATTTCAGCCCAAGCCGCCGATCTGCCCATGGCGCCGTCATATCAGCCTCCCGTCGTCGTCGCCCAACAGGTCTACAATTGGACCGGATTTTATGTCGGCGTGAACGGCGGTTGCGCCTGGGGTCAGCAGGATCCCTTCAACATCATCACGGACCGTTTTGATAGCATTTCCACTGATCTTTCCGGTGGGGTATTTGGCGGAACGTTTGGCGCCCAAATTCAATCAAGCCACGTCGTAATGGGCCTCGAGGCGGATATCGATTGGGCCAATATTCAGGGCTCGACGACAGCCATTCCGACAGTTGCGGGCATCCCCTTTCCTGGACGTGCAGTCAACGCGTCGACCAATATCGATTGGGAGAGCACGGTTAGGTTTCGCGTGGGCTATGCAAACAACAATTGGCTATTCTATGGAACCGGAGGTCTTGCACTACTTGGGGCCAAGACCAATCGAATACGGATTTACCCCAAATCTAAGCGGGAAACTTGAATACCTTTATATCAGCGCGGCCTCGCTCGAAGTCTCACGTCACAGCGAGATACGCGCGGGTCTGAACTATCGCTTCGGGGGTCTGTAATAAATCTCCGAATTTGGCCTCAATCGGTAGCGATTGGTCCGTCTAATTCATTCTGTGCTCTTTGCAGGTGCACGATTTCCTGAAAATCAGCAACTTTACGCGTGCGCGCCGCATCTAGCGAAAGGCGCGGTTCTGATCAAAGGGTGCTGGCCCCAATTTGCCGAATTTGCATAGCGCCCAAGACAGTTTGATCCAAACGTGGAAAACAAATCGGCCGTGTCTCACGCCTTTCCCGAAATCGAAACAGCCGCTTAAAGAGGAGTAACGAAATGCGAAAGCTTCTCATTTTCGCTACACTAGGATTTCGCGTTCGCGACTTCAAACGCGCAGGCCCAGGTTCCCCTTTCGGCATACGCCGACGCAAATGGATTTATCGACGTCCAAGCGCTGACCTGCGCCCAACTCGCTAATACATACCAAGAAGACGCCGACATGCTCACGACATGGTACAGCGGCTGGTATAACGGCCTCGCAAAGAAGCATTTCGCCCACATCACAAGGGGAAAGGAACTCGAACACGAGGTCATCGTGTACTGCAAAGCAAACCCGCAGCTTCGAATCATTGAGGCGATAGCCGTGATTTTCAAAGATGAGAGAGCAAGGCGTGGCGTCGAATACTAGTTTTGCCGGCGGCTCAATTGAATTTCGCTATTTAAGCACCGCTCAAGAACGGTTGTAGCGCGCATGTCTCGGATCAAAAACGGAAGGCTGACGATGAGCCTTGTGTCGAAATATGTTCGGACGCTCGCAACTCTCGCTTTACTCGGGACGATCACAACCTCGGTCTGCGCGCAACAAACACATCAAACTAAGGCGGGCGTCCTGACCTGCAAGACGTCCGCCAGCCTCGGCTTGATCGTCGGATCACATCAGAAGTTGAGTTGCCGTTTCACCCCGGACGCTGGCGGACCGCCGGAAACTTACATCGGGCACATCAACCGGCTTGGCCTCGATCTGGGCGTGAGAGCGGGTGGCGTCATGGTCTGGGGAGTGCTGGCACCAACTAAGGGCGTGCACCATGGCGCCCTTGCCGGTAAGTATGTCGGTGCGAGCGGCAGTGTTTCTTTGGGCCTCGGTGCAAATGCAAATGTTCTTGTCGGCGGATCGCATCGATCTTTTGCGCTTCAGCCCCTCTCCGTGGAGGGCCAGGCGGGCGTCAATCTTGCCTTGGGGGTTGCGGGTCTAACGCTTCAATCGGCGCCCTAACCACGACGTGCGGCGCCAAACGGTGTAGCATCGAAACCAATCGATTTTTACGCACGAAAGACCGCATTCACCTCTTGCGTTGTAAATACTGCCCTCTTCGGGTCTCAGCTGAGTTCTGTCAGCCAGAGGCCAGAGGGAACGATCATGAGTCCAGGCGAATGGATAGCTTGAAGATCTTCCTGCAATTCCTGCCGAAAAATTGCGTAATTGTAGGACGTTATACGAACGCACTCGCACTGTGTCTCCTGTTTTTAGCGAACTGCGCCACATTCAATCAGCCTGCAAATATCCCCGTGGCAGGCGGTTCAAGTCCGATGGCGCCATTGACGACCCCGGAGGTCAGCGGCGACACGGCCATTGCGCTTGCATTCTCCGGCGGAGGGACGCGGGCCGCAGCCTTCGCCTTTGGCACGCTGCGTGGACTCGATCGCCTTCCGACAAAGGACGGCAAGAGTTATTTGGATCGAGTTGTCTTTGTGTCGGGAGTATCCGGAGGATCTGTGACCGCGGCCTATTTTGGCCTCAAGGGTCGCGACGCGCTCACCGATTTCCGCGAACGCTTTTTGATACGAAACGCCGAAGAGGACCTGAGAACAAGCGTCAATTTGCGAAACATTGCCCAAGGTCTCAGCGGCGGTGTGAACGACGCAAGCAGGTTGTCCGGCTGGCTCGATCGCAATCTCTTCGATAACGCGACCCTCGGCGATCTCCTTCAGCCTGGCAAGCCGATCATTTGGATCAATGCATCTGACCTTTTCAATCGGACACCGTTTCTTTTTTCGCCCGTGACTTTTGCGGCTCTCTGCAGCGATATCACCAGGTATCCGCTGTCGTACGCGGTCGCTGCATCTGCCGCCGTGCCGGTCGCCTTTGTGCCGATCGTCCTCGAAAGCTTTCCGGCCGCTTGCGCAACGCCGCTGCCGCCCTGGGTCGATCGGGTCCTTGCGGATCGCAATTCCGGAGCGCAAGTCCGGGCCTTTGCCAAAGCGCTGACTCGCTACCGTGAAGCCGCGGAGGTTCGATATCTCAAGCTTGCCGACGGCGGCATTACCGATAATTTTGGCCTCTCGGGTCTCGTGATTGCCAGGGCGGCGGCCGAAAAGCCCTACACGCCGCTCACACCCGACCGGGCTGTACGGTTGCGTCGCTTGATCTTCGTGGTCGTCAATGCAGGCCAGGCGCCGGAGGGAGACTGGGCTCGCACCGTCGAAGGACCGACCGGCGCGGAGTTGCTCAACGCGGTGACCGACACTGCGATGAACTCCGCCGTCCGCAGCGGCTTCGACGCCTTTCGCTTGAGCATCCGTGAATGGGAGGCAATAATCCGGAAGTGGCGGTGCAGCCTGCCGGCCGCCGAAGCACGTCGGCTCGGGGCCTCGAGTGACTGGCATTGCAGTAATATCCGGTTTGAAGTTACCGAAGTGGGATTCGATCAATTCGACCCACAACGCTCCGCCAAGTTGTCATCCATTCCGACCCGACTTCAGGCTTCCCACAGATGAAGTGGACTTTCTGATCCAATCGGGCATCGACGCAATTCTTAATCATCCGGCCTTCAACGGCTTATGACATGCGGTATCTATAATCTCAGAACTACCAGCCATTATCAACGAAGTTGATCTCAGAGACCGGACATGGGCGCTTGAAGAAGTAGCCCTGCAGCGGAGTTACGCCAGGCATTCGTAATGCGGGCACCGCTCTGCCGTTTCGATTCCCTCCGCGGTCGTTGCTGTATCAAGGCTTTCTACAAGAGCGGAATGGCCAAGCGTATCGTTAACATTTTTAAACCTTTCGAGATCCATAAGAAAAACGAGAGTGACGTCAATCTAAATGAATATCTGCTTCGCGAATGATCTTAGTCCACTTGTCGTATGTGGACTGCAGATAGCACTTAAGACGCTCCGGCGGCATACCCATCGCCTCGCCGCCGACAGACTTAAAGCGAGGCTTCAATTCCGGCATGGCATCTTCAATTGCGCGCTGCAGCCGTCCCATGACATCTGGCGGAGTATTCGCTGGCGCGAAAAGCCCGATCCAACCGTCCATCTCAAGCCCTGGCACACCGGCTTCGGTCGTTGTTGGCAGATCGGGTGCGGATGGACTTCGCTTTGCGGTGAGAATAGCGATTCCATTCACCTGGCCTGACTGGATGTAAGGCAGCGCCGCGGTCGTTGTGTCGACGAATAGGTCGACGCGGCCGGAGAGAAGATCGGGATACACCGCGGTCGAGCCGCGATAGGACACTTCCAGCATTTGGGTGCCGCTGGCCTTCTGGAAGGCGGCACCGAGAATATGCTGCCCTGTGCCGCGACCTGCGTTCGCCAACGTAAGCTTTCCGGGGCTCATCTTCGCGGCATCGATGATTTGCTTTGTCGTCGTGTACGGCAAGTGCTTCGAACCAACCAATGAATACGAAACGCTGAATGGAAGTGCCACCGGTATAAGGTCGAGCATGGGGTCATACCGGAGGTTCTGGTAGAGGCCCGCATTGAAGATGATGTTGCTCAGCCCCCCGATTAATAGCGTGTAGCCATCCGCTGTTGACTCAACAACCGACTGCGTTCCAACGATCGTCCCGGCACCGGGCCGATTTTCCACAAGCACCGTCTGTCCGAGACGCTTCGACAACTCATCCGCCAGCAAGCGGCCGATCACGTCATACCCTCCGGCCGGCGCACTCGGCACGACGATTTTGACACTGTGGTTGGGATAGACGGGTGCTGCGCACGCGCCACCAGGTGACGATACCAACAACGCCAGTGCGAGCGCGCAGGCCG
Source organism: uncultured Alphaproteobacteria bacterium (assembly GCA_963732015.1). Classification (GTDB taxonomy): domain Bacteria; phylum Pseudomonadota; class Alphaproteobacteria; order Rhizobiales; family Xanthobacteraceae; genus BOG-931. The sequence goes on along the minus strand of CAVSXY010000016.1, from coordinate 588,689 downwards.
CATCAGTGGCGCCCCGGACTTTCACGGCAATTGATATTTGATCATGGGCTGGCGAGGTCACTCGTTATCCAGGATCTGACACCGCATCAGTCGAGTAAATCGGCGGTCGCCCAATCAAGCCATTTTTTGTTGTCGGAAAGCAATTTAAGCTCGGCTAGAGCCTGGTCTTTGGTCTGTGTGACCTGCGGGATGATGCAGGGCTCTCCTTCGCCATTAGCGGGCTGGCAACTAAATTCTAGCCGGATATCGTTGGGATCGAAAACGTACACCGAAAAGATTCCCGGAAGAACTTCAAATGGACCATCATAGGAAATCTTGTGGTGGGTCAGTCTGGCGCAGATTTTCGCCTGGCTCGAGGGTGATACAGCAAACGAGACGTGTTGCATTGCCCCAAGCGCGTTGCGATCGCCTTTCGATTTGGCTCCCTTGGGTATCTCGAAGAAAGCTAGTAGACCATCGCGTCCCATGTCAAAGAAATAGTGTCTGATTTCCTCAAACGGCGGATTGCCACGATTACCGGGACCCGTGCCGATTCCAGGCGGAACCCGCATCGCATGAACGAGCCGCATGCCAAGTACACCGGCATAGAAATCGACGGTCATCTTCATGTCATCAGTGTTCAACGCCAAGTGATGGACACCGTAATAGCTAATCTCCCTGTTGGTCGCTTTGGTCGTTTTTTCGGCGGCATCGAGAAGTGCCATTGTATTCCTCCTCCAGTGCGGTCCATCAAGCTTACAATAGGTGTCAAGCTTACAATAGGTGCCAGTTGATCTAACGGCCCAAATGACGCTGCGCCAACCCCGATAAAGCCGACCGTCTACCTTACGTTGCCGGCAATTTCCAAGACGCGAATCCTGCACCCACAAGCGTTGCGGGACTCGGGAAATAGTCAATCAATTCAAATCCTGTGCTACCGGCCGCTGCGTGCGCAATGACCCAGTCGCGCATTTCGTGTGCCCCGTTGCCGGTCTGAGGGAGCGCCTCGGTGAGGAAGGCTGCCAGTTGTCCCTCCTCGCCATTTTCGAAGTGCTCGATGCAATCATGATCAAATTTCTCATCGATCCACCCCATTGTCGCCTCACCGATGGAGTGGCTTAAGCCTCCCGTACCGAGCACCGCGATCCGCAGCGGTTCGGGATAACTCTCAATCGCTCGGCGAAGCAGCCGGCCCCATGCGAAGCAACGCTTTATGCTCGGCATGGGTGCCTCGAGGTCGTTGACGAGAATGGGAACGAGCGGAAGTTCGGGGCTAACCCCCGCGCGCCAGAGTGGGATGCAGGTGCCATGATCGAGCCGGAGGCGATGGGACAGCGCGGGCTCGAATTCGTTGTGGAGTGCGGTTTGCAACAAATGTCGCCCAAATGCGCCGTGGCCTTTGAGCAGTTGATGCGGATAGACCTTCTTCATGAAGGGTTCAGGCGGGCCGTCGTGCTCGTCACCAATGCCAACGCATATTGCCGGCAGATTGTTGATGAAAAAATTGACCCAATGATCCGGCGAAATGACCACTAGTAGGTCTGGCCGGCATGCCTGCAGACGGCGGCCAATTTCGTCAAAGGCTGCTGCCAATCTGTCGCGATGCTCGCGGGGCATGGAATCCCAATCGCGAGCAATAATTGGCCCATGACTGGCTGCAAAAATACCGACGAGCCTAGCCATGAGAGGCTTTCTCCATTGAGCGCTCGTTCGAAGGCTTCATCGCGTGCAATTTTGATATGAATTCAGACTCGGGCATTCCACGCACTTGAAAATAGAAGCGCAGGAGGTAAGCATTGACGAGCGGCGCGAGCTTGGCGACATCATCGTCAAACAATGACTTACGAACGTCCGGCTTGATTTGGTAGCGGTCGATAACCGCTGACATGTCGGTGCGATACTCGCTGACGAGTTTTGGATCGTGCTGCAAGTCAAAGAACAACTTGCTAACCCAATAGTCCGTCATTGCTGATCCTCGCTCGAAATGAACAATGCTCGGCCGAACCGTGCGATCCAAGAGCAATAGTCTATAGAATGATCTTTTACCTTTGGATTGCCAAGGGCCCGGCATCAGGCAATCGCCGCGGTGACGTTGTTGGCCTTAAATCGGGGACCTCATACCTCATCTTATCGATTTTAGAGACTGACATTGCATTGTCATGGCCGGTTATGCAGCGCTAATTTCTCGAAGTAGCCGCTGGCGCCGACTATTGTGGGCAACGTTAAATCAACGGGTGAACCAGAAAGGCCTTTTCGATGAAATTTGGGCTGTTCTATCTTCCAACCTATCTGCCGGCTTTGCGCGACGCCCAGGCCCATTATCGCGGCATCATCGAACAGGTCGAATTCGCCGATCGGATCGGCATCGACAATGCCTGGATCGTGGAGCACCACTTCGTCCGCCACGGCGGACTATTTCCTTCCAACTTCTCGTTTTTGGCATATCTCGCGGGTCGCACCAAACGGATCCGAACTCGGGACTGGCGCGACTGTGCTGCCGCTGAACGACCCCGTGCGCGTGGCCGAGCAAGCCGCCACGCTTGATCAACTCTCGCAAGGGCGCCTTGATTTCGGCGTAGGCCGCGGCTTCATCCGTGACGAGTTCGACATCTTCGGTATCGACATGAAGGAAAGCCGCGAGCGTGTGGAGGAAGGCGTCGAATTGGTCAAGCAAGCTTGGGCGGGTCCGACGATGGAGTTCAAAAGCAAGTACCGCCCGCCGCTGTCAGGCTTGCCCCTATTGCCACCGATCTATCAGAAGCCCCATCCGCCGATCTGGGTCGCATGCCTGATGTCGCCTGAGAGTTTCGAATGGACGGCTCAGGAAGGATACAACTTGCTCTACGTCGCCTACCATGTTGATCATCCGACCGCGGCCGAGCGCATCGAGTGGTATCGCAGCGCTTTGCTCAAACATGGCCGCAGGGTCGAGGATCACGAGATCTGCTGCGTCTATCACGCGCATTTCCTCGAAAGCGATGACGACAGCAGGCTCCAGAAAATGGTCCACAAGCCGATGAGCGAGTACGCTGCCGCCGGGATCGAGGCCGCGCGCAAGCCGCCCGATCCCGCCGCCTATAAAGGCTATGAGCGCCGCGAGGCCGGCCAGCGTGACTTCGGCTTCAACTCGTATTTTCCGGGGCGCGTTGTTATGGGCGGGCCTCAACAGGTGATCGAGCGCATCCGCGTTCTGCGCGATGTTGGCATCACTCAAGTCGGACTGCTGGTGGATTTTGGTTCACTGGCGCAAGAAGAAATCATGCGCTCGCTTCGGGTATTCGCGGATCGAATATTGCCACATGTCCGGGACCTCTAGCGCATCACAAGCGACCGATCAGCAGGCTCAGTTCATCAGCGCGGCGAACCACGTATGCCGTGTCGTTGAGGCCCCATACAGGGTGAGACGGCAGCCCCCCAAGTCACCGAACACGTTCTTCCAGGTCGTCTAGCCGTTCACCAAAATCGCGAATGGCTTGATTGCCGATAACGCGCTCGAGGCGAGCACGGCTCGCCACTGCAGCGCCGTCACGTCGCACAAAGCAACTGCGTGCACTACGCAAAGCGGCAAGTTACGGCCCCGGTCGATTTATATTGCCCTGGCGTAGTCACGAGGATCGTGCGGTGCGGAGTGGCGGTGGTGTGCCCGGTCCTATTCCTTCACGGCTCCAGTCATCGCTGAAACATAGTGTTCGACGAAAAATGCATACAGAACTACCAGCGGTAGTGAGCCCACCAGCGCGCCTGCCATGAGGGAGCCCCAACGATAAATATCCCCATCGACGAACTCGTTGACGATGGCGACGGGCACTGTCTTGTTCTGTGTCGAGGATAAGAAGGTTAGCGCGTAAATGAATTCGTTCCAGCACAACGTAAAACAAAAGATAAACGCGGAAATTAATCCAGGAATGGCAAGAGGTAGTACGATCCTCAGCAGGATCTGCCATCGACTTGCCCCGTCAATCAGAGCGCATTCTTCGAGCTCGAACGGAATGGTCTTGAAATATCCGATCAACAACCAGGTAGAAAATGGGATCAAAATCGTTGGATAAGTGAGGATGAGAGCAAAGGGCGTGTCAAACAGTCCGTACCAAAATACGACTGAAGACAGCGGAATGAACAGGATGGATGGTGGCACCAGGTAGGCGAGAAAGATGGCTCCGCCGACCCACTGAGCGCCTCGATAACGCAAGCGCACGATCGCATAGGCCGCGAATACGCTCGCAATAATCGACAGCACTGTCGCGGACACGGCGACGAACATCGTGTTCCATAACCATAGTGGATAGTAAGTCTCGAACAAGAGCTTGTAGATGTGCTGAAGAGTCGGCGCCGTTGTCCAGAACGGATTGATATGATCCATATCGAGAAGCTGGTCGTCGGGCTTGATTGCCGTCAAAGCCATCCAATAAAACGGAAACAGCAGCACGATCAGAATAAGAGATAACGGCAGATAGAGCGTAACGAGGCGCCGCGGCAGGGTCTCCAGATAGCTCATGCCCTCGGAATGATCCGCCGCGGAGCCAGCCATAACGGCCTGCGTATGTGCGCGATTCGGGGGGATGGCCTCAGTCATTGCTCTCGCCCTGTTGCCATTTGCGACGTTGCAGTCCGAACCACGAAACTAGTATGGCGCCAAGCAAGAATGGAACCATGGCCGTAGAGATCGCCGCACCCTCGCCGAGATGCCCGCTGAGAATTGCGCGCTGATAGGAAAGTGTCGCCATGAGCTGCGTAGCGTTGACTGGCCCGCCGCGTGTAAGCACCCAGATCAACTGGAAGTCGGTGAAGGTGAATAGTACAGAGAACGTCATCACCACCGCGATGATCGGCGTTAGAAGTGGATAGGTGATGTAGCGGAACATCTGCCAGCGGGTGGCCCCGTCAATAGTTGCGGCTTCATAAAGTGATAGCGGCACGGTCTGCAAGCCGGCGAGGAGCGTAATCGCGACAAATGGAACGCCGCGCCAAATGTTGGCGAATATCACGGACCAGCGGGCGTTCCATGAATTACCGAGAAAGTCGATATTGGACGTGATCAATCCAAGGTGCCGCAGCGACCAGGAAATGATCGAGAACTGCGCGTCGAAAATCCACCAAAATGCGATGGCCGATAACACCGTCGGTACAATGAACGGGATGAGAACGACAGCGCGTAGCAATGCCTTGAAGGGAAGGTTCTTGTTGAGCAGCAGCGCCAAATAGAGGCCGACAGCAAATTTTATGACACTGGCGACACTGGTGTAGAGAAGCGTGTTGAAGACCGATAGCCAGAAAATACTGTCGTCCCATAGCCACTCGTAGTTCTCGAGACCGACGAATTCACCCGACTGTCCAATTCGTGCATCGGTTAAAGAAAGCCAAATACCGAGACCAAGCGGATAGGCAAGGAACAGCAACAGGAATCCTGCTGCTGGCAGCATGAACCAAAAGCTGAGCCAATCGCAATTCACTTTGAGCCGATCCCAGGCCATTATCGTGCGGGGGACCGGACTCTTGATGTGAATAGCGACTTCGGCCATGCAAGACATCCATTGCGGGCGAGAGGCTAAGTGATGAATTTCATCGGTAAATCCGCTGTAGCTGCCGTTCGGCAATTTTGATCGCACCCTTGGCGTCTTCGCGGCCGGTGCAATAGCTCGCGAACATGTCGAGTACGATGAAGTCCGAGATGGCTGACGCCGCTTTCTCGCCCACCGAGCCCAGTCCACCGGCGGTGAGAGTACGTTTGCCGGCCAAACCGAAAATCGTGGCCTTGGGGTCGGCTTTCCAAACCGGATTATCGTCGTAGGCGTTAAGCGTCTGCGTGAGGTAGCCTTGTGACGCCTCAAGCCACTTATTGAATTGGTTTGCCTCCATCATGAAGGCCATCAGCGCCTTACAGGCTTGGGGATATTTCGTGTAGCGCATCGCAAGAATTGGATACATCAGATGCAACTCGGTCGGCTTACCGACTGGGCCGATCGGCCACACCGCGTGGTCCATATCCTTGGCAATGTCAGTTTTGGTCGGATCCTTTTTGGCCGCAACGTAAATGGAGATGCCGTTGTCGGTCCAATAAATATCGCCAGCGAGGAACGCTTTGTTGTTGGAGGCGTCATTCCAGGAAGCCGTCCCCGAGATCATATTTTCATAAAGCTGTTTGCCATAATTCAACGCCTGTTCAGTCTCCGGCGAGTTGATGATGACCTTATCGTCTTTATCGACAACGTTGCCACCATGCGCCCAAAGGCACCAATAGACCCACGCATTGCCGTCACCCGACGCATGGCCAAGCGCGAAACCGCCTGGCGTGTTGTTCTTTTTCATCGCTTTCGCATATTCGAGAAACGCATCTGTCTTATCGGGAAATTTTGAGAATCCCGCTTTGTTCGATGCGTCGAGCCGATAATTGAGCATGTTGCCGCTATAACAGACAGGAATATCGATCCACTTCTTGCCGCTCATGCCGTAGGCCTGCGCGGATGGCACCCAGCCGCCGTATTTCTTGCCGAGATAGTCGGCGACGTCGGTGACATCCAGACACTTGTCCGGAAACAGATGCGGCAGCGAATAAAGCCCCCAGAAAAGGTCCTGACCGGCGCCAGTATTGGCGGCAACCGCGGCCTTCGGCTGCACATCCTCGTATGATTCGCGCGAGATTGTGACTTTCACGCCGGTCGCCTTGGTGAAAGCGTCCATGATTTGGACGAAAGCATCGTCCTCGGACTGCACGAAAAATTTCCAGCGCAACAGTGAGAGCTGCGCATCCTGTTCCGGCTTCCACGGCGCCGCCTGCGCCCAGGCTTTTGCCCAGTCGAGCAGCGCTGGACCCGCCAGTGCACTGGCGGTGGCGACGGCTGTACTGCCTCTGACAAGAGTGCGGCGAGTAATAACAGTCATGATCATTCCTCCCTTTTGTAGCTTCAATTTTCGATGCGTTTTCCGGTCGCCTCGTCGAACAAATATACAAGCCGCGGATCGGGTCTGAGCCGGATGATCTCGCCGGGTTTGAATTGATGACGTTCGCGGAACACTGCGACGATTTCCTGGCCGCCAAGTTTGGCGACGACTTGAATCTCCGATCCGGTCGGCTCGACCACCTGAATGACCGCTTCAGCACCATCGTCCGCGAGTGTGAAATGCTCAGGTCGTACGCCGTATACCACGGGGCGACCGTGGCTGGCGGCAGGCATTGCCGCGAGGGGCAGTCGTGTGTTTTCGGGTCCTTCAAATTCCAATGTGCCGTTCACTCTTATAGTGCCATTGATGAAGTTCATAGCTGGCGAGCCAATGAACCCGGCAACGAATAGATTGTGAGGGTTGTCATAGAGTTCGAGGGGGGCACCGATCTGTTCGACTAAACCGTTGTGCATCACGACGATTCGATCGGCCATGGTCATTGCCTCAATCTGATCATGGGTGACGTAAACCGTCGTTGTCTTCAGGCGCTGGTGGAGCTCCTTGATCTCCGTGCGCATCTGAACGCGCAGCTTGGCGTCGAGGTTTGAGAGCGGTTCGTCAAATAAAAACACTTGGGGATCGCGGACGATGGCGCGGCCCATCGCCACACGTTGTCTCTGGCCACCGGAGAGCTGTCTTGGGAACCGTTCTAGGTAAGATACAAGTCCAAGTATTTCGGCCGCATGCGTCACACGCGTGAAGATTTCTTCCTTGGCAGTACCGCGTAGCTTGAGCGAGAAACCAAGATTGTCTGCCACGGTCATGTGCGGATAGAGCGCATAATTCTGGAACACCATAGCGACGTCACGCTCTTTCGGCGGCAGATTATTGACCACTCGCTCGCCAATGCGGATTTCGCCGGAGCTTATATTTTCAAGTCCAGCGATCATTCGCAGTAACGTGGATTTGCCGCACCCCGATGGCCCCACCAGCACGACAAATTCCCCATCAGCAATCGCAATATCGATGCCGTGGATGACGACGGTCGAGCCGAATGCCTTTCGAACTCCCTGGATGGCGAGCGAGGCCAATTATTCCTCCCGAGATTGGCAAGCATTTCTGCTGCCTATCATTTGACGCGCGACGGCCTTCGACTTTAGCGCTCGTCGCGGCGGAAGAAATCATCGATCCTTAAGCCATTGACAATCAAGGTCTTATTCAATGCGTTGCAGGCGTAGCCACCGGCAAATCGCGTCACTTCGCACTACGGAAAAACACTGATCGATTGGCCAATTGCTGATTACATCGTAGCTTTCCCTAAATTGCAGGGGCATGAACCCATTGGGGACGAGCAAATGGGCAATCTGCTGAAAGGCGGGAGTTCGTATCAGCTCTCGGCGACACAGCGGCATGCCCTGAGTTCGTTCGGCATGCTGTTCAGGAAAGTCAATTGTGGCTCGGTGGTCAAAGACACCGTTAAAGAGCTCACCCCACCCAATGCGACGAGATTAAACTAATCGCCGCGAACAGCCTGATCGACAATCGGGGCGAGACACGAGAACTGGCATAACAGCGACGAGGTGGTCGACCCGGCCAGCGATGCGACGTAACGGCTTACCGCCATCAAGACGCTGTTTGAGCAGCACAAGGCATTTCCGATCGCGAGAAAATATCTCAATCTTTGAGAAATTGTGTAGCGCGCTGTTCAGCTGCTACCGTTTTTTAAACGCCGACTAGCTCATCGAAGCGTTTATCGCCGAGCTCAGGTCTATGTACGGCCGGATCCCGGGATCATCAGTTTTGTTGCCGGGCTTGCGCTTGAAAACATTGCGACAAACGACGCGGCATATCACGAGCAGTTGCACGAAGCCAAAGAGAATCCTCGAGCCCGCGTCACCCTCATGGAAGACGGAAGGTTGCTCCAGGTTGATAAAAAGAGGGACCGGTACCGCCTCAGCAAGGGTACTTGGCCTGATGCCAAAGCGGCCAAAACAGCTCTGAACGAAGGCTCGGTTGATTGGGATTAAGTGGATACGGGCCGAGCCACCAGAGTGAATGGGTCGCGGCCTGTTGCAAATGCCCGTTATTTTGGGCAAATTCCTGGCAAAATCGAAAAGCACCCGAGCGTGAGGCGATTTTGGCCCAATGTCGCACGGTAATTACGTAAGGTAGGAAACCAGGGAGCTCGTCATGATCACGAAGCGCGGCCTCTATCTGAGTGCGGCGGCCATTTGTATCACCGGAAGTCTCGCATTGTCACCGGCGCAGGCGCAGACGCCGGTGCCGATCAAAGCCAAGGACATCGGCGGCGTGGTCACCGGCCCGAACGGGCCGGAAGCCGGCGTCTGGGTGATCGCGGAAACGCACGACCTGCCGACCCGCTTCGCCAAGATGGTCGTCACCGACGATCAGGGCCGCTACGTCGTGCCCGATCTGCCGCAAGGCGCAATACAAAGTCTGGGTGCGCGGCTATGGCCTGGTCGATTCGGCCAAGGTCGACGCCGAGCCCGGCAAGCAGCTCAATCTCACCGCGGTGCCGGCGCCGAACGACGCGGCCGCCGCGCAATATTATCCGGCGATCTACTGGTACTCGATGCTGAAGATTCCGGGCGCGGACCAGTTCGGCGGCAAGAGCGACATCCCGGAAAAGGCCAAGCAGACCGACTGGCTCAACCTGATGAAGAACAACGGCTGCGTCGGCTGCCATCAGCTCGGCAACCTCGCAACCCGCACGATCCGAAAGTCGCTCGGCGAGTTCAAATCGTCCGAGGAGGCGTGGGCGCGCCGCGTGCAATCCGGACAAGCCGGACCGCTGATGGTCAACATCATCGCGGGCCAGCTCAACTCGGCGCCGATCAAGTATTTCGCGGATTGGACCGACCGCATCGCCAAGGGCGAACTGCCGCACGCCAAGCCGCAGCGGCCGCAGGGCGTCGAGCGCAATATCGTGGTCACGACCTGGGACTGGTCGGACGAGAAGCAATATCTCCACGACCTGATCTCCACCGACAAGCGCAATCCGACCGTCAACGGCTACGGCCAGCTGTTCGGCTCGCCCGAATATTCAGCATGGACACCATTCCCGATCCTCGATCCGGTGAAGAACACCGCGACCAATTTCAAGGCTCCGGTGCGCGACAAGGATATGCCCTACTCGCTCGGACCCGGCCACGCAGCGGCGCTGAAGCCGCTGGCGCCGTCGCCCTATTGGGGCAACGAGCAGATCTGGGACACCCACATCAACAACCATAATTCCATGATCGACCAGGATGGCCGTCTGTGGTTGGCGGCCGCCGTGCGCGGCCGTCAAGAATCCGGATTTCTGCAGGGAAGGATTCCGACCTGCCCTCCGCAAAGCTGTTCCCGCTCGAGCAGAGCCAGCGCCAGATCGCGATGCTCGATCCGAAGACGATGAAATACACCTTCGTCGACACCTGCTTCACCACGCACCATCTGCAGTTCGGCTTCGACACCAACAACACGCTGTGGACGTCGAGCGGCGGCGGTGGCGGCGTGGTCGGCTGGCTCAACACCAAGAAGTTCCTGGAGACCGGCGACGCCGAAAACGTCGCAGGGCTGGACGGCGCTCGTCGTCGATACCAACGGCAACGGCAAGCGCGACGAGTACACCGAACCGGGCAAGCCGCTCGATCCGAACAAGGACATGCGGATCGGGCAGGTGTTCTACGCCATCATGCCGAGCCCGGTCGACGGCACGATCTGGGGCACGCTGCGCGCCAATCCCGGCGCGATCGTGCGGCTCGACCCCGGCTCCAATCCGCCGGAGACGGCGCTGGCGGAAATCTACAACGTGCCGCCGCCCGGCTTCGGCCCGCGCGGCGGCGACATCGACACCAAGGGCGTCGTCTGGGTGTCGCTCGCCAGCGGCCACCTCGGCAGCTTCGACCGCAGCAAGTGCAAGGGCCCGCTCAACGGCCCGAACGCGACCGGCAACCAATGCCCCGAAGGCTGGTCGTTCTACAAATATCCGGGCCCGGGCTTCGAAGGCATCGGCGATAACAGCGCCGAGTTCGAGCTATTACTCCTGGGTCGACCAGCACAACACGCTCGGCCTCGGCAACGACGTGCCGGTCTCGACCGGCAACCTCAATGACGGCCTGATCGCCCTTAAGGACGGCAAGATGATCACCATGAAGGTGCCGTATCCGACCGGCTTCTATGCCAAGGGCCTGGACGGCCGCATCGACGATCCGAACGCCGGCTGGAAAGGCCGCGGCTTGTGGACCTCAAGCGGCGACCGCGTGCCGTGGCATCAGGAAGGCGGCAAGGGCATGACGCCGATGGCCGTGCACTTCCAGATGCGGCCCGATCCGCTCGCCGATTAGGCGCGGCAGCGCAACCTCAGACTCGACAAACACGATGGCCGGGCTTGTCCCGGCCATCAACGTCTTTAATGTCGGCATCGTCCAAGGCCGGATGCCCGCACGATAGCGGGCACGACAAAAAGCACCCATGAATCCGACGCCGACCAATCCCGCAGCAAGCCCGCTGCTGACGGACCTCTATCAGATCAACATGATCCAGGCCTACCTGGACCATGGCGACACCAAACAGCCGTGTTCGAATTCTTCGTCCGCACGCTGCCGGCGCGGCGCGGATTTCTGCTCGCCGCCGGCTTGGAGCAGGCGCTCGATTTTCTCGAAAATCTGCGCTTCTCCGGCGACGACATCGCGTGGCTCGAAAGCACCGGCCGATTTAAGAAAAACCTGCTCGATTATCTCGCGCGACTTTCGCTTCACCGGCGACGTCGCATGCCATGCCCGAGGGCACGGTGTTCTTCGCCAACGAACCGATCCTGCGGGTCACCGCGCCGCTGCCGCAGGCGCAATTCGTCGAATCGCGGCTCATCAATCATCCTGCACTTCCAGACGCTGGTCGCCGCAAAGGCGGCGCGCATGCGTGCTCGCCGCGCCCAACAAGGTGCTGGTCGATTTCGGGCTGCGCCGCGCGCACGGCGCCGAGGCCGGATTGATGGCGGCGCGCGCGAGCTATATCGCGGGCTTTGCCGGAACCGCCACGGTGCTGGCCGGCGAGAAGTTCGGCATCCCGCTCTACGGCACCATGGCGCATTCGTTCATCGAGGCGTTCGACGACGAGACGGCGGCGTTCGAGACTTTCGCGCGCGCGCGGCCCGACAATCTCGTGCTGCTGCTCGACACCTACGATACCGAAGCCGCCGCGCGAAAAGTCGTGGCGCTGGCGCCGCGGCTCAAGGCGGCGGGCATTACGATCCGCGGCGTCCGTCTCGACAGCGGCGATCTCGTTCGCGCTGTCGAAGAGCGTGCGCGACATCCTCGATCGCGGCGGCCTCGCCGACGTGACGATCTTTGCCAGCGGCGGCCTCGACGAGGATTCGCTTGCCGCGTTCGTGCGAGCAGAACGCGCCCATCGACGGCATCGGCATCGGCACCAGCCTGACGACATCGGCGGACGTGCCCGCGATCGATTGCGTTTACAAATTGCAGGAATATGCCGGCCTGCCGCGGCGCAAGCGCTCGGAGAAAAAAGCCACCTGGCCGGGCCGCAAGCAGGTGTGGCGGCGCTACGGCGCCGGACGGCCGCATGGCCGGCGACCTCTTGTCGCTCGAAGGCCCTCGCAGCGAGAGAGGCACGCGAGGCGAGCCGCTGATCCGGCCGGTCATGCAAGACGGCCGGCGGTTCAGCCGGCGCCGAACGCTCGACGACGATCCGGCTGCGCGTGAAGCGCGAGCTTGAACGGCTGCCCGAACCCTTGCGCCGGCTCGAAACGGGCACGACCTATCCGGTCGAGGTCGCCGACGAACTGGTGGAGCTTGCCGCGGAGGTCGACCGCCGCCAGCAAACAGCAAAGGCTGCGCCGCGAACGTGCCAACGGCGATAGCGCGACGTTCGGCGACAACGACGTCCTGATCGTCGTGGATATGCAGAACGACTTTTGTCCGGGCGGCGCGCTTGCGGTGCCGCGCGGCGACGAGGTCTTGCCGATCGTCAACCGCCTGGCGGCGCGGTTCCGCAACGTCGTGCTGACCCAGGACTGGCATCCGCGCGGCCACTTGTCGTTCGCCTCGTCGCATCCCGGCAAACGGCCCTACGAGACCATCGCCGTCGCCGTACGGCCCGCAAGTGCTGTGGCCCGACCATTGCGTGCAGGCGACGCCGGGCGCCGAATTTCACAACGTCGCTGCGACATTCCGCACGCCGGACTGGTGCTGCGCAAGGGCCTGCAACCGCGCGATCGATTCCTATTCGGCGTTCTATGAGAACGACCACAAGACGCCGACCGGTCTGGTCGGCTATCTGCGCGAGCGCGGCCTGACGCGCGTCTTCCTTGCCGGGCTCGCGTTCGATTTTTGCGTGCGCTATTCGGCCGAAGACGCGCGGCGTGCAGGGTTTCGATGTCTTCGTCATCGAGGATGCCTGCCGCGGCATCGATGTCGACGGCTCGGTGGCGGCGACCCGGGCCAGCCTTGGCCGCGCTCGGCGTTCCATGCCGGTCGGCGCGGGAATTCGCACATGACGCCGTCGCTTAGCCTAGCGCTAGCGGCCGAAGGCGTCGCCAAATCGGCGTCCCTGATTGCGCTATTTGCCTGAATGCCCAAAAGGCGCCGCAATGCCGCGCCGCAACCCTAGCTGTGTGCAATGCACAAATTTTCTTGACTCTCGTGCGAAAGACGGCGGAAATTCATAAAACAGTCATCCGGGAGCACCATATGCGCCATCCAATGCCGCGCCAACTTCAAGTCTGCCATCGCTGATGATGCCGTGCCCGGTTTGCGCCGGACGCATGGTTTACCATGGCCGCCGCCTCGTCGCCGGACCTCGAAGACACCATCTATGCCTGCCGCCGCTGCGGCGCCGAACTCATCCGCACATCGGTCCGCAAGATGACCAAAGCCGAAGCGCCAGAAGCTCCGGTCGGCGGCGGCTGCGTAACGCTTTCGCCGGCGGCGCAACAAGGCGCCCCCAACATAGCCACGACCAGCTAAACCTAAGAAAGCCCCATCTGCGTCAAAGCACCGCGCGGCCGAGCAGGCCGTAGGGATTCGCCAGCGTCTCCAGCATCTCGAAGTGGTTGTAGCCCTCGCCGACGAGGAGCTCGACCGGCTTGCCGGCGGCCTTCACGGCGGCGGCGAAATCGCGCGGTCTGGCGCTGGAATTCCGGCGTCTCGTAGGTGCCGTAGGTGAGAACGAGCGGCGTGTGCAGCCGGTCGAGATGGCGCATGGCGCTGAGCTCCTGCTCCATCTCGTCGGTGAACTTCACGTATTTCGAGCGCTTCGACAGCCGCACCGGCTTGAGATCGTACATGCCGCTCGACAGCGCCGCACCCTTGAGGATGTCCGGCGGCAAGCCGTCCTTCGCCCAGTCGTGCGTCACCACGCAGCCGGCGAGATGCGAGCCGGACGAATGCGAAATGAGATGGAGCCGGTTGCGGTCGCCGCCGAATTTGTCGGCGTTGCGGTAGACCCAGCCGACCGCGCGGCGCACCTGCTCGACCATCGGAAACAGGCTGCCGCCCGCATTGTCGACATTGGTGAAATCGAGCACGACGAAATGCGCGCCGGCATGCACGAACGGCTCGGCCAGATAGGTGAACTCCGACGCCGCGCCGTTGCGCCACGCGCCGCCGTGGACGAAAATCGCCACCGGCGCATTCGGCTTTGCTGCGTGCGGATAGACGTCGAGCCCTTCGATCGGCGTCGGCCCGTAAGCAAAGCGCAGCGGCTCGCCGATGCGCTGCCGCGCCGTCGGCGCTGTTGGCGAGCCGGCGCTTGGCGAGCTGGTCGCGGTTCGGCGCATAGACCGCCTGGTCGTAGGCGTCGTCGAGCTCCTGCTGATCCATGTTGAGCCAGACGATCGGCCCTTTTGACTTTCGCGGCGGTTGCAGTCATGGTGTTCATCGTGTCTTCCTCAACGTCATTTCACGGCGTCATTCACTGGGCCTTCGGCGCCGAAGGATAAACCAGTTCGGCGGCACGCTCGACGATAGTCTTTGGAGCGCCATAAGCCTTCACCAGCATCTTTTCAATCTCGGCGCCGGTCAGCGGCTCGATCTCCAGCTGCGTCTTCTCCGCCTCGGCGATGAAATCCGGATCCTTCAGCGTTTCCTCAAACGCCTGACGCAATGCCGCGACCCGGTCGGCCGGCGCGCCGGGCGGCGCGGCGAACGGCCGGCCGGCCTCCTGGCGGATCAGAATCAGTTCCATGACCTGCTTGTTTCGCCGGATCGCTCGACGAGATCGAGCGCGCTCGGCACGTCGGGCAGATCGCGCAGTTTGGCGAGACCCATCTGCACGATGACGTTGAGCAGATTGTCCTTGATCCAATGCGGGCGCGACGCCTTCATCGTCGACCATGACAGCCCGCAAATGCCTTCCGCCTCGCCGCGCTCGACCGACATGGTGAGGCCGGAATCGCTGTCGTAGCCGGAGATGACCTTGAATTTCGTGCCGATCAACGCATTGAGCATTTTCGGCACGATCGCGGTGTTCGAGGTCGCGCCGGCGGCCGCAACGATGACCTCGCGGGTGCGCGCGTCAGCGATGGTCTTGATCGGACTGGTGTGCCAGGTGGCGCAGACGTTCTCGAGCTTGCCGATGCTGCCGAGCCAGTTGAACTGCTGCGCGTCGTAGCGCGCGGCTGGATTGCCGAACAGCGGATCCATGGCGGCGCCGTTGGTGAAAGCGCCGATCGTCCGAACCGTCGCGATCGGCGCTGTTGTACAACGTCGCGGCAGCCGCAAGCCCGGCCGCCGCCGGCATATTCTTCGGCAATGATATTCGGGTGGCCGGGAATGTGATTGGTCCAGTATCGCGCGAAGACGCGGGCGTAGATGTCGTAGCCGCCGCCGGCGCCGCTGCCGACCAGCATGGTGATGGGATTGCGACTTGTAGAAGTCCTCGACGCTTTGCGCTTGAGCTTTCGCTGCCGGCCACAATGCGATCGTGGCAAGAGCAACAGATGCAACCAAGTACCCAGCCGCTGTCCATGTCGCACGTCTCATGACGTCTCCCGTTTCCTTCGCGGCCTTCAGGTGGCCATCTGCTTCGTTACGGCTTCCTCGCAGAGGCCGAACGCTGTCTGCTCGGCCGCAAATCCTGTGACGGCGAACTTCCCGATCGGCTCCAGACCGTGTCCGCAATACCGCGCGAAGTCGTCCGACGCCAGAATCGTTCGTCCCAACTGGCCTGCAAGCTTCTCCAGCCGCGCTGCCAGATTCACAGCAGGCCCGATGCAGGTAAAATCCAGGCGGTTGCCGCTGCCGATATTGCCGTAAAGAACGTCGCCGACGTGCAGCGCGAGCCCGAAGCGGACGCCGGATTCTACCTTCTTATCAAGCTCGGCGATATTGGCGCGGGCGGAGCGCGCCCCCGCCATCGCCGCTCCGCAGACTTTCACGGGATCGGTCTCTTGGCCGATAGGGAAGATGGCCAACAGCCCGTCGCCCATGAATTTGAGGACCTCGCCGCCGTTTTCGAGGATCGGCGGTACCTGGCAATCGAAATAGCAGTTCAGCAGATCGACCAGCGCCTGCGGCTGCAGCCGGTCGGCGAGTTTGGTGAAACCGCGCATGTCGGAGAGCCAGATTGCCGCGTGAATCTGATCGGTGTGACCGCGGCGAATCTGGCCGGCGAGAACGCGGTCGCCGGCATTTTGGCCCACATACGTCGAGAGCAGAATGCCCGCCACCCGATGCAACGCGCGGATCTCGGCGACGCGCGCCAGGGGATCAACAACGGCATCGATGGCGGCAAGTTCCTCGCTGGTGAATCCCCCCGGCTGTTTCGTCGCCCACGACGCAAAATGAATGTCGCCGTTGGTAAAGCGAAGCGGCGAGACCACGTAGTCGGTGACGCCCTCTGTGCGCAGGTCGGCAAGAACGGGATAGTCCATCGGGCAATCAGAATCCGCGAGCCGCCGCCGCAGCGCAACACCGCTCTTGCTGGCGTGCGCCATCGGATTGTTGCGAAAAGCATCGCGATCCAGGAGATCGAACGAAGCCTCCGCAACGGCCGTCCCCGTATCCGGCCGCCACATGAATCGGCGCCCGACGACCTGCGGATGCAAAGTCCGCACGAACACAACGCCCCGCCACAGCGGCAGACCGCACGTGGTCAGACGCTCGCACAACTCGGTCATCACTTCCTGCGACAACGGTGTGGAGCGCGCCCCGTCGATGAGCCAGTCAACAACCGACCTCGTTCCGACAGGGTCCATGGCGCCCGCGCCTTGCCGCTTCAGGTCCTCACTTGCCGTACTTCTGCGCTATCTCCGTGAGGAAGCCTTCGGCCGCCAGGCTATCGAGCAAACTCGTATCAATGTAATCGCCGACCTTCTGGTTGATGCCGGAAAACTGTTTGAGGATGTTCTCGGTGCCGGCCTGTGAGGGCATCAGGTCCTTGGGCGATTGCTGCTTGAAGTCGTTGTAGGTGATGTCGAGGATCTTCGGGCTGGTGATCTTCAATTCCTTCGCCAGCACATCCTTCGCGCGCTCTTCGTCATTGAGCGCGATGAAGTTGCCTTCGATCGTGGCCTTGAGGAAGCGGGTCAGGATATCGCGCCGCGCCGCAATGTCGCTGTGGCGCACGACGATGCCGCTGAACACCCACGGGATCTGGTCCGGCACGAGATCGACCAGAACGTTGACCCCCTCGTCGCGCGCCAGCGACGACATCGGCTCATTGATGGGCGTCGCTT
Source organism: uncultured Alphaproteobacteria bacterium (assembly GCA_963732015.1). Taxonomy (GTDB): domain Bacteria; phylum Pseudomonadota; class Alphaproteobacteria; order Rhizobiales; family Xanthobacteraceae; genus BOG-931. The sequence continues at coordinate 571,135 of CAVSXY010000016.1, read as the reverse complement.
TGATTTCGCCTGAACGCACGGCATCGAGCCGCCGCCGTCCGCCGCCATATTCCTTGATCACGACGTCATCACGCGTCAGGCCGAGGCGCTGCAGCGCCAGCGTCACTGTGGCGTCGCTTTCCGAACCAAACGTGCTGATGCCTATGACGCCGCCTTTGAGGTCGGCAGCGGTCTTCACGCCGGGCGCGGAAAAGAACGTGAAGCGGATGACGTTCGAGAGCGAGCCGATCAGCCGCAGGTCTCCGCCGGCTTGATTGACGCGGATCACCGACGATAGGCCGACGTGCATCACGTCGATTTCTCCGGCCTGCAGTACTTCGGCTCCCTTGCTGCCGCCGTTCATGTTGATGATGTCGACGTTCAGGCCCTGGGCGGTGTAAAGGCCGGCGGCGCGCGCCATGTACCAGGCCAAAACCGTATTCACCGGATCGGCGATGCCGGCCTTGAATTCGACTGGCGGCGACGGCTGCGCCGTTGTGGGCTGCGCCGCCGCACAAAGCATTGCGAACAGCGCGACGCGGATTCTTGCTTGCATCGTTTTATACTCCCCGCACATGTCATTGAGGACGGCCACGAAGGGCAGGTCCCGCGATGACAATCAGAAATCGCGAAACAGCCGGCCAAATCCTTCGATCCCGTCCTTAACACCGCAGCGGCGCAGCGCATCCCAGACGATGGCCTGATGCGCCGCCATGCAGTTCACGCCGAACTCACGTTCCAGCACGTCGAGCGCGCCCGCCGTCGGCCAGTGCGGCGACGGGAAGAAAATCGAGTTGGCGTCGGGATGCTTTTTCATCAGCTCGCGCCCCATGTCGATCGCGGCGTGGCGCGGAATGCGGCCAATCTGATTGAACGGCGATCCCCATCCGGTCGCGCCCAGCACTTCGCAATCGAAATGTTTGGCGTAACTGGCGATACGGTCCGTTTCGCTTTTCTCGTACGGCTGGCAGACCACCACCTTCTTGCAGCCAAGCGCCTTGGCGGCCGCGGTCTGCGCCGACGTCGAGGTCGATACCTTGACCTTCAGTTCGGATTCGAGGTCGCGGATCATCTGCTGCGCGTTGCTAGTGCCGCGCGACAGATTGATCGGCACGCCGCCGAGCACGACGATGTCGCAGCCGGCCGCCGCCATCTCGCGCGCCGCGCGCATGCTGATGTCATAGGATTGATCGACTTCTTCCTTGCTGCGGACCACGATCGCGAGCGAGGTGACGACCAGCGACACGCCCGCCGGCACGATCTGGTAGAACTCGTAGGGAAAAACCTCGGTGGTGAGCGGCGGCGAGGTGTAGCCGATGCGGGCGCGGCTGCCGTAGATGTCGTCGCGGGACGTTTCTGTCATTGTTGGGTACCGTTCTTGTCGTTTTAGACCGCAAAAGCTAACGGCCCGACTTGGCCTTGTCCATGCGGCCTTGTTTATGTCGGCTTGTTCGCCGTCAGCCGCGCTTTAGAACGTCGCGGCGAGCGTGAGCCGCAACGCCAGCGGCTCGACCGGATGCAGCACGCGGTCCATCACGCCGTTCTGGCAGACCGCAGCCGGCGCCGTCGGCGCGCCGCTTGCCGGAAAGCACATCGCAAACAGGCTGTCGGTCTTGAGCAGCGAGCCGTAGGCATAACTGATCTGGTCGGTTCTGCTGTCGGTCAGGTTGAAGGCGTCGAGCTGGATGCGCCAGCCGTTCTCCCACCGGTATCCGATGCGCCCATTGAGCAGCGTGGTCGCCGGCGAGACGAAGGCGTTGTCTTCCGTCAGCGGCCGCGGGCCGAGATAGCGCAGGTTCGAGCGCGCCGAACCAGCCGGTCTTCTCGCCAAGCACGATGCTGGCCGACGCGACGACAGTCGGCGCGCCGGGAATGTAGTTGCCTGGCGCGTTGCCGATCTGCGCCTGCGGGAAACCGGCCAGCGACTCGTAGATCGCCTCCTGGGCCGTGTCGAAGCCGCCGACGAAGCGGGCGCGCGTCACGGCCAAATCGGCATCGATCGCGAGCCACGACACCGGCCGATAGTCGTTCGTCCACTCGACGCCGATGCGCTCGCTCGGCCGGCTCGGCTCGGTATCGCCGGCGTCGCCCGAAAACATAAGCTCTGAGGCCTGATCGAGCACGAAGACGGCTGACCGAACTGTTCAGGCCCGGGCACGATCTTCGTGCGCACGCCGACTTCGCCGCCGCGGGTGCGCACCAGGAAGGGCGACGGAAAGAGCTTGGTCGACGGATCGGTCGGCTCCTCGGTGATGGTAACGCCGCGGGCGTCGTTGCTGTGAAATCCCATGCCAGCGCTGAGAAAGAATTCGGTCTTGGAAACGGGCCGAACACGATCGAAAATTTCGGGCTGCCGATCGCCGCCTGGGCCTTGCCGGAATTCGCCGGATCGTAGATCGAATTCACGCTCGCGGTGTAAAGGTCACCGCGCCAGCCGACGATGGTGCGCAGCCAACTGGTCCAGTGCAGGACGTTCTCGCCGTAGATGCCGACGCTGCCCTCGTCGACGTCGTCGCTGCGGACGTTGGACAGGAACTGCCCGCTGCACGGTATCGGTGAGACCCGAGATCGATGTCGTCGTAGCGGGTCTGGAGGCCGAACGTCGTCTCCGTCGGCAGCGCGCCGAACGCACCGTTGATCATGCGCGACGCATTGCCGCCGAACAGCACGCGATCATCGTGCTGATGAAACTGATCGCCGTTGACCGGATCGGTGAGGAGATAGGTGAAATTGTTGTAGAGATCGAGCTCGCTCTTCACCAGCATAGGCGTTGGCGTGCCATGCGCCGGCGGCGTCGGTTTCCGCCAGCCGCGCCGAGAGCGAATAGCGGTCGGTATTGCCGCCGTCGGTCGGATCGAACGCATCGTAAAGCCCAAGCTGACCCGACGTGATGGCGCGCAGCGGCATCTGGTCAGTCGAATTCCACTTGTTGTCGTAGGCCATGCCGGTGACGGTGAAGCCGTTGGTGGCGGTGCCCTGGCTGTAGCGCAGCAGGCCGTTGAGCTTGCGCATGTCGTCCGGATTGGTCCACGGCCCGTTATAGGTCGCGGCCTCACCGGCATAGAGCAGATTGCCGCCGGCGAGCGGCGTCGAGCCGTAGCCGAGGAAGCGTTCGTAGCCGAAGCTGCCGGTGGTGAACTGCGCGACTTTCTTCGACACTGTATCGACGAGGCCGATCGACACCGCGCCAGCCGAGCCGAAATCGCCGACATCGGCGAAATACGGCCCCTTGCGGATATCCATCGAGCCGATCAGCTCCGGAATGAGCAAGTTGAGATCGGCATAGCCCTGGCCGTGCGCATGGGTGCGCATGTTCATCGGCATGTCGTCGAGCGTGATCGCGAAGATCGGTGCCGTGATCGAGATTGTAGCCGCGCAGGAAATACTGGTTGGCTTTGCCCTCCCCGCTGTGCTGCGTGACGATCAGTCCCGGCACGATCTCGAGCGCTTCGCCGGGACGTGAAAACACCTGCGCGTTCACCTGGGCGCCCGTCACCGTCATCTGGCTGGCCGCTTGCTGCGGCCATGGCGTGCCGCCGGCGACGTTCTCGCCCCCCGAAGCGCCGGATGGCGCCGCTGGCGCCGGCGCATTTGTCGCCGTCGCCGCAGCCGGCGTGGGCTTCTGGGGGCGCGCTGCCCGCACCTTGGCGCGCTGTGCAGACACGCGGATGGCTGGAAGCGGCGTGCCCGCAGATGGTGTCACAGGCGTTGCGGGTGGCGCGGGACTGGCGGCGGCCCGCGCTCCCCCTGGCTGCGGCGGCGTCTGCGCGCCCGCTACCGAAGCGAGGGACGACAGCACCAAAATCACCAGACGTACCACCGCACCCCCGCCCTACTCCCGCCAACCGTTGGCACCATGCCGCATTGAGTATGATGAAGTCAATAAATGTGCATACTGCGGCAGAAAATCAGCGGACGTGCCGAGAGGCGGGATTTTGCCGCTGCCGAAACGCCGCGATTTGACACGGCGCGGTGATAAGATGCGCCGCCGCCACTTGGGAGAGATCGATGCAGCGCGTGACCATCACCGTCGACGACGACCTTGCCGCCGAGCTCGACCGCTTCATGGCGGCGCGCGGCTACGCCAATCGTTCCGAGGCGATCCGCGATCTCGCCCGCTCAGGCCTGCAGCAGGCTGCGACCGAAGTCGGCGGCACACGGCCTTGCGTCGCCGCCCTGGTCTATCTCTACGATCACGAGGCGCGCGAACTGCCGAAACGCCTGACCAGCGAGTTTCACGGCCGCCACGATCTCGCGCAGGCGACGCTGCACGTGCACCTCGACCACGAGAGCTGCATGGAGGTGACGGTGCTGAAAGGACGCGGCGCCGACGTGCAGGAATTCGCCGACCGCATCATCGCCGAACGCGGCGTCCGCCACGGCCACGTCGTCTACATGCCGGCTGACGGCTCGCACAGCCACGGCCGCGGCGAAGGCCACAGCCACGGTCACACGCATTCTCACCGCCGCAAGACTGGATGAAGCCGATCCGGAGCGAGTTCGTCGGCACGTTCGACGCCGCGTAACGTCGGGAACCCCCACGCCCACAGCGCGACGATCACGAGCACCGCAGCGCCTCCTAGAACAGCCGAGCCGACCGCGCCGAACCACGCCGCGGTGACGCCGGACTCGAACATGCCGATCTGGCTCGCGCAGTTGACGAACAGCATGTTCACCGCGAACACGCGGCCCCGCATGTCGTCCGGCGTCGCGAACTGAATCAGCGACTGGCGGATGACGGTGCTCAACATGTCGGCCGCCCCGACTGTCAGCAGCATGCCGAGCGACAAAGCTGTGCGGTCGGACAATGCGAACGCGATGGTGGCGATGCCGTAAATCGCGACCGCGCCGAACATGAGCCGTCCGCTGCGGCGCCTGACCGGCATTCGCGTCAGCAGCGCGGCGACGATCAGCGCGCCGGTTGCCGGAGCCGCCCGCAACAGGCCGAAGCCCCAGACGTTGATCTGCAGGATGTCGCGCGCAAAGATCGGCAGCAGCGCGACCACGCCGCCGAACAAGGTTGCGGCGAGATCGAGCGACATGGCGCCGAGCAATGCCGGCTGCTGCCAGATGAAGCGAATGCCGGCGACCAGCGTCGCCCAGGTCACTTTCGGCCGCACGGCCGGCGCCGGCGGGACCTGCAGCAGCACACTCGCGATGCCTGCGGTCAGGACAAGCAGGGCGCAGACCCCGAAATCAACCGCCGGGCCGAACGCATAAAGCAGTCCGCCGACGGCCGGGCCGATGAGCTGCGACATCTTTCCGGCCGAGGCATGGGCCGACACCGCCTGCATCAGGATTTCACGCGGCACGGTCGACGGCACGAGCGACTGCAACGCCGGGCCTTCGAATGTGCGAGCGACCGCGTTGATAAAGAGCAGGCCGAAGATGAGCCGGACCGGATGGCCCGCGAAGATCGCCAGCACGAGCAGTCCGATCGTGACGCATAATTCGACCGCATAACAGCATTTCAGGATCAGCCGGCGGTCGTAATGATCGACCACCTGCCCGGCCGGCAGCGTCAGGGCAAGCGGCGGCAGGAATTGCACGAGACCGATCAGCCCCAGCGCCAGCGCGCTGCCGGTCAGATCGTAAATCAGCCAGCCCACCGCGACCGCCTGCATCTGGTTGGCAGTGTTGGCGGCAACGCGCGTGGTGAACAGCAGGCGAAAGGGGCGATGACGAAACAACGGACCGGCGGGCCGGTGAGAGGCCGAAGGATCGTTCATCGCGCCGTGTCGTTCCCTTTCGAGCAGATCCTCGCGCGGATCAGAACTTCATCAGGTCCTTGGCGAGCGTGATCGGTCCGGAATAATACTTTTTCGCCTCGTCGACATAGCGTTGATAGGTGTCGTTCGGATCGGGCGAGGGCCCGATGTGCGTCATCACCACCGGTTTCACGTCGGCCTTTGTCGCCATCTTGCCGATGTCCTCCGGCGTCACATGCTCCTCATGCATGTGGCGGAGGAAACCTTCTTGCTCGTCCTTCGTCTTGGCGTCCCAAGCGCCGCTGCGTTTGAATAGCGCAACGACATCCTCCGGCGAGGTTGTCTCGGTGATGTAGAGATCGGCGCCCTTCGCGAGCGCCACCACGGAGTCGGACGGCCCGGTGTCGCCGGTAAAGAACACAACCTTGTCCGGTGTCTCGAAGCGATAAGAGTAGGAGCGATACTTGCCGTAAGCCGGATCGCCCGGCTGAAAATTGAAGTGCGAATTCTCGACCGTAGTCACCTTCACATTGGCGTCCTGATAAACGACGCCGGGCGCCACATCGTGTCCGACGAAAGTGTTTGCCATCGGCCGCTTCTTGCCCTCGCTCCAGCGGATATCTGCGTTCGGCTGCAAATAGGCGATCGCGCCTTTCACCAGCGCCTCGACGCCGCCGCCCTAAAAGTCGATCGGCTCGGCGCGCTGATATTCCCATTCCGAGTTCAACAGCGTGGCGAGACCGTCGGCGTGATCGCTGTGCGGATGGGTAATGAAAATCTTTCCGACCTTGCGGAAATCATAGCCGGCCTGGACGATGCGCATCGTCACGGAGCCACCGGCGTCGATCAGATAAAGCGTGCCGTTGACCACCAGCAGGTTGGACGATTGCGCCCGGTCCGCGGTCGGCAGCGGACCGCCGCGCGTGCCGAGCGTGATCAGCGTCGTCGCAGTTTCCGAATCCGCCGCGACAGCGTGCTGCGCGATGGTCAAAACGCCCGCTGCGGCCAGCGCAAAAGCAGCGGCGACCGACGCGATCTCTTTGACGTTCATGTGGTTGTCCTCCCTGCCCTTTGAACCTCAGGCTATGCTCCCGTGACCCAACATAGCACTCTTTTCGATCGAACCGGCCACCGGCGACGCACGGCCTGTCAACCACCATGTCTGCTGCCATACGGCTTGCCAAACTCCTCACAGTTTCGCTCGGATTAAGCGCCGTGTGCGGCGTTGCGCGCGCCGAAAGCATCACCAGCATCTACACCTCGACGGCACCGAAGAACTGCCGCGTCATCGACCACGCCAGAGTCGGCGGCAACGACATCTATACGCGGTGGGTCTGCAAAGGCGTCGCCGGCTACGTGGTGGTCGTCACCGAGGACGATCTGCGCATGAACGTGACGGTCGGCACCAGCGTCAAAGCGGCGCTGCAGGAGCCAGCCGCCGACCAAGGTTTCGGGTCGTTCAATTCGATCACCGACACCATCGAATGGCGCTGGCTGAAGGGCGCACCAAGACCGTTCGCGATCATCCAGCGCTGGCCCTACGCGGACAACGAAAACCTCGCCGAGACCGGCCGTCCAAAGGACGTGTCCGTGCTCATCGTCACGCGACTGCCGCCCGGGCCTGTGTGTCAGGTCGCCCGCATCGAAGTGAAGAAGGGCGAAGACGCCAACGCCGCCGCGCGCCGCGCCGCCGACGAGACCGCGCGCGATTTCAAGTGCGAGGCGAAGGGCGGGGACAAATGAGCCGCAGTTGGAGAGGCTAGAACTCCGCCAGATCGTTCGCCACCAGCACATTCCCAGAGTAGTACCGGCGGACCTCGTCGGCGTAGCGCTTGTAATCGTCGTTGTCCTTGCCGGATGACGGCACGTGGGTCAGGACAACAGTCTTGACCGCCGCGGCACTCGCCATTTTGCCGACCGCTTCAGGCGTGAGATGCTCGGTCGTGAGATGGCGCATCGTCGCCTCCTGCTGCGCGGGCGTCATCTTTTGCCAATCCCCGCTGTCGATCCGGCGCTGCTTGATCTCCTCTGCGGAGGCGACTTCCGACAGCAAGAGATCGGCGCCCTTCGCCAACTCGGTCACCGCATCGCTCGGGCCGGTATCACCGGTGAAGACGACGACGCGGTCGGGCGTCTCGAAGCGGTAGGAATAAGATTTGTGCTTGCCGAAATAGGGGCTGTTCTCGGGAATGTTGTAATGGGTGTTTTCGACGGCCCTCACTTTCACATTGGCATCCTGATAGATGTTCCCCGTTGCGACGTCGTGCCCGACGAATAGTTTGCTCATCAGCGTCGTCTTGCCTTCGGTCGTGCGAATCTCGGCATTGACCGTCATATAATCGATGGCCCCCGCAACGACCCTTTCGGTCCCAGGCGGGCCATATACGTTGATCGGATCGCGACGGTTGTATTCCCACTCGGCGGCCATCAGTGTCGCCAGGCCGGCCATGTGGTCGCTGTGGTTGTGCGTGATGAAGATCGTCCCGACCTCGCGGAAATTCGCGCCGGCCTGGACAATGCGACGAGTCACGCCGTCGCCGGCATCGATCAGATAAAGTGCGCCGTTGACGATCAAAAGATTGGCTGCCTGGGCGCGGCCTTTGCGCGGCAAAGGTCCGGCCGTCGTCCCAAGCGTAATGAGCCGCGTTCCTGTTTTTGCCGCCTTGGCCGGCGGCGGCCCGGCATCCTGCGCCGCGAGCTGACCCGCCAGAGCAACTGTGCCAATGCACATCAGAACGGAACGCAATAGTGCCGGCGTGATCCACATGGACGGCTCTCCCCTTCGTGATTTTTCTTCGATGAATTTAGCGCGTCATTCCGGCACGCCATAGAGGCTGCCCCATCGCGTTCGGCAGCCACCGTCATTCTGGCCGAGCGAAGCGAGCGCCAGAATCCATAACCCCCGTCTTTCAGGAAGGCAGCACCGCAGCTCTATTTCGACGCCCGTGGTTATGGATTCCTGGCTCGGCCCTTCAGGCCGCCTCGGAATGACGCTACCCTAAATTCAGTTCCTTGAAGAAGTCGTTGCCCTTGTCGTCGATGACGATGAAGGCCGGGAAATCGACCACCTTGATGCGCCAGATCGCTTCCATGCCGAGTTCGGGATATTCGACCGTCTCGACTTTCTTGATGCAGTGCTCGGCGAGGTTCGCCGCCGCCCCGCCGATCGAGGCGAGATAAAAGCCGCCGTGCTTCTTGCAGGCGTCGCGCACCGCGGCAGTGCGGTTGCCCTTCGCCAGCATCACCATGGAGCCGCCGGCGGCCTGGAAATCCTCGACGAACGAATCCATGCGGCCCGCCGTGGTCGGTCCGAACGCGCCCGACGCATAGCCTTCCGGCGTCTTCGCCGGGCCGGCGTAATAGACCGGATGGTTCTTGAAATAGTCGGGCAGCCCCTCGCCGCGCTCCAGCCGCTCGCGGAGCTTGGCGTGCGCGAGATCGCGCGCCACGATCATCGGGCCTGAGAGCGACAGGCGCGTCTTGATCGGATGCTTCGCGAGCTGCGCCAAAATCTCCTTCATCGGCTTGTTGAGGTCGATCTGCACTACCTCGCCGCCAAGCTTCGAGGTGTCGACCTCCGGCAAGTACTTCGCCGGATTGTGCTCGAGCTCTTCGAGGAACACGCCGTCCTTGGTGATCTTGCCGAGGGCCTGGCGGTCGGCCGAACACGACACGCCGAGCCCGATCGGCAGCGACGCGCCGTGGCGCGGCAGCCGGATCACGCGCACGTCGTGGCAGAAATATTTGCCGCCGAACTGCGCGCCGACGCCGAGCGACTGCGTCATCTTCAGAATCTCTTGCTCCATCTCCTTGTCGCGGAAGGCGTGGCCGTCCTCGGAGCCGTGATCGGGCAGCGTGTCGTAATATTTGGTGGAGGCGAGCTTCACCGTCTTCATCGTCAGTTCGGCCGAGGTGCCGCCAATGACGATGGCAAGATGGTACGGCGGGCACGCCGCAGTGCCGAGCGTGAGCACCTTCTCTTTCAGGAAGGCGAGCATGCGCTCGCGCGTCAGAATCGACGGCGTCGCCTGGAACAGAAACGACTTGTTGGCCGAGCCGCCGCCCTTGGCGATGAACAGAAACTTGTAGGCCGCGTCGGCATCGCCCGCACCCTCGGCATAAATCTCGACCTGCGCCGGCATGTTCGAGCGGGTGTTCTTTTCCTCGAACATCGAGATCGGCGCGAGCTGCGAATAGCGCAGATTGCGCTTGAGGTACGCGTCGCGCGCGCCCTCGGCGAGCGCCGCTTCGTCGTCGCCCTGGCTCCAGATCAGCCGGCCCTTCTTGCCCATGATGATCGCCGTGCCGGTGTCCTGGCACATTGGGAGCACGCCGCCCGCCGCGATGTTGGCGTTCTTCAGAAAATCGAACGCCACGAACTTGTCGTTGTCCGACGCCTCCGGGTCCTCGACGATGTGCTTGAGCGAGGCAAGATGCGCGGGGCGCAGCAGATGATTGATGTCGGTGAACGCCGCCTCGGCTAGCGCGCGGAGCGCCTCGCGCGGGACCACCAGCACCTCTTCACCCAAGACATTTTCCACGCGCACGCCGTCAGCGATTTTTCGATACGTCGTCGTATCCTTGCCGAGGGGAAACAACGGCGAGTGCTTATAGGGCGGCGTCGGGTGGGTACTGAGGGGGGCGTTCATGGGAGGGACTCCAATAGTTCAAAACCGCTACAGAGCAGTCGACACACTGAGTTTAAGTACCTGACCATTTGTAGCCCTTTTCGCCGCTCGCGGTTCCCACCCAACCTAATGGCATATTTGTGGGAAATACCCAAAAATCAATTCCTTCCTCTCGCTTAGCTGGATTGTCTCCGTACTGTCGGTCACGCTGCACTTTTCTCCAGCCCTTAACGATACCTTGTAGATAAGATTTTTGTGACTTCAACTCGTGCAGAGCAAGATGCGCCCCGATCTCAGCAGCGCGTTCGGCGTGCCTTTGATCTACAACCCAGACGCCAGACCAAAATGTGCCATCAGGGTTATGCGTGACCCCTCTATCCCGGTCACAAACAAAATCGAATTCAATTACGTCAGCTCCCTTTCGAGGGTTTTGGCGCATTGCCTTTTCGTTGGCTTTTGGTTTTAGGGACCTTCGCTTTGCGATTTCGGATTCACAAAGAGCCACAAGTGCATCGGCTTTGTGCCGAAGCCCATTGTCCCGGAGATTCTCGATCTCTTTCAGGGACAGATTAGATATGGCTTCTTCGTTCCACTCCATAATCCAACCGCGATCATTTTGATTCGGAGCTATTTTAGTCGTCATACGCGAGCTTGACCCGCGCATCCATGCTGAAATGCCGCAAGCCCGTAGGATGGGTAGAGTGCAGCGAAACCCATCGTCTTTCCGTCTCAGCCCCTGGTGGGTTTCGCTTCGCTCTACCCACCCTACAAACTACGACGTCACCGTGTCACCACCGACAATTCGCCCTGCGCCTTCCGCGTCGGCTTCACCGTGATCTCCACGTCCTGCCCGAGCGCGGTGAGGAATTCCATCAGCCGCCCGACCGAAAAATTTCCCGAGCGGTTGCGCATCAGCGCCGAGACGTGCGGCTGCTTGATGCCGAGGAGTTCGCCGGCCTGTGCCTGCGTCAGGCCGCGCTCTTTCACGATTCTGTAGATTTGCAGCGTCAGGCGCGCCTTGAGCAGTTCCTGCTCAGGATTCGGCAGGCCGAGATCGGCAAACACGTTGCCGCTGCCCTCTGTCACCCGCACCTTTGTCTTGCGCATGTCAGTTTTGGCCTTCCCTATTATGCCGCTCTGCCTCCGCGAAGCGCCGGCGTATCAGCTCGATCTCGCGTTTCGGTGTCGCGATGCCCGATTTCGATTTCTTCTGGAACACATGAAGCACATACATCGCGTTTCCGAAGTGGGCCGTATAAACCGCTCGATACGCGTCGGTACGGTACCGTTCCACGATCTCCATGACCTGCACCCCGCCGAAGCCCTTCAATGGTTTCGCGGCCGGATCGGTCGCGCCCTGTTGCGCGGTATAGAGCGCTTGCCCGATGTCGCGGCGCACCTGCTGCGGCATCGCCCGCAAATCGCGCCGGCTCGATCCAACTGGACGACGGGTCTGACGTGAACAATCATATGTATATACTAATTCATGTATATATCAATACTGTCCGGAGTAGCCCGGATGGAGCGCGGCACAATCCGGATAAGCGATCCCACGTCCGGTCTGCCTCGTATATCGCTTCGCGCCGTCCGGACTCAAACTTACGGATCACCACCGAGATTTTGCCAGGCTCCTTCCGGCTTCCATTGCTTTTTACGCAATCCCACGCCGGGGCCTTAAGGCACGGCCGATACGATCCCGTTTGCTTTCAAAAATCACGCAAAAACAAGGGATATTCGAATGACTTTTGTCAAACGCTTTTCGGTGCAGAACAATCGACCCGCCCCGATCTTCAAGCAGACCTGGGTGCGCTGCTGCGGCACCGGCCGGATCCGCGAGCGCGGCGATCAGATCATCTGCAAACCCTGCGCGGGAACCGGGCGGGTCGATGTCGCGGCGAATCGCGCGTCGTGATCGCTTCAGCGCAGGTGATAGAGCAAGTAGCAAGTAGCCCGGATTGAGCGGAGCTAAATATTTTTGAGATACGCGGTGTGACGGCCTGAGACGGCGTGCGACTAGGAAACGCCTGCGGCTCTAGGCTAACTGACGTATCTTGCCCTTATCTTGCCGTCTCTCTGCGTACCCTACTGTCCCGCCATTTTTGTTAGCGCACGCTAACACGAACACTGAGAGACGACATCATGAAAGCGAAACTCACCGACACCGGCATCCGGTGCTACCAGCCGCGCGCCGCCCAGTACTCCATCGGCGACGCCGCCTGTCCCGGCCTCTGTATCCGGATCACCCCGAAGGGCATTAAGACGTTTGCGTTCGCGTATCGCAACAAGGGCACCGGCAAGGTCGCTTGGCTCACGCTCGGCCGCTACCCGGACGTGCCGCTGGCCAGAGCGCGCGAAATCGCGAACGACGCCCGCAAGACCGTCGCGGTCGGCGGCACGCCGCTCGCGCCCAAGGTCCAGCGCGCCGAGGCGGAAAAAAAACTAAGACCTACGCCGAGGTGGTCGAACTCTACTACGACGCCAAGCTGACCGCGCTTCGCACCGGCTACGCAACGCGCAGGACGTTGCAGCGCGTCGGGCGCGTCTACCGCTGGAACGAGCGGCCCATTGCCTCGATCACGGATGACGACGCTGGCGCGATCCTGTTCGACATCGCGGAGCGACGCGGCAAGAAGGCGACGGCAAACCAGAGCAAGCACCTGCTGCATGCAATGTTCAAATGGGCGAAGCAGCCCGGCCGCAAGTTCGTGACCGTGAATCCGTTCGCCGATCTTCCCGCACCCGGAGGCGCTATCGTCACGCGCGACCGCTTCCTGAGCGCGGATGAAATCCGGCGAGTTTGGCGCGCGCTCGACGATCCTCAATCACTCGGGATCAAGCCCGATGCCGCGACTGCGCTGCGGCTGATCCTCGTGACGGCGGCGCGGCCCGGCATGGTGCGCGGCTTAATCGGCACTGAACTGCGCGATCTACGCGGCCCGAGCGAGCATGGTTCGCACTGGTCGTTGCCCGCCGAGCGGATGAAGGCCAAGAGTGCGTTCGTCGCGCCGCTTTCCGGATTGGCGCTCGAACTGATCCGGCCGCATCTCAAAACCGATCCAGCCGCGCCCCTGTTCGACCTGCCGCGCTATTATCTCGACCACGCGGCGAAGCTCATCGTTGCCCGGCTCGGGATGGCGCACTGGACGCCGCATGACCTTCGGCGGACCGCCGCAACGATCTTGGACCGGGCGGGCTACTCGCTTGAACAGATCGGCGCGCTTCTCGCACACACCCGCAAGGGCGTGACGGCGGTTTACGCGCGACGGGACAAGTTCGATCTTCGGCGTGAGATGGCGACGGTCGTCGAGCAGTCGCTGCGCGAAACATTGGACGGCGCACCGACGACGACGATCAAGGCCGCCGCCTAGACTGCAATCGCCCAAACAGCACGAGAGGGCAGCAATGCGCCGCCCTTTTTCGTTTTGGCTGCCCATGTGTCCTGCGGACAGCCTCTCCGCGCCGCTACGGGCCGCGCTGGTGCGTCGATTCCCCGACGGGCTGCAGGACAAAGCGGACGACGTCGCGCGCGCATCGGCGAGCGGCTGAGCGCGATCAGCGGGGCGCTTGCTTCGCCGACATGGATCGGGGGTACGGGCGTGCTGTTTCCGCCTTATCCCCGAAAGCGACCGATTTGCTGCTTCGCCGCGAAATGACGCGATGGGCCCAGGCTGTGTGAAAACTCCGAAATCGAATTCGTCGTTGGAAGTTTCGTCTCGACTTCGTCAATTTGAAAAACAAAAACGCTGTCGTTTTCACACAGCCTGGGCCAGAAGCAGACTCATGCATTGCAACATTAGCGCATACAGAAAGACCGCCTCCTCGCGGCGGTCTCTCCGAAATCCGATTGGTTGTTTGATTAGGCGGTTGCGATGGCAGCAGTGTTCTTCCGCTTCCTGCGCCAACCAAACAAACCCATTGCGCCGAGGCCGGTGGCGAAGAGCGGGAGGGCCGCCGGCAACGGGGTGGGTGACATTGACGTTTCCGCTGTCAACTGACCGCACACCGCCCCTCCTGCCTCACCACACTCCGCAATAGGCTGCTCGAAGCCAGTAACGTTATCGTAGAGGACGGCAGTGATGATGTTGCCGCCGGCGTAACTGGCGAGGGACGCCACGGGCAACACCATCAATATGAAATAATTCTCAGGTGAGGTAGCGGTATCGACGGTAATATTCCAATCCGTTCCCCCGCCAGAACTCACGGATGAGGAAAGGTCAGTAAAGGGCGTAGCAATGGGACTGGAGCTGCTCGTAACGTCCTCTCCTGTGACGCTGCCGCCGCTGATAGTAATCGTTCCACCGAGCGGGAGAGAGGCTGTACCCGACACATCAAACACAGTAGCATTCGCAGCTCCAACCGTGAGTGCCAGAATGCTGGTCGCAACTAAACAATTCAAACGGAACATCGTCGTCTCCTGTTGTTTGGTCGACTTCAGGAACCTACCGACGGCGTCGGCTGCTTTTAATGACTGTAATTTCGGTATGTCACCGTCTTGCCAGCCATCAGAGGAATAAAGTCCTACCACCTCTTCGCCCCAAAGAAATTCGATTCCCATTTCGTCCGTGGCGCAAGTTCTAAATGGATATAGTCGGGGCTCTCGTCAGAATGCTGTCGTGTCATCATCGTAACGCGCCGCTACATGCAGCCTGTCAGCGGATTGACCGAACTGCGCGTAGCTATTCGGCTCTGCGATGTCTCGGTACATACAAGCATTGCTCCATGCCGCGACACAAAACAAACATTGTCTCGACTGCTGCGCTGCACACTCCACTTCCGAGTTGGGTCAATTTCTGCCTCGCCCGCTACAGATCAAGGTGTCCGGTCTTCCCCCAATAGCTCCCGCGCTGGCGCGTGACTGGGGCGGCCGAGAAGGGCCAAAAGCGCGATGTGGGACGCGAATGTGGGCGTGCGGCTGCGGCCGCCGCGGCGGACGACGCCGAGCTGATCCGCTTCCTGACCAAGTATGATAATTCTATGCCGGTGACGATGCGGCTTGAAAACGCCGGGCGGTGATCCATGCAGATGCCATCCCGCGCTCAGTATCTTTTCGGGGCCGGTGTCATCGTGGTCGCCGCCGTCGGCCTTTCCGTCGTCGACCGATCGCATCAGAAAGCCGATCGCGTGGCGGCGGCGGCGAAAAACTTGCAGGATACCTTCGCCCTGCTGGCGGACTGCCCGCGGCCGGACCAATCCTCTCCATGTTTCGCCGACCCGCCGCCGCCGCATGTCGTGCAGCTCATCCCGGTGAAGCTCGCCCGCGCCGAGCCGCCAGCGCAGGACGAGACGACGCAAGAGGCGGCGCTCGAGCCGGACCAGCCAGCCGACGACGCCCGCGGCCAGCATCGCGGCGGCGATATTTGCGCCAGGACCGGCGGCCGTCGGGTCGAGCTCCGCGGCGGCCGCAGTTGGCGTTGCGTCTACGCGAGACGATGACCCCATGCGCGGACAGCATGCTCATCTTCCGTCCCGAAAAGGCTGAGCCGGAACTGCACGAGTAACGGCCTGAACATGCACGCCGCTTTTGGGCGGCGCCAAAAAAGATCGGGCGGCGGCGATGGCCACCATCAGTTGCGATGTCACAGCCGTGCCGCTGCAATATCTCGCGGTCCCGATCTAAACTGTGGATCGCCTGAAACAAGTCTCCCTGCATCGGCGTTAGGCTGACGCCGCCGAGGGCGAGCGGGTGTGCAAGGGACATGCACGGCCATGAAGCGACACCCAGACGCGATGCTCGCGGCGCGATTGCGCGAGCTGAAAACCCATAGCGGTATTTCCTGCCGGCAGCTCGGCGAGGCGATCGGCACATCGAAGACGACGGCCTCTCGGTATTTCGACGCCGCCGTTCACGTCCCGGCCGATCGGCTGCCGGCCATGGCCCGCGCCTTCGGCTGCCATGTGTGCGATCTGTTCATGCCGCCAGGATCGCCGCTGCCTAGGCGATCGGCTCGCCAACCTGGCGCCGGCCGTGCCGCCCGTCGTCGTTGTCGATCCGAGGCGGCTGCCAGAATTCGCGCTGCAGGGATCGGATCGCTCTGAAGACGACGCCGTCGCCGAGCTCGCGCTCGTCGCGCAGCGCCTGCGCCAGAGCGACGAGGAAGGCGGATCGATCATCCGGCAGCAGCGGCGTCGCGGCGCGCAGCACGGCGGATAACTGGCTGTCGGTCAGGGAAAGGGCTGTCGGCATCGGCGTCCTCCGTTGTAGGCTGGGACGCTTGTCATTCATTCGGCACCTTCAGCCCCGGCCCTAATCCGCCGGGGTTCTTTTTTGCCAGATTATCAGAAAAGCGACGATCTGAGCATCGCCGACCAGGACGCGAGCGGCGTTACGATCTTCATCGGCGCGTCTGCGGGCGATCAGCGGGGCGCCTCACTGTCCACAGCCGGGGACTACCCAAAGCGGGACTAGTATTTGTTCGTCACCGTTTCGAGCGTTTTGAGAGTTCTGCATGTCTCGCACTTGTAGAGGCGCCTCTCACTCCTAGTCGTCGGATCGGGCTCGATTAGTAGTAGGCGCTTGGTCATGCCGCACGCGGGGCAAAGCGGCGCTCGCGGTGCCGATGCGTGCTGTCCAGAGGTGTCGGGCTGGGACATCCGGTACGAGTAGGCTTAAGCACGGAAAAAAGTCGAGTTAATTTGCCTGCGGCGTTTTCACTGCCGCTGCGCCTGAAGCGGGACCGGCCCAATCTGACCGAGAAGGTGCTCTCAGCCAACACTGCGGCGACGGCGCGCGATAGGCTCGCCGAACATGCGCTCGGCCCAGGGCAGCTCATGATCGCGGTCGACGGAAAGCCAAGGACGCCAAGCAAAGAAATCATACGGGTCGGCGCCGTTCCAAACGCGGATTAGCTCCGCGCGATTGGAATGCCAGTCCGCTCGCATCTGCTGCTCGTCGCCGTCCTTATAGCCGCAATAATTCTGGGGACCGCTCAACAATTGGTAGGCGCGATAGGCGGACAGCTCGCGCCGTGAGTCGCGGCGGCGTCGTCTAACTGTGCCCATAGCGCGGCTTTCGATTGTTGTTTGGAAGACCGCCAGCCGGACGGCCATCCCGGCTGTGGACCGGCTCGGCGTCCAAATTCAACCGCATCAGCCCTCTGGCGACGAAAGCGCGGCAGGCCAGCTCGTCTTTCAGCTTGCCAGCTTCATGCGCCGCCTTCGCGATGTCCTCGGCGAGACAAACCTGCCGCAAAATTTGCTGGCCGACGGTATCGTCGATCCGATACTCGCGCATGATCGTTTGCCACAGCTCGCGGCCGGACGCGCCAAGGTCCGAGGGGGGATCCAGCCCGTCAGCGGCAGGTGGCATGAGGTGCAGTTTGGCTTTCAAATGTTTTTACCTCGTTTTGGCTCAATTAGGCCTCGGGGGCGCTCCGCGGCTCGTCGGGACCAAACAAAAACGACATGCCCCCCTGGCCTTAACGCTTGAGGAATTGGTGGCCAGCCGACGCGACGAGGTCATCAGCGCACGCCGTCTGGCCACCGGGAGCTGGCAGAATGCTCCCATTGCGATGCACTGTGCTTGGCGGTTCCGGTTCGTGCTTGCTGGCAAACCGCATCATTTGTTCCAGCAACACCAAGCGTGCGATCGGATCACCATCCGCAAGAACTTCCGCCACGACCATCAAGCCGGCTGCGATCGTCGCGCGATCGTACTTTTGCGCGCGCCACATTGCGTCGACCAAATTGGCGATCTCAACGACGTGCCCGGCCTCGGTGTTGATGTTGACGTCGTCACGCTGCATTGGGACCACGGATTTGTTTCACGTTGTTTGTCTGGTTGAGCTGCTCGCGAAGCTTTTTGATTTCGGCCCCGAGCGCGTCGATTTCGGCTTCGAGCGCCATCTCCTTGGCTTCGACGCGATCCATGATTTTTCCAATCAACCAGGAATTAGTATCTGCCATCCCGTCACCGGCCTCTTCGGCGAAAACACGAAGCATCCCGAGGAATTCGTTGCGCACCCATCCGCACCACTCCTGCGAATAGTCGGTCGACGCCGCTGTCACCGGCTGCTCGTCTCGCGACGGTATTTCAAAACGTTTGTGGACGAGCGGCTGGCTGCGATCGACGAGCAGCGGCGGCAGCGACTGATGATCCTCGAGCTGGCGCCGTTCAATGTCGGCGAGAACGTCTGCGCGCTGGGCTTTCGCATTTGCCAGCAGCCGGCGCGCTTTCTGGAAGATCGCTTTGCGTTCGCTATCCATGGCGCGTCACCAATTTATGTTGCTGATAATTTGCGCGCCGCCGGCCACGCAGCACCATGCCGCATTGGCCCGAACTTTTATGGCGATCAAATCGTTTTGAAATTGGCTGATCGACGGCGAGCTCGCGACACCAGCGGTGACGATATCGCTGGGCGAAGTTGAAAAATGAATGACGCTTTCTTTGCTCGTTTCGATCGCCGGCGGCGAACTCCAGCCGCTCGCAATGGCGGCAGGAGCAAAGCAACAAATGGTTTTTGGCGGTAGGCCGAGCGTCGTCAAAACGCGATTGGAAAATATTTCCGATCCGACCTTGACGTCGATCAATGTTTTTTCTCTCGGCGAGCAAACAAAGATTGCGCCCGTAGGATCAACGTTCGCGGCGCCGATCGCGCCGGTCAAAGCAGCGAGATCGCTTGCCATGCTGTCAAATCCGCTTGCCGCAGCAGTGAGCGGCGTCGTGCCAGCAAGCAAGCCAGGCGGCGTGACCGTGTCGCCGGCGAAGGAGCTGAAAGCTGCGGCGTCGATGCCCCTGCCGGCGCTGGCGGCGAGAATTCGGCCAATCACGTCCGACGCCGCCTGAGGCGACGCGCTTTCGAGCTCGCCGCTGACGGCGCTGATCAAAACAATTTTCCGCATTGGACCGACAACAATGGAACTGAAACTCCACTGCGTCGCGGGCGACGGGCCGCCTTCGGGGACGAAAACGGCCGAAACGGGCAGGCCTTCGACGGCCGGGATCGAAATTTGATTGATCCCGCTCATGTCGAGCTGCAGCGCGGCTTCAAACAATTTCAGCGCCGCGCTTGACGGGGCGAGCGATCTAAAACTTCCGACGACGTCGTGCGCGGGAAAATCCGTTCTACTCGTCGGGCCAACCGCGCCTTTTGTGATTGCCAGAGCTTTTTGATCGCCGGGCCATGCCGATCGGCAGACGGTGTCCGGGTGTTTGCTGTTGAACCTTGAAATCACGTGCGAGGCGATCGCGCGGCGCCAGGCGCGCGCCTCAATCATACTGCCGGCTTCGCGGATCGTCCTCATCTGATCCCCCGTTCCAGCATGACCGTCACCGCCGCCTGCAAAGCCTTGGCGATCTCGGCGCGATCGTCGGCTTGGTGCGCCCGAAGAAAGCCGCCCTCGACAAGTTGCCCGGCGAGCAGAACTTCGTCGGCTTCGATGCCAAAAACGGCCAAGCCCTCCCGCTTTCGCTGGTAGCGCCTCTGAGATCGGATCGCGTCGTTGGTTTGCATGCGCGAAGTTTAATACAAACGCGGCAGCCATTTCTCTCACGCGTGAGAGATTTTAGACGCGTGAGCAGCCGGAAGATTTTTCCGGAAGGGGTCGCGAAATTTTAGGAAATCCAAAATTGATTGGCGCGGGCGCTCCGCAGCTCGTCGGCATCGCCAGAAAATGACCGCCCCCGCCGCGGTAGAATTCTTTTCTACGGCGCGATCGAGCATCACGCTTCCTCGTCATGTCGAAGCGCCTCGACGGCGGACCACCAGCTTTCTTGCCCATCGCCGTAATCGACCAGCTCGACCGCGACGATACTCGGCACGTCGCCGCTGACGTATGGCAGCCGCCAGCCTTCGCGATCTTGCTGGAAGACTAGGCGCTCGGCGGCGCGCGCCATTTCGAGCACCGGCGAAACGTCACATCGCAGCCGCACGATGCGATTGCGCACCTCGAGCAACGCCTTGCGAAGCTCGCTCGGCGCCGGCGCGAAGACCTTTGTCGCGATCAGTTTTTTGACGGCAAGCGCCAGCACCACCGGATGGCGCGGCAGCGGCTCGACGTTAATCACTCGGGCAAGCGCCGTATCCGTTTCCGAAAACATTTCGGCGGTCACCTGCAGCAGCGCCGCACCGTCGCGCGCGTCGGTCTGCCGTTTCGCCAGCGCACCATAGAGCCCGGCCAGCATCCGCAGCGCCTGCGGCTCGGTAACGGCCTCGTCCGGCCGATCGCTCGTCGTCATGTCGGCCAGGTCGCGCCAGGCCGCGTCGATCGATTGAAGATTCGGCAACAGCACGGCGCGAACGATCCGCGCCGAGGCAAGGTCGGTCACCAGAGGAAGCGACGCTTTCCACTCGGCGCACTGACGCGCGACGGCAAAGGTCGCCTCATGCGGCGCTATGGTTTTGCCGATTACGGCGAGGCTGCCGCCATCGCGGCGGCGCTGTGCGACGATGACCTCGTTCATCGCAGCAGCTCCCGGTCTGCAGCGACGCGGCGCTCGCGCTCGCGGTCTTCGGCGTCGCGCGCCATCGCTTCGCCGATGTCGATGAAGCCCATCGGCCGCGACGGTTCGTTATGTTCGAACCCGACGATGGCGCCGGATTGGTCGATCACCACCCCGTCCGGTATCGGATCGGTCCATCGCCGATCGCGCAGCCAGTTGTGAGCCATCGCCGTGTGCCGCGGCGTCTGACCAGGCCGCGACAGCCGAAGCTGCTCGGCAATGGCGTAGCGTTGCGCGCCGGCGACGACGAGCTCGGGATCGGTATCCTCGATCGCCCGCGCGAAAACCCTGCGCGCCGGCAGCTGGGCGTCGTGGCGCGGATAGGCCGCCCAGAAGCGCGCGAAGGCGTCCGCAGCCTCGGCGTCCGGCTCGGGCCTGGCCGGCGCCTTGCTGTCTTCCCCTGCCTGCCGCTTTCTTGCTGTCTCAAGCGAAGCGAAATCGGGTGTGCTCTCGCTCTCGCGCGCGTCAGCGCGAGAGAGTCTTTGCCCGTTCTCTTTGCCCTTCTTTGCCCGTGTCCCGTGGAAGCCTTTGATTTTGCGCGAAAAGGCACTTTTTTGAGGGACTTCTTGATTTGTTGATTTTGCTTGAGAAATCCCTTTTTTTGAGGGACTTCTTAAACTGGTCTAGAGGGACTTCTTGATCGGCTCTTGAAGTCCCTTCAAGGGGGACTTCTTGATCGGTTCTAGAAGTCCCGCGAGGAGGGACTTCTTGGCTGGCGAAGAGGAAGACGAAATTTACGTTCTCACGTCGGCCGCGCATCGGCGGGGCGAGCCATCCGAATCGAACGCCAACGTCGACCGCTCGCATGACGGTCTTGCGATCCACGCCCAACTCTTTGGCGACCAGATCGTAACCGGGATTGCACCGGCCATCTTTCTGACGATGGATGACGAGGCGGATCAGAATGAACCGATGGATGATGCTGATGCGCTTGTCGTCGGCGACGCTGCGCAGCCAGTTGAAGCTCTGAAAGGCGGCGGCGAAATTTTTGCTGCTCATGGCGGTCACACCTTCAGCCGCACACACACAAAAAGCGCCACTGCGCGCGCGAGATCGCGTCATCGTTGATCTTGCGCCAATAGCGAATTTCCCTATCGAGGTGGGGACGCTCCGCCTTTAGGCGCTTGTGAAATTCGATACGGTCCTCGCGGGAGAATTTGTCGTAGATGTCCTCGATGAAGGCGCGCTGCGCCCGCATCTGGTTTTCGATTTCGTCGAGGCAGCGCCGTGTGGCGAGTCGGACATTTTCAGCGAGGCGTTTGCCCTCTGCCATGACCGGATCGAGCGGCTCGTCGTCTAGCTGCTCGACGGCGTCGGGAGCGATCAAATCGGCAAGGTTGCCGATTTCGGCATCGCTGCGAGCGAAGCGCATGTAATGGGTCGCGGTGCGCGCTGGGAACTTGCAATTGTGCTCAAGCCACGGGAGCCACTGCCCGTGTTTTAATTGCGCCTTGGCTTCGAGTAACAGCTTGCCAGCCGCAATCGCGCTTTGGAGGCCGCTCTTAAACGACTGGGTGGCTGCTTGGTGCTCGGCGTTGATGCGGGCGGCCAGATCGGCAAGCGAGTTCGAGGTGGTGACGAGGTTGTTGGTCATGCTCAACTCCTTCTCCCCTCTTGCGGGGAATGGCCGGTCGAGCTAAGTGCGGATCGTGGAAGCGAGGCCGCTTGCTCGGCCGGATGTGAAAATGCGGAGCGGTCGCGAAGGCACGCGGCCGCTTTCGCTTTTTAAGCGGCGGTTGCTCGCTGTTTGGCGCGGCGGCGCGTTTCCTCCCACGCCGACAGCTCGCCGTCGTCGTAGTACTTCCGGCCACGTACGATGATGGGGGTTGGGAAATCCGGTTCGCGCTCAATGCGCCAGCGCGTCATGCGCGAGACATCGGGATAGCGGGTGTCGAGCAGGACCAGGCGGCGTTCTGACATGGGGTTCGCTCCGTGATCGAAATCGAACCTCGATATGGCTACGGAACGCGACGCCGTGCAGAAGACGTGCGACGGTCTGCGTTAGACATTTTCAGGTCGGTTTTTGTCCAACGCTTTCCGCCACTCGTCGAAGACCCGCTCGAAGGCTTTACATGCGGCCTCGAACGAATTTCCTCGCACAGCAAATTCGGCAACGGCCTGAGCAATCGTCAGCCGCTTCGACACTCCGCCCGCGATCATGTTCTCGACCGCCTCACACACGTCCCTCGTCAGCGGATGAGCGGTCGTCGTGCCGTAGCGCGACCAGCGGCCACTGGACAGATCAATCAACCCGCTCCGCATGGTCCAACTGCGCAACTCTGTAAACCGGCGATCTTGCGTCATCTCGCCGAGCGCCCTCAGTGTTGCGAGAAACGGCGTGGCATCGAGCGCCAGTTCGGGCTTGTCGACCAGCCAATCGCCGCCGCCAGCAAGGTTCGGGTCGCGGTGCCGCGCTTGCCATCGGGCTTTCAGTGCGGCGTAACGGACGCCAGCCCCGCCGCGCTTCCCCGCTTTCCTCGGCGCTTTCCGCTTTGGCATGCGCGGGCAGTTTAGCCGGAAAACGGCAATGTTAGCGCGGCGTTAGCGCCGCGCGGCACGGTGTTACTGTAGACACTTGATGATGCTAGCAAAAATGCCCATTGACAGATTGAGCGGAGCGAAATCCGGGATTTAGTGCTGCGGCTTCATCGTCCGCCCCGGGGTTCGCTGTGCTCAACACAGGCTACTTAAACTCCGATGATCCAAATTTCCTCACCCGCACCCCCCTCCACCACCCGGACCCTGTCATCGGGCCGGCCACTTCGGGCCGAACCCGTTGGGGCGGTCCCCTCGCCGGCTTCGTTGCACTGCGCGGGGGCGGAGAAGAGAGAACGCACGGCACGAGGTCGGCCTGGGTCACGGAAAACCTCCCCGCGGCGACAGGCTTTGCCCAACCGCCCGGCGATGACACAATGGCGGCATCGGCACCAGGATGAAAAACAATCTCGGGAGGACTGCCATGATGAAAAACAATCTCGCGGCAATGCTTGTTTGCGCCCCGGCCCTCGCCATCGGGCTCGCCGGGCCGAGCCGCGCGCAGGGCGTGTTACCGACGCATCGGCTGTCCGCCGCGCTGGCCGCCGAGGCTGCAACCGAAGCCGTCGCGGCCTGCGCCAAGCAGGGCTACGGGGTCACCGCCACCGTCGTCGACACCGCGGGCGAAACCCAGGCGAGGGTGCGCGGCGACGGCGCCACCAAGATCGCGGTGCTGACCTCCTACGACAAGGCCTATACGGTGATCATGCTCGGCGCGGCGCGCAACGAGGATTCCGAGCGGAGCCATCGCGCAGCGCATCGGCAGCAACCAGCCGCCCGGCGGCCTCGTCAAGGAGCCGCACATCCTGCTGCAGCAGGGCGCGCTGCGCATCAAGCTCGGCAACGAGGCCATCGCGGCGATCGGCGTCGGCGGCGCGCCCGGCGGCAATCTCGACGAAGGCTGCGCCAAGGCCGGCATCGACAAGATCGGTGACCGGCTCAAATAGGCGTCGGCGCTCCTGCACTGTCCGCGGATTTCGCCGCATTCATCCAGGCGGTACCTTGAACAACGCCTCCGCGTTGCCGTGGGCGATGCGTTCGCGGTCGGCGGCGCTGACGGGAATCTGTTCGAAGAAGGCACGGCCCGCGGCCATCGTGCCGTACGGATAATCGACCGAGAACATGATGCGCTCGACGCCGACTTCGAGGAGGAGGTCGAGAAACGTCGCGGGAAAGAAGAAGCCGCCGAACGTGTAGTGCACGTTCTGCCGCAGATAGTCGCCGAGCGAACGTTTGAGCTCGGTCAGCGCCGGCGGCATGTTGCGGTCGAGCCGCGGCAGCATGAACGGCAGCGCCTCGCCGAGATGGCCGACCACAATCTGCAGCTTCGCAAAGCGGTCGAACACGCCGCCGAGGATCAGGCGGAGGACGTGCACGGCGGTCTCGATGTGCCAGCCCCAGCCCGGGCCGGAGAACATGAAGCGTCCGGCGCGAAGCCGCCGAACGAGGCGTCGATCACGGCCTGCGGCGGCCGCGTCGGATGCAGATAGATCGGCGCGGCAAGCGCCTCAGCGCGGTCCAGGATCGGCCAGTAGAATTGGTCGTCGAGATAGCGGCTGCGATTGTGGCCGTTGACGATTGCGCCCTTGAAGCCGTCGCGCACGCGCCGTTCGAGCTCATCGGCGGCCTTGTCGGGCACGCCCGTCGGCAGACAGGCGAGGCCGGCGAAGCGGGTTACCACCACCAGCGGCGGGCCGAAAGCCGATTGCGTCACCCAGTTCACGGTCCACGCCGAAATGTTGCCGTTTCCGTCATCCGCGGTGAGTACGTAGATGCCGTACGGGGTCATCCGCAGCACGGTCTTCTTGGCGTCGGCGTTCATCGTTTTCCTCGTCTGGTCAAGTTTCTCGGACCGCAAGCCTGGACCATGAACGGTGCAGCGGGAAATACGCGGAGCGGTCTCAACAATCGTCGACGACATGGAAGTAGCCGCCCGTCAGGTGGTGGACGCCGAGGTGGCAGGCATCAAGTACAAGGCTCTTGAAACGGCGCTGCACCGTCGGCGGGTCCCAGGCATCGGACAGGATCGTTTTGACGTCGTATTCATCGTCCTGAACATACGCATCGCGTGGATCGTTGTCGTCAGCCTCAAAATGCCGGAGCGTGGCCAGCGCCTGATCGCCGCGCGCGAAAACGAGATAGTCGAGCCTTCGGCCAAGTGGAAAAGTCGGTATCTCGCCCCAATCGAACACGACGGCGGGATCCGTAGCGTGCGCGGCAACCGCCGCGTTGTATCTTGATCGATGCAAAGCGAGCCGCAGGAAGGGCTCGCCGAAGCCCACGAAGAAGAGCGCCACAGACACGGCGAGCGACAACAGCAGCACGCCTGCGGCCAGCAGTTTTGCGGTCGCCTTCCAGAGCCTGACGATCGCAAAGATCACAAAGGCCAGCGGCCACACCGGGACGGTCGCGGCGATGAGATAACTCAACATTTCGGAGAGCGGCGAAGCCGTCGAAACCGTCCGGGCGAGAGACCCAGACCCCAGCCGCGAAGAGACGGAGCAACAACGCCACCAGCACCGGAACGGCGAACGTGAGCAAAGCCTCGCGTTTGGCGGCGCCGCTCAATCAGATCATCCACGCCGCCACGGCCCGCGCTGCCGACGGCCGGCGCGCGAGCAGGCGCCGCTCATTTCGCGTCGGCCTTCAGCTCCGAATACATCTCGCTGATGAAGCGGTTCGAGCTCTCCGGCGTGCTGCCGGCGAGCTTGCCGTCATAGGCCGCGGTGACTTTCGCGGCTAGGACAACATCTAGCGATTTACCTTGGGCGATCATCGCCTGCACCTTGTCGCGGATCGCCAGGATCATGTCGCGATATGGCACGATGTCGTCACGCTTGATGATCGTGCCGTGGCCGGGAACGAGCCGCGTGTCCGGCCCGGCGAGTTTCATGGTCTGATCGAGCGCTTCCAGCATGCCTTTGAGCGAGCCGCCGTTGTTGGTGTCGATGAACGGATAACCGTAGTTGCGGTAGAAATCGCCGATCATGATCACGTTGGCGTTGGCGAAACGGATCATGGTGTCGCCGCCGGTGTGCGCCGCCCGCACCGGAATGAGATCGACGGTTTCGCCGTCCATGTGGATCGTCACCGGCGGCCCCATGCCGTAGGTGACCACCGGAAGCGCCGCCGGATCGCTCAGCGGATTACCCATGGCATTCGGCCCCTTTGCGATGCGCAGCATGCTGTCGCGCAGCTCTTCGCGCGCGAAGATCACGGCGCCCATGCGGGCGAAGTTGGCGTTGCCGGCGGTGTGGTCGCGATGGATGTGGGTGTTGACCAGAAAGCGGATCGGCGCGGCGCTGATGGCCCTGATCGCGGCGACGACCTTGTCGGTGAGCTGCGCGTACTGTGCATCCACCATCAGGATGCCGTCCGGGCCGGTGAGCACGCCGATCCGGCCGCCGGCCGCGTCGTCGTGAGACGGATCAAGTCCGGCCGAACCCGACAGCATGGTGAGATTCGGCACCATCGGCTCGGCGATGATCTGCACCTTGGCGAAGTCGATGGTCTGCGCCTGAGCGAGCATGGCAAAAAGCGCCACAACGAGGCAGACCGATGATAGCCACGCGGTGTTCATGTCATCCTCCCCGGCGGCTTGTTGTGCGGACG
The DNA here is from genome assembly GCA_963732015.1 of uncultured Alphaproteobacteria bacterium. Lineage (GTDB taxonomy): Bacteria > Pseudomonadota > Alphaproteobacteria > Rhizobiales > Xanthobacteraceae > BOG-931. The sequence goes on along the minus strand of CAVSXY010000016.1, from coordinate 544,235 downwards.
CAGCGGCGCGTTCGCCCGGCCGTCAGGGCGACATCTTAGTCGAGCACGATCCTTCCGAAAACCGCCCGGCACGGCTATTTGAAGAACTGCTTGCGGGCGAGAATGGCTTTCAGACGCGTCACGCGCCCCGACATCTGATCCTTCAGACAGACGTAGACGTCGGCATGATGGGCGGATCGCCATGAATGAGATCGCCGCAATTGTCGCGGTCTTTCAGCCAGGCGCGCTCGTCGGCGCGCAGCGCATCGGCATCGGCGGGGGTGAGCGCCCCGATCGCCTGGGTGAACGCCGCCGCGACATCGCGATCGAGATCGCCCAATTCGGGGACGCCGCAAATTTCCTTTTCGACGATGGTCGAAGCGCGCTTGCAATCGAAACTCGGCGCCGCTTGCGCGCCGAGCGGCGCGCCCGCCAGCACGGCGACGGCAAGACCTATCAGTCCGGCGCGGAAGACCAGGTTCATGCGGCGGTTGCTCCGGGTAACTTGGATCGAAAATCGACTTGCATCGAAAATCCTATCGCAGCCATTCGATCATGGCACTTGGCAGCCCGGCGTGCTGCGGATCTCGGTATAGAGCACAGCCCGCTCGCCGTCAGACAAGGGCGTCTCGTTGGCGCACATGTGCATCGCCTGGCAGGCTGCGGACGGCGCGCTCGGCCATTCGTTCGGACGATCAATGGCGGAGCCGCATTTGACGAACGCCTCATGGGCATCCCAGGATACCGCCGTCGGAAACAGGCGATGAAAGACGCCGTCGTAAAGAAACATTCCCAGAAACCGCGACAGCCCGGAGCTTACGAACAGCGCGAGCGCGGCGACCATGAGGACGCCGATGACGATGCGCTTAATGGAGGCAAGTTCAAGCATTGCGCGCGATCAAAATTCCCGGCATTCGCGCGAGACCTGGGCGATGCCGCCCGCCTCTTTCACTTGCGTGGCGTAGGTTTTCCTCGACGCGGCGCCTTGCGATGTCGGGCCGAGAATCATGACCGCGTGACCTAATGACGAACCACGTGCACCAATCACGTTGGCGAAGATTTCGCAACGTAATCGCTTGTCGCAGGTGTTGGTGATGCCGATGACGTAAGCGACTGCTCTGCCTTCCGTGCGGTAATCGCCGGTTTCTTGGAGGCAGGCTTGCACGTCATCGTCTTGCAAGTCCTTCTGCCCGCCGCCGGATGCCGGCTTTTGCTCGGTAACCGGCGGTGTCGGGCTCGCCGGCGGGCGGTTCTCGGAATCGCCCGCGCCCGCCGAAGCACCGGGCGCCAAGGTCCGGTCATCCTCAGGGTCGTCGCCGAATTCGGCGGACGCCGAGGCGAGGCCAGTGCACAGCGCGAAAGCGACGGCCGAAAGCCTTAAGGCAGAGGTCAACGGCAAAAGGGCTTGCTCCATACGCAACGCGGATGGGTCGCCGCGACGCCATGGATGGTTCATTTTCCCATGAATCGTTGAACCTCTTCCCGTCCCGGCGCACGACCGATGGCTGCGAGGCATGTCGGTGGTGTAAGCTCATCCGAGCAGAGCCGCGATGCTGATCTCGCTCTGCGCGGCTGGGCACTTTTGGGTCTTGGGGGGCTAACGCATGGCCATCAGACAGTGGTTCGTCGCCATTGACGACAAGAAGGACGGGCCGTTTTCAGATGAACGGCTGCGCGAACTGATCGCCGCCGGCACCGTGACAGCCGATACGCTGGTGTGGTGCGACGGCATGGCCAACTGGACGCGTGCCGCCGAGGTGCCGGGACTGATGACGGCCGCAACTCCGCGCCGTCCATCGGCGCCGGCCTATTCGGGGGCGCCGGCGCAGAGCCACGCCGGCCAGGCCTTGATCACTCATGTCGGCACTTGGGGACTGCTCGGTCGCAGTCTGCTGGTGTTCATCGCCCAGGTTCTGATCATCCCGGCTCCCTGGGTGACGGCGGGCTTTTTCCTCTGGTTCGTCGCGCACATCGAACTGCCGGAAGGGCAGCGCGTGGAGTTCACCGGCAAAGGGGGCGACATCTGGTACGTGTTTATGGGCAACGCGGTGTGCGCCTATGTGGGCCTGCTTGGCAACGAGATTGGACACAACGAGATTGGACACAACGAGATCGAACTCATCACGCTGCCGCTGACGGCGTTCCTCAACATTCTGATAGCTCGCTGGTTCTTCGGTCATCTCGTGTGGGACGGACAACGCGAACCGCTCAAATTCACCGGCGGATTTTGGGCGATGATTGGATGGGTGCTGTTCTACGTCATCTCGTTCATCACCATCATCGGCTGGGCCTGGGTCACGACCGCCTGGGGACGCTGGATGTGCAGTCACGTTGTTGGATCAAGCAAACAGCTGGCGTTCACCGCCAGTGGGTTCGGCTATCTTTGGCGCCTTCTGGTGCTGGCTCTGGCGTCCGGGTTCATCATTCCCATTCCATGGGTCTGGCGCTGGTTCGTCAGCTGGCTGGTGTCGCAGTTCTCGCTGGTCGACGCTGCAGCGGCGGCCGACGAATCGAGCGTTGGAATCACGCGGGCCTGAGCCGGCCGGCGCTCCCCACAGCGGGTGGCGAGCCGGATTACTCCGGCTTGATGTGGGCGTCCTCGATCACCTTGCGAAACCGCGGCTCTTCGGTCGCGATACGCTGCGCCAGTTCTTCGGGCGAGCCGGCGATCGATTCGAAATATTGCGCGTCGAGAAAAGTCTTCTGCACCTCAGGATCGGCGAAGATCTTCTGCACCTCGGCGCCGATCTTCGCCACAACCTCGGGCGGCATCTTGGCGGCGCCGAACAGGCCGAACCAGGACGCCGCGACGTAGCCCGGCACGGTCTCGGCGATCGTCGGCATGTCGGGCAGAAGCTTCATGCGCTTCGGCGCGCCGTCGGCGATGAATTTCACGCCGCCTGACTTCCATTGCGGCACGGCGCTGCCGACGCTGATCAGCATCATCTGTATTTGGCCGCCGACCACATCCTGCAGCGCCGGCGTCGCGCCTTTGTAGTGCACCGGCACGAAGTTCACCCCCGTCATGGTCTTGAACAACTCCATGTTGAGGTGGCCGGTCGAGCCGACACCGTAGGTGCCGTAGTTGAGCGCGCCGGGCTTCTCCTTGCCGACCGCGATCAGTTCCTTGACGCTGTTCGCCGGCACCGACGGATTGAGGACCAGCGCGTGACTGATGGTGACGAGCCCGGTGATCGGCGTGAAGTCGCTGAGGCTGTAGGACAGGTGGCCGTAAAGCGTCGGGTTGGCGATCAAGGTGACTTCCGGACCGATCAAGAGCGTATAGCCGTCGCCCGGCTGATGCGCGACGTATTCGGCGGCGATCTGGTTGTTGGCGCCCGGCTTATTCTCGACGATCGCGGTCGCACCCCAGTCCGCCGTGAAGTGCTGCGCCAGGATGCGGCCGAGCATATCGGTCACGCCGCCGGGCGACGCCGGCACGATGATGGTGATCGGCTTCGCCGGATAGGTCTCGGCCTTTGCCGATGCGGCAGCGGCAAGACACGCCAACACGGCCGCCGCGCCAAACCAGGCTTTCATCATTCTCCTCCCGAATAGGCCGTTCCCCTCCCCTTGTCGGGAGGGTCATTATTTTCTCGCGTCCGCGTATGGATAGATCATGTTGCCGGTCTTGTATTCCGGCGGCCACAGGATCGGCTGCGCCGCTCCGGTACGGAACTGATCGATGTTGTTGGCGGCGACGTTCTGAAACTGCGTGAACACGTTGCGCTGCTGCGCCCACTCGCCGGTCTTAGTATAGTCGATGTCGCCCACCACGGTGTGCACGGTATGGCTGTGCATGTAGTCGGCGAGCTTCGTGTGATCGAGGCTTTTGGTGGCTTCGACGGCCTGAGCCAGCGCCTGCCCCGCCGCGTAGCCGAACGGCACGAAGCCGAAGCCGAACGGATCGATCTTTTCGTTCGCGGCCTTCTCCTGATAGCGCTTGAGCACGTCGGCGACGCCGGGAAAGTTGAACGTAGGCGCCGGCACGAAGCTTTCCATGATGACGATGCCGTCGAGCAGCGGGCCAAGCTGCATTTTGATCGGCGTGATCAGCAGGCCGATCATGGTGCCGCCGAACATCTTCGGCTGTCAGCCCGATCTCCTGCGCCGCACGCACGATGCCGACCGTGTCGGGCGGATAGGCGGCGACGAACACCATGTCGGGATTGGTCGCCTGCACGGCGCGCACGACCGGCGCGAAATCGGTGGTGCTCGGCGGATAGCTCTGGTCGTAGTGACCTTAAGGCCATTTGCGGCCTGCATTCTCCTTGGCGCCGTCGGCGGAAGTCTTGGCGAACTCGGCATCGGCGGCGAGGATCGCGACCGTCTGCGGCTTCGGCTGCTGCGCCGCCGCAAGCTCGAAGAAGCCGCGCGAGAACGCCTTCATGCCCTCCGGGCCGACCGGCACCATGTCGAAATAGCCGCGATAGTCGAAATGCCGGTTCACGCCGATCGCCAGCATGCTGATGGTCATCAGCTTGTGCTCCATGATCACCGGCATCGCGGGCGCCGCCATGTTGGTCGCGTAGGGGCCGAGCAGCAGATCGACTTTGTCGACCGTAATGAGCTTGGTGTAGATGCCGGGCACGTTCGCCGGATTGCTCTGATCGTCGTAATAGACGAGCTCGACCGGACGGCCGAGCAGCCCGCCTTTGGCATTGACGTCGTCGCGCCAAAGCTCAAGCGCGATAATGAGCTGCTTGCCGTTCTGCGCCACCGCGCCGGTCAACGCCATGCTGAAGCCGACCTTGATCGGCGTCGGCGGCGCGCGCCGGAGCTGCGGCCGCGATAAGCGAAAGCGACGAGCAACGCCGCGCAACGCCATCACGCAGCCGCGATCCTCGGCATGACTATCCTCCCATTGTTTGCTCGTTGCCGTCCGCCTTGGTGGGGAGAGGGAGAAGACTATTTGTGCATCTCGTCGCTCGGCATGGATACCCCACAGATTCGAGGCTGACGGGTCCTTGGCCCACGACCTTCGGCCGCTGCGGATTGTCGCGGTGCCACGGCCGCGGCTCGAAATAGCCGAGCTCCTCGTTCATGCGGTCAAGCTCGGCGAACAGCTCGGTGATCAGGCCCGTTCGGGCTGCGATGATAGGCGAACAGATTGTGGCCGATGCCGTGACGGCCCGGACCCCACAGCAGCTTGTAGCCGTTGAGGCTGAGGATAATCGCAGGCGGTCTGCATGTGGCCCCAGTCGCGCAGCTCGAACGCGGTGTGGAAATGCCGGTTCGAGCCGGTCTCCATCAGATTGATGGTGTGATGATCCGGCCCGCAGCGCAGGAACGAGAAGAAGTCGCCCATCCAGTCGGATTCGCGAAAGCCGAGCACGTCGCAATAGAACTTGGTGACGTGCTTGACGTCTGTGACATGGAACGCGACGTGGCCGAGCTTGTGCGGCACGATGCCCTTGCTGCTGGAATTTCTGGTGCGAGAAGTCGCCGCGCTTGAACACCTCCATGACCGTGCCCTTCGGATCCTCGAAGCGCACCATGTCGGCGATCGACGGCTCAGGATCCTTCTTGCGCTGCGGTCTTGATGCCGTGCGCCGTGCACCTGCTTCTCGAAAGCGTCGAGATCGTCGTCGGCGCCGAGCTGGAAGCCGACGCGCGCGCATTGCGCCTGCGACGCCCTTGCGCAACACCACCGAGTGATGATCGACCGTGTTGGCGAGATAGACCGCGTCCTTCTCCTTGGCCGACCAGCGTCATGCCGAGGATGTCGGTGTAATACTCGGTCTGCTGGTCGAGGTCGGGCATCTCGTAGCTGGCGTGGGCGATCTTCTTGACGCGGATCATGCGATCTCTCCTTTTGTGATTCTTCGATTCGAAGTAATTTCGAGCGCGGCAGCGCGACCGATGACGTCGACCATGGCGGCAACGTCGTCTTCGCCGAGGCCCATCTCCATGAAGCGCTCATAGAGCGGCATGACGCAGTCGAGCAGCGGCGTCGCCACGCCGACGCTGTCGGCCAAATCGCCGATCATGCCGAAATAGTGCTGCAGCCCGGCGCCGAGCCCTGCGCCGGCTGAAGCGCCGCTCCGCCATCCAGGGCGCGCGGATGCCGAACTGGGTCGAGCCGCCGCTGCCGGTCGCGATCGCCTTGATCATCAGCGGCACGTCGACGCCGGCCTTCAGCCCGAGCGCCATCGCTTCCGCGGTCGCGGCGATATTGATCGCGACCAGAAGATTGTTGACCAGCTTGACCCGGCTCGCGGCGCCGAACGTCGCCGAAATAGAGGCACGAATCGGCAAAGCCCGCGACGACGGCTCGATCTTCTTGCAGGCCGCGGCGTCGCCGGCGAGATAGATCACGCCCTTGCGCGCCGCCACCATGCCGGGCGTGCCGCACACTTCGCCGTCGATGAAGGCCGCGCCCTTTTGCGGCAAGCGGCGCGATCTGCCGCTCCTTTGTCCGGCACCGGATGCGAGCCGAGCTCGACGATGATCTGGCCCGGGCCGCGCCGATTGAACGAGCCCCTTCGGGCCCTGCACCACGTCGTCGAGCGCCTCCGTCGACGGCAGGCAGGAGAACACGATGTCGGCCTGCGCGCCGACGTCGGCCGGCGACCGCGCCGGCACGCCGCCGATCTTCTCGAACTCCGCAAGCGAGCGGCGGCGATAGCCGACCACGCGATAGCCGCTCTTGATCAGATTCTCCGAGATCGGCAGGCCGATCTTGCCGACGCCGACGAAGCCGATGGTCTCCATGAAACGTCTCCCCAGATATTCTTATTCTAATTGTGTTGCGGAGCTTCTACCGTGTCAGGTCACTTCTATCGACTGATCGGACAAATTCACGCGCAGCCCGATCGTACCCTCCATCACGGTCCATTCCTTGAGCTCGAATGTGCGCAGACCGTTGATGAAGAACGGATCGGCCTCGGCGATCGCGCGGGCCTCCTTCGCGTCGCTGGCGCGAAGTACGGTCAGTCCGAGCCCGGTCGGCGGCCCGTCGCCGTCGGACAGCGGCCCGGAGGCAAACACGTGACCGCGCTTTTCCAGTTCAATCATGTATTCCAGATGCGCCGACAGGTAGAGCTGAAGCTTCTCCGGGGGCACCGCGGGTTTCGACATCACGACATAAAGCTTCTTGCGCAGCATTTTGCGCGTTAGATTGGCAACACGTTCTGAAAAAAACATGGTTCAGACCCCGGATTTTGCGCCATCGTCGGCCGTCCGGCGGCGCGGTGTCAACGGCCGGACGGGTTGCCGCTTCATGAAGCCGCCGCGCGCCGACGCCGCGGCAGGACGCTGTTCAAGGAAATCGCCGATCAGTCTGTAGTACAGCGAAATCCCTTGCGTTTTGCAGCGTCGCCATGACTACGCCACCCTCAGTACCGACCGCCTTGGCAGGACTGCCGCGTGCCAATATACTTAGATTATCTAATAATCAGGCGATCTAAATGTCAAGACGAAGAAAGTCAAGTTCGCGCGCCTCGCGGATGGACCGTTACGTGCCGTTGATCCGCGAATTCGCGGCGCACGATGCGCTGTTCCACGACGCCGTCGCGCGCAAGCTCGGCCTGCACTCGACCGACGAGAAGGTGCTTCGCCTGTTGGGCGACACTGCCCTGACGGCCGGCGATCTGGTCGCCTATACGGGGCTTACCGGCGCCGCAGTCACGGCGCTGATCGACCGCCTGGAATCGCTCGGCTACGTGACGCGCGAACGCGACAGCGACGACCGCCGCCGGGTCACGATACGCGCGGTCGGCGCCAAGCTGCGCGAGATCAACCGGCTCTACGGCGAATTGCACGCTGCGATGGACGTGCTGCTGGCGCGGTACGACACCACCGAATTCGCGATTGTTGTCGATTTCCTCGGCGCTACGGCGAGGACGCTCGCCGAACAGACCGCAAAACTCGCGGGCGACAAGAAAGAGCGCAAGGCGAAAGGGGCGTGACGGCTTTCGCCTTCAGATCAGTCGCGAATTCGGCGGCAGGCCGAGGAAGTGGCGGCCGATGATTTCAAAAATTGAAAAGTGCGACTGCACCTGCTGCGACACCGCGTGCGCGTCGCGAAAGCGGCGTTCGAACGGATTGCTCTCGAAAATCGCGGTGGCGCCGGCGGCGTGGTAGGCAGTGTCGACGACCTGCCGCGCCTGCTGGCCGGCATGAGCGATCGCCATGCGCAGCGCGATCCGCTGATCGATCGACGGCTTTCCTGACTGCTGGCCTTGCCACATGTCGCCGAGCGCATGGAGAAAGAACACCCGCGCCGCGGCAAGCTGCGCCTCGGCGACGCCGACCTGCGACTGAATCACGGCGTTGTCGCGCAGAACCGCGCCACCCCCGGTCGGCGTCTTGCCGCGCGCCAGCTCCTCGAAGGCGTCGAGCGTGGCACGGGCGATGCCGAGCGAAATCGCCGCAAAGCTCGACCCGAACAGCTGATAGACCGTGAAGGAATAAAGCGGACCGGGCTCACGCCGCTCGGCCGGATCGCGCGCCATCGCGGCCATCCCGCGATCCTCGGGCACGAACAGATCGGTCACCGCATACGTATCGCTGCCGGTGCCTTTGAGCCCGATCACGTGCCAGACATCGTTGACCGTGGCGCATTCGCGCGGAAACACGAACGTCATTTCGACCGGACTGCCGGCGGCGTCGCGCCGCGGCTGGCCGTCCGGTTCGTAGACCGGGCAATGACCGGCGAGCCAGGTCGCGTGACGGCTGCCGCTGGCGAACGGCCAGGTGCCGGTCAGGCGATAGGCGCCCTTGTCGGCGATCGCCTTGGCGCTCTTGCTGAGCGGTCCCCACGCCAGAACGCCGCGCGGATTGTTTTTGAAAATCTCCTCGGCGGTACGCTGCTTCAGGCATGCCGAAATCGTTGAGCAGACCGAGGTCTGAGCCACGCACCACGCCGTGCTGGCATCGGCCTTGGCGAGTTCCTCGATGGCTTGCACGTACGCGACCGGCGAGATTTCCTCACCGCCAAGCGAGCGCGGCACCAGCATGCGGAACATCCGCGCGTCATGGAGCGCCGCCACTAGATCGGCCGGCAAGGTGCGATCGGCCTCGATGCGCGGCGCAGCCGCCGCGATCAGCGGGCCAAGCGCACGCGCGTTGGTCACGCAATCGACCGCCGGCCGCTCGGCTTTGACGTGCTCATTCATAAGCTTACTCTTCCGATGATCGAGCGGCTGCCTATTCTTACCCGCGCGGCATTACGCGGTCCATTGCGTCCGGCGCAGACGAAACCAGCCGGACTGATGGCTCGAAGGCGCAATCGAATGAGCTATACTGGCCGCCGCCGGGACCGCGAAACCGGCAGACACCCGGAGCGGGTGAACATTCGGCCGCCCAAAGACGACAAACAGCACTGTGAGGGAGACATGGATTCCGTTCGTGGTTCCGTTCGATGGAGAGCGATACGCGCAGCCGTGACAGCGGCGCTGATCTTGTTTGCCGGGCCGGCACTGAGACCCGCTGCGGCGGAGGACACCGCAGCAAACGGCGCCGTCAAAGAGCCGCCGATGGATTACCTGCAAAAGGCCGATCAAATCTATCAATTCAAGAAGGCCGCCACCTCTGGTCCGGAGCGAGGCCGCGAGATCTTCTATTACAAGTGCTGGTTCTGCCACAACGAGTTCACCAAAGACGTGCCGAAGCTGAACGGCCTTTATCAGCATCCCTCGCTGATCTCCGGCGATCCGGTCAACGACGACAGCGTCAAGAACCAAATTCGCAACGGCAGCGCCGACATGGCGGCCTACAAGACGACGCTGAGCGAGTCCGACATCAACGATCTCGTCAGTTTCATCCGCGAGCAATGCTGCTGGAATTCCGACGCGCCGCCGCCCAATCCCGCCTATCGCGGTTACAGCGGAGTGGTCGCAGTGCCGGCAGGCCGGAATCTCTCGGGCGGCCCCCACGGCGTGGTGAAGGCTGCCAAGGGCGATCTGCTCGAAGGCATGATGGTCCAGCTGATCGCCAAAAAGACCGCGATCCGCACCACGGTCTATAGCGACGCCAACGGCCGCTACGAATTCCCGAAACTCGATCCCGGCACCTATACGCTGCGCATCGCGCAGCCACGCGAATTTGTTCCTTACACCAAAGACGCGGTCGAGATCGACGGCGCGAACGAGCTTCCTGAAATCGCTCTCGATCGCATCACGACGTCGGACGTGCTGCCGCCCTACCCTGAAATTGCGGCGCAAATGACCGGATCGGAATGGCTGTTGAGTCTGTCCGGCACCGGCGCCGAAAAGCGCCTGCTGACCGTCAACTGCAACTGGTGCCATTCGTACCAGCAGATCTTCCGCAATCACTACGACGAGCAGAGCTGGGGCAAGATCGTCTACCGGATGATCCACGGCGCCGGCTCGCCGCTGATCAACGTCAATCAGCGTGGCCGCTTCTCTGACGAGGACGAGGCCCGCCTCGTGCACTGGCTTGCGACGGTGCGCGGCCCGGACTCCCCGAACCCCGGCTTCATCGCGTTGCCGCGTCCGCAGGGCCGGCAAACTCGCGTCATCATCACCGAATACGAGTTGCCGCGCATCGAAACGGCGACCCATGACGTGTCGGGCGATGCGAAGGGTAGCATCTGGTACTCGACCCACCGCAGTTCCTATGTTGGACAGCTCGATCCTCAAACCGGCAACGTGAAGGAATTCCACGTGCCGCCCGTCGCGGCGGGTGCCCTTCCGGGGACCCATTGGATCCATGTCGACAAGGACGGCGTCGTCTGGGGTTCGGAGAACTGGGCTCACAACATCTGGCGGCTCGATCCGAAGACCGGCGAATTCAAGCGCATCCCCTGGCAGGTCCGCGAAGCGATCAATTCGCCGATGGGCGGCAACTACGCGCTCGATTCTGACGGCTACATCTGGAAGGCCCGCGACAAGAAAGTCACCAAGGTCGACTCGCTGACCGGCGAGCCGGTGCTAAGCCTCATCACGAAGAAGTTCCCCGGCACCTACGGCAGTGCGATCAGCGCCGACGGCCACTATTGGGCCGGCGGCGCCTGGCCGCGTGACGGCGTCATCGTCGCCGACACCAAGAGCGGCGAAGTGTTCGAACCGGACACCAGCATCAATTCCGGTCCGGCCCGCGGCGAGTTCGACCTGCACAACAATTACTGGGCCGGCGGCCGCGGCGGCGAGTTGGTCGAGTTCAACATGGCGGAGAAGCGGATTCACGAATATCCGCTGCCGACGCCGTACGCGTCGATGTACACCGCGCAGGCCGACAAGAACGGCGAAGTGTGGGGCGGCGAGATGCACTCGGGCCGCTACTTCCGCTTCAATCCAAAGAACGAGCAGTTTACTGAATACGTGCTGCCGGAGCCGTACGGCATCGACCGCGAAAGCTGGATCGACAACTCGACCGATCCGGTGACGGTCTGGTACGTCGACCACGAAGGATGGATCACGCGCATTCAGCCCCTGGAGTAGGCGGCCGGGCGCCTCAGGAGACCGTCACCATGAAGCGAAGTCTGTGCATCATGACCGTCATGGCCGTTGCGCTCGCCGTCTGTTCAGGCGGCTCAGCGGCCCGCGCCGACGATCAGGCCGACACCGACTTCGCCAAACGGATGTTCGCCAACACCATCAGCAAGGCCAAATCGTATGCGTGCTTCGTGCGCCATTACGATGCGCAGCATATGGCCGAGCATCCGCTGCAAAAAGTCACGGTGATGAAGCTCCTGCTCACCGCCGAGCACATGGAAGACGATCCGCACTTGAATTACTCGTTCCGGCTCGGCGTCAACTTCCGTAACAAACCCGGCGACTTCGACTCGAGCGGCGATTGCGGCCATGCGCCGACCGTGCGGGCCGAAAACGGCGGCGACGGCACCACGATGCCGGCTGGCATCGATTTCTTCTGCGGCGTCGATTGTGACGGCGGCGGCATTTCGGTCACTCTCAACAAAGACAACGCGTCGGCGATCGTCAAGCTCGACCGGATTCGGATCTGGAAGGGAAAGGACCCCGACGAGTCGGCCTCGACGGCTCTGGAAGGCGGCGCCGACGACAAGGTGTTCAGGCTGGACCGGGCCGACGGCAGCGAATGCGCGATCCTCGTGACCGATCGCAAGGAATTGGCCGCGTTGCGGCACAAGTGACGTACGCAGTCATTCCGGGGCGCCACGAAGTGGCGAATCCGAAATCCATAGCCACAATGCTCGGCGCAATGGCTCTGCGATAGTTCTGCTCAACTGGTGATTATGGATTCCGGGCTCGCGCTTTGCGCGCCTCGGAATGACGAAAGAAAGGAACACCGGATGGATCGACGCAACGTGCTGACGGGCGTTTTCAAGACCGCCTGCGCGATCATGCCGATTTCGCTGGTGGCGACCCGCGCCAAGGCGGATACGCCGGACGCTTCGAAGGTCGTCTATCACCTCTCCGACATCGACAAGGTCGATTTCGTGATGGGCAACATCCGCAATCACTACAGCGGCATGGGCGGCTCGGAAAAAGTGACGATCGCGCTGGTCATCCACGGTCCGGCGCTTAAGGCCTTCCATGCAGCGAACGCCAATCCCGATATGACCAAACGCACCGCCGAGATGTCAGAGGCGGGTCTGCAGCTCTACGCCTGCATCCACACCATGCATGGCCAGAACGTCACGCTCAAGGACCTGCGGCCGGGCTTCGTCGTCGCCGACAAGGGCGGCGTCGTCCGCCTCGCCGAATTGCAATCGCAGGGCTACATTTATCTGCGCCCGTAGCGGCTCTGTTGGCGCATCGGCAACGCCTATTCCTCGCCGACCAGGTCGCGGCGGCGGCTTTCCAATGCGGCCGAATACCGGCGCAACACATAGGCTTCGGTCAAAAGTCCGATGACGCGGCGATCACGGTACGAATTCGACGACCGCGAGCGCTTCTGCCTCCGCGCGATCGAAGGCGAGCACGGCTTCCTTGACCGCCATGCCGGGCAGCAAGACGTCGTCGCGGTGATGCAGCAGGTCCTTGATGGATTTGTCGGATAACTCTTCCGTCGAATGGGCGTCGGCAACGAGGACGAGCCCCTCGTACTGTTCGTCGTCGTCGACGGCGATCACGTAGGCCGTCGAGCCGAGCGGAAACGCCTCGCGGAACGAGGCGATCGTGCTTGAGGCGTGGACCGTCTGGATGTCCTGGCGCATCATTTTCCGGACGGTCAGATCGCGCATCCAGCCGATGTCGGCGGCGCTTCGGATGGTCTCGCCGCGCAGATGGAAGCGCCACGTCGCGAACGAATAACCGAACGTTTCACGTGTCACCTGAGCCGAGATGATCACGGCGATCAGCACCGCGGTCGTCAGCCAAAGGTCGCCGGTGGTCTCGAGCGCGATGAAGATCATGGTCAACGGACCGCCGATGACCGAGGCGGCGAGAGCGCTCATGCCGATCACCGCATAGGCGTTCGGGTCGAAATAGATGGTCGGCCACATGGAGGTGAGCCAGACCGCCACGATGTGCCCACCGAGCGCTCCGGTCAGCAGCGACGAAAAGAACAACCCGCCGCGAAACCCGCAGCCCAGCGAAACGATCGATGCGGTGATCTTGAGGACGAAGAGCATCGCGACGACGCGCAGCGACAGGTCCAGCACGCCGGTGACCCGAAAGGCGCCGTGACCGGACGACATGATCTGCGGCGACACCAGCGCCAGCAGGCCGACGATGAGCCCGCCGATCGCGGTGCGTAGAACCGGCCGCAGCTTCACGCGCGCGAAGATCGCTTCGCAGATCGCGACGCCTCGCATCAGAATCATGCCGAGCACCGCCGCTAGCAGCCCTATGGTCGCAGCCAGAATGAGATCGCGCGCGACAATCGTGGTTTGTTCCGGCGCCACGATCCCGAGCTCGGCCGGGGACAGACTGCGCGCCACCAGGTACCCGAGCAGCGATGCGAGCGCGACGGGCGCGAGGCTGTTCGGCGAATAGCTGCCGATGATCAGCTCGTAGCCGTAGAACGCACCCGCAAGCGGCGCGCCGAATGCGCCCGCAATGCCTGCCGCTGCGCCGCTGCCGACCAGAATGCGCAGGTCGCCGCGGCGGAGACGGAAGGATCTGCCGATGCGCGAGGCAATTCCGCTGGCGAGCTGGGTGTAACCGGCTTCCAGTCCGACCGAGGCGCCAACCCCGCTCGACCACACGGTCTGCAACGCGACGATCAGGCTGCCGACCAGCGACATGTGCCCGCCGTGCAGCGCGTTGGCTTCGATCGGATCGATTTCCCGCTCCGGCCGCCAGCGCGCAATCATCTCGCTGGCGAGCCCGAACAGAATCCCGCCAATCAGCGGCACCGAAATCGCCAGCACCGGATCGAGCCGCAGCCGCCCGGACAGACGCTCGCCTGGCGCCAATTGGAACAGCAAACGGTGAAGCACATCGACGCTCTCACCCATGGCGGCGACAACAAGGCCGCCCATCACACCGGCGAGCGCCGCAAGCACGATCAGGCTCGATTCCCGCGCCCGCACCAGCGCGCGGATGCGCCGTGGGATTTCGAGCCGGCTCGCGGCTTTAGCACTCAAGACGCGTCACCGCGGTCCCCCGCTTCAGGGGACACGTTGAATTGATTGTCCGATCAAAAAATACGGGCGCACTGGGAAAAGGATGCTGACCCCCTGCCATAAAATGTGCGTTTGATTTTGGCATGGTTTATTCACGAAACCGGTCCGAAATCCGGCTTGTTGTTGTCGGGACTCAGCAGGGGCGCGTTCAATCAGCGCCGGGAGCATTCGATGTCGCAACCCTTTCGAGGACTCACCGCGGCGGCTGCCGCGATGATCGCTTCCGTTACAGCAATTCCGCTGCTCGCCCAGACGAGCACGGATGTGCTCGAGGGCGCAGCTGCATTTGGCGACTGGCACGCCGACCGTCCGGGAACGCGACGGCTGATCCGGCCGCAGGACTTGCCGCCGCCCGATCTGAGCGCGTCTGCAAGCAATTTCGTCAGGATCGTACGCCGTGCGGACGACCAAAAGCCAATCGTCCCAAACGGCTTTGATGTCAACCTGTTTGCCCCCGGACTGACGCGGCCGCGGCTCATTCGCGTGGCCCCGAATGGCGACGTCTTCGCGGCTGAAAGCGGCGCGGGGCAAATCCGCGTGTTGCGGCCGAACGGCAAGGACGCGCCCAAGGACGCAGTGCAGTCGAGCATCTTCGCGTCGGGGTTACGCGGTCCGTTTGGTATTGCGTTTTATCCATCCGGCGCCGACCCCCAGTGGGTCTATATCGGCAATACCAATTCGGTCGTGCGTTTCCCGTATCGCAACGGCGACCTCGTGGCGCGTGGCGCGGCCGAGATTATCGTGCCGCGTCTGCCGACCGGCGGCCACATCACGCGCGATGTCGCGTTCTCGCCGGATGGACAGACGATGTATGTGTCGGTTGGATCGGAGGGGAATGTCGGCGACGACATGGGACGGCTCAGCGCCGCCGGTCTACAGAAGTGGCAGACCGAGCAGCCACTCGGCGCTGCCCGGGGCGACGAGACCGGTCGCGCCGATGTGCTGGCATTCGATCCGCAGGGCAAGAACGGCCGCATCTTCGCGACCGGAATCCGCAACTGCGTCGGCTTGGCGATCGAGCCCACAAGCGGCACGCCATGGTGCTCCACCAACGAGCGCGACGGCCTCGGGATAACCTGCCAACCGACTACGTCACGCGCGTCCGCGACGGGGCGTTCTACGGCTGGCCCTGGTATTACATCGGCGCCCATGAGGATCCACGCCGCAAAGGCGAGCCCCCGATCTGAAGGACAAGGTCACCGCTTCGGACATCCTCATCCAGGCCCACTCGGCCTCGCTCGGCCTGACCTTCTACAATGCGAGTCAGTTTCCGGCGGATTATCGCGGCAACATCTTTGCGCCGAGCACGGCTCCTGGAACCGTTCGAAGCGCACCGGCTATAAAGTGATCCGCGCAATCGTGAAGGCCGGTGTTCCGACCGGAGTCTACGAGGATTTCGTCACCGGATTCGTCGTGAACGACTCGACCGTGTGGGGCCGGCCTGTCGGAGTCGCGGTCGACAAGGACGGCGACTTGCTGGTGTCCGAAGACGCCATTGGCACCATCTGGCGCATTTCTTATTCGGGCAGAGCAGCCGACGTCCGCTGAACGACGGCCAGGGGTATTGGAGCACTGCGCTGCAACACGGCGCCGGAACCCTTGGCGGCACAAGGCGTTGATCGCCGGGAGCTCGGGCTTGGCGGCCACCAGAGATGATCCGAAACGCAGGCAACGCACTGCCAACGTCCGATTTGAGTTGCCGCGTCTGCCCGCCGCCGACCTTGAGCCGGTTTGAAGCCAGGCAGCGAGCACGATCGGCTGCGCCGCAGTCCGACGCTGCTGCAATCGGTACCGTGATTGAGACTGACGTACCGGCGCGGCTCGACGCCCTGCCGTTCGGCCGGTTTCATATCTTGGTGATCGTCGCGCTCGGCATCACCTGGATTCTGGACGGCCTGGAAGTGACGCTCGCCGGCGCGCTCGCCGGCGAATTGCGGGAACCCACCGCTTTGGCCATGACCAACGCGGAGGTCGGTCTTGCCGGCAGTCTTTATTTGTGTGGCGCTGTCATCGGCGCTTTCGTGTTTGGCTGGCTGACGGATCGTCTGGGCCGCAAGAAACTCTTCACCGTGACGCTGACCCTCTATCTCGTCGCAACGGCGGCGACGGGGCTGTCGTGGAACACTTTTAGTTTCATTGTGTTTCGTTTCCTCACGGGCGCTGGCATCGGCGGCGAATACACCGCCATCAATTCGACAATTCAGGAGCTCATTCCGGCCCGGTTGCGCGGCTGGACTGATCTTCTGATCAACGGCAGTTTTTGGATCGGCGCGGCGATGGGAGCGGGCGGCTCCCTCGTGTTGCTCGATCCGGCCGTGATCGACCCGGCGATCGGCTGGCGGCTCGCCTTTCTCCTGGGCGCCGTAATCGGACTTGTCATTGTGGTGATACGATTTTGGATTCCCGAAAGCCCGCGCTGGCTCGCGACCCACGGCCGTCAGCGGGACGCTGACGCGGTGGTGCGCGATATCGAAGCGCATTTCGCGCCCACCGGCGGCGGACACACCGGCGAACACAAGACGGTGCGGCTGCGCACGCGCGATCACACCCCGCTCACCGATGTTGCGCGAACACTGTTCGCGACCTATCGTCGGCGCACCCTGGTTGGTTTGAGTCTGATGGCCGCTCAGGCGTTTTTCTACAACGCGATCTTTTTCACCTATGCGCTCATTCTCGCCGACTTCTACAACATCCAGGCAAACGAGGTCGGCTGGTACATTCTTCCGTTTGCCGCAGGAAACGTCCTCGGTCCGCTGCTGCTCGGACGGCTGTTCGATACGATCGGCCGCAAGGTCATGATTGCTTCGACCTTTGCGCTTTCCGGCGTCATGCTTGCCGCGACGGCGTATCTGTTCGGCCAAAATTTGCTGTCCGCGCAGACGCTGACCATCGCGTGGATGATCGTCTTTTTCTTTGCTTCGGCGGCGGCGAGTTCGGCCTATCTCACCGTCGGCGAGATCTTTCCGCTCGAAATCCGCGCGCTTGCCATCGCGTTCTTCTACGCCATCGGCACCGCTATCGGCGGCATCGCCGGGCCGCTGCTGTTTGGACTCCTGATCGATACCGGCTCACGGGCGAGCGTCGCCGCGGGTTATCTCATCGGCTCCGCGCTGATGATCGCGGCCGCCTTGATCGAGGCGCTCTGGGGCGTCGCCGCCGAACGTCAACCACTCGAAAGCGTCAGCAGACCGCTGGCCTTGGCTGAATAACAACCGGATGCCGGACTTGCAGACACAAGCAACAATCTCTGACCTCGACATGGACCTCGCGGACATTTCGCTGGTTCCTGATCTCCGCAAATGCGCCATTCTGCTCGACATCGACGGCACCATCCTCGATTTCGCGCCGGCGCCCCAGGAGGTCTGGGTGCCGCCCGAATTGCGGCACACGCTGGCGCGTCTCAATGAGATGACCGAGGGCGCGGTGGCGCTGGTCAGCGGCCGGCCGCTCGACGACATCGATGTCATTTTTTCCCCGCTGCAGCTCGCGGCTATCGGCGGTCACGGCGCCGAGGTGCGAGCGGTACCGGGCACAGAACCGGTTCGTAACACCGGGCTATTGGATGCGGCGTTGCGGCGAAAGCTTGCGAGCGTCACCGAACTCGGGCCCGGCATTCTCGCCGAAGACAAAGGCTATTCGCTTGCGCTGCACTTTCGGCTCGCGCCCGATAAGGGTGACGCCGTTCATGCAGCGGTGGCTGCGATCTGCGCGAAAGAGCCGCGCTGCACGGTCGAAATCCTGCCCGGCAAAATGGTCGTGGAAGTCAAATCGGTTGGCGTGAGCAAGGCGATGGCGGTGTGCGAACTGATGCGGTATCGGCCGTTCGTCGAGCGCAATCCCATCTTCATCGGCGACGACACGACCGACGAGCCGGTGTTCGGCATCATCTCGCGCTTCGATGGATTGGGCTTCTCCGTCGGCAAGGTCGTTCCCGGCGTCAACGGGCATTTCGAGACGCCGGAGTCTGTACGGTTGTGGCTGGCGCGCATTGCGGCCGGCGAAGGCGACCGCGGATGAAGGATTTCGAACTCGACCTTGCCGTCATTGGCAACGGCCGCACCGCCGCCCTGGTCGATCCGTGCTCGCGGATCGTGTGGTGGTGCTATCCGCGGTTCGACGGCGATCCGATCTTCTGCCGCCTGGTAGCCGGCGGTGAGGAAAAAGGCTTTTCCGACGTCGTGCTCGACGGCATGGTCGACTTCCGCTCCGAATATCAGCGCAACACCGCGATTGTCGTCACCGAGTTGACGGACCGCAACGGCGCGACGGTGCGCATCACCGACTTCGTGCCTCGCTTCCGGCAATTCGCCCGCGTTTTCCGTCCGCCGCAAATCTATCGCATCGTCGAGCCGGTCACCGGCCTGCCGCGCGTCACCATCAGGATGCGGCCCGCCCGCGACTACGGCAAGCCGTTCCCGCAGCGCTCGATCGGGAGCAATCACGTTCGCTTCATCAGCGACAATTGCATCATTCGGCTGACCACGGATGCGCCGATCTCGCTGATCGAGGGCGAAGCGCCGTTCGTGCTCACGCGCCCGCTGCATCTGGTGTTCGGCCCGGACGAGCCGTTCACCGGCGATCTGCAGAAGACCTGCCGCGAGTTTGCCGAGCGCACGCACGACTATTGGATGGAATGGGTGCGCCGGTTGTCGATCTCGTACGATTGGCAGGAGGCGATCATCCGCGCCGCCATCACGCTCAAGCTCTCGAACTTCGACGAGACCGGCGGCGTCATCGCCGCCCACACCACATCGATCCCCGAAGCCCCCTCCTCTGGCCGCACCTGGGATTACCGCTATTGCTGGCTGCGCGACGCTTACTTCGTGGTGCAGGCGCTCAACCGCATCGGTGCGACGCGCACCATGGAGGAATTCATCTCGTTCACGCTGTCGATCGCGTCGGAGTCCGATCACGAGCTCCGGCCGGTCTACAGCGTGGTGCCCACCACCTCGATCGAAGAACGCACCGCACCCGATCTTCAAGGCTATCGCGGCGACGGGCCGGTGCGGATCGGCAACGCCGCAGTCGACCAGGTGCAGCACGACACCTATGGCAGCGTCATCCTCGCCGCCATGCCGATGTTCTTCGATCGCCGCCTGCCCCGGCCGGGCGACGAAGGCTTGTTCCGTCTTCTGGAATCGCTCGGCGAGCGCGCCGCCAAAAAGTCGGTCGAGCCCGATGCCGGCATCTGGGAATATCGCGGCCGGCAGCGCGTCCACACCCATTCGGTGGCGATGTGCTGGGCCGGCTGTCAGCGGCTTGCCGCAATCGCGACGCGGCTCGGCCTCGCCGATCGCGCCAAATATTGGAACAGCGTTGCCGAACCGATCCACGAAGTGCTGCTCGACCGCGCCTGGAACGAGAAGCGCGGCGCCTTTACGGCGGCCTTCGGCTCCGACGATCTCGACGCCAGCGTGCTGCTGCTCGCCGATCTCGGCGCCGTCGAGGTCGACGATCCGCGCTTTGCCTCGACGGTCGCCGTCATGGAGCGCGAACTGGTGCGCGAGAAGCACGTCATGCGCTACGCCAGCGCCGACGATTTCGGCTTGCCGGTGACGGCGTTTCTGATCTGCCGGTTCTGGCTGATCGATGCGCAATGGTCGCTGGGCCGCCGCGAAGCGGCACGCGATCTCTTCACCGACGCGCTTGCGCACCGCAACCGCTACGGCCTGCTCTCCGAGGACGTCGACCCGCAGACCGGGGCGCTGTGGGGCAACTTCCCGCAGACCTACTCGATGGCCGGACTCATTCTCTCAGCAATGCGCCTGTCGCGCAGCTGGGAAGACCGCTACTGGCGGGGGTGAACACGCCGGCGCGCGCAGCGCGAGTTTTGGCAAACGGATCACGGCTTCGGCGGCAAGTCCATCAGCCTGAACCGCGCAAGCTGGGCGCATTCGTCCGTCACTTTGAAATAACGCGCCACGGCGTCTGCGCCAAGGTCGAAGGGATGTGGCTCGCCGGGCTTACGGGCCGCGATGGTCTTGATCTTCGTGACCGCGTTGTCGAATTCGGAATGGTTCGACATCAGGATGGTGGCACCCGCATTGGCGGCGGCTTCCGCCATCTTGCGCTGCGACGCGATATAAGTGTCGAAATGCGAAACGTCGTTGGGGAAGTTGAATGCGGTGCCGCCCGAATAGGCGACGGTGAGCGGCTTGCCGTTGTCCGTCACCTGAAAAATCATTGACAGCGTTCCAGGTGTATGGCCAGGCGTGGTGATAATCTTCACGGAGCTATCACCGAGGGTCACGATCTGCCCATCGGTCGCAACGATGTCGCGTTTGGGCTTCCCTTTGGGGTACTGATTGACAGACTGCTCAATCATGTCCCAGTCGGGACCTCCCATGATGATGCGGGAGCCGTAACGGTCCTGCATGAGCTTCGCGCCGCCATCGTGATCGAGGTGCGCGTGGCTGATGATCACATATTTGATCGATCCCGGAGCAAGCTTGAGCTTCTTGAGACCGCCGACGATAGCCTCTTCGGCGGCGTAGTCGTACAGCGTGTCGATGAGAATAATGCCCTGGTTCGACGTCAGCGCCCACGACGAATGAAACTTGGTGCCAACAAAGTAGAGATTGTCGAAAACTTTGGCCGGGTCGGTGTACCAGCTGTCGCGGGTCGGCGGCGGTGGCGGCACCACATCGCGGCCAGGTGCGGTCTGCGGCACGATACACACACGCGCCAGAGTGCCAGTGAAGTCGAAGCCCGCCGCATCCTTGGCGGCCTTGAGATAGGCTTCGACCGGATCAGCCGGCTGTGCCGACACGTGCATCGCGCATAATCCGACCGCAAAACCAACCGCCACGATACGACACGTCAACAGAAATCCAATATGCATGAAGGACGTCTCCTAATTTTTTAATCGATGATTTCGATGGCGGGGGTGATCGCGTTTCAGCCGAGCCTGGCCAACTGACTGTCGAGAAGCGCACCGAGCGCGCCTTGCTGACCGGTTACGACTGCGGTGGAGATTTTAGCGGCGAGATCTTTGAGCGCAGCCTTTGCCTCATCAAGCCTGCCGGCCTCGACGTGGCGGAATGCTCCGACATACTGTCTCACGAGTGCCTGCCGCCGCGGTTGAAATCCTCCGACCCGACAAAACTCGAATCATCCAGCTTCAGCAGCGCCGACCGGAGCCTGCCCCAGCCGAGATCGATGACAGCGGGTTTGACCAGCATCAATTCGCCCGCGAGCTGAGACAGTCCGGCCACCTGCTGCACGAAATAGTCCTTGTCGAAGCCGTGCGCTCCGGCCTCGGTATCCATTTGCGCGTAGGTCTGCGTCCAGCCGCCCGGCCAATCGCCGGCGAGCCCGATACCGGGAATCCCGTAAGCTCGCCCTTTGTTCATCGGGCTCTTCACCGTGCCCTGGAAGCCGCCGTTGATGCCGGGCGCGACGTCGCCGGCTTTGACATCGACCCGCGGCCAATGATTGTCGGTCGCCGCCCGCGCGATCGCTTCGACCAGCCAAATGTTGTTATTGAAGACATCCATCAGGCTGGTGATGACGCCGCCATTTTCCGGCAGTTCGCTCGAATAGACGTATTGATTACCGTCGGTTCCGGTCTCGATGGTCTGACGGCCGCCCATGTGCTCCATGCCGAGAGTCGCGACGACCGGCTTCAGCCGTTCCGGATGCATCGTGAAGTAGTCGAATTGCGGCCAGCTGTTTTCGCCGCCCGGCATGAAATGCCGGCAATCAAAATAGAACGCCAGCGTGCGCGGCCGCGCCGAGCGTGGGAGGCGATTGAAATAGGACAAGATGCCGAGCATGCCGAGCTCGCCGTTCTCCTCGATCAGCGACATGGCGTCGGTGTGCGTGGCAAGCAGGACCTGCTCGTCGCGCGGCGTGCCGTAGTCCTTGCCCGGCAGATAGGCGACGATGGCCTTGCCGATGTCGCGCTGGAAGCGGGCGATCAACGTCACGGTGGCGGTCTTGCCGGCTTTTGCATCCGCCAGCACCTTCGCGCCGTTCACGCGATCGAGCGTCAGCGTCGGGCAGTTGATGTATTTGGCGCCAAGCCCGGCCTTCGCGTCAGGGGTATAGACGCTGCGCTGCGCCAGACCGAACGCCGCGCCGGGCGACAGGTCGTCACGACAACGATGCCCGCCGCCTTCCCGCTGATGCCGATGGCGGCGAATTGATTCAACTGATTCCAGACCCAGCGCGAGTGATACGAGGTCGTAACGCTGGTCGGCGGCGGAACAAATAACGGCGCCCATTTGCCCGGCGACCGCCACTCGTAGTCGGTCAGCGTATAGTTATCCAGGAACGAATTGCTGTACGGCGGATTTGGATACGGCGCGGTCTGGAAGACGAGAATTTTGCCTGCGACCTCTGCGGGAGCCGGCGGATGAGCAGGGTCGTAATAAAGCATCGGCGCCGTGATACCCTCGGGCGGCGTGAAGCCCGAGGTCATGCCGTACGAGGCCACGACCGGCACCGCGGTCCCGTCGACGACAAGCCTTTCAATCGCCACGCCGGAATCGTGGATGTGCGTGCCCCGATCGGGCCAATCCTCTACGATGTAATGGTCGTAAGGGATTTCGACGTAGTCGAGATCCACCACGCCAAACTCCGGCATCCGTGCGATCAAAAAGTCAGTGTAGCGCTTCCAGCCCGGGCTGCCCGCATAGGTCGGACCGCCCTTCGCCTTGAACATGTTCCAGTCCCACGCCTGATCGGGCGTGATCATGTGCTGACGATCGATCTTGGGAAAAACGCTGTCAGCAGGCGCGCCTTGACCGCTTTCAGCCCATGACGGCTTTGGAGCCCAAACCGCACCCGCCGTCACGCCGGCGGCGGCTTTCAGGAAGTTGCGTCTCGATTTCCGCGATTTGCTGTCCATGCCATCCCCGGGCGAACGGCGATTGTGCGAACTCATTCGATCACTTCATCGGCAAGCGCCACGAAATTCTGCGGCAACTCGATGCCTGCAGCCTTCGCGGTCTTCAAATTGACGACAAGCAGATAGCGGGTCGGCTCCTCGAACGGCAGATCAGCCGGCCGCACACCGCCGAAGATGCTCGCTGTGAGTTCGGCAGCGCGTTCGAAGCATTCCTTGAGATCGGGACCATAGGACATCAAGCCGCCGTCGTGCACCCACGGAATGTCGTATTCATAAAGTGCCGGAATGTGGTGCTGCGCCGCGTAGTCGAAGACGCGCTTGCGGTTGAGAATCGTAAGCACGTCCGCGACCATGAAGATGGCGTCCGGCGGTTCGCGGTCCATGGCTTCGAACACCCCGTTGAAGTCATCGGGCTCGCGCACGCCGAGTGCTTCGACCGTCGCCCCGAGCGACCGCGCGGCGCCGGCGGACGCGTCGTAACGCATGCTCATGCCGAGGTCGTCGCGGTTCCACAGCATCGCGACCCGTTGCAGCTTCGGCACCGCTTGCTTGATCAGGGCAACGCGTTTGGTTGAAAGCGTCGTCGCATTATCGGAAATGCCGGTGATATTGCCGCCGGGACGCGCCAGGCTATCGATGATATGGGTCGCGACCGGATCGCCGCCGCCGTAGGCAACAACCGTCGGGACCTTCTCAACTTTGCAAGCGAGTATGGCTGGAAAGCCGACGGCGACGATCACATCGACGCCGTCGGCCTTCATGCCGCGAATGATTTCACCGAGCTTGCTCACTTGCCCGGCGGCCCCGCGCGCCTGGAACAACAGATTTTTACCGACGGCATAGCCGTGCTGGTCCAGCGTTTTGAGCAGTAATGCGCCGAACGGCGACTTCTCATCCAATGGCGCCCCCGGCGTGAGCGTGCCGAGGCGAAACGTCTTCTGTGATGTCTGCGCGGTCGCTGCACGCGGCGCCGCAATGGCCGCACCGGTGAGAAGCGAAATAAAATCACGACGCCGCATGTCGATCTCCGTCCTATGCTCCCCGCAGCAGCCTAATCTAGCATAGAGGGAAAGCGGAAGTATCGGCGCAACCTTACGCCATCGCCTCCTTCACCACATTGCCGCCCGCTTCGATGAACCAACGCTCGTTGCTGAACGGCTTGCCCTCAAGCCGCGCCGCCATCCATTCGGCCTGATAGTCCCGCGGCTCGGGCCCGTTCTTGGTGGCCGTCGTCTCCAAGATGCTGTGATTGCCGTTCTCATAAACGAGGAGCTGTTTCGGGCCGCCCAGCGCCTTCATGAAGGCCTCGGTATATTCGAGCGGGCAGAGCTGATCGTATTCGCCACAGGCAACGATGTAGGCGCCTTTGACCTTCTGCGCGTAGCCGTTCCAGTCGATCGTCTTGCGGAACTCGTCGAACTCGCGCTCGTCGGTAATTCCCGACATGAACATGAAGCGCTTCTTGAAGGTGGGCGAAGCCTGATTGAAGATTGTCTCGCCGCCGGGTTCGTAGCAGGTGCCGACCACCGCGCAGGCCTTAAAGCGAGCATCGGACGCCATCATGATCGCGGTAAAGAACGAGCCAAAACTGACGCCGGTCATGCCGATCTTGCCGGCGTCGACTTCGGGCCGCTTCGACAGCCAGTCAGCAACGGTCTTGGCGGCTTCCGCCCAGCCCGGAACGTCCATATAGAGGCCGCGCACCGGCGGCTCCCAGTAGCCCGGCCCTTCGAACGCCAGCACGGCGTAACCGCGCGCCATCCAGCCATCCTTATACAACGCGACCGAACGCTCCTTGAATCCGTCCATGCCGGACACCGCGACGATGACCGGCACTTTGGTTCCGCTCTGATAATTCGGCGGCAGGTGGAAAATTGCCGGCAGTGATTTGCCGCGATAAGGCAACTCCGCCCATTCGATATGATGATCGGCGTGCACGATGTATTTGGTGAAGTTCTCGCGCTTCTTGTCATTCAGAAGTTTGATCTTCTGGTTGACCTCGTCGATCGTCCACATCGCCGAGGCGCAGTAATTGCTGGCGAGGAAGTAATTGTCGCGCGCCACCGCCTTGTCGCCGGACTGTTCGGCCTCCTTCGCCATCGCTTCGCGCTTCTTCGCCAGTGTCTCGAACGCCGGACCGATGTCGACCAGCCGCCGCACGCGTTTTCGCAACTCGTCCATGTCGGGCACGGTGGCGGGACCGCCGGAGCGGATGACGACGCCGGTGTGGCTTTGATCCCAATCGACGCCGTTGGCCTGGATCACATTGTCGAGGACCCAGCGCTGCTCGTCGAAACGTCTGATGACGGGACCGCCTTTCGGATTGCGATGAGACCAGTCGCGATTGTGGCCGGCGGCATCCGCCGCCGCGGGTGTGGCAGCATTGGCAAGGGCGGCGCCGGCAGCCGCCGCAAACGAACCGGTTTGCAAGAAAGCACGACGATCCATGATGGTCCTCCCAAAGTAAGACGCCGGCCATATGCCGGTCTGATGCTGCTGATCCCTTGGACGCCAGATTGGACCTTATTCTTCGACGAGCAAAGCGCGCCGGCGTGTCAACGACCGTTTGCCGGCGGATCAAACGAAGCGCCAACCCTTTGCGTTGCGTGCGGCCGCCACCATCCGCGACACAAACACGCCCAGGATCGTCGCGATCACACGACGCATACCCTCGCCCCCGCAAGACCACGCCAAAGCAGGTTCAAACTACCACATCCAGACCGCAGCGCGTCGCCGTCAACGATTTTGATCTTGCGTACTGGCGATCGCTCGTTCTGAAAATGGCGCCATATCAGCCCTAAAATGCGCGTCGTATCGTCGCCGCCATGCCGTGCACCATTCCTTCGTAATAGCCGAAACTGAAGGGCCCCAAACGATCGCAGGGATCGCGTAGGTCGTCACGCCCACGCAGCATTGGCTCCCGCATCTCCTCAGCGGTGAACGATTGAACGCCGATGAGCCGCTGGCGGCAGACGTAGCTCTGGCGCTGATCCGCCGGCATCAGCACAATCGGCTCGAGCTGCCAGATGCGCGCGGCGTGATCGACGGATGCGGTGACGACGCGTGAACCGTCCGCACTGAAGGCCGCATCGGCTACCTGGCCGGCGTGCCCGGAGAGCTTCGCCAATGCCACACCGGTCGCAGCGTCCCAAACACGCGCCGTCTTGTCGGCGGACGCGGTGACGATCCGCGTGCCGTCGGCGCTGAACGACGCGCTGACGACACTATCGGTATGACCCGCAAGCGTCGCCAGGGCTTCGCCAGTCGTTGCGTTCCAAAGACGCGCAGTGTTGTCGAAGGACGCGGTAATGACGCGCGTCCCGTCGGGGCTGAATGCCGCGCTGTTGACCCAATCGGTGTGGCCAACGAGCGTCGCCAGCGCGGCCCCCGTCTTGGCGTCCCACACCCGCGCGGTCTTGTCCGCCGAAGCGGTGACGACGCGCGTTCCGTCGGGGCTGAACACGGCGCGGTTGACAGCGGCGTTGTGCCCCAGGAGCGTCGCGGCCAACTCACCCGTCTTCGCGTCCCAGAGCCGCGCGGTCTTGTCTTCCGATGCGGTGACGACGCGAGAGCCATCCGGACTGAACGCGGCGTCGTTCACCGCGTCCGTATGACCGGACGCGATCAACGGCGCACCTCGCTCGACCTCCCACACGCGCGCGGTCTTGTCGAACGCTGCCGTCACGACGCGAGAGCCATCCGGGCTGAACGCCGCCCGGAAGACGGGACCAGTATGTCGCGATAATGTTGCGAGCACGGCACCCGTCTTGGCGTCCCAAAGCCGCGCCGTCCGGTCCTGCGAGGCCGTGACGATCATGGCGCCGTCGGGACTGAACGCAGCGGTCCAGACCCAGCCCGTATGCCCCGAGAGCGTCGCGAGCGCTGCGCCGGTTTCGGCGTTCCAGATCCGCCCGGTCTTGTCCCACGATGCAGTGACGATGCGAGAACCGTCGGGGCTGAAGGCCGCTTTGAGGACCGGGCCGGTATGCCCTGCGAGCGTCGCGAGAAGGGCGCCGGTTTCGGTGTCCCAGACTTGGGCAGTTTTGTCTTCCGATGCGGTAACGATGCGCGATCCGTCCGGACTGAAGGCTGCGTTCCACACCCAGATGCCGTGCGACAGCGTGATGATCGTTGCGCCCGTTGCGACATCCCACACGCGCGCGGTGCCGTCGAAGGACGTCGTAACGGCGCGGGACGCGTCCGGGCTGAAGGCCGCGCTGGTCACAGAGTTGCCGTGACCGGATAGCGTGGCAAGCACGGCGCCGGTCTTGGCATCCCACACGCGCGCGGTGTCGTCGTTCGACGCGGTGATGATGCGCGATCCGTCCGGACTGAACGCCGCATTGTTGACCGGCCCGGAATGCCCCGCGAGCACGGTGATGACGGCGCCCGTCGCGGCATTCCACACCCGTGCGGTCTGGTCCCAGGACGCGGTGACGACACGCGACCCATCGGGACTGAAGGCCGCACTGTTGATCCAGGACTTGTGACCCGCGAGCGCCACCAGCACTACACCGGTCCCGGCGTCCCATACGCGCGCGGTCCCGTCCCAGGACGCGGTGACGATGCGCGCGCCGTCCGGGCTGAAGGCTGCACTGTTGACCAAACCGGTGTGCCCGGCCAAGGCCAGCTGAAAATGACAGTCCCGGCTGGACGCAAACAGCGACAGCTCGCCCTGCAGCTCTGGTGAACGAAACGATGTCGGCACAGCGCCCTGGGACGGCGGCAGACCGGCCACGCGAGCCGCAAGGCGCGGTCGCAAAACCCCTGACCGAACGCCGCCGCACTGATGCTGGAAAAAATCCCCGCTTCACGCTGCGAGGTCCGGTACAACTCCCAAACCGTCAAGGCGAGAGCCGCGATCACTGCGGCAAAACCCGCCGCCAGCGCCGGGCTTGTTCTTCTGAGATGGCCTCTCGCCGCCTCAACGCGCTGCCGCTCGCTGACGGACGGCGCGTCCTTTGCCTCTCGCTCGACTGTTTCGGTCGTCATCCTAGCTCGACCGCCTGCTCGATCGCCTCAACCTAAATGTTGAAGCGACATTCAAGTCAATTTGCGGCGATCATCGCGTTATTGAATTTGAAAAGCGACGCAATTTGTCCGAAGAGTCGGCATGCAGAACTGGATTTTTCCAGTCACCTGATCGATTTGCCAAAAGAAACTGGACTGCGCCTCGTCGGTGCCCGGACCGCCCCGCGGGCCGCCGGGGGCCTGCACAGTCTTGACAGTCGCGCCCTTCAGAAGCGGCGGGTTGAACGAGCCGCCGCGATCGCAGGTGAGCGTCGGCGTCTCCGGACTGCCGAAATCGTAGCCGGCGACACATTCGTAATAGGCGTTGTCCTTGTAGCTGATGACCCAAGCCCGGTAGCTCACCTTCATGGGATGGCCCTTGATCTCGCCAAAGCCGGGAAACAGGTCGTAACCAGCCTGAGCCATATTGACCTGAGCGATGGCTTCGCCGGCAAAGCAAAGGGTGACCGCAACGAGCAGAGCCTTGGTCGCGTAACGCATGAATGACCTCACGGATCTATTCGATCACCTCGTCGGCGCGGGCGATCAGCGTCGGCGGAACATCGATGCCGAGCATGTTGGCGGTTTTCAGATTGATGGCGAGGGTGTATTTGGTCGGCTGCTCGACGGGGATGTCGGGGGGCGCGGTGCCGCCGAGAATTTTTTTCAGCAAGCGCGCGGTGTCTTGGAACGCTTCTTTTGGATCGCGGCCATAGTTGATCAGGGCGCCGGCTCGCACAGAGGCCGAGGTGAAACTGCCGAAGACCGGCACGCGCTGCGCCAACGCACGCGGGACGATCGAGTCCCGGCAAGGCCCTGAAGGCTGTTGTCGGTCAGCACAATCAGCGCGCCGGGGTGCTGCCGCGACACTTCGCCGAACGCGGCGTCGAGATCGGCGGGCAGCGAACCGCGACCGAGCCGATGACAAGGTCCGAGTTCGCGAACTGGCGCAGCACGCTGCCGAGCATGAGCGGATCCGACGAGTTGGTCGGATTGAAAATGATCGTGACGTTACGCGTCTTTGGCAGCAGTTCGCGCATGACTTCGATCAACTTGAAGACAAGCTCCTCCGCCATGGTAGAGACGCCGGTAATGTTCCTCCCGGATGCGATAGGCTGACGACAAGACCGACGGCGAGCGGTGCGTTGAGGCTGGTGCCGACGATCGGCACGGCGCGGGACAAACTCTGCAACGTCGTCACTGCGAGATTGGTCGAGGCTACAACGGCGGCGGGACGAAGCGCCAGCAATTCGGCGGCGAGCGCCGGAAAGCGGCTTGAGTTGCTGCCGGCCCAGCGCGTTTCAAAGATGTAGTCTTTGCCTTCGACCAGGCCGGCGTCGCGCATGCCGGCGCGCAGCAATTCCATCTGCGTCTTACTCGAGTTTGCCTCAGCCGCCCCGCTGCCGAGGATCGCGATCACCGGCACCGCCTGTTGTGCACGGCTGGCACGCAGCAAAACACATGAGACCGCTATCGCGCCGGTCATCGTGATGAATGTGCGGCGTCTCATGAGGCAACCTCGCCGCTGATAGCCACGGCACTAACAGTTTTGCGCCGGTCGCGCCGGCGTTCAATACGGGCGATGCCTCTCGACTGCCGGATCGGACGGACCGGCGTTGGCGGTCTTTCCTTCCGTGAACTGCGAGCGGCAGGCGGGACTGAGACTGCGAATGTTTTTCACCATGCAGGCTCTGACGTTCGTCACATCAGGGATGTACTGGCTACAGAGCCGGAAGGCGTCGTTTTGGCAGGCCATCTGCTGTTCCTGGGTCCCCTGGGCCACCGCGACGGCACCCATCAACCCATCACCCACAGCCATGCCAAACAGCGCCAAAATGGCGGCCGCAACGCCGCAGCGTGCTCGCTCAATCATTCGGTCCTCCGTCAAGACTTAAAGCATAATTGTGCCGCATACAAACAGAAATTGCCACGGCCGCCGGGTTCAGGCGACGGTAGCCCGGCACAGACGCTGGCTAACGCGATGAGCGCGCCGCTCACTCAATCACTTCGTCGGCGCGCGCGACGAGCGACTGCGGCAGCTTCAGCCCGATGGCGGCCGCGGCTTTGAGGTTTACCGAGATTGTGAATTTGCCCGGCTCCTGAACCGGCAGTTCGGCTGGACGTGCGCCATGCAGGATGCGGTCGACATAGGCAGCAGCGCGCCGATAAAGATCGGGGTAGTCGACCGAATAGGCCATCAAGCCGCCGCTCGGCACAAAAATCTGGCTGCCGTAGATTGCTGGCAATCGGCGCTGTGCCGCGCTCTGGATGATGTGATCGCGATGGTCGACCATGAAGGTGTCGATGATGCCGATGATGCCGCCGTCTTCGGTGCGCGCGACATCGTCAAGCGCACTCGCAATGTCTTCAACGCTGCCGCAGGGTGACGAACTCACATTGGCCCCGAGCGATTGCGCGGCGGCCTGTGCCGATTTCAGATAGCCTTCCCAGTAGGGCGCGGTGCCTGGATTAAAAATCACCGTGACATGGGACAGCTTCGGCGCTGCCTCTTTCAGAAGCTCAAGCCATTTTCCGCCAACCGACGCTTCGAAGTTCGAGAATCCCGTAAGGCTGCCGCCGGGCCGGGCGAAATTTTGCACAAAGCCGGAGCCGATCGGATCAGCCACAAGAATGAAGACGACCGGCAGGTTGCTGTGCATCAGCGCTGCCGTGGCCGGCGTCGAGCGGCTGAGCACCAAAGCGGGTTGCGCTTGCGTAATCGCGGCCGCAGCTTTGCGGACCTCATCGAGAGCAGCGCCGGGCCAGCGATAGTCGAGCTCGATATTGCGGCCCGGCACATAGCCCAACGCCTTGAGGCCCTCCTCGAAGGCTGCAACCTCCTTCAGGCCCATGGCATCACCGACGGCAAGGCCGCCCTGCAAGATGGCAACGCGAGGTTTTTGATCGCGCTGCTGGGCATAGGCCGGAAGCGCCAAAGTCGTGGCTGACGCGCCAAAAAGGGTGATGAAGCGACGCCGTTTCATTCGCTCACCTCGTCGGCCGTGCCGGGTAGTTTGAGGAAGGCTGAGGCGCAAGTCCACTGGAGGATACCGGATAAGCGCAAACCCGTCAGGGGTCGTCAGAGCCACCAATTCCGCGTCAGGTAGGCGCCTCGGCCACCGCAGTGTGAAGTCTCCGGCCGCCGAGTTTGCGGCTTGGCGCCGCACGGGGACTGAGGTGATTCGACCGGAAGGGCTACTTGACCAGCCCCGCGCCGATCGGGCGATCCGCCAAGGTCGGTGGCTCCAGGGGCAACAGGCAATCACAGCCATCGATTCCCCGAGGCGACCTGCGGCGGCATGCCGCGAATGCGCCTGCCGGAGCCTTTTACCACAGCCATCTTGAGGTCTAGCGGCCTAAGGCCCGCGACGATTGGGCGATCTTGTGCGCCTATTTTTTGTATGTGAAACTAGCGAGTTCCCCATGGGCTACTTTCCTGGGCTTCTAAAGAGGAGGAGGAACCAATATGCGCCGCTTTCGGCTCTCTCTAAGTCTCGCGCTTGCAGTGTCAGCTATTTCGTTCTCCGGTGCACAGGCTTGGCCGGGAATCTGCACCGTCGGACTGTCGGTGCACCCGGGCGCCAAAATCGTCTTGGGCCACGAGGTCCTGACGTCGTGCGTCGCCGGCGCCAACGGTTGCAAGTGCGTGTCCTGCTATGCCCTTGACGGCTCTGTCTACTCGGCGTGCTACGGGCTCGTCGCACCCATGCCGCACTGACGCGCCGCTTCGCTGGATTAGCGTGGACGGTTGAGCGAGGTTCGCCCAGATACGGCGGACCTCGTTATGCGTTGGCGGCGCGGGCGCTTGACATCGAAACGTCCGGCATCACTTCGGCGGCGCCGCCAGGGCCTGCTGCAGACTTGGGATCAGCATCTTCTGCCGCGGGTTGAGCTTGCCGGCATTGTCGAGTTTCTCCGCCAGCGCGAGCGCCTCCTGGTAATGCGACTGCGGATCGTCGCCCGCTTGCCCAAGCCAGTACAAGCTCAAGATCAGATCGATCTGCCACAGCGTATTGTCATTATCCGCTGCGGCGGCGCGCTCGCGCAGCGCTACCGCTTTGCGCAATGACGTCATCGCATCCCCAGCCGATCCGTCGGCCAAGTCAACCGCCGCGAGCTTTTCGTAGGTCGACGCCAGATCGCGCTGCAACTGAATATCGGTTTGATCCGCGGCGGCGAGCTTTTCGTGGATCGCCAGGGCCTGCCGGTAAGCGTCGCTCGCCTGCGCGTGATCTTGCGTTGCGTAGATGTTGCCAAGCTTGATGTAACAAAACGCGAGGTCGCCGGGCCACTGGTTGCTGTCCGGCGGCGCCGCCGCCAGGAGCTTTTGCGCGATGGCCAGAGCCTGCCGATAGGCATCGATCGCCTCGTCGCGTTTGCCGCTCGCATTAAAAATATCGCCGATGCGATTTTGATCGACCTCGATCGCGCGCTGCCAATCGACGTTGGACGGATTGTCGGCCACCAGCCGGGTGCGAATCGCCAGGCTTTTCCGGATTTCATCCAGCGCCTGATCGTTCGCGCCGCCAAGCTGCGCCATCCACCCGGCATTGTCGTAACCGACCGAAAGGTCGCTTTGCCATTGTTTGTTGGCCGGATCGCTGGCAGAGAGCTTCTCGACGACGGCAAGCCCCTTCTGATAGGCGGCAAACGCGTCATCCTGCGCTCCCGTCGCCGCCAGGAGATCGCCGGTGCGCGTATAGTCGTCGAACAGGCCGCGCTCGAATTCGGTGTTGTTCGGCTCCGCGTCGACAAGCTTTTGCCGAATTGCAAGGCCGGCTTGATAGGCCTTGAGCGCAGCGGCGCTCTGGCCCATGGCCTTCGAGACCAGACCGGCGCGGTTGTAGGCCGACGATAAACTGTATTGCCACGCCGAATTGCCCGGCTGACTGGCGACAAGATTTTCCAGCACCTGCACGGCCTGCTGGGCCGTCGCGAGCGCCTCCTGTCGTTTGCCGGCGGCGAACTGCGTGCCGCCGATTCTGCCCAGACACGCGGCGAGATCGTCTTGAAGCTGACCGTCCCCCGGCAACGCCTTGGTCAGCGTCTCGATGACGTCGCGGGCGCGCTCATAGTATTTGACGGCCGACGCCAAGTCCTCACGGTGGATGCTCACATCACCGGCCTTGTTGAGGCTGATCGCCAGATCGCGTTGATAGACCTTGTTTGCGGGATCGCTTTTCACGAGGTCTACGGTAATCGCAACGGACCGATCGGCCGCGCTTTTCGCGCTTTCGCCCGCGCCCTGATCGACGAGCGTTGTTGCGAGTTCGCCCAACGAAGTTGCTTCCAGGCGGCGCAGCTCGGGCGTGGTGTCCTGGGCGTTCGCCAATTGGCTCTGCATCGCGACCGCGCGATCGAGGATGTTCATGACCAGATCGACCGGCATCCCCCGCCGGTTGCGCAGGTCGAGCGCCAGATCGTAGACTAGCCGGTCAGCCGTACCCGCCGCGGCGGTGAGCGCATTCTCCGCTTTGGCGCGCTGGACGCGGGCAATCTGCCATTGCCAGCCCGCGGCGACGGCGAGCACCAGAAGCGAGGCCGCCGCCGACCACGCCAGCATCAGGGCGCGCCGCTGCTGGCGCACTTCCTGCGACAGCAAATCCTCTTTAGGGATGCCATGGATGGCCGCCGCGAGATCGGCGGCGAGGTCGAGAAACTTGCCTTTCCTTGCCGGCGCGGCGGCGCGGTATTCGCGGAGATCGACCCATTTCGGCTCGGCTGGAAAACGTCCCCTGAGGACAGCCGGCAGCGGCGTCTCTGCCGACCAAACGAAATCCCCTGCTTGGTTGTCCCAACCGACGTCGCCGTCAGTGACCGCGAGCAGAAGCGTATCGATGCTTTTGTTGGCAAGCCAATACGCCACCTCCTCGCCAACCCACGGGGAGGCGGCCGATTGCGGCGACACCAGCAGGATGAGAAAGCGCGATTGCGCCAGCGCTTGTTCGATCGACGGCCACAGATGCGGCGTCGCCGAGAGCGACGTGTCGTCGCGGAAGATGCGCAAACCGCGCCGCCGATACCACGGCTTTCCCAGCCGCTGCACCGCCGTCTGAAGCGCCGCGGCTACCGGCTTGTCTTGCGCATGACTATAGGAAACGAACGCATCATAATCCGGCATGGAAGCAACCCGTTCGCGCAACGGATATTATACTCTTCGACGCTAGCACCATCCCGCGAGCGCGTATGCCTAGTAAGAGCAAATTACGAGCAGGAGGAAAACGTGTGTCAGCGCTGTTTGGATAAAGCCGCCGTTGGTCAACCAAGGCTCGCGCGGCGGGGCCTCCTGAAGCTTGCCGTGGGTGCCGCTGCAGGGTTCGCGGTTGTTTCGCAGGCGATGGCTGCACCGCCGAAGGCGCTGCCAAAGCCGGAGAACGTTCTGTCGCCCGACGCCGCACTCGACCGCCTGATGAAGGGCAATGCCCGTTACGTCGAGGGAGTGAGCCGGCGCCACGACTTCAAGCATGAGCGCGAGCCTTTGGCATTCGGCCAGAATCCATTCGCCGGCGTTCTGAGTTGTGCCGATTTGCGGATCAGCCCGGAATTTTGTTTCGATACCACACGCGGCGACGTTTTCGTCTGCCGCGTCGCCGGCAATTTCGCCAGCGACGACATGGTCGCGAGCCTTGAATACGCGGTCTCGGTGCTGAACACGCCGCTCATCATGGTGCTCGGTCACGACGCCTGCGGTGCGGTCGACGCGACCATCAAATCACTGAAGGACGGCACGACGCTGCCGGGCCACCTGCCGGCGCTGGTCACAGCCATAAGCCCGGCAGTCCAGGCCGTGCAAGGCGACAGCGGCGATGTTCTGACCAACGCTATCAAGCGCAACGTCGCGATGAACGTCGACAGATTGAAGGCCGCAACGCCGATCCTGAGTCAGTACGTCGGCGACAAGAAAATACGCGTGGTCGGCGGCGTTCTACAAGCTCGCCACCGGCCGCGTTGAACTTCTTGCCTGACTGGACGTGCCGGTCGCGGAAGCACGGGTAGCGCCTCACCCGGTCGGCGCAGCGATCTCGTCGAGACCCTTCTGCCGCGCTTCAGGTCCGAGTTGGGTGACCGAAATGGCGGCGATGAACAACAGCGTCGCCAGACAGGCGAATACGGTTGGCAGACCCCAGCCGGTCTGCACCCACAGGATGGTCGGCAGGATGAACGCGGTTGCGAGCCGGCCGACTCCCGCAGACCAGCCGAAACCCGAAGCCCGCGCATTGGTGGGGAACACCTCGGATGTGAAGATTTGCATCGAATTGCCGGCCACCTGGACAAAGAAGAACATGATGAAGCCGACAACCATCAACTGAATTGGCGTTTCGGCGTTGGAGAACAGGAACGCCATAACGCCTGCGGCCACGAACGCGCAGACCGACGTGATCTTGCGGCCGAATTTGTCGAGCGCGTACATCATGAAGAGGCTTGCACACGGCACCGCGAAGTTCATCGCCAGCGTGTATTGAAGCGACTTGGTGATGGAGAAGCCCTTGCCGTTCATGATGTTCGGCAGCCAGGCGGTGAAGCCGATGGCGATGCCGAAGAACGCCGTAAAGCAGATCATGCCGGCGATGACGCGGGTCGGGAACTTCGAGAACACGATGCTGAACGGATCGCTCTTGGTGTTGCTTGCCGCGTCGGTCGACAGCGGTCCGGTCGGCCCGGCAATACCGAGACGCCCGAGCACCTCAATCGCCTGCTCACCTTTGCCATGGGTCGCGAGATAACGCGGCGATTCCGGTAGCGTGAAGCGGAACACCCAGACGATGAGGGCGAGCACCCCGATCAACACCCACACGCCGCGCCAGACATATTCAGCGGATTGTGCCCCGTCGGTGTAGTACGACGCTGTCAACGCGCTGAGCCCGAGCACGAGCCCCGTTCCGATCGGCCATACGCAAGCGCCGCCGATGAAATGGACGATGGCCAGGATGCGGCCGCGAATGCGTTTGGGCGCATATTCACCCGCATACGCGAAGGCGAGCGGCTGCTCCGCGCCGAGTCCGATGCCGGCAATGAAGCGGCAGGCGACGAGGAGAGTGATGCTGGGCGCCAGCGCGCCGAGAATGGTGAAAATGCCGAACAGGAGCAGGTTGAACTGATAGATGAATCTGCGTCCGAACCGGTCCGACAACTCGCCCTGGCCTGCTGTACCGAGCGCGAGGCCGAAGATCGTAGCACTGCCGATCATTGCGGCGTCCGCGGCGGCGCCGAACCCGGATTTGATGATGAACGGAACCAGCGCGCCGAATATCGTGAAATCGATGACGTCGCAGAAATACCCTGCGGCGATGAGTGCGATCACACGGCGATGAAGCGGCGAGATCTGCGCGTCATCCAGTGCCTTGCCGACGAATCCTTCAATGGTTTGAGTGGTCTGGGCCGCACGGCCCTCCTCGGCAGC
Organism: uncultured Alphaproteobacteria bacterium; assembly: GCA_963732015.1. GTDB lineage: Bacteria > Pseudomonadota > Alphaproteobacteria > Rhizobiales > Xanthobacteraceae > BOG-931. The sequence goes on along the minus strand of CAVSXY010000016.1, from coordinate 507,479 downwards.
AGCCAATGCGCCAGCCGTCGTCGCTAGGGCCATGTGGTCCTCCCCTTGGTGATCACGCCGGCCGCTTCGGCGGCTCTTAGCGTTCTTTTAGGTCGGTCAGTCTGAAAGGACGGGCTTGGACTGTCAATGTGGATGCGACACGGCTGCGCCTCTTCGCCATCGGTCAGGCACCCTCGAACTGCAAAATATAGAGACCGGCGTTGGAATCGGTGACGTACATCAGGCCCTGCGCGTCGACGAAGCAATCGCAAGACTGGATGACCTGCGGCCGGTTCGGCCGCGGATCGAACATGCGCTGCGGATTGGGCGGCACGAAATCTCCAGCCTCGCGCGGCTGAAACGGATTTGAAATGTCGTAGGCGCGCACCCCGGCATTGTGCAGGGTCGCAAAAATCAAGGTCGAGCTTTGAAAGGCCCCAGGCCGGTTTTCCCAAAGATTGTGCGGACCGAAATTGCCGCCCTTCTTGCAATAATCGGCCTCGTCGGGGATCGGCATCGTGGAAATGCTGACCGGATTGGCGGGGACGCGAACGTCGAAGACCCAGATGTAACGCAAGCCAAGACTGCAATCGGCGAAGTTTGCTTCATCGGCAATGACGAGCAGATTGCGGTCCGGCAACGGCAATGGCGAATGAGTGCCGCCGCCAAACGGCGGGTCCCAGTTGCGGTGGCACAGGAGTTTCGGCGCGGCCGGATCACCGACGTCGACCACGGCGAGGCCGCCGTCGCGCCACGCCGTATAGGCCAGGTTGCCGGCAACGAGGCCATGATGCAGCGCGTAACGCCTGCCCTTTGGCCATGTTGGCGTTTCGCCGCCCGCCGTCCACATGCCGGGCAGCCAGAACTTGCCGACAACGTGAGGCTTTGTCGGCTCGGCCATGTCGACGATCACGAGGATATGGTCGGAAAACTCCGGCAAGTGAACCGAGACGTAGGCGTAGCGGCCGCCGACGTACCAGATGCGATGCGGACCGAGGCCGCCCAGCGGGAGAAACGCTATTTCGCGCGGCGCCTCCGGCTTCGACAGATCGAAGATGCGAAGCCCGCTGGTGAACGTCTGGCCTTGGAGTGTCTGTCCGGAAGTGCCGGTGAAATAGGACTCCTGACTCACCTGCATGTTCCAGACGCTTGGGCCGTTGACTGCGAGCAGCAGGTCGCCATGGGTCTGAATATGGTGGGCGCGTGTGTTCGGCGGACAGGCGAGAAAATTCACGGTCTTTGGATGTTTCGCATCGCGCACGTCGACGACGGTGATGCCGTTGGAAAAGCCGTGGCCGATATAGGCAAAACCCTTGTTGACCATGACCTGCACGCCGTCGCCGCGGCCGCCCTGATCGCTGTGGCTGACGAATGAGACATTGCGGCTGGCGACGGCATTCATGATCGATCCTCCACGGATGCGCTTGTTGCAACGACCATACCCCAGAAAAGCACGTGGCTCGACTTGCGCGAAACGCACTTTAATATCCCGCTGCAAACGTCCACGGGAAGAAACGATGGCACAGGCGGACAGCGCACAGGGCATCATCGCGGTCGACAAGATGGGCGCGAAAGTGCTTTTCCTCAATCCAAAGACCTACGAAACGGAGATCGTGCTCGACGGCTTTCGGCGCACGGTCCACGAGCTGCTGGTCGTGCCCGAGACCGGCCTCGCCTACGTGCCGATCTTCGGCGACGGCATTCACGGCCGCAATCCGAATCCCGGCCACACCCTCTGCATCATCGATCTGAAAAAACGCGCCCATATCGGCGACATCGATCTTTCGCCGTATATCGCGCCGCACACCTTGAAGCTCGGACCGGACGGCTTGATCTATATCACCTGTGAGAACAGCGCCGTGGTCGCGGTGATCGACCGCTCGACCCATAAGGTGGTCGGTGCGATCGACTCCGGATCGACCAACGGCCATCGCCTCATCATTTCGCCCGACGGTCAGCGCCTCTACACCGAGAACGAAGAGGACGGCACGGTGTCGGTCATCGACCTGCCGAAGCGTAAGCTTCTCGGCAAGATCAAGACGCCGCGGCCGCTCGCCGGCATCGCGATCTCGGCCGACGGCGGCACGGTGGTCGCGGTCGACGACGCACAGCCAACACTATTTCTGATCGACAGCGCGGCTGGCGCAGTCCGCAACGAAATCGTTCTAAAGGACGTGCCGAAGGCCGCGCAGATCGCGCGCTATGCGCCCGACAACAGCCTGATCGGCGTCACCAGCCTCAACAGCGACACGATAAGCCTGATCGATCCATCGTTTCGCGAGCAGACCGCGATCAAGGTCGGCCGCCAGCCGATGGACATGGCATTTCATGGCGACGAACTGTTCGTCGCCTGCCAGGGCGACGGCTCAGTGCACGTCATCGACATTCCGAAGCGGACCCACAAGCGCAGCTTTCAGGCCGGGACCGGCTGCGAATTGATCGGTTTCTTTTAGGTCGCCATTCCCACAGCCCACCGAAAGCGCCGCCACCCGGAGTTGGCGACGGCGGCCTCAACCTCCAGGGAAAATTTCCGCGCCTTGGCCGAGGGCCGACGGCCGTCGCACCAGTGGGCCATCTCCCCGACCCAGTGCTCGGCCTTGACCTGCTTCTTGGCGGCAATGCTGGCGAGCTTGTAAATGTCCGAAATGATCGTCGGATCGTCCATACTGCGCATGCGGACGACATCCGCGTCGGTCAGTTTGCGGCCGAAAGCCTCCTCGACTTCGGCGCCAAGCTCCTTTTCGATCCAAGGCCTTTCCAAAATGACGTCGTAGCGCAGGAAACGAAACATCTTGCCGTTGGCGGGAGATTCTTTCTCCAGCGCTCCGACCTCGGAATTGATCCACCATGGCGTCAGGCATTGGCCCAGATACTGCATTTGGGTGAGCGTAAAGGTCTGGATGTCGTTCATCAGCGACATCAGCGCCCGATACGTCACCATCGCCGTTCCTATCTTGTTTGAGAGGAGGCGCTCGCGATTGCTGCCGGTGCCGATCGAAACGATGGTGAGATTGTCGGGCGATGGTTTCCACCGCAGTTTGTACGCCTCGAGGATAGACATCAGAAAAAGCAAAAGGGAGGGATTGTTGTGCGGCGTCACGCCGCCGTCGACGAACAATCCGGGCTCCTGGCCCTCCACGATCTGCAGCCATTCCGGATCGAAGTAGAACGGAGCCGCGGTGCTGGCACGCACCAGATTGGCGAGTGGAAAGTATCGGTTGCCGAAGTGGCCGCCCTCACCGGTCTTGGTATCCCAGTAAAATGTGCGCGGATTGTTGGCCAGAATCCATGGACTGCCGGTATCGAGGCGCTTGCTGACGAGGCAGAAGCCGGTGATCAGCTCCTCGCTGTCGAGCGTGCGATCGCCGACGATACTCTTGATTTCCTGCCGCAACGCGCCGGCGTCGAACTTCGACTGCAGACCCATGATACGCCAGAACGGCCGCTTGAATACTTTGGGCGCGAGATCGAGGTAGAACGTCTTGATATCCTTGGTCGTAAATCCCATCGCCAGCGCGCCCGCGATGACTGCGCCAGTCGATGTCCCGCCGATCAGATCGAACCAGTTGCCGAGATGAATTGGCTCTTTGAGCCGCTCTGAAAGAACCGCCTCGATCCGTTCGAGAAACGCGACGGTGATCGCGCCGCGCACGCCGCCGCCATCGAGTGAAAGGATTTGCTTCGGCCCGGGGCAGAACAAATGCCTGTCGCGCTCACATGTGCACTTGCACGTGACCGGCGCGGCTGTGGAAGCGGCGCCGTCGTGACCGGGATTTTCGGCTGGCGAAGGGTTCGACATGGCGGGTCGGAGCTCCGGATTGGACGCGACAGAGGGACGATCAAGGGCCGCCGGACCTCTGGAATCCGGTGCCGGCACGAAACGACTGCGACATCCGCGTCACGATCGGATCGTAGGTTTGCTTCAACTTGGCTGGATACGAAATCACAAAGCCGTTGGTCAGCTCCCCGCGATGGGACAAAAGATGCCGCTCGTAGAATACGGCATCGCCGCGGGTGCCGGAAATGACGAACCAGTTGTCGCCGTGGGTCTGATAGGTCACGACTGAACCGGGATCGAGGTTCTTCAGTGCATCAGCCTGGTAGCCGCCGAGGTCGAAGTCGAACACGTTGAACGAGGCGAAAACGGAGAACGCGCCGCCATCCGGCGCCTTGAACTTCCGGCCATCGTCGGCGTCCGGCGGCGGTCCCATTTTGAAGAAACCCGGATACTCGATCGTCGTGCCGTAGCGGTCGTTCTGATAAATGAGCCACTTCACCGGACCCGCGGCGCGTACGACCGGCAAAACGCCCGGAACGGCCATGAGGGCCCACAGGATGGGGCCGATGATCAAGCCGATCCGCATGAAACGGTCTCCGATGTCCCCAAACAGCACGCACCGGCGGCACGAAGCCCCGGCCGCCCGCGATAGCAACGTGGCTAGAGATTACGGTCTGCGATGATTCTTGCAACAAGGCCGGCGCTCTCGCCGTCCTATTCGCCCGCTGTCGCCATCTCTTCCGGCGGCGCGTGCTCGTCTTGAGCGCGCTGATGGACCGGCTTGCGCTCGCGCGTAAGATTATAGGCGCTATTGACGAGGGCCAGGTGGGAAAAGGCCTGCGGAAAATTGCCGACCAGACGATTCGTCACCGGATCGTATTGCTCGCTCAACAGGCCGAGATCGTTGCTTAGACCCACGAGACGGTTGAACAGCCCCTCGGCCTCATCGAATCGCTCCTGCAGCATGTAAACATCGGCGAGCCAGAAGCTGCAGGCAAGGAAAGCCCCCTCCCCGGGCGGCAGTGCGTCCTCGACCTCCTCCGTGCTGTAGCGCATGACGAAGCCGTCGCGCAGCAAGCGCTGTTCGATAGCCGCGACGGTGCGTTCGATGCGCGGATCGGAGATCGGCAGGAAGCCGACGCACGGCAGCAGTAAGAGGCTGGCGTCAAGTTGCCTCGAGCCGTAGGCCTGGACGAAACAGTCCATCTCTTTGTTGTAGGCGCGATCGCAGACATCGTCGCAGATTTGCTTCCGCAGCTCGCGCCATTGATCGATCGGCCCTTCAAGACCGAACGCCTCGGCGCTCTTGATGGAGCGATCGAACGCAACCCACGCCATGACCTTCGAATAGGTGAAATGCTGGCGCGGCCCGCGAATCTCCCAAATGCCCTGATCGGGCGAGCGCCAGATTTTTTGGAGGTAACCGAGGAACTCGATCTGCGCCCCCCACCCCGATTCATTCGTCGATAACCCACCGCGGCGCGCCTGATGATGCACGTCCATGATCTCGCCAAACACGTCGAGCTGCAGCTGCGTGTGTGCCGCATTGCCGATCCGCACCGGCGCCGACTTCTCATAGCCGGGCAGCCATTCGGCGACCCATTCGCTCAGCCGCCGTTCGCCACCAATGCCGTACATGATCTGCAGCTGATTGGCGCTGCCCGCCACCGCGCGCAGCAACCATTCGCGCCATGCCTGCGCTTCTTCGTAATAGCCAGCGTTCATCGCACCGAGAAGCGTGAGCGTGGCGTCGCGCAACCAGCAAAAACGATAGTCCCAATTACGTTCGCCGCCGAGCCGCTCTGGCAGCGAGGTGGTGGGAGCGGCGACAATGCCTCCGGTCGGGCCGTAGGTCAGCGCCTTGAGGGTGATCATGGAGCGGCGCACGGCTGTGGACCACACGCCCGCCGGCCGGCATTTGGCCGCCCAGTCTTTCCAGAATTTTTCGGTCGATTGCAGGGCGGCCGTGGGATCGAGCGGGTCCGGCACCGGATGATGAGACCGCGAATAGGTCAACAGCAGGGGAATTGTCTCGCCCCGGCTGACGACGAAATCGCCGACCGTCGTCATGTCCACGCCCTTGAGATGTACGGGCGTGCGCAACACCACCATGTCCGGACCTGCAATGGCGCGCAGCGCGCCGTCCTCCAGCTTGGTCACCCAAGGCACCACCGCGCCATAGCCGAACCGCAGGATCAGCTCGGTATGCATCGCCAGTTGGCCGCGCGTGCCGACGACAAGCCGCACGATCTCCGACTGGTCAGTACGGAAGGGCATGAAGTCGATCAGTGTCGCGGCGCCATCGGCGGTTTCGAACTGGGTTTCCAACACCAACGTGTCGGGCCGGTAGCGGCGTGTGATCCGCGCGATCTCGCGCGGCGCGATCAGCCAGCGGCCGTGATCCCGGGCGCCGAGCAGAGCGGCGAAACAGGCTTCGGAATCGAACCGCGGCCAGCACAGCCAATCGATGGAGCCGCCGCGCGACACCAGTGCCGCGCTCCTGCAGTCGCCGATCAATGCATAGTCTTCAATCAGAGTGGACATGGTTGGCGGATCGCCCGATCAGGAGAAATCGATGACGACCTTGATGTCGCCAGGCTGGCGCACGAGCGCCTGCGCCCATTCCCCGACCGGGACGCGCCGCGTGATCAATCGGCTGAGCCATGCCTGGCCGGCGCGCTGCAAAGCGTCGACGGCGTCCTTGTAGTGTGCGCGATTAGCGTTGACGCTGCCGAACACGGTGTCGTTGTCGAGCACCATGGTGCGGTTGAAGCTGCCGACGTCGACATCGAGAGCCTGTCCGGGGGCCGACACGCCGACCAGACAGACAATGCCGCCGGAGGCGGTACGGCCAAGCGCGTCGCGCACGACGCTTGCTGCGCCGGAGCACTCCATCAAGACATCGGGCTTAAGATCGTCGATATCCGCCAACGTACCTGCGTGAAACGTGCCGCCAAGGTCACGCACGAGCGCTTTCTTGTCCGAGCGGTCGTGATGGTCGAGCACATGGACATCGAGACCGCGCTGGCGCCCCATCAACGCACAAAGTAGTCCGATCGAGCCGGCTCCCGTGACCAATAATGTCTTCGGTGCCCAGGCGCGCGAACGGCGGCCGATGCGTTCCGTATGATCCCACGCCTTGGCGACGATGCTTGTCGGCTCGACCAGCACGCCGTTGATGCCGAGCGATCGGTCGACCTTGACCAGGAAATCCGGCTCGATGCGAAAGAAATCAGCGCCGAAACCGTTACGCTCCTTGATGCCGCGCTCGGTGTAGAGGCCGTTACGGCACATGTCCCATTCACCGACCGCGCAAGCAGGGCACGGCACGGGATCCGGGCGCCGCACGATGCCGACGACAGGATCGCCGGGCGCAACACCACAGGCCACGGGCGCGTCCAGCACTTCGCCGAGCGACTCATGACCGATCACGAGCCGCTTTTCGCCCGGTGGAGCTGCACCGTAAAGGCCGGAGACAATTTCGTGGTCGGTGCCGCAGACGCCGAGCGCCAGCGTGCGCACAAGAACGCTGCCATCCGATGATGGCGGATCAGACAGATTTTCCAGTCGGACCGAATTGGCAATTCCCGGCGCGACAGTGAGGGCGCGCATCTTTTCGTTCCATGGCCATGATCATCGATCGCGCAATTGCGGCACATTCCCACAGCCCCACAATAATCAGCGTGCGCAACGCAAGAACGGCGTGGCGCGCGAAAAGTTCCATGCAAAGGATCATGCGCAAAACCCTCGACATCTTGCCGTTCAATTCGAGGAAACTGCCCGTTTACCTCGAAGTGTGATCGGTCACAGCGCGTCAACATTGGAACAACGGTCGGCCACACTCGTTATCGGAGCACCCGGGGGAAATAAGAGGGACATTCCGTGAGCCTTGTAGTCGTTTCAAATCGCGTCGCGCCGACGAAATCCGACGAGCCGATCGCAGGGGGGCTGGCGGCGGCACTGATTCCATTAGTGAAAGAGTTGGGCGCGATCTGGGTCGGATCGAGCAGTCACGCCGCGGATGCGGCGCGCACATCAAAGGATTCCTTCGCCAGAATTGAAGCTCTTGGCGCGGGCGCGCTCGCGACAGTCGTGATGCCCGCCGAGCATTATCACGGCTACTACGAGGGGTTCGCCAATTCGGCACTGTGGCCGGCGCTCCATTCGCGGCCAGACCTCATCCATGTCACCGCCGAGAATTACACGTCTTATCGCGAGATCAATGCCTTCATGGCGCGCGCGCTCTTGCGGTTCGACAAGCCTGAAGCGGTTTACTGGGTTCAGGACTATCACTTCCTCACCCTGGGCGCGGAGCTGCGCCGGCTGAACGTCAGCCGGCCTGTCGGATTCTTTCTGCATACGCCGTGGGCCGATCGCCGCACCGTGGCGGCGGTGCCGCACCATGCCGAGATCATTCGAGAGATGCTGGCCTACGACTTGATCGGCTTTCAAACCGTTGAGGACCGGCTGAATTTCGAGGATTACCTCCGCTCCGAACTCGGACTCATGACTGTGGATGGAACGGTGGCGACGGAATGGGGATGGACACAGCTTGCCACATTTCCGATCGGCATCGACGTCGACGAATTTGCAAGGCGCGCCGACAAGTCCGTGGGACGGCCTGAAGTCTCGCGCCTGCGCATGAGTTTGCAAGGCGCAAAACTCGTGTTCGGCGTCGACCGGCTCGACTATTCGAAGGGTCTCGCCAACAGAGTGCGCGCCTTCGATCGCATGCTGGAGATGCAGCCTTCATTGAAGCGTAACGTGGCGCTGCTGCAGGTCGCCGTCCCGACGCGCGGCAACATCCGCGCCTATCGCGACATCAAAGTCGAACTAGCGGCGCTGGTCAGCGAGATCAATGGCCGGCACGGCGAAGTCGACTGGACGCCCATTCGTTATCTCAACAAGGGCTTTTCGCAACTGACGCTTGCCGGCTTCTATCGGACGGCGCAGGTCGGCTTGGTGACGCCGCTTAACGACGGCATGAACCTTGTCGCCAAGGAATATGTCGCCGCGCAGAGTCCATTCGACCCCGGTGTTTTGGTGCTGTCGTCGTTCGCGGGCGCGGCGAAGGAACTCGACGCTGCACTGCTGGTCAACCCGCACGACGTCGATGCCATCGCCCGGCAAATTGCCAAGGGCCTGGCGATGAAACTCGATGAACGGCGCGAGCGATGGGGAGCGATGGTGACGAAGCTGCGGCGGGCCTCGGTCCAAAACTGGTTTGCCAGTTTCCTGCGGACGCTCTCCGAAGTTCGCCGTGCGCCATCGTTGCCGCGGAATTTTCATCACGCGCTCGATCGCTCGAGCCGAGCGGCCGCGCAGCGCAGCTGAGCATCTCGCGGTCAGTCCGGAGCGCCCGGCATGACGTCCTCGGCCACCTTTCACAACACATTATTTACCGTGTTTGCTCATAGTGCGTGACTGTCCGTGCACGGCGTAGCGTAGCGTGGAGTAATCGATGTCGGACGCCACTCATCCTGTTGGCAAAGCTGTCCTTTCGGTCTTTCGTCGGCTTCCAGCCGCCTCCGCCTTTGTCCTCCTTCTGGCGGTGTTGAGTTTGACCGGGCTGCCGCTCGGCCCGGACGAAATCGCAGCCAAAGACGCGCCGAAGGAGCCGGCAGGATCAGCACCGCACGTCTATCTGATGCGCGGTTTGATGAACATCTTCTCGCTCGGCATGGACGAACTCGCCGGGAAGATCGCGCACTACGGCATCTCGGCGGTTGTCTACAATCACACCCAGGCCGACGCGATCGTCGCTCAGGTCGTCCAAAGCTATCGCGCCGGTAATCACGGTCCGATCATTCTGGTCGGTCACTCGCTTGGCGCGGACGCCGTGATGACGATGGCGCAATCGTTGAACAGGAGCGGCGTACCGGTCGCGCTCGTCATCCCGTTTGACGGTACTGCATCGTTTACGGCGCCCAAGAACGTCGCCTGCGTCATCAATCTGACACAGCGCCTGTACGCCTACATGCGCGCCGGATCGGGTTTCCACGGCAAGCTGCAGAACGTCGACGTCAGCAGCGACGGGAGCATCGATCACTTCACGATCGACAAATCGCCGCGGCTTCAGTCGCTGGCGCTGAATGACATTCTGCAAGCGGCGCGCGGGCAATCCTGCCGTCCCGGCACGGCCGAACCGACGACCGTGGCGAAGCCGAAGACGCCGCCCGAGAACAAAGAGCCGCCCGCCGCTGAAAAAGAAGAGCCGACCCGGCAGGCGACGCCGCTTCGCGAGGGAATCGAGGGCTGAGATCAGCCGGCGCCTTAGAGCACAATCGCTTCAGATGGAATCGATTAACGCTCTAACATTTTGTTGGTGCATGATCTTTTCGGAAAACCGGCTTCCACTTTTCCGGATCATGCACTAACCAGCTTCCGGCGCCACCGTTCCCTCGATCTGAATGCGATAGCCGGAGCGCACGTTCGGCCAATAATCCCAGATCGCCTTGTGGTGCGTGCAGCGATTGTCCCAAAACGCAATCGAATGGTCGCGCCAGCGGAACCGGCAGGTCCACTCCGGCTTGTTGCAGTGATCGATCAGAAACCGCAGCACGCGCTCGCCTTCCAGCGCCGGAAGTTCGTTAATCTTCGCAGTGAAGTCGGTGTTGACGAAGATCACCTTCTTGCCGGTCTCAGGATGCCGGATGATCACCGGATGTATCGAAACCGGCGTGCCGGGACCGAACACGCGCGTGCCGTCGTGGATCGCGGTCAAGCCCTTCAGGTAATCCTTCATGCGCGGCGAGAGCGCATCGTAGGCCGCATACATGCAGGCAAACATCGTGTCGCCGCCGCCGTCCGGCGGTACGGTGTGATTGTAGAGAATGCTGCCGAGCGGCGGGATCGCGCCGCATGACTGGTCGCTGTGAAAATTCTCGCCGGAAATCTGCGTCGACGTTTCGTCGTAGTGAAACTTGCGGACGTACTGATTGTCGGTGGTCTTGCTGATGGTCGCTTTGCCGACGTGCGAACCGAGCGGGCCGAAATAGCGGCCGAGCCTGATCTGATCGTCAAAGCTGATTTTCTGATCGCGAAAGAAGATCACCTGGTATTGTGTGAACGCGCGGTGCAATTCCTCGACCTGCTTGTTCGGCAGCGGTTTGGTCAGATCGATATTGCCGATTTCCGCGCCGATATGCGGCGAGACCGGCTCGACGGTGATCGACTTATAGGTCATGGGGGTCCTCCGTAAGTGGTGCGCCGCCTCGGCGGCGTTTGTCTCATTCGACTTTCGGGATACCGGCGTGATCGATCACTTGCGTCCATCGCACAACGTCGTCGCGCACGAACGCGCCGAAAGCTTCGTGGGTCGAAGCGGCGACGTCCGTTCCCATTTTCTGCACGAGCGCTACGTAGTCCTTGTCGCCGGTGAGTTTTTGCGTCTCCGCGTTCAGCCGATCGATGATCGGGCGCGGCGTACCAGCCGGCGCGAACAAGCCGGTCCACGCGCTGACGTCGAAATCCGACAAGCCCGATTCGGCAAGCGTTGGAATATCGGGCGCCGAGGCCGAACGCTCCTTCGTCGTCACGCCGATGGCCCGCATCTGGCCGCTGCGCGCGAGCGGCAGCGCGTTGGGAATGGTTTCGAGCATCATCGACACCCGGCCGGAGATCAGATCCGGCACTGCCGCGCCGCCGCCCTTATAGGGTACGTGAAGGATATCGATCTTGGCCTGCTGTTTCAGACGTTCACCGGCGAGATGCGACACCGATCCGACACCGGCCGACGCAAACGACAGCGCGCCCGGATTGCTGCGGGCGTAGTCGATCAGCTCCTTGAGATTTTTGGCGGGAACCGACGGGTTGACGATCAGGAGCAGCGGCAATTTGTGCAGAATCCCGACCGGGGCGAGATCGTGCAGCGGGTCGTAGCGCAGGTTCTGATAAATCGCCGGCCCGATGCCAAGCGTGCCGTTGGTGCCGAACAAGATCGTGTAGCCGTCCGGCGCGGCGTGCGCCACGGCCTCGGCGCCGATATGGCCGCCGGCGCCCGGGCGATTGTCCACGGCTACTTGCTTGCCGAGACCGCGCGACATGGAGTTGGCGACGGCTCGTGCCAGCACGTCCGATGAGCCGCCGGCGGCGAATGTCACCACCATGCTGATTGGCCGTTCCGGATAAGCAGGCTCTTCGGCGTTTGCTGCGAAGCAAAACGGAAAAAGGGCAAGAGTCAGGAGCAACAGCCGCGCGGGGGTCGCAGGCATCGGAACGTCTCCGCTTTGTCGCTCCTCCAGACGTGCCCGGCGCATCTCGTGAGCGCCAACAATCCTACGGACCACTATCGGCTAATACAATTATAGAAGTTATACTATTAGATATGCCAATTAGTTATAACGTCGTTCCATGAATCTTCGGCAGATCGAGTTTTTCGTACACGTGGCGGAATCCGGCAGTTTCAGCCGCGCGTCGGCACTGGTCGGGTTGACGCAGCCGGCAGTCAGCCGCCAAGTCAGCGCGCTGGAGCACGAGCTTAAACTGCGTCTCCTGCACCGGAACGGCCGCGGCGTCCTCCTGACCGATGCCGGGCGGCGGTTCCTGGTCTACGCGCGCGGCATTCTCCACCAGCTCGACGGTGACCGGCAGCGAGGCCGACCTCGCCGGCAAGGTTGCGATCGGCCTGCCGCCGTCGCTCGGACAGGTCCTCACCATGCCGCTGGTGAAGGCGTTTCGCGAACGCTATCGCAGCGCCGAGCTTGCCATCATGGAAGCGCTCAGCGTGCCGCTTCAGGAGCGGCTCCTCGCCGGCCGCGTCGACGTCGCTGTCATTCACAATCCGACGCCGTCGCCGCTTCTCAAAATCGAGCCGATGCTCACCGAGGGCGCGGGATGCCCCGGGGCGCGCGCACCGAAGCGGTCCCATTCCGCACGCTCGAACAATTCGAACTGATCTTCCCCGGCGCGCCGCACCCGATCCGCTCGCTGGTCGAAGCCGAGGCTTTGCGCCGCGGCATCAAGCTGTGCGTGATCCTGGAGATCGACGCCATCGGCATGATCCTGCAGCTGGTCGCCAAGGGTTATGGTCACGCGATCGTTCCCTACAATGTGGTGCGCGCCGGGATGTCCGGCGCCGGAATCGTCGCCCGCCCGATCGTTCAACCCTCGCTCAGCAGCACGGTCGCACTTGTCACTCCGGCGCGCCGGCCGAGCACGCTGTTAACCGACGGCGTCGCCGACATTCTGCGCAAGGTGCTGCAGCAGACGCTGCAGCGACGAGACTCTTTGCCGCGCCGCCGGGCGGAGGGCGAGCACCTCAAGGCTAAACTGAAGCGGCTCAGCCCGATCGCCGCCGACGCTCCGTAGTTTCTGTAATGACGACGACAAGAATTTCAGCTATCTCTCCTGCTGTCTTTTAGCTCTTGCACATGTAGCCGGGAGAGCAGCATGTCCAGCACTGCCCAAACACCCGCCACCACGCCCGGACTTGAGCCGCTTCGCGCCAAATCGGGCTGGATCGTCGCACTCGGCGTCGTCTACGTCCTTGCCGGATTGATCGCGCTCGGCAGCGTCGTCTTCGCCACAGTCGTCAGCGTATTTGTCGTCGGCGTCATGATGCTGATCTCGGGCGTCGCCGAAGTGTTCAACGCGTTTCAGATCAAGAGCTGGGGCAAGTTCCTGCTGTGGCTGTTGCTCGGCGCGCTCTACATCGTCGCCGGCTTCATCACCTTCGAGAACCCGTTGCTTGCGGCGGCGGTGTTGACGCTGTTTCTCGGCATCACGCTTGCCGCGTCCGGCATCATGCGGATCATCCTGGGATTCAGCATGAAGGGCGGGATGCCCTGGGTCGGGGTTGTGGTATCCGGCGTCATCACCCTGCTGCTCGGAGGGATCATCCTTGCCCATTGGCCGGTATCGAGCCTTTATATTCTCGGGCTCTTCCTCGGCATCGATCTGATCATCGCCGGACTGTGCTGGATCGGTATCGGCTTTGGCTTAAAGCGCGCATAGCCGATCGCCAAGACCGATCGCCAAGACCGATCGCCAAGACCGATCGCCAAGACCGATCGCCAAGACCGATCGCCAAGACCGACCGTCAATGTCCGATTGTCGATGACGGGCCGGCGATGACGGTCCGCCGACTCCAACCCGCGAGGGTGCCATGCGCTGGGTCTATATCGTCGTCATTGTCTTGTTCGTGGCCGTCATCGTGATTTTTGCCGTGCAAAACCTGGGCGCTGTGACGATGTCCTTCATGGGTTTCAGCGTGCGGGCGCCGCTCGCGCTTCTGGCCGCGATTGTCTACATCCTGGGAGCAGTCACCGGCGGCGGCTTGTTCGCATTGCTGCGCAAATCGGTCCGCGCCACTCGCGCGGGAGTATCCGCTCCTTAAAAAAGCTGCGCCTATCGCTGTTGCGAGCCGCTGCGCACCAGCGTCGTCTTGGCCCTCACCGCGTGAGTGTTGTCGAGGCCGGCTTCGCGTGCCGCGTCCTGCAAGTCGCGGCGGATTTCGTCACGTTTTTCATGGATCGCGGCAATCACGGGCCCGGTTGGCACGCCCAATCCGACCAGCGCCGCCTCCGACAACTGCAGGCTCGCCTCGATCGTCTCGGGCACCGCGTCGGTGGCGCCGAGGCTATAGAGATGACGCGCGTGCTCGGCGTCGCGTGCGCGCGCCACGATCATAACGTCGGGCCGCGCCGCGCGCACGTGCTCGACGACGTCGTCGATGAGTTTGTGCGTATGGATCGTCACGATGACGCCGGCCGCGGTCGCAAGGCCGCAAATTTCGAGAAAGTGCGGGTCGGCTGCGTCGCCGTAATAGACGTCATGACCGTCGCGGCGATCGCGCGCGACCGTCAGAGCGTCCAGATCGGCCGCGATGTACGGAACGCCGTGTTCCTTCAGCATGGCGCACACCACCTTGCCGACGCGGCCATAGCCGACGACGATGGCATGGCGCTGGCCGCCGGCCGGCCGCGCGGTCAGTTCGGGATCGACCGGTTTTGACCCGGTGATCCGCGACGCAAATTGCCGGCCAGCAAAAGACAACAGCGGCGTCAGCGCCATCGTCACCGAGGTGACCGCAAGCACAAACCGCGACAGCGGCTCCTCGATCAATCCCGAAGCAGCCGCCAGGCCGATGCCGACGAACGCGAACTCACCGCCTGGACCGAGCAGCAGGCCGGTTTCGACCGCGACCGGCCACGACAGGCGGAACAGCTTGCCGAGGCCGATCAGGATGATCGATTTGACAGCAAGCAACGCGGCGACGCTGGTGGCGAGGAAAAGCGGTTCGCGCAGTAATTCGCGAAAGTCGATTTCCATTCCGACGGTGAAGAAGAAGATGCCGAGCAGCAATCCCTTGAACGGCTCGATCGCGGCTTCGATCGCCTTGCGGTATTCGGTCTCCGCCAGCAGCAGACCGGCGACGAACGCGCCAAGCGCCATCGACATGCCGGCGCGGCTTGCAATGACGCCGTCGGCGACGATGACGAACAACGCGGCGGCGATAAAGAGCTCCTGCGACCGGGTCACCGCCACCAGCCTAAACAAGGGGCGCAGCAGCAGCCGGCCGAATAGCACGATCACCACAATGGCAATGGTGGCCTGCAGGAGCGCGACGCCGAGGCTCATGAGCACCGAGCCGCCCGGCCCAGCCGCCAAGATGGAGATGAACAGCAGTATCGGGATGACGGCGAGGTCCTGCGCCAAGAGGACGGAGAAGCTTGCGCGTCCGACGCTGGTCGTCAGCCGCTCCTGGCGCGACAACAGCTCGAGCACGATCGCGGTCGACGACAGCGACAGGCTCGCACCCAGAATGATGGAGTGCGACGGGCTCTGGCCTCTCATGTCGAAGATCGCGGCGAGGACAACCGTGGTCAGGAGCATCTGCAGGCCGCCGAAGCCGAAGACCAGACGCCGCATCGTCAGCAGCCGATCAAGCGACAATTCGAGGCCGATCAGGAACAGCAGAAAGACAATGCCGAGTTCGGCGATCCCCTCGACGTTCTTCGCATCCGTGACTGTGATCCAGAACAGTGCCGGGACCGAATTGACGAATGAGCCGAGCCCGAGCGGTCCGAGCAGCGCGCCTGCCCCCAGATAGCCAAGCACTGGGCTGAAGCCCAGCCGGCTGACGATCGGCACGACGATACCTGCGGTCCCAAGGACCACCAGCGCATCACTGTAGGCGGCGACGTTCATTGTCGTCGAAGCCACGCAAGTCTCTCCTTCGGGCGCACCGAACGACACTACTCGGGCAGGCATTACCTGCTATTTTCCTGCACAACAACAAGCAGGCCATACTGACGGGAGCGAAGCGTATCCATGACCGATATGACCATCCGGGCCGTCCGCACGACGACACTGCGCGTTCCGTGGCCGGACAATCCATGGTTCAAAGGCCACCGCTTCGGCGATGCGCGCAATATCCTGGTGCTGGAGGCCGAAACGGCCGGCGGCATCGTCGGCATGGGCTATCTGCTGGTGTTCCGGCCGACGCTGCGGACGATCACCACATGTCTCGAAGAGACGGTGATCCCGCGCATGATTGGCAAGGACGCCACCGCGATCGAAGCGACCTGGCAAGACCTTTGGAGTTCGAGCCTGACCTACGGCCGCGGCGGTATCACCACGATGGCGATGTCGGCGCTCGACATTGCACTGTGGGACGCGCTCGGTAAGCGCGCCAATCTGCCGCTGCACCGGCTGTGGGGACATTACCGCTCGCAACTGCCCGCGTATGGCAGCGGCTGCTTCCGAGGGTCGGGCGGCGACGGCATGATCGCGAAGGCGCTGCATTACAAGGAGCGCGGCTACAAGGCGATCAAGGATGCAGGTTGCCCATAGCGCGAGCCTCGCGACCGATCTCGACAATGTACGCCGCATGCGCGAGGCGGTGGGACCCGACGTCGCCATCATGATCGACGTCAACATGGGCTGGACCGCCGACGTTGCCATTCAGATGGGCCGCAAATTCCAGGACTATGACGTGTACTGGCTAGAAGAGCCGGTCGGGCCGGACGACTTCGCCGGTTACCTGCGTATCGCCGAAGCGCTCGACCTGCGCATCGTCGGCGGCGAGAGCCATTTCACCCGCTTCGATCTGAAACCGTTCTTCGAGCATCCGCGGCTGCCGATCCTGCAGCCCGATCCGATGCGCGGCGGGCTGACCGATCTGCGCAAGACCGCAGCCATCGCCGACACCTGGAACATGTCGCTCGCACCGCACCTGTTTCCCGAACTGAACGTGCAGCTCCTCGCGTCGATCCCGAATGGACTCTGGATCGAGGACATGGGCCTCTCCGACGATCTGTGGGTCGATCCCGTCCGAGTCGTGAACGGTACGATCACCGCGCCGGAGCGTCCGGGGCACGGGCTCGCCTTCAGGCCGGAGATTTTACGCGACTGCAAGGTCAAGGGTTGAGGCGATCTCACTTCCCGTGCTTGCCGATGAAATCGAGCACCGCGCGATTGAACACATCGGGCCGTTCCCAATAGATGGCGTGGCCGGTGTCCGGCACGATCACCACTTCGCTGCCCGGAATCTGGGCGGCCACCATGCGCAAGAGCGACGGCGGCGTGGAGAGATCGGCATCGCCGGTCATCAACAGCGTCGGAGTCTTGATCGTGTTGAGTTTCTCGGCCGTGATGACGTTGCCGGGCCGCTGACGGATGAGTTCGCCGTCGAGCGCCTTGTGCTCGAGTTCGAGCCATTGGCGCACGCCTTCGGGATTCGCCGCGCGATAAGACGGCCCGATCTCCCGAAAGTCGGGCGGCATCTGAGTGAATCCCGGCGGCTGGAGGCTCGTACTGATTCTCGCAATATCGCCCGTCGCGACGGCCGCCGAGTTGCTGCTGATGACCAGACTTAGGAGCTTGTCGGGATGCGACAGCGCGTAGTCGGCGGCGATACTGCCGCCGGCGGCCGAGCTAACCGCGTGAAATTTCCCGATGCCGAGAAACGCGACGAGATTATGCAGATCGTCCGCCGCAACACCGGGATTGTCCTTCAGCGCCGGATCGGACTTGTAATAGCAGCGCCGCGAATAGCCGACGACGCGATAGCCTGCCGCGGCGAATACGGGCTGCTGATAGACCCACATCAGCGCGCTGCCGGTCGCCGGATGCAGCAATACGACCGGCGGCCCATTGCCGCCAGTGTCCCAGTAGAACAGCCGCGTGCCGGGAAGCTCCGCTATACCCTCCTTGGCCGGAGCCTGCGCCGGCACCGGCTGAAACGACGGCGGATTGTCGGCGGCGGCCGCGTGCTCGCCGGAATTTTGCATGACGGCAGCGACGGCCAGCGCGGCCGTCCCCTTGAGCATCGCTCTGCGGGTCGAGCTTGGATGAGTTCGATCGCATGAAGAGTGTCCGGTCATCGTTGCGCTCCACCCTATTTTGGCGAGGTTGGCGCGCGACGCTCATGCGCAGCCTGCAGCGCCGCCCCATTGTACCCACTATTGCACACCGTCCGGCAAATCGCGGACAATCCCGCGCGTCCGGAATGTGCCGGGACATCGCGAAATCAGTTCAGGGTGCCGCCGTGAAAGTCTGCATGTTCCATTTGATGCCGTATCGCGATTTGCCGGCTGATTTCGCGAAGCGCTACAAGTCGGCCTATATCGATCCGGTCTGGTTCGACGTCGCCGATCCGCACAAGGTCGGCCAATACTACAACTGGACGCTCGACGAATTCCTCCACGCCGCGCGACTCGGCATCCACGGCGTGTGCACCAATCAGCATCATCAGAACGTGTACGGCTTCATGGCCAATCCGAGCCTGATGGGCTCGGTTCTCGCCAAAGGGACCAACGGCCTCGACGTCGCCATCGTGCAGCTCGGCTCGACCTTGCCGTCGACCAGCCCGCCGACGCGGATCGCCGAAGAATACGCCATGATCGACTGCATCAGCAGCGGCCGTCTGGTCGCGGGTTTCCCGACCGGACTGCCGACCGACGCGACGATCTCGAATGGCATCGTACCGGTCGAGCAGCGCGAACGCTACCGCGAGGCGCTGGAGCTGGTGCTCAAAGCGTGGCGCGCCAAGGAGGTGTTCGCCTGGAACGGCAAGCACTATCAGCTGCCGATGGTCAATCTTTGGCCGCGCCCGATCCAGCAGCCGCATCCGCCGATCTGGATTCCAGGCTCCGGCAGCGCCACCACGATCGATTTCGTGCTCGGCCGCGACGACTGCTTCTGCCATCTCAGCTATCACGGCGCCAAAAACGCCTACACGCTCGGCGATTACTTCTGGGACGCGGCGGCGAAAAAGGGCCGTGACGCCAACCCGTATCGGCTCGGCTTCCTGCAAATGATCGCAGTGGCGGAGACGGATGCGGCTGCAAAGGAATATGCGCCGCACGTCGAATATTTCTTCCACAACCTCCTGACCAACCCACCGCACTATCAAGCGATACCAGGCTATCAGGATCACAGCAGCCTCGTGCACGCGATGAAGTCGCCGCTGCGCCAGCGAGGCAACATGCGTGAACTGAAATACAAAGACTTCGTCGAGAACGGCTTTTTGATTACCGGGAGCCCGGCGACCGTGCGCGATCAACTCCTGCACGAGGTCAAGCGCCTGCGCGTCGGCCACCTGCTCGCGCTGCTGCATTTCGGCTCGATGCCGCATCAACTAACGCTCAAGAACATCGAGCTGTTCTGCCGCGAGGTGCTGCCGCACGTCGAAGACCTCTGGGACGACGAGTGGGAGGACCGCTGGTGGCCGCAAGCGCTGCGGCAAAAGCGGCCCGTCGCTGTCGCGGCCGCGTCCTGAAACAAACACGCGCAACCCCAAAGGCGAGATCGCAAAGAGTGAGGTCACGGATGGCGGTGCCGATGCGCCGGATGCGGATGTGGCAGGATAAGATCGCGACCGATGTCGCGATCTTCGGCAAAGGCCCGCCGCTCGTTTATCTGCATGGGCCGTGGGGATTGCGCCACGATCAGGATTTTCTCGACCGGCTCGGGCGCACGTACACGGTGTACGCGCCGAAACATCCCGGCACGAGCGACGGCGATCCCGAAGCCGTGCACGAGATCGACAACTGGTGGGACCTGATCGTCTACTACGGTGAATTGCTCGACCGGCTTGAACTGCGCACCGCCATGCTGGCCGGACACTCGTTCGGCGGCATGCTGGCCTGCGAGATCGCGGCCGCCATGCCGGAGCGCGTCAGCCGGCTCGTTCTGATCAATCCGGTCGGCCTCTGGCGCGACGATCTGCCGGTCAAGAACTGGATGATCATGTCGAACGAACAACTGCGCGACGCGCTTTTCGCCGAACCGAAGGGAAAGGTCGCCGACGCGTTTTTCAGTTTTCCGGCGGAAGCGGACGCACGAATCGACGAGCAGGTCGGCTTCGTCTGGTCGCAGGCCTGCACGGGGAAATTCGTCTGGCCGATCCCCGACAAGGGTCTCAAGAAGCGCATCCACCGCATCGCCATGCCGACGCTCATCATCTGGGGCAAAGCCGACGGCGTGATCTCCCCGGCGTACGCGCAGGATTTCGCCCGACGCATCGCCAACGCCCGCGTCGAACTGATCGACGACGCCGGACACCTGCCGCACCTGGAAAAGAGCGAAGGCGTCGCCGGCCTCGTGCGGGAATTTCTTGCGGCCTGACTGCAGGGATTGCAAATCCCGGCGGACGTCAAGCACACAATCTCGGCGAAGCCGCGTCAGTGCGTGCGATCCGGACGCTTAGACGGTGTTGCGGCCTGCATCACATATTGCAGGGTCTGCTGTTGCAGCGCCGGCGATTTATCGATGTTCATGTGATCGATGTTGCGGTCGGATCGCTTGTCGACATTTGAGATCGTGCCGTGGAAACCGTCACCGGGCGTCAGATCGAATTTCACTGTGAAATTCACAGCAGTGGCCACGTTGGCCGGCATTGTTTGCGGTACCGTGCCGTCGAAAAGCACGAGCAGCGCGACCGGAATATTGCTGTCATTCAATGACCGCGCCATCGTGACGATGGCGTCCGCGCCAAGGGAATGCCCGATCAGAATGATCGGGCCACGATCGCCTGCGGAATAATTTCTGACGATCGTGCCGTCGATGCTCTCATAGTCCGCATGATTGGCCACGATCGCATCGAGGCCGCGATCCCGGATCATGACCGCGAGGTCGTCCATCCCAAGCGAAAATACGTTCATGAAGCCGCGCATGAGATAAACATGAGCGCGCTGCGGCGGCGGTTGCGGTCCTCGCCGGAGCGTCGGCGCCGCCCATGAGTTTTCCGACCATTGGCTTGCCGACAACGCGACCGATGCGCAGATCGTCAATGCGCACAGTAAAATTCTCGCCACGGACGACCTCCAAAATTCGAAACCAGAGACCCAGCGGCAGCAACCCGGCGAAGCTTGGTCCGGCCGAACCAGAGGGCTCCGGCAGTTGTACACGCTTTTCTAACCGCCGGGGACCATGGCTTGTATTCAGGCCAGCCGCGCAACTGTGCCGCGCCTGTCCGCCAAAAGAGAGGCTCCCATGAGGTCAGGACGAAACGGGCGCATCGTTGCAAACCTCTTATTCGCCGGGTTTGGTGGCAGCCTCACCGTGGTTTGCGCGGCCAGCCACGGCGCGCACGCCGTACGACGGACAATGGAGCGTGCTGATCGTTACCGATGCCGGCGATTGCGATAGGGGTTATCGCTACGCGTTACGCATCGAAAACGGCAGGATTTTCTACGACGACCCAAACTTTGACGTTTCGGGTCAGGTTGGCGAGACACGCTCGCGAAGTCGGTGGCGCGTGTGAGTTCGATCTTCGGCGCGAATGCCAAGGTCGCCTCGATCGTTTTCGACGACCGCGGCGGCCGCGTCACCGTCGACGATCCGGCCAACGGCAATCACGCCTCGACCTTCGAATTTTCAGGCGATGGCGTGACACGTGCGGCCCTCAGTTTTTCGCTCGAATCGATGGGTCCGCGGTTTTCCGTCAGCGATCTCGCCGAGTTGACGGAACAGAGATTCGCCGCGCTCGAGGCAACCGCTATGAAAACGCTGGGCGCAAAAAAGACCGTCTATCTGGAGAGCGTCAGCATCGGCGCGCATCCCTTCGTGCAGAAAGCCGGCGCGCATGCGATCGAGGTGCGCGTGCGGGACATCCCCGAGGATTCGGTGCGGGCAGAGTACGGCTGGATCGTTTTCGATTTCAAAGGCCGCGCGCTCGACTACGTGACGCCGAACTAGCCGTAAGATCCCGATGCTCGCCCCGGCGATCAGTGCCGCCGTTTCGGCTGCGGCGATGCCGAACTTGACGTCGATCCGGTGTAGAACGGATTCTGATAGCAATAAGGTCCGTTGCCGCATTGTTCGCGCGAGACGAAACCGCAATTGGTCCCACCGTCAACGCTGCTGCGGCACCACGGGTATTCGATAGCGCTTGCCGACGTGGTCAAGGCCTGCGCTGCGATCAGGCCGGCCATGACATAAAATAACGTGCGCATGATCCGCTCCATCGCTCGCGGTCGCGCGGTCGGACGCGCGCAATCCACCACCGTCATGTGGCCTCGCAAGGCCGGCCGGACAAGGTCAGATTGGCGACGCATGGCATAAGCCGCGGCGACGAATAACGCTTGGCGTGATTAGCGTGCCGGGACTCGTCGCACGCCAAATGAGTACGTGTCGCTGAGTACGTGTCGCTACGTGTCGCTACGTGGCGCCGCACGCATGCAGGAATTGCGTCCTCGCGCCGCGCTGACTGTCGAGCTCCGGAGCCGAACGCGTCATGCAATAAGAGAAATGCACGCGAAAGGCCGGAGACCATCGTATGCCTTGCATGCCCTTTACACAGGCTGGATGCGCGCGTCCGATCGCGACCTGTTCGACCGCGGCCTTCGCGTAGGCTTCGCAGGCCCCCGCATCGGCCGCCTGCGCGGCCATCGGCATCATACCAGCCACCGCGCACGCAAATGGTGTGATTCGCCCTAAAGTCTTCAGCACCTTTTCCTCCGTTTCCTCCGCACGCCGCCGCTGTGACGCTTTATCACAGCCTTCCCGGCCTACGAACCGGAGGATCCGATGCATGCACAAGCGAGAACGAACGCCCGTCCCTCGGCCGCGCGTCTATTGGCTGATCCGGCGACGCTTATTGGCGGGCGATGGTGCCGGCGCTTCGCAGGCAGGATATTCGCGCATGGTACGACACGGCACCGCTTCGCGTTGAAGGGCAACAACTCATCAAAGCTGCACTCTCGCCGCGTTGAGATCTGGATTGACTGAAGGGTCCACTAAAACCGGTCGGTGCCTGGGACGATCCGAGACCAGCCTCCGAGCCGGTCTTCAAACCTCCACGCGGAAGGCGACCGTTCGCCGCCGCCATAGCCGTCAAACGTGCTGCGAAGACCGAACCGATCGAGTTCGATCGCTGGTTCGCGCTTTTGTTGGCTGCTCGTTGCGTCCTTGTCCGACATGTGCAACTCCCCGAGACCGGCAAGCAGGAGGCTAGCGCGCACGCGTCGTAATGTTCGGTAATAGTGCGTGAAGTCGAGGCTTTTTGCGGTGTCGTTGCAATGGCGCAACAGTCGGGTGGAAAAGCTAGAAAAACAAATGCGATAGCGGTTGCCACAGATGGCTCTGGCAGGCTTCATCCGGCACTCGTGCCGGTCGGTTAAGGCCGCGGCAGGCAGCCTTGAGTTTTGCCATGGATGCGGGTACCGACCAAGGCGTCTGAGCAGCAAGCGCTCCACACACGCAGGATTCCCGAGGTCAAGGCGGGCAATTCGTGAGCGAGCAAGACGTGGCATGGCGCGGTTTCTGGTCACCTCCCAAGACGCTTTGACAAGGCAGGCAGCGCGTTTGCGAGCGCGTTCTGATGTTTAAGAAATCGATCAAGCAAAAGATCGTTGGCATTGCGCTTGGCCTCATCGTTCTCATGGTCGCCACATCGATTCTGTCGATGCTCATGGCGGGCACTGTCGGACATTTGTTGGACGAACTGACCAACAAATACGTCCCGGCCTACAGTCATTTGGCGCGCGCCCACGTCCGATCGCTCGAACGCGCCGTCGAGCTTCGGCGCATGGTGATCGCCAGGATGGAGGATCCGCCGGACGACGCCGGCTATGCCGAACAGCTGCGGCTTTATCGGGAAAAAGACCCCGAAGTCGAGCAGGAGGCAGAGGCGGCGCGCAAACTCATCACTTCGATCATCAATGACGTAAGCACGCCGTCAGACAACGTGGCGCTCGCTCATCTCGACAGCAGAATTGAAGACGCCGTTGGTGACCTGCGCCGGCATTTGAAGGAAGACAACGCGCGCATTCTTGCGGCGCTCGACGCAAAGGATTTTGCCGAAGTGAGACGCAGCCTCGCGCGGGCCGATGAGTTGCGCGACGAGTTCAATCAGAAGATAGACGCCATCCGCGCCGACATGTTTGGCCAGGTCTTTGCCAGCGCCTCGACGGTCATCGGCAGGCAGCTACAGGCCATCGTCATCACGGTCATTGTGACGGCGCTTGCCGCGATATTAGGAATACTTTTTGCCGTCCTCGTCAGCGGCGGCATCACCCGCCCGGTGCGGCTGTTGCTGGAAGGCACGAGGGATGTCGAAGCCGGCAACCTCGATCGATCGATCACCGTGACCACACAAGACGAGATCGGCCAGCTGTCGGAAGCCTTCAACCGCATGATCGAACAATTGCGCCACAAGGAGCGGATCCGCGAGACGTTCGGGCGCTACATCGACCCCAGAGTCGTCGAGGGATTGATTGACGCCCCGGTTGTGGCGACGGAGGGTCAGCGCCGCGTAATGACCGTCCTGTTCTGTGACATGAAGGGATTCACGACATTGAGCGAAGGCGTGACCCCGCAAGGTCTGGTCAAAGTGATGAACCGCTATTTGTCGACCATGTCGGAGCCGATCCGGCAGCATGAGGGAATTATCGACAAATACATCGGCGACGCGATCATGGCCTACTGGGGTCCGCCTTTTGTTGAAAATATGGAGCAAGCCAAGCTCGCGTGCATCGCGGCAACCGACATGATGGCGCGAATTGCGGTACTGCGCAGGGAGCTTCCGGAACTGCTTGGCGTGCGCGTCATTCCGACGGACTGCGACGTTCGAATTGGAATAGCGACCGGCGAGGCGCTCGTCGGCAGCATCGGGTCAGAGTTCATGATGAGTTACACCGTCATGGGCGATACGGTGAACCTGGCGGCGCGCCTGGAAGCTGCAAACAAGATCTACGGCAGCCGCTGTCTGGTTTGCGAGGCCACAAAGGCCGCGGCCGGCGACGCCATCGAGGCGCGGGAAATCGATCGTGTGGTCGTCATTGGCCAGACCCAGCCGCAAGTCGTGTACGAGATCAAGGGACGGAGCGGCCAGCTCGCACCGAACGAAATGCGTCTGCGCGACCGCTATGCGGAGGGGCTCGCTGCGTATCGAGCGCGTCGTTGGGACGAGGCCTGCAACGCATTCGAAGCTGCTCTCGAAGCGGTCCCCGGCGACGGCCCGGCGAGCACGCTTCTAGATCGCATTGCGAGCCTGCGGGATATTCCTCCGCCGGCCGATTGGGACGGCTCGTGGCATCTGGAGCACAAATAGTCCCGCGCCGTAAGAGCGACCTACAAAACCAGATCGCGATCTGCCAAAGCAAAGACGGCGGTAATAAACACAACCTTGATTTCTTTCAGGCGTGCGTGCACCCTTGCTGCAATGGGGATGGGAAAACGACCAGCACTATTCGGCACCCTGCTGCTCATGGCGGGGGCAGTGCCTGCATTTGCCGACGATCACTATGGCGCCATTGCCTACTCGACCAATAACGGCAAATACGGCTACACGTACGACTATTCAACGCAGGCCTCTGCTGAAGCGGACGCGCTTAAGAATTGCGGCGATCTCTCCTGCACGATCATTCTTTGGTTCAAAAACAGCTGTGCTGCGCTCGCCATTGGCGACGGATATTCCTACGGCGTCGCTTGGGCACCTGGCAGGGGCGACGCTGAAACCAGCGCAATGACGTACTGTAGCCAGAACGGTAAAGGCTGCAGCATCGCGCAGTGGGTGTGCACGAGCCGCTGAACATCGTAAGGCCGCACCGATCGAGGGATGTCGGCTAACGGTACGCGGCGCTCATCAGAATTTTTTACAGAGAGCGCGAACGGGCGAATAGTGACCTGCAGGGCGTCAGATTCTTTAATCTAATGGACCCGTGCGAATCTGTGCGGGTCGCGGCTTTTCCAAAGGAGGGATTTTGGTAGCGGAGGACGGATTTGAACCGCCGACACACGGATTATGATTTCTCGCCGCACGCATTCTCGGATTATCTCGAAAGTGAGATTCAGATATATTTTCAATGCGTTAGACCAAAACTGCATTCTGTTGGAGGCTCGCAGGTTCTCGAGAAATCCAGGCACGTTTTCACAGAAATTACACCAGGCCCGAGTTGGGGGTATGGAGCCTGCTATGCGCCCCGCGTTACCGACGCGACGATTTATGAAAATGGGGCGATGTCGCATATTGTGCATGTGGAGATAATCCGCGCGTGCCGGCGGCCGGCGTCAGAAAAGCGCCAAGGCGGAAATCGCGCTCGGTAGTTCAGCGGCCTCAATCCTGGGCCCACCGTCACGAGCAAGTTTACGCCACGCAAAAAGCCTAGAAACTCCGCCTATGCTACTTCTAGGACTGCGCCCAACCGACCTAACCTCACAAGGTGTCGTCACCGAGCGGCTATGCGTTCCTTGCCCGAAACGCGCCCGATGCTTTCAAGCGCGACGGCACCCAGATTTGGACATATGAGTGCGTCGATTGCGATCATCTGATGCAGCGAAAGGTGAAAAGTACGACCGGCACAGACCGTCGTTGATTTCAAGACGCTGTGTCGCCCCTCAGCAGTGCAGGCAGCTTTGCGATGTTGGCTGCGATCCGTCGAGCCTCGTCGCGTGTGAGTAAGCTGGCCGCTGAACGCCGACCGGGCTCATCCTCGCAATACACGTAAGCAAGCGCCTGGCTGCCGGCGTCACGCACGATGAAGCACGCGTCCGTTTCCTCGACCGTCCAGGGAATTGGGAAGCGGCGGCGTTCGGGCATGGGCGGAGAATAGCCGACCGCGACCGCACTTACACTCGGCCGCTACCGCGATGCAGCGATCCGGTCGCTTTCAGAGGAGAAGCGGAAATCGCACGACTATCTCAAATCGGGCGAGTTTGACCCATCTCTGTCATTCGACGATCATCTTTGCTGTAATGCACAACACGGCCGCTTTTTTGACCATGTGGTAGTGTGTGATCCTCGACCCGAGCCCAAACTTTTCATCGATGAAGTGCAGGCTTTCGCAAGACCTTTGGCCGAAGGCCGTACGTGAGCCACGCGCTTTGCTGCAGCTGCTCGCGGCAGAAAGTGGCCGTGTGTCACGAGTAACGCCGGTCCATACGGCGATGCGTAACTGTACGAGAGATGAAGGAAGGCCCTTCGAGGTCGACAATCAGGTGTTGATCTCAAGCCACCGCAAGCTGCTGTCGTCAAAAGCGATGGTGGTGAGCGTTGCGGAAACGGCGGGTCAAGATCCCGTCAGGCAAGGTTGAGAGAGGCGAGCGCAAGTGAACCGCTGATGACGTGTCGAAATCTGCTTAGACGATGTCAAAACCGGGGGGTGGCCATTCTTCCGGGATCAGCTTGGGAGATGCCTGAGACGGCCCAAGCGGCATCCGGCATGGAGGCGGCGCGAAGCTCAATCTGGCTCTTGTACGGAACGTGAGAACCTGGCCGGCGATGCCAAGGGAAAAAGCACAAGCGGCTCCAACC
Source organism: uncultured Alphaproteobacteria bacterium (assembly GCA_963732015.1). Classification (GTDB taxonomy): domain Bacteria; phylum Pseudomonadota; class Alphaproteobacteria; order Rhizobiales; family Xanthobacteraceae; genus BOG-931. The sequence goes on along the minus strand of CAVSXY010000016.1, from coordinate 480,021 downwards.
GCGAGGCCGAAAGTACCGATGCGCCGGAGAGGGGCGGACTGCCCCGTGGAGGCACTCACACCAACGGTCTAGCACGAATGAATCCAGTTCAGCGGAACATATTTTTTGGCGGGCTGGGCCGTCTCCTACTTTTTAAGCCATATGGCTTTTCACATAGACTGGTGGCCTGGTTTGAAAGACGCAGGAGTTGGCTTTTAGCCCTTCCCGTCGGTTACTGCGATGCAGTGATATGTCCGGTGTTGGGGGCGAAGCGGAAGTCGCTCCGAAGCCGTGAATGTGCAGCGTTTGACCGATACTGTTGAAAAAGGTTTTCGGGGGGTCGAACAGATTTTTTCAGAGGCACTGGTACGGTCGTCCGAAAATGATGTAGGGGACATACAATCAGTCCGATTTTCAATCAGCAGCCCTCGCAAGGTCTCTGTGGTGCTTTGGATCACGGAAGACCGGCTTCGACGCGCACACGGGCAAAAATTTCGACCGGTTCATTTTGGCCTTTCATCGGCAGGTCTGGCTCGTTGGGTCAGTCACCGCCATGCAGCGAATCTGTAGCGTTCGACCCACAGCGGACGTTCCCGCCTCATTCGATAACATCGTCAGCGATGGCGAACTGATACAGATTTGTCACGCTGACGTAATGCACTTGTTACTCGCACCATATCCCATAGCTAAAGACATAGTCCGCACCTGTCAGTTACCGCACTCCCCAGAAACAACAACTGCCAACTAGGGAGAATACTCGTGAGCCTATGCCAAATTGCGCTCGCAGCATCTCGTAAGACGCTCTTTGGCGTTCCACTGATGCTGACGATGCCGCTGATCGCCCAAGCCAGCCCCATCTGGTCCACGGGAACGCCCGCCAACGCCTATATGGCAACCCCGACGCCTGCTTCGCCGAATTTCGGCGGAACCCTGATTAACTTCGACAGCCTGCCGACCTCATGCGGATTCCCGCCATCAGGCTGTACCAATTACTCCGGAACCACTTTCTCGGGCGTAACTATTACGAGTCCGGATGCTCTCAACGTAATCCCTTACAGTTCGCAATCTGCACCCAATGAGCTATTTGACGACAGCGCCGGAGGGAGTGCAAACATCACTATCACGACTGCTTCCGGCGAAAGCGCATTCGGCGTTGGAATCGCGGAACTCCGATCCCGTCACCATCACGCTCCAGGCGTTGGGTCTCGGCGGCGTTCCCTTTGGTTCCCCGGATACCATCACAATTCCGGAAACAGGATCGAACCCCGGGAATGGGTATTACTACGTCACGGATACGACCGCCGACATCTACGGTATCCAGATCACCCAGTCACTCTCCGATACAGTAAATTACTCGGGCTTGGCGATCGACGATGTACAGGCGGCCACCCCGCTTCCCGCCGCTGTCCCACTTTTCGCCAGCGGCCTCGGCGCGATAGGTTTGTTTGGTTGGCGCAGAAAGCGGAAGGCTGCTGCTATCGCAGTCTAAGATCAACCGCCTAATCGGATTACCGAGAGACCGCCGCAAGGCGGTCTCTCTGTATGTGCCGTCACCGACGAGTGATGTTTTTGCTGCGGTGCATGAGTCCGTTTATCTAATTTAGTCAGGAGCGCGCATTAGCGCGCATCCAGAGGATGACCGCTTTGTAATTTGAGATTGGCGTCCGATCGTGTGATCGTTGGTCTGGGTGCTCGGCAATTCGAAGGGAACCACATGGCCGCCTACGATGCCTTCATCTCCTATAGCCACGCGAAGGACAAGGCGATCGCGGCCGCGCTGCAATCGATAGTCCAGACGCTGGGCAAATCCTGGTACAAGCGCCGAGCGCTGCGGGTGTTTCGCGACGACACGAGCCTCTCGGCGACCCCGCATCTGTGGCCGACGATCGAACTGGCACTCGGTGAATCGCGTTTTCTGATCCTGCTCGCCTCAGGTGAAGCCGCGGCCTCGACCTGGGTCGGCAAGGAAGTCGCCTACTGGCTCCAGCACAAGAGCACCGACACGCTGTTGATCGCAATAACCGACGGCGAACTTCATTGGGACGGCATCGCCGGTGACTTCAAATGGTCCGATGCGACGCCGTTGCCGCCGGTCCTCGAAGGCCGGTTTCCGACCGAACCCAAATGGGTGGATTTGCGCGCCTATCGGGAGGGCGCATCGAAGCGCGATGCAAAGTTCATGGAACTGGGCGCCGACTTCGCGGCGGCTATCCACGGCGTCCCAAAAGAGGATCTGCTGTCACAGGAGGTGCGCCAACAGCGCCGTGCGCTCACGCTTGCTTGGTCGGCCGTGGGCCTGCTGTTGTTGCTCGGGAGCATGGCAGCATGGCAGTGGAAAACCGCGGTCGATGCTCAACGCGTCGCGGAAACGCAGCGGCAACGCGCCGAGGAGACGCTGAACGAAGCAACCCGGACGGCAAACGGCCTTGTCACCAATCTGGCGGACAAATTTCACCAAAAGACCGGCATGCCGCGTGCGCTGGTGCGCGACATTCTCGAACAGGCACAGGCCCTGCAAAAGCAGCTCCTCAATCGCGGTGAAACATCTGTCGGTCTTCAGCAAGGCGCCGCAGTAGCGGCGGGCCAATTGTCGGAAACGTTGCTCCTCATGGGCGATATAAAATCCGCGATCGAGGCGGCCGAGTTGGATTGCAAGATCCTTGAAAATCTGTTGGCAGCCGGTTCGCCGACCGTCAGCCCGACGCAGCGTGGCGCCCTGCAAACTAGTCTTTCCTTTGGCTATCGGTACCTTGGCTACGCGCTCGAGGCGGCGGGACGGCGCGAAGAGGCACTTGCGGCGTTTCAGAAATCCGTGACAGTTGCCGAACAGCTCGCCCAGGCCGCACCGACTAATAACAACATCAAGCTTATCTTAGCGACTGCCTACGAGAAGGTTGGCGATGTTCTCATGAGCGGCGGGCAGACCGCCGACGCACTCGCAGCCTTCCGCAAAGCGCTAGCTGTCCGCGAGCAAACGGCGCCCAATACGGCGGGCGAGAGCTACGGCAGAATAGGCAACGCGCTTGTCGCGCTGGGCCAGCGCGAGGACGCCCTTCCGATGTTCCAAAAGGCCGTGGCGGCCGCCGAAAAGCAAGTGGCCGACGATCCCTCGGATGCGGTACTCCAAGAGAGTTCTAGATGACCATTATGTCGACCTGGGACGCGCGCTCGAAGATAATGGTCGGCTTGCAGACGCCCTATCGACCTTCCAAAAGGCCAAAGTTGGGTTCGAAAAACTTGCCGCATCCGATTCGGGAAACATCGACTGGCAAGTGAAATCGGCCTCAATGGAAGGCGACATCGGTGAAGTGCTCCTCGCTATGGGAAGGCATGATGACGCGCTCGCGGCCTATCAGAAGGAGCAGCCGATTTTCGAGAAGCTAGCCGCTGCCGATCCAGGCGATGTCGTTCTTCAGCAAAATCTCGAAAACACTTATTCCAATATCGGCGATTTGCTGATGCAGGCGGGGAAAGTCGTTGATGCCGAAGCCCTTTTTCAAAAAGGGCTCGCGATCTCCGAGAGGGTCTCTGCAGCGGATCAGGGCAGCGCTATCTGGCAAAGGGAGCTTGCGGTAAACTACGGAGAGCTTGCCGATGCGCAGAAAAGTCTGGGCCAACTGGACGACGCCATTGCGAACTATCAAAAGAACTCAACAATCTTTGAGAATCTTGTTGCCGCAGATTCGAACAACGTCAACCTAAAGCGCGACCTTTCCGTCGCATATGAACATCTCGCCGGTGCTCTAAACGCCGCGCATCGGCAAGATGAAGCGCTTGCAGCCTATCAGAAAGCCGTAGCGATCGACGAGACGCTTGCTGCCGCCGATCCTGGCAATCCTATCTTTCAAATGGGCCTGGCGATCGGTTATATCGATCTGGGCGATATGATGCGCCCGACTGGAAAGCTGGATGATGCGCTCTCGTCGTATCAGAAGTCCTTAGTGGCGGCGGAGCAGCTCGTATCCTCTGATCAGGACAACGCCGAATGGCAACGCCAGTTGCAGATCGCCTACGAGCGGATCGGCGTCGTGCTGCGCGCCACCGGCAAACTCGATGACGCGTTGGCGAGCTTTCAAAAGATGGTTGCGATCTGCGAGAAACTCGCGGCCGTGGATCAGGACGACGCCCGCGCCAAAAAGGACCTAGAGAACGCCTACAACCATGTCGGCGACGTCTTGTTGGACCTCTCGCGCTCCCAGGAAGCGTTGGAGGCGTATCGGAAAGCTCTGACGGCCGCCGTAAATCTGGCGACTATGGACCCGACCAATCCCACTTGGGATTACGACAAATATGTGTGTTCCATGAAGGCCGCAACCGCACAACTCGCGCTCGGCCGGAACAATGATGCGCTTGAAAGCTATCGGCAGGGCGCCTCGATCCTTCAAACGCGCGTTGACACAACCCCTAACAACACTACGTGGCAGCACGCATTATCCGTTGGCTATGACAAGATTGGCGTGCTGCTGGCCGACATGGGCCGATACCGGGATGCATTGGTCGACTATCAAGCGGCAGCGCGGCTCAAGCCGAGCGATGCTGATGGTTATTGGAACCGCGGGCGTGCCGAGTTTTTCTTGCAACAGCCGGCCGCGGCCGCGAATGACTTTGCCAAGGCGTTTGAGATCGATTCCTCCTACGCATACGATGCGCTCTGGCTTCATGTCGCCCGGCAACGCGCCGGACAGGACGACCAGAAGGAACTTGCCGCTAACGCCGCGAAGCTTTCGACAGCGGCGTGGCCGTGGCCAATTGTATCTTTGTATCAAGGTTCTTCAAGTCCGGCGGAGGTGCGCGCCTCGGCGCAATCGGCAACCGACACGAAAACACAGCAATCGCAAACTTGCGAAGCGGATTTTTATATCGGTCTGTACGAATTGGACGCGGGCGATCAGGATGCAACGATCCGCGATCTTAAGTTGGCCGCAGAAGAATGCCCGACCGGGTTCCACGAGCGCACCGGCGCGGAAATGGAACTTGGCCGGCTCCGCGATCCTAAAAGTGCTTCAAGCGTTCCCTGACTAGCGCCCGAGGGGGGGTGAGCTTGTCCGAAGACCTTCGGTGGCCCAACGGCAAAATGCTCGAATATTTTTCTGCGCTGCAAAATGTCGAAGATGGCCCAGGCTGTGTGAAAATGTGCTTGCGCGAGCACCGCGCAGAATTGGTTTCGCTATTGTCTTCTCCCGACAGTGGTCGCCAGCGTTTTTGTTTTTCAAATTGATGAAGTCGAGATAAAATTTCCAACGGCGTATTCGATTTCGGAGTTTTCACACAGCCAGGGCCCAAACCGGAAGTTCGCTGCGGTGCCGAAAAATGTCGGCTCTTGGGGGTTAAGCGGAAATGAATGTGACGTAGAAATGCGACACTTGCTACGACCAGGATCGCGCCGTCAGTCTCGAAATGCTCGTTATAGGCGATGCCGTAATCGGCGCCACGCAGTAGGCGCTGTAGGAGGCGCTCGCGCTTCTCGATCGGTTCGCGCCGGTGATCAGTACCGTCGAGTTCGATGAGATCAAAGGCGCAGAGCACGGCGTCGAGGCGCGATCGCCGCCGGCGGATTAGTTCAAAGACCGCCAAGCCGATGTCGTCGCAAATGATCGCTTCGCCATCGATGACGCATGAGCGGGCCGGCAAGTTGCCGACTGCGGCGGCGGCGGGAAACCGAGCGCTGAAGTCGCCCATCAGTCCCGATCGCACTGGCCTTCACTGCTGTGGCGGTATAAGGCACCCCACGCAAGTGTCACTTTATCTTCACGCCCAAATTGCTAAAACCGCTATTTCAGTGAGGTTCAACTGCAAGCAATTTGGCGCGAAACTGCCAGCAAAGAAAATGGACGCTTCAATCGGCTGCCGTCCTCTGATCCACTAGCATCGGAGAAAGCACAATGCTTAACAAAGATGACAGCGGCAATATGAGTGAGGAAGAAGCTGTTGAGTCTAGCCACATACATATCCTTCGTAAGGAGGACCAAAAAGAATGGTTTGCGAGAGCATCGGCCGGTGATGAGATTGCCCAGTTGTGCATGAAGGCAGCCTCACATTACTTGAAGGCAATGGACAGCCAGCCGAGCGCGTGCTGTTGTTGCGACACGCTCTTTTCCAGCACCGATATTCCGCCAACCTTTATCATTCTGGTCCCGGTCGAACAGAGAGCGGAAACTGTTAGAGCCGACGTGAAGGCTGTCTGTGCGGAATGCAGTAAACAAAGCAATCAATGGCTAGTGGATCAGGGCTTACGGCGTGAGGGTCTCGCAATAACTCCGCCACGTTCCGGCGATTCAATTCACTGACACAGCCGGGGCCGCCGCGGCCTAGCTGCAAGCCGGCGCTGATCGTTCGGATTGGTGATCTTGTACTCCCTGATCGCGGCCTCGATCGCGCTTTTCTCATCCGGAGCCCGCACAAACCCGACGAATACGGCCGCCTTGCCCTTGATGCGGGTGACTTCCCACTCGCGATCTTTTGCCTTGAGCCTGCTAATCTGATCCGCTTTCTGTGTCGACCGGCCTACTAGCCGCAGCGGCTGGACTCGACGCAAGGGCAGAGCATCCATATTCTGGTAATCGGCAGTACCGTCAAAATGGCACAAGTCGTCGCAACCTAATTCGACCCCGTTCGCCCTTCGCCGACTCCAGGATGCAGTCGGTGATCATCGCCGGCACCCAGGCCGGTAGCACCACGGTAGACTATCCCAACTTCCTCAACGCGCTCGCCGGCACGAAATTCAAGCTCGTACAGGGCTATCGAGGCACAGGCGATATAATGCTGGCGATGGAGCGCGGCGAGGCCGACGGCATGTGCACGCTCCTGTCAACAGTCGCGGCACTGCGGCCGAACTGGCTGGGCTCCACGGAGGCGAACGTGTTCGTGCAGATTGCCATCAGCCCGCATCCGTCCGTTGTCACTTACAAGATCCCGTCAATCTTCAATTTCGTCTCGCCCGATGTAAAGCCCGTGATCGAGCTGATTGCGACCCAGCAGGTATTCGGCGTGCCGCTGGTCCTGCCGGCTGGCACGCCGCCTGCAACCGTAACGATGTTCCGGACGGCCTTCATGGCGACTATGAACGACCCGGAGTTCCTCGAAGAGGCCGGCAAGATGAACCTCGACATCAATCCGCTCGACGGGGCGGGTGTGGCCGATATGGTGCGGAAGATGTACACGGCGCCGCCGGACTTGGTCGAGCGCATGGCCAAGGCGCTCAAGCCGGAGCTTTAGTGGCGCTATCCGCGCAACACACTGACGAGTGATTACCCGTTCTTCAACCGCTCTGCCGTATCCGTCGCAACCGCCGGTCGGCCGGCGCGCTGAGAATCCTCTCGTAGTACCCGGACATATTCCTCCGTGATCACCGGCTCATAACGCGGCGGATTGTCCGGCCCTTGGCAGGTGTCGAGGCAGCGCACCGTGGCCCGGTCCTCGGGATAGACGAAGAAGGCGCCCGAGATTCGTGGGCTGCTACCGATATGCAAAGCGCGGTGGAGCGTTGAGCAATAAAGGTCGTTGGTCCAGCGCGCCAGCAGATTGCCAACGTTGACCACGAAAGTCCCATCCTTCGGCGGAACGTCGATCCAGTCGGCGGCCGAATTACGCGCCTGCAGTCCGCCGCTATCATCCTGCAACAGCACGGTAAAGGCCGTGTAGTCGGCGTGCGGCGAAAAACTCCACTGGGTCGATTTCAGTTTGGCAGGATCGACGGGCGGATAATGTCGCGATTTTTCTCCGGGTCGACCCCTCCGATGCGCACGTAACCCGGCTCGTCGACATTGTGGGACAGGAGTTTCATCTTCTCGGCGACCGGCAGTTCAAAAAAGCGCCGCCCTTGCGCGAGCACAGCGTCGAGCATACCCGGCGTGAAGCCGTGGCCGATCAGATAGAAGAAGCCGATGTCGATGCACGCGGAGCGCAGCGCTCGCGCCATGTGCATGCGTTCATCTCGTGTGCTTTCGCGGAGAAACGGGGAAATATCGAGGACCGGAAGGTTGGCAAGCGCTGTGCGCCGCGGATTGCGCGAACGGTTTCGATTGTCGAAATCGGCGTAGGCCCAAAATTGACCATCCTGGACGACTTCGACCATCGTGTGTCTCCTGACTTTATGGCTTGCAGGTGGCGGTGACGAATGCCGCCAGCGCCACTGCGAACAATCTCCATCGGGCATTGCTCGCGCCCGCGGCAGTGTACCTCAATACGCAGACGGTGCGGCAACCGCCGCTAACCGCACCAAGACTTCGGTTGGGCGAAGCACGTCAAGCGCGATGGTCTCGGAAAAGCACGCCCTTACGCATCGTAAACTGGACAGTTCCTCGCAGACCACCCAATTCCGAGCTTCGGTCCAGGGAATATCTGACGGAAAAGCCACAAGCCGACAAAGTGCGCTGCAGCAAAACGGTGCGCCGCCCGACTACCTCGATGACGCTCGCGGCAAAATCACCCTGACTTCCGCAAACTCGCCTGGCTCCGTATGGACCTCGATTGAGCCGCCATGCTGCTTGACGATGATGTCGTGACTGATCGAGAGCCCAAGCCCTGTGCCTTCTCCGGTAGGTTTTGTCGTGAAGAACGGGTCGAACATTTTCTCTTTCACGTCCGCCGGAATACCGGTGCCGTTGTCGCGAATCCGAATTTCAATGTGATCCCCAAGACTCCTGGTCGCAGCCGCCAGCGTTGGCTCGTGGTCGTTCCCCTTCGTCTCCGCCTTACGCTTGATCGCCGCGTAAAAGCCATTTGAAATCAGATTAAGGAGCGCCCGCGTAATCTCCCGGGGGAACAGATCGGCCTCGCCGGTAGCGGGATCAAACGACTTCTCCAGCTTGATCGTGAAGCCCCGTTGTTCGGCTCGTGCATTGTAGTAGGCGCGATTGAGACTTTCATCGACGAGCGCATTGACGTCGGTGGTCTGACGCTCCCCGGAACTCTCGCCCGAGTGCAACAACATGCTCTTGACGATCGCGTCGGCGCGCTTGCCGTGCTGAACGACTTTTTCAAGATTGTCATGCAATGTGCCGGTCAGCTCTTTTGAGTTCGGCGCGCCTTCCCAGATCAATCGACATGTCGCTCAAAGCATCCTGCAGCTCACCGATCAGTTCGGTAGAAATCCCCGCAAAATTGTTGACGAAATTGAGTGGGTTTTTGATCTCGTGTGCGATACCCGCAGTGAGCTGGCCAAGAGAGGCCAACTTCTCGGTTTGCACCAGACGATCCTGTGCGGCGCGCAAATCCTCCAACGATTTCGCTAATTCTCGCGTGCGTTGTTGTTCCGCCTCGAACAATCGCACATTCTCGATAGCGATGACCGCTTGGTCAGCGAAGGTGGTAACGAGATCAATCTGGTTGCCTGTGAATGGCCGCACCACACGCCGCATCAGTACCATTACGCCAATTGGAATTCCTTCACGCAAAAGCGGGACGCCGAGCATGGTACGAGATCCAACTTTCTCATACCATTCTTTCATAGTGAATTCGGGGTCGGTTCTCACGTCAGCAATGTGAACAATCTGTCGTCCCAGCGCGGCCCTGCCGGTGATCGTGGCTTTGCCAGATTCGATGGGAATGTCAGCTATTGCCTCACGTTGCTCGGGAGTAATGCCGAAACTGGCCGCAACGTGATAAAACGCTCCTTCAAGCCGGTTGATGACGACGATTTCGGCCTCGCACAATTTTGCGGCTGATTTAACCAAAGCATCAAGGACGGTGTGAAGATCGAAGGTCGAGCGGCTGATGACCTTGAGCACATCGGCGGTCGCGGTCTGTTGCTGCAATGATTGCCGCAATGCGCTGAGCAGCCGCGTATTCTCTATGGCGATGACTGCCTGGGCAGCGAAGTTCTGTACCAGCGCGATCTGCTTGTCGCTGAAGGGCCGGACCTCTTGCCGGTAAATAACGATAGCGCCGCTTACAGTATCGTCTTTCGGCATTGGCACGCCGACCATGGATCGCGCGCCACCCAATCTTGCCGGTGGGCTCGGCATAGCCTCTGTGGCATCGTCCGCGCTGTGGCTCACCTGCTTTGTCCGGACAGCGCGATCAAGCGGGCTACCGGGAACCGGCTGGAACGTTGGGTGCTGCCTATGGAACTGCGCGAGAGACGGCGGAACACCGACGCCCGCCACCAGGCGGAACGCACCGCCATCCGCGCGCAACAAGGTGCCAAACTTCGCTTCGCAGATGCGTACCGCATTTTCCAGCATCGCCTGGAATACCGGCTCTAGGTCGCCGGGCGAACTACTGATGACTTTCAGAACCTCGATGTCGCAGTCTGCTGCTCCAACGATTCAGCGAGATCGTCGGTGCGCTTGTGCAGTTCGCTGAGCGCCCGGGCGTTCTCGATGGCAATGACGGCCTGAGCCGCAAAGTTTTCGAGTAGTGCGATCTGTTTGTCGGAGAACGGCCGCAGCTCCTGGCGGTAAACGTTAATCATGCCCAGCAGCGTTTCATCTCTGCGCAGCGCAACGGCGAGCGACGCGCGAATTCCGCCTGCATCGACAAATTCGCGAAAAGTTTGATTGTCACGATACGCGTCTTCCTCGCGACGGTCGGTCATGGAATCGAAGCGTGCGCCTCGCACGATCCGATCGGCCGCGCTTCCTGCAATTGGCGGGATGGAATTGTGCTGCCGCAGCCATTCTACAAAATAAGGATCCCCGCGCATCGCAACGGCATGCAGCTGTTCGCCGTCGTATCTCCAAACGTGACCGTGAGTTGCCTCGCAGAGCTGGGTTGCTCGTTCGAGTATCGTCTCAAATACCGGCGTTGGATCGCCCGGCGACGAACTGATAACGCGTAATACCTCTGCCGAGGCTTTCTCCCGCTCCAGCGCCTCATCGCGCTCGCGAGTCAGACGCGCAACATCTGCTTCCTGGCCGGTTGTTGTCGCCCGGCGACCGGAATCGGTTTTGGTCGACACAGACCGCTTTGGCGTCACCGCCTTGCGGCGTCCTGCCTTTGCGTCCTTGCCGCGCGCTTTTGAGCGCCTCTTCATCGCTTTGCCCTCGCCCCAGGACGCTGCATCGTAACGGGTTATACCGGCCCTCCGGAAGTGACTTCGTCGCAGCGCAGCAAGATTGACCGCCGCACTTCCGCCTTGGGTCAAGCACGTCACGGCGGGCGCGCCCCTGCGACTTCCGCTTTCGGTCCGATAGCTACCGAACCGGTGCATCGCGGCAAGTGACGTGACGGGCCAACAACGGACTCATGCACTGCAGAAAAATATTGAACATTTGCACCGTCAGACCGCTAAGGTCGTTCCCGGCAGGTTGTTGCGATACCGGGTCACATGACACTTGAAGACCTTGCAGTACTATCACGACGTGGCCGTTTAAGCTTGGCCGTGGTTATCTTTGCGTTGCTTGTTGCCACCACATGGAGCGCTGCGCATTTCCTGAAACCTGCTCCGCCACGCCACATCGTGCTGGCCTCAGGACTCGAAGATGGCCTACTTCACAAGTATGCGCAGCGTTACATCGAAATCCTAGCGCGATCGGGGGTGACGGTAGGGGAGCGAATAACCAATGGCCCAGGGGACAATCTGCGGCTCCTGGAGGATCCGCATTCCGGTGTTGACATCGGCTTTGTACAGGGCGGCATCGCAAAATTTCCCGAGGCCAATGACGTCGTCATGCTTGCGAGCCTCTACTACGTGCCGATGTGGATTTTCTACCGCGGTACTGTCACGATCAATCATGTCAACGAATTGCGCAACCACCGGGTCGCAATCGGCGTTAGAGGCAGCGGCGCACGCTCACTTGCCGAGTCCGTGTTCGCCCTTAACGGCCTTACCACTGAATATCTTGATAGCGTCAGCGCCAATATGACGATGCTGCCCTTGAGTAACGGCCCTGCACTGCGCGCGCTACAATCGGGGGAGGTCGACGCGGCCGTCTTTGTCGACAGGGCAGAGAATCAAGCCGTCCAGACTGCGCTTCACGACCCAAATTTGAAGTTACTGAGTTACGGTCACGCCGAGGCATATTCTCGACTACTGCCTTACATCACCAAGCTGACGCTGCCCTCCGGCATGCTCGACCTCGCGCACGACATTCCCGAGAAAGAAGTCGCGCTTATTGGCACCAAGGAGATGCTGGCGGCCCACGATGGATTACACCCCGCGCTGATCGCCCTGTTACTCGATGCCTCACGCGAAATTTTCAGCGAACAAAGTAATTTCAGCCACGCTGGCGAGTTCCCAGACACGAGCCCCGTAGACCTCCGTGTCTCTACTGACGCCGATCGGCATAAGCGATTTGGACCTAGCTTGCTGTATCAATACCTGCCGTTCTGGTTGGCGACGCTGGCCGAACGAGCAATCATAATATTGCTCCCGCTTGCTGCTGTGCTTTTTCCGCTCTTCCACTACCTGCCCCAGCTCCTCCGCTGGCGTGGACGGTCGCGAATTTATCGATGGTATGGCGAGTTGGCTCTGCTCGAGCGAGATGTTGCTACGCACACGGGCGCTTTGCCCACGGAAAAGTGGTTGGCCGACTTGGACCGCATTGAGCGAGCCGTTGCTCGGTTACGCACACCTGCTGCGTTTGCCAGTGAGGCTTACACTCTGCGTGGACACATCGACATAGTTCGCAACGCCGTAATCGCACGGACTGGTTCGCCGCCGGTTGCAAAGGGTTAGGCTAAAACTGCTCGACGCGACGAAGACACCCGAGAAATTCTCGCCCGTCCACGCACTGCCCGCGCTGACGAGGTGATCGAGTGCACCTTTCGCGGTGCAGCAAATTTGGGTGCCGAAAAGCCGTTGTGGGTCACGAACCGCCGCGCCGCCTCGTCGCTGTCGTGGCGGCAGTACCCTCAATATGAGACACGAGCGCCCGCAAAGCCGAGCGCGGCGGAAGTACCCCCGAGACCTGCCGCGCGGAAACACGACCGGCGCGGCTGAGAAGGGCCACTTTCTGCCGCGCGCACCCGCAGCAAAAACAGCGACTATTCGATTACCTCGTCGGCGCGTGCCAACAAGGTCGGCGGGACATCGATACCGAGCGAACGTGCAGTTTGCAGATCGATGATGAATTCGAATCTGGTTGATTGCAAAACAGGTAAGTCGGCCGCCTTGGTGCCTTTGAGAATGCTGCCGGTGTACACCCCGACTTGGCGAAAAACATCGGCAAGGCTGGTCCCGTAGCTCATCAGAAGGCCAGCCTTGACCAATTCGCCCGTGAAAGTGCTTGCGGGTGTCCGATCGCGCGCGGTGAGCGTGATCAATTGCGAGCCTCGGCTCGTGAAAAAGGCGTCTGGCGCAATGAAGAGGGCGTCTGCCCGTGCGTCAGCGATTGCGGAAAACGTGGCATCGATTTCAGCGGGTGTGCTTGCTTTGAAAAACAGCAGGTCCAAACCGAGTCCAGGAGCCGCATCCGTGAGGGCTCTTGTTGTTGCCTCGGCAGTCGTTGGGTTGTCGGGATTGGTCAGCACAGCGAAGCGCTTCGCCTTGGGCAGGAACTCATGCATCAGACCAAGCCGTTTGGCGTCGATCTCGCTCGCGAAAAAATTGATCCCGGTCATGTTGGTGCCGGGTTGCGCCAGGCTCGCGACCAACCCGAGCTTCACTGGATCCGTAGCTACGCCAAACACAATTGGGATGGTCGAAGTTGCGGCCTTCGCCGCGAGCGTGCCGGGAGTATTGCCAGGCGTTGCTATAACCGCGACATGGCGCCTGACGGCCTCGTTGAGGATTGCCGGAATGTCCTCGTAGTGACCGTCCAGCCAGTGGTATTCGATAACAACATCCTTGTCTTCCGTGACGCCAGTCTGGCTCAGGCCTTTACGAAACTCTGCCGCCAACGCGGCGCTGGCGTCAGCCCTTCTGCCACTAATGAATGTGACGATTGACACGTTCGCAGTCGACTGCTGCGCGCGTGCCGCGAGCGGCCACGCTGTCGCTACAACGGCTATCGCCTTGATGAAATCGCGTCGTCGCATTGCCGCCCCAAGGCCAGCTACGAAGCAATTACATCAGGGATTTGGAACCGGCGGAATAGGGGTCGATAATCAATTTGCACCGCAAAAATCCCGAACCTCTCATGTCGCCTTCGGGTCATCTTCGACAGATCGGCGATATCTGAACAATGTCCGCTATACATTCGATCGCGACCAAATTGGTGCGTCGCGGCGAACGTCAATGCCACAAATCTGCTGCACTAAACGCGCTGCACGGGCTTGCCCGCCAGCACGGTCCCGTTTGGGAACAGACGCTGGCGTCCGGTGCGCGCGCCTTTGTAGTTGTCGAGGAATTCGAACGTGCCTTCGCGAAGCTCTAGAATCGCCACGTCGCCCGGAGCGCCCACGTTGAGCGTGCCGCGGTCCTCGAACACCGGAAATACGCGCGCCGCGCGCGCCGTCGCGCATGAGATTACTTTCATAAGTGGCATGCCGAACATAAAAAACTTCGACATGACGTTCGGAAAGTCGACGACGCCAGTGGTACGCGACATCACGTTCCAATCAGTGGAGAAAGTGTCGGGCCAAAAACCTTGGCCGGTCGCGCGCTCCACCGAATCCCAATTGAAGTGATCGGCGACTCCGTTGCCGAAGTCGAAAACGATGCCGCGGCGGCGGGCGGAGAGCACTTCGGGGAACAGGCGGCCCTGGTCGTCGAGAATGCCGTTAGGCGCCGGCGCGTACATGTGCGTCACGATATCGCCGCGCTTGAGCAGCGCGAGAATGCTGCGCAGGGGCGAAACCGACTGGCCGATATGGATCATCACTGGCAGATTGAAAGATGCGGCCGCGTCCTGCGCGCGCCGCAGCGCCTCGAGATCGTTGGTGCCGGCGACGTTTGCCGACAACCGTGCCTTCACGCCGACAACGATGTCGCGATGCCGCGCGATTGTTCCGCGCGCCAAGGACACGTCGATTTTGTTGATGTCCATCAACTCCCCGCCGGGGAGGATGCCGGTGCGAGCGATGTTCACCAGGGCACGGCCGATTTGCGGCGCGGCCCGCACGATCGTGGCAAGCTCGTCAAAATTATCGGCGCCCGCCGAGCCCGCATCGACCCAACCGGTCACGCCGTCCTGAAGGCACATCGGCGGCCCTTCCTTGCTCCGGCCGGCGTGGGTGTGGATGTCGATCAACCCCGGCACAACCAGCTTGCCGCGAGCGTCGATCGTCTCCGCTGCTTCGCCCGCGATGTTAGCCTCCACTGCTGCGATCTTGCCGCCGGCAATCGCCACGTCGCGTACACCGTCCAGCCCAACAGAGGGATCGATGACGCGCCCGCCCTTGATAATCAGATCGTAGGTCGCCGCGAACGCCCTCGGAACGCGAGCGAACAGCGCGGCGCCGGCGCAGACTAGCTGACGTCGGTTCATCATAGTCGATTGCCCCTCAGTGGCTGGATCGTCGATTGTTTTCCCGAAGCCGCTTGAACCGGATTTCCCGGTAAACCCCAAACTGGCATAGCCCAATACTGTAACAGCGAGGTTCCGGCATGTCAGCTTCGGGTCGGTCGGCTTGAGCGTGCGCTAGGCATCATGTCCGTGCCCGGCCTTGCGATCCGCTGCCCCTTCTCGCCGCGCCAACGAGGTGATCGAACGAGCCTTTCGCAATGCGTCAATTGATACTGAAGAAATGACGTGTTGGGTCAAAAGCGTAGGTTTGAACGCACGCTAGGAAGGTCCGCTTATGCTCCCGATAGCTACTGAACCGGTGCATTGCGGCAAGTGAGCGCGTTGGGCCAGGAAAGGACTCATGCACTGAAACAAAAATGCGGCCTATTCGATCACCTCGTCGGCGCTAGCGAGCATTGTCACTGGAAAGACGAGCCCGAGTGATCGGGCGGCGTTCAAGTTGATGGTCAACTCGAACTTGTCTGGCATCTGGACCGGCAGGTTAGACGGCTTTTCACCCTTCAAGATACGATCGACATAGGCTGCAGCACGGTGGAAAATATCCGCGCGTTCGATACCCAGAGAACGCTCGGTCAGAGTCCTGTGAATTGGGGATGCTCTGATCCGCCGCCTGTAGCAGGCTCACCTCTCAGTTCGCTGGCGCAGAAGGGATTTGAGCGTGCGTTTGCGCGTTTCGATCGGCTCCCGTGTCAGGTCGACGCCATTGAGTTCGAGCAGATCGAACGCACATAGGATGGCGTCGAGATGAGCCCGGCGCCGGCGGATCAGTTCGAACACAGCGAGCCCAGTCTCGTCGCAGACGATGGCCTCGCCATCGATCACACAGGATCTGACGGATAGGGCACCGATGGCGGCAGCCGCGGCAGGAAAGCGGGCGCTGAAGTCGTGGCCGTTGCGGGTGATCAGCCGCACGCCGAGGCTGTCGCGGCGTGCGATGATCCGGAAGCCGTCGTGTTTGATCTCGTGAATCCAGCCCGGACCGCTTGGCGGCGCCTTGGCGGGTTTCGGAAGGCACGGCTCGATCAGGCCGTTCCGCGCACGCAATACCATGATGGCGCAAAGATATGCGGCCGGCGCTTAGAGTCGAGTCTTTGTGCGCTTCGGGCTTTGCTGTTGCCGTTGAGCAACGGTACCCAAAAATATGACGCGAAGGAAATTAAGGGCTTGTCTCGCCACAAAAAAGAACCCCAAGCAAAATAGCTCTTGGGGCTGTTGGAAGTCTGTTGCCTCAAATTAGGCTCTTCTGGCTGGGCGGCGGGGTGTCGGGGGATGGGGACGCCGCCCATCCGGCCTAACTAGTTCAGGACTGGCCCCGGCTTTTCGGGGGTCGGGGGGGACGGGTAGAAAAGCCGGAGCCAATTTTGATGCGCGAGGAGGGGGGCTCCTTTGTGGCGCACCAATCCCGAACAGAGCCAACCTACTTCGCGGTCCCGCCTGCCGAATGTGATCTGCATCACACCTAACGCGACCGTGATCGAGGCAGGGGCCGGGGTGGCTTACCCGGACCTGGCAGGCACGCCACAGGAAGCGGCGGCCACATCGCCGAGGAGCACACGCGGCGGGTGCCGGGTGAGTGAGCTACTCGGGTACATTGTGGCCGGGATTTTGTGATGCTCATCACTGCTTGTCGGACTGCTCGGTGCAAGACTGCAACAATGCAAAATCGCGGCGCACAGCAACTCTTCTTCGAGGAGTTTCGCCATGAAAGCGTTGCTAACTTTAATCGTATGTATGGCCTTCTTTGCAGGCTCGTGCGCCCACGCGACGGTCTACGAGATAAATTTGTCAGTCGGGGCAGGTAGCGTCACGGGGGTTATCGAAACAAACGGCGTCAACGGTGAGCTGTCCCCGGCAGACCTTGTTGACTGGAACTTGCTCATCAATAACGGCGAGCGTTCATTCAATCTATTTGGCCCATTGAGTGGTAACAATTCGCAAGGATTGGTCTCTGGTCCCGGTTTTACAGCCTCTCCCACCGGCCTCTTTCTTGACTTCAGCCAAAGACCGTTCGCGCTCTTTCAGAGCCCGTTTGCTGGATCAGGTACGAACGGGTTCGGCGTGAATTGCTCGGGCAATCTAATGATTGTTGTCGGTGCGAGAGTTCTATCTGTAGCCGACCCCCAGGGCATTTTTAAGCTTGCGAGTGTGGCTACCGCTCAGCTCAGCACCGCGTTGCCCGTTCCGGTCAATACACGGAATGACGGGCGCGGCGCTGACGCCGAAATCACGTCGGAAGCTTCGGTGTCGGCCCATGCTCCATCGGCCGGCTTGAGGCCAAGATCAGCAACCGCTTGGTTTCGTGATCGAAGCCGTGACGATAGCACCTGCGCCAATGTCGATTTGCGCATGGGAAGTCGTAGCGCCTTTTGTCACCTTCACGACCTTGCCCTTGATCTGGTTGCGCGCGCTGGGTCTCATCATTGAAGGCCCGAGACGGCGGGGAATGCCCAATCAGTTATCGGGCGTTTCGGGCGGCGGCCAGGCGGCGACAATCCCACAGTTTCTTTCTGCGCCCCTGCCGGAGCTGGTCGAGTTCGATCGACGGACCCCAGCGGCCGCCAACTGAACGGCCTTCATTCGAACTGTACCAAGGTTACATTGAGCAACTCATCGTAATCTCGCACGCCCTGCTGGGCCCGTTCGATAATGAATTTGGCGAGTACCTCGGTCGCTGGATCGTGGCGAATGGGGAGATCAAGTGTAGTGCACACCGTCTCGAACACTTTACCCATGTTGCGAAGAGTTTCGGGGTCAAAAGCCTGACCGGAAAGGTATGGAGTGATTGGCATTTGACGCTCCCGCTTTCACAGGCGAGAGCGCAACGCGCCTGGCAGGGCCGCAGTCGATGACGCTTAAGCTATGGAATCGGCCACTGCTTAAGTCGAGTGTCGAAAGACACAGGCGTCAAATTCAGGCGGCTCATCCCGCCTCTTTGTCGACAAGACCACAAGCCGTAGCGGCTGGAACTCGACGCAAGGGCAGGGCATCCAATGCAGCCCTATGACGGACCGCCCGAAAAACACGCGCTGGGACGTTGCCCGGCTTGGCATCACGCCGCTGCCGCGTCCGCGTCCGGCACGCTGGCGCAGTCGCGATCTGAAAGGACCGCTGCCGGTTCGCGTTG
Source organism: uncultured Alphaproteobacteria bacterium (assembly GCA_963732015.1). Classification (GTDB taxonomy): domain Bacteria; phylum Pseudomonadota; class Alphaproteobacteria; order Rhizobiales; family Xanthobacteraceae; genus BOG-931. Next base: position 461,568 of record CAVSXY010000016.1, on the reverse strand, counting down.
TACGCGCGTTGGAACTCGCAATCAAAAGCCTGCCGTCTCAAGGACCGTGGCCGGAGATCGACGAGGAGGCATGGTGGGCGGACGTTCTCGTCGATCGGCGCGCAAGAGGTCCGACTGCGAAGACTCTTGCCGAGAAGCATGAGCACGCCGCCTTACGCCTCGATCGCCTACCGACAAAGTTCCTGACCTTTTCGTGTGCGCGCTGCGGCCGGAAAGTAACGGTCCCCGTTGCTGATCTTTGCGCGACATTCGGGACCGATCGGAACGTCAAGACGATCGGGCAAGGCGTCCTTGCCTGCAAGGACAAGGCGTGGCGCCGCGACGGCGGGGAATGCCCGATCAGTTATCGGGCCTGACAGGAGAGAAGCCTCACCTCGCAATACACGTAGCCGCGGCGCTAATGTGGCCCCGTACGCAACCGCTTGGCCGGAAGAAAGCGGTCGCCATCGCGGTTCGCAATGTGTCAGGCCGGCGGCGCTGGTCGAAGCTACGGCTGCGAGCCGGCAGCGTCCTCGCTCGCACCGGGTCGCTCGATTCGACAGCAGTCACGTTGCAAATCTCGTCGTGCAACGCGCCGGCCACTCGGTCACGCCGACACGCCCAACCATGCTTTGCACCAAACCCATCGCCAAAACCGCTTCCGTCCCTCCTCCGCACGCCGGCTCGCGTCGCAAAATCCCCATAGCGCACGCCGCACCGCCGCGGCTCAACCGACCGCGATTTCCTGCATTGGCGCTTTTCTGACGCCGGCCGTCAGCGCGCCTGGATAGTCTCCACATCCCGGCGTCCGAAAACCTGCACAAAAGCTGCCGTGAGCAACTGCAACAATTATCGTCGCGTTCCCTTCCGTCACCACGAGCCTCATGGTCGCCCTCAAATCGCTCCCGCGCCATCGCGATGTTCCCTTTTTGGCGGGAGTTTTCTTGCATATCCGAAACTAGGTCCCAAATGTTTGTCTCCGAAGCTACGGCCACCGGAGTGACCGCCGCCACAGCGTCGAGCTCGATGGCGGGTAGGCCGCCGAAAAAACCGGCGACCGCTCCGACACCTGCGAACGCGCGTCAATTCTGCGGCCTACGTCGCTTTTTTCTGATCAAGCGCTCATAGTAAAACGGTGGCTACGCACCCTACGCCGTCTGGCTCTCGCCGCAGCGGTTGCTAACTGATGGTGCCTAGCTCAGCATCGAAGCAGACCACTTTGGCTTCGGAAAGTATCTCATTAGCACCTCTTCACCTCGGCCGTCGGCCTCGCGCAAGCGGCTTTTACCGTGGCTGGTCGCGGTGGCGTTCTTCATGGAGTCCCTCGACACGACGATTTTGAACACGGCCGTGCCGGTCATATCGGAGGCCCTCGACGTCGCTCCGCTCAGCATGAAGTCGGTGCTGGCAAGCTACACATTGAGCCTCGCGGTGTTCATTCCGATCAGCGGCTGGATGGCGGATCGTTTCGGAACGCGTCGGGTATTTGCATCCGCGATCGGCCTCTTCACGCTGGGCTCCGTTCTCTGCGGCGTATCAAGCGACATCCATCTCTTGGTCGCCTGCCGTGTCCTGCAGGGTTGCGGCGGTGCCATGATGGTCCCGGTGGGCCGGCTCACTTTGGTGCGGACGTTCGAGAAATCCGAACTCATCCGTGCCATGAGCTTCGTCGCTATTCCGGGTCTAATCGGCCCGATGCTCGGGCCGATCGCGGGCGGTCTTATCGTCGGCTACCTGCAGTGGCGATTCATATTTTTTGTGAATCTTCCATTCGGAATTGCCGGCCTGCTTCTAGTTTATCTGTATCTGCCGGACTATCGCGAAGCGAATACCAAACCGCTCGACATTGTTGGGCTCATTCTCTTCGGTTCCGGCGTGGCCCTGCTGTCGTATGTGCTGGAGATATTCGGCGAGCATACGCTGAGCCTGGGAGAAATAATCGGGCTGTTGTCGATTTCGCTTTCGCTGATCGTCGGCTACGGACTGCACGCGAGAGGAATCGCATTTCCATTGCTGCAGTTGAGTCTGTTCCGCATCCGTACCTTCAGCGCCGCCGTCAGCGGTAGCTTCTTCACCCGCCTCGGCATTGGTGGTGTGCCGTTTCTCTTGCCTCTGCTCTACCAGGTTGGCCTCGGCTTCACGCCGGTCCAATCTGGCCTGCTCATCATGCCGCAGGCGATAGCCGCCATGAGCACGAAATTCCTCATGCCGAAAATTCTGGCCCGGGTTGGATTCCGGGGCGTGCTGATCTCGAACACGATCGTTCTCGGTGTCCTCCTGATGCTGTTCGCAACCATCGGGGCCGCTACCCCTCCTTGGGTCATCGTGTTGCTGGCGTTCTGCTACGGCGCCTTGGCCTCGCTGCAATATACCAGCATGAATACGCTGGTTTATGCCGATGTTCCCGACGAACAGTCGAGCAATGCCAGCTCGATTGCCAGCACCGCGCAGCAGATGTCGATCAGCTTCGGTGTCGCGGCGGCGGGGCTGACCACGGCATTGTTCATTCCAGCCAGCTCAGCCTCAAACCCCGGCAAGATGATTCACGGCCTGCACGAGGCCTTCCTTGCCCTGGGCGGATTCACCGTCTTGTCAACGGCCATCTTCCATCGATTGAAAAGCGGCGACGGCGCTAACGAGACCCGGCAAAAGGACCTTCATCTCGGGTGATCAACGATCTCAGATTTACCGCCCCCTATGTAGACCGTTGACCGACGATGACTTCCGAAATGGTCATCTTCGACGCTTCGAGCGTTTTCAGATCACTTCCGCAATGACCCTGCCGGCTCAACCGGTCGACGCAACACTTTATCCGACGCGGCCGGTGCGTTTGATTGTGGGCTTCAGTGAAGGGAACTCGGTGCCGGAGACGGGTTCGAATCCCACTGCCGCCTCAGCCAGCCAGTCGCGTCTCTTGATGCCCCTCCCTCGACTGTCGTTGACCGGTGTAAGTCGGTGATCCTAGCTTTAGCTACAAATCAATCTACAGCCTGGGCCACAACCGGACTCACGCACTGCAACAGCGGCGCGGCTGCGCAACGCTTGTGGCACAGCCGCGCCGCATGCGCCCGCAATGCTTAGGCTGGTACGACGTATGGGAACTTCTCGTGCCGTTGGTTCTTCGTGGCGGACGGCGTCAATCCTGAGGGCACGGCCCTGCCGCTGACGAGGGAAAGCATGACTTCTGGTGCGTTGTCGGCCATCGTCCGGCCGTTGCGGGTAGCAAAGCCGTATGTCGCAGGCGTCCCCACCACGTAAGGGAGGACGTCGGGGAATAATTCCCGAGCCACGGTCTGACCGTAGCCATGGGGGTCGCCTGAGGTTCCGCTGGCGGCGACGACGGCGGCAATGTGCTCAGCGATATGTGCGCCCTCCTCAGCAAAATCTTGGGACGGGTGCCTTGTGTCGGCAGGAATTGAGAAGTGGGTGTCGTCCGGCCAGAAGATCGGCCACATCATGGGATGCCCGCCGCGGTTGATCTGCCGCCAGCCTCCCGCGTCCGTAGCGAGCTTCGTGGCGCACCAGACGCCAATGCGTGCACCGGGCTTTAGCTGAGGATGTTGATGCGGGACCTCCAGCACAATCGATTCGACAGTCGTGCCAGCGAAACTGTTCTTCGCATCCGCAGGGTTCCAACCCGACAGGTCCACTGCGGTCCCGTCTTTTACTGGGCCGTTGACCTTCCCGAGTAGCGATAGGTCGATGTAGAACGAGTCGGCAATGCGTCCTGCCCATAACCGGGTGCCTCCCGCGCTGGCTGTCTCGCCCGTCCGGCCTTGAAGCACGAGGTCGCCAGTTGCGGAGTCCTCGCGCGCGTCCTTGCCGGCGAGAGCGTACAATTTCATGGCCTGTCGTCCCTGTGAGTCCGGTTCGTCGAAGGACACGCGGTACGTCAGGGTCTCGAAATCGGCCCCGTCGAAGTGCACCTTGAATTCATAACGTGCCTCATGGTGGAAACCCGGTTTTACGTGGACCCCGGTGATGTTCGAGTTGACGTCCATGATGAACACTGTGCTGGCGTCGCCCGAGAAGACGTACAGGTCGTTAATATAAAGTTGGCCATTTTGGGCTGCGAGAGGCGTGTCGAGGTGATGAGACATAGCAATACTTCCTTGGTTTGGGTGATGCGGTAGGTCATCCGCGCGCGACGCCGACAGAGTTAATGCCGACAGGGCAGTACCAAATCCTGCCTTCATAGCAACGCGGCGTGTCACGTTCATCGGAGTTTGCGTTTTCATGCTCCACTCCTTGATTTCAGAAATTGCCTTTTCGAGGCTTCTACAAATTGCACCATCTATTGCCATCGAATGTTGGCTCGCACCTAAAAACCCGGCATCCCAGGCGGGCGCGAACGCTAAGCATCGTTTCACGTTCGGACCAAATCCATATGACGTTCGGATCAAAATGTGTGGGCTAGGTCCCACTTAATTGAACATCAGCGCCGCGTTGGGTCTTGTGTCACGAGTAACGCCGGTCCACACGGCGATGCGCAACTGTACGGGAGATGAAGGAGGGCCCTTCGAGGTCGGCAATCGGTGTTGATCTCAAGCCACCGCAAGCTGCTGTCGTCAAAAGCGATGGTGGTGAACGTTGCGGAAAAGCCGGAACAGATTCCGGCAGGCATGATTGAGAAAGGCGAGCGCAAGCGAACCGTCGATGAAGTGTCGAAAGCGGATTAGACGATGTCAAAACCGGGTGCTGACCCATCTTCCGGGATAAGCTTGGGGGATGCACTGAGACTGCCCAAGCGGCATCCGGAATGTAGGCGGCGCGAAGCTCAATCTGGCTTTTGTATGGAACGTGAGAACCTGGCCGGCGATGCCAAGGGAAAAAGCGCAAGCGGCTACAACCGTGTGGCTGAAAGTACCGATGCGCCGGAGAGGGACGGACTGCCCTGTAGTAGTGATGAAGCGGGGTAATGCCCGTGGAGCGAAGGGGGTAGGTCATCGCCATTGAGCGTGGGCCAACTGGGTCAAACCAGGAGGAGTCCGAAAGTTCATCGGAAGGCGGCAGCCTTCGTGCGATGGCACGAGCCTGATGATGCGAGAGTATCAAGTCCGGTTCTGTGAGAGGCTCAGGGTGAAATTCCCTGGGCCTACTCGGCATTATCTACCGATTTTGATATGGCCGTTCGACTTCCGCTTTCCCTCCAGCCGCAACCAAATAGCTGTATCAGGCGAGTGACGCTGGGCGAGGAACCGACAGCGGTGCCCTGCATATTGGTGGCGAAGCGCTTGGCGGCCATCTGCTTCGCCTCCTTTAAGCAGCCATGGGCGGATCACGTAAGCGGGATCATCCCGCTCCACCATTGCGTAAACTTGCCGACATCGAGATCGTATTTGCGCACAAAATCTAGCTTGCCGTCGGAGTTCGTCTTGAACACGGTCATGCCGGCCGGAATGACGGCGACTTTCCCTTCCTGGCGAACCGCGGTTGGCGCCAGCGATCCCGCAACCAGCATCCTGCCAGCGGAATCGAGTGAAAAAGTCCGGGGATGGGCGGCACGAATATCGGCATGCTGGATCGCGGTTGGCTCGCCTGTCTGCTGGTTGATGGCGAACACCGCGATATTGCTTTCGCCCCCGCCGAACACCCTCACGCCGTCGACGTCCTCGATGCCCGGCCCCGCCGTTGCAGCAACGCCCGAGCGGTTACCGAGATAGACCAATCGGCCGTTGGGATGAACATGAATTGGACCGGCGCCTTGAACCGGGAAAGGATGAGCGGGGTCCGCCAGGGTTTCCTTGGTGAACAGCGGCTCGGGCACAAGGTCGCCGTCCGGGAGGAGCTTATAAACAATAAGCTTGCTTTGACGCTCGACCGATAGATAGACCCACGGCTGGGTCGGATGGAAGTCAAGGTGACGCGGCCCGAAGCCGTAGCCCCCATTCGGTTGGATTTTTCTCAGGTTTGACAGCACGCCGTTGTTGAAGCCGTAGACATGTAGCGAACCGGGGTCCTCCGGTTTGTTGCCTTCTGGATTATTGCCGCGCGCCACGACGATCACCGTCTTGTTGCCCGGCGTCGCCCTGATCTGATGGAAGTAGATGCCCTTCTCGAGATTGTCCGGTTGCGGCACCTCGTCGCCGATGCTGCCATCCGCCCTGATCCGGTGAACGCTGACACCTGCCGGGTAATTGTAGGCGACGAGAACATATTCGCCGTTTCTGTCGACGCTGTTGTTGATCGGGCGCCAGCGCAGCTTGACCATTTCGCCTCGCGGAGAGAGTTCTCCGTCGTCGCCGACCTGAAAGGCTGCCAAGTGATGCTCGTTGCCGGAAAATCCCGGGCCGCCGGTGCTAGAGGTCACATAGAGAAACTTCCGCGATGGACTCGGCCATGCATATTGAATGCCGCCCGGCATGTTGATCGAACCGCGCTTGGTCAGCGTGTCGGCATCGACATCGACTACGTAGTGGGTGAGCTCGGTCCCAACCCCTGAGTAGAAGGCCATTCGCTCCTTGGCTGCTTGCGCGAAGGAGCCGCGTGGCACGGCGACGACGCCGGCCAACATGGCGGAGAACGCGCGGCGACTAAACATGATTCTCCTCCCTCGGTTTTGCTTTTCCGCGATCTAACGCCCGTTAATGCCGATCCGCAATTGCGGAATGTGCGCCCGTTTCCGACGTAGAGAACCGCCGACGACTTGAAGGATGTCTCATTTGGGTCCTGTTCGTGCAAAAATCCAAGTGGGCTAGGGCGTCAGCGTTCCATTGAGCAGGCGAAGTCAGCCGCTATTCAGTTTTAAGCGCTTGTTGCGGTGCGAATTGACAACCACAGCGATGTCCGCTGCTGGTCTCGTTCGATCCACATCCGCCCCGCGGACAGAGGCTGTGGATGGCGGCGAAACGACGTTGTGGGGTCTATCCTAATTGTGTTCACAGTCGCGGAGAACCCGTCCCTTGCGGCGTTTCCCCAAGGAATCGACTCATTGCTTCATTTTAATTTTAGCGTCATGCAACTTTGGTCGAAATCGAGTATTCGTCGGTCTGGACGACCAGCTAACCGAAATCCCGTGTCGTGTCGACGACGAGAGATTATCGAGCCTACCGAGCTTACGCGGACGAATGCATGGACTGGGCGCGCACCGCGCGCTCGGAGCGCGAACGCGCCACCTTCATCCGGATGGCAGAAACGTGGCTCCAAGCAGCCGCGCTTTTGGAAGCGTGTGAAAACACGAAGGGGGCGCAGTCAACTCCGAACCGGCTGAGTATCGACTAACTTAATGACCGCCATCGCTGTCGGACGGGTATCCGTTCCATTTCGTCACTGCGCAGAAGTAATGTAGAGTATCGTTCTCATCGTTACAGAAGTTTCGACCCGATTAGACGGCCCATAAATACAATCGGCATTGATAGGCTAGAGCTTAGTGCCGCGCGCGATGGAAGTATGGTCGCGAGGCCACTACTGGCGCAGACGGCGATGAACGATTGCTGCTTTATGAGTGAGGACAAAAAAAATGCCAAAACGTCTAGCGCCATGATGATTCAAGACGAGAACTGACATGCAAAGGCTACTCAACAGCAACTACTGGCATCCAACGTTGCTCAGAGCCGTTGTTGGGATTGTCTGCTTTGCCGGCGCAGTATGGTTCGTATTGCAATACATCACTCCACCACCTCCATCGATCATTACGATCGCGACAGGCGCGAAAGGCGGCGCCTATGAGTTTTTTGCCCAACAATACAAGGCAATACTCGCCCGCTCACATGTCACGCTGAACATCCGCATAACGGATGGCACTTCGGAAAACATAAGGCTTCTTGAGGACCCGAAGTCTGGTGTTCAAGTCGGCTTCGTGGTGGGGGGAGCCTCGAACTCCGAGCAAGCGCCTGGCTTGCTGTCATTGGGGCGCGTCAACTACCAAGTCTTTTGGATATTCTATCGTGGTGCAGAAACTTTGGAGCATCTGACACAACTCAAAGGCAAACGCATTGGGGTCGGGCCGGAAGCTATCGTGTCCTTGAAGGTCCTCGGCGCAGCCGGCGTGAATTCAGACAGCGCAACGCTATTGCCGCTTGCCGGATCGGCGGCGGTCGAGGCGCTGAATGACGGCAGACTCGACGTTATGTTTACCGCGTTGGCGCCGGATTCTCCAATCGTACAATCGCTATTGCGAGACCCCAATGTGCGGTTGATGAGCGTATCACAGATCGACGCCCTCACCCGGATTTTTCCATACCTTAATCGGTTGGTCCTGCCCCAAGGCGTGATCGATCTGGAGCACAATATTCCACCCGCAGATGTCAATCTCGTCGGAACGACCAACGCCGTTGTCGTGCATTCGAATCTTCATCCGGAGATTATCGATCTACTGGCGAAGGCGCTTGTAGAGGTGCACGGCGGGGCGGGGATTTTTCAGCGCACCGGTGAATTCCCCACCCAAGCCGATCCTGAGTTTGTCGTCGCCGACGGCGCGCGCGAATTCTACAAAAACGGCCCAAGCTATCTGAACAAATATCTGTCCTACTGGACGGTCAGCCTACTGAAGAAAATAATCGCTGTGGTGCTGTCATGCGCGGTGCTCATTGTTCCGTTTTCAAATGTTGTGCCCAAACTGACCAGATGGGTCGTGCAAGATCGCATGCGTCATCTGTACAGTCAGCTCAGGGTGATCGAGACGCGTATGCAGGAAGACCTTACCGCGGCACAGCTCGACGTACTTCAATCGGAATTGGAGGAGATTGATCAGTCAACGAGCAATTTGGGAGTTCCGATACGGCACTCCGACCTGTTTTTCGATCTAAAAACTCACATTAACCTAGTACGAGAACGTCTTAGCTTGCGTCGTGCATCGATGCACAAAGAGATACGGAGGGTCATTTAGACTTTTCGCATCAAGATACGGGTTCGAAGGGCAAGACCATTACGAGCCATCGCTGGATCTCATCATTCCGCGGCCGTTGCTCGCCACCGCCCATGAGGTGATTGACTAGGCGCGCCGCGAGTTTGTCGCAGTGCAAATTGACACACGCAGCGACTTCCGCTGTGGGTCATTTTCGACGCTTCTAGCGTACGCATGGATTTTCCGCTTCTACTTCGTCAGCGACCTGATCGCTGCGCCGCATTAAGTGAAGCAACGTCCGCCCAATTGAAGTCTGGGCCGCGCGCTCAGGCTTCTCTGTTTGACCGACCCGAAACTCGCTGTGCTCGAAATCAGAGATCGATTTCCGCGACCCATTCGTCTGGCGCGGGCGTTGATACCGCAAGCTCTGCTCGCCACCGCCGACGAGGTGGTCGAGTAACTAACCGGCATTGGGAATCGCTAGACTCAGCCGTGCTGCACTGGCCCTGCCCTTGCGTCGAGTCCAGCCGCTGGCACTTGTTGCGTGTCGGCGGACAGGGCGGACAAAAGCAAGCGAGGACTCGACTCTAAGCGCCGGCCGCATATCTTTGCGCCATCATGGTATTGCGTACGCGAGGCGGCCTGATCGAGCCGTCCCTTCCGAAGCCGGCCAAGGCGCCGCCGAGCGGCCCTGGTTGGATCCACGAAATCAAACACGACGGCTTCCGGATTATCGCCCGCCGCGACAACCTCGGCGTGCGCCTGGTAACGCGCAAGGGCCACGACTTCAGTGCTCGGTTTCCTGCCGCCGCAGCCGCGGTCGGCGCCCTCGCCGTTCGCTCGTGCGTGATCGACGGCGAGGCGATCGTCTGCGACGAGACAGGCCTGGCCGTGTTCGAACTGATCCGCCGGCACCGGGCTCACCTCGACGCTGTCCTTTGCGCGTTTGATCTGCTCGAATTCGACGGCGCCGACCTTACCCGCCAATCGATCGAGGAGCGCAAGCTCACTCTCAAGCGACTCCTCCGAGGGGCCGACCCCGGCATCGCCTACAATGAGCACTTCGAGACAGACGGCGCGATTGTTTACCGGCAGGCTTGTGCGCTCGGCTGTGAGGGCATCGTGTCAAAGCGACTCGGCTCGCCCTATCGTGGCGGCCGCACCGACGCATGGCTGAAGGTCAAAAACCCGGCAGCGCCAGCGGTAAAACGCGAAGCCGAGGAGGAGTGGAATTAAGCAACTGCTCCGGTTGCGGAGGTTCCTTTAAGTCAGTTTAGCGCCAGAACATGCCGTCCGCTGTTAATCGACCATGTCTTAAAGCGGCTCAGGAAGCTCTGTCCGAGCAACAGGCTTCCTTCAACTCCAGCTATGCTGGCCGTAACATTCTCTATTTCTCGGTCTCCTATCTTCAACGAGCGTATACGGAAAGTTTGCGACGGCATGATGGAGCCGCCTGCCAATCTATATTTCCTCTGCCCGAGGAAGTCCGAATCTTGGATCGTGCCGGTGCTTCGTGCCGCGCTTGCGGCCGGTATCACGGTGACGATCGACGATGACGGCTTCTGAATCCTCCCAGGAAACTTCTGAGAACTTTGAGGATAGTCGATCTCATCAATCAGCGTCACGATGCTTTCCACTGCCGTTGCTGTGGGCTTCGAGATACGCCTTGACCGTGCGCGGCAATTCACCGCTCACTCTGATCTTATCTATCATCTCAGCCATCACTTCGGCGTACACCTCTTGCCCGGTCACGCCAACGCGTTCAGGCACACCACGCTTCTCACCCCTGGTGTGGATCGATGCGAGACGTGGATAGCGATACGGCGCGAGCTTGTCCGCGATGACCGTCACATCCTGGTAGAGACCACGACGCTTGTCCTGGTCCTTCTCCCGACGCGCCGTCGTCAGTATCACACCGAGCGCTTCGCCCAACGCCATCAGGCTTTGGTCAATGTAGTCGGCACCATTGACCGCGAGAATCTCAGCCTCATCGCCTGGATCGGTGGGATTATCGATGATCTCCGCAGTCGTCACCAAGGGCGCACGATTGGTTCTACGGATCGATCGATTCACGTCATGATGACCGGCTTTGCTGAGCGGAATTGGCAGACATCAAACGATTATTTCTTGTCGGGCCTTTGGCACACATTTGAGCGAAATCCTGCGGGCCTGCTACCGGGCTGTGCACGAGAACCTTCGCCCCGGCCATCTGGCTAGTAGCCGCCACATGCGGCGATGCCATATCGTGGCCAATGCACTGTTGTTTTGGAGAACTTGCCAATGGCCGAATCCATCAATCCACTTGTCGCGTTTTCTGATCATGCCGCACAGCTGGTCGAGCGCACCGGCAGCAGCATCGTCGCTGTTCACGGCGGCGGCCGAGGGTCCTCGAGCGGCATCCATTGGCGTTCCGGAGTCATCGTCACCGCTGAAGAGGTTTTGGAGCGGGACGAGGACGTTAAGATTACGCTTCCCAGTGGGCGCCTAGTCGAGGCTTCGCTCGCGGGCCGGGACCCCAGTACGGACGTCGCTGTGCTGCGCTTCCCGCCGGACGGACTGCCCGCGGTATCGACCGCCGATGCGGCGCCGCTGCGCCCAGGTCACGTCGTCCTGGCAGTCGGAAATCACGAAGGTGCGCCGGTTGCTAGCCTCGGCGTAGTCGCCGCCGTGGGAGGGCCCTGGCATAGTCTTCGCGGCGGCACTATCGATAACCTCATCCGCGTAGATCTTGTGCTCAGCCGAGCCGCTGAGGGTGGCGCCCTCATCGAAGCGCAGGGACGCGTCGTCGGTATGGCCGTCCTGGGGCCGCGTCGCCGCGTGCTTGCCATTCCCACATCGACAATTGATCGCGTCGTCGATCAGCTCCTCGCGAAGGGTCATGTTTTTCGGGGATATCTTGGTGCCGGCCTGCAGCCACTGCGGCGCGGACGCCCCTCTCATGAAACGCAGCCTGGGGGCAGCGCGCGCGGCGTTCTCGTCGTGAGCATAGATCCGAATGGACCGGCCGCGCGCGCCGGGCTGCTCGTGGGTGACATCGTCATGACTTGGAATGCAAAACCGATCGACCGCGTGCGCGATGTCATGCATCTGCTGGGCGTGGACAGCGTCGGTGCTACTGTCGATTTGCAACTGATCCGCGGCGGCGCTCCGACGACACTCAAGGTTGCTCTCGGCGAGCGATCGGTGGCTTAAGCGTGCGGCAGAATGGCCGCCGCCGCATAGCGGACGAGGCCATACGTCCATGACCGCCGTCGCGATTTATTCCGCCGATCCGGTCCTGCGCTGCAGCCTCGAACAGCTGCTGCGCGAAGATCCGGCCATGACCGTCGTCGGTGTCGCGGACAATCCGTCAGCTATACTCCGACTGATCGAGCAAAATCACGTCGACGCCGTACTGGCCAACTCGCCGCCGCACGATCAGTTGGTCGATTGGCGAACCCGACACGGTGAAACAGCCTTCGTGGTTCTTGTTGACGGGTACAACGATGAGGACGCCCTCGAGGCGCTCCATGCAGGGGCCCGAGGTATCCTGCCGCGTTTGGTCGAGCGCAGCGAAATCGTCGTCGCGATCAAGGCGGTCACCAACGGCCTTGCTGTCTTGCCGCGCGAACTCCTGCCGACGCTGCTCAACGCAGGCTCAGATGCTGATGAGGTACTCGATGGCAATGACGCAGTCCGCACACTGCTAACGACCCGCGAGCTCGAAGTCCTTGCAGCGCTGGCAGACGGAGCCTCCAACAAAGCGATCGCACGTCGATTGGGAATCTCTTTTCACACCGCCAAGTTTCACGTCGCCGCCATTCTCACCAAGCTCAATGCGGACAGCCGGACTGAAGCGGTCACGAGGGCTGCACAACTTGGTCTCGTGATGCTTTGAACGACGAAGATGACTTTCTTGTTTTTTTGCAGGCCACGTCCCTTTGGATCTATTGAAGGACGTCGCCAATACCGGGGCGGGATTGCAGGCAATCAATCGTTCGGAGGTACCTGGCACCCAATAAAGCTGAATTGCTGCAGATCGCTGCCCGCGCACACAGGCGATTACCATTTGGGTCCGCTATCGTGGCATAGTCGACTGGCCGTCCCTCCACGTGCTCGCCGGGATGAGAGCTCGATCGAGCCGTCACTCAAGGAGGCCGCGCAAGCGCAGTTGCGACTCTATGACGGACAGGTCGCGCTGCGCCCGCTCCAACCCCGCGCGTCCCTGTTGGGATTGCTACTGCGGTCGTTGACGATTCGGCGTTCCGCCGCCGCTACCCGGTTTCGTGCGCGCACGGGTTTCTTACGCGGTCCCTTCGCTACCCTCCTGGCGAGGATGGCTGCCTTGAGCTGCTTCCCTGTCGCCATCGTGCCGCTCCGATTATCCCGGCGGATCCCGCCACTTAAACATATTCGGCGCGGCTTTATGACCCGAGTCGCGCTAATCTTGGGGGTGCATGGAGCTGGTTCGACCACCGCTCGTAGTTGCCTTCGAGCTGAGCGAGAAGCGTAAGGCGATCGTTGCCGACACTCTCGCCGGCGCAAGTGCTGTCGTATATCTCACCGAGCTCGATGGAGAGGCCCGCGCTGAAGCGCTGCGCAACGCCGGCGCGGTTGGTGCCGATTCCGAAGCGAAGCACGAGCCCGCGAGAGACATTGACACTGTGGTGGTCGAAGAAGGTCTGACAGCGCTTGACCCCAGGCCGATTAGAGAAGCGAACAAATCGCCGCGTCTGACGCTCCGGGCCCAGGCCGTGTGAAAACTCCGAAATCGAATTCGTCGTTGGAAGTTTCGTCTCGACTTCATCAAATTGAAAAGCAAAAACGCTGACGACCACTGTCGGTAGAAGACGATAGAGAAACCAATTCTGCGCCGTGCTCGCGCGAGCACGGTTTCACACAGCCTGGGCCAATCGCTTCACTTCGCACTGCGGCAAGCGGCAAACCTTTTGCCCCCTTGGCACAAGGTACATTTGGATCAATTCACCGCCCCCGCGCGAAGCGGCTATCGATAACGCGGATCCTTGCAGTTATTCGCGTCAGAAAATGCTGGTGGCTCTCGCTCGCTGCCCCAGATTTTCTTCCCCGCCCTCTTGGGATGCTGATGGAAATTAGCATTCCTATCTCCGAAGTATTGATCGATTGCCGCCTTCGCGGCATCCATCGACTTGTAGTCGCTGTTATGGATGATCGCACGCGCCATGCCACTGAAGACCAACTCGATTACATTCAAAAATTGAGCGCCTGCCGGTAAAGCCGCGGTCTCAATGATCGGGCCGCCTTTAATGGGAACCGCCGAATTGTGAGCGTCGATACGTGCGAAAAGTTGTTTTGAAATATGCCATGAAGCAGCGTCCCACGATAGATAAAGCTTTCGGCGGTCACTGTATCTATCGATCAAGACATCCAGCCAGTGGCGCCCAGAACAAGAGCGGTGCGATCACTTGCCACTTCGTCCTCCATGAGCACTCAGCGACCCGCCCGATTGATCAGTAATAAGCCGCGCGCCGCGAAGCCGACCAACTGCCGGAGCAGTCTCCCCTGGACGTACGCCATCGGCCAGCGCCCGAACTAGACGATAGGCGCGGAGCCCAACGCCAACTGGCCGGCCCTGACAACGGTCACCCTGATCGCACCCCCGGAGCCTACTGCGCCGTAGGCCTGGTAGCTCTGGTCGTCCGCATACACGCGGCCGCCGACGATCCGTAAGGCTGCGCGAACAGAACTGCAGTCCCCACGAAGCGTTTCGATCGCTACGCTCCAAGTGCCATCATAGAACGATCTTCGGGCGACGCGCTACGCGGCATTTGACGCGATGTTGGCGATAACCAAAAGCGAGCTGGCAATTATTGTAGCAAAGATCGAACGCAGTAGCGGCGTCTTAAGCATTGGGTCGGCTCCAAGCTGGAATTGGCTCGGGCGGTGTCAAGAGAATTGCTTATGTACAATCGACGCGGCGGCGGCCAAACACAACATTCCACACTGTTTGAACTCGAGCCAAAGTCCGACCGCATCCAGAGGACCGTTGACCAACTCGCAGAAGCCGCGCATCTCAGTCCCCGCCAGTTCGGCCGGGCGTTTCATCATGAGACGGGCCAATCGCCTGCTAAAGTAATTGAGAACTTGCGAATGGAAGTCGCCAGACTCATGGTTGAACAAGGCAGACACTCAATTGACGTTATCGCGCGCGAAACAGGTTTTGGTGGCCGCGACCGCATGCGGAGGGCCTTTATACGAAGGTTCGGACAAGCACCCCAGGATATTCGCCGCGACGCTCGCGTTCCCGGCGGCCTACGTGCACCTTCGGGAGGAACTGATAAAATTGCGGGACAATTTCTTTAACGTGGCGCTCTCGAACCGATAAAGCGTCGGCGACCACAAGCGGGTCGGCGAGGATGCAGTGCGCGCAAGCCAGGTGCAGTTTGTTGTCTAAAGGCGTGTTTCACGTCATGACGTTCAAGGTTCAGATTGGTCCACCACAGATTGCCATCCACCAAGGGCAGACGGTGCTTGTCACCGAGCAGGATGGGCAGATCAGTTGGCCGAGCGACAAGGGTCTGTATTTCCTCGACACGCGGATTGTCAGCAGTTGGTCCATTTACGCAAACGGCGAACCCTGGGAGTTGCTGAGCGGCGGCGCTGTGAACTATTACGCCGCACGTATCTTCCTGACCAACAAATCCGTCCCTACTGAGGAGGGTACGATTCCTCCGCGGACACTCGGCCTCACCGTCAGCCGATCGATCAGCGGCGGCCTCCACGAAGATCTCGACATCTCCAACAACAGCATGCAACCGGTGCGGTTCCAGCTCGAGATCGCGTTGCGGTGCGACTTTGCCGACATCTTCGAGGTCAAGACGGGTCACATTGTCCGCCGTGGACAGATCACGACGCAATGGTCCGCGGCGCGACAACGGTTCCACACCGCGTATGCGAACCGGGATTTTCACCGCGCCGTGGCAGTCTCTGTCACTCGCGCTCCCTGCAAGGGAGTCTCTGCCAACGGGCGGCTCAGCTTCGAGGTGGCCCTTGACCCGAGTGAGGCTTGGCACGCCTGCTTGCTCTACACGCTCGAGGATGGCGGGCAACGCTTTCACGCACCAAAACACTGCATGGGGCCGGGTCATGACTCTGCCCACGCTGAGACGATGGCGGAATGGCTCAACGCCGTGGCCAAGATCGAAACCAGCAACGAGGAATTCTATCGCCTGTTCCACCAGGCGCTAGAGGATATGGCCGCGCTTCGTCTGCCCATCAAGGGCACGGACCAAGTCGCTTTTCTGCCTGCGGCCGGCCTGCCCTGGTTCGTCGCTCCGTTCGGGCGCGACAGTCTGATCGTCTCGCTGCAGAATATTCTGATCTACCCGGAATTCGCTCGCGGGGCGTTGGAGATCCTGGGATCTCTGCAGGCCAAGGAGGACGATCCCTATCGTGATGCCGAGCCCGGCAAGATCATGCATGAAAAGCGCTACGGCGAGCTCGCCCATTTCAAGCTGATTCCCCACACGCCCTATTACGGCACCGCCGACGCCACGCCGCTTTATCTGATTACCCTGCACGCCGCCTGGCGTGCGACCGGTGACAAAGGCTTGCTGGAACAGCATCTGCCAACTGCAGAAGGTTGCCTCGCCTGGATCGACGAATACGGCGACCGCGACGGCGACGGTTTTCAGGAGTATCAGACGCGCTCGCCCGCCGGCTACGAGAACATGGGCTGGAAGGATTTGGGTGATGCCGTCATGAATGCCGACGGTTCGCCGGTGAAGGGACCCAAGGCGCTTTGCGAGCTTCAAGGCTACGTTTACGATGCGTGGGTCAGAATGGCCGAGGTTTTCGCGGCGCTGGGCAAACCTGATCGCGCTCAGGACTTGCGCACGAAAGCTGCCGCGCTGTCAGTGCGGTTCAACCAGGCATTCTGGGACGAAGAGCTCGGCTTCTACGCCTTTGCGCTCGACGGCGACAAGAACAAGGTCCTGACCATCGCCTCGAATGCCGGGCACTGCTTATGGTCCGGCATCGTGCCCCCGGAGCGCGCAAAACGGGTGGTCGAGCGCTTGATGTCGCCGGACATGTGGACAGGATGGGGCATTCGCACCTTGTCGGCCAATCACCCTGCGTTCAACCCGTACAACTATCAGACCGGTTCAGTCTGGCCACACGACAACGCCATCGCCATGGGCTTCAGGCGCTATGGTTTTGCCGATCAGGCGGCGCAGATTGCGCACGACATCAGTTTCGCGGGCAGTCATTTCCTGCTCAACCAGCTGCCTGAGCTTTACACCGCTTTCGAACGCAACGAGACAAATTTTCCCGTGCAGTACATAGGTGCCAACGTGCCGCAGGCATGGGCTGCCGGCTCGGCATTTATGCTGACACAGGTGCTCCTGGGATTTTTGCCGGATGCACCGCGCAACAAGTTGCACGTCGACCCCTGGCTTCCGGCGTGGCTGCCCGACCTGACCATGCGCAATCTGCGCATTGGCAAGCACAAGTTTGACATCCGTTTCTGGCGCGAGGACGCACTGACCGAATTCGAGGTGGTCAAGGGAGACCCCGGCTTGGTCGAACGCTGCGACGTCGCATCCAAGCTCGGTGAGCGTGGGCATCTTCCGGTCTCACGCGCCCTCCCGCGCATAGTCTGACTTGAGGAAGCAGCACGGCAAGCCGCAAACGGCGCCCGCAAGACGGCATGAGTAAGGGCGGAGTCAAATCTGCGAGAACTCTCGTTGAGGGGAACCCTTTGGGAGGCCTTCCGGTTGGCTACGCGATCAAATCTGCGAGAACGCTCTCGTTGACGGGAACCCTTTGAATGGCCTGCCGGTTGGCTACACCTACGGGAATCCCCTCGTTGACGGGAACTGCTCGGGAGGCTTGCCGTCCCTGACCGCAAATATCGTTGCCCGAGTCTCTGGAATGGTGCGGCTTCACCCGATTGTCTTCCTGGTAGACGTCGATAACACGCTGCTCGATAACGACAGCGTACAGCAGGATTTGAAGGACCACCTCGAACGCGCCTACGGAGCTGACGCCCGCGATCGTTATTGGAGGATCCTCGAGGATCTGTTCTCGGAACTCGGCTACCGCGACTATCTGGGAGCCTTGCAGCGTTTTCGCGCCGAGCATCCACTCGAAGTGGAGCTTCTATCCATGTCTGACTATCTGATCGACTACCCATTCGCCAGCCGGCTGTTCCCATCCGCCCTCGAGGTGTTGAGGCGGCTAAAGGGCTTGGCGCCAACCGTTATCCTGTCCGATGGCGACGTCGTCTTTCAGCCTCGCAAAGTCGAACGGGCGGGCCTGTCGGACGCGGTCGATGGACGTGTCCTCATCTATATCCATAAGGAAGAGGCCCTCGATGATGTCGAGCGGCGTTTTCCAGCCGAACATTACGTGCTTGTCGACGACAAACCGCGCATCTTGGCGGCGGTTAAGCGCTTCTGGGGCGCCCGCGTCACGACCGTTTTTGCGCGGCAGGGCAGCTATGCTCGCGATCCCCAAACTGTCGGCGTCTCGCCGCCGGCTGATGTCATGATCGAACGCATCGGCGATCTTCTCAACTTTGACCTGCCGCGATTTCGACCGACGCCGCCGATGCCGGCATCGAAGTAGGAGGAGGCGCGATGAATCCGACAAAGACACTGCACAATCTCGGCCAGAGCCTTTGGCTCGACAATATCACCCGCGCCCTCCTGAACAGCGGCACATTGCAACGCTACATCGATGAATTGTCGGTAACCGGACTTACTTCGAATCCGACGATCTTTGATCATGCCATCAGGAACAGCGCCGATTATGACAGCGACATTGCTCGGCTCTCGTCACGCGCGAAGCCGGCGGAAGACTTGTTTTTTGAACTGGCTCTGGCGGATCTGACCCGGGCCGCCGACCTGCTGCGGCCGGTCTTCACCCGCACGGACGGCATTGATGGCTGGGTATCGCTCGAGGTGTCGCCTGTTCTTGCGCATGACACGCAGCATACTATCGCTGCGGCGCGCGATCTGAGCCGGCGCAGCGGCAAGCCGAACCTCTTCATCAAGATTCCGGGTACCAAAGAGGGGTTGCCGGCGATCGAGGCAGCAATCTTTGCCGGCGTCCCTGTCAATGTCACGCTTCTTTTCTCGCGGGAGCAATATTTCGCCGCGGCGGAAGCCTATCTGCGCGGGGTCGAGCGGCGCATCGAAGCCGGCCTCAACCCCGCCATCGCCTCGGTCGCATCGCTCTTTGTCAGCCGGTGGGATGTCGCGATAGCTGGAAAAGTGCCGGCCGAATTGGCCAATCGGCTCGGCATCGCCGTCGCCCAGGAAACTTACCGGGCTTACCTCGAGCTGCTGACTTCGCCACGTTTTCAACGCGCGGCCAATGCCGGCGCCCGCGCCCAACGTCTCCTTTGGGCCAGCACTGGCACCAAGGATCCCAAGGCGTCCGACATCCTTTATGTGAAGGCGCTCGCAGCACCCTTCACGATCAACACCATGCCCGAGGACACGCTCAAGGCCTTCGCGCAGCACGGCGAAGTTGCCGCGATGCTCGCCCCGGATGGCGGCGACTGCGAGCAGGTGTTGAGCTCCTTCACGAAGGCCGGCATCGATATCGACGCATTGGCGACCAGGCTCCAGGACGAAGGCGCCGCGTCCTTCAACAAATCGTGGAGCGACTTGATGGCGTGCATCGAATCCAAGAGCGCGGTCATGCGCAAGGCGAGCTGATCCACATGGTAATCGCGTCCAGTCAACGCAAGCACTCATCCCGCTCGGCCAACATTCCATCCGGAAACGTGCCGCCTCTGCGTACCCGCCCCGCCTGGGCATTGCTGGAGAAGCACTACCAGAAACTGAAAAGCACCCATCTGCGCCAACTATTCAGGGACGATCGTAGCCGCGGCGACAGACTGGCTATCGACGCGGCGGGAGTTTATCTCGACTATTCCAAGAACCGGGTCACCGATGAGACGCTGCAGCTGTTATCGCAGCTCGCCGAGGAGTTGGGGCTGCGCGATCGCATCGGAGCCATGTTCCGCGGTGACAAGATCAACGTTTCGGAAAACCGCGCCGTCCTGCATGTCGCGCTACGCGCACCGCGCGGGGCGGTCATTCTTCACGATGGCCGTAACGTGGTTCCCGACGTTCACGCCGTTCTGGACAGGATGGCTGACTTTTCCAACCGCGTGCGCCAGGGCGATTGGAAAGGCCAGACCGGCAAGCGCATCCGCAATGTGATCAATATCGGCATTGGCGGGTCCGATCTCGGGCCGGTCATGGCGTACGAAGCGCTCAAGCACTACAGCGACCGCGCCATGACCTTCCGTTTCGTATCCAACGTCGACGGGACGGATTTCGTCGAAGCGGCGCGCGATCTAGATCCAACCGAGACCTTGTTCATTGTCTCCTCCAAGACGTTCACCACGCTGGAAACCATGACCAATGCGCGCACCGCGCGCGAATGGCTGTTGGCCGGCATGAGGGGCGAACCTGGCGCCATCGCCAAGCATTTCGTCGCCGTGTCGACCAACGCAACGGAGGTTGCGAAATTCGGCATCGACACCACCAACATGTTCGGCTTCTGGGACTGGGTCGGCGGTCGCTATTCCATGGATTTGGCGATCGGCCTCTCGACCATGCTAGCCATCGGCCCTGACAATTTTCGGGCCATGCTCGGCGGCTTCCATGAGATGGACGAGCATTTCCGCACTGCGCCGTTCGCGCGCAATCTGCCGGTGCTGATGGGTCTCATCGGCGTCTGGTACAACGATTTCTTCGGCGCCCAGACAGTGGCCGTACTGCCCTACGAACAATATCTGAAGCGGTTTCCGGCGTATCTCCAACAGCTCACCATGGAGAGTAATGGCAAGCACGTCACGCTCGACGGCGCGCGGGTCGATTACAACACCGGGCCGATTTTTTGGGGCGAACCGGGAACCAACGGCCAGCATTCTTTCTACCAGCTGATTCATCAAGGTACGCGCCTCATACCTTGCGATTTCATTGCTTTCACCCGGCCGCTCAATCCTCTTGGCGCACATCACGATATGCTGATCGCTAACGTCTTCGCACAGACCGAAGCACTGGCGTTCGGCAAGACCGCGGATCAGGTCAAAGCGGAAGGCACGCCCGACTGGCTCGTGCCGCATCGGACGTTCGAGGGAAACCGTCCATCCAATACCCTCTTACTCGACGCCCTGACGCCAGCAGCATTAGGCAGGCTGGTCGCGCTTTACGAGCACCTTGTCTTCACCCAAGGCACGATCTGGCAGATTGATTCCTTCGATCAGTGGGGCGTGGAGCTTGGCAAAGCTTTGGCTCAGCGGATCATTCCCGAACTGGAAAGCGCGGCGGAGCCAAAACTTGAGCATGACAGCTCGACGAATGCGCTGATCCGCCGGCATCGCAAGCTCAAGGGAGCCGCCTGATGCCCCGAGGATACGATCATCCCCTTTACATTCTGCCGTTTGATCATCGCGGCTCGTTTCAAACCAAAATGTTCGGCTGGCAGTCGCCCTTGGGCGATGCGCAGACGGCGGAGATCGCCGGTGCGAAACAAGTCATCTACGAGGGCTTCATGGCCGCGCTCGCGGACGGCGTACCGAGGGAAAGGGCCGGCATTCTTGTCTACGAGCAATTCGGTGCTGCCATCCTGCGCGACGCTGCCTCCAAGAACATCGTCACCGCTTGTCCGGCGGAGAAAAGCGGACAGGCCGAATTCGACTTTGAATATGGCGAGGATTTCGCGAGTCACATTGAAGCGTTTGATCCGACCTTCTGCAAAGTGCTGGTGCGTTACAACCCGGATGGCGATCGCGCATTGAATAAACGTCAAGGGGCACGCTTGAAGCGCCTGTCCGATTTCCTCGCCGGCCGCGGCCGAAGCCGCTTCATGTTCGAGTTGCTGGTTCCGCCAGAAAAAATCCAGCTCGACAGGCTCAAAGGCGACAGGAAAACGTACGATGTGGAATTGCGGCCGCGCCTGATGGTCGAAGGCATGCAGGAACTCCAGGACAGCGGCGTCGAACCGGATTTGTGGAAAGTCGAAGGGCTCGAACGGCGCGAGGATTGCGAGCGCGTCGCAGCGGCGGCACGCGCCGGCGGGCGAAGTAATGTCCGCTGCATCGTTCTCGGTCGCGGCGCGGACAATCGGAAAGTGCGCGAATGGCTCGAAATCACGGCTGCTGTACCGGATTTCATCGGGTTTGCGATCGGCCGCACGGTTTTCTGGGATCCGCTGGTCGCTTGGCGGAGCAAACAAGCGACGCGCGATCAGACCGTTGCCGAGATCGCCCGGCGTTATCGCCAATTTGCAGATTTGTTCGAGCGGAGAAACTCAAGCCTCTCTTCCGTCGCCTCGTCGAACGTCCGCCCGGACCATCGTGCGTCTATGGACATGGAGCGCTAAAGTCATGCAGCTCGGAATGATCGGTCTTGGCCGCATGGGCGGCAATATGGTGCGCCGCCTCTTGAAGAGCGGCCATCAATGCGTCGTATACAACAGATCCGCGAACGCGATAGCGGACCTGGTGAAAGAGGAGGCCATCGGCACCACATCTCTCGTGGATTTCGTCAAGAAACTCAACAAGCCGCGGGTGATCTGGCTGATGGTACCGACCGGTGCAGTAGACAATGTCATCGCCGATCTACTGCCCCATCTCGAGCGTGGCGACATTCTGGTTGACGGTGGCAATTCCTATTACATCGACGATATTCGCAGGGCCAAGAACCTGGCATCCAAGGGCATTCATTATCTCGACGTCGGCACGAGCGGTGGCGTCTGGGGATTGGAGCGCGGCTATTGCATGATGATTGGCGGCGAGGTCGACGCGGTGAAGCATCTCGATCCGATTCTCGCTACGCTTGCGCCAGGCCGCGGTAATATTCCGCGCACGCCGGGCCGCGAAAAGGGCGACGGCACCTCCGAGCAGGGTTATCTGCATTGCGGACCGCATGGCGCCGGCCATTTCGTCAAAATGGTCCATAACGGTATCGAATACGGGATGATGGCAGCTTATGCCGAAGGGCTTGGGGTCCTCAAGGCCGCCAATATCGGCAAAAAAACCGGCGCCATCGACGCAGAAACCACGCCGCTGCGCGATCCTGAGAACTATCAATACGATTTAAACCTGGCCGACATCGCAGAAGTCTGGCGGCGCGGCAGTGTAATCGCGTCGTGGCTTCTCGATCTCACCGCCACCTCGCTGATTCAGGATCCTGCGCTGAGCAAATTTGCGGGCCGCGTGTCCGATTCGGGCGAAGGCCGCTGGACCATCAAGGCGGCCATCGACGAGGGCGTGCCGGCGCATGTGCTTTCGTCGGCGCTCTATGAACGGTTCAGCTCACGCGGCGAGGCGGACTTCGCCGACAAATTGCTTTCCGCCATGCGTTACCAATTCGGCGGCCACATCGAAAAGCCGCCCGCGAAACGTGCTGGATAATAACGGAGTGGAACGTCGGTGCAGCAGACAATGCTAGAAGGCTTGACCAGTCAAGAGCTCGATGAACTCGCGATCAATACGATTCGTACGCTTTCGATCGATGCGGTTCAGCAGGCGAATTCAGGCCATCCGGGTACGCCGATGGCGCTGGCGCCCCTGGTCTATGTGATCTGGAACGAGGTCATGCGCTTCGACCCGCAAGACCCGATCTGGCCAAATCGCGATCGCTTCGTCCTGTCAAACGGCCATGCCTGTATGCTGCTGTGGTCTGTATTGTATCTGACGGAAACGCGCGCAGTGAACGCGCAATACGAGCGTCTTGGCGAGCCGGCGGTCACGCTCGACGACATTCGCCATTTCCGCCAGCTTGGCAGCAAAGCGCCGGGGCATCCGGAATACCACTTGACGTCGGGGGTGGAGGCGACGACGGGCCCCCTCGGTCAAGGCATCGCCAATAGCGTCGGCATGGCCATCGCACGGAAATGGCTCGGCAGCCGATACAACAAGCCCGGCTTCGATCTCTTCGACTACAACATCTATGCCGTTTGCGGCGACGGTTGCCTGATGGAGGGAATCGGCTCGGAGGCGGCTTCGCTCGCCGGCCATCTTGCCCTCGACGATCTATGCTGGATTTACGACAACAATCACATCACCATCGACGGCAATACCCGCATCACCTTTACCGAGGATGTCACCGCACGCTTTCTCGCCTACCATTGGAATGTGCTGCGGGTCGGCGATGCCAACGATCTCGAGAGCATTGCCGAGGCACTCGCGGTCTTCCGCAAGACCAAAGACCGGCCGACCTTGATCATTCTCGATAGCCACATCGGCTATGGCTCTCCGCACAAGGTCGACACGTCCGCTGCTCACGGCGAGCCCTTGGGCGAAGACGAGGTGCGGCTCGTCAAGCGCGCGTACCACTGGCCGGAAAATGCCAAGTTCCTCGTGCCTGACGGAGTCATGGCGCACTTCGCCGACGGCATCGGCCAGCGCGGCGGCAAGGGGCGGCACGACTGGGAAGCGATGTTTGCCAAATACCGTGCGCGCTTCCCCGACCTAGCGACAGAAATAGATCTGATGCAGCGACGGGAGCTGCCGGCCGGATGGGACCGCAACCTGCCGAACTTTCCGCCGGATGCGAAGGGAATCGCCGGGCGCGACGCCTCGGGACAGGTGCTCAATGTGCTCGCCCAGAATATTCCCTGGTTCCTCGGCGGTTCGGCCGATCTCGCGTCGTCAAACAGGACTGCCCTCAAATTCCCTGGCGCCGGCGAATTCGAACCCGGCACGCCTGATAGCCGCAATATACATTTCGGCATCCGCGAGCACGCGATGACGGCGATCGTCAATGGCCTGTCGCTTTCGAAGCTGCGCGCCTTCGGATCGACGTTCCTCATCTTCAGCGACTACGCCCGGCCGGCTATTCGGCTCTCCGCGCTCATGGAGCTGCCGACCATTTTCGTTTCCACACATGATGCCATGGGCGATGGCGAAGATGGACCGTCGCATCAGCCGGTCGAGCAGTTGATCTCGCTGCGCGCCATTCCCGGCCTGGTCGTGCTCCGGCCGGCGGACGCGAATGAGGTCGTCGAAGCGTATCGCTACATCTTGCAATTGCGCCACCAGCCCGCGGTGATTGCGCTTTCGCGCCAGTCGCTGCCGACATTCGATCGCCGAAAATATGCATCAGCCGCCGGTGTCGCGCGCGGCGCTTATGTCATGGCGGACGCTGCGGATGGCTCCCCCGAGATCATCCTCATTGCTTCGGGGAGCGAGGTCACTTTGGTCATCCAAGCGCACGAAGCGCTGACAGCTCAGGGGATTCGATCTCGCGTTGTCTCGATGCCGTCGTGGGACATCTTCGAGCGTCAGCCGCAGTCCTATCGGGAGCAGGTGTTGCCGGCAGCGGTGACGGCCCGCCTCGCCGTAGAGCAGGGATCGGTGCTCGGATGGGCTGAATACGTTGGCCCTCGTGGCCGCGTCATCGGCATGAAAACCTTCGGCGCCTCTGCACCGCTCAAGGAACTACAGCGAAAGTTCGGTTTCGAACCTGAACGCGTCATCTCTGTCGCTATGGAGTTACTGGGCCGTAACTGACACTGCGCGCGATAAGTCGCGAATGCCGGTGGACTGGAAACGGAGTCAGAACGTCGATGCTAGATAGGCCAGAAAGCCGCGCCCGACCAAAAGCTGCGCCGCAAACCGCGGGCGCAGCCGTGACGCCACCCTGCGCGATGGTGATTTTCGGCGCAGCCGGCGACCTGACGAGACGTCTCGTCGTGCCTGCGCTCTACAACTTGGCTAACGATCACCAGCTGTCCGAAGAGTTTCGTATCGTTGGCGTCGACCTGACCGAGATGAGCGCGGAACAATGGTGCGCGCACCTCACGGATGCGATGAAAGGATACGTCGCTAAAGATGGCGAGTTCCATCTCGACGAATTCGTACTGACCACATGGCAATGGCTCACCGAGCGGATGAGCTATCTGCCGGGCGATCTCAACAATCCGGAGACTTATCGCCGACTGGGCGAGCATCTGACGGGATTGGATAAGACGGCTGGTACCGCTGGCAACCGCCTGTTCTATCTTGCCGTCGCCGATCGCTTCTTCGGCCCGGCGGTCGCCGCGCTGGGAGCCGCGGACCTCACGACCGAGAGTAAGGGGCAATGGCGGCGGGTGATCATCGAAAAGCCCTTCGGCCACGACTTGGCTTCGGCCGAAGCCCTCGACGCCCAGATCCTAAAAACGCTGCAAGAGCATCAGATATATCGGATTGACCATTTCCTCGGCAAGGAGACGGTTCAGAACATTATGGCACTTCGTTTTGCCAACGGTCTGTTCGAGCCGCTCTGGAACCGACAGCAGATCGAGCATGTTCAGATCACCGCTGCGGAGACGGTCGGCGTCGAGCACCGCGGCAAGTTCTACGAGAAGACCGGCGCGCTACGCGACATGATGCCCAACCACTTGTTTCAGCTGTTGGCGATGACGGCGATGGAGCCACCAATCTCCTTCGATGCCGACGCGGTCCGCGTCAAAAAGACTGAAGTCATTCAGGCTATCAAACCGCTCGATCCGGCCCATGTGTTCAAGGATGTTGTGCGCGGGCAGTATGACGCCGGATGTGTGCTGGGCAAACAGGTTCCAGCGTATCGTCAGGAACCCGATGTCGCGGCGCATTCGACGACCGAGACATATATTGCGTGCAAGCTGAACATTGACAATTGGCGCTGGGCCGGCGTGCCGTTCTACCTGCGCACCGGTAAATATATGAAACGCCGATCGACTGAGATCGCGATCCGCTTTCATCAAGCACCGTATGCGCTATTCCGCGGCACAAACGTGGAACGAATGCATCCCAACTGGATGATCCTTCGGGTTCAGCCGGACGAGGGTATCGCGCTGGAGTTCGCGGCGAAGCATCCAGGTCCCACCGTGACGCTGGACAACGTCAGCATGGACTTCGCTTACAAGACCTACTTCAAAGTCGCCAGCAGTACCGGATACGAGACGCTGATCTACGACTGCATGATCGGTGATGCCACCTTATTTCAGCGCGCCGACACCGTCGAAGCTGGCTGGCAAGCCGTGCAGCCGATACTCGATACCTGGGCAAACAATCCGCCGCGGGACTTTCCGAACTATTCCGCCGGCAGCGACGGCCCCGCTGCGGCCGACGCGCTGCTTGCGCGCGATGGCCGCGCGTGGCGGCCCCTCGACTAAGCGGAGAGACCGATGTCAGGGAAGCGCAAGATTTCGTTGGTGCTCGCGGATGTGGACGGCACGCTCGTCACCGAAGAGAAGATCTTGACCCCCCGGGCGCGCGACGCCGTGAACGCGCTGCAGGACGCCGGTATCCGTTTCGCTATAACGAGCGGCCGGCCACCGCTTGGCATGGCTATGCTGTTTGATGTGCTCGACATCGAAACACCGATCGCCGGCTTCAATGGCGGGCTTTTTGTCGACCGCCATCTCACCATCCTGGAACAAAAGACGGTGCCGCCCGACGTGGCGCGCCAGGCAATTGATCTGATGCGCGCGCGCGGTCTCGATACCTGGGTCTATAGCGGCAATGATTGGCTAATCACTAAGGCCGTCGCGCCGCATGTTGCCCGCGAGGCCTGGACCGTCAAATTCCAGCCGAAAGTCGTGCCCGACGTTCGCGAGCATTTGCAGCAAGTCGCCAAGATCGTCGGCGTGAGCGACGATCTGGACAAGGTGCGATGCTGCGAAGCCGAGGCACAGGCTGCATTCGGCCAACGTGCGACCGCCATCCGGTCGCAACCCTATTACCTCGACGTCACCAACAAGGATGCGAACAAGGGCGCCGTGGTGGAATATCTCGCGCAGCACCTCGGCGTGCCAGCGGAGGAGATTGCGACCATCGGCGATCAACCAAACGACGTGCTGATGTTCAAGCGCTCAGGGTTCAGCATCGCCATGGGTAACGCCTCGGAGGAGGTCAAGGCGCAAGCAGCGGTCGTCACGGCTAGCTACAACGACGAAGGTTTTGCCAAGGCAATGGAGGTCTTCATTCTCGGTTCGGCAAGGCAAGAAGCAGAAGCACATGGACAGGCCAATCGGGCGCATTGAAATATTGCCGGATCCGCTGGCGCTGGCGCATCAGGTGGCGGAATGGATGACGCAGCTGACGCTGGCGGCGCACGGTCCGTTCCGCGTCTCGCTCTCTGGTGGTTCGACGCCGAAGACGCTGTATGGACTACTCGCCTCGGATGAATTTAGAACCCGTTTCCCGTGGCCACGCGTTTCCTGGTACTGGGGCGATGAGCGCTTCGTTCCGTACGATCATCCCGACAGCAATTATCGGATGACCCGCGAAGCCATGCTCGCCAAAGCGCCCGTGCTGTCGGAGAACATTCATCCGATCCCGACCGACGGAACTCCCGAGGACGCGGCACAGCGCTACGAGCGGACATTACAGGAGGCCTACGGCGCTGCAACGCTTGATCCGGAACGCCCGCTGTTCGACGTCACACTGCTCGGGCTCGGTCCCGATGGGCACACCGCATCGCTGCTACCTGGAGATTCGGTGCTGAATGAGCGCAAGCGCTGGGTGGCCGCCGTGTCACATGGCCGGCCGGAGGTCCGCATCACCATGACCTATCCGGTCATCGAGAGCAGCCGGCACGTCGCATTTCTGGTGGCGGGCGAAGAAAAGGCAGAGATCTTCAGTGCGATCCGCGCTGGCAACAGTCAAGTGCCGGCGGCGCGCGTCCGACCGGTTGGTGCATTGTTTTGGTTTGTCGATCAAGCGGCGGCCGGCGGACAACAGGTGCCCCGTCGCACAGGGGCGCGTGCGCGATGAGGTCTGGAACAGCTTCCGTACTCGAAGCCGAGCGCGTCAGTCCGCGCGGTCGGACGCCGTCGATCATCATAGCGCCCTCAATTCTATCGGCCGATTTCGCCCGATTGGGTGAAGAAGTTCGCGCCGTCGATACTGCCGGGGCGGATTGGATCCATGTCGACGTGATGGACGGCCGTTTCGTTCCCGACATCACCCTAGGACCGGCCGTGCTGCAGGCGATCCGCCGCTCGACCGCAAAGCCGCTCAACGTTCATTTGATGGTCGTCGAACCGGAGCGTTATATCGCCGCCTTCGCTAGTGCCGGCGCCGATCATCTGCTGGTGCAGGCCGAGCCGGGCTCCACCATCCATCTGCATCGGGTGCTGTCGAACATTCGCGCGCTCGGCAAAAAGGCAGGCGTGGTGCTCGATCCTGCTACACCGCCAGAGCTTGTCGAATATGTCCTGGATCTATGCGACGTCATTCTGGTCATGACCGTCAATCCGGGATTCGGCGGCCAAAGCTTCATCCCCGAAATGCTCCCCAAGATTCCACGCCTGCGCGCGATGTGCGCTGAGCGCGGCCTGCACCCAGTGATCGAAGTCGATGGCGGCGAGAACGCGACGACGGCCGCGCAAGCGGCCGCCGCTGGCGCGACGGCAATCGTTGCAGGCTCGGCAATTTTTGGAGCCAGGGATTACGCCAAGGCTATTGCCGAGATTCGCACAAGCGCCGCCGCGGCGGCCGTGATGTCATGAATACGGCTCCTTCCCCAGTCAGTGTTGATCGGGACGCTCCCAAGCGCGCCGCCGCCGAGGCCGCCGTCCAAATGGTCGAGAATGACATGGTCGTCGGGCTTGGCACCGGCTCGACGGCGGCTTTCGCGGTCGAAGCACTCGCACGGCGTCATCGGCAAGGCCTGCATTTTGTCGGCATTCCCACCTCGGAGCGTACGGCAACGCAGGCCAAAGCGGCCGGCATTCCGCTCACCTCGTTCAGCGAGCATCGCCAAATTGATCTCACAATCGACGGCGCCGACGAAGTTGAGCGCGGCACGCTCAATCTGATCAAGGGACTGGGCGGAGCCCTGTTGCGCGAGAAGATTGTCGCGGCCGCGAGCCACCGCCTCGCGATCGTCGTCGACGGCAACAAAATGGTGGACCGACTTGGTGCACAAACTTCGCTTCCTGTGGAAGTGGTCGCTTTCGGCCTGGAAGCAACCCGCGAGTCGCTGGAAGTGCTCGGCGCCAGTGCGCGCGCCCGCGTGTCGTCCGGCCACCCTTTTGTTACCGATAACGGCAACCGAGTCCTTGATTGCGATTTTGGCAGCATCCACGATCCGGCGCGACTGGAGGAGCGCATCAGGCGCATCGTCGGTGTCGTGGAAAGCGGGCTTTTCATCAGCCGAGCCGACCCGGTTTTCGTGGCCGATGCGACCGGCGTCCACCGCCTCGACAGCGCACGCGCGCATCGCGGGAGTCCGCCAATCCTGGTGATCATGGGCGTGTCGGGATCTGGCAAGTCGACGATCGCCGAAGAACTTTCAGGGCGGCTCGGCTGGCCGTTTGAAGAGGGCGATTCGCTCCATCCGGAATCAAACATCGCCAAGATGCACGCCGGCATTCCGCTCACGGATGCCGACCGTTTGCCGTGGCTGGAACGTGTGGCCGCTTGGATCGATGAACAGCGCTCAAAGAAGCAGCCAGGCATCATCACGTGCTCCGCGCTCAAACGGACCTATCGCCAAATTATCACCGGCGACCGGCCCGAGGTGCGGTTGGTCTATTTGCGCGGCGGTCGGGACTTGATCGCCGAGCATTTGGCTGGACGCCACGGCCATTTCATGCCGCCGGCGTTGCTGCGAAGCCAGATCGACACCCTCGAAGAACCGGATCCGAGCGAGGACCCGCTGACGGTCGATCTGGGCGCTTCTGCAGCGCAGGTTGCGCGTGAGATCATTCGGCTTCTCGCTAACTCGGCGACCATTTCGCAAGGCGCGGCGGCCAGCACTCTTCGCGGCGCACGCCGGCTGACATTGCGCGCATGAGATTCCCTGACCCTCCGGCAATTCTCATTATCACCGGCGTCTCGGGCAGCGGGAAGACGACAGTGGCAACCGCGCTCGCTCAACGACTCAGATGGCCGTTGCAGGAAGGTGACGAGCTCGATCCAACAGTGCTCGCCAAGATACACTCTGCTCATCCGCTCGATGCCCGCGATCAGTGGTCCTGGCTCACGAAGGTGGCGGCATGGATCGACGATTGCCGCCGGCTCGGTACCGGCGGCGTGATCACCTGCTCCGCGCTCAGGCGCACTTATCGCGACTTCCTGACCGGCGGCCGGCCGGAAGCGCGCATCGTTTATTTGCACGGCGAGAGGCCGCTGATCGAGAAGCGCCTGGCCGCACGCAAAGAGCATTCCATGCTCCCTGGCATCCTCGACCATCACTTCGCAGTCCTGGAGGAGCCCGACCCCGACGAGGATCCAATCGTCGTGGACGTGAGTCGGCCTATGGAGGAGCGGTTTCCACTGCGGCCCGAGCCTTGTTTGGATCAGGCCACGCGATCGGATCGAGCGCCTCCTTGCGGACTTTCTTAGCTGCGTTGTCGGCGGCATCGGCTGCAGCGGTGACCTCCTCTATCAGCGCGGCCAAATCAGCCGACGTGATAACCGTTGTGAGTGCATCACCGATGCGCTTATCGAGATTGCTACTCATCGCCCATCACGCCACGCGTTTTCGATGCGGGTCTGATAATCGGCGTACGCCTGCTCGCGCTCATCGAGATGATCACGCGCACCTTCATCGCGGCCCGCCAGAGCGAACCGTGCAACTATCGCCCTCGCACTGACCATCACGCCACACGTTCTCTATACGGTTTTGATACTCGGAATAGGCCCGCTCGCGATCGTCCGATATTAGCATTGCATCTTTTGACTTCAGACGACTGGGCGCACCTTCATTTTCGCCCGTGGCGTGGGGATTTTTCCATGCATTCTGCGCCTCGGCCTCGTATTCATCGTAGAACGAGAAGTCCCGCGCGACGGTTCTGCTGAGGCGAAAGCCCGGCCGATGTAGGCCCAGGTGCTCACGATCTCGGCGGCGTATTTAATTACGGTGTTGCGCATCTCTTTGGTTTTCACAGATTTGGCGAGGCAGCTACGCCCTACATCTCGGACACGAATGCAGACGGTCGGCATGGCAGTTGAGGCCACGAGCGCAGACTGCAAAATAAGAGTAAAAATAAGAGCGGCGAGCTACGGACACTATGTCGCCTTTCAGATCGCCGATGTCGTCATCGCTACCAGCAAGGTTAAACTATGTTGAAGCACTGGCTCATTGACCTGGTCGGGCACGTTTCCGGTCTCAGCGAAGCACAACTTGGCCAAATTGAGAAAGCATTGCCAAGGACGAAGGCGCTGATCGATCTTCTCAATAAGGCACAGCCGATCATCGAACAAGCGCAAAGCCTGTATGTTGAAGCCGAGCCACTGATCGATCAGGCCATGAAAGAGTGGCAGACTGTCGGCCCCGCAGCGCAAATTTTGATTGATGTGATCTCGCACCATGTCAGCAAAGGGAGTTCGCCGGCAGAAGCTGCTGCAGCAGTACGCGCGGCGCTTGACGGGTCAATCATGAGCGTCGCCCCGGATCATTGGATGGATCGGGCAATGAGCTGTGTGACCGTGTTTGGGGGGACCGGCTTTGTTGGCCGTCGCGTCGTGCAAAATTTGCGCGAGTCCGGCGCCAGGGTGCGCATCGCCTCAAGGCATCCCAGGCTGGCTGACGGCGACAACGTCAAGCAGATTGCCGCCGATGCACATGACGAGCGCTCCGTAGAGGCCGCCGTTGCGGGCGCCGATGGCGTGGTCAACGCGATCAGCCTGTACGTCGAGCACGGAAGGGAAACATTTCATTCGGTGCACGTGGAAGCGGCCGCCAGGATCGCGAGCGTAGCGCGGCGGGTTGGAGCCAAACGGCTAATCACATATCAGGAATCGGCGCCGACGCGGCCTCGCCTTCTCCGTACATTCGCAGTCGCGGCCAGGGCGAGGCGGCCGTGCAGGCCGCATTTCCTGGCGTGTTCATCATCCGCCCAGCGGTAATGTTCGCGCGGGACGACGGTTTTCTTACGACAATTCTCAGGCTGCTTCGGGTGCTGCCGGCTTATCCGATATTCGGCGACGGCAGGACGCGGCTCCAGCCGGTATACGCGGATGACGTTGCCATGGCGATTATGCAAGTCCTACGGCAGAGCAAGAAGCCGTATCCTATCTACGAACTGGCTGGACCGCGCGTCTTTTCTTACGAGGAGCTGTTGCGGACCATCGCCCGTACCGCAGGCTTGCGGCCGGTGCTGATGCGGATGCCCTTTGCCTTCTGGGATGCACTCGCAGGCCTCGCTGAGATCCTGCCGCGCCCGCCCCTCACCCGCAATCAGGTCGAGCTTATGCAGATCGACACCACGGCCTCAGACAAGTTGCCGGGATTTCGCGAGCTCGGAATTTCGCCTCGATCGCTCGAAGAAGAACTCGAAGCGATGCTCAAGCAAAGCAAATGAGGAAACTCGATTGCCCCAAACTATAGAAGAGGCTCGTAGCTGGTAGAGACTGAGGAGGCTTCGCTACCGTGACCACGCCGATGGTCCTGCCTTGCGGTCGCGAGTTCACTACATTTGGTCGAGTGGCCCGGAGGACTTTCACCTCCGGGCTCTCCCAGAACCGTACGTGAACCTCTCAATTCATACGGCTCCTGTTGTTCGGCCATTTCCATGACATAGCTGCCAGTGAGCGAAGAGTTTCGGATTTGCCTGACGCAACTTTGCAAACCAGTCTCGCGCCCCTTTGGGTTGGAGACGCAACCGTTTGTACTTACGGCGCGCCCAGCGGATGACATAGAGATCGATCCTCTGCAGGGTCGGACGCAGCTGCCTCCGATAGAAGTTGCCGTAGTAGTTGATCCAGCCGTGAATGCACGGGTTATGCATCTCGGCCAGCTCCTGCAGGGCTTTGTCGCTGCGATGATGAAGCGTCCACCGCCGGATTGTCTGGCTGATGGCCTTCAGCGCCTTTGGGCTCGCGGCGGGCAGGAAGCGGTGCGTGTGGATATGACCTGGCCACATCGCTTTCCTCGCTCGGAAATTGAAGCCGAGAAAGTCGAACGACTGGTGCAGAAAATCTCCACGCCGGTGCGCATCCTTGCAGTAGACGATCTTCGTCTTCTCGGGATGCAGCACCAACTTGCAGGCCGCAAAACGGTCAGCAAGTGCTCTCCGTAACGCCTCCGCCTCATCGGCGCTCTTGCAGTGACAAATGACATCGTCCGCGTATCGTTCGAACGGGATGTGAGGATAGGCTCTCTTCATCCACATATCGAACGCATAATGCAGAAACAGATTCGCCAAGACGGGACTCACGACCCCGCCCTGAGGAGTTCCTGATGTGCGCGGTACGACGCTGCCATCCTCCATCTGCACCGGAACCTTCAGCCAGCGTTCGACATAAAGCAGCACCCACGGACAGTCCGTATGATGACAGACCGCCCGGAGTAACAGTTCCCAGTCAATACTGTCGAAGTATCCTTTGACATCAATATCGAGCACCCAGTCGTATCGCCAGCAGCGCTGACGGGCTTGGCGCACCGCATCGATGGCAGATTTGCCGGGTCTGTAGCCGTAGGAGTCCGGATGAAACACCGGCTCCAGAATCGGCTCCAGGTAACGACGGACGACCTCCTGGGCGCAGCGATCGGCGACAGTTGGAATACCCAACGGCCGCGCACCGCCACCTGTTTTCGGAATATCGACCCGCCGAACCGGCGGAGGAAAGTAGCTCCCTGAGGACATGCGATTCCAGAGCTTGTAGAGGTTGCCCGGAAGGTTGGCCTCAAACTCCGTAATCGTCTGTCCATCTACTCCAGCCGCTCCCTGGTTCGCCTTCACACGTTTGAAGGCTTCCCAGATTTCCCGTTTGGGGATCTTGAACGGCTTTGCCTCATCCACGGGCTCCTCCCGTCACCAGATGGCTTCAGTTGGCCAATGGCCTTGGCTGAACAACGCAGCCCCCTCGCTCCAGCCCCATTACAGAGCCTTCGTCACTACTACGGGCTGCTCCGTCCCTGCGCTCCGCCTCGGTACTCTCGCCCTCGCGGTTGGAGCCGCTTGTGGCTTGTCCCTTAACATCGGAGAACAGGTTCTCACGTTCCATACGAAAGCCTGGTCGAGCTTCGCGCCGCCTCCATGCCGGATGCCGCTTGGGCAGTCTCAGGACTTCCCCCAAGCTGATCCCGGAGGAATGACCCGCCCCCGGTTTTGACATCGTCTAAGCAGATTTCGACACGTCATCAGCGGTTCACTTGCGTTCGCCTCTCTCGACCGTGCCTGCCGGGATCATCGTCCCGGTGTTTCCGCAACGCTCACCACCACGGCATTGAGCCGCAGCAGCTTGCGGTGGCTTGAGATCAGCTCCTGATTGCCGAACCCGAAGGGCCCTCCTTCATCTCTCGTACAGTTATGCACCGCCAGTACTCGTGGCGGCACTCGTGTCACACGGTCATCTTCTGCCGCGCCGCTTCGTTGCAGTCGCGTCGGAAGTACCCCCGAGACCTGCCGCGCCGAAATGCGATCGGCGCGGCTGAGACGGGCCACTTCCGAACTCATGCATCATCGAGATCGACTTCCTCAGCTAAAAAATCGATCAAGGCTCGCACGCGCGCCGGCAACCGGCCGCCGTGGCCCACATAGACGACGTTGACCTCCTCGACATCGCCGGGATTGTAGGCCTCGAGCATCGGAACAAGTCGTCCGACCTTGATGTCCGGTCCGATATGGAACACGGACAGTCGCGTAATTCCCTGGCCGGCCAGAGCCAAGCGGCGCGAAATCTCTCCATCGCCTGCAACAACATCGCCGCGTGCGGCTCGCGGCGGTCGGGCTTTGCCGCACCCATTATCGTTTGAGCGTCGGGTCGCGATCCACAGGAGCCTAAGGCTGGTCTAACCGGATTCTCTGGGCCGTGTGGTTCGGATATTGCATGGCAAGGAGCGGCTATCTCCCTTAGCCAGTTTCCTCCATTAAACTAGGCCCCGATCCCACTCGGGGCCTTTTTTATGGACGCATTTGCTGCCCGGCCGCCCGAACAGTCGCCGACTATGTGAAGGCGCTGTCCGCGAATGAAGAAAGCGCCGACCGTCCCGGCGATCGGAGCCTTCTCCACTGTCTCCTCGGCCATCTGGTGTGCCGCCGCGCGATGGGGCGGCGGGGTCGATGGACTTCTCGTCAGCAAATATCAGCTATCACAGGGCTGTCGCGCCGAATAGCCGGGAACCAACTGTCCTTGGATGACCAAGATCACTCGCCCCCGGACGCCGACGGCAAACACGGCCCACTTTGCGCTTTTGGGCGCCCTCTCCGTCAACGAGAACGCTACGTTCGAACGCCCGAAACGTTGCGGCGTAACGGGTGCTGGGCGCGAGCCGCGTCATCCGTCAAAACAGGTAATGAGAGTAGAAGGCTAATGAGAGTAGAGGAAGCGACCTCAAATCGCCGCCCAAACGCTGTATAAACTGTGCGTTCGCCAGAAAATCCGACCGCTCGAGGGCAAAGACAGGCGATTTTAAAGTCGGCTAGCGGGCGGCGCCGAAGACCCGTGTCCCGTTAATTTCCAAATTCAAGCCGTAAATCGCGCCGGACGGCCTCGGACAAGACGCGTGGTTTTCGTCCATGTAGACACGTGCTCCAGCCGCTGGCAGAGCGCCCGTTACGGCGTCACGATTTGGCACCATGGCTTTGGGCCTCAAAGAAGGCATCGGAGACGAACATCTCGGTGGCCACTTGGATGGATTCCAAGTCATCGCTATTGGCCGCGTTGAGGTATTCCCTGAGGACGAGGCTTTCGATGTCGGCCTTTCCGACGGTGACCGTAACCGGGCGCCAGCCCCGTCGCTTGCGCTCGCGGTAGACCCGCATGCGCTCAGCCGTGGATTTTGCGGGGCGTTCAGCCGGAGATGCCGCTTCTTGCGGTAGTGACATCGTGTTGCTCACTCAAACGCTGTCCGTCAACAGCCGGACCTCGCCAACATCATGCCTGGATTTGATTACTGGCCCGCAACGTGGCCAGTGCGCCGTCGAGCTGCTCCTTCTGGACGTCGCTGACATCGGGCATGGGCTCACTTACAACCGTTAGTGAGGGTGCGCTCACGTCGCTTCGGCATCATCGCGTTGCACCCTTGGCACGCCGCACCGGCTGATACGTCGGATCATGACAGACGTGACAGCGCGGCACCGTGTCGCCCGCTCGACGATCATCTCCATCCGAACAAGACGGCAACGTGGACCAAGAGGTGGTAGGCCGCGGAACCAAGGATGTAAGTTAGGCCGATGGCTCGGCCCAGCCTGCGAACAGGATCAGATGCCCGACGATCCCAATGCAGGCGCCCACTATCTCAAAAAAGGTACGGAGTGGCGAAAGCCCCTTCGTCATCCCGCTCAGCACCTCCATCGCTAAACAAGATCATCGCGCACTTGCCGGCGGCGCGCCACTGGCGGCGGAGACGAGCGTTCCGGCTGGGCGGCCCCCAAAGCGCGGGTCCTTTTCCGGGAACTAAAAAGCGAGGCCGCCGCCTCCCGATATTTCACTGACTGATTTACCGACGGTAGTACGACGGCGGGGCACTCGGAGGACTCTCATGCACAGCATCAAGAAGCCACTAAGATGATCATGCGTCTACAGGTGCCCGATCATGGGGCCTGATCACGCGTCTACAGCGGGCTGATCACGCGTGATCAGCGGGCCGTCACGGCGAACGGAGGGGTAGGTGTACTCGACAAACTCGCCATAGGGGTCGTCGGCCGCAGCCTGCTTCGGCAGGTCGGTCGGGTCCGGTTTACGCCCCCGGCGCAGGAAGATGATCTGGCCCTGGCGCATCCGCACCTCGAGCACTTGGTCGGGTAAAATCGTCTCGCCGTCGTCCCAAGCCCTTGATCCCAATTTGATTTTTCCGCCCTCGGCCTTGGAAAACACGACCGTTAGGCCCCAGCAAGTTACAGTTACCTTGAGGCTCTTCCGTTTCTTGTGGCCATCGGCCATCACGGCCGCCTCCACTACGCCAATCCTGAACTGGCCATCCGACACGTTCTACCCGCTGCTCTATGCGGTATCGCGTGGCTGGCATTGTGGTGGCTGACGATGTCAGGGTGTGTGCGTGAGGCCCCGTTGCCGCTGAAAGTTCGTTACGCGCTCATCGCAGTACCTATCCTGAATGGCGAGCCTGGATTTGGTTGAGAACGGTTGCATCGCGTTGATGCTGTGGACGTGGCCCGATCTTTCACACGGTATCCAGCCTCGCAACACGTGTGAAGATCATGGCTGGGGTGTTTACTGAAGCGCTGATGGGAGCGCTCGCGGTGATCTGGTTGATGCGATGGGTCGTAGGGCGCCGCGCGTGACAGGGCGGCGTCGCGGGCCGAAGAGGTTTTTCGTTAGCCCAACTCCCCATCCAGTTTGCCGAGTTGATTTTTGTCGTTACTCTGGACCCATCGGAGTGGTGCTATGGCAGACCTTGCGCCTGACGCATCCGTTGCAGCATCGTCGGAACCCGCTGGTATCGCTGTGCAGCAAGCGAACCGGCCTGCCTCGTCCGACAGAGGGAAACTTCGGGTCTTTATTTCATACAGTCGCGATGATCTGAAGTTCGCCGACCAACTGGAAGCGGCGCTCAATCTTTGCGGCTTCGAGTGTCTCATCGACCGTCACGACATCTCAGGTGGCGAGGACTGGAAACGACGTCTCGGGAACCTGATTACAGAGGCCGACACCGTCGTTTTCGTGCTCTCTCCAGGTTCGGCGCCCTCCCCAATCTGCGGATGGGAGGTGGAGGAGGCGGCACGACTAAACAAGCGCATCCTTCCGGTTAACTGCCGACCGCTGGAAGGTGCAAGCCCGCCGCCGCGTCTGCGAGAGCTTAACTACATCTTTTTGTATGAGGAGCCCAAGTTACCGGGTTCGGGCTTCGGTACTGGCCTTGCGAGTTTGGTCACTGCTCTCAACACTGACTTCAATTGGCTGCGCGACCACACCCGCTACCTTCAGCGTGCAATCGAGTGGGACACGGGCGGGCGACCAGCAAACCGGCTGCTGTCAGGAGACGATATAGCCGAGGCCAAGGCCTGGGTGGCGCGTCGGCCGAAGAGTGCGCCCGAGCCCACGGCCCTGCAGCTCGACTTTATCCGCGCGAGCGAAGAGGAGGCACAGGCGCGATTGAGCGAACAGCGCAAGCAGCTTGAGGCAGTCGCCGCAGCACAGGCTGAGCGAGAGAAAGCTCTGCACGACGCTGAAGAGGCACTCAAGCAAGCTGCTGATGCGCAGCGCAGACGGGCGAGGATCAGAAATCTTGCGCTTCTCGTTGTGAGCGGTTTGGCCGGGGTCGCAGTGTGGCTTGCTTGGGTCGCGGCAAATCAAAAAGAACAAGCAGATGACATACTGAATGAGGCGCTAAACGTGATTACACATACGCAGGATCAAATGAATGATGACACCAAAGTAAAAGCTTTCAACGTATACAAGCTTGGCGCGGACCATGGAGATGCGCGCTCAATGATTGCCCTTGGTAATGCTTACATCCTCGGTTTTGGCGTGCCGGAAGACTATACAAAGGCGCGCGATTGGTTCGAGAAGGCCACTGGCAAGGGGGGGCAATTAGTTGGGGACGCGTGGTTCAGTCTCGGGGAGGTTTACGCAAACGGCTATGGCGTGCCGCCGGACGAGGCCAAGGCACGCGACTTGTTCGAGAAGGCCGTTGCTATGCACGCTGTGGACTCCGTTTCGGCCATGGTTGACCTTGGAGAATTAAATGAAAATGGTTCGTTACCGCTGGATTATGCCAAAG
The DNA here is from genome assembly GCA_963732015.1 of uncultured Alphaproteobacteria bacterium. Lineage (GTDB taxonomy): Bacteria > Pseudomonadota > Alphaproteobacteria > Rhizobiales > Xanthobacteraceae > BOG-931. Next base: position 422,214 of record CAVSXY010000016.1, on the reverse strand, counting down.
CGCGTCAGTGGTACGAGAAGGCCGGTGCAGACGGTGACGCCATCGCTATCACCCATCTGGAACGGCTGCCAATCCACGAGGCAATAACGGCCGGACAGTACGATGAAGCGCTGCGCCTTGAAGATGCCTTTGCAGCAAAATGGGAGAGATTTTGGGAGGCGGCCGAGACAAAACGTGACGGCAAGCCCGGCAAAGAGACAGCGAGGCTGCTTTCCAAACTGGCCTGGGACGCGTTGTTGGCGCGAGGATTTCCGCAGGCCTTGGCGTTCAGCGAGCGCGGCAACTCACTCTTCCCGCACGACTTCCAAATCGATCGGATGCGAGCACACGCACTGATGTTCAGTGGGCGCGGAGATGAAGCTAAAGCGCTCTACCTTGCCCACAAAGGGGAGATCGACAAGGAGTATAATACGGTGTGGGAAACGCGCATCGCTGACGAATTTGCCGAGTTCCGGAAGGCGGGCTTGACGAGCCCGATTATGGCAGACGTCGAGAGGGAGTTGGGTATTTCGCACTGATTGAATTGAGATTTACGGGCGCACTCGGCACGGGGAGCAGGGGCGATGGCGGCGACGACGATTGCGGTGGGACCGAGGTCGAGCATGGGACGCCAACGAAGCTCCGTTGAGCACCACCAGACGGGCGCAAAACGGTGCGCCGCCCAACTACCTCGATGACGCTCGCGGCAAAATCACTCTGACTTCCGCGAACTCGCCTGGCTCCGTATAGACCTCGATTGAGCCGCCATGCTGCTTGACGATGATGTCGTGACTGATCGAGAGCCCAAGCCCTGTGCCTTCTCCGGTAGGTTTTGTCGTGAAGAACGGGTCGAACATTTTCTCTTTCACGTCCGCCGGAATACCGCTGCCGTTGTCGCGAATCCGAATTTCAATGTGATCCCCAAGACTCCTGGTCGCAGCCGCTAGCGTTGGCTCGTGGTCGTTCCCCTTCGTCTCCGCCTTACGCTTGATCGCCGCGTAAAAGCCATTTGAAATCAGATTGAGGAGCGCCCGCGTAATCTCCCGGGGGAACAGATCGGCCTCGCCGGCAGCGGGATCAAACGACTTCTCCAGCTTGATCGTGAAGCCCCGTTGTTCGGCTCGTGCATTGTAGTAGGCGCGATTGAGACTTTCATCGACGAGCGCATTGACGTCGGTGATCTGACGCTCCCCGGAACTCTCGCCCGAGTGCAACAACATGCTCTTGACGATCGCGTCAGCGCGCTTGCCGTGCTGAACGACTTTTCCAAGATTGTCATGCAATGTGCCGGTCAGCTCTTTGAGTTCGGCGCGCATTCCCAGCGGTTCGCCATTGAAAGAGCGTCTTGTACGACGCTCGCCGCATAAAGGCAGGTCCCGGCCTTTGCGGCAGAAAGGGTTGACCTAAAGAACCTCGCGAAGCGCTGCCCCAAGATCCTCCGCCGATCGGCGATGAAGTCCCGAAATCGCGAGAATGCCAGCAGAGCCGTATCTCCAGGCAACTCGCGATTGATACAGAATTCCTTTTCTGAAACGTGGAGTTCGAATTGCTTCGCCGCAAACCCAATCCGAAAGCGGCGTAGTCTGTTTTGACCTGTTTTCATTCGCGTCCAGGTGTCGGAGGTTCAATATGCTGTTCCAATTTGTCGCGTCCGAGTAGAACTCCATATCGGCTTCTGGAATTTTCGCCGCTACCAGTTGGCGCTTCTTGAAACCATCCTTTGGGTGCAAGTGATCTTTATGGAAATCACCATTCTTGTAGTCCAAGTTGGGCGCAAGCAAAGCAAGGATTGAGAACGCTTGCTTGTCCTCGTATTGCGTCTCGAGTAGCGCTTCAATGAATTCGTTAGTGACTTGCTGATCCTTTCCATGCTGTGACAGGACCTGTCCGATCTCGCCAGCGGGGAATTTGTGATGCGTCGCTTTGATGTAATGGGGACCGAAGCTACCCTCAAAAAATGCCCGACGAATTGCCGCCAGTATCGTGTCAGCGTGCGTTCCGAAAATTTGCTTCAACAGCACGATGGTCTCGCGGTCGTCGCGTAGAGCTATTTGCGATCCGATTCGGCCAGCCAACTCTTTGTGGTGGACCCAATATACAATCGGTAACAGGGCGTTGTTAGAAGTGAGGGACACATCATCAAAACCAAAGCCCCTCACCAACTCAAACACTGACAGGATGGCCGCTTGTATTTCGTCCCAATGTCGCTCGAACTGATTCACATGTGACGCCGAAAAATTGGAAATTTTGTAACGGATGTCACCGCTGTACAGGTACAAACAAGCCTTCAAAATGAAATCTTTATCAATGAAGAACCCTCTGGCCCTTACCTGGTCAACCAGCCCGAAGATTTCTTTGCGTGCATCTCTAACGTTCCAATGGGCGATAGCAGTGGACATCAACATGTCTGACAGCGACAACGGTTCGCCTCCGCTGTTGACGCGGAGAAAAACGTTCAATGCGCGATCTGCATCGGCGCTCGCTACAAGGTAGTAATTGATGACCCGATCGATATGGACGACTGTGTGCAATTTTGATAACGCTTCGAATGCGAATTGGTTTTGCTGCAATCCTTCAGATGCAATCAGTTGGTGCAGCTCATATGCGCCTTTGACTTCGAGAATTCGACCGACCCGAAACCAGCTTTCCTGATCCTTTTCAAACTCATCCTTCGTGAGGAATTTGAATTCATAAACGCGCCCCGGCTCATCGTCATCATTCCCGACGGCGGGTCTAACAATGTTGAGATACAATTTCCGCGTTGGAAGCACCTTTTCAGTGTCCTCCCACCACACGCGAGGCATCTTATAAGCGTACGTGCCTTTTATACCTATGTAGAGAGACGTAAGCCGCTGCTGTCCATCCAGCACCGCGTCAAAGTCGAGATGCCCTGCAGTGTTGAACGCATCTTTGACAAACGTCGCGTAACGTTCCCTGTAGGTCCGTATCAGTTCGTAATACGGATAATCTTTCTTATCCGCGTCGCGGACTTGCCAAAACAAGAAACTGCCAATCGGGTAGCCTTGAAGTAATGAGTTAAATAGCCATTCGATTTTTTCCGATTCCCAAACAAACTCTCTTTGGATTGCCGGTAACAGCAGTCGCCGGTCATCAACTCGGGACAGCACATCCGAGATACTGATAGGTGCTTGAAATGACATTGCTAAGCCTCCCCCAGAGCGACATACAATAGCGGAGCCAAGGGAAGGATGACAACCACTAGATGTTGCGAGCGCGTCGCGACTTACGCCTTGGAGGAACGGGTAGGCTCAGCGTCATTCACGTCGGCTTGCGCCCGCTCTACCGGCTCCCGCTTTGCCCCCCAAAGCCGACATATCAGTGCGCCGGGTCGAGAGCTGTCCTGTCGCGTTTTTCTGCGCTTGGTCTATTCATTACCGAGCGCTCGCTCTGCACAGCGACGTCTAACAACAACAGCGAGGGCTTTAGCGGTTTCTAGAAAGTAGTGTCCTGAATATTTGCTTGTTTGGCCAGCGCGCCAAATGGCGCCGCGCGCCGTCTCCGCTTCTGCAAGAAGCCGCGCCGCTGCCGAGATCGCGCAGACCGCAGCAGCGAGGAGACCGAAGCTCCGCCGTCTCTCCCAGAGACAATGAGAGAGTCGAAATATCCGATGGCAGCAGTCGCGCCATGGTCTAGTAATAGCTAGTTGGCCGGCATAGTCTAGCGCTTGATTGTCACGTCAATCTAAAGTTCGACGCGTAATGCTGCTTCCTTCCCAGCCTTAATCAGTCATCGTGCTTTTGATTCGCTCTAAGTTCTGCGCGCCTCGCGCAATCGCGCGCCGCATCCGGATCAGCCGCACCCAGAACGATATTGATGTAGAGGTCGATGTAGTCTTGCGGTAGATGATGTTCTTCCGCGCCTTTTGCTACTAATTCCTTGTACCAAAAATAAGGTCGCAGATTTTCATCTACGTATGCGGCGTCAGCGAAATATGTCTTTGCGATCATCTGCTTTCCATTCGGCAGGACAACCTGCACGGATTGCTCGTGATAGCCCGACCCCAAACCTTCCGTGCGATCCAGCTTCCGTTTCTCCTCTTTAGGAATCTCGAATAGCGCTCCGTAAACAGCGTCAGACGCGTCGCCTGTTCGAAAGGCGTTGCACTTGCCCGACCCGTCCTTGCTTCTCTTGTGAAAGTGCAGCCGATGCTGAGGTAGGCTTGCGGTACTTAGCAGTACGCTAGATGGCGCGCGGTGGCGAAGTCGCGGCGTCAGCATATTAGAGCCGTACGCGAAGTAGATGACGTTCTTCATTGCAAATGGCCAAGATGCATCAGGTGCAAATATCATTCCGACCAGTGAAATATTGCCAGAGCCTTACAAGCGCGTAGGTATCAAGACTGCAATAATCGAGCAGTTGGCGGCGAATTTCGTCCTTGCGAGCCGACGCCGTCTGTGGGTGGGCAGCCTCCAGATATGCAGCCATCGCCATACCGCCGTCCTGTACACCAACAAGTTTGTCATAGCTAAGATCAGTCGCGATAGTGGGTAGCACGCTTTTAAGGCCCCAGCTGCCATGTTGCGCCGGATGGTAATAATGTTGCCGAGCCACGGGCAGCAAATCGACAAGGCGCTCATTGATGGCGCGCAGAGGACCGGCTAATTGCGGGAATCTGGCGGCGAGATCAATTATGCGGGAGGCCTCGAAGCCAGCGTGATAGACGAAGACAGGGCCGACTTGACCACAAGCGGCGATCAGAGCTTCAGCAAAGGGCACAGACGGATCATCGCCGGACAGATCGAGAAACTCGGAATGATTGAGCTCGCCCGTCGGCCACAATGCGTGACAACTGAATTGAAATGGGATCTGCTGATAGGGGCGCGTCGCTTTCCAGGTCGGCACGGCAAAATAGATAGTCTCGAAATCAAGAAAATATGCAGGAAGGCTGTATTGTGCGAGTTGAGCGGCAGCACCTGCATGATCGAAGAATGGCTCGCCCAATAATGTTTGCACCTTAACCCGGCGTTGCAGATCATTGAGATACGCGTCAGGCACGTCGCACATATCTTTGATCGCTTCCGTTTCAATGTGCTCTTTGACGGCCCTGGCATTCAATCGCGGCAACCAATCAATGGGATGCTTCGGCTGCGGCTCCTGGCTCTGGCAGTAGGTCCGGAAACTGCACTCATAAGGATTCGAGCATTGAGTGCCCGTGCGGATCTGCGGCTCCGAAGGCTGCTTTACGACGGCACGGGCTTCCCCGATCCAGACCCTGACATCGTCAGCGCGTTCGAACGCCTCTTCAGTAAGATCGTGCTCGACCAGCAGTCCTTGGTAATTGTCGTCGCCCGGATAGAGCCACGCGCTGTCGATATGGGCTAGGGCAATAGACTTAAGCGGTACACCTGCTGCCAACGCAACGAACGCCTGGATGGCGATGTCCTCTCGATGGTAGTCCTTGACGCTGGTCGATGACTTGACTTCCACCATGTGCCAGGAGGGCGTGGGCGCCTTGTCCATAGGCAACATGATGTCAGCGAAGGCGAGAGCGCCTTCCGCAGCAAATCCCGCCTCAAAGACGGGCGCGGATGACTTGAGCAACGCCTTACTGCGAGCGAGCGCCGGGCCAAAGCCCTCCGCCTGGGCATTGACCACCACGGCCGAACGATTTGGGTCATAGAGCCGCTGTGCAATCTCCCCGACTTTATGACCAACCTGGAAGCGGGCTTCCATATCTTGGGTCTCCACCCGCAAATCAGGACGATGCACCTCCAGCCAGAGCCGCTTCGGACACTGACGGAAGGCGATCAGTTTAGATTTAGACAGGTTACGCATTGCTATTCATATACAAAATATGAACGTTCATTCCCTACCGAGGAGTACGTTTACGAAACTCCGCCCCGCGCGACGTAAGGCGGGGTCTTTTTCGGAACACCGCGTATCCGACCAAGCAAGCAACCAGCAGAGAAATGCGTCTTGTAATTCTGATGTTGCAAACTGAAATAGATTGGGATGAGTTATTGATGACATCTTTTGAGCTTCGTGAGCAGCACCTTGTGTCGTTGTGGCGTTCTAGATCTTGGCTATCGGACTGATCTTGCCAATGGCGGACAATAAATTGGCTTTCGTCGCCAGCGCATAAAGGTCGACTAAGGGAAAAAATTACCAAAACGTTGGCTGGAAATAACAAGACCGGGCCGGTCAAGTCGTATTATTAAGCAGCAATCAAAATTACAAAGTTTAGCGACACCGCGAATTTCGGTGCGCGGCACGAAGCGCCAACCGGCCTTCACAGCAAAACGGGAGCGGGGCCCAACTGCTTAACCCCAGTGTGCAAGAATAAGATGAATTTTGAATACACGCTAATCGACTGCGCGACGGACCTGATCTATGGCCCGTATGAGACATACCACCAAGCGCGCGAGCGTGCCGAGAGCTTCGAACGATGGGAAGTCATCAATCGTGCGGGCAATCTCGTCGATTGGAGTCACACATCATCGACCGTCTTGATCGAAATCGAGCAAGCGGCGTAGGTCGCGGAGCTATCGGACCAAGAATACACGGGGCGCACGCCGCCAAAACGCTCGACGAGGTCGCCCGCGGCGGCAGCGATCCCATCGATGTCGCGGGGCGCTGAAAGGTGTTGTTGATGGAAAGCATTAAAGAGCAAAACTTTGTCTGGAAATAGCAAGTTTTAATCGCGCGCTTATTCAGCTCACAGCGACCTTCAAAGCTGAACCAATAGACTTGACTCTTATCTTTGCACGGTGTGCTCGCCGGAGGCTAGCGAGTTTATGGCTGAACAGCTTGGGTGTCGGGCGATCGGCTGAACCTTGTCCATAAGCGTTGAGTGTTACCGTTCGTTTGAACGCATCCTCTCGACCCATCGTTTACCGCGCTGATCTACCGAACCGGACAATTTTCATTCCCCGCGCGCGACGATCAGGCGCTGCGGCGGTTATGATGTCTGCAACGGAGGTGACGACATGAAAAAACTTTTGCTTGGTCTTGCCGCGACGGCTGCCGTTTTCACTCTGACATTCGCCACATCGAATCCCGCGAGCGCACGCTGGGGGTACGGCTGGGGCGCCGGCCCGGGCTTTCGCGGCGTGGGCGTCGGTTATCGCGGCTGGGGCGTTCGTGGCTGGGGTGCCGGCCTAGGTTACGCCGGCCTCGGCTAACGCGGTTGGGGCGTCCGTGGCCGGGCTGCTGGCCCGGGTTACGCTGGCCTGGGATATGGGAGCCTCGGTTATGCCGGCTACCAGGCCCTTGGCTATGGCTACCCCGCCGCCGGCCTCGTGGGCTACGCCGCAACGCCTTTGTACTACGCGACGCCACCGATCAGCGCGTAATCTTCAATCCGCAGTGCCATGCGCTCGCATAAGTATGGAGAAGCTCGGTAACGCTATTCAGCGCGCCTTTGACCACCTGATTGCCGTATCGTGCCGTGGCAACCGAAATGACGCGCATTACGGCGGCGAATTCGTTGTTCCTATTGAATGTTTAATTCTTTGCGCACTTCGTTGACGAAGCGCATGTCGATGACTTGATCATAGGCCACCGGCTGTTTGAGTATGCCGGCGTCGAGGACGATGGTCTCGCCCGTGGTCCAGGATTCCTTGGTGATGAAACCGTCGGTACTGAAAAGCTCGTCAGCGAAGCTTCGGTCGAGCGACGCCTTGAGGTCCTCCTCGCTTGCCGTCGGAAACTCCGCCTTCGCCACATCGAGCATCTCGCCCCGGTGGGTGTCGGTGTAGACGAGGCCGCGCACGAAGGCGCGAACAAAACGCTTTACGGTGTCGGGATCCTTCTCGACCGTGTCGCCGAGCACGCTCAGCGCCGTATCGGTGAAGGGGCCAAGTTCCTTGCCGGCATTGAAGATCGGCTGCGTCCACAGCCCGGCCTTGTAGAGCTGGGTGATGAACGGCTCGCTCGAGACGCCGAAATCCGCCTGCTTGGATTTGATGCTTGCCGGCACAACCGATGAATTCGCCACCTCGATCAGTGTCACGTCGCTGCGCGGATCGAGATTCCATTTTTTCAGAAAATAGCGCATCACATTGTTGGGCGTTCCGCCGTAGGCGCCGAGCGCGATGCGTCGGCCCTTGAGGTAGGTCGGCAGGTCTCCCGTCATCGGCGGCAGGTCGGCGCGCGCCATCATGTAGATGTTTGCGCGGCCGAGCAGATTGCTCACGGCGGTGATCGCCTTGCCCTTGGCGCGCGCGAAGGCGTTGTGATCAACCGAGGCGATATAGGCGAAAGCGTCGCCTGACAACACAGCATTCACGAATCCGCCCGCGGCCAAGACCGAAATCTTCAGGTCGATCTCCTCATCCTTGAAGAAGCCTTTGCGCTGTGCGACGTAGACCGGCAGGAAGCCCACATGATGCACGGGCTCCGCTAGCAGCAGCTCGCGCGCTTCGGCGCGCTGCGGCAGAGCAGCGGCGATGCTGAGCACGGCGGCGGCGGCCAGGGAACAAGCTAGGCGGCGGACTTGCTGGGGACGCATGGCGCTCGTCTCCTCCTGTCGTAATGATTAGCTCTCGCGCAGCTTCGCCCATTCGCCGAGCAGGCGCTGTTTGTCGCGGTCCTCGATGTGGGCGATCGCCTGACTGACGAAATCGATGCCGACGAGCTTTTCCCATCCCTTCATCAGCGTCAGCGTCATCGGCCCGGGAATGCCGTTACCGATGCCGACGCCGTTGAGGCTCTTCACCGGCACGATGCTCGGCGAGGTGCTGGCGGTAAAAGCCTCATCGGCGGAGTACACATCGTACGGCGTAAAGTTGCCCTCGACCACCGGAATGCCCAGTTCGCCCGCCATGGAGAACAGCGTTGCGCGTGTGACGCCGCCGAGCACGGTGCGCTCGGTCGAGGTGCAGAGCTTGCCGTCGTGCACGAAAAAGAAATTGCCCAGATGGGTCTCACTGATATTGCCGTCGAGGTCGAGCATTAGCGGCGTTGCGCGCGGATTGACCTGACGCGCCTCGAAGGCGGCGATGGTGTGGTTCACCTTGTTGGTGATCTTAGCCTTGGCTTCGAGGCTCTGCGGCGGTATGCGCCGCGTCGACGGCGTGACCAGGATGCAGCCCTCGATATATTCGCGGGCGAAGCTGTGATAGGCGATCGGCACGCAGAACACGGTGACAGTCGCTGGCACCGGCTTTCCTTTGGAGAACCGGTCGGTGCCGCGGCTGATCACCTGCCACACCGCACAATCGTTATCGGGCGCAAGCAGGTGCTTGTTGCGCTCGAACACTTCGATCGACAGCCGCACCATCTCGTCGGGCAACATGCCGCAATCGATACGCGTGTATTTCAGCGAGCGATAGAGCCGGGCAATATGGGCGTCGAGCTTGAAGAGCTTGTGGCCGAAGCTGCGGGTGACGTCATAGACGCCTTCGCCGCTTGTGAAGCCGCGGTCGAAGATCGACACCTTGGCTTCGCTCGCCGGCACGAAACTGCCGTTGACGTAGCAAATTCCCTCCTCCATCGAACAAGCCCCTCGCGGCTGCTGTCTGAAACCATAGCCTGACACTGCCAAGGACCGGCGGCAATGGGCCGGATTGATTACCGCCGACGTATGTTGACGTATTGCGCGCAGGTCGGCGTCATTGTTCATAATCACAGAGCAATATCACGCCGCAGTCGGCAGGTCGGGCTCGTCGCAGCGGTGACTGCAACGCAGCGATACGGTCGCTATCAAAAGAGGAGCAGACATTTCCGGCAGGTGCTCAAAGCGTCGGATGACCCATCCCGGAGTGCGCCAGGAAGCTGGCAAAGAATAGGAGGTGAAAGTCCTCCACGGGGAAGGTTTAGCCGACCACCCCGACCCCGGCTGAACGCCCCGCAAAATCCACGGCTGAGCGCATGCGGGTCTACCGCGAGCGCAATCGCCGGGGCTGGCGCCCGGTTACGGTCACCGTCGGAAAGGCCGACATCGAAAGCCTCGTCCTCAGGGGATACCTCAACGCGGCCAATAGCGATGACTTGGAAGCCATCCAAGTGGCCACCGAGATGTTCGTCTCCGATGCCTTCTTTGAGGCCCAAAGCCATGATGCCAAATCGTGACGCCGTAACGGGCTCTGCCAGCGGCTGGAGCACGCGTCTACATGGACGGGGTTATGTCGTAACGGTCGCCGACCGGCCGATGGAGACGCGTCTACATGGACGAAAATCACGCGTCTAGTCCCGAGGCCGTCCGGGGCGATTTACGGCTCGAATTTGGAAATTAACGGGACACGGGCCTTCGGCGCCGCCCGCTAGCCGACTTTAAAATCGCCTGTCTTTGCCCTCGAGCGTTTCGCTCACTTCATCCAAACGTGTCAGCCTTCCCCGAAAGGGTTGTCGGGTCGGCCTGCGATTGTCGTTTTCGAGGATTGCTCAGCGTTCACTCGCGTTGCGGCCTGCACACTCGCGCTGTCACCAATTCGTGACACGCTAATCGAAGGCTTCAGCCACTTCGTTACCTCCATGACTGCGCCGATTGCTTCCGGCTGGAGCGGTCGCCGGGTGGGACTTGCACCCACTGGAAAACGCCGCCTTGTCACGGCGCACCCCCGTCGCAGACATCTGTGCCTTAACTCACACACGCCCCTCCCAGTGTGCTAGGTTGAGCCCGACACGATCCCTTGTGGAATTGTTGCACTGTGATCCGTTATCATCACCCGTCGCCTGACGATGTGATCATCGTTCCACTTGTTTTTGTTGTGCTAGCCGCCAACAGAATCCTACGTTTCATTCTTTCAATCTTGATGCGACTGCTCGACTACGCCTTCCCTCTGGCAATGCAGCTTGTCTGGTTTCCGCTCTTCGCGGCTAAGGTTCTTGGCGATGGCATTGTTGCTATCATAAACGGCGCGTTGCGCGTCCTTCCGCTTTCTGAGACGAAACTTCGACAGTGGGGTGAAACAATCAGCCGGAGCTGGTCGTGGCTCCGACGGAAGATTAGCTACCGAGCGTTCGAACATGCCGTGCATGTTGCCTTTGAAAGCGGCATGGCATGGGTGTTCCGAAAATGCCGGCATCTCACGCCGAACACCGCATTGCTCGTGATCCTGGGCGCGGTACTTTGGTTCCCGATCTCTTTCGGGGCTGCGACGGCGATCCACGCGGTATTGTTTGCCAAGGTCACATCCTGGCCGGCTTGGATGCAACTCTTGCATCCGCTAGCGACGGTCATCGCTAAGAGCAAGCTGCTGGTGCTACCGGTGTACCCGGCAGCGTGGCCACAGGCCAAAAAACATCCGTTCGTTCAAGTCGTATTCAAGAACTATAAAGCCATTAAGAGCCTGTACCTGGTCAAAAAGGTCGCGTTTCGTTATCGCCAAGCAGAGTTAGCCCTCACCGCGGCGTTTGACAGTCTCGAGCGCACCTCCGGCCTCACATCGGCGGTGAGGTGGCTGCGGAACGCGCACGTCGCGAAACATTTGGGCGTCGAGAAGCCCACTCAGGAATTGCGTTCGTTCTTCTCGCGATGGTCAATTAAATTCTCAGCCGAGTACTACGAAGCCAAAGAACACGACGCCGCCTCGCATCTTACCGCGCCGCAGTGAAACGGTAGCGATCGGAGGGCAAGCAGACATTCCGCCGAGATCGCCAATCGGTAGAGATGACCCACAACGGACTCTTGCCACCGTCAATTGATGCACTGCGGTAGGTTCAGGCGAAGACGCCCGAGAAGTGCCATCAATAGGCAGCATGCAGCGCTTGAGACAAACAAGGTTATTGTAGGAATGGCAACAGTTGCTGATAAATGGATCCAAACCTACAAGCGTTTTCAGCCTGATCTACGAGACGACTTGCTTTCGCTACGGTCTTTTTTACGAAAGTCTCAACGATTTTGTCCGAACAATTCCAAATATTTCCTTCAACGCTATCCATCTTTGCGTGGAAGCGATTGACGACGGTCTCGATGGTGCCCGGAGTAACACAGCCGGCCGCAATCTTAGTCAATCGCTCTTCGAGCGAAGTGGGCTGTCTGCACAAATTCGCCAAGACAACTGCAACGGCCCAGTTGTCTACCTAAATCCAAAGCTGATTTTGCTGGGACGCGCTCAACTCGCTCAAGTCGAATAGGTCAGCGCTCCTGCTCAAATTCGCTACACCTGCAGGCATCATTAACGCCAACGCAAGCACTAGAAGGTTTCGTTTCATTCTTAGATGGCATCCCGAAGCGGCAGCTCACAAGTGGGTATTCGCGGTCATGCTTTACTTACGAACGGAAGTAGGAGAGGTGATTGTAACGGGGGCTGCTGAAAATACCGCACAAAGATGCGGCGCGCATCCGGCCCGCGCCACGGAAGGGTTCGCTTCCGCTGCCATCCCTGCCGCGCCGGTCTTCCGCCATCGAGTCCGTTATTAGGGGTAAAGCTGCCGTGCCTTTCTTTAGGCTCCGCGGCAGAGTTTGCCGAGTAGGCCCAGGGAATTTCACCCTGAGCCTCTCACAGAACCGGACTTGATACTCTCGCATCATCCGGCTCGTGCCATCGCACGAAGGCTGCCGCCTTCTGCTGAACTTTCGAGCTCCTCCTGGTCGACCCAGTTGGCCCACGCTCAACAGCGATGACCCACCCCCTTCGCTCCACGGGCATTACCCCGCTTCATCACTACTACGGGGCAGTCCGTCCCTCTCCGGCGCATCGGTACTTTCGGCCTCGCGGTTGGAGCCGCTTGTGCTCTTTCCCTTGGCATCGCCGGTCAGGTTCTCACGTTCCATACAGGAGCCAGATTGAGCTTCGCGCCGTCTACATGCCGGATGCCGCTTGGGCAGTATCAGTGCATCCCCCAAGCTTATCCCGGAAGATGGGTCAGCCCCCGGTTTTGACATCGTCTAAGTCGCTTTCGACACTTCATCGACGGTTCACTTGCGTTCGCCTCTCCCAATCATGCCTGCCGGAATCTGTTCCGGCTTTTCCGCAACGTTCACCACCATCGCTTTTGACGACAGCAGCTTGCGGTGGCTTGAGATCAACACCTGATTGCCGACCTCGAAGGGCCACCCTTCATCTCCCGTACAGTTGCGCATCGCCGTGTGGACCGGCGTTACTCGTGACACAAGACCCATGAGCGACAATGCCGGGCAAAATTGCTGCACTGCCGGTGGACCCTATGCAACGCTGGTGAAAGCTGAAAGTATCGCCGAATCTACCTTCAACGACCCTAGAAGACCCGATGAGGCGGACAGCTCACTTCTCACCGAACTAAGATAACATTGACGCAGTTACGGTGGTAACTTTAAGATCTGCCTGCAGTATGAGCGGCGTCAGCAAAAAGGGACCGTTATGTGTAATTTAGCTAGGCGCGCTACAATATTGTGTGTCGTCGTTTGTGTGGCTCTGTTCGGAGTATCATCGGGCGGTCCCAACCTAGCCCGTGCCTCGACCGAATCTATTTTTACTTTCACCGGGACATGTACCATTGACTGCACTGGTGACGCCTACGGTATCCTAACCCTACAAAACTACACTATCGGCACTGGCCTTACCTACGCTGACTTCGTGAGCTTTCAATACACATCTTCCCTCTACCCCTCAATCACTGAAGCGCAGTCTGATCTCGTTTCCATCGATGGCAATTTATCTAACCCATTCCCATCGTCATCTGACTCGATCTCGTTATTGTTCAATGATACTTACATATTTGGAACGGGCTCTTTCGCGCACCCCGGTTGTGTTGGCGGTTGTAATTACGACTGGATGTTGGGTATCAATGGATCAGGCGGGGATGCGGGCACACCATATGCAATTGATTTCACACCATTGCCTGCAGCACTTCCTCTCTTCGCCACCGGTCTCGGCGGGTTGGGTCTGTTGAGTTGGCGCAGTAAGCGGAAGAGCACCACTGTCGCGGCCGCCTAATCAAAACATCGGAGCAGATTTTCGGAGAGACCGCCGCAAGACGGTCTTTCTGTTTGTGCCGATTATGTTGCAGTGCGTAAGTCCGCTTCTGGCCTAGGCTGTGTGAAAACTCCGAAATCGAATTCGCCGTTGGAAATTTCGTCTCGACTTCGTCAATTTGAAAAACAAAAACGCTGGCGACCACTGTCGGGAGAAGACAATAGAGAAACCAATTCTGCGCGGTGCTCGCGCGGGCACGTTTTCACACAGCCTGGGCCCTCAACGGCGCGATGGCAGCCGATCGGCGCGGCAGCTTTCGGTGGTACACCGACCGCGCCCGGAGAGAAGTGGCGCGGCAAAGTCTGACCCATCTGAGACATTTGCCGCAAGATTTTGATGCGGCGCGGCACGGCAGCGTGTAGCTCTCACTCGATCACCTCGTCGGCGAAAACGAGCAAGGATGGCGGAATATTCAGGCCAAGAGCTTTGGCAGTTTTGAGGTTGATGACTAGCTCAAGCTTAGTCTGCTGGAAGATTGGGAGATCTGCCGGCTTTTCACCCTTGAGAATACGCCCGGTGTATTCGCCGGCCTGACGATATGCGCCCGCTATATTTGTTCCGTAGCCTATAAGCCCTCCAGCAGTCGCGAACTCGCGGAATTGGTACATCGTGGGAATGGCGTAGCGGTCCGCCAATGAGACGAGTTGATCGCGTCGGCTCACGAAAAATGGATCGGTAGCAACAAGCAATCCGCCGGCCCGCTGCTGGACGATGGTCGCGAATGCGTCATCGAAGTCGCGTTCGCTGCTGGCATTCACAACTACAATTTTCTGTCCGATCGTACGACCTGCCTCCACCACATCTTGCCGTTCGGGCTCGGCATTGGGGTTGTTCGGGTTGACGAGTAGCCCGATCACTGCCGCATTCGCAATGAGATCATGCAATAGACCCAAACGTTTTGCTCCGAGGCCGCTAGAGATCAGGCTCACGCCCGTGATATTGCCTCCAGGGCGGTTGATGCTGTCGACGAGGCCAAAGCGGACTGGGTCTCCCCCAATAACAAAGACAATGGGAATAGTCGGTGCTGCTCGCTTGGCCGCTAGTGCTGAAACAACGTCGCCAACTGCAGCGATCACAGCTACCTTGCGGCCGACCATCTCGGCTGCCAGCGCTGGCAGGCGATCGTATTCGCCCTCCGCCCAGCGAAATTCGATCGCGACGTTCTGACCTTCGATGGAGCCGGTTTCCCTTAGACCTTGGAGAAAGGCCGCGACAATTGATGCAGACTCGCCGGGAGACCTACTACTTAGGAATCCGACCACCGGCAGCGCCGGCTGCTATGCATGCGCCGCCAGCGGCCTTGCGACAGCCGCTCCACCGAGCGCAGCTACAAATTCGCGCCGTCCGATGCCGATTGCCATTTGATCCGCCCCAACGAGATCACGCCCGCTGCAATGTGGGAAGAATATCACGCCCTAACCGGCGGGTCTGCGACCGACTTCACGGAGGTCCTCTCGCTGCTTTTGCTGCAGGTGCTTGCGGCAGAAATTGGCCCACCCCGGCCGCTCCGACTGACGACTGGCGCGTCCGTTATCAGGTGTACTTCCGCCGCGCTTCCGGTGAAGCGGCGAGGCAGAAGATGACCCATCTCGGAAGTCGGGTTTCCCAGTTTGCTGTGCTGCACAACATCTCGAAATCCATGTGGTAGGATATTGTCTCGGCTTGGGGATGCTCATGAGGCGACGCGAGTTCATTACCCTCATCAGTGGAGGGACTATGGTGTGGCCACTCGCGGTGCGCGCGCAGCAGCCGGCGATGCCAGTGGTCGGGTTCCTGCGCAGCGTGTCCCTTGCCGATGCTGCGGATCTCGTAACAGCGTTCCGCCAGGGGCTGAAGGAAGCTGGGTTTATCGAAGGCCAAAACGTTGCGATTGAGTTCCGCTCCGCGGAAGGCCATCTAGATCAATTGCCTCCGCTAGTGGCCGATCTAATCAGCCGGCCGGTGGCCGTGATTGTGGGGAATAGTCTCGCAGCGCTGGCAGCCAAAGCCTCAACCACGACGGTTCCGATAGTCTTCGCATACGGTGGCGACCCGGTGAGGGACGGCCTCGTGGCCAGCCTCAACCGGCCGGGTGGCAATGTTACGGGGCTTAATTTTTTTTCCGGGGCGGTAGGAACAAAGCGACTTCAACTGCTGCGCCAACTCGTGCCCAAGGCGACAACAATTGCCATGCTGATAAACTCGGGTAGTCCTGAAACCGAGGCGGAGCGAAGAGACGTGCAGGTTGCGGCGCGAACGCTCGGGCAGCAACTCATCGTTCTCGATGCCAGCAGCGACCGGGACATTGAGGCAGCCCTCGCAACGTTCGTCCAACGGGAGGCTGGTGCGCTTCTCGTCGGTGCCGGTCCAATCTTTTTTGCCAACCGGGCGCAAATTCTCGCGCTGGTGGCTCGCCATGCGCTGCCAGCTTGCTACGTCCAGAGTGAATACGTCAGGGCCGGTGGTCTGATGAGTTACGGGGCCAGTATTCCTGATGCCTATCGTCAGGTTGGCATCTACGTCGGACGAATTCTCAAGGGCGACAATCCTGGCGACCTGCCCGTGATGCAGTCCACCAAATTTGAGTTCCTGCTCAACCTCAAGACCGCCAAAACGCTCGGCCTCGACGTACCGCCAACGCTGCTCGCCACTGCCGACGAAGTGATCGAATAACACGCTATTTTGTTGCGGCGCACTTTGTCTGCTTGTGTGCAGGTTTTCGGACGCCGGGATGTGGAGACTATCCGGGCGTGCTGACGGCCGGCGTCAGAAAAGCGCCAATGCAGGAAATCGCGGTCGGTTGAGGCGCGGCGGTGCGGCGTGCGCTATGGGGATTTTGCGACGCGAGCCGGCGTGCGGAGGAGGGAGGGAGGCGGTTTTGGCGATGGGTTTGGTGCAAAGCATGGTTGGGCGTGTCGGCGTGACCGAGTGGCCGGCGCGTTGCACGACGAGATTTGCAACATGACTGCTGTTGAATTGAGCGGCCCGGTGCGAGCGGGGACGCTGCCGGCTGCGAGCCGGCAAGAAAAAGGGGTGTCACTGCGGTGGTGGAACGGTTCTGAGATCATCATGAGGTGTCGATCCTGATGGCTGCCGGCACCGGTGTGGGGCGATGGTTTGGCTCGCAGCCACGCGCGAAGGTCTCGATGATGATCATGCGTCCGCCGCAGCAGGGGCATGGACGCGGCAGCGTACGCGGCTGATTAGGCTGGCAGGAAGTATCGGCCTCAGGCTTCGTCATGCGCAGCGGCACGGCGAGCAACTGGCGTGCGCGCGCGATGTTGGCGGCACGATTGCTGGCGAGCAGGCCGTAGTGGCGGATGCGATGGAATCCTTTCGGCAGAACGTGGATCAGGAAGCGGCGAATGAACTCGTGGGTATCGAGGGTCATCGTCTTGTAACGGTCGGGACCTTCGATCCGATAATCCTTCCACTTGAAGGTGACGGCGGTCTGATCGCAGCAGACCAGCCGGCGATTGGAGATGGCGACGCGATGGGTGTAGCGCGACAAGTATCGCAACACCTGCTCGGGGCCTGCGAACGGCTGCTTGGCGTACACCACCCATTCGGCTTTACGCAGTGGCGCCATGAACTCGGCGAATGTGTTGCGGTCGGCAAGCCGCGTATGATCGCC
The DNA here is from genome assembly GCA_963732015.1 of uncultured Alphaproteobacteria bacterium. GTDB lineage: Bacteria > Pseudomonadota > Alphaproteobacteria > Rhizobiales > Xanthobacteraceae > BOG-931. The sequence goes on along the minus strand of CAVSXY010000016.1, from coordinate 404,763 downwards.
GAAGAACTGGCCGCATGGGCGGCCGCCAGCCTCGAGGGGGCTCTTGATGCCGGCGATCATGGCGGTGGCGACGCGGGTGTAGCGCGCCGTGGTGTCGAGCTTGTCGTGTCCCAGAAGCGCCTGGATGATGCGAATATCGGTCCCGCGCTCCAGCAGATGGGTGGCGAAGCTGTGGCGCAGCGCATGCAGCGTCACAGCCTTCTTGATTCCGGCCGCGTCAGCAGCCTCGTGGAACAGGCGGTTGAGTTGGCGGGTGGTCATCGGCTTGCCGAGCCTGGTGCCAGGAAACAACCAGCGTTCCGCCACCGGCGTTGCGGCTTCGCTTCGCGATGGCCGCACCTTCCACCATTGCGGCAACAGATCGAGCGTCTCGGGCGACAGCATGACATGGCGGTCCTTGCGGCCCTTGGACTGTTCGACCCAAATGATCTTCTGTGCGCTGTCGATATGCTTGACCTTCAGCCGCACCACTTCGCCGGCACGCAGACCGCAGCCATAGCCAAGACTGAGCAGCACGCGGACTTTGAGACTGCTGGCAACGGCCAGCAGACGCCGCGTCTCATCCGGGCTCATCACCAGCGGGATCTTCTGCGGCTCCCGGATGTGATAGATCGTGGCGGCCAAATCCAGTCGCCGCAGCGTTACCCCGAACAAGAACCGCAGCCCGGTCATGATGCGGTTGCGGGTGCAGATGCTCACGCCCGTCTCGGAAAGATGCAGCTGAAACTGGCGGATGTCCTCCGCTGTAGCCATGTCAGGCGACCGCTTGAGAAACGCGGCGAATTGTTTGCAGCTGCGGACGTGGCCCTTCTGCGTGCCCGCACAGAGTTTGCGCGCGTTCATGTCCTCGATCATGCGCTGGCGCAGCGGGCTGATGGAATCCGTACTCATAGGAAACTCCTGTCTTGGATGAGGTTGACGACGCCTCAATCTTCAAGACGGGGCGCAAAGCCCGCTATCGATGATCTCTAACCTGGTGCCCGCACTCGCAGACAAGCCGCCCGCCTCAGCGAAATATCGCGCAGCGATTTAGTGCCCTGGCCCGACGCGTAACTTAGTGCGACGCAACGATATGGTCGTTGTTGGGAGAGAAGCGGAAGTCGCGCTCCGCCGTGAATGTGCAGCGTTTGACCCACATCGGACTTCATCGGTCTTGAGTTTGACCCACCTTTCTTTGCTGGCATCGCGGCCGAGGGGCGTCATCATCGCCTGTCGAATGCTGCGAGGCTGCTTCTATTGCCTACCTGCGCCGAGCAGTATACACTGTATACATGGAGACGAGAACGCGTATCCTTCGTGCGGCGCGTAAGCTCTTTGACGAAAAGGGCCTCGAGGACTTGTCACTGCGGAGCGTGGCAAAGAGAGTCGGCATCACGCCGATGGCGATCTACCGTCACTTTGATAGCAAGGAAGCGCTCGTGGACGCTCTCGTGCTGGACGGGTTGGCGCAGTGGTCCTCGCGTGTGGACGCTTTGCCGCCGGCCAGAGGACTCACGAAAGTAGAGCAGATCGGCGAAGCCTTTCTTGATTTCGCGCTTGAAGAGCCGCGCCGCTTCGAGGCCGCCTTCCTCATCCATTCAAAGAAAGCGCGACGTTATCCCGACGATTTCGTCGCGGGACGGTCGCCCGCAGGCACCGTCCAGCTCAAGGCGATCGAACAGGCGATGGCCGACGGGCTTCGTGAGGCCCATTCCGCCATCGAAATCATGATGACAAACGCCGCACTTGGCCAAGGCCTGGTTACGCTCTACCGGGCCGGGCGCATCGCCGGCGGCGAAGCCGAATTTCGCAAGCTCTATCGTCGCGCGACGCGGCGTGTGATGGAAACCTTCATGACGGAGAAAGCGAAATGATCGCGATCATTTGCGCCGCACTCTCCGGGCTTGGATTTTATTTCTCGATCGGGCTCGGTGAGCAATGGTGGCTCGCGTGGCTGGCGCCTATTCCCATCCTCTGGCTCGCTTTCGAGGACACCAAGGGATGGACGGTGTTCCTGCTTTCATGGGCCGCATGCGCACTGGGCGGGAGCAACATCATCCGCGCATACGGCGGAACACTGCCGGTCTTCGCGCTCGCACTCGGAATTTGCGGGCCTGCACTGCTCTTTGCCGTGGCCGTCATGGCCGCGCGTCGAGCCTATCGCGCATGGGGACCCGTCATCTTGTTCAGCTTTGCCGCAAGTTGGACTGCGCTTGACTTTCTGCAGTCGTTCAATTCTGCTGGCGGCACTGTTTCGACGCCCGCAGCCGCCGAAGTAGGCGCTCCTGTCCTGATCCAGAGCGCATCGCTCGTGGGCTTTGCCGGCATCACGTTTCTTCTTGCCGCCTTCAGCGCAGACGTCGCGGCAAGCCTGGCGGCACGCAAGCCGATGCCGGCGGTTATCGCCGCTGTACTCTGTGCGGCCAATGCGGGCTTCGGCTATCTCCGCATGTCCGAACCGCCGACCGGCACGCTGCCTGTCGCCCTTATCGAAAGCAATGACACTGTCGGAAAAATCGTCACGACGGACAAGGACGCGACCTTCAAGGCGATTGATAGCTATGCGGATGAGATCGCCAAGCTGCGCGGCTCGCATGTGCAGCTCATCGTTTTGCCGGAGAACATCGCGCGTGTAGCGCCGGAATGGGTCACCGAGGCGCAGGACAAGCTCGCAAAAGCTGCTCCCGAGGCTGCTACCGTTGTCGCCGGCTTCAACACTTTCGTCGACGGCGCGCAACGCAACGTGTCCTGGGCCTTGTCGCCGGCCGCCCATGCGCCTGTGACCTATGAGAAGCGCCGGCTGGTGCCAGAGCTTGAATCCGCCGTGTTCACTCCTGGCCCAGGTCCCCGCACACTTTCAAACGGCATCGGCCTCGAGATCTGCAAGGACATGGATTTCCATGCCATGATCCGCAGCGATGAAGTGGCCACAATGCCGGAATTGCTCGCGGTTCCCGCCTGGGACTTCAAGGAGGACGACTGGAGTTACGCGCGCATTGCGATCTTGCGCTCGGTCGAGAACGGCGTACCGATGGCGCGTACGGCGCGCAACGGATTGCTTTTGCTCAACGACCGCTACGGGCGCATCGTGGCGCAGGCACGTTCGGTCGGAGGGTTTACAACGCTCGTTGGTGACCTGCCGCTCGATGGCCATGGCGGGACGACGATTTATGACCGTTCCGACGACGCCTTCGGCTGGCTCTGTCTGGTGGTAGCGTTCGGGATCTTGTCGGCCTCATTTGCCAGGCACGGAAAGATTGTGCAGGCGAATTAAACGCGCGCCGGTCATTGGCACGTACACTGGCAAGGATCGGGAGGGTGTAGCTGTGGCTCACATCGAATGTGACGCCGGCAGCGGTTGGGCCAACAACGTGCCAAACGCCACGCTAGTGGAGAGAATGCCGATAATACGATTGACCGCGAAACGGGGTTTGTCTGTTTGTGGCCCAGGCTTTGTGAAAACTCCGAAATCGAATTCGTCGTTTCGTCTCGACTTCATCAATTTGAAAAACAAAAACGCTGGCGACCACTGTCAGGAGAAGACAATAGAGAAACCAATTCTGCGCGGTGCTCGCGCGGGCACGTTTTCACACAGCCTGGGCCCAAACCGGAAGTTCGCTGCGGTGCCGAAAAATGTCGGCTCTTGGGGATTAAGCGGAAATGAATGTGACGTAGAAATGCTGCACTTGCTACGACCAGTCTTCCTCAGCTTCTCGCCGAACTGCGGGCGCTGCCGGGTTTTTCACCTTCAGCCAATGATCGGACCGCCCGGAGCGATACGGCGAGCCGCGGCGTTTGGAGACGATGCCTTCGCAGCCGAGGGCACAGGCCTTCCGATAAACGATCGCGCCGTCGGTCTCGAAGTGCTCGTTATAGGCGATGCCATAATCGGTGCCGCGCAGTACCCACTGTAGGAGGCGTTTGCGCTTCTCGATCGGTTCGCGCCGGAGATCAGTGCCGTCGAGTTCGATCAGATCAAAGGCGCAGAGCACAGCGTCGAGGTGCGATGGTCGCCGACGGATTAGTTCAAAGACTGCCAAGCCGGTGTCGTCGCAAATGATCGCCGATTGCCATTTGCGCTGTCCCCAATGGGGATCATGCCCGCTGTAATTTGGAGATGGTATCATGCCCCAACCGGCAGGTGTGTGCCCGTCTAAGCCACTTAGTCGTCCGCCTTCGTGTCTGCTTTAGGGGTACTTCCGCCACGACTGGGATGAAGCGGCGCGGCGGTTCGTGACCCATCACGTCACTTTGCCGCTGTCGTTTGCCGCATTGCGAAAGGTTATTGGATCACCTCGTCGGCAGGCGCGAGCAGCGTCGGCGGCACGGTGAGGCCGAGCGTCTTGGCGGTCTTGAGGTTGATGACTAGGTCAAACTTCGTGGGCTGCTCGACCGGAAGGTCAGCAGGTTTCGCGCCCTTAAGAATCTTGCCCTCGCGGGACGATGAATGAGGCGAGTTCGCATGTCCGGTTGAACTTGCCGTACGTTTGACGGCAAGGCTGACCATAAGATTGTACCACCGGCGGCCGTGCTAAGGCATATTGTTCATCCGTCATCATAGCCTTAGGAATGTTGAGGTGTCTCCGTAATTGCTTTTAAGGGTAAGCTCATTTGGCTTGAACGTTTCGATCGTGCTTGTAGTTCCCTTGTTTAAGACGTGCTCATCCTTAGCGCTGCTAACGTTCAACGTTATAGTCTTCCCTGTAATCGCCCACGTTCCGCGAACGGTGCCCGTGACGCCTTGGCCGAGAGTATTGCTGATGAACCCCCGGGGGCGCACCTCGGACACAAATTCTCCGTCGGCATTGAACGTTATCGTCTCGTTTGTGCCTGCCACACTGCCCTGCCAACCTCCCACAATTTTTTCCGAGTAGTCCGCCTCTGCAACAGGAGTCACGTCTGGCGAACATGACGAAAGAACGCATGCGCACAGGAAACCAAATAGCAAAAAGCGGGTCATGTTTATGATCTTTCTAAAAAGCCTTCCCCTTAAATCGTTTGTGAACGCGCCCTGGGAAATTGCATCATGAATCTCCGTCTTCTCCGCTCCGCCCCTTCGCGGGCGCACGGGCAGCCTGGGTTAGCCGATGATACTCATGGGTTGCGCCTATCGACAGCCGCGGGTGGGACAGGCAATCGCTCCGATAAGTTCGCCAGCCACGCAAGCGCAAACACGATCACGAAAGCAGCGAATGCGACCATGATCTGTTTCATCACAATGCCCTCCCAGTTTGTCTTTAGTTCGAGAGGTTTGCCTTCCAATGTAAGCGGTGCTTTTATCTCACGTAGCTTCGACGGCTGCGGTCGGTTCTTCGGACGCGTCGTGATTTGCGAGGACGGATGGAGTTTTGCGCAGCCTCGGCTCGTTGTGGCGACAAGCTTTAGCTGGAAGACATATTGGTCTCGGTCACGGCGTATCACTCCTTCGGTGGAGAAGTGAAAGCGTCGAACACCCCAACGATACGCCGCCTCACCCCTTCATGCCGTCACCGATTTCCGGCCTTAGCTCACATTCAGGTGCTGCGGTTCCCGCAGGTTTGGAGTGGGCTAGCGCTGTCGCGGAGATCCTGCTGGACGATCAGCCGCCCCCGCCTCCGGGCTTCTGCTCCGACGTGAAGGGTTCGAGCTTCAACGTGAGCTTGTCGATCTTGCCGGTGAACTTGAACGGAACATCGTAGTGATATTCCAGTGCCGCCACCGGGGTGCGGGTGTCCTCGCCGACGTCGAAAGTTTCGTCCTCCGGAAAGGTGATCGGGGTGGTGTGGTCCATGGAATTCCTGGCCACTTCCTGACCGTCCACGGAGAGTACGCCCGTACCCCCCTTACCCAAACCTGGACCATCCGCCTTGAAATCGAAGACGATGGTGTGCTTGCCGGCTTCCAACTCAGGCCCCTCCCATATGGTGCGCTTGAGGTCGAGCAGGTTATAGAGGAACACGACCCTGCCACGATCGAAGCCGGCTTCTCCCTTGCTCAGGAACAGACCATAGCCGCCGAAGCGCCCGCCCTCGGTGACGATCATGCCTTCCCCACCACCCTCGGGGATCTCGACCTCAGCAGTGATGGTGTAGGACTTGTCCAGGATGTCCGGCGCAGCGCTGGGCGGCACGCCGGTCAATCCGCCGGAATATGTGAAGACCGTTTGCCCCGCCGTAAGGCTCGGGCGCGGTGTATTCCAACGCGCAAGCGTCGAGTTGTCGAGTGGCAGCACGTTATACTTCCTCGCCTCGGAATAGAAGAGGTCCTGCATCTCCTTGAGCTTATCGGGCATCTTGGCAGCGAGGTCATCGTACTCGGTTGGATCTTCCTTGACGTTGTAAAGCTCCCACTTGTAGCCGGTGATCACATCCGGAGGCGGGGCGGTGCTCAGCTCCCACGGCAGCGTCACCGGCGTCGTGTTCGCTATCCATCCGTCGTGATAGATGGCGCGATTGCCCAGCATCTCGAAGTATTGCGTCGTGTGTCGGGTCGGAGCGTTGGCGTTCGCCTTGTCCCAGGTGTACACCATGCTGGTGCCTTCGATGGGGCTCTGCTTGATGCCATCGATCATATCGGGCGCCGGAATGCTGGATGCTTCGAGAATGGTCGGGACGATGTCAATGAGGTGGGAGAACTGGCGACGGATGCCGCCCACGTCAGTGATGTGGCCGGGCCAGGACATGGCCATGCCCTGAGCCGTCCCACCGAAGTGCGACGCCACCTGCTTCACCCACTTGAACGGGGTGTCAAAAGCCCACGCCCATTCTGCAGCAAAGTGCGGGAACGTCCGTGCCGATCCCCAGAACGGATACCAGAAAAACTGGTCCTTCACCGGCACGGAAATGCCATTGAAGGTGGTGTACTCGTTCGGCGTGCCGTCGAGCGTGCCTTCGGCGCTCGCGCCGTTATCGCCGCTGATATAAATGATCAAGGTGTTGTCGAGTTCGCCGAGGTCCTCGACCTCCTGGATGACGCGGCCGATTTCATTGTCGGCGTAGGCGAGGAAGGCTCCATATATATCCGCCTGCTTGATGAAGAGCTTCTTCTCTTCAAGACTGAGGGAATCCCACAGCGGTAGCTCATTTGGCCACGGCGTCAGCTTGGCGTTTTCGGGCATAATGCCCAATCGCTTTTGGTTGGCGAAAATCGTCTCCCGCAGCTTGTTCCACCCGTCATCAAACAAGTGCATAGCGCTGATCTTCTTGATCCACTCCTCCGTCGGATGATGAGGTGCATGCGTGGCGCCGGGCACGTAATAGACGAACCAAGGCTTGCCGGGCGCAATCTCTTTGAGTTGCTTCATGTAATGGATGGCCTCGTCGGCCATCGCGGTCTCCAGGTTCCAGCCGGGATTGCCTTGGAAGGGATAGATTGCGGTCGTATTGCGGAACAGGTTCGGTTCCCATTGATTGGTGTCGCCGCCGACAAAGCCGTAGAAATAATCGAAGCCCATACCGTTAGGCCATTGATTGAACGGCCCCGCTTGGCTCGACTGATAAGAGGGGGTGTTGTGGTCCTTGCCGAACCACGCCGTTGCGTATCCGTTGGCCTTCAGGACGGTGCCGATTGTGCCCTTGTCAAGCGGGATGATCAAGTCATAGCCCGGGAACCCCGTTGCTATTTCGCCAACCACCCCAAAGCCCTCCGAGTGATGGTTGCGTCCTGTGATAATCGCCGCCCGCGACGGTGAGCACAGCGACGTGGAGTGAAAATTGGTGTAACGCAGGCCCTCTCTTGCGATGCGATCCATGGTCGGCGTCGGTATGACGCCGCCAAACGTGCCCGGCGCGCCGAAGCCGACATCGTCCGTCATGATGACCAGCACATTGGGCGCGCCCTTCGGTGGCACGACGCGCGGCGGCCACCAGGGCGTCGACTCCGAAGCCTCCTCCTTGATTACCCCTCCGAATTTCGGCGGCGGCGGCGGAAGTTGTTTTCCGTCGATCGTGGTGGTGGCCTCGGGTGAACCTGGGACACCTGTGACCTGCTGAGCCAATACCGAGACGCAACTAATGGCGAGCAGACCCGCGCCCGTAAGCAAGCTGCGACTGATTTTCATGATGGCAGGCTCCCGTTGGGATACTGTGTCTTAATCCTCACGAGCGGCAGGGGATTTTCCTAGGCAACTCTCTGTATCGCTGGAACTTTGTACGTACCATCGAGCAGAGACTTGTTGGGATTGTAAACGCGGATGGTTAGATTGAACGGGTCGCTCGGCGGGCACGGCAACCAAATTGCATCCTTGTCACCTCCCGGCGGGTGAGCCTGAAGCAACAACGACATCTCATCCGCAACCATACAGCCCAACTTCCGGCACCTATTCCTGCCGATATGTTTGTCAAATTCTTGCAGGCGAAAGCATATAACCCCAGCATTCGCTAGGTGGCGTATAGATGCAGAGCTTCTTGTCGGGCTTACTCCCGACACTCGTTGACGGGCCCGACCTTGCCGTTGAGCAGGACCGCCAGACCCTGAGCCGTGCCAGCCGGAGCACCGACATAGATCGTCGAACCTGTCTTGGTGGTGGCGGTGGCGGCCTTGCAGTACCGGAAGAAGGACTTGTCACAAGGATAGGGCCCCAGGATTTGAAAGGCCTGCGCGTCATCGCCGGATTTGGCCTGAGTGATAGGGCAGGAACAAATGATTTGCCCTTTTTTCACGGGCTTATCGAAGCCCGGGAACGTCGTGTCTTCGGTGCTTCTGAAGCAGATTCCGCCGTCGCACTGAGCGTAGGCGCCAGAGCCCTCGCCCGAGCAGGTGTAGGCAGCACCGCCTCCCTGCGGCGAAGCGATCAACTCAGGCAGGCTATAGGTGCTGATCATGTATTTGTTGTCGGCACCTGCGGCATTGACCGAGCAGACGTCCACGTCCTTGCCCATCGGAAACGGCAGGCTGATGCTGTCGCCGTGCTTCACGTCGCACTGACAGTAGGCGACGCCGTCGTACACATTGCAGCGCGCCGCAGCGCAAAGCGCATAAGTCTGATTCTTGCATATCTTGAATGGCTGGCCGGCCATCTTGTCGAGGACCTTGTCGACGCAACTTTTCGGAAGCTGGCCCATCTTGTCCTGAATACAAGCTTTCATGCGTCCGACGTCGGGCAGCACGCCCGAGCAGAGGTTCCATACATCGGTGCCGCACGCTTGGATGATCCCGAAATCCTGCTCCAAACTATCTTCGGCCATCGCGGGCGCAACCACGCCCGCCATCACCATTAGCGCCAAGGACAGCCCTGCGCCGATTAATGCCCTCTTCAAACCGTCTGGCACTGCCTTTTTCATTTGCTGCTCCTTTCGAACGCTCCCGGACACTCGAATTGCCAAGCCTGGCTAGCATCTCGCCTGTGGCTTTTCCGCCTCCCGTCCATGCGTCATCCCGCTGCCCGCCCGCTCATCCAAGCGCGCGTCAGCAGGATCGTAAGGACGAGGTGCGTCGCAGCTGCCGGCCAAAGCAGCACGCCAACGTTCACCCCGCCCATGCCGACGTAGATCAGAAAAACGGTGACGAGCAGGCTCAGCGCGATAAGCGGCGCGAGCGTCTGCCGGTCTTCGCCGTTGAACGCGCCGCGCGGCCAGCACCCGAGAGCAAGACACAACATCACAAGGCCGGAAATCCTACCTACGAGATCACCGGACGCGTTCATCTCGGACGCGAACAGCAGCTTGGCAAGCAACGATGGCGCAACGACCAAGCCGGCCCCCGTCACAACTTCAAGGCCGGCGGCGGCCGCAACGACCCACATTGCCTGAGACCGCGCGCTACTCATTGCCCTACGCGACCTTCTGGATCGGGGGATTCAGATGAGCTGACGCCAAAGCGTCTGCTTTTGTGCAGCGGCTGACCCAAAACGACACTTTGCCACGTCAATTGATGCACTGCAATTGATGACCAGATCAAATTTCGTCAACTGCATTACCGGCAGGTCGGGCTGGTTTCTCACTCTTGAGGATGCGGCAGGTGTAGATGCCGACTTGATGTGACATGTCCGTTACGGAAAGGAACTTAGATTGTCTCATCAAATCAGATTGCTGGTTGGTGTCGTGACATTTAAATCACGGAAATCAAATTTTCGATCGGAGCAGCGATCCTGCTTGTTTCTGCCATATTGACACATGTTTTCCGGCTTAGCGTTGCCGAGAATTCATATGAAAGGTGGGGAAGGCCGTAATGGCCAAACTCCCAGCACTTGGCTTCCAGCCCATTAGCCAACCCGGTCACGTTTCAGTTTCAGATTTTATCGTTGGCAACAGAATATTGAACACCGATCCATGGTGGCCGTCTGACGAAGCCCAAATCTTACCGCCATGGGCCTCAACGATCGACCGACAGATGGACAGCCCGATTCCCATGCCTTCCGATTTCGAGGTGAAGAACGATTCGAAAATTCGATTGACCTGCTTCGGATCAATTCCCGTTCCGGAGTCCTGTATCGATAATAGCACATCCGCGCGATCATGAATTGCGGTATTCACCCTCAAGATACGCGCGCGGTTTGATGTCGATGCCATTGCTTCGGCAGCATTTCTGACCACGTTCAAGATAACCTGCTGCAACTGACCGCTATGGCCGAGCACCAGTGGAAGCGGTTCAGTTAGTTCTGTTTGGATAAGAACTTCCTGCATTTGCAATTCGCTTCGCACAAACCCGAGTACTTCTTTAATGAGATTATTGACGTTAATAGGCTCTTTTGTTTGGCTGTCCTTCCTGAACATCGCCCGAACGCTTCCGATCACCTCACTGGCACGGTGACCGGCACTGACGACACCATTCATGGCCGCTCGTGCCTCATCTAGATCGGGCGTTTTGTTCATAAGCCAGCGCAAGGCCGCGTTGGCACTCGTTACCATGGCCGCCAGCGGCTGATTGATCTCATGGGCGATCGACGCTGTCAGCTCGCCAGCGGTCGCAACCCGGTTCAAGTCCGCCAATCTAGTCATCGCGGTAGTCGAGGCTGCCTCTGCGGTACGGCGGCGGCGATGCTCAAACAAAAGTCCGACAATTAAGATCGTCTGGATCAGCAACGCCACAGCAATCAAAATGATCTGCCAGCGGTATCGTTCCCAGGCGGTGGGCTCGCGGAAGCTGACCTCACTTCCCGGGGGTAGCGTCGCCTCGCTGATGCCCCACCGTTGCAACTGGTGCCAATCAAATCTGAGCTTAGTCGATAAATTCGTGGCAACGGGAATCTTCGAGGCACTTTCGCCGTCGAGTATGCGCAACACAAGCTGCCCCGCTGCGTCGCCCATGCCGTAGCTGGTCATCACCCCGCCAGTCGCTCCATATCCAAAATAGGTTTCGCTGGTGATGACGATCGGCCTGTTGGCCACTTCGGCAACGGGCACGAGACCATCGCGCGCCGTGTAGGATTTACCCGCACCATCGACATGGATGCCTATGTAAATAATTGCTAAATCTGGGGGTAGCGCGGCTGCGCGTCTCTTTACCTCGGTCATCGGCAGACCGGTCAGATCGATAATTTGCAACTCGGCAGCAATCTTCGGCATCTCCTGGGCGAAATGTCTGTAGGTGCTTTGACGCTCGAGCGGATCGCCCACAATCGCAACACGTCTGAGGTTGGGCACCATAATCTTTGCTGCGTTCACCTCGTCCCAGAGCGTCAAGTCCTCCGTCTCGCCAGTTGTGTCGGGCGGTCGATGCAAGCCGGCGAGACTTTCCGTATCGATCCCCTCAAAGGCGACCGGCACCGCAGGCCAAAGCTCCGCACGCGACGATAACTCGAATTCCAATGCCAACGGTCCAAGGGGAACAATCACACCAATGGGTTTGCTCCGATATTTTTTTGCCAAATAGTTGCGCAGTAGTTCTCGATATTCCGCACTGTCGAATCGGTAAAGATCGAAGCTCTCGATATAGACATCCACTGAAGATGCATCGCTTGCGTTGAGGGTCGCTTGAAAGTGTGTTGCGAAATCAACGTATGCTGGGGCATTGGGATTGTTCTGTTCGAGGATCACGACCGAACGCGGCAGTGGCTCGGCGGCGCCTGAAGCGCCGGACGTCAGGCCAGCCACGAGACATATGACTGTTCGCTGAAGACGCCACATGCGAAAGCGAGTCCAGGGGCTCAATCTGCCTGGGCAATCAATCGCACGCCCAGTAGCTCGCTCGGTGCGATCCATCGGTCCCGACGTTAAAAAAATTAGCACGGGCGACCGGGCGTGAAACGGAGGAAATTTCTCACCCTCTTGGGCAGCGTAGAGATAGCAAAGGTTTCGCTCATTTGGGGGAAGCTGTCTCGCACCAGTACTGCGCGCGTTCGAAGCTCAATCGGCACCGATCACGCGTCACATGGGCCCGTTACGTCGGCCGTCTGATCACGCGTCTACAGGGGGGGTGACTACGCGTCTACAGGGGGGTGACTACGCGTCTACAGGGGGCCGTTACGGCGTAACGCTGGGGTAGGTGTACTCGACAAACTCGCCATAGGGGTCGTCGGCCGCGGCCTGCTTCGGAAGGTCGGTCGGGTCCGGTTTACGCCCCCGGCGCAGGAAGATGATCTGGCCCTGGCGCATCCGCACCTCGAGCACCTGGTCGGGTAAAATCGTCTCGCCGTTGTCCCAAGCCCTTGATCCCAATTTGATTTTGCCGCCCTCGGCCTTCGAAAAAACGACCGTTAGGCCGTCCGTGGTCGCTAGTGGTTTTTCGTCCGAAAAGGGCATTGCTCTACTCTCATGAGAAATCTTCAGCCGATTCCGAGGGAAACCGCGGCACGGCGACGCTGGATGACTACGCGTCTACCGGCGATGATTTCGGTGGTGGTTTTCGGTCATTGGCTGCAGCGGCGTGCATGAAGGTTTGGCGGCTTTTGCGTTCCACCGGCACAATCCCGTGACGCGTCACCGTATGGGTGCGTGAGACGACGGTGCGACCTGGGGCTGCTCTCTCACCCTTGGCTCCCTGGCCGGATGCGAGCCGTTCCAGGTCGTGGATGATGTCGCTCTTCTCGATGTGGAAGCGTTCGGGGTCTCGGTTGGAGATCATGAGCCGGCGAACGCGCGAAGCCACCTCGCTGCAGTGCTCTGCGAAGCGATGGGCGATGCAAGACAACGACGCCGTCACCGGTGACGCCCTTTTCGAAAGCGGACGACCGGCGGATCAGCCTGCTGCGCCCTATGGAGGACCTCAGGCATAGTCTGTGCCGTTGTCACCAGTGTCAACGTTTTGTCCGTCGTCGAAATCGTCGTCGACACCGCTCCAGTCGTCGGACGCTGCCGGAACGTCGGGGGCCGGGGCAGGACTTGCACCTCGGCTATCAACGGCATCGATGCCGAGATCACGCGCGAGATCACTGTTGGACGCGTTGCTTCCCCAGGGTGGATTTCGATCGCCGAGGCCCGCGAATGCAGTCTGATCACTTCCGCCGAAGTCGGAACGATGGCTGAACATCGAGCGGATTCCGTCGAGCAAGAGGGCTCCCCCAATAACGCCGGCCGCCGATGACGCCGCCGTGCCGAGGAACGATCCGCCGGAGCCGAAGGCCGGTCTAGCCGGATACGGGATCGGTCCCGGCTGATACGCTGCGGCGCCGGGAGAGGCTCCAGGGCCGGGCGACGCCATAGCTTGCGGGTGTACGGCAGGCACCGAGCCGCGGGCCTCATGACCGCCGAATACCGCGCCGCGCATGCTGTCGAGGAAGCCGCCTTGCTGCGGCGATTGCGCACCGCCACCGAGTTGAGCTTCTAGGTCCTTTACGTGTGCATTGGCCCGCTTCAAAGCCTCGTCTTGCACAAGCACCGTTTGTACCAGCGCATAAATCGCGTGGGGCGCCCGCCTAGTGCCGACTGCGATTAGACGCTCAGCTTCCGGATCACGCGGGGCGTCTTCGAGCTTCGACAATCGATCGAACAGGTCTTCGACTAGCTGTTGTTCCTGGGGGGTCATCGCCGTCTCCTGCAAATGCGCGAGTTATCTGGGGGCGCAAAGGCGGCACCGACAGGGGGTCAATCGTGCCCAGCGCGAGAGCGGAAGCCCAGGTCGTCGACGAAACAGCGCTGCCGTCGACTGCGTCGTGCCCTCTCACCCGCTCTCAGGCGCGCTTCAATCGCCTCGCCGGCGTGGGCTGAACGTTCGAACCAAGGCGTCGATTTCGCGAAACGTTGCTCGCATCACCTTGCGGTCTGCTTTGGCCTCGTGGGTCTGGAGCCCGTGCCTGAAATTGCCGTTGCGCTCGCCCGAAGGACCTCCCGAGCCTTTGGCCCCACCGTGCATCCGGCACCGGCTTCTGCCGCTGACCGCCGCCTGCCGGCAGGGGTGACCAGCGCGGGTCTTGGCTCCACAGCGCCGGGCTTTGGCCATATTCGACAGTCTTCGCGCAACATCCGCCTGACGCATGGGGTCGTGTGTCATTTCTCGCGTTCGCCCTCGCCCTCTCCTTTTCCAGGAGCATTGACGATTCCAACCACCCCCTGGGCGCCGGAATGGATGTGGACGTGCCGAACCTCAACCGTCTGCTTGTTCCCCCGCCGATGCCGGTCGAGAGCGTGCGATGATGTCGAGTTGAAGTCGAAGAAGTTTGATGGCGTAGTTGCCGTACACGGCGATGTAGATCTCATCCATGTGTTGTTGGCTTTGGCGTAAGAATTTGAGTCCGGCAAACCCTATGGCCGCAATTTCAACGGCGAGTAGAGCCTGCAGCTCGGTTTCAGGTTTCATCGAGGCCACCAACGCTATAGCAGCGTTGAGGGTTGCTTCATCAAGATGCTCGTGAGGATTGGGACGAAGGGCGGCGACGAGTTTCCCGAACATCGTCTGCGAGTACTCCTCCGACAGAGTGCCGAAAACGCGCTGCAAAGCCGCCCGATGGGCCTCCAGGTCCTGCGTTGGTGCAAGGACCTGATCGTTCATGCGTGATGGTTTTAGAACGCGCGGTGGGGCTGTCCGAGACTGAGCGTTGGTGGCAACGGGGACTTGATATTCAGAAACATCGTCAACCGCGACGCTCGGCGCGGGCTCGAGGGCGATCGGCCGGCGTTTGTCGTTTTCCTCGGCCATGCGTGCGGCATCACGTCCGCGAATATGCTTTTCCCCGCCCATTTTGTTCTAGCACGTTCCTTGATTTACGAATGATCGTCAGAATGGGCACCGCAAAAACTGCAACAAGGTATTGGGGAGGTTTTTGCAGTTTTTGCAGTAAGCGAAATTACACGCTTTCAACAATTCAATATCTTCGGGTTGACCATGTAGATGAAACTAGGCCGCCCGGCGGTTTCAACCTTCCTCACCCTAAGCCAGTCATAGTCGACCAGCATTTCCAAGGCGGTACGAACGGCGTCGCTATCGGTCAGCTTGGACCATTGCGGGCGCCAAACGTCATGCGAGCGAAACTCCAATTTAAGGTCGCCAGAGCGGATTTTTGCGACGATCGCCATAGCCGTAGTCACTGACACCGCCGTGGCGCTGCCGTAAGCGCGCCGGGCGTGCGTTTCTAGATACTTCGCCCAACTTATGGCGCACTCGAGCGCAGCCAGCCCGACAAATTCAGTTCCCCCGTCAACGAGATGACAGATCAGTGCGAGTCCAGGCACGAGCTTGCGATATTTTGCCAGATGCGACTCCAGCGCAGGATGCAAATCGCCGCTCCGCAGCCGTTTTTCCAGTTCCGTGCGCCAATCTACAAACCGATCATTAGCGTCCACTCCAAACCGAAGATATGGCAATCCCTCCTCGTCTCCATCAATGCCACGATCACGCTTAGCGCCGATGGCATGCCAATCTAGATCATCAAGGTACTCGAAAATCCTATATGCGGAATTTCGCGCATCCTTGTTGGGCCAACGGTCGACGTTGGTCCATACGGCGGGAACGTCAGGCCATACCATCAGGCCGAAACGCTGAATAAGTCCGTCATCGCCGCGACCACCCCGTACTGCCCGAAACACATATTGCGAAATCCTACTCGGCTGGGTGCTGCCAAGCATCGAGAGGCACAACCCATCGATGCGCAAATTCAGACCGCGAGCGATCCGATCGAACGTATAGCTGCTATTGCCGGACCATCCAGTTAGATAGAAGCCCCGTTCGGATGCGTTCTCCTCCTGATCGAGACTGTCCAGAAGAGATACAAGCTCATCGCGAAAGACCAATAGGCCGTTCGGATTTTGTTGAAGCAGCACTCCGAGCGACGCGACGTTCGTGTCGTTCGCGATGTAGCGTCGCAGAGTCGGTTCCGGCGCCTCATCCTCGGCGCTGAGCAGATATCCGATGTCTGCCGTAGGCTCCTGTTTTAGGATTTTCGTTGCTCTGTTTTTGTTTTCTTTATCGCGCAGCTTTGCGACATTGGCCACCACGTCGTACTCGGTACAGGCCTTTTTGAATGCTTCCTCGGCCTTTGCCGAAAGTCTTTTCAGGGGCCGCAATGCTTCTTCCATCGCCGGACTTTTGAGCAAGCCAGGCCGACCAATCGGAAGCGCCCACATGTTGGCGCACTCTTGCCAGTCGTTTTGCGCCTGCGGACGGATTACGACCTTGCGCCCGACGAGACTTCCGAGACCAGTTATTACACTGACGGCTACAAAGTCCGGTGGGCATTGCATTCGCTCGGTGATATCGGCGACCCAGGGTCGGCACTTTTCCGGCATGAGGTCGAGCTTGAATGGTTCGACCGCGAGGAGGGATTGTGGGAGCGGGCACGGATCGGGCCAGTCTGCTCCAGTACGTGATTTGTCTTCGGTCTTTTTGGTGTTGCTGTGCTCGTTAGGGCCGTGTCTGTGACCGCCAGCCTTGCCCGGATCGCAAGGCGGCCGATCGATTATGATGTCGAAATCGGGATCGTAGCCGTAGTGCTGAAGTAGTAGCGCTGGTACGCGACAACCGGCGTGTCCTGGCGGCGGCCCCAGGATGTCGCGGTTCCAGACACCTACTTGCCGATATGTCCGGAGACGTTGATCCCAGTCCGGCAAATATCCGTTGGCACCGAAATTGGCGGTATCGTTTCCGTTGCACGCCGTGTCGTTCATGCCATGGCCCTCTTGCGCACGATGTCATTGACATCGTCGCCGGCGCGGCGCGGAACGACCCGCAGAACTTCGCGTCCGGCTTTTGTCCATCGGTCCGAGCATTCGAGTGCCTTCCGCTGCCCAGTGCCGCTCTCGTCATTGTCGACGAGGATGGTCAGCGCCTCGATGCCCGACAGGAGGGGAAACTTCGCGATACCGGCCGCGTCAACGACAGACCAAGCCGGCTGCCAGCCGAGCTGCATACCGGAAAGCGTCGTCTCGATCCCCTCGGCGATCGTAAGTCCTATTGCGACTGCTTCATCTGGGGAGAGCTTTACCGCAGCGCCGACTTTTGGACCCAGCACCCTGCAACCAATCTTCTCGGCCTTCGGCGTCAATGCCGTACGATGGACTGCGCGCGGTTCATTCGTGCGGATGTCTCGCAGTAGTGCGAGCATGCACGGGTGTCTTTCCCGCTCACCAAAAGGACAAGCGGGATGGAACCTCAGTGCTTGGCAGCCTGTGGCGAGCGCAAGGACGCCGCGGTTTTTTAGATATCCGGCAGCAGCCGTCTCAGCGATCCGTAGACCTTGCCTCCACAATTCTAATGCCCAATGCTGGTTACCCACAGAACTACCGTCCTTCGTGGCTACCTGACATTGAGATGGGGCGTCGGTAGATATCGGAACCGTGCGCGCACAGTCTGTGAAGGTCTGAGCAAACGCGACAGCCTCGCCGAAGTCCCCTGAACGCTCTCGTCGGATCAGATCGAGTAAATCGCCACCGACATCGTTCTGGTAATCGAACCAGCAACCGGCCTTCGTACCGGCAGTTTTCACTGCGAGCGAGCCCTTGCGGCCGAAACGCAATTCGCACTTGCTCGAGAGTTGGCGATTGGGCTCCCCCAGGAGCGCAACCGCTACCTCGGCGGCCCGGTTATTCAGCGACGCCGCGACGGCCGTGATGTCGAAGCTTTTGGTCACAGAAACTTAGCCCCGTGCGCCGCGCTGACGTTGACGAACTTGTCCGATCAAGTGGGGACCGCGGCCTTCTGCTGCTCCGCGAACAGGGTGCGGATTACCGGGTGGGGGATCCTTCAACCAGGCATCCAGATCAGCGCGAAAATAGAAGACGCGACCCCGCTTGATGAAAGTTGGTCCGGTCCCTCGGCTTGCGTGCATAGCCAGCGTTTTGACGGAAAGTCCGAGGTATTTCGCGGCGTTTTCCCGATTCATTCGCCCGTCGGGCAGGATCAGGACGTGAACTGGTTCATAGGTCATTGGTCGGCTTCTCGCGAATCGTGCTGAGTGACAATACGATGCGCATAATTGGGATGCGCCGGGTCGATGGGCGATTTCTCCGAGTTGGGGACGAACGACAACAAGACCAAAAAGCGCGGTGGTGGAGGCAAGCTGTCCCGCTCAGAAACTGTCACGGTGCGCCTTGACCCTAAGCTCCGCTACCTCGCGGAACTCGCCGCACGCAAACAGCGTCGGACGCTGTCGAGCTTCATCGAGTGGGCAATTGAGGAGAGTTTGAAGAACGTCCGTCTCGATAACAAAGGCGAATCTAGCGAAAGCATAGCGAGCATGTCGGGTGAGCTGTGGGACCTCGATGAACCAGACCGTTTCGCGAAACTTGCGATTCGTTATCCGGAAATGCTGACCCATGACGAACAGGTACTTTGGAAGCTCATTCGAGAGAATGGCTCTCTTTGGAAGGGTCACTACGAGAACGCTCACGACAATTCGACAATTTATCGGTATCGGTGGACTTGGCAGGTGTGTCTAGACAATCTCTTTTTTGAACGTCTCCGGAAGTCCTGGCAGGCATTCTGTTCCGTGGTCTATGAGAACGGCAGTACAGACAAGCTGCCGACCTGGATCAAAGAACAATTTGACGAAATTCGATTCTGAGGAAGCGAGCGATGGCGAGAGACTTCCGAAAACTGAGTCGCCCGTCGATGCGGCGACTTGCGCCGGGAGAAAAAATCACCGAACACGGCATAACGTTTGAGCGAATAGCCAACGGTGACGGCGTATTCAGCGTCAATGTCATGGCTGATGGACAACGGATCCATCGTGTCCTCGGTCGCGAGAGTGAGGGAGTCACTCGAACTCAGGCAGAGGAGTTTATCGAAATGGTTCGCAGCGAAGCTCGAGAGGGGCGTCTGTCGCTACCAACCGGCCGCAAGACCCACTTCTCTTTCGCTGAAGCATCAAAGAAATATGCCGACCGTCTTGATGAAACGAACGGCAAGAACCTGATCGCTAAACGACGCCACATTCGTCTCTATTTGACACCGTTTTTTGGAAATCAGCGACTTAAATCGATCTCCACCTTCACGGTGGATCGTTATAAGCGGCGAAGACTCGAACAAGGCGCGAGCAATGGCACCATCAATCTTGAACTTGCAACGCTGTCACATCTGATAAACTGCGCTATCGAATGGGGATGGCTGAGGTCGCGGCCGTGCAAAATACGTCTTCTCGAGACGGCCCAAGGGCGAATTATCGCGCTCACCGACGACCAGGCGAACGCACTTCTGCACGCTGCTGTTGCCGACGACGATCCGTGTTGCTGGCTGTTTGTGGCATTTGGACTAAATACGGCCATGCGGCATCGTGAGATTCTTCGCGCACGTTTTGACTGGCTCGATTTTGATAAGCTTCGGCTCTTTATCCCGAGGGCAAAAGGTGGTCGACGAGAACAGCCGATCACGCCACAGCTCGCCGAGTTATTGCGCCGAGAGAGAGAGACCCGAGCAGACCGACATGGCTGGATATTTCCTTCGTCACGCCCAAATACAAGTTTGACAGGTCATCGCGACCGCATGGCCAAGCCGTTTCGGAACGCCGCGCTCCGCGCTGGGCTTGATCCCAAGATCGTGACGCCTCACGTCATGCGGCACACAGCGATCACGAAGCTGGTGCAGGCTGGAGTGGATCTGCCAACAATTCAGAGCATCAGCGGACACAAGACACTTGCGATGGTGCTGCGCTACACGCACGTCCACGGGACCCATATTGACAAGGCGATTGCAGCTATAGGGCGTGCCGTACCAGAACCGAGAGCGAACAAAATCGCTGGCACATCTACACAGGGATTACACATCAGTACGAACACGGTGACACCGCTCGCCAGTCGCCCCCACAAAAAATAGCAGACATTTCTGTTGGTTAGCTTGGTAGCGGAGGACGGATTTGAACCGCCGACACACGGATTATGATTCCGCTGCTCTAACCAACTGAGCTACTCCGCCATCACCAAAGCACCCGGACCCGCCGGGCTTCTCGCCAAGGCGGGGCCGCAATGTCCCCGCCGGTCGGGCGAGATTTAGGGTAGTTCATCGCCCTTTCCAAGAGGCTCGTCGGCAACCGCGCAGCCCGTCGAGACAGCCGGCCAAGCTCACTGAATCCGGCGAACCGGCGCAGCCTCGCTGTCGCCCGGGCCGAGCCGGGCAAACCGGATCAACGAAAAATGCCCGAGCGGCGGCATGGCGCGCCGTTCGACGAGCCGCACGCCGCCGTGACGGGCGGCCCATTGCGCAATCCGCTCCCAGCGGAACTCCGGCCGCCAGCCGAGCCGCCGCGCCAACGGCGCAAACCACTGCTCGACGGAACTTCGCATGCCCGCTTCGGCACCAAGGTGATTGACCAGGATGATCTCGCCGCCCGGTTTGACCACGCGCACGAACTCGTCGAGCGTCGCTTCGGGGTCCGGCACCACAGTAATGACGTATTGCGCCACCACGACATCGAACACGGCATCCTGAAAGCCGAGATGCTGCGCGTCCATCACCGCAAGTCCATCGACGTTGGTCAGGCGGTGCTCGACGACGCGCGCTTTGGCCTTGCGCAGCATCGGCGCCGACAGATCGACGCCGGTGATGCGGTTCTCCCATCGATAGTCTGGAAGCGACAGGCCGGTGCCGACGCCGACTTCGAGGATGCGGCCGCCGATCCGTTCGGCGGCCGCGATCGACGCCTTGCGTCCGCGATCGAAAACCGGGCCGAAGACGTGATCATAAATCGGCGCCCAGCGCGCATAGGCCTTGGCGACCGTATCTTTCTCGAGTTCCGCCCCCGTCGACCGCACCTCTACCCCCGCCACGCGCCGTGATACTGCGCCGAATGGTCAGCGTGCCGCTGCCATGGCGGCGCCGACGGCGCGCTTCGCATCGCCGGCTGAGACCGTGCTGGCGATGACGCCGCCACCCAGCACGCGGGCCTGACCGTCCGCCGCATCGTAGAAGACGCAAGCCTGACCGGGCGACACGCCGTCTTCGCCCTCCACCAGTTCGACCTCGATGCCGCTCGCGCCGGCGCGCAGCCAAGCCGGCTGCGGCGGCCGCGTCGAGCGGACCTTCACGTAAATCTCACGGCCGCGCAGCAGCGCCTGGTCGATCGTGCCCTCGCCGAGCCAGTTCACATCGCGCAGCGCGATGTGGCTGGTGCGCAATGCCTCGCGGGGTCCGACAATCACGCGGCGCGATTGCGCGTCGAGCCGAACAACGTAAAGCGGCGACCCCGAGGCGATGCCAAGACCGCGCCGCTGACCGACCGTGAAATGAAAGATGCCGTTGTGGCGCCCAAGCACGCGGCCGTCGACGTCGACAATGTCCCCGGGCCCGGCGGCGCCGGGCCGCAGCCGCTCGATCACGTCCGCGTAATGTCCGCTCGGCACGAAGCAGATGTCCTGGCTGTCGTGCTTCTCGGCGACGGCGAGACCATAGCGCCGCGCCAGTTCACGCGTCTCCGCCTTGGTGCGATCGCCCAGCGGAAAGCGCAACGCGTCGAGCTGATCGCGCGTGGTGGCGAACAAGAAATAGCTTTGATCGCGTTCGGCTTCGCGAGCGCGATAAAGCGCGCGGCCGCCATCCGGCAAGGCGCGAGACGCGACGTAGTGACCGGTCGCCATCACCTTGGCGCCAAGGTCGCGCGCCGTCTCGAGCAGGTCGCGAAACTTGATCGACTGATTGCATTCGACGCACGGCACCGGCGTCTCGCCCGCCACGTAGCTCTCTGCGAAGCGATCGATGACCGTCTCCCGGAAGCGGCTCTCATAGTCGAGCACGTAGTGCGGAATGCCGATGCGCTCCGCGACCGCGCGCGCATCGTGAATGTCGCGGCCGGCGCAGCAGGCGCCCTTGCGATGGGTCGCCGCGCCGTGATCGTAGAGCTGCAGCGTGATCCCGACGACGTCGTAGCCGGCATCGGCCAGCAGCGCCGCGGTCACCGACGAATCGACTCCGCCCGACATGGCGACGACAACGCGCGTGTCGGACGGACGCCCCTCGATGTCGAGACTGTTCAGCATTGCCAATATCGCCGCATCGCCGGCGGCCGTGCTCCTTGGGGCGGACGGCGGCGCGGATCGTGGTGTGCGCTGGGCCGGCCATTACTATAAGGGGCGCACTGCGGGTTCGCCATGGTTGCCAATCTGGGCCGTTGATCCCGCACGCCATCGCGTGTCCCAAGCGTAGACGGCAAAAATTGCCGGGCAGCGCAAGTGCTGCCGACTGCGCCTGGCGCTTAAGTTGTCCTAAGTACCTGCAATCAAAAGATTTTTAACATGATTTTCGATGGCCCACAGGTTGCAGGCGGGTCATCGCCGAGGAATTTAGGGGTTTGCTGTGCGGAGTACGTCGAGTATCGACTAGGATATCAGTGCCACCAACGCGCTTGCCTCCGCGCAGCGTTGGCAGACGTCCACAAACACACAGAGCAACAGCGAATCGCCGTTCGAGGCCTTGCTCGACGCGACCACAAACGCTCCCGGCACGCCAACTCCACCGCAAAACGGCCAGTCGCCAAGCAGTCCGCCGTCAAGCAGTCCGCCGCCCGCGCCTGCCGACCAGCAGGCGAACGCACCAGCCGACAAGACAGCCAGCACCGACAATACCCAGTCCGGCGGTTCGACCACCGGCAATTCGACCGAGCCGGCGGCGTCCGCGACCGGCGACAGCCCGCCGCCCGCGCCGATGTCCGGCGACAAGACCGGTGCGGGTACTGGTACTGGCACCGGCACCGGCCCAAGCAATAAGTCTGGCGCCACGGCCAAAAATGGCAGGACGTCGGACGCGAATACGACGTCAGGCCTGAGCTCGGATCCGACGAACGCTGCCGTCATCGCGGCCAATTCGAGCCCCGTGCCGCTACCGCCACCGCCGGTCCCGAGCGCCAATAACAATATTGCACCGCAGCCCGATCCGTCGGCCGGCGCGAGCGCCACAGCTTTACGGCTGCGGCGACAAGCATCCTGCTCGCCCCTATCAGCAAGCCCGACGCAGCCGCGACGACCGTGGCAACAGCGTCCACTCCCGACGCCCCCGATAATGGCCGGAGCGCCGATCAAACCGATGCCGACGACAGCACACCGGACGGCGCTGGAGCCAGCATCCCTTCGGGTTCTGCGCAGCCGACGCCGATCCTCGTCCAACCCCTCGCAGCCGCCATCGTGCTCAACACTCCGACCGTCGGCACCCCTGTCGCCGCCAATGGGTCCGCGTCCAGCGCGCCCGTCGGCGGAACCACGAAGGCGCCCGCAAAGCTCAACCTGACGCCCCTGACGGGCGCCAACGCCGCCGGCGACATTCGGCGCGACGGACGCTCCATCGTCACCCTCAACGACAGCGTCTCCTTCGGCCGGCAATTCCGATGGAACGGCCAATCCCAACAGCGTGACCGCCAGCCCTCCGAATTCGCCCGATCCATCAAGCACGCCGGCAGTTCGTGCCAGTCGCTGCGGCGACAGCGCCCACCGTGGCCATCGCCGCGCCGGCGACAGCTTCCACGGCCGATGCCGTTCCGGTGTCCGGACTGGCCGTCGCCATCGCCTAGCGGGCACGGGCAGGCTCCAATCAGTTCGACATCCGCCTCGACGTCAACCGGGATGGCCAGGTGACGTCGCACGTCACCGCGGACCGCCAGGACACGCTCGACCTGTTGCAGCAACAGCAGCCGCAGCTCGAACGCGCCCTCGAGCAGGCCGGATTGAACGGTCTGCAGTTCTCGCTGCGCGACCAATCGTTCACCGGACAGAACACCGGGCAGAACAAAAGCGGCAGCGGCCAGACCAACGCCCAGGCGCAACTCGTCATTCCCGATGCCGATCTGCCGCCGGTTAACACGACGCAAATCTACTGTCGGGCCGGACTCGGTAGCGGGCTCGTTATCCGCGTGTGAAGCCCAATCGCGTGAGGACACACCATGACGGTCTCGACGACGACCCCCGACGACGGCAAGCACCTCCACGCCGTCCACGACAACCAATTCAACGTCGAGCACGGCGGCCTCGGGAAACGCCGGCATGCAGCAGCTCGCCGGCAATTTCAATGAATTCCTCACGCTCCTCACCACGCAGCTGCAAAACCAGAATCCGCTCGATCCGCTCGATACCAACCAATTCACCCAGCAACTCGTCCAGTTCGCCTCGGTCGAGCAGCAGATCAACATGAATACCAACCTGCAGACGCTGATTTCGCTGCAGCAGGGCGCTGCAGTTCATCGGCAAAAGCGTCACGATCGGCGGCAGCGCGGCAACGCTCTCCAGCGCGACGAACAGCCCGGCCAGCTGGACCTTCACGGCTCCGTCGCCGGCCACGGCCAACCTCACGATCACCAGTTCGACGGGCCAGACGGTGTATTCCGGGACCGTCTCGGTGAACGCCGGGAGCCAGACCTTCAGCTGGAACGGCCAGGGCAACAACGGGGTGACTTGGCCCGACGGCACCTACAACATCTCGATCAACGCCACGAACGCCAGCGGCAGTCGGTCGCTATCTCGACCCGGTGCAGGGCGTCGTCAGCGGCGTCAATGTCAGCCAGAACCCGCCGACGCTCACGGTCGGCGGACAGAGCGTCCCGATCAGCCAGATCACGTCGATCACCAACTAGGCGGGCCGCCAGTTCCGTCAGGCCCGCCTCCACGCCCGTCAATGTGGGTTCCCATCGACAGCACCGATGCCGCGGCCACCGACGTCCGCAGCAACTCTTTTCGGCAATGTTTGCTCAATCGAATATTGCGCTTAGTCAAATCTTAAGCGGCCATGCGTAATGTCCAAGGCTGTGGTGTTGTCGAGTACGTGAGTGTTGCTATGACCGAGCCTCATCGCCCGAGGGTCAAGTATGTCATCGGGCCGGATGGTTCCCCCTTGACGATCGCGGATTTGCCCGCGCCGGGGACAAAGCGTTGGGTCATTCGCCGCAAGGCGGAGGTCGTCGCGGCCGTTCGTGGCGGATTATTGTCCCTCGAAGAGGCGTGCAGCCGCTACACCCTGACGGTCGAGGAATTCCTCTCCTGGCAGTACTCCATCGACCAGCACGGGCTTGCCGGGCTGCGGACGACTCGTATCCAGCAATACCGTCAGTAACGTATTCTTACTCCGCTTAACGGCCGAAGTGTGCGGTGGTCTTTCTAAAATTCAATCAGGTATTTTGATTAGGCGGCTGCGAGCGAAGCAGCGGCTTTCCGTTTTCTGCGCCATCCAAACAAACCCAATGCGCCCGCTCGCGGTCGAGTTAAATGCACCCCATCGATGTCGATTATGCACAATAATGACTAACCGCAGCGGCGGCCCTTCGTCCACAGTGCGACCCGAAAATACCAAGCTCGGTGCGACACACATCTCGCTTTGCCACTAGTGGTTCATCACAGTGATTTTGACGTTTTGATACCGAGCCATTCGAAAATCGGCAAGCTTTCGGGCGGCACGAGGATTTCGATGCTTCTGGGGACGCCGGGTTGAGGTCGGATGAAGGCGTTTCGTTCGAGGGTTACGATCATCTGGTGGACCGTAGGCGGGCTGACACGGAAGTGGCGCTGGATGTCGGCTTCGGCGGGTGGGCGTCCGAACATGTAGGCGTAGGTATGGATGAAGGCCAGGCAATGACCCTGCTTCTCGGTGAAGCGCGCGCCTGATTTTTAACTCATCGCTGAATTCGTCCCGGCCTCCGACAAGGAGGCAAAGCATGAATGTACGTTATCGGGTCGAATTGAGCCAAGCCGAGCGCGATGAACTGACGGCGATGCTCGGCGGCGGCAAGCACGCGGCCCGCAAGCTCAAGCGGGCGCAGATTTTGCTGGCGGCCGATGGGGGCGGCCGCGACGAGGAGATTGCCCGGACCGTCAGTGTCAGCCTCTCCACCGTCGGCCGGACCAAGCGCCGTTTCGTGGAAGGCAATCTGGAGCGAGCCTTGAGCGAGGAGCCGCGTCCGGGCGCAGAGCGCAAGCTGACCGGCAAGGAGGAGGCCCTGCTGGTGGCGACCGCATGCGCCAAGCCGCCCGCCGGCCGCAAACGCTGGACGCTGACGCTTCTGGCCGACACGATGGTCAAGCTCACCGATCACGACAGCCTGTCGGGCGAGACCGTGCGCCGCCGGCTGGCCGAGAACGATCTCAAGCCATGGCGCAGGGACATGTGGTGCATTCCCCATGTCGATGGCGAATACGTCGCCCGCATGGAGGACGTGCTCGATCTCTACGCCGAGACGCCGATCCCGCCTGGCCGCTGGTTTGCTTCGACGAGACCCCCGTCCAGCTAATCGGCGAGGCGCGCCGGCCGGTCCCGGCGCAACCGGGACAGCGCGAGCGCTACGATTACGAGTATCGCCGCAACGGCACCGTCAATCTCTTCGTCACCTTCGATCCGCATCGGGGCTGGCGCAACGTCAAGGTCACCGACCGCCGCGCCGCCGTGGACTACGCCCAATGCATGCGTGAACTCGTCGACGTCCATTATCCCGACGCCGCCTGCATCCGTGTCGTGCAGGACAATCTGTCGATCCATAAACCTGGGGCGCTGTATGAGGCCTTCGCGCCCGCCGAGGCTCGACGCATCCTGCGCCGCCTCGAATTCCACTTCACTCCGAAACACGCCAGTTGGCTCAACATGGTCGAGTGCGAGATCAGCGTGCTGCAGCGCCAGTGTCTCGGCCGCCGCATCGACGATCCCAAAAGGCTCCGAAACGAAATCGCAGCATGGCAACGGCAGCGAAATAAAACCCGAGCCAGCATCAAATGGATGTTCACAACCGACAAAGCCCGCGCCAAACTCGGCCGCGCTTATCCAGCCACCGCCAAAAAGTCAAAATCACTGTGATGAACCACTAGCGGAGCCGTTGGCAAGCCACAACGGCGGCTCTGCTGCTTTCAAAACCGCGTCCGTGCGGAAGAACAAGTTGGCGAGGTGTCGGAGGAGACAGCGCCATGATCAGCGTAAAAGCAATAAATTCAGTCACTGAGAAGCAACAGCGGCGTTCCATTCTCACCAAGGACCTAATGGCTGGCATCCCGGTGCTGGTTCAGCAAGGCTTGAATGCCGAAGCCATCGCAGCCCGACTTGGCTGCACAGTCGGCACACTCAGGGTGCGCTGCTCACAGGCTAAGATCAGCCTGCGCGTACCCAAAGAGGTCAAGGTGGTGCCGCTGGTGCCGCTGGTGCCAGCGCCCAAGCCGCCAAAGCAAATGCGGTCCCATGCCTTTGCCTTGCCGACCACACTGCAACTCAGCCGAGTTGCCATGTCCCGGCTGCGCCGACACGCGGAAGCCATCGGCGTGAACGAAGCGCAGCTTGCCAGTGACCTGCTGGAAGTGATCGCGCGGGACGATCTCTACAGCGCCGTCCTTGATACGGCAAAAGATGCAGCGTGAACTCCAAAGTGGGAGCAAGCCAAATGACGCCCGCCAAAACCACAGAGCGGCGCAACGAACGCTCTGTTAAATGCGAGCCAAGGTCGCCGCATTGTCCAAGCTGCGCTCAACTCATGAGGCTCGCTCGAACAACGTCGCGGTTTGACGACTTGCCCGATCTTTACACCTTTGAATGCTCAACTTGTGGCGTATCGCACATCGAGGCGGGCTCGGCATAGGTCGCCTCGCAGCGGCCATTCCGTGTTTCGGTTTATTTGTCTGTTCAGGCGGCGACCGCTTGCGCCTTCCGCTTCCTGCGCCAGCCGAGCAGACCTATTGCGCCGAGGCCGGTGGCGAATAGCGGGAGAGCAGCGGGGAGCGGGGTTGCCACTGGAGTTGTTGTTTCTATCACCTTCCCGTCTGCGAAGGTCAGGTCCGAGCTGGCGCCCTGAGCGCAGGGAACTGCTTGGGGCCTGGAGCAAACCTCGAACACTAGTTCCGGGGGCATTAAGGATGTCTCGACGGAAAATTCTATGGTCGATGTGACAGGGCTTCCAAATGCAGCGCTCGTGAAAAGAAAGTCGCCGTTAGGAATGATGAATCCGCTGCCCACGCCCAGAGTCAATGCGTTGGCCGTAGCTGTTACGTTGACTATGTTTGAAAGGTCGGAATTAGACGGGTTCAAAAGAAATTGAGCTATCGCTACGCCCGACCAAAGCTGCGCATCGGCGATGTTCACGTTCGACGACCTCATCAAGCTCGATGCCGGCTCGGCGCAGACGCTGATGCGGCACGTCGAAAAGGACAATCTCGGTGTGGCGCTCAAAGGCGCCACCGAGCCGGTGCGGCAGTTCTTCATGAGCAACATGTCGAGCTGCGCCGCCAAAGTGCTGCTGGACGATATGCAGGCGATGGGCCCGGTGCGGTTGCGCGACGTCGACGAAGCGCAGGCGCTGCTCGTCAATCTTGCCAAGGACCTTGCCGCCAAGGGCGAGATCGTCATCTCCAAGAGCCGCGGCGAGGAAGAGCTCATCTACTGATATGAGCGCCCCGACCAAATTCCTGTTTGACGTCGACTTCGCCGGCACCGTCGAGCGCAAGCCGACCGAACCGACCATCACGCTCGCCGAGCACGTCGTGAAAATGGCTGAAGCGGAAATATCCCGACACCGCCGAGGCTATGCCCGGCGCGGTCGCGCGCAACGGCTCGACGCTGCTGCTCGACGAGATTTCCGAGATGGATGTGCGGCTGCAGGCGAAGCTTCTGCGCGCCATCCAGGAACGCGTAATCGACCGCGTCGGCGGCACGCGGCCGGTGCCGATCGACATCCGCATTCTGGCGACGTCGAACCGCAATCTCGCCGAAGCGGTACGCGACGGCAGCTTCCGCGAAGATCGGCTGTTCCGGCTTAACGTCGTGAATTGGAAAATCCCGCCGCTCCGCGAACGGCCAGCCGACGTGCTCGAACGCGCCGATTATTTCATCAGGAAATATTTGGTCGCGAACGGCGTTTCGGCGCGGCCGCTGTCGCAGGGGGCCCGGCGCACACTCACCGTCAATTATTGGCCCGGCAATGTCCGCGAACTCGAGAACACGATGCATCGCGCGGCGCTGATGGCGAGCGGCGACGAGATCGGATCGGAAGCGATCCTTGTGCCCGACGGCGCCCGGCTCGATCAGCAGCCCGGCGGCGCGGTGGCGCACGCGGCGCTCGCCGCCGAGCAGGTTTCGCGCGCGCTGGTCGGCCGCTCTGTCGCCGAGGTCGAACGTGATCTGATCCTGGAGACGCTCAAGCATTGCCTCGGCAACCGCACCCACGCCGCGAATGTGCTCGGCATTTCGATCCGCACGCTGCGCAACAAGCTGAACGAATACGCCGCCGACGGCTTGCCGGTGCCGCCGCCCGGCGGTGGCGAGCCGCGCGCGGCGGCGTAAGCGCCCTCGACACTTTCCCTCAAGATGTGCACACGATAGGCGGTTCGCTGACCGGCGAGCCGAACGAACACCGTTGGGGAAACGCCATGCAACCTGCACGCCGTCAATTCTTGCGTCTGGCAGGCGCGGCCGCGCTGCCCGCGATCCTGTCCACCGCGTGGGCGCAAACCTACCCGACGCGGCCGGTACGTCTGATCATGCCGCTTCCCGCGGGCAGCACGCCTGACATCTACGCGCGCATGATCGCTGAACTGCTAACCGCGCGCCTCGGCCAGCCCGTCGTGGTAGAGAACCGTACCGGCGGCAGCGGCAGCGTCGGCACCGAATTGGTGGTGCGGGCGGCGCCCGACGGCTACACGCTGCTCTTCGTGACCGCTCCAAACGTCATCAACGCGACGCTGTTCAAGGACCTCAAATACGATTTTATGCGCGACACCGTGCCTGTTGCGAGCATCGGCGGTTCGCCGTTCGTGATGGTGGTCAATCCGTCATTCCCGGCAAAGACGGTTCCTGAATTCATCGCCTACGCCAAGGCCAATCCCGGCAAAATCAACGTCGGGTCGACCGGCAACGGCAACTTGACTCACATGGCCGCCGAACTTTTCAAGATGATGGCGGGCGTCGATATGCTGCACGTGCCGTACAACGGCGAGACCGCGGCGCAGGCTGATTTGCTGAGCGACCGGGTCCAGGTGATGTTCGATCCGGTGCCGTCATCGATCGGCTACATCAAGAGTGACAAGCTGCGCGCGTTCGCGGTGACCTCGACAACGCCGATGGATCTCTTGCCGGGCCTGCCGACCGTGGCGCAGTTTCTGCCCGGTTATGAGGTGACGGGCGTGACCGGCATCAGCGCGCCGAAAGATACGCCTGCCGACATCATCGATACGCTCAACAAGGCGGTCAACACGGTATTGGCCGATCCCAAGCTCAAGGCGCGCTTTGCCGATCTCGGCAGCGTCGAGGTGATCGGCACGCCGGCCGACTTCGGCAAAATCGTTGCTGAAGAGACCGAGAAGTGGGCCAAGGTGATCGAGTTCGGCCACATCAAGGTGGAATGACGATTAGACTGCCGCGACTACGCCGTCGCGTCGCCGCCGTCGACCATGATGGTCTTTGTTGTAATCGTCCGAGGTGAAGCAGGCGACGCCCTGTTCGAACGTCGGAAACTCGATCACCACAAAGCGATGAAATTTGTGCGGGCCCTCCATGATCTGGAAACGACCGCCGCGCGCCACGCGGGCGGCAGTTTTGCCTGACACGATGCCCCGGTCCGGCAATTGGTGATCACGCTGTCAGGCACACTCGATTTCGAAACCCGCGGCGGCGAGCACTTCATCCTTCATCCCGGCGACATCCTGCTGGCAGAAGATACCTCCGGCGGCGGTCACAAATGGAAGCTGGTCGACGCGGCGCCATGGCGCCGCGTCTATGTCGTTCTGGCGCACGACGCCGCGGTGCCGTTTCAGCGCAAAACGTAGCGCCGTTGGAGCAGCGTCCGGCTGCTTATTCCGCCGCGCGGCGCGCTGCGACGATCTGGTCCGCGGTGCGGCCGGTGAGTTCGGCCATGTGATCGAACTTGAATGTGAACGTGCCGGCGCCGGCCGTCGCCGAGCGGATTTCGACGATGA
Source organism: uncultured Alphaproteobacteria bacterium (assembly GCA_963732015.1). GTDB lineage: Bacteria > Pseudomonadota > Alphaproteobacteria > Rhizobiales > Xanthobacteraceae > BOG-931. The sequence goes on along the minus strand of CAVSXY010000016.1, from coordinate 373,651 downwards.
GATCGCCGATTTCGGCTTCCGGCATCATGGCGCGCACAACGTCCCAGCCGTCCCAGCCGTCGCGGGTGTCGAAGCCGAGGATCTGGCCGCGCCGGCCTGACATCAACGCATTGATCTTCGCGGTGGCATCCGACGGGCAAACGATTTCGATCGTGTGAATCGGTTCGAGCAGCACTGGCTGACATTGCGGCAGCCCTTCGGAGATGCCGATGCGGCCGGCGGTGCGGAACGCCATGTCGGAGGAATCGACCGTATGATATGAGCCGTCGATCAGTTCCACCGCGAGGTCGACCACCGGAAAGCCGAGCGGGCCGTGCTTTAGGGCGTCGATGACGCCTTCCTCGACCGATGGAATATAATTGCGCGGCACCACGCCGCCGGTGATTTTCTCCTCGAAGGTGAAGCCCGTGCCGCGCGGCAGCGGCTTGATCTCGAGCACGACGTCGCCATACTGGCCGTGGCCGCCCGACTGCTTCTTGTGCCGGCCGCGCTGCACGACGCCTTTGCGGATCGTCTCGCGGTGACCCACGCTGGGCTGCCGCCGCTCGATGGCGACGCCATAGCGATCGCTGAGCCGTTCAGTGATGACGCGCAGGTGCATCTCGCCCTGGCCCCACAGCACCACCTCGTGCGTCTCCGGATTGTGCACGATGGTGACGGACGGATCCTCTTCGGCGATCTTGTTGAGCGCCTGGCCGAGTTTCACGTCGTCCTTGCGCTCCTTCGCCGAGATGGCGATGGCGAGCACCGGTGGGTACGGAACGATCTTGGCAATTGCCTTATGGGGCTGCTTGCCGGTGGACAGCGTGTCGCCGGTTTTGGCCTTGTCGAGCTTGGCGAACGCGACGGTTTCGCCGACCGCGGCCGGTCCGCGTTTTTCGTTGGTCTGACCGACGAGTTTGAAGACGCCGGCGACGCGCCCGGCCTCTTCGTCGCCCGACAGGAACGTCGTGCCGTCGCCCGCCTGGCCCGCCAGCATCCGCGCAATCGACATTTTACCGCCGTGGGTCGTGTGCTGGGTCTTGAGCACATAGGCGACGGCCTCGCCCGCCGCTTTGATGCCGAGACGTTTCGCGGTCTCCTCGATGCCGGGCGATTCATGGCGCAGCGCCTTGAGAAGCCGCAGCACGCCGTTGGCGCGCATCGCGGTGCCCATCAGCACCGGACAGACCAGGCCTTCGCGCAACTCGCGCGTCAGATCGTCAAAGACCTTGTCGCGCGGCGGCTGGATGTCCTCCAGCAGCTGCTCCATCAGCTCGTCGTCGTGATCGGCGAGCGCTTCGAGCATGGAGAAGCGCGCGGTCTTTTCGAGATCGGCTGTATCGCCTTCGAGCGGCACGACTTCCGACGGCGCGTGTTCCTTGTAGACAAAGGCGCGTTCGAGCGCGAGATCGACAAAGCCGGTGATGATGTCATTGGCGAACGTCGGAATCTGCCGCATGATCAGCTTGGTGCGCGATGCGGGCTGCAACAGCTTGAGCACATCGTGGACGCCGGCGTCGGCCTTGTCGATTTTATTGACGAACAGGATGCCGGGTATTTTCTGGTCTTCCAGTTCGCGCAGGATGAGCTGAAGCTGCGGGACTTTCTTTTCGTCCATCTCGCAGACGACCACGGCCGCATCGATCGCCGGCAAGACCGCGCGCATGTCGTGCACGAACTCGACCGAGCCCGGGCAGTCGAGGAAGGAGTACGAGTCGCCCATGAAGGTCGTAGTTGCGACGGAAAGCTCGACGCTCATGCGATGATGGCGCGCTTCCTTCGAGGCGTCGCCGACCGTATTGCCGGCATCGACGGTGCCTTGGCGCGGAATGACGCCGGTGCGCCCAAGGATCGCCTCAAGCAGCGTGGTCTTACCGCTTTGGAAGGGACCGACCAGCGCGATGCAGCGCGCACCGGTCGCTCGCGTACCATTGGTACCGTTCGATGCCATGACCGCCTCCCGCAACGGACCCGTCGTTCCGGTGCGGGCCGCGCTCCGCCCATCGTTTCAGGGGGCAGCCCCGGTGGTCAAGAGGCGCGACATTCGGCGCGCCCCCAAAGCGCGGATGAGAGTGCGGCGGAGTGGTTACTGGGCGAGGTGCAGTTCCAGCGCGCCGACGCCGGCGGCAATGTTGAGACCGACCTGTCCTTGCAACGACAGCGGTTGCAGGGCCACCGTGCGATTTGAGCCGCCGACCAGGACGTTCGCGCCGAGACCGGCTGCTATCGTCATTTCGGCGGTCGCGCCCGCGTAAGTTCCGCTGAGCATGCCCGTGTATCGATTGGTGTCGGCAAACACCCCCCAGATGATCGCGCCGCCGCCGGTGAAACCGACATCAAGCCCAACGCGCGTCATCGTCCCCGTATAGGCTTCGGGAGGTCCGTTGTCGGCCTTGAAATTGCAATTCACGTTCTTCTGCGAACCGACGATCAGACCGATGCTCGCCGACAGCGAACATTCGAGCGTACCGACCTGGACGCGCCGGGGCTGAGCATCGACAGGCGTGATCAATGCGCTTACGAGTGCCGCAGCCGCAACACAGGCTGCTGCAAAAGAACGAACCATAGCAACTCTCCCCTCACGAGGCCGCCCGGCGGGCCTCAATTCACAATTGTAGGCGGGAACGCGCCCGCCGTCGCCTGTCCTTTTGGACGATGCCGCGGCACTACCCCGCGATCGAAAGACCGCCCGGCGCCGCTACTGCAAGTTTCCGCAGAAGCGCTGGATGCGTGTGCAGGCTTCCTCCAGTGCGCTGGTCGCGGTGGCGTACGAGATGCGGAACGCCGGGCCGACGCCGAACGGCGTGCCCTGCACCACCGCAACGCCCTCGGCTTCCAGCAGTTCGGTCACGAAATCCTCGTCGTTGGCGAGTTTCTTGCCGGTCGGCGCCGTCTTGCCGATGGTCCCCGCGCAGGACGGATAGACGTAGAACGCGCCTTCTGGCTTGGGACACTGGATGCCATTCGCCTGATTGAGCATCGAGACGCAGAGGTCGCGGCGCTCCTTGAAGATCTTGTTGTGCTTGGCGATGAAATCCTGCGGGCCGTCGAGCGCCTCGACCGCGGCCCATTGCGCCACCGCCGTCGGGTTCGAGGTCGACTGCGACTGAATCATCGCCATCGCCTTGATCAGCGGCTCGGGACCGCCGGCGTAGCCGATGCGCCAGCCTGTCATGCAGTAAGCCTTGGACACGCCGTTCACCGTCAGCGTGCGCTCATAGAGCCGCGGCTCAAGCTGCGCCGGCGAGTAGAACACGAAGTCGTCGTAGACGAGGTGCTCGTACATGTCGTCGGCCATGACGTGGACATGCCGATGCCGTACCAGCACGTCGGCGATGGCTTTGAGCTCGCTCTTCGTATAGGCGGCACCGGTCGGATTCGACGGCGAGTTGAAGATGATCCATTTGGTCTTCGGCGTGATCGCCTTTTCCAGCGCCTCCGGCTTCATCTTGAAGCCGCTTTCCATGGTCGTGAGGACCGGAACCGGCTCTCCGCCGGCGAGCAGCACCATGTCCGGATAGCTCACCCAATAGGGCGCCGGGATGATCACCTCGTCGCCCGGATTGATGGTGGCAATCAGCGCGTTGTAGAGCACCTGCTTGCCGCCGGTGCCGATGATGATCTGCGACGGCTTGTAGTCGAGCTCGTTCTCGCGCTTGAACTTGCGCGCAACCGAGGCCTTCAGCTCCGCCATGCCGTCGACGGCGGTGTATTTCGACGTCTTGCCCTCGCTGATGGCGCGGATCGCCGCCAGCTTGATGTTGTCGGGCGTGTCGAAATCCGGCTCGCCGGCGCCAAGACCGATGACGTCGCGGCCGGCCGCTTTGAGCGCGCGCGCTTTATCCGTCACCGCGATGGTGGCTGACGGCTTGATGCGCTTGAGCTGCTCCGCGAGAAAGGCCATGCGACTCTCCAGACGCCCCTTTTTGGGCCGCTGCTTCGTAATGGCTGGGCCGCGCCCAGGCAAGCTTTAATCCCGGAAAAACACTCAAATTTGCGGCATTTGCCGCGGCGCGTGCCGCGCGGCGCAACGCGCCGTTAAGGCTCCACTGGCCTAATGCCCGGCGGCTGTCCGAAGGGAAGGTCTTCTCACGGAGCAGGCGCTCGGCAGTTTGCGACGCGGGGACTGGCTGACGCGCGAGCGCATCCGGCTGGTCGCCTGGATCTTGCTCATCGCGTCCGCTGTCAGCCTGCTCTATTTGGTCGTCACGGCGACGAACGGCGTCGATCTCCAAGGCCGGCCGCTCGGCACCGACTTTTCGGATGTCTATGCCGCCGGCACCTACGTGCTCGACGGCGAACCGAATGCCCCGTTTGATCCGCCTGCGCAACATGCCCGGGAGCGCTTAATCTTCGGCGACGCCACGCCGTTCTATGGCTGGCACTACCCGCCCTACTTTCTGTTTGTCGCCGGAGCGCTGGCGCTCCTGCCGTACGGCACAGCACTGCTGGTGTGGCAGACGCTGACGCTCGGACTTTATTTGCTGGTGATCAGAGCGATCCTCGGGTCATTCCGGGGCCCGCTCCGCAGGAGCCCGGAAACTATAACCACCGAGCCGCGCGGACTGGCGCACGATCAAAACCCTTGGCGGTCGTGGTTATGGATTCCGGACAGCCGCTGCGCGGCTTCCGGAATGACGCGCGATTGGCTCCTCCTCGCCCTCGCCTTCCCGGCGGTGCTGATCAACGCCGGGCACGGCCAGAACGGCTTTCTGACGGCGGCGCTGATCGGCGGCGCGCTTGTGGTCCTCGACCGGCGGCCCGTCGCGGCCGGCATTCTGTTGCTCGCGGCGAGCGGACGGTGGCGTTGCTTTGCGGCGGCGTCGGCGACCGTCGTCGCTCTGATGCTGGCCACGACCTTGGCTTTCGGGGTCGAGATTTGGCGTGCATTTGCGGCCTCGACCGAATTCACCCGGACCGTCGCGCTCGAACAGGGCAATACCGGCTGGCATAAAATTCAGACTGTATTTTCGTGGGCGCGCATGTGGGGAGCGCCGATTCCGCTCGCCTATGCGCTGCAAGGCGCGACGACGGCCGCGCTGGCGGGCGCGCTTGTTTGGCTGTGGCGCGGTCCCGCACCCTATGCGAGCAAGGCCGCCGCGTTGTGCCTCGCCACGATTCTCGCCACCCCGTAGAGCTTCGACTACGACATGGTGGTGCTGGCACCGGCGATCGCATTTGTCGCGGCCGAAGGGTTCGCACGCGGCTTCGCCGCCTGGAAAAAACCGCGCTCGCCGCGCTTTGGCTCGTGCCGCTGTTCGCGCGCAGCGTCGCCCAGTTCAGCCTCATTCCAATCGGCGTGCCGGCGATGCTGTCGGTGTTCATCCTGGTGCTGCGCCAATCATCACACAACGAGCACGCGCCGTCGGGCGCATCCGCGGTCGCCATCGCGGCACGACCGCCGGTCTGAAACACGCACAGTGAGGCTTCGGTGGCGATGGCCTTCCTTCAGATGTCTCTCGGTCGGAACGATGGCGCAAAGCTCGCGCGTCCGGTGGAGCTCATCGGCCTCGCTCGTCGTCGCGCATGCGGTCTATCTGGCAGCCTCCTATGTCCACGGCGTCTGGATCGTCGCGCCGAATGGCGGCGGCGTGGCGTCGGACTTCGTCGACGTCTGGGCCGCCGGCAAGCTCGCGCTTACGGGTCATGCCGCCGCGGTCTACGACTGGCCGATCCACAAGCTCGCCGAGGAAAGCGCGGTCGGCCATCCGTTCGACGGCTATTTCGGCTGGCATTATCCGCCGACATTTTTGTTCGCCGCCGCTGCACTGTCGCTCTTGCCCTATTCGACCGCCTACGCGCTCTGGGTGTTCGGCACCTTTCCGGCTTATTTGGCGGCCATCCGCGCCATCATCGGCGCCCGCATCGGCTATGTGCTGGCTGCCGCGTTTCCACCGGTGCTGGCAAACTTCATTGTCGGTCAAAACGGCTTTGTCACCGCGGGCCTGGTCGGCGGTGCGCTCATTCTTTTGCAGCGGCGGCCGGTCGTCGCCGGGATTCTGCTCGGACTCCTGACCTACAAGCCTCACCTTGGCTTGCTGTTTCCGATCGCGCTCGCCGCGGGGCGGCGACTGGCGCACGTTCCTTGCCGCCGGCGCCGTCGTTATCCTGATGGCGGCGTCATCGTGGCTCGCGTTTGGCGGCGAATGCTGGCTCGCGTTCTTCGCGAGCATCCACCACACCTCGGAAGCGTTTCTGTCCGAAGGCCTTGCCGACTGGAGCAAGCTGCAGACCTCGTTCGGCCTGACCCGGACGCTCGGCGGCAGCGAGACGCTGGCGTGGACGGTGCAGGCGATCGTCGCGCTGATTGCAGCGGGCGCGACGGCCTGGCTCTGGCGCAGCCGCGCCCGCTATGACCCCAAGGCGGCGGCGCTCAGCATCGCCACCCTGTTGGCGACGCCGTACCTTTACACCTATGACCTCGTTGTCCTGGCGGTATCCCTGGCGTTCCTGATCCGCCGCGGCGTCCGACACGGATTTTTGACTCACGAGGGCGCCGGCATCGGCCTCGCCTGTCTCCTCCTTTTGATTTTCCCGTTTGTGAAAGCGCCGGTCGGTTTTGCCGCCGTGCTCGTCGTGGCGGCATTGATCGTGCGCCGCATTCTCTCGGAACGGCATGACGTGCGACAATTTTTCTTCAGTTCGGGTGCGGCGCAACCAAAACTCCGCGAAGATTCACATTCTTCTGATTCGCACCTGGAGGTTCCGGCGGTGCCGGAATAAGCTTCCCTAAAACTGGTCATGACATTGCCGCCTTCGCGCGGTACCGCCGTCATAGCCGAATGAATGTGGGGTGACGCTGCTTGCACCGCGCAATGAGTTGCGGGACAGCAAAGCCGGAGCGGCCATGTTTACGCTCTATTCGATGCAGCGATCGGGCAACAGCTACAAGACGCGTCTGGCGCTGGCGCAGCTCGATATTCCCTATCGGCTGATCGAAGTCGACATTCTCAAGGGCGAGAGTCACACGCCGGAATTCTTGTCGAAAAATCCGAGCGGGCAGGTACCGCTGCTCGAAGTATCGCCGGGCCGCTATCTCGCCGAGTCCAACGCGATCCTCTGGTACATTGCAGGCCGCTCGCCGCTTGCGCCCGACGATCGCGTCGACCGCGCCGAAGCGCTGCAGTGGATGTTCTTCGAGCAGCACAGTCTCGAGCCGAATCTTGGCGCCGCCTATTTCTGGCTCACGCTGGTCAAGGGCGGCCGCGAGCTACAGAGCCACGCCTTCGAAGACTGGATGGAAGAAGGTCATCGCGCGCTGGGTATCATGGAGAAGCACCTCACGCTCCATGACTATTTCGCCGCCGGCTATTACACGATCGCCGACATCGCGCTTTACGCCTACACGCACGTCGGGCACCTGTGCGACTACGACATGACGGCGTTCCCGGCGATCCGAGCATGGCTCGAACGGGTGCGGTCCGAGCATGGCCACGTGGCCATGGACTTCAACCCGGCGGCGACCGTTCCGGCCGAGTGAACCGCGGCTGAACTTCGCGCGGCGGTGGTCCGAGTTAACCAATCGTTAACCACAACCACAAAATTGCCTTTGTTCGTCAATCGGTTCGCCAAAGTCCGGTCGGACCGGTGCCGGCATCGAAAGCCACAATTGGACCGCTCGATTGATTCGCAAGGATTACGACCATGACAGAACTGACCAGGAAGGTCGGTTTCTCGTCGCAGATTGCCACCAAGAGGCTAGCGAAGAGACAGACGGCTCGACTTCAACTGATTGCCACGGTGGCGCTTGCCCTATCCCTGATGATCGCCGTAACTACCGTATCGATCGGTGTGGCGCGGGCGCGCACTCCGGGCACCGTCGCCCACGGCGCGCCGCTCACTGCCGGACTGTGCTTGCGGACCTAATGGGCTATGCGGAGTAAGCGGGCCGTAGATTAGTTCTCTGCTTTGATGCCGGCGCCCTTGATGATCGGCCACCACTTCTCGATCTCGGCCTTGTGATAGGCCGCAAGCGCGTCCGGCGTCTGCTGCTCGCGCGGATAGATGACCTGGCCAATCGTGTCGAGCCGTTGCCGCACCGAGGGATCGGCCAGCGACGCTTGCACGGCGGAGACGAGCCGATCGATGACCGGCTTGGGCATGTTGCGCGGCGCCCACAATCCTTCCCAGAAGGCAATCGTCAGTCCGGGAATCCCCGACTCGCTCATGGTGGGTGTACCCGGCGATTTTTCCCAGCGGTTCTCGCTCATGACCGCATAGGCCCGAAAGCCGCCGGACTGAACGCTCGGCAATGACGCGGACGCATCGAGGCAGGACACATCGATATGACCCGCCAGCATGTCCTGGATGATCGGACCGGCGCCGCGATACGGCACATACTGAAACAACGCCCCGGTCTTCTGCTGGAAAAAGATGCCGCAGATATGCGCGGCGCTGCCGGCGCCGACCGTCGCAAAGGTGCTCGGGTTTGGGTTTGACTTCAGCCACGTCACAAGCTCCGCGGCCGTCTTCGGCGGCAGCGCGTTCCTGCCGACGATCCACAGCGGCGCGTACGAGAGCAGCGAGATCGGCTGCAGATCCTTGAGTACGTCGTATTCGACCGCGTAGACCGCGGCCGCACCGACGTGGCTCGACCAGTTTCCGATCTCGATCGTGTAGCCATCGGGCGTCGCGCGCGCGACGTGACCTCCCGCCACCGTGCCGCCCGCCCCCGTCACGTTTTCGATCACGATCGGCTGGCCGAGCGGGCCTCTCATCCCGTCGGCGACGATGCGCGCCAGCGTGTCCGTCGGACCACCGGGCGGATTGGGCACGACCATCACGATCGGATGCGACGGGTAGTCTTCCGCCTGCGCGGGCGCAACGCAGGACAAAATGACGACCAACGCTCCGGCGGGCGCAGCCTGTCTCATTGGCATGCTCCTTGGCGTTTCCTGCTCGATACGATGACACGCAGAGGGCGTGCCTAAAAGGTCAGGACGGCTGTCGCGACGCGCTGCTGGCACGCGACTGCGCAATTGCGTGAACGGCGCCCGTCACCGATTGACGCGGCCCCGGCGCGGCCTGTAACCATCCGAAAATGTTTGCAATTTTCGAACGATTCCTGTCGCCGACGGGGTCGCCGGAGAATCCGGAGCCCCCGGCGAACCTGATCGCCTTTCTGTGGCACTTTGCCCGACAGGCGAAATGGCTGTTTGCGGCCTTGTTCGTGGTCGAACTCATGGTCGCGCTGAGCGACAGCGCGGTGCCGTGGTTCATGGGCCGCGTCGTCACCATGGTGACGAAGACCCCGCCGGACCATTTCCTGGCCGAAAGCTGGCCGTGGCTCCTCGGCATGGCCATCGTCGTGCTCGTCGTGCGTCCGGGCGTGACCTTTACGCGCTATCTCATCTCCAATCAGGCGATCGCGGCGCCCTTTACCGGCCTGGTCCGCTGGCAATCCCATTGGCATGTGGTGCGCCAAAGCTGGGCTTTTTTTCAAAACGACTTTGCCGGCCGCATTTCCAATCGCGTCATGCAGACCGGTCCGTCGGTGCGCTCGACGCTGACCGCCACCATCACCACCGTCTGGTACATCCTGGTCTATGGCGCATCGGCCATCGCGCTGACCGCCACGGCGGATCTCTGGCTTGCGGTGCCGATTCTGCTGTGGTTCTGCGGCTACGCGGCGCTCCTACTCTACTTCGTGCCGCGCATGCGCGAGCGCTCGAAGGTGAGTTCGATCGCGCGCTCGACGCTGATGGGCCGCATCGTCGACAGCTACACCAACATTCTGACCGTCAAGCTGTTCGCCCGCGCGCGCGAAGAAGATCGATATGTGCGCAACGCGGTCGACCGCCATGTCGATCTGTTCCTGGCGTCGCAGCGCCTGTTGACTGCGTTCGGCGCGCTGCTCGACGTTCTCAATGCCCTGCTGATCGCCGGCTCGGGCGCGCTGTCGCTCGTGCTGTGGCGTTATGGAGCCGTCGAGGTCGGCGCCATCGCCATGGTGCTGCCGCTGTCGCTGCAGCTGACCAACATGTCGCGCCAGATCGCGATGCGCATCACCGAAATCTTCGAGGATATCGGCGTGGTCCAGGAAGGCATGATCACCATCGCGCAGCCGCTGCAGCTGCCGGATCCGGCCGACGCCAAGCCGCTGACGGTGCGCGAGGGCCGCATCGAATTCAGAAACGTGAGCTTCGGCTACGGCCGCGAGATCGGCGTGCTGCAGAATTTCAATCTGACGATCAAGCCCGGCGAAAAGATCGGCTTGGTCGGCCGCTCCGGCGCCGGAAAGTCGACCGTGGTCAATCTACTGCTGCGCTTCTTCGACCTCGAAGGCGGCGCCATTCTTATCGACGGCCAGGATATTTCCGGCCTGACACAGGAATCGCTGCGCTCGCAGATTTCGGTTGTCACTCAGGACACGTCGCTCCTTCACCGCTCGATCCGCGCCAATATTCGCTATGGACGACCGGAAGCGAGCGATGAGGACATCGTGCGCGCCGCGAAGCTCGCCCACGCCCATGATTTCATCCTTGATCTGGAGGATTGGCATGGCCGGCGCGGTTACGAGGCTCAGGTCGGCGAGCGTGGCGTCAAACTCTCCGGCGGCCAGCGCCAGCGCGTCGCCATCGCCCGCGTCATCCTGAAAGACGCGCCGGTCCTCGTGTTCGACGAGGCAACGTCGGCGCTCGACAGCGAGGTGGAAGCCGCGATCCAGTCGTCGCTCGGAACGCTGATGCAGGGCAAGACCGTGATCGCCATCGCGCACCGGCTCTCGACCATCGCGCAGATGGATCGGCTCGTCGTGCTCGATCACGGCCGCATCGCCGAGCAGGGCTCGCACCGCGAACTGCTCGCGCACAAAGGCCACTACGCGGCGCTATGGCGGCATCAGGCTGGAGGCTTCCTCGACGCCGGCGACATGCAGGCCGCCGAGTAACAACTCGCTCAGGCCGCAGCCCTGCGAGCCAACATTTCGGGCAACACCGTCGCGCACGCCGGCGCGGTGATCGGGCGCGCTGCGATCCACAGCACCAGTGCCACCACCGCTATTGCACCGAGTGCAAGGAACGCTGCCGGATAGCCGAACCATTGTGCGACGATGCCGCCAATCGTCGGGCTCAAGGCCGCACCGACGCCTTGCAGCGTCAGCACAGCGCCAAGGCCGGCGTTGACGTGTCCTGTGCCCGAAAGAATGCGCGCGACGAGCCCGGGCACCGCAACCCCGAGAATGCCGGCGCCAACGCCATCGAGAATTTGCACCGGCCCCAATCCCAAAGGCCCGGTGGCCGTGCGGCGGTGACGCCGCGCACCGGCAGAGCAAGCAACGCCAAGAGAAAAACCGGCCAATAGCCTCGGTCCTCAGCAAGCCGTGCGGCGATCAGTGCGGCGGGCACCATCGTCAGTTGCGCGATAACGATGGTCGCGCCTGTAAACGCGCTCGGATCGCCCGCACCGCGCGCTACCACCGCCTGGCCGAGCAGCGCCAGCATCGCCGCATTGCCGAGATGAAACAATGTCAGCGTAGCGCCGAGCACGATCAGCGGCTTCGACCGCAGCAGCACGGCAAATCGCGCGACTTCGCCGTCGTCGCGGCTCTCGGCGGCGCCACGCGCCGCGCGATGATCGATGGCACGCGGATCGGTGCGCAGCGCGGCCAAGATCGAAAACGCCGCCATGACCGAGAGTACGACAAACACGGGCGCCGAGGCCGAAGACATAGCCGGCCGCGCCCGCAAGCGTTGCCGCCACCACATTGCCGGAATGATTGCACGCTTCGTTGCGGCCGAGTTGGTGCGCGAAACCACGCTGGCGCACAAGGCCGAGCGTGATGGCATCAATCGCCGGAGCGACGGCCGCGCCGGCAATGCCCGACACGATCTGCGCGGCGCTGACGACGCCAAAGTCCGGCCGGATCAAGATCGCCATCGACGCTGCAACAATAGCCACCGCGGCGGCGACCACGATCGCGCGTTTCGCACGCGTCCGATCCACGAAAGCGCCGAGCGGAGTCGTGACTGCCATACCAGCGACGCCGCCGATCGTCATGACGACACCGATTTCAGCAGGCGACCATTGCCTTCCTTGCAGAAAGACGCCGAGGAACGGCCCCAGGCCCGCCTGCACGTCAGCCATGAAGAAATTCAAAGCATTGAGGGCGAACAGCGATCGGGTCACGAGGAATAAAGATCAAGAGATGCGGTTGCTGGAGCGCACCGCATCGCGGATGCAACACGGTTTTCAGATCGGCGCGCGAAACACGAAGAATGCGCCACTCGCAATCAACGCAAACCCGATGACGTGGTTCCACGTAATCGATTGCTGCAAATAAACGACCGAGAACACACCGAACACCGACAGCGTGATCACCTCCTGGATGGTCTTCAGTTGCGCCACCGTATAGACGTTGCTGCCGAACCGGTTGGCCGGTACGGCGAGGCAATACTCGATGAAGGCCAGCCCCCAGCTAATCAGAATGACCTGCCAGAGCGGCACCTCCTTGAAGCGCAGGTGCCAGTACCAGGCCGTGGTCATGAAGACGTTCGAACCGATCAGCAGCACGATCGGCAGCACGTAGGGCGAAAGCATCCGGCTCGGCATGGCAACCTGCATGAGGGAAAACGAGTGGTGGAGGTGGGGCGAGTGAGCGGGGCCAGGACGGACCGCTTGCGGCCGCCGACAACGCTATCAACGACTTGGCTGCGAAAGCGATCCCGATACAAACTGCACAAGCCGCCTTCGCCGCGCTAAATTTGGGCGGCGGGTGCGACGGACCGCCGCACCTCGGTCGCAATTGGGCCTTATCGCGTAACCCATTGCGCCGATGCCAGCCCCCCCCGGAGATTTTGCAATGCGCCGCGCCGTTTTCGCCTCGACCCTGACCTTTGCGACCTTGTTGGCCGTCCCCCTCATTTCCGGGATCGGTCTCGCGCAGGCACAACAGCCAGTATTGCCTGGCTTCAAGCCGCCGTCGCCCGCCCCGGTCAAGCCGTATAAGCCGCTGGCGGTGACGCCGCCGGCGCCGCTCAACGACGCGACCTTCCAAGCCTTCCGCCAACAGCTCGCCGATATCGCCGCCAAGAAGGACCGCGCCGCGCTCGCCAAGATTGTCGTCGCGCAGGGATTTTTCTGGCTGCAGGACAAGGACGTCGCCAACAAGAGCAAGCCGGGGATCGACAATCTCGCCAAAGCCGTCGATCTCGATGCAAAGGACGGCTCGGGCTGGGAGACCTTGGCTGGCTACGCCGCCGACCCAACCGGAGAAGAGCTGCCCGACCATAAGGGCGTCATCTGCGCACCGGCCGATCCGACAATCGATCCGAAGGCCTTCGAAGCGCTCGGCAAAGCGACCCAGACCGATCCGTCGGAATGGGGCTATCCGCTCCAAGACGGCGTCGAAGCGCGCTCGGCGGGACAACCGGATGCATCCGTGGTCGAAAAGCTTGGCATGTATCTGATCCGGGTGCTGCCCGATAGCGCGCCGCCCCAGGATCCGAATGCGCCCGCGTTCCTCCACGTGGCGCTGCCAGACGGCAAAACCGGCTTCGTCTCCGCCGATTCCATATCGCCCCTGGGCGGCGATCAAATGTGCTACACGAAGGACGGCGGGAACTGGAAAATCGCCGGTTACATGGGCGGAAACACGCCATAATTGGCGGCTAGCACCAATTCCGTATCCGCTTGGCACCATAATATTACCGGCACGAGCGTTTCTTTGGCATCATGCAGTGAGGGCATCATGCACTCTGGAATTGAAGCAGGGCTGCTGCCGGGGAGAACAGCACCATGAATAGACTTATGCGTAAGAAAGGCACCCGACGTTTGCTGCCTTGGCTCGGGGCGGGAATGCTCTGCCTGGTTTCCGTGCAGGTACCGGCGCAGGTCGATCGCTCCGGCAATTACATGCCGACCATGCAAGACGTCGCGCCCGGCGTCGACCACGGCAATTCGGCCAATCTTCCCGAGGAATATCAGCGGCAGGCTGTGTTCTATCGCTCGCAGCAGCCGCCCGGCACCATCATTATCGACACCTCGGAACGCCACCTCTACCTGATCGAGAGCGGGACGCGCGCGTTGCGCTACGGCATCGGCGTTGGCCGCGACGGCTTTACCTGGCAGGGACTTTTGCAAATCGCCCGCAAAGCCGAGTGGCCGGATTGGCATCCGCCCGCGGAGATGATCGAGCGGCAGCCTTATCTGCCGCGCTTCATGGCAGGCGGTCCCGGCAATCCGCTCGGCGCCCGCGCGATGTATCTCGGCAACACGGTCTACCGCATCCACGGCACCAACGCGCCGGAGACGATTGGGCAAGCCGTTTCGTCCGGCTGCTTCCGCCTCGTCAACGACGACGTGATCGATCTCTATAGTCGCGTACCGGTCGGCACACACGTCATCGTCCGGCAGAACTAATTATCCTGCCCCGCGAAGCGGGGAAGGGGGACCGTCCCGCGTAGTGGGATGGTGGAAGGGGCGCAGTGTGGAAGGGGCGCAGTCCTGACCGCGCCCCTACTTTTTTAGAACAATCTCCGCTCCGACGCCCACTCCACCATGCTTCGCATGGTCCCCCCGCCGCGCTTCGCTTCGCGGGGGCGGAAGCTCTATCAATGCTTCGCGGACGCCGCCGTGGCGACCGACTGCGCGGTCTGACCGAACAGAATCGCGCGCTCTTCGGGCGTGCGGATGCCGCCCTGACCGGGATTGATCTTCGGCGTCCATTCGTAGGCTTTGACCACGGCCGGACGCGCCTTGATGGCTTCAAACCAGCGCTTCAGGTTGGGGAAGTCGGCGAGGTTCTGGCCTTGGCGCTCCCACGGCACGATCCACGGATAGCAGGCCATGTCGGCGATCGAATACTCGCCGCCAAGATACGGGCGGTCAGCGAGCCGCTTGTTCATCACGCCGTAGAGGCGGTTGACCTCGTTGCGATAGCGGTCGATCGCATACGGCAGCTTGTCAACTGCATAATTGGCGAAGTGATTGTTCTGCCCAGCCATCGGGCCTAATCCGCCCATCTGCCAGAACAGCCATTGGATCGCCTCGCTACGGCTGCGAATGTCCTTGCCGATGAACTTGCCGGTCTTGTCGGCGAGATACAGCAGGATGGCGCCCGACTCGAACACCGAAATCGGCTTGCCGCCGTCGGCCGGCGCATGATCGACGATGGCGGGGATGCGGTTGTTCGGCGAGACCGCCAAAAACTCCGCCTTGAATTGTTCGCCTTTGCCGATGTTGATCGGGATAATTTTATACTGAAGGCCGGCCTCCTCGAGGAAGATTGTTACCTTATGGCCGTTCGGCGTCGTCCAGTAATGTACGTCAATCATGACTTGGACCTGTTGTTTGGTGTCCGGTTGAGGCCGGCTACTTTAGCGGCCAGCAGAGCTTCGCGAAACGCCGACGAAAAGCCCCGAACCGCAGCTCCAGCCAAGAGCCCGCGTCCCGCCAGTAAGGAAATAACAACGCCACGGCGTGATAGTCAGGGGTCGCATCCTTTGAGATTGGCGAACGCGCCGCGCATGGTCATCGCCCGGACCGATACGAACGCTCTCGCCAACAAGCACGACGAGGACCGCAGCGCCATTCGGCTGCTCGCCTGGACCGGCCGCCTCTTTTTCATCCTCACGGCCGGCGCTTACTTCGCGACCATGGCTTGGGGAGGAGCCATCCCGCGCGACGCCACCACGCTGGCCGTCGGCCGGGATTTCCTGAATTTTGGATGTACGGCGCGCCGCTTGGCAGCCTGAGCCCGGACAATTCTACGATCCGCAAACCTACAACGCAGCGCTCGGCGCGTTGCTGGGCAGCGGCTATCCCGGACAGAACTGGTCGTACCCGCCGAGCATCATGCTGCTCGCGGCGCCGTTCGGGCGCTTGGGCTATCTGCCGAGCCTTCTGTGCTGGACCGTGCTCGGGGTGGCGATTTTCATCTGGACGATCCGGCGTAACACCAAAGAGCCCGCGCCGCTCGTCGCGATACTGCTTTCGCCCGCTATCGTGTTCTGCCTCCTGTCCGGACAAAGCTCGCTTTTGACGGCGGCGATGCTGCTGACGATCCTATCGTGTCTCGATCGAAAGCCGCTGCTCGCCGGATTGCTGATCGGACTGCTCATGCTCAAGCCGCAGCTCGGCCTGCTGTTTCCGGTGATGCTGGTCGCATCGGGCCGCTGGCGCGTCTTTATGATGGCGACCGCAACGGCATTGATCCTGGCCGCGCTGAGTGCCGCACTGTTTGGCTTGGACGCATGGGTCGATTTCGTCAAACAGGGCATACCGGCCCAGAACTTGGTGCTGGCCGACCCGGAGCAGATCGGCACGCGATTCTATCCGACGATGTTCATGAACATCCGCGGCATGGGAACCAGCTATGCGGCGGCGATGACAGTCCAGGCGTTTTTCTCGCTGCTCGCCGTCGCTGCGGTGGCGTTCGCCTACCGCGTGCACCGCAACGCTGATCAGCAGATGCTGGGGGTGTTGTTTCTGTCCTGCTCGATTTGCGCGGTGCCGTATCTGTTGTCGTACGACACCATGGCGCTGACGAGCGCCGCTGTGCTGGCGCAGGCGGCCGGAAAGTTCGACGCAACCGGCCGCATTGTCGCGAAGCTGGTCTACTGGCTCCCCGTCATCCAGATGGCGCTCGGACAATTTCATGTTCCGGAAGCGGCGCTCATCCCAGCCGCCTCCGCGGCCTATGCGCTGACGCGGTTGACGCCGACGCCGGCACTAAACGTCGCACTGGCGCGCTGACAACCGGGCGTCGGCTTCACGCCGTCCGGGATCATGCTACGCTGGTCACGCCGGACAATACGAAGGACCTCGCCTGCCTTCACACCGACAAAGAGAGCCGGTCGTACATGATCAACCTGACGTCTCGCCTCCGGATCGTCTTCATTGGCTTCAGTATCTGGTCGCTCGCCGGCACGGTACCGGCCGCCGCACAGAGCTACCCCGATCAAGTGATCAAGATCATGGTGCCGTTCGTGGCCGGCGGCGCCGTCGACGTGGTCGCGCGCATCGTCGCGCCCAAGCTCGCCGAGGCCATCGGCCAGAACGTCATCGTCGAAAACCGCGGCGGCGCCGGCGGCATGCTGGGCGCGGCGGCCATCGCACAGGCGGCGCCCGACGGTTATTCCTTGCTGCTCGGCACCGTCAGCACGCACGGAACGAATTCCGCCGTCTATACAAGCCTGACCTACGATCCGGTTCGCGATTTCACGCCGATCGTCGTGGTCTCAAAGTCGCCGCTCCTGATGGTGGCGCGGCCGACGCTGCCGGCCAAATCGGTCAGCGAGTTCATCGCGCTGGCAAAGAGCGAGCCGGGCAAGCTCACATTCGGATCCTACGGCGTCGGCAGCATCGATCATCTGGTCGCCGAACTGTTCAATGCCATGGCCGGCGTCGAGGCCAAACACGTGCCGTATCGCGGATCGGCGCCGATGCTGACCGATTTGATGGCCGGCCAGATCGATTATGCGTTCGACGGCGTCTCGACATCGTCGAGCTACATCAGCGCGGGCACGCTACGGCTTCTCGGTGTTGCCAGCGCGACCCGCACCGCGGTGCTCCCCGACGCGCCCACCATCGCGGAATTGGGTGTGCCCGGGTTCGACAATCCGGTGTGGTTCGGCTTGTTCGCCCCGGCCGGCACGCCGAAGCCGATCGTCGACAAGCTCGACGCCACGATGAACAAGGTCCTTGTTCAGCCGGATCTCAAGGAGAGTTTCGCCAAGCTCGGCTTTGAGCCCGGTGGCGGCGATGCGGACGCGCTCGCACAGCGCGTACAATCCGAGATCAAGAAATGGGCCGCCTTGACGCGCGAGAAAAACATTCACGTCGAACCATGACGGCATCGACGCGACGCGGCCGCGTCGGCCTTTAGGAGGAAACATGATCCTCGAGATCGCGCAGATCGACGTCAAACCCGGCATGGAAGCCAAATTCGAGACCGGCGTGAAAAACGCCGCGCCGGTGTTCAAACGCGCCAAAGGCTGCCACGGCATGGCGCTGCAGCGCTCCATCGAAAAACCCAGCCGGTATCGCCTGTTCGTGCGCTGGGAAACGGTCGAGGCGCACACTGTCGACTTTCGCGGGTCGCCCGACTTTCAGGAGTGGCGAAAGCTTGTCGGCCATTGCTTCGCCTCGCCGCCCGAGGTCGAGCACGTGTCGGAAGTGGTCAAAGGGTTTTGAGCCTCTGTCATTCCCGCAAAAGCGGGAATCGATATTCACGGTGGGAGCCTTTACCGCACCGGCGCTGATTATGGGTCCCCGCCTTGGCGGGGACGACCCGCGTGATCAGTCGCTGCCCGCTCCACATTGGCGATGCGGTTCGGCACGCCGAATTCGCGGCGGCAGACTTCGGCGAGCGCCGCAACGCCGCTGCGGATCGTCTCGTGCGACGGACGAGCGAAGCATATCCGCATGCGGTTCTTGCCGTACGACTTGTTGGTCGACCATTCGGCGCCCGGATTGATGGCGACGCCGGCCGCCAGCGCCGGCTGGTAGAGCTTCTGCGTATCGACGTTGTCCGGCAGTTTGACCCAGAGGAAAATTCCGCCCTTCGGATCGTCGAATTCCGCCGCGGTGCCGAACTGTTCGTTGAGCGCATCCATCAGCGTTTCGAGTTTCTTGCGCAACCCGCGCGTCAGTTCCGGCACGTGCGCCTCGAAATGCGCGGGGCAGAACTCACCCAGCACCATTTGTTCGAGTGCGCCAGAGCCGGCGTCGGTCTTGAGCGCCAGCATGCGCGACAACAGCGCCCAATCGGCGACGATGTAGCCGACCCGCAATGCCGGCGCGATCGATTTTGAAAACGAACCGATGTGAATGACGTTGCGCTGCTGGCTCATGGCGTAAAGCGCCGGCGGCCGCTGCCCGTCCCAGATCAGATCCGAATAGCAATCGTCCTCGAAGATCGGCACGCCGCATTCGTCGGCAAGCCGCAACAGTTCGCGCCGCCGCGCTTCGCTCAAGATCGTGCCGGTCGGATTCTGCACTGTTGGGACGGTGTAGATGTATTTGGGCCGGATCGCGCGGTCGCGCAGTTCGTCGAGCCGATCGGCCAGCACGTCCATCCGCATGCCGTCGCCATCGAGCGGAATACCGACCGCATGCACGCCCAATCGCGCAAGCCGCGTCAGCGCGCCCTGATAGGTCTCCTGCTCGACGATCACCGCGTCGCCCGGTGCCAGCAGAATGCCGTTGACCAGATCGAGCGCCTGCAGCGAACCCGACGTGATCAGAATTTCGTCGGCTGTGCAGGCGATGCCCGCTGTGCGTTTCAGCTTCTGCGCCAGAAATTCGCGCAGCGGCCGATAGCCGAGCGGCCCGCTGGCGAGGCCGTACGTCGCCAGCGTGCGTCCCTCCCGCGTCATCACGTCCGTCGCTGCCTTGATGAGTTCGTTGAGCGGCATGTGATCGCCATCGTTGTGACCGCCGATGAAATTGTATTTTGGGAAGCCCGTCCATTTCACGGCAGCCGGGGGCAACCCAGGCGCCAGAAGCGGCGCGAAATCGAAGGCGGTCATGGACGTTTCTCCCTCATCTCTTGGCTGCCTAGTTAGCCAAAGACAGCGACCCAAGTCACCGCTATTCTGATCATCGCTATTCTGATCGCCTTGCCCACTCGCACCGGGAACCGCGAGATGCGCTCATTACGATTGCTCATCGTGCTGCTGGCGTGCGGCTTTGCGACCGGCGCCGCCGCAGAATATCCGGATCGTCCAATTCATCTCATCGTGCCGCAGGCCGCCGGCAGTTCGACCGATACGCTGACCCGCGTTTTGGCCGCCGCCCTGTCCGACGAACTGCATCAGCAGATCGTCGTCGACGACCGCCCTGGCGGCGCACTCACCGTGGGCCTCGACATCACCGCGAAGTCGCCGCCCGACGGCTATACGCTGGGCATGGGACCGATCGGCGCGCTCGCCATTACACGCCACATGGTGTCGCCGCTGCCCTACAACATCGAGCGCGATTTTATTCCGGTGGCGCTGGTGTCGCACGGCCATCTGTTGCTCGCCGTTTCGCCGACGACGCCGTTCCAGTCCGTCAAAGACGTCATCGCGTATGCGAAGGACAATCCCGGCAAGCTTCTGAACGCGTCGTCGAGCAACGGCTCACCCGGCCATGTCGGCGGCGAATTGTTCAAGTTCATGACCGGCACCGACATCGTCCACGTGCCCTACAAGGGCGGCGCGCCGGCCATCAACGATCTGATCGCCGGCCGCGTGCAGCTGATGTTCGAGAGCCTCAACTCGATCGCGCCGTTCGCGCATTCCGGCGTGGTGCGGGCGCTCGCGGTGAGCGGCGAGCATCGATCGCGCGCGTTTCCCGATCTGCCGACGATCGCCGAGGCCGGCGTGCCGGGCTACGCGGCGCCGACCTGGGCCGGCGTGATCGCGCCGGCGGGCGTGCCGCGGCCGATCATCGACAGGCTCAACGCCGCCATCAACACCGCCGTGCACTCGCCCGCGATGCTCGAGTGGTACGCCAAGATCGGCGACGAACCGGCCGGTGGCACGCCGGAAGAATTCGCGGCCGTGATCGCCTCCGACTCGAAGAAGTGGGGCGACGTGATCGAACGGGCCGGCATCAAGCTCGAGTGAAAGACGTAGATGGCCGGAACAAGTCCGGCCATGACGCATACTGCGTCACTTTTCTCGACGCCGGACTCGACCCATATTGGCACCATGGTGAAACGCCCCGATCGCGATCCGGCAAAGCACTCGAAAAAGGACCCGGCGAAGCCGACGCGCGCCAAGGCGTCGCGGCCGGACGTGCCGTCGCTCGATCCGGCGCTCGCCGATCTGCTCAATCCCGCCATCGGCCAGGGCCGTGCCGGCGTCGGCTCGCAGACAGGAATCGAAACTGACCCTCCCCAGACCGAACCCGGGTGTTCCCGGGTTCGGCAGGTGCTGAATTGCCCAAGTCGGAAACATCCGACTTGGGCGTGGGGGAGGGTAGGGAGGGGGGTCGGGAGGGGAAGTCGCAACCATCGACGAAGTCGCAAAGTTCGTCTTCGCCTGCGCATCACCTCCCGACCCCCACCCCTAACCCCTCCCCACAAGGGGGAGGGGACCAGAAAGCCGGGCTGCAGCCGCCACCGGATAATTCCTGGGACCGCCGCGCCGACTTTGCCAACGCGCATCGCGCGCGCAAATCGACCCAGCAGGCGTTCGAGGAACGGCCGCAATCGGGCTACACCGCCAAAGTGCCCGTGCCGCCCGGCGAGCTCGATCCCGATCTCGCCCGCGCCCTCGGCATCGACGAGCGGGACGACACCAATGAAGTCGATGCGCGCAACGTGATTACGCCCGACATGGGCCCGGCCCACCTGCGGCTCGCGCGGCCGAAGTCTGCGGAGATCGGCACCGTCGCCGGGATTGCCAGCCAGCAATCGCTCGACAAACTGCTGCGCGAGGGCCGCGCCGAATTCCGCAGCGATGACGGCGCGACGAGAATTTGGACGCCGCACCGGCCGCCGCGGCCGGAGAAATCCGAAGGCGGCCGCCGCCTCGTCATCAGATCGGACTTCGACCCGAAGGGCGATCAGCCGCAGGCGATCGCCGACCTTGTGGAAGGCGTAGGGCGCAATGACCGCACGCAAGTGCTGCTCGGCGTCACCGGCTCGGGCAAGACCTTCACGATGGCGAAGGTGATCGAGCAGACGCAGCGCCCGGCCCTGATCCTCGCGCCCAACAAGACGCTGGCGGCGCAGCTCTACGGCGAGTTCAGGAGTTTCTTTCCCGACAATGCGGTCGAATATTTCGTCAGCTATTACGATTATTATCAGCCGGAAGCCTACATCCCGCGCACCGACACCTACATCGAGAAAGATTCGTCGATCAACGAGCAGATCGACCGCATGCGCCACGCGGCAACGCGCGCGCTCCTGGAGCGCGACGACGTCATCATCGTCGCCTCGGTATCGTGCATCTACGGTATCGGTTCGGTCGAGACCTATTCGGCGATGACGTTCTCGATCAAGCGCGGCGAACGGCTCGATCAGCGGCAACTGCTCGCCGACCTCGTGGCGCTGCAGTACAAGCGCTCGGGCGGCGACTTCTATCGCGGCTCGTTCCGCGTGCGTGGCGACGCGATCGAGATTTTTCCCGCCCACTACGAGGACCGCGCCTGGCGGGTGTCGCTGTTCGGCGACGAGGTGGAATCCATCCACGAGTTCGATCCGCTCACCGGACAGAAAACCGACGAACTGGAATTCGTCAAAATCTACGCCAACTCGCACTATGTGACGCCGCGGCCGACTCTGTTGCAGGCGCTGTCCGGCATCAAACACGAGCTGCGCGGGCGGCTCGATCAGCTCAACGCCGCGGGCCGACTCCTTGAAGCGCAGCGGCTCGAGCAGCGCACCATCTATGACCTCGAAATGCTGGAGGCGACCGGCGTCTGCGCGGGCATCGAGAATTATTCGCGCTATCTCACCGGCCGCAAACCAGGCGAGCCGCCGCCGACCTTGTTCGAATACGTCCCCGACAACGCGCTGGTATTCGTCGATGAAAGCCACGTCACCGTCCCGCAACTCGGCGGCATGTATCGCGGTGACTTCCGCCGCAAGGCGACGCTGGCCGAATACGGCTTCCGCCTGCCGTCCTGCATGGACAACCGGCCGCTCCGCTTCGAGGAATGGGACGCCATGCGGCCGCGGACCACGGCCGTCTCGGCGACGCCCGGACCGTGGGAGCTCAACGAATCCGGCGGCGTGTTCACCGAGCAGGTCATCCGGCCGACCGGCCTGATCGATCCACCGGTCGAGGTGCGTCCGGCGCGCACGCAGGTCGACGACCTCGTCGGCGAGGTGCGGCAGGTGGCGCAGCACGGCTACCGCGCGCTGATCACGGTGCTGACCAAGCGCATGGCAGAGGATTTGACCGAGTACCTGCACGAGCAGGGCATTCGCGTGCGCTACATGCATTCCGACATCGACACCATCGAGCGCATCGAGATCATCCGCGATCTGCGGCTCGGCGCCTTCGACGCGCTGGTCGGCATCAATCTTCTTCGCGAAGGCCTCGACATTCCGGAATGCGCGCTGGTCGCGATCCTGGACGCCGACAAGGAAGGATTTCTGCGCAGCGAAACGAGCCTCGTGCAGACCATCGGCCGCGCCGCGCGCAACATCGACGGCCGCGTCATCCTCTACGCGGACCACGTCACCGGTTCGATGGAGCGCGCCATGGCGGAGACCGAGCGCCGCCGCGAGAAGCAGGAAGCTTTCAACGCCGAGAACGGCATCACACCGGAGAGCGTGCGCAAGGGCATCGGCGACATCCTCAACAGCGTGTATGAGCGCGACCACGTGCTGATCGCCGCCGGCACCGGCGAAGGTGAATTCGAAGAAGCCGCCACGATCGGCCACAATTTCGAGGCGGTGATCGCCGACCTCGAAACCCGCATGCGCGCCGCCGCCGCCGATCTCGACTTCGAAGAGGCCGCGCGGCTGCGCGACGAAATCAAGCGCCTGCGCGCCACCGAACTCGCCGTCACCGACGACCCGACCGCGAAATTCTCACCTGCACGGGGAGGGTCGGCGCGCAACGCGCGCCGGGGCGGGGTGACCCCCGCGAGCAAAGTCCACAAGCCCGCGCTCGATGAGATGGGCATCGCGCTCTATCACGAAGTCGCGCCGCATCGGCCGGACGGCGGCGCGAAACGTGCCCCGCCGCGCAAGCCGACCCTCGACGAGATGGGCCCGGGCGTCGAATCGATCCCCGGAAACCGTGACGCTGCTACTGGCCCGCGCTCGACGATGGGCCGCCCCGGCATGCGCGGCGGCTGGAAGCCGCGCGGGCGCTGACCCGGCCGCGCCGGGTCGAAGCGCGATGCCGTTAGCACTCTGCCCGGCGGATCGGATAGGTTGGATGGTTCGCGGACGAATCAAACAGTGAGTACCCGTCACACAGTGAGAACCCGGAGGCCGCCATGGCAAAAGGTCAGATGCGCAGCAACAAGGAAAAGAAGAAACCGAAGCAGGACAAGAACGTGACGAAAGGCGGCGCCGCCCCTTCGCCGTTCGCCGGAATGCACAGCCAGTCCAAGCCCGGCAAGAAATAGGGCAGCGCCGGCGCGGCACGGAGTGGCGATGTCCGACATCGGCCTCATCTGGGGTCCGCTCGACATCGCCGTCATCGCGCTGATCATCGGCGCGCCGGGCCTCGTGCTCGGCTCGACGCTCGGCCTCATCGCGTGGCGGCACCATCGTCTGTGGGGCGCGCGCTCATCGGCGCGCTCGCTGGCCTCGCGCTCTGGCTCGCCGGCTTTGCGGTCTGGAAGATGAGCCCGTGGGGCTGATCTCGCTTCTCCCTCCGAACCCCGGTGTTCCGGGGTTGGGCCACATCCAAGTCGGAAACATCCGACTCGAGTGTGGAAGGGCGGGGTGGGGGTAGGGAGGGGAAATCGGTCCCGTCGACATAAGCACAGAACTCGTCCTCGCTTTCGCGTCGCCTCTCGACCCCCACCCCTACCCACAAGGGGGAGGGGAAAAGTAAGAGCTTCATCGGCAGCGATCTACTGCTGATAGGCCATGAAGCGCGTGATCTTCCAGGCGCCGTCCGGCTGCCGCGCAAAAATGTCCATGCCGGGCTCGACCGACACGGTGCCGACGCCGTTCTGGCTGACCGTCAGCGTCCAGACGAGCCGCACCACCGCGACCTCGCCCCACACCCGGATTTCCTTGATGTCGAGCGTATAGGTGTAGTGCTTGGAGCGGTCCTTCAGCGAGCTTTGCAGGAGATCGCACAGCGCCCCGTAATCGCGCTCCGCCACACCGCGCACGTTCGCCCGCAGATCGGGCGCGAACAAGTCGCACACCTTGTCGGCCTGCCCGGCGTTGAAGTCGTCCGTCCATTGCGTCAGCGCCGACCGGATGTCGGCGGCGGGGTCGGCGTGGGCTGGGCCTTGAAGCAACAAACCGGCGGCCAGCGCGATTAAGGTTCGCGTCTGCATTGAACAAATTCCTCTCGGGCATGAAACGTGCGAGCGGTCACGCTGTTTCGGTAGTGCGATTTATCGCGCGCGGAGCGGCGTTACCAGAAAGTCTCCAAAGGATCAATCCAAAGTGGGACCCGCGCGCGCCTGTTAGCCACTTGCTCAAATAGCTTTGGTATCTCCTCCTCGGAGAAACCAACTGCCTGGAGAACACGGATAGCGGACGACAGCGATTCCGTCGCGATATCGTATTTATTCGGATTTACTATCCCAAAATCGTCGGCTGGCATCGGCCACGCTCCACCACTCGAAGCGAACGATCGCCGATTATAGCCGCCTCCTGCATGAAAAATAACTGCCGGTAGATCTATTCACATCAATTTGGTATCGCTGCCCCGGCCAAATAACGGATCGCGGCAGGCAAGGAATGGCTAGCGATAATCCCAGTGACCTTTCGGCGTTGTCGGCCAAAGGCTTTCAAATTGAATTTCATTGCCATGCCAAGGCGATTTTATCTGTCGATTTTCCAGAAGCTCTCGGCAACTTGGAGGCCGCCTTGGCAAATCTTTCGATTCCAATCGAGGAAATTATCGCGGGCGGGGGCGGCGAGGCGAAGGGCACGCAGCGACTTCGAAAGGCACTGAACTTACTAAATTGGGTGAAGGCCAAGTTTGAAATCAAAAAGACGATTAACAACCGCGAGCGGGAATCAATTTCACACGAGATTGATCACGTCAGAGAATTCATATCAGGGACCATCGCCTTGGAGATCGAGTGGAACAACAAAGACCCTTTCTTCGATCGCGATCTTGAGAATTTCAAACGGCTCCACGCCGACGGGGCCATTTCGGTCGGAGTTATAGTTACGAGGGGCCGCATGCTTCAGGAGAAAATGCGAATATTGGTTCGGCGGTTTGTTGACGATCGAAAGATCGGTTCATTTCGCGACCTAAAAGGCTGGGGCTATGAACCGACCGCCAAACAGAGGCGCGCAATCGAGGCGCGGATAAACAGAAAGAAAAAGCCGCTGACTTTTCAAGACGCGTTCGTCGACAAATTTGTATCGGACAAGTTTGGCGAAGCCACCACGCACTGGCGGAAATTGGAAGATCGCGTTCATCGAGGTGTCGGCAATCCGTGCCCGCTAGTATTGATCGGTTTGCCGGACAACATCGTTACTTTCGACGAAGGGAAGATCGCGCTTGAAGAAGTCCTTAAGGACGAAGAGCCGGAAGAGGAACAGGAAGACTAATTATTATTCCGCCGGTATCGCAACTGCGCGAGAATGGTGTGCGTAGGTCTTCCAAGTCGGTCGATAGCTTTCGTTTGCCTGATTGCCCCACATTGCCCAATTTTTTCGGGTACCTCGTGCAAACAATTCGAGGAACGGCCCCGAACTACAAGCCTCTATGATCTCATATTGCTCATCAGGCTTTCGGGAATGTTCGCGCTTGCGCGTAGCAAGCAAATTTACTTGTCGCCGTCCCGGCGCCAGTGTGCGCGCATTCTTACCACGCACGCCAAAAAGAACTAATTCGGTGACATTGCGGAAATAGAAGCCGACGCCGCGGCCGTCTGAGCCACCGTCTTTGCGCACTTTGTGCCAAACGATGTTAGACTTGTAGTTGAAGCCCCATGCCTTCATTACCGCCAAGCCCTCAGGCAACAAAGCATTCGGGCACCAGAGATAAAGGTGCGCTTTCTCTGCAGCGATTTGTGAAACTGGGAGCCCCTTGATCTCCTCAAGAGTCAGCGTGCGATATCGAGAAAGCCGGCGGTGCTCCGGCGCGACCTTGCCGGTCTTATTCGTGAATTGCCACGGCGGGTCCGCGAGAATGGTCGCAAACCTTCGCTCACCGGCAAATCCTAGAAGATCGATGCCCACGGCATCCATAGAGTCAGAAAGCATGCGGCAAAACTACAATCTGTTGATGAACAAATCATGAACATACACAGGATTACGTCGTGAGTCCCAGCAAGCTAAGTAAAACCGCGCCCTCGCCCGCCCTCGAAGGATGCTGCTCAGGCGCTGGGGCCGTCGCCCTTCGAGGCCCGGCGTTCCACGCCGAGCACCTCAGGGTGACGGAATACGGTTTGCGCCCTCACCGCCCCTTAGCTTCGCGGTGAACGAAAAACCGCCCGCCCCACAGCAGGGGCAACTCATGGCGACGAGAATGCTTTGCTTCTGCTCGTCGCTGATGTCGGCGCGCTCCAGCATGGCGCTGGTCTGCTGCTGGAAGAGGTCGTGCAGGGTGAGGTTGCTGGCGATGACCTGATCGTCGGGCGCGAGCGCGGCGGCGGGATCGGGCGGCATGGGCGTGGCCTCGCGCGCTGCGGTCTTTCGTGGCGGCGTCTTTTTGATTTTGGCTTTGGACATGCCGCCAGCTTAGGCGAAGTCGCGGCAGCCGTCATTCCGGAGCGCGCTGAAGGCGCGAACCCGGAATCCATAACCCCGGTCGCGAGGTTATGAGTCGGCGCCAGTTCTGCGAGGCCTGTGGGGGTGGATTCCGGGTTCCGGCCTTTGGGCCGGCCGGAATGACGGCGCGGAAGTTCGCCACGCCCGCCGCCTCCCCGCTTTCGCGGGGGCAGAGCGCGATTACTCCTTCGCCACCTTCTTCATGTAGCCGGTGATGAAGTCGCGCATCTGCGGCGGAATGCTCAGCCGCTTCCCAACGACGGCGCTGAGGTCGGGCCTGACCTCGTAGTGCGGCACGAACTGGATCGCCGTCATAGCGTCGGCGGCGTAGTCCTTGTCGTCGTTGAGCTCGGCGAGCGCCTTGCGCAGCGCCGCGATCGCGGCGGGCGGCGAGTCCGGCGGCATCGCCACCGTGCGCAGCATCGACGCGTCGACCAACAGATTGGTCCTGTAGGCGTCCCACATCAGGCCCGACGGCTCGCCGCCTTTGACGCTTTTGTAGAACTCGCCGAACGTCGGAATGCCGGTATGCACCATCACCGGCGCCGGGCTGAACGCCGTACCGTCGTAATTGGCGTCGTACCACAGCGGCATCACCTTGCCGGTCTTCACCAGGCTAGGTTCGACGATGCCGAAATAGCCCGGCGTCGATTTCGGCGTGCACGTTGATCTCGCCGTTCTGCAGCGCGAGCCGCGCCGTGTTGCTCGAACGATAGCCTGTGACGTAGCGGTACTGCAGACCGAGCATGTCGAAGCAGAGCCGCAGCAGCAGATCCTTCGACGAGTCGGCGCCCAGCCCGCCGACGATCAGGCCCTGCGCCTTCATCAGATCGGCCGGCACCGTCATGCCGGGCGGCGTGTCGGCGCGCATGTAGTACGACGGCGTTGCCGGGCTGCGTGCCGATGAAATCATAGGTGCGGAAATCGACGCGGAACGCGGCCGGATCGATCACGGAGTTCCACGACGTGCCGGTGAGATAGCCGAACATGGTGCCGTCCTTCGGGCCGATCTCGCCGAGATATGCCGCGCCCACCATGCCGCTGGCGCCGTCCTTGTTCTGCACGATGATGAGCGGATTGCCGTCGATGTGCTTGACGATGTGTTTGGCCAGGAGCCGGCCTTCGACGTCGGTCGGGCCGCCGGGAGCGAAGTTGATGAGCAGCGTCAGCCGTTTGCCTTTGTAGAACGGCTCGTCGGCGCGGGCGGCGCCATGCCCTGCCAGCAAGGCCAAGGCGCCGATCGCGAGCGCAATGCTCCTGACGTACGACGCCATCATGTCCTCCCCGGATATTGCCGCGCTCTTTTGTGTCATGCTCCGCGAAGGCGGAGCATCCAGTAGTCACGGTTGGATGAGACGAAATCCAAAAATGCCGGCGATTACTGGATCATCCGCTTGCGCGGACGATGACGGCGAATGTGTAGGTGTCTTCATGAACGGTTAGAACCACATTAGCATCTCATCTCTTGGCCCTCGATGGTGCAGCGGCGCATCAGGCGGGGCTCTTCGCGCGGAAAATCCTTGCGCGCGTGGATCGAGGCCCAATTGTCCCAGACCACGAGATCGCCGAGCTTCCAGTGGTGCTCGTAGACGATCGACGGGTCTTCGGAAATGTCGAACAGCTGCTCCAGCGCCGCCTCGCTCTCAGCGTGCGGCAGGCCGTCGATGCGCGCCGACATCAGCCGGCTGATGTAGAGCGCTTTGCGCCCGGTCGCCGGGTGGGTGATGACGATCGGTTGCTCGTGATTGAGTATCTTGTCCAGGTCGATGCTCTCCGGGTCGAGCCGCTCGCGCCGCTTGTAGTCGTGCACCTGCAGCACTTTGCGGCCTTCGATGCGCTCGCGCAGAGCGCTGCGGGATATTTTCGTAGGCCCTGTACATGTTAGAGAAGCAGGTCTCGCCGCCCCATGAGGTGAGCTTCATCGAATAGAGGAACGTCGCCCGATGCGGCTGCGGGTAATAGCTGGTGTCATGATGGAACCACATCTCGCCGTCGCCGAACGCGCCGATCGATTTGCCGTTCTCGACGATGTTGGTCACCATCATGAACGGCGTGTCGTATTCGCCGCCGGGGGTGCGGCCGTTGGCCGGGCGGCGGCGGATGTGCACCTTGCCGAAATAGCCGGCGGCGCGGAGCTGGTCCTCTTCCGACAGGTCCTGGTCGCGAAACACGACGACCATGTATTTATCGAACGCCTCGTTGACGGCCGTGATGTCGGCGTCGCCGAGCGGCTTCCGCAAATCGACCCCGTGATCGCGGCGCCCAGCGCCGGCGACAGCGGCTCGACCGAAATCGGCATGGTGTTCCTCCTTGGAGCGCGCCGCAGCGTTCGACGGCGCGGCGCATCGACGGCAAGCGTAGGGATGCAAAGTCTAGTCGCCGGAAGTCTAGTCCCATGGCGGCGACTGGCAAGACAACGGCGGTTGCGCGATGACGCCGCATCGCATCCATGCACTTGCGGCGTGCCTCATGGCGGCCGGGCTCGCGGCCTGCATTCCGGACGCAAAGGCCGATCCGGCGGCCGATTTCTATGCCAGGCCGCACTGTGACGATCGTCGTCTCGACCAGCACGGGCGGCGGCTACGACACGCTGGCGCGCACCATCGCCCGCCATATCGGCAAGCACATTCCGGGCAATCCCACCGTCATCGTGCGCAACATGCCGGGCGCCGGCGGCATTACCGCGACGAACTATCTGTTCGCCGCCGCCGAGCACGACGGCTCGGTGCTCGGGCTGATCCAGAACAATCCTCCGTTCGAGCCGCTGTTCGGCACCAAGGAAGCGCGCTTCGATCCGAAACAGTTCAACTGGCTCGGCACGCCGAGCTTCGAAACCGCCATGGTGCTGGTCTGGCATGCGGTGCCGGTGAACTCGGTCGAGGACTTGCGCCAGCGCGAGACCAACATGGGCGCCTCGGGCGCCAATTCGACGCCGGCGTTTTTCGGCCGCCTGTTCAACGCAACGCTTGGCACCAGGATGAAGATCATCCCCGGCTATCCGGGGCAGAACGAAGCGCTCGTCGCCATGGAGCGCGGCGAAATCGACGGCTATCCGAGCGTGTTCTACAGCGCCTTGTCGTCGACCCGGCCGGCCTGGCTCGCCGAGAAAAAGGCGCGGCCGATCATCCAGTACGGCCCGGAAAAGCTGAAAGAGCTGGGCGACACGCCGTTCGCGCCCGACCTCGCCCGCAATGACGACGATAAGCTCCTGATGCAGGCGGCGTTCGCGCCGCTCGCGATCGGCCGGCCGCTCCTGATGCCGCCGGGCGTTCCGGCCGAGCGCGTCGCCGCCATGCGCAAGGCACTCGCCTATACATTCGCCGATCCGGATTTTCTCGCCGACGCCGAAAAGATCGGCGTGTCGGTCAACGAGCCTCGCACCGGCGAGGAATTGCAGCGCGTCATCGCGCGCGCCTACAATTCGCCGTCCGGAATTGTCGAGCGGTTGCGGAAACTCAACAACCCCTGATCCGTATCTTGTGTCAGGTGCGTGCGAGCGACGACCATGGCAGACGACAGCGAAAGCTTCTACGCCGGCGTCCTGTCTTTCTCGGCTTTCAGCACCCTGATGGAACCGGCGCATTACGCGCCGCTCCCCGATGACTGGTCCGTCGGCATCGCCGACGTCATTCAATCGACCAAGGCGATCGAGGCCAAGCGCTACAAAGCCGTCAACATGGCCGGCGCCGCGGTCATCGCCGCAGTGACGAATGCGCTCGGCGAGCGCGAATTTCCGTTCGTGTTCGGCGGCGACGGCGCAAGTTTCGCGGTAGCGCCCGCGCGATCGCGAGAAAGCACGCGAGGCGCTCGCCGCGACCGCGGCCTGGGCCGACAGCGAACTCGGTCTCACGATGCGGGTCGCGCTGGTGCCGGTCGCGCGACATCCGCGCGCACGGCGCTCGACGTGCGGGTGGCGCGGTACGGGCCGTCCGACGAACGTGTCCTACGCCATGTTTTCCGGCGGCGGCCTGCCT
This sequence comes from uncultured Alphaproteobacteria bacterium, assembly GCA_963732015.1. Taxonomy (GTDB): domain Bacteria; phylum Pseudomonadota; class Alphaproteobacteria; order Rhizobiales; family Xanthobacteraceae; genus BOG-931. The sequence goes on along the minus strand of CAVSXY010000016.1, from coordinate 342,391 downwards.
GGGCGGACGCGCCGTAAAACGCGGCGAATACGCGGTGACGCCGGCGCCGGCCGGCACCTGGCCCGACCTCTCGGGGCTGTCATGCCGGTTCGAGCAATTCCGGGCGACGCGCGGCCTCATCCTTTCGGCGCTGATCATGCCGGCGCCCAGCGCCGATCACGCAGCCTTCCGCGCCCTGATCGAGGACATCGTCACGCTGGTCGAACGCAGCCCCGGCCGCTGCAGCCCGGTCCCGCCGGACGGACCGGCGATGCGTTGGCCGCCGCAGGGCGTTGATCTCGAAGCTCATGCCGCGCCCGGCGAAACTCGCGCTTCGGCGTGCTGGCGCGGACGTTTTTGTACTTCCTGATCATGCGTTTTGGCATTCGCGTCGGCAGCTTCGTGCCGAAAGTCTATCTGCGTCAGGTCGTGGAAAATTCCGACTTCCGCAAATACGACGACGGGCTGCGCATGATCCTCGATTGCACGAGTGATCTCGCCGACACGCTCGACCGGCGGCTCGCGGCAGCGGCCGGCACGGCGGTGTATGGGCTGCACCGGCAGGAGGCCGCGATGATGACGTGCTTCACGCCATCGCCGACGCGGAGCGACCACGTGCATTTCATCGACGGCGCGCAAGGCGGTTATGCGGCCGCAGCGACCGCGCTCAAGGCAAAAATCGGGGCGCGCGACGGCACGCCGCCTGCTTGATCCTGCGCTTACCGCAGCAACAGCGCGTCCGCGCCGGCCTTTGAGACTTGGGCGTCCTGGGAGGACAGCGCGCCGGACACGCCGATGGCGCCGACGATCTTGCCGTCGACCACGATCGGCAGCCCGCCCTCGAGCGGCGTGATGTTCTTGAGCGCAAGAAGCCGCAGCCCAGCGCCGCCGGCCGCAATGGCGTCGTCGAGCGCCTTGCTCGGGCGCTTGAATTCAAGCGCCGTGCGCGCCTTCCCCTCCGAAACGGTCACCGCAGACAGCTGGGCGTTGTCGAACTTGTGGAACATCACCAGGGTGCCGCCGCTGTCGAGGATGGTGATGGCGACCTGCCAGGAATTCTTCGCCGCCTCGAGCTCGGCCGCCGCCATGGCGCGCTTGGCCTGATCGAGCGTGATCACCGGTCCGTAAGGCGGTACGGGCGCCTGCTGTTGAGCCAGCGCCGGCGCCGAGACCGTGGCCAGACCGACCGCCATTGCAAACGCGCCAGCGAGCGCGAGCCTTCGACACATCTCAAGTCCCTCCTCACGGGCGCGCCGCCGCAGCGACGGCTCGGCAGAATAAGCGGCAAAAGCGGGACGTGGAAGCCGCTCGCCCTCTTCGCCCACCGCCGTAACCGGCTTTGTACCGCGCAGCGGCGCCTAGATTCCAAATTCGGGGCAGATTTGCGACAGCGCACAAACGTGATCGATCGGCCGGTGCGGTGCAACAACAAAAGCCCTATATTTGCTGAGCCAATTGGGAGACGCCGCCATGTTTGCATTCAAGAAAAAACTCGAAATGCCGGCCGCCGGCGAAGCCTTGCCGGGACGCTCGACGCCGATCCCCACGGCCCGCCAGCATTTCGTCAACGGCCACGCGCTGAAGGGTCCGTACCCGGAAGGGCTCGCGACGGCGATGTTCGGTTTCGGCTGCTTCTGGGGCGCGGAACGCAAGTTCTGGGAGCTTGGTGACGGGGTCTACGTCACTGCCGTCGGCTATGCAGGCGGGCTGACCCCCAATCCGACCTATGAGGAGGTCTGCTCGGGCCGCACCGGGCACAATGAAGTTGTTTTCGTAGTCTACGACCCGAAGAAAATCTCCTACGAAACGCTGTTGAAGACGTTCTGGGAGAGCCACGATCCGACCCAGGGCATGCGCCAAGGCAACGACGTCGGCACCCAGTACCGCTCTGGCATCTACGTGTTTTCGCCGGAGCATCGCGCCGCCGCCGAAGCGTCGAAGGCGGCCTATGCCAAGGCACTCGCCGCCGAACGCATGGGACCCATCACTACGGAAATTCTCGACGCGCCGCCGTTCTATTTCGCCGAGGATTATCACCAGCAGTATTTGGCAAAAAACCCGCGCGGATATTGCGGCCTCGGCGGCACCGGCGTGAGCTGCCCGATCGGCACGGGCGTTGCCGCCGCAGCGCATTGACCGTCTGGTCCAAGAGCGAATAGGGAATGGGGAATGGCGAATAGCGAATGAGGTGAGACACCCCGTTTGCTAGTTCGCCACTCGCCATTCGCATCGCGGCGGCGAGAAACGCGATGCGGGGACGCCATGAGGTGGCCGGACGGGCGCTATATTCAGGGAGCGATTTTCTTCAGCCGCTGGTTCCTGGCGCCATTCCTGCTCGGCCTGCTGCTCTGCCAACTCGCGCTGATGTATCGGTTCTTCGGCGATCTGTTCGCGCTTGCGATTCAGGTTCCGCGCATGAATTGGCACGATACCGTGACCGGCGTGCTGAACCTCGTCGATCTCGCACTCACCGCCAATCTGATCCTCATCGTTATCTTCTCCAGCTACGAAAACTTCATTCGCAGAATTGACGCCGCCGCTCATCCAGATTGGCCGGAAGGGCTCACGCAGGTCGATTTCGGCGAGTTGAAGCAGAAGTTGCTGGGCTCGATCGTCGGCATCGCGGCCGTCGATGCGCTGGCGTGGTACTTCGACCTCGAAAAGCCGATGGACACGTCGAAGCTTGGCTGGGTCCTTGGTTTCCCGCTCGTGTTCGCCGCCGTCATGCTGATGCTCGCCGTCGCCGACTGGCTGGGACGGCGGCCGGATAAAAGGCCGAATTAGCAGCGGCTAATCTGCAACGGTCCCCGACACTGCGCCGCCCGGTGAGGGATTATTAACCTTACCGGGCGTTAATCGGTCCCGACGTTCGTTCGAACGGGCACGGATTACGCGTATGCGGGTCACCCGCTCTCTCATACGGTGTTTGCCGTCGCAATCACTGCGGCGGCCTGCGCGCAGCGGCCCGTTGCCCGCGTTGCGGTCGCAGCGCCCCTGCTGCCAGTCGGCCTTTTCGCAGTGCCTGGACGACGCGGGTCGCAGCCGTGGCGCCTACACCAGCCCTCGTCGCGGCGCCCGTGGTCGCCGCACCTCTGGTCCCGACGCCAGCTGCCTTCACCCCCCCCCCCGGTCCCGAAGGTCCCTACACGCTCGATTCGGGCGACCGGCTGCGCGTCGTGGTGTTCGGCCAAGACGGACTGACCAACTCGTACGTCGTCGGTGCCGAGGGTCACATCGACATGCCGCTGATCGGACCGGTGCTGGCGCGCGGCGCAACCACCGATCAGCTGGCGTACCGAATTGCCGAACGCTTGCGGCAGGGCTTCATCCGCGAGCCGCATGTCGCGGTCGAAATCGAGGCCTACCGGCCGTTCTTCATTCTCGGCGAAGTGACGCAGCCGGGTCAGTATCCTTACGTCGCCAACATGACGGTGGAGACCGCGGTCGCCATCGCGGGCGGCTTTGCGCCGCGGGCCTACCGGCAAACCGTCGTGCTGACACGGTTCGTCGATGGCCAGCAGGTACGCATGACCGTACCGGTCACCTGCCCGATCCGTCCCGGCGACGCGCTCAACATTCAAGAGCGCTGGTTCTAGACTAGTTCAGATATCAGTGATCAGCCATCAGTCATCAGCCAACTAATTGCGGACGAATTCTCCTGATCACTGATTACTGACTTCCTGATACCTGATCACGCGTGCTCCGACACCGCCGCTGCCATCGACGCATCGTGCTGCGCCGATGCGAGGCTGCCGACGCCGTTGAAGAACAGATTCAGCGCGACCGAGACGATGGCGGCCAAAAGAATTCCCGATTCGAGCAACGGATGCAGCGCGAGCGGCGTGTAGGTGAAGAAGTTGGGCGCCACCAGCGGAATCATGCCGAAGCCGATCGAAATCGCGACCACGAACAGATTGAAGCGATTGGTCTTGAAGTCGACGTTGGTCAGAATGCGCGCGCCGGTCGCAGCAACCATGCCGAACATGACGAGACCGGCGCCGCCGAGCACGACCTGCGGCAGCGCCTCGACCAGCGCCGACATCTTCGGCAACAGACCGAGCGCAATCATGATGCCGCCGCCCGTCGCGGTGACCCATCGTGAGCGGATGCCGGTCACCCCGACCAAGCCGACGTTCTGCGAGAACGAGGTATACGGAAAGGTGTTGAAGATACCGCCAAGGATCGTGCCGACGCCGTCGGCGCGCAGTCCGCGCGCGATCGCGGCTTGATCGATTTTCCGCTCTGTCATTTCACCGAGCGCCAGAAACATTCCGGTGGATTCGATCATCACCACGACCATCACGATGCACATGGTGACGATCGGAACGAGCCGGAAAGTAGGCACGCCGAAGCGCAACGGGGTGACGATGTCGAACCACGACGCGGCCATGACGCGTTCAAAGTGCATGACGCCAAGGATCGACGCCAGCACCGCCCCGGCGACGATGCCAAGCAGCACCGCCACATTGGCGAGAAAGCCCGAGCCCCATCGGATCAGCGCAAGAATGACGAGCAGCACGAACAGCGCGATGCCCAAGCCTGCAAGCTGACCGTAGCCCGGATTAGGGAACGCGCCGGGCACCCCATCGACAACCTTGGTCAGCGTCGGCAAGCCGCCACCCGCCCAGTTGATGCCGATGCGCATCAGCGAGATGCCGATGACGACGATGATCGTCCCAGTTACGACTGGTGGGAAAAGCGGCAAGAGCCTGCCCATAAACGGAGCAACCAAAACGGCGAAAATCCCGGCTCCGATGACCGAGCCGTAAATGCCCAAAAGCCCGACATCGGGAGAGGCCGCCATCGACAACATCGGGCCGACCGAGGCGAAGGTCACGCCCATCATGACCGGCAGCCGGATGCCGACGCCGGGAAAGCCGACCGACTGAACAAGCGTGGCGAGACCGCAAGCAAACAGGTCGGCGCTGATCAGGAACGCCACATCTTCGGGCGACATTTTGAGGGCGCGGCCGAGAATGAGCGGCACCGCCACGGCGCCCGCATACATGACCAGCACGTGCTGGATGCCAAGCGTCAAAAGTTTTGGAACCGGCAGGAACTCGTCGACCGGATGAATGTCCTTGCTCATGTGCCTACCCCCCCCCGCACAACGACCACTGCGGGGGATCACACAAGAACTATGCCAAGCCGGTCAACAGGTTTGAGGCGTTTTTGCCCACAAAACTGCGTTTTGCACGCGCGAACCGCGCGCCTCTGACCGTACAGATAATGCCGTTGCACAGCGTCCAAAAAGACCAAAGAAAAACGCGGTTCTGACCGATCAGAACCGCGTCGCAGCAAAACACCAGTGTTGATCGAGGCGCGTCGGGGCCGGCTCGGACCTGACGCCGCCTTCAATCTATTTCTTCACGTTTTTCTGCAGGAACGCCATCGACCGCTGCCAGGCGAGTTTCGCGGCGGCTTCCTGGTAACTGCCGCGCTCGTCGCAATGAAAGCCGTGCTGCGCGTCCGGATAGACGTAGATCTCGCAATCGCCGCCGCGCTTCTGTTTGATCAACTCGACGTCGCTCATCGGGATCGAAGCGTCCTTCTCGCCGAAGTGCATCTGCGTCGGGATCTTCGGTTTCTGGTCGGCGTTCTTCGCGATCTGGCCGCCGTAATAGCAGACAGCCGCGGACAGACCGTTGAGCTTGCATGCGGCCAGAAACGAAATGGTGCCGCCCATGCAGAAGCCCATGATGGCGACCGGGCCGCCCTGCTTCAGTTCGTCGATGGAGGCCTGCACATCGCGCAGCATCGCGCCCCAATCCGGGTTGGCGACGAACTTGCGCGCATTGGCGATCTCGTCCGGCGTGTAGCCGCATTCGAAATTCGGCTGCTGACGATCGAACACTGCCGGCGCCAGCGCCGCGTAGCCTTCGCCGGCGAGACGGTCGCACACCGCGCGGATGTGATGATTGACACCGAAAATTTCCTGAATGAGCACGATGCCGCCCTTCGACGGTCCGGCAGGGTCGGCCCGATAGGCGCCGAGCTTAAAACTATCAGATGAGACAAGTGTGAAGTGCTTACCCAAGTGATCCTCCTTCGACTGACAACCAAAACCAATCAGACTCAAACCGCGTGCGCGCTCTGTGGTGCCGTGGCCTGCCCAACGGTCGGCAGCCGAACCATACACCGTCGTGAATGTCGATTGAATGGCGGTTACACGCCGTGCCGGTATGCAACGCCGGCCGCCGCGAACTATAAGCAGCGGCCCGCAATGGCAGGAGACAGACCGCCGGTCAGTGAGTGACGACGATGAAGTCCGTGCCCTCGCCGGTTTCACCGCCAAGGCCCTGATCGGAAACGACGAGCGAGGAGCCCGCGCTCATCAGTTCCGAAATCCGCTCGACAATATCCTGCGGGATTTCGATGCGGGCGAGAACTTCCGCGGGTGTCTGCGGCGGCGGCGCCTCGGACGCAACGACGGTGTCCTCCCGGCGCCGGCCCTTCTTGTCGTATTCGACCTTGCGCACCGGCTTGGCTTGCTGGCTCAGCAGCGACACGACGTTCCAACGGAACGCGCCGCTGTCGCCCACGGAATCCATCGCCGTGAACACGTGCGTGCCGAGTGGCTGGTCGGGACGATCGATCGTGATCGCCGCGTCGAACAGCGGTGCGAAGCGCTGCCGCACGAAGATCTTCTTTTCCTTGCGGCTGACGAAGATCGCAATCGGCGCGTTGTCGACTTTCGCGATCACGGCCGGCTTCGGAGCCGGAACCGGCACGGCTTCAGGCAGCGCAGCATCAGGCGCAGGAGCGCCCAGCGCGGGAGCTGCAGGAGCGCTCACGGGCCCCCGAACCGGTGGCTCCGCAGCCAGCGGAGCGGGCGGCGTTGACTGGGCGACTGTGGGCGGCTCGGGCTTGGTAACCGGTTTGGTCTCGATCGCGGCGGGCGCCCGCGCCACCGCGCCGGTGGTCGATGGCGCTTCCTCCGCAACCGGCGCAGCCTTGCCGGCGGCGTCAACGCCGCTCGCAACACCGTCGGCTATTGTCTTGGCGACATCGATCAACGCGGGATCGGGATCGCTCGAAGCGGCGGGGCCGGCTTCCGCCGCCGTCTTGGCATCGACCACAGGCGGCGCGACGGGTGTCGGCGTATCGATGGACGGCGCAGCCAACGCCGGCGTGTCGCCTTTCGGCGCGCCGGTCATCGCGGGATCGACGACGTCGGTCGCCTTGGTGCTGTCGATCGCTTGCGCGGTCCTCACCGGATCGGCCGCCGCCGCTGCGGTCGTATCCTTGTGCACGAACAGACGCGAGTCCCGAAAATCGACCGGCTTGAGTTCGCTGCGCGCGATGACGACGCGCACGCCGAGCTTGGTCAGCACCCAGAGCCGCGCCGCGAATTCATGCGGCATGCGGATACAGCCGTGCGACGCCGGATGGCCGAGATTTTGGCCTTCGTGCAGTGCGACCCCCGACCACGTGATGCGCTGCATGAAGGGCATCGGCGCGTTGCTGTAGATGTTGGAGTGATGGAACCGGTCTTTTTGAATGATGCTAAACACGCCCATTGGCGTCGGATGCCCGGGCACTCCAGTCGCAATGGCCGCGTCGGCGACATGCTGGCCGTCGCTGTAGAGATGGAGTTGCTGCTGATCGATGGAGACGAAAATCTGCAGCGGACCTTTCGGGATGTTTCCGAACGGCTCTTTGCTGACCTGGTCTTCCTTGGCCTTCCCGCCCCCTTTCGCCTTTGACGGCTTCGCATGGTAGCGGACGGGCTCGTAGCCCGGCACATGGTAGGACCGGTTCTGGGGCTGGTACTGGGGCTGGTACTGGTACTGGGGCTGGTACTGGGCTAGGGCGGACGGCGATCCTGCCGTAAGCGCGACAATCAACCCGCACACGCCGACGCCGCCCAGCAATGCGCGTTTGGTATGAGAATAAACCGAAGATGCGGAACGGTTCCGCGTACCCTTAGTGCTCAATTTCATCCCCCAGCCAAAGGGCACCGTGATTCGGACGACAAACTTACCCAACAATCCTTACCACCTTCCACAACGCGACCGGTGGATGACGTGGATTATCATCGATTAATGGTAGTACAAGACGGCACGGTGACGCTAGCCATTCGTGTTGCTGCCGCGCTCACTCCTCCCGTAAATTTATGATGATTCTGTGGTCGAAATGCGGGGTCGCAATTCGAAGATCTGCGCCAGAACCTCATAGGAGTGCCGGCGCGCGGCGTGATCGTAGACCATGGTGGTAATCATCAGCTCATCGGCTTTCGTCGCTTGCGCCAAAGCGAGGAGCCGCGCCTTCACGGTATCGGGACCACCGACGACGAGGCGCGTGCGAAGTTGCCCGATACGCGCGCGATCGATCGGAGCGTAGGGATAGGCGGCGGCTTCTTCGGGCGACGCGAGCGGCGCATATTCGCCTTTGGCGCGGCGCACAAAATGCAGTTCAGCACTCGCCGCGATGCGTTCGGCTTCCTCGTCCGTGTCAGCCGCGATCACTGTCGTTCCGAGGATGGCGTAGGGCTCCGCCAGCGCTGCCGATGGTTTGAAGTGCTCGCGATAACTGAGCATCGCGCTTGCCGCATCATAATCCGCGAAGTGATGCGCAAAGGAAAATCCCATTCCGACAGCGGCGGCGAGCTCGGCGCTGTAGCCGCTTGAACCGAGCAGCCAGATTGGCGGCAGCGCGACGTCGGCCGGCACGGCGCGCACGTTGCGGAACGGATGACCTTCCGGATAGCCGCCGCGCTCGAGCAGCAACAACTCTTGAAAGCGTTCGAGGAAATCGTCGCCTTGCCGCGGATCCTGCCGCGCTCGAAGCGCGTAGGACGTCACCTGATCGGTGCCGGGCGCACGGCCGAGCCCGAGATCGATGCGGCCGGGGAACAGCGCCTCCAGAACCTTGAACCGCTCCGCCACCATCAGCGGCGCGTGGTTCGGGAGCATCACGCCGCCGGAACCGACGCGGATCCGGGTGGTCACGGCCGCAATCTGCCCGATCATGATTTCGGGCGCGGAACTCGCGATGTTTGCGAGATTGTGATGTTCGGCGACCCAATAGCGCGTGTAGCCGAGCCGGTCGGCCAGGCGGGCCAGATCGAGCGAGTTGCGCAGCGCCGCCGATCCCGGCGTCGCTGTCGTCACGGGCGAAAGGTCAAGAACGGAAAGCGGGATCACGGGCAATCCAAGGTTTGCGGCAATATCTATGAAAAGTTCAAGCCAAGTCGAGAGAACAAGACGATTGCTCGAGCAATAAACGCCAGGCGGCGCGCTTTTGTTGCGGTTCGCTTACTGGGCGGGCGGTCTGATGAAGGGACCGCCAATGCCACTGCTGCGGACGACGCGAGTGCGTACCGCTTGCTGCTAAATTGGGGCCGTTTGGAAATTCGGCTGCATGAATTGATAGTAAGTCTGGTCACTCGCCTCAGTAACAGGCCGCACTCTGCGAAAACGATGCACTTTGCCGGCGACGTGCTGCCGGCTCTCGGCCTTAGCTGCCGCCTTGTGTCCGGGCTTTCGTGCCGCAGGCTTCTCGGCGGCTGCGGGCGCAGTCTCGGGCTGCTGCGCGCTTGTCTCGTTGAGACCAGGCTCGCTCGGGTGAGTGTCGTCGGTCTGTTCGGTCTCAGCCGTCGTGGTCACGGCAGTGGATGTCGGATTCTGCGACAACCGCGGTGGCGTCTTTTGAGTCCTCAGAGTGCGCGTCGTGCTCGTCACTCTTCGCCGCCGGCCCAGGCTCAAGCATCGACAGTTGCGGCGGCTGTTCCACCTCGGCACCAGCCGCCGCTTGTGCGGCCGGATTCTGCTTCGCGCGCCGGATCGATGGACGATACGGTCGCGGGCTCGGTCGCGTCCGCGTCGGAGGAGGGTGTTGCCGGTTCGGCGGCAGGCGACGAGGGAATGGTGTCAGCGTTTCCCGCGCAGCTGTCAGACTTCAACGTCACGACCGGAGTGAGAGACGCGAAGTTCTCCAGGCGATCTCATGGCACAGCGTTGTCCGTCCGCGTCACATTTAATTGGAAGCGGGAGCCGAACGTTTCGCCTACGGCCGGGGCCGCAGCATCGACGCTGAGTTGAAGCGGCGCGCCGTGCGACGCCAATAAAGTCGCGCGGCTCATGACTGACGAAGAACGTCGCCATCACGCCGAACACAAGGCTCAGAGCAACGATCGAGGCAAATGTCGCAGCGACCATCAGGCGGACGTTTGGAAACATTCAACCTCGCAGAACGCCCGCGCGCGACCCGTCATAAAGCACGCATCACTGAGGGCTTAGGTCTTCGCGAGGGCATCGATGCCGCAAGGGCTGCGGCTAAGCCAGCGACTGACCGAAGCGGCGAGCGTCGCTCTGCTGATTTCGGACTCAATTGACATTAACTGAGTCGGCGAAAATCCAATGCAAAAAAATCCGGCCCGCGTCACACGGCGCGGGCCGGATCTTTGTCGGAGATATCGCCGAAGACGATGCCGAGCGTTAACGCGCGATCGGTCCCTGCGTCGAAGCCGACGCCGGAAGCGATCCCGGCAGCACCACGACGCGGGTGCCGACGCCGACACGGCTATAAAGATCTGCGATGTCGTCGTTGGTCAGCCTGATGCAGCCGGACGAAACGAACGTCCCGATCGTCGACGGCTGATTGGTGCCGTGAATGCGGTACAGCGTATTGCCGAGATAGAGCGCACGCGCCCCGAGCGGATTGGTCTCACCGCCGGCCATGAACCGCGGCAGATACGGCTGACGCTCGATCATTTCCTTTGGCGGGAACCAGTCCGGCCATTCCTTGGCGCGGCTGATGCGTTCAGTGCCGGTCCAGGTAAACCCTTCACGGCCGACGCCGATGCCGTAGCGCATCGCCTTGCCGTTGCCGAGCACGAGATAGAGATAGGTGCTCGGCGTATCGACGACGATCGTGCCGGTAGGTTCCTTGGTCAGGTAGTTGACGAGCTGTTTCCGGAATTGCGCCGGCAATTCCCTGGCCGGACCCTGTTCGGGCTGATCCTCCGGCGGCAATCCGGCAATCATCGTGCGGGAATTCGTCCCGCCTCTCGGACCGGCGACAGCGTCGGTCGTGTCGTCGGGCGCACTGGCCTCACCGATGTCGGCCGGCGGACGCGAAAACGGCGTGTCGCCGATCGCGGGCAAGGGCTGCGGCGGCAAATGGTCGTTCGGGGCGAAGTATGGCCGGCTTGCCGGTGTGTACGTTGAATCGACCGGCCCGTCCCCCATGGCTTGGCTATCCGGATCGTACGGCATGCCGCTTGCGTCGCGGTAGACGACGGGGGACTGACCGTAGTAGCCGCCCGGCGCCGCGGCCGGGGGCCCGTAATAGGGCTCGCCGTAAGGCCGCGCACCCGACGGAGGCGGCAACGACGCTCGCGCATAAGGCTGAGGCGGCGAATAGTCTGGCGGCGCCGGCTGCGGTTGATAATACTGCGCGTTGGCTACGCCGATGGACCCGGCAAGAGCACACGACGCGACGACAAGACTGATGCTGGAACGCAAGGCTAGTCCCCCCAACTGACGCCCAGAGGCTAGCGTGGGTCTGCGTAGAAGATTGGGCGGGATCAAGGCAACAAAGTAGCAGACCCTCATAAAGTAAACGTCCGTGGCGGAACAGCTGGCGGGCGTAAACTTTGTGGTAACGACCTGGAGAAGGTCTGGCGGCAGTTCTTTGTTCGCGGCGCCACTATTGTAACGGAATATTCAGATATTTGCAGTTCGGGGACAAAGGGACGGTTGACGAGAGATAAGGGAGGGTCCGTGATGCGATCTCTCTTTGGCATCATGCTTGTTTGTTCTTTGGCGGCGGGCCCCCTGCACGCGCAAACTCAAGCCATCGACGACCTGAAGGGCAAACTGTTCGACGCCCACATGATGGAAAAGATGTTCGTCGGCGGCTTGAAATTCTGCAAGGAGCTCGAGGGCAAGAATTTCTTTTATTTCCAGCCGCGCAACCGCGTTCTCAATCTCGATGAATATCACCGGTCGCTTGAGAACCTCGCGCGCGAGCATGTCTTCAATCCGGAAAAGCACCGGCCCTGGAGCGATGATGACGCTGCGGAGCGCTGGGAGGTCGTAAAAAAGGAAGCGGTCACGGACAAGGAGAACTGCGATCTTGTCGCCAGCATTCCCGACCTTGAGAAAAAACTACAGGAACTGGAAAAACAGGCCGTAGCGCCGAGCAAGAAAGAGTGAGACGTTCGCTTCCCGGCTGTCTCATTCGCCGTTGCCGCACGAGCACGAGTGATGGAATATCCGCCGCCGTCAACGGGCGGCGGCACCGATCGATTGGCGGCACATCAGGGGCAATATCATGGACTGGACGGATCGACGGGAGCGGCTGCGCTCCGTCATCGCGGGCGGGCGCTGCATCTATCCGGGATCGGTCTTTGATCCGATCTCGGCGCGCATCGCCGAAGACCTCGGCTTCGAAGCCGGCATGTTTGCCGGCTCGATTGCATCATTCACGGTGCTCGGCGCGCCCGACATCGTGATGCTCACGCTTGACCGAGTTCGCGCAACAGGCCTACCGCATCAACCGCGCCGGCAAGCTGCCGCTCCTGGTCGATGCCGACCACGGCTACGGCAACGCGCTCAACGTCAAGCGCACGGTGGAAGAGCTCGAGACCGCGGGTGTCGCCGGTCTCACCATCGAGGACACCCTGCTGCCGACCGCCTACGGCGCGACGCAGACGACGCTGATCCCGATCGCCGAAGGCGTCGGCAAGATGAAAGCCGCGCTCGCGGGCCGCCAGGACAAGCGCCTGGTGATCGTCGGCCGTACCAGCGCCATGGCGATCAACGGCGTTGAGGACACGATCGCGCGGCTCAAGGCCTACGAAGAGGCCGGCGTCGACATGCTGTTCATGGCCGGCGTGAAGACGCGCGCGCAACTCGACGCCGTCGCCGCCGCGGTCAGGCTGCCGCTGTTTCTCGGCAGCCCCGGGCCCGAGCTGTTTGATCTCGATTATCTCTCGGCGCGCAATGTGCGCGTCTGCCTGCAGGGCCATCTGCCGTTCATGGCGGCGGTGAACGCCGTGCATGAAACGCTGAAGGCATTGCGCGAAGGCGCGGCACCGGCCAGCATCAAGGGGGTCGCGTCGCCCGACCTGATGAAGCAGGTCACGCGCCAAGCCAGTTACGCGAAATGGTCGAAGGACTTTTTGAACGCTGGTCTCGCCGGCGGCTGATCCGCGGCGGGCGCGACGGGGCTTGATTACCGCTCGGCGGTCAACACATGCCCTGTATCCTGTCCTTGGCTCGCGGCCAGTGCGCCGCACGGGTGGTCGAGGTTTGCCGGCGGCGGCATCCACACCCGCAGATCGCCGATTTCGCCGCCGCCTTATTTCGGCTACAAGATGTTGGTCGCGGCTGCCACCGCGTACGAGGGAAGCGTCAGATGCCATCCGTGAGCGACTGGAAAGTGCCGTCCTCCGTGCAGCCGAAGCTGGAGGACTATGGCTACGATCTCGAACACGCCCTCACCTCGGTGGTGGGCCTGCGCGCCACCATTCCGTCCGACGCCTACACCGCAGAAACGCTCGGCACGGAGCGCGCCGGGAACGGCGTGTTCATCCGCAACGGCCTGGTGCTCACGATCGGCTATCTGATCACCGAGGCGGAAACGATCTGGCTCAATCTCAGCGACGGCCGGTCGGTCCCCGGCCACGTCATGGGCTACGACCAGGAAACCGGATTCGGCCTGGTGCAGGCGCTTTCCAAACTCGACATCCCGGCGCTTGAAATCGGCCAATCGGCCAATGCGGCCATCGGTGAGCGCGTCGTGGTCGGCGGCGCCGGCGGGCGCGACCACTCGGTCGGCGGCGCGTATTGTCGCAAAGCAGGAATTCGCAGGCTACTGGGAGTACGTGCTCGACGAAGCGATCTTCACCTCGCCGTCGCATCCGAACTGGGGCGGTACCGCGCTGATCGGACCCGCCGGCCATCTTCTCGGCATCGGGTCGTTGCAGCTGCAGCACGCCGTCGACAAGGGTCAGGCGCAAAACATCAACATGATCGTTCCGATCGATCTGCTGACGCCGATCCTCGACGATCTTCTGAAATTCGGCCGCCGCAATGTTCCGCCACGGCCTTGGCTTGGTCTCTATGCGACCGAGGTAGAGAACCGGCTGGTCGTCGTCGGGCTCGCCGACCGCGGTCCGGCCAAGCGCGCCGACCTGCGCACCGGCGACATCGTACTCTCCGTTGGCGGCAAAGAGGTCCGCGATCTTGCTGGCTCTCTTCCGGCGGATCTGGGCGCAGGGCCAAGCCGGCGTCGAGGTGCCGATCACGATCTATCGTGACGGCGAGACCATGAACGTGCGCGTCAAATCGGGCGAACGCAATCGCTTCCTCAAGGGGCCGAGCCTGCATTGATCGGCCAGTGCAGTCGCAGTAAACCGTCCCGCTATTCCGCTTGATTCCCGCCTTGCGACCACGTCGCGCCACTTTTCGATGTCCGTACGGATTGCGTCGGCGAGCGCGTCCGGCGAACTCGGCTCGGCTTCGATACCTTGCTGCGCCAGGGCGGCGATTGTCGCCGGTTCGGCAAGGATCTCGGCCATCTCGCCATTGACTGCGTCGACGATCGCAGCCGGCGTTCCGGCCGGGCGCAGCGATCGCCTGCCACAGCGTCGCCTTCGTAGCCAGCCAGCCCGGCCTCGGCGATTGTCGGTACGTCCGGCAACGATGGGCTGCGTCTCGCTCCGGTGACGGCGAGCGTCCGCATCTTGCCGTCGCGGATGAGTGGCAATGTCGGCGGCACCGTGCCGAACTGCACTTCGACGCGGCCTTCGACCAGATCGAGCATGGCCTGCGCGGTGGAACGATACGGCACCTGATTGAATTCAAACCCCGCACGCGCCGAGAACAGCACGGCGGCGAGATAACGCGAGACTCGTCGGGACCGAACGACGCATTGTTCAGGGCATGCGGCCTCGCCTTCCCGAGTGCAATCAGTTCGGCGACGTTGTGCGCGGCAAGGCCCGGATACACCGCAAGCACGAACGGCGACGTGCCGATCATCGACACCGGCATGAAGTCCTTGACCGGATCGTACGGCAAATTTGGCGTCAGCGCCGCGGCGGAGGCATGCGTGCTCGCCGTGATCAGGCCGATCGTGCATCCGTCGGGCGACCGCGCGCGCCAACACTTCAATGACCGACGACACCGCCCGCACCGGTACGATTATCGACGACGAGCTGTTGCCCGAGCCGTTCGGTCAGCCGCTGCGCAACGATGCGGCTCACGATGTCGCCAGCGCCGCCGGCCTGTCCCGGCACATGAAATGCACAGGACGGTTAGGCCAAACATCGGGCGCGGCCTGCGCCTGCGCCGCGAACGGACGGGCGGCAATCAATGCGAGGAGCAAGAGCGCACGGATCATCGCAGCATGACGTAGCGCAGCTTGGCGCTTCGCGCTATCGCGCTTCGAACAGCGCGCGCAAGCCCTCACGGTAGGTGGGATAGCGCAGCGTGACGCCGAGTTCGCGCTTGAGCTTGTCGTTGCGCACCCGGCGGCATTCCTGCCAGAAGCTCAGCGCCAGCGGCGACATTGACGGCGCCACCTGTTCGAACGGTATTTCGGGCGGCGGATCGACGCCCAACAGTTGCGCTGCAAAAACGATCAGATCGCCCGGCGGCGTCGGCTCGTCGTCGGCTACGTTGAAGATGCCCGAAGCGGCACCGGCAAACGCGGCATCGGCCGCTTGCGCAATATCGGCGACGTGGATGCGATTGAACACCTGGCCCGGTTTCACGATGCGGCGGGCCGTGCCGCGCGCGATCTGCACCAGCGCATTCTGTCCAGGCCCATAGATGCCAGCGAGTTCTAAAATCGCGACCGGAGCTCTGCGGCGTTCGCCGAGTTTGCTCCAGACCTGTTCGGCCGAGAGCCGTTCGTGGCTCCGCGCCTGACCGGCCGCGGGCGGCGTTTGTTCGTCGACCCATGCGCCGCCGCGGTCGCCGTAAACGCCGATGGTCGACAGATAGACGATCGATCGCAGACGGTGCGCGCGTGCAAACACGTCGCCGCACGCGTTGAGGACGGGATCGCCACTCTCATCGGGCGGGACCGAGATCAGCACGCATTCGGCCTCGCTGATCGCCGCATGCAACTCGGGCGATGCGTGCACGCCATCGAACACCAGCGCCTTCAGCCGGCCGGCATGATGCGCGCTCAAAACAGCGGCGCGCTCGGCGCTGCGCACGGTTGCGACGATGCGATCAAAGCCGTCGCCGAACATGCCGACGAAATGGTCCGCCGAATAGCCTAACCCGAAGCACATCAGCGTCGGCATCGTGCCCTCATGCTTCGCATGCGGCGGCCCATTCGGCTTGAACGTCCGGATTGGACTTAGCGATGCGAGCGCTCTTGGCGCATCGCGCAAGCCGCCCGCGGTCGAGACGGCCGAGCGCCCAGATCGCGGCGCCGCGGATCAGCGGTGAAGCATCGGCCAATAAACGCTCAGCCTCGGCCGCCAGTTCGGGATCACCGGAATTGCCAATCGCGACCAGCACATTGCGCAGAAACCGGGCGCGGCCAATGCGCTTGACCGGGCTGTGCGCGAACAGCCCGCGGAAGGCTGCGTCATCAAGTCGTGCCAGGTCCGCGAGCGACGGTCCGCGCAGCGCATCCCGCGCAGCAAGTTTCGTCTCGCGACCGGCGCGGGCGAATTTGTTCCACGGACACACTGCGAGGCAATCGTCGCAGCCATAGATCCGGTTGCCCATCGGCGCGCGCAACTCGCGCGGGATCGGCCCCTTGTGCTCGATCGTGAGGTAGGAGATGCAGCGTCGCGCATCGAGCCGGTACGGCGCCGGGAAGGCATCGGTCGGACAGATATCGAGGCAGGCGCGGCAGCTGCCGCAATGGTCGCGTTCGGCTTCGTCGGCAGGCAATTCGAGCGTGGTAAAGATCGCGCCGAGAAAAAGCCAGGAGCCGAGATCGCGGGACACCAGGTTGGTGTGCTTGCCCTGCCAGCCGAGACCGGCGGCCTCGGCGAGCGGCTTCTCCATCACGGCTGCGGTGTCAACAAACACCTTGATGTCGCCGCCGGCATTGTCGATGAGCCAGCGCCCAATCTGTTTGAGACGCGGCTTGATGACGTCGTGATAGTCGTCGCCCTGGGCGTAGACCGAGATTGCGCCGCGCGTACGTTGTTGGAGGATCGCGAGCGCATCGTCGTGCGGCCCGTAATTGATGCCAAGCATGATGATTGAGCGCACATCGGGCCAGAACGCACGCGGATCTCGGCGCCGCTCGGCATTCGCCGCCATCCACGCCATGTCGCCATGGGCGCCGGCGGCGAGAAATTCATCCAGTCGCTGGGCCGCGTGAGGGATCGAATCCGGCCGTGTCACGCCGATGACGTCAAACCCGTGCTCTCGGGCAGCCGCCGCGAGGTCCGCTTTGAGTGCAGCCGGCGTCAGAAGTCGAGGTCGGCGTAGGTCGGCGCGGGCGGCAGGCCGGCCAGCGTCTCGCCGAGCAGCGTCCGGAACGACGGCCGCGATTTGATCCGCGCGTACCATGCCTTGGCTGTCTCGTCTTCGTTCCACGGCACATCGCCCAGATAATCGATGGCGGACAGATGCGCCGCCGCAGCCAGATCCGCATAGGTCAGGCTGTGACCGCCAAGCCAATCGCGGGCGCGCACCAGCCAACCGATATACGCCAGATGGTATCTAATATTGTTGCGCGCAGCACGCAGCGCGCCGGTATTCGGGGAACCGCCGCCGCTGCCGCTCGGGATGTAGCGCTTGTAGACGCGCTCCATCACCAGTGGACCGCTGACCTCCTCGAAGAACTTGTCGTTGAACCAGCTCATCAGGCGGCGCACTTCGATGCGGTCGCCGACGTCGCTCGGCATTAAACGGAACGGCATGACGTCGCGTCCGCGCGTTTCGTCGAGATATTCGGCGATCACGGCCGCTCCTGGAACCGGCGGCGCTCCTTCCTCAAGAAGCACCGGTGTCGCCCCGGCGGGGTTGAGCGCCAGGAACTCCTTGCGGCGCTCCCACACCCGCTCCTCCACGAGCTTCGGCGCCAAGCCATACTCATCGAGCGCGAGGCGCACGAAACGGGATTGCGGGCAGAACGGATGATGAAACAGCGTCAGCATGCAAGGCGTGCCAATTGGGGCGAACCGGACGGTTGGAACTTATGGTCCCGCGAGCTTTATGGACTCCTAACTGGGCGAAGATTCGGGCGGGTGCGGGCCTTTATAGGCGAACGACCGATCCAGGCAACCAGTGTAATGCCGGGCATTTGGCGTTGCCCAAAAGCCGCCCTTGCGTCACAAGTCTGATGAGACGTTCGCGCAAAGTTCCTTCCGGTCCGGCCCACACGACGCCCTTTCCCCGCAGCGGAGTCCGCCATGACGTTCGATGTAATCAGCCCGATTCTCCCCGGTGCGGCCAACACCTCGGCGCTCGACGTAATCAAGGCGGTGATCCTCGGGATCGTCGAAGGGCTCACCGAATTTATTCCAGTGTCCTCGACCGGCCACCTGCTGCTGGTGGGTCATTTCTTCGGCTTCGACGACGAGGACTTCGGCAAGTCGTTCGACGTGCTCATTCAGCTTGGCGCCATTCTGGCGCTGCTGTCGATTTATTTCGTGCGGCTGTGGCATCTGTTCCTTGGCATGTTCACCAACCGCGACGACCAGCGTTTCGTCATCGGCGTGCTGGTCGCGTTCCTTCCGGCGATGGTCATCGGTGCGCTCGCCTACAGCGTCATCAAAAGCGTGCTGTTCAACGTTTGGATCGTATGCACGATGCTGATCCTCGGCGGCTTCGTGCTGTTGTGGATCGACCGGCTCGACCTCAAATCGCGCTACCACGATGCCACGAAGTTCTCATTGCCGATGTATCTCGGCATCGGCGTGATCCAATGCCTGTCGATGATCCCCGGCGTGTCGCGCTCCGGCGCCACCATCGTTGGCGCCATGTTGATGGGCGCCGACCGGCGCTCGGCGGCGGAATTTTCGTTTTGGCTCGCGATGCCCACGATGGTCGGCGCGTTCGCCTACGAAGCCTACAAGAACAGGGCCGAACTCGCCGGCGGTAACATGGTGATCATCGCGATCGGCTTTGCGGTGTCGTTCGTGTGCGGCTGGTTCGTGGTCAAGACGTTCCTCGGTTATGTCTCGCGGCACGGCTTTGCGCTGTTTGCCTGGTGGCGCATCGTAGTCGGCGCCCTTGGACTGATCGCGCTGACGCTTGGGCTGTAAAACCATCCTCGATCCAAGCTAAGATGAGTTCGCGCGAGCAAATTTTCTCGCGCGAATGCAAAAGAGCTTTGGGAGGATCGAACCAATGGCGAAGAAGCAATCGGATAGCGTTTACCGCGTCGTCGATGTCGTCGGCGTCAGCGAGAAATCGTGGGAAGATGCCGGCCGCCGCGCGGTGGAAACGGCTGCGAGTTCGCTGCGTGATCTCCGCGTCGCCGAAGTGACCAAGATGGACATGAAGGTCGAGAAGGGCAAGGTCACGGCGTTCCGCACGCGCGTCGCGCTTTCGTTCAAGTACGAGGCTTGACTGGCTGACGCCCGCCAGCGCTTAGACGGTGCGCGTGTTGAACTGACCGGTCTTGCGGAAGCGCCAGAGGTAAGACGGCACGACGGCAGCCATCGAACTCGGGCACGATGCCGAGCCCTTCGAGCGTGCGGCCGTCGCGCTGCGCGTCGGCGGCAACGATGTTGTCGTACTTGAGCAGTTCGACCTGGTCGGGCGTAATCGGCGGTTTCGGCGGCAGGAACTGCAGGAACGCGGCTTGCAGCTTCAAGAGGCCGAACGGCACCGGCATCAGCAACCGGCGGCGCTCGATGGTGGCGAGAATGAAGTCCATGACCTCGCGGAACGTCCGCACGTCCGGCCCGCCGAGCTCATAGATCGTGTCCGGCTTGGTGCTGCCGTCGACGCCAAGCGCGATCGCCTCGGCAACGTCGCCGGCAAAAACCGGCTGAAACCTTGTATGGCCCCCGCCCGGAAGCGGCAGGATCGGCGACAGCCGGGCGAGCGCCGCGAAACGGTTGAAGAAGTCGTCTTCGGGTCCGAAGACGATGGCCGGCCGCACGACGGTAGCGCCGGGCTTCGCCGCCAGCACGAGGCGTTCGCCTTCGGCCTTTGACCGTGCATAGTGCGAGGCCGACTTCTCGTCGGCGCCGATGGCGGAGACGTGAACTAATCGCGCGCCGGCGGCCTTCGCGGCAAGCGCCACCGCTTCGGCCCCCTTGCCATGAACGGCGTCAAAGCGCTGGCTGCCGCGCTCAAACAAGATCCCGACCAGATTAACGACGACATCGGCCTCCCGCGCGGCAGCGGCGATCGATTGCGGGTAGCGCAAATTCGCCTGCACGGCGTGGATTTGGCCGACCCGTCCCATCGGCCGCAGGTAGCCGCACAGTTCCGGCCGGCGCACCGCGACGCGAACGCGATACTGGCGGTTGGCAAGCGCGCGCACCACGTGGCGGCCGAGAAATCCGGAACCGCCGAACACGGTGACGAGCGTGTCAAGTTTGCTCTTTATGGTCATCGTCGGCGGAATACCTGATCGCCTTTGTGCTGTATAGCGTCTTGCTGGATCATGATCGCTTTGGAAATCCTTTTCCACTTTTCCGCATCGCAGCCGAGGCCGCTTTTCTCTAGAGACCAAGCTTTAAGGCGTTCGATTGACAAGGGGGTGACCGCTCCGTACCTATCCCGGCACAGCCCAGGTGGCGGAATTGGTAGACGCACTAGTTTCAGGTACTAGCGCTGCGAGGCGTGGAGGTTCGAGTCCTCTCCTGGGCACCACGCCAAATCCCACCGCAGCGGACCTCCCTGCATGACCATCCGCCTGCATCGCGGCGACCTGCCGGACCTGTCGCGCTTCCAAGGCGCGGTCGCGGTCGACACCGAGACTATGGGTCTGAGCTTGACGCGCGACCGGCTGTGCCTGGTCCAGCTGTCGCCGGGCGACGGCTCGGCGGACGTGGTGCAGATCGCGTCGCCGGCGGCCGATGCGCCGAACCTGAAGCGGCTGCTCGCCGACACGAGCGTGCTCAAGATTTTTCATTTCGCGCGCTTCGATCTCGGCATGCTCTACAAGACACTCGGTGTCATGCCGGAGCCGGTCTACTGCACCAAGATCGCGTCGCGGCTCACCCGTACCTATACGGATAAGCACGGCCTGAAGGATCTGGTGCGCGAGGTGCTGGGCCACGATCTGTCGAAGCAGCAGCAATCGTCGGACTGGGGCGCCGGCCAGCTCAGCGACGCACAGGTCTCCTACGCGGCCTCCGACGTGCTTTACTTGCACGCGCTCAAGGAGCGGCTCGATACCATGCTGGCGCGCGAACGCCGGGAGGACCTGGCGGCGGCCTGTTTCCGCTTCCTGCCGGAGCGGGTGCGGCTCGATATCGCAGGTTTCGCGGCTGAGGACATCTTCGCCCATTCCTGATCCGCCCGCGCGTGGCGATCGCCCCCGCATAGCCGTTCCGGGGGGCCCACAGAGGGCGCCCGGCCCCGCCCGGGCCACATTCGGCCGCGACTATTGGACCGCAAAACCGCTAAAGTAGGGTGCTCTGCGAGGTGAATCGGGGCAGCAACGGTTCTGAGGGGACCACGTTTGACCACCGCCTACCCCGCCGACGCTGCGCGAGGAGCCGGGTTTTCGGCAAGCTCGCGCGGCCAAACGGAACGGCTCTACCAGAGCGCGCTCCGGCACAGCCGTTTTGTGCGTTGGCTGCGCTTGGGCGTGCCGGCGGGCATCGCAGCGGTCCTGCTGGCGGTGGTGGCCGCCAATTACATGCCTCAGGTCGGCGGCTTTCGGTTGCCGGGCGAGCTCGGCAAGCTTGTGATCCGGGGCACCAAGATCACCATGGAGCAGCCGAAGCTCACGGGTTTCACAGCCGATTCTCGCGCCTATGAGTTCACCGCGAACGCCGCCGCACAGGACATCACCAAACCCGATTTGGTCGAGCTTCAGCAGTTGCACGCCAAAATGCAGATGGAAGACAAGAGCACTGTGGAAATGACGGCCTCCACGGGAACGTACGACATGAAGTCGGAAAAGCTTTTTCTCCATGATCATATCGTCCTCGTCTCATCGACCGGCTACGAAGCCCGGCTGAGCGAGGCGGTGGTCGATACGAGTTCAGGGCACTGTCGTTTCGGAGAAGCCGGTGACGGTGAAGATGCTCAACGGGTTCCTCGACGCCAAGCGTCTCGAAGTCGCCGAGAAGGGTGCGGTGTTGCGGTTCGATGGGGGCGTTTCGATGACGCTCTACCCGGGCAAAGATTCCAAAACGGATCAGCCGTGATGCGGAGACTGTCGCTCTATGCCGCAGTTGCGGCGCTTGTTGTGCCCGGACTTGCCTTCGCGCAAGCGCCCAAGCCACCGGCGCTGCCGGGCCTGACGCAAGGCCAGAATCAGGATCAGGATCAACCTGTCCAAATCGAAGCCGCTACGTTGGAAGTGCGCGACAAGAATAAAATGGCGACCTTCTCCGGCAACGTGCAGGTCGTGCAGGGCGACACAACGATGAAGTGCCAGTCGCTGGTCGTGTTCTACGGTCAGGAGATGGGAATAGCCGAAGGCTCGCCCCGGCCAAGCCCGACCAAGACCACGCCGGGCATGCCGCAGGGCGCGCAAAACATCCGCCGGATCGAAGCCCGCGGCGGCGTCACAGTCGTGACCAAGGATCAAAACGCAAGCGGCGATCTCGGCGTCTATGACCTCAGGGCCAAGACAATCACGCTGAGCGGCAATGTGACGGTAACCCAGGGCCAGAACGTCATGCACGGCGAGCGCGTGGTGGTCGACATGGCGACCGGCAATGCGCGCGTCGAGTCCGGGAATGGACCCAACAACCCCGGCCGGGTGCGCGCCTTGATCCAGCCGAAGGCCGGGCAGAATGGCACCCCTGGCGGCAATTTCATGACGATTGGACCTGGCCGGACGAACTAGGCTAGGACCCACGCGCAAGGGCGTGGAAAATCCGCTAAAATCGCTGCATCTGAGCCGTCATCTTCCGCGATTCGCAGGCGAGACCTCTGGGACACGGCGTGCTGGACATTTTTTCATATTTTCGCCGCCGCAGTACCCCGGCGCGGAACGACTTGATCCCGGATCAAGACCCTATCGATCTTGCATCCATCGGCGGCACCATCAACGGCACCTACGTCGATATCGCGAGCGTTTCGGACCCTGCCGCCGACAAGAAAGCCCGCAGCAAAAAGTCGGCGCGGCCTCAGCGCGCGCCGGAGCGGCCGCAAAGCCGGCAGCCCGATCGCCAGCCGGAGCGGCAACCGGACCGTCAACCGGATCGCCCGCCCGAGCGGCCCGCGCAGCAAAATGGCGTGCCCGCGACGTCGCGCCCGCGCCGGCGGACGGACGGCAACGGCGCCATACCGGGCGACCGCAAGGGTCTTCTATCGGTTCACGGCGTCGAAAAGACCTTCGTGGGCCGCAAGGTGGTGAAGGGGGTGAGCCTCCACGTCCGCAAGGGCGAAGCAGTCGGCCTGCTCGGCCCGAACGGCGCGGGCAAGACGACGGTCTTTTACATGATCACGGGTCTGATCAAGGCCGACACCGGCCGCATCGAACTCGACGGCTTCGATGTGACGGCCCTGCCGATGTATCAGCGCGCGCGCCTCGGCATTGGGTACCTGCCGCAGGAAGCGTCGATTTTCCGGGGCTTAAGCGTCGAGCAGAATATCCGCGCCGTGCTCGAAGTGGTCGAACCGAACGTGAAACGCCGTGAGCAGGACCTCGACGCGTTGCTCGAGGAATTCAATATCGCGCGGCTGCGCAAAACCCCCTCGATTGCGCTGTCAGGCGGCGAACGCCGCCGCGTCGAGATCGCCCGCGCGCTCGCTACGCGTCCGAATTACATGCTGCTCGACGAGCCCTTCGCCGGGATCGACCCGATCGCCGTCGGCGATATCCAGTCGCTGGTCCGGCATCTGACGAATCGAGGTATCGGGGTATTGATCACCGACCACAACGTGCGTGAAACGCTCGGACTGACCGACCGCGCCTACATCATCTATTCGGGCGAAGTGCTGATGGAGGGGCGGCCCGACGATATCGTCAATAACCCCGATGTCAGAAGGCTTTATCTCGGCGAGGAATTCCGCCTTTAAGCCTTATTGCAAGGCCCCGACTCAATTCGATTGACGGGACAGCCTTCGCACTGCACTAGTAAGCCCTGGACAAGCAAGAAACGGACCAATTCGGCCCTTTTCCTCCATGGCGCTTACGCAACGACTTCAAATTCGGCAGAGCCAAGCTCTGGTGATGACGCCGCAACTGATGCAGGCGATCAAGCTCCTGCAGCTGTCCAACCTTGATCTGGTTGCCTACGTCGAAGCCGAGCTTGAGCGCAATCCGCTGCTCGATCGCAATGTCGAGGCCGACGGCACGCCGGCAGCGCCCGAGTCTCAGTCGCCGGACCCGCCCAGAGAGGACGCCTGGAACGGCCAGGGCGAATCGGGCCGCGAGGCGGCCCAAGGCAGGCTCGATGAAAGGGGCGACGACAGGTCTGACGACAGGGTCGACAACCGCGTCGACGACTCGTTTTCGGACGACTCCGAGCCGCCCCGCCCGCGATTGTCCGACATGCCCGGCGGCTATTCGGAGTGGTCCGGTGTCGGCTCCGGCGGCCGCGACGACGGCGAATACAATCTCGAAGCCTTTGTGTCCGCCGAGACGACGCTGGCCGACTGGCTGCGTGAGCAGCTCATGCTCGCGATCGCCGATCCGAAGCGGCGCATGATCGGCCAATACCTCATCGATATGGTCGACGAGGCCGGCTACCTTACCGGCGACTTGCCCGCCGCCGCCGAAAAGCTCGGCACCAGCATGGCCGAGATCGAGGCGGTGCTCGGCATTCTCCAGGGCTTCGACCCGCCGGGCGTGTGCGCGCGCGATCTTGCCGAATGCCTCGCCATCCAGCTCAAGGAACACAATCGTTACGACCCGGCGATGCAGGCGCTGATGACGCGGCTCGATCTTCTGGCGCGCCGCGATTTATCCGCCTTGAAGAAGATTTGCGGCGTCAGCGACGAGGACCTCGTCGACATGATCGCCGAAATCCGCCGCCTCAACCCGAAACCCGGCTTGGCCTTCGGCTCGGCCATCGTCCAGCCGATCGTACCGGACGTGTTCGTGCGGCAAGGCCCTGACGGCGGCTGGATCGTCGAACTCAACTCCGACACGCTGCCGAAGGTCCTGGTCAATCAGAGCTACCACGCCGAAGTCTCGGCGACGGCTCGACGTGACATTGACAAGACCTATCTCGCCGAGCGCCTGCAGAGCGCGACGTGGCTCGTTCGCGCGCTCGACCAGCGAGCACGCACCATTCTGAAAGTCTCCAACGAAATCGTCCGCCAGCAGGACGGATTTTTTGCCCGCGGCGTCGAGCACCTGCGTCCGCTCAATCTGAAAACCGTCGCCGAAGCGATCGGCATGCATGAATCGACGGTGTCGCGCGTCACGGCGAACAAATACATGGCGACGACGCGCGGCATCTTCGAACTCAAATATTTCTTCACGTCGGCGATCGCAGCGTCGCACGGCGGCGAGGCGCATTCGGCGGAAGCCGTGCGCCACCGCATCAAGCAACTGATCGACGGCGAACCCGCGGCGGACGTCTTGTCCGACGACACGATCGTCGAGCGGCTGCGTGACGCCGGCATCGATATCGCCCGCCGCACGGTTGCCAAATATCGCGAAGCCATGCGCATCCCTTCGTCGGTGCAACGCCGGCGCGAGAAACAGTCCGCCGCCGCGACGTGAATTTGAGGGCTCGCGGCGTCCGGCCGTCGGCCAGACCGATACCCAGGTCGGAACGCCGCGTTGACTCGACGGAGCGCAATACCTAGCTCGAGTCTGTGGATGAGTGGCTCTTTGGGCACGGCCGTCAGGCTGGCCGCTGGGAGGTCGCTATGTCACTTCGCAATGCCAAGCTTTCCAATGCCAAATCCCGTATTACCAAGTCTCGCATCGCCAAATCTCCCGATACTCCGTCTCGCAATGCCGCTTCATTCCGTATTTCTGGACAGAATCTGGATCTCGGCGACGCGTTGCGCGAACGCATCGGCGAACGGATCGCCGAGGCCACGAACAAATATTTCGACGGCGGCTATTCGGGGCACGTGACGCTGGTGCGCGACGGTTTCGGGTTCCGCGCAGAGTGCGCCATCCATCTCGATTCGAAGATCACGCTCCACGCCGAAGGCATGGCGCAAGACGCGTATGCCAGCGCCGACCAGGTGGCCCTGCGGATCGAGAAGCGGCTGCGGCGCTATCACCGCCGGCTCAAGGATCATCGCCCCGAACGCGAGCGCGCGCATGCCGAAGCGGCAAGCTATGTGATCGCTGCGCCAGAGCCCGCGGACGAAGCCGATATGGATGCCTTCACGCCGGTCGTCATCGCGGAGTCCACCACCACGCTCAGGCAGCTCTCGGTCAGCGATGCGGTGACGGAACTTGACATGACGGGACTGCCGATTCTGGTGTTCCGGCACGCCGCGCACGGCGGCATCAACGTGGTTTACCGCCGTTCCGACGGGCATTTCGGCTGGATCGATCCAAGCGCTGACGTGTCTGCCGATGCCCATTGACGCGGGTGCAGGCGCTCCTTATGGTCCGCCGCCTTCGCAGCACGATTCCGACAAGCGATTAACGGTCTTGGGCCAGGGATCATGCTCGAACAACAGCCAGAACCTGGTTCGAATCCCAATGTCATCGCAGCCGATAAGGCTTAAAGCGTGAGGGCTCGCGCCCCGCTCCCCTTTCAGGTCAGTTCCATGCCGCTCAACGATCTCGTTGCACCAAACGCGATCCTCCCGACCCTGAAGGTCAATTCGAAGAAGCAGGCGCTGCACGAGCTTGCGGCGCGCGCGGCCGTGCTCAGCGGCCAGAACGAGCGGGAGATTTTCGACATCCTCACGCAGCGCGAGAAGCTCGGTTCGACCGCTGTGGGCAACGGCATTGCGATTCCCCACGGCAAGATGGCGAATTTGAACCGGCTGTTTGGTCTGTTCGCGCGGCTCGACCGGCCGGTCGATTTCGAAGCGCTCGACGACCAGCCGGTCGATCTGATTTTCTTGCTGCTCGCGCCCGAGGGCGCCGGCGCCGATCATTTGAAGGCGCTGGCGCGAGTCGCCCGGCTCCTTCGCGATCCGACCATCGCGCACAAGCTGCGGGCGTCGCACGACGCGGAGTCGCTCTACGCGGTTCTGGCGCTGCCTTCGGCGAGTGCGGCGTGAATACTGATTTCTGTGCACTGACTCCTGGTCAGTGCACGCTTACGGTCTCGAGCTCCTGGCTCCAGGCGTTGGCGACTGCGGCCTCGCGGCTGTCGGTGAGCATCATCGGCGTGCCGTCGGCGGCGTGCAGCGCGAACAGCGTCAAGCCGGGCGCCATTTCCGGCACCTCCAATTGCGGGAACAGCACCGGGACGTCCTCGGAGCGGATCGTCTTGACATAGGCGATGCGCCCGCCGCCCATGCCGGCGAGAGTTTCGAGAGAGATTTCCGTCGTCTTATCGTTACGGTTCATTTCGGGTGACATGGTCCTCGACTCCTCTGGTTGACCTCGTCGAGTCCTTCTTGGTTCCGTCAATCGCACGCATTAATCGCACTCATGGATGGCAATCGATTTCACGATGCGCTCGAGTTGCGGGCGCACCAGATCGATCGACAGCAGTCCATTCTTCAAGTCCGCGCCCAACACCTCCATGCCGTCCGCCAGCACGAAGGTGCGCTGGAATTGGCGCGCGGCGATGCCGCGATGGATGTATTGGCGACTCTTGTCGTCCTGCTGGCGGCCCCTGATGACGAGTTGACTCTCCTCCACGGAGACATCGAGCTGATCGCGGGTGAAGCCCGCGACCGCGAGCGTGATACGCAGCCGTTCCGGGGTGTTCCCGTCGCGGGGGATGCGCTCGATGTTGTAGGGAGGGTAGCCGTCGGCAGCCTTCCCGACGCGGTCGAGCACGCGCTCGATTTCGTCGAAGCCAAGCAGGAAGGGACTCGATAGCGACGAAACCCTGGACATGGTTTCAAAGTCCTCTTTGAGCGACTTTGCGGGGCCCTTGCGGCACCCCGGTGTCGGGCGGAACAGCATCCGCGGCGACCTCCGATAATATGGCGAGGCTATTCGAACGGTTCAAGAACCATGCCAAAGCAAGGGTTTGGCCGGGAAAACCGCCAAAAATGGCTCATATGCAGGGCAGATCAGTGCCCCGGTCAGCCCGCGGCCCCGGCACACGCGAAAGCGACAGAACGCATCGATTCCCGCAATCGTACGGTGGCGGCCTCGTCCACCGCGAAGGTCGCCGCATCGAGGACGACCCCGTAAAGGTCTTTCGCGGCCTGGAGCGAAATGTAGCCTTGCCTGGCGTCGGCTACGATCTCGGCGGCCGGCCGCTCCAGCGGAGAGCCATAACCGCCGCCGCCCCCGGAACGCAGGCGGAAGGCATCGCCCGGCTTGAGCATCGCCACCAGGACCTTGGCGTTGGGGAAGTCGGTCTTCCAGCGGCCGTCGATCCGAAGCGCGACCGCATTGCCGGCGGCATCCTCGCCGCCCTCCAGTCCCCACGGCTTGCAATGGGCCCGCTCGACCTGAGTGTTGAAGGTCATCGGCACCCGCGCCCGCACGACCCGCTCGACGCCGAGCCCGCCGCGCCGGCGGCCGGCGCCGCCGGAATCCGGGATCAACTCATAGCGCTCGACCACGATCGGAAACTTCACCTCGGATTGTTCGCTCGGCCCGTTATGGGTGTCGCCGTCGTTGATGCACACCGTGGCCGAGACACCGTCCTCGCCGCGCTTGGCGCCCCAGCCGCCGCCGAGCGGGCCGAAATTCGCGAGAAAGAATTCCGACGTCTTGGTGTTGATACCATGCAGCGCCGCGATCAACAGATCGGCGTGATGCCCGGCAATGACCCGATCCGGGATCACCGGCGCCAGCGCCTTGAACACCGTATCGACGATGGTCATTGGGTAGGTCATCCACCACCGCATCGGCGCCGGCCGCACCGCGCTGATGATGCGGCCGGGCGGCACGATGGTCTTGAGGCTGCGGAACGACCCGTCGTTGATCGGGTAGTCGGTCGGCGAGGTCAGGCATTTATAGGCGACCTGCGCGCAGGCGAAGCCGGTGGTGATGCCGGAATTGTAGAAACCGCGCACCTGCCGCGACACGTCGGTCAGGTCGATCGTCACCTCCTCGCCCTTGACGATGACGTGCACGCGAATCGGCACTTTCTTGCCGATGTCGATGCCATCGTCGTCCATGTAGGACTCGGCCTCGTAGACGCCGTCCGGAATGGTGCGGGTGCGGGCGCGCGCCATGGCCTCGGAGTGATCCATGATTGCTTTGATGGCGGCGAGCACCGCGTCGCGGCCGTAGCGCTCGACCAGTTCGAGGAAGCGCCGCTCGCCGGTCTTCACTGCCGTGATCTGGGCGCGCAGATCGCCCATGGCGCGGCTCGGCAGCCGCATGTTCTGCTTGATGACGTCGATCAGCGTCTCGTTGACCTTGCCGCGGTCGTGCAGCTTCAGGATCGGGATCTGCAACCCTTCGGAAAAAATGTCGGTGGTCATGCCGCCGAGCGTGCCGCCGATGTCGAGCCAGTGCGCCATGCAGCACGAGAAGCCGACGAGTGTGCCCTTGTGGAAGATCGGCAAGGTCAAGGTGACGTGGTTGAGATGGCTGCCGGTGAGATAGGAATCGTTGGTGACGCAGATGTCGCCCGGCCGGATATTGCTGCGGCCGAAATGCCTGATCTTCGCCTTCACGGTCTCCGCCATGCCGCGGATGAACATCGGCAGCCCGATGCCGATCGAAATCGTTTCGCCCTCGGCGGTGAACAAGCCGGTGGTGAAGTCGAGCGCCTCGTAGATGATGATGTTGTAGGCGGTGCGCATGAGGTTGGTTTTCATTTCCTCGGTCACCGCGATGACGCCGTTGCGCACGATCTCGGTGACGACCGGATCGGCTTTCACCTTCCGCGCGTCGGCACTTCGCGCACCAACCTTCCGCGCCTGCGTTTTGATTGCCTTCTTCGCCATCGTCAGCGGCTCCCTCCGACTGCGATCACCAGATTGCCATAGGCGTCGACTTCGAGCGCGTCCCCCGGCATCAAGACCGTGGTGGACGCGTATTCCTCAACCAGCGCCGGACCTTTGATGCGATTGCCGGCAAGCAGTGCGCCGCGCCGGCACGTCGGCGTCGCGTGAAAGCGCCCGCCGAAATAAACCTGCCGTTTTCCGCCAAAAGCTGCGACTGGCGGTGCGTTGCGGCCGCGCGCGATCTTGCGCTGCGGCGGCTTGCGCATCAGACCCGTCACGGTCGACCGCAGACTGACGATTTCAGCACGTTCCTCCGGCACCGAGGTGCCGTAGCGCTGCGCGTGCATCTCGTCGAAGTTCCGTTTGATCGCCTTGCGGTCGGCGGCGGCGAACACCGCAAGCGGCAGATCGACCGTCACCGCATGCTCCTGCCCCACGTAGCGCATGTCGGCTGAGCGCTTGACCAGGGTCTTGTGCGGCGCCACCGAGGACCCGGCGATCGCCTGACGCCCCTGATCCTCGAGCGCGCGGTACGCCTTCTCGATGGCATCGAACGGCGCGTCGTCGAGCGGCGTGAAATAGGTGCGAACGTAATCGTAGCGCAGATCGGAGAACAGCATGCCGAACGCCGAAAACATGCCCGGCGCGAACGGGATGATGACCTTGCGCATGCCGATCTCGCGCGCGATCTCGACGGCGTGAAGTGGGCCCGCGCCGCCGTAGGCGAACAGCACAAAATCGCCGGCGTCGAACCCGCGTTCGGTAGTCACACCCTTGACTGCATACGACATCGCGGTCGCGGCGACGCGTAAAATGCCGTCCGCGGCCTCAACGGCGCTCATGCCAAGCGGATCGCCGATCTTGGCTTTGAGCGCCCGCTCCGCCGCCGCCATATCAAGCTTCATCTCGCCGCCCAAAAACCGCTCGGCGCCAAGCCGTCCGAGCATCAGGTTGGCGTCGGTGACGGTCGGCTCGGTGCCTCCAAGGCCGTAACAGGCCGGACCGGGCGAGGCGCCAGCACTCTGCGGGCCGAGCCGCAGCGCGCCGTCATCGACACGCGCGATCGAGCCACCGCCGGTACCAACTTCGAAAATATCCATCATGGCGATCTGTACCGGCAATGCCTTCTCGTAGCCGCCGATCAGCGCCGCGCCCGTCGTCAACGCTTCGCCGTGATGAATGACGCCGGCCTTCGCAGTCGTGCCGCCCATGTCGAAAGCAATGGCGTTGTCGAGCTTGAGCGTCCGGCAAAGCGCCTGCGTGCCGATGACGCCGGCCGCGGGGCCCGATTCCAGCATACGGATGCAGTGGCTCTGCGCCTGCTTGGCCTCATACAGACCGCCGGTGGATTGAACGACCAGAAACGAGCCAGCGAAGCCTGCCTCGCGCATGTGCGCATCGATCTCGCCGATATAGCGGCGCACCTTTGGGCCCACATAGGCGTTCGCCGCGACCGTCGAACAGCGCTCGAACTCGCGATATTCCTGCGACAGTTCGTGCGAGGCGGAAACAAACATCCCGGGATGTTTTTTTTCCAGGATCGCCTTCGCCCGCTTTTCATGATCGGCGTTGGCGTAGCAATTAAGAAACAGGATGGCCGCCGCCTCGACGCCGAGCCGTTCGAGGCGGTCGCCAAGCGCCGCGATTTCGTCCTCATCGAGCGGCTTGTCGATCTCGCTGTCGGCCAGCATCCGCTCGTTGACCTCGAAGCGCAGCGCGCGTTCGATCAGCGGCACATGCTTCTGAAAGAACAGATTGTACGCATCGGGCCTGTTGATGCGGCCGATCTCGTAGATATCGCGAAAGCCCTCGGTGATGAGGAGCGCCGTCTTGGCTCCGGTACGTTCGAGAATCGTGTTGATGGCGATGGTCGAGCCGTGCAGAAACAGCCCGGCCGACCGATAGTCGCTGCCGGCCTTGCGGACGCCGGAGCTGATGCCCTCGACCAGATGCGCCGGCGTGGACAGCGCCTTGCCGAACGTCAGCTTACCGCTCTTTTCGTCGAACGCGGCGATATCGGTGAAGGTGCCGCCGATGTCGGCTGCGAGTCTGAGGCTTCCGGCGGCTTTATTGGCCGCATTATTGGGACGTCGTGCCATTTGGTGCTCGGAAAGGGGAACCGGCAGGATGGGAACGGTCGGCTTCAGCTGAAACTACCCCCGCCGTTTACGTGCGCGATATCGCCCGTCATATAGCTTGCGGCGTCGGAAATGAGGAATCGGGCGACCGCGGCGACTTCTTCGGGACGGCCGATGCGCCCGACGAGGGTGCGCTCGCCGACCCTTCGCCGCGCATCGTCGTCGTAGTGCGCTGTCATTGCGGTATCGGTCGCGCCAGGGCTGACGGCATTGACGCGAATGCCGAGCGGCGCGAGCGACCGCGCCAATACGCGCGTCAAGCCGACGATCGCCGCCTTCGACGAGGCGTAGGCGGGCCCGCCGCGGCCATGCCCGCCGACGCCGCCGACCATGAACACGTTGGAACTCGTCAGCACGATCGCGCCGCCGTTCGCCATGCGCTCGGCGGCCGCCTGCGCCATCAGAAACGCACCGGTCACGTTGACGGCAAGAACCCGCGTGAAGTGCTCGGCGTCGAGCTCTTGCCAGGTTTGCGTCGAGTGCACCGCCGCCATGTGAATAAGGCCATCGAGTGCGCCGAACCGTTCCACGGTTTGCGTCACCGCGCTCTTGCAATCCGCCGAGCCGGCAACATCAGCACGAACGGCGAGGAACCGCGAGGCGTGCTGATGGAATTTTTCGGCCGGGACCGGCTGCACGTCGGCGCCGCAGACATTGTGCCCGTCGTCCAGCAATCCTCTAACGCTGGCGAAGCCGATCCCGCTCGCAGCGCCGGTGACGATCACGGTCTTGGGGAGGCTTTTGTCCGCCATGCCAATTACCGGCTATGCGTCGAGCACGACATAGTCGTCTTCGATGCTGACCGGAAATGTCTCCGCCACATAAGGACCTTCGACCAGCGCCGAACCGGGCGCGACCGCGACATTGAACTGGCGCGCCCGCACGCGCGTCGGGTCGCACCACGACTTGCCGGTGCGCACATCGAACTCCCAGCCGTGCCACGGACAGCGGATGATCTCGCCGCGGCGCGAATAGCGGTACTCGCCCGGCTCTTTCGCCTCGATCAGACCGGTCAACGCACCCTGACACAAACTCCCGCCTTGATGCGGACAGCGATTGGCCAGCGCAAAGAATTCGCCTTTGATGTTGAAGACCGCGATCTGGCGGCCCTTGACGTCGACGAGCTTGCGCGTGTCGACCGGAAATTCGCGCAGCGGAGCGATGACGTGTTTGGCCATGCCGATAACTTAAGCCGCCGCCGCAGCCAAACGGCTGTAGGTGGCGAGCGCATTGTCGCGCCGGATCTTGCCCCGCAGCTTGTCCGGAATTCCCGCCGGCATGATGTCGTCGCCGTCGAACTGCCAGTGTGGAAAATCCGACGAGAACAGCAGCATGTCGTCCGACTGCATGTGATCGATCAGCCGCGCGACGGCGGACGGATCGTCCGGACCGTCGAACGGCTGAATGGTCAGCCGCACGTGATCGCGCACAAGTTCGCAGGGCGAGCGGTCAACCCAGGGAACTTCGAGCCGAACGCCGCGCCAGAATTTCGACAGCCGCCACATAAACGCCGGCAGCCACGTGACGCCGGATTCCAGCAGCACGACCTTGAGCTTGGGAAACTTGGCGAACACTCCTTCGCACACCAGACTCCCGACTTGCGCCTGAAAGCCTTGGGATTGCGCGCAATAATCCTCAATGTAGTGAGACGGCCAGCCAAGCGACGTGACCGGATGGCGGTAGCTTGAGCCGGCATGAATGCCGAGCGGCAGGCCGTGACGCTCTGCGGCGGCATAAACCGGCCAATATTGCCGGCGGCCAAGCGGCGCTTCGCCCATGGCGAGAACAAGCACTTGCACGAAACGCGGGTCCTTGGCGCAACGCTCG
This sequence comes from uncultured Alphaproteobacteria bacterium, assembly GCA_963732015.1. Lineage (GTDB taxonomy): Bacteria > Pseudomonadota > Alphaproteobacteria > Rhizobiales > Xanthobacteraceae > BOG-931. The sequence continues at coordinate 308,418 of CAVSXY010000016.1, read as the reverse complement.
ATCTCGTCGACAGCAAGTTCGGTGTTCTGCATCGGCACGACGATCGAGGCGCACAGCCGCGGATCGCGATCGAGCCATTCCTTGGCGACCCAATTATTGACCGCCTTGGCGAAGGCCGCCGCCATGTCTTCGCTGAACAGAAGCTGCACGCCATAAAGGCAGTTGCAGATGGCGACATCGATATCCCAGCGATCGAGCGCGTGGGTGCGCAGCATCTCAAGCGTGTTCGGCGGCTCGCCGCCCTTGCCCCGCCAATCGGAACGCGCCGTGATCGGCGCATTCGGCGGATAGCTGATTGAATTGAGCGAATTCAATCCACGATCGACGACGCTGTCGCGCCAATATTCGTCAAGATGAGGCAGCAGCGCCTTCATGCCGGGCACGTTGACGTGCACATCGCAATCGATCGCCGAACCGGTCGATGTCACCGAGTCATCTCCTCCCTGCGGTCTTCCCATCGGACAAGAACGATTATCGGCGAGGCACGGCCGCTATGGCAATCGCAGCGGACCGGGCAAAGCGTGTTCGGCTTGCGCCACCAGCTCCGACTCGTGCCGCCGGAGGAACCCAGCCGCGATGATCACCGCGATCACGGTGGCAACGCACAGAACGATGACCACCGAGCTTGCCAGCCGCTCTACCTCGCGCCCCAGATAATAGGCCGCCACGCCGAAGAACATCGCCCAAACGACTGCGCCGACAATGCTGGCGGCCACGAAATGCCGCCATGGCATGCGATTGGCCCCGGCCAGAATGCCGGCAAGCGTGCGCAAAACCGGTATAAACTGCGCGACGATGATGATCTTACCGCCGTGCCGCATGAACAAATATTGGCCGAGCTTGATCCGGCCTTCTGTAATTCCGACGTAACCGCCGTAGCGTAGCAGCAGCCAATAACCGAATTCACGGCCGATCAAATAGCCGATCATGCGGCCACCAATCGCCGCGATTGTCGCAGTCAAAATGACGGAGACGATGTTCAGCTCATGCTTGGTCCCGGCGATGACGGAGGCAACGATGAGCGCGGTCTCGCCCGGCACGGGAATGCCAAGGCTTTCTAGGCCGATCACGGCCGCGACGACGGTCAACCCGTAGTCATGGATGAGATGCGCAATAGAGGGCATGAGGAACTTTGGGCCACGACATCATTCACTTATACTTATTCGAACCCAATGAGAACTCCTTGACATTGATACCACCCATACCAACCGAAACCGGCTTCCGATTGACACCAGCGCTGTCGGCGACATCTATCCAGCACAGTCCAGCAATACTCCATGAACGACAACATGAACTATAAGGATTTGCGCGAATTCATCGGTCTTGTCGGCCAACTCGGAGGTTTGCGGCAGATCGATGGTGCCGATCCGCGATTCGAGATCGGCGGCATCACCGAGGTCGCAGCCGGGCAGCCCGAATGTCCGGCCCTGTTGTTCGACAACATTAAGGGTTACGCGCGCGGCTTTCGTATTTTCACGAATGCCACGACGAACGTACAACGCGCCACCCTGGCGTTGGGTCTCGATCCGGCGCTGCGACCGCTCGACGCGCTCAAAGCCTGGATGGAAAAGCGCAAGACGTTGCAGCCGCATGCGCCGGTCACCGTCGGTGCCGCTGCCTTTCTGGAAAATTCGTATAGCGGTTCAGACGTGGACATCGGGCGCTTTCCCGCGCCGGTCTGGCATCGGCAAGATGGCGGCCCATACATCGGCTCAGGCTCGATCGTTATCATGCGGGATCCGGACAGCTGCTGGATCAATGCCTCGATCTACCGCATCCAGGTGCATGGGCCGAACAAGGTGACGGTTCAGTTCGATCACGGCGGCCGGCACGGCGTAGTCATCGCCAAGAAACATTGGGACCGCGGCGAAAGCTGTCCGGTCGCCGTCGTCCACGGCATCGATCCGGCGTTGTTTATCGCGGGCTTTGAATACCTTCCCGACGGCCGCTCCGAGTACGAGTTCGCCGGCTCGATCAAGGGCGCGCCCATCGAGGTCTATGCTGGACCGAAGACCGGCCTGCCGCTGCCGGCGCACGCGGAAATCGTTTTTGAAGGTGCGCTGTTGCCGACGAGCAAAACGACGCTGCCGGAGGGACCGTTCGGCGAATTTACCGGCTATTACGCCGCAGCCGCCCGGCCCGGTCCGGTGATGGAGGTCACCGCCATCCATCATCGCAACGATCCGATCCTGCTCGGCTCGCCGCCGATGAAGCCGCCGCGCTTTCATTTTGGATTGCCGTTTCGCGCGGCGACGATCTGGAGCAATCTCGAAGCCGCCGGCATCACCGATGTGGTCGGCGCATGGCAGCACGTTTCGCAACTGATGACCGTGGTGGCGATCCGCCAGCGCTACGATGGCCACTCCAAGCGCGCCGGGCTGGTCGCGGCCGCGCACAGCTACATGGCGCGCCTCGTCGTCGTGGTTGACGACGACATCGATCCCTCCAACCTCGCCGACGTGATGTGGGCGGTGACGACGCGCTGCGAGCCGGCCGAAGGCATCGACATTGTGCGCAACGCCTGGAGCTCGGCGCTCGATCCGCGCATTCCGCCGGACGACAAAGACCGCGGCATCACCTCACATTCAAAGGCGATCATCGACGCCTGCCGCCCGTTCGCCTGGCACGACAAATTTCCGCCGCCCTCGGCACTGTCCGCCGACGAGGCGCGCGAGATCGAGGCGAAGTGGGGAGCGCTCTTATCCTCCCCCGTGCAGCGATAGCGTAACGGGGGAGGGGGACCATGCGAAGCATGGTGGAGGGGGGCATGCGGCTGAGAGGTTTGGTTCAGCGCCCGAACAACGTCGCGGCCGAGCCCCCTTCACCAAGCTACGCGCGGCTCCCTCCCCCGCTTCGCCGGGGCGGATTTTTGATCACTCCACCGCGTTCGCCGAGGCCAGGCTGTCGAACAGCGACGAGCGGTAGAGAAACTTCTTGTGCAGGGCGGCGTCCTCGGACGTGCGCCGCAACTCGTCGAGATGCTTGCGGCGGATGGTCTGGTCTTTCTCTTCCAGCGACTTTTTGTTCTGGATGGTCTGCGCCTGCACGTAGTCGACCTGCGCCTTGCGGCGTTGCCGCGTGTAGCGGTCGAGAACGCTGTCTTCGGCGCGGCCGAACCAGACGCCGGAGAGTTTTTCGGCGAGGTTTAGTGCATCGTGAATGCCGCCATTCATACCCATTCCGCCGATCGGGTTGTTGACGTGGGCGCAGTCGCCGGCGAGCAGCACACGGCCTTTATTGAAAGTTGCCGCCACCCGCTGGTGCACTGAATAAAGCGCGTAATAAGGAATTTCGTAGTCCCCGTTCGTTTGATGGATGCCCTGCAGGCGGCGCTGGATGCCCTCCATGCTCAGCGCCTGCTCGTTAGTTTCCGATGCCGGTACCGGAAAGACGCCGCGCCAGATGCCGGGCGGACCATATCCTTTCACCTTGAACAGGTTGATCCACTCGTCCGGGTCCGAGAAGTAATTGCGCGTGCAATAGCCCCTGCCAGTGGTGCCGAAGTCGAAGCTGGTGCCGATCTTGATGAAGCGCTCTTCCCAGGTGAAACCCTCGAAGGCGATGTCGGCGAGCCGGCGCACCGTGCTGCTGCCGCCATCGGTGCCGATCAGATATTTGCCGCGCAGCGCTTCAGTCTCGCCTTCGGCATTGATCACCGTCGCTTCGACGGCCTCACCGCTCTGCGAGAGGCCGACCAGCTTGGTTGAGAAGCGCACATCGCCGAGCCCGCTTGCCTTGATGTAAGGCAGTGCCGCGTGCACAAGCTTGTACTGCTCCCACTGCAGCACGTAGGGGTACGGCACTTCGCCTTTGAGCATGCTGATGTCGAACACCGCGATTAGTTCGCCGGTGGCGCGATCGCGAAAATGAAACAGCGGTGATTGCATGCCGCCCGACGGCTCTTCGGAAAACATCTCCTTCTCAAGTCCGAGATCGACCAGCATCTCGACCGTCGGCGGATGCACCGTAGCGGCGCGCTGATCCTCGGCAGCGTCCGGTAGTTGCTCGATCAGCGTGACTGGGATGCCTTTTTTGACCAGCGCCAGCGTCATCACGGCGCCAACGGGTCCGCATCCGGATACAATCACGCGGTTTTCGTTCTGTGCCATCGTCAAGCTCATATCTTCGAGATTTCGAACGTCGAGGGGTGGAACAGCTCTTCCGCCTTGACCTTGCGGTCTGCCAGACCCTGTTCGTAGGCGCACTGCGTCAACGCCTCGATCTCCGGCATATTCTCCGCAATGCCGTATTTCCAGAAATCCTCACCCATGATAGCGCTCGTTTCATGCGTTTCGGCTTCAAGCCATGGCAGGGTCACCATGAGCGCGTTGACGTCCCGTAGATCGATCATCGCCCGCGCCTTGGCCTCGCAGAAGGCCTTGTAGACGCTCGTCGCCAGCCACGGATACGCGTCGGCCAGCGTCTTGCGGATACCGACGAGGTGCATGATCGGAAATAGCTTCGTCTTCTTATAATACGCCTGCTCGGCCGCGCGCGTGTTGGGAAACAGCCGCCCGATGTGCGGCTCGCCGGCCAGAAACGACGATGGCGCCCGCGCTGTGAACAACGCGTCGAGTTCGCCATCCCGCAGCATCCCGACCAGGGTCTTGTCGTCGCCGATCGGCTGAAGGTCGATACCCGGAATCGGTTTGAGCGGCGTGCGCTCATGGCGGCCCGGCTCTTCCTGGCCGCCGCTCCGCCAATGGATTTCCGACGGCTTCACGCCGTATTCGTGCTGCATCAGGCCGCGCATCCAAACAACGGCAGTGATCTGATATTCCGGCAAACCGACGCGCTTGCCGCGCAGATCCTCCGGTTTGCTGATGCCGGCGTCCTTGCGAATATAGATGCCGGAGTGCCGGAAAATGCGGGACACGAACGCCGGAATGCCAATATAAGGCGACCCACCGGCCGCGACCGTGCCGATGTAGCTCGAAAACGAAATCTCCGAGACGTCGAATTCCTGATAGCGAAAGGCGCGAAAGAAGATTTCTTCCGGATACAACGGCAAGTAGGTGACGGCACAGCCTTCCACCTGAACTGAGCCGTCTCTGATGGCGCGGGTCCGGTCGTAGTTGCCGCAGGCAATGGTGATCGGCACTTCGACCATCTGAACTCCTTCTGATGCGCGTCCGATCCGGGGGCGCCGCTGGACAAATAAGGTCTACCGGCTTCCCTACGGCCTGTGAAGCGCGTGCGCGCATAGCGGCTGCGCCGCCGCAGCTTGTTGTTCATCGCTCCGCGCGATATTTTGCGGCAAAGGAGACCGACCATGATGTCGACCGTCATCGGCGGAGCCATGCTGCCGCATGCGCCGCAATTTTTCACCATGCCGGACACCGAGGACAAGGCGCTGGTTGCCCATGTGCGCGAGGTCGCCGCCGATATCGGCAAGCGGCTGCGCGCGCTCGATCCCGATCTCTGGATCATTTTTTCCAACGACCACGCCGAGCAATTCTTCCACAATGCGGCGCCGCCCTTCACAGTCCATGTCGGCGGCGAAGCGACCGGCGAATTCGCTGGACGGAAATTCAACTGGAAAGTACCGAGCGAAATCGGCTTCGAGCTGGTGCGGCAGCTGTATCGGCAGAATTTCGATCCGGCGTTTTCGTCGACCGCCAAGATCGATTACGCCATCGGCATTCCGCTGACCCATCTCGGCCATACCGGGCCGGTGCTGCCGATCTACGTCAACGCCTACCTGCCGCCGCAGCCGACCATGGAGCGCTGCTACCAGTTCGGCCAGGCGGTGGCCCGCACCGTGACGGCAATGGGGCTCAAAACCGTCATCCTATCGAGTGGCGGCATGTCGCATTTTCCGGGCACCGACCGCTACTCCAATCCGGAACTGGCCTGGGACAAGCACCTGCTCGAAAAGCTCGCCACCGGACATCTGAAATCGCTGATCGGCTTCGACGAAGCCGAACTCGACGACACCGGCAACATCGAACTGCGCTGCTGGGCGTGCGCGGCCGGCGCGATTGGCGAACGCAAGCCGGATGTGGTCTCGATGGACCCGAGCTGGCACCACAATTACGCGTCGCTCGGCTGGATCGGCAGCGACGCGGAACAGCACCGCGCCGCGCACTACCCGTCCATCAAGCCCGAACTTGTCGAGCTGACCTCGGCGCTGCACAGCCTTGCCCACGACGCCGGCATGCGCGAGCAATACATGGCTAACGCCGGCGCATTCGCCGACCGCTTTCAGCTGCCACCGGATCAGCGCGAGGCTCTGATCAAGCTCGACATGCCGTCAATCGTGAAGATGGGCGCGCATCCGCTGGTGCCATTTCTCGCGCAATTGCAGATGCAACGGCTGCGGCCGCGCGCGTAAGATCAGCGAGCGGCGCATACGCCGCCGGCCGCAAAAGCAACGAGAGAAGAATAAAGGGGGAGGACCATGCGTAGGTATGTTTTGTCTTGCGCGGTGATCGGCGCAATGGCGGCAACAATGGCGGCAGCCAAAGCCGATCCAATCCGGGTCTCCGGTGGGCTCGTCGCCGGAGCGGCACTGCCGGACGGTGTACGCGCGTACAAAGGCATTCCCTACGCGAAGCCGCCGGTGGGCGATCTGCGCTGGCGCCCGCCTGAGCCGGTACAGCCATGGTCCGGGACGCGCGCCGCCGACAAGTTCAGCGCGATCTGCATGCAGCCCGATCCGCTCGGCGGCCACTCGTTCTTCACCGAACTGTTCTTCAATCCGATGGAGCCGATCAGCGAGGATTGCCTCTATCTCAATGTGTGGACGACGGCGAATGCGGGCGACAAGCGGCCCGTCATGGTCTGGATCCCGGGCGGCGGCTTCCGCGGCGGCTCGGCGGCGGGCGCGATCTACGACGGCGCGGCGCTGGCGAAAAAGGGCGTCGTGCTGGTGTCGTTTAACTATCGGCTCTGGAAATTCGGCTTCCTGGCGATGCCGGAATTGTCGCAGGAATCGCCGCATCACGTCTCCGGCAATTACGGCATGCTCGACCAGATCGCAGCGCTGCGCTGGGTGAAGGACAACATCGCCGCATTCGGCGGCAATCCCGACAATGTCACGATCTTCGGCCAGTCGGCCGGATCGACCAGCACCAATTTCCTGATGGCCTCGCCGCTCGCCAAAGGCTTGTTCCACCGGGTCATCGGCGAGAGCGGCGGCGCCTTCGCGCCGGCGGCCGCGGGCTCGATGCTCGGCCGCTTCACGCCGAGGCTCGCGGACGCCGAAGCCACCGGCAAAAAGCTGATGACGGCGCTCAAGGCGACGACGCTCGACGATATGCGCAAGAAGACGCCCGCGGAGATCTTCGCCATTCCCTCGGCCGATCGCTACAAGTCGGCGCTGCCGGTCACGGACGGCTACGTCTTGCCGGCGTCAATGAGCGAGGTGTTCAGCCACAGCCAGCAGAACGATGTGCCGCTACTTGCCGGCTCCAATTCGGAAGAGGGTTCGAATTTCCCATCGCTGCGGACGCTTGCGGCATTTCAGGACGATGCGCGCAAGACGCTCGGACCGTTCGCCGATGAGTTCTTTACTCTCTACAAGGCCGACAACGACGCGCAGGCGCGCCGGGCGAGCGAACTTTCGGTGCGCGACACGCGGATCGGCTGGCCGAACTTCGAATGGGCGAAGACGCAGGCGCGGACCGGTCGCTCAAAGGTCTTCTATTATTATTTCTCGCATCATCCTGCCGCACCGCCGAACGAGGAATACGTGGAGAACCTCGGCAAGGACCTCGGTGCGTATCATGGCGCCGAGCTTGCCTACGTGTTCGGCAATTTCGTGCCGCGGGGTTGGGCCTGGACCGACGCCGATCGCAAGCTTGCCGACACGGTGTCGCAATACTGGGTGAATTTCGCGACCAACGGCGATCCCAACGGGCCGGGCCTGCCGCCGTGGCCGGCGTTCAATCCGGCGACGGATTCGGTGCTTCACCTCGACGGCGCGATCGGCGCCGGAGCGCCTCCGAACCAGAAATATTATGCGTTCTGGGACAAGGTCGCGGCCGGCTGGAAAGGCGCGGAGTAGTCAGCGCCGGCTGCGGGATTGCGCCGGGCGCGCCAGGGGCACGATGTCGGCGGTCTGCGATTTCTTGCTCGTACGCGCCGCGACTTCGAGCATGAGACCGAGACTCTGGAAATGTTTGCGAACCACCGCGCGTGCGGCGCGGCCGTCGCGCTTACGCAGCGCGCGCAGCAGCGCGCGGTGCTGTTCGAGGTGGCGCGGATCGTAAAAGCTGTTGTGTTTCGGCGAGACGTTGGAGAGCCGCGCGCCCTGTGCCTGATTGAACATCGCGACCAGCAACGGATTTCGGGCGCCAGCGAGGAACAACCCGTGGAACGTGTCGTGCGCGCTCTTGGTCGCGGCCGCGTCCTTACGCGCTATCGCGGCTTCCAGCGCCGCGAGCGCGCCTTCCATGTTAGCGAGTTCGGCCGCTGACAGCCGCGCCGCTGCGAGTTCGGCACATTTCTGTGCAATATGGGAGCGCACGTCGTTGGCAATCGGCGCGGCTTCGACGATGACGCCCTCGTCGAACACGCCCTTACCGACGTGAGCCCCCGCGGTGACGATGACGCGGCGCCCGGCAGCCTTCTCGACATAGCCGAGGCCGTGCAGCACGCGCAGCGCCTCGCGCACCGAATTGCGGCTGACCCCCAAAAGCTGCGCCATGCGGGTCTCGGTCGGCAGCGCGTCGCCGGGGCCGAGCCGTTCGGCCTCCATCAGCCGGCAGATTTCCTGGGCCGCCTGGGTGATGACGCTGTCGCGGCGGATCGGGGACGGGTCATAGGCCATTGTTGAACAATCCTATAGTCGAATAATCATGCAGTCGGCTCATTGGCCCTTGACCGCTGGCGTCAGTCGTAGTTCAAGTAAGGGGCGTTCGACAAGGTCATCCGCACAGGATTCCGGCCGCTTAGGGTTCATCCGCAAGGCTGATCCGCGCAGGGTTCATTCGCACAAAGTTCGACGGAGCAAGAACGATGAAGAAGCTAGTATTGGAGACGACGGCGCCGTTTCAGGGGCTGCCGGAACTCGTGGCCCACGACGAAGGCTTGTTTGCCAAAGAGGGCCTCGAGATCGAGTGGGCCGACCGCGAGGTGGGCGTCGAGAAGAAGGTCGAGGTCCACGTCACCGACCCGAGGGGCGTGAACCCCTTCGCCAGCCACGGCAAGCTCCTGGAGCAGGGCAAGGCCGATATGTACAACGCCTGCGAATGGGGCAATTACTGCCGCGTCCAGGATACCAACCAGGCCAGCCGTCAAGTCGGCCGCCGCGCCATCGTCGCCTATTCGGCCCTCGTCGTCCGTCCGGATTCGACGGTCTACACGCCGCAGCAGCTCGCCAATCGCCTGATCGGCGTACCGTTCTATTTCGGCACCCATTACATCGCGCTGCATATGCTGGAAGGCTTCGTGCCGCGTGAGATGATCAAGCTGTGCCGCGCGCCGAACGGCTCGCGCTACCGCTACGACGCGATGATGAAGGGCGAGGTCGAGGCCACGACGCTGACCGAGCCGCACGTCACGCTCGCGGAAAAGAACGGCTGCCGCATCATCTGCTCGGCGTTCTTCCACGGCACCGAGGTCGCGTCAAACCGCGTCGATGCGGAGACCTACGCGAAGTTCAATCGTGCCGTGCGCGAGGCTGTACGCCGCATCAACGCCAACAAGTCGAGCTACATGCACTACTTCATCGACTACTACGCCAAGAAGGATCCGGAGATCGCGGCGCTCAAGGTCGCCGATCTGCGCGAAAGCCGCCTCATCGTCTGCGACCCGGCGCCGATTCCGGTCGACGAACTACAGCGGACCTACGATTGGCTGAAAAGCTGGGGCATGCTCGAAGAGACCGCCTCCCCGCTGCAGCTCATCAACGCTCAGGTGCAGAACTACGCGCACCAGGCGGCGGAGTAGTTGGATTGGTTCCGTCATGCCCGGCCTTGTGCCGGGCACCCACGTCTTTAGTCTTCGCAAGCAAAGACGTGGATGGCCGGGTCGAGCCCGGCCATGACGAGGCATCAGGATCATCATCATGCGCAACGGCAATGGACACGCTGACGACATCGCGGCGCTGATCGAACCCGGCCGGGTGCATCGGCGCGTCTATACCGATCCGGATGTGTTCGAGCTGGAGATGGAGCGCATCTTCGGCCGCGCCTGGCTGTTCGTCGGTCACGAGAGCCAAGTGCCCAATCCGGGTGACTTCATCACCACGGATCTCGGCCGCCAGCCGGTCATCATGGCGCGCCACCGCGACGGCTCGGTGCAGGTGCTGCTCAACCGCTGCACCCACCGCGGCGCCAAGGTGGTCAACGAACGCAAAGGCCACGCGCAGCGACTGACCTGCTGCTATCACGGCTGGTCCTTCGACACCGACGGCAAGCTGATGACCGTGCCAGTGCCGGAAGGTTGCGGCGAAGGCTTCGACAAAGCGGCGTTCGGTCTTGCGCATGCGCCGCGCGTCGGCACTTATCGCGGTTTCGTGTATGCAAGCCTTGCGGACAGGGACACGAGCTTCGAGGACCATATCGGGCCGGTGAAGGGCAACATCGACGACCTGGTCGATCGCGCCCCAGACGGCGCGCTCGCGCTCGACGCCGGCATGCACCGTTACATCTATAGCGGCAACTGGAAGCTCCAGGTCGAGAACGTGCTCGAACTCCTATCACGTGCCGTTCGGCCACGCCTCGACCGTGAACAAAGACGGCGTGCAGTTCGCCCGCCGCGAAGGCGACCAGAAGGGCGCCATCGTCGTCGAGACCGAGAAGAAGCAGACCGCCGCCTCATGGAAGGACCGCAAGAGCTTCATCGCCGGCAACGGCCACGGCTGGACCAGCAACACCACGCTCGACGACGGCAAGCGGTCGAGCCCTGCGTTCGACGAATACAAAAAGGTGCTGGCCGAGAAAGTCGGCGCCGAACGCGCGCAGCAAATTCTCACGCCGCGGCTGCACAACTCGCTGATCTATCCGAACATGTCGATCATGGGCCTGAACATCCACGTGCGGGTCATCAAGCCGATCGCGGTCGACCGTACCGAGGTGACGATCTACCCGATCCGCCTGGTCGGTGCGCCGGCGTCGATGAATTTCGGCAACATCCGCCTGCTCAACGTCACCCATTCGGCGGCATCGTTCGTGCAGACCGACGATCTGGAGTCCTTCGTGCGCGCGCAGAAGGGCCTGCAGAGCCATCTTACCGACTGGGTCGACATCTCACGCGGGCTTGGCGCGGAGGAGCCCGATCGCGACATCAACGCCACGCGGGGGCTCGCCACCCACGAGATGGTGGTGCGCGCACAATACAAAGCCTGGCTCGGCTACATGCACGAGGCAGCGTGATGGAGGCGGTCAAGCGCAGCGCGGCGCCCAGCGCCGGTATCGATCGCTGGCCGATCGAGGACTTCATCGTCCACGAAGCGCGCCTGCTTGATGAGCGGCGTTTCCGTGATTGGATGGCGCTGTTTGCCGACGATGGCACCTATTGGGTGCCGGCGGTGCCCAACCAGACCAGTCCGTTCGATCAGGCCTCGCTGTTCTATGACGACCGCGATCTGATGAAGACCCGGGTCGACCGGCTCGAACATCCGCGTATCCACGTTCAGACGCCGCCCTCGCGCACCGCGCATCTCGTCGGCAATGTCGTGATCGAAGAAGCGGACAACGCCAAAGGTGAATTCATCATCGGCTCGACGGTCATTATGGTGGAGTACCGCGACGATGCGCAACGCGTCTTTGCCGGACGCCAGCAGCATCGTCTGCGCCGCCATGGCGACAGCTTTCGCATCGTGCAGAAGCGCGTCGACTTGATCAATTGCGACGGCGCCTTCGAGGCGATGGCGGTGCCGATCTAAGCTCGCTTAAAGCGTCCCCGGCCTTCGATCACATGCGGACGAACGTCCGCGTGAACAAACTTTAACAATACGCATCTGTCGCGCGCCGCGAAGCGGCCACAATGGGCCGTATAACGGCGCACCGTTCCCATGGAGTGAACCGATGCGGTTCGCGCACCAGCCAGGCACGCACGCCGCATCATCTGCTCAACGGTACGATCACGCCGAACGGCCTGCACTTCGTGGTGTCGCGCACCGGGTTTCCCGACATCGATCCCGACAAGCATCGGCTGGTGATTCACGGCCTGGTCAAACAGCCACTGGTGTTCACGCTTGATGCGCTGGCGCGCTATCCGATGGTGTCGCGCATCCATTTCGTCGAGTGCGGAGGCAACAGCGCGCCGCTGTACAACAAGGACCCGATCCAGGCCGACGTGCAGGCGATCCACGGGCTCCTGTCCTGCTCCGAATGGACCGGCGTCCGGCTTTCGACGCTGCTCGATGAAACCGGCATCGACCCGAAGGCCAAATGGCTGCTCGCCGAAGGCGCCGATGGACCGAGCATGAATCGCTCGATCCCGATGACCAAGGCGCTCGATGACGCAATGATCGCGCTGTATCAGAACGGCGAACGCATCGCGCCGTCGAACGGCTATCCCATGCGGCTGTTGGTGCCCGGCTACGAGGGCAACATGAACGTCAAATGGCTGCACCGGATCAAGCTGATCGAGCAGCCGGTCGAGGCCATCAACGAGACCATGCAGTACACGTATCGCGTGGCCGGCCCGAAGATCTGGCAGTACTTCTTCCCGATGGAGGTGAAATCCTTCATCACCCATCCGTCGCCTGGACTGACCCTCCAGGGACCCGGCTTCTACGAAATCTCCGGCCTCGCCTATTCGGGCAACGGCCGCATCCTCAAGGTGCTGGTCTCGGCCGACGGCGGCGAGAGCTGGGCCGAGGCCGCGCTTGACGAACCGGTCCAGAGCAAGGCTCTCACTCGCTTCCGCCTGCCGTGGCGCTGGGACGGTCAGCCGGTTGTGCTGCAAAGCCGCGCCTGGGACGAAGCCGGCAATTGGCAGCCGACGCGCAACGAGATGTTCGCGGTGCGCGGCGCTCCCAAGGTGAACGTGCCGGTGACCGCGTTCCCGATGGGCCACATGAACGTGATCACCAGTTGGTCCATCGACAGCAAGGGCGAGGTCGTCAATGTGTACGCGTAGTCTGTTGCCGATCGCCGCTGCCGTCGCACTGTTCGGCATCGGCGCAGCCGTGGCCACGGAGCGGCCGGGGCTCGGCAAGACGATCACTGAGACCGATCTGAAGCTGTGGGATATCAGCATCGGACCCGACGGCGTCGGACTGCCGCCGGGCAGCGGAACGCCCGCCCAGGGCGCCGCGATGTTCGCCGAGAAATGCGAATCCTGTCATGGCAAGGAGGGCAAGGGTGGCTCCAATGCCGCGCTCGCCGGCCCCGAGCGCAATATCGCCACCTACGTGCCGCACGCCACGACCATCTTCGACTTCGTGCGGCGGGCGATGCCATGGCAGCAGCCGAAGTCGCTCACGGACAACGAGGCCTACGCGCTGACGGCTTACATCCTCGCGCTCAACAAGATCATCACCGAAGAAGATGTGATGAGCGCCGAGACGTTGCCTAAAGTGAAAATGCCGAACCGCGACGGCTTCGTCAGCCGTTACCCCGAAAAGCATTGACGTCGTTTGCCGGTTCGCCCCCGGTGCGAAGCACCGGGGGCGAACCGCTCAAGCTTCCAAATAAGATTGATCGTGCCGGTCGCTTAGGACACGACACGCCGATGCGGCGATGGCGCTTCTCAGAATTTTGGTTTACGGGTAAGGGGGGCGGCAAATCAGACGGCGGCGCGGAGAAACGATGACGGGGGATGCTGCGCCGCGGGCGAGGTTCAGCCTGTTGCTGCCCACCGTCGCTGTCTTTATCGCGTTTTGCGTCAGCGCCTGCGGAGGCCACCGTCGCGCCGAAGAGGCCGGAGACAACGGCATCAACACCTTCCCGGCGAACTACAAGGCCGACATCCTCGCCGCGATGCACGCCTATCTCAACGACCCGACCGGCATCCGCGATACCGGCATTTCCGAGCCGGCGCTGAAGACGGTCAACAGGAACACGCGCTACGTGGTCTGCCTGCGCTTCAACGGCAAGAGAAAGGCCACCGAATATGCCGGCGTCAAACAGGTGGCCGCGGTCTTTCTCGCCGGCCAGTTCGACCAGTTCGTCGAGCAGGCGCGCGAACTGTGCGACAACGCCACTTACGCGCCGTTCCCGGAGCTCGAAAAGCTTCCGCGCTGAGCGTCGTCGGCAGCGCGACGATCCGAATTGGTGCCGCAAATCAGGTGCAAATTAAGTTGAAAGTCCGCCGATAATTTGCGTTAGATCGGCAGGGCATAGGTCTAGGAATCCAAGCGTTTAGCGATCATGAGGTCAGCGATGAAATTTGCCCATGTTACGGCCTGCACCGCCGCAGTCTGCGCCGTCCTAGGGGCGTCAGGTCATGGCGCGGGAGCGGCGCCGGCTCTCGCCACCAACAACGTCAACATGCGGCAAGGGCCGGGCACGAATTTTCCGATCATCATGACCATTCCGGGCGGCAGCAACGTCGATGTGGGCGGCTGTAATGCTCAGTGGTGTTCAGTCGCGTTCGGAGGCGCGGCCGGCTACGCGGTCGCGACGAGCTTCGACATGGGCGGCGGTGGACCGGGCGGTCCGCCTCCACCTGGCATGGGACCCGGCATGGGACCCGGCATGGGACCCGGCATGGGACCCGACGCCGGGCCTGAGGTGCCCGTTCCGGCTTATCCGGGCGGCCCGCCACCGCCGGCGGTCGTCGTCGTTCCTCCGCCGGTCTATTACGGACCCGATTATTACGGGCCGGGTTGGCATCACGGCTACTATCGCCGCGGCTGGTAGAGTTCGGCACACTCCTGGAGAAAAAAGCATGTCGCAGGCGCGCGCAATACTGCTCGCGTGCATCGTGTTGCTGTGTCCGGCCGGCTTCGCCGGCTCGGCCGCCGCGCAAGATGCGCCGGTCCTTGCCGTTGTCGGCGGAACGCTGATCGACGGAACGGGGCGGCCGCCGATCGAGAACGCCGTCATCGTCATCCGCAATGGCCGCTTCGCCGCCGTCGGCCGCAGCGGCGCAGTCGATATTCCGGCCGGCGCACAGGTCGTCGACGCCACGAACAAGACCGTGTTGCCGGGCTTTCTCGACGGCCACTGCCATTGGGAAGATTTCTTCGGCGAGCTTTACCTGCATCTCGGCATCACCACGTGCGCGACCATCGAGATTTATCAGGATGGCCCGTGGACGCTGGCGCAGCGCGACGGCACCAACGCCGGAAGAATTCGCGGACCGCGTATCTGGACCTCGGGGCGCGCCATCGGCGGCGCACGGACCGAAACCGACGCGCCGGACTCGCGCGAATTCCGCGGCAACATCGTCGTGACGACCCCCGACGAGGCGCGCGCCGCGGTCGATCGCAAGAAGGCGCTGGGTTACGATCTCATCAAGCTCAACGAATTTCTGCCGATGAACCTGGTCAAGGCGGTGACCGACGAGGCGCACCGCATCGGCTTTGCCGTCACCACGCACAGCTGGGACGCCATCGGCTCCGCCAATGCCGGCGTCGACAGCATCGAGCACATCTGGTCGGTCGGCTACAGCTCGATTCTCGATGTCAACAAACGGCAAAAGCTCGCGGAAGACCGGCTGGCCGGAAAAATCGACGCCGAAGTTGCCGGCGCCCAATACCAGACCGAGAATTTCGACGCCGTCATTTCGGCAATGGTCGAGCATCACGTCGCCTTTACGCCGACCATCGCAAAATGGCTGCGGCCGCTGTCGCCGAGCATGGAGCGGTTCCGGCAGAAGGAAAACGAAATCCTCAACGATCCCAACGCGGCGTTTCCACCGATCCTGCGTGCGGTCACCGACAGTTCCTACGACAAGCTGCTTAAGCACTACACGCCCGAACAGCTTGAAGCCACGAAAGTCGGCTATCAGAAGGCGAACGAATTCATCCGCCGCTTCGTCAGCTCCGGCGGTATCCTCAAGGAGGGCTCCGATCCGCCGCGCGGCATGGCGGGATTGTTGATGCATCAGGCGCTGACCATGGATGTCGAAGCCGGCGTCCCGCCGATGACGGCGATCCAGGCCGCGACGCTCAACGTCGCCAAGACCTTCCACAAGGACAAGGACTACGGCAGCGTCGAACCGGGAAAAGTCGCGGACCTGTCGATCGTCGAGGGCGATCCGCTCAAGGACATCTGGATGACCCAGAACGTCAAGATGCTGATCATGGACGGCAAGGTCGTCGACACCGGATTCTCAAAATACAAAAATCCGATCCCGGCGTTCTATTCCTACCAGACGCTGCCGCGCGACATCGCGATCTCGCCGCTCCTGGCGACGCAGGGCACGCGTGTGGTGCTTACAGTGCGCGGACGCGGCATGTGGCCGACACACCGCGTCATGCTCAACGGCCATGAACTCGAAACGCGGTTCGTCAAACGCAACGAGCTTGAAGCGGTCATTCCGCCGGAAGCGATTGCCGAGGCCGGCACCTATATCGTCACAGTGAAGAGCGTCGGCGAGGCGGTGCCGGAATCCTATCCGGCGCATCTTGTCGTCGGCTTCAAGCAATAAAGCTGTCGAACCATCGCTGCATCAAAACAAAGACGTGGATGGCCGGATCAAGTCCGGCCATGACGACTTCGCTTAAGCAGCCGCGGCCTGATCGACGTCGAGCGGCGCGACCAGCTTGACGCCCTTGAGGTGCACACCGCGGCCGGAGCGGCCTTCACGAATCTGCTTCGGCAGCGGGCGGCTCAGCGGGTCGGCGAGCCACAGCCGCAACAGGTGGCGCTTGCGCTCCGGCTCCGGCCAATCCTGATATTCGCGGCGCGTATGCAGCGTGACGAAATTGTTGAGGAACTGAATGTCGCCGCGCCGGAATTCCATATCGGCCGCGCACGACTCGACGGTGCTGCGGTAAAGCGCGATGGCCCCCTTGAGCGCCGGTGAGAACGGCGGCACGCCAGGGAGCTTTTCCGCCTTGTCGACCGCGGCGCCAAGTCCGATGGCGCTGAAATAGCCGTCGGCGAAACAGAAGATCGGATGCTTGATCCACGGTGCTTCGCCCGGATTGATCTCGCCGCTGCGCGAACGATAGATATCCTGGCACAGTTCGTGAGCGAGGTCGGGGCGCTCCGCCAGCATTTTGTTGTAGACGGCAATGGAGCTCGCCACCCGGCTCGCTCCGCCGCTCTTCGCGGCGTTGAGACAGAGCAAGCCGACATAATCGCAGGCGTCGGAGTGGAAGCGCATCTCGGCGCGAGTCATGTAGCCGCGAGTGTTGGCGTCCGAATAGTCGCCGCCCAGATCCTTGACGTGGCCGAGGATGTGGCCGTGTTTGTTCTGCGACATGGTCTTGCCGAGGTACGAGCCAAGCCCGAGATAGGCGATCGCCACGTCCTCGCGGTTGAACCGGTCGATCGGAAAATTCCGCAGCACGATGAGGCCGCGGCCGTCGATCAGTTCGCTCCTGACGTCGGCAAGCGTATCGGCGAAGCCTTGCAGGGGAAACGTGTCGCGGCTGACGTCTTCGATGGCAAGACCGTGACGGCGGAACGCCGCGACGCCGGCTGCCAGTTCGTCGGAATCGTGATCGGTGAGGACGTAGCTGAAATCGTCGACGCTGCCCAAGTTGTCCTTCGTCCAGGCAGCCTGGTCGATCACCGGCTCCATCGGTTTCGCGGGGACGCGCTTACTGCGGTTGAAGCTGCGGAAGTCAGCCATGGTTGTCTCCCAAAAGTCCGAGCCGGCCTTAAATGTTCTATTCGGCGCACCCAACCCTATTTCAGCACATCTTCGACCTGCTTCGCCAGATCGGGCGAAGCCGCGTAAATCTCCCCGACGATCTTTTCCGCCTCGGCGCCGGTCACAAGATCGAGCGGCAGCGACTGCCGCTCGGCATCGGCCGCAAACCCGGGGTCATGCATGGTCGCCTCGAACGCCGCCCGCAACATCTGCGCGCGTTCGGCAGGAACCGCACGCGATACGATCAGCGGACGGCCGAGTTCCCCTGACGCGCCAAGGATGGCCAGCAAATCCTTCTGCTCCTTGGTGGTGACGAGGTCGGCCACGTAGGGAATGTTCTCCGGCATGTCGGCCGGCCGTTCGGCCGAAAAACGCACCAGCCCGTTGATCTTGTGGTCGGCGATCCACTCCTGCGGAATCGAACTCCATGACGCGCACGCGCCCTCGAGCTCACCGCGTTCGACCGCCAGCCGCTGTTCGTTGCTGCCGGCGTAGCCGGGAATCTGGCGCACCGGGGCGTTGAGAATCTTGCGCAAGATGGCGCCGTTCACATAGGCGTTCGCCCCGCGCGAGGTCGCGCCAATCAAAAACTCCTTGCGCACCATCAGGTCGGCCCAGTTCTTGACGCCGGTCGCACCCCACGCATAGCAGACGCGGATGTCGCGCAGCATGGAGCCGATCCAGCGGTAGTCAGAGAACTTGATCTTGAATGTCTCGGGCGCCGCAAAGGATTCGGTGATCAGTCCGGGATCGAACATCGTGATCACCGTGCCGTCCTTCGGCGCGGTGGCGTCGAGGTAGCGCACCGACGTCAAGGTCGCAGCGCCCGGCATGTTCTGCACCAGCACAGTCGGGTTACCGGCCAGATGGTGGCCGAAATAGCGCGCGAACGTTCGCGCATACTGGTCATAGCCACCGCCGGCCGAATAGCCGACCACGATCGTAATGGTCTTGCCTTTGTAGAAGTCCTCACTCTGCGCGGTGGCGAAGCGGATCCCGAGCGCCGTAACGGCCAGCGCGGCGACGATTGCCCCGACCATCGCAGTAGCACGCATGATCATGCCCATCATCATGCCTCAGTCCGGCTGAAATGCACCGCCGCCCCCGATGCCGCAAGGCTGACCGCGATAATAACAAAAATCGCTCCCACGCCGGTGGCCGTGGCGACGAGGCTCGCGACGAACGGCAGTCCCACCTGGCCGATCCGGTTGCCGGTGATGCGGAGCGACATGACGGTGCCCATCGATGCGGGCGACGCGAGATCGACCACATTGGTGAGGCTCAACGTGGTGGCGATACCGAGCGAAAAGCCCATCACGGTCATCGCCGCATACATGGCCGACAACGGAATTGGCAGGGCTAGACAGGCAAAACCGATGCCAGCTCCGGTCATACTGGCAAGCGTCAGCGGCTTGCGCCCGAACATGCGGATGACCCGCACATAGCCCATGCGCGACAATAGAGACGCCACCGCGCGCACCGTCAGAAGGCCGCCGATGACGCTGACGTCGATATTCTTATCGGCGCCGAGGACCGGCAAATAGATCGTGAGCAAATCCATCGACGTGATGGTGATGACGCTCGCGATCAGCACCGTCATGAGGCCGTGCTGCTGAAGCAGCGACCGCAGCGGCACCACTTCTTTTTTGTGGGCTTGCCGCAGATGCCTGGGCGCGGGACGAATTGCGCTTGCCGTCGCGAGCGATGCAAACGCGATGATGAAGCCCAGGGCAAACAGATGTCCGGTCGGCGGCACCGTAGCCGAACCTCCAATCCAGGCGATCAGATAGGGGCCGACGCCCTGCCCGACGGCGCTGGCGACCAGAAAATTGCCGAACGCCGAATCGCGGCCGCGCGGTCCGGCGCTGCGGATGCACAGCATTTGCTGGCTCGCCATCAGGAACAGGTGCGAGATGCCGAGCAGCACCGTCAAAAGCAGCAATGTCGCCGGCGAATCCGCCGACAGCCAAAACCCCGCGCACGCGAGCACGAGGAGGCCGCAGCCGATCCACGCCGCCTGCGCGTCGTTGCCGCGATCGAGATAACGGCCGACCCAGACGGCGATGAAGATCGGCAGGATGGCGAAGGTCGCCGAGATGATCCCAATCCAGATCACCGGCAGGTCGAGTTCGATCGCCCGATAGGACGTGGTCACACGCACCAGTGCGTAGACCGCCTGGATGATCATCGAGTTGAGCAGCAGGGGAATGAGCAGCCAATAGTCGATGTCATTGATCTTGCTGCGCGCGTCGAGCTCCGTGCGCGAAGCCAGTACGATTCTCGACAATAGGTTCGACACGCGACCGCGACGCTCTTCGAGTGAGGGTTGTGAGTCGTCTCTTATCACCGTTCGCTTGGTGCGGCACCCGGTCTGTTGGCGACTGCCGCCGTTGGTGTAAGGTCCAGTCAACAGCGAGAAAACGACGTCAGGGAGACGCGCCGATGAGAATGACTGGCCCAAAAACGGGCCGAACGCCCGCCGCCCTCGCTGTTGTCCTCTGCGCTATTATCGGACTTCTGCCTTTCCGGGCGATCGCAATCGACGACTATCCAAGCCGGCCGGTGACAATCGTGGTGCCGTTTACGCCGGGCGGTTCGACCGACCTGCTCGGCCGCTATGACGCCGAGGTTTTGCAGCGTGACCTGCACCAGAGCTTTGTGGTGGAGAATCGCGCCGGCGCCGGCGGCGTCATCGGCATCGGCTATGTCGCGAAGTCCGCGCCCGACGGCTATGCGCTGCTGCACGCGCCGACCGCTTTCGGCCTCCTTCCCTATCTGATGAAGTCCGTGCCGTACGATCCGGTGGCCGACTTCGCTCCGATCGCGCCGGTCGGCCTCACGGAGTTCGCGCTGGTGGCGTCGCCGTCGCTCAAAGTTACGTCGGTGCGGGAACTGATCGACCTCGCCAAGGGAAAGCCCGGCACGCTGACTTACGCGTCCGCCGGCATCGGCACCACGCAGCATCTGTTTGCCGAGCTTTTCAAAAGCATGGCAAACGTCGACATCCGTCACATTCCATATAAGGGCACGGCGCCCGGTCTCGTCGACGTCATGAGCGGCAACGTATCGATGATGTTTACCGACATCGGCCCGGCGATCTCGCTGGTCAAAGACGGCAAGCTGAGATTGCTCGCCGTCACCTCGCTCACGCGCAATAAGGACATGCCCGACGTACCGGCCGTCGCCGAAACCATGAAGGGCTACGAGGCGATTGGCTGGCAAGGTCTGCTGGCGAAATCGGGCACGCCACAAGGCATCGTCGATGCCATCAACAAGGTCATGGTCGCCGATCTCAAAAAGCCCGAAACCGCAGACCGCTTCAAAGCGTTCGGCGTCGTGCCGCGATGGAGCACGCCGGACGAGTTTCGCGCCTTCATCAAGGCGGAAAGCGCGAAATGGGGCAAAGTCATCCAAACCGCCGGGATCGAGCCGCAATGATGATGGCAGACCTGTCCGTTCTCTGTCATTCCGGGGCCGAGCGGCAGCGAGGAACCCGGAATCCATACTCCCGGCCTTTAGGAAAGGTGGCACGCGATTGTAAAGCCGTTTGCTTCGTGGCTATGGATTCCGGGCTCGCGCTTGCAGCGCGCTCCGGAATGACGCGGTAACAACAACAAAAATCGAGGACACTCATGCTGCAGAAAGTCAAAAAGCCGATCCGCGCATTGCCGGGGATCAGCACCTCGACCGACACACGCGACATCCTCTCGCACGCGACCAGACAGTCGGAGGGCTTCGACGACTATTTTCTGGTCGACATCGACGCCCACGTCACCGAGACGCAATTCTGGCCTGAAATTCTCGCCCGCATCGACAACGACGTGATCCGCCACTGGGGCCAGGCCGGGCTCGACCGGCCGGTGTCGCGGGCGCTCTCACTGCTGAATAATGTCCCGGGCATGTCGTACCAGAGCGTCTACGGCCGCATTCCACACGAGCAGGCGCGGCTCGAAGCGACCACGGAAAAAGACTGCCACCCGTGCGTCGAACTGGTGCGCCGCTCCATGGACGCCATGGGCCTCGATTATCAGGTGCTGTTTCCAACGCCGATGCTCACGCTCGGCATGCATCCGCAAGACGATGTCGAGGCTGCGCTTGGCGGCGCCTTCAACAAATGGATGGTCGAGGAAATCCTGCCGCAGGACCACCGCATCAAGGGGTTGCTGTATCTGCCCTTCAACACGCCCGAGGCCTGCGAGACACTCATCACCGAATACGCGCAGCATCCGGCGATCATCGGCTACACCATCTGTTCGACGCGCAACAAGCCGGTGCATCACAATTCATATATGCGGCTCTATGCGATGGTCGAGGACAGCGGCAAGCCGCTCGCGTTCCACACCGGCTTCAATTGGAGCGATCCGTCATTTGCGCAGCTCAATCGCTTCCTCTCGATGCACGCGTTGAGCTTTCCGCATTACAATCAAATCCACCTCACCAACTGGATCGTCAACGGCCTGCCCGAGCGCTTTCCCAAGCTCAAGGTGGTGTGGGTCGAAGCCGGCGTCGCCTGGATTCCCTATTTGATGCAGCGCCTCGACCATGAATTCATGATGCGATCGAGCGAAGCGCCCATGCTCAAGCGGCCGCCGAGCGAGTATATGCGTCAGATGTACTACACCTCGCAGCCGCTCGAGCGCGGCAACCTCGACCTCCTAGCGGCCACCATGCGGGCCATGAATGCTGAGACTCAGCTGCTGTTCGCCTCCGATTGGCCGCACTGGGATTTCGATCCGCCGAGCTCGATCACGACCCTGCCGTTTCTGAGCGACCAGGCCAAACGCAACATCCTGGGCCTCAACGCGGCGCGCGTCTTCAATCTCGAGGTCAAGCGCACGCGTCCCGCAGCGGCCGACGTGCTCGCGGCGCGTCCCTCGCGCGCGTGACGCGCAAACATCATGCCCGCCGGAGCGAGCGGCAGTCGGCGTAAGAGCACATTTCGCCTCTCTCCTTGCGTTCTCGGAGTGCATTTTCCCCAAGATGGAAGTTGATTGCTGGTGGTTCATAACGCATTGATTTTACTTGCGCGAATGCGGACAACGTATCACGTTCGGTCCTGACTTTTCATTTGCGATGCTACCTATGTGAAGTGAAAGTAGCACCGCGGAACAGGTGTGTGCGCCATGCCGCGTATCAGATTGACCAAGAGCGCCATCGATGCGCTGCCGACCCCGAATTTAGACGTGGTCTACTGGGACATCGGGTTGCCCGGTTTCGGCGTGAAGGTTACGCCGAAGGGCCGCAAGGTGTTCGTTGTTCTTTACCGCGCCGGCGGCGCCGGTTCGAAGTTGCGCAAATATACGATCGGCCCATACGGGCGCGTAACTCTTCATCAAGCACGCGTGACCGCACAGAAGGTGTTCGCCGCCAGGCTTGAGGGGCGTGATCCCGCGGCTGAAAAACGCGAGACCAAGCGCAAACTGGTGGCCGATCGGGTCGAGGAGCTATTGGAGAGCTTCATCGCCCAAAGGCTGTCGCAGAACCGCTCGGGGGGTGAGATATCGAGGCTCCTGCGGCGGGAGATCGGACAACCTTGGGCCGGCAGGGGCATCCATGACATCAGCAAACGCGACGTTGTTGAAGTCATTTCTGCGATCGAGCAGCGCGGAGCGCCCGTTGCGGCTAACAAGACATTGAAGTGCATCAAGACCTTCCTGCGCTGGTGCGTGGGTCGAGCCGTTCTCAATCAGTCTCCGGCTGAAGGTGTGCCGCTGCCCGCAAAGGAAGTCGCTCGCGACCGCGTGTTAGACGATCAAGAGCTCGCTCGGGTCATACTCGCCGCGCGAAAGATTGGCGGGGCATACGGCGGCATTGTTGAACTGTTGGCGCTTACCGGCCAACGTCGCGAGGAAGTCGCACGCTTGGCCTGGGACGAACTCGATCTTGAACGGCCCGTGTAGAAGCTTCCGAAAAATCGGACAAAGAACGCAAAGGCACACATCGTGCACCTCTCCAAGCAGTCGTTGGGCGTGCTCGAACGCGTACACCGACAAGGGCCGTTCGTGTTCTCCCCACGGGGAACTGGGCCGTTCCAAGAATTCAGTCGAGCCAAACAACAAATTGATGAGTTTTCCGGAGTAACTGAATGGCGGCTTCACGATCTGCGCCGGACTTGCGTATCCGGGATGGCTCGGCTGGGCGTCGCGCCCCATGTGGCTGACAAGATCCTCAATCACCAATCCGGTACGATCTCGGGGGTAGCTGCGGTCTACCAGCGCCACGAATTTCTCGTGGAGCGACAGGCGGCTCTCGATCTATGGGGAGCCCATATTGGCCAACTTCTCGGAGAAACATTCCATGACGATCGAATGGTTCTAAAAATCGTTGCATGACTACGCCACCGCCCCGTCGCCGATTGTCTGGAGGAAGCTGGCGATCGCCTCTTACCTTCATGCGCCTGCCGCCGAGCCAATGGCGAAGCGCAAGGCCAAATCGTCCATGAAGATGATTGCCGCGTCGCTATCGCGACCGCCGACATACCATGAAGGGATCAGCTTCGTATCTGCGTCGATTGCCGTCCAGGCCCACACGTCGCCGGCTTGCGGCGGAGCCTTCTTCGCGGTCGGTACGTTCTTTTGCTTGGCATAGACGAAGGCCCAAATTTCATCGACCTGGATGCGTTTGCAGGTGAGATTGACGAATACGCGATCTTGATACCAAGCGGCGGCTTCAATCGTGAATGACTGCTTTGCCTTGGCGATGAAGGTTGATCACTACAACGCAGCCCATCCCAAGGAAGAACCCCTTCAAGTCATCTTCAACTTCGAAGAGGACATTGAAGAGATGAAGATCACCAAGGGAATTGAAGACGACGACGCGGCTTAGACGCTCTTTTTCCAGCGGGCTGCGGCGGCAGTACGGGCGATTTCCGAACGCTGCTCTTACGTAAGAGCCTTTGCGCGGGCTGGGCCGCCCTTGGTTCCAGCCTTGCGGGCGCGGGTTTCTTTCGCGGTAGGCTGATCTTCCGAAATCTCGCCGCTCGCGATATCAATCATGAGTTTGGCGAGTTGGGCTGGGTCGCGTGGACGTTTGAGGCGGCTTGTCATACCTGCATTGTGCCACAGAGCGAAGACTTGCGCACCGTCGGTTTGAACATGGGCCATATTGGCCTCCGTTCTCGAAAACCCCTCGCTTGCAGGCTATGTGCGCGGGAAAAGACAGTCTGAGCAATTTTGAACACTCGCACAAGAACTCGAACGACGTTGCCTTATTCAAAGGAGCCCACTACCCGCAAGGTCAATGGCTGGCAGACGCTCGCAACAAAGCCCATACTCTCGAAATACCGGAGATCGCGGCATACCGAATTCCAACACAACTCGCGACGGTACCGGAGGCGGTATTGTGAGGGTTCACAGGCTAGGGCCTGTCCTCAATTGAGCCAAATGAGGGCGGCGGCCAAATGGATGCCGGCGAGGAAGTTTCTGGCGGTCTTGTCATAGCGGGTCGCAATCGCTCGGTATTGCTTGAGCTTACAATAGAAGTTCTCCATGAGGTGGCGCGCCTTGTACATCTCCTTGTCGTAGAGGCGTTGAACCTTTCGATTACTCTTAGGCGGAATGACGAGCTTTTTTCCTGCCGCAAGCAGAGGCTCGATGACGCGGTCATCGGCATCGAAAGCCTTGTCAGCCAACAAGGTATCGGCCTGCATTTGGGATAGAAGCGCGTCGGCGCCTTCCAGATCATGGGCCTGCCCCGCAGTCAGCAAGAAGGCCAGCGGATTGCCAAGGGCATCGACCATGGCATGGATTTTCGTGCTCAATCCGCCTTTGCTGCGCCCGATCGCCTGGTCTTGGCCGTCTTTTTTTGAGCGCCGGCGCTGTGCTGATGTGCGCGAACGATGGTGCTGTCGATCATCGCGTATTCGTTGTCCGCATCGGCCGCCAGCATTTCGAAGATATTCTTCCATACGCCGCTCTTCGCCCAGCGCGAAAACCGCGTGTGAAGCTTGATCGGATCGCCAAAACGTTCCGGCAAGTCCCGCCAGGGAATTCCAGCGCGATAACGGTAAAGCACCGCCTCGACGAATAGCCGGTTGTCCTTGGCCGTGACACCAACATGCCCCTCACGGCCGGGCGAAATATCCTTGATCCTGTCCCATTGATCGTCCCGAAGGGCGTAGCGGCGCATCTGTCAGCTCCGAATCAGCTGACCTCCCATGAATCACGCAGCTATTCTCTTGGGAATCGCATAATTGAGGACAGGCTCTAATAACGTCTCCCGCGTGCCACATTGCGGTTACGGCCACGGAGACGGCCCATGTCAGGTAATCAAAAAGGGCGCGCGCCGGCCGATCTGTGGTCCCTGAAACAGGCGATGGTTTGGATCGAGACGCCCGCCGGCGTCCTACAGCACCCGATCCACCGTCGGGATAGCGCCCGCCACGGTGCAAGAGCTGTATCAGGCATTGAGGGCCGGAATGATAACGGCTTCGGGTTGCGTTGATGGTGGCGAACGTCGGGACATTTCGCTGGGAGAGTGGAACGACTACCGCTTGAAACTGCAGCCCACCAAGTTCGCGAGCCATTACTTCATGGGTTCAGCCGGGACACCGATCATCGCGGTTCTTTCGATCCGTTCATTTCCAGCCGCCGCGCTAAAGTACCACGGATATCGGTCCGGGGTGCGGATTCCGTCCGCCAGCGCGCAGGATGGCGATGCCGGCTACCATCGCGTCATTACCGACGTGCTATTGCGGCGCGAAGAGGTCATTCAACAATGGCCTGGAATTGGTCGGGTGTCATCGCCTCAAGATCGTCTTGGCGGCGGTGTTGCCGCGGGTTGGGTTGGCCCCTCCAGCGCTGAAGGCACGACGGGGCTCGGGGAACCCTCCGAGTCGGATGCGGCTTTGGATGCAGGGATTAAGGCTCTCGGCAATCCTCTTCCGGCGGCCGGACCCGCGGTGGCCGGATTCCGGCGGCGAGGACGAAGGCCGATTAAGCTTGAACAGACGAAGGAAAAGATGAGGCGCGACATTCTGGAAGGCCGGCAAAAGCCTACCAGCTTGAACGACATGCTCGAAAAGAACCTAGCCTCCACCTACGGCGTCTCACGTGAGATTGCGCGAAAGGCGCGTAACGCGGTCCTGTCGGAATTTGGCGAAAATTCCAATTCCCGACAAATAGGGACAAACGACAAATAGCGACACGATCTTCGCCGTTGTAAGCCCACGTTCGACATGAAACGTGGACCAATGGCCAATGTCTATTTGCAGCACATGATTTGTTGATTGTGTCGGCTTAATCTTTTGATTTCAATCGAATGTGTCGGCGTGTCGGATTTGGATCATAGGGGGCATCCATGAACCTGCTGGCAGCTGACGTCTTTCAGCGCCTCCTCGCGCAACACGTTCTGCTCGGCTTACCAAATGCCAAAGAAGATGAACGCAATGAGCTTCTGAAACTCATCAGCGAGCATGGCCTCTCCTGGAATGACTGGCCTGAACTATTTGCTACCGCCGTGCCTATCAGTGCCGCCAAGCCGTTGCTGCGCCCAAAAATTTGTTCGAGCGTGTGCAAATTTCACGCGCTGATTGGTTCGCCTGCGAGAGACGGATGGAGTGCACGCAACAAACTCATCAAGCTGCTCGCGAAGCATTCTTTAACTTGGTGGCATGATCTGCCGGCGATCCTCGCCGCTGCCTGGGCCCATAATAATCCGGCCAGCGCCAACGCCGCGGCATCAGTCGATCCCGAGGTCGACGTATTCGACCTCACTCGGGCGGTGATCGAAGATCGTGCCGTGATGACGCCGGAAGAGTGCACAGTTTCGGCGTTGTGGACGTTGAACACACATAAGTACAGCGACTTCGCATACGCGCCCCAACTTGGGATTGTCAGCCCTACCAGCGGATGCGGCAAATCGACGGTGCTCAAAACGCTTAAACGCATGGCCGCCCAGGTCTGGCATTCCCACCATGCTACGCCCCCAGCGATCTACCGCCACCTCCGTCGTAGGCCTCGCACCACGTTGCTACTTGATGAAGCTGAAAATCAAAATTTGCTTCATGACCGTAAGCTGCGGGCAGTCATGGATGCCGCGTACGAGTGCGACGGAAGCGTTGATTTGGTCGAAAACGGCGAGTCCATCAAGTTTTCAGTGTTTGCTCCAATCGCATACGCAATACGCGGCGAAATCCGTGATGTGCCTTTGTCGGTGGGATCGCGCTCTTTCTTTATCCAAATGAAGCGTGGCACTCCCAAAAAGAGGTTTATTGAAAACGACCCTGACCTCCTCGTCGCGCACGAAGAAATTGCGAGATGGACGGCGACCTGCGCGCTCGATCAGAGCCCAAAAATACCACCGGAGCTTTGCCGCGATCCTCGCTTGGCCGACAATTGCCGAGCGTTGCTGGCCGTCGCTGATGACTTGGGTCACGGTGCAGAAGCACGAGCCGCGCTAATTGAGCTTTGCGCCGGTCGCCCCAATCAAGATGTCGGCGTGCAGGCACTTATGGATATTCGAACTGTATGGATGGCGCTGGCAGTGGATCGCATCTCGGTCAAAGCCCTTGCCGAGGCTTTGGTTGGACTGGAAAACGGATTTTGGGATGATTGGCGCGGCCCTAACGACCAGGGCCAACCCCACAAGCTCACTTCCGGCGAACTGTCGCGCCTGCTCCGGCCGTTCAAAATCTACGCCAAAACCACGTGGCCAGTGCCTCGTCTGCCTACCAGCAAAAGCTTTCGTGGCTACTACCGCCAGGACTTCGAAGCGGCGTGGCGCGACTGGTGCTCGGACGGCACAACGACACAACCAAACAAAATTATTGCGTTGGCGAAATCCTGACCCATCACCGAGACTGTCACACATCACAATGGAGCTTGCTAATGACAAACGATCTCTCTTCACCCACCTCACGGCGCGCCACGATCGACGCTTTCTTGGAAAAGCGCCGCCTCCAACGTCAAGCGCCCGGCACGCGCGGGCGCCTGGTTTTTGCGCTCGATGCCACCGAGAGCAGGCAGCCGACGTGGGAGCTGGCTTGTCGACTGCAAGCAGAGATGTTCAAGACGGCGATCAGCGCGCTCGATATTCAGTTGGTTCATTTCCGTGGCTCGGGCGACTTTCAGGTGTCACCGTGGATTTCCAACGGACAAGCGCTCGCTGATCTGATGACAAACGTCGAGTGTCGCGCCGGCTTTACTCAAATCGGCAGGGTGCTCACTCACGCGCATAAAGAAAACAACCGGAATAAGGTGGCGGCGCTGGCGTACGTTGGTGACTGTGCGGAGGAGGAGCCTGCTACGCTCTATGACATAGCGCGGCAATTGAACTTGCCTGTGTTCATGTTCCAGGAAGGCGACGATCCAATCGCGACCAAGGTGTTTGCCAGGATCGCGGCCCTGACCAAGGGCGCCCATTGCCGCTTTGACGCCGGTGCAGCCGACCAACTGGCGGAGCTTCTGCGCGCCGTCGCCGCCTATGCGGCCGGCGGCTTGGAGGCGCTCAGACTTTCGAGCAACGCTAGCGCCGTCAATCTGCTCCAACAGTTGAAGTAGTCGTCGATCCCATCCGCACTCAGAGCACAGCGACAATACAATGGGCAGCCGTCACTAGGAAGGCATTTGCCGAGAACCGAATTGCGGCGGTGCTTGTTGGCTTTTTTTTGCAGGCGTGTAGGTCGTGGCGTCCGGAGATGCGAGAGTGCTTGAACGATATCTGGCTCGGAAAGTCGCGAAGCGGTCTAGGTGGGCCTGGCGGTGATGCCGCGTGGGTGACGCGTCGTGGGGCGCGAGTCAGGCGGGCGAGGCGCGCGTTGGCGCAGTAGACCTTTTCGTAAAGATAGTGGGCCTTGCACTCGGCACGCGTGAGTGAGGTGACGACGCAGCGAGGATTGGCTTCGTCTTTTGTCTATTCCGCCTTCGCTACGACTTGGAGCTGGCGGCTCCAGCTGCTCCGCGTCCTCTACCTGAAGTCCTTGAAGCGCCGCGCTGGCTTGCTGGTACTCCGGCTCTGCGCCGCAGCCCCCGTAAGCTCGGCCTTGATTTCGACGATGAGCCGATCGGTCTTCGCCAGCCCGAACAGAAAGTCCACGCCGTTGGCCTCGCACCAGGCCATCAACTCCTCGCGCGCGTACGCCTTTCTCCAGCATCGCCGCCTCGCCCCAGCAAGGCGAAAAAAAGAAGCAACGGGCCCCAACCTCAGCCGACCTTGCCCGCCGTGCGCCACGCCATTCTCGAACTCTTCGCCCGACCACCGCCGCAGCGATGCCCGCATTGCCGAAAATGGATTTGCAGCGAGCAGCGGTGTGAGTAAATCTGCCAAAATAGTGCTAGTCTCCAGCTACGGCTTCTCACGTGACACTGCGCGAAAGGCACCGCGAAACGCGGTCCTGTCGGAAATTGGTGAAAATTCCAATGCCCGACAAATAGCGACAAACGACAAATATCGACACGATTTTCTCCGTCGTAAACCCACGTTCAAGATAGAACGTGGAGCGATGGTCAATGCGTCGAAAAATCGAAGAAGCCGAGCTGCCGGCGCCGCCGCCCAAATCAAATGTGAAATCGGATCTGGAGCCAAACTTCCGCGAGCCTTTGCTCCCCGTTGAGGAAGCGGCCAACCTTCTGCGCCTCAGCCCGTCGTGGCTTGCGAAGGCTCGGATGCGAGGCGACGGCCCAGCTTACGTGAAGCTCGGCCGCGCCATTCGCTACGGCGAGGCGCGCTGCGGCAATACATGAAATCTTGTTCGCGACTGTCGACGAGCGAGCGGTAACAAAAGGTGATGCTGCGCTGGCGTAGGCCAGAGAAGAAAGCCGCGCGATATGCGCTGCTGAAGTGAGAAAGGCAAGATCGCAGCATTCCGGCCATCGGCTTCACGACGACGTTCACGGAGACCGTCATGGGTAACATCAAATCCATGCGAACGGGCATTTCAAAGCTGGAGAAACGACCGCCAGGCGCGAAGAAGCGCTCGGCACTGAAACGCCGCCGGACGTCTGCTGTTTTTTGCGGCCGCATTTCTGTGCGTGAGCGTGCCGTGGGCTCGACCGATCCATTCGCGCCGCCGAAACCGGTCTCGGCAAGTAGATTAGCGCTTGTTAACGGGCGATTCAGTGACCACGGAAGACGTCCCGGCAGATAGCACTGACGTTCTCCAGCTTTTAACCCGAATCAATAGTAATGGTTAATCACAATACATCAATATACGTCAACTTGAACCAAAGAATAGCCAAGGTTAGGATGATTTTAGCATGTATACGACAAATATATACCATTGACGACTTCCTAAACGGAACCCATATACATCACTAGGCATCCCCATCCATGATCGTCCTATAAGGCACAGTCCCCATGACCCTCCCAACCGGGCTCCTAGAACCCTCCTTTTTGGACCTCATCGCCGCCATTGGGCAGGCAGCCGACCTGTCGGAGCAGAACCGGCGGCACTGGGTCTGCTCGTTGCGGCAAATCGCGAAATGGCTGGACCGTCCGGCCGCGGTGATCCCAGGCCGCTGGCATTCGGTCCGGATCTCCGTAAGCCAATTGCATCACGCTCGTGTCGGCGTCACGGCCAAGACGTTGTCGAACCACAAGTCCAATGTCCGGGCGGCGCTGCGCTGGTTCGGCAAGGAGCACGAGGTGCCGCAGCGCGGGGTAAGGCTAACGCCCGAGTGGGCGAGGTTCCGCGACCGGTTGGATAAAGCCGCATACGGGACCGGCTCTACGCTTTGATGAGCTACTGCTCCGCACGCCGCATCGGCCCCTTAGAGGTCCACGATCAGATCTTTGATGACTACTGGCGGTATCGCACCGAGACGACGGCGCGGGCATCGAACAACACCGCCAGGCGCTTTATGGTACGAGCGTGGAACGCCTGCGCGGCGACAATCGATGGCCAGCCGCTGCGGCGGCTCGCCGAGCCGCCCATCAAGGTCGCCGTGCCCGCCTGGGATGCATTCCCAGAGGGCCTGCGCAAGGACCTTGACGACTATTTTGCAGGTCTCGCCAAGCCCCACCGCACCCTAAACGGCAAGCGCATTCAGCCGTGCAGCCCGGGAACGATCCGGACCCGCTTGGCCGAACTGGTCGCGATGGCGCGCATGGCGGTTCGGCTTGGCATGCCGATCGAGAGCCTCACCTCCGTGGGCGCGCTGCTTCACCCGGACGTCGTCGAATTGGCCATTGACGCCTATTGGAAAAAGAACGGTGAGGTGCCGAACACCGGCACGATCGACCTCGGCAAGAAAGTGCTGCGAATGGCCCGCGAGACTGGCTGCCTGGACCAAGCCGCACTCGAGCGTCTCGACGATATGAGGGCCGCGCTCGAACACCATCGCCGAGAGGGTTTGACGCCAAAAAACTTGAACTTGATCCGGCAGGTGCTGACCGAGGGTGTTTGGAACGAGGTGGTCTCGCTGCCGAATGTTCTGATGCAGCAGGCGCGCTTGGCCAAGGACCACGCGCCGATCAAAGCCGCAGTCTCGGCGCAGCTCGCCGTCGCGATCGGCATCGAGACTTTTGCGCCTGTCCGCCTTCGCAATCTTATCCGCACTGAGTTGGGAAAAAACCTGATCAAGCCCGCCGGGCTGAATACGCCCTTCTGGCTCGTTTTTCCGCACTATGATGTGAAGAACCACGTCGATCTGAACTTCAAATTCGATCAGGCACTGACGGACCTCATCGACGAATACGTTCATGAATTCCGGCCGTCGCTGCTCCGAGGATCGAATTCATCCTGGCTGTTTTCAGGCGAAAATGGTGAGCCGAAGAACGGGTTACTCTTTAGCAAACAGATTACCGTTCGCATTCAGAAAGCAATCGGACTGCGGATGACGGTCCATCAGTTTAGACACGCTGCCGCTGCGGTTTATCTCAAGCACCATCCAGGAGACTATGAGACCGTTAGGCGGCTGCTTGGACACCGCGATATCCAGACGACCATCAAATTCTACTGTGGTCTTGAGACCATCGCGGCCACCGAGGAATTCGGACGGTTGATTCGGAAAAACATCGAATTCCACAACGACCTGGACGCGTGAGTTGGCCCAAATGAGTGCGTCGCAGGCCGATTCGCGAAGTCACAAAAACGGAAGGTCGCTGCCCTTTGAGGCCTGGCCTGAATTCGATCGTAGAGCCTGGAATGCGGCTTGCCAGCCCGCTGCGCGACTAAAGCGCGGAGGTGCGGCCGGCCATCTCAAGCCGGTCACGCGCCAAGTCCACGAGCGGCATTACGGCAACTTTCTTGGATGCCTCGATCGCAATGGGTTGCTCCGACGAGAGGCACCGGCAGCGGCTAACGTGACGCCCGAAAACGTCGACGTCTACCTCGCTGAGGCGAAAGCCCGCATGAGCTCCACGACGGTCCACGTCTCGATATGCTGCCTGCGGCGCGCGGCACGATACATGGTTCCAGGCCTCGAACTTGGCTGGCTTAACGAAATCGGCTAAGGACCTCGCCGTGGTGGCGCACCCACGCTCCAAATTCGATCGCCTGGTGCTTGCCAGAACGGCTTATCGAAGCCGGCCTGACCCTCATCCAGGAAGCCGAACACTCGCGAAACCATGACCAAACTCGCCCAAGCAATCCAGGTGCGTAACGGGCTGATGGTGGCAATGCTCGGATTTCATCCCATCCGACGCAAGAACTTTGCCGCCCTGGAGATCGGCCGCAGCTTTGTGAAAATCCGTGGCAGGTGGTGGATCATCCTTTCGGCCGCGGAGACAAAAGAAAATCGCGCCGACGAACGGCGCGTCAACGAGCTGCTCATTCCGTTCATTGACCGCTACCTCGACCACTACAGACCGGTGCTGGCATGGCCGGATAGCCCATCTTCAGCGCTCTCTGGCTCTCCTCAATGCACGGCGGGTGCATGAGCTGAAAAATACGTTGCCACGTCTGATTGGATCGACCACCCTTTCGACCGTCGGTGTGAAGGTCACTCCCCATCTGTTTCGCACGTCTGCCGCGTCCGCAGCCGCCATATATGGTGGCGATAACCCTTATCTCGGCAGCGCGATTTTACATAATGCTGATCCGCGCGTCACGTTGGAGCACTACAATCGCGCGACAAGTCTGACCGCCGCGGAAAGTTTCCGGCAACTCATTCGGCAGTACGAGAAAAAATAAATGGGACGGGGCAACGTCAGGTACTCTCGGCTGCAACAGGACTCGATTGCCATCCTGTCCTTTCCGAAAATCACGTCCGAACGTATTGGTGATGTAGCCCAGCCAAGATCGGAACGGCGACAATGGGCCCAGACCGCTGGATGGCTCGATGCAAAGGCGCATCCTTCTGTAATGCCAAGTGCGTGCGCGCTTGATTGTAATACCCCGCATAGGTCGAAAGAATTCGCCGTAGATGCACCTCGCCGAAGATCAGCATCTGATCCAGACACTTGCGGCGCACGGTGCCGATCAGACGCTCCATATGACCGTTTTGCCATGGCGATCCAGGTGTGATCGGTCGGTCGCGGATACCCATGGCCCGCAACCGCAACGTAAAGACCTCTCCGTAGCCAGCGTCATTGTCGCGCACCAGGTAAGCGGGCGCCGATAACCAGGGGAAGGCCTCGGTCATCTGGTGGGCCAGCCACTCGGCTGTCGGATGCCGTGTCACCTCGAACCACAGAAGTCGTCGCCGGCCGTGCCCCAGAACCAAAAAGGCAAACAGCAGATCAAAGCTCACCGTCGGCACAACGCACATATCGATAGCGGCGATCGCCTCAGCGTGGTTTTGCAGGAACGTCTTCCAGGATTGCGACGGCGGCCTCCGCCCCCGCGTCATGTATTTCGAGACCGTCGATTGGGCGAATTCGAACCCAAGCATCAAAAGCTCACCCTGGATCCGGGATGCGCCCCATAGCGGGTTTTCGTTGCTCATCCGCCGAATCAGATCCCGCAGGCCGTGATC
Organism: uncultured Alphaproteobacteria bacterium; assembly: GCA_963732015.1. Taxonomy (GTDB): domain Bacteria; phylum Pseudomonadota; class Alphaproteobacteria; order Rhizobiales; family Xanthobacteraceae; genus BOG-931. The sequence goes on along the minus strand of CAVSXY010000016.1, from coordinate 273,898 downwards.
GATCTTTGGCCGCCCTGCCCTATTTCGGGATTTCCAACCCCGGAAGACTTTGAAGCCGGCGCGATGCCATCGCAGGATGGTGTCCGGCTGAACCACTTGTGCCGCATCAAGAAGGCTCGGCCAGAGCCGGGTCATCCATACCAGCAGCGCTCGATCGCTGCCGCGAAGTTGAAGGCGAGGTGGCAATCGCCGCAAAGCGATGTTGAGCTGATGACGGAGAAACAAATTCTCGGCTTCAAGTCGGCTCCGCCACTTGAACAGGTCGATGACGAACATTCCGAGGGCGTGCAGGATGGCAACCATCACTCCCTAATGATGCAATGATTCTGCCTTAGGATGCGAATCCACGTCGGACAGAATTTTCGGAAAGGACAGGGTCTTAAACTGAAGGTCTGTGACCGATTTGATGTTGACGCGGTGGTAGAAAGGACCCGCTTTCTTGTCCGTTGGTCCTCACAAGGCTCACGGCGCCGCCGCCAATTCGGCCGCTTTACGCCAGCGCATGCGTCTGCTGGTTAGGTCGACGGTCAAAACGACCGCGATGGATAGCATCACCAGCAGCGTCGAGGCCGCTGAAATCGTCGGGTCGATTTCGAAGCTGACGCCTTCCCACATCCGTTTGGGCAACGTTGCGTTGGTTCCGGCGATAAACATGGCAATCACCAGATCGTCAAACGACGTGAGAAAGGCAAACAGCGCGGCCGTGATGATGCTCGGCCGAATTGTCACAAAGGTAGTGGACATAAACGCGCGAACCGGCCCGGCGCCGAGGCTGAGCGCCGCGCGCTCGGGGCCCATGCTGGCACGCCGCAATGCGCCTTCGACGATCACCGTGACGACCGGCAAGGCAATGACGCAATGGGCCACGATCAATCCCCCTATCGATCCGATGAGTCTCAGCCGCGCGAACGTGAAATAGATCGCAACGCCGATGAGAATATGGGGAATGATCAGCGGTGAAATCACCAGGCCACGCATCGACCACGCGGCGAGGCCGCGCAAGCGGTTGCTCGCGATCGCCGCGGCCGCGCCAACCGAGGTCGCGATCGCCATCACGGGGAGGGCGATTTCAAAGCTTCTGATCGTGGCCGACACCCAATCGGGTCGCGAAAAGTAGTTTACATACCAGCGCAACGACAGAGTCGTCGGCGGAAATTGAAGAAAGGCGGCGCCGCTCATGCTGAGCGGAAACAAGATTAGGATTGGAATGATGATGAAGGCGATGACAATCCAGCCGAGAGATCGAACAAACAGGCCGGCTTCATGCGAGAAGCCGCCTCGTGGAGCGACGCCTCGCTGTACCCAGTGGCGCAGCATGAACGCATTGCACTTGCCTATAATTCTTGCGGCGATCGGCAACAGCAACGCGGCGCGGCGCGAAGTGGAGCTTGAACCTGAGGGCTCATCCTGTAGTCGCAGGAATCGGTAAAATAGAGCGACCACGCTGAGCGTCACGGCCAGCAGGATGACGGCCATGGCGGACGCGAGCGGCCAGTTGACCGCTTGCTCCACCTGCTGCTGAATCAACATGACGTAGGTCGTCTCGCGCAATCCGCCTAATAGCGCCGGCGTCACGAAGTAGCCCATCGATAACACGAACGTCAGCACCAGCCCCGAGGCGACGCCCGGCAGACTCAAAGGAAAAAAGATGAGACAGAACGATGCGATCCGGCTTGCGCCCAGGCTGACGCCGGTGAAGGACAGCCCAGCGGGTATTCGTCTCATGACGCTGACCAAGGGAAATACCGTATAGGGAAGCATCACATGGACGAACCCGATCAACACGGCGACGCGGCCATAGAGTAACTGTGTCGGTTGGTCCTGCAGGCCGATACCTATGCCGATCGCGTTGACCAATCCTTGACGGCCGAGCAGCGCGATCCAGGCAAACGATCGCACCAAGGCGCTAGTCCACAGCGGCATCGCTAAGAGGACGAGCAGCCATTTCTGCCGCCGCTCCGGCGCTTTCGCGATCATATAGGCGACTGGATATCCGAGGATGACGGTGATCGCCATCACCTGCGCCGAGAGGACCAGCGTCCGGTAGAGAATTTTGACATAGGCTTCGCTACCAAGCGCTTCGCGATAGTTTGACAAAGTCCAGTCGTGGCTGCCAAAACTCGTCAGCAGAAGCCCGCCGACCGGAACGATATAGACGGGCAGAAGAATGATCAGCGCCGGCGCCATCAACAACCACGGACCGTTGGTCGCGCGCGCCCACAACGCAGGCGGCCGAGCCAGATTCAGGTCACGGTCCAATGTCGCCGGTTGCGTCACCTTATTTGGTAACCCACTCGTTCCACATTTTGATATTCTGCTCGTAATAGGACAGGCCGGACGGGCTCTTCGAACTCCACGAGTCTACGTCCTGAACCAACTGTTTCGCTTTGTTTTGCGGATATGAGGTCAAGTCTTTCTTGACGTCGTCCGTGAGCAAATCGAAGGACCGTCGGTTCACCGGACCGAATGGCGATAATTTTGCCATGGCGGCTTGGGGTTCGGCGTGCGCCACGTAATCAATGAATTTCATCGCGTTCTTATAGCGCTGTGCGCCTTTCGGTATACCGAAATAGCCGACGCTCGCGACGCCTTGATCCCATACGAAATCGATCGCGGTCTTCTCCTTCTTGAGATCGGCGATCCGCGACGCGTTGGCCATCGCGATCACCGCCTCACCGTCAACCAGCGACTGCGGAGCGGCCGCTGACGACCCCACCCAGCGCACCACGTTCGGTCGGATTTTGCTAAACATCTCGTAGGCACGCGGCAGATCGAGCGGGTAGACCTTATCTAACGGAGTGCCGGCCGCCATCAGCGCCGGTTCGACCGGCTGAACGACATAGGATGCCGCCGGGAACAGCCGTGGGCCGGGAAACTTCTCGACATTCCACACGTCCGCCCAGGACCTTGGATTGGTCCCATTCGGAAAGGCTTTGGTGCTAAACCCAATGACCTGAGAACTAAAGACGGCGCCGACGCCGTAGGGTTTGACCCCGGCGGGATCGAGTTCGGCAACGGTCCGCTGATCTATCTGCGTGTAATCGATTTTCTCCAACAGATCATTGGCCGACAGATAGGGAAAGTCGGCGGTAGCGCAGACGCAGGCGTCCCATTCGGTGTTGCCGCTGAGCACCATGGATCGGATTTTTGCCACGGTGACGCCGGCTACCTCGACGACCCGAATGCCGGTATCGCGCTGGAACGGCTCGAAATAAGCCTTGCGCTGATTGTCCTGATAAGAACCGCCGTAAGACGCAATCACCACCTGTTCGTCCGCGGCGGCCCGGCGACGGCTTGCCGCCGCCATGCCCGCGCCCAGCGAAGCCGTAAGGAAAGATCGGCGAGACACTGCCATCGGTTTTCTCCAGCGCTGATTCATCGCGTCGATAATTTCAGTCTGTCATCAAAAGTGCGTCGCCGGCATCCCAGCCCACGGTGATGTCGGATCCGGGAGGGATGTCAGGACGCGAGGTTCGATTGTGCACCGTAAGGCCGATCCGTTGACCGCCTTCCAGCGCTAGATCGTACTTGGTGCGGTCGCCGATAAAGGTTTGATCGACGACGCGCCCAATAAAACTGTTTCTCGCGGTGACCCCGTTGCCGAGAATCCGGACCGCTTCCGGGCGCAGCATGATCGTCACGCGGGTTCCCGGCGGCAGCGGGTTGAGCGCGCGCCCGAACGTGCGGATGCCGCCCGCGCCTTCCACCTCGCATTCGGTGCCGCTGCCGCGGGTGACCGTGCCCGGCAGGAATATTGATTCGCCGACAAAACCGGCGATGAATTTCGATTGGGGTGAGAAGTAGATTTCGCGCGGCGTGCCGACTTGCTCAAGACGGCCGTCGTGCATGATGGCGACCCGATCCGAGATCGCCATGGCCTCGGCCTGATCGTGGGTCACATGGATGATCGAAATGCCGAGCCGCTGGTGCAGGGCCTTCAACTCGAGCTGCATCTCTTCTCTCAGTTTGCGATCGAGCGCGCCAAACGGTTCGTCGAGAAGAAGGAGAGGCGGAGAAAATACTATGGCGCGCGCCAGCGCGACGCGCTGCTGCTGTCCGCCGCTGAGCTGCGCTGGCAAACGCCGCTCAAAACCCGGCAGCCGGACAAGATCGAGAATGGCCGGCACTTGTTTGGCGATAGTGCTGGCGCCCATACCGCGCATGCGCAGCGGAAATGCGATATTGTCCGCCACCGTCATGTGGGGGAACAGCTCAAGATGCTGGAATACGACGCCGACGCCGCGCAAATGCGGCGGCAGATGATCCATCCGCTGGCCGCGCATGCGGATCTCGCCGGAATATCCGGTGACGAAGCCCGCAATCGCCATCATCGTCGTGCTCTTGCCTGAGCCGCTTGGACCCAGGATCGACAACAGCTCGCCCTCGGCGAGTTCAAACGACACGTCGCGAACCGCCGCCGTGCCGTCGTAATTCTTCGTCAGATTCGAAACACTGAGCGGGGCCCCGAGCCTGGGCGGGCGATCTACAAGCGCTTGAGACATAACCTCTCGCCCAGCACATTCTTTGCGGACGTGTCTTGCCCCGGCATCGAAGAACAACACAACTCCTATAGGCCGGTGCCGGATCCGACAACGCGACCATTCGTCATCTGAACCGCGGGCAGCTGTATCGCGTGGTGGCTGCGCAAAGCGGGACGAGAGCGCTGATCACTTCGCATCATGAGACGGTCAGTTCACCGGGGCCTTGGGCGCGCGTTCCTTCATCAGCTTGTCGTAGATTTTGCCCCAGGTCAGGATTTCGGGAATGACGGGTCGGCCGTCGGGCACGTTGAGCCACAGCCGCAGCAGATGCCGCGTTCGCGCCGGAGAATCCTCGAACCCCTTCCGCGCATGCAGCGTTGTGAAATTGTTCCAAATCATCATTTCGCCCGGCTCGAGTATGAATTCGAGCCGCAAGTCGGGACGGTTGGACAGAGCGTCGAAATAGTCGCATGCCTCGTCGAGGTCGCTCGGAACTTTGGTCTTCAATTCCTCGGCGGCCGCCCGCATAAAGGTCCGGCTGTAGAGACAACTCACTTTGTCCTTGATGCAGGAGAACACAGGCACGTTGTAATCGGTCACGGCATATTGCGTACCGCGCGCCTCGACCACGGCCGTCGGAAACCCGCGATACAACGGATCCAGCAGTTCGGGGCGGTTACGCAGTATTTCGTTGTGCATGGCGAGCACGCTGACCAGATGGCTCTCACCACCGGCTCGAGCCTTTTGCACGCACATCAGGCCAACGATCTCGTAGGCGTCAGTGTGATACAACAATTCGGCGGAAGACTGATATCCGCGCTTGTGTGGGTTATCCTTCACGTCGCGCACGTGGCCGAGGTGGTCGCCTTTTGAGCTTTGCACGGCGGCATTGCCCCAATGAGTGCCGAAACCCCAATAGATCCGCTCAAAGGCCTCCTCGTCATACCGCTCCGGCGTGACACCTGTGACAATCACCGCACCACGGCCGTTCATGATCAACTCGCGCAAATCCGCCAAGAGCTTATTGACGACCGGATGATCGAAGTCCTGGCGCGAAACCTGCTGTGGCGGCAGATGGCGCAGTCTAGCGAGCAGTTCATCCAGCGCGTCGAGCTGCCGGTCGCTCAGTGGATACAAGAGGCCTTGCTTGCCGCCGAGCGAACCGTTGGTCCAGGCCGCCGGATGGTCGACGATTTTGCGGTACACCTCGGTGGCGCTCGTCATGGGACGATCTCCTTTTCTTAAGAGCGTGCCAGCGCAGCTCGGCATAGCCGACAGCAGCATTCGATATCTTAGGAAGGAGGCCGGACGTCCGCAATTCTGAATTTCAGGCGGACGGGTGGCGGAACGGTCTCTATGCACGCAAGAGGAATTGTCGCACAACCTCATTGTAACGTTCGGGATATTCAAACATCGGCTTGTGGCCACACTTTTCGAACGTCACCAGCTCGGCCCGCGGCATCCTCTTCGACCCGGCCACGCCGCTCGCGTAAATTGCGCCCCGGTCCTCGCGACCCCACATCACGAGGGTCTCGGCGTTGATCTGCTCGAGCCGATCGCGAACGTTGTAGGGCTTGCTGGCTTCGAGATCGAGCAAACCCTCGACGCCCGTTTTCCAATGCCGGAGCATGCCCTGCCGCGCGTAGGCCGACGCCATCACCGGCAGGATTTCTTCGGGCACGGACTTCGGATCGTAAGCCTGGGCGATCATGCTGGTCCGGCAACCCTCGATCGACGCGCCTTCCATCACCGGGCCGAACGTCACCAAGACCCGCTTGAGCGTCGCAACGAGGTCGGCGTCTTCGTTGAAGCAAGTGCCGCTGCCATTTAGGATCAGCTTGTTTACCCGATCCGGCATGTCAAAATAGAGCAAGGCCGCGATGAGGCCTCCATAAGAGGTGCCGCACGGACAGAACGACGTAAAGCCGAGAATGTCGCCGAGCCGGCGCATATGGGCCACTGTTTGACCCTGTGGCGGGCGGCCGCCGGTATCGACGAAGTCGGTGAACCCGGAATTGAGCATGTCCGGAGCCACCACAAAAAATTCCTTGGCAATTTCGTCGATATTGCGAATCCAGACGTCGGCGGTTCCACCATAGCCGTGCAACAGCAGCAGCGGATAGGAGTCTTCGCTGCCGCCCATCAGACAGCGGGTCTTGACACCGTCGACGTCGACAAAGCGTACGCGCATGACCCCACCAGCCTTAAGTAGCGGCCGCTTCAACGCTGTCCGGCTGCTTGCGCACCGAAGCCTGCAGTTCGTTCTCGAGCTGCGCGAGTTTCGCCGGGCCGCAAATCACGCCGGTATCGACGATCTGCTGGTTGTCGATCCACATCGATTGGGTGGTCACAACGCCATCGGGATGGTTTTCGCCGCCACCGGGCTGCCACCACGGGATGCCAAAGCCGATCGCGTCGTTGCCGGCGGCGCGGATGTCTTCGATGAATGAGTTGCCGGCAAAGCGCGCAATCGGATGAAAGCCGTGGGAGAAATGAATGATCGAGCCCAAGCTGCCACCACTCGCCCGCGACAGTGCACGCTCGAATGTGCGGATATCCGAGCCGCCTCCGCTCACGCTGCGGATCGGTCCATCGGCTTCGACGCGGATCGGCGTTTTCAGCAGGGTGTGGTATTCGTGGAACGTTGCGTCAAGAAAGACGACGCCCTTCACGGATTCGATTTCCGGGTAGATCACGGCCGAGCCGGGCGGCGTATAGGTCCCGGAGACATTGGCGCGGCGGAGCTTGCGCGTTGCCGGCCGCGCTATCGTGAAGCTGACGTCGGTCCCTTTGGCATTGGTCACGCGGCACGTTTTGCCAACGGCGGATGTGACCAACGCATCAAATGCTTCCTGGACCTTGAACAGCAGATCGAAATCGATGCCGCCGAATAACCGCTGAAGACCACCCGCGCCGAGATCGGCGGCCTGAAGACAACGGACCTTATTGCTTTTCATCGCGGTCGCGTGAGCGTTGGAACCCGCCATGTACGGAAACGTCAGGTCGAGCCAGACGTCGCAATTCTGTACGGCAAGCGCCACGGTTTGCGGGATATAAGGATCCGAAAGCGCCCCTTGGAATGGCATTTGTGGGATGGTGAGGATGATGGTCTTTGGCGTGACGGCGCGCGATGCGTTGAACAGCGCCGTCGCGCCGCGCTGATCCGTGCAGGAGTCGGCAGTGATCACCACCTGCTCATCCTCTTGCACGCACATGAAATCACGGACAATCAAATTCGCGGCGGTGATGAGGCTGAACTCGTCGGTGTTGCTCATGGGGCCCTCGATTTCAAACGTCAAAACGGGTCGGTTCCTCAACTCGACAGCGGGATTGCGGTGGCATCGTAGTCGAATATCCAATCGTACCATTGTGCGATGGAGCCGTTCGACCATTGCGCCGAAATGTAGCGCGCTGCGCCCTCCGCCTCGGCGAGTTCCGGCCGGCTAACCCGCGCGGCCTGCTCGGTTGATCGCCTGACAACGGTCGCGGCGCGCTTCACGCGCACGCTTTCGTAGTGACTAAGCGCCACGTCGATGTCGTCGTAAGCCTCCAAACAGCGCGCCAGGACCACGGCGTCTTCGATCGCCATGTTGGCGCCCTGGCCGAGATACGGAAGCATTGGGTGGCAAGCGTCGCCAAGCAGCGTGGTCCGGCCAACACTCCACCGCGGCAGCGGCTCGCGCAAGAACAAGCCCCATTTGTACGGCACGTCGATGTTGTGGATGATCTCGTGGACGTCGGCATGCCAGCCCCCGAGATCGCGGGCGCATTCCTCCTTGGTACCTTCCTCGGTCCAGGATTCGATCTGCCAATCGTCGCGATTGACTAGGGCCACGAAATTAAACAATTCACCCTTGTGAACCGGATAGGTCGTAACGCTGCCGTTTGGGCCGATCCAGTTTGTCGAGACCGCGCGCCGCAGCGGTTCCGATAGCAATTTGATAGGAACCAGGCCGCGCCACGCCAGCCGGCCCGTGAACGTTGGGCTATCCTCGCCGAACAATTGGTTCCGCAGGGTCGATTTGACGCCATCGGCGCCGATGAGGGCATCGCCGCGAACCCGCGTTGCGTCTTCAAGAATAATGTCGACACTGTTGCCGGCCTGCGCGAAGCCGACGCATTTGGCGTTGACGCGGATCCCGCCGGGCTTAGCCGCGAGAACCGCCTTCACCAACATGGCGTGCAGATCGCCACGATGCATGAGCAAATAAGGTGCGCCGTAGCGCTCAGTCGAACTCGTGCCATGATTGGGAAAGCGCCACGTCTCGCCGGTGTTCCACAGGCGAATATCGCGATCCTCCTGCCTCACGGCCACATGATCCAAGATGTCCTGTAAGCCGAGGGCAATCAGCACACGCGAGCCGTTGGGCGAGCAGTGCAACCCCGCGCCCGCCTCTTTCAGTTCGGGCGCTCGCTCGAACACGTCCACATCGAAGCCCTTGCGCAGGAGAGCGAGAGCGGCCGTTAAGCCCCCGATACCGGCGCCGACAATCAAGACGTGCGCTTTGCTTTGCATCCAAGCCACTATTTACAATCGGCCGTAGGCCGTCAAATTGCGAATAGGTTGGGCAAGTGGAGGCAACAAAAGAGGCCCAGCGAGCCGGAATCGCACACGCCCAGCAACACGACATGAATACGGCGGAGGAACGAAAGCGAACTTGCTAGGAAAATGCTATTTTATGGCAAGTGCATTGGGCGTGAAGGTCTGAATCGGCAAGTCTGCGCGCGAAATCGATCCGTATCTCCATCGCCAGCCTCGCGAAGACCTTCACGCGGCGCGCGTCACCTGCGCAGCGAAGGATGTCGACCGCGCGAACGTCGTTCGTCGGCTATTGCGCTTCTGCGTGGCCCCGCCGCTGGACGTTGAGATTGACAAGGTCGATCGGCGAATCGGTCGTTTCAAGCATGCCCCAGCTCTTGATCCATTGATACGTGCGCTCCAGTTCTTCGGGAGGGATCGGAACGGGATCGCAGACGACAAGCCGGCTCTCGCGCAGGTCGGTTACGGTCAGGCTGCCAATCTGCGGATCCTTGGTGCGGTAATGGTCGATGAAATAACGCAGATAGAGGCGCTTGTCGGCATTGATGCGGCGCACGGCCTTGCCAACCGCGCGGTTGAAAGCGGCGTATGTTTCGCCGTCCACCTTGCTCGAGGCGACTTCGGTCCCATGGAAGAACGCCGAGCAGATGACGCGGCATCCGTTCTTCTCCGCTAGCGATACGTACGGCTCGCACAAAGTCGTTGCCTCAACCGCGCCGCTCATCACTGCCTGATAGCGCGCCGCCAGGTTGTTCGGCAGGTTGCAAAGCTTTATCGCATTGCGCGGGAGGAAGCCTTCCAAGAGGTGCAGCGCCAAATAATGCGTGCCAAAGTAGAATGGCACTCCGACCGTGAGATTAGCGAGTTGCTGTGCCGTATAAACCGCCGAATCCGGCCGCACCACGATCGCCGCATAGGCCACGATGGCGCGGCGGCCGATTTGGCGGCTGTTTTGCGTAGTATCCTGGACGCGGCAGTAATTGCCCCATTCGCAGGCATTGTACATGTCCGCTTTGCCCTGCTCTAGCAGTTTGCCGTGACTGGAGAACGGGCTGACCTGCTTGGGGCTGCTCAGGTCGGTGTTCAACAGGCTGGCGACTGTGGTGCCACGATCGACCCATTCAATGCTGAGCCCTTCCACATCGAACAGACCTTCATCGTGCGCGACGAGTTCCGGCAATCCTTGAAACGGTGCGGTGTTTTCCAGAATGAGTTTTTTCAAGGCAAGCTCCATCGGATTGACGGCAACCGGCAGCGCCGCGCAATGCGTCAGGCTCCAGACAGGTTATACCCGTCATCAGGGGCCGACAATGAGTCTCACGCGTACCAAAACCGGCTGTCGGGCGCGCGACGCTGATGGCCAGAGCCCGTGTGCGCTTTTTTGGCTTTCCTCGCACGGCGCGCCTCCGCTACCATCCATGCCGTCCGTAAGAAACTGGAAATTGAGGAAATGACAAACGCACAAGTCAGTGCGCCCGAGAGCCATGTGAATCAACGAGCGGCGACGTCTGAGCGGCTGGTAGTCGGCATCGACACCGGCGGTACCTTCACTGACATCGTCGTACTGCATCCGGATGGGCGGATCAGCATCAACAAGTCGCCGACGACGCCGAAAAATTTCTCGCAAGGCGTGCTTGATGCCGTGGCCATTGCGGCGGACTCGCTCGAGTTGTCGACTAGGCAGTTTCTCGAGCGCACTTCGATGTTCAAGCACGGCACCACCGTAGCCACCAACGCGCTGATCACGCGGCGTGGCGCCAAAGTTGGGATGATCACGACGCGCGGCTTCGAGGACACGATCTATGTCATGCGTGCGGTCGGTCGAGTCGACGGCCTGAGCGAGATGGAAATTAAGCACGTAACCAACGTCACGAAGCCCATACCACTGGTGCCACGCCGATTGATCCGCGGCGTCTACGAGCGGGTCGACTACAAGGGCGAGATCGTCGTGGCGCTCGACGTCGACGGCGTGCGCGACGTCGTGCGTTATCTCGTGGAAGTCCTCAACGTCGAGGCGATTGCTGTCAGCCTCCTGTTCTCCTGGATGAACCCGGCGCACGAGAATGAAGTGGCCCGTATCGTGCGCGAACTGTATCCGGATCGTAATCTGTCGGTGACGCTGTCGCACGAATTAGCCCCGCAGATGGGCGAATATGCGCGCTCGAACACGGCGGTAGTGAACGGTTTCCTCTGGAACACGATCGACCGCTACGTGTCCGGGCTCAACCGACAGCTCAAGGGTTCGGGACTGCCCGATGACGTCATGGTCATGCAAGCCAATGGCGGCATCGTGCGCCCGCAGCAGATGACCGGCGTGGGGACGCTGCAGTCGGGTCCTGCTGGCGGAATGATCGCCACACGCTTTGTCGCCCAGATGCTCGGCCACGCCAACGTCATCACCGCCGACATGGGCGGCACGAGCTTTGACGTCGGGCTGCTCACCGACAACCAGTTCAGCCACGCACGCGAGCCGATCGCCGAGAGATTTCGGCTGCTGCAGCCGATGATTGATGTTGAATCGATCGGGGCCGGCGGAGGCACCATTGCACGTATTGACCCGCTCACCGGCCGACTGCTGGTCGGTCCGGACAGCGCCGGCGCCGATCCGGGACCGATCTGTTACGGCATGGGCGGTACGCAGGTCACCGTCACCGACGCCAACGTCGTGCTCGGCTATATCGATCCGAACTATTTTCTCGGTGGCCGGCGTAAGCTCGACAAGCGCGCAGCCGAGGATGCGGTTGCACGGCTGATCGCGCATCCGTTGCACCTATCGGTCGAGCAGGCCGCTGGTGGCATCTACGATGTCATCAACAGCAAGATGTCGGACCTGATCCGCCGCCAAGTGGTGCGCGCCGGCCACGTGCCGGAAGAGTACGTCATCTACGCCTTCGGCGGCGCTGGACCGGTGCATGCCGCGGCCTACGGCGCCGAGCTTGGCATCAACCGCGTCTACATCTTTCCGATGAGCCCAGTATTCTCGGCATTCGGGGTCGCGGCATCCGATGTCGTCCACACCCGGATGGTCACGCGCCATCTGAGTGCACCGATCAATGTCGAGTCGCTCTATGCAGAACTCCAGTCGATTGAGGGGACGTTGCAGCGAACCATGCACGAGGAGGGTTTCGCGAGCGAGGATATTGCGTTCCGTCGTACGCTGTACATGCGCTACACGCGCCAAGTGAACGAGGTCGGCGTCCAGATCCCAAGCGGCTCGCTACAGGCCTCTGATCGCGCGAAGATCGAAGCGGCCTTCAACGCGAAGTACGAGGAGATGTATGGAACCGGCGCCGGTCACGCCGAAGCTGGCATCGAGATCATCTCCATCGCGGTCGATGCGATCGGCGCCACGATCAAACCGAAGCTGCGCAAAGTCGACATTGTCGGCGCCGACAGTTCGGGGGCGAGGAAAGGGCAGCGCTCCGCTTGGTTCACGGGAGCAGAGCCCGGCTTTCGCGATGCTACGATCTACGATTATACCAGGTTGCAGGCGGGCAACGTCGTCGAAGGGCCGGCAATTATCGAAACGCCGTTCACGACAGTCGTCGTGCCACCGAGCCATCTGGCGGAGGTCGACCCGTATCTCAATGTCGTGCTGCACCGATAGCCGCGCGTTCCCCGTGAGACAATGCCGGAGCGCGCTCGGGCAGGCTCGCGGGCTGGCTCGCCGGGAATGAGGATGCCATGACGGCCTCGCGGAAGTTGACCATTGCGCAGGCGATAGCGCTTGCTTTCTCGTTGGCTATTGCGCTGCCGCCGCGCGCGAGCCATGCCGAGGAGCAAGTATCCTTCGCGGGCAAGCGTGTCACTGTCCTGATCGGCTTCTCGGCGATCGGCGGCATCGGCTACGACACCTATGGCCGTGTCCTTGCGCGCTATCTTGGCCGGCATCTGCCGGGCCAGCCGATCGTGGTGCCGGAGAACAAGCCAGGTGCGGGCTCGATGGGGCTTGCCAATTATCTTTACAATGTGGCGCCGAGGGATGGCACTGAGATCGGGCTAGTCGGTCGCGGCGTCGCCATGGACCCAATCATTAGCGGCAGTGCCACTTCGGCCAAGTTCGATGCCACCAAATTCAATTGGCCTGGCAGCATGAACAACGAAGTGGCCGGCTTCTTCGTGTCCAATACCTCGCCCGCGCAAACGTTACAGCAGGTGCTAGCCGGCACGCAGATGACAGTCGGCTCGACTGGTGCTGGCGGCGACCCGCAGCTCTTCGCCGTCACGCTCAATGCCATCTTGCACACCAAATTGAAGGTCATTTCCGGCTATCCGGGAATGAGCGAAATTCTACTCGGGATGGAGAAGGGCGAACTCGACGGCGTCGTCGGATATTCGTGGGGCTCCGCGCGCGTTGGCAGCCGCACCCAGATTGCCGACGGTAAGCTCAAGATCATTCTGCAGCTCGCGCTTTCGCGTCACAAGGATTTGCCGGACGTTCCGCTGGTTATGGACCTCGTCAAGGATCCGGAAGAATCGCGCCTGCTGGAGCTGATCTTTTCGCGGCAATCCATGGGACGGCCGCTGGTCGCACCGCCTAACCTCGATCCGCGAGTGGTTGTTGCATTGCGCCGGGCGTTCAGCGACACCATGCATGATCCGGATTTCGTAGCCGAGGCTACGCGCACCGGGCTGGAAACCGAGTTCGTCAGCGGCGAAGACGTGCAGCGCTTGGTCGAGCGTCTCAATGCGCTGCCGCACGACGTTGTTGAACGAGCACAGAAAATGTTGGCGACGAAGTAACGCATTCGTCTGCGGAGGAAAGCGTGACCATCGATCCGATTCGCTACGAGATGTTCGTCCATCGGCTGATGAATATTGCCGAGGAGGGCCGTATCGCTCTGCAAAAAGTGTGCGCCTCGCCGATCGTCGTGCAAGGCGGTGAGTGCATGGCGAGCTTCTATGAGGCCGACGGCACCACGGTGCTCAGCGCCTCGGGGCACTTGCGCTTTTCCGCAGGCTGCGAGGATGCTGTCAAGAAGGTGATCGAATACTACTCGGAAAATCCGGGAATCCACGACGGCGATCAGTTCTACATGAACGACCCCTATATCGCCTCGACGCATGTCTACGACGAGATGGTGGTCAAGCCCATCTTCGTGAGCGGTGAACTGATTGCCTGGACCGCCAGCATGACCCATACCGCCGATACCGGCGGTGTGCTACGCGGCGGTGCCACCGAAATCTTCCACGAAGGCGTGCGCAGCTGCGGCATCAAGCTCATGGAGGCAGGCAAGCTGCGGCTAGACGTATTCAGAAATCTGACCGAGCAATGCCGTGACCCGGGCTATGTCGGCCTCGACCTGAAATCGCGTATTGCCTCCAACAACGTCTGCGCACGCGGCTTCCTGCAACTGGTGGAGAAGTACGGCCTTAATTTTGTGCGCGCCGCCTGCAAGAAGCTCAACGAGGATTCCGAGCGCATGGCTCGTGACCGGCTCGATGCGCTGCCGGACGGGACGTGGCGCAGCCGCGTCCATACCACCGCGACGGATATCCACACCGGGAAGCCCAAGGTCATTCGCATCGTGTGCACGATGACCAAGACCGGCGACCGAGGTGATGTTCGACTACGACGGCACCAGCGAGCAGAACGAAGATGCGACCAACTCGACCTATGTGGGCAGTTGGGGCCAGCTCTTCGTCGCGCTGACCAGTCAATTGTTCTGGAACATCCCCTGGAACGGCGGCATGGTCAAACCGGTCACGCTCAAGATTCCAGAAGGCACGGTGCTCAACTGCCGCTATCCGGCGGCGTGCGGCGGCGCCTCGGGTATCGGTGGCTTTCTCACCTCGGCGGCCAGCGCATGCATCGCCAAGCATGCTGTACGCCGCCGGCCTCGAAGAGGACGTCAACGCCTCATGGTATGGCGGCGGCTCCGGTCAGCGGCGGCTTCAATACCGGCGGTCCCGGCATCATGTATGGCGGCAACAACCAGCACAGGCCTGCCGGTGGGACAAGGCATCTACGACATGCACGGCGCCGGCTTCGGTGCAGCGCCCTATCGCGATGGCGTGTCCTCGGGCGGCCATCTCAATAATCCGACGGTCGGCATTTCTGATATCGAGAATATCGAGATGCAGTATCCGATGATGTATCTGAGCCGCAATCACATGACCGACAGCGGCGGCTTCGGCAAATATCGCGGCGGGCTCGGCATGCAGCGCATCATCCTGTCGCGCGGATCGAAAAATCTCACCGTGAACTATTCGCCGTATCACGGCATACCGGGAGGGTGGGGACTGTTCGGCGGCTATCCGGCCGGGATCGGCGGCGACAAGTACCGGCTCGATCCCGATGATCTTGCCCGGCCAATTCAGTCGATCGCGCTATCCGGTGGATCTCGCGACGGCGCGCAATGGGGCAAGGTGCATGGCGCCCGATCTGCCGCCGCTCAAGCGGCTCGACGTGCCGGAAGGCAGTCTGCTGCTTGATCCGGTTATGGTCGGCAGCGGCTATGGCGATCCGCTGGACCGCGATCCGCGTTCTGTCCTTAACGATCTTCTGGACCAGGCGGTGTCGCAGAAGTTCGCGCGCAAGGTCTACGGCGTTGTCATCGACGAGCAGGCCGAAGCGGTGGATGAAGCCGAGACCGCGGCAATGCGCGACAGCATGCGTGCCGTGAGCGCCTCGACCTATGCGCTGCCGGTCAATCCCGAGCGCAGGCCACGCAAGCTCACCGCAATGCCGCCAGGCCGGTCATGCGCATTCACGAATGCCTGGACATCGTCGAGCAGGGCGATGGATTCACGATCGCCTGCCGCAAATGTAATCAGGACTTCGGCCCGGCGGATCGCAACTACAAGGAAGCCTGCGTCTATCGAAGTATCGATAAGGACGCGCTGACCGAGTTGCCGCCGCCTGGCGGGAGATGTTCGATGGGTCGCTACGTCGAATATTATTGCCCGGGTTGCGCCACCCTGCTCGAGGTGGAGGTCGCCGTCCCCGCGGTGGAGGGCGAGGCGGTCGAGCCGGTATGGGACATCCAGATCGCGCATCAGTCAATCGCGCATGCCGCGGCGCGCAAACGGGAGGAGACTCCGAACGCGGCTGAATAGCCTCTGGTGGTCCGATCGCCGGCCTCACAGTGATCTGCCTAACCTCACCGCAGCATTGTCAAAAAATTGGGCGTGACGGGTTTTGGCGGTCACTGCATGATTCGTTTCCGCCGGGACGCGGGAGTCGAGCATGACGTTGCGACACGCTTCGGTCGGAACAGTTCTCTTGCTGGGCGCGATTACATTCAGCGCCATTGCGGCAGCGACGGCCGATGAACCTCAATGGCCAGCACGTCCGGTTCGTGTCATCGCTCCCTACGCGGCCGGCGGTCTCACCGACACGATGGCGAGGATCAGCGCCGAAAGGCTTGGCGACTATCTTGGACAGCCCTTTTTCGTTGAGAACAGACCTGGCGCCGGCGGCTCGATCGGCACCGAATACGCCGCGCGGCAGCCTGGCGACGGATACAACCTCTATTTCGCCTCGGGTGCGCAGTTCAACGTCTTGCCGCTGATTCAGAAGGTTAGTTACGACCCGTTCAAGGAATTTTCGCCGGTCTCGATCCTCGGATACAACGGCAACGTTTGCGCCATTGATGCACGCCTTCCAGCAAAGACCATTCCGGAATTCGTCGACTATGCGAAGGCGCATCCGAGTGAGATCAGCTACGGCATGGCCGGCATCGGAACAATCAGCCAGTTGGTGCCGGCCTTGCTCATGGCCAGGGCAAAAATTCAAATGATCCAGGTGCCCTATGTGGGCGCTGCCTTAGCATTGAACGATCTTCTCGCCGGTCATATTCAGATGTCATGCAGCACGGCATCGGACTTCCTAGGCTATGCCGACGGCTCTCGTCTTCGCTTGCTCGGCATCACAACGGAGACGCGCCTGAAGGACCATCCCGATCTACCGACCTTCGCGGAAACGTTTCCGGGCTTCGTATTCCTGACGTGGGATGGCTATTTCGTGCAGACTGGAACGCCAAAATACGTTGTGGAGCGGTTGCTGGACGGCATTCAACATATCGCAAAGGATCCCGATCTCCTGAAAAAGTTTTCTGCACTGGGTATCGAGACTGTCGCATACGGGCCGGATGGGACGGCTGACGTGCTGCGCAAGGAAGCCCCGTTGTTCGCAGAGGCGGTGCGCGCTGCCGGCTTGAGTCGTTGAACGGTGTCGTTCTGGTGCGTTAGGCCGTCGAATTCTTGACAGTCGAAGGCAGCCGCTTACGATCAACGTGGGATGATTTTGAACGATCTTGAATGGTAGGGTATTGGAGGAAGCTATGCCAAATCTGCTGTCGGAAGATCAAGTCGAGCAATACCACACCCGAGGATATGTCCACCCGTTTCGCGCGCTGAGCGGCCAGGACGCGGCGAAGCTGCGCCGTGAGATCGAGGCGTTCGAAGCGCGTGTCGGGGACGAGGCGCAGAAGTTTCTCAGCTTCAAGGCCCATATGCCTTTCAAATCGCTGACCGACCTCGTGCGTCATCCCAAAATCCTCGACGCCGTTGAGGATGTGCTCGGGCCTAATCTGTTGTGCTGGGGTTCGAGCTTCTTCCAGAAGAACGCACACGATCCACGCTATATCTCCTGGCACCAGGACAGCTATTACTACGGCATGGAGCCGGGCAACACTTGTACGGCATGGGTTGCCATTTCAACCAGCAACATTGCATCGGGGTGCGTGAAAGTCATTCCAGGCTCGCACACGACTGAAGCCGAGTTCGTCAATGCGCCGGATCCCAACAACCTGCTGGCGCGTGGGCAGACGATCCTCAACGTCGATGCGTCGAGAGCGGTCAACATGGAGCTTCAGCCCGGCGAGTTCTCGCTGCACCACGAGGCGATCATTCACAATTCGGAACCGAACAATTCGGACGACCGCCGGATCGGCATGTCGATCCACTACATCCCGACCAGCACGCGAATGGTGAAATATCGCCAGGAAGGCACGAAGCCGCAGGCGATGTTGGTGCGCGGCATCGACGCGTTCGGATATTGGGATCAGGAACCTATGACCGAAATGGATTTTGATCCGGCGTTGTTCGATCGGCTCGTTGCGATGCGAAAGGACTTCTTCGCGCGGACGCGGTAGTATCCCAACATATGTTGATGCCGATGCCTGCCCGAAAGGTCAGGCGAGGGCGTGCATGACCTGTTGCGGCCCTTGATATACCGTAACTGCTCCTGTGGACAGATCGTAAGAGTGCTGCGGGAATGTCCCAGGACGCTGAGCGCGGATGATGAACGCAATGCTGCGTTCGGGCCCGGCATGCTCCTGGTGAATTTTGCCGGGTGGGACGATATCGATGTCACCAGGGCCGATCACGTGTTGGCCGACGAGCTTCAGTTGGGCCGGGCCTTCGTCGGCGGGACCATTGTCGATCCGCTCATAGCGATACATCGTCTCTCGTCCCTCGATGAGCCCATAGAGGGTCCAGACATTCCCGTGGTCGTGGATATTGGTGATAACGTGGGGCTGTCGCACCGTGGCATTGAAGACAAAGCCGTGATCCGAATCTTGGTAGAAGAGTAGATTGCGCACCGTTGGCGCACTCTCGACGGTTGCGGGCCAAGTCTGCGCGCAAGTCTTCAAGCCAGGATCGGGGAGCATTTTACGGAACGCACCTTCGATGGCGGTCCACAACTCAGTTCCCGTCATACCGCTGGCGTAGAGCTCGCGGATGTCGTGGATCAAGCGCTGAGCTGCCGGAAGTGAAGGTTTTTCCACCGCGTCCTCCTGTGCGCCCGCTTGATGCGTAGCATTGCACCCTTCACCTTTAGCGGGTCTACAAAAACCAACCAAACTTGCCGGGACCTTTCCCGTAACGCAAGCAGCAATGCCCGCGGTCTGGAATTGATGCGCTGCCCCGCAGCGACAGCATCACTATAAAGGCCATTATCCAATACTCACCCTGGGAAAATGCCCGACACTTCCGCCGGTTGGCCGAGAACTCACAATTCTCTGCGATTGAAAAATCGGGCTCGTCCGACGACAAACCGCAAATCCTTGCGCATAGTCTGAAATCGCGATTGTTCCACTTTCGCATTCGTTGCGGCGTAGACTCAATTCGCAGGGGTGGAGACTGTCTCTAAGCCACGCGATGAGCAGAACGGACTACCGAGTCGTCGCGCCGCGACTAGCCCGCTGCCTCTCTAGTACCCGCTTTTACGGAAGGCTGACTTGTGATTCAACATTGGGATGATTCCCATAGCTGCGAAGGTCCGGCTGACACCGGCGGATCGTGCGGTGCTTGAAGCGCGGGTTTGGGCACCGACGACGGAGCAACGCGACGCGTTTCGCGCGCGGATCGTCTTGCTGGCGGACGAAGGCCACTCGACCCGTTCGATTGCCCGCGCGCTCGGCACGATGCCGCGAACGGTCAGCACTTGGCGCGGCCGGTTCGCCCGCGAAGGCTTGGCCGGTTTGGCCGACAAGCCGCGGCCCGGCCCGGCACCGAAGTACACCAGCGAGACCGGTCGACGCATTCTGGCGGTCCTGGAACGGGAGCCGCCGGTCGGCTTCGCGCGCTGGAACGGGCCCTTGATTGCAGCCGAACTGGGCGACGTGCACGAGCAGCAGGTCTGGCGTTTCCTGCGGGTGCAAAAGATCGACCTCGCCGGGCGAAAGTCGTGGTGCGAAAGCAACGATCCCGAGTTTGTCGCCAAGGCCGCCGATGTGGTCGGGCTCTATATGGCGCCGCCCGAGAATGCGATCGTCGTCTGCGTCGACGAAAAGCCTTCGATCCAGGCGCTGGAGCGCACCCAAGGCTATCTGAAACTGCCGAACGGCCGGGCGCTGACCGGCCACAGCCACGATTACAAGCGCAATGGCACCACCACGCTGTTCGCCGCCTTTGAGGTGGCCACCGGCAAGGTGAGGGCTGCGCACAAGACGCGCCGCCGGCGTATCGAGTTCCTCGACTTCATGAACGACATCGTCGCCGGCCATCCCGACACCGCCATCCATGTCGTCCTCGATAACCTCAACACCCACAAGCCCAAGAACGACCGCTGGCTCAAGCGCCATCCGAACGTGCACTTCCACTTCACGCCGACGCGGGCCTCCTGGCTCAACCAGGTTGAAATCTGGTTCTCGATCCTGGAAGGACAATCGCTGCACGGCGCCTCATTCACCTCGGTCGCGCAACTTAGGGAGCATATCGATGCTTTCATCGAGGCTTACAACGAAAACGCTCGGCCGTTCGTCTGGACCAAAGCCAAGGTCCATCAGCGCCACGTCAAAGGATGCCGTATCAGTGAATTGTGATTCCGGGTACTAGGGTCGCAGCCCAGGGCCCCAGCGTCCGCAACATTCGAAACCCGACAAGGGCCCTACATTTTGCGTGGCGCCAAGCCCTCCGAGCTACCCGTCCAGATGCCGGTCAAACATTTGCTGATCGCCAATCTGAAGATGGCGAGGAAGTTCGGACTTACTGTGCCGCAATCGATTCTGCTAAGCGCCGACGATGTGATCGAATGACCCTTTCGCACTGTGTCAATTGACGGTCGCGAAGCTACGATATGGGTCATCCTCTACCGTTTGGTCAGCTACCCGGGAATGTCCGCTCCTGCTCTGATAGCGACGGTATCGCGGCGGTTCGACCACCGCTGGGACGAGCCAGACCTGCTGACTGCGGCGTGATATTGTTCTGTGATTGTGCACGCCGATGAGGTGAACAATGAAACTTCCCCGTCGCAAATTCCTGCATCTGGCTGCGGGCGCGGCCGCCATGCCGGCTTTTTCTCGCTCCGCATCGGCGCTCGACTACCCGACGCGGCCCGTGCACATCGTTGTCGGATTTGCCCCTGGCGGCGCGACCGACATTGCCGCTCGCTTGATTGGACAATGGTTGTCAGACCGGCTCGGTCAACCGTTCACGGTCGAGAACCGGCCTGGCGCCAGTACCAATGTCGCGGCGGAAGTGGTCGTCCACTCGCCGCCGGATGGTTATACCCTTATGACATTCAGCATAACCAACACAGTCAACCCCGCGCTATTTACCCAACTCGATTTTAATTTTGTTCGCGATATGTCGGGGGTTGCAGGTATTAACAGTTCGCCCCTGGTCTTAGAGGCGAATCCGGCTGTCCCGGTCACCTCCGTCCCCGAACTGATAACCTACGCGAAGGCCAATTCAGGAAAAATCAGCTTGGGCAATTTTGGGATCGGCACGAGCTCTCACGTTGTCGGCGAACTATTCAAGATGATGGCTGGCGTTAATATGGTAGACGTGCCCTATCGCGGTGGCGCGCCCATGGTCACCGATCTGCTCGGCGGGCAAGTACAGGTTGCCTTCGATAACCTGTCGGGTTCTATCGAACACATCCGGGCCGGCAAGCTGCGCGCGCTCGCGGTCACGACTGTATCGCGCTCGCCTGCGCTGCCAAACATTCCGACGCTTGGAGAGTTTCTGCCGGGTTTCGAGGCCAACTCGTGGATTGCGATCGGCGCGCCTAAGAATACGCCCGCCGAGATCATCGACAAGCTCAATAGGGAGATCAATGCGGGGCTCGCCGATCCAAAGACCGTCGCGCGGCTCACCGACTTGGGTAGCACGGCGTTGACGCTTTCGCCCGCCGGTCTCGACAAGCTCGTAGTCGATGAAACTGAGAAGTGGGGCAAGGTGGTTCGCGCTGCCAACATCAGGCCGGAGTGAATCTGACGCACATTCCATAAGTCCGGTTCCGCGAAGTGAACCGTTTTGCAACGCATTATTTGAGGGTGGTGAAGTGACGTTGTGGGTCATGCACGTCGATTCGAGCATGCGCGAGGTAGGTCCGCTTGTCCCCCAACACCGGACGTATCACTGCATCGCAGTAACTGACGCGAAGGGCCGGAAAGAGACTCGTGCACTGCCAATAAAAAGAAGCCTATTCGATCACTTCGTCGGCGGTAGAGAGTAGCGACTGGGGAACCGTCAGGCCGACCGCCTTGGCGGTCTTCAGGTTGAGGACGAACTCGAACTTCATCACAACGGAGAAACAGGCCAGGTAACTACCGATTTTGATACCTTCTCGTACCACTGACTTCATAGGCACCGCCGCACCATGAGCTTTAATGCGGGCGGTCAGACCTTTTCACGACGGGCCTGACCCATTGACTCACTCCGCCCCGGTACACCCCTCGCCGGGGCTCTTTCTTTCGGTGCTAGCAGTGCCAAAAATGGCGGACTCAAAATGTTGCGACGGGTCACTACCGACCGCATTACTGATTCGCGCTGGTCCCGCTTGCAATTGTTTGTTTGATTGTTGGGGATAGGCAGCAGTTCCGCTCCACCGTGTTGATCGCTAACAACCTCCGCGCCATGGAGCTCGTGGAGCCGCATTGTGCGACACAGCAAACGACCCCACGAAATGACGCAAAGTCACAAGCGACCGATTTGCGACGGTCGCGCAATGTCCGCTTTGCTCCAATTAGCGACAGAAATTGCTGCGCTACAACAAGGAGCGCTAGGGCCACAGACCAGCATTTTGAGGCGAGATATTCTCTTGCTCAAGAGTTTTTAGAATGCCAGAGCGAGTTGCGCAATAAATGGTGGCCAATAGCCCGACAACGTGGTGCCCTTGCTTGCTAGCACCGATTGCGCCGCTATAGCGTGTAACAGGGAGTAGGGTTGGGGACTATGTCTGAAAGCGATCGTGCCGGTGCGCCGTTCAAGTATACGGCCTTCATCAGCTACGCCCATGCCGACCAGAACGTCGCCGCGTGGCTGCACAAGGCCCTCGAAGGCTACCGGGTACCGAAAGACCTCCAGGGTACGGCCGGTCGCGACGGCCCGATCCCGAGATCGCTGTTTCCGATTTTTCGCGACCGCGACGAGCTAAGCTCAAGTCCGGATCTATCGCAAGCGATCCAGGACGGGCTCAAGGCCTCGGCTTATTTGCTCGTGCTGTGCAGCCCGGCGGCGGCGCGAAGCCGTTGGGTCAACCAGGAAGTGATCGAATTCAAGAAGCTCGGGCGCGCGGACCGTATCCATGCCTTGATCGTTGACGGCGATCCGGGCGCGGCGGCCGACAAAGGCGGCTGCTTTCCGCTGGCGCTGGTTAGCAAGCTTGCCGACGACGGCACACTGACTCCCGATCCGTCACACGAAGTGCTGGCGGCCGACCTGCGGCCTGAGGGCGACGGCGAGGTCGAAGCCAAGCTCAAATTGATCGCGGGCCTCCTCGGCATTCCGTTCAACTCGTTGCGCCGGCGCGAAGCCGCCGCCGCGCGCAAGCGGCTCCTTGTCACGCAGGCGATCGCCGCATCGATACTGCTGCTCGCGATAGCGGCCGGCGTGGGCGGCTGGCTGACGCTGCGTTACAGCAAAGAGTTCGGACGAACGGCAGGTGCCGGGGGTTCGAGTTGAGTACCACGAGACGACACTCGATTTATCCGATTGGCACGAAACCACGCCGATTCAGACCGCCCAGCACCAGAAAATCTCCTCGGCGCTGTCGCACGACCGCTACACCATCGTGAAGACACAACCGCAGGCGACGAACTATGTACACACGGTAGGCACGTCAAGCGGCATCCCGCCCGATATCACGTGCACGCACTGCGTGATCAAAGAACGTTCTCAGGATGCCGCATCACGCACATCCCTCGAATTCAGGATCGAATTCGACATCTCTGCTTTGCGGCTCGAAGAGGAAACGACCATCGACTACCAGACCCGGTACTGGAACGCGTTCCAGACGCCCGACCAGTGGTGGACGGGCGTGCGCGTTTCCGATCAGACCGTTTTGGTGAAATTCACCATCTTGTTTCCGCCGTCGAAGCACGCGTCTGCCAAGACCATTCAGTTTTACTATCACGACAACGCCGACCACATTCTCGACAATCCGAACGACGTGACGATGGCCAAGGACGAGCGCGGCCTTGTCTCCAGCTTGACGTGGACGCTCGCCAGTCCAAGTACTGATCGGAGTTATCGCGTGCGCTGGGATTGGAAGGTGGCGAGTGCCAATGCCGGTGAGTAGCCTTATGCGGTTTTGACGATGCTCATAAGGCCGACTCAATGATATTGCAGACGATGCTGCAAGGCGAAGGTGATTAAATTTTTTCGCGCCTGGCCCGATCGAGCGGTGACCCCTTATGTCCGATAATGGGATGGTCCGGCCGGGCTCCTGCCCCACTAGCGATGGAACCAGCCACCTGCGCCCCAACATCAAGCGATTGAACCTTTCGCACTGCGGCAATTGAGGGTGTCGAAGTGTCGCTTTGGGTCATTTTCGACGCTTTGAGCGCCCGCCAGGAATGTTCGCTTGTCCTTCGAGAGCGACCGAACTGTTGCATTACAGCAACCGACATTTCGAGCAGCAGCAGCGTCCCGATTAACGTGCGTTGACGACGATTTCTACCGCGGCGTCCGGCCCGAGACGCTCGCCGTCACGAGCATGATGCTCCGCGTACCAGTGCCCGATGCCCCGCTTGACCTCACTGAGAAAGTCGAAGCCACGCTCCCCTGCCAAGTTCCCAAGGTCGCAAATTAGGCCTGCGATGGCGTGCTCGTCACCAGTGCGGCACTGTCGCTGAAATAGGGCGACGGCCTCGGCGGCCCACGCAATGTGGTCGGCTTTATCTGTCATGCTTCCCGTCGGCACCGCGCGTGCTCCAAACCGGTGGCGCAGCTTCTTGGTCCGACGACATTGATCTGAAATAATGCTCGGCGTGCTGGTAGTAATTCTCCGCCCCGACTATATCGCCGGCCTGAGCCTGAGCTTGGGCTAAAGCGAGATAGCGCTCGTAGCTTCTTCGTGCGTTTTGATAGCCCCTCGGCTCGGGGAGGACATTCGACGTCCACTGCTTCGAACGGTTAGCAAATGGCCTCGCCGTTTTAGGGCGGTGCGAATTCATGGTTGTTCTTGGGCCATTCTGCATGGCTCACTCCTTGGTAAGGATGGGTGAAATTTGCCCCGTGTCGCAGGGCGGGAATCGAGCGAGCGGAATTTACACGACTGTTGCCGGTGTCTGACTGCAGTAGAAAAACTATTCCTGAGAAAGCGCCCGCGATTTCTGGAGCTAATCGGTTCACGCGTCGTGACGGTACCGGACCAGTACACGCGATATTTATGAACCAATTATGCATGACTTGGGCGTATCAGGAAGAATTGTCAAGCACGGCGGTTTGTCCGCGCGGCGTCCCGCTGACCCATCAGTCGTAGTATTCGCAGCCGGCGGCCAAAGGCCGGTTTTCTTGGCGTGCTCTATCAGCCAGTCTCGCAGGAGAAGCGTGGAAAGGCAGTCGTCCCGATTGTAGTCGCGCAAATCATTCAGGAGCGAGCTCTCGCCGGTCTCACGAAAGCGGTCATAGATAACAAGGCTATCTCCCCCGGAAACCACCGCCGTGGTGCGAGCGGGCATGTAGAAGCGCTCTAGGTTCTTGATCGAATAGCCCGGCTCACCGATCCTCACGCCCTCTCGCACCGCGCGATAGAGATCCACCATGCGGTTTGTGCGTAAAATCTCATCCACCGCAATCTCCGCAGTCGCGTGCATGGAAGCCAAGCGACGGAGCGCCGTCTTTTCGTAGGGTGCGTAATGATAGAGATGCGCGCTAGGCGAACGGGCGAGCCGCTTCGTTAAAAATGCCATGAGTTCGGCGAAGGCATGCTTCTCCTGCACGCGATCATGAGCCCAGAAGGCCGGCTGAGCTACGGGACCGTTTGAAGAATTGTATTGTCGGCACTTCCCGGGCAAATCTGCCGCCGCCGTTTTATTCACGGGCAATTGATAACACAATCCCACCCTCGCCCACCCTGGCGCGGCAGCGTTGACTGATGCGGATTCAAATCCACCGCATCAGGCGCACGGCCAGAGCCGGCGAAGAGCTTTGGCGGAGATTGTCGAGTCATGAAGCATTGGCACAAGGCAGCGATCTTATTGTCTGCAGCATGGATCGTTTTTCTGGCCATTTACGCTGGAGTTCCGGCCTATCACCAATTTGCCTGTACGCCTTCGGTAGAAACTCTGGCAGACGGCACAATCGTGCGGCATGCGTGCCTGCGTAGTGGTGTGCCGTGGCCGTTTATCCTCACCATCGCTGCGTACGGCGCCGGAGGCGTCGTTGTGATCGTCGCGTTATCGTGGCTGTGTCTTGGGTGGCCGTCAGACCTCGTTTCCGGCTACTTCGGCAAACGACATCAGAACCGCAGATAGAACTTCCGGAGTAACCTCTCCCGCGATCGGATCAGAGCCGCTCCTTAACCTTGAGCGGGACCGACCAGGCGTCGTAGCCGTAGACCCAGTCGGCGTTGCCGCCTTCCTTGAGCCACTCGTTGCCGCGCGAGCCGATCTGCACGCGCGCGGTACGGTCCTTGCGGGTCTCTTCGTAGGTGACGAGCGCCTCGGCGACGTCGGCTGTGTGCACGCCGTCGAGCGCGCGGCCGAGCACGACCGCGTCCTCGATCGCCATGCCGGCGCCTTGCGCCATGAACGGCACCATCGGATGGCAGGCGTCGCCAAGAAGCGTCGCCGTGCCGATCGACCATTGCGGCAGCGGCTCGCGGATATAGAGCGCCGACTTCATCACCTCGGTGCAGGCATCGAGCAGCGCGCGGGCTTCGGAGTGAAACGCCGCATAGGCGCGCCGCAGTTCGGCGATGTCGCCCGGCATGGTCCAGGATTCGTGGCGCCAGTCGGGCTGCGCCGTGGTGGCGAACACGAAGGTCTCGCTGCCGCGATTGAGCGGAAACGTCACGATCTGCAGGTCTGGCGTCGGCCCCCACCATTTGGTGAAGGCATCGAGGTTCGAAACCGACAGCAGCGCACGGTGGACGACGCTGCGATACGAGATGAGCCCGGTAAATTGCGGATGCTCGGGACCGAACAAAGCGGTCCGGGCCGGCGAATGAATGCCGTCGGCGCCGATCAGCACTTCGACGGTGCGCGTGCCGCCATCCGCGAAGCCGAGCGTGATCTTGCCGTCCTTGCGTTCGATCGTGGTGATGCGGTGGCCGAGCCTGATGATCTCTTCCGGCAGCTGGCCGCGCAGCGCGTTGAGCAGATCGGCGCGATGGATCGTCAGCTGCGGCGCGCCGTATTGCCGTTCCGCTGTGTCCGCCATTTCGAGGCGCGAAGTCTCGGCGCCGGTGTCCCACATCCGGCTGATCCGGTGCGTGGGCCGCGCCGCGGTCTCCTCCAGCGCCGGCACGACGCCGAGGCCCTTGAGCGCGCGCACCACATTCGGGGTCAGGTTGATGTCGGCGCCGATGCGCTTGAACGACGACGCCTGTTCGAATTTCGACATCGTGCCCGGCTTGGCGCAGCGCAATCGCCGCGGCCAGACCGCCGACACCGCCGCCGCAAATCCCAATCGTCAAAGTGCTCATGGTGCGAACCTTCGCCGGCTCATGTGCGTCTCGTCATCGCCTTAGTGCAGCGAGAACCCGCCATCGACCGCAAGCGTCTGGCCGGTAATGAACTTGGCGTCATCGGACAAAAGAAAGGCGACGACGCCGTCGAGGTCGTCGGGCATCTGCTTGCGCTTGAGCATCTGTTTCTCGGCGTAGTCGCTCCAGCGCTGCTCGGGGATGTCCTTGGTGGCCTCGACGACGGTCAATCCGGGCAGCAGGCAGTTCACCCGGATCATGCGCTCGCCGAGCTCGCGGGCGAGCGACCGCGTCATGCCGACGATCGCCGACTTGCTGGTCGCGTAGTGCAGCAGGCGCGGCGCGCCCCAATAGATGCAGTCCGACGAGATCGTCACGATCGCGCCGCCATCGCGCATCAGCGGGCCGATAGCGCGGACCGACAGCCACGTGCCGCGCACGTTGATGGCCATCATGCGGTCCCACGCTTCGAGCGAAATTTCGTCGTAGGCCTTGCCGCCGACGTTATTGGCCCAGCCCGCATTGGTAACGAGGCCGTCGATGCCGCCGCCCGCCGCGGCGAGGCGCGCCATCTTTTGCAGAGAGGCGTCCGACGACACGTCGGTTTCGACGAAGCGCGCGTCGATGCCCTGCGCGGCGAGCGTCTGCACCGCGTCGGAGCCGAGCGCCGGATCGATTTCGGCAATGACGACGCTCGCGCCTTCGCGGCCCAGCCGCTCCGCATAGGCAAGCCCCAGCCCGCGGCCGGCGCCGGTAATAACGATGCGTTTGCCGTCAAACCTTCGGCTCACGACGCGTCAAGCCTTTCGCTTTGTTCATTGGCGATCACCGGGCGCGGCCACCGCATACTGGAAGAAGTCGACGCGCGCGCTGTCGTAGAGGGTGACGGACGCTCCGCCGCCGGCGCGCCCGGAAAACGCTTCGCCGCTCATGTGATCGAAGCCGTCAAAGGCGACGTCGCCGGTCAGATGAAGATCGATGGTGCCCTGGGTGTCGGTGAGCAGGATATGCCCGGGCGAAGTGCGGACCGTGAGCCCTGACGCCACGTCGACAAAGCCGTCCGCGGTCGGACGGATGTCGAACGTCTCGCCGGTGCCGAGCGAATGAACCAGCACCGGGCAGCGTCCGGACCGCAGCCGGTGCGCCTCGACGACGATGATGCGGCGGATTTCCGCTTGCATGGCACGTTCCGCCGTCATGGATGGCCGCGGCCGCTCTGGTCTTGCGTCGCCACCTGACGCCGCGTCTTGGCGTCGATGCCGCCGGCGATCGCCCATTCGGCGAACAATTCGGGCTTGCGCTCGTGCTGGCCGGGCTTCCAGGCTTCGGTGCAGAAATCTTCGTCGGCGTAATATTCAAGCGGCGCCGCGAGCGGATTCTCGAAGTACCAGAAATACGCCGACGAAATCGGATGGCGGCCCGGGCCGATCTCGGTCTTCCAGCCCTTCTTGCTCATGGCGATGCCGCCGCCGATGACTTCATGGATGTCGCTGACCGTGAAGGCGACGTGATTGATGCCGGCTTTGCCGGGCCGGTTGAGCATGAAGAGGTTGTGGTGATCACCGACCGCCTGGCGGCGCGTGAATACGCCGTGGCCCGGATATTCGTCGCTGATCACGAAGCCGAGCGTCTCGGTATAGAACTTGCGCATTGCGGCGAAGTCGGACGCGAACAACACGACGTGTCCGATATTGATCGGATGCGCCCGCTCATGCACCGGCGAGCGTTGGTTGACGCGCTGGTGCGAGCTGGGCGCGTTCGGTGGCGTCGGGGTGACCGTGGTCGACGTACGTTTGCTGACGCGGAACGCGAAGCTCATGCCGTTTGGGTCGTTGACGCGGGCGAGGCCGTCGGGGCCGACGCGGAAACTGTCAAGCTTGTGCAACGGCGCCAATGTCTTCTGGAGTTCCTGCTCGCTGGCGGCGCCCCAGATCACTTCGCGCACGGTATTGCCGCTCTCGATCGGCGCCGGCAGATCGGGCGTATCGCGCGGCAGCACGATGACTTCGGCGCCATCGCGGGTGCGGTAGACCAGCTTGTAGGGAGTAGCAGAGACTTGTGACACGCCCCAGTCGTCAAGGAAGCGCCTGGCCTCCGCCATATCGGCCACGCCGAACACGACCGCATCGATACCCGTCAGCGCCATGCGCGCCTCCCATCGTCTTTGGCACAAATCCCCGATCCGGATCGCTGTGAGCGGCGGTCAGACCAGCGTCAACTGATTGCTCGTGCGAATGCTTGCCGCCAACGGCGGCAAGCGGGCCGCTCAGCGCTTGACCTTGGCCAGCGGATGCTCCGGCGGATAGGTCGGCGTGACCGGCTTCGGCGAGCCGATCATCACCATCATGATCGCCTCTTCGTCGCCGATATTCATCTCGCCGCGATAGACGCCGGGCGGCACCGAAACGCAGTCGCGTTCGCCGAGCACGGCTTCCCAGCGTTCGCCGTCCTTCTCGGTCATCACCTTGATCTTGCCGCGCAGCACGAAAAATACCTCTTCGGCGTCGACGTGAAGGTGCATCGGGCCTTCAGCGCCCGGGCGGCAGGATCATGTTGGATAAGGTGAAATGCTCGGCCGGGATCACGGAGGCGTCCTGAAGCCACGCCGGTGCCGCCGGTGCCGATGAAGCGCTTCTGCGCGCGGCGATATTTCGGGTCGAAGTCGGCCTGGAATTTCAGCGCATTCCAGTCATAGGGCCGGTCGGCGACGCGTGCCACGCGGCTGTTCATCCAGTCGTCGTAGCTCGCTCCCTCGGGACGATCCCAGGACCGCTTGGGCTGTTTCCTTGTAATGTCATCCATGTTCGCTCTCCTGCTCTGCGTTCGCTTTCCGTTGACGTTTGCCTTGCTGGTCATGATCGCGCGGACACCGCGGCATCGGCGCCCTGAGATCGGTCGTGACGCGCCGGCCGAGGTCACGCGAGACCGCGTCGGCGGCGGCCAAAACTTCCGCCTTGAGCGGCCCGTTGAGTTCGGCCTCGCTCGTGTAAAGCGCGACCGCCGAGACGTTGATGGCAGCGACAATACGATCGGTCACGTCGCGAACCGGCGCGGCGACGCTGGCGATACCGGGCTCGTACCCCGCATTCTGAACAACGACGCCGTTGGCGCGGTCCACCGCAATCCGCTCCAGCAGTTCTTCGAATCCCCCGAACGGCTTGAGGCTGAGAGGCTTGGTGATGTCGTCATGATAGAGCTCGCGGATCTCGCGATCTGTCATCGCCGAGAGCAGGATCCGGCCCATGGTGGTGACGTGCGCTGGAAGTTTTGTGCCGACATGCACCGTGCTGGCGATCGGCCGCCGCGTGGCAACGCGCGCCAAGTAGACCACTTCACGGCCATGCAGTTCGCCGAGATGCGCCGACCAGCCGGTCCGGTCCCGCAACCGCACCAGATGCGGCGTCGCCACATCGATGATGTCGCGCGAGGCCAGATAGCCGTAGCCAAGCGAGAGAACTTGCGGCCCGAGCGCATAATTTTTGGTCTTGGCGTCGTAGTCGACGAAACCGAGATGCCCGAGCGTGTACAGAAGCCGATAGGCCGATGAGCGCGTGACACCGAGCGAGGCCGCCACCTCCGACAGCGTCAGTTTGCTGCTCTCGTCCGACAGCGTCGAAAGAATTTTCAAACCGCGGATCAGCGCCGGCACAAGGTACCGTTTGTCGGCCGACGGCTCCGCGTCCGAATCCGTAATGGACTGACTTTCAATGTCGAGATCGGTGGACATCGGCTGTCCCTCTAAAATCATTAACGTTTATTCCGCTATAACACAGTATGACACATAAAACAACCAGAGGCAAGACCTAATTTCACAGCACTGCTGTCATCGTAAATAGCCAATCCGCTCACTTATCTCACAATAGCAACAGTTTATGGACCCGAGAAATCGGCATAACAGGCCGGTAATTGTGCATGCACAAGGATTAACTCGGGCATCAAGACTGTGTTATTTGCTCATTTATGAACTTATAGTTCAAATGAGAACAGTCGAGGCTGAGCCGTGATCACACCTAAGTCCGACGTTCTGCGCTTAAAAAATGTCGCGCGCCGCTTCCCGGACCGGACGGCTGGCGCTCCAATTTTCACCGCGGTGCGCGATCTCAGCTTTCATGTCGGGCGGCACGAGTTCGTCTCCATCGTCGGACCGTCCGGCTGCGGCAAAAGCACGCTTCTGAATTTGATCGCCGGTCTCGACCGGCCGAGTGAAGGCACCGTCTCGCTGCACGGCGCCGAAGTGAACGGACCCAATTCCAACGTCGGCTTCATGCTGCAGAAGGACCTGCTGCTGCCGTGGCGGACGGTCCTGCACAATGTCGAGTTCGGCCTCGAAGCGCGCGACATCAGCGCCGCGCGAGCGGCGCGAATGTGCGCTGCGCGAACTCAAGCGCTGCCGGCTGCACGGAATTCGCCGACCGCTATCCGTATCAGATCTCCGGCGGACAGCGGCAGCGCGCGGCGCTTGCCCGCACGCTCGCGATCGATCCCGACGTGGTGCTGCTGGACGAGCCGTTCTCGGCGCTCGACGCGCAGACCAAGCTGGTGCTGCAGAAGAGCTTTGCCGAAACCATCGCCGGCTCCGGACTGACGACGCTCCTGATCACGCACGACCTATCGGAAGCGGTCGCGATGTCCGACCGCATTCTGGTCATGAGCGACGGACCGGGCCGCATCGTCGAGGAGATCGAGGTCGGCCTGCCGGACCGCGACAATCCGATCGAACGCGTGGCGACGCAGCGCGCAAGCGAAATCGTCGCGCATCTGTTTCACGCCCTTCACATCGACAACCGGCTCGACGCTTGAACGCGTTCGTGCCGCAACGGCGAGGAGACCGACATGCTCATTTCACGACGGACGGCGCTCGGCGGCTTGATGGCGACCGTGGCGTTGCGGCCGGCCTTGGCGGCGGAATCCATGACGTATCTGTTTCCGGCGCCGGCGTTCCTGCCTGCGTTCATTCCGTTCCAGCTGGCGCAGAAGCGCAACTACTTTACCGCCAACGATCTCGCCGTGACGTTCGAGACCGGCCGCGGCGGCGCCGACGTCGCCAAGCAGGTCGGCGTCGGCAATGCCGAGCCTCGGCGGCGGCGTCGGTGAAACATCGATGATCGTGCGGCCCAACGATCTGCCGGTGCGGGCGGTAGCGCTGCTGGGCCAGAGGCCGCTGTTTCAGCTTGTCACGCGCAAGGCCGCCAATGTCGCGAAATCTTCAGCCGACCTGCGCGGCAAGAAGCTCGGCGTCATCGGCTATCAGGACACCGGCTACTACACGCTGCTCGCCGTGCTGGCGGCCAGCGGCCTCAAGCGCACCGATCTCGAAGTCCGGCCGTCGGACCGGCCGGCGTCACCCAGCTGATGATCGCCCAATCGCTTGACGGCATCATGGCGACGCCCGAATGGGCCGACGCGATTGAGACCGCGCGGCGTTCCGCTCGACTATTTCCCGATCGACAAAATCTTCCCGGCGATGGCGCAGGCGATCCTCGCCTCGGACAAGATCATCAAAGACAAACCCGCCGTGGTCGCGCGGCTTCGTCAAGGCGGTGCTGCAAGCGGTGCGCGACTGCATCGCCGACCCGGCCGCGGCGACGAAGCGATTATGTCGCGGCGGTGCCGCAGCATGCCGGCAAGGAAGCCGAGATCGAGCGCATCCTGCACCGCTACGTCACCAACGTTTACTTCACCGACACCGGCCTCGGCGCTTGGGCGGTTCGATCCGGAGCGGCTGCGGACGGTGCAGAAGTTCTACCTCGATAACCACATCATCCAGATCGGCCGTGCCGATCGAAGATCTCTACACCAACGAGTTCGTCAGCTGACTGCGCTGCGAGACCGGAGTCTGCGATGACAAACGAAGCCACGGCCTCCCTGCCCCGCGACGGCGTCACGGCGACACCGGCCGTGCGGCGGCGGACGATCTGGAACGGCAACAACGCGGCGCCGCTCGCCAGTCTCGCGCTTGCGGTCGTCGTGCTGATCGCGTGGCAATATCTGCCGCCGGCGCTCGGCGTGCCGAAATACATCATTCCACAGGTCAGCGACCTTTGGTGCGAAGGCGTGCGGATGTGGAATCAGGAAAACCTGCTCCGCCACTTCATCTCCACCGCCTCGATGTCGATCCTGGGTTTCGTGCTCGGCGGATTGCTCGGCGCCGCGTTCGGCTACGCGCTCGGCTTGCTGCCGACGTGGGAGAAGGTGCTGTCACCCTATATTCTGGCGCTGCAGATCGCGCCCAAGGTCGCGTTCGCGCCGCTGTTCATCTTGTGGTTCGGCTACAACGCGCTGGCCGAAGCTGATCATCGACCGTCCTGGTCGTGTTCTTTCCGATCCTCGTCAATGTGCTGCAGGCGATGCGCGTGATCGACCGCGATCTCGTCAACCTGGCGCGCGCCTACAACATGAGCAAGGCCAAGATCTTCTGGAAGATTATGGTGCCGTACTCGATGCCCAACCTGATGGCGGGTCTGCGCATCGGCGCGACGCTCGCGGTGATCGGCATCACGGTCGGCGAGCTCGTCGGCGGTGAGATCGGGCTCGGCTATCTGATCAGCTTCGGCCAGGGCCAGGCCAACACGTCGATGGTGTTCGACGCCATCATCCTGCTCACCGTGATCGGCATCGTCATGTACTGGGCCGTCACCACGATCGAGGCCCGCGTGCTGCACTATCTGCCGCGCGCCGTCGATATGCCGGGAGCAGCGCAGTCATGACCATGCACGGCATCCAGCGCGAACACACGGCCGGCATCGAGTTTTCTGCGCCGCCCCGGCTCGGGCGCGACGAACCCGCTGGTCTTGCTGCACGGCGTTGGCAGCAACGCAAAAAGCTTCGGCGCGCTGATGATGGCGCTGCCACCGTCGATCGGCGCGATCGCCTGGGATGCCCCCGGCTACGCCGAGTCGGCTCCGCTCGACGTGCCCGAACCGACACCACGCGAGTACGCGAGCGCGCTTGCGAACTTTCTCGACGCGCTTGGGCTGTCACGCGCGGCGCTAGTCGGCCATTCGCTCGGCGCGTTGTTCGCCGCAAGTTTTGCCACGCACTATCCGGATCGCGTCACGGCGCTCGCGCTGGTGTCGCCGGCCTTGGGCTATGGCGTGAAGGCCGGCGACATCTTGCCGCCCGGCGTGCAATCGCGCATCGACGAGATCGTCGAGCTTGGCCCGGCGGCCTTTGCGGCCAAACGGGCGGCGCGGCTGGTCGGCGATCCCGCGGCGCGGCCCGACGTTGTGGCTGCGGTCAAGGAGGCCATGAGCGCCGTGCATCCGGCCGGCTACATTCAGGCGGTTCGCGCGCTGGGCGCGGGTCAACTCGTCGCCGATGCCGCTCTGATCGCGGCGCCGGCCCTCGTCGTCGTCGGCGCCCAGGATCAGATTACGCCGCCGGCCAATGCGCGAACTGCGCACGCGGCGCTCGCCAACGCCACCGGATTCTACGAAGTCCCGAATGCGGGCCACGCTCTGCCGCAAGAGCAGCCCGAAGCGCTCGCGCCTGTTCTGACGCGGCTAGTCGAGAGCATGGCGCATGTCTGAAACAGTAACAACCGCTGAGACAGCAACAACAACGACGGCCGAAGAAGCCTACGCATCGCCGCCGGTGCAGCGCATCGCACGGCTGCTGCGTCATATCGCCGAGGGCGATGCCGTGACCAACATGTCGCAGACGGCGCGCGAACTCGGCATCAACCGCACGACATTGCTGCGCCTGCTGCACGCGCTCGAAGCCGAGCGCTTCATCGAGCCGCGCAGCGAAGGCCATGGCTGGCGGATCGGCGTCGGCCTCATCACGCTGACGGCGCAGGCGTTCTTTTCCGAGGACCTGGTGCAGACCGCTGTTCCGATCCTGACCCAACTCTCGGAGACCTTAAGCCTGTCGGCGCATCTCGGCGTGCTCGACGGCCGCGAGATCGTCTATCTGGTGCGCCGGGTTCCGAACCACGCCTTCGCCAGCAACATCCAGATCGGCAGCCGGCTTCCCGCGCACGCGGCCAATATGGGCCGGATCATTCTGGCCAATCTGCCGCGAGAACGGGTCGAGCGATTGTATGCCGGCATCGATTTGCGGCCGGTGACCTCGCACACCGCCATCACGCCACTGCAGCTTCATGCGCAACTCGACAACGACCGCGCGCTTGGTCTCGCCTGGAGCGATGGCAATTACGAAGCCGGCATCAGTTCTGTCGCGGCGGCGATCTTCGATGCGACCAATACGCCAGTGGCCGCCATCAACGTGACCGGCCAGACCGCACAGTTCGAAGGCGCCGAACGCCGCGCGCAGATCGGTGCAGCGGTCAAAGGCGCGGCGCGTGACATTTCGTTGCGCCTGGGCTGGTGCGACGCGCTGAAATCCAATGGCAAGAGCACGGACCGCGGCAGCCCGCACGCCATATCGGCCGCTTCCGCCGACCGGCGAGAACGATCGTGGACCTAGGTCTGTCAAATACCATTGCTGTCGTCACCGGCGGCAGTTCGGGGATCGGCCTCGCTACGGCCAAATTCCTGCTGGCTGACGGCGCCCGCGTCGCTATCTGCGGCCGCGACGCCGATCGCCTCAAGGCCGCGGCGAAGCAACTCGCACCGGCGAACGCGGATGCCCTGCTCGCAGAACCCTGCGATGTGCTCGATGCCAAGGCAGTGAACGCATTCGCCCAGAGGGTCGGCGCGTGGAGTGGCGGCCGGGTCGATCTCCTCGTCAACAATGCCGGCCAGGGCCGCGTCTCGACGTTCGCCAACACCAGCGACGCGAATGGCGCGAAGAACTGGAGCTGAAATTCTTCAGTCAGATCCTGCCGATCCGCGCCTTCCTGCCGCTGCTGGAGAAAAGCGAGGGACCGGCGATCGTCGCGGTCAATTCGCTGCTCTCGATGCAGCCCGAGCCCCACATGGTCTGCACCTCGGCGGCGCGCGCCGGCGTACAAAACCTCTTGAAATCGCTCGCGGCCGAATTTGCCCCGCGCATCCGCGTCAACTCGGTCCTGCTTGGCCTGGTCGACTCCGGGCAATGGCAGCGCCGCTTCGAAGCAACGCGCCGACAAGTCGCAAAGCCGCGCTGACTGGTTCGGCGCGCTCGCGCGCAACAAGCAGATTCCGCTCGGCCGTCTTGGCGACCCGGATGAGCCGGCGCGCGCCATCGTCTTCCTCGGCTCGCGGGCCGCGAGCTACATCACCGGCGCGAGCCTCGAAATTTCGGGCGGCGTGTCGCGCTCGATATGACCAACGGGATAGTGTCACCATGCAACAAGATGTTTTCGATCCGTCCCCGCATAGATAGCGACGCCGCCCGCAGCGACGAGCCGGTCGGCGACGCGATCGCGCGAGCGCTCGCCGATATCGGCGTGACGACGGCGTTCGGCGTAATCTCGATCCACAATATGCCGATCCTCGACGCCATCGCACGTCAAGGCCGGATTCGCTTCGTGCCCGCGCGCGGCGAGGCCGGCGCCATGAACATGGCGGACGCGTTTGCCCGCGTCTCGCGTTCGCTCGGCGTCGTCATCACCAGCACCGGGACCGCGGCCGGCAACGCGGCCGGCTCGCAGGTTGAATCGCTCACGGCCGGTTCGCCGGTCCTGCACATCACCACGCAGGTCGACCGCGAATTCGTCGACCGCGATCGCGCCGCGATCCACGATGTGCCGCGGCAGCCCGACATGCTCAAGGCGGTCAGCAAGCACTACATCCGCATTTGGGAGCCGGTCGGAGCCGTCGATGCGCTGCTCGAGGCCGCGACGGCGGCGCTCACAGCGCCGTCCGGTCCAGTAACGCTCGAAATCCCAATCGACGTTCAGCGCGCCAAGATCTTGCAGCGGCACGTAGCGGGCATGCCGCCCGTTCCATTGCGAACGCCGAGCGCATCGAGCCTCGACGCGCTTGCCGCCATGGTGCTGCAGGCCAAGCGTCCCATGTTGTGGCTCGGCGGCGGCGCGCGCGGCGCGGCCGCGGCGGCGACCGCGCTTGCCGAGCGCGGCATCGGCGTCGTCACCTCGACCAATGGCCGCGCCGTGGTGCCGGAAGGTCATGCCTACAGCCTGGGCGCGTTCAACATGACGCGCGAGGCCGAGGAGATTTACCGCAAGTCCGATCTGATGATCGTGATCGGCTCGCGGCTGCGCGGCAACGAAACGCAGAACAACAAGATGCGTCTGCCGCGCCTTGCGCAGATCGATGCCGATCCGATGCAGGCGGGCCGCAACTATCCGGTCGAATTGTTCATCGCCGGCGATGCGAGGCTTGCGCATGGAGGGCCTCTTGGCACGGCTGCCCGCCAAGCTCAGCACCGATCCGGCCTTCCTCTCCGAGATCGGCGCGGCGCGGATTCTCGCCGAGGCGTCTCTGCGCAAGGCGCTCGGCCCCTACGAGCCGCTTGCCGATACGCTCAGCCGCCGCGTCGAACACGACGGTCATCCGTGGGTGCGCGACGTCACCATATCCAACAGCACGTTCGGCAATCGGTACGTCCGGCTCGCCGAACCGCAGCTCGGCGTCCATGCGCTCGGCGGCGGCATCGGCCAGGGCATCGCCATGGGCATCGGCGCCGCCATGTCGGGCGTCCGGTCGAAGGCGATTACGCTTCTTGGCGACGGTGGCTCGCAACTGATGATCGGCGAGTTGGCCACGGCCGTCGAATCCGGTGCCAACGTTGTCTATGTGCTGATGAACGACCGCGGCTACGGCGTCATCCGCAACATTCAGGACGCGCAATATAGCGGCCGCCGGATTTACGCGGATATCTTGACGCCGGATTTCTCGCTGGTTTGCAAGGCAGTCGGCCTGCCGCATGAACGTGTCGGCAAGATCGAAGATTTCGACGGCGCGCTTGATCGGGCCATCGCCGCGGCCGGTCCGCGCTTGATCGAAATCGACATGATCGCGATCGGCCCGTTCGGTCAGAGCTTCGCCGGCCCGCCCGCCGGCGCGGCGGGGCAGCCGTCATGACGCTCGCAGCGCTCGCGCATTCGCCCTCGGAGCCGCCGCGCGCGGCAGACGCACCCGCCACGCTGGAAGTGCGGCTGCGCGCGATGACGTGGGAAGCGCCGGGCGTGCTGTCTCTTGCCCTGACTGCGGCCGACGGCAGTGCGCTGCCGCCGTTCGAGCCCGGCAGTCATATCGATCTGCATCTTCCCGGCGGCACGCTGCGGCAATATTCGCTGTGCGGCGATCCCACCGATCCGTCGCATTACCGCATCGCAATCAGGTCGGTCAGCGGCGGGCTGTCATCGCAATACGTGCATCGCAAGCTGCGGCTGGGCGACATGCTGACCGTGAGTCAGCCGCGCAATAATTTTCCGCTGGACGATGCTGCGCGTTATTTGTTCATCGCCGGCGGCATCGGCATCACGCCGCTGTTGCCGATGATGCGGACCGCGAGCGCGAGCGGCAAAACCTGGACATTGCTGTATTGCAATCGCCGAGACGACGAAGCGCCGTTTCTCAGTGAAATTCGAGCGCTCAAGGGCGATGTTTCATTGCACAGCGCGACCGCGGGCACGCGCCTGGATGTAGCGCAGCGGCTCGCCGCGCCCAAACAGGATACACTAGTCTATTGCTGCGGCCCGGAGCGTCTCATGCTGGCGGTCGAGGCGGCCACCGCGGCATGGCCCGAAGGAACGGTCCGTTTCGAATGGTTTGCGCCGCGCAGCCGGCCGGAGGACGAAACGTCCGGCAGCTTCGAGGTGGTCTGCGAAGCTTCAGGCATCACGCTCTCGGTACCGGCCGACAAGACACTGCTCGCGACCCTCAATGATGCCGGCATTGCGGTGCCGTGTTCCTGCGAGCAAGGCATATGCGGTACCTGCGAGGTGCGGGTGCTCGCCGGTGAAGTCGACCATCGCGACAGCATCCAGTCGCAGGCCGAGCGCGCCGCGAACCAGTCGATGATGGTCTGCGTGTCGCGCGCCCGCGGCTCACGCCTGGTGCTCGACATTTGAGAACGCCCGATGGACACTTGCCCTAACCCCCTTCGACGCAAGTCCCCACACGACGCGGCCGGCTTGGCGCGGTGAATCCGGAGGATCGAAATGGCCTACGAATATCCGTATCTCAGTCCGCACCAGACGCGGACCCAAGAACCGACCGCCTGGCAGCAGGACCTCGCCAACGCCATCGAAGGCGTGTTTTCGAGA
The DNA here is from genome assembly GCA_963732015.1 of uncultured Alphaproteobacteria bacterium. Lineage (GTDB taxonomy): Bacteria > Pseudomonadota > Alphaproteobacteria > Rhizobiales > Xanthobacteraceae > BOG-931. The sequence continues at coordinate 234,434 of CAVSXY010000016.1, read as the reverse complement.
GGCGCGCGCGAGCTTGACGAGGTGGTCGCAGGCCTCAACGCTTCGCGCGTGCGGCCGCCGAATGGCGGCGACTGGACTGCCGACAAATTCACCGCCGTGATGCGCGAACTTGGCGCCTGAGAACTAAGCGCTTAAAAATTTGGAGCCTATGCCATGACACCCGTCGCTACACTCGAACGCCCGCGCACCGCGGCAGCCGGGCCGACCGATCAGCAGGTGCAAGCCTATCTGCGCACCGGGCTGCGCAATCGCTGGTACCCGATCCTGCCGTCCCGATTTGTCGAGACCGGCGGCAAGCCGCTCGGCATCACGCGGCTCGGCGAGTCGCTGGTGCTGTGGCGCGACTCCAAGGGCGTCGATTCATGTCCAAACCGATCGCTGCCCGCACCGCGCGGTGCCGCTGTCGCGCGGCATCAATGAAGGCGACCGGCTGCGCTGCAATTATCACGGCGTTGAAGTCGGGCCTGACGGCAAAGTTCTCAAGGTTCCCGGCCAGCCCGGCTGCCCGCTCGAAGGCAAGAAGGCGGTGAAGACCTATCCGTCGTGCGAAATCGCCGGCGCGATCTTCGCCTGGTTCGGCGACGCTCTTCACGAGGAGGCCCCCGCGTTCGAGCCGCCGGAGCAGCTCGCGTCGCCCGAATACTCGAACTTCCTTTGCTATGCCGACTGGGAGATGGCGTGGCGCTATGCGTTCGACAATCTAATGGACCCGATGCACGGCACGTTCCTGCATGCGAACTCGCACACGATGTATCAGGGCGACACCCAGGCGCACTTCGTCACGCGCGACACGCCCCACGGCTTCATCTTCGAGAAGGAAGGCCAGCGCGACGTCAACTTCGATTGGAGCGAACTGGTCGACGACGGTGCACTCTATGTGCGTCTTGAAATCCCCTACCCGCCGTCCGGCGGGCCGGGCGGCAATTTCGGCATTATCGGCTTCGGCACCCCGATCGATGAGAATGGGATGTGCGTGTTCTTCTGGCGCGTCCGCAAGGTCAGCGGCTGGCAGCGCGACACCTGGCGCTTCCTCTACAAGACCAATATCGAGGCGCGCCATTGGACGGTGCTGGAGCAGGATCGCGAAATCCTCTCGGGCGTGCGGCCCGGCCTGGAGAAATTCGAGATGCTCTACCAGCACGACGCCGGCGTGATCCGGATGCGCCGCTATCTGGCGCAGCAAGCGCGCAATCAGCTGGTCGATCTGGAAGCGGCCGGCAAGCCGGTGCCGGTGCGGTAAGGGGCCGGCGTATTGAGCAACACGCCGCCTCGCGTGCCGAAAACTCTCCTCAGTCGCCGTCGCTTCGCGGCGGCGGCCTCCGCCGCACTGCTCACGTCGCTCGCCCGCCGACGCGCCTTCGCGGCTGCAAGCGACGCCGCTGAATTTTATCGCGGCAAGACCGTGCGCATCCTCGTCGGCTCGCCGCCCGGCGGCGGCTACGACGTCTACGCGCGCCTGGTCGCGCCAGCCTTCGCCGCCAAGCTCGGCGCAACGGTGCTGGTGGAGAACAAGGACGGCAACGGCGGACTTGCCGCGCTGGCGACGCTCATGGTGCGGCCAGCGGACGGGCTGACGATCATGAACGGCAGCGCCGAAGCCGCGATCTTGAGCCAAATGCTGGAGCGGCCAGGTGTGACCTGGGATGTCAGCAAGCTAAACTGCCTCGCCAAGCTGTCGTCGGCGCCGAAACTGTGGTTCGTCGGCAAAAACCCGCGCTACTCATCGCTCCCCGAGATTACGAAAGCCGATGCGGTGACGTGGTCGGCGACTGGGCCGGCTGACGACATCAGCGACGTGCAGGCGATCATCTCGTACGTGCTCGGGCTGAAGTCGAAAATCGTCACCGGCTATCGGGGCGCCGGCGACATGTCGCTTGCCGTCATGCGCAACGAGGTCGATTGCGGCATCCTGTCGGCGGACTCGGCATTGCAGCGCATCGATCAGATCAAGCCGATCGCGTTGTTTGGTGCGCGACGCTGGGCGCATTTGCCGGATGTACCGACGCTGCGCGAAGCCGCGGCCATTCCGGCTGATAAAACCTGGATCGTCGAACTGCGCGAGCGGATTGGCGACGCGCAACGCGCTATGATCGCCGCGCCGGACGTGCCGCTTGACCGGGTCGATTATCTGCGCAGCGTTTTCGGCCAGGTGTTGACCGATCCGGCCGTGATCGAAGAAGGCGTCAAGACCAACCGCGAGATCGAGTACATGCCAGGGGCCGACCTGCAGCGCCTAGTCGGCGATTTGATGAAAGCAGCCGGCCCGCGACTGCCGGAATTCAACAAAATCGTGCTCGACACATATTTTTGAGCGCGCCGTCTGCCGGTCCCTAAATCGTTGTTCTACCGCGCAAATCGGGCCTGCCGGTGCGACCGGCAAGGCAGCCGGGTGCCTCGGCAACGCTTTGTTAACCATGATGGCCGAAGCATCGTCCCCGATAGTGGTCACTGGAGATCACGCATGAACGTCATCACCATAGCGTCTCGCAAGGGTGGAACTGGCAAGAGCACCTTGACTGCGCAACTTGCCGCCTTCGCCCACATGGCCGGCGACCGGTGCATGGCGATCGATGCCGACCCGCAAGGTTCGCTCACGCTCTGGCATTCGCTGCGCGCCGACGGCCAGCCGCCGCTGCGCAGCGCGACGCGCGGCATCGAACGGCCGGTCGCCTCGGCGCTGGCCGATGGCTACGACTGGGTCTTTATCGACACGGCAGCGAGCATGTGGGTGGTGGCGCAGGAAGCGATTCGCTGGGCGACACTTGTGGTCGTTCCCGCACGCCCCGGCTTTTTCGATCTCAACGCGGTGCGCGAGACGATCGAAACGGCGCGCAAAAGCAACAAGCCTTACGCGGTAGTGCTCAATGCGGCGCCGCCGAAGCGCGACGACAAGGAATCTCCAGCCGTCGCTCAGTCGCGAGCCTTTTGCGATCAGCACAGCATCCCGGTCTGGTCGGGCCAGATCAGTCAGCGGGCCGGTTACGTGCTCACCCTCGCGGCCGGCGCGAGCGTGCGTGAGGTGATACCGGACTCCGTCGCGACCTCCGAGATCGCGCGCCTGTGGTCGGCCATCGGACGGTCAGTCGCCGCGATCAACGAGGCGCAGGCTGGCGGGCGCGCCGTTCGGGATCGGGCCGCCTAGTGGAGCGGTGACCCGGCGTCACTCCCGCCCGATCCGCATGCGCTGGCCGATGGCGACAACGATCACCACAGCGGCCGCATAGCCGAGCGTCGCGAGGCGAACCGGTTCACCATTCACCAGCGCCGCCAGTACGACAATCACGAACGGCTGCAGCAGCATGAGTTGCCCGGCGCGCGCGACGCCGGCCAGCGCCATTGCGGCGTTGAAAACGAAAAAGGCGAAGTACTGGCTGACCAGACTGACGTAGGCGAGACCGCCCCACGCCGACGCGGGGACGGCCGACAAATCATGCGGCCAGAGCAGCAGAGCAGCGATCGCCGAGAACGGCAGGAACGTGGCGACCTGCCAGGATACGACCTCCCAGCCCGGCATGCTCATGCTCAGCCGTCCTGACAGCGCGTAACCGAACGCGCCGGCGAGCACCGTGCCGAACAGATAAACGTCGCCAAGCGCAAAGGTCCGCGCCTCGGTTTGACTCAAGACGAAGACCACAACGAGGGCTGCGCCCGCGAGACTGACAAGCCAGAAGCCGAGGCTCGGCCGTTCATGGGCCACGATTGCGGCGGCGCCGGCGGTGGCGAGCGGCATGATGCCAAGCACCACGCCGCCATGCGCGGCCGGCACGGTCACCATCGCCAGGGCCATCAGCACTGGAAAGCCGACGATGGTGCAGAGCGCCGCGACGAGAAGCTTGTCCCACAATTTGCGCGGCGGCAGCGGGCGGCGCAGCACAAGAAGACAGAAGACGCCGGCACAGCCCGCTATCGCGGCGCGCATGGCCGACAAGAACAGCGGATTGATGGCGGCGACGGTGAGCCGGGTCGCCGGCAAGGTGCCGGCAAACAGGCAGACTCCCGCGACGCCAAGCGTCAGCCCGATCCTCTCGCGCGGTGTGGTCATGGATGGCGCTCGATCCGACGGACCACGTCGTCCATGGTCCGGCGCGATGCGTCAAGAGCGCAGCCGTCAAATCCGATAGCCGAAAATGCTGCTGCCGGTCAGGATTTCGAGATGCCGGCCGAAGCGGAACTTCAGTTCCGGGCCGTCGAACGGCGGCTGCTCCATTTTTTGCTCTTCGTCTGTGAACGGCTCAACTTCGAGCACCACAAAGGTGTGACCGGGCGCGTTCGTGCTTTTCACCGGGGGAAACTCGCGGTCCAACGCCTCGACGCTGCGGAACTCGAACACACGCTCGAGGCCCATGCCGCGGGCGATAGACGCATAATCGTTGTCCTTGAAGTTCGGCAGGCCGGCGTTCGAGGTCGCGCCGTAGACGCGATTGGACACCAGAAAATGCGTAAGATTCGGCAGGTTCATCTGCCGCTCCACCATCAGCATGCCGGGATTCATGCAGAATGCGCCGTCGCCCATGAACGCCCACACCTTGAGCTCCGGCTGCGCCAGCGCGAGGCCGGACGCGAACATGCTCGACAGACTCATCGAGGCGTCGAGATAGAAGCTCGCGACCGAATTGCGGGTCACCAGCCACCATGCCTGGCAGGAATTGCCGGCGGACGCGACGACGATCTCGTCGGTACGATGCCGCGCCAAGGCGCGGAAACAATCGACATATTTCATCAATGCGCTCCCCTCAGCAGCTCGCGTGTGAACAGAACAACCATAGGGCGCGCGTAGGTGCGCGTGTGCTTGTAGCAGCGCGAAATCAGGGTGATCTCTTCGGGCTTGTCGATGATCTGGTACGGCATGCTGATCGCGTCCAGCACCGGCAAGAGATAAAGCCCGTTGGAGATGTGATGCTTGTGATGATCGCCGGCCTGGCCGCGCAATGTCGCCATCAGGAACAGCGGAATTTCGTAGGTGTAATTGATCTTGGTGAGCGCGTAGACCACGGTCATGAAACCCGACGCGCCCATCAGCGCCGCCGATCCCATGGCTCCCATATAGGCGCCCGAACACAAGCCGATCGCCGATTCCTCGCGATTGACCGGCACATGGACGAAGCGCTTGTCGCGCTCGATCGTATTGATGACGTCCATCACCCAATTATCGGGCAGGCTGGCCACGAGCTTGACGCCGCAGGATGCAAGCTCGTTGGCAATGCGCATCGCTGTCGATGCAGTTGCGTCGGACACTGTGATCGGACCTCGTCTGTCGTGATGTTCTTGGTTCGTCGTTTCGTGCCGCCGTGGATTTTGGCGGCTCGGCGATCATCGGGACCGTCATCATGCCACAATCGCCTCCACGGTAAAGCGAGCGACACCGCGCCGGTGCCGCGATCGATCATCACCACCGCAAGGTGCATGAGCTGCCCAGGCGCGGCCTGCCGGCAAAGGCGGCCAAGGGCGGCACCGCCCGCTTCGATCGATACTGGCTACGCCCGCCGTCATCCGAAGATGGCTTGCGTGCCGCACGACACGTTCTGTGCTTCGAGCTTGCGGCAGAAATAGCGCCAGGAATGCTGCCAATGCACCGGCGTCATGATCTGTTTGTGGCGCCGCCCGCGCACCGCGCGGTTCGGCATGGCGGTCCGCAGCGCGGCGGCACGGCCGGCGAGATGCGCCTTGCAGGCTTTTTCCAGAAAAATTCCGGTACAGACGGCGTGCTCGATCGTCGTGCCGCAGAATGTCACGCCGTGGTTGCCCATCAGCACGGCGAAATTGCCGCCGAGCGAGTGCGCCAGCGCCGCGCCTTCGCTCTTTGTTGTGACAAGCGCGACCTCGTCGTTATGCCGCGGCACATCGACGAAGTAATCCGCATCGAGCGTGTAGGGCTCAAGAGGCTCGGTCGCCGCCGAAAAAACGCTGGCGCAGAACGGATGCGAATGCACCACCACATTCACGTCCGGCCGCGCGCGATAGATTTCCGAATGGATCGGCCATTCGGAATGCCGGCCGCCGGTGCCGGCGATCTGATCTCCGTCCCAGTCGACCAGAACGAAGTCTTCGGCGGTTAAAACTTCGCCAAGGCCGATCTGGTTGCGCTTCATCCAAAAACCGCGGCCGCTAGCCTCGCGTACCGAGAGATGGCCAAGCGTCATGTCGCCGTGGCCTTCCAGTTCGAGAATCCGGCAGGCCCGCGCGGCGTCGGCGAGACCCTCGCGCGTTGCGGCATCCATCTCGGCCGGCGATGACATCGATCCTCCCTTAGAACCGGGCGCTCGCATCGTCACGCTCCCCATGCACGAACCGGCGGCGAACGAACAGCAAGGTTCGATCTAACACGAAACCGCACAGCCCGATAACAAAGATGCCCGCATAGACATTGGCGAATGCGAAGCGTGTACCCGACACCGCGATGTAGTAGCCGAGCCCCTTGGAATCGCCGATCATCTCGGTCAGCACGATGACGATGATCGAGACCGGCAGCGCGATGCGAAGCCCGGCGAAAATGCCCGGCATGGCGGCCGGAAAGATCACGCGGCAGAGAATCGCGGCGCGTCCCGTGCCCATGTTCTCGGCGCTCCAGATCAGCGGATTGGGAATGGCGCGAATGCTCAGCAGCGCCGCGACCACGATCGGGTAGAGGCATTCCAGAAAAGCAAACGCGATCTTGGACGGCGAGCCGATGCCAAACATGTAGGTGAACACCGGAAACAGCGCGATCTTCGGCACCGGATAGCCGAGGAAGAAGATCGGCTCGAATAGATTGCGGATCACGGCCGAGCGTGCCATCGCGGCGGCGAACGGTACGCCGGCGCAAACGGCAAGTGCGAATCCCGCCGCGGCGCGGCTGAGAGTCACCAGCGTGTGATACGGCAGCACGCCGTTGCGGGTGTCGGCGACAAGGACCGCCCAGACCCGGGTGACGCTCGGCAGCAGCCGCGATTCAACGAGCCCGCTCGTCACCGCCACCTGCCACAGCACCAAGAGAAGCGGTGTCGAATACCATTGGGAGATACGGCGAAGCGCTTCGTTCATCGTCATGGCAGGCTCTGCTCGGCCGTGCCGATCATCTGGCCGCGCAGCATATGGCGGCGGATCGACATCAAGATACGGTCGCTGGCGAAGCCAAGGATCGCGAAGGTGACGATGCCGGCGAACATGAGGTCGAATCGCGCGGCATCCTCGCCTTCGGAGATCAGCGGGCCGAGACCGCCCTGCGATCCGATCAGCTCCGCCGCAAACAGGATGACGAAGGAATTGGCGAGCGCGATCCTCGCCCCGGAAAACAATTGCGGGGCCGCAGCCGGCAGAAAGACGCGAAAGAACATGGTGCCGCGCGACGCACCCATGTTCTGCGCCGACCACACCAGGGTCTTGCCGACCGACAGAACCGCATGTCGCGCGGCGATGAATGCAGGAAAGAAACAGGACAGCGCGATAATACTGATCTTCGAGGCGTGGCCGAGCCCGAACAACAGCAGAAAGACCGGCAGGAAGACGATCTTGGGCACCGAATAGAAAAACGACACCAGCGGATCGAAAAAATAGCGAGCGGGCGCGGCAAGTCCGGCGACAAGACCGACACCTATGCCGATGCCGGTTCCGAGCGCGAAGCCAAGACTGACGCGATAGAGGCTCGTAGCGACGGCCGGCAGCAGCTCGCCGTCGGCGGTGACCTCGAACAGCGCGGCCGCGATCGCCGTCGGCGGCGGCAGGTAACGCGGCAAGATCGCCGCGTGGCCGAACGCTTCCCAGCTGACAAGAACGATGACGGGAACGATCCAATGCTGAACGGACGCCGGAATCTTCATCAGCTTTTCACGGACGCGTCATTCGAGAGGCGCCCTATCCAGACGCGCATGTCCGCCAATGCCCTCGCGATCGTCAGTTCGGCAGATAGCTCATGTCGACGAGCTGCTTGATGTCGGCCTTCTTGGTCTGGAAGCCGGCCTTGAATTGCGAGTCCTGCATCTGTTCGAGCGTCACGACTTCGGTGCGCAACGCCGGATCGCGATAATAGTCGTCCATGCTGAGAAAGACGTCCGGCGGGACGCGCACCATCTTGGTGTCGATCAGAATCTGCCGCGCCTCTTTGGGGCGCTCCAGATAGAACTTGGTGGCGACGCGCAGATCTTCCAGGAACCCCCTGATCGCAGCGGCATTCGCTTTCAGAAACTCGTCTTTGCCGACCAGAACGATCAATTCCTCATCGGTCGGGATCGCGTCCTTGGCGGCGAAAATCTTGGTAACCTGCGCTTCCTTGTGCAGGAGCGCATCGAACGGTTGCGGGAACTCGCCGACGTCGATCTTGCCCGATCGCAGCGACTCCGCCATGGCGGGGAAGGAGATCGGCACGATGGTGACGTCGCTTTCCTTCAGTCCCGCCTGCTCCAGCGCGGTCTTGAGCCAGAGATGGCCGGAAGTCGAGAAGCCATTGACGGCCACCGTCTTGCCCTTCAGGTCGCTCACGGTTTTGATCGGTGAATCGGCGAGCGCATAGTAGCTGGTGCTGTAGCCGCGTTTGCTTTCGCGCGACACCGAGGCAATGATCTTGCCGGCGACGCCCTCCGCCGCCGCGAAGATGACGCCATTCGCGCTCGACGACGCAAGATCGATGGCGCCGGCTTCGAAGGCCTGTGCGCGCTTGTCCGAACCGGTAAATCGCGTGCCTTCGATGGTGTAGGCGGTCCCGTAGTGCGTGCCGACGTCGGGTTTGGCGATCAAAAGCCAAAGTTGTTCTTCCGCCGCAACGCCGTAGCCGATGCGCAATTTCAGCGGATCGGCCCGGACAGCGCCAGCCGCAGCGGCGAGCAGAGCGCACGCGATCAACACGCGCATCGGCATGGACTTTGTCATCGTTGGCATCGCACTGTCCCAGGTTGAACGGCTCTCGTAGGTCCCAAGAATCGACTTCTTAAGTCACCACGAAAGCCCATCGTTTCCCCGGTCCACCGCACTTCAAACAGCGGCGTAACAAAACTAGCCCGCGATAGGCGCGATCGCAATCTATCCCGCCACGCACCGCCCAAGGCGTCGAACAGAAGGTCTGCGAGGGTCGCGATTGACGAGCGCGACGTTTATTCCATCGAGATCCGCGTGCCCTTTTCACCGTTCAGGAGACGCTTGAGGTGAAAGCTCGCGAGCAAATCGAGCGGCTGGCTACCGACGTGGGATGCAAATGCCGCCAGGGCTCCGGGATCGTCGGCCTCCAGTTTGGCAAATGCGTCCAGGTAGGTCTTTGTCGCGGAAGATTCATAGCCCTCGACACGAAGAGGCTCGAACGCCCGCAGCGCCTCGGTCTTGCCGCGGAGCAGAAGATCGCCGACCGGGCGGCCGCGGAAGTCCTGCATTTTTGCCACAAGGGGCGCGCTCACGCAGATGCGCGTGCCGAGTTGCTTATTGGTGGCTTCAAGCCGCGCCGCGACGTTGATGGTGTCGCCATAGGCGGTGTAGTCGAAAAAGCGGCCGCCGCCGAAATTGCCGACGATCGCCGGCCCGGCGTGGACGCCGATCCGCGTCGCCCCAAGCGGAATTCCCTTCAAATGATAGCGCTTCCGGAACTCCTCCGCATATTCGTCCAAGTCCAAAGCGCACTCGACGGCCTGGGCGGCGTGGTTCGGCTGCTCACCCGGCGCACCGAACAACACATGCAGGGCGTCGCCGATGATCTTCGTGACCGTGCCATCGTGCGCAAACACGATATCGGTCATCCCGGTGAGGTACTCGTTCAGCAAGGGGCCGAGAACGCTCGGCTCCAGCGTTTCCACCAGAGTCGTGAAATTCGTGATGTCGGTGAACAGCGTCGCAATCTCGCGGCGCTGGCCATCTAGTTCGATCGCAGTGGCGTCGTCGACCAGCCGCTGGGCCAGGTTCGGCGAAAAGTAACGGGACAGCATGGCGTGGGCCCGTTCCGCTTCCGCCTGCCGATTCTTCGCGTCGCGCAGCGCATCGATATGCCGCAAGGTCTTGGTGATGGTCTTTTCGAGATCGCCGAAGTCAATCGGCTTGGTCACGAAATCGAACGCGCCGCGGTTCATCGCGCTGCGGATGTTCGCCATATCGCCGTAAGCCGACACGATGATGGTCGAAACGGCTATCTCGGCCTCCTGCAGTTTCTGCAGCAGCGACAAGCCGTCCATTCTCGGCATGTTGATGTCGGTCACGACCAGATCGATGTCGGCGTTGGCGCTGAGCGCCGCAAGCGCGTCGACGCCGTCTCGCGCGAACAGAAACTCCACCTGGCCGTCGCGGATCTGACGGCGGAATTTCTGCAGAACGAGCACTTCCAGATCAGGCTCGTCGTCAACAACCAAAATGCGCGATGTCATGCGGCCTTTTCGACCCGCGTGTCGATCTCACTTCGAAGCACGGTGAAATCGATGGGCTTTGTTAAAAGGGCGTCGGCGCCTTTCTCCAGCGCCCTGCGCTTGGTTTCGGCGTCGCCGTAGGCAGTAATCATGATAACCGGAACGGCCGGCCGCAACGCCTTGGCCTTGGGCAAGAGTTCAAGCCCGCTCATTCCCGGCATGTTGATGTCGGAGAGGATCAAGATGAGTGAAGCATCGGTGGCTTGCTCGATGCATTCGAGCGCCGCCGGCGCAGATTGCGCGAAATCCATGTTGAAGCGGCCCGCCCGTAGATCACGGCGGAATTGCTGGCGAAACAGCAATTCGACATCGGGCTCATCGTCGACGACGAGGATCAGGAAACTCACGCGCGCCCTCCCGGTTTGCCCATGGCAGCTGCCTTGCGCGGAAGCACAATCTTGAATTCGGTGAATTCGCCGGGTTCGGTATCGACCATGATCGTACCGGCGTGTTGCTTCACAATAATGTCATGACTGATCGAAAGTCCAAGCCCGGTGCCTTCTCCGGCAGGCTTGGTGGTAAAGAATGGGTTGAACATTTTCTCTTTAACCTCGGGTGGAATGCCTGTGCCGTTGTCGCGAATTCGAATCTCGACGCGATCGCCGAGATTTCTCGTCGTTGCGGCAAGGATCGGTTCATAATCTCCGTTGGCTTGGTTCTTGCGTTTGATCGCCGCGTAGAAGCCGTTTGAGATCAAATTCAGCAGAACCCGTGTGACTTCCTGAGGATAGAGGTCGACTTCTCCCGCCGTCGGGTCAAATGACCGCTCGAGCGTGATGTTGAAGGCATTATTCTCCGCGCGCGCGCCATGATAGGCGAGATTGAGGCTTTCCTCGACAACGGAATTGATGTCGACGGGACGGTGCTCGCCGGAGCCTTCACGGGAATGCAGTAGCATGTTCTTGACGATGGAGTCCGCGCGTTTTCCGTGCTGAACGATCTTTTCCAGGTTGCCGCGCAAGGTGTCCGACAGATCAGCGATATCGGCGCGCGTATCGTCATCGGTCTTCACCTTGCCGAGCGCCTCCTGCAGCTCGTCGATCAGTTCGAGCGATACCCCGGAAAAATTGTTGACGAAATTGAGCGGGTTTTTGATTTCGTGCGCGATGCCGGCGGTCAGCTGACCGAGCGAAGCGAGCTTTTCGGTCTGAACGAGGCGGTCCTGTGCCGCTCGCAGTTCGTCGAGCGATTGGCTGAGTTCCTGAGTGCGATCTTCGACCTTCTTTTCCAAGTCGGCGTAGGATTCCTGCAGCCTGCCTGCCATGTCGTTGAACTGGTCGGCCAGCATCTCGACTTCGTCGCCGGTCTTGATGTCGATGCGCTGGCTGAGATCGCCGGTACCGATCCGCGCCGCGCCGGCGCGCAGTGCTTGGATCGGCACGACCATTCGCCCAGCGAGCGCCATGCCGGCGATGAAGGCGAGCAGAAGTGCGCCGAACAGCACCAGACCGGTCCGCTGGATCGATGCGTAGAGCGGCCCATAGGCCTCTTCGATCGGGGTTTCGACAAAGACCAGCCAGCCGAGCGGCTTGACCGACGCAAAGGCGGTGAGCACCCGGTGGCCGGCGATGTCGTCGGCTTCCTGGACCTGCTGGCCACCATTGTCCGGGGTGGCGCTGCGAGCGCTGCGCACCTGCGCCAGCCGCGACATATCGGTGTTGCGAAGCACGAGACTGATGTCGGGATGGGCGATCAGACGGCCGTCGGCGTCGACCACATAAGCGCGGCCGCGCTGTCCGACTTTGATCTTAGAGACCACGTCCCAGATGAGCTTGAGATTGACCTGCGCGATGCTGACGCCGGTTTCCTTCCGCGCTCCGGCCAGCGACAGGGTCATGTACGGCTCGGATTCGCGGCGGAAATAGACCGGGCCGTAATAGACCTTGTGCGCCACCGCCTCGGTAAATTCCGGCTTGCTGGTGTAGTCGACGCCGCTGCCGACCACGTCCATGGTCAGGCGCGACACGCGAAGCTGCTCGTGGCCGGTGGCATCGATCTGCGCAAGCTCGGTTATCGCGGGCACCTGCCGAAGCAGCCGCAGCGCGTCGAAACGCCGTTGCTCAAGCGTGCTGTCCGACCACGGCAGCTGCGTGGTCCAGCCGACCTGGCTCTGAATCTCGGTGATGAACTGCTCGATCTTGGCAGCGGCACCCTCCGCCTGCTCACGCTGAATGCCGATCAGCGAGGCCTTGTGCTCCTGATACGAAAACCAGATCTCGAAAACGCCGTTAGCCACAAGCGCCAGAACGACCACGGTCACGAACAAGGCGACGTATTTGACGAACAGCCGGCTACGAACGATCGACGCGCCCTTCGTCGAAGCGGCACTGCCAAGCCGATCTTTGAGCCCGCGGATTGCCCCGCTATGACGATCTGTGTCCGCCTTCATCCCATCATCCTGGGCCTAGTGGAGTGGATTTGATATTCGCTCCAGCCACTAGATCGGCGTTTATAGCCCATATTTTCGGCCCATTGGCGGACCTGTGGCAATGCGGACCTGTCGTCAATTCCAACCGCCCCTTCGATGGCCTCGCGTGCGATCGCCGGTAATTGGAGTAATTCCGGACCAGGTTCCTATGGCTGCTGAAGACTTACCGATGGCACAATACGGTCATGTGTCGCCCTGCCCGTTCCGCCTTGCCGCCGGCTACCATAGCGCCAACAGGCCGCAGAGGGCCATGCCGCCATCCGCGTACAAATCGAGGTTACAGTACGCAGGGCAAATATTTGGGGGGCACCATGAGGACATTGACACGTCGTCTTGCCGCTCTACTACACCGCCAACTCCGAGGACTATAAGCAGGACGGCAAGACGATGACCGACCACTGGGGAAACAAGACCCAGCTCTTTGTCAGCAGCAACAAGTTCAAGTTCGATCGGGCCGAGAACGGCCGCGACGGCACGTCGGGCGAGATGTTCAGCTTGGTCGAGCTGACGGAAAAACAGCAGCTCAGGCCGGTCAAGATGACCCTCCATTTTGCCTCCGGCTCGACCACGATCGACACCGACTTTAAGTGAGCCCACAGGGATCAGGCCGGAGGGCCGCCGCCGCTGGCAAAAACTGCACCCGCCGTGTTCCCGCCGCCGCAGTACCGCCGCATTCCCACCCTTCGCTTGCAGCCATGATCGGCTGGCGGGGTGGGGTCCTGGCTGCGATGGTTGCGAGCGCTTGCGGATGCTGCTGCGCCAATGCGCAGGAGCAGCGAAGTGGAGTCGCCGTGCCGTGCGGCGGCGAGACTGTCGCGCGCGGAACCGTGAGCCGAAATCATCGACGGACGGACTTTCGTGTTCGATGACGGCCGCGAGGTGCGCCTGGCTGGGATCGAAATTCCAGCTTTGGCTACGCCGGGCGGCCCCGACGCCAAGGACGCGCTCGATGCGCTGGCCGGCGGCGACGATGTGGTGTTGCGCCGGGCGGACTTTGCCAATGATCGCTACGGCCGGCTCACTGCCTACGCGTACGCGGTGCGTGATGGGGACGAATTGTTCACGCGGGCGAGATGATTTCGTCGGGATTCGCCCGGGTCGGCGACGATCTCGGGGTCCGTACCTGCAGCCTGGATCTGCTCGGCCGGGAGAGCGCGGCGCGGCGGGCCAGGCTTGGCCTGTGGACAAATTCGTACTATGAGACGCTCCACGCCGAGACCCCCGCCGAAGTGCTGGCGCAGCGAGGTCGATTTGCGCTGGTCGAGGGCAGGGTGGTGTCCGTGCGTGAAAGCGGTGCCACGATATATGTGAACTTCGGGCGGCGGTGGTCCGAGGACTTCACCGTTACGATCTTGAAGCGAAACGCGCGTAAATTCGCGGCAGCGGGCCTTGACGTGCAAGGGCTCGCAGGACGGCGCGTCCGGGTCCGGGGGTGGATCGAGGAACGCGGCGCGGGTGGCAGCCCTTGGATCGAGGCTGACCATCCGGAGCAGATCGAGGTGGACGGCCGCAATTGATGCGGATGCGGGTGTGGTGGTGACAAGGGGACCGTTGGGCATAGCGAGCCGCCGGATCGCCGGCAGGAGCGTCGCCGTCGCGGCGATCGCATCTGCTGTGCTTACGCTTGCCGCCTGTACGGCAGCGCCACCCACTATCGCGCCCCAGGCCTCGACCCCGGCCCCGCCCAAGACGGCGGACCTGCCGCCGGCTGTCCAGCGGGAGCACCAGCGCATCGTTGCGGCGTATGGGGGCGTGTACAACGACCCGAAGCTGCAGCCGATGATCGAAGCGACGGTGACCCGGCTGGTTGCGGCATCCGAGCGGCCCGACCTTCGCTACCGGGTCACGATGCTCAACTCCCAATCGATCAATGCTTTCGCGTTGCCGACCGGTCAGCTTTATGTGACGCGCGGCCTGATCGCGCTTGCCAATGACGAATCGGAACTCGCGTCCGTGCTGGCGCATGAAATGGGTCACGTGATTGCGCGGCACGCCGAGATCCGCGCCGAGCAAGCCCGCCAGGCCGATCTCGTCAGCCGCGTTGTCAGCGACGTCGTGACCGACCCTGAAATCGGCGCACTGGCGCTCGCCAAGTCGAAATTGGCGCTGGCAAGCTTCTCGCGGTCGCAGGAATTCGAAGCCGATGCGATCGGGATCGGCATTGCGGCGCGCGCCGGCTACGATCCCTATGGCGCGGTGCAATTCCTGACCTCGATGGAACGCAATACCGATCTCAAGCCGCAGCCGCAGACCACCGGCAGTATCAATCCGGCCTCGCCAGACTTCCTGTCGTCGCATCCGGCAACGCCCGAGCGCGTCACCAACGCGACCACCAACGCCCGCCAATATCAATACAAGGGGCCGGACGGCGGCAGTCCGCAAACTCAGGTGCAATCCAGGGACGCCTACTACGGCGATATCGACGGCATCGTGTTCGGCGAAGACCCGAGCGAGGGCTTCGTGCGCGGCCGCCGCTTCCTGCATCCGAAGCTCGGCTTTACCTTCACGGCGCCGGAAGGCTTCACCCTCGACAACACCGCGCAGGCGGTGCTGGGCGTCAAGCACGGTGGCGGCCAAGCGTTGCGGCTCGACGTCGTTCGCGTACCCTCGGAGCAGACGCTCGCCGCCTATCTGACGTCGGGCTGGATCGAAAACATCGACCCCGCCACCGTGGAAGACATCACCGTCAATGGCTTTCCTGGAGCGACCGCGGCCGCGAAGGGCGATCAATGGGACTTCAGGCTCTACGCCATCCGCTTCGGCAGCGACGTTTACCGCTTCATCTTCGCCTCCAAGCACCGCACGCCGGAGACCGATCGGCAGTTCCGCGAGGCGGTCGGCACCTTCCGCCGCATAGAGTCTCGCCGAAATCGAAGATGCCAAGCCGCTGCATCTTAAGATTGTAACCGTCGCGCCGGGCGATACGGTGGAAAAGCTCGCAAGCCGCATGGCCGTGGCGGATCGCCCGGCGGAGAGGTTTCGCGTGCTGAATGGCCTCGAACCTGGCGACAAGCTCAGACCGGGCACCGAAGCCAAGATCGTCGTGGAATAGGAGGCCCCTTCGGCCCCCCGCCAAAATTTTCTTGCTGGTTCATTCAGGCCGCCTTCGGTATGGTCGGTTGTGATAAAGCGCGCCTTGAGCAGTGGTTCGCAAGACGCTGGCGCCGGGAATCGCGTCTTTTGGGGGTAGGAGCGGTTGATGGGCCAATTCAAGACAACAGCGCCGATCGCCGTATCTGTGGCGATGACGGTGCTGATCACGCCGATCTTGTTTTACGTCAAGCTCACCGCGGCCAGCCAGCAGCACCTCGTCTTCTTCTATTTGTTTCCCGTTGCAGTGGTAGCGGTCGGCTACGGCAGCCGAGCGGCTTTGTTCAGCGCAGCCGCGGCGCTGATTTGCGCATCGTACTTTCTCTACGACCCGATCTTCAGCTTCTATGTTTCCAGTCCGCTCGAATTTGGCGAACTGATCTGCTTCACCGTCCTCGCGACTTTAGGGATCAAGTGCACCGCCGAGTTGATGCGCCCCGCGAAGGGTCCCGCGTCACGATCCAGCTACGAACGATCCTGAGCGACCTGCCTAAGCGACCTTGGCGATCTTGCGCTTCCGTCAGAATTGGGATGCGAGCTGATCCAGTCCCATGACGTGGGCGATGTTTCGCACCTCGTCCTTCTGCTCCGCGTTGAAGCTCATCAACAGCGGAATGGCCGCTGATTTGAGACCTTGCACCTCGACGCTGTTGGGGTCGGCGGACGCGATCTGCGCCGGCGTCGCGGGTGCACCGTGCCGATGCGCATCGCCCGCGCGCACATAGGCAAGATTGCGCAGCGCCGCTTCGACGGCCGGCCACATGTGCTCCTGATCGGCGGTCAAATGCAGCCGCTCCTTGATGCTGGCGATTTGTGCATCGTTGAGCACAAAACTCGGCCGGTCGGCGGCCTTATGCCGGATGGCGGGGACCGTGGCTGGATTCGCCTTGGCGTCCCCTGAGGGCGAAGCCGCAGCGGTCCGCACCGGCTGCTGCATCGGCTTCACGGGAGGTGTCGTCATGTCGGCATTCGCCGCAGGCGGCGAAACAACTGGCGCTGCACCGGCCGCATCATCGATGCTTTCGCCGGCCGCAGGCACATACATTGCGGTCCGGACCATGGGTTCGGGGCTCAACAGCGCGAGCCGCGGATCGCTGATCAACGCTGCATCGGCGACATCGGATCCTTGGGCGGCCTGGGATTCGCTCCGATCGTCAGGGAACCGAAGCGCTACCGCTTGGGCCGCGGACAACCCCGTGTCTGATCGGGCTCCGACGTAGGCTGCGGCGTAACTCGCCGCGCCGCCGGCAATGAGGAATGCGATGACTTGCCCGCGCGTGATTGCCCGCTTCCGCCCCATGACCGGCGCCCCCTCACGTGCCTAACACCACCCTTCTTATGTCCTTCCAAATGAAGCTTAATTTATGGCTAACCATGGGAAATTTGTCGGCAAGCCAAGCGTTCTGCAGCGAGCGAGGGCTGACGAAACGAGCTTCACAGGAACACACGAAACAAAAAAGCCCGGCATTTCTGCCGGGCCTTCTGATTGGCGTATGACCGGATCGGGCTTAGGCCGCCTCTTCCTCGACGACCGCCTCTTCCTCAGCCTCAGGCTTCGGACCACGGCGCGGACCTTTGGCGAGCGCAGCCTCGATCTCCTTGATCGCTTCGGTCTCGGTGATGCGCTCCACGACCGCGACCTCACGAGACAGCCGATCCAGCGCAGCTTCGTAGAGCTGCCGCTCGGAATAGGACTGCTCCGGCTGCGTATCGGACCGGTAGAGATCGCGAACGACCTCGGAAATCGCGACGATATCGCCGGAATTGATCTTGGCCTCGTATTCCTGCGCCCGACGCGACCACATGGTCCGCTTGACGCGAGCGCGGCCCTTGAGCGTCTCAAGCGCCCGCTTGACCATCGGCGTCTCGGCAAGCTTGCGCATGCCGACGGACGCGACCTTCGAGGTCGGCACCCGCAACGTCATCCTGTCCTTGACGAAATTGATAACGAAAAGCTCAAGCCGAGCGCCGGCAACCTCCTGCTCCTCGATCGAGACGATCTGGCCCACCCCATGAGCCGGATAGACGATGAATTCGTTGGTCTTGAAGCCTTGTCGTTGTGTCGTCTTCTTTGCGTTCATTCCCGAATTTGCTCCTTCCGCTACCTCCGGCTTACGCCGAACAGCGGGCTTAGCGGCGCGGACCCCGCTGCGGGGAATGTTCCGCGTCGTCTGGGTGGTCCTCCGGCTCGCGCCCGAGGAGGGTTTTCTTGCCTTCCGGCTCATGCCGGCCGCACTCTTCTTCGACCGATGACGAGTTTTCTCTGCCACTGCTCTCGCGTGGATCTCACGCCTCTTTTGACATTTCCTCGAAAATCCTCCGAAAAAATAAGCTCCCGGTGGTGGGGAGCCGCATATCGGAGGGGTTCTTCATTATGTAAGAGGCTTATATCACATTTTCAGCCAAAATCAAAGCCTTAAGGCGTTGCGCAAAAGTCGCACGCCGAAATTCTTAACGATGGCAATTTTGGCCTGAAATCAGTCGCCCGCGCCCGGTTTGGGAGAGAAATGTTCCTCGAATTTGTTCTGCACTGTGTCCCATTCCTTGGCGTCCGCCGGCGGTTCCTTCTTGGCCGTGATGTTCGGCCATAGCTTGGCGTATTCGGCGTTGATACTCAGCCACTTTTCGACGCCGGGCTCAGTGTCCGGCTTGATCGCCTCGACCGGGCATTCCGGCTCGCAAACCCCGCAATCGATGCATTCATCGGGGTGGATCACCAGCATGTTTTCGCCCTCGTAGAAGCAATCCACGGGGCAAACCTCCACGCAATCCATGTACTTACATTTGATGCAATTGTCGTTGACGATATAGGTCATCTGCACACGCTAAACCGGCTTTTTGCAAGCCTTGCTCCTATCGTATGGGTCTTAGGCGCGCAAGGCGCGAACGGTCCTAGGCCATGCTGCCTTAGGCTAAATCGTCATAAAGGGCCTCGCCGGTACCCGCGGGACCGCGACGCTCGGCAAAACCCCTCACCTTCAGCACGCGCACACTGCGATCGAGGGCGACCGTGATGACGTCGCCGGCTCGCACCACCCGGCTTGCGGCGTCAATTCGCGCACCGTTGACGCGCACGTAGCCCGATCCGGCAAGTTCCGCCGCGGCACCGCGCGTACGCACCACGCGGGCGTGCCAAAGCCATCGGTCGATGCGCTGGCGGTCAAGCGCCTCCGCCACCTCAGCGGCGCTCCTTGGCCTCCGCCTCAAGCTGGGCCTTCAGAGCGGCGAGCTTGGCGAATGGCGAATTCGGATCAGGCGCCTTTTCGCGGCGTTCGAAGCGCGGCGGACCGGATGGCCCGCGCTCATGCTTGCGCTCCTGTTTCCGGTCCTGCTTACGGTCTTGCCGATCGAATCGGTTATCGGGTCCGTGCCGGCGACGGCCTCGGGTGTGACGCGGCGGTCTATCGGGCGCACCCAACTCAGCCCGTTCCGCGGGTGGTGCAGACGACACGGACTCTGCCTCACCGGCGGCCGCAACAGCCGGGACGGCGCCTTCTCCTTCACGCTGTGGCGCATGCTGTGGATGCGGTCCGCGGCGGCCGCCCTCGCGGTGCCGGTCTCGAGGGCGGCGGCGCCCTTCCGTCCGGCCGGGCCGCCACACCTCGACCATCACGGGCTCGGTTGGGGTTGCCGCTTCCTGTGTAGACGCACGGGCTTCGGCATTTGCATTAGGATTCTCGGCGGCAGTTTCAGAAGCCACCTCGCGAACCGGCTCACCAGGAGCCCCTTGAGTGGGCTCGTCTTGTGCCTCGTCATGATCCGCAGCGGCGAGCGGAGCCTCTGCCGCTTCGGCGGTTGGCAGGGCATCTACCGCCTCGGACGAAGGACCGATTGCCGTAACTTCGCCGATTGCCGCAGCTTCGCCGTCAGCCGCGACTGACTCTGCCGCCGGTTCGGCGGTCCCAGCCGCATCTTCGGCGATTGCCCGCGTCTCGGTCTCGAGAGGGGGCGGCGGCACGGGTTCGGCTGCGGGCGAAAGCTCAGCAGGCTTCGGCCTCCGGTCCATGCGGTATCCGAGCGAACGCAGGATCGAGGCAAAATCCTCCCCTGACGCGCCGATCAGCGACGTCATGGTGTTGACGACCGTGAACCCGCCACCCGGGAAGGCGGCTGCGGGTTTGGTGCCCGCAGCGCCCTCGCGCCAGGCGAGCGCGGGGCGAATCAAATCGGCGAGCCGCTCCAGAATGTCGACGCGCACGGAGCGTTCGCCGCAGACCCGATAGCCGGCCGTGCGATAGAGCGCCGGGTCGATCTCCCGATTGACGGGAATCGAGGTGCGGCCACTGCCGGCGAGGTGCAGCAGATCGTCGATCCCCTTCGCTTGCGGCCCGTCATGGATGAGCGCCCAGAGCTGCGTCGCAAAAGCTCGCGGCGCCGGCTTGAGCAGCGCAGGAACATAGATGTGATAGGCGCCGAAGCGGACGCCGTACTTGCGCAACATGGCACGGGACGGCTGATCCAATCCCTTCACATCCTCGGCGACGCGCTGGCGATCGAGCACGCCCAGCGCCTCGACCAACTGAAACGCAATGCCGCGCGCGATGCCCGCAATATCGGCTGCCGCCGTCAGCTCGAACAACGGCCCGAGCATTTTCTCGAGATGAGCTTTGACCCATCGATCGAGCCGCGCTTCCACGGCGTCGCGGGGCGCGCCGGTGAGATGCTCGTCAGCAATCAGGCGTACGCGCGGACGAAGGACCTCCTCGCCCGCGATCAACTTTCCGACCGGCGCGCCGGTCCAGCGGATCGCGCCGTCGGCGGCGAGCACGATCTGGTCGTCCGCCGCCTCGTCAAGCCGCGTGGCGCGCGCGGCGATCTCGCTGGCGAGCACTTTCTGCGCGGCATTGTGCAGCGCCTTGGCTTCCGACCCGCCCGACGATGCATCGGCAACGAACGAAAATCCGTCGAGGCGGCCGATGACGTGGCCTTCGACGATGACCTCGCCAGATTTATTGATTTCCGGTTCGAGCGACGCATTTTCGCGCAACCGCCGCATCAGCGCGCTGGTGCGCCGATCGACGAAACGCTCGGTCAGGCGCTCGTGCAAGGCGTCGGAGAGTTTGTCTTCGACGCCGCGGGCGATGCCCTGCCAGTGCTCCGGATCAGCGAGCCAATCGGGCCGGTTGGCGACGAATGTCCAGGTCCTGATATGGGCGATCCGGGTCGAGAGCGTGTCGATATCGCCGTCGGTGCGGTCCGCCTGCTCGACCTGGCGGGCAAACCAATCGGCGTCGATTTTACCCTCGCGCTGCAAATGGCCATACAGTGTGACGACGAGTTCGGCGTGGTTCGCCGGCGCAATCTTGCGATAGTCGGGAACCTGACACACCTCCCACAACCGCTCGACGTCGCTGCTCGTCCCGGTCAGGGCGCGAACATTGTCGTCGCGCGCGGCATGTTCGAGCACCATGATATCCTCCCCGACCGGCGCGCGGGCGAGGGTACTCTCCGTCGGCGGCGTCGCGAGCGTCGCCTGCAGGGCGCCGACCGAAGAGAAATCGAGCTCAGTGTTGCGCCATTGCACAATCTTCACCGGCTCAAACGTGTGCGATTCGAGCGCCTGAACGAGCTCGTTCTCGAACGGCGGACAGCGGCCGGTGGTGCCGAATGTTCCGTCGCGCATGGCCCGGCCGGCACGGCCGGCGATCTGCGCCAGTTCCGAGGGTGAGAGTTTGCGGTACTGATAACCGTCGAACTTGCGGTCGGAGGCGAATGCGACGTGGTCGACGTCGAGATTGAGACCCATGCCGACGGCGTCGGTTGCCACCAGGTAGTCGACTTCGCCGGACTGGTAGAGCGCGACCTGCGCGTTGCGGGTACGCGGCGACAGGGCGCCGAGGACGACCGCCGTGCCGCCGCGCTGGCGGCGGATCAATTCGGCGATGGCGTAGACCTCCTCGGCTGAGAACGCGACGACGGCGGACCGGCGCGGCAGCCGCGTCAGCTTTTTCTCGCCCGAGAAGGTGAGCTGCGACAGTCGCGGCCGGCTGACGATGCTCGCGCCGGGCAACAGCCGCTCGATGATCGGCCGCATGGTGGCGGCGCCCAGCACCAGAGTCTCTTCGCGGCCGCGCCGGTGCAGCATCCGGTCGGTGAAGACGTGGCCGCGCTCGAAGTCGGACGCGAGCTGGATTTCGTCGATCGCCAGGAATGCGACGTCAAGATCCCGCGGCATCGCCTCGACGGTCGCCACCCAGAACCGGGGATTCGGCGGCTTGATCTTCTCTTCGCCGGTGACAAGCGCCACTTCGTCGGCGCCGACGCGCTCGACGGCGCGATTGTAGACTTCCCGGGCCAGCAACCGGAGCGGCAGACCGATCAGCCCCGAGGAATGCGCCAGCATCCGCTCGATTGCGAGATGCGTCTTGCCGGTATTGGTCGGACCCAGAACGGCGGTTACGCCGGCGCCACGGGCGCGCTGATCACGATTGGTCGGTGGCGAAAAGGAAATTGGCATTTCAGTCCCGGGCTGGCGCCGCAAGCACGACGGCTTCTGTATCACAATGCGACGCTGGATAGGCCTGTGCTTAAGGTGTGGAACGAGTTTGGAACGAATCACGGCCGAATTGGCGACTCTCGCCGTGTTCGAATTCGTTCACCGCGACATATGGCGGGGATGTTGCGTTCAAATACCAGATCGGGTGCAAGAACGCGATTCCGAACATTCTTGTCGCGCCAATTCCATTAGCGCGCTTCGCCACCACGATTCCGCGCCGAGTCAAGAGCCCTGCTCCTGTGGATAGCGGGGAAACCAGCGATACGCGACGGATCGGCCTGCGCTGAACAACCCCGACGAACTCGCTTCAACGTGCGGACGCACCTTTTTGCCGCTGCGCCATCGTCGCTCACGTGCATCGCCGCTCACGTGGGAGCCCCGGTCTGCGCCCGCAATAGGCGAAATTGTCCCCGTTGCGCTGTTACTGCGTCTTCACATTCGCACTGACGTGCGGCGGCTGTGCGACAGTCACGAATTGCGTCGCCTGCAACAGCCCCATGCCCAGCGGCGTCGGCATCGAGAAGCGGAACGGCACCAGCACGCGCGTTCCCGTGATCGGCGCCAGCCAGACTTCGGCGTCGCGCAGTCCCACCAAGTACTTGATCGCCGGGCGATCGGGCACGTAGCCGGAGACCGGCGTGAAATAAACCGCGCAGACGACGACGGGGCCCTGGTAGCCTTTTTCCGCCTTGACGCTCTCCATGCGCTTGAACTCGCTGCGCAGGTCGTAGCGGACGCGGCCGTCGAACACCGCGACCTTGCGATTGCACGCTTCGGGCGACAACGGATCGCCGTCGCCCGGCACGCGATTGATGGTCGAGGTCAAGGGGTCCGTGACGCTGTGCTTATCCTCATCGCGGACCGGGATGCGATCGGGCAGCGGCGGCGGCGGCGGCTCGACCGAATAGTCCTTCACATTGCCGCCGACAAGCGCCATGCGCACGTCGTCGACCTTGCGATCGTAATTGATGGTCGCCGCATAACTCGTTGGCACTGGCTGGCCGGCATTGATGGTGCCGTGGGCGGCGCTGGTGCCGTGGGCGCCGGTGAACAGCTTGAGGACACCGGTGGTCGCGCCGTTGGCGGCAGCCGTGTATTGGTCCTCGGAAATCTCGATAACCCAGCTGCCGTGACCGAGCGGAATGCCCGAGAGCGTCGCATTGTACTCGGCCTCGAGCCGACCTCCCTGCGCTGCGGCCGGATGCGCTGCATCATCGGCAATCGCCGCCACCACGCACAAGGCCGCGGCTAGCGCAGCTGGTCCTGTTGGGAAAAAATGCCGGTTCGGCAGCACGGGCACGGGCAACGATCTTCCTCAAATGCTGCCAAGCGGGCGGGACGCTCGCGCGAACAGAGTCCTCAGGCGGCCCGCGCCGGCTCGTTGGTCATCCCGGCGCGGAACCGGATCACTGTTTTGTCGGAGAATACGACCTTTCTGTGGTTTTGCCGCATCGCACAGTGGGAAGGCCAAGCCCGCAAGCAAGTCCGCAAGCAAGTCCGAACCAGGCGTGAAGCCCAAGTGGATACATGCGCTTGACGCTCAAGGACGCCCTCACTATAGGTCCCGGCAAATCTCCACCACATCGTCCGTCAGGCGGCGCTGGACGCGCGGAGAATATTCAGGATTTGAACAAGGATTTTCAGCCATGCCATGGCGTTGCGAGCTGACCGGGAAGAACCGCCAGATCGGGCACCGGGTGAGCCACTCCAACCGCAAGACCAAGCGGCGGTTTCTGCCCAATCTGCTCAATGTGACGCTGATGTCCGAATCGCTTGGCCGTTCGGTGCGGCTGCGGATTTCGGCCAACGCGCTCAAGACCGTCGATCATCGCGGCGGCTTCGATGCGTTCCTGATGGCGGCCAAGGACGCTGAATTGTCGCCGCGGGTACTCGAACTCAAGCGTCAGGTCGCCAAGAAGCGCGCCGCGGCTGCGGCTTAGCGCCGACCGGATTTATCGGCCTTCACGGCAAGACGTGTCGTCCACAACGCCCGCTCGCGTGGAGCGAGCACGGCCGGCGCGTGGACGCCTACATGCCGACCTTCACGGGCACAAAGCGGGTTGTGAAAAGGGCGCTGTCGTCCGGACTCTCTTTCAAAAGCCCCATCTCGATGAACGAGGTCTTGAGCGTCGCGACGGCCTGCGGATCGAATGTGCCGTCCACGCTGAAGTAAGGCATCTGTTCGTCATAGGCGCGGGCCGCGACCGCCGGGCTTACCTCGATCACCTTGGCCGAAATCTCGACCGACTTCTCCTTGTTGGCCTTCATGAAGGCCACGGTCTCGAACCAGGCACTGAGAAAGGCGCTCACCTTCTCTGGGCGTTTCTCGATCACTTCGTTGCGCGCGAAGATGACGTGCGTGATGAAATGATCGACGAATGGCGTCGCCGTGGTGATGACGCGCCATTCCTTGGCATCCTCGAGCGAGTAGCCGACTTCGAGGGCGCCGATATAGCCGTCGATCTGATGGGTCTTGATGGCGGCGCGGGCCGGCGGCATGCCGCCGATCGCAACGACCTCGATGCCGTTCGTGCCCCAGCTTTTCTTGGCGTTGATGCGTTGGCCGATCCACGCGGTCAGCGAGCCAACGGTGGTGGCGCCAAGCTTCTTGCCCTTGAGATCGTCGACCGTCTGGATGGCCGAGTCATAGCCGACCATCACTGCAATATTGCGCGGCAGCCCGTACATGGCGGCGACCGCTTTGGCCGGCACGCCCTTGACGCTGAACGCCATGCCGGGCCCGCTGCCGATGCCGATATCGGCGCTGCCGGCGGTCAGGAGCTGCTGAAGCTTGGCGTCACCGGCCGAAGCCGATTCCTCGATATTGAGGCCGTGCTTGGCAAAGATGCCAGTCTGGATGCCGATATCGAGCGGCGTGAAGGTCCAGGCAAACGGCACGACCTTGACGACTCGCAGGTCCTCGGCGGCGGCCGCGGGCCGGATGACTACAGACGCCAGCAACACGGCGGCGCACACCGCCACGGCAGCGAATAATCGCCTCATCGCCTCTCCTCCCATAATTATTAGTTTTGCGGCCAAACCTGCATAAATGATCGCAGAAATCGGCGTCCTTTGCCATGCGGCAGGGTGGAGCGCCGCGTTGACCCGGAGCGCCCTCGCCATTAGATTCACCGCAATATCAAGCCGATTGGCAGGAGCGCTCCGTGCACATCATCGACTCGCACTTTCATTGGTGGCCCAGGTCGGTTTTCGAGAAGCTGTGCAAGCGCACCGAGTATCCGCGCGCGAACGTGAACAACAAAGGCGGCTACGGCTATTTCCGCCGCCCGGACAGCGGCTGTCATCTCAATTCGTGGGCCGAGTGGTTCGATCTCGATAAGCAATTTGAATACATGGCCTCGCTCGGCCACCAGGTCGACGTGGTCTGCTCGATCGGGCCGTTCTCGGTCTTCTTCTCCGACATGCCGCTGTCGGAAGGCCGCGACTACGCGCTGATGTGGAACGAAGAGATGGCGGGCGCGCAGAAGAAATATCCGGGCCGGCTGTGGGCGAGCGCGGCGGTGCCGCTGCAGGACACGCGCGCCGCGATCGAGGTGGTCGACGACGCGGTCAATCGCCTCGGCCTGATGGGCGTGAACCTTCCGGGCAGCGTCGGCGAGGACGCGCGCATCGACTCCGAGCGGCTTGACCCGTTCTATGCCCATTGTGAAAAGCTCGGCCTGCCGCTGTTCCTGCATCCGACCGACGTGGTCTTCCAGGACATGCTCGACGGCTACGACGGCGCGCTGCACCTGAGCCTCGGCCGCGTCATCGAGGTCAGCGTCGCGGCGATGCGGCTCATTCTGTCGGGCCTGATGGAGCGCCATCCCAATCTGAAGATCGTGATGTCACACACCGGCGGCTCGCTGCCGTATCAGGCCGGCCGCATGGACAAGAATTCCAAGGCGGCAAAGCTGCCGCGGCCGGTCCAGGACTACATGAAGCGGATGTACACCGACACGGTGTCGCCGCACACCGCCGGCATCAAGTTCGCGATCGACTATTACGGCATTGATCACGTCATGTACGGCACCGACTATCCGTGCTGGGACCCGGCGCCTTGCCTCAAGCTGATCGACGAAATCGACCTCTCGGCCGCCGATAAGCAGAAGCTGTTCTACGACAACGCGCGGCGGATTCTTAATCTGCGCGATCCGGCTCCGAAGGCGAAGCCGGCGCAGCGCGAGCCGGCGCTGGTTTAATTCTCAGAGCGCTCGCAGCCGTCGCCGGAAAAATTCAGGCGGCGGCACTGCGCGGCCACAGCCGCGCCGACGCGATGCGGGCACCTTCGACCAAGGCCTCAAGCTTCGCCCAAGCGACCTCGGTGTTGACCTCGTCGCCGGCGGCCGACGTCGCGAACCCGCAATCGTTGCTGGCCAGCACACGGTCGCGCCCGACGATTCCCGCATAGCGCTCGATTTGCTGCGCGACGAGTTCCGGGTGCTCGACCAAGTGCACGCAGTGTGACACCACGCCCGGAATGAGAATGATATCGTCGGGCAGCTGGTCTCCTTCCAAACCGCCCATTCGTGGTCATGGCGCGGGTTTGCAGCCTCGAACGAGAATGCCTGTGCGTTGATGCGCAGCATCAGGTCGATGTAGTGGCGAAGCTCCATGTCGTGCACGCGCGGTGCAATGTTGACGCTGTAGCAGGTGTGAAACCTCACGCGGTCGCGTGGAATGCCCTTGAGCGCGAGATTGACGACCTCGACACGCCGCGCGATGAACTTGCGGCAGTCCTCGATCGAGGCATCCGGCGTCCGGTTGTAGTGCGTCGCCATCCGCGGGTCGTCGATCTGCAGCACCAGACCCGCATCGACGATCGCCCGATATTCGACGTTCATGGCGTTGGCGATCGCCTCAAGGTGTTCGTCGTCGGTCTTGTAGTAGCCGTTGCGGTGGTAGTACTCGAGGTTGTTCGGCGAGATCGCGGTCATGAACATGTCCGCGGGCGTTTTGCCCGAAGCCTGCACGGCACTCTTCAGGTTGGCGATGTCGCGCGCCACCTCGGCCTGGCCAATGTAAGTGACAGGCGCCGTGCTGATGGTGCTGACGGTCGGCATCTTGCGCCGGTTTGCCACCTCCGGGCTGCGCGCCGCGTTCATCGACGCCATTTCAGCGTAGGTCTGCGGGAACGCGTGCGAGTTGCGCGATGCTCCCATCATCGCGACCGGATTGGGATTCGGCGACAGCCCGCCGAGCCGGGCACGGCCATAGGCGATGAAGTTGAATTTGGAGTGCTCGCCGTCGTTGATGATGTCGATGCCAAGATCGAGCTGCCGGCGCACGATGTCCGTCACCGACTGCTTGATGCCCGCGGCAAGCGCAGCTCGGTCGTGGTCACGGCCGGCATCCTGGGCGTAGAGCGGCACTGCCATGCCGGGCGGCCGGGGCAAGCTGCCGGTGTGCGTGGTGAGAATCCGATTGTCGCTCTTCTTCACGGTGCCATTCCCCTGTTGGCTGACGGTCTAGAGCACAATCGCTTCATATTGAATTGATTGATGCTCTACCATTTTGTTGGTGCATGATCTTTTTCGGAAAACCGGCCTCCACTTTTCCGGATCACGCACTAGCGCGGCTCGATGCCAGCAATGCGGGCATGCTCGGTCCAGACCGGAATGTCGGCCTTCACGAATGCGGCGAACGGGCCGGTTGGGAGGTAGTACGGCTCGGGGCCGAGTTCGCGCAGACTGGCGACGAACGCCTGGTCCGATAGCAACTTGCCGAGCGCATCGGAGACCCGCACGACGACGTCTTGCGGCAGGTTCGGCGGCCCAAACAGACCGAGCCACGGCGCGAGCTCGAAGCCGGGCAGCACCGTTTCGTCAAGCGTCGGCGTGTCCGGCAGCTTCGAATAGCGCGACTTAGTGAACACGGCGAGCGGAACGACGCGGCCGGCTTCCGCCAGCGGCACGCCGCTGAGGTAGTCGATGGACACCAGCTGGATGCTGTTGCTCAACAGGTCGGTCAGCGCGTTCGGATTGCTGGCGTAAGGCACCCGAGTGAGGTTGATGCCGAGCCTGAATTTCAGCGTTTCGCCAACGATCTGGCCGCTGGCATTGCCGTAGCCGTAGGACAGTTTGCCGGGATTTACCTTCGCGAAGGCCACCATGTCCTGGATGGTTTTGAACGGCTGCTGCGGATTGGCGCCGAAGTACTGCCCAAGCAGACCGACGCGGGCGATCGGCGTGAAATCCGTCACTGGATCGTACGGCATCTCCTTGAAGAGCGACGGCACCGACGAGTGCGTCGTGTTGCCGCCGACCAGCAGCGTGTAGCCATCGGCCGGCGCACGCGCCACGTAGCTGGCGCCGATGGTCGCGCCCGCGCCCGGCTTGTTCTCCACCACGACCGGCTGTCCGAGCGCGTTTTTCAGTTGATCGGCGAGCAGGCGGCCAACGATGTCGGTGATCGTACCGGGGCCGACCGGGACCACCAGAGTGACCGGCCGCGAAGGCCATTTGTCCTGAGCCACCGCATCAGGGCCGCCATGCAATGCGATGGCCGCGACAATGATCGCCGCGATGCCCAAGCGCCGACTGCGCCAAGCCTCGGTCACGCATTCCTCCCGCCGCCTCGCGTCGATCGGATGTCGCCGCGTTTAGTGAGGATTGTGCGTAGCGGCCGTCTGCCGGTCAATTGCAGGGTTCCGCATACCCGCGTCGCAAGCGAAGCTCAGAGCGCAGCAACGCGCGGATGTGGTGTGGGATCGCGGTCTGCTATTTCGCAGGCAGAGCGCGACGATCTGCCGATCACCGCGGCACGTCGCCGCCGAAACGTTCGTCGATCGCTTCCCATTTGTCGTAGCCGACGAGCGTCTTGTACGCCTCGAAGTCCATGCCGTCCTTGCGGTGGGCAAACCGTCCCGTCTTCATGTCGACGAGCACGGCCTCGATCGCCTTCGCGGCGTGCATGATGGTGTCGAGGCCGAGCACGGCGCAGTTGAACCCAAGGTCGCCGAGTTCCTCCATCGACAGAATCGGCGTGTGACCGCCCATCAACGGATTGCAGATCTGCGGCACGTCGAAGGCGCGGCCGATGCGCTTGAGCTCGTCGATCGAGCGCGGGGCCTCGATGAAGATGCCGTCGGCGCCGGCACGGATGTAGCGCTCGGCCCGCCGCATCGCCTCGTCGATGTCGTAGACCGCGCGCGCATCGGTCCGCGCGAGGATCCAGGTTTCCGGATTGATCTGCTCCGCGCAGGCCGCCCTGATCTTTGCTTCGGCGAGTTCGATCGGAACCACTTTCTTGCCGACCATGTGACCGCAGCGCTTCGGCCACTGCTGGTCCTCGATCAGGATCGCGCTCACGCCCATGCGCTCGTAGGTCTGCACAGTGTGCACGACATTCTTCACGTCGCCGTAGCCGTCGTCGCCATCGACAAAGACCGGCAGATCGCAAGCCGCCATGATGTCGCGCACCGCCGCCGAGATTTCGCCGAAACCTTTCAGGCCGACATCCGGCACGCCATAGCGGGCGCCGACGACCGGAAAACCGCCGATGAAATAGGTCTCGAAGCCGATCTTCTGGATGAGCCGTGCGCTCAGCGCATCGTGCGCGCCCGGAACGACAAGGAAGCGCTTGTCCTTGACGGCCTTGTCGATGATCTGGCGAAAACTTGTCGGCATTGCGCGCATCCCCGGATACGTTCCTGCGCCCATTATGGGACTCGACCATTGCCATCAACAAGCTGATAGATTGCGGCCAAAGACGAAAAGGGAGGCCAACGCCATGAGCGCCGAAACCGGCAAACATACAGTCGTGCATTTCGTCGGCAGCATTCCGTTGCCGAATTCCGAGACCGTGTTCCGCACGCTGTCAGGTGCAGTTGGAAACCGCGCCGTGCGCTTGCCCGATGGCGAAACTGGCATCCGCAAAACCTGGATCCGCTTCCTGCAGGACGTGCTGGCGCAAAATCCGGCGATCGAACTCGCCGCCGACGTTCCGCCGTTCAAATTCGTGCAGTGGGACGGCAAGGTGATCCGCGAAATTCCGCGGCTTCGCATCAAGCCCGGCATGACGCCCGAAACCAGAAACTTCACGACCGGCTATGCGGACATGGCGATCGAGTCGTTTGCCGTGTTCGATCGTCTGCAGAAGGCGGGCGTCATTCCGCCGGGCGTCAAATTCCAGATCAGCATCCCGACGCCGATCGCGCCGACCTACAACAACATGGTGCCGGACGACCGGGCTAAACTGTTGCCGGCGCTGACTCAGCATTTCATCGGCGAAGTGCAAAAGATTGCAAGGGCCCTGCCGAACGACCGCATCGCCATCCAATGGGACGTGTGCCAGGAGGTACTGGCCTGGGAGGGCTATTACGAGCCGGGCCCGGTCGACGTCCGCACCGAGACCATCGAGGTGCTCCGGCAAATCGGCGACGCGGTGCCGAGCACGATCGAACTCGGCTATCACCTCTGCTACGGCAGCCCGGCCGACGAGCATATGGTGCAGCCGAAGGACGCGGGCATCATGGTCGAGATCTTCAATGCGATCTCGGCGGGCGTGAAACGGCCGATCCAGTTTTTCCACCTGCCGGTGCCGAAGGGACGCGTCGACGATGCCTATTTCGCGCCGCTGGAGAAGCTGAAGCTCAAGCCCGGTACCGGTCTTTATCTCGGCCTGATCCACCACAACGATGCCGAGGGCGACGCCAAGCGTCTTGCCGCAGCGCGCCGCCACACGCGCGTCGACGGCGTCGGTACCGAGTGCGGGATGGCGCGCGGCGATCCTTCGCGGCTGCCCGCACTGCTTGCGGCGCACGCCCGCGCCGCCGAACTCGCTGGTTAGATTGCCGCGTTACGCGTTGAGCCGCCGCCGCGGCGGACGGGCTCGCCCCTCGTGGGGCTGCTCCTCGAACAATTCCGCGAGCTTTTCGGTCATGACGCCGCCGAGCTCCTCGGCGTCCACGATCGTGACCGCGCGCCGGTAGTAGCGTGTCACGTCGTGGCCGATGCCGATGGCGATCAACTCGACCGGCGAGCGGGTCTCGATGTCCTCGATGATCCAGCGCAGGTGGCGTTCGAGGTAATTCCCCGGATTGACCGACAGCGTCGAGTTGTCGACCGGCGCGCCGTCGGAGATCATCATCAGGATCTTGCGCGTCTCCGGCCGGGCAAGCAGGCGCTTGTGTGCCCAATCGAGCGCCTCGCCGTCGATGTTCTCCTTCAACAGGCCCTCGCGCATCATCAGACCGAGATTCTTGCGCGCGCGCCGCCACGGCGCGTCCGCAGCCTTGTAGATGATGTGGCGCAGATCGTTGAGCCGGCCCGGGTTGACCGGCTTGCCGTGGCCGAGCCAGGACTCGCGTGACTGGCCGCCCTTCCAGGCGCGCGTCGTGAAGCCCAGAATTTCGACCTTCACGCCGCAGCGCTCCAGGGTCCGCGCCAGAATATCCGCACACGTCGCCGCCACCGTGATCGGCCGGCCTCGCATCGAACCGGAATTGTCGAGCAGCAGCGTCACCACCGTGTCGCGGAAGTTGGTGTCCTTCTCGCGCTTGAACGACAGCGGATGCAGCGGATCGACGATCACGCGCGGCAGCCGCGCCGGATCGAGCAATCCCTCTTCGAGATCGAATTCCCAGGCTCGGTTCTGTTGCGCAAGCAGGAGGCGCTGCAGCCGGTTGGCGAGCCGCGCCACGACGCCTTGCAGATTCGACAATTGCTTGTCGAGATAGCCACGAAGCCGTTCCAGTTCCTCGGGCTCGCACAAATCCTCGGCGCCGACGATCTCGTCGAACTTGCCGGTGTAGGGCTTATAGTCCGGACCGCGCGGCTCGTTGCGCTGGTTGCGCGGCCGCCACGGCTCGGCGGCGGTCTCCGAATCGCCCATCTCGGCGTCGTCGGCCATTTCGGCGGCCGGCGCGTCGACCGCTTCCGACGAGCTGTCGGGCATTTCGTCGGCCGACGCTTCGGCCTCGGTGGTCGTCTTTTCGCTTTCGGCCGAATTGGAGGCGTCACCGTCCTGGCCCTGCTCGTCCTTGCGATTCTCGTCCTCGCCGTCGTCGCCCTCTTCCTCGTCGGAGTCGCTTGAGCGATCCTCGCCCATGTCGAGACAGTCGAGCAGGTCGTGCACGGCGTCGCCAAAGCGGCGCTGGTCGTTGAGCACACGTTCGAGGCGATCGAGATTGCGGCCGGCGCGCTCTTCGATGAGCGGCCGCCACAGATCGACCAGCTTGCGCGCCGCGGCCGGCGGGGCCTGGCCGGTCAGCCGTTCGCGCACCAGCATGGCGAGCGCGTCCTCGATCGGCGCGTCGGCGCGGTCGCTGATCTCGTCGAACTTGCCGCGGTGAAAACGGTCGTCGAGCATGGCGGAGAGATTCTTGGCAACGCCGCCCATGCGGCGCGCGCCGATGGCCTCGACGCGGGCCTGCTCGACCGCTTCGAACACGGCGCGGGCCTGCTGGCCGCCAGGCGCAAGCCTGCGGTGGACCGCGGGGTCGTGACAGGCGAGCCGCAGCGCAATCGAATTGGCGTGGCCGCGTACGATCGCGGCCTCGCGCTCGTTGAGACGGCGCGCCGGCTCCGGCAGCCGCGCCTTGCCGCCCGCAAGACCCGGACGCTCGGCGGCAAAACTGACTTCGAGATCGCCTTTGCCGGCAATCGCGCGCAGGCAGACGCCGACGGCGCGCTTGAACGGTTCGGTCGGCGCGTCTTTCGCCGGGGTCTTGGGCTTGATGTTGGACGTCATTGCAGCGCCTTCGTCATCCAAACCCGGTCATGACCGGCCGGAAACCCTTCCAATCGTCCAAACTCCCGATAGCCGAGCTTCAAATAGAAAGCCGGCGCCTGAAACGTGAAGCTGTCGAGATACACGTTGCGCACGCCGCGCTTCTTTGCCTCCGCTTCGGCAGTCTCCAACAGCGACCGGCCGAAGCCTTTGCCGCGACGCCGCTCGGATACCCACAGCAGGTTCACGTACATCCAGCCCCAGCACATCTCCGCGACCAGGCCGGCGACGATCTTGCCCTTGTTGCGGATTGTCACCGCCAAAGGGTGATAGTCGCCATTACCGACCGCGGCGGTGTTGTACGCGCGCAGCGCCTTGCCGATTTCCCGCTTTGCCGGACCGAGAACCGTCTCGACGCGCGGCGCAGGCATCTGGCCTCAGCTCAGCGCGACGTTGACCGCCGATTCCGGCAGTTCTTGCCCGAAACAGCGCTGATAGAACTCGGCGACCAGCGGACGCTCGAGCTCATCGCACTTGTTGACGAAGGTCAGCCGGAAGGCGAAGCCGATATCGCCACCGAAGATGTCGGCATTCTCCGCCCAGGTGATCACCGTGCGCGGGCTCATCACCGTCGAAAGGTCGCCGTTCATGAAGGCGTTGCGCGTCAAATCGGCGACCCGCACCATCTTTGAGACGATGTCGCGGCCTTCAGCGTCGCGATAGTGCTTGGCCTTGGCGAGCACGATGTCGACTTCGTTGTCGTGCGGCAGATAGTTCAGCGTGGTGACGATCGACCAGCGGTCCATCTGGCCCTGGTTGATCTGCTGGGTGCCATGATAGAGGCCGGACGTGTCGCCGAGCCCCACCGTGTTGGCCGTGGCGAACAGCCGGAACGCCGGATGCGGCTTGATCACCTTGTTCTGATCGAGCAGCGTCAATCGGCCGGACGATTCCAGCACGCGCTGGATCACGAACATCACGTCGGGCCGGCCGGCATCATACTCGTCGAAGCACAGCGCGATGTTGTTCTGCAGCGCCCAAGGCAGAATGCCGTCGCGGAACTCGGTCACCTGCATGCCTTCGCGGATCACGATGGCGTCCCTGCCGATCAGATCGACGCGGCTGATGTGGCTGTCGAGATTGACGCGCACGCACGGCCAGTTCAGCTTCGACGCCACCTGCTCGATATGGGTCGATTTGCCGGTGCCGTGATAGCCCGTGACGATGACGCGGCGGTTCCTCGAAAAGCCGGCCAGGATGGCGAGCGTCGTCGCCTTGTCAAAGCGGTAATCCGGATCCGGATCGGGCACGTATTCGTCCGGCTCCGAATAGGCCGGCACCTCCATGTCGCTGTCGATCCCGAACACTTGCCGGATCGAAACTTTCATGTCCGGCAGGCCGGATTCCGTGGTTTTCGTCAGTGTTTGCGTTGCGACAGTCATTGCTCCTCCGTGCCCCCGGAAACATCCCAGGCGCAAACGGCATTACCCGGCGATCGGATGTCGGCACGAATTTAGCAGAAAGGCGTGAGCCCGCGATAGCCACCGGGAACCTGCGGCTGCCGTTGGGGATAGTCAGCAGAACCCGGCCGATTTCAGGTAGTTGTAGGCGTGGATGATCTCGCGTAACCGGTCTTCCGAGCCGCGGTCGCCCCCGTTCGCATCCGGATGATGCCGTTTTACCAAGACCTTGAACCTGGCCTTGATGTCGGCCCGGTTGGGGTCGCCTTCAAGGCCGAGCACGTCGAGCGCACGGCGTTGCGCATTGAGTACTTTGCGGCCCTCCGGTGCGGTGCGCGCATGACTGGCCCGCGGTCCGGCATCGCCGAACAGCGAAAATGGATCGCCCATGCCGCCGGCCGAATAGTCGCTGCGGCCGCGCCGTGCCGCGCGCTGGCCGCCGACCGAGCCCATTTTCCAGGTCGGACGGTGGCCGGTCAGCGCGTCCTTTTGATATTTGGCGACCGCGTCGTCGCTCATGCCAGCGAAGAAATTGTACGAATTGTTGTATTCGCGAACGTGCTCAAGGCAGAATTGCCAATACTCGCCGGCGCGCAGCCGCCCCTTCGGCGCCCGATGGGTCGCCGGCGCACTGCACGAGGGCCACTGGCACCCCGGCAATTCCGCGCGCAGCCTGCGGTCCTGATCAGGCTTGACGCGGATGCGATCGAAGAGCGGCGAGTTCGGTTTCATCATCGCAATTATGGGGGCGGGTCGTTAACACCTTCAAGACTTGACAGTCCGCAAATCGACGGCTTCGCCGCGGCGCACTGCCGCGATTGACGCGGCCGCGGCGCGGGAGCCTCTATGGCCTTAAAATCAGCGATCGGAAACGCTCGATGGGAATGCACGACATCATTACGACAAAGTTGCTGGCGGCGTTTTCGCCGCAGAGCCTACACGTCGAGGACGAATCGCATCGCCACGAAGGTCACGCCGGACACCGGCCGGGCGGCGAGACGCACTTTAGGCTCTATATCGTGTCGGAAGCGTTTCGCGGAAAGAGCCGGCTCGAGCGCCATCGCATGATCAACGCGGCGCTGGCCGGCGAACTCAAAGGCGGCGTGCACGCACTCGCGATCCACGCCGCCGCGCCCGGAGAGGGCGTCTAGCGAAGGCGCCCCTCCAGATGGGGTGCAGGCCTCGAGTGCCTGGACGCGCCCTTCGCTGACACTTATTGCGCACCGGTGCTTGCTGATTTGAACTGCCGTTCGATTTCATCCATGAGCGGGCTGGCAAGGCCTGCCTTCCGGAATTCGGCAAAATCTTCAAGGACGGCGGCCTCCCAAGTCCTGTTATTCTGCTCCGGGATTTTCTGACCGCGATATTTTAAATAAAGGGCTCGCGCCTCATCGAGGCGGCCGAGGAACATCAGCGCGTGGGCGCGGTTCGTGTAGAGCCAGATTGTGTCGGACTCAAGTGAGATGGCCTGATCCGCCGCGGCCAAAGCCGTCGAAAAATCCTTCGCCAAAACGAGGCCATAGGCGAGACCTCCAATCCTTCCGATGACAAATTGCAAGTCATTGCGCCATTGGATGTTAGAGGGGTCGAGCGAAGCCAGCCGCTGTCCGATGGCGAGGCTGTAGCGGTAAGATTTCAGCGCGCCGGCAAGATCGCCCTGTCTCTTGTCCAGGTCGCCGATCTTGTTCAGAGACAACGACAAGTCGCGTTGCCAGCCAGCGTTGTCGGGATCGGATTACGCCAAACGCGAGGTGATAACCTGGATGGCCTGCCAAGCAGCCAGACCGCCGGCAATATCGCCTTGAGCGACGAGAACATCGGCGACTTTGGCCTGTGAAACCCACAGATCGCGCTGCCAGCCGGCATTGCTTGGGGCACCCTTGGCCAACCCATCGATGATACCGGCACGGAACAATGCGAGCGCGTCCGGCAGATTGCCTTGGGCGAATTGCACATCGCCAATATTGTTGTAGGAGACCACGACATCGCGCTGCCGGCTGGAATTGCTGGAATTGAGTTTCGAGAGACGCTCTACGATAGCAAAGGCATCGCGGTAATTTGCCAGTGCATCGGACCGATTGCCTTGATCGAATTCAACGTCGCTCACCTTATTGGTGCAAAACCACAGATCGTGCTGCCATTCGGCGTTGTTGGGGTCGGCCTTCGCCAACCTATCGCCGATGGCGAGGCTGGCTTTGTACGACGCGAGCGCATCCTGCAAATTTCCCTGCGCGTCCAACACGCCCCCTACCTTGCCATAGGAGACTGAAAGGTCGCGCTGCCACGCAACATTATTGACATCGGTCTTGGTCAGATGGTCCGCGAGCGCGAGGCCGTCGCGATAGGACGTGAGCGCATCAGCAAGTTTGCCTTGCGCCATCTGAATGTTGCCCATTCTGTCGTAAGAGTTCGATAGGCGGCTCTGCCAGGCTGTATTGGTCGGATCGGCCTTGGCCAAGCGGTCTATGATGGCGAGGCTATCGCCGTAAGACTTGAGCGCGCCGGCAAGATTGCCTTGATCGATCTGGGTGTCGCCGATCTCCTGATAGGAGTGCGCGAGGTCGTCCTGCCAGTCGGCGTTGGCCGGGTCGGCTTTTACCAGGCGGTCCCTGATCGCAAGGCCGTCGCCATAGGACTTGAATGCGCCGGCAAGATCGCCCTGTTCCTTCTGCGCATCGCCGATTCTCTCGTAATACAAAGTCAGATCGTACTGTAGGCTGTTGTTGGTGGAGTCGGATTTTGCCAATCGGTCGGCAATGGCAAAACCATCCCTATAGGATTTCAGCGCTCCCGTGAGGTCGCCCTGCGTCAATTGCACGTCGCCAAGCCTCTGATACGCCGATGCCAGATCGCGTTGCCAGCCGGCGTTGCTGGGATCGGATTTCGTCAATAGCTCCATGATGGCCATGCTATTCCGGAACGACTTGAGCGCGCCGGCAAGATCGCCCTGTTTGTTTTGTACGTCGCCGACCGTTGGGTGTTGTTAGGTTCGGACTTCGCCAAACGGTCTTCGATGGCGAGGTTGTCGCGATAGGACGCAAGCGCGCCGGCGAGGTCGCCTTGTGTCACCTGCACGCTGCCAATTCTCTCGAACGCTACCGCCAGATCGTGCTGCCGATCAGCATCGTCGGGGCTCGCAGCTCGCGCCAGACCGTCAAAGATGGCGAGGCTGTCGCGATAGGACTTGAGCGCGCCGGCAAGCTCGGCCTGGAACCTCCGCACGTCGCCGACCTTGACGTAGGACGCCGCGAGATCGCGTTGCCACCCGGCATTGCCGGGTTCGGATTCCGCCAGCCGATTTCGAATGGCGAGGCTGTCGCGGTAGGACTTGAGCGCGCCGGTAAGGTCGCCTTGCGCGACTTGCACGTTGCCGAGCCTCTCCACCAACACGGAGAGTTGGTGCTGCCAATCGGTGTTGCCGGGCCTCCCGGCGACCAGATCGGTATCGATTTGCCCGGCTTGCTGAGCAGCGGCGAGCGCGCCCGCCGTGTCGCCGATCGCCAACAGCGCGTCGACGGTTTCGATGAGAGCGCCGGCTTCGCTGCGCTTAGGGTCCGGCGTCACTTGGTTGGATTTTGTCAGTTGGTCCTGTAAGCCGCGCGCCCGGCCAAGAATGTCTGTGACGAGCGCGGCAGGGATTCCAATTGTGTCTTTGAAGCGCTGGGCGAGGTCAAACACCAGACTGTTGGCGGTCTTGGTGGCGACCGCGAGCGTGTCCTCGGCGCGCTGGCGCTACTGGTCGGCGATCTGCCGCTCCGCCACCGCAACCTCCCGCTGCCAGTAGGCGAGGCCGGCAAGCACCAGCGCGACGATTAGGCCGGTCGCGATGCGCCGCCGCGTCGCCGCCGCGGCTGTCGGTGACGAAGGCTTGTGTCTCCGCCGTGGGCTCTGGCGCATTGCCGGGACGCGAGGCGATCCAGCGCTCGGCATCTTCAAGCGCCGGCGACCGCAGCAGAAAGCCGCCCGGTCTGCCGGCCGCCGACCATTGCCGGGCCGCTTCGCTATATTCGGTGTGCTTTCGGATCCAGCCGATATCGGTTTTCAGAGCGTCCGCGAGCCGATCGGCGCTGGCACCGAACTTCGCCGCATCGTCGAAAAATACGAAATTCAGCCGCCGCAGCGCCTCGGGCACCGCCGCGTCGTCAACACGGCGGCAGACAATCGGCGCAAAGCGTTTGTTGAGCGATGAGGCGTATTCAACTTCGCGCATCGCCTCGCGCGAGGCAACCGCATCCGGCGAGAGCACAAATACGATAGTGTCGGCGCGCTCGATCAGCGCCTGCAGCCGCTTCCACCAATCCTCGAAGGCGTAGATTTCAGCGCGATCAACCAGCGGCTCGAAGCCGCGCTCTTTGAGCGCCGGTTCGATGCGATCGACGAACGCCATGTCGCGGTGCGAATAGGAGATGAAGACCTTGGCCTTCGTCTCGGCGGCGCGCGCAGGCTCGGCATCCGCGGGCATCGTCTCGCCTCCCACCGGCGCGAGACTTTAGCAAATTCTTCGGGCACCGCGGAACGGTCGCGGAGGTTAATTATCAGCAATCCTCAAAGTAAAATTTGTTACGAGCCTGCAAGGTGCGCGGTCACTTCGCGGTCTGCGGCTCGCCCAGTTCGGCCTCTTTCAGAAGCCCCATCAGATCGAGGCGGCGCGTGAACATGGCGAGGTTGCCGTCCGCGGTGCGCGGCCACAGCTCTTGCGGACGATCCCAATAAAGCTCGACGCCGTTCTGATCCGGATCGCGCAGATAAAGCGCCTCGCTGACGCCGTGATCGGAGGCGCCGTCGAGCGGAATTTGCGCGGCGATCAGACGCCGCAACGCATCGGCGAGCGCCGCCCGCGTCGGATAGAGGATCGCCAGATGATAGAGACCGGTCGTTCCCTCGGGCGGCGGCGGTCCACCGCGGCTCTCCCAGGTGTTGAGCCCGATGTGATGATGATAGCCGCCGGCGGAGATGAACGCCGCGCTCGGCGCGCCGGGCGGTCCGAGCTTTTGCATCAGCTCGAACCCCAGCACCCCGCAATAGAACGCGAGCGCCCGCTCGATATCGGCGACTTTGAGATGCACATGGCCGATGCGAACGCCCGGAGCGATCGGCGCAGCAGCGCCGGTCTCCAGCGGAGCAATCGTTGTTGCCACGGCCACGTGCGTCCCCTACGCCTTCTGCTCAGCCCGCGCGTACGGGCCCAGGCCCGGCCGATAGCTCTTGTCGTCGAGGAATTGGCTCATGCCCTTGGCGCGGCCGCCTTCCTTGTCCTGGAAGCGCATCTCCTGACTCTTGGCCTGCAGATAATCGCCGGCCTGCTCGTGCGGCACCGTGCGCACACTCTTGACCGCGATCTTGGTCGCCTTGAGCACTTCGGGATTGAGCTTCATCAGGCGCTGCGCGAGCGCGATCGTCTCCTCGCGCAGTTTTTCGCGCGGCACCGCCTTGTTGATGAGCCGGATCTTCTCCGCCATCTTGCCGTCGAAGGTCTCGCCGGTCATCGCGAGCCACACCGCGTCGCGCAGACCGAGCGCGTCGGTCAGCGCCTTGCTGACGAAGCCGCCCGGCAGGATGCCCCAGTTGACCTCGGAGAGGCCGAACTTGGCGTCCTCGGCGGCGATTGCAAAATCGCAGGCGATCAGTTGCGTGAAGCCGCCGCCGAAGCAGTAGCCGTTGACCATCGCGATGGTCGGCTTCGGATAGGTGAACAGCTTCTGCCAGCGCCAGTAGTGGCTCGCCCACGAGGCGCGGGCGCGTTCCGCCGGCTTGCTGTCGAGTTCGCGGAAGTAGAGTTTCAGGTCCTGCCCCGCGCACCACGCCTCGCCGGCACCGGTCAGCACGATCAGCTTGGTCTGCGCGTCGCTCTCAAGCTCGTTGAGCACGTCGGCCATGTCGAAGTGCAGTTGCGGGCTCATGGCGTTGCGCTTTTCCGGCCGGTTGAGGATGACCCAGGTGAGCCCCGCATTGGGGCCGGTGTCGCGCTCGATCTTGACCGTTTCGTAGATGCCGTTCGCCATGGTCTTGTCTCCCTATTACGCTGACGCGTGCAGTTGTGAGGACGTGCGGTTAAGAATGCGAGGTTGTCTGAAGCCGTGTCTTGGTGGGTGACTAGCTTGCCTTTGCCGTTACCTTGCGCGCCAGAGGGGTGACGCGCAATGCTGTGATGCGGTTGCGCGTCTTGCGCAGGACGTGAAAACGGAAGCCGTGGAACGTAAAGCTCTGGCCCGGCTCCGGGATCGAGCGCGCCTCATGGATGACGACGCCCGCAATCGTGGTCGCCTCGTGGTCCGGAATGTTCCAGTCCATCGCTCGATTGAGATCGCGCACCGGCACGGCGCCGTCGACGTTGACCGAGCCGTCGGGCAGCGCCCGCACGCCGGGGACCGCGATGTCGTACTCGTCGCTGATGTCGCCGACGATTTCCTCCATGATGTCCTTGAGCGTCACCAGTCCTTCCAGTTCGCCATATTCGTCGACGACCAGAGCGAACGGCGTCTTGCGATGGCGGAACGCCTTGAGCTGCTCGTAGAGCGGCGTGGTGTCGGGCACGAACCATGCGGGCGTCGCCATCGCCACAATGTCGATCTTGTTGGCGTTGCCGCCGGCCGCATGCAACGCGCGCAGCAAATCCTTGGCATGCAGCATGCCGATGATGTTGTCGGTCGAGCCGCGCCACAGCGGCAGCCGCGTCACCGGGGCGGCCAGAACCGCATCGACGATGTCCTGCGGCGGCTCGTCGGCATCGAGCATCACCATCTTGGTGCGATGGACCATGACGTCGCCGACCGAAAGCTCGCGCAGATCGAGCACGTCCGCCCATCATGTCACGGTCGAGCTTTTCCACCGACGCCGGCGCGATGCATTAGATCGACGGCGCCCCGCAGCTCCTCGCGCGGCGACAGGATCGACTGGATGCTTGCCGACCGGCATGCCGACGCCGCGCAGTATGAGCCGCACCAGCCACTCGACGACGCGCAGGATCGGCGAAAACCAGCGCACGCATGCTGTTCGACCGGCTGCGCCACAGCAAGTGCCATGCGGTCCGGCGCATTGAATGCCGCGGTCTTCGGCAGCACTTCGACAGGACGAAGATCAGCACCGTCATCACCATGGTCGCGTAGATCACGCCGGCCTGGCCGAACATCAGCCAGCAGCAAGCCGGTCGCCAGCGTCGAGGCGGCGATATTGGCGAGGTTATTGACGAACAGGATCGCGCCAAGAAGCCGCTCGCGCGTTCGCCAGCAGCCGATTGACGATGGCAGCGTCGCGATTGCCCTGCTTCTCGAGCCGCATCATCGCGGCGCGCGACGAAGCTGTCAGCGCCGTCTCGCTTGCGGAGAAGAACGCCGACACCAACAGACAGATCAGGACCGCCGCGACGGTCAACCAATCGAGACCGCTCATCGCTCCGCAAGTTTCTCAACAAGAAATGCGCGCACTTCGGCTGGATCGACGCCCTTCTCGATGAACGCAGCGCCGATGCCGCGCGACCAGGATGAATGTAAGCGCGCCACGCTTCACTTTTTTGTCCTGCGCGATCAGGTCCATCAGCTGATCGACTGGCGGCAGTGTCCCCGGAATGCCCTTCGGGCTGGTCGGCAGGCCGACCTCGGCGAGGTGACGGATGGCGCGGTCCGCTTCGGCCTGCGGCATCAGCCCCTTCCGGCGCCGAAAACGCAAACGCGAGCGCCATGCCGACGGATATCGCCTTCGCCGTGCAGCAGCCGGTCGGAAAAACCGCACGCCGCCTCGAGCGCATGGCCGAAAGTATGGCCGAGATTGAGCAGTTGCCGGTCGCCGGTCTCGCGCTCGTCGCGCGCCACGATCGCGGCCTTGGCGCGGCAGCACACCGCGATGGCGTGTTCGCGCGCCGAACTTCCCGACGAACTACCGCCGGCGAACACCTCGCGCCAGTTGGCCTCGAGCCAGGAGAAAAATGCCGCGTCGCCCAGCAAGTCCGTATTTGGCGACCTCGGCATAGCCGGCGCGGAATTCGCGCGGCGGCAGAGTGTCGAGCAGCGCGGTGTCGGCGACGACCAAAATCGGCTGATGGAACGCGCCGATCGAGATTCTTGCCGTGGCCAAATTGATCGCGGTCTTGCCGCCGACCGATGAATTGACCTGCGCCAGCAGCGTGGTCGGCACCTGCACATAGTCGAGGCCGCGCCGCACCACCGCCGCGGCAAACCCGGCGAGATCGCCGATGACGCCGCCGCCGAGCGCAACCACAAGATCGCCGCGCTCGATCCGCGCCGCGATGATGGCCTCGCAGACCTGTTCGAAGACGCGAAAGCTCTTCGATGCCTCGCCGGCCGGCAACGATGACGCGGCTCGCCGCGACGCCGGCGTGCGCCAGCGCGGCCTCGGCGGCGCGCAGATGATGCCGCGCGACGTTCTCGTCGGTGACGATGACGGCCTTGGCGCCGGGCCGCAGCGCCGCGATGCGCGCGCCGAGCGACGCCAGCACGCCGCGGCCGATCACGATGTCGTAGCTGCGCGCGCCGAGCGAGACCTTGACGAGGTTGGATCGCCGGCGCGAGCTGGCGCGGTCATGTGTCGTCTTTCGGTTCGGCCGCGACGAAGCAGTTGAGAAATGTTGCGATCGCCGTGACGATTTCGGCCACGATCGTTTCGTGCGGCACTTCGCGCGACTGCACGGTGAGATCGGCCTGCGCATAGATCGGATCGCGCGCGGCCAGCAGATTGCGCAGCGTCGCGGCCGGATCGGCGGTCTGCAGCAGCGGCCGTTCGTTCTTGCGCTTGTTGATGCGCCGCATCAGCACGTCCAACTCGGCGTCGAGCCAGATCGAGACGCCCTTGGCCTTGATCGCGGCGCGGGTATCCGCATTCATGAAGGCGCCGCCGCCGGTCGCCAGCACCTGCTGACCGCCCTCGAGCAGACGCGCGATCACCCGCGCCTCGCCGCTGCGGAAATCGGCCTCGCCGTGGCG
This sequence comes from uncultured Alphaproteobacteria bacterium, assembly GCA_963732015.1. Lineage (GTDB taxonomy): Bacteria > Pseudomonadota > Alphaproteobacteria > Rhizobiales > Xanthobacteraceae > BOG-931. The sequence continues at coordinate 191,001 of CAVSXY010000016.1, read as the reverse complement.
GGCGAAGATGTCCGGCGATGCTCATGCCGGCGGCCTTCTCGATCTCGAGTATCGGCATCGACAAAGGGAATGCCGAGGCGCGCCGCGAGCCGGCGGCCGACCGAGGACTTGCCAGCCCCCATCATGCCGACCAGCACGATCGAGCGGCGCCCCAGCGCGGTCACCATCTCGGCCGCAGGAACCGCCGCGTCGGCGTCATTTTGTAGTGCAATATCAGACATATAGCGTCAGTCCACAACGCGCCCGCAGTGCCATGATCGCTGAGCCGACATGGCCCGGCCCGCTTCCGGATGACTTGCCAGGGCTGGGCCGAACATGATCGTACTCGGTCCTGCCCCCCGGCACCAATGGCGATGAGCATGAGTGGCTGACGATGCCGAGCCTGTTCCGCTTCCTTGCCGTCGTCGCCATTCTCGGTCGGGATCGTCTATGGCGGCCTGTATTCGCTGGCGCATCTACGTGCAGCCGAAACCACGGGAAATCTCGGTTTCGATTCCGCCCGACAGGTTCTTCAAAAACCGGTAACATCCCCTCCATGATACGCATGGCCCGCAGGATGCGGCTCGAACGGCGCGTCACGCGCGCGCATCCGACGACGGCGAGCGCCTGATCGCGCTCTTCCTCGACATGCTGGCGGCCGAACGCGGCGCCGGCGCGAACACGCTTGCCGCCTATCGGCCGCGACCTCGCTGACTTCTCCGGCCATCTTGCCGAAGCTGGCCGCAGCATCGCGACGGCGGCGACCGACGATCTGCGCGCCTATCTGGTACGCTGGCGAAGCGCGGCATTCCAGCCCGCAACGGTGGCGCGGCGGCTCTCGGCGATCGCGCCAGCTCTACCGCTTTCTCTACGCGGAAGGCCAGCGCAAGCGACGATCCCGCCGCCGTGCTCGAAGGCCCAAAGCGCGGACGCACGCTGCCGAAGACGCTCACGCATCGCCGAGGTCGATCGCTTGCTGCGCGCCGCCGGCACGGTCGACGCGATCCCGAGCGCCGCCTGCCGGCGCGGCTGCGCGCGGCGCGGCTCGCCTGCTCTGCTCGAAGCGCTCTACGCCACCGGGCTGCGCGTTTCCGAACTCGTCACGCTGCCCGCCTCCGCGGCGCGACGCGATGCGCGCGTCCTCGTCGTGCGCGGCAAGGGCAACAAGGAGCGGCTGGTGCCGCTCAACGATTCGGCAAAAAGAGCCATGGCGACTACCTCGCGCTGCTCGCAGAAGCAGGCGGCGAAGCGAAATCTAAATGGCTGTTTCCGTCCTTCGGCGAGAGCGGCCACCTCACGCGCCAGCATTTCGCGCGCGAGCTGAAAGGCGCTCGCCGCGGCGGCGGGTTGCGCGCCGGCGCAGGTAAGCCCGCACGTGCTGCGCCACGCCTTCGCCAGCCATCTCCTCCACAACGGCGCCGATCTGCGCGTGGTGCAGACGCTGCTCGGCCACGCCGATATTTCAACGACGCAGATCTATACCCATGTGCTCGAAGAGCGCCTGAAAAGCCTGGTGCGCGACCTGCACCCGTTGGCGCAGGGGTGAATAAGATCGTATATTTTCCGATGTGCCGCGTGAGAAGCTGAACCGCAAAGCCGAACCAACACGCCTATGAGAAAACTCGATGCCAGGTGCTTTGAGATTATTTCAGAAGCTTCGCGCAGGTTGTCGAAGCAATTGAAAGTGCGTCGCCCGCAAATTCTCGCGGACCGACGTCGCCGGTGCAGGAAACGTGTATCGGCACAGCTATGAAGACGTGCTCGAACAAATTCTCTGGCACACGCTCAAGAATGGGCTGGGACAATTGAAGGCCGTTGTCGAGGAAGAGCTTCGCCGGTCGCAAGGCGGCTGAGGGGTCCGCTTCTGCGGCAGCCTTCCTTGACTTGCAAATGCCAGGAGGCGATTAGCCGGTTCCGGCATCTGCCTCATCTCATGCAGCCATCCTAAATAGAGACGTATGCGCAGCTATCTCGACTTTGAAAAACCGGTGGCCGAACTCGATGCCAAGATCGAGGAACTGCGCGCGCTGCAATCCGACGGCGAGGCGGTCGGCATCGTCGAGGAGATCAACCGCCTCGAAGTCAAGGCTGGACAGGCACTGAAAGAACTCTACGGCGGCCTCACGCCGTGGCAGAAGACGCAGGTCGCGCGGCATCCGCAGCGGCCCCACTGCAGCGACTATATAGCCGCCTTGATCACCGATTTCGTACCGCTGGCCGGCGATCGCAAGCACGGCGAGGACGCCGCGATCGTCGGCGGCTTCGGCCGTTTTCGCGGCGAGAGCGTCTGCGTGCTCGGCCACGAGAAAGGCTCAGATACCGACGGCCGCCTGAAGCACAATTTCGGCATGGCGCGGCCGGAAGGGTACCGCAAGGCGGTGCGCCTCATGGACATGGCCGACCATTTCGACGTCCCGGTCATCGCGCTGATCGACACCGCGGGCGCCTATCCGGGCATCGGCGCCGAGGAGCGCGGCCAAGCCGAGGCGATCGCCCGGTCCACCGAGGCCTGCCTGGCGCTCGGCGTGCCTAACGTCGCGGTGATCATCGGCGAAGGCGGCTCCGGCGGCGCCATCGCGATCGCCACGGCCAACCGCGTCATCATGCTGGAACACGCGATCTACAGCGTGATTTCGCCTGAAGGCGCCGCGTCGATTCTGTGGCGGGACACCACGAAGGCCCAGGACGCGGCCTCCAACATGAAGATCACGGCCCAGGATCTGGAGCGATTCGGCGTCGTCGATACCATCGTGCCGGAGCCAACCGGGGCGCGCACCGCGATCCGGAGGCATCCATCGCGGCGACCGGCGAAGCCATCGCGACGGCCCTCTCGGAGATGCGTGGCCTCGACCGCGCAACCGTTGCTCGGTTGCGACGTGAAAAGTTTACAGCCATTGGGCGAACGATCGGCTAATTTTACAGCGGCTTGGGCCTCCTATTCCCGCGGCCCCGCGGAGGCCGAGGCACAATCTCGCCTGGGTCGGCCCGGAATCAGTCGGGAAAGGAATTTCCAGGGCGGATTGGACAGGAAAAGCCAAGTCCGGACCTTCCGCAAAGGCCCGATTTCACTTCAATTTCGCGTTAAATTTGCAGAAAATTTACCATTCGTTCACGACCGACGTGGTCAACCTCTACGGGCCGGCCCAGCCGCCTTGCGAAAGCCATCTCTTAGGGATAACGATTGTCCAAGTGATGGCACGGGGATTTACCAGTCGGGGTATCGATTTGATCCGGGCCTCCCTGGTCCGCGCGCGCGCTCGTCGCGCGCTGGTGGTGCTGGCGTTTGTCGCCGGCGCGTTGGCGCTTGCCGGCTGCAATACCGACGACGTCTATCAGTTGCCGACCAAGGCGATGAAAGAATTGTCGCCGGAAATGCTGTCGTTGCTCGACCAGAAACAGATGCCCAAGGAATCTCCGATCCTTGTGCGCATCTTCAAGGAAGAGTCCGAACTCGAAGTCTGGAAGCAGACGACCGGCGGCCGCTACGAGTTGCTCAGGGTCTATCCGATCTGCCGCTGGTCGGGCGAATTGGGACCGAAGGTCCGCGAAGGCGATCGCCAGGCGCCGGAAGGTTTCTATCCGATCACGCCGGCTCTGATGAACCCCAACTCCAGCTATTACTTGGCGATCAATACCGGGTTCCCCAACGCCTACGACAAGGCGAACGGCCGCAATGGCGCGTTCCTGATGATCCACGGCGATTGCTCGTCGCGCGGCTGCTACGCCATGACCGACGAACAGATCGGCGAAATTTATTCGCTGGCGCGTGAATCGTTCCTCGGTGGACAGAAGGAATTTCAAGTCCAGGCGTACCCGTTTCGCATGACTCCGAAGAACTTGGCGCGGCATCGCACCAATCCAAACATGGCCTTCTGGAACATGCTCAAGGAAGGCTACGACCATTTCGAGGTGTCGCATCTCGAACCCAAGGTTGATGTGTGCGACCGGCGCTACGTGTTCGATGCGCAGGCGCCGGGCGGCTCGAACAAGCCGCTCAGCTTCAGTCCAACCGGCCGCTGCCCAGCGTATGAGGTTGCTCCGGAGATCGCCGGTCCGGCGCTGGAGAAGCAGAAGAACGACGACTACCAGATCGCACAGTTGACGAAGGTCAGCAGTCCGGTCGCGCCGGTCCTGATGGGCACCGACGGTGGGATGAATCGAGTCTTTGCCAGCAAGCTCGACCAGGCCTCGGCGTCCTACGATGCCGACGGCCACCTGCACGCGCCGCCGGTGCATCCGGGCATGCCGCCGCCGACGCTGAGCGAAGCGCACCACGATGTCGCGCCGGAAACCACGTCGACGGTCGCGTCCTCGTCCCCATCGTCCTCGGATTCGAAATCGGGCGGCCTCTTCTCCAAGCTGTTCGGCTCAAAGTCGTCGAGCGACACCACCAAGGTGGCGTCGGCCGATACCTCTTCGGGCAGCTCCGGCAGCTTCTTCAGCAAGCTGTTCTCGTCGAAGAAGGATGCGGCTGACAATTCGCCCGTCGCCTTGCGCGGATCGGAACCAACATCGGATTCATCTGACAAAGGCAAATCGGGCAATGCCGCCGCTGCGGGTCTGCGCCCAAAAAAGACCGAGCCCAGCAAATCGGACCCGAAAAAAGTCGACCCGCAGATTGCCGATGGCGCAAAGGCCCAACCGGCGCCTCAACAACAAGCGAGCGCCGCGGCACCGTCCGCGGGCAACGGCGGTCTGCTCAAGGGCGCGCAACCGGTCGTACCGACCGGCAGCTTCGACAGCCGCTTTGGCGGCACCGGCACCGGTCAGTAACAAGATCGGACGATCTCGTCCGGCCGTTCAATTTTCAGCCCTGATATACGCGGCGATCTAACAGATTGACGCCTGTCGATTTGGCGGTAGCTTGCGATGCCGGCTCCCCTTAAGCAAAGCGTCGGAGTCATCCGGCGATAAACATCATGCTTTTTCGTCGTCGGTTTCTGAAACTCGCCGGAGCAGGCGTTGCGATCGCGTCCACCGGGCGCTCGGCAAGCGCCGAAGCTTATCCGTCACGCCCGATCACCATGATCGTGCCCTATACGGCCGGCGGGCCGACCGACACGGTTGGACGCACGGTGGCCGAGCGCATGCGGGCCGAACTCGGCCAGCCGATCGTGCTGGAGAACATCGGAGGCGCCGGCGGCAGTATCGGCCTCGGCCGCGTCGCGAGAGCGGTACCGAACGGCTATACGATCGAGGTCGGCAACTGGAGCGCGCACGTCGTCAACGGCGCGATCTACAACCTGTCGTACGATCTGAAGACCGATTTCGCGCCGATCGCACTGTGCGCGCGAGCGCCCCAGGTGGTACTGTCGAGGAAATCGCTCCCGGCCGCCGATCTCATGAGCCTTGTCGCGTGGGCCAAGACAAATTCCGGCAACTACACCATCGCGCACGCTGGCATTGGAACGGCGCCGCACATTGCCGCTCTGTCGTTTCTGAAACTGACAGGAACCGAGGCGCAGCTAGTCACCTATCAGGGCTCCGCGCCCGCGATCCAGGATCTGGTCGGCGAACATGTCGACATGATCATTACCGACCCGACGACGTCGGTGCCGCAGATCCATGCCGGCAACATCAAGGGCTACGCCGTCACCGCCACGAAACGCATCGGCGCGGCGCCGGAGATTCCCACGGTCGACGAGGCCGGCATGCCCGGGTTCTACGTCGCGACCTGGAACGGGTTGCTCGCGCCGAAGGGTACGCCCAAAGACATCATCGCCAAGCTCAACGCGGCCGCCATGGTCGCGCTGGCCGATCAGGTGGTGCGCTCGCGCCTCATCGGTCTCGGCCAGGAGCTGCCGCCGCCCGAGGAGCAGACGCCCGAAGCCTTTGAGGCGCTGCTGCAAGCCGACATCGCGCACTGGTGGCCGATCATCAAGGCCGCGAACATCAAGCCGGAATGAACGCACGCCACCGAGCAGTCCGTCATTCCGGGACGCGGCTTTCGCCGCGAACCCGGAATCCATAGTCACGAATCGTGTTTATGGATTCCGGACAGCCTCGCCTCGCCCGTCTTCCGGAATGACGGACGGACGTCAGCCGGCCGGTTGATCGCCGGCGAGCGCGATGCACTCGATCTCGCAGCCGTTGCCGAAACGAAGCTGCATGGACCAGACCATCCGGGCCGGCGGATCGGCGGGAAAAAACTCGCGATAGATCTGCTCCATCGCATCGACGTCGGCAATATCGGCCAGCACGACATGGATGCGAACGATGCGCCCAAGCGATGAGCCGTTGAACTCCAGGAGGTGCTTCATGTTGCCAAGCGTGATCCGCACCTGCTCGGCGATCGGTCCGTGACTGCGCTCGCCGGTCACCGGGTCGATCGGCCCCATGCCGGACAGAAAAATATAATCGCCGGCCCGCATGCCGGGTACGTTGGGCAGGTTGGCGGTGCGGGCGACGTGGATCGCCTCGTTCTTCGGAAAGATGGCCGAGCGCGCGAGCTTATCAGTCATGTGTCAGGCCTGGATCACGCCAATGCGGTGCATTCGATGATGACCTTGCAGCCGTCCGGCAACCGCGCGCCGCAAACGGTCCGCGCCGGCGGCGGTTCAGGGAAAAACGTCGCGTAGACATCGTTCATCGGCACCGCCTCCAGCATGCTGGCGAGCAGCACGTTGACCTTGACGACTTTCTGCATCGACGAGCCGGCTGTTTCCAATAGGCGCTGCAGATTGGTCAGGACGAGCTGCGTTTCGCTGCCCGTCGTGCCATGCACGCGGTGGCCGGTTTCCGGATCGACGGCGCAAAGCCCCGACACAAACAAAAACGGGCCGCCGCGGACGATCGTCGACGCCGGCAGTTTCAGGCTTGAGCCGACATCCAGCGTCAGAACCGGTGGCGTTACGATGGTGCGTTTCAGCGTCATGACCAGAGCTTGCCTAGGCGGCCGCCACGACATCGAGCTGAATCTTGAAACCGGCTTCGCTCTGCGCGGTCCAAACCGTTCGCGCCGGCGGACCGTCGCCGAAATATTGCCGATAGACCCGATTGAGGACGTCATACTCGATGCTGTCGTAGATCACCGCGTGCACCTGCACGATCCGATCGAGCGATGAACCAGCCAATTCCAAGAGCAGCTTCAAATTCTTGAAGATGCAATGGGCCTCGCTGGTCAGCGTGCCGTGCATCCGCTCACCGGTCTCCGCATCAATCGGCAGCATGCCAGAGCAGAAAATCAGCCCACCGGCGCGGATCGCCGGCGATTGGTGATGACCGTAGTGGTGCCTGAAATCCAGACCCAGCCGCGGGGCTGCGATGACGTCCCGGACCATGCGTCGCTCCGACTGCCAGACGCCCTGCGCTTACGCGTAGCGCCCGTGACAGTGCTTGAACTTCTTGCCGGAGCCGCACGGACAGGTCTCGTTGCGGCCAACCTTGCCCCAGCTGGTCGGGTCTTGCGGATTGCGCAACGGCACCTGCGGGGCGCGCGCCGCGCCGGACGCCTGGCTCGCCATGCTCGCGGCGGCAGGCAGCGCTGAGCCCGCACCGATGCCATGGCGCGCGAGCGTCTCGGCGCCGGCCATCGCCAGCGCCATTTCGTCCTCGCCGGTCGACGGATCGATCTTGTGCGCCTCCATGACGGGGAGCGCCGGTTGCTGCTCGGGTGGCGGGGCCGCCATGATCTCGATGCGCATCAGCTGCGCCGTCACCGCTTCGCGGAGACTCTGACTCATGGCCTCGAACAGGCTGAACGCCTCGGCTTTGTACTCGTTGAGCGGATCGCGCTGACCGTAGCCGCGCAGCCCGATGACCTGACGCAGGTGATCGAGCATGACGAGGTGCTCGCGCCATAGATGGTCGAGGGTCTGCAGCAAAATCTGCTTTTCGACATAGCGCAGCACGTCGGTGCCCCACTGCGCGACCTTCGCCGCCATGTGCTCGTCGGCGCGGCGTTCGACGCGGCTGAAAATCTCCTCGTCGGCGATGCCTTCTTCCTTGGCCCATTCGTCGACCGGAAGATCGATCGCCAGGACCCGTTTGATCTCTTCCTTGAGGCCGGGCGTGTCCCATTGTTCCGGATAGGCGTTTTCCGGCACGTGCTTGGCGACCAGATCGTCGATCACGTTATGGCGCATGTCGGCGACGACGGCGGCCACGGACTGATCTTCCATCCATTCGACGCGCTGATCGAAGATGACCTTGCGCTGATCGTTCATCACGTTGTCGAACTTCAGGATGTTTTTGCGGATGTCGAAGTTGCGCGCCTCGACCTTCTGCTGCGCCTTCTCCAGAGCCTTGTTGATCCACGGATGGACGATGGCCTCGTCCTCCTTGAGGCCGAGCTTGGTCAGCATGCCGTCGAGCTTGTCGGTGCCGAAGATGCGCATCAGATCGTCTTCAATCGACAGGAAGAATTTCGAGTGGCCGGGATCGCCTTGGCGTCCGGAGCGGCCGCGCAGCTGATTGTCGATGCGGCGGCTTTCGTGCCGTTCAGTGCCGAGCACGTAGAGGCCGCCCGCGGCAAGCGCCTTTTCCTTCAGCCGCGCGACCTGCGCGCGAATGTCAACGGCGCGCGGATCTTTGTCGCGCTCGCGCGGATCCTCGATTTGCGCGAGTTCCTGCCGGATGCGCATATCGGCGTTGCCGCCAAGCTGAATGTCGGTGCCACGGCCCGCCATATTGGTCGCGATCGTAATGGCCCCGGGCACACCGGCTTGGGAGACGATATAGGCCTCCTGCTCGTGATAGCGGGCGTTGAGAATCGCGAACACCTTGGCCTTGGAGGCGCCCTCGTCGCCCGAATAGAGCGCGGCAAATGCGTTCGGATCGGAGAAGTCGTGCTGCTCCCAGCCCTGCTTGCGCATCAGTTCGGCGAGCTGCTCGGATTTCTCGATTGAGGTGGTGCCGACCAGCATCGGCTGGCCGCACGCCTTGCAATCCTCGATCAAGGCGATGATGGCGCGGAATTTCTCGGCGGCGGTGCGATAGACCTCGTCGTCGTCGTCGATGCGCACCATCGGCATGTTGGTCGGGATTTCCAGGACTTCGAGATTGTAGATGTCCTGGAATTCGTCGGCCTCGGTCAAAGCCGTACCGGTCATGCCGGCGAGCTTCTCGTACATGCGGAAATAGTTCTGGAAGGTGATCGACGCGAGCGTCTGGTTCTCCGGCTGGATCGGCTGGTGCTCCTTGGCTTCGAGCGCCTGATGCAGACCTTCCGAATAGCGCCGGCCCGGCATCATGCGGCCGGTGAACTCGTCGATGATGACGACCTCGCCGTTGCGCACGATGTAGTCCTTGTCGCGCGCAAACAGCTTGTGGGCGCGCAGCGCCTGATTGATGTGGTGGACGACAGAGACGTTCTCGACGTCGTAGAGGGAATCGGACTTGAGCAGGTTACCGTCGCGCAGCCACTCTTCCATCTTGCTCATGCCGACCTCGCTGAGGTTGACCGAGCGCTGCTTCTCGTCGAGCTCGTAGTCCGCCTTGTCGAGCTCTCGGAATGAACGTGTCGATGGTGTTGTAGAAGTCGGAGCGATCGTCGAGCGGGCCGGAAATGATGAGCGGCGTGCGCGCCTCGTCGATCAGGATGGAGTCGACTTCGTCGACGATGGCGTAGATGTGGCCGCGCTGCACCATGTCCTCGAGCCGGTACTTCATGTTGTCGCGCAGATAGTCGAAGCCGAGTTCGTTGTTGGTGCCGTAGGTGACGTCGCAGTCGTATTGCTTCTTGCGCTCGGCGTCGTCGAGGCCATGCACGATGACGCCGACCGTCAGTCCGAGGAACTTGTAGATCTGCCCCATCCATTCGGCGTCGCGCTTGGCGAGGTAGTCGTTGACGGTGACGACGTGAACGCCGCGCCCAGTGAGGGCGTTGAGATAGACCGGAAGCGTCGCGACCAGCGTCTTGCCTTCGCCGGTCTTCATTTCGGAAATCTTGCCCTCGTGGAGCACCATGCCGCCGATCATCTGCACGTCGAAATGGCGCTGACCGAGGGTGCGCTTGCCGGCCTCCCGCACCGTGGCGAACGCCGGCACCAGAATGTCGTCCAGCGACTTGCCGTCGGCTAGCTGCTTCCTGAATTCATCGGTCCGGGCACGGAGTTGCTCGTCGGTGAGCTGTGACAGCTCCACCTCCAGCGCGTTGATCTGATCGACCCGCGGCCGATAGGAACGGATGCGCCGGTCATTGGCCGAACCAAAGAGCTTGCGAGCAACGGCACCGATCATTGCGTCATCCTTCCACCGGCGGGCTCGGCCACAGTTCTGTTCGGTTGGGCATGATCGCTACCGAAAAACCGGTTCCCACTGTCCGGGATCATGCTCTGATTCCGCGCGATCGGCGCCAACTCGAGGGTCAAGTGCAACACAAGTCCAACCAGCGGAAAATGCAGCGTTATTCAGGCTTCGGCAAGCCAACAGGCATGGCCAAGACACCGCCGAGAGATAGGAGGGGGTCGATTTCTTGTCAACGTTACCGCGATTTCACGCGCTCGTTAGGCGCCAAGACGATTCTTCCATTGCCAAGGACTGCCAATTCGGCGAGTGTCCGCTCGGAATTGCGGGCCCGACAAAAAAGCGCCCCACCAACCCGAGGATCGGTCAGACCCCCCTAGTCCGGCCACAAATTTCGACCACAGGTCCGGCGACCGACTTAACCGACAGCCTCGCCACCCTTAGGATCGCGTTCCAAGGATCGCACACATGGCCTCCCCTCGCCTGCCCGTCGTCCGCGCGCTCGGCGCGCTTACCCTCGCCACGCTGTTCCTCGCGCCGGTCGCTGTCCTCGCCGAGGATGCCAACCCAGTGGTGGCGCGCGCCAACGGCGTCGACATCCACGTCAACGATCTCGCCTTCGCTGAGGAGGAGATCGGCAGCAACATGCCGCCGCAGATGTCGTCCGATCAGAAGCGCGACTACCTGATTACGTACCTGGCCGATGTGATCGTGCTGTCGCAGACCGCCGAGAAGCAGAAGCTGGACGACCGTGATGATGTCAAACGCCGGCTGACCTTCGACCACAACAGGGTCCTGATGGAGACGCTGCTGCAGGACGTCGGCAAGGCGTCAATTACCGACGAGGCAATGCACAAGGTCTACGACGAAGCCGTCAAGCAGATGTCGCAGGAACAGGAAGTGCATGCGCGCCATATCCTGGTGGCGACCGAAGACGAAGCCAAAGCCATCATCGCCGAACTGAAGAAGGGCGCGGATTTCGCCAAGCTGGCCAAAGAGAAGTCCAAGGACCCCGGCGCGGCCGAAGGCGGCGACCTCGGCTGGTTCACCAAGGACCAGATGGTACCGGAATTCGCCGAAGTCGCCTTCAAGCTCGACAAGGGGCAGCTTTCCGACCCCGTGCACACGCAATTCGGCTGGCACATCATTCTGGTCGAGGACAAGCGCACCAAGCCGGTTCCGACCTTCGATGAAGTCAAAGGGCAGTTGCAAAGCTACGTGGCGCACCGCGCGCAGGCGGAATTCGTCGACAAGCTGCGCTCCGCCGCCAACATCGAGCGCCTCGACAAGCCTCCGGTGACCGATCCCTCGGTGCTCAATCCGGCCGCGCCCGCGAAGAAGTAAGCGCTTCGTCTCATTCCACACCCGTCACGCCCCCGCCTTGTGCCGGGCGTCCACGTCTTTAAAAGCATGCAAGACGTGGATGGCCGGGCGTAGGCGAGCGAAGCGACGCCGTTCTTTGACCGGCTATGCCCGGCCATGACGAACAAGCGGGTCTGCCGTGTCCTCAACCGTCTCTCCCCTCGCCCCAACATCCGTCCCTGACATGCCGGCTGTGGCCGGCGTGCGGCTTGCCACGGCCGCGGCCGGCATCCGCTATCAGGGCCGCACCGACGTGATGCTTGCGGTATTCAACGAAGGAACCAGCGTGGCGGGCGTCTTCACGCGCTCGAAGTGTCCTTCGGCGCCGGTCGAATGGTGCCGGGCGAGGCTCAAAGGCGCGCGGGCCCGTGCGCTCGTCGTCAATTCCGGCAACGCTAACGCCTTCACCGGCAAGAACGGGCGCGACGCCTGCGCGTTCACGGCGAAGCTCGCAGCCGCCGCGGTCGGGTGCAAGACCGCGGAGGTGTTTCTCGCCTCGACAGGAGTGATCGGCGAGCCGCTGGCGGCGCAGGCCTTCGACGGCGTCATGACCAATCTTGTCAAGGCTGCTTCGCCCGGTCCCTACAGCGAGGCCGCCAAGGCGATCATGACCACAGACACGTTCCCAAAACTTGCGACCGCAACGGCACGGCTCGCCGGGACCACAGTCACCATCAACGGCTTCGCCAAGGGCGCCGGCATGATCGCGCCCGACATGGCGACGATGCTCGCCTTCGTGTTCACCGACGCGCCGATCACCGCGCCGGCGCTGCAAAGCCTGCTGCGCGATGGCGTCGTCGACACGTTCAATGCCGTCACCGTCGACGGCGACACCTCGACCTCCGACACGCTGCTGGCTTTCGCAACCGGCGCTGCGAAGGCGCCGCGCATCGCGCGCGCCGGCGATCCGCGTCTCGTGCCGTTCCGCAAGGCGCTCAATGGCGTGCTCGCCAATCTCGCCGAGCAGGTCGCGCGCGACGGCGAAGGCGCGCGCAAGCTGCTCGAAGTCGTGGTCGAAGGCGCCGTGTCCAAACAGTCGGCGCGGCGCATTGCGCTGTCGATCGCCAACTCACCGCTGGTCAAGACCGCGATTGCCGGCGAGGACGCCAACTGGGGCCGCGTGGTGATGGCGGTCGGCAAGGCGGGCGAGCCAGCCGATCGCGACCGGCTCTCGATCTGGTTCGGCGATATTCGCGTCGCCCATAAGGGCGCGCGCGATCCCGACTACGAGGAGGCGGCGGTCGCGGCGGTGATGAAGCGGCCGGAGATCACGTTGAAAGTCGGGCTCGGCCTCGGCAAGGGCAGCGACCGCGTGCTGACGTGCGATCTCACCAAGGAGTACGTGGCGATCAACGGCGATTATCGCAGTTGATCGATGTTAAATGCACAAAAGGTTTCAGTTCGCGCATTTATCGTCCAATAACCATCGCGGCGATTCCGCGAGTGTATAAAATCGCCTTTAAGTGCCTTAACCATCCGCTGCATAGATTGAGGACGGCCGTGAGCGTCAAACTTGTTCTTGTTGCCGCCTGCGCCCTCATCGATGCCGACGGTCGCGTGCTTATCGCGCAGCGTCCGGCGGGCAAAGCGATGGCGGGGCTGTGGGAGTTTCCCGGCGGCAAGGTCGAGGGTGGCGAACGGCCGGAGCAGAGCTTGATCCGCGAGCTGAAGGAGGAACTCGGAATCGTCGTCAAGGAGGCGTGCCTCGCGCCACTCACGTTTGCGAGCCACCTCTATCCCGACTTCCATCTTCTCATGCCGCTTTACGTGTGCCGGCGTTGGGAAGGAATCGTCGCGGCACAGGAAGGACAGGAGCTCAAATGGGTGCGGACGAATGAATTACGCAACTACCCGATGCCGGCCGCCGACGAACCGCTGATCTCTCATCTGACGAACCTCATATGATCCGAGAGCCAGAAGGCAGAAGACCATGTTCAAGTTCTCGACGACGTTCAGGGCCATGCGGCGCTTCGTGCGTGACGACAGCGGCGCGACTGCAATCGAATACGCGATGATCGCGTCGGGCATCGGCGTCGCCATCGCGGCCTCGGTGGTGAGCCTCGGCTCGACCGTCAAAGGCATGTTCACCAGCGTCTCTTCGGCGATGAAGTAATTCGCAGAGGCCGTCTATTCGCCGCAGGTCGCGGGATCGAGACGAAATGCCAGGCCTTGCCAACGGCTGTCGCCGGCGTCTCGCCGCTTGCGATTGTCACTCGCCACCTGCCGATAGAGGCTGAGCGCCGTCCGATCGTCCGTGGCGGCAGTGTCGCAGTCCAGATGCTCAGCAAACAAGTCGCAGCGCAGCGTGCGGACAGTGGCCGCGTCCCAGAATGAGGTGTTCAACTCCGTCTGGGCGAACAGCGAGTTGGCGTGCAGATTGCATGAGCCGATCGTTGCCCATGCGTCGTCGATCAGCATGATCTTGCCGTGAATATAGACGTTGCTGCGGCGTTGAGCCCCGTCCAAAGCGGCGATGCCGACCAGCGCAAAGCGCTGGTGTCGGTCGAGCGCAGCCAGTTGATCGAAGAAGACGCGGCGCTCCGGCTTGGCACGCGCCGTACGCACACTTGCGTCCGGCTCGGCGGGAACGAGCACCACCACATCGACGCCTCGCGTCAACGCGCCATCAAGTGCCGCAACGATGTCCGGCGCCAGCACAAACTGGTTCTCGATATAAATCGAATGGCGGGCGGCGCCGATAGCCGCAAGATACTGCGTGAAGATCGAGCGCTCGCCGTCGGCGAGGGCGAACGGCGCGGCCTACGGGCTGGGGCTGCCATCGCTGTAGCGGGCGGCATCGATTGTGCGTTGCATTTGCACGGGGACCGTGCCGTTTGGAGCGGAGAGCTGCACCGGAAATCCGAGGTCGTCTTTGTCGTCATGGCCCCAGTCATGGCCCCACGTGCCGTCGTCCAGCCGGCGTTCACACGCCTCGTTCAAGCGCTGGACGAAATTGTGATGCACGTCGGTTGCGGCAGGCCCGATGACCTCGACGTACACGTCATGCCAGCCACCGTCGCCGTGGCCCGGCGCAGCCACGGATTTCGGGTTTAAATTCATTCCGCCGACGAACGCGATCTCGGATGGGTGCCCTGCATCCACGATCCAGCTCTTCTGGTGGAGGCAGACGGCATTGCCGGCTTTGTCCAGCGGGCGCGAAAGCGCGATTTGCGCGCATGCAGCATGTCGCGGTGTTCGGGCGATCCCCAAAACGCAAAGGGGACCCACTCGCTTTCCGCCGAAGGGCGCAAGAAGATGGCGCGCACGTCGAGGCCACGGGCAGCCGCGCGATCGAGCACATCGAACAGAGTGCCGTGCTTGTCCGGCATGACGAAGTCCGGCGTGATGAAAGCGATCGTAACCCAGACGCTTTGGCGCGCCGCCTCGATGGCCGCGCAGATGCGCCCGAAGGCGCGTTCGCCGTCGATAAGCGGGCGCACGACGTTTCCGGCGCGCACCGGGTAAGAACAGTTCGTGACGAACGGAATATGCGACGAAAGGCCCGCGGCCGAGGCTAGCCTGGTTTCATCCAATGTCATAGTCGGTGAAGATCGCGCTGTTAGGTGGTGTTGCTCGTAAGTCTAACCGGCCTTCTCGCCCGTTGAAATCTCCCGCGTGCCGAGCGCGTCGGCGAGCCGGGCTTGTGCCGATCCCGGCCGAAGCGGCTTCTGCTGATCGGGATGCGGCGCCCAGCCGGACAGAAAGATGATTTCGAACGTCGCGCGCACCCGGCCGTCAGCGTCGGCAAAGCGCTCGCCATAGATTTCAGCCATCCGCAGCAGCGTTTTCCGCCGCAGCGGCGAGCGCCGGCGCGCGACCAGCGCGTTCGTCGCGCCCATGCGCCGCAGATCGCGCATCACCGCGAACGCCGAGTCGTAGCGCACCGTCAGGCGCTCGGCATCGACCACCGGCAACGCGAAGCCCGCGCGCTGCAGCAGCGCGCCTAGATCGCGCAGATCGGCGAACGGCGCGACGCGCGGCGAGATGCCGCGTTCGACATCGCTTTCGGCGGCGGCGAAGGATTGGCGCAATTCCGTCAGTGTATCGCCGCCGAGCATCGCCGCGAGGAACAGGCCGTCCGGCTTCAGCGCGCGGCGGATTTGCAGGAGCGCGCCCGGCAGGTCGTTGACGAATTGCAGGGCCAGCGCCGAAACGACGAGGTCGAGAGAGCCGTCGCGGAACGGCAGCGCCTCCTCGTCAGCGGCAACGAATGGCTTCGGCCGCGTCAACGAACCGGCGGCGACGATGGTCGCGACCGATCCGAGCTGGAGCAACGCGCTGCGCAGCAATTCCCCCGCCGTGCCGAGATCAAGCGCGACATCGAACTTGCGCAGCACCCCGGTCAGCCGCTCGGCGAGTTCATCGGCGACGCGATCGAGCAGGAATAATTCCGGTCCGGACGCCGCGGCGCGCCGCAGACGCCGGCGCAGCAGCGTCCGATCAAACAGCACAGTGTTCGACGATGCCGGAGCTTCCACCATGTTGATCTTCTAATGGCGATCTTTCACGTCCGCGACGATGACAAGCCCACCGGACGGCGATACCGTAACATCATGCGTTCGGCGAGCATTGCCTATCCCTCGCATCTCAAGCGTGCCGTGGACGGAGCGCGCTCGGTGTTGCGCATGGCGCTCGGTCTCGCGTTGCCGCCGCTCTGCGCCGCCTGCCGCGAGCCGGTCGAAGGCAAAGGGCTCTGCCCGGCCTGCTGGTCGAAGGTGTCGTTCATCACCCGGCCTTACTGCGAGCGGCTCGGCATTCCCTTCGTCTATGACCCGGGTCCGGACATCCTGTCCATAGAGGCGATCGCCGATCCGCCGGCCTATCACCGCGCCCGCGCCGCCGTCCGCTTCGACGAGACGTCGCGGGCGCTCGTGCACGGCCTCAAATATGGCGACCGGCTCGATCTCGCGCCGCTCATCAGCGCTGAACCGCCCAAGCCGGGCGCGAACTGCTCGCCGACGCCGACGCACTGGTCCCGGTGCCGCTGCACTGGCGCCGCAACTGGGCCCGCCGCTTCAACCAGTCGGCGATCCTGGCGGCGGTGATTTCCGCGGAAAGCGGCGTACCGGTTACGGCCACGGCGTTGAAGCGGGTCAAGGCCACGCCGCAGCACGTCTGGCTGTCGCGAACCCCGAACGGGCCGCCAACGTCCAGGGCGCCCTCCGGGTGCCCGAGGAGGGCAAAGCCGCGGTCGCTGGCCGCAGACTCGTCCTGGTCGACGACGTGCTCACATCGGGCGCTACAGTCGAGGGCTGCGCCAAGGCGCTGCTGCGCGCCGGCGCTGCCAATGTCGACGTGCTGGTCTTCGCTAGGGTTGCCGATCCGGGGCGGACTTCCATATAAACATTTGATAAAACTTCCGCATCATCATGGCTGCCGTCGACATCTACATCATCCCGTACTGTCCTTATTGCCAGGACGCCAAGGACCTGTTGTCCCAGAAGGGGGTCGCGTTCCGCGAGATCGACGCCTCCGGCAATCGCGAGATTCGGCAGCAGATGATCGAGCGCGCCAACGGACGGTCCACGTTTCCGCAGATCTTCATCGGCACCACCCATGTCGGCGGCTGCGATGACCTCTATGCGCTCGAGCAGGCAGGCAAGCTCGATCCGTTGCTTGCCGACGTCAACAGGTAACCGCTCATGAGTACATCGAAAGCCTCGACCTTCCGGGTCGGCCTTGTGCAGATGCGTTCCGGTCTCGCGCCGCAGGCGAATTTGGCCGCGGTGCTGTCGGCGATCGACGATGCCAAACGCGCCGGCGTCGACTACATACTAACGCCGGAGATGACCAACATCCTTTCGGTGAAGCGCGACCAGCTGTTCGCCAACATCGTCGCCGAGGATAGCGACCCGATGCTGGCGACGCTGCGCAAACTGGCGCGCAAGCTTTCGATCTACGTGCACGTCGGTTCGCTCGCCATCAAGGCGTCGCCCGAGAAAGCGGTGAACCGTTCGTTCCTGATTGACCGCAAGGGCGACATCGTTGCGCGCTACGACAAGATTCACATGTTCGACGTCGATCTTGCGGGCGGCGAGAGCTACCGCGAATCGAACAATTACCGCGCCGGCGAGATCGCCGTGGTCGCCGACCTGCCGTGGGGCCGGCTTGGCATGACGATCTGCTACGATCTGCGCTTCCCGGCGCTTTATCGCGCGCTCGCCGAGGCGGGCGCGTCGTTCCTTGCGGTGCCGTCGGCATTCACCAAACAAACCGGTGAAGCGCACTGGCACGTGCTCTTGCGCGCCCGCGCGATCGAGAACGGCTGCTTCGTCTTCGCCGCAGCGCAAGGCGGCCGCCACGAGAACGGCCGCGACACATTCGGCCATTCGCTGGTCATCGATCCGTGGGGCCGCATCCTCGCCGAGGGCGGCACCAAGCCGGGCGTCATCGTCGCCGAGGTCGATCCGGCCGAGGTTGCAGCGGCGCGCGGACGAGTCCCCTCGCTGAGCCACGGCCGCCGTTTCGAACTGGTCGAGCCCATGGCGGAGCCGACCCACTTGCATGCCGTGCGGGGCTCGCAATGATCCGTTACACGCTCAACTGCGAGCACGATCACACCTTCGAAAGCTGGTTTCAGAACTCGACTGCTTACGACAAGCAGGCGAAGCGGGGACTCGTGACCTGTCCGGTCTGCGGCTCGGCCAAGGTTGAGAAGGCGATCATGGCGCCTCGCCTCGCTCGCAGCGACGCGCCGGAGCCTGCGCCGGCGCCGCCGCCCAGCGGTCCGCCTCCGGCCCCGGCGGCGAAGGCTCCAATGGCGATCATGTCGCCCCAGGAACGCGAACTGCGGACAAAGTTGAAAGAGCTGCGCGACCACGTCACCAAAAATTCGAATTATGTCGGCGGACGTTTTCCCGAAGAGGCGCGGAAGATTCATTACGGCGAGACCGAGCACCGCTCGATCTACGGCGAAGCCTCTCCCGAGGAAGCCAAGGCGCTGCACGAGGAAGGCATCGAATTTCATCCGCTCCCGATCCTGCCGGACGAGATGAATTGATCCGAATTCAGCCCGTCATTTCGGGGCGCGCAAAGATCAATGCGCCAGGATCAGCAGAACCACGCCGGCGACCACCAGCACCATGCCGAAGGCTTCGCGCGCGGTGGTCTTCTGCCGGAACGCAAAGCGCGCGATGAGCTGAGCAAATAAGACCTCGACCAGGGCCAGCGTGCGCACCGCGGCGGCGGTGGCGAGCGCAAACGCCAAGAACCAGAATTGCGAGGCGACTGCGCCCATGAGGCCCGCGAGCAGCGACGGCTTCCAGGCCCGGGCAATGGCGATGAGGACGGAGCGGTCGCGCAGCCACAGATAGAGCGACAGCACGATGGCCTGCATCGCCACGCCGACGACCAGCGTGAAGGTCGCCGCCATGACGTAATTCGGTAGCGCCAGATTGAGGATCGCGCCGCGAAAGCCGATCGCCGACAGTGCGAACATGCCGCCGGACGCGAGCCCCAACAACGTCGGTTTGATCCCCCCGGTCGCCCCGCCGGGCTTGACCGACATGACGATAACGCCGGCCGTCGCGATGATAATCGCCGTCATCATTGGCCAGGTCACGGCGTCCCCGAGAAAAATCAAACCGAAGATCGCGACCTGGATCGGCTCGGTCTTGATGTAGGCGATGGTAACGACAAACGAGCGGTCATTCATGGCTGCCAGCATCAAGGCGGTGGCGGCGACCTGCGCAAAGGCGCCGTCGATCACCCACAGCCAGAATTTCGGTTGCGGCCGCGGCAGCGCCGTTCCGGTCCACCACACCAAGACGACGAGAAAAAGCAGCGCGAACGGAAATCCGAACAGAAAGCGCACGTGAGTCGCGCCGACGGTGCCGAGCGTTCCCGTCAATTCACGCTGCATCGCGTTGCGGACGGTCTGGGCAAAGGCGGCGATGACGGTGAAGACGGCCCAGAGGGAGCCTGCGAACATCAGTCCGCCTTTTCCGCGACCATCATGTAATTCACGTCCATGTCGGCGGAGAGCTGCCAGCGGTCGGCGAACAAATTGTAGATCACGCCGGTTTCGTCGGTGACGCTCATGCCGGTCTGCTCGATCGCGATTTCAAGCTCGTTGGGCTTTACGAATTTGTCCCACTGGTGGGTGCCGCGCGGCAGCCAGCGCAGCACGTACTCGGCGCCGACGATCGCCAGCGCGAAGCTCTTGACGGTGCGGTTCAGCGTTGCGACCACCATGATGCCGCCGGGTTTCACCATCGCGGCGGCCAGTTCGATGAAGAGACCGACGTCGGCGACGTGTTCGACCACTTCCATGGCCAACACCACACCGAAGGTTTCGCCGGCCTCGCACAATGCCTCGGCTGTGGTGCTGCGATAGTCGATGGTCAGGCGCGACTGCGCGGCGTGCTCCTTGGCGACCGCGATATTGGTTTCGGACGGATCGATCCCGACCATGACGGCGCCGAGCCGCGCCAGCGGCTCGGCTAGGATCCCGCCGCCGCAGCCGATATCGAGGATGCGGAGTCCGGCAAGGCTGTCGAGCCGCTTGGGATCGCGCTTGAAATGTCCGGCGGCGCGATCGCGGATATAGGCAAGACGCACGGGGTTAAATTTGTGCAGCGGCGCCATCGGCCCGCGCACATCCCACCATTGCCCGGACAGGCGCGAAAACCGTGCGACTTCGCCCTCGTCGATCGTGCGGGAAGCCTGCCGTCTATCCATGCGTGACCTTATAGCCTTCCCGAAAGGAGGAGGAACAGGTGTTGGCTGGCTGACCTGCGCTGCGAACGCCTGCCGCGGTCACACCGCGGCCTTTTGTGCGCCTTCCGCATAGGTCGCGATCGCGCGCATGGCGCGCAGCGTCTTGTCGACCTCCTGCATAAACCCGATGTGAGGCAATTGTCCGCGGAGCGCGCGGCTATAATCGGTGAGGCCGTGCGAAATCATCGTCACATGTACGATCGGCTTGGTGGCTCGCGGCGCGAGCGCGTTGACCGCGTGCAGATTGGCCTCTTTACGCTCCGAACCGGGCCCGCGCGGCAATTCCTCCTGCAGCAGGAGAATGTCGATCGACGGATCGTCGAGCATCGCCTGAACGCATTCGATGTAGACCTCCTTGCTGCCGAGCCCGGCGAAGCCGGAATCGAGCGGATTGCCGATGATGGTGCCGACACCCAGCACTGCTTCGAGACGCAGCCGGGTCGCCGGGGCAAGTGCCGGAAACGTCAGGCCGTTCGCGGCCGCGCCGTCGAGCAATAAGCCGCGCAGCGCACCCGAAAAGGTGATGCCGCCGAGATTGGCGCCGCGCGGCAGCGGCGCGTGCGTCAGATATTCGACCACCTCGACAATGTCGTCGAGCGTGTGCACGCGAATGATGCCGCATTCGCCGGCGAGCGCGTCGAACGCCTCCATCGATCCCGCGACGCCCCCGGTGTGCAGCAGGGCCGCCTCGCGGCCCTCGGGAGACGCGCCGAGCTTGACCGCGACCACCGGCTTGCCGGCGGCGCGCGCCATGGCACACGCCGCACGCAGCTGCTCGGGATTACGGACCGCTTCGAGATACGAAACGATGACGCGGACATTCGGCAGCGTCGCGTAATAGGCGACGTAGTCGGCGGTGGTGAGGCCCGCCTCATTGCCGGCGGTCACCATCGAGCACGAGAGAATGCCGCGCTCCTCCAGCGTACGCTTGATCGCCATGGCGAGCCCGCCGGATTGCGCGACGATGGCGACCGGTCCGCCGTCGAGGCGATGCGGGCGCTCGTCCGTCAAGGTCATCAGCCGCGACGGCGCGTGAATGTTGCCCATGCAATTCGGCCCGGAGACCGCGAGCCCGGTCTCCGCAATGGCGCTGTTCAGCGCGTCCGACAGCGCCTTGGCGGCGGGCTCGGTGGATTCGCCGAAGCCCGATGAAAACACGGTAGCGCTGCGGGCCCCGGCCTTGGCCGCCTGGCGCAGCGTCTCCGCCACGAGGGGCGCCGGGATCACCACCACCACATGGTCGGGCGGTTCCGGCAGTTCGTCGAACGCCCGGTAACAGCGCATGTCCCAGACGCGCTCGCGGCGCGGATTGACCGGGTAGACCGCGCCGGAAAAGCGATAGCGCTGCAGGTTCTGGAACGCGCGCATCGCCCAGCTGGTCGGCGCGTCGCTCGCGCCGACGATGACCACGTTTCGCGGATTGAGCAGCGCGCCGACCTTGGTCTGCGCGGCCGTCAAAAAACTTTGTGCGTCATGGACGTTCACGCCATTCCTCCCCGGTCAAAGGCCAATGTGGGGGCGATAGCCCACCCCGCGACATTAAGCGCGCGTTGCACTTAGCCCCGACCTGAACCAGGATATGCTCGGAAAAGAGCCAATGCATTACGAGAACTGGGAGGAAGCAATGCAAAAATTATTGGGCGGCTTGGCCGGATTGGCCGGCCTCGCGCTGGCGCTGTGGGCGGCCGGTCCGGCCGCCGCGCAGGAACTCGGTCAAGGTCGGAGTGATCAACGAATATTCCGGCCAGTTTGCCGACACCGGCAACATGATCGACAACGGCATCAAGCTTTACATGAAGCAGAAGGGCGACACCGTCGCCGGCAGGAAGATCGAACTGATCCGCAAGGACACCGGCGGTATCGCGCCGGATCTCGCCAAGCGCCTGGCACAAGAGGCCATCGTCCGCGACCACGCCGATATTCTGGCGGGCTTCTCGCTGACCCCGAATGCGCTCTCCGTCGCCGATGTGTCGGCGGAAGCGAAGAAGTTCATGGTGGTCATGAACGCCGCAACATCGGTCATCACGACGAAGTCGCCCTACATCGCGCGCACGTCGGTGACGACGCCGCAACTGAACTACACGCTCGGCAAATGGGCGGCCAAGAATGGCATCAAGACCGTCTATACGATGGTTTCCGATTACGGCCCCGGCATCGACGCTGAAACCTGGTTCCAGACCGGATTTAAGGAGGGCGGCGGCCAGATCGTCGGCTCGGTGCGCTTCCCGGTCGCCAATCCGGATTTCTCCGCCTTCGTGCAGCGCGCCAAGGACGCCAACCCGGACGCCATCTACATCTGGATCCCGGGCGGGGCGCAGCCGGCCGCGGTCGGCAAGACGCTGGCGGAGCGCGGGATCGACACCTCGAAGACAAAAATCCTGGGACAGGATGCGCTCACCTCCGAGTCCGCGCTCAAGAGCATGGGCGACACCGCGCTCGGCATCATTACGGTCGCCAACTACGACTTCAACCACGATTCGCCGCTCAACCGCGAATACGTCAAAGCCTTCAACGATGAGTTTCATCGCAATCCCGACTTCTTCTCAGTTGGCGGTTACGACGGCACGCACTTGTTCTACGCGGCGCTGGAAAAGACCGGCGGCAAGGCCGACGGCGACTCGTTGATCGCAGCCGCCAAGGGCATGAGTTGGGAGAGCCCGCGCGGTCCGATCCTGATCGATCCGGAAACCCGCGACATCGTGCAGACGGTCTATATCCGCCGCGTCGAGAAAGTCGGCAACGAGCTGCGCAACGTCGAGTTCGACAAGGAGCTCAACGTCAAAGATCCGGAGCACATGAAGAAATAGCGCGGCACGATCTTCGATCCTGACACGCGCATGATCTCCCGACCCCCGTCCCTCCCCTCCCCCGCAAGAGCCTGCGCCCGGGCGCGCGCAAGCGCGGCCCGGGTGGGGGAGGGAGCAGTCGCCGTTTAGGCCTCCGCCATGCCCCCGATCCTCGGCGTGCTGTTCGACGGCTTCGCCTACGGCATGCTGCTGTTCCTGTTATCGGTCGGGCTGTCGGTGACGCTGGGGATGATGAATTTCGTCAACCTCGCGCATTGCAGCTTCGCCATGCTCGGCGGCTACGTGGCGGTCACGCTGATGAACGATTTCGGCTGGCCGTTTCTCATCACGCTGCCGATGGCCTTCATCGCCGCCGCACTGGCGAGCGTTTTGTTGGAGCGATTGTTCTTCCGGCGCTTCTATCACGCCAGCGACCTGGAACAGTGTCTGCTCACCATCGGCATCGTGTTCGTATCGATCGCGGGCGCGGCCTATATCTACGGAACCGATCAGCAGCCGGTGCGCCTGCCGGCCTATCTGAGCGGCTCGTTCCACGTCGGCGGACTGAGCTTCGCCATTTATCGGATGTTCCTCATCGGCATCGCCTTGCTGATCACCATCGCTCTGGTCGCCGGGCTTGAGGCGACGCGCTTTGGCGCGCAGGTGCGCGCGGCGGTGAACAACCAGCGCATGGCGCGCGGGCTCGGCATCGACGTCGACGGCCTGTTCGCTGTCACGTTCGCGCTGGGCAGCGGGCTCGCCGGACTCGGCGGCGCCCTCGCCATCCAGATGATCGGCCTCGATCCGTCCTTCGCTCTGACCTATCTGATCTACGTGCTGATCGTCGTGTCGGTTGGCGGCCTAGGCTCGGTCGCGGGCTCGTTCGCCGCCGCGGTGCTGCTTGGCGTCAGCGACATCGCCGGCAAGTATTATGTCCCGGCCATCGGCGCCTTTCTCATCTATCTGGTGATGATCGTGCTCTTGATGTGGCGGCCGTCCGGCTTGTTAGGGAGACGCTAGACGTGACAGCGCAGACGATCGCCGACGCGCACGACACTCTGCGGAATACCATCCGATGGCGCTGGGGCGAGATCGTTTTCTGGTTCGCCACGCTGTTGCCGTTCGTGCTGACGCCCGACTATCTGATTCTCGCAAGCCAGATCGCCATCGCGGCCTTGTTCGCGCTTTCGCTCGATCTGATCCTCGGCTTTTCCGGCATCGTTTCGCTCGGCCATGCGGCGTATTTCGGCGTCGGCTCCTACACGGCTGGGCTGCTCTCGAAATGGGGCTGGGGTGAACCGCTGACCGGCTTGCTCGCCGCCGCAATCGTCGCCGGACTTTTTGGCTATCTGACGAGCTTCATCATCGCGCGCTTTCGCCACCTAGCCCTGATCATGATCACGCTTGGGATCGGACTGGTGCTGGTGGAGGCAGCGAACAGCGCAAGCTGGCTCACCGGGGGCTTCGACGGGCTGCAGGGAGTCCACACGTGGTTGCTCCTAGGCCTGTTTCATTTCGATCTCTACGGCTATACGGCCTATGGCTATTCGCTTGCCGTGCTGTTTGTGGTGTTCCTGGTGGCGCGGCGGCTGATCCATTCGCCGTTCGGCCTGGCGCTGCGCGGCATCCGGGAAAACATGCAGCGCATGACCGCCATCGGCGCGCCGACGCGCGCGCATGTGCGTACCATCTACACGATCGCCGCCATCATCGCCGGCATCGCGGGAGCGCTGTTGGCGCAGACGACCGAGACAGTCTCGCTCGAGACTCTGGGCTTCCAACGTTCGGCCGACGTTCTGGTGATGCTCATTCTCGGCGGCACCGGCCTCCTCTACGGCGGTCTGGTCGGAGCGGCCGTCTATATGGTGGCGCGCGATCAGTTCTCCGGGCTCAATCCGCAATACTGGTATTTCTGGATCGGGCTTCTGCTCATCGCCGTGGTCATGACGCTCCCCAACGGCCTGCTCGGCGGCCTTGCCCTGCTGACGTGGCGTGCAAAGGGCAAGCCGTGACCGAGAATGCGCTGGCAACACGCGGACTGAACAAGAGCTTCGGCTCGCTGGTCGTCGCCGCCGACATCGCGCTGACACTGCCGGCCGGCGTGCGGTACGCGCTGATCGGTCCGAACGGCGCCGGCAAGACTACGCTGATCAATCTGATCACCGGCATGCTGCGTCCGGATGGAGGCCATATCACACTCGGTGGCGACGACATCACGAAGCTGGCGCCGGAGCATCGCGTGCGGCGCGGTCTTGTCCGCACCTTTCAGATCAACTCGCTGTTTCCTCACCTCACGGCGCTCGAATCGGTGACGCTCGCGGTCTGCGAACGGCGCAACGTCGCGCCCACATGGTGGCGGCAGCTCACCGCCTATCGGTCAGAGATCGATGAAGCCTACGGCATCTTGTCGTCGCTGAACCTGAGTCCGGTGTGCCATCGCCTGACGCGCGAACTGGCCTACGGCCAGCAGCGCCTCCTCGAAATCGCGCTGGCGCTCGCGACCCGGCCCAAGGTGCTGCTGCTCGACGAGCCCGCCGCCGGCGTGCCGCGCGACGAGAGCCAGGAATTGTTCGCGGCCATCGCGGGTCTCTCGAGCGACATCACGGTGCTGTTCATCGAGCACGACATGGAGCTGGTGTTCCGCTTCGCCTCGCGCGTGATCGTGCTGGTCGGCGGCCGCATTCTGCTGGAGGGCATGCCGCAGGAGATCGCCTCCGACCCGCAGGTGCGCGCGGTCTATCTCGGCAATGCACGTCATGCAGCCGCGTCTGAATCCCTTTCTGGGGCCGCATCATGACCGAGGCGTTGCTGGCATTTGACAACATCCGCTCAGGCTACGGCTCTGCCGTAGTGCTGGACGACGTTTCGCTTGCGGTACCGGAGCGCGGCAGCCTCGCGGTGCTGGGCCGCAACGGCGTCGGCAAGTCGACGCTTCTGCTCACCGTCATGGGCTACACGCAGGTCGCGCGCGGCCGCCTGCTCTGGCGCGGCGAGGACATCACCCGGCAGGCTCCGCATCGGCGCGCCCGCGCCGGCATCGGCTGGGTCGCGCAGGAGCGCGAGATTTTCTCCACCCTCAGTGTTGAAGAAAACCTCACGGTCGCCGCGCGCGATGGGCGATGGACTTTGCCGGCGGTTTACGACCTCTTCCCGCGCCTCGCCGAGCGCCGCCGCAATCTCGGCAACCAATTGTCCGGCGGCGAACAGCAGATGCTCGCGATCGCGCGCGCGCTGATGACCAATCCGGCGCTGCTGCTGCTCGACGAGCCGCTCGAAGGGCTCGCGCCGATTGTCGTGGAAGAACTCGCCGCTGCTATCCGCAAAATGACCACCGAAGGCGCGAACGCCTTCATCCTGGTCGAACAGCACGTCGAGATCGCGCTGGCGCTGACGCAGCAAGCGCTCGTCATCGAGCGCGGCCGCATCGTGCACTCCGGCTCCTCGGACGCGCTGCTAGCAGATCAGGCGACGCTCGACCGGCTGATCGGTCTGCGGCTCGCAGAGGCGTAGCCGGCGGCCGCTCCGCCTCACTTTGCCGGCGCCGGCAACATCTCCGGCATTTTGACGCCGTCAGTCTTGGCGATCGCTTCGAGCTCGTTCCACAGCTTTGCCGGGATCGGGATGCCGGATTTGCGGCGCGCCGCCTCGGTGCGGCCTGAGCGTTCGCCCGGCAGCGTAATTTCATCGAAGCCAGACTGCCGCGGCAGCGCCTTGATGATCGAGGCGAGCGTATCGGCGTCGTGCACGAATTCGCCGAGCGGCCGGAACGTCGCGATGTCGATGGCGATGATTGCGGTGTTGTTGGTGTGGCGGGTGCGCTTCTCCGGACCGAGCGCGCGCGCCTGGATCGGTGCGGCGGCAAGCACGCTGGCCAACATTTCGAACATCAGCGCGAGGCCCGACCCCTTCGGACCGCCGAGCGGCAGCAGGATTTCGGCCTTGCGCGGGTCGGTGGTGGCTTCGCCTTCGGCGGTCAGCACCGTGCCTTCCGGCAGGTTCTCGCCGGTCGCGCACGCCTGAAGAATCTTGCCGTTCGAGATGGTCGAGGTCGCCATGTCGAGCACGATCGGGCCTATGCCGCTCGGCACGCCGATGGCGATCGGGCTCGTCGCCATGCTGGCGACCCGCGCACCGTGATAGGCCATCAGCGCGGGTCCTGCGCCCATGATGATGGCGGCGCAGCCGCGTTCCGCCATCCATTGAGCGTAGCGCCCGATCGCGCCGGTATGCGTGGTCTCGCGAAGAAGCCCGAAACAAACGCCGGCTGTCTTGGCGCGCTCCACCGCAATGGCGGCGGCTTGCATCGCCGCCACCGGTCCGAAGCAGTGTCCGCAATCGAGCACGAAGGTCGCGGCACGATCGCGGACAAGGCGCGGAATCGAGTTCACGTCGATCTCGCCCCGCGCGATGATTTTCAGATAGCGCGGCAGCCGCGATACGCCATGGCCGTCGACGCCGCGCAGATTGGCCCAGACTAATCCGTCGGCGACCGCCGCGGCGTCATTCTCGCGCGCGCCGTGCGCAACCAGCACGTCGCGAATGAAGCGGCCGAGCTCCTTGTCGCCAACCACGATACTGTTGCGGCTCACTGTTTGTCTCCGGTCGCATCACCCCGCGAAGGCGGGGAATGCAGTAATCACAATAATGCTGCGCTGGACACGCAGCGGTGACTACCTTCTGTCCGCGTTTACTGGATCGTCCGCCGGAGCCTGTCATCGGGCCGGCCACTCCGGGCCGGACCCGTTGGCGGACGATGACAGGCATAGTCAGTGAACTCGCAATCCGTTCATTTCACGGGAAAGTAGGTATCGAGCCAGTTGCGCATCAGGCCCCAGACGCGCGCCGAATTTTCCGCGAACAGGAAATGATCGAGACCGGCAAACAGATGCAGCTCTGAAGGCTGACCGGCGTGCTTGAACATTTCGATCGACTGCTCGGTTGGCGTCACCGAATCGTTCGCGGCGTGAATGAGCAGAAGCGGACGCGGCGCGATCTTGCCGACGACCTCCTCGGCGCGGAAATCGAACATGCTTTGCGCGCTCTCGGCTGGAAACATCTCGACCGAGCCGGGCGCCAGCATGCCGACTTTCTGCTTGTCGAGATTCTCCTTCACGTGAGCCGGGATCGGCACAATGTCGTAGCGCGGCACCATGAGCGACTTGCCGGTACGGGCGCGGTACTCGCGGCCCTCCTTCAGCATGTTGGTGAATTTCGCCCAGGCTTCGGGCGTCGGGTGCTGGCCGCGGAATTTGCGCTCGCCATGGCCCCAGCCGCCGTTCGAAATGACGGCGGCGACGCGCGGATTGGTGCCGCCCGCATAGACCGCGACCGCACCGCCAAAGCTCGATCCGATGACCCCGATACGGTCGGGATCGACGGACGGATGCTTGGCGAGGAAGTCGAGCGCGTTGCCGAGGTCCTCGACCTGTTCGAGGCAGATGACGCGGCCGAATTCGCCCTCGCTCTTGCCGCAACCGCGCATGTCGAAGCGCAGCGTTACGTAGCCGAAGTCGCTCAAAATCTTGGTCGGCTGCTTGACGTTCGAACCCTCGGAATTCGAGCCGAATCCGTGCAGCACCAGGAATGCGGAGCGACGCTCCCCGGGCTTCAGCCCGTCCGGCACGCCGAGCACGCCATGCAGGCGCAAGCCCGCCGATTGGAAACTGACGACGTCTTCTTTCATGGCGGCTGTCTCTCCCTGCCCGGCTTCAGCGGGCGGCACTCTAGCGATTTAGCCGTGCGAGGAAAGGGGACCGCTCTGTCGCAGCAGGATTTGGGGTGTAAGATCGCGAAAGTTGCAGAGGAATGAACCCCATGGCCGAAATCGTCGCCGCCTTCGGCGTCCCGCACACGCCGAACTTCCCCGCGCTGGTCAAGCGCGAGGGGCCGGACTGCGAGGTGGCGCGGCTTTATGCCGAAGTCGCCAAGCATGTCGCTGCAGTCAAGCCGGACGCCCTGATCATTTTCACCGACGATCACTTCAACACCTTTTTTCTCGACAACTTTCCGACTTTTGCGGTCGGAGTTGCGGAGTCAACCGCAGGCCCGAACGACCAGACGCCGATGCCGCGCTATGAGGTCGCCGTGCCGGCGGCGCTCGCCGCCCATATCCGCAACACCGCCATGACGCAGGATTTCGACGTGACGTTGGTCCAGGATTTCGAGGCCGATCACGCCACCATGGTGCCGCTGCACTTTCTGACGCCGGGCATGGCAATTCCGGTGGTGCCGATCTTCATCAACAGTCTGGCTCCGCCGCTGCCGAACGCCCGGCGCTGTCATGCGCTCGGCGAGGTCGTGCGCGCGGCGGTCGAGAGCTGGCCCGAGCCTTTGCGTGTCGCGGTCATCGGCAGCGGCAGCTTCTCGCTCGAGATCGGCGGGCCCAAAATCCCGCCGGGCGAGCGCGCCGGCGTGCCCGACCTGCCGTGGTCGAGGCACGTCGAACAATTGATGCAGGAGGCGCGCATCGGCGAACTCCTCGAACAGGCAACCGCCGCGCGCATGCAGCGCGCCGGCAATATCGGCGGCGAATTGCTCAATTGGATCGCCATGCTCGGCGTCATCGGGCCGCGCACCCCGCGCGCCCTCGTGCCGCAACGCGACGATGGCCATGCGTTCGGCGTCTGGCGCTGGAACTGAGGCGAGGCAGTCGGGCAATGAGCGTCTATACTGTCAACAAAATCTGCCGCGATGCCCTGCATGACCCGGCGTTTCGCGAGGCGATCAAAAGCAACCCGGCCGCCGCCATCGCGCCGCGTGAGCTAAGCGACGACGAGCGTAAGGCGCTGCTGGCCGGCGATGTCGCGTGGCTGTTCGAGGAAGGCTGCCACCCGTTCCTGCTCGCATACCTGACGCGCTGGGATTTGTTCGGCCTCACCGTTGCGACTTACAGCGAACGCATCCGCAAAGCGCGCGACCCGCGCGATTGACAGCCGCGGCCTCCTGCAGCAGCCCCATGCGCCAGATCTCGTCCAAGATGACGTTCTTCTACAAGCGGATATTTCCCATCCTCTGGTTTGGATTTCTGGCCGTGTTCTTTGCCATCGGACTGTTCTCGGCGTCGCGCGGCGGCCAGGATGCACCCGTGCCGTTTCTGATCATGCCGGTGGCGATGGCCGCGTTCGGCTATTGGATCATGCGGAAGCTTATCTTCAATCTCGTCGACGAGGTGCTGGACGGGGGCGATGCGCTCATCGTCCGCGGCGGCGGGCAGGAAGAGCGCATCGCGCTCTCCGACATCAAGAACGTCAACTATTCGCCCTACATGAGCCCGCCGCAGGTCAGCCTGTCGGTGCGGCGGCACACGTCGTTCGGCGACACGATCGCTTTCTGCGCGCCCGTCAGCATGGTGCCGTTCTGGACCAGCCCGGTCATCCAAGACCTCATCGATCGCATCGACGCCGCGCGCTCGAAGCGGTGACTATTTGGCCGCAACCGACGAGGCGGAGTCCTGGCTCATGTCGTTTCGCACGACCATGCCTCCCTTCATGACGAACTTCACGTGTTCCATCTCGGTGACGTCCGTCGTCGGGTTGCCGGCGACCGCGATGATGTCCGCGAACTTGCCCTTCTCGATACTGCCGATGTCCTGCTCCCAGCCGTAATTCAGCATCGCGGCGGCGTTAAGGTAGGCGGTCTGCAGCGACCGCACCGGCCCAAGTCCCCATCGCGCGTAATAGCTGAACTGGTTGCCTTGCTTGCCGTGCGGGGTTCGCTCGGCGCCGACGCCGCTGCCGAATACGATCGGAACGCCCGCTGCAACAGCGCGCCGCACCGCCTGCTCCAGAAGCTTGAGCCTCGAATTTCTGCCGCCGGTGTCGCGCAAATCGATCTTTTCGTCGGCGACCGTATCGTCGACGGTCGGGACGTACGGAAGCTTCTTCTCCAGCAGAACTTTGACGCCCGCGTCGTCGAGCTCCAGCAGATGATTAGGCGCGTCAACTCCGGCATTGAGGCAGCTCATCATCCCCTCTCCGCCGTAGGTATGGCATGCAACCTTCAAGCCGAGCCGATGCGCTTCGTCGACGACCGCTTCGACTTCCTCAAACGTCAGCGACGGGCTGGCGATCAAAGTGGCATCCCGATTCCACATGCGATTGGGTCCGACAAAATCCTGGGTCGTGTAGACCTTGATGTAATCGACCCCGTGCAGCTTGGCTTCGCGCACGGCCGCGCGCGCAAGCCAGGGCGAATTGACGTTCTTGGTCTCGGTGAAGCCCTCTGTATAGCGGCCGTACAGCGGATCGGGATGCGAATCCGGATAGGAGTTGGTCGCGCGTTGATTGATGGCCTGCCCGACCACCTGCATGCGCGGCCCCCCAGCAAGCCAGCGTTGATCGCGTCACGCACATCGACGGTGTCGAAGCCGCCGCGCGAATCCATATCGAGCAACGTCGTGAACCCGGCCTGGAGATCGGTCTGCGCATTGGCCAGCGCAACCAATGTGCGCTGAGCGGGCGTATTGCCGGCAGCGTTCAGATGAACGTGGGCATCGATCATGCCGGGAAGCACCGTCGCCGCACTGAGGTCGATCACCGTCGCGCCCGCGGGAATCTGCAGACCGGGGCGGACGTCGGAAATACGATCGCCTTTGATCAGGATTATCTGATTGTCGAGCAGGTTGCCCGATTTCGCGTCAAACACATGTCCGGCCCGAATGGCGATGACTTGATCCCGTGATGCCAGGTATTTCACCTGCTGTGACCGCGCGGGAGCATTCGCCACGGCCGCGATCACGACGGCGGCCAGCACGGCAAATTTGCCGAGTCCACCCATGTCATCCCTCCCTCGTCTGCGCCTGCATGTTTGCAAGACGCCTTCGTTTGCGCTTGCACGGGGCCGCAAATGATCCGCCTTATCCAGGCCGGATCAAAATGACGTTTCCTTTCGGCCGACGCGGTAGTCGCTCGAACGATGGCATTTGCTTACGCCAGATAGTCGTGCACGACCTTGCCGAGACCGAGCGTGAGGTCGGCGACGGTGTGGGTGCCGGATACGATCTCCAGCACGGGCAATTCGGCAAGCGGCGCGAGCGCGTGCGAGAACAGCGTCAGCGCGGCCGGACCGGTCCAGGCGCCTTTGAGGTCAACGTCCGTCAAATAATATTCGACCAGTTCGCAGATGCGCGCCGTGCCGTCGACATGCGGGATGATCTTGAGCAGATAATTCGGCGCGAGCAGCGACGCCTTGATGGCATTATGATCCGCCACTTTGTGCTTATAGCCCATGGTGCCGGTCGCAATCCGCACCAGGCCGTAGTCGAGCGTGCCGACCAGCGTATCGATCTCCGGGGAAAGCGTCGGCTTCGCGAGCTTTTTCGGAAAGCCCCACAATTCGCGTCCGCCGGCTATCGGCGGATGATCGTCGAGAAACATGCAATGCGAATAGCCGCCCTTGCGGCCCTGAAATGATACGGGGATCACCTGCCCGCTCTCGGTGTAATCGCCGAAGCCGGTGGAGTCCGGCATGCGGATGAATTCGAATTTGACCAGTGGTTCTTCGACTTGCAGCGGCTCGGGCACGAGTTCGCGCAGCTTCTGCGGGTCGGTGCGGTAGGTGACGATCAGAAACTCCCGGTTCACGAACCGGTACGGACCGATCGGATAAGCCGGGCTGGTCAGCGGCATCGCATAGGCCCGTTGCCGCACATCGCTTTCCTTCATGGCAAACTCCTCATGTCAAAAACTGTGGCGGGTCTAGGGGAAACATTGTCCGACCAGACGATGCCGCGTCACGCCGGCTCGTCCTCACAGATGTCGAACGTCCGCACGCCTTCGAGCCGATCCGGCAATTGCAGCACGTCCGGATTGGCGAGCGTGCGCTTGGCGTTGGCGTAGCCGGTGGCCCAATGTTCTTCCATGGTCCGCCGGGAGAACTCGAAGTCCTTGGCGATGCCCTCGTACTTTCTGGCGCGATAGATCAGATGCACGATATTGCAGACCTTGTCGTCGGCCTGCTCTGCCAACAGTTTTGCGTCTTCGCTGTCGCGCGCATCTGGCGGCAGCTTGTCGAGCAGATGGGCAACTGCGATCCGGAGCTTTTGCATCTGCTGATACTGATCCGTCGCCGCCCGGTTACGGCTCGAATAGATGATTTCCTTTTGGCGGACTTCGACCCCGATCAGGTCTTTGGGCAGATCGCCGCGGGCATTCCAGAGGTCGATCTGAAACGCCAAGGTGTCCCGCCGCGGGCGGCTGTCGAGTACCCATTGCAGCGGCGTGTTGGAGACGAGGCCGCCATCCCAGAAATATTTTCCGTCGATCGGCGTCGCCGGGAAGCCGGGCGGCAGCGATCCACTGGCCATGACGTGCTCGACGCCGATGCGATGCGTGGTCGAATCGAAATAAGCGAAGTTGCCGGTGCAAACGTCGACGGCGCCGACGCTGAAACGCATGCCGCCCGAATTGATGCGATCGAAATCCACCAACCGCGCCAGCGTAACCTTCAGGACGCTGTTATCGTAGTAGCTCGCCTTATCCGCCCGGCCAGCGGGCCACAGGACGGGCGGCGGCATGCGGGGCACGAAAAAATTCGGCGCGCCGAACAGCAGAATATTCATGGCGCGCACCTGATTGACGAGTTGGTGATTGTATTCGTCGCGCAGTTCGACCTCTTTGATATAAGGAATGCCGAGCGGCGACGCGCTGACGGTCTCCCAGAACTCGCGCAGTCGCTCGACCCGCCTGTCCGGCGGATTGCCGGCGATGATCGACGAATTGATGGCGCCGATCGAAATGCCGGCGACCCAGTCGGGATGGAGACCGGCTTCGGCCAACGCCTGATAGACGCCGGCCTGGTAAGAGCCCAACGCGCCGCCGCCCTGCAGCAGCAGGGCGATCCGTTCGAACGGCGTGCGCCCGCCTTGTTCAGGCTTTGCGGAATTCGGGGTCTGACCGGGTCCGTCGGAACGTTGCTCGTTCATGTCGCGCATTCCAGGTTCCGATAAGGCAGCCTCTGTTCCTATCTTATGACATAAGGCTTGACGATGTCGGACAGATATTCGTCGACCTTGTGCGGTTTCTGCAGTTCGCCGCTGTCGTGCATCATGTCGGCGACGGCCTGCCACTTGGCCGGATCGATCCGGTAGCTCCAGACGATTGAGCGGCATGTCCTTGAGCAAGGCGACATCGAGACCGGTATAGGCAGCGACGTTCTGCTTGGCGCGCGCAACGTCCGCATTCATGTAATCGCAGGCGTCGTGCATCGATTTGGCAAAGCGCGCGACAGTGTCGGCGTTTTTCTCGACGAATTCGCGCTTGGCGAACCAGGCGCCGATCGGCTGCTCGGGCAGCGATTCCACGTAATCCCAGGACACGCACCTTGGCGTAGTCGGACATGCGCATCTGCGTCGTCCACGGATCGAGCGACGCCGCGATGTCGATCTGATGCGATCGCAGCGCATCGGGCAGACTGGCGAACGGGATTTCGAGAAACGTCATCTTGGCTCGGATCGACGCCGTGCTTTTTGAGCACGACCTTGGCGCGCGACCGGCCGCTGGCTGTGCAGGTTGGAAGTGGCGAATTTCTTGCCGGCAAAATCCGACACGCTGTTCATGCCGGAATCCTTGAGCACGATGAGCGCGCCGGCATCCGGCGGGTCCTTCGCTGCGCAGTTTCGTTCTGCGAGATCAGCACCAGATCGAAGCCGCGCTCGTTCGCGGTCATCGCGGTGCCGGGAATCGACAGAACGATATCGACGTGACCGCCGCGCTGCGCCGCGATCGCCTCGTTGCCGCTGCGGAATTCGATCAATTCGACGTCGAGGCCGTTGCTCTCGAAGATTCCGGCCTGCTTCGCCACCCAGATGTCGGTCAGCGCGAGGATTGCTTGAGCGTGCCGACCTTCAGCGGCAGCAGCTTCTTGTCCTGCGCATGAGCGCCGGAGCCGAGCGCGATCAGCGCGGCGAGCACGCCGGCGAACAGCAGGCTCATGTTGCGCGATGTCCGCAAGCATCGCCTCGTCGTCCCCAGCCTCGACAGCGCTTTCGTCATCACGTCCTCTCCTGCGCGCGATAAGCCTCGATGATTTCCGAGCCGGTGGCAAACCACACCTTGCCGTGCGACGCGATGTAGCGAAGCGCCCGGTCGAGATAGCGGATGCGGTGCGGCACGCCGATCAGAAACGGATGCAGCGCAATCGCCATGACCCGGCCGCTCCGCTCGCCCTCCTCATAAAGCACCTCGAACGTGTCGCAGATGCGACGATAGAAATCGCCGATGCCGATGCTCGGCATATTGAACAGCGGCATGTCGTTGAGTTCGATCGAATAGGGAATCGAATAAAGGCCATTGTTCATGCGGTAGGGCAGATCGTCGTTGACGCAATCGCAGACGTATTCGACGCCGTGCTCGATGCAGGAGGTCGAGCGTGTGCCATGTCTCGGTCAGACCAGGCCCGAGCCAGCCGCGCATTTTCTGGCCCCATTGCTCGATGACGCTCGCGCGTCTCGGCGATGACCGCGGCCTCCTTGTCCTTGTCGAGCCCGGAGAGCAGGACCGAATTGGTGAGCCCGTGGCCCATCAGCTCCCATTTGAGGCTGCACCGCCTCTTCCATGATGCGCGGATAGAAGCGGCCGACCTCGGCGTTGAGCGCCACCGTGCCGCGGACGCCGTGCTTGGCCAGCACCTCCATGATCCGCCACACGCCGACCCGATTGCCGTAGTCGCGGCGCGAATGGTTGCGGATGTCCGGCGCCTGATTGCCGATCTCGATATGGAAGTGCTCGATATTGGGGATCACCCACACCGCAACCCGCGCGCCGTTCGGCCAGACTATGCGCGGCCGGTCGACGATGGCCTGATAGGGAAAAAATGGAAACGGGCCTGGATTCTGCACGCGAACACCCTTCTCATCGTCGTCATTGCGAGCCAATGACGATTCAAACTCATCAAAGCCTGCTTCATTTCACCTGCGCGGCGAGCGGCGTGATATCGGGATCGATGAAGCGGCTCGACGTCCACCGAGCCTTCGAGATCGCCCATGTCCTGCATCGCCTTGATGAGATTGCCGATGGTGCTCGCCTCGATCAGGCCCTTGTGATCGAAGATGTGCAGCGCGCGGTAATAATCGTAAGTCGCCTCGACGTCCTCGCGGCTCGACGCGGATTCCTTGACGCAGAATGTCGATCGCCTCGCTGCGGTTGGCGTCCTGATAGAACCAGTCGACGCCCTTGGCCACGGCGTTGAGAAAGCCGAGCAGCTGCGGCTTATGGCCGTGCGCCCACTCGGTGTTGCGCGGCATACGCCGTGAACGGCAGATCGCGCACGTAATCGGCAACGTTCGCGATGAACGACATGCCGGCGCTTTTCGCCTTGAAGCTGAACGGCGGCACCAGCATCGCGGCATCGATGGCGCCCGACGACAGCGCCGAAAAGCGCGCCGGCGTCGTGCCGGCGTAGATCATGTCGTATTCGCCCGGCTTGATGCCGTTCGGGATCAATGTCCGTTCGAGATAGATGCGCGTGATGTCCTTAGGCCCGCCGATCATGATCAGCTTGCCGCGCAAGTCGGCGATCGTCTTGATCGCAGGCTTCGCCCACATCGAATAAGGCGGCACCTGTGTTTCGACGCGCAGCAACGAGATCTTCGCGCCTTTGTCGATGGCGCGCATCGGATCGCTGAGGCCGCCGGAGCCGAGATTAGTCGAACCGGCGGCGAGCTGTTGAATCGCGGCGGCGGTCGAAGATGCGGAGATCAGATCCGGAGCGACGCCATTCTCCGCCATATAGCCTTTGGCGATGGCGATGAAGATCGGCCATTGCTGGGCCGAGCCCTTGCCGGTCGTCA
This sequence comes from uncultured Alphaproteobacteria bacterium, assembly GCA_963732015.1. GTDB lineage: Bacteria > Pseudomonadota > Alphaproteobacteria > Rhizobiales > Xanthobacteraceae > BOG-931. The sequence continues at coordinate 154,185 of CAVSXY010000016.1, read as the reverse complement.
CCATGGTGATGGTTTCGGCCGCGCGCGCCGGCGCGCGCCGGGAATGGATGCGATCGGCGCCGCGAGTGCGGCGGCGAGCAGAGCGCCGACAAGGCCGGATGGTCCTAATACGTACTTGTTGTTTGTCACACGACCTCTCCAGAACCCGGACGCTATGCGCGTAATGGATATTCAGCCAATCACGCCGGCTGCGCAAGAAGCGGCGGCGCAACGCCGATCGGCGGCAGCAACGGCATCACCCGTTTCTCGAACGTTTCGAGGCCCGCAGCATCGGGATGAAAATTGAGCAGAAACAATCGACGCCGATCTCCTCGTAGCGGCGCATGCGCTCGGCGATCAGTTCCGGCGTACCGACAAGGCTTGCGCCGAGCCCGCGCGCCGCTGTCGAGGAGACACGGTCGCGCTGGCCGTAAGCCTCAAGCTCGTCGGCGCGCGCATGAGCTTCGGCCATACGTGTCCGCGCAGATGATGTGCGCGCTCATGCCGAAGGACGAGTTTGCGGCCGAAATGTCGCGGCGCGCTCGCGGAGATCGGCGATGTCCTGTCGGACGGCGCGGAAATTCTCCTCGTAGCAGCCGATAATCCGCGGTGTAGTTGACGAACCACAGGTCGCAATGCTCGGCGATCACGTCCTTGCCGGAATCGGTGCGGCTCGCCGTGTAGATCGGCGGATGGGGCACGCGGACCGGCTTCATCGGCAGGGTGGCGTCGTCGGCGCGATAGAATTCACCATCGAACGTGAAGTGATCCTCGCTCCACAGTCCTTTAAGCACACGGACGAACTCGTCCATGCGGCTGTAGCGCGCGTCCGACGAGGCGATCCAGGCGCCGTTGCTGAACAGCTCGAATTCCTTCTGATTCCAGCCGTTGACGACGTTGATGACGAAGCGCCCGCCGGTGATGCGGTCGAGCGTGGCGCCCATCTTGGCGGTGAGCTGCGGCGTCACCATGCCGGGATAGACCGCCGGCATGATCTGAATGGTCTTGGTGCGGGCGGCGAGCGCCGCCGTCAGCATCCAGGATTCGAGGTCGGGCCCGAGCAGCCGCTCGGCGATCAGCGTGATGTCGAAGCCGAGCGCCTCGCCGCGCGACACCACGTCGAGCGCGAACTGAAACGACTTGTCGGGACTGCCGTCGCCGCGCGTTCCGACCTGGCGGATGCCGTCCTCGATGGCGGGCTCGCGACTTGATCGTGTGCGGCAGCGGCGTCCATATTCCAAGGCGCATCGATCAGGCTCCACACCTTCAGGTTTCAACGCTGGTGCCCCGCCAGCGCAGGAAGTGCTGCTCGATCTTGAGGAAGACGAAATTGATCATAAAACCGAGCAGCCCGAGCGTGAATATGCCGGCGAACATTTCGGGCACGCGGAAGACTGCGCTGCATGTCGAGGATGTAATAGCCGATGCCGCTGTTGCCGGCGATCATCTCGGCGACCACCACGACGATCAGCGCGATGCCGAGGCTGATGCGCATGCCGGTGAGGATGCTCGGCAGCGCCGCCGGAAACACGATCTGGCACAGCGCCTTGAAGCGCGAGACGCCGAAGGTGCGGCCGGTATCGATCAGCACCGGATCGACGCCGCGCACGCCGCCATAGGTGTTGAGCAGGATCGGAAACAGGCAGGCGAGGAACACGACGAAGATCTTCATCTCGTTGCCGATGCCGAGAAACAGGATGGCGACCGGAATGTAGGCGGCGGCCGGGATCGGGCGGATGAATTCGGTGAGCGGCTCGAGCAGCCGATAGACGAGCGCGATGCTGCCCATCAGCAGGCCGAGCGGCACCGCGACGACGACCGCGAAGCGCGAAGCCCGCGAAGATCCGGCCGAGGCTCGGCGCCAGCGCGGCCAGCAACTGCCCGCTTCGCACGCTCGCGATCCAGGACGCGACGATGGCGCTGACGCGCGGGACGGAGACCTGATCGACCAGATTGTACGCGGAGGCGTATTCCCACGCGAGCAGGATCAGCGATCAGCAGGACAAAGCCGGGCCAGCGCTTTTTCATGGCGCGCGGCTCCCGCCGGCCGGCAGCCGGCGCCGCTCTTTTCCTGCAGGAAGATGCTGGAGAACAGCCGCTGCCGGAACGCGGTGAAGCGTTCGTCGTCGCGGCGTTTTGATCTGATCGCGCGGATACGGCAGATCGATCGCGCAGGTCCTCGCGGATCGTCGCCGGCGCGCGGCTGAGCGACATGACGCGGCTCGACAGAAACACCGCCTCGTCGACGTCGTGGGTGACGAACAGGATGGTGACCGGGATCGTCTCCCAGATCTTCAGGATCAGCTCCTGCAGGATGGCGCGCGTCATGGCGTCGACCGCGCTGAACGGCTCGTCCATCAGCAGCACGTCCGGCTCGCAGATCAGCGCGCGCGCGATGCACACGCGCTGCTGCATGCCGCCCGACAACTGATACGGATGATAGTGCTCGTAGCCGTCGAGCCCGACGAGGCGGATGTATTCCAGGCATTTCTCGCGCGCTTCGCTCGCGGCCGAGCGTCTTCGCGGCGTTGAGGCCGAACTCGACGTTCTGCATCACCGTGCGCCACGGGAAGATCGACTTGGTGTATTGCTGGAAGACGTAGATCATGCCCTTGGCGGGCCCGGCGACCGGCCGGCCGTTGAACACGACCGTGCCGCGGGTCGGCGTATCGAGGCCCGAGATCAGCTTGAGCAGCGTCGATTTTCCGCAGCCGGACGGCCCGACGATCGAGAGGAAGCTGCCCTTCTCGATCCGACAGGACAGATTGTCGAAGACCGTCAGCGCGCGCCCATTGACCGAGAACACCTTGGCGAGGTTTTTGATTTCGATGATCGGCTTGCCCAAAGCCGGCTCCGCGTTTCGCACCCATTCTGCTCGGCGGATAGTGTTCGAGCGGTGCCGCCGAGCGCAAGCGGCACGGGCCGAACGTCCGATGCGTCCAGCTTATTGGCGGCGGCCCGATGAGCCGGCTATCTATTCGGCGCTGCCGCCATTATGATGCACCGGCGACTTCACCGACTCGGCGAGCATGCAACGCACATGACCCTGATCCTGTCCAATGACGACGTCGACAAGCTCATCACGATGCCGGAATGCATCGCCGTGCTGGAAGAGGCCTATGTGGAGCTTGCCGAAGGCCGCGGCGTCTCGCGCACGCGCTCCGATTGCTACACGCCGACCGCGCGCGACGATGCGCTCTACAGCCTGAAATCCATGGACGGCGTCATCCCGAAGCTCGGCGTCGGCGCGGTGCGCATCAATTCCGACATCGTCACCTGGCCGAAGAAGGGCAATAACGCTGCGCCGCGAGAAAGTGCCGGCGGCGCCCGGCAACCGCTATGTCGGCCTGGTGCTGCTGTTCTCGACCGACAACGGCGAACCGCTCGCGATCTTCCCCGACGGCGTGATGCAGCGCATGCGCGTCGGCGCCGCCAACGGCCTCGGCGCCAAATATCTGGCGCGCAAGAACGCCAAGACGGTCGGCATCCTCGGCTCCGGCTGGCAGGCGGGCGCGCAGCTCATGGCGGTCTGCGCGGTGCGCGACATCGAGAAGATCCGCTGCTTCAGCCCCAATGCCGGAAAACCGCGACAGCCTTCTCGAAGCAGATGAGCGACGCGCTTGGCGTCGAGGTCGTTCCGGTCGGGCAGCCGGAGGAGGCGATCAAGGGCGCCGACATCGTGATGTGCGCGACCAACAGTCTCGATCCGCATCTTCTTCGAGCGCTGGATCGAGCCGGGCGTGCACCTGAGCTCCATCAAGGTGCCGGAGATCGAGCCCAACGCGGTCAAACGCGCCGAGCCGCGTCGCCATCCATGTCCACGACACCAAGCCGATCCATGTCGCCGACCAAGGACCTGGTGCTGCCGGAGACCGCGGACGGCCGCGGCTGGGCAGCCGGCGACGCGATCGATTTCTCCAAGCTGCCGACGCTTGCCGGATCTCATCGACCGGCCGCGCCGAAGGCCGCAAGTCCGACGGCGAAGTCACCTGCTTCATCAACAATCTCGGCCTCGGCTATCAGTTCGCCGCCGCGGGCTCGCTGCTCTATCGCAAGGCCAAGGAGAAGCGGCGCCGGCCACGACCTGCCGACCGACTGGTTCACCGAGGACGTGCACCCTTAGAGCACAATCGCTTCAAATTGAATCGATTGATGCTCCAACGTTTTGTCGGTGCATGATCTTTCGGAAAACCGGCTTGCACCCACGGATCAAGTCCGAGGGCAAACTTTTCCGGATCATGCACGAGATTATGATCCCGAATTGGATCAGGGTCTGAGCACGCACGATCCGTCAGGCCTGTTGCGGCTGGGGCGCCAACGCCGGCGACGCTGGGCCAGCGTTCGTGGGTCAGCGGAACGAGCATCTGCACCGAAAGTCCGCTGCTGCCGTATGTCGCGGTGCACTTCGCCGTTAAGCTGGCGCTCGATGACGAGGTCGACCAGCCGCGAGCCGAAACCGGCCCGCCGCGGCCGGCGCACCGGCGGGCCGTTGCTCTCGACCCAGTCAAGCGCCAACGTCATGCCGCGCTCGGTGCGGCCGACCGACCAGCACAGTTCAAGCCGTCCCGTAGGGCGCGACAGGCTGCCGTGTTTGATTGCGTTGGACGCAAGCTCGTGCAGCGCCGCGCTGAGATTGAACACCGGGTCGGGCTCGAGATCGATGTTCGGGCCGCTGAGCGAGGTGCGGTCGAGATAAGGCCCGAGCACCGTGTAGAGCAAACTCCATAATCGGGATGGATTTCCAGCCGCCCTCGGTGATCAGCCGATGGGCGTTGGCAAGCGCAAGCACGCGCGCCTGATACTTGGTGGAGAGGTCGGCGATGCTTTTCGAGTTCCTCGCCGTCTGCGAGAACAGCGCGAGCAACTGCGAAAACAGATTGCCGGAGCGGTGGCGCATTTCGCGGATCATCAACTCGTGGCGCTGCTCGAGTTGACGCCGTTGAATGGCACCGGCGAGAAGATTGGCGACCGCGGCGAGGAAGGCGATGTCGGGCTCGCTGAAGCGGCGCTTTTTGTTGGTGCAGACGCCGAGGATGCCGTAGGCACGCCCGTCACGTCCGGCGATGGTCGACATTGATGCCGCTGACGCATTTATGGTCTTTCAGATATGTCGCGATCGAAAATCGCGTCTCCTCGCCGAAATCCGCGGTGACGACAGGGGCCGCGGAGTCGAGCGTAAAACGCGCAAAGGTGCCGCGCTCGGTCGATGCCAAGACCGAGCCAACGGCGTCGGTCTTCCAGCCAAAACCCGCCGCGCAGCAGCAGATCGGTATCGCCCGGCAGCAATTCGAGCACCTTGACGAAATCCACCGAGAGCGTCAGCGCAACGGTACTGACCGCATCGTTCAACAGCCGATCGAGATCGGGCTCCGCCAAGGCGCGTTCGCCGAGTTGGGCGAGCGCTTCCTGTTGCCTGATGCGGCTGCGCAGTTCGTTCTCGAGATTGACCGTCTCGGTTACGTCGTGACAAAGACCCTGCATGCGCTCCGCAACGCCGTCTTTGACGGCGACGGTGCCGCTCGCCTCCAGCCAGCAATCGTCGCGGCCCTCGCGCGGCGACGTACGATAGCGGGTGCGGTAGGCGGAGTGCGTGCGCAACGCCTCTTTCAGCGTAGCGGTCACGGGCGGCCAATCGTCGCGATGGATGTCGTGCTCGAAGTCCGCATAGGTGCCCTGGAAGCTGCCGGCCGGCACACCGTGAATGGCTTCGAGATTGCTCGACCAGATCACCCGGCCGCTGCCGACGTCCCACGACCAAATGCCGATGTGCCCGGCTTCGAGCACGGCGCGGACAGTTGCAAAATCGGGAAAGAACGTCTTCGCGGCATTCGGCGCCGGACGATCATCGGGAGGGGATTGATCGGACCTGTTTCCGTCAGGCGGGTCCATACTGCACACGTCCACCTTGAGGACTGTCACGCCGACTGGCGCTGGCAGCAATCTTTCTTGTTATCGATCATGCGAGCGGCCGAAGCGCGCTCATCGTGCTTCGGCCTCCGACAAACAGAATATGAAGTCTGCGGACGCGTTAGTAGATGCCCGGCACCGTAGCGCCGCGTGCGACATTGTGCGGCGGCGGCTCGTAGGACGCGGGACTCAACTGCGGGTTCGACGCCACAGGAGCCGCGCGCGGATCGTTTGGCAGCACAACGACTCGGGTCCCCACACCGACACGACTGTAAAGATCGATCACATCGGCGTCGCGCATGCGGATACATCCGCTCGACACGCGCTTGCCGATCGAGGCCGGGTCGTTGGTGCCGTGGATGCGGTAGTCCGTATTGCCGAGATAGAGCGCACGGGCGCCGAGCGGATTGCCTGGTCCGCCGCCGACCCAGCGGGGCAGGTAGGGCTGGCGCGCCACCATCTCGGCCGGCGGAATCCAATCGGGCCATTCGGCCTTGCGCGAGATCGCCTCGGTGCCCGACCAGGTGAAGCCCCGCCGCCCGACGCCGATGCCGTAGCACAGCGCTTTGCCGTCGCCCAGCGTCAGATACAAGAACGTGTGCGCGGTATCGATGATAATGGTGCCGGCGGGTTCATTACCCAAATAGGCGACCACCTGCCGGCGCAGCGCCGGCGCAAGATCGTCAGCGTCGGGCATTACGTCACCCGGCTGGACCGCCTGCGGGGCATATTGCGGAAATCCCGGACCGTAACGGTCGGGGGGCATGTACGACATCGATTGGGCATTTGCGGACCCGAAGGGAATGATAACGAGGCCCGCATAGAGAGCGACGCTGCTGAGACGCCGCGAGAGACGCCAAGTGGGACACCACGAGGGCCTGTTTGCTGACATGGTACGCTCCGCCGTGCTGGAAATGCCGTTCCTCCATCGCGACAACCACCGACGCCACGTGATGGTTCCAGCGCCCCTCTAGATAGAAGGTCGCAGCACGATGCGAAGATTGCCGTCTGGTGTCTCCGCGACGCCGTTTGTTGTTTGTTAGTCGAGAAGTGCGGGAAAGGGTTCAATTCCGCGCCGGCAACGCCGCGGGCATGACCGGCCGCGCAGCGTTCCAACAACACGTTTCATTGCTCAGGTCATGCACCGCCGATAAACGCCGGCCAGCCGAGGCGAGGAAATCGGGCTGAAGGCCGGGTCGCATCCGACCGGGATCTGCGCGCGTGTCGCCATTGCCGGCCGCGGCTGCGGAAGCGAATTGAATTCGTCGTTGAATTGGCCACGCCAATCCGGCGCTTTGAGCGCCGCGATCCCCGGGATCGGCAGCAGGTCGCCCTTGAGGTTCCGGTTGACAGACAGCGATGAAGGCTTGCCGTTGAAGACCGCGCCCGCGGACGGCGCAAAGGCGAGGAACGGGTCGAGCCCCAACAAAAACAGCGCCAGCGTCAAAACGCCCGCTGCACTCGCCATCCGGACAAAGACGTGCTTGGCCATCGGTCTGCCTCCGAAGCGTTGAAGCGATCATCGCCGAAACGATCAATCGCATACGGACACATCAATTGGTCCCCCAACCCGCCACCGCACCAGCCCATCAACTGATAGTTAGTCTTTGCGGTTCCGATGTGCGTTCAATCTCACCGAGTCGTGATCGAAATATTTTTGTTTGGTAGTCACCGCCGTGTGTCGCTGCTCACGGCGCCGTGTTCGCAAGTCACTGTGCTCGCAAGTCACGAGGGCGTGAGACGACATTTGAAGGACCGACGCGCTGCGCCGCGCTGCCGCATCGGAACAAACGAGCGCGCCTCGGCTTTGTCCTGCGAGCCGGCCATTCTTTCCCCCTCCCCCCGTGCTTGGCCGGCCGTATTGGGCGCAGCCGATATGCCGATCGGCTGCGCCCTCATTTTTTGCCGTTGCAAAGCGTCATGTGCGCCCGCGCGTTCGCGCAAAGAAGCGGCCGCGTCGTTACGACGCGGCCGCTTCTTTGAACGTTGATCGTCGGGATTTTAGAGCGTCGCCTGGCGCTCGACCGGCGGCCGTTCGCGCTGCCGCGCCTTGCGCCCGAAGAACAGCGCCTGGCTGATGACCGCCGACACGACCGCAAGCTGAAATGGCTTGGCGATCAGGAAGGCCGGCTCCGGCCGCTGGCCGGTCAGGAAACGCTCGGGGTAGGCGGTGATGAAGATGACCGGCACCTCGAAAGAGCTCAACAGCTCGTTGACCGCGTCGAGCCCCGAACTGCCGTCGGCGAGCTGAATGTCGGCGAGGATCAGACCCGGCCGCTTCTTGCGGGCGAGCGTCATCGCTTCGCCGTGGGTTCGCGCGATACCGATGACGTTGTGCCCCAGGCTCTCGACCAGAGCCTCGATGTCCATGGCGATAAACGTCTCATCCTCGATGATGAGCACGTCCGTCGCGATCTCGGCCGCGAGTTCACGGCCGGATTCCTCGACGAGATTGCGTAGCGTCGGCAAACCGCAATCGAGGATTTGCGCGGCATCGTCCTCCGAAAACCCCTCGAGCGCGACCAGCAGGAAGGCCTGCCGCGGCCGCGGCGTAATCTGGGTCAGATGCTGTTCGGGCGGCTGATCAGCTCGGTCATGCCCCGCTTGCCGTTCACGGCAAGCGAATTCCAGATTTTCGTAAAGAGCCGATAGAGGCCGACCCGCGAGTTCGGGCTGCTGGCCAAAATACCGGGATCGGCAATGAGTGCCTCCAACGTGGCGGCGACGTAGGCGTCGCCGGACGCCTGACTTCCCGTCAGGGCACGCGCGTAACGGCGGAGAAACGGCAGGTGCTGGAGTACGGTTTGCGAGGTCGACACGATTGACCCTCCCCTTCCAAGTCCCAAGAACCAAGTCCCAAGTACAAGATCACGAGACCAAGTAAGTCCCGTGCTGGGCCGAACGCCCAGGGGCCGGAATAGGTTCCGAAAAAAGTTCCAAAAGCCGCGAATTAGGCCGGAACAATAGTCAAATCCATGCATTGACGGTGAAGCACGTGAAATGCCACGGGCCGTGTCGGGTAACTGCCGAGAACGAGGGACCTGCGACGTCGGGACCCTGTCCAGAAAGCTTAGGGTGACCGGGCCGATGGGTGAACGGGGGAAACATGAGGACATGAAAAACCGAAGGACTAATCTCGAGCCGGCAGGCCAAGATTTGCCCAGACAGGAATTGGCCAAACCGGAGGCTGAAGACGCCATGGCGAAGACCGGCGTAACTCACAGAGATGATATCCGCCCGGCGCGGAACGTTCGCCTCGGGCGCGAAGTGCAGGCTCGGATCGGCCAGCAATTGCGAGCACTGTACGACGACGTCGTCAACGAGGGCATCCCGCCGCATATCGCTGAGCTTGTTCGCCGGCTGAGCGATCAAGACAACGATTGATCAGAGGTCGTCCGCATGAAGTTGGATCCTGCGATACGCGACCAGGTGCTTGCGACCGTGCCGAGTTTGCGCGCGTTCGCGATCTCGTTGAGCGGCAATGTCGACCGCGCCGACGATCTGGTGCAGGAGACGTTGCTGCGCGCCCTGTCGCACATCGACTCATTCGAGCCCGGCACGAACATGCCGGCATGGCTGTTCACGATCCTGCGCAATCTGTTCCGCTCGGAATACCGCAAACGGCGGCGCGAGGTTGAGGATGCCGACGGCCGCTATGCCGAAACGCTGAAGTCGCATCCGGAGCAGACCGGGCGCGTCGAGTTCGAGGAATTCCGTACCGCGCTCACGAAGCTCCCGTCGGATCAGCGTGAAGCGCTGATCCTGGTGGGCGCGTCGGGCTTCTCCTACGAAGATGCCGCGTCGATCTGCGGCTGCGCGGTCGGCACCATCAAGAGCCGCGTCAATCGCGCGCGCACCCGGCTGGCCGATCTTCTCGCGATCGACAGCGTCGACGACTTCGGCCCGGACCGCGCCACGCGCGCTGTCCTTGCCGGCGGCGGCCGGAGCTGACTGGCATTCCGGGTCGCTGCGTAAGCGGCGGACCCGGAATCCATAACAACCGTATTCAGAGTATTTATTGTCTGTGCCGTCATCCGCTTCAGCGCAGATGATGGATTCCAGGCTCCGGCCTTTTGGCCGGCCCCGGAATGACGGGCTTACGGCAACTGGCTGCGATGCGTGAGGCCGCCGTCGATCGTGACGATGGTGCCGCTCGTGTAGGACGACAGATCGGACGCGAGAAACACCACGGTCGCTGCGATCTCATCGACCGAGGCCGGCCGCCTGAACGGCATCTTGGCAAAACTCTCGCGCCAGCGGTTCTCGTCGCCGTAAAGCCGCGCCGCCTTCTTACGATTGAGCGTCTCGACCCGGTCGGTCAGAACCGGTCCGGGATTGATGCCGATCACCCGCACGCCGAATTCAGGACTGGTGCCGCCGATCGCGCGCGTGAACGCCATCAGTCCCGCGTTGCCGGCGGCGCCCGCGATATAGCCGAAGTCGAGCTTCTCGCCGCCCGCGCCGATGATGTTGATGATGACGCCACGCTTCCGCGCTTTCATCCTGGCGAGATAGAGCCGCGTCAGCCCGACATAGCCAAAGACCTTGAGGTCCCAGCCGGCGCGCCACGCCGCCTCGTCAACCTCCTCAATGGTGCCGCCCGGAATGGCGCCGGCGTTGTTGATGAGGATGTCGATGTCCGGAAACGTTTTGACCACCCGCTCGCGCGCCGCGGCGTCTGCAAGGTCCGCCCCTAACGTCTTCGCCGTGACGCCCGTGGTCTTGGCAATCTCGGCCGCTTCCTTCTCCAGCGCGCTCGCCGACCGCGCCACCAGGCACACATGCACGCCCTCGCGCGCCAGCCATTGCGCAGCCGCAAGCCCGATCCCCTTCGAAGCGCCCGTGATCAGCGCCGTGCGGCCGGTGAGTTTCAGGTCCATTGTAGGAGTCCTTCCCCGAGGCGGCGGACATTGCATATCGGAGCTGCGGGATCAATATGCGAGCCCCAGGTCGTAGGATGGGTAGAGCGGAGCGAAACCCATCGTCTCGAACGATTTTGTTAGGTCGGTGCGATGACCAAGCTTCGATTGCGTGTTCAAGCTCGGCTGTCTGTCCTTTCGATTGGACGGGCGAGACTGGATACCGATAGTGCGATTCACTGGGCAGAAGATGATGGATTTCGCTCCGCTCTACCCATCCTACAGCTGTCTCTTTTTACGTGATACGCGTTGACAATTGTCTCTTTTTTAGTTACTATTGGCCATCGAATCTCGCCCCCGTGAAGGACGCCGGCCGGTGACACCGGTCTGGCGGGGCGAAGTGCGGCGCCTGCGGGCTGGGGCTCGGGCGGCTCGGGCATCAACCTGCCGGCACAACAACCGGTGCGCGAGGTGCTTCGCTGGACTGGGACAGGCGCGGCGCGGGTAATGCCCGTGGAGCGTCGCTTGGTCTCCGCCCCCCGGTTGGGGCGCGCGTACAGGATCGAACGCTCCGGCCAAGTCCCAGGAAGCATGGCCCGACGCTGAGCCTTGGGGACCAATGTCCCTCTGGCGAGAACCGCGGTGGAACGCCAAGAGGCGTGCTGCTCCCGCAGGGGCAGCGCCGCACCGCAAGGTGCGGTGGTTGGATGTCTGCGCCTTTCGGCGTTCCGCTTCCTTTTTGTTTCTTCCGTCATTGCGAGCGCCAGCGAAGCAATCCAGCGCTTCATGCAAGCCGCCCTGGATTGCTTCGTCGCTCCACTCCTCGCAATGACGACGATGTATCCGCGTTCGTGCGCCACAACGATCGTAACCAACCGGCCGCCACCGCCGGAAAAGTCTGACGACGATCGCAAGCGGCGATGGTTCTTGATGACGGCGTCGGCATGACTCGGGCGCGGAGCGCGTCGCGAGAAGGAGTGAGCTTGTCTGTTCACCGTCATCCTGAGGTGCGCGCATCGCGCGCCTCGAAGGATGCCGGCCGAGGCGCAGGGGCCGTCGTCCTTCGAGGCTCGCCATAAGCATGGCTCGCACCTCAGGATGACGGAAACGCAAGGATGCTTCAGCGTCGCGGCCGAGGCCCCCTCCACCGCCCTTCGGGCGGTCCCCCTTCCCCACTTCGTGGGGGCGGATGATTCAGACGCCCTTGTCCGTTCGGCCCGATCCGCTAAACAATCCCCGGACAAACACACCGGGAGGGACTTCGATCACATGAGTGCCAGCACAGACTTAGCAAAGCTTCCCGGGGGCAATACCGTTCTGGTCGAGATCGTCGATCGCGTCGCCTGGGTGACGATGAACCGCCCGGCGAAGCGCAACGCCATCAACCCGGCGCTGTCATTCGAGATGCTGGACGTGTTCGAGGCGCTGGAAAGCGACGACCGCTGCGGCGCGCTGGTGCTGACCGGCGCGGGGGAAGCGTACTCGGCCGGCATGGATCTACGCGAATATTTCCGCGCCACCGACAAGCTCAATTACGACGAGCGGCTGAAGATCATGCGCAAGAGCGCCATGGCGCAGTGGAAGCGGCTGCAGTTCTACGGTAAGCCGACCATCGCCATGGTCAACGGCTGGTGCTTCGGCGGCGGCTTCAACTCGATGATCGCCTGCGATCTCGCGATCGCGGCCGAGGACGCGACCTTCGGCCTCTCCGAGATCAACTGGGGCATCATTCCGGCGGGCTCGGTGACCAAGGCGGTGGCGTCGGTGATCGGCCAGCGCGACACGATGTACTACATCATGACCGGCGAGACGTTCGACGGCCGCAAAGCCGCCGAGATGAAGCTCGTCAACGAAGCCGTGCCGCGCTCGGCGCTGCGCGAGCGCACGCAAAAACTCGCAGCGACCTTGATCGAGAAGAATCCGATGGCGCTGCGCATCGCCAAGCACGCCGCGCGCCGCGTGCGCGACATGTCGTGGGAGGACGCCGAGGATTATCTGTTCGCCAAACTCGATCAGCTGCGTTTCCTCGATCCGGAGAAGGGGCGCGAAAAGGGCATGACGCAGTTCCTCGACGACAAGTCATACCGGCCGGGCCTCGCCGCCTATCGCCGCGACAGCTAGACGCTCGTGGCCGCCACTCGCGACGCCGTCACGCTGACGCGGCTCCTTCGGCCGCGTTCGGTCGCCATCGTCGGCATTTCGCCTGAACCCGGATCGCTCGGCGCGACCGTACTCGGCAATCTGACGCGCCTGGGTTTTACCGGCGACATTCATCTTGTCAGCCGGACCGCCCGCGAGATCGACGGCCGCCGCTGCCTGCCCTCGATCGCCGATTTGCCGGAAGGCGTCGATGCCGCGGTGCTGGCGCTGCCGCGCCAGGCCGCGGTCGAGGCTGTCGCGGCCTGCGTGGACCGCAAACTCGGCGCGGCGCTGGTGTTCGCCTCGGGCTTCGCCGAGATGGATGAGGACGGCCGCGTCGCGCAGGACAAGATGGCGCGCATCGCGCGAGAAGGTGCGCTCGCGTTGTGCGGCCCGAACTGCATCGGCTTCGTCAACCTCGCCGACCGGGTCGCGCTGACATTCGAGCCGCTCTCGCTTCCCGCGCGGCGCCCTGCGGGAAACAGCCGCGCCGTCGGCGTCATCACGCAAAGCGGAGCCATGTGCTCGACATTGCGCCTCGCGCTGCTGGCGAAGGAGCTCACGCTGTCCTGCGTGGTCTCGACCGGCAACGAGGCCGCGTTGACGACGGAAGATTTTCTGAAATTTCTGATCGACGACGAGGCGACGCAGGTCGTCGTCCTGTTCATGGAGCAGGTGCGCAATCCCACGCTGTTCCTTAAGCTCGCCGCCCGCGCCCGCGACAAGGGCAAGCCGATCGTGCTGATGCATCCGGGCCGCAGCGTCCGCGCGCAAGCCTCGGCGCGGACCCACACCGGCGCGATGGCGGGCGATCATGCGGTGATGGCAACGCTCGTCGGCCGCGAAGCCGTCATCATGGTCGATACGCTCGAAGAGCTGATCGACACCGCGGAGATTCTGGCGCGCTTTGCCAAGCCGCCCGCCGCCGGCGCCGCTGTGATGACGAATTCCGGCGCGTTCAAGGGCTACGCGCTCGATTTCGCCGAGACGATCGGGCTCGATCTGCCGCAGCTGTCAGCCGGCAGCGCCACCGGTATCAAAGCCATACTGCCGCCGTTCGCGGCGATCGAAAATCCCGTCGACACCACGGCGCAGACCGTGCGCGATCCGTCGATCCTCGGCAGTGTCGGGGCGCAGCTCCTCGCCGATCCGGCGATGGGCAGTCTCGTTATTTCGATCGTTGCGGGCGCGCCGCGCTTCGCCATGGACAAGGCGAATGCGATCCTTGCCGGCGTGACCGATCTCAATAAGCCAGTCGCGGTCGCGACCATGGGCGACGACACGCCGATGCCGGAAGAGTTCGCCGCGGCGTTACGTGGCAAGGGCCTCGCCTTCTTCAAGTCGCCGGATCGCGCGCTCCGCGCCATGGCGCGCGCCACAGGGTATGGCCGCGCCGTCACGGCGGCGCGGCGGCGCTCGGCTGTGACGGTGCAGCCCGTTGCAGACGTTCCGGTATCCGGCGCGTTCGCCGAATATGCCGGCAAGCGGGTTTTGTCGGGCCTTGACATTCGCGTGCCTCGCGGCGAGCTCGCACACGATCGCGCCGAGGTGCTGGCGATTGCGCAGCGCATCGGTTTTCCGGTCGTGCTGAAAGCCCAATCGGAGGCGCTTGCGCACAAGACCGACGTCAGCGGCGTTGTGCTGAACATCGCCGACGCGGCCGCGCTCACCTCGGCGTGGGACCGCATCACGGCCAACATCCGCGCCGCGCGGCCGGATATCGCCCTCGACGGCATGCTGGTGGAAGCCATGGCGCCGCCGGGCCTGGAATTGGTCGTCGGCGCGCGGCGCGCCGGCGCCTGGGGACCCGTCGTCACCATCGGTCTCGGCGGCATCTGGATCGAGGCGCTTCACGATATCCGGCTCATTGCCGCCGACCTCGACCGCGACGGCATCAGCGAGGAATTGAAGAAGCTCAAGGGCGCAGCCTTGTTCGACGGCCACCGCGGCGCTCGACCGGTCGATCTCGATGCCGTTGTGGACTGCGTCCTGCAACTCGGCGCCATCGTCCGCTCTGACCCGCGCGTCGCCGAGATCGAGATCAATCCGCTCGTCGTCTATCCGAAAGGCGCGCTCGCACTCGACGTGCTGATGCACGTGGACGTCTATTCCCCTCCCCGGGAGGGGTAGGGGTGGGGCCGGGAGGAGAGATACTAAGGCGAGATGATTGGATGATTGTCTGCACCCGTCTTCGCCAAGAAGCACCTCCCGACCCCCTCTCCAACTCCCCCACAAGGCGGGAGGGAGCACAGCTACATGTGCGACGGCAGCCACAGCGCGAGGATCGGAAAGGCGATCAAGATCACGAGGCGAATAAGATCGGTAACGATGAATGGCAGCACGCCGGCGAAGATCGTCGAGAAGCTAACGTCGTGCACGACGCTCTTGATCACGAAGACGTTCATGCCGACCGGCGGATGAATAAGCCCAAGCTCGACCGTCATCACGATGATCACGCCGAACCAGATCGGATCAAAGCCGAGCTGAGTGACGACCGGAAAGATGATCGGGATCGTGAGGATGATCATGGCGAGCGAATCCATGAGGCAGCCGAGCACGATGTACATCAGCATGATCAGGGCAAGCACGCCATAGCGGCCGAGCCCGAGACTGGTGAAGAACTCCGTCACCTTCTGCGGCGTTTGCGTCACGGTGAGGAAATAGCCGAACAGCAGCGCGCCGATCAGCACCGTGAGCACTGCGGCGGCGGTGCGCACCGCCTGCAGCAGCGAGCGGCGAATTTCCGGGCGCGTCAGCCGGCCGCGCGCGACCCCGATCAGGAGCGCACCCGAGGCGCCGACGCCGCCCGCTTCGGTCGGGGTGAACAGTCCGCCATAGAGCCCGCCGATGACGAACACGAACAGCAGCAGCATTGCCCAGATGTCCCGCAAGCCGGCGCGCCGCTCCGCCCAGCTGTGCCGCGGCGTTGCGGGGAGAAATTTCGGCCGCACCTTGCCGATCACCACGACGGTGAGCATGTCCATCGAGGCGGCGAGCAGGCCGGGAATGATGCCGGCGATGAACAGCTTGCCGATGTCCTGCTCGGTGATGATGCCGTAGACCGCAAGCACCGTCGACGGCGGCAGCATGGCGCCGAGCGTGCCGCCGGCCGCAATGACGCCAGTGGCAAACGATTGCGGGTAGTTGTAGCGGCGCATCTCCGGGTACGCGACGGTCGCGAAGGTCGCGGCAGTGGCGACGGACGAGCCGGAGATCGCCGCGAAGCCCGCACAGGCCGCAATGGTCGCTATGCCGAGACCGCCCTTGTAGTGGCCGAGGAACGAATTCGCGGCGCGGAACAATTCGCGGCTCATGCCGGAATTCGACACGAACGCGCCCATCAGCAAGAACATCGGGATGACGCCGAACGTGTAGTCGGTCACCGTGCGCATCGACGTCAGGCCGACGCTCTTGAGCGCCGCCGTACCGCCGACGATGTAGGCGAAGCCGCTGACGCCGACGAGGCCCATCGCCATACCGACCGGCACGCGCAGCAGCATCAGCACAAACAGGACAACAAAGCCGAGGATCGCAACCGCGTCAGTGCTCAAATGCGCCTCACTTTCGCTTGCGCCTCATTCCACCGGCTTGATCTGATATTGGCCGCCGAGCAGTTCCGGATGGAAGATCAGCCGGTAGGTGCGCACCGCGATCAACAGCACCGCCGACACGTCGCCGAGCCACGCCACCAGAAAGAACGGCCAGACCGGCAGCCGCAGATCGAAGGTCAGCACGTGGTCCGCATAGGTGCCACGCACCTTGTCGAACAACGTGTAGGTCTGCACCGTCACGACAAACAGCAGCACCAGCGTCGCGAACACGTCGATGACGCGCTTCAAGCCATCGCCGACATTGGCGTAGAGCAGATCGACGGTGATGTGATTGCCCCGATAGGACGTCGCCGCGATGCCCCAGAAGATCAGAATGCCGAGCAGGAGCCGGCCGAAATCGTAGCTGTCCGGGATCTGAACGCTGAAGAAGTAGCGCAACAGCACCGAAACGAAGATGTCGAGCGCCACGACGCCGGCGAAGAAGGCGGCAATCAGCTCGATGCCGTCGATGAAACGGTCCATCGCATTGCGCGTGCGAGGCACGACGGGTCCCGTTTCGGCAACGGCTTCCGGCATCGTCATCATCCCGAGGAGCGGCGGCCGATCGTCCGCCGCGTCAGTGTGACCGGCCCGTCAGAAGCCTGCGTTGTACTGCGCCAGCGACGCCTGCAGCTCCTTGAAGATAACGTCGGGATCGCCGCCCGCTTTCTTCACGTCGGCGGCCCATTTCTGCTTCAGCGGCTCGGCCGATGCCTTCCACTCGGCGAGCTGCGCGTCCGTGATCTTGTAGACCTCGTGGTCTGGTTCGGCCCTGATCTTCTCGATACCGGCATGCTCAAAGTCGACCCAGGGATCGGCGAATTTGGCGGCCCATTCGGTCGTGCAGTGATCGTCGATCACCTTCTTCTGCGAGGCCGACATGGCTTGGTAGGTCGCGGGATTCATGACCCACTGGAACATGACCGAGCCGAGCGGTTCATCCATGTCGTATTTGGTCACCTTGTCGATGCCGAACAGCACCACCGAACCCCACGGGAAGGTGACGGCGTCGGCAACGCCTTTGGCGAGAATGTCGCGGACCTCGGGCGCGCTCGACTCCACGTTGGTACCACCGAGCTGAGTGACCCACGCAGCGAGCGTTCCCTGCGCCGGCCTGATCTTCATGCCCTTGATGTCGGCAGGCACCACGATCTTCTTCTTGGTCGAGTGCCACGCCAGCGGATCGAGCACAAAGGAGAAGCAATAGTGCACGTCCTTCATCTCGGTTGCGGCGTACTTGCGATACCAGGCGTCGATGGCGCGATTGCCGCCCTTAGCCTGGCCGACAAGAAACGGCAGCTCACCGGCCGCGATGATCGGGAAGCGTCCCGGCTGGTAGCCAGGATTGATATAGGCGAAGTCCGCAATACCGTCGCGCGCCATGTCGTAGTGATCGAACGCCTTGCCGAGTTGCTGCGACGGATAGATCTTGTATTTGATCGTTTCGTTCGACGCCTTCTCGATGTCGGCGCCCCATTCCTCGATCGCCTTCTGCAGTGGATGCGACGGCGGCACCCAGTGCGACAGCTTGAGCTCAAAGGTCTTGTCCTGCGCCGATGCAGGACCGACACCGCCCGCAAGTCCGAGCGCGAGCCCGAGCGCCGCAACGCACCAGACATTGTTGTGCTGTTTGCCGTCCATTCCCATCCTCCCCTTCACATTTTGGTTGCCGACCGTCTCGCGTTCTGAGATCGCAAGGTCAGTGAGATGCATTGTATTTGCTGAGCTCGTCCTTCAAGCCTTTGAGCGCCGCGTCAGGATCGCCGCCGGCTTTCTTCACCGCGGCCGACCATGTCTGCACAACGGACGCGGACGCCGTTTTCCACGCGTTCAGTTGCTCATCGGTCAGCGGGTACACCTCATGGCCAGGCATGGCTTTGAGCTTGGCGATGCCGTCATGCTCGAAGTCGGCCCAGGGCGCGGCGACCTTCTCGGCCCATTCCCGATTGCAGTGATTGTCGATCACCTTCTGCTGCGCCGGCGACATGGCCGCGTAGGTGTCCTTGTTCATGATCCAGACGAAGCCTGTCGTGTAGAGCGCGGCCTCCATGTGGTACTTCGTCACCTTGTCGATACCGAACAGCAGCACCGATCCCCACGGGAAGGTGACCGCATCCGCGACGCCTTTTTCGAGGATGTCGCGGACTTCCGGCGCCGCGGCCTGCACGTTGGTGCCGCCGAGGTCGGTGACGAGCGACGCCGTGGTCGCGTGCGCGGGCCGGATTTTCATGCCCTTGATGTCGCCCGGCACGACGATCTTCTTGGTCTTCGAGTGAAACGATCCGGGATCGTGGGTGAAAGCGAAACAGTATTTGACGTCCTTCATCTCGGTCGCGGCGTAGGGCCGATACCAATCGTCGAGCGCCTGCGAGCCGCCCTTGGCGTTGGTCATCATGAACGGCAGATTGGCGGCGTCGAAGATCGGGAAACGCCCCGGCTGATAACCCGGGCTCACATAGGTCACGTCGGCGATGCCGTCACGGGCCATGTCGTAATGGTCGAACGCCTTGCCGAGCTGCTGCGCCGGATACACCTTGTATTTGATCGTGCCGCCGGAGTCCTGCTCGATCGAGGCGCCCCATTCCTCCATCGATTTCTGCAGTGGATGCGACGGCGGCACCCAGTGCGAGAGTTTCAGTTCGAATGTCTTGTCCTGCGCTGATGCGGCGCCAACGCTGAGGACGAACCCCAGCGCGGCAAAGCCGCAAATCTTCAGGCTACATGCCTTCAGACCGCATGCTTTCAGCCGGTGCATCCTGTGCATCGTGTTCTCCCCGTCACCGCAGTCGGCAAAGCTTTGTTCTGATTTTGCTCGTCGCTTCGCGGCATTAAATCGCAGAAACAGCGCGCTGTACATTCGTTTCAAACGCGATCGATAAAATTGTTCGCAATCGCGCAGCGCTTCCCAAACGCTGTTTTGAACCTCCTCGTGCGAGACGCCGCATCTTAACCGGGCTGCAGCAGCGTCGAGGTTAAGCCGTCCCTGAACAACAAGCCGGAAGAGCGCTCAAGCGCCGCAGCCGGTTTCAGGGACGTCAAATGTTTGGTCGCGTGACGGCGTGCAGCATTGCCGCATTCCTTCTCATCGCGCCGGTTGCCTCGAGCGGCGAGCCGGGCGCGTTCGGCGCAGCCGAAGTTCCGGATGCGACCGCCATCGACGCCACCCTGGGTGACCTCGCGCGCGATCTTAACGACGTCGTTGGCGAAGAGCGTGTCGATAGTCAAAGCGAGCAGCAAGGCTGCCGCGCAAAGCGACAACCCGCCGCACGACGATCCACCGCAGACCAGGATGGCGTCGCTCGAGCCGAACCCGCCCGCGGGCAAGCCGCCGGGCGCAATTCAGGCGCCAATCGCGACGCCCAGCCTCACGCGGCCATTTGGTCTTGCGACCGTGCCGCTCATCTACGGAGACGCGCTGGCAAAATGGAACGGCGTCGAAGCCGATATTCGTGCCGACAAGGCCGTCCTCGCCCATTGTCGAGACAAGACCGCGCCGTGCCCGCGCGCGGCTCAGCGCTTCCTCGATATCGTCGCCGCCGGACAGGCGCAGACCGGCCGCGCGCGTAGGCGTCATCAACCGTGCCATCAACCTCGCGATCCGCCCCATGAGCGACATGCAACAGTGGGGCGTCGAAGACCGCTAGTCCTCGCCGCTGACGACCCTTGCTACCGGTCGGGGCGATCGCGAGGACTACGCCATCGCCAAATACGTGGCACTCACCGAAGCAGGCGTCGCGCCCGATGACGTGAAGCTTGTTGTCCTGCGCGACCCGGTGATCGGCGAAGATCACGCCGTCGTCACCGCCCGCCCCGACAACAAATGGATCGTCCTCGACAATCGCTGGCTGCGCATGGGCGAAGATCGGGAGCTGGAGCGCACCGTTCCACTGCTCGCATTCGACGGCAATGGCGTGTGGCGGTTCCTGCGCGACTTGCCCCCGGTCGCCCGCGCAGCAGCGTCGCCGGCCGCGCTGCACTTCTGAGCTACTTCGATTCCGCTTCGTAGACGCCGTTCCACTCCGCTGGCGGTGGGTCGGCACGATAGCTCGCGATGCGCTCGACGTACATCTCGTAGAGCCCGGCGACGTCGAAGCCGTTGGTGTGCTTGCGGCAGCGATCGATCAGAGCGAGCGCCTGGCCCCATTGCTGCTTGCGAAAACACGCCAGCATGGTGGCGTTGAGTTCGCACAGTTCGGCGCATCTGGGATCCTGTCCGACTTCGGCGCGCCCGAGTACCGTAAAGACCGCTTCCGGCTGGGTCTTGCCCTTCACCTGGATGAGGTCGATCTCCATCGTGGCGAATTTGCCCTTGGCCTGTTCCGCCGTGCGCGAGCCGATCACCACCGGCAGGCGATAATCCTTGGTCCGCGCCTCGAGCCGTGACGCGACGTTGACGGTGTCGCCGAGCACCGAATAGTTGAAACGAAAATCCGATCCCATGTTGCCGACCACGCACGGGCCGGTGTTCAGTCCGATGCCGATCCGCAACGGCATGTAGGCGCCGCCGCTGGCCTCGGCCTCGCTCTTGAGTTCGGCGTTGAGCGTTTCCGCCCGCGCCAGCATTTCGAGCGCGGCATCGCAGGCATTGGCCTCCTGGTCTTCGTCGTCGACCGGCGCGTTCCAGAACGCCATGATGGCGTCGCCGATATATTTGTCGATCGTGCCCTTGCGCTCGATGATCGCGTTGGTGAGCGGTGTCAGGAACCGGTTCATCAGCCGGGTCAGACCTTGGGGATCGTCCTTGTAGTATTCCGAAATGGTCGTGAATCCGCGTACATCGCTGAACAGGATGGTCATGCGTCGCTCTTCGCCGCCCAGCACCAGCTTTTCCGGCGAGCGCGCGAGCTGCTCGACCATGTGGGGCGAGAGGTAGTAGCCGAAGGCGGATCGGATCTGCTTGCGCTGCTTCTGCTCGCGCGCGTAGTTCACGAACGTCAGCACCAGATAGATCAGCCAGCTCGACATCAACGGATAGGTGAAATCGATCAGCAGGCTGTGCTCGACGAAGAGGTACCACGACAGCGCGATCAGACCGGCGATCAGGCCAGCGCCGAGCACAATGACAGTTGCAACCGAAAGCATCGGCGCCGCGATGATGGTGGCGAGTCCCAGCAGTACCGCGACGACAAGTTCGACGCCGATCGCGTAACCAGGATTGGAAAGCAGCGCCTTGGTCAGCACGCTCTCAAGAATTTGGGCGTGCACTTCGACACCCGGCATCGCCCTGTCAACCGGCGTGGTCTTGATGTCGAGCAGGCCGATGGCCGACGTACCGATCAGAACGAGCTTGCCTTGCAAACGGTCGGCACTCACCCGGCCCTGCAAGATGTCCTTGGCTGAGACGTAACGGGTCGGGTCGTGTTTGTTGAAATGAACCCAGAACTGACCGTTGCCGTCGGTTGGCACCTGCAAGCCGGGTACCAGGACCGATTCCACGCCAGCGTCGTCGGTGCGCACCTGAATGGCCCCGGCGTGAGTGACCACACGCAGCATCTCCATCGACAACGAGGGTACCAGCGCGCCCTGAGCTTCCATGATGACCGGCACACGGCGAATGATGCCGTCGCGCTCGGGATTGATGGAAAACAGGCCGCGGCCGGCCGCGGCTTCTTCGAGGGGGAAAATGTTGCGCAACAAGCCGGGGAAGGTCACCAGTAACGGCGTCGGATCGGGACCCAGGATGGCGAAACCGGTCTGCAGCGCCCGTTCGGCATCGGACGGCGGCTTCTGCACGGCCGAGCCGGCCTGGCCGAGGACAATGCGCCCGTTCGCCCTGATCGCATCAGCGAACACTGCATCGTTGCTCGGCAAGCTGTCGAGCTTGGCGCGGGTCTCGGCATCGATGCCCCGGAAGCTGTGCTCGGCGACGGCCGGCGACATGCGGTCCGGCTCCGCAAAGATGATGTCGAACCCAGTCGAAACAGCGCCAAGCTGGCCGATTCGCGTCACCAGGTCCGCCACGATGATTCGCGGCCACGGCCATTGGCCAATTTCCCTGAGGCTGTCTTCGTCGATGTCGACGATGACCACCGGCCGAATGGTCTGCTCGCGCGGGCGCAGGACTTGATAGAGGTCGAAGGTGCGCAGGCGCACTTCCTCGAGCGGCCGCGGATCCCAGATGCGCAGCGGCACCAGCGCGAACAGCAGCAACGTGCAGACCGCGCGCGCCAAGCCGAACTTTCGCGCCCAACGGGCGAGCCGCCTCATGAACCTTTTCACGACCGAGACCTCGCTCCCGTCGCTAACCGGTCCCTTATAGCAGATTTAGGCGGTGCCCGCCGAATACCGCCTCAGACAATCTTGGCCGCCGGTGCAGCACGCGCGGATGCCGCGATGAAAGCCGCCGAACAGCGGCGGCCGGCAATCTCGCGCCGCGCGGTCCTACTTCTCGCGGAACGCCCGCATCAACTGATCGTGCAGCGGCTTGATCAAATACGACACGACCGTGCGTTCGCCGGTCTGGATGAAGGCCTCGACCGGCATGCCCGGCGTCAGCTTGACATCGCCGAGCCGGCGAATTTCGTCATCGGTCATGCCGATGCGCACCAGATAGTAGCTCTGGCCGGTGCGCTGATCGTTGGTCGTATCGGCCGCGATACGCGTCACCGTGCCGTTGATCTCCGGCGTCGTCCGCTGATTGAACGATGAGAACCGCAGCACAACGGGCTGACCGAACAGCACCTGATCGATGTCTCTCGGCTCGACTTTGACCTCGACCATGAGCGTATCCGCCTCCGGCACGATGATCATGATCGGATCGCCCGCCGTGACGACGCCGCCGATCGTATTCGCCGTGGACTGGAAGACGACGCCATCCTGCGGAGCGCGGATATCAGTGCGCTTGAGCTGATCCTCCGCCGTCACTTTGCGCTCGACATACTCACCGATCTTGCTGTCGGTCTCGCGCAGTTCCTTGGCGACGTCGCTGCTCAGATCCTGATCGACCTGGATGATCTGCAATTGCGTTTCGGTGATCTTACCCTTGGCTTCCGCAGCCCCAGCGACCAGCTGGCCGCGCTCGCCTTGCAGCCTCGCTTCCTCGCGTTCAAGCGCTGTCAGACGGGTGAGTTGGACCAGGTTCTTCTGCCACAGATCGCGCACCCCGGTGAGTTCCTGCTCGATCAGCGCAACTTCCTTGGCTTTGGCGTCCTGCTGTGCGGTCAACCCGACGATCTGCTCCTGCAATTGCTTAATGCGCTGCTGCAACTGGTCCTTCTGCCCCGTGCGCGACTTCAGACGAAGTTCGAACAGCTTGCGTTCGCTGTTGAGCGCATCGACCACGTCCGGATCGTTGAGGCGGTCGGTGAGTTCCTTGGGCGCAGCGACGTCGCTGGCACCGTCGCGCTCGGCGGCGAGCCGTGCGTGGCGCGCGTAAAGTTCGATCAGACCCTTCTGAACGATCGACAGATTGGCGCGTGTGACCGTCTCGTCGAGCCGGATCAGAATATCGCCGGCCTTCACATGATCGCCGTCATGGACGCGGATCTCGCCGATAACGCCGCCGGTCGGATGCTGGACCTTCTTCACATTCGAATCGACGACCAGCGAACCCTGCGCGATCAGCGCACCGGAGATTTCGGCGGTCGACGCCCAGCCGCCGAGCCCGAATCCGACAACCGCGACGATCAGCACGCCGGCGATAATGTGCCGGCGGATCGACGCGCGAGATCCATCGACGGTTTGACGCTCATCTCATCATGCCCCGCCCTGCTCCGGGACTACCTTCAGCGAACGCTGCTGCGGTGACGGCTGGATCACGCGGTTGAGGACTTCCTCTTTCGGCCCGAACTGCTGCTGGCGGCCTTTGCCCATCACCAGAATGTAGTCGACGCCGGCAATTGCGCTAGGGCGATGCGCGACAACGACGACGATACCGCCCCGTGCCCGAACGCCGAGAATGGCCTGCGTCAGCGCCTCGTCGCCCTCGGAATCGAGATTGGAATTGGGCTCGTCGAGCACGATCAGGAACGGATCACGATATAGGGCGCGGGCGAGCGCGATCCGCTGCGCCTGGCCCGCGGAGAGCCCGCTGCCGTTCTCGCCGACCTGGGTTTCGTAGCCGTTCGGCAGGTTGACGATAAGATCGTGCACGCCCGCCGCCTGCGCGGCGGCGAGAACCGCAGCGGCGTCCGGGGGATCCTCGAAGCGCGCGATGTTTTGCGCCACGTTGCCGGGAAACAGTTCAACATCCTGCGGCAGATAGCCGATATGCCGGCCAAGCAATTCCGGCGACCATTGATCGATGTTGGCGCCGTCGAGGCGGACCGATCCGCGCACCGGCGCCCAGACGCCGACCAGCATCCGCGCCAGCGACGATTTTCCCGAAGCCGTCGGTCCGATCACGCCAAGCGCCTTGCCGCCGCTGAGCGTGAAATTGACGTCCTGGCAGACGATGCGCTGCTCGCCCGGCGGCGCAACCGCAATGCTCTGCACAACGAGCGTGCGCGCCGGCGGCTTCAGCGGCATCGGCTGTTCGACCGGCGGCAAGTGTCCGAGCAGCCGCGACAGCCGCTGCCAGGCCTGCCGGGCGCCGATGAAGCCACGCCAATTGGCGATCGCAAGATCGACAGGCGCGAGCGCACGGCCGCCCAAGATAGAGCCGGCGATGATGATGCCGGGCGTGGAGAGCTGATTGATCACGAGCCACGCGCCGACCGCGAGAATCGCGGACTGCAGCATCATGCGCAAAACCTTCGACATGGCGCCGAGACCGCCGACGACGTCGCTGGCGCGGCGGCTGCTCGCGACATAGTTGCGATTAAGCTCGCTCCACTTCTGACCAATGCGGCCGACCATGCCCATCGCGGTGATCGCTTCGGCATTGCGCCGGCTGGCCTCCAGCAAGGCGTTGCGCGCCACGGCAAACTGGGTGGCGTTGCGCGTCGGCCGCCGCGTCATGAATTCAGTCGCGACCGTAAGCGCGACGAGAATGATGGCGCCGGTCAGCGCCGTCAGGCCGATATAGGTGTGAAACACAAAGCAGATCGCGAGATAGACCGGCATCCAGGGCAGATCGAACAACGCCACCGGGCCGAGACCTGAAAGAAAAGTCCGCACCGAATCCAGGTCCCGGATCGGTTGCGCCGCCTCGCCCCTGCTGCCGACCTTGAGCGGAAGCCGTACGATGGCATCGTAGACCCGCAAGTTCATGGCCTCGTCGAGGCTGTTGCCGATGCGCACCAGGATGCGGCCGCGGATCATGTCGATCACGCCTTGCGCGGCGTAGAGGACCACCACGAGGATGAGGAGAGCCACGAGCGTTGGAACGCTGCGGCTTGGCAGGACCCGATCGTAGACTTCGAGCATGAACAGCGCGCCGGTGAGCATCAGCAAGTTACTCATGCCGCTGAACAGAGCGATGGCGACGAATGCCCGGCGGCACGCGCCAAGGGCCGCGGCGAGTTCGGAACTCGCCGGGGGCTGACGCGTCGGGCCGAGAGCCTTCGTCATGGGGATCCTACCAACACCCTGAGGGTCGGAAATACCACGGACCAGCCTGCGAAATAGTAGCCGGAGATCGACGAAGCGCCAAAAAAGGCGGCCTTGCCGGCCGGGAACCGCCAGACCATTATACCAGTGGTTAACGATCTGTTGCCTTAGTCGAAGGCCGCGCCGGCGAGGTTCAAGCGCTTCGGAACAAAAGCTCGCTGAGCCGGGCCGGCCGGGGCCCGTTCGAACACACGATCGTCCTAACCTCGGCCCACAGGATCGGGCAAAGGAGCGCGGACATCATTCCTAATTTACCGGAAGTCCGGTGGTCGCCGAGACGTCGCCGAAGCATCTCTTGTCATATTGTCAAAATCCGCCGTGGCTCATCGCCAAGGCGGATTTTTTATCGCGCGTTTTGTTGCACGGTTCCTGGACGTGTCCTTGAACGATGCAAACGGAACGCCACCCGTCAGCACGGAGGCCGTGACACACAGACGGCATCGCGCGGCGTCAGCGCTTCAACACAAAATCGCACAACAAGGATAATGTCGGCCTCGCCCTCCAAGGCCGACACGGAACCCGCCGCGCGAAACTGAACTGCTGGTAAAATCAGGAACGTGAATCGAGCGACAGCCCGATGCTGAAGGCCTTCTGCCGAGTGGCGCCTTCGGATCGTTTCAGCTTCTTGGCAATTTGACCCGCCGGGGTCTTCTTTTTCGCCAAAGATTTCAGGTTACGAACTTCCGTCGCCGTCCAAGCGCGCCGCTTCTTCGCTTTCTTAGCCATAAAACCTCCCTTTCGAGAAAGGCAGTTTGTATCCCTTACGGGAGTGAATGAAAAGTCCCGCACATGAAAAATGGGACCGTGGACATGATGAGTAGCCGAGTTGATGTCAGCCGAGTTGGATTTCAGCCCAGTTCGATTTTTAGCCCAGTCTAGGACCCTGCGGACAGGACGAGGCGAGTTAAGAAAGGGTTTGTTAGATTGTTCTTAGCGCGCTCCGACATCGGAAGCAAATATAACTTGCGACTGTACCCAACCGCAGTTATACGGCACCGGCGCGCATATTGGGTCTGTGCGGACCTACCAACAATCAAAAAGAGCGCGGAACGCGCGAGCAGGATTGTGACAACCTGCTCGTTGCCGCGATCCTCAAAAACAATCCCTCGATGTCCGGCCGCAGAACGTTCAATCACTTTGCTCTGCTCGCCGAAGCGGCACGTTGAGCAACAATTATCGCCTGCAGCTCGAAGCGGCACGACCGCCACGCTCAGGCGTCCGGCATCATTTTGTCCCGTCCTGACCATCATAAGGACCCATTATGCGGTAGATTTTGATCCTGAAACGTCGCTCGTAAGAGAGCCGCTTCGAGGATCTTTATGACAAAGAGGCTTTGGCACGCCGCGCCAACATGGCCGCTCGTCATAGTGGCGCTCGTCGTGGCGGCGCTGCTGATTGGACAGCGTCCGAGCCAAGCGGAGACGCGCTTTGCTCTCGTGATCGGCAACGACGAATACAAGTCCGGCAAGCTGACGACGCCAGCCAATGACGCCGGGCTTATCGCCGACACGCTGCAAGCCGCGGGCTTCATCGTCACCGGCGCGCGCAACCTCGATCAGCCGACGTTGCGCGAGGCGCTCCGCGAGTTCCTCGGCCAGGTGTCGGCGGCCGGGCCAGACGCGGCCGCGCTCGTCTACCTCGCCGGCTACGGCCTTCAGTACGGCGGCGACAACTATTTTGTCCCCCTCGATGCCGAGCTTAAGCGCGACGCCGACATTCCGCTGCAGGCGATCAGGATTTCAGATTTCACCCAAGCGTTCGCTGCGCTTCCGGGCGGTGCCAAAATCGTCATCGTAGATGCGGCGAGGCAAAATCCGTTCACGAGCGGCGGCCAGCCGCTGGCGGGCGGGCTCGTGCTGGTCGATCCGGCGCCGAACATGGCGATCGCCTTCAACGCTGCTCCCGGAACCGTCGGTCCCGGGGAGCGCGGCCCCTACGGCGCCTATGCGACGGCGCTGGCCGAGATGATGTCCGCCGGCGGTCTTGGTCTCGATGACCTTTTTGCACGTGTTCGCCTGCGCGCCAGCGAACTGACCCAGGGCGCCGAAGTTCCATGGTACGCGTCCCAGATTTCCAGTCCGTTTTATTTCACCGAACGTACGGCCGACGCACCGCCGCCGCCGAACGTGATGCCACTCGCCGACGTGCGCGGCAAATCGATGCGCGATTTTTCGCGAGCGGAAGACGCCTATGAGGCGGCTCTGGAAATCGACACGATCGACGGCTATCAGCAATTCCTCGCCGCTTATCCGGACGGACCATTGTCGCGGCGGGTCGCGGCGATGCTCGCCATCCGGCGCGAAGAAACGATTTGGCGTCATTGCCTCATCGCGAACACGCCGCGCGCCTACTGGTCGTACCTGCGCCGCTATCCGCACGGGCCGCATGCCGCCGACGCACACCTTCTGTTGCGGCTGATGGCTGCCGCGATGGAGCCGCCGCCGGACTTCGAATACATCGACCTCGGCGTCCCTCCACCGCCGCCGAGTGAGCTCGTCCTTGTCGATCGTCCAATCGTGATCTTCTTAGGAGACGGCTTCGATCCGCCGCCGCCACCACCGCTGTTTTTCCTGCCGCCGCGGCCGCGCGAATTCATCGCCCTGCCCCCGCCGCCGCCATCGCATGAGCGCTTCGGTCTTCCTGCTCCGGCCGCTCTCGTCGTTCCGGCTTTCGTACAGCCGCCGCCAAGCGTGTCACTGCAACGGCCATCGCCTTCGTCCGGCGCGCCGCCGAATGGCCGGCCCGAGTTTCACGTGTCGCTTCCGGGCGCAGTGCAGTCGCGCGGGAGTTTCCGGCGCCGCCGGCCGCGTTTCCGCCGGGCCCTCCACTGATTTCGCCGCCACCGCAGCTGCGCTCCGGCATCTCCGGGGCTCCGCCGTCAACGCCGCCGCCAGCGCCATTGGTCAAGCCTAGTTCGCCGCCGCCACATCATTCCGGTCCGGCCCTGGTCACCATCAAACCAGGGCCACCGCCGCCCGCCCCATCAGGGCCGGCGGCCGCCGTGGCGAAACCGTCAGCGCCGCCTCGGCATCTGCGAGGACCGGCACCCGCCGCCATAACGCCAGAGTCAACACCGGCGCATCCGCCGAGCCCGCTGCAGACCGCCGTCAAGCCCGGCCCGATGCCGCCTCCTTCAGGACCAACGCCGCTGAAAACCGTCGTGAAACCGGTGCCGGCGCCGCAACCTTCGCCGGTATCCGCAGCCGTTACGGTTAAAGGATCGTCGCCGCATCCCGCAGGCGCACCACCGCCGGCAAAGGCACCGCCGTGTCCGCCGGGCAAGACGCTCACGAGCGTCAACGGCCGGGACATCTGCAAATAAGCCCGCGTGCGGCGAAAAAAGCGGCGCAAGTGACAAACACGCTTCAACGCTGTGGCGCCGCAGATACACGACGCCGCCGCTACAACCGCAATAACACTTACGAAAAGTCCGCGCGCTATTGTGCGAAAAAAGGGCGGACGGGGACATCCGATTATGCAAGCGATTTTTTTGAGCGGTTTTTTTGGCGTTATGTGCGTCTTGGGATTGTGGGCGGCGGCGTCTGCTTGCACCATGCGCGGCGAGTTGATGCGGCGCGGGCTTCTGCCGCCGGAGAGGCCCTGAGCGCACGCACTCAGCGCACGTGCTGGGTCGTCATGCGGATCGTTGTCCTTTCCGTCACCATATCTGTCCATCTCGTCGCCACCATGATCGGAGCCGCCGCGCAAACGGCCGCGCCGGCCTGTCACGGCAAACAACAGCAGAGAGACGTCGCCGAGCTTCTGTTCGGACGCGACATCGGTGATCGGCTGGGCGTGAGCGAAGCCGCCTGGGCCCGCTTCGTGGCACGCGAGATGACGCCGCGTTTTCCCGGCGGCATGACCATCTTCGACGCCGTCGGCCAATGGCGCGATGGCAGTAAGGGCAAGATCGTTCACGAGCCGAGCAAGAAGGTCGAAATCGTGCTACCCGGCAACGACAATGACCAAGCGCGGCTCGACGCCGTCGTGGCGGCGTACAAGAGTACGTTCCACCAGCAGGCGGTTCGCGTCATCGTGCGAAGCGCCTGCGTCTCGAATTAGTCGACACGCGCCGGGTAATGTCGCGGGCGGGGCTTGCGGCACCGGGGCGGCCTTCCTAACTTTCACAGCAGAAGAAACGCCCAGCAAGGATTCGGCAGATGAGCGTTTGTCCGGATGAACTCAAGCTCGTAGCCCTCGACAAGGACGACATCGAGGTGGTGTCAGCTCACGTTCAGGACGCCGTGGTCAAAGTCGGCGATATTTTCTGGCAGCCGCGCGAGCATCGCTTCGTAATGGCCGTCAATCGCTTCGATTGGATGAGCGCGGTCGACACCAAGGCCGACTACCGGCGCTGCCGCACGGCGCTCCGCTTCGAACGCGTCAACGCCTGCAAATGCCGCGATCTCGATCAATTGAACAAAGACGCGCGGCTCAACCTCCTTGCCATTGAATTCAGCGAGAGCGATGCGCCGGCTGGAGTGGTCACGCTGACGTTCTCCGGCAGCGGCGTCATTCGTCTCGATGTCGAATGCCTGGAGGCTGAACTGGCCGATCTCGGCGAGGTCGCGGTAGTCGACATTTGCCCCGATCATTTCGCCGGCGGATCAGCGGTGGCGTGAACGCTCACGCGGCCTTTGGGCGATGCCCTGACGGCTGAGCAAACACCTTCATCAGCACCACGATGATGCCGAGCGTCGCGGCATAGACGATCAGCTGCATGGCGGTCGGCTGATCCACATAGCCGATCAGCGTGTGCAGCGCCCGCCCCAGGTAGCTCGAACTCGCTCAATATCCACGACGTATCCCACACCGTCTCGTCGAGCGCGGTGAGAATGTTGGCCTGTTCGAGGAACGCGATGGCCTGCGCCGCCATGCCGGCCGCCAGCAGCGCGATCAGCGCGCTGGTGACGCCGAACAGATAACGCGTCGGAATGGTGATGAGTCCAAGATAGGTCATCAGACAGACGAGCGAGCCAAGCGCAAGTCCGATAAATCCGCCGATCACCATCGATAAACTGGCGCCGCCTTGGGCCGCCGCGACGCCGTAAAGAAACAGCACGACTTCCGAGCCTTCGCGCAGCACCGCAATCGCCACCACGACGGCGAGTGCTGCCAGCGACTTAGACCCGGCGACGACCGCTTCGCCGGCGGCGCGCAGTTCGGCGGCAAGCTCGCGGCCGTGCCGCGACATCCACACATTGTGCCACGTCAGCATCAATACGGCGAGGCCGAGAATGGCGGCGTTGAAAACTTCCTGGCCGCTGCCGCCAAACAAGTCCGAAAGCCCGCTTGTGAAAACCGCAACGACGCAGGCGCCGAGCACGCCTGCGGCGACGCCGCCTGCGACCCAACGTGCGCGGCCTGCAACGCCCGACGTCACAGCCATGACGATACCGACGATCAGGCCGGCCTCGAACACTTCACGGAAGACAATCAGGAGCGCGGCAAGCACGGGACCCTCACGGTACGACCAGGTAGCCTTGCGTCGCCTGGTGGAAGTCGTCGTAGAAATTGTAGCGGCCCGGCTGCTGCGGCCGCACATAGACCGTGACCTCTTTGCCCACCGCGACGATCTTCTCGAAATGCAGATCGCTGCTCTCAAATTCGGAGGCAACGTCGTTCAAATTCTTGATGCGGATGCCGATCGGCGTGCCCGGTGGTGCATGCAACTCGGCAGGTTCGAACTGATGGTCCTTGATGGTGATCGACAGCATCACCGTATCGTCGGCGCGCACCGCGCGCGATTGCACCAGCGCGGACGCAAGCAATGCAGCAAAAAGGAATGCTCCGCCGATCGTCTGACGCATCATGTCGATCATCACCGGTAGCGCCAGCCGCTGCGGCCGACGCTTCTCAAGGAGTTGGGCAACAAAGCCCTAAAGTCAATCTGAAACACAAAAATTAGAATTGTTATAAATCAAAGCGGCAGAGATTTTGCGGCACGGCGCGCGGAAAAAATCTGATGCGCAATGACTTCGGCAAGACGGGCCGAGCGAGCTTGCCGATATGCACGCGCGGAATTGGCGCACTGCGGCCGCGTACGATCCGGGACACACGTTCCCGGAGACTTGGTCCTGGAGGCAATGGACAGCGGACGACAGCACCGCGAAGCCCAACTTCGCCGAAAAAGGCTAAGCCGGCCGTCACGCCGGCCGATCGAGGCGGCGATGTTGACGGAACGGCCCCGCCGGGCCATTGACCCGGAACGTCCTTAAGCGCCTTCCATCAGGTTAACCGCCATGGCCATCCGCCTCGACACTCACTCGGCCGATTTCGCGAAGGGTTTTCGCGCCTTTCTCGACACCAAGCGCGAGGCGTCGGCGGACGTCGAGGCGGCCGTCCGCGCCATCGTCAGCGACGTCGCCGCCCGCGGCGACCACGCCGTCAAGGACTACACGCTGAAGTTCGACCGCCTCGACCTTGACCGGACCGGGTTCAAGGTGACGCACGCGGAGATTTCGGCGGCGCTGAACGCCTGCGGGCACGCCGCGCTCGGCGCACTCGAACTCGCCCGAGACCGCATCGAGGTCTTTCACCGCCGCCAGGTACCGCAGGACGATCGCTTTACCGACAGTCTCGGCGTCGAACTCGGCGCGCGCTGGACCGCGATCGAAGCGGTCGGACTCTACGTGCCGGGCGGAACGGCGGCTTATCCGTCGTCGGTATTGATGAACGCGGTCCCCGCCAAGGTCGCCGGCGTGCCGCGTGTCGTCATGGTGGTGCCGGCGCCGGGCGGCGAACTTAATCCGCTGGTGCTCGCGGCGGCGAAACTTGCCGGCGTCGACGAGATCTTTCGCGTCGGCGGCGCGCAGGCAATCGCGGCACTCGCCTACGGCACCGAGACCATCGCGCCGGTCGCCAAAATCGTCGGACCGGGCAACGCCTATGTGGCGGCGGCCAAACGGATCGTGTTCGGCAAAGTCGGGATCGACATGATCGCGGGCCCCTCGGAGGTGCTGATCATCGCCGACAAGGACGGCAACCCCGACTGGATCGCCGCCGACCTGTTGGCGCAGGCCGAACACGATGCAAGCGCCCAAGCCATTCTAATTACCGACGACGCGGCGCTTGCCGCCGCCGTCGAACGCGCCGTCGAAGCACAGCTTGAACGGCTACCGCGTGCAGCGGTCGCCTCAGCATCCTGGCGCGATTTCGGCGCCACCATCCTGGTGCGCGATCTCGACGAGGCGTTGCCGCTGGTGGACGCCATCGCGCCCGAGCATCTTGAGATCGTCGCCGACGATGCTGACGAACTGGCGCGGCGCATCCGCAATGCCGGCGCCATCTTCATCGGGCCACACACGCCGGAGGCGATCGGGGACTATGTGGCCGGTTCGAACCACGTACTGCCGACCGCGCGGTCGGCGCGGTTCTCCTCCGGGCTCGGCGTGCTCGATTTCATGAAGCGGACGTCGATCTTGAAATGCGGACCGGAGCAATTGCGCGCACTCGGCGGCGCCGCCATCACGCTCGGCACGGCGGAGGGCCTCGACGCCCATGCCCGCTCCATCGCGATCCGGCTTAACCGCTGATGGCACGCGCCGACCGCGACAAGCGAGACGCCGGCCGCCTGACGGCAGTGACACTTGACGAGGCTTCGATCGGCCGGCCGAACAAAGACGTCGAACACGAGCGCACGGTCGCGATCTACGATCTCACCCAGGAGAACAATTTTCGGCCGGTCGACCACGACGGCGGACCTTACGCGCTGCATCTGAGCATCACCGGCAACCGGCTCGTGTTCGACATCCGCCTTGAAGACGGCACGCCGGTGATTGCGCATATGCTGTCGCTCGCGCCGTTTCGCCGCATCGTCAAAGATTACTTCACCGTTTGCGACAGCTATTACGCTGCGATCCGCACCGCGACGCCGGACCGGATAGAAGCGCTCGACATGGGCCGCCGGGGCCTGCACGACGAAGGCTCACGCATTGTGATGGAACGGCTCAAGCGCAAGGTCGACATCGATTTCGATACGGCGCGGCGGTTGTTCACGCTGATCACGGTGCTGCACTGGAAGGGCTGAGGAGCCCCGATGCCGCCAGAACCGTCGCGACCGGTGGCGCGGCCTCAGGCGCTCTTGTTCGCCTGCGGCCTGAACGCTGTCCGCTCGCCGATGGCGGCTGGCTTGTTCGCGCAACTGTTCGGCCGCTCGATCTATGTGGGCTCGGCGGGCGTCCGCAAAGGCGAACTCGATCCGTTTGCGGTTGCCGTGATGGCGGAGATCGGCGTCGACATCTCACGGCATAAGCCGGTGACCTTCGAAGAACTGGATGACCAGGAGGGGCTCAACTTCGATCTGATCGTGACGCTCGCCCCCGAAGCGCACCATCGCGCGCTCGAACTGACGCGCACCAGCGCGGTCGATATCGAATACTGGCCGACGGCGGACCCTGCCGCCATCGAGGGCAGCCGCGAGCAGCGGCTCGACGCTTATCGCACGGTCCGGGATCAGCTTCTGGCCCATATCCGGGAGCGTTTTGCCGGGCCGAAAGCCGGCCATGATTGACTTCGGCGCACCTGAGAAAGTTTTATCCGCGACAACAGCGGGCAGTTGTGGAATGGCCTGTCATCCGCTAGTTTCCGCGCCAATTTTGGCCGCAGACTGGGATGGGATCGCGGCCAAAGGCGAATCTAGCCGGGTACGGAATGGCGAAAGAAGAACTGCTGGAATTTCCCGGTGTCGTGACGGAACTGCTTCCGAACGCCACCTTCCGCGTTAAGCTCGAGAACGAGCATGAAATTATCGCGCACACCGCCGGCCGCATGCGCAAGAACCGCATTCGCGTGCTCGCCGGCGACAAAGTGCTGGTGGAAATGACGCCCTATGACCTCACCAAAGGCCGCATTACATATCGCTTCAAGTGATATCGTCGGCGCCATTGTTTGACGATTAAGAGCGCAACCTTGTGATTGGCCGTCCGAAATTTGTGCTCGCTTCCGGTTCGCCACGCCGGCTCGCGCTTGTCAATCAGGCCGGCATCGAGCCCGACGCGCTGCGCGCCGCCGATCTCGACGAAACGCCGAAGAAGGGCGAACTGCCGCGGGCCTGCGCCACGCGCCTTGCGCGCAGCAAGGCGGAAGCCGCACTCGAGATGGTGCGCATCGACGAAGAGCTTAAAGGCGCCTACATCCTCGCCGCCGATACCGTGGTCGCGGTCGGGCGCCGCATTCTGCCGAAGGCCGAACTGCTCGACGAGGCGGCGCAATGCCTGCGACTGTTATCCGGCCGCAATCATCGCGTCCACACCGCGATCTGTCTGGTGACCCCGAAAGAGACGTTTCGCCAGCGTCACGTCGAGACCCGCGTGCGTTTCAAACGATTGTCCGACGAAGACATCGAAGCCTATCTCGCGTCCGGCGAATGGCGCAGCAAGGCGGGCGGCTACGCCGCCCAAGGCATCGCTGGATCGTTTATTGTCAAGATCGTGGGTTCCTATTCGAGCGTCGTCGGCTTGCCGCTTTATGAGACGATGTCGCTGCTTGGCGGCGAAGGCTTCCCGATCCACTTCGGCTGGCTGAACACCGTGTGAGGAT
Source organism: uncultured Alphaproteobacteria bacterium (assembly GCA_963732015.1). GTDB lineage: Bacteria > Pseudomonadota > Alphaproteobacteria > Rhizobiales > Xanthobacteraceae > BOG-931. Next base: position 118,682 of record CAVSXY010000016.1, on the reverse strand, counting down.
TGCGCTCGATCTGGCATCGGCCGCCGCATAGGCCCATATTTGGCTGATGCCTACGCCTCCGAAACGCAGCGCATGTCCGATCTGCGGCAAGCCGGTCGACGTCATGTTCCGGCCGTTCTGCTCGCGCCGCTGCGCCGATGTCGATCTCAACCGCTGGCTCTCCGGCGTCTATGCGGTGCCGGTCACCGAAGACGAGGAAGAAGACGAACGGCGTGACGATGGCGAATTCCCGCCACATTGATGGCTGGACGACGTACGGGCCGCATCCTGGACAGCCGGAAACCCAGCCACTATAACGCCACGGCTTTTGATACCCTCGGCTCTTGCGAACCGGCCGAGTTCCGCTAAGTATCAAAGCGCGCCCAGGTAGCTCAGTTGGTAGAGCACTGCACTGAAAATGCAGGTGTCGGTGGTTCGATCCCGCCCCTGGGCACCACCAATTTTCCGAATCTGGCCCGCTCGCCACACGATTGAGACACGCTTAAAGCTAAAAGGCACAGCGCTTATCAGGCTTCGACTTTCAGATCATGACGCGTCCCCAGCGGTTAAGCATCCCCTGATCGGATTTATTGTCGGTGTCATTGCGTCATTTGACGACGATCTGTACGGTGCTGTACGGTTATGACGCAGCGCGAAAGGTAAACAAGGCATATGCAACGCAAAGGCGCCGAGGAAGCCCGTAATCAGCTTCCCGACCTGCTCGACGCCGCCGAGAAGGGAAGGTCGACAATTATAACCAGGCATGGGCGGCCGGTGGCTGCCCTGGTGCCCGTCGACGCGCAGGGCAATGCTGCCCGCCAGCAGTCGTTGATTGGTCTGGCTGGCTCTGGTCGCGGACTGTGGGGCAAGAACAGCACGCGCCGGATTCGTGAACTGCGAGACGAATGGAACCGCTAAGTTTCGAGGACCTTCCTGATCAGGCGCTCCTGTTGGTGGACTCTGCGCTCATTATTTACGTCCTCGAAGGCCACCGGATATTTGGGCCGCGCTTCAGGCGACTGTTCGAGGCGCGCACGGCCGATCGTTTGCGTTTCGCTGTAACGACGATCACCATCGCGGAAATATTGACGGGCCCGCTGAAGGCAGGCAACGACACTCTTGCTCGGCGCTATCGTGCGATTCTCGAATCGTGGCAGCCCGTCGATCTCAATGTCGACATCGCTGAGAACGCCGCGAGATTGCGAGCATCGCTCGGACTCAAACTGCCAGACGCCGTTCAGGTGGCAAGCGCGCTCGCGATCAACGCTGCCGCCCTCGTGACGCATGACCGCGACTTCTCTCGCGTGAGCGCTTTGCGAATCATTTCGTAGAACATCAACTGCTTTCTCAAGCATGCAGCTCGATGGCACAAGTACGCGCGAGATTGTCGCTGTTCGTCCGTTGTCATTCGGCGAGCCCCTCGTACGCCTTAGGCAACAGCCGCGCGAGGCGCGATGCCCATTCTTGCTGGCCACCGGCGCCGGCGATCAAATCCTGGCGGATTTCGATCAGCACGTGAGGTACCGCACGGCGTTCGCCGTGGACCGGAATGGTGTAGTCGCTCGCGTCGCTCACCGAGTACGGCGCGTTCTCGCCGACGGGAAATTTCTGCTCGGCATTGAGCAACACCTTGAGCTTATGCGAAAGCCCCGGATCGCGATTGTAAAGCACGGCCGCGTGCCAAGGCCGCGCCACGCCCTTGAAGACCGGCGTGAAGCTATGCAGCGCGATCAGCGCCACCTTTCGGCCAGCTTGCTTGCGGCGATCCAGTTCGGCGTCGATGCGGTCGTGATAAGGCCGAAAAATTTCGCGAACCCGCTTCTCCTTGTCTTTGTCGCCCAAACCGACATTGCCGGGGATCGGCGTCGCCTCGCTGATCTCGGCGATCGACGAGGGCACGCCGAGCGGACGGTTGCAGTCGATCACAAGGCGGGAATAATTCTGCTGGATCAGCGTGGCGTCGAGTGCGTCCGCCAGGCGCCGTCCCACGCCCGCAATGCCGATGTCCCAGGCGATGTGCCGCTGACGGTCGGTTGCGGAGACGCCAAGCTCGCCGAGCGCGCGCGGCACAGTATTCCCGGCGTGGTCGGCCACCAGAAGGAAGTCGGACCGACCCGCCTCGTTGTGGACCGTGACCGGCGCGGGCTCGCCGGGCTCAAGCAGATGGCCCCCCGCCTGGGCTGGTTTCGCCGGCTCGGTCATCGGCGCTCGCGGGCCGCCGCGGCCGCAAAATACACGTTTAACCCCAAGCGTTTGGCCGCATGACGTCTGGCCCGAGAAATGCATAATGGGACAAGGCAAAACGGCGGGATGGAACTCGCTGGTGTAGACATTATGATGGCGCGGCTATGCCGATTCTCTGCATCAAACACGTGACCACGTACCACTACCATCAGCCGGTCGCCTTCGGCGAGCATCGGATGATGCTGTTGCCGCGCGACGACGCGGATCAGAAAGTCCTGCACTGCGACATCGACATCACGCCGCGGCCACGACAGGTGTCGTGGACACGGGACCGGTTCGGCAATCACGTCGCGATGGCCGAATTCGATGATCGAGCCTCTGAGCTTTGTTTCGTCAGCAACGTCTGCCTCGATCATGTGCCGGCCGCCTTTCGCGAGGCCGACATCGCGGATTTTGCCCGCACCTCCCCGTTCACCTACCGAACAGGTCATCCCGCGCGTCTTGGCCATTACCTTCGCCCGCTGTCGCTCGATCCCGCAGTCGAGCGCTGGAGCAGGAGCTTTTTTCGGCCCGACGGTTCCGCCGATACGCACGACCTGCTCGTCGCCATGACACAGGCGATCGCGAACAGCGTCCGGCACGTGGCGCGGCACGAGAAGGGCATTCAGACTCCGGCCGAGACACTGGCGCGCGGCATCGGCTGCTGCCGCGACGTTGCGGTGCTGATGATCTCCGCGTTGCGCGCCCGCGACATCGCGGCGCGCTTCGTTTCCGGCTATCTGCATTTGCCTGCTGAGGACGAGAGTGACGACGACCTCGAGGGCGGCAACACCCATGCCTGGGTGCAAGCCTTCGTGCCCGGTCCGGGCTGGATAGACTTCGATCCGTCGGGCGGCTTCATCGGCAATCAGCGCCACGTTCGCGTCGCGGTCGTGCCGCATCCGCGCGAGGCGATCCCACTGCAAGGGACCTGGTACGGCGAGGCATCCGACCATCGCGCCATGAAAGTCGCCGTCAAGGTCAAAGCGGCGGCATGCGCCGGCACCTGATTTTATGGGCGCGCGAGTGATGCATCCGGTTTGCGATCGTTGCGCCGGCGGCCGATCAGCGGTGCAATGGAACTTTTATGCCGTCTCATTCGTAGTCCACGGTGGGCAAGTGTCCTCTGACGCAAGCCGAAGAGTTATTTGATGAAGATTCGCGCGGGTTACGAGATTTCCTACGAGTGTCCGCAGCCAACGCCCATGATCTTGATGCTGAGCGTGCATCCATCGCGCTTGCCCGACTTGGTGACGCCGGATCAGCCGCATTTCAAGCCCGCGATTGCCGCCAACGCCTACCTCGACGGCTTTGCCAACAACTGCCACGTGATCCACGCCCCCGCGGGCCGGCTTACGCTGTCGGCCGACTTTTTGATCAACGACAGCGGCGCACCGGATGACGTCGCACCGGACGCCGAGCAGCATTCGCTGGAAAAGCTACCGGTCGAAACGCTGGTCTATCTGCTTGGCAGCCGCTATTGCGAGACCGATCGCTTCATCAACATCGCCTGGAAGAAATTCGGCACGGTCAAAAAAGGCTGGCCGCTGGTTCAGTCGATCTGCGATTACGTCAATGACCGGCTCGCCTTCGGCTACCAGCACGCCAGTCCAACCAAGACCGCCTGGGATGCGCACGCGGAAAGGCGCGGCGTGTGCCGGGACTTCGCCCACCTCGCCATTACGCTGTGCCGCTGCATGAACATTCCGGCGCGCTATTGCACCGGCTACCTCGGCGACATCGGCGTGCCGCCCGATCCTTCGCCGATGGATTTCAGCGCGTGGTTCGAGGTCTACCTCGGCGACCGCTGGTACACGTTCGATGCGCGCCACAACACGCCGCGCATCGGGCGCATCCTAATGGCGCGCGGACGCGACGCCACCGACGTCGCGATCGTCACCTCGTTCGGGCCCTGCAAGCTCGCTGGTTTCTCGGTGACCACCGACGAGGTGCCCGAGACTGCACTCGCGAAGGGCAAAAAGGCCCGCTCGCGGTGACGCAGCTTGCGAATCCGTGTACCGGCGGTGGTTTCGTTGCCGTCATAATTAAAAATCTGCTGTCCCGGCCCCGCCATTGCCGCCGACCGTCGCCGCAACGTCTTGAGTTCGCTGTGGTGTTCCGAAAGCGGGAACCGCGCGCGTCGCGGCCGGCGGCTTCTCGAGGGTTGAAGATTAACGAAACCTAAAAGGATGCGCGCTACCTAACTGAGCAAGCTGGGTACTTCCTGAGCAAACAGAGCACATTGCACGGGGCACGATGGTCCAGATCTGGAGTGGACTGACGAGCCAGTTTGATTGGCGCGTGATGCTCGCCATCGCGGTGGCGAGCTTTGCCGCGGGCATCATCGCAACGGCGCTGTTCAGAGACGGCTGTGCGGCGGCGAGAAGGGGCCGCATGGTTTCGCTCGCGCTCAACAACATGACGCAGGGCGTCGTGATGTTTGACGCCGCGGGATATCTCGTCGTCTGCAACAAACGCTATCTGGAAATTTACGGGCTGTCGCCCGACATCGTGAAGCCTGGCGCGACATTGGCCGATATCGTCCGGCATCGCGCCGAAGTCGGCAGCCTGGACCGCGATGCCGGGCAGTACAGCTCCGAGCTGATGATTATCATGTCGAGCGGCAAGCCCCGACGGGCGCGCGGTCGCGGTCGTCAACCGTGCCATCCCGGGCGGCAAGTATTGGCTCGGAACGCATCACGACATCACCGAACGCCGCAAGGCGGAACGTAAGAGTACGCTGCTCAGCGAACAGGAGAGCCGCCGCGCCATCGTCGATGACGCCATTGCCTGGTTCCGCGAGAGCGTTGAGGGCATTCTGACGACCTTCACCGACAGCGTCACAGCCATGAAGTCGACCGCGAGCGTGCTGTCGGCGACGTCAAGCGAGACGACCCACGCACACATCCGGCGCGGTCCAGACCTCGAATGACGCTTTCGGCAGCGTCGAAATCTGCTCGACCGCGGCGGGCGAATTATCGAAGTCCATCGCCGAGATCAACCGCCAGCTTGTCCATGCCTCCGACGTCGTGGGCGCCGCCACAGCCGAGGCGCAATCCACCAATGACGACATCGGCGGCCTCGCGCAGGCGACGCAGAAGATCAACGACGTCATCAAGCTCATTCAAAGCGTGGCCGGACAAACGAACCTGCTGGCGCTGAACGCGACGATCGAGGCGGCGCGCGCCGGAACAGCCGGCAAGGGATTTGCCGTCGTCGCGTCCGAAGTCAAAGCGCTCGCGGTTCAGACCGCGAAGGCGACCGAGGTGATCGCGGCACAGATCGCCGGCGTCCAATCGTCAACGCAGAGCGCCGTGCGCGCCATCGGCAGCATCACCGGGCGCATGCGCGAGATTCAGCAGTTCACCTCCGCTATCGCCGCGGCGGTCGAACAGCAGCACGCCTCGACCAGCGAGATTTCCAACAACGTGGCGGCCGCCGCGACCGGCACAAAATCCGTGGTTTCGGTCTTGCTGAACGTGTCCGGCACGATCTCGGATATGCGCAACTCCGCAGAAACCGTGCTGGCGGCGTCTCAGGCGGTCGAAACGGCCGCCGACCAATTGCGGGACAACGTGGACGGTTTCCTGCGCAAAGTGGCGATGTAGCGCCGCGTCGCGCCGTCTGCGGGAGCTACATCGAGCCGCGTTCGAACGAGACTCGCTCGACCGCGTGCGGCGGCAGCACCAGCCGCTCGAGGACGCCGATCAGCACGAAGAACACAACGCCCAGGATCGTCAGCGCCACGATGCCGGCAAACAGCAACGCTGTATCCATGTTGCCGTTGGCGATCAGCAACAGATAACCGAGACCCGACTGGCCGCCGACGAATTCGCCGACCACGGCGCCGACCACGGCGAGCGTGATGGAAATCTTCAGTCCGGCGAAGATCGATGGCAGCGCATTGGGCAGTTGGATCTTGAAAAACGTCGCCATCGCTCCGAGACCCATGGATTGGGCGAGATAAATCTTCTCGCGCTCGATGGCGCCTAAGCCCATTGCGGTGTTGATGACCACGGGGAAGAAGGCGATCAGAAAGGCGATCAGCACCTTCGGCAGCAGGTTGAAGCCGAACCAGACGAGAAACAGCGGCGCCACCGCGACTTTCGGCACGGCTTGCGATGAGACCAGCAGCGGATAAACCGTATTGGCGAACGGCTTCCACAGAAAAATGCCGACCGCCAGCGGCACACCGACGACGACGCTTAGAGCAAAGCCGAGCACAATTTCGATTGTCGTGCTGACGCTGTGCTTGATCAGGACCGCCTCATTGGCGACCATCGCCTGCGCGATGGCGCTTGGCGGCGGCAACAGATATCCAGGAATGGCGAACACGCGCGTCGCCGCCTCCCATGCGGCGAGCAGAAGCACCATGGTGCCGACCGGATAAGCCAGAGCGGCCGTGCGCTCGCGCCTCGCCCGCGCCAGCCGCCGCTGCTCGATGCTCGCCTCGGTTCTCTCGATGCTCAGGCGGTTCTGCGGTCCAACGAGTGCCGACACATTCGCGCTCTCGCTCATGGCCTGTCCTCTCAATGTTCGCGCAACACACCGCGCGCCAGGAATAAATCCAAAATTTGCCGGCTGTATTCGGCGAATTCCGGGGTCTCGCGCATAGCCAGCGTTCGCGGCCGCGGCAAATCGATGTCGATGATGCGGTCGATGCAGCCGGGCCGCGGCGTCATGACAATAACACGATCGGACAGAAAGATGGCTTCCGGAATGCTGTGGGTAATGAACAGCACGGTCATCTTCCGCCCAGTCGCCAGCGCCTGAAGGTCGACGACGAGCTGATCGCGGGTCAGCGCGTCGAGCGCGCCGAACGGCTCATCCATCAGGAGATGGTCGGGATTGTGAATGAGCGCCCGGCAGATCGAGACGCGCTGCCGCATGCCGCCGGACAGTTCGTGCGGATATTTGTCCTCGAAGCCGGACAGGCCGACCGAGTCGAGCAGTTCGCGGGCGCGCCGCCGCGCATCCTTGCGGTCCATCTTGCGCGCTTCGGCCTGCAGCATGATGTTGCCGAGCGCGGTGCGCCATTCGAGCAGCACCGGGCTCTGGAAAACGATGCCGATGTCGGTACGCGGCCGGTCGACCGCCTGTTGCCCAACCTTGATCGCGCCCGCCGACGGCGGGATCAGTCCGGCCGCGATCATCAAGAGCGTGCTCTTGCCGCACCCGCTCGGCCCAACGTGGGAGATGAATTCACCGCGCCGCTGTGTGAAGGACACGTCATCGAGCGCGCGTACGTCACCGTCGCGCGTGCTGTAGACCTTCGAGAGATTCTCGACGCTCAGATACGATTCGTGCCCGTTAGCTGAAGTGTTCACCCGGCCCGCCGTCTACGCCTCTTGTGGCGGCACAAATTCAGCACCGGTCGGCACGAATTCGTTGGTGTAGAGCTCGCCCGGTTCGATTGGAGCCGTCACGCCGCCATACTGCTTGAGCACACCGATGGTGGCCGCCCAATCGGGTTCGGAGCTCCAGCCGAGCGGCTTACCTTTGGTGTTCGGCGTCACCCAGAGCTTCCAGGAAATTTCAAGCTCGCGCCTGGTGATCGCCGTATTGGCGGTCTCCAAATATTTCTGCACGGCGGCCACCGCCTCGTCGGGATGCTGCCGTCCATAAAGGAAGCCCTTGATGGTCGCCGGCACCAGCGCGCGAACAAGGTCGGGATCGCTCTTGAGCAGGTCCTGGTGCACGATGATACCGTTTGAGACCACGCCGACGCCCGCATCCGCAAACCAGAAGATGCGGACCTCTTTCTTACCACGGATTTCCAGCGTCGGCACGTAGCTCGACACGTAGCCGCCGATCGCATCGACCTTGCCGCTGATCAGCGCTGGCCCGATGCCGGCGGGATCGACATTGACGATTTCAATTTTTGTCACGTCGATGCCTGCGCCTTTGCAGAAAGCAGGCCACTGTTGCGTGACAGCGCTGCCCGCGCTGATCGCAACCGTCTTCCCTTCGAGGTCCTTCGGCGTCTTGATCGGAGAATCCGCGAACAGCATGATGGCGGCCGGATTGCGGCGGAAAACGCTACCCACACTCTTGTTGCCCAAACCCTTGGCGACACCGTTGCCGACAACGTAGCCGTCAGCGAATCCGATTTGCGCCGCCTTGCTGGCGATCAATTGTGCGGTGCTGGCGGAGCCTTTGCCGGCGGTGATGGCTGCATCAAGCCCGGCCTCGCGATAGAAGCCTTTCTCCTGCGCCAGCATGAAGCCCGCGTTCGGACCCTGATAAAGCCAGTCAAGCGTGATCGACACCGGCTTCGGCGCCGCGGCGCGCGACACGTACGGCGCAAACGGCAACGCGATGGCCCCGGCGGCCAGTGCGGAATTTTTCAGAAAGCGCCGCCGGGATACCGGGACGCGTGGAAAAGCATGAGAGCTCATGACTTTATCTCCGAGGATCGCGGTTCCGGCGTCGAAAAGTGAGGCAGCAAAAGGCAAGCCGCTGGGAGCCGTCATAATGCGGCTCCTACGAAGCAAGACATGTGCCAGCAAAGCTGAGCTGAAAACGCGCGGCTTTCCCAGGTGAAGCCCCGAGAACTGCCGTCACACGGCGGACAATCAGGCTTCTATGAGCGCTTTTTAAGCGTCTTGGGGCGGCACGAACTCGGGACCTGTGGGCACGAATTCGTTGGTGTAGAGCGCGGACGAATCGAGTGGGGTGGTGAGGCCGCCATACTGCTTGAGCACGTCAACGGTCGCGGCCCAATCGGCATCGGAGCCCCAACCAAGCGGCTTGCCCTTGGTGTTCGGGGTGATCCAATTCTTCCACGACAGTTCCATCTCGCTCTTGGTGATCGCGAGATCGACGGTCTCCAAGTATTTTTTGACGATGGCTGTGGCCTCGTCCGGATTCTTGCGGGCATACAGGAAACCCTTGATGATCGGCGTCACGAAGGCGCGCACCAGTTCAGGATCGCTCTTAAGCAGATCGTCGTGGACGATGATTCCGTTGCTCACGACCGTGACGCCGTAATCGGCAAAGTAGAAGACGCGCGCTTTCTTCTTGCCGCGGATTTCAATTGACGGCACGTAACCCTGCACGAAGCCGCCGATGGCCGGCACCTTGCCGGCGATCAGCGCCGCGGACACGCCGGCCGGATCGATGTTGACGACTTCGATCTTCGATTTGTCGACGCCGGCGCCTTTGCAGAAGGCCGGCCACTGCTGAAACTGCGCGCTGCCAGCCGTCAGTCCGACGCTCTTGCCTTCCAGATCTTTCGGCGTGTTGATGCCGGAATCGGTGAGCACCATGATGCCGGCCGGGTTGCGGCGATAAATGCCGCCGACGTTCTTCAATGCCATGCCCTTGGCGACGCCGTTGCCGATGACGTAGCCGTCCGCGAAACCGAATTGCGCCGCCTTGCTGGCGATCAATTGCGCGGTGCTGCCCGAGCCCTTGCCGGGACCCATGGACACGTCGAGCCCGGCCTCGCGATAGAAGCCCTTGTCGCTCGCCACCATGAAGCCGGCATTCGGCCCCTGATAAATCCAGTCGAGCGTCAGTGTCACCGGCTTGAGGTCGGCAGCGTGGACTCGAAACAGAACCGACGGCGCGGCCAATGCACCCGCGGCCAAGGCAGCGGTTTTGACAAAGCGTCGGCGGGACATCGGTCCGCGCGTTTCCGTATGACGGCTTGTGGTCCGGCTCATCGCATCACCTCGCAAATCCCGCGCTGGCGGGCGTTCTCAGCATATAGGCAAGCCGCGAGTGCTGTCATGATGGGTGCGTTTGCCGGCGCGTTCCGCGCGGCGTTACCGACGCAAGGGGTATGCCAGCAGCGTCCGCAGCGACACGGCAGCTTGTCGCGGTTTGAGCGGCAAAAGCGCGTGTTTTCAAGGGGAGCGCGTGGGCGCGGGCTCCAAGGCGACGCGGGCGAAGGTCGTCATGATCCTAAGGCCAGCCTTGATTGAACCGCGCAGCGAGCCGGCAACCTTGGATTCCCCGCCCAACCGGCAGCGATAATCGACCGGCACTTCGAGCACCCGCAGTCCGGCGCGGGCGACCTTCATCTGCATTTCCAGATTCCAGCCGTAGGTCATTTCCCGCATGTCGAGCGCCAGCAAGGTATCGCGACGGATCGCACGCAACGCGCACAAGTCGGTGTAGCGCACGCCATAGAGGAAACCGGTAAGCCGGCCCGCAACGACTCCGGCGAGTATCTGATGCGACGCCATGCTGCCGGCTTCCCGCTCGCCGCGAACGCGCGAGGCAATGACGAAGTCGTAATCTCCGGCACGCAACGGCGCGACCATGGCGGCGATTGCTGACGGATCGTCGGCGCCGTCACCGTCCATAAAGACAATGATGTCCGCGTCGTGGGCGGCTCGCGCACCTTCGAGGCAGGCGCGGCCGTAGCCGCGTCCGACGGTGACCACTTCGGCGCCGGCGCGGCGCGCTTCGTCTCGCGTACGATCCGCGCTGCCGCCGTCGGCGACAATCACCCGGTCGACAACCGAGCGCAGTAACTCGGCGACAACGGCGGTGATGGATTCCGCCTCGTTGAAGGTGGGGATTACCACGGCGACACCGCCGCCGTGGGGCGCAAGCGGTGCCGCGTTCGCCATCCCTAGAGGCTCCATCGCAGCCCACAGCTCGCGCACGCCTCCGGCGGTCTGTCGGAGAGCAATGCCTTGCGAAACGTGCTGTAGGCCGGGCCGGTCCAAATCTCGCGGAGCGTCTGCTGGGTCGCGTCGCCCAGCGTGTAGTTCTCGTAGCCGCGCTGCGAGAACGGCGCGATGCAGCACGGCAGCGCGCGTCCGTTCGCGGTGAAGTACATCACCGTCCAGGGCCTTCGGCAGAGCGACCATGGCGAACCGCTGTCGGCGCGCTTGAGACTAAGGCCGGGCTCGGACGCGGCGCCGGATGCGCTGAACGTGACCCCAAGCGATTTGGCGACCGCCGCGGCGCGATCGATGTGGACCGCTTCCTCGGCTGAAAGCTGCTCATAGAGGGCCTGGTCGGGACGCGCCTTACCGATCGCGTTGTCGGTGAAAAAAACCAGCCGCTGCAGGTACACTTCCTTGACGCCAGTCTCCGCCGCGACGCGGACAAAGTCGGGCAACTCCTCGATCGTCTCGCGCAAACCGGTCAGCCACGCCGAGACGCGCGGCTTCGTATATCCCTCGCGTCCCTGCAATTCGCGAAACGCCCGGACGTTTTTGAGAATGCGATTGAAGTAATTCTTGCCGCGAATCGCGACGTAGGACTCCGCATTGGCGGCGTCGAACGAGACGCGCAACTCGTCAAGTTCGGCCGCGATGAGCGCACGGCCGTTTCGCTCGTTGAGCACGGTGCCATTGGTATTGAACAGGACGTACGTGCCGCGGTCCTTCAGATAACGCACCATGCGCGGCAGATGCTTCACTAGCATCGGTTCGCCGACGCCGTGCAGTACGGCGCGATGCAGGGTCGGGATCTGATCGACGATCGACGTGAATAAGTCCCAGCTCATGTCGGCCGGCGGCTCGAGCTCCTCGTAGGTCCGCGGGCATGTCGTGCACAGCAAATTGCAGCGATTGGTCGTCTCCAGATAGAGACAGACCGGCTCATGCTCGGGCACGTCGCTCTCAGCCTGCACGCTCTCGAAATAGCGCTTTGGATCAATCGCGCGTTTCGCTGTCGCAATGCTCATTGTGGCTTCGTCCCCAAATTGATGGTGCAAAGGTCCGGACGGCTCAGGCCCGCATCTCCTCGACCTGCATGAAACCTTCGACGCGCCGGACGAAATCGGTATCCCGCCAAAACTCTTTCAGCAACGCCGCCGTGTACCGAGCCTGATGGGGTTGACGTAAATCGCCACGGTAGCGCGATATGTCGGGCCTGCGCAATTCGTCACGCAATCTGAACAGGCATTCGATATCGTCGACGTCGTACCAGACCGGCAGCCGATGGACATCGAGATTGATCTCGCGCGCCCGCTCGAGTGTCTGTTCGGCAACGCGCTCGGTGCTCCAGGTGATATCCTGGAACATCGGGCGGTGGGCGACCTTCAATCCGAGCAGATAATAGCCGCCGTCGCTTGATGGGCCGAGCACGGCGCGGTCGCCCGGACGGGCCAGCATCTCGGCGGTCTCGATCAATAGCGCGGTCGGCAGCGTCGGGCTGTCGGAATTGAGCACAACCGCGGAGGCATGACCGCGCGCCAGGATTTGTTCGATCGTGTGCATTAGGCAATCGCCGAAATTCGGCAACCAGGCGCCGACCATCCCGATCGACGGCGACAACGTCCTCTCGAAAAACGTCTCCGAGCCCGGAGGACCGTAAGCCGCGTATCCGTCGATGCCGGCATCGGGCGAGGCATGACGAGCCGCCAGCAGCACATTGTCGGCCACGTCCTGCAGGAAGACGGTATTGAGGTTGGCGGCTTCTTCGAACGTCAGGGGCGGGACCAATCGCGTCTTGGCGCGTCCTGGCATCGATGCTTTTGCCATGAAAGCGATCCCGCAGGTGCGCGACCGCGGCTTAGGGATCACGCCGTCGGCTGCGGAAGGAAGTCTCAGGTCAGCGCTATTTGATGGAATTGGCCGATCCGATCGATTCGCATCATCCATACGACTCCCCCAATGAACACCGGCATATTGATCAACACCACACGTACAACCACTCAGCAAACGGCCCACCTTTGCTTGGCAAAGAGCCCGGCGAAGGGCCAATCAATTCCGTCTCACTTCCTACAAGTCAACAGACACCAAAAAGTTATCCGCTTCACCAAGTCGTGAATGAGCGCGGCCGCGCCGTCGGCACCATTGAGTCCTCAACGCCGGCCAAGTGCGATGCGAATCGTATCGTCGACCGGAAGCACTGTGGCGTCGGCAGACTGCCAGGTCGGCGCCACGGCGAACTCGCTCGGAGGCATATCAAGGGCCGCCAACTGACGGCCGAGGATCGCGACCACCTCGATGGGCACCGCGACCGGACGGCCGAAATAGCCGAGCCATTTGCTGTAAGAAACGATGAGCTGAATTTTGCCCGCGGACGTGCGCACGACCTGTTGGACAAAGCCCAACGTCACATCATCGTCGTTGAGCACGCGCAGGCCGATGAGATCGCCGACGCGAACCGGCTGCGGAAAGCGGCGCTTCATGCGTTCTTCCGGCGACATCGGGTGCATCGCGTCGTCGGTGCCGGTGGGCGGCATCATGCTTTGCGCGACGATCAGCAACGGGTCCGCAACTGGCATGTTCGGCAACGGCGCTCCATACACGGACGCTATCAAACCCATAGCCAAGGTGAGAACCGCCATTGGCAGCTTTGTCATGCGAGTCTCCAGATCAAACAAACCGCGCGAAGTTGTGAAGAAAAGTTGCGTTGCAGATTAAAGTCCGCACTCGTACTCTCCGGCCGCGCGCACAAGCGACATGACTGCACAGGTGACACGAGCTTAGTTTAGGCGCCCACGAGGACTGTTACGCTTGCCGAACTGTTATGGATCACTGGTGGGGGACTCTTCAATGGCATCGCCGCCCGTCACAGCAACGACAAAACCGGAGCGTCGGCTTCATCCACTGCCATTGCGCATCATGCATTGGATCAATGCCGTTGCCATCTTCATCATGATCGGCAGCGGATGGAAGATTTATGACGATGAGGTGATTTTCGGCTGGCTGCATTTTCCGGACAGCCTGACGATCGGCAGGTGGGCCCAACACGGGCTGCAATGGCATTTCTTCGGAATGTGGATTTTCGTCATCAACGGACTCTGCTATCTGACCTACGGCATCGTGACCGGACGCTTTCGGCGCAAGCTCTTCCCTATTTCGATTCGCGAGATCCTCGCAACCGTCGGCGACGCGTTGCGTTTCCGGCTCAAGCACGACGATCTCACTCACTACAACGCCGTTCAGAAAATCCTCTATCTCGGCATCATGACGGTCGGCGTTCTGATCGTGATCTCCGGCCTGGCGCTCTGGAAGCCGGTTCAGTTCTCGGAGCTGGCTGCCTTGTTCTATAATTTCCAGATCATCCGGCTGGTGCATTTCCTGTGCATGTCGGCGATCGTGGGGTTTCTCGTCGTTCACATTACGCTCGCTTTGCTGGTGCCGCAAAGTCTCGCCGCCATGGTGACCGGCGGACCCGCCGTCCCCGACGAAGCCGCGGGCGCAGGCGCAGGTGCCGCCGAAATCAAACCAACGCATTGACGCGAGTGATGCCGTGACCATTCGAACCCAGACTTCATCCCCGTTTCGCAGATCGATCGACCAGAGCGTGCTCACGGACCACCGGGCGCTGGTCGAGGACATCAACCGCCGCAATATCCTGCGCGGCGCAGTCAGTCTGGGCGCGCTGTCACTGCTGACCGGTTGTGACGTGACAGAAGACGACTCCGTGCAGACTGTATTGCGTGCGGTGTCGTCATGGAACGACCGCGTCCAGGCGACGATCTTCCGGCCCAATCACCTGGCACCGACCTTCAGTCCATCGCAGGTGGTCAAGCCGCCACGCTTCAACGCCTATTATGAAATCGAGGAGGTCAAACCGGTCGACGGCGCGACGTGGAAGCTGGAGCTGGCCGGACTGATCGGAGACAAACGGCCGTGGACCGCTCAGCAAATCTATCAGCTGCCCGAACAGGAAATCATCATCCGGCACGTTTGCGTGGAAGGTTGGGACTATATCGGCCAATGGTCGGGTCCAAACCTCCGCGACTTCTTTCAGCGCGTCGGCGCCGATCTGACGGCGAAATACGTCGTGTTCACCTGCAACGACGACTACACCGAGAGCATCGACATGGCGACGGCGCTGCATCCGCAGACTATCCTCGCCACCAAATACGCCGGGCAAACCATCGCCGATCCGTTCGGCTATCCGCTGCGGCTGCGCACCTCGACCAAGCTCGGCTACAAGAACGCGAAGTGGATCAAAGCGATCACGGTCACGAACGACTACGACGAGACATTCTGGAGCAAGCAAGGGTTCAACTGGTTCGCCGGAATTTAGCGTCGCAATAGATAAATGCGCCATTTGCCGTCGCGCTCTTCGGCCAAGCGATAATCGGCGCTTTGCGCAAACGGATCGTTGATCCACGCACCGTCCTGGGGAACCACGACAACGACCTCACAGCCGAATCGCGTCGCCAAGTCGCGGACATCGCCGGGCATCACCGACCCATCGAACACCCGGACAAATTGTTCGTCGATCGCGTCGCGGCGGCCCGGCGGCAGCGGCGCGAACGCGAGCGCAAGCTCCCGCCCGGCAAAGCAAGAGCTGCGATCGGCCAATAGCGCCCACGAGATGTTCGCCGGCCACTCCGTGAGTTCGTGCAAGAACAGCGGATTATTTGCAACGCGCGCGTTGGGCGGCGCGTAGCGGCGGACCGCGTCCCACAGTTCGGGCGAACCGGCAAATCCATTTCCGCCCGGCCGGAGCACGCCGGCAACGTTGCCGTGAATGATCTTCGCAGTGTCCGGTAAACTCAGCACAAGGCCAGCGAGCGCCGCGCCAACAATCCAGATACGCCGCGGCATCAGCGTCAGGCCGGCCGCGGCCGCAACGATCAGAACGATAGCCGCGGGTATGATCGCACGCAGCCGAAGATCGTTATTGTCGCCGAACGTGCTGACCAGGAGCCACGACACGCAAAGGCCGGCCCCGCCGAGGCAGGCGAAAGCAGCCAGCACGCGTTTCTCCAGCGCCGGCCGGGCGCCGCGCAGCAGCACAGCGAGCGCGATGATTCCGGCCACATAGGATGCCGGCAATTCGATCGGCAGCAGGATCAGCCAGAAGCCCGGAAGATCCAGCAGGCGGCGGAGCGAATCCGGAGACCAGGGGCCGAAAACGGCATAGGGGCCGAAGACAACCGGATGACCGCCGCCACGCACCTTCACGATCTCGAGTTGATCGAGCACGAAGGGCGCGACAAGACACGCAACCAGCACCGCGGCCACCACCATGCCAACCGCGAAACGGCGCTGTTGCTCGGGTTCGCTCGTAACAAACAAGATCGGCACTGCGACGAGCGCTCCGAGTGCGAACGTCACGCCGCCCACGTAAGTCGAGCTTTCAAAGCCAGCGGCAATCGTCAGGACCAGCGTCACCAGCAGCCCTGCGCTTTGCCGCTCCGCGTATCGCGCGATCAGCACGACGGCCACGACCACGCATGATGCGGCCGCAAGATGCTGCGGGACCCATGTGGCCTGGTACAGCCAGCCCGCCATGCCGATCGGTGGCAACACCACGCGATTGAGGCCGATGGGGAACATCCAGCCGAGCAGCTCCCACAGCGAAGCGGCTGCCGCCAGTACCATCACCCAGGCCGCGGCGATGGACCGCCGCGACAGCCAGACCGCGAGCCCCATCATCAGTGTGAGCGAGGCGAACGCGGTGAACCAGGTCAGGCCGGTGTCGGCCTCCCAGCCGGACGCCCCAAGCGGTAGGGCCAGTGCGGCGGCGCTGAAATGCCAGAGGTAGTAGTAGACAAGCCGGTCGGGCGTCCCCGACCCCGCGAAGATCGGATTGACCGGCGGAAGACCCTCGCGGGTCATCGCATCGATGATGGCGATTTTAGAATGGTCGAAAATCGCGTCGGCGAAGTACACCGTATCGGCGGCAAACTTCGGCATAATCGCGGCCGCGGGTGCGAGCGCCAAGAGCGCGGCAGCGCCGTAAGCCCAAACGGGAATCGTTGATGATGCCGGCGCTTCATCCGGGATAACGCGAGCCAGCATCAAGCCGATGCCGACGACAAGACTCAGCGCAGTGACGCCGACGACTGTCAGCAGCGAAAAGCCGAGGAGAAAAAAGATCGGCAGGCTCACCGCGCTCTGCACGGCCCACCCCAACGCGGGCGCCGCGCCGGGTACGATCGCACGCGGCAGCAGATGACGGCCGACCGCGAAGCCGAGAAAGCTCCAGAACGCGGCGCCGACCATTGCACAGAAAGCGGCATTGACGGCAGACGCCATAAGAAAAGAGCCCCGAGAAACCTAGAGCACAATCGCTTCAGATTGAATCGATTGATGTTCTAACATTTTGTCGGTGCATGATCTTTTCGGAAAACCGGCTTACACTTTTCCGGATCATGCAATATTGGGTCGATTATCGCTTCAAACAGCCTCGTCGCCAGCCCGGCGTGGGCCGGTCATGCCGCTTTCAGCAAAGCTTCAACTTGCGGCCAGGGATCGGGGGCGAGATTGCGGAACGGCGCCCAATCGGATTCGGTCATGCGTTCGAAAATCGCGCTCTTGACCGACGGCCTTATCCGCATGCGCGCCCACCAATCGTCGACGGACGGATACGCCGACCACAGCCCCTGCAGCTTCAAAAGCTCGAGCCGCAAGACGTAGGGAATAACCGCGCAATCGGCATTGGAGAAGCGGTCACCGGCAAGGTAGTCGCCGCTTTGCAGCGATTGATTCATCCAGGAGAGCAGCTTCTGGTGCTGCGCCAGCGCATCGTTGACAAACTCGGAATTTAGCCCGTGCTCGATGACGCTGCGCTTGTACTCGGCCCGGCGCTTCAACGGCGCTTTGTTGATTTCGGCAAGCCACACCTCGCGCGGCACTTTCAGAAAAGCCGGACGGAAGGCCGTCGCAAAGGTCAGTATGGTGCATGAATTGTGCACATATTCGTCGATCAGCTTGTTGTAGAGCCGCACGCGATGCCGCAGCAGCGGCGCCTGAGGCATCAAGGGCGGATCGGGAAACTTGTCGTCGATACAGTAGAGGATCAGCGAGGACTCGATGATCGGGTGCCCGTCGTCGACAAGGGTCGGCACGACGCCGTTCGGGTTAAGCTTGAGATAGGCCGGATCGTTCTGATCGCCGCGCAACGTCAGCAGATGCTCCCTCGGCTCGAGCCCCTTCTCTTTGAGCGCGACGCGGACCTTCTGCGCGCAAACTGAATTGATGTTGTTATAAAGTTCGAGCACGTCATCCTCCCCACATTAAGCGCATTCGATCGACGATCATCATCGTCGTCTTGACGAGGGAAGTCGATTGACAATTCTGTGTACGGCCGAACGTAACATCTACTGAGGCGTTGTTTGCATGGACACTCGTCGAGATCGCGGCGACGGATGGAGCGTCTTGGATTACTGCCGCTGCACGCGAAAGCTTTACGTAGCAGGGAGATCGCGATGTTCACGGTGGAAGGTATTCTGAGGCGGCTTTTATACCGCAGGCGTGGCGCAGGAACGATGCATCGCGATCGTGGCGGCTTTCTCATTGTCGCCGCGGCCGCCTTGATGTGCGGCGTCGCGACCGCCCACAGCGGACCCTGCGCGGTGCAAATCTCAGAGCTTGAGAAGCAGGCCAGTCACATCGCACCCGGGCTGGTAGGCGGTCCGACCGGTCCGCAAACGGTCGGCGCCCAACTGCATCACCAGCCGACGCCGGGCTCAGTCGAGCAGGCCGAGCACGCGGCCAACGCCGATGCGGACGCTGCGCTCGATCGCGCCCGCAAGGACGACGCCACGGGAAATGCTAGGGGCTGCACCGAGGCACTTCGTGAGGCGAAACGCCTTTACGGCATCGACTAGACGAGCATTCAGTAGGCCTCGGCTGTGTAGATCGGATCAACGGAGCTGACCCAAGGTCCGTAAAATTTCTCAAGCAATTCCTCCGCGGGCGTCATGCCCCGCGCCAGCCGGTCCTCGAGAACTTCGAGGTAGTGCGTTTCGTCCCGCCCGCCGACATCGAGGTGCTTGCGGCGCGCGAGACCGGCGCGAGAGAATTTAAGAGCCTCCGTCGCGATGGCAAACACGGTGCGGCCGCGCACCATGGCGGCAAGGCCAAGCTTGGGGACGTCGTCGCGCAGCTTTTGCCGCTCTTCGGCGGTCCAGTCCTTGACCAGATCCCACGCGGCGTCGAGACAGACGTCATCGTAAAGAATGCCGACCCAGAAGGCCGGCAGCGCCAAGAGACTCGGCAGCGGTCCGGAATCCGCGCCGCGCATTTCCAGATAACGCTTGAGCCGGACTTCGGGAAAGATCGTGCTCAGATGGTTTGCCCAATCCGAAATGGTGGCACGGGTGCCGGCGAGGCCGGGCACCTTGCCGGCGAGGAGATCGCGGAACGATTTGCCGGAGACGTCGACATACTCGTCGCCATGTTTGATGAAATACATCGGCACATCGAGCGCGTAGTCGGCCCATCGTTCGAAGCCCATGCCCGGCTCGAACGCCCACGGCAGCATGCCGGCGCGCGCATTGTCGGTGTCGCGCCAGATTTCCGACCGGAACGAGAGAAAGCCGTTGGGTTTGCCCTCGGTGAACGGCGAGTTCGCGAACAGCGCGGTCGCCACCGGCTGTAGCGACAGCGAGACGCGCAGCTTCTTGACCATGTCGGCTTCCGACGAGAAGTCCAGATTGGTCTGCACCGTGCAGGTGCGATACATCATGTCGAGGCCAAGTGTGCCGACCTTCGGCATGTAGTCGGTCATAATCTTGTAGCGCCCCTTGGGCATTTTCGGCATGTCGGCGCGCGTCCAGCTCGGCGTCATTCCGATACCGAGAAATCCGATCCGCAACGGGTGCGCCACCTCACGCACTTGCGCGAGATGCGCCATCAGCTCGGCCGTCGTCTGATGCACCGTCTTGAACTGCGCGCCGGACAATTCGAACTGTCCGCCAGGCTCGAGCGAAATCGCGCCGCCGCCGGTCACGTCGAGCAGGCCGATGACGTTCGGCCCCTCCATGATCGGCTCCCAGCCGAGAAGGTGCTGCATGCCCTCGAGCAGTGCGCGAATGCCGCGCGGCCCCTCGTAGGGCACCGGGCGATGCCCCTCGAGGGTAAAGGCGAACTTCTCGTGTTCGGTGCCGATGCGGAAATGCGACTTCGGTTTGATGCCCTGCGCGAACCACGCAACAAGCTCGTCGCGCCGCTCGATCGGCGTCAGGTCGACTTGATCACGCGCCATGCAAAGTCCCAGCCAATGGGCGGCGACCTTACACGCCGCTTCCGCCACCGAGCAATGTGGCTATGCAGCGGCGCCTATGCCAGCAGTGACGCAGGAGTGGCACGATAAGGCGTTGCGCTATGGCAGCTGCCCGTTGTGGGCGTGGGCAATCAGCCAGCCCATGATCTCGGCGTTTTCACCTATTGAGCCAAACCGGCCGGAACGGCCACCGTGGCCGGCGTCCATTTCGGTCTTGAACAGCAGGTCGTGATTGTCGGTCTTGCTGGCGCGCAACAACGCCACCCATTTGGCCGGCTCCGCGTAGCTCACCTGACTGTCGTAATAACCGGCCGTGATGAACATCGCCGGATAGTTCTTGTGGGCGACGTTGTCATAGGGCGAGTAGGACAGCATGTAATCGTATTCGCTCTCCACGGCGGGATTGCCCCATTCGTCGTATTCCAGCGTGGTCAGCGGGACCGAAGCGTCCGACATCGTCGTGATGACATCGACAAACGGCACTTCGGCGACAATTCCGGCATAGAGATCGGGCCGCAGATTGGACACCGCGCCGACCAGAAGACCGCCGGCGCTGGCACCTTGAGCGAACACGGCGTTCGGGTCCGCATACCCCTCGGCAACCAGCGCTTCGGTCGCGGCGATGAAGTCGGTGAAGCTGTTACGCTTCATCAACATGCGGCCTTCCTCATACCAGCGATCGCCCTTCTCCTGGCCGCCGCGCACGTGGGCGATCGCGTAGACGAAGCCGCGATCGACGAGACTGAATGCGTGCGCCGTAAACGTTGGGCGAAAGCTCACACCATAGGCGCCGTAACCGACCAGCAGGGCCGGATTGCCGCCGCGCCGGCGCAGCTCCTTGCGATAGACGAGCGTGACCGGGACATGCTCGCCGTCGGGAGCGACGGCGTTGAGGCGATCGAGCGCATAGCCATTCGGATCGAACCAACGGTTTGCCGCGTCTTGCTTGCGCAACGTGAGAGTGCCGTCCGCCGTATCGAAGTCATACACGCTCGGCGGGTCGAGCGGACCTGAGAAGTGAAAGCGCAGAACCTTCGACGAGGCATCGAGGTTGGCGGAATTGCTGTCCTCGAAATAGCTCGATGCAACGCCGACCTCGGCGGGACGCGGCAACGGAATTTCACGGCCCTCCGGCAAGCTGAACAGCCGGATCGTCATCCCGCGCTCATCCTCAAAGTCGGCGGCCACGAACGTTTCGAAGGCTTCGTAGTGCGCTAGGTGACGCCCCGGCGCCTCAGGAACGATCTCGCTCCAATGTGCCGCGTCCGGCGTCGCGTCCGCCGCGGTCATGAGGCGGTAATCGGGCGCATCGAGGTTGGTGTGGATGAAAAACCGGTCACCGACGTGATCGACTTCGTAGCGAACGCCGGCACGCCGCGGCTCCATGATTTTGAATTGCTCCAGCGGCTGATCGGTCCGCAGATAACGAATTTCGCCGCTCCGTTCCTCATCGATGCCGAGAAGAATGAACTTGCGCGACTTCGACAGGTCAACCGAAACGCTGAAGGTCGGATCGTGCTCCTCATAGACGAGAACGTCGTCCGCAGCGTCGCCGCCGATCCGGTGCCGCCAGACCTGGGAGCTGCGCAAGGTTTCCGGCTCGTTGCGTACATAAAACAGCACGCGGCCATCCGCGGAAAACACGAGATTGGACGCCGCGTCGGCAATCCCCTGATCGGCGACTTCGCCGGTTGAGATCGTGCGCGCGAAAATTCGATATTCGAGATTGCCGGTGAAATCGACCACGAAGGCAACGCGTGCATTGTCCGGACTTACCGTCCAATAGCCGAGCCGATACTGCAAACGGCCGGCGGCGAACGCGTCAGCGGCGAGCGCGCCGACGTCGAGCACGACTTCATCGGCGGCCCCGGGCGCATCCTTGCGCCGCACGATCAACGGATACGTGGCGCCCGGTTCATATCGGCGTTCATAGACGTAACCGTTTTGCACCGCAGGCACGGTTGCGTCCTTGTCGGCGCTACGCGCTTTCAGTTCCGCGGCAAGCTCCTCGACCAGCGGCTTGATCGCTTCAAGCCGCGTGTCGGCGTAGGCGTTTTCGGCTTGAAGATAAGCGGCGACATTCGGATTCTTGCGGTTGCGCAGCCAATTGTAATTGTCGACGCGCCGCCGTCCGAACGCCTCGAATGCCTCCGGTATGACGGGCGCGACGGGCGGCGTGACCGGCGGGATCGCAGGCGTCACGAGCGCCTGCCGCATGGCGGTCGCGCCCGCCGCAGCAGGCGTCGCCCATTTCATCGCGGCCGGCGCGAAGACCGCAGCTCCGAGTGAGCGGGTAAAATAACGTCGGCTGACAAGGCGTCGTATGCCCATGATCCGCAATCCGCATCCCCCCAGCCGCGTATAAAATAGGGAGCAGTTGCGGAAATTAAACGGCAGCCAGCGGGATCATTTGTGGCGCCGTGCAATCACGCCACGGCCTCGTGCTTATCGGGCGAAAACCGCCCGTAGAAGGTCTGGCCGTTTTTTGCCATATCCAGCAGCAGCTTGGACGGCATGAAGCGGTTACCGTATTTGCCGGCAAGATTTCCGCACCGCTTAACGAAAGCGTTAACCCCGATTCCATCGATGTATGAGATCGCTCCGCCGGTGAACGGCGCGTAGCCGAAGCCGAGAATCGAGCCGACATCAGCCTCGCGGACGTCAGTGATCACACCCTCCTCGACGCAGCGGGCGGCTTCGAGCGCCTGGATCGCCAACAGCCGTTGTTTGATCTCGCCGATATCGATCGCACCGGGATCGAGCTTCTTCGGCTGCAATTCGGCGAGACCCGGCCACAACCGTTTCGGTCCGCTCGGCGGGTAATCGTAAAAGCCCTTGCCGTTCTTGCGGCCGAAGCGGCCGCGCTTTTCCACCATCTCTTCGAGCAACGCCTTCTCGCGCGTATCGACCGCGGCGGCACCGAGATCGGCCTCGGTTGCTTTCAGGATTTTCCATGCGAGGTCGACAGCGACTTCGTCATTGAGCGCGAGCGGCCCAACCGGCATGCCGGCCATGCGGCCGACATTTTCGATGAGCGCCGGCGGCACGCCCTCGCTCAGCATCAGATGGCCCTCGCGGATATAAGTGCCGACCACGCGCGACGTATAGAAGCCGCGCGAATCGTTGACGACGATCGGCGTCTTGCCGATCGCACGCACGTAGTCGAGCGAGGCCGCCAATGCCGCGTCGCCGGTTTGTTTGCCGAGAATAATCTCGACCAGCATCATGCGCTCGACCGGCGAGAAGAAGTGGATGCCGATGAACCGGGCGGGATCCTTGAATGTGGTGGCGAGCGAGGTGATCGGCAGGGTCGACGTATTGGAGGCGAGGATCGCCTGATCGCCGATCACGTTTTGCACACGAGCGATCACGTCCTCTTTGATCTTGCGATCTTCGAACACCGCCTCGATGACCAGGTCGCAATCTTTCAATGCTGCAAAATCCGCAGTCGGGGTGATCCGCGCCAGCAACGCATCGCGATCGGCGGGCGTGGCGCGGCCGCGATTGATCTGATCGGTCACGAGCTTTTGCGAATGGGCCTTGCCCTTTTCGGCGGTCTCCTGATCGCGATCGACCAACGCGACGTTAAGACCCGCAAGCGCGCTGACATACGCGATGCCGGCTCCCATGAAGCCGGCGCCGAGCACGCCGACGCTTTTGAATGTCTTGTGCGGTATCGCGGCCGGACGCCGCGCGCCCTTGTTGATCTCCTGCAGAGAAACGAACAGCGATCGAATCATCGCCGCCGCTTCGGGTGAGCGCAGAATTTTTGCGAACCACCGCGACTCGACTCGCAGCGCCTGATCCATCGGCAGCTGCAGGCCCTCGTAGACGACCTGCATGGTGGCGCGCGCCGCCGGATAGTTGTCGTACGTCTCGCGGCGATAGAGCGCGTTGGCGGGAGCAAAGACCGCCATGCCGGCCTTCGACTGGACCGGGCCGCCGGGCAGCCTGAAGCCATCGACGTCCCACGGCGCCTTCACGGTGCCGCTTGATGTGATCCATTCCTTTGCGGCCTTCACGAGATCGCCGACCGGCACCACGGCGTCGATGAGTTTCATCACCTTGGCGCGATTGAGTGGAACAAGATCGCCCTTGAGCAAGAACTGCAGGGCATCGGCCGGCTGAAGCATGCGGGCGACCCGCTGCGTGCCGCCGCCGCCCGGAAACAAGCCGACCTTGATCTCCGGCAAGCCGACCCTTGTCTTAACGTTCTGCGCGGCGACGCGATGATGACAGGCGAGCGCCAACTCAAAGCCGCCGCCGACCGCAGTCCCGTTGATCGCAGCGACCCACGGTTTGTCGCAGGTCTCGATGCGGCGGCAGAGCAGCGAGAATTTGCGGCTCTCCTCGAAAATGCGCACATTCGCGGCCTCTTCGCCCTGCGCGGCCGCGAGAGCGGTGAAGCTGCGCGTGAGTGCTTCCAGCATCGTCAGATCGGCGCCGCCGCAGAAGGTGTCCTTGCCGGAGGTCAGCACGGCGCCTTTGATCGCGCCGTCGGCCGCGATCTGTTCGACAATGGACGAAAGCTCCGCCATCACCGTCATGTCGATGACGTTCATCGACCGTCCGGGCATGCTCCATGTGACGAGCGCTACTCCGTTGGAATTGATGTCGAGCGTGAAGTTGGTGAAGCTCATGTATACGGCTCGCCATTTTTATGGGTGTAGCGCATGCCCTTGTCATCGCGCACAACCTTGAGATCGACGTCCGGATAATCGACGCGCTCATACTTCGAACGCATTCCGACCTCGAGATAGACCGCGTTGTGGTCCGAGCGATTGATCAGTTGATGCCCGATGCCGTTGTTGGCTTTGAAGCCGGCGGCGTCGCCCGGTTTGAGCACCGTCTCGCCATCGTTCTCGACCAGCACGATCTCGCCCTCGACCACGTAAACAAATTCGTCTTCCTGCTCGTGCCAATGCCGCAACGCGGACGCGGCGCCGGGCTTGAGCGTCGTCAGATTGACGCCGAACTGGTCGAGTCCGGCGGCGTTGCCGAGCCGCTTGCGCTCGCGGCCGACCACAACGCGGTCATAGGGCGGCGGATAGCCGGTGCGGGTGTCGACAGGAATTTTGGCAATATCAATCTTCGGCATTGCACACCTTGAGTTCAATCAAACGCGCTCGATGATCGTCGCGGTTCCCATGCCGGCGCCGATGCAGAGCGTGATCAGCGCAGTCGAAAGATTGCGCCGTTCCAGTTCGTCGAGCGCCATGCCGAGAATCATCGCGCCGGTTGCCCCGAGCGGATGGCCGAGCGCAATCGCGCCGCCGTTGACGTTGACCTTGGCGGGATCGAGATCGAACGCCTGCAGATAACGCAGCACCACCGAGGCGAATGCCTCGTTGATCTCGATGAGGTCGATGTCGGGAAGCGTCATGCCGGATTTCTTCAAGACCTTTTCCGTGACGTCGACCGGCCCAGTCAGCATCAGCGCCGTATCCGAACCGATATTCGCAAAGGCTCGCACCCGCGCCCGCGGCTTAAGGCCGGCGCGCTCGCCCGCCTCCTTGTTGCCGACCAGCACTGCAGCAGCGCCGTCGACGATGCCCGACGAATTGCCGGCGTGGTGAACGTGATTGACGGTTTCGACTTCCGGGTGCGCCTGAATGGCGACGGCATCGAAGCCTCCGAGTTCCCCCATTTGTACGAACGACGGCTGCAGCGCCGCGAGCGACTGCATCGTCGTGCCGGGGCGCAGATGTTCGTCCTTCGCGAGAATGGTCAGCCCGTTGACGTCCTTGACTGGCATGACCGAGCGGTCGAAACGGCCCTCCTCCCAGGCCGCCGCTGCGCGCTTCTGGCTTTCGACAGCGAAGGCGTCGACGTCGTCGCGCGAAAACCCGTATTTGGTCGCGATCAGGTCGGCCGAAACGCCCTGCGGCAGAAAATAATGCGGCACTGCGATCGAGGGATCGATCGCCCAGGCGCCGCCCGCGGAGCCGATGCCGACGCGGCTCATGGATTCGACACCGCCGCCGACCGCCATGTCCTGCTGTCCGGACATGATCTGCGCCGACGCGAAGTTCACGGCGTCGAGGCCGGAGGCGCAAAACCTGTTGATGGTGATGCCGGCGACGCTGTCACCATAACCGGCGACGAGCGCCGCGAGGCGCGCGATATTGGCGGCGGCCTCACCGACCGGATCGACGACACCCATGACCACGTCGTCAATCATCGCGGTGTCGAGATCGTTGCGGCTCTTGATGGCGCCGAGCGCCTGGCTCGCGAGATTGAGCGCCGTCACTTCATGCAATGAGCCGTCGACTTTGCCGCGGCCGCGAGGCGTGCGCACATGATCGTAGATGAAGGCGTCGGGCATGGGCTCCCTCGTCGCTATAGAACGGTTGCTGGAGGCTAGAACGCTTCGGCCGGCAACGCCATCGTGCTGCCGGCGCCGGCCTTGACGCGCGCAAGATGCGCAGTCGAAGCCGGCAGCATCCGCTCCATGAAAAAGCGCCCAGTGACGAGCCGCTCGTTCATCCGCTTGTCGCTCGCAGCTTTGGCGTTCGCCGCTTCGGCGATGAGGCACCACATGTAACCGAGAGCAACAAGACCAAAGAGCTGCAAGTAGTCGGTCGCGCCGGCGCCGGCCTGATCGGGATTGCCGAGCGCGTTCTGCACGAACCACATGGTCGCCTGCTGAAGCTCGCCAGCTGCCTGTCCGAGCGGCGTGACGTACGGCGCCATCGCCGGTTGTTCGCGGTGCTCTTTGATGTAGGCCGATACTTCGGCAAAGAACGCCTGCAGCGCGCGGCCGCTGTCTTTGGGCAGTTTCCGGCCGACCAGGTCGAGCGCCTGAATGCCGTTGGCTCCCTCGTAGATCATCGGAATGCGCGCGTCGCGCACGAACTGTTCCATGCCGTGTTCGGCGATGTAGCCGTGGCCGCCGAAGATCTGCTGCGCCATCACCGTATTGGCAAAGCCGTGATCGGTGAGCATGGCTTTGATCACCGGAGTCATCAGCCCCATGTGATCGTCGGCGGCTTGGCGTTCCTTGGCATCGCCCGAGCGGCGCGCGACGTCACTCTTGAGCGCCGTCCACATGACCAGCGCCCGCGCTGACTCGTTGAACGCGCGGATCGTCATCAGCATGCGGCGCACATCCGGATAGACGATGATCGGGTCGGCCGGCTTATCGGGAAACTTTGCGCCGGTGAGCGCGCGACCGGCAAGCCGCTCCTTGGCGTAGGCGGCGGCGTTCTGATAGGCGACTTCGGAGAGCGCCAAGCCCTGCACGCCGACGCCGAGCCTGGCCTCGTTCATCATCGTGAACATCGCCGGCAGCCCGCGATTTTCTTCGCCCACGAGCCAGCCAGTGGCGCCGTCGTAATTCATCACGCAGGTGGCGTTGCCGTGGATGCCCATCTTCTCTTCGATCGAACCGCACGACACGCCATTGCGAGCGCCGGGCGTGCCGTCCGCCCGGGGCAGAAACTTCGGCACGACGAATAGCGACAGGCCCTTGGTGCCATTCGGCGCACCGACGATGCGGCCCAGCACGAGATGAACGATGTTCTCCGCGAGATCGTGCTCGCCTGCGGAAATGAAAATCTTAGTGCCGTTGATCGTGTAGCTTCGGTCCGCCTGCGGCGTCGCGCGGGTGCGGACCAGGCCGAGATCGGTGCCGCATTGCGGCTCGGTCAGGTTCATGGTGCCGACCCATTCGCCGGCGATCAGTTTCGGCAGATAAAGCGCCTTCTGCTCGGCCGAACCGTGCGCGTAGAGGGCTGCGATCGCACCCTGCGCCAGGCCCGGATACATTGCGAACGCCATATTGGCCGAACACAGGAACTCATTGATCGCCTGCGCCACGAAGGTCGGCAGCCCCTGCCCGCCGAACTCCGGCGGCGCCGAAGCGCCGATCCAACCGCCGGCGACAAGCTGCCGGTAGGCGTCCTTGAACCCGGCCGGTGTTGTGACGCTGCCGTCCGCATTGCGGCGGCACCCCTCCCGGTCCCCGACGCGGTTCAGCGGCGCCAGAACGTGCTCGCAATATTTCCCCGCTTCGGCCAGTACCGTGGCGACGAGATCGGGTGTCGCTTCGGCGAAACCCGGCAGGTTGTTGTAGCGATCGATATGGAACACGTCGTCCAACAGAAACATCACATCGTCGACGGGAGCCCTGTAGACCGGCATGGGAATCCTTGTTGTGCCACGTCCGCCCGAAGGGCGTGACCCGGAACCGAGCTTAGCCGATTTGTCCCGAGAGCCGGGTTAATTCGCCAGGCGGGCCATTAACCGGCTGTTTACCGTAATCCTGAAAAGTCTGGCCTGGGGACAAAGGACCGCGGCGTCCGCAGCGTCTTTCGCGAGCGTGGGCTCGAGACAGGGCACATCCTAATCCACGTCGTACTGTTGCTTGGGCGCAAGAATGAAATCTGGCGGTCCGTGGAATCTGAGAGTCTCCGCCCGGAGGCGCGCCAGGCAGCGCGTGACGCCGCGCGCCAGTCCGGCATGTCGGTCGGCGAATGCCTTAACAGCGTCATCCGGCCCGGACGCGAAGAGGACCACGAACCGCCGGCTACAGCGACCGCGACGACGAACGGGACACACCGCGACGCCGGCCATCCCCATACGACGACCGCGAGGACCAGCGGGCCCGCGATTCGGACTGGTCGCGCCGCGAACGGTTCGACAGCGACGAACCGCGGGGCGATTCAGGCCGGAACACCGACGACGGCCGCCGCAACGATTATCGCCGCGATGACCGTTACGGCCGCAGGCCGGAGCGGAACGTGATTCCGACCGCGGCATCAGGCGGGCGCGAGAGGCGGCCCGCGATGCCGAACGCGCCCGCGATGAAGCGACGCGCAACGCGGCTCGCGCCGAGGAGGAACTCCGCCGGGCTGCCCGTGTCCGAGAGGAGGCGCTCGAGGCCGAACGACTGCGCGAAGAGGCCCGGATTCGGGAAGAACAGGCCCGGATTCGTGAACAGGCGATCGAGCCGGCGCGCACCCGCGAGGAAGCAGAACGCGATGCGGCCCGTGCCCAAGAAGAGCTTCGGGAAGCGGCCCGGATGAGTGAAGAAGCGGCGCGCAATGCCGTGCGGGCCCAACAGGAACTCCGCGAGGCCGCCCGTGCCCGCGAAGAGGCGAGGGAAGCCGCCCGCATGCGCGAAGAAGAGATTGCCCGGGAAGAAGCTCGCGAAGCCCGCGCCCGGGAAGAATTTCTTGAGGCCGAGCGCGCCCGGGAAGAAGCCCGTGAAGCCCTCGCTCGGGACGAGTTCCGCAACGCCGAGCGTGCCCGGGACGAACTCCGCGCAGCCGAACGCGCCCGCGAGGCTGAGCGCATCCGCGAGGCCGAGCGCGCTCGGCAAGATATTCGCGAGACTGCGCGGACCCGCGAAGAAACGCGCTACACCGCCCGTCTTGACGAAGAACTGCGCGAGGCCACGCGAACTCGCGAGGAGCTTGGCGACGTTCATGCCCGGCTCGACCACCTCTCGAATCAGATCGAGCGCCTCGCGAGCACCGATGTCTTTCCGCGCCGCCGCGGCAAGCGCGCGCCCATCGCGCCGGAACCGACCGCCCTGCCAGAACCGACACTGACAGGCGCACCCGTCCCTGTGGGCCGATCGGCCGTCGAGCCGCCGCCGAAGCCGCCGTCACCGCCCGACGAGCTGCCATCGATCGAGCATCCGCCCGCGCGCAATCGTCCGGCGCCGGGGCGGCGCGATGTCTCCCTCGAGGAGGCTGTTGCCGAGATCGCAGCACGGCAGCGCTCACTGCTGGATGAAAGGCCGATCGAAAGACTGGCCCCGCCTAAGCCGCTGGCGCCGTCCGGTGTCTTCGCGCCGGCGGAACCGCCATCTTTCATGGACGCCCGCCCGCCCGTTGCCGCGCCGCACTGGGCTGCTCCCGCGCCTCACTTGGCCGAACCTCCACAGGCTCGTCCAGTTGCTGCCGTGCCCCCGCCCGTTCAGGCTCCGCCCCCGCCGAGCATCGATTTGAGCGGGTTGCAGGCCCAACTGCGCGACATCACGGCCCAGATCGAATCCCTGCGGCCCTCCAACAATCTGGAAAAGGCGATCGAAGCCGTGCGCTCGGACTTGGCGGACATCGGCCGCCAGTTGACCGAGGCGCTGCCGCGCCGCGCCGTCGAATCGCTTGAGATCGAGGTCAAGGCGCTGGCCGAGCGCATCGCCAGTCCGGCATCAACTCCGGCATGCTTGCCGGCCTCGAAAACGGCTTGGCCGAAGTTCGCCAAGCCTTGCGCGGCCTGACCCCGGCCGAAAGCCTGATCGGCGTTGACGAGGCCGTTGCGCGCGCTATCGCACAAGATCGATGTCGTTGCGGCGAAAGCAGATTCGGCGGCGATCGAGCAGCTCGAAACCGCGATCGGCGCGCTGCGCGGCATCGTTTCGCACGTCGCCTCGAACGATACGCTGACGAAAGTGGCCGAGGATGTTCGCGCGCTGTCCGCCAAGATTGACGGCTTCGCCAACAACACGGCCAGTGGGCAGGCGCTCTCGGCGCTCGAAACCCGCATCGATACGCTCACCAGCGCGCTCAGCGCCTCGGCCGAAGGAGGCCACGCCATGCCGCGGGAGCTCGAAAAGCTCCTAACCGGGCTCATCGAGAAACTCGAGCAGGTGCACCTCAAACACCGATCACACGGCGCTCGCGCACCTCGAGGATCGTATTGCCCAGCTGGTGAGGCGGTTCGACGCGTCCGACGCGCGGCTTGGCCATCTCGAACCCATCGAGCGCGGCTTGGCCGATTTGCTCGTTCACCTCGATGACATTCGCGCCGCAAAGGGCGACGCCTTTGGCGCAGCGTCCGCGCCTGGCATCAATTCCATCAGGCGCGACGTCTCCGAGATCGAGCGCAGAACGCAGGATTCGCTCGAAGCCGTACAGGGCACCATCGAGCACGTCGTTGATCGGCTCGCCAAGATCGAAGGCGATATGCGCGTCGATTCGGCGCCGCGGCCCCTTCCGGCGGCACTGCTTCCGGCGGAACCCGCCGCATTGCGGCCTCAACCCGAGCCCGTTCAGCCTGCCCCGGTCGGCGCGGCACCGGTAATTCCGCCAGCGCCACCTGCCGCGCCGCGTACGCCGATCGAGCCCGCGCCCGCGCGTGCGACCCGGACACCGATCGATCCCAATCTGCCGCCTGACCACCCGCTGGAGCCGGGAGCTGCGAAAGGACCCCGCACGCCCCCGTCCGCCGCCGATCGCATCGCCGCTTCTGAAGCCGCGCTCGGCTCAAGCAAACCGCCAGTCATCCCGGATCCGGCAGGCAAGTCTGATTTCATCGCTGCGGCGCGCCGCGCCGCTCAAACGGCTGCCGCCACGCCGTCCACACGGTCAGCGGATAAAGGGTCTGCAGGCGACGGTTCCAAAACCGCACGGCTGCTTTCCGAGCGGATGCGCAAGCTGATCGTCGCCGGCGCAGCAGTCCTCCTCGTCGTCGGCGGACTTCGCATCGCCTCACGGCTGTTCGACGACGGCGGCTCGAACTCCGCCGCCTGCTGCGCCCGCCGAAAAGGTGACGCCACCGCCGAGTGTGGTTCCGGAGCCGCCTCCGGCCAATCCGTCATCGGACGCCGCGCCGTCCTTAATCCCCGCGATACCACCGCCACCACGCCGGTTGCTCCGGCCGGCCCGAAATCAGGTGCAGCGCCGGGCCAAAATGGCGGCCGGCAGTCGGCAATACCCGGAGAACCTCTGACGGTCGTGCCGGTAGCTCCTGCGGCCGCAGCGCCTGACAAACCCACAGCCAGCGCCATGCCGTCGTGGTCCACACCCGAGGTGACCGGATCGTTGCCGCGCCCGCCCGTTCAGCAGCCGGCGGCACCGGCTCCGGCGCCCGCCGCGGGGACGATGGGCGACAAATTACCGGCCACGATCGGCGGTCCCGCGCTGCGTGCCGCCGCGTTGTCCGGCGACCCCGCCGCCGCATATGAAATCGCGTCTCGTTAAGCGAGGGGCGTGGCGCCCCGCAAAACGCCGACGAGGCCGCCCGCTGGTTCGAGCGCGCCGCCAAGCAGGGGCTGGCGCCGGCACAATTCCGTCTCGGCGGGCTCTACGAAAAAGGCATCGGCGTCAAAAAGGATCTCGCCGCGGCCCGCGACCTCTATCTCGCGGCGGCCGAGAAGGGCAACGGCAAGGCCATGCACAATCTCGCCGTGCTCTACGCCGAAGGCATCAACGATCCGCCCGACTATCGCAACGCGGCCCATTGGTTCCGGATGGCCGCCGATCGCGGCGTCACGGACAGCCAATACAATCTCGGCATCCTCTATGCCCGCGGCATAGGCGTCGAACTGAACCTCGCCGAATCCTACAAATGGCTCGTCCTCGCCGCCAACCAAGGCGACAAGGACGCCGCCAAGAAGCGCGACGAGTTCGAAGTCAAACTCGATCAACAATCGCTCGCTCCGGTCCGCCTTGCGGTGCAGACTTGGGCGCCGCAGGCAGCCCGATGACGCGATCAGCGTCAAGGCTCCGAATGGCGGCTTGGACACGTCAGGCGGCGCCGCGCCCGCCGTAAAGCCAAAACCGCGGCCCCCCGCCGCCAAGCCGCTCGCGGCCGACCCCAAATCGACTGATCCCAAAGTCAATTAATCGACTAATTGACGCGATCCGCATCGCAGCGCCGGCCGGTTCTCGGCCGGCGGCGGATCGCCTCAGCAAAAACCATAAGGGACGGTTTTGATTCCATCGGAACGGCGGGCGCACTAGAAGACTCCCACCGACGAACCGAACCGGCGGGCGGTCAGCCGTGCAAATCTATCTTCCGATCGCTGATCTTCCGGTCAACATCTTCCTTGTGCTCGCCATGGGAACCCTGGTCGGGTTCATCTCCGGCATGTTCGGCGTCGGCGGCGGATTTCTGATGACGCCGCTCTTGATCTTCATCGGCGTGGAGCCGGCCGTCGCCGTCGCCAGCGTGACGAGCCACGTAGCGGCATCGTCGTTCTCAGGTGCGATTGCGTACTGGCGCAGGAAAGCGCTCGACAGCACACTTGCGGTCACGCTGCTCGCCGGCGGCGTTGCGGGGACCGGCTGCGGCGTTGCGCTGTTCACGCTCCTTCGTGCGCTCGATCAACTCGATCTCGTGATCGGGCTGTCCTACGTCACGCTGCTGAGCATCGTCGGCGTGCTGATGATCAGCGAGAGCGCGCGCGCCATCATCCGCAGCCGGCAAGGCAAGCCGGCCGAAATCCGCCGGCCGGGCAGTCACGTCTGGTTTCACGGCCTGCCGTTCAAGCTCCGCTTCAAGCGCTCGAAAGTCTACGTGTCCGCCATTCCGGTGCTGACGATCGGTTTCATCATCGGCTTCATCGGCGCGATCATGGGCATCGGCGGCGGATTTTTGCTGGTGCCGATGCTGATCTACCTGGTGCGGGTGCCGACCGCGACAGTGATCGGAACGTCGATGGTCCTGACCTTTCTCACCATGCTGACCGCGACCGTGCTGCACGCGGCGACTAACCATCTGGTGGACGCCGTGCTGGCGCTCATCCTGATGATCGGCGGCGTCGTTGGCGCGCAGTTCGGCGCTCATTTCGGACAGCGCATTCGCGGCGAGTGGCTGCGCATGCTGCTCGGGCTGCTGATTTTCATGGTCGGGTTGCGGTTCGCCTTCGAGCTCGTGCTGCAGCCGGACGATCTCTACTCGATCCGCCTCATCGAGGGCACGCCATGACAAGCCGCTCCATGAAGCGCCGCGTTTTGCTCCCAGCCGCTGCGCTGGCAATGGCGAGCTTCTGCTTCGCTTCGCGGCCGGCGCTGGCCGAACGGTTGGTCGTGTCGCTTGCCAACCATCGGGTGCTGATCACGTCGAACTATGCGGGCGCAGAGCTGGTGCTGTTCGGCTCAGTCGAGCGCGACGCTGCTCCGGCCAAAGCCTATGACATCGTCGCGACGATCGCCGGACCGCGCCAGTCGCTGCGGGTCCGGCGCAAGTCCCGCGTTCTGGGCGTCTGGGTGAATACGGCCTCGCGCACCTTCGTCGATCCGCCGTCGTATCTCGCAGTGCTGATGAGCCGCCCGCTTAACGCCATCACAGCGGCCGACACCCAGCGGCGCCTGCAGATCGGCATCGGCAATACGCCGTTTCCCGAACGGGTCAACGACGACATCGGCGAGGTCAGCAACGATCCGTTCCGCGCTGCGCTGATCAGTCTGATGCGCGAGCGGGGCCTCTACGGCGAGGAGCCGAGCGCGGTGACCTTCCTGACGCCGACGCTGTTTCGCGCCGCGATATCGCTCCCCGCACAAGTGCCAATCGGCAGCTACGACGTCGACGTCAAGCTGTTCGCCGACGGCGCCATGATCGCCCGCACGGATTCGGCGTTCGAAATCGTCAAGGTCGGTTTCGAGCAATTCGTGGTCGACGCGGCTCACGATCACGGGCTGCTGTATGGGCTCGCCACCGCCCTGATGGCGCTCGTCACCGGCTGGATCGCGAGCGTCGTATTCCGGCGCGATTGATCAATCCGGCAGACAGCGTTCGGCCGCGACGGCGTAGAGCCGGCGATCGCCGAGCATATGGGCGATGAAGCCTGACGCGCCGAACAGCGAGGCGATCGCCCGATCGCGCACGTTCAGGCCACCCGCATAGGCGCCGAATGCCGGCATGATGAGACGCAACCCGTCGGTTGCGAAACAGCGCCGGCTCACCGCGCGGCCTCGCTTCGCCACGCGCGCCAAGGGATGCAGATGGCCAGCGATTTCACCGTCGCAAGGACTAGGCGACGGCTCGTGCCGAAAGGTCAGTCCACCCAGCGCGATCACATCGGCGAAGCGGCCGCCTACACCGTCGGCCGGATCGGGATCGTGATTGCCCGCGATCCAGATCCAGTCGCGCCCGCGCTGCAGCGCTAGAAGCGTCACGCGGCTCACGTCACTCATGCGGGAAGGCCCGCCGCCATCGTGAAAACTGTCGCCGACCGCGGTCACCAGACGCGGCGCATAGCGCTCGATGAGGCGGGCGAGGCGCGCCAAAGTGGCGGTCGTATCGTAAGGCGGCAGCAACACGCCGCGCGCCGCAAACGCCGAGCCTTTTTCGAGATGCAGATCGGCGACGACAAGCAGCGCTTCGTCGGGCCAATACAGAGCGCCCGCCGGATCGGCGACAAGCGTGGTGCCGGCGACGGTCACAGTGTCACCCGAGCGTCCCCGCGAAAGCGGGGACCCGGCGTCTGGATTCCCGCTTGCGCGGGAATAAGCGGCCGTCGCTGTGCCTTTCACTGCATCGCCTCTTTCACCAGATCGTCCTCCGCCTCGGCCAGCAAGGCCTCGGCGGCCTCGCCGTAGACCACCTCGCGCCCGATCTCCAGCATCACCGGCACGGCGAGCGGCGAGACGTGATCGAGCGCTTTATGAACGATTCGCCCCCTGATGCGCGAGAGCATCTCGCCCAGGCGTCGCACATCGAGGAGCCCGGTCGCGGCGTCGGCGCGGGCCGCGCGCAGCAGGATATGGTCGGGCTGGTGGCTGCGCAGCACGTCGTAGACGAGATCGGTCGAGATCGTCACCTGCCGCCGCGACTTCTCCTCACCCGGAAAGCGGCGCTCGATCAGGCCGGCGATGATCGCGCAATTGCGGAAGGTGCGCTTCATCAGCGCCGACTCGGCGAGCCAGGCTTCTAGGTCGTCGCCCAGCATGTCTTCGTCGAACAGCTCGGCGAGCGACAGTTCACCGCGCGAAATCCGCTGCGCGATGTTGCCCAGCCCCCACACCGCGAGCACGTATTCGTTGGCGACGAACCCCATGGGCCGGAGCCGCGCACGTTCGAGCCGCCTTGTCAGCAGCATGCCGAGTGTCCGATGCGCGAGACGGCCTTCGAACGGATAGCAGGCGAGGTAATACTTGTTGGCGCGCGGGAAGGTCTCGACCAGAAGTTCGCGCCGACCGGGCATCTGCGAGCGCCACTTCTGGATTTCGAGCCACTCGCGCACCTGCTCGGGCAATTGTCCCCACGCGTGCGGATCGGAGATGATGCCGCGGACACGATCAGCGAGATACGTCGAAAGCGGAAACTTGCCGCCTTCGTAAGCCGGCACCTTGGGGTCCTCGGACGCTGCCCGCGACACGTAGACCTCATCCTCGGCGAGCACCTCGTATTTGAGGATTTCGCCCGCGAACACGAACGTATCGCCGGGCACCATGGTCTCGATGAAATATTCCTCGACCTCGCCGAGAAGCCGGCCGCCGCGCGGGATCGCCCTCGAGGCGCGCGAGCGGACCAGACGCACCTTCAGCATGTCGGCCTCGACGATGGTGCCGACATTGAGCCGGTAGCGCTGTGCCACGTTGGGATTGGCGATGCGCCATTTGCCGTCCTTGCCCTGCCGGATACGGGCGAAGCGATCGTAGGCTTTGAGCGCATACCCCCCGGTCGAAACGAAATCGACGGCGGCGTCGAAGTCGGCGCGCATCAGCGTGGCGTATGGCGCTGCGGCGGTCACTTCGGCGTAGAGATCGTCACTGAGAAACGGCTCCCCGCAGGCGCAGCCCAGCACGTGCTGGGCGAGCACGTCGAGCGCTCCGATGCGCGCCGCCGGCGTGTCCTGCGCGTTCTCGGCGATGGCATCGAGCGCCGCGCGGCACTCCAGCACCTCAAAGCGGTTGGCCGGAATCAGAATGCCCTTCGATGGCTCGTCCATGCGGTGATTGGCGCGGCCGATGCGCTGCAGCATTCGTGACGCGCCCTTCGGCGCGCCGACATTGATGACGAGGTCGACGTCGCCCCAATCGACGCCGAGGTCGAGAGACGACGTGCAGACCACGGCGCGCAGGCGGCCCTCCGCCATCGCGCCTTCGACCTTGCGGCGCTGCGCGACGTCGAGCGAGCCGTGATGAAGCGCGATCGCGAGGTTGTCGTCGTTGATGCGCCAGAGATCCTGAAAAATGCCTTCGGCCTGGCTGCGCGTGTTGACAAAGACCAGCGTGGTGCGGT
The DNA here is from genome assembly GCA_963732015.1 of uncultured Alphaproteobacteria bacterium. Taxonomy (GTDB): domain Bacteria; phylum Pseudomonadota; class Alphaproteobacteria; order Rhizobiales; family Xanthobacteraceae; genus BOG-931. The sequence continues at coordinate 81,674 of CAVSXY010000016.1, read as the reverse complement.
GCGCTTTGATGAGCTGATACATCTCGCCGAACGCGTAGCGCGCCGAATGGCCGGCCCAGGGCACCCGTTCGCTGGAGTCGAGCATGGACACGTCGGGAGCGGCACCGCCCTCGGCGACGATGAGATCGGCGCGCGCATCGCCATCACGTTGCGGCACCAGGAAGCGGCGGAGATCGTCGGGCTCCGCGACCGTCGCCGAGAGGCCGACGCTGGTGAGCTGCGGCGCAATCCGGAACAGCCGCGCCAGACCGAGCGAAAGGAGATCGCCGCGCTTCGACGTCACCAGCGCATGCAGTTCGTCGAGGATCACGCGCTTGAGCGAGCCGAACAAATACGGCGCGTCCGCCGACGCCAGCAGCAGCGCGAGCTGCTCCGGCGTCGTCAGCAGAATCTCCGGTGGATCGCGGCGCTGGCGCTGGCGCTTCGATGCCGGCGTGTCGCCGGTCCGCGTCTCGATGCGGATCGGGAGCTTCATCTCGGCAAGCGGCCGCTCCAGATTGCGCGCGATATCGACGGCGAGCGCCTTGAGCGGGGAGATATAGAGCGTGTGCAGCCCGCCCTCGCGCCGCACATCGCGGCCGGTGGAGACGAGTCTTCCTAATCCTCCCCCGCTTGCGGGCGAGGAAAGCGAGCGAAGCGAGCCAGGAGGTGGCAAGTCTGCCGCGCTTGGGCTCCCAGGGCCGGAAAGAGAGCGCGTCGCGCCGGAGACTTCGCTCAACTCCACGAGGCTCGGCAGAAATCCGGCGAGCGTCTTGCCGCCGCCGGTCGGCGCGATCAAAAGGACCGAGCGGCCGGCGCGGGCCTTGGCCAGAAGCTCAAGCTGGTGCGCGCGCGGCGTCCAGCCGCGGCTGGCAAACCAGGTCGCGAACGGCTCGGGCAGAATCGTCGCGCGTTCGAGAACGGTCACCCGGCAGAAGTAGCGAGCCGACCGGCCGCGGTCGAGGTCCGCGCGATCACGACAAGGCTATCGACCGGGACGCCCTTCTCGCTTCGCACGGTGACGGCTGCTAGGGACAAGACGCTCAGTCCGGCCGAGCGAAGCGCATCACGCAAATAAGTTTCGGCGTGGCCGTAACGCAGCGTCGGCAAAAGTTTCACACCCTCCCCCTCGTGCGTTTCCGTCGTGAAGGCCAAAAGCCCGTCGGGTGCGAGAACGGCAGCGACCGCGGCGAATACCGGCGCGAGATCGTTGACGTACACAAAGACATCGGCGGCCAGCACCAGATCGAAACTTCGCGGCGGCGTGGCGTTGAGAAACGCAACAATGTCGCCGACTGCGAACTGGTCATAGAGCTGCTTCTCCCGCGCCAGCTCGACCATGGCAGGCGACAGATCGACCCCGGTCAACTGCGCGACATCCGGCCGAAATGCCGCGCCAGCAAGGCCGGTGCCGCAACCAAGGTCCAGCATTGCCGAAAAGCGCATCGGCTGGCCGGAGGCGCGGCGCACGGATTCGACAGCGTCGTGTAGTGCCGCCGGCCCGCGATAATGCAGGTTCTCGACGAGCGCCGTGTCGAAGCGCCCAGCATATTGGTCGAACAACCGCCGCACGTAGGTTTCGGTCATCGCCGGCGTAGCGTCGCCGCCGCCGAGGCGCGCAAGCTGAAGCCGCGCGCCGTGATAGTCCTGCGGATCGGCGTCGCGGGCGCGGCGGAACGCCTCGATCGCGGCCTCACGATCTCCGAGCCGGTCATGGATGGCGCCGAGCGCGAACCACGCGGTGGCGAAATTCGGCACCAGCTCGACCGTCTGGACGAGAACATCGGCAGCGCCAGCAAAATCGCCGCGCGCGGCCTGGTCGATCGCCCACTTGTAGCGCCGGTCGGCGATCAGATCGCCGGACGAAACAAAGAGCGGGCCGGTATCGGTCATGAAAAAGAGTGTCTTTCCGGGGCACGCGCAGCGCGAACCCGGAATCCATAACGACAGGCCGTAAAAATATTGCAAGGACAGGGATTATGGATTGCGGATAACCGCTTGTGCGGCTTCCGGAATGACGCGGAGAGTTTATCTAACAGCCATGCGTCCTGAAGACATCCTGGTGCCGACGCCGTCCGGCGTGTGCTGCAAGCTCGGCGGCTTTCACATCGATCCGACACGGCCGGTCGAACGGGCGCTGATCACGCACGGGCATTCCGATCACGCGCGCGCCGGTCACGGTGCCGTGCTGGCGACGCAGGAAACCCTCGACCTCATGCGGTTGCGCTACGGCGAGAATTTCGCCGGCAGGATCCAGGCGATCCGCTACGGCGAGCGCTTGCCGCTCGATGGCGTGACGGTCACCTTCCATCCCGCCGGCCACGTGCTCGGCTCCGCACAAATCGCCGTCGCGGCCGGCGGGCTCAAGATCGTCGCATCCGGCGACTATAAAAACATCGCCGATCCGACCTGTGCGCCGTTCGAACTGGTGCCGTGCGACGTCTTCATCACCGAGGCCACGTTTGCGCTGCCGGTATTTCGCCACGGCGACCCCGACGGCGAGATCGCAAAGCTTTTGCGCTCGGCGGCGCTGTTTCCGGAGCGCGCTCACCTGATCGGGGCCTACTCGCTCGGCAAGGCGCAGCGCGTCATCGCGCTGCTGCGCAAGGCCGGTTATGAAGCGCCGATCTACCTGCACGGCGCCATGGAGAAGATCACTTACTACTACGTCGACCGCGGCGTCGCGCTCGGCGAACTGCGCCCGGTGCGTGGCGCGAGCAAGACCGAACTTGCGGGCGCCATCGCGGTCTGCCCGCCGTCAGCACTGAACGAGGTCTGGGCGCGGCGGTTTCCCGATCCGCTCACCGCCTTCGCGTCGGGCTGGATGCGGGTGCGCGCGCGGGCGCGCCAGCATGGCGTCGCCTTTCCGCTTGTCATTTCCGATCATGCCGACTGGGACGGCCTTGTCGCGACGATCGCTGCGACCGGCGCGGGCGAGATCTGGGTCACCCACGGCCAGGAGGATGCCCTGGTCCATTGGTGCGTGACCCGCGGCCTCAAAGCCCAGCCGCTCGACATTGTCGGCTACGGCGATGAGGACGGGGCCGAGGCAGGCCGAGGAAGCGCCATGAACCGCTTCGCCCACCTCATGGACCGGCTCACCTACGAGCCGGGACGCAACAACAAGCTGCGGCTGATGACCGATTATTTTCGCTCGACGCCCGATCCAGAGCGCGGCTGGGCGCTCGCCGCGCTGACGGGCTCGCTCAGCTTTCCGCACGCCAAGGCCGGACTGATCCGCAGCCTTATCGCCGAGCGCACCGATCCGGTGCTGTTCGAACTGTCCTACGACTACGTCGGCGACCTGTCGGAAACCGTCGCGCTGATGTGGCCGACGCCATCACCATCCTCCCCCGCCTGCGGGGGAGGTGGCGAGCGGAGCAAGCCGGAGGGGGCGTCGTCGCTGCAGCTGCTCCCAATGCTAACGCCCCCTCCACTGGCCCATCGGGGCGGTTCCCCATCCCCGCTTCGCGGGGGCGGAGAAGAAACCACCCTCACCGCCGTCGTCGAAACGCTCTCGACGCTTGGCAAGGCACAGTTGCCGAAGCAGCTCGCGCAGTGGCTTGATGCGCTCGATGAGACGGGCCGCTGGGCGCTGATCAAGCTCGTCACCGGCGGCTTGCGGATTGGCATCTCTGCCCGGCTTGCAAAGGCCGCGGTGGCGGCGCTCGGCGAGAAGGACGCGCAAGAGATCGAATTGCTCTGGCCGGGCCTTGCGCCGCCCTACGTTGAGCTGTTCGCTTGGCTTGAAGGCCGCGCCGGCAAGCCGGAGAACACGGACCCTGTGCCGTTTCGGCCGCCGATGCTGGCGCACGCGCTCGACGACGCCGATCTCGCCGGCCTCGAAACCCCCGCCTTCATGGCGGAATGGAAGTGGGACGGCATCCGCATCCAGGCCGTCGCGGCGCCCGGTGCGCATGGCATGACGGCGCGGCTTTATTCGCGCACCGGCGAGGACATTTCGAAGAGCTTTCCAGATCTGCTCGATGCGCTGCACCTTCCGGGCGCCATCGACGGCGAGCTTTTGATCATGCGAGACCGCCGCGTGCAGACCTTCAACGTGCTGCAGCAGCGGCTCAATCGCAAAACTGTCACGCCGAAGCTGATCGCGGAGTTTCCGGCGCACCTGCGCGCCTTCGACCTTCTCGCCGACGGCGCGGACGATTTGCGCGAACGTCCCTTCGCGAAGCGCCGCGAACGCCTGGAATCTTTTGTGGCGCGGCTCAACGAGCCGCGTATCGATCTTTCGCCGCTCGTTGCCTTCGCCACGTGGGACGACCTGACGGCAGCGCGCAACGACCCCGAGGCGGCCGGCGCCGGACCTGACGCGGCTGCAATCGAGGGCGTCATGCTCAAGCGCCGCGACGCACCCTACCTGCCCGGACGCCCGAAGGGGCCGTGGTGGAAATGGAAGCGCGACCCCTTCATCATCGACGCCGTTCTGATGTATGCGCAGCGCGGTCATGGCAAACGCTCATCGTTCTATTCGGACTACACGTTCGGCGTCTGGACGCGCGGCGACGGGGGCGACGAGCTGGTGCCGGTCGGCAAAGCCTATTTCGGCTTCACCGACGACGAACTGCAGCAGATCGACCGGTTCGTCCGGCGCAACACCACGGACCGCTTCGGCCCTGTCCGTGAGGTGGTCCACGAGGCCGATCAGGGCCTGGTGCTCGAAGTGGCGTTTGAGGGTCTGCAGCGCTCGACCCGGCACAAGTCCGGCATCGCGATGCGATTTCCCCGCATCAACCGGCTGCGCTGGGACAAGCCTCCCGGCGAGGCCGACCGCCTGGAGCGGCTGGAGACCATGATGGAGCGGATCGAACAGGGACGCGCATCGTGAGTCCGCCGGCCATTCATCGCTCCGTCACACTCCGGCGCGCCCGCCTGCGCGACGTCGATGCGCTGCTTGGCCTTGAACGCGCGGTGTTCGACACCGATGTCTTGTCACGCCGGAGCTTCCGCCGTTTCATCGCCTCTTCGGCCGCCTCGTTCATCGTGGCGGAAGAGGACGGCAAGCTTGCCGGCTACGTTTTGGTGCTCTATCCGCCTCGCTCCAAGCATGCTCGCCTTTATTCCATCGCAGTTGCGCCGCACCTTGCCGGCCGCGGAGTTGGGCCGCTGCTGCTGGAGGCGGCCGAGCAGGTGGCGAGGCGCCGGCGCCGCCGGGCGATGCGACTGGAAGTCCACGAGCACAACACCCGCGCCATCGCGCGCTACGAGAAATCGGGCTACCGCTTGTTCGGCAGGCACCACGACTATTATGACAACCACGGCGACGCGTTGCGCTTCGAGAAGCCGCTCGACAGGGAACATCGTCGCGCCTCGGCGGTTCATCCCGACACGACTCGACTCCGGAACGCGAATCGGCTTTGATGGTGGACATCGCGGACAGCGCAGTCGCCAATCGGTTCGTTTCCGGCTATGACCTGTCTGGCTCCGCGCCTAATTTCGAACGCATGATTGCCTTTCATCTGCACGCTGCTTGCGACTGGAAAGGGACCCGCCCATGACTGGCTGGGTCATCCTCGTCGACCAGCCCCGCGACCTGCCGAACGCCGAGACGCCGCACAAGGTCATCACTACGAGCGAATACCTGGCGCGGCCGCGTCTGTTCGAGGTGGGACGGCCTAAGCTCGTCAATCTCGCCCGTTCCTACGCCTACCAGTCCAAGGGCTATTACGCCTCGCTGCTCGCCGAGGCGCGCGGCCATCGCGTGGTGCCGACCGTCGAGACAATGCTGGAACTGCGCGAGCAGAAACTCTACGAGCACGCGCTCCCCGAGCTCGAGGACGAACTCAACCGCTGCGCGCGGCGCGCCGACTTTCAGCCCGACAACGAATTGAAGCTGCTGGTCTGCTTCGGCATCGCGCGCGACAGCCGTTTCGAGTCGTTCGGGCGTTTGCTGTTCGACTGGTTCCGCTGCCCGGCGCTGGAAGTCATCGTCGATCCGGGGACCTGGCTCTCGATCGACCGCATCCGCCCGCGCAACATTACGCGCCTCGCCAACGGCGAGGCCGAATTTTTCCGCGAGTCGCTGCACAATCACACCAAGCGCGAATGGCGCGATCCCAAGGCGCGCACAATCGCCAAGTACGACCTCGCGGTGCTCTACGATCCGAACGAGAAGATGGCGCCGTCGTCGCCGACCTCGATCAAGCACTTTGCGCGCATCGCCGAGAAGCTGTCGGTCGACGTCGAACCGATCACCAAGCGGCAGCTCGCCGAACTTGCGGAATTCGACGGCCTGCTCATTCGCGAGACCACCTCCATCGACAATCACACCTACCGCTTCGCGCGGCGCGCGTGGCAGGAGGGCATGCCGGTCATCGACGATCCGATTTCGATGATCCGCTGCACCAACAAGGTGTTCCTGATGGAGCTCCTGGGGCAGAACCAGGTGCCGACGCCGCCGACCGTCATCATTGCCGAAGACACCGATCTCACCAAGGCAATCGACGAACTCGGCCTGCCGCTGGTGGTAAAGATTCCCGACGGATCGTTCTCGCGCGGCGTGCACAAGATCGACTCGGCTGTCGAGTTCAAGCGCATCTGTGACGAGCTGTTTGAGGAGACCGATCTTCTGCTCGCTCAAAAATTTCTGCCGACCGACTTCGACTGGCGGGTTGGCGTGCTGGCCGGCGAACCGCTGTTCGTCTGTCAGTACCGCATGGCGCGGGGTCATTGGCAGGTCGTCAAATACCGGCCCGACGGGTCGTCGCGCGAGGGCGGCTTTCGCGCGTTCGAACTCGACCAGGCGCCACCCGAGGTGATCGACGTGGCGGTTCGCGCGGCGCGCCCAATCGGAGATGGTTTTTACGGCGTCGACCTCAAACAGACCGACAGCGGCATCGTGGTCATGGAGGTCAACGACAACCCGAACCTCGAACATGGCATCGAGGACGCGGTCGGCAAGGACGAGATCTGGATGCGGCTGCTGCGCTGGTTCATTGACCGTTTCGAGCAGTAGCCTCGCTCTTTGCCGTACCGGTTTCAGCGTTCGCCGCGGCCGGCTTGGTGACCTGATCGAGCGGCCAGCGCGCCCGCGGCGCGACGTCGAGTGTATCGGTGAGGCCAAGCGCGAGCCGTTCGGCGCCGGCCCAGGCGATCATGGCGCCGTTATCAGTGCATAGCGCCGGCGGCGGCGCGACCAGTGACGTGCCGAATTCAAATGCGACCCGGTGCAGAACCTTGCGGATCGCCTGATTAGCCGCCACGCCGCCCGCACAGACCAGTGCACTTGGCGTGCCGAGACTCTCGTGGAACATGCGCACGCCCGCGCGCAGCCGGTCCATGACGACATCGACGATCGCCTGCTGAAACGAGGCGCACAGATCGGCGACGTCCTGATCGCTCAGCGGCGCGACCTTCTCGGCCGCGATGCGCAGAGCGGTCTTCAGACCCGACAGCGAGAAATTGGCGTCGCGACGCCCGGCCATGGGCCGCGGCAACGGAAACCGCTGCGGGTCGCCGTGCGCTGCTTCCTTCTCGACCAAGGGGCCGCCCGGATAGCCGAGACCCAAGAGTTTCGCGGTCTTGTCGAACGCCTCGCCGATCGCATCGTCGACTGTCCCGCCGAATCGTAGGTAATCGCCGACGCCGCGCACACCGAGAATCTGGGTGTGGCCGCCGGAAGCGAGAAACAGGCAGTACGGAAAGTCGATGCCGTCGGTCAGCCGCGCCGTCAGCGCGTGCGCCTCAAGGTGATTGACGGCGATCAACGGTTTCCGATGGGTCAGCGCGATGGCCTTCGCTATGGTGAGCCCGACAATGACGCCACCGATCAGGCCCGGTCCGGCGGCGGCGGCCACCCCGTCAAGCTCCGCGAACGACTTTCCGGCCTCTTTCATCGCCTTGGCGATGATGTGATCGAGCGCCTCGACGTGGGCGCGGGCGGCGATTTCCGGGACCACACCGCCGAACTCGGCGTGCTCGGACACCTGCGAGAGCACGATGTTCGAGAGAATACGGCCGCGCCCCTCCTCCGTCCGCTCAACCACAGCGGCGGCTGTCTCGTCGCACGTCGTTTCGATGCCGAGGATGATCATCTATGTAGTATAGGCGTTCCGATCGTTGCTGAGGCCGTTTTGGCCTTAGCACCGCTACGTCAAAGCATTGTAAGGGCCTAAGGTACAACCCAGAACAACCCCAGACCCAACCGTTCACGACCCGTCATGGAACGAACCTCAGGCCAAACCGGCACGCTCCGCATCGGCTCGCGCGGCTCTCCGCTTGCGCTCGCCCAATCGCGCGAGGTGAAAAGCCGGATTGCCGCGGCGGCGGGCCTCGATCCCGAGCGGATCGAGGTGAAAATCATCAGCACCACCGGCGACGTGATCCAGGACCGCCCGCTCAGTGAGGCGGGCGGCAAGGGTTTGTTCACTAAGGAAATCGAGGAGGCGCTGCTGGCGGGGACTATCGACCTCGCGGTGCACTCATCGAAAGACATGCCGACGGCGCTTCCCGACGGCCTCGTGCTGTCGGCGTTCCTGCCGCGAGAAGACGCGCGCGACGCTTTCATCGGCCGCAAGGCCAAGTCCTTGCGCGCCTTGCCTGCTGGCGCCGTGGTCGGCACGGCATCGCTGCGGCGGCAAGCGATGGTCAAACGGTTGCGGCCCGATCTCGCGATTGTGCCGCTGCGCGGCAATGTCGAGACGCGGCTGCGCAAGATCGAGGCCGGCGAGGCCGACGCGACACTGCTGGCGGTCGCCGGGCTCAAGCGGCTCGGCCTCCTGGAAAAGGCGGACGAGCTTCTCGACATCGACGCCTTCCTTCCGGCGGTAGGCCAGGGCGCCATCGGGATCGAGACGCGCACCGACGATGCGGCGACGCGAACTCTCGTCGCCAGGATCAACGATGCCGATACGGCGACGGCGCTCGCCGCGGAGCGCGCGTTTCTCGCCGTCCTTGACGGCTCCTGCCGCACGCCGATTGGCGGCCATGGCCGCGTCAACGCCGGCGTCGTTCGCTTTCGCGGGATGATCGTGCGGCCGGACGGCAGCGAGGCTTATGAGGTCTCGCGCGAAGGCCGCAGCGACGATGCGGCGAAGCTTGGCGCCGACGCCGGACGCGAACTGAAAGCGCGCGCCCGCGCGGACTTCTTCGCGCCGGTCTGAAGCGGTGCGGCTCCTGCTGACACGGCCCGAGCCCGACGCGCAGCGCACGGCCGCGGCGCTGCGCGCCCGAGGCCACACGGCGATCGTTGCGCCGCTGCTGCGTATCGAAGCGGTCGCCGATGCCGCCATCGAAGCCGGGCCATGGACGGCGATTTTGGTCACCAGCGCCAACGCGGCGCGTTCGATTTCGGCGCTCGGCTGGCGTGATGCGTTAGGCGGCGTGCCGATGTTCGCGGTCGGGCGGCGCAGCGCGCAAGCCATGCGCGACATCGGATTTTCAGACGTCGTTTCGGCCGACGGCGACGTCGGCGATCTGGTGCGGCTAGTCGCCGAACGGGCGGCATGCGACGCTCCTCTCCTCTATCTCGCGGGGGAGGACCGGTCCGGCGATCTCGCCGGGGATCTGGAGCGCCGTGGTTTCAAGGTGCGGACCGCAATCGTCTACCGCGCTGTCGCGCATAGCGATCTTCCGCTCGAAGCCACTGCGGCAATTGCTGGCGGAGTGGAAGGCGTGCTGCATTTTTCCAAGCGGACCGCGGAGGCCTACGTCGAGGCATCGCGCGGCGCGGGCTTGCACCCTGCCGCGCTGAAGCTCATCCATTATTGTCTGTCCGCCCGCGTTGCCGAGCCACTCCAGGCCGCCGGTGCTCCGATCGTTCGCATTGCGCCACGACCCGTTGAGGCTGCCTTGATCGATCTTGTCGACCAACAGCCGGCATGACGGCGTCATCTTAACGCGGCTGCGGCATTTCTGTTGTCGCCATCATTCTGTTGCTGCAATGGGGACCTTGTACTATCCCGTGGCGCCGGGCCGGAGCGGACCCCTACATTGAGCCGGCGAGCGCGTGATTCGGTGAATGCGCGTGGGAGGCACCATGACGACGAGTGAGCCTGACAGCCCGTCGCCCCGACGGCCGCCAACCATCGAGTTGAGCGCCACGGAAGTCAAAGCCGACACCAAGGCACCGGCGCCGGACACCGGCACAATTGAGGAAAAGGCGTCCGAAACCAAGCCCGCAGCACCTTCGGCGGGCCGCCTCAGAACTCATGCGATGGGCGCGGGGATTGGCGCTCTCATCGTCGCTGTCATTGTGGCTGCCGTCTGGACGGCAGGTCTCGTAGCCCGGGATGGCGGGTCATCCTCGACTGAGGCATCAAAGCCTACGGTCGTTGAAGAAATTTCCGCGGAACTGAAACGGATCGAGGGCGCACTCGCCGCGCAAAAGCCCGACCCGCTGGCCGAGCGGATGGCGGCGGCCGAAGCTCAGACTAAGGCGCTCACCGATTCGCTTACGGCCCTCAATCGCCGCATGGACGAAACCGCCGGCGCGGCGCAGAGCGCGCTCGCGCTGGCGAAGGCTGCCGCCGCGGCGGCCGACGCCGCGAAGGATGCCGCCCAAGCGGGCGTCCAGCGCGGCGACATCAACGCGTTATCCGACCGCATCGCGGCGCTCGATCGTGCGGTCAAAAATCTTTCAGACGATCTCGCGCGCCGGACCGCCAGCGCCGACGACCGTGTGGCGCGGCTGATCGTGGCGACCGAGGCGCTCCGCGCGGCTGTCGAACGCGGCTCGTCCTACCAAGCCGAACTCGCCGCCGTGAAATCGCTCGGCGTCAACGCGAACTTGACGGCGCCGCTCGAGCCGTTTGCGGCCGACGGCGTGCCAAGCCCGGCGGTCCTTGTGCACGAACTCTCGGCGCTGGTGCCGAGCCTGTTGCAGACCGCCAATCCGGGAGCAAGCGATCAGACATTCTTGGAACGGCTGGAGAGCAACGCGCAAAAACTCGTTCGCATCACGCCGGTCGGCGCACCGGTGGGCGACGACGCCGCGTCGGTGATCGCGCGGATCAACGTCGACGCCGCGCACGCCGACATTTCGGCTGCACTCGCCGACATCGCCAAATTGCCCGATCAGGCCAAACCCGTCGCCGCACCCTGGGTCAAGAAGGCCGAAGACCGCAACGCGGCCATCGCGGCGAGCCGGCGCATCGACACCGACGCATTCGCGGCCCTCGGAAAACCCGGTCCGCAATGATCCGCGTCGTCTACTTTCTCATCATTGTCGGACTGCTCTCGCTCGGATTCGCCTGGCTCGCCGACCGGCCCGGCGATGTCCTCGTCACCTGGCAGGGCTTGCGCATCGAAACGTCCTTGATGGTCTTGGGCGCGGCCATCCTCGCCGCGATGGCCGTCCTTGCGGTTCTCTGGATCATCCTTAGCGCCTTCGTGCACTCGCCGATCATCCTGCGACGGATTCAGGATCGCCGCCGCGGCGAGCGCGCCTATGTGGCGATCTCCAACGGCATGATCGCGGTCGGCTCGGGCGACGCCGATGCCGCGCGCAAATTCACCGCCGAGGTCAACCGGATCGCGCCCGCCGAACCGCTCGCGCTTTTGCTGACCGCGCAGGCCGCGCAGCTTTCCGGCGACCGCGACCAAGCCGAGCGCACGTTCCGCATCATGGCAAGCCGCTCCGACACCAAGATCCTCGGCCTGCACGGTCTCTATATCGAGGCGCAGCGCCGCGACGACCTGACCAGTGCGCGCGCTTATGCGGAAGAGGCGGCGCGCACCGCGCCGTCGCTCGGCTGGGCCGGCAAGGCGGTGTTGGAATTCCGCTGCGCGACCGGGGACTGGGCCGGCGCGCTTGAGCTTCTCGAAAGCAACAAGGCGGCGCTCGACAAATCCGTCTATCGCCGCCAGCGCGCCGTCATGCTCACGGCGCGCGCGCTCGCGCTCGAGAATACCGACCGCGACAGCGCCAAGGCGCTTGCGCTCGAAGCCGTTAAGCTCGCGCCGACGCTCGTGCCGGCCGCGGCGCTCGCCGGCCGGCTTCTGGCCGACGGCGGCGATCTGCGCTGGGCCTCGCGCATTGTCGGCAAGGCCTGGGCCGCAAATCCGCATCCCGATCTCGCGCAGACTTATTCAGAGCTTCGCTTTGGCGAATCGGCGCGCGACCGGCTGGCGCGCATCGAAAAACTCGCCAGGAGGACCGCGGGACATGTCGAAGGCGCACTCGCGGTGGCCCACGCGGCGATTGATGCGCGCGAATTCGCCAAGGCCCGTGCCGTGCTGGAGTCCTATCTCGCCGCGCCGACCAAGCGCATTGCGCTTCTAATGGCGGAACTCGAGCGCGCCGAGCGCAATGACGAAGGCCGCGCGCGCGAATGGATGGCGCGGGCCGTACACGCTGCGCTCGATCCGGCCTGGACCGCCGACCGCTACATCTCCAAGCAGTGGCTGCCGGTATCGCCCGTCACCGGCCGCCTCGATGCGTTCGAGTGGCGTGTGCTGGTGAACGGCATCGCGCCGGCCGGACAGATCATCGAACCCGCCGTCGAGGAGCCGGCGCCTTCCGTGCCGGTCCGGATCGAACTCACTCAGGACAAGCCGCACGACCCAGAGGATGCGCCGCCCGCCCCGGAAGCAACGAACTCCGCCGCACCGGCGCAGGCGCCCGCCCGCAGCACCAAACCGCAGCCGAAGCCCGACGCGGTGATCCCGCTCGTTCACGCTCCGGACGATCCCGGACCGGATGGCGCCGAAGAGCGCGAGCCTTCGCCCGAACCCCAAACCGGCTGGCGCAAGATTTTCGAGTGAGGCTCAGCGAGGCCCTACCGGGCCTATCGACTTTCACTCCGCCTAGCATTACAAGAAATGCACTATAATGCATCACATTCGGCAGCGCCGTGGCTGGTCCGAAAACAAAAGCGAAGCTTCGCGCAAAACCAGTATCCGTCGCCGCGGACGGCGACGCCGCTTTTCTCGCGGCGATCGGCGAGGAAGTGCGGCGCAATCGGGCCAAGCGCGGCATGACTCGCCGACAACTGGCCACCGCCTCGCATACGTCCGAACGGTATCTGGCGCAGATCGAAGCCGGCGCCGGCAATCCCTCCGCCAGCGTGCTGCGGGCGATCGCGCAGACCTTCGATCTGCCAGCGGCGGCACTCCTCCCGGGCACTCAGATGCGCGATCCAGCATTCAGCCCGATGATCGAGCTTTTGGCGCAGGTGCCGAAGAGAGAATGGCCGGCGCTCGCCAGCCTCATCGAAGCGCGCGTCAAACCTCCGGCTGGCGCCGACCGCGCGCGGCGCATTGCGCTTGTCGGTCTGCGCGGCGCCGACAAGTCGACGCTCGGGCGCATGCTGGCGCAGCACTTTGGCGTGCCGCTGATCGAGCTCGACCGCCGCGTCGAACACGATTACGGCGCCAGCATTCCGGACCTCATCGAAATGGCCGGCATGGCGACGTTCCGCCGCCACGAGCGCGGCGCGCTCGACCGCGTGATCGCCGAACACGACGCGGCGATCATCACCACGGCTGGCGGCATCGTCTCCAATTCCGAAACCTATGGGGCGCTGCTGCGCCGCGCCCATACGGTGTGGATCAAGGCGCGGCCCGAGGATCACATGAGCCGCGTCATGGCGCAGGGCGACTTTCGTCCGATGGCGCAGAACCGGCAGGCGATGGCGGACCTCGTGGCAATTCTCGACGCGCGGCGCGCCGATTACGCGCGCGCCGAAGCCGAGATCGACACCTCGGGCGATACGGTGGACCAAAGCTTTGCCAAGCTGTTGCGCGTTGTTACGCCGTGGCTCGGGCGGGAGCGGCCATGACGGCGCCCCTCGCCGACTCGGGCCTCCTCGATCTCGGTCCGATGCGGCTCGAATACCGCATGATCGGACCGCCGCCCGGAGAGGCGCCGACCATCGTGATGCTGCACGAAGGTCTTGGCAGCGTCGGCCTGTGGGGCGGCTTTCCGGATCAACTCGCCGCCGCGACCGGCATCGGCATCTTCGTCTATTCGCGCCAAGGCTACGGAAAATCGAGTCCTGGACGGCTGCCGCGATCGGTCGCGTTCATGCACGAGGAAGCGTGCGACGTGCTGCCTCGCGTGCTCGATGCGATCGGCTTTCAGCGCGGGTTTCTGTTCGGCCACAGCGACGGCGCGTCGATCGCGGCGATCTATGCGGGCAGCGTGCAGGATCATCGGGTGCGCGGCCTTGTGCTGATCGCGCCGCATTTCTTCACCGAGGACATGGGCATCTCCGAAATCCGGCGCGCACGCGAGGCCTATCTGACCGGCGACTTTCGCGAAAAACTTAAACGCTGGCACGCCGACGTCGATTGTGCGTTTCGCACCTGGAGCGAACCGTGGCTCAGCCCGGAATTCCGCAGGTGGGACATCACCGAGCCGCTTGGCTACATCCGCGTGCCGATCCTGATCGTCCAGGGCGAACTCGACCAATACGGCACGATCAAACAGGTCGAAACGGCGCAGAACGAGTGCTTCTGCCCGGTCGAGACCGCGATTCTACCGGGGATCCGGCACACGCCGCATCGCGAAGCCCCGGAACTGACCATCGCTGCCGTTGCGGCTTTTATCAAGCGGCTCCTGGTCGACCACCACGAGGCGGAACCGCCCCCGCGGTCCGGAGTTGATGCCTCATGAATTATAGTGCATATTGAGTGTCTCGGCGGGCGGCTCCATGGCACGCCCGCCGGACTTCAAAAGCGATAAGGCACCGACATGACCGACGGGGAAAACGCCGCATCACGCACGCTCGCCAACGGCAAGTCGCGGATCGATTTTCAGACCGCGCCCGAACACTATCGCCATTGGAAGCTCAAGATCGACGGCGATGTCGCAACGCTTGTGATGGATGTCGACGAAAAGGGAGCTCTGTTCGACGGCTATGACCTGAAGCTCAATTCCTACGATCTCGGCGTCGATATCGAACTTGCCGACGCAATCGAGCGGCTGCGCTTCGAACATCCCGGCGTGCGCGCCGTCGTTCTGCGTTCGGCCAAGCCGCGCGTGTTCTGCGCCGGCGCCAACATCAGAATGCTGGCGGGCGCGAGCCACGCCCACAAGGTCAACTTCTGCAAGTTCACCAACGAGACGCGCAACGGCATCGAGGACTTGAGCGAGAACTCAGGTCTCAAGACGATCTGCGCCATCAACGGCACGGCCGCCGGCGGCGGCTATGAGCTCGCGCTCGCCGCCGATCACATTATGCTGGTCGACGACGGCTCGGCTGCGGTGTCGTTGCCGGAATTGCCGCTGCTCGCGGTGCTGCCCGGCACCGGCGGGCTCACGCGGGTCTCCGACAAGCGCAAGGTCCGGCGCGACCACGCCGACGTGTTCTGCACCACAGAGGAAGGCGTCAAAGGCAAGCGCGCCGTCGAGTGGCGGCTGGTCGACCAAGTCGTCGCCGGCTCGAAATTCGACGACGCGGTCGCGGCACGCGCCAAGGATTTTGCGGCGAAATCGAAACGGCCGGCGGACGCCAAAGGCATCGCGCTCACCCCGCTCAAACGAAAGCGGACCGACAACGGCGTCGAATATAGTTCGGTCTCAGTCGAGTTCGCCCGCCCGCAGCGGCTCGCCATCGTCACCATCCGCGGTCCCGAAACACCACCGCCATCGTCGACGGTCGCCATGGTGGAGCAAGGCGCTGATTTCTGGCCGCTCCGCCTCGCGCGCGAACTCGACGACGCCATTCTGGACATCCGGCTCAACGAACTCGACGTCGCCACCATCGTGTTCAAATCGTCCGGCGATCCGCAGGCGGTGCTCGACTACAACATGTTCATGGAGCGGCAGAACGCGTTCTGGCTCGCCGCCGAAATCCGCAATCTGTGGAAGCGCGTGCTCAAGCGAGTTGACCTCACCTCCCGCTCGCTCGTGACGCTGGTCGAACCAGGCTCATGCTTCGCCAGCACGCTGGCCGAACTCGTGTTCGCGGCCGACCGGTCCTACATGCTGGCCCCCACCCTTCCCTCCCCCGCAAGCGGGGGAGGGTCAGGGAGGGGGAGCGACAACCGGCCGGCGGCAACGATCATTCTGGGCGACGCCAACCTTTCAGGCCAGTTGCCGATGAGCAACGGCCTGTCGCGGCTCGCAACACGGTTCCTCGGCGAGCCTCAATCGCTCAACGCCGCACACGGCGCTATCGGGCAGAAACTTGAGGCTGAAGCGGCGCAAAAGCTCGGCCTCGTCACGTTCGCGCTCGACGACATCGATTGGGACGACGAGGTGCGCGTGTTTCTGGAAGAGCGCGCGAGCTTCTCGCCCGACGCGCTGACCGGCCTCGAAGCCAATCTGCGCTTCGCCGGACCGGAGACCATGGAATTGAAAATCTTTGCGCGCCTGACCGCGTGGCAGAACTGGATCTTCCAGCGGCCCAACGCGATCGGCGAACAAGGCGCGCTCAGGCGCTACGGCACCGGACAGAAGCCGGTGTTCGATACCCGGAGAGTGTGATCTTTGCGTGTGTGCAGCCCAATCACGCTCGGTTGTCATCATCCGCGCAGGCGGATGATCCAGTATTCACGGCAGTCGCGGTGATTGCCGAATGCCCGCCTGCGCGGGCATGACAAACGGTGCACGGCGGATAAGACTCAGGAGCCAACTCATGACCATCGAAGCCGTCGACTACTCGACCAAGATCCCGAACAACGTGAACCTCGCCGAGGACCGCCAGGTCTTGCGCGCGCTCGAGAGCTGGCATCCGGGCTACATCGACTGGTGGAAGGACATGGGGCCCGAAGGCTTCCAGGAGGCGATGGTTTATCTGCGCATCGCCGTATCGGTCGATCCGAAAGGCTGGGCCAAGTTCGACTACGTGAAGATGCCCGACTACCGGTGGGGCATCCTGCTCGCGCCCAAGGAGGACGGCCGCACAATTCCGTTCGGCCGGCACTACGGTGAACCGGCGTGGCAGGACATCCCCGGCGAATACCGCGCCATGCTGCGGCGCCTCGTCGTGATCCAAGGCGATACCGAGCCGGCCTCGGTCGAACAGCAGCGCCATCTCGGCAAGACCGCGCCGTCGCTCTACGATATGCGCAACGTTTTTCAGGTCAACGTCGAAGAGGGCCGGCACCTGTGGGCGATGGTCTACATCCTGCAAAAATATTTCGGCCGCGACGGCCGCGAAGAAGCGGCCGAACTGCTGCAGCGCCGCTCGGGCTCGGCCGACAAGCCGCGCATGCTCGGCGCCTTTAACGAGGAAACGCCGGACTGGCTCTCGTTCCACATGTTCACGTTCTTCACCGACCGCGACGGCAAGATGCAGCTCGAGAGTCTCGCGCAATCGGGCTTCGATCCGCTGTCACGCACCTGCCGCTTCATGCTGACCGAAGAAGCGCATCACATGTTCGTCGGCGAGACCGGCGTCGGCCGCACCATCCAGCGCACCTGTGAGACGATGAAGGCCGCAGGGATCGAGGATCCGAACGACATCGAAAAAGTTCGCGCGCTCGGCGTGATCGATCTGCCGACGATGCAGAAAAAGCTCAATCTGCACTACTCGCTCTCGCTCGATCTGTTCGGTTCCGAGGTTTCCACCAACGCCGCCAACGCGTTCACGGCCGGCCTGAAGGGCCGCTTCCAGGAGACCAAGATCGACGACGATCACAAGCTCGAAAGCGCGACGTATCCGGTGCTGAAATTCGTCGATGGCGAGATCAAGCGCGTCGACGAGCCGGCGCTGACCGCGATCAACATGCGGCTGCGCGACGACTACACGGCCGATTGCCAGCGCGGCGTCGACCGCTGGAACAAGATCATCGACAAGACCGGCGTCGCGTTCAAACTCGAGCTGCCCCACGTCGGCTTCCACCGCCAGATCGGTGAGTTCAAAGCCGCTCATGTTTCGCCGGCCGGACAGTTGATCGACGAGGCGGCCTGGAACCGCGATCACGGCCGCTGGCTGCCGTCAAATGACGATGGCGATTTCATCGGCAGCTTGATGAAGCAGGTCGTCGAGCCCGGCAAATTCGCGGGCTGGATCGCGCCACCGCGCATCGGCATCGATAACAAGCCGGGCGATTTCGAATACGTGAAGATCGTGGCATAAGCGCCGCGATTTGGCTTTCGCTCAGCCTTTTCGATGATGTGGGATGAATGCGATTTAGAGCGCGCTCGGTTCCGCGAGCGGCCCTTCGCGCAGTCTCGCCAGATCGAAGCGATCGATCTCACGCAGCAATTCGACGAACGCCTGCGCTCCGCGCGCGAGCGCCGCTTCGCCTTTATCGGCGCGCGCCAGCGTCGCGTCCCCGATCGCGCCCGTCGCGTTCAGGTCCTGCGTCATCCACGCAAAGCCCGCCGGCCGATAGGCGCCGAGCCATTTGAACTCGCGCGCCATCGCGATCGTCGCCGGCGTCGCATTGGGCGCGTGCTCCATTCGCACCGTCTCCGGCTTCGCCGCCAGCATCAGCGACGTCTCGATGTCGCCGCCGTGGATGCCGTGCTTCTTTTCCGCGGCGCTGAACACGCCGTCCGGATATCCAAAACGGTGCCAGCCGACCGTCACGGCCAGCATGCCAAGCCGCGCGCGCAGATCGCGCGCCACCAATTCCATCGCTGCGACATTGCCGCCGTGGCTGGTGACCAGAACGAGCTTGCGCAGACCCGCTCGCGCCAAACCCTCGCCAATCTCGGTCCAGGCCGCGATCGCTGTCGCCGGAGATAATGTCAGCGTGCCGGGGAATGAAAGATGCTCGGCTGAAACACCGATGCGCTGGACCGGGAGGAAGGTCACGGGAAGGTTGCCGGGCAGACTATTCTGGACCCGCGTGAGGTAGGCCTCGCCGATATAGGTGTCGACCCCGAGCGGCAGGTGCGGGCCGTGCTGCTCAACCGCGGCGAGCGGCAGCACCGCGATCCAGCGCAAGATCTCGCCGCTGGCCACCTCCTGCCAGGTCATATCCATCCAGTTGCGTCGGGGCAGCGTCATTGCGGGTCCGTGCGGCTTCTTGTCCGAAAAGCTGTAGCCGCCCTCAGTTCAAGCCCGGGGGCAAGCTTTTTCCGGGGTCATGCTCTATTGTCGCGTCGCCAAAGCAAAGGAGCAACCGATGCCGGCGGCGAGGTGTTTCGGAACGTTTATCGCGGGTTTCGCCGCCTTGTGCGCCGTCGCGCACAATCAGGTGTCGGCACAGACGCTCGACAAGGTGACTTTCGGCACCAACTGGGTGGCTGAGGCCGAGCACGGCGGCTTCTATCAGGCGATCGCCGACGGCACCTACCGCAAGTACGGGCTCGACGTGACCATTAAGCAGGGCGGCCCGAGCGTGAACAACCAGCTGCTGCTGCCGGTCGGCAAGATCGACTTCTACATGAGCGCGAATTCGCTGGAGAGCTTTGACGCCGTCTCTCAGAACATCCCGATCGTCGATGTCGCGGCCATGTTTCAGAAGGACCCGCAGGTCCTCATCGCTCATCCCGAGCAGGGCATCACCAAGCTCACCGATCTCAAGCCGCTGACGCTGTTCATCTCCCAAGATGGCATGGCGACTTATTATCAGTGGCTCAAGACCAATTTCGGCTTCACCGACGCCCAGGTGCGGCCCTACACCTTCAATCCGCAGCCGTTCCTTGCCGATAAGAAGAGCGCGATGCAGGGCTACGTGACGTCCGAGCCCTACGCCATCCAGAAGGCGGCCGGCTACGCGCCCGTCGTGTTTCTGCTCGCCGACCAGGGTTTTGACGATTATTCGACGCTGATCGAGACCCGCATCGACCTGGTGCAGAAGAAGCCCGATCTGGTGCAGCGCTTCGTCGATGCGTCGATCATCGGCTGGTACACCTACATCTACGGCAACAACTCGGCCGGAAATGCGCTGATCAAGCAGCAGAACCCGGAAATGAGCGACGATCTTCTGGCTTATTCGGTCATGAAGATGAAAGATTACGGCATCGTCGATTCCGGCGACAGCTCAAGCCTCGGCATCGGCGCGATCACCGACGCCCGCATGAGCGATTTCTTCAACAAGATGGTAAAATCCGGCGTGGTCAAAGCCGGCCTCGATTACCGGAAGTCCTACACGTTGCAATTTATCAACAAGAAGGTCGGACTCGATCTGCGGCCCAAGCCGTAACGCCGGGCCCGAGGGGAAGACTTGATGCGACTGCCTGCTGTCCGTTGTCTGCTGCTGATATCCGCGTTCGCTGTTTTCTCTCCGGCACAGGCGCCGGCCGCCGAAAACTATCCGAGCCGTCCGATCCATCTCATCGTGCCGTTCCCTGCCGGCGGCATTGCCGACCTTTCGGGCCGCATCATTGCCGAACGGCTGCGCGACAAATTCAACCAGCCAGTGATCGTCGAGAACAAGGCCGGTGCCAACGGCGTGCTCGGCTTTCACGACATGATGAAGGCTGAGCCGGACGGCTACACGCTGATGATGGGCACCGTGGGCTCGGTCGTCATCAACATCGTCATGGACCCGAACCCGCCGTTCGATCCGCTGCACGATCTCGCGCCAATCGCCAACGCCGCCGAATATGCCACCGCGCTCGTCGTCAACAACAACCTGCCCGTCAATTCGGTGAAGGACTTTGTCGACTACGCCAAGGCGCATCCCGGCAAGCTCAGTTTCGGTTCGACCGGCGTCGGCGCGCTCGACTACACCGCGGCGCAATTGCTGATGCGGGAAGCCGGCATCAATATGGTGCATGTCCCCTACAAGGGCGGCCCCGAAGCGCTCAACGATCTGATGGGCGGATCGATCGACGCCATCGTCGAGGTGTTTCCCGTGGTCATGCAGCAGATCAAGGCGCGCACCATCAAGGGTCTCGCCGTCACCAGCCCCTACCGCCAGCCGACACTCCCCGACGTGCCCACATTCAAGGAGTCCGGTTACGGGGGGATCGTACTGACGGGCTGGCTCGGCCTCTACGGCCCGCCGCGCATGCCAGAGGATATCCGTCAGACGCTCGGCAAGACGGTCGCCGCGCTCGTCAAGGAGCCGGCGACGGCGGAGAAATTCCGCCTCATCGGTTTCGAGCCGACCGGGCAGGACGCCGACGCCTTTGCGGTCTATCATGCGGCCGAAATCGCGCGCTGGAAGACGTTCATCAGCGAGATCGGCATGGGCATGTGAGAAGCGGCAAGTGAGAATAGGCGACTAATCGGCTAAGCGACCCCCATGCCTTCCGATACCGAACCTGTCCCGGCTCCGCCCCTCGTCGCGCTTCGCGACGTCAGCAAGGAATTCTCGACCGGCACACTCGCGCTCGACGGTCTCAACATCGACGTGCGCCAGGGCGAATTCCTGTCGCTTCTCGGTGCCTCCGGCTGCGGCAAATCGACGGCGTTGCGCATCATCGCGGGACTAAGCGACCCCTCCGAGGGTGAAGTCGACTGGGCGGCGGCACCGGAAGACGACAGCGAAAATCGGATCGGTTTCGTGTTTCAGGAGCCCACGCTGATGCCGTGGGCGTCCGTGTTCAAAAACGTTGCGCTGCCGCTGAAGCTCAAACGCGTCGACAGAGATACCGTCGAAGAGCGGGTCGAGGCCGCGCTCAAACGGGTCGGGCTTGAGACATTCGCCAATTCCTATCCGCGCGAATTGTCGGGCGGTATGCGCATGCGCGTCTCGATCGCGCGCGCGCTCGTGACCGAGCCGGCGCTGCTTTTGATGGACGAGCCGTTCGCGGCGCTCGACGAAATCACGCGGTTCAAGCTCAACAACGACCTCCTCGATCTCTGGCAGGCGCTACGCACGACGGTGGTCTTCGTCACCCATTCGGTGTTCGAGTTGGTCTATCTTTCGAGCCGCGTCGTGGTGATGGCGGCGCGGCCGGGCCGCGTCTCCACCGAGTTCGCCAACGACGCGCCCTATCCGCGCGGCCAGCATTTCCGCACCTCGGCCGATTATGCGGCGCTGTGCCGGCATGCTTCCGATGCACTCGCGATCGCCATGGCGACCGGAGGCGAGGCCACGGGACGCGGCCCCAATGGGGATAAAACATGACGTCCGCCCAATCGGCCAACGGACGCCTCGACCGTGTGCTGCGCATCGCGCTGCCCATCATCGTCCTCGGCCTTGGCGTCGCGGCCTGGGAGGTGGTGGTGCGGATCGAAAACATCCCACCCTATGTGCTGCCGTCGCCCCAGCTCGTCGGGCAAACACTCCTCACTGACCGGGACTTACTGTCGCAGTCGCTGCTGGTCACGCTGAGGACGACCGTCGAAGGCTTCCTGCTCGCTGCCGTCGGCGGCATCGGATTAGCCGTGCTCTTCAATCAGTCGCGGCTCGTCGAGTATTCGCTTTATCCTTATGCGGTGATCCTGCAGGTCACGCCGATTGTCGCGATCGCGCCGCTCCTCCTCATCTATCTGCCGCAGCAGCTTGCGGTGCTGGCGTGCGCCTGGATCGTGGCGTTCTTTCCGGTGCTGGCGAACACGACGCTCGGCCTCAATTCGGTCGACCGCAACCTGGCCGACCTGTTCTCGCTCTACGGCGCGTCGCGCGGCCAAGTGTTACGGAAGCTGAAACTGCCGTCGGCGCTGCCCTACATGCTGGGCGGCCTGCGCATCGCCGGCGGGTTGTCGCTGATCGGCGCCGTGGTGGCCGAGATCGCGGCGGGCTCGGCTGGCGCCGGTTCCGGCCTCGCCTACCGGATCGCCGAATCCGGCTACCGCCTCAACATCCCGCGCATGTTCGCGGCGCTCTTGCTGCTGTCGGTCGCCGGCATCGTGATCTTCTACGCGCTGTCGGTCATCAACTACCTCGCGCTGCGCCGTTGGCACGAGAGCGCGTTGAGCGAAGAGCGGTGAGGCGAGGGGCGTTGAATTGGTAGCGCCGAAGACCGTTGTGGGTCGCCTCACGCCTGCTTTCCCTTGATCGCCATGAAGCGGTACAGCAGCGACGTGAATTGCCGGCGCCGGATCAACGCGTCGACAACGTTGTGTTCGTCGTAGTTTACCGGGATCAGTTCGACATTCGGCAATCCAGCTATCTGTTCCGCGTGCTTGCGGTCACGAGCTTGCCAAATGCTATAGGCGTGCAGCACGTGGGGCGGACGCGCGGCCGCGGCGCAAGCCTCACGCAAGCTCCTCGCGTAGACCGGGACGAAGCGCTCAAGGGTGACGACACGCTCGGGGATGCGGCCACGCCTCAGCATGAACTCCGAAGAAAGATCGGTCGCGCCGGCGAGATTGAGCACAGCGACGGCCTCGAGTTCGAGCGCATATGACAGCGCCGCGTAGCCGCCGACCGAAACGCCCATAGTGTAAATCCGTTTGCTGCCAAGCTCGTCGGCG
Source organism: uncultured Alphaproteobacteria bacterium (assembly GCA_963732015.1). GTDB lineage: Bacteria > Pseudomonadota > Alphaproteobacteria > Rhizobiales > Xanthobacteraceae > BOG-931. The sequence goes on along the minus strand of CAVSXY010000016.1, from coordinate 58,527 downwards.
ATGCGCCGGAACGCCGCCACGGACGCGGCCCGGTCCGGCCCCAGCGAAGGGAATCCCAAGCCTCCTGACAAATCACGGAAATCCTTGATGTAGATGACGCTCGCGGGTAGGCGGCCCAGCCACTCGTGAATAAAATTGAGGGGCAAGCCAAGCGTGCCCTTGGTGGCGCAGAAGGCGAGTGGCACAGCGTCGCTCCCGTCTCGGCGCACGATTTGAATTTCAGCCGACGGGTCATCGCAAAAGTCGAGCACCCGTGGCGGACTGCGGGGCATGGCATTGAATAAATCGACCAAAGTTCCGAGGTACGGAACTTCAGGATATTGCGGGTGCAGAAGGCGCGCCGCCGGTTCCGCTGTAGTTTGCGGCGTTGAGGAATATTGCGCCCCACAGCATGAATGACGACGCGCCCCCAAAGCGGCGCGCTGCGTGTTGCGCGGAGACAGCGCCGACGATCTGGACGACCAACGCCCGCAACTCTTTGCCAAGATCGACATCGGCTTCGTCGATCATAGTGAGCGCCGCCCGCACGTTGTCTTCGAAAGTGCGCCATTGCGGCGGCTCAGGAGCCGTCAGCATGACGGGAACATCGTCACCCAGGTCGACAAGACGTGCGTAACGAGCCGCATCCTCGCCCAACGCCTGTTCGGACAACGGAAACAGCATCAGTTCGGGCTGCTCGCCGGCAAGCACAACGATTTCGCGAATGAGCACGCCCGCATCGGCAAAGCGCCGTGCTTGTATGGCCACGACCGCTTTCATAGTAGCGACCAAACAAACCCGGAGGGATGCGATGCTGCGAATTTCGCGCAGCGCCACAAAGAGGTCCACATCCGCGACGCCCATGGCGTGCGCTGCGCCAGCGTAGACATGCTCAAGGCTCGCTGCGAGGGCTTTGCGGACACCCTCGTCGATACAGTGAGGCTCTACTGAATACGGTAGGAACACGTCGGCGCTCGGCGGGTTCGATGCAACCACCTTTAGCCAATGAAACTCAAAAAGGCGCAGGATGCGCACTGGGCTCACGCCTTAGCAGGCGCGCTCGGCACATCCTCATTGCCTATTTTGTAATGCGCCGCATTCAAAGCGCGACTTAAGAGCACGGGGTCAGCCGCGAAAACCGCTATGTACCGGAATCCCAGAAGCTTTTTCTGGTCCAGTTCGACGGCAGCCAAATCGGCCTCGCGCCTGTTGGCAGGTCCGCCCATCAAGGGCCCCCAATTCCCACAACCCGTTGGGAATTAGTCGAAGAATCCCTGGCAAGTTAACGCGCGCGACCGATGATCCGAAAAGCTATATGCCGACAGTATTATTGTAGGAAAATGGCGCTCTTGAATGAGGTCAGACTGCGACGCATTCGCGCGCCCACGCTAATTCACAGCCAAAATCTGCTTGTCGGGATCGAGCCAGAACGCCCACACGGCGGAACCCGCAACCAGGAGCACGGCGGCAACGATGAACGGCGCCTCCCAGTTGCCGCCCTGCGCCAGCACGCCGAACACGATCGGCGAGAGCGCGCCGCCGATGTTGCCCGCCATGTTCATCATTCCGGAGACGGTTCCGGAATACTTGCCGCCGGTATCCATTGGCACCGCCCACGACGGGCCGATGGTGAATTCCAGGAAGAACATCGAGGCGGTGAGACAATACACCGCGACATAGGCGTCCTCGGTCAACGCGGCGGGCACGATGAACACCGCGCAGCCAAGCAGGCCGACGATCGCCACCGCCCGGCGGGCGATCTTCGCGCTGCCGGTTCTCTTCAAGAGCGAATCGGTCGCGAGTTCGCCGACCGTGTCGCCAATGACGCCGGCAAAAAGCGGCAACGAGGCAAGCATTCCGACCTTCAACAGCGTGAAATGGCGCGCCTCCACCAGATAAGACGGCAGCCAGCTGAGAAAAATCCACAGACAGTATACGTACGTGAAGTAGGCGCACATGATCGCCCACATGTTGGGCGAACGCACCAATGTGCCCCAAGGCACGTTGGTCTGTTTCGAGATCGGCGGCGGATTGATACGGCCCTTGTCGTCGACGCCGCGGATACGCGCGAGTTCCTCCTTGTTCACCAGACCGTGCTCTTCCGGCAGGTTGCGATAGCTCAGCTGCCACCACAACGCCCACACGAGCCCGACCGCCCCGCAAATGAAAAACACCCAGCGCCAGCCAAGCTGACTCATGATCAGCACGACGATCGGCGGGGCAAGTGCTGCGCCAAGCCGGCTGGCGCTATGGGTGATGCCTTGAACGAAGCCGCGCTCGGTTTGCGGATACCAGAGCTGCATCGCCCGCGTGGCGCCCGGAAAAGCGCCGGCTTCGCCGATGCCAAAAAGAAAACGAACGACGATGAACGAGACGGAACCAAAGGCCGCCGCAGTCGCTGCCGTCATGACCGACCAGAACGAGACAACGCCAGTCAAGACATTGCGCGCACCAAACCGATCGCTAAGCCAGCCGCCAGGAACCTGAAACATCGCGTAGGCCCACACAAAGGCGCTGAAGATAACGCCCATTGTGATCTTCTCGAAGCCGAATTCCTTGCTGATTTCGGGCGCCGCGGTCGAGATGTTGACGCGATCCAGATAGGTGATGAGGTACATCACGCTGATCAGCACCAGGATGTACCAACGGCCCCCACTTGGGCGCACATGCACCGCGTCCGCCATGCGTTTTCTCCCGGAAAAAACTCTGGAGCTTGTCTGCTCCTTTGCGGCGCAACCTGCCCGTTTGGCTCCCTGCTCACAAGGCCCTGCGACTATTTGAGACGCGCGGCTATCTAAGACTTTCGGCGAGCAGTCTGGCGGCGTGGACAGCGCTGCGTCCCGTGCCGTCGTGGATCTGGTGACGGCAGGAGGTTCCATCGGCAACGATGACGGCGTCATGGGGCGCCTTGCGCACGGCGGGCAGCAGCGACAGTTCGCCCATCGCGCGAGACACCTCGATCGTATCGGCGCCGTAGCCGAAGGAACCGGCCATGCCGCAACAACTCGATTCGACCGTCTCAACGTCAAGACCGGGGACGAGCTTCAAGGCGTTCTCGACCGCCGCCATCGTGTCAAAGGATTTCTGGTGGCAATGGCCGTGCAGCAATGCGCGTTTTTTGGCAGGCGCGAGGTCAAGATTGAGCCTCCCTGCCTTGGACTCGCGCGTCAGGAACTCCTCGAACAACAAGGCATGATCGGCGACCCGGCTGGCCGCCTCGGTCTTCACCAGCGACGGAATCTCGTCGCGAAATGTGAACAGACAACTTGGCTCAAGCCCGATCACCAGCGTACCGTTCGCAACGAACGGCGCGAGCACCGCGAGCGTCCGTTCGGCTTCACGGCGCGCCTCGTCAACTTTGCCGATGGCGAGAAAAGTGCGGCCACAGCACAGCGGACGGCCGCTGTCGGCAGGCTTTGCGACATGCACCCGATAGCCGGCTGCGTTCAGCACCGTCATTGCGGCGTCGATGTTCTCTCGTTCGAAGTACCGATTGAAGGTGTCGGCGAAGAGCACGACGTCTCGGCCGGTTCCTTGGAGGGAGCTGTCATCGTCGTCTCGAAAATAATCCGGCCGCCACTTCGGGAGTGTTCGCTGCGCGCTGAATCCCGCGATCGCTTCGGACAGTTGCGCCGCGCCCGGCAATCGGTCGCGTAGGTTCAAGAGCCAATGAAGGCGCGCCGTATAAGGCGCGTAGCGCGGCAGATAGCCGACCAGCCGGTCGTGCAGCGACACGCCGCGCTCTGCCGCGCGCGCCGACAAGAATTCGATCTTCATCCGCGCGATATCGACGCCGGTCGGACATTCGCGCCGGCACGCCTTGCAGGAAACGCAAAGCTTCAGCGTCTCAGCCATCGCATCGGCGGTGAACGCGCCGGGCCCAAGCTGCCCGGTGATCGCGAGCCGCAACGCGTTGGCGCGGCCGCGCGTCACGTCGCGCTCCTCACGCGTGACCCGATAGCTCGGGCACATCACTCCGCTGGCGAGCGCGCGGCACGCACCGTTGTTGTTGCACATCTCGACCGCGCCCTGGAATCCGCCGCCGGTGCCCGGATAGGCCGACCAATCGAGCACCGCCGTCATCGCGCCGGCGAGATAGTCCGGTCCGTAGCGAAAATTGCCGCGATCGTCGAATTTCGGCGCGCGGACGATCTTGCCCGGATTGTACAGGCCCGCGGGATCGAAGCGGTCCTTCACCTCTTCGAAGGCGTGCACCAGTTCCGCGCCGAACATCATCTCGTGAAATTCCGAACGCACGATGCCGTCGCCGTGCTCGCCGGAATGCGAGCCTTTGTACTCGCGCACCATCGCGAAGGCCTCCTCGGCGATAGCGCGCATGGCGCGCACGTCCTTGTCGAGCCGCAAGTTCAGCACCGGCCGCACATGCAGGCAGCCCACGGATGCGTGCGCATACCAGGTGCCGCGCGTACCGTTCTTCTCGAACACGTCGGACAAGCGCGCGGTATAATCGGCCAGATGCTCGAGCGGCACCGCGCAATCTTCGACGAAGGAGATCGGTTTGCCCTCGTCCTTCATCGACATCATGATGTTGAGACCGGCGGTGCGCACGTCGGTAATCGCGGCCTGCAGCTTGGCGTCGAGGACCTCGACGACGCCGCCCCATTTGCCGCCGCTGTGGTCAAAGGAGAGTCCGAGATCGCCGAGCAATTCGCCGAGCCGTTTCAGCCGCCGCAGATTTTCGTCCCGGTCCGCTTCGGCGAATTCGACAAACAGAATCGCTTCGGGATCGCCGCGCAGGAAGGCTTCGACGGTCGGACGGTACATCGCGATGTCGCGCGCGAGGCCCAGCATGGTGCGATCGATCAACTCGACCGCAATCGGGCCGAGCGTGACGATGTGCTGCGCCGCCTTCATAGCTTCGTGAAAGCTGCCGAAGTGGCAGGCGCCGACTGCGCGGCGGCCAAGCTGCGGCGAGAGCTTCAGCTCGATCCCGATCGAGAATGCGAGCGTGCCTTCGGAGCCGACCAGGATGTGCGCGAGATTGATGTCGTTCCGTGCCGGAACGAGCGCATCGAGATTGTAGCCGCCAACGCGGCGCTGCACTTTCGGAAAACGGCGCTCGATTTCATCGGCTTCACGCGCCGCGATGGCGAGAAGGTCGCGCACGAGCGGCTGCGGGACATTGACGTCGCTGTCACCCACGCGCCCAAAGTGCGCGCGTGTGCCGTCGGCCAAAACGACATCGATCGACAGAACGTTCTCGCGCGTATTGCCGTAGCGGAGCGAGCGCGCGCCGCAGGAATTGTTGCCCACCATGCCGCCAATGGTGGCGCGCGAGGCCGTCGAAATATCGACCGGAAACCACAGTCCGGTGGGCTTGAGCCTACGGTTCAGATCGTCCAGCACGATCCCCGGCTCGACGACGCAGCGCCGTCCCAGCGTGTCGATTTCAATGATCCGGTCGAGATGCCGTGAGCAATCGATGACGAGCGAATCATTAACCGTCTGGCCCGCCTGTGACGTTCCGCCGCCCCGCGCCGTCACCGGGACCCGTTCCGCTCGGCAAATTCCAATCGCCCGTTCGGCTTCTTCTATCGTGTGCGGCGTCACCACGCCGAGCGGCATGATTTGATAATGGGAGGCGTCGGTTGCGTAGCGGCCGCGGGTGAAAGGATCGAAGCCCGCCACCTCGATGTGCTCTGATTTGAGCCGCCGCTCCAGACCCCTTGCGAGCCCTGGCAAAAGCCGTGCTGGCAATCGTCCCTCCAAATCGCCACGTCTATTGACTGATTGCCCAGCTTTCGCTGGCAGGAAACAGTTTCAAGGCTTGACCCGAATGTCGCATTCGCTATTCAACGCCACAAGCCGCAAGCGATCCCCAGATATTGCGCCGCCGACACTGACCAATCGATCCTAAGGAGTGCCGAAAATGCCGCAGAATGCCTCGCGCGCCGCCGGGCGTCATTTCCTTCAGATTCCAGGGCCGACGCCCGTGCCCGACCGCGTGTTGCGGGCGATGGATACGCCGCTGATCGACCATCGCGGGCCGGAATTCGCCAAGCTTGGCAAGCGCTGCCTCGACGGCATCAAGACGATTTTCAAGACCACCAATCCGGTCATCATCTACACCGCAACAGGCACCGGCGCGTGGGAAGCCGCCCTCGTCAACACGCTTTCGCCCGGCGACCGCGTGCTGATGGTCGAGACCGGCCAGTTCGCCGCGCAATGGAAGACGATGGCGCAGAAGCTCGGGCTCAAGCCCGTATTCATTCCCGGCGACTGGCGCACCGGCGTCGATGCCGCGGTCATCGAAGAGCATCTGCGCAAGGACAAGGCGCACGAGATCAAGGCGGTCTGTGTGCTGCACAATGAAACCGCGACCGGCTGCTTGTCGCCGATCCTGCCGGTCCGCAAGGCGATCGACGCCGCCGGCCATCCGGCGCTGTTGATGGTCGACACCATCTCGTCGCTCGCTTCGACCGATTATCGTCACGACGAATGGGGCGTCGATGTTACGGTCGGCGGTGCGCAGAAGGGCCTGATGCTGCCGCCCGGCATGTCGTTCAATGCGGTCAGCGACAAGGCTTTCGCGTTGGCCAAGACGTCGAAGCTGCCGAAGTCGTTCTTCGCGTGGGACGACATGCTGACGATGAACAAACAAGGCTTCTTCCCGTACACGCCGGCGACCCACATGATTCAGGGCCTAGCGGTCGCGATCGACATGCTGCACGAGGAAGGCCTCGACAAGGTGTTCGCACGCCACGCCCGGCTCGCCGAAGCCACCCGGCGCGCGGTGCGCGCCTGGGGCCTCGAGATTCTCTGTCGCGATCCCAAATGCTATTCGCCCACCATCACGGCCGTGCTGCTGCCCGACGGACACGATGCCGACGCGTTCCGCAATCTCGCTCTTGATACCTTCAACATCGCCTACGGCGCGAGCTTCGGCCCCTATGCGAAGAAATATTTCCGCATCGGCCATCTCGGCGACGTCAACGACGGCTGGATGATGGGCGCGCTCGCGGCCACCGAAATGGCGCTCGGGCTCGCGGGCATTCCGCACAAGAAGGGCGGCGTGCAGGCGGCAATGGACTACATCGTGTCGGCGCATTCGGCCGGCGCGCGCGTCGCGGCGGAATAAATCCGCCGCGTCCGCCGTCCGCGGGCGCGAGGGAGGAATTTGTGCTGCAGCGACGCATCGCTATGGGCGGCGCGCTGGCATTGCTGCTTGCTGGCGGCAATGCGCTCGCGCTGCTGTCGTGCGACGCCTTCGCGGATGACTATCCCTCGCGGCCGGTTCATCTCATCGTGCCGTTCGCGCCGGGCGGCGCTGTCGATGTGCTGGCGCGCGTCATTGGCGCAAAGCTCGGTGAGCGGCTCGGCCAGCCGGTGGTGATTGAAAACCGCGCCGGCGCCGGCGGCAATATCGGGGCCGACGTCGTCGCCAAAGCACCGCCCGACGGCTACACGATCCTGCAAAACACCAACGGGCAGGCGATCACGCCGGCGCTCTATCACCATCTGCCGTTCGACCCGGTGAACGACTTCAGCCCGATCACGCAGCTGGTGGTCTCGCATGTTGTCTTTGTCGTCAGTCCGAAGCTTGAGGTGAAAACGCTGGCGGAGTTCATCGCGCTGGCCAAGGCGAAGCCCGGCAGCATGAACTACGGATCGAGCGGCGTCGGCAATGCGCTGCATCTGACCATGGAAATGCTAAAGCGCGCCGCCGGCTTTGAGATCGAGGCGGTGCCTTACCGCAGCGACGCCCAGATCAACGCGGCGCTGATGGCGGGCGACGTGCAGGCGGCCGTGGTTCCGCTTGCCACCTCCGTGCAGCTCATCGCCGATGGGCGCCTCATCGCGCTCGGCGTCACCGGAGCGAAACGCGCCGCGGTTTTGCCCGACGTCCCGACCATCGCCGAAGCCGGCGTTCCGGGTTTCGCAACGTCCGGCTGGCAGGGATTCTTCGCGCCCGCCAAGACACCGGCTGCGATCATCGACCGTCTCCAGCGCGAGACAGCGGCCGCGCTCAAATCGCCGGACATCCAGGCAAGCGTGAAGGCCCAAGCCTACGAGCCGGTCGGCAGCACGCCGCAAGAGTTCGCCGCCTTCGTCAAAGCGGAGACGGCGAAGTTCGCGAAGGTCGTGGCGGACGCGCACATCCCGATGCAGGATTAGTCATTCCGGCTCGCGCTCGCCGTGCTCGCTTGGCCGGAATGACGGAAGAGAGTCTCACGTCAGCGGCACCGAGCCGACCTGATCCTTAAACGCTTGGCGCGATGAGATCGCGGCGTACCAGCGCTCGAAATTCTTCAGCGGCGGACGGTCCGGCACCAGCTGGCGATAGCGATACGCCATGATGCCGACCGGGATGTCGCCGTAGGAAAACGCATCGCCGGCGAGGTAGGCGGCTTTGCCAAGCCGCTCGTCCACCATAATCATCGCGGCCGTCGTATTCTTCTTGCCGGCCTCGATCGCCGCATGATCGCGCTTGTCCGGCGGCGTGCGGATGAGGCCCCAAAAGACCGGCGTGATCGCGGGCCCCGCCACCGACGATTGCCAGTCCATCCATTGGCTCGCGAGCGCGCGGACGCGCAGATCGGCAGGCTCGAGCATGTTCGCGCGATGCTTGGCGGCGAGATAGCGCACGACTGAGTTCGACTCCCACAAGAGGAAGCCGTCCTCTTCCTCGAGCGTCGGCACAAGCCCGTTCGGATTCATTGCCAGATAAGCCGGCTCGCGGTTCTTGCCGAAGGCACCGCCGATATCGATGCGTTCGTGCGGCAGGCCGATCTCGGCAATCGCCCACATCACCTTCTGCACATTGGACGACGTATTGCGCCCCCATATCTTGATCACGATTGTCCTCCGGCACTTTTGTCATGCCCCACGCATGCGGGGCATCCAGTAAACGCCGCCGTCTGGGCAAAACGCAATGAGGGGGGTTCTTGGGTCGCTTAATCGATCCGCCGCGCTTCCTCGGGCAGCATGATCGGGATGCCGTCGCGGATCGGATAGGCGAGCTTGGCGGCGCGCGAGATCAGTTCCTGCTTTTCCGCGTCGTATTCGAGCGGCCCCTTGGTCAGCGGACAGACCAGAATCTCAAGAAGCTTCGGATCGACACTGTCGGCAGGACGATCGGCGGGAGGCATGGACATCGGCGGCTCCGATTTCTGTCCGCACTATAGCATTGTCATTGCGAGCGGTAGCGAGGCAACCCAGTCCGAATTACTGCAGCGGCGTCTCGCCCGACGTCTTGCTTTTTGCGAGCTCGATCTCGGTCACGGCGACGAGGATTTCGGCGCGCGTTTTCAGATCGGGCGCCTCCAGTAGGGCCTGCTTCTCGGCGGTATCGTAGGGCGACATCATGGCGAGCGCGTTCACCAGCGCTTCGTTCGGCGCATTCTCGATTCCCTCCCAATCGGCCTTGAGGTTGTTGGCCTTGAGAAACGACGCCAGCGCATGGAGCAGCGCCTTGCGATCGACCTCGTCCTCGCCCTTGCGTGCGATAAAGTCGCCGGCGAACGGCTCGAACGTCACCCGGCACTGCCGATATAACGTGGTCACGGTTAGCTCCTCCTCGATGCGAAAGCGTGCGATCCCTGTGAGCTGAATGAGATAGCGGCCATCGCCGCTTTCGGCGAGTTGCGTGATGCGCCCGACGCACCCGACCTGGAACAGATGAGGCGTGTTCTTATCGCGTCCTGGATGAGCGGGATCGGGCTGGATCATGCCGACCAGGCGATGGTCGGAGCGCATCGCATCGTCGATCATCGCCAGATACCGCGGCTCGAAAATGTTGAGCGGCATCTGGCCGCGCGGCAGAAGCAGCGCGCCCGGCAGCGGAAACACGGGGATCACGTGAGGGAGTGCGCTCGGCCCCTCATAGCTCACATTGATCGGCATGCCGCACTCCATCCGCGACGGCACTGAATCTGACCGGGCCGCCCTCGGCAAAGACACGCTGGCGCGGACGACCGGTCGATCCCGCAACTTGCCGCAGCGGCGTTGGCGATAACTCTACGCGAACAAAATCGACGACAACCGCTTGCGGCCCTCGACTGTCGCTTCGTCGGTCGGACCCCAAGCGTCGAAAAACTGGACAAGCTGCTTGCGGGCGCCGTCGTCGTTCCATTTGCGGTCGCGCTTGACGATCGCGATCAGATGGTCGAACGCCTCCTGCCGGCGGCCCTTGCCGTTGAGCGCGAGCGCGAGGTCGAAGCGCGCCTGATGATCGAGCGGATTGGCGGCGACCTTCTGTTCGAGTTCGGCGACCGGCCCGAGCGTCTTGGCCTGCTCGGCCAGTTCGAGCGCGGCGCGCGCGGCGGCGACCGACGCTTCGTCGCGCTTGGCTTCAGGCACCAGCGCCAGCGTCTGCTTGGCCTGATCGAGCGCGCCGGTCTCCACATAGCAACGCGCCAGTCCGGCAAGCGCATGCACGTTGGCGTTATCCTCGGCCAGAATCTGGGCGTAGAGATCGGCGGCTGTCGTGGCGTCGCCGTCGACCAGCGCGGCGTCCGCAGCCTTCAACAGATCCTGCTCCTCGCCGCCGATGCGATCCTTGGTCAAGCGCTCGAGGAACGCCATGACCTGGCTTTCCGGCAGCGCGCCCATGAAGCCGTCGGCGGGCTGGCCGTTGACGAAGGCGATCACTGCCGGAATCGACTGAATGCCCATCTGGCCCGGAATGGCCGGATGCTCGTCGATGTTCATCTTGGTGAGCTTGACCTTGCCCTTGGCGGCCTTGACGGCCTTCTCCAGAACCGGCGTGAGCTGCTTGCACGGCCCGCACCACGGCGCCCAGAAATCCACCAGCACCGGCTGGCGCTTCGATTCCTCGATGACGTCGTTGACGAAGGATTGGGTCGTTATGTCCTTGGCGACCGTGTCCGCGGTTGCGGTCCCAGCTTCCTGCAACATTGTTCCTTGCCCTCGGTCCCCCTGGGCCCCCAGCCGGCCAGAGTTCCCCTGTTTCGCCTGATTAAATGGGGAGAACACCCGCGAATGCAATCACGGTCTTAACCCCCGCCGGAGACGGCGACAATCCACGGTTTGTGGCCTGTCGCATCGAGAAATCGCACCAGACCTTCGCGGGAAATCGTCGTCGTGCCGGTATTCACCAGCGGATGAAAGTTCAGCGCTTCGTGCGCCATCATGGTGGCGTCGAGCACCACGGTGACCCGGTGGGCGGTGTCGTTGATGGCCGCAAAGGGCGTCACCGTGCCGGGCTCGACGCCGAGAAGCTCGCGCATCAGTTCGGCCGAGCCGAACGAGAAGCGGCCCGACGCGCCGAGCACGCGATGCAGCGATTTCAGCGGCAGAACCGCATCTTCGAGCGTCACGATCAGAAACGGCGTCCCCTTCTTGTCGCGCACGAACAGGTTCTTGGTATGGCCGCCCGGAACGGCGCCGCGCCCAGCCCGGCCGTCCTGGACGGTAAACAGCGGCGCGTGGGTGACGGTCTTGTGGGCGATGCCGAGATTGTCCAGATAGGCGAAAAGCTCGTCCGGCGAGGCAGGCATTGGGGGGGTTCTTAAGCCCCACCGGGCAGGTTGCAAAGCCGGACGCTCTTTGGCATAGCAATGCCTCGACCGCGCCCTATTGGGGTGGTCGTTTACCCTCTCGGATGCGGGTGTAGCTCAGGGGTAGAGCACAACCTTGCCAAGGTTGGGGTCGAGGGTTCGAATCCCTTCGCCCGCTCCAATATTTTCAATAGCTTAGCCAAATTTTATATTGACGCAGCCCGACCCTAGCTAGCACATAGCTAGCAGCTAATCACCGAATTACTGGCCACTTTCCGCTGCGGCGGAAGTCTGTGACTTGGGACATCGTCATGACACTCGAAACGCTGGCCGACGTGCGCAATCTGATCATGCACTTGCCGGAGTCCGTTCGGGCCAAGGCGACTTGGCACTCGGTCGCCGGCCAGCTCCTGGAGGAAGGTTGGAATTAGCCCGGAATCACTGTACTTCAGCGAAAACGCCTTGAAGCCTCGGCGGGGCCCCCCGCTTTGCCGGGGCTTCCTCTCAATCATGCAAAACCAATCGCTTCCGAGAAAGACAACTACGCGAGCCGAACTCGCTGCGGCTGAGCAGAGCAGGCTTGGCCTATCACGATTGGAAAGCGCGACATTTGTCGAGTGCCAGAACGCGCTAGAATCGATTTTGGGACTGGCCCGCTACCGCCCGGAAAACGAATCTGTGAGGCCGGGAAGAGCTGTAGCCGCGCAATGAGAATATCGAGCGCGGTGCTGCCCCTCATCCTTACTGACGCACGCTCGCTTCTGAGGTTTTCGATGGGCACGGATCAAAACGAACCGTGCCGGCCGAGCCGATCGGTAGCGCCGGCGCGCCGCGATCCGGGCTCAAGACAACGGACAAGATGTCCTTATCGCGAGCCTCCGCGGCGGCCGTCGCTATGCGTCGCGGGCTGGTCGCGGGGTTGATCGCAGCCACCTGGGCGCGGATCGCAGCATTGGGCGAAGCCTCGGCGGCGACGCTGGCAGTCTGCGTGGCACAAATTCGTGACGCGTCGCGCAGCTCCACTTCGGCGCGAACGCGCATTGGACCGGCCGGGATCATGTGCAGAAGCGGTTGCGGCACCGCCGAACTGAAGTACTGGCCAAGGTTCGCGATAACATCGAGCACGACGCCGTTCACCGGTGCTCGGACCGAACATTGCTCAAGTCTGGCCCGGCCAGTTTCCACATCCGCGGCCGCCGTATCGCGCGCCGCCTCCGCCTGCCGAATGTCTTCCTCCCGCGATCCGGCGCGAAGCAAAGAAAGTCGAGCGTGCGCTTCCGCTAGCTGGGCATCCGCAATGCGGGCGTCGCGCTTCACTTCAAGAATGCGGGCGGCGCTGACGGTGACGCCCTCCTGCAGGGCTTCGGTCCGTTCAAGTGTCTTTCGCGCTTCATCGGCTCGCGCTTGCGAAAAGTTGACGACGGCCTCGCCGACTCGAATTTCATCGGGACGCGGACCATTCTTAACCCGGTCGAGCGTCGCCTGTAGCGCACGCAAATGGGCCTCCCGTGAACGAAGGTCGGCCTCAGACGGTTGGCAAGAGAGCCTGACGAGCGTATCGCCGCTGTGAACCACGCTTCCTTCTTGCACCAAAATCTCACCGACGACGCCAGCCGCCGCCACCCCGATCGAGAGGGTCGGACCAGCGCCCTCGACGCGCCCAGGCGCAACAATAGTGGAGTTCTGGCCGAGCGCTTCGACCGCAATGCCGAGGCCCGCGATCACAAGCGCCGCATGCAGCGCATTGGCGTTGGTCCACATCGCTAAACTCTTCGACAGGTAAGGGTTCAGCACGAACCCAGTGAGCTTGATGAACCAAACACGCTGGAGACGGTGGGTAATGTCGGCGTCGCCGGAGTGGAATCCGGCGGAGTCGAGGTATCAGTGGTGCCGTCAACACTGCTAACGGCCAACGAGCCGGCACCCGAGCAGGGCAATCCGGTGATCGGATTGCTCCCGGTGCTCTCACCACTCAACAGCGAGCTGGGCGTCGCCGGCGAGACTGGAACCTCGACTTGGTTGGGCAGCGTCAGAGTTGTGATCTGGTTGGGGGTTTGCGCGGACGCCCCAAAGTTTCCTGCCGAAACCAACAGGATAAAGGCGATCATTCGGTGTGGATTGGACACGACCGGTCTCCTCTGCCGGCGCGCGCCCCCAGTTTACAACTCGCCGTTCGACAACTGGTTCCGGGAAATGGACGGCCTTGCAAGGGGACGAAACGGCAGGGCCGCCGCTCAGCCGCGCCGTCGGGGCTACCGGCTTTGCGTAAGAAAAACGGTCCTGGGGCTTGAAAGTTTCGGGCCCGTGGCGCCCACACGCTCGACTCCCGCCGGCGCGCTGCCTATGTCCGGCTCGTGTCGCGTAAACTTCCCGACTGGTCGTGCCGCCTGCCGCACCCACTCATAATCCCCACCATCATGACGCTCGAAACGCTGGCGGACGTGCGCAAGTTGATCATGCACTTGCCTGAGAGCTTTCGCGCCAAGTCGACCTGGCATTATGTCGCCGGCCAGCTCCTCGAGGTCGCTCACGGTGCCGACCCGGCCGAGGTCACGTTGCCGCTTCGCATGGTGCTGGCGCTCGAGGGCATCCCGTGTCTCACGAAGTAAACGCCGTTTCCCGCCGCCCTGGTCGGCCGAGGAGACGGACGCTTGCTCATCGTCCGCGATGCTAGCGGCCAGGCGCTCGCCTGCGTCTATTTCGAGGATGAGTTCGTGCGACGCCGCGACGAAATCGTCATTCAGTTGATCAAGGAAAAATCCGGCGGCGGATTGTTCATCCCTATTGAATGCTTCCAACAGCGCTGCTGGGCGGAGCCAGGTATTTGCCATCTGAATGAAGATGGACCGCTCCCGCTCCGAGCGCGCTGTGCGCGCCCAGTCCATGCATTCGGCTGCATATTCTCGATAGTCTTCCACCGCTACAATCCCATTTATGCGAGCCGCCCAGCTTGCAAGAACACCGCAACGTAAGGTGAGTTGCGTGCCGCCGAGATTAAATATTTTGACATTGTCAGCGTCATGACGTTGGGGGCGATTGGGCGATAAGTCTAGGCCTTTAGAGTAGGGAAAAGTGCACGATGGCAACGGATCAGCAGCTTCACTTAAGGGAGGCATCCTCGGCCGACGCCAGAATTTCTCCAGACGAACCAAACGTCGCACGGATACGTTTCCGCTTAGTGGATGGTGAGTATCTGACCATCTCGGTACCCCGGCACTGCAGCGCTTGGGCGGCCGCATTCAGCGGGCGCTCCAAGAAGTACCGCATCGTCCCGTTCGCAAGCGGCTGATCAGCTAACCCGCCGGCGGCCGGGGCTTTTTGTTATGCTAGAGCCGGTCCCTTTTATGCATCGTCCAAATCACGATCGTGCCGGCGGCCGGGAAGAGCAATAGAGGGGCCAACAAATCCAACCAATCCATGACAGCCTCGGCCGATGGAAAAACGGCCCCAGCAGATGTTTCGCCAAGGCCGTCAAGGGAGGAAACTCGGCACAATTGCTTGCCGCTCATGTCGGTAAAATGACGCGACCGTCAGCACAACGCGGGTGGAGGCGATTTTCCGATCGATCATCGAGCCTCGGCTTTTGCGTTCCGGGTTCGCGCGAACTCGTTGCTGCCCCATCGATACTTTGCGCAAAAAGTGGTGGCTCTTCCGCGACGCGGTCGTATGATGAATTGACGTGGCGTATTGCTCGTTCGAGGGAGAAGCTGATGGCCCGTCTCCGCCATTTTGCCGTATGCGTGAGTGACCTGGATAAGGCAGCGACGTTCTACCAGGCGGTGTTTGATCTCAAACTTATCGGGCGCGAAGACCTCGAGATTGGCTCGGCCATCTACATGAGCGACGGTGTCATCAATCTCGCGTTGCTCAACTTCAAAGGCCAAGCCGGCAGCAAGGCTTCGGATCCTCAAGGAACCGGGCGGCTTTGTCGGCGCGCACCACTTCGGGTTTCAGGTCGATGATCTTGCCGAAACCCAAAGGCGCATCGAAGCCAACGGCGGCAAATTCTTCTTCGATCTCGGCGACGAACGCCACGGTAACTTTGAACGCAAGTTCAAGGATTCCAGACGGCGTGATCTTCGATATTTCCAAGCACGGCTGGCAGGGGACTGACGGATACAGCAAGACTTGAACGGACGAGGTCCGTCATGCTTCCGGAAGTTCTTATGCGTTGAGGGAGTGCAATGGTGAGCGATTTTGGAATCGGCGCCAGACTTCCACGGCTTGAGGATGCGCGCTTTCTCGAAGGCCGAGGGCAGTTTTGCGCCGACATCGCGTTGCCCGGGACGCTGCATGCCGCATTCGTGAGAAGTCCTCATGCGCATGCCCGCATCCTCGCAGTGCGCAAGCCGCAAGGATTTGAGAGCCGGGTCTACTGCGCGGCGGATTTGATCGGCGTCGGGAGGATGCGTTCCACCGCTAAGCTGCCGGGCTTCAAGCCCTCGGATTGGCCAATTCTGGCCTTAGGCAAGGTGAGGCACGTCGGCGAGCCGATCGCGATGGCGATCGGTTCTACGCCGGCCGAAGCCGAGGATATTGCGGCCCTCGTCGAGGTGGATTTCGACGCGCTGCCGCCAGTGGTCACCATGGCGGACGCGCTCAAGAGGGCCGCACCATTCGTTCACGACGAATGGGGTGACAACGTGCTCGTCGATTTAAAGTTCGAAGCGGGCGATTTGCCTGCCGTGAAGGCCGCCGCCGCACACACCGTCGAGCGCAGCATTCGGATGAATTGGATGCACCCGCTCTCGCTCGAGGGCCGCGCCTGCCTCGCATCCTACGATAGCCGGCTCGATGAACTCGTTGTCTACGTCGCGCATCAACTGCCGGTTCCACTTCAGATTGGATTGTCCCAAGTGCTCGGGATCAGCCAGCGGCGGCTGCGCGTGGTCGCTCCGGACGTCGGAGCATCCTTTGGATTAAAGACGTACGTCGAAAGCGAAACCGTATGCGTTGGCTTTGCGGCAATGCAGCTTCGTCGTCCCGTGCGATGGATTTAGGATCGCTACGAATTGCTCGTCTGCGATGCCAATTGCCGAGACTACGAGTGCAAAGTCACGGCCTACACCGATACCAACGGGCGCGTCCTCGGTCTTGAATGCGATGTGATCGTGGATTCCGGAGCATACTCGCCTTGGCCGTGGCCCGCCGGAATTGAAGGCGGTCTTGCGATCGGCAATATGCAGGGCTGCTACGATATTCGCGCGTTTCGCGGCCGTGCGATTAACGTCGTCAGCAACAAGCCCGCCGGTCAGCCGTTTCGCGGTGTTGCGCGTCCGTTGTCGTGCTGCGGCCACGAGATCGTCATGGACGCAATAGCGGACGCGGTCGGAATCGATCCGGTCGAAGTCCGTCTGCGCAATTTTGTTAAACCTGAGCAGATGCCTTATGTATCGATCACCAAGAAGACCCTCGACAGCGGCAACTATGCGGCGGCACTAAAGCGCGCTGCTGACCTCATCGATTTTTCGGGCCTGCGCGCCCGGCAGAAGGCGGGAGAGCCGGACGGCAGGTTGCTCGGCGTCGGCTTTGCCTCGTTCTATGAGCAGACGGCCTATGGAACGGGGCCGTTTGGTTACTCGGCGTGGGGTATCGAACTGGTACCCGGCATGGAGCCGGCGGTTGCGCGTCTAACCGGTGATGGCGAACTCGTTCTCGAAGTTGGCTCGCATTCGCACGGGCAGGGACACGAGACGGTTTTTGCCCAAGTGGCGCACGAGGTCTTGGGGATTGATCCGCGGCGAGTCTCTGTGCGGTTTGGCGATACATCAACATCGCCTGCCGGGACCGGCACCTATACGTCCCGCTCGATGGTCACGACAGGCGGTGCGGTCGCCGACGCATGCCGCGCCCTGATTGGGCCGATCACCAAGATCGGGGCGCATTTGCTCCAGTGCAAAGAGGGCGATGTCCAGATCGAGCATGGCCGTGTCCGCGGCCCGCAAGGCAGCGTGGAATTCTCTGAGATCGGCCGTGCCTGGTACCACCATCCCGAGGATCTGCCGGCCGACATGGATGTTAGCGGATTGACTGCTACGGCGGGCCACAAGGCCCATGACCCCGGTGTGTTTTCCTATTCGGCCCACGCCGCAGTCGTTGCCGTCGACCCGGACATTGGCAGCGTCGAGGTACTTGATTATGCGATCGTCGCCGACTGCGGAACACGGGTAAATCCATTGCTCGTCGAAGGCCAGGTGCTCGGCGGATTTTCCAATGGCCTTGGCAACGCGCTCTATGAAGAAACCGGTTACGATGAATTGGGTCAGCCGATGGCCACGACGCTTGCGGATTACACGGCGCCCACGGCACCCTCGATGCCGGATGTAAAACTCGCCTTTATCGAGACGCCATCGCCGTTCTCGATGTTTGGAATAAAGGGAATTGGTGAGAACGGGGCGGTTGGGCCACCGGCAGCAATTATTAACGCGGTCAACGATGCTTTGCGGCCGCTCGGCGCATCCGTGTTTGAGACGCCGGTCTCGGCGCGACGGATCCGCGAGGCGGTTGCGCGAGCCCGGTCCGGCGCCTCATGAAGCCCGCCGCGTTTTCGTATACACGACCCGAAACGCTCGGCGATGCCTTCGGCACCCTCAAAGGCGTTGCCGACGGCGGGCGAGTGATTGCGGGCGGGCAATCACTAGGTCCCATGCTGAACTTCCGGCTCGTACAGCCGAAGCAGCTTGTGGACATTTCCCGTCTCGCGGGTTTGCGCGAGGCCACGATAGAAGGAGAAGTACTTGCGATCGGCGCTTGCGTCACGCATGCCGAAATCGAAGACGGCATGCTGCCTGACTTAACACTCGGTTTGATGCCCTTTGTCGCGCGCGGGATCGCCTACCGCGCCGTGCGCAACCGCGGGACCATTGGCGGCAGTCTGGCGCACGCCGATCCCGCCGCCGACTGGCTGACGACAACAATCGCCATGGATGCAGCGCTACGCCTGTCCACCGCCCATGGTCGGCGTGAGATTAAAGTCGCGGACTTCGTCAAAGGACCGATGGAAACCGCGATCGGGGAGGGTGAAATCATCACCCATGTGCTTGTCCCGCGCCTTTCTCCGGACGCGCGGTGGGGACACGCCAAGTACGCGAAGAAGCTTGGCGATTTCGTCCAGTCGATGGCTGTTGCCGTCGTCGATGCGAAACGAAGGCTGGCCCGCGTCGTGCTCGGCCGGCGCTCCGAACCACCAACGGTGTTGCGTGGGATATCCGAACTGCTCGCGGCAAAAACCAGCGCGGTCGCGCCCGAAGCACGCCGTCGCGCCATCGAAGACGATCTCAACAACGCGCAGATCGATCCGGGCGACCGCACCATGCACCGCACCATCGTCGAGCGCGCCGTGGAGGGTCTCCTGCGATGAAGACGATCACCGTCCGGCTGAATGGGCAGTCGGTGACGCGAGCTGTCGAAGACCGGCTCTCCTTGGCGGACTTTATCCGCGACCATTGCTTGCTCACCGGCACGCATGTTGGCTGCGAGCACGGCGTCTGTGGTGCCTGCACGTTGATGCTGGATGGCAAGCCGGTACGCTCCTGCATCACGCTTGCCGTCGCGGCCGATGGCTCGGACATTCGGACCATCGAAGGGTACCAGGGCGACGCATTGATGGAGGCTATTCGAAGGGCTTTCAATCTGCACCACGCTTTGCAGTGTGGCTTTTGCACGCCGGGCATGCTGGCTACCGCGTACGACATGCTGTCGCGCATTCCCGACCTTGACCGCGACCGCATTCGCACCGAGCTCGGTGGCAATTTGTGCCGCTGTACTGGCTATTTGCAGATCATCCAGGCCATCCACGATGTGCATGCACAACGCACGACATCGGGCAATCTCAAGTCAGCTTGAGCAGTCGGTCGGCGTTCGCGTGTGCGAATTTTATGCGATCATCGAATGATAGCGGAATATTTTCCAAGAATCTGATGCCGTCCTCATTGGTGGCATACGGATAGTCGACCGAGAACATCAGCCGATCGATGCCGAATGTCTCAAGCGCGGCTACAAACGGCGGATTTGTAAAAAAGCCGGCTGAGGTGACGTACACCTGATCGGTAATGGTCTTGGACAGCGGACGGCGCAAATAGGGCAAGTCGCTCGATAATTGATGTTCGCAGCGCGCCAGCATTGCTGGCAGACCTTCGCCCATATGGCCAATGATCAGGTTCAGGTTCGGATACTTGTCCAGAGTTCCTGATACCGCCAGGCGCATTACATGCAAGGCCGTCTCATAGTGCCAGCCCCATGCGAAGGTCGCGAGACCGAAGCCGATCCGTGACGGCAATCCTTCGTAGTACGCCTTGCGCACGTCCACTGGCGGCATGCCGGGGTGGATATAGAGGGGAACGTTCAGCCTTTCCGCACACGCGAACAGCGGCGCAAACTTGGGATCGTCCAGGAACTGGCCACGCACCGTCCCGCTGATCAGCGCTCCCTTGAAGCCCAAATCCATGACGGTCCGTTCCAATTCGTCGGCTGCGGCCTCTGGGAGGCTTGCGGGAAGATGCGCGAAAGCCGCGAAGCGATCGGGTCGCTCGGCGATCTTTCGCGCAAACTCATCGTTGAACTCACGCGCAAACACGACCGCCTCGTCGCCTTCGAACAAATCGGCGCTGGGCCCGAAGTGATTACCGGCCTTTGACAGGACCTGAACCGAGATGGAATTGCGATCCATGTCGGCGATGCGTTCGGCGCCAAGGTCAGTAATCTTTTCGGCCACCCTCCTGATAACGGACGGCATTTTCTCGTCATTCGCAACGGCAAGCGTAGGTTGTGGCGAAGCGTCGGCGCGAATCGTTGGAAGAGTGAAGTGTTCCTCGAGCGTGACAATGCGCATCGTATCCTCTGCACCGTTGGCGTTTCGCGCCAGCATGGTATGACACGACCATCGCCGCTGTCAGGAGGCAGCCATGAGATGGTTTGGTCCCGTAACGACCTTGATCGTGCCGCTAACGTTGTTGATCGCCGCGGATGCGCTTGCGCAAGAGCAATTTCCGGCCCGGCCAATTCAGGTCATCGTGCCCGCTACGGCAGGCGGTCCCGTTGACACTGCGGTACGCATGATCGAGCCGGTGTTGTCGTCAGTGCTCGGAGCGCCGGTCGTTCTTCTCAACCGGCCGGGCGCCAGTGGGACGGTGGGGATGCAGGTTGTCGCGACCGCCGACCCCAACAGCTACACCATCGGGCAGGGGGTCAATTCGATCTTCACGATTACCCCCATATCAGGCACCGCGGTCCCGTTCACAATCGATAAATTCACGCTGTTGGGGAATTACGCGACGGACGTCAGCGTGTTGGCGGTCAGCGCGGATGCGCCTTGGCAGTCACTCGATGACGTGATCGCTCATGTGCACAGCAATCCGGGCAAACTGAACTATGCTTCGGCCGGCGTCGGCACGGTGTCGGCCTTGAGCATGCAGGCGCTGGCGCGACATTTCAAACTGGACGTGACAGCTGTTCCCTTTCAAGGAGGTGCGCAACTCACCGCTGCGATTCTTGGCAACCAAGTCGATTTCGGGATGGTGCCCTACACTACCGGCGCTGCGATGTTGCAGCAAAAGAAGCTTCGCGCGCTGGTCACGACGGCCTCGAACAGGTTGCCTTTACTGGCAGATGTTCCGACATTGGCCGAGAAGGGCATCACCGAGAACGGTCTGAACCTCGTCATGGGCCTTTATGCTCCACAGGGATTGCCGGAGAGCGTCAAGAACACGCTAGTCGATGCCGTTGCTAAAGCCGCGACAGATCCATCGTTTGTTTCCAAGATTGAAGCGATAGGATTGCTCGCCCAATACGAGGATCCGGCCAAGGCGCGAAGGCGCATCGACGCCGAATACAAGGACATTGTCGAGCTTGGCCGCAGGCTGCAAAACTGATCATTCCCGGGTGGCTTCGCCTGCTCCGCTGCGCCGGCCTGGATGTCCATTGGTGTGAAAAATAGCTTGTATCGTTACGGCTCTGAGCTGGCTCATCTGAGAGAAGACGAATGACTGGCAATCCAACGGTCGCTGCGGTCATTGCGCATGATCTTGCCGCGTACGGTGCGCGCCGCTGCTTCGGCCTGCTCGGTACTGCCAATTTCAAAATATCCCATGCGCTTGTCGAATCCGGAGTTGAACTGATTTCTGCGAGGCACGAATGCAACGCAGCAAGCATGGGCGATGCCTACGCCAAAGCCACCGGCGAACTGACGCTAGTCAGCGTACACTCTGGTCCAGGCTTAACCAACGCATTGACCGGAATTGGCGAGGCGGCGAAGAGCCGGACGCCGCTTGTCGTATTGGCGGGCGATGTGCCGACAGGCGCGGTAAAAAACAACTTCTATATCGAGCAGGCTGAGATGGTGCGCGCGGTCGGCGCTGTATCGGAGCGGCTCCATACCCCGAGCTCCGCGCGCGAGGATGCGCTTCGCGCCGTCGTCTGCGCCTTGCGCGATCGCCAAACCGTTGTGCTGAGCATGCCGCTCGACGTCCAGAACGCGCCACTTGCGTCGAACCTGCCGCCACTCGAATTGCCGCCGGCGTCGGGCCGCCTGCATCCTGATCCGAAGGCCGTTGTGCGCCTCGCCGATGCTCTGGTGCAGTCACAACGTCCGTTGATTCTTGGCGGGCGTGGCGCCGTGATCTCCGACGCCGAAGAGGTTTTGATCGCGCTCGCCGATCGCCTCGGCGCGCTGCTCGCAACCTCGGTCTGTGGCCATGGGTTGTTTTCCGGAAATCCCTGGTCCGTTGGCATCAGCGGCGGCTTTTCATCGCCAATCGCCGATGAACTGATTGCAGAGAGCGATTTCATCCTCGGCTTCGGTGCGAGCTTTACGCAATGGACTACGAAGAAAGGCAAGCTGATCGCGCCCGACGCGGTGGTCGCGCAGGTCGACATCGAGGCGCCGAAACTGGGCTACCAGATGCCGGTCAAGCACGGCGTGCACGGCGACGCTCGGGCAACGGCGGAAGCCCTGATTGCCGAGCTTGACCGCCGTCGGCTGAGGGGAGCGGCATTGGGGCGCCGCAGCGACGCGATGCGCGAGCGAATTCGCTCCGGCGACAATCATCATTATCCGCATCCTGATGAATTCGAGCACGGAGTTCATCGATCCTCGGACGTTGAGCAAGGCGGTTGACGCCATTCTCCCAGCGGATCGTGTTGTGGCTTCGGACTCTAGGCCATTTCTGCGGCTGGGTGCCGCGCTATCTGCGCGTACCAAATGCACGAGCCTCATGTCTAAGCCATTCATTCCAGTCCGTGGGCCTTGGTCTTCCCTCGACCATTGGGCTCGCCATCGCGAACCCAGGTAAGCTCGCTGTGCTCGGCGCCGGAGACGGCGGATTTATGATGTCGATTGCCGACCTGGAAACGGCCATCCGCCTCGGCCTTCGCATGTGCATCCTGATTTATAACGACAGTTCATATGCCGCAGAGGTGCACTATTTTCGCCGCCAAGGCCTTTCGATCGACATCGTGCAATTCCCCGAGACCGATTTCGCCGCCATCGCTCGCGGTTATGGAGCGCGTGGCACAACGGTCCGTACGCTCGCTGATCTTGACCCCGTGAGGGCGTGGGTTGCCGAAGGTGCGCCGAACGTGTTCGTAATCGATGGCAAGATCAATCCGAACCTCGAAGCCGACTGGCACGCCGAGCATTTTCCGACGTGAGCAATCCACACATAGGCGGCAGGCACGGACTTCTTGCTAAATATTGCCGACTGCCGATCGGGCCGGAAGGTAGTGCAGCACGTGTCGCTCGACGGCAATTACTGCGAGATAGGCGAGGGCGCCCACGACGGTAAGCATCACGATGGAAACAAAGACCATTGGAGTGTTGGCCTGGCCTTCGCCGAAGGCAAGGAGATAGCCGAGCCCCTGATTGCCTCCGACGAGCTCACCCACGACTACGCCGACGACCGCGAGCGTCGAGCCAATGCGCAAGCCCGCAAACATGCGGCGCCCCGAGCCGGTCGGTCGGACAGCCCTTGACCTACGATGCGCGCGATGGTGTCGGGTCCCCGGCTGGAACAGTGACGGTAACGTGGACCGGCCCGCGACGGGTAGATTTGTGCCTTGGCGACGCGCGGCACACTGGAAAACGCGGCTGCCCCAGCAGCAAAAATAGAACAAATCCCGGCGGGGAAACCTCAGCACCTGCATGCCTTGCCTCGCAGCGGCTCGCAGCGCGATTTCGTCAACAAGCTACATCAGCCCCGGGTGAACGTGTAGGGGGATAAAGTCCGGTTCTGGCCCAGGCTGTGTGAAAACTCTGAAATCGAATTCGTCGTTGGAAGTTTCGTCTCGACTTCATCAACTTGAAAAACAAAAACGCTGGCGACCACTGTCAGGAGAAGACAATAGAGAAACCAATTCTGCGCGGTGCTCGCGCGGGCACATTTTCACACAGCCTGGGCCCTTCTCAGTCGCGCCGGTCGTGTTTTTTCCGCCCGGCAGGTCTCGGGGGGGTACTTCCGCCGCGCTCGGCTTTGCGGGCGCTCGTGTCTCATATTGAGGGTACTGCCGCCACGACTCCGACGATGGGGCGCGGCGGTTCGTGACCCGAACCGGACTCTCGGAGATCGATTTCGCTGCTATGCAGCAAGCCGAGCTGGTGGCGAATGGGGAGTAGAGCAAGCGACCGAAAGCGCCATCAATACCGGGGACAATCGTCGGCAACGTATTGCAGTCATCGCCGCGGTGTTGAACATGATGAGTTAATATACGGGGATTAGTCGAATGTCTCTTTCGCTCGACCAGCAATTCGAAGCCAATTTGCCTGGCCTCAACAAACCAATCCGAATAATGACACGACATGACGCCGAGGTTTTCACATGCAGATGGACCATTAGGGACAAAGACCCTGCGTTGAAAACGCTGCTTCGAGAAATGAAACTCGCCAATAGTTCTGGAACGGCAATGAGCGCCATCTTAGGATTGAAGAAAGCTCTTGCGTCCCGAGGACTGCTTGGCCGCGTTGACTAACGATTTCGCCGAACGGGGCGTTATGGAACGTTTGCCATTCACCAAGCGCTCCGAACCGGCAAATCGCCCGTAACCCTGCTCTCCAGCCCCCACTATCCAATCGCGTCGTGGGACCCAAAGCCACGTAATCGCCGATCAGCTGGCGCGATAGTGTTTGAGGATCACCTCGTTCACCTCAATGCCGAGTCCGGGCCCATCCGGCACCATCAAGTAACCGTCTTTCGCATAGATCATATTACCGAGGGGGCTCTGTTCGAGGTCGGCATAGAAGAATTCTGCCATTACATCGTCTTCAGGCATCGCCGCGATCACGTGCAAGGTGGCGACTAGGCCTGGTCCGTAATAGGGCGAATGCGGTTCGCGCGCACACCGCGATCGCGCGCCAGCTGGAGCGCTTTGACGATTTCGGTGATGCCGCCCATCTTGATTGCGTCCGGTTGCACGATGTCGACTGCGTCAGCATAGAGAATTTGACGGACGTCATGGAGATTGCCGAGGTTCTCGCCAGCGGCGATCGGAATGCCTCCATCCCGGCGCACGCGGGCGAGCGCATAGTAGTCGTCAGGCGGGAAAAGCGGCTCTTCAAGCCAGGTCAGGTCGAAGGGCGCAAGCTTACCCGCCATGTCGATCGACTGCGCCTCCGTCCATGTACAATTGGTATCAAGCATGATTGGAAAACCGGCTCCCGCAACATCGCGCGCCGCGGCCACGGCTTCGATAGTTCGCTCATGAAGCTTGATGTGGCGATAGCCCCGAGCTATCGCTGCACCACAGACGTTTTTTACATGCTGGGCCGTATGCAATCGCAGCAGGCTGGCATAGGTGGGAATTCTGCTTTTGCGCGCACCGCCAAGAAGCCGATGAATCGGCTGGCCCGAAATCTTGCCAGCGATGTCCCACAGCGCGATGTCAAAGCCTGATAGCGCGAAACCCACCGGTCCATTATGGCCCATATTCTGGACCCGCCGCCGCATGTCATGCATAAGTGCAGGAATATCGCTGGGATCGCGCCCAATGGCGAGCGGCGCCACCACCCGCGATACCGCGGTTGCGGTGACGGGACAGGCCGCAAAGCCGAAAGCTTCGCCCCAACCGGTGATGCCCTCATCAGTATCGACGCGAATGTAAACGGCATCCATCGTGGCGCGGGTTGCACCGATGCCGAACACTGGCTGAGGGGCACCGTGTTCGTAAGGGATTGAGACGTGAATTGCCTCGACATCGCGGATTTTCATTGGCTTACTTGCTGCATCGCTTTTGTTTCCTTCGCGAACCGATGATGTGTCGGGAATGCCGGCAGAGCAAGCCTAGGGCAAGGCAATGATCATGTTTGGACGCACGGTGGGCCGCTTGTGCAATCCCAAATCTTGACAGGGTCGCGGGTCGCTCGGGATAGTGAGCGAAACATCGATCCGTTTATCTGCAGAGTGGCGAAGAGGGAATGTTCAGCCCTTTTTGCCGCGGTGCTTGAGAGCGATCGCCCACAGTTGCTGCGCCGTCACGTGCGAAACAAGTCAGCGAGCGGCCGGGTTTGGGAGGGATACCATGTCGGCGAAGACCGTCATCTGCGTTCTTGCCGGGTTAGCCGCTCTTTATTCGAGTGACGCCAGCGCACAGGACTGGCCAACCCGGACGGTGATGACGATCGTTCCGTTCGGTGCCGGTAGTGGCCCGGATGTGCTCAATCGCTACATCAGCAACGCCCTTGCGGCGAAGTTTCATCAACCGTTCATTGTCGAGGACCGTCCCGGCGCCAACGGCAATGTCGGCGCGGCGACTGTCGCCAAAGCGGCGCCGGACGGCTACACGTTCCTGAGCGTCACGCCCGGCATCGCCGTGCAGAACAAAGACGTCTACAAGACCATGCCGTTCGATTTCGAGCGCAACTTTGTGCCGATTATTCTGATGGCCAAAGCGCCGATGCTCATCCTGGTCAATCCGAAATTGCCCGTACAGACGCTTCCCGAACTGCTGGCCTACGCCAAAGCCAATCCGGGCAAACTATCCGTCAGTTCAACGGGCGTGGGCTCGCAGGGACACATCACATTGGAGCTTCTCAAGAGGCTCTCAGGGACCGAGATGACGCACGTGCCTTACAATTCGGGCGGGCAGGCGCTGACCGACGTGATTGCCGGACAGGTCGACCTGGCGATCAACTATGTGACCGTAACGCTGGGGCCGGCGCTCGAGGGTCAGGTCCGCCCGCTGGCCATCACCAGCACCGTGCGCCTCGACAAACTGCCGGATGTTCCGACGCTGGAAGAGGCTGGCTTTCCCGGCTTAAATCCGTCGGCTGGTATTCGCTCGTCGCGCCGGCCGGCACGCCGGACACAGTCGTAACGGCGATGAACCAATCCATCAATGAAATCTTGATGACCGATGCCGGCAAAGACTATGTCAAGAATCTTGCCATGCAGCCTTTCGGCGGCACGCCAGATGATCTGCGGGCATGGATCAAGATTGAGAACGAGCGTTGGGGCCCGATCATGAAGGGCATCACCGTTCCGGATTAGAGGACGCTATTCAAATTTTGCTCCTGTCTTCGGGATGAGCTCCTTCCAGCGCGCGACTTCGGACGCGATATGATTGCCGAGATCCGCTGGCGTCCCGCCAACCGTAACGATGCCGGTATCAGTCAGAACTTTTTGCACCTGCGGATCTTGCAGCGCCTTGTTGGCGGCCGCGTTGAGCCGCTCGATGATTACGGGTGGCGTTCCGACGGGCGCCGCCAACCCAATCCAGCCGGTATATTGAACATCGGGATAACCGATTTCCGCCGTCGTCGGAGAATCTGAAAATCGAAACCAGCGCTTGCGCCCTGTCGTTGCCAGAATCCGCAGGTCGCCGTTGTCGACGAACTCGCGCCCGATATTGGTGATCATGAATTGGGCATCACCCTGAATCAGAGCAGTAATCGCCGGTAGTTCACCGCGATAGGTAACGTGCACGGCCGCTGATTGTGGCAGACCCGCTTCCGACAGAAACAGCGCGGCATTGACGTGATGACCGGTCCCGATTCCGGCGGAAGCATAATTCAACTTTCCCGGATTCTTGCGGATGAGATCGGCCAACTCGGCGACGGAGTTCACTGGCACTCTGGCATTGACGAAGAAGCCAAGTGGGGTCGCGGTCAAAGGGATGATCGGCGCTAGGTCGTTGATCGGATCGTAGCCAAGATCCGGCGTGATTGCCGGCAACAGGCCGTGAGTGCCTGCCGTCATCGTTGCCAGCGTATAGCCGTCCGGCGGGCTCTGGATTGCCGCGATTGTTCCGATCTTCCCGGAGGCGCCAGGTCGATTCTCTATATAGACGGATTGCCCAAGTTCGGCACTCATGATGGGCGCAATCAGCCGCGGCACGAGATCAATCGTACTTCCTGCCGCGACCGGCATGATGATGCGAACGGACCTCGTCGGGTAGGATTGGGTCTCCGCTGCAGAGCATCGAAGCCCGCCGACAATCAGGATGCTTGAAAGCGCGCCCGCCATTGCGAGCATAACTGTCATTCGCCACAAGTGGCATCGGATGGCGTAGATGAAGGGCCGGGCGCGTGGCATGCTGATCTCCCTGCATCGGGATTGGATTCCGTCGCATCCCGTAAGCGCTCAGCGAGCGAGGTCACACCGTGGCATTGAACAATGAAACCGTCCGGGTCGAAAGCGGTCTGTTGTCTGGTGTCACATGCGCGGACGGCGTGACGCGCACGTTCAAAGGGGTCCCATACGCCAAGCCACCCGTCGGTCACTTGCGATGGAGAGAGCCGCAGTTGCTCGATCCATGGGACGGCATTCGCCGTGCCCACAACTTTGGGCCCCGTTGCCTGCAACCATCACGTCTGCCGACATCCATTCAGTATTTCGGAATCGAGCCGGAAGGAGAAGATTGTCTCTATTTGAACGTGTGGACAGCGGCGCAATCGGCCGACGAACGAAGACCGGTGATGTTTTGGGTTCACGGCGGCGCATTCTATCTTGGCTCCGGCGCTTTGCCGATTTTCGACGGCGAGGCGCTTGCACGCAAAGGCGCTGTTGTCGTCACCGTCAACTATCGCCTCGGTCGTCTCGGGTTCATGGCCCATCCAGGACTGAGTGCGGAGTCGCCGCATGGTGTATCCGGCAATTATGGCTGGTCGGAATCTCATAGCAGCTTTGGCGTGGGTGCAGCGCGATATCGCCGCGTTCGGAGGCGATCCGGAATGCGTGACGTTGTTGGGGCAGTCGGTTGGCTCGCAGACGGTATGCTCCTTCGTGACGTCGCCGCTGACTCGGGGACTCTTTCATCGGGCCATCGGACAAAGCGGCGGTGCGCTTGGATTGCCGGGTCGAACCGGCGGAGGATCGATGCTCATGCTCGACGCCGCCGAAAAGGCGGGCGATGAATTTGGATCGAGACTGGGCGCCCGATCCATTGCCGATTTGCGATCCATGCCGGCCGAACAAATTCAACTGGTGCGACCTGAAGCGGGTTGGATCATCAAGCCCGTGCTCGACCCGTCGGAATCCGGCCCGACCGAAAAGGAAACCGCGTGGGCCACGATCGACGGTTACGTCCTGCGAGAACCTCCCGATGTAGTCCTCGCTCGCGGAGGCGCGATCGATGTTCCGCTCTTGACCGGCGCGACGACCGGAGAGGGTGCTCTTTTTGCTGGGACGCCTTCGGTCAGTGCGTTCGAGGACAGGGCTCGCCTAGAGTACCGTGATCTCACCGATCGATTTCTGCGTCTCTATCCCGTCACTACCGACGCCGAGGCCTCCACGGCCACGAAAGTAGCGCGCGGCGATCAGAGCTTTGTCGCACAGAACTGGATGTGGGCACGCATGCACGCGCAGGCTGGCCGCTCCAAGACGTTTCATTACTCATTCGATCGCGTGCCGCCCGTGCCTGAGCTTGCCGGAATCGGTTCCTTCCACACTTCGGATATCCCCTACGTCTTTCAGACTTTCAGCGCCTATGACCGCTGGCCCTGGCAGGCCTGGGACCATGAACTCTCCGACATCATGTCGTCCTATTGGGTCAACTTCGCACGCTCCGGCGATCCGAACGGGCCAGGCTTGCCGCATTGGCCGCAATTCGACGCGAAGACTGAGCTGACGGTGACGTTTGCAAACCGAATCTCGGTTGGTCCTGTCGCCCGCCGCGATCAGCTTACGTTTTGGGACCAACTGCGCCAGCGCACGTCTGCGCCAAGCCATCCCCAAGCAGCATGACATCAACACGATGCCGGTCATCAGGGAAATAGAAGTTATCCCACTCGAATATACGATGCCGCCTGGCAAAGCCTATGGCACCGCTCGCGGCATGAACTTCAAGCGGTCAAGTCCGCTGTTCGTGGTCAAGACGGACGACGGCGTTGTCGGCTACGGCGAAGTGAACGGGCCGGCCAATGTCATCCGCGGATATCTCGCCACCCTCAAATCCTTTTACATCGGCCGCCGTATCTATGACGCAGCGCACATCGAAGCTTACATCCGCGGCAAGCTTTATCACTACGGCGAAGGTCATTTCGCCGCCTGCGTCAGCGCGCTCGATGTGGCGTTACACGACGCCATGGGCAAAACGCTGGGGCTGTCCGCGCACGATTTGATTGGCGGCCGAGGCGTTGACCGCATGCGTGTTACGCGACGACGGGTTATGTCACCCAGGACGGGATGGCCGGGCTCGAAGCGCAGCTCGCCAAGGTCGATCGTACCGCGTTTGCCGGCGTCAAGATCAAGATCGGGCTCAATCCACGATCCGACGTCGATCGCGTGCGCCTAGCTCGGAAAATTTTGGGCGACGACATGCTGCTGATGGTCGACGTCAATGGCAATTACACGCCCGACGTCGCGCTGCAGAGCATCAGGGCGATCGAGCCCTACAACATCCACTGGTACGAGGAGCCGTTGCCAGCGCACGACATTGCAGGTCATGCCGAGCTGAGGGCGCGGTCGTCAATCCCGATTGCGACCGGCGAAGGACTACACGCGTTGCATGAATTCGAGCAACTGCTCGAGGCCCGGGGCGTCGATGTCCTGCAGCCGGCTCTCGCCAAGTGCGGCGGATTCGCCGGCGCCAAAGCTATCGCCACACTTGCGGATTGCTCCAACGTCAAACTCGTCCCCGGCGTCTGGGGTGGCGCGGTGATCGTCGCGGCATCCATTCATTTTCTGGCAAGCCGTCCGTCAGTTCCGCACACCGACAATGTGCCCTTCCCAACCCTTCTGGAATTCGACATCGCCGACAACCCTCTGCGCGACAACTTGGTACGCCAGCCGTTCCGGCCCGAGGGCGGATACGTCGCGGTACCAACGGGACCGGGTCTCGGTATCGAATTCGAGGCTGAGAGTTTCAAGCAATACGCAGCACAGCCGTAAAGCGAACTCTCACGCACCGGGTCAACATGTACACTTTGCTTGGCGCGTCAGACGGCTATTGGTGCGAATTCCAATCGAAGGCCGCTCTCTGGCGGCTCAAAAAAGTCGGGAAACGCCGCACGTGTGCCGCGATAGCAAAAGGGCGAAGCTAATGCGTATTGTTCCTCTTCTGGCCGG
Organism: uncultured Alphaproteobacteria bacterium; assembly: GCA_963732015.1. Lineage (GTDB taxonomy): Bacteria > Pseudomonadota > Alphaproteobacteria > Rhizobiales > Xanthobacteraceae > BOG-931. The sequence continues at coordinate 27,578 of CAVSXY010000016.1, read as the reverse complement.
CTTGTGTGTTCTTCCAGGTGCACTTGGGGCGGCCTTGGCGCCAGCGGCACAAACCTATCCGACGAAGATCATCCGCATCATCTCCCCCGTACCGGCTGGTGGGCTGAGCGACATCGCCCTGCGGCCTGTCGCGCAGGAACTATCCCAGCGCTTCGGTCGGTCCGTCATCGTCGAAAATCGTCCTGGCGCAGGTGGGCTCTTGGCCGGCCGCATCTGCGCGCAAGCCCAGCCGGATGGCTACACGATCTGCCATCTTCTCAACGATACCGTGACTAACGCACCCTTCCTCTACAAAGACGTCGGCTACGATGCCGCGCGCGATTTCAGCCCCATCACCAACAATTTCTTCATTACGTCCGGGTTCATCGTGACGCCCGACTTGAAGGTCAACACGATCGATGAATTGATCGAATTGTCGAAGAACAGGCCGGAAGGCATCAGCTGGGGATCACCCGCGACGACTGCGACAATGTTCATGGAGACATTCAAGCAGGACAGCGGCGCCAACCTGGTCACCATCCCTTATAAGAGCGGTGGCGAAACCGCGACGGCGATTCTCACCAGAGCCGTCGACATGATCTTTGCTGGAATCGGCACCCTGGTTCCTCATTTGCAGAGCGGCAAGCTCAAGGCGCTCGCAGTGGAAGGAACTGAACGATCGCCGCTCTTGCCGGATGTTCCAACGTTGAAGGAGGCGAGCCGCTACCAGGGCTTGCGCGTTCGCGCGTGGTACGGCTTTTTCACACCGGCTGGGGCGCCGCCGGAAATCATCCGCAGATTGCATGATGAGATCGTGAAAATCTACGACAATCCGGAATTCAGACAGAAGACCCTGATCAATGCCGGCTTGGAGCCGGCTCTGAATTCGCCCGAGGAATTTGCCAGTTTCCTCGAGGAGGACCGCAAACGGACGGCGATTCTGGCACAGCGCGCGGGGGTGACGCCGCAGTAGCCGCGAAAGAGGCGATAGGCGCAAACTGCGATTTTGCGACTATCATTTCTCTCGCGTGAATGTTGGTCTCCGCCTCGGCCGTCTGTAGGGTGCGGCCCGATCCGCGGCATTTTTTCACTCGGAGCGAAAGACAAGTTTCGCCGCCGACAAAGTGTTGGCCTCAAGCCGCTCCTGAAAGATTCTGTCCCTTGATCGGCAAGCTGCGAATGCGCTTACCAGTCGCAGCGAAGATCGCGTTGGTCACAGCGGGCGGGATTACGGCAGCTCCGGGCTCGCCGAACTCCGCCCCACTTCTTGCCGCCAGTGAGCGCAAGATGCACCTCGGTCTTGGGGGCGTCCTTGAGGCGAGCAACTCGGTAGTCGTTAAAATTGCCCTGGGAAACACGTCCATCCTTGATCGAAATCTCGCCGAATAGCGCAGCGGAGAGGCCATAGATCATGCCGCCTTCGAGCTGCATTTCAACGGTGCGGGGATTGACCGTATGTCCGCAATCGCAGGCAATCACCACCCGTTCGACCTTGAGGTCACCATTCGTAACCGCGACCTCGGCAATCATGCCAACGATGGAGTCATAGCATTCGTGGATCGCAATGCCACGGCCTCCGCCCGCCAGCATACGCTTACCCCAATCGCCCTTCTCAGCGAGTGTGTCGAGAACGTACAAAAAGTCCGACCGATGCGACAAAAGCGATCGGCGAAATGCCAGGGGATCTTGCCCCGCTGCATGCGCCATCTCGTCGACAAAGCCCTCCATAAAGAAGGCATTCTGACAGTGGCCCGGCGCGCGCCAGGGACCCAGCGGAACGTGCGTGTTCTTAAGGATGCTGGTGATTCGAAGGTTTGGAATTCGGTAGCTCGTCGAAACCAACCCCTCGGTGGTCTGGGGATCCAGTCCGTTTTTGACATTTTGTGGGTTTGAGCTGCCGGCGGAGCGCGCCCATCAGTTGGGCTGGATTCCACCGGATGCGCAGTTGACCCCGCGGCCCGCCACCCTTCCCTCGTGGGACTCGATTCCCCAAGACGAGAAGCCCTTCCAGCGCCGTTTGATGGAGGTGTTTGCGGGATTTACCGAGCATGTGGACGCGCAGGTCGGTCGCATCGTTGATGAAATCGACCAACTTGGCTACGGCGACAACACCTTAATTCTCTACATCTGGGGTGACAACGGCGCCAGCGCAGAAGGCCAGGAGGGTACGATCAGCGAATTGCTCGCGCAAAATGGCATTCCAACTACAACGAAACAGCAGATGAGAGCGCTCGACGCGCTTGGCGGGCTTGACGTGCTCGGCTCACCAAAAACCGATAACATGTATCACGCTGGCTGGGCCTGGGCCGGCAGTACGCCGTACCAAGCGACCAAGCTCATCGCCTCGCATTTCGGCGGCACGCGCAATCCGTTGGCCATTCGCTGGCCTGCGAAAATTACGCCCGACGCCACGCCCCGCGCTCAGTTTCTGCATGTAAATGACGTGGTTCCGACCATCTACGACATCCTGGGCATTACCCCTCCGCGAGTAGTCAACGGTATCCCGCAAGACCCGTTTGACGGTGTCAGCTTTGCCAGACCTTCAACAATGCGAATGCCAAGGAAGTAAAGCAAACTCAGTATTTCGAAATCATGGGTAGCCGTGGCATTTATCACGACAGCTGGATGGCGTCTGCGTTTGGTCCGCGCGTACCGCGGCTTCCCGGCTTGCCCAAGGGTATCCAAGAATGGACACCCGACAAGGATAAGTGGGAACTCTATGATCTGAACAAAGACTGGTCGCAGGCCAACGACCTTGCCGACAAGATGCCGGCAAAGATTGCGGATATGAAGGACCTATTTCTGATCGAGCTCACCAAGAACAATGGCTTGCCGGTTGGCGGTGGACTATGGGTTCCTGTACTCCATCCTGAACTCCGCCTGGTGCCACCCTACACGTCGTGGATCTTCCCCGGCGCCATCACACGGATGCCTGAATTCGCCGCGCCGGCCCTTGGTAACAAAGAGAACCTCGTTAGTGTTGACGCCGACGTGCCGGCCAATCCTAACGGCGTGATCTACGCGCTGGGCGCTTTCTCCGGCGGACTTACGCTCTACGTTAAGGACGGCATCTTGTCGTACGAGTACAATCTTTTCGAAATTTCACGCACCCTCATCAAGGCAAAGGACAAACTGCCCACAGGCAAGGCGAAGATCGAAGTCGAGACTTCCTATGTCGAGCGCAGGCCGGCCGGCCCGCTCAAGATCGTCCTGAAAGTCAATGACAAGGAAGTCGCGTCGGGCGTCGTGCCCGTCAGTGCCCCGCTCGGATTTACCGCGAATGATTGCCTCGACTTCGGCATCGATCTCGGCTCGCCGGTAGGGATTGAGTACTATGACCAGGCGCCCTTCAAGTTCAACGGCACGATCAAGGGCGCGCGCGTGGAATACCTCGGTTCTCCCACTCAATTGCAGCAGGAGAAACTGCAAACTGATGGGCCGATCCCGTGGGAGGACTAAACCGGCCATTGTAGTCCTGCCTGCCAATTGGAAGGCCGCAGGGTCTTGGACCTACGGCCCCCCCCCGCAAATCTGGGAAGCGCAGGCCGGAATGTCGTGCTTGGCGCAGAGCCAGATGCCGTTGGCCACGCTGCGCAGCTCATCTTCAGTGAGATTGCCACGGCCGCGCGGTCCGCGCTTGGACGCGGCAAAGATGTGACTGGCCCGACCTGTGTCCTCGTATTTGTCGGTCTGCTTCGCCGGCCCGACGGTCGTGCGGCCGTCGCATTCCGGGTGAGCGCAACGATATGCTGAGCGCAGCGCGATGATGCGCTTGGTCTTTGCTCTAAAGTCGATCCGTTCCTCACTCATCGCCATCCCAAGGGGCATGTCTCACGCTTTTGCCTGCGCAATGGCGATCTGACGGCGTGCCGGCAGCCACCATCCCGCGATGGCAGCACAAAGCGACAAACCCGCCGCGACGGTCATAGCCGAGGCGAACCCGACGCTGAAATGCGCCGGAGACACGATCGACCCGCTTCCAGAGAATACAGTGACTAGAAGGGCAACACCGAACACGCCGCCGAGAAAGCGGCCCATGTTAAAGACACCGGACGCTTTTCCCACTTCGATAACCGCAACTGAGCTCAAAACGGCGTTCTGCACTGCGGGCATTGCCATCGATACCCCGATGCCTGCGAGAAGCAACGGTGCAATCAATCTGGAATAGGCAACATCGGGAACGACGATCATCGCGATCCACGCCAAGCCGATTGCCTGCATAAGCAAGCCAGCCACGACAAGCGGGCGTTCGCCGATTTTATTGACGAGCGAGCCTGCGATCGGTGCGGTCGCAAACAATGTGGCCGTCCATGGCAGCAACCGCAGGCTGGAACCAAGCGGCCCATAACCCAGCGTGGTTTGCAGGAACTGGGGCAACAAGAAAAGCACGCCATACATCGCAGCATAGAATAGTACGGCAGCGGCAAGACCCGAAGACAAAGCGCGAGATCGGAACAGGCGCATTGGCACCATCGGTGCACGGGCGCGCAACTCCCAGGCCATAAACGCTGCTGCCAGCAGAGCACCGCCGACAAGCGCTCCGGTGACTTCGGGGCTACGCCACCCCGCGACGCTGCTGCGTAACATCCCCCAGACCACGGCGAATGCGGCAGCCGCCACGAGAGCAATGCCCGGCACGTCAAGATCGCTAGCTGGCCCGAAACTTTCGCGAATGCGAGTCAGGATGAGTATGATCGCGATCAAGCCGACAGGGATATTGATCCAGAAAATCCACTGCCAACCCAGGCCTTCCGTTATTGCACCTCCCACGGCCGGGCCAGCAATGAGGGCAAATCCGGTAACGCCACTGAATATGCCGAGGGCACGGGCTCGTTCCTCACGTGAGAACGATCCACTCAAAATTGCCATCGCGAGTGGCATGACCAACGCCGCGCCCGCGCCTTGAACCGCTCGTGCTGCGATCAACCAGCTGATGCCAGGTGAGAGCGCACACGCGGCAGACGCTAGGACAAATAGCATGTTGCCCGCCGCGAACGTTCGTCGGCGTCCGAAGCGATCACCCAGAGCCGCCCCCGCCAGCAGCAGCGCCGCGAAGCTCAGATTGTAGGCATTAACTGTCCACTGAAGCACCTCGATCGAAACGTTGAATTCCTTGCGAACTGTAAAAGCTGCGGTTGTCACAACCAGTGAGTCGAGTGCCACCATGAAGGACGCTAGCGCGGTCACTCCGAGGACCCACCTTTTCGCCGCTCTGTCGTTCAAATCCTGCATTGATGCTCCCCGTGCATATCTCCGTCGTCACCGACCGGCCATACAAAGACGAATGCCTAAAGCCCAAGGATGCGTTGCCAAATATTTTTTCCTTCGACCGAATCCTTTGGTGAACCCTAAACGTCTCTCAAGAGATGGTGTAACGAGCAGGCACCGCGGTGGTCCTGGTCATCATGAACTGATCGCCCGGACGATGGAGAGACCTATGCGTCGAACCTTGATCAGATATAAGACCAAGCCGGAATTAACTGATGCCAACGCAAGGCTGATTGAGAAAGTCTTTGCCGAGCTGAGGGAATCGGCTCCCGAGGGGATTCGCTATCTTTCATTGAGACTTGAAGACGGCACCTTTGTACATTTGGTCGAAGTCGAAACTGAAGATGGCGTCAGCCCGCTCTCGAAATTGAAAGCCTTTGGCGCGTTCCAAAATGGCATTCGCGAGCGCTGCATTGAGCCGCCACAAGCGGGCGGCGCAACAATAGTCGGCAATTATCGAATGCTTAGTGGACCTTAGTCGCTGGTTCCGGAGACAGAATGAACTCCACCTCTGTTACATCGATGACGGCCGAAGACCTTGAACGGCTCGTCGTCGAGTTGCGCCCGAAACTGCATCGCTACTGCGCTCGCATGGTCGGTTCGACGATCGACGGCGAGGACGCAACGCAGGACGCTTTGATGAAAGCGCTTGAAATCGTTTCCTCCTGCAGGAGGAGTTACCAATTTAGAGGGTTGGCTGTTTCGCATCGCCCACAACACAGCGTTGGATTTTCTGCGCCGTCGGGCCTGGTTGGAAAGTCTGTACGGTGGCGAGGAGGTGGACATGATCCCCGATCCGACAGATTCCGTTGATAGTCGTCAGATCGTAGCCACCAGCCTAAGAACGTTCATGCGGCTTCCGGCCGCCCAACGCAGCAGCGTGATCCTGATGGATGTACTCGGCTTTTCGCTGCAACAAATCTGCGACGTTATGGGGCTCAGCCTCCCGGGCGCAAAGGCGGCACTACATCGCGGACGCTCCCGCCTCCGCGAATTGGCGAAGGAACCTGACGACGCTCCCCAACCCATGTTGACTGAAGGTGACCGAGATCGCCTTGCCACGTATGTCGAGCATTTTAACGCAAGGGACTTCGATGCGATACGCAACATAATCGCAGAAGACGTGCGCCTTGAGCTCGTCAATAAGACGCGGCTCAACGGCAAGGCTGAGGTCTCTAAATATTTTGGCAACTATTCAAAGCTGAATGACTGGCATCTGATGCCGGGCTTGGTCGACCGGTGCCCGGCAGTTCTGGTGTTCGACCCCCGCGAGCCATCCCATGAGCCCAAGTATTTCGTTCTGTTGCAATGGTCAGGTGATCAGATCACAGGCATTCGAGATTTTCGTCATGCGCTTTACGCCACGGAAGGCGCTGAATGTTTCGTCGATGCTCCGAAGTCGCTCCAGGAATAGTTCGCATCGAGCGTCAGTAACGTAACCGTCTAAAATCGTCGCAGAGAGCCTCGTATTTTTCCCAACGCATTAGCAGCACCACATGTTCTGCTGGTATCGCCTCCCAACAAGGACGTTGGGCGGACCTCGCGGATCCGCTCGGATTGGCTTGCTTTTCCGGCCGGTCTTGCGAGACCACATAGGTGCGGTGGATTACGCGCGTCTGACCGCGCGACCGCGAGAGATGGAGCGGATGATGCGTATACTCTTTTTTGTCATGAGTACCCTTGTTGCGGCGCAAGCGTTGACCACGTCCGCAAGCGCCGTCGAATATCCATGGTGCCGCAGCGGCACCGACGGCGGGACTAATTGCGGCTTCGTCTCGCGCGAACAATGTGGCGGCGGACCTTATTGTTATCAGAACCCGTTCTATACCGGATCGGGTTCGAGTTCGGCATCGCCGCAGCCGAAACGGCGGCACTAAATCGGGCCACTAGTTCGGGGTCACGTAGTCGAGCACGCGGCCGCCGAAATCGAAAACGATCCGGCCATACTCCGCCCGCACCGAGTCCTCGGGTATATCCCGCACGCGCACCTCGATGGCTGGAGCAATTCCTCCATTGAGAGCCAAGACCTTGGACACCGCTCTCGTTCCTCGAGCGCTCGGGCGACGTCGGCCAGCCATTGGCCGCTCTTCCAGCGCTCTCAGGGCTCTGCCTTCGGCTTCGGCGTAAACCACGTCCGTGCATGCCCTTCCATATGCATACCGCTTCAACGTGCCAGATAGTGTGCTGGTGTCGTTTCAATCCGCCCTCCAAATCGCTACGGTTTCACCGCGGCGCGGTAATCGACGTTGAGGGCGAAACCGCCTTCAAGGCGCTTTCAAGTCATAGGCCGCTAAGAAGTTCGGAACTGCAATCCAATCCAGCATTGCGCTGTCGCTTTGCAGTAGAGCGTTCATCTGGTGGTCCTCCTCGGTGTTCAGATTGACGCCGAGATGTGTGCCGAGCTTGCGTGCGTGCTTTACGACAATGTCTCCGATGGGTTGACGCTCCGCATTGTAAGCTTTTAGCGCCAAATCGACGTCTTCGTTGTCGCGTAAATGTTTGGCGAGCGCTCTTGCGTCGCATCCAGCCTTGGCCATGCCGAAGCCCATGTGCGGACGCGCATTGGCGGCGGCATCGCCGACCATGGCGATCCGGCCGAACACTATGGACGGCGCAGTGAAATCATAGATCGGCGTAATGAACGGTTTTTTGGCTTTAGTTACGCAATCGAGGAGCGCTGGGGGCATGATTTCGCGCGCGTCGGCCAGCATTTGCGCGATCAAGTCTTTGCGGATCAGCGGCGGCGGCACGGAAAAGTCATGCTGAACCCCGTTCTCGTCGACGCACATCTCACGAAGTTCATCAGCGTCGGCGATCCGGTACCAGATAATGTTGTAACGGCGCTTCCCGGGAGTCAGATCGTCATTGAAGCCCGCGATCGGGTAACCAAGGACCTGCTGCCGCTTGGGCAAATAGAAGGTGTAAACGGGGTAGATAGTCTGCAACGTCTCGGCAGCGAGATCGGCCTCGTTCGGCGCGCTGCGCCAAATATAATAGCCCGCGTAGATGGGCTGAATCTCGGGTGTCAGTTGTACTCGCACGCTTGATCGAACGCCGTCGCCTCCTATCAGAATATCTCCTTGCTCAATGCGACCGCCGGAAAACTGAACACGAACCCCGCGTTCATCCTGGTCGACGCGCTCGAAGTTACAGCCAAGATGGTAATGCGCATCATCGATGATGGTGCGTAGAAGCCGCTGCATCCGGTCCCAGGATGTCATGATTTGCCTGAGCGGGCGTTCGTCGGTTACACGCCCTGTGTGGTCGACGGCAATGCGCTTCGGCACTTCTACGCCGAGATCTTTCGTGCCCGCGCCGCTTGCTTCCAATGACTGGAATAGCTCCGGATGACCGGTGATCCCTGCACCCCTGCCGACTAGCTCGACGCGGGAGCGCTCGTAAACGTCGACATCCCAGCCGATTTGGCGCAGGAAAGCGGCTGAAAATAATCCGGAGATCGAACCGCCAATAATGATCGCGCGTTGCCGCATTGTTCGCCCCAGGCTACACCGCGACATAATTACAACAGGGATTTTCGACCTCTGGAATGGGTTTCAAAGATCATTTTGCACAGCAGCAATTCAGCGGGCCGACATGTCGTGATGGGACATCAGTGTCGGTTTGAGCACTCTCTGGAAATGTCCGCTCATGCTCCGATAGCTGCGGAACGGGTGCATCGCGGCTAATGACGCGCTGGTCCATGCTGTCGCCACTACGCCGGCGCAGCGTCTGGACGTATTGCTTCGCTCACTTCATCCAAACGTGTCAGCCTTCCCCGAAAGGGTTGTCGGCTCGGCCTGCGCATTGTCCTTTTCGAGGATTGCTCAGCGTTCACTCGCGTTGCGGCCTGCACACTCGCGCTGTCACCCATTCGTGACACGCTAATCGAAGGCTTCAGCCACTTCGTTACCTCCATGACTGCTCCGATGGCTTCCGGCTGGAGCGGTCGCCGGGTGGGGCTTGCACCCACTGGAAAGCGCCGCCTTTTCACGGCGCACACCCATTTCGGACATGGAACTTGTTGGATATATACTCTTACGTCCGCACCTCAATGCTCGTTTCAGGAAAATATGATAGCAGCACTCCACAAATTGCTGATCGTCGGCGGCGGCATTGCCGGAATGGCGCTTGCGATCGCACTGAAGCGAGTTGGCATTCGTTCAGAAATCGTCGAAATTAATCCGCAATGGACGGTCGCTGGATTGGGGATCGGCCTTGGAGGACCAGCCCTGCGCGCACTGAAAACTATCGGTTTGCTCGATCAGTGTGTCGAGCGTGGGTTTGGCTTCTCCTATTTCAATGCCGCCGATGCCGACGGCAACGTAAAGGGCACTGTGCAGTTGCCACGTCTGAACGGCCCTGACTATCCGGCCACGATCGGGATGATGCGACAGACCTTACATTCGGTGTTGCAGGAAGCGCTCACGGATGCACAATTGCCAATACGCCTCGGCGTTACGGTTGAGTCCCTAGACCAAATCGACGGTGGTGTTGACGTCACTTTTACTGATGGCCAAGTCGGTCGTTATGAATTGGTGGTAGGCGCGGACGGAGCCAATTCGAAAATTCGGGACACGCTGTTCGGGACGGAATGGCGCCCGAAGTATACGGGTCAGGCAGTCTGGCGCGCTACCGTGGGGCGTCCACCGGAGGCGCAGTCACGTACCTCTTATCAAGGCCCGTGGCACAAGGCTGGGTACAATCCGGTCTCCGATCAGCAAATGTATATTTATCTGGTACAAAATCTGCCGGATTTCGTGCGCCTTTCAGACGAACAACTGCCTGGGGTGCTTCGCGAGTTGCTAGCCGACTTCGGTGGCCTTATCGGTGCAGCGCGGGCTGAAATATCCGATCCTAAAAACATTGCCTATCGTCCGATTACGTCGATGATACTGCCACCCCCGTGGTACGAGGGGCGCGTACTCCTCATCGGTGACGCCGCCCATACCGCAACACCCCACATGGCAGCCGGTGCGGGCATCGCGATCGAGGACTCGATTGTCCTGGCCGAACTGTTGCAGAGGGAGCAGTCGCTGCCGTTAGCCCTGGAGGCATTCGTGGCGCGCCGCTTCGAGCGCTGCCGCTTGGTGGTCGACAATTCATTCCAGTTGGGGGAGTGGGAAAAGGCACCAAACACGCCGGGTGCCGATCCTGTCGGTGTAGAGGGCCTAACCGTCGGGACTTTAGGACAGCCATTCTGATGCACTTGGCATGTCGGCTGTTGGCCCAGGCTGTGTGAAAACGTGCCCGCGCGAGCACGGCGCAGAATTGGTTTCTCTATCGTCTTCTACCGACAGTGGCCGCTAGCGTTTTTGTTTTTCAAATTGATGAAGTCGAGACGAAATATTCTAACGGCGAATTCGATTTCAGAGTTTTCACACAGCCTGGGCCCTTCGCGTCGATTACTGCGATGCAGTGATATGTCCGGTGTTGGGGGCGAAGCGGAAGTCGCGCCGAAGCCGTGAATGTGTAGCGTTTGACCCGAAGCGGCCCTCAGCCGATTAATTTTGCTGTGGTGCACAATAACGCGGCTTAGTGAACCGTGTGCTAGGTTGTGAAATTCAGCCCCAGGGCACGACGCATGCGGCGGCGTGGGTTCATTTCACTCAAAGCTTACGTGATCGCCGGATGTTTTGCTGTGATCATGCCGGCCGACTTTGCACATGCGCAACCAAAGAAGCCAATCGCACCAGAAGACACCCTTGCTTCTAAAATCAAGTGCCAAGACTTTTCAGAAAAATTCCGACGGGAAATGGACTAGCAATCCCAAGACGAGGATTGGAAAAAAGGACTTTAGGCCGTGTGGACGGATTTAGCAAAGTCATAGGGTAGAGGGATTCCCAAATCATTTTTTCTGTAACTCATGGGCGGTCGGTTATTTGGAGGACCGACCATGCTCACTGCCATGACGGAAGAGGACTGGACGATTGTTTTGAAGGTATTTGATGCATCATGCCCACGCCGCGGCGACAAAGGTCGGGATGACCGAAAGTTTCTCGAAGCCCTGCAGTATTTCGTGGTTCACAACATCACTTGGCGGGCACTCCCGGAAAAGTTTGGGCATTGGAACAGCGTCTGGAAGCGGTTCTGGCGCTTGAGCCGGTCCGGAACTTTCGAAGCTTTCTTCGATGCGTTGGCGGCATTGAGCGAGACGGCGGATCTGGTGCAGATGTTCAATTCCACCGTGGTCCGCGCCCATGTCTCGGCGGCAGGCGCAAAAGGGGGCAGCACGATCAGGCGCTGGGCCGCTCGCGTGGCGGTTTCTCTACCAAGATCCACTTGAAGACCGATTTCGGTGGCTTGCCAATTGCCTTTCATCTCACCGGTGGTGAAGCCAGCGATAGCCGCAACTTCGAGACGCTTCTCGACATCGGCCCCGATATCAATCCGCGCGCCGCGCTCGGTGACAAGGGCTATGATTCTAAATCAAATCGCGAGGCCGCACGTCAACGTGGAATATGTCCGGCGATCCCGTATCGATCCAACACCAAGGACATCCCCACCTTCTTTCCGAAAACACTCTACAAGGCGCGGGCACGCATCGAACAAGCCGTCGGCAAACTCAAGCGCTTCAAACGTATCGCGCTTCGATGCGAGAAGACGGCGCAGAATTACGGCTCATTCGTCGCGCTTGCTCTCGGCTTCATCTTGATCAAATCCGTCCACACGGCCTAGCACCCACACCCTCGGTATTGGCGACGTCGATATTGGTGTAGATCTTGCCAGTGTTTTAAACCGAAAATGTGTAGCTCGCTAACAGGGGGACCCGGCCGCGGTCCTGTCGCAATAGGATGCTGCCCGTCGCCCCATCGAGGTTGCTATGTTCAAGCGAGTAGTAAAGGTCGCGCAACCGCCTAAGCCTAAACCCAAGCCGCCGCCTCCTCGACCGCCATGGCCACCGGCGGAACCACCCCGACCAGTACCGTTGCATGGTGACCAAAGAGCTGATGTAATTTTGATACGCCGGTGGTGAAGGAGGGGCCCGACGCGTACCGGATGTGGGAGGTCCTCATGCGATATAAGCCGAAAAATGTTGCCGCGCTCCATCTAGCTCTTGGTGGCCTACCGGATCAAATGCAAGTCAATGCAGACCCAGAGATCGGCGTGTCCGCAAAGACTGTTGGCGAACTTCGGAAGACGACCACTTGGCCGGAGAATTTGGCAATAACAACCCCTCTGGATCGCCATCCCGCAAGCTTCGTGATGGTGAGCAAGGTTAGCCTGGCGACTCGGGTCTCTCCGAAACAGTAGGCCGCTTTCGTTCGTCACCAAGCACACGTTCGTTCCTGCTGATAACGTATAAAATCTTTCGCACTTTCAGGATTGGCGGCTTCTTCTACAATGAAGGAGCAACCGATGAGTGACGAGAAGCCGATGGGCCAGGTGATCCAGATCGATGAAGCCCGGATTCGAGACCATCTTGGCGAGATGGTACGGGGCACGGTGGAAGAGACACTGAATGCCATGCTCGATGCTGAGGCAGACCAGTTATGCGGGGCTGGACGTTACGAGCGCAGTCAAGCTCGACGGGATACGCGAGCTGGGAGCTACGAGCGGACGCTGCAGACCAGTGCGGGCGGCGTCAATCTCAAGATACCGAAGTTGCGGCGGCAAACCTTTGAGACGGCAATCATTGAGCGCTACCGCCGGCGGGAGAGCTCGGTTGAGGAAGCGCTGATCGAGATGTATCTGGCGGGCATTTCAGTGCGGCGGGTGGAAGACATCACCGAAGCGCTGTGGGGCACGCGGGTGAGCCCGAGCACGGTGTCCAACCTGAACAAGAAGATCTACGCCAAGATCGAAGCTTGGCGGAACCGGCGCATCGAAGGCGAGCATCCGTATCTGTATCTCGACGGCATCGTGATGAAGCGGACGTGGGCGGGTGAAGTGCGCAATGTCTCGCTGCTGGTGGCGAGCGCCGTCAATTCGGAGGGTTTTCGGGAGATTCTGGGCATCTGCGAGGGCGCCAAGGAAGACAAGTCCGGGTGGTCGGCGTTTCTGCGGCACCTGGTCGATCGCGGCCTCAAAGGCGTGCGACTAATCATTTCGGATGCCTGCCGCGGCCTAACGGAGAGCGCCGCGGAGTACCTACCCGAGGCGCGCTGGCAACGCTGCATGGTGCATTTTTACCGCAATGTCTTCAGCCACGTGCCGGCGACCAAGGTCCGCGAAGTGAGCCATATGCTCAAGGCGATCCATGCTCAGGAGAGCCGGGACGCTGCCGAGCGAAAGGCGCGAGCGATCATCGACGAGTTGCGTGCCGCTAGGATGAACACCGCGGCCGAAATCGTCGAGCGTTGCGTGTCCGAAACGCTGACCTACTACGCCTTCCCGGATATCCACTGGCAGAAGATACGGACCAACAATCCACTCGAGCGGATCATGAAAGAGATTCGCCGACGGACCCGTGTCGTTGGAGCGTTCCCTGACGGCCAGTCATGCCTCAACTTGGCAGCCGCGCGACTGCGCCACATCGCCGGGACCGCATGGTCCGCCAAGTGTTACATGAATATTGACCGCTCTATCAGCCGCAGGTCGTGCAAACCGAAGCCGTCGCCTGATCAAATGTGCGAAAAATTCTTGACACTACCTTCCTGCTACGGGCCGACCAGGTGATCGAATAGGCGTCTTCGCTGTAGAGCAGACATCGTTTGTTGACACCAATGCGAAGTGCCGGAATGTCTGCGTTTGCGCCGCTATTGGAGGTATAGCGGACGTGAGACAGATATCGCCTGAGGACCGCTGTTGACCCTTTTCGACGCCTCGGTCTGCTAAGTCGCTGCTCTGAAAATGGTGCCTGAGCCCCGTTCCGCCGGGCTCAAATCCCTGCTGTAATCACTTCATTGAAGGCCACGTTGGCGTGGTCCTGAGCCTGGGGGAAGGCAATGCGGCGGCGCGATTTTATCGAGCTTGCCGGTGGAGCAGCAGTCATTTGGCCGCTCGCAGCGCGCTCGCAGCAGCCGGGCAAGCTGCCCATCATCGGGATTTTCGGAAGCGATGCGTCGGCCTGGCGCCCCTGGGTAGCTGCTTTTACGGGGCGCATGGATTCGCTCGGCTGGAGCAACGGACGCACGATAACGATCGAATATCGCTGGTGGGAAGGACGTCCGGAGCTCGCTGCCGAAATAGCCGCCGAGTTCGTCCGACAGAATGTTGATGTCATCGTTGCAACAGGAACTGTTGGGCCTGAGCTGAAGCGCACGAGAACAACAATTCCGGTCGTGTTTGCCATAGCAAGCGATGGGACGAACTGGTTCATACATCCTATTTCGGGGTGCAACAATTTATCGACCTGTTGGCTGTAACTCTCCACAAGGCTATGCTTGTTAATTTGCGGGACGATAACTGGACTCCGATTGGGAGAGCAGCCGCTGAGGAACAATTCGAAGCGATGTTTGTCCGCCGTGGGTAGGAACATTGATTAGCGCCGTGGCGCCATATCAAACACCGGGCACCTTCATCCTGGGGAGAAGTCGCTCCTTACATTCTTCCATAGTTCGCATTAGTGCGGCACAATGCGTTCAATTCGCGGCCTCCCGCGATCTAACGAGTGAACGCCGGCGTCAAGCGTGGCACGCAAGCCAAAAAGGCCTCGATATGAAGAGCAGTTCCGCTCCGATCCGCTCTTACATTGCTGCGGGTGCATGTGGCGGGTACGGTATGTCACAAAAAGAATGTTGTGCGAAGTACAAGATTTGGCTCAACAGAGCCATGTAATGGGTGCCCGCCCTTTTGTGGCTTTGTTGAGCCATAGTTTTCTACTTGTGGGGTCTCTTCACCAAATCCAGGGGCTATCTCACCTGTACGGCTTTTTGTCGTGCTCAGAACGTTCGATCTTGATCCTGATGCGGTCAGGATACAGGCCGAACAGTTCGATTTCGTTGTGTTCACCCTTGCGAATGCCTCGATAGTCAGCAAGCACTGCATTTATAGATGCTTGAAGGATGTGAGGTGCGCGCCCCGAGAGATTGTCGAATGTCCCGTATCCTTGACTTCGAACGGCCGTCATCTCTCGCCTTTGAGCCTGAAACTCTCATATCAACATATAATGCGACTTGCCGCCACGGCTCAAGGAGATTGACCCATATACAACAGGCCGCCGCTGGTGACGAATTGACGAAATGGATAGACCGCCGGGAGGCGATGTTCTGCCGCCAATCTAACGATTGTCTCTCGATGAACGAAGGCAACGCGGGGTGTCTTCGAGCCACCACAATCGAGACTGGCAGTTAGGTGGACGGTAGGTCATTCCGGCAACGACTTCCGCTCAGCCCCCCGACGCCGGACGTATCGCTGCGTGTCGTGAAGTGTCGTGAAGGGCCATAGCACAAAGTCGCTGCGCGACAGCCCGCTGAGGCGGGTGCTTGAGCCGATAGGCCGGTAGCCAGATGAGAGAATGACGATAGCGGGGGACGCGGCCGCGTCCTGAGATTGCGGTCCCAGCAACCTCACTCAGGAGTTCTCTGATGACCTGGCCCATGGTCAGCCCGCTGCGTCAACGCATGATCGACGACATCCGTGCGCGCAAACTCGGGCGTCATTCGCTGCGCAGCCATCTCCACAGTTGCAAGCGGTTCGCCGCTTTCCTCAAACGCTCGCCGGAGACGGCGACAGCCGACGACGTGCGCCAGTTCCAACTGACGCTCATCGAAGAAGAAGGGCTCACCATCTGCAATCGTAACCGCATCATGACGGGGGTGAAGTTCCTGTTGCGCGTGACGATGCGACGGCACGATCTCGCCGCCGAGATCTATCACCTCAAGGAGCCGCAGAAGGTGCCGGTGGTATTGAGCTCCGACGAGGTAAAGCGAATTCTATTGATGGCGCCAAGCCTCAAGGCGCGAACCATGCTGACGATCAGCTATGGCTGCGGCTTGCGGGCGGGCGAAGTGACGCGGTTGACGGTCGGTGACATCGACGGCGCGCAGAACATCATCCGCGTCGTGCAAGGCAAAGGCCGCAAGGATCGCAACGTCATGCTGCCGCCGGATGTGCTCGCGCTATTGCGAGAGTGGTGGCGCGAGCGCTCGGCGTTGGACGACGCCGGGATGCCGCCGGCAGAGCGCTGGATTTTCCCCAGCTATGGCCGCCGCAAGCCGATCACACCACGTCAGTTCAGCCGTCTGTTTCGGGAGGCCGTCAAAGCAGCCGGTATCCGCAAGCCAGGGCTGACCTTGCATTCGCTGCGCCACAGCTTCGCGACGCACCTGCTCGAACGCGGTACTGACATTCGAATTATCCAAGCTTTGCTCGGACACGACAAACTCGAGACGACGGCGCGTTACACGCGCGTGGCCACCGGCATGATCGCGGCCGTCGAGAGCCCGCTGACGCAACTGTCGCAGCCGCGCCGGAAAATGCGGAACCGTAAGGACAAGTCGAATGAAGGACCGCCGGCGTAACGCCGTCGGATGGCCCGGCCATCGCTGGAGGTCGCGGACATCTTCCGCGACCACGGCTCCGCTTGGCGTTTGGCCAACGCGGGGCATGTCAGCCTCGACCAGATCAAGGTGATGAGTGCGATCGAGCGCTGCCGCACAGCGGCGCTCGGCGGCCATGTCGCGCGTTGCGAGAACGGTGCGTGTGCTTACACCGTCGTCAGCTACAATAGTTGCCGCAATCGCCACTGCCCCAAGTGCCAGGGCGCGGCGGCACAGAAATGGCTCGCCGAGCGCGAAGCCGAGTTGCTGCCCGTCAGCTACTTCCACGTTGTCTACACGCTGCCCAGTCAACTGCGCGATGTCGCTTATCAGAACAAGCGCGTCATCTATGACCTGCTCATGAAGGCGGCGGCCGAAACCACGCTCGCCATCGCGGCCGATCCAAAGCGCCTCGGTGCCAGGATCGGCATCACCGCCGTACTGCACACCTGGGGCTCGGCGCTGACGCATCATCCCCACGTGCATATGATCGTGCCCGGCGGCGGTCTCGCGCCGCTTGTGCGTGAGCAACAACCGAGGGCGCAGCAAGAGGCCGATTGCAGCAGATGGATCTCGTCGCGCTCCAACTTCCTCGTCCACGTCAACGTGCTCGCGCGTTTGTTCCGAGGCAAGTTCCTCACCTTGGTTATGGACGCGCACGCCGACGGCCAATTGAAGTTCTTCAACACCCACGTTGGGCTCGCCGACAAACGAACCTTCAAGCGCTTCCTGGCGCCGCTGCGCCGGATCAAGTGGGTCGTCTACTGCAAGCAGCCGTTCGCGGGACCCAAGCAGGTGCTGCGCTATCTGTCACGCTACACCCATCGCGTTGCCATCTCGAACCGTCGGCTTGTCGCTGCTGATGATGGTGGCGTGTCATTCCGCTGCAAGGACTATCGCATCGAAGGTCCTGGCCGCTGGAAAACCATGACGCTCGCACCCCACGAGTTTATCCGTCGGTTCCTGATGCACGTGTTACCGAAGGGCTTCCATCGCATCCGCCACTACGGGTTGTTCGCCAACGGTAACCGAGCCAAGAGCATCGCCAAGGCGCGTGAACTGCTCGCCGTGGCGACACCGCAGACTAAATCCGAGGCCGCTTCAATGCAGGAGCCTGATCAGCCCCGCGTGCTGCCGCGCCCATGCCCCTGCTGCGGTGGCCGCATGATCATCATCGAGGTCTTTGCACGCGGCGAGGCGCCCAGGCACAAGCCATCAATCGACACGTCATGAACGCGCGGCTGATGCCAGATCAGACTGACACACATCCGCATCGCTGGCCCTCCGTCGGCATCGCCGCCGCTCGTGCCGCAGACACAAAATGCCGTCTGTCGCATCTGCTCGACCCATCGGTCTGCGCCGCAAACCGTCGCCGCCTCATGCCAAGTGGCCACAAATACCCCTGTGCGCCAGGTTCCGGTCTCACCCGCGCCGCACCATCACCGCGCCGCACCGGCCGCGCCCGGCCTCAATCCCCATAGCGCCCGCCGCACCACCCGCGATCACCTCCCGCGACTTCGTGCCTTGGCGCTTCTCGGACGCCGGCGAACACACGCGCGGATAGACCTTCACTCAGGCGTCCGAGAAACCTGCACATCACCGGCTGAGGCGGCCTACCTGTATTTGACGACAAAAGTTTCAGTGTTTTTGCAGATGATGCACTCGAAAGTGCGCTTGTCGTGATCCGGCTCCTGACGTTCAAGCCGCGACAGTAACATTTTTGCTGCACGGCGGCCGAACGATGGAATTAGAATAGAGCGTGGCAGGCTTAAAAATCGTCATAGAATGCTCCGCTGCTATACAGGCGGGAGCCACTTACGAACTCTCAGCCACCGACACCAGGACAGAGCCGCAGTCGGTGATACGCGACTGTGAGCGCGGCCTGGGGCGTTAACAACCCCTCAACGAAGGCCAGTATGGCGGGTCATGGTGTTTATGAGGTCCTTCTGCAAAAACGGTTTGTGGATGAGAGGAAATCCACGACCGTCGCTGTGTCGCCCGGAAAGCATAATCACCTTCAGGCTGCCACGCACATTCACGGCCGCGTTCGCGAGTTCGTAGCCATCCATACCGGGCATATTAATATCAGTGATCAAGATTTCGACGCGGGGATCGGCGGAGAGCTTTTTTAAAGCCTCAGGGCCATTGGTAGCCGCAATCACCTCACAGCCAAGGTCCTCCAACATATCGACCGCTACATCAAGCACCTGAGGCTCATCGTCAACAACAAGGACCACACGCGTCACGACATTCTCCCAGAAAGCATGGCAGTTTTCCTGCCTATCGTATGAGATAACGGATTAATGCCCGGTTACGTTCCAGTGCTGCATCCGTTCCAGGGACCAAGCTTGTCGAGCGCGGCAATCCATTCGAGCCGGCTCTGCGTGTCTGTCTCGGCAAGATTTGGCGGCGCCTGAGCTCTCCCCCAATACTCGCCGCCTACGCTCCTCGCGCATTTCATCGGCGATCTGAGCGGCAAGGAACTGAGGCAACGCAGAAACGCTTAACACAAACTTGACGGTTCCGGCCCGAAGCTGAGGCCGCTTCTCAGTTGATTCGTTCTTTTTCGCGCCAAGAAGGCTTGCCGACTCAGTCTGTTATCCAAGCATGGACAGTGAGGAAATAATCGGCCTCGTGCTATTCGGCGTCTTTGCCGGCGTCGCATTTTTTTGTCGTCGCCGTGTTTGTGCTCTGACAAAAAGCGCAGTGAAAGGTACGCCGGACTAGGTTCTTGCTGCAGTGCAATCAAGGCCCGCTCACGACTCAGGCAAAAGAGAGCCTAGGGTAAGAACAGATTAGAGCCATCGATCTTTTGCTTGTGCAAGGCCAAAGGATTGGGGCTGTCGGATTTTCTCACAACCGAAGCCTCGTTCCATCAGATGGTTCTTCTGAGGTTGTCGTAGCGGGTAGCCGACAAATGGCAAATGCCGTTTGCCTCAAGCCGTGGCTACGGCTCGCAAATTGGCTTGAAGGTGCAGAACCGCCTGGCCGACGCGATGCCGGTCGACGGGAGAGTTGAGGCTAACAAGCGCGCGCTGCGCCAGCGGGCCAAGCAGACGGCCCAGACCAAGATCCGTAGATCCCGAAAGGCATGACCGTGGGCAACGTTGTCTCTCTACGCGAAGCAGTTCCACAACGTCAAACTCCGGTCCGCCGTCCGAACCGGGAGCTGCGAACACGCGAGCACCTCACTGCCAAGGAGGTCAAACGTTTGATCGAGGCGGCCAAAACCAACCGCTGGGGGCATCGGGACGCAACCATGATCCTGATCGCCTATAGGCATGGGCTACGAGCATCGGAAGTCTGTGACCTACGTTGGGATCAGGTTGATTTCAACCAAGCCGTACTGCACATCCGCAGGGTCAAGAGCGGCACGCCCAGCACTCACCCGCTGACCGGCATAGAGATGCGAGCCCTGCGGCGGCTACAGCGGGAAAGCGCCGCTGGTCCGTTCGTCTTCCTGTCAGAGCGCGCAGCCCCATTCAGCACGACCGGCTTTGCCAGAATGCTTGAGCGAGCCGCGGATGCCGCGGGCCTCAAAATCAAAGCACACCCCCACATGCTTCGCCACGCCTGCGGCTACACCTTGGCCAATGCCGGACACGATACACGGGCGCTGCAAGCTTATCTCGGGCACAAGAACATCCAGCACACGGTGCGCTACACCGAGTTGGCTCCGACACGGTTCAAAAACTTTTGGCGGGACTAAAGCCCGAGGCGTCGAGACGCGCACGTTCGGAAATTCCCAACCCGAAAAAACGCGGCGAGCGACAACAGTTAGTGACTCGCAATTTCGCGAGTTGCTTCCATGGTTGGGTATTGGTCCGGTCGCTTCACTCCGGTACGGAGTGGCCGGCACTTCTACCTGAGCCGGCGGGTGCGCTCATATCCCTATTTGGAGCGCGATCGTTCCGGGATGGAAGTGCCTTTGGTGAGAAGCCGTTCCACCCAATTGCCCTGTCGCTCCGATGGCACGATCAGTGGGTTCAACATGGAACTCCCCCTTAGATTTATTTCCGAGGAAAATCCTCGGCTAGTATCAGATGAGATGCCGGGCGTCGCCAAGGCAACGACACACCTGTAAGGACAAAACCGCGATGGTCACATACGATGATGCCAGAGTGGATGCTTCCGCACTTACGGCGGCTACCACAAACGCGGGCTATTCTTCCGCGCCTCGGCTTGAATGACGACTGGCACGGTTTCGCTCATGGCAAAATCACTAACCGCTAGAGCTATGCGTCCGATGGTGCCGGCAAAGGATTTTGAGATCAGCAAAAAATTCTATTTGGAACTTGGCTTCCGTCCGCAGATGCTTGCCGACCGTTTGGTAGAGTGCACTTAGGCGTGTACTCGTTCATCCTACAAGATTACTACGTCGAGCAGTGGGCAACAATTTTGTGATGCACGTATCGGCGCTGATTTAGACCATCGGTGGAAGCACATCTGTGCCCTCGACCTCGCGTCCCGATATGGCGTCGAACGGCGTTGTGCTCGATGTTTTGGCCAACCCCGGCCAGTACTTCAGTTCGGCGGTGCCACAGCCGCTTCTGCACATAATCCCTGACGGTCCATTGCGGGTTCGCGCCGAAGTCGAGCTGCGCGATGTGCCGCGAATTTGCGCCGCGCAGACTGCGAGCATCGCCGCCGAGATTTCACCTAACGCTGTGATCCGCGCCCAGGTGGCCGCGATTAGCCCCGCGGTCAGCCCGCGAAGCATTGCGACAGCCGCCGTAAAGTCTCGCGATAAGGACATCTTGGTGGTTGTCTTGAGTCTGGATCGCGGCGCGCCGGCCCTACCTATCGGCTCGGCCGTCATGGTTCGTTTCGACCCGTGCCCTTCGAAGACTTCACAAGTGAGCGTGCGTCCATGATCCTGAGGGTGCCTGCTTTCGACTACGGTCGCCCAACCGCATCGCGAGCCCGTGCGCACGCGCGTCGACTCTATCTACGGCGTCCGCCGCGCGCTCCACTCAAAAAGGGTGATAAACATAAAGGATATGGGCCTGATCCATATAGGAGATGAGGTGAGAGCACATAGAGGAGGTCATATGCCTGAATCCGGAAAATCGCGCGTCGTAGGACTGAATCACATCGCGCTGGAGGTCGGCGACATCGAGGAGGCGCTGGCATTCTACGGCCGTCTCTTCATGTTCGAATTGCGCGGCAAGAGCGAGTCCATGGCTTTTATCGATCTAGGCGATCAGTTTATTGCGCTTCAGAAGGGTCGTAAGCAGCCCCCGGACGACGGTCGGCATTTCGGCTTGGTTGTCGATGACAAGGAGGTAGCCCACAAGGCGCTGAAAGCGGCTGGTGTCACTCCGGTGGATGGGCCGTTCCTTGATTTTCGAGATCCTTGGGGCAATCGCGTCGAGATCGTCAGCTATGAGAACATCCAATTCACGAAGGCCCCCAATGTGCTGCGTGGCATGGGTCTCACGCAGCTCACCAAAAACGAGAAAGCGAAAAAGGAATTGGCCGAGAAAGGCATGGGTGCTTGAGGACGCTAAGGACTTCACCTTCCTACGAGCCGGCCCGTACGGTCGTGTACCCGATTGTGTACCTTTGGCTCGAATTAAAGCGGAGCGCCGCCGACAAAAACCTCTTAAGTCTTTGAAATAACTGGCGCGCCCGAAGAGATTCGAACTCCTGACCCCCAGATTCGTACGATTGATGGTCTGACGTTTCCCGGTATCCTCGGCTGGCGCTGGGCGTTCCGAGATCCTTGTTTTAGCTGGATTTCCCAATTACCGTCGTTCCCTGGTGATTTTCCGTATTCCCCGACCGGTGGCGATCCGGTGGCGACACGGCGATCGCCGCCGATCGCCATCGTTTTTTGCAGTCGCGAAACTGCCGGCCCGGAGCACCACCGTGACGACACGGAAACTGACCAAGCGAGCCATCGACGCGCTGCCGACCCGCGACCGGGTTTACATCGCCTACGACGCAGTCTTGCCGGGGTTTGGCTGCGGTGACGCCGAACGGCGTACGCAGTTGGATCGTCGAATACCGCCCTCATGGCGGTGGCCGCAGCGTCGGAAAAAGGCGCATCACGCTCGGGTCGGTTTCGGTATTGACGCCCGACCAGGCGCGCGAAGCTGCGGGCGACGTTCTGGCAAAGGTCCGTTTCGGCGAGGACGCGCCACACGACCGGGCGGCCCGCCGCTCCTCGCCGATGGTTGCGGATCTCATCAATGAGTTCATGAACGAAGAGATTCGTCCCACCCGCAAACCCCGCACCGCAGACCTCTATGACATGTACTTCCGGGTACACGTTCGGCCGGCGCTGGGGAGCAAACGGGCGCGGGAGGTGACCTCCGCCGATGTCGGGAAGCTTCATCGCAAGATCGGTACCAAGACGCCGGTCACCGCTAACCGGGTCGTTGCTCTCCTTTCCAGCTTGTTTTCCTGGGCGGCGGGTCGCGGCAAAGTTCCGAAGGACTCAATCCAGCGCGCGGGATCACCCGCTACCGCGAGCAGGGCAGGGAGCGGTTTCTGTCGAGCGAGGAACTTGCCCGATTGGGCGATGCGCTACGCGAGGCTGAGACCATCGGCGTGCCCTGGGTTGTTGATGAATCAAGTCCCAAGGCGAAGCATGTTCCTAAGGACAGTCGGTGCACCAAGGTCTCGCCATATGCTACCGCGGCGCTGCGCCTCTTGCTGCTGACCGGCTGCCGTCTCCGCGAAATTCTAAACTTGCGCTGGGAGGAGTTCGATCGCGAACGCGGCATGCTGCTGCTCCCCGACAGCAAGACCGGTCGCAAACCGGTCATTCTTTCTGGTGCGGCCATTGCGGTACTCGAAGGCATTCCGCGCACCGGTGACTACGTCATCGCTGGCCTGCGTCCCGAAAGGGCCCGCCAGGATTTGAAGCGTCCCTGGGAGGCCATCCGCCATCGTGCCGCACTGGGTCCGATTCGGCTGCACGATCTGCGGCATACCTTCGCCGCGACTGGTGCCGGCAGCAATCTCGGGCTCCCGGTCATCGGTAAATTGCTGGGACACAAGCGTGCCGAGACCACAAGCCGCTATGCCCACATCGCGGCGGATCCGCTTAAAACCGCAGCGGACGCGATCGCCTCTAAACTCGCCGCCAAGATGGGGGAGCCAGCAGTTGCTGCGAAGGACAGCGGCAAAGTCATTGAGGCCGATTTTAATCGGGGGCGGAAGTGAGCCGACCGGCCGATCCAGGCCATCAGTTGCCTGCAAACCCGCCGGATCAGAAGAGCGTGCCGAGACTCCGACGACCGCCTGGTAAAGCCGCTTCGCGTTTCGAAAAGATGCGCCCATTCGCTCGTCGGATGCGGATGCGGGTCTGACGACTTGGATCTTAGCGATCCGGCAACGGCATCCGAATTTGAACGCTGCAGCGAGATCATGAGGAATATCCTCATAAAAAAGAAAATTTCAAATAAGGACGCGGACAGGATCGTCGCACTGACATTCGATGCGGCTGCCGATCATCAACTGGAAAGCTTAAGGCGGGATCGATTTGTCGACGATCTTGAACGATCCAAGAATGACTTTCGCGTCTCATCAAACAAATTGATCATTTGGCGAACGCGATATCCGCGCTGCCGCCAACTTCCATGGGAAAACTCAATAAGATTATTACGAAGCAGAACTGGCAGCATTTCGATACCGAAATGTTTTTCGAGCTTATGCACGTGATGCAGGACGCGCTGTCGTACTATCCCCGGCCAGCGCAGCGAATAAAGCCTGCTCGGCTATTGGTGAAAAAACTCTTCGAGCGTCGAGGGACCCTGTGGTAACCCAGGTTGAACGCACCGCACCGCCGGTGATGACTGAACTATGGGAGATCATGCCGGCTGAAACGCGGACGCAAGTCGAGGCCGATATTCAACGCTGGACACCGCCGAAGAGAGGTCAGGTTAGTTCGTTTTTGAATTGCCTCATCACCCTATTGAGAAAATATCGGCCGAAGGTGAAGACGAGGCGGCGACCATCGATTAAACGTCGCTATCTGCAAAGGGTCGGAAAAATCTGGCGCAGCTCCGGATTGAACGTTGGCCGTGCGCATGACGGAGCTAAAATGAAAGTGTCGAAAGCCCCTTTCAGCATTTCGCCCGCTTGGCACTCTTAGCTGTTGGCGATTCCTCCGGTATCTCGGTCCGACAAATCGTAAACCTCCAGTCGAAACTGCGGTCGAGCGCAATACCGATCTTAAGTGACTGGTATATTGGACTTTTTGAAAGAAGATTTATCTGAATTCCGAGCCATAAAGCGATTGGCGGTTTGGACGTATTTTGAGCTCCGGAAATTCACTGGAACATCTCATGTCTTACATACCATTACCTCCGGCGCAGAACAGCTGCCGAATATCTGCGTGAAAACCGGGGGATCCCGACCAGCGGAAAAACATGGCGAAGCTCGCCTGCATGGCGGCGGGCCGGTCTACCGCCTATTCGGCCGGATCCCTCTCTATTTGATCGCTGATCTTGTCAACTCATACGCAGAAGCCAAACTTAGTAAGCCGGTCCAATCTACTTCGGAATATGGGGCCGGTGGATGAGCCGGGAAACTGCTTTTCCTGTCCTGCTTACGCCGCAGGATACGGCCAGACTTACTTTAAGGTCAGCCTCTCGTGGCTTGCAAAGGCGCGCATGCGCGGCGACGGCCCGCCGTCCATGAACATAGGCCGGTCCATTCGCTACATCGAGACCGCCCTACTTCGTTGGATCAGGTCCCGACAGCATCTGTCGACGAGCAAGCCGTAATCGTGACCTTCGTTGACTGGGAGGCAGTATGGCCGGAAGCGCACACCAAGCTTCTGCCAGTCGCGGCCCTTGAGCCCATAATAATCGGCCATCCAGAATACATCAATATACATCAAGGAGAATGAAGTATGTTTTAAGTTTCAGAACAAACATGGAAGTATATTCGCGCAATAATATCTTGACGTTATACCTAAAAGTGAACCCAACATATACTTGAGGGCATCCCAATCCATCAAGGGAAACAAGGGGCCGATCTCCACAATGACCGAAAACAGCCCTTCTCATTGAAGCCTCCTTCGCCGACGCGATTGCGATCATCGCGGCATCCGGTGAACTTTCCTGAGCAGACGCGGCGGCACTGGCCGACGTCACTCACGGCAGATCGCCAAGGCCTTCGATAAGCCGCTGGAGGTAATTGCGGCTGGCTACAGCGCCGTTCGCGCCAATCTGGCCCAGCTTTCATGAAGTGCCCGCCGGGCTTACCGCCAAGACGCTGCAAGATGACCAGAGCAACGCAAAAAGCGCTCTGCTCTGGCTGGCGAGGGAAAAGGATATTCCCGAGCACGGCGCGCCATTGAGCGCGAGATGGGAGGAGTTGAGGTCCAAAGAACACGGACGTTGTTGATTCGGTCGCGGCTGTCGTCGTTCATGCGATCTCTACTTTGCCAACGATATCGCCCCCGCCGAGGTGGACGAGGCCGTGGTCGATCGTTTCGTGGGCTATCGCTCCCGATGCTGTAAACCTACGATGCTGCGTTCCGTCGTCTTGCTGGCCGGCGCCTGGAATGGGAAAGTAGGGACGGTTCCAGGCTGGCCAGCGCGGGTTCGGCTCATCGAGCCTCCAGTCAAAGCTGCTGTGGAGATTGAATGGGAGGCTTTCCCAGAAGGGCTTCGGGAATGACGTCGATCGATATCTTCAAGGGCTGAACCGGATCCGGAAAACCCGGACCGGCCAACGTATTCCGGCCCCTGAAGCCTTCCCCACGATCCGAACCCGGCGTGCAGAACTCCAAGCCGTGGCCCGCAAGGCGGTGAAGACTGGCGTATCGATCGACAAGTTGGAACTCGCTGTCGGCTTTGTTGGCGCCTGTTGTGGCTGAGAAGGTCTTGGACGCCTATTGGCAGAAGAACGGCGAGAACCCCAAGCTGTTCACGATCGACCTGGCCTGCAGGTTTTTGGCAATCGCGAAAGAAACCGAATGCCTCCACTGGGGCAGCGCAGTGAACGTATCAATGAAATGCGGCGGGACCTGGAGGGTCGCCAGCAGGGAGGTCTTACCGACAAGAACATCGCCTTCCTCCGGCAGGTGCTTTCCCCCGGCGTCTGGGGTCGCGTCGTCAAGTTGCCCTACGCCATGATGGGTGAGGCTCGACGGCAAAAGCGGGCGCATCGGTGAGGGCTGCCGTCACCGCCCAGGTTGCAGTCGCAATCGCGATTTCGACAGTGTCGCACCAGTGCGTCTAGCTAATCTTAACGACGATCAGGCTTGGGAACCAATTTGATCAAGCCCGGACGGGGTTAACTCAAACTACTGGCTGATCTTTCCGGATTACGACGTCAAAAACCGCGTCAAACTGAAATAACCCGCTGGAGGAGGACGTTACTCGAACTGATTGATGCATATGTCCACCACTTTCGTCCGGCATTGTTGCGGGGCAGGAACGATGACTGGCTGTTCCCAGGACAACGCCGGGGTTCGAAAGAGAAAAAATCGTTCGAGCGGACAGATTACCGAGCGCATCGACAAAGCCACGGGCTTACGAGATGACAGTGCACCAGTTCCGTCACGCCGCTGGCGCTCTCCTTCTCGATCCTAGGCCCGGCGAGTACGAACTCCGTACCGCATTTCTTGGTCACCGCAGCGTGCAAACCACCATCAACTCCTACATCGGCCTGGAGAACATCCAGGCAAGCGAATCTTCAGCAAGATTGTGGCGGCCCATATGGACGATGATTGGGAGATAGACGAATGAAAACGAGTGACATCGATGCCTCGCTGGGATCCCACCTCCGCGTCGGCGCGGTCGCTGCCGATCCCGCGAGTGGCCCGATGCCGATCGGCTGGCCTGGGAACATGCGTGCCGGTCCCCGGACCCGTCTCAAACCGGGGGGCACTGCATGCTACCTGGCCAATCGCTGCACCAGAGACGATTTTGCAAGGCGGTACGGAGC